>JAXMBJ010000006.1:0-4800000 GCA_046349895.1 Pirellulales bacterium | reverse complement strand
GCGACGGACCGCCGAACGTCGACGTTACGCACACCAAGACCGGAGTGCCCTTGATTGTCGTTGTGGTGATTGTTGGCGTTCGGATGTATCGTTACATGGTCTAGGTGGCTCACGTCCTTTTCGCTGTTTAGCCCACCCAAGGCGGTGCTCCAGTCGGGCGAGCGGGCCGGTGGCCGGGATGTTGAGCGATATAGAGTCACGGAGAATGGATGACATGCCGGACGGCGAAAGGATGCCAAAACGAAATTCGACACATGCGAGCATCCGCCGTGTACCAGCACGTATCTTGGCGACCACGAGCGGTCCTGGAATTTCATGCCGCGCAATTTAGGTCAATTCGGAATCCGAAAACTGCTGGCGAGCATACTGCTTTCAGCCATGATTCTTGCTGCGTCGCAGTTGGTCGGCATGGAGTTGCTAGTGCTCTTCTTCCCGCTGGTTGTCGCGATCGGCGTTTACGTCAGTACGGCAGGGCAGTACCCCAAGCTCTTCGGTGCCTCGGGGGGCGCCATCAGCGGCCTCATGGGGCTTGTGGCCCCTGCAATCGTGTGGTCTTACTTGCCGCTGGAATCCGGAATGGTGCATAATTCGAAAATGTCAGCGGCCGCCGTGTTGCTGCCGTGTGCTGTTCTTGGAGCGATTGCCGGGGCGATTCTGGGCACGTTGTATGGTGAGTACATCGTGCGGAAGCGGCGTCAACAAGCAGCTTTGGCGCGGAACTGGCCGGTTATCGCAATTGTCGTGCTGGTCAGCACGTGGACCGTATTGCTGATCGCGATCAGTAGTGATCCCTGGATCTACTTCCATGATGCTCCGGAGGACTACATCGCCTTTGAGAACCGCATCTACATGGCATTGATGATCGGGACGCCCATCGCGCTGTTTGTCTTGGTCCCAGTCGCATTGATCGCGTCGACAATCTATCATTGCAGAGACAGCAAGCCCATCTCACAAGCGGACAGCCGGGATGGTGAGGGCTTAGTAGGGCCCGGCGATGTGGCAGAGCAGGAACGCTGGTGATGAAGCCGGGGCGAGGAATTGCTCCGGGAATTGATCGAACAAGTCAGGCGAAAGACCATGAAATCAGGCAAACTGGCGCGGTATGTGGTAATCAGCATGATCGCTGCTGGTCCAGTTGGAGGGTTCTTGCTGGGGGTGCTGAATCCCGGCGACCCGGATCCGAACCCAATCGGGCGAATAGTGTATGCGTTCATGTTGGCCATCCTGACTCCGTTACATGCAGGCTTTCCTCCTCACCACGCAGCTGGAGCCGGCCAGTTGTTCAATGCTTGGCCGCACATCACCGTGGCCTTCCTGCTGATATTGAGTTGGTGCATCTATCGCGATTGGAGATCCTTAAAGGAGGGGAACGGGCCGGTGTTGTGATCAGTCACTGCCGCGGCCAACGGTTCGGCCGGCCTTGCGGGCGGCGCGACATCCTGTGATCGCTCGGTGATCGGACTGACACCCGCAGCAGGAAGAAATTACAGTTGTGCTAGGTGAGTATTTGAGACCCACACCTGGATGGCGAATCGGCCAAGCCAAGGCGTCGAAGGCGGTATGATTGACATTAACTTAATGGGCATGGGGCCCGGTGCGATCGTTGGATGGTTCGAATAGCAATGAACAATCCACGCGACATTCCGCGACGCATCGCTCGCTTCTTGTTCATTGTCGGCGTTTTTTGGGGGCTAGTGCTCGTCGTGCCGACAATTGCGAGCATCGGCCTAAGTTTCCAGCGCGGCTTCCGGGGATGGATCATCGTCGGTTACTTGCTGAGCGGTTTCGCAGTGTGGGGCGGATGGCTGTGGCGCAGCCGCCAGTTGCGTTCCCTCGAAGGTTCCGTGGGGCTCTGGGTGAGTTCGTTCGTCGTCAACGCGGCGTTTCCCGTCATTCTCGTCGCCACACAGAGCCGGTGGCCGCAGATTTTTCTCCATGACGAGATGAGATTCCTGCTATGGTGGTGGATTCTCGCATCCGTGCTTTCGGTAGTCGCTGGTGTTGCTGAGTTCAAGGTGTTGAGGCACGAGGTACCCGCCAGTTAATCGTGCTCTGGATCGGACGGAGTTGGAGCGACGAGGTTGTTGTCGTTGCGTTCCAAGACAGTGCCGTTGGCCGGGTGCTGAACTTGGGTTGTTGCGGACTGTAGGGCCAGCTATGACAGACAAGGTGACATACAAGCTTGTGCCAAGAGAGAAAATCCGGGCGTCGAAGGCCCGCCGATGGAAGATTGCGATGGCCCTGTTTACTTTGTGCCTGGTGGGTGGCTGCGGGCGCGAAAGCAAGGTGAAACAGATACAGCGGGGCGTCGAGGATGTGAGCTCGCATGCCCAGGAAATCGAAGACGCTGCAGAAGCAGCCGACGGTCGCCAGATAGACCATAATGGCAAGGGAGGTATGGATCCATGAAGTGAGCCACCCCGTTGGTCAGTTCGGCGTGAGAGCCCTGCAGTCAATCTGCTGTAGCATTGGTGACGAGAATCTTGATGAATAGCCCATTGAACAATGACTGGCAGGTGCGGCTCGCACAGATTGTCGAGACGATGCGTGAGCTGAGCCTGCAGACCGATCCGCAGGAGATGGTCCGGACTTACGGCGCGAGAATGCAGGCGTTGTTTCCGTCAGCGAAGCGAATCTCGCTTAGCCGTCGCAATCTGTCCGATGGGCAGTTCCGGATCACTCGGCACACCGACTGGCCGGATGAGATCAATCCGTGGAAGCAACCGGACAAGCTGCCTCTGTTGACGGGGGGCATTCTGGGCGAGTTGATCTACGGCGATCAGCCGAAGGTCCTGAACGACGTCCGCATTCCCGAGTCGGACCCGGCGTCGAGTTATCTCCAGGGGGCAAGATCGCTGCTTGCGTTGCCTCTCTTTGACAAAGGTACGTCGCTCAATATGGTCGTTTCGACCAGAAACGAACCGCACGCCTTTGAGGAGAGCGACTTGCCCGAGCGGGTTTGGATGGCCAATCTGTTCGGCCGGGCCGCGAACAATCTGGTGCTCGCCGAACAACTGGACGAGGCTTATCGGAAGATTGACCACGAACTGAAGGTTGTGGCTGACATCCAACGGTCTCTGTTGCCGAAGGCGATTCCGGCGATGAAGACGATGCGCGTGGCTGCTCACTATGAAACCTCGCGACACGCCGGGGGCGATTACTACGACTTTTTCCAGCTGCCGCGCGACCGCTGGGGGATACTCATTGCGGACGTGAGCGGTCACGGAGCGCCGGCGGCCGTCGTCATGGCGGTACTGCATAGTCTGGCTCATATGTATCCCGGCGAGCCTACTCGGCCCAGCCAGCTCCTGAATCACTTGAACCGACACCTGACGGAACGCTACACTTTGGAATCAGGGCACTTCGTCACGGCTTTCTACGCCATCTATGACGAAACGACTCGCGAGCTGACCTATTCGGCGGCGGGGCACAACCCTCCCCGGCTGCAGCGTTGCGGCGAGAGCTGCGTCTCGGCCCTGGAGGAAGCTCGTGATTTACCGCTCGGGTTCTTGGACGAGGTCGAGTACCAGGACCACTCGATCATTCTCAAGCCTGGAGACCGAATCGCCTTCTACACGGACGGGATCACCGAAGCCTTTAGCCCCTCCGGTGAACAGTTCGGAACCGACCGGCTCGACACAGTTCTCGGTCAGTGCTGCAGGGACGCCGACAAGTCGCTGCGCCGCGTCCTGGATGAGCTCTCCCGATTCACCGAAGGAGCCGCTCCGTCTGACGACCAAACGCTCCTCGTCGCCGATGTGTTTTGATGAAGCAACCCGCCGAGGTAGCTGCGCGACGTCGTTCTTCGTTTTCTCAAATCGATACAGGAAGTTCACCTGATGACCATGAACCACCCCGCCACGATTCGTAAGCCCGGCGAAGGCCATCGCATCGGCATCGTCGGAGACGTCTACCGTTTTCTGGCCACCGGCGAAGACACGGACGGCAAGTACTGCACGTTCGAGGCGATCGTGCCGCCCGGTAGCGGCCCTCCTCCACACATCCACAGTCGCGAGGAGGAGTCGTTTCTGGTGGTGGAGGGCGAAATGACATTCCAGCTGGGCGAGGATCGCATTGTCGCCAGTGCCGGCACGTTTCTGAACATGCCGGTGGGGAGCCTCCACTGTTTCAAGAACGAAAGCAGTAAGGTAGCTCGCATGCTGATCTCCGTAGCTCCGGCCGGCCTGGAGAAGATGTTCTTCGAGGTTGGTCAGCCGCTGGCTGACGACCAAGAAATGGCACCACCTCCCAGCCCCGCCGACATCGAGAAACTGCTCGCCGCCGCACCGCGCTACGGCGTCGAGATCAAGGTGCCACACGGCTGATCACTCGGCAGCCAATTCCGGCATTGGTTGTTGTACCTCCGGCACGGAAAGCCGTGTTGCCGGGGTATCTGGTGAAATCACTATGGAAGGTCCCCATCGTCAGACTCCTTAGGTTTGAGGTGGGCAAATGAGCGACCGCACAAACTGACCGTAACCGTCCTTCATCGGCAGGTCGAATTCGGTGTGGATCTGACGCCGAATCACGGTAATCGGTGCTTTGGTGATCGGATTCACGGCAGGCTTTTCGTACTCTTGCCAATACAGGCCGATGCCCCGTTTCTGCCAGTTCGGGAGGTCGTTGAAGTTGATTCCGTACTGGAACAACAGTTCGTTCTTCTGACTCATGGACAGGCCGATCAGTCGCTCCGTGGCCTGCTGTTCCGACTGACCGTCCTTACGCAGCGTCCAGTAACAGCAGGCGCTCAACGCATTGCGGGCAGCATCCTCATTCCGCCAGCGGAAGTAATCCACGACCAGCTCCGAATTGGGCAATTGGGAGATCCGGCAGTCAAAGCAGGCCGGTCGGCCAAGATTCAGCGAGAAATGGGCGCTGGCTTCGCCGGCCAGTATTGAGTTGTATTTCCGCAGCTTCCTGCCGAAGAGCTGTTCTTCAGGATCCAGCAGCAGCGAAATCTCGTCACTTTCCGAGTACGGATACAACACTCGGAAGCCGCAGCTCATCAGCGACTTTGAGGTGGCCACCATCAGGTCGCGGAAACGAACGTCGAACGGAGCTTCAAACTGACAGATCTCTTTCGTCAGCCGAGTGAAGCTGCGACCGTCCAGTCGAGCCACCATGTATATGCCGGGTAGCACCGAGAGGTCAGCGGCGGTCTCGAAGACCCGCATGCTCTTGTCGAGATCATCAAACTTCATCATTCCACTCCTCGACGACCTAACCGCCGTTCGTCAGTCGGACGAATTGCAGGCTGTCGAAGCCTTCGTCCCACGTTGGTAGTTCCAGCTTCTTGGCTGTGGATAAGATGCCGACATCTGGCACCTGCTCCTGTCGCTGTCGATTCCGAGCGAGGCACTCTTCGGCTTTCGAGCGGAAGTAGTAACCGATCACGGAGTACTTGGCCGACTTCGCCACCTCAATGTACTTGGCCCGCTCGTCCCGAGTTGGGTTCGTATTGTCGACTACGAAGGGCTGCTGAGTCTCCAGGCACATATTGAGGAGCCGCCATTCCCGGTGGCGGGTTCGCAGGAGGTCGAGGCTGATCCGGACGTGCGTGGCAAAGAACCGTTCCTTGTAGAAGGATGATTTTCCCGACGCTTGCAGCCCGATGAAGATGACTGCCTCCATGATTCACCTCGTGCATTACCAAACGAAAAAAGCCCGCTGGGTTCCTGGAACCGAACGGGCTGGGAGTATTCATTCCCTAAAAGTAGTGGTCCCGGTTCACGCCATCAAAAGCAGCCTTTCGAGAGGCAGCATTTCTTGAAGCGATGGCCGGAACCGCAGGGGCAGAGATCGTTTCTGCCGAGTTTTTCCTCCAGCAGTTTGCCGCCGTGGACGACCCGCTCTCCACGCTTGACCTGCGTTTCGGACGGGTATCCGCGACGACGCTTACTCATCGTCTCGAAAAAATGGCTGTTCGTCAGAATTTCCGTGGTTCGTGTGTCCCATGGCGCACCTCCGTTGCTAAGTGTTCTCTCGATAGACACTGCCCGACGGGATAGGTTCACCGCGGCTGCTCAATAGGTCTTTGAGTTGCCGAAGGGCCGTGAACTGAACGCGCCAAGCGGCTGATGTCAGGGGAATGTGTGGCAGGAGCTCCAAGAGCCCTCACGTGTGTTTGCCTTGGCTGCGGGCGATACGAATCCCCAGGGCATTGCCGATCCCGGTCCACTCCAGCCAGCAGCGGATGGAATGTTTGCTGAAGACGATGCCGCCGATGACGCCGTATCCCGTCATGATCGCCGGGCCATCGGGGCCGCGCAGGTCCACTCGGCCCATCATGCGTCCGGGTCTCACGCAGTCGACGCGGCGTTCGGCTCGTGGGACGCTACCGACTCCATCGGGTTCCATCGTCGCCGAGGACGTCGTTAATGCAGGAGCTAGAAACTCACCACCACAAAGTTGTTCCGGCCGCCGGCCAGTTTGCCTGGCCGGGGCCCCGGTCTGAGTGAGCTAAAGCTTTTGCCGCGGTTCATTTTTTCCTGAAGATTTTTAACGCAGAGGGCGCAGGAGGGCGCGGGAGTTTTCACCGCAGCGACGCAGAGAAGAAGTGGAGGCAGGCGAGACGCCCGCACCACAAGGGAGGCAGGCAGGAGGTTTTGCTGTAGAGTTGTAACGAAGCAGAGATTGGCCGCCGGCCAGCTTGCCTGGCCGGGGCCCCGGTCTGAGTGAGCTAGAGCTTTTGCCGCGGTTCATTTTTTCCTAAAGATTTTTGACGCAGAGGGCGCAGGAGGGCGCGGGAGTTTTCACCGCAGAGACGCAGAGAGGACGCGGAGGCAGGCGAGACGCCCGCACCACAAGGGAGGCAGGCGAGACGCCCGCACCACAACGGAGGCAGGCGAGACGCCCGCACCACAAGGGAGGCAGGCGAGACGCCCGCACCACAAGGGAGGCAGGCGAGACGCCCGCACCACAAGGGAAGGGTGCGCTATTGGATGTCGTTCCAGGACAGGCCGAACCGTGCGAGGTACTTGCGCAGCCGGTCGGCGTCGTTGGGGATGGCCTTTTTGGTTCGGGAGACAGCGAACAGGGCTCGGCCAGCGTCGGATTGCGATCGAGAATCGCGGCAGACGCGGACGACTTCGGCCAGACCGGCCTGATCGAAACGATCCAGCTGGGAAGCGTCAACAACTCCTTCCAGGACGTCGTCGTCAAGCGATCGGTCGTCGCGGTGGACAGACCACAGCTGGCGGAGACGAGCCACCTCTTCGTCGACCAAATCTATCGAGATGCGTCCTCCAGCGGCCAGCGTCGCCATGCGAGTCACGGCTGCGTTGAGGTCCCGGAAATTCGCACGCCAGGTCGCTTCGCTCGAACAGGCGAAGCTCAGAAATCGCTCGCGCGCCTCCTTGTTCATCCGCACAATCGAACCCGTCCGAGTCGCCACCTGTAAAAGCTCGTATTCAAGGTTCGGAGCGATATCCTCGCGCCGATCGGCCAAGCCTGGGAGTCGGAAGGTCCACAGGTTCACCCGAGCCAGTAGGTCTTCTCGAAATCGACCCGACCGCACGTCGGCCAGCAAATCACGGTTGGTGCCGGCTATCAGCTGAAAGTCGCTCTGTTGCTCCTTGTCAGCCCCCACCGGATAGAACCGCTTCTCTTCGATCGCTCGCAGCAACATTGCCTGCTCATCAACGCCCAGTTCGCCGATCTCGTCCAGGAACAGCATCCCCTGATCGGCCGATCGCAGCAGGCCCTCGCGCGAAGCGGTCGCTCCGGTGAAGGCACCCTTGGCGTGCCCGAAAAGCGCTGACATCGACTGGTCGCCGCGCAGCGTCGCGCAGTTGACCTCCACAAAGGGGCCGTCCAGCTGCCGCCGCTGCTGCTTGAGCTCGTAAATGCGTCGCGCCAACTGGCTCTTCCCCGCTCCCGTCGGACCAGTGATCAACAAGGGCGACTTGCTGTTGGCTGCCACCCGCTCGATCCGTTCGATGAGCTGATTGAAGGCGGGGTTCTTTGTTTCGATCCCGGACTTCAGGAACGAAACGCCCTGTTGCTGCTCGAGCGCAAACCGTGCGGCCAGTTGATCGTACTTTGAAAGATCGAGGTCGATCATCCGGATCGTCCCGGCCCCCGGCTGGTTCCGTTTCGGAGGCGAGGCCTGCAGCAGCTGAGCAGGGACGTGTCTCGATTCGGCCAGCAGGAATAGACAGATCTGCTGGACGTGACTCCCGGTGGTGATGTTCACCACGTACTGCTCTTCGTCGGGCCGGAACGGATAATCGCCGAAAAAACCGTGCAGCGTGCCGTACACCTCCTCCAGGTCCCAGGCGTCCCGAAACGCCAGCTCATGCAGCCGGACATGCGTCTCCGGCGAGACGCTGCTGATGTCCTCCGCCGTCGTGCGGGCCAAGGCACCCAGCTTCGGCTCATACAACAGCTCGAACCGGTCAATCAAGAAGTCCTCGTGCTGGCAGACGGCCACCGTCGGCCGCCACCGCGTCCAGCGATCGTCGCCTCGCCCCGAATCGAGCCTTGCCCCGAGCAACCCGAAAACCACTCGTTTCATCCGACACCACTCACAGGCAGATATCCAGAAATCAAATCTTATCTATTAGTATATCTTCCTAGCGAGTCGGCGGGGTGGATGAGTGGACTGACAGGAAGGCGTGGATTTTCTTAAGTCGTTTATTAGTAGTGGCTTGCGAGTTGAGTTGATGGGGCAGATCGAGTTCTGGCACGCCTCGTGCTTTAGGTGACAGGCAACCTGGGCCTGGTAGCCGGCCCGGGGGACCAGCAACGAGGAGACGACCATGGCGAACAAGACTTTATTCCGCTCCCTGTTCGGGCGACTGTCCGATGAGGCTGATACCCGGAACGAAGCGGGCGGGATCGCCTACCAGCGGACCGACCGGCAGGCGCTGGCTCAGCTGGCTGCGACCGGCTGCTTGGGGACGACGTTTTACGTGACCGCTGAGCAGCAGCTCGACGCCGTCCTGCAGTATGCTCAGCGAGTTGAGCCCGAGTACCTGGCTCGCGTGGCCATTTACGCTCGTCAGTCGGGCCATATGAAGGACATGCCGGCCCTGCTGGCCGCCATCCTGTCGGTTCGTGCGCCGGGGCTCCTGGCGACCGTCTTTGACCGTGTGATCGACTCGCCGAAGATGCTGCGCAACTTCGTACAGATCGTGCGGTCGGGCGTGGTGGGGCGCCGGAGCCTGGGGACGATGCCAAAGCGACTGGTCCTGCAGTGGCTGGAGGCTCGCACGGATGAGCAGTTGTTCGTGGCGTCGGTCGGTGCCGACCCGTCGCTCTCGGACGTGGTGCGGATGGTGCATCCCAAGCCGGCCAGTCCGTCGCGTGAGGCGTTGTACGGGTACCTGGTCGGTCGTGAGCACAACCGTGAGGTCTTGCCGGAGCTGGTGCGTCAGTATGAAGACTTCAAGCGTAACGCGGACCGTGTGGTGAAGGTCCCCGTTCCCGACGTGCCGTTTCAGATGTTGACCTCGCTTCCGCTGACAAAGAACGACTGGGTCCAGATCGCGCGGAATGCTTCGTGGCAGACCACGCGGATGAACCTTAACACGTTTCAGCGTCACGGCGTATTGGATGATGCCAAGATGGTGGAGTTGATCGCGAACCGGATCAGCAATCCGTGGCTGATTGAGCGGGCTCGTGTGTTGCCCTACCAGCTGATGGTCGCTCATGCCAACGCAGACCGGGCGATCCCGCGCGCAGTGCGATATTCGCTGCAGGTTGCGATGGAGCTGGCCATCAAGAACGCTCCTCGAGTCATGGGGAAGGTGTACATCTGCCCTGACGTGTCGGGATCGATGCATTCGCCAGTGACCGGACATCGAGCGGGCGCGACGACGGTCGTGCGTTGCCTCGACGTCGCCGCGCTGTTCGCCGCGACGTTGTTGCGTCGGAATCCGGATGCCGAGGTCCTGCCGTTCAATGAGGAGGTCGTCAACATTCGGCTTAATCCTCGCGACACCGTGATGACCAATGCTCAGCGAATTGCCGCGGTCCCGGCAGGTGGTACGAATTGCAGTGCCCCCTTGCGGGAGCTCAACCGGCGAGGAGCGAAGGGCGACTTGGTCGTGTTCGTTTCGGACAACGAATCGTGGATCGATTCGCCGCATTATGGACGTTTCGGAGGGAGCCGAACCAGGACCTTCCGAGAATGGTCTGGTTTCAAGTCCCGTAATCCCGGGGCTCGGATGGTCTGCATCGACCTGCAGCCAGCCGGGACGACGCAAATGCGTGAACGTGAGGACGTGGTGAATATCGGCGGGTTCAGTGACCAGGTATTCGAGCTGTTGGCTGATGTGGCGGCAGGTCGACATACGGTCGATCACTGGGTCCGGCAGATTGAGACCGTGCGACTGTAAATGACGTCGCGGGAGAGGCGGCCAAGATCAGCGGGCCCGCCTCTCCCGAACGAGCGGCGCTGGTGAACTATTTCGGAGAAACCAACGAATGCTGATGGAACTACATGGTTTTTAGCACCCGTGGTCGTGGGTTCAAATCCCACCGGCTCCACTCACCCCACTGCGGCCATCACTCGCGGTCATGATAGCCGTGATCAGTTGTCGCAGGGGAGTCCCAGTAGGCCGCCTGAGCGGCTTGCTGATAGACTGGGGCCGTAGCTCAGCCTGGTTAGAGCACGTAATGTTTCATCGATCCTTGTCGTTGGCCTTTTTCCACAATTTTGCAGGCAAGTAAGCAGGCAAGTAAGCCAGAAAGCTGAGAGAATCATGTCCCAGGCAGCGGCTGCCAAACACGCGATCATTCCCAACGGTGAGGCGACGGCCATTCTTCCGGCTGGAGGGCGGCAGAAGCCGATTACCGTGATTGGTACGGAATCAATCCGCGCTACGTTTGACCAATTGTGTCTGCAGCAGGCCGTCAATTCGCGTCTGGCGCCCGGTGTTACTGACCTCGTGCTGAACCCTGACGCGCACTGTGGATACGGAGCGCCGGTCGGTTGCGTGATGGTCTCGCCGACGCACGTTTATCCGGGTCCAGTTGGCGTTGACATCAAGTGCTCGATGAGCTTATTGCAGACCAGCCTGCCAGCGGACGCTGTGGCCGACAAACGAACTCGGCGGGCACTGATCAACGCTATCTGCGAACGGACGCCAACCGGAGCTGGACGAGGGCAGCGCCACGCCCCCAAGTCGCGGCGCGTCGACGAGGCGCTGGGCAAGCGAGTGCTGGTCGAGGGAGCTTCGCGGGGAGTGTGTGAGGCGCTGGGGATTCCTCCGGAGTGGGCCGATCGCTGCGAGGACTCGGTCCATGTCGGCCACGACGATACGCCCGCGTCGCTGGCGCTGCGCCTCGATCAGCTGTTACCGCGAATTCAAAATTTCGACGGCAAGATGACCCAGCTGGGATCGTACGGCGGCGGGAATCATTTCGGGGAATGCGAAGTCGTGGAGGTAGGGTCCGACGATCGTTCGCAGCGGGTCGCGGCTACGTTTGGGCTGATCGACGGCGGTGTGGCCTTCCTGTCCCACTGCGGGTCGCGCGGTATTGGTCATCAGCTGGCGACTGGTCAGTTCAGGACGCTGCAGACGAAGTTCGACCAGTGGAACATCCCGTTGCCGGGTCAGGACCGCGAGCTGGTTTACGCGCCGCTCGGCACCGCCGAGGCCGACGCGTACCTGGACGATATGGCTCTTGGGGCCAACTTCGCCACAGTGAATCACTTGTTGATCAATGCCCTGGTGCTGGAAGCGTTCCAGGAGATCATCCCGGGGACGACAGGTCAGCTGGTCTATTTCATCAGCCACAACATCGCTCGAAAGGAGATAGTGAACAATCAAGTGGCCTGGGTCCACCGCAAAGGTGCGACGCGAGCCTTCCCAGCGGGGCATCATGCTTTGAAGGGAACACCGTTTGCCGATACAGGGCATCCGATCCTGCTCCCGGGCAACCCTCAAGCCGGCTCGGCGGTGATGGTGGCTGATGCAGGGGCTGAGTTGAGCTGTTACAGCGTCAATCATGGCGCGGGGCGTCAGTTGGGTCGCAAGGCGGCCAAGCGAGAGCTGGATCAGAAGCAGGTGGATCAGTCGTTTGACGATGCGGACATCCTGTCGAACTGCCGGCAGTATCCGATTGACGAGGCGCCGGCGGCGTACAAGAACTTTGATGAAGTCCTGCGGTCAGTGAAGTCGGCCGGTCTGGCCAGCGAAGTAGCCAGACTCAAGGCGAGATTTGTGATCAAGGACGGGGACAAGGCCGATGACTGAACCAGCCCGATCGACCGGCATAGGTCACGGTTCCGTCGTTGGTGTCAGGAGGATTGAAGGGGATTCCGATGGCCGCGGGGCTGATTGAAATCGACGGGTCGCAGGGCGAGGGGGGCGGGCAGATTCTCCGCTCGTCGCTCACCTTGTCGTTGGTCACGGGCCAGCCGGTGCGTTTGACAAATGTCCGCGCGGGACGTGACAAGCCCGGCTTGATGCGGCAGCATTTGACGGCCGTTCGAGCGGCTGTCGAAGTGGGTCGCGCTGTGGTGACTGGTGACCAGGTCGCTTCGCAATCGCTGACGTTCTCGCCGACTACCATTCATGCTGGACGCTATACGTTTGCGGTTGGGACGGCCGGGAGCGGCACGCTGGTCTTGCAGACGGTTTTGCCGGCGCTGATGCTGGCCGATGGTGCGTCTGAAATCGCGGTCGAGGGGGGGACGCACAACCAGTGGTCTCCGCCCTATGATTTTCTCGCCAAGGCTTATTTTCCGCTGCTGCGCCGTATGGGCGTGGGCGTGTCGGCCTCGCTGGAGCGACATGGTTTCTATCCGGCCGGCGGCGGTAGGTTCACGGTCGGCATCGAGCCGGCGCAGGGCGAGCTGGCTGGACTGCAGCTGACCGACCGCGGGGAGATCCAGCGCCGGTCGGTGACGGCGGTGGTCGCCAAGTTGCCCCGATCGATCGCCCAGCGAGAAATCGACACTGTCGCTCGCAAGCTGAACTGGCCTCCCGAATGCTTTCATATCGATGAAGCTCGCGATTCAGTGGGGCCTGGCAACATTGTGATGATTGAGGTGCAGAGTGAGCGCGTGAGCGAGGTCTTCACGGGCTTCGGTCGGCATGGTACTCGAGCGGAGCATGTCGCCGAGGAGGCCGTCGATCAGGTGCGCGAGTATCTTGCGGCGGGCGTCCCCGTCGGAAGGTATCTGGCCGATCAGCTGATCTTGCCACTGAGCATTGCCGCTTGGCGGTACGGATCGAAGAGCTGCTTCCGGACGGTGCAGCTCAGCCGCCACGCAACGACTCACATCGAGGTCGTGCGAAGGTTCCTGGAGATTCCGGTGAACGTGGCCCGAGACGGCTCGGCGACCACCGTCTCGGTGGGGTAGTTGATCGAGAAGGTCCCAGGCGGGCGTTGATCTGCCTCGCGGCAAAACGTGCTGACAATTGGCCCCGGCCGTTCAGATGCTTACAATCGGGGCAGGGGAGACGCGCCAGTTGGCAGCATCTCATTTGTCGCGGTTGCCGCACTTGAAGGCCCATGCCATGGAACACAGTTTCTGGAAGGAGAAGTGGGAGCGCAACGAGATCGCGTTCCACGGGAGTCAGGCCAATCGGCTATTGGTGGAGAATTTCGATGCATTGCAGCTGCCCGCCGGCAGTCGCCTGTTCGTGCCCCTGTGCGGCAAGTCGCTCGATATCCACTGGCTGCTGGCCGGCGGCTACCGAGTGGCGGGGGCGGAGCTGAGCGGCATCGCTGTGGAGCAACTGATTGCCGATTTGGGCTTTTCGCCGGTGACCGTTCAGCGTGAAAGGTTACGGCATCACCAGGCCGAGGGAATTGATATCTTTGAGGGGGACGTCTTTGAGCTCTCGGCTGAGCTGTTGGGGCCGGTCGACGCGATCTACGATCGGGCGGCCCTGGTGGCGTTGCCAGACGGACTGCGTCAGCGGTACGTGCGGCATCTGATGGAGATTGCTCGTCGACCGCCGCAACTGCTGATCGCTATCGAATACGACGCAAGTCGGATCAGCGGCCCGCCGTTTTCGATCCCCGCTGACGAGGTTCGCGCTCTCTACGAGGCGGATTACGACCTCCGGCAGCTGAGCTGTGAGGAAATCGCTGGCGGCTTGAAGGGAAACTGCCCGGCGGTGGAGCGGGCGTGGTTGTTGGAGTCGCGACGCCAGGGCTGACGGACGGGATAACGGCCTCCGGTGGCGCAAGTTGCTCCGCGCGCCTGGCTGAAATAAGATCTACGGGTCCGTGAGCTGGCTTTCGGCACTTGGGGGCCGTAGGATCGACTTCATGTCCGATATCACGCAAATCCTGTCGCAAGTGGAGCAGCGCGATCCATTGGCTGCCGAGCAGCTGCTGGAGGTGGTCTACGACGAACTGCGAAAGCTCGCAGCCTCGAAGCTGGCCCAGGAGAACTCAGGCCAGACGCTGCAACCGACGGCACTGGTGCACGAGGCCTGGTTGCGGCTGGTGGGGGCTGAGTCCGGGGCGGTGTGGAACAGCCGAGGGCACTTTTTCGGGGCGGCGGCCGAGGCCATGCGGCGGATCCTGGTCGAGCGAGCTCGGCGAAAGGCCCGGGTCCGGCACGGAGGAGAGTGGCAGCGACTGAATCTGGACGACATCCATCTGGCGGCGGAGGACAGTGACGAAGCGGTTCTCGCCATGAACGAGGCCCTGGAGGCGCTGGCCCGGGAATCGCCCCAGAAGGCGGAAATTGTCAAGCTCCACTACTTCACCGGCATGCAGTACTCGGAAATCGCCCAAGCCTTAGGGATCTCCCTCGCGACTGTGAAACGACATTGCGCATTCGCTCGATCGTGGCTGCATTTGGAGATGAAAAAGAATCTTCCCGATAGTTGACACTTTCGGCAGGCTCACGTCGCACTGAGAGATGATACTGGCAACGGACATGGGGGACGGTGCGCCAGCCAATGGATGACAGCAGCGAAAGCCTCGAAGAGATTCTCTTCGACTTGGCCATACAGAAGCCGACGGTAGCCGAGCGAGCCGCATTCCTGGATGTGGTTTGCCGGGGCAATGTCACGCTGCGCGCTCGGCTAGACGGCATGCTGGACGTCCATTTCCGCCAGGGCGGGTTCCTGAGCGGGCTGGTGGTTCCCGATCCGCCGGCTGCGACGTTTCCCTCGGCAATCGGCAGTGAGGCTCCATCCCCGACGATTGCCGGTTACAAGCTGCTGGAAAAAATCGGCGAAGGAGGCTTCGGGGACGTCTGGATGGCAGAGCAGCGGACGCCGATCAAGCGGCGCGTGGCGTTGAAGATCATCAAGCCGGGGATGGACAGCCGGCAGGTCGTCGCCCGTTTCGAGGCCGAGCGCCAGGCATTGGCGCTGATGGACCACCCCAACATTGCCCGGATCTATGACGCCGGCAGCAGTGAGGCTGGCCGGCCCTACTTCGTGATGGAGCTGGTGCGGGGGAGCAAAATCACCGACTATTGCGATCAGAACCGACTGTCGACGAACGAGCGCCTGCGGTTGTTCATGCAGATTTGCCACGCTGTGCAGCACGCACACCAGAAGGGGATCATCCATCGAGATCTCAAGCCTTCCAATATTCTCATCACTCTGCACGATGGCGTTCCGGTCCCCAAGGTGATCGACTTCGGGATCGCCAAGGCGATGCAGCAGGAGTTGACCGACAAGACGCTCTTCACCCAGTTTTCGCAGTTTATCGGTACTCCAGCGTACATCAGTCCCGAGCAGGCCGAGCTGAGCGGGCTGGACGTGGACACTCGCGCCGACATTTATAGTTTGGGTGTGCTGCTGTACGAGTTGCTGGTCGGTCGGACACCTTTCGACGCGAAGGAGATGCTGCAGGATGGTATCGACGCTCTGCGGCGGACGATCCGTGAGCAGGAGCCGACCAAGCCATCGACCAAGCTCGCCACCCTGGCCGCGGTCGATCGAACCGCCACGGCTCAGCGACGTCAGACCGACGCGACCAGGCTCACCCACCTGTTGCGAGGAGACCTGGACTGGATCGTGATGAAATGTCTGGAAAAGGACCGAGCGCGGCGCTATGAGACAGCTAACGGGTTGTCGATGGACATTCAGCGTTACTTGTCGAACGAGCCGGTGAGCGCACGGCGACCGAGCCGCGCTTACCAGTTGAAGAAGGCATGGCAACGCAACCGGTTGCTCGCCACGACGCTCGCCGCGGTAGCCCTGGCCGTGTCGGTGGGATTGGCTGTCAGCATCTGGCAGACCTTGGTAGCGACAAAAGCCCGCCAGGAAGAACGTGCGCAGCGTCTGTTAGCACGAGATGCACAGACGACCGCTGAAACTGAGCATCGTCGCGCCGACGAGCAGGCGAGTCGGGCCGTCGCCAACGAACAGCGGGCTCGACGCTTGCTCTATTGCTCGGACATGAATCTCGTCCAGCAGGCACTTCAGCTGAATCACCTGGAAAAAGCCCGCAGGTTGTTGGACCGTCATCGACCTCAAGCTGGCGAGGAGGATCTGCGTGGCTGGGAATGGCGTTATCTTTGGCAATTAACCCGTGGCAACGATCGTGTCACGCTCACCATGCGGCCGTCACCCGGATCGAGTGTCAGTCTATCTCCGGATGGGACCAGTCTGGCGGTTGGCTGGCGAGACGGCCAGGTGGACTTGTGGGACGTCGAGGCGCGGCAGCGAATTCGGGAGCTGACGCCACGGAATTCCGATCAGATCGGGCAGGTCGCTTTTTCCCCGGTTGGCAACGTGCTGGTGGCGACGTCGAGTCGTGGTGTCGTGACCCGATATGATCTCGACTCCGGCCGTGAATCGATCGTGTTTCAACTGCCAGATGGCGAATTGTTTTGGATCTCCGAACTGACGTTCTCGTCAGACGGCACTCGGTTACTGGTCTATGGCCGGGGCGCAAACTTGGACAGTGTCTGGATCGTTGACGTCACCGCGGCCGCCGTCATCGGCCACCATGACGCGTTGCCTAGCAACCCTGGCGTGTGGTTCGGCGTGGCTCGTCTATCCCCCGACAATCGTCGGCTCTTTCTGTCGCGCAACGACCATTTCAACAATCGCTGCACCATTCAGTGCTTGGATCTGGCCACAGGCAAGGAAGTCTGGGAAATCCCGCCCATCCGTGATCTTGGGATCACCGCGCTGGTTTTGTCTCCGGACGGTCGGCTCCTGGCCTCCGGCAGTGGATTTGGCGATCCAGTCATCCGCATCTGGGACGCTGCCACCGGTCAACTGGTCACTCGTCTTGAGGGACATACGGCCTGGGTTTCCGAACTGAAGTTTTCCGCGGATGGACGGCGCTTGATCTCCGCGAGTGCCGATTCGTCAATTCTACGGTGGAACACCGACACCTGGATCGATCCCACGCCGTTGCGCGGCCATGCGGACGAGATTCACGCCATGTCGATTTCCGAGTCGGGGCAGTTGGTGGCGACCGCAGGTAAGGACGGGAGTTTGATCGTGTGGCGCTCGCAGGCGGATGATATATCGGACGGACATCGGATCCTGCCGGATCTCGACTGGGGCCAGGTTCTTCCCGTCGACAACTCCCGACTGCTGTTGCTTTACCCCGACAGTGCGCCTTCCCTGTTGGATCTTCAAAGTACTTCGCCGCCGCGACCCCTGGAGGGTATTCGCTCGAGTGCCGACGTGCTCGACTGGTTGGCTCCTGACCGGCTTTGTTATTGGAGCGGAGGGAACGAGCTTATTCTCAGTGAACTGAACGGCCTCGTCCTCACTCAGCGTCAAACCATCGAGCTCAATTCGAACCGGCGACCTGGTGGTGTGGCCTTTAACGCTGGTCGACAGCTGCTGGCGTGGACCGAAGCCTCCGCAGAGGAGTCGATGTGGGTCGTCGATCTGAGTACTCCGGGGAGTCGAATTGAGCTGAAGAGCGACGCGATCATTTTTGCTCCGTTCGGGTTCAGCTCGGACGGAAGCTACCTGGCGGGCAGGTGTGAGGGTGAGTGGAGACTGCGAGTCTGGGAAGTGGCGACTGGCAAGGTCGTGGCATCGGTAGCAGGGGATGTGGCCGACGCGGTGTTCGCCGCGGGCGGGCAAGTGCTGGTCGCTGCCATTCGCGCCCAGCACGACCACGAGTTCGTCTTCTACGACCTGCGTCATCCCGAACAGGCTCCGCGACGGGTCTCGGGCAGTTTCCTGCCTCGCTCGTTGTCGGTAACTCCGGATGGGCTGCTGGTCGCGGGTTCCACGCATGATGGTCGGGTCAGGTTCTTCGACCCGATCACCGCGACCGTGGTCGATGAAGTGCGGGGCCAGCTGAACGCCTTCGGGGTCGCGTTTTCCCCGGATGGGCAGCGTCTGACGTCGGCTTCGGTCGGGCGTGAGGCGATCAATCTATGGGATTCCCAGACGCGTCAAGAACTGTTGACATTGGCCAGTGCTGCGACCTTACATATGACGGTGCGCTGGACGGCCGATGGGAACGCGATCCTGGTCGGTTCCCCCATTGAGGTGTGGCACGCGCCGTCCTGGGACGAAATCGCCGAGGCCGAGGCGAAGGAGCATGCCGGCCCAGACGCACGGACGTCTGTCCCCTGAATCTGCCCGACCCGAACTCAACCTCCAGCGGAGTCCGAGTGGTACGGGTGCTCTTGGCAGAAAATTCCTCAGCCCCGGAATTTTGCTGAGACCTTTCCCCGATTTCGTCGCACTGACTGCGGCGAAAAGCGCCAACCGAATTATTGTCTCATTGTCGAAAGGCGAATCGAATGTTCATTTGGAGCTCGAAAAAAGCAACTGTTTCCGCTCGTGGAGCAAATCATCAGCGGCGTCAGCGGGGGCGTCGATTCCGGCTGGAGAATCTCGAAGATCGCCGGGTGCTGGCCGCATTCAGCGTCACGAATCTGGACGATGCGGGCTCAGGCTCCCTGCGCGCCGCGATCGAACAGGCCAATGCCAATCCGGACTCGGACGTCATCAACTTCAGCCCCGGCCTGCAAGGCACGATCACCCTGCAGAGTCAGTTGCATATCACGAATGACTTGGCGATCAACGGTCCGGGACAACAGCAGTTGACGATCAGCGGGAACGATGCCACTCGAGTGTTCCGTGTTGACGGATCGACGACGGATGTGGAGTTGAACCATCTGACGATCGCCGATGGCTTTGCCACGGACGTGGTCGACGGCGGGGCGTTCGGTACCACCACCGGTGGTGGCGGCATTCTGAACCTTGGTGGCAATCTGACACTTTCGTATGTCACAGTGGCCAATAATGTTTCGGACACTCAGGCTAGCTTCATCGGGCAGCCTGGCAAGCCCGCACAATCGTATGGCGGAGGGATCTTCAACCGTGGGAACGCCCATCTGACGGCCACACACACGACCTTCAGCGGTAACTTGGCGACGGCCGCCGTTGGCACCAGCTTCCAGTTCCACGGTGGTGGGGCGATCTTCAACGATGCGAACTCGACAGCGGAGATCCATCACAGTCTATTCACGGGCAATCGAACCACCGATGCGGGTGGAGCAATCTACAATTCCGACGGAAGCCAGATGTTCATCTCCGACACAACGTTCGTTGACAACGAAGCGCTGTTTGCTGGCGGAGCGATTGAGAGTGCGCCAGTTGGCTTGAGCTCCGGCACTTCAGCTAAACTGACCATCGAACATAGCTCGTTCATTGACAATCGAGCGATCGGGGACTTGTTTGCAGGCTCCAATGGGAGCGGCGGTGCTATCCGAAGCGGCGGCGGTTCCCTGATCGTCGACCAGAGCCGATTCGTTGGCAATGAAGCTCGCGGTGGAGACAGTTCGACCGGCAACGGCGGTATTGGACGCGGCGGCGCCATTTATCTGCCGAGATTAGGGTTTGCCTACCAGGCCACGATCTCCCACAGTCGTTTCCTCGACAATCTGGCGGTCGGTGGCACAGGCGGCGCGGGGAAGAATGGTGGTGACGGTCGCGGTGGTGCCGTGATGGCCTTCGGCGCCGGAAAGCTGGACATCGTGGACAGTCTGTTCAACGGCAACGAGGCACACGGTGGGCAAGGAGGCACCGGCGGCAATGGTGGCAATGCTCTGGGAGGTGCCATCTACAATGACGTGCTGTCTGGAACCGCGGGATCAGTTTCCGTCGCCGGCAGCCACGTGGTGAATAACCGCGCCATCGGTGGGGCTGGCGGACAGAACGGCGGCGGTGGCGTTGCACGTGGAGGAGGCATCTATAACGGAGCAGCCGTCGGCGCAGCTGTTCCGACTGTTTCCCTCCTTCGAACCAACGTCAACGCCAACCGTGCCACGGGCGGCGCGGGAGTCACTCAAGGTTCGGGCCAGGGCGGCGGCATCTATAACAGTGTCGGCGGCACGTTCAACGTCGATTCGTTATCGCCCATTCGAGGCAACAAGGCCTCGGCGAAGGATCTTACGGATGACGTGTTTGGATCTCTGTCGATCCTGTAGTGAGATATGACCCGGAAGTGAGTGCTCACCGCGCGGCGATTGAGCCGCCCGGTGACTCACCTCCAGGTATCGTGTCACTCTTGTCACCGCATTCTGCGGAATACGGATTCTCCCCTTGCTCGACGTGCCGCGCCGGTACTCTCACCGGTTTTGGGGTACCCTCAAAGGGGTGGGCGCCGCGTGGAATCTCTCATCGGTTTGGGCTATGCTGGACTGAAATCCGCCCTTTCCACGTGCGACAGCTACATCGCCCCCATGAACGATTGCCTGAAGCTCTCCGCCCTCGCGATCCAGGTTTTATTCCTCTTCACCATAACCACGCCCGCCGCTGAACTCTCAGTCGACGGAGTCCACGTCGTGCCGCATGTGCAGTCGACCGAGATGAAGTACCGTCGCCAGGCAGACTTCAGCCTGGGAGCCAGAGCGGAGGTTTTTCTGCGCAACGCGTCACCGAACGAGGTGACGATTCCAGCTAATACCGAAATCCGTCTGCGGGGCCGCACGCCCGAGGAACTGTTGCAGGACGACCAGTGGGCGTGGCACGATCTGCCGTCGGCTTGGGGTGGCGAGCCGCTGCGGCTGCCGCCGGGCGCGATGACGATTTGGAGTTGGAATGGCAAACGAGCCGCCTGGGGCGCTGGCACGCAGGCCGATTTGGCCATCGCGTTCCCTGGAGCCAGCCAGGCAGACCGCCACACGATCTCAATCGACAACCCGTCTGTCTGGTTGTCGGCGGTGACGTTCACGGGGAGTGCCCAGAACGTTCAGCCCGACACGCTCTTCTTTCACGTCGTCAACAGAACGTCCGGGCCGTTGAAGCTGGAAGCTTGCCGACTGTGGTTACCCGCAAGCAATGCGTCATGGCGTGCCTTGCTGCCTCAGCCGTGGATCGACAGCGGGCTGGAGCGATTCCCCGCCGACGGGATGATTCCCGCTAACGATCGTGGTGGGGCCCGAGTGGCGACTGGGCCGTTGCCGCTGACCTACGCCGTGCTGGAGGTGCGCCTGGTCGATTCGGCCGGCCAAGCAGTGACCGTTTGGGCTCACCAGCGCATCAAACGCGAGTCGTTCGACATCAGCGGCGGATGGGTCCACGAAACGAACGGACTCCGCCAACAGCCGCTGGAGTCCGAAGCGTTCCTCAAGACCCTGCGCCGGTTGCACGTGAACACGGCTCACATCACGGACCTGCCGGGCTACACCGACCAGACCGGCCCCGACGGACTCTACACTCGGTATCCGCTGAAGTACTTCGGCCGGTGCGAACCCATCTCGCATTACGATTCGGACGCTCTTTTGCCTCGAATCCATGCCGTCGAGTTTCTGGGCGAACCGCAGTATGGAGGTGGCCGGCCAGTGCCGCCTCAGGAGTGTTGGAAGGCCTTGTCGAGCTACGCCCCGACACGGCTCCCGACGAGTGTGACTCACAGCGAAGAACGCGTATGGCGATTCTATGCGGGGATCTCGGACTATCCTCACTATGATGCTTATCGTGTGACAGCGCCGTCACCCGACTCGTGGTATCAGTACGACCGTTGGGACGGTCAGCGGATTCGCTGGGGAGCGCCGCTGGAGACGATCGGCGAGATGTCACGGTCGTTGCGGGAACTGAATCGACCACGCCCGACGGCTTACTGGTCCCAGGGACCCCATCACGACTGGGGAGGCTATGGTGGCCGCCAGCGTAGTTCACCGACACCCGATGAACTGCGGCAGCAGGCTTACCATGCCTTGGCCAGCCGGATCACGTCGATCTACTGGTTTAACTTGAGTTTGCCGTCCCTGCTGAAGTTTCCTGATCTGCTGGAGCCGATGACGCGTGTGGGGCGCGAGGTCCGGATGCTGGAGGATTACTTTCTTGAGGGCGACGCCACCAGCCACGAGCGGATCATGCGCGACGGCCGGCCCGATTGGGACCTGGACGTCGTGGCCGGGCCGCGCGGCGCGCTGTTGTTTGCGCTCGATCTGGCCTACCGGCCCGACCCTGAGGAGAAGGTATTCAAGTTCGGTCCGCCGCGAGATGGTTCGTTTCGATTCCCGTTGCCCGCTTACGTTCGGAATCCCGCCGACGTTTTTCGAGTGGATGCCGAAGGCTTGACCCAAGTAGACTACACCTTGGCGGGCGGCACGATCGAGATTCGCGATCGGGTCAGCGGCGTGGCAGTCTACGTGTTGGCACTATCTGCAGAAGAACGGGATCGGATTGAAGCTCGTCGTCAGGCGTTGATTGCCGAAGAAGACTCGCTGGGGTTTGATCCCGGCCGTAACGCGGCAGATCGAGCCGTGTTGCAGGAGTTGGTCGAAAGTCGACCGGCGAGTTCCGATTGACAACGGCGTTGGTGTCGGGAAGTGAGCGCGAGGCATGAACTGGTTGGTCTATCACATCGCCAGTGGCCATTCGTTCTTCACGGGAGTGGTGTTGCTGGTCGCCGCTGCGCTCTGCTCGATCCAGGCTCGGCCAGTTTTGCGCCGGTTTGCCGGTCTGTCGTGTCTGATTGGATTGATCGCGGTGATCGTCTCGTCGACGCCCAGTCCTTATTGGTTGATCGCTGGCGGAACCGTGGTCACAGTTGGTTGGGCCGTATCGTTCGCGCGAGGGAAGAATGTGCGGCGCTGGGCGATTGCCATGGCTGCAGCGTGGAGCCTGGCTGGACTGATTGAGCTGCCTTATCACTTTACAAGGCAATTGCGTCCGGTCCCGAGCCGAAGTCTGGCGGTGGTTGGAGATTCGGTGACGGCTGGTATGGGCGATGGTGACACGGCGGAGAGGTGGCCGGCGATACTGAGTCGCGAGCAGGATCTGCAGGTCCAGGACCTGTCGCACGTCGGCGAGACGGCCAGCTCGGCCTTGCGAAGGATCCAGGGCCGTCCGATTGATGCGCAGATCGTCGTCGTCGAGATTGGAGGGAACGACCTGCTCGGTTCGACAACAGCTGACAAGTTTGCCGAGGATCTTGACGCCCTGCTGGCTCACCTGGCGGCTCCGAATCGCCAGCTGGTCATGTTTGAGCTTCCCTTGCCCCCCTTGAGCCACGCGTACGGTCGGGCGCAGCGGACTGTGGCGGCCAAGCATCAAGTGGTGCTGATTCCGAAGCACGAGTTTCTCTCGGTGTTGGCCGGCAGCGATTCCACGCTGGATACCATTCATCTTTCTCAGGACGGACATCGCCGCATGGCGGATTGTGTCTGGCGGCATGTGCACACCGCTTTCGACTCATCTCAACCATGAATGTTTGTCGTTGAAGTCGCTCGGCCAGAGTGATGGTGTCCGGCGCAGAAAGAGGGTGGGTACGTCAATACGAGTCGCTTGAGTAGGCTTTGCGCATGGCTGCGGTCGCCTTCCGGGCGTCGAACTTTTCCGGATTAAAGCTTGCGCCTACAAAATCGATCCAGTATTCGTGTTGGTCGTGATTGGGGTTTCGGATGGCTTCGGTCAGATCCCAGTACCGGTAGGGTCCCCCACAATCTTCCGGCGGGCAGGCTCGCTCGCCCGCGACACATTGCGGGTACTTCACTTTAGGTTCAGGTGGGTGCGTATTCTCGAGCAGCACCTCGTGTACCCAATCATCACCGAAATCGTACACGTACATGAGCTTGAACTTCTTGCGGGATTTGACGCGAGGAACGATGTCGCTGAGTCTGGTGGTGTGGGAATTAACGCAGCCAATCTCGTATCTTGAGTCCAGATCGGGGCCGCACCGCAGTTTGTCGATGCGGAACTCATACAGGTGACAGTTCTCCCAGCCCATGGCTGCCTGGATGTGTTCGTGAAAGTGATCCAGCGTACAGTCGTGGACCTGGATTCGCCTCCAGATCGGCGGCTCGAAGTCGAACAGCGAGACATGGAACTGATACACTCTGGTCAGCCGATCCGGATCATCAGCGCCCTCGGGCGATTTGGCGACCTCAAATACCTGTTGGACCTCGTCCTCGTAAATCTGGTGGATCTGTTGGACGACGTCCACCAGGCAACGGTATTCGGGCTTATCGGATCCCCTGACGATGGACTCGATCATTGGGCCGATATTGTGCAGTTCCTTGCTGGTCACTGAAATGGCCCGCACGCCCGCGCCGGGCTGCTCGAGTTGTCGTTTCAGCTTAGCGAATAACGGGAAGCGGGCGAGCAGCGTCTTGCGCTGCTGTTCGGTCAGATGAAGCGTGTGGCCCTTCCACGGTTTCTTGGTGCGTTTCGACTGGATCACTGTCGATTCGGTAGGCTGGCTCGCCTGGGGCTTGGCTCGCTTGGCGCTAGGTTTCTTCCGGGGCGAGGTGGGCGAAAGGCGCTGATCGTTGGTTGGGGCCACGATAGAGCTCCTGAGTGGTTGATATGGGGATACTTAGTTGAGTCCGCGCCTGGTCAAAATAGGGGCCGCGATCAGAACTATTCTGTATCATCTCGACGCAAAGGGCCATTGGTGTTGGCCATGGTGGCCGGTCTACGTTGGCAGGATTGGGCGTCGGATAGCTGGCCGGGCTGGCTGCCTGCACCGTCGGTTGTTTCGTGCCATAATGTCTGGCGTCCGGACCCGGATCGAGACATTGACTCGGTAGGGCGAGGCGACCCAGTAGGGCGACTCGGTAGCGCGGCCCGGCCGGAGGTCACTGGCAAGGCTGGTAGGTTAGGCTGTCCGCCAGAATTGGTCAACTGATGAGGAGCCATCATAGATGCCGCTCGACGAGAAGACGGTCAGGAAGTTGGAACGTGAGCTGGAGAAAGCCATCGTGGATGTAGTAATCGGCATGGGGCTCAAGAAAATTCCGCTGCTACCGGACCAGCATACGATGCACTTGATGGCGAAGGCCGCCACGGCCGTCTACGAGGCGGCGGTTGAGAATTATCGGCCGGGCGAACGGTAACGCGGGTTGGTGGGTTGAACTGAAGGAGATGTCTTTATGGACCGGCGAAGCTTCTGCTGGACGGCGGCTGCGGCTTGTGGGTGGGTCGTGGCGGGGGGCGGGGGAGCTTCGCGCGGGCTGCGTGCGGCGGAAGAGAGCCGGTCGGTGCGGCCGGGCACGTTCGCTCTGGATGGCCATCGGATTCGGTTCACGCATCCGGCGATTCATAAGCCTGGCAAGATGGTGATGCTGGCCGACACGCATCTGTTTCGTCAGGACGATCGGGACGCTGAGTACCGACCGTACAGTGCACGGATGGCGGCGGCCTACAACCACACGGAACACTTTGAAACGGGAAAGCCTACAGATCCCGAGACGTGTTTCCAGGAGACGCTGAAGGTCGCTCAGTCGCAAGAAGCGTCGTTGGTGGCCATGGTCGGCGATATCGTGAGCTTTCCATCTGCCGCGGCCGTCGACTGGGTCCAGCAACAGCTCCAAGCAGTCGGCTTGCCTCATCTGTACGTGGCCGGGAACCACGACTGGCACTTCGAAGGATTGCCGGGTAGCTCGTCTGAGCTCCGGGCGCATTGGATTCGCGAGCGGCTATTGCCTTTATACGGTGCCGACGATCCGCTGACGACGACTCGGGTGGTGCATGGCGTGCGGGTCGTGGCGCTCGATAATTCCGATTACCAGATCACGGACGCTCAGCTGGAGTACTTTCGGCGTGAGTTGGCCACGGGTGAGCCGGTTTTGTTGTTGGTGCATATTCCGTTGTACGCCCCGTTGCGGCCGGTCGGATTTGGTTGTGGTCATCCGGAATGGGGCGGTGCGGCGGATCGGAATTTTGAGCTGGAGCGTCGCGAGCGGTGGCCGGAGTCGGGCCACACGGCCACGACCTTTGAATTCCACCGACTCGTTTTCTCTTCGCCCCAAGTGCTCGGCGTCCTCGCCGGCCACATTCATCGGCCGTCGGTGGATATCGTCAACGGGATTCCACAGGTTGTGACCGGCCACAACGCCACTGGCGCTCATCTTCAGGTTGAGTTCCATCCCGGCCAGGGCTGACCATGACTTGTGGGGGTGGTTGTTGGTCGCGTGACGTTGTCAGCAGGCGGCAGACCGAATCGTGATTCATCCTATCTACATTATGGCCTTGTTGACGACGGTCGCGGCCCTGGTCGCGTGGGGGATGCTGCTGTGGCAGATGAGTCCTCGGGACGATCGGCGGCGCTGGCTGCTGGTGATGGTGGGGCTGGGGTTCTTCATGAGCCCACTCGCCTACTGGGGATTTCGCCAGCCGGTGCTGATGTGGCCACTTGAACCGATCCTGTCCGAGCCGGGTTGGAATGAAGGAATCTGGTGGTATCTTCGCGGGGCGATCCGTCTGGCGTATGCTCCTCTGACAGAAGAACCGGCGAAGTTACTGCCGTGGTGGTGTTTGCTGGCTTGCGGGGCAAGATTGAAGCCGGTACGTGAGATGCATGCGGCCTTGGCGCTGGCGGCCGGGCTGAGTTTTGCAGTGGGGGAGATCTGGCTGGTCGCGACGCTGGTGGCAGTGCCGCAGGATGCTCAGTTAGCCGCCATGCCGTGGTACCAGTTTGGCGGCTTCTTCTCGGAACGTCTGATGACATGCCTGTCGCACTCGCTGTTTTGCCTGCCAACTATCGTCGGATCGGCCCATAGCAGGAAGATGGGCGCGGCTGGATTGGCTCTGGGCATGGCCCTGCATTGGCTGGGCAACGCTCCGATTCTGCTGATGCGGCAGAATGCGTTTGGCTGGTCGACACCTGTCTGGACCGTCATCGTCCAGATGTGGGTGCTTGCCTTCGCCATCGCGGGTCTTGTGGCCCTGACCATCGCGTACGTGGGCCGCGAACGATTCAGACTCGTGTGGGCTCGTCACATGATCTGCCCCGGATGTGGAGCGAAATACCGCCAGCCGATTCTGCTCGGACTGAACTTCGGCCTGTACCGTTACGAACGGTGCGGAGCTTGTGCGAAATGGCACTGGGTGACGCTGAAGGACCTGGCGCCTCCCCAAAAGGCTACTGAGCAGGTCACTTAAGTCGCTAGACCTTGAACTTCAAGACTTGGTTCGGCGAGTGTCTGCCAAGCCGATCGTGTAGAAAGCGGTCTCGCGCCAGAATGAACTCATCCGCCCTATCTTGAAATCACCCTATGTTCAGATCTCTGTGCCTTTGTGTCTCCGTGAGAAAAAATGTGACGTCTCCAGGCAGTCGCGTCTGGATCCTTATAACCGGCGCTGATCACCAAGCGTGAAATTGCTACGCCAGGGCCGCAACTGCCAGGGGAATCGGCAGCATCCTCGTTATCGACTTTTCCGTCTAGTGTCTTGTCAGATCGAAACGGTCAAGCTCCATCACTTTGGTCCATGCGGCGACGAAATCGTGCAGGAACTTGGCTTGGCCATCCAAGCTGCCGTAGACTTCGGCCAGAGCGCGAAGCTGCGAGTTCGAACCGAAGACGAGGTCCACTCGCGTGGCGGTCCACTTGACTCCGCCCGTCGCTCGATCCCGACCTTCAAATTGCTCGGCCTCCGGCGATACAGGACGCCACTCGGTGTTCATGTCGAGCAGCTGGACGAAGAAATCATTGGTCAAGCATTCAGGACGCTGAGTGAAGACTCCGTGCTTTGAGCCGCCCGCATTTGTATTCAACACTCGCAGGCCGCCGATCAGTACAGTCATTTCGGGAGCGGTCAAGGTCAGCAGTTGAGCTTTGTCAATCAGCAGGGCTTCCGATGGAATGGTGTAGCGACCCTTGAGGTAATTTCGGAATCCGTCGGCGATCGGTTCGAGCACGGCAAAGGATTCGACGTCGGTCTGTTCAGGAGTGGCGTCGGTGCGGCCGGGCGTGAAAGGGACGGTCACCTGATGTCCGGCTCGCGCGGCCGCCTGCTCGATGCCGGCGGCTCCGGCCAACACGATCAGGTCGGCGATCGACACGCGTTTGCCTCCTTTCGCGCTGCGCTGGAACGACTGCTGGATATCGCCAAGCACTTTCAGGACCTTGGCCAGCTGAGCTGGCTGATTGACTTCCCAGCCATTCTGCGGTGCCAGGCGAATTCGCGCGCCGTTCGCCCCACCTCGTTTGTCGGAGCCACGGAAAGTCGAGGCCGTAGCCCAGGCAGTCGATACCAATTCAGACACCGACAGGCCGCTGGCGAGAATCTGTTGCTTGAGCGATTTGATGTCAGCCGAATCGACCAGAGGATGGTCGACGGCTGGGACTGGATCTTGCCAGATCAGCTCTACAGCCGGCACTTCAGGGCCCAGGTAGCGGGCCCGAGGTCCCATGTCGCGGTGGGTCAATTTGAACCAGGCTCGCGCGAAAGCATCGGCGAACTGATCCGGGTGGTCGAGGAATCGCCGTGCGATCTTTTCGTAAGCGGGATCAAACCGCAGGGCCAAGTCGGTCGTCAGCATGGAGGGACCGATGCGGCGAGCCGGATCATGCGCGTGAGGAACCGTATCGGCGCCGGCGTTATTCTTGGGGCGCCATTGATGAGCACCGGCGGGGCTCTTGGTCAGCTCCCAATCGTAATGGAACAGGTTCCACAGGAAGTTGTTGCTCCACTGGGTGGGCGTAGTTGTCCATGTCACTTCCAGGCCGCTGGTGATCGTGTCAGCTCCTTTGCCGGTGCCGAAGCTATTGCGCCAGCCGAGACCTTGTTCCTCCAGGCCGGCCGCCTCTGGGTCCGGTCCCACGTTCGTCGCCGGGCCAGCGCCGTGCGTTTTGCCGAACGTATGGCCACCGGCAATCAGTGCCACCGTCTCCTCATCGTCCATCGCCATGCGACCGAACGTGTCGCGGATGTCGCGTGCCGCTGCCACCGGGTCGGGGTTGCCGTTCGGTCCTTCTGGGTTGACGTAAATCAAACCCATCTGCACCGCAGCCAGCGGATTCTCGAGCTGTCGGTCGCCCGAGTAACGCTGATCACCTAGCCACGTCGTTTCGGTACCCCAGTACACGTCCAGGTCCGGTTCCCAGACATCTTCACGACCGCCGCCAAAACCGAATGTCTGGAAACCCATCGTCTCCAGGGCCACATTGCCGGCCAGAATCATCAGATCGGCCCAGGAGATCTGGCGGCCATACTTCTGCTTGATCGGCCACAACAGCCTGCGGGCTTTGTCGAGGCTGACGTTGTCGGGCCAGCTGTTGAGCGGAGCGAAGCGTTGCTGTCCCCGACCCCCACCGCCTCGACCGTCGCCAGTTCGGTAAGTTCCCGCACTGTGCCAAGCCATGCGCACGAAGAGGGGCCCGTAGTGTCCAAAGTCGGCCGGCCACCAATCCTGGGAGTCGGTCATCAGTGCGGCCAGGTCCTTCTTCAAGCCGTCGTAGTCCAACTGTCGGAACTCGTCGGCGTAACAGAACGACTCGTCCATCGGATTGGATTTTCTGGAATGCTGATGCAACAACTCCAGCTTCAGCTGATGAGGCCACCAGTCGCGATTCGTCGTTCCCCCGCCGGCGGTGTGCTGGAACGGACACTTGGCTTCGGTTGACATGGTCTTTACCTCGATGGCACTGTTACTGGAATGCGTGGTCAGCGGTCAGGCCGGGCCCGCTGGCCGATGGACTCGGAACGTAACCGAAATTGTACGCTGGAATACCGTCAGTTCAATCGGCGGATGAATTTTCTGGGCTAGGTTCTAAGTCAGCTCCATTCAACAGCGGCCGATATCGGAGTCGTGGACTCACTCGCTGGCGCGTCGTGCTTGTGGACTCACTCGCTGGCGCGTCGTGCTTGTGGACTCACTCGCTGGCGCGTCGTGCTTGTGGTCTCACTCGCTGGCGCGTCGTGCTTGTGGACTCACTCGCTGGCGCGTCGTGCTTGTGGACTCACTCGCTGGCGCGTCGTGCTTGTGGTCTCACTCGCTGGCGCGTCGTGCTTGTGGACTCACTCGCTGGCGCGTCGTGCTTGTCGTTCTGGTCGTGGGTAATCTTGGCCATCATTGACGTAAGTGATAGCGGCATCCAGGTCATCCTCGTGATTGATCCAACGGCAGCTGCCGCCTTCTGTCCAAAACCGCTCGCGGTCAGGATGACGTGGCTTGAGCAGTCGGGTACACCACGCCTTGAATTGCTCGCGAACCGTCTCCGGCTTGTAACGCGCGCAGTGACCACGACATGAACATGATTCGAACGGGCGTTAACCGTGTGGAGCTTCCACGCGCGGATTGCACAATGTCTGGCAATCGTCCGCTCAACGACGTCGCGATCCGCCTGCGATAGCTGAAACTCCGATTCCTTCATCTCAGCCGCTGCCATTTGACGAAGAAGCTCATTCGGTAATTGATATTGACGTCGGTGCCACGAGCCTCGCTCATCACCAGGAAGCCAAGTGCCGTAAGTTGTCCAGGTGAGGAAAAAAGCTATCGGTTCGTCGGCATTCAATTCCTGATCTGCCATGCCGTTGAGTATCTCCTTGGTGGCCTGCGGAATTAAGGCACTCAACACGCGAATACAAGCACGCAGCGCAAGCAAGTGAGTGAGTGAGTGAGTGAGTGAGTGAGTGAGTGAGTGTGTGAGTGTGAGTGTGAGTGTGTGTGTGTGTTCTCGCTCGCGGGACAATCACGCAGCTCAAGCAAGGGTGTCCTCGCCGCGAAAGTTTGCACCGGACACACTCGCTGGCGCGTCGTGCTTGTGGACACACTCGCTGGCGCGTCGTGCTTGTGGACCCACTCGCTGGCGTCGTCGTGCTTGTGGACACACTCGCTGGCGCGTCGTGCTTGTGGACACACTCGCTGGCGCGTCGTGCTTGTGGACACACTCGCTGGCGCGTCGTGCTTGTGGACACACTCGCTCGCGCGCGTCGTGCTTGTGGACACACTCGCTGGCGCGTCGTGCTTGTGGACTCACTCGCTGGCGCGTCGTGCTTGTGGACACACTCGCTGGCGCGTCGTGCTTGTGGACACACTCGCTGGCGCGTCGTGCTTGTGGATTCACTCGCTGGCGCGTCGTGCTTGTGAACACACTCGCTGGCGCGTCGTGCTTGTGGATTCACTCGCTGGCGCGTCGTGCTTGTGGATTCACTCGCTGGCGCGTCGTGCTTGTGGATTCACTCGCTGGCGCGTCGTGCTTGTGGATTCACTCGCTGGCGTCGTGCTTGTGGATTCACTCGCTGGCGCGTCGTGCTTGTGGACACTCTCGCTGGCGCGTCGTGCTTGTGGACACACTCGCTGGCGCGTCGTGCTTGTGGACACTCTCGCTGGCGCGTCGTGCTTGTGGACACACTCGCTGGCGCGTCGTGCTTGTGGACACACTCGCTGGCGCGTCGTGCTTGTATCGGGAGTGACTGGTTTATCGGACGCGTGGCAATAGTACGCAGATGTAGTCCTTATGGCAAGTGTCAGCTATACCATCCGGACTGGATTCGGTCGAGCCAGGCACCGCCGGCGCGTCCTGCTTTTAGAAGGGACTGTCGATCCGAATTGGAACGGTCCGACTGGGACAGGAGCGGCGACTCGGATCAAGGAGTGACGTAGATCGTCTGGCCTTCCTTGATCGTTTCGAGGACTCGAATGTCCTTGATGTCCATTGGGTCGATCTGGAGCGGATTCTTGTCGAGGATGACCAGATCGGCCAACTTGCCGGCGACCAGTGACCCCTTCAAGTCCTGTTCGCCGTACTGTTCGGCAGCCCAGATGGTCATGCTTTTCAACCCCTCGAGGGGTGATACTCGCTGGTCCGGTCCAATTCTCGCTCCTGCTCGAGAAACTCGATTCACGGCCGACCAGAGCATCATCATCTGATCCAGGGGGGCGACGACGAAGTCGGTGTGATTGGTGGGATGAAGCCCGGCATCAATCGCGTCTCGCATCGGGCTGATATACATCGCCTGCTCGACACCGCGATTCTTGATGTGCGCTTCGGCGAAGTAGTAAGTATGCAGCGTGTAGAACGAAGGCCGCACTTTGTATTCGACAAACTTCGGAATGTGGTCCGGGCGAGTGAACTGAGCGTGAATCAGCGTGACTCTGCGATCGCGAGTCAGATCAGATGCCGCGGCGGCTTCGTGAGCTTGGAAGAAGGCATCGATCGCGCCATCGCCGTTGGCATGCAGATTCAACGGAACTCCCAAGTCGTAGACTCGCCTCACCATCTGCTCGACTGTCTCCAGCGGAAATGTCAGCTCACCCTTCCAGTTCTGCTCGCCCCCGGGACCTCCCGTCAGATAAGGCCTCGAAAATCTCGCCGTGCGGCCTTGCGGTGATCCGTCAATCGTGATTTTCACGCCGCCGATCTTGAAACGATTGTGGTAGGTTCCCCATTCGGTCACGGGGAACTTCTCGACGATCGCATCCAGATCGGTGATGAACGGGAAGGCGATGATGTCGATCACGTTGGCGCCAGCTTCCGAGGCCCGCTGAATCGTCTGCAGCTGATCCAGATGCGTGGCACCCTCATGAGCCGTGGTGATCCCGGTTTGGGCGTACAACAGCTGACCGGCCTTGGACCAGGCAATCTCCTGCTCGTGTGTCATCGGCGACTGAGCGGCGATCACGGGCAGAAAAGCAGTCTCCATGATCAGTCCCCAGGGCTCCTCCGTCCCCGGCTTCCGCACGATCACTCCTCCCGGAGGAGTCTTGGTGGCGGCGCTGATCCCGTACTTCTTCAGCGCCAGGCTGTTCATCACCGTACCGTGCATCGACACATGATCAACTCGAACCGGATGGTCAGGAAAGGCCGCGTCGAGATCGTCCCGGTTGAGTTGCCTGCCGGAGGGCATGACGTTCTCGTCGTAGCCGTACCCCAGAATCAACTCACCCTTCGGGATCTGGTGTTGCTCGGCAAATTTCTTGAGCTCAGCGATGATACTCGGCACATCTTTGCCCGGTCCCGATGGGGGTGCGTACAACTTGCACTGATTGGCTACCAGCAACGAGTTGATGTAGTGGCCATGAGCGTCGATGAAGCTCGGCAGCAGCGTCCGACCTTTGAGATCGACGACGCGAGTCTGATCGCCACGCAACTTCAGCACTTCTGCTTCTGTACCTACCGCCGCAATCCGACCGTCGCGGACGGCCAACGCTTCAGCAGTCGGAGCGTCGTCGTCCATGGTGACGATCGAACCGCCGCGATAGATCGTCTCCGCCGGCTGGGCCGACAAGTTCGAACCGGTGACACACCAGAAGCAGACCAGCAATCCCAACCATGACTTGATCAAACGAACCACAGCGATACTCCCTCGATGGATAATGTTGGTCCCGCATTCAGGGTAGTTTCTCGCTCTCGAGTCCTCAAGACCGAGTCCCGCCCCTCGATTCGACTCCCGTTGGAAGCCGGCGATGGGCCCAAAGAGCGAATTCAAGGGCGGCTGGTCAACGATAGTGGTTCCGTAGACTCTACGGCCCGAACCGACCGTAGCTCAGCTCCGGCTAGGGGGGCAACCGATAGCCATCCATACCCACCAGTCCGTGCGGAATCAGCCACCAGACGCCTGGGAGTATAGCTGTGCCTTAACGATTGCACAGCGGCCGTCGATCGGCGGGAAGGATCCCCCAGTGTGTGTGTCGAAGGTAAGCGTTGGGGCGATTCTGGGGTTGCTGGCTGCTATCGTCGCGGCGCCGCTGGCTGCGACCGCCGATAATCAATTCGAGCGGCCCATTGGCAGTCTGGTTCAATTCGACGGGCACTTGCCCCCCGTTGATACCGGTACGACAGTCAGTTCGTCGCCGCGGCAGCTGTCCATGCAACAGGCGTTGGCGGAATCGACTCCTCAGTTAGCCGACGTCTACTCGTCGGCCCACCATCGTCCGCTGGTGATCGATACGCATGCACCGGTGATTGTGCCGGAGACACCTGACCCCAACGGGACGTGGTGGGAACGCCGGATTCGCTGCTACGAACTGTTGCCGTTCTTTTCGGGAGATGCCAGCTTGGCCGACGTGATGCCAGTGAGCGAACCTGCTCCACGGCGCGGATTGATCGTGTCGGTGGATTACGACACGTTTCGCGGCGTGCCCGACGGTGGTTGGCAGAACAACGGCGTCCGAATCGGGTTCAACGGCGCCACGCGACTGGGAGGCCTCAGCGATCGGACTGGCGTCGGCGGCCAGATTGGCGCTAGCGCCGGGGCCTACAATTGGGCCGGTACCGACTATCGATTCGAGAACCAAGATCGAGCGCAGAGTCAGGGGTTTCTGACGTATGGACTCTTTCACCGAGCCAATGACCATTCGCGAGTCGTCGCCGGCGTTGTGCAGGATTGGATGTTTAATGACACTTATGGATTCTACGGGACGAACGCCACACTCAGTCAGCTGCGGTGGCAGGTCGGATACACCTCCAGTGCCAGTAATGAATACGGATTCTGGGGCACCGCTCACGTCCACAACGCCCACCTCGAGATTGCCGGCCTTGGTCCCGTCACTTATCAGCCGATCAGTCAGCTGAATGGCTATTGGCATCACAAGTGGCGCGCCGGCGGACCCGATTCGTGGATATCGATCGGCACGCCGATGGAGCAACGACTCAACAACAACGGCAGCCTGGGCGACTACCAGATCACTGCGGCGGCCACGTGTCCCTTGAGCAGCGTCGTGGCGCTCAACTCCAGCATCACCTACATGCACCAGACTGGTTCTCCCGGCCCCTCGGCTGCAACCGAAGACGCTTGGAATTTCTCCGTCGGTATCGCCATCTATCCCGGCCGGAATGCCTACGTCCGGCAAGTGGCCGGTCAGCAATGGATGCCGCTCTTCCCGGTCGCCAACAACGGCAGCCTGCTGGTCGATGCCGACAACTGGTACTAGTCGGCAGCCTACCCGCCTCTTGCGTACCTGTCTCTTGCGTACCTCTTCTGGTGGGTTGTGATTGGTCGCTTCAGCTTGACAATGCCTCGGCCATGGCGCACGATGATTGCCAAGCTGGCGGGCGGCTCTGGTCGTCTGTCGAGCTCATCCTGCCTTAGCACTCCGCTGCCGAAACGGGCCCCCGCCGGAGGAAATCATGTACGACGATCGTTGGTCGCCTCAGCGCGTCCGGCTCGCTGATTGTGGACGGATCGACAGGCGAGGTTTCTTCAAGCTGGGAGCGGCCGCCTGCTCGTTGCCCTGGTTCGTGCGTCAGACAGAGGTCCTGGCCAACGGTGGGCTCGGGGCCGGAGATGTCCGCTGTATCTTCATCTGGACTCAGGGTGGAACGAGCCATCACGACACGCTCGATCCGAAACCGCTTGCGTCGGACGGCGTGCGAGGTCCATTTCGAGCGATACCGACGGCCGTACCTGGCGTGCAGTTTACCGAGATCTGTCCGCGGCTGGCCTCCGAGCTGAATCGTTTTTCAGTCCTGCGCAGCTGGAATCCTCGCAACGCGGGTCATGGCGTAGCCGATCAATGGTGCATGTCGGGACGTCGGCCGAACCCCGCATTGACCTATCCGTGTATCGGGTCCGTTGTCAGCCACCAGTTCGGTTTCAAGTCGGCGCTGCCCCCATTCGTTCAGCTCGGGTCGTATATCGACCGTACTTCACAGGGGGGAACGCCCGGGATTCTGGGTCTGGAACATGCGGCCTTCGAGATTCACGCTGAGGCGAACGTCGACAAGTTCGCAGTTCGCGACATCACGCCACCGATGAACATGGAGCTTTCGCGAGTCGATCGCCGCAAAACAATTCTGGCTGGTATCGATCGCTTGCAGCGGACGGCCGACCTGCAACCCGCCGCTTACGACGCGTTGGATCAGCATTATCAGGCTGCGTTCAACATGATCACTTCGCCCCACACCAAGCAGGCATTTGATATCGGCAGCGAATCTGCTCAGCTGCGTGACGCGTACGGTCGGACGGCATTGGGCCAGCGTCTGCTCTTGTCGCGGCGTCTGATCGAGGCCGGGGTGAGATTCGTGACGGTGACCGATCCCGGCTGGGACAACCATCAGGACTGCTTCAATGCCCTGAAGGGATCTCGCATGCCCCAAGTCGATCAGGGATTACCACAATTGCTGATCGACCTGCAGGAACGGGGACTGTTGGATACAACGCTGGTCGTCTGGATGACCGATTTCGGACGGACTCCCAAAATTAACTCGGCCAGTGGACGCGATCACTGGGCCTCAGCGGGATTCGTGGTGATGGCCGGCGCCGGGATCCCCGGTGGCTTGGTGATCGGCGAGACGGACGCGGAAGGTTCGGTGCCGACTCGTAATGAGTACTTTACCGAGAATGTCGTAGCGACGATCTATCGCAAGCTGGGCCTGCCGCTCGATCTGACGGTCATTGCTTCCGACAGCCGCCCGATTCGGCTGATTGAAGGTGAGCCGATCAAGGAGTGGACGGCATGATGGGGTGGATATCGGGCCTCTCAATCGGCTGCTGGCGCCTTGGTCCAGCAATCCAGATCGTTCGAATCTTGTTCCTCGTCGTCGGGTTCACGCTCACCTTGGAGGCTCAGGATTGGCAAGTGGAGCCTGAGCGACTGGAGCTGCACGGAAATTTCGCTCAGCTGCAGCTGCTCATCCGGGAATGCGACGCAGCTGGCAATGTCACTCCTCGCTCGGTCGACTTGACTTCTCTGGCCACCTGCGAATCGCTGAGCACGGGTGTGGTCCAGGTTCAGCCCGGCGGACGGCTGAGAGCGAGCGGCAACGGTACTGCCGAGCTGCGGGTGACGCTGAACGGCGTGACGCGTGTTATGCAGGTCGCGGTCGACGGAGTCGTAGACCAGCCCGAACTGGAATTCACCGAGCATGTCGAGCCCGTGCTGTACAAGTTAGGCTGCAATTCCGGGGCTTGCCATGCAAGTCAGTACGGGAAGGGTGGCTTTACGCTGTCCGTCATGGGTTTTGATCCGCCGGCGGACCACGCCGCCATGGCTTTGGGCTCGCGGGGACGACGCCTGTCACCCGCTAACGCCCAGGCCAGCCTGGTGCTGCAGAAGGCCACCGCTGAAATTCCGCACGGGGGCGGTCCACGCATGGACCGCGACTCCGTCCCCTATCAGCTCCTCACCGCCTGGATCTCGCAGGGTGCCTTGCCTCCTAAGGCCGACCCTCGCCGCGTGACTAAACTGACCGTCACACCGACTTCTCGAGTCGGCAAGGTGGGGAGCCATCAACAGTTGCGGGTCGTGGCGTCGTATGCCGACGGGTTGACACGTGATGTTACCGCCTGGGCACGGTTCGACAGCATGGACGAAGCCGTGGTCCGGGTCGATGGTCAGGGAATTGCCACGACGGTGGGTCCCGGGCAAGCAGCGATCTTGATCCGATTTGCCGATCAGGCGGACATCTGCACCATGATGGTCCCGTTCTCGGATGCGGCCGATCTCGCTCAGTGGAAACAAAACAACTTTGTCGACGAACTGGCGGCGAAGAAGTTTCTCGAACTGGGGATCACTCCGTCACCGTTGTGCGACGATGCAACATTTCTGCGGCGGATTTTCCTGGACGCGACCGGCGGCCTCCCGTCGCCGGAAGAGGTCGAACAGTTCCTGCAGTCGACCGATCCGGCCAAACGAGATGAATGGATCGACCGAGTGCTGGGATTGACCGGCGATCCTGCTCGGGACAAGTACAACGATCGCTATGCGGCCTATTGGAGCCTGAAGTGGTCCGACTTGATTCGCAACAACAGTACCGTGGTCGGCGAGAGCGGCATGTGGGCCTTCCACAATTGGCTGGTGGAATCGTTCCGGGTGAACAAGCCTTTCGATCTGTTAGTGCGAGAGCTGATCACGGCCAAAGGATCGGCCTTTTCCAACGGTCCGGCCAACTTTTATCGGATTGCCACCAACCCGTCCGATCTGGCCGAGTCGACCTCTCAGCTGTTCCTGGGGACCCGATTGCAATGTGCCAAGTGCCACCATCACCCTTACGAAAAGTACAGCCAGGCAGACTATTACGGCTTTGCGGCCTTCTTCGCCCGCGTCGGCTCGAAAGGGAGTTCGGAGTTCGGGAACTTTGGCGGTGAGTCGGTCGTCATGGTCACCAGCGGCGGTGAAGTGACCCACCCCAAGTCGGGCGCCGTGATGAAGCCCACACCGCTTAACGGCCAACCCGTCGCTGAGACCGCTGATCGCCGGATCCAGCTTGCCGATTGGCTTACCTCCACCGACAACGTCTGGTTCGCTCGCAATATTGTCAATCGCTATGTCGCCTACCTGCTGGGACGCGGACTGGTCGAACCGGTGGACGATCTCAGGTCGACCAATCCGCCTTCGAACGTCGAGCTGATGGACGGATTGTCGCGGGACCTGGTCGCCAGTCATTTCAATATCAAGCAGCTGATGCGGACGATCATGCGGTCGACGCTGTATCAGCTCGATTCACAGCCGACCGAGGCGAATCAGGCAGACCAAAGATTCTACAGTCATTATCGAGTGAAACGATTGGCCGCTGAACCGCTGCTCGATTGCATCGACGTGGCGACGGGAGTGGCGACCAAGCACCCCAATCTGCCGCTGGGAACAAAAGCCATCGAGTTGCCGGACGGGAATACCACCAGCCCGTTTCTGATGACGTTTGGCAAACCGAAGCGGGCGAGCGTCTGCGAATGTGAGCGAACTCCAGACGAGAACCTGTCGCAGGCATTGCATATGCTCAACGGCGAAATCGTCGCGACCAAAATTGCCGACGCTCAAGGGCGAGTGGCTCGGCTTGTCGATGCGAAGAAGCCCGTCGACGATGCGCTGCGGGAACTTTACCTGGCAACGGTCTCTCGACCACCTACGGCAGCCGAACTCGAATATCTGCGCCAAGCCGTGGCCGAAAGTCCTTCGCCAGCTGAGGCGTATCAGGACGTGCTGTGGGCGCTGGTGAATTCCAAGCAATTCCTTTTTGTCCGTTAAGCCGCTCTGGGCCAGCTCAAGACCGAATCGCGGCAGACTAGCCCAATGACTGCGACGATGGGCACAGGACCTCAAATCATGACGCCATGGAATGTCACTCGCCGGTTACCTGCTCCGGCTCGGTCGCTCGGCCGTTGGTGCCATTGGCCCGTTCGGGTTGTCTTGGCCTTGGTGCTATTGAGTGTGCGGCCAGTCGCAGCTCAGACGTCGAATTCCTACCCGATGCTGATGAGTCTTCAGCCAGTAGCCGCTCAGGTCGGCCGATCCAGCGACCATATCCTCAGTGCTCGGTACAATCTGGCCGGAGCCACTCAGGTGCTGGTGTCGGGAACGGGCGTCGCAGGCGAAGTGGTGGCGGATGAAATCTCGAAGGCCGAAGATGCCTCACGCAACGACGTCGGCAGCTCGAAGTGCAAGCTTCGATTCACGCTGGAGTCTAACGCACTGACCGGCGTCCGCGACTTCCGAGTGCTGACGCCACATGGGGTCAGCACGGTGGGGCAAATGGTCGTCGTCCGGGACCCGGTGATCGTCGAAGCTGCTGAGAACGACGTGCCGGAGAAGGCTCAGAAGATCGATCTTCCGGCTGCGGTATGCGGTTTCGTGGAAAAGGCCGAAGATGTGGACTTCTTCCGATTCGCGGTTGGTGCCGGCGAGTCGCTCACCTTTCACGTCAGGTCCCAGCGTCTGCTGAATCGCTTGCACGATATGCAGTCGCGAATCGATCCCATGATCGTCCTGCGTGATGCTCAAGGCAACAAGATTGCTGTCAGCGACAACTATTACGCCGGCGATCCCTTGCTGGAACATAAGTTTGCACGGGAGGGAGAGTATTTGCTGGAGGTTCGCGATGTCCGGTATCAGGGGAACGCAGACTGGGGATACTGCATCGAGATTCATTCCCGGCCGTTCGTGACTCAAGTATTCCCGAATGCCATCCAAGCCGGTAAGCCAACCCCAGTGACGTTGATTGGTCATCGATTGGGGACGGGTACAACCGCGACAATCTTGATCCCGGAGGTCACTGGTCGACGGCCGCTCTACACCATGCCGACTCTGAACGATGTCGTCCTGAACGAAGTCGACCTATGGGGCACCGATCAAGCGGTGCAGGTCGATAGTCGGCATCCAGCAACCGGGGGCGATGTGAGCAAGGAAGGGGCGAGCAATTCGGCGGCGGGAGAATCGTCGCAGCTGGACTCGTATCCACTGGTGACCTGGCCAGGAACGATCGCCGGTCTTATCGAAGCTCCTGGTGAAATCGATCGATATGCCTTTGAGGCGAAAGCTCAGGAAAAGATCTCATTTCAAGTCTTCTCGCGACGAGGTGGCTCAGAGCTCGATCCCGTCCTGAGAATTCTCGATGCCCGCGGAGCGTCGCTGACGGAAATTGACGATGGAACCTTTGACCGGGTAAATCAGGCCGATGGCTGGCTGGAGAGCTGGACAGCGCCTGCGGACGGGAAGTACCTGCTGGAGATTCGTGACCTCCACCAGCGCGGTGGAGCTCGCTTTCCGTACGCGGTGGAGATTTCGCGAGCCGATCCGTATTTCCTGTTGGAGGCCGATACCGACAAGACCCTGCTCGCTCCGGGTATGGGTAGCGCTATCTTTGTGCGAGCTATTCGCAAGAACGGATTCACCGGAGATATCCAGTTGGGCATCGACGGTCTGCCAGCCGGAGTCACCGCCACCTGTGGTCGGATACTGGCCGACGGCACCGACGGCTGTATCGTGCTGCGGGCGGCCTCCGACGCCGTCCCTTTGGCGGCAAATGTCAGCATCTTTGGCACGGCAACGACAGCTTCGGCCACCGGGCAAGTTGGCAACCTGCGATCAGTCGCCTGTCCGCTGCAGGAGTACTACTCGCCCGGCGGCGGACGGGGAAACTATCCCGTCGATGCCCACACGATCTCCGTCGCCCAGCCCATGGATATCCGATCGATTGAGTTAAGCACTGCGGAAATCGTGCTCAAGCCGGGAGGTTCACAGCGAATTGACGTCAAAGTGGAGCGGGCTCCTGACTACAAGGGGAATGTGACCTTGGACGTGATCATGCAGCATCTGGAGCAGCCGTATGGCAACTCACTTCCGAAGGGAGTCAAAGTAGACGTAGCCGCCAGCAAGACGCTGCTGACCGGTGGCGATAACCAAGGCTACATCACCCTGATGGCAGCAGCCGATGCTCCGGTTGTTGAGAAGCAGCTGGTCCCCGTGCTGGCCCATGTGTCGATCAACTTCGTCATGAAGCACACCTTCTGTGTGCAACCGCTGAGCGTATCGGTTAGAAAATAACTCGCAAACGCTCGGAGCGAATGACTCTCGATTTGAGTCTCCTATTTGCTAAGTCTACAGCTGGCAAGTCGGCCATGTCGGTAACAGCCGAGCTGGTGACGGCTCGTGACCCTCGCGGATTCTGCGGCACAGACGCCAAAGCTTCGCCGACCGGGCTCGTTGATGCAATCCTCATCGATGCCATGCGCAATCCGGCCTTCTGCGCTCGGGTCCGGAAATCCTTGACGACTGCTAGCAAGACCTGACGATGGCTCGATGATGTTGGGTTGGCTGCCGGTGCGGGAACATGAAGGGGCGTTCCAGGCACACGGGACGGCCACAATTAGCTGGGAAGGCCGAGACTGTGCTGTCAGACCGATTATTCCGGTTGTGGGTGCGTATACGATCTGCCGCGAACCTCTGGAAGAGGTCAAGAATCCCCGTCCGGAGGTCGTGGCGCCGATTGGAGTTTCTGGAAGGGCGAGCGACTCCGGCGGGCTTACCGACGGTGTCGATGCCGAATTTGCCGACGGAAGCTTTCGTCGGTGAGAACTTCGCGTTCACCGTTCGATTCGACAATACTCATCCAACCGATACGGGTTACGGTCCCTACGTCGACATCTATGTGAAGACGACCGGGGCCGACGGATCGGGTGCAGCGACCGACGACGGACTCGACTTTGTCAGCGCTACCTACCTGGGTGTACCCGTCAGTGCCACGACGGTTACACTGACGGCCGCCGGGGTGCAACACCCGCTGGCTGTGACGTCTTCGGGAAGCCGAGTGACGGTCACGCCGCCGGCAGGTTTCGAGGCCGGCGATAAACTGATTGTGCTGCGACTGCCGTTCGGCAGTTTCACTTCAGCTCAACCTGCAGCCGACGTTCAAGTCACGCTGTCCACCAGCGGCCTGGCAGACGTCGGCACGCCGATTCCCGTTCGCGTCGCAGGAGGTTTCCAGTACGGGAACGACGCACTGGATAATCCCACCACCGATCCGTCGATCCTCGGGACGGCCGTCAGCCAGAATGTGACTCCGACGGTCTTGCGGCTGACGAAGACCTACTTGGGGCCAGAGGATGAGACGGCGACCGGCCCGAATTTCCCCCGTCAGTATCGCATCACAGCAGACGTCGCCGCCGGTCAAACACTGACGAACCTCAATCTGACCGATCTGTTGCCAGCCAACCTGCAGTTTGTCAGCGTCGATTCGACCAGGATCGGCGGCACATCGGTGGCAACAACGGCTGTAGCCACCCCAGGAACGAGTCTCCCGGGCGGCACCTTGACGAGGCGGTTTGCGTCCGTCGCCGGCACAACGGGGACCAATGACGCAGAAATGGTCTTCACAGCCTACGTGCCGCTGAACTCGTCGACCAGCAGTCCCGTGATATCGGCCCTCACGGGCGACGACGCGACGGCCGTCGACGATGCGATGGCTCAAGGCAACTGGATCCCGACTGACAGTCGTGATCCGTCTGCAGTCGCCGTCAGCAACGCGACGACCAACGACCATACGCTCAATGCGAAATCGATTGCCATTCAGAAATCGGTCTCGGTTGTTGGCGATACGGGCACTACCGGCCCGTCGCCCGGCGATACGCTGGAGTACGTGCTGGACTTTCAGGTTTCGGATTACTTCGCCTACCAGAACGTCGTGATTGACGATCTGTTCTCCGACGGTCAGTCGTTTGTCCCCGGATCGCTGGTGCTGGACGTCAACGACGGACATGCCGGCACGACCAGTTCGGGTGCCGTGGGAGGAGCGAATTACACTCTGACTCCAAACGCCTCTGGCGGATCGGACCGGCTCGTCGCCCGGGTTTCCGACGAGCTTGCTCTGCGGGGCTACTCACCAGGAGGACGCTTGGTGGGCGGCGCGATTCCTGCCGGGGGAACTGGCGGACCACCGCCCGTCTCTGCTCCACCTCTGCCATTTGGCCCCACCCGCGGCACACTCAAGTTCCGCACCCTGATCAACGACACTTTCCAAGTCGATTTCCCGTCAGGCGACCCGTCAGTCGATCAGGGTGACCGCCTGACGAACAACGTCTCCGTGTCCGGCGACCTGTTGAACGTTGCCAATCTGGCGCCAGTGGTCGGGCAGAGCGAGTCCGACACCAGTACGGCGTCCGTGTCGATCGTGGCGGGAACCGTCTTAAAAAGCATTTACGCGATCAACGGCAACACTTCGTTCGGGTCGGTGCAGGTCAAGCCTGGGGATACCGTAACTTACCGGTTGACCTACCAGCTGCCTACGAGCGACGAGGAAGCGTTGACGCTGACCGATTTTCTCCCCTTGCCCGTCTTCTCGGCTACTCAGGTTGCCGGAATCGATGACGTGGTGAGCGCCGCGGCACCGGCAGCAGGCCGAGCGAAATTTGGACCGACGGATACGTTCCGTTCCTACTCAGGTCTTGTCCCGACGCTCACCACCAATTCGGCCAGCAACTCGGTGCAGTTTGCCTACCCGAACTTCGATAGCCCGCTGAATCAGCCGACGACGGCCGACTTGTTGTTCACCGTCACTGTCAGCGCCGCCCCGTTCGCCGACGGACTCTTTTTGACCAACCAGGTGCGCAGTTCGGAGGGATCGACGAACCAGGGCATCAGCAATATCGACGCGATCATCCAGATTCAACTGACCCAGCCGGTGCTGAACGTCCGCAAAGGGATCGTTTCGACCAACGCCACAAGTCCGACTTTCACGCCGGCCACGGTCGCGCCGGCGGGAGTTACCTTTGGAGCTCCGGGCAGCGCGACACCTTTCACTGGTACTATCAGTTCCAACGGGTTGGCTACCACTCCCATTGATAGCGGTCTCAGCGGGGTCGATGCAGGAGACCTCGTGCGGTTCGCGCTGGTCATCGAGAACACGGGCAGCAGCCCGAACGGGGCCTTCGATGTCCGAATTCGCGATGCGATGCCAGCCGGATTTGTCATCCCCGCCTCCGGCATGAATCTGAGGGTGACCGACGGCACCGGCGCCAATATACCCTTCAGCTCGATCGGTACCGGGCTGTTTGATGCGACGGGAGGGATCGAATTGCTCGACCCAGGGGCTACCAGTACCGACCCGGGTTCCATTGATCGCTTCAACGCCACGAATGGCCGCAACATCGCCGTGGTGACATACGACATGCAAGTGGCTGGTACGGTAGCCCCCAACCAGAGCTGGACGAATACGGGTACGCTCTTCAATTACGCTGGTACCGAGGGCGGACCTGACCACACGTCGACGGACCGCTCGGATACAGCGATCACTACGGTGCGAAATGTCAATCCAGTGAAGTCGATCACTGCGACGTCCGAATCATCCACCTCGGAATCGGGAACGGGGACGACGGCCAATCCCCGCCTGACTGCAGTTGGCGAAATCGTGCGATATCGGCTGGTGACAGAGGTTCCGGAGGGAACCATCGCGAATGCCCAAATTCGAGAGCAGCTTCCCGCAGGTCTGACATTCCTGAACGACGGCACGACACGGTTGGCTCTGGTCTCGGACCAGGCTGCCTGGTCTTCCACCAATCCTACCGGTGCGACGCTGACCTTGGCGCTGGGGACCGGCCCGCTGGGGACTCAGCCCTTCGTCTCCGGAAACGACACGACCATCGCCACGATCACCCCCAGCTTCCTGTTGCCCGACGCCAATATCGGCTCGTCGAACTCGATTACCGCCAACACCGACACCTACAATACGGGCGATGACGTCTACTTCAAATTAGGCTCACTCGTCAACAACGACCGCGACGCGAATCGCGAGTACGTGGTGATTGAGTTCAACGCCCTGACCGATAACTCAGTCACCGGTAGCAACGATGCTGGCGATACGCGAGACAATAATTTTCAGCTCAACACCGGCAGTACCGTTCTGGCGACTTCCGGCAATGTGAGAACCCGAATCGTCGAGCCGACACCGACGGTGACTAAATCGGTATCGCCCACGACAGGTGACGCCGGTGACGTGGTCACTTACACGGTGACCGTAACCAACCCGACCGGGACAAACGCCGCAACAGCGTTCAATACCCGCATTCTCGACACCTTACCTGCGCTGATATCACTGAATGTGGCCAGCGTCGCAGTGAATCTGGCAGGTGGTGCCACAGGAGCCACCAACAGCTCGGCTGGAAGCACTGTCGATGTGAGCGTGGACACTCTGCCGCCGGGCGGTACTGCCACCATCACCTACACCGCAACGCTGGGTGCCGCACTGACACCCAATCAGGTGATCAACAATTCAGCGGTTGTGACCGGGACGAGCCTGCCGGGGGCCAGCGGCACGTCGGGTAATCCGACGGGTTCGAACGTCACCGGGGCAGCTGGATCGAATACCGGTGAGCGGACTGGCAGCGGTACGGCTCCGAACGATCTCAGGGCTTCAGCAGCGGCCTCCGTGACCGTGCTGACGCTCAGCCCCAACAAATCGATCCTGTCGACGTCCGAGGCGTCCACCGCGGGAACCAGCGTGACCATCGGTGAGATTGTGCGGTATCGACTGCGGGTGCGACTGGCTGAGAGCAGCGCCATCACCAATCTCCGGCTGCAGGACGTCCTGCCGACCGGTCTGACCTACCTCAATGACGGTACCACCCGGGTGGCGCTGGTCAGCAATGGTGCGGGGATCGTATCAAGCACTCTGTCGGGCTCAGGTCTGGCAATCACCGGTAATCAATCCAACCTGGGGACGATCACACCCACGTTCGTTCTTCCCTCCGCTGCGATTCTGGGTGGTCCGTTTGTCAGCGGCACCGATCCGGTCTTCGCGCTGGGCGACTTGAACAATCAGGATCGTGATGCGGACGAAGAGTACGTGGTCGTCGACTTCAACGCTCTAGTCGATAATGCGGGGACGTCGGCCGCCAATAGCAATGACCTGGGCGAGACGTTGAACAACACGTTCAATGTGACGATCAACGGCACGGCGATTGGTCCGGCTTCCGGTGCAGCGGCTGTTACGGTGGCCGAGCCACAGATCGCCAACGTCAACAAGACCGTGAACGTGGTGAACGGTGACGCCGGTGATGTCGTCACTTATTCGGTGACCTTCTCCAACTCGGGAACCGCTACCGCGTTCGACCTGCGGCTGGACGACCTGCTGCCGGCTGCCGTTGCTCTGAACGGAAGCAGCATCAACGTCACGACATCGGGATCGGTCACTGGAGTCAGTACGGCCGGAACGTCGGGGAACGCACTGCAAGTGAGATTGGCCAGCATGGCCCCGGGCGCAGCGGTAACGGTAACGTACCAGGCGACGGTTGCTTCCACAGTCGCCCCCGGAGACACGATCAGCAACACGGCGAATCTGGTCTGGTCGAGCCTGCCAGGCGCCAACGGAACATCCCCCAACGCGACCGGCTCAGTTGTACCGGGAAGTCCCGGCACGGCGCTGGGCGAGCGAAACCAAAGTGGAGGAATCAACGACTATTTCGGTTCCGACCCTGCGACGTTCAGCGTCCCCAACGGAACGGTGTCGAAATCGATCAGCACCACGTCATCGCCATTCACGGCAGGAAACAGTGTCAGCATCGGCGAAGTCGTGACGTACATGGTGACGGTCAATTTGCCCGAGGGGACGACGCCGACAATTGCGGTGAGCGACAATTTGCCACCGGGTGTTGCTTACGTCCCCGGCTCCACAGTCGTCGACCGATCGGGGTTCAACGGCACTGTCCCCGACCCGACGGTGACTTCAGCCGGTGGCAGTGGCGACGATATCCAGTTCTCCTTTGGCTCGGCGGTCGTTGCCGGCGATAACGTGACGGCCAACAATTCGTTCCGAATCCGCTATCAGACTCGAGTCCTGGACGTGCCGGGCAACACGGGGACCAGCGCCGGCAGTCAGACAAGCCTTCCGAATACGGCCACAGTCACCTTAGGGTCGGCACCGACACTCACCACCAATACGGTAACCACCAGTGTCGTCGAGCCGAGAGTCGGTATTTCCAAGGACGTCGTGCAGTCTTCCGCGGACGCGGACGAGCGGGTGACGGTGGTTCTGACCGTCAACAACACTGGACTGGCCCCGTCATTCGACACTGTCGTTCGCGATGTGCTGAATACCAGCGAATTTGCCGCCGGAACGGTCGACTTTGGCACGGCTGGTACCGACTATCCCGTCGGCTTTACACCGTCAGTGAACTCCGGTACAGGCGAGGTCCTCTACAGCAACGGTACGATCGCTACTGGTGCGACAGCCGTATTCCGGTTCACGGTCAAACTCAGCACCGGTGTCGTGCCTGGCCAGCCGATCGTGAACTCAGCGGCCGTCAGTCAGTCGACATCGATGCCCGGAATCGCTACCGGCGAACGTACGTCATCCAGTACGCCGAGTTCCGATTCGCTGACCGTCCGGTCGAACAGCCTGTCAGGGTTTGTCTATGTCGACGCGAATAATGACGGAATCTTTGGTGGCGGTGAGACGCCGCTGTCCAACGTCAGTGTGCGGCTTACTGGAACGGATCATCTCGGTAATACGGTCAACCGAACCATACTTACAGCAGCGAATGGAGCCTATGCGTTTGCAGGCCTGCGGCCAGGCAGCTACTCCTTGCAGGAGGTCGCTCAGCCGTCCGGCTGGCTGGATGGCTACGATTCGCCCGGGACTCTCTTCGGCGGGACTGCTCAATTGCCGACCGGCGATCAGATCACGGGCATTACCATTCCCCCCGGCGGATCGGCCTCAGGTGCCAATTACAACTTCGGAGAAATTCCAGCGGCTTCCGTCGGGAACTTCGCCTGGGAAGATCTGAACGGCAACGGTCGACAGGACTTGGGTGAGCCTGGGCTCAGTGGCGTGTCGGTACAGCTGGCCGGTTTCGATGATTTCGGGAACCCGCAATCGCGCAGCACGACGACAGTCGCGGGTGGTGGCTACTCGTTTACCGACCTGCCGCCAGGAATGTATCGATTGACGTTCGGAGCGCCGAGCGGCTACGTCGTTACGCGGCAGGACTCGGCGGTGGCTACCGATCTGACCGACAGCGACGCCAATCCGTCCACCGGTCAGACGATGTTGATCACGATCGACGTAGGGGAGACCGACAATTCGCTCGATGCAGGATTCTATCGCCCAATCACTGTCGGTGATCGAGTGTGGTTCGACACCAATGGCGACGGTGTCCAGGGAGTGGGCGAGCAGGGAATTCCCGGCGCATCGGTCTCCGTCGTCAGCGCTGGGCCGGATGGCGTCTTCGGCAACGGTGATGACTTGGCGCTGCCCCCAGTCGTCACTGGCGCCAACGGAATCTGGTCCGTGACCAATGCGCCGCCGGGCTTACTGCGAGTCATTGTGTCGAATCTGCCGGCAGGAATTACCGCACCCTCCTACGACCTGGATGGAACTGGAACAGCCAATCAAGCCAACCTGTCAGTCACATCAGGTACCAGTCGCACGGATGTCGATTTCGGTTACCGCGGCACGGGAACGATTGGGGATCGAGTCTGGTTCGATCTGAACGGAGATGGCTTGGCCACGGGTGAAACAGGATTGGCGAACGTCGGAATTACCGCTGTCTGGGCGGGCTTCGATGGCATTCCGTCGACGGCTGATGACCAGACGTTTACCGTCCAGACGAACGCCAATGGAGATTACCTGCTGACCAATCTCCCCTTCGGATCTTACCGAGTATCGGTCGACACCAGTAGCCTGCCGCTCGGTATGCAGGCCAGCTACGATCTCGACAGCGGCACGGTGAATCCCGACGGCATCACGCAGGTAACTCTGTCGTCCGGCACGCCGGCGGTAACGTCAGCCGATTTTGGCTACACGGGGCGCGGTCAAATTGGGGATCGGCTGTGGGTCGACATCAATGGTGACGGAATTCAGGATCCGAACGAACCGGGGATTGCCGGCGTGGTCGTCACGACAACCTGGGCTGGGCCGGATGGCAATCTGGCGACTACGAGCGATAACGTTCAGACCAGCCGGACGACTGACTCCAGCGGCAACTATCTCTTCACTGGATTGCCGGCCGGATCGTATCGCGTGGTAGTCGCAAGCGGTTTGCCGGCGGGAATGAATATCACTGGTGATCCCCAAGGAAGTCTCGACGGTCAGGCAAACCTGACGTTGGGTGTCGCTCAACAAGTGAACAACGTCGATTTTGGCTATCAGCCAAACAGTTCGCTGTCGGGATACGTCTATCGAGATTACTCGGTGGACGGTGTCCGGCAGTCGTCGGGGCCGGAACCTGAAACGGGGATCTCCGGCGTGACCGTGACGCTGACGGGTGTCGATATCCTGGGCCACAGCATCAATCGACAAGCGACGACCGCGGCTGACGGATCGTACTCGTTTGGCGGATTGCTGGCCGGCAACTACTCAATCACTGAAACTCAGCCACCTCCGGTTACGGTGCCGGGCGGTTACTACGACGGGCTGGACGGGATCGGCACGATCAACGGGCTGACTGCTGGTTCCAATCCGGTGAAGAATCAATTGGCCGTCAACCTCGGAACGTCGCAGGCTGGGGTGGAGTACAACTTCGGCGAGAATCCGTCGGCTGACCCGTTTGGTTACGTCTATATCGACCTGAACGTGAATGGCGTACGGGACCCTGGTGAGCCGGGGATTGCGGGGGTATCCGTTACCATTTCAGGTACGGCCTTTGCCGGCACGCCGTTGGCGCGTCCTTTGACCACCGCTGATGTTCCCGGCGGATTGACAGTGACCACCAATGCTCAGGGACGCTGGGAATACCCCGTCATGCCTCCCGGTGTTTACTCGATCGTGGAAACTCAACCTGCCGGATACATCGACGGATTGGAAGAGAACGCTGACCCGAACGGTCCCAATACCGTGGTAGTCGGCAACGACCGATTTGACAACGTTGTCCTGTCTCCGTTCCCGATTCGTGGTCCGTTCAATTTCGGGGAGATTGCCAGCAACGGCGAGTTGCGCGGAGCCGTGTACGTCGATCAGAATCGGAACGCAATTCGGGACGGCAGCGAGGTCGGTATCGCCGGAGTCACGATGACGCTGCAGGGGACCGACCTCGGCGGAAATGCCGTCTTGCGTACCGCCATCACCGACGCCCTGGGGAACTACTCGTTTGCGAGTCTCCTGCCAGGGACCTATTCGATCGTAGAGACGCATCCGGCTGCCTATGTCGACGGCGTGGACGCGGTCGGAACCGCCGGAGGAGTTTTGGGTAACGACGTGATCACCTCGATAGTGCTGGGGCCAAATCAGCTCGGATTGAACTACAACTTCGGTGAACTCGGTCGCCGATCCGACGATGTCGACAAACGCGACTTCATCATTTCGAATCGCTGATCGGTCACCGGTCAAGACGCCGCCAAGCGACGGTTGGCCGCAGACGTAGCGGAGACGCTGAGTCGCGGCGATCATTGATTCGCAGCAGACATTCATTCCCAGCAGGCTTGTAACTCGATCGGCGGCTCAGAACCTGCAGTCGATACCCAGCGACAGGCCTTGCAGCCAGAACGTCGACGTGTGGCCCGTGTACGCAGGTCGGTACGGACCTGTGAGGGGGAGCGGTGGCGGCAGAAGCTCGGTGTTGACGACGGTATCAATCTGTTCGGCTGCCCGCGCGACGTGTGGCCAGATCAACAGCTGATAGCCACCAAAAACAGTCCAGCGACGGTACAACCGGCGACCCAGCCGCAATTGCAACTCGGGCAGCACCGTCCAATCGGCGTCACGATAGCTGCCGATGTTTGAGGGAAGAGCGTACAATCCGCCAGTGCCGATCGCCGTTGGGTTGCCGGGAACGGTCACGGTCGTCTGACCGTTGATGTCGACGTGCCGAGTCACTTGGCCGACGTTCAATCGAAACGCGGCCATGCCATATAACCGGTTCCGCCAACGCTCGCCCAACAATCCCATCACCAAGCCGTCAAACTGATTACTGGCTCGAAATTGATCGACCAGGTTGAGCTGAGTGCCAGGGACAAACGTTGGCTCGAGCGGGAAGAGGTTTTCTTCGATTCGCAACTGATCCGACAGGGCAAAATGTCGATAGCCGGCCAGCAGGTCCCAGCGGCTGTAATTAGAAAACGAATCGCAGTCTCCGGGCGCCTGACAGCAACAGAGGGGAAACCGATTAACGACGTCCAACCCCCATAACGAAGTCGTCGAAGAGTCGACATCGACGGTTCCAGCGAGGACGCCTGGGTAGGAAATCAGCTGAGCGTTGTTCTGTCCGGAGATCGCATCGACAAATGGTCGGCTCACGATCAAACTGCCGTCGCTGGAACCCCAATGAGATGAATCGCCTGTGTCGTCCAGAAAGAAGACGCCCGCTTCCAGTCCCCAAGTGCGGCAGTCGTCGAGCCACACGCCGCCACGCCATTGACCTCCCCACGACACGTCGCCGTTGAGCGGCTGGTTGCCGGCCAGGATGCGGGTTCCCGGAGCGCCGATCAAGCCGGCCTGCTGGATGGGAGTCCCCGCGGGGCTGCCGGTGACCAACGCTGGTGATTTGGCGCCTTGCCCCCACCAGAAGAGGAATTCCTTATCGACCCAGAATCTGCCGGTCAGCAGCGGATCGGACGGCATGAACTCTTCCGTCTTCGCGTCGCCGTCGATCACGCGGTCCGCAATCGATGGCTCTCCAATCACGGACGAACCTGATGGCGTTGGGGTTGTCGATTCGACTGCCAGCGGATCGGCTGCTTGCAAGGTTGCTGCCAGCACCATCCACAGGGCGACGACCAGAATGTGCACCACGATCATGAATCTCACGCCATCAACACCCGTGATCGCGTTACCGTCCCTGGCTTGCGATTTGAGTGGCTGCAGAGGACTATCGGACGTTAGCCGTGCGATAGCACCGATGATTGCGCGCCAGCATCGGACAGCTATCGCGCCGCGCAGGAAGGGTTGGTGCGGTCGTATCGAATGGAGTGGTTCGCGAATCAGAAAGAAGCCGAATGGGTGGGTGCCAATCAGCCGATTCGTGCCCGAGGTTCCAGCCGTAGTACCAACTGTCGACGTTCGTCCGACTCCTGCGGATCGGTTGCCGTTAAATCGGTTCGGCGTTGCCGAGCGACGCCAAGCTCCAAAGCACCCGCGACCAGGCTGGCTCCAGCAGCGATGGCGATTCCCAACCATCGCGAGGGCAATTCGGATTCAGCGGCAGCGGCCGTGACCTCGCCGGCGAGTTCATCGGACAACGAATCGGACAGCGAATCGGACAGCGGATCGGACAACTCAGGACGCATGGCGACCATCGTCAAATCCACTGCTGAAGGTGCCAGGGGCGGAGTCGGTGCAGGGTTGGCTATGGCCAATTCCGTGACGGCAGCGACAGACATCTGGGGCGAAATTGATCCGGCGTCCACCACCGTCGGGAGATTCACGACCGCCGGAGCTTCCTCGTCAACGGCCGATGGCAGTTCGTCATCGCTGACGGTCGCCAGATGTGACGGTTGTTGGACGGCGACGGGACCCGCATCCATGTCGATGCCGGGCAGGCTAATCTCATCATGGGCCTCTTCGTTGGCCATGTCCGCAACCGCTGGCGATTGGTCCGATTCGGACGGTACGGGTGCCGTATCGTCCGTCATCGTATGGCCCGAGCTCGCGCCGGCCATGGGGTCGTCCGGCATGGCCGACCCGTGGTGATCGCCAGACGTCAGCAACCAGGAGGATTCATGTTCAGCGTCGGTCGTGTCACTATGGCTCGGATCCAGCTGGTCATTCGCCAGATCAAAAGTCGCTCCGTGCAGGTGAGCTTGATCCAGGGCCGCCATGATCTGGGAATGAGCGGCACCATGCAGCGCGGCCACAATTCCGTTCAGTTCGGTGGTCGACAGCGCCGGACTGAGATCGGCGGTCGCATGAATATTGTGGGCTGTGGTGCCGGTGCTCGTGCCGGTGGTGCCGGCTGCGGCAACTGACGACGGGCTAGTGTCGAATGGAGTGCACGTCGGCGAGCAGCTGGAGGTAGAGTCGGTAGACGGAGTCGATGCGGCAATCGTCGTAGATGCCACGTTTGTGGCCGAAGCCGTCGCAGATTGCGAATGGTCAACGTGACCGATGGCGGCCAGCGCGTCGGTTCCCGTGGTTACCGCCAGCAGCAGTCGCGGTTCGAGTCGTTCCACCTTGGCGAACCGGAAATGGTCACTCATGGATTGGAACTCCCCGCCTTGGATCGCACGGTCAGCTGGACTTCGACTGGCACGCCGCAGGGCAGCGTTTCGCTTTGATTGTCTACCTCCAAAAGCATCGGGATCCGGCCATTCGCAGGGTTGGCTTGAATACCAATCGATAGGATCTTGGCGTCCCAGCGAGAGCTGTTCAGCTGGACGGCGACGGCCAGGGTTTGATTGAGCAGATCGATGCTGCGATCCGTGCCGCTCTTGCCGGCCAGACTCTCCAGCTTAGCCAGCTCGGCAACCGTCAGGTTCGCGCGGCAGTTCAGCGTACGCGGATCGAGTACAACGACGCCCCGGAACTGATTTGTCGCCTGTCGACGTTCGCCGACAGTGACATCGACGGCGGTCACCACTCCGTCGATAGGCGAAGTGACAAACGCTTGGGAGAATTCGTACTCCGAGGCGGTGAATCGGTCGGCTGCTTCCTGCAAAGCCAACTGAGCCGTATCGCGTTCGAGCTGACGCAGCTTCAGGCTTGTTTCGGCATCCTGCATCCGCTGATCCGTAATGCTCGACCGGGCCTTCCGCAGTCGAATGGCGCTGTCCTGGGCTGCTTGAAGCCTTAGTTCGGCGGCTTCCAGGACTTTGCGAGTCCGTTCGACTTCGGTTTTGACGGCCTGCAGTTGCTCGGGTGATTCCCAGTGAGAAAAGACTTGAGTCCCTTTAGAGACTTTGTCACCAAGCCGCACGTCGACAAACGCGATCGGATGGCTGGTAGCCAACGGCAATTTTGCCCAGCGACCGGGCGCCGGCTCGGTCAGACCGGAAAGGGTCAGCTCAGTCGGTGCCTGTGGGGCGTCGGGCAAAGCGACAGTGGCGTGCGTCAGGGCCGGCGGTGCCATGATCGGCGGCGTCATGGTCGCGGTTTGACTCGACGAGCCCGCGGAGTTCGTTGGAGGTACCGGTGCTGCCGAACTGAGTTGGGGAGTCGGCGATACGTCGCTCGACCGATCGACCGAGGCGGCTGCCCGGTTGGAGCTGGAGCTCGGGACCGCGATGGGCTGACGCGGGGTCCCGTAATAGGCCCACATCGCAGCGGCACCAGCCATGAAGGTCAGCAGGTGAGCGGTCAGACGTGCCAGCCAGGGGTACGGTACCGTGCCGATACCGGCCTGGCCACCGGCTTCCAGTGGCCGAACGGGCTCCGTTCGGCGCGGCAGCGGCGCAGGATCCAGGCTCGACGATCCAACCGTTCGATACATTCCTTCAAAATAATCGCCCGGCAGGCAGGGGTCAAACTCCGGGCGTTGAATTTGCTTGTCATTGGCCGCCGTTTGTGCATGATGAGAGGTGCAATGGTCCCCTGGCCGTCGTTTCTGGAGTCTCTCATGGCAATTCTTCCGCGTTCCGCCCTCCTGGTCCTGTCGCTGGCCTGCCTGCTGGCATCCCCTCTGGAGGGTGGTTTGTTGTTGGCTGGGGATGGGTCGGGCGGCCGATTGGAATGGGGGAAGCTACCGGCGGCTGACGGAGGTGAGTACTCATCGGACGATTTCCGTCACGCTCGGGCGATGGTCGTGGTGGTGACCTGCAATCACTGTCCGATTGCCATTGATTACATGGCTCGGATTAATGAGTTTGTGAAGCAGCAGGTTCAGCCGGACGGGCCGGTGGCGTTAGTGGCGATCAGTGTCAGCGACTTGGAGTCGGATCAGCTGGATCGGATGAAGGAGTTCGCCAAGCGTCATGAGTTGAAGTTTCCGTATCTCCACGACGCGACTCAACGAGTGGGCCGTTTGTTGGACGCCAAGTACACACCCCAGGTATTTGTGCTGGATGGCGACAGAAAGGTTGTCTACCGAGGAGCTTGGGATGACCAGCTGAATCCTCAAAAGGTGACGAAGCATTACGTGGAGGATGCTGTCGCCGCGGTGACTCAAGGCAAGATGCCCGCGGTCCAGGAGACGAAGGGCCGCGGCTGTATAATTTCTTACCAGGGCGAGTGAGTATTTTTCGGTGCAGCGGCAGTGGGGTGGGCCGGCGCACGTCACGATTCGAGTCGGCGATGAGCTCAGCTGGAGATTCTCGCTTCGATGCGCGGGTCGGGGACCAGCCACATCAGGGCCACGATGACGTACAGGCCCAACGAGATTCTCGTATCGACCAGCGACGCGGCGATACCGACTACGTAAAAGGCGATAGATAGTTTGCCTTTCCAGTCGTTGCCAATGGCTTCCTGAAGTGCCGGGCACTGGCCGGGTACTCGAATCAGCCTGGTTTGGAGGATCTTGTAGCCGAGTGCTGCGACCAGGAGGACGGTGCCGTAAATGGCGGTCGGCAGCAGCTGGAAGCCGGTCGATCGCAGCCAGTTCGTGGCGAACGGGAGGAGTGACAGCCAGAACAACAGATGGAGATTGGCCCAGAGAACGGAACCGTTGATCCGTTGAGCGGTAGCCAGCATATGGTGGTGGTTGTTCCAGTAGATTCCGAGATAGATGAAGCTCAACAGATACGTTGCCACGAGCGGCAAGATGGATTGAAGAGCTCCCACATCAGCGCCGCTTGGTGGTTTGACATCGAAGACCATGATGGTGATCAGAATCGCGATCACTCCGTCGCTGAAGGCTTCCAAGCGAGCTTTCGTCATTCCGTTGCCTCGGGAACTTGCGGGATTCAAGGTGCTGCAGGACCGCCGTTCAGCGGGGCCAGGCGGACTTAAGTTCGCTGGCTTCCAGCCGCTGGAAGGGGACGGCCGCGCCGATGGCGGAAACGCTGACCGAGCGGTCATCGGCCGAGATCGTCGCTGGCATGGGGACGTAGGTCCGTCCGCTACTGGCGAAAACTTCCAGGCTGGTTCGATCGCACAGAATGGTCAGTTGTTGATGTCCGTCAATCAGTGGGGCAGGGGCCGTGTGGCCGTTCACCGTGATCTCCTGTTGCTTGGCATCGTAACGCACCTCAATGCCGCGAATCTGAAAAACGACTTGAGCGTCCGGGGATGGCTCGAAGTCGGCAGTCAGTTTCAGCAGTTCGGCTTGCACGTTGCTCAGCGGATTCGCGTCTCCGGGGCGGAGCGTTGGTGCGGCCGGTGACCAGGTTCTCGTGATCAACGAGTTGAGTTCGCGGACCGGAGCGTAGGACAAGCGGGGGCCGTTGGGAGTGGAGGCCAGGGTCAGTTCCAGCGGCACGGTCATCGACTGATTGAACGGCATCCCCTTGGTTTCGGTCTGGAACCAGCCGATCTGGATGCGGCGGCCGTCGTCGCGAGGGATATCGCTGAACGACTGGGCGGCATAGAAGCCGCGACCACGGTGACCGGGGAGGCGAGTGTGTTCAGCGGTGAAGCGTTGGCCGTCGAATGAGCCGATGGCGTACTGGCTGTCGGCAGCCTGCAGAATCCATTGCTGCTGAGCTGGATTGCCGTCGAGCGGCAGTGGGAACAAGTCAGGGCACTCGAACATGTAGGGGCTGCCGACGCGGTCCCCATCATACTGGCTGGCGAACTTCCATTCACTCAGGTTGGGTGACGTGAAGAAATGAATTGAGTGCTGGCCGGCTGGCTTTTCAACGTAGAGGACCATCACCCATTGCGACGTTGGTTCATGCCAGATGACCTTGGGATCGCGGTTACCGGCAGTGATTTCGGGAAGGATCGGGTTGCCGTCATATTTGTGAAATGTTCGACCGTCGTGGCTCCAGGCGAGGCATTGCACGGTGGGGTTTCCGGCCGCGGTGTAGAAGAGAATAAGCGGAGGTTGGTCGTTGGTTCCGAGCCCGCTGGTGTTCTTCCAGTCGACGACGGCGCTGCCGCTGAACATCGGTCCCATAGAGTCAGGCTGGAGCGGATCATCGAGCTCCTGCCAGTGGATCAGGTCGGGACTGACAGCGTGGCCCCAATGCATGTTGCCCCAACCCCAGCCGTACGGATTGTGCTGAAAGAAAAGATGGTACTCGCCGTTGTAATAGACCAGCCCGTTCGGGTCATTGTTCCAGCCGCGGCGGGGCGAGAAATGAAACTGTGCACGCAGCGGTTCCTGGTATAGCGGGTCACTCCCCGGGATGATGTCCGATTGCTTCAGGGAAGCGAGGGCCGTTGAGTCGTCCGGAATTCGGTCGAGCCGCACGGTGATGGATTTGCCGATCCACTGCCTGACGTCCATGGGGGCCCACCATTCGGGTGAATCGTCAGCGATCTCAATTTCATTTCGCACGATCGGCTGACCATCAACCAAGAGTGTCACGTGGCGCTTGGCGGCTCCGGTCCGGACGGGAATCAGGAGATAGGGGCTCGCCACAATGAACGACTTTTCAGCGGACACAAGCATTCCTTTCGGACGAGTATCGGTCTGGACGATATGGTCGACGTTGATGTGTCCCCATCCACCTTGAGCGTTATCGACGATGCGCAGAGTCGCCTGGCGCCCCCGCAGGTCGGTGACGTCCCAGGCATCGGGAGTGAGCCGTTCGCTGCCTCCCGGGCGGTCGTTCGGTCCGGTGGATGACCGGACGATCTGGCCGTCGACCAGCAATTGCAGATCGAGTTTGTCAGGATGGCTGCCGCCGCCGACAAGAAACGCGATGTAGGAGCGGTCGATGCGAAAGGGCGGGGAGGTCAGAGTGCCGGTCGAGTCATCACCGTGCACAAAGGAGTTGACCAGACCTTGCCCGAGGAACCCTTCGACGGCCATTTGATTGGGAAGGGTGCCTCGAGCGGGTGCGGTGCCGAACGATTCCCCGGTGACTTGCCAGGGAGCATAAGTCTCACCTTCGAAATCGGCGATCACCAGATCGTCGGCCGCTGACAGAATCGATGCGAACAACAGTACAGTGATTACGCCGTAGGCAAAATTGGGGCGGTGGGTAGGTGACATTAGCTGGTTCCGCAGGTTGTCGGATAGGTTGCGTCGGGGGACGGGTGCGTTGCTTGGCAGCGCGGTTTGTCGGGGAGCGGCCGGCTCAGGGACCGGCCGTCGGTCAATGGGCCTCCAGTATAGCAATCTGAGTGGCCAGTTCTTCGGGTGACTGGTTTGAAAAAGCCGGTAAGGTGCGGAGCAGCGATGGTGTCGGCAACACCAGACTCCGGTCTGCCGACCGTTGGGATCGCGACGCCGGTGCCACGACGATAATCAATCCTTCGTGGATGAGTTGGTTGAGCGTGTTTTCGAGTTGAGCGGTCGATTTGCCGTGGCAACGGGCGACATCAGACACGGTCAACCTGTAGGGCGATGACGGGTCGTCCAGGTGAATCACCGCCACGTCCAGGACGTAGTCCAGCACGGAGCTCGCCAGATGGGAAAGTTGTTGTCGAGCGTCGGCTCGGTCAGCCAAGGGGCGACCGGGCTGGCACTCCGAACACGACTCCGGCGTGACTCCAGTTCGCTGCGACGCCCAGTCGACCAATTCACTCAAGGTCAACCCGTACGCCTTGATCCGTCCCCCCGTAGTCAGGTGAGCATCTCCAGTGGTCCGGTGCACATGACCAGTGCCACGCCCACGGACCACCTCGCACGTCGCCCGATGCAGCACCAGTTGAGCCAACTCGCGCTTCCAGACCCCATCCAACACAAACCCGCCCCGATGATGCGTGACCCACGACCGATACGCCCCGTCATCATTCACAAAAATCACCATCCCACTCCCCCCCGCCACCAGACACTCACATCCCGCCGCCACCAGACACTCACATCCCGCCGCCACCAGACACCTATGCCGCGCCAGTCCTTAGTCCGCCACCAGGGTCCGCCACCAGACACACACGCCGTTCCAACATCAGACACACACGCTGGCTGCCCCCACGCTGGCTGCCCGTCAGCCACTCTCATCGCCTGTTCCGGCAGAATCGTTCTCCGACCCCTTCGCCCTGGATTCCAGACACACTTGCCTTAGGGCAATTCCAGGGGCGATTCCAGACACACTTGCCTTAGTTCTGGCCTTAGTTTTGCCGGCTCCATGGCAGAACTGCAAGTCGTCGGTCGCGAATCGGCTGGCCCGCGAATGGACTGGATGGGCTGTCCGGTCGCATCTGAACCTCACACGCCCTCGTCCATTTAGTTCGGGCGGCCTCTGCAGAGTTAAATGTGCAATCGGGGTAGAAGAGGGCTGCCTCCGCCTGGGCCGTGGGTATTCCGGCATTCAGCTGATATTCGGGACCAAAGCCCGAGCTCCAGCTGAGATCGCCACTGTCGGCGCTGACCTCTATTCGCCCCTGGAGAGTCGATTGTCCTGAAAACCCAAGTGTCCACCAAGATTTTTCGATTGGAAGGAGAGCTATGCCCGAGTGCACAAGCAGAGTACCACGCGAATGGAGAATCGTGCGTGCTGTGGGTTTTCCATCGGCGTAAGGTCCGAGAGCGTCGCTTCAATGACATCGACGGAACGACTCGCGAGGGCTAGGCCTTGTCCGCCAACTCATCTTCCGTAGGATACAGACGTTCACTAGTTCGTCTGGGGGTCTAGGGATCGGAGGCGGGCATGGCAAGTTATCCACGCAGAGAGATTGTGAACGACGATGAACCGGGCATCTATCATTGCTGCACACAGGTCGTTCAGCAGCAATGGTTGTTTGGCTACGACGCCTTAACCGGCCGCGATTATGGTTACCGCAAGGAATGGATTGAGGAGGAGTTCCGTCGCGTCGCGAGATTCATGTCAATCGACATCTTGGATTATGCCGCAATGGTCAACCATCTGCATGTGATGGTAAATACTCGTCCCGATGTGAGTCGAAAGATGAGCGACAGAGAAGTGGCTGTTCGCTGGTGCTATCTTTGTCGGTCGTCAGGGCTGTCGCGCGAAGAAAGGAATCAGCGCCGCCGCAGGCCGCCAAGACCCACTGAGAAGCAGGTTCAGACGCTGCTCAACGACCACTTGAAACTGGCCGACTGTCGCCATCGACTCAGCAGCCTTTCGTGGATGATGCGGCTCGTATGTCAGTCAATAGCCCGCCGGGCCAATAAAGAGGCTGGCACGAGAGGTAAATTCTTTGCAAGTAGGTTCAAAAGCCAGCAAATTGAAGACGAAGCCGGGTTGTTGGCGTGTTCGATGTACATCAACATGAATCCGATTCGGGCCGGCGTCGTGAGCGACCCGGAGCACGCCGCGCACACTTCCAACTACTTGCGTATACTCTCCATGGTCCGATCACAAGCGGACGGTAACAGTGGCCTACGCGATATGGTGGTTGATCCACGCAATCCAGATTGCTGGCTCGCACCGGTATTTCTGGACCCGAGTGCTGCTGCTTACCAGTCTGTGGACGACCTTGATTTGGTGCCTGTCGATTACGCACCCGAATTATCGGCACAGGAGTTGCTGGAAGCCAACTCGGGTTCTGATCAGAACGGCGTTGCAGTCGCGGAAGAGTTGGCGGCTTCAGAGGGCCATGCTGCGTCAGATGGGGATGGAGATCTGGACGCGCAAGACGAAGTCTTATCTGGTGCGGCGGGAATGGCAATTAGAGGTCCGATGTTTCGAGGGCAACTATTAGTTGCCGAAGTGTTCGGCCCACGACTGACAAACCGTGGGTACTTGCCAATCAGCGTCGACGAATACGTCAATCTGGCAAAGTGGACTGCGGAGCAGTTACTGCAATCAAGTCCGGCGAAAGAATCGAGTGCGAGCGCAGTGGTGCTGGATAAGGTAGGCTTGGATGCCGTTTCGTGGCCCAAGACCATATCTTTAATCGGCAAGTGCTTCTCCACGTCAGTTGGCTGTGCCGATTCACTTGATCGTCGCGCGGTACAGCGCGGGCTAAAACGGCTGAAGGGGAGAAATGCGGCATTGACAGCGTTCAGGTCCGGGCAGGCGGTGGCGTCGTAGACGCTGTTCTCACGTCGCGGATGTAATGATGAACATGCTGCAGCGTCGCTGCCGTTGTGTGCATCAATAATCGGGTTGCTCCTCGAAGCAGACCCTTCTCTAAGTCTATTCTTCTGCTAGCGTTGCAGCCTCGGATTGCCTGTCGCCAGCCGGGTAACGCTCAGCTGTCCTGACTGTCTCCAGTCGCGTGCTGCAATCATTCGGGCGATTCGTTCGCAGCGTTGTTGACCTCCGGGCGAAGAGTTCAACGTTCCTCAGTCAGCAAGGAAACAAGACACTCTCTCTTGCCACTCTCTCTCCCTCTTCTCTTGCCACTTCTTGCCAAGACACTCTTGCCGAGCAATGAAACAAGACACTCTTGCCACGGCATTTCTCCAGCAGGTCATCCCGTCGGGCGCTTAGCCACGACCAACTCGTGACTAGCCCTTAAACAAGCGTAGGGGGGAATGGTTCTTGGCGGCTGCGGCGGCGCGCAGCGTCACGAGAGCGACGAGGTCGCCGCGAAGAGGTTCGGGTTTGATGGTGGGCATGTTGGTGGATCTTTCTTTGGGTTTGGCGTGGCGGCGGACCGGAGCGTACGTACTCCGGCTTCAGTGAGCCGACGTCAGCATCTGAGCGGATGCTGAAGTCGTTCCCAGAGTTGGTGAAACGTGATCTGCCAACGATTCCAGCCCATGAGTCGATAGATCAGACGCCGTCCGCTGCGGAGAACTTGCGCAGGGATATTGATCATCGCTTGTCGAAAGGTAGAGAAATCCATTCGCAACAATGACTGCTTCTCCTGGTGCTGCTTTGAACTGACGCCACGACCTTCGGGTACCAATAGCGCTACCCAGATTTTCAACGACCATGCCAAAGATGCCATCACCATGTAGGCCCAGTTGCCGTTGAAGGTATCGACCGGAGCCGTGAGTGCCAGGACGTCGCTCTTGAGTTGCTGGATGACGTTTTCCTGGTTACAGCGTTTGTTGGCGTGCTGCGTCACGATGTCCTCGGCGGGAGTTTCCCAATCGTTGGTGATATAGAAGAAGCAGCGCCGTTCGTCGAATAGATATTGCTGGCCTTGGTGAACTTCAATGGCCTTCCAGAGAACCACCATCCGGTAGTCCCGTTTGCAGGCGCCGGGGCGATACGGGAATTCGTTAATGTATTCCGATTCGAGCCGTAGATCTTTGAATTCCCGTTCCTCAACCACTTCCTGCTTCACGTTCTTCGGGCGTGTTCGCGACTTGGTTTGGACCTTATATCGAGGCTTCCGCTTCAGCGGTCGCCACGAATCGTGGCCTAATTCGTCGACTCTTTCGTACAGATTCGGCATGGCGTCGTAACCGAATACGAACAGTACCTTGTCATCATCCCAGCGATCCAAGTGCTCGGTCTGTGAGAAGTCAGTGTCTCCGCGCAGCCGAATCTGCCGGAATCCCGCTTGCCGGCAAACGTCGATCGCCCGATCTAGCCACCCTGCAGCCCGCTCATGACTGGGCCGGCTGCCGCCTCGATTGGCGATGTACAACGGTTCGCCCGTATTCGCCAGGCTCACGACCAGCGGGTGATAACCCCACTGCCCATTGTGGTTGACATCGATCCCTTCCTTGCACTCGCCCTGAGTCTCGACCATGGTACCGTCGGCCTCGATGATCGCTTCGTCGAAGAATGCCTTCGGCTGACAACTCCACACCCGGCGACGTACTTCATTGAATACGTCCATCAACTTCAAGATCGACGTCTCACTATGGCGCCGGCAAAAGTCTCCGGCTGTCGTCGGATCCGGAATTCGTTGAGCGCCGAGGGCGTTCAAATAGGCCTCATCATTGCGGCGATACTCCAAATGCTCCAGACAGGTGCCGCCGGCCAACAGATTGTAGGCGATATTGAGCACGTGGTCAGACTCTGCATAGGGGAGTCGGATCTTGAACAGCGGTACGTTTTCATTGATGGACCGATCCAAACCAAGGTTCTTCACCAGGGAGTGAATCAGGCCCAGTCCGCCCGCGGCGATCGCCTGTTGACGATCGGATAGCTCATATTGAATGTTGGACGCAGCCATCACCGGACACTGGCTCGGGAACTTTGTTTTATCCAGTCGCTCCTCAATAGCCCGCTTGCGTGTCGATAACTGTCGTCGTATTTTGGTGTTCACTCGAAAGTTCTCCTCGGGTTCCGCGTGATTGGAAGTTGCGATAAACCAAGTACGCAAAAACCCCGAGAATTTTCGAGTTTTTTTGTCCCCGGACCGAAAAATCTCGGAAATCGAATTCACACTACGCTTGTTCAAGGACTAGCGGAACTGCTGGGTCGAAGGGGGACTTCTGCGCACCCGCCAGCAGGAGCCTGCCGTTCCACAGTCAACTCGCCCGACCGCCCCCCGATAGGGCTGTCGCGCGATCATAAGCCCATTGGCGGATGAATTTTCCGGCCTAGGGACAATACCGTTTGATGAAGACATAAGTCACAGCCACCTGCTACTTTACGAGCCGTTATTGGCGTAACGATAGCTCTGGCAGCAAGGAGGCTGTGACCATGTCAAATTTGGAGGATTCGTCGTGGGCCGAGGGTTCGGACGACCGTGTTTTGGATCGGTTGGCCGGCCTGGAGAAGATTATCTCGCCGGTCGCTATCAAGCAATCCCTAAATGCCACCGGTCGAGTCGGGCAGCGTCGGTGCGTTTTGACCCATGAAATCATGCTCTGGATCGTACTGGCGATGGGCATTCTGAGTGACTTGCCGATTCGACAGGTGTTTAAACACGCTCGGCGACTGCGTAAAGGTGAAAGGTCGCCGCACCGTTCGAGTCTCTGCTTGGCGCGACAACGCCTCGGCGTGGCTCCGGTTCGCCACTTGTTTGAGAAAACCGTTCGTGCTCTCGCACTGCCAGATACGCCCGGGGCGTTTTACCGTGGCTTCCGGTTGGTGGCCATCGATGGCGTGGTCTACAACACCCCCGATTCAAAAGCCAATGAGACGGCATTCGGCCGCCCATCTGGTGGTGATCGGGGCCAAGGCGCTTTTCCGCAGATTCGCAAAGTGAGTCTCGTGGAGATTGGAACTCACGTCGAACTGGCTATCGTCCTGAAACGGATTGCTTGCGGAGAAACGACGGCGGTTGAAGCGCTGTGGAGGCACATCCCCCAGGATGCCTTGTTATTGGAAGACCGCGGTTTTTTCAGCTTTAAGCTGTGGAAACGGGCATTGCAGGAGCACGTGGCCGTACTCGCGAGAGTCAAGAATTGGCTGATCCTACAACCAATTCAGCATCTCAGCGACAGCTCGCACTTGGCCAAGATTTATCCTACGCCGCGCGATCGGGATAAAGATCGAGGCGGAATTGTGGTACGGGTGATTCGCTACAAAATCGACGACCCTCAGCGAGTTGGCCACGAAGAAGTTCACACACTTATCACCACGCTACTCGACGAAGTACAATACCCCGCGTCCGAACTGATTCCGTTGTACCACGAGCGGTGGGAAGAAGAACTCACCTTTGACGAACAAAAGACCCATCAGGATCCTCGGCGTCCGACCAAATCAGCGCACTTGCGAAGCGAAACACCAACTGGCGTTATTCAAGAGCTGTATGCGCTTTCACTCGCCCATTACGTGATTCGCGCCTTGATGTTTGAAGCGGCCCAGGGCATCGGCCTAGATACCGATCGACTCTCATTTACCGGCTGCTTCCAGGTCCTGAAATGCCGCCTGCCGGAATGCGACACCAGAACGGCCCAGACGCTCCAAACATGGTACGAAAATTTGCTCTGGGAGATGCAACACGAGCAGATCGAATCACGACGTAATCGAATTAACCCACGCGTCATCAAGCAAAAAATGTCGAACTGGAGCAAGAAACGACCCGAACATCGGCCCGCACCCAAGCTCACCAAAACCTTTGCGCAATCAGTAGTTATGCTTTGTTAAACGGTATTGGGCCTAGGGACGAAGGAGATCAACGATCGACGGTGCGAATCCCATCCAGTGGTTCCCTGGGGCACGAGCTAAGGAGAGGTATGTAAGCGGGGGGCCGTCCCGACTTCACGTTCCCTCCGTCGACCGTCCTCGCTCGGTCCGTCTGGCCTCGGTACATTCGTGGGCTTAGTGACGTTGGACCAGATAGCCCCTGCGTTCGGGTCGCCCACTGACTGTGGAATTGCTGCTGCCTTCGGGCGAAGCGCCTGACGGCGACGGAAAGGCGACACGAGCCTCGACCATTCGTTGCCGGCCGAGCCGAAAGGTTCGTCGCGTTTCCGTCCCGGTTTCCGCAGAAGAATTATTTGGGGGAACGTCGGGACAATTTTACCGCGATAACTCAAACAGATGAGCTGCATAGAAGTCATCTCGGTAGAGGGGCCGATGAAGGGCAAAGCCGGCGCGGGCGGCAACATCAAGGCGATGAGATTCACTCAGCGGGAAGTCAGAGCTGTCCATGTGTGCAATAACCGCCGACACGTCAGCGGGAGTCAATTCCGTCCAGGTTGTCAGTTCATCTCGGTAAAAGCGATTCAGATAGGTCGATCGTGCCTCATCCGGATACGTGCAAAGGTCGATCCAGCAGAACCATCCGGGACGATCCATCGCGGAACTGAGGGCACTTAACAGATTCTGCACCACATCATCTGCCAAATGATGCAGCGAGTAGCTGGCCAGCAGAGTGTTTACCGGCTTCACGCGATCGTGCCGCCATGGATCCGACAGTAGGGAGCCGGCGATGACAAGATCTCCCTGCGTGAAGGTGATCGTCGCATCACCGAGAACAAGGTTCTTCTTCGCCGCCGCAATAGCTTCGCCGGAAAGATCGATTCCGTGATACGATTCGCAGGCAGTTCCCTCCAGCCCCATCACAGCCATCCGCCCATCACCGCAGCCCAAGTCCAGCACTCGGCATGCGGCGCCCGCTATTTGAGCGGTGCGGGCAACGCCCTCGGCCATCTCCCGGTGCTTCATGTAATTGAGCTGAATGATCCTGTCATAAAGATTCCATTGCTGAAATATCTCAGCCGAGTTACTTCGTTCTTCGACGCTCATTTCAAACCGTTCGCGATCGTGGTGGTGAAGGTGCAGTCAGTGTCTGACTGCATGGCCGGGCTGGAATTGCCACGCACCTGGAACGCTCATTTGCCCCCAACCCATCGGCAACCGGCAGCCAATTCTGCGGCTGGCTCGATGACCGCCTTGGCTGCGACATCATTTGCCGTGGAACAAATGCGCGAAGAACGCAATGTAGCATATTGAGCCACCTGTGCACACCAGAGGCGGCGGACGAGTCATCCTCGAATAACCACCACACCGACCATTCTCGTCCTCTCCGACGGGGTCGGGCTGAACTATTCGGCTTTCAGTATGACGTGCCCGGAGGAATGAGTGGCGCTCGGCCACAATTGTTACGCGTCGTCAGTTGAGTTAGAATTGGCGCGGTCACAGTTACACCGAACATAAGTAGATCGCGGCGGTTGAACCCGCATTACTTCCGCTGAGAGTTGAAAGGGATCGCATGGCTCGAGATCAATCCGTGACACGCCGTTCGGTTCTGGGAACAACCTCGTTGGCCGCAGTTGGAACCGTCGCAGTCGCCGCCACTGCTTTGGCCAGCCCGACGGCGTCGGCTGATGCAATAGATGCTCCCGAAAGCAACGCCGTGCCTCCTCCGGATTACTCGATTCAGCGGGGGCGAATCCATCATTCTGTGATGGGCTGGTGTTTTCAGCCGTTACCTGTCGAAGAGCTGATCAACGCATGCCACAAGATGGGCATGACCGCCATGGAGGGAATCGATCCGAAATACTACCCGCGGTTGAGAGAGCTGGGAATGAAACCGTCGCTCGTCAGCAGCCATGGCTTTGCGGCTGGTCCGACCAGTCGCGACAATCACGCTGAAGTGGTTGCCAGCCTGCGGAAAGGAATTGATCTTGCCGTCGAGTTCGGTGCACCAGGCGTAATTACTTTCACCGGAATGCGAGTGAAGGGGATTAGTGACGAGCAAATGATCACGAATTGTCTGGATGCCTGGCAGGAAGTCATCGGTTACGCAGAACAGCACGGCGTTAATCTTTGTCTGGAGCATCTGAACTCTCGAGATGATACTCATCCCATGAAAGGGCACCCCGGCTATTTCGGAGATCACCTCGACTTCTGCGCTGAACTCGTCCGTCGCATGGATTCGCCGAGAATGAAGCTGTTATTTGACATCTACCACGTGCAAATCATGGACGGCGATCTGATTCGTCGGCTGCGGCAACACATCGACATCATTGGCCACATTCATACGGCCGGCGTACCCGGTCGCGGCGAACTGGACGACCGCCAAGAGATCAATTACCCGGCAGTCATGAAGTCATTGATCTCACTCGGTTATGAAGGCTTTACCGCACACGAATTTATCCCCACTTGGCCGGATCCTTTGGCTGCCCTCAGGCATGCCGTCAGTACCTGCGACGTTTAGTACCTGCGACGTTTAGTCAGTCGCACCGGTTATGATCGCGGAAGCGAGTCTAGCGACTGAAAGGCGGAATCTCATTCGCACCGCAGTTCCACCGGAAGCGTGCCGAAGAGCAGTGGATCTTGTCGTCCCCCGAGATTGTTCGCGTCCTAGCCAGGAAGACTTGCTCGTGACCAAAAGTCCAACGGCGGATGAGTTTTCCGGGCTAGTGCGGATAGTTTTCCGCTGATGGCTCAACATCCAGCTTCTGAATCCCGAGCTCGCCGCCGACAATCACAGTCTTGTTGTCGGGCGCAACTACCAGTTCGTGAATCCTGCCAACTCGGCCATCCAGCTCGTTGTTCATTCGCATCGCATCCGCCGCAAATACGCGAACAAACCCATCGCTGCAGCCAACGTACAGTTCTCTTGCATCGGGTGACCAGGCCACGCATCGAGGGGCGGATGGAACGCGTGCGAATCGAAGCAGTCGCCCTATTCGGGGCAACCATAGTCGGACGGTACGATCTTCACTGATGGACGCCAATGTGCACTTCTCCGTTTCGGGAGATAACGGGCTGACTGCCAGACCATTCACTGTGTTCAGGTGATTGTTCAAGGTGCGAATTGTCTGGCTCGTGTTTACATCCCACAGCCGAATTGTGTGATCAACTCCGGCAGATGCCACCGTCGCATTATCCAAGTACATCAACGTCAAAACAGGGCGAGAATGGCCGCGAAATTGACTGATGACTGCTCCGGATTCAGCACCAAAGACGCTGCAAGTGCCATCGGCACAAGCGGACGCAAATGTCCCTCCGTCGGGCGCCCATGCAACCTGATAGACGAGGTCGTGGTGTTCTTGGAATCTCCGTACGGACTTCTGTTCCGGCCATGTCCGCTCGTCAATCCATCCGGCTTCGCCGGGTACGCCGCCGGCAATCAGAAGCCGGTCGCCTTGGGGTGACAAGCGAAGGTCGTGCACATTGTCGGTGTCGACAGCAAATTTTTCGGAAAGCCGCAATTCGGACCAGTCGTACTTCAGCAAGCCGGCTGACGAGCCTGCGAGAACTCCGGAGTCGTTGGACAGACTCAACAGAGCGGTCACCGGCGGCTCGGCATGCGTTGGTCCGGTGAATGCAATCACTACAGTCGCAGCGGTCAGCATCGGCAGCCAGGAAGTGCGGACTTGCATGGCAATTGTTCCCGGTCTACATCAATCGCTCGACGCGCTCCCCACCCTGATTCACTCGCACGGGCCGGCCGTCGGGGGTGCGCAGTTCCAGGTCGGGATCGACACCCAGTATCGTGTAGATGGTGCGTGCCAAGTCATTCGGTGTAATCGGCGAATCGGCCGGACTCTCGCCAATCCGGTCGCTGGCGCCGATCACTTGACCGCCTGGCACGCCCCCACCGGCCAGCACTATGCTGAAAACTCGCGGCCAATGGTCTCGTCCACCGCGGGCATTCAATTTTGGAGTACGACCAAACTCACCCATCGCAATGACCAAGGTCTCGTCAAGCATACCGCGTTCAGAAAGATCGCCGATCAGAGCTGCAAATCCCTGGTCAAACGCAGGGATCAACCCAACGCCAACCTTCGCACCGGCGTAACCTTCTTTCAGTTGTAACACGAGGTTGTCATGAGTATCCCAGCCGGAGTTCATGACTGTCACGAACGGCACTCCGCGTTCCACCAGCCGTCGAGCCAGCAGACAGCTCTGGCCGAACATGCGTGATCCATATTTATTTCGTATCGCCTCCGGCTCAGCCGCCAAGTCAAACGCAGTTTTCGCTGCTGGGGACGTTACCAGTCGGTAGGCCTGTTCAAATTGAGCACTACCGCCGGTCTCCGCGGTGGACTCAGTTTCGGTGTTCACGTCGGATTCGAAAGCTGCCTGCACACGGTCGAACTCCCGCAGGTAAGCTCGGCGGCGGGTCAAACGCGCCTCATCAACTTCCGGGAAAAAATCCAGATCACGAACGCGAAAACTCGGTTGAGAAGGATCGCCTCCCGTCGCAAATGGCTCATGGCGACTCCCCAAATAGCCGGCTCCAGCAAATCTCGATTCGGGAATCGTCACGTATGGAGGCAATACGGACGGCGACTGGCGTTGGCTGGATACGACAGATCCAAAACTCGGATACTGCAACACCGACGAGGGCTTATAACCGCTGAGCAGATATTGGTTCGCGAGACCATGTTCGCCGAGCGGGGAAGTTAGCGAACGCACGATCGCCAGCTTATCGGTGATCCGAGCAGTGGCCGGCATGAGCTCGCAAACCTCGATACCGCTCACGTTCGTGGCTATGGGCCGAAACGGTCCTCGTACCTCAGCCGGTGCCTCCGGCTTCACATCAAACGTCTCCAAATGGCTCGGTCCACCATCCAGCCAGAGGAGAATGCACGACTTGGCGCGAGCCTCGCTCAACGACGCGGCAGCCAGCCTTGCCCCGAAGTACTGAGGCAGAGCGAGTCCGAGGCCGGTCAGGGCCCCGATCCGCAATGAATCGCGACGATGGATGCCGTCACAGCGATGAGTTGGTCGGATAGCGTTGTGCATGTTCAAGATCGCCACTCAGTGGTTTTCGCGAAATTCACGAGAGTTGAGCAACGCCCAGAGAAAATCCTCCAGCCGACGTCGCCGATCTTCCACGTCCGCAGTCTTGAGCCGAGTTTGCCAGCCATTCAGTTCCCCGGCGTCGGGAGGTCGACCAAGTGCCCGCAGATAAAACTCGCTGACTACTTCGGCGTCGGTCTTGCCGGCTGCCAGCAACTGACTCAACCGTCCAGTCGGGCGGAGTATCTTTTCGTTGAGCAGCGGGCCGTTCATCAAGTGCAACTGCGCGGAGAGGCCAGGGGTCGGCGCAGCCGCTTCAGTGCACCCATTGGCTCGCCGACATCGGCCAATCGCGTCGAGCGCTGGTACCGATGCAGCCGAGTCGACGATCGATACAGCTCGATCGACCGAAGCTTCTCCAAAGTTCTCGGGGACCCCGGTCACGTCGACGACGGCGTCGAGAAACACTTCTGGTTCCAGCGGTCTCCAGTAGGCGCGGGTATAAAACCGGTCATCCCCGGCATTCCCCGGGAGAGCTTGACTGCTGCGGGCATATGTCTGACTGAGAGCAATCAGTTTCAGCGTGTGCCGAATCTGGTAGCCGTGGGAGGCAAAATCTTCGGCCAGTTGTCGTAGCAGTTGAGGGTGCGTGGCCGGATTGGTGACCCGCAAATCATCTGGTGGTTCAATCAAGCCGCGGCCGAACATCGCTCGCCAAAGCCGGTTCGTGGTCGCCGTGGCGAAATACAGATGCTCTTGGCCAAGCACCCAATCAACCACTCGCTGCCGATGATCCCCACCTGCTTCCAGATATTCCTGGCCGGGAATGCGAGGAATAGCAGGTTCGCCGGTTCTCAAGTTCGTAACCTCACCTCGTTCTTGAAGTCTCACCTGACGAGACCGATCGATACGAGCGAACAGGGCGGCCAAGCCGTGGTAGTCATCCTGTGTCCAGCGATCGAGGGGATGGTTGTGGCAGTTCGCGCAGCCAAGCTGCACACCGGCAAAGAAGGTCCCTACCAACTCTGCCTCTCCCCGCGGGTCGCCAACCATCCGGTGAAAGTTCGCAGGACCGATCTGATGAGCATCGCCCGTCGACATAATCAACTGGCTCGCGAGGGTATCCCAGCCAGTACTGACTTCCAATTCATGGCGCAGCCACTGTGAATACGCCTGCAAGCCGCCACTTTCGTTGGGTAATGAGTGCATCCGCAGCAGCTTTCCGAATCGGAATGCCCAATAATCTGCGAATGCTTCGCTGGCCAGCAACCGTTCCACCACCTGATTGCGGCGACTAGCGGCGTGATCATTGTGGAATTCTTGAATTTCTTCCGGCGTCGGCAAGCGTCCGATCAGATCGATCGTAACACGTCGAAGCCAGGCAGCGTCGGACGCAGGGGGCGAAGCAGGTAATCTCAGATCGGACAGCGTCTTGATGATTTCGACGTCGATGAAACTTGCCGGCTCTGCAGTTGCATTGTCGGGCTGACGAGCGGAGTAAGGGGCCAATATCTGTATGGGAACGACCCGATCGAGGAACCGAGCGATCACCAGATGTTGTCCGCAACCTTGAATATGTGCCGTGTGATTATGGTCAATCGTTACTGAAGATGGGTCTGCGGGCGCCAGGACGGTCCAGTCGATAACATCAATCGGTTGGCCGTCATCAAAGTAAGCTTGTGCCTGCAGTTTCACTTCAGCTGGCGTTGATGCGCAGACAATCCGCTGCGGCTGTACCTCGAACCGTGTGAGTTGCCGAGTGTTTCCTCGGGGAGCCCCGGATCGAATCCAGCTCAGCAACCGATCGACGCCCGGTCCATCGATGTCCAGTGGCGTGCCTCCGCCATGTTCGAGCTGACCAGTCGGTTTTCGAATCAGCAAGCTGAACTCAGGTCGGGCCAGATTGATGCGTCGCCCCTCGAGCGCATGGACGATCGTCTCGTAGTCAGCGTCTGGGTCAGCTCCAAAGAGCGACAAGTGAAACCCGCCCCGGCCTGCAGCCGCCCCGTGGCAAGCGCCCGTGTTGCATCCGGCCTTGGTGAGTACAGGAATAACTTCCGTCTCGAAGTGCGTCGATTCCGGCACGTGAGCGGCAGTTACCGCCAGACTCAACCACAGCGCGCCGATCATGGCCCTCTCTCCGGGTTGACCGTTTTCGCGTCGCCAGGGTCAGGCCGTGGCTCCCGGCCGGCGGCCCCGAACTCTGCAGCCCATTTGGTGAGAAACTCTTGAGCGCGTTCAGTGCCATAGTTGGATAGTTTGCCTGATTTCACGATTGTGGAAGCGATCCGCCCCAGTTCTGAACGCACCGCGGGATTCTGTTCGGCCTGCTGTTCGACTTTCCTGGCAGCCTGCTCGACTTCCTCAGGACTAGCTTCACGGCGAATCACGGGCCCCAGCAAAGCCCTCATGTCAGGCGCCGCGGCGGATGTGCCGCGGTCAGCCATCATTTCTCGCATCCCTTCCAAGTCCTCGAGCTTAGGAACCTCACCTCCGGCCGTGGCGACAATGCTTTGCAATATTTTTGGCAGATCGACTTGAAGGCTCGGTTGGATCAAAGCGAAATTGCCAGTGACCCGGCCTTCTTTCCCGACAAGAATTGTCAAGGTGACATTACGGTTCAAGCCGTAACTTCCAGGTCCCTCCCGTCCTCCCACGTAAACTCCTGTGGCTGATTCCGGAGTGAGCGCATGGCGAATGCGTTTCAGCTGTTCCTCGGCCGCCGTGGCATCGTCGTTCAGGAAGACCACTCCCGTCAGCAATCCGTCTTTGGCGCGAGTCGCTGTATATTGTGACAATACTCGCGTCATGCGAATCGACTGGCGGTTCACATCGTGCACAAATATCAGCACAATCGGCCGCCCGGCAGCTTGCGAAACAATGTCCAAGTTCTCACCGGCCTTGTCGCCCCACTGGACGCGAAACTCGAACGCCCCCAACGGTTCGCCGACCTGCGGTCCGGAATAGACCGCGTCTTCGGCTGCAACCTCCTGCTCGCCGTACACCGTTGACGTCGTGCCGATTAGCGTCAGGAGCAGGAGACTGGCACAGCAGGCCTGATGGAGGAGGTTCATCGTCAATCTCCAAAGTGTCCGGCACTCGAATTGTCGGCCGAAAATCCGACTGTAGGCAACGGCTGGCATCTCCAGCAGTCACAGTATAATCTGCTGAGCGTCAGGATGCAGCCAGCGTCTGTATCCGGAGATTATCCGTCCCGGGAGCTGATGGCTCATGCGATTTCGATCGATCGTGCTGTTCTCGGCTTTGCCGGCGTGCCTCACCGGGCTGGCTTACGAGGCGTTTCTCGGACATCGCCACGATTACTCAGGGCATTACCTGGCCGGCTATGGGGCGACATTTGCCGCGGCAATCGCTGTGCTGGGAATGATACCCGCGAGGAACTATCAGCGTTGGGCGAATCGAGGTGCGTTACCGTTCTGCTGTGCTTGCATTCTGGGCGGCGTGGTGACTGAGGCCACTGTGTTTCGGCTGGCACGCTTCGATGAAGTTGACTTCTTCAATCAAAGCTTGGGTGCTGTACTGGCGACGGTATGTGCCGGCGCCTATGTCGGCCATCGGAAATGCACACCGGGAACAATTATGTTTGGCTTGATGACCGGATTGACCTTTTTGTGGATGGGAGGAATCCTTGCGTTCTCTTAATCTCGTCCTGCTGTTGGTCATCGGCGTCGTGTTGGCTGCTGGCAACCTCTGGTTTGCAGCTGCCAGGTCACTGATTCCATTGAGTTTGGACAATCGCATACAGAAAACGGAGTTGCGGTGGGAGAAGCATCCGGGGGTGGACGATGTCCGTCTGATTTGGCTTGACGACGGTCGGGTGTTGCAGGTGGACCTGCCCATATCCGAGGCGCCAGCTGCAGGAGTATTGTCGGAGGGAGTGCTGGTACAGAAAACTTCCTGGGCGCGAACGATGCGATTGGGCGGAAAAGAGATGCAACTCGACTGGTCGGCCGATTTTCGGGGGCTGGTGAAGTGCATGCCAGTGGTTCTGGCCGTGTTGGCCGTGTCCGTGTTGTTGTTGGCAAACAGCCAAGGTCTGACGGCGGACTCAGTATCAATCGATAGTCCACAGGCCGGACATGAGTCGGCTAGGAATATCTAAAGGAGCATTGCGTGAACCTTCCGTATGACAGTCTGAGGGGATCGATTCTGTGCAATCAGAGTTTGGATGTATTCGCAGCAACAGCTTCTGAGGTCGGCGACTCGGATTCACCCTGGGCAAGGTTTGCGGCGGCCAATCGATTGGCGACGAAAGACCCTACCGAAGCCGTACGACAGTTGCGGCAGATCTTGTCGACTCCAGATGTCGAGACGCGGGTCTGGCTGCAGGCCTGGCACTGTCTCCGAGCGATGGGAGAAAGTCCCGAAGCTGCTGAATCACGACAGGTTCATGGTATGGTCGTGGAAGTCGGCATGGACGAGGGGGTAGACGCACTGGCAGCGTACAATGATCGATCCGCCCGCTATTTCAATTACAGTGGTGCCGCGGTGATATGGGACGTGAAAACTGACGAAATGTCGGCGCACATCGAGCCGTTCTTGGAAGTGGCCCGAGTGATCGGAGCGGCAACCGAGCCCTGGTTAGGGCCACATCCAGCATTGCCGACGGCGGGCGATATATTGATCCAGATCCTTACACCGGGCGGGATTCATATCGGCATGGGACCGATGAATTCCATGCAAAGGGATCCGATGGGGGCGGCCGTCATCCAAGCAGCCGTAGGGCTGATGCAAGCGTTGATCGAAGTCGGACGGTGACACCTGATTCGTTCACCGTGTCGCAGCCGAGGACCGTTCGTCGACCACGGCCCGCTCGGCCTTGATCTGGTTACCGTCCAGCGTCAGCATGCCGGCACGCTCCCCGATACGGATGGCCGTGGTTTGTCGGCCGGTCCCCGAGTCTTCGATGGTATTCTGGCGAATCACGGTGTCGTTGGTATTGCCGTCGATGAACAATCCCCAACCGTCGTTATCCCGGACGGTATTCTTCTCGAAAACAACTCGGTGAGCAGCCATCGGCTCCGATTCTCGCCTCCAATAGACACCGCCTCGTTTGTTGCCGACGATCGTGTTGTCGCGAATCACGTTGTCGCTGTCCTTGTGGCCGATCGACATGCCGTGGCCCGCATTGTTTTCGAGCCAATTTCCTTCGGCGGTACCGCCGCGCACTCGCCAGCAAAAGAAGATTCCATCGTCACCATTGCCGATCGCACGGCAACCCTTTACCAACGGGCGCTGTGAGCCGCTGCCTGGATGAAGTCCAAAGCCGGCGCAGTTCTCGGCCATACAGTCCACTACCTGAACGTCATTGGACTGCTGGAAACTGATGCCGTCGCCATTGTAATCGTGCACGCGGCAGTTGCTGACAATTGAGCCATCGCCCCGATAGAAGAAGATTCCAGCGGTGCGGCAGCCATCAGTTTGGGTGGGATTCTGGGCCCGATTGCCGTCAATGGTAAGGTGTTCCAGCTTAGCTTCTTCGAGATCATAGCCGCTGACTACCGGAAAGACGGTAGCCGCAAAGGCCTCGTCCGAAACCATCAGGTCGGCGTTCAGGGATCGGTTGAGTGTCAGGTAATTGTCTTTGCGGTTGAGCACTGTGGCACAAGCGCCGAGGAAATTTCGCTGTGACTTGGACGCCATGTAGACTCCCCGTCCCACTTCGAATCCGGTGGGATCCTGCAAAGTCACTGCTGCCTCGCCAAAGTCACCGTCCGCCGCAAGCGCCGATCGGAACTCTCGGTCCTTCTTCAAAATCGTCTTGGCTCCCGCTCCCCGAACCGTAACTCGACTGCGAAGATGTAACGAGTCGCGCATCAGGTACTCACCCGGACCGATCTCCACCGTACCGCCACCGAGCTGTCCGACATAATCAACGGCCGCTTGTAGCGCTCGATTATCGTGACCGATGATATCGGCGTTTTCCTGGCCGACGGTGATTCGAATCGCCGGGATCGCATGGAGTGCGTTTTCGGCGTGACGCCGGCCGGCGGGTTGGGCATGGAGCGAACCAGGCAGGAACGCGGCCGCCAAGAGGAGGACGAGTCCCGTCGGGCCGACAGCTTTCTTGATCATCACGGACCACTCGAACCAAATACTGCACATAGGTTTCTCCGCCGAGGCACGTCGGTTCGTTAAAGTCCGCTCGCTGCCGTTGGCACGGACGACCGGAAGGAGGGTCTGCGTTGCGCCTGATAGGGACCATTGTCACTAGACGAGCCGATGGATTCAATCGGCGTGGCAGCAGCAAGTCGTGGTTAAGTGGGTAATGCCCGGCGTCGGATCAAGAGGGCAGAAACGGGAGATTTCCCCGGGGGGCTTGAATGCGGTCAAGCGGGTGGTTAGGGTGCGGCTAACGGGGCGTCGCTGGGACGATCTGGGGAAGAGGATGGCGGCGAGTATCTTGGTGTTGCCAAATCGGAGCGACTGCCGTGACGACTTGGAGAACATTGGGTTCCGAGGGCTATTGAAGCCGGAGAGGTGACGATTGAGTCGTTGGGCCTGGAACTGCTGGTGGGTGTTCCTTGTCGCCGTTCATCCGACGGCGTACGGAGAGTCACCACCCTCCTCGGGGCCAGAGGCCGTCACTGCCGAACAGCAAGAATACTTTGAAACTAAAATCCGCCCGGTATTGGTGGAACATTGTTACCAATGCCATAGCGTCGATGCGGACATCATTCAGGGTGGATTGCGGATTGACTATCGCGACGGTCTTTTGCGAGGAGGCGACAGTGGGCCGGCAGTGGTGCCGGGTGATCCGGCGCGAAGCCTGCTGATTGCCGCATTGCGGCACGACGGTCTGGAGATGCCGCCCAAAGGTCGATTGTCGGATGAGGTGATCAGGGACTTCGAGGCCTGGATCACGATGGGGATGCCGGACCCTCGAGAGGCGACAGTCACTCCGTTAACTCGGCCGTCCGACATTGAGGCTGGCCGCGATCATTGGGCATTCAAGCCTCTGCAGGATGGCCGGGTACCCGATGTTCACGACCGACAATGGCCGTTGCAGCCCTGCGACAATTTCATACTGGCCCGACTCGAATCGGAAGGCCTGAAACCCGTAGATGAGGCCGACCGATATACGTGGTTGCGTCGAGTCACTTTGGATCTGACCGGATTGATTCCGACTCCGGAAGCGATTGCTGACTTCCAGGCCGATCAGTCGCCCGCGGCATACGAACGAGTTGTCGACAGGTTGCTGGCATCGCCGTCGTATGGCGAGCGTTGGGCCAGGCACTGGATGGATCTGACGGGATATGCCGATCAGGTTGGTACATCGAACGACATTTTTGCCGAGCATGCGTGGCGCTATCGTGACTATCTGATCAATGCCTGGAACTCTGATAAGCCGTTTGATCGCTTCGTGCGGGAGCAGATAGCCGGCGATTTGTTGCCTTATGAAACGGCGGCCGAACGGTACGACAATCTGGTAGCGACGGGCTTCCTCGTTTTGGGTGACGTCGAAGTGGTGAACCCGGACAAGTTGAAGCTGGAAACTGACCTGATCGACCGACAGGTCAGCAAGATCGGGCAGGCATTTCTTGGGATGACGCTCGGGTGTGCCCGATGCCATGACCATAAGTTCGACCCGATTGATCTGGCGGATTACTATGGTTTGGCGGGCATTTTTCGAGGTACGGTCTCGGCCGTCAAGATTCCCAATGGAATCTGGAGCGGCATCAATGTCGTGGAGTTACCCGAATCTTCGTCGCTGGCTGCTGACCGCCAGAGTCGGCTCGCGCAGTCTCAGAATCGCATCGCTCAACTGAAGACCAGGAAGTCCCAGTTGGAATCCGAGAAGCAGGCCCTTGAAGAACAACTGAAACAGCCAGGGGGCGACGCAACGGCTCAGGCTGGCCGGCGAGATCAGATCGCCAGCGAGCTGCGTGACTTGTCCGGAGAGCTGGAGCACGCGGAGTTCTTTTTGCCGGTCAGTTCTCGGGCCTTCGCTGTGCAGGAGTCAACTCATCACGGTGATATGCCGATCTACGTCCGCGGCAATCCCTACGCACCGGGATCGGTGGTTCCTCGCGGGTTCCCCAAGGCGATCTCGTGGGGCGCTTCGCCGACGATGCCTGGTGACCAGAGTGGTCGGCTGCAGCTGGCCGAGTGGCTGGTCGACCCGCGCCATCCGCTGACAGCTCGGGTCACCGTCAATCGAATTTGGCAAAAGCTCTTTGGAGTCGGCATCGTATCATCGGTTGACTACTTCGGAGTGCGTGGCGAGCGCCCCACGCATCCTGAGCTGCTGGACTATCTGGCAACACGATTGATTCGAGGCAATTGGTCACAGAAGCAGTTGATTCGGTCGTTGGTTCTAAGTCGTACCTATCGTCTGAGTAGTCGGCCGGCGACGGCTGTGGCGACAACTGATCCCACCAATCGTTGGTACTGGAAGATGAATCAGCGACGTCTGGACGCGGAGGCTCTGCGCGACTCGATGCTGGCTGCCAGTGGTAAGTTGCAAGTATCGGCCGGAGGTCCAGGTTTGCCGCTGGAGTATCGTGAGAATACGGGCAACTTGGCTCCGATGGCTGTGAATCCGCCTTCCTTTGGCATTCAAAGGTTTCGGCCCGAGCAGGCGTTCCTGCGAACCGTTTACCTGCCGGTCGTTCGAAGTGCTCAGCCCGGACCGGCTCGCCTGCGTGACTTTTTCGACTTCACTCAACCGGCCGAAATGGCTGGTCAACGCAATCAGACTGTGTCGGCCACGCAGGCACTGTATCTGCTGAACAACGAGTTTCCTCGCGGGCAGGCGCGGTATCTGGCTGAATCGCTGATGAAATTCGGCGGCGACAGCGATCTTCGACTGGACCGACTGTGGCTGCGGACACTAGGTCGTCCGATTACGGTGACGGAACGCGAGCATGCTCGGCAGATGCTCAGGACTGTAATCGACCTGTCACCGAATAGCGGTGACGAGCCGAGTAGCGGTGACGAGCCGAGTAGTCAAAATCAAGAGTTGGACGCCTGGACGGAGTTAGTGCATGCGGTGATAACGTCCAATGAGTTCCTGTTTCGACTTTAGAGTCAGGCGAAATCATGAGAACACGCGGTGTGGGAGTGGGGGCTGGACTGTCGCGCCGGCAATGGCTCAGCCGAACGGCCTGTGGTTTCGGGGCGTTGGCGTTTCAGGCCCTGGCTCAGGGTGCCAATGTTGGTGTCGGTAGTGGACCGCATTCGGTTCCCACGGCGCGGCGGGTGATCTTCCTCTTCATGCAGGGGGGACCATCACAGATCGATCTCTTTGATCCCAAGGATTTCATTCAACGGAGGCATGGTCAGGCGATTGAGTCGCCGTTAAGCAAGAACGTGCTGCAGGTAGGGACTGAGCGATTTTTGGCGCTCGGTACTGCGGTCCCCGTTCGGCCTCGAGGCGAGTCGGGGATGCGGATCTCGGATTTGTTGCCCTGTCTGTCAGGTGTGGCGGACGACTTGTGTCTGCTCCGGGGCATGAGTGCCGACAATCCTCAACATGCGCCGGCTGAGCTCCAATTGCACACCGGTATCATGAACGACGTTCGGCCATCGATGGGGTCATGGATCAGCTATGGCCTGGGGACCGAGAATCAGAACCTGCCCGGATTTGTCACGATCAATCCGCAATCGGACGTCCGCTATTACGGCTCAGCTTGGTTGCCGGCCATTCACCAGGGTACCAAGCTAACACCGGTAGTCGGGAGCGGACGATTACCGATTGAGAATCTGGGGAATGTTTCCAACAGCGAAGCAATCCAGCGCCACCGGCTGGCGTTCACGCAGGAAATGAATCGGCAGTTGAGTGGATCCTTTCACAACGATCCGGTGATGGAAGGCCTGATCGAGTCGTTTGAACTGGCGTTCCGCATGCAGGCGACGACACCCCAGCTAGTCGATCTTTCGCGAGAACCGCAGGCGATTCTCGACATGTATGGCGTGGGGGGCGCGGCTACTGATCGGAACGCTCGGGCATGTCTGCTGGCTCGTAAGCTGAGCGAATCGGGAGTGAGGTTTGTCCAGGTCACTATGGACGGGTGGGACCATCACGCGGATGTGCGCGGGAATCTTCCCAGATTGTGTGAACAGACAGATCGTCCCGTCGCCGCCCTGGTTCGGGATCTGAAGCAACGAGGGTTGCTGGAGGAAACACTTGTCGTGTGGTCAGGTGAATTTGGAAGGACACCCTGGAGCCAGGATTTGAGCGGTACGGCCCCGATTGAGCAACATGGACGAGAGCATCAACCGGAAAGCTTTTGCGCGTGGATGGCGGGTGGAGGGGTTAAAGGTGGCGTTACGCACGGTGAAACCGACGACATGGGCTACCGAGTGATCAGCGGCAAGGTGCATATACACGATCTGCACGCCACAATGTTGCACCTGCTGGGCATCGATCATACTCGTTTGACATGGAGACATCTGGGGCGTGACTATCGACTGACTGACGTGCATGGGTCGGTGGTGCGCGAAATTCTCGCATAAATCGAGTCAGAGCCGGAAGACTGGTACGACTGGGGGGCAACTGTGATCGATCTTGAGCTGAGCAGAAGGGCATTCGTCGCCACAGCGGCTGCCGGGATCGGCACGTTAGCAGGTGGAGTGTGGGGGGCGCCGCCGCCGAGTGGCAGGATTCGGATTGGCCAGATTGGCGTCGGTCACGCGCATGCCAGCAAGCTTTCGGTGTACCGAGCGTCGCCGGACTATGAGGTGGTGGGAGTCGTCGAACCGGACGAAGTTCTTCGCAAGCAATCTGCGGGGGAGGCGGCATATCGAGATTTGCCCTGGATGACCCTGGAACAGCTGCTGAATACTCCCGATCTGCAGGCCGTGCTGGTCGAAACTCGGGTGCGCGACCTGCTTGTTAACGCTGAGGCATGTATCACTGCTGGCAAGCACATCCATTTGGATAAGCCGGCCGGCGAATCATTGCCGCATTTGAAGCGGATTCTGGAATCGGCCAGACGTCAGCAACTGCTTGTTCAGATGGGGTACATGTATCGGTACAACCCAGGTGTGGTTTTGCTGAAAGAGTTTCTGAGGCAAGGATGGCTAGGCGATATCTTCGAAGTGCACGCCGTGATGAGCAAGGTGATTGACCCGGCGGATCGCGCGGAGTTGGCGGGCTACCCGGGCGGAATCATGTTTGAACTGGGGTGTCATATCCTGGACCTGGTAATCGGCGTGTTGGGAGAGCCTGAAACCGTCACATCGTTCTCACGCCATTCATCTCCCGTCAACGATAACTTGCTGGACAATATGCTCGCGGTTCTCGAGTACGGCGGGGCGATAGCAACGGTCAAATCCTCTGCGGAGGAAATTGAGGGGATGCAGCGCCGGCATTTGGTTGTCTGCGGCACAAAGGGTACGTTTCATCTGCAGCCATTGGACAATCCTTCTGCGCAAATCGCGTTATCCGAACCGCGAGGCGATTATCGTGCGGGTTATCAGGATGTCGACTTTCCACGCTACGTTCGTTACGTGGACGACGCGGCCGATATGGCCAGAATCATACGCGGCGAAAAGGCAGCTGACTTCAGTTACGACCACGATTTGGCCATGCAGCGAACGCTGTTGAAGGCTTGCCGATTGCCCGTGGACAGCTGATTCGGATGAGGACGCTGCCATTCTTGGATCCGTGCGGGGAGCCCGGTCTGATGTTGAATTCAATATTCCGCTGTTTGCTGTTGTTCGGGATTATCGGACATTTGCTGCCATCGCCCGTCTCTGCTCAGTGGGATCGTTCGACGCCGCTGGACCGAGGGGCTGCCGGGGTATATCAGTCCTTACTGCAATTGCGGACAACAGCACGAGTACTGCATGTGGTCGCTCATCCCGACGACGAAGACGGCGCCATGCTGACTTATTGTGCACGAGGGCTCGGAGCGACGACATGGTTGTTCAGCGTCACTCGCGGGGAAGGTGGAGCCAATCTGATATCGCGGGATGCGTTTGACGAGCTGGGGGTCCTGCGGATGTTAGAGCACGCGGAATCGGCGAAGTATTACAACGTGCGAGTGCGATATTCGAGTGCTGCTGATTACGGATATTCCAAGCGGCTTGACGAGGCGTTTGATCAATGGCAAGGGCAGGATCGTGTCCTGGGCGAGCTAGTCGATGTGATCCGCACGTTTCGCCCCGACGTGATTGTGTCGAGATTCCGTGGAGATCAGCGCGACGGACATGGCCACCACCAGTTTGCGGGAGTCCTGAGTCGTCGGGCTATGGAAGTGTCCGGGGACGCTGGTCAATTCGCCGATCAGGCCGCCCAGCCCTGGCAGCCTCAGAAGTTGTACACCAACAACATTCAGCCCCAGTGGAGAGCTGAAGACAAGGAAGCTTGGACGGTGGCCGTGCCCACGGGTAAGTACGATGCCATCCTGGGTATGTCCTACGCACAGATCGCACGGTTCGGGTTAGGGTATCAGCGCTCGCAGGGATTCTCGGGGCATGACGGTCCCGCCGGAGAAGCTGTCTCCTACTATCGTTTGGCCGATGGAAAAGAGGGAACAACAGACAAGGTTCGCGAAGATTCGTTCCTTGACGGACTCGACACGACGATTGGAGGACTGGCCCGCTATGCGGGTGAATCGCCGCCGGCTTGGCTGACGAATGGGTTGCTCGAACTGCAAAGGAATGTCGATCGAGCGTGGCAAGAATTGAATCTACACGATCCAGAGTCGACGGTACCCGATTTGGCGGAAGCGAATCGTAAGGTCGTCGAGCTGCTGAAACAGTTGTCGGAACATGATTCCGTGCCGAACAAGGGTGTGATCGAGGATCGTCTCCGGGAGAAGCACGCTCAGCTGCAGGAAGCGATCAGACGAGCGACCGGTATTGAGTTCGAGCTGCGAGGCGTACCCGCCAGCGAGGCGGATGATTCCAGAGGGAGTGGCGAGCGGCAGCAAGTTCGCAATGTGTCTCGAGGCGACAAGCTGAAGGTGGACGTCAGTGTCGTCAACCGGAGTGAACTGCCGGTGCAGCTCTTGAGCGGATGGCTAGAGACCGGAATGAGCCCGAACGATCGAGTTGCGCTGCCTATTCAGGCTGAATCACTGCCATACAACAAGGTATGGAATGCCTCAACGGAGCTCGAAATCGCTCAGGATGTACCATACACGCGTCCGACGTGGATACGGGAGACGATCCAGGAACCGTATTACCAACGCGGTGGCGAATCTGGGGCGTGGGAAGCCGAGGAGGGCCTGCGAGGAGGAGTGCGATTGGCGGTGGGAGGAAGTGAGGTCGATATCTGGTGTCCGATTCGAGCACGCTGGAGGCACCCGGACTACGGCGACTTGTCTCAGCCGGTGGCCGTCGTTCCGCGTTTGTCAGTGTCGTTCGACTCCCCGGTAACGATTCTCGTCGAAGGGCAAAACGAGCATGCGGTCGCGGTGAAAGTTCGCAACGCGATAGATCTGGCCAGCAGTGGTACTCTGCAGTTGGAGCTTCCCGCTGGCTGGACTTCCGAGCCGTCCGAGGCGACATTCTCGCTCGATCGAATTGATGAAGAGATGACGGCTCGGTTCGTCGTTCGAGTGCCCGCGGCCAGGGCTGAGCGGACCGTGCAGATTGGTGCAGTTGCGCGGAGTGATATGGTGGAATACCGCGAGGGATATTCCGTTGTCACAGCTCGGGATTTGGGACGAGCGCATGTGTTCCGGCCGGCCGAGCAGCGATTGACGCTGGTTGATGTGAAAGTACCTGCCGGACTGAAGGTTGGCTACGTCATGGGGGCTGGCGATGATATTCCCGTGGCATTGAATCAGCTGGGTGTCCAGACGACCTTGCTGGGCCCCGAGGACTTGGCACAAGGAGACCTCAGTCACTTCAATGCCATTATGATTGGAATTCGCGCCTATGCGGTCCGGAGTGATTTGATCGCCGCCAACTCAAGGTTACTGGATTACGTCCACCGAGGTGGCAATCTGGTAGTGAACTATCAGACTCCTGAGTTTGATCGTAATTTGGGCCCCTATCCGTATGTGATGGGGCGGAATCCAGAAGAGGTGAGCGAACAGGATGCGACAGTGACGATCCTGGAGCCGGATCATGTGCTGTTTGCCGTCCCCAATCGGTTGACTCCCGCCGATTTTGAAGGATGGTTCGAGCAGCGTGGATCAAAGTTCTGGCAGTCGTGGGATGCTCGCTACCAGCCACTGCTGGAATGTCACGACCGTGAGCAGGCTCCGCAGCGAGGTGGTTTGCTGTTGGCGAGATATGGCGACGGGGTTTACGTTTACTCAGCGTACGCTCTCTACCGACAACTGCCACAGGGAGTTCCCGGGGCTTACCGGTTGCTGGCGAATCTGGTCGCGGCGGGTTCCAGCACGAGTCCGAACGATGCAAGCCGAAACCATGGTGATAAGTGATTTACGCGCAGGGAAATGGTCGATGAATACGAATCAGATTGTGATGGAACATTGTGGGGTGAGATACCGGCGCAATGCTTGTTGGAGGGTTCTGATCCTTGCAGCCTGTGCGATTACTGTGTCAGCCAGGCCATTAGGTGCACAGATCGAATGCACACCTTGGGGAAATATTCGGGGGATGCGAGTCGGGGAGCAGCGGATTGACCTGGAGACCAGTGTTCGCATGATCTGGCCGGGGTGGTCAGGGTTCTTCTCGCCGGCGAAGTATTACCATCGTCCAACGTATTCGCGCAGAGGATCGAGCCAATCGGCGGAGGTGGCGTTGAAGGAGGGATTGAAGGTTTCCCAGGTTTGCGTCGATGAGGCTGAAGGGGTGGCACGAGTAGATCTGACGGTGTCTGCGGAGGCGGATATCGACACCGACGGGGTCTTCTGGTGCATCGACCTTACGTCGATGATGGGTCCGAACGGCACGATTGAATTGATCGAGCCACAAGACTCATCCAGTCCCAGCCGTTGGCCACTACCAGTTGCTGCGGAAGGTGAGCCGAAAGACGCGGTCGTAGCCAGAGGCTTCCGGTGCACATCGCCGCGTGGAGAGATCGAATTGGTTGCCGAAAGGACGTTGGCGTGGAAGTTGCGTAGTGAGCCAGCCATTCGTTTGGCTTCACCTGCCGATCCTACCGCGTACTTTGATTTCTCCGAGCCGAAGATTGTCCAAGCGCCGAAGGGCGTTCAGATGTACGCAGCACTCCTCGCAGGAAAGCTGTTGAAGGGTCAAACTTCGGCAACCCAGTTTACGATTCGCGTAACACCTCGGCCCGAGCCGGAACCTGTGCATCTGGCTTTGAAGCCGAATCATTCTGGCCGAGTCTTTGAAGGGATTGGCGGGAATTTTCGATTGCAGTTTCCTGATACCGATCGTGAAGTTATTTCCTATTGCCTCGAGAACTTGCCGGTGCGCTGGGGCCGAATTGCCATGCCTTGGGGTCGGTGGCATCCGGTATTTGAACAGGACCCGATTCAAGCCGCCCGAGCGGGGAAACTAGACGATAGCGTGCGCGAGTCGCTGGAGATGGCTCGGTTGCTGGCGGATCGCGGGATGCCGGTGATCGTCAGCGTCTGGGACCCGCCGACATGGGCGACCGTGCCCGATCCTGAACCCGACACGATGCGAGGTGTGGCGCTGGATGCCAGCCGCTTGGTCGATATCTCTCGTTCTATTGCCAGCTTTCTTTCGTACCTGCAGAGCGAATACGGGATAGAGGCGAAACTGTTTTCATTGAATGAACCTGAAACGGGCGTGGAGGTACGTCAAACAGCGGAGGAGCATCGGGCGTTTATTTTGGCGCTGGGTCGAGAATTGGCCGCACAGAGGCTTTCCACCAGAATCATGTTGGGTGATACAGCCAACTTCACTCGCCGATCGCTCGACTTTCTGGGGCCGGCCATTGAAGACCGTGAGACTCACGCTTACATCGGCGCCGTGGCGATGCACACCTGGCGAGGAAACGCTGACGAGGATCTGGAGGGATGGGTAACGTCAGCTGACAAGCTGCAAGTACCATTGCTGGTGACCGAAGGTGGTGTTGATGCTCATGCGCACGAGTATCCTGATCTGTTTCGAGAGCCGTGGTTTCAGTTGGAGGAAGCCGACCTGTACGTTCGCATCTGCAACCGAGCTCAGCCGAGTTCCATTCTGCACTGGCAAATGACCGCCGATTATTCGTTGCTATCTGGGCGAGGGATCTACGGTACAGAAGGTCCCTTGCGTCCAACGCAGCGTTTCTGGAACATGAAACAGTTGGGATCCACGCCGGCCGGGGCGATATCGTTGCCCGTTACATCCGACCGAACCAACGTCGCCTGCGCAGCTTTCGGTGACCGGAAGTCGGGCATGTATTTGGTCCACGTGGTCAATCGAGGAGGGAAGAGCGCGGCATTGGTCAACGGTTGGCCTCGTGAAGTGACCAGCTTGCGTGTGTTGACCACCAGCCGGGACAAAGGGATGGAGCCAGGGGAGGCTGTGGAGGTGGTGGACGGCGAAGCAAAAATTGATCTGGATGCCGAAAGTTTCACTACGTTGATACGGGCTTATGAAGGAGAGTGAAGTCGAACCAGATCGCCTTGGGGGACGACGATGAGACCGAAGCCGTGGTCGAGGAATTCGCCAAGCGGCAATCCATTGCGCAGCAATCCCGGGCGAGAAGGATCTGCGTCATGGCCGTCATCCCGGGTGTTGGAGAAGCTAAGTTGAAGGAATGCCGGGACAGGGCGATCGTGGCCGCGAGGGGTGAAGACCAGGATCTGCAGTTCGGCAGTCCCTTTCGCGTTCTGGAATCGAATGCGGACATCCTTGCGGACGGCGCGGCCATTCATGGAGTGCTGATCGGTCTTGAGGACTTCAAAACTGGTCTGCAGGGGAGTCTCCGGGTTCGGGACAACGCCGTAGATCAGGTTGCCGAACAGTGCCATGATCTGCGGGCGACGAACGGAGAGCCATTGGTCGGGTGATTCAACCCGCTAGCCCTCCGCCGTCACCAGCAGCTCCGGCAAGTCATACGGCGGAACCTTGGACTCATCGTAAACCACGTCTCGGTCATGGTACTTCGGTTCGTCGGAATCGCTTGGCGCGGGCCAAGCCAAAAGGCAGCCAGCCAAGAGTGCTGCGCGGACGAGCGAACGGATTGACTGATGAGCCACCTGTCGCATTGGATATCGACTCCTGATGTGATCGGGGTCCTTCTGTGGTGACACCTGCGCCCAGTCGCCGTAAGCGATGGTGCCAACGTCCTGCCCGTGGGGTAGGGGACTTCGGCGAGTAACCGCCGCCCCGTCGGCGATTCGGCCCCGGGGGATTGAGGCTTGGTTCAAGTCACACTGTGCTCACCGGCGGCGCCGGGCGCCACCCTGCGCCACCATGAGTGGCTCGTAAGGAAGCCTGAACTCCGCAGGGGACCTGGGACCGATCTTGCGACCCGTCCGTCCAACTTTCCGGTGGCCACCTTCGGTCTGGCCGCGCCATTCTGTCATGGTGGCCCTCCGCAGTAAACCTTGCTCGGAGCATCCTTCGAGTCCGTCGATCCCCCCCGAACCGCCATCCCCCGAAACAAGACACTCACGTGTTCCCGGATTTTGGTTCGTCGGCGAGCGAAACAAGACACACAGGTTTGTTTCGACGGACGTGGTATGCTGCGTGCTATGCGGTGGCTGGGTGAGGTGTGGAAGTGGGGTAGCTGGGGAGCTGGCCGAGAGACGGCTGAGTGGGAATCGGGTTGGCTGGCGGGTAAGGTGTTCTGGCGGCGGAAGTCGATGATTGGGTGCGATGCGTCGGAATGAGGAGCTTTTGAAAATGGTTAGTGGTCGCGGGGTGGCGGGGATCGTGTTCGGCCTGGTACTGGTCGGTTGGGCTGGCCCGTCGGCTGGGCAAACGGGCCAGCTGGTCGCCGTGGTGATGAGCACTCCGGACGGGGCTCGGCAGCTGACGCCGCAGGAACCGCTGGTGCTCAGCTCGAATCGGCCGACCGAATCACGGATGATTGAAATTGACCTGACCCAACGGGGAGCCACTTTGCTGGGCCTGGGCGCGTCATTCGACCATGCCACTTGTGAGAATCTATCGAAGCTGAATCCCGACTTGCGTGGAGAGGTGGCGGATCGGCTATTTCATCCCGAGCGGGGAATCGGGATGAACCTGATGCGGGTCTGCGTCGGTACGTCGGACTTCGTGGGCGAACCCTACTACACCTACGACGATCTGCCGGCCGGAGAGACTGATCCTGACATGCAGCGGTTCTCGATCGAAAAGGACCGTGAGTATGTGATCCCAGCGATCAAGCTGGCCCAGAAACACAATCCAGATCTGTTGTTATTCGCCTCGCCGTGGAGTCCTCCGGCCTGGATGAAGACGACCGGTGAGCTAGGAGGTGGCGAAGTCAAGCCGGAGTGGTATCCCGCGTTTGCCAAGTATCTGCTGAAGTTTGTGCAGGCGTATGAGGCTGAGGGGATTCCAATTCATGCGATGACTTTGCAGAACGAGCCGCAAATGGTCCATGCGGCTTATCCGACCACGAAATGGTCTGCCGAGGCTCAGCGTGACTTCATTCGCGACAACCTGGGCCCGCTCTTTCGGCAGCACCAGGTGAAAACGCTAATCTGGTGTTGGGATCACAACTGGAATCGCGTCGATTTCCCGCGGACGATTCTGTCGGATCCAAAGGCAGCACAATTCGTCGACGGAACTGCTTTTCATCACTACGAAGGTCAGGTAACGGCTCAGGACGAGCTGTATCGCGAGTTTCCCGACAAGCACATCTATTTTTCAGAGGGATCGGTCTTTCGCACTGCGGGAGCCATACGGCTGATCGACATCCTCAGACATTCTTCACGCTCTTACAACGCTTGGGTCGTGATGCTGGACGAACATCGTCATCCCAATCGCGGACCTCATCCGGCCAGCGCCACCTGCGTCGAGCGATTGGATGATGGAACCGTCCGTTATAACTTCGACTATTACATGTATGGCCAGTTCATGAAGTACATTCCGCGGGGCTCTCGCCAGGTTGCTTCAACGGGAGCAGGGGAAACTTTCTCGAACGTGGCTTATCAGACACCGGACGGATCGATGGTGCTGGTTGTCGCCAATGGTGGCGATTCCAGCGAACGGTTCGCGGTCTGGTGCGACGGCCGAGGATTTTCGGCCGAGTTGCCCGCAGGTGCCGTAGCTACTTACCGCTGGCCGCCAGCCAGCGACTCACGCCAGGAGTGAACCGCTGACTCGGACAAGGACCCGCGTCCTGAGCGTCTTGTCATCACCGAGTCATCGGATCTGTGTCTGAGGAACTGATGCTGGCTCTGCTCGGCCGCCGGCGCCAGATCGCGGTGAGCGTGAGGAGCATCAAGGCTGACTGAGCCAACGGCTCCGGGACCGGAGTCACATCAGCGAACGTCTCGCCGACGCGAATTTCATCGATGCTGAACGCCCCCGTGGAATAGATGGTCAACCCGAAGGCTTGGCCTACGTCCGTCGTTGATTTGATCACGCCGCTGGCTGGTTCTGGCAGACCGGGAATGGGATCAGCGTACAGCGTGAACAGATCATTGCCCGCTTTGAATTCGGCCTTCAGGACCAGCAATGTGGTCTGGCCTACCACCGGCGAGACGCTTGTTGCGACTTGATTCGTTCCGCCGCGATCTTCCATGACATAGCGATTCAGCTGACCGCCACCTGGTTTTCCGATGAACAATTCCGGCTCTCCCGACTGCTCGAGTACCAAACCGAAGAACCCGTTGAATGCACCCTGGTTCAGCGCCACTTCGGGGCGCAGAAGGAAACTGACGTAGCGGGTAGAGTCAGCGGTTCCGAGCGATTGGCCCAGGAGTCGCGTCAGACCGGCGATCGCTCCGGTCGAGTCAGTAACGGCATGATTGCCGGCGTTGGAAAGATTTCCAAAGGTCAGCGAGCCGGAGCCGACGTCGAAGTTATTCGACAGCGACGCATTGAAACCGCCCTGGAGCCAGGCATTTCCAAATCCCGTGCCGCCATTCTTGAACACGACGTCGGTGCCAGCCGTATAGTCAAAACTTTCGTACGCCAACAACTCGGCTCGTGCACAATTCAATGGGACCGTCAGCGACAGAGCGACGGCGATCAAGGGAAGGATTCGGATTGAGTTGCTGAGTTTCATTGTTGCTGGACCTATTGAACAACAAAGTGATTGAATCAAATCGGCTAATCGCTTGCCGCTGGTTGCCGTCGGAGTACCGTTTGAGTTCGGCTCTGATTAGAATCAGAACGGGGAACGCATGCAAGCAGATTCCCGCGAGCAGATTGCGGAGTCCGGAGGGCGGGAGTCTGCTGCCGAGGGGAAGACGGCGCCCATTGAGTTGGCTGAGCATTTACCATGAAGACGATCGACCACTTGTGGGAAGAGTCCGAATTGACGATAGACGAGCTTAGTGCTCGGAGCGGTCTGTCGCGTGAGCGGGTTCTGGCGATCGTGGATGGGCGGTGGACGCCGAGCCCACAGGAGCGAGAAAGTCTGGCGGGTGTCTTTCAGATTCCAGTAGCTGAGATCAGCTGGGGACATTCGCTCAGCCCGCGGCAACTCCGTTACCGTCGCCACGGTTTTCAGGAGGATTTCTGAGTTGGTCGGGCCCGGTTTGAGAGTAACGGCCCGCTTTGAGAGCAATGGCTAGTGTTCCAGCGCGATGACTCCCTGCTGGATACCGCCCAGCAGGACGTCGTGGCTGGTACGGATGACGCTTTCGTCGTCCAATCGCACGACTGCCGTGGGTGTCAGAGCTTCAATGATACCCCGGATCCAGGTTTGGCCGTCGAAGTAGCGAACGGCCATGCCGACGGCGGGCGAATGACTGCGAGCCGGCGATGGACTTGCACCAGCGGCGGTGCTCGTCGGCCGCGCGGTAACGGCGGCACCTTTCGCATCGCTCGACTGTCGTGACTGGCCACGGACGCCGGCCAGTTCCTGCAGCAGGCGCCAATTCTCGAGCCGTTCGTCGCGGGCTCGCACCAGAGTCGGACTTGGATTGCCAGCGCGGTCAAAGTGTTTGGCGAATCGCCCTTCGCTACGCGCAAACTCGATGAAGTCGACCGTCTGTCCGGTCTTGGGATTCGCCCACCAATCGTCGGCGACGGCGGGATTTCCTTTCAGAGACAGACGTGACTGGATCGAATCGCCTTTTCTTGGATCGTAGACCAACAGGGGAAACGCGCGCGTATCGACAGCCAGTCGAGCCTGATCGGTGGCCATGTTGTCAGCCACTCCGTGTTCGGGCTGGCAGGTCGTGTAGCAGCAGATGAGCGCAGGGCCATCGAACTCCAAGGCATCCAGAACAGCTCGATAGAAGTGATTAATATGAGCGCACGTTGTCTGAGCGACAAACGTGCGAGGGTGCATCATGGCGATCTGAGCGATTTCTTTGCGGCGTTCCTGTTTACCCGCGATCGCCTTTCCATGAACACTCATCTTGGTGTTCTGTCCGGTATAACTGGAGGTGCTCGCCTGGCCTCCCGTATTGGAATAGACCTGAGTATCGAGGACAAAGACTTTGACATTCATTCCCGAGGCGAAGAGACGCGAGAGGGACTGGAAACCGATATCAAACATGGCGCCGTCACCGCCGATGCACCACAGTGGCCGGTCATGCCAGCCCATTTGATCCCAGCGGGCGCGAATCCCCATGGCCATGGCGGGGGCGTTTTCGAACAGGGAATTCGTCCAGGGGACCAGATAGGGATTGTAGGGATAGGTGGAAGTATAGACCGTGTTGCAGCCGGTGGCGGCAATGATTCCCCACTGATCCTGATAGCGCGCCCCGGTGGCCGCACAGAGCATTCTGAGTGCCGTACCCTCACCACACCCGGCGCAGCTTCCAGCTCCGCCAGTGTAAACGTGAGTCTGTTCTTTGAGCATCATGTCGACCAGCAGGTCGTCGCTGATGAACTGATTGCTCGACGGTCCAGCCTGTTTGAAGAGCCGGTGGCTCTTGCGTACGGACGTCATGACCTGTTCAGTTTTCGGAATCATCGCCAGCGCGTGATCGTCGCATACCGTCACGCATTCGGCGCAGCCCTTGCATTTGCTGGGGTCGATCACAATCATGAACATGCCCCCCTGGCCGGTCTTCTTGAGGGGGCCATCGTAATACTTGCGAGTTTTCGACCATTGCTGGCGGAACATTTCCCGGTCGGCGGCGTCGGTAATCCCGCTGAGCCGCAGCTGCCACTCTTGTTCGCTCAGGACCTTGCCGAGGATGGCCGTGTCGGGGCAGAGCGTGACGCAGTCCATGCAGCCGGTGCAGTTGTTGGGGACGTATTCGGGAATCTCCGGAGCGATATAGCTGAAGTCCCGCAGCGTGGCTGATCCGGCGGGCACCAGCGACCGCGCGACCGACATATCCGCCGGCAATCGCTGCTCGGCAGATCCTTCTTCGTAACCTTTGACGATCCGATCGTTGAAATCGTCGACGTCCAGGATTGGCAGGGAGACGTATTTGTAGGGTCTGTCGATCAGCGTACCGTACGAGCTGTTGTTGTGTGGATCTCGCTCGTTGGGTTCATTCATCGATTCCGAACTGCCGACGCTTGCCATAGACACCTCGCCACGCAAAGAGAAACGACACTCGCTTCAGCGTGCCCACGCAAACCAAAAGAGGTCGGCGAGGGTACCGTCAATTGTTCCATCGGAAACTACTCGACAATCATCGACTCACAGCGTTTACCTCGCGGCCATGATCTCACGCGGGACCTGAGACAGCTCACTGTATCCCCGTTTCACGCAGGTCAGATTGTCCTGCACCACTCGATCCCCGCGTTTGCCGAAATATTTGCGCAAGGCTTTTTCTACGCCCCCATAGACCTGTTCGTCCGTCATCCCGCTTTGAGTTCCATACGGCGTGACCTTCAGGAAGGCCCCGAGCAACACGATGCCCTGCATGCGCATCTGAAGGTCGGCGACCGACGCCACTTCCCTGGCGATCTGGACCATGTCGAGGTAGTACACTCGAATATCTTGCTCCGCCAGGAATCGACGACGGTGAGCCGGAATCCGCTCCCAGACATCGCCAGGGTCCTTGAACGGCGACTGCATGACAACCGCTCCACGAGGGACGAGTCCCACGAGCGGATTGCCGCTGAAGAGTGCCGTCGTATCGTTCAGCACCACGAGATCAACTTCCTTCAATTCGCTGTGCAGGCAGATATGCTGGTTGCTGATCGTCAAGTAGTAAGTAGTCGGCAACCCCTTCTTTTCAGAGCCGTACTTGGGGTAAGCCTGAACATCCTTGCCGAAAACATCTCCGGCAATCGTGGCAATCACTTTGTTGGTTGTCACGGATCCGAAACCGCCGACAGAATGGCCACGCATCGAGAACGAGCCGGGTTCGCGCAAGTCGGGGTCTTCGCGGCGCGGGAGAGCCAGCGGGTGATCGATGCCTAGGCAGAAATAATCCCGCTGGCCGATTCGCATGTTCTCAATCGCCGCCAACAGATCGCCGGCCCGCACGTCGCGGCTTCCCAGTCCCGCTGATCCGCAGTAGACACGCGGCAGGCTGGTCAGCTGCGGCGAGCCATTCTGTCCATGGAACGCATCACAGAGAGCGGCCTTGATTTCGCGAGTCAGGTGGTTGCCGGTCGTCGAGAGGGGATCGTCCATCCGTTCCAGCACCGTGACTGCTTGGCAATTCCGCAGCTGTTCGACGAGCTGCCGGGCCGGGAACGGACGAAAACAGCAGACGTTCAGGCAACCGACCGCCACGCCATGCTGCTGGCGAGCGTAATCAACAACGGCCCGAGCGGTTTCCATCAGGCAACCCATACCGACGAGAATGAAGTCGGCGTCGTCGCAACGATACGGGTCAACCACTCCGTAGTTTCTGCCAGTCTGCTCACCAAATATGCGAAACGTCTCTTCCAGGATCGGCATGACTCGATCGTAATATCCCCGCTGGGCGATCTTGCCCTTCATGTAGGAGTCCTGGTTCTGCACCACTCCGGACATCAACGGGTTGGCCGGGTCCATCAGATTGATCAGATGATCTTCGGGACGTCCGATGAATTCCTTCATGAACTCCAGTTCGGGGAGCCGGACCTTTTCGACTGTGTGAGTCGTCAAAAATCCGTCCTGAACATTGAAGAACGGGGTCTGAGCTGCCTCAGCCGTTCGTCTGGCAATCAGGCACAGGTCGGCTGCTTCTTGAGCATTGCGGCCGAACAGCATTCCCCAACCGCAATCCGCGACGCTCATCAAGTCATCGTGACCCGCGTGAACATTCAGTGACTGGCTGGTGAGCGCTCGAGCGCCGATGTTCATCACCACGGGGAGCCGTTTGCCGGCGATGGTGTAGAGGACTTCCTTCATCAGGACCAGGCCCTGACCGGAAGTGAAGTTGGTGACTCGACCACCGGCGGCGGCGAAACCCTCGCAGAAGGTGGCCGCTGAGTGCTCGCTTTCCGGCTCCACAAACACCAGCAGGTCACCCCACAGGTTGCGATGGCCGTTCATCACGGCGGTGTTGTAGCCGCCCCCCATCGTTGTGGAGCTGGTGATGGGGAACGCTCCGGCCCCTTGAGTGACATTCACTTCGACGTGCACGACGGCTTCGGCGCCGTCACACGTGGTGGGGATTCCCGGATAGAGATACCGATCGGGCGAGTCGATGGACTCCTCACGCGGTACCTGAACTTCGCCAGCGATACCCGCTCCGACGACCTGCAGTTCGGACGCCATCACCACCTCCCCTTGCGATAGAAGGCTGGAGGTAGTGCGATCCGAGCCCCGCTCAGAACGAACTTGCCCCAGCGTGCAAGCGTTGACGTCAGCGTCAGATGGCCAGCAGCGGCCCAAGCGACATGCCGCCCGATGTCCCGGCCGACTATCTGCCTGATCTACGAGTCACCTTACCGGTTGGGCTGGCGAAAGTCAAAGAAAAAAGGGCGGCCGTCGGACGTGCCAAAGGAACACGATCAGGAGAAATTTTTTCCGAAAGAAATTTCGTTGCGCCCGGAGATCGGCCGGGCACTGTAGACCTGGGGGGAACTGGGCCGGGTGCGGCGACCCACGACCCTGTTCTGTCGAGTTATGCTGAACTAGGAGCCACAGACTTGGACCCGAACCCACACGACACGATGAACGATCCGACTCAGCCACTAGTGAACCCTGGCGACGGGGCCGCCCGTCCGGAACGGACGACTGAAGCCGAGGTGTCCGCGCATGCCGATGCCGTGGTAAGGGTCCTCGATGAATATCTGGCCGCCCTTAAGGAGGGCCAGGCTCCCAGTCGACAGGAACTGTTGGCTCAATATCCGCAATTGGCCGGTCAGCTGGAGGCATGCCTGGCGGGTCTGGAGTTCATTCACACCGCCGAGACTCAGCCAGATCCGCAGCGCCGACTAGGGGATTTCCGGATCGTCCGTGAGGTGGGGCGAGGTGGGATGGGGGCGGTATTTGAGGCTGAGCAGTTGTCGCTGGGGCGGCGAGTGGCCCTGAAGATACTCCGCTTTGGAGGGGTCTCGGACAAGGAGGCCATCGAGCGGTTTCGGCGTGAAGCGGAGACCGTAGCCAAGCTTCACCATACCAACATCGTCCCGATCTTTGCGGTCGGCAGCGAACACGGAGTGAACTACTATGCGATGCAGTTCATCGATGGGCGTAGCCTGGCCGACGTCATGGCTGAGCGTCCCGGGCCGTTGCCCGCGTGGCAGGTAGCCGAATGGGGATTGCAAGCCGCCGACGCGCTCGCCCATGCTCATCTGCGAGGTGTCATTCATCGCGACGTGAAGCCGTCGAATCTGTTGCTCGACCAGGAAGGCCGCCTGTGGCTGACTGATTTCGGTCTGGCTCGCCGCCAAGACGACGTCACGTTGAGTCTCACCGGCGTGTTGTTGGGGACGCCGCGGTACATGAGTCCCGAGCAGGCAACCGCTTCGACTCGACGCGTCGACCATCGCAGTGATCTGTTCAGTTTGGGAGCGACGTTGTACGAACTGTTGGCCGCTCGTCCGGCATTCTCAGGGAACACGCCCCATGACGTGATTCAGCAGATCATCAGTGGTGAACCGGTGCCGATCCGCCGAGTGAATCCGTCGGCGCCTCTGGACTTGGAAACGATCATCATGAAGTGCCTGGCGAAGGACCCTGGCGCCCGGTACGCCGCTGCTGCTGATCTGGCGGCCGATCTGCGCGCATTTCTCGACGGGCGGCCCATACGCGCGCGCAGGGCAGGGCCCATCGAACGAGCCATACGGTGGGGACACAAGCATCGCCACAGCCTGCGGCAGGCTGGACTGGCGGTGGCCGCTACCGTCGTGGCCATGCTGACGCTGACGGCCGGCCGCAGTGTCTATCAGAACTGGAACCGATCGTCGGTGCGACTTGATGCGGTCGATCCGCCACTGGTAGCCGAGCTGTTGGACACGAACCGACAGGTGGCACGAGTCGAGACGTTGCCGATGCAGACCGCCGGGAGTCTGCCGGCCGGGGAGTACCAGGTACGAGTTTCCCGAGCAGGTACTTTGAGCAGCAACTACGATCTTCGGCTCGAACGCGGTCAGCAGAACATGCAGTACCGAGTCGGACTCCAAGACAACTTGTTGCTCACGCCTATCGACATCGAACGGACGTTCGACGTGGTGCGGCTGGGTGAGCAACGCGGCATTGTCGAATGGACCTCAGCCGGTCTGACGGTGCGCAAACGCCGCGGAGTCGAACGCGAATGGTCAGTGGCCCTCTCGGCCTCCGGTGTCGAGCTGCTGCGGCCCTATCCCGGCTTGATTTGGCCCTGGTGGGGGACCCTGGTCAGTGAGTACTCGGGCTACGGAAGTTACAAATACCAGCCCTGGGTCCTTCAGCAGTACCTGGATGTCAACGGCGACGGAACTGGCGACCTGATTCTGGCCGCGCGACACCAAGCGTGGTTGATGGCCATTTCAGGGAGTGGCAGTGGCGTGTTGTGGTTCGCGCCGCGTACCGACCGGCTGTCGCAAACGCCGACGGAGACCAGCCGTTCGTCTCGAGAGATGACCGGTGCGACTTTTGCCGAGCCGCTGTTGGTCCCCGATGTGAATAACGACGGGGTCGCCGATCTGGTCGTGTCGCTAGTCGACATCGTGACCGATCGTGGTGTGCAGATGAACCGTTATCCCTGTCGGCGCTGGATCGAAGCCGTGTCGGGGAAGACGGGTGAGACGGTTTGGCGATATGACCTGGCTGACGAGTTGTTTGATTTGCCGGCCAGCGCGGACGTCCCTTACGCTCAGCGCTGGTATCCCGAGCTGGTTGGCGGTCAGACGAGCAATGGCGGCGGGATGATGCATTTTGGTCGGCATCCGATCCGTGGCCGCAGTCACGTCGAACGTACGGGCGCCCATGTCCACCGTCCGGACGGCCCGCATTGGATTCAACTTGGGCAGCGGTCTCGTCTGGCGGTGTTGGCTGGGAGGAGGCTGTTGCTGATCGATCCGTCAACCGGTCAGCCGGAAACAACTCCGATCGAGCTGAGCGGAACACCGGGGCGAAGTGCGAAGTGGGCAGATCTGGATGCCGACGGAGCCGAGGATCTGGTCTTTCTGGAAGAGACTCTGACAGCTGCGACGCCTCAGAAGATTCAACCGACGGTGCGAGCTTGGTCGTACAGTCGCAACAAAGAGCTCTGGTCCAAGCGGCTCGACGTCGAATGGCCGGCACAGATCCTCTGGACAGCTGACGCCCCCGATTGGCCGGTGGTCGAAGATTTGAATGCCGACGGCCGGTCCGAAGTTATCGTGCCCTTGGATCGATCGGAGGTGGCATCTGTCTTTACGGGTGGAGCCGGCTCGCAGGTATTCGAGACGCCATGGTCGTCGCTGGCGGTGTTGGCAGGCGATACTGGTGACATCGTTTGGCAGCGGCGGCTAGTGACGATGGATGTGCAGATTGATCAATTCGTTGCGGGCCCCGATATCAACGGCGACGGATCCAAGGAGATCTTTACCGCCATGATGGCCGCGCCTGGATCGACGCTGTATGTCGACTGTCTTTCGGGCGTCACGGGGGATCGGCTGTGGACTACTTCTGAGTTGTTGACGGCCCAGCCGATGGGTGCGCGCGAGCCTTATCCAACTCAGTTGGTGTGGTGGCAGGCCAATGGTGACGGTTGGCCGCAGCTGCTGGTGCAGACGGTTCAGGAGAACGCAGACCGAAAGTCGAATTGGTATGTGTTGGCCGCTGCGGACGGTCAAATGATGTCGAAGGGACCTGGAATCACAGACCTGTTGCCGGTCGACATTGACGGCGACAGTGTGGAAGACTTCGTGGTTTACTCCGCTAAATCGAATCAGAGTCGCGATGAGGGAGGCACCCTGCATTGCATCCGCGGCGCGGCACGCGAGGCGTGGCGTCGGTTGGGGCAACTAGGGGACGTGGTGGCCGATCTGGATGGCGATCGGGTAGCCGACTTGGCGGTGAGTTGGGGGGACGGGACCTTGACTGCGACCAGCGGGGCGACGGGTCGCATGATCTGGCGTAATCGACCTTTGCCCGCGGTGGACGATTTGATACTGCAGTCGGCTTCCGGACATGGCTCGGCGACGACAACAGAATCTATGGAAGGAGACCTGGATGGCGACGGCGTGACTGACTTGTTGGCTCATGATCGATCGACGGGAGGTCGCGGCCGGGTTTCTCCATTGCACGCCATATCAGGTCGTACGGGTCAGCGATTGTGGTCGTTGGCCGACGTCAACGTCCGTCAGATTGGCGGCAGTCTCGCCTTGCGGGCCGTCGATCTTGACGGTGACTCGCATGCAGAGGTCGCTTGGCTGGCCGCGCTCGATCATCAATATTCGCCCACCACAAGTTATTCGAATCAGGAGTTCCAGCTGTGGCTGTTCGTAGCCGATGGCCAGACGGGCAAGCTGCGTTGGGCCGAACCGATGAGCCCGGCGTACGGTCAGAGCGGTTCCGGTGCATGTCCGTATCAGCTTCATGAAACGCGGCTGGATCTAGTGGCAGCCGAGCTGAACGGCGACGGCACACTCGATCTGCTGGTTCCCGCGATTACGGTTGAGGGCGAGCTTGAATGGCGAGCGATGAGCGGGAAGGAAGGGCGGACGTTGTGGCGCCGTGCTCGACCTCACGATGGCTTGATTCAACAGTCGCTCAGCAATCTGACGATGCCCACGGTATGTGACTTTGAGCAGGATGGTGAACGGGAGGTGATCTTCGTCGAGCCTTCATCGATCCAGCAGCCAGACGGCTCGACGGCTAACCGGCAGAATGTGGTCATCACCGCGGTGGGTGGGGGCGATGGCGCCAAGTTATGGAGCGACGACACTCGTCAAATCTACACGCATTGGCATTCCTACTCCAGTCGGCGCGGAAATCTGCCGCGTCCGGTGGTACTGCGTGGTGACAATCAGACGCAGCGAGTGGCGGTGATGCTGCCAGGCGGCGAGACGCGGATCGTGGTCTACGGGTCATCCGGAAAGGTCGGCGATCGGACGTTAAAGACTTCAGGCTTAACTCCGGGATTGCTGGTGTGCGATGTGGGACGTGATGGTGACGAAGAGCTAGCCTTGATTGATCAGCAGACGCTGCAGGTTGTTGCGCCTTCCAGGTTGATGGATCCGATCTGGACCAGGGAGTTGCGGTTCCTGTATCCGAGTCAGTTTTTGCAATTGATTCCTGGAACACCATCGTCACCCGATGTGATTGTTGTGGCTGCCGACTCAACTGACAACTCGATCTGGGGACTGCAGGTCGACGACGGCAAGATCGTATGGAGCTGTCCGGGTCCGGTTCCGAGGTCAGATAATGTGTACGAGATGCTTGATCGATTGGCGGTGTTGGGGGGCGATCCGGCCGCACCGCCGCTGGTCGTGGCCGGTTATGGAATGATTACCAGCTGTCGTCAGGCGGCCCGCACCGATATTGATGCCTCCACCGGAGAGTTGCGATTCGTAGGTGGGGGAGGTGATCGGATTGTCACTCGACCTGTCGTGGCCGGGATCGATCCGCGTTGGCAGCGAGATTTGCCATGGAGGATTGACGGGCCTGGTGTGGTATCGCGTCAATTGGAATTTGTGGTATGGACGGTATTTTTCAGTCTGTCGATGGTGCTGGTCCCTGTCGGATATGTGTTATGGCTGGTGCTGAGTCGTCGGTTTGGCATGAGCACTTTTCTGATGTTGCCGGCGGTGGTGGGGCTGTTTGTGATCGGGGCTACGATAGAAGCTCCGATGGACAACGACTTCAGTTCTTGGCCACGCCGCTTGGCGGCCGGTGCCATGCTGGCGCCGGCGCTATTGGCGCTGATCCCATTGCTGGGCTGGCTGGCGTTCGGCCACGCTCGACGTACCGCGGTCTGGGTGACATTGTGGTGGGTGATCGCGGCCGGGATGGCGTTGATCAGCCTCTGGCAGTATCAGCGTCGGAGCCCGCTGCTACCTGAGGAGAGTTTTGACTGGTCGTCCTGGTATCAGATTCTCTTACCCGCTTATTACGGCATGGCCTGTCTACTGCTGGTGGCCACGGTATTGGAGTGGTGTGTACGGAGATGGCGAGCAAGGCAAGGCGAGCGTCCGGCCGGTGGAGTGCGTTCTGTCGAGTCGCAGCGATTGACTGTAGCGGCGAAATCGATGCGCGATTCATTGTCCCGAAGGGTAGGCAGCGGGGAGTGATGAGGTCGGTAGATGAGCAAAACGAGGGAGTCCGAATCGGAGGATCGCCCGGTCGAACGATTGCCGCCGGGCGAGAGAACTCAATGGTTGCTGCAGTACGAGCCGTGGCTGCGGTTGCTGGCCCGTCATGAGGTCCATCATCGTTTGGCTCGCAAGTTTGATCCATCGGACGTGGTCCAGCAGACGTTGCTCGAGGCGTGGCAGGGATGGGAAGGGCTGGAGGCGCGGGATGAACGTCGGCGTCTGGCGTGGCTGCGCGAAATTCTGGCTCATCAACTCGCTCGGCACGTACGGCACTTTCAGGGGGCTCAGAAGCGCGACGTCGGCCGGGAAGTCTCCTTTCAGGACGATTTGGATCGGTCGGCTGCCCGGCTGGAGACGCTGATACCGGGCCGTGATCCATCGCCCAGTGCGGCCGCAGCGGCTTCGGAACGAACGCACCTACTGGCACAGGTGCTGGAAGAACTTCCGGAAGATTACCGGGAAGTTATTCTGCTGCGCAATCTCGAAGAGCTGCCGCACGCCGAAGTTGCTCAACGGATGGGACGAACGGAAGCCGCGGTGCGCATGCTTTGGTTGCGGGCCCTGGCGGCACTCAATGCTGCCCTGCTAAAGCGGGGAATCGAGGGATAGTCCATCAGGCGCCAACTGACCCTTGCAGCAGGCCTAACGCTATCTTGGGAGCGGCTTCCAGCTGGCTCGGCTACCGTCGATGGCCATTTGAAATCGGAGTGGTTCCACGACGGAGGCTTGCGAACCGTCCGAGCGAATGACCCAGACGGGTCGTTTGTCGGCGGGTTTTTCACGGTAGATCTTCTCCATCCGTTGAGGATCACTCCAGTAGCGTTCGTCGGTGCGACGGAACGAGATCCAGCTGCCATCTGGGGACCAATCGCTGGGAGTGCATACGCTAGTCTCTCCGAACCGCGTCAACTGGTGCGGCCGACCTCCGTCGACATTGACGACGAATAATTCGAGGGCCTTGTCGACGGGGAACGAGTAGACGAGCTGGCGCGAATCAGGAGACCAGTTGGGAAAAGTTGCGCCGACTGGGCTGGCCGTGGGGACCACGCGTCGCCGATTCTCACCGTTCCAATCCATGACGAAGACGGTCACGCCACCTTCGGGCGCGTCGCCCGTGAAGGCGATGCTGGTGCCGTCGGGGGACAGAGTCGGGTCGTGTCCCTCGCCGAGGATCTTCAGGTCGGTGCCATCAGGGCGGATCGTGGCCATTTCAGGCTTTTCGCCGTGAAGCCCGAACACGATTCGTTCTCCATCGGGCGTCTGTCGCCAGCTCGGCATGTATGCGGCCGCTTGACGACTGACCAGGGAGCGGGCGTTCTGGCCATCGGCGTCGATCACCCAGAGATGCTTCACGTTGTTGGGGCCAGCATCGCGGGTGAACGCAATGTGTTTGCCGTCGGGAGACCAGCAGGGGTAACGGTCTTCGGTCTGCGGCGATCGGGTGACGTTGAACATATCGCCCGTAACCGGGTCGGCGATGAAGACTTCGGTATCACCGGTCCGCACCGAGGTGACCAGGAGTTGATGGCCGGAGAGCTCCTCGGCGTGGAGCCAGTGCGCGCTGGTCGGGGCAAACAACCAGCAGAGGGTCGCCAGCATCGTGGAGAAGGTGCGAAAAGTGTTCATCGTGAGTCTGCCACAGATAGTGTTGGTGGAATCGAGTTGAGTCAAGCGGAATCGGGTCTGCGGATGGGACGTTGAGAGAGTTGCTCGATTAGCCGGGATCGGAAGGTATCGAGCAGGACGGCGAGGAAGATGACCGTGCTGAGGATCATGGGATAGAGCAGGGGACTGGCGTTCATGATGACCAGTCCATTTTCGATTGTCTGGAACAGCAGGGCGCCCAGCAACGTGCCGGGCAGGACTTGACCACGTCCGCCAAAAACGCTGGTACCGCCGAGTACCGCGGCCGCGATGGCAGCCAGTTCTTTGCGATCGCCAAACGATGGCGACACCGCTCCGGTCTGTGACATGGCCACCAGGGCGCTCAGCGCAGCGCACAGTCCACAGAGTGTGTAGAGGAAGATGAGGAGCGGACGCACTTGGATACCGGCTCGTTGAGCGGCTACAGAATCGCTTCCAATGGCGTAGACTTGCCGTCCCCAGGGCGTGGACTTCAAAAACCAGTGCGCCGCCAGGCAGACGAGTACCAGAACGATCACGGGCATCGGGACTCCAACCGGGCGAGAGGCCCCGAGTGAAGTGATCTCATCGGGCAATCGGATCTGACGAGTTTGAGTCAACCACAGCCCGAGGCCTCTCATGACAAAGTAGGTTCCCAGCGTGGCGATGAAGGGAGTTAATTTCAATCGCGTGATGAGGATGCCGTTCACGAAGCCGCCGGCCGCTCCTACGATCAGACCGGCTGCTACGGCGGCGGGCAGTGAATAGCCTTTGACGATCAGTTGTCCAGTGACGGCGGCGGTCAGCAGCATCAAGTTTCCGACACTCAAATCGACACCTGCGGTCAGCAGGACGAGTGTCATGCCGACGGCGGCGATGGCTGTCGACGAGGACTGGATCAGGATGTTCAGCAGGTTTTGAGGGTCAAGAAAGCGGCCATGCCCCGCGATGGCGCCGAGGGCCAGTCCGAGTGCGACCAGCAGGAATACGGGGGCGAGATTCAGGAGAGTCAGGTACAGTTGCCGAGCGTTCATGGTGAAGTCTCCGATCCGGAGGCGGCATCCAGACAGGCTCGCAGGATCTGGTGCTGGTCGAATTCATGGCGGTCGAACTTACCTCGAATCTCTCCGCCGGACATGATCAGCAGTCGGTCGCTTAGCCCCATCAGTTCTTCGATTTCCGACGAGATCAGGATCACCCCCGAGCCATTCGAGGCCAGCTGATTGATCAGCACATAGATATCGTACTTGGCGCCCACATCGACTCCTCGAGTAGGTTCGTCCAGGATCAATACCTTCGGCTGATTCAGCATCCATTTGGCGAAGACGATCTTCTGCTGGTTGCCGCCACTCAGGACTCGCACGGGGGCGTCGGCCCTGGCAGCGGTTGTCAGTCGCACCGATTGGCGCCATGTCTCTAAAGACCGCTCAATCGAACTCCGGTCCAGGCGCCGAAACCAGCCGTGGGCGTGTCGATCGGCGGCGATGAGTCCGGCGTTGTCGACCACCGACAGGCTCATGCACAGTCCGTCGTCGCGCCGATTCTCGGTGACCATCGCCATGCCCAATCGAATTCGATCGCGGACAGAACGATTGGTGATAGGGACTCGTTCCAGCGTCACGGTCCCCGGGCGGCCGGGGTCGAGTCCCATCAGGGTGCGCGCCAGCTCGGTACGGCCGCTTCCCATGAGACCGGCGATTCCCAGGACTTCGCCAGCATGCAGGTCCAGAGAGACCTGGTGCAGGACCCCAGGTCGGCAAAGTCCGGAGGCGCTCAGCAGCACCTGATCCTGGACACGATTGGTTTTCGGCGGGAACTGTTGAGTATGTTCGCGGCCGACCATCAATCGAATGAGCTCGTCGTGGCGGAACTCCGAGGTGGGGCCTTGTCCGGCGGTGATTCCATCCCTCATGACGACGATCTGTTCGCAGATCGACCGGACGTCGTGGAGGGCATGCGAGATGAAGATCATCGTCATGCCCCGCGATTTCAGGGACCGGAGAAGCTCAAAGAGACGGTCGGTCTCGCGGCGGCTGAGCGAAGTAGTCGGCTCGTCCAGGATCAGCAGCCGAGCTTCGACGCTGATGGCCTTGGCGATCTCCAGCAGTTGTCGTTCACCGGCCGAAAGATGTTCGGTCCGAGTCGCCGGGTGTACAGACAGCCCGACTTGGCGCAACAGGCTATCCGCCATCCGGTGACATGCTGATCGATTGATGTGTCCCAAGCTGGTAGGGAACCGGGTCAGGAAGATGTTCTCCGCCACGCTGAGGTTAGGGAACAGATTCAACTCTTGATGGATGAATGCGATTCCTGCATCGGCTGCCGATCTGGGGGAACGCGGTCGGTAGAGTTGACCGTCGAGCAGCATCGATCCAGAGTCTGGTGCGAGGTTGCCTCCCAGGATATTCATGAGGGTCGATTTGCCGGCACCGTTCTCGCCAACCAGGCCAACGACACATCCGCTGGGGACACGAAACGAGACTCCTTTCAGCACCGGAGCTCCAAAGAACGACTTGCGGATGTCGGTGAATTCCAATTCCATCAGAGTCAGTCTCCTGGTCGCTGTCGTGCTGCGTCAAGTGAGGCGGCCAGCAGAATCACGCTCCCCTTGGCGATCAGGATGGTGAATTGCGAGAGGTTCAGCAGATTCAAGCTGTTGTCGATCAACACCAGCATGATGACGCCGACCGCTGTTCCCCAGATCGAACCTCGGCCTCCTGCCAGACTGGCTCCTCCTAACAACGCGGCGCCGATCACATCCAACAGATTGTTTCGCCACTGGGAGGGCGAAGCCGATTCGAGTTGGCCGGTAATGATGACGGCTGCTACCGCAGCGCAGGCTCCGCTGGTGACGTAGGCCAGGATCGTGAGTGGCATGACGGCGACACCGGACACTCGAGCCGTTTGGCGATTGCTGCCGATCGCATGCCATCCCAATCCGCACAGGGTATGGTGCAGCATGAACTGGACCAGCCCGGCAGTTGCCAGGGCCACTGGGGCACTGAGCCATTCTTGCTGACCTAGCAACAGCCATCCGCGCGGAAGCATGCCGATTGGCTGGCTGTCGGTCAGCCAGATCGCCAGGCCGCTGAAGAACATCATGGTGGTGAGCGTAACGATGAACGGAGGCATCCCGATCCAGGCGACACACAGGCCATTGAATGCGCCGATCAATGCGCCTGTGATCAACATGGCGAGCAGTGCTACCGGGAAGGCCAGTGGGTGATTGGCCAGCAGCGAATCGGGAGTTCCAGCGCAGACCATTCCGCCGACGATACTGGCCAGAGCAATAGTTGAGGTGACTGACAGATCAATCCCGCCGGTCACCAGGACGACCGTCTGTCCGCTGGCGACGATCAGCAGGGGCAGCGAAGCGAGCAGCACGTTGCTGAAGTTCGACCAACTGGCGAATCCAGGCGCCGCCATGGCCATGACGCCGCCGTACACCAGGCACAAGCCAACGGTCAACGTGCTGGACGAGTCGAGCTGTCTGATGGCAGACAGGATCCTACCGGGAAGTCTGGCCAACGTTGGCTCCCCACATTCGGTTGCTCATTTCCGACAGATTGCCTTGATGGATGACGAACCCCGGGTCGCGGATCATGGGCTCGACTTTCTTGCCGTCGATGGAGTCCAGCAGAGCCTGAACGGAGGCCTGTGCCTCGAAGTAGACGTCTTGAACGCCGGTGGCGTCGAGATAGCCGTCTTTGAGCATCTGGTAGGCGGTGGCATCTCCATCGAATCCGCCCAGGATGACGTGGTTCGGGTCTCCAGTCTTGGCGTATCGGCCGGCCGACTTGAGTGCTGAGACAATCGACGGCAGCAGAAAATCAGACGAAGTGAAGATGAAGCTGATGTCGGGATTCGCCTGCAACGCGTTGACGACGCCCGCCTGGGCTTTCTCTTGATTCCATTCAGATGGCACTCGAGCGACGACCTCGACGACGTCTTCGTGGCCATGGATGGCAGCTTCGAATCCATCGCGGCGGCCAATCGCGTTGACGTCGGCCAGATCCCCCAACACGATCATGGCCTTATGCTTGCGGCCGGATTTGCGAGCCTGTTCCAGCAGGAATGAGACCGTATCGCGGGTAATCTGAAAGTTGTCTGCCTGCACGGCCACGGACTTGGCGTCACTCTCGGCGGCCGGTCGGTTGAACAGAACGATCGGAATGCCGGCTTCATTTGCCGCTCGGATGGCAGGGAGGCATGATTGGGCATCTTTGGGGACGAGAATGATTCCGTTGACGCCGCGAGTGATGAAGTTCTTTACCTGCTGCAACTGCCGATTGGGGTCACCATCTGCGATGGCTTCCAGCATTCGGATGTTACGGCGTTCGAGTTCGGATCGGATTGCGTCGAAGCCCGCTACCCAATACTCGGTCTGCAGCGTCTCGAAGGCGACTCCGACCGTCATCGACTGACCAGCGGCCGCGCCGCCTGTGGAAGCAGATTTTTGGCAGCCTGTCGCACCGAACAGAGCTGCGGTCAGGCACCCTGTGCCGAGCAAAGATCGCAGCAATCGGGAAGGAATGGCGAACCGATACGGCTGAATCATGATCAAGCCTCAATTTGGATGAGAATTGTGCGTCAGTGAACGTTCCATCGAACCGGGTGGCACCGGGGCGTGTGGCTACCGTCGTTGGGCGGCTTAGCGCTGGGTTCCTTTGACGATCAGTTGAGTCTGTTCCAGGACACTGGCGGGTTCGAAAAGCTGCAGCCATTCTGGTTGAAAGATTCTCTTTTGGCCAAAGTCGGCGATCAGCTGAGCTCCGTCGCTGAAGGGGAATGGAGCCAGACCGAAGGCGATACCGAGTTCGACCTTAATGTGGCCGAACATGAAATCTCGAGCCGCTTCACGCGGGACGCCCCGTCGAACGGCTTCGTCGAGAGCTTCGCGAAGAGCGCGGACCAATGCGATGCCGCAGGTTTCAGCCATAGCCGGCTCGAGGATGGCCATCTGCTCCACCGTGATGCGATGGCTGCGAGTGACCGGGCCATAGAACTGTCTGGCCAGCGATTCGCCGATCGCGTAGTGTTCTTCGGGGCCTTGCATCAACGCACAGACAATCGACTGCCGAGCATGGACTCCGCCGAAAAAGTCGTCGCGTTCTTCTTGAGTATCGAAATGGTCGAAAACATCCGGATGACAGGGGTGAGTGACGAAGTAGGTAATGTCTGGGCGGTCGGGCAGCTCGCCAGCGTGTGCAGCGGCGGGGTCGAGCGTAATCACGATGGTGCCGGATCGAACAAGAGGAATTGCTTGTCGAGCGACAGGCCCGAGGACTCGGTCAGGTAGGGCCAACACCACGACGTCCGCGGCCGCCAGGGCAGCCGACTGATCGGTGGTCGAGTGTCCTCTGTCGGCGATCCGCTGTTGCCCTTCTGGGCTGATCTCTACCAGCAGCAGTTCATGGGGGGGCTGAGCCACCATCAGTTTGTCGATGAGCCGGCACCCCATTTTTCCTCCGGCCCCGAGAATTGCTATTTTCATTGCAGTGTCCTCAGTAGGATTCAGTGTTCCGGCCCGCGCCGGATGATCATGTTTTGTAGACTATTTCGATCGATCTTCGGTCCCGCACAGCATGGTCTGCCAGACGTTATCCTTGCCGACTTGGCCTCCCTTGAAGAAAAACTCCACTCCTTGCAGCGGTCCGTCTGCATGAGCTCGGCACAGGGGCGATCCCGGAGCCACGGGGGCTATGGCCTCCAGTGCCAACAGGCCCAAAGTTCGAGCGATGTAACCTGACGTGTCGCCGCCGGCCACACCGATTCGTTGGAACGGCCATCGCGCTAGAATGCGGGCCAGCAGTCGACCGAGCGGTATGCCCAGCAGTTCGCCGGTGCGGCGGCGAATGGCGATTTCGTCCAGACCTTGAGATTTGAGATAACTGGTGACGGCAGCGATCCGTGGGTCCTGCGGCCCGAGGCTGGTGTGCAGAATCAAATTGGCCCCGGCTTCGATCCGCTTCAATGCCTGGTCGGCAGTTCGGATCACTTCATCGTCCACTCGTTGCGGGTCGATGAGCCGAACTGGGTCGAGGGGTAACGTGATAAATCCATGTTGTTCGGCTTGCTCAATTTGTCGAGCATTGACGGGTGAGCAGCTGCCGGTGATCGCCAGCAATTGTCCGACGGCCGGAAACGGCGCGTTGGAGCGGCCAGCGACGATTCTACCGGGGACGAAGTCGACAACGCCGTCGTCCTTGGTATTACGTGACAGCCATTGGATCAGAGCGTACTCAATTCCCGAGGAACCGACAGCGTAACACGGCGATTGAGACTCGCTCAGTTCCCAAATCGAACGGCCAATGGTCGCGAGGTGATCGTTGTTCAATACATCGAACAGAACGGCATCGGCTCCAGCGAAATCCGGCCGTCCCAGCCAAGTTGCACTGGATTGGGCGGCGTTTTGTTCGAGCGAGATCACATCGCACAGGGCGACCCGAGCGTCGGTCTGTCTGGCCAGGTGGAGACGCAGATCGGCTTCATCCATCGGCGTGATGGGATGGCAGCGCATGGTAGGGTGACGGTCGAGTCGAAACGGTTCAGTGTCGAGACCCGACCGAGCAAACAGGTTGCCGAAGGCCTGATAGCGTCCCAGTTGTGGCGCTCCGACGACGACCGGGACGGGACGCGATCCGATCATCGACTGGCCGACCTCCAGAGCTCGGCCAATGCTGCCGACTTCGGGCGACGAGTCGAATGTGGAGCAGGTTTTGTAGTGGACAATTCTTGGTTTGAATTGGCAGAGACTGGCTAGAGCCGGTCTCAGTTCGAGCTCCATATCGGCGGGGGACATAGACCGGGTTCGACCAGCGATACCCCAGGCCTGCAAGCCACGGAATCGATTAAGGAGTTCTGCGGACGGTGGGCTGAGAAACAACATCGTTGGCACGCCGGACCACTGGAGTACTTCCAGCACGTCGGTCGAGCCGGTGAAGTCGTCGCCGTAGAAGGTCAACCAGGGTGAGATCATCGTCGCGCTCCGAACTTGCGCAGCGTTTCGCGCAGCTCAACGTGGTCGCGAGCGTATTCGTCGAGGGAAACGCCACGTGCGGCGGCCTCCCAGGCTTGGCGAATCCCCAGCAGCCCGGCGGCTGGACCCATCGGATGAGCCATGATGCCGCCCCCGGCCACATACAGAACGTCCTGTGTCCCCGTACGACGCAGGGTTTCCGGAGCCTGACCTCCCCACTGTCCCGACGACACAACGGGCATGGCCTGGTAGCCTCCCCACATCGGCTGCTGCAGGGCGTGAATTGATTGCACGACCGAGTCGTCAGATTCCCAGAATTTGTTCTGCAAGCCGTTGACGTGAAGGTGGTCGACGCCAACAGCTCTCCACAGTTTCTGGTAAGCGGTGAATTCGATTCCGAGCAGCGGATGTCGCGTCAGCATTCCCCATCCGTTGCGGTGGCCGTGGATCGGTACTTGAGCGATAGTGCGCAGCGCGTGGACACCGGCGAGTCCGACATGATTGATGCTGACCATCACACACGTGCCGCCCGACCTGACGACGCAGTCGTGGTGTCGGCGCATGGCGTCGAGTTCATCAGAAATATTGAACGCGTACATGATCTTGCGTCCAGTCGCGTCCGCCAGTCGCTCGATTTCCCGCATCACGCAGGTCACCCGCTCGTGGAGTGGAGAATGTGGCGGGTTCGCCATCAGCTCATCGTCCTTGATGAAGTCGATGCCGGCTTCGCCAAGTTCCCGTACCAGATCGGCAGTCTGTTGCGGAGAGAGGCCGACGCTGGGCTTGATGATCGTGCCGAGTATTGGGCGCTCGTAAACACCGGTCAGTTTTCGGGTCCCCTGCACACCGAATTGTGGGCCGGGATACCGTTTTGCGAATTCGTCGGGGATCTCCAGATCGAGCAGTTTGCATCCGGAGTGTTCGGAGAGCTCGTACAGATTACCGCAGACCGTGGCGGCTAGTGTCGGCAGGTTGGGGCCGACGTTGTCATACGGGAAGGCGATGGTGACCACAGCGCGCCGATAACTGGCCTTCGTCGATCCGTCGGCCGGCGCACGCGATCCGCGCAAAGAGGGTTGATCGACAGTCTCCAGCGGTCGGATCTCGATCACTCGGGCTCGGGCTCTGGCCTTTAATTCCTCGGTCTCACCCGGGACCGGCAGAAACGTCCCCGAGCTTTGCTCGCCGGCAATCATTTCAGCCGTTCGCTCGATATCGAGCGGCGTTTCGATCAGGTAGGTAGCCAGGATAGGTGAAACGGACATGGGGTTTCGAGCGTTGGATCAGGATTCCGTGCGGATGACGCTGTTGCTGGTAATGCTGGCGTAACAGGCCTCGACGAGTTCCAGCGTTTTGAGATTGTCCTGTGCGGTCGTTTCAGCGAGGCCGGTATGCTGCAAGTTCTGCAGCAGGTTTCGGTGGCAATCGACGATACTGGCGTGGACCACACCGTATGCCGGATCCGACCAGGCGTATTCGGCAATCGGCACAGTCTCCGAACGATGTCCGTTGGCGTCGGCTATGAGGAGCTTGAATCCGGGACGCAGGGAGACTCCCCCTGACGTTCCTTCCACGGCGATCATCGTCTGAGGAAACGCATCGAACTCCCAATGACTGGCGTAACTCAAGTTGCAGGTCACCGGCAAGCCCGAAGTCATCGTCAGCACCGCCGTTGCCACATCTTCGCCTTGAATGTCTTGATGGATCCGACGTGCCTGGCAGAATACCAATGCCGCTTCGCCAAACAAAAATCGAGCCACGTCCAGGATATGCGTCCCCATGTCGGCCAAGATGAATCGCGGTACCGACTTGAGAAACGGCTGATTGTCGAAGACCGGAAAACTGTGAGCGTAGTCGATGCGGGCACGAACGATGGTGCCGAGCTGACCGGAGTCCAGGATCTGCTTGAGCCGGCGAATGGGAGCCTGCCAACGCCAGTTCTCGTGCACCAGCAGGGGGACTCCGGCGACTTCAGAATGGCGGCTGAGTTGTCTGGCCAGATCGAGCGTCGCCGCCAGTGGCTTCTGACAAATCACGGGCAATCGCCGGTCGAGAGCGAGTTGAGTCAGTTCGAAGTGCGAATCGACGTCGGTAACGATGTCGACAAAATCGAGGTCGGGATGGCATGCCAACAGCTCGGCCGGATCATCGTAGACGGACGAGATCCCGAATTGCGATGCCAGTTGCTCGGCCTTCGATCGGGTCCGATTGTAGATCGCCGCACATCGGACACCGCGGAGTTCATGCCAGCCGGCTAGCTGGAACTGCGACCAGAATCCGGCTCCGAACAGCGCGAACTTGGACTCGCTCATGCCATACCTTCCGAAATCATCGAGATTGACTCGGCCGCCACCTTCGCGTGACGAATCTCACCTGATGCATCCGTCACGGCGACGGTTTGATCGTCGAGTGTCAGGTTCGCCATTAGCACGCGCCGCGTACCATCTGAGCTGACCAATCCGGCCGCTGAAATTTCCAGCGGATGGGTGGTTGTGGAGGGTGCGACTTCAGCCGAGCCCAACAGCGCGGCCAGCACCTCGGCAACAGGCCAGAGCTGGCCGTCGTCCGCCATGATTCCCAAGGGGCCAGCAATCTCATATAGAGTCAGGCTGGTGACCTGTGGATCGGACATCAATCCAGCCAGCACGGCTGCCGTCCACGCGGCGACGAACCCGGTCGACTGGCGATCGTCGATCGATTCCTGCCGAGCCGCTTCGGCGTCGGCCGTACCCGAAGTGGCATTGGGGTTGAAACGCGGCTTGAGTGTGATGGGTGAGATCACTGAAGTTGTGTTTAGCCGGTGTGAGACGGTGTCGACCAGCCAGCGATGCGATTCCAGAGTTTCGATGATCGTCAACTTGTCGGAACCGTGGACCTGTGGGTTGATCGTAAAGCAGACCGGATGGCCAGCGATCGGATGCGGCCAGTGTCGGTTGAGTTCCGCGAAGAAGGCATTCGTGCCAACGACCACGGGGATCGACGGGGCGATGGGCACCAAGTTACGAGTTGCCCAGGTACTGAGCCATTCGGGTGTAGCTTCTGAGGCTCGATCGTAGACCAGCCACCGCGCGATCGTCGCTGGAGAGCGAACGAGTTGGCTGAGCACCGGTTGGAGATTGGCGATCGTGGTCTGATCGACGTGCAGGGCCACTTCCAACTGGCAGCCAATCTGCTGAGCCAGCTGAATCGCGTCGTGCCATTGGGCTTCCCAAGGCTGGCCAGCAAACGTCAGGTCGACGCGCAAGTGGTCGGGACGCAGGTGGCTGAGCGACTGGATAACTTCTGGGGAACGATGTCCTGTGGTAGGGCCCAGCTGCAGGCCCAGGTTGGGCCGCGGCTGCCGCCCATCCCAGTTGACAGTGATCCTGGGGACTTGCTCCCTTGCTGCGGATCCTGCGTGGGCTGGCGCCGGGGAACCCACGACCTCAATCAAGACGGTCTGTTCGATCTCGGTGCCCGCAGGCACCTCGACGGGAAAGGGGAGTTCCAGCGGCGTGCCGTACGTCTTGTACGAGCCATCGCTCCAGTTGCGCTGATCTTCCGTCTCAAACGTTTCGCCCGAGAAGGTCACGCGGACATCCAGCCCAGGGCCGAGGCGATGCTGCATCGACCGCACATTCAGAAACGGCTGGTCCGGAGCGACGGTCGCCGGGAAGATTCCCTGGCTAACCGATCCATCGACGTGCGCCACAGTACAGCTCTGGCCCGCGCACGGTTCGATGGGGTGGAGCACACACAGGCCGATGCGATTGCGCAGAAATGGCGCCCGAGCTTGTCCGCGAAAGCGATAAGCGATGCGACCGTCAGTAGAGCCGGTAATGGTGCCGTGCCAGTCGAAGGGAATGTCGGCTCGCTGGCTGCGAGCTGCAAACGAGACAGTGAACGAGTCAGCAGCTTGGTCGCAGCGCAGGTCGTACAGCTCATAGGGGACGGTGTTCCAGTCCTGATCGCGGACGGCAGGGTAGATGGCTCGCACGGCTTCATGCTGGCCGATTCGCACGTAGCGCAAGAAGGCAGTGGCGGAGTCGAACAGTGCCTGGAATGGACCGGCTTGGAGTTGCGTGAGGGTCATGGTTCGTCGTCGGGGTTGGTCCGTCATGGTTTGGAGGTGGTTCGAGTGCCGGGAGCCGGGTAGTTGCTCGATGGGTCGTCGAGTACGAGGACCCAGTCCTGCAGTTCGCCGGGATGCGGAGGAACGAATTCCCGTTGTTCGCTGGCGTCGAACACGCCGATGTTGGTGGCTTCGCCATTTCGCGGATTGAACCACCAGGCTTGGACGCGGTCGGACCGGAGCTTATTCAGGCGGACGCTGAACGGACGGCTGATCGGCGTGTAGATCATGGCATAGGTTCCGTCACGGTCCCGAGTAGCGACCAGGCGATAGACGCCGGCTCCCGGGATCAGCGTCGGTACGGCGTCGGTGACAATGACGTCGTCGTCGGGGATGCGGCCGAGCATTGGGCGGGATTCAAGCAGCCAGCGAGCGTATTGCATCTGTTGAGCGCCAGGCTGCTCGATTGCCTGATGCCATGGCATCAGGGGTTGATTGATCGGATTCTTGTCGGGCGACCACATCTGCCAGACAGCGTGATTGCCGTAGGTATGACCGCAGGCTCCGGTGAACAGATCCCAGTACAGAGGTCGGCGGACGTCGGCGCCCGTCGAATGGCCGCGTTCCTTGGCATTGAACGACACGGGATGGTCTTCGTAGATCGGTTCTCCGTCGAGGACCGGTTTGGCGGGTGAACGATCGTAGTCTTCGCGAGTCTGAGAGTATCGGCCGGTGAATTCGAGGACGTGGCCATTTTGTCGCATATTGAAGTCAAGCCACGGGCTGTCGTGGAAGTATTCAGCCGAAGAGTTTCCACCGGTAGGATGAAAGGTGATGAGATGGGCATGACCGTCGCCGTCTCGCAGTCCTTTTGCCATGCGTTCGATGATCTGGCGATGTGTGTCGGATTCCACCGGTCGGTCGCCGCCGAGGATCCAGATGATGGAAGCATCGCGATAGCGTTGTCCGAGCCATCGTCCGTAGATTTCAGCGTTGTCCGGAGTGAAGATCTCGGGACCCTGTCCCCATTTCTGATTCCATTTGTCTCCCCAGGTGGGGAGAAAGCCGATGGTCAGCCCTAGAGCGTTCGCTTTGCGGACAATGTAGTCGACATGGTCCCAGTAGTCATTGTCGGGACCGTCATGGACGTCGGGGCGAGTGGGGTCGTGATCGATCAGCGGGCGATGGCCGTAGGCGTTCGGGTCGTCCAGACCGTTGAGCTCAGCTAGGGCGACCGCTTGGATCACCGTATAGCCATGTTCGGCGCGATGTCGGAGATAGCGATCGGCGGCGGGCCGGTCGAGTCGATGGAAGAGTTCCCAGGCTGTGTCACCCAGATAGAAGAATGGCTCTCCCGACTCGGTCACCAGAAACCGGTGCTGGTCGTCGACCTTCAGCGAAGCGGGTGCTTGTTGGGCGTGGCCAGGAGCTGTGACGGTCAGCGTGCCGGCCAGGACGCAGCAGATGAAGGCAATGATTGCGAAGATGGAACGGAGTTGATGGCATTGGGTTTTGCGAAACAGCGCTGGGCTGAGCCGTGCGGCGAGTTTCACCGGTAATTGTCGGGAGGATGGGATCCGACGGGACATGGAATCGGGCAGGATCAGGTTCATGGCAGAGGCTCGCGGGGAGGTTGAAGTTGACTTCGGTTCGTATTTGAAGGCCCGGAAGGTGGATGGCCCGGTATGTGTTTGGGGTAGTGATCGATGGTGCTGGGGTCAGTCCCAGCGTGAGGCGAGGAGGAACTGTTTACCGAATTCGAGGTGTTGCTGGATCAGCTGGACGGCCTGTTCGTCGCGTCCATCGCGGATAGCGGCGAAGATGGCCTGGTGTTCGGCGACGGCCTGGGGCAATCGGCCGGCGACTTGCGACATGACCTGGAAGATGACGCGGTGCATACGGGCTCGATGTTCGGCCAGGCAGGCGGTGATAGCCGCATTGCCGAACGTCTGGCAGAGCAGGAGGTGGAAGGTGGCGTCGAGATCGACGAGTCGGGCGACGTCAGCCAGTTGAGCGGCTGCCGATTGTGCGTCGAGGTTATGAGCGAGGGGGGCGAGCTGGTCGGGGGTGAGTCGGCCGGCCATGGAGCGGACGACGTGGCCTTCGAGTGCTTTGCGGAGTTCGAACTGATCGGCGATTTCGCGGATGGTCAGTTCTCGGACGACGATCCCTTGTTGGGGTGAGACGACGATGAGTCCTTCGTGTTCGAGTCGTTCGAGGGCGGCTTTGATGGGCGTTTTGCTCATGTTGAGCACTTCGGCGAGCCTTCGTTCGGAGAGGAAATCGCCGCCGGCCAGGGATCCGTCGAGGATCCGTCGTCGGAGTTCGGCATAGGCCTGCTCTTTAAGGAGTCCGCGGGGCGATGGGGCGATCGTCGGCTGGTCCATGTCGGTCGTCTCCTGCTCAAAGTCGCATCGTAGCGCGGACTGAAACCTAACTGAGATCTCAGCCCCTGGCAAGCAGGCCGGCGACTGAGATATATGGACCGAGATGTGTGTGTCTTGTTTCTGGCCTGGGCGGTCGGGAGTGGGCTGTCGGGTGTTGGGCTTGTGCGGTGGGATTGGCGTCGGTGAGTGGCAGGTGGTGGCGGGGTTGAGGCTGCTCAAGTCGTGGGCGAACATCGCCCGGGATGCGGGCAACGGGGCATGAGCGGGGTGTCATGCGAGGACGCGGGGGCAGCTGTTTCTGGCTTGCAAGTCGTTTCTTGATAAAGGGTTGCAGAATGCTTGCGAGGTTTTTTGCTAGTCGGCACCGAAAATGCATGGAGGCGAAGCAGGCACTTCGTTTCGTGGTCGATTTCGGGCGGGAATTCGGCATGTGGGAGTCTCTTTCGTCGCAGCATGGCTAGGGACCGCTGGCAGGCGGTTCGTCCTGGTCTTCCGGTTTCCGTCTGCATGGAACCGGCGATGGGTAGGTATCCACTGGGCGATTTCTGCTGGGAAATCGCAGTTCGGTTCAGAACCGACCTGCGGGTTGAGTCGGCAATCTCGCCGGCTCGAGCGTTCTGATGGGCGCGTGGCGTCCACGGGGCTCGGGCAGGTGGCACGGAACGAAGAGGTATGGCAGCAGTAGTTACCTGGACGGTCTGGCGGTGGACGTCAGAGGTTCCGGGTCAAAAGTCCTTCTGAGCTTGAGAGGCGAATGCAATGAAACAGACAGTTCGGCAGACGATGTGCATGGCCCTACTGATGGGGCTGGTAATCTGGGGGCTAGGAGATCGCAGTTGGGGGCAGGAGGCTCCGGTTTCGGCTCCGGCAACTGCGGAGTCAACCGCAGCCCCAACAACTCAGGCGCCAACAACTCAGGCGCTGGCCGAGCCGGCAGCTGCGGAGGCACCGGCTCCTCCGCGGACCCTGGATCGTGGTGACAACGCGTGGTTGCTGACCTCATCAGCACTAGTGTTGTTCATGACGACGCCCGGACTGGCCATGTTCTATGGCGGTCTGGTGCGGAAGAAGAATGTGGTGAGCGTATTGATGCAGTGCGTGTCGTTGATGGGGATCATGACCGTGCTGTGGGGCGTGATTGGCTATTCGCTCTCCTTCGGTGGCACCGACGCTTGGCTGGGCAATCTGGACCATCTGTTCATGAAGGGAGTTCAGTCAACTTATGAAGAGGGCGTGGGTGCGGTGACGCCACTCCACCCGGCCTACCCAGTGCCCTGGTTCACGCACATGTTGTTTCAGGGGATGTTTTTCATCATTACGCCTGGGTTGATTTGCGGAGCGTTTGCTGAGCGGATGAAGTATAGCGCGATGGTGGCCTTTTCGATTCTGTGGGGATTGCTGGTCTACTGCCCGCTGTGCCACTGGGTCTGGGGTGGCGGCGTGTTGGCTTATGGCAGTCCGCACGCGACCGGGATCAGTGCGGGGGGTGCGCTTGACTTCGCGGGCGGTACCGTGGTGCACATCAGCTCGGGTGTCTCGGCTCTGGTCTGTGCGTTGATGCTGGGGCGCCGCATTGGCTATCCGTCGGAACCGATGCCGCCCCACAATCTGGCCTTCACGGCGTTGGGGGCTGGTATGTTGTGGGTCGGCTGGTTTGGTTTCAACGCGGGGAGTGCTTTGGCGGCTGACGGGATTGCGGCGAGTGCTTTCGCGGCGACCCATTTTGCGGCGGCGGCTGGCGCAGTGGCTTGGCCGTTGATGGAGTGGGTCTTGCGGGGCAAGCCGACCTTGTTGGGTGCGGCTTCGGGTGCGGTGGCCGGGCTGGTCTGCATCACGCCGGCGGCTGGATTTGTGCAGCCGATGTGGGGGATGGTGATGGGAGCGCTGGCCGGCCTGTTCTGCTGCTACGCCTGCTTGGTGATCAAGCCCAAGTTCGGTTACGACGATTCGTTGGACGCCTTCGGTGTCCACGGGCTCGGCGGCACGCTGGGTGCGATTCTGACCGGAGTCTTCGCGACCCGGGCAGTGTGGGACATTGGCAAAGGTGCCAAGCTGGGGCTGTTGGAGGGTGGCAACGTGCTGACCGCTCAGATCATAGCCACGGTCATCACCTGGATTTTTGCCGCAGTGGTGTCGTTTGTACTGCTGAAGATTCTGGACGCCACGATCGGTCTGCGAGTCTCGAAGGAAGACGAAGTCGTGGGCCTCGACGTGACTCAGCACGGCGAAGAAGGTTATATCTTCTAGCGGCCCGGGGAACTGGCTCTGCCTGGCCAGAAGGACGCCTTGGCTTGGGTGGCTGGAAACAGTTGCCCAAGCCAAGGTTTATTTTGTCGGCCCGGCTGGTATGCTGGAGTATTCAGCTCCACGCAAGGCGATTTTGTCAGTCATCAGGAAGTTCAGCTCCATGAAGAAGATCGAAGCGATCATACGGCACAACAAGTCCGAGGCGGTCAAGGAAGCACTGGTCAAACTCGGCCACCACGGCATGACGATCACCGAGGTGCGTGGGTTCGGACGCCAGAAGGGGCATACGGAGACGTATCGCGGTCTGGAGTATACTGTCGACTTTGTGCCGAAGATCAAAATCGAGGTCGTGGCCGACGACGGGATGGCCGACAAGGTGGTGGCCGCCATTTTGGCGGCGACCAAGACAGGTCAGATTGGCGACGGTAAGATCTTCATCAGCAATCTGGAAGAAGTCATTCGGATCCGCACGGGCGAAACGGGGAATTCGGCCGTCTGATCCTCGACGGACCCCGGCATCGAGCGTGGTCCAGGGGGAGCGTCCGATGATCGCTGGCCGGCCGTGGCAGTTTCCGTCGGTGTTCGTTCGTCGGCCAATCGGTTTCCGTTGGCTGGCGGCGTTCATCGGCTTGAGCCTGACGGTCGGCTGGGCGGGTTGCAACCGACACGACGGCGGTCCGAACGGTGAACTGACGTGGCTGGTGGCCGCCAGCGCGGCGGGGCCGGCTGAAGAGCTGGCGCGGCAGTTCGAATCCCAGCATCCCGGCGTCCGAGTACGGGTCAGCGCCGGCGCTTCCAACGCCCTGGCTCAGCAGATCGAGTCGGGTGCACCGGCCGATCTGTTTCTCTCAGCCAATCGAGAATGGGCTGAATCGGTGGAGCGGTCTGGGAAGGCGTTGCACAGCGTCGATCTTTTGACCAACCGGCTGGTGCTGGTGGTGGCTCCCGGCAATCCGGCCGGGCTTCGTTCGCTCCTCGACCTGACGTCACCATCGGTATCGCACGTGGCTCTGGCCGGGGAAAACGTCCCCGCGGGGGTGTATGCTCAGCAGACACTGCAGGCAGCCGGCGTCCTGGAGAATCTTCGCGACACGAATCGGCTGGTCCGCGCGGCCGACGTGCGGGCGGCGCTGGTCTATGTCGAGCGAGGTGAAGCGGAAGCGGGTATCGTGTATGCGACCGATGCGCTGTCCAGCAAGTTGGTCGAGGTCGTTTGCGAGATCGATCCGGCCACTCATGAAGCGATCGTCTATCCCCTGGTGGTGCTCAATGGCGGTGCGAACAGCGGGGCGAAGCGGGAATTGGTAGCCGAGTTTCAGCGGTGGCTCGAGTCGGCCGAAGGGGCTCGGGTATTTGAGCAGGCGGGGTTCACGGCGGTGGGGCACGAGCGGTGACGGCGGGAGAGATCAGTGCGATTCTGTTGAGTCTGCGTGTGGCGGCGGCCAGCGTGGTGTTGAGCCTGCCGTTTGGTCTGGCGATTGGTTGGCTGCTGGCTCGGCGGTCGTTTCGCGGCCGGATCGTGCTTGAGACGCTGGTCAATCTGCCGCTGGTGTTGCCCCCGGTGGTCACTGGTTATCTGTTGCTGGTTCTATTTGGCCGGCAAGGTTGGGTCGGCGGATTCCTGGAACGCTATTGGGGACTGCGTATCGTCTTCGACTGGAAGGGGGCGGCGGTGGCGGCGGCTGTCGTTTCGTTTCCGCTGATGGTGCGAGCGATCCGGCTGGCGTTCCGGTCGGTCGACAGCCGTTATGAGCAGGCCGCTCGGACGCTGGGAGCCGGTCCGTGGGATACATTCTTCACGGTCACCTTGCCGCTGGCTCGTCACGGAGTGATTGCCGGCTGCGTACTGGCTTTTGCTCGCGGGCTTGGAGAATTCGGCGCGACAGTGATGATTGCCGGGAACATACCGGACCAGACTCGCACCATTCCGCTGTACATTTACAATCAGCTGGAGACGCCAGGCGGTCTGGAGCGGTCGTATGGCGTGTTGTTGGTGTCGATTGCCTTGGCTGCCGCCGCATTGGTTCTGGGCGAATGGCTCGAACGGCGCGGCGGCCAGGATTTGCTGTGACGAGCCGGCTGGGCTGATTTGAGCGGTATCCATGAGTGTTTGCGTGAGCGTTGATTGCCGGCACCAGTTCGGCTCCGGCTTCTTACTCGATGTCCACTTCGACGCTCACGATTCGATTACCGCACTGGCGGGTCCTTCAGGGAGCGGCAAGACGACGATCTTGCGATTGATTGCCGGGCTGTTGCGGCCGGAACGTGGGATGATACGGATTGGAGATCGAGTCGTCGCGGACGTATCGCGAGCGATCTGGGTCGCTCCTGAGCAACGTCGCGTCGGGCTGGTCTTTCAGGATCTGTGTCTGTTTCCTCATCTGACCGTTTTGGGCAACTTGACATACGGCATGAAGCGCCGGCCGGGCGATGGAGTGACGCTCGATCCGGTGGTCCAAACGCTCGAGCTGGAATCGCTGCTGAACCGTCTGCCGCGGACACTCAGCGGCGGTCAGCAGCAGCGTGTGGCGTTGGGGCGAGCGCTGTTGAGCAGCCCCTCGCTGCTGTTGCTTGACGAACCACTCACCGCTCTCGAACCGGCGTTGCAGGACCGAATTGGCGACTTGATCAAGCGGGTGGTCAGCGAGTTCCGGATTCCGGCGCTGGTGGTCAGTCATGATCGGGGGCTGGTATCGCGTCTGGCTCAGCGAGTGATCTTGATCTCGCACGGCAAGGTGGTGGCATGATGACGTCGGCCGAAGCGAGTCGAACCAATCAATCAACCAATCAATCAACCAATCAATCAATCGTTGAGTTGACCGACGACAAGTTCCTGGATCACGCGTGACGGGGCAGGGGGAGTCGGACTTCGATGGTGGTGCCCTCTCCGGGACGGCTGGTGATCTGAGCTTGTCCGCGGAGGAGTCGAGCGCGATCGCGGATGCCGATGAGTCCCAGTCGATCGGGAGGGATCGTGTGGTGGTCGAAGCCGTGGCCGTGGTCGGCGATGATCAGTTTCAGTTCGGATGGAGAGGCGTGGATCGCGACTCGGGCCGACGACTGACCGCTGTGCCGGAAGGCGTTGGTGAGTCCTTCCTGGACGATGCGATAGAGGACGTTCTTGGTCAGCAGATCGATGTGAGGGAGCGATCCATCGCAGTCGACCTCGATGTGAAACGATTCGCATGCCGCCCATTCCTGGACAAGATAGTCGATCGCGGCCACCAAGTCCTGTTCATCGAGGACCAGGGGGCGGAGGTTGCTGACCAGCCGTCTCCCTTCGGCCACCGCTTTGCCCACCAGATGGCAGACTCGCTGGAGCTGGTCGCGATCGATAGCGCGTCCGTTGTCGAGTTGCGCGAGGGCCGTTTCGGCGTGGAGCTTGGCGGCCACGAGGTCCTGAACCAGGCCATCGTGCAGGTCATACGCTAGCAGGCGGCGAAATTGTTCCTGCAGGAGGTAGATACCTCGCAGTTGTTCGTCGTCTGGGGGGAGTTCGGGGGCGAGCATGATAGGGAACGGTTGATCCTGAATGGGGGCCGGGACAGCCTCCTTACTTTACCTTCCACACCGCCTGGATTGAATGGATCGTGGGATTTTGTGTGTCGCGGAGCGTGGGGGCGTCGGGGAGCCACGAGGTGTCGAGGTACCCAGGATGAGGGCCTTCGGGTATGATCCTCAGGACTGGATAGCGGCGTAGCGAAATCTCGGAGGAGGGGCAGGACGGCCAATGGGATCGAGGAAGTTTGACTGTGTGGTGATCGGCGGGGGGCACAACGGGCTGGTGACAGCGGCCTATCTGGCGAAGGCTGGCAAGAAGGTCTGTGTGCTGGAGCGTCGCGCGGTGCTGGGGGGGTGCAGCTGCACCGAGGAACCTTGGCCGGGATTTCGGATTTCGACGGCGGCTTATGTGATCAGTCTGTTTCAGCCGCAGATCATACGCGACTTGCGGCTGAAGCATTACGGCCTGGACATTCTCCCTCGTCAGCCGTCGTCTTTCACGCCGCTGCTGGACGGCCGGTCGTTGACGCTGGGTGCCGATCTGGTGTCGTGCCAGCGGGAGATTGCGAAATTCAGCTCACGTGACGCGGAGTCCTATCCGCGCTACAACGCGATGTTGGAGCGGATCGCGGAGGTGCTCGAACCGATCCTGTCGCAGACGGCTCCGGATCCGCTGCCGTTGTCGAAGACATGGCGGAAGGTAGGGGTCGCGAAGCGTCTGCGGGACACTCGCAAATTGTGGGACCTGTACCAGGCGATGACGGAGCTGGAGGACGGATTGCCGGAGGCGGTCGAGGTGATGACCGGAGCCGCTCGACCGCTGCTGGAACGTTGGTTCGAAGCTGAAGTCTTGCGAGCGACGTTGGCGACGGACGCCATCATCGGCGCGTTTGCTCCTCCGAGTGCGCCAGGGACGGCCTATGTGCTGCTGCATCACGTGATGGGTGAAGCGGGTGGTGCTCGGGGGATCTGGGGTTACGTGCGTGGCGGGATGGGCGGGCTGGCCGACTCGCTGGAGCACGCCTGCCAAGACTTGGGTGTGACGATTGTGCGTGAGGCTGCCGTGCGATCGATTCTGGTCAGCAACGGAGTGGTGCGCGGGGTGAGTACGGTGGACGGGTCGATCTATGAAGCGCCGATTGTCGCCTCCAGCGTCGACGCTCATCTGACCTTTGAATGTTTCCTTGATCCACAGGAGCTGCCGGCCTCGTTTCGGGCGGCGGTGAGTCGCATCGACTATGCTTCGGCATCGGCCAAGATCAACCTGGCGCTTTCGGAACCGCCGCAGTTTGTCTGTGCGCCATCGAGTGGTGTGGCGCCCCATCACCACGGCACGATGCACATCTCACCGACGCTGGACTACATCGAGCGGGCTTATGATGACGCGAAATATGGTCAGCCGAGTCGCGAGCCGGTGCTGGAGATGACGATGCCCAGCAGCGTGGACGATTCATTGGCGCCGCCGGGTTGTCATGTGATGTCGATCTTCGTGCAGTACGCTCCATACCGACTGGCCAACGGCAGCTGGGATGACATCAAGGAGTCGTTTGCCGACCGTTGTGTCGAAGCCATTGGTCGCTACGCGCCGAACTTCCCCGGTTCGATCCTGCATCGCCAGATCCTCAGCCCGCTCGATCTGGAGCGGACATTCGGGTTGACCGGCGGGAACATCATGCAGGGGTCGATGAATCTGGGCCAGTTGCACGCGATGCGTCCTGTGCCTGGCTGGGCCGACCACCGCACTCCGGTCGAAGGGCTGTATTTGTGTGGAGCGGCGAGTCATCCGGGCGGGGGCGTGATGGGCGTCTGCGGCCGCAACGCGGCTCAGGAAATCCTCCGCGATTCTTGAGCAGCCTGGGACGCGACAGATTCGGTCCCCGATCAGTCGGTGCTTGGTTCGGATTGGGGTTCCCGGAACCGATAGCCGAGACCGCGGACGGTTTCGATGAGTTCGGCGAAGGGTCCGAGTTTTTTGCGGATCGAGCGGATATGGACGTCGATTGTCCGTTCGAGGACCATGACGTCATCGCCGAGTGCGGCGTCGATCAGTTCATTGCGATTGAAGACGCGTCCGGGCTGCTTGGCCAGTGCCAGCAGCAGATCGAATTCGCTTTTGGTCAGCTCGAGAGGTTCGTTTCCGGCGGTGACTCGATGTCGTCGGCGATCGATGACGATCCCCTGGCTGACGATTACGTCCCGTTGATCGGGTTGGTCATCGCGCCTTCGCAACAGCGCCTTGACGCGTTCCTGCAGTACGGCGACGCTGAACGGCTTGATCACGTAATCATCGGCGCCGACGCTGAATCCAATCACCTGATCGGTTTCTTCGGCTTTGGCGGTCAGCATCAGGACGAGCGACTTGCGGGTAGCGGCCTGGGATCTCAACCGCCGGCAGACTTCGAGTCCGTCGATTTCCGGCAGCATGATATCGAGCACCACCAGGTCGGGGACGCGTTCTTTGGCCAGGCGCAGCGCGTCGCGACCATTGCGAGCCACTTCGACTTCGAAACCGGCCTGTGAGAAGTTGTACTCCAGCACTTCGGCCAGCGACGGGTCATCTTCAACGATCAGGATCTTGGCATCCGGCATAGGCAGGTCACAGCACGTCCTTAAGGTGTTTGTGTCGAGCGATCGAGCCATGGACGAGATAGATCACATCTTCGGCGATGTTGGTGGCCAGATCGGCGATGCGTTCGATGTTGCGAGTCACGGAGAAACAATGCAGAGCGGGCTGGATGATATTCGAATCGGCCTTCATACGCTGGTACAGGCCGTTGATGATTTCCTGATCGTACAAATCGACTTGATCATCGGTCAGGCAGACCTGATTGGCTCCGGCCACGTCCAGGCTGACCAGAGCGTCCAGTGACGCTCGGAACATCTTGCGGGCCGAAATGGCCATGGTTTCCAGTAGAGCAGGCATGGCGAATTCCCGATGGGACTGCATCGACATGGTTCGTTCAGCAATGTTCACAGCCAGGTCGGCAATTCTCTCGAGGTCGTTATTCACTTTCAGCACGGTCGCTGTCCGCCGCAGGTCGATCGCCACGGGCTGGTGCAGGGCCAGAATCTTCAGGCATTCCTCTTCGATGTGAACTTCCCGCTGGTCGACCGCCTGATCGGAGTCAATGACCTGCTGAGCCAGCTCGGGCTGCAGGTCGAGAAACGACTGACAGGCCTTCTCGATCATCTCCTCAACCAGCGAGGACATCACCACCAGTTCGTCCTCCAGGTTTTCCAAATCCCGCGCCAAATGCTTGCTCATTACTGTCCTCGACAAGGCCTGGTAAGCAAGGCCTGGTAAGCGTCGTCCCGTTCGACCCGACTGTCGTCGTATGGATTACGGCCCGTCGCCCGCTGGCCCCTCCAGGCCGCCTCATCGTAGTGATCGGGCTAACGAGCCAAAATAGTCGAAAGTCGACGGCTGGGTAAATTCACGCAATCTTCACATGGCCGTCAACCAGGGTTCATCTTAGGGGAGTGGAATCAGTTTGGGCAAGTCTGAGTGTGTCCGGACGGGACGACCGGGGACATCTGTTTCCAGGAGTCTGGCGGTCGGGGTGTTGCTGGCCTGAGGGATGGGCGAGTAACTTGGAGGTGAAATCCAATGGGGTTAACTCGATTGATATTTGAGGGTGGATTCATGAGTCAGTGGCGTGGTGCGGTGCTCGGTGTCGGGTTGTGGCTGGTAAGTGCAGCTGCTCTGTTCGGGCAAGTCAAGGTCGATCCGGAACTGCCGTCGTACACGCCGGTCACAGGAGTCTCCGGCACGATCAAGAGTATCGGGTCGGACACGATGAACAACCTGATGGCCCGCTGGGCGGAAGGTTTTCAGAAGTTCTATCCCGACGTCAAGCTGGAGGTGGAAGGGAAGGGATCGGCCACGGCGCCCCCCGCACTGACCGCCGGCACCAGCCAGTTCGGGCCGATGAGCCGTCCGATGAAGCAGGAAGAGATTCAGGAGTTTGAAGCGAAGCACGGTTACAAGCCGACGGAGCTGGCCACCGCCATTGACATGCTGGCCGTCTACGTGAACAAAGACAACAACCTCCCCGGTCTGACCTTGCCGCAAGTCGACGCCATCTTTTCGAAGACTCGGAAAGGTGGTCAGGCCAAAGAGATTCGGACTTGGGGCCAGGCGGGATTGAAGGGGGAATGGGGCAGTCGGCCGATCAGCACCTATGGCCGGAACTCGGCCTCCGGGACCTACGGCTACTTCAAGGAGCACGCTCTTTTCAAGGGTGACTTCAAGGACCAGGTCAAGGAGATGCCGGGCAGCTCGACCGTCGTCCAGGCCGTGGCCAGCGACAAGTACGCCATCGGTTACAGCGGTATCGGCTATAAGACGGCCGATGTGCGGGCCGTGCCGCTGGCCGCTGCTGAAGGAGAAGATTTCGTCGAAGCAACTCCCGACAACGCCTATTCGGGCGATTACCCGCTGTCGCGGTTCCTGTTGATCTATGTGAATGCCAAGCCCGGAACGGAGCTCGATCCGCTGCGGCGGGAGTTTGTGCGGTACATCTACAGCAAGGAAGGCCAGCAGGACGTGATCAACGACGGCTACTTTCCGGTAACCGCCGACATGGCTCAAGAAATCCTGAACAAGATCGGCTTGAAGGCAAAATAGTCTGGTGGCGTGAGTGGACTATGGTTGAGCAAGCGAGAGGCGGGCCGAACCCAGCAGCTCCGCAGCGGCGGGCCCGATCGACTCGCGCCTCGGTCCTCTGGATCGATCGCCTGGCCAGACTGGTGATCATCGTCGGTGGTATCGGGACGATTCTGGCCGTGATGACGGTCTGTTTCTTCCTGTTCGCCGTCGTCTTCCCGCTCTTTCGTGGAACAACGGTCGGTCCGGTTCGGCAGGTTGCCTGGCAGGGGACGGCCGGCGGCCAGGCGCCGCCGACTTCGGCTCCTGTCCGGACGCTCACGGTCGATGAATACGGTACGCTCGGCTGGCTCCTGACGAGCGACGGCCGGCTGCGAGTCGTCGACTTGTCTTCCGGGACCGTGCTGGAGGATCGGGCATTGATTGACGAAGGCCAGCCACGTGCCTGGTCGTCGTTCGCCACCGATGGACAGTTCGCCGTCGCTCTGGAAGATGGCCGGGTCCGGCTGGGCCGCATCGGCTTCGCGACCCGGTTTCTGGAAGGAGCCGAACTGAAGGAGGCTCAGCAGGCACTGGGTGATCGCACGGTGGCACCGTTCCGCGAAGGCGTCGTGCAGCGGACCCGCGAGGGTGAGCAATGGCGATGGCAGCGCGTGGTGAGTGAATTGGAACCGCCGGTGACCCTGGAGCTCGATTCTCCACCGGTCCTGATCGACGCTTCGTTCTCAGAAAAGGAAACGGTCCTGGCGGTCGTCAGCGAATCGGGCCAGCTGAAGGTCGCCGAGGCGACTCGTCGCAAGAATCTAATCACCGGAGATGTCACCACGCGGCTCAAGGAAGGGACGCTGGCCATTCCGCTCGTCGGTGGACTTCGTCCCGGTTACGCGCTGCTGACCGGACTGGGGGACAACGTTCTGCTGATTTGGCCAGACGGTTTGCTGACGCGAGTGGACCTGAGCCAGATCACGAAGCCAGCGATAGTCGAAGAGGTGCGGCTGTTGCCGGCCGGCGGTCAGACGCAAGTGACGGCGGTGAGTTTTCTCAACGGCAAGGCGTCGCTGGCGGTGGCCGATTCGAACGGCGGGCTGTCCGTGTGGTTCTCGGCCAAGTCACCTCAGGCCAAGTCGCCCGACGGTTCGCAATTCGTTCGTGCTCATCAGCTGTCGAGCTCCGGCGCGCCGCTGGTCCAGCTGGTCCCGTCTGTCCGATCGCGCGTTCTGGCGGGGCGGACCGACAAGGGCGAAGTGCGGCTGTTCCACGCGACGAGCGCCCAGGAGCTGGCGGCCATCTCGACGCCGGCGGCCGGATCCGGGTCGCTGCTGGCCCTGTCTCCGCGCGACGATGCAGTCTACCTGGGTGATGCTGCTGGAGTCTCGCGCTGGCCCGTTCGGGCTCCTCATCCCGAAATCACCTGGAAGTCGATTCTGGGGAAGGTGTGGTATGAGGGTTATGAGCGACCCGAGTATGTGTGGCAGTCGTCGAGCGGTACGGATGATTTTGAACCGAAGTACGGGCTGATGCCTTTGGTCTTCGGGACGCTCAAATCGACGTTCTATTCGATGATGTTCGGCGCGCCGCTGGCATTTCTGGCCGCTATCTACACCAGCGAATTCCTGAATCCGCGGATGAAGGCTCGCGTCAAACCGACAATTGAGATCATGGCGAGTTTGCCGAGCGTGGTGCTGGGATTCCTGGCGGCTCTGGTCGTGGCACCGCTGGTCGAGAATGCTGTCCCACAGACGATGCTGGTCCTGGTCTGCCTGCCGCTGGTTTATCTCTTGGGAGCCTTCCTTTGGCAGTTGTTGCCACCTGCAGTGGCGACGCGACTGCGGGCTTATCGGCTGTGGGCGATGTTTGCGGCGTTGCCGGTCAGCCTTGTTCTGGCGTGGCAACTGGGAGGGCCAGTGGAACGGTGGCTTTTCGCCGGCGATTGCAAGGCGTGGCTCGACGGACAGGTCGGGACGGGTGTCGGCGCCTGGATGATCCTGCTGATGCCGCTGAGCGGCCTGCTGGTCGGCTGGTTATCGGTCGTGCAGATCACTCCCTGGATGCGGCGTCGGCTGGGCGACAGTCCGGCTGGCCGATTCGCTATCTGGGATCTGGCTCGGTTTGTGGTCAGCTGTGCCGTGGTGCTGGGGCTCGCCTACGGACTGTCGGTCCTCTTTACCGGTCTGGGCTGGGATCCGCGCGGATCGATTATCGGCACCTATGTGCAGCGCAATGCACTGGTCGTCGGGCTGATCATGGGCTTTGCCATCATCCCGATCATCTACACGATCTCGGACGATGCGTTGAGTGCTGTTCCCGAGTCGTTGCGGGCCGGGTCGCTGGGTTGTGGAGCCACACCTTGGCAGACTGCGATTCGTGTGGTGGTGCCGACGGCGATGAGTGGCCTGTTTTCGGCCTTCATGGTCGGCCTGGGACGAGCTGTTGGCGAAACGATGATTGTGCTGATGGCTGCCGGCAACACTCCGGTGATGGATTGGAATATCTTCAGCGGATTCCGGACGCTGTCGGCCAACATCGCTACCGAGCTTCCCGAAGCCGTACCGGCTACGACCCACTACCGCATGCTCTTCCTGGCCGCGTTGTGTCTGTTCGTGATCACGTTTGTCGTGAACACCGTAGCTGAGGTGGTCCGTCAGCGATTCCGCAAGAGGGCCTTTCAGTTATGAGCACCACGGCGGAGAATCGGCCGACGTCAGCCCAGGCGAATCCAGCGGCCACGGCTGGACCCATGCGACGTCGCAAACGTCAGCTCAGCAGCGGCCAGTCCCTGCTGGCTCAGGGTGAGCCGATTGTGTGGCTGATCGGAGCGGGGCTGGTCATCTGTCTGACGATGATCGTGTCGCTGCTGTTTGTGCTCGTCTACCAGGGCCTGATCACCTTCTGGCCGGCCCCCCTGGTGGAGTTGAAAACCGTCAATGATCAACGACTGCTCGGCGAGGTCACGCGGCGTGAATCGTTTGAGCTGGGATACGACGATCTGAGCAACTTGACCGAGCCCTCGCGCGCGGCCGCGCTGCAGCAGCTCAATCCGCGTCTGTCTGAGCAATTCACCAGCGGGATCGACAGTTTGCGGCAGGACCTGCAGGAGGTTCAAGCCGAGATCGTGCGGACTCTCAGCCAACAGGCCGCGGCAGCTGGGGTGGCCACGGGCGCCGATCAGGCGGCAGCTGACAAGTTTCAGCAGGCCGCGGCCGCTCGACTGGCCGGTGACTACCAGCAAGTCCTCACGGCCTGGCTCACGGCAGGCGAGCAATTGGGACAGCAAGATGCGACTGGGCAGAAGCTGTTCGAGGATTGGCAGCAGGTGCGGAGTGCGACGGAGTCGTGGCTGGGCAACGGCGATCTTGGTGCTATGGAGCAGGAGTTGCAGTCTTCGGCCGAATTGCTGCGCCAGCTGTTGGCGAGCAGCTGGTATGAACGGATCGGCCGCGGAGTTCGTCACGCGGCCGACCGTCGACTGCTGCGAACCGAGAACTTCGAGCTGACTGGAACGCACCATCAGTGGGTGAGCGATTTTGAGGTCGTTGCCGGCAGTGAGAGCCTGCCGCAGTGGGCCATGTTGTTCGAACGGCAGGCCAACGGTCGGTTCTATGGCTTCGCCAAGTCGCTGACGGTGGACGGAAAGTCGGTGGCCGAAGATCCGGCTGCGGTGTGGAACAAGTTCCGGGAGCTGCATCCGGGTGTCCGGAGGCGATGGGCTCAGGCCCGCCGGCTCGAATCGCGACAGCTGGGACGGCTGAACTATCGTCTCGATCAAGCGAGGCTGGCGGTCGTCCAGGCCGGTCTCGATCACGGGGATGATTCTCCGCCGGTCGCTGAGGCTCAGCGGCGGTTCGAATCGCTGCAGAGCGAAGTTGAGAAGGCCAGCGAAACGTATCGTCAGCAGATCGCCGAGCTGGATCAGGAGAACGCGAAGTTCCAGTTGCAGGCCGTTACGGCTGATGGAACTGAGGCGGTGATCGAGCTGGCCGACGTGGTGCGGGCGGCAGCGCCGAACGAGATGGCTTGGTCTCAGAAGCTGGAGACGTACCTGGGCCGCTGGTGGGAGTTTGTCTCAAGTTCACCTCGCCAGGCGAACAGCGAAGGAGGCGTCTTTCCCGCGATCTGGGGGACCGTCACGATGACTTTGCTGATGACGGTGGCCGTCGTGCCGTTTGGCGTGTTGGCCGCGCTCTACTTGCGCGAATACGCGAAGGGTGGGTGGCTGATCAGCCTGGTGCGGATCGCCGTCAACAATCTGGCTGGAGTTCCGAGTATTGTCTTCGGAGTGTTCGGGCTGGGATTCTTTTGTTATCTGATCGGAGCCAATATCGATCAGTTGTTCTTTCAGGCCAAGCTCCCCAATCCGACGTTTGGTACCGGTGGCATCATGTGGGCCGCGCTGACCTTGTCGCTGTTGACGTTGCCGGTGGTGATTGTGGCCACCGAGGAAGCCCTGGCCGCTGTGCCCCGATCGATGCGTGAAGGTTCGCTGGCCTGTGGAGCGACGAAATGGCAGACGATCCGCCGCATCGTTCTTCCCCGTGCTCTGCCGGGAATCATGACCGGAACGATCCTGGCCATGGCGCGCGGCGCGGGCGAAGTCGCGCCATTGATGCTGGTCGGAGCCATGAAAGTGGCCAAGGATCTACCGGTCGATGATGTGTTTCCGTTCGTCCATTTGCAGCGCAGCTTCATGCACCTGGGATTTCATGTCTTTGACGTGGGGTTCCAGAGCCAGAACAGCGAAGCGGCCAAGCCGATGGTGTTTACCACGACGCTGTTGCTGATCAGCCTGATCGCCGTCCTGAATATCCTGGCCATCCAGTTGCGAGCAGCCCTGAGGCGCCGTTACCGCACAGGGCAATTCTGACCCGGCTGGTCGGTGCCGGGAAGGGACGAGTTGAGAGGCTGAGGTTAGAATCGACATGACAAGCACGGAACGAACCATGGACAACCGAGAAGCGACTGCGGCGCCCAGTGAATTGGCCAGCTCCGGCAATGCGTGGCCGCGGCGCGGCACGCGCAAGGACACTCAGCCGACACGCCTGGAAAGGATTGCCCAGGGTGAGCACGTCGACGCGGTCTACCATGCAGCCCTGGAACGCGAAACCCATGTGCTGACCGTCGAAAACTTCAGCCTCTGGTATGGCGAAAAACAGGCGCTGTTCGATGTCGGCATGTCGATTCCCGATGGTAAGGTTACCGCGTTGATCGGTCCGTCCGGCTGCGGCAAATCGACCCTGCTTCGCTGCGTGAACCGCATGAATGACTTGATCGACAACGTACGCATCGCCGGGGCCATGCGACTGCGCGGCGAATCGATCTACGATCGGTCCGTCGATGTGATTGAACTGCGTAAACGGATGGGGATGGTCTTTCAGAAGCCGAATCCGTTTCCGATGAGTATCTTCGAGAACGTGGTCTATCCGTTGAGGATCGATGGCGAACGGAATCGGACGATTCTGAGCGACGTGTGTGAGCAACGGCTCAAACAGGCCGCTCTGTGGGACGAAGTCAAGGATCGGCTGCACGACAGCGCACTGAATCTGTCGGGCGGTCAGCAGCAGCGATTGTGCATCGCTCGAGCCATCGCCAGCGACCCTGAAGTCCTGCTGCTCGATGAGCCCTGTTCAGCCCTCGACCCGATCGCGACCGGCAAGGTCGAAGATCTGATCGGCGAACTCCGCGGGGAATACTCCATCCTGATCGTGACGCACAATATGCAGCAGGCTTCGCGGATCAGCGACTACACGGCATTGATGTACCTGGGACGGCTCGTCGAATATGGCGTCACAGCCGATATCTTCACCAATCCCAAACTGCGAGAGACCGAGGATTACGTCACCGGCCGCTTCGGCTGATATCGGACGATCAGCGATGTTGCTTGTCGAGCCATTCAAACAGGTCGGGCGATCCAAAGGCGGCCGACCATGAGTTGTGGCCGACGTGCTCGAGCGTGGTGAACCGCAGCTTCGTCCCCCCAGCAGCTCGGATCGCTTCCACCATCTCCGTTGATTTCTGCAGCGGCACGGCCGTGTCCTGGTCGCCATGCCAGACCCAGATCGGCAGCTGGGCAAGTTTTGACCCATCGGCCGGGTTCCCGCCGCCGCAGATCGGCACCACTGCGGCGAATCGGTCAGGATGAGCGGCTGCCAGCTTCCAGCTCCCGTAACCACCCATGCTCAATCCGGCCAGATAAACCCGCTGCGGATCGACTTGCAGTGTCGATTGAATGTGATCCAGCAGCTGCACGAGCAGACCCTGCTGCTTGTCGCTCGACCAGTTGTCGCTCCGCGGACACTGAGGACTCACCACGATGTACTTCAACGAGACGCCCCGCGCGACCATTTCCGGCGGCCCCCACTTGGCCACCAGACTCAGCGGACCGTTGCTCTCACCGCGGCCATGCAGGAAGAACAGCAGCGGCCACTTGGTGTCGCCAGCCGACTGGTCCGAAGCCGGTTTGTAGTTGTTCGGGACGTACACCAGGTAAGAGATCGAACCGCCGTCGGCAGTCCGCAGCTCCGCTTCCACTTGCTTGCCCGGTTCAATCTCGGCCCCCCAGGCCCACGTCGAACAGAACACGGTCGCGGCCACCAGCCCCAGACACCCGATGCGATTCAGCCATGCACTCATGGATCAAGTCCCTTGCATTTCAGGATCACCCTCTCGAAACGGGCCCGCCAGTCGGTCCTCCCACCCCGTTCCGCCCGACCTATTGAACTCGCCTGTTTCCACCCGTGTCAATCACCGCCCACCACGAACCTGGCTGGGTCCCCACCGAGCCGGCCGTAGGAAAATACTTTTTATGGATATTTTTATTTGACCCAAAAGAGCGGTCTGCGTAAAGTTATTTGTACGCCCTTTAGGGGTGGTGGTAATTTCCTTAGGAGTGGAATTGAGTTGGGGGGCATATGCGAGGGAGCGTTTTTTTGATGGGGAGTTGGGGGCGAGTGCGGCGGGCGTTGGTCCTTGCCTGGTTGGCCCTGTGGGGAGCAGGCTGGATGGGGATCGGGGGTGAATGCCGAGCGGAGCTGGTCTTCACTGAGCTGATGGTCGATCCGGCGAGCACTCCGGAGGGGAGCTGGGAATACGTCGAGGTCTACAACTCGGGTCTGTCGGCCGTTGATTTGGCCGGTTTCGTGTTGGACGACGACGATGGTGATCCGATCGGAGGGGCGAACATCGCGGCGGGGTTGGTGCCGCCGGGTGGATCGGCCGTGTTGGTCAGCAGTTCTACCAGCCTGGCTCAGCTGCAGATTGGCTGGGGGACGCCGATCAACTGGGTCCCGGTGACGTCCTGGCCGTCGATGAACAATTCGGGCGACCGGATTGGGTTATGGTCGAGTCTGAGTAGCTACGCGGGACGGGACTTTGCGAGTGTTGTGGAGGAGGTCGATTTCCTCGGGACGGCTCCATGGCCGACCGCCGACGGGGTCAGCTCGATCTACCTCACCTCGCTCCTGGCCGACAACTCGCTCGGTAACAACTGGTCGCTCAGTAAGGTGGGGACCGCCGAGGCCTATTCCAGTGGTCCGCTGGGGGACAATCTGGCCAGCAATATTGGCAGCCCGGGCCACCTGGTGCCGGAACCCGACGGGATCGGTCTGGCCGGAGTTGGGTTGATGGTGTTGGTCGCCCGTCTGCGGCGGCGCCACTTGAACCTTGCCGGCTGACGGGCGGTCATCGTGGGAAGTTTGTGCGAACTTCCAGGTCAGCCGTTAGTAGCCGGCTGATGCTGGAATCACCGCAGGATAGGTCCCATCAGGGGGCGGTGTCGGTTGGAGGAAGTCACGGGGCCCACGAGAGGAAAAATAGGCCGCGGGATTCGATTCGATGGGAGGATTCGAGTCACGTTCACGTGCTTCCGCTCGCAGCCGCTGGGCCAGTTGGCGGAGTTGGTCGGCGTCGTGGTACCGGCGCTCGCATTCCAATTGGTTAGCCAGCTGGTCCAGTTGGCTGCTTGTTTGTCGCAGCGAGGTGATCATAGGTAGCGGGGTCGGTGTGATTGGCCCGACCGGCGAGGTGATGAATGAAACGACTGGCCCCTGGCCGTCCGACGGCACGGAGGTCGAGCCGACCGGAGATGGAACTGAGGTCGAGCCGACCGGAGATGGAACTGAGGTCGAGCCGACCGGAGATGGAACTGAGGCCTCGCACAGTGTGCGGGTCTCGGACGGTTGGGGCGTGACACAGTTCGAGGAGACACATGCGTCGCCGGTGGCGCGAGGATTCAACAAGGCGGGGAGTTTAGCCAGCCAGGGATCCAGGGGAGTCGGCAGTTGGGGGACGGGCACGGCGTCCGCTGGACGGGCGTAACCAAGGATGCGGGTCGAATCCGCCTGTTGAGACGGATCGGCGGGAGACTTCGGCGCCGAGGCCGGGTAAGGGGCCGGCTGCACAGGGTGCTGTTCGGAGGCCTGCCGGCAGACCTCCGACAGTTTCTCAGCGAAGATCCGTCGGGATTCCTCCGAATCGGTGGGCGAGGCCGTCCCGGCGGCTCGGACCTGATTCTGGATATCCATGATTTCCGACAGCAGCAGCTGAGCCGCCAGCGGCAGCGGTTCCTCGGACTGCGAGGTGCCTGCGGGCTGCTCAGCCCAGGCCTGACATGCGGCCAGCAGAACGACAGCCAACAGGATCCGGTGGGCCAGGTCGGCAACGGTTCGGCTCGTGACTGGATGGCTCATGATATGGGCTCGGCGGGGGGCAGGGTCTGGAACGGAAGAGTCGGGTTACGTCGACGGCAGTATATTCCCGGGGTCGGACGGATCGGAACAGCAGTTTTTTAGCCCGTCCGAGGGGTACGTGTTGGAAGTGGCGAGAATCGGCGTAATAGGTCTCGGGAAACCATGTTGGGAACCGTGCCTGCGCGCCAGGGGCGGGTTTCAGCCAATTGACACCGGCCGAGGCGATGGGTCGCCGAGTGGTCAGCAATCGGGCAGGGGGCCAGAGTTTGCTGGTGGGGTGTCCGCCGGGCAAGTACCATGGAGGGAATGGGCCCATTCGACCGAGCAGCAGACAGGGTGAAGGTGAAGGAGATGGGAATGAAGATCGTCAGCAGGTCGGCCACGTGGCAGTATGGCTGGGCGGCCGCTCTCTGTCTGGGTTGGGCGATTGCGCCGGCCGGCGGCCAAGAACCGGCACCGGCCACTCCTGCGGCACCCGCCGCTCCCGCGACTCCAACCGCTCCGGCAACCCCGGCAGCCTCTGAAGAAGCGCCCGCGTCGGAAAAAACGCCCGCCACGCCTGCCGCGGAACAGCCTGCTCCGGCCGCTGAAAAATCACAGCCCGAGCAACCCGCGGCGCCACCAGCCGAGCCACCGGCCGCGGAGCAACCGGCTGAGAAACCCGCCGACGAGAAACCCGCAGTGCAACCGGCTGCCGAGAAACCGGCTGCCGAGAAACCAGCGGAACAGCCGGCCGTCGATAAGCCGGCGGAAAAGCCAGCTGTCGAAAAGCCAGCAGCTGATAAGCCGGCGGGTGAGCGGCCTGCGGGCAGAGAAGATGCAACGGATAAGCCGGCGGGGCGTGAGGCGAGCGACGACGTGCGGCTGGAGTTTTCGTTCCGCTACGCGCCGTGGAAGGACGTGCTGGAGTGGTTTGCTGAGCAGGCCAACTTATCGTTGATGGCCGACGCCACGCCCCCGGGAACGTTCAACTACACCGACAGTCGGCAATACACGCCGGCCGAAGCCATCGATCTGCTCAACAGCGTCCTGCAGACCAAAGGGTTCATGCTGGTCCGCAAGGAGCGGATCTTGATGCTGGTCAATGTTCAGGACACGGTCCCGGAGAACCTGGTGACGAGAATTCCGGTCGACGAGCTGGATGCACACGGCGAGTCGGAGTTTGCGCAGTGCCTGTTTGACGTGCAGCGAGTGACGCCGGAAGAAGCCGAGCAGGAGCTGCAGAAGCTGATTGGTCGGCAGGGGACGGTGAGGGTGCTGCCGAAGTCCAAGCAGGTACTGGTGACCGACACAGTGGGTCGGCTGAGAACCATTCGCGACGTGATTCGTGCCATCGAAGATCCGGGCGCGGCCGGTCGGCGGATGGAGTCGATTCCGGTGTCGAACGTCAGTGCGGCCGAAGCGTTGATGGTCATGCGACCGTTGCTGGGATTAACCGCCGAAGAGAACGCTTCGGCCGACGGGAGTCTGCGAGTGGCCGTCGATCCGTCGGGCCAGCGGCTGCTGGTCGAATCCAACACGGCCGGGATTAACCGCGTGAAGGAGGCGGTGAAATTGATCGAGCAGGGGGCAAGCCGCTCGGTCGCCGATTCTCCTCAGCTGGAAGTCTATTCCACGGGAACTCTGACGGGCGATTCCGTACTGCGGGTCCTGCAGACGATTCTGGCTGGTGAAAAAGATGTCCGCATGGAAATTGAACCGACGACCGGGAATCTGATTGTCCAGGGTCGTCCGAAGCACCATGCGACGGTTCGCGCGACCTTGGATCAGATGTTGCGGGACACCAAGGAAATGGAGGTGATACCGCTGCATCGGCTCGAGCCGCAGGTGGCCCTGCTGGCCGTGAACAAGATGTTTGGCGGCGCCGGGACTCCGGCCGCCAATGCTCCCAAAATCGACGCTGACCCGGTTAACAGTCAGTTGATTGTGCAGGGGACTAGAAGCCAGATCGATCAAATCCGAGGCCTGCTGGGGAAAATGGGCGAATCGCCGGACGAGTCAAGCGGCTATGGTGCGGGCCGAGGGAACGTGCGCGTCCTCCCGTATTCAAACTCCCAGATGGACGATCTGCTGGGCCAGGCGGTGAACATTTGGCCCAGCATGCGGAAGAATCGGATTCGCGAGGTGACGCCGTCGGCCATCACGTCGTCGATGCGGGACGGAGGAGCGGCGACGCCGTCGAACTCGGGCCGAATCCAGCTGCGGACGCGTCGCGAACCACTCTTCCCGCCACGTACGGATGCCGCGGCTGGAGCCGAGAGCGAATCGGCCGTCGAAGAGACTCCCGTCCGGCGCCCCGAACGGCCGGCTCCGGCGGCCGAGGACGAAGCTCCACGCACCACTCCGCGACTTCCGTCGCCCAGGTTGCCGGCCAATCAGAATGAATCGCGGACTCAGGGGACCGAGGCTCAGCCGCCCGCGCCGGATGGCGAGTCGGTCGGATTCACGGGCCGCGTGCGCATCCGTTATGTTCAGCGGAACGAATCGTCCGAGCCGGCAGCCGGCGATGAGCGGCCAGCTCGGCGCCGAGCCAGCCAGGAAGAGAGTGAGGTGGCTGAACAGAACGAACTTCCTGAAGTGCTCGTATCGCGAGGGCCCAACGGGTTGATTATTTCCTCGGAAGATCCCGAGGCGTTGGATGCTTTTGAGGAACTGTTGACGACGCTGGAAGGTGCGTCGGTTCCGGCCGGCAGCCAGTTCACCGTTTTCTATCTGAAGTACTCCAAGGCTCAGGTCGCTGCGGACTTGTTGAAGCAGATCATTTCAGGTTCGACCAGCTCGACTTCGTCCGGAGGTTTGCTGGGCGGGCTGGGGGGCGGCAGTCTGTTCGATTCGCTCATGAGTGCCGGCGGTGGTTCGCTGGTCGGTGGCAACGTGGTGATCATCCCCGACTCGCGATTGAACCTGCTGATTGTCCAGGGCGCACCGGCTGAGATTGAATTGGTCGAGGATCTGCTGACCGTGGTCGATCGGGCGTTCAGCGAGGAAGCGGACCTGATGCCCGCTCCGCGATTGATTCCGATCGTCAACAGCGATCCGGAGCAGATTGCGAATGTGATCCGCCAAGTCTATGCGTCGCGGATCAACGGCGGCCAAGCGGGAGGGCAGGGCGGTGCTCGAGCACCGACGCCCGAAGACTTCATCCGCGCCATTCGCGGTGGCGGTGGCGGCGGCGGTGGCGGTCGAGGGGGTGGTGGTGCTCAAGCCGAAGAGCAGATGCGTGATGTGACGATCGGCGTTGATACTCAGAGCCGGTCGCTGGTCGTATCAGCCCCCGATCCCGTGTTTGAACAGATCCGCGACCTGGTGAATCAGCTCGATGTGGCCGGCCAAGGTGCGGGTGAAGTGATGCAGGTGATTCCGTTGCAGAAGGCGAACCCGGAGATGGTCCAGCGGGCCGTCGCGGCGTTGATTGGCCAGCAGCAGAGCGGCACGACGCAGCGTCCTCAGGGGAATCAGGGCCAGGGCGGTTTCCCGGGTGGCGGGTTTGGCCCAAACCAGGGTGGCTTCACGCCTGAGATGATGAACGCCATGCGTGCTCAGCAAGGTGGCGGCGGTGGCGGATTCGGCGGCGGCGGCGGCGGCCGCGGTGGCGGTGGCGGCGGCTTCGGTGGAGGTGGCTTTGGCGGCGGAGGCGGCGGCCGCGGTGGTGGTGGTTTTGGTGGCGGCGGCTTCGGCGGCGGCGGCGGCGGTGGTCGTGGTGGCGGCGGTGGCGGTGGCGGTCGTGGCGGCGGCGGTTGATCTCGGGCCGCATCACGCGCGGCCGAATTTGGGTGGGAAATCGATCGGCGCGGCGTCGGTTTTCGCGAAATCAACCGGCGTGGCGACACGGTCCCCAGGGCAGCGGCAAGGGTCGCAGAGCTCCCCAGGCCTCGCCCTGGGCTGTGTGGGGATAGCGCCCAGGGCAGCGGCAAGGGTCGCAGGGCTCCCCAGGCCTCGCCCTGGGCTGAAATAGGGTTGTCCCTTCGGGACGAAATACGTGCGGCCGAATGATCGGCACGAAATCGATCGGCGTGGAATCGATTGGCGCGACATCGATCGGTCGGAAATCGACCGGTGGGAAATCGATTGGTGGGAAATCAACCGACGTGGCGACACGGTGCCCAGGGCAGCGTCAAGGGTCGCAGGGCTCCCCAGGCCTCGCCCTGGGCTGGGATAGAGCCCAGGGCAGCGGCAAGGGTCGCAGAGCTCCCCAGGCCTCGCCCTGGGCTGGGATAGGGTTGTCCCTTCGGGACGGAATACGTGCGGCCGAATGATCGGTGCGAAATCGGTCGGCACGAAATCGGTCGGCGTGGCATCGATCGGCGCGGAATCGATCGGCGCGGAATCGATTGGCGCGACATCGATCGGTCGGAAATCGATCGGCGTGAAATCGATTTGTGGGAAATCGATCGGCGCGACATCGATCGGCGCGAAATCAACCGACGTGGCGACACGGTGCCCAGGGCAGCGGCAAGGGTCGCAGGGCTCCCCAGGCCTCGCCCTGGGCTGGGATAGGGCCCAGGGCAGCGGCAAGGGTCGCAGAGCTCCCCAGGCCTCGCCCTGGGCTGAAATAGAGTTGTCCCTTCGGGACGGAATGCGTGTGGCCAAATGATCGGTGCGACATCGATCGGTGCGAAGTCGATCGGCGTGGCATCGATCGGTCGGAAATCGATCGGCGCGACATCGATCGGCGGGAAATCAACCGACGTGGCGACACGGGTGCCCAGGGCAGCGGCAAGGGTCGCAGAGCTCCCCAGGCCTCGCCCTGGGCTGAAATAGAGTTGTCCCTTCGGGACGAAATACGTGCGGCCGAATGATCGGCACGAAATCGATCGGCACGAAATCGATCGGCACGAAATCGATCGGCACGAAATCGATCGGTGGGAAGATCGGTCGGTGTGAAATTGACCGGTGGGAAATCGATCGGTGGGAAGATCGGTCGGTGTGAAATTGACCGGCGTTGGAGGCGAGATGTTATTGGCGTCGGTCGCCGGCGATGGATTCGGCCGGAGTGACGAAGCCGTCGGAGTTGGTGTCGTAGCGATTGAATTCGGCTACGTCGTCATCGGTCCAGCTGTTGGACCATTCGGCCATGCTGAGCTGTCCGTCGGCATCGAGATCCCGCTCACCGTACCAGCTAGGCAGGTCGGCCGGCCATCGTTCCTTGGCGGTCAGGAAGCGATAGCTCTTGGGAGTCGCAGCGGCCGCATCGGCTCCATTGCCGCGCCGCCGATTGCCACTCACCCGCGCTACCAGCTCCTCAATCGTCACTTGGCCATCTTTGTTCTTGTCCAAGTCGGCCGTGTTGCCGCGCATCTGTCCCCATTCGTCTTGTTCCAGCACTCCGTTCTGGTTGGTGTCGTACCGCTGCAACATCGACTGCGCGTAACGCTGATACCGGTCTTCGCCGTTCGACTGGCCCCCGTTCTCACCGCCTCCCTGCTCACCGCCTCCCTGCTCACCGCCACCCGGTCCGCCACCACCTCGATTGCCACCGCCCCAGTTGCCGCCGCCACCACCGCCCCAATTGGCGTTCTCGCCGCCACCAGCGCCGCCGCCGGGCCCACCCCAGTTGCCGCCGCCGCGACGACTTGCCCGATCGCCACCGGCGTTGGCGGTGTCACCATTGCGGCTGCCTCGCCGGCGTTGGTCACCGTTCTGGCCCCACTGGCCACCTTGTCCACCTCCCCACTGACCTTCGGGCCCTCCTTGCCCGCCCTGTCCCCACTGGCCACCTGGGCCGCCCTGTCCCCACTGGCCGCCTGGGCCACCCTGTCCCCACTGGCCGCCTGGGCCACCCTGTCCCCGCTGACCGCGTTGTCCTCGTTGGCCACCCTGCCCCCATTGGCCACCGGGGCCACCCTGCCCCCAATTCCCACCGGGCCCTGAGTTGCCCGGTCCCGGGCCGCCAGGGCCGGCATTGCCAGAGCCTGAGTTGCCGGAGCTGGAGTTTTGGGAGCGGCGGGAGAGACGAGCCGAGAGTTCATCGCGGGAGATGCGACCGTCGCCGTTGGAGTCGGACGTTTCGGGGCCCGGTCCGGACCATTTCACGGACGCCCATTCGGACCGGTCAAGGTAGCCGTTCTTGTTGGCGTCATATTGCTGCATCACTCGATCGACCTGGCTGGTACCACCTTGGTTGCCGGTGGTCCCGCGTGTCGTCGGACTAGAGGTTTTTCCGGTAGGAGCTACTGCAGCGGCAGCTGCTTGAGCGGCCAGGGCGGCTTGAGCGGGATCGAAGCCGGGGACGGTGGGCCGTTCGACGCTGACGCCGAAACCGCCGACTGTCGTAGAGGGCTGAGCGGCTCCTTGAGCGTTCCCCTGGGGGCCGCCGTTGGGTCCCCCCGCGTTGCGATTCCGTTCGGCTGAGGCGATCAGTTCGGTGATGCGGAGATTTCCCTGCTGAGCGGCACCCGTACGTCCGGCGTACCGGTCGATCATCGATCGCATCCGCTCGGGAATCTCCGTCGCCTGCAAGACTCCGTCGCGATTGGCATCGAGCCGTTCGAGCATGGCCTGAGTCCGTCCGCTCCGTCCACCGGCTCCTTGGCCGCGACCCCCGCCGCCCTGTTGATTGCCCCCCTGGGGACCGCCCGCGCCCTGTCCTGGTCCACCCTGTCCTGGTCCGCCTTGGAAGGGGGGCCCTTGAGCGGCTGACCAAGCACTGAACACGCCGATCACGAGACTGGCCAGTACGGCATGGCGGAGAAACGAGGGCATGAGGTCGAGTCCTGGTGAGTCGTTCGAGTACGGTAATCGTGGCGCGGGCCACAACGTGGTCTGCGTCCAGGGCTTATGTTAATCCCCGCCCGGAGGTGGTTCCAAGAGATCCACCGAGTGGAGTGGGGCCGAGGTCAGGGCGAGAGGCTCCAACATCGGTACGCAGGGGGTGGTGGAGTATCAACAAATCGATGCAGCGTCAAATAGCGGCAGCGTCAAATCAATGCAGGATCAAACCGAGGCACCGTCGCGGGATAGGCTTGTGGTTACCGGCCGATTTGCCGAGGTTCGCGTTGACCGTGTCCCTGGGCCCAGACATAATTTATAGCATGTCCACGAGAGGGGGGGCTGTCGAGGCGAAATAGGGTATTTCGCCCGTTGTTGAATCCTTTTCGTGCGCTGCGTAGTACCTATCACCGGGATCGTGTACAAGTTCCCGGGAGCATCCCGCCGTCACGCCGCTGGTTAGGCTGAACCGGGTTCTGAAAAACCGAACGACGAACGGGTGGCAGTCGACTGTCCGAGCGGAGGGCAGAGCCGACTGTCGGGGCCTGCTGAGGGCTGGCCGGTCGACGTGCAGGTTAGTTAACAGAGCCTCTTTTTTTGCTGTGGAAGAGCCGGCCGCCCGCTTTTTCCCACGGCCCAGAGAAGGTCGATCGTGCTATGGACGCTGGAGAGATTCTCTGCCAACAAGGCCTGCTGGATCGGCTGCAGCTGGACCAGTGTCGGGCGACCTGTCCGCCGGGCGAGAGTCTGCTGCAGTGGGTTGTCCAGCAGGGGAAGGTAGCCGAGGACGAGGCATTGCAGAGTGTCGGTTCGGCGATGGGGATGGACTACATCGACCTGGCCCGTACGGACGACATTGATCTGTCGCTGCTGCAGAGCTTCCCGCAGCGGATCATCTACAAGGACACGGTCTTCCCGATCCGGCGAGTGAACGGATCGTTGATCGTCGCCACCAGTGACCCGTTCGACCTGGAGCCGCTGGACGAGGTGAGTGCCACGGTCGGTCTGTCGGTCATTCCCGTGCTGGCTTCGCGTCAGGAATTGGCGCGGGTGATCAAGCGGCACATGGGGGTCGGTAGCGAGACGGTCGACGGCCTGATGGCTCAGGCCGACGACGAGCCGGTGGAGTTGTTGGGCGAGATCGAGTCGGACGGTTCTGAGCTCTCCGAGATGGCTCAGGAAGCCTCCGTGATCCGGCTGGTGAACGAGATTCTGTTGGAGGCGGTCGAGGCTCGGTCGAGCGACGTGCACATCGAGTCTCAGGCGGACGGGCTGGTAGTGCGCTACCGCATCGACGGCATGTTGCAGTTGCAGCCGATGCCGGCCGAGATTCATCGGTTCCACGCGGCGATCATCAGCCGTCTGAAGATTATGGCTCGGCTGAACATCGCCGAAAAACGGCTCCCTCAGGACGGTCGCATCAAGCTGCGCGTTGCCGGTCGGGAAATCGACGTGCGTGTGTCGGTGATCCCGATGATTCACGGTGAGAGCATCGTGATGCGTATTCTCGACAAGGGAGCGATGAAGTTTCAGCTGGCGTCGCTCGGCATGTCGGAGGATGTCTACAAGACGTTCCGTGAGCTGATCGACATTCCGCACGGGATTGTGCTGGTCACGGGGCCAACGGGCTCTGGCAAAACAACGACGCTCTACAGTGCCCTGGAAGAGATCCGATCGCCCGAGGTCAAAATCATTACGACGGAAGATCCGGTTGAATATCAGTTGCCGGGGATCAACCAGATTCAGGTCCATCCGAAGATCGGTCTGACGTTTGCTCAGAGTCTCCGAGCGATTCTTCGTCACGACCCCGACGTGGTGCTGATCGGCGAAATCCGCGACCTGGAAACGGCGGAGAATGCCATCCAGGCGTCGTTGACCGGCCACTTGGTCTTCAGCACGCTGCACACCAACGACGCTTCGAGCGCCTACACGCGGTTGGTCGACATGGGAGTCGAGCCGTTTCTGGTGGCGAGCACGGTGGAGGCCGTGATGGCTCAGCGGCTGGTCCGCCGGTTGTGCAAGGAGTGTCGTGAGCCGTACCAGCCGGGCCGCGAGGATCTGCCGAAGGACTTCCCGTGGGAGCAACTGCAGGAGCAAGGCGGGACGTTGATGCGGCCGATCGGATGCCGTAAGTGCCGTCAGCAGGGCTATGCGGGGCGATCGGGCATTTACGAGCTGCTGGTGAACAGCGAGAAGATCCGCGAGCTGGCTAACGCTCGCCGCAGCAGCTGGGATATTCGCGTGCAGGCAGAAAAGGAAGGGATGCATACGTTGCGAATGGACGGCTGGCGGAAGGTCCTGCTGGGTGAAACGAGTGTCGACGAAGTGGCGCGAGTGACCAAGGGCGATCGGCTGTAAGCAGCAGCGGTAACTTTCGAGTTTGACGGATAACGGGTTCCGGAGCGGAACGGGAAGATATGCCGACATTTGCCTACACAGCTCGCGATGCGCGAGGCCAGAAAGTCAACGGCACGGTGGCGGCAGCCAACCAACGTGAAGTGCTGTCGATACTGGCCGGCAAGGCCCTCTTTCCGCTCGAAGTGGCTCCGGAAAAACAGCCGCGACAGTTTGCGATGCTCGGGACTCGCGTCAAGGGCGAGCTGCTGGCCGCCACCTACACGCAGCTCGCCGCTCTGCTGCGCAGCGGTGTCCCATTGCTGCGATCGTTGACGATTCTCAAGGATCAGACCTCCAACCTGAAGCTCAAGTCGGTGCTGGAAGACGTCCAGCGGCGAGTGGAGGATGGAGCGACGCTGGCCGAATCGATGCAGCGGCACGAACGGACGTTCGGCGATCTGGCCGTGCAGATGGTGCTGGCCGGTGGTGAAGGCGGTTTTCTGGAAGATGCCCTGCAGCGCGTCGCTCATTTCACGGAGGCTCAGGAGGATCTCAAGGCCCGCACCATGGGTGCGTTGACCTACCCGATTTTCTTGATGGGGTTCGGTGCGCTCGTCGTGGCGGGGCTCATGATCTTCCTCGTGCCGAATTTCGCTCAGCTGTTTGACGAACTCCGCGAGCGCGGGGAACTGCCGGCGGCCACCGAATGGCTGCTGTGGATGAGCAACACGCTCAAACGGGCCTGGTGGCTGATGGTGGCGGCCGGCTTTGGCGGGGTCTACTTTCTGCAGCAGTACCTGGCGACCGACGCAGGACGTCGAGTGGCCGATCGGGTGAAGTTGAAGTTGCCGTTGTTCGGTTCGGTCTTCCAGAACCTGGCGGTGGCGCGGTTCTGCCGAGTCCTCGGGACGCTGATTCACAACGGAGTGCCCATTCTGAAGAGCCTCGACATCAGCCGGCGCGCTTCGGGGAACGTGATGTTGTCGGAAGCGGTGGCGGTGGCGGCCGAGAACATCACGGCTGGCCAGTCGCTCTCCGTCCCGCTGGCTCAGTCAGGCTACTTCCCCCGACCCGTCTGCGAAATGATCTCGGTGGCCGAAGAATCGAATACGCTCGACAAAGTGCTGGTCGATGTGGCCGATGGTCTGGAACGACGCACCGAACGACGGCTCGATGTGGTCGTCCGGTTGCTCGAGCCCCTGATGCTTGTCCTGTTGGCTGTCATTACGCTGTTTATCCTGCTGGCCCTGTTGATGCCCATCATCAAGATGAGCAGTACGTTGTAAAGAACATCAACGAGTCGTCCGGTATGAGCCGGCTCGTGGTTTGGCGAATCAATAAACACTCGTTCACAGAATAAAGGATGTGAAGATGAAGAGGACTGGAATGAGCAATCTGGGGATGTGCCGTCGCAGTGCCGCTCGTCGCGGCTTTACGCTGATCGAAGTTCTGCTGGTGCTGATCATCCTGGCGATCCTCGCCGGGACGGCCACCATCTTCGTGCGTCAGGCCCGCGAAAAGGCCCTCATCAACGCCGCTCGTACCCAGATCGGCGTGTTCGAGGAGGCGATCGACATGTTTGAGCTCGATCTGCGTTCCTACCCCACTACCGCTCAAGGGCTGCAGGCGTTGATCGAACCGCCGACCGACGCGGAAAGCACCGGCACCTGGAATGGGCCCTACCTGAAGGCCTCACAGATTCCCGTCGATCCCTGGAATAATCCGTACCAGTACGAATCGACCGGTGATGCTTACCGCATCTGGTCGTGGGGATACGATCGCCAGGATGGCACTCAAGATGACGTGACCAGCGGTTCCTAAACAGTCCGGAGCGGATCCGGAATGGCGGTGAGGTGAACAGCACATGCGCGGACCGATTCGCCAGCACTCAGGTCAGCACTGCCGTCGACGCGGCTTCACACTGCTCGAACTGCTGCTGGTCACCATCCTGGTCGCCGTGCTGATGGCGACCGCCGTGCCGACGTTCCGCGGAACACTGGCAGGCCAGCAGCTGCGGCAAGCGGCCAGTCTGGTGTCGAGCGGACTGGCCAATGCGCGCGTTACCGCTATCCGCACCGGGACCGCTCAACAGTTCTGCTATGAGCCCGATGGAAACGTCTACTGGGTTCAGCCGTTTGATCCGGCAGCGGCGGTCGCGAGCAGCGGATCGCAGCCGACTGCCGGCGGCGCGTCGTCTGGCTCAGGGAGTTCCGGTCAGCGTCAATTGGCGTCGGGGATCACGTTCAGTAGCGGGCTGGGGACCAGCGGTGCCGCGGCTGCCGGCAGCGGGTCCAGTGGTGGAGCCACCTCGTCGGCTCAGGAAACCGTCACATTCTTCCCCGATGGCACCAGCCACGACGCTACGGTGGTGCTGGTCAATGGTCGGGGCCGAGCGGTTTCGGTGCGCGTGCGCGGCTTGACGGGACTCAGCCGCGTCGGCGATCTGGAAAAGGTGACGGCTCAACAATGATCGATTCAGCCTCTCTTCGCCTTGGTTCGGTGCGCAAGTCGCGATTACGAAAGCGATCAGCTCGTCGCCGCGCCGGCATGTCGCTGGTCGAAGTCATTCTGGCGGTGGCCGTGCTGGCGATTACGCTGTCGATCCTGAGCCAGTACGTGGCAGTGGCGTCGATGGCCGCACGGCAAGCCGCGGCGCTCGCGGCCGCTCAAGTTCACGCCCAGTCGGTGATGTCGCAGCTTGTTTCGTCGCAAACCATTCCCGAATCGGTGGTTGAGGGTGAACTCCCTGAGGATCCGCAGTTCGTCTATTCGGTCGACGTGCAGAACGGGCCCGTCGCGGGATTGCTGAGCGTGGTGGTGACGATCAGCGAAGCGAAGACGTCGCGTCAGCCGGTCAGCTTTCAGCTCACACGCTGGGTGGCCGATCCGACCGACGTCTCGCCCGCCGAGACGGCCGTGCAGCTTGCAGCAGCGGCCGCTGAAGCCGATGCACTGTACGCTTCGACGGGCACATCCTCGGGTTCGTCCACCGGCTCGGGGACCGGCACCGGCACAACCGGCGGCACGGGAACGGGGAGCACAGGAACTGGCGGCACGGGTACGGGCAACACAGGTACTGGTACTGGCAGTACAGGGGGCGGGCGATGACACGCGTGGTGAATCGTCTGCGATGGGGCTATCGGCGGTCGACAGAGTTGAAGTATCGGAGTCGATCGGGTCTGACGTTGCTCGAGATCATTGTCGCCCTGGCGTTGTCGGCGGTGGTGATCACGCTGCTCAGCGCGGCCATCTTTGGATACTTGAGTCAGCTCGAGCGGCGGCGCGACCAGGTCGCCGGGGCTCAGCTGGCTCGCGCCGTGCTCGATATGCTCCGGCGCGATCTGCAGCATGCGTTTGTCCCGCCTCCGCAGCAGACGTTTCCGCCAATCAGCACGGGGAGTTCCGGGATGGGCAGCTCGGGGGGCGGTTCATCGGGAGCCACATCGACCGGAAGTGGCGCGACGGGAACTGGCACGGGGAGTAATACCGGTTCGAACACGGGCGGCTCGACGACCACCGGTTCCGGCACCACAGGCTCAGGCACGACCGGCTCGGGTACAAGCGCGTCAGGCAGCAGCAGTACGGGAACGTCGGGCACCAGTGGTACGAGTTCTTCGACGGGGAGTTCGAGCTCGGCAACTGGCACGGTGTCGGGTGGAACAAGCACGACGGGGACCGAGACGGCTGCGGCGGTTTCGGTACCGCCGGCCAGTCTGATTGGAACGCAGTACGAACTGCAGTGGGATGCTCTTTCGTCACCGTCGTGGCAGCAGCTGGCGGGCGATCCGGAGCTGGCGATGGGTGGCGGCGGCGTGGGGACGCTGCAGACGATCAGCTATTACGTGATTCCATCGAGCGGTGGTACGACGACCGGATCGGCCGATGCGGCCGCAGCTCCTGACGGCGGTCTGGTTCGGCGAGCCGTGGATCGTGTGGCCGGCTTGTCGACGTCAGGGCTGGACGATGCGGCCAGTGCGGGTGGGACGGAGCAGATTCTGGCGGCCGAAGTGCAGGCGTTGGAGTTCGCTTATTTCGATGGCATCGGCTGGACGACCAGCTGGGATTCGCAGTCGATGGGTGGATTGCCGTTGGCTGTGAGCGTGACGATGACGGTGATACCCCCGCCGCCAGCTTCGCGGCGCTGGGTGACGACGGACCAGGAAGCTGAGCCGATTCAATTTCAGATGGTCGTCCATCTGCCGATGGCCGACGCGGCCGTGCTGCAGGCGGCGGCTACGGCGGCCGCGGCCGGGACAGATGCGACCGGTGCGACGACTGGTGGCACAGGTACGACGGGAACTACTGGTTCGGCGAGCGGTGGGACGGCGTCGGGAGGTGTGCAATGAAGCGCCGAGGGGTGGTGCTGGTCATCGTGCTGATTGTCGTCTCGGTCCTGGCGCTGGCGGCGTACACGTTCGCCGAGTTGATGGTGGTCGAACGCAAGGCAATCGACGCGGTCGGCAATCAGACTCAGGCACGCATGCTGGCCGAATCGGGCGGCGACTACGTCCGGACACTCATCCAATCGGTCCCCTTAGAGCTCGACACCTTGGGCGGACTCTATGACAACCCGACGTTGTTTCAGGGGATTGAGGTCGGCGCGGGTGACGGCGCGAGTGGGGGCCAGCGGCTATCTGTCGTGTCGCGCACGTTTGATGCTCAGGGTTTGCCGATCGGAGTGCGGTTTGGTCTGGAAGACGAGTCGGCCAAATTGAATGTCAACGCGCTGGCAGCCATTGAAGATCAGAGTCCGGGGACCGGGTTGGCCATGCTGATGGGGCTGCCGGGCATGACTCAGGACATCGCCGATGCCATTCTCGATTTTGTTGACGCCGACGATATTCCGCGCGAGCTGGGGGCGGAGATCGAGTATTACGGTGCCCTCTCGCCTCCTGTGATACCGGCGAACGGACAGCTGGACAGTATCGATCAACTGCTGTTGGTCCGCGGCATGTCGCCTGCTTTGCTGTATGGCCTCGATCAGGACCGCAGTGGATTGGTGGATGCCAGCGAACAGGCGGGTGTGGCGGCCGGGTCGATCGACAATTCGACCGGTGAGATGGCGCTCGGCTGGGCCCCGTTCCTGACGGTCTACAGTCGCGAGTCGATCATGGCTCCGGACGGCACGCCCAAGATCGATCTGAACATGAACGACCTGCAGACGCTCTACAGCCAACTGAACACGCTGGTGGGTGCGGACATGGCCGGTTTCATCATCGCCTATCGTCAGAACGGGCCTTACCAGAATCAGAGCCAGAACCAGAATTCCAACCAGAACTCCAACACGGCCGGCGGGACCGGATCGACGGGGACGTCGGGTGTCGGCGGGGTCACGGGCGGTGCCGTGGGTGGCACGACTGGAGGCGGCACGACTGGAGGCGGATCGATTGGCGGCGGAACTGCCGGTGGCGGCACCAGTGCTGGTGGCGGAAACACGAGCTCGGGTGGCGGAAACACGAGCTCGGGTGGCGGCCGGGGAACGACAACGGGCGGAAATAGTGGGAACACGGGGGGCGGGAATACAGGTGGTGGCAACACGGGTGGTGGGAACACGGGTGGTGGGAACACGGGTGGTGGGAACACGGGTGGGAGTACGGGTTCGAGCGGGGTGATCAGTTTGGGTGGCGGCACGTCGGGCGGCACATCGGGAGGCATGTCGGGGACGGGGACCACGGGGAGCAACCAGCAGAGCGGCCAGCAGCAGAGCGGCCAGCAGGTGCAGGGCGAGGCGATGAATGGTCGGCTGCCGGACATGACGGTGGCGGCTCGCCAGCAGATCGGTTCGCTGATCGACCTGGTCGGCGCTCAGGTGCAGGTGCAGTTCCCCGACGCGCAGCAGGCGGTGGTGGTCAATTCCCCGTTGGGGCAGGATCTGGTGTCGATGGCGACCCAACTTCCGCGTTTACTGGATTATGTGACTGTCGCAGGCGACCAACGGCCAGGTCGTATTAACGTCAACGAGGCGCCGGCGGCAGTGCTCCGAGGTCTACCGGGTCTGTCGGTCGATTTGTTGCCGACGATTCTGGACCAGCGGAGTCTGTTAGGGGGGGATGACAGCCTGCGGCACCCCACTTGGCTGTTGACGACGGGGCTGGTGACGGTCGACCAGATGAAGACGCTGTATCCATATTTGAACGGTGGTGGCAGCGTCTACCGGGCGCAGGTGTACGGGATTGTGGAGGGTCGGCAGATAACGAGTCGGATCGAAATGATCTGGGACGGTTCCGACGGGAGTGGCCGCATATTATCCTGGAGAGATCTCACTCCTCTGGGGCGTGGCCTGCCGGTGGACCTGCTGGGGATTGGAATGACAACCGGGACGGGATCGTCACCTTAGGGAGCGCCAGGCGCGTCGAGGCAATCGAATGTCACGTTGGATAGGGCTCGAACAGGATACTCAGCAGCTGCGAGTGCTGGTCGGACGCACGCGTCGCGACGGGTATGTCGTGGAGCGTCTGTTGAGTTTTCCGGCGTTGGGGGTGAGTGACGATCCGGCGGTCTGGTGGTCGACGGTTGGACCTCAGCTGGAACAGGCAGGGGTTGTCCGGACCGATTGTCAGCTGGCGGTAGGTCGACAGGCGGTCGAGCTGCGGCGGTTGACCTTGCCTGGCGTGTCGGACGACGAATTGCCCGACATGGTGAAGCTGGTGGCGATGACTGAGTTCAGTGCCATCAACGACCAGTGGCCGCTTGATTATGTAGCCGTCCCGGCCGGGCGTGACGCAACGGAACGCGTGGTGATGGCAGCAGCGATGCGGCCTGCCGTGCTGGAGACATGGCGTCAGGTCGCCAATCTGAGTGGTTGGAAGGCCCAGCGGATGGTTTTCGGTCCAGCGGCTGCGGCACGCTGGATCTACCGGCAGTCGGTGAGCGACGGTACGGCCGTTGATGTGAGTGGCGGCAGTCTGCGTCAGCTGATGATTCTGCCGATGCGGGATGCGTGGACGCTGATCGTTGCCGACTGCGGTACCCCGTTGCTGATCCGCTGGGTCATGCGGACGGGACACCAATCGGACGCCGAGCAATTGACGGCCGAGCTGAAGCGGACACGGGCGGCTGCCTTTTCGCAGCTGGAAGGTCTGCAGGTCGATGAAGTCGTGCTGCTATCGGGAGCCGATGAGGGCCGACAGCTGGCTCGTGATATCGTGCTGGAAGATTCGGCGCCCCTGCGCGTGGTCGACCCGGTGGCTGGGGTCTTGGATGAGGGCGCCTCGGTGGAAGGGGTGCAGGTTGGCGAATACAGTTCGCTGGTCGCCATGCTGGCGGACGAAGCGGCCGAGGTCGCCCCGCCACTCGATTTTCTGGCTCCCCACCGACGGCCGATCCCCCCCGATCGGCGCCGGCTCTATTCGCTGCTGGCTATGACGGCAGCCGTCCTGGTGCTGGGCGCCATGATGCTGGTCTGGCTGAAGCTCGGGCAGCTCGACACAGAAATCGCCAATACTCAGGCCCAGACCAAAAAGCTGACTCAGGAGCTGAGCCAGGCCAAGGCGACCCAGAAACAGCTCGACGAATGGCAGAAATGGGAAAGTGAACGCGTGCAGTGGCTCGAGGAGGCCGCTCGCATGTCGGCCGCTTTGCCGTCGTCCGAGGCCGTGAAGCTCAAGCAGGTTCGCGGATTTGTATCTACCCAAGGTGGGGGAACGCTGGTCGTCGAAGGGATGGCGACGGACCCCGGTGCGATCGCTGGAATGGATTCTTCGTTGATTGACGCGCAACATCGCGTTGAAGGACGTGGGGCCCAGATCGATGAAACCGACCCCAAGTACAGGTGGAAATTTGAACAATCGGTCGTGGTATTGCCGAAGGAAGGGCTAGCTCCGGCCGTCGAGCCGTCCCCGCGGGGGAAAGCGGCAACTCCTGCGAGGGGTCGATCAGCGGCAGCTGAGCTGGACGATGTCGATGGGGCTCCCTAAGGTATGTGGGTTCGAGGCGCGGTGGGGGTGGTGTGGTTGAGGTGGTTTGAGAGACGGTTGCAGTCATGAACATCTCGGCGGACAAAAAGCGACTGATCACGTTGGCGACCGCCCTGGCCGTGGTGCTAGGGACGACGTGGTTTGCCTGGTCGCAAGTGTCGGGGATGTTTGCTCAGCGATATACGGCCCTGGAGACGGCTCAGAAGGCCCTGCGTAAGCAGCAGCAGGAGCAGAAGAAGGAGCAGCGTCGGCAGCGGGACCTGCGGGACCGGATCGACTCGACACTGGCCGCCGACGATTCGCAGGCCCGCACCAATTACAAGAACTGGCTGGTAAAGCTGGTCACCGACTCGGGGCTCACGTCGCCCAATGTGACGCCGACCAGCTCGCGTCCTCGTTCGGCGAATTTCCAGGTGGTGGGCTACAAGGTCAAGGCGAAGGCCGACCTGGCGAAGGTCGTCGACTTTCTGGTGAAGTTTTACCAGTCGCCCGAGCAGCACCAGATTCGGATCATTCGGCTGAATCCCATTCAGAATTCGAAGTTGCTGGACGTCGACCTGTCGATTGAGGTGATGGCGGGGAAGGGGAGCAAGCGGCTGAATGTGTTCGACACCTTGGTGGCCGAAGCCGACCAGCAGCAGTTGCGTGAGATGGCCGATGTGGTCGTGCAGCGGAATTGTTTCGGAGATGCGAACATCGCGCCGAAGCTGGACCGGGTACGGGGTCCGGAGGTCGAAGCCGGATCGGACTGGCAGTTGAATCTGGTTGGTAAGGACGAAAATCCGCTCGACGTCCTCCGTTTTTCGTTGGTGGAAGGCCCCGAGGGTCTGAAGGTCGACGAGAAGACGGGGGCGATCGCGTGGCAGGCGGCCGAGCCGGGCGAGTATCCGGTGAAGGTAGCGGTGGCCGACGACGGTTTGCCGTCGCAGCGGACCGAGTCGTCGTTTGTGATCAAGGTAGTCGAAGCCGCACCGGTGGTCGATCGGGACGCTCGTCCGTCGTTTGACCATGCCACTCAGGCGTTTGTCGTGGCGACGGTGGTGCAGGGGGACCAGCCGGAGGCGTGGGTCAGTCTGCGGACGACGGGCAAGATGTTGCGATTCAAGGAAGGCTCCAAGCTGACCGTCGGTTCGGTCAAGGGCGAAGTAGAGCAGATTGGGCGGAAGGACATTCACGTCCGGACGGCGAAGGGTCGCCTGCGAGTGCCGCTCGGGAGCCCCCTGACGGGTGGCAAGATTGAAGAGCCGGTGGCCTCGGCGGTGGAGACTTCGGTCGAGGCGTCGGATGCGTCGCGGGCGGGTGGGCCGGAGTCGGCCGACCAGCAGTTCTAAAGGGAGCCGGGGCGGCTCGAATCTTTCTTGGCCCCGCTCTTGTCCATCGGCCGTTAAACGGGTATCCTGTCCGGTTTCCCGGCAGAGCATACTGCGGGCAGTGGCGTCTGCACCGCTGGCAGAGTTCGATTCAGGAGCGTGGGTTGTGTTGACTACCAAGACATTTATGGCCAAGCCGGGCGAAGTCGCCCAGCAGTGGTGGTTGGTGGATGGCTCGAGCCAGGTCGTGGGCCGGCTCGCCAGCGACATTGCGGTGGTGCTGATGGGCAAGCACCGTCCGACGTACACGCCCCACGTCGATACGGGCGATTACGTGGTGGTGGTGAACGCCGAGAAGGTGGAGTTCACCGGTCGCAAGTGGGAACAGAAGGTCTATACCCGCTACACGGGCTACCCGGGTCTGCGGGTCGAGCCGGCGGCTCGTCGACACGATCGTCAGCCGGAACGCGTCTTGCGTGAGGCCGTGCGGCGGATGTTGCCCAAGAGCAAGCTGGGTCGGCAGATGCTGGACAAGCTGAAGATCTACGTGGGTGGCGAACATCCTCATTCGGCTCAGCAGCCTCAGCCCCTGTCGGAAGTCGGCAAGAAACTGAGCTGAGACGGGTAACTGAGCTGAGATGGGTTGGTCAGCGAACAAGACATAGCGGGATAGTGGAAACGACGTCGAGAGGGATGGGTTAGACATGGTTGCCGTGCGACGTGACAAGCTGAATAACGATGTCCTGGGGACTGGCCGACGCAAGACGTCAATCGCTCGAGTGCGGATTCGTCCGGGTCAGGGCAAGATCACGGTGAACGACCGTGACTTTGAAGAGTATTTCTGCAACGACCAGGACCGCGTGACGTTGCTGGGCCCGCTGGAAGATTGCGGCAAGCGTGGGCAGGTGGACGTGTTGATTCGCGTCCATGGCGGTGGCACGACCGGCCAAGCCGGGGCTTGCCGGATGGGCATTGCCCGAGCTCTGATTAGCCTCGACGAGGCGACCTTCCCGCCGATGCGCGAGAACGGGCACCTGACTCGGGATGCCCGTATGAAGGAACGCAAGAAGTACGGCCTGCGGGGCGCCCGCCGCGGTACTCAGTTCTCGAAACGCTAATCCAACTCAACTTCAGTTCCAGTTGTGGTGCAGGCATCTCCGTTGCCTGCATTCAATTGTGGTGCGGGCGTCCCGCCTGCTCTGAATTCGATTGTGGTGCAGGAGTCCCGCCTGCTCTGAATTCGATTGTGGTGCGGGCGTCCCGCCTGCCTGAATTGATTTGATTTGAATTGTGGTGCAGGCTTCCCGCCTGCTCTGGCCAGGGAGCTGAGAACAGGCGCCCATCAACAACTTCTGACGCAGAACTTCGTGCGTCCTGGGATGTGAGTCTCCGGCACCTCTACAGCTGCGGAGGGCGCGGAGGTCTGGTTGTGGTGCAGCCGTCCCGGCTGCCATTCGGTTGGCATCAATTTGCGGCTGCTCCTCGGATCCGAGTTCGCAGCCGCTGTACCTACTGCGTAGGAAGATCAGGACGCGGAGAGGCAGGCGAGACGCCCGCACCACAAGGGAGAGGCAGGCGAGACGCCCGCACCACAAGGGAGAGGCAGGCGAGACGCCCACACCACAAGGAGAGGCAGGCGAGTCGCCCGCACCACAAGGGAGAGGCAGGCGAGACGCCCGCACCACAAGGAGAGGCAGGCGAGACGCCCGCACCACAAGGGAGAGGCAGGCGAGACGCCCGCACCACAAGGAGAGGCAGGCGAGACGCCCGCACCACAAGGGAGAGGCAGGCGAGACGCCCGCACCACAAGGAGAGGCAGGCGAGACGCCCGCACCACAAGGAGAGGCAGGCGAGACGCCCGCACCACAAGGAGAGGCAGGCGAGACGCCCGCACCACAAGGGAGAGGCAGGCGAGACGCCCGCACCACAAGGGAGAGGCAGGCGAGACGCCTGCACTACAAGCGGGCTGACTGTGCCGCTTAGTGCACGGCGTCTCCGGTGCTCGCGTAACAGGCGGCGACCAGCGTTGAGTTCCAGGCGGCGTGACTTGGCCAGGGAACCCAATCGACGCTTGAGACCGTTGTCGGTCGCGCTGCCGGTGCTGCCGGAGCGGTCGGACTCGACGTTTCTGCTGGCTGGTGAATCTCCGGCAGAGCGTGGTTTGGATTGGAGAATTCGATAGGCCGCCACAGCTTGACCAATTCTTCGACGGGAGTGACCAGCACGACCAGGCCGACGGAGGTGACGGCGGTTGCCATTAGTCCGGCGAGTAGCAGCGTCAGCCGTCCGGGACCGACCGGTCTCAGAGCGGCTTCGGCGGGTGCCACCGCCGTGATCAGGCTCGACTGCCGCGCCGCCTGCTCAGTGGCTTGAGCGTCTGCCAGGGCGGTCTGAGCCCGATGCAGTTCGGTGGTGAAGTGAGTCACTTGGCTGCTGAGCTGTTCGTATTCGGCGCGGTGTTCGGCGAGTCGATTGAGTTTGGTGCGTACCTGGTCGCGTTGTTGATGGAGCCGATCGACCAGTGAATGATTGACATTCAGCTCGGTCTCGGTGGTCTGCATGGCCTGACGGATTTCAAGCGCCAATTCCTGTTCGACTCGCGTGACGGTCTGTTGAGCGACGCGGGCTTGCGGATGTTTGGGAGTCATCTGAGCTAAGGCGGAGGCGGCCTTGATGCGAGCATCGGCGAGGCCGGCCTGCAGGTTGCGAAGGCCGGGGTGGTTTTCCAGGAGAGCCGTGGGGGCGGCCAGCAGCACGCGCGGATCGGCCAGGGCGTTGGAGAAAAGTTCGCTTTGCTTTTCCAGCACGGTACCGGCCGCATCGGCTTGACGGATTTCCGTCTCGATTTGTGACAGCGTGGTTCGCAAGTTCGACTCGCCCGCTTGTCCGGCGCTGAGTGTCCTCATTTCGCCCAGGTCGGCCCCCAGGGACGCTTCGAGCTGACTCAGGCTCTGCCGAGCCTGTCGCAAACGCTCGTCAATCAACTGCACTTCATGATCGAGTTCCGTGACGATGCCGTGTGCTTGCTGAGCGCGAAAAGATTGCAGTTGAGTCTGGAGGCTCTGGCCGATGGCGTCGACAAGTGCGGCGGCGCGCTGGGGCGAATCGGCTTTGGCGGTCAGAAAGAGCATTTCGGTTTTGCCGAGCTCGGCCCCTTTGGGTGCGCCGAGCGTGATTGAGTCACGCAGATCTTCGATGGCCTGCGGGGTGGGCCAGCTGGCGGCGCGAGCCGGTCGGGCGGGGCCGACTTGTTGCAGAGCCTGTTCGAGGACCTGGCGGCTGTGGACGAACTGCAGGATGGTTTCCTGAGCCGACTGGAGCTGTTCGGTGCTGACAAAACGACCCGCCTTGGCGAATGCCCCTTCGCCGATCGCTTCGTCACGTACGGTGAAGGCTTGATGCGCTTGCCAGACGGTCGGCTTGAAGAGTGCGGCCAGGACGGCCAGCGGGACGAGGACCAGGATGGGGCCGAGCCAGTAGAGGCGGGTGCGGGTGAGAAGGTTCCAGAGGCGGTCGGTGTGCAGCATGGTGGAATGAACCAGCAGGGAGGGGGGAGTGATCCGAGTCCCGGTGGCGACTGGCACCGGTTTGTCAGGCCGGTTCCGCCGACGGAAACTAGAGAAAATGACGTGCCATGCGGCGACGGTCAGGGAGCCGGACGGGGGGCCGGCGAGCGCAAGTGGTTAACTTGTGATTACTTAGCACCGACAGGGCGGATCAAGCCGGCGGGGCTCAGCGGGAGCCGTGTGGCGTTGGGGCAACATGGACGTGGTGCGCCGGCATCGCTAGCTGCCGAATGGAGACAAAAAAAGCCCCCGGAAGGCATGGGTCCCAGGGGGGCTTAGGACTCCGTTCCTTGACCGGGAGCGATTGGGCTTGGTTCGTGGGTCTTACAGGCTGCGGTGCGTGGTACGAAGCGGACGATCGGCATCCATGCCAATCGCACGCTCCGAGGTCCGCAGAGACACGTCCGAAAACATGCTCCAGATGCGGACTCTACCACGTGATTCCGTCAAACCTTAGACTCGTACCTAACCACGATGTTTCGAGTTGTGTTGTCCGTCGCTCGACGTCGTGCGTCGTCGTTGTGAGGCGGGAGAATACGGAATAAGCTCAGCGCGGTCAAGGCGGATTTTATGCATTCGCAAAAAGGGTAAATTTTTCGCCATTTACCCCCATTCTGCGCAGGCTGCCGGTGATGTTGTTGCTGTCATTTCTGGCAGAACATTACCGGCTGAGTTGGAGTCACGAAGGAAAGTTTTTCAGATGCGAATTGCCTATTTGGATTGCGTCAGCGGCATGGCGGGTGACATGATGCTTGGCGCGCTGGTTGATGCGGGAGTGGAACTTTCGGACATTGATCGCGTCGTGTCTTCGTTAGGCTTGCCAGGTTGTCGCCTGGTCAGTCAGCAAGTCAAGCGTCGAGGATTTCGCGCCACGAAAGTTTCGGTAGAAGCTGAACCGGAACACAAACATCGTCATCTGCATCACATCATGGCCATGATCGATGGCAGTCAGATGACGGCCACGCAGCGCGATCTGGCCAAACGCATCTTCACGCGGCTGGGCGAAGCTGAGGCGAAAGTCCACGGAACGACGATTGAAAAAGTCCACTTTCATGAAGTCGGTGCGGTCGATTCGATTGCCGATATCTGCGGCACGGCGATCGGCTGGGATCTGCTCGGCCACCCGCGGCTTGTCTGTTCTCCAGTCCCCGTCGGTTCCGGCTTCATCGAGATCGCTCATGGACGATGCAGCGTCCCCGCGCCGGCGACTGCCGAGCTGTTGCGTGGCGTTCCGATCGCCACCAGTGCGGTAGTCGCCGAACTGACGACACCGACCGGAGCGGCCATCATCGCCACGCTGGCCGAAAGCTTCGGGGCCATGCCGCCGATGGCTGTCAGCCAGATCGGTTACGGTTCGGGCGACAAAGACTTTGCCGAACAGGCCAACATCGTCCGTCTGTTTGTCGGCGAATCGACCACCGCAGCAGCTCCGTCCGATGCGGACGAAATCGTCGTCCTCGAAACCAATCTGGACGACGTGACGGGTGAGATGATCGGCTATTGCATCGAGCGTTTGTGGGAGGCCGGTGCGCTGGATGTCTACACCACGGCCATCACCATGAAAAAGAACCGGCCAGCGACCAAGATCACCGTACTTGCCGGACTCGATCGCCAAGCCGCCTGTGAAGAAATCCTCGGCCTGGAAACGGGAACTCTCGGGATCCGACGCTGGCTGGTCCAACGCCACAAGCTCCCGCGCGAATCAATGCAGGTAATGACAGCATGGGGCGCCGTCGCTGGCAAACGGATTCGTCTCCCCGACGGGTCGGCCGGCTTTACACCCGAATACGAAGCCTGCCGTCAGTTGGCTCTCACGCACCGCCTCCCGTTGAGTCGCGTTTATGAGTCGGCTTGCGAGGCTTTTCGTGGCCAGTCGAGGGAGTGAGCTGTCGGTGCTGGCAGTGCCTTCCGACGGTTGTGCCGATTATGGCGCGCCGCGCTGACTGATTGGGTGGCACTGCCAGCGATTTGGCCCCCAGCCCGTCGAGCTGACGGGTCGATCTTTCGAGAAGAACAACGGATTGTTTCCTTCAGCTTACGGTAGCTACAAGCATGGATCGCTTTGTAAGCCGTATCGCCCGCTGGTGCGGCGCCGTCGTGGCACTTTTCCTGGTCGGCGTCTGCATCGCCCCCCAGGAGATGTTTCGCACGAAGAGTACCCAGCCTGGCGCCACGGCGTCCCCGCAAGTGTCCGGCGCGACTGACCATCGTGATGGGGCTCCGCGTGACGGAACTCCCCACCGCGAAACGGCTCGTGTCCGTGTTTCGGCCACACAGCAGAGCCTTCGACGACTCCCTGCCACCAGCGGCTCCGCTCTGTCGACGATCTCCAACACTCCACAGACAACGAGCGGTGTCGAGCGAGTGGAACCGGTCGTCGACTCCATCGCTCCAGCAACTGGCGAACCTCGGGCGCCAGCCACGCGTGACAGCGACGAGCCAAGTCTGGCACCACTCGAGCCGGAACCGCAACCGGCCCTCTACACAACGGGCGATGGTCGCCGTCTGGCTGCCGCTCCCGACAACGCATCGCTGCGCAGCATCCTGGTCGTTCCGGGCACCGGCCTGACCTTGCCGACGTCGCTCGCCCCCACAATGCAGACGACGCTTCCCGGCACCGCGACTCTCGCTCCTGCCTCCGGTACGATCATCAGTCCGGCCGCCCTGGCGCCGCAGGCCATCCGCATCAATTCAACGAACAACGCTCAATCTGCGCCAGCCCTGGCGCTCTCCCCGCCTGAAAACAACTCGGTCCGACAACCCTCAGTTCAGTCTCCCGTTGTCAGCCGTCCGTCAGCGGAACCGGTACGGCCCGCTCCCGCTCCATCGCATCCCCTGCCGAACAGACCGACCGCGTCACAGTCCGAGTCACAAGAAGGTGCGCAAACAGATCCCATCGACCACGAACTGTCGTCGGATGCGGAAAACAATATCACCGACGATGACGCAGGCAACGCAGGCAACGCTGAAGTCGCTGACAACGCTGAAGTCGCTGACAACGCGGACGTCTCGGACGACACAGATATCGCCGAGACGGCTGACGCCGCAGACGACTCCGAGAACTTCGACCACTCCGCTGATGAAGTCGAGGCGGACGAAGCGAGCGACCCGAGTGACGGGCAGGCCAGTTTGGCTCCCAGCCATCCGCGCTCGCCAGTCACCGCTCCGCCAGCCGGACCGGCCGCGCCGTTGATGATCACGAACCAATGGGTGGTCGACGAAGCCAAAACCCAGTTGCCACCGTCGACTCCGGCACAGCAACCGGCACAGCAACCGGCTCAGCAAGGCCAGCCCAACCAGTCAGTCCCGACAGTTAAGCCAGTTCAGCCGACTCAGTCGCCCAAGCCCAAGCTGCCGACTGTCTCACCGACCGGGGCCCAGGCGCCGATCAGTCCACCCATGCCAGCGGCTCCGCCAGTGGCCGGTGAACTGCCGACGGACGTTCAGCGGCGAGTGCAGCAGGAACTGGCCACGGGATTTTCATTGGCCGAACGCGGTGCGGTCTTCAGCGCTCAGGCTCGTTTCCTGCAAGCTCTGACCTGGATCGCCCAAGCGCACGACCAGCGGTCTGGACAAGGCCAACACACTCAAGCGATGCAGCAGGGCCTGCAGGCGCTCGACGAGATCAAGGACCTCGTAGGGCTGACCGCGAATGCCTCTGGCGGCACGGATCTGGCGCACGTTGTCCGATATCATCGCACGCGAGTGGTGAACGAGTCGGAGCTGTCCAAGTTGACGCCGCAGGTGCTGGCCGAACGCTATCGCGACTTCGCGCGGCAGCAGCTGGTTGTGGCTACCGGAAAGAGCTCGACCGCCTCCAAGACGCTGTTTGGCTTGGCCAAGCTGCAGAGTGTCTTGCAGTCGCCGGGCGCTCAGGATGCCAACCTGCGCGACCTTCGGGCCCAGGCGTTCTATCAGGCGGCGCTCGACGCGGACCCTAACAACTTCCCGGCTGCTAATGAGCTCGGTGTGTTGCTGTCTCGACAGGGTCGGCCCGAAGAGGCACTCACCGTGCTGCGGCAGGCCGCTCGAGTCGGTGGCAGCCAGCCGCAAGTCTGGCACAATCTGTCAGCCGTTCATCGACAGTTGGGCCAGGTCGAACAGGCTCAGCTGGCCGAGGCCGAGAAACAGAGACTGCAGGCGAGCCAGGGTGGCCGACCCGGTGCGGCGCTGCCGCCCGTCACGTGGGTCTCGCCCGATCAATTCGCCGCGAACTCGCCCCCCGAAGGCCAGTGGGGTCGGAACGCCACCACAGCTCCGAACGACCCTTCAGCGCGTGGGACGGAGAAAGCGTCGTCGGCCGCTCGGCCGTTGGCGACACCTGAGTCGAATCAAGCGAAGTCGAATGCGTCCAGCACGTCCGGCCGCTCGTTGTCTCAGCGGTGGAATCCATGGCGCCGAGCGCCTCAGTCCGAGTCGAACGACACAGCGAGGTGGCGGTAAACAGCGTCCGACGGCGGCCAGCAACGATGGCCGGCTGAGGGCGAGGTGCCAACTTATGGACCAGCGGCATAAGTCGAAATCTGCTGAGCGAACGGGCCACCGGTACCGGCTGGGGATCCTGTTGGCCACCTGCTGTTTCGGTGCGCTCGCCGTGGTTGTGCATGTCAGCCTGGCTCAGGACCCGCCCTCCGGCGTGACCGCCGATTCAAAAGATCCGGCGGTGGCCGACACCTATCCCGGGGAATGGCTCACAGTGGCTCAACCGCCCGTGGCCGCTGAACCACTCGGCGGTCAGATCACGCTGGGCGTCGACAGCCAAGCGGCATGCGCGGGCGAAGCGGACTGGGACCAGTTCGGACCGATCGGATTCGATCAGTACGGGCCGGGTGAATTCGCAGGCCCCGCGCGGTTGCCGGTGATGTCCGAATACCGCCTGCGAATCGACGATACCGTGCTGTTTGTCTTTCGGCTGACTCGCGAACGGACCACCAAAGCGTATCGGCTGAACGTCGGCGACAAACTGCTAATCGATTCGGTGAACAACAAGGACATCAATCGCGAGGTCCAGATCCAGCCCGATGGCTCCGTCGTTCTGTTTCTGCTTGGCACCGTCCCCGCCGCTGGCCGCACAGTCGATGAGTTCCGGGGCGAGATTCAGAAGCTCTACGCGGAATATTATCGCGACGATATCATCTCGGTGGCACCCAAGCAGATCGATACGCGACTGCAGGATCTGCTGGCGGCCGTCGACAATCGGCAAGGGAACCAGGGTGGCCAGTCATTGAACGGGCGAGTCACACCGGCGGGGACGCTGCAGTTGCCGGGCGTCGGTTCGGTCTTGGCGCAAGGCCTGACGCTGGACGAACTGGCGACCGAGATCAATCTGCGATACAGCCAGATCACACCCGGACTGGACGTCACTCCGATTCTCACCGCGCGCGCCACGCCGCTGGCCTATGTGCTGGGCGAGGTCCGTCAGCCGTCGCAGATTTCGCTCCAGCGTCCGACCACAGTGATGCAGGCGATCGCTCTGGCCGGCGGCTGGGGAATCGGCGGCAACTTGCGCGAGATCGTCGTCTTTCGTCGAGCGGACGACTGGCGGCTGATCGCTACGCGGATCGATCTGCGTGGAGCATTATTGGGCAAACGGCCCTGTCCGGCCGACGAGATCTGGCTGCGCGACTCCGACGTCGTGCTCGTCCCCAAAACGCCTCTCAAACGGACCACCGACCTGGTCGAATCGGTGTTTGCTGATGGCGTGAACCATCTCATCCTCTTCGGCGCCGCCGCCGGCGTGCTGGAACTCTCCACAATCCAGTAACGACGAAGTACGGCCGCGACCATTGGTCATGCCCGTATATCGCCCCGAAGGGGCACATTATCAGAGCCCAGGGCGAGTCCAGGTGAGCTCCGCGAGCCTTGACGCTGCCCTGGGATGGGGACGGGTTGAAATGCGGGTGATCGCCCGGGTTGCGTCAACACGCGCGGTGGTGGGTCGATGTGCGCGGTGGCGGGTTGATGCGCCCGGGGGGGCGTCGATGCGCGGGGCGGTGTGTCGATGCGCGGGGCGGCGTGTTGATGCGCGGGGCGGCGTGTTGATGCGCGGGGCGGCGTCGGTGCACCCAGGGCGGCGTCAATGCTCGCGGGGCTCGCATGGACTTGCCCTGGGCTGGGTTAGGGTTGTCCCTTCGGGACGGAAATGCGCATGATGCGCGCCGGGGGCGTCGATGTGCGGGGCGCGTCGATGCGCGCGGGGGTGCGTCGATGCGCGCGGGGGTGCGTCGGTGTACCCAGGGCGGCGTCAATGCTCGCGGAGCTCGCATGGACTTGCCCTGGGCTGGGTTAGGGTTGTCCCTTCGGGACGGAAATGCGGATGATCGCGCCGGGGGCGTCGATGTGCGGGGCGGGTCGATGCGCGCGGGGTTGTGTCAACGTGCGCGGGGTGCGTCGATGCGCGCGGGGGTGCGTCGGTGCACCCAGGGCGGCGTCAATGCTCGCGGGGCTCGCATGGACTTGCCCTGAGCTGGGATGGGGCCGTCCCTTCGGGACTGAAATGGGGAAGATTCTTGCCGTATGATGCAGATTGGCCGTGGGCAGGAGATTGCCTCGGTCGAGGGGTGGTTGAGGCGGGCGCTGGTCTTGGCGGATGGCGGAATTCAATTCGTGACGCAGACTCAAGCTAACAACGTGCAGGAAACCGTCGACTTCGTGTATCGCGCGGAGTCGCGCCGAGTTTTCGCGTCGCTGGTGCGATTGCTGCGAGATTTCGATCTGGCTGAGGAAGCTCTGCACGAAGCATTTGCGGCGGCGATCGAAAGATGGCCCAACGAAGGCGTGCCGCTCAACCCGCGCGCATGGCTGGTTTCAACCGGACGTTTCAAGGCCATTGACGCCCTGCGCCGGCGACGTCGGCTCGACGAAATGCAGTCTGAAATCGGTGAGCGGCTGGATGAGGTCGTCGAGTCGAACGCGACGAAGGCAGGGCAAGAGATCGAGGACGATCGACTGCGCCTGATCTTCGTCTGCTGTCACCCGGCCATTGATCCGAAAGTGCAGGTGCCGCTGACGCTGCGCGAAGTCTGTGGGCTGACCACCGACGAGATCGCGAGCGCATTTCTGACCTCTCCAGCCACCATGGCGCAGCGCATTGTGCGAGGCAAGGCGAAAATTCGTGATGCGAGGATTCCGTTTTCGATCCCTTCAGCGGATGAACTCGCCGAACGACTCGACGGCGTGCTGTCCGTGATCTATCTCGTCTTCAACGAAGGGTATGCCGCATCGTCCGGCGACTCGCTCACTCGAGCGGATATCTCCGGAGAAGCCATTCGGCTCGGGAGACTGCTGGTCGAATTGCTGCCGGATCCCGAAGCGATCGGGCTGCTCGCCCTGATGCTGCTGCAGGAGTCCCGCCGGCTGACTCGCGTTGATGCCGACGGCGAGATCGTGCTGCTGGAAGACCAGGATCGGTCGCGCTGGAATCGCCCGCTTATCGACGAAGGTTTGCAGCTGATTTTCCGCGTGATGAACACCAGGCAGATCGGAGTCTACTCGCTGCAAGCAGCCATTGCTGCCGAGCACGCTCGGGCCCCTGAGTCGGCAGCCACCGACTGGAGGCAGATCACGGCGCTCTACGATGCACTGCTCACCGTCAGCCCTTCTCCCATCGTTGAACTCAACCGCGCCGTTGCTGTGGCGATGAGAGATGGCCCTGAAGTGGGGTTGTCGCTCCTCGATTCGCTGCTGTCGACCGATGAGCTGACCGGATACCATCTGGCTCATGCCGCCAAAGCCGATCTGTTGCGCCGCGCCGGGCGGATTGTCGAAGCCACGGCCGCCTACGCGACGGCACTCAATCTGGCCCGTCAGGAGCCTGAGATTCGGTTCCTTCGCCGCAGGCTGCAGGAAATGCAGCGGGCGTCCGAGTGACGCTGCCTACCAGACGGTTTTCCGGTCGGATTCCGGTGACTTGGTCGCGGCGATCTGGCTGGTCCGTTTCGCAAGTCTTTGCTCGGCAAGCACTTGCCGATTTCAGAAAAAGTTCGGACGAGCTGTCGATTCCGGTTTGGTCCGTTCGACTATTGAGTGAAAGTCGGGAACGCCTCGGCAAACATGTTGAAAGCAACCGTCAGTCGCGGGAGAGCGGGAAATGAAAGTCGCCGTTTTTGTGAAGGCCACACGGAGCTCAGAAGCGGGGACGATGCCCGGCGAGCGATTGCTGGCGGAGATGGGGAAATACAATGCGGCCCTGGTCGAAGCGGGCATCATGAAGTCGGGGGAAGGATTGAAACCGAGTTCCCAAGGGGTCCGGGTGCGATTCAGCGGGGCGAATCGAGTCGTTACGGCGGGCCCATTCACTGAGACCAACGAGCTGGTGGCGGGCTTCTGGATGTGGGAAGTCGAGTCGATGCAGGAAGCGATTGAGTGGGTCAAGAAGTGCCCGAACCCAATGGATGTTGACTCGGATATTGAAATCCGACCTTGCTTCGGAGTGGAAGATTTTGCTCCGAGCGACCCGACCGGCCAACTGCGTCAGGACGAACAGACTTTGACGGAACGCATCCAAGGCATGTCGGAAGATGAAGCGGCCATACGACGGCTGATCTCGAAATGGTCAAACGCTCTGGAAGCGAAAGATGCCGACGGTCTTGTGGCCGACTATGCCGACGACGCTGTCCTGTTCGATGCCATCCCGCCGTACAAGACGGTCGGCAAAGAGGCTATTCGTCAGCTCTGGCTCAATTGCCTGCCATACTTCCCTGAACACTTCAAGTCCGAACATCGCGATGTTGTCGTTCACGTCTCCGGTGACATGGCCATCATGCACGGTGTTCATCGTTTCGTCCCTACGCCCGCGGATCACCCCAGCGGTCAGACTTGGATGCGAGTCACGGTGGCGTACCGCCGGATCAACGGTCAGTGGAAGTCCGTGCATGACCACATCTCAATTCCGTTCAATCCAATGAACAACCAGGCTTGGTTCATTCGCGATCCCAGCACGTTCGAGGTGCCGGATTACGGTGCGGCAACTGGCGGCTAGGGTGCGTTGTTCCATCCCATCATTTTCAGCAGGGCTCCCCAAGTCGATGAGGGTACCATGAAACCAGCCAAGAACACCGTCTGTCTCTGGTATGCTCGCGATGCAGAAGCGGCAGCGCGATTCTATGCCAGCATATTTCCCGATTCGTCGGTCGGCGCAGTGCATCACGCGCCAAGCGACAATCCGTCGAGCCAGGAAGGTGACGTGCTGACCGTCGAGTTCACGGTCATGGGGATTCCATGTATCGGACTCAACGGTGGCCCTGGTGTCGAGCACAACTGGGCCTTCTCGTTTCAAGTCGCGACCAACGATCAGGACGAGACCGATCGTTACTGGAACGCCATCGTTGGCAACGGTGGCGAAGAGAGCCAGTGCGGCTGGTGCAAGGACAAATGGGGAATCAACTGGCAGATCACGCCGACGGTCCTGACGAGTGCCTTCACGGGCTCGGATCGAGCGGCCGCCAAACGGGCTTTTCAAGCGATGATGACGATGACGAAGATCGACGTGGCCGCCATTGAGGCAGCCTGCCGTGGTTGATGGATGGCGACGGCGGAAAAGATTGGCGGGACAACTGACAAAGGGGAATGCATGACGTCCAAAACGCAACTCATCATCGGCAGGATCCTGACGGCTCTCGTAGGTATTTTCATGATCGGAGCCAGCGGCATCCCGAAGTTCATCGATTTTCCGGGCAAGGCGGAGATGATGGACAAACTGCAGATTCCGACGCAGCTGCTGCCGACGCTGGGCGTGATTGAAATCGCGGTGACTGTGCTCTTTCTCATCCCACGCACCGCATTCCTGGGAGCGATCCTCACGACAGGCTATCTCGGCGGAGCACTCTGGACTCATTTGCGAGTTGGCGAGCCGTGGTTCTTTCCGATCATCATCGGTGTCTTGATGTGGATGGCACTCGGCCTCAGGCGACCCGTGATCTTCAACTTGGCATTGGGTCAGTCGATCGATTCGCATTCAACGTCATCCTGATCCCCTTATCAAGGAGCCGGACATGAAGTACATGCTGCTGATCTACAGTCCTGAATCGGCGTGGAGTCAGGAGGAGTGGACCGCCTGCACGCAGAAGTCGATGGACATATGCCGGGAACTGGCCGCCGCAGGAAAGTTTCTCGCCGCATCTCCCTTGCATCCGGTCGCTACGGCCGCCACGGTGCGAGTTCGCCGGGGCGAGCGGCAGACTACTACCGGCCCGTTCGCGGAGACGGTGGAGCAGCTCGGCGGGTACTACATTCTGAATCTCGACAACCTCGACGAAGCGATCGCCATCGCCGGTAGGATACCGGCCGCTCGGAAAGGGACGGTTGAGATTCGTCCGATTCGCTCGACGGAGAACTTGCCGCCGCAGAAGCTGATGAGCGAAACGCCGGAGGGGATGACCAAGTTCATGTTCCTCTGCTACGACGACGAACAGCACTGGCAGAACGCCGGGCCAGAGGTGCATTCGGCAGCCATCCAGCAAGCGGTGAAGATCACGCAACGATTGGACAGGCAAGGTCAGTTTGTTTCAGCCTCGCCGCTTCATCCGACATCCACGGCCACGAGCGTCCGGATTCGGGACGGCAAGCGATCGATCACGGACGGTCCGTTTGCTGAGACGCGCGAAGTGCTGGGTGGATATTACTTGATCTTCGCCCGTGATCAGGCCGAGGCTCTGGAAATTGCCGCCGAACATCCAGGCGTCTTTGTCGGAGCGGTCGAAGTCCGCGAAGTGTACGATCTTGGCCAGCCGGTCGGAGCTGCGAATCACCGGGCAATCGGAGGGACGACATGAACGCCGCCATTGCCGCCTACAACGCATCGCTGGATGGCGTCAGCCGAGAAATCTGCGAGTTGCTCGCCAGTGAGATCGACCAGGGGCTGGCTGACGCTGAAAGCCAGGTCTGGCACGGCCATCCGGTGTGGTTCCTGGAGGGGAATCCAATCGTTGGCTACAGCCAGCAGAAACAGGGCATTCGGCTGATGTTCTGGAGCGGCGCGGACTTTGACGAGCCTGGGCTGGATGTAGTTGGCAAGAAGTTCAAGGACGCTTCGGTCTTCTATAACGAGCCAGGGGAGCTCAAGAAGACCGTGCTTCGCCGGTGGTTGAAGAAATCGAAACAGATTCAGTGGGACTACAAGAACATCGTCAAGCGGAAAGGGAAGTTGGTGAAGCTGGAGTGAGATGCGGTCGCTCACGCGGTGGATTCTTCGTCGGACAGTAAATTCAGTTTCTCTCAAGTTGGAAGGTCAGGTCATGTCAGCTACCACAATCACACCGTATCTTTTTTATTCGGGGCGTTGCGAGGAAGCCTTGAGGTTCTATGAACAGGCCTTGGGCGCGAAGGTCGAGATGGTGATGCGCTACAACGAAAGCCCCGATCCGGTCCCCCCGGGGATGCTTCAGCCCGGATTTGAATCGAAGATCATGCACACTTCGTTCACGGTCGGGGGCGCCCGAGTGATGGCCTCTGATGGGTGCGACGACAAGGGCAAGATCGAGGGCGTTCAGTTGGCTCTGTCGGTCGCCTCGGAAGCCGAGGCACACAAGGCATTCGACGCGCTGGCCGCCGGCGGCTCGGTAAACATGCCACTCACGAAAACGTTCTGGTCTCCTTGTTTCGGCATGGTCGCCGACAAGTTCAACATCACCTGGATGGTGATGGTACCCGGAGAACCGATGGGCGGGTGATCAATGATCCCAGGACGCCGTCGATACGCGCGGGGTGTGTCAATGAACCCAGGGCTGCGTCGATGTTGCGAGGGCGGCGTCGATGTTGCGAGGGCGGCGTCGATGCACCCAACGCACCCAGGGCGGCGTCAACGCTCGCGGAGCTCGCGAGGACTTGCCCTGGGCTGAGATAGGGTTGTCCCTTCGGGACGGAAAACCGGGGATGATCGCGCGGGGGTGCGTCAACGCGCGGTGATGGGGCGATGCGCGGGGCGGCGTCGATGCACCCAACTCACCCAGGGCTGCGTCTGCGTCAACGCTCGCGGAGCTCGCGAGGACTTGCCCTGGGCTGAGATAGGGTTGTCCCTTCGGGACGGAAAACCGGGGATCATCGCCTGTAATCGAGGGAGATCACCTGGGCTGCGTTAACGCTGACCTGGGATTAGGGGGGGGCGTTGTTTTGGACCGATGCGTTCAGTCACAAAGGGTTTACCTTCTCGCGCTTCCATGATGACCGTCCCGATGGGTAATCCGAGCTTGTGGATGTCAAACAGGTCGCGAGAAATGGCGCCCTCGTTCACCATTTCCCATTTGATCTCCCAATGGACGGTGCGGGCAAAAGTACCAACACCCTCGGCGTTCGGTGCCGGTACTCTTCTCACGGAGTTCAATTTGTACCCCACCGGTACCCATACTTCATCAATCTGTTTCCATGTCAATTCCTGCATAGCCACGGGTAGGGGATCTTTTCCATCGACCGTCTCGGTCTGGGTTCGTCGAATTGGGGTATAGCCGTTGGCCGTATCCACCACCCATTCCAGTTGATCCGTCACGTTCTTAACTGGCTCGGCCGTCCACGTGACACGAGCGACGCCATTCCCCGCGTCTTCAATGATGGGTTCTTTGCCAAATAGAGGGTTGTTCGACAATGCGGCGGTCGCCATATCTGGCGTGGCTCCGCTCTCCACATTCGCATCAAACAAGAGGCCGAATGCCCGGATGTCCAAGAGTCTGCCCACATCCGGGTTCGACTCGGGTGGCCCGGAACCCGGCAAATGGATTTCGGCTTTGTGAAAATTCTCCGAATAGTAGAATTCCATATCTGGCTTTATCAAACATTTGAACTCCGCGCCGGGCTTGCCCCCCGCGATATCGACTCGCCGATCCCATCGAAACAACCCCGCGTCGACATCAAATGCACCGAATCCCGTCAGCGATTTCGTGATGGTCTGATTCGTCCAAGACGTAGTCTCTTGAGCTGTGCCGACTACGCGAAAAAGACCCGATCGTATTCGCTCTCGCTCGGCACGCGCGCCCGCCAAGATGCTCTCCAACGACGTCGCGCTTACGGCAATAGACGGAGGAATCAACCAACCCATCATGGCAACAGCCATGATCCATTTCTGGAAGACCCTTTTCTTCAATACGCCGTAGTTCATTTGCCAGGTTCTCCAGATCGATGGATAACGGTTGTGCCGGCTGAGTTGTGCGATATGCCCAATGGTACCGTTTCGATTATGAGAAATCCACAATTTCCCAGGGCGGCGTCGATGCACCCAACGCACCCAGGGCGGCGTCAATGCTCGCGGAGCTCGCGAGGACTTGCCCTGGGCTGAGATAGGGTTGTCCCTTCGGGACGGAAAATGGGGTGACATGTCGTCGATCGCGGCAGAACCATGCGCCCGTGATGGTGGTGATCCGTCGATTGGGATGAACGTACGTTGTCGTCGATCACGGCCGGATCTTTTCGCCCCGAAGGGGCCCATTATCAGAGCCCAGGGCGAGGCCAGGTGAGCTCTGCGAGCCTTGACGCTGCCCTGGGATTGCGGTTGGGATCATTGACGCCGCGCTGGGACCATTGGGGATCATTGACGCCGCGCTGGGAATTGCGAAAAATTGTGGCATTCGTGGGAACCATGAGACCATGATAAGGCGGCCGGTGAAATGGAGGCCGTAAATGCCACAATCCCTGGCTCAAATCTACGTGCACATTGTTTTCTCGACGAAACATCGAAAACCGCAGCTCCAAGACGATGGCCTTCGCGACGAGCTATACGCCTACATGGCGACCATCGTACGAGACCATGTCGATTCACCGGCGTTGATCATCAACGGCGTTGAAGATCACGTGCATGCCTTGATCCGGCTGAGCCGCAAGTTCCCCGTCATGAAGGTGGTGCAGGAGGCAAAGGTCGAAACCACCAAGTGGCTGAAGCGGCAACCGAACATCACTAACGACTTTGCTTGGCAATCAGGCTATGGAGCTTTCTCGGTCAGCCCATCGCTGGTCGAAGCGACCACCAAATACATTGAAGGCCAACAGGAACATCATCGACACAGGTCCTTTCAGGACGAATTCCGCGAGATTTGTCGTCGGCACGGTCTGGAGATCGACGAACGTTACGCGTGGGATTAATTGTGGACGGGATGAACGCGTCCCACGGGGCGAATCGATGCACGTGCGGACCCTCGCACCCAGGGCGGCGTCGATGGTCCCAACGCACCCAGGGCGGCGTCAATGTTGCCAAATGGTCCCAAATGTTCCCAGGGCGGCGTCAATAATCCCAACGCACCCAGGGCGGCGTCAATGCTCGCAGGGCTCGCATAGCCTTGCCCTGGGCTGGGATAGGGTTGTCCCTTCGGGACGGAAAATGGCGATGATTGCCCAGGGCGGCGTCGATGATTTCAAATGATGCCAATTGATCCCACGGCCACGTCGATGGTCCCAACGCACCCAGGGCGGCGTCAATGCTCGCGGGGCTCGCATAGCCTTGCCCTGGGCTGGGATAGGGTTGTCCCTTCGGGACGGAAAATGGCGATGATCGCCCAGGGCGCCGTCGATGATGCCAAATGGTCCCAACGCACCCAGGGCGGCGTCAATAATCCCAACGCACCCAGGGCAGCGTCAATGCTCGCAGGGCTCGCATGGACTTGCCCTGGGCTGGGATAGGGTTGTCCCTTCGGGACGGAAAATGGCGATGATCGTCGTGGGCGACGTCGATGATTTCAAATGATGCCAATTGATCCCACGGCCGCGTCAATGATCCCAACGCACCCAGGGCGGCGTCGATGATGCCAAATGATCCCAACCCACCCAGGGCGGCGTCAATGCTCGCAGGGCTCGCATAGCCTTGCCCTGGGCTGGGATAGGGTTGTCCCTTCGGGACGGAAAATGGGAGATGATCGCCTTGGGCGGCGTCAACGATCCGAATAGACCATGGTGCTTTCTTCCTTGGTCACTTCGTTCTGCAGATCGTCGCTGGCCATGCGGACGCGGAACAGATGGTGTCCGGCGGACGTGCCGTCGACGGTCACGTAGTACTTGACCTCGGACTTGGGCGCCAATTGCGGCAGCGGTTCGAAGACGATCTTCTGGCCGTCGACCTGAGCTCGTGACGGGCCATCGCCGCTGACCGGACGCATCCCTTCGGGCGCTTCGCCCAGCAGCTGGATGTTGGTCGCCGCTTTCGTTCCCTGATTCACTACGCGGATCTCATAACGTGTCTGACCGCCGACTTCGATCGGGTCGGTCAGGTCGGCCACGCCAAAGAAGAGAGCCGGAATGCCTTCGACCGAGACCAGCTGAGCCGTCCGGTCCGACAAGTTCATGTCGCCGCGAATCTCGGCTTCGAGATTGTGGTCGCCGACCAGCGTCGGGATCACCGTCAGCTCCACCTTCCCCTGCTTGCCGGCCGGCAGTCGAGCGAGGCTCCACTGCACCGTCTTGGCACTCGGATCAAACACTCCCGAGTTGTTGGTGCCGACGAACTGCAGACCCTGCGGCAGCCGACAGACCAGGTCGATGTTCGTGGCATCGGCTGTACCCGGATTCGAAACGTTCAGCTGGAACGTCGCTTTGCGTTCCAGATATCGCTTCTGAGGACCAGTGATGTCGACCTTCAGTTGCGGAGCGACGACTTCCAGATTGGCTTGATCTTCGACTACCAGGTCGCCGTCAGCACGAGCGACCAGCAGGTTGTTCACCATGCCGGCACGCGTGGCCTTCAATGTCAGCTCCAGACGGCGAGTGGTTTGAGGAGCAATGTTGCCGACCTTGTATTCGATCTGTGAACCCGACGAATGCGTCAGTCCTTCCGGCACGTCCTCTTCAAGGGTTACGTTCGTCGCAGTCCCCGAACCGGGATTCGAAAGTTCGATGGTGAACTTCACGGGCTGGCCGGTCAGAACCGTCTGCGGCGCGGTGTGCTTGAGTTTCAGCAGTGGCCGAGTGGCTCGGCTGCGAGCCGATGCGGCTGTGTTGAACGAGACCGTGGCGACACTGCCGATCGGGCCTTCCTGAGTCGGTTGAATCTCCTCACGCACTACCAGCTCTTCGCCCGGACGCATGCTCCCCAGGTTCCATACCAGCTCGCCCGGCACATCGGCCTGAGCTTGCGGAACGGTCTGAACGAGCTGTGCACCTTCGGGCAACTGGTCGCGCACCGTGACATTGTCGGCGGTGATCGGGCCGACGTTCTTCACGTGAATTTCCATCACCGCAGTCTGACCAAAGCGAATTTCTTCGGGGACTTTTTTGTGGATCACTACCGAGGCGGTTTGCGGTCCTTCCAGCTCGCGCGGACCAGGGCGGCCCCGCGATGGATCCGATGCCGACATCGATCGCGATGCCAAATTGGCCGAGCTGTCGGCGGGAATCGGTTCAGCCTGAACGGATCCCGGGAAGCCGGAACCGGCGTCGTGGGCCGGTTCGGCCGGGCTCGTCTGCAGCGGCGGCGTGGGAAGATGATCGCCGTAGGCAGGGAACGCAGCTCCACCGGATTGCGCGTCGGCCGGCGGGGAGGCCGAGTGACTGGCGTCAGCCGAGTTGACCGGTTCGGTCGGCAACGGGTCTTCCAGCCCGGCGGGGGCACGGTCGTCCGACATGGCTGCGGCCGCCGCACCGGCTCCCAGCGCCCCGACGCCGAACGCCGCAGCGCCGGCCGCGGCATGCCCGGTCGGTGCATGAGCTGATTCTGGAGTCGGTTCTTCAGTCGGTGGTACCGACCGCGGTGCCAGCGGATCGTAGGGGGCGTCGGTCACGTCGGCCGGCGGGGGCGAGGCCGCTGCGCCGCTCGGAGCCGGAAAGCCTCCCGAGGACGGGGCCATCTCCTGAGGAGCCGGCGAATCACTCGGATGCTCGGGCATCGGTTCCAGCAACGGCGGTTCTGCGGAACCTCCCGTGCCATTAACTTCGGTCGGGGCAATCGTTGACGCTCCGCCCGTGCGGTAGGGATTGGTCCCCTTGGGTGCCGCCGGCGGGAATCCCGAACCGGTGTCGACAGCTCCCGCTTCGGTCCCCAACTCTTCGTGGCCCACAGGTTGAGCTTCGAGGCCGGTCGGGTTGGCGGGGGCCAATTCGTCGGCCCCGGCGGCAAGCGGGAGCGGTTGCGGCAATTCGTCCGAACCGTGAGTGGCCTCATGCGGTACGGGGTCCGGGGCCGAACCGCCGGAGGGCTCGGTCTGGTACTCGGTCGGCTGGACGTGAGTGTCTTGTACTGGGGCCGGATTCTGGCTCAGGTCGATTTCCTGGCTCGAGCCCGATTCCTGGCTCGAGCCTGACGGGGCCGCTGACGAACCGGCGGCCGGCAAGGTGCCCCACGGGGCGAGGGAGCTTCCGCCCTGGATGGGAGCGGGGGCCGAGCCACTTTCGGCCGAGCCACTTTCGGCCGAGCCGCTTTTGGACGAACCGCCCCCGATCGGACTGACCGGTACCTGACCCGCATCGGCGGTGGCGACCGCTTGTTCCTTATTTCTGCTCGCCAGGTGGTCGTGCTGCAGCTGAGCGATCGCCATCGCCCCGACGCCGACGACCGAACCGAGCATGCCGGTCCGCACAAAGATCCGCTGTGCCGTGTTTTTCAGGTTTTGGAACGCTTCCATGTTCTTTGTTCAATCCCGGGCGGGGACTGAATCCCTTCCGTGGCAAAACGCGGTTCACCGCTTGCGGGTCCGATCCGACTGGGGCGGGGTCTTACCAGATCGGCCACCCGGCGCAAAGGTCAGTCCCGATTGATGAGTGGCGAATTGGGCGACCTGAGGGCTCTGGTGAAGGGCTTGTCAGCTGGCAGGGGAAGTCGATAATGGCGGCTGGAAATCCCGTTTGGAGCCGAACTAAGGAACATTGCGATGGCCCTCGTCCCCTTGCGTACTCTGTTGGATCATGCGGCGGAAAACGACTACGGCGTGGCCGCGTTCAATGTGAACAACATGGAGCAGATCCAGGCGATCATGGAGGCCGCTCAGGAGACCGATTCGCCGGTGATCATCCAGGCTTCGCGGGGAGCTCGGGCCTATTCCCAGGACGCTTATCTGCGGCACCTGATGCTGGCGGCGGCTGAGTTGTATCCGCAGATTCCGGTGACGATGCACCAGGACCACGGGAACAGCGTCGACACGTGCCGCAGCGCGATCGACAACGGGTTCACTTCGGTGATGATGGACGGGTCACTGAAGGAAGACGGCAAGACGCCTGCGCCGTACGAATACAACGTCGAGGTGACGCGTCGGGTGGTCGAGATGGCTCATCCGCGCGGCGTGTCGGTGGAGGGTGAGCTGGGCTGTCTGGGGTCGCTGGAGACGGGTTCGGGCGAGAAGGAGGACGGTCACGGGGCTGAGGGCCAGCTGTCGCACGATCAGCTGTTGACCGACCCGGATGAGGCTCGGCGATTCGTCGAAGCGACCGGTGTGGACGCCTTGGCGGTGGCGATTGGGACGAGCCACGGGGCGTACAAGTTCACGCGCAAGCCGGACGGCGAGATTCTGGCGATGTCGCGGATCGAGGCGATTCACCGGCTGTTGCCGAACACCCATCTGGTGATGCACGGCAGTTCGTCAGTGCCGCAGGAGCTGCAGGACATCATCAACAAGTACGGCGGGAACATCCGTCAGACGTGGGGTGTACCGGTGGAGGAGATTCAGCGGGGGATCAAGTCGGGGGTGCGGAAGATCAACGTCGACACCGACTGCCGGCTGGCGATCACCGGGGCGATTCGCAAGGTATTTGCTGAGTCGCCGGAGAAGTTCGATCCGCGGGACTACTTGAAGCCGGCTCGGACGGCGATGAAGCAGGTCTGCGTGGACCGCATGGTTGCTTTTGGCCAAGCGGGGAACGCCAGCAAGCTGCGGGCACTCGGCCGAGTCTAAACCGCGTGCTAGCAGCTGCGGGAGGTAGGTGCGACCTCCGTGGAGGTAGGTGCGACCTCCGTGGGCTGACGTTGTGACCGGTCGGCGATCTGGCTACAATCCGCCCGGCGGGGAATGGATTCCCGCTCAGAATACAGGCTGACTGGCTGCGCTGGTCCGATCCTCCGCTCGGTGTCCCGCGCCCCCAGCAGATGCGATTCTGCCAGATGCGCTCCTGTCAGGTGCGCCCCTGCCAGACACTCCAGGAAGGTGTGGCACATGACTGAACGTGCTGCGCGCCAGCCCGTCCACGACCGGCTGGCGACCGACGCATCCGTGCTCGAACTGGCCCGCCAGGTCCTCTGTCACGAGGCGGCCGCCATCGAGCAAATCGCTGCGCGGCTCGATCACTCCCTGGTCGAAGCCGTCACGCGGATCGAGGCTTGCCGAGGCTGTGTGGTCGTTACTGGCATGGGGAAGGCCGGGCTGATCGGCCAGAAAATCGCCGCGACCTTCTCTTCCACCGGCACTCCCAGCCATTTCCTGCACCCGGCCGAGGCCCTGCATGGCGACCTGGGCGTCGTCCGGTCGGACGACCTGCTGCTGGCCCTGTCGATGAGTGGCCGGACGGAAGAACTGTTGCGAGTCGTCGGGACTCTGAAGGGGGCCCGCCACCCCGTAATTTCGATCACGGGCAGTCGTACCAGCCCACTGGCTCGCATGTCCGACGTCGTGCTGACGCTGGGCGAACTCCGCGAAGCGGGCCACCTGGGCCTGGCGCCGACGACCAGCACCACGGCCATGTTGGCGCTGGGGGATGCCCTGGCGCTGTCGGTCAGCCAACGTCGTGGCTTTGGCGCCGTCGACTTCGCCCGTTGCCATCCCGCCGGCGCACTCGGCCGACGGCTGGCACGCGTGGAGGAAGTGATGCGGCCGCTGAATCAATGTCGAGCCGCACCGGCCACCGCCGTGGTACGCGATGTGCTGGTACAACTGGGGCGGCCTGGTCGACGTACTGGTGCCATCATGTTGCTGGACGAACAGGGCCGACTGTCGGGCATTTTCACCGACAGCGATCTGGCTCGGCTGCTGGAACGCAAACAGGACGCCGCGATCGACGGGCCAATGACTGAAGTGATGACGCGACAGCCCACCAGTGTGCGGGTCGGTGCGCCGGCGATGGTCGCCGTCGAGATGCTCGCTCATCGCAAGCTCAGTGAACTCCCCGTCCTCGATGACGAAGGGCGACCGGTCGGATTGATCGATGTGACGGACTTGTTGGACTTGTGGGAGCATTCGATGGGTGGCGACCGAGCGGAGGTTGAACCCGCCTCAACCGCTGCTCGCCCCGAACTCCGAATTGTCACGCCAGTTGACGGCGAAGAGTGAGGTCACCGATGAAGTTGGATCAGCGCTGTCAGCGGATTGAGTTGTTGTTGAGCGATGTCGACGGAGTGCTGACGGATGGTCGCGTCGTCTTCGACAATCAGGGGATCGAGACGAAGCTGTTTCACATCCGCGACGGGTTGGGAATCAAGCTCTGGCAACGTGCGGGTTACAAAATGGGGCTGCTCAGCGGCCGCAGCTCGCACATCGTCAAGGTGCGTGCTGCCGAGCTGGGTATCGATCTCGTCCGACAAGGCTTCGAAGACAAGCTCCCCGTGTTCCAGCAGGTCCTGGAGGCGGGAGGCTGGCAGCCGGATCAAGTCGCCTACATCGGCGACGACCTCCCCGACTTGCCGGTGATGCACCGCAGTGGTCTGGCGATCGCCGTGGCCGATGCGGCCGCGGAAGTCCGGACGGCCGCTCATTGGGTGACCAAGTTGCCGGGAGGAGCGGGGGCCGTCCGCGAAGCCATTGAGACTATCCTGAAGGCCAAGGGGCGGTGGCAGGATTTGATCCGCAGATACGACTGACAATCCGCCCTGGATGGGCGGAAGCAGACCGCGAATTCGCGGACCGCGGCTGTGCGGTTCGCAGACCCAGCGGCCAGCCAAGGATGGACGATGAAGCGCCGGTCGACAAGGATGGTCATCAGCCTCTTCGCGGTGCTCGGCGCGCACCTGCTGTACCGTCTGGCTGTCTGCCCGTGGCTCGTCCCCACCCTGGCGGATCGCCCCCCCACCACTCAACAAAAAGACACGACCGAAACGGCTCCAGGGCTGAACCCGCTGGCCGAACAGCTGCAGGCACTGTTTGCTCCGGGGAGCTGGGAACTGCAGGATCCCGAGGTGCTGCAGAGCGATGAGCTGACTCTGCTGATGCGAGCCTACAAACAGCTGGCCGACGGTCAGCTGGAAATCCGTCCGGTTACCTTGATCTACTACCCGCAAGGTCGACGATTCTATCGACCGGGCGTCAGTGCGCCCCCGGTCGTGATGCAGGCCGAAGGGGGCGCCGTGCTGCAGTTCGACGCTTCGCTCGACCTGCAACGCGGCCGCATGGGTCGACCCGTGCGCGGCCAGTTGGTCGGTCAGGTACGGATCTACCGTCCAGCCGGAAACAACGGCGAACCGCGGCTCGATCTGGTCACCGGAAATGTGCAGATCGACAAACAGAAAATCTGGACGCCTCAGCCGGTCGAGTTCCAGTATGGCGAAACCTACGGACGCGGCCGTGACTTGATCGTCATGCTGGACGAGGCCAGTCGCGACAAGCAGCGGCCGTGGTCGAGTCTGCAGTCGATCGAACTGGTGCATCTCGACCAGCTGCGACTGGCCGGCCCCTGGCTGAAAGGCCTCGACGGCCCCAACGCCGATCCCCAGTTGCCGTCTCCACCCGTCGACGTGGCATGCGCCGGGAGTCTGCGAGTCGACAATCGGCTCCAGGTGATGACCATCGAAGATCAGGTACAAGCGGTCCGGCAGTGGTCCAACGGGCTCGTCGATCGAATCGTCTGCAGTCGGCTCGATGTCCATTACCAGATGCAGCAGACCGCCGATCGCAAACGACCACAACTGAGCCCCAGCCGGATGGAGATGACCGGTCTTCCGCTGACGATCGACATCCCCACTCGTCAGTGGTCGGTCACCGGTGATCGACTCGAGTACGATGTGCAGCGGAGCGAAGTGCGCGTGGAGTCGGCGACCGCTGCCGTGCTGAAAACGGCCGAACACTATCTCCGCTCGCCACGCGTCAGCTACCGCAGTCAGGAACCGGCCGCGGTCACCGGCTCAAAAACGCAACGGCTCGGCACACTCTACGCCGAAGGTCCCGGCAGCTATCAAGGAACGGCCGGCACGGAATCGATGCAAGCCACCTGGCAAGGTGTGCTGAAGTTCGAGCCGATCGACGGACTGCATCGACTTTTCGTCGACCGCGGTCTGCAGTTGGGACTCGGTCAGTCCGGGTCGCTCAGCGCCACCGAACTCGAGTTGTGGGTCGAAGATCTCGGGGACCAACCGGCTCCAACCAGTCAGCCCGCTGCTACACAACCTGTAGTCGCTCAGCCGGTCGCCGCTTCGCGTGGCGCGTCGCCGCTCGGTTCGGCCACAGGTCGTCTGCAGCCGCGTCGCATTGCCGCTCGAGGGTCTGTGGCCTTTCAGTTCCAGCAGTTGTCGGGGGCGACGCAACAATTGTCGGCCGAGTTTGTCACGGCGCGGCCCGAGTCGGCCGTCGCGCCCGATGCGACCCCCGCCAACGGCGCGACCAATCCGACGACTCCGGCCGGCACAGGTCCGCAACGTCCCAAGACGCGTCCGCAGATGACCAACCAGATGAAGCTCAACGGCCAGCAGATGCAGCTGGTGCTTGAGCAGGGGGGCGGTCTGCGGCAAGCCGACATCAAGGGCGACGTCGTGATCTCGGCCGACGGAGTGACGACGGCCAATGGTCAACCGCCGCGCAGCCTGTCGCTCAGCGGCCAGACGCTCCACATCGAAACCACGCCGCAGGGCTACGCCGTGGGACAGCTCGATGGAGCACCGGCCAAGCTCGAGTCGCAACAGATGCAACTGCTGAGCACGTCGATTCAAGTCAATCAGGAGACGAATCAGATCTGGATCCCCGGCCACGGCGAAATGACAATGCCCATGGCGATGGCCAGTTCACTCACCGCCGCCGGCGGCGCGGGTGCGGCCACCAGCAATACTGCCGCCAACAACTCGGCCGCCGCCGCCGCGAATGGTGCGGCTGCCGGAGCTGGTGGGCTGGCTGTCGTCCGCTGGAAGGAAGGTTTGAAGTTCAACGGATCGGTTATTCAACTGCTCAGCGACGTGTGGGTTCAGACCGAGAATCAGCGGATCCACATGGATCGGATGGAGATCCAGTTGGCGCAAGGAGTGTCGTTGCTCAGGCCGAGCAGCAACACGACGGTCGAGCCGCGTTGGGTCCGCGGGCTGGGGAACGTCTATGGCGACAGCCGCACCGTAGGACGCGACGGTCGCTTCGGCTGGGAACGATTTGCGGTTGGCGACTTTGAGTACGACCAGCAGACGGGGGCCGTACGAGCATCAGGACCAGGTTGGATCGTTTCGGTGCGGCCCGGCCAATCCCAGTCGCTACCTGGAGCACCGGCGCCTCCTCCAAGTGCCACCAACGATTCGAATTCGCTCAGATATCTGCGAGTCGACTTCCAGAAAGAACTGGTCGGCAACCTGCAGCAGCGAACGGCCGAGTTTCGTGGCGATGTCCGCGGCATTGTCGGACCTGTCGTCCGTTGGGAGGACACGATCGTGGCCGACTCGCCCGCGCAACTCCCTCCCGGCGGAGCGATGATGCGGTGCGACGCCCTGTCGCTCTCGCAGCTCCCCGGCGGCCCCACCATGCCGGGGCAACCGGCCATCCTCTGGGGGATCGTCGCCACCGGCAATTCAGCCGTAGCCACACCCAGTCTGACGGCTTTGGGCGAACGCATTTCGTACGATCAGCAGAAGGATCTGCTGGTGATGGAAGGGAGTGGCCGACGCCCGGCGACCCTCTTCCAACGCAAACCCGACCAGTCGCAGGAGTCGCGATTGACGGCCGATCGCATCAAAGTCTGGCCCAACTCCGGTCGCTTTGAACTCGACGGAGCTCAGCTCAATCTGTCAGGACTCCCCGAAGTGGCGCCTAATCGGTAACCCGCTCGAACCAGTCTCTCGGTTCTGGCACGCCCCACGTCACCGCCTATTCTGTTATAACCAGAGGTGTCCACCGAGGCGGGTGTGGCTGCTGAAGAAAGCGGTAGGTGCCGTGAGAGAAATCAAGGACACCGTTCGTTCGACGGTGCGAGTGGCATTCGACGGTTCGGTCCACAAGACGTTTCGTGGTACCAACGCCCGAGAACGGTTCCTGAACGAAGTCCATGTGCTGCGCTACTTGGAAGAGCGTGGCTGCGATTTCGTACCGCGAGTCGTTTCAGCAGACGAGGAGACTCTCTGCCTGGTCACGACCAACTGTGGCAGCCCCGTGACCACGCTCAGCGACGAAAAGACCAAGGCTCTGTTCGCCGAACTCGAGCACTACGGTGTGCGGCATGGAGACGAGTTCATGCGCAACATCACCTACGATCCACGCCGTGGACGATTCTGCGTGATCGACTTTGAGCTGGCGGAAATCTTCACTCCGCCGGAACAGCCCGACGCACAGCCGCAGTAAGCAGCACGGGGAGCGCCATCGAGGCGGCCAGGGCCCACGGCAGCCACTGCCGATCGGCGGCCCACTGCCCCAGCCCGGCGTAGGCCAAGGCCAGTCCCAGATTGCTCAGCGCGACCGGCCACCAGAATGCCCGCCACGACACGCCCCCGGCGCCGGCTAGCAATACCATCGCTTCGGCCAGAATGGGGAGTGCTCGAGTGACGGCCAGAGCCACCGGTCCCACCCGTGACAGCATCCCGGTCAGTCGCCGCTGGTCGTCCTCGCTGACCAGCCGTGCCAGCAGATCCGGACCCCACGAGCGGGCCAGCCAGAAACCCAGACAGCTGCCCAACGTCAGGCCCAGCCACGTCCAAGCAGTACCCTGCCACCACCCCAGCTGGGACCCGGCAAACGTCGCCACCGCACTCGATGGGATCGGCAGCAGAATGTCGGCCGCCAGCAGCCCCACCGTCGCCGCAGCGACCGTCGACTGATGATGGGGGGCTTCCAGCCACGCCTGAGCAGTCTGCTCCAGCTGAGGCCCGAAGATCACAAACGGGACCACCGGGACCAGCAAGCACAGGCCCAGAATGACCAAGGCGCGTTTCAACATGCGGGCGATCTCACCAGGTCAGTCGGCCACGGCCAGCAGAGGGCACTATGTCGCCAGCTTGAGCGAGGCTGGCGGTTCTTGCCAGTAGGGAAGCCGCGCGGACCTCGAAATCGGACCGCCAGTCTCGGTCGGCCGGCAAGCTGTAACGGTTGTGCCGACGATGCGGTTTCTAACGGATGTGCGCCCCCCGACGCAATCGGTCATGCAATCGCTACATCCGCGCCGATCACTACATCACGTACGTGGGACCCTACACAGACCGAGGATCAGCAGGATGCGAACCATGCGAATGAACATGACGCGATGGGTTCTGATCGGCGCCAGCCTGTGGATGGGGACCGTCCGCTCTGCGGAGGCGCAACAGACTCTGACTGATGGTTGGGCGGAGACCGAAGCCTGGCACCTGTCGCACGTCCCGTCCAAGCCCATCACCGCCTACCCGGCGGGCGACCTGTGGGCCGACTTCTGCACTGAACCGGTCTATTTTCATCACCCGTGCGGGCGGAACGACTGCACCGGAGACGGCACTTGCACGCTGCTCGACGGTGTCAACGCGTACCACGCTCCACTCGGCAGCCGCTGCGGCTCGTGTGGCATCAACCGGTGCTCGACGTGCGCTCCCGCCGGTGAAGTGACCATCGTCGATCCGCTGGCCGAAGCCAAGTCGACACCCGCCAAGTCGACGCCCACCAAGTCAACACTGGCCAAGTCGACGCCCACCAAGTCAACACTGGCCAAGTCCACGCCGCCATCCACGCCAGCCCCGATCGTCCAGGGGAACCGAGCTCGCCGCAACGCGGCCAAGATCCAAGGGCAGCCGACGCCCGCGGTGCCGCGTCACCAGGCGGCTCGCAAGGCGACTCCCAAATCCGAACGACCGCGGTCGGTACGAGTCGAGGCTGTCGACGGGCGGCCGCGGCCCACGACGATGGAGCCAATGAGTCCCGTGCCGTTGGCACCAGCTGATCTGGTCGCAGCCGCTGCCTCCGAAACGGCTCAGTGGGTCGAAGGGATTCCCGAATCCGCCGAGGCAGACCCGACGCCCGACGTGCATGTGCAGCAAGCGGCCGCGTATGAGCCCGTGGCGGACGAACTGCACGACGACGGACTCTACGAAGTCGAAATCCAGACCGAACCACTTCCGGTCCCCGTGGTCCGACAAGCCAGCCACAGCCGGAGTCGTTAGTCGCTCAACAGAAACGCCAGCAGGTGAGCGAAGTCGTCGGTACTCAGCTGCCGTGCGAACTGATCTGGCATCAACGACAGCTGTGACGGGTGCTGTTCGGCAATTTCGGATTGGGGAATCGTTTCCGATTGCCCCTGCTGGTTCACGATCTTGACCGCGGGCTGATCGGGAATCGCCTGCACCAGCCCGCTCAGGACCCGTCCGTCGTGGGTAATGACGGTGGAAGTCCGGAAGGCGACGTCGACGTTGCGGCTCGGGGCCAGGATATCTTCGGCCACTCTTTCGAGTCCGCGTTTGCCGATTCCATCCAGCTGAGGCCCGATCACGGCTCCTTGTCCGGCTCGTTGATGGCAGGCCGCACAGTGCTTGGCGAAGACTGCCTGTCCCAGTCGCCGTTCGCCGGTTCCCTGACGATAGTGGGCGATCCGCTGCTGCAGATCGGTTTCCAGTTCAGGCGATTCCGCCGGCAGCGTGGCTCGCAGCCGTTCCACTTCCTGCTTCACGTCAGCGGTCGCGCCATTCAAGGCGCCTTGGATCGAGGCCAGCTGCAACAGCGTGGCCGGCGTGACGCCGCGCTGAATCAGCTCGACCAAACGCTGCTGGCCTTCCTGGTGAGCGACCAGACGTTGAGCGACGAGCTGGCGATCGGCCGCGGCGGCTCGCTGCAGGATTTCAATCAGCAGCGGATCGAAACCTTCAGGAGTCGGTTCGATCAGCACCTTAGTCAATCGAGCCAGATCGGCATCGGTCAGACTGGAGATCTGCCAAGCTACGGCAGCAACATCGCGCCGCCAGTCGCCCTTGAGCTGCGCGTAAGTCTGGGCGAGTTGACCCAGGGATGGACGTCCGAATCGACCCTCGCTCAGCAACGACTCCAGCTGGCCGGCGAACTCACGCAGCTGAAACTCGCCGATCAGCAGTGCCGCCAACTGCAGATCGGCGGTTGTTGACGATGGGTTGAGCCCTTCGACCGAAAAGCGTCCGGCGGCCAGCCAGGCGTAGGCGGTTCCGGCGTCGCCGTCGACGATGCTGATCGTCACTTCCTGGCCCGCCGATGCGGCGAGGTCCCAGGTGACGGGCTGCGCCACGTCGTTGCGGGGCGGGTAGGCGGTGGCGAGCGTCGTTCCGCGAACTGCATCGTGGAGCTCGACTCGCGTCAGCGTGTGAGCCTCGTCGGAGGGATCGCCGCGATGACCGGCCAGGAAGAAGCTGATGGTGCGCGGCGCCGTGAACGGCTCCGATTGCCACCGACCGGTCGCCGTTTCGCCTAACAGAATCGAGTCCCAGAACGGTGCCTCATTTTGGCCGTCCTGGCAGTGATGCGGCCCGGTTGGCAGGAGTGGCGTCGGAGTGGTCGTCGCCACCGCCGGATCGAACGGTCGAGCTTGCCAGGCCAATGGCCGGTCGGTGACGGCGGTAGCTCGTGCGAGATACCCGGCCGCCAGACGGGCAGCCCAACGGACAGCCCGGTCGGGTAACGGTCGCCCCGACTGCCGGAAGGCCTGGCGGACCTCACCCAGCATCAACAGCTGCTGGTCGACCGGAATCTCGGTCGATTCGGCCAGCCGATCGAGCCAGGGATTGAGTTGTTCGGCATCGCCGTAGCGGCAGACGTGGTTCAAGGCTGCCGGAAGCTGCTCCGGTGAAATCTGGCCGGCCAACATGCGGTCGGTGATCAGACGAGCGGCACTGGCGTTTCGCACGGCCGGGAGTACGTCGGACACCAGCTGCTGTTCAGATGGCGAGAGCGAACTGGCGGCCACCTGGTCGCAGATGGTGGCGACGGCCAGGTGATTCCTCAAGGCCATGCGCAGGACGTGGCGTAAATGAATGTCGGCGACGTCGGTCTGAGCGAGGGCGGCCAGCAACTGTGGAACCTGGTCGGCTTGAGGGTGCTGACCCAGTGCATCAGCGGCCGCTCGTCGGACGAGCGGATCGGGATCGCTCAATCCATTCACTGCCAGCTGGCGATGTCGATCGTTCCAGGTCGATGTCTCGGCCAGTTCCTTCAGCGCGTGGACTCGGACCGCCGCTGTGTCGTCGCGGGCCAGCGTTTCACGCAGCGCATCGTCCAGCTGATTCAGCCGATGCAGAATCCACAGGCCGTGCGAGCGGAGCTGCGGGGATGCACCGGCGCGACGGATGGCCTGCTGCAACGGAGCGACCACTTGGTCGGGATGGTGCTCGACCAGGTAATGCATGGCCTGCATGCGGCGCGTGAAGACCGGGGCCTCTAGCTGTTCGATCAAATCTTCTAGCGACAGTTGTTCGAGCGGTGTGAGGGGAGGCCGTTTCACATCGGCCGCGGGGACGATCCGCCAGATGCGGCCACTGGCTCGATCGCGACCAGGATGTTCCAGTGGGACTTCGTAGTGTCCGATGATGCGGTTGTAGAAGTCGGCGACAAACAATGAGCCGTCAGGAGCGATCTGCAGATCGACCGGGCGGAACCAGGGATCGTCGGAAACGACGAAGTCGGCCTGTTCGATGGCTCGGGCGGTCGAGCCGTGATGGGCCAGCGAATTGCGGTTCACGCGGCTAGTCATTACGTTGCCGCTGAGCAGATTCCCCTGATACTCGGCGGGGAAATTCACGTCGGCGATGGCCAGCCCCGAGATGGCGGTCGACCCGTGCAGGTGTTCCATGATGGGTGGGACGAAACCGAGCCCGTCATCGGGCTTCCGGAAGCTGGGGTAGTATCCGCCGCGCAGCAGTTCGTAGACCGGTTTGCTGTGACAGTCGGCGGTAAAGATATTCCCCAGCGGATCGAGGGCCATGCCGAAAGGATTGACCTGCCCGTGCGTGTAATGCTCGATGTGATGTCCGTCGGGAGAGAATCGATAAGTGTTGCCGGAATTCAGGATGACCTGGTGACCGTCCGTACCGGCGACTTCGCTCTGGTTGTTGAATCCATGACAGGCATAGATCCATCCGTCCCAGCCGTGGCGAAAGGCGTTATTCAGTCCATGAGTATCGCGATCGTGGCCGAAGGGCCCGTAGAGCCGAGTGCGCTGATCGCAGCGGCCGTCGCCATCGGTGTCGGCGAGGTACCAGATGTTCGGAATGCTGAAGACAATCGCCCCTTGTTTCCAGGGCAGGATCCCGATCGGGATGTTCAGCCCGTCGGCGAATGTCGTCACTTTGTCGGCGCGGCCATCGCCGTCGGAGTCTTCCAGAATCTTCACCGAATCACGACCCGGCTGATCGGCGGGGACGGCGTACGGATACTCCAGCGTGTCCGTGATCCATAGGCGCCCTCGCTGGTCGAAGGCCATATTCAGCGGTTTGGCGATCTGCGGTTCGGAGGCAAACAGCTGGATCGTGAAACCGTCTGGCACATGGAGCGCGGCACGCTCGTCCGCGGCGCTCAGATGGGGCGTGGCGCGCACACCGGCAGCGAAGGGATCTTCCTGAGCTTGGATAAACTCAGATCCAGTGGTCCAGCTGAGGGCAAGGGCCGCACAGATCGACTGCCAGGAACGCCGTGTCCGCAGCCCCTGGCCGCCGACCCTGACTCGCATTACGATCCCGAGCCGGTGGTCGCAGAAGAACTCGAGACCACCTGAATCTGGTTGTCAACGCTGCCGACCGCCGGATCGAGCTTCACCATCCGCTCCAGCACATCACGCTGGCTGGCCTCGGTGACCGTGCCGGACAACACCACCTTGTTGCCGTTCATCGAGACGGCGACGTTGTTCCCCAGCTGGGTCAATGCGGGGACGCTGGCCAGCCGACCGATCTGAGTCTGAATGCGAGCCGATGTGCTGACGGTGTCGACCGGGGGCTGAGTGAATCCCAGACGCAGCTGCAGGGGAGGAGCCGCATTCCGGCCACCCATGTTGCCGAACTGACCGTTGCGACCGCCGAACTGGCCGAACTGGCCCTGACCGAACTGGCCACCCTGACCGAACTGCCGGCCCGTGTTACCGAACTGGCCGCCACCGAACTGGCCCGTGCGCCCCGTCATACCGTTCATGCCTGTCTGACGGTTGGTCCCGGTGCGCGAAGTCGACTGGTTGGAGCCGACGAAGGCGCCGACATCTTGAGTGTCGGTGCCAATGAATTGCCCCGACGTGGTGCTGTTACGCAGGTACCGGGCGGTGCCAGAGGCTTGCCCGGTCATCCCCATCATGCCGCTCATCGAGTTCGAGCCTGACAGCGTACGATTCCCGGCCGAAACGCCCGTCCCCAGACTGCGCGTCCCGCCACTGATGCTGCCGGAAGCCGACAAACCGGGGTTGGATGCCGCAGTGCCACCCATCATGCCGCTGGACGTACCGCTCGTTAATCCTGAGAACTGGGCCGACGCTTGCGGCGAATGAACCGTCAACAGGACGCAAGCAGCGGCCAGTGCCTGAGCGAGGCCAAGGCGACGCGAGCAAAGTTTCATGTGGCTTGCCATCGGATCAGCTCCTCAAATCCTGTGCAGCGGCCGGATTGGAAGAGACGGGTATCGGCCGAGCTAGCTTGTACCGTCCAGCAGGGACTGTACCTATGCATCGGATCGGCCTGCTGTCAATTATAATCATTCTGCCGGCCCGCTGAACAGAACTCATTTTTTTAGGTTGACTTGCGAGTCCCCGTAGCCGGCTCCCCGTTAGCGGGAGGCCCGGCTGGGCGGGGTTCGAGGCGATCTACCTAGCCTTTGGGCTGGAAAGGACGGACGAATCATGGTCTGGGCCAGACAGGGGGGGATGGTCGGAGCAGGGCGGTTGGTGCTGGGAGTCGTTGCCCTCGGGATGGCCGCCGGCGCGTTGATGGCCGAAGGCCTGCCGCCGCGTCCCCCGGGGCTCGAGCTGCTGCCGGCCAATACGGTCGCCGTTCTGACGTGCGCCGACACGAACGTGCTGCGCGACAAGTTCGCTCAGTCGAGTTTCTTTCAGATGACGAACGACCAGCAGCTGCGGCCGCTGATCTCGGCCCTCTACGGCAATCTGGTCGACACGGTAGCTCAGGCACAGGAACGGCTGGGACTGCGGTTCGACGAGCTGCTCGAACTGACGGCCGGTGAACTGACCCTGGCCGCCGTCGCACCGCCACAGGAACGCCCCGAGCTGATCCTGATCGCCGATGCCGATCCTCTATCGCCGCTCGTCCCGCGCCTGCTGGAAGGACTCGAAGCCTGGGTTGAAGATTCGGGTGGGACAGTCACGCGAGAACAGGTGGAGGATATGGAGCTGACTGTCTGCCGACCGATCCCCGGCCCGTGGGAAGAACTTGTCTATTTTGAGCAGGACGAGACGTTGATTTTTGCCACACGCGGCGACCTGTTGCGGCAATTGCTGCTGCGCTGGGCCGGACATCCTGATGAGGATGATCCGGGGGTGTTGAGCGATGAGCAGCCATTTGTGGTGGCAATGAACAATACGGCCGTGCAGGGCGATCTGGGGGCTCAGGTCAGATGGTGGGTCGATCCGATCGATCTGATCTTTTCGCTGGCCCGAGGTCGGCTCGATGCTCAATTGGTGCTCAGCGTCCTCCCTGTGTTGCGTGTTGATGATCTGGAGGGAATTGGCGGGACGATCTCGTTTGAACATCCGATGTGCGATCATCTCAGTGAGATCCACGTCTTTGTGGCGCCGCCGCATGAGGGTGTGTGGGAAGTGATTGCGACCCGCTCCCGCAAGTGCGACCCGGAAAACTGGGTTCCCGCCGACGCCGCCAGCTACCTGACGTTCAATCTCGATACCCCTCAGGCGATGCGCGCCTTGACCACCATCACCGATACGCTCAACGGCGAAGGTTCATTGCGCGAACAGATGCGCAACGGCGATCTGGCTCGCCGGTTAGGAATCGATCTGCGCACCGATTTCTGGGATCATCTGACGGGTCGAGCGACCTATGTGACATGGTTCGAACAACAGCCGTCGCTGGGCGCCCAGCGGTCGTTGTTGGGATTGCAGCTCCGTGATGCTGATGCGTTTCAGCCAGCGCTGCAGCAGATGGTCACGAAGCTCGGCGACCGTGTGCAGAAGGAATCGTTCGCCGGCGTCGAGATGATGTTGATCCAGTCACGGCAGCGCGACGGGAATGAGAACCAGCCGGATCGCGAAAATCGCGCCAACTCGATGCTTCGCCCCGCTCGCCCTCAGCCGGCGTTTGCCATCGTGGGCGATTCGCTGGTCGTCTCGGATCAGCCGGCCATATTGAAACAGGCCATCCTGGTCCACAGCGGGCAGACTCCGTCGCTGAGAGACGACCCCGACTTCAAACTGGTCGCCGATCAACTGGCCGAAGAAGCTGGCGATCCGAACGCTGTTTCAATTTCCTTCCGTCGGCCCGAGCCGGCGTTTCGAAACATGTACCAGGTACTGCAGTCAAAGGAAGTGCAGGAATTGCTGGCACGACGCGCCCAGGGGAGCTCTTTCTGGCAGAACGTTCAGAAGTCATTGCAGCAGCATCCCTTGCCACCGTTCGCCGTGCTGCAGAAATATCTCGCGCCGTCCGGAGGTGTCTGGACCGAAGTCGATACCGGTTGGCACTATATCGGCTTGGCCATTCGCCACGAAAACTCGCTCTGATTTGCCCAGCTTCTCGCATGTGCGGCCGAATCGTCGGTTTGTCCGGCCTCGACCTCATGGACATTGGCGGTCGCCCCATTTATTCTCAAGATTCGGGCTTGCCCGGCTGCGTAGAATGTTGGTCGTCGTGCCGGGGGGCTCGTGAGAAGCTGTGGTTGGCGAGTTGAGGTTGTCGAGCTTGGGCCCGTACGGGTCGGTGGCTAGGGGAGGTGGAAAATGGACATGCGTGAATTTCGGTATCAACAGGACTGGCCCAGTCGAGTCTTGGCGATCTTCAGCCTGATCCTGGCCAGCCTGGCCCTGGGATATGTCGTGCTGCAGGGCCAGTTCGCCGTGACTCAGGAGGCGATGGTCAAGCAGTTTGATCAGCGGTTGCAGGATCAGCTGGCACAGCGGCAGCCGGAATGGACTGCTCTGGTCTCCGATCTCCGCCAATCGCAGGAGTCTTACAAGGACAACAACAGCAAGGAACTGGATAAGTTTCTGGCTGATGCCAACGACCGCATTCAACAGGCGGTGGCCGACGCGCTGGCCGATCGCCAGGAAAAATACCAGACCCTCGTCGCTCAGCAGGATAAACGCTTGCAGACGATGGAGGAGAGCATCCATCGCGTGACAACCGCTCGACCGGCCGTCCCAGCCGACTCCGCAGTGGCTCAGGGGGCCGCAGCACAGAGTGCTGGCGGGCAGGGCTCGGGAAGTCAGGCAGCAGCCGGCCAGCAACCGGCCGCCGCTAGTGGCGATGGCATCGCGCCGGCAACAGCGACCGAACCGGTGGTGCTGGACGTGGAACCGACGACTTACGATGCCGAGCTGGTTGTGGTCAATCGCGGGACGAAGCCGGTGTCGATCGATCGGCTCCATTTCGTGCCGACCGATTTTCTGTCGACTGGCAAGCTGGTGATGGAACCGACTCCGGCGACGGCGACCAGTCTGACGTTTGCGACGACCGACAATTCGTCGGCCAGTTCGGGGGACCACGGCGTGTACGACATGCGATTGCCGTCACCAATGACGCTCCAGCCGGGCGACCGCGTGATGCTGCGGGTGGGAATTGACAACGCCAAGCACCAGGGCTGGGCACTGGTCGGCGACCTGACGCTGATGCAGGGCCAGACCAAGCTGGGCCGTCTGTCTCGCCTGGCTGCCCCATTTTCCCTTCGTTAACATCGGAGGTCGCACCTACCTCCGTGCGCGCGACAGGTAGTCACTCAGCTCGGCCAGCCGGTCGGTGTTGAGCAGATCGACGTTGGCCGCCAGCAGCTCGTCCCAGACCTCCGTCCGCTCGGGGGTCGCCCAGAAACGGACCAGCCGGCCTTCGCTGTGAGCCTGACGAACCAGCTCAGCCAGTTTCTGTCGCTCGGCCGCCGGCATCGGACCCTCGCCTCGCCACGTGAAGTGCGTCGACCAGTTATCGCTGACCATCCGCATCAAGTCGGCCGCCGGCCGGTCGCTCCGCTCTAAATCGGACATCCGGCCATCGACGGTCACCAGCCGCGGCTCCGAGGCGGCAATCGATTCCCAATCCCGATTGCCGCTGATCACCACCAGCAGCGGTCCGGGCTGGACCTCGCCCCGCTCCACCCGCGTCAGGATCGACGCATACGGCTGCAGCTCTTCGGCCAACCGCCGGTAAGTCGCTGTGCCGTCAGTCTTGATGTCAATCATCAACACAAACGGCGTGATACCGGGCCAGACCTGGCCCCCTTGTTGCATCAGCCGTTCGCGGAGCGGTTCCAGGTAGAGCTTGGCCAGCGTCCGTTCCGGGCGGACGTCGCCCGGATCGTGGCCCACCAGCAGCTGGTCTCCTACCAGATGAATGTCGGCTTCGACGCTGCAGAACCCCTGAGCCAGCGCGTCCCACAGCGGCCGCTGGTGCTCATAGTCGTTGTGACTGTGGGCCCGTGGCCGCGGCACGACGCCCTGTAGCCGATCGTCGCTCGCCGGTTTCTCCGCCGCCGGGGACTGAGCTGGACCGGTGCTGTTGTCGCGGAGTGTCTCTTGCGAGTTGGCACTGGCCTGGACCAGCACGAAGTGGAGGATGGCCGTGGCGAGGAGCAAAAGGGGGCCTCGGCGCAGGGTATCTTCGGGGAAGGAGTCGGGTGAGGTCATGGTGAAGTCGTTCGCTTCAGTCTTGAAGTTCGGCGTCCCAGTAGGCCTGGCTGAGGAACTTGGTCCAGCTGGGGATATGTTCGCCGTCGTGTTCGTGGAGCGGCCGCCAGGCGGGCCGATCGGGAACGTTCAGCAGGTTCATGCCGGCCTGGTCGGGAGTCCGATTGGCCTTTTTCTTATTGCACGGGACGCAGGCCAGGACGCAGTTTGTCCAGTTCGACTGGCCACCTTGCGACCTGGGGACGACGTGGTCGATCGTCAGCTCCTCCGGCTTGATCCGCTCGCCGCAGTACTGACACGTATTCCGGTCGCGGCGGAAGACATTCCGTCGGCTGAAGGTGATCGACTGAGCGGGGAGGCCACCGTAGCGGGTCAGCGAGATGACTTCGGGGACCCGGATCTGCTGGCGAATGGTCCGTACGACGGGTTCGCTGGCCAGCGGAATAATCCGCGACCAATCGCTCCAGTCATAGGCCTGGTAGTCCGAGGGATCGACGACGCGGGCGGACCCGTTGACGACCAGCACCAGGGCTCGAGCCACCGTGGTGACGCGAAAGGGCTGCCAGTTACGGTTCAACACCAACGTCGGGCGTTGCAGTACGGGTGCAATCACAGGACCCTCCAACCAGGATGCCGTCGAGGATACGTCAGCCGGTCTGGGCCCGCCCGACCGTGTGGCGGGCCTATCTGCAGTGTACGCGGCGGCTCGCGGAAATCCAACCTGGAGGACACGGGTCGACCCGGATCGGTGACCGCGAATTCACATGGTTTTCATGTCGATTTAGCTCGGCCGGCCGGGGCGACCAGCCGCAAGCGTCCCCAGAGACTGGGGTCGGCCAGGGGGTAATCAGGACTGAGATTGAAAGATTGCCAGCCTAATTCGCGGTCGACGACGACGTAGGTAAACCCGATCGTCGGCTGTTCCTGGGGAGCGAAATCGTGCAGAGCCTCGGCCGAAATCCAGCCGCTGAACTGGTATCCGGTGGGAGTCACGCGGCCTTGGATCTGCAAGTGGTTCGGCCGGACCTCGGGCGGGTTGTCGACTGCACGCTGAATTGGCACGGCCAGCATGCGAGGGCCGGCCCCGCCAGCTGGCTCCACGGTCGGCAAAATCGTGAACTGATGACAGTACCGATTGGCTCGCCGCAGCGATCGAGTTTCACGCAACCCGAAGTAGAGCTGCAATCCATCACTCTCCTCGGGACGCGTCAGTCGGCACCACGGCGGCGACTTCTTTCCGGTGACGGTCAACCACACCGCCAAGCCGCGTTCGTTCCAGCCCATTCGCAGATCGGCAAACGACGGACCGCGATGCAGGACATGATTCAAGCTGGGCATCCGATACTCAGCCGGCAGGTCAATTCCTCGAGCCGACCACTTGCCGGGCCAGTAGTTCAGCGGCACTTCAAAATGAAACGCCAGCAGCGGGTTGATCAGCGTGTCAGGTGAGTTCTTCATATTCGCACGATCTCTGCCGTGGCTGGTCAGCTACCGCGTCGCGGAGTTTGCCCGCCACGTTCCCGGACCAGTTGAGCGTGGTCCTTCAGCAGCTGCTGAAACGGACGCTGGCGGATTTGAGCGTCGCGGGTCAGCTTGAATTTGATGACATCGATCCGGGCGGCTGAGGTGTCGAGGTCGACATGGTTGCCCAGCGGAGCCAGCTGGCCCATGGCAAAACCGTCCTTGGGACCGACCAGGGCCAATTCCAGAGCCCCGTACCGCTTGGTGTACATGCTGGCCCACGCCTCCTTCTGTTCCGGCAGAAAGACGTGCACCACCTGCTGGTTGTTCCACAGGAACTGGCCCTGCGCCGCCACTTCCTGCAGCAGCTCGCACAGCTCCTCCAGCAATTCGGGCTCCCAAGCCACTTTCTGCCCGGGCGTGAAGCCGCGGCGGGAAAAGTGCCATTTGGCTCCCAGTTTTTTCCACGGCATGACCGACTCGTGATCGGCCGATACCTGATCGACGTGCCGTTGGAACCCGGCGATCGCATCGTCGACGAACTTCCAGAACGCCGGCGTGTCAATTTCCTGGAATGAGTGCGCGTGGATTTCGACTTCCTGATAGGGCGTCCGCAGGTTCCGACATTTCACTCGCGGCTCGTTGCTGTAAGCCGGGATATCATCGAGTTGGTTCAGCGGTTCCAGGTTCAACTGGCTGACCAGCGTCCCGCGATCGAAGGTCCCCTTGGCGACGCGGAACTTCAGTTTCAGCAGCCAGCGTTCGCCGGTCAGTGCGTGCAGGAACCAACCGTCAGACTTCTTCGGCCCGACGACTTCCACAACTCCCCGCGAGTTCCAGTCGGCGGTACTGAATTTTCCTGAAGCTTCGACTTTGTCGATCACGCGCGCCAGGATGTCGCCGTCCCATTCGCAGGGCTGCCCGTTCCGCGCGACGCGGTCTTTGGTGTGCCAGCGTCGACCGTCGATCTCCCAGGGCATCGCGACTCCATCGCCGATCTGATCGATGTCGACTTCCGACGGCTCAGCAGCCTCCTCGTCATCCTCAGCGTGTTCACGCCGATCGACGTACGTCCCCGACTTGAGGATCGGGATCAACGCTTCCCCCGTGTACGAACGACCGGACGGTTCGGTCGTTGTCCGCGACTTGCGGCGCTGGAACTCGGCCGCGTAATTCGCTACCTGCTCGGGAGTTCCCATGGCGACCAGCCGACCCCCTTCGGCCCCCGCTTCGGGACCGATGTCGATCACCCAGTCACAGCTCTTGACCACATCCATGTTGTGCTCAATCACCAGCACGGTATTCCCGGCGTCGACGAGTCGGTTGAGGACATCGAGCAGCTTGGCCAGATCGTCGAAGTGCAATCCGGTCGTCGGCTCGTCCAGGATATACAGCGTGCGGCCTGTCTGTGGACGGGCCAGCTCGGCCGCCAGCTTCACGCGCTGAGCTTCACCTCCCGACAACGTCGGTGCGGCTTGGCCGAGCGAAAGGTAATCGAGTCCCACGTCGCACAGCGTCTGCAGAATCCTCCGAATCTTCGGGATCTCGCGGAACAGCTCCAGCGCCTGGCCGCACGTCATGTCGAGCACATCCGCGATGCTCTGCCCGTGATACTTCACCGCCAGCGTCTCGGGATTGTACCGTCGACCTTGGCACGTCTCGCACGTCACCCAGACGTCCGGCAGGAAGTGCATCGTGATGCATTTCTGGCCTTCGCCGCAGCAGTCCTCGCAGCGTCCGCCAGGGACATTGAAGCTGAAGCGGCGAATCGAATAGCCGCGCAATCGTGATTCGGGAAGTCGAGCGAAAAGCTGGCGGATCAGGTCGAACAGGCCCGTGTAGGTCGCCGGATTCGAAGTCGGCGAATTGCCCAGCGGCTGCTGGTCGACCTGGATCACCTTGTTGACGCGGACCAGACCCACAATCCGATCGTGCGGTCCGACGTTCGTCGACGCTCGATGGAGCAACCTCGCGGCGTAAGCGTACAGCACGTCGTTCACCAGGCTGCTCTTGCCGCTGCCGCTAACCCCAGTCACGGCCACCAGGCAGCCGAGCGGAAACGAGACGGTCAGATTCTGCAGGTTGTGATGTCGGGCTCCTTCGACCGTGATCGTCTCGCGTCCGGCTATCAGTTCCAAGGGAGATTGACGCACGTCGCCAGCAATTCGCCGATTGCTCGGAATGGGAATCGACTTCTTGCCCGACAGGTACGGCCCCGTCACCGATTGCGACTCGCTGGCCACTTCGTCGGGGCTCCCCTGCGCCACAATCTGACCCCCCAGACGCCCGGCGCCAGGACCAAAGTCAACCATCCGATCGCAACCGGCAATCACTTCGTAGTCGTGCTCGACGACCACCAGCGTATTCCCCAGGTCTCTCAGCTTGTGTAGCGACCGGATCAATCGAGTGTTGTCGCGAGGATGCAGACCGATGGTTGGCTCGTCCAGCACGTACAGGACGCCGCACAGTCCGCTGCCGAGCTGACTGGCGAGCCGAATTCGCTGAGCCTCACCGCCCGAGAGTGTCGCCGCCGCTCGATGCAACGTCAGGTAATCAAGCCCCACGTCGACCAGGAACTGCACGCGGTTCTCGATTTCCCGCAGCAGTTCGCCCGCGATCTTTGCTTCGCGCGTATCCAGCTTCCAGCTGGCCAGTGTCCGCAGGAGATCGCCCAGCGGTTGTCGGCAGATCTGATCGACGGTCAGGCCGCGGAATTTCGCTGCCGCGGCATCGGTCCGCAATCGGCTCCCGCCACAGACCGTGCAGTCGACATCGTCGACCAGCGTATCGAGCCGCATCCGCAGCGCCGGACTCAGCCGACGAGCTTCCGCCAGGGCCGGGTAGAAGCCCTGAAACTGAAAGCTGATCCAGCTGCACGGGGCGTCGGCTCCCATCCCCTGCAGATCGGCCCGGTGCCATTGCTCGTTCGTGCCATACATCAGCAGCCGACGCTGCTTCGCATCGAGCTGATGATAGGGGACATCAACGGGGATCCCCGTATCGCGCGACAGGGCTCGCAACATGGCCTGCGATACGGGCTGCTGGATATCGGGCCACAGCAGCATGGCGCCCCCCAGCAGCGTGAGATTCTCGTTCCGGATCAGCACACTGGTCCGAGTGCCGACCTGCGTCCCCAGGCCTTCGCAGGTCGGGCACCAACCGAGAGTCGAATTGAAAGAAAAATTGTGGGGCGTCAGCTGTTCGAGGCTCCGCCCGCATTGGCCACACGCCAGGTGCTGGCTGTGCACGGTCAGTCGCCATTTGGCTTCGTCTTGAGCCGAATCGACTTCGGCCACATGCAGCACGCCCCGACCCATCGACAGGGCCATCTCGACACTTTCAGCCAGCCGCCCGCGCTGGTCGCGGCGAATGACCGCCCGGTCGACAATGACCTCGACCTGATGCTTGCGGCGACGATCAATGGTCGGCGGGTCGTCGAGCGAGATCGTCTGGCCGTCGACGCGCACGCGCGCATAACCGGCAGTCCGCAGCTCGTCCCACAACGATTCGTACTGCTGCCCCACGTCGACCGACCGCGGAGCCATGATGTACAGCCGGGTTCCCTCGGGGTAAGTGAGTAACTTGTCGGTGATCTGGTCCGAGGTCTGCGTGCCGACCGGTTGATCGCAGTCGGGACAGTAGGGAGTGGCCAGCCGAGCCATCAGCACTCGCAGGTAATCGTAGATCTCGGTCGTGGTGCCGACCGTCGATCGCGGCGAATGGCCCAGATTCTGCTGCTGGATGGCAATCGCTGGTGCCAGTCCCTCAATCGCTTCCACCCGCGGCTTCTGCATCTGGCTGACGAACTGCCGCGCATAGGCACTCAAGCTTTCCACGTAACGCCGCTGGCCCTCGGCGTAAATGGTGTCCATCGCCAGCGACGTCTTGCCGCTGCCGCTGGGCCCGCAGAAGACGCTCATGCGATGATGGTCCAGCTCGACGCTCACATCCTTCAGATTGTGCTCGGTGGCACCTCGCACCACGAGCTTGCCCGGCGGAATGTCGACGCGACGGCGAGCGCTGGTCGAGGGAGTTTCGGATTTGCGAATCGATTTGCGGGAGCTGGGATGCGTTTGCAGCACCTTGCGCAGCGCCACCCCTGTCGGCGAAGCGTCGCAGGCGGCGATCTGGTCGGGAGTTCCGACCACCACGATCTGGCCGCCCCCTTCGCCCCCCTCAGGGCCCAGGTCAATGATCCAGTCGGCCGTCTTGATCACGTCCAGGTTGTGCTCAACCACCACCACCGTATTTCCGGCATCGGCAAAGTCGTGCAAGACCTTCAGCAGCATGCGGATATCGGCAAAGTGGAGTCCGGTCGTCGGTTCGTCCAGCAGATAGAGCGTTCGACCAGTGCTCTTCTTCACCAGCTCGCGCGCCAGCTTGATCCGCTGAGCCTCACCGCCAGAAAGTGTCGGCGAGGGCTGACCGAGCTTCAGGTAGTCGAGCCCCACGTCGTGCAGCGTCTGCAGCGGATGCCGGATCGTCGGCTGGTTCTCGAACAATTCCAGCGCCTGCTGGACGTCGAGTTCCAGCACGTCGCTGATCGACTTGTCGCGATACCGAACGCTCAACGTCTCGCGGTTGAACCGATGGCCCGCACAGACCGGACAGGTGACCCAGACGTCGGCCAGGAAGTCCATCTCCAGCCGATTCGATCCGTTCCCCTCACACGCCTCGCAGCGGCCCCCGGAGACGTTGAAACTGAAGCGGCCCGCGCCATAACCGCGTCGCTTGGCGTCGGGAAGCTTCGCGTACAACTGGCGTATCTCGTCGAATACCTTGATGTAAGTGGCCGGATTGGAACGCGGTGTCCGACCAATCGGCGACTGATCGATGGCGATCATCTTGTCGAGATGTTCCAGTCCCAACAGACCATCGAAGGCCCCCGGGTGCCCGTCGCCGCCGTTGAGATCCCGCAGTAGAGCTTCGCTGAGAATATCGCCCACCAGCGAACTCTTGCCCGACCCCGACACGCCCGTGATGCAGATGAAGGCACCGAGCGGGAGCGAGATATCCAGGTTCTTCAGATTGTTGTGGCGAGCTCCCAGAATATGGAGCCATTGCGAACCGGCCGGCGGCACCTCCGGCTGACTACCCCGCGACGATCGTCGGCGACGCCGTCCGGCTGATTCCTGACCGTCGGGCTCAACCTCGCTCGCGCCACGCCGGCTGCTGTCGGACCCTGGTTGGATCTTCTTCCGGTCGGGCACTTCGGGAACGAGGTCGGTCGCGAGTCGTCGCTGAGCGGGAATTTCGATCGCCAGGCGGCCCGATAGATACTGACCCGTCAGACTGCGTCCGTCCTTCATCACCGTATCGACGCTGCCAGCCACCACGACCTCGCCACCCCGCACGCCAGGCCCGGGACCGAAGTCGATCAGCATGTCGGCCGCCCGCATCGTGTCCTCGTCGTGCTCCACCACCACGACCGTGTTCCCCTGGTCGCGCAATCGGCACAGAGTCCCGAGCAGCCTTTCGTTGTCGCGCGGATGGAGTCCAATCGATGGTTCGTCCAGAATGTACAGCACGCCGACCAGGCCGCTGCCGATTTGACTGGCGAGCCGAATGCGCTGCGATTCGCCACCCGATAGCGTCGGCGCGCGGCGATCGAGCGTCAGGTAGCCGAGGCCGACGTCGAGCAGGAACTTCAGGCGGAATTGGATCTCCTTGATCGCTTCCGCGCCGATCTGACGCCGGACCCCTTCCATCCGCAGCTGACTGAAAAACTCCGCCGCCCGCTCAATCGGCATCCCGCAGATCTCGGGGAGCGATCGCCGCGGCTGGCCGCCGAATCGCGGATGTTCGCTGGTCACCGTGACCGCTCGGGCCTGAGCATTCAGGCGTGATCCGTTGCAGTCGGGGCACTCCATCGTCGTCATGTACTTTTCCAGCTGCAGACGCTGCGGACGGCTGCGGCTGTTCTTGTATTTCTCCAGCAGCGACGGAATGAGCCCTTCAAAATGGCCGCCGTATTTGACCGGCGAGGCGCCATTCCGCCAGGTGAACGTGATGTGTTCCGTGCCCGTTCCCCACAGCCATAGCTTCTGCAGGTCGGCCGGCAGATCCTTCCAAGGAGTCTCGAGCATGACGCCTGCCGGGAGCGAACGCTTGCGTTCCATCGTGTCGGCGACGCCCTGGTAGATGTGCCGCCGCCAGCGACCCAGGTCCGACCAGCTCCCCAGCAACTCAATCGCACCCCGCTTGAACGACTTGCGCGGGTCGCTCACCAGCAGCTCCGGGCTGAACGAGTAGAGATCGCCCAGGCCATCGCACGATTTGCACATCCCCTGCGGACTGTTGAAGCTGAACAGCTGTGGCGAGGGTGCCGAAAAGCTCGCTCCGCACTCGGGACACGCGTGATCAATCGAAAAGATCAGTTCCCCTTGGCTCCTCGCGCCGCGTCCGCGCGGTGCTTCCGCCGCTGAGGGCTTGTCGGGCGACGAGCGGCGTGAACGTCGCGCGGGTGCTTCGGCCGCTGTTTCTTCGCTGCGGTCAGGGGCCTCGCCGGTGAGGACCGTCAGATACCCCTGGCCGATCCGCAGGGCCGTGTCGACCCCTTCGGCCAGTCTCGGGCGGACGCTGGGGCTGAGCTTCAAGCGGTCGACAACGACGTCGATGTCGTGACGCATCTGCCGGTCGAGCTTCAGCTGATCGGTCAGCCCTACGATCTGGCCGTCAACCCGCGCTCGCACGAAGCCCTGTTTGAGCAAGTCGGCGAACAAGTCGCGGTACTCGCCCTTCTGGGCGCGAATGATTGGGGCCAGCAGGACCAGCGAGGTCGACTCGGGGAGCTCCAGGATCTGCTGGATCACCTGTTCGCGTGTCTGGGAAGCGATGGCCACGCCGCACTGCGGGCAATGGCTGTCGCCGACCCGCGCCATCAGGACTCGCAGGTAATCGTAAATCTCGGTGATCGTCCCGACGGTCGAACGTGGGTTCCGGCCAGCCGATTTCTGCGAAATGGAGATCGACGGGCTGAGGCCCCCAATGTAATCGACGTCGGGTTTGGGGAGCTGTCCCAGGAACTGTCGCGCGTAGCTCGACAGGCTCTCGACGTACCGCCGCTGGCCCTCGGCGTAGAGCGTATCGAAGGCCAGGGAGCTCTTGCCGCTGCCGCTGACCCCGGTCAGACAGATCAGCTGGTTGCGGGGGAGGTCGAGGCTGACCTCGCGCAAGTTGTGTTCCCGAGCCCCTTTGACGACGATGTCGGCTGGACCGGAACCCCTGGCTACCGAGTTAGCCGTCGGGCGCAGCGATTTTTTGCGAGCTGATCGGGGGCGAGACGTGTCTAGGTCCGACATGAGGGGCTACTAACGCTCCAACGTGCTTCATTCCGTGAACCGGGTATTCTAGGGGGGCCTGGCACTGCCGAACAGAATGGACGGACAGAAGTCGGCTCGTAGGAATGGGTGGTCCGTTGGTTTCTTGTCGGGTGGTTCGGCTGGGCCTTGGCGTTGAATCCTGGGGCGTTGGGGCCTACACTAGAGGGTTCGGATGTGCTGGTTTGGCACGTAAGTGAGACGTCTTGGGGAAGGAGAGTGCTGAGTCGTGGCCACGCAAGATCGAGCGATCGGGACCAAGGTGATGAGTGGGGCTGACATCCTGGTACAGTCGCTCGTAGACCATGGTGTCGAGACCATATTTGCCTATCCGGGCGGGTGCAGCATGCCCTTGCATCAGGCGCTGACTCGGTACTCGGATCGCTTGCGCACGATTCTGCCGCGTCACGAGCAGGGCGGTGCTTTCGCCGCTCAGGGGATCGCTCGTTCCACGGGCAAGGTAGGCGTGTGCATGGCGACCAGTGGTCCCGGTGCGACGAACCTGGTGACGGCGATTGCCGACGCGAAGCTCGACAGTATTCCCTTGATTGCGATTACCGGTCAGGTGCCGACGGGCGTGATCGGGACCGACGCGTTCCAGGAGACGCCGATTATCGAAGTCTGTCGCGGGATCACCAAGCATCATTACCTGGTGACGAACGTTCATGACGTGGCGCGAGTGATGAAGGAGGCCTTCCATATTGCGACGACGGGCCGTCCGGGTCCGGTGTTGATCGATATGCCGAAGGACGTGCAGCTGGCGTCGTGTGTCCCCGACTGGGACGTTCCGATGGATTTGCCAGGATACAAAGTCACGACCCGTAAGGCTCGTCCCGAACAGATTCGGCAGATGGCCGCGCTGATCAAGCTGGCCAAGCGACCGGTGATTTACGCGGGTGGCGGGATTGTTTCCAGTGGTGCCAGCGACGAGCTGCGCAAGCTGGTGGCGAAGACGGGTATCCCGGTGACGACGACCGTCATGGGGCTCGGATGTTTCCCCGGCGATCATCCTTTGTCGCTCGACATGCTAGGGATGCACGGCAGCGTGTATGCCAACTATGCCGTGAACGAATGCGATCTGCTGATTGCCATCGGCGTCCGTTTTGACGACCGAGTGACGGGGAAAGTGGCCGAGTTTGCCAAGCACGCGAAGATCATTCACGTCGACATTGATCCGTCGGAAATCAACAAGAACAAGGTCGCTCATCTCCCCATCGTCAGCGACGTGCTGTTTGCGCTGCAGGAGCTGAACCAGATCATCGAGGCGCCCGAGGACATTGGCGAGTGGGTGAAGCGATGTCAGGACTGGCGTGAGAAGTATCCGTTCAAGTTTCAGGACGCGGGCGAGACGATTCTGCAGCAGTATGCCATTCGTCGGTTGTCGGAGCGGACAGCCAAGCGGGAGACTTACGTGACGGTTGGCGTCGGCCAGCACCAGATGTGGGCCGCTCAGTTCTTCAAGTTCCGCCAGCCTCGCTCGTGGCTGTCGAGCTCGGGCTTGGGGACCATGGGCTTCGGGCTCCCTTCGGCCATGGGTGTCCAGGCAGCTCATCCTGGAGCCCTGGTGATCGACATCGACGGCGACGGCAGCTTCCAGATGAACATTCAGGAACTGGCGACGTGTTACTGTGAAAAACTCCCTGTGAAGGTGCTGTTGCTGAACAACCAGCATCTGGGGATGGTCGTGCAGTGGGAAGACCGGTTCATGGCCGGCAATCGAGCTCATACTTATATGGGCCCGATCGATCACCCCGAGGCCACGGGGAAGGGGGGCGGTCCTCACGTCGCCGAACGTTACCCCGATTTTGTGGCCATCGCCAAGGGATATGGTTGCGGAGCGGCCTGCGTCAGTCGAAAATCCGACTTTGACGCGGCACTCGACGAAATGTTGAACTACCCGGGACCGTTTGTGCTGGACGTCCACGTTCCCTACCAGGAACACGTTCTGCCGATGATTCCCTCCGGTGGCACCGTCCGCGACATGATTCTCGAGTAGCCTGTGATCCGCGAGCGGTCCGATGTCGGGCCGCCGATCGATCCCTACTGACTTTGGCGAGGCGGAAGATGATGCGCAACGTGAGCGTGGTGGCGGCAGTCTGGGCATTTCTGGCCATGGCCCAAGGAGCTCAACCGGTTCAAGGCGCTGATCCGCCTCGGATTCTCGGTTCCGTCGAACGGCTTGATCCGGCTCTGGATCAACTGCTCGACAAAGATGCTCAAATGGAGATCCTGGCTGACGGATTCGAGTGGTCCGAAGGCCCGGTCTGGGTCCGCCAGGGCTCGTACCTGCTCTTCAGCGACATTCCCCGCAATCGCATCGTCCGCTGGCAGGAAGGGGAAGGGATTTCTGTCTTCCTCGAGCCGGCTGGTTACACCGGCACCGCGAAGTTCACAGGCGAAGAACCTGGCACCAACGGCTTGGCCCTCGATAAGGCGGGCCGACTGGTGATGTGTGAGCACGGTAACCGTCAGATCGGTCAGCTGACGCTCGACAAGAAACAGCGTTCAGTGCTGGCCAAGGCCTATCGTGGCAAGCGGTTCAACAGCCCGAACGATCTGGTCTTCAAGTCCAACGGCGATCTGTATTTCACCGATCCGCCGTACGGGCTACCGCTGCGTGAGAAGGATCCGGGCCGTGAACTGGACGTGTTCGGCGTGTACCGGCTCTCTCCGTCCGGCGACGTGACGCTGTTGACCGACGAGATGACTCGCCCCAACGGTATCGGTTTCTCGCCCGACGAGAAGACGCTGTATGTCGCTCAGTCGGATCCAGAAGCCGCTATCTGGAAAGCCTTTCCGGTGAAGGACGACGGGACGCTGGGGCCGAGCCGAGTGATTCACGATTCGACTCCCGAAGTGAGCAGATCGAAGGGCCTGCCGGACGGTATGGCCGTCGACGCGACGGGCCATCTCTGGGCCACGGGACCCGGCGGTGTCTGGATTTTCACTCCTGAAGGCAAGGTCCTCGGCAAACTGCTGACCGGCGAAGCGACCGCCAACTGCGCCTTCGGCGACGATGGCTCGACGTTGTACATCACCGCCGATATGTACCTCTGCCGCATCAAGACCAAGGTCAAGGGCCTAGTTCACTAAGAGCCATCCCAAACGTTGACGTCTGATTGTGGTGCAGCCGTCCCGGCTGCCATTCGGTTGGCATCAATCAGCGGCTGCCCCTCGGAGAGGTGTTCGCAGCCGCAGCATCTACCGCGGAGGAAGATGAGAACGCAGAGGCAGGCGAGACGCCCGCACCACAACGGAGCAGGCGACGGTCTGATTGTGGTGCAGCCGTCCCGGCTGCCATTCGGTTGGCATCAATTCGCGGCTCTCCCTCGGGGACGAGTTAGCAGCTGCAGTATGAACCGCGGAAGAAGATGAGGACGCAGAGGCAGGCGAGACGCCCGCACCACAACGGAGCAGGCCACGGTCTGATTGTGGTGCAGCCGTCCCGGCTGCCATTCGGCTGGCATCAATTCGCGGCTCTCCCTCGGGGACGAGTTAGCAGCTGCAGTATGAACCGCGGAGGAAGATGAGGACGCAGAGGCAGGCGAGACGCCCGCACCACAATAGAGGCAGGCGAGACGCCCGCACCACAATAGAGGCAGGCGAGACGCCCGCACCACAATAGAGGCAGACGAGACGCCCGCACCACAATAGAGGCAGGCGAGACGCCCGCACCACAACGGAGCCTTCTCTCTCACCCAATTCCGATCAGACGCAGGACGTCCGCCGTAGCGGGTCGGTCGGTCGGATCGACGCTGATGTGCTGCAATCGGACGATTCCCTCGGGATCGATCACGATGTCGCCGCCCAGTTGATGGACGTCGTCGGTCGGCAATTGAACCCGCCGGCCACGGCCTACCAGACGCAAGTAAGCCTTCCAGATCTCCCAGCGTCCCAAGAGACGCTTCCAGGGCGCTACCGGCATGCCGTAGGCCCGATAGAGATGACGGTCAGCGTCGATCAGCATCGGCCAGGAGAGCCCGACGGCCTGAGCATACCGAGCAGCGACGTCGCGACGTTCGAAAGTCACGACGGCAACCGATACGCCGCCACGCTCCAGCTGGTCCTTCAGCGGCAGCAGCTCCAGCACATGTTCGCGACACAAGAGACACGCGAGGTGACGGTGCAGCACCAACCACAACCACCGGCCACGATACTCGCTCAACGTGTGCTCAACACCGGCCGCATCCGTCAAGCGAAAATCGACCGCCGGCTGATTCACGCGACTGGCGATCGACATGGGCGCTACACCCGTAAAAAACACGTGGTTGGGCAACCAGGCATCTTCCGACACCCGTCTGCCCAACCACTTGTTCACACATCAAAGTTCGATGTTCCGCCGAGCACGCCCCGGCGAAATCAAGGCCGTGCAGGTCTTCCAAGCTTGAACAGTCAGCTCTCCCGACCGTTCAAACTTCAAAAGCTCACTGCATGAACTGCTGACACCAATACACCGTTCCGTCCGGGGCCCGATAAGCGGCTACGCCGATACGACGGTGATTGGGATTCAAAATATTCGCGCGATGACCGGGTGAATTCATCCAGTCGTTCACCACCTGCTCGCTCGAATTCTGGCCCATCGCAATATTCTCAGCCACCGCCGCAGCCGTGTGCTGCATCCGGCGATTGCGAACCATCCAGTTGGCATGCCGACGAGCCGAATTCACCAGCCCCATGTCGATCTCCAACGGAGGTCGACCATGGCGAGCTCGCATTTCATTCGTCCGCTGCACAAGTCGCGTCTCAATGTTGTGCAGATTCAACCGAGTCGGTACCCCGGAGTTTCCCGGAGCTGCGAAAGCTGGCGCGGCACACAGACCCAATCCATAAACCGCTGCCAAACAAACCGACAAAATCATCGCCCAGCGGCGACTTGCATGAGAAACGTCACATACCGCACGTGACATGGAATCGTCCTCCTCTAACCAATCAGGTTTGAACTCCCTCTTCCGATGCGGCCTTGATGAGTGGCCCTATTATACGCACCACTTACCGATCGGTAACCCGCCGGGTGGTAGTTGTGGCGCTTGCGCGAAGAGGGGCAGGGGGGGCAGTTTTCCCAAAATGGAGGACCCACTTCCTGCGGATCTCAGCCCCTGCGAATTAACCCTTTTCCACTACTGTGGGGAGGAATCAGATCCTGCTGCAGGTGCCGGAACGTAAATCAACTGAATCTTGGTGTTCGCTAGAGCCTTTTTCAGCTCCTCAACACCAGACTCCGTCACCGCTGTCCGGGTCACAATCAAATCAGTCAGCTGAGTCAATGGGCGCAGATGGACCAAGCCGGCATCGGTGATCTTGGTCGATCCCGCATGCAGCCATTGCAGCTGTGTCGCTGGCGACAAGTGCGCCAGTCCGCTGTCCGTGATTCCAGTATGGTCGATGTTGAGCCACACCAATCGAGGCCATGAAGTGATGTTCACCAGTCCCTGGTCGGTGATCGCTGTCGACCAGAGATTGAGCCGTTTCAGTTGCGGACTGGACTTCAGCGCACTGAGTGTCCCGTCGCCAATCGCCGTTTCGCTCAGATCAAGCTCTTCCAGCTGCGAGATCGCTCCCCATACCTGCTGCCCGGCGTCCGTGACCCGCGTCCCACGCAGACGAAGTCGCTTCAGCTGAGTCAGCTTGGATAGTTGAGCGAGACCAGTGTCCGTCACAGCGGTCTGAGCCAGATTCAGCTCCTGCAGATTCGTCAAACCGCTGATCGATTCGAGCCCCGCGTCAGTCACTCCTGTCTGGTCGAGGCTGATCACCGTCAGACCTGATGCTTGACTCAAGAGACCAATCGCCTGATCGTGGAACTGAGCCCCCGTCAGCCGAACGGCTTTGAGCTGCGGGAGCCTGGCCAGTACCGCCACGAATTCGCCGGAGATTCCCGTGCCCCTCAAGTCGACTGACTTCAACTGGTTGGCCCCGCGAAGCTCCACCAGCTGCTCGTCCTTCAGCTCGGATTGATCGGCCGAAAATCCTCGCAACGTCGGCAGGGCGACTCGTAATAACCTCGCCATGGTCTCCGGCTGCAGCTTCGCACGCCGCAAGTCCAGCTCCACCACGTGCTGGTCGCCGTCTAGCGTCACCTTGGCACCGGCTCGCCGAGCCTCTTCGATCCAGGCCGAGAGCTCCGCGTCGAGAGCTGTCGAGTCGGCAGTTGCTGAGCTGGCAGTTGCTGAGCCGGCAGTTGCACTAGCTGACGGTTCCGAGGGGGTCTGCTGAGCCGAGCCAGAGTGCGTCGTGTTAGGCTGAGCCTCGCCCGTGGGAGCTGACGACTGGGAGTGGCAGCCTGCCAAAGTCAACAGCATGGCGATGACCCAGATTGGGCCGGCGCCGCGCCGGTCGTGTCTTGTCGATCGTAGGTCCGATCCGCAGCGATTGCGTGCTTCCGAAGTGGGCCGTTGAGCCACTGTCCACGTCCTCCTCACCAAGATCGAAAATCAGTCTCGGTCCAGCACCAGCGCCAGCCACAATGAGTCACCCATCATAGCCATCGGGGATGGAAAGTAACACGACCGTCCCGAAGATTATCAGGTGAGGGTCACGGTACCTGGAGCGGGAGTTCGAGCGGTCGGCCGACCTGGTGTGAGAGTTCCGATATCTCGCGACTCAAGCCTCGCCAGTCGTCGACTTGTTGAGCCCAGTCGGTCCGGCGCAGGAGCAGGTCTTCCCAGCAGAAGACATCTTCGGTTTCAACTAGCTGGTGCAGAGCGGCGATCCAGGCCGAGCGGTGTTCGGGGGACGGAGTGCGCCAGATCTGCAGATCGATCGGTGCCAACGAACGTTGGGGTACAGGGGTCGGTGAGGCCTCTCGGCGCGGCCAAAGGCTGTGCAGAGCGGTCTCGGCGACTCCACGTGCCGAGGTCAGGCCGCCACTGGAAATCTCTACCAGACCTGCGAGCCCGTCGGCGGCGGTGAAATGGTGGATCGCCGAACGGCTCGCCGGCCTCACGCTCCCCGCTCGAGACGCCCTCACTCGCCCCGAGTGAATCTGAGCGACGTCGTACAGAGTCAGTTTATCGACCAGCCCGGTGCCGTTCAGTTCGTTCAGGAGACTGGCCACCTGGAACTCGCTGACCATCGGCACAGTTTCAGCTCTCGTGGCGTCGAACGAGCAATATTTTGTGCCGGCCACGAGTCGTCCGTAGCGTGGTAACAACATCAACGGGGGCTGGCCAGACGAAGCCGACTGCTGGGCCACGCCACATCGCTCGACAAACTTGCGATGCAACAACAGGTTAACGGCGACGAGCCATGATTCCTGTTGCGATCTGTGGTTCAGCCGCTGGTTGAGTGCCGCCAGTTGGCCGGCGGTGCAGTCGAACACCACTGGAGCTCGGAGCGTGAAATCGGTGCCGCTGAGTTGATCGCGGGCGACCACGCCCTGCACTCGTTGCTGTTCGATGACCAGTTGTCGGACGGGAAAATAGTTCCGCATGTGAGCCCCTTGGGCAGTGGCCCAGCGGAGCAGTTCCAGCATCAGACGCGGTGGATTCGTCAGGATCAGTTCATGCCACAGAGCGGCGCCGCGCAAGGAGCGGCCCGCGTGTGACTGCGGGATGGCTGAGCATACCAAATGAGCTGAACGCGCCGAGAGCATCCGGCTCGCGGGAAGTCGGCGGTCTGTGGCAACCTGTCGCGTCCACAGATGCGTCCAAGCATTGTCGATCAGCATCGTCCAGCGCACCGTGGCCGATTCGGAACGATGGCCGCCATAGACCGGCCACAGGCATGGCAAGGGTTCAGTCAGATCGGGGAACTGATTGGCCAGCCAGGCGCGTTCGCGGATCGCCGATGTCGACTGCTGCCAGTCGCCCGACTGCCAACCGGCGAGACCTCCGTGAAGCACTCGCAGTGAGTTCCAGGTCGCCGCGTGGCCGTAGTCGCCAGCTTCCAGCAGCAGCGGCCGCAGTCCTCGAGCGGCAGCCTGCAACGTCAGCATGACTCCGTGGATACCACCTCCAACGACGATGACATCGTAGCGTTCGTCCGGCGATCGCCCGTCGCGATTCATCGTCGTCAGCCATCATTGCGTGGTGGGGAGTGCCGGGTCGAGCGGTCGGCGATCGCCTTGAGCGACCCAGTACATGCGATGCAACAGATCGGTAATATCGGCTCCGATCTTGGGAATCGGCCGGTCGGGTGCCGGGCGTTCGGACGCGGCGGCCATATTGACGCCAAACGAAGCCTGAGAATAGGGCCCTGGCCGGAGCTGATTTCGGGACGCAAAGTTGCCGGCAATGGCATTCGGACCGACGACAATGTTGTTCACCACCAGCCCATTGCGGATGAAGCTGGACAGTGCCGATTCGCCCACACCGGCTCCCGTCCCGTGAATGCCGTACTTTCCGGCCGAAACGATGTTGTTCGCGAACAGAAAATTCTCCGTGAACGGACCGACTCCTTCGAACGAGATCGTCGTCACTCCTTCGTCGCCGTGCAGCGCCGTGTTGTTGACGATCGTCACGTCTCGACAGTTGTTATCCGATTTGCTGACCGTCAGATTGAACAGGACTCCGGTTCCCTCGTATTTCGTCGAGTTGATATCGAGAAATGCATTGCCGGCGATCAGAATTCGCTGAGTCGATTCGCTGGGGTGGATATCGTCCGTCGCCGAGATGCCCATTCCGCCCGAAGCGTGCTGGATCAGATTGTTGGTGAATGTCACGTCTTCTACGGTTGTCCACGGAGCGTTGGTCGTGTTCCGGACGGTGAACAGCACGGCGGTTCCCTGTTGCGACTGCAGCCAGTTGTTTTCCAGCAGGTTGCTGTCGACCCAGAATCGTCGGGCGGTCTTCAGTTCGAACAGATTCTTCACCGACCACGGTTCCCCTGTCTGCTCGGGATGACCCTTTCTCCATCGCCACGGTTTGCTCATTCGGTTGAAACGAATCACCACGTCAGACGGGACGAGCCCCTGGATGTGAGGATCCCCGCCGCCGAACATGACGTTCTCGCCAGAGCCTTCCAGGTAGTTGTTGATGATTCGCAGCGGCCCAGCTCCGTTGGTGCACATGATCGCCTGCGAATCCTCCCCTCGCTCGTGAAAATCCGATAAGTGGCAGTCCTGCACGGCGACGCGAATGCCGTTCATCAGAATCCCGCGGCGCACGTTGGTATCCGGAGTGCCGTGGATGTAACACCGATCGAAGACAATGTCGTGGGGGAGCTGTTCGACTGAGGTCGCCTCTTCGATTCCCTTGCCATATCCCAGTGTGACCAGCGTGTAGACGCGTTGGTTCTCCCGCAACGGCTCGTTGGTAATCTCCAGTCCAACCAAGCGGTAATGGTGGGCACCCAGCTCGGTGTGGAATGCGGACTGCTCGTTCGGGGTAATCACCTTGGGCAAGCTCGGGCTGGCCGACGGCTTGATCCGCAGACCGACCGGCGGCAACTTGTTCCATTCCGATCCGATGAGATAGATCCAGCCGTCGCCCGACTTCTTGGGCAAGATGAAGTTACCCGCGAAGGTGCGTCCCGCTTCGAGCTCAATCACATCGCCGGGCCGAGCGTTGTCGAGTGCTCTCTGCAGTTGCCTGCTGGTCGTCACTCGCGTCGTCCTTCCGCCAACAGGGATCCGGAACGGCTCTTCCGCGGTCTGGGCCGGCGGCTGTGGCAGGCGGTCCGCGATGCCGATGGTGGACCATTGATCGATCAGCCGCTGGAACATCGAGGTGGGGTCGGGCTCGCACAGCGGCCCGCCGGTGGCCGGCCCCTCGGTGGCTTGGTCAGCCGTGCGATCGTCGGCCGCGTTCGGTGATGCCGTCACGGCCGGTGAGCGTGTTTCGGTAGCCGAAGCCGGCACGGCGGCCTGAGTTGGCACAGTGGCCTGAGTTGGCACAGTGGCCTGTGTTGATGGAGGGGTACGATCGGACTCGGTGTCGGGAGTCTCATCCCTGTCAGCGGCCGAACGAGCTCCGGCGAACGCCACCAACACGACACAGACGGTCAGCAGAGCGGCCAGCCAAGGGTGTCCCGTCAGCCAGTTTCCCTGGCGAGCGACCGTGGCGGGCGTGTCGAAGTTTTCACGTTTCAAGGGTGGCATGTGGCGGTCTCGTGAATCGTCGGCGTCGTTGAGGAGGGGAGGGACCGGAGCCATTGTTCGAGCACCAGCACGGACCAGAGTCGAACACCATGGTCGCGTCGCCCGGATAGATTCTCGTCAAAAATTCTCGTGACGACACGGGGCTGCAGGTAATTCAGGCTCTGGCCCCGATCCAGCACAAGATCTCGGAACAGAGAGGCCAGTGGACCTTGGAACCACTGGCGCAGCGGTACGGCGAACCCGGCTTTGGGGCGCTGGAGCAATTCTGGCGGCAGCAGTGGCTTAACGGCCTGTTTGAACAGATGCTTCTGATCGCCGTTGGGGGCGTACTTCAGCTGAATGGGGATCCCCGCGACGAACTCGACGAATTCATGGTCGAGCAGTGGTGGGCGGGCTTCGAGGCTATGAGCCATCGTCATGCGGTCGACTTTGGTCAGGATATCCATCGGCAGGTAGTGGTGGACGTCGAGGTACATGCAGGCGGACATCAAGTCGTGGGCTCGAGCGCCGGCCATGGTCGACAGCCGCTGCTGGTGTGGATCGGCATAGTGCAGCGCGTCCGGGTAGAACTCGGGACGCAGCACGTCAGCTCGCAAGGCACCAGGAAACAGGTCCAGATCCCACGCGTATCGTCCGGCCGCATCGCGTGCCGCATAAACGCTGAAGTATTTGCCGGGCGTTGCGTCGGGAAGTCGTCGGCCGACCACGGCAATTATCTTCCTCAGCCACATTGGCCAGTGGTCGACCGCCCGATGCCGGTCTGCCTGATGATAACGAGTGTATCCTGCGAAGAGTTCATCGCCGCCGTCGCCCGAGATGGCTACCTTGACATGTTGAGCGGCGAGTCGTGACAGGTACCAGGTGGGTATGGCCGATGGATCGGCAAACGGTTCGTCAAAATGATAGATCAGCTTGTCCAGGATCGATACCGCGTCCGGGCGCACGATCTCAAAATGGTGCTCGGTGTTCCACTTCCGGGCGACCAGTTCGGCGTAAGGCAGTTCGTTGAATTCCTGCTCGTCAAAGCCAATCGAAAACGTCTTGACGGGCTGACGGTTGTGCTGTGCCATCAACCCCACCATGGCACTGGAATCGATGCCGCCGGACAGAAACGCACCGACCGGCACATCGGACAGCAGATGAGTCGTAACGGTCTCGTCCAGCCGTTGGCGAAGCTGTTCACAAGCCTCTGCAACGGTCAGCTGATTTGGCCGCTCGGGGAACTGAAACTCCCAGTAACTGCGGATATCGTACCGGTCCTCCTGGTAGCACAGGACGTGTCCTGGGAGGAGTTGGCGGACATGCCGAATGAACGAGTTTTCCGGACCCGCCGTGCTGAACGCCAGGTAGTCGGCCAGTGCCGTCGGATTGATCTCGGCTCGCACAATGGGACTGGCCAGCAGCGACTTGATTTCTGACGCGAAACCGAAGCCCTGGTCGGTGTGAGCGTAGTAGCAGGGCTTGATGCCCAGCCGATCCCGCGCGATCCAGAGCTGGCGTTTTCGACTATCCCACACGGCCGTCGTGTACATGCCTCGCAGGTGTTTGGCGAACTCCCAGCCACCCCATTGTTCATACGCGTGAACGATAGCCTCGGTGTCGCTGTCGGTCCGGAAGACGTGCCCGTGCGATTCAAGCTCCTGACGCAGCTGATGGTGGTTGTAGATTTCCCCGTTCTGGACGACCTGGATCTGCCCGTCTTCATTCGGTATCGGTTGCCATCCACCTGTCAGGTCAATGATCGACAGCCGGCGCATCCCCATGGCGAAGTGCCCGTCCGCGTAGAGGCCTTCACCGTCGGGTCCGCGGTGGATAATGCAGTTCGCCATCGCGTGCACATCACCTTTGCACGCGAGGCGGTTCAGCAGGTACAGACCGACGATGCCACACATCAGTTCGAACTTCCACTTCGGGCAGGTGATAAAGGCGATTCCGGCGAAACACCGGTCACGTTGTTGAAAACTTCGGCCAGACGAGCTGTCAACATGCGGCCATCGTAGTCGCGTCGGACTTCCGTCCAACCATTACCTTTTGTGGCGGAGCCGGCCAGATCCAATGTCTGCCGCATCGATCGCGCCAGATCGGACACGTCGCGCCCGTCACTGACGGCCCCCAAGGCGTGCTGGCGAATGATGTCGGCCGTCACTCCAGGTTCCGTGACCGCCAGGATCGGTTTGCTCAGCAACACCATCTCGAACAGCTTCGACGGTATCTGGACTCCGGTCCCTTGCTGCAGTAGGACCAGAATGTCGGATTGCACCATGCAACGCAACATTTCCTGATGGGGCAGGGCAGGGAGGTACTCGATGAAATTGTCGGCTCCCAGTTCCCGATCGAGTTCAGCTCGTTGCTCCGGAATCGTCTGGCCAATCTGTTGCAGGCGAATATCGAGCCCTTCGGCTCGCAGCAGCCGAATCGCGTAAGCCAGTGGGCGAATGTCGCGGTGCCCGTAGATGTGGCCCGGGTGGCACAGCGTCCAGGAACGCGACACGCTTTCGGCTGGCCGGTCGCAGGCCGATTCGGCCAGCAGGGCGTCGATTCGAGTGGCCAGCGATGGATCGATGCCGTTGGTGATGGCGGAAAATCGCTGAGCCGGCAGGTCTGCGTAATATTGAGCGAACTCGGAGCGAGCCGCGTCGGTGTTCAGCACCACGGCTGACGCGCCGCGCACGCAGCGGTGCTCCCAGAACTCCAGCAGCCGGTGACGTCGCGGGCCGCCGGTGTTACCCCACGGCACTCGGCTCCACGGGTCCCGCATGTCAATCACGTGCGGAAGTCCCGTTAGATTGCGCAGGGCGATGCCGATCAGGTGCGACGAGTGCGGCGGGCCGGTGGTGTAGATCACTTGCGGGCGGCGTCGACGGATGACCGACAGACATCGCGCTACGGCCGGCATGATCCACCCGACTTCGCTGTCGGGTGTCGCACAACAGAGTTCAACCCAGTCCTTGACTTGTGTCTTCCAGCTGCTCGAACCACCGGCTTCCCCAGGCACTTCCGGAGCGGCGTTCTGTTGATGGGATTGCTCCTCGCCAGACGCTCCGGTTTCGTCCGAACGGCCGAGCAGCCAGTCGGTGACGTTCTTCAGCTGACTTTCCAGCTGGACGATCGGGCGCCAGACGCTGGTGCGATGAATCTCCAGTGCGGCAGGAATCTCTTGCTCAATCGCCGGGTCCACGGGGACGTAGCTGGGGAATGACTGCCGTTTGAGCGTGACGATGATCGGTTCCCAGGAGAATTCGGGGAGATACTTGCTGAACCGCAACGCCCGGAACGTACCAGGCGACAAGTAGGGTGGGAAATCATGGCAGACCATCAGCGCACGCCGGAGCTCTTGCGGCGAATTCGCAGGCATCTGATGTTCGGACCGTTGGTCACGAACTGCGTCGATGGTGCTGGTAGAGTTCATGATAAAGACGACAGTACTTGTCCAGTTGAACCGACTGAGTGAACAAACTTTCGATGCGATGCCGACCGCGAATTCCCATCGCTCGACCTTCGGCAGGGTCGCTGAGGACATCAATCAGGCGTTGAGCGAGATGCGGGGCGTCTCCAGGATCGACGAGCCAGCCGGTGAGGCCGGCCACGACAGCCTCCGTGGCACCGCCGGTGCGCGTAGCGACGACGGGGAGCGCCGCAGCCATGTATTCCATCAGGGCATTCGAGAACCCTTCCGTGCGCGACGACAAGCATCCCACAGACGATCGACGCAGGTAAGGAGCTACCTCAGGAACTGATCCGGCCCAATGCACCTGCTCGGCAATCCCCAACTCACTCGCCAATCGCTGCAGAGATTCGAGTTCTTCTCCACTGCCAAGCATCAACAACTGGGAGTTGGGCACCTGTTGGCGGACCAGCTGAAATGCGCGCAACAGCGTCGGATGGTCCTTGACGGGGCGAAGGTTCGCGGAGATGACGATTACCGGTCCTCGCGTAAAGACTTCAGCCAGATCGCCCCGCACGGGACCTGCGGACGACCGGTCAAACTGATCCAGATCGAGGCCGTTGTGAATCAACTGAAACGACGACGCGGCAATCCCTTCGGTCCGTCGGAAATGCGAGATGACTTCCTGCGAGTTTGCCAGAAAACAGTCAACCATCGGATTGCCGATCCGGTGCAGGAGTCGATCCTTCCAGGTCAGCTGATGTCCCAGATCGCGGCGGCAGGAGATGACGACGGGCACGCGGGCCCAGCGAGCGGCAAGGCTGCCGGCGAAATGAGCATCGGTGGCGTGCAACTCGACAACGTCGGCCTGAAAAGTTCGGAACAGCCGGGCGAGTCGGCCAACGCAGCCCCAGTCCCGAGGGTTCCAGAACGAGCGGAAACCGAGCGTTGTAAGTGGTACCTGCGGGTCGTGGAAGGATCGCGTCCAGTCGGAATCCTGCAGGACGATCAGCTGCGGGTCGACGCGGCGACGGTCGATCTGACGGATCAGTCGCAGCAAATGCCCCTCGGTCCCCGCCTGCGCAGTCTGGAACGCGGAGATGACGTAGGCGACCCGCAGCGGTCGGCCAGTCTCCGAGCTGATTGTGGCGGGCGTCATGGGTAACACGGTGGTGGCCATCGATGTCCGGCACGTAACGGCTGGCATTACCAGCCAATCCCCTGGTAGCCCTCGGGAACGCCGTCCAGATTCCGTTCGATCCTGACCAGGTCGATCACCGTCTTGTTATCCGGAATCGAGGCCAGGGCTTCGCGGAACTCGGGGGCCGAATTGCCAATAATGATCGTGTCGCTGTCCTGAATCACCTTCTGCATGTCGTCACACAGCAGTTCACCAATATGAGGCAGTTCATGCTGGATGTACGCCTTGTTGGAACCGACCAGCCGGGACAGCAATACGTGCCGATCGTAGATCTTGATGCGGTAGCCGCGGCCGTAGAGTGTTTCGACCAACTCCACCAGCGGCGATTCCCGCAAGTCGTCGGTGCCAGCCTTGAACGACAGCCCCAGCAGACCAATGTTCCGGTGGCCGGCCTGTTCGGCCAGCTGCACACCGAGTTGAGTCTGGGTTCGGTTCGATGCGAGCGTCGACTGGAGCAGCTCGAGTGACACGTCGAGCGATTTGGCTTTGTACAGGATGGCTCGCAGATCTTTGGGAAGGCACGAGCCACCGAACGAATAGCCTGGCTTGAGATAATAAGCCGACAGATTCTGCTTGGTGTCCTTGCAGAAAATATCCATCACTTCGTGCGAGTCAATGTCCAGAACGCGGCAGAGCCGGCCAACTTCGTTGGCGAAGGCGACCTTCACCGCGTGGTAGCTGTTGTTGACGTACTTGACCATCTCGGCCGTTTTGATGTCCCGGACCAGGAACTCCGTCTCAATCCAGCCGTACAGGTCACGCACGGCCTGACTGTCGCGAGGTTGAGTGACACCGACCAGAGTGAAGGGAGGGGCGAGGAAGTCGCGGACCGAGCTCCCTTCGCGCAGAAATTCCGGATTGAAGCAGAGGCCGAAATCCACACCAGCCCGTTTGCCTGACCGCTGCTCGAGTATGGGCTTCAGCACACTTTCCGTCGTCCCCGGCAGCACGGTGCTGCGGATCACCACGGTGTAGTAGTCGGACTTGTCGGCCAGGGCGTCGCCGATTTCCTGGCAGACGCGGACCAGATACTCCAGTTGCAGGTCACCGTTATCTTTGGATGGGGTCCCCACGCAGACCAGGCAGGCGTCGGTCTCCGCAATGGCCTGTCGGCTATCGACGGTGGCTCGCAGGTGTCCGCTGGCCGACGCCTCTCGGACGATGTCGCCGATCTTCTCTTCGACGATCGGCGAGGTGCCTCCCTGGAGCATCGCGACTTTGTCCGGATTCACATCGACCCCCCAGACCTGGAACCCGCGGTGAGCGAGGCAGGCGGCAGTCACGGAGCCGACGTAGCCAAGTCCGAAGACGGCGACGCGCTGAGTCGTGATGTTGGTCGAGGTGATCATGCGGGAACTTGTGTCAGTTGCAGGCATCGGTCGTGAAACTCTTGAGCAATTCGGGTCCAAGGGAAATTCTCGGTCACCAATCGATAACCGTGATGGGAAATGCGGGTTTTGGATTCGCCGTCGCGCAGCAGTTGCACGACCTGCTGACAGAACTCTTCCGGAGAATCGCCCAGCACAATGTCATGCTGATCGCGGACCGGCAATCCTTCAGCACCGATCGTGGTCGATACAACCGGCTTGTCCATGGCCATGGCTTCAAAGATCTTCAGCCGCGATCCGCCGCCAACTCGCAAAGGGACGAGGAACAGATCGCATTGAGCCACGTACGGACGCACGTCGGCCACATTGCCAATCACCTCGATCGACGGATCCTCGGCCGCCAGGCGGGTAATCGCGGGATCGGGCCGGCGGCCGACGATCTGCAGCGTGACGCCCGGATGAGCCTCGCGAATTCGTGGGTAGATCTCGGCGGCGAACCACTTCATGCCATCAATGTTCGGCATCCAGTCGAGTGATCCCAGGAACAGCAATCGCCCAGGAACGGTCGGCTGAGACGGCTGAGGCTGAAAGAAGTTCGTGTCGACGCCCGTTTCGATCACGGCCATCGGCGTCGTCACCCGGAAGTCATCTCGCAGTCGCTGCAGGTCGCGTTGAGTAACAGTCAGGACCAGGTCGAACTGATTGCAGGCCGCCTGTTCATAACGAGCCATCCGGCGACGTTCGTAGTTGAAATAGACTTTCTTCAGACGATTGGTTTCCGTCTGGTAGTAACGATCCCAGATCACCGACTCAACGTTGTGCTGGAACAGTACCTTCGGGACAGGGACATCCCACGCCACGTTCTCGGTCATCTCCAGGAAATCGCAGACGATTACCGTGTCCCGCAACCGGGCCGGGTCCCGGAATCGACTTCGCTGGTAGTCCCGGAACCCCCGGTCGCGGTACTTGCGAATAATGTATGGCAGTCGACTGGGGATTCCCCGCAATACGCGGGAGTAGAACCCCAACCCGCTTTTCTTTTCTTCCGGACGGGTGATCGTGTGGATCTGCCGAGCGCAATCGAGCATCTGCGGTTCGGTGTTCGGAGTCGCGTCGGGCTTGAAGGCCACGTATTCGACCTCGCACAGCCGGTTCAATTCGCGCAGCAGGTTGTAGGTCCGGATCTTGCCTCCGGAATCGGGCGGCACAATGTAATCGGATTTCAACCAGATGATGCGCATGCCAGAACGTCTCGGCTGGCGGGGAATATCGTCTCCGCTTCCTGGCCGTCGAGGAACAGTCGCAGCCAGATCTCGAAGTTGGCCAACGTCCATAACTGCTCCTCCAGGTCCCAGGCTCCGGTGCGATGTCGAGCCAGTGTGTGTTCGATAAAGGGTCTTTGGATGTATTCGTGACATAGCGTGTGGGGGGACAGCAGAAGGTCGTGAATCCAATGGTGGTAAGCCCCTCGGAACCACTGACGCGTCGGCGTCGGGAACCCCTTCTTGCTGCGCGTCACAATCGGCGCTGGAATTGTCGGTCCCAGTGCTTCCCGCAGGATTCGCTTCGTCTGCCAGCCCTGCAGTTTGTATTCCACCGGCAGACGACAGACAAATTCGACCAGGTGATGATCGAGGAACGGAACGCGAGATTCGATCGATACCGACATCGACATCTGGTCTTGCTTCATCAGCAGTTCCAGCAAATACGTCTTCATGTCGGCATAGAGAATCTGGTCCAGCAGATTTTCGGCATCCGAATCCCGCATCCACTGGCCAAAGCCGTCGTACATCCCCGACATCGCCGGCAACAGCTCGGGCTGCAATGCCTCACGCAGCGCCCATCGTGGCAATGCCGAATAGTTGTCCAGGAATAACGAGCCGAGGTCGTTCGGCAGATACAGTGAAGTTCGGACCGCCTTACGCTTGGCCCACATGCGATCCGGCAGGCAGTCGATCAACTGACGGCTCAGCTGTCGCAATGGACCGGGGACCCAGGCCCCGTAGCGAAGATTGGCCAGCGTCTGGTAGTACCGTTCGTAACCAGCCAGCAGCTCGTCCGAACCTTCTCCCGTCAGCACAACTTTGACTTCGCGTGCCGCCAGCTTGGAGACAAAATGGAGCGGAATCGACGACGGATGAGCGATCGGTTCATCCTCGTGGTAGACCATGTGCGGCCAGGCGGCGAACCATTCCTCCGGAGACACCACCACTTCGCGGATCTCCGCGCCGACATGGCGGGCTACCAGTCGCGAATACTCCAGCTCGCTGTAGTCCCGCTCGGCAAACGCCACTGTGAACGCCTTAATCGGCTCCGTCACCATGTGACTCATCGCCGCCGCGATCACCGAACTGTCGATCCCGCCCGAGAGAAAGACTCCCAATGGCACGTCGGCCATCAGCCGGGCACGTACTGAGTCGCGGAAGAGTTCGGCAAACTCACCCGAGGCTTCCTCCAGTGAGCTGAACTGACTCTTGGGTTCGTAAGAAAGGTCCCAGTATTTCCGCCGCTCGACCCGCCCCCCCTCGATCACCATCGTGTGGCCCGGCATCAGCTTGCGAACGCCAGCAAACAGCGTTTCGTCATCCAGCGTGTATTTCAGGGCCAGTTGCACCGGGATTTGCCGACGGTTCACCGACGTGGCGATGTCGGGATGCGTGAGGAGCGCCTTGATCTCCGAGGCAAACGCCAGCAGTCGGTCCGACTGGTAGTAGTACAGCGGCTTCACACCCAGCCGGTCGCGGCCCAGGAAGACACGATCGCGAGCCGGATCGTCGATGGCAAATGCAAACATGCCGCGCAACAAGTTGACGCAGCCGTCACCGTGCTCCGCGTAAGCCCAAAGAATTGTCTCCGTGTCACAAGTAGTCTGATAAGCGTGCCCCGGCGACAACTCACGCTCACGCAACTCGCGATGATTGTAAACTTCGCCGTTGTAGACAATCGTCGTCTCGGAACCCGGCAGAGACATCGGCTGGTGACCCCTGGCCAAGTCGACGATCGAAAGTCGTCGATGGCCCAGAGCTACGGGACCGCGAACGTAGAGGCCCTGATCGTCCGGACCGCGATGGACCAAGGTCGCGTTCATTCGCGCCACGATCTCGCGATCGGCCGGTCGGCCATCCAGGTTCACAAATCCGCAAATGCCACACATAGTTTGTAACTGCTGCTCCGACGGTCAACCGATCGAATCGGCCGTCTTCAAGATGCTTGATCTCACTCCAAATGGTTCAACCAGGGACCAGACCGAATCGATCGGCCCCAGACGCGACCAAGCCGTTACCAGCTCGCCGCGACAAGCGGCCGGCGCGGTGACGGTCAGTTGCGAAGTGGTGGTCCATGTTCCGTAGTCTGGTGAGTAACTCGTTCGACATTGCTCGGTCTTCAGGCCCCCCACTTCGGCCCCTTCCGTCACCGGCAAAGGTTCCGTGCGGCTATCGGTGGCCCACCAGATGGGACTTCCGGTCGGCCCCTGCCAGGCACGCAACTCGTCCTCCCAACGCAAATCGGGTGCCAGAGTCCAGCAGGCCGTTACGGACACCGGCCGCGCCGCTTGCCAACGGTCGAGAATCAAGCAGATTCCCGACTCCTGCAGACGTACTTCACGTTCGACTCGGACCGGAAACCCGCACGAAGCCGTATAACCGGAATGCTCACCTCGGCAGATCGACCCGTGATCGGCTTTCTCGGCCGCTGACAATTGACCATCAGTCTTTCGCTCCCAGGTGAACCATCCCCCGGGGACTGATGGCCCGTTGCCATTTATCAACATCACGTTTCGGCCGGTGGCCGACCGGAAACGGTTCCGCAAGTCCAGGTCTTGCGTATAAGCTCCGCATCCGCCATCGACGACCACTGGCTGACCGCCCAGATGCAGGGTCATTCCCAGCTGCCCGTCGTGACTGTGGCCGCAATCGAGGTAACCGAACGGACCGCTGCGGAACAGGAGATAATCACCACCGTCCGACCGCTGCACGACCAGGCCCGAATCGTACGATCGTTGGGACTGCTCGGTCTTGTCGCGTCGCACATGATTCTTTTCTGCAGCTTCTGCCTTCAAATGCGAAGCTGTGGAATTCTCGATCCACAGGTGATCCCCCCAGACGCGGCTCGCATCCCAGGATCCGCACGAACTCCCCAGCAGATGTCGGGCAGCCAACAGGGTCGAGCGGGCGTCGAGAGGTCCCGCCTGCAGTCCTGTCAGTCGTCCTCCGTCGCAATCGTTCAGCTGTGGCAAGATACCACTGCACGGTGTCAGTTCGTTCAGCCGATTCGCCAGGCGAAGCGCCGCTGTTCCCACTTCGATGGGAAGCTCAGCACCAGTCATTCGCGCCAGCCACCACGCGTGCACGTAAAAGTCGGTCGTGTAAAGGTGATAGCTGGTGCTCAGCTCGCGGTGCGTCCCATCCTGGTGCAATTGGCGATCGGCTTCATTCGCCAGCACTCGACCGCCGATCCGACGCCATCGACCCGACTCCGCAAACTCGGGGAACAGAGCTCCTGTGGCAAACAGCCCGAATGCTTCGCCCAGCAGGTGGGTATTCGGAGCAAAGTAGTCCGACAGGGTCCGTTCCAGGTGTCGGGCACCGACCCAAATCGCCTGCACCGCACGGTCCAGTAACTCAGGGCGATCGGCGAACTGGTCACGGAAGTGATGCAGTCCCCACAGCCAGGCGTAGTTCCGCAGAGCGATTTCCAGCGAAGAACAGTAGTTGATCCCGAGCGGGTAGGGATTCTGGTCAAGCCAATCCGACCACCAGCGCACAGCGGTCTCGGCACAGTTCGAGCCGACGTTGAGCAGATCGGCGGTAATCAGCCAGTAGATCCAACCGCACCGGTTCGGTTCCCAGACAAACTTGCTGTCCCCGACGGCGTTGCAGTCCAAATATGCGATCCGTGGATAGCCGACCAGCGGACTGGTGACACCCAGGATCGTGTCGGTCCGCCATCGATCGGGCCCCGCATAATCGACGGGAGGGTAGGAGAAGAGCGGAAACTTGTCCTCGACGATGGCCGCAGCTCGTTGCAGCTGAGGGCTGACGTGTTCGGGATGGGTGCGGAACGGTGCGAGCCGAGCGTCGTGGAGCCGAGTGAAATATTGCCACGGGACGCAGCGAGCCGACCACCACTGGGCCAAAGCATCTCCGTGCAGTGGCAGCGATCGGCGATGTCCGTCGTCGGGAAATGCCGACCGACCGAACTGGCTGCTGAGCAGATTGGCCAGGTGAAAGGCTGCTTGAGCGCCGCGGGTTCGCCATTCGTGCGAACTGGCCGAGCAGGCTTTGCGGAAGATGTGTGAAATGCGGCGCATCAGACCTTAGGCTCCAGAAGTTGTCTAGCGGGAGCCGACTCCACGACGCTGGTGGAGACTTCGATCGACGCGGGACCGTCAGTCGAGCCGGAAACGCTACGTCTGGCCGAACTTGATTCAGCCGCCAGAGACCGGTAGATCGCATACCATTGGGGCCCGATCTGGCTCCACTGGTATCTATCCAGTTCGGCGTGTGCTCGTTCTGCCAGCTCGGCCGACGCCTTGGGTTCGCTTATGACTTCCAGAATGCGAGCCGCGAGTGCCCGGTGGTCGTCCAGGGGAACCAGATGTCCGGTGACACGATCTTTGATCATCCACGGAATGCCGCCGGCCGCCGTGGTGACCACCGGGAGTCCGGCCGAGAAGGCTTCGAGAATCGAGACGGGCATGTTATCGATGGATGAACTGTTGACGAAGATGTCGTGGCGGGCATAGTAATCGGGGACTTCAGACCTTTCGACGCGGCCGGCGAAGATGACATTGTAGAGCTTCAGCTGGGCGACCAATCCCTGCAGTTCATGCCGTTGTGGACCGGTTCCGAGAATCGTCAACCGCGCGTCGGCGTGCGCCTGCTGGACGATCGCAAAGGCACGGATGGCGCAACCGACGTTGTACAGCGAGTCGAGGGCTCGCGGCACAAGAATGTCGGGCCGGAACTGCGTACGCGGCACAAAGGGAAAAGCGTTGGTGTCGATGTCGTTCGGAATCGCAACGGTCCGGAAACCGAATTGAGCGAAGACTCCGGTCAGATACGGGGTCTGCACGACAATTCGGTCGGTCATCCGCAGGATAGCGAAGACGATCCGCCCCCAGCGCTTCAGGTGGTCTTCGGCCTGGCCCGAATGATAGTTCAAGACGATCGGCTTGCGATACCAACGGGCGATGAGGATCGCCGGAGTCTGGGAAATAATGAATGACAGGTACGATGCCGAAAAGATGTGAATCACATCGTACTGTGGAACTCGCCGGATCAAGCCGTGGATATAGCAGGTCGACAGGACGACCGTGCGCAGGAACTTGATTCGTTCCATCCAGCGGAAACCCAGGGGCGGCTCTGGATTGATGGGCTGCAGATCGACGCGGATACCATCCGCTCGCATGGCCTGCATCAATCGGTCGACGATGACCGCCTGCCCCCCCATGATGCGAAGCGACGGACCGACGATCAGCACCTTTGGCACATCGTAGCGGCAGTCCGTGGAGGGCTCCGGCGCAACGCTCGGGCAACTTGGTGATTGGGCGAAGTGCCTTCTCAGCCGCCCTGGCAGACGGGGTACAATCAGCTGCTGACGCTCAGCCGGCGTCATCACCATCAACACCCCGAGCAACCCGGCGACGACCAACATGGCGATCCCTTCGCCCAGCAGGTATCCCCAGCCGGTTACGGGTATCAGCTGACGGAGCCCCATACCGATCAACGTCAGCAGAGCACCGAACAGACTCGGTCGCCAGACAGCACCTCGGATGAAGTCCCAAGTTGACAGATTGACTTGTCGATTGGCCAAGTAGGGGATGACCAGAATGCGGGCGATCGCGGAGGTGACCAGGGTGGCTGCGGCGACGCCGTACAGTCCCCACGGAACGCTCCAGATAAAGCTCAACACAACATTCGCCAACGCCTCAACGAAGACCGTCAGTCCAACGTACCGGACCTGTCGCATCGCCAGCAACACCTGCAGGCTGATCGCCGACACCTGCTGAGCGACCAGGCAGATCACCAGGATCCGGAACAGGATGGGTGTGGCCTGTTGAGTTTCAACACTGACAGCGTCGGCGTCGATCCACAACCGATAGAAATCAACACACCAGACCCAACCGAGAGCGAAGACGAGCCAGCCGCAGGAGAGGAGCGAACGAGTCCCCGACAAGTACAGGGCTCGCAGCCCGGCCCAGTCCTCGCGGGCATGCAACTGAGTCGCGGCCGGGAAGAAGACCATCCTCAATGAGGCGAGCATCGCGGTGGCGTTGCCGGTAATTCGAGCGGCTAAGGCGTAAGGTGTCACCATCGCCACGCCAATCGCCGTGGCGATCACAAACGTGTCCGCGTATTCGAATATGTTCTGAGCCAGTCCGATCATGAAGTTCCAGACGCCGAAACTCATGATGTCGCGCAGCGTTTGGCGCGTGACATGAGTCCAGGAGAGCTTCAGGAACGGACAGAGCCACTGAGCGGCGACGACGCGAGCAAAGTAGTCGACCAGATTGCCCGCCACGACGGCTAGGCTGAGCCCGATCAGGCCGTAACCAGCCCACAGCACGGCGACGCACAGGACCGCCGACAACAGCCGACTGGTGATACCGATAACGTTGGATACATCGTACCGCTGTACCGCGGCCAGAACCGACGAATAGGGAGCCACGGCGGCCTGAAAGGCTGCTGCGGCACCGAAGATCAGCACGCACCAGAACGCGTCGTTCAGGTACTCGGGTGAAGCCTGCAGGAAATGCCGCGATGCCCAGGCCAGTATCAGGCTCAGCACCAGCGTCGCTACGCCCACCAACCCCAGCGCGGCCGTACCGCTGCTGAGTACTTTGTTGACATCGTCGTGCCGGTTCTGCCCGAAGTATCTCGCCAGATACTGCGTGATGCCGCCACGCAGACCCAGATCGAGCAGGCCGTAATAGCCCGTGAAGCTGGAACAGAAGATCCAGATTCCATATCGGCTCTCCCCCAGACGCTCCACGACCAGCGGCGTCAGGAAGAAAGTGACCACGAACTGAATGAGGTATCCCATCCAGTTGGCGAACATATTGCGATAAACAGTTTTCAACATATGCGTTCGTAGGTATACGGCAAAATCTCACGCGACAGGGTCAGTTCCCCATCGACGATCGCCAGTTCCTCCAGCTCCAGCTGCCGACGCCGCATGAACTGCTTTCCGAGGAGTCCGACGGCGGCGAGCAACATCCATTCGATGCGGAACAGATTGTGCGTAAAGAGTCCCAGCATCAGTAGTGAGAGGAGTGAAAATCGAATTGCCAGGCCCAGGTGACGATAAAACAACAGAGCCGGAATGGACGAGTCTCCAGCTCCGCGGATCAGACTGACGGTGTTCCCCCACATGGCCAGCAGGAACAGTGCAAACATGGTACCGCCGAGCAGACCGGTCGCTGCCAGCACTTCCGCCAGCAGGTTGTGCGGATCGAGTTTCACTCCGTCGAGATGGGCGACGCGATACGGTACGAAATTCGCCGGCCCGACTCCCGTCATCGGAAAACGACGGAAGATCTCCATGCCGGCCTTGAAACCCAGCACACGACCCTCCGCCGACTCGGCCGCACTCTCGTTGCTGGCCGATTTGTCGACAATCGACAGGAATCGACCTCGAGTCGACTCGGGCAACAGCGGCCACGTTACGGCCAGCACCAGTACCAGGCCGGCCGATAGCTTCGCGATCTGGATCCAGGATCCCCGCAGAGCGATGCCGATCGAGGCCATCACAAACATGGTCAAGAATCCCGCTCGACTGTTCGTCATCAACGACGAAACAAACGCCAGCACCAGGGCATAGTTCAGCCCCCACCGAAACAATTTTCGCCAGATTCCCGGCCAGCTGGCGCAGATCGTGTCGCGATGCCACCACAGCAGCAGATTGAATGGCACACCGGTCAGGATCAATGTCACGAAGGCGTTCGGGTGACCGTTGGTCCCGTCAATTCCCCGCAGCCGAGTGACGCCCATGCTGACCGCTCCCGCTCCGTGCAGCCAGAACTCCCATTGAGCCTTCGAGGTATACAAGACGTTGGCGGTGACATAGCAGATCAGTAGAAACGCCAGATCGTATGGCGTCTTGGCTGCCGAAATCAGACAGACAAAGATCAAAGCGGTGGCAGTGAATTCATAAGCGCTGCTGGGCCCCATCCAGGCGATGTCAGGATGGACAGCATTAGCAGCCGCGATCCACATGGCGATGACCATCCCGATCACCGTCAAAGTCTGCCAGTCGGGACGAAATCGAAATCCTCGCGTCAACCCGATCACGCCGATCACCGATAGCGTGAAGAATCGCTCGAACTTCACCGCCTGCAGCCATGGAAAAAGGACTTCCCACGGCCGTAGAATCACCACGAACAGATAGAGCCCGGCAATCCACATCGCCGGTGACCGCGGGACGATTCCGGAAATCAATCCGGGGCGAGGGACGAAGGGGTCCGTCCACCACACGTCGTCGGCGATGTCCGAGCTGAAACCCGCTCGGGTTGCCGTGCCGTCAGTAATCGGTGAGGTGGACATGGAAAACGTTTTCCGTAATGCGGTCACTCGGTTATCCGGTCGAGCCGTCAGCCGACCGCCAGCCGAACGGTCGCCAGACTTGGGTCAGCAGTTCCCGCAACAGGCCGCTGCCAGCTGCCAGGTGGATCGTGAAGAAGACCAGCGGCAAGCGAACCAACATCCCCCAACTGCGATGGCGGGCCGCGAGCACAGCCGAAGTGGCCGCGACCGTCGCTCCGTAGATCAGCCACAAGGCTCCGCACAGACGGGCCAGGGGTGCCGGCCACCAGGCCACCGTCGGAGTCATCAGCAAGCCCAATACAAACAACGCTGGCAGAAACGTCTTCCAGCTGAACGTGTCGGGGTGCTTGAACATCAGCCGAGCTCGACCGCGGCCGTACCGGTAAAGCTGGTAATACAGGCCGCGGAGCGTCGAGCGAGGGTGGTACTTGAGCGTTATCGACGGAGCCAGCACGCATCGCAATCCGCTGCGGTCGAACCGATGGTTCAACTCCACGTCTTCACAAGCGTCGAACCGCTCGTCAAACAGTCCGATTCGATCGAATACACTGCGGCGATAGGCAACGGCTACGCTGTGAGCCGGAACAAGCTGTTCGGTGCCTGAATAAATGTACGAATCGGGGTGGTGGCCCAAACGCGATTCTCGAGCCGCTGCAATCGACCGCTGCAGCACCGATGCGCCCTTGACGTCCTGCGGCTGAGGACGCCCCACCGCGTCAACTCCCCACCGCTCAAACGCCGCAACCAGGTTCGCCAGATAGCGTCGATCCGAAAGCTGACAGTGACCGTCAACTACCAGCACCACATCGCCCTGCGCGTGGCGGATACCGATGTTCCGCGCACTGCTCGACCAGCGTCGCGGGTTGCGCAACAGCTGGATCTGTGGATGCAGTTGGCTCCACTGCGAGACTATGGCCGGTGTGTCGTCGTCCGAGTCGCCGTCGACTACCAGGATCTCTACCCGCTGACTGGGGTAGTCCTGGTCGATAAGCGCCTGCAGAGTGCGCGCGATGAAGGGACCCTCGTTGCGCACCGGCACCACAACGCTGATCCGCAGCTCATTCCGCACCACCGCACTCACCCCTCGGTCCGCTGAGACCGACGAATCAGGCGGGGCTGCAGGATTGGCTGCACCTTGAACGGACATGAGTGCAGACTCCGTCCCCGTGGGATCTCTCTGTCTTGGAACACCTGGTGCGGTGTCGTCCCCCAGTCGGCTGCTGGCGGATCGACTCAACCGCCTTTAATAGTAGATCAAAAAACGGCCCCTTAGCCGACAGCCCCCTCATCTGGTGGAAGTTTAAGGCGAGCGTAAGACGCTCAGCAGGGTCCGCGGCGCAGCCCATCGATCAGACGGCCGCAGCCGTCTGAGGGGCTTCAGCTGAGGCTCGCATCGATTCGACCACCCGGGCGACCGTCGTGAAGGAGAATCTGCTCAGGAGGGCATCGAGCCGGCCGAGCGTCCGGCGAAGATTGTTGTAGTGCCGAAATCGGGTCGTAGCGGATATGCCGGTCAACCGGGGCTGCTGCGGATCGACTTCCCAGGGATGGATGTAGAACATGTAGGGTCGACCCGAACGTTCCACCCGATGTGCGAAGTTGCGAAACAGCCAGGCGGGATAGAGACGAAAGTATCCGCCACCAGCTACGGGCAAGTGCCAACGTCCCACATTGAGCACGCTGGGAGGGAACTCCCATAGCGGTCCGGCCGGTGTCTGGCGACAGTGGATAGTGGCCGGTGCGTCGGGGATGCCGTAACGGTCGTGCAGAACGGGAAAGACGCTCGAGTCGATCCGAATGCCTTCCTCGACCATGATTTCCAGGGCCCACTGGGAACTGCGTGTGACCGAGAAACTGGGCGCGCGGTAATTGGTGACCGGTTTGCCGGTGATGGCTTCCAGGACATGAATCGACCTCCGCAAATCGCTGCGGAATTCGCCCGGTTCCTGCTCATAAATCAGCCGATGCCAGTAGCTGTGTGAACCGATCTCGTGGCCGGCCGAATCAATCTCTTTAACCAGCGACGGATAGCGTTCAGCGATCCAGCCCAGGATATAGAACGTCCCCTGCACCGAATGACGAGCGAGCAAGTCCAGCAGTCGTCGCGTACTGTCGACGACACGTACGGGATATTGATCCCAGTCGCGTCGAGCCACAATGTTGTCGAAGGCGGAGACCTGAAAGTAATCTTCGACGTCGACGGTAAACGCGTGCTGCACGATAGATTCTCGTCGTGACCGGCTCAGTGTCGGATGTAATGCCGTACCAGTCTACCTCGGTTTCAGTCGGCTGGCCGACAGTGGTTCCAGAGTCGGGTCGGAGTCGCCCGTCAGGGGCCAGTGGGGGCGGGAAGTGACCAGAACGGCTTCCTTATCCTTGCCGTCGAATTCCGACGTCAGTCCATTGATGGCGGCTACCGAATCGGCTGGTGCCAGTTCGGCCTGATCACCGTTCGTCAGCCAGTCGGCTTGGACTTCGCGCCCGACCCACATCAGGCCGGTGGCGATCCCCGCCGGGACCATCGCCAACCGCAACAGCGTCCAGGCAAACATTCTCGCATCGAGGGCCCAGCTGGCGTGCTCAATATACTCCAGATCCAACTTCAGCTTCTTGCGGACGCAGTCAATCGTCTCATCCGGAGGGAGGTTGATCTGCGCCAGGCCGGTGATGCCGGGGAGAACGGCCAGACGATTCCAGTAGCCGGGAATCTTTTCGGCCAGCTGGTGGACCAGCTCGGGGCGTTCCGGCCGCGGTCCGAAGATGGCCATCTCGCCGCGAACGACGTTCAGCAGCTGGGGGAGTTCGTCCAGATGCGTCGCTCGCAGGATCCGGCCGAACCAGGTCACACGCGGATCGCGACGTCCCGACCACATCGGTCCGGTGTCGGCTTCCGCGTTCTGAACCATGGACCGCAACTTGTACATCGTGAAGATCCGCCCCTGCAAGCCAACGCGGCTCTGAGCATAGAGCGCGGGGCCTCGCGAGGTGAGTTTGACGATCGCCATCAGCACGAACATCAATGGCAGTCCCGGCACCAGGCAGATCAGCGCCAGAGCGCGGCCGGCAAGGTTGCACGGGTGATGATGAGGCGAAACGTGGATATCAATCGGGGGCTTCTGGGGGAACTCACCGGATTGAACCGGTGAAACCACCACATGTTTCTCAAGTTGTCTCATCTCAGATGCTCATCAGGAAATCAAAGGTGTCAAATCTTGCAGTGTGCAATCAGTCGATCGGCCGTCACGCTCCCGTGTAACCGATCAGGCAAGTCTGGAGTGCCGGCAGGAAGCTCTTGAGGAACTCATCACCGGCTTCATCAGCCGCTCCGTCGTTGAACCAGGCGAGCTGCAACTTGTACAGCATGCCCGCCCCGGCAAAATAATAACGTTCTTTGTCCGGCGCCACCCAGCCTCGAGCGTCGGCCGGCTGCCGTGTCGGGTGCCAGCCGTAATAGACCGATAGGGTCTTTGACTCGGACGATTCGGGGCGCAGCAAGACTTTCCAGAATTCAGAATTCGGCTCATGATCGCCCACCGCGACTCGCTGCCGCGGTGCGACGACCTCGTAGTTGTCGCTGGCGTAGCACACCTCAGCAGCGTGCACCGACAGCGGTCCGGCAGGCGCTAACAGAATCGTACACGTCACGGTTTTGCCTGATTCGCGGTGACGATAAGTCTGGTTGACATGGACCTGACACTCCAGCATCTGCAGTGCGTCGGCACTCACCGGCGGACTCCCGATTCGGATCCAGTCACCTACTTCGGCGGGCAACTGATCGAGCAGCGATTGGGCGTGAGCCAGCTGGTCGGCCGTCCACCGCGGATGCGTTCCTCGATAGGCCATCCCTGAAATGATGGTAAGCAGCAGGGCGGGGATCACAACTGTCAATTCACGTTTCATGGCGCGGTTTTCGGCAAAATGTGCGGTTCAGGGCGTTGTTGCGGGTTGGCCGGCAGCGAGACGGCTCGTCATTTCAGTCAACGATTGCTGTTCGGCTTGAGTCAGGTAACGAGTCGGCAGCCCGTGTCGACGGGCCAATTCCAGTGCCTCAGCGGCTTCGGAGGTCTGACCAAGCCGGTCGTGGGCTTGGGCCAGATGAAAATAGAACCTCGGGTCGGCCGAACCACTCTGGCCGGCTGCGGCGGCCAGCAGCGGCAGCGCTGTTGCAGCGTCCCCCTGTTGGAGCAGCACCACGCCTTTGGTGTCGAGCAGGGTGGGGAGTTCGTAACCGGCGGCGTCGATCGCCCGCTGCACGCACTCCAGTGCCTCAGCCCGACCCGCCGCTGTCTCGGCCAGCACGGCTGCCAGATTGTTCCACGCCAGCATATGTCCGGGATCGAGAGCGACGGTTTGGCGCAACAGCTGCACAGCGTCCTCCAACCGGTGCTGTCGCAAACGAAGATTGGCGACGGCAAATGTCAGTTCCGGCTGGTCAGCGAACTGATTCAGCGCCTGTGTCAGCACCGATTCAGCGTCCGCATTGGCCGCTGATCCGCTGGGGCTGTAGAGCAGAATCCTCGCCAGCAGAATGGCACCATCCACAGTCAGTTCCCGACGCATGCCGTCGACGGTCATTGCCAGAGCCTGATCGACGTCCGCATGTTTGGCCAGGTGGAGTGCCAACAGTCCTTGCTGGTCAGGATACTCCGTGGCCAGCCGTCGGTACCAGTTTTCGGCACGATCCGTATCTCCAACCTGCTCGAACAATCGGGCAGCCTTCACGTACCAGGATGCCGGACCCTCCGGCTCGGATGGATCCTGATCTTCCTCATTCTCTTCCCCTGAGCGGGCTGCGTCGGGCTGAGCTTGGCTCCGCATCTTCTCGACAAAGGCCGTCACCTGAGGATCGATCTCAGATGTCCGTCCCTGCAGATACGCCAGTCGTACTTCGTACGAGAGTCGAGTCCAGGGATCCTCGATGTTCGGTGCGAGAGACTGCCAGATTTTCTGTGCGTCATCCCCCTTGTCGTGTGTCAGGAAGAACTCCATGGCAGTCGACAGGTCCCGAGGGCCGGCGTTCGGCTGCTGCGACAAATCGACCATCGTCTCATACGCCAGATCATCACGACCCATCTGTTGCTGCAGGTCGGCCAGCATCAACCAGTCCTGCGGTTGAGCCGTAGGACGCTGCACGATCTGCTGGAACAGATCGACCGCCTCCGGCAACTGATTGCGCTCCGCCAGCAGCACCGCCTGCATCCGCCAGCTGGTCAGATCGTCGTTGCTCGACGACAACAGGTCACGAACTTCTCCTCGTGTCGCGTCGGCGCCCGATTGCGCCAGGACTGAAGCGAGCAGCCGGCGGGCCTGGACGTTACGCGGATCAATCTTCACCGCTTCCCGCAGATACTCCTCCGCCCGTTTGGGCTCGCGATTCAGCAGACACGATGCCAGCCGAATCAGGTATTCAGGTTGAGCGGGATTCTCTTGACGGGCCACCTGATAATGTTCGACAGCCTCCTGGCGGCGGCCCAGCAACTCGTAGCCGAATCCCAGGACAAACTGCTTCTGTTCGTCGTCCAGTGGCGATTGTTCGGCGATCCGCTTCAGCAATTCCTCCGTCTGAGCTGATCCGTCCACGCGGGCCGAGAACGAAGTCAGGGCTACCCAGCCAATCGCCAGATCGGGCTGCACCGCCACCGCCTGCTCCAGCTCAGCCCGCGCCTGATCGACTTGCCCGTTGATGGCCATCGACTGACCGAGCCAGACTCGAGCCAGGGCGCTGCCGGGCTGTTCGGTAACGGCCTGCTGGGGAGCCAGTTCGGCGGCAGGAGGCGAGACTGCCGGCACGTTGTGCTGCTTCAGCTCCTGTTGCGGTCGGGTCAGCCCTTGCATCAGGTCAAAACAGACCTCGGCTTCCGCGTACCGCTTCTGCTGATACAACAGCCGAATCAATTCGGAATGAACCCGGAAGTGATCGTTCCCTTGTGCGATCGACCGCTTGTAGGCGGCGATGGCTTCGTCAATCTGGCCTTCCGCCTCGTGCAGTTCGGCCTGCAGCTCGGCAACATAAGCCCATGACGTGCGGACTCGGGCGAGCCGCTGGACCAGTTCCTTCACGTCGGGAGTGACTTGGTGTTGAGCCAGCATGCGGCGAACCTGGAAATAGGCCGTGTAAGCCTGATCCTCGTCTTCCAGGCCAGCCAGAACTCCCTCCCACTCCTTGCATTCGTCGAATCGACGACCACTCAGTGCGGCTTCGGCCAGTGCTACGACCGGTCGAATATCGGACGGATACCGTGCGTGCAGTTTTCGCAAGAGACTCTGCAGCTCCGCGCCGTCGCCCTGTCTGGCGACAATCATCCATCGCAGCTGATCGAGTTGATGCTGGCGTTCGACGCTTTCGGCGGGCGAAAGGGTCTTTTCCGTCGCATCCAGAATCCGCTGAGCCGTTTCGATGTCTCCACGGCGAATCAGGAGCTGAGCCCGCAGCAGTCGTGAATCGAGCGATGAGTTGTCAATCTGTTCCAGTCGAGCCATCGCGCGATCGGCTGCTTCTGTTCGCCCCAGCTGGTCGTACGTCAGCACCAGATTCTTCCAGAACTCAACGTCGTTCTCGTGTTCCTTTTCCAGCGACAGCAGCAACTGCAGAATCGAACCCATGCTGTCGACGCCCCGCTTGGCAATCCCCAGGCGCGCCTTGAGCAGCTGAACCCGCCAGGAATTCGGCAGAATCTGTTCGGCTTCCGTCAACGTCTGATCGACGGTCCTCCAGTCACGCTCAATCGGAATGCGCAGCAGTTGTTCGTTGAGTTCCAGTTGAGCCAGAAGCAGGAACGCGCCGGCCGGCGGGGAGGGTCGCTCGAGCAGCTCGTGGGCCAGCGCCTTGGCTCGATCTTCGCGTCCGGCCGCCGCCCACGCCTCCGCCAGCGACAGGCCCAAGTTGGCCTGCGACCGGTCTCGGCGAAATGCTTCTTCCAGCGTCTCGGCGGCCAGCATGCGATGATCGTGCAGTCGGTACGCTTCGCTCAAGAGAATCAACGCGTTCGTCGCCAACTCGTTGACCGTGTTGCCGGCCAGTTTCAACCGTTCGGTCGAACGGGCCGCCTGTCGCAGTAACGGCACGGCGTGGCGATAGTCCCCCTGACGCAGGTGCCATTTGCCCCGCAACAGCTCCAGCGAAGTTTCGAACCACCAACGCTGCTGCGTGTCCTGCGTCGGTGCGGCCGAAGAACGCATGTTCTCCAGCAACCGCAGCTTCTGGTCTGCTTCCTGGAATCGTCGCAGTTCCGTGTATCCTTCGGCCAGCCGCAGATTCAGCTCGACATCACGCGGCTTGCTCTTCTTCAAACCCAGTTCCCAGGCCGCCACCGCTTCCTGCATCTGCTGCTGTCGGAAATGGACGTCTCCTAATCCCAGCAGGCCGGCCGGGCTGGTCGGAGCGATCTCCATCAGCTGTCGATAGAGCCGCTCGGCCGCGGCATAGTCTCGCAAGCGAGTTCGATAGGCAGCGGCTGTGGCGACGACGGTAGCATTCTTCGGCGCCAGTTCCAGCGCGCGTGCTAAATCGCTGTCGGCTCCCTCCAAGTCAAATCGGTCGCGGTAGCGATAGCGAGTCACGTAAGCGTCAGCGTTTCCTGCGTCCGAATCGACTGCTCGATTCAGCACCGCGTCGGCCTCCTGGGCCAGCGGTGTGCCACTCGCGGCACCCAGATCGTCACGCAGGAAGTATGCCAAGTCAGAGGCCACACGCAGATCGTTCGGGTGCTGATCGAAGTACTTCGTCAGTCGCTGGCGGATGTCATCAGAACGGCCGTCGCGCTGGGTTCGGTAGAGCCCCAGGCGTGCCAGTGCATCCCATTTGGCGGCGGCCGTCACGTCCGGGGCGTGCTGCAACAGATATTCGGTTTCTCGTCGAGCCATCTCGAACTGGCCGGAATCGATCAACAGTTCGGCCAGTCGTAACCGCAAGTCGTGGCGATCGGGGGCCATCCCCATGGCTCGGTAATACCACGCCACCACTCCTGAAACTCGCCCTCCAGCACTCAGCAGGCGGTCATGGACCTGGGCCATCATCACGATGGCCTCCGGCTCGTTGGGGCTGAGCGAAAAGGCGTTCTCCAGCGTCGACCGGGCAGCTGTCCATTTTTCAGCCGCCAGCTGCCGTCGTGCCTGTTCGAGGACAACGTCGACCAGTCGTGATTGCTGGAATCGGTACCAGCCATAACCGGCGGCGCCAACGATCGCGGCGACGACCGCTGACATCACGAAGAAGCGGACGTCAAATCGGCGCTCGATGCGAGGTGGCCGAGCGGTATCCTGGTTGGACCGCAGTTGGCCGGCAGCGGGTTTGGCGAGAGCACTCGTCATTAGGTGCCACACGGATCGAGGAACGGTAGGGCGGGAACCTCCGGCTCGTCACGCGACAGCCGCCGGAGAATTCGAGGTGCGGGTCAGCTTTGCGGGCGGACGTAGTTGTAGGTGCCATACCGATAGGCATATTGCCGTACGGGGACGCCACTGAGGACCTTTCCGAGCGGACGGGCACCGGTCTGAATCAGACGACGGTAGGCCAGTCGAACATGACTCTCACGGCTATGGTCACGCATGGCACACAGCAATACGCCATCGGCTTCACGAGCCATGATCAGCGCTTCGCTGGCGGCCAGAACCGGTGGTGTATCGATCACGATATAGCGGTACCACAATCGGACTTCCTCCAGCAACTGCTGGAAGCTCTGAGTCCCCATCAGTTTGTGCGGGCTGCAGTGCAGGTCGCCGGCCGGCAACAGATGCACCGCGTCGCTCCACGAACGGTTGATTGCATCTTCCAGGCGGCACTTGCCACCCAGGACTTCGGCCAGTCCGGGGATGCGGTGAATCTGGAAGATGTTGTGGATGTCGGGCGATCGCATGTCGCCATCGATCAACAGGACCGGTTTACCCGTGGCTCGTGCCAGGCTGACGGCCAGCTGCGATGACACGCTCGTCTTCCCTTCGCCCGACACGGCGCTGGCGACGGCCATTACCTGCACTTGGTGCTGATCCTCGGCCAGAATCAGGCTGGTCCGCAGACTGTCAATGCTCTCCTCAAACAACTCCACGTCGGGCAGCTTGCTGGTTTCACTGGCTCGGATCTTCCCGCCACGGCTGACCGGCAGCGATGCGATCTCGCCAATCACACCGATTTCGTCCCGGTGCTTTTCAAGTTGATCGACCGAAGTGATCCGGCGGATGGTGATTTCCCACAGCAAGGCCAGTCCCAAGGGGAGACCGGCGGCCAGGGCGAATGTCATCATCAGACCGCGCGTCGGTATCCAAGCTACCGGCTCTTCCGATGCCCGAGCCGCCTGGCTCAGCCGAACGCGTGCTGGACGAGCTTTCTCAGTCTTCATCGTCGTCAAGCGTTCGGTGATCTGGGCCAGCACGGTTTGAGCTGGCTCGAGCCGCTGCAGGGCGAATTCGAGTTCAAGTTGAGCACCGCTGGCAGCTTCCTGCCGAGTCCGCTGATGCGACATGCGTTCTTCCAGCTGGCGGATACGAGCCTGCTCGACATCCCGCTGCCGCTGCAGATCGACCAGCTCCGTCTCAAACTGCTGCCGACCCGCCGCCGCAATCTGCTGCTGCACTCGCGGACGAGCGTCGCGGCGCTTGTCCTGCAGCCGAGCCTGCAGCTGGTGAATCGCGTCGGCCAACCGCACGTGCTGCGGATCCTCCTGGCCTAACCGACTGAAGCTGGCTATCTGATCCAACTTCTTCTGCAACTGATCGATCTCGGCCAGCGCGGCAGCGACCGTGGGGTCCTGATCGATCTGAGCATCGAGTATCGACTCGCCAACGCGGACGTCAGGTTTGGCAATCAGTTCCTGAGTCGCGCGGATCTTCGCATCGAGTTCAATCACGCCCATCTCGGCCGTGTTCAACTGCTCCTGGAGATCCTTCAGCGGATTGGCCGCCACGACAATCTCCCGGCGATTCGGCACCGGCGTCGCGTCTCCGGGGAGCTCTTTGCGCAACTGACGAATCTCGTCCTCCATCAGCTTCAGCTTGACTTCCTGCTCACGCTGTTCTTCCTCTAATGCCTGAATCAGATAGTTGTCCTGCCGCTCCTGTTCGCCGTCCAAGTGCCGCAGATAGGCATTCACCACACCGTCGACCAGCTTGGCCGACATGGCCGGATCAGGACCTTCGTAGGCGACCATCAGCAGCTCAGAGTCGTTCAGCGGGGTGACTTCCAGGGCCTTCTTCGCCAGCCACTCCCAGGGCGATTTGCGGTTGGCCAGCTCGGGGATCTGAGCCAGCTGCGGATCGCTCAAGGCACTGATCAAAACCAGCGGACTGCGGATGAGCTCGACTTGAGTGAAGACAAAACGGCGCGACAGGTCCTCTGGCTTGGCAGCCACCACGTATTTCGGCGTTTCGTCGATCTGCAGGTAGGCAGTTGCTCGGTACTTCGGAATAAACATCCGGAAACTCAAGAAGGTTCCGATGGCGGCAATCAGCAGACTGGCTGGCAGGATCACTCGCCACCATCGCGCCACCGCATTCCAGATCACCGACAGTTGAATACCTTCGTCGTCCGCGGCGCTGGGCGGAGCCGGGCGCCGCAGCGGTTGGACTGCGGCAGTCACCAGACGACCGGCCGGCGCGGGTTCGCGAGGCTGCAGTGAGCGAGCGAGTGGTGAATCAGACATTTACAAACACCTCGTGAAGCCAGAATCGCGATGCATGAAACCAGGGTGTGTCAACCAACGGCGTCAGGCCGTGCCGTGTCGCAGCACATCGGTCAGCGTGACCGACCGCTGCTCGCGGACCAGACGCCTCAAATACCATAGAACCAATCCGAACAGCATTGCTGCCAGTCCGATCATCAGCCATCCGGCAAAATCGTGACTGAATCGCTTCGCTGCCGAAGATGAAACGTATTGAAACAACAAGCCCGACAGCACGATGCGAGCCGAATTGGCCAGCAAGGCGACCGGCAGGATGCTGCACAACAACAACGTGTTCTCCCATAACTCACGACGCCCGGCGATCAGATAGGCTGACGCCAAAGCGAATATGCTGACGAAAATCCTCAGCCCGGAACACTCCCGCTCCACCTCCAGCACCTGCTCGCCCAGTTGAATCGTCGTGTCGCGGGCAAAAGCGGGCTGGCCCAGCATCTGCAGAGCTACGGCACTGAGCTTCGCCGCCACACTCTGCAGCGGACCACTCAATAAGGTCTCCAGCCGGTAAGGCAAGGGAATCATGAACACCAGGAACAACAGGCAGGGGAACGCCCAGCGGAACCAGGACCATCCACCCAGCAGCAAAACCGCGCCGCATAACCACATCACCAACGAATATCCGTCGGCCGAGTCGGTAATCAGCTGAGCACCCCACAGACGCACCGGGACCGACGCACCAATCAAGGCCAGACCCCACCACGAAATCGTCGGCGCCACCAAGGGACGCCGGTCCCAACGCAAGTAGCCCAAGTAGATTGCCAGCGGAAAAACCAGATAACCGTGCGAATAATCGGGTTCGCGCGACCAGGTCGCCGACAGATCGCGGATCGTGCCGGCATACGACCACAAGAATCCAGCAGCCAGCACGGCGACCGATCCCCACCATGCCGCCGACCGTCGGTCTTCCGCCCCAGCGGGACGTATCGACCGGTTAGCTTCCGGCTCGGTTCGCTCAGCTTGAATCTGCGTTGCCGTCATCTCAGCCGCCAGCGATTCCCGTTTCAACAACCTGACTTCCAGTTTAGACACCCTCAGCCCCGGGTCAATGAACCTCAACACCAAGGGTCCGACCCATCAATCGCAAACGGCGGGCCGGGGTCGAATGAAATCAGGGCGGCCGGAATGCCGCTCGACGGTCAAGAAGCGACCGGAAGGAATGTAACGGTTGCGAGCAGCCGCATGGATCGGCAGTAGCGGTTGGCCGGTCCTCGCCCCGACGGCTGAATTGGGGGAGGCCCGGCTCGGTAAGCTACCCGGTGACAGGCCTGGCTGCTTTTCGGCGACGCCGCGTGGCAGGAACACTACCGGCGGTGTCTCGTGCAATTCCTGCGCGGAGGTAGGTGCTACCTCCGGGGACCCTACTTCCGGTCCCCAGGCTAGTTGCGGAACTTCACTTCCAGCGACGCCGGTCGGGTCGCCTGACGCGGGATTCCGCCCAGCCGCATCCGCGGGCCGGCACTCGTCGGCTTGATCACCGCCGGTGAAGCATCTCCCAGAAACCGGATGTCGGCTTTCCCCGCCGGACTCACCGACTTGGCTCCTTCCGCAACTGCCGCTTCAGGGGTAGCCGCAGTCGCCACAGCTTCGGCCACCGGAACCGCTTCCACAGCTGCGGCCGGCTCCGTCGGCTTCGGTTCGACCCGAGTCACCCGCGCTGTCGGACCGACGGGAATCGCTCCCGACTGAGAAATTGCCTGCTTCAACAGACGACTGGCCGTCGACTCCTGCAGCGCCGGCGGAAACTCCACCGTCGCCTTGTCGGTCGATTCCGTCTCACGTTGCTCAACGGCTGCCTGCAGTTCACTGCTCGGCGCGGTCGTTCCACTCTCCGTCATGGCAGCGGCGGCGGGCGATGCCGGAGTCGTCTTCGGAGTGGTCAACGCTTCGATCTGCGGCAGCTCGACATGAGTCGGTGCGGCCAGTCGATGTTCGGTGGGACGCCGTGAGCTGCGTTCGGGACGAGGCTCTTCAGCCGGCGGGTCCGTCACGTTTACCGGAGCGTCTTGGATCGCCTCGGAACGTTCGGGGGCCGGATCGATCAGCGTCGGCTGCGGGATACGGACCGGCTCCGGGACCGACGGCGGGGCTTCAAGGAATGGCTGGCTCGGTGCCGCCGCACCCTGGTTGGGGTTCGGGAAATCAACGCCCGACGAACCGGGCGCGGCCCCCGCTGGTGGCGGCGTCACTGGAGGTTCATCGATAAAGTCGGCCGGTGGTGCTACCGGAGGAGCTGTGGCCGGCGTGGGTGGCGTGGCTGGCGTGGTTGGTACGGCAGGGACGGCCACGGGACCCGTGCCGGTCGACTGTGGTGTCGACGTAGCGGCAGGACTGGCAGTCGCTGGTGGCGCGGTGCTGGCGTCGTCGATTGGATCGGCGGAGATCATGGCTGGCGGAGCGGTCGGCGGCTTCACACCGGCCGGTGTGGGCTGCGACGCATTCGACGGCGGCAGCGCTTCGCCGACGACCGACTTCGGGGCTGAGTCAGCGACGGGCTGAACGACGTGGCTGACCGCAGTTGTGACCGGCGGCGGCGGGCAGTTCACGCATTCGCTCGGCCAGGACTGCCAGCATGTCGATTCGTAGCCGAAGCACGGTGGCTCACCGTACTGCATGCACGGATCTTTGGGAACAATCCGGCCCGTGTGCGGGCTGTGGTAGTAGGTCGCCTGGTGCTGAGCCAATTGTCGGCCGACCGGACTGTAGTGGAATTCATGGTACAGCTTGGCGCAGCCACCGTTGGCCATCAGCAGGCCAAGCAGCAGCGACGCAGGTCGCAGAATTCCAGTACGGTTACTCGAAGTGTTCATAATTTCCACACCCGGGTCAAAAGGTGTCCGACGACTTCCAATTGCCATAAGGTCAAATCAGGCGCAGTTCAGCTCAAATACCTTGGTTGTTCGGGTTGCCACCACCCTTGAGCACAGGCCCTGAGAGCCGTGTGGCAGTGCCGGTGCCGAGCAGGGTGAAGCCCATGATCCGTTCCAGCGGCGAAGTGATCTTGGCCACCCAGGTATCGAAGGCCACCATGCGGTCCTCGGCAATGAAGACACGGTCGCCCGGCAGAATCTGATAGTTGGTGTCCGGCGTCGCTCGTTCCGTAATCGCCAGCCAGTCGACGGGCAACATCTGCACGCGACTCGGGTCTCGCGTCGGTCGAGCGATCCAGATTTTCTTGGATGAGACCTGTTCGAGCCCTTGGATGTTGGCGATGGCGTCGAGCACGGTTTCGTTGCCGGTCACCGGAAACTTGTAGACTCCGTCACCCAGACCCGCTCCCTGCACGACGATGTAGTACGACTTGCTGTTGTAAGCAAATACGTTGACGGCAATTTCAGGGTCTTCGAGGTACGACGAAAGATGCTGTTCGATGTGCTCTTTGGCTTGAGCCAGTGTCATACCGACGACTTGCACCTGGCCGTAGCTGCCCAGCGTGATTGTGCCGTCAGGGCCCACCAGAAACTGTCCGAAAATCTGTTCGGCGGCGGCCAACTGAGCTAACGCGACGGAGACCTGCGGCGACTTCAGAAAGTTCGCCGCCAAATGCTGCTCAATCGCCTGCTTCGCCTCTTCCACATTCATACCGGCCACGCGGACCGTGCCATAGGGAAGCCCCAGATTGATGACACCACCCGGTTCGATGGCGTACGTGCCAGCGATCGGAGCGTCGGGCAACGTCCCCGTCACCTGGACACTCAACACGTCCAGCGATTTCAGCTGGTACGGAGGGCGCGGTACGATGTGAATTCCTTCAATGGCCAGAATGTCCGGCGGCTCAATCACGTACTCCGGCAACACCACCTTCGACAACTCGCGTGGCATGGTGTCGTATACCGGTGGTAACCGGTCGAGCCCGAACGCGGGGTTTTCGGGTGCCGTGGTGGACAGCCCGTGTTCAGCAGGCAGGCGGCCAGCAATGCCCACATTGGCCGCAGAATCATTCCGTGATTCGTGCTCATGGTTCCCAACCAGTTCTGGTCAAATCCGTTTGATCCGGGGACCGCGCACCGAGTCCACCGATGTCGGTATCGTCTGCACGATGTCCGTCCCCCAGCCACTCCATCCCATCTTCGGCGACTACGCTCAGCCTGCCGTCCGGCTGTGCCGGCCATGTCGAACGTGACGACATCCGGACTTAAGTTGAGCTTCGCTCGACCTCCACCCGCCGCCGTCACTGTGAGTTATCGGGACGCCCATCCGTTACCAGCCGCAGAAACGATACAACCCGAGCGATTTTGGACGCCGTCGGTCCCGTCGCGACGGTCGCACCACTTGAAACGGCTGGGTAAAATGGGGGCTATGGCGAGACTCTGCCGCGAGCTGCGGCCGGCGGGACGGCCGGTTCGCCCGGCAAAACGGTAACTTTCGCTCTGTCGGTGAGTCGATAAGCAGAGGAAGAAGGTCAACCGCGCATGGGACGACCTCGAATGACAGGTCCGCACGGGACAAGGCTTGGTCCGAAATGGACCGGGAGAACTGAGTCATGATCGAAGACTTGGGTAGACTGTTCACCCGCCGCCGTTCGGGGACGCCGTGGCTGCTGGGTTTGGCACTCCTCGTGCTGGCCGTCAGCACCTCGCCCGCTGAGGCTCAGCGCCGGACTCCGATGAGTCAGCGGCAGGGCTCGATCAGCCCTTACATGCAGCTCTTCGGTGGCAATAACCGAGGGGTCAACAGTTACTTTCTGTTCGTCCGGCCGCAGCTGCATGCTGAGCGGTTCATGGACCAGCAGATGGTCCGCAACAATGAGTTCGAGCAAGGGATTGTCGGCGGACCGGGACAGACTCGCGGCCAGCGGTTGACGCTGCCGCAGAACGACGTCGTCGGTGGGGCCATTCAGCAGCGTCCGGCTTCAGCCATGCAGGCCGCCCCGCGACCGGCAGCTACCTTTAATTTCCTCGACCATTATTATCCGCAGGCCGGTCCCGCTCAGGGGAACGGCACGCGAGTTCAGCAGCCGCTGACGCGCTAGCCCGGAAAATTCATCCGCCGATGGACTTATGATCACGGACAGCCCTATAGGGGGGCGATCGGGCGAGTTGAGGGTGGGGCGGCGGGCTTTTGCCGTCGGGTGCGCAGACCGCCCCCTTCCCCCCACGGGTCCGGCGAGCTTCGAGTTGCTCGCTACTCGCCGGGAACGGGCTGAACTGGCGGAGCGTCGATCAGCGAGGCGACCACGCGTCGGAAGAGGTCCTGGCCAGTACTGCTGAAAACCGCGATAGCTGTTGGAAAGATGCAGCACGACTCGCCGCACGGAAGTCACCATACGGAAGTCACCACACGGGCGGCGACTTTGAAGAGCTTCAATCGGATCGTGTCGACTTGCGCCTGGGCCAAGTCCGTCCCAGCCAGGTGCTCGCGACGCAAGGTTTCCACCAACACATAAGCGAAGCTGGAAAGGAGCAGCCGGAACTGATTCGCCAGGAAGTCCTGGCAGCTCGTCCGGTCAGCGAACAGCATCAGTTGCTGTTCTTTAATTCGATTTTCCATCTCACCTCGCTGCACGTACGCATCGTCGTACAGTGACTGGGGCGTTCCCGGGAGATTGGTGACCACGAAGCGTGTATTCGGCCCGGCCGGGAGTCGTTCCGCTTTCATCAACACGCGTCGCTCACGATCCCACGTTCCTGCGGCGTAGCGTGTTTCACCGAAGAGACGTTGCTTTTGGCCAGCGGTGGCCGTGAAGTTCTGCTCGGCTTGCTCGAGCAACCCGGCGACGCGTCGCTCCAGGATCTTGTTGCCGGCCACCCCCAGAATGTACGAGACATCGTGTTTGTCGCACCATCGCATCAATCGCCAACGGCAGAACCCGCTGTCAGCGCGGAGGGTAATCTTCACCTCGGGCCAGCGGTTCCGAATAGCAGTGACAAGCAGTTTAGTGATGGCGCGGGAATGCTTGGCACCGTCAATATTGCTCGGCCGCAGATAAGCACACAACAATTGATCACCGCAGAAGACGTACAAGGGCCAAAAGCAGTAGCTCTGGTAATACCCATGAAAGAACCGTTTCTCCTGATTGCCGTGGACACGGTCTGCAGCGCCGGGTCCGTACGCATGGTCTGCTGATCGTTGAGATCTTCATAGCCCAGAGCCAGCGAGATCACCCGCTGGGCCAGCATGGCACGCTGGTCGTGAATGGTGTAGCGAGGATCCCGCGGATCGGGGATCGCCTCGTTCATGGCGTCCAGGAGCCCGCTGCGCCGATCGACCTCCCGCAACAACAAGGCACCCGCATCCGAGGTCAGCCGACCTCCCAGGAAATCGGCCACGACTTGCCGCCGTCCCAGCGGTGTGAAATCGACGGTCGCTGTGATACACTCTGTCATGCTGGCGGGACCTCGGTTTTGGTATGAGGTTGTCGTGCAAAACACTGTCATACACGAGTCGAGGCCCGCTAGCAACTTCTATTTGTCCATCGGCGGACGAATTTTCCGGGCTAGAACTATCGAGTGACGCGTACAATCCGGCGACCCTGGATCCGTCCGGCCAGGATTTCGCCGACCGCAGCCGTCAGATCTTCTCGTTCGAGGACTTCAGTCACTTGGTCGAGGTGGGCTGGACGCCATGGTCCGGCCAGCGTCTGCCAGAGCGTTGCTCGAACCGCCGGTTTGCACAGGGCCGACGTGACACCGGCCAGCTTGACGCCTCGCAGCAGAAACGGGTGAACGGTCAGTGCCAGCTCAGTCCCTCCGACCAGGCCACAAGCAGCGACGCATCCATGAGGTTGCAGCGAGCGGACCAGGGTACTGAGCGTCGCGCCGCCGACCGTATCGACGGCGCCGGCCCAGCGGCCCGACAGCAGAGGGCGGTCGGCGGGTGCGTGGAGTGTCTCTCGTCCCACCACTTCGGCGGCTCCGAGTTGTTTGAGCCATTCGTGAGCCGAAGCTTTTCCGGTGACAGCGACGACGTGGTAACCGAGTTGGCTGAGGATCTGCAGGGCCAGATTGCCGACGCCGCCTGTCGCGCCCGTCACAACGATGGGGCCATCCTGCGGCGCAATCTCCGCTCGAATCAGCTCCTGGACGCATTGAGCGGCGGTCAGTCCGGCGGTGCCAAGTGCCATGGCTTGGCGCGTCGTCAATCGATCGGGGAGGGGAATGACCCAGGGAGTGGGGACCCGGATGTACTCGGACCAGCCTCCCCAGGCCCCTGACCCCATCTCGTAGCCGGTCACCAGGACGGGAGTTCCCGGCGGCGGGCCAGCGGCGCTGGCGATTACGGTCCCTGCGGCGTCAATTCCCGGTACGTGAGGAAACTGACGGACGACACCCGGGTGGCCCTGAGCGGCGAGGGCGTCTTTGTAGTTCAGCGACGACCATTCGACGCGGATGAGCGTGTCACCGGCTGGCAGCCGATCGAGGGGGATTTCAACCCACTGACCGCTGACGGCGCCCGATTCGGTCCGATCGACGACGTACGCAGCCAAGTGTTGTGGCAAGGAGGGGGCTTTGCGGGCGGGGCCATTCGTTGACACTGACAGGAGGCCTCCTATAATTCGACAACTATTCGGTCCATATCGGCCAGCTGACAGAGGCCTGCCGGGTGGCCGTCATCACACACGACGCAAGTCGATCTACTGAATATCTCAATTTGAATCGAACGAGGGGAGACGCATCCATGGGTCAAGTCGCCGAACTGTCCGATGCCACGTTTGCCAAAGAGGTGCTGCAATCCAGCGAACCGGTGCTGGTTGACTTCTGGGCGCCGTGGTGTGGTCCTTGCCGGCAGATTGCCCCGATGATTGAGGAGCTGGCATCGGAAAACGCCGGAACGGTGAAGGTCGTGAAGGTGAACATCGACGATAACCCTCAGTCGGCTCAGCAGTTCGGCATCACCAGCATTCCGACGCTGCTGGTCTTCAAGGGTGGTCACGTGCGCGAGCGTCTGGTGGGGGCTCGGCCGAAGAGCCAGCTTCAGCAGATGCTGGACGCTGTCAAAGGCTAACTGGTTTGCACGGCTAAAGCTCGCCAAACTAAAAAGCCGATCCATAGAATCTCAACCAGCACGGCGGCGGCCACGACCCAGGCCGCTGCCGCTGCCGGTTGTAGCCCCGCAGGTTGCCATGGTGCGGGCTGAATTCCCGCCGGCCCACCAGCCGAACCTGCCGGTGGCCCAGCCAAATTCGAGCCGGCCGAATGTCTGGCCTGCTTCTCAGGCGATTTCTGTGAACGTCGTGGGGTCATTGAAGGCCTCAGCGAAGTCATACACGTCGTTGAAGTCCTCGCGCCGATCGGTCGGCGATTTCTTCATCAGCTTCACCCGGATCAGATTGTAGACAATCTCGCCGATGTCGGACGTGGAGTGAATACCGAGGTTCTTGAGGACGACCAGGGCCAGCATTCCGTACTGTTGGATAGCGTATTGCCGAGCGGCTTCGCAGAGTTCCTGCCCGGTCAGGTGCCGTTCCTCGTCCGCGTCGGATTTTCCCGTCGGAGCCGGCCGCCCCATCTGCAGGATCTCTTGGGCGTAAGCCAACGCATCGCGCACGAACTGATAAGCTTCCAGCGGATAGCGAGTATCTTCGGTGATCAGCTGGAGGAGGGGATGGTGAAAGGCCCGCGACATGTCCGGAATCGCTCCGCGAAACTTCCCGCCGCAGGCTTCACTGCGTCGGTCCAGGACGGGATCGGTGGGAATCGACCGATGCAACCGTCGCCGGGTGTCCTAGTGTAGTCCCCGCCGATGGTCCTGGCCACATCCTGACCAGCCCATTTCCCGCGACTCGGTGAGCGAGCTTGGTTCAATTTTCATTCTGTCCCTTCTGGACCGTCGGCGGAACCGTTTTCGGCCGGGCCACCATCCCCTGAATCGCCCGGGGCAGCACCGCCAGTATTAGGGCCACCGGAGTTAGGGCCACTTGGCAGATCTGGCCGTCGAGGGGGGGCGGAGGAGGGCCGGCGCTGGCGATCGCCGCGGTATTCGCCGCCGCGCCGGTCGTCCTGTCGTGGCTCTTCCCGTCGTGAATCACCACGTCGATTGTCACCGCGGCGAGGAGAGCCGGAATCGTCATCGCGGGGTGGGGGCCCGCCGCGGCCCGGTGGTTCGGTCTTGACGATATCGCTGAGGTGAACCAGTGAGCGACGGCCTTCCTCCGATTCGACCAGGACCTGTGAGGTCAGGATGGACTGGCTGAGGACTCGGCCGCGGCCGTCCCGAGTCAGCACGGTCGAGCCGGGGCGCGGCAGTTCGGCCTGGAGTTCGATGTACGTATCGAACTCGTAACGCAGACAACACTTCAGCCGTCCGCAGCGACCGGAGATTTTGGACGGGTCGAGCGTCGCCTTCTGCAGTTTGGCCATCTTCATCGACACCGGAGGCATCTCAGCCAGATGCGTGTTGCAGCAGACTGGTTTGCCGCAATCGCCGTAGTCGGCCAGCAGTTTGGCTTCGTCGCGGACGCCGATCTGACGCATTTCGATCCGCGTCTGGAAATCGGCCGCCAGGATTTTCACCAGTTCGCGAAAGTCGACTCGTTCTTCGGCCAGGTAATAGACGACGATCCGTTCGCCTCCGAAGAGGTGTTCCAGATCGACCAGCTCCATCTGCAGACGCAGTTCGGCAATGCGACGGCGACAGAGCGCGAATTCATCTCGCTGCCGAGCCGCCAGGTGCGACATTTCGTTTTGGTCGTCGGTCGTGGCCAGCCGGAGGATTTGACCGGTACCCGGGCTGTTGACGTGCTGCAGAGCCTCGTCGGTCGCTTCGCACAACACTTCGCCCAGCTCCACGCCGCGGCTGGTTCGAGCCACGACTTGGTTTCCACGCGCAAACGTATCACTGCCTCGAGTCGTGAAGACTCCGAGAAACCGCATCGACCCGTGGCGGACAATGTACTTCGGCATATCAGCGCTGAGTGTCCTGCTGAGTGCCGGTGGCCGGTGCGCCGGGGACGGGTGCGCCGGGGCGGCAATAAGACAGGGCCAGCAGAGCGTAGCCGGTGGTCAAGTTGGGATCGCCTTCCATCCAGCGAGGCGTCGCATTGATCCACGAGCCGTTTTCCTGTTGCCGAGCGGCCAGGGTTCGGATCAGCTCTTCACGCCAGTTGTGCACTTGGCCGCTGGTGTCGCTAAATTGATCGTCGCCGAGCGTTGCGAGTGCTTTGGCCATGGTGTGGTAGTAGTAATAGAGTCCGGAGTCGCCCATGCTTGGATTGGTCTCCAGCGTGTAATGATCCTGCAACCACTGGAGTGCTGCCTTCACTCGCTGATCGTCGCGATTGACACCCGCATAGATCATGCTCTTGAGCCCCGCGTAGGTCATCGAGCCGTAGCTGCGCAGGCCGCCCGTTTCGGTGTTCCCGGCCTGGCTCGATCCGCCGGCTGCGGCCGTATAGTAAAAGCCGCCGTCGGGGTTCTTGGTGGCAAAGGGAGTCGTGTTGTGAGGCGATTCAAGGTTCTGGCAACGCGAGACGAAGACCAACGCTCGCTGAATGGCTTCATCGTCGGCATTGCTGCCCGTGCTGCGCAGAGTCTCGATCAAGAAGTTGGTGTTCGACAAGTCGGGCCGCTTGTGGCTGCCGTAACCCGCTCCGCCAAAGGCATAGTCGGCTTGGTTTTTCCCTTCCGATTCATCCCATTGAATGTCAGCCAGGTATTTGCGTCCAGCCGCAATCGCTTCGTTGTAGCGTCCGTCGCGGTTGGCTTCCTGGAGGCACATCAGCGCGAGGCAGGTTTCGTAGTTGCCGTATAGCGATTCCGGAGTGTGGATACCGCCGTCGGGTTGAGCGAACTTCAGGATGTAATCGAGGGCCTTTTTCACGACCGGGTCATCGGCGGTGCGACCTTGTCGGAGCATGGAGGTGGCCACGAGTGCCGTGACGCCCGGTCCGGCCGCCGCACTGAACGAGCCATCCGGAGCCTGACCGCGGACCCGCAGGTAGTCGAGCCCAGCGGCCACAGCCTTCTCGTACAACTCGGCAGCCGGAACGTCGGCCGAAGCCGCTATTTTGGCCGCGGCGGCTTTCGCCTGATCCGAGGGACCAGCTGGAGGAGTTGTCGCTGCTGGAGCGGCTGGAGCCGCCGGCGCCTGAGCGGCCGCCGGTCCAGCGGCAGGACCAGTGACTAGACCGACCGTCGCCAAACCGACCATCACAACCGACACGCACCCCGCCCCTCGGCGGACCCAATGACTTGGCCTGAATTTGCGAACCATGCCTCAAATCTCCGGCGTCGACCTGCGACGCGCTGCTGAATGTTCCGTGATCTCTGCCGACTTGGCATACTGCTGCCAGCCAGCCTCGTCATTCTACCGGTCAGCTCATCCACTTGCATCCTGCCCGACTCCCGTTTCCTCGCCACCAACTCCCCGCCACCCACCCCCCCCGTCGCCAATCCAATCCCTCCCGCCAATCCACTCCCTCCCGCCAATCCACTCCCTCCCGCCAATCCACTCCCGCCACCATGTCAGGAGCCCCCTCGGTCCGATCCGTCCCGCCCGTAGCCCCAGCCCCTCAATTCGGAACCTTCTCTCCCGCCATCTTCCCATTCCGCAACCTCGCCTTTTCCCGAGCTCCGCGGTCGGCCGTCTCCTCATTCCGCGGCCTCCGCAGCTTCCGCGGTCCATCCCCCTGTCCCCGTCCACCGCGAACACAAGACACACACATTCCGGCCGCGGCGACCAAGACAAGACACACACGTTTTGGCGGGGATGCCAGCGGTGCTATCATTGCCTGCGGACCGGGAGTCGAAAGCGTCGACCAGCGTCTGACGTGCGTTGCCCGGTCGGCCGTCTCCTCATTCCGCGGCCTCCGCAGCTTCCGCGGTCCATCTCCCCGGCCCGTCCACCGCCAATACAAGACACACACGTTTCGGCGGGGATGCTAGCGACGCTGTCGTTGCCTGCGGACCAGGAGTCGAAAGCGTCGACCAGCGTCCGACGTGCGTTGCCCGGTCGGCCGTCTCCCCATTCCGCGGCCTCCGCAGCTTCCGCGGTCCATCTCCCCGGCCCGTCCACCGCCGAATATAAGACACACACGTTTCGGCGGGGATGCTAGCGACGCTAGCGTTGCTTGCGGACCGGGAGTCGAAAGCGTCGACCAGCGTCTGAGGTGCGTTGCCCGGTCGGCCGTCTCCCCATTCCGCGGCCTCCGCAGCTTCCGCGGTCCATCTCCCCGGCCCGTCCACCGCCAATACAAGACACACACGTTTCGGCGGGGATGCTAGCGACGCTGGATGGGCTAGCGGGGGAGGGGGTTCTCAGTCGTCGAGCTCGGCCCGGGTGATTTTGTGGTCGAGCTGCCAGAGGTGGGAACTGGCGAGGGCTGAGTACCAGTCGTCGGCGTGGGTGGTCAGCAGGGCGGCTTCGGCCGTCTTGAAAGTCAGCGGTTCGTGCAACAGCCGGTTGGCCAACAGTTCACAGCCCGGATTGTGGCCGACCAGCAGCACCGTCGTCTGTTCGTCCTGCACCGTCCGCAGGACGCTGACCAGCGTCTCAAGCGAGGGGAGATAGAGCTCCCTCAAGATGCGGACCTCGGCCACCGGCGGCAACTGGGCCGAGGCCAGCTGCCAGGTCTCCTGGGTGCGTCGAGCGGAACTGCAGAGGACCAGATTGGGGACCCAGCCTCGGTCAGCCAACTCCTGGCCGACTCGAGGTGCCGCTTCGCGACCTCGGCCGTTCAATGGCCGGTCATGATCGCTGATCGATTCGTCGGACCAGGAGCTTTTGGCGTGCCTCAGAACGGCCAGTCGGAGTTGGTTCACGCTTTCGAGTCCTTGTTCTGTCGCCGACGTCGATCCGCACCGTTGGCCGCAGCCAGCTCAGGGGTGCCGGCCTGCTGCTTCTGCTTGTCCGCCTTGCCACCGGCTGGCACAGTTTCTTTGCGTTTCTCACTACGTCGATTCTTCCGCGGACCCTTTTTGTCGGTCACGGTCGGAGCCACAGGTTCAACGGCGATCTGGCTGGGGGGGCGATCGATTCCAGCGGCGAGCGAGCTGGCCGAGTCAATATACGACAGCAGCGCCTCCTGGCATCGGAAGGGGGCCTCCTGACGTCCACGCGGCCGGCGGACATAACTTCCATCGGGCTGCAGCATTCTAGCTCGCATGTTGTCCTGCAGGTAAGCCGGAACGATCTCAGTCATGATGCGTCGCTTGAGCGGACTCGACTCGATCGGGAACATCACTTCCACGCGCCGGAAGAAGTTTCTCGGCATCCAGTCGGCACTCGACAGGAAGACCTGCGTCTGGTCCTCGGTGCCAAAGACATAGATCCGGCTGTGTTCCAGGAAGCGATCGACGACGCTGATCACCCGGATGTTTTCCGAGATTTCTGGTACTTGAGGGCGGAGGCAGCAGATCCCGCGCACGACCAGGTCGATCGGCACTCCGGCTTGGCTGGCCCGATACAGAGCCTGAATCACCTGGTAATCGACCAGCGCATTGAGCTTGGCAAAAATCCGAGCCGGTTTGCCTTGTCGCGCCAGCGCGGCCTGTTCGTCGATCAGCTCAAGCGTCCGGCGGTGGAGATCTTCCGGAGCCACGATCAGTTTGCGCCAGTTGTGTCCTTGAGCGTAGCCGGTCAGCAGATTGAACAGCGCCGAAACGTCCTCGGCGATCGCCAAGTCGCAGGTGAAGAGCCCCAGATCCGTATAGACCGTCGCCGTGTTCGGGTGGTAATTGCCCGTTCCGAGGTGGACGTAGCGTCGCAAACCTCCGTCTTCCTGGCGGACGACCAGGCAGACTTTCGTGTGCGTTTTGAGATCCATAAAACCGTAGACGACGTGCACGCCCGATCGTTCCATCTGACGGGCCCAGCCGACATTGGCTTCTTCATCGAACCGGGCCTTCAATTCGACCATCGCCGTCACCTGCTTGCCGCTCTCCGCCGCTTCCATCAACGAACGGACGATGGGCGAGTCGCCGCTGGTGCGATAGAGCGTCTGCTTGATCGCCAGCACCTGCGGGTCCCTGGCCGCTCGGCGGATGAAATCGACCACCGGAGTGAAGTCGTCAAACGGATGGTGCAGCAGAATATCGCGTCGAGCGATGGCGGCGAAGATGTTTTCGCCTTGTCGCCGGAGCCCAGGCGGGGTCTGCGGAGTGAACGGACGATCGCGGAGATGTTCGAAGTCGGGGAGCTGCAGCAGGCGGTTCAAGCCGGTCAGGTCGAGCGGTCCGGGGACGCGGTAGACTTCGTTATGTCCCAGACCGTCGCGATGAGATCCGTCGCGGACCCGCTCCTGTTCGATGATTGTCGACAGCAGACTGTCGGGCGCATCGGCATCGATCTCCAGCCGCACCGCGTCCGCTCGACGACGCTCCTTCAGCCGTTCCTCGATCAGACGCAGCATGTCGTCGGATTCCTGTTCGATCAGATCGATGTCGCTGTCGCGAGTGATCCGGAACGGTGTCCACGTTTCGACGTCGAAACCTCCGAAGAGCTCCGTCAGTTTCGCCGCCACCAGATCTTCAAGAAAAACGAATCTCGGCACGTGCTCGCCGGCAACCCTCACCAGTCGCGGGAGCACCAGCGGGATATGGACCACGGCAAAGATCCGCTTGGGGCCCAGCCCTCGCCGGCGGCGCAGCTGAGCGGCCAGGTAGAGACCCCGATTGTGGTACCGCGGTCGCGGGTGGCTGGGATCAATGGCCATCGGCGTCAGCACCGGGTAGACGGTCTGAGCGAAATAGGTGTCGAGATAAGCCTGGTCGGCCACGTCGGCTACTTTGCCGATCCAGATTCCTTCCGATTCGAGCTGCGGGTGGATATCGTTCCAGCACGCGTACTGAGCTTGAATCAGCTCACGGGCCCGGTCGGAAATCAGCTTCAGCTGGTTGAGTGCCTTCAGCCCGTCCGGGTTGAAGTCCTGAGGTGCGCCGTCTCCGAAACACTGTTCGCGCAGCCCCGAAACTCGCACCATGAAGAATTCATCGAGATTGGATGAAAAAATGCTGAGGAACTTCACTCGTTCCAGCAACGGGTTGGTCGGATCCTGAGCTTCCTCGAGCACGCGGGCGTTGAACTCAAGCCAGCTCAGTTCGCGGTTGATGAAGTGTTCAGGAGCAAATCGGGTCAGATTGACCGAGGCGGCCGGGTTCACAGATGTCGTACCTTTTCCGAGCGTTGAGGCCGTGGAACACGACCTGGCGTGCCGATCGTCTGGTTCCAGTCTACGTCGCAGGAACCTCGCAGCAGGCCCGGTTGGCCCACCAGAAGGGGCACGCCGCAGGCTCCCGCAGGCCCTCCGCGCCGCCTACAATCGGCATTACCATTATAAGACGGTGGGTCGGCGAGCGGGAGGCGAGCGACGGTCGATAGAACAACCTGCGGCCCGCCCGCAGCGCCTCTAGCAATACCAAGGGCCTCTCGTAATACCTTTCGGCTGGCACGGAACGACGGGGGTGGGAGTGAACGTCAATCGACTCGCCGCAATCGACATCGGATCCAACAGCATTCGGCTCGTCGTCGCCGAATGTCTCCCCGGCGGTCAGTTCCGGATTCTGGACGAAGAGAGAGAAGCTGTGCGGCTGGGCCGAATCCTGGCGGGATCGGGACGCATCCCTCCGGATTCGATCGAAGCCGCCACTACCGCGTTGCGTCGATTCCATACCATCGCCACCGGGCTCGACGCCGCCACCATCCGCGTGATCGCCACCTGCGCGGTCCGAGAGGCTGAGAACGGTTCGGAGTTCTGCCGGCACGTCCGCGAACAAATCGGCATCGATATCGAAGTGATCAGTGCCTACGAGGAGGCTCAATACGCCTACCTCAGTGTTCGCCAAGCCTACGATCTGACCGATCGCAACGTCGCTGTGGCCGATATCGGCGGCGGCAGCACGGAACTCGTCTTTGCCACTCGCGGCTTCATCGACGAAATCGTTCCGACGCCGCTGGGTGCCGTGCGTCTGGCCGAGATGTTTGCCACATCGCGATTGTTCGACGAAGACTATCAATGTCTGACAGTCGAAGTCGATCACATTCTCAAACAACGCATCAACAAATCTCCTTTCGTCCCGCAAGTGCTAATCGGCACAGGTGGCACCTTCACCAGCCTCGCCTCGATCCTGCTCGCCAGCCGAGGTCAAGCGAGCGCACCGCTGGCTGGTTTCCGGTGCACTCGAGCTGATGTCAAGCATCTGGTCGAGCGACTGCAGAGTATGTCACTCAAACAGCGACGCAACGTCGCCGGACTCAATCCTGATCGAGCTGACATCATCATCCCCGGATTAATCATCGTCGACCGGCTGATGCGTTACCTCAAAGTCAATAACCTCATGGTTCACTCCGGCGGTGTCCGTGACGGATTGTTGTGGAGCATCGTGCTGAACCGACCTGCCGAGTCGACAGGGAGTCAGGAGCAGGTGGAGCAGGATGTGCGGCGGTTCGCCGAGAATTGCGGCGTCGACTGGCTCCACTCCCGACATGTTGCCCATCTGGCCCGACAGATCTTCGATCAGCTGGTGGTCCCCTTCGGTCTGCAACCCGACGACGGCCCTCGTATGGAGTTTGCCGGCATGCTGCAGGATGTCGGCTACCTGGTGAATTACGATCAGCACCACAAGCACTCGTACCACCTGATCTGCAACAGCCGCCTGACGGGGTTCCACCGCCGGGACCTGGAGCTGATCGCCAATATGGCCCGCTATCACCGCGGGGCGAACCCGAAACAGAAACACGAAAACTACAGCCGGCTCTCGCCTGGGGAACAGCTGCGAGTCAAACAGGCCGCGGCTATCCTGAGAGTCGCTGGCGGACTCGATCGCAGCCACTCCCAGCAGGTCCAACAAGTCGACGTTCATGTGCAGGATGGGCGAACTCGACTGGTCGTGCACTCCACCGGAGATCCAGAAGTCGATCTGTGGGGGGCTCGCCGACGAGCCGATCTGTTCGAGAAGGTCTTCCACACGCAACTGGTGATTCAGGGTCCCACCGCCGAGCGTCCTGAGGGCTCAGCCGCCAGTCTGCCGCGCCGCGAACCACATCAGGCCACCCCATGAACGACTCGGCATCGCCGCCCCCGGTCATCAAATGGTCGGCGCAGCTCGATGTCGACCGACCCCTGTCCGCGATCGCCCCCACTCTGCTCGAAGCACGTCTGGCTCGAGTGACGGAGATGCTGACGGGAATCGGCGAGCACTCGGCCACTTCGGATGCCTGGGTCCATCAGCTGCGCGTCGCCACTCGTCGAGCTCAGGCGGCCATCGACTGGTTTGCCGTCGTACTCGGCCAGCGACGTCGTGATCAAGTCCGGCGCAAGCTGCGCGGAATCCGACACGCCGCCAACGCCGCTCGCAATCTCGACGTACTGATCGCCGACCTGACCAGCAGCAAGTCAATCGATCCGGCGGATATGCAACCGTGCCTCGATCAGCTCCGCCAGTCGCGCCAGCAAGCTCAGCAGCCATTGACCGAGCTGCTCGAGCGATTGCTTCCCGACCGCTGGCCTCGACGCGTCCGACGACTGCTCGATACCGTGCGCTGGCGTCATTCCCGCGGCAAACAGGAACCGACTCTAGCTCAGCACGCCAGCGCTCAGTGGCAATCGCAATGCGAGAGTTTCGCGGAAGAACTGTCCGGGCCGTTGGAAACCACGGCCGACCTGCATCGGCTTCGCATCGCCACCAAACGGCTGCGGTATGCGGCCGAGCTGGCAATGCCCGCTATCGGTGCTTCGTTCCCGATTGAGCTCTACGAACAACTGACCGAACTCCAAGGTGACCTCGGCGCCGTCAACGATCACGCCACCGCTGTGCAGCTTTTGCACGACCTGCTGCAGGTCGACCTCGATCAACCGGCTGAGCCGTGGGGGGCGTGGATCGAGCATCACCGACAGCAGCTGAACGCTCGGCAACGCCGCTTCCATCGCCGGTGGCCAACCAGCCGCTTGCACGGACTGGTCGGCCCTCCCCACGCAGATTCTCCACCCGCTCCCCGCTGAGCCGGTGCGGCGCTCATGCGCACGGGCTGTCGGACCGACTACGGGCTGGCGGCTGCTTTGCCGGCCTGTTCGGGCTGGAAGATATCCTGAGCGAACCAGTACAGACTGCTGCTCCAGTGTTGCGGATCGTGGCCATGGCCGTCGACATGCCAGACGTGCGGTACCTCATGCTGCTTGAGGTATCGGTGGACGTTCTGGCTGATACGAATCAGCCCGTCCTGGTTGCCGCAGGAGATCCAGAGCAGCTTCAGCTTCTGTTTGGCCTGATCCACGTCAGGCACCAGTTCTTCAGGTGACTTAGTATTGGGAGCGGCCGAGAAAGCGCCGATGCACGCGAACTGGTCGAGGTGCCCCAGTCCGAAGTTGAATGACTGGCCGCCTCCCATCGAGAGGCCGGCAATAGCTCGCGCCTCGCGGCTCGGGTCGACCGAGTACTTCGCTTCAATCGCGGGAATAACGTCGTCCAGCAGATCGCGTTCGAATGTGGCGAAGGCCGGAGCCGACTCGAAGACATTCCCTTCGGCCCGGTCATTCTTCTGAGCACGTCCGTTGGGCAGGACGACGATCATCGGCACGGCTTTGCCGTCAGCGATCAGATTGTCGAGGATCACGTTGGGGGCGGAGAACCGCACCCATTCCGTTTCGTCGCCACCGATGCCGTGCAGCAAGTAGAGGACGGGATATTTCTTGTCGGTGGAATAGCCCGGGGGCGTATAGACCTGCATCTTGCGAGTGGTGCCGACCGTCTTCGACGGATATTCGATCATCTCAAGTTTGCCGTGAGGAATCCCCGGCCGTTCGGTCTTGAAACCCTCCGGCGGCGCCTCGAATGCGGCCACGTCGTCCGGTGCCAGCTCGATCGGGCCGCCAAATCCACCTCGACCGCGACGCGGATTCGGTCGCTCTTGATTCTCCTGACGCTCAGCTGGTGGCGCCGTTGGAGCGTCCTGACCAGCCGCCGGTGCAGCAGGGGCAGCAGGTGCAGTCGGTGCGGCAGCAGGTGCGGCGTCCTGAGCGAAGCTGAAGCTTGATGTCAGGCATCCCACCGCCAACCACGTCGCTGTCAATTGCAACAAAGCTTTCATCATCGACATCCTTAAATGAGCAGGTAGAAGCGAATATACGGTCAATGAGTTGCGGCGTCGGCCGACTCAACGGTGGCGGAAACAACCAGCGGGATGGAGAAGTCTTCCCCCTTGATGAACTCAACGTTCTTCAATGGTTTGGCCGGGTCGATCGGGACCCGCAAATATCGAATCTGTTTGCCGTTGGCATCGATGGCGAACTTCGACTCCGGCACATTGACCTTCTCGCGGTAAGTGGCGAGATGTTTGCCGTTGAAGAGCTTGTGATCTGTGGACGAACCATCTTCATAATTGCAGCGGATGATGAGACTCGCCGCATCGGGAGCATTCGGGTTGCCGCCAAAACCGAACGTCTGCAGTGCGGTCAGGAGGTGGAGCGATGAACACTGGCCGGAGCAGGCCAGAGTTACCGAAGAGGGGAGCCGAGCGGGCGTTCTCCCGCGAGCCGACTGCAGGGCGATGATGTTCGCCGTTCGGCCTTCTTGAGGGTCTTGCAGTTCGAAGGGAACGCCTTCGACTTCGACCGTGCCGTACGACTTGAATTCGATCTTGTCGCCCGGCGCGCCTCGCATGCCAGGCATCCCTGCAGGTCCACTGATCGTCGCCGCGCCGGTCAGCGTCAGCGGTGTGTACTTGCCTCGATTGTTGAGGAACGTGAGCAGGTCGGCGAGTTCCTGTCGGGACATCAGATTTTCAAAACCGTCCGGCATCAGCGATTTCACCGAGGCGTTCATTTCATCAATGTCCTCGCGCAGAAACTGCTGTTCCTTGCCTTGCGAGTTGATCAGACGCATTGAGTTGGCCGACTCGCCGGCCAGCATGCCCGTCAGCACGGCGCCATCCTTGGTAAGGATCTGGTACGTGCGGAAATTGTTCTCGACGCTGCGCGAGGGATCGAGCACATTCGTCAGGATCTCATGTTTCGGGTGGACTGCCATGCCGGTCAGGTTCGGGCCGATCGCAGTACCCATCGCGCCGTGCCGATGACAGACGCTACAGTGCTTCTTGAACATCGCGATACCGTTCTCGACACTCCCGTCGAGTTCGGTGACCGGCATCCATTGATCAACCAACGCCTGACGATCGGAGTCCACCAGTGCACCCTTGCTCTCCATCAACGCCTTGGCTCGAGCCGCAATCTCCCGGGTCGGGTGACTCAGAATCGCCTGACGCTGATCCAACTGCAGTTCGGCGAACTGGACTTTGCCGGCCTCAATCGCGTCCAGCAACGATTGCGTGGTGTCGGCTCGCGCCAGGAGCAGCGTCAGGATGCTGCTGGCCATCTTGGGACCCAACTTGCCGCGAAGTTCAAGCAACGCGTCGGGGAGACTGTCGAGCCGCACATTCTGCAGAGATTCGAGTGCCCGGACACCAGCTTCGGGTTCCAGTTGCGGAGTGAAGAACTGGCCCATGGCGGTCACGATCCGTTCGCTCTGCGGTGCCAGTTTGATCGCTTGATCCCAGGCGGTAAGTCGCCGGTCCAGATCGACGCTGCCGTCCAGAGCCGTTTGAAACAGCTGATCCTGAATCTTCGATACGACCTCCTTCAGATTGGCAATCGACCACCGGCCAGCACATTCCAGGATGGCAGCCTTGCTCTCGATCGCGACGGAATCACTCAGGAAGCGTTCGTGAAATTTCCGCTGGGCGGCCTCCGACAGCTGGATCGTCAGATCCTGCGGCCAACCTTTGGCCAGACCACGCCACACGGCCGCCGCCAGCGGCGAATTCGGCGCGATCTCCAGCAAGGCCTCCACCTGCTCGGCTGTCGGCTTCGAACGGGCAATATGTTCAGCCAGCACGGCGACCCGTTCGGCCAAGGGTTCAGTCCCCGCGTCAGAGTCCTCGTTGATCAAGACAACTAAGGTCGCGACGGGGCGAAGCGACGCGGCCGACGTCCATCCGTCCAGCAGAATGGCATCGCCGGCCATGCCCGTGTCACCGGAAAGCAGACTGGCCAGTTGCTGGCCGGTGACCGCTGATTCCGGAGCGTCGGACAATCGCAAGAGCATGGAGAGACGGACTCGCACGTCGGGGTCTGCGAGCAATCCGGCGGCCACCGCGCGAGCGATCTCATCGGAAGGACAGCAGTTCACGGCGGCATTTCTCACCGGACTCGACGCGTGAGTGAAACCTGCCTCACACGCGCGGGTAAGTGCGGTGCGAGCTTCAGCATTCCCCGATTCGGCCAAGCCGGCAAGTGTCCAGATGGCGTGCATCGCGGCCGGATTCAGGCCGATTTCGTCAGTCTCCGGGTGGGCAGCCAGAGCCACTAAGGCATCCAGGGTCGGCTGGCTGGTGGCGGAACGTTCGATCAACAGCCGTTGAGCCGTTCGGCGCCAGTAGAAGTTATCGCTCTTGAGCGCATTCACCAAATCAGCTTCAGATGCTCCGCTCAAGTCGAGCGAATGGCTGGGAGCCGATTCCCGGTCAAAGAGCAAGCGGTAGATACGAGCGAATCGCTTGTCGCGCAAATCGCTTTCGTAGGCGGCACCTTTGCCGGTCTTGAATCCGTTCGGCGTCGGGTTGTGCTGTACGACATAGTTGTACCAGTCCAGGACCCACACGTGACCGTCCGGACCGACCTCAGCCATGATCGGGGCTTGCCAGTCATCGATCCCCGCCACCACGTTGAACGTGTTGCGCGATCGATATCCGGCACCATCCTTTTCCAGGACGAAGCCGCCGACCAGATGCGCGGTAGGTTCGCAGACCATCTGAATCTTGTTCCACCACACGCTCGGGTACTGGCGAGCGGTGTACAGGGCCGATCCCGCTGCGGCCGTATAGCCGCCGTGGTTGTCGACCTGTCGAACCGTTTCTCCTTCAATCGCCCGGAAATTGTTGGTCGGGGCAATCCGCTCGAGAGTCTTCGGCGACCAGCCGGCAACACGGTCGTAATACCGGTTGGGAATCGGCATGTGTACGCTTGGACATCCGTTGGCCGTCGATCCAAAGACATATCCCTCTTCGCTGAAGCCCAGCCCCCAGGTGTTGTTGTTGGTGGCTCGGATGAACTCCAGGGCGTCGACGCGAATGGTGTGGTCGTTGAACTGGTCGGTCGCTTCCGTCGCTGGTCGACCCGATTCGCGATCCAGTGCGAAGGCCGGCGCCGTCTGATCCGACTTGCCCGCTCGGACTTTGAATCGCCAGAATCCTTGCCGGAACCGCATCTGCGGCTGGCCGTTGATCACCGGCTCGGAGTTGTTGTAGCCCTGCATGGCCCAGATCCAGTTGTCCGGACCGTACTGGAAGTTGCTCACCCCGCCGTGCGTATCTCCCATCGCCCAGCCAGTGATCAATTCCTGCCGAAAGTCGGCTCGACCGTCCCCGTCGGTATCCTTCATGTAGATCGTTTCGATTCCGTCCTGGACAATGACGCCACCGCGATAGCAGACCAGCGTCGACGGGATGCTCAAGTGCTCGGCAAACACCGTGAATTTATCGGCGTGGCCGTCATTGTCGGTGTCCTCGCAGATCTTGATCCGATCGCGTCCTTGGCCGGGAATCGACTGCAGTTCATTCGGATAGTCGATTGTTTCGCACAGCCACAATTGACCTCGCTCGTCCCAGTTCATCGCAATCGGCTTGCCCTGCAGCCCGTCGGTCTGGACCTGAGGCTGCGAATCGGCCGGCCAGTTGCCATTCGATTCCTTCGCCCACAAGCTCAGTTGAAAACCGCTCGGGACCTGGTAAGCACGCATGGAGGCTTCGGCGGGGAGCGGATTCTGCATGAGGGTCAAGGGGGCTCCTTGAGTTCCCCAGCGCGCACCCGGCGTGTAGTTGGGGATCTTCGCGCCTACGTCCGTGAAGGTGAAGGCTTCCTGGTCGAGTGTCGGGCCGGTGACTTCCGGAACCGGAAATGGCCGATTGGCTGCTGTTACCGCCGGGGGCTCTGTCGAGAGGCCCGTGGCCGAGCTAACCACAAACAGCCCGACGGCCAGCAGCACGGTGATCAGCTGCATGATGTTTGGCTGCATGATGTTTGGCTGCGTGACGTTCGGCTGCGTGATCTTCGCTGGTGCGTTAAGCAACGTGGTTTTTCCAATCGTGGTCCAGTCCGCCATGATCGTTTCCTTTGCCGGTCGAAGAATCGAGCTGTAAGTTGTCACGTTGAATGTTGGGCAAAGCGGCCGGCAAATGATTGGTCAGCGACGAGCGGGTGTGCTGGGGAGCTGATCGGACGACTCGTCGCCTGCGGAGTTCAGTGACTCGGAAACTTGATTGAGAAGTCGGATCAAGGTCGTGACCTCGTGAGGCTGGAGCGCATCGTACATCGTGTCGCGGATGTGTTGCCCGACCTTCCACAATTGCTGGAACTTGCGCTTTCCAGCCGGCGTCAGTGCCACCGTTTTTGCTCGGGCATCGGCCGGATGCGATTCACGTCGGACGAGATCGTTTTTTTCCAGCAGCACCAGCATCGCGCGCACGGTGCTGGGGTCCGACGACATGCGGCTGGCCAGCTGTCGCTGAGTCAGTGCGTGGTCGCGTGCGAGTGAGGCCATCAACACAAACTGGTCGGCCGTGACGCCGTACTTGGCGAACACCGAGTCCGTGGCACGGTGGAGCGCCAGATAAGCGCGGCGCAGGGCAACCGGGATCTCATGGTCAATTCGCATGGCAGCTCCATCAGTCGAATAGTGCGTATACGCACGAACGGCCCAGTCTAGCCTCCTGCTGTTCCCGACTCAAGACGCTCGATCAGAAAAGTTGCCGGGGAGAAACCGGCCGTTTAGCGGGTCGCCGAACTGGTTGACGAACTGGTTGGCGGGCGGGCCGCCGCATTCAGCCGACTGATCGTGATAGGGATGTTCTTGAAAGCCGGCGTGCGGGACTGAGGATCGACGTGGCGAGGGACCAGCAGGTTGGCTTCCGGGTAGTACATCAACGCGTTCCCCGGTCGGATGTCGGGATAGCTGCGGGCCAGCACCGGTTCCATCGACCCAATCGAGCTGGTCACGCGCACGGCTTCGTCGGGCTGGACGCCCAGCCGCTGCAGATCGTCCGGATGGATCAGAATCACGTCGCGACGTTCCTGGCCGCGGTAGACGTCCTCGGTCTCGTACACCACCGTGTTGAACTGGCCCTCGCTGCGGACGGTCATCAATCGCAGCTGATCAGCGGCGAGCGACGTTGCGGCAACCGGCTCCGGCAGATTCAGCGGCATGAGCTGCGCGCGTCCGGTAGGAGTGGGAAACCGTGGTTGGTGGAACGTGCGCCCCGGTATCTGAAACTCCCGCCGGTTCGCGTCAATCTCGGTCAACTGCTCCCAGCCGGGGACGACGCGGCCGATCATCTCTCGGATCGAGCGATGTTGACGCAGCTCGGCCCAATCCACGCCACCGACTTGCCCCACCAGCCGCTCACCCAGCTCGGCCACCAGTTCCACCTCGGCTCGAGGGCCCGAGTGTCGAGCCGGTCCACCGTCGCTGTAACGGACGTAGTTGAACATCGATTCCTGAGTCGTCGGTTGAGGTTCTTCGTCGCGGGCGAGGACCGGGAGGATCAACGTGCGGCGGCCCAGTCCCCAGGCATGGCCCGTGTTGAGCGTGGTGCTGAGGTAGGCGACCAGCGACAACCGGCTGAGCGCCCGGCTGGCGAACAACGCGTCGGGGTTCGATCCGTAGAGGTTCCCGCCGAGGCAAATGCCGACATCCAGCTGCTGCTGGTCGGCCGCTTCCATGCAGGCCATCGTGTCGAGGCCGGGTGAGCTGGGGAGCTGCAGCGAATATTGCTGGACGAGCCCCTGAAAAATGGCCTGCTTCAGTTGCGGAGTGACACCGACCGAACCGATGCCCTGCACGTTGGAGTGTCCGCGGATCGGCATCAGTCCAGCGTGCGGGCGGCCTACCATCCCTCGTGCCAGCGCGAGGTTGACGATCGCGTGCACATTCTCCACGCCGTGGACATGATGCGTGATGCCCATCGTCCAGCTGAAGATCACGTTGCGAGCCGATGCGTAACAGCGGGCGACCGCGTCGATCTGATCGCGGGTTACGCCCGACTGTCGTTCGATGGCCGACCAGTCAGTTTCATCGAGCGAACTTCGCCAGGCCGCGGTGTTGTCGCAGCAGGTGTCGAGATACGAGCGATCATCGGCCCCCAATTCAACGATCCGTTTGGCGATACCGATCAACAGAGCCAAATCGCCACCGATGTGAGGCTGAATATAGTGCGTGGCGATGCGAGTTCCCCACAGCAGGCTCCACGGGTCGCTGGGGACTCGAAACTTCACCATCCCGGTTTCCCGCACGGGATTGATCACGACGACCTGGCCACCTCGACGACGGAGATTCTTCAGCGACGACATCAGCCGCGGATGGTTGCTGGCCGGGTTGCCGCCGATCACGAAGACCAGGTCGGCGTGTTCCAGGTCTTCGAGGGTCACCGTAGCCGTACCGGTGCCGAGTGAATTGTTGAGCCCGACACCGCTGGCCTGATGACAGTAATAGCTGCAGTTGTTGACGTTGTTGGTGCCGTAGAGTCGGGCCAGCAGCTGCAGCAGGAAGGCCGCTTCGTTCGAACTGCGGCCGCTGGAGTACCAGAACGAGCGATCAGCGGGTGTCGATCGCAGCTGATCTGTCAGCCGGTCGAGGGCCTGATCCCAGCTGATGGGCTGGAAGTGAGTCTGAGAGGCTTCGTGCCAGACGGGCTCGACCAGCCGCCCGGAGTATTCCAGCTGCAGCGGCGACATGGCTCGCAGATGGCTGACCGGATGCCGCGACCAGAATTCCGTCGGGATCGCCGGCTGCATGTCGCCAGCCATCGCCTGCAGCGATTTCTTGCAGACCTCGGGAAAGCTTCCCGCTTCGTTCACCATCCCGCCGCGCTGGCCACCCATCCCCAGCGCGCATGTCTTGCAGGTGTTCCGGCTCCGCAGAGCCCGGTACATGGGGAGGATCCCGCCAGCAGCCTGTGCCTTTTTGAGCACATACCAGATGGCCGGCCAACCACCGCCGCTGGTGAGTCGTTTCACTCCCCGTCCTCCTCCATTGTGGTGCAGGCACCACGACCGGAAGGCGTCCCGCCTGCCTCGGCTCTCAGCAATTCAGGCCACCAGTTCCAGCGGCGACAGCCTGATTCGGAGTGAGGCGGTCCGGGTCGACGGGCCGCGGACAGCCCGTCGATCGGCCATGGCTTGTTTCGCTGCGGTGCCAGAACAGGCGTAGAGCCAGGACTGCAGCTGCGCCAGATTACTCTTCGCCTTCCTTCTTGGTCTTCTTCTTTTTCTTCAGGTTCAGCTTCTGAACGCGAACCTTGGGGAGCCCCAGCACGCTGGAATTCTCCGTCCAGCGGTCAGACTCCTTCAGCTTTTCCAGCCGTTCCACGCGAGTCAGCACGTTTCGGTTGCGGATCGAACCCCGCCGCACCCTCAAACTCTTGTCGATCGTCACCTGTTCATCTCCTGAGCGTCCTCGCCAGCCGGCCAGCCTAGGGCGGGCAGCGGGACCTGTACTGAGTCCAATCTGGCCAATTTGAGAACCGGGCAGTATACGCCCCGCCGGGCCATCGATCAATGCCGGCGATCAATGCCGCCGCCGGATGCATGCAGCAGGGCCCGAGCCGGTTCAGATTTTCACGGTCGCCGGGTCTTTCAGGATGCGCTGCAGCGTCTCGGCGATCTCCCCCGCCGATTTGGGCCGGCCGCTCGGCTCGACCGACAGGCAGCGGTGGATCAGCTCGGCGACGCGAGGGTCGAGCTTCGGCGAGTGCTGGCGGATCGGAGTCGGCGCCATGGTGTCGTGCAGCATGGCGACTCGTCCGGTCGTATCGCCCGAGGGCCAGGGGAGGGCTCCGGCGCAGAGCTGGTAGTAGCTGACTCCGAGCGAAAAGAGGTCGACGCGATGGTCGGTGGTGCGCCGCCGGGCGATTTCGGGGGCCATGTAGCTGGGAGTCCCGGTCCGGTTGCCCGGCTGCATGAACTCGGGGGTGGCCGGGACAGTCAGGCCGAAGTCAATCAGTTTGACGACGCTCATGTCCTCAGCGCAAATGAAATTCCGCGGGCAGATATCGCGGTGGATGTATCCGGCTTCGTGGACGGCGTGGACCGCTTCGGCCATGTCCCGCATCAGCTGGAGTCGGTGGCCGTTGAGCCGGGGGCTGCGGTCGTTGATCAGCAGGTTCAGGCCGGGGCCCGGGATGTACTCCATCAGCACGAACTGGCGACCGTCGACGGCCGTTCCGTACCGCAGCGTCTTGACGACCTTCGGATGGACGATGGCCGAGCCGATTTCGCCCTCGGAGGGTTTCTTGAGTCCCTTGAAGCGGGCTTCGAAGAGAGCCGTCTTTTCGGGGTCGAGAATCTTCAATCCGACCAGGCCACCCGTTTCGCGGTCCCGAGCGACATGGAAATGGGACATGGTCCCCGACGTTCCCTTGCGCAGCAGTTCAAACCGGGCGTTGATGTCCAGCTGACTGCTCTCGAGAAACGACTTGAAACGGCCAAACAAGCCCATAGTACTTCCTGTGACGGCAACGGCGGCCGATATGCCCCTTCAATTGACTTTAGACCGACATGCCGGTCGAGGCAAGGTTTGACGTGGGCGGCCAAGCGAAGGGGCCGCGGGACGGGGCGGGCAGGGCTTATTTTCCGCAGTAATCGATGACGTTGGCGATTTCGGTTTTGAGGTGCCAACGGGGGACAATTCGGTCGACAAAACCGTGTTCCAGCAGGAATTCGCTGGTCTGGAAGCCCTCCGGCAACTCGATCCGGATGGTTTCGCGGATCGTACGCGGACCGGCAAAGCCGATCAGGGCCCTCGGTTCGGCCATGATCACATCGCCGAGCGACGCGAAACTGGCCGCCACACCACCCATGGTCGGATTGGTCAGAATCGAAATGAACAGGCCGCCGTGCTGGGAATATCGAGCCAAGGCGGCTGAGACCTTGGCCATCTGCATCAGCGACAGGATCCCTTCGTGCATGCGGGCCCCGCCTCCGGAAGCACTGATGATGATCAGCGGCAGGTTCTGCTGAGTGGCTCGCTCGGCCAGCCGAGTCAGCTTTTCGCCGACGACCGACCCCATGCTTCCCATGATGAACGCGGAATCCGTGATCCCGACTGCGACGCGTCGAGCGCGAATCATGCCGGTGCCCGTGACGGCCGCGTCGGCCAGCCCCGTCTTCCGCTGCTCGTCCTTCAACCGATCGGCGTACGATTTCTTGTCCCGAAACCCTAACGGATCGGTCGGATGGAGCTCCTCATCCCAGGGCTCAAACGTCCCTTCGTCCAGCACTTGCAGGATGCGATCACCGGCTGAGATATAGAAGTGATAATCGCACTCGGGGCAGGTCCCCCAGCGACGCTGGACCTCTTTGTGGAACAGCGGCGCCTGACAACCGGGACAGCGGAGCCACAGCCCTTCGGGCACACCGCGTTTGGGTCGTCGAGCGGATCCGGATGACATGAGGTCGCTCGCCATGGAAAGTCCAGGTCGCTGCACGCTCGGCCGCAGCCACCGTTCACAAATCAAAGCACTCTCGGGCCGACCGGCCCCCTGCGGCCACGAGCCAGGGGCGAAGGTTCGGGTCCGGCCGACGGCCGGATACCGCGCCAATCGCTGAGTGTAGTTGGTCGGTGCCGAAGTTTACAGACGTCTTTCGGATTCGACCAGCAGGTAAGGCCCCAGTGAGGGCCCCGATGAGGGGAGGCCGCGCGGGTGCTTAATACCCCTGAAATGAGGCGTTGGCGACCCCCTGCAGCTCGCTGATCGCCTGCCCGTAGTCGGGGTTTCGGAAGATGGCCGAGCCGACGACCAGCAGTTCGGCGCCGGCTCCGGTGCAGGCGCCGATCGTCTGGAGATTCACTCCGCCGTCGATCTCCAGCAGACAGCGGTCACCGACCAGCTCGCTCAGCCGCCGGAGCTTGTCGAGGGCTGACGGGTCGAACGCTTGCCCTCCAAAGCCGGCCGGGACGCTCATCACCAGCACCATGTCGCAGGCATCGAGGTGGGGTTCGATGTCGGCCAGCGGTGTGGCCGGGTTCAGAGCCAGACCGGCGGCCGCTCCGAGTCGGCGGATGGCTTGCAGATCGCTCGTCGGGTCGGGCGACGCTTCGACGTGGATCGTGATCGCGTCGGCTCCCGCTTCGTAGAACTGACTCAGGTACCGATTCGGCCGATCGATCATCAGGTGGACGTCCAGCGGCAAGGTGGTCAAGCGGCGGAGTGCGGCGGTGATTGGCAGGCCGTACGTGATGTTGGGGACGAAATTGCCGTCCATCACATCGAGGTGGAGTGCCGGAGCGCCGGCCGCTTGCAGCCTTTCGACTTCCCGCTGCAGATTGCCGAAGTCGCACATCAGCAGTGACGGGAGGATGCCGGGTGCCGATTGTTTGAGTTGCTGAAATGTTTCGCGGCGCGACATGCTGGGGACTCGTCGGTGGCGTCCGGGTGGTGGAAGCGAGGGTCAGGGTTCGAGTGAATTGGGGCCGTCGGCCTGGGGGAGATCGTCGAGGCTGTCGAGACCGAAAATGTCGAGGAATCGTTCGGTCGTGCGGTACACCATCTCTCGTGGTCGCTCGGTCGAACGCTCGACGCTCAGCAGGTCTCGCCGCACCAGCTGGCTCAGGAGCGCTCCGCTGGGCTTGCCCCGCAGCTGGTCGATTCGTTCGCGACCCACAGGCTGGTTGTAGGCGACCAGTGCCAGGACTTCAATGGCCGCCTGCGACAGACGAGCTTCCCGGACGCGGCCGTACAGCTTGTTGCGGAGTCGCGAGTATTCGGGGCGGAGCTGCAGCATGAAGCCGCCGGCGACGACGGCAATCTCGTACGGAGCCTGCTCGGCAAGGTAGTTCGCGTTGAGCTCTTCAACGAGCTGATCGACTTCGGCCGGTGAGACGCCGCGCATGAGGGCGGCCATCAGTCGGCTGGAGAGTGGCTGATTTTCGGGATGGCCGACAAACAGGATGGCTTCGGCGATCGAACGGGGCGAGATCGGGCAGCGGACGTCGACTTCTCGCTCAAGCCGCGAGCCGGGGAGGGCAGGGAGGGGGAGATCGAGCTTGGTGCGAAACCCTTCGGGGTCGTCCGGATCGACGGTCGGGGACGGGGACGAGTCGGTGCGGAGCTGCCTGTCAGCGGTGCGCCCTGGCCGACCAGACTCGCGGTCCGACGTCCGTGCCGCCGGTGAGCGCCGCTCGGGCGACAGCCGGTCTCTCGCGACGGGCTCAACCGGTGAGTCCTCATCCGATTGATGCTCGTCCGGCAAGCCGTCCTCGTCGGTCGTCTCAGCTGATTGCCGATCGCCAGACTGCCGTTCTTGGTGACCTTCCATGGCCCGCGCGAACGCTTGGCTCAGCCGCTCCAGCGACAGCCCTTCGTCATCGGCGTCAGGGCCGGATGGACCGGCCGTCTCGTCGGGACGGCCGGTCACGTTCGGCTTCGGTTCGTCTGCCCGTCCGTTGAGCATGGGAAGGTTCTCAGCCCCAACGCTGAGCGACTTGGGACTTCATGAAGGCCAGCCCGTCGCGTGCCAGCTGGTCCTCGGATTCGTACATCCGCCGCCAGATTTTGGTCGCAGCGACCAGCTCGGGGAGGGCCAGCCCGAAGGCTTCGATCATCAGCCAGCCGTTGTAACCGACGGCGTGAATTGCATCGAAGTTCGATTTCCAGTCGATGCTTCCCTGGCCGGGAGTGCTGCGATCGTTTTCGGAAATGTGGACATGGACCATGTAGGGAGCCGCCGCGCGGATCGCGGCGCCCATGTCCTTTTCCTCGATGTTCGCATGGAAGGTGTCGTACATCATGCGGCACGAAGGATGGTTGACTTCGGCGATGAATCGAGCCGTGTCGGCGGCCGTGTTCAGCAGATAGGTTTCGAATCGGTTGAGATACTCAACGCCCAGCATCACGCCGACTTTCCCGGCATGCTCGGCGACCTGCCGCATGCTGTCGACTCCCCACTTCCATTCGTCCGCCGTGGGCCCGGCTCCGGAGAAGATCCCCAGCGCCGAGTGGTAGGGACCGATCAGCGTCTGAGCGCCCACGGCCTGGCAGCAGTCGAGCGTTCGGCAGGTGGCGGCGACGCCGGCCGCTCGCACCTTGGCGTCCGGGCTGATCGGATTGTCCTGCTCGCCGCGCACGGTAACGGCCGTTCGTTCGAGCCCCAGATCGTCGAGCCGTTTTCCCCATTTCTGCCACTTCTCGATACTGCTGTTGTCAAACAGCGGCAGCTCCACGCCGTCGTAGCCCATCTTCTTCAGCCGCTCGAGGACCGGGAGCATGCCGTCGTGCATATCGCCCGTCCACAACAGCAGATTCATGCCGTACTTCACCATGTTGTCTCCGGAATTGAGTTGGATATGGAGTGTCGGGGCGTCGAGCCAGCGGACGTCACGTCAACATGTCGGGGCGAAACGCCACGAGCAAATCCGCCCGCTCCTCCACCGCCTGCCGCGCCTGGGGAAAAATGTCCAGGGTCGCCACCGGCAGCTCCGGCAGCCCCACGCGACGCATTACCTGATTCAAGCGAAACAGCAGTTTGGCATCCGACAGGTAGTCGTACAAGAACTTCTCAGCCAAAAAACGGTCGAGCCACACGGCGACGCCGGCGACCGGTCGGGGGGTCAGCAAATTGACGCCCTGGTCGAGCTCGTCGCCATCCAGTTCGCCAAGCGCCCCATAGTAGGCATCGATCAATCCGGGCCGCCGTCGTTCGAGCTCAGCGTCCAGCAGGACTTCGATCAGGACGTGGCCGACGAACATCGGCCGCATGCCGGTCGGATCGGCCGTCGCATCGCGGACAGCCGCGGCGAACCGCCAATTCAACTCGGCGAAGGCGGCCGACCGATGGAACTCATCGTCGTCCCGATGGTGGTCGACGACACCCGCGGCCAGACGCCGCACGAACGGACTGGCGTGGTCGACGAACTCCAGGGCCCGCGCCTGCCGAACTCGAGTCCGCCGGGCGAGCACGTTCAGCCAGTCGGGGAGCGCCGTCCCAGCCAACCGGGCCGCGTCCCCCAGAAACCGACACCCATGTGCCAGATAATTCATCGCCCCACTCCGATCGCCCACGAGGTCGCACCTACCTCCACGGAGGTCGCACGTACCTCCGCGGAGGTCGCACGTACCTCGTTCTAACCGGGTGCCAATCTCGCTCGCCAACCACCCGCCAGTCAACTCCTCTGGCCTCCCCAGTCCACCCCGAATCCCGTTCAGCTCCCGCTTGACTCGACCCGGTTGCCGCTGTCTGCCCAGTTTAACTTGGGAGGTACGTGCGACCTCCGTGGAGGTACGTGCGACCTCCGTGGTTTGCGACCTCGGCGGTTTGGCCGTAGACTGGATCGTTGGTGGCCGGCTGACCGGTCGCCGGAGTATATCCCGCGGAGCCCCTGCCACGTGTCGCTGCGCAATGTCCAAGTCCTCGTCCTGGCTACCCTCGTCGGACTCGCCTGCATGGTCCAGGCCCAACGAGGCCGCTACGCCCATCGGCTCTCCGAAGTCATCCGACGCGTGGAATCCGATTACGTCGACCCCGTCAACACGGAACTCCTCTTCGAAGGAGCCATGGTCGGGTTGACCCGACGGCTCGATCCCTATTCCAGCTACATCCCCCCCAAGATCTTCACGGACTTCAAGGAAAGCCTCGATCAGGAATTCGGCGGCGTCGGGATCCTGGTCGGCATGGATGAAGCCACCGAACGACTCAAGGTCCGATTGGCCTTTCCCGATCAGCCAGCTCAGCGAGCCGGAATTCGAGCCGGCGATCTCATCGTGTCGATCAACGGAGTCGACACGGCCGGATTCCAGGCCGAAGATGCCGTGACGCACATGCGTGGCGAACCCGGATCGATTGTCGAGCTGGGGATCCGCCGAGGCAATATGGCCGCTCCGGTGCAGGTCTTCCCCGTCGAACGGGCCGTGATCAAAGTCGAATCGGTCGTCGGCGACACGCGGCTGGGCGACGGGCAGTGGGACTATCGGCTGGCCTCGCATCCCGAGATCTGGCTGGTGCGCGTCACCAGTTTCGGCGAGCGGACTCGGGACGAGCTGCATGCGGTGCTGGAAAAGCTGAAGGCGGCCGGCCCCGAGGTCCATGGCTTGATCCTCGATCTGCGTGGCAACGCCGGCGGATTGCTCAACGCCGCCGTCGAAGTTTCGAATATGTTCATCACTGAGGGGACGATTGTCAGCGTTCGCGGGCGTCAAGCGATGGAACACGAAACGTTTGTCGCCGACCCGCAGGAAAACATCATTCCCCCGGGTTCGATTCCCATCGCTCTGCTGGTCGATCGCGATTCGGCCAGCGCCAGTGAAATTGTCGCCGCCTGTCTGCAGGATCACGGAGTGGCTGAAGTCATCGGCGAGCGGTCGTTCGGCAAAGGGACGGTCCAGAAAGTCTTTCCGCTGAACGCCGGCCGGAGTGCCTTGAAGCTGACTGTGGCCACTTACTGGCGGCCGAGCGGCACGAACATCCATCGCCGGGCCAACGCCAAGGACTCGGACGATTGGGGAGTCTCCCCCAAACCCGGCTTCGTGGTCGAAATGGAAGGCGATCTCTATCGACGGGTCTGGGAGTACCGTCAGGCTCGCGATGTGGGTCTGAAAGCGCCCGAACGCGCCGAAGAGGAGGGATCGGAGCCGCCGGTCGACCCGCAGCTGCAGCGGGCCGTCGAATACCTTTTGCAGCGAGACTCCCCGGGCTAGGCCGTCTGGCCCGACCCGGATAGACTTCCCGCTGCCCTTGCACGTCGCCGACACGTCGGGGGACTCCCCCCGTTGGTTTGGATTGCCGTGTTGTCGGTTCTCCGCGTGTCGAACTCCCCAGGGTTACCTGCTGATGGTGCAGAACTGTCCCTATGCGTCGCTGGCCTTCCAGGGCATCACGATCGAAGGCTATTCACGCGCAGCCGTCCAGTCCTACTGGCGGGTCCCCGAATGGAAGGTCGGTTTCGACCTCGGGGCTCATCCATGGGACTTCACCGGGACACCGAACTGGTTCATCTCACACACCCATCTCGACCACATCGCCGCCCTTCCCGTGTTCATTGCCCGGCGCCGGATGATGAAGATGGAGCCGCCGACGATTTATTTGCCGGCCGGAGCGGTCGAGCAGGTCCAGCGTCTGCTGCACGCCTTCAGTCGACTCGATCGGGGACGCTTGCCGTGTGAACTGGTGCCGGTCCAGCTCGGCGAGGAATACCAACTCTCACGCGAGCTGGTAGTGACACCGATGGCGACCAGCCACACCGTGCCGTCGTTTGGCTACATCGTCTGGGAACGCCGCCGCAAGCTGAAGGCTGAGTACCAGGGCTTGGACGGTCCGCAGATCCGGGACTTGCGTCTGAGCGGCGTTGATGTCACGGCCGAGACGCGCATTCCCCGGCTGGGCTATCTCGGCGACAGCACCCCGCAGGGACTCGACGATAACCCCGACTTCTACCGCGCGGATGTGCTGATCACCGAAATCACCTTCATCGCTCCCGGGCATCGCAAGGAAAAGATCCACAAGCTCGGGCACATCCATCTGGACGACATCATCGCTCGACGAGACAAGTTTCAGAATCAGCTGATCATCGCCGGGCACCTCAGCACTCGTTATCATGGCAAGCAGATCGAACGGCTGGTCGAACGCAAGCTTCCCGATCGACTCGACGGGCGGCTGCATCTGTGGATCTGACTTCGTTTACCTGGTGGTGATCGGTCATGAAGGGGCGCGACGCGGAACTCGACGTGTCGGCCGCTCGTCTGGCCGACCCGGCAACGTTCTGGGGACCGGGCGGGCGGACGATCTTCAATCATCCGCCGCGGGCTGTCTACGTGCACGTCCCCTTCTGTCGTCACCGCTGCGGCTACTGCAATTTCACCCTGGTGGCCCGCCGCGATGACCTGATCCCGCGGTATCTGACGGCGATTGCTCGTGAGATCGAGTGGTTGGCCGGCCCGTCGGTCGTGTCGACGGTTTATTGTGGCGGCGGGACCCCCACACAGCTCGACCTCCCATCGCTCGACCAGCTGCTGTCGGCCCTGGCGGACGCCTTTCCGCTCCAAGCAGGTGGCGAGTGGACGGTGGAGGCCAATCCGGCCGATGTGACTGACGAGCTGGCCGAGTTGTTGCGGAGCCGGGGAGTGACGCGGGTCAGTCTGGGAGTGCAGTCGTTCCAGGAGCCGAAGCTGCGGCTGTTGGAACGCGACCATACGGGACGCGAAGCCGTGTTGGCGATCGAGCGGCTCGCCAGGTGCGGGGTCCAAGTGGCCGCGGATCTCATTTTCGGACTCCCCGGCGAGACGCTGGCCAACTGGCTGGACGACCTGGGGCGGTTGGCTGAGCTGCCCGTCAATCATGTGTCGACTTACGGGCTGACTTGGGAAAAAGGGACCAGCTTCTGGAGTCGTCGGCAGCGAGGCGAACTGGTGCCGATCGACGAGGGTCTGGAGTGCGACCTGTACCTCGCCGCGATTGACTGGTTGGGGGAACGGGGCTGGGAGCCCTACGAGGTCTCGAATTTTGCTCGGCCCGGAGCCCGTTCGCGGCACAATCAGGCCTATTGGCGGGGCGAGTCGTATTGGGGGCTAGGGCCCGGTGCGGCTCGCTATGTCGCCGGCTGTCGGGCGGTCCACCACCGCAGCACGACCACCTATCTGCAGCGGGTCCTGGAGGGCGGGTTGGTGGACGAATCGAGCGAGGTTCTGACGGCCGCGGAACGGGCTCGGGAGCTGCTGGTCTTTTCCCTGCGCATGCGCGACGGGGTCGATTTGGCGGAGTTCGCTGACCGGACTGGCTGGACAGTGGAATCGCTGGTCGGTTCGGTCTGGCAGCGATATCTGGACCAGGGTTGGCTGGAGCTGGTCGACGGTCATGGCCGGTTGACCCGTCGTGGACTGGTGATCAGTGATGCACTTTGGCCCGATCTGCTATGATGCTGCCGGTCCCGTATCCGCTACGGATGACCCTCTAGTCGTTTTTTCAGGCCGCAATGTCAATGAGGTAGCTATGGAATTTCAGCGGACGTTCAGTGGTTCGCCGTGGGAGCCCAAGATTGGTTATTGTCGGGCGATCAAGGCAGGCAATGCCATCTTCGTCACCGGGACGGCTCCGGTCGACGATTCCGGCGGGATATTTGCTCCAGGCGACGCCTACGCTCAAACCAAACGCTGCTTCGAAATCATCCAGCGCGCCTTGCAGAAGCTGGGGGCCAATCTCTCCGACGTCACGCGGACCCGCATGTATGTGTCGGATATTTCCCGCTGGCAGGAATACGGTCGGGCTCATGGCGAACTCTTTGCTCAACATCCGCCAGCCACGACGATTGTGGAGGTCAAGAGCCTGATCGATCCGCAGATGTTGATCGAAGTCGAAGCGGATGCGGTGGTGGGTGACTGAGTCGGGAATGGGCAGGTAGGCCGAGTGAAATCCGCAGCGGTGGAGCTGGAATTGCCCGACGCGGCCTGGCATCGCCGGGTGCGTCGAGCTGTGCTCAATTGGTTCCCCCGCCATGGTCGCAAGTTGCCGTGGCGAGAGGAGCTCTCAGCGTATCGAGTCTGGGTCAGCGAGATCATGCTGCAACAGACTCAAGTGTCGACCGTGGAACGCTACTTTGCTCGGTTCATCGCCACGTTTCCCGACGTCCGCTCGCTGGCAGCCGCCGACGAAGCCGATGTGCTCAAGCAATGGGAAGGGCTCGGCTATTACCGCCGAGCTCGCTCGATGCACGCGGCTGCGCGCGAAGTGGTGGCTCGGTTTGGCGGGGAGTTGCCTCGGGACGTCGAGCAACTGCAGTCGCTGCCGGGCGTAGGTCGCTACACGGCCGGCGCGATTGTGTCGATTGCCTGGGATCAGCCCGCGCCGATTGTGGAAGCGAATACGCTGAGGCTGCTGAGCCGACTGGTGGGGCTGGATGTCCCTGCGCAGAGCGGGATTGGGCAGCGGGCGTTGTGGCGGGTGGCGACCGGATTGCTGGGGCCCAGCCGTTCGCGTGACCTGACGCTGGGATTGATGGACGTCGGCAGCACGGTCTGCACGCCACGTGAACCTGACTGCGAGCGTTGTCCGCTGCGCGTGGAATGTCGAGCTCGTGCCACGGGGAGCCAGGACTCGATACCGGTGGCCGCTGGGGGCGTGTCCGTGACGCCGCTCCAGCAGACGGCTGTGGTGGTGGAGCGACGTGGCCGGGTGTTGCTGGTCCAGCGTCAGCCGGGGGAATGGTGGTCCGGGCTGTGGGATTTTCCTCGCTATGACCGGGCCGATCAGGAAGCGTTGCGGCAGCGGATCGCCGAGGAGCTGGGCCTGCGGGTGACGTGGGGCGAAGCGTTCATGGAGTTGCGTCACGCGGTCACTCGGTACCGGATCTCGGTGGACTGTCACCGGGTCCGGGCGACGGGCGGCCGGCTCAGCAGTGAGCGGCCGGCTCAGTGGTGTGCCGTGTCCGACCTCGACCGCTGGCCGCTGACCGCCCCAGCTCGCCGAATCGCCCGCCGGCTGACCGACTCCTCCCCCCGCGCCAGCTAACTCGACTTCGCACCCACCTCCACCCAGTGCTAGCAGCCACGGAGGTCGCACCTACCTCCGGCCGATGCTAGCGTCACTCGGAGGTCGTATCGACTTCTCGCGTTGCGGCTAGTGAGCAGCGCAAGTTGAGCTGTGGGTGAGAGATACGAGCGGTCTCTGCGGCCAACGCTCTGTGCTAGCACTTCGCGGAGGTACGTGCGACCTCCGCGGAGGTACGTGCGACCTCCGCGGAGGTAGGTGCGACCTCGTTGGAGGTAGGTGCGACCTCGTTGGAGGTAGGTGCGACCTCGTTGGAGGTAGGTGCGACCTCGGGGTCAGCGGCCGAGGAGTTGGCGGACGGCTTGGCCGATGTCGGGGCTGGCCATGAGGTGTTCGCCGACCAGCATGGCGTCGACGCCGGCCGACTGCAGTCGCAGGGCGTCGGACCGCGAATGGATACCGCTCTCCCCAACCAGCAGGCAATTGTCCGGGACGAGCTCACGCATGCGGATGGTGTGATCGAGGTCGACCTGGAAAGTGCGCAGATCGCGATTGTTGATCCCGATCAGCGTGGCTCCGGCCTCCAGCACGCGCGGGACGTTGGCCGGGTCGTAGCATTCGACGAGCGGGCAGAGCTGCAGCTCGATCGCTCGGTTCAGCAGGCTGCGGAGCCTGCAGTCGTCGAGACATTCGGCGATCAGCAGCACGCCGTCGGCACCCGCCAGTCGGGCTTCGACGAGCTGGTAGGGATCGACGATGAAGTCTTTGCGGAGCAGTGGTCGGTCGACGGCAGATCGGATCTGACGCAGGTAGTCGAGCGAGCCTTGAAAGTACTGCTGATCGGTCAGCACGCTGATGCAGGCGGCACCGTTGTCGGCGTAGATGCGGGCGATGGCGACCGGATCGAAATCGGCTCGGATCAACCCGACCGACGGGCTCGCCTTTTTCACTTCGGCGATCAGCTGAATCGAGTCGGCCTGATCAAGAGCGCCGAAGAAGTCGCGTACCGGGGGGGCCTGATCGAGCTGGCGTTCGAGCTGAGCCAGCGGGACCAGTGCCTGAGCAGCGGCGATTTCCTGCCACTTGGTGGCGACGATTTTGTCGAGGATGGTGGTGCCGGACGTCATCAGTCGGGGACCCACAGTTTGGACGGGCTCTCGGCCGCCGGCGCCGCAGCCGGCTGAGGACCGTCGGGGGTCCAGAGCCCGGAAGCGGACGACGCACTCGCTGGGACGGCCTGCAGGGCGGCCGCATCACGGGGCGACACCTGAGGCTGGATGGCTCCGATCTGCACCAGGGTCTGGTAGATCATCTTGGCCGCCTCGGGCTGGTGCATATAGCGTGATTCGAGCCGTTCGTAGATGCGTTGGCAGTTGACCGCATCGCCGACGCGGAAATAGGCCTGGAACTCGGTCAGCATCCACGGTACGGGGAGCTTGCCGGCGGCCAGGGCCAGTTCCTGTCCCTTCACCGACAGCTCAACCAGTTCCAGTGGCGAATCGGTGCGGCGGATCAGGTCGGTGACGACGGCCAGCTGAGGCAGCACGGGCTGGTCACCGGCCGACTCTGGCCAATCGGCTCGGCCCAAAATTTCCTGGCCGATCCGCCGTTGGGCCCAGCGCAGACCGTAGTGGCCGGCGATGGCATAGAGTGACGAGAGCTGCAGCGGCGTAGCTTGTGCGACGTCGACCCAGGGGAGCCAGTAGATGGCGGCCGAGTCGCGCGGCAGGATCGCCAGTGCTTCTTCAGCCGGCATCAGCTCGGGCAGCGCGACGCCGATCTGCTGACGCACGACCGTCGGATCGAAATCGGGGTTCACGTTGCCGAGGAACGTTTCGTAGTTCATCAGCAGGGCCTCAGTCATCAACTTCCGCTTGGGATCGGCGGCAACCTGTCGCAGCGTGGTCCCCTGGAGTTCCGCCAGGTAGGGATAATCGGCCAACTGCTGGTAGGCGAACTGATTGATCAGCTGCCGTCGGAACCGGAACATGGTCATGACTGGCAGATCACGATGAGGGAGGACCTGCATGTCGAGGTCGGCCTGCAGTCGGGGGATGTTACCGACGACCTCCTCCGACTCACCGTCGGCGACGACCGAATCGCCCAGGATCTCGCGGAGCTTAGCCAGTTTGGCGTCGAACGCCTCGGTGCGGATGGAGGTGAACTCGGCCCGTGCAGCGCGATCGGTTTCGCGGCCGTAGATGGCCAGCTGACCGTCGAGCATGGGGATCTGATCGATCGGCGTTTGATCGGGTGGTGCATTGTCGGGCCACGACCGCAGGCTGAAGAAAAACAGGCCGCGCGGTGGCGGACCGTCCTCTTCCATCGGCGTCGGTGCCTGCACCAGATTGGCGCACGACAGGGCTCGTTCCATGGCCACCGATGCGTCGGTCAGCTCCAACCGGGCTCGTACCACCTCCACGGTCGAGACGGCGTCGCTCGTTTTCTCGTCAATCGACATCGCCATGGCTTCGGCCAGCTGACGTTTCCAGCGAGGGAGTTGTCGCAGCGCGGCGACGTTCTGCCACGCCGTCGCCGCTTCGGGGATCCGATTGAGCCACGTGGTCAGGACGGCGATGTTCCAGAGAATGGCCGGTTCATCGAGGATTCGTCGAGCCATCTCGTGCAGGATCCCAAGGGCCTTTTCCCACCGCATATGGGTCGTCAGGTCATAGGCCTGCTGGAATTCACGCTGCCAGTAGACATTGGTCGGAGCCGGCTCCAGCGTCGACACCGCCTTGATCAGGAACGGGGTCCGCGAACTGGCGAGCTGTTGCTGGACCATGCTCGCCAGATCGGGGAGTTCTCCCGCGGCCGCCGACAGGATCAGCATCAGTCCGAGCGCCAACGGCTTGCGCCCCAAAGCTCCCAGCACGTTGGCCGCCTGGATCGCGTAACCAACCGAGTTGACGATGAGCGGCTCACCGGTGGGCCAGAGTTCAAAACCGGTCAGCAATTCCTGCTGGATGGTCGCCGCCAGCTCCGTCAGGTTCGCCCCCTCCTGAGACTCCACTCGCTGCATCACCGTCGACGACAACAGGGCCGCGCGGAAGAGGTGAACCGTCGGGTTCTGCGGCGCGATGCGCTGGATTTCGTCGAGTCGCGTGAGTGCCTGATCGAACTCTTCCTGGTCGGCACTGATCTCAGCCTCCAGCATACGGATGGCCGCAATCTCCGGATGCTTGGCCCTCAGCCCCTCCAGCCGCTCACGGGCCGCCAGAAGCTGGTCGCCGTCGATCATCCGTTCGACCCGTTCCAGGTCAGCGGCGATCGGGCGGGAACAACAGAACTTGATCTTCTTGCCGCTGCCGCAAGGACACGGCCGGTACAGGTCAGCGCTCATGGGATTTCACACGCCGGTGGTGATAGGTCGAGTGGAAAAGGATGGGGGCGGCGGCCCGCATCCTCGTCGACGGACCGCTTCGACACCCAGTCCCGCTAGAGTCGCCGTGGCGAGCTCCGGGGAGCGTAGAAGTCTATCAGATCCCGAGCCGCCTGACGAGTTGAGCATCAGCCGGCCAGGGCCAGACGCTTGGATTCGATCAGTGCCAGCAGGGCCTTCTGCGGCTGAGCGAACTTGTCGATCCCCTCCCGCATCAGGGTCTCTTCCAGAGCGATCGGATCGACCAGTCGATCGATTTCGTCCAGTACCTCGCGTGGAGGCAGCCGATCCACCTGACGGGTGAAGGTCATGTCGCCGGCCTGAACGTCGGCATTGGTCTGCGGCGGGTTCGTCTGAATGTCGCTCCCGGCAAACGCCTCGACGTACTTCCAGGGCCGGTCCTGAGGGTTCTTGGTCCCCGTGCTGGCAAAGACGATTTCCTGCTTGAGCGGCGTGGGATGTCCGGCCCAGAATCGCCGATTGGCCTCCCAGATCCGCTTGGCGTTGACAATCCCGACCTGGCCTTGAGCTTGCCCCGAAAGACCGGGGACTTTTTGCTGAGTGTAGACGTCGACCCGCGACACGAAGATGCTGTAGACGCTCTTGAACCGATCGAGATTGCTCAGCCTTTGAGCCCCGCGCCAGACGGCGTCCCGAGCCGCCTCGTACTGCCGCTGGGAAAAAATCAACGTCACGTTCAGCGGAATGCCGGCCGCCGCCAGGCCCTCCAGCGCCGCCAGACCGGCCGGAGTCGCCGGGACCTTGATCATCCGGTTGGTGTGCCCTTGGGACCAGTATCGAGCCAGCTGGTCGTACTGCGCCACCCGTTCGGCCAGCGGCCAGTTCGTCTCCGGATCTTCCAGCAACGGATCGATCTCAAAGCTCACATACCCGTCGTCCCCCCGCGTCCGCTGCCAGACCGGGGCAAATACCTGCTGAGCACCCCGCACCAGCTGATCGGTCAGCTGCCAGGCGATGGCCGAATTATCGAGTCCGGCTCGCAGCAGCTTTTCCATCTCGGCGTCGAACCGGCCCGTCTTGAGCAGGTCGGCGACAATTACCGGGTTCGATGTGGCTCCGGTCGCTCCCAGCTGAGCGTCGCGGAGGACCAGGTCGGGGTCGATCGAGTCGAGCCACAAGCGGGTGCCGGATTGAATGAGCGATTCGAGCGGTGTCATCAGCGGGGTCCCTCCGAGCGTCGCGGTTGGGCCGGCCACGCATCCACCCTCGACTCGGCCGGCTGCCACCCAGCTTATCGCATCCGTCCCACGGCGGGAACCAAGGCTTACCAGGTCAGCTGGACACCCGTCGAGAGTCCATGGAAGAGCCGGTCGCCGCTCAGGTCGAACAGCTGGAAGGCCGGAGCCAAGCTCAGATTGTCGATCGTCGTCGCCACGTTGTTCAGGTAGATCACGTTGTAGACGGTGGTCACGGCGAAGTTCGGAGTGATGCGATAAGCCCCGCCGACCCCAAGCTGCAACACGATCCCGAGCTGTTCGTCAGTCAACGATTGCGACCTGGACGATTGCGTCCCGGAGATGGTGGTGCTGACCAGACTGTCGCGCCCGGCGAAGTTCCACAGGCCGCCGACTTTGGTCTCCAGATCCCATTGCCAGTTCGAGTAGACCTCCTGCAGCCGGCCGCCCATCTGCAGCCCGAACATATCGTTGGTGACGTCGACCTTGTACAAGCCATTATCTTGGGCCGCATTGTCGCCGAACTGAGCGTATGTGAAGGATTCGTCGAGCTGCACATACCGGAACCCGGCCAGGAACGCCCGTGTCTGCGATGGCGATGAATGCTGGACCCACTCACCGTTCGGCTGCAGCACCAATCGGTCGCGGCGTGGACGAGCCATCACCTGCCAGTTGACTTCGCCGTTGTTAAACGTCGCGTCGTTGTAGATAGTCGCCGTGTTGCCGTTGATGAAGCCCGGAGCGATACCTCCGGCCGCTGTCGAGTTGAGCAACAGCAGGACCGGGCTCAGGCTCTGAGCCAACGCAGTCTGATTGATCCCGTTACCCAGCATCGTGACGATGCCAGGCAGGGGAGCCGTTTCACCGTTGTTTCCGACCGGAATCCCCAGCCCTGGAGCGGATTCGGTCAGCGTCGATTGCGATGAGTAGTCGAACAGACCAAAGAATCCGACTTCAATCGCATGGTCACGATTCATTTCGTCTCGACCCAGGAACCGCCCCAGCCTCAGATTAACCCCCGGCTGGAAGTTGAATCGAGCCGACTCGGTGCCTAGCTGTGTCTGTACGGCCGTCAGGTCTCGCGCCACCGGAGTACCGAGGGTGGGAATTCCACCCAAGACTTGACCGGTGAGCGGGTCAATTGCTCGTGAGAATCCGCTCGTCGTGTCGACGGCCACTGGCACATTCCGAGTGCTGACCATCGTCAACAGCACGAAGTCGGTCGAGCCGTACCAGCGGCCTGAGCGGAACCATTCGCGAGTCGAGAAGAGGCGAGCCGGGCCGTCCACCATCATCTGGTCGCCCATCGCCCCTTCCCACACCGGCTGAATCGACATCGGCACAGGAGCCATGCCGGCTCCGTTCGCAGCCATTCCGCCCTGAGTCGTTCCGTCCCACGCCTGGCTGTTGTCGCCAAATCCAAGCGGATTGTCGGGCGAGTAGTTCAGATCGGGCTCCACTGCGCCATTCCCGGCACCTGTCGACCCGGGGGCCATGATCGTGTCGTCCGGCGCCATCGTCGTCGGCGCCGGCTCCATCTCCGACTCCGGCGGCGGCAACACCGGTCCCGGTGTTCCCAGGCCCGGTGTTCCCATGCCCGGCGATGCCATGCCGGGTGATCCCATACCGGGAGTTGTCAGCCCCGGCCCGCCCAGCCCGGAGGGACCGTCAGCGGGGACCATGATCCCGTTCGGCGACGAGGGTGCCGACGGAGTCGTGTTCGAAAAGGGGATCGCCTCCGAGAACTGCGCCGGGACCACCGACGGCAGCCGGACCGCCGGGCGCAAGGGGTTGCCCCCCCACACGCCGTGAGGTGTCGGAAGCTGCGCCGAGGCCGTGCCCATGGTTCCCATCAGCACCAGACCCAACCCGATTCGCTGTGCCAGTCGTCGCACCGCACCGTTCCTTGCTCGAAGTGCTCGTCATCAGGGCCCCAGCCGTCCAGCGAGTTCGCTGCGACCGGGCCGACTTGAACCGTTCACCCTGTAAATCGGCTCTTCCAAGCAACGGCTGCATCATAATTGATACAACCGGCAAACTTTCCCCCAATTGCCACCGCCGCATCGCTGCGAAACCAACGTCGACCTGCGCGATAATGGGTGGTTTGGGTGGGTTGGCGGCTTTAAGTGCTGTCAGCAGCCCGATGGCCGAGAGATTGGCGTTTTCCGGGTGGATTGGCCAGGGGTTTGCCTGGGGGCCCCTGGTGAACTAACCGGGCCGGCGGATGGCGACCGCGGCGGATTGGCCCGTGCGGGACTGGTTCAGCGACACGGCGACCGGGCGTCGGACCAACTGCGGCTCACCATGAATCACCTCGATCGGACAGCTCGGGTCGGGAGTGCTGTAGTTGAGTGTCCCGGGGACGATCCCTTCCTGCAGGCCGATCACGCTGGCGATCAGCTCGACCATGCCGCCCGCCGCTCCGAGGTTACCGAAGTAACTCTTCAGGGCCGTGACGGGAGTTGTGCCGAGCTGTTCGGCGATCGCTCGGGCCTCGAGTCGGTCGTCATCGACGGTGCTCAGCCCATGGGCATTCACATGGTCGATGTCGTGGGGTGTCAGATGGCAGTTGGAGAGCAGTTGGCCGATCGAGCGGGCGATGGCCTGTTGTCGTCCGGCGCCGGTCGCATCGGGGGGCCCGAACGTGCTGGCGGTTCCCAGGACTTCAGCCAGCACCGTGGCTCCGCGGGCTTGGGCGTGTTCGGCCGTTTCGAGGACGACCACACCGGCTCCTTCGCCGTTGACCATGCCATCGCGGTGCAGGTCAAAGGGGCGGCTGGCCAGTTCGGGGGCGTCCGTTCGTTGTGAGAGCAGGCAGTCGCCACGGTACATGATGCCGGTCAGATTCAGCCGGGAGCTGGTGGCGCCGGCGATCATCACGTCGGCTCCTCCTCGCCGCAGCACGGCGATCGCTTCACCCAGGGCCAGCAGGCTGGAGGCCTCACCGGAAACGATCGTGTTGTTGGGGCCGCGGGCGTCGACGGAGATACCGACGTGGCAAGCGGCCATGTTCGGGAGGTACTTAAGCATCCACAGCGGAAAGAGCTGGCTGGGAAAAGCAGTACCGAATTTTTCGTAGCGAAACTCGCCGTTGACCGAGCAGGCGTTGTAGAGCGGGGCGAGTTCGAGCGGGTCACCGTAGAGTTGCTCACCGCCGAAGACGACTCCTATGCGTTCGGGGGCAATGGAGCCAGCGGCGAGCCGGGCGTCTTCGATGGCCAGAGCAGCGGCGGCGAAGCCGGCCTGAATCTCGGCGCACATCACCTTCAGGCTCTTGCGCGGCGTGACGTACTGTTTGGCGTCAAAATCCCGCAGCTCAGCTCCCAGCGGAGATGGCAGCGGCGCCGTCCCGTAGCGTTGGGTGAGCCGTACGCCACTGCGGCCGGCGCGCAAGGCCTCCCAATAGGGGCCACGGCCAATGCCTATCGGCGAAACGACGCCGACGCCGGTAATCACAACATTGCGCGTGGCAATCATCCGCACTTGCTTTGGCTCTGCCTGAAGATCCCTCGCTGCACCGACGATGCTGCTCCTCCCGAGGGGACACGGCGGCCGGATGGGGTACTGGGTTAGACCCGGTCAATCGTAGTCGGCCGCTCGCCGGTTCACAAGGGAACTCCGGGCAGCGGAAGGGGGGCGTCATAGATCCGATACGTCTTGTTCAGCTTCGCTCCGCCTCGTTCCAGGGAGGCTCGGGACAGGTGATTCGTCTCCAGTACCCACGAGAATTCGGCCTCCTGGATCCCCCATTTGATGACTTCGGGGAGGAGTTTGGACAGGAGCACCACACCGACTCCCCACCGCTGGTACTCCGGCAGGACATTGGTGCTGATCAGCCGCACCGTCTGGATCGCCTGTCGGTTCCACAGCAGTCGGATGAAGCCAAACGGAAACAGACGCCCGTTGATCTGTTTGATGCGGGGGTTGTAGTCGAGCAACCCGAAGATGGCCCCCACCGGTTTCCCCTCTACCTCGGCCACGGCCGTCATCTCGGGGGCGATCAGATACTTGAGGGCCCGGGCCGTGTGGTCGACTTCGGCCGACGACATGGGGACAAACCCCCAGGTCCCGACGAGCGACTTGTTGTAGATGTCCAGAAACATCCGGACTTCTTCCAGGAATCGCGACCGATCGAGCTGCCGCAGCTGGATCTTGAACCGCCGACTCGCCTCGTCGATCACAAACTTCAGCTTCGGGTCGAGCGATTCGATCATGTTGACGTGGCCCCAGAACGCGTACAGGTCCTGGATCTTGCTGAGCCCGGCGTCCTCCCATTGCTCAACATAGTACGGCGGGTTGTAAGTCATCATGAACATCGGTGACGAGTCGAACCCGTCGATCAGCAGACCACATTCATGGTTCAGCGATGGATTGCATGGCCCCCGAACGTCGGTCATTCCCTGATCGATCAGCCACCGCTGAGCGGCCCCAAACAACGCTCGGCTCGTTTCCGTATTCGGCTCACATTCGTAGAAACCCAGGAACCCCCGTCGTTCGCGGTAACGCTCGTTGTGAGCCGTGTTGACCAGGGCGACGATGCGACCGCTCGGCCGTCCGTCCCGCAGGGCCAGGAAGGGCTGCAGTCGAGCATAATCCTGAAATGGATGGTGGCGAAACCCGACCATCTCGGCCAAGTTCTGGCGCAAGGGAGGGATCCAATACGGATCGCCGCGATAGATGTCCCATGCCAAGTCGATGAATTGGCGCTGTTGTCGCCCCGTCTGCACCGGCACAACTTCCACGTGGCCCATCCGTTGTTTCCCTCACCGTTGAAAAAGTTGACCCCAGATTGTCGGCCGGGCCACAGGGCTCGCACAAGTGGGCACCGCCAGCAGCGTCCCGGTTGTGTTGTGGTGCAGGCGTCTCGCCTGCCTCTGCTTCTCTCCATACTCTTCTCTTTCGGCCGCGGCCCGGGAGTCGGAGTTCGATGAGAATTAGTGGTGGCGTGTGGTAGAGGTGCTGGTGCGCCTGATCTTGTGGTTGAGAGGCAGAGGCAGGCGAGACGCCCGCACCACAAAGCGGAGGAGAGGAGGACGCGGAGGCAGAGGCAGAGGCAGAGGCAGAGGCAGAGGCAGGCGAGACGCCCGCACCACAAAGCGGAGGCAGGCGAGACGCCCGCACCACAAAGCGGAGGAGAGGAGGACGCGGAGGCAGAGGCAGAGGCAGAGGCAGGCGAGACGCCCGCACCACAAAGCGGAGGCAGGCGAGACGCCCGCACCACAAAGCGGAGGCAGGCGAGACGCCCGCACCACAAAGCGGAGGCAGGCGAGACGCCCGCACCACAAAGCGGAGGCAGGCGAGACGCCCGCACCACAAGGGAGGAGAGGAGGCGGGATGGCCGGGGCGGGGTGGGCGGGGTTATTCTGGTCGTGGGAAAATTGCAGCGTCTGGCGACGGATAGAACTTGAGGGAACCGACTGATGAAATCGACCGATATTCAGGTCACCTCCGCCTGCTGGGCTACAGAGCAGATCCACTACCGAGCGCCCATGAAGTTTGGCGGTCGCGTGGTGACCGAAGTCACGCTGCTGCACGTCGAAGTCGAAGTGGTCACGCGGGACGGACGACGCGCGTCAGGACGTGGTTCCATGCCGATGGGAAACGTCTGGTCGTGGCCCAGCAATCTGGTGCCAGCCGACGCCACGCTGGCCGCTATCGTGGCTCTTGGTCAACGCTATGTCGACTCGGCGCCCGTCCTGGCGCCCGTGGGCGATCCGCTGCAGATCACCTCAGCGCTCGCCGCGCAACTCCCCCAGCTCGCTCGCGAAGTCACCGACACACAACAGCTCGCCGAACCCATGCCCCGGCTGGCACAGCTAGTCGCCGCCAGCCCACTGGAAGCTGCCATTCACGACGCGTTTGGACGCGCCTTGCACGAAAACAGCTACCGACTGCTATCGGCTGAATACATCAACCAGGATCTCGGTCATTGGCTGGGACCGGAGTTCGCGGGCGAATATCTCGATCAGTACACTCGGCCGACTCCCGTCCCCACACTCCCTATCTATCACCTCGTTGGCGCCCTCGATCCGCTCACGCCCGGCGACGTGGCAACTCGCTTGAACGACGGCCTCCCCGAGACGCTGGGCGAATGGATTCACGCCGACCAGCTCACTCATCTCAAGATCAAACTCAACGGCGACAACCTCGATTGGGACGTGCAACGAGTGATTAACATCGACCGGGTCGCTGCTGAAGCTCAGCAATCACGTGGCTGCCACCAGTGGTACTATTCGCTCGATTTCAACGAACGCTGCGCGAATGTCGACTACGTGCTCGATTTTCTCGGTCGAGTGCAATCGGAAAGACCGGCAGCCTGGCCGCGGATCCAGTACGTCGAACAGCCGACACATCGCGATCTGCGTGCGAATCCCGAGAATCGGATGCACCGGGCCGCGGCACTCAAGCCGGTCGTAATCGACGAATCGCTGATCGATCTCGACAGCCTGCTGTTGAGCCGCGAGATGGGCTATTCCGGCGTGGCACTCAAGGCCTGCAAAGGACACACCGAAGCCCTGCTGATGGGCGCCGCCGCTCAGAAGTATCAGCTGTTTCTCTGCGTCCAGGACCTGACTTGCCCCGGGGCGTCATTTCTTCATTCGGCGTCGCTGGCCAGCCGAGTTCCCGGCGTGGCCGCCATCGAAGGGAACGCTCGTCAGTATTGCCCGGCCGGCAATCGCTGGTGGCGGGACGTTTACCCCGAGATGTTCCACGTCCGCGACGGGGCGCTACAGACCCGTGTCCTCGACGAGATCGGCCTGGGATTCCACTGGCCAGCCGATCACGGAAAGCCGCCCCGGACATAAAGACCGCTCGGCAGCTGCCGCCCGCCACGGTCCGTCAGCGTCAACTCGCCCGCCGACCATTCGATCGGCCATCGCGCCAGCGAATCGCTGAGTTCATGCCGCAGCGACGCCGGGGATGCGTGTGACGGGTGACAGGTCAGCAGGATCAGACGCGGCCGCGCGACGAGCAGTTCGGAGCAGAGTTCGAGCAGCGGCGGCAGGTCGCGCTCGAAGCGCCAGTCGCCCCCTTTCGGTCCATGCCCGTAGCTGGGCGGGTCGAGAATCAATCCGTCGTAACGCTGGCCGCGGCGGATCTCACGAGCCACGAACTTGCGGGCGTCGTCGACGATCCAGCGGATCGGGTGCTGGTCGAGTCCGTTGGCCAGTGCGTTCTGGCGGGCCCACCGGACGGCCGGCTCGGCGGCGTCGACATGGGTGACCAGGGCCCCCGCCGCCGCCGCTGCCAGAGTGCTCCCCCCCGTGTAGGCGAACAGGTTCAGCACACGCAGCCGGTGATCAGCCGGCTCCGCTAATCGCTCGGCAATCCACCTCCAGCTCGGCCTCTGCTCCGGAAACACACCCACCTGTCCACTCGGCGTCAGTTTCAATTCGAACAGCAGGCTGCCGATCCGCGTCGACCAGCCGGCATCGACCAGCGGTGATCCGGTCGAAACGGTTGGATCTCCCACCGCTCGCCGGTGCGGCCCCGGGGACCAGAATCCCTGCTGAGCCGTCTGGCGGTGATAGCACCAACGGTCGTTCGGCCAGTCGCCGGAGTGCTCAGCGGTGAGTTCGGCGGGCGGGGACGGGCGGTCAATCCAGACCTCCCCGAACCGCTCCAGCCGTCGCCCACGCCCGAAATCAATCAGCCGGTAATCGTCATCGGTCGGGGCCGGATCGCTTTCCGGCTGGAGTTTTTTGCCAGCAGGGCTCACAATATCTCACCAGGGTCTCATTGGCCGTGATAGGCTCAGCGGCTACTAACGCGCTCCGGGCCGACACCGGGGCCGAGCCCTCGGCTGGATGGAATCTTCCGGCCAGGGCGGACCCGCAGCACCAGGCTGAGCTGACAGGCAGCTAAGCTGACAGGCAATTGTCCGAGGTGGATCGAGTGATCTCAAGGGACCCGACAGCACTCCGCGCCATCCTTCCGGGATTCAACACCGGTAGCTGCAGGCTGGCCGACTGGCCGGTCGTGGCCCGGTGGGGCGATGTCGCCGACCGGGTGCGACGGATCCGCGGTTTGGTGTTCGCCGGGTTGCTCTGCTGTGTGGCCGGCTCAGGTCTGGCCCCGGCCACGGCGTCAGCTCAAGACCCGCCCCCTCAGGAGGCACCACCTCAAGACCCGCCCCCTCAGGAGGCACCCACTCAGGAATCGGCTCGTCCGGGAACGGGTGAAGCCGTTCCATCGGGCGACCTGCGGGACTGGATTGTCGGATTGGAGTCCGAGGCTTTTTATCTGCGTGAGCAGGCGACTCAGCAGTTAGAGCGAGCTGGGATGGCGGCGGTGCGTCCGCTGGCGGATGCTGTCGCGGTAGGTCAGCCGGAGACGATGGTCCGCGGGATTCGCATCCTGGGCCAGTTGGCCCGTTCGGACGATCCGGTGTTATCGGAGCAGGCATCGGGGGAACTGGAGCGGCTGCGGCGGGTGGTGTCGCATCCGATGGCCCGCTATGCCGGTCAGGCTCTGGAGTCGCTGGCCGGTTTCCGTCGTGAACAGGCGGTGGTCCGTCTGGAACAGCTCGGCATGCGACTGGTCCAGACCAAGAGCGTCGGTCCGTTTCTGAGCCAGATTCCGGTAACCGTGCTGGAGATTGACGAGCGGTGGAGTGGTTCGCTGGACGACCTGAAGCTGTTGCGTTACATCCGCGACGTGAAGTGCCTGGCTCTGTACGGCCCCCAGATCGACGATCAGTGGCTGGCCGCGCTGGAAGGAGCCGGTCACCTGCAGGTGCTGAAGCTGCACCATGCTTCGGTAACGGCCGACGGGCTGCAGCGTCTGACGTCGCTGGGCAATCTGCTGGAGCTGGACCTGATGTACGTTCGGCTCGATCGTGCGGCCGTCGATGTGTTGTCGCGGTTCGAATCGCTCTCCAAACTCGCTCTGTTCGGTACGGGTCTGCAGGCCGAGGACATTCAGCCGCTGCATCAGCTCCGCCTGCAGCGGCTCGACTTTCGCAAGGGTGCGTTTCTGGGGGTGGCATTTAACGAGATGATTGGCCAGCAGTTGCCGGGTGGACTGGCGGGATGCCGAGTCGACTTGGTCCACCAGAACGGACCGGCCTTTGCTGCCGGATTGCGGACCGACGATTTGATTGTGCGAGTCGATGGGACGGACATCGTGAGTCACAATCAGCTGATCGAGCTGATCGGCACGAAAGGGGCAGGGGACCGCATCCAGGTCGAACTCTATCGCCAGCCGATCGAAGCGGACGCCAAGCCGTTGCAGCTGGAAATCACCATGGGTGAATGGCCTTAAGCGGCCGAGCGTTGCGATGCCGGATCGGTCAGGATCTGCTGGCAGGCATCCTGCACCTGATGGACTTCGATGGCGCACATGGCATCGTTAGCCGCTCGTCGACGACCTCGCTGGTCCTGCAGAAAGCTCTGCACGCAGCGATGGCCGGTGCCATACGGACCGCAGACCTTGGGGTCGGTCGGTCCAAAGAGGGCGACGCATCGAGTTCCCACGGCGGCGGCCAGGTGGAGCGGTCCGGTGTCGGAGCCGACGAACAGTCGCGCGCGGCGAGCCAGTTCGGCCAGCTGAGGGAGTGTCGTGGCGGGGGCCAGAAAGGCGTGGCCGCCCGAGGAGGCAACGATCTCACTCGCCGCCTGCTGTTCGTCCTGGCCGTTCCAAACGACCAGCGACGGCAGCTGGAACTCGTGCCCGAGGTACTTGGCAACCGCACCAAAACGCCGCGCCGGCCAGAGCTTGGAGTTCCAGCCAGCACCGGGATTGAGCAGGATAAAACGGTGCGAGCCAAGTTGGTAGCGTTCGAGGATCCTGGTCACGATAGGGAGTTCGGCGGTGTACGGACCGAGTGCAAAGTCGACGGGTGGATTGGCGAATCCGAGTGGCTGGAGGAGTTCCAGGTAGCGATCGACAACGTGTGTCTGTTGAGGCACGATGCGCGTGCGGTTGAACCAGCGGCTGAGTTCACGCCCTTGTGGGGAGGCAAAACCGATCCGGTGTCGTGCGCCCGAGAGCCAGGCGATCAGGGCGCTCTTGGTGAGGCTTTGCACGTCGATTGCCGCGTCCCAGTGATGCTGGTGGAGTCGTGTGTGGAGCTGGCTGAGTGCCGCAGGGCTCTTCATCCAATCCCGCGGCACGACGATCAGGTCGTCCAGTGCTGGGTGACCCTTGAGCAGTGTGGCGGGGCCCGCCTGAGTGACCCAGACCACATGAGCTTGAGGCCACCGACGTCGGATGGCGGTGGCCAGCGGCACCGTATGGATGCAGTCACCGATGGCGCTGAGCCGCGCAATGAGGATGCTCGGGCGGTCAGGGATTCGAGGTGTGAATGAGGTGAACGCCATAGGGGGCCGATCGTACCGTGGATCGGCGGGTCGAGCCAGACGAAAATCTGGTCGGCAATCATGTGCGATCCCCCTCGCGCGTGTTGCCGTTGGCCCGCCAGTCGTCTGGCGAGTGGGGGAGGGGAGCGGCCGGCGTGTCGTGCGCGGCCGGTTCAGCTGTCAGGGCTGGTTCAGCTTTCAGGGCTCGTTCAGCTGTCAGGACTCAGACAGTCCGGGGCGTCGTGCCGCGGGTTATTGGTACGGCGGCTGGCCGGGTCGATCACCAGCTTGGTGTCGGTGGGACGCAATAACGACTGCAGGTGTCGGGCATCTTCGAATTCGGGATCGAGCCAGGCGGTCCAGTCGTCGGGCTCGAGGATCACGGGCATCCGATCGTGGTACTTGGCTGTCTGTCGATTGGCTTCGGTGGTCAGGATGGTGAATGTATCCAGCGGTGACTGACCTTCCGGGGCCCAGTGTTCCCAGAGACCGGCGAGGGCGAAGTCGTGGTCATGAGCCATATGGAACAGGTAGGGCTGCTTTGCGCCATCCGTCGCCTGCCACTCGTAGTATCCGTCGGTCGGAATCAGGCAGCGTCGTTTCTTCATCGCGGAACGGAAGCTGGGTTTGGTCGCTGCCGTTTCGCTCCGCGCATTGATCATGCGGTTGCCGATCTTGGGATCATCGGCCCAGGAGGGGACCAGCCCCCAGCGCATCAGTGCCACTTCGTACTTGCCCCGCTTGGCAGACTGCCGCACGACGGGGACAGTCTGCAGAGGAGCGATATTGTAGCGTGGAGCGATTTCGGGAAACTGCAGCTGCAGTTGATCGATCATCACGCTGGGAGGCTGTCGAAGGGTGAATCGGCCGCACATGCAACACAACCTGGGCCAGTGGAACGCGTCAAGGCTTGTCAGGGCCTGACCAAGTCGCCGGGCATAGTATACTCACAGGCAGCCTCGGACGCGAACTCTTAGGTTGTTCGGTCGGCCGGCTGTGCCGAGCATGCTGTCCGGTGGTGTTTTTTTAACGTGCGGATCGCCAGGACCTTCCCTCATGATGCAAGTCGTCACGACCGTTGACTCGGACACCGCCGCCCAGCAGCTGGCTCAGCAACTGGTCCAGCAGCGATTGGCGGCCTGCGTGCAGATCAGCGGTCCGATCACCAGTGTCTATCGCTGGCACGGAGCGATCGAGTCGGCCACCGAATGGCGAGTCGTGGCCAAGACGACCGCAACGGCTGCGGAGCCGTTGATGCAAGCTATCGCTCGGCTGCATCCCTACCAGGTTCCGCAGATCGTGGCTTGGCCCATCCCCCATGTCTACGCGCCGTACGCTCAGTGGGTGGCTGATTCCGTCGGCGATGAAGGGCTGCCATGACCGCCTGGGAGCACTGGTTTATCCATCCCCACGTCGGGACGCTGAACACCGGCCCATCTCATCCTCTGGGCGAAGGACTCACCGTCGTCACCTGCCTACCACCATCGGCGGTCGCGTTCACACGTTCGTTTGAAGAGGTGTGCGAGTCGTTGGCCGAGCTGCCGCGGATGTTTGTCGAACCCGATGGTTCGTTTGTCTGGCGAACTCCGTCGGGACAGCTGGACGGACAACTGCACGACGGGCCGTGCGGGCTGGCTCATATCGAGCTCAAAGGATCCATCTCGCTGGACGATTGGCGGCGGTGGCTGGCCTGCGTCGGCTGGCCTGACCAATCGCTGGCGGTTCAGCTCGCTCGCGACGGGATCTTTATCTCGGAATCCGAGTTCGCCAGGTTGCTCCAGCCGGACGCTTGAACCGCAGCAGTCCGTAGATCAGGCCGGTGCCCAGCGGCAGCAGACTCATCAAGCTCAGGCTCCCCGCATAATCGACGGCCGAATAGAGCATGTAGAGACAGGCGGCGGAGAAGAGGATGACCGGGGCCGGGTAGGCTGGCACGCGAAACGGTCGCGGCTGGTCCGGGTGCCGCCGGCGGAGTACGACGACGGCCACCACGGTCATGGTAAAGAAGAGCCAGAAGGCCGGGGCGGCTGAGGCGAGCAGCAGATCGAAGCCTCCTTGAAAGCGATCCCACTGCAGGGCCGGCAGATGGGCCAATCGGACGCCGCTGTCAATTAGGCTACGGCCGCTGTCGGTGCCGACCAGCAAGATCAGTGCGGCGGTGACGACGGTTTGAGCGGTCATGGATCGGGTCGTGGTCGGATGACCATCGCCAGTCATGGCCAGCCAACGGAAACCGGGCCAGTCGGCTCCCCACGCGGCGAATAGACGCGATCCGGTCAGCAGCAAACCGTTGAGCGCTCCGAGGGCGCTGATCATCACCAGCACGCAGATCCCTCGCTCAGCCCATTGGCTCCATCCGAACGACGCGAACCCGACGGCCAGCACATCGGCGGCCGGGGTGGTCGCCGCACCAGCTCGTTCCAGTCCCAGCACTCGCAGATAGACGACGTTCATCAGGAAGTAGATTGCCGTGATGGCAATGATTCCGCCGCACAAGGCTCGTGGCATGTTGCGTTCCGGCGCACGCACTTCGCTGGCCACCATCGCCGCGTCGTTCCAGCCTCCATAGGCGTACAGCACAAAGATCAGCGCCAAGCCAAGCCGGCTCCACAGAGGCGCACTCGGTGGCGTGATGGTGTTAGCCGCCGATTGGATGGTCCCCGTGTTGCTGGCCAGAACTCCAGCCAGCAGCACGCTGGTCAGGCCGAGCACCTTAGCGGTCGTCAGAACGTTCTGGGTATGGCGACCCATCTGGACGTTGGACAGGTTCAGCAGGGCCAGCACGACGAGGCTTGCCAGGGCGAGCCACGCTGAATGCTGAGACCAGCTGGGAGCCAGTCGCGTGGCGTAGTCGGCAAAAGTGAAGGCCATGGTCCCCATCGATGCGGTGAGGATGATGGTCAGTTGAGCCCAACCGAAGAGGAATCCGACGAGGGGTCCGTAGGCCAGCGTGAGGTAATGGTAATCGCCACCCCGTTGGCGAAAGGCCGTCGAGAGTTCGGCATAGCACCAAGCTCCCATCAGCGAGACGCCGCCTCCGACCAGCCACAGCGCCAGCGAGCCCCAGGCACTCGATACATTCTGAAACACCAACGGCGGAGCCCGAAAAATCGACGTCCCGATCACGATGCCGACGATCAGGCTGATCGCATCCCACAGCCCCCACCCGGTCTCGTCGTGGGCCAGTGGTGATCGCTGATCTTCGTTCACGTCTCTATCCAAGTCCCCGGCTCCTGAGTCCAAGATCATGGAGGCTATTGATCATTACGGCCGCAGAGTGCTTGGACGGCCAGGTTGTCCATGTCGTACGAAAATGATTCGACCGATCCGTCGCATCGTACGCCGTTCCAGACCGTATCGTGCGCCGAGCCGAAGTTCCAGTCGAGCTGCAGGTTGAGGCGGTCTCGCAGCGGCTGGATCGCTTGAGTGGCGTAGCCGTTCACGTCGCGATTGTGGCCCAGGAAGATGTTCTGATCGCTGGCCGGCCCCAGTCCATTGGTATAGAAGTTCGTCGTAATGAATTTCTCGCCAATGCATAAAGTCTTGCTGGTTCCGTCCGTGATGTCGCTCACCTTCACCTGACTCCGTTGCCACGTAATGCCCGTTTGACGCCAGGTAGATCCGCGATGCTGATTGGCATAGGCCCATTGATAACTCGGCTTGGCCGCTTGTTTGTAGTCTCCAGGACCTTCATCCTCTCCGGCATTGATGTTCCCCGAGTTCGCCTGGTAGTCGCTCCGAGCGACCATGCACGTGGGCCTCACACACTTGTCCAGATTGTGAGCCAAAGGGATATCCATGACATAGGGATACGCCTGAGCTTCGCGGCGGGTCGGGCAGTTGAACGACGGAATCGGTGTGGCGACTGCGGCCAGCAGTTCGTCATCGCGAGCTTTACCGGTCTGGTGCATGCCGAGCTGACGGACGTCTCGATACTCCATGAATTCAATGATGTTGTAAGCCCAGCCGCCCGGTTGGTCAGGACCGTAGCCCCGGTCGGGATCGCCCTGCCACAGCCAGCCCCAGCCTGATCCAGGAAAATACTGATAGGCACTTTCGTGGCCGATCATTCCGAGTCCAAGCTGCTTCAAATTGTTGACGCATTGGGTACGTCGAGCTGCCTCGCGGGCGGACATCACTGCCGGCAACAGCAACATGACCAATATGCCGATAATGGCAATCACGACCAGCAACTCGACTAGCGTAAACGCCCGCGAAACCCGGTTCATCGAAACAAACTCCCGTCGAGGTTCGTGTGTTGCCTGGTCCCAATATTAACTTGGTGCCAAAATCATATCGAGTCGCTTGGCGATAGTCACTCCCTGCTTCCGCACCACTGAATCTCCGGCGGCCGACCATCGACCCAGTCCCGCTCGGCACCCTAGTCGGCTGCCGGAATAGACCGGTGGATCGCCCGCAAGGCTACATCGACCAAAAGACGCATCCGCAGGGCAGATAGGGGCCCCACCTGGAACCCGGACTTCAGCACGGTCGTCTGGCTGGGATGTCGCTCGTCAGGTAGTCGAGCAATCTAGGGTGTGAGCTTTGCAGATTGGCTGAGCAATTCGAGAGTTGCTTTGCCTTCGGCGGAGCGGTTGCCGGCGTCATCGAGGTTGTCCTGCAGTACCAGCAGTCTGGTCTGTGTCTCGTTGACAGGCACCAGATAGACGTTGACGACCATCTTGTTCCCCGCCACGACAACATTCAAGGTTGTGCCGGTTAGTTGTTTGTCGCCGAACTTTAGCGGGGCGGTTTTGACTGTCTGACAATTCTCTCGGCCGAACTGATCGATCAAGTTGTCGGCGAACTCGTCAGTCGTCAGCCGCCCGTTCGCCACAAAGTACATGATCTTGAAATCATTGCCCGAGAGAGTCCAGTTCTTGAAGTTCTCGTTATCGACGTTGGCTTCGAACGTAAATGTACGCGGGTACTTGAACGATACTCCCTGGTAGGGGAACTCGCGATAGGGTTGAGCCGTTATGGTGACTTCCGGATTGTTGAACTCGCCGTCCACACGGACGGCTTCTCCTTCTCGGATGGCAACGGATTTCTCTCCCACCTTCAGCGTGTAGTGCAGTGAGGGTTCTTCCGACTCCGAGGGCTTCTGGTTTTTGTCTTCAGCAAACGTTGATCTCGAAGCTGAACCAGAAATCAAAAAGGCGATCACCAACAGCGGCGTGAACAGATTGCGTTGCGACATGATTCATGACCTTGCGCTAATCATCTTGGGGATGGCGACAGCGGACCGTCCACTTAGTCGCCATGGCGTCTCGTCGTTCCCGATCACCACACGGCTCGGCGCGGTGGAGCCGACATTCCTGGATTGGAAGGTGGCCGGTTAGATGAGCATTCTCCGTCACTGGCTCGACCCAATACCAGGTCATTCCAGGCAGACAGGCTAATGATAATGGGCATGAAAATAGGCTCGATGGGTAGTGCGGTCAAACGCCGCGTATACAGCTTTATCTTCTTTGGACCAAGCATAGTACAGGCCCGAGGTTACGGTGATGGTATCGGGGCCATGGAGATCAGGTGAGTAGCCGTAGTATCGGGTCACGACGAACGGGGATGTGATTTCACGCAGAGGTATGCCAGCCGAAATGGACTCGATTGAACCGATACCGGAGGCCACCCATTGTTGAGGCCGAGATCATCGGAAGACGACAACCGTGTCGGCAAACTTGTCCCCGAACCGCTGCTTGTCTCGAGTGCAGACGATCCTTACGGCCGCGGGGAGGCCGCCTAGCAACAAGGGATTGACTTCCAGTAACCGGAACAGCGTGCGAATCAGGATCTGTTTGGTTGAGCACCGCGATCCATCGAAGGATAGGACCTTCAGGCCAGTCACCAGTTTTCCCGGTGTTGTGCTCCATGTCGTTTCGAAAGCAAAGAAATAACCAAGGTAAACCGTCGCCATCGCCGCAAACTGCAAGGGGAGCTGTTCCTCAGGAAGTTGCTTGACGATGACGATCGTTATCGCTGCGGCAAGCACCGAATCAAATACCGCCGCAATATATCGGGCCGTTGTCGTGCCATCAGGAGATACGCTGGGCAACGGCTGCTGGGGGCTATAGAGGTGGAATGGCTCGGCGCTGGGCGACGTTCGCTCATCAGTAGCATCTGAGACAGTGGGATGCGTCGGTGATCGATATGGATTGTCATGCATCTGCAAATCCCGTTGCCACACTATCCCCATCTATCAAGTAGTAGATCGCGTACGGGAACCGCTCCGAGAACGAACGATGGCAATCACGGGGCGGCGACAATCGACCACTTCGAGCCATCCGCGGTACGGTCTTCATTCTAATCACCACAGGGACCAAGTGCAAAGATTGGCCAGCAGGCAAATCAGGAATGCTTTTGACCACGGATAGCACGGATGGACACGGATCTTTCATGACCGCTCAGTCCGCACGTCGGGCTCATCGGGAAGTCGGCCAACGCGGTCATCATTCGTTGCCAATCGTCGCCCTATTCGGTCGATTCCCCGGAATCCCCGGGCGAGCGGAAACCGCGAGTCGCCGCGCCGCGGTGGTGCCGTTTACCCCGACCTTACTCGGCATACGAAAATCAGGTCAAAAACACTCTTGACCAGGAATCGTCCGGGTACCAGCAGAACGGACGCAAACAAGAGTGTTCGGTTGATGTTGTCGCTGTATCGCAGGGGATTATCCATCATTCCCGCGAACCAGCCGAGATTGCGGTAATCCGGCACGGGACGCACGAAGTAAGCCGTTACCAGACAGACGATGAGCACCGAGATCACGGCAACGTAATGTCCCATGCGATATCCGCCAAATGCAGTACATGGCTGCGGCCGGGAGGACGAGCACGGCTAGCGACAATATCCCCGTCCCTATCGCCGACCATCGCTTTCGTACTCGCCGATTCTGATGGAGAGACAGCGTACCAACCGGGCCCGGCGAGTAGGGTTCGGACAGCCATTCGAGAAGCTTCATGGTGCCTCTAACGTTCAATTTGCCCTATAAAGCTCAAGGCCACGACAGCCAAACGTGCCAGGCCAATTCATCGCCCATACTTGGACGCCTTGATCTTCCGGCCAAACGCCAGCAAATCCTCCGGGAGCGGGCTGGGCAATTCGGCTATCGTTCCGCCCTCGTCGATCCGCCAAGCGCAAATGCCGATGTCGCTGCTGTCGAGCACTATCGTCGAGTCATCGTACCAGCCAATCGCCCACTTTTGAACGGTCGATGCATGAGTCTGTACGGTTGCAATCACCGTACCGGCTCCGTCCTTTACTGAATACCGAAGGCATAGATAGCCTTTGGGAGCATCGTGCGAATCATTGATCGAAAGATTCAGAGTTCGCGTTCCGCTCGAAGATGAAATCGGCGCCAGGTCGCTGTGAGTCGAACCGGAACAGCCAAACGCCAACGAAATCGCCAAGACCACCAGGACGCACACTGGAAACCGCAACATCGAATGAAGTGCCTTCAGATCGACGCCTTTGCCTCCGCCGACCGAGATCACGGGCTCGTCGTTGATCGACATTGTTACCAATTCCGCCGCTCTCGGGCGTTCCTGCGTTTCGACTTGTCAGCTGCTTGTCGTTTATCGAGCCGAATTCCATTCAACGAATTCAGGCCATTTCAGATCAGCCTCCGTTCGCCAGTGATCGTAGTCCGTTGCGGCGGCAAAACCATCTGCAGGATACAGCTGAATCTGTATCCATTCGCTCATCGCTCTGCTTTGGCGAAAATCAAGGGCTGTGCCAAACCAGCGATTGGCTTCGTCGCGTCCGCGGTATCGCGAAGTATCAAGAAGAAATTGTGTGACTTGAGGCGACCGCAGCGCTCGGCTGAGTTCTCCGCCCTGTCCGAGGGCGCAGCGAATCCCATTGCCGCCGCCCTGAATCAAGTCCCAGTCGTGTGCATGCGGCTTAACGAGTCCCAGATCGCGAGCGACGATACTGAGCGGTGTCGCCTCAATTTTCTGCTGCCGCCAGTAGGTGACTGGAACCAAAGGAAGTTGGAAGTCGGTAGCGGACAGTCTGCAACCGCAATGAGTGCAAACGGACAATGAGCCAAACGTAGAGAACCGCAGCGCTCCAACTGCACAAATCAAAACCGTAGCGATAAGGATACGACGCGCCATAGGGAGTGCGGCTTTCGATGTCATGCGGGGCATCAAGCTGTAGAGACGAACTTCACGGTTGACCGGCCCGCCGCCAACCATCTACGAATCCCAGGGCCGCACGTTCCAAAGTTCCGGTGCAACCCTGCGGTTGGTCCGCCAGTTGCGGAAAGCGATAACTGCCGACATCAGGCCGACGAGCATCATGAATGCCCCGGCTCCTATCGACGACGCGATGGCGGCGCCGTTGGAGATTGGGTGATCGTTGATCCTGATATCGGCTAGGAAACCGTTGGTGGGGACTACCTGCCAGATTTCGTTGATCATGGCGACACCGGGTGCGGCCACAATCGTTCCCACGAGAACCGCCAGTTCGCACGCCAGGATGTAGCGGCCAACGCCAAGCCGACGTGGACTCGGCGATGACATGGGGGCCAAGAATTCGTAAGGGTTGACCGTCATTACTCGTTTTGCCCACGGCTCTGGCTGCCATCGCTCTCATCACAACATGCGAGAATTGTCTCCAATCGTGTAACTGCAACCATGGAATGCATGATTATGGGGACCTGCATCAAGACCAGAACTGGGAGCATGGAAAATCCGAGGCCGGGCAATAGGGAAGCTTGGCCTCGGTTCTCATAGAAGACTATGCAGCAGAAAAGGTTGAGGAGCACTGCGATTAATAACTGGCCGAAAAACAACGTCTTCATCTGAGCCAGAAACTTTTTCTGGGTATCCAATAGAACCACGGTTGCCTTGCGAATCTCTCCCGAGTTAACCAGTCGCTTGATCGGAATGCTGGCATTCTGCCCTAGGAATTGCCGTAGCATTTTTTCGCTGATTGTTGCCATGTCGTATCCCTTTCTGCGGCAAATGATCGCTGGCATATCGATGGCGTTGCCCGGGGCGGTGATGATTGACTGCGGAGTTCGCGAATTCCCTGAATCACTGCTCTTAAGCCGGATTTTACTCCGATAGCATCTGGTGAGGAAATAGAGAGTCGACCCCGCAGGATAGCGGCAATCAAGGGCCAGCGAAAACGCGGTTCATGGCTTTGTTCAACGGAGACGACCGTCAGCTAGGGACTTTTTGCCGTACGGGTCTTCATTTCAATGATGGCCAAGCTCAAGAGTCATGGTGGATTGTCCTCGCGCACTGCATTCCGAGCCCCTCACCAAACCTCTCCCCGCCAGCGGAAACCATCGGCCAGGGAGACGGTGTTCAGCGGGGAGAGGTGCGGCGCTGGGGCGGCTCTTTTTTGAGCCCCGGTGCGGCGGCAGCACCATGGAAAGTCCAGCGGGGGTTGATTCTCGCTGGTCCTGTGCTCTACTTGCCACTCTCTCCTTACGACTCTCGAATCCGGGCAGGGCGAGCATCCAGACGGCGATGGGGAAGCAGGCAGACATGACAAGCGGAGCGGAACGGAGGCAGTTTGCCAGCGATAACTATGCTGGTGTCTGTCCGGAGGCGTGGGAGTCGATGCAGCAGGCCAATGCGGGACACTCGCCCGCCTACGGCGATGACTATTGGACTCAGCGGGCCTCGGACCTGCTGCGCGACCTGTTCGAGATCGATTGCGAGGTCTTCTTTACCTTCAATGGCACCGCCGCCAACTCGCTCGCTATCTCGTCGCTCTGCCAGTCGTATCACAGTGTCCTGGTCCACGAACTGGCTCATATCGAAACCGATGAATGCGGTGGCCCCGAGTTCTTCTCCAATGGCACCAAAGTCCTCGTCGTCGATGGCGCGAACGGCAAGGTCGACGTGGACGCGGTGACTCGAGCCGTCAAGCGGCGCACCGATATCCATTACCCCAAGCCGCGGCTGCTGAGCGTCACGCAATCGACGGAGTCGGGGACGGTCTACACCACCGCGGAGCTCGATCGGATCGGCGAAACGGTCCGACGGCTCGGTCTGGCCTGGCACATGGACGGAGCTCGATTCGGTAACGCCGTCGCCGCGCTGGGAGCCTCACCCAAGGAAATCACCTGGAAGCTGGGCGTCGACGTCCTCTGCTTTGGCGGGACCAAGGCCGGCATGGCAGTCGGTGAGTGCGTCGTTTTCTTCAAGAAGGACCTGGCCCGCGAGTTTGCTTACCGCTGCAAACAGGCCGGTCAGCTGGCCAGCAAGATGCGATTCCTGGCAGCGCCCTGGATCGGCATGTTGGAATCGGGAGCCTGGCTCCGCCATGCCGCTCATGCCAATGCCATGGCCAGACGCCTCGAAGCGGCTCTGAAACCGCTCACCGGGGTCGAGATTCTGTGGCCCGTCGAAGCGAATGCACTCTTCGTACGCTTCCCCGGCCAGGTGGCTCAACAATTACGCGACCGCGGCTGGCGCTTCTACGACTTCATCGGCGCCGGCGGCTCCCGGCTCATGTGCGCCTGGGACACTCAGCCGGAAGACGTCGATGCCTTTAGCGCCGACGTGCGACAGCTGGTTGCCGGCAAACCCTAAGTCACAGCCGTTCCTGTCCCTCGGTCAGGCCAGGATCCCTTGGACGACTTCGCCGTGGACGTCGGTCAGCCGGAAGTCGCGGCCGGAGTAGGGGAATGTCAGGCGAGTGTGATCGAAGCCCAGCAGGTGCAGCACGGTGGCGTGCAGATCGTGGATGTGGACCGGATTGTCGACCGCATCGTAGCCACTCGGGTCGGTCGCCCCGTAACGCAGGCCGCCCTTCACTCCGCCACCCGCCATCCACATCGTGAATCCGCTCGGATTATGTCGCCGTCCGTTGCCGTTCCCCTGATCGACGGGCGTGCGGCCGAATTCGCCTCCCCAGATGACCAGGGTGTCTTTCAGCAAGTCGCGCTGCTTGAGATCGTCCAGCAACGCGCCGATCGGCCGGTCGATGGCTCGGCAGTTCGCCGGCAATCGCTCAGACAACTGATTGTGCTGGTCCCAGCCCCGGTGAGTGATCTCGATGAACCGCACACCGGCTTCGGCCAGCCGGCGGGCCATCAGACACTGTTTGCCGAAACCTTCCGTGGCCCGGTCACCGATGCCATACTTCGCCTGTACCGCCTGCGGCTCGTCGCTCAGATCCATCAGCTCCGGCACCTCGCTCTGCATCCGAAACGCCAGCTCGTACGATTCAATGATCCCTTCCAGCGCCGGGTCCGTGTCGACTTCCTCCAGCAGATCGTGATTCATGCTCTGAATCAGCTCCAGCTGCTGCCGCTGCTCGGCCGACGACAGCCGCTGGTTGCGGAGATTGGCCATTGGACGCGGGCCGACATTGACTCGAGTTCCTTGATAAGTGGCCGGCAGAAACGCTGAGCCGTAGTTCTGCACGCCGCCGAGATTCTCGACTGGATTGATCGTGACGAACCCGGGCAAGTTCTGATTCTCAGTCCCCAACCCGTAGACGATCCATGAGCCCATCGATGGTCGCACGAAGTTGATCGCGCCGGTGTGCAGCATCAGCGTCGCTTGCGGGTGAGCCGGGTTGTCGGTCCGCATGCTGTTGATCACGCACAGCTGGTCGGCATGCCTGGCCGTCTCGGGTAACAGCTCACTCACCGGCAGCCCGCATTCGCCGGCCGGAGTGAACTTCCACGGCGACGGCAACAGCTTCCCGCCCATCCGTTGACCGTTGACGCGCGTGTCGAATCCTTGCTTGGCCAGCTTTTCCAGTTCCGGCTTGTAGTCGAGCAGGTCCATCTGAGCGGGGCCGCCCTGCATGAACATGAAAATCACGCGTTTCGCTCGCGGCGTGAAGTGGGGCGACTTGGGAGCCATCGGGCCTTCGGTCTGTGCACTCTGGGCCAGGTGCGAGAATGCCGTGAAGCCAAATCCGCAAGCCGCGGCCTGCAACAGCCGGCGCCGCGAAAGCGGCCCCATCGCGGCGTTGGACAACGATGTATTGGCCATGGATGTGCGGTGATGCGTTGTCGGGCGTGAGTTGGGGCCGATCATCGTCGATTCTCCGGCAGTCGGTGAAGGGCAATTGGAACGAGTTAAAGGGCGTAGCGAAACTCAGCACTGGCCATCAGGGCTTGGATCAGCATCGCCCATCGTTCGGCGCTGAACGATGCCGAGCCTCGTGTCTGAGTCGGTAGCGTGGCGGTGGACGAAGTCATGAAGGTCACTCCCCGCTGTAGCTCGGCGGCTTTGGGCTGTCTGGCGAGCACGATGCGGTAAGCTGTGGCCACCAAGGAGGCCGTGTCGGCTGGCTGATCGGCCAGCTGCCTGCCGATCCGCAGGCTGGCTTGCATCACCAGCGGATCGTTCATGAAGAACAATGCCTGTGTCGGGACCGTCGTCACGTCGCGCTGACCGACCGTTTCACTCGGCTCGGGAAAATCAAACACCATCATCGCGTCGGGGATCCGATTGCGCTGAATGGGGAGATAAACACTTCGATACGGGAACGACCCGGCGTCGATCGGCACTCCTTCGCTGCGCCGCAGATCGCGTAGCGGCATGCGGCCCAGCATGGTGGAGGCGGGAGGCTGTCGGTTGAGTTCACCGGAAACGGTCAGGATCGAATCCCGCAGAGTTTCGAACTCCAGACGTTTCCGGTGCATGCGCCAGAGATACTGATTGTCGGGATCGACTTGCTGATTGCCGCTGTGCCCGTCGCTCGACAACGCATACGTGTGGCTCGTCACCATCTCGCGGATCAACTGTTTGGGCGACCAGTGATTGGCGACCAGCCGGAGGGCGAGGTAGTCGAGCAGTTCCGGGTGGGAAGGACCACTGCCGGTCTGCCCGAAGTTGTCGACGGTCGACACGATGCCTCGTCCGAACACATGAGCCCAGACGCGGTTGACGAAGACGCGGGCGGTCAGCGGGTTGTCGGCATCGCTGATCCACTGAGCCAATTCCAGCCGACCGCTGCTCTGCTTGGCAGGTGGCCGGGTCCCCTTGACTTGCACCACCGACAGAAACCCTCGCGGCACAACCTCGCCGGGCTGGTTCGGTTCGCCCGCGACGTAGAGTGGCGAGTCCTTCACGGTGGCGGCGTCCAGAACTCCCATGCAGACCGGTCCGCGGACGGGGGATTCGGTCTCCGGAAGCGGCCCGCGCTCCTGCTGGTTGGTAATGAATCGCTTTAGCTGCGTTTCCCGCTGAGTGATCTGCTCGGTCAGCCGAGTGATCCGTTGCTGACGCTGTTCGCCGTTCATGCGCCCGCCGGCTCGTAGCAGCATTTGCAGGCGAGCCTGAAGTTGGGCGATCTGCTGGCGGCCAGCCTGCACGCGGGCCTGAGCCTCGGGAGAAAGTTCAGCCGACGCGGCAGGCTTCGGTTTGGCCGGCGGCTTCTTCAGCGATTCCGGATCAAGCGAAATCAGGCGGTCTTCTCGCGGCGCCAAGCTGCGGCCACGCAAGCCGTTGGTAAACCCGTTCCGAGTGTCGGTGCTCAGGAAGATTCCCGCCATCGCATAGTAATCGGTCTGTGGGATCGGATCGAACTTGTGGTCGTGGCAACGAGCACAGGCGACCGTCATGCCGAGGATGGCGCGCGTCGTCGTGTCGATTTGTTCCGAGACCAGCTCCAACGAATAGGCTCGCCGGTCTCGCTCGTTCAGATCGTGTGAGCCGAGTGCCAGGAAACCCGTCGCGACAAGCTGCTGCTCACGTTGTTCGGGCGTCTTGGCTGGGAGCAGATCGCCGGCCAGTTGCTGGCGGACGAACTCATCGTAGGGCATGTCGTCGTTCCAGGCGTCGATCACAAAGTCGCGGTAACGCCAGGCCGAAGGGAAGGGGACGTTGCGCGTCTTGCCCATCGATTCGGCGTAGCGAGCCGTATCGAGCCAATGGCGTCCCCAACGTTCGCCGAAGGCTGGGGAATTGAGCAGCAGGTCGACGATGTGAGCGAAGTTCTCACGCGACGGGTCCGCCACAAACTTGTCCACCTTCTGCGGCGATGGCGGGAATCCGACCAGGTCGAGATAGACTCGGCGCAGCAACGTTGCCGGGTCAGCGTCGCCCACCGGCTGCAGTTTCTCGGCCTGTTGTCGAGCGAGAACGTAGCGATCGATTTCACCCCAGGCCCAATCGGCCGGCTCGGTGGTCGGTGGAGCCACGGCGCGGGGGGGCTGGAAGGCCCAATATTGTCGGCCGGCCACCAGGTCAATCTTGCGCGGACCACTCGACGTCGGCTCGCTACGCGGATCCGGAGCCCCGGCGGCGATCCACGTCTCGAAATCGGCGATCACCTTGTCGGGGAGCTGACCCTGGGGTGGCATCTCGTAGGTTTCGTATTTTAATGCCTGCAGCAGCAGACTCTCGGCCGGCTGGCCCGGCACGACCGCCGCTCCACTGTCACCGCCCCGTCGCAGCAGGTCGCGCAAGTCGACTCGCAGACCTCCTTTGGGCTGACTGATGCTGGCCGAATGGCACTTGTAGCAGTGGTTCACCAGCACCGGGCGGATACGGGTCTCAAAGAAATTGGCGTCGACCTTTTCGCTGACACCTCGCCCAATAGGCTCGGCACCGTCCGAACTGCCATCCTCCGAACCACCACCGTCCGAATCCATCGACATCGCCGACTCGTCTGCCATGTCGGATTCGTCTGACATGTCGGATTCGCCGCCCGCAGCGTCACTGCCTTCAGCATCGCCGACGTCAGGGTCACGGTTCGGAGCCGAAGCGGCAGGGGTCTTGGCGGGTGTCTGAGCCAGTGTGGGGGGTGAGGCGAGCCACAGGGCCAGGAGGGAGGCGAGGATGACGATGCGCATGGGAGGGGTCCTGGTGGAGGAACCGGTGTAGGGCCGCCGGACGGACGGGTCGTGCGAGCCCCCGCTGAATAGAACTACGCTGGTCTGTCAGAAGTCTTTCAGGCCGTCGGGAAAAATGGGGCAATTTCTCTGGCGGCCTTTGGCAGCAGGGCGGAGCGAGGCGGGTCGGGACGGCTGACAGGTCGAACCGGCTGGCATAGGATGCTGATTGAGCGAAAGTTGCCTGGACGGAAGTTATTGGCTGGTACCGAGGCGTGGGTGGCCGGCCAAGTAAAGGATACCCAGGTAAAGGATAGATTGTGTCGAGTGGCCCGGCGTGGTTGGCGACAACGTCGGATGGGGGGATAGCGGTGGCTGCGAGTGGCCGGCGGGCCGATTAGGGGGGCTGAGTGGAAACGGGCGCTTTGGATCCGATTCGGAGGGACGAGGTGCGTCGGCGTGGCTGGCTGGGGGTGGTCGGTTCGCCCTGGACGTGGCTTCCGGTGGGAGCGGGCGTGCTGTTGGCGGTAGTCGGCGGGGGCTGGGCGGCACCGCTGGCCTGGGCCGGCTGGGCGGCGGCGGCGGCCGGGCTGGGCTGGGCTGGCTGGCGTCTGACTCGAGGCCGAGCTAAGGCGGAGCGGGCGGCGGCCGAGCAGTTGCGGCGTGAGCTGAGTCATCGGCATCGCGAGTACCTGCGAGATTTGCGGGGTCAGGTGCGAGAAGCCGGAGACGGCCGGACGACCGATCTGATCCGTGCGTTGGGTGAGAGTTTCGATCGTTTGTTGCAGCAGGGGATATTTGAGGAGTACGACGAGAAGTCGTGGCATGCGGAGGTACGGACGAAGCTGGCCAGTCTGTACCGTTCGGCGGTCGACTGGATCGAGCGGTCGATTGAGCTGACGAAGGCTCAGCAGCGTGTGCAATCCGAGTCGGCGCGGACCAAGCTGGTTCAGGAGCGTGAGGCGTTAGGGGCTGAGATTGACACCACGGTCCAGCAGTTGACCCAGACGCTGGACCGGCTGGAGATGGAGCGGCTGGACCGGGAGGTCCCCGAGCAGCAGCTGTCGCAAATGCGGGCCGAGCTCGATCGCGGCCTGGAAGTGGCACGCCGGGTGGACGAGCGACTGGAGGCCCTGGATCGTGAGGTGGCCGGTCGCGACCGCGAGTGAAGGGGGACCGGGAATGAAGGGGGACCGTCTGCGGTGGTCAGCCGATTGAAGGGCTGCTCGCAATTCATTACATTTGGGGGCGGCAGGCGGCCGGTGATTCCCTGGTACAACAAGTAAATCCCAGCGTTGGGGGTGTGCGATGTTCGGTGCGATCGGACGTTATTTCCGGGCCTTGGGATATTTGATGACGGGCCGTATTGATAAGGCTCGTCGGTCACTCAGTTCCAACCCGGCCGTCATTGAAGCGACTTTTGACAAGATCATTGCGGACAAGATCACCCGCATCAATCAATACAAAGACGCGCTGGGCGGCATGATCGCTCAGGAAGAGAAGAAAAAGGCAACGCTCAAGCAGCTGACGGAAGACATTGACCGGTTGCGGAAGCTGCGGGACGGAGCGGCGGCGATGGCCCGCAAGGTGGTGGAGCGGTACGGCGGGGACGCCGACAAGGTCCGCAACGATCCCGACTACATCAAGACTCAGGCCGCCTTCAAGGATTTCAACTCGACGCTGGCCGAGAAAGAAACTCGCTGTCAGGAGCTGGAGGCCGACATCCGGCAGCTGGAGCAGTCGATCGCTGGTCACAAGGTTCAGTTGACCAGCGCGATGCGTGAGATCGACAAGCTGAAGTCGGAGAAGCACGAGACGATCGCCGAAATGATGACGGCGCGCGAGGAGAAGGAAATCGCCGACATGCTGTCGGGGATCAGCCAGGATCGCACCAACGAGGAATTGCAGGAGCTGCGCGAAGTGCGCGAGCAGTCCAAGGCGACCGCTCGAGTTTCGCGCGAGCTGGCTGGTGTGAACGCCAAGCGGTCGGAGGAAGAGTTCCTGGAGTACGCCACCAAGTCGGCATCGGATTCGGAATTCGACGCCCTGATCGGGCTCACCAAGAAGGACTCCGAACAGGCTCAGACAGCTCCGGCCGAAAAATCCCGGATTCCTGAGAACTGATCGGCGGCGGTGTTCGATCGAGTTGGAATCCGGTGGGCGAACAGGACAGGCCGATGCCAGCCATCACATACTCGTTCTATACCCGCTTGGCCGAGATCCTGAATTCGGGCCAATCCCGATCGGTTCTGGTCTGCGGCAACGTCTACGATCTCTATTTCGACGGCAAGGAATACATGCCGTTGATCTCGTTTCTGGCCGAAAAGATGCAGACCGATTCGGTGATCCGGATCGTATACGAACAGAACGGTCCGTTACGAGTCCTCGATCATCCGGACAAGCTGAAGAACTGCTGGATTGCCTGGAAGTCGGGGCTCGATCCCGACACGCTGCTGCTCAAAGGGCTGCAGGGTAAAGGTCCCTCCGAGTTCGATCGGTTGTCGGCCGAGTACGACGGGTTGCTGCGGGACGCGATCGGCAATCCGACCCTGGCGCTCGAAGTCCTGCGGCAGTTGACGATCTGCTCGCGGACCCACCTGTCGCTCGATCTGCTGATCTTGATCGAAGCGGCTGACATGATGATCGCCGCGGGAAATGGGGACGTCGCGTCGCTGAACGACAAACAACTTCACCGCATCTCGATCGTCCAGGATTGGTTCAATGATCCGCAGTTCATGAACGGTGGCGACGCGGTGGTGCTGATCGCCGAATCCCGCAGCCTGATCCACCCGCGAGTGGCTCGGCTCCCCCAGGTAATGTCCGTCGAAGCCATGTCGCCCGACACCGAGCAGCGGCTGGCGTACATCGGCCACTACACCGAGAAGGCTCAGGTGGCCCCCAAGTTCTGGAGCACGCCGGAGGATCTGGCGGCCTTTTCGGCGGGGCTGTCGATTCACGCCATCAAGCAGCTCCTGACGCAGGCGTCGTACACGCGTCAGCCGCTGCAGCCGGACGACCTAGTCGACAAGGTCCAGGAGTTCATTCAGGCTCAGCTGGGCGAAGATGTCGTCGAATTCAAGAAGCCGAGTCACACGCTGAAGGACGTTATTGGCTTTACCAAGCTGAAAAACTTCCTCCGCGATGAACTCCTGCCAAGGTTTCGCGGGCCGCGCGACAAGGCGATTTCCGGAGCGGCCGTGGCGGGCCCGATCGGTGGCGGCAAGACGTTTATCTTCGAGGCGTTCGCCACCGAACTCGACATGCCCGTGCTGGTCCTCAAGAGCATCCGCAGTCAGTGGTATGGTCAGACGGACGTGATCTTTGAGCGGCTGCGGCGGGTGCTGCAGGCACTCGAACGCGTCGTCATCTTTGTCGACGAGGCCGATACGCAGTTTGGTGGAGTGGACTCCAATACCCACGAAACCGAACGACGACTGACGGGCAAGATCCAGGCCATGATGTCCGACCCGGTGCTGCGCGGCCGCGTCTTCTGGCTGCTGATGACCGCTCGCATCCACCTGCTGTCACCCGATATCCGGCGTCCGGGGCGCGTCGGTGACCTGATCATCCCGGTGCTCGACCCCGAAGGCGACGACCGAAAAGAGTTCACCACCTGGGTCCTCAAGGCAGTGATCCCGGCCCCGACCGACGAGCAGATTCAGAAGATGCTGGAGCTGACCGAAGGCTATTCGGCCGCCGCCTACTCGTCGCTCCGATCGAATCTCAAAGCCCGCGAGTCGAAGACGATGGAGGAAGTCGAAAGCGTGGTGTACGACTTGCTGCCTCCTGACATCGGCGATGCTCGACGCTATCAGACTCTGCAAGCATTGCTGAACTGCACCCGCCGGTCCCTGTTGCCCGATCCCCAGATTACCGAGTCGGATCGGACGAAGTGGCAAGCCGAGCTGCGTGAGCTGGAATTGCGCGGAGTCGGGTAAACTTTGCCGGTTCTGCTCAAGTTGCGGCCGCCGCTGGCCGAATATGACGACGAGGCTCCAGGTTGCGCTGCAGGACGCGGCGGGACGAGCCTTGGTGAGAGTCAGGTGGTTGGCCGTCGGCCGGACCGCTGACCCCGGCCGGAGCAGAGGAACGGACCAGATGGAATCGTCGGGCGGCTCAGGATCGTCGCAGCACCCCCCGCGCAAATGGCGCGTCGATGCTGCTCACGGTGCGCCCGGTACTGAGCCCTTGTCGCCCGCCGAACGCTTGCAGCTCGATCAGATCTCCGGGTGGGATCCGCACGCCAGCTTGCAGCAGTTGCACCAGCAGGCTCGGGAGCTTGCCGAGAAACTGCGGGACCAGCAGCGACGATTGACGCTCCGTCAAGCCGAGCTCGACGTCCGAGCCCTGCAATGGGCCACTCGACGCGAATCGCTCCATCGCCAACGCCAAGTCGCCAGCGACAATCCATCATCCACCACTTCAGCCCGGTCGGATTGGGCGCAGGCCGTCCGCAGTTCGCTCGGTCAACACGACGTCGCCGGCATTGAGCTCGACGCTCCGTACTTCGATGCCCTCCACGCCGACTCGTCCGGCACGCTCTCGGTCGACCATTCACTTTCCGATGCGTATGCCAGATCCCCGGGCCGAAGTTCGGGCGAGCGACCGTCGTCGTCCGATCAGCGTTTGGCGACTGTCCATCACCTGCTGTCGCTGTGCGACCGCGTGATGAACTATCTCGAACACGACTCGAGTTCCGCGCCGTCAAATCTCTCGAGATGAGCGGCGTCCGTGGTTGATGCTTGAACCACGGAAAAGACTTAGGCTGCGGAAATAAAGAGTGAGGAAACTGAACGGTCGGCGCCGGGTGATTCGGCGCGCGTGCGTCCGGTCTACGCGGATCGCGGATGTTCTATCTTTCCGCGGCTTTCGCGGCGTCCGTGGTTGATTCTTGAACCACGGAAAAGACGGAGGCCGCGGAAATAAAGAGTGAGGAAACTGAACGGTCGGCGCCGGGTGATTCGGCGCGCGTGCGTCGGGTCTTCGCAGCTCGCGGATGTTCTATCTTTCCGCGGCTTTCGCGGCATCCGTGGTTGATTCTTGAACCACGGAAAAGACGGAGGCCGCGGAAATGAGGAGTGAGGAAACGGAACGGTCGGCGCCGGGTGATTCGGCGCGCGTGCGTCCGGTCTACGCGGATCGCGGACGTTCTGTCTTTCCGCGGCTTTCGCAGCGTCCGTGGTTGAATCCCACAGATCAGTTAGTGGCCGACAGTCGGGCCTGAGCTTCAGCGGCTTCGGCCTCTTCACCCGGGCTGACGTGCTGATCTTGCGACTGCGATTCCTGGTCGGCACGGACGACTTGGGTCGCACGAGCCACGGCCATCATTGCCGTTTGAATGTGCGGCCGGCCAAAGTAGAGTTCCACGGTGCCGTTGATCAAGCGGCTGCGTTCCTTCGATGCCAGCTGTTTCCAGGTCAGGCCGTCCATCAGGTGCCAGGCGGCCGCTTGAGCTGAACGTTGATCGATGTCGCCGCGACCGAGCATCCGGCAGAGTTCAATCACTTCGCCCTTGCTGGTGAAATCTTCAATGCGACGAATTTCATAGGCGATGCGAGGAGTCGGATCGGGCTTGCCATGCTCCAGGCACACCGTGGCGACCTTGAACTTGGTCGATTTCTCCGGGCCGACATTCATCATGCCCATCCCCATACCCATGCCGCCCATGCCCATACCGCCCATACCCATACCACCCATGCCCATACCGCCCATGCCGCCGCCCATACCTTGGGGACGACCACCCTGAGTGTTCTGCTGGTTACCACCCAGACCACCCACACCGCCCGGCACCGCTGCGTTGCCGCCACGTTGCTGAGCCAGCACGGGGACCGCGGCAAATGCGGCCGGCAGTTCAATCTGCAACGGCTGCTGAGTACGGTTCTTGATCACCACCGTCGCTTGCGATGCGTCCTTCGGCACGAACTTCACTTCGATGTCGCCCGCTTCCATCGCCGAAAAGAGCTCGACGTTCTTCGCCGGAGTCTTGGCAGCAGCGCGGCTGGTGCGACTGGTCCGTACCTTAACAGCTGACTCCTTGGTCCCCGGATCGGCTCCGTAGACATGCAGCGTCGAAACGGCCAAGCAAGCTACAGTCAGGCAACAGGTCAGCAGGTGGCGCATCGCACTCTCCAGACGATGAGAAGGGAATGGAACAGTTGTTAGGATAATCAAGCCTCTAGCGATTTCCAAGCTATTTTTGCCGACGGACCGCAGCTGGCTCGCCCCCCTCGCGGTTTCTGGACTGCCACCCGGCCCCCAACCAGGCGGCTCGCCGGCCCGCCCCAATCCGTCCCCCCGCTCTCGTTTCATCGGCTGAACACCGGCTCCCCCCATTGCCCGATCCCAGTTTCCCGCCGCCAAGCTGCCGGCCAGCCTGTTTCCTGGCAGGTTTGGCTCAGAAACAGGCGAGGGAGGGCCGGCGAAGGGCCTTGCGAACCTTTTCGACCGTGCGGGCACTGGTTAGCATGGTGGGGCGGGGCCAGGACGTACGGCCCACATTGTTCAGTGCCTGTGGCGAGGAGGCAGCGTGCCCGAATCGAATCTGGAAGCTCAATCTACCCCTTCTGGCCAGTCAGTTGGCTCTGAGCGGAGTCTGCAGTTGGCTGTGGCCGCGGCTCAGACGGCCGAACTGCACCGTGGGCGTGACATCGTGGTGCTCGACCTGCGCCAGCTGACCGCCATCGTTGACTACTTTGTAATTGTCACGGGGACGAGCCGTCGCCAGTTGCGGGCGTTGGCCGAAGAGATCGACAGCAAGCTGCAGAAGGGGCTGGGCGATCGGCGGCTGGGGATGGAGGGTTTCACCGAGAGCCAATGGATTCTGCTGGACTACGGCAACATCGTCGTGCACTTGTTCGACGAAGAGACGCGAAGTTATTTTGCGCTCGAAAGCCTGTGGGGCGAGGGACGTCGCGTGGCCTGGGAAAGCTATGCCCCTGTGTGAACCGCAGCGGCGAAGTCTCCAGCGGAAGGAATGGGTAGGTAGGGATGAGTGTCCTGCGGGAGCTGCAGCGGAGATTTGCCGAGGCCTTGGGCGATTGGCTCGACGGAGCCCCTGAACTGCTGGAGATGATCCGTCCGGCACAGGACGCGAAGTTCGGTGACTATCAAGCCAATCTGGCCATGCCGTTGGGCAAGAAGCTGCAGCGGAGCCCGCGCGAGGTAGCGACCGAGCTGGTCGGCCGGCTGAAGATTGACGACCTGTGCGAGCCGGCCGAAATCGCTGGTCCCGGTTTCATCAACTTGCGGCTGAGTCCGAACTGGCTGTTGCAACAGGTGCGGCAGCTGGCCGCCGATCCGCGGCTGGGCGTGCCGCCAGTCGCCGTTCCCGAAACGATCGTCGTCGATTTTTCGTCCCCGAACGTCGCCAAACCGATGCATGTCGGCCATATCCGGTCGACGGTCATCGGCGACGCTTTGTGCCGAATCCTGCACTTCGTCGGTCATCAAGTCGTGTCGGACAATCACCTGGGTGACTGGGGTACTCAGTTCGGCATGATCATCTATGGCTACCGGAACTTCGTCGACACCGATGCGTACCAGCAGCGACCGGTCGCCGAGCTGGGTCGGATCTACAAGCTGGTGCGTCAGCTGATCGATTACCAGGCCGCTCAGACGCGACTTCCCGTCTCCGCCCAGCGGCTGGTCGAACTCGACGCCAAGCTCGACGCTCAACGAGCTGCCGTCCAAGCCTGCACCGACGCTGCGCAGGCCAAGTCGCTGCGCAAGGCGCTTGGCGGCCTGGAGAATCAGCGGGCTGAGCTGTCCGAATCGTGTCGGTCCGATCAGGCACTCATCCAGGCAGTCGACAGCGATCCGCGGTTGGCTCAGCTGGCCCGCGAACATGCCGACATCAACCAGAGAGTGCTCGACGAAACGGCCCGGTTGCACGCTGGGGATCCCGACAATCGACGGCTGTGGGAGGAGTTTCTCCCGAAGTGCCGGCAGGATATCGATCGGATTTACCGCCGGCTGGGAGTCACTTTCGACGAAGAGCTGGGTGAAAGCTTCTATCAGGATCGGCTCGGCGCCGTCGTCGCTGATCTTGAGCGGCGGGGTCTGGCCGTGGAGAGCGAAGGGGCGAAGTGCGTCTTCCTCGAAGGCTTCGATGCGCCGATGTTGATCCAGAAAAAGGACGGCGCGTTTCTGTATGCGACGTCCGATCTGGCGACGATCGCCTATCGAGTTGAACGGTGGCAGCCGAGCAAAATCCTGTACGTCGTCGACTTCCGGCAGGGGGACCATTTCGCCAAGCTCTTCGCCGCCGCTCGGCTGTGGGGCTACCACGATGTGGACTTGCGCCATGTCAGCTTCGGCACCGTGCTCGGCTCGGACGGTAAACCGTTCAAGACCCGGGCCGGCGATACGGTCGGTCTGGAAGGGTTGCTCGACGAAGCCGTGGCTCGAGCCCTGGAAGTCGTCAGCGCCAACGACGATGCCAAGAAGGCGGGGCCCGAACTGTCGGCCGACCAGCGAGCTCGGGTGGCCGAGGTGGTCGGCTTGGGAGCGATCAAGTACGCCGATCTGTCACAGAACCGGACCAGCGACTACGTCTTCAGCTACGACAAGATGATCGCCATGCAGGGGAACACGGCGACCTATCTGCAGTATTCTTACGCGCGGATCCAGAACATCTTTGCCAAAGCCGAAGCCGCTGGCATGCCCCGGCCGTCGACCGAATCGGCGGCGTCGCTGCAGCTCGATCATCCGTCCGAACGGGCACTCGGCCTGCAACTCGTTCGGTTCGCCGAGTCGTTGGACGAAGTGCTGGTCGACTACCGGCCCAATCTGCTGACCGGATACCTGTTTGAGCTGGCCAAGCGGTTCTCGGAGTTCTACGACGCGTGCCCGGTCCTGCAGGCCGATGACGGGGCAACCCGCCAGAGCCGATTGCAGTTGTGCCACGCCGTCGGTCAGACGCTGCGGCATGGCCTGTCCCTGCTGGGAATCGAAACCGTCGACAAAATGTAACTGCTGGCCGCGGATCACGCCGCGTCGAAAGGAGCTCGACTCGTGCCCAAATCGATTGGTACCGCACTCCCCGCCGAACGTCGCGATCCCCTTTCGTGCCGCGACCAGATACTCTGCGGCGATGCGCGACACGTGCTCGGGCAACTCCCCGATGAGCTGGTCGACGGCATCGTTACCAGCCCGCCCTATTTTGATCAGCGGGATTACGGGACCGACCAGCAGATCGGCCGCGAAGCGAGCCCCGATGAGTACGTGAAGGAGCTGGTCGGCGTCTTTCGCGAGGCTCGCCGAGTCCTCAAGCCGCGTGGTTCGCTGTGGCTGGTCCTGGGCGACAAGTACCTGAACGGTCAGCAGCTTGGCATGCCCTGGCGGGTCGCCTTGGCCTTGCAGGACGATGGCTGGATCCTGCGCAGCGATGTGATCTGGCACAAACCGAATGCCATGCCCTCACCGGTCAAGAACCGCCCCACGACCGACCATGAATACGTCTTCATGCTCACTCGCCAGACCGACTATTACTACAACGCCGACGCCATTCGCGAACCCCATGTGACCTTTTCTTCCAATAGCAAAATGCGCGGCGGCCGCAATCATTTCAACTCGGAGCAAGGAACGCCCGAGCAGGGGAAGTTCAGCGGCCAGTCGGGGCTGCACAGCGGTCGCTGGGACCAGGCCTTCCATCCCCTGGGGCGCAACAAGCGGACCGTCTGGTCGGTCCCCCTGTCGAAGAACCGCGACGCCCATTTCGCCGTCTTCCCCGAGCCGCTGGTCGAAACCTGCCTGCTCGCTTCCACTCCGCCCGGCGGCTGGGTCCTCGACCCGTTCCTGGGGAGCGGCACGACCGCCGCCGTCGCCCTCCGACTCGGCCGACATTACGTCGGGATCGACTGCCAGAGCGAATACTGCGAGATCGCTCGGCAACGACTGGCCAAGTTGGCTCGCCCAAGCGGGGAGGGTGTCAACCGCGCCGACAGCCAGGGGCTGCTGCCGTTCGGAGATTGATGTTTGCGCACTCTCAGCTGGTCGTCCGCGACGGAGCTTCGCGGTTGCGGCTGGGATCTTCGGCGACCTGATCAAAGCGGCCAAAGATCATCCGCCCGGCGCTCGTCTGCAGGACGCTGGTCACTGAGATCCGCACGTTGCGGTTGATGTACGACCGGCCCCCTTCGATCACGATCATGGTGCCATCGTCCAGATAGCCGACTCCCTGGCCGTCCTCTTCGCCCGGTTTGACGACTCGGACGTCGACGTGTTCGCCGGGGAGAAACGTCGGCTTGAGTGCGTTGGCCAGATCGTTCAGGTTGATCACTGTGACGTTGTGCAGTCGAGCGATCTTATTGAGGTTGTAGTCGCCGGTGACGAGTTTGCCTTTGAGGTGCTGAGCCAAAAGGACCAGCTTCATGTCGACCGGCTGGCCTGACATCTCAGGGAGCTCCGTGTCGTAGATCTGCAGATCGATCGCCTTGTTGCTCCGCAGGCGGTTCAGGATATCGAGCCCCCGCCGACCACGGCTGCGCCGCAATTTGTCGCTGCTGTCCGCAATCGTCTGGAGCTCATGCAGGGCGAACCGGGGCATGATCAGCTGGTTGTCCAGAATCTGAGTTTCCAGGACGTCGGCAATCCGCCCGTCGATCACGACGCTGGTGTCGAGGATGTAGGGGCGCAGGCCCTTCACTTCTTTGGCGAATTCCACATAGGGAATAATGAACCGGAAGTCGTCCTTGGTCTGCAGCAGGAGGCTGATGCAGCTGTAGCACAGGACGGTGCCGAGCACCAGGCGAATCGCCTCCTGATAGCGGCTGCCGGCCAGCAGCGGCGTCAGAGCCACGCCCACGACGTAGGTCAGAAAGAGCCCGATCAGCATCCCGAAATACACCGCCGTGATCGTGTCGATCCGTTTGCGCGGGACAAAAATGTCCAGGGCGATCACGCCCAACGCCACGGCCATCACCAGCGCGAAGACCACAATCGGGATCCAGACGGGTGAAGTCGGCAACAGATCCGAGCTGATGACGGACGCCGCCACGCCGGCCGCAACCAGCACGAAGACGCACCGTAGTACCAGCAGGGCTAAGTTTCGTTCTCCATAGGGCAGCATGAGGAATGCTCGGTGGGCCTCAGGAATCAAGTCTACTTACAAAGGGGGAATTGAATTCCACCGTCAGTAAGGGCGGTCAACTCCAATTCTAGTTTTTCGGCCGGGCCTTGTGCCAGTCCGGTCAACTCGGAAAAAGCTGTTGGTAGAGTTGGTCAAAGAATCGGTCGGTCATGCCGGCGACGTATTCCACGCTGGTCTCCAGCGGACCGTTGGCCGCCGCTCGACGCTGAAAGAATTCGGTCAGCTGCTCAGGATGCTTCGTAAAGTGCTCGACCACACGGGTGATCCGCCGCTGGGCATCCTGCCGCACCCGGGTCAACTCCGGGTGCCGGTAGACGTGCTGGTAAAGGAATCGTTCCAGTCCCTGTTTTTCCTGGCACAGTTCCGGGCTGTGATTGAGCCGAATGGAGGACTCGGCCGCCTGGAGGGCCGATTGCCAGCCAGCCGTGGCGATCTGTTGCCGGGAATGGTGGATCAGATCGGCAACCTGGACATCGATCAGATCGTGGACTACCTGTCGCCGCAGAATGGCCGACGGGAGTTCTCCGAACCGAACGCGAACCCGTTCGACACACCGAGCGATCAACGGGACCTGGCAGAGATCGTCCAGGGTCAACAGTCGGAGCTTGATCGCGTCGTCGCAGTCATGAGCGTCGTAGGTGACGCTGTCGGCCAGATCAACGACTTGAGCTTCGAGCGAGGTGGGGTGGGCTGACAGGTCCTTGTCGACGCGGTGGGTCTGGCCGGCCAGGACTTCGTAGGTCAGGTTCAGGCCGGGAAAAGCCGCATACGGTCGCTCGATTTCGGTCACCAGCGTCAGCGCGTAGCGGTTATGGGAGAAGGTCTGACCGGCCGGGAGGCACGAAGCGAGGGCCGATTCGCCGGAGTGACCGAAGGGGGGATGGCCGATGTCGTGCAGCAGGGCCAGGGCTTCGATCAGGTCCTCGTTCAGCTCCAGTGCCCGGCCGATGGTCCGCGAGATCGAAGCGACTTCCATGGTGTGGGTCAGCCGCGTGCGGTGATAGTCCCCCATGTTGCCCGTAAAGACCTGGAGTTTACCGCTGAGTCGGCGGAAGGCGCCGCTGTGGAGGATACGATCCCGGTCGCGCTGGAACGGGCCCCGGTAGGGGTGCCACGGCTCCTCGTGCACGCGACCGCGGCTGGCCTGGCTGAAGGTCGCGTAAGGGGCCAGCAGGGCCATCTCCCGGCGGTCGACCACGTGGGGACTGGCCGAGGGGAGGTCTCCGGCGGCGTGCCGCTGGCCGCTGATCCGTGCCGTCGATTCGGGGGGGGTAGGCTCCATCATGCCCAAGTCTATTGCCCGGCGGGGCGGTAAGACAACTCGAGTTTCCCGGTGGTCGCCAAATTGCCCATTTTCAGGAGTCATGGGGTTGGAGCCGAGCCAGACAGTTGAGTGGCACGTCGGGCCGTGTTAGCCTAGCCAGTTGCTGCCGGGCGTTTTGTCATTCGCCTGGGAGACGCTGACCTGAGAGCTTGTCCGCAATGCATCGACGCCAAGCGAATGCCGGAGCACTGCCCGAATTGCCGGAGGCTGACGGGGTACAGGAGACGAGTCTGCCGAGTCGGCCCGGCACGACGCTGGGCGGATCGGTGCGGATTCGGGGCGCTCGGGTCCACAATCTGAAGTCCTTGGATGTCGACATTCCCCGTGACCGGCTGGTGGTGATCAGTGGTCCGAGCGGATCGGGGAAGAGTTCGCTGGCGTTCAACACGTTGTTTGCGGAAGGCCAACGGCAGTACATCGAGAGTCTGTCGGTCTACGCTCGCCAGTTCCTCACTCAGCTCCCGCGTCCGGACGTGGAATCGATCGACGGATTGCCGCCGACGATCTGCATCGACCAAGTCCCGACGGCTCACGGGCGGCGGAGCACGGTCGGGACGGTCACGGAGATCTACGACTATCTGCGGCTGCTGATGGCCCGCTGTGGGTTGCCGTATTGTTTCCGTTGTGACGAGCCGATTTGTCAGCAGAGTCCGGAGCAGATTGAGCGGCATCTGTTGGGTCTGCCGGAAGGGACGCGGCTGATGATCATGGCGCCGCTGGTCCGCGGCCGGAAGGGGCGTCACCGCGAGGTGCTGGAGCGGGTCCGACGTGGCGGTTTCGTGCGGGCTCGTATCGACGGCGATGTGTTTGACATGGAGAGCTTGCCGGAGCTCGCGGCGGGCAAAGTCCACCATATCGACGCGGTGGTCGATCGGATTATTGTGCGGCCGGGGATTGAAAAGCGGATGGCCGAATCGGTGCGGCTGGCGCTCAAGCACGGCGATGGGCTCCTCGTCGCCTGTTACCTCCGGCCGGATGAAACCGAGCTCGATCCGCCCCGGTTCGGGTGGCGGGATGAGTGGTTCAGTACGCTCTACGCGTGTCCCAAGTGTGGTGTGAGTTACGAGGAGATTGAGCCCCGGACATTCAGTTTCAACAGTCCGTACGGGGCATGTCCGGTCTGTGAGGGGATGGGGACTCTGGATCAGTTTGATCCGGAGCTGGTGATTCCCGATTGGACGTTGCGGGCGGAGGAGGGCCCGGTGCTGCCGTGGCGGACCGCCTCGCCGACTCGTCGTGCTCGCTGGGAGCAGGACGTCGCTCGTTACTTCACTGGGCACAAATTGCCGACGGATCAACCGTGGGAGTCGCTCGATGAGGCTCATCGTGAGGCGTTGCTGTATGGCGACGATCGCCAGTTTGTCGGCATCCTCACGATGCTCGAACGGGAATACGCCACGTGCAAGAGTGTGCAGCGTCAGCGGCAGCTGGCGGCTTTCCGAGGCGACGTCACCTGCCATGCCTGCCAGGGCTCGAGGCTGCGGCCCGAAGCGACCTGTGTCCGTCTGGCGGGTCAGTCGATCCGTCAGATCACTCGCATGACGCTGAGCGAGGCGGCCAGCTTCTTTGAATCGCTCCCCCTGACCGATGCTCAGCGGGAAGTGGCCGAGCCGGTGATTCGCGAGATTTCCAAACGGCTGGCGTTTCTGCAGAAAGTTGGTGTCGACTACCTGACGCTCGACCGCGCCGCCGGGACGCTCAGCGGCGGTGAACTCCAGCGAGTGCGGCTGGCCAGCGGCATCGGATCGGGGCTGGTCGGCGTCTGTTACATCCTGGACGAGCCCTCCATCGGGCTCCATCCGCGCGACAACCAGCGGCTGATCGACGCCCTGCGCGATCTGCAGTCGCTGGGGAACACGGTGGTGGTGGTCGAGCACGATGCGGCGTTGATTCGAGCAGCTGATCAGGTGATTGACATCGGTCCGGCGGCCGGGCAGCAGGGGGGGCGGCTGGTAGCCCAGGGGACTCCGCAGGAGCTGGCCGAACTGGACCATTCGCCGACCGGACGTTATCTGTCGGGCAAATCGGCCATATTGCTCCCCGAGCGGCGGCGCAAAACGGCGAAGACGCGTTCGTTGACCTTGGAAGGCGTGACGACGAACAATCTGCAGGACGTGACGGTCCGCATTCCGCTCCAGGCCCTGGTCTGTGTGACGGGGGTGAGCGGATCGGGTAAGAGTTCGCTGATCGGTGAGACGCTGGCCCCCGCGTTGCTCCGCCGGTTGTACGGCACCGGGCTCAAGCCGGGTCCGCACCGTGGACTGCGAGGGACGAATCTGATCGACAAGGTCGTCTGCGTCGACCAGACTCCGATCGGCCGTTCACCCCGCTCGAATCCGGCGACGTTCACCGGTGTGTTCGACGAGATCCGCAAGGTCTTTACCGGGACGCGAGAAGCCAAGCAGCTGGGATTTCGCAGCGGTCGATTCAGCTTCAATGTCAAAGGGGGCCGCTGCGAAACGTGTCAGGGGCATGGTCAGCGTCGGATCGAGATGAGCTTTCTGCCCGATCTGTTTGTGACCTGCGAGTCGTGCCAAGGACGCCGGTTCAATCCGCAGACGCTGCGCGTGACTTATCGCGGTCAGACGATCGCCGACGTGTTGGAGATGAGTGTCGATCGGGCGACGGAGTTTTTTGAGAACTTTGTCCACATTGAGCGGACGTTGCAGTGCCTGCAGCAGGTGGGGTTGGGGTATCTGCCGCTGGGTCAGTCCAGCACGACGCTCTCGGGCGGTGAGGCTCAGCGGGTGAAACTGGCACATGAGCTGGCTCGGGCCGAAACCGGCCGGACGCTGTATATCCTGGACGAACCGACGACCGGGCTCCACGCCGACGACATCGCCCGGCTACTCCATGTCCTCGATCAGTTGGTCGACCGGGGAAACTCGGTGGTGGTGGTCGAGCATCACCTGGACGTGATGAAACGGTCGGACTGGATCATCGACCTGGGTCCGGAAGGGGGGGCGGCCGGGGGTCGGATTGTGGCCGAGGGGACACCGGAGGAGGTGGCGGCCGTCGATGCTAGCGTCACCGGGGTCTGGCTGCGGCCCGAACTTCAGGGCCGACCTGTGCCCGCTGCGGATTCGGCCGACTGACCGGCAGGTACTTATCCCCCCGGAAGTCAATTGTTTGGAACGTGCTTCCGCCCATCTGGCGGATCAGCGACACCTCTTGAGTAGCTGAATGCCAAATGTGTCAAGCAAAACGTTGGTAGCTATTGGAAGCGAGTGTACAATCAGGCTGAATGTCCGTTCTATGTCGTGAATTCCTGCGGGGATGACGGCAGGGGGGGGGCGGGAACAGAACAGTCAGTTCGGTCGGTCGTCGAAATTGCTCATCAATCACCGGGGATGAGTCCAGCCGCCGGGGCTGTGGCGCTTCAGGAATCTGAACGCTGCAGTCTGGAACGCGGGGAGGGCTGGACGAGGGAGCCCATCGTCGGGGGGGGAGCTTAGTGCGGTATCTGTGTCATACCGCGCGGTGAGCCGTCCGGAATATACAGACAGAGAGAGCATGCCGATGGGCTCTAATCCGACTTCGCGGCAGCGACGCCGTCGATGGTTGCGGGCTGCGCGGGCAGCCCGTAAATCTTCGCGGGGAATCCTTCCGGGTGGTGAGTCGCTGGAATTGCGCCGGGTGTTGGCCACTCAAGCGTTCCCGTTGCCGTTGACCAATCTCGAACCCCGTTCGGCCATGGCTTATGCCACCCAGGGGACGGCTCAGATCAGTCAGGCCAATCCGAACGACGTCTTTCAGATTGCCTTGGACGCTGGCCAGGCGGTTTCGGTCCGGGTGAATCCGGCCGTCGGCCTGCAGGGGCAGGTCGATATTCTGGCGCCAGATAATTCCGTGTTGGCAACGGCCACTGGCGGGGCGGGTGTGCCGGTGATCCTGAACCAGGTTCCCGCAGCATCGGCCGGCACCTACGGCGTGCGCGTGACGGGGATAGCCGGTACGATTGGTTCGGCCGGTGTATCGTTGATCGTGAACGGTACCTGGGAGTCGGAGCTGTCGGGCGGGGCTGGGAACGGTACTCTGGCTACGGCTGAGAATCTGCAGGGGGGACTGAGTCTCCTGTCGGGAGTTGTGACGCGGGGTGCTGTCGCGGGCGAGCTAGGTACCGGAGGCGACACGAACGACTGGTACCGCATCGATCTGGCCGACAATCAATATCTCTCGTTGGCGGCAGGGGGAAGTGGCAGCGGTTGGGGCGTGGAGCTCTACAGTGCCAATCAGACGTTGCTGGCCAAAGGCAAGCCGCGAATTCCCTCCGAATCGGTCATTCAGAACTTCCGCGACAATACCTTGGATGGTTCTCCGGCGACCTACTACGTGCGGGTCGTGGGCGGGATCGGTGCGTACCGACTGGCCTATGCGCTCGACGCCACGCTGGACGCTGAGCTGAACAATCCCGTCGGCAACGCTCAGCCGTTGGGAGCTGCCGGCCGCGCCTTGGGCGACCTGAATACGCTGGTCGGCAACATCGAATTGACGCGCCAGAAGATCTCGGCGCCAGCCGATTCGGTCCGGGACGGGTTCGGGTGGGCGGTCGACATTGACAACGATTGGGCGATCGCCGGTGCGTTTGATGATTTCAACGGAGCGGTTCCGAGTGCTGGTACGGCCACGCTGATGCGGCTGGTCAACGGTCAATGGCAATCGTTTCAGGAGATCACGGCCAGCGACCCATCGGCCGGGGCGAATTTTGGCTATGCGGTCGCCATCCAGGGGAACTGGGCATTCGTGGGAGCCCGGTTGGCGGACACGGTGCCGGCGAATGACGCTGGAGCGGTCTATGTGTTCCAGTTCAATGGGACGCAGTGGGTGCAGACCCAGAAACTGGTGGCCAGTGACGCTGGGTTTGGCGAGCGGTTTGGTTGGTCGCTCGACGCTCAGGGCTCGACGCTGGTGGTGGGCGCTCCGCTCGACACGGGTGCCGGGATCGACGCGGGAGCTGCCTATGTCTATCGGCTGAATGGCAGCACGTGGTCCGAGGCGGCGAAGGTGGTGGGAGCCGACACGGGGGCTCGGGACCAGTTCGGCACGGACGTAGGAGTCGACGGCGGCTGGATTGTCGTCAGTTCGCGATTTGACGACGACAAGGCAACCGATGCCGGTGCGATCTATCTGTTCGAGGATACGGGTGCGTCGATCGTACAGCGGCAGAAGCTGACGGCGGCTGACGGCCAGCTGGGGGACCAGTTTGGCAAGACGGTCGATATCAGCGGCCGGTGGGTCGTCGTGGGTGCGACTGAGGACGACGACGCGGGGCTGGGTGCCGGTTCGGCGTACGTGTTCGAGCGGATCGGCACCACGTGGTCACAGTCGGCCAAGTTGATCGGTTCCCGGGACACGATTGCCGACGACTTCGGCAGTGCCGTATCGATCGACGGTGACACGCTGATCGTCGCCGCGCGATTCGACGAAGTGAATGGCATCAACGACGGAGCGGTCTACGTTTACCGGCACGGAGATGCGGGTTGGGTGGAGGAGGCCTACTTGGGTCTTGACCCTCCGAGCGACAGTGATTTCTTCGGCAACGCGGTCGCCATCGACGGCAGCCGGTTCATCATCGGCGCGCCACGCAACCAGACGGCCGATCCTCTGCCGGGTCTGGCGACCTTCTACAACATTGAACCTCAAGACGACTGGTACATGATCGCGGTGCAGACCGGGGACCAGTTGAACATCCAGACCTACACTCCGTGGGATGGTGCGGCTCAGCCCGACAATCAGCTCGACCCGATCCTTCGTCTGTACGACACGACCGGAGCCCTGGTGGCGAGTCAGTCGGGCGGCGCCGCGGACGGCCGCAACGTACTGCTGTCGCACACAGCCGTCCGGACCGGCGAATATCGGCTGCAAGTGAGCCGCGAAACGGCGGCCGCCGGGAAGTACGTCCTGCAGGTGGCAGGGGCTTCAGGCGACCGCAATCTGAACGTGGTGGCGGCGACGCCCGCCAATAACTCCTATCTGCCGGCTCCTCCGTCGACCTTCACCGTCGATTTCAGTCTCGGCGTGCTGGCGACGTCGATCCAGGCCACCGACCTGCTGATCAACGGTCAACCGGTGGCGACCGGCGTGACCTTGATCGATGGCGATACGGTGCAGTTCTCCCTGCCGACGCTGGCTCAGGGGACCTACTCCGTCGCCTTCAACGCGGGTGCGATGACCAGCGTCAGTGGTCGGTCGCTGGCTTTGTTCAGCAGTCAGTTCACCGTCGACTCGACGGCGCCGCGAATCGTCAATTCGTCCGTGGAACGAAACGATGTTCTGCCCGTGGGGACACTGGTTTATTCGGCGACGTTTGATGAAGCGATGCTCGAATCGACCATGGATCTGACCGACGTGCTGCTGACGGGCCAGCTGGGCGGCGAGTATCTGCCGTCGGACTTTGTCTATGACCCGGTGTTGCGGCGGTTGACGGTCACCTTCAACCAACTCCCTGAAGACAACTACACATTGACCCTCTCCGGCAGCGTTGACGGCTTCCAGGATCTGGCCGGGAACCAGCTCGACGGAGAACTCCCCGCGATCGGTACTGTCCCTAGCGGGAACGGAGTGTCGGGGGGCGATTTTGTCTTGACGTTCGGGACCGATGCCGACCTGACGGCCTGGCCAGCGAATCTCGAGCCGCTCGAGCCGCTCGGCAGTCTCACTTACCAATCGCAGTTCACCCGCATCATTGGCTATGCGGGTGACACCGACAGTTACTCGCTGCCGCTCGATGCCGGACAGATCCTCAGCCTGGAGCTGGTGGCCGGCGATTCCTTGCCGGGGCAATCTCCCCTGCAGGGGACGGTGCAGGTGTTTGCTCCGGGAGGCCAGGAGCTGGCGAGCGTCACGGCGTCGACGGCCGGGCAACGCGTGCTGGTGCAGTCGGTCCCGACGGCATCCGCCGGCACGTACGTGATCCGCGTTTCGGGGACCGCCGGTTCGACCGGGGTCTACTCTTTGCGAGCCGTGTTGAACTCCGTGCTCGAGACCGAATTCGGGACGCCCAGCAACAACACTCAGGCCACTGCCCAGTCGCTGTCGGGAGCCTTCGTCAATCTCCCCTTGAACGGTGCTCGGCTGGCCAGCGTCGTCGGGCAGCTGCCGTCGATCTTCGGTGCCACCATTGCCGCTGAGAGTTTCGAATCGCAGTCGTTTGACCCGAATCGCTGGACGCTCAAGAGTTCCGGTCCGGAAGGACGCATCGTCATTCGCAACGATCTGGACACTACCGATGGCAGTTACGCGCTGGCGATGTACCGCGAACCGGACGGTAACTTCACGCTTAACGAAGCCACCTACCGAGTCGACCTGTCGTCCGGCCAGGGCGCCCTGCTGACCTTCCTGCACGCCGACTTTGGGGACGAAGAGCAGGCCTTGCCGGCTTCGTTCAACGGCAGCGCCAATGGCGATGGAGTGTCGATCAGTGCGGACGGACTGCAGTGGTACACGATCTTCAATGCGACCGATGCGCCGTTTGGCGACTGGCAACGAGTGACGATCGATCTGGCTCAAGCGGCTCAGACAGCCGGCATCACCCTGGGCCCGAATTTCCGGATCAAGTTCCAGCAGTACGATAATTTCAGCTTGGGGTCGGATGGACGCGGCTACGACGGGATTCTGGTCGCCGTGCCGCAGTTCGGTGAGGATTGGTACCAGTTCGACGCGGTGGCCGGAGCCGCCTTGTCCGTCGCTCTCGACACGCCCTCACCCAACGCCAAACTGCAGCTGATCAACTCCGCTGGAACCGTGGTCGCCACCGGTGCGGCGAATGGCAACCTCCCACTGTCGATCGCCGATTTTCGAGTCACGGCCGGCGGTGCGTACTACGCCCGCATCACCGGCAATGACAATCAGTATCATCTGGTCGTGGCTCTGGATACCAGCGTCAGCCACGGCGCGAATCAGCAGTTGAGCGGCGCTCAGCTGCTGTCGGACGTCGGCACCGTGCTCGGTTACGTCAATTCTGAACCGCCCTTGGGTCAAGGGATTTCCGGTTCGCCAGCGCCGGCCCCCGCATCCTTGGGCAACTCATCCTTGGGCAACTCACCCTCGGGCAACTCAGCTGCGACGAATCCGTCGGGCTCGTCCGTGTCCGGCACTTCGCAATCCCCAGGAGCCTCGGCTGTCGACGTTCCGCGCGCGACGACCAAGGTCGATCGCGAACTGATCGCCGACGATCACGTGCTGCTGATTCAGTATCGTGAAGTGGCCGATCATGAGATGCGGGATTACATCGAACAGAAGGGCTGGATTGTCGAGCAGTTGATGCCGGAGCTGAATCTGGCCGTCGTGCGACTGTCGGCCGATCAGGACCTGGACGCGTCGTTAGCCGAGTGGAGCGTGGATCCGCTGGTGCTGCACGCCGAACCCGACTACAAGATCACCTCCGCAGCGACGATTCCGAACGATCCGAATTTCGGCCAGCAGTGGCATTTGAACAACGTCGGTCAGGGAGGTGGGTTTGCCGATGCCGACGTCGATGCGCCCGAAGCCTGGGACCTGTTGACCGGAAGTTCATCGGTCGTCGTCGCCGTGATCGACGGTGGTGTCGATTATCTCCATCCTGATCTGGCTGCGAATATCTGGCACAACACGGCCGAGCAGAATGGTGTTGCCGGCGTCGACGATGACGGGAACGGCTACGTCGACGACTTTGTCGGCATCGATACGATCAGCGGCGACTCGGATCCGATGGACGAAAACGGCCACGGCACCCACGTCGCCGGGATCCTCGGCGCTGTCGGCAATAACCTGCTCGGCGTCACCGGCCTGGCGTGGAACGTCAAGATCATGCCGCTGCGCTTCTTGAGCGGTTCTGGGATCGGGACCGTTTCCGCCGCCGTGGAAGCACTCAACTACATCACCATGATGAAGACTGAATATGGAGTCAACATCGTGGCGAGCAACAACAGCTGGGGTGGAGGTGGCTATTCCAACGTGCTGCAGGATGCCATCCGTCGCAGCATCGACGCGGGGATCGTCTTCGTCGCCGCCGCCGGCAACGATCAGCTGAACAACGACGAAATTCCCCACTACCCGTCGAGCTATCCGCTGGACGGCATCATCTCGGTCGGTGCCACCGACAATCAAGATTTTCCGGCCGCCTTCACCAACTACGGTGTGAACTCGGTCGACATCGGAGCCCCAGGTGTTGGTATTCTCAGCACCGAACGGGGTGGCCAGTATGGACTCAGGTCGGGAACCTCGATGGCTACGCCGCTGGTCTCGGCCGCCGTCGCTCTGCTGCGAGCCTCGCGACCGAGCGCGACGGTGGCGGAAGTGAAAGCCGCTTTGCTGGCCGGCGCCGATCCCGCTCCCGACCTGGAAGGTTATTTCGGCGGTGGCCGATTGAATCTGGCTGGAGCCTTCGCAGCACTCGGCGATCCCGGCGATTACTTCGCCTTTGACGCCGTGGCCGGAGACCAGATTCAGATCAGCCTGTCGACGCCCGGCGATGGTCCGCTCCTCCCCGCCAACACGCTCGATGCGGCCCTGGTCCTTTACGGCCCTTCGAATAACGAACTGCAGTCGTTTACCGGCCCGGGCAGCCCGACGGTGCAATACTCCATTCCGTCGACCGGCCGCTACAAAGTGCGAGTTGTCTCGGAGAGCGGTGGTGGAGCCTACATGCTGCGGCTGACCGGTGCCTCCGGTCTGAACGAATTCCGAGTCACTTCAGTCGTCCCGAACGCCGGCCAGGTTCTCGCCACGCCTCCCACTCAGGTCACGGTGGATTTTGGTCACCCGATTCTCGCCAGCAGCCTGCAGGCGAGCGACCTGAAGATCGATGGCCAGTCCGCGCTGTCGGTGGCGATCGGAGCGAATCCGAACCGGGCCGTGTTCCAGATCGCCGCGGTGTCCGAAGGATCGCATACGGTCACCATCGCCAGCGGTGCGGTGCTCGATTCGGCCTCGCGCCCCGTGCAGCCCTTCACCACGACCTTCGCCGTCGATCAGACGCCGCCCAGTGTGACCGTGACTCCGCTGGCCACTTCGGATTCCTCGCCGGCACTGACCGGGACGGTCAATGACCCCGATGCGTCGATCGTCGTGACCGTCAATGGCCAGGCCTATCCGGCCATCAACAACCGCGACGGCAGCTGGTTGCTGGCAGACAATCAGATCGTGGCCCTCCCGGACGGCGTCTACAACGTGCTGGTCACCGCTACCGACCCGGTCGGCAATGCCAGCCAGGATGGGACCTCGGGCGAACTGCTGATCGATGCCACGCCGCCAACCGTGACGGTCAACGCCCTCCTGACCAACGATAACCGACCGCCGCTCAGCGGAACGGTCAACGATCCGACCGCGACACTGAAACTGACCGTCAACGGGTTCCTGTACCAGCCAGTCAACCATGGCGACGGTACGTGGACCCTGGCCGACAACACGGTCAACGTTCTTCCCGACGGCACGTACGACGTCAACGTCGAAGCGGTCGACGCTCGAGGAAACATCGGGCTGGATGCGACGACGGGCGAGCTGCGAGTCGATACGCTCGCGCCGGTCGTGACCGTCGCGGCCAAGATCACCAAGGATTCCACCCCGTCGCTGCAGGGGACGGTCAACGATCCGCTGGCCAATGTTGTGGTCACCGTCGCCGGTGTGGCCTATCCGGCCGTTAACACCGGTGATGGTACCTGGTCGATTGCCAACGACATCGTCGGACTTCCGGCGGGACTCAGCGACGCCGTGTACGACGTGGCGGTGACCGCCACCGATCAGGCCGGCAATGTCGGCACCGACAGCTCGACCGGCGAACTGCAGGTCGACACCCTCACTCCAGTGGTCACCGTCAATCCGCTGCAGACCAAGGATACGACACCGGCGATCAGCGGTACCGTGCAGAATGACCTGCAGGCCGTGATCACCGTGACGATCGCCGGCATCGCCTACCCGGCCACCAATCTTTTGAACGGGACCTGGGTGCTGGCCGACAACGCCATTCAGTTGCCACTGGCCGGCGGCACCTACGATGTGCAGGTCAGTGCCGTCGATGTGGCCGGCAATGTGGGCCAGGATGCGACTTCTGGCGAATTGTGGATCGATCTGGTAGCTCCCGTCGTCACGGTCAACATCCTGTTCACCAACGACTCGACGCCGACAGTGACCGGCTCGGTCGATGATGCGGCCGCCACCGTCGAAGTAGAAATCGACGGCACAACGTATCCAGCGACGGTGGCCGGCAACGGAACATGGTCGGTCAGTTTGACGACGCCCATGGCGGATGGCACCTACGAAGTCAAGGCCCACGCGACCGATCTGGCGGGGAACGTCGGACAGGATACCACGAAGCGCGAGCTAACGGTCGACACCGTCGCGCCGACCGTCACTGTGCTCAGCATCATCACCGGCGACTCGACACCCGATCTCACTGGTCTGATCTCCGAAAAGGATGCAACCGTCTCCGTCACCGTTCACGGTCAGACACTCGCCGCCATCAACCACCAGGACGGCACCTGGTCGCTCGCCGGCAGCCTGATCAATCCGCTCACCCCAGGCACCTACAACGTTCAGGTGCAGGCGACCGACCTGGCCGGCAACGTGGCGACCGACTCCACGACCGACGAACTGAGGATCGACCCGGCCGCTCCGTCGGTCACCGTTCAGCCACTGTTGACCACCGATCTCACACCGCCTCTGACAGGTACCGTCAGCAGTCCGTCGGCGACGATCGTGGTGGAAGTGAATGGAGCCAGCTATCCGGCCACGAATCAGGGAGACGGCACGTGGCAGCTGGCGGATAACGTGCTGGCGCCGCTGAGCCACGGTGTGTATGACGTGCGAGTCACGGCCACCGCACCTGGCGGCAAGGTCGGCACTGACACGACGATCAATGAACTGCGAGTCGACGCCATTTTGCCGGTGGTGTCGATTAATCCGCTTAAGACCCGCGATAATACCCCGCGGCTGACCGGCAGCGTCGATGATCCCCAGGCCACGATTCAGGTCACGGTCAACGGCCAGACCTTGCCCGGTGTCCAGCTTGGCAGCGGCGCTTGGGAACTGGCCGACGGAGCACTGACCGCACTCCCCGACGGAGTCTTCAACGTCGTGGTCACGGCGACCGATCAGGCCGGGAACGTTGGCACCGATGCGTCGATCGACGAGCTGGTGATCGACACGGTCAGCCCGCTCGTGACGATCAACTCGCAGCTGACCAACCAGGCCTCGCCAGCGATCTCGGGGACCATCAACGATCCGACCGCTACGATTCAGCTGATCGTCGGCGACCAGTCGATTCCCGTGCTCAACCCGGGCAATGGCACCTGGACAGTCCCGGCCGGACAACTGGCCCCGTTGGCTCATGGGACTTACGACATCGAAGTGGTCGCGACCGATGACGTCGGTAATGTCGGCAGCGACCAAACAGCCGACGAGCTGGTCGTCGACTTGAATGCGCCAGTGGTCACCGTCAACGTGTTGATTACCTCCGACACTCGCCCGGCACTCAGCGGCACCGTGGCCGATCCGTCGGCTACTGTGCAGGTAACGGTCAACGGCGTGCAGTACGCGGCGGTCAACGCCGGCAATGGGACCTGGTCGCTGGCCGACAACACAATCGCCACACCGCTGGCCGATGGCTCGTACGATGTGTCGGTGGCTGCCACGGATACTGCGGGGAACGTGGGGACCGACTCGACCAGCAATGAGCTGCGTATCGACACTCTGCCGCCGGTTGTGACCGTCAATGCGCTGTCGACCTCCGATCGTACGCCGGCGTTGACCGGTACGGTGAATGATCCCTCGGCGATCGTGCATGTGACCGTGAACGGAGTGACGTACGAAGCGAAGGTGGTCGGCAATGTCTGGACGCTGGCTGATAACACGATTCAGTCGCCCCTGGCCGACGGCACTTACGAGGTCGCAGCCCACGCCGTGGACGATGCCGGGAACTCGAGCAACGACAGCTCCTCGCTGGAGCTGTTGATCGACGGTACGGCCCCCGTAGTGACGGTAGTTGGCAAGGTGACGTCGGATGCCAGCCCGGCCCTGCAGGGGACTGTCGACGATCCGCTGGCCACTGTGAGCGTAACCATTGGGGGCGTTTCGTGGCCCGCCGTGAATCAGGGGAATGGTCAGTGGACACTGGCCGATAACCAGATCGTGCCGGCGCTGGCTGATGGCACGTACGACGTCGTCGTCACCGCCACCGACGCGGTCGGAAATGCCGGGGTGGATGGGACGACCGGCGAGTTGACTGTCGACACCACGGCGCCCGTGCTGGCCGTAACACCTGGGGTGACGAAGCTTGGCTCGCCGGCTCTGGCCGGCACCATCGTCGATGCCGACAGTGCTCGCGTCCGAGACTTCGGTGGCGGTGCCGTCGCCGATTGGGCTCAGCTGGTCGGTGGAGCCCGGTGGATCCCCGGCGGCCAGGTCGGCGGAGGACTCCAGCTGGACGGAGTCAACGCGGGGCTGCAAGTCCCCGATTCGGCCGACATCAATCTCAATCAAGTCGCCCAACGGACCATATCACTGTGGTTCCGAGCCGATCAATTGCCACAGGATGGCACGCGGCAAGTGCTGTTCGAAGAAGGGGATGGTTTTGCCGGCCTGCTGTTGTATCTCGAAAACGGCCAGCTCGTTGTCGGCGGTTACCGCAGCGGTCCGACGGCGTGGAGCGAGTATGTGAAGACAGCTCCGGGGGCCATTCAGACGGGGCAGTGGTATCACGCGGCCCTGGTGCTGGACGTTCCCGAAGCGGGCGGGCCTGGCGTACTGGCCGGTTATCTCGACGGGACGCAGTTTGCCGCCGGCGAGGGACGCCGTATCGGCGCTCATGGAGCGGTCGGAGTCGGCCGAGTGGTCGGCAGCAGTTGGTTTGGCGGCGACGCCAGCCCGAGCAATGCGGCCAGTCCGTTCTCCGGCCGACTGGATGAAATCCGCATCGACAACCGCGTCCTGACGGGTACGGAACTGGCCGCGCTCCACGCTGGCAATGCCGTGGGCGGCGCGGAGCCCGTCGTGCTGTGGTCGTTCCAGCCGCCGGAAACGACGATCGAGGTCGAGATCGACGGACACACCTACAGTGCTTTGAATTCTGGTGACGGCACGTGGAGTCTGCCGGCCGGAACGATCGCTCCTGCGCTGGCCGAGGGAACGTATGATGTCAAAGTCCGAGCCACCGACGTGGCGGGCAATGTCGGTACTGAAAACAACACCGGCGAACTGGTCGTCGACAAGACGGCACCTGTGGTGACGGTCAATTCGCTCCTGACCGGCAACACCTCGCCCAGTCTGACCGGGACGGTCAACGACCCGCTGGCGACGATCAGCGTCACGGTACTTGGCACTTCGTATGCCGCAACGAATCTGGGGAATGGTACGTGGTCCATTCCCTCCGGTCAGCTGAGTCCGTTGACCAACGGCGTGTACGAAGTGTCCGTGAGTGCCACCGACCTGGCGGGCAATACGGGCGTGGATGCCACGACTCTTGAGCTGACAATCGACGGCACGGCGCCAGCCGTGACCGTGGCGCCACGAACGACCTCGGACCGAACTCCCGATCTGCAGGGGACCGTCGATGATCCGGCCGCCCTGGTCAGTGTGACGATCGCTGGCAAGACTTATGCGGCGGTAAATCTGACCAACGGTCAATGGACTCTCGACGGCAGCCTGATCACTCCGTCGCTGATCGATGGCGTGTACGAAGTCCAGGTGCAGGCCACGGACTCCGCCGGCAATGTCGGCTTCGACTCGACGACGCTGGAACTGACGATCGACGGCACAGCGCCGGTCGTGACCGTGGTACCCAAGACCACTTCGGACAAAACTCCCGCTTTGCAGGGGACGGTTGACGACTCCACAGCAACCGTGCTCGTCACCGTTCAGGGCAAGACCTATCCCGCTCAACTGACCGGAAATGGCCAATGGCAGCTGCCGGATAACGTGATTTCGCCACCGCTGTCCGACGGAACCTATGACGTGACCGTGCAGGCTACGGACCCACTGGGGAATCAGGGGGTGGATGGAACGAGCCAGGAGCTGGTCATCGACACCGTGGCGCCGGTGGTGACTGTCACGCCGCGACTGACGGCCGACCCGACGCCGTCGCTGCAGGGGACCGTCAACGATCCGAGTGCGGAAGTGAAGGTGACGATTGCCGGTAAGACATACACCGCGATCAATTCGGGGAATGGCCAGTGGGGGCTGGCTGACAATGTCATCGCACCGGCGCTGGTCGATGGGAATTACAACGTGGTCGTCACGGCGACCGACCCGGCCGGCAACGTCGGGACCGACGCGACCAGCAACGAATTGAGCATCGACACGGTGCGACCCGCGGTCATCAACACCACGCCCGCGGCTGGTGGATCGGTGCCCGCTGGTCCGGTTGAGTTGGTGCTGGAGCTGAGCGAGCAGTTGAATCCGGCGTCGGTCCAGGCTGATCGGCTGGAGCTGATCCCGGAATCGGGACAGCCCGGTTCTCGCGGGGCCCTGCCGGCGACTTCGTTGACGTTCAATCCGGCCACACGTAAGTTGACCGGTCAGTTTGCCATCGTGCCTCCGGGGCAATACACGGTTCGGCTGATCGGCGGCAACGCGGGGATTCGCGATCTGGTGGACAATCGGTTGTTGGGGAACGACGCGACTCAAACCGACTACACGTATCCGCTGGTCGTGACCGGTACGGCCACCGTCGTCGCTCATCGCCTCTTCTATAACAATTCCAAGTTTGACGGTTTCAATTCCGGCGCCACCGCTGCCGACGATGCGGCCCTCGCCCCGCGACCTGCACAGGTCGCCGATCCGGCCCTTGGCAAGACGGCGCTGGCGCCGGGCGGTACGGCGACGTTCCAAAATGTGTCGAGCTATGTTCGCGGCATCAATGGGCTGATGATCGACATCAGTGGTCTGGCTCAGCCCGGTCAGCTCTCGGCCAGCGAGTTTGAGTTCCGGGTCGGATCGTCGCTGAACAACGTCGCCAACTGGACACCGCTGGGGATTCAACCTCAGGTCAGCGTGCGGGCCGGCGCGGGAGCGAACGGTTCGGACCGAGTGACGTTGATCTTCCCCGACGGAGCGATCGTCGATCAGTGGCTCGAAGTGAAGGTTCTTACCGGCGCCGTCACCGGGCTGAGCGCAGCATCGGTGGTCTACTGGGCGAGTCGAGTGGGTGAAACGGGTGCCGGGTCGGGGATCGCCGTGACAGCCGAAGATCTCACCGCCGTCGCCACGCATCCCACGAATTTCCTCAATCCGGCGTCGGTATCCAATCCTTACGACGTGAATCGGGACGGGCTGGTCGACGGAACCGATTTCGCGATTGTCCGGGACCGAGTCGGAGCGGTGCCGGCACCCGGTCTGCTCGGTGCGGCCGGCGCTGATCTGGCTGGTCTTCCGGCGGCCAAAGATCGCTTGGCCGCCGTCGATGCGGCGTTCGACGAGCCGTCCGACGATAGCTGGTGGGGACTGGGTTGAACTGGCGCCGGCGAGTGGTGACCGGCGGCGACGGTCCGGAGTGATTTCGTTCGTCGCGGCTTGTGCGGCGTCTGTTCAGTCCCTATTCTGGCGGCAGGCTGCAAGGCAGGAGCGAACGGGTCGTGGGGATGAGCACTGCGATGAACGGAAGTGGGCAGGCGGGATCGACGGGCCAGGGTGGCAACGCCACCGCATGGTCGGGACGCACAGCGACCGGATCGATCCAGCGCTGGTTCCTGGCCGCGGCTCTGGTGCTCGGAGCGATAGCGATCATCGTGGCCGGTCTGTGGCCGTCCGGTCCGCGTTCCAGCGAACAGTTGTCGCAACGCTATGTCTCACGGTGGAAACTGGCTGAGATCCCCTTCGACGGAGCGCGAGCCTACGAATGGCTCAAAAAGCTCTGCGACCTCGGATCTCGAGCCAGTGGCACGCCCGGGATGGCCCAACAACAGAAGCTGCTCGCCGAACACTTCGAAAAGCTGGGGGGCAAGACTGAGTTCCAGTCGTTTGCCGTGCGGCATCCGCAGACGGGCGAGCGGGTCGAGATGCGGAACCTGTGGGTCCATTGGCACCCCGAACGGACCGACCGCATTCTGGTCTGTGCTCACTACGATACGCGCCCCTTACCCGATCGCGACCCCGACCTGAATCTTCGTCGCACGGGCGTATTCCTGGGGGCGAACGACGGCGCCAGCAGTGTGGCACTGATGTGCGTGCTGGCCGAGAAACTCCCTCAGCTCGAAGGCCCCTGGGGAGTTGACTTCGTGCTGTTTGACGGCGAAGAGCTGGTCTACGACGACGATCGTGACTCCTATTTCCTCGGGTCGACCTATTTTGCTCAGCAATGGGTGGCCCAGCTCCAGCCATTTCATTACCAATGTGCCGTGCTGCTGGATATGGTCGGTGACGCTCAGCTGCAGATCTACCAGGAGCGGAACAGCATGAGCTGGCCTGAGGTGCGGCCCTGGGTGCAGTCGATCTGGGCGAAAGCCAAAGAACTCGACGTGCGCGAGTTCATCCCCAGCCGCAAGCATGAATTGCGGGATGACCATCTGCCGCTGCACGACATCGGCCGGATCCCGGCCCTCGACATTATCGATTTTGATTTCCCGGCGCCGGGCAGCAAAGTCAATTACTGGCATACGACGCAGGACCGTCCCGACAATTGCTCAGCCCTGTCGCTGGCCAAAGTCGGCTGGGTCGTCGAAGCGTGGCTGCATGACGCCGTCCGCCTCGGCGGTATTCCACCTGCGGCCAGCAAATAGCCGCCGGGTGTTCGAGTCAGTGAGTTGGAAGTGGTGATTTTCGGGGCTGTCAGCCGAGAAGTGAGCGGAACGAGCGATGCACGTTGAAGCTGTCCCGTTGGCCATCGCCTTGTTGCCGCTGGCCGGATATCTGCTGACATTCGGGTGGATCCACGGTCGTGGTCGACCGGTGATTGTCTCGGGCTACCGCGATCGTTTCGTCCTGGGACTCGCCTTGACCGGACTGGCCGTCGTGGGGCCGATGCAGCTGTTTTTTCCCCACACGGCGGCGATCCGATTTCAATCATGGATCTGGTTGCTGTTGCTGGGGTTGTGGTTCTTCTGCCTGATCCTGTGGTCACTCAGCCAGCGGCCGCGCCTGGCGATCTACGGTGGATCACGGTCGGCCGTGGAAGAAGCGGTGCGGCAAGCAGTCTTTACGTTCGACTCCCAGGCGCAGTGGACCGGAAACGTCGCCTGTCTGCCGGGAGCGGGAGTGGAGTTTGTCTGTGACGCCACCACGGGAGCTGACACGGTGGAGCTCGACGGCACTCCGGGGCCGCAACAGCTGGAGAACTGGGCCCGGTTCCAGCGGGTGTTGCGTCGTGAGTTGCAGAATGTGCCGCCGAGCCGTTCGCGAGTTACGGTCCATTGCCTGTCGATCGGCATGGCGCTGGTCGCTATCGTCGCCTGGCATCTCGTCCGGACCCCCGGTTCGATCTGGGCCGAGCTGACCGATCTGTTCCGGGTCTGAAGCAGGCAGGTTCTCAAGCGTCCAGGCCGGCTCTCGCGTCGGCCCTGCGCCACGACGCGCCCGCTTACTGAGGCAGTTTCTCGAGTTCCAGCACCATCCGCGGCAGGGCTGCCGGCGATTCGGTCAGCAGGTCGCTGGCGGCCTGAGCCACACCGCGAGCCAGTTCGAGATACTCGGGGTGATTCTTCGCCTCGGCCAGGACGCGCAGATTGCCGATGGCGACTGAGTTCCCCGAGGGCTGGACGTTGTCCACAAACTGCTTGATCCGCACGATCAGCTCTTCGTGATCGTCGGCGGTGAAGAAGTACCCGGTGGCCGACTGGTCCCAGTAGTGAGCATTCTGCTGCTGCTGGAGTTTGTCGGCGGCGTCGAGCCACTTCGGGTCGTTGGTGGCTTGATGCAGGGCGATCAGGCCGTCGATCAGCAGGGCGTAGTCGTCGACGTACGCCTTCAGCTTGGCTTGGCCGTCGCTGTAAGTGTGCAGCAACCGGCCATCGGTGTCGGTCAGTTTGTTCAGCAGAAAGTCGGCCGCTCGAGCTGCTGCGTCGACGTAGCGAGGTTCCTTGAGAAACCGTCCGGCGTCAGCCAGGCCGCGAATCATCTGGCCGTTCCAGCCGGTGAGGACCTTATCGTCCAGCAACGGGCGGATGCGCTGATTGCGGTACGCCATCAGCTTGGCACGCATGCCATCGAGCCGTTTGTTCAACTCTTCGGGAGTCAGCTGGGCGTCACGGGCGATATCGGCCAGCGGACGGGTGAGCCGCAAGACGTAGTATTCCTGTTCAAAGTTCGGCGGCTGGTTGGTGTCGAAGATGGTGGCCATCAGCGGGTAATCGTCGCCGAGGACCTTTTCCAGTTCTTCACGCGTCCAGCGGTAGTATTTTCCTTCGACTTGTTCGCTTTCGGCGTCCAGCGCCGAGTAGAACGCGCCGTCGGGCGAGGTCATTTCGCGCAGCACGAACTCGGCCGTATCCCGCGCGGCGGCCGCGTAGGCCGGTTTGTCAGCCAGCGTCGAAGCTTCGGCCAGCAGTCCGACCAGCTGCGCGTTGTCGTAGAGCATCTTTTCGAAGTGGGGAATCTCCCAGCGTCGGTCCGTGCTGTAGCGGTGGAAGCCACCGCCCACGTGATCATGAATCCCACCGGCGACGATCTGGTCCAGCGTCAACAGCAACATGTCGCGGGCGGTGGTGTCCTGGTCGTGAGTGACACGGTGAAGCAGAAACCCGAGATTGGAGGGCTCCGGAAACTTGGGGACCTGCAGCGATTGCTCTTCGAACCCGAAGCCACCGTACTTGGGGTCAAATGTCGTCCCGAGCCCCTTCATCACTTCGGCCGGGAGTCCATTGTCCCAGGCGAACTTGGACTCGGGCGGACTGTGGATCTGCTGGCGGACGAAGTCGGTCAGCTGGTCAGCACTCTTGGTCACCTGGTCGGGCTGCTCAGCCCAGATCTGCTGGACCTTGCGGATGATGGTCAGGAATCCGGTCGACGTCCCGCGGTCGCCATCCCGGGCTGGAAAGTAAGTCCCTCCGAAGAACGGTTTCCGCTGAGGGGTCAGAAACACGGACATGGGCCAGCCGCCGCGGCGCGTCAGGATCTGCACGGCCGTCATGTAAATCGTGTCCAGGTCGGGACGTTCCTCGCGGTCGACCTTGATGCAGACGAAATGCTCGTTCAGAAACGCGGCAATCTCTTCGTCCATGAACGACTCCCGCTCCATCACGTGACACCAGTAACAGCTGGAGTAGCCGACGGAGAGAAAGATCAGCTTGTTTTCCCGCTCGGCCTTGGCCAGAGCTTCCTCGCCCCACGGGTACCAGTTGACCGGGTTGTGGGCGTGCAGCTTCAGATATGGGCTCGTCTCGGTCGCCAGCCGGTTGGTGTGAGCCGGCTGCTCCTCGGCGCCCCGAACGGTTAGCTCGCAGGGGAGGGGGCCCAGCAAGGCGGCCAAGAGAGTAGCCAGCAGGGCGGCCTGCCGTAACGGGGCGGGGGAGATGCGCATCGTAGGGGTCCTGCGGGGGGAATTAGTCGTTTTTGGGGGTGCGCCGGGAAATCCGCCGGTCAGTGAGGGTGACAGGCTGGGCTGGTGTACTCTATGATAGGATATCTGTCCGAAGGAGCGGTTAGGGGAGGACGGATGCCGTGGGCACACTCCCCTTGTAAGGCCCTATCTGAGCAATATAATTTGGGGCTTATGTCGGTGGGAGGGCGCGAGCCCTGCTGTCTGCATTCCGCGGGTGTAGCTCAGTTGGTAGAGCACAACGTTGCCAACGTTGTTGTCGTGGGTTCGAATCCCATCACCCGCTCTTCGTTTTTCGGGGGGAACCCGACCATCGTGCCCGGCCGACAGGGGAGTTGGTGCGGGCTTATGCTTTTTTTGGGGGGTGGTTGGCACGATGAACGCTTCTGACACCAGTGTGGGTGAAGGATCCCAGTTGCAGGAGACGCTGCAGAAGCCGAAGTTGCAGCTGGAGGTGGAAGTCGCCAAGCCGAGTGCCTGTGAGCGGCACATTTCGGTGACGATTTCCGCTGACGACGTGCGGCGTTATTTTGACAATGCCTGCACGGAGATGATGCCCAAGGCCTCCGTTCCCGGATTCCGTTCCGGTCGCGCGCCGCGGAAGATTGTCGAACAGCGTTTTCGCAAGGACTTGTCCGAACAGGTCAAGGGTGCCCTGCTGCTGGACGCCATGTCGCAGGTGACCGAGGACCAGGATTTTTCGGCGATCAGCGAGCCCGATTTCGATTACACGGCCGTGGAAGTTCCGGCTGATGGTCCGATGAAGTTCGAGTTCGACCTGGAGGTCCGGCCCGAGTTCGATTCGCCGCAATGGAAGGGCCTGCAGCTCGAACGGCCCGTCCATGAAATCAGCTCCAAGGACGTCGATCGCGAACTCGAGTCAATTCTGAAGGCCGAAGCGGTCCTGGAGGCCTGTGAAGGGCCGGTGGCCGTCGACGATCTGATCGGCGTCACGATCGTCTTCCGGCATCAGGGTCAGGAGATCTCGCGACTGGACGACGAACATATCGCGGTCCGGCCCGTGTTGAGCTTCTCGGATGGTTCGCTGGCCGGCTTTGACAAGCTGATGGTCGGGGCCAAGCTGGGTGACCTGCGGGTTGGCAAAGTGGCGATCAGCCACGACGCGCCGAATGAGGCTTTGCGAGGCCAGGATGTGGAAGCCGAGTTCCATATTCACTCGATTGAACGAGCCGGTACGGTCAAAGTGACCGACGATCTGCTGCAGGCCCTGGGGATGGCTTCCGAGGGCGAGCTGCGGGATTTTGTCGAACAGCGTCTGCAGGGCCAGGTCGATTACTTCCGTCAGCAGCGGATTCGCCAGCAGATCACCGGCCAGCTGACTCAAGGAGCCAACTGGGAGTTGCCCCCGGCTCTGCTGCGACGTCAGTCGCGCCGCGAGCTGGATCGAGCCGTGCTGGAACTGCGTCGGTCGGGCTTTACCGAAGACCAGGTCCGGGCTCAGCGCAACGAGCTGCGGCAGAACAGCATGGCGACGACCGAGCGGGCTCTGAAGGAACACTTCATCCTGGAGCGGATTGCCGAGGACGAGAACCTCGATGTGCTGCCCGAAGACTACGATCAGGAAATCCAGCTCATCGCTCGCCAAGCCGACATGTCTCTGCGAGCCACTCGAGCTTACATCGAACGCAACGGCATGTCCGACGCTCTGCGCAACCAGATCATCGAACGCAAAGTGCTCGACCTGATCGCCGGCGAAGCCAAATTCCGAGACGTGCCGTTTGAACCGAAACGACAGCAGGTCGAGGCGGTGGACTACTTTGTCGGTGGCGGCTCGGACGATGTGATTCCCGAGGCCAAGCACGCGGGTGAGGGCGAAGGGCTGCGGCAGCCGACCGACTACACCTGAGCGAATCGGGTCAGCTGAAACCGAAACGTCCCGGAGCGGATCACCGGTGAGTTTCGGCGGTGCTCCAGGCAGGAAGCCGGGAGCGCCAAGCGGAGACCAACGGGTCTCCACGCGGCACGGCGAAGGAATGGCCGTCCCGCATACGACACGTCATGGATTCGATTCTACACGGATACAATTCTATAATTCTGAACGGACAGGACTCTGGATCGACAGGAAGGCAGCTCTCAAGGGCCAGCCGGCAGGCGTTGGGTAAACTCTGTCAGCTCGGCTGCTGCCCACGGACGTCAACGGTGAGCCAATCAGCAGGGGACTGAATCAGCATGAATGAGTTTCTCCGCGAAACAGTTCGCAATTCGTACGGGTACCAGAGCTACCAGCGGCAGCGCCAGCTGACCCTGGGCGACCTGCTGCTGGAAAACCGCATCGTCTTTCTGCAGGGTGAGATCTACGACGGCAACGCCAATGAGCTGGTGATGAAGCTGTTGTATCTGCAGAGCGAGAACCGGCGGAAAGAGATCCATTTCTATATCAACTCGCCCGGCGGTAGCGTGACAGCGACCTTGGCGATCTACGACACCATGCAGATTCTCACCTGCCCCGTCGCCACCTACTGCGTCGGCTTGGCCGCCAGCGGCGGCGCCGTGCTGCTGGCCGGCGGGACCAAAGGCAAACGATTTGCCCTGCCACACTCCAAGGTCATGATCCACCAGCCCTACGGCGGAGTCGGCGGGCAGGTCAGCGATATCGAGATTCAAGCCAACGAAATCATCAAGACTCGTGAAATGCTCAACGAAGTGCTGGCCAATCACACCGGTCAGCCCGTCGATCGGGTCGCTCAGGATACCGACCGCGATTTCTACATGAACGCCCAGGAAGCCAAGGCGTATGGAATCGTCGACGATGTGCTCAGCCGCCCGCCCATCAGCGCCGATGACGATGATGAATCGTAGTCGGTTGAGCACCGGCTACGGCATCCTCAGAATCCTCAGACGTACCTTTCAGATCGACTCATAGCACCATACCGATTCATTCACTCTTAGCGCGTCGAGCGGCCCGGTTCAATGGCCGATCGACTCAGGAGATCGACAGGCCATGCCGCTGATTCCCTACGTTGTTGAAAAGAGCGGACGTGAAGAACGGGTGTACGACATCTACAGCCGTCTGCTCAAGGATCGCATCATCTTCCTGGGTACTCAGGTCAACGACGAAGTCGCCAATCTGCTGGTCGCCCAGATGCTCTTTCTGCAGTCCGAAGATGCCAAGGCCGACATCAACCTCTATATCAACTCGCCCGGCGGCAGCGTTTCCGCCGGTATGGCCATCTACGACACCATGCAGTTCATCTCGTGCGATGTGGCCACCTACTGCATCGGTCAGGCCGCTTCGATGGGAGCCGTGCTGCTAGCTGCTGGCGCTGCCGGCAAACGCTACGCACTCCCCAACGCACGCATCATGATCCACCAGCCCCTGGCCGGCATGGAAGGGACCGCTGAAGACATCATGATCCACGCCAAAGAATTCAAGCGGATCAAACACCGGCTCAATGAGATCCTCCTCCGGCACTCCGGTCAGCCCCTGGAAAAGATCGAAAAAGATACCAACCGCGACTGCTTCATGTCGTCCGCCGAAGCCGTCGAATACCGGCTGATCGATCGCGTCGTCGAACGAGCTGACGAAAAGCTCAACAAGAGCTAAATCACCGAGCGCAAGTCTGATGCTCTGATTCCTCGCGCCGGCACGAGAACCCCCTGATCCATTCTCGGAGATACAAGCACGCGGCGCCAGCCAGTGAGTTTCGGCGCCAGCCAGTGAGTTTCGGCGCCAGCCAGTGAGTTTGGGCGTAAGGCAGTGAGTTTCGGCGTATGCCAGTGAGTTTGGGCGTAAGGCAGTGAGTTTGGGCGTAAGGCAGTGAGTTTCGGCGTAAGCCATTCACTCGCTTGCGCTTCGTGCTTGTAATTCGAGTACCGCTGCGCTGAGTACGAGCGGCCAAGACCGGGTACCGACGGTGCGGCGGTGAATCCTGCCGCGGCCTCCGCAGGTTCCGTGGTTCAGAAAACAAAGGCAGAAAACAGACACCCTATCGGCAGCTGTCGCATCATTGCCATCGGTGATTTCGGCGGGCCCCCCGCTGGGGCGGAGCAGTTGCCCAGCGTCACTTCCGGTCTTTACTCAGCCACGCATTTCGGGTACTTCCTCGCCCGCGTTTCCATCGAACGAGCCCCCAGCGGCCCGGCAGATGGAAATCCCGAAATTGTCCCGGATACCCGTCCGGGACCCCACGGTATGGGCGATGCACGATGCCCCGTTGCTGCACGATCGCGCTGCTACTCCTGCTGACCCTCGCGGGCTGCCGACAGGCCAACCCCGACGTGGAGATGCTCGAGAGCGAGCTGCGCTGGCTGGAAGATCAGGTCTACCTGCTCGACCAGCAGTTGCAGGTCAAATCGGCCGAACTCGAGTCGGCTCGTCGCAGCAATACGTCCCTCAAGAACCTCCTGGCCACCCAACAGTCCGGATCCGATGGCCGACGGCGAGGTAGTGGACTGGGGAGTGGTCTCGGTGGGGCCTTCGGCGGTTCCGACTGGGGACAGTCTTCCACCGCGGCTCCCCCCGGAGCCGGTGAGACGCCTGACGATTTGCGACCTCCTGGAGCCAGATCGGCTCCCGACGATACGGCTCCTCGTACGCCACCCAGGCGATCACCTGGCTCGGACCGACCGCCGATCACGGAGGAGCCCGAGGAAGAAAACGACGACTTGAAGCCCCCCTCGGTCGACCTGGGTGAAGGTGCCGGCGCGGATCCGGTGAATACCCCCGAACCGACGGACGGTTCTGCTTACCGACCCGCAGCGACGGCCAATGGGCCCATGCTGCTCGCCGCCGCTCAGCGTCCCGCGTCGCGATCCGGACTGCGACTCGCCCTGAACCCGCGAGTCACTGGCGGCTGCGATCTGGACGATTGCCCCGGCGATGATGGCCTGATGGTCCTGCTCCAGACCTTTGACTCAAACGACCAGCCACTCAAAGTGCTCGGACCCGTGACCCTCGAACTCCGCGATCCCAGTCGCCGGGACGAGCCGATCCCGCTGGGACACTGGGACATCGACGCGTCAGTCGTTGCCACCAAGTACGGCAAAACGCTCTTCGGCGAAGGTGTCCACCTGCAGCTCCCGTGGTCCGGTTCACCGCCACCCTCCGGCACCTGGCTCCTGACCGCCACTCTGCTGACCGAAGACGGCGAATGGCTCGGCGACCAACGCAAGATCACCATCGAAGTCGCCGGTGATCCCGGCAGTCCTGGCAGCACAACCGCTCAGCGGGAACAGCTCCAGCCGTGGGGCCCTCACCGGCCACCCACTCTCTACGGCGCCGGCGGCGTCCCCGAGGAACCCAGCCTGCTGCCAGCACCGACGGACGAACAATCCGGCGATGAAGGTCCTGCCGCCAAGACTGCTCGGGGGGACCACACAGCGGTTCCCGAAACACTCGCCGCTGACCTCCAGCTGGCCGCGCCGGATGCTGGCCCCACCGTAACGTTAGCCCGCCGACAGCTGCGCGGCCTGCGGCGGTGATGGGGACGGTGACTCATAACCGGTGGCCCGAGTCGAAGTCTTTTGCTGCTGAGCTGCGCCGGAGGACGGATGATCACAATCGGACGGCTAAGCGGTTTTCTGTCTACTCCTTAACACCCAGGCCTGGGGAGATTGTGCTTCGACTTCTTCTATAGATGCCAGTTTTGTTGGCGGCTCGCGATCTGATGGTCGGTGGCGAGAGCTGATCTGACAGCCGTGCGGGGCTGCGGTAGCGTTGTGATTTGACGTAAATCAATTCTTTGCGGGCACTTGCGTCGTTCGCCCCGCCGTCGTCTTCGATGCAAATGGCGCCCGGTCGCTGCAGGCACAGTCAGCGACAAGCCAACCGGAACCGCAATTTGGGGCAGTCCGGCCCTCAGTCGTATTTTGTTGACACTCGCTCGAGCTTACACCATACTCGACAGGCTGCGAGTGCGGAATTTAACGATTGAGGCTGTGACAGAGGCTAAACAACTTGGAGTTCTTGAAAGGACAGCTGCGATGAATCGCTGGATATTATGCGCAACATTGTGGGCCGCGTGCGGAGCTTACACCTCCGGAGCAACTATCGTGCGATTCAGCGGGACCCTGAGCGGGGCCGCTGAATCGCCGGCCAACGGATCGCCCGGGACGGGTGAGGTGCTGGTCACCATTGATAGCACGACATCGACATTTCGCGTACAGGCCAATTTCAGCGGTCTGGAGGGAGCAGTGACGATGGCGAACATCCACTGCTGCACCGATCTCCCGTACCAGGGCAACGCGGGTGTGGCCACAATGCTTCCTAGTCTTCTCGATTTCCCGACCGGCGTTAGGGAGGGCGTGTATGACAAGACGTTTGATTCATTAGCAGAATCCACCTATAACCCGGATTTTATAGCAGCCAACGGTGGCACCACAGCCGGTGCGAGGAAGGCCTTGTACGACGCGTTTGCGGTTGGCAAGGCCTACTTAAATATCAGCACCAGTGTCTATGGCGCCGGCGAAATCCGCGGATACCTGCCGGAACCGGCCATGGGAAGCATAACGTTGCTTGGTATGTCGATCCTGGTACTCACTCGTCGGCGACGTTGATGCATCGGGCGCGGCAAGAGGGCCGGTCGAACTTGCCGCAGGGCCGGTCGAACTTGCCGCAGGGCCGGTCGAACTTGCCGCCGGCACAACAACGTCAGCAACCTCAGGACATGGGCGTTAAAAATGGGGATTCTGAGGATCTGTTCCCCAGCGTAGGCAACTACAGCCCCGATATCGGCGATCTCAAACGGTCCGGAATTCCGTAGCATCAATCTTTGGGTGCTAGTATTTCATCGGCGTGATCGACTAGCGCCCGCGGCGTGTGGGGCTTGTTCCTAGCTACTGGCGGTCTGGGCCCATGGACAGGCGTTCGCGTCAACCCGTTGGACGAACTCTGCTGCTTCCTAGTCTGGATCGTCACGAGTTCCCTCCTGCTTGAGCCTGATCGCAGGCGCATCAACTCAACAGCAGTTGAGCAATCTTCTTTTCCTCGATCCGGATCGCTGCTGCATCGTGTTCCAAGTTTTCCGCGTCGAAGCCCTTCAGCACGCCGATGTTCTAGGGAGCCAAGTGCATGACACACACGTTTCTGTCGCGACGGGCCGGGGGGGGTGGGTCGCCCCACCCGTTCGAACTCGTGGTCGGCGCAGCAGTGCTCGACATCGAGATCGCTTCGGCTCGCCCAGCCAGGGTGGCGTTGGCCATCTCATTCCGCCAGCGGAATTGCTAGACGCCACTCCCCAAAGCACCGACCTAACTCCGGGCGCCAAGTGCAAGACACACACGTTGCTGTCGCGACGGACCGGGGGGGGGAGTTAACCCACCCGCTCGCGGTCTGGCTCGACGCGGCTCGGCATCGAGGTCGCTTCCGCTCGCCCAGCGACGGCGGCGTTGGCCGTCTCGTTCGGCCGACCGAAAAAGCGAATGCAAATCACACAGGTTTCCGCCCGGACGCGCCGGGGGGTGACCCACCCGTCCGTGCTCGTGGTCAGCGTGACGGGAAAATCCGAGTTCAAGACATCTACGTTTCTGCAGCCTCCGCAACACCCGGGCCTGGGGAGATTGTGCTTCGACTTTTTCTGTAGATGCCAGTTTTATTGGCGGCTCGCGATCTGATGGTCGGTGGCGAGAGCTGATCTGACAGCCGGGCGGGGCTGCGGTAGCGTTGTGATTTGACGTAAATCAATTCTGTGCGGGCACTTGTGTCGTTCGCCCCGCCGTCGTCTTCGATGCAAATGGCGCCCGGTCGCTGCAGGCGCAGTCAGCGACAAGCCAACCGGAACCGCAATTTGGGGCAGTCCGGCCCTCAGTCGTATTTTATTGACACTCGCTCGAGCTTACACCATACTCGACAGGCTGCGAGTGCGGAATTTAACGATTGAGGCTGTGACAGAGGCTAAACAACTTGGGGTTCTTGAAAGGACAGCTGCGATGAGTCGCTGGATGTTATGCGCAACATTGTGGGCCGCGTGCGGAGTTTACACAGCAGAAGCATCGCAATATTCCGCTCAGCTGAGTGGAGCGTTCGAGTTGCCGGCCAACGGATCGCCCGGGACGGGTAGCGTGCTGGTGACCTATGACGCCGCCACAGAGGGGATGCGAGTGCAGGCCAACTTCAGCGGTCTGGAGGGAGCAGTGACGATGGCGCACTTCCACTGCTGCACCGATCTCCCGTACCAGGGCAACGCGGGTGTGGCCACAATGCTTCCTACTCTTCTCGATTTCCCGACCGGCGTCACAGAGGGCACCTATGACAAGACTTTTAATGTAAACGCAGAATCCACCTGGAACCCGGATTTCATAGCAGCCAACGGTGGCACCCCCGCCGGGGCGAGGAAGGCCTTGTTCGATGCGTTTGCGGTTGGCAAGGCCTACTTTAATATCCACACCAGTGCCTATGACGCCGGCGAAATTCGTGGCTTCCTGCCGGAACCGGCCACGGGAAGCATAACGTTGCTTGGTATGTCGATCCTGGTACTCACTCGTCGGCGACGTTGATGCATTGGGCACGGCGAGAGGGCCGGTCGAACTTGCCGCCGGCACAACAACGTCAGCAACCTCAGGACATGGGTGTAGAAAATGGGGATTCTGAGGATCTGTTCCGCAGCGTAGGCAACCACAGCCCCGATATCGGCGATCTCAAACGGTCCGGAATTCCGCAGCATCAATCATTGGGCGGGAGTGTTTGATCGGCGTGATCGACTAGCGCCCGCCGCGAGTGGGGCTGGTTCCTAGCTATCGGCGGTCTGGGCCCATGGACAGGCGTTCGCTTGAACCCGTTGGACTAACCCTGCTGCTTCCTAGTCGGGATCGTCACGAGTTCCCTCCTGCTTGAGCCTGATCGCAGGCGCATCAACGAGCGCAGGCGAGCCGCGCTTCGCACGGCTCGCCCGCCGCGATCTCTAGTAGACCGCTGAACCTACGCACCAACTCAACAGCACTTGAGCAGTCTTCTTTTCCTCGATCCGGATTGCTCCGTCATCGTGTTCCAAGTTTTCCGCGTCGAAGCCTTTCAGCACGCCGATGTTCTAGGGAACTGGGGTAAAGTAATGGTGGACAGGATGCCAGGCTGAACCATCAAACACCCATCCGGCTGTGGTGCCATTCAGTCCCGAGGTCATTCGAAGCTTGACAAACATCCCGCGATAAGCGTTCGACGTGTCTGGCATTTCATCGGCAAACAGATCTGTCAGACTGCCTGGAACGCTGTTAGGGTCTACAGTCGCCGCATCAGTCGGATATGCCTTAATGTCGGTGGCTGACCATTTGTTTGCCGGCAGCACTCCGATTGGCTGATTGTCGTTGCTGACGAGGCTGAACGACCGAATAGCATCTGTATCCTGACCTGCTTTGAAGCTGACTTCCACAAAGGCAACTGGGTTAACCTCATCGTCGTCAACAACTACCGGTACAGGGTTCCCGCGTAGCGCTGTGTTGCGATACACGACGCCCCCGAAACCTGAGTCCCAGCTGCCACCCGGGATGGCAACTTTGAAATCATCCGATGAGCCAGCGTTCGCAAGCAACGAGTTGAGAGGCTTTAACATAATACCAACAGCGGTTCCGTCAGTCCCAATGTCCTCAGTATTTGGAATAACCGTGAATGACTTGCAATACCGTGTGTCGACGAGAAACGTTAGTGCGGAGTTCTCCGCGCCATCGACTCCGTACCCGACGCCATCGGCACTGACTTTGCCGTATTCTCCGGAGTACAGCGACCGATCTCCGTCAAGGTTCACCCAATACGCTCCCGCGACATAGACATGGCCGCGAACCCCGGCTACGGCCGACTTGGCGACCACTGTTCTTTCAGCCGGTAGTTGCCGACCTCGGACTCGGACGGCACTTCGCACGGACGGCCGAACTTGTGATCCCACTCGGTTTGAGGCGGAGGGTTAAAAACGGGTTGACCATCCCAATAGGTCAGCCACCGGATTCGACCGTTCTGAATGCGGTGGGCCCAGTCCACCAGGCGTCCGCGGGCTGCCGTCAGCGCACGGCGTGTGCAGAGACCGCTCCGCGGCACGGTTCCCATCTTCAAGTGATGTGACACGAGGGAGTTTCCAGGGGCAGTTGTCCACTTCTCTGGTGTTGCAGTGCACCGGTAGGCCAAGCGGCCCTCTGCTGTGGGCCCGGTGGTGGCAGCCAAATCGGTGGACGCGGCACCGCTCACCGATTGGAACGCGGACCAACCGCTGATTGACGGTGCGGCATTAGAACGGGGTGAGCCGCAGAATTCCCCGGAGCCCGTGAATCCCGGCACCGGAAAGACAATGTATACGGGTGTACACTTGCAGTTGCCGAGGTCAATCTTAGCAGTCGAACTGCGTGCTGCAAGCCCTGCGATCGTTAATTTTTAGCAGGAGTGGTAAGCAATTGGATCTCAACGGCTTACGGTGATAGCACTGCCGCGGACGTGTGTGGAAAACGTGGCTTGTTGCCTGAGCGTCGACGGGCCACGATCAGGCAGACGGAACTGATCACGTTCATGCTCAAGCGTCAGAGACGGCGCGTCTACCTGGTGGTCTTCATGGACGACCGCAGCCGGTCTCCAGTGCGACTATGAGCCGCTTGACCGGACAGCTCGACGACGAAGTCGTTGCCGATCTGGGCGGAGTGTTTCATGGGGCATATCGCGCCGACGCCGACCAGCGAGCGGGGAGCCGCGGATTTATTCCTCGTCGGTGGCCAGATGCTCCGTCACGGGTAGCAGGGCATCGTTCCCCTGGCGGTGACAGAAGTCGCCGAACGATTCGCCGGGCAATCGATGGGCCTGGAAATGAGCCAGCAGCGCACCGATCATCGGCACGACCTGTTCGTCAGCCACCAAGTCGCGGTGGATGAAGTTCAACCGGTCGCCTTCCACTCGGCCGCCCACGAACAGCGTGTACTTCCCCTTGGTCTTGCCGACCAGGCCGATATCCGAGTTGTACGGTCGAGCACATCCGTTCGGACAGCCCGTCATCCGCACCGTAAACCGTTCGTTCTGTAATCCCAGCTCCGCCAGGATCGGCTCCAGCTGATCAATGATCCCCGGCAATGCCCGCTCGCTCTCCGTAATCGCCAGGCCACACGTCGGCAGCGCTGGACAGGCAATCGACCACCGCCGGACGGTCGAGATCTCCTCGGTCAACGGCACCCCGTGGCTCCGCAACAGCTCTTCCAGTCGCCCTCGCGACTCCGGTGCTACATCGCAGAACAGCAACGACTGGTGCGGCGTCAAACGAATCGTCGGCTGCAGCTCATGGCAAATCTGCCGCAGAGCCGTCTTCAGCCGAAACTCGCCTTCGTCCTTTACGCGGCCGTTCTCAACGTTCAGCCCGTAGAACCAACGACCGTCGCCCTGCTCACGCCAGCCCATGCAGTCGTCATAGTCGGTCACCGGCACCGGCTTGGGATCCGGCAACGCCGCACCGTAGTATTCCTCAACCTTTTTCTTGAACGCCCCGATGCCACCCATGTTGGCGATCGTGTACTTCAACCGGGCGACCTTGCGATCCTCACGGTTCCCGTAGTCCCGCTGGACCTTGATCACTTCCGTCGAGACATCCACGACCTGTTCGGGCGTGACAAACGCCATCGGCTGAGCCAGTGCCGGATAAGTCTTCGCAGCGGAAGGCGTGACGCCAAACCCACCGCCGACCAGCATGTTGTAGCCGACGATGCGACGCTGCGAGCCTTCGCCCGCGCAGATGGCCATCAGGCCCAGGTCCTGAGCGTACAGGTCGACGCTGTTGTCCCCCGGTAACCCAATCGCCGTCTTGAATTTGCGCGGCAGATAATGAGCCCCATAGATGGGCTCCACTTCGTCCGCCGGCCGGCCATCGTCCACCAGCTGACGCTCGCCCGTCTCCTCGTCCCGCAGCCACACCTGATAGTACGACCGAGTGCGGGGACAGAGATGTTCGGCCAGCCGATCGGCCAGCTCCTGCATCGCTCGGTACTCGGGCCGATTCGTGTACGGCACCGGGGTGCACATCACGTTCCGTTCGACGTCGCCACACGCGGCCAGCGTCGACATGTGGACTTCGTTGATCCGACGCAGCGTCCGCTGAAGATCGTCCTTCAAGACGCCGTGCAGCTGCAGGCCCTGCCGGTCGGTGATCCGCAACGTGCCGTTGGCAATCTCGTCGCACAGGTCCAGCTCGGCCAGCAGTTGCGGACTGGTCAGCTTGCCGCCCGGCAGCTTCGTCCGCACCATGAACGACGTCGCTCGAGAACTCTTTCCGGCCGGTGTCGGATCCGACTTACCCCGTTCGTCTCGATTGTCCTGCTGGTAGATGCCGTGGTGCTTCAGCAGCTGGACGCTGTCCTTGCCGAACTTCTCCGTCCCGTCGTGCAGCTCGTCCGGGATCGCCCCCCGCAAAAACTGGCTCTTCTCTTTGACCGTCTCGACTGCGCTGACTTTATTCTGAGTGCTCATGGTAAGCTCTATTCTCAAAGGTCGACCCGGAGCGTCAAGTTCAATCGGCCGAGGCCGGTCGAATCCCGACCGTTCCAGCCAAGACTGTTGCAGCCATGACTGTTTCAGTTTAGACCGTTCGGGGGGAATTAAGGTTCGGTGGGGAGCATATCAGATGGATGCGTTCTGGAACAGGCTGGCCGTGATCTGGGCCACCGGGTTGGGAGCCGGGTTTAGCCCCATCGTGCCGGGGACGGTCGGTTGCTTGTGGGGTTTGCCGCTGGCCTGGGGAGTCTTTCACCTGCCAGTACCCTGGCCGTTGCGATTCGGGCTGCTTGTCGTGCTGGCCGCCGTCGGCGTGCCGATCTGTCAGCGAGCGGCCAGCGTGTTGGGCCGACACGATCCGGGGAGCGTCGTGTGGGACGAAATCGCCAGCTTCCCCTGGGTTTTCGCCCTCCTTCCCGCCTCGGCCACCGAACACTGGCCTGTTCTGCTGGCCGGGTTTGTCCTCCACCGGATCTTCGATATCCTCAAACCACCGCCCGTCAACTGGCTGGAAAAACTCCCCGGCGGCTGGGGCATCATGGCCGACGACCTCGGAGCGGCCGCCTACGCCAGCCTGGGGCTCTACTTCGCCTCACCCTGGCTGCTGACCCCGTAGCATCCCCCGCCACCTGCGGTATATTGCTCGCTCAGCACCAATGATTTCTCGACGCGACGGCCCCGCTGGAAGGCCGTATCCACCGAAGGGGAGCAACGGAGTGGCAGCTCGGATCCTGGACGGCAAGCAGATTGCCGATCAACTGCAGCGCGAAATGACCGACGAGGTCGCTGAGTTCTTCCAAAACAACGCCTTCACCCCGAAGCTCGCCGCCATCCTGGTCGGCAATGATCCGGCCAGCGAAGTCTATGTGCGGAACAAGCAGCGAGCGTGTGAGCGAGTTGGCATCGAAAGCGAGCTCGTGCGGCTGCCAGCCACCGTCCAGAGCGACGATCTGCTCGAAACCATCGCGCGACTCAACCGCGACGAAGATACTCACGGTATCCTCGTCCAACTACCGCTTCCGAAACATATCGAATCGCAGCGGATTCTCGATGCGGTCAGCCCTTGGAAAGACGTTGACTGTTTCCATCCCGACAACGTCGGCCGGCTGATGCAGGGCCGACCTCGCTTTCTACCCTGCACCCCGCACGGCGTTCTGCAGATTCTCCACCGCAGCCAGCTTCCCGTCGCCGGCAAACACGTTGTCGTGGTCGGACGCAGCGACATCGTCGGCAAACCACTCGCTATGATGCTCGCTCAACGATCGTCCCACCTCGGCAGCGACTACGCCAACGCCACGGTGACTCTCTGCCACAGCCAGACGCCCGATCTGGCCCGCTGGACTCAGACCGCCGATATCCTCGTCGCCGCTGTCGGTCAGCCCAAGATGATTCGCGGTGACATGGTCCGCCCCGGCACCATCGTCATCGATGTCGGCATCAACCGCGTCGACAAATCGATCGTCGGTGACGTCGATTTCGCTGAAGTCAGCCAAGTGGCCAGCGCCATCACTCCTGTACCCGGCGGCGTCGGACCCCTGACCGTCACCATGCTGCTCCGCAACACCCTCACCGCCGCCGCCCTCAACGCCTGACCCCTCCTCTCCATTGTGGTGCAGGCGTCCCGCCTGCCTCCGTGCCTCCGTGCCTCCGTGCCTCCGTGCCTCCGTGCCTCCGTGCCTCCGTGCCTCCGTGCCTCCGTGCCTCCGTGCCTCCGTGCCCTCTCTTACCCGGAACCGCTAGAGCAAATTCCAGAGAGAGAGACGCGGAGGCAGCCGAGACGGCCGCACCACAATCGGAACTGCCTCTTCATTGTGGTGCGGGCGTCCCGCCTGCCTTAGTGCCCTTAGTGCCCTTAGTGCCCTCTGTGCCCTCTGTGCCCTCTGTGCCCTCTCTTACCCGGAACCGCTAGAGCAAATTCCAGAGAGAAATACGCGGAGGCAGCCGAGACGGCCGCACCACAATCGGAGATGTCAGCCTTCGCGTTGTCGCTGGGCCTCGTAGAACAGGATAGCCGCGGCGGCTGACACGTTCAGACTGTCGGCGATCCCGCGCATGGGGATCCGTACGCCGACGCATTCCCCAGTGCGCCACGTGCCGGTCACGCCTTCCGCCTCGCTACCCAGCACAATCGCACAGCGGCCGCGATAGTCGGTCTGATGATAATCGGCGGCGCCGTCGACTCGAGTGACGACGATGCGATCGACTTGGCGGGCCAGCCATTGGCGAGCGGCATCGGCGGTCGCCGCGCAGACGGGGACCGCAAAGATCGTCCCCAGGCTCGCCCGGATCACGTTCGGGTTGTACAGATCGGTCGCCGGATCGACGGCAATCACCGCGTCGACTCCCGCCCCATCGGCACTCCGCAGGATGGCTCCCAGGTTCCCAGGCTTCTCCACCCCTTCCACGACGGCGATCAGCGGTTCGTCCGGGAGCTGCAGCTGATCGAGCGTCAGGCGGGGCGTCTCAGCAATGGCGACCGGCCCCGTCTCATGCTGCCCGAACGCCACCCGCCGATACGGGCCTTCGGTCAGCTCGTACAGCTGAGTGCCAAATTGCGTCTCCAGCGACTTGATCCAAACACGCCGACCGGCATCGAGCGGTGCGTTGTCGGGCAGAAAGATTGCGACCAGCCGCACTCCCGACGCCGCGGCGCGTTCAATTTCCCGCCAACCGTCGATCAGCGTCTGACCTTCGTCTTCCCGGGCACCACGCTGACGCAGTTTGGCCGCCGCCCGGATGCGCGGGTTGTGAGTGCTGGTGATCTTCAGAGATTCCATAGCCAGTGCCAGGGTGCAGGAGGCGGTGTTCGGCGAGCGTCAGGCGGACGGCTGACAAATTACAGACTCTGTTCGGCTTTCAGCAACGGGCCGCACGCGTTGCGGATTCGCTCTACCGTCGCCGGATCGACGTCGCTCAGTAGCGGCGACAGCTGCCCCGTTTCGGCCACACCGGCCACCTCGACCGCTCGGTGCAGCACGCGAATCGGATTCACATCGTTCCGAACGGCCTCCAGCGCTTCAAACTGCTGACGGATCTGTTCGGCCCGCTGATCTTCCCCGTGCTGCAGAGCGACCAGCATCGATTGAGAGAGTCTGGGAGCGACACAAACGCAGCCCGAAGTGAAACCAGCCAGGCCGAACTGCCGCATATGGACGATCGCCGGCTGCTCGCCCATGCCACTGACGATCCGCTCAGCGGGTATCTTTTCGAGCAGTTCCCGCAGGTACGCGTCGTCCGCAGCGTCGTCGCGCACCACGGCGTACTTGACCATCGATACGACGCCGTCCCGATCGAGCTTGGCCGCATGAGCCACATCGAGCCACCGGTCGTGCTTCAGATACAACACAATCGGACGGCCGCAGGCTTCGGCAAAGCGGGCGATGCCGGTCGCGATGCCGGCCGAATCGGCGATCTCACGTTGAGGCAGTACCATTACGGTGGGGAACGAGGGGAAATCCCTCAGCACGCGGGCCTGATCGATCAGGGTCCCATAAGCCGGCCCGGCCGACGGAATGACCCAGGTCGACGGTCCAGCCAGGTCGGACAGCTGCTGCAGCAAAGCGGCATACTCCGACAGCCGCACGTGATACAGGTTCGCGTTGCCGCCGTAGAGGAGCGTCGAGATGCCACCGCGTTCGAGGTACCGGATGATCCGTTCGTTCTGAGCGACCGAGATGTTGCCGTCGGCGTCGCGGGCCAGCGGCGGGACCGAGATTACCGACGAACTGATCAGGGCGGGCGTTACTTTGGCAGTCAACATGGTCCAACCTCAAGTCGATTCAAAAGATATCGGGTTCGGCCGTGGGCTGGCGGCCGCTGAGAAAATCGAAGTCACATCCTTCATGAGCCTGAGTGACATGGCGGGCGAAGAGCTGTCCGTAGCCACGCTGGTACTTTTCCGCGGGCGGAGTCCAGGCGGCTCGACGTCGTTCGGCTTCCTCGTCCGTCACCAGCCACTTCAGCTGACGGCCGGCCACATCCAGCTCGATCAAGTCGCCGTCGCGGACCAGCGCCAGGGGCCCGCCCACGTGCGACTCGGGCGAGACGTGCAGCACACACGTCCCGTAGCTCGTGCCGCTCATCCGCGCGTCCGAAATCCGCACCATGTCGCGGACGCCCTGCTTCAGCAGTTTCTGGGGGATCGGCAGCATGCCCCACTCGGGAAACCCGGGCGCTCCCAAGGGACCGGCACTCTGCAGCACGATCACCGAATCGGGCGTGACCGGCAGATCGTCGGCATGAATGCGGGCCTTCAAGTCGGGGTAGTCCCGGAAGACCACGGCCGGTCCTCGGTGCTGCAACAACTCCGGAGTCGCCGCCGAGACCTTCAGCACACAGCCTTGCGGCGACAGGTTCCCGCGCAGCACACACGTGCTCCCCGATGCACACAGCGGACGATCGGCCGGGCGGATCACGTCGGCGTCATGGATGGTCTGGTCGACCAGCTGTTCGGCCAGCGTCCGGCCGGTAACGGTCATAGCCGATGTATCGAGCAGTCCGGTGAGTTGGCTGAGCAGGGCGCGGAGCCCGCCCGCGCGGTGGAAGTCTTCCATCAAGTACTGACCGCTGGGACGCAGGTTGCCGATCACCGGAGTGCGGCCGGAAAGTTCGTCGAACCGGTCGAGCGTTAGCGGGACTCCGGCTCGCCGCGCCAGGGCGATCGTGTGGACAATCGCATTGGTCGAACCGCCGATGGCCATCTGCGTGACAATGGCGTTGTCGAAGCTGGCTGCGCTGAGTACTTGCGAGGGAGTCAGACCGTCCCACGCCATCTCGACTGCGCGCCGGCCCGTCGCCACGGCCAGTCGCGAGTGTTCGGCCACCACCGCCGGAATCGTCGCCGCGCCCGGCAACGTCATCCCCAGCGACTCGGCAATACACGCCATCGTCGAGGCGGTCCCCATCGTCATGCACGTTCCGGCCGAACGAGCGATACAGTTCTCCAGTTCGAACCAGGCGTCGTCGCAGAAATTACCGGCACACCGTTCGTTCCAGTATTTCCAGACGTCACTGCCGCTGCCGAGCGTTTCCTGGCCCCAGTAGGCCTTGAGCATCGGACCGGCGGGGAAAAAGATCGACGGCAGATTGGCCGAAATGGCCCCCATCAATAGCGCGGGGACCGTCTTGTCGCAGCCCCCCAGCAACACCGCGGCGTCCAGCGGATGGCAACGCAAGACCTCCTCAGTCTCCATCGCCAGCAGATTGCGGTAGAGCATCGTCGTGGGCTTCATGAAGATCTCGCCCAGCGACATCACCGGAATCTCAACCGGAAATCCCCCCGCCTGCCAGACTCCTCGCTTCACCTCCTCAGCCCGGTCACGCAGGTGCGAATGGCACGTATTCAGGTCGCTCCACGTGTTCAGAATTCCGATCACCGGTTTGCCACGGTAGTCGTGATCGTCGTAGCCCATGCCTTTGAGCCGCGAGCGGTGGCCGAACGAACGGAGATCGTCTGGGCCAAGCCAGCGATGGCTGCGCAGACGGCTGGGGTCACGAGCTGAACCGGAAGATGCGGCGTCGGTCACGGGCGAGTCCATCAGCGGTCAACAGAATAAACTGGGAATCGAGCCGCCCGATTCTACCACGCCGCGGGGGTTTTAGCTGGACCGCGCCACATTGGTTCCACCTACAAGCACGAAGCGCCAGCGAGTGAATGGTTTAGGGCGAAACTCACTTGCTGGCGCGGCGTGCTTGTTTTTCGGCGTTTTCACGCAAATTGGCGCTGTCCAGTTAGGATGGGGTTCCCCGCCGAGCTGCTTGATCGACGATGTTGCGGGCCCAGTTGATGAACGCGGAATTCGTCGGGAAATGGAGCAGGATGTAGACCAGCAGCACGGCCGCCACAATCAGGCTGAACAACTGATGCTCGATCATGTAGGCGATCAGATTGAGAAACACCGCCCCTTCGATCATCGCCACGCTGACCATCACCCGAGTCAGGAAACGGGGCCACAGCAGCATCGCGTCGTCGGTCGGCTGGCCGTCCACTGCCAGCCGCGCCAGGTCGCGTTGGTGGGCGCGGACACGAGCGGGTATTTCTGCGTCACAGGCGGTCTTCACCGCTTGCCGATCCGAAAGCAGCGTGAAGAAAAATCGGCCCAGCAAAACGGCGGCGGCGAAGGCCAACCCAACATAAGCGACCATCGGTTGAGCTGCCTTGGACGGGCTCCCCGCGATGGCGATCACCACCAGCATGAAAAACAACGCCCCGCTGGCGATGGCACCGACGATGATCTGCAGCGTGCGAAGCTGTTGATTGGCCCGCGGCTGCGACGCTTCCGCCGACGAATTACGCAATTCCGTCATGTCAGCCACCCTGTCCGCAATGGAGACTCGTTCTTCGCATCCGGGAGGATTATCATAGGTCTGCTGTCCGACGGGGCTTATGATACTTTGGGGGGAGCGGCCTCGGCAAGCTAGTAGGGTATGGCTGCCGGTCCATTTGTGATGTGAAAAGGGGGCTGTGCGATGATCGATCAGCGAACGACTGACCGCCGCGGGTTCTTGAAATCGGCTGGCAGCCTGGCGGCCGTCACGGCTTTCGGCGCGCCGATGATTGTCCCGCGCCATGTGCTGGGGGGCGACGGTCAGCCTGGAGCGAACAGTCGGATCAGCGTCGGTGCGATCGGCGTCGGCGGCCGCGCTTCCCTGTTACTGGAACAACTCCCCGAACCCGGGCAACTGGTCGCACTGTGCGATTGCAATCTGCCCCGCGCTGAGGCCTTCAAGGCGAAGAAGCAAGGGAACTGGCCCATTGTGCAGGACTACCGCGAACTGCTCGACCGTAAGGACATCGACGCAGTGATTGTGGCCACGGGCGAGTTCCAACGCGTCGTGCCGTGCATTCAGGCTTGCCAAGCCGGCAAGGATGTCTACGCCGAGAAGCCGCTGACGCTGTACATCCAGGAAGGACGAGCCCTGGTCGACGCGGTACGTCGCTACAACCGAGTGCTGCAGGTCGGTTCGCAACAGCGATCGATGGCGATGAACCGCGTGGCGTGCGAGTTGGTTCGCAACGGCGGCCTGGGGAAGGTGCTCGAAGTGCGGGCGATCAACTATGGCGGCGCTGAGGCGTCACCCGCCGGTGGACTCCCTGCCATGCCGGTCCCCGCCGGACTCGACTGGAACATGTGGCTCAGCCAAGCCGCCGAACGGCCCTTCAACCAGGACTGGATGGGCTGGATGCGGTGGCGCGATTTCGCTGGCGGCGAAATGACCAACTGGGGCGCTCACGGCGTTGATCAGATCCAATGGGGGCTCGGCATGGACGCCACCGGTCCAACCACTTGGCGACCACTCACCCCCGGGCCCCACGGTCAGGTCTCAGCCACCTACGCCAACGGAGTCGAAGTGAAATTCGTGCTCGAACAGGGGAAGGGCCCGATGGGTGGAGCGATCTTCGTGTGCGAGAAGGGCAAGCTCGAAGTTAATCGCAACAAGTTCACCTCGAATCCACCTGAAATCGCCGCCGAACTTCTCAAACAACTCGACGAGGCCGAAGAAGAGCGGAAGTGGAGCGATGCGACGGCCCTCTGGCAGGCCCGTTGGCACATGGAAAACTGGCTCAACTGCATCCAGACCCGCCAGCAGCCCGTGGCCGACGTCGAAATCGGTCACCGCAGCATCACGGTCTGCCACCTGGCCAACATCACCCGAGCCGTCGGCCGGCCGCTGACCTGGGATCCCGCGGCCGAAAAGTTCGTCAACGATGACGAAGCCAACACCTACCTCTCACGACCACGCCGCAAAGGATTCGAGCTGCCAGTCTGACAGGCATCGATCGCCGGTGAATGTTCGAGGCTACGGATTCGGCGATTCGGGTCGACCAATCACGAAATCGAATCGCTGGCCGTAGCGGTGTCCGTCGAGCGTCACGTCGACGGCGATCAGGTGAGTGCCCGGCGACAGCGTCGAATCGGCCGTCACTCGGACCGGGAACGTGTCGCGAACTTCAGGCCCCAGCGAACCTTCCCACGTTGATGGCTCGACCTTCAGCCCCGGTGGCGCAACGATGTCGATCCGATGCCGCTGGTTGGCTGAGCGGAAGTTGCGCAGATTGAGCGTCACTGTGGTCGATTGGCCGGGGGCCAGCCACGAGCGGTAAGGGTAGGCGCGGACCCAGTAGGGGTCGAACCAGTAGCGGTAGTCGGTCTCAGAACTCAACGCCTGGAACGCGTCACGCATCTCGTACGACCAGCGCCGGTAACGTTCTATGAACGCAGCCGGACGACCCATCACGAACGAGTGGCCACCGACAATCACGTCGGGCTGCAGGCGGCTCAGCAGCTCCGAGCCGTAGATGTAGCCCTCTTCGAGGATGGCGCTGTTGTGAGCGACCATGGCTTCGTGGCCGGTCTGAGTGGGATCGTCGGGATCGCCAAAGATGTTGTCGCCGGTGAAGACCACCAGCTGACCGTCGATCTGGCCGTGCATGCAAAGCGCGAACTCCGTCTGGCCGGGCATCCAGTCGATGGTGAATTTGTAGCCTTCCCATTCAAATGTCTCGCCCGGACGGAAGGCTCGGTCAACTTGCACGCCGGTCAGTTCATCGCCGTAGGCCTGGACCGGAGCCGCGTAGTCGAATCGTTCCGGATGCTCCATCTTTTCGACCATGTTCTCCAGAGCCCAGACCTTGGTCCCCCAGCGACGGGCCATGTAGGGCGCTTGTAGAAAATGATCGCCGTGCATGTGCGACACCACGATGGCGTCGACCGTCTTGAGCCCATGGCGTTCCTGGAGGGCCTGCAGAGTGTCTTCCAGCAGGTGGATGTCGAGCAACCCGCAATCGACCAGCAAGCCGTGGCCATTGTCAGCCAGAATCAGATTGAAGTTGGGCCAGAAATTGGTCCGCTTGAACTTGAACAAGTGGGGTGACACTTGAGCGACGTCGGGGATGTCAGTCGGCTGTGAAACTTTGTCCTGATAAGCGTTCGATGCTGCTTCGGCGCCATAGCCGCGGACGTAGAGCCGGTGAAGCTGGTCGAGTTTGGCCGCATAGCGACTCAGCTGGGCACTCGGGTCGTTGATGATCGGTCCGTGGGCCGGGAACATACGGTCGGGAGGAGCGGTCGACAGTTCGCTGACCGTCTTCTTCAGTGCCTGGATGCCGGCGGCGAAACCGTAGTCCCACTCGGTATCAAACCAAGTGTGCATGACGGCTCCATCGAGCATCACGTCGCCGCTGAACGCCAGCCGCTGGCCATCCTGTTCCACCACGTACGTCATGCCACCGGGACTGGTCCCCGGAGTGGCCAGGCAGGTGAATCGGAGTCCGTGCCAATCGAACGTGTCGCCGGCAGCCCAGCCCCGGTCGAGCCGAATCGATTCGATCGGCGGCCGCACGTAACTGGCTCCATGAATGGTCAGCGCGTCGCTCAGCCGCACTCGCATCGGCCGAAATCGTTGAGGCTGTTCGAACAGCTCACGTTCGGATTCGGGCCCGGCGAACTTCGTGCCGGCCGCCAGCAGACGCTGAGCGCCCTGGCATTGTTCGCGGTGGTGATCGGTCAACAGTACGTATTCGACATTCGTCACGCCGATCTCGTGCAGATGATCGAGCAGGCTGCCGTCGCCGCAGTTGATCAGCAGGGCCGAGGATCCGTCGCGCCACAGATAGACGTTGCAAGTATCCTGCCAGACCCACAGATTGGGATGGGCACTCGGATCAGGTTGAGTGAATCGGCCCGCTTCAGCCGCCGCCAGCGCGGACCCCAACAGCACCGACCCCATCAGCCACACCACCGCCACCAGACAGTCTCTGTATCGAATCACTCGTTCACTCCACATGAGCCAGGAGATCCTCCTTATTGTGGTGCAGGCGTCCCGCCTGCCTCCGTGCCTCCGTGCCTCCGTGCCTCCGTGCCTCCGCATCTCCGCATCTTTTCCGCCCGCCTGCCTCCCTCGGCCCCTCCTATCCCTTCCCTCTTACTTTCCCCATTCTTCGCTCCGCCGGCTACCCACTGGCCGTTTCTTGATGCCTAATTTTGAATCGCGTATTGCAAATCACGAAGTTTGTAGCGTATAATCCTTTCTGGGGGAGCGTCCTGGTCCGTCGTTGGGGGCGCCGAGCGGGGGTGGCGGGACGAGCCGACCGGGCAGGTGGGAAGAGGACGCAGAGAGGCAGGCGAGACGCCCGCACTACAAAGGAAGAGGACGCAGAGAGGCAGGCGAGACGCCCGCACCACAAAGGAAGAGGACGCAGAGAGGCAGGCGAGACGCCCGCACCACAATCATGACAGCGAGATATCTGGCAATTTTCATGCTGGCTGGCATGCCGGCGCTGGTCTATCAGGTCGTCTGGCAGCGCGTGCTGACGCTCTATTTTGGCGTCGATATCTATTCCACGACGGTGGCCGTCGGAGCGTTCATGCTGGGCCTGGGGCTCGGCTCGCTCGTGGGAGGTCGCCAAGCGGACTCGACGACGCGCCCGGCCGTCTGGTACTTCGGCTGCGAACTGTCGATCGGGATGTTCGGTATCCTGAGCCTGCCGTTGTTTGAGTTCTTTGGCCACGCATTGGCGGGGAGCTCGTTGCCGGTGGTGGTGGCCGTGAAGTTCGGATTGCTCCTGATCCCCGCACTGCTGATGGGAATGACACTGCCGTTGATGTGCCGGATCGTCACCGACAGCAACGACACCATCGGCGCTCATCTCTCGCGCCTCTACGGCGCCAATACGCTCGGCGCAGCCCTCGGCGCACTCCTCGGCTCGTATCTCCTGATCGGCCTGACCGGTCTGCGCGGCGCTACCTACATCGCCGCCGCCATCAACTTCACGGCCGCCGGTCTGATGATCCTCGTCACGCGCTCTCGATCCCTTCGCTCAACCCCAACCGAACCCACACTCGCCACAGACAGCTCACCCGCCACAAAGCTGCATTCGTCATCCGCATCCGCATCCGTTCCTGCTCCCGCATCCGCTCCAGTGGCCGGCTTGGTCGGTGCAGTGAGCGCCTCGGTGGCAAACGCCGACGAATGGTCGCGACCGGCGCTGGCGCTGTTGTCGTTTCTGTCAGGGCTAGTCGGACTGGGATACGAGCTGGTCTGGTACCGCATGCTGGGCTGTCTGCTGCACGGCACGGTCTACGTCTTCGGGACGATTCTCTGCATTTATCTGTTGGGGATTGCCGCCGGTTCGTGGGCGTCGCAACGTCGCATCGATCAGCCCGGTGCGGTGGGACGCTTTGCGCTCAGTCAGCTGGCGATCAGCCTTTATTCGCTGCTGTTTTTCTGTGCGCTGGGTTATGCGAGCTGGTTGCCTGGGGTCCGGCATCTGCTGGCGGCGTCGGTCTACACCAGTTTTCATCCATCCCCCGAACTGTTGGAGGGCGAGTTCAGTTGGGCGAATGTCTACTCGCTGGTCGACATGCCCATGTGGGTCGTCGTGATGTTGGGTTTTCCGACATGGTGCATGGGCTATGGGTTCCCGAATTTGATTCGTGCGGGGAGTCGTTCGGTGCAGAGTCTCGGCGAGTCGGTCGGTCAGCTCTATTTCGCCAACATCCTGGGTGCCACCACCGGGACACTGGTGGTGGGCCTGCTGACGCTGGATGTGGTTGGGAGCGAAATCACGCTGGCGCTGCTGATCGCGCTCGGATGCGTGCCGGCTCTGTGGTGGGCTGGCCGGCAATTGCTGGCCGGTCAGTCCACAACCAGGCTCAGATGGACAGCGGGCGTCGCGACGATGGTCCTGTTGGGGGCTGGCTTGGCCTTTCCTCACCGCGGTCAATTGATCCGAGCCGTGCACTACGCCGACTTCCCGCAAGTCGATCATTTCACGGCCGCTGAGGACCGGACGGGCATTGTCGTCCTCAAACGTCAAACCGACGTCATCTCATTTCCCCAGGAACAGACGGCGGTCGGCCAGTACCGGCTGTTCATCGACGGCGCCAATCACGGCGGGACGCGTCAGCTGAGCGAAGTTGGACTCGACCCGCACGTACCGGCTGTGCTGAACCTGATCGAACAGCCCAAGCGAGCGCTCTGCATTGGGCTGGGAGACGGTCGCACTGCGGCGACGGTGGCGCAGTGGTCCAGCATTGAGGATCTGGTTGTGGTGGAACTCAACGCGGCCCTGCGCGAGATCCTCAAGCAGACAGGGCAGGGGCAGCTGCTGGAGGAAGCCGACCCGGTACGGCATGTCGTGGCCGATGGCCGACGCTGGTTGCTCTCCAACCCCGACGAGAAATTCGATCTGATCTTCATGTGGCCGCTCCACGCCGCCCACGCTCACAGCGGCAGCCTGTTCTCACACGAGTTCCTGACGATCTGCCGCGAACGGCTGACCGATCGCGGCTGTCTGATGCTCCGGACGGCCGATCCGTTCACTACAGCCCGGACGATCGCCGAAGTCTTTCCAGCCGTCTGGCGAATCGATGCCCACACCTACCTGGCTTGCCGCTCGACAATCGATGCACCGCCGATCGATGGTCAATCGGCTGAGTATCCGTTTGACGGGGTGATTGAGGCCGACCGCCACACGATCCTCGCTCACACCGCCGCAGCCCCGATCCTGCGCGACTTCTCGCCCTGGACCGAATACTACCTGACCTATCCCTGGCGCAGATACTTGAGCCCCCGCAGCGCAGCCAATCAATCAATCTATCGCTGGGACCGCACCACAACCCCATAGACTGCCTTCAAACAAGTCATTGTGGTGCAGGCGTCCCGCCTGCTTTGAAATTGTGGTGCAGGCGTCCCGCCTGCTTTGAAATTGTGGTGCAGGCGTCCCGCCTGCCTGGATTACGCAGCTGAGTGCAGGACCTTTCTGGCCAAACACGATTTCTGACGGACCTTGATGAGCTTCTGGCGTTACACGACAGGGGAATTCACCCGGTAAACGAATCACGGTTCCCCGATAATGAACTCTAGCCGCGTCGACAATTCGGAGCCAATTCTTCCCCATGCAATCCGCTAATGCGTTCGCGGTCTCATCGGTCGTCAGATCGGCATAGAGTGAATAATCTGGGTACGTTGCCGTGCGGCAGAGTAACAACGGCGGATGCGAAATCCCCAGGCGAATGACGTTTAACAATGCGGCTTCAGCTGCAGTTACGCCAATTCCTGACAGAAGGGCGGAGTTCTTAGCCCGTTGTTCTTTTCGGAGGACTTCGCGTTCGTTCAAACAACACGAGACGGAGTCGGTGGAAGCGACCAAAATGACGCTCAATCAGATTTGCCCACAGATTCTCCTGAAGAGCTGCAAAGAAAGGAGGACGCGGAGAGGCAGGCGAGACGCCCGCACCACAAGGGAGGAGGACGCAGAGAGGCAGGCGAGACGCCCGCACCACAACGGAGGAGGGAGGACACGGAGAGGCAGGCGAGACGCCCGCACCACAACGGAGGAGGACGCAGAGAGGCAGGCGAGATGCCCGCACCACAACGGAGGAGGACACGGAGAGGTAGAGGCAGGCGAGACGCCCGCACCACAACGGAGGAGGACGCGGAGAGGTAGGCGAGACGCCCGCACCACAAGGGAGGAGGACGCAGAGAGGCAGGCGAGATGCCCGCACCACAAGGGAGGAGGGAGGACACGGAGAGGCAGGCGAGACGCCCGCACCACAACGGAAGAGGACGCAGAGAGGCAGAGGCAGGCGAGACGCCCGCACCACAACAGAGGAGGACGCAGAGAGGCAGGCGAGACGCCCGCACCACAAGGGAAGAGGACGCGGAGAGGCAGGCGAGACGCCCGCACCACAACGGAGGAGGACGCGGAGAGGCAGGCGAGACGCCCGCACCACAACAGAGGAGGACGCAGAGAGGCAGGCGAGACGCCCGCACCACAACGGAGGAGGACGCAGAGAGGCAGGCGAGACGCCCGCACCACAACGGAGGAGGACGCAGAGAGGCAGGCGAGACGCCCGCACCACAACGGAGGAGGACGCAGAGAGGCAGAGGCAGGCGAGACGCCCGCACCACAACGGAGGAGGACGCAGAGAGGCAGGCGAGATGCCCGCACCACAACGGAGGAGGACACGGAGAGGTAGGCGAGACGCCCGCACCACAAGGGAAGAGGACACAGAGAGGCAGGCGAGACGCCCGCACCACAACGGAGGAGGACGCGGAGAGGCAGGCGAGACGCCCGCACCACAACAGAGGAGGACGCAGAGAGGCAGGCGAGACGCCCGCACCACAACGGAGGAGGACGCGGAGAGGCAGGCGAGATGCCCGCACCACAACGGAGGAGGACGCAGAGAGGCAGGCGAGACGCCCGCACCACAAGAAGTGGGATGCAGGCGTCAATTAATAACGGAGAGGCAGGGATTCGAACCCTGGGTCGGCGTAAACCGACTCTGGTTTTCAAGACCAGCGCAATCGTCCACTCTGCCACCTCTCCCAAGCGGCCAGTCACCCTCCTGGCGTCTGGCGCGCCTGTGAGCGTCCCTGACGGGGCCCACCCCCACAATCTCGCATCCCGCGCTCCGTTGTACAACCGCCCCCCCGATCCCCGCCGGCTCGCAGCCGTGCGGTTTCCGGGTTTCCCGGCAGCCGGGTTCGAAGACCGGTGGTCACCGACGTTGACGGCACTCGGGTGAGCTGGTAACTATGGACGATCTGTCGGATCGTTTGCCGGCCGATCGTGGGCGGCGTCCGGTCGATCATTCGCGTTCAGTCAGTCTCGGAAGGGGAAGTGCCGTGGGTAGCAGCGAACGTAAGAAGGAAATTCGTCGGCGTCGGCATCGTTCGAAAAAGCTCGACCATTTCAAGAAAAAAGTCGCCTCGGCCAATACCTCCGACAAGCAGGTAATCGCCAACAAGATCTGGCACCTGACCCCCGGCGCCAGCGTCGTGATCAAAAGCCTCAGTATCGGCTGACCAATCGGGCCGCTGCAAATCGGGCCGCTGACCTCCTGAGCGGCCCGGCAGCTGACTTGGGCAATCAACGGACGCTGACCGTTTCCACCTGGCTCGACCCGGTCGCCTCCAGCGGCCGGAATTCGAATTGCCCGTCCCGGTAATCGATCTGGATCCCCGTGGAGTTCTCGAACGTCCCTCGTAACAGCTCCGAGGCCAGCGGGTTCTGCAGTTGCTGCTGAATCACCCGCTTCAGCGGTCTCGCACCGTACTGAGGATCGTAACCCACGCTGGCGATCTGGTTCCGAGCCGCTTCCGTCACCACCAGCCGCAGGTCGCGCTGAGCCAGCTGGTCGGTCAACCGCTCGACCTGCAGATCGACAATCCGTCGAATCTGGGTCCGGTTCAGCGGATGGAACACGATCGTCTCGTCGATCCGGTTCAGGAACTCCGGCAGGAACCGAGTCTGCAACGCCTCCTGCACGGCCTCTTTCAGCTCGTCCTGAGTCCCGCCCTGAGCCGTCACCTGCTGGATGATCTGGCTGCCAATGTTGCTGGTCATCACCACAATCGTGTTGGTGAAGTTCACCGTGCGACCATGGCTGTCGGTCAGCCGGCCGTCGTCCAGCAGTTGCAGCAGGACGTTGAAGACGTCGCGATGAGCCTTCTCGATTTCGTCCAGCAGCAGCACGCAGTAGGGGCGGCGCCGGACCGCTTCGGTCAGCTTGCCGCCCTCTTCGTAGCCGACGTAGCCCGGAGGAGCCCCAATCAGGCGGCTCACCGTGTGCTTTTCCATGAACTCGCTCATGTCCAGCCGCACAATCGCCTGCTCGTCGTCGAACAGCACCTCGGCCAAGGCCTTGCAAAGCTCGGTCTTGCCCACACCGGTCGGGCCTAGGAACAGGAACGAACCGATCGGCCGGTTCGGGTCCTGCAGACCACTGCGACTCCGGCGCACGGCATTCGCCACCGCCTCGACCGCTTCGTCCTGGCCCACCACCCGCTGATGCAGGCGTTCTTCCAGCACCAGCAGCTTGGCGCGCTCCGTCTCGACCATCCGCGACACGGGAATCCCCGTCCACGCACTCACCACCTCGGCGATTTCCTCTTCGGTCACTTCCTGGCGCAGCAGCCGACGCTGACCGGACGCTTCACGCGACTCGGTCGTGTCCTGTTCGGACTGAGCGTCCAGCGTCTGCTGGAACTGACGACGACGCACGTCCAGCTCATACAGCTTCTGGTAGTCGCTCTCCGGCACCATCTCGCCGCTGGCCTGCTTCTGCTTGATCGCAGCATCCAGCTGGCTGTATTCGTGGATGGCCGATTCCAGCTGCTGGCGGACCTTCTTCACGTCCCCCATTCCCAGCTTTTCGGCTTCCCACTGTTCCCGCAAACTGGCCAGCTTGTGCCGCAGCTCGGCCATCTCTTCCTGGATCTCAGCCAGCCGTTCCTGAGCCGTCTCTTCGGTCTCCTCGGCCAGCTGACGACCGGCCAGCTCGAGCTGCGTCAGCCGCCGCTGAACTTCGTCAATCTCGGTCGGAACGCTTTCCAGCTCCATCGCCAGCCGGCTGGCCGCTTCGTCCACCAGGTCGATCGCCTTGTCAGGCAGGAATCGATCGGTGATGTAGCGGTCGGACAGTTGAGCGGCGGCGACGAGTGCCGAGTCCTTGATCTTGACCCCGTGATGAGTCTCGTAGCGGGGCTTGAGCCCACGCAGGATGGAGATCGTGTCCTCGACGGTCGGCTCGCCGACGTAGACCGGCTGGAAGCGACGCTCAAGAGCGGCGTCTTTTTCGATGTGCTGGCGGTATTCGTCCAGCGTCGTGGCGCCGATGCAGCGCAGCTGGCCACGAGCCAGGGCGGGCTTGAGCAGGTTAGCGGCATCCGCGCCCCCTTCAGCCTTCCCAGCGCCGACGACCGTGTGCAATTCGTCAATGAACAGCACCACGCTCCCTTCAGCGTCCTGCACTTCGCGCAGCACAGCCTTCAGCCGCTCTTCAAACTCGCCACGGAACTTGGTCCCCGCCACCAGGGCCCCCAGGTCGAGCGCAATCACACGCTTGTTCTTGAGGCTCTGCGGGACGTCTCCCTGCACGATGCGCAGGGCGAGCCCTTCGGCGATGGCCGTCTTGCCGACGCCCGGTTCGCCGATCAGCACAGGGTTGTTCTTCGTGCGCCGCGACAGGACCTGAATTACCCGACGGATCTCGCGGTCACGGCCGATCACCGGATCGAGTTCACCGCGCTGAGCCCGTTCGACCAGGTCGATACCGTACTTCTTGAGCGCCTGGAACTTGTCCTCCGGAGTCTGGTCGCTGACTCGAGCCGAACCGCGGACCCGCTGCAGGCCACTCAAGATGTCCTGCTCACGGACTCCGTTGATCTGGAGCAGATTGCGGGCAGCCGATTCGACTTGCGTCAGAGCCAGCAGCAGATGTTCGGTCGAGACGTACTCGTCCTTCATCTTCTCGGCCTGCTTGGCCGCGGCTTCGAGCACCTTCATCAATTCGCTGGAGGCCTGGGGAGTCGCACCGCCGCTGACCTTCGCTCGCCGCTGCAGCTCGCTCTCGACCTGCGAAGCCAGTTGCCTGGTGTTCGCGCCGATCGTGCTCAGCAGCGGCTGAACCACGCCATCCGACTCGCCCAGCAGACTGGCCAGCAGATGCAGCGGGTCAATCTGCGCATGGCCCGAATCGGCGGCCAGATTCTGGGCGCGCGACACGGCCTCTTGAGCCTTAATCGTCAGCTTGTCAAATCGAAATGCCATCGGTTGCTCCCGTCAGCCATCCGGCCGACTTATCAGGAATCCTTCACCTCAAATTCAGCGTCAATCGTGTCGTCATCGGGGGCCCGTTCGGCCGACGCCTGACCATCGCCGTCACCACTCGGTCGAGTCGACTCGTAGAGCGTCTTGCTGAACGCCTTCTGAGCCTGTTCGAGTTCGTTGATGGCTGAGCGGAGGGCGGCCACGTCGTCTCCCTTTGCCGCTTCCCGCGTCTTGTTGATCACGCGAGTCAGCGGTTCGGTATCCGATTCCTTCAGCTTCTCGCTGTTGTCCTTGATCGCCTTCTCCAGCTGGAAGCAGAGCGCGTCGGCCTGATTTCGCAGCTCGGCACGCTCGCGCTTCGCTTTGTCCTCCTCCGCATGCTCCTCGGCGTCCCGTCGCATCCGGCCGATCTCGTCGTCCGACAATCCCGACGACTGTTCGATCCGCACCGTCTGCTCCTTGCCGGTCCCCAAGTCCTTGGCGGCTACGTTCAAAATGCCGTTCTGGTCGATGTCAAACCGGACTTCGATCTGCGGCACGCCGCGCGGGGAGGGTCGGATCCCGTCCAGATTGAACTCGCCCAGCAACCGGTTATCGGCCGCCATCGGGCGTTCGCCCTGGAACACTCGCACCGTCACCGCACTCTGGTTGTCTTCAGCCGTGCTGAACGTGTTCTTGCGCTCCGTCGGAATCGTCGTGTTACGCTCCACCAGCTTGGTGAAGACGCCACCCAGGGTCTCAATCCCCAGCGACAGCGGCGTGACGTCCAACAGCAGCACGTCCTTACGCTCGCCCGACAAAACGCTCCCTTGAATCGAAGCGCCCACGGCCACCACTTCGTCCGGATTCACTCCCTTGTGCGGCTCACGACCAAAGATCTCCTTGGCCAACGCCTGCACACGCGGAATACGGGTCGAACCGCCGACCAGCACCACTTCGTCAATCTGATTCGGCTTCAGCTTGGCGTCTTCCATCGCCCGCATCACCGGACCGCGGCAACGTTCGATCAGCGAATCGGTCAGCTGCTCGAATTTCGCCCGAGTGATCGTCATCTGCAGATGCTTCGGACCCGAAGCGTCGGCGGTGATAAACGGCAGGTTGATGTCAGTCTGAGCGGTCGTGCTGAGTTCCTTCTTGGCCTTCTCGCACGCCTCCTGCAGACGCTGCAGAGCCATCGTGTCGCGGCGCAGGTCGATCCCCTGTTCCTTGCGGAACTCGTCCGCGACGTAATGGATCAACGCTTCGTCGAAGTCGTCGCCGCCCAGGTGCGTGTCACCATTGGTGCTGATCACCTCAAACACCGTCACGTCACCCTCTTTCCCCTCGGTCGACGCGACTTCCAGGATCGAGATGTCGAAGGTACCGCCACCCAGGTCGAAGACGGCAATCTTTTCGTTCTTCTTCTTGCCCAGACCATAAGCCAAAGCGGCCGCGGTCGGCTCGTTGATGATCCGCGCCACCTCCAGACCGGCAATCTGCCCGGCGTCCTTCGTGGCCTGACGCTGCGAGTCGTTGAAGTAGGCCGGAACCGTGATCACGGCCTTGTTCACTTTGTGGCCGAGGTAGCTCTCCGCGGCTTCCTTCAGCTTGCGCAGGATCTTCGCCGAGACTTCCTGAGGAGTGTACTCCTTGTCCCCTACCTTCACCTTCACGTAGTCGCTCTTGCCACCCACGACTTCGTAAGGAACCATCTTCTCTTCGGATTCCACCTCCGAGTGACGGCGACCCATGAACCGCTTGATCGAATAGACCGTTCGCTTCGGGTTCGTCACCGCCTGACGACGAGCCGGCTCGCCCACCAATGTTTCACCCTTGTCGGTGAACGCCACCACGCTGGGCGTCAGTCGATTCCCCTCGGCGTTCGGAATCACCTTCGCCTCCGACCCTTCCATGATCGCCACCACGGAGTTGGTCGTGCCCAGGTCGATCCCGATAATCTTTTCACCTTGTGCCATTACCCGGCTCCTTCGATTCATGACGCTCGGCTCGACCTTCGAACCGCAGCGAATGCTTGCCAAACCCTCGGTTACCCCGCCGTCACCCACGGCCACCACCCGCCGGCCGTCGACCGCCACGTTGGACGCTCGACACGGGTTGAAGCGTCTTAAGAGCAAAGGCCGTGCCACGGTCTGGCAACATGCCAGTTGAGTTACCCTAAGTGGCCAAACGTTAAAGGCTTGCGACAAACTGGCCGGTTGCCGGCCGTCCCGGGGGACCTATTTTGCTGCCATTTTGACACGATCCGCCCAGCCGGATTTGAGCCCCCTGGGACCGCGTGCCAATTTGACAGGGCTCGGCACGACCGGCCCCGCTCCGTAGGTTATGCTGGAATAACCCGGCACCGGTCGGGGGACCCAGGGACGCACTTATACGGGAGGGGGGGATGGGCAAACGCAAACCCAAGTCGCCAGCAAAAACGGCTCGCGATGCCCTGGCCGGTCCCGCCGCCCACCCCAGCCTGGCTGCGAACCCGGACACTCCGGCCACATCGATGACCGCCGCCCAGCGAGCGGCCGTGGAACGGCAACTCGACGCCCTCGACCGCGAACTCCTCCGGCTGATGAACGACCGAGCCCGCCTGGTGCAGGCTATCGGCGTCGCCCCCGAAGACCCCGGCGCCGCCGATCTGGTCGGACGCTTTCACCGCTCCGCCTCCTGGATCGATCAACACGCCGAGGGGCCGCTCGCGGCCGAGTCGCTGCGGAATGTGATGAGTGACCTCGATGGGGCGATCCGAGCCTGGTTGCGCCCCGCGAAGATCGCCTACCTCGGTCCCGCTTACAGCTTCAGCCATCTGGCCGCTCTGGAACGGTTCGGAGCCGACGCGCAGCTGATTCCTGTCGGCACCATCGGAGCTGTTTTCGAGGAGGTTCATCAAGGGGGCGCGGACTTGGGGATCGTCCCCATCGAGAACTCCACCGACGGACGGATCGTCGACACGCTGGAGATGTTCCTGCAGCTGCCGGTGAAAATCTGCGGCGAAGTCCCCCTGCGGATTCACCACAATTTGTGGAGCTCGGGGCCGAGGGAAGGAATCCGCGAGGTCTGCAGCAAACCCCAAGCCCTGTCGCAGTGCCGCAACTGGCTCGCCAAACACCTCCCCGAGGCTCGACTCGTACCCGTCTCCAGCACCACCACGGCCGCCGAAATGGCCTCCCAACGTCCCGACGTGGCGGCCATCGCCAGCGGTCCGGCCGGTGCCCACTACGGACTGCAGCTGCTGGCCGCCAAAATCGAAGATCGCCCCGACAACGTCACCCGGTTCGCTGTGATCGGCAGCCATCCCGCGCCGCGGACCGGCCGCGACAAGACATCGTTGATGTTCGAGCTGCCCCACCAGCCCGGGGCGCTCGCCGATGCCATGGCCGTCTTCAAGCGACAGGGGCTGAACCTGACCTGGATCGAGTCGTTCCCGAAACGCCAATCGCCCCAGGAATACCTCTTCTTCGTCGAGCTGGATGGCCATCCCCGCCAGTTGCAGGTCCGCCGGGCCCTGGCCAGCCTTCAGAAAAAGGCCGTCCGGGTCGACATCCTCGGTGCCTACGCCCGCTCGGCCATCGTCGGCTGACCCGCCCACCACCACCCACCCGGCCCCATATCCGTCCGCCCCAGCCCACTCCAAGACCAGGCCCCAAGTCCGGCCCTGCCCGCCGATTGCCCGCCTTCCGCTCAGCGGGCCGGCTATGGTAAACTGCCGGGTTTACCATGCTAATCGAGTTCGGGGCCGGGCCCGGGGGAAAGCGTCTGTGATCATCATTCTGCGCAATGACGTCACCGAAGATCAGATCACGCACGTCGTGGAGCGAGTCGAGTCGTTGGGACTGAAGGCTCACCTGAGCCGTGGGACGTTCCGCACGATCGTCGGAGTGATCGGCGACGAGGACAAGACGCGCGTGGCGCCCCTGATGGCCATCCCCGGTGTGGCGGAGGTCGTCCCCGTGATGCCTGCTTACAAGCTGGCCAGCAAGGAGGCTCATCCCCAGCCCAGCGTGGTGCCGGTTGGAAAAGGTCCCAACGGACCCGTCAAGATCGGCGGTGGCTTCGTCGCCATGATCGCCGGGCCGTGCGCCGTCGAAGAGCCCGAACGGATGGACCGCATTGCGGCCGCCGTCAAGCAGGCCGGAGCGAACATCTTCCGCGGCGGGGCCTTCAAGCCGCGGACCAGTCCCTACTCGTTCCAAGGCCTCGGCGAAGAAGGACTCAAGATCCTCCGCGAAGTCGGCGATCGCCATCAGATGCCGATCGTCACCGAAGTGATGGACCCGCGCATGGTCGATCTCGTCGACCAATACACCGACATGGTCCAGATCGGTGCCCGCAACATGCAGAATTTCGTCCTGCTCTCCGAAGTCGGACGGCTCCGCAAACCCGTGCTGCTCAAGCGGGGGATGAGTGCCACGCTGGAAGACCTGCTGATGAGTGCTGAGTACATTCTGGCGCAGGGGAATCCGCACGTGGTGCTGTGCGAACGAGGCGTGAAGGGCTTCGATAAGGTGACTCGCAATCTGTTCGACGTGGCGGCCGTGCCGGCCCTGAAGAACCTGTCGCATCTGCCGGTGATTGTCGATCCAAGCCACGCGACAGGGCGGCCCGAACTGATTCCGCCTTGTGCCCTGGCGGGTCTGGCCGCCGGCGCTGATGGCGTCCACATCGAAGTTCATGATTGCCCCGAAGTGGCCAAGAGCGACGGCCCCCAGGCTCTGCTACCCAAACAATACGCCGAGCTGATGGTGCAGATGAAACAGATCATGGCCGTCCTGGGACGGCAGCTGGGATGATGAATTGTCAGCGGCCAGCCGGCCGCTGGGACACTCGACACGAACCTCGGAAAACGGCAACCCTTCGATGGCCCGACGCCCTCTGATCGCTGGCAACTGGAAAATGAACCTCAATCGCGCTCAGGCCGTGCAGTTGGCCGCCGAGCTGGTCCGCGGTGCGCCGCAGGACGGTCGAGCCGAACTGGCCGTCTGCCCGCCGTTTGTCTATCTCGAGTCGGTAGCCCAGGCCCTCGAAGGATCAGCCGTCGCCTGGGGAGCCCAGGATGTCTACTTCGAACCGAACGGCGCGTTCACGGGTGAGATCAGCACGGCCATGCTGAATGATCTCGGCTGCCGCTACGTCATCCTCGGCCACAGCGAACGACGCCATGTCCTGGGTGAAACCGATGGCGATGTGAACAAGAAGCTCCACGCCGCGCTGGCCGCCGGACTGGTCCCCATCGTCTGCGTCGGTGAACTGCTGAGCGAACGTGAGGCCGGTCAGACCGAGGCCGTCATTCGCCGTCAGTGCGATGGGAGCCTGGCAGGCATCTCGGCCGAACAGATGGCCAAGATCGTGATTGCCTACGAGCCCGTGTGGGCGATCGGGACCGGTAAGGTCGCCACGCCCGAACAGGCCGAAGCCGTCCATGCCGATCTTCGCCAGCTGCTGCAAAGCCGATACAATGCGGCGGTGGCCGATGCGGTCCGCATTCAATACGGCGGCAGCGTCAAGCCGGATAACGCCCGCGAACTGCTGGCCCAACCGAATATCGACGGGGCCCTGGTGGGCGGAGCTGCCTTGAAGGCGGACAGTTTTCTGGGAATTGTAGCCGCGGCCTGATCGCGGTCGGCCGGCCAGTCAGACCGTGGCCGGTCAGGATTAATGGACACTGGTCGAGGTCCGAAGCGCATTCGGAAGAGGAGTTCACTCGATGCTATCTGGGATTCTGTTAGGGACGTGGCTGCATTCCATCCTGGCCATACTGCTGGTTATTTCCTCAGTCTTCCTGATCCTGCTGGTCCTGGTCCAGCGCGGTCGTGGTGGCGGGTTGGCCGGCGCCCTGGGCGGCATGGGCGGCCAGAGCGCCTTCGGTGCCAAGGCCGGTGATACGTTCACCTACGTCACCATCGTCACCGCCGGTATCTGGATTCTGCTCGGCGTCGTCTCGCTGCGGCTCCTGTCCGTCAACGACGGCCCGCTCGGCAAGGCCACCCCCATCAACCAGATCACCCCCGGTACCGGCGGCACCTCGTCGCTCCCCGCTACACCGGGCACAACGACACCCGGCGCAACGACACCGGGCGCAACCACACCGGCTCCGGCGGCCACTACTCCGGCGGCGCCCGCCAGTACGGCTCCTGCAACCGACGCGACAACGCCAGCGGCTGCTCCGGCGGCTGTTCCGCCTGCTGCTCCCGCGGCGGCGCCTGCTGCTACCCCGGCGGCGCCTGCTACTACCCCGGCGGATGGTGCGGCGGCTCCGGCTGCGGCCCCAGCTGCCGAAGTCGAATCGGTGCCGGCGGGTGGCAATCCGCAATAGGGTCTGTCTGAGTGACTGGGGCTGGTGGGCTGAACGAGGAGTGACGCAGTGCTGTTGAGCATGACGGGCTATGGCGAAGGGCGGGTGCAGGCCGCCGGGCTCGACGTCGTCGCCGAACTCCGGTCGGTCAACAACCGGCACCTGAAGCTGGCTGTCCGGGTCCCTGAGGGCTGTGGGGCCTGGGAGGGGTTGCTGGAAGAAGACCTGCGGCAACGGCTGCGGCGCGGGACGGTCTACATGACGATCCGCGTGCAGCGTCAGGCGACCGCCGACGACTACCGGATCAACTCGACCGTCCTCAAGTCGTACCGCGATCAGCTCGCCGCCCTGGGTGATGTCCCGCAGCTGACCGCGCTGCTGGCCCTGCCGGGCGTCGTGGAAACGACCGGGGCCGGAGCGGTCGACGTCGATACGACCTGGCCGCTGATTCAACAGGCCGTGCAGGTTGCCGTCGACCAGCTCGACGAGATGCGGCGGCGGGAAGGGGCCAGCATGCAGCGGGACCTGCTGGCCAACCTGCAGCGGCTGGAAGACGAACTCGCTCAGGTCCGCACCCGCGGTCCGCTGATCGTCGCCGGCTACCAGCTGCGGCTGGCCGAACGCGTGCGGCAGGCGCTGGCCGATCACAGTGTCGAGCCGGCTCCGCAGGACCTGCTGCGTGAGGTGAGTCTGTTTGCCGATCGTGTCGACGTGGCCGAAGAGATGGTGCGGCTGGAAAGCCACCTGCAACAGGCTCGTCAGATGATGGACGAACGCGAAAGTGCCGGTCGTAAATTCGATTTCCTGATTCAAGAGATGTTTCGCGAAACGAACACCATCGGGTCCAAAGCGAACGATGCCGAAGTCGCTCGACGCGTCGTCGAGATGAAGACGTCGCTGGAACGGATGCGCGAGATTATTCAGAACGTGGAATGATCGGCGGGTGGCCAGAGGAGGTCGCCCATCGATGGCAATGGCCGGAGGGACAAAGTCGGTGACAGCACCGCCGGGCAGGTTGATCGTCTTTTCCGGACCGTCGGGCGCAGGCAAAACGACGGTGGTCCGCGAGCTGATGGTCCGCTGTCCGCTGCCGCTGGTGCTGAGCGTTTCGGCGACGACTCGGCCCGCGCGACCCGGCGAAGTCGACGGTGTGGATTATCATTTTCTGTCGGCCGATGAGTTCCAGCGGCGACGGGAACTGGGCGATTTTCTGGAGTGTTTCGAAGTTTTTGGGAGAGGGTACTGGTACGGAACGCTGCGCAGCACGGTGACTGAGAATCTGCAGCAAGGGAAATGGATCGTGCTGGAGATCGACGTCCATGGCATGCGTCAGGTTCAGGCAGCCTATCCGGAAGTGACAACGTTTTTCATTCGCCCGGCCAGCCTCGCCGAGCTGGAACGACGACTTCGCGGCCGAGGCACCGAATCCGAACAGACAATTCAGCGGCGGCTGGAAGTCGCTCGCCAGGAATGCGAATCCGAACCGGAATACGACCACGTGATAGTGAATCAGACGGTCCCGCAGGCCGTCGCGGATATATGTGAACGACTGAAATCTCTAGCGGAGGTGTGACCTATGATGGATGAACTGAAAGAGGAATCGATCGTCAACAAGGTCGGCGGACGGTTCAAGCTGTCGACCTTGATCCAGAAACGCCTGGTGGCACTCAATCAGGGCCATCGTCCTCTGATCCAGACGAATTCCAATGACAAGATGGAGATCGTCATTCAGGAGATTCTGCAGGACAAGATCTACCTCGATACGTCAAACCAGGTGCGGATCACCGGCGAGTCCGACCACACCAGCATCCTCGATCTGGACGCCACCGATCTATGAACGGGCGTCGCTTGCTGGTAGGTGTCACCGGAGGCATCGCCGCCTTCAAGACGGCGCAGCTCGTCAGTCTGCTCGTCCAGGCCGGTGCTGAAGTCCAGGTCGTGATGACTCCGGCCGCCGAGGAGTTCGTCGGACGGTCGACCCTGGCCGCCCTCTCCGGACGGCCGGTCGCTACCAGCATCTTCGATCCCCAGCGCTACCCCCTCGGCGCCCATATCGAACTGGCTCGACACGCTGAACTCCTGATCGTCGCCCCGTGCACGGCCGATTTTCTGGCCAAGGCCGTCCACGGACTGGCCGACGATCTGCTCAGCACCCTGTACCTCTGCTTTCGCGGCCGCGTCCTGCTGGCGCCCGCAATGAACTCGGCCATGTGGGAACACCCGGCCGTCCAACGCAACGTAATCCAGGTGCAGGCCGATGGCGCCGAACTCGTCGGACCAGGCTCCGGATGGCTCAGCTGCCGCGACCAGGGTGCCGGACGGATGTCCGAGCCGGCGGAAATCGTCGCCGCCGCCGAAAGACTGCTGACGGTGTGACTTGAGTCGAGCTGGCAGGCGGCTGCCGGCCGAACACCGACCTGCCTCAATCCACGACTCACCGGAACGCCCACCGCCCCAGGGGACCGCCAGCCATGGCTCGCATCCTGATCACCTCCGGACCCACCCGCCAATATCTAGACCCCGTCCGCTACCTGACCAATGCCTCCAGCGGTCGCATGGGGGCCGCGCTCGCTGAAGTCGCTCTCGAAGCCGGACACCAGGTAGTCATCGTCTCCGGGCCCGTGCAGATTGACTATCCGCATGGCGCCGAAATTCATCGTGTGGTGACCACACAAGAGATGCTGAATCGGGCGGCTGAGCTCTTTCCGCACTGCAACGGGCTGATCGGAGTCGCCGCGCCGTGCGATTACCAGCCCGAGCGGATCGCGGCCAACAAGCTGGCCAAGACCGGCGAACCGCTGGTCCTCCACCTGATCGAAACCCCCGACATCGTCGCCACCTTGGGAGCCGCCAAACGGGCCGATCAGTGGGTCGTCGGGTTCGCTCTGGAGACCGAAGACCACCGCTTCCGAGCCATCGGCAAGATGCAGCGGAAATGTTGCGATCTGATGGTCCTCAATTCGCCCTCCGCCATGGACTCCACCGACACTCAGATCGAGATTCTCGCCCCCAGCGGCGACGTGGTCGACACCGTGTCCGGGACCAAAGAGGCCGCCGCCGCCGCGATCCTCCGCCAAATCGACCGCCGACTTCTCCGGAGGTAGGTGCTTCCTCCGCGGAGGTACGTGCTACCTCCGGCGAAATGTGGGCTGAATGGGCGGAGTGGGCTGAGCGTCGCAGCGCACGGCTCGCCGGTTATTGCTCGACGGTTATCGCACGCAGGTTATTGCACGACGGTCAACAGGTTGGCGTCCCGGTAGAGCTGCCAAGCACCGGCCGAGCCCCGGCGGAAAATGCTCAGCGTCGGACCCGCTCGCCGCACCGGACGCTCAGCACCCGGCGGTGCCACCTCCACCGACAACTCCGTCCACAAATAAGCCCAGTCGCCCGCCACCTGCACCTCGCGAATCTCAAAAGTTGACGTCATGGTCGGTCGAACCGCTCCGGGCGGAACCCGCGACAACGTCGCGAACTCGGCCTTGGTCATCGGCCCACGCCCGGCCACCAGAAACAGGCCGTCGTCAGCAATCAGGCTCAGCACCCGCTCCACGTCACCCGCCCGCGACGCCGCATGCCACGTGGCCACCACCTGACGAATCAACTCTTCGTCGGAAACGCTCATCAGATCGTCACTCCTCCAGAGCCAGCAGGTCGGTCAGTATCTGGCCACCACCACCACCGTCATCATCGCCACCACCACCGCCGTCACCACTACCACCACCAACAACAACGTGTTGATGATAAACGGTCAGCGCGGATCGAGTCTCGGGCCGAATGATCAGCCCAGGCCGCGCCTGCTGCAACTTTCTCAACGCCTCCTCGGCATCGTCGGCCTGACCGGTCGCCAGCAGGTAAGCGCCGACGACGGCCGCCGTGCGCGAATAGCCGACCTTGCAGTGCACCAAGACGACGCCCTGGTCGACATGTTGTCGGATGAACGCCAGGGATTCCTCCAGCTGTTCCCGAGTCGGGCTGGTCAGGTCGAGCACTGGGACATTGCGGTAGGGTAGGTGTCTGAGCGGGCTGGCGGCTGGCAGCTCGGCGGTCAGGTCGAGGACCGAACGAACTCCTTGGGCCAATGCCTGTTCGGCTTCATGCGGCGCCAGCCGGCGACCGGCCGCCACACCAGGACCGACCATGTCGAAGGGCCGCGATCGGCGCCTGTAATACAGCAGCGACAGGTAGTGCCCCACGACCAGCGGCCCCATGACAACCAGGCTGCTCAGCGGCAACCGGCCCTGCGACTTGTGGTAGACCCACGGTCCCAGGCCCCAGTATCCGGCGGCGGCCAGAGCCAGACTGGCGGCCGGCCACAGCAGAAAGACTCCCCATGGCAGGCACCACGGGACCACCAACGCCAGCGCCGCGGCTCCGCCTGCATAACGGGCCCCGATCCGATAGTCGGGTACCACAGCAGCCGGTTCGCTCGATTCACGGAACAGATGAAACGCAAACGCGGCCAGCAGCAATCCGCCGGCGAGATCGACCAAGTGGTGTTGCCACGTCAGCCAGGTGGAAATCGCGATCAGGAAGAACCACACCTGCAGAGCTCGGCGCATCACGCCGCGTGTGTGTCGCGAGTAATGATCGGCCAGCAGCGTGCACAGGGTCACATGGAGCGACGGGAAAAGGTTGTGCGGAAACTCCATCACCAGCGGCGCACGGCACGACGCTTCGACGAACTGACCGAACCAGCCGGGGATCACCGGTCGAGCGGGCCAGGCGAGCCGCAGCGGCATCAGCACAAAAAACGTCGTCGCCACAGCAATCGCGAACACCACTCGCCGCGCGAAGACTCGTCGCTGTTCGTCCGATTCGCACAGCAGAGCCGCGCCGAAAAAGAACAGATCCACCGACATGTAGGGGACGATCAGCAGTGCCACGAACGGCACCAGTTTCAGCTCCCAATCCATGAACCACGTCCCCACCTCAGCCGCTGGCCGCTGGGCGGTCCACCAGTTCGTTCCGCCGTAGACCACGACGAACAACGTCGACAGGGCGATCGATGTGATCAGTCCGTCGCGCAGCCGCTTCAGGTGCGGCGAGCCACCGACACCGAAAAGATCCCCCACGGATCAATCTCCTGCGCTACTTTTTCAAACCCGGCCGCGCGCACCAGTTCGTCCATCTCGGCCTGCGTGCGCCGGCGCATCACCCACGGCTGGCCTTCGCGGTTTCGCAATGTTCGAGCGATCAGTTCGACTTGTGGATGCCAGGGCTGGTTGGTGTAGATCAAGTAACCGCCGGTCGGCACGGCATCGACTAATCCCCGCAGCGACTCCATCACGCGCTCGTTGTCCGGAAAGAGTTCATACAGCCCGGAGACGACGGCAATGGTGGGTGGCGGTGTCACGTCCGCGATCGATTTGCGATCGAATGCGTCCCCCAATTCCACCGTGACACGTTCGACCTGCAGCTGCGCAGCCAGCTTCCGGGCCGCATCGAGGTTCTCGGCGCGGTAATCCCTCAACAAGGCCGACGGCTCAAGGTCGCGGCAGTCCCGCATCGTCTCCAGCACGTACCGGCCGGGGCCGGCCGCCAGATCAAGCAATCGGACGGGGTGACCCGCCTGATGGACCTGCCGCATCGTGCGTTGCAGCAACCTCCCCATCATCTCCCGACGAATACGAATGCCACGCCAGCCGATCGCATCGAGGTAGATGCGGTCCACCAGCCGGCCGATCGGCGTCAGCCCCTGAGCTCGATTGGCGTAGATATAGTCGAGCATCAAGCCGGAATCGAAGCCATGTTTCCATCCGAGAGCAATGCCGCGGCTGATCCGCCCCGGTCCGAGCATCGACCACTTCACCGGCAGGAAATGATATCCTCCCGGCCGCCGCAATCGCTCGTATTCCTCGTGCGTGTATCCTTCCTGGTCGGCATGCTGCAGCGACTGGTAGTCCACCGGATGAGCGTGACACGATTCGATAAACTCGCTGATCCTTTCGACCACCTGATCGCGATTCGTCTCATGGAAAATCGCGTGCGAGAAGCCCGGCAGAATCTCGAATCGTTTCCACCGCGATGAGACTCGTTCGACAAATCGTTCCTGAGCCGGACGTTTGACGACCCAATCCGAGCCGGCGGCCAGCACCAGCAGCGGCAGGGTAATCGCCCCGGCGTCGGCCAGCAGTCGTTGCGAAGTGTCGTGCAGATCGACCAGCATGTTGATCGCGATCTGACGGAAGATCAGCGGGTCATCCTGGTACTGCCGAGCCTGCTCACGATCGTGAGTCAGCATGCTGGCCGACACATAGCTGGTGACGAACCCCGGGCCCAACAGCCGTTCTTTCCAGCGCAGGGCCGGCAGAGCCAACGGCACGAACAGGTTCACCTGCCAGGCGGGCGTGGCCAATACCAGACCGCGAATGCGGGGCGCGAAGTCGTGGACCCAAGCGGTGGCAATCACTGCGCCCAGGCTGTGGGCCACCACCACCGTCTGTTCCGCCGTCACACCATGAGTGCTGACCAGATGCTGAAACCATTCGTCGGCATCGGCGATGACCGTGCTGATCCCGGGCGCTGTCCCTCGCTCGCCCGACGAATGTCCATGCCCACGCTGATCCCAGGCGAAATATGCGGTCTGCTCCAGCCCCAGGTGCCGCACCGTCTCGTCCCACCGACCGGAATGTTCGTGCCCGCGATGGAACAGCATAACGGCTCGACGCACCGGTCCCTCCGGCACCCAGCTGCGGTACGAGAGTTCAGCGCCGTCGCGCAGCTTCAGGCGATGCTCGGCGACCACCAGCGGCGGGCAGGCAGAGGCTCGGGGGACAGCCGTCTTCATGCAACGTTCCTCTTGCGGCGGTCACCGAGCGATGCGAGGCTGACGCCGCCGCCATTCCTTGGCCCACAGATAGGCGACCGTCAGGGCATCGCACATCAGATGAAAATTTCTCGCCCCGGCGATGTCGTACTCCGGCAGAGCTGAATCGAGCTTGCCCCGCACGAACTCGACGCGACTCTTGTCCGCCTCGTCCGGCACATAGGCTTTCGCGGCCGCCAGCAACGACGCGCGTTCCGTCGCCGTCGACACGATCGCGCCGAGATTCCGGTAAGCAAAACCGATGTACAGCAGCGTCACCAGCAGCGTCGTCACCACTTCCCGCTGACGGCGCAAGGTCGAGAAGGCCAGCACTCCGCCAATCACCAGCACGTAGATCGTCCAGTACCATTGCAACGCCACCGAACGCTCGAAATACGCCTGGATCAGTTCGCTGTAACTCATCACCGGCCCTCCCGCATCAGTTCGCCGTGTTCCGCCACCACCGTATTCCCCACCGCAATCAACACCGCAATCAACACCGCAATCACCGCCGCATGATACCAGAACCCGGCACCGGCGTGACCTTAGCCCAGTCCGAACCGGAAAAAGATGTAGTGGAAGAACAAAGGCGAAACGAAGATCAAACTGTCGAGTCGGTCGAGCAGTCCGCCGTGGCCGGGAATCGTTGTTCCCATGTCCTTGATTCCCAAATCGCGTTTGAAGACGCTCAACACCAGATCGCCCAGCTGAGCGCCGATGCCCAGCAACAGTCCGGCGGCGATTCGATCGGTCGGTGTGAACTGCGGCAACGTGAACGCCAACAGCCACGGGATCAAGCACGCGACTCCCAGCGCCCCACACGCCCCTTCCCACGTCTTCTTCGGACTGATCTGGCTGGCCAGCGAGTGCCGACCAAGTGCCTTGCCGAACGCATAAGCAGCCACGTCCACCACGGCGACCGTCGTCACCAGGTAACCCAGGTAGCCATAGGCATATGGTGAGTTGGCGACGAACGCGAGCTGACCGAACATCCAGCCAAAGTAGATATAGCCGAGGACGGCCAGGCCGAGCCATTTCAGCTGACCAGATGCCTCGTTCTGCAGCACGGGGACCACCAACATCAGTGCGACGATCGCCACCGGTAGAAAAACATAAAGCTGATACCAGCCGGCCCGACCGGTCAGCGGATCGGTCATCAGACTGGCTGCCGTCGCCAGGAAGATGCCCGCATAACCGAGCCACGTGTACGCCCGGTGCTGATGCAGGCCCGTAGCCAGCGCGAATTCGCGAAAGCCGATCGCCGACACTATCCCCAGAAACCCAATGCAAGCCACTCGGCCGACGAGATAAACCACCAGCAACACCGGGACGATGGCCAGCCAACCTCGATAGGCGGCCCAGGCATGATCGATCCGGCCAGAATAACGTCGGCGGAGCACCGTCAGCACTATGCCGGCGACGATCAACAGTCCGATGGCCAGCCCGGAGTAAAACAGGAAGGCCGTATTCTTCACAGCCAGCGACGCCGACATCATAAGCGGACTCGATCGAGAGGTCGCGCGACATGGGGCGCGTCAATTGCCTGCAGCGCTTGGACGATGCGACTCAGTCGGACCCAGATCGTCTGCAGACAACCGATCACGATGACGATCAGGGCCCCGTCAATCAGCGTCAGCGACGATGATTGGCTCGGGCCCTGCTGCCACCAGAGCCAAAGTGGGGTCAGAGATGCCGCTAACGCCAGCACGGCCATCCGCCACGGTTTGGACATCGTGCCACTGAATTCACGCTGGACGCCAACCGCCTGCCCGAGAACGCCCACGTAGGCTACCAGCAACGACAAAATGGCCGACCAGTATCCCAGCAACATGTGACAGAGGCCGCTGTGAGCGATCCCCACAAAAATCACCACGTCGGAAATCCGGTCCGGCAGCTCGTTCACAATCTCGCCAATCCGACTCGCCTTGCCCGTCGCCAGGGCGACCATGCCGTCGAGCATATTCAGCCAGAGGCGAATGAGGCACCCGAGGGCGCCGATCACCAGCAGCACGGGTGCCGCTGCTGATTGCCAGAAGCAGATAGCCGCCAGCGCGGAGGCCACGATCGATGCGTACGAGACCGTGTTGGGGTGGATATCGAACTTCCGACAAATCGCCACGGCCAGGATGGCCGTCGAACGGAATATGTCGGCGATAGGCCGCCGCGCCGACGGTCGATAAGCATTCATCTACAACTCTCCTGAACCGGCCGGCCGACCGCACCCCCGCCGGTGCCGTCCCCCAGCCGCCCTGATTGTAGCGTCGCCCCGTCACTTCCGAACCGGGCTGACCACCGGGACGTGACCAATCAGTCCAGCCAGACTTCCGGGGGTCGGGCTAGGGGAGTCTTGTTGCCAAGAATGTCAATCTCATCGGTTTTGCTTGACCGGCTACTGCGGTCTAATACAATCGGAGGTGCTGGCGTGGGAACATACTACTTGCTTTTCTTGTCGTTGCGCCGGGTGCTGTCGAGTCGATGGCGGCCGAGCGGGCGAGTATTGCTGCGGCAGCCTTTTCCGGCCAGCTGGTCGAACAGTCTGCTGCCTGAAAGGGCTTCATGATGACCGACGACGCTGCAGCTGCGGCTCGCCAATCGTTTATTGACCAAGTGCGGACGGTACGCCAGCAATTGCAGCAGGTGATCGTCGGTCAGGATAACGTCCTCGACCAGCTTCTGATCTGCGCCCTCACCGGTTCGCATGCCGTGCTGGTCGGCGCCCCAGGCTTGGCCAAGACGCTGATGGTCAAAGCTCTGGCCAGCGCGTTCCAGTGGAAGTTCGCACGCATCCAGTTCACCCCCGACCTGATGCCCAGTGATATTACCGGTTATGAGCTGTTGAGCCGCGATCCGGTCACTGGCGAGAATCGGCTCCACCTTCGTAAAGGCCCAGTCTTCGCCAATCTCGTTCTCGCCGATGAAATCAACCGCGCCGCACCGAAGACTCAGTCCGCGATGCTCGAAGCCATGGCCGAAGGGCACGTCACCATCGGTGGCGAAACTCATCATCTGGAAGAACCCTTCCTGGTCATCGCCACTCAGAACCCGATCGAACAGGAAGGGACCTACCCGCTGCCCGAAGCTCAGCTCGACCGGTTCATGATGGAGATCCATATCGGTTACCCAACCGCCGCTCAGGAAAAAGAAATCGTGCTGCGCACCACCTCCAGCCCGATTCAATTGCCGACGACGAATCTGTCGCGGGAAGCATTCCTCGAACTCCGATCAACTGTCCGGCAGGTGCCAGTGGCCGATAGCGTGGCCGAATATGCGGTGGCCCTCTGCCAGAAGTCGCGTCCCGAAACCGCCGGAGGACTCGACGTCGTCCGGCAGTATGTCGCCTTCGGGGCCGGTCCGCGCGGCAGTCAGAATCTGGTGCTGGCCGCCAAAGCCCGCGCACTGCTGCAGAATCGCACCGCCCCCACCATCGACGACATCCGAGCCGTAGCGGTCCCCATCCTGCGACACCGCATCATCCTGAATCACCGCGCCATCGGTGACGAATACTCCGTCGAAAAGCTGATCAGTGAACTGACCGCCTCCGTTAAGGTCCTGGCGGCATGACCAGCGAACAGCAGACCAGCCCGTTCTTCGAACCGCAGCTCCTGGCAGGGCTCGAACGCATGCGCTTCACCACGCGGCGAGCCGTGGAAGGCGCCTACGCCGGTCGACATATCGCTCGGCGCATCGGTGGCGCCGGTGAATTCGTCGACTATCGCGAATACTCGCCAGGCGACGATCTGCGGCGAGTCGACTGGCGAGTGATGGCACGTACCGGACGGACCTACCTCAAGCTGTTTCAGGATGAAACCGATCTTCGCTGCACCATGGTCCTCGACGTCAGCGGTTCGATGGCTCAAGGAGCCCGTTCGCCGAAAGATACCACCGGTTCCAAGCTCGCCTGGGCACAATACCTGACCACAGCCCTTTCCCATCTGATCATTCTGGAACGTGACGCCGTCGGGCTGGCCACCGTTCGCGAAAAATTGATTGACTACACCGAGCCCTCTTCGTCGTTCCAGCAGCGGCCCATTCTGCATCAGCAGATCGCCACTCTGCGCCCAGTCGGCTCGTCCGATCTCGCTCGCGGACTCGATGACCTGCTGTTGCGAGTCCGACGTCGCGGTGTGCTGTTTCTGGTCAGTGATTTTCTGGTCGATTCCATGGATCGGCTCGTCAGCAGCTTGCGTAAGTATCGTGAGCTGGGATGGGAACTGATCTGCATCCATGTTGTCCATCCCGATGAAGAACAACTTCCCACCGGAGTCGCCTTTCGATTCCAAGGACTCGAGGCCGATGGCGAACTGAACTGTCAAGTCACCGAACTGCGAGCAGCCTACCAGCAGCGATTCGCGCGCCATCTGGCGGCGACGCGAGCTGCCTTGCTGGGCCTGGGGTGCGACTACTATCTGGCCCACACCCAGCTCGGCTACCTGCAGCTGCTGAAGACATTTCTGGTGCTGAGGAGTGCCTGATGATCGACGCAGTGGGACAATTCCGGACTCCGGACTGGACAGCGGCAGATCGCCAAGGACGCGAAGACCGCAGCACGACACAGCAGCGAGCGATTGGGTTGTTTGATTTGAGTTGAGGTGAGGTGGTTCGGCATGAGTTTTCTGCACGGCTGGGCGCTGGCATTGGGCATGATCGGCATCGCCGCGCCGCTGGCCGTGCATCTGTTGACCAAGCCACGACCGCAGATTCGGCCCCTGTCGACGATTCGGTTTCTGCAGGAAGTGATTCAGCAGCGGCGAGCGAGGAGCCGTTTGCGGGACTTCATCGTGCTCGCCCTGCGCACCCTGGCCGTGGCACTCCTGGCCGCTACGCTCGCCCGGCCACTCCTGTCGACCTCGACCCTGGTCGCCGCTCGACCGGCAGCCCCTGTGCAGCGAGTGGTGCTGCTGGATGTCAGCCAGAGCATGTCGGCCGGGGCAGGGGGGACGACCGCCTTCAGCCGGGCACAAGCCGCCGCGCTTCGCTATCTCGATATGCCCGTCGGTGCCGTGGCGAACGTCGTATTGGTCGGCGCTACACCGCAAAGTACCTTTCAGCAATGCTCGCCCAATCTGGTCGCGCTCCGCGAAACCGTCAAACAGAGCACGGTCGTCGCTCAACGAGCCGATGTGCGATTGGCCATGCAGGAAGCAGGACGGCTGCTGAGCCAGGATCAGTCGGCACCAGGCGAGCTGGTGGTGGTGAGCGATTTCCAGCGAGCCAACTGGGGCAATCTCCATCTCGATCTGATCCCCGAGTCGACTCAGGTGCAGCTGGAACGAGTCGCCGAAGATGACACGGCGAACGTGGCGATTACCGAAGTCCGCTGGCAGATGCAGCCGATTGTCGGACGCGATGCCGTGCTCGAAGTCGAGGTCAGCAACTCCGGGGATCGCCCGGCTGACGTCCGTTGCCAAGTGCAGATCGGTCCGTGGCAGCAGACGCTGACCGGTCGCGTCGAAGGTTTGAATCGGACCGTGTTGTCAGCTCCGGTTCAATTCGCCGAGCCGGGGTGGTTCAGCGGCTGGGCACGGCTGGTCAATAATCTCGACGTCCTACCCGCCGACGACGAACGACCAGTCGCCGTGCAGGTCGTCCGCCCACCTCGTATGCTCCTGCTGTCGCGACAAGCCACACAACAGAAACCATCGTCCAGTTTCTATCTCGAACGAGCCCTCCAGGTGCTGACGGAATCCGAGTCACCGCACGCGAAAACGGACCCAATCACCGCCGATCCGCCTGACGCAGCAGCAGACAATTCATCCACCGTCGATGGAATGACCAATCGTGCCACGCTGCGCCGCATCCAACCTCAGCGGACGCCCGCCGCCAGCTGGCCCGAATGCGATGTGCTGGTGCTCGATCATCCGGGAGCCCTGGACGAGAAGGCCATTGAACTGATCGCCGCGCGAGTTCGTCGCGGCGCCGGGTTGCTGTACTTCACCGGCGAACTGGTTGACGGAGTGAACCTGGAAAAGCTGAAGCTGGCCTTCGGAGCGAGCTTGCAGCCGCCGATTGATCTCGTGACTCCCGCCGCAGGAACCACACGCTCCAATTTGTATCTGACCAGCGTCGTGACCAAGGACAGTCCCCTGGAAGTGCTCGGCGATCGAGCCCTGTCGGCGCTGCGCCCGGTCCGGTTTGGCGGTGGACTGGCCACGCGAGCGACCGAGGAAGGTCTGCAGGATCAGGTGCTCGGGGAACTGAGCGACTCGTCAGCCTGGGGCTATCTCACGTCCTGCGACGCGGGGCAGGTGGCGGTGATCAATGCCGATCTGGAAGATTCCAACTGGTGCACCCAGCCGACCTTTGTCCCCGTGCTGGGGCATGTGCTGAATCAATTGGCCACTGGACGTGTGCCGTCGACCTGGTCGGCCTGTGGAGAACCGATGGTCCAGCTCCTCGCCGCCGGTCTCCCCAACGATGCCCGGTTCCAGGTCCAGCCGGCCGACGATCGTTCACCGGTGGCCGACGAATATGGAACGTGGGAATGGTCAGACAGCCTCGGTGGATGGGCTTGGGTTTGGAATCGACCCGTCGGAGCGGGAGTTTATCGAGCCGAACATCAGCAAGTTCCGGTCGCCATGGTCGCCACTTCGGCGCCCGCGGTCGAGTCGGATCTGCAGAGCCTGGAAGCTGAAGTGATGCGAAATCGTCTGGCAGGGACGCGCGCGGTGGGCGTTTCCGAGGCCAATCAGGCTGAAGATCCCGAAGACTGGATCTGGTCGTGGATGATTGTCGGATGTGTCCTGGGGTTGTCAGCCGAGATTCTGGCCCTGGGGTGGTTTCGATCGTGAACCGATTGACGCAACGGAGCGAACGACAGGATTTGGCCCGTGTGGACGTTTGAACCGAAGATTCCGTTTGGGCTCTGGTGGGCGCTGGTCGCTGTGGCGATCGCAGCGATGGTGGTCTACGCCTATCGCGGTGCGTCAGGACTGGCCGGTTCCCGTCGCGTGCTGTTGACGGCCCTGTTGGGGCTCGGGCTGGTCGGTCCGCTGTGGGTCGCGCTGAATCCGATCTGGGTCGAGCCGGTACCGCCGCCGTCCGAGGCACCGCGGTTGGACGTTCTGGTCGACGGTACGCTGAGTATGACCGTGACCGATTCATCGACCGGTCCTCAGCGCACACGTTGGCAGACGGCACTCGATCTGGCTGGCCAGGTCGGTTCCACTTCGGATGTGCAGGTGCGGCGTTGGACTTTCGACAGCAAGCTCCATCCGTGGGAAGCGCCAGCCGGTGCCTCGTGGTCTTTGGTTCAATCGCACGCTCCAACCCCTCAGGGACATCAAAGTGACCTCGCAGCAGCGATGCGACAAGCGGTTCGCAGCGGCACGGCATCGGGCTCAGGGCAGGCAATCCTGCTGATCAGCGACGGGGCCCACAACGTCGGTCCCTCTTCGGCTGCCGTAGCCGCGGCTCGAGAAGCCAACTCACTGGACGTCCCGATTTATACGGTCACGGTCGGAGCTGAAGTCGGCGCCACCAACTTGGCCATCGCATCGCGCAGCCCGCGCATGATCGCGTTCCGCGACAATCCCCTCGTCATCGCCGTGCGGCTCGAGCACAGCGGCCTGGCCGGCCAGGCAACTCAAGTGTCGCTAGTCCAGGACGATCGTGTCGTGCAGTCGCGCCACGTGTCACTGACCAGTGACCCCGTAGTGGAACTGGCGTTTACGCTGCCGCAGTTGCCCGAGCAGAGTGTGCAACGATACCGAGTGCTGGTGGAACCGATCGAAGGCGAAGCGACCGAGGCCGACAACGAAACCAGCGTGCTCGTGCAGCGACTCGATCACCCGATTGGCGTCCTGCTGCTGGAAGGGAAGCCTTATTGGGACAGCAAGTTCCTGGTGCGCAATTTAGGCGGCGATACAAATGTTGAGCTGTCGACGGTCGTGCAGGTCGGCGCGGGGCGATTCTTGACTCAGAAACACCATCGCTCCACTCCCACCGCCGTCCGTCCCACTTCGGATCAACCCGCCGCCGCAGCCGACTCAGCCGACTCAGTTGACTCAGCCGACTCAGCCGATTCGTCAGGCTCGGCAGACGCGTCCAACTCGGCAGACGCGTCCAACTCGGCGAGCGGCACCTCGGCGGCAGGTGAGGCTGATCGGCCGTCGTGGGAGATTCGCACCGACTTCGGTTCGCCGCTGGAAGATCCAACCGCCCTGGCCGACTACCGGCTGATCATTCTGGGACGCGACTCGGACGTCTACCTGACCAGCACGGGGGTCGAGAATCTGCGACAGTGGATCTCACGCTCGGGGGGCTGCCTGTTGTGTGCGCGGGGCGCGCCGACCAGTGAAGTGATGACTCGGCTGGCCGAGATCTTGCCGGTCCGGTGGGCGACAGCCAGTGAATCGCGGTTCAGGACTCGGATCAGCGACTACGGATACGATGCGGCGGTCTTCGAATCGCTGACGTCCCCCGAATCATCCAGTGGCGACCCGCTCCCCGCCTTGCCGTCGTTGTCGACCGACGCGGTCCCGTCGGCTCGCGCGGGTTTGCCGCAAGTGCTGGTGCACAGCGATCCGGATTCGCAGGGCGGGACGATCCCAGTGGTTACCTATCAGCCATTCGGGCGCGGTCAGACGATCGTGGTGGAAGGTGCCGGCATGTGGCGATGGGCCTTCCTGCCGCCACAACACGCCGCGCGCGACACGGTCTATCCGGCCCTCTGGCAGTCGATGATCCAATGGGTCATTTCTCAGCAGGATCTTTTGCCGGGGCGCGATGTGGCCATTCGTTCCGATCGGGGTTCGTTTCTGACGGGCGAAAACGCGACGGCCACGGTCCTGGTCGAATCGGCTCGGAAGTATCGGGCTACGGACGGAGTTCTGGATCTGAATGTGTTGATTGAAGGGCCCGGACTGCAGGTCGCCCAGCGTCGGCCGCTGGTGCCGTCGGGGCTGGACGAGAACCTGTTTGCGGTGGACTTTGGGCCCTTGAGTGTGGGACACTATACAGCCACGGTGGTGACTGGTGCTCAGGACACGCCTGTCGCTGAAACCGTGCTGGAAGTCCGCGACCCGTGGTTCGAACAGCTGGCGCTCGACGCGCGACCCGACTTGATGCGCCGCGTGGCCCAGGCCAGCGGCGGAACAGTGCTCAGCGCAGATCAAGTTGGCGAAGTGGTCGAACGATTTCGGCAGCGGCTGGACGAACGCCGGCCACCGCAGGAGATCCGCACGACAATGTGGGATCGGCCGGTGGTCCTGATCACGACGATGTCGGCGTGGCTGACAGCCTGGATTGTGCGGCGTCGGATGGGAGTGGTTTAAAGGCGAAACTGGCGAACGTGATTCAGGGCTTGGTCGCGGCCAGGCAACTGACCAAGCAGAACGGAAACGGACATGTCACAAGCACCAGCATCTTCGTCATGGTCGGCGTCTGGCGGGACGCAGCGAGCGGTGGTCGCCAGCGAACTGGCTCCCTTCTTTCGCCGCTCGGCCCAGCTGATCTGGACCAGCGGACTGGCGGTGGCCGCCGCCGTGGGCGTCGGTGCGTTGATCGTCTTGTTGTGGGCCGATCTGATCTGGCCGATGTCAGCCCAGCTGCGTTGGACTCTGACTCGTGTCGGGTTACTTGTCTGGTTGTTGGCCGCCGCAGGATTGATCTGGCGGCGAGTGCGGGCGCTGAATGCCGAATCCTTGGCCTGGATGATTGACCAGAAGGCTCAGACCGGAGGAGAGCTCCTGACCGGATTGCAGTTGGAGTTGCGTCCGCCCGATCAGGCCAGCGACTTGACTCGCAGCTTTGCTCAAACTGCCGCCAGCTCGGCGGGCTCGCGGTTGAAGATGCTCGACCCGGCCAGCATCCTGCCGTCATCGCAGGTCCGGACTCCGGTGAGGTGGCTCGGCGGCATGCTGGTCGCCGCTGTCGGTTTGTCGACGATCTTTCCGGGTGTGGCGTGGAATCAGTGGCAACGATTTCTGTTGCCGTGGCGGGACGTTCCGCCGTACACCGGAGTGGTGATTGAGGTCGACCCTCTGGAAGTGACCGTCCTGTACGGCCACGACGTCAATCTCCACGCGCGGGTCGTGACGGGTAAGGCTGACGTCATGCAATTGGTAACGGTCGATGCGGCCGGTCGGCAGAATACGGCGCCGATGTTGCCCGAGTCGCCCGGAAGCTGGCAAGCCGTGCTGACGCGAGTGACCGAGCCGCTGGAGTACTTCGCAGTCAGTGGTCGCACACGTTCTCGGCGCGGGTCGATCCACGTCGAGATGGTACCGAAGATTCTGGCCAGTGAAGTCAAGGTGCAACCCCCCGCCTACACTCACCGCGCCGCCTATGTCGGCCCGATTCCCGAACCGGGGATAGCCGGAGTGCAAGGGACCGAGGTGACGTGGACGCTCAGCAGTAATCGCCCCCTCAAGTCGGGTCGGCTGGTCATCACCGCCGAAGATGGTGGTCGCCAGGAAGTGACACTCAGTCCGGTCGAGCAGTCATCGGCGAACCAAGCGGCGACGACATCTTCCTCATCGAGCGACGCAGATGTGTATCGTGTCGCGGGTGGAATCTCGCTGACGCAATCGGCTCGCTTTGAGTTGTCAGTGGTCGACGTGCAGAATCGCGAGTCGCTCGATCGGATCTCGGGCCGTCTGGTCCTGGTCCCCGACGGCCGTCCCGTGGTGCGGATTGTCGAACCGCGACCGATGTCGTTGGCCACCCCCGACGTGAAATTGCCGGTCACCGTGATCGCTGAGGATGATTTCGGCATCACTCGCGTCGATCTCTACCGCGCCCTCAATGGCACCGTTCCGCTGGCTATGCCCATGGCGATTCAGGACGGTCCGCGACAGGAATCGCATTGGGTCCTTGATCTGCCAGCTTATCGCGTGCAGCCGGGCGATGAGATTCGGCTCTTTGCCCGCGCCGAGGACAATGACCCTCGTCAGTCCAAAGGAGCTGAATCGCCGGTCACCGTGATCCGCATCATCTCCGTCGAACAGATGCAGGAGATGATGGTCCAGCAGCGCGGTGCTGAGAGCATGCAGGCGAAGTATCAGGCGGCCAATCGGTACCTGGAGCAGCTAGCCGAACGACTGCGAGAAGCGGAAGAGGCTGCGGAAAAGCTGGCTCAGGCGGCTAAGGATCCGTCGTCCAGCAGTCCAGCGGAGGCCGCCGAACTGCAACAGAAACTGCAGGCGGCTCAGCAGGCTGCGGCCGAGGCGGCCGAGGCGATCCAGAAACTCTCGCAGCATCCCATGCCCGTCGACGTCGACCGTGAGCTGTCCGAACGGTTGGCGCAACTGGCGAACGAAACCAAGTCGATGTCGGAATCGCTCAACAAGATGGCATCGTCCGCCGGCAACGGTCAGCCGATGTCGCCTTCGGACCGCGAATCGCTGCAGAAGATGGCCGAGCAGTTAGGTGGGAACCGCCAGAAATTGCAGGATCACGCGATCGATCCGCTGGGCAAGATGCAGGCAGCCATGCCGCTGATGGTCGCTCAGCAGGAGTTCGTGCAAATGGCAGCTCAGCAGCGTGACTTGGCGACACGCCTGGAGAGCTTGAGGAGCGCCGACCCCAACTCCGAACAGACTCAGCGTCGCGTGGCCGAACTGGAATCCGAACAGCAGCAGCTGCGTGACAGCCTGAACGGCCTGCTCGACAAGATCGAAAGTCAGTCGGCCGCTTTGCCTGATGACGCGGAATTCCAAGAACTCAAAAAGACAGCCAAGGAGTTCGCTCAAGCAGTACGTGAAAGCGGTGCGTCGAATGCCATGTCTTCGGCTCAACAGGATCTGCTGAAAGATCAGTTTCCCGGCGCATCGGATCAGGCTCGACAAGCGGCCGAGATCCTCGAAAAGTTCATCGAACAGTCAGATCAGATGTCGAATTGTGCCGGGAACTCGTGCCGGATGGCATTTCGGCCGCAGCAGGGCGGAGCCCAACTGGGGAACTCCCTGCAGCAACTGATGGCCATGATGGGGATGAAGCCCGGTTCCAAGTCCGGTCAGCGACCTGGCATGGGACTCGGTGCGGGGATGGGAAGCGGTTATGCATCTCGGATGCCCGGACCGCAGAATGTCGGCCTGTACGGCGGCATGATTTCGCCCCAGACTCGATCTGGTGGCGGCAAAAGCGACCGCACATCGCAAGGCGTGGCCACAAATGCTGGAGTGGCTCCGCAAGATGGCGGAGCCGGTGAAGGAGAGACGTCCGCGGGCGTGGCCGGTGGGCAGGCGGAAGCTGCCGTGCCGACCGAGTACCGCGGACGAGTGGCCGATTATTTCGAACGGCTCGCCGAAGAATTGGGGAATCAGCCATGATCGGAAAACCGTACCGACGAACCGACGCGATGCGTACTGAGGAAGGTGCCCGCATGAGATCGTTGCGAAGCTGGCTGAAAACTGGCGTGATGTCCGTCCTGGCCGTGTGCTGGTCAGCCGGACTGATGGCCGCTGACGCTGATTCCGGATCAGCTACCGGGAGCAAGCCTTCCGGGGCCGCTGTCGTCCCCGACCCGCCGTCGACCGGAGGCGAACCGACCAGCGTGGTGCAGGTCGCCAACCTGGTCTATGCCGGCACGAAGACGAGTGAATGCTTTGCCGATCACTTCTTGCGACGAGCTGAACAGGATTCGGCGATCAGCACCAGTCGGCAGCTGCACAGTGTCAAACTGTCATCCGAAGAGATCTACAACTATCCGATGCTGATTATGACGGGCGAGGGTGAGTTCAATCTGACCGAGGAAGAACGCAATAACCTCCGCCGATTCATCGAACGGGGCGGATTCCTGCTCGCCTCCTCCGGATGTTCGTCCGAAGAATGGAACCGGAGCTTCCGACGCGAAATGGCGACCGTGTTCGGCGATCGCAAGCTGGAAGAGCTGGGCCAGAATCACTTGGTATTTCACACGGTCTATGACATTGCCAAGCTGGAGGCCAAGCACGGTACGCCGCGACCACTGGAAGGGATTCACTTCAACTCGCGGCTCGGCGTACTCTACTCACAAGACGGCTTGAACGACACTTCGAATACTCAAGGCTGCTGCTGCTGTGGCGGGAATGAAATCACCAACGCCGAGCAGATCAACGTCAATATCCTCATCTACAGTCTGCTGCAGTAATCGCAGGTGCCGATGTTACTTCGTCCGATCCATCGACTGCGTCGACCCAGCAGGAGGCTGAGGACCAGCTCTCTCGTGATTGGGGCGATTGCCGTCGCCTGGATCGGAATGGTGCAGTTTGCGGGGTGCAATCGTCAGCCCGCCAAGCCACTGTTGCTGTTCGTCAGCGGAGATACTGCCGGCTGGATCACTCCTTGCGGCTGTACGGCCAATCAGTCGGGTGGACTGGCCCGGCGTGCGACGCTGATCGGTCAGTCCGCACGCGGCGCCAAGACGGTATACGCCGATGTGGGTGGTTCGGCCTCGGGAACGGGCGAATACCAACGTCTGAAATTCGCCGCGATTCTGCGCGGACTGAATCGGATGGGGATCAAGGCACACAATATTGGTGGTCCCGAAACGAAGTTCACTCCCGAAGAACTTTCACAGCTGGCCCGCGACACGGGCGTCACGTGGATCTCGGCCAATCTGATCCCCCAGCCACCGTCAGCCGGTTCGGAATCTCCCGCCAACAGTTTGGCCTCGCACGTGGTCGTCGAACACGATGGTCGTTCCCTGGCGCTCATCGGACTGGTCGATCCACAGCTCGTCACGGCTCCAGGCTGGACGACTCAGGACCCGGTGGCTGCCGCTGTGCGGATTGTGCGCACTGTTCCCGCCGATGCTTACGTCGTTCTGGCCTATTTCGATGAACCGGGACTGCGGAAGTTGGCCGAGGCTTTGCCGGAGGTCGACGCCGTCATCGGAGGACCGACCGGCCAGGCGCTCAGTCCAACGCCTGTCGGAGCGGCGGTCATCGCATCGGCTACCAACAAAGGGAAGTTTCTGACTCAGTTGCAGTGGCGCATGGCGTCTCAGCCCCGACTGCAGTGGCAGGGAGCGGACGTGGCCGAGGTCGTCAGCACGCTGGATGAAGACCCGCAACAAGTGGCCAACCTCGGTGAGTTCTACAAGCTGTTGGCCGAACGGGATCTGACCGTAGAACAGGCCGGACTGGTCGATCGAGAGAAGATTCAAGGCCAGCAGATGCGGATCGCCGGCTCACAGTCGTGCGCCAGTTGTCACGCTGAAGAGTTCAACAGCTGGACCGAATCAGCCCACCATCAGGCATGGGATGTGCTGGAACCCAAAGGTGCTCATTTCGATTCGTATTGTCAGCAGTGTCACGCGACAGGTTATGGAATGGCCGGCGGGTTCATCAATGTGGCACAGAGCAAAGATCGAGTCGATGTCGGTTGCGAAAACTGTCATGGTCCGTCGTCGGCTCACGTCGCCGATCCGCACGTGCGGACTCCATTTCAGGCCAGCGAGCAGTGTGTCCGCTGCCATGATCACGAAAATAGCCCGGAGTTCCAGTACGACCCGTACTGGAACCAGGTACGGCACGGCGAAAAAACGCCCTAAACGGTACTCCTGACCGGAGATCGACGGACCATGACCTTGCTGCAATTCCTACAGTTCCTCCCGCTCGCTCAAGCCCGCCAGCAAGTGTGCCTCTTGCCGGCGTGTCGATTGTCGACGTGTCGATTGTCGGCGTGTCGATTGTCGGCGTGTCGATTGTCGGCGTGTCGATTGTCGGCCTGTCTGTTGCTGTTGGGCGGCGCGTTGACGGGGCCGCTGGCTGTCGGTCAAACGCCCCAGCCAGCCGGCGAGGCCACTCCGCCCGCAACATCACCCAACATCGACGCCGAACTCGACGCCGTCTCCAGATTGCTCGGGAGTCCTACAACCGACATCCCACCTGCCGCTTCCCCTCCCGCTCAACCAGCGGTGGATGCTGTACCCGCGCCGACAGTCAATCCACCTGTTGATCTACCGACCTATTCCGTACCAACGGCCGGCGGCGCCGACGCTGCTGCTAAGGCCGCGACGCCACCAGCCAGTCCCGGCGATACGGGCGAACCCATCGCGCCACTCGATGACTACCAGCAGGCGATCGAACGAGCCCAATTGGTGGGAAGGCCCGTAGTAGTGATCCTGGGAGCCGAATGGTGTACCTGGTGCCGCAAGCTCGACGAGGATCTGAAGACGGCGGCGGCTGAGCCCATTCTGCGGCAGTGGATTGTGGTCCACGTCGACGTCGACCAGCAGCCGGAGGTGGCTGAGCGGCTGGAAGTCAACGCCTTGCCGGGGCTGAGAATTCTCAGTGCCGTCCAGACCGTCGCCGCTTCGCGCGATGGGTATCTTGAACCGGCCGAGCTGCAGGCGTGGCTGAGTGAGAACCGAGCGAACGCCGACCCGCGATTGCATCAGGTGCTGTTTCAGACCGGAGCTCCTGACGATTCGGAGACTCGCGAATTGATCACGCTGATGGCTCAGCGGATACCGACTCTCCGCACCGCTGCCATCGATCGACTCAGCGCTCATCCCTCACGAACCGCTGCTGCCGTCACTCAGGCCTTCGGAGCGGGAAATCTCGGTCAACAGCTCAGTGCGCTCGAGATCCTCGGACGTTGGCACGCACCGATCGCCGATTTTGATCCGTGGCGGCCAGAGACGCTGACCAGCGATGGGATGGAGAAGTTGATTGGGTGGTCGCGAGCGAAAATGGAGGCGGAGTCGAATTCTTCCGCAGCCGGAGCAGAGCAGCAGGCGGAACCCCGTGCTGTCCTCGATCCGGCGGCCGTACGCGATCTGCTGAAGCGCATGGGGGCCGCATCGCCGGAAGAGCGACCTGCCATCTTGAGCCAGCTGGTGGCGAACTCGGATGAAGTCCTGTTGCAGGTGAACAGCATGCTGGCCGCATCGGATGGCATGTCGGACGCCCAGCGCGAATCGCTCAGGGAAGTGAAGTACGCCGTTCAGTCCAGTAGTCAGCTGCGATTGCAGCACGCCGGGTTGATCGCCGCGCTGGCTCGCCTCGACGCTGCTGTTCACCGACAAGCGGCCATCGGCGTATCGTCGGCAGCCGAAGTCGTCGATCAACCGCTGTTGGATGAGCTGATCGGCGACACGGATGCGATGGTTCGGGAAGCAGCGGTGCGAGCGATGGGACGACTGGGGCTGCTGAAGTTTCCGGATCGGCTCTCCCGAGTCCTGAAGGATACGAGCACCAACGTGCGTATGGCCACGCTGCAAGCCTTGGCCGATTCAGCGGACGAAAAATCGCTGCAGACCGTCTGCGATTATCTGCGACAGGAAACCCACGAAGACCTGCTGGTCCGAGGAGTGCGGTATCTGTCGAGTCAGAAGGGCGGCAAGTCGGTGCATGAGGTCTGGGGCCAGCTGATCAAATCGCCCAGCTGGCGCGTACGGGCCGCGGTGCTCGAAGCCGTGAAGGCGGCCGGCGATGGACGCTCCAGGTCGGGAATGCTGGGCGAATCGACAGACACTGACTTTCCAGCTGAGCTGTCCGACGGCGTGATTGCCGCTGTGAACGATAGCGACGAATTCGTCGTCCAGCGAGCCTATCTGGCATTGCCGTTCGTGTTGACGACGCAGAATGCCGAGCAACTGGCCAGACTCCTGACCGATCATCCCGATCGCTACGAACAGATGATTGCCGGAATGGAGTCTTATCGGCGAGCAGAGACCCTCAAGCCTTTGACGAAGCTGGCGACGGCGTGGGTCAAGAGTGAGGATGCCGACACTGTTCGTCGCGGAGTCCTGTTGCTGGCGCCAATTGAGCCGGCCGAGCTGCAGTCGGAGATACCGCGGCTGGTTGAATCCGCCGACCGTACGGTACGCTTGGCAGCCATGCGCGCCGCAGTGCGAATCTTGACCGACGAACGGCGGTCGGAACTCAGTACCACCTTTATGGTCGATGAGAAGGCTGAGCCGTGGTACCCGGAAGATCGTTTGTACGGCGTGTCGCCGACCGGTTCGGCTGACCATTCAAAGCCGGCGGAGCCATTCGCCGTCGCCGACGCTGCGAACGAAGCGTCAACCGCAACGGTTTCGCCACCGACCGACGGGACGGTCGCGGAAGTTCAGCCAGACTCAGCCGAATCGCCAGTGGCCGATACCGCTCCGGCGGTCGATACGTCCGAGATCGATGCTGCTGCGGATCTGTTCGGGCCCGCTCAAGTCACGACGCCGCCCCCCGTGGCCAACGCAGAGGCTCAGCCGGAGGAATCGTCGACATCGGGCGGCATCATCACCAGTGTGTTCGGCGCTCTGTTCGGAGCCGGCCGACCGCCGGTTGCTGAATCAGAAATGGACGGTTTCGAACTCCCCAACGCCAAACGAGCCTCCCGGCGACCTTCCGAATGGATGAACGACTGGAATCAGACGGCAGCCGATCGCCCCCAATGGTTCCGATCCAGTTTGCCGGCAATCGAGCGATTGCTCAGTTCCGATGATGTCGAGGAACGCTTGCAGGCTGAGGTCTGTTGGGTGGTGGCCGGTCACGCCGAGCACGCCGGTCCGGCAATGCAGTCGATTCGCGACCAGATCGACCGCCAGCGTCAGCCCGAAGATGCAGATTCGAAAGCAACTCAGTCATCAAGTGCGAACGGTGAGGGGGAAGCGGATTGGAAAGCCATGGCGGATTCGCTGCTGCCATGGACTCCTGGCGATGTCTGGTTGACCGAGATTCAGCGTCGCCTCCCCGAGTTGCAGGGCGATCTAGGGCGTCAGGTGACTCTGATCGAACGGTTCCTGGAGATTGATGATCCTCGGATCAGTCTCTGGTTGCTGAATGACTTCAGCGATTCGGTAACGGGGCACGAGGTCGAATTGGGGAAGCTGTTGGCGCAGAGTCAGATGGGGTTGGTGCGACTGCAGAACTATTTTTCAGCCGACAGCATCACCTTCCAGACCGAGCGACCGTACCGCATGCGATCCATGTCGTCGAACGTCGGCGACGGGCGCCCCGCGGTAGCCGCCAGCTGGCTGAGAGAACAGTATTGGGCGACCGAAGTGGATCGGCAGCGGGCGATCCTGTTGGCGGCCCTGGGCTGGCTCGATCGCCGCGAAGCCGCCGATGCGTCGCTGGGCGTGTTGCAGGAAGCGGTTAGCGACGGCAATGCGCGTCCGCTGACTTTGAATGTGGCCGTCGATATCCTGTTCGCCGACCCGGCCAAAGTTACTGCCGATCGCGCCGTGATGCTGCTCGAGCACCCCTCAGCGACCGTGCGACGGCGAGCGGTTGAGAAACTGGTGGCGACGGCTGAGGCGTATGGTCAGGCAGCTATGGTCTTTCCGATGGCCTACGAAAGTAATCCGCCGCTGCCGTACTTTCATTTTGCCACCGAGCGATTGTCGTCAGAGATTCTGCAGCGGGTCGCCGCTGAATTGCCCGACGAATTGCGAGACGAAGTCAGATTACTGGAGTTGGCGGCAGGTATGGCAGTTGAGGACGATTGGATTCGCGCCAGCCTGTCGCGCGGTGAAGACCCTGCCTTCCGCCTGGCCCTCGGCGTCAGCTTGGCCCGGGCACGTCGCGTCGATGGTCTGGCGCTGGAACTCTATTCGCAGCTGGTCAATGCCCAGGAGGTGCGATCCTCCCGCGACGAAGAGGATTCGACCTCCAATCACGATTACAGGCAACGCCAGCAGGCATCGGCCGTTTACGCGCTGCTGCGAGATCTCGATCATCCGGATGTCGCCGAGCTGCGAGCCAAATTGCGGACCTGGTATGGCGGTCAGATACTGGAACAATAATCGGACAGTCAGTCAATCGACAGAATTGAACAGGGAGTCATGTCGCATGAGAGTGTTTTGGGTGGGCCGCGTGGTGCTGGCTGCAGTGCTGTTCACTTATGCCGGGCCGACGCCGCTGGGGCTGGTGTCCTCCTCGTGGGCCCAATCCGAAGCTGCTTCCGGTACGGTGACTGGCACCGGATCGCATATGGAGACGCTCCCGCCACAGCGATTGCGGTTGCTGATGCCGGTGCGAGCGGAAGGGACCGATACCAAAGGAGCCATCAAGGCCCTGGCGCAACATAAGGAACGAGTGAAAAAAGAGCTGCTGGAGATGAACGCCGTGGAGGGCTCGATCCAGTTCAGCACGCCCATGCTGGCCAAGGCCGTTCCCGGTCTGCCGATCTCCGTCAGTCAGGGTTACAACGCACGCAATATGCTCAGATCCCTCGGTCGCGGGTCTGCCAGCGGCGCAGAAAAGCTGAAAATGCACGTCGCCATTTCGACGGTCACGGTCGATTGGCAGCTGCCGACATCCAATCTGGACGCGATCTCCTTGCTGCCCGAGACACTTCAAGAACAAGTGGAGTCCCGAGATCTGCAGGGGAAGAATAACCACGTCGAGCTCGATGCGGCGACAAAGGAAAAAGTCGAGGAGCTGCAGGCTGCCTTTCAGGAACAGATGGGAGGGTATAGTGACGAAGAAGGACCTGACGTCCGAATCACGTTCGTCGCCGATGTGACCGACGGTCAGCGACAGTCGGCACGACAACGGGCTTTCGATGCAGCTCGCCAGGAAGCCGAGGAACTGGCCAAGGTCGCAGGTCGGTCGTTGGGAGACGTGGTCAACGTGCGGGCCAGTATCAATCCTTGGGAGCAATACCGGAGCGCCATGAGTTACGGTGCGATGGAGGCTGGCAATGACTTGTTCCAACAGCAGGCAGCCGCGGCATCCGGCGACCGTGGTAGCCGGCATGAAGTCGTTGCCGAACGTCCGGACCAGCTGTTTTTGACCAGCCAAGTGCAGGTCGAGTATCGATTGAAGTGAGCACTCGATGAATCAAGTCAATCCGTATGATGCTCCTGCAGGGGGCGAGCCGTGCGCCGAGCCGGTTGATCCCCGGTTGCTCCACCAGATGGCAACTCGTTTAATTGCCGCTCGACGGCGCCCTCCCACTGTCTGGCGAACCCTGCTGCAGTGGCGCGGCACTCCCGCCATGATCCTGCTGGGAGTGGTCGGCACCAGTCTCATCCACGGAGCGGCTCGCGCCTCGGGTGACCCCATGATGACGTACGTTACCGTCGGGTTCGGCGCCGCCATCTTCGGCGCCGCGCTGCGCGACCTGGGCATCACCCGCCATGCCGTTCGCTACTGGCCCGCCCAATCGCAGTTCATCGACTGGAAGAAAGTCGACGACTACGCCAAATAAACGCCCCCCTCACTCCCTCCTTCTCTTCCCTTGTGGTGCAGGCGTCCCGCCTGCCTCTCCGCGCCCTCCGCGCCCTCCGCGCCCTCCGCGCCCTCCGCGCCCTCCGCGCCCTCCGCGCCCTCCGCGCTCTCCGCGCTCTCCGCGCCCTCCGCGCCCTCCGCGCTCTCCGCGCCCTCCGCGCTCTCCGCGCCCTCCGCGCTCTCCGCGCTCTCCGCGCTCTCCGCCTCCCTCCGCGCTCTCCGTCCTATCTCTGCGCCCTCCGCGTTAAAACCTCTGCCTCTCCCGCGCCCCCTGCGTTAAAACTCTTCCTCCTTCTCCTTCTCCTTTCTCCTTCTCCTTTCTCCTCACTACTCTCTCCTTACTTCTTCCTCACTCTCTCCCGTTCCCTCTCCGATTCGGCTAGAATTCTGCTCGATCGTGGACCGTTGATTCACCATTTGCTGAGTGACCATCATGTCGATTCGTGCGGTGCGGAGGAGTTGGAGAGCCCGAGTGGCTCGGCTGATGGCCTGCCTTGGCCAAGTGGTGGTGATCATTGCAATCGGAATGACTGGCGCTGGTGAGAGTTGGGGGGCTGGTGAGCCTGGATCGGGCGATGGTGATGCGAGCGATCTGGTAGTTCGCCTGGCACAGGCTCGGCCGAGAGTGCTGGATCGAGCGGGCCAAGAACCGTCGGGCGTGACTTGCGACGGGGTTTGGAAGAACGGCCAATGGCACGGCACGATCCGCAACGCGTCGAGCGAGCCGGTGCGGCTGGCCGAGTGCGTGATTGCCGATCTGGAACACCGCCTGCCGCCCGATACAGGAGTGTATGGCGAAGGGTTCACGATGCTCGCTCAGACAGGGGGCACGCTGAGCGATCCGGTGGACGAGGGCTTCTATCCGGATCGATCGCACTATCGGATTCCCGAGCCGGATGGGTTGCGGACGGTCTACGGAGTGATGACGTTGCAGACGGGCCCCGACCATCACGTGGTGCTGGGCTTCACGACGTGTCACAAGTTCAGCGGGCGATTTTCGTTTTCCGATCAGCGACTCCGGATTTCGATCGATCTGGAGGGGTTGGTTCTGGCGCCGGGGCAATCATGGACGATGGAGCGGTTGCGGGTGGTGGAGGGTGAGGAGCGGGGCCGATTGTTGAGTGATTTGGCCGACGCGATCTGCGTCGAGCATCCGCCGATCTTTCAGCAGCCGGTGCCGACGGGCTGGTGTTCGTGGTACTGCTTTGGTCCGTCGGTGACGGCCGAGCAGATTCGCGGCAATCTGCTCTGGGCCCGGGACAATTTCCCTCAACTCAAGTACATCCAGATTGACGACGGCTATCAGCCTTGGATGGGGGATTGGTTATCGACTGGGAATTCGTTTGGTGGGGACGTGCGGGGAGTGATTCGAGAGATTGCTCAGCTGGGTTTCCAGCCGGCGATCTGGGTGGCGCCGATGATTGCGAGTCCCGAGTCGGAGTTGTTTCGCGAGCATCCCGATTGGTTTGTGAAGGACGCGGCGGGTCAGCCGTTGCGGTCGGACAGTATCGGATTCGGCGGCTGGCGATTGGGGCCCTGGTACAGCCTGGACGGGACGCATCCCGAGGCTCAAGCGTATCTGGAGCACGTCTTTCGCACGATGCGGCAGGAGTGGGGCTGCACGTACTTCAAGCTGGATGCCACGTATTGGGCCGCCATTCATGGAGGAGTGCACCACAATCCGCATGCGACGCGGGTAGAGGCCTATCGTCAAGCGATGGCGGCCGTGCGGCGCGGAGCTGGCGACTCGTTGCTGTTGGGCTGCAATCATCCGATCTGGCCTTCGCTCGGTTTGATTCACGCTTCGCGAAGTTCGATGGACATCACGCGTGACTGGTATCACATCAGCAAGACCGGTCGAGAGAACTTATTGCGCGGCTGGCAGAACGGTCGATTGTGGTGGAACGATCCGGATTGTCTGGTGTTGAATCGCAATGGTGAACCGATGTCGGCTGAGGACGAATCGCTGTTCCAGTTCCATGCGACGCTGATCTACGCTACGGGTGGCATGTTGTTGACCGGTGACGACATGCGGACGTACGGGGCAGGGGAGCGGACGAAGCTGAGCCGGCTCTACCCGCCGACAGGACGATGCATGGAGTTTGCCGACACGCGGTTCACGGTCGGGCGAGTGCCGGCTGAGGGCCATTCTCTGGTGGCTTTATTCCGCTGGGACGACACGCCAGCGACGCTGACCGTACCCATCGATCAGCCCAGCGAGGTGACCGACTACTGGACCCACGAATCGTTGGGCCAGCACGACCGTCCCTTCGAGATCACGCTCCCTGCGGCAAGAACAGCTCGACTGCTGAAAGTCGTTCCGCGATGATTTGCTGCCCGCTGACCGCCCAGTTCAATCACGCCAAGCGTAACGCAGGATGCAGTAGAGGGCGGCGAAGCCATCCTTCAGACCGATCTTCTTGCCTTCTTCCCAGTCGCGGGCCTGATAGCTCACGGGGAGTTCTACGACGCGAGCGCCGCGGCGAGCGATCTTGGCGGTGATTTCGGGTTCGAATCCGAAGCGCGACTGCTGCAGGCAAAGATCGGTGAGCATGTCGCGACGGAAGGCCTTGTAGCAGGTCTCCATGTCGGACAGCTGCAGGCCAGTCGCCAGGTTCGAGACCCAGGTCAGCATGCGGTTGCCAAACTGGTGAATCCACGACGAGCCGCGAGCACTGCCGTTCATGAACCGCGAACCGTAGACGACATCGGCTTGGCCTTGGACGAGCGGCTTGACCAGCGGTGGAATGTCGGCCGGGTTGTATTCGAGATCGGCGTCCTGGACGATGACCACGGTTCCCCGGGCTGCCGCAAAGCCACTTCGTACGGCGGCACCCTTGCCCTGATTCTGGCGATGGTACAGCACTCGCAGGTTGGGGACCGATTCCAGAAACTTCAGTACGTCCCGCGTCCCGTCGGTGCTGGCGTCGTCGACGACGATAATCTCCAGCGGCAGGGGCATGGTGGACAGTCGAGCCAGAATGCGGCCGATCGTGTTCCGCTCGTTGTAGACCGGAACTACCACCGACAGCAGGAAGCCGGCGGGGAGCTCAAAGTCGATCGGCGGAATCGAGTAGTCATTTTCGCCGGCGATCAGCGTTTGGAGCTGGTCGAGCCGGTCAATCTGGCGAGTCAGGCCGGTCAGCACATCGCCCATCCCCAGTTCGGTCGTGCCACGGGTCCGTGTGCGCGGCAGACTGACGGTCGTCGGTTGGTCGATCGTTTCGTACGGCGGCGTCATACAAGGGTCCTCGTCTTTGCGGCGGCAAAGAGTGTTGCCGGAGGGATGCGGAGGGCGGCCGGCGCGATGCTGGCGGTCCCTCAAAATTACGCCCGGATTCGGCACGCGGCGGGGCAGGAGGGCAGCGCCGAGCCTGAAACGGTCGTCGCGACGAGCAAACTTTGAGGTCTGTGACGGTTCTGACGGCAGGGCCCTTCGCCAGCGCGGGGAGTTGCTCTCTCCCGGGCCGAGGGGTAGAACCAGGAGTGAACAGGAATTGCAGCCCGGTGGGCCGGAGACGTCGAGCAAGAATATGCAGCATCAATTGAGGAAAGACCTGTCGTCGGTCGATTCCGTCGAGATCGACGGAGTTCGTCTGAAGCTGAGCCACCCCCACGAATACCAGGGCGAGTGGATCGGGCAGACCGAAATTCTGGAGCAACTGCTGGCCTGCTGGATCGTGGTCGATGCGACCGACCTGCCACTTTCCCCACGGCTCGTCGGTGTTCCCGGCGTGGGTAAGACGGCGCTGGCTATGGCCGGTGCCCGGATCCGTCAGCAGCCTCTCTACATCTATCAGTGCACCGCCGATACCCGGCCCGAGGATCTGATCGTCACTCCGGTGCTGTCCGAACAGGGGAAGATCGCCTACCACGCCTCGCCGCTGGTCAGTGCCATGCTGACCGGTGGCATCGTCCTGCTCGACGAAGGGAATCGCATGAACGAGAAGTCGTGGGCCAGCCTCGCCCCGCTCCTCGACCAGCGCCGATACGTCGAGTCGATTGTGGCGGGCATCACCATCGCCGCTCATCCTGACTTCCGCTGCGCCGTGACCATGAACCAGGATGAATCGACGTACGAGATTCCCGATTACATCATGAGCCGATTGCAGCCGACTCTGCAGCTGGGCTTTCCGGCACGCGACGACGAATTGGCCATCCTGCGCTATCACCTTCCGTTCGCGGCACCGGAAATGCTCGCGTTGACAGTTGAGTTCCTGCAGCGGGCTCACCATCTGAAGCTTGACTTTTCACCGCGAGATGGCATCAATCTGCTCCGGTACGCCACCAAACGGTTGCTGCAGTTCCCCGACCACCCGCTGAACCACGACCAGGTCTGGCAGGAATCGCTGCTGAAATGCCTCGGCGAAGAAGCGCTCGATCTCGAGACCCTGGCCGATCGCCAGCGCCGATCGCTCGGCGGCGAATCCGTCCCCCTGGGGCTCGGCGATTTCTTCTTCGATCGCGATGACCCGCTCCACCCCGATCAGCTCCGCGGCAGCGGTGACGACGGTGACGACGACGATGATCTCGACTCCGAACTGGGGCTCTGGGACGACGACAGTGAACCTGACGACGATGACGATGGCATCTCCGACGACCAGATTCCATTCTGAACCGGCGGCATCACGAGGCGAACGGAACGGCTGACCGGCTGAACTGCTTGCCGGTGGAACGACAGAAGGCCCGAGTAGCGACGAGGCGTGGAGACGACGGTGGACGGCGAGCTGGACAGGAATGGGCTGCTGGCACTGGGACCGCGGATCACCGTGTTGCCGGTGATTCACGGCAGCGGCGACTTTGCCATTGAGGTCAGACGCTGGATGCTGGAGGCTTCCTTTGACTGCGTCGCCGTACCGCTCCCCCCATCATTCGCTCAGTTAGTCGAACGGGCCATCGATCGGCTGCCAGTGCCGTCGATGGTCATCCAGCGCGAGACCGGTTGGCCGCTCCCCTCGGATGATTCGGATCTGGATTCTGAGCTGGAATCGTTCGGCAACGATTTCCTCTTGGATGAGTCCGATGACTCGGAAGGCGAAATCGACTTCGGGGCAATCGCCTTCCAGGGCCGCGCGAGCTACGTGCCGATCGATCCCTGCCAGCCGGTGATTGCCGCGCTGCGAGGAGCGATTGGTGAGCACATTCCGCGGGCCTACATCGATTTGGAAACCAGTCAGTATGAAACCTATTCCACCATCTTGCCCGACCCCTATGCGCTGAAGCGAGTGCGGGTCGATCAGTTTGCCGCCGCCATCTTGCCGAGTCTCGGGCCGGTCCCCGATGGCCAGCCCACGCAGCGGGTACGCTGGATGGCCGAACGATTGAAGGAACTCCAGACGCGGCACCAGCGGATTTTATGCGTGTGCGCGGCGACGGATTGGCCTGAGCTGCGCCGAGCCTTCTTTTCGCAAGATGCGCCGTCCGAATTTGAGCCGGAGGCGGTCGAGCCGTGTGAGCAGGTGCAGCCCGACGCGCGGTCGCTGCTCTTTCTGCTGGGCGAACTCCCCTTCATCACCGGCCTGTACGAAAGAGCTCGACGCCAACTCGAAGATGATTCCAATCTCTCCATCGATGGCGTCAAGGAACTTCTGCTCACGGCCAGGGATTCGTACCGGCGTGAGTTTCGGCGGCGAGCCAGAAAGATCAGCCCTCAGCGGTTAAGGACCTGCCTGCGGTACATCCGCAACCTGACCTTGATTCATCGACGATTAACCCCCGATCTGTACCGGATTGTGGTCGGCGCCAAGCAGGTGCTGGGGGACAGCTACGCGTTGCATGTGGCCGAGACGGCGGCGACCTATCCGATGTACGAGCCGTTGCCGGTCCGGTCGGCTCGGCTGAGTCTCGATATGATGCGGCTGGACGACGGGGAACTGCTGCAGGTCGTCAACCGGCTACCCGGCATCCCCATGGAATGGCGTTCGGTCGAACTGCAGCGTCGGCCCGACCCCGACCAGCTGCGGCGATGGACCATGCAATGGAATCCGTTCCAGCAATGCAGCTGGCCTCCCGAAGATGAGCTGATTGAGAACTTCCGCACGCGAGTGACCGAACGGGCCCTCCAGATCATGGGCGCTGACTTGATCCACACCGAGAAGTTCACGACCAGTGTCAAGGATGGGATCGATATCCGCGATACGCTGCGCAATTGGCATACCGGAGACATTTACGTCAAGGTGATGCCTCCGAGCCGCGGGAAATTGAACGCGGTCGTCATGTTGTTCGACAGTCCGGCCGACCCGCGCGACTATCCCTGGCGGTCCACGTGGTTTGCCGAGCATCAGAACGAGTCGACTCTGGCGTTCTTTGCCAGTGACTACTCGCAGCGTCCGATCGGGCCGGGGATTTGCTGTGCGACCTACGGTGGTGCGCTCTTCCTGTTTCCTCCACGAGCCATCCCCGATATCTGGAACGACCCTCGGCTGAACTTCACCGAAACGCTCGAAGAACGACTCCTGGCCGCGGCTTGCCTGCACTCGCAGTCGGACCACATCGCCCTCCTGGCGCCCGGGCCCCCTGGTGCCGGCTGGCGCCGGTTGGCTCGACGGTTCCGCCGAAAATGGGTCCATGTACCGTTGAGCCAGTTCAGCGAAGAGACGGTACAGCGTTTGCGAGACCTGCATGTGCTCAATGGCAAGCACATTCGCAGCTTTGCGGATCACTTTATCCGCAAACCCTGACCGATAGCCATGTTGTGTCGAGTCTTGATGGCTGTCAGGAGCCGGTTGTCCGGCTGAGGGCCGTTGCATCGGTGGGGGCGAGGTTCTAAGTTTAACGGAGCGGAAGTCTCCCGCGATTGGGGTGTGAATCGCCGTTTCGGACCGGCCTGGAAGGGAAATCCTGGAGAATCGGGATGCCAGCCGGAAAGTCACAGCCCGGGCGGGATTGGAGGAATGCCATGAGTCGAAGTTGGCGATCGTGTTTCTCCGTGGGATTGGCCTGGCTGGCCCTGGCCGCCGTCGTTTCGGCTCAGGACTTGTTCTCGAACCTGACCGGCGAACTCTCAGCTGGCCCCGTACGGGTGACCGCCAATCAGGAGGTGGAAGTTCCTTTCATCACCTGGGGTGGCGATGTCGCCACGTTTCTGGCCAACGGCGGATTGACGACTCAGCCCAATTCGATCTTTGCGCGTGAAAAGTTGAAGGTCAAACTGGTGGCCGGCGATGACTTCGTCGGCCAGGTCAAACGTTACGTACGAGGTGAGACGCCCTGGCTGCGCGGCACCTATTCCATGCTGGCTCAGGCCAGTGAAGTTGTCGGCGCCGATCCGCGCACCAAGCCGGTGATTGTATTGCAGCTGTCATGGAGCGCGGGGGATCACATGGTGGCCCGCGAACCGATCAAGACGCTGAACGATCTGGCCGGTACGGGTGGCAAGAAGGTGCGGATCGCCTGTCAGCAGGGAGGGCCGCACGTCGGACTGCTGTACGACGCCCTGGAGGCAGCCAAGATCGCCAGGGATCAGGTTGAGATTGTCTGGGTAAAAGATCTGACCGGCGCCGATGGTCCCGCCGAACTGTTTCGCAAGGATTCGACCATCGACGCCTGCTGTGTGATTACCCCTGACATGATCGGACTGACCGGCGGTCTGGAAAGCCGCGGTTCCGGAGCCGAGGGGACGGTCGCCGGCGCTCACGTCGTCGTCTCCACTCAACAGATGTCGCGGTCGATCGCCGACGTCTATGCCGTGCGTGCCGACTGGTATGCGGCCAATCGAGACTGGGTCGAGCGATTCGTGGCCGGCTACCTGGAAGCAGTCCAGAAAACGGTGGTGATGCGGCGCGAGTTCGAAGAGACCAAGAAGATGTCGGCCGAGTACCGGCAGCTGCTGACCATGGCCCAAAAAATCTTCGGCTCCAACGTCATCACGTCGCTGGAAGTCGATGGCCACGGCTTGCTGCTCGATTGCAACTTCGTGGGACTCCCCGGCCAGATTGCCTTCTTTGAAGACACCGGCAACCTCAACGGTTTCGAGGCCAAGATGAAATCGGGGCTCGATATGGCTGTCGGCTGGGGGTACGCCAAACACCGCAGCGGGTTTGATCCCCCGGGCTTCGACTACGAGAAGCTGGCCAAGTTGGGGAATATCCCTTACGAACGTCCGGCAAATGTGGAGCGGTTCGGGGCCGAGGGGGACGGCGTGTTTCCTGAGTCCGAGCTCGAGGGGAACACGATCGTGAGTTTCACGGTCAGCTTCGAGCCGAACCAATCGTCCTTTTCGGCAGACCGATACGGTGCTGAGTTCCGCCGAGCGATCCAGCAGGCTTCGACTTTCGGCAATGCGGCCGTGGTCATCCGTGGTCATGCAGATCCGACCAAGGCCCTCGTGGATATGATCCGAGCCGGTATGGAGAAGGGAGTCATTCGGCGGACGGGAAGCGATAACAAGTACACGTACTTTTATCAGGGTAAGAAGCTTGATCTGAGTCAGACCGCTGCCGTGATTCAGCTGATCAACTCCGGAATCTTTGAAGGCTCAAACCCCGATCCGCGTCAGACCGTGCAGGCCGCACAGAACCTGTCACTGTCGCGGGCCGAGGCGGTCAAGAAGTCGCTCGTCGATTACGCTCGCCAGCAGGGACTGACCCTCGATACCAGCCAGATCAAGCCGACCGGGGCCGGGATCAGCGAGCCGATTGTGGCCAAGCCGTCGACGATGGAAGAGGCACGAGCGAATATGCGAGTCGAATTCCGCATCGTGCGGGTGAAGGCCGAAGCGCTCAATCAGGGCGATTTCAATTTCTAGTCGGCTCGGTCACCTCCGTCGATCGCCGCCATCATACGTGGAGATCCGGAGTCCGTTGAGCCTGGCCAGTGTGGAGATGAGAGACGGGTGAGCAAGGGGAAGCTGTTAGCGCTGAGCGTCGTCTGGCTGCTGATTTTCGGCGCGGGTGCCGTTGCCTGGAAGGTGATTGTCGTCCCGGCTCGGCAACAGCACCAACAGCAGGCTCAGCAGCAGGAAATCGACCAGACCAGCTCCGCGTCGAAGTATCGACACTCGATTCAATTCGGGCTCGATTCCTTCTCTGGCTACGCCGTGCTCCGCAACACCGCCCTGCGCGACCAGCTGGCCGATTCGCGGATCAAGTGGGAACTGGTCGACGACAATGCCGACTATGGAGCCCGACTGCAGGCGCTGGCAGAAGGCAAGCTCCAGATGGCCGTCTTTACCATCGACGCCCTGGTCAAGGCCTCCGTGACTCATCCGGACCTGCCAGCTGTGATCGTGGCCGTGGTCGATGAAACTCGAGGTGCCGACGCGATGCTCGGCTACAAATCAGTCTTCAATGCGCCCGAAGATCTCAATCACCCCGAGACTCGGTTCGTCGTGACGGCCGATTCGCCCAGCGAAACGCTCGCCCGTGTCGTGATGTCGAACTTCAAACTGACCAACCTGGCCGCCGATCCCCTCGTTCGCCTGCGCAGCGTCGAGGAGGTCTACCAGCGGTACCAGAGCAGTAAGCCGGAGACGCGGGAACTGTTTGTCGTCTGGGAGCCGTTCGTGTCACGGATTCTCGATAACCCGCAGCTGAAGGTGGTGGTCGACAGCGGTTCGTTCCGAGGCTACATCGTCGATGTGCTGGTCGCCAGTCGCGACTTCGCCGCCAAGCAGCCCGAACTGGTCCGCACCGTGCTCGAATCGTACTTCCGAGCGGCACATCAGCTCCGCAGTAACCCGCTGGCACTCGTCCTGGAAGACGCGCGGGAGAATACGAGCCCTTTGACCGAACAACAGGCCGCTCGCCTGGTGGCCGGCATCGCCTGGAAGAATACCCAGGACAATTACGCCCACTTCGGATTGCTGGACGACCACCCCGGCGTGCAACATCTTGAAGACATGATCGCCAATATCACCCAGGTGCTGCTCAAAACGGGCGCCATTTCCAAGGATCCGACGGATGGCAAACCCAATCGGCTGTTCTACGACCGGGCGCTGGCCGAACTGCAGAAAGGGAACTTCCATCCGGGAATGACTTCGGAACAGGTGACGGACGCCAATGCTGAACTGCCACCATTGTCCGACGTCGATTGGCAGCAACTGCAGCCGTGGGGAACGCTGCAGGTGCCACCCATTGTCTTCGCGCGAGGTACGAATCGACTGACCGAAACGGGCGAAGCCGAACTCGACGCGCTGGTGGAGACACTTCATAACTGGCCGCGACATTACCTGCTGGTCCGAGGCAACGCATCGCGATTGGGGACCGACCTGGAAGCCAATCGGAAGCTGGCGATGCAGCGAGCCGAGGCGGTGGTGAAGTATCTGCAGGACCGGGGGATCGCGCCGGCGAGAATTCGTGCCGTGGCAGGGGAGTTGCAGGGCGAAGCTTCCGTCGATTTTGTGTTGGGACAGCCCGCCTACTGATAGATTTCTTGCCGCGTGGTGTCGATCGATGGATCCCGTCCGGAAAAAAGTCCTGCTCGATCTCTTCGCTTCGCCCAGCACCGTGCTGCCCATCGCCGGCGGATTGACCCTGTTGATCGGATCGTGGGCAGCCGGTGGCAATGCCCCGGCGACGTTCGCCGGTGTCGCCGGGGTGCTGACCGGACTGGGAATGTTTGCCAGCCGCATCGTTCTTGGGCTGGAGGACATCACGCACCGCGCCTACGACTACGTCGTCGACAACGAACGACACGAAGAGGAAGAACGGCTCACGCGACTCCAGCAGCGACTCCTGGCCGACGGCGACCCGCGCACCGACAGCTGCTTGGCCGAGCTGCGCAGCCTCCAGGATCTGCTGCAGTCCAAGGTCAACCGCGGCGAGCTGGGGCCGGCGTCGTCCGAAGTCTTGGACCGCGTCAAAGATCTCTACCGGACCTGTATCCATCAGTTGGGGCAGTCGGTCGATCTGTGGGATGCCGCCGGAAAACTCAACGGCACCGCTCGCCGCAGCGTCCTGCAGCAACGCGACCAGATTGTCCGCGAAGTGACCGACTCAATCGCCGAACTCGGGCGGATGGTCGACCAGTTCCTGCAGGCACGGATTCAGCAGAATCGGACCGATCTAAAGCGGCTTCGCGGCGAACTCGAATCGGCCATCGACGTGGCCCGCCGCGCCGAACAACGCACCGCCGAATGGGAACGTGAAGCTCGCAATCTGTCGGAGCCCGACCGCGAATGATGTCTCCGCCGGGCAGACAGACGAATGCCGAGCGGACTAACGCCGGGTAACCCACGGTCGGGCAATCTACGGTCGGGCAGTCTACGGTCGGGCAACCGGGCGGCCGATCGAGTAGTAGACGAAGCCGGCATCAGCGGCCGAACGGCATTCGTACAAGTTGCGTCCGTCGAAGATCACCTGTCCCTTCATGCGGGACTTCATGGCGGCAAAGTCCGGGTTCCGGAACTCAGCCCATTCCGTGACGATCACGAGTGCATCGGCGCCGTCGAGCGTTTCCATCGGCTCGGGGCAGTACGTCAGTCGATCGCCGTAAATGTGCTGGACGTTGGCCATCGCTTCCGGGTCGTGCACCCGCAGCTTGGCGTTTCGCTTTAACAGCTCGTCGATCAACACCAGCGCCGGAGCTTCACGAACGTCATCGGTGCGGGGCTTGAAGGCCAGACCCCACAGGGCGATCGTCTTGCCGGTCAGCTGTGAACCGAAGTGCTGATCCAGCTTCTGCATCAACACGTACTTCTGACGCTCGTTGACCCAATCGACCGCTTCCAGAATCCGCGGATCCAAGTCGGCTTCGCGGAATGTATTGATCATCGCCCGGACGTCTTTCGGGAAACAGCTGCCGCCATAACCGGCTCCGGGGAAGAGAAAGGCAAAGCCGATCCGCGAGTCGTGGCCGATCCCGCGGCGGACGTCGTTGATATCAGCGTGGTGAGCTTCGCAGATGTTGGCCATCTGATTGATGAAGCTGATCTTGGTCGCCAGTAGAGCGTTGGCCACGTACTTGGTCAGCTCGGCACTCTCCGGCGACATCACCAGAAACGGCTTATCAGTCCGCAGGAATGGAGCGTACAGCTTGCGGAGCTTGTCGGCGTCCGTTTCGCTACGAACACCCACGACGACCCGATCGGGTTTGGTGAAATCGTCGATCGCCGCCCCTTCCTTCAGAAACTCCGGGTTGCTCGCACAATGGCATTTGCGCCCCGTTCGCTCTTCCAGACGGGTCAGCAACTGCTGGTTTGTTCCGACCGGCACGGTGCTCTTCACCACCACCAGCGCATCGGGATGGAGGTGAGGGGCGAGCGAATCGGCCACTTTCCACAGCGCCGACAGATCGGCCGACCCGTCGTCGCTCTGCGGCGTGCCGACCGCCAGGTAGATCATTTCGGCCGGAGTCACGGCCTCGGCCAGATTCGTGGTGAAATGGAGTCGCTTGGCGCCGACGTTGCGCCGCACCAGGTCCGACAGCCCCGGCTCATAGATGGGAATGTCGCCCTCGCGCAGCCGCTGAATCTTCGCCGCATCGATGTCGACGCACGTCACATCGTTGCCACTGTCGGCAAAACAGGTCCCCGTGACCAGCCCGACATACCCCGTCCCGACAATCGCGATCCGCATACTCACCTGCTCCCCGTAACCCACGGCGAGACGTCACGGGGCCGGCTCAGGAAAACCCATTCTCCCGAACAACTATGCTTCGTCGTCTGTGACGTCTTCGTCCTCATCATCAGACTCTAGCTCGCCGTCGTCGTCGAGTTCACTGTCGTTCGGGCCGCTGTGAGGATCGGTATCGAGGTCATCGTCGGAATCATCGTTCAAGTCGTTACTTTCGGTACTCCCCGGGATCGGCGGAGTGACCGGCTGTGCGGCCTGCTCCATTTCCGGATCAACTTCCCGCTGGACCCGTACCACCGCCGCCAGACTGTCCTCGGCGTCCAGACTCATGATCCGGACTCCCTGGGTGTTGCGCCCGATGACGCTGATCTCCTCCACCCGAACCCGCTGGAGCTTGCCGCGAGCCGTGATCATCAGGACCTCGTCCTCGTCTGTGACGCCGACTACGTCGACTACGGGCCCATTGCGCTGAGTCGTTTTGATGTCGCGCAGACCCTTCCCGCCGCGGCGCTGAGTCCGATAGCGGTTCGACGATCCGGACTCTTCTTCTCCACCATCGGCCGAAGTCTCCGGTTCCGGCAACTCCACCGAAACTCCTTCGTCGCCCAAGAGGTCGTCGGCTGGGAGCTCCCCCGTGGCCGCAGTCGACTGGCCGAAATAGGTCCGCTTGCCGTAACCGTTGGCACAGACGGTCAGCAGCGTGGCGTCGGGATCGGCCACCACCATGCCGACCAGCTGATCGTCGCGACCGAGCGTAATCCCCTTCACGCCACTCGTGTTGCGCCCCATCGGCCGAGCGTCCGCTTCGTTGAATCGGATCGCCATCCCTTTGGCCGTTACCAGGACGACTTCGTCTCCTGGCTTCGTCACCACCACGTCCACCAGCTCGTCGTCCTCCCGCAACTTGATGGCGATAATGCCACCCTTCTTCGGACGGCTGTAGGCTTCCAGCGGCGTCTTTTTGACCAGGCCCTTGCGCGTCGCCATCATCAGGAAGTGGCCCGGCAGGTTGAAGTCGCGGATCGCTCGGCAGTCGGTGATCTTCTCGTTGGCGTCCAGATTCAACAGGTTGACGATCGCCCGACCGCGACTCTCACGACTCAGCTGAGGCAATCCGTACACCTTTTGCCAGAAGACCTTGCCCTGGTTGGTGAAGAACAACAGGTAAGCGTGTGTGCTGGCGACAAACAGATGCTCGATCGGATCCTCGTCGTCCGCTCGGGCTCCCATCAGGCCCTTGCCGCCACGACGCTGAGCCCGATACATGCTGGTCGGCGTCCGCTTGATGTATCCCTGATGGCTGATGGTGACTACCATCGGCTCCTCAGTGATCAGGTCCTCGATGCCGATATCGCCCATCTCCTCGCCACTGATCTCCGTCCGCCGATCGTCGGAGAACCGGCGGCGGATCTCCAGCAGTTCGTCCTTGATCAACTGGCGAATGTTCTGCTCGTCCGACAGGATTCGCAAGTACTCGTTGATTTCCTTCAGCAGCTCGTGATGCTCGTTGGCGAGCTTCTCCTGCTCGAGATTCACCAGCTGGCCCAGCGTCATGCGGAGGATCGCGTCGGCCTGGACGGCTGTCAGCGAATACTCCGACTGGTCGGTTCGGTCCTGCTGGAAGACGCGGAAACCTTCGTCGCCAAGCGCCCGCTGCAGCATGGCCGCCGGGCAACGGACTCCCATCAATCGCGTCTTGGCCTCGGCCTGAGTCTTCGAGCTGCGGATGATCTTGATGATCTCGTCGATGTTGGCCAGGGCCAGCAACAGACCTTCGAGCGTGTGCTTGCGACGGCGAGCTCGAGCCAGCAGGAACTGAGTCCGACGGCGGATCACCGTAATCCGGTGCCGCAGGAATTCGTCCAGCAACTCCTTCAGACTCAACAGCCGCGGCTTGCCGTCCACCAGTGCAAGCAAGATCAACGAAAATGAATCTTGCAGCGGTGAGAACTGGTAGAGCTGATTCAGCACCACGTCGGGGTCGGCGTCCCGCTTCACCTCGATGATCAATCGCACCGGCTCGTTCAGGTCGCTCTCGTCCCGAATCGCCGAAATGCCCGGAATGCGCCCCTCCGTCACCAGGCTGGCAATCCGCTCCGTCACCCGGTCGCGGAACTGCTGGAAGGGGACTTCCGACACGACGATCCGGCTGCGACCCTTCGCCATCTCTTCGATGCGGGCCCGAGCTCGAATCACCAGCGTGCTGCGGCCCGTGTGATAGCCCTGACGGATGCCGCTGTATCCGCAGATGATTCCCCCCGTCGGGAAGTCGGGGCCTTTGACGATCTCCAACAGCTCGTCGATGGAAATCTCCGGGTAGTCAATCAACGCTACCAAAGCGTCACAGACTTCGCCCAGATTGTGTGGCGGGATCGAAGTCGCCATGCCGACCGCGATGCCCGATGAGCCGTTGACCAGCAGATTGGGGAACCGCGAGGGGAGGACGGTCGGTTCCGTGTTTCGCTCGTCGTAAGTCGGCACATAGTCGACCGTATCGAGCTTCAGGTCGTCCAGCATCATCGCGGCGACCGGCGACAGCCGCGCTTCGGTGTACCGCATGGCAGCCGGCGGCAAACCGGCGATCGAGCCGAAGTTGCCCTGCTTGTCGACCAGCACATGCCGCATGTTCCATTCCTGGGCCATGCGGACGAGCGTCGGATAGATCACGCTTTCGCCGTGCGGGTGATAGTTACCGCTAGTGTCACCTGAAATCTTCGCACACTTGACTCGCGCCGCGCCCGGCCCGAGGTTCAAGTCGTTCATCGCGACCAGAATCCGCCGCTGCGATGGCTTCAATCCGTCACGCACGTCCGGCAGCGCGCGCGAAACGATGACGCTCATCGCATACGTCAGGTAGCTCTCTTTTAGCTCGTCTTCAATCGGCAACCCCACGAGATTGCCGCCCATCGGATCCTGCGGGACTTCGTCCGGGCCATTTCCGTCGGTCGCCAAGAGATCGTCCTTTCCCCAACCAGGTGTCGGCCCAACTGGCGATCGTGTGCCCGCCGGAGAGCACAACCAGGGACCAGCAAAACGTGAGAATATACCAATTTTTGGGGCTGGTCACAACCGGCCGACGCTCCAGCACGGGCGTGATAAGTCCCTGCAAATTAACGATTTACGAAGCGTTTTCTCGGGCCTTACCCACGCGGGCTTCCCGAGCGGCCGCGCCGGAGGTCCGCCGCACCGCCTGGCCGCCGTGCGCCTGCCTTCCGCCCGCCGGCCGTTTGCTTTACGGTATGCTGGATCGATCGAGCCTGAGCAGCGTCCGCCGATCAGCCAGACGACTCGGCCATTTCCTCGCACCGAAAACAGGGACCGCATTCATGGTGGGCGACGAGCCGTTGGAGTCTGGGGCCGGCCAGCCCTCGTTTGGCGGTCGGACCGTGCTGGGTTTCGAAAGCCGCCGCGCCGACGAAATGACGCGCATGATCGCGAAGTTCCAGGGCGTCCCCCAAGTCTCACCGTCCATGCGCGAAGTCCCGCTGACCGGCAACGCAACCGCCGTCGATGCGGCCCACCGACTCCTCACCGGCCAGTTCGACATCGTCGTCCTCATGACCGGCGTCGGTTTCCGGCACTGGCTCGAAGCCATCGAAAAACATCTCCCCCGCGATCGGTTCCTCGAATCCCTGTCGGATGTGATCACCATCGCCCGCGGACCTAAACCGGTAGCCGCCATGAAAGAATGCGGGCTGACCCCCACGCACCGCGTCGAAGAACCGAATACGTGGCGAGATCTGCTCGCCTTGATCGATCGACAAGTACCCGTCGCCAATCAGTCGGTCTGCGTTCAGGAATATGGAAAACCCAACGCCAGCCTCGTCGCCGGACTGGAGGCGCGCGGAGCGACCGTGACCAGTCTTCCCATCTATCGCTGGGAAATGCCAGAAGACACCGGCCCCCTGGAAGAAAATGCGCGACGCCTGGCCGCAGGGCTGGCCGACTTCGCCCTCTTCACCTCGGCCCAGCAATGCGTCCACCTCCTGGAAATCGCTGACCGACTTGGGATCGAAGCCGAAGTCCGCGATGGTTTGCAGAGCACCGTCGTCGCGTCGGTCGGGCCCACGACCAGCGAAACTCTCCGCGATCTGGAACTCCCCGTCGATTTCGAACCGTCCCATCCGAAGCTGGGGAACCTCGTCGCCGAAACGGCCGCGCGAGCTACCGACCTGCTCCAACGGAAAGCTCGCTGGCACGCGTTTCGATCGAGCACCCAGGCCCCCACGCCACTCTCCGGTGCCCCCTGGGACGACGGACCCTTCATGAGAGCCTGCCGACGCCAACCGACCGACGTCACCCCTGTCTGGTTGATGCGCCAAGCCGGACGGTACATGGCCGAATACCGCGACGTCCGAGCCCAAGTCGGCTTCCTCGAACTCTGCCGCAATCCCCAGCTCTGCTCCGAAGTCATGGTCACCGCCGTCCAGCGATTGGGAGTCGATGCGGCCATCATCTTTTCCGATCTGCTGCTGATCCTCGAACCGATGGGGCTGAACCTGGAGTTCGCCGCCGGCGACGGACCGGTGATCCATAACCCCATCCGATCGGCCGCCGATGTCGACCGCGTCCGTGAACTCGAAGACGTCGGACCGCTCGACTACGTCATGCAAACCGTCCGCCAGACCCGCCTCGATCTCCCCGAAGACCTGCCACTGATCGGATTCTCCGGCGCCCCGTTCACCCTGGCCAGCTACATGATCGAAGGGGGCGGCAGTCGCAACTATCTCCACACCAAGTCACTGATGTACGGCGATGAGGGCGCGTGGCACGCCCTGATGTCCCGCCTGGTCCGGTCGATCATCCGGTATCTGAACGCTCAGATCGAAGCCGGGGCGCAGTGCGTGCAGCTGTTCGACAGCTGGGCCGGCTGCCTGTCCCCAGCCGACTACCGACGCTACGTCCTGCCACACGTCCAGCAGATCATCCGGAGCCTGATCCCCGGGACACCAGTCATCAACTTTGCCACCGGCAATCCGGCCCTCGTCCCCATGCTGGGCGAAGCTGAACCAGACGTCGTGGGGCTCGACTGGCGCATCGAACTCGACGACGCCTGGCGACAACTCGGCCACCGCCCGGCCGTCCAAGGGAATCTCGACCCGACCGTACTGCTGACCAGCCCCGAGACGATCCGGCGCCACACGCAGCGGATCCTGCAACAAGCCGGCCGCCGGCCCGGCCACATCTTCAACCTGGGACACGGCGTCCTCCCTCAGACCCCCGTCGACCACGCCCGAGCCCTCGTCGACGCCGTCCACGAACTCTCCAGCCGCTGACCCACTCCGGGCGGTCACACCTACCCTCTCGCCCTAACCCAACGTCTGCAGCTCACTGGCAAGCCGGGAGGTCGCACCTACCTATCGCCCTAGCCCAACGTCTACAGCTCACTGGCAGTCATGCGAGAGGTAGGTGCGACTTCCCCGGCCCGGCCCGGCTGTTCATTCCCCGGCCCGGCTCTTCCGCCCCGGCCCGGCTCTTCCCCAACTCGCTGCTAGCATCCACGGAGGTAGGTGCGACCTCCGTGGAGGTAGGTGCGACCTCCGGAGCGTGCTAGCAGCGGTGGGGGGGGGTGAGTTCGGTGGCTGGGAACGCAGCGTAAACTGATGTGGGGCAAGAGTTAGCTGCGACGCACGAGGTTGAGCTGCCGACTGCTAGCAGCGGCGGGAGGTAGGTGCGACCTCCGTGGAGGTAGGTGCGACCTCGTGGGTGGTCAGGGGAGCCGGGAGCGGGAGATGGGGTCGAGCGAGTTGGCGTTGAGGCAGTCGATCATCAGCCGCAACAGGCCGAGATTCCGACGGTTGAATTTCAGTACCAGCCGCGGCAGCGACGCCAAGTTCGGCTCGTTCTGCTCGTCGTCCAACGGACCACTCAGCTCGATCCGGCCGTCCACGGCAATCGAACCGAAATAGCCCTGCAGCTCCGACATCAACTCCGCCCCAGGCGCTGCCTGCAGTCGCAAGACCAGAGAATCACGCACGTACCGCATGCTGTGGTAGTTCCGGTAGAAGTTCATGATCTCTTCCACCGCCGTCTCCACGTTGTCCGTCAACCGGTACAAGCAGAGATCTTCGTTCGAAATCAATCCGTTCCCCAACATGTGCTGGACAATAAACTCGTCAAATGACTTCCAGAACGAACCCCCCGGAGCGTCCAGCAACACCAGCGGCACCAGATCCCGCTTCCCCGTCTGCAGCAGCGTGATCACCTCCGTCGCTTCGTCCATCGTCCCGAAGCCACCCGGCAGGCAACACACCGCGTCACACTCCTTCACAAACATGATCTTCCGCGTGAAGAAGTACTTCATGTTCACCAGCTTCTCGTCGCCGGCAATCACCGGGTTCGCCGCCTGCTCGAAGGGCAACATGATGTTCAGCCCCATCGACTTCTCGCGACCCGCCCCCACATGCCCCGCCTCCATGATCCCCGCCGCCGCTCCCGTCACCACCAGCCAGTTCCGCTGAGCAATCGCGCGGCCGAATTCCACCGCCTGCTGATAGGCCGGAGCCGACGGTGATGTCCGAGCCGAACCAAAGACGGTCACCTTCCGGTGACGACGGTAAGGCGAAAAGACCTTGAACGCGTAACTCAGCTCCCGAATCGTCCGACTCAAAAGCTTCAAGTCGCCCCGCGAAGACCCGTTCTCGGCCAACTGGTCGGCCGACCGCTTGATCCGCTCCACCAAGTCGCCAATCGGCTGACGACCACCCGACAGAGTCGACTCGGAAAGCGATGGCAGATTCAGGCTCGAAGAAGTTTCGTCAAACGGGGTCGGGTTCATGGCTCTACTGGCACTGATGTCGCAGCGACCCGCCGACCACGATCCAACGCAGTCAGCCCAAGTCGCGGGGCACCCGTAATCCTACGCCGCCAGTCGACGACCACCAAATCCGGCCGCCCCGAATCAGACTTTTCCCGGTCCAACTCGAGGTTTTCACCGGTCGTGACGGACCCCAGCCATCACCGGACACCCTCGGCCGGTAAATCGCTGATTCCGCTCAAACGGGGGGGGTGCTAAGCCTCTGCCGACCGGCAGTAGTACTGGTAGGCCAGAATGATCTCGTACAGATCGGTTGAGATGGTAACTTCGTCCTGAGCAAAATCATCGACCCAGCCACGGCGGTGCCGGACCGCGTCGGCCAAGGCCTGTACCACGTCGCCCAAGGGGACGGTTACCGTTCCTTTGGGGCCACGGTCGCTTGAAAACGCCGGCAGCCGGTTCGACTGCTCCGGACCGTGGTAGACGCGCAGGTGGCGAAAGCTCATGGAGTCCATTCCCATTGAGAGGCCCAAGTCTTGTTGCCGACTTACCTGGACAACGTAGATTGCCCGCTCGTCGGTCGCTGAAGCATGCTCAGCGAACACCGTCCCTGGTGTCGTTGCCAATTATCGGCAGCCGCCCCAGTCCCGGTTCAATCAAACCGGGCCAGAAATCTCCCACCGACCCGCCAGCAATGGCACCATCGGCCGATCAGCATGGCTGGCAATCTCGTTCGTCAACCGTCGCCGCCACCGGCACTCGCCAGTCCCAACGAATCGGCGGTGGGGGGGATACGAAGGACAAGAGAAAGCGTAAGATGATGGCGGGCACGAGGTAACGTGGTTCACGTTGCTTGACAACCTTGGTAACAAGACCTAGATTGCCGCGTTAATGTCCGTGACTCTGTGCAGTCCTCCCACTTCTCCCGCTCGACGCGAGTTCTCTTGGCATGGCTAGCGTAAGTTTGGACATCGACCTGAGCGCGATTGCACAGCAGTTACATGTGGACCCGCGCGGCGTCACCGCGACGGTTCAGCTGTTGGACGAAGGGAACACCGTCCCCTTCATCACCCGCTATCGCAAAGACCGCACCGGCGGACTCGACGAAGAACAGATCCGGTCCATCCAGGTGGCCGTGACCAAGGCCCGCCAGCTGCTCGACCGCAAACAGACCGTGCTCAAGTCGATCGATTCCCAAGGTCGACTGACCGACGAACTGGCTCGTCGCATCCAGCAGGCAACGACTCAGCGGGCCCTGGAAGACATTTACCTTCCGTTCAAGCCCAAGAAAAAGACCCGCGCCACACTTGCCCGACAGCGCGGCCTGGAGCCGCTGGCCGACGAAGTCCTCGCCGCCACCGAAGCTCAGCCCGACCTCGAACAACGCGCTCAGGCCTACGTGAACCCGGAACAGGAACTCCCTTCCGTTCATGAGGTCCTCGAGGGGATCAAATGCCTGATTGCCGAAAAATTCGGTGATCACGCCAAAATGCGAGCCCGGCTCCGCAGCGTCTTCTGGCGCGAAGCGAAACTCAGCACACGCCGTGTCGAATCGTCTGCAGATGAACACGACGGCGCCGATGAACACGGTGAAGACTCACTTGCCGAACATCCGGCCGACTGGGAAAAGCCCGAGTCCGAAATCGACAGCGACGCGATAGCTGAGCCGCACACCAGCCTGAGCTCGATCCCGACCGCCGCAGCCGAGATATCGTCGAGCGAATACGTGTCCGATCTTGCCGGCGACGACGAAGATGTCGCGGACGAAGAACTGGCCGAAGAGATGGCCGCCGCCGGTGACGAATCGCTCGAGGATGCCGCTGACAGCGATCTGACGGCGAGCGATGCAACAGACTCCGGTGTGACAGACAGCCAGGCTTCTAGCCCTGAAACGTCTGGCATTGAAACCACTGCCGGCGAGACGTCTGGCAGTGAAACCGCTGCCGGCGAAACCGCGGGCGGCGAAGGTGGCGCCGGTCAGGACGCTCAGCGGACTGCCGGACGCGCCAAGTCAGGGAGCCGCGCAGCGCTGGTCAACAAGGCTCGAATCGGCGCGCTGCAGCGTCGGCAACTCCGCCGTGATGCTCGTCGGCGCAAACGCGAAAAGCTCGAACAGTCGTTCAAGGACTACTTCAACTATCAGGAACCGCTCTCCAAAATCCCCCCGCATCGCGTCCTGGCGATCAATCGGGGCGAGCGAACTCGAGTCCTGCGCTGCAAACTCGATGTGCCAGCTCAACGGCTGCTGGATGAAGCGGAGGCCGTGCTGTTTTCGGCCGAGCATCCCTTCGCCCCGTTCCTGCGGGAGTGTCTGGCGGATGCCATGCAGCGGCTGATCGTGCCGAGCCTCGAGCGGGAAATTCGGCGCGAGATCACGGAACGAGCAACAGACCACGCTGTACGCGTCTTCGCTCAGAATCTCCGTAAGCTCCTCCTGCAGCCGCCGCTGCGCGGCCGTCGAGTGCTGGCCGTCGATCCGGGATTCCGCAACGGCTGCAAGCTGGTGGCCCTGGACGAATTCGGTTCCATGCTCGGGCATGCCGTCATTCACGCCATCGGCGGCGAGGCTCGCAAGAAAGAAGCTCGGCAAAAAATCGCCGAACTCGTCCGCCAGTACCAGCTGCCAGTCGTGGCGATCGGCAACGGAACCGGCTGCCGTGAAACCGAACAGCTGGTCGCGGCCACCATCGCCGAAGAACTGGCCGATACCGAATCGGCTTACCTGATCGTGAACGAAGCGGGAGCCAGTGTCTATTCGACCAGCACCGTCGGTCGCGAAGAACTTCCGTCGCTCGACGCCACCATCCGCGGTGCGGTCTCCATCGGCCGCCGAGCACTCGATCCTCTGTCGGAACTGGTCAAGATTGACCCGGCCAGCATCGGCGTCGGACTCTACCAGCACGATGTCAAAGCCAAAGACCTCCGCGATTCGCTCGACGCCGTCGTCGAATCGTGCGTCAACTACGTCGGAGTCGACGTCAACTCGGCCAGTCCCGCTCTGCTGCGCTATGTGTCAGGCCTGAATCAGCTGACCGCTCGCAGAATCTACGAACATCGGTGCCAGCAAGGTCCGTTTCGAAGCCGAGATGACCTGCGCAAGGTTCCCGGGATCGGCGATGCGACCTACGTCCAGGCCGCCGGCTTCCTGAAAATCGCCAACGGCGACGCTCCGCTCGACGCCACGTGGATCCATCCCGAAAGCTACGCCATCGCTGAACGTGTTCTCAACTTCCTGGGCTATTCCGTCGCCGACCTGGCGACACGCGGCGGATCGACCCCAGAAGCTGCAATCACCGAAGCACCGGTCAGTGAAACACCGGTCAGTGAAACACCGGTCAGTGAAGCACCGGTCAGTGAAGCACCCGTCGAATCGGCAACGCCGGTCGGCGAAACAGTTGCTGCGGAAGCTTCAATCGCAGAACCGCCCAGTGAATCGCCAGCAGCCACTGGTGAAACACCGCCGGTCGCCACGCCTGCCGCCGCTCGCGGCCTCGACACCGAGTTCATGAAGGAACTCAAGGCCCGCGTCGCTCAAGTCGACATCGATCAACTGGCTCAGCAACTTGAAGTCGGACCGCTCCTGCTGCGAGATATCCTCGAGTCGCTAGTCCGACCTGGACGCGACCCGCGCGAAGACCTCCCGCCGCCGCTCTTCCGTCGCGAAGTGCTGAAGCTGGAGGACCTCCGACCTGGCATGAAGCTCAGCGGCACCGTGCTGAACGTTGTCGACTTCGGAGCGTTCATCGACATCGGGATCGTCGACAGTGGTCTGGTCCACGTCAGCCGACTGGCCGATCGATTCATTCGCGACCCGCACGAAGTCGTCAGTGTTGGCGATCTGCTCGACGTCTGGGTAGTCGACGTCGATCATCAGCGTCGTCGAGTGTCACTGACGGCGATTGAACCGGGAACCGAACGGCCTCGGCCCACTCGGCGCCCCGGTAAGGGCACGGCCAGTGGCGACGCTGGAGCCGGAGATGCTGCGGCAAGTTCCGGCCGCGGCCAGCGTCAACAACGCCCGCCTCGCGCACAGCGATCTGCACGTCCAGCTCCCGCTCAGGAACCGGCCGGAGCCCCTGGCGGCAGCGGCGGGCAGGGTCATGGCGGGCAGGGCCATGGCGGTCAGGGTCATGGCGGGCAGGGTCATGGCGGGCAGGGCCGTGGCGGTCAGGGTCGTGGAGGTCAGGGCCGTGGCGGTCAGGGTCGTGGAGGGCAGGGCCGCGGAGGGCAGGCCGGTCAAGGACAGGGTGGCGGTCGTCCGGGGCGTGGTGGTCAGCCGCAGGGAGACCAGCAGCGCAAGAAGCCCGTGCACGTGCAGAAGGCGCCGCCCCGACCCGTGGTCCCCATCACCAAGGAGATGAAGGAAGGCAAAAAGCCGATGCGGACCTTCTCGGATCTGAAGCAGTTCTTCGAACAGCGTGATCCGCCCGACGATGCGGCCAATCCTCCGCAAAAGTCTTGATTCGCGCCAAGCGAAGCCATCGCGTCATTTCTCGGCCAGCGAGATGACTCCGTTCCAGTCGTCGGGCGGGATCCGATTGTGGCGAGCGATGAAGACGGTCAGGAAGTCTTTGGCCTGATCGTTGGCTGGCACGGCATGCAGATGTTCCATGGCGGCCGTCCAGTCACCCGACATCAGCGCGGCGAGCCCCGCTTCGTAAGTGGCAATGTCAGCATCGGTCAGTTGGCGATGCGAACCGGCCGGCGGTAACAACTCATTCACTTCGACCGCTTGCCGAAATCCCACCGGACGCACCAAGGCCAGTCGACGTACGCGTGCCACCGAAGAGGGGACATGGCTGCGGACGTAGTCGGCGGTCGGGGAGTCGATCAGCACGGGCGCGCGAAACGTCTTGGTCATCGTCTCCAGCCGAGACGCCAGATTGACCACCGGACCGAAGACAGTGACCTTCACCTGATCGCGCGTGCCGATCGTCCCCGCAACCGCTCGGCCCGTGGCCAGTCCCAAGCCCACTCGGAAGTTGGCCAACGGGTGACCAGATTGCTGTGAGGCTTCTTCCAGCTCGCGGCGGATTTCCAGTGCGGCCTGACACGCTCGGCCAATCGAATCGGGTACCGGCAGGGGCCAGCCCCAGAATCCCATCGCGGCGTCACCGTGAAAGTCCCCGATCACGCCGCGGTGTTCGAGGATGTGATGCGTCACGACCCCCAAGGCTTCGCTGACGCGTTCGAGCAGACCAAACAAATCGTCGGACGATTCTTCGCTTCGCCGCGTAAAGCCTCGCAAGTCACAGAACAGCACTGACACTTGAGCTTCGCGAGGGGCGAGAACGGCTTCCGGGTTGGCGTCTGCCAGCGCTTCGACGACCACCGGCGAAAAACATTGACTCAACGTCGCCTGCCTTCGCTCCAGCCACCTCAATTGCCGCACGCTGCCGACGATCGACGCGACCAGCTCGGTGTACTTCAGATCGTCCTGCAGATGGAATGGATCAGTTGATGAAGAGTCGACCGAATCGGCCGCCGGAGTGTTCGGCATCGGCCGATCGTCGTAACCGGTGACGTAGATAGCCCAGCCGCGTGAGGCGGAACCAGTCACCGGTGTGCAGAACGCCCACAGGACTGATGCGCCGGGCGGGCCATCGGTCGACGGTGAGATATTCCAGGCATGAACGACGCTCTCCTGACGTTCGATCGCCTGACGGATCAACAGTTGGCTGGGATTGAATCCCGGTGGGTGATCGTCGGTGCGATCCCAGTGCAGCAGTTGGCTCGGTCCCGCCTCCGCTGGGTCCAATTGCACGACGGCCGCCGCGGTCGCTCGGCTGATCCCGCGCAGGATCGCGTTCACCAACTGAACCAGCCAGTCGCTCTCGGTCGGCGCCTGGGCCAGCAGCTCGGGGAGTTCACTCAACAGATCAAATCGTCGATGCGTGTGGCGGTATTCGAGTTGCCTCAGGAAGTTAAGACTGTACGTGCGTTCGCTGAAGGGCTGCGGCAGATCGAGCGTGGCAGCCGCCTGTTCGTCGACCAACGTGAATGTGGTGCTGCCGATAACAAAGGCTTCGCCTCGCTGGACAGCAAACTGCCGCTGCCGTTGACCACGATAGAAGACCGGATTGACCGCGTCGGGTAACTGCCGTACGTCCAGCTGACCATCGGGCTCCAGCCGGAACTCGACGTGACGCCGGGAAATCTTGTCATCCCACGGAACGCTCCACGGGCCCGACTCGCGGCCCAGCACCAAGGTCTGGCCCACCGCGACCGTGCGCCGCCAGCGTTGTTTGCGTTCGGTACCCTGAGCAATCAGTTCCATAGCACCTTCAACCGCGGCCTATCAGCTTCAACGTTGATCGGGAGTTTGTCGAGGGAGTGGAATCGTCTTGTGAGCCATCTGCGACGACACGTCGATCGACGCTGACCCTGGCCAAGCCGCGCCAGGACGAGGTCCGTCAGCATGCCCGACCACAGACGCTGATGCCACAGACGCTGATGCCGCAGCACGCGGCGCCGCGGGGCCGGACAGCCCCTTCAGCAGTCGCAGCACGGCATACCACAGCAACACCACGACGGCTGCAAAGGTCGTCAACGCCAAGAGCCCCTGGCGAGTCAGCCATTGGCCAAGCTGACTGATCGGCGCTTCAATCGATCCGTAGTCCTCCTGCACGATGACGACCAGGCCCGTCGGCGTTTCAGCCTGTTGAGGTGATTGGGGTTTGTTGAGCGTCACGGGTTGCTGAGCGGCAATCCAACGCCGGCGATAGGAACTCCCTAGCGGATCGGTCCCCAGCGGATCGACGTATCCCCCCTTGCCATCCGCCGGCCAGTCGTCGAGCTGAACTCGGTAGTCACGCTGAAAGTGAGACGGGATCGGCTGGCCGGATTCCACCAGACTCTTCAGCAACGGGTGTTCGAGTATCACGCCACGGTGATCCCCTTCGCGTCCGTCGACCAGCACGGTGAACAGGTTGGGGCTGAACTCGCGAAAGTCGACGACGCTCCCCAGATCCACGGTCAGGGCCAGCACACCCAGAAACGCGCCGGTGCTGCTGGTCACCGGAGTCGACACGGCGACCTTCCAGTGCTGAGTGGCCGTGCTTTGAAAGACGGTCGACAGGTGAGTCGCTTCGATGTGTCGCGGTGGAGTGGCGACGGCTCCCGGTTCAAGGTCCTCCGGGCCGCCGTGAAAATACGTACGGTAAGCGAAACGCGTGCCGATCTGCGAGGCGGTCGGATTCGACTGGTAAGCGGCCGCAATCTGCACTCCATGGCGATCGACGACGAACCAGCTGGCGACCTTCAGATCCGAAGGAGCCTGCAGGCGTTCGATCAACTGCTGCTCGAGTTGCCGGCGGAGCGAGTGCTGGATCAGCTGCTGCAATTGATCGGTGTCGCGTGCGCCGTCACCACCTGGCTCAGCCAATGCTTCCAGCAGCGAACTGATCTGCGAGTCGCTCAGCAGATCCGACAGCGTGGCTCGCAACGGCGCTGATTCGGCCAGTTGTTCAACCTCGCGAAAGTAACGATCGAATCGCCTGGCCACCGCTTCCGCCACAAACTTCGCGGCAAACTGATTGCTCTCCAGCGCCCGTCGCGTCAGCATGTTGCTGGAGTCCCGCAGCGATCGCTGGTAGCTTTGCCAGCCGAAGAGCGAGCCAATCGTCAGCAGCAGCAATGGTCCGACAAAGCCGAGCACCAGCAGCGGGCGGCGGCTGCGTTGCCGATCGCGTATCTCCAGTGCGTCGAGGACGCTCTGCACGTTCGCATACCGCTGGTCAGGGTCAATCGCCAGGCAGCGGTCGATGATGTTGATCAGCGAACGGTCGATGCCGCGGACGCGACGGTGAGCTGATAGCGGAGGCAGTTGTCGAATGCGGTTGCGGTAAGTCTCCAACCGCTCGCTCAATGTGGCCATCGAATCGAGTTCCGAGGCCGGGATCTGCTGGCGATGGGGCGGCTGGCCAGTCAGCATGCAGAACAGCAGCGCGCCGAGGCCGTAAACATCCCAGCGAGCATCGGGAATGGCCGTCAGATCGGCCTGTTCCGGGGCCATATAGAAGAGCGTGCCGAGGGCCGGCGTCTGCTCGTGCGACAGCCGTGACTGGCCGAAGTCGGCTAAGCGGGGTTTGAAGTCGTGGTCGAGCAGAATGTTGGCCGGTTTGAGATCGCAGTGCAGCACGCCTTTCTGGTGAGCGTGCAGCAGCCCGATCGTCACATCGCGGAAAATGTCGACGCTGTGCGGAACACTCAACGTCCCCGTCCGCTGCAGATGCTCGGCCAGCGAACCGTGCTCCATGTACTCCATCACGTAGTATGGAGGCTTGGCGAGCCAGCCGACATCGAGCACCTGGACGACGTAGCGGTCGGCCGACAGAAAGACCAGCTTTTCCACTTCGCGCGACAACAGTGACGGGTCGATATGCGTGTGGTGCGTGTAGAACTTGACGGCGACCTGGCGGCCAGTCACGCGGTCGGTGCCGACCCAGACTTCGCCGTAAGCGCCCGAACCCAGAAACCGACGCATCTCGTAGCCGGGGACCGGGCAAGGGGGCGAAGTCCGCTGGAGACTCAGATCCCTCGCCTGGTCCTGCTCCGAAGGCGATTGTCGTTCGGTCGGTTGCGACATGCCTCGCGTTCCTCGCTACCCTCGCAGGACAGCGGCGCGCAACGTCCTGAAGTTGGTCCCCAATATTTCCCCCGCCCGCAGGTCGACTTCACCGGGACGGGCCACCGTATCGTAACATAGACCGTTGGCGGCCAGAAAGTGACAATCTGCCCATGGGGACGACGCGGGATGAATGGTGACGACTGGAACAGCCAGACTGCCGATCCGGGGACGCTGCTTCGCCGATACTGGTGGGGGTGGCTGGTAATCGCCACCTTGCCCGTGCTGAGCGTGCTTGCTCAGCAAGCTTCGCAGGGGACGGACACTACGCCGCCGCGACTGAGTCTCGAGGAATTCCGGCCTCGACCGATGCTGAAAGTCCCTTCCTCAGCGCCGCGGCGTGCCAGTCACCCCGTGGTCGATGTTCACACACACTTCCGCCTGAAGCTGCACGGCTCCGATGACGCACTCGACCAGTTCGTGCAGGTCATGGACCGGCAGGGAGTGGCGGTCTGCGTCAGCCTCGACGCGACGCTCGGCAAGAACGTCGAAGAGCATCGCGATTTCCTGTGGCGACGGCACCGCGATCGCTTCGTGGTCTTCGTCCATCTCGACTGGCAGGGGGACGGGAAACGGGATGAGCCGGCGACGTGGGACTGCCATCGCCCCGATTTTGCCCGACGCATGGCCCGACTGCTGGCCGATGCTCGTGATGCGGGCGTCAGTGGCATGAAGTTCTTCAAGAATTTCGGCCTCGAGTACCGGAATCCCGACGGGACGCTGATCAAGATCGACGATCCTCGCTGGGACCCGATCTGGGAAGCTTGCGGTCAGCTGGGCCTCCCCGTGCTGATGCACGTCGCCGACCCGGCCGCCTTCTTCCAGCCGATCGATGCCAGTAACGAACGGTGGGAAGAACTGAGTCGCCATCCTGACTGGAGCTTCTACGGCAAGGATTTTCCCTCGCAACAGGAATTGCTCGACGCCTGGCTGCGAGTCGTCAAACGCCATCCGGGGACTCAGTTCATCGGCGCCCATCTCGGGAACAACGGCGAGGACTTGGCCACGACGGCCGCATGGCTCGATCAATACCCCAACCTGTCCGTCGAAATCGCCTCGCGGATCGCCGAGCTGGGTCGGCAGCCTTACACCGCGCGGAAGTTTCTGATTGACTATTCCGACCGCGTCATGTTCGGTACCGACGGCCCGTGGCCCGAAGAACGGCTGTTGTTGTACTGGCGGTTTCTGGAGACTCAGGACGAGTACTTTCCCTATTCGGAAAAACCGTTCCCGCCACAAGGGTTCTGGAACATCTATGGCGTGGGGCTCCCCGCCGAGGTCCTGGAAAAAATCTACTGGCGCAATGCCGCCCGGCTAATCCCCGGAGTGGCCGAACGTCTGGAACGCCAGGAACGTCTGGAACGTCAGGGGGCTGAGCCGGCGGCAGTGCCCCCGAATTGACCCCCACCGAGCCTCCACTACAATTTGGACCTTGCGCCCTGAGGCTGGCTCGGTCACCGAGATGAGGGTCTGCACCCAGCCCGATCCACAGAAGGTTGAAAAGCTCATGAATCTCGAAAGTTCACCCGATTCCGATCAGCTGACCCCAGAAGGTTGGGAGGAAGCCCGGCGGGAAAAACTCCGGCGAATCATCGAGCTGGGGCACGATCCCTGGGGCGGACGGTTTCCCGACCGGTTGTCGATCGGTGCGATTCGGAACCGCGTGGGCGAGGTCCGATTGCAGCTCGAAAACGGAGGAACCGTCGAACTTCCTCCTCTAGATGCTCCCGAATCGGCCGACTTCCGCACGTGGCTGTCGGGTCAGGGGAAGGGTGAACTGATCGGGCCGCAGGTGCGAGCGGCTGGCCGCATCGTGTTGCTGCGCGACAAGGGCAAGTTGAAGTTCATCGATATTCGCGATGCCACCGGACAGATTCAGCTGTTCGTAGGCCAGGGGCAAGTCGGGCCAGCCAATTGGGATCTCGCCGACTGCCTCGACCTGGGAGACCTCGTGGGCGTCGACGGTCAGCTCCGTCGAACCAAGACGGGTGAGCTGACGATCTTCGTCGAACGGCTGCACATCCTCTGCAAGGCACTCGATCCGCCCCCCGACAAGCACAAGGGGCTGCTCGATCCCGAACAGCGTCAGCGGCGCCGGTATGTCGACCTGGCTTACAACGACGGTGTGCTCGATCGATTTCTCAAGCGGACGCGGATCGTGCAATCGATCCGCCAGACGCTGGGGAATCTCGACTACTGCGAAATCGAAGGACCGACGCTGCATGCCATCGCCGGTGGTGCGGCCGCTCGTCCCTTCAAGACTCACCACAACGCACTCGATATGGAACTGTTCCTGCGCATCGCGCTGGAGCTCCACCTCAAGCGACTCCTGGTCGGCGGTATGGATCGCGTCTATGAACTGGGTCGCGTCTATCGCAACGAAGGGATCAGTCCGCGACACAATCCCGAGTTCACGATGCTGGAAGTCTACGAAGCCTACGGCGACTACCAGACGATGATGGAGCTGACGGAACAGCTGATCGGCGACGCGCTGGCCGCCATCGGCAGCCCGAATCAAGTCACCTGGGGTGAGCGGACGATCGATTTCACACGTCCCTTTTCCCGCCGCTCCTACCACGAATTGCTGGCCGAACATACGGGCGTCGATCCGTCCGACCACGTGGCCTTGTCGGCTTATGCGCAGAGCATCGGTATGGACACTCGCAATTGTCACATCGATGTTATCAAGAACTTCGTCTTCGAGGAAAAGGTCGAAGACACGCTCGTCGGACCGGTCTTTGTGATCGATTATCCGGCCAGCATCTGCCCGTTGACCAAACGCAGCCGAACTCAGCCGGATGTTGCTGAGCGGTTTGAATTGTTTGTGCAGGGGATGGAGATCGCCAACGCTTACACCGAGCTGAACGATCCCGACTTGCAGGAACAGCTCTTCCGCACCCAGCTGGCCGGGCTGTCCGAAGAAGATTCGATGGCCCGCATGGACCACGACTTCGTCCGGGCCCTCAGGTGCGGCATGCCACCGGCCGGAGGGCTGGGGATTGGTATCGATCGGCTGGTCATGCTGCTGACCAACAGTCCCTCGATCCGCGACGTGATTCTGTTCCCATTGCTGCGAACGGAAACTTGATCCCGCAGCGGCTCGGGTGGCGATGCGTTAATTCACCGGCAAGCGTTCCCGTTCCATCTTGGGGAACTCGCTGGTCAGCCCTTCGACCATGAACGCCAGCAGGTCCTTCTGTTCCTGCTCGGTCAAGTTCAGCTTCTTCACCTTGTCGCTCAAGTGCGGATTCGGGTGTCCACCCCGGTCGTACCATTCGATGACTTCCTCCAGCGTCTTCTGGCTGCCATCGTGCATGTAGGGACCCGAATGGACGACGTTGCGTACGGTGGGAGTCTTGAACGCGCCCCGATCTTTGTCGTCCTTGGTGATTTCGTAGCGACCCAGGTCGGGTTTCGCGGCTTCCATCCCGACGCCCAGATTGTGGTACTTCTCGTCAGTGAAATTCGCTCCCGCATGACAGGCTGTGCACCCTACGCGGTCGCTGAAGAACAAGTCACGCCCGCGGATCGCGCTGGCACTCATCGGCTCGCTACCCTTGACCGCCGCCTGATACTGCTCGTACAGCGCCGGGTCGTCCTCCTTCAGACTTTCAAGCTCGTCCGCATCATATTGCTGCTTGAGTGCTGTGACAAATTCATAGTAGTCATACGGTGCCGGACCCGTCACGATGGCCCGCTCGAAGGCGGCAATCGCCTTCGCCACGTTGTCGATCGTGATCCCTTCGCCGGGAAAGATCTTATCGAACTGCAGACGATAGCCTTCCAGCTTCTTCAGCGTCGCCAGGGCCTGTTCGTGCGTGTTGGCCATCTCGATCGGGTTCGCGATGGGGCCCTTCGCCTGAGCTTCCAGGCTGTCGGCCCGACCGTCCCAGAACTGAGCCCCGGAAAGAATCCGATTGAAGCTGACGGGCGAATTGCGGTTCCCCGTCTGCTCTCGCACTCCCACGCCAAACTGCGTGTGGCGGCCGTAACCCTCGTCCGGATGATGGCAGCTCGCACAGCTCACCGTACCGTCGCTCGAAAGACGCGGATCAAAGTACAGCTGGCGGCCGAGTTCAATCTTGGCCCGAGTCAAAGGGTTCTGGTCGAGACCGGTGATATTGGCCGCCGCCGCTGCCAAGCCCATCGGCAGCTCGGGGTCGAGCGTTCTATGTTGAGCTGGATCGGCCAGCCATTTTTGGATTTGCTCGGTCGTCAGCGGCCCCGTCCCCGGAATGCCCGAGGTCAGCTCGGGCGAACCCAGCTTCACCGATTCGCTCGCCCCCTCAGCTCCACGAACGGTCGACACCACGCCGGACGCGCAGAGCAGACCGGCAACAGCACCAGCGCAGTACAATGCGATGCTTCTCATCACTCGCCTCTCAGGTTGGATCTCTTTCGCTGTTCCTCATGTCCGCAAATGGTGGGCCACGGACAAGGACGAGTCAGTATAGTCTCCTACATCACGGCCTGACACCCGCACTCCCCACTGTTCGGCACCCGCTCACCGGCGAAAATGGCTCAGTTGACGCACCGGACTGAGCGGTTCGGCGCAGTCAGGGATCCCCCCTTCAGGAGTCAGTTATGTCCAACCGCGAGCGTTGGGTGATCTACCCGCTGCTGTTCTTTTCGCTGGCCTTAGCGGCCAAGTCGCAGTTGGATCAGGTGTTGCGCCTCGAGACGGAACAGATCGTGTGCCGCGAGCTGTCAGTCGTCGACCGCGAGGGCCAGATTCAGCTGAAGTTGGCCGGCGACCGACAGGGCGGTATGCTCGCCCTCCTCAACCGCCAGGGTTCGGCCACGGTGGTGCTCAACACCTCCAGCCAGGGGGAAGGTCAGGTGCTGGTCGGCGGTGCCAAGCAGCTCAACGCTATCGAGCTCCTCGGTACGCCCGCTGGCGGCCAAGTCCGGTTCTCGGGCAAGGCCAACGACCCGGTCATCGTGCTCGGTTATCCGACCCAAGGGCCCGCAGGGCTGACCGCTCAGCATGACAATGTCCCCATCGAGCAAGGGGCGACGGTGTGGGGAGTGCCGCTCGTCCAACCAGAAGCCAGTGCGAGTGGCGAGGCCGCCGAAGACGCATCCGCCGGCCAGGATGCTGAAGCTGCTGAGAGCCCGTAGATGGCATTTTAGCAGACGCGTTCGAGCCAAGCCAATTCAGCAACTGGCAGTTGTCCAGAACTCAGGAGAACCGAACAGGAAGTCCTCCAGTTTGCGGCGCTTCGATACGGTTTCGTCGATTGCCAGCAAATGCCACAGGCCAGGGACTATATGGAACCCTGCATCTTCGTCAAACTTGAATAGATTATCCACACTTGATTCGTTGTAGATCGCCTTCGCTACGTATTCTCCCAAGTTGTATAGCAACAGGAGTCGCTTCTCGTCGCTTGTTGGCTTTGACTTGACGTCCAGCTTAAGAGTTTGAGTACGAATGCTCTCAAACACAGCTTTGGCATGCCGTCTTCGGCAAGTCCATTTTGATCGACCAATTCTCGTAAGTCGGGAGATCCGCGAATTAGTGACACCAGCCAGGTCACAAGCCATTTCTAGCGCCGCAGCACACCAAGTACATCGATTGTTCCGCGGCAAGAGGCCGTAAATCAATTCCCCAGCACGCGCTATATCTCCGGTCTCCCACGCCATCTTCGCTGCAGTTGCGGTGTCGCCGTTTGGTGATTTAGGTGCCGGGTACATGCAAAGTCGTGGTGGTGGGATTCGGCTGCGGCGAGGAGCCCAGGGTCTGGTCCAGCAGATACAGGCCGTGCAGGGCGTGGTAGAGCGCACCGCATTCGAGGTTCAGGTTCGAAGTGGACTCGAGCATGTCGCACAGTTGAGTGGCGGCGGCGGTGATCCAGGGCTCCTGCAGTTCTTCCGGCGATAACACCAGCGTCAGGAATTCCAGAATGTGTCCGGTGGCTGCGAGATTCCCCGTTACGTCTGGCGATGACGAGGGACGGATAAAGAAGTGAGTGGAAAAGGTGCCGTCGGGGTTCTGCAGGCTACGAGCGAGCACGACATATTCGTCGAGCCGTGCGCGGACGTCGTCCCACACGCCACTGGCCGGTCGACCCTGACGGCGATGATTCCGCAACGCAATCGCCAGACCACCCAATCGATGCGTGCCACCGCAGGCAGCTCCTTTGACTTCCTGGTCCAGCTCTTCCTGCAACAGCCGCTCGATCGACCAGCGATTGCCATCGGCCGCCGTCCATTCGGAGTTGGTCGGCAAGTACTGCGTCAGACCCATCAGCGTCCAGCTGTATTCGCGCAGCGGGTTGCGGGCGACGTCGTACTGAGCCTGCCAGATCATGTCGCCGAGCTGGTAAGACTGACCCTGGGCCCGCACTTCGGTCTCCAGCGGAAACTGGCAGTCGGCCATGTAGCCAATCCATTGGTCCTGATGGCCTTGACCGGTCTTGCTCCCCGCATCCACGGTCGCTCGCAGACCGCGGCGTTTTGTTTCCGGGTTGATGTCGCCAGGGACGAGAACCCAGCCGTTGGCCGGTCCGCCTCCCAGCAAGTACTCGATCGCCGGTGCTTTCTTGCCGGTCGAGTCCAAGGTCAGCGGCAGATTACGACCATAGGCCAGCACGCCGTGCAGAATCTGCCACGCACCGTTGTCCGCCACCGTCAGCCGACGGTCCTCAATGCCGCTCCGCAAGATCCGCTCAATCCGTGCCTCCAGTTCGGGCGGCAGCTTCGAAGAGCCTGCTGCCCGATCCTGGGCGGCCGGTGTTGTGCCGGAGGAAGACGTGCCCGAGGAAGAAGTGCCCGAGGACGAAGTCGCCGTCGACGGAGTGGTGGCGGAACCAGCGGCCGTGGAGCTGGTTGGCTTGACGACGGTCTGCAGCGGAGCGAGTTCCTGGCGGCAGCCGAGGACGAGCCCAACGGCGGCGGCCAGCAACAGTGCGGCGCTCAGACGAACCGAACCAATCACCGACGTCAGTCGGCGCAGGGCGTGAACGGGGCAGGGGCCCATCAGACGTCTCCGATGCGAGGAATTCAATCTCAGGTGCAGACTCTAGTCGGTGGTGCGGCGGGATCGTGTCAGCCGCCAGCGTCGGCCAAGGCGGCCTTTTGTTTGCGATGCGGGTACTGGAAGAACATGTATTGCTTGGGCAAACCGGTCAGCCGCCGCACTTCCTTCAGCGTCTGACTGGCCATGTCGCGCGCCTCGTCGCTCATCTCGTGCAGCTGTTCCAGCAACTTCTTGCGATCGGCTTGCACGGCCGCTCGTCGCTCACGCATCTGAGCCACAAAATTGCCGACAACTTCTGCAGTCGCTTCCTTCAGTGGAGCGTACATGCGGTCGCCGCCGCGGTACTTTTCGGCCAGCTCTTCCGCTTGCTCCGGCGCGCCGCACGCTCGCATCAGGCTCAGCAGATTGTCGACGCCCGGGCTCAGCTCGCCCGGAGGCAGATCGCCTGAATCGGTAACCGCCGAACGGATCTTCTTGCGGAGACTGGAGTCGTCTTCGAACAGGCCGATGTAGTGCTTCGGCCCGAGGCTCTTGCTCATCTTCTTGTCCGGTGCCGCCAGCGACCGCAGTTTGGGAGTTTCGGAGGCCAGCACCTGCGGCTCCGGAAAGAGCTCCTCGCCGAATGTGGCGTTGAAGCGACGAGCCAAGTCGCGGGCCAACTCCAGATGCTGCTGCTGGTCCCGGCCCACCGGCACCAAGCCCGCTCGATAGACCAGAATGTCGGCGGCCTGCAGCGTCGGGTAGGTGAACAGCCCAGCACTGATGAACTCGTCCGACCGCTCGCTCAACTGGTCGCTCTTGTCCTTGAACTGAGTCTGCCGCATCAGGTCGCCGAACGGAGTCAAACAGCTCAGAATCCAGTACAGCTCGGCATGTTCCGGGACCATCGACTGCACAAACAGCACGCTCTTGCCCGGCTCGATGCCACAAGCCAGCAGATCGAGGACCAGGTTTTCGGTGTTCCGCCGCAGTTCCTTCGGGTCGTACGGCATCGTCATGGCGTGCAGATCGACTACGCCGTACACCGTGCGGTACTCGCCCGAATTCTGCAGCCGGACCCAGTTCTGGACAGCGCCGAAATAGTTCCCCAGATGGATCTCGCCGGTAGGCTGGATGCAGGAAAGTACAGTCCGATTGGTCAGCATGCGCGGGTTCCGCCAGATAGTCCTTCGGCGCGGGATCGGTCGTCCAAACTCCAGATTCTCACCCCCCCACGGCGAAAAATCAACCGACGTTCCCTCCCTTAGGTGGGTGAGATCGGCGATCGGACGGCTGGTCGCCCGCCACCGGAGTGTTAGGCTATTAGAGGTCCCCGGTCCGTGCGAGGATCTCGCCCGATTTTGAGAACCGACCAGGGGCTCGTATCGTATCGAATTCTGATGGGCTGAGGTCAGCGACCGGCCGACGTGGGCCGGCCAGCGATCGCTGCCAGGGATTTCGTTCAACTAATCAGCAGAGACATTGCCCGGCTGAGGCAGGGAAGAACCATGTTTTTCGATCCGCTCTATTTCGTGATGGTCGCTCCGGCACTGTTGTTGGCCCTGTGGGCCCAGAGCCGCATCCGGTCGGCGTACGGCAAGGCCATGCAGGTCCCAGCTCGCCTCTCCGGTGCCGCCGCCGCGCGCCATGTCCTCGATTCGGCCGGTTTGCAGGACGTGGGGATCGAGATGATCGGGGGTGAGTTGAGCGATCACTACGATCCCCGGCACAAGGTGCTGCGGCTCAGCCAGGACGTTTACCACGGCCATTCCATGGCGGCCGTCGGCATTGCCGCTCATGAGGCCGGACACGCCATCCAGGATGCTCAGCATTATGCGCCGCTGGTGATTCGCAACTTGGCCGTGCCGGTGGCGAGCATCGGGTCGCAGTTCTCGATGACCCTGTTTGCCATCGGTATGTTCTTTGCCCGGTCTGGCGGTGGCCAGATGATGGCCATGGCCGGCGTCGCCCTGTTTGCCGGCGTGGTCGCCTTCCAGCTGGTGAATCTGCCGGTGGAGTTCAACGCCAGCTCGCGTGCTAAGGCTCAGCTGGTCGAGCTGGGTGTGGTGCCGGCCAGTGAGATGGGGATGGTCAACCGCGTGCTGAACGCCGCTGCGTTGACCTACGTCGCCGGGACGCTCCAAGCCATCCTCACCCTCCTCTACATGCTCGCCCGACTCAACGGCCAACGCGACCGCTAATCCCCCCCGAGCGGTCGCACCTACCTCGCGCCCTAGCTCAACGTGCGCAGCTCACTTGCCGCCCGGAGGTCGCACCTACCTCTCGCCCCAGCTCAACTTGCGCAGCTTACTTGCCGCTATGCGAGAGGTAGGTGCCACCTCCGGGCTGCTAGCAGCGGCGGGAGGTAGGTGCGACCTCCGTGGAGGTACATGCGACCTCCGTGGAGGTACGTGCGACCTCGTGGGACGTTGAATCGCGACTTATGCGGCGAATTTGCGGGAATTCGCTACCCGGCAGCGGCCGGCTCACTGCTAGCACCGGGTGGGAGGTAGGTGCGACCTCCGTGGAGGTACATGCGACCTCCGTGGAGGTAGGTGCGACCTCGTGGGGGTGAACAGCCGAAGATTGGATCTGGACAGGGTGGCGGACATTGTCTATTGTTCGCCGCCGCCACTGGCTGGGAGGCCTGTGGCCGACTGTCGACGAAAGGAAGAATCCATGCATCAGATTGCCGCTTCGGTTCTCGTCCTCGCAGCTGCCGTGATGGGGCAGGCCGCGATGAACCCGTCAGTGGATAACGGAACAGGTGTGCTCGTCGGATTGGCCGCCATCGCTCTCGGCCTCTGCGGCTGCGTCTCGCTCCTCGGCTCGTCGCTCCGCGAACGCGAAATCACCGAAGGCGCTCCGCGAAATGACCTCGTCGAGCGACTCATGGCACGCAGCAGCGCGGCACTGACCAGCCTGCGCCAGCCCGTCCCACCCCAGCCCGCTGCTCCAGCAGCTCCCGTCGCGCCGCGACGGACGGCCGCCGCTCTCGAAGATCTCCCCGCCGACGTCAAAGCTCAGCTCTCCGTCGTCGCCCACCTGCAGGGCAAAGACCACGCGCAGCTGATCGAAGAAGCCCTGCGGAACTACCTCCCGCGGCACGACCGGCACCGAGCCGCCTGAGACGGCCGAACAGCCCCGCCACTCATGCCCGGGCTCGTCCCAGCATCCCACGGCCGCTGACGTTCACCAGCGTCATTCGGCCGTATCGTCCGGCGACGCTCCCGCCGCGGCCGGCCCCGAAGGGAGTCGGTCGTTGAGCCAATTCGGGGAGACGAAACGACGCAGGACCGTCCGCATCGCCCGGTCAATCTCGTGCGTCCACTCCGGCTGGTCGACCCGGCTCGGATCCCCGGCCGCCCCCTCGGTCTCGGTGAACCCCCGTGACCAGTTCAACCGAACGGGCCAGCCCGCCAGCTCGGCCGGCTGATTGATTCGCTCCAGCACCCGCAACCCCCAGGCCGCTCCGTACAGGTCGCGAAAATCGAGCCACGCTCGGTCCCAGCTGCGGCCGCGCCGATCCCAGTTCCCGGCCAACGTTCCCGCCCACCAGGCTGCCCCCGCCAGCAACGTCATCCCCAGCGGCCGCCCCCACGCCACCCCTGGTTGCGACGTCATGGACTCAAACGGCATCAGTCGGTGCAGGGCGGGGGCGAGCAACACCCATTGCCCCAAGCTCCACACCACCGCGCTGCTGAACTGGCTGGTCCCCGAGAAATTGGCCAGTTGAGCCAGTACGAGGATGGCCATGAAGACCTGCCAGGTCAGGTGGAGCCGAAACGTGCCCTGACCGAAGGCCAACCACTGAGCCAACGGCACCAGCAGCACTCCCCACAACGACACGACGATCCACTGCCAGCCCTGATCCTGAGGCCGTTTGGCTCCCAACAAGGCAATGAACGGCGTCAGCAGCAAGGTGTCCGCCGCGTACCGGACAGCCGACCGCGTCGTCCCGTCCGGTTGCATCCAGGCGATCCAGAGATCGACGGCCACGACAATTGCCACAGCTGCCAGCGCCCAGCGGCGGGGAGCTCCCAGCGTCGTCCCCTCCCAGACTGACCGTCGCCGAGCCAGACCGCATCCCAGCAGCACCGCTGCGCAGAGCTCGACAACAATCTTCACCCCCACGGCTAACCCCCTGCACCAGCGTCAGAACGTCCGATCGGTGCTGAACCTTCCCCGCCCCCGCGCGTCGCCCCGACCGATGCGTCTTTCGCCGTCCTATCGTAATCTCCGGCCGGCCCCCGTCAAAGTTTACCTGCTGAGCACCTCTTGCCCGACTGGCATGTTGCGTCCAGCGGGGCAATTCTTCGAGTGAATTCTCGACGATTTTTTTTCGCCTCCCAACGGTGTGCGCTAAATCGTGTGCAATGGTTATCTAGAACTGGCCAGGACGGCAATGAATGTTCTCACGCAACTCAGCTGCCAGCCTGGCCTGTTTGAGGAGGAGTAGCGGGTGAGTGGCGGACAGCTTCAAGCACTAAACTCCGTACGGTGCTGCTGTTCGCAATCAACACTCACTCGGGTCTGAAGAGGAGGTCTAGCCATGCGTGTTTGGCTGTGTCTGACCATGATGGTGAGCACTGCGTTTCTGTTCGAGCAGCAAGTAGCACAAGCCGGCGATCAAGTGATTCATGATCCGGCCCCAGTTGCTGCCGTGTCCACAGCGCCCGTAGCTGGGTGCAGCCACTGCCAGGGGCAGGTGGGATTGCGGACAGCTTATGGCCCGGCACCGACCGTGAACAACGGTTGCCGAGTCGATGTCTGCGCTCAAGCTGCACAAGCGGGACTGAATCTGGGTTGTTGCGACCCAGATGTGCGTCCCTACATGAGCCTGTGGGCCGATTACTGCTCTGAGAAGAAGCAGGGCTTCGGCTTCCTGGGCGGCGGCGCGTGCGGGTGCGCCGCCGGCTGCCAGACTCGAAGTTGGGGACGGGGCTGCTCAGGCTGCGGCGTCGGGGGCTGCGGACTGGGCACGTTGGGCCACAAGCTGGGGCACTTGCACCCTCGAGTCCTAGGCTCGACGGTCGTCTCCAGCGACTGCGGCTGTGCGGCATCCGGTGCTGATTCAACCAGCGCCGAAGCGACCGAGGCAAATGCGGCTGAACCTGCGACGGACAACCCGTCGCCCGACAGTCCGGGGCCGAGCCCGGACGGTACACCAGCCGTCACGCCTCCGCCCGCACCTGCCGACGCCGCGGCCCCCCCCGTGACCCCGACTCCGCCCGCTCCGGCTGAATCGAACAACTCCGCCTGGCGCTTCCGACGGCTCCCTCAGACGCCCGATGAAGTCGCTCCGGCCGGCAGTGAAACGATTCAGCCTCCGACCGCTTCGCTGAACTCTTCACCCCGCCCGTCGGTGTGGGATCGTCTGCGAGGCAAGTTTTAATCCAGGCGGTGGCGAGTTCGGCTGGGCTCCCACCTCTGACTTATCTCAAGCCGGGCGTGCTTGTCTTCGGATCAGCACGCCCGGTTTTTTTTTGTTGCTCAACGCCCCCGGGCGGACACCCGACCTCCGATCGTGTTCCACACCGCCGCGTCAGCCCGCCTGGCGACGCGATCGACCGCGCGGACTCGGTGCTTCCACTTCGCGCCGACCCGGCTCGCTCCCGCTCCCCAACACACTCTCCACCGACATCCCGCGCATCGGATCGGCCGAACCGCCCACGTCTTCAGCAGTGCCCACACCATCGGCAGTCCCCACGGCAGCGTCCGTGAACTGGTAGAGCCGTGCGTTCCCCTGCCGACCCACCTCGTCGACAATCCCCACCTTCCGCCAGCAATAGGCCACCCGCTGAGCAATCCAGCGGTCGGCCGACAACGCCCCGGCAATGTGCCCCGTGTGAAATACGGTCGGCAATGGCTCGGGAACCAAACTCCTCAAGTCGGACCCCTGCCGCAACTGATACGTCGCCTGGACGTTCAGTAACAGCTGGTCCTCCACCGAGAATCGCTTCCAGTGCCTCCGCCGCCGCCGCGGAGCATGCTCCAGCCGATGCTCGGCAATCTCAATCAGCGGCACTTCGATCGTCAGCCGCGGATGGGGAAACACGTCGCAGAAATAAACCAGCTCATGGACCAAATCGAGCCACTGCTCTCGCTTGGGACTCAGCCGAGCCCGCCCCCACGCCGCTCGACGCGAACTCCGCTTGAAGATCGACTTGCGAGCGATCAGCGGCTTGACCACACACACGCTGTGGCTCCGCAGCAATCTCGCTACCTTCGACCGGATCGCCGAAAGTGAACCCAGCTGGATCTCCACCAGCTGCTCGCCACGCAGGGCGTCAATCCGATAACCGTCCAGCCGCACTTCCGTCTGACCGTCGGCAGCGGCGTAGAGTTGTTTCAGTTGCTGGTGCAGGGAAGTTTCCAAACCGACAACACCACCCTCAAGCCCCTACAGAGTCGCGGGAGGCTCGAGTCCAAAGTCCCGAATCGTGAAGAGCGTCTGCAGCTGGCAGCCATGAGCCGCGAAGGCAGCGGCACCACCCTCCAGCCGGTCGATGATCGCCAGCACGCGCTGGACTTTCAGCCCGGCCGCCTGAGCCCGCTCCATCGCCAACAACGCACTCCCACCCGATGTGATCACGTCCTCGACAATCACTACCGAATCCCCCGGAGCCACCGGACCTTCCACCGTCTGCCCCGTGCCATGCCCCTTCGGCTCCTTACGCACCATGAACCCACGCAGCTCGTGACCCCGCTGGCCGGCCACCGTGATAATCGCCGCCGTGATCGGATCGGCACCAATCGCCATCCCTCCCACCGCGTCCGGCAACGGGCTCCCCAACAGCTCCAGCATCCCCTCAGCGATCAGATTGGCCCCCCGCGAATGCAAGGTTACGCGGCGGCAATCGAGGTAGTATTTCGCCTTGCGCCCCGAAGCCAGTGTGAAGTCGCCGAACTTGAGTGCCTCTTGGCGGATGAGTTCCATCAGTGCGGATCGGTCGTATGCCATCAGCGCAGCGCCCCCCCGGGTTGCTCAAGGTTGTGTTAGCCGACCTCCTGCCAGAAACAGCAACGGTCGGCTGGAACCGAGGGACAGCCCACGGACCGCACTAGCGACGCACGCGGACTCGCGACCCCACGGAGAGAATGGCGTAGACATCCTCCGCGTCCTGTTGTGACACGACGATGCTCGACATGTCAAGGACGCCCGAGCCCTGGCCACGGGAGTGAATGCCGACTTCATGAGCGGCCGTCACCAGATCGCCCCGCAGCCCCAGCCAGATGTTGCCAAAAGGATTCTCCGGCGCTCCGGCCGCAAACTGCTGGGCCGTCCGCTTGTCCAGATAAGCGTGGCCCGGCGTCCGCTCGACAATTTCGTATTCCCCAGTAGCCGGCGGAAGATTCGGACCCAGCTCCACCGGGAACCGACCCGCGTAGCAGCGACCCAGGTACATGGTCAGCTCCTTCCGCGCGGCATCCACCTCGGCTTCAAATGGTCCAGTCAACACCTTGAGCTTCTCGCCAGGCGTCAGCGTCGCGGTAGCAGGCATGCCATTCAGCTTGGCCAGGAATTCCGGAGTCACCTTGTACTGAGCGGCAATCGAATTGAGCGTATCGCCGGCGACCACCGCGTACGGAGGTTCCAGCAGGCTTTCGCGCGAATAAATCACCGTCGCCGCCAGATTATCCAGCATCGATACCGATCGCTGATATTGATCGTCCGTCAGCGTCGTCCCGCGGAAGTACATCGATAGTTCGGTCAGCGCCGGAGCCAAGTCGTTGTTGGCCAGCCGCTTCTCCACCGCGCCCCACACAGCCTCAAAACTGGCGACGCCGTCCGGCGAAGCACTTCCCGGTCCGTTCGGGCCCGCAGCCGTCGGAGGAGGTGTGACCACTCCGCCCGCCGAGCCCGATCCACCGGGACCCGGCACCAAACCGGCAGCCGGCCCAGTATTCGCGCCACCGCCAGCCACGAATTTGCCAGCGAGCGTCGAATCGCCTTGATTCGGCGGCATCGAAGGGCTTGGTTCGTAGCGTGTCGCATCGTCCTTCATGTCTGCCGGTGGCTGATAGGGCGGAATCTCCGTCCCGCTCAGTCCTGGTCCCGCAGCCGATCCCGCTGGCCCCGTCGGCGCTGGGTCCCCGAGCCCCGCGTTCGGATCCCCCGCGTTCGGATCCCGCGCGGGCGGAACTCCCTCCCCGGAACCGACCGTTGGCGGACGCAATTCGCCGTTGGACGGCTCGTCCGGATCCAAGGCGCCGATTGGCGGAGGAGTTGGGCCCGTTTGCAGGACGACATAAGCGCCGTAGGCCACGACCAGCAACATGCCGGTCACAATCAGATTCTTCAGCGTGTTCACGTCGATCCTCCGTGATGAACGCTCCGACCAGGCACCAGACTCACCCGCTCCTGCCGCCATTCCGTGGCAGCCGCAAGCCAGCGCCAAGACAAGCCAGCCCGATCTTACTCGACCAGCCCCACGGGCGAAAAGATCAGTTTTGACAGCACCCAATCCCAACATCGACCCCGCCAGCCCAAACACCACCACGCTCATCGCCCCGCCGCAGTCACCGCCGCGGAACGATGACAGGCTGAACGTGCTATCACGCCCCGCATTGCTAATGTTGATTTTCAATGGAGAGGCAGCCCAACGTATGGCAAAGGGGCCGTCAAAGGCGTTTGGTCTTCGGCATGATTGTTGAAGGGGACGCTCCAACATGCGATTCCAGATCGTCCCGGTCTGTGGGTAGATTCTGGTTCCAGTCGTCGGCCAAGGCCTTGCCATATGGGGTCTTTGACAACTTCTGGGGTGTGACGCTCACAGTTTGACGATCGGTCAAGTTCTCGGGGCGATGGAACGGGCACCAGGGCGAGTTCTTCAAGATGGGTTCCTAGCAGAGATCTTCACCGAGCTCCTGACGGCCGTGAATGCTCTGTCGGGCTCGGGCTCCGGAAAGGTGAGCTACGGGGAGGGCCGCCCCGCTTTCACCTCCCCTCCGTCGACCGTCGTCACTCGCCCTGCCTCTGGCCCCGCCACAGTCGTGGGCTCGGAAACATCAGTTCCGAAGCCCTTGTCGTTCGGCTCGCCCACAGACTTTGGCGGGGCCCAGGTGGCGAGCGGCCGAGGGCAGAGGCAGAGGGACGGCGCACAGGGGGCTACCCCCGCCCCATTCCTGGAGCCTGAGCCCGAGAGAGCGCTGCCACGCGCGTTCGCGCCATGCCTGATCGGCACTGTCGTCATTTCTACGGCTCCGGCGTCGCGGCGACTTCCAGGTCCATCCCAAACTTCGCAGGAGCTTCCCCGACAAAGCGTCCGACGATCACCGCACACGGCCTCTGTTCAGCGAATTGCGGCCGTCCAACTCACGCCAACAGTTCGGCCCAACTCAGTTGGAAACTTCCCCTGAAGCACCGATTGACCTGCGACATTGGCCGAGCTTTCAATTCCCGGGCAGTTTCTGTCGGTCGCACAAGGACCCGAATCTTGCGATGCGGCTGCAACTGGCGTCATCGACCATGGAGTTCCGTCGTGCGACTTGCCGCAGTATTCGAAAAATCAACATTAGCAATCCGGGGCGTGCTAGCTCGAACTGGCCGGCTGTCAGTTCCCGCCCGGGGCTTCACCCGCTGAGCCTTCACCGCCAGAGCCGTCGCCGGCTGAGCCGTCACCCGCTGAGGGGTTGCTCCCCGCAGCGTCGCCGGACACGTCATCAGCGTCGCTCTGCGCCGCTGCCGCTGGTTCACCCCCCGGCGCTGCTGATCCACCGGCCGAATCGCGCGCAGCATCTTCCGACTCAACGCTGCTCGGCGCCCCGACACCCTGCGGCGACTGAGCCTTCGGGCCACTACCGTCAGGCGAGCTGCTGTTGGTTGAGCTGCTGTTGGTCGTCGCCTTGCCGGCTGCCGATTCGTCTGCTGCGGCCTCGGCGGCGATTTCCTGACGAGTGGGTGCGGCTGCGGTGGGACTGGCGGCCGCCGTGGCCGGAACTGCGGCGGACGACGGAGCCGCGGTGGTCGCCGCGTCGGCCGACTGCGGCAACGAGATCTTGTCGATCAACAACCGAGCCTGCGCCGCGACGGGGGGCGGGAGCGGGGCGTAGCTGAGCTGAGTGCAGAGCGATTGTCCAGGGCCCAGGCAGTACGTCAGGAACTCCTTCAATTGCTTCAGCCGATCGGGATCGTCGTAAGTGCGGTAGCAGAGCAGGTAGTTGTAAGTGACGATCGGATAGGCTTGGGCAGCCGAAGGGTCATCGACGGACAGCCGCAGGTCTTCGGGGACCGTGCCGACATCCTGCAGTGCCGACTGAATCGATTCAATCGTCGGACGAACATACTGGCCGGCGCGATTCTCCAGCGCGACCATCGGCGCCTTTTCCTTAGCGGCGTAACCGAAACTGACGTAGCCGATCGCACCATCAACCTGCCGAACTCCCCGCAGGACCCCGGCGTCCTTGGGCATGCCGGCGCCGACGGGCCACGCCACGTCGAGCCCGACGCCAGGTCCCTCCCGCCACTGCGGACTGATCGCCGACAAGTACGACGTAACCGCCAGCGTCGTTCCGCTGGCATCGAGCCGGTACTCAACATGAATCGGTTGATCGGGGAGCGTCCAGCCGGGATTGCAGTCGGCCAGCAACGGGTCATTCCAGCGTTGAATCGTCCCGAGAAAAATCCCAGCCAGCGCCTCGCGGCTCAGCCGCAGATCGGACACCGGCTGACCTTGAGCATCTCGAAGATTGTAGACCAACACCACGGCGCCGGCCGTCACGGGTATCATCCGCGCCCCGCGATCGACCTTCGCCATCTGAGTATCCGACAGAGCCTGATCGCTGCCAGCAAAATCAACCAGCTCCTGAGTGAACTGCTCGATGCCAGCCCCCGTCCCCACACCGTCGTAGGTGACCTGCGCTCGGTCCGTTGGTCGAGAAAACTCGGCGATCCACCGCTCGTACAGCGGGGCTGGGAATGTCGCGCCAGCCCCGTGCAACTCCAGCCGCTCGGTCGTCACGGCTTTCTCACCGGAGGGGAAGAACCGGGCGCAGCCGTTCAGCCACAGCAGGCTCAGGACCGCGGCGGTCAGCCGAACGGTAATGGCCCAGCGGCTCAAATCAGAACGGATGAGGCTGAACATGTTTCGGGTCCCTGCAGTCGATGAGAACAGCAAACGATGAGAACAGCAATCCGGGTATCCATTCATGAAGGCCGATGAATGTCCACCGCAGGTCCTCGAGTCAACCCACCACGGCTCCAGTCAACTTCCCATCCCGGAAAGGCGACCGACGGATAGGGTTCCGGAGCAATCCAGTCGGGCGACTCGTGGACCAGGTCAAACTGCAGATCCGCCCGGGCTCGACCGATCCGAAATCGCTTGTAAGTGTGATAGTTTCGTGGGTCGAGCCGAATTCGGCCTCCAGGGGCCGCAAACTCGATGTTCTTGGCAAAGGCGTCTCGGACGGCGTCCACCTCAATGCTCTGAGCCCGCTCGACGGACTGCTTCCAGAGATATACCAGCGAGTACGCGGCTTCCATCGGATCGGAAATGACCCGGTCGTCGCCGTGTTCGTTCTGAAAGCGACGGACGAACCGTCGATTCCGCGGTGTGTCGAGGCTCTGGAAGTAGCTCCAGGCCGAATAGTGCCCGCTGATCGTCTCGCCCTTCATGCTCCGCAGTTCGTCTTCACCCACGCTGGTCGACATCACCGGGATCTCATTCGATCCGATCCCACGCTTCGCCAGTTCAGCGAAAAAATGGACGTTCCCTTCACCGTTGATCGTGCTGAGGATGGCGTCGGGCTGAGCCTGTTCGATGGCGGATACGGCCGGAGCGAAATCGAACTCGGACAGCGGCGCGTAGTAGTGGCCGACGATTTGCACATCGCTGCGATTCAGACTCGGCAGGTACCGCTCGAGGATATACTCCACCGTCCACGGAAAGACGTAGTCGGATCCGATCAGGAACAGCCGTTTGCGCGCCCCACCCGCGTCGCTCAACAACCAGTCCACCGCCGGCAGTATCTGCTGGTTGGGAACCGACCCGCCGTAAATGACATTGAAGGACGATTCGTTTCCTTCGTACTGCAGCGGGTAAAAGAGGAGCCCATTCAGGCGCTCGAAGACAGGGACGACTGCTTTACGGCTGACCGATGTCCAGCACCCGAAGACGGCCGCGACACGGTCTTGTGTCAACAGCTTGGTCGCCTTGGCCGGAAAGACGTCGGTGAACCGCGACCGAGTATCCTCCACGACGGCTTCGATCGGTCGGCCCAGCACACCTCCGTCCGCATTGATCTCTTCGATGGCCAGCATCTCCGCATCCCGCAGCGACGACTCGCTCATCCCCATCACGCCCGTCTGGGAGTGGAGAATGCCGACCTTCACCGGCGCGGCCGCCGAAGAAGTGGTTGCCGCCACGGCTTGCTGTGCACTGCAACCACTGAAGACCCCGGGCGCCAGCAGCCTGGCCGCGGCCAGCGTCGCCGCGGACCCGCCAGTTCGCAACAGCTCGCGGCGGTCGTACACGTTTCGCAGAGACTCACCCTTGCCGTTCATCGCCCACCTTCAGCTCAATGTCGCCTGCGACGGATAGTTCTTGTTTTTCATCCGTTCCGTGAAGATCTTGTAGCGCCAATACGGAGCCGGATTGATCAGCACTCGACCCGGGCCGGTATAGACCCGCAACATCCCTTCCTTGGCATTGTTCCGTCCGAAGAAATTTGCCGTCGCCCGCCGCATCTTGAAGCCGACCTCCGAATGCCGGCCGATTACGTACGTCCCGTCGCACGACACGGTCTGGCCCGACTCCAGCACCATTTCCTCAGCCGGACCCATCGTCGACACCACGACTTTACCCGTCCCCTCGACACGAGTCTGCAGATAGATCAGCCCTTCACCCGCCCAGAACGACGTCAAGATCGCCTCGCGATGATACGACACGTTTACCGACGATTCGGAAGCCCAGTATGTCCCCTTCTCCAGAATCCACGCTTCGTGGTTCAGCTCCAGCACGTGGAAACCACCCAGCGACGCCTCCAGCGTGACGACCCCCGTGCCAGTGAACGTCGGGCGATGTACGGCCTCGTCAGCCAACTGGCACTTCAGCCAGGTCCAGGGAGCGACCAACAGCTGTGAACGGATCTTGATGTCGCCGTGCATGTAGCACAACGCGCCCGCCTCCGCTCGCATCGACTCGTTCTGCAAATGACAGTCGACGTAGTGCGTCCCCTCCAGTGAACAAACCTTGAATTCGGCCATCTCCCGTCGCTCCTGCTTGTCTCTGTCAATCGGCTACTGCCGCATGCGAGTCCGATACAGCGTCTCGAATGCCTCCGGCTGGATACTCACCTCGCCACGGAACGGATTGTCCATGGCCGCGATCAGGAAAATCACCGTCCCCAGGAAAAATGCCAGAATGCCACCCAGCACCAGATGGCTCAGCAGATCCATATCAAACAACCACACCAGAGCGATGTTCAACACGGCGCCGATCAGCACCACGTACCACATCACCGCCGGAATCCCCGTCGTCACCGAATGCTCTCGCACCCGGTGCTGCTCGAGAAATGAATTGAACTGCCGGATCGCCTCCTGATGCACGACCTCCTCCATCGTCGATTCCGGATGAAACGACAGCAGCCGCTCGTGGAACGCTCGCAGCCGAGTCTCTGCGCCATCCGGCAACTCGCCCCGCTGATACTTCGGCCAAGCGTCCTGGATCGTGTAACGGCAGAAGTCACGCAGCAGCCACCGCAGGTTCTGACCCTCCGGCTCCCGATAGTGCGATACGTCCTCGTACAGAGCCGCCAGCGCGGCCGCTTCCCGCGAGACGTTCGCGTCAACCTCAGAGAAGTTCTGATAAGCGGCGACGGCAATCAGGCCCAACAACAGGCCGTAAAAGACACAGTAACACGACAGGATCGAGCCGATCACGGAATTCGTGTCGCCCCGCCGCCGCAACACCACCAGCCGCATGACCGGCCGGATCAGCAGCACGCCGGCCCAGGAAAAACCCACAAAGGCCAACGCCATCCAAAGCGCCAGCTGATGCAGGGGTATGTCGTAGATCCAATAAAACAAGGTGATTCCCCCTACGGCCCCGTCGGGCCACGGCCGACGCTCCGCCTGAGCTTGACCGCCCGATTCTACCCCAGGCCAGGAGGCCTGACGAGCCACTCAGCTGCCAAGAAATTGGCTCAGATGCCGCGAAATCGGCCCGCTCAGCCCACGCTCCAACCGGCTCTGCCTACCCTCCAACCGGCCGAACCGGCCCGCATCGGCGGCCAGCCCTTAGCGACGCACCAGCTGGTGGAAGAGCTCGATCAGCCGCCGTGTGATCGGACCCGGACTGCCACTGCCGATTACCCGCTGGTCCACCTTCACCACCGGTATCACCTCAGCCGCACTCCCCGTCAGAAAACACTCGTCGGCCACAAATACGTCGTGCCGCGTCAGAGCAATCTCACGGACCGGGATCTGGTGCTCCTTCGCCAGGTCAATCACCGCCTGACGCGTAATCCCCTCCAGAATCCCGGCGTCCAGCGGAGGTGTCAGCAACTCGCCCCCACGCACCAGAAAGATGTTGTCCCCCGTGCACTCAGCAATCTCGCCCTTGTGATTCAACATCAACGCTTCAACACAGCCGGCCTGCAGTCCCTCCAGCTTCGCCAGAATGTTGTTCAAGTAGTTGAGACTCTTGATCCGCGGACTCAACGCCGCCGGATGGTTCCGAATCGTGCTGGCCGTGATGATCTCCAGACCGTTCTGGTAATAGGTCTCGGGATAGAGCGTAATCTTGTCCGCAATGATGATCACCTGCGGATCCGAAGTCCGGTTCGGGTCCAGCCCCAACGTCCCCGCGCCACGACTGACCACCAGCCGAATGTAGCCGTCCTCAATCTTGTTCCGACGCAGCGTCTCCCGGACCGCCTCCGCCAACTTCTCCTGACTGATCGGAATCGTCAGGCAAATGGCCCGCGCTGAATTCCACAGCCGCTGCAGATGCTCCTCCAGCCGAAACACCCGGCCACTGTAACTCCGCATCCCCTCAAAGACCCCGTCGCCGTACAGGAACCCGTGGTCGTAAACGCTGACCTTCGCCTCTTCCTTCGGGTAGTACTTGCCGTTGATGTAGATCTCGAGCGACATGGCGGGCCCACCCCAAACTTGCGGAAGCTGATAATTGACGCAGTGACGGATCGGATCGCGACGTCAGCGAACTATCGCTACGCCCCGAACTTGCTTCGATGGCCCCGAATCGCCGACCATCTCACCACCCTTACGGCGGGTCGATGACAAGCGTACCCAGCGACCTTTCTCTACAGCGGACAGCCGGCCGACAGAGAAGGTTCAGCAGAGGTGGAACCGATCCGAGAGCCTACCGGAAATAGCGTGAATCGACCAGCCGGGGGTCTCCCAGACCGCTCATCAGCAGCGATCCGGCGCGATTTCCCCGGCCCCGCCGTTCAAGCCACCATCAGGCCTTCGACCAGCCGCAGCGTGCGGTCCGACTGACGAGCCAGCGTCTCGTCGTGCGTCACCATCACCACCGTCAGCTGACGCTGCTCGTTCAAACGCTTCAGAATCTGAACAATCCCCAGCCCCGTCTGGCGGTCGAGATTGCCCGTCGGTTCGTCGGCCAGCAGGATCTGAGGTTCGCTCACCAAGGCCCGAGCGATCGCGACCCGCTGCATCTCGCCACCCGACAGCTCCCGCGGACGGTGATGGAGCCGATGGCCCAGGCCCAGTTCGTCCAGCAAACCGGACGCCTGCCGCTTCAGCTCCTGACGCCGCCGCCAGTATCCCCACGCCCCCCCTCGGATCATTCCGGCCAACAGCACGTTCTCCAGCGCCGAAAGCTCGGGCAACAAATGGTAGAACTGAAAGACCATCCCCAGCGTCTGATTGCGCAAAGCTTCCCGTTCGTGAGACGGTACATTGTCAATCCGCCGCTGATCGAGATGAATCTCCCCGGCATCAGGCTGGTCCAAGGTCCCCAGCAGATGTAGCAACGTGCTCTTCCCGCTGCCACTCTGCCCCACAATCGATAAGAACTCGCCGCGGCGCACTTCCAGATCGACCCCGCGCAACACGTCGACCTCGGTCGCTCCGCGATGATAGCGTTTGCACAACCCGCGAGCCGCCAGTTGAATCGGAGCCGTCGACAGACTGGCTCCTCGAACCCCGGCAGCTCGATCGGCCGGCCGAGATGCCCCGGCGCTGATCGCAAAGTGTGGGCCGCCCGTCGTCCCCGGCGCTCCGCTGTTGTCCGACCGCGATACGGCTAGTCTACTCATAACGCAACGCCTCTACTGGATGCATCCTCGCCGCTCGCAGCGCCGGCAGGATGCTCGCCAACACCGCGATCAACATGGCTCCCGCCACAATCCAGGCTACCGTCCACGGCTGGATGATCGTCGGAATCTCCTGGAAGTAATACACCGTCGGGTCAAAGACCTCCTGACCCGTCAACGACTCCAGCAAATCGGCAATCCGGTTGATGTTCACGACAAACAACAGACCCAGCACCATGCCGACTCCCGAACCGACCATCCCCAACGACAGACCATAACCGAGAAAAATACCCATCACCCCGCGATTCGATGCCCCCAGCGATTTGAGGATCCCGATATCGCGAGTCTTTTCGACCACAATCATGAAAAACGTCGCCAGAATGCCGAAGCCGGCCACGGCAATGATCAAGAACAACAGAATGTTCAGAATCGTCGTCTCCAGCTGCACCGCCGACAACAACGGCCCTTGCAAGTCACGCCAAGTCTGAATCTGGTAGGCGTACTCCGGCGACGGGAAGATCGTTCTCAGCCGGTCACGGATCGCGTTCAAGTCGGCGCCGCGCCGCAGACGCAATTGAATCGACGTCACCGCCGCGTCAGCCGTCCCAGCACCCAGCATCTGCCGGATCTGCTGCAGCTCGGCAATCGAACAAAAAGCGAAACTCGAATCGTATTCGCTCATCTTGCTCTCATACAAATCGACCACCGTGAAGTACGCGTTCCGAGCACTCGGCGGTGTCCCAGCCGTCGGTATCGTCACCCGCACGTTGTCCCCCGGACGACTCAGAAAGACGTCCTGGACTTCTCCTTGAGCGTTCCGGCCTCGCCAGCCGCTGATGCCAATCCCCAACACAATCCCCGGATGCTGGTCCACCATCTCGTCAAACTGCGGCTTGCTCTCCGACGAACCCGCCGCCGCATACGGATCGACCAGACCGCCGAACTCGTCACCACCCGACGCCTCACCACCCGACGCCTCACCACCCGCCAGGGCCGATTCGGTATCCGCCCCAGTCGGCTGATCACTGGGCGACAACTCCGTAGCTGGCTGATCGGTGGTTGGCTGTTCTGCAGTTAGTTGTTCTGTAGTTGGCTGATTGGGGGAATGCTGAGCCGATTCCTGCTGAGCGGCCTGGCGCTGAGCCTCGAGTGCTTCCAGCCGGTTCATTTCGGCCGTATACGCACGCTGCCAAGCGATCCGCCGTCGCCGATAATCCCAGCCGGCGTCTCCCAGCCGCTCGTCGTATCCCGACTCGCGCAGATTCAGCTCCAGCTGCTCGCGATTCGATGGATGCAGCAGATACTTGCTGAAGTCACTCACCTGAGCATACGTGTGATGGTCGATGCCGATCAGCGTCACCTGACGCGTGATCCACTCCTGCCGCGAACGACCGGGGACCTCAAACGCCAACATCGCCGGCACATGCACCGTCGACGTCATCCCCTCCAGGTCCTCACCCACCGCCTCACGAATCCGCTGGACAATCACCGTCGGATTCCGGATCCCGTCCATCCCGTGAGATTCAACCACGATGTCCGACAGAATGCCGTGAATCCGCTTGTACATCTCCTCGCGAAAACCGGCCATGACGCTGTTGACCACAATCATCGTGGCCACTCCCAGCATCACGCTGACGATCGACGCCAGTGCGATGTAACGCGAACGAAGATAGCGCAGGCAGAGTAAATGCTTGTACATCGCCCGTCCTTGGCCCCCAATGTGCTCGGCCCTCGTCGCCCGAGGACCTGATGGTGTCCCGCCAAGTCCTGATACCGGCCTGCTAGCAGCAGGGCCTCCCGCAGGACCAGCCGGGTTGTAGCAGGTTTGGAGCCCGTAGAGCAACGCAGATTTCCGGCCGGACACCGACCGGCCAGATCACCGCCGATTCTGCTGTCACGGCTCAGCCCGCCAGGAACGCCAACGGCTCAGTCGGGGAACCAGGTCGGCGGCTCGTCGCGCCAGTCGCCCGGCAGAGGCCCAGAACCCGATGGCGGCGGCGATGTTTCGCCCGCAACGTCGTCCGGCGGCTCCGTCAGCCATTGTCTCGGCGGCGGAGGTGACGCCGGCCACACGTCCGATGGCCACACCCCCGGACCACGCTCCGGTGGGACCGCCACCTGATACTCAACCTCCTCCGCTCCCGCCAACGGATCCACCACCTCCGACCGACCCGAACCGGCCGGCAAATGACCCGCCCCCGCCGACTCAGCAGCATTCGGCCCAGCCGCCGTTAGGCCAGTCGCCGCAGTCACGGCAGATGGCGACAGGGTTGGAAACATTCCTGGAGGCACAGCAGTGGATTCAGCCGAGGACGCTGGCCGAGAATCGGAGGACGACCATTGAGCGACCGATGTTTCGCGCAGGACGTCGATCACCGACAAGCCGTTTCGGCCCAGACGACGAGCCGCAATGTCGCTGCTGACAATCAGGATTACCTGGCAGCCGGTCCGCCGAGACAGTTCGGCCAACTGTCGCGCCAGCTCGCCGTCCCAGTAACGATCAGCCGCGTCGGGGAGCCGCCAGATCAACGGCACCTGCGGCGAACTGCTCCCCACCAGCAACGCCTGGCCCAAATGGAGCCCCAGGGCCACCTGCCGCCGCAGGCCGGGCGACAGCTCCGACACCAGGGACCGCCGACCGTCCTGCCTCACGACCGTCAGCCGTCCGTCGCGTCCCTTCACCACGCCGCGGCAGCTGCCGCGCGTCATCTGACGGACAAAATACGAAAAGATCCCGTTCAGCCGCTGAGCATCAGCCGGTCGGCCCTGCCGCCCCGCTTCACGCTCCACGCGACGCCGGCTGGCCCCGGTATCCGAGGATTTTCGCCGAGCCCTAGCGGGCTGGGCTGCGGCGACTGGCAGGGGAGCAACTGGGGCCGCCACTGGTTGGCTCGATGCCAGCCGCAGTCGGGCCTCCAGGGCTTGGCGGGCCGCGTCTCGTGCCTCAGACTCTTCCCGCGCCCAGCGGACCAGCGAGGCACGCACCTCGGTCGCCGCTCCCAGCCGCTGGCCAATCAGCTGCGCCTGGGCCTGCAACTGCTGTTGCCGCACCTCCAACGCATCCATTCGAGCCCGCACTTGAGCGCTGGCGGCCGGCGCGAGGACTTCAGCCACCTCCGTGGGAATCTGATCGGCCACCGCGCGTCGAGCCTGTTCGGCCTCCAACTGCTGCTGACGAAGTGCGCGTCGATCGTGAACCTGAATCAAGCCGCGAATCGCCTCACCTTGTGGCTGGCTCACCAGCGCTCGTTCGCAGCGGTCGCTGGACTGCTGCCACCGCATCGCCGTGCGAATCCACCGCTGAGTCAGCAGCAGCTGTCGCTCCAACTCGCGACGATCGGCCGCACCTGCCTGGTGCAGCACATGCTGAGCCTGATGGTCCAGATCCGTCAGTTGCTGGCGGAGCTGATGTGTCTGCTGATCGTGGTGACGTCGAGCCGTCTCCAGGCGATCGCGGTACTCCAGTTCACTCCGGATCCGCTCAGCCCTCGCTCTCACCCGCGGCAACAACTTGCGCCAAGCCGGCAGCGGCGATTCAGGAGTCACCGTGAAGTCCGTCAGCTCCGCCGCGGCACGACGCCAGGCGTTGAGTTGTGTCTGTAGCTGGGTTGGAACTCGGGGCTGATCCGCCGGCGAATCAGCGGGCTCGTCCGGTACCCGAGCCGCGTCACGCACTAGCTGGAAGATGCGGCGCGGCGTGAGCGAATCATCCAGTCGCTGTCCCCGCAACGCCCGACGCCAGTTCACCACCGCTCGCCGCAAATCGCCTTCCACCTGCGGCCGACGACGCTCCCAGGACTCCGCCGGCGTCGGTCCGACCGGCACCACCTTCGGCAGCGGCTGCGATGGAGCCAGGGGGACCGTCAGCGGTAGGGATGCGGGCGGATTGAGCTCTGCCGATCGGCCCGTCTCAAGCTGATCGAGTAACTGTTGCAGACGAATCTCCAGCGGCGGTCCTCCAGCTGGCAACCGACGACTTAGCTCGTCCACCTCCGCACTGCTCTCCGTCAGTGCGGTCAGCAGCATCTGCCGATGGTAGTCATAATGCTCCCGCCGTCGGCTCCACGTCCGGTCGTAGCTGATCTTGATCAACGCTGACGCCACGCTGCAGACCAGCCCCAACACGACCAGCAGCAGCTGCCACGAGCTGCCGCGAGGCATCATCAGGCCGGCCAGCAGGATCAGCAGTCCGAACGCCAGAATTCCGATCAGCAGTCGCAGTGCCTGTTCGGGTGTCGCCTCGTTGGCCAATGTTCGCTGGTGCTCTTCTTCCAGCTGTTCCAGCTGTTCGCGCATCCCCCGCATCTCGACCCCCAGATCGATCCGGCGGCGCAGCAGCTCGATTTCGGACAGAAGTTCGGGAGAAGCGTCCGTAGGGGCGGTCGACACCGATGCGGCGGCCCAGGCCGGTGTCTCCGTCGGCTCGGAAGTTGACTCCCAAACGGAGTCGGCCTCCGCGGGCGTCAGGAGCGATGTCTGACGCCAAGCCTCTTCGGCCTCGACCGTCGACCATTTTCGCCAAGCCGCACGGGCCGCTTTCAGTTGGCGAGCCGGTTCACGCAGCTCGATCAGCGTCTGTCGAGCGCGCCGCAGACGGTCGCGGCGAGCGGTCTGCGACTGCGAGCGTTCCTGACGCCGATCGGCACGCTGTCGCCGCACCGCCCGCTCCAGTCCCTGCTCCTCGGCCAGCAGGCCTTCCAGCCGCTGCAGATCGGCCGTGAGTTGTTCCGTCGAACGGCCAGCCAGTTGAACCGCGTCAGCTCGCCGAGATGTCTCTGCACGCAGTTGGGGACCCGCCGTCAACAGCTCCTGCAGCTGCCGCTGAAGCTCGTCCCTGGCCTGAGCAACCCGAGTATGTTCCTGGAGCCATCGCACCTGATGCTGCTCATGATCACGGGCTGACGACAACATCGCACTCGGCGTTCGATTCGGGTGGGATTGGCCGGCTCGCTGAGCACGGAGTTCGGCCAGCTGCTGCCAGCGCTGGTCGCGGCGCCAGATCGGCCACGCGGCGATGGCGGCGGTCACGAGGGCCAGTCGACCGTCGTAGCGTGCGAGTTCCTGGCGGAGGAGCTGAGCCTGCTGACGAGCTTCACGTTGGCGTTTGAGCTGTTCAAGCTGTTCCCGGTCGAGCCGCCGCAGTTCGGCGAGCTGCCCTCCGATGGCCGCCAGCTCGGCCAGCAACCGAGTCAGCTCGGCGTGGTGGCCGTCGAGCTGCTGGAGCTGGTCCAGCGTCTGCTGCAGTTCGGCATGGCGAGCCGCCAGGTCGGCTGTCAGCTCGCGCGGCACTCCGCCCGCAATGGGCAATGCCCCAGCAGGTTCAACTGGCATCGACTGCTGCTCGGGCGATGGCGCGAAAGTCGGTACGCCCTGCGATTCCTGGGGAGGCTTGGCCGGCGATGGGGCCGGCGATGGGGCAGGGGGGTGCGTTTTTTTGCGAGCCGGGGTGGGGAGGAGCGGGCTATGAGCCAGTCGGCGTTCGATCGACGTCGAGACGGGGTTGGCTGACCAGTAGAAGTGTCGGATACGGTGGGCCGAGCGTCCCCAGACCTGCCACCAGCTGACCGGCGATCGGTCCCCGGGCGGGAGTTCGGTCAATTCCACGCGCTCGCGGTACGCTCCGCTGGACGGTTCGAGCCCGCCCCGTCGTTTGACTCGGAGCTGACGGAATGGGGCTTCGCGGTGGTGGAGGTCCAGGGTGATCTGGACTTGGCTGGAATCGATGGTGAGCGGGGGCTGGAATCCGAAGAAGAGCCCTGTCAGGGCCTGGTAGAGCTGATCGGCGTTTTCGGAGTCGTCGAGGTAGACGACGTTCACCCCAGGCTGCAGTGGCGGGAGGGCAAACTCGTGCCAAACGCCGAACCGATCAAGGGCGACTTCCCGAATCTTCACCGTGTGCTTTCCCGCGAGTCACTCTACGTAGTCCGCTCATTCCAGACAGACAACGCAGATATCCTAACCAAACATTGAGGCTGGGGCTACGACGTCACTCGGGGGTCAGCAGCCGGGCGGCTCCAGAGCAGGCTGGGGCGAGGGGTAGCCGGAAATGACTACGGGCCGCCCTGGGAAGGACGGCCCGTAGCCGAGGTTCACTTCTGCTTCTCAAGACCAGACCGTTGCGGGACAGTCTGGGTCTCCGGCGGAGGTCGCGGGCGACTTGGCCGAAGGGGGGCAATCGACCCGAGCCGTCTGGGCTGGGGTGGGGGGACCGGCTTCAGTCTGCCCGCTCTTCGTCAGTCGTCGGCCAGGGAGCCGTCGAAAGGTGAAGATGGTCGTGCGGGCGGGTGAGGCTGGTGGGGCCCGTCGATCCCGGTCGAGACCGGGGAGGCGACTAGCCGCGGCGACGACGGAATTGGCCGACGATGCCGCACAGGCCGAGGATGGCCAGCACGGTGGTGCTTGGTTCGGGAACCGCACGGGCACCGAGGTTGGCGGTGGCGTGAGCGGTGAACGAGCCGAGTCGAGCGTCGTTACCTTCGCCGACGATGTTGAAACCGTTGCCTTCATTGACGTTGGTCAGGCTGAAGGCGAGCGAGGCGGAGTTGATCGCCAGTTTGCCGAGCAGGGTGCCGCCGTCAAAGCTGCCGAGCGTGGTGGTGAGGAACCCGCCGGTGGCCGCATTGTTCGCACCGAGCGGGCCCGAGATGGTGCCGTCGGTGAGGCTGCCGGAGAGGATCAGCACGTTGTTCTGGTTGTAGATCTTGAAGTGACCGCCCTGAGTCGGCTGCATGACGACTGAGTTGTTGATCACAAACGGTGTACCGAAGAGGTTGACACCGTCGAGGGTGAACGAGCCGAAGAGGATGTTTTCTTCGGCGGCCAGTGCATCGAGGAAGATGACTGAGGTGTTCTGGTCACCCGTGGTGGCGCCGATGCCATCATCGACGGTCCGCAGGGTGTTGCTCGACAGCGCGACGTCGGTCGAGCTGTCGTTGGCCAGATCGAGCTTGATTACGGTGCCGGCCGAAGAGATCTGAGCTTGCAGGGCCAACAGCAGCAAGGTGCCGCTCCACCAACGGAGCAGCTGAGCAGTGCGAATCTTCATCGTTTTCACCCTCCTGGCGAAATGCGGGGTTCTGGGTCCCCATCCTGTTTTCGAACACTCGAACGCGGCTCGACACATCCGGCGGTCTGCGAGTCGCCGACTGCTCCGTTCCGGAGCCGCTTGCAGGCAGCCGATCGGTGGCAGTGGGCCCGGCAGGGGCCGCGGATCGTATCGTTCCGACTTGTTCGAGGGCCTGTGGGCAATCCGTTCGCCCCAGGTCCGCAGCAATATAGGCCGAGCGGAAAAAAACGATCAACGCCAATTTCCGGCCGATCGTCGCCAAAAAAAGATTTTTTCCCGATCTCCCTCCGCTCAAGGCAGTGCCAGCACCAACTTGAGCATCCATCACCCGGCCGATCTCTAGCGTCTACTCTCTACGCTCGCTTCTCTGCTTACTTATTCTCCGCCAGGTAGAGAATGGCGCCGCACGATTTGCAGTAGACGGGTCGGGACATCATGAGACTGTTGATGGTCTGCGTGGTGACCATCTGATAGCAGCTGCCGCAGCATTCGCCTTCGAGTGGAGCGAGTGCATCGGCGCCGCGGGCTTTGATGAGCCGTCGGTAGTCGAGGAGAAATTCTTCGGGGAGATCGGATTCGGCTTGAGCCAGTTCCGCTGAGACGCGGGCGATTTCGGCTTCGAGGAGATCCTTTTCGCCGGCGACTCGCTGTTCGACTTTTTGAAGTTCGGCTTTACCTTGAGCGAGTTGTTGTTGAGCTTCGGCGACTTTCTGCTGGAGTTGCACGATCTTGTCGAGCATTTCCAGGATTTCATCCGACAGGACGCTGTTCGCCTGTTCGTCGGCGGCGATCTGTTCGAGCAGTGCCTGGTATTCTTTGTTGGTGGAGCACGAGTTGAGTTTGCGGCGCAGATCGCCGATGCGTGCTTCGCGTTCTTTGAGCTGCAGTTCACGCTGATCGGAGGCCATGCGGGTTTTCTGGACGGCCTGTTTGGATTGAGCCAGTTGTTCGTCGAGCGACGCGACGGTGATTTCCGCGGTCTGGATTTGTCGAGGGCCTCGCGTGAAGCGGCTTTGCAGGTCGGCCAGCTGGCGGTGGATGCGGTGGAGTACTTGCAACTTGGAGACGGGGACTTCCATGGAGGAGCCTTTGGGGTAGCGCGAGCGGAGCTGGTGACGCTCGCGCATTATAGCGAGCGCGAGTGAATTTTTCCGCCGGACTGGACGATATACGTTGGTCTCGGGGCGTACGGTCAGTCGGGCCAGCTGTGGGGGCGAAAGCCGCCGTTCGGCGCGCGGCCTGCCTGAGGGGAAAACGAGGCGGAAAATCGGGGGCGGAAAGAAAAATCTTTCGTTCCCTGAGAACCCCCTTGTCGACCTCGCCCGGCCCCGTATAATTCGACCTCTCGCTTGGGCCCAGTGGGTTCAAGAGGGAGTGATCCGCCGAACTGGCTTGCGAGCCGGAGCGGGGGATCAGGCAACGAGTCGCCGGGAGGGATGGCGGCAAGTTAGCGGGCTCTTGGCAGAGTTTGAAAAAAATCTGCTAACAGCCGTTGACTCACCAAAAAACCTCCTGTAGATTTAGTTGCTTCCCACCTAGGGAAGCTCGTCCGCAGGGCGAGTGGCGATCTTTGACAATTTGGTTGTGGTAACTGGCATCTTTGTTGATGGAGCGGTTACGGCGGTTGGCAGCAGCGGCAACGTTGCGGCTGGCAGTCGGGAATCGTTTCAACGACACAATTTGAATTGAATCGTTCGAGCGTCGAAGATTTTGGCGAATGCCACGAGCTCAGAGGCGCTGCGGCCGGCGAGCTGACTGGAGACAGTCGGGGAGTTGGCGGTGGTTAGCGTTGAGTCTATGTGGCCAAGCTACTAAGGGCGCACGGGGGATGTCTTGGCGTCAGAAGGCGTTGAAGGGCGTGGAAGTCTGCGAAAAGCCTGGGGGAGTTGACAAACGAGCTTTGATCCCGGGATACCCGAACAGATCAGTGTTGAATCCATAGGCACTGATGGCAAACCTGGTGAACTGAAACATCTCAGTAACCAGAGGAAAAGAAAGAAAAATCGATTTCCTGAGTAGTGGCGAGCGAAAGGGAAAGAGCCCAAACCGTGGAGGTTTCCTCCGCGGGGTTGTAGGGCCTCTCATATGGGAGTTACCAAGCAGTCGGCTAGCGGAATGGTCTGGAAAGACCGGTCATAGAGGGTGACAATCCCGTACGCGAAAGCTGCACTGCCTCCCGAGGGGTACCTGAGTAGGTCGGGTCACGTGAAACCCCGACTGAATCCACGGGGACCATCCCGTAAGGCTAAATACTATCTGACGACCGATAGCGAACTCAGTATGGCGACTGAAAGATGGGAAGAACCCCTGTTAGGGGAGGATACTGAACCTGAAACCGTGTGCCTACAAGCGGTCGGAGCACGATTAAACGTGTGACGGCGTGCCTTTTGCATAATGATCCGGCGAGTTACTGTTTGCGGCTTGGTTAAGGCCTTAAGGGCCGAAGCCGAAGGGAAACCGAGTCTGAATAGGGCGAAATTGTCGCGGGTAGTAGACGCGAAACTGCGTGATCTACCCATGGGCAGGTTGAAGCGCGGGTTATACCGCGTGGAGGACCGAACTCATTTGGGTTGAAAACCGATGGGATGACCTGTGGGGAGGAGTGAAAGTCTAATCAAACGCAGAGATAGCTCGTTCTCTCCGAAATAGCTTTTGGGCTAGCCTCGAGCAACTACACACCAGGGGTAGAGATACTGAATCGGATTGAGGGTCCTTTCCGGGATACCTTACTGAACCAAACTCCGAATACTGGTGCGACTATCTCGGGAGTCAGTCCACGTGGGATAAGCTGCGTGGTCGAGAGGGAAACAACCCTGATCATCCGCTAAGGTCCCGAAGTGATGCTTAGTCACTAAGGAGGTTGGGTTTCTGTGACAGCCAGGATGTTGGCTTAGAAGCAGCCACCATTTAAAAAGTGCGTAATAGCTTACTGGTCGAGAAATCCTGCGCCGATAATGAACGGGAGTAAGCATCACACCGAAGCGGTGGGTTTGAAGTTCCTTCGGGAACTTCAAGCGGTAGGAGAGCGCTGTACGTCAGATACAAGCCGTACCGTAAGGAGCGGTGTTGGGGCGTACAGGTGATTATGCCGGAATGAGTAACGATAAAGCAGGTGAGAATCCTGCTCGCCGAAAGCCTAAGGTTTCCTGGGGAAGGTAATTCCGCCCAGGGTTAGCCGGTACCTTAGTCGAGGCCGAAAGGCGTAGACGATGGATAGCAGGTCAACATTCCTGCGCCACATGCGTGGACCGATGGAGGGACAGCATTCATAGGGTGAGCGGACGGATAGAAATGTTCGTGGGTCCTCTGGAGGTGAGGGGTTGGTAAATCCACCCTCGCAAGCCAATGGGGGACACCGACTGCATCTAAGTTCAGGAAGTCATCCGAAGGGTGTTCAAGAAAAGCTTCTAAGGGTTGAAGCGCATGTGACCGTACTAAAACTGACACAGGTAGGCGAGTCGAGTAGACTAAGGCGCTCGGGAGAACGGTGGTTAAGGAACTCTGCAAAATCACCCCGTAAGTTCGCGATAAGGGGTGCCCCCGTTGGTTAATAGCTGAAGGGGGCCACAGATAATCGGCTCTGGCGACTGTTTATCAAAAACACAGGTCTCTGCAAACACGCAAGTGGAAGTATAGAGACTGACGCCTGCCCGGTGCTGGTAGGTTAAGGAAGCGGGTTAGCGCAAGCGAAGCTCTCGACCGAAGCCCCAGTAAACGGCGGCCGTAACTATGAACCTATCGTAGTTGTAAAATCTGGCTATATGCTGGGATACCTGAGTATCCAGCGGTACTCGTGGCGGATTGATCCGATAACGGATCGATTCATCGCAGTGACAATCCGACTGGTGCAGGCAATCAGCAGGAAAGGCCCCAGGTGGCATGCAGTGGTTATCCTCAGTGCCGGAAGCGATCGGCTACTATGTGGCTGGATTCGTGGACGGCGAAGGTAGCTTTCATCTGTCGTTTCGACGACGGAAAGATTACCGGATGCCCTGGAAGGTTTCGCTCTGTCTGAACGTTTCTCAAAAGGACCGACAGGTCCTCGAAGTCGTTCAAGACGCTCTCGGCTGCGGAACCATTCGCTCCAAGGAAAACGGCGTGTACATGTTCGAGGTCAATCACCTCGAATCCATTCGCGCCCGGGTAATTCCCTTCTTTGAGCGGTTTGGTTTTCTGTCGGCCAAGAAACAGCGGGACTTTCAGATCTTCAGGGAAATGGCACGGCTCATGGTGAGCGGTGCACACCTGAATGAGCCCGGAATTCGTGACTTGCTGCGATTGCGGCGGGAGATGAATGATGGGGGCAAACGGAAGTTTACCGAAGAGGAGATACTTGCTGTGTTTGTGCCTGAGGAATCCTCAGAGACTACACGCCAGACCTGGCAGTCGGCCGACGACTCGTTCGATCGGCAACGCCAGGATGATATAGTCCGAGCTGCGTGGCGACACGCAGAGGCTGGCAGAAATGACCAGCCCGCCCGATGCAAGCCGCGAGGCAGCAAAGGGTAAGTAACAGTCTGGACGGTCCTAAGGTAGCGAAGTTCCTTGTCGGGTAAGTTCCGACCTGCATGAATGGCGTAACGACCGGAGCACTGTCTCAACCACCGACCCGGTGAAATTGTAGTCGTGGTGAAGATGCCACGTACCCGCGGTTAGACGGAAAGACCCCGTGAACCTTTACTGTAGGCTGATATTGGGCTGAGATATGTCTTGTGTAGGATAGGTGGGAGGCTATGATCCGGCAGCGCCAGCTGTCGTGGAGCCGTCCTTGAAATACCACCCTGGTCATGTTTTAGTTCTAACGCTGATCCCGTGAATCCGGGCAGTGGACAGTGTCAGTTGGGCAGTTTGACTGGGGCGGTCTCCTCCCAAAATGTAACGGAGGAGTGCAATGGTACCCTCAGCCTGGTTGGCAATCAGGCGTCGAGCGCAATGGTAGAAGGGTGCTTAACTGCGAGACTAATCAGTCGAGCAGATACGAAAGTAGGTCATAGTGATCCGGTGGTTCCGAATGGAAGGGCCATCGCTCATCAGATAAAAGGTACTCCGGGGATAACAGGCTTATCGCTTCCGAGCGTCCACAGCGGCGAAGCGGTTTGGCACCTCGATGTCGGCTCATCACATCCTGGGGGTGAAGAAGCTCCCAAGGGTTTGGCTGTTCGCCAATGAAAGTGGTACGTGAGCTGGGTTCAGACCGTCGTGAGACAGGTCGGTCCCTATCTGCCGTGGGCGTTCGAAACTTGAGGAGGTTCTTCTTTAGTACGAGAGGATTTAGAAGGACGTAGCTCTGGTGTACCAGTTGTCATGCTAATGGCACGGCTGGATAGCTATCTACGGAATGGATAAACGCTGAAAGCATCTAAGCGTGAAGCCGGCTCCAAGATTAGGTTTCGTGGTACGTAAGTACGAGAGTCCCCTGGAAGACTACCAGGTTAATAGGCTGGATGTGTAAGCACGGTAACGTGTTCAGCTAACCAGTACTAACGGACGAATGCTTGGCCACTTAAATTCAACGCTACGCGATTCACCAGTTACCCAACCTATTGATACGCGTCCGGCGGGCTGAAATATGCCCGCCGGACGATTTCCGGCGACCATATCAGAAAGGTCACACCCGTTCCCATTCCGAACACGGTAGTTAAGCTTTCTGAGCCGATGATAGTACCCAAAGTGCGAAAGTAGGTATCGCCGGTTTATTCAAAACCAAAACCCCGCTCACCAGTCTCTGGTCAGCGGGGTTTTTTTACGCGCCGTGACCCCTCTTTCCCCCGCCTCACCATGTGGGCACCATGATTCGACTGGCAAGCATCCGGCGAGAGGACCGTAAAAAAGGGGGCGGCCGGTCAGTAGAACTCAGTGCGGATTGTCCGATACCGGACGTCGCAGCACGGCGGTCAGGTGGTATGATCGGAAGGGAGAGGTTTGTTATGCAGCAGGACGAACAACGCCAGTGGTATCGCAACCTGACTCCCGCTCAACGACTCCAGATCGCGCTGGAACTTGTCGATCAGGGCCTGCCCTACCTGCAACTCGGTACGCCCGAGCAGGTCGCCCGCAAACAACAGCGGATTGCCCAGCAGAACGATCTTGCTAACCGACTGGTCCTGGAGCAACTGGCACGGACAAAAGACAAGCAGTCGGCTCACCGCAGGGAGCCCCCCAATGACGCTTGAAGAGGCGCTGCAGCAGGTGGTCCATGCCCTGGATCGTGCTCGAATCCCGTATGCGATTTTGGGAGGACTGGCGGTTCGAGTTTATGCAATCCCTCGGTTTACGAGCGACATTGATCTGATGATTGCCATCGAGCGAGGGGATATTCCCAGACTCTGGCAATCCCTTGAGTCAGCCGGATGCGAGATCCGTGAACCCTTCCGGTCCGGGTGGCTGGGTGAAGTGGGGGGATTGCCGCTGGTCCGAGCCTCGATGCCTGTCCGTAATGGTTGGATCGAAGTCGACATCTTCCTGGCTGAATGCAGCTTTCAAAGGTCCATCATGGATCGGCGAAAATTGATTGACACCCCAGCCGGGCAAATGGCATTCGCTAGCCCCGAAGATCTGGTTCTCCTGAAACTCATCGCCGGACGACCGAAGGATCTGCTCGACGTTCAGGATATTCTTTTCACGATGGGAGACCTCGACCGACCGTACATGACACGATGGGCCGATTCGCTGGAGATCGGCCAAGCGCTGCAGCGGGCGCTGGATGAAAACGACCGTATTTGAGCGACCTGCCGTTTTGCTCCGGCAGGTCGATCTTAAAGGGCGTCAGGCACACCCGCCTGGCTGAGCAAATGGGCCCGCTATTTGCAGCAACCGCCCGATTCACGCTGAGCCTTCTTGCGGGCCTTGGCCACCTTCAGCTCGTGCTTTTTCGCCTGAATCATGGCGTGCAGTCCGTCCGGTTTCGCCTTCGCCTTGTCGATCACCGCGTGGATCACTCCCGCGTCCGCCGTCGGGATGCCAGGGAGCCCACAGCCAACACCGATCGCCAAGACCAGGATCAGTCGCCAAACCATGTCCGTCTCTCCCATAACACCAGGTCCGTCGGCAGGCCGGCCGAAATCGATTGACTCGGCAAGACTCGGCCACTCACTACCCCTATCGTCCCCACTTGCCATGCACGTCAGTTTCTACGGCGGTGTCCCCCCGATCGGCATGTTCCTGGCGACCGATCCCGACGGCCAGGTTTGCGCAGCCGATCAATTCCCGTGGGACGCCGCCGGTAATCGCCAGAATTTTTTGGTTGCCGTCGCCGCCGCCAAACGCGTAGAATACGAGCCGCTGCCTCCAGAGTGTTCCCACCATGAGCCCCCGCCCCCGGGCCCGAACTGCGAGGAGTCCCACGCATGCTCTCGATTCTCAGCCGAACTGGACATCGTGCCGGGGCCGCTCAGTCCGTTTCGCGGCGACATTTTCTGAAAATCGGCGGGATGGCCGCTGGCGGTCTGTCACTCCCCCAGCTCCTGGCCATCGATGCACAAGCCGGCCAACGCCGGTCGTTCAAATCAATTATCAACGTCTACCTCCCCGGTGGACCCTCACATCTCGATCTTTTTGATCTCAAACCCCAGGCCCCGCGCGAAATCCGGGGCGAATTTTCTCCCATTCGGACCAACGTGCCCGGGATTGAGATCAGCGAACTCTTTCCGCGGATGGCTCAGATGATGGATCAGTTCACCATCATTCGGTCGCTCTTCGATTCCGAAGGCGATCACGACTGCTACCAGTGCATGACCGGCCACCGCAAACGGGATCGAGCCCCCGCCGGCGGTTGGCCCATGCTCGGCTCGTGGATCTCCAAACTCCAGGGCCCGGCCAGCCCCACCGTGCCAGCGAATGTCTCACTGATGTACCCCACCGGGAACGGCACGTGGGGAAATCCGGGGAAGGCAGGCTTCATCCCCTCCGCCCACGACCCCATGGCCCTGGTCGGCAAAGATCCTCTAGCTAAGGCCAGCAACATGACCCTCCAGGGCGTGTCGCTCGAACGGCTCGCCGACCGCCGCCAGCTCCTCGGCGCGTTCGACCGGTGGCGGCGGGAGATCGATCGGTCGGAAGCGGCCGGAAAACTCGACGTTTTTCACCAACAGGCCCTGTCGATCCTCACGTCATCCGACCTGGTCCAGGCACTCGACGTGTCGCAGGAAGATCCCGCCATACTCGCTCGCTATGGCCAGAACGACCCGGTCTACCAGCGCGACGGCGCCCCCAAGATGGTCCAGAATTTTCTCGTCGCCCGCCGACTGGTTGAGGCCGGGGCTCGAGTCGTCTCGATGAACTACAGCCGCTGGGATTGGCACGGCGGTGACGGCATGAATTTCCCCAAATCCCGCGAAGAAGCCCCACTGCTGGACCAAGGGCTCTCAGCGCTCGTGACCGACCTCCGCGAACGGGGCCTCGAGCAAGATGTGGCCGTGGTCGTGTGGGGGGAATTCGGCCGCACTCCCAAGATCAATCAGATGAACAGCCGCGACCACTGGCCGGCCGTCTCCTTCGCCCTCCTGGCCGGCGGTGGGCTCCGCCACGGACAGGTCATCGGCGCCACCAACCGGCTCGGCGAATTCGTCACCGATCGGCCCGTTCGCTTCCAGGAAGTCTTCGCCACCCTCTACCACAGCGTCGGCATCGACATCCGCTCGACCACCGTCACCGACCTCCAGGGCCGCCCCCAATACCTCGTCGACAGCGGCATCGAACCCATCCGTGAACTGATCTGACCCTCCGCTTCCTCATTGTGGTGCAGGCGTCCCGCCTGCCTCCGCGCCCTCCGCGCCCTCCGCGCCGTCCGCGCCCTCCCGTGTCTCCCTATCCCCAGGAAAATCTTCCGATTTCTGTCAGGTTCCCGGCTCGTTCCACGTTTCTTGGCTGGACCGACCGGTCGATTTTTTCCACAGGCGGGGCCTGGGACAGAAAGGTTGAGGCGTGGATCACAGCGCGAACGGTCAGAGTGGCGCAGGGGGAGGCACTTCGGCTGGTCATTGGTGGGGGCGGGTTGTCCGAGTGCTGGTCCCGCTGTCGATTCTGGGCATCGGCGGAGGTGCCTACGGCATCCTGTCGCAGGAGCCGGATGAGGCAAAGCTTCCTCCGGCCGTTGAGCAGCCGATTCGGACGCGAGTCGTTGAGATCGACGTCTGCGATTATCCGGTCAAGGTTTCCTCGAACGGCATCGTTCAGGCTCATCAGACGATTATGCTCAGCGCCGAAGTGGCCGGGCGAGTGGTTCGGCTGAGCCCGAGTTTTGAGGTGGGGTCGTATGTGGCCGAGGGTGAGGACTTGGTTGAGCTGGACGCGAGCGATTTCGAATCGAACGTAGGCGTCGCCGAGGCCCGATGTCGAGTCGCGCAGGCATCATTGCAGCTGGCCGGGCAGCGACACGATCGGGTCGTCAGGCTGCATGAGCGGAGTGGGGCGTCGGAGGCCGAGCTGGAGTCGTCACGGGCCATTCAAGAGCAGGCTGCTGCCGAAGCCGATTCCGCCAAAGCTCAACTGGCATTGGCTCGACGGCAACTGGAACAAACCAGGATTCGCGCTCCGTTTGCCGGGCGAGTCCGCAGTCGCGCCGTGGGATTGGGGGCGCTGGTCGGGCCGGGGACGCCTCTGGGGGAAATCTTCGCGGTCGACTATGCCGAAGTCCGACTGCCGATCTCTGGCCGCGAACTCTCGTTTGTCGATCTTCCGGAAAAGGCCGGTGATCGGCCCGTCGACGTCGAACTTCGGGACGCCGTTGACGGGGCGCACGGCACTGTCTGGAGCGCCCAGATTGTGCGGACCGAAGGGGCGCTGGATGCCAATTCGCTGGAACTGTTTGCCATCGCCCGGATCGATGACCCGTATGGGCTCAATTCACCGCACCGGCCCTTGCGCGTGGGGCAGCCGGTGGTCGCCGCGATTTCGGGAAGGGTGTTGCCAAGCGTGGTCGCCTTGCCGCGCGGGGCCGTCCGTCAGCTCGATCAGGTAATTCTCGTTGATCAGCAACGACGACAGCTCTCCACTCAAAAAGTTCAGCCCATCTGGTCCGACGAACGCTGCGTGGTTGTCGAGCATACCGGACAGTTTGATGGTGTTTGGCTTTCCACGACACAGCTTCCCTATGCCCCCGAAGGTGCGAAGGTCGAGATTCTCAACGATGCCGACGTCGTCACCACTTCGACCTCGGGACCAGACGCTGCCGATCCGGGAGCTGCCAGCCATGGCGGACGTTGAATCTGTCGGGCGAGTGGGTGGATGCGGTCGAATGGGTTGATGAGCGGGGCGTGATGCCGCTGACGGAGACGTGAGATGATTGGGTGGTTTGCCAACAACAGTATTGCCGCCAACTTTCTGATGGTGGCCTTGCTGATCGCCGGCGCTTACACCGGTTTCTACCACGTCCCGCTGGAAGTCACACCGGCGCTCAGCTGGAACACGGTGATGATTGAAATGCCGTATCGAGGAGCGACGGCCAAGGACGTGGAGCGGGCGATCCTGATCCCGGTCGAGGAGGCCCTGGAGGGTGTTCAAGGGATCAAGCAGCTGAACGCTGACGGATCGTGGGGGATGGCTCGTTTTTATCTGACGGCCGAGCCTGGTACGGATCTGCGTGAGCTGATGGATGATGTGAAGGGGCGAGTCGACACGATCACCACGTTTCCGACCGAGACGGAAAGACCGCGGATCTTCATACCCGAGTCGGGGAATTACATTCCCGTATTGAGTCTGGCTGTGACCGGTGAGATGAATCTTCATGATCTGCGTCGAGCGGCTCGGCGCGTGCAGGAGGAGTTGCTGGAACTGCCAGGTATCAGCCGCGCGGTGATCCAGGGCGATCGCCGGTTTGAGATTGCGATTGAAGCGGACGCCGAAAAGCTGGTGGCGTTTAACCTCAGCCTGCAGGATCTGGCCGACGCGGTGCGCCGTTTCTCGGTCGACCTGCCAGCTGGCGCGATTGACAGTGAGAGCGGTACGTTTGTCATCCGGACTCGCGGTCAGGCGTACGCTGAGGAGGATTTTGCGAAGATTCCCATCCGTTCAGCCAGTGGCGCCGAAGTGCGTCTGGGCGAAGTCGCGACGATCGTCGACGGGTTTGAGGAAGGTGACAAGCGAGTCGAATTTGACGGACATCCGGCGCTGTATGTCCAGGTGATGCGAACTGGCAACGAAAGCGCCATTGACATCTCGGAAAAAGTCCACCGCTACGTTGCCGACGCTGGAACCCGCTTTCCCGATGGCGTCAAGCTGGTCGTCTGGAGCGATGAATCCGAGTCGATTCGAGCAAGGCTGAATTCGCTGACCTCCTCCATCGTCCAGGGTGGTATCCTCGTCCTGCTGATGCTGGGACTCTTCCTGCGGCCTGTACTGGCCTTCTGGATCGCTGTGGGGATTCCCGTCGCTTTTGCCGGTGGTATCATGCTGATGCCCTGGTTCGGGGTGACGGCCAACATGATGAGCCTGTTCGGGTTTCTGATTGTGATCGGCATCGTGGGCGATGACGCCATCGTCACCGGAGAGAATATCTTCTCCAAAGTCAAAGCCGGAATGCCGCCGCTGCAGGCCGCTATCGAGGGAACCGAAGAAGTCTCCATGCCAGTGACGTTCGGTGCCCTGACCACCGCGGTCGCATTCGTCCCGATGCTGTTCTTCGAAGGAACTTGGGGCGATTATGCTCGCCAGATTCCCCCCGTCGTCGCGTCAGTCCTCTTCTTTTCGCTCCTGGGCTGCAAGCTCTTCCTGCCTGCTCACCTCAAGCATCTGCGGGTCAGCAGCAATGACAATGTCGTTGGAAGGTTTCAGACGCGGATAGCTGACAGCCTCGAGCGGTTTGTGGAAGTGGCCTACCAGCCGACACTGGAATGGGCGATTCGGCATCGAGCGACGGTGCTGGCGAGCTTTGCCGCGATGGCGCTGATCATGGCCGGATACTGCCTCGGGGGCCGCCTGAAGTTTGTCTCGTTCCCATCCGTCGAGAATCGGCGGATCACGGCTGAGCTCGATCTGCCGAACAACACGCCGCTGGCCACGACCAATGCTTACCTCGATCGGATCGCAGCGGCCCTCGATCAGGTCAGCCGGGAAATGGTTGATCCGGGAACCGGCCAGTCGCTGATCAAGCATGTCGCCCGAGTCACCGGAGCCCGACAGGCAGGCTACCCGTATGACAAGTCGGCCGGACAGTTGATCGTGGAGGTCCTCGACCCCCAATCGCGTTCCGTCCCCGGACCTCGCAATTCAGTGATTGCCAACCGCTGGAATGAACTGGTCGGGCCGCTGCCCGAAGCCACCTCGTTCCGCATCTTTGCCGAACAGGGGTTGCAGCAGGGACAGGAGTATGCGGATGAGAATCTTCATCTTGAACTGCGCGGCCCCTCGTCGCCACAGAAGGCCGCCGTTGCTGAACAGATCAAGTCGCTGCTGCAAAGCTACGAGGGCATCGCCACCTCCTGGGCACAAGTCAATTATGGGCAGGATGAACTCGAGTTCAGCCTGAAGCCGCGGGCCGCCGAGCTGGGCGTCACGCAGTCGCTGCTGGCTCAACAGATTCGACAGGCGATTTACGGCGAAGAGGCTCAGCGAGTACAGCGCGGAATCGACGATATTCGAGTTATGGTCCGTCTTCCCAGGCCCGCCCGTGAAACCCTGCATACCCTCGACCAGATGATGATCCGGACTCCCCGCGGCGCTCAGGTCCCACTAGGGACCGTCGCCACCATCGGATTCACCAAGGCTCCGTCGTTTGTGGAACGCAACGACGGGGCGGAAGTGATCCGTATCGGTGCTCAGCCGCTCGATGAAACGGTCGACGTGATCGGGATTGCGCGCGAGATTGAGCCGCGACTGCGAGAGTTGTGCCGACAGGGAGGCGAGCTTTCGTTTGAGTTTAAGGGGCACGTGGCGGAGGCTGAAATCTCGCGGCGCCGGACAATCCTGGGTACCGCCGTGCTGCTGTTCGCCCTGTACGCCATGCTCGCCATCCCCTTCAAGTCGCTCTCGCAACCCATCTATCTGATGGCGGCCATTCCCTTTGGCACGGTAGGCGCTCTGCTGGGCCACGTCATCATGGGTGTGACGCCCTCCTACCTGTCCGTCTTCGGCATGCTCGCCCTGGCCGGTATCTCCGTTAACAACGCCATTGTCATGGTCGATTACATCAATCAGCGGAGATTGGAAGGAGTCGGTCTGCTGCAGTCGGCCATCGAGAGCGGCACGCGACGGTTCCGGCCCATCGTCCTCACCTCGGCCACCACCTTTGTTGGATTGGCGCCTTTGATCTTCGATCGTTCGTTGGAATCACAATTTTTGATCCCGATGGCCATCTCCATGGGATTCGGCATCATGTTTTCCACGGTGATTACGCTGTATCTGGTCCCCTGCGTGCTGTTGGCCGCTGATGACGCTCATCAGCTGATGGCTCGCCTGGCGGACTGGTATTGGGAACCATTTGCCGCTCCGACGAACGAAGCGAGCCAAAGGGCCAGCCATGTCGTTGAGTGAATCGACGGTAATTCAGACGCTGATGCAGCGAAGGGCACAGGTATCCGCCGCCGCGTGGCTTGTGGTACGCGACGCCCATGCCGCTGAAGATATCTTCCAGAACGTGGTACTGAAAGCAATGACGCGAGATGTGAGCTTTGAATCTGAAGGCGCACTGCTGTCGTGGGCCTTCATCACAGCACGCCGTGCAGGTATCGACTGGGTCCGCCGTCAGGGACGAGAGTCTCGTTGCCTGCCGACCGAAATTCTTGAGTTGATCGACCAGGAATGGATCGCTCAACCTGCAATGTCCGCCGGTGGAAGGCTCGAAGCCCTCAAACAGTGTCTGGAAGCGGCCCCGGAAGTGTCCCGGCTCATGGTCCGCCTCCGGTACTTCGAAGGATGCACTTGCGAGGAGGTTGCTCAGCGGCTCGGTATCGGCCTGGACGCCATCTACAAACGGTTCTCGCGACTCCATGAGTCGCTGCAACAGTGCGTCGAAAATAGACTCCGGGAACAAGGCACGGTGGGAGCTTAGCGGTATGAACGATCGCGCATCTCATCGCGAACAGCTGTTGCGGTACCTGAACGGCCAGCTCGATGGACATGAACTTCGCCAGCTGGAAGAACTGCTGCGGACCGATCCCGATGTCAGGACCATGCTGCGGGAATTGGCCGAACAGGCTGTCATGATCGCCGATCTGGAACGATCCACGCTGGTGCGGTCCGCCACGAAACACTCACCGACGGGGCTCGTGATACCGCCGCGGCCTACCTCTCGACGATGGACTCAGCTGATGATCCCCATCGCAGCGACCCTCGCCGTCGTAGCAGCCGGATATATGGTGATGGCCGCCCTCAGACCCATTCCCGGCGGTCACCAGGCAGGACTGCGAGTCTCTCGCGTCACCGGATCCAGCCAAGTCTTCGGTGCGCGCGGTACCGTCCAGGATCTGCTCGACGTCGGTGCCATTCTGCATGCGGGTGATGCCGTGCAGACCCAATCGTGTGACGCATGGATCGACTTGAATTCGCTGAGCGGTTGGAAAATCACCATTGCCGGTAACTCAGCCGTACGATTCCTGGCCATCGACCGTCAATCCGACGAGATCCGACTCGAGAATGGCAGTCTGTGGATCGATCCCCCGGATTCTCCAGTCGAACAGCAGATGGTTATTCAGACTCCCGTGGTCACCGTCCGTTCATTCGACGCACAGCTCGATGTGAAGTCGTCGGCCACCGAGTCAATTGTGCGAGTCAACGAGGGTCGAGCTACCGTGGCCAGGACGCAGGGGGGTGAGCCGGCTGATGTCAATGCCGGTCAGCAGACGTCCGTGTCGCTCGGTCAGACCGGTCCGATCGTAGTCAGAGTTCAACCCCAGCCGGCTACCCGCTGGTCGGCTGATTTAGGCCGAGTCCCCGATGTGCTGCTCGGTAAATGGCTCCCGCCCGACCCGCTGCTGCAGGCTCGTCTCGGAGCCGTCCCGCTGCTCCTTCCCATTGAAGGACGCGATCCGCTGTTGCTCTACGCCGTCAGTATCGCCGCCTGGCGCACGAGCGATCGCCCCGTATTGCTCAATTCCCAATCCAAATGGATCTTCCGAGGCCGTACCTCGAAATCGCACACCGTCCGATTCGGGTTCAGCACCCAGAAGATGCAAGGTGTGTTTGCCGGCAAGTTTGAGCTGGATGTTCCGGCCAGTGACCTGGCACCCGCCGGCGAATCCTGGCAAGTGGAACTGCCCCTGGCCAAGTTCGTCCCCTTGCAACCCGAACTCGCCCAGACTCCCGACGGACTCGAACTGACAGACGTCTACGCCCTGACCATCCAGCACGACGCCGGCCTGGAAGTCCATCATATGGAACTCCTCCCCGCTGGTCCGACGATATCTTCACCTGCCCGTCAGCAATCAGCCGGCCAATAACCTCCTCCCTTGTGGTGCAGGCGTCCCGCCTGCCTCTGTGCCCTCCGCGCCCTCATTGTGGTGCAGGCGTCCCGCCTGCCTCTGTGACCTCTGTGACCTCTGTGACCTCTGTGACCTCTGTGACCTCTGTGACCTCTGTGACCTCTGTGACCTCTGTGACCTCTGTGACCTCTGTGACCTCTGTGACCTCTGTGACCTCCACATCTGCAGTTCACGCCAGGGCCGCCGACTCCCAACCCGCACGATACGGCGGCTGCAACAACAAGTTCGCCGCGTCGCTGTTGGTGAATCGCAACTTCGGGCCGTCCCACAACAGCTTCTCCGGTACGCGCAGCGCGATATTGCCCAGCAGGACGACTTCGGCCAGATGAGCGGCGTGGTCGACGAAATTGGAGCCGGCAGGTGGCCCGCCCTTGCAGGCTTGAATCCATTCCTGGTAGTGGCCCGGCGAACGCTCCAGCTTCCGCGGCGGAGGCCCAAGCTGTTGGGCGCGCGACTCTGGGATCACTCGGTCGCCGTACATCTTCCCGTCATCGCCGACGATGTAGAGCCAATCCCCTTCGGCGAACTGTTGGTCGGCTTCCAACTCCGCCGGACGCGGTGGCTTCATCCCACCGTCCCACCACGTGACAGAGACTGCCGGCCGATCGTCAATTGCCGGGAATTCCCACCGAGTGATCGACGACAGGGGAGCCGTTTCGTTGGCAACTTCCGGTGGCATCTGATGATTCGATGAGCTCGCTTCGATCGATGTGGGATGCCCCAGCTTCAACGCCTTGAAGACCGCCGACAGCTGATGGCAACCGATGTCGCCCAGCACGCCCGTGCCGAAATCCCACCAGCTGCGCCAGCTGAACGGGTGGTACGTCGGATGGTAGGGACGCGCCGGAGCCGGGCCAAGCCACAGGTCCCAGTTCAAATAGTCGGGCACGGGAGGAGTCTCCGTAGGCCGAGCCACGCCGCGCTGAGTGATCGCGGGGATGCGATTCGAACCGGCATGCACTTCACGCACGTTGCCGATCGCACCCGACCAGATGGTTTCGCAGATCAATCGCGCCGACTCGCCGGCCTGGCCCTGATTGCCCATTTGAGTCGCGACGCCCGTTTTGCGAGCCAATTCGCCCAGCCGTCGGGCTTCCTGAACCGAGTGCGTCAACGGTTTCTGGCAGTGAACGTGCTTGCCGAGTTCCATCGCCGCCGCGCTGACGATGGCGTGAGCATGGTCGGGAGTCGCGATCACCACGGCGTCAATCTCGGGCTGCTGAGCCAGCATTTCGCGGAAGTCGGCGTAGTGCTTGGCGTCCTTGTAATGCACGGCATTCTGCTCGATCGCCCGACGATCGACGTCACACAAGGCGACCACATAGTTCCCTTCGGCCACACTCCGCAGATCGCCCGTCCCCATACCTCCCAGCCCCACTCCGGCCACATGCAGTTTGTCGCTCGGCGCGATGAATTTAGGACCGCCCAGCACGTGTCGTGGGACGATGGTGACGGCAGCAACAGCGGCTGCTGAGAGCAACGCGTCGCGCCGTGTGGGCCGCGAGGTTGAGCCGTTGAGGAGTGACGACGGTCGGTGCTTTGACGCCATGGCAGACCTCCAGGCAAGCGAGTGATTGGTGGGGAAGGGCAGGCAGGAAAGAGTCGGGCAAGGCAGGCGAGCGACTCACACGGGCCGGATTTGACCGGCCCGTGCGTAAGGTGTATAGCTGAAGGTGGAAAACAGATCAGCTGAGTTCGGCCAGTGCGCGACGAGCGACTGCGACGCACTCGCGAATCTCGGCAATCGGGTTGTCGGGATTCTCTTCGTACTCCAGCGACATCGCGCCGTCTGCCGGGAAACCCGCGTCAATCAAAGCGGCAAAGACTGCCTTGGTATCGAGATGGCCTTTACCGAGGACCACTCCCTTGGCATCTTTTTTCATCTCCGCAAAGTCCTTCAAGTGAATGCCGTACAGACGCCCCTTGAGCAACCGGATGACTTCCACCGGCTGCTCGCCCGAACGGATAAAGTGGCCCAGATCGGCACAAGCGCCAATCCGCGCGTCGTGCCCCTCAATCGCCCCTAAGACGTCGACCACTTTGTTGTAGCGATGACCCGGACCGTGATTGTGGATGGCTACCCGAATGTCGAACTCCTTCACCAAGTCGTCCAGATTCTCGAACGACGCGGGATCAGGATCCGCCGAGATGTTCTTGATGCCCAGCGCCTTGGCAAATTCGAATGTCTTGCGGTTCGCCGCTGCGTCTTTGCCGAAACCGTTCACGCCGTGAGCGGAAATGGTCATGCCCAGCTTCTCGACCTGCGCACGAATGGCGGCAATCTGCTCAGCCGATGCGTCCAGCGGCAGCATGCCACTGTAAAACTCGACCTGGTCAAAACCGAGCTGCTGAGCGTGCTGCAGGGCCTGATCGACTGGATAGCCACGCAGTGAATAGAGCTGAATGCCCAGCTTCAGCGGATGCTTGGCGCCGGCCGCGTCCGCCGCGGCAGCCCAGGATGCCCATCGCCGCGGACCCGCTCCCACCGCCGTCACGGCTACGGCCGCCGAAGTCGCCATCCGAGAAACAAACCAACGCCGCGTCGTCTGTGGATCGTGCATCGCGCTCCGCCTCGCTCAAAAAACTACGTACCAATTGGACCCGTCAGGTCGCCCTGTTATCGCCCCCGCCTTCCGCCGCTGCCACTCCCCAACGGGCGAAAATCTCATCAAATCGCCAAAAGGGGTAGGCGACTGCCCGCGAGGTTTCCTGTCTGGTGAGCCCCGGCTGCCGGAAATGCGATTACGAAACTTGGCAAGTCAGCTTCTGAGAGTTCGGTTGGACACCGCACCACGTGGTGGTGAGCGACGGACTGGGGAGTTATATAATGTGCCTCGAGCCGGTCGGCCCGAGGGTGTGCCGATTGGATGGCTCACCCCGGGTACTCGATTCAGAACTGAGGCACAGCGATGCAAAATTCCCTAGGCGGTTCACGCGCTCATTCTTCACGTCGCGATTTCCTGCGCACCACGACAGCAGCTGCCGCAGCCACGGCCGCCGTTCCGTACTTTGCCTGGCAGTCCCAGTCGCTGGCTCAAGCCAGTCGGCTCGACCGACCCCGGATCGGCTGCATCGGACTGGGCGGTATGGGAACCGGCGATGCTCACGATCACGCCCGCTTCGGCGATATCCTGGCCGTGTGCGACGTCGATCAGCGTCACGCCGAACGAGCCAAACAGGATCCGAACATCGGTAAAGGAAAGGCCGATGCGTATGGCGACTACCGCAAGGTCCTTGATCGTCAGGATATCGACGTCGTCAGCGTCGTGACTCCCGATCATTGGCACGTGAAGATCGCCATTGAGGCCCTCCAGGCTGGCAAACATGTCTTTTGCCAGAAGCCACTGACGCTGACCCTGGAAGAAAATCAGCTGATCCGTAACGCCTGCAAGAAGTACTCCTCCCAGGTCTTCTTCGTCGGCACTCAGCAACGCAGCGACCGAGGACTCTTCCTGCGAGCCGTCAATATGGTCCAGAAAGGCTTCCTCGGCGATATCCAGAAAATCACCGTCGGTATCAACGGCGGCGATGTCGGCGGTCCGTTCAAGAAGACGACTCCGCCTGCCGAATTCGACTGGAACATGTGGCTGGGACAGGCTCCTCTGGTCGACTATATCCCCGAACGGACCCATGGCACGTTCCGCTGGTGGTACGAATACTCGGGCGGAAAATTCACCGACTGGGGCGCTCACCATGTCGACATCGCCACCTGGGCCCTGCAGATGGACCAGGAAGGTATGGGCCCAGTGGAGATCGACGGTACCGACGCCAAACATCCAGTGCCGTTCAAGGATGGCTACCCCACGGTCGACGACAAGTTCAACAGCGCTCATGACTTCGCCATCAAGTGCAAGTTCGCTAATGGCGTCGAAATGACGATCGACAGCCGCAGCGAGAATGGCGTCCTGTTTGAAGGAACCAAGGGTCGCATGTTCGTCAATCGTGGCAAGATCACCGGCAAACCGATCGAAGAACAGTGGGACAAGGACGCGTATACCGACGAGGATGTCGCCAAGCTCTACAAGGGGAAGCCGTTTGAGGGGCACAAGGACAACTTCTACCGCTGCATCCGCGAAGGCGGGCTCCCCGTGTCGGACGTCTTCAGCCACGTCGCCATCATGAACACCTGCCACCTGGCAGCGATCGCCGCGCGACTGGGTCGAGTCATCAAGTGGGACCCCAAGGCCGAACGGATCGTGGGCGATGACCAAGCAGCCCAATTCTTCAGCCGCAAACCGCGTTCAGGGTTCGAAATCCCCCATGTGACGGTCACCTGAGCCGGTTTGGCGGGGTGCGAAACGTGCCGCTGAGTTGAATGGCTGGCAGAGCTGAACTATCTTGAACGTTGAAACCGGTTGGGCCCGTGCGGCGGGCTCGGGCCCCAACCGGTCCCGCCGCCTCGTTCTGGCTCTGTCACGTGAGAGGCACTACTCACCCATGCCCAACTTCCGGATCGACCCACTCCCCATCTGGCCATGGCTGCTGACCGCTCTGCTGACGATCGGCCTGCCGGCAATCAGTCCGCCGCAGACCGCTGCGCAGGAGCCGACCGCGGACGCCCCGCAGCTGCCGCCAGCGACCACCGAACCGGTCGATTTCGTGCGGGACATTCAACCAATCTTCCAGGCCAACTGCTACGGCTGCCACGGACCCAAGAAACAAGAAGGTTCGTATCGACTCGACCATAAACCGACCGCGCTGCGCGGTGGTGAATCGGGAGTCGTGATCGAGCCGGGGAAGAGTGCCGACAGCCTGCTGGTCGAACTGGTGGCCGGAGTTATCACCGATCGTCGCATGCCTCCCGAGGGCGAGCCACTCACCGCGGAACAGGTCGGCAAGATTCGCGGCTGGATCGATCAGGGCGCCGTGTGGCCCGATGAAGCCTCGGTGCAGCTGAAAGATCCTCGCTCACACTGGGCCTTTCAGCCTCCGCAGCGACCGGACACACCAACGGTCGCACAACCGGAAGGGCTCCGTAACGAGATCGATCACTTCGTTCGCGCGCGGCTCGAACAGGCCGGCCTGTCCGGTTCACCAGCCGCCGATCCCGTGACGCTCGTTCGGCGACTCTATCTCGACTTGATCGGACTCCCGCCAACACCAGCGCAGGTCGATGCCTTTCTCGCCGATACTTCCGATGCCGCTTACGACCGTCTGGTCGATCAGCTCCTCGATTCGCCTCATTACGGCGAACGCTGGGGACGTATCTGGCTCGACGCTGCCCGGTATGCCGATTCCGACGGTTTCGAAAAGGACAAGTTGCGGCAAGTCTGGGCCTATCGCCAATGGGTCATCGAATCGCTCAATCGTGATCTCCCCTACGACCAGTTCATCATCGACCAGATCGCCGGTGATCTCCTCCCGAATCCCACTCAAGATCAGATTGTCGCTACAGGCTTCCTGCGCAATTCAATGATCAATGAAGAAGGGGGCGTCGATCCGGAACAGTTCCGCATGGAAGCCATGTTCGATCGCATGGATGCCATTGGGAAGAGCATTCTTGGGATGACCATCCAGTGCGCCCAATGCCATAACCACAAATACGATCCGCTGACTCAGACCGACTACTATCGCATGTTCGCGTTTCTGAACAGCTGCCATGAAGCGAATGTGGCCGTCTACACGGCCGACGAACAGCGACAACGAGCCGATCTGATGCGGCAGATCGGTGAGATCGAGGCGGACATCCAGCATCGCATTCCGGATTGGTCGGCGCGACTCGAATCGTGGGTCGAGAGGGTGAAGAACGACCAGCCGGAATGGGAAGTCGTGCGGCCAGTCGATGATGTCAGCGGCGGGCAGAAGCATTACGTCCTCGAAGACAATTCTGTCCTCGCCGCCGGTTACGCTCCGACGCAGCACACGACCGAATTTGTGGCTCAGACCGATCAGCAGCAGGTGCGGGCCGTTCGCCTCGAGCTCCTCTGCGATCCGAACCTGCCTCTGAGCGGGCCCGGTCGGTCCATCCACGGGCAGTGTGCGTTAACCGAATTTCAGCTCCTGGCCGGTCCCGCTGACGGCAGTCAGGAGATGAAGGAAGTCAAACTCGCAGCAGCTACGGCCGACGTGAATCCTGCCGAACAGGAACTCGACAAGCTGTTCGACGATCGCAGCAACCGACGCCGCGTCACCGGCCCCATCGAATATGCGCTCGACCACAAAGACGAAACCGCGTGGGGAATCGACGCGGGGCCAGGGCGCAGTAACGTTCCTCGCAAGGCCGTCTTCGTACTCGATACGCCGGTCAGCTTCCCCGGTGGGACCAAGCTGAAGTTCCAGCTCGTTCAGAACCACGGCGGCTGGAATAGCGACGACAATCAGAACAATAACCTGGGTCGATTCCGATTCGCTGTGACCGGCGCAGAACAGGCCAAGGCCGATCCCGTACCGGCAGCCGTGCGAGCGGTAATGAACATCCCTGCCGACCAGCGCACTCCACGCCAGACGGCAGCCCTGTTCAGCTACTGGCGCACGACCGTCCCCGAGTGGGCCGATGCGAATGGGCGAATCGAAGCATTGTGGAAACAACACCCGGCCGGCAGTTCGCAGCTCGTACTCGCTCAACGCGAAGAACTGCGGCCGACCAATGTGCTCAAGCGAGGCGATTTCCTCAAGCCAATTCAGGAAGTCGATGCAGGCGTTCCCGGGTTCCTGCACCCGTTGCCCGAAGGAGCCACGCCCGATCGGCTGGCCTTTGCTCGCTGGCTGGTCGATCGACGCTCGCCCACAGCTGCCCGCTCGCTGGTGAACCGTATCTGGCAGGCCTACTTCGGTATCGGACTGGTGGCCAGCAGTGAAGATCTCGGGACTCAGTCCGAACCGCCCTCTCACCCCGAACTCTTGGATTGGCTCGCCGTCGAGTTCATGGACCAAGGGTGGAGCCTCAAGCATCTGCACCGGCAGATCGTCCGATCGGCCACCTACCGGCAAACGTCCAATGTGACTCCCGAAGCACTCCAGGCCGACCCGCTGAATCGGCTCCTGGGCCGAGCACCTCGGTTGCGAGTCGAAGCGGAAATCGTGCGGGACATCGCTCTGTCGGCCAGCGGACTGCTGAATCCGACCGTGGGTGGGCCGAGCGTTTTCCCGCCGCTACCCGAGTTCATGCTGCTGCCACCAGTCAGCTACGGACCGAAAGTCTGGACGGAAGATCACGGTCCCAATCGCTACCGTCGATCCATTTACACGTTCCGCTACCGTTCGATTCCGTACCCCGCCCTGCAGAACTTCGACGCTCCCAATGGCGATTTCTCCTGCGTGCGCCGGTCGCGATCGAACACCCCATTGCAGGCACTCACCACTCTGAATGAACCAGTTTTTGTGGAATGTGCTCGAGCTCTCGCGCTGGAGACCTTGAAATCGGTCAGCTCCAGCGACGGCGACCGGATGTCCCATGCGTTTCGCCGCTGCGTCGCACGACAGCCTACGCAGGAAGAGCTGGCCGAGCTGCTGAAATTGCTCAACGACCAGCAGCGGTATCTGGCGGAAGGCTGGACCAACGCGTGGGAACTGGCCGCCGGGAAGGTTGATCAGCGAGTCGAACTTCCCGAAGGTTGCACACCCGTACAGCTGGCCGCGTGGACCAGCGTGGCCCGTGTGTTGTTGAACCTGGACGAAACAATTTCCAAACCTTGATCTGCTTCGACCGTGGGCTTATCCCGCAGTCGCAGCGGCAGTACTGGGGTGGCAGGTTGCAGTTGCAGTTACCGGCGCCCGGAGGCAGGAGTCGAACATGAGTGAGTATGGGGAACAACGTCAGGCCAACGATGCGGGTCGGCAAGTCGCTCGCCGCTGGTTCCTGCGCGATTGCGGTGTCGGTGTCGGCGCACTGGCCCTGACCGACCTGCTGCGCCAACAGGGATTGGCCGCACCGGCTGCCGCTCCCGCAACCGTCGATCCACTCGCCCCGAAGCGGCCACACCATGAGGCGAAGGCCAAACGGGTGATTTTTCTGTTCATGGCTGGAGCCCCCAGCCATCTCGATCTGTTCGATTACAAGCCCAAGCTGGCCGAAATGGACGGCCAGCTCCCGCCGGCCTCGCTGATCGAAGGCTACCGCGCCGCGTTCATCAATCCATCTTCCAAGTTCCTCGGACCGCGATTCAAGTTTGCCAAATACGGCGAGTCGGGCGCCGAACTTTCGGAGTTGCTGCCGCATCTGGCCACCGTTGTCGATGACATTGCCATCGTCAAGTCGATGGTCACCGACGCGTTCAACCACGCGCCGGGGCAGATTCAGATGAGTACCGGGTCGCAACAGTTTGGCCGCCCCAGCTTCGGTGCCTGGTCGCTGTACGGATTGGGGACCGAATCCAGAGACCTGCCCGGCTTCGTCGTCTTCAGCTCGGGGAAGAAGGGACCCAGCGGCGGGAATTCAAACTGGGGCAGCGGGTTTTTGCCCAGTGTCTACCAGGGAGTGCAGTTTCGAGGTGCCGGTGACCCGGTGCTCTACCTGTCGAACCCGCCCGGTGTCGACGACCGCATCCAACGCTCGTCACTCGACGCCCTGCAGAAACTCAATCGCCTGCGCCTGGATGCCACGGGTGACCCGGAGATTGCCACTCGCATCAACTCGTTCGAGATGGCCTACCGCATGCAATCGAGCGCTCCAGAGTTGATGGATCTGTCGCAGGAGAGCGCCGAGACGCTGCAGATGTACGGCGCCGAACCGGGCAAGGCGTCGTTCGCCAACTGCTGTCTGCTCGCCCGACGTATGGTCGAACGGGGTGTGCGGTTCGTCGAGATTTTTCATGAGGCCTGGGATCAACATGGAGCACTCAAGGCCGACCTGACTCACAACTGCCACGACACCGATCAGGCTTGTGCGGCATTGATCAAAGACCTCAAGCAGCGCGGCCTGCTGCAGGATACACTGGTCATTTGGGGCGGCGAGTTCGGTCGCACCCCGATGGTGCAGGGAGGAGATGACGGACGCGATCACCACCCGAACGCATTCACCATGTGGATGGCCGGTGGCGGGATCAAGCCCGGCATTACGCTGGGTGAATCGGATGAGTTCGGCTTTAATGCGACGGCCGATCGCGTCCACGTCAATGATCTGCACGCGACACTGCTGCACCTGCTGGGGCTTGACCATCTGCGGCTGACCTACCGTTTCCAGGGACGTGAGTTCCGCTTGACCGACGTGGCCGGAGAAGTAGTCCAGAAACTGCTCGCCTAGGGAGTTGAGCATGGAGCACGCGACGAGCCAGTCACCCGGGTTTCCAACCCAGCAGCTTCTGCCGCGCAGCGTCATGCCTCGCATCGGACGGCGAACGTTTCTGCAGATCGGCGGACTGGCAGGAGCCGGTTTGACGGCTATCGACCGCTGCCTGCAGCAAGCCGCCGCGGCGTCCGTGCCTCTGCCGCTGCGCGACAAGTCGGTCATCCTGCTCTTCATGCACGGCGGTCCGTCCCAGTACGAAACGTTCGATCCGAAGATGACGGCGTCGGCGAACATTCGCAGTGCCACTGGTGAGCTGGCGACGTCGCTCCCCGGGATCACCTTTGGCGGGACGATGAGTCGGCTCGCTCAACGAGCTCACAAGCTGGCCGTGGTCCGCTCGTTTGTTACCGGCGATGGCAATCACGATATCAAGCCGGTGGTGGGCCGAGCGACCCAGGGTGCGAACATGGGCTCGCTCTATGCCCGCATCGCTGGCTCAACCCGGCCCGATTCGGCGATGCCGACCAACGTGGCCCTTTTTCCTCGTGCGGTCGTACCTGAGGCGGGACCGGCGATTACCGACTTCGGCAACTTTGAAGCCACCGGCGAGCTGGGGAAGCAATACGCGCCGTTTGTCCCCGGGGCAGGGGGCGGGCTGCAGCAGGATATGTCCCTGTCGATGGACCCCGCGCGGCTGACCGATCGCCGGTCGCTGTTGGCTGCCGTCGATTCGTGGCGGCGACAGGCTGACCGCGACGCGACGTTTGGCGGCTGGAACGCCTTTCAGCAACAGGCGTTCGACTCGCTGCTGCGAGGAGTGTCAGCGGCGTTTGATCTCAAGCGAGAGGATCCGCGGTCGATCGAGCGTTACGATACGGGTCCGCTGGTGCCGGTCGAACGCATCGACAAACGCTGGAACAATCACCGCCACTACGCCGACCACGTCGCGTCGCTCGGTAAGCTGTTGTTGCTGGCGCGGAGGCTCTGTGAACACGGTTGCGGTTTCGTGACCGTCACGACCAGCTTCGTGTGGGACATGCATGCCGACATCAACAACGCGCCGATGGTCGACGGCATGGGTTATGTGGGCGCTCCGTTCGACCACGCTGTCTCGGCGTTCATCGACGACTGCGAGGCCCGCGGGTTGAGCGACAAGATTTTGCTGGTCTGTTGTGGTGAGATGGGGCGGACGCCGCAGCTGAACGTCCACGGCGGCCGCGATCACTGGGGCAACCTCGCCCCCTTGCTGCTGTACGGCGGCGGGCTCCGCATGGGCCAGGTGATCGGCCAATCAGCTCGGGACGGCGGCCAGCCGTCGTCCGACCCCGTGACGCTGGCCGACCTGGCGTCGACGATCATGCACACGCTGGTCGACGTCGGCCAGACCCGGCTGACTCGCGGCATCCCCGCCTCCGTCCTCGACGCCATCTCCGCCGGCCGACCCATCTCCGGACTCTGACCACCCCCTCTGCCCACCTATCCCGCCACCCCCCGCTCCTCCCCGGAGGTCGCACCTACCTCCACGGAGGTCGCACCTACCTCCGTACGCTGCTAGCAGTAGTAGGCGCACCCGCCTGTCTTGCCCAAGTTCAAATTGCGCTGCTCACTGGCAGCCATCAGCGAAGTCTCTGCGACCTCGGGAATCCTCCTCGAGGCATGGGGCCGGTTCGACCGCCGCGACCGTCAAGTCCAAGCCACGTTCGGTCTGCTAGCACACAAGGAAGGTAGGTGCGACCTCGTGTGGCGTGCTAGCTCGGCATCAGCGTGGCCAAGCGCTGGTGGAAAAATGATTGCCGAAATGCGACATGAGCAGTTTGCAAGTCACCGGAGGGCCTTCCAGGTGCCATCCTCGGCGACGACGGAGTCAACCACCAGCTCAGGAGCAAGAATATCGCACACAACGGTCTCGGGAGGAAAGTAGATTCGAAATGTGCCGACGGGAAACCTCTGATGGTTCTGAAGGGTCTTCACGGTCGCCGTGAAAATCTTGTTGCCTTCGGGTATCTGCAACTCCCAGCCCTTAACTTGCCATTGGTTCTCCAGGGGGACTGGCCCGCCAGTTTGTTCATAACTGATTTTCAATCGCCTTGCCTGGCGACGGTCAAATGGTCGATTCTCCCATTGCACCACTCGGTAATCATGATGCTCGTCCAACCAGAACCATGAGAAGTCTCTACCCAGGGGAACCTTTAGCATGACGCACTGATGGCCGTCGATTTCTTCACGTTGATCCAACAACTGAACATTCGGTTGCTCCAGCGTTTCGGCGAGGCCGACGCCCATTGCAAGCTTGGCGCTTTGGACGTGGAAATTCAGATCAAGCAGATTTTCCGTTCGGTTCACAAAGCCACAGGGATGACTCAGAGTCTCCGGCTTCGGGCGAAGTTCCCAGGTAGCCTTACCGTCGAACACGCCGCGGTATTCATCAGCGGCCTGATCGACTTTGGCAGTCGGTTCGGCAGCCACCTGGAACTCGAATGCCAATAACTTGTCAACGGAACAAAGGCGATAGTGAATCGTTGAAAGTCGTTCTTGGCCCCCTGCAAGCCGAGCTTCCTGTTCTGTCCAAGTCAGCTCAAAGCCATTGGCCGCAGTCACGCGGTTTCGCACCGTCGAGACAATTGAAGCCATTGATGAGTCGTCCGGTGGTGTTGCCATTCCGACCGAAAAAGGGCCGAACGCAACCATAGCCAGCCAGAATCCGCCATAGAACGGGCGTAATTGAGAATGCATTTTCTCGGCCCCGCTGCGTTGTCGAGGTCAGTTCGCGTGTCCCCACTCATTGTGCTGTTAAGTCTACTTGAATTCAAACCAGACCCATCTCCGGCCTCTAACCACCCCCCGCTGCCTGCCTATCCGGCCACCCCCCACGCCTGCCCGGAGGTCGCACCTACCTCCGCGCACTGCTAGCACCGAGCGGAGGTAGGTGCGACCTCCGGGGCGTGCTAGCACTTTTGCCGCACGGTGGACGACGCATCTATGGCTCGGATTACGTCCAATCAGCGGCAAAATTTGAGCTCGGCCGATAGGCAGGTGCCGCCTCCGGTCTGCTAGCAGCGAGCGGAGGTAGGTGCGACCTCCGGAGATGCTAGCAGTGTGGGGTGGCGAGTGTTAGTGGCTGAAGGTCAGCTCGGAGAGGCCGGCGTCGATGTACTGGCCGCCGGTCGTCTGGTGGCAGTGGATCGATATGACGTTGTCGCCCGCCCGCAGAGCGGCTGCGGCCGCGGGGCTCAGCGGCACTAGCGTGTAGCCCGTCGTGTAGCCGCTGAGGTCGGCCGCCAGCTGCCCGTTGATGTACACCTGAGCGTCCTCGTCGTGATGGATGCTCAACAACACCTCGCCCGACGGGACCCGCTCCAGCTGAAACTGACGCCGCAACCAGATGTCCGACGTCGACCACTCAGTACCGACCTCGGCACCCGGTGTCGCTCGAGTTCCAAACCCGCCCGCACCCGTTTTCCACTGACTCGCGTCAAACTTCTCGTCCATCCAGCCCGCCCCAGGTTCGGCCGTCGTATAGACCCAGTCCACCGGGCCCCCCTGACAGTTCGCCAACACTCCACAGATTTCCGGTGCCGGACCGGTCAACCGACTGTGCCATGCCACCATCTTCTCCGCTGGAAACTTCACCACCTCGCGGTCATACGTCATCAACCCGTTCACTTCGACTTCCACGTCGGTCGTCTGAGTGTAAACGGCTGCCGCCAGGCCTGCCCCCACCAGCGGATGCAATCGCTGCATCAACTGCTCATAGTTCGATACCAGCTCATCCTGCGACTTGTACGTGCGATAGCCCCAGTTGTCCGAGTCTTTCCACAAATGTCCGGCCACAGGCCACCCCAGGCCACCGAACTCGCCCAACACACTCACCCGATCGTCCATCACCGGAAACATTCCCGGACCCGGGTAATTGTGCATGTCCTTCATCGCCCCGTAGCCGCGGTCCGTCCAGCCGCTCGGCCCGTTCACCAGACGACTCGGGTCGCGCTCGGCCACCCACTTCAACACCTCGTTCGTGTCGTGCTGCCCCCACCCTTCATTGAACGGGACCCAGACCACAATGCTGGGAAAAAACTTCAAATGATCCATCATCTCGCGCAGCTCAGCACGAAACTGAGCCTTCTCATCGTCAGTGAACACAGCATCCGTCGCTCGGTCCACTCCTACAAAGTGATCTCGCCCCTGCTGCATCGCGCTCGGCATGTCCTGCCACACCAGCAATCCCAACCGATCGCAGTGGTAGTAGTAACGAGACGGCTCCACCTTGATGTGCTTCCGCAGCATGTTCATGCCGAATGATTTCAGCACCTGCAAGTCGTAAGCCATCGCTTCATCCGAGGGCGGGGTGAGCAAACCATCAGGCCACCAACCTTGATCGAGCGGCCCGTAGTGAAACAACGGCTCGTCGTTCAGCAACAACCGCAAAATCCCTTGCGAATCCTTTCCAGCGGAGATCTTCCGGAGCGCCACATAGCTCTTCACTCGATCCATCACCTGGCTGCCCCGCGTCAGAGTCAGCTCCACGTCGTACAGATTCGGCTCCTTCGGCGTCCACAATCGCGGCTCGGGAACCTTCACCGTCAACGGCTGACCGGCCGCCCCCATCCCCTCTGCAACGACTTCCCCCTGCCAGAGGATCTTCGCCACGACCTTGTCCGTCGGCCGACCGCCTGGAGTCGCGACATTCAACTTCACTTCCCCCGAACTGATATCCGTCTCCGGGACCATCGATCCGATATGAGCCGCCGCAACCGTCTCCGTCCAGACCGGCTGCCAGATTCCCGTCACCGCCGTGTACCAGATCCCCTCCGGCTTGAGCACCTGCTTGCCGCGCGGCTGAGCCCCCTGGTCAGTCGGATCCCATGCGCGGACGACAATCTCCTGACGATCGGACTTGCCCGCCCCAGCGTCTTCCCCGCGCGGCTGCAACGCATCCGTTATGTCGCACGAAAACGGCGTTGATCCGCCTCGATGCCGAGCAACCTCGCGTCCGTTCACCCACACCGTCGCGTCCCAGTCCACCGCCCCGAAGTGCAACCACACCCGCTGGTCACCCTCCGGCCGACCGAGTTCCACCTCGCGGCGATACCACAATGCCTGGTCGGGCAGCACACTTCGGCCCACTCCCGACAACGCCGACTCAGGACAGAAGGGGACCAGAATCTGGCCGTCAAACTTCGCCGGCCGTTCGGCATCGCGACCCACAATCGCGTAGTCCCACAAGCCGCACAGGTTCTGCCACTGCTCGCGCTCCAGCTGCGGACGAGGATACTCAGCCCAGACCTTGGCCGGATCGAGCTGCCGGCCCCAGCGAGTCATCAGCGGACTCTTGGCCGGCTGCCACTGACCCTCGATCGACGGCACCAACCACGCCATCGCCAAGATCACCGAACAGACCCCGGCCCACCCCAACGCCCGCCGCCCCTGAAAGCTGAACATACCGTTTCCCCTCGCTCGTTGGTCGTCGGCCCGAGCCAATGCCCCTCAGCATCCGCTCGGCAACCTTACCTCCCGACCCGCCTGAATCAACCTGGCCACCATGTTACCAGCTGAACGCCCGCTCTTCACCCGAACCGCCCCCGCGGCGCCCGCCCTGCTGTTGCCCACGCTCCGGTCGCCGACACGACTCAACAAAAAAAGGCTGCCGAACGTCACTCGTTCGACAGCCTTGAATGTCCACACCGAAAGCTCGGGCCCGCCTCGCGTCAGCTGGCGCTCTTGGTCCGCGCCTTCGCTTCACGCAACCCTCGGCTGAGGATGTCTCGCAACAGCGGCGAATAATCCTCGTACCGAGTCTCGTCCGGCGGTCCACCAGCGTACTGATAAATGGCGTCCCGCGGCTTCTTGCCCAGAGCGATCAGCGTCGAGCTGACCGTACCCCGGTCGCGGTCACGCGTCACCATGCTCGGCCGACCCGGCGTCGACGGCGAACGGGCAAACACCTTGCTCGCCACCGCCAGAAACTTCACCGGAGAGTCGAGCGTCTGCAGCGTCAGCAGCCGACGACACATCTGAACCCGCTCGTCCCGAGGATCGTTAACATCCCCGTTGGAGACAATGTTCAGACCGTCCTCCAACCGTACCGCTTCGACCTCGTCACCACCGTGCACTATCCAGCCACTGTCAAAGTCCACACAGACGTAATTCGCACCGTCGTACTTGCCCGATGACAGTTCCTCCATGGCCATGTCCCGAGCCGCCGTCGCCGAATCGGCCTTCAACAACTCCCGGCACAGCACCCCACGGGATCGAGTCGGATAAGTCGGCACCGTTCGACGCCGATTGCATACCGCCACCAACATCCCGTTCTGATTCACGCCCAACCACGTCCCGCCCGCCTGCTGGTCCGTGCCACAGAGAATCCGTGGCTTGCCAGACTGAATCGAAGGCGGGGCCGATGGCCGCTCGTAAAACTCCTCCCGGTTCGCCGCCACCAGGATCGGAGATTCAGGCACCAAACGATACTGCAAAGCTAATAAGCACATGGGAAATAAGGAGTTAAGTAGGTGAATGATTTGTGAATACGAATCACATTGACGTTAATTTACAGCCATTAGACCTCATTGGACACCATCTAATGGGGGGTTGATCCCAGGAATTCCGACCCGCTGGTCCAGAAAGTCGACCCGATACCCGGTTCTGAGGAGTACCTGTCGATAACGGACCCCAGCCAGACCCGACCAACGGGCTGTGATTGCTATGTCTCAGACACCAGACAGGCGGCCTCGGTGAGCGATTCAACGCGGGTGACCTGATCGGGGAGGGTAGGGCGGGGTCGGGAAGCTCCCGAAGGTGGGCTGCGGTCGATCCAGATGGCCTGCCATCCGGCACGGACGGCGCCAAGCACATCCGTATCGAGTTGGTCGCCGATCAGCACACAAGCTTGCGGCGGAAGTTCCAGCTCGGCCTCAATTCGCCGGAAAAACCGGGGATGGGGCTTCCGATACCCCAGACGGGCCGAAGTGAAGACGAAGTTCGTGCGATTGAGCGGCGGCAACTGGCGGCCGATCCCGACCAGCCGTTGGTCGAAATTCGAGGCGATTCCGACCACCATCCCCCGTCGCTCCAGCTCGTCCCATGCCTCGGCGACATCCGAATACACCCGCCAGTTGGATGGCTCAGCAAAATGGTCCCACAGCCGGTCGAACAGCCGATCGACTCCGCTCGCCGCCTCCGGAAACGTCGACCCGACCACCGCTCGCCAAAACTCGCGTTCCCCTTGCTCGCTGGTCGTCTGCCGGACCGCCAGCAACTCCCGCATAGCTTCGCCGAGCCGCTGGCGGATCACTCCGACATCCAGAACGATTCCGCAGTCGTCCAGAGCCGCCTGCCGGTAGACCTCGCAGACTCCCGGCTGCGCCTCAATCAGCGTCCCGACGGCGTCCAGCAATACGGCTCGCCGCCCCTCGGTCATGCTCGCGGCCGCACCAGATCGAGGACTTCCATGCCGACCACGAAGACCATCAGGCCCATGATCAGCGAGAAGCCGAGCAGCGTCAGCCCAAACGCCACGCGCTCGTCCACCGGCCGCCGGAATATCCCTTCGTACAGCAGAAACATCGCGTGCCCGCCGTCGAGGACCGGAATGGGCAGGAAATTCAACACAGCCAGGTTGGCACTCAACAGCGTCAGAAACACCAGCAACCGCGAAGTGCTCTGCGACGCCTCGGCTCCAGCCACTGCCGCGATGGTTCCCGGACCTCTCAGCTTGGTCACTGACAATTGGCCCGTGAAGAGCATGCGCAGCGTCGCCACGACCTGCGTAATCCCCTCCTTGGTTTCGCGGAGCCCCAGAGCAAATGATTCGCTCCACGAGTTTGACTGGTGGAGCTCTTCGGCCATCGCAAAGTACAGTCCGCGATCCTCGAGATAGGTGTTGGGGACGTCGACAGGAGTCATCGTCGCCGATTGCTTCGTCGCTTCCGCTCCCTCACCTCGCTGGTACGTCAACTTGATCTGGGTATCGGGAAAGTCATCCTGCAGGCTGCTCCACACCGCCAGCCACGTCGTCGACGGATCATCCAGTGCGTACGCCTTCGACTTGTCGAGCTGTTTCTGAGCCAGGGTCGTCCATTTCTCTTCGTTCGCTTTCGACGGCAGGAATTCGGCCGTCAGGATCAAATCGCCCGGCTGAATTCCTTGAGCGGCTGCCGGCGTCTCGGGCTCAACACGAGCCACTCGGTTGGTCACCGAATAGGCCAGCCCTAAGGCATTGCTCGCCATCGGTTTGGCCCCCGAGAAGTCCCGCTGGGTTTCCCGTGGAGCGGCTGGCGTCACGTCGACGGTGACTTCTTCCGTGGCCTTGCCCGAACCACGAGCGACCACCAGCTTGACCGATTGGCCGACCAGCTGATTGATTCGAGCCGGAAAAGTGACCGGATCGCCGATCGGCTGTCCGTTGTAACTCACCAGCCGATCGCCCTCGCGCAAGCCAGCCGCGGCTGCCGGCGATCCCTGGCGAATGGCAGTGATCGGGCCCATCTCCATCTCCAGCCCCAATCCGCGCATCGGACGTCGCGGCAACATCACATCAAACCGGGTCGGCTGAGCGTCCTTGGTCTTGCCAGGGCGCTCCACAGCCAAGTTGATTTCGGATTGAGCATGTTGGGCCAGCAGCGATTGAATCTCGATACTGCTGGTGACCTTCTGACCGTTGATCGCCACGATCTGATCGCCGGGCAAGAGAGTCCCAGGCGGCAAATCAGACATTTTCGCAGCCTTCAGCGGATCTTCCGGCCACCGTGCCAGAGGTACTGACGACTCTTCTGCTGGCTGCACGCCACTTTTCGGAGCTACTTCCCAACCGTCCCAGTACCAAGCCACTTCATTGCTCCGCAGCGGCGCAATGCCGATCGCCGGGCGGTCACCAAGGTGCTTCAGTCGCGGGCTCAGCCGCACCGTGATCCATTCTTCACGCTGCGGATCGCCCTGACGCTGGACCAGCAAATCGAGGTCCTTGTCGCCGCCCGTGATGAAGACCTCCAGCATCATGTCCTTGTCAAACCGCAGATGCTCGGTCTTCTTGCCGTTGCGTCCAATCTGCACGACACGATCACCAGGCTCCAGTCCGACTTGCCAGGCAGACAGTCCCGGGCTGGTCTGGCCGACGACGCAGGGGGTGTAGGTGACGCCCCAGCGATAAGCGAGCGTAGCAAAGATCACCGCGAAAATCAGATTGGTGATCACGCCGGCCGAAATGATCGCCATCCGCTGCCAGACTGGCTTGGCCGGGAAACTCCGCGGATCCAGCTTCGCCGGGGCACCCTCTTCGGCAGGTGTCAACCGAGTCCGTTCGGCCTCCTTGGCCGCGTTCGCCGGGTTGTCGTCCTGACCGAGCATCTTCACGTAGCCGCCCAGCGGAATAATGCCGATACCGTACTCCGTCTCGCCCCACTTCTTGCGAAACAGGGAGCTCGGCAACTGAAACGGGCCGATCTTGATCGGCACGTCGAACCCCACGTAGAACTTCTCGCACTTCACACCGCAGGCCTTCGCTACCAGGAAGTGCCCCAGCTCGTGGACGAAAATGACAAAACCCAGGCCCAGACCGGCCTTCAGGGCTGCCGACCAGAACGTCCAGGTCAGGATCGACCAGGCTGCGAAAACTACGAACGCGCCATCCACCGCAACACCTCCTGGCGAGCCCAGCGGTCGACCGCCATCAGCTCGTCTAACGTCGGGTCCCCGTCGAACGCATGGTGCTTGAGCACGGCTTCGCAGACCGGGACAATTTGATTGAAAGGTAATCTGTCGGCCAGAAACTCGGCGACCGCCGCTTCATTGGCCCCGTTGAGCACCGCTCCGGCCGTCCCGCCCGCTGCGGCCACTTCATACCCCAGCCGCAGAGCCGGAAATCGATCCAGGTCGGGCGGCTCAAATTCCAGCCGCATCGCTTGGGACCAGTCGAGCCGCTGAGCGGTCGCCGGCCAGCGAGCGGGATACGACAGAGCATACTGGATAGGGAGCCGCATGTCGGGGCTGGAGAGTTGGCCGATCACCGATCCGTCCTGGAATTCAACCAGCGAATGGACGATCGACTGAGGGTGGACGACGACTTGAATCTGGGAAGGAGCCAGCTGGAAGAGCCACCGAGCTTCGATGATCTCCAGGGCCTTATTCATCATGGTCGCCGAATCGACCGAAATCTTGGGGCCCATGTGCCAAGTTGGGTGAGCGAGGGCCTGGGCGACGGTTGCCTGAGCCATCTGGTCGGCCGTCCATCGCAGGAACGGTCCCCCACTGGCCGTCAGCAGGATCCGAGCCACCTCGGATCGACCCCCGGCCGCCATCGCCTGGAAAACCGCACTGTGCTCGCTGTCGACCGGCAACAGCTGGCCGCCATGCCGCTGAGCCAGCTGAGTGACCAGCGGACCTCCCATCACGAGTGTTTCTTTATTGGCCAGAGCGACCGTCTTGCCGGCGGTCAGAGCGGCTACGGTGCTGGCCAGGCCAGCACTCCCGACGATCCCGGCCACCACCACGTCGACTTCGGGCCGGGTGACCACGCTGGCCAGGCCTTCTTCCCCCACCAGCACTCGTGTGTGGCCCGGCTGAGCGTCGGTTTCGCCGTCGGCCGCAAAGCCGGGTCCCCAGCCAAACTGCTCAGCCGACCGCCGACACGTGGCCACCAGATAGCGAGGCTGAAACTGGCGAACCTGCTCAGCTGCCAGATCGAGGCGTGTATGAGCACTCAAGGCAAACGCGTGCAGTCGGCCGCTCGACGAAGCGATCACATCCAAGGTGCTGCGACCGATGCTGCCGGTAGAGCCCAGCACCACGACCGCGCGGCCAGTCAATTGCCGCGCGCCGGCCGAGCTCAGCTGTTCGGTCGTCGTCATGCCCACTACCTCGTTCTCACCCGTGCACCGTCCTACCCGCAAGTTTGCCTTACGCCCTCACCCCAGGCGCCGGGTGGCAGTTTCGTTATGCGCGTTAAAATCTTACTGTGGGACGCAAATTCCGGTTTATACCGAATTGTCCGACGACTGCCAGTCGCAACGGTCGCATGGCCCTCCGCAAAGCTCAGCAGGAATGCCGCCGATAAGCTGCAATTCCCAATCCCCATTGGACTTGCGACGTGAACAACGCATTGTAGGTGGGCCGACACTTAGCGACAAGGTGAATCGGTCCCTCGCACACTCCGGTGTGGCTTGCCGCACAACCCGAATATAATGAGAAATTCCCCAACCGACCTGGATCATTCAATTGGCGTATTGGCAGCGGTTGGGGGCCCTGAGGCAAAGGCCGGAAGAGCATGACGAACGAATCTCGCGGACCGAAACGAACTGGCGACAACAAGTCACCCACGGCCAACCTCCTGTGGTCAGCTCTGATCTTCGTGATGGCCGCCGTCTTTGTCGGCGTCTGGATGCTCAACGCCACCACCTACGAAATCGCTTACACCGACCTGCTGCGGCTGGTCGAACAGCGGCGATCGAGCCTCGGGGCCGCACAGGAGGCTGCCTCAGCCAAACAGGGCTCGGACACCACCACTCCGGCTGAAGCGGCCGTGCGAGCGATCGCGGACGCGGCCGCTGGTCAGGGGGCTCCGCCCGACGCCGATCAGCCGACCGGCGGTTCCGACTCGAAGACAACCGAATCGGCCGCGAAAAATCCGGCCGAGGCAGCATCTTCCGAGGCAGCACCTGCCGCTGCGGCCACAGGCGCGGCGGGCAGGGGGGCCGATGCGGGCAAGGGGGCCGATGCGGGCGGGGCACCGGCGGCCGAGATCCAGGAGCTGGTTGTCGACCGGCTGCCGATGAACTCGGGTGAACTCACCGATCCTGGCCAGATCCTCGTTCGGCAGTCCGATCAGCTGATCTTCTACAGCGACGTGCGCGATATTCGCTTCGGACGGTACGATGTCACGGGCAAGGTGTTGCGGAAAGAAGAGCGGCCTGGCGGCGGACCGGTCGCCCATGCTCAGCCGACCCTGGTCCGATTCCGCACCAACCTGGGTGAGTCGGACGATCTGAAGAATCGGCTCTCCGAAGCCCTGCTGGCGGCCGGTATTCCGTTCGCACATGAGCCGGGGCCGAGCATCTGGCAGTCGTTCCTGCCGATGTTGATCATCACGCTGCTGTTTATCGCCTTCTTTTTCTTCATGCTTCGACGCCTGGGCGGAGCCAATTCGCCGATGGCCTTCGGTCGCAGTCGTGGGCGCCTGTATGCTCAGGAAGATCTGGGCGTCAGCTTCAATGACGCGGCCGGCATCGACGAGGCGGTCGAGGAAGTTAAAGAAATCGTCGACTTCTTGAAGTCCCCCGAAAAGTACCAGCGACTGGGCGGGCGCATTCCGCGCGGCGTGCTGTTGGTCGGTCCCCCGGGTACGGGCAAGACGTTGTTGGCCAAGGCGATCGCCGGAGAGGCTGGCGTCCCGTTTTTCAGCCTCTCGGGTTCGGACTTCGTGGAGATGTTTGTTGGCGTCGGTGCGGCTCGTGTCCGCGATATGTTCCAGCAAGCCGAGGCCAAAGCACCGTGCATTATCTTCATCGATGAACTCGATGCACTCGGCAAGACTCGTGGCACCAGCATCGTGGGCGGGCACGACGAACGCGAACAGACGCTCAATGCCTTGCTGGTCGAAATGGATGGCTTCGATTCCAACAGCGGCGTGATTGTGATGGCCGCCACCAACCGGCCGGAAACCCTCGATCAGGCTTTGCTCCGACCAGGTCGCTTCGATCGCCAAGTGCTGGTCGACCGGCCCGACGTTCGTGGTCGGCTTGATATCCTCAATGTGCACGTCAAGAACGTCAAGCTCGATCCGACCGTGCAGCTGGAAAACGTGGCCCAACTTACGCCGGGATTCGTCGGCGCCGATCTGGCGAACCTGGTCAATGAGGCGGCTTTGCTGGCCGCTCGCAAGAACAAGTCGACAGTTGGCATGGATGAGTTCAATGAGGGGATCGAACGCGTCACGGCGGGGCTGGAGAAGAAACAGCGAGTGATGAAGGAGGACGAGAAGTATCGGGTGGCCTACCATGAAGCCGGCCATGCGCTGGTCGCCTACAGCCTTCCCGATACCGACCCGGTCCATAAAGTCTCCATCATTCCCCGCGGATTCGCGGCACTTGGGTACACGCTGCAGCGGCCCGACGGCGATCGTTACCTGATGACGCAAGGAGAACTCGAGAGCCGCATTCAAGTCTTGCTGGCCGGCACCGTGGCCGAGGAGCTCGTCTTCCACGAAGTTTCCACCGGAGCTCAGAATGACCTTGAACGCTGCACAGATATCGCTCGCAGCATGGTGATGGACTACGGAATGAGCCGGATGGGTCGAGTCACGTTCCGTGAAACCAACCGCTCCGCGTTCCTGACCGGGAGCGGCGACGAGCGGCTCTTCAGCCACAGCGAAGAAACGGCTCGCGAAATCGATCGCGAAGTCAAGCGGCTCATCGATGAATCGCTCGACAAGGTCCGCGACATCCTGCAGACTCGCCGCGACGCCCTGATCGCCCTCGCCGAACGACTGATGGAAGTCGAATCGATCGACGCCACCGAACTCCAGCGAACCATCGAAGCACACTCGCCCGGCCCTCGCGTCGTCCCCGGTACCGGCCTGCGCAATCGCCAGAACCGAGCCGCGGCGACTCCCATCGATGAGCTGGCCAACCGTGCCGCCGCGGCTGTCGAACCCGAGCCCAACCCGAACCCGGGGCTCGCTCATTAGTCCGCGATTCGAGTTCGGTCCCCTGTCCCCGTTGGGGCTACCACTCGAGCCGCATCCGCTCGGATGCCGCCCGCTCTGCCTTTCCGGTCGAGCCCGGCGCCCGCTCTGCCAACCCGACTTACCGTCGTGCCCAACAGCTCCCCCCTGGTCCTTGATTGTCGACTGGGAGGTTCGCGAGGAATGTGGTCGATCTGGGTGAGGACGTAGCTTGAGTGAACTGCGGTAGCTCGCTGCCCGGCCGGGTCGGCTTCACCGCAGAGGCGCAGAACGAAAGTTGTGTGTCTTGTACTTGATGGTCGACTGGGGTGTTTGCGTGGAATGTCGGCGGGTTGGGTGAGGGCGTAGCTTGAGTGAATTGCGGTAACTCGCTGCCGGGCCGGTTCGACTTCACCGCAGAGGCGCAGAGGAATCACCGCGGAGACGCTGAGGACGCTGAGGAACGAAAGTTGTGTGTCTTGTACTTGATGGTCGACTGGGATAGTTGGGTGGAATGTTGGCGAGTTGGGCGAGGGCGTAGGTTGAGTGAAATGCGGGAACTCGCTGCCAAGTCGGTTCGGCTTCACCGCGGAGGAATCACCGCAGAGGGGAGCTCCGCGGAGGACGCGGAGGACGCGGAGGACGATGGTCAGCTGCGCGGGCCGTAGGTCGCTTCGATGGCGGCCGCGACCGTGGCGCGAACTTCATGGACCCGCACTGGCTTGCTCAACACTCGAAATGCCTGAGCCCGCTGACGAATCTCGTCAGTCAGATTGGCCGAGATCAGGATGCACGGGAGATCACGGCCCATTTCCCGCAGACGCTCAATCGTCTCCAGCCCCGTCAGCCGCGGCATGTGCATGTCAAACAAGGCGACATGCACGATCGTGTGCGCCACAATCTCCAACGCCTCCTCGCCGTCGCCGGCCAGATGAGTCTGGAATCCCAGCGGCTCGAAGACGCCCTGCAACGTCTCGCGGAAATCTCGGTCGTCGTCAGTGATCAGTAAGGACGGCGCCAGAAAATGGTCCATTTCCAGCTCCCCACACGGCAAAACGGCACAATGGCTCCAGTTGACCTAACTGTGCAGGCAATTTTGATGCCAGTCAAAACCGACTTCGCTCAACGGCTCAGTCAGATGACATAACCCGTTGAACTGCTTCCAGTTATATCGTAAATGCCGGCCGCGCACAGGTCAAACCGGCCGGCTCTGTCCCGACTGGCCCAGCTCCGGACGCCTGCCATTTGGGCAGTTTGGGCCCGAGAACCCCCCAGCACGCCCGTCGCTTCGCGTACAATCTCCGCCACGCCGACCCCTCTGGCCGGCCTCGATCGCCCACCCCATCCACCCCGGTATCTGCTCACCGACAATCCATCAAAGGTCCCTGCCATGAGCACGCTCGCGCCACTCACCCCCCAATCCCCGCGGCACCGGCGACCAGCCACCGTAGTCCTGATCCGATCCCTGCTGCTGCTCGCCACGCTCTGCACCGCCGCTCCCGGTTGGGCTCAGCGGTCAGCGGCTGTCGCCGAAGCGCCACCGTCGCTGGCCATTCCCGATACCGACGAAGGGCTCCCGGGTGCCGGACCGCTTCGTCGAGCCGATTGGTTTCGCCAGCTGTGGCTCGAACGTCGCCAGCGTTGGGCCGAATCTACTCAGCAAGATCAAGGAGCACTCGTCCTGCTGGGCGACTCGATCACCCAGGGCTGGGGCGACGATCTGTCAGAGCGTTTCCCCGGTGCGAAAGTCGTGAATCGGGGGATCAGCGGCGACACCACGCGGGGCGTTCTCGTCCGGCTCGCCGGCGACGTATTGGCCCTGAAACCCGCCGGCGTCGTGCTGCTGATCGGCACGAACGACCTGGAAGAGCAGGCCGACCCGGCGACCATCGCCGCCAACATGAAGTTGATCCTGGCCGAACTGCGGCAACATAACGCGGAACTCCCCGTCGTCCTGTGTGCCGTCTTTCCCAGCTCAGCCTCCATGCGACGGCCTGCCGACAAGATCCGGGAAATCAACGATCTCTACGCCCAACTGGTGCGTGACGACCCTCAGGTCACTCTGGTCGATACGTGGACCCTGTTCGCCAATAGCCAGGGGGACGCCAATCCGGCCGAATTCCCCGATTTGCTCCATTTGAACGAAGCCGGCTACGCAAAATGGGCCGCCGCCCTCCGTCCCGTCCTCGAGACGCGAGCGCTCCTCGCCGCTCCCCAGGATGAATTTGTCGTGGAAGACGGCTTTCAGAGCCTGTTCAACGGTCGCGACCTCACCGGCTGGTGTTGGCGACCCACCTCCCCCGAGGACCTCAAGGCCCGCGACGGGTGGCTCAAATCCGATCCGGCCGCGCCGCCATGGCCAGTGATCACCGAACGGCAGAATTTCGACGGCCAGACGGCCACTCCCGACGGACGATTTATCGCCCGAAACGGGCGGCTAGTCGTCACCACGCCCGCTGAGGGACGACGCATCCAACAGCTCTGGACCGAAGCCGATTTCGATGGCGATTTTGTCTTGAAGCTCGAATTCCGAGCGGGTCCCAATGCGGACAGCGGCGTCTTCCTGCGGAAGCCTCAGCTGCAGTGCCGCGACTATGTCCTGGCCGGACCGTACAAGGATTTGCCCGGGTACCGCCCCCAGGACTGGAACGAACTGATCGTCGAGGTCAAACAGGGGAAGGCTCGCTGTACTTGCAACGGCCAGGTGCTGGAAGAGGCCCTGGAGCTGCCGGCCAGCGGCCCCATCGGATTGGAGGGCGATCGGGGCCAGATGGAGTATCGGCGGATCCGGATCCAGCGGTCGAAATGAACCAAGCTTCTGGCTGGCGGTCCCTGGCCGTTAACTGCGACCCGGCGAATGCAGTTGATTGGGCAGGCGGCGGTGGGTGGTTCGAGCGACCGCGGTTCGGATGGTATCGCCCGACGGTGCCTAAGGAGGGTCAGCGGCGAAAGCCTCACCCCGCCTACCGACTGCGTCGTCGCGCGTGTATTCTGGTGACGCTCGCACGGTCAGGTGAGCGGCGGAGAGTGGTGGGGGATTGAACAAGGCGAGGTAAGGGGTTCCCGTGAGTACGGCCGACGCTAATTCCTTTTGGGCCCGCAATGATTTCCTCATCCGGCGCCTGCATTCGCTCAGTGGGCTCATTCCGGTCGGCGCGTACATGGTGGTTCACCTGCTGGTGAACTCCACCGTGCTCGATTCGGTGGGCGCGTTTCAGCGGAACGTGGATCGGATCCACTCGCTGGGTCGATTCCTGTGGGTGGTGGAGTGGGGATTCATCTTCCTGCCGCTCCTGTTCCATGCCATCGTCGGCGTGTTGATTATCCGCAGCGGCTCGCCCAACGTCAGCTCTTACCCGCTGGCCAAGAACTACCGCTACACGCTGCAGCGGGTCTCGGGCATGATCGCTCTGTTCTATATCGGCTGGCACGTCTTTCACATGCACGGCTGGTTCCACAACGACGCCTGGCTGGAGAATGTCGCCAAGCCGCTGGGTGGCCATCAGTTCCGAGCCTATAACGCGGCGTCGACCGCCGGTGCGGCCATCCAGCATTCGATGCTGGTCTTGCTTCTCTACGCAGTCGGCATCATCGCGTGTGTGTTCCATCTGGCTAACGGTTTGTGGACGATGGGAATCACCTGGGGCATCTGGCTATCACCGGCCGCTCAACGACGAGCGAGTGTAGCGTGCTGGATCTTCGGCCTGGTGCTGGGCGGAATCGGCCTGAGTGCTCTGGCGGGCATGAACCGCGTCAACATCGAAGCGGCTCGGGAGTACGAAGATCAGCATTACAAAGCGCGAGTGGCGGCGGGCGATGTGACCGATACGCCGGAAAAAAGATCCGGGTCAGAGTCCGAGTCGACCACTGCGTCAAAGACTGAATCAAATACCGAATCAAATACCGAATCAACGACCGAATCAACCGCCGAGTGAACTGAGCGGACGATCCTGCCGGTCAGGGCTTGAAATACAAGTAGGTGTCGAAGGGGAAATTCAGAACAATGGCCAAGCATCGAGTGGTGGTGGTCGGAGGTGGTTTGGCGGGATTGGCCGCCAGCATGAAGCTGGCCGAATTGGGCGTGGCCGTCGATCTGTTGAGCCTGACGCCCGTCAAGCGATCCCACAGCGTGTGTGCTCAAGGTGGCATCAACAGCTGCAACGATCAGACTCGTCAGCAGGGCGACAGCGAATGGAAGCACTTTGACGACACCGTTTACGGCGGTGACTTTCTGCAGCACCAGCCGCCGGTGAAAGAGATGGCCGACTGGGGCCCGAAGATCATCGATCTGATGGACCGGCTGGGAGTGACGTTCAATAGAACCCACGAAGGCTTTCTGGATCGTCGTCGCTTCGGCGGGACGCTCTACAAGCGGACGGCATTCGCCGGGGCCACAACCGGTCAGCAGCTTCTTTACGCACTCGACGAGCAGGTCCGTCGCTGGGAGACCGAAGGGCTGATCAAGAAGTACGAGTTCTGGGATTTTCTCAGCCCGGTCGTCGATTCCCAGGGTCGCTGCTGCGGCGCCGTGGCTCAGGATCTGGTCAGCATGGAGATTCGAGCTTTCCCGGCTGACGCGGTGGTCGTCGGATCGGGCGGCTGCGGGCTCCTCTTCGGCCGCTCAACCATGTCCATGGCCTGCACCGGCAGCGCGGCGAGCCGTTGTTTTCAGTCGGGCGTGCGTTATGCGAACGCGGAATTCATTCAAGTCCATCCGACGGCCATTCCGGGAGCTGACAAGCTGCGGTTGATGAGCGAGTCGGCGCGTGGGGAAGGGGGCCGAGTGTGGGTGCCTCGTCGCCCGCAGGACACTCGTGATCCGCGGTCGATTCCCGAATCCGAGCGGTACTATTTCCTTGAGGATCGCTACCCGGCTTACGGCAACCTGGTGCCGCGCGACATCGCCACCCGCGAGATCTTCAACGTCTGCGTGCGGGAAGGTCTGAGCGTGGAGAAAGACCGGCAGTGCGTCTATCTCGATCTGACTCACATCGACCGCAAGGAACTCGACCGCAAGCTCTCGGGCATTCTGGAGATCTATGAGAAGTTCCAGGGAGTTGATCCGCGGGATGTGCCGATGAAAATCTTCCCGGCGGTCCATTACTCGATGGGCGGCCTGTGGGTTGACTATGAGCGGACGGCTGACGGCGGCCTGTTGCTAGGATCGCCACGGAATCAGCAGACGAATCTGCCGGGACTCTACGCCATCGGCGAGTGTGACTACCAGTATCACGGCGCGAATCGGCTGGGAGCCAACTCGCTGCTCAGCTGCATCTTTGCCGGACTGGTGGTGGCGCCCGGGATCGAAACGTCGCTCAAGTCGGTCAAGTCGACCGCTCAAGAACGGGCCGGTCAGGAACTACGCTCAGCGGCAGCCGATCACCAGCAGCGGCACGACAATCTGCTCAAACGCAGCGGTGGCGGTGAGAATCCGTATGCCATCCACCATGAGCTCGGGGATGTGATGACCCGCAGCGCCACGGTGGTCCGCGAGAACAAATCGCTCGATGAGGCTTACCAGCAGGTCCTGGAGCTGTACCAGCGATCGCAACGCTGTTCGCTTTCCGACAGCGGGACCTGGACCAACCAGAATGTTGTCTTCACCAAAGCGCTCGTCGACATGTTCCCGCTGGCCCTGGCGATCCTCAAAGGAGCTCGTCAGCGGGACGAATGTCGCGGAGCCCATTACAAGCCCGCTTTCGAGTTGCCGGACGTCGAAGCGACTGAGCCGGCCGAGCGGTTGCGGGAAGCCGAACGTTGGTGCGACTCGTTCGAAGAGAAGAACAAGAAGTGGCTGAAGTCGACTATCGCCGATTGGGACGGCAGTGGTCAGCCTCAGCTGTCGTACGAAGATGTTGACACGTCGCTGATTCCGCCCCGGCCTCGGCTGTACGGAATCGTCGGCGGCGATGTGATTGAAAAGGTGTGGCGCGAACGACAGAAAGCTCGCGGCCAAGGGGCTCCAGCGGCCGCACACTGATCGCGGCACGGCTCCGCCGCAGGCTGTTTCGTTCCAGAAAGAATTGATTGACCACCACCGGCGAGAACCGGATCAGGGCAGTTTGAGGAACCTATCGCATGTCTCATTCGACTGATGGCTCGACCAGAATTCACGCTTTCGACGTACGGGTGTTGCGTCAGGACGCGCCGGGTCAACCGAGCTATTGGCAGCGGCACCGAGTGACGTATGAAGAGAACATGAACGTGATCAGCGTGCTGCAGCGGATAGCGCAGCAGGCTAAGACCAGCGACGGTGAGCCCGTGCCGCCGGTCTGCTGGGACTGCAACTGTCTGGAAGAAGTCTGCGGCGCCTGCACGATGGTCGTGAACGGTCGCGTCCGCCAGGCCTGCACGGCTCTGGTCGACCGATTGCTCGAAGATCGTCCCGAAGAGATCGAACTGCGGCCGATGACCAAGTTCCCCGTGCTGCGCGATCTGGTCGTCGACCGTTCGCGAGCCTTCCAGGCTCTCAAGCGAGTGCAGGCGTGGGTCGAAGTCGACGCGTATGAGAACATGGGGCCCGGGCCGAAGCAGTCGCGTCAGCAGCAAGAAACGGCTTATCCGCTCAGCCAGTGCATGACCTGTGGCTGCTGCTTGGAGGCCTGCCCGCAGTACACCAAGGTTGAGGTGCAGCGGGCGGAAGGTGAGACAGATGAACAGTTCGCGGCTCGGCAGCGAGCGGCCTACGACCAGGCATTCGTCGGCGCTCATGCCATCAGCCAAGCGGTGCTGTTCAACATGCACCCCACCGGCGCCATGCAAAAGGACGATCGGCTGGAAGCACTCACCGGACCCGGCGGCATCCAGATGTGCGGCAACGCTCAGAACTGCGTGGCAGTCTGTCCCAAGTCGATCCCGCTGACCACCTCGATCGCTCGAGTCGGCCGGGACACGACCCTGTACGCTCTGAAACGCTGCTTCGACCGCTGAGCTTCGCCGATCCGCCGAGCCTTAGCTCGGCCGAACACTGGCTCAGGCAAGTACTGGCTCAGCCGAGGCTCATGAAATTCCAGCCGGAGATGTACCAGCCATCGCCGAAGTCGTCGCACCAGCGGCATTCGCTGAGCACGGCGAAGGGCTTGCCGGACGTCCGGTGAATTTCGATGCGGGCCATCAGGCGTTCCGGGATCCCCTTCATGCAGAGGATGCCGATGCCGGCCTGGGAGATGTTCTTGGAAAATCCGACGATCGGGATCTGGACGCCGCGCGTCGGAGTGATGGTCACAGGGCGCACGAACGGCTGTCGGTGATACGAGCGGCGTTCGAGCACGGTCAGCTGGCGGTCTTCCCGCAACAGCTCTTCGACCATCTCGTCCAATACGGAATTCTGTGTCGGGGGTGCTGCCTGGTGCAACATGGTGTGGTTACCTCTGCCGTGACTTCAATGCGTGCGGAAACAAAGATGTAATGCCACAGTGGCGATAAGCCGGGTATGGCGAATCAGTTGCACAACAGCACCAGTCGACCGAACAGCCAACACGTCGCAGGCGAATGACAGGATGACAGGATAAGACCGTTTGCGTGTCAGGCGGTTCGACCGGCGCTGGCCGGTCCGAGGGGCCGGACATCGCTTCGTGCCGGAATCGGCCGACGTCGTGCCTCGGTTTCCCTCTCCAGATGAATCCTAGGTCACGTTCCCGCCCCGGGTCGGCCCCCCACCCAAAAAAAGATCCCGGCTCAGAAAATCCCCGCCCGCCCCGGAGGTCGCACCTACCTCCACGGAGGTCGCACCTACCTCCGGAGTTGATTTGGGAGGTTTGGGTGGGTCGGGCTGATTGCCGGACCGGGTCCGCTGACGGACCGCCTGGGGGACGCCGCCGGGGAACCTGATGCGGCCAGAGAGCCTGAGGGGGCCGGAAGCCGGCCCAGGGGGCGGCCGGCACGAAAAAAGGGCCGTCGGTCTGCCCGACGGCCCTTGAGGATAGCCGTGTCGAGGGGCCTCAAGCCCCAGTCGAACCGTTCTGCCTGGACTACTTGGCGCCGACCAGGTCGGCCTTTTTACGCTCTTCGACGATCTGTTCCTGGATCTTCGCCGGCACTCGCTTGTACTTGGCCAGCTCCATCGAGAAGGTCCCCTGGCCTTGAGTCTGGCTGCGGAGATCGGTCGAATAACCGAACGTCTCAGCCAGCGGCACCTCAGCGATGATCACTACGTTGAGCCCGCGATTCTCGCTCCCCAGAATCAGACCGCGGCGGCTGATCAAGTCACCCGTCACCGTACCCTGGAACGTTTCGGGGCACTCCACTTCCATCTTCATGATCGGCTCAAGCAACGCCGGCTGACACTTCATGAAGGTTTCGCGGAAGCAGTCCCGAGCACAAATCTGGAACGCCATGTCGCTACTGTCAACGTCGTGATACGAACCGTCCTTCAGTTCCATCTTCACGCCAAGAATCTGGTAACCGGCGACCGGGCCCTTGCCCAACGAATCGCGGAAACCCTTCTCGACCGACGGAATGTATTCCTTCGGAATGCGTCCGCCGACGACTTTATCTTCGAAAATGAAGTTCGTCTCGGATTCTTCCGGCAGCGGTGACATGGTGCCGACGACGTGAGCGTACTGGCCCGAGCCACCCGTCTGCTTCTTGTGCTTGTAGTCGAAATCGACTGCTCGAGTCGGCGCTTCGCGATAGCTGACCTTCGGCGCGCCGACTTCGACCTCGACCTTGTACTCGCGTCGAATCCGTTCGACGTAGATGTCCAGGTGCAGCTCGCCCATCCCCGCCATCAGCGTTTCGCTGGTCTCTTCGTCGGTCATCACCTGCAGCGTCGGATCTTCACGACGGAACCGCTGCAACGCCTTGCTCAGCTTGTCCGAATCGGCTCGCTGAGCGGGCGACACGGCGACCTTGATCACCGGCTCGGGGATATACATGCTTTCCAGCGTGCAGTACTTCGCTTCGTGGCAATACGTGTCACCGCTGGCACAATCGATGCCCATGATGGCCACGATGTCGCCCGCCGTTGCCTCGTCGATTTCCTCACGCTTGTCAGCGTGCATCCGCACGATACGGCTGAAGCGATCCTTCTTGCCGGTACGCTGATTGACGTACATCGAGCCCTTGGTGATCTTGCCCTGGTAAATCCGCAAGAACGTCAGCTGGCCGAACGGATCGTCGACGATCTTGAACGCCAATCCAACGAACGGCTTGGTCGGATCGGCTTCCAGCGGTTTCTTGGTCGATTCGTTGGTCGGATCCAGGCCGTAGATCGCCCGATCAAGGGGCGACGGAAGGTATCGGACGACACCATCCAGCAGCTGCTGAACGCCCTTGTTCTTGTAGGCTGAGCCCATGAAGACCGGCGTACATTCCTCGGCCCGCACCGCCGCTTGCAGCACCTTGTGGATCATCTCCTCCGAGATCTCTTCTTCCGACAGCAGCAGCTCCATCAGCTCGTCGCTGAACATCGACAGCGATTCCAGCATATGCTGGCGAGCCTCAGCAGCTTCTTCCTGCAGCTCAGCAGGGATCTCGGCCGGACGCAGCTTGCTGCCGTCCGAACCCTCATTGTAAATGGCTTTCATCGAGATCAGGTCGATCACGCCTTCAAATGTCGCGCCAGCGCCAATGGGCCACTGGACCAGGAACGCGTCGATCCCCAACTTCTCCCGCATCTGCTCAACCACCTTCTGCGGGTTGGCACCGGTGCGGTCCATCTTGTTGATGAACCCCAGACGGGGGACGTGGTACCGCTTCATCTGGCGGTCGACCGTGATCGACTGCGACTGCACACCACCGACGGCGCACAGCACCAGCACGGCGCCGTCCAGCACGCGGAGGCTGCGTTCCACCTCGACCGTGAAGTCGACGTGCCCCGGGGTGTCGATCAGGTTCACCTTGTGACCGTCCCACTCGACCGTCGTCGCGGCGCTGGTGATCGTGATCCCACGCTCGCGCTCGAGGTCCATGTAGTCCATGGTCGCACCATCGCCACCACCCTTGACCTCCTCCATCTTGTGGATTCGGCCCGAGTAATACAGGATCCGCTCGCTCAAGGTCGTCTTGCCCGAGTCGATGTGTGCCGAGATGCCAATGTTTCGAATCTTCTTTAAATCCATGGAATCTACTTCCTCAGTCTGGGGAACCTCGTCCGAGTGAGGTGGTAACGTCGGAGGGAGCCGTCCCTCCTCCAGCCGGCTGCCACGGCTGCTGGCCAGGTGTCCAGCCAGTGGGTCCGTCACCAGCGACACCCATCCGCTCGGCCAGCCCTGGTGGGATGCACGGCCGGGGGAAAGGTCTTCCGACGCCCAGCACCGGTCGATCGCAGTTGGCAGCTACCAGGAATCCAGCAGACAGACCGGCGGGCAAGGCGCGAATGATTTGATCTTATCCAAAATCACCAGCCGGGAAAGGGGGATCTATTCATACCACCGCCAATTCACCTCCAATTCACCCGAAATCAATCGTCCCCCAGCTTCGGCCACGTCCAAATCATGCCCATCGGCTAGGACATTTCACCGAAAGGGGGGGGTGGTTGGGTCGGTCGCTACTCAATCGGTACTCAGGCGTGCTGCCGACCGTTAGACTGGAACTGTCGGTCGATCGGCTCGACCGTCGCTCCCATCCTTCCGGTGGCCTCCAGCCCATGAGTTCGCCCGCTGCGCCCGATGAGCTCGTCGACGCGTTTCGCCAGTCGCTGGTCGAATGCCGCCGGATCTACCTCGAGGCCGCTCAGCTAGTCATCAACCAGCATCCGCACCTGATATCTCAGCCCGCCGACAAGTTCCTGCGGTCGATGGACGACTTGCATAAGGGGCTGCTGGTGAAGGTCTATGTCACGGTCAGCGAGGCCGACCAGCGGTGGACGAGCGGCGAGCGGCGGCTGGCCCAGGAGCTCTTCCTGCACAACTGGGGCCGGTGGCTTGAGCAATCGGCACTTCGCCAGACTGCTGTTAAGGTCTTCGCCGACGCCGCTCAATTGCGGTGGTACAGTCTGGTTCGCCCGTTCGCTCGGCTCCGTCCGCTCAGGCCAAGCGTCGATCGGCTGATTCAGGCAGCCGGGCGCGTCGCACTGCTGACCGCCGAGGCCGACGGGCGACCGACTCAGCAGGCAGTCGGGCGACTCAATTACCTGACCGAACAGTTCAACCTCCATCTGCGGGCGCTCCCCATCGACGAACCTCCGTCGTCGGCGCCAGGCGATTCGTCTCGGCCGACGAAGACCGTCGGGCGCCAGCCGGCCATGCCGAGGGCTGCCGACCGGACCGCCGCCGCTGACCCGGTCGGCCGGGATCGACGCATCATGCAGGACCTGCAGCGCGACGCGACTCGACATCGCAAGGAGTTGCGGCGTGAGCCCGTGCTGGCTCAGCCCGCCGACCCGCAATCGCTCGATTTGCCGCAGATCCTGGCCGAGCTCGATGCGTTGATCGGCATGGACCGCGTCAAAGCCGATGTGAAATCGTTGGCGAACTTTCTGCAACTCCAACGGCAGCGGGAAGAGGCCGGGTTGCCGCGGGCTCCGCTGAGCCTCCATACGGTCTTCGCCGGTAACCCTGGCACGGGCAAGACGACAGTCGCTCGTATCGTCGGGCAGATTTTCGGAGCGATGGGCATTCTGTCCCGAGGGCATCTCGTCGAAACCGATCGATCGGGGCTGGTCGCCGAATACTCAGGGCAGACTGGCCCGAAGACGAACCGCAAGATCGACGAAGCACTCGATGGCGTGTTGTTCATCGACGAAGCGTACAGTCTGGCGGGGGAAGCCGGGAACGATTCGTACGGCGCCGAGGCGGTGCAGACACTGCTCAAACGTATGGAAGATGACCGCGGCCGCCTGGTCGTCATACTGGCCGGCTATCCGGGCCCGATCCAGCGACTGTTGACCAGCAATCCCGGCCTCTCGTCGCGGTTTCATCGGACGCTGGAGTTTCCCGACTATCAGCCCGTCGAGCTGGCTCGGATCTTCACGGCGATCTGCGAGAAGAATCGATACGAGCTCCCTGGCCCCACTCGAGCACGGCTGATCTGCGGCTTGGAATGGCTCTTTGAGCAGCGTGACGAACATTTCGGCAACGGCCGACTGGCTCGCAATCTGTTTGAGGCCTCGATTCGAGCCTTGGCCGATCGCGTGGTCGGCCAGTCGCCGCTCACACGTGAGTTACTGACTCAGATTCAGCCTCACGACCTGGTATTCCCGGACGTCCCGGCTGATTGGCTGAGCCAGCGTGAGCGTTTGGCGGAGTGTCAGATCGGGTGGCCGTCCAGCGAAAAGTAGGTGCGACCTCCGGTTGTGGTGCAGGCGTCCCGCCTGCCGGGGTCTGGCAGCTAATAACAGGCATCCATGCCGGAAGACGTCGCAGCGGGGGACTGGTAGAGCAGCCGCCGAGCCGGGTGGAAGGCGCTCAGCTGCCAGCTTGTTCGCGTATGGAGACTGCCTGTTCGCGGCCGAGCCCGGGCAGGCGGTACGCTTGCAACACAACGGAGGTAGGTGCGTCCTCTGGGGCGGGTGACTATGCTGAAAGCGGTCCCGCGTATCTTTCCGCACTGGAGCACGTTGCGATGGACAACCCATATCGGTCTCCGCAAGAACAAGGTGCGCTCCGCAAACCCAAGTCCATGTTGCGACGGTTGGCCATTGTCGCAGTGCTGGTGTTGGTCTTCCTGGTGCTCGCTTTACTGTTGGGCCCGAATCCTTCTCGAAACGTCCGGGGAACGGTGATTCGTAACGGCTGTATCAGTCAGGTGCGTCAGGTGATGCTGGCCGTCTTGAATTACGAAGCTGACCACGGCCAGTTTCCTCCCGCGTATACAGTGGATGCCGCGGGCAAGCCTCTACACAGTTGGCGGACATTGATTCTCCCCTACATGGAAGAGCAGGCCCTGTTCGAAAAGATCGACTTGTCGAAGCCCTGGGATGATCCAGTGAACGCTCAAGCTCGCGAGTCGTGTCCGCAGGCGTATCGCTGTCCCGGAGCCGTGTTAGAGGAGGGGATGACGACCTATTTGGCCGTAGTCGATCCACAGGGCGTGATGTCGGGGGCCACCCCGCGCAAAAAGACTGAAGTGACGGACGGCACGTCACGCACCATGGTCTTGATCGATGCGCCAGCTGCAGAATCCGTCCATTGGATGTCGCCCTCCGATGCTGATCTCCAGATGCTGACTGGTCCGGCGATGAACGGCGAGAAGAACCATGCTGGAGGAGTCACTCCGGTAGCTTTTCTCGATTGCCACGTGAAGGCGATGTCCGTCGAGGATTTGGTCAAAGATTGCCGGTCGATGACGACGATCGCCGGGCGGGACCACGTTGAGCCTCGTTGATCAAGCTAGTTTCAGCTCTGTGAGGTCATACCTACCTCTCGCCCTTGTTCAGCTCGCGCAGCTTACTTCGAGAGGTAGGTGCGACCACTGAGGCGGGAGACTATGCTAAATGCACTGATTCGTACACTCACGCACTGGAGCACTCTGCGATGGACAACCCATATCGGACTCCGCAAGAACAGGGTGCGTTACGTAAACCCAGTCTTTTGTGGCGGCGGTTGGCCACCGGCGCGGCTCTGGTTTTAGGCTTTCTGATACTCGCTGCATTACTAGTTCCAACGCCTTCTCGCGGTGTTAGGAGTGCGGGGCGTCGTAACGGCTGCATCAGTCAGATGCGTCAGATCATGCTGGCTATTCGGAATTACGAAGCCGCACACGGCCAGCTTCCTCCGGCGTATACGGTGGATGCCGATGGCAAGCGACTGCACAGCTGGCGGACCTTGATTCTCCCGTATATGGAAGAGCAGGCTCTGTTCAAAAAGATCGATCTGTCGAAGCCCTGGGATGATCCGGTGAACGCTGAAGCACGCGATTCGTGCCCGAACACTTTTCGCTGCCCGGGTGCCTTGCTGGAGGAGGACATGACGACCTATCTGGCCGTAGTCGATCCTCAGGGCGTGATGTCAGGGGCCACTCCGCGCAAAATGAGCGACGTGACGGACGATGAGGAGCAGACCATGGTCTTGATCGATGCTCCGGCTGCAGAATCCGTCCATTGGATGTCGCCTGCCGATGCGGATCTCCAGATGGTGGCCGGTTTGGCCAAGAACATTGAGATGAATCATCCTGGTGGAGCCATAGTAGTTTCGTTTCTTGACTGCCACACGAAGGCCATGTTTTTCGGCGACTTGGTCAAACATGGTCGAGCGATGACGACGATTGCGGGGCGGGACGACGTCGAGCCGTGAGGGCGAGGATTAGTTCGAGGATTCCGAGTGGCAGCAGCCAGCTGACCCAGGCCGCCAGGGGATAGGTCCAGGTGGCGCCGGCAAACTCCGCCAGGCCGGCGATCAGTCGCAGCACGAGAGCTGAGCAGAGCAGCACGTACGATCGGAGCATCCAACGGCGGTGAGCCTCGATGCGGTGCTGGACTGCCAGACGCCACCCCTGGAGCGTGCACCAGCCGGTGGTCAGCGCCAGGGCGGCGAATCCGCTCGCAGCGATGTTCCCAGTGGCGGCGTACGGAGCCATGTAGAGGCCGCTGGGGACCAGGATCAGCAGGACGCAGAGCACTTGGAAGGTACCCAGTTTTCGGTGTAGTCGCGGGGAACGTCGACGGGCCGCGTTACTGGAGAGGATCAGTCCCAGGGCGAGGGTCAGCGGTCCGGAGACGATGTGAGCGTAGAACGCCCATTGATAGGGTCCGGCGAAGTCAGGTTTTCGACCGAGCAGGAAGTCGGACTGGAAATTGGGCGGGAAGTAGTTGCGGTAGTTGACGAGGGTGCCGACGATCATCTGCAGGATCAGCAGTCGGGTGAGCCACAGCGCTGCGCGCTGGGCGTTCCATGGGTTCGGCGCGTCAGCCCGTTTAGCCTCGCGATCAGGTTGCTCACACGATTCGACCGTTTTCATGTCCCGCTGCTCGCCGTCTCCCCTGCTAGCACCCGCGCGAGGTCGCACGTACCTCCACGGAGGTCGCACGTACCTCCGTCCCCATGCTAGCAGCTGGGAGGTCGAGCCGTTGGGATGTCGCACCTACCTCTCGCATGGCTGCCAGTAAGCTGCGTAAGTTGAGCTGGGGCGGCAGCCAGGCGCGACCTCAGCCTAAGCTAGCAGCGCCTGGGAGGTAGGTGCGACCTCCGGGTGCTAGCGGGGGAGGACGGTCAGGCATAGGGGGAGGGAGGGGAGAGTGACCAGCGTGTCGGACTTCGGCTGGTCGGCCGACCGAGCGAAAGGGACCTGGGCCTGGCCCAGCACCGTCAACGTGTAATCGCCCGGCTGAGTACCCGCTTGGACCTCCAGCGTCACCATCGTCTCCGTTGCCGAACTGCCAATCGTCGCCGGCTGCACGTTGATCGAACCCGGAAACGCAAAGGGCTGGATCGTCACCTGGCCAGTGACCGCCGAATCGAGTCGCGTCAGCTTCAACGGGATGTCAATCTTCTGCCCGGCGACGACCTCGATCCTACCCGCTCCAGCCTCCTGCACGCGATTCTCGCCGTCCGCTCCATTCGCACTCGCCGCCTCGCTTCCGCCCTGACTTCCGCCGTCACGTTCGCCCGGATTTCCTCCCTGACCGGCCGACGGTCCTGCGTCCTGGCTTGCAACGTGCCCCGCGGTCTGCCCGGAGGCGTCCTTCTTACTGGAGCTGGCAGCGACCGGTCGGCCGAATTCCAGCCGAAACGGAGCACCGGGGCGAACCGACAATCGCTGCCGACGTACCGGACGGCTCGACGACGGATTGTCCGGCCACACGCGAGTGTACGTCCTCACGTCTCGAACTAACTTCTCCTCGCCGTGAGTCCCGGTGGCCGTTAGCCGAATCGCGCCGTCCCACACTGGTGCGTCAGCATCGGCCCACAGCACCAACGAGCCCTGATTGTGCTGAGTGATCGTCGTGGGCTGAGCATGCACGCCCGGCGGCAGGTCTTCCGCGGTCACCGTGATCGGGCCGCTGAAATTGTCCTGCCGATGCACAATCAGCTCCAGGTTCATCGCTCCACCTGAAAGCAACGTGGCTCCCGCCGGCCCTGGATTCTGACGGTGAATGGCCGCCACCGAGAAATCGGGTTGGGGACGGCGTACCACCAGCACATATTGGCACCGCGGGCCTCCACGCCCGTAGCGATCCTGCACCAGCATTCGATACTTTTGGCCGGCATTCAACTCAAGCACTGCATAGGGGTCCCGCAGATAAGCATCGAACGCATTGATCCGCGGACCAAAATCATCCAGCTCCTGCAACCGGTTCCCCGCCTCGTCCAGCAGCGCCACGTACGGATCAGCCTGTCCGGCAATCCGCTCACAATAGACATCGATCGCATACTGCCCCTTCTCGGCCACCGTGATCTCATACCAGTCCGCATCGCGAGGTTGATCAAACTGGCCACACACGGCCGTCGGCACCTTCAGCACCTGAGCCTGCTCGGCAGCCGGATTCGGCTCGCGTTCGGCTTCCACCGGCGAGTCGACCACGAGCAGCGTCTGAGCATGAATAGCTGGGCTCGGCAGTTCGGGGCGAATCTGAAACCCGCTGACCGTGAACGTCGCGGCCGTCGGCGCCACCGAGAACGCCGTCGGATGCTCCAGGAACGTGAATCGCCCCAACGCCGCGTCCGAAGGAACGACCAGCGGAAATCGCACCGATTCAACGTCCGCCGGACCTGCTCCGAGGTTGTGGCCATACGCCGTCAGCTCAGTCGGCTCGCCCCATCGCACAGCCCTTGGCGTCACGCGTTCGACGTGTGGACGGTTGCTCACCAGCAGCCTGTACGGAAGCCCGCCGCGATACGAAAGATCGTGCACCACCACCAAGTACTCACCATCCTCGTCAGCCGTATAGCTGACAGACGCATCGCGCCCGAAATCGTTGCTGCTCGAGGCAAGTTGTTTGCCGTCCGGAGTCCGAATCAGCACCACCGGATCGATCTGCACTTCGAGGCGACTGGCCTGGCAATCCACCAGCACCGTTTCTTGACGTCGCAAGGTGACTCGATAAACGTCTTGATCGTTGTTTTCACATTGCCCATTCACAGCCGAATTGACAGCCAGCACCTGAGCGGTCGCCGCATCGTTGTTAGGTTCCTTCTCAGTGACGTCAGTCAGCTGATGAGAAACGGCAAAAAGTCGCGGGTTGGTGACACCCCATTTTCCCAGCAGCCAGACATCGTACGTTCCTTCGGGGACTGAACTGTCGATGGTCACCTGAAATGTATTCTGTTTACCCGACACCAGCTCGCCATGAAGCCCCGGGTGATCGAAGACGATGGCCTGCAAGTCGTCCAGATCATTCCCGGTCACCGTCAGTTCCAGGCTGGTACCGGCATTGCCACCGAGAACCGACAGTCGGTCCAGCCTGGGAGTCGGAAGCTCAGCTCGGACGCCCGCAGCGACGGCCAGCCACATGGCGACCGTCGTCACAACGATTCTGTTTCGCACCACGGGCCTCGCCATTGACTAAAGAAGTTCCGGAATCGGCTGGCCTTCACTCAAGATCGCAAGCGGCCGACGTGCCTGATCGTAAAAGACGTGATGATGGTCGATCCCCAGCGTGTGATACATGGTGGCCAGCACGCAGCCTGGCGTGTACGGCTTTTCGATCGGAAATTCCGCCTTGTCACTGGTGGCGCCGATCGTCTGCCCCATCCGCAGCCCGCCGCCCGCAAACAGGACGCTCATCGCCCCCGGCCAGTGGTCTCGACCAGCAGTCCCGTTGATCCGCGGAGTGCGGCCGAATTCGCCGTAGCTGATCACCAGCACATCCCGATCGAGCCCGCGATCAGCCAGATCCTGGACCAGTGCCGCCACAGCTTGATCGTACTTCGGCAACAGCTGGTTCTTCAGCGAATTGAAGTTGTCGCCGTGAGTGTCCCAGCCGCCGCCCGTCTGCACCGTGACGAACGTGACACCAGCCTCAACCAGTCGCCGGGCCAGCAGACACGATTGTCCCAAGTCATGGCGCCCGTACATCTCGCGTACCTTCGTCTCCTCATCCTGAATCTTGAAAGCTCGCTGGGCCTTGTCGTTCGTCACCATCTCCATCGCGTCGCGATAGAACTTGTCGAGGCCCTGCATATCGCCCTTGGAATCAATATCGCGACGGACATCATCGAGCTGGTTCAGCAGTTCGCGCCTTCGCCCGAGCCGTTCCGTGGCGACTCGGCCAGGTAGCTTCAAGTTGCGGACCTGAAAGCCATCCTGATTCGGATCCGAATCGGGTGAGAATGGGTTGAACTCGGCTCCGAGATACGCCGCTTTGTTGAATGGCGTGCGTCCCGGCAGCGTGACATAGGCCGGCAATCCGGGTTCATTGGCCCCCCGCATCTTCGCAACTACGCTGCCAGCCGACGGATAAATATTGTCATTCACTTCGATGGTGGGCTGCCAGCCCGTGATCATCCACTGGCTTCCCATGCCATGCCCGGCGTTCGTGTGATAGGCCGATCGCACGATGGCCATCTTGTCCATCACCTGAGCTTGTCTCGGCAGATGCTCACAGATCTCGATCCCGGCGACATTCGTCCCGATCGGCCGAAACTCGCCGCGGAACTCGGCAGGCGCCTTGGGCTTCAGGTCGTACATGTCGATATGGCTGGGGCCACCAGCCAGGTAAATCAGAATGACCGCTTTGCGATTCGCTGGCCGTTCGGATGCGTGCAGTTGCGATTCGTACCGCAGCATGTCAGCCAGCGTCAGCCCGCCAAGCGTCAATCCGCCGATCTGCAGGAAGCTGCGGCGCGCCATCCGATCGCAGTTTCGGTAAGACTGGCCCAGTAACGTCAGCATGATCCGTTCCCTTCTGCTGTACGAGCTAGTGATTGAAACTGAACTCTTTGGCGTTCAACAGCGTCCACATCACATCTTCCAGAGCCGACTGACGCTGATCCGCAGCGACACCGTCGACAAAGGTCCGTGTCACTTGCCGTTGATCCGCGGTCGGGTACCTGGCAATCGCGGCGAGATAGATCTCGTCAATCGCATCATCGGTCGAAGCCTTGGCCTGCACCAGTTTGGCAATGCGTCCCTGGCCGTCGCCTAGCTTGTTTTCAATCTCGTCGCTGTTGGCCAGCAGCAGCACCTGCGCCAAAGTTGCACCGCTCGACCTTTCGCACTCACAACTGGTCACTCGCCGCGGCCGATCGAAGGTATCGAGAAAATACGACCCGAAGTTTTCATGCGGCAAGTCGATCGCTCGGCCGTCCGTTGACATGTTCCCGTAGCGTGTCTTGGTTCCGGTAGCCTGATCAACGGCGTCCGCCATCACTTCGGCCACCAGCCGACGGGCATAGTATCTAGCGAAGTTCTGTCGATCATGTCGGTTATCGTCGGTCGGTTCGCTCGACAACTGATACGCTCGGCTGCTGACGATGGTCCGGATCAGATGCTTCATGTCGAACTTGTGTTCCGTGAAGTCGCGGGCCAGGGCATCGAGCAATTCCGGATTCGAAGGCGGATTGGACTCGCGCATGTCGTCGACTTCATGGACAATCCCACGCCCGAAAAAATGCCCCCAGTAGCGGTTGACCAGCGTACGGGCGAAGAACGGGTTGTCGGGCTGCACCATCCAGTCGACCAAGCCGTGGCGAGGATCTTCGTCGGCCGTGAACTTCGCATACTCACCATCGAGATACTTGGGCTCGGGAGTCTTACCCGTCACCGGATTGCGTTCGCCGGTCGTCACTTGAGCGGCTGCGAAATACGGCGGCGGCTCACCAAAGCTCTTGCGTCCCACTCGAGTGAAAAATCCCGCCAGTCCGTAGTAGTCCTCCTGGCTCCACCGCTCGTAAGGATGATGATGGCACCGTGCGCACTGGAGTCTCAGGCCGAGGAACAGCTGAGCTGTGTCAGCTGTGACCGTATGGAGTTGATCGTCGCGGCTTTGCCAGTACCAGTTGATCGCCGGCGCGTCTTGCCATTCGCCGGCCGCCGCCACCACGCCCCGCACGAACTCGTCGTACGGCCGATTCCGAGCCAAATTGTCGCGGAGCCAATTGTGGAACGCGTAAGCCGCTCGATCCGAGCCGGCCAGATTGCTGTTCCGTAGAATGCTCCCCCAACGCGTGGCGAAATAAGCCGGGTAGTCGGGCGAATCAAGCAGCCGATCAATCAGCGCGTCTCGCTTGTCAGGTCGCGAATCGGCCAGAAAATCACGAGCTTCTTCAGCCGTGGGCAATCGTCCGCACAAGTCGATCGTCAGCCGCCGGATAAACGTAGCGTCATCACAGTCGGGGGAAGGCTTCAAGCCGAGTTGCTGCCATTTCTTGGCAACCAGTTCGTCAATGAAATTCCGAGGATTCCAGCCGGGGATCTCAGCCGTCGGCGGGCCGTGAGGGAGCACAGCGTAGAAGATGGCGACCTGCCCCATGTATCGGACCATCACCGCCGCTTCGCCCCGCTCCTGTCCGGCTTGGACCAGCCCCGATTCGTCGACCGCAGCGACAACATCCAGGTTGCTGCTGAAGAGCGACTGAGCCGTCACATCGATGTCGGTGCCGTCGCTGTACCGAGCCGTCACGTGCAACGCGATCGACTGGCCAGGTTGCATCACGGCCTGTCGCGGTTCGACCGACAACGACACAACATGCGGGGCGCTTGGGTCGGCCGCTAGTGATCCGGCGGCGATCCAGGCTCGCAACGATCGGTAAGCCGGACTGTCGACGTCGAAACGCTTGCCACCGCCGTGCGGTAACTGGCCGGTAGCCTTCAGCAGTAGCAGGCTCTCGTCCGGAGCCGACAAGTTGACTCGTCGTCCCTTCGACCGGCGAACGATTTCGTCGTAGTCGTAGCGATCGTCGAAGCCGAACAGCGAGAGTCGAAACCCGTTCTGGCCGCTGGCCTTGCCATGACAGCCGCCCGAGTTGCATCCATACCGAGAGAGAAGTGGTTCGATGTCGCGCCGGAAATCGGTTCGCACCAACTCGGCGCCCACTGCGAAGCCCGACCAGCACCCGAAAAGCAGGGCGGCGAAGAGCCAGCGCAAGGCAGGTTGCCGTTTCAGCATCCGAGGATCCTCGTTCGGCAGTCTTTTTCAGGTGGGATTGAACTCTGGCAGGAGCCGATACCCTGGCGCGAAGCCAGTTCGACCAGCCACATCCTACCAGACCGCCCCTCCCCCGACAATCATTTCCCCTCCCATCGTGGTGCCTCCGTCCCGCCTGGCTCTGTGCCCTCCATTGTGGTGCAGGCGTCCCGCCTGCCTCTGTGTCCTCCCCTGTTGTGGTGCAGGCATCTCGCCTGCCTCTGTGTCCTCCGCTGTTGTGATGTAGGCATCCCGCCTGCCTCTGTACTACTGTCCTATCCAATCTTTGCAGCGCGCGAAGAACTAGGACCCCGTGGGCCGACAGCCGGTCGAGTAGCTGGTCGAGTACAAGTACCGCGTTGCTGAGTACGAGGAATTTGGCGACTGGGGACTACCTGGCACTGAGCGTCCATCGCGTCGGTACTCGATGCCGGTCATTGCGATCAGCGCTGCGCAAACGGGTTCCTGGCTCAGTGGAGACGGCGGTGCCGTGTCTGTCGACAACGAGAGGCCGAGCCCCGTTTCGCCTCCCCGCTCCCTCTCTCTCCTTCTTGCAGCTCAGCGCGCCTACCCCAATTCCTTCTGCAGTTCCGACCAGCGATCCAGTTCCTGCCGAGCGGACCTCAGGTTACCTCCCGACAAATCATCCACCACACGCTGCCACCAGCTTTGGTTGCCCCAACGATGGCTGGCCGCACGGATGAGCATCCAGCCGATGGGGATGCACACCAGGCCGAAGACGATGTTCGTTACGACCCAGCGCCGGTCGAACTGTTCGACAACGTTCACGCGGGTCGCCCAATGGGCGGCGACCACCAGCGAGCAGAACCCCAGGATAGGAGAGAGCAGCAGCAGCCATTTGAGTCGACGCAGCCGCAAGATTCTGATCTGGCCCAGCAGACTCTGGATGTCGGCCACGGAGCCATGCCAGTCAATTTGTGCAGCCAGTGACATCTCGAGGGCGTAGTCGACCAGGGTCACAATCGCGCCGATCATCAGCAGTCCGGCGGGCAGGACCAGCGACGCGTCCGGCCAGTTTCGATAAGCAAAGTACGCTGCGAACGCCACGACGGCCACACACCACACCATGTCGATCGCCGGACGGACGAGCGTCCAGCGTACTTTGCGCCGTGCAGCTTCGATCGCTACGTGTCGCATCAGGGCGCTCTGCAGTTGCAGCGAACTGTCGAGCTTCTGGTCCAAAAGCTGCCATTTCTGTTGCAGTTCGTCCAATTGCATGTCGTGATCCCTTCTGGCTTTGTCAGGCGTCTTGTCGCAAAGACTTCCGCAATCCGTCCTTGATCCGACTCAGGCGAGTCCCAACATTGGATTCGCTGATTCCCAAAATCTCACCGATCTCACGGTAAGAGTTTCCTTCGAGATGGAGCAGCAGCAGCGCGCGGTCGGCATCGTTCTGTGTGGCCAACGTCCGTCGCAAGACGATCAGCTGTTCGGTTTCCTCATGACGAGCAATCACGTCACCGGGAAGGCAACCGTCCTGTTCGGACAACTCAGTTCGACGGTTGCCATAGCGTCGTTGTCGGCGCTGGAAGTCGATCGCGACGTTCAGAGCGACGCGATACATCCAGGTCGAGAACTTGCGCTGCCGATCATAACGGCCGAAGGAGGCCCACAGTTGAGCGACGATTTCCTGCAGCAGGTCATCCCGGTCGTGCTGCGTGCCGGCGTACATCCAGCAGACTTTCAGCAGCAACCGACGGTGCTGATCCACCATCGCTACAAACTCTTGCTGACCTTCCGCCTCCCCAGTCACATGCCACCCGTTTGGTCCCGTGCTCCCGTCCGGCCATCCAATAGGCCCCACAAACTATGATTCGTCGCTCCGCGCCATTCGTCACACTTTATTCCTCCCCCTCCTCCATTGTGGTGCAGGCGTCCCGCCTGCCTCCGTGTCCTCCGTGTCCTCCTTCTCTCCTCCCTCACTCCTCCCTCACTCCTCCCTCACTCCTCACCACTCACTCCCGACCACTCACTCCCGACCACTCACTCCCGACCACTCACTCCCGACCACTCCCGGACCTCCATGCCCATTTCCCGCAGTTTGGCCACCAGCTCATCTGTCGGCACGGAGCTGTCCAGGCCCAGCAGTCGTGTCTGATCCTTGTTATCGGTGACGGCCAGAATCTCGTACGTCTGGTCGTCGATCTGCTGGCGACTCAGCGTGCACAGCTTGATCTGATCGTACTTCCAGCGGCGTCCTGTCTGGCCCGATCTGTGGCTGATGCCGTCCTCGGTGACGCTGATGGCGTTCGATGCAAGAGTCGACACCCAGGGCACGAAATACGCAACGATGAAGCCGGCCGCCGCTCCGCCCGCCAGGACCGCCCAGATTTCAGGTCGACGTGGAGCGTTCTGGCCCTTGATCCACACCACGAGCCCGAACATCCCGACGACATGGAGCCAAGCCAGGAACTGGATTCGACGGAACTTCCGTTGCTCGTCCCGATAGGCGGGATCCGTCCGCTGCCGCATCCGTTTGACGGCGCGAGGTTCATACCAGATGAAGTAGACCTTCTTCAAGAATCGACCCATGCTCAGCAATTGTCACGTGGCCCCGGCACGGTCGCAAGCGGACGGCTGTAGCTGTCCAGTCATGAAAACCAGTGGGGCGAGCCCACTGGAGTATTGTTGTCGCTCAACCTATCGGACCTCGCCTCGCGCTACATGCTTCGGCCGCCGGCCAGCTCGCCTGGCCGGAGCCCCGGTCTGGGTGAGCTAGAGGCGAAGCCATCGCGCGAAGACTTTGCGCGGGTCCCAGCTGTAGCCGTCCAGTCAAGTAAACCAGTGGGGCGAGCCCACTGGAGTATTGTTGTCGCTCAACCTATCGGACTACGCCTCGCGCAACATGCTTCGGCCGCCGGCCAGCTCGCCTGGCCGGAGCCCCGGTCTGGGTGAGCTAGAGGCGAAGCCATCGCGCGAAGACTTTGCGCGGCTCCCAGCTGTAGCCGTCCAGTCAAGTAAACCAGTGGGGCGAGCCCACTGGAGTATTGTTGTCGCTCAAGCTATCCGACCTCGCCTCGCGCAACATGCTTCGGCCGCCGGCCAGGCGAGCTGGCCGGAGCCCCGGTCTGGGTGAGCTAGAGGCGAAGCCATCGCGCGAAGACTTTGCGCGGGTCCCAGCTGTAGCCGTCCAGTCAAGTAAACCAGTGGGGCGAGCCCACTGGAGTATTGTTGTCGCTCAACCTATCGGACTACGCCTCGCGCAACATGCTTCGGCCGCCGGCCAGGCGAGCTGGCCGGCGGCCGGAGCAACTCTACGTAGTTCGAGTCTTCACATCACTCAGACCGGGGCTTGCCAGACAAGCTGGCCCGGCGGCCGGATTGTTCGAGAGTCGTGGGATGGAGATTGAGATGGAGACGAGGATCGCATGGTGAACGCCACGGCGGCTCGCATACGATCAGCGTCGGCTGGGAGTCGAGACGGGGACTCGGGGCGGAAGCATCTGCGGTCGGATGACGCCCGGGAGCGGTCGCGGGACGCGGGGATCGGGAGGAGTTGGAATGGCTTGTTCCAACGGCCGGTCGACCGTCTGTTCGACCGGCATGATCGTTGGTGGCGCGGTGGCCTGAGCGGCTTCGCGGGTCACATCAGCAATCGCTTCGCTCAAAGCACTGGCCGTACGCACTTCGCCGTCCCGTACGCTTCGAGGTTCTTCAGCGGTGGCGACCAGATCGTCTTCTGCATCGCGCGATGGTTGGGCTCGGCCCGGTCCGCCGTCCAGTATCGGCTGATGCTGTTGGTAGCCCGTCAGTCGCACGTTGAGCGAATCGTGCTGATTGGCCGGAGCCAGCTCAATCGCCTTGCGCTGGATCTCAACCGCCTGCTCAAACTTTCCGGCAGTGGCCAGCGCCGCGGCCAGCGTCTCGTACGACCGGTGATCGGACTCCTCGCCTTGAATCTGCAGTGCGCGCTGAGCCGCTTTGACTGCCAGATCGGCGTTCCGGAACTTGGCATCGGGGCAAGTGGCCATCATCCACGCCGCCTGTTGATAGGCGCGAGCTGAGTTCTTGTCAGTGCGAATGGCTTGCCGGTAGTCGTTCGCTGCCAATTGCCACGAACCGAGCATGGCGTGCAGGTTGCCACGATCGATCAACGCTTCAGCGTCTTGCGGATCCAGCTCGAGCGCCGTGTTATAGTCGGCCAGCGCGAGCTGATGTTTGCCCATGTCGTGTCGCACGTGAGCTCGACCGAGGTAAGCACCCTGGTCTTTCGGATCGAGCTGAATGACTTGGCCGTAATCCGTCTCGGCTCGATCGAACTGATCGAGCTGATAGAAGATTTCGGCGCGATTGAACCACGCGTTCTTGTGCTGCGGATTGACTCGGATTGTGACATCGAAGTCGCGGATGGCTTCGGGGAGCTGGCCCAGGCTGGCCAGACTGACGCCACGGTTGTGGTGTGCCTGCCAGGAGTTCGGATCGAGCTCCACGGCCGAATGAAACTCTCTTAGCGCAGCCGCTTCGAACGAATCGGCCTGTTCGAGCTGATCGACCAGCACGGCTTCCTCGGCCTGAGCCGCCAACGCTTCGCCTCGCTTGTTGTGGATCCACGCCTGTAGCCGATTGAAATACTCAGCGTGTGCAACTGACAACGCCGAACGGTCGACGGAGGCGCATTGCGCCAGCACTCCAGCCAGCTGATCGGCCGAGGTAGCCTCCTGACCGGCCTTGAAGATGGCCACCACCTGCTGCTGAGCTTTCCGAGCAGTCGCCGTAGGGGCAGGTTGCTGCGCGGCCGGTTCGGCGGCGACGGTCCAGCGAGCCATCAGCAGCGAGCTGAAGACGCTGAGTACCACGGCAAGCCGCTGTGGCCGACAAGTCAGGCTGGTCAATTGCAACACCGCACACCTCCCTGTGTTTGGTCGCTGAGTTTCGTCGCTGGCTTGGCTTCAGGTGGTTCGATTTCTCACGGTTGTGGCTCGGTCATCCGCCACGGGTCGAGTGCTTCGGTCAACTTTTCTTCCGGCAGCAGTTTCTGTTCGCGGCAAAGCTCTCGAATCGTCTTGCCCGAATAGAAGGCTTCCTTCGCCATCGCTGCTGCTTTCTCGTAGCCGATCAGCGGGTTCAGGCTGGTAACCATCGCCAGGCTCTGCTCGACGGAAGCTTCGCAGCCTTCAACATTGGCTTCGAGTCCTTCGGCGCAGAATTCGACAAACGCATGGCAGGAGGCCGACATCAGCTGGATTGATTCCAGCGTGGCGTGCCCCATCACCGGCATCATGATGTTCAGCTGGAAATTGCCACCCACCGCGCCGCTCATCACCACGCACTGATCGTTGCCGATCACCCGCGCAGCTGCCTGCATCATGCTCTCGCACATCACCGGGTTCACCTTGCCGGGCATGATCGAGCTGCCTGGCTGGCGGTCGGGCAGGACGATTTCAAAGAAACCACACCGCGGACCCGAACCGAGGAACCGAATGTTGTTCGATACGTTCAGCAACGTCGTGGCGATCGTGCGCAGATTGCCATGGCATTCGACCAGTCCGTCGCGCTGAGCGTTCGCTTCGAAATGATCAGCAGCCTCGACGAATGCAATCCCCGACTCCTTGGCCACCACCTGGCTCACGCGATGGCCGAATTCCGGATGCGTGTTGATCCCCGAACCGACAGCCGTGCCGCCCACAGGCAGCTCCAGCACACTGGCCAACGCCCGGTCGGCTCGTTCCAGCGACAACTGCAATTGCCGAGCAAATCCGCCAAATTCCTGCCCCAGCCGCAGTGGAGTCGCATCCATCAGGTGCGTGCGGCCGATCTTGATGATGCGGTCCCACTCGCGAGCCTTAGCGGCCAGCACATCGTGCAGCCGTTGCAGAGCCGGCTTCAATTGGTTCTGGATCTCCATCGCTACCGCCACGTGGATCGCCGTGGGGAATGTGTCGTTGGTGCTCTGCCCCATGTTCACGTGGTCGTTCGGATGGATCGACTTCTTCGCGTCCAGCCGGTCGCCACCGAGCAATTCGATCGCGCGATTGGCGATCACCTCGTTCACATTCATGTTGCTCGAGGTGCCCGAACCCGTCTGAAAGACGTCCACAGGAAACTGGTCCGACAGCTTGCCGTCCGCGATTTCACGACAGGCCTTCAGCAGTGCGTCGATCTGCTTTTCGTCAAGCCGCGTCTTGCCCGTGCCGCTCAGCTTGCCCAGGTCCCGGTTGGCCACCGCGCAGGCGTACTTCACCAGCCCCATCGCTCGGATCAGAGCCGGCGGCAGACGCCACCCGGAGATGGGGAAATTCTCCACCGCACGCTGAGTCTGGGCACTGTAATAGGCACCCGCGGGGACTCGTACTTCCCCCATCGAGTCGTATTCAATTCGATAGTCGCTCATGATGTCTCTCGTCACGCTTTCGCCAGCCGCGTCCCCCCGGTCCGCGCGCACTGCGACCAGAATGTAACGATCGACGGCCAAAAGAGGAATACGGAATCAGCGGCTGCCAGCAGTGGTGGCATCATCGGCCGGGAGCTGAGCGGTACGGGGAGACTCCTTGGGAGCCGTTTCAGCCACCTCCAGTGGGATCGCCGCGGCCGCACAACGGTCGGCTCCCTGCAGGAAAACACGGACATGGCCCGGCCCATGAGCCGACTCGGGGACCGTCAGCCGCACTTCGAACGGTCCGGCTGCCACGGGCAGGGCGATGGAATTCCACCGCCGGTCGTTCGCTCGCTCCCGAGTTGCTAAGGCCAACGCCGCGTCCCCTTCCAAGTCGGGCCAGCTGCGACGGGCCGGCGGGTCAAACGTCAGCCGGTCACGGCGGCAGACCAGTTCCACGGTCGCTTCGCCATCAAACGACGCCTGGCCGCGGACGATCACCGTCGTCCCCGGCGATGCCTCGCCCGACGCCTGCAGCTCCAGCTCGGCCGGATGAGTCAGCGTCAGCAACGGGTCGCCCAGCAGTTGGACGAGATGAGCATGTTCGAGCCGCTCGGCCGCCAGCTGGTCCCGCTGCGGATGAAACAGCTGAGCCAACGCGTCGAGCCACTTGGTGGACGGATCGTCCTGATCAGGGTGAACCAATTCACGCTTGGCCGACAGCACCAGATCGCCCACCGTCGGTGCCGGATGCTCAAACCAGTGCTCCAGCAACCCCAGGCTCAGCAGCGACAGGCCGTAAGGCATCGTCACTCGAGTGCCACCGATCACCGCCACCGGGCCTCCCGGAGCCTTCAGCAACTGCTCGGCCACCGAATCACTGCGAGCATCGTACGCGGCAGCATAGCAGGCCAAGATCAGAGCGATGGGGGGCTGGGGGCAGCGATGGAGCTGGCGGACTTCGTCGGGAGTCAGCACCCAACATGGTTTGCCGTCCGGACCTGGTGTGCCGAGCCGATCTGGCAAGCCGTGTCCCATATAGACCCACGCCGCCGCTCCGCCTTGCAGCTGTTCGAGTGCGGTTGTTCGCAGCGCCGACATTGGCGGGCAGTAGGGGCTGCGCCAGTTGGCATAGCAGAGATCGGTTTCGTACGCGGCCGGGATCTTTTGAGTGATAAACTGTTTGGCGGCCATCTCGATGGCGCCGTCAATCAGCGGACCGAAATTGCCCGTGCCGGCGGTCAGGTTGATCTGGCGCCGCCACAGACCGAAGTCCTTGTTGCGTTCGTAGTCGAGCACTTTGGCGACGATTTGCCGCAGTTCGGTAGTGGTCCCCGCCGGAATCCGACCGATTGCCAGCTCTGGAGTGCCGTCGCCGTCGTTGTCGGCGTAGGGCGTGTCGCTGGCAATGTGCCGCGTCGAGCCCCAGCGGTGGGTGACCTGGGCAGCAATATAATGAGTGGGAATCTGGTGGAACTGACGCTCAGCGGTCATGGGCACATCGCCGACAATCACGACGTAGCGCAGGTTCGGGTGCTGCTGAGCTAACGACTTCAGGTTAGCGTCGAGCTGTTCAGCTGTGTCGGGTTCCAGCCAATGGATGGCGTGGCCCTGTTCTCGCCGCAGCTCGCCCCAGGCCTGCAATTCGCTCCGCCACTGCCGGCAACAGATGACGACCGTGTCGATGGCGTCCGGCTGAGTGGATGGGGCTGCTGGATCGGGCGGTGTTCCTTGATCAGACAGCGCCGTCTGGTTGGACGGAGTGGCTGGTGTCGGTTCGGCAGGAGGCTGACCGATGGCGGAGGAGGCGAGGAGCCCCAGCAGCAGGACCAGGCCACAGCTTGGCGTTCGCCGACTCAGCATCGGGGCGAGCTCCTACGAGTCCGGGTTGGTGGATCGAACGGTTTTGGCGACCGGGGGGAGTATAGGGCGGGAGCCGAGCCGGCTGAACCCCGCTTTTTGCCGGTTCCATCCGAGCCATGGCGGGCGGGACCCGATCAGCTGGCAAAAAGGGGGTGGCCGGCCGTTTGCAGGGCGGACGGAGGCGAGTAGAATATTGAACGTCGGTCGACCGGGAAGTCATTGCCGGCCCTCCCCGACCCTTGCGGGCGTAACTCAGCGGCTAGAGTGCTAGCTTCCCAAGCTGGAAGTCGAGGGTTCGAATCCCTTCGCCCGCTCTTTGGATCGAGTCCGAATTCGCAGCCCGAGCAGCTCGCTGTTGCTCGGGCTGTTTTTGTTACGGTCGCTCTCGCTGCGATTTGCTTGCTGATAACCGCTCCGAGGTCAGGCTGCTAGTCCCGAATGCCCTCAGGATGAGATCCGGATTGAAGATTTCGCACAGAGACACAGAGACACAGAGACACGGAGATAACAGAGAGACCCCATTGTGAGTGCCCGGTTTTCCGGTCTTTGTGTCTCCGGGTCTTTGTGTCTCCGTGCGAAAAGACGACCGACTCACCATTCAGCTCGAGGCGGCGCGACGTAAGGGGCCGTAGTCTCGCTTTTTGCAGGCGTTCACGGCTGAGTTGCTTGGCGTAGGATCGAGCGATCGCGGTCAGAGCTATTTCGACTTCGCCGGTTCTTTAACTTTCTCGGCAGCGCGGAGGACGCGGAGGACGTTTTCGCCGAGGATTTTGCGGATGTCGTCGGGTTGGTAGCCGCGGTCGAGCAGCACTTGGGTGAGGCGGGGATAAGTGGCAACGTCTTCGAGTTGGACAGGAGTCCAATCGATGCCGTCGTAGTCTGAGCCGAGTCCGACGTGGTCGATGCCGGCTACTTTCACGATGTGATCAATGTGGTCCGCCACGTCGTAAATGGTCCCTCGGTCCAGCGGATGTGCCGCCTGCCAGGCGTCGACTTGACGCTTGATCTCGTCCTTCGACACCCCTTGCTCGGACAGCTGAGTCTCCAGATCGCGGCGCTGTGCCCAGTTCTTGGCAGCAGCCGGCACGACAAAGCCGGGGAAAAAGTTCACCATCACCACGCCGCCATTTCCGGTCACTCGCCGCAATACGTCGTCCGGCACGTTCCGCGGATGATCGGCGATCGCTCGTGCCGAGGAATGAGAAAAAATCACCGGAGCACGAGTGATATCGAGCACATCGTGCATCGTCGCCGGTGACACGTGAGAAATGTCGACCAGCATCCCCAGCCGATTCATCTCGCGCACCACTTCCTCGCCAAACGGAGTCAGCCCATCGTGACGAGCTTTATCCGTGCTGGCGTCTGCCCAGTCCAGCGTCGCGGAATGCGTGAGCGTCATGTATCTCGCTCCACGCTGATACAACTGCCGCAGCACATTCAATGAGTTCTCGATGCAGTGACCGCCCTCGACTCCCATCAGGCTGGCGATCTTCCCCTCACGCCGACAGCGTTCCACGTCGTCGCTGGTCAACGCCAGACAGAATACGTCCGGATACCGCTCGATCATCGCGTACACCAAATCGATCTGTTCCAGCGTATCCAGGAGGGCTCGGCCACGTTGAGCCGAATCGACGGGGACAAAGACTGACCAGAACTGAGCACCGACGTTGCCTTGCTTCAGTCGCGGAATGTCGGTGTGGAGTACCGGCTGGGGCTGAGCGATATCGAGGACCGAGAAGGACGACTTCCCCCGCTCACGCATGGCCCACGGCAGATCGTTGTGGCCGTCGAAGACCAGGCTCTGCCGATGCAGCTCCATCGCCTCGGGCGAAACGACCACCACGGCCGAACGGTCAGCGGTGGGCAAGGCGGGCGGCTGAGCTACGGCGGTGAGCGGGCTGGGGAGCCACTGGACCGCCAAGCCGAACAGCCCGACGAAGATCGCGAACCTGGCTGGGGAACGGCGAGCGGGGGTGGTGATACCGATCGACATGGCCAACGGGCCTCCTGATGCGGGACATCCTGTGCGAAGAAGTATCCCACAGCCCTCCGGCCTACGCTACCGCCGCTCGCAGGTCCTACCGAACTTTCAACCGGCCAAACGCTCAAGATAAAGACCGCTGAGTACAGAAACGCTGAATACAGAAACATCGGCCGAGGGTGTGCCGTCCCGTTGGGGCTCGCAGCCGGGTAGACTGTGGCTGAGCCAAGAAGGGTACATGGGGTCCTCGGGACAGGATGAGTGACGGATGCGGCAGTCGGTGGGTGGAGTCTTGCGAGCGTTCCTGGTGCCGGTAGCGGGCAGCGTCGGTGCGGCTGAGCTGGGATTCCGGATCGTCCGGTCGCTGGTCCCCGCGGAACAGTTGCGGTCGACACACGATGTGGTCGGCAATTACCTGCAGACGCTCGGGACGATCTACGGTGTCTTGATCGCCTTCGTCGTCTTCATCGTCTGGACTCAGTACAACGACGCCCGGAACCACGTTGAAAAAGAAGCCAACGAATTGCTCGACCTTTTTCGCTGTGCGAACGCTCTGCCATCCCGTTCGAAAGCCCCCATTCATCAAGCCATCGACGAATATGTCAACGACGTGCTGGACGTCGAATGGGCCGCCATGGCGCGCGGTCGGGAAGCAATGCTTCGCACCGGGACTGTGCTGCTGGATCGCATCTGGCAGAGCCTGTGTGACTTCCAACCTCACGAACCGCTCCACACGGCCGTTCAGGCTGAAATGTTGTCCCGCTTCAACGATCTCTCGGATGCTCGATCGAATCGCATCGTCTCCTGCCGTTCCCGCATCCCGCTCCCGCTGACCGTCTTCGTCTACGTCGGCGGCGTCGTCACTGTCGGCTCGATGTATCTCTTCTCCGTCGATACGTGGTGGGTGCAGGCGGTGATGATCGGCGCGATGGCCGGCATGATCTCCCATCTGCTGTACATCATCTACGACCTCGACAACTGCTTTGAGGGCGAATGGCAGGTCCCTCGTGAAGCGTTCGAAGGGGTCCGGAACTATGTCCGTCAGGCACGCGAGTCGGCAAGACGCGAGCAATAGCATGTTTAAGGCGCCAGGTTCCGCAGGCAGAGTTGTGGTGCAGGCGTCCCGCCTGCCTGGATTTGGCAGCGTATTTTGAGACTTCCCTGGCCGGGAATTCAGTGAGCGGCGTGGCGTGTTTTTTGGCTTGGTGCCTGCAGCAGGGAAGGAGAAGCGAAGCGGACGCTGAGATTGGCCGCCGGCCAGCTCGCCTGGCCGGAGCCCCGGTCTGAGTGGGCTAGAGCGGCATCACTCGCGCTTCATCTTAACACGGAGGTCACAGAGGCAGCCGAGACGGCCGCACCACAATTGAGGGCACGGAGGACACGGAGGCAGCCGAGACGGCCGCACCACAATAGATGAGGACGCAGAGTTGTGGTGCAGGCGTCCCGCCTGCCTGGACGTGGCAGCGTAGTTTGAGACGTTCCTGGCCAGGGGTGATAGGAGCGGCGTGGCGTGTTTTTTGGCTTGGTGCCTGCAGCTGGGAAGAAGAAGCGAAGCGGGCGCTGAGATTGGCCGCCGGCCAGCTCGCATGGCCGGAGCCCCGGTCTGAGTGGGCTAGAGCGGCATCCTCGCGCTTCATCTTAACACGGAGGACACGGAGGCAGCCGAGACGGCCGCACCACAATGGAGGAGGACGTAGAGTTGTGGTGCAGGCGTCCCGCCTGCCTGGACGTGGCAGCGTAGTTTGAGACGTTCCTGGCCACGGGTGCTAGGAGCGGCGTGGCGTGTTTTTTGGCTTGGTGCCTGCAGCTGGGAAGGAGAAGCGAAGCGGACGCTGAGATTGGCCGCCGGCCCGCTCGCCTGGCCGGAGCCCCGGTCTGAGTGGGCTAGAGCGGCATCACTCGCGCTTCATCTTAACACGGAGGTCACAGAGGCAGCCGAGACGGCCGCACCACAATGGAGGACCCGGAGGACACGGAGGCAGCCGAGACGGCCGCACCACAATTGAGGGCACGGAGGACACGGAGGCAGCCGAGACGGCCGCACCACAATGGATGAGGACGCAGAGTTGTGGTGCAGGAGTCCCGCCTGCCTGGATTTGGCAGCGTAGTTTGAGACGTTCCTGGCCACGGGTGCTAGGAGCGGCGTGGCGTGTTTTTTAGCTTGGTGCCTGCAGCTGGGAAGAAGAAGCGAAGCGGATGCTGAGATTGGCCGCCGGCCCGCTCGCCTGGCCGGAGCCCCGGTCTGAGTGGGCTAGAGCGGCATCACTCGCGCTTCATCTTAACACGGAGGACACGGAGGCAGCCGAGACGGCCGCACCACAATTGAGGGCACGGAGGACACGGAGGCAGCCGAGACGGCCGCACCACAATGGAGGACACGGAGGACACGGAGGCAGCCGAGACGGCCGCACCACAATGGATGAGGACGCAGAGTTGTGGTGCAGGCGTCCCGCCTGCCTGGACGTGGCAGCGTAGTTTGAGACGTTCCTGGCCGGGAATTCAGTGAGCGGCGTTGCCAGTTGTATGGCTCAGTGCCTGCAGCTGGGAGAGGAGAGGACAAAGAGGAGGTCACGGAGGCAGCCGAGACGGCCGCACCACAATGGAGGACACAGAGGTCACGGAGGCAGCCGAGACGGCCGCACCACAATGGAGGGCACGGAGGACACGGAGGCAGCCGAGACGGCCGCACCACAATGGAGGACACGGAGGACACAGAGGCAGCCGAGACGGCCGCACCACAATTGAGGGCACGGAGGACACGGAGGCAGCCGAGACGGCCGCACCACAATTGAGGGCACGGAGGACACGGAGGCAGCCGAGACGGCCGCACCACAATTGAGGGCACGGAGGACACGGAGGCAGCCGAGACGGCCGCACCACAATTGAGGGCACGGAGGACACGGAGGCAGCCGAGACGCCGCACCACAATTGAGGGCACGGAGGACACGGAGGCAGCCGAGACGGCCGCACCACAATGGAGGGGAGGGGCAGAGAGACGCTACGCGTTGGACTATGATGGTAGGACGTACGTGAGACAATATGATGCGACAGGGGGCTGAACGTGATTGAACAACGTGGCTGGAGATGGTGGCTGCTGAGTGCGGCTGCTCTGCTGTTGATGACCGACCCTGGGAACGCGCAGGGCCTTAAGGCCGGGTTCGCGCAGACCGATATCACGCCACCGCTGGAAAACGGACGCAAGGTCTGGATCGCCGGCTACGATCAGAACCGACCGGCCGTCGGAGTGCACGACCAACTCGCCTGCCGCTGCGTCGTTCTCGACGACGGAGAGCGCCAGATCGCTCTGGCCGCCGTCGACCTCGTCGGATTGCAATATCCCATCGTCCAGCGGATCCGCGAGCGACTCCCCGAACTCCACTACGTCCTCGTCTCCAGCACTCACAATCACGAAGGGCCTGACGTCATCGGCTTGTGGGGACCGAGCCCCATTCAGTCGGGCGTCGATCCGAAGTACATCGATTTCGTCGTCGATCAAGTCGTGGCCGCCGTCCAACAGGCTCGTCAACAACTGCTGCCGGTCAACGCCACCTACGGCACAGCTCAGAATCGAGCCCTGCTGAGAGATTCACGCCAGCCGCTGGTGTTCGACGATACCCTGCGCGTCGTCGGACTGAAGAACGATTCGGGCGAGTATGCTGGATTGATCGTGCAGTTCAGTAACCATCCCGAATCGCTCGGCTCGGACAACCAGCAGCTCACCGCTGATTTTCCCCATTACGCCGTCGCCGCTTTACAGGAAACTTATCACTGCCCGGTCGTTTACTTCAGCGGCGCCGTGGGAGGTTTGATGACCAATCCCCACACGATTCGATCGACCGACGGTCGTGAACTCCACGATGGCAATTTTGAATTCGCCGAAGAATACGGACGACAAGTCGCCACCACGTTTCGTCAGGCCGTCGATACCGCTCAGCCTGTGACCCTCACGCCTCTGCGAGTATCCGCCAAGCCGGTCGCCGCCCGCTTGGAAAACATTCTCTATCAGACGGCCCGCGCTCTCGGAGTGCTCCAACGCAAAGGCGTTGTCTGGCAAGGGGATGCCGAACAGATCGGGCCACCCGCCGAAGTGCAAACTCCTGCCGACCAAGTCGCTGTTGAGACCGAAGTCGCCTACATTCGAATGGGACAAGTTGATATCGCGGCGATCCCCGGTGAACTCTATCCCGAGCTGGTGTACGGGAAGTTTCAGGAGCCGGCCGAGCCGAACGTCGACTATCCCGACGCCCCGCTGGAACCTCACCTGACCCAGATCCTCCCATCCGACAAGTTTCTCGTCATCGGCCTGGCCAACGACGAATTGGGCTACATAATTCCTCGCCGCCAATGGGACGCGGTGGCGCCCTACGCCTACGGCCGCGATGAGTCGCAGTACGGAGAAGTGAACAGCTGCGGAGTCAGTGTGGCCGCCACGCTGATGGAAGCGATGGCTCGACGCGTCGCCGAAGCTCGACAGGATTGAGCGGCGCCTGGTATCGGTTAGACTGAGCAGACAGTCGATTCAGTTCTGACAGGGGAGGGAGGCTGCAGCCGGCTGACCGATCCAGTCTTGCATGGCCCGACGTCACGGCGCGAATCGAGGTAGGCGGCATGGGGTGCGTAGCGACTCGAGGTGTCTGGCGAGCGACTTGGGCACTCAGCGGCTGGGCCGTTGTCATGGCCACCTTGGTCGTCATTGTCAGTGCTCGGCAAGTTGCCGCAGCCGAACCGACCGTGACACCGCAGCCCGTCGTCGCGCTCGTCAACAGTTACTGCATCGACTGTCACGATGCCACGAAACCGGCTGGTGAGTTCGACCTGCAGCAACTGATCGCCAAGCCCATCACCGATCACGCCGCCGTGTGGGAGCGGGTTGTTCGCAAGCTGGTCGCTCGCCAGATGCCACCCCTCGACGCCCCGCGACCGGACGAGCCGACGTACGCTCAGTCGATTGAGTCACTGACGGGTGAACTCGATGCATGGGCGCAGTCGCACCCGCACCCAGGCCGCACAGAATCTCTGCGTCGATTGACTCGCACCGAATACCAGCACGCGATTCGCGATCTGCTGGCGATCGACGTCGATGCGAAATCGCTCCTGCCGGAGGATCAATCGAGTCAGGGGTTTGACAACATCACGGTCGGTGAGCTTTCGCCCACACAGCTCAATCGCTATCTGTCGGCCGCTCAGAAGATCGCTCGAGCTGCGGTTGGCGTCCCGGAACGTTCGCCGGCGGGTGACACTTACCGTGTCGCGGCTGATCTGACTCAGGATTTTCATCTGGAAGGCTTGCCGCTGGGTACTCGCGGCGGGACGTTGATTCGCCGTCATTTTCCGCGCGACGGCGAATATGAGATTCGCGTCCGATTGGCCCGCGATCGCAACGAAGAAGTCGAAGGACTGCGCCGGCCACATCAACTGGAAATAATGCTCGACCGCCAACGCCTCGCGCTGCTGGATGTCCGACCTCCCGACGGCCCCGACCATTCCCAGGTCGACGCAGAACTGCACGTGCGGTCAGAAGTTACTGCCGGTCCGCACGAACTGGGCGTCACCTTTCTGGATCAGGGCGGTTCGCTGCTGGAGACTCTGCGCCAACCCTATCAGGCTCACTTCAACATGCATCGCCATCCACGCCAGGGACCGGCCGTCTACGAAGTGACAATCACCGGTCCGATGGACGATGCCGGACCCGGCTCGACCCCCAGCCGCATCCGGCTGTTGCTGACGGAAACCTCGGGCAATAAAGACATCGAGCGAATTCTGTCCGGAATCGCCCGCCGAGCGTGGCGACGTAGCGCCGAGCCCGACGAACTCGCGCGGCTGAAAGACGCCTTCGAACGAGGTGCTCGAGGTGAAGCCGGCGTCATCGGCGTCGGAGATCAACCGGGCAGCGATCCGGTGGGCAGTCTGGATCGTGGTCTGGAGGCCGCGCTGGCGCAGATACTGGTCAGTCCCCAGTTTCTGTTTCGCATTGATCGCGATCCACCAGGGACCGAATCGGGTCAGCCTTACAAGATCGCCGATCTGGAGCTCGCATCGCGGCTGTCGTTCTTCTTGTGGAGCAGCATTCCGGATGACGAATTGCTCGACGTGGCCGAACGAGGGCAGCTGAGCGATCCGGAGGTGCTGGACGCACAGCTGCGGCGGATGCTGGCCGATGATTGTTCGCAGGCCCTGGTCACGAACTTCGTCGATCAGTGGCTTTACCTGCGCAATCTCGACTCGGTGCACCCCGACATGCGACTCTTTCCCGATTTCGACGACAATCTTCGTCAGGCAATGCGGACCGAGACGGAGATGTTTGTCAGTGACGTGATTCGATCGGACCGCAGCGTGCTGAATATGTTGTCGGCAGATTACACGTTTCTGAATGAACGGCTCGCCAGACACTACGGCATTCCGCACGTCATTGGCAGCCGGTTTCGGCGAGTCGAATTGGGGGATGACCGTCGCCGGGGCGGTCTGCTGCGGCAGGGCAGTATTCTGACGGTCACCTCGTACGCCACTCGCACCTCGCCTGTGATTCGCGGTCACTGGATTCTGAAGAACCTCCTGGGCTCGCCCCCGCCGCCCCCGCCGCCGAACGTGCCGGCGCTCGACAATTCGGTCGCCGCCGACCTTCCGGTGCGAGAGCGATTGGCTCAGCATCGAGCCGATCCGGCGTGCGCCAGCTGTCACAACATCATGGATCCGGTTGGCATGGCGCTCGAGCACTACGATGCGGTGGGACGGTGGCGCGACCTGGAAGCCGACCAACTCGTTGACGACACGGGCGGGCTCCCCGATGGCACTCGGGTCTCGGGAGTCGACGGGCTGGAGCGGGCTTTGTCCGCGCATCCGGATTGGTTTGTGGGTACACTGACCGAAAAGCTGCTGACCTACGCCCTGGGACGAGGGCTCGACGAACGCGATGCTCCCGCCGTACGGCAGATTGTGCGCGAGGCTAAGGAGTCCGATTATCGATTCTCGGCCATCGTCGCCGGAATCGTGCACAGCGTACCGTTTCAGATGAGGACTGCTGAATGATGGTGACTCGACGAGCACTTTCGCGACGGACGGTTCTGCGCGGTTTGGGTGCGGCGATCGCTTTGCCGTTACTCGATGCCATGGTTCCCGCTCTGACCGCCTCAGAACAGACGGCCGCACATCCGGACCGGCTGCGACGCATTGGCTATGTCTACATGCCCATGGGCTGCGATATCAGCCGCTGGACACCACCTGGCGACGATCTGCAGCAGCTGTCGCCAACACTGGCACCGTTGGAGCCGATTCGTGACCAGGTGGCCGTGATCAGCAACCTCGAGCTGAAAAACGCCTATCCCGGCACCCACGCAACGTCGAATTCGTCGTTCTTGAGTTGCGTGACGGCGAAGCGGACCGAAAGCACCGACTATCTGTTGGGAACGACCGTCGATCAACTGGCCGCTCAGCAGATTTCCCGCGACTCGCAGCTCCCGTCGCTGGAAATCGCCATGGACTTGATGGCAACCGTCGGCCAGTGCGATAACGGCTATGCCTGCGTCTATCAGAACAACCTGTCTTGGTCGTCTCCCACCACGCCGCTTCCCGCCGAAGCCCACCCCCGGCTCGTCTTTGAAACGCTCTTCGGCGAAGGAGGGACCGTCGCCGATCGACAGGCTGCCTTCCGGAGGCGAGCCAGTCTGCTCGACGGGGTGATGGAGGAATTTCATCAGCTGCAGCGGTCGCTGGGGCCGGGCGATCGAGCGAAGGTCGATGAATACCTGGCCAGTGTTCGTGAAGTGGAACGCCGTATCGAACAGGCCGAATCGACGGCCGCTGAGAATCCCTTGCCCGACCTCGATCGCCCCACCGGTGTTCCTGCTTCGTACGCCGATCACGCTCGGTTGATGTTCGACCTGCAACTGTTGGCCCTGCAGGGGGACATTACGCGAGTAATTACCTTCCAGCTGGCGCGCGAGACAAGCAACCGGACGTACCCGGAAATCGGAGTTCCCGAGGCCCATCATCCACTCACCCATCATGGCAATGATCCCGCCAAGATCGCCAAGATGGCGCTGATCAATAAGTTTCACGTTTCGCTGTTCGCCGATTTCGTGCGGAAGCTGCAGGCGACGCCCGAAGGTGCCGGCTCGCTGCTCGATCACACCGTGTATCTCTATGGCAGCGGGATGGGGGATCCGAACGTGCACGATCATCAGAACTTGCCCGTGATCGTGGCTGGCGGTGCCGCAGGGCGAATTCGCGGAGGACGACACGTGCGGCTCCCGCAGCCGACCCCGCTGGCGAATCTCCATCTGACGCTGCTCGATAAAGTCGGCCTGCAGCTCGATTCGTTTGCCGACAGCACCGGATCGCTCGATGATGTGCTGATCGAAGTGAATTGAAGTGACGAGCCGTTCATGAGCCAGGCTACCCGTAACCTCTGCCCGCCGTCGGATCGCGCTCAGTGCGGCGCCAGGATGGGCGTACTGAGTTGGCGTCAGTTGGAGTGGCGTCAGTTGGAGTGGCGGTGTGCGAGCGGTGCCATCACGGACGGGTTGCACTGGGTGTCAGCCGTGTTGGTCGTGTCTGTGGCGGTCGTGTTTGGGGTGGAGCCGAGACTGGGGATCGCTCAAGAAATCTCGCAGCCGAAAGCAAGGGTGGCTGATCGTTCTCAGGCCGGGTTGGCTGAGGCGGCTGAGCGAGCTGATTGGGACGCTGTGGCGATGCTGCTAGACGCTGGAGCTGACGTGAATCGGGCGCAGGCGGACGGCACGACCGCGTTGCACTGGGCCGCGCGTCATGAGCGTGAATCGGTGGTGGGCGAACTGTTGCAGCGAGGGGCGGCGGCTGGGGCAGCGAATCGCTATGGAGTCAGTCCACTATTGCTGGCCTGCGAGAACGGCGATCTCAAGGTCGCGGGGCTGCTGCTGGCGGCCGGAGCCGATCCCAACGCGGCAGGGCCGGGAGAGCGTTCGCCGCTGATGACGGCAGCGCGGGCTGGGAACGCGGACTTGGTTGCGGAGCTGCTGAAACGCGGTGCGGCAGTTGATGCGGCCGATGCTCGAGGTCAGACGGCGTTGATGTGGAGTGCGGCTGAAGGCCACACCGGTGCGATGCAACGTTTGCTGGAGGCCGGTGCCGATGGTCGCCGGACGTTGCCGTCAGGGATGAGTCCTCTGATGTTCGCGGTCCGTGAAGGTCGATTGGAAGCGGCGGTCCTGCTGATCGAAGCGGGTGTCGACGTGAACGGGGCGATGGAGCCGAAATCACCCGGCGGTCGGATGGCCCGACGAGGAACATCAGCGCTTCTGGTGGCGGTTGAGAATGGACATTTTGAGCTGGCTGCCAAGCTGTTGGAACTGAAGGCCGATCCGAACGATCAGCGGTCTGGATTCACAGCTCTGCATGCGATTACCTGGGTTCGCAAACCCAATCGCGGCGATGGGCTCGATGGAGACCCGCCGCCAATCGGATCAGGACGCATGACCAGCTTGGAACTGGTGCGACGACTCGTTGCGGCCGGTGCCGAAGTGAATGCGCGGTTGGAGAGCGGTCGATCGGGCAAGGGGGTCTTGGGGCTCAAAGGCGCCACGCCACTGTTGATGGCAGCTGACACTGCCGATTTGCCGCTTCTCAAACTATTGGCCGACTTGGGTGCCGATCCGGGGATCGCCAATGCGGACGGCGCCACGGCACTGATGGCAGCTGCTGGACTGGGAACGCTGGCGCCGGGTGAGGAAGCGGGGACTGAGGATGAGTCACTGGCGACCGTGCGGTGGTTGCTGGACCACGGCGCGGAGATCAATGGTGTGGACGCCAACGGCGAGACAGCCATGCACGGCGCGGCTTACGCGAGCTTTCCGCGGATGGTGGAGTTACTTGTTGAGCAGGGCGCTGATCCACGGGTGTGGCACCGGCCGAACAAGTACGGCTGGACGCCGCTGAGTATCGCCGAGGGCCATCGTCCGGGGAACTTCAAGCCGGACGCAGCGACCGTGGCGGCGATTCGGCGAGTGCTCGAGTCGGCCGGCATCGACCCGGACGAGCGGGTGCCGGGGACGTTGCGAGCGGGCGGACCGGAGTACGATCCGCCGGCTCCGGATTAAGGACCGGCCGTTTCCCGGCCACTTTGGGCGTCCCGTTCGGGTTCTGGCTGGTCCCGGGCACCGTCTGCGCGTGAGGCGTTCTCGGTGGATGTGTCGTAAGTCGTTTCTTTGTAATGGCTTGCGACAAATGGTCTCACCTCCGCAGGAATTACTCATTGACACATCGGAATGTTCCGATATAATTCAGTAACTGTTGTTGGTGGTGGAGAGCCAAGCGATGTCGGTGAGTGGTCTGAAGTTGACCGATCTAGAGTCGATGGGGCAGGCGGCCGAGTGTCTTCGGACGCTGGCCCATCCTCATCGTCTGCGGATGGTGCAGATGCTCTTGCAGGGTCAGTACACGGTGGGCGAGTTAGCCGAAGCGTGTCAGCTGCCCAGCGCGATGGCATCGGAGCACTTGCGGCTGATGCAGCGGTGCGGCTTTTTGACCAGCGTCAAAGAGGGTCGCAAGGTCTACTACCGGGTGACCGAACCGCACTTGGAAAACATCCTGCGGTGCATCGAGACTCGCTTCGGCGTGTCGGCTGCCCAGCAGTGAAAGTCGCTGGCCCACTGGCGGCCAGTTTTTTTGTTTTGAACATATCGTAGTGTTCCGACGTATTTGGATATATGCGGGCCGCGAGAGTGGCTCGGCGGGACTGGAGAAGGGAGACCATGCACATGCAGACGATTACTCCGGCGCAGCTGCACGAACGGGTTCAGCGCGGTGAAACGGTGGAACTGATTGACGTGCGGACACCGGCTGAGTTCGAGTCGGTGCACGTCACGTTTGCTCGTAACGTGCCGCTCGATCGGCTGAATCCAGAACAAGTGGCGGCTGACCGACGCGGTCAAGACCGGCCGCTGTACGTGATCTGTCGATCGGGAAGTCGCGCTAAGCAGGCCTGCGAGAAACTGCTGGGAGCCGGCCTGACGGGCCTGGTGAACGTCGAAGGCGGCACCATGGCGTGGGAACAGGCCGGCCTCCCGGTTGTTCGCGGTCAGCAGACGATGTCGCTCGAACGGCAAGTGCGGATCGCTGCCGGTTCGCTGGTCCTGATCGGAACGGTCCTGGGCTTTCTCGTGCATCCCTATTGGTTCGGCTTGTGCGGTTTCGTAGGAGCCGGATTGGTGTTTGCCGGTGTGACCGATACGTGTGGCATGGGGCTCATGCTGGCCCGCATGCCTTGGAATCAAGTTCGCTCAACAACTACCGCTCCTGCGTCTGGCAACGCGACGCTCAAGACGCCCTGATGCTCGTCAGAGCGTCGCCATGTTCAATAAGCCGAAGAACATCTCGACCCACAAGAATAAGAAAAGAATGAGAACTGTCATGAAGACTCCTGCCCATGTTTCGAACAGCACCTTTCGCCAGGAAGTGCTCGATGCTCAAGTCCCCGTGCTGGTCGACTTCTATGCCGACTGGTGCGGGCCCTGCCGTATGCTGGCCCCGGTCCTCGACCGTTTGTCGGCCGAATTTCAGGGCCGAGCGAAGATTGTGAAGATCAATGTCGATGAGGAACCTGAATTGGCGAGCGAGTATCGGGTGAGTGCCATTCCGACGCTGTTGCTGGTCCAGAACGGTGAGGTCGTGGGACGCGGCGAGGGGATGGCATCCGAGGCCAATCTTCGTTCGGCCCTCGAGCAGATGATCGCGGCGTCGGGCGCCGATACGTGATCCTGTTGTCGGCTGAACGGCTGTCGGGATGTGTGGACCCGGCGCGCGACGATTGACCGATGCACGCGAGACAGAGCTTCACTGATTACAAGGAGTCGCGAATCATGATACTGAAACAATATTACCTCGGTTGTCTGGCCCATGCGTCGTATCTGGTGGCCGACGATCGGACCAAGTTGGCGGCGGTCGTCGATCCGCAGCGGGACATTGACCAGTACCTGCAGGACGCCGAAGCGGGCGGCTATCGTATCGCTTACGTGTTCCTGACCCACTTTCACGCCGATTTTCTGGCCGGCCATATTGAACTGCGCAATCGCACCGGAGCTCGCATCGTGATGGGGGCTCGAGCCGAAGCGGACTTTGATTTTCTGGCAGTTAAGGACGGTCAGCTGATTGAGCTGGGCGATGTGGTGCTGCGAGTGCTCGAAACGCCCGGCCACACTCCGGAAGGGATTTCGGTGGTCGTGATCGACCGAAGCCAAGGCGAGGTGCCGCAGGCGGTCCTGACCGGTGACACGCTCTTTATCGGTGACGTCGGTCGGCCTGATCTGCTGGCATCGATCGGTGTCACGGCTGACCAACTGGCTGAGATGCTGTACGAATCGTTGCACAAGCTGCGCGAGCTTCCGGATTCCACGCTGGTCTATCCTGCTCACGGAGCTGGCTCGATGTGCGGCAAGAACCTGAGCCGCGAGACGGTGTCGACGATCGGCGAACAGAAGAAGTTCAATTATGCTCTGCAGCCGATGAGCCTCGAGGAGTTCAAGCGTCTGGTGACGGCCGATCAGCCGGAGGCGCCCGATTACTTCGTGTACGACGCGATCAAGAATCGGCAGGAACGCCCCGATCTGGAGACGACTCTGCGCAGCTCGCTGAGAGCCTTGTCGGTCGATGAGGTGCGAAGTTTGGCTCAACAGGGAGCTCAGGTGGTCGACGTGCGTGACGCCGCCGATTTCGAAGGGGCTCATTGGCGCGGTGCGATCAACATCGGGCTGCAGGGGAAGTACGCTACGTGGTGCGGGACGATACTGCGGCACGATTCGCCGATCGTCGTGATTGCTGAGGAAGGAAACGAAGAAGAGGCGGTGATGCGGTTGGGGCGTATCGGGTTCGACAATGTCGCCGGATATCTGGGAGGTGGCATGAGTTCGCTGAATGACCAGCCCGAGCTGGTCGCGTCGATCACTCGCGTGACGGCGCCGGCGCTGGCCGAACAGCTCCAAGCGGCCACGCCGCCGCTGGTGGTGGATGTGCGGTCCGCCAAGGAGTACGCGGCGGGACATATCGCCGACAGTCTGAACATCCCGTTACCCCACTTGCGCGAACGGATGAGCGAGATTCCGCGGGATCGGACGATCGTCATGCAGTGTGAAGGCGGTTACCGTTCAGCGATCGCGGCCAGCCTGGTGGCCGGATCCGGCTATCAGCCGCTGGACCTGGTCGGCGGCATCAAAGCGTGGCTGGCTTCGCAGCTGCCGACCACCGCGGAATCCGGTACCAGCTGTTCGGGCGGCACTGCATGTCGCTAACTCCGGCCGCCTGCCGGCTTGCCCGGCAGGAGCCACGGTCTGGGTGAGCTCGATCGAATAGCCTGACTCGACTAACGAGAGGGCCAGTGATGGGAACGTTGATCAGCGTGTTGGGGTTTGGGTCGATCGTCGGCCTGTCGCTGGGATTGACGGGAGGTGGTGGCGCCATCTTCGCCGTGCCACTGCTGGTCTACGGCCTGGAGGTATCGTCGAAAGAGGCGATCGCCGTGTCGTTGGCGTCGGTCGGCGTGACCGCTCTGGTTGGTTTCTGGCAGCGATGGCGCATCGGGCAGGTCGAGGTACGCACCGGGCTGATGTTCGCCGCCGCGGGGATGCTCGGCACTCCGATTGGAACGTGGATCGCCGATCGCTTGCCCGATTCGCTGTTGCTGTTGTTGTTCGCCGTGCTGATGCTGATCGTCGCCGCTCGCATGTGGTGGCAGGCCCGACCGAAGACAACAGCTGCTGCTGATGCTGCAGTTGCTGCCTTGCCACCTGACTGCGATGGCCCGACATGTCGACGGGACGCGAACGGATCGCTGTTGCTGAACACTCCGTGTGCGATCTTGTTGCTGGATGTGGGGCTGATGACGGGGGTGCTGACCGGTCTGTTTGGCGTCGGCGGTGGGTTTGTCATCGTTCCGGCGCTGGTGTTGTTCAGCAGCATGTCGATGCACCGGGCTGTGGGGACGTCGCTGATGGTGGTGGCGATGGTCAGCATGGCCGGGTTTGCGACTCGCATGTGGAGCGGTCAGCGGATTCCGGTCGAGACCACGCTGCTGTTTGTCTCAGGCGCCGTGGCTGGGCTGATGGCTGGACATCAGATGGCCCATCGTCTCTCTGGGCCGTCGCTGCAGCGAGTCTTCGCGGTCGCGATCGTCTTGGTGGCGGCGTTTGTGATTGTGCGCAATGTGGCGTTCTGAAATGAACCGCCCCGCGGACGGCGGTCGTTGTGGTATAGTCTTGGTTTGGCGGGGACTTGAATGAAGTCCGTCACTGACACGAGTACATTGACTGAGAGCAGAACCATGGTGAGCCGAAGAACGGCAGTCTGGTTGATCGGCGGCGTGATGGCGTGGTCTGTCACGGTGAGTCCTGCAATGGTGTGGGCTCAGAAGGAGAGTGTGAATCCGGGGATCAACGACACGTTTCGCGATCCCGACGTGAACGACTTTGTGAAGAAGTTTGAGATTGAGAGTCGCGAGATTTATGCGCATCGCGATCAGATACTGAAAGCGTGCGAGCTGAAGTCTGGAGACCGTGTGGCTGACATCGGAGCCGGCACCGGGCTCTACACGCGACTGTTTGCGAAGGCGGTTGGTGAGCAGGGGCATGTGACGGCGGTCGATATTGCGCCGAAGTTTCTCGATCACATTCAGCTGACCTGTCGAGAAGCCGGGTTGAAGAATGTCGACGCTGTGCTGTGTACGGCCGATTCGGTGGGATTGCCCGAATCGTCAATCGACGTGGCGTTTATCTGCGACACGTATCATCACTTTGAGTTTCCGACGAAGACGATGCAGTCGCTCCATAAGGCCTTGAAGCCGGGTGGACGCGTCGTGGTGATTGACTTTCGGCGGATTCCCGGGCAGAGCCGCGAATGGGTGATGAATCACGTTCGCGCGGGGCAGGACGTGGTCGAGGCCGAGATTACCGCCTGCGGATTTCGCAAGGCGTCCGAGCAGAGCGATCTGCTTACGGAAAACTACCTGGTCGTGTTTGAGAAGGTCGATTGACCCGGTGCCCGATCAGGGGCTGGGGGGCGAACAGAGCTCGATCAAATGATGGTCGGGGTCATAGATGTAGACCTGCCGCCAGCCGTCGGGGCGTGAACGGGGGCCGGTGATGATCTCGATCCCGTGGCTCCGCAGCCGGTCAGCCGCTCCGTCACAGCTGTCGACTTCGAACGCATAGTGGAAACCGCGCGACGGCTGGCTTGAGCCCAAGTCGGGGAGCCCGGCTTGACCCGCCTCGGGGCCAGTGACGTTCATGTGGATCTGAGCCTTCCCGGCCTGGAACCAGGCGCCGGGGAATCCGAAGTCGGGCCGGTCGATGCGTTCCATCCCCAGGACCTGTCCATAGAAGTCGATGCTCCGCTGCAGGTCGCCGACGACGATCGTGATATGGTCGATCGACTTCGCCTGGATGCCGGTCGCGGTACCTGTCTTCACCGGGATGGTGCTCATGGGGGTCTGCTTTCTGCCGTACGGGAGTGGAGCCGTGGTTCCTGACCACCGGTCGGCCCGATTATAGATCCCCCCCGGACGATTCTGTAGGTAGCACCTACCTCCGTGTCGATTCTCCGTTGTCTGGGCGATTTGGGGTGGATGGGTGGCTGGGTTTGGGCCGACGAGCCGGAGAGCTGGGCGGTTGGGGCAGGGGAGGGTCGGTGCCGGGCAGGGCGCGGGATGGGGGCGCGGTGGGTGTCGGGCCGCGATGTGTTGGGGCTCTTTGGCCGAGGTTTCTGTCGGTTGCGAGGTGGGGGCCCAGTTTGGGCCGATTGGGGTTGGATCCGACCCCCGCAGCGCGTTACGATCCGGCGGCAATTGTGGGCAGATGGATGGCCGACCACTGATGAGGAAAGGGATTTCCGGTGACACAGCCGATCAAGTTGAGCGAGCTGGCTGAGCGGATCGGGGGAGTCGTCGACGCGCCGACCGACCCGGTCATGCAGGGTGCGGGGACGATCGATACAGCACTCGCTTCGGAAATCACCTTTGCCGATTCCCCAGCGGCGCTGCGGAAGCTGTCCGACAGTGCGGCAGGAGCGGCCATCGTACCGTTCGACGCCCCGAGCCTGACTCTTCCGGTGATTCGCGTGGCCAAGGTCCGCGAAGCGTTCAACGCGGTCGTAAAGTATTTCCGTCCGGCTCGTGCCGCGGCACCGATTGGGGTTAGCCCTGCCGCTCACATCAGTCCGACCGCTCGAGTGGGGGCTGGCGTTGAGGTCCATCCGGGAGCCGTGATTGGGGATGACGTCGAGATTGGCGACGGCTGCTGCATCCACGCGAATGTTGCTATCGGTCCTGGTTGCCGGATCGGCAATCACACGGTGTTGTTTCCGAACGTCGTTCTTTACGAAGGTACGATCGTCGGTTCGCGAGTGGTCATTCATGCCAGTGCGGTGATCGGTGCGTACGGGTTTGGTTACGAGAGCTCGGCTGCCGGCCATCGATTGGGCGCTCAATATGGTCATGTCGAAATCGGCGATGACGTGGAAATCGGTGCGTGCACTACGGTCGATCGGGGCAGCTACGGTCCGACGCGGATCGGGGCCGGCACCAAGATCGACAATCACGTCATGATCGCTCACAACTGCCGGATAGGCCGGCACAATCTGATTTGTTCTCAGGTCGGGATCGCTGGCAGCAGCACTACGGGTGACTTCGTGGTGATGGCCGGTCAGGTTGGTGTCCCCGATCACGTACATATCGGCCACCGCGTGGTGCTCGGCGCGAAGGCCGGAGTGGTGCGCGACGTGCCCGACGGATTGACGATGCTCGGTGCTCCCGCGACGCCGGAACGCGAGCAGATGTTAATGCAGGCTTCGTTCGCCAAGCTGCCTGAAATGCGCAAGGAACTCAAGGCCCTGCGCCGGTTGGTGGAACAACTGACGTCAGGACGAGCTGACGCGGCGTGAGGTGCTGGTTGACGTCGGCGGTCTTGAGTCGGCGACCGCCCGTGATTTGCCCGTCAATCGCCCCGTCAATCGCCCCGTCAATCAATGGTGAGAGCTGGCCGGAGTGTGGCATGAAGGTCACTGAGGAATCTCAATCTGCTGATCAGCCGCGTGTGCGTGGCAAAGTTGGGCTGATTGCCGGCTGGGGACGCTATCCGGTCGTCGTCGCTCAGCGGTTGAAGCAGCAGGGATACCAAGTCTGCTGTCTGGCGGTCAAGGATCATGCGGATCCCGAATTGCGAGCTTTGTGCGACGCTTGGCAATGGATCGGTGTGGCTCAGCTGGGCAAGGCAATTCGTTTCTTCCGGCAACATGGCGTGTCGGAGGCGACGATGGCGGGCAAGATCCACAAGGTCCTCTTGTTTCAACGCTGGTGGATGATTCGTCACTGTCCCGATTGGACGGCGATCAAGACGTTCTTTCCGCACTACATCACGCGGACCCAAGACCGCAAGGACGACACGATGCTCAGCACGATCACCAACGCGTTTGCTCGCTTTGGCATCTCGTTTCGGCCGGCGACGGATTTTGCGCCGGAGCTGTTGGTGAACGGTGGTCAGCTGGCCGGTCCGCCGCTTAGTCCTGCGACGTGGCACGATGTGGCCTTTGGATGGCAGATCGCGCGTGAACTGGGGCGAGTCGACGTGGGGCAGACGGTGGTGGTGAAGGGGCGAGCGGTGTTGGCCCTCGAAGCCGTGGAGGGGACCGATCAGTGCATTCGGCGAGCGGGCCAGTTGTGTCCGACGGGTGGATTCACCGTGGTTAAAGTCGCTAAGCCGCAGCAGGACATGCGGTTCGACGTTCCGACCGTCGGTGTGGGGACCTTACGGACGATCTACGAGTCGGGTGGTCGCGTGTTGGCTATCGAGGCCGGCCGCACCATTCTGTTGGACGATGCCGAGGTCCTGAATTTTGCTCGTGAGCATCGGATGTCGCTGGTCGCCTGCTCGGACGATCAGCTGGCCACGCGCGCGGCCGCTTGACCGACCGGGCCTTCTCGACCCTTCGCTGTCGCCTCGAGACGCTGCAGTCCGGTCTCGCTCCGCTGACCGGTGTGGGCGGCTGACCGACGGCGAGATCTTAGCTACGCCAGGAGTCATGGCGGGGTATACTGATGCGAACGCTACCGGATTGGCCGGGGTGTGGGCCGAGCTGGGACGAGAGGCAAGCGAGACGCATCATGGCGACCGGGCATCGGACGGACGACAGCCGCGAGGACGGGGTGGCTCAGCGGACTCATGATCGGCGCTGGGTGGTCGGGCGAGCGACTGGATTGTTGATCGGGTTCACCTGGCTGGTGTTTCTGACGGGGGCTGAGTCGTCGGCGTGGGGTCAGCGACGGGCCGCCGTGGCACCTGCTCAAGATGAGTATCTGGGTCGCAAGATCGCGCCGACGATGCACTTTACCGGCGCGGAATGGTTGGTCCGGGAGTCGCGGAACCGGGAAGAAGACTGCCGCACGATGCTCGAGCAGCTGCGGGTCCAACCGGGGCAGACGATCTGCGACATGGGTTGTGGCAACGGATTCTACACGCTGCAGCTGGCCGAATTGGTCGGAGACACGGGCAAAATCCTGGCCGTCGACATCCAGCCTCAGATGTTGCGCATCCTGCAGGCTCGAGCGGCCGAGAATCAGCTGAAGAACGTGGAGCTGATTCTGGGGACGGAGGACGATCCGAAGTTGCCTCAGGGCAAAGTCGACGTGATTCTGTGCGTGGATGTTTACCACGAGTTCTCCAAGCCGGCCGAGATGCTCAAGGCCATGCGCCAGTCGCTGAAGCCCGATGGCGTGGTGGTGTTGGTAGAGTTTCGGGAGGAGGACCCTGAGGTGCCGATCCTGCCGCTGCACAAGATGTCGAAGGCCCAGGTCCGCAAGGAGCTGACCGCCAACGGCTTTGAACTGGTCCGCGAGTTCGACGGCCTTCCCTGGCAGCACATGCTCTTCTACCGTGCCGCCCGCCCCGACTCACCCGCCGCCCCTCCCGCCGGCAACTGACGTCACTCCCGCCAGCTCCACCCGCGCCAGCTCCACCCGCGCCGTCTCCGCTGACCTCCCGACCACTCCGCCGTCGTTCCGCCAGCACTGCTAGCGTCCCCTCCCGAAACGTGTGTGTCTTGTATTGGCGGTTGCCGGCACCACGGCAGGGGCGGAGGCCGCGGAAAGAGACCCGGGGCCGCTCGACCAGACCCGCGTCGGCTCGCCGGTAATCGTCGTCGCCCCCTCGACCACTCCGCCGTCATTCCGCCAGCACTGCTAGCGTCCCCTCCCGAAACGTGTGTGTCTTGTGTTGCCGCGGTGGGGTGCTAGCAGAGTCGGAAACGTGTGTGTCTTGCATTGGCTGTCGCCGGCACCACGGAAGGGGCGGAGGCCGCGGAGAGAGACCCGGCCGCTCGACCAGACCCGCGTCGGCTCGCTGGTGATCGTCGTCGCCCCCTCGACCACTCCGCCGTCATTCCGCCAGCACTGCTAGCGTCCCCTCCCGAAACGTGTGTGTCTTGTGTTGTCCCCGAAACGTGAGTGTCTTGTTTTGTCGTGGCGGGTGCTAGCAGAGCCGGAAAGTTGTGTGTCTTGTTTCGGCGGTCGCCGGCACCACGGAAGGGGCGGAGGCCGCGGAAAGGAGAGCTGGGCCGCTGACCGGACCCGCCATCGGCCCGCCGTGATGCTCGTCGGCCCCTCGATCACCCCGCCGTCCCCCTACCAGCACCGCTAGCGTCGCCACCCGAAACGTGTGTGTCTTGCATTGTTGCGGCAGGTGCTAGCAGAGCCGGAAAGTTGTGTGTCTTGTGTTGGCGCGGGGTGAGTGGGGGAGGCGGCGGTGAGAGGCGAGTCAAATTAGTTGCAATCGTCCCTATGGGGGGTAGAATCGAGTCTAGCGATTGTGCTTGAAAAACGATCGTGCGGAGAGCAAGGACCAATCAGTAACGACTGCTGATGCTCGCCCCAAGAAAGGATCACGCCCATGAGCGCGTCATCTTCGTCCTTTGACGCCCGGGAATTTGAGACCGGCGGAGTTCAATGGCATCGGATCCAGCGCAAAGCCAAGACTCAGACCCGACGGCGACCCGATAACGGCGGCAGAACTCAAGGCAATGGCAGCCAGTTCAATGGCATCCATCGCCGACGCCGTAAACGCATGACTTGGTAATCACCGCCCCACGCAGCGATCGATTACATTCATCGATCGGCCTCCCCCCGCGTTCGACTCACCGTTCGGTTCGACGTTCGACTCACCGTTCGGTTCGGCCCCGCGCCAAGGGAAATCGCTGCTGTACCACAGCCGCTGATGCAGTCCCGATGCCGCCGCAGATCGGCCCCACCGTGAGTCGCTCGGAATGGCCAACTGCGATGGAACGTTTTCAGCGGCCGTCGATCGTTGCCGCGGCCGGAACGCCGGGAGACTGTCAGTCGGCGAGCCGCATCCGGCCATAGATAGGTACGTTCGCACGCGCCCCAACCCGGTGCCACTTACCTGTCCACGTCGCATAGACCGGTATCGACCAATCCGCCCACGCTCGAGAGGCTCAAAAGACACGCACCCGGCTGGCTCTTTGAGTCTGCTCGCCAAGCAGCCCCGAGCCGCCTACTCCAGAATGCCGGCGCCGAACCCGTCGTCGGCGTCCTGCCGCTGATTCGACCGACGCTGGCCTTGTCGCACGGCCGGATGATGAGGTCCACGTGGCTCCGGCGATGCCGGCTCCACATGAGCCCTCGTCCCAGGGCTCGTCGGCAACTCAATCACCGAGTCATCGTCGTACTCAAAGTAATCATCGTACCGCGACACGTAACCTGGCTGCTGAGCTCTCACCTTTTCGTTCTGAAACTCCGCAATCACTCGCTGCTGAATCATCTCCCGACACTCAGAATTGATCGGATGAGCGATATCCGCATAGAGCTTGGCACGACCGTCCTGGTCCCGCGGGCCATGGTCTTCCTTCAACCGACGGCCACATTGATTGCAGTAAGCCGCTCGCAGATGATTCTTGCAGCGGCAGAATTGACAATGAGCCGTCAGCTTGCGGCTGGGCATGGCCACGAACGGCCCGTTCGTCCCCTCAATGATCTTCAAGTCGCGGACGACGAAACAATTGTCGAAAGTGATCGAGCAAAACCCCTGCAGGCGGTCGTCGGAATCATCCATCAGCTTGATACGGACTTCGGTGATTTCCATCTTGCAATCTCCCTTGCATTGCTCCGACCGACCCGCCCCATGTCGGTCATGCGACCGTCTGATGCAGCGACCGCACCGCGTAAACGCTACCCAACCGCTGGCTCCGCAACCGGCTCGCCACTCGGGTGGCGTGGCCGGCATTGTAGCACAGTCCAAAGTAACTGGTACCACTGCCACTCATTTGATGGCCCAACACATCCATTCGCTGAAAAACCCCACGAATCCGGGCGACCCAGGGCGTCAGCGTCTCGGCTGCTTCCGTCAGTCGATTGAACAGCCGCCGGCCCGCGTCGCTCAGCCGACCACGACGCAACGACCACAACAACGGCTCCACATCCCTCGGCTCAGCCGGCACTCGGACCTGGCCGTACACCTCCGGCGTCGACAGTCCCACCGGCGGCTTCACGACCACAAAGTGCAGCAGCGGCAGGCCACTGAGCGGCTCCACCATCTCGCCCCGACCGTGGCACCAGCCCGCCTGACGGTCCAGGAAAAATGGCACGTCGCTCCCCAACGCCGCACCCCACTCCCGCAATCGTTCCGCCGGCTCAGCAGGATCCAGCAGCCGGCCAGCCGCCATCAACAGCGCCGCCGCATCGCTCGACGCACCACCCAGCCCAGCCGCTGACGGAATACGCTTGACCAGCCGTGCCTGCCACGTCCCGCCATCCGGGCGATGTCGAGCCACCAGAGCCATGGCCCGATACACCAGATTCGACTCGACGTCCGGCAGTCCGATCGTCGCCCGGCCCTCGGCTAACTCGCCCCCAACAGCCGGTCGATACGGGTCAGCTACCCGGCACTCCAACCGCAACGGCAGGCTCGACGTCCGACGTACGCTGAGCGTGTCATACAGGTTGATCGGCAGCATGAGGCTCTGAACCTCATGATATCCATCACCCCGACGACCCAAGATCTCGAAAAAAAGATTCAGCTTGGCCGGCGCCCACAGCTCAATCCCTTCCTCGCTGCCGATGGTTCGCATCCCTACACCTGAGAACCCACCTAACGATCCGGTTCCCTACAAATCGCAGGCGCCACTTGTCCGGTTTGCCCGGCTGCTTCAGACAACGTTGGGAATTTTATCCAGTTTGCGCAGACGGTCAACTTGAATTGGCGGCCGGCGGGTCAGGAGTTTCCTTACCCAGTCTGCGGCGAAGGTCCCGCACAATCTCACCCAATCGCGCCTCAAACCCCCGGTCCGTCGGCTCGTAATACGTCCGGTCCACCCCCAGGTAATCCTGAGCCGCCACCCCGCCCGGCGCGTCATGAGCATACTGATAACCGACCCCGCGCCCCAGCTCCTTGGCACCCTGATAATGACCGTCCCGCAGATGGCTGGGGACCGGCACCACGCGAGAATTCCGCACGTCGTCCCGCGCCGCCGAAATCGCCGTCGTCGCGGAATTCGACTTCGGCGCACAAGCCAAATAAATCACCGCCTGAGACAACGTCAACTGACACTCCGGCAACCCCACAAACTCGCACGCCTGCATCGCCGCTACCGCCAACGGCAACGCCCGCGGGTCCGCATTCCCAATGTCCTCGCTGGCCAAAATCACCAACCGCCGACAGATGAAACGGATGTCCTCGCCACCCTCCAGCATTCGCGCCAGCCAGTAAAGACTCGCATCCGGATCGCTCCCCCGAATACTCTTAATCAACGCACTCGCCAGATCGTAATGCGCATCTCCCGATGGATCGAACTCCACCGCCTTCCGCTGCATCGACTCGCGAGCCAACTGCGAATCCAGCACTACCGGCCGCGAAGTCGCCGACAACACGGCCACCTCCAGTGCATTGAGCGCCCTCCGCGCATCGCCGTCCGACAACTCAGCCAACATCTCCAGCGCACCCGGCTCGACTTGAATCTCATGCTGAGCCAACCCGCGCGGATCTCCAATCGCCCGCTCCATCAAGCCCACCAGCTCAGCCGTCGACAATGCCTGAAACTCAAACAACTGACTGCGCGAAATCAACGCCCGATTCACCGCAAAAAACGGATTCGCCGTCGTCGCGCCAATCAACGTCATCCGACCCTCTTCAACGTCCGACAGCAACACGTCCTGCTGAGCACGATTCAACCGGTGGATCTCGTCGATAAACACCAGCGACCTCCGGCCCGTCGCGTCCAGATCGGCCGCCGCTCGATCCAACGCCTCCCGAATCTCCTTCACCCCCGCCGCAATCGCGTTGAGTGCATGAAAAGTGCCGCCCGTTTCCGTCGCCAGCAGTCGAGCGAGCGTCGTCTTGCCCGTCCCCGGCGGTCCAGAAAAAAGGAGTGACCCGAGTCGATCAGCGGTCAGCAACCGTCGCAGCAACTTGCCCGGCCCCAAGAAATGCGTCTGGCCAGCGAACTCGGCCAGCGACCGCGGCCGCATCCTGGCCGCCAGCGGCTGAGCGGCTTCGCGATGCTTGGCTTCCAACGCGTCAAATAAGGACATCCAACCACCTGCCTTCAATTCAATCCCACGACGATCCCACAACGTCCCCACCACCGTGCCATCGCGGCTCAACGGACACCGTTCACCACCAAGCCCCGTCATCCCACCCTTCGCTCAGAACAACATCTGCTGACGCGGACGGTCGGGGATTCGGAACGAGTCACAATCGAGCTCCACCAGCTTGCGAGCCAGTCCCAGCCGACGCGTGTAGACATCAAACTGCTGCCGAATCATCTCGGCAAACGGACCCGTCCCCGTCATCCGCTCCCCAAACTCCGACTTCGTCAGCTCGCCCTCGCGAGTCTGCCGAATACGCCCGATCACCGCCGCCGCTCGAAGCGGCACATGCACCTGCAGCCACTCCTGAAAAATCTGCTGCACCGCTCCCGGCAACCGCAACAGGGTGTAGCCCGCCGCTTGAGCCCCCGCATCGCAAGCGGCCGACAGAATGGCCGGCAGTTCAGCGTCGGTCAGATTCGGGATCACCGGCGCCGCCATCACGCGGACCGGCACTCCCGCCTCCGTCAATCGAGCCATCGCGCGCAACCGCGCGGCAGGCACCGTCGCTCGAGGTTCCAGCCGGCTCGACAGCCAAGCGTCCAGCGTCGTCAAGCTGATTGCCACATGGATCAGCCGATGCCGCGCCAGTTCGCTCAGCACATCCAAGTCTCGCTCGATCAACGCATTGCGAGTGATCAGCGTCAGCGGCTGGCGATAAGCGAGCGCCGTCTCAAGAATCCCGCGCGTCAATCGGTACTGACGCTCCACCGGCTGATAACAATCGGTCACGCCCGAAACACAGATCGGCTCGGGCTTCCACTGCCGCCGCTCAAGCCACGAACGCAGCTTCGCCACCACGTCGCGCTTCACAAACACCTGCGACTCAAAATCGAGCCCCGCACTCAGCCCCAGATACTCATGATAGGGTCGCGCGTAACAAAAGGGGCAACCGTGAGCACAACCCCGGTATGCATTCACGCTGAACCGAAACGGAATGTCCGGGCTGTCGTTTTCCGAGACCACGGTCTGCGACTGGTCGTCGAAGTATTCGGTCGCTACTCGGCCAGTCCCCAGCGGCCCATCACCGGTCGCGTCTTCGTCGCCACAGTCGGACCATTGATCGAGCGTCGAATCGTCGACCTCCAGCCGCTGCGCCAGGAACCGATTGGGCGGATTGCTGGCGGCGCCCCGTCCGCGCCTCGGCTGCAGCAGCTCACCCATCGTCGACATCTCCACTGTAAGGTCCCCCCGGCGGCAGGAAGTCCTTCAACGGACACGACTGGCAGTCCGGCTGTCGTTTGTGGCAATAGTGTTTGCCGAGTTGAACGATCATCGCATGGAATTCGTTGTAGACCTGCGGATCTCGGGGCAACTGGCTCTGGAATTCATCTTGGATCTGATGGTAGTCGGCCCCCGCTTCCAGCCAGCCGTGTCGGACACCGATACGAGCTGTGTAGGCATCGACAACAAACACGGGGCGGTGGCCAGCATAGAGCAGGATCGAGTCGGCCGTCTCCGGGCCCACCCCCCGGACGCTCAGCAGGCCCTCGCGCAACGTCTCCAAGTCGGCCTGAAACATCTCCTCCAACGAACCGCCGTAACGCTCGGCGACAAAATCGAGCAGGTTCTTCAGCCGGCGAGCCTTCAGCCGGTAGTATCCTGCCGGCCGGATCAGCTCGGCGAGCTCTTCGTCCGCCAGGCTGCGGAGCGTAGCGATGTCCAGCACGCCGGCGTCCTTGAGGTTGGCGATCGCCCGCTCGACATTCCGCCAAGCCGTGTTCTGCGTCAGAACCGCGCCAACCAGTATTTCGCAGCTCGTTTCACCCGGCCACCAGTTCTGCGGCCCGAGCTCCGCAAACAAATGGTCATAGACTTCCGTCAGATTGCCGACCATAGGATGGATAGTTGTCGCGAGCGCGTCCCGCGGCTCGCCCTTCAAGTGGGATTCGGACGCACGATCTATGAAAGCGGCGCTGACGACCTATCTGGAGGACTCTGCGCAGCCCTTTACGAGCTTACTCTTTGTAACGCCTCTGCTGATTGTATACGAGCTGGGGCTGTGGCTGGCGGCCGACGATCAGGCTCGGAACGCGGCCGATCAGTGGCTGCGCAGCGGAATGGCTGAGCTCGGATTCTCCGGACTCCTGCTCCTCCCCCTGATTACCGTCTCGTCCCTGCTCGCCTGGCATCATATCTCCCATCGGCAGTGGACGTTTCCCCCGCAAGTGCTGGGCGGTATGTACGTCGAAAGTTGCCTGTTCGCCGCCACACTCCTGGCGTTCGCCAGCTGCTGGACCTGGGACGACCCGGCCGCTGCCATGCACGCCGTAAATTCGCACGCCACTTCCACCTCACTCGCTACCCCCCAGCTCGCAGCGGGACAGGTCCCGGCGGTTGGCGCGGGACTGAGCGCGGCGCCTGGCGCCGAGCGCTGGGCGCTGCTGGTCACATATCTCGGAGCGGGGATCTACGAAGAAGTCCTGTTCCGGCTCTTGCTGCTGAGCGCTCTGGCTGGCCTGGCACTCGCCGCCGGACTCGAGCGTCCCGTGGCCGGCGCCTTGGCCATCGGCATCTCCAGTTTCTTCTTCGCGCTGGCTCATTACCAGACGCTGGTCCCCGCCGGTGAAGTGCTGGAGGCCAATAGTTTTCAGTTCCGATTGGCAGCCGGATTGTTCTTCGGAATCCTCTTCTGGAACCGTGGTTTCGGTATCACTGTCGGCACGCATGCCATCTATGACTTGATGGTCGGTCTGCAGCAGATCTGATCGCCGGCCAATCGCCAATTCAGCGCAGAACCGTTTGTCAATATGCCTCCAGACGGTGGTTGGCTGCGCGGCAGTGAGAACAGTGGCCGCGAGAAAGTCAAGAGACAAGAAGCGTCTTTATTCACGATTCTCGCCACCTCGGGAATGTCTCTTTGTCTCTTGCCGGACCGCGTTTATAATGCATCAGCGACACACGATAGTGGAGTCGAATCCAGGTTTGAGTTGAAGGGCGATGTCGGTGCCGGTTGTACGTCCGAAAGTTGCTGAGCTCGTGTTTCAGGTTTACGGGAGATCGCTCCACCCTGAACTCTTCGAGGTCCACCAGTCACGAGTGGTGGAACGCTCGGGATATCAGGTGCGGATCGATATCACCAACGCCGGACACGTCGTGACTTGGCGCTACGACGGTCTGATCCTGACCGAAGTCGCCGCCGCCGCTAATCACCCGCTCCCCCAACGACGCCGGCTGATGTCCCATCAGCTCAAAGGTCAGCGGTCCGACCACATCAAATGCCGCGGCGGCATCAACTACCAGGTCGGCTTCCAGCTCGAACCCGTCGACGCCGATATGTTCTGGACCTTCCAGCAGGAATTGGTTCACGAAGGCGAACGCCAAGGAATGCTCCACACCTTCGACGCCAGCGGCCGCGTCGCCATGGGAGCCATCAGCTACGTCAACATCGAAGCTCGAAATCGATCGCTGATGATCCAGGCCTTCCATACCTTCCCCGACGATTTCGCGATCGTCAAAAGCCAGTCCGTGTTCGAAATCACGGCCTGATTCTCCCTTCCGTCCGTCGACCGTCGTCACTCGCCCTGCCGCCGGCCCCGCCACATTCGTGAGCTCGGTAGCGACGATTCTGAACCCCAGCCCCAGCCGTTCGGCCCCATTCGGCCGATTCCTCGTACTCAGCGCAGCAGTACTCGTACTCAGCGCAGCGGTACTCGTACTCAACGCCGCGGTACTCGTACTCAGCGCCGCGGTACTCGTACTCAGCGCCGCGGTACTCGTACTCAGCGCAGCGGTACTCGTACTCGACCGGCTGTAGACCTACGGGGTCTATATTCTTCGCGCATTTCAAAGATTTGGGAGGATAGAAGCACGGAAGACTTTTAACGCTGAGGGGCAGAGACGCGGGAGTTTTCAACGCAGAGGACGCGGAGCTGCAAACTGGGTGGTCCACTGGCGGGTAACGCTTACACTCGGATTAGCTGGAGTGGACCAAGAACGCGCGCAAGGTAGCGTTAAGTTCGTCGGGACATTCCAGTGGGCTGAGATGTCCAGCCTGCTCGCACAGATGCCAAGTTGCCTGCGGCAGCCGATCGGCCATCGCTCGCATGCCAGCCATCGGCGTGATCGCGTCAGTGCGGCCAGCGACAACCAGCGTCGGTACGGTGATTTCAGGTAGCCATGGCGTGGCGTCGGGACGAGCAGCCATGCCGCGCTGAGCTGCGGCGGCTCCTGCCCGCGGCTGACTCAAAATCCACTCGCGACATGTCTGCTCCAGCTCAGGCCGACCGCCGAGCGATTCCGTCCCCAACAGCTTGCGCGGCATCTCAACACTCAGCTTCTCCAGCCCCACACGCTCGAACTCCTCGGCCGCCATCAGCCGACCGCGAGCCACCTCCGGCGCGTCGGCCTCGCTACGCGTGTGGCACAGCACCAGTCGTGCGAGCCGGTTGGCATGTCGGCGCCAGAATTGCCACGCGATGTAGCCCCCCATCGACAGGCCGCACAGCGTCACCGGAACGGAAATCTTCAGTCGCTCGAGCAACTCCGCCAGATCGTCGGCGTGGTCTTCCATCGTCACCGTGCCGCTGGTGACCGAACTGCTGCCGAAGCCGCGCAGGTCGGGGACGATCACCTGACAGATGTCCTGCAGAGCCAGAGCCTGCGGTTGCCACAAGCGATGGTCGAGCGGGAAGCCATGGACCATCAGCAATGGCGAGCCTTCGCCGGCGATCCACACGGCCAGCTCTGTGCCGTCGGCCAGCCTCACACGCTCCTGCCGCCCAGGGAACCCACTCACGTGCCACTCCTTTTCGATTCGTGTTGCCCGCTGCGTGATGCTCGCTGTGATGCCCGTTATTTGGGCTGAGCGTTCTGTCGCTGAGCCAGCTCTTTTTCGAACTGATCGAGCTGCCGTTTGAGCTGTCCGGAATGCGGATCGCGTCGCAAGGCCTGCTTCTGAGTGGCAATCGCCTGCGGAAGATCGCCCACGGCGTAGTAGCAACGGCCGAGCGTATCAAGATACCCGGCCGAATCGGGCATCAGCTCCAGCGACTTGCGGCTGGCCGCCAGCGCTTCCTGATAATCGCCTTCGGTATTGGCGACTAGCCACGCCAGTTCGTTATACCGCTGAGCCAGCTGGCCGTCGAAATAAGTCCCCGCCGCACCCATCTGATTTTTCTGCGCCAACAGCGTAGCCGCTTCGGTGCGGAATTGCACGATGGCGCTGCGGATCAAGCGCTCCGTCTCCTTGCGGAATTCTTCCGGAGCGTCTTTGATTCGATTTCGCGCGATCAGCAGATCGGCGTCGGTCGGGTCGTGCACGATCCCTTCCTGCAGATATTCCCGTTGCTTTTCCGCGTCGCCCTGGTTGCGAAAGTGTTCAGCATAGAAATAACAGCGTCGCGACATCAGGCTGCCGACCGATAGATAACCGACGTCGTCGATCAGCTGTCGTACGGTGGCATCCCGATCCATCTCATCGGCTAGCACCTGCAACGCTTCGGCTGCTTTCAGCTCCTGGCCCTGGTCGTGCATCATCTCGGCCAGCGAATACGAGGCGACGACGCCGAATCGCGACTTCAGACCCGATTCGCGGATAAACTGCCGGTACTCGCGTTCGGCCCAATCGAACAGGCCGCGGTCTTCCAGATTGCGAGCTGTTTCATACCGAGCCAATGCCATGCGATCGGTCTGATCAAAGGCCTCCTCAGCCAGCGCCTCGCCTCGTGGCCGGTCGCCGCGCAGCACCCATGATTCGGCATAGCGATACATCAGATCGGGGCTCTGTTTGAACTCGCCCGAAAACGCCTCACGCAGCTGATCGAATGTCGGCCAGGCTTTCGCTTCGATCAACGAATCGATCACCTGCACCAGCAGCTCAGCCGACATCCCCGTCCGCTGGTAGGTGTCGTTCAAGAACGGGACGACTTGATCCAGCTGACCCTGGTGAATCATCCATCGTACCAGCCACGTCGTGAACAGTTGGACGATTTCGAGCTGAGTGTCTGCTGAGCCACTGACGAAGGCCTGGCGTTCGCGATCGACCAGCTGCTGCCAGGCGGTCGCGTCGGTCGTCGAGCCGCTGAACCGTCGCCGCAGCCACTCAACGCTCGGACGAGTCGAATTGCCCAGCTCGGCGACCATGGTCGGTGCGTCAAAGCCACCTTCGGCCAGCACTTCTTCCGAGATGCTCATCGAAAGAGCTGCCAGCGCCGCCTGTTTCGAAATCCGTTCGGTCTCTTCCAGCCTGGCCAGTCGGCAGAGAGCCTGGCACGCACCGGCTGAGCCTTGTTCGAGGAGCCGTTCGATGCGGTCGGTCCGTTCGGAGGCTTCCTGGTTGGCATAGTCCTGCAGAACGGGCTGCACGGCCTGAGGATCGGTCGGCTGAGATCGTCGCACCAGCAGCTCGCCTCGCAACGCCTCGGCTCGCAACCGAATCTCCGTCTCCGGACGCTCCATCGCCGCAGTCAACGGATCGAACGCCGCTACGCCCAACGCTCGCAATTGATCGGCCGCATGCTCACGCACCCGAAAATCGTCCGCGCCCAGCTCGTCGATCCACCCCCGCAGCTGCTCGTCACTCGCCGTCGGGTTGGCTCCAGAGCTGGTCGACGATTCGGTTGCCGATTGGGCTGCCGATTGGGGAGCAGCGTCGTTGGCTGACGTGTTAGGGGCGGCCGGTGCCGGTGTGCGCGGCGGGATGTTTTGCTGAGCATCGGCGGAGGGGGAACCGGTCAGGATGATGATTCCTGCCAGACACACACACGTCGGGAGCCACCAGCCCTTGCCGTGCATCGGGTCACCTCGTTTCGCCAGGGCCTGTCGCCGGGTCGTTGGACGGGTCAGCTCACCACCAGCACAGCTGACCACCAGATCAGCTGACCGACGGATCTGAGGCCCGCTCGATCTGTTGAATATACTCCCGCAACCGCTCATTCTCGTCCTGAAAATCTTTCAGCAGGAGCATGTTTTCGACACGTTTGAGCAATTCGAACTTGTTGACCGGCTTGGAGAGGAAATCGTCGGTCCCGGCGGCGACGGCCCGCTCGATGTCCCCCAGCTCATTCAGGGCCGTGACCATCAGGATCATGATCCGCCGAGTCGTTTCGTTCTGCTTCAGCTGCTGGCAGACCTCGAAACCACTCTTCTTGGGCATCATCACGTCGAGCAAAATCAGGTCGGGCCGGAACTCCACCGCCTTGGTCAACGTGTCGTCGCCGTCGACCGCGAAGGCCAGATCACAGTCGATACCCGACAAGTAGGCCTCCAGCAGCTCCGAGTTGGCCTGGTTGTCGTCGGCGATCAGAATGCGGTTCCGCTCAGCCATCAGTCTTTACCTTCACTTGATTCGTCGCCCGAGCTGGTGGTTCCGCCAGCTGAAGTTGCTCAGCGGTCACGGCCAATCGGTTCACGAAACCACTTCTACCGCATCGGCCGGGACGGGGAAATCCTGCGTCAGCTCCAGCACCTGCCGATGGACTCGCTGCAATACGGCTTCGTCGTTCGGGCTGCGCAGTGCTTCGATGATCCAGCCACCGATCGACTGCATCTCCTTGGTACCCATGCCGCGAGTCGTCAGGGCAGGGGTGCCGAGCCGGATGCCCGACGGATCCATCGGCTTCCGCTCGTCGTATGGAATCATGTTCTTGTTGACGGTGATGCCGCAGCGGTCGAGCGTCTGTTCGGCCAGCTTGCCGCCGATGCCCAGCGGAGTGACGTTCGCGAGTACCAGATGATTGTCGGTACCGCCGCTGACCAGCAGCACGCCACCGGCCTGCAGGGTTTCGGCCAGGGCACGAGCGTTCGCGACGACTTGGGTCATGTACTGACGGTAAGCCGGCTGCAACGCCTCGCCAAAACAGACCGCCTTGCCGGCCACCACATGCATCAGCGGTCCGCCTTGCAGACCCGGGAAGACGCTGCGGTCGAGATCCTTCGCGTACTCGCTGCGGCACAGCACGATGCCGGCTCGCGGGCCGCGGAGTGTCTTGTGAGTGGTTGAGGTGACGAAGTCGGCGACCTTGACCGGATTGTCGTGCAGGCCCGCGGCGACCAGGCCAGCGTAATGGGCCATGTCGACCATCAGCTTCGCACCGACCTCGGCCGCGATTTCAGCGAACCGAGGGTGCGGGATCTCGCGCGGATAAGCACTCGCTCCGGCCACGATCAGCTTCGGCTTGTGTTCGCGAGCCAGCTTGGCCACTTGATCGAAATCGATGCGGTGAGTGTCGCGAGTCACGCCGTAGTGAATAAAGTTGTACAGGATGCCCGAAGCGTTCAGCCGCATGCCGTGAGTCAGGTGTCCGCCGTGGGCCAGGTCGAGTCCCAGCACGGTGTCGCCCGGCTTGAGCAGCGTCAAGTAGACGGCGGCGTTGGCCTGCGATCCTGAGTGGGGCTGCACGTTGGCGTGTTCGGCGCCGAAGAGCTGGCAGACCCGATTCCGAGCCAGCTCCTCGACCTCATCCACGAACTCGCAACCGCCGTAATAACGCTTGCCGGGATACCCCTCGGCATACTTGTTCGTCAGGACGCTGCCGACCGCCTGCATCACCGCGGGGCTGGTGTAGTTTTCGCTGGCGATCATCTCGAGCCCTTCGCGCTGCCGCTGGGCCTCACGAGCGATCGACTCCCAGATCTCCGGGTCCTGGTGCTGCAGAAAATTCATGTCGCCGCATCCTTCCTGTCTGGACGTGCCGGCCGGTTGCACGGGCGCCGCCACGTCATCGCTGTTACGGCCGGATCGCCGGCCTTTGAGTCGAACAGGCAATTGTTGGGCTTACGCCGCCGGGCGTCAATCCGGTCGCACGCGCACGGTGTACGCGCCCGAGTTGTCGCCGAGTGCTCCGGGAGCCTCATTCGCCCGTAAATAGAGCCATCCCGGCCGGTTGAACTCGAGCTGCGAATCTCGGCCGACGGGGACCCAATCGGACCACCGACGGCCATCCTCCGCCGGCTCGTCCCAGTAGACCATCGCCGACAGTTCGCCCAGCGGCCGACCGCGGTAGTATTCGACGGTCACCCCCTGCGGCTCGCTCTCCCAAGGACGCGGGTCGGTTCCCAGCACAACTCGCCCCTCGGCCGTCAGGTGGAGCGGCCGGCCCGGCTCCACCCGCCACGGTGTCAGCTGCCAGCTCCGCTCGGCCGCCACTGACATCGTTTCCGAGGCTGGCTCGCGAGTGACCGGTCCGCCGGCGGGGGTTTTGCTGTTGGGGGCGGACGGGTCGTCGGGGTAGGTGGTGATGGCGCCCCGAGCCACGTCGTAGCCGAAGTCGAGTTCGCTAGTCAGGATCTGCCAGTCGGCCTCGAGGTGTTTCGCTGCCGGGCCGAGTCGGTGGAGGAGTTCCTGGTAGAACTCAGCCGGGCGATCGTTCAGCCGGTCGAGCATGTCGCGTCCGGCTCCGTTGTAGCGGGGATGGTGGTCCAGCAGCAGTTGAGCGACCCAGCTCCAAGCGTAGGCGGACAGCTGACGGTGGGCGGTCGAGTCGTAGGCGGCGACGTCGGCGAAGCTGGGGACCTGTTTCGCGGCGGCCGCTTCTCGCACGATCTTGAGCCGACCCCACATGGGCACCGCTTGTCGGTTGGCGGGGATGACGTTCAGCGTCAATTGGTGGCGATCGTCCAGTCGGTGAGTGGCCAAGAGTTCGGCCAGCCCTTCGATGTACCACGGCGGGCCTTGCGTGTTGGTCAGATGCCGGACGATGGCGTGCGTTCCTTCGTGCAGCAGCAGGTGGCGGCGATAGTAGTCGCTGGGCTGGTCGAACATCCACAGGCGATCGTCCAATTGGTAGCCGAAGGGGAATTCCGGAAGCGTGTCGGGGAAGAGCCCGGCTCGGCGGAACCGTTCGCGATCGACGATCAACGAACCGGTGACGTGCCACGGATCGAGCTGACCTGGAGTGAGACCGAAATAGGCCTCCCATTGCGGGCAGGCTTGCTCGAAGACCTGCGGCAGTTGATCGACGGCCGGCGAGCTCGGGAGGTCGGTGACCAGGGTCAGGTGCGGCGAGCTGAGGACTCGCAGTCCGGCCTCTTCCCATCGTTGGCGATCGGCCGGTGTGGGGGGCTCGGCGTGTGCGGGCGTGCTCGGGTGAATGATGGCCAGGCAGAACGCGGCCGCTAGAAGAGTGCGGATGGGGCGTCGAATTGCGGCGCGAGCGCGTGTTGTGGGCGACACGAGCGCTGGCGAGTCGGCGGTTTGAGCGGGGCCGGGCATGCGGTGATCGCTGGGCGAAGCGGCGGAGGGGACCGTAGTTTTCGTCAGGTTCAACATTCAAGTTCAGCATACAATACGGACGGACGGGGCAGGGGGTCAGCGGTGCGAAAACCGGGTCGAGTCAGAGGGGGAGGGGGTCGGGATGGACGGAAAATCGGGTGAAGAGCTGACCGGGTGGGTGGACCGTCGGGCTTGGCTGAGGGGCGCGGTCGGCGGCGCGATGAGTGGTGTGATGAGCGGGCTGGTGGCCGGGTGTCGGGGTGCTGCGGCGAACGAGCTGGTGGTTTATTCGGCGTTGGATCGGGAGTTTGCGGCGCCGGTGCTGGACGACTTTACGGCAACGACGGGCGTGGTGGTGCGGGCCAGCTACGACGTCGAGTCGACGAAGACGGTGGGGCTGACGCAGCGGCTGTTGGCTGAGCGGGAGCGACCGCGGTGCAGTCTGTTTTGGAACAACGAGATCTTGAACACGTTGCGGTTGCAGCGGGCGGGCGTGTTGCGGCCGGTGAAGCTGGTGGCGGCGGAGCGGTTTCCGGAGTCGTTTCGGGATCTGGCCGGGCATTGGTTTGGGTTTGCTGCGCGGGCCCGGGTGTTGCTGGTGAATACTCAGCGGGTAGCACGCGAGGAGTATCCGCAGCGGACCGAGGATTTGCTGGCGACTGGCTGGGCGAGTCGGTTCGGGGTGGCGAAGCCATTATTTGGGACGACGGCCACTCATGCGGCGTGTCTGTTTGCAGCGTGGGGTGAGGAGCGAGCGGCGGCCTATTGGCGGGGGGTCTTGGAGCGGGGTCAGGTGTTGGCGGGGAACCGGCAGGTAGCTCGAGCGGTGGGCGCTGGTCAGTTGGACGTCGGGTGGACCGACACGGACGACGCGTTGGCTGAGCTGGCTGAGGGTGCTCCGGTGGAGATCATTTATCCCGACCAGGGCGAAGGGGATTTAGGTGTCTTGTTTATTCCGAACACGGTAGCGGCGGTGTCTGGGGGGCCTGGGGATGAGTTAGCCGAGCGGTTGATGGAGTATTTGTTGAGTGCGGGGGTGGAGGCTCGGCTGGCGCGAGGGGCCAGCGGGCAGATTCCATTAGCTCGAGACGTGGCTGAGCGACCGCCGGTCTCTGGTCCCGGTCAGGTCCGCCCCTGGCTGGTCGACTTTTCCCAGGCTGCCGACCGCTGGGACTCCACCGCCACCTTCCTGACCGACCTCCTCCGCCGCACTGCCTGACCCAGCGCCGGGGGTCGCTCCTTCCTATCGCCCTCGGTCACCGTCTGCAGCTCACTTGGAATGCCGGGGGTCGCGCCTACCTATCGCCCTCAGTCGCCGTCTGCAGTTCACTTGGAATGCCGGGGGTCGCACCTACCTATCGCCCTCGGTCAACGTTTGCAGCTCCCTTGACGTCATGCGAGAGGTAGGTGCGACCTCCTGACCGCCGGGGGTCGCACCTACCTATCGCCCTCGGCACCGTCTGCAGTTCACTTGGTGTCGTGCGAGAGGTAGGTGCGACTCCCCGGCGCGCAGCGCTCACAGGCCGTCCCCCAACTCTCCGCGCTCTCTCTCCGCGTCCTCTCCAGTGCCCTTCGCTGCCAGCCCCGCTCCTGGAGGTCGCACCTACCTCTCGCACAACCTCCAGTACGCTGCCGGCATTGAGCTGTGGGCGACAGGTAGGTGCGACCTCCTGCTGTCCGCCGGGGGTCGCACCTACCTATCGCCCTCGGTCACCGTCTGCAGCTCCCTTGACGTCTTGCGAGAGGTAGGTGCGACTCCCCGGCGCGCGCGCTCACAGGCCGTCCCCCAAACTCTCCGCGCTCTCAGCTCCGCGTCCTCTCCAGTGCCCTTCGCTGCCGGCCCCGCTCCTGGAGGTCGCACCTACCTCTCGCATTACTTCCAGTACGCCGCCGGCATTGAGCTGTGGGCGACAGGTAGGTGCGACCTCCTGCCGTCCGCCGGGGGTCGCACCTACCTATCGCCCTCGGCACCGTCTGCAGTTCACTTGGAATGCCGGGGGTCGCACCTACCTATCGCCCTCGGTCGCCGTCTGCAGCTCCCTTGACGTCTTGCGAGAGGTAGGTGCGACTCCCCGGCCGCGCATCGCTCACAGGCCGTCCCCCAAGTCTCCGCGCTCTCAGCTCCGCGTCCTCTCCACTGCCCTTCGCTGCCAGCCCCGCTCCTGGAGGTCGCACCTACCTCTCGCATTACTTCCAGTACGCTGCCGGCGTTGAGCTGTGGGCGACAGGTAGGTGCGACCTCCTGCCGGCCCTACTCCTGGAGGGCGCACCTACCTCTCGCATTACTTCCAGTACGCCGCCGGCATTGAGCTGTGGGCGACAGGTAGGTGCGACCTCCGTGGAGGTGCGTGCGACCTCCGCTGTTGGAGTGGGGGATTTACGCTGAACAGGTGGTTTGCTCAGTCTCGGGGTGGCGGCGACTGCGGCTTGTGAATAAAACGCGTGAATTCTAGAATGGGATCGGGGCGTGCCGAGCCAGCTGTGGGCCGTTCGTAGTCGGTCAAGCCAATCTTGGTCAATCTGGCGGCACCCGGTGGTTTGGCGAGCGTATGCCGGCCGCTCTTAAGTGGCTCGTTAGGGGGGTGCCAGCACGCGGCCCGAGTTCCGGGCGTCGAGTTGGTGGTCGAGCGGGCTGGGGTTTGAGATCGTAGGTCGTCGCCACACGGCGCCGACGGCAAGGGGGAATGGAACGGTGCAGATCAGCATTTCGGCGCGGCATGGGCACTTGAGTCAGGAGACACAGGAAAAAATCCGGTCCAAAGTCGAACGACTGGTGCGGTACTACGACCGCGTGACAGGCATCGAAGTCACCGTCAATCTGGAACATAAAGATTCCGTCGCCGTCGAAGTCCGAGTCACGGCCGAACACGCCGACGATTTCGTAGCCTCCTCGCAGGATAGCTCGGCCATGGCCGCTCTGGATGTCGTGGTCGACAAAATCGAACAACAACTGCGCAAACACAAAGAAAAACGCATCGATCACCATCGGATGGGACGACGGGCCGAGGCGACCCGCACGACCGAAGAATCTGAGGCGGGGGAAGAGAGCTGACAGAGCCGTATTCGACCGCGGGGCACAGGCCGACGGTCGCCAGCGCGCCGACACAAGCGCACATTCACAGGGGAATGCCGAAATGAAGTTTGCCGATTTCATATGCACCGACGCGATCCGCCCTCAGCTGGCCAGCGAAGCCAAGGAGACGGTGATTACCGAGCTGGTGGAAGCTCTGGTCAGCTCAGGTCGCATCGCCGCCAAAGATCGCGATGATATCGTGGCGGCTATCATGAAACGCGAAGAGCTGGGAAGTACCGGGATCGGACGCGGCGTCGCCGTCCCCCACACCAAACACCCCAGCGTCGACCGACTGGTCGGCACCGTCGGAATCAGCGTCGACGGAGTCGATTTCGACAGCCTCGATGGCGAACGCGTCCATCTGCTGTTTCTGCTGGTCTCGCCGCCGGATCGTCCGGGCGAGCATCTCAAGGCGTTGGAAAACGTCTCACGCCAGCTGCGTGATGATGTCTTTTGCCGGTTCTTGAAGCAATCTCGCACCGTCGAAGACGTCAGCCAGCTGCTGGAGGAAGCCGATAACAACCAGTTCGTCTCCTGATGAGCGAACCGGCGAAGGAATGGTGGTCGGCGGCCTGAGAGGGTTGAACGACGGAATCGAAGTCACGGGCATCCGAAAAGCTAGGCGACCGATGAGTGGGCCCAGCCTGACTCGACGAGTGACGGTGGTGAATCCTCAGGGGATGCATGCGCGTCCGGCCGATATGTTCGTGCGCCAAGCGATCCGTTACGAATCGACGATCGAGGTGACCAAGGACGGCGAGACCGTGGATGGCAAAAGCATCCTCAACATCTTGTCGCTGGCGGCCGAACAAGGATCGGAGCTCGAAATCGGCGCCCGAGGACCCGACGCCCAACTGGCCGTCGACGCCCTGGTGGCACTCGTCGAATCGGGCTTCTCCGAAGGGACCGAAGCCAACTCGACCGCCCATCAGCGTCGCGATTCCCACTGATCGGCTCCCCCCAGCCGACAGCAGCGACGCCCGTCCCCGCGACGGGACGCAAACCTGTATCATGTTCGCAAACGGATCGAGATTACAAATTGGCAATCCAATCAGGCCGCAGGCGGAGGAGGATGAGTTAGGGTGAGCGAAGGGCTGATGCAGATCGTAGACGGCATTGCCGCCTCGCCTGGCGTGGCGGTAGGCGAAGCCTTCGTGCTCGACAACGAAGGCTTCCGCATCTCGCGCCGGCTCATCCCCGCTCAGTCCGTCGAAGCCGAACTCCTCAAGCTGCGGTCGGCCGTCGACAGCGTCTCCGGTGAACTCGATCGACACCGGACCGAAGTCACCGAAGAACTGGGCGAACAGTACGGAGCCATCTTCTCCGCTCAGTCCCAGATGCTCCGCGACCCCAAGCTGCAGCAAGAGGTCGAAGACCTCATCCTCCGCCGGCACTTCTCCCCGGAATATGCCGTCAGCCGGACCCTGCACCGCTTCGCCAAGGTCTTCCAGAACCTCGAAAACCGCTTCATGGCCGAGCGGGCTCACGATATCCTCGACATCGAAAAACGGCTCCTCCGTAACCTCCTGGGGCTCCGCCGCGAAGCCCTCGCTCAACTCAATTCGCCCGTCGTCGTGATGGCCCACGACCTGACCCCCAGCGAAACCGCCAAGCTCGATCGCCGCCACGTCCTCGGGTTCGTCTCAGAGGTTGGTGGAGCCGGCGGGCACTCGGCCATCGTCGCCAAAGCACTCGAAATCCCCGCCGTCGTCGGCACCGGTCCCGTGCTGGCCGAAGTCTCCTCCGGCGACCAAGTGATCATCGACGGCGACCAGGGCCGCGTCATCATCCGGCCCGACGAAGCTACCATCCGGCGGTACCGGCAGACGGTCGAGCAGCATCGGAGCCAGGTGCGAGTCCGCGCCCGGTACGTCGACCTGCCAGCTGAAACTCGCGACGGCTGCCGCATCCGAGTCTACGCGAACATCGAGTTCCCGCACGAAGTCGAAGCCTGCCTCAAACGGGGCGGCGACGGCGTGGGACTCTACCGCACCGAGTTCCTCTACCTCAGTGCGGGGCATGCGCCCAGCGAAGAGCAGCAATACGCCGCGTATGTCGAAGTGGTCCAGCGGTTGTCGGGACGCCCGGTCGTCATCCGGACGCTCGATCTCGGGGCTGACAAGGTCCTGCCGCAGGACGAAGAGTTTGCGGAACGGAATCCGTTCCTGGGCCTGCGCAGCATCCGCCTGTCGCTCCGCCACCAGGAACTCTTCCACACGCAGCTCCGCGCGATCGCGCGAGCCAGCGTCCATGGCGACGTGCGAATCATGTTTCCGCTGGTCAGCACGCTGCAGGAACTGCGGCATGCCAAACACATCCTGGCGGACATCTACGAGGACCTGGAAGAGGAACAGATACCGTTCAATCCCGACATGAAGGTCGGGATGATGGTGGAAGTGCCTGCCACGGTCCTGATGCTCGATCGATTCATCCGTGAGGTGGATTTTATCAGCATCGGGACCAACGACCTGGTGCAGTACACGCTGGCCGTGGACCGCAGCAATCGGGAAGTGGCCGGCTTGTACAATGCGTGTGACCCGTCGGTACTGCGCCAGATCGCTCGCTGCTGCGAAGTGGCTCAGGATGCCGAAACCCCGGTCACGCTGTGCGGGGACATGAGCTCCAATTCGGTCCACACCATGCTGTTGCTGGGCCTGGGATTGCGGGACCTCAGTGTTCCACCGGGAGCAATCCCGGAATTGAAACAGATCATTCGCGCGGTGACGATCGCCGAGTGCCGCGAGGCAGCTCAGCGAGCCATGCAGATGGAAAATCCGCGCGAGATCATGGACTACCTGACGCAACGCATGCAGAGGGTATTGGCGGACGCCCCGTCCGACATCGTTTCCGCGATCGAAGGGGGCGTGTCGCAATGAGCGAACAGTGTCGAGTACGTATTCGTTTTGGTAAGGAGAGCGATCTTCGATTTATCAGCCATCGTGATCTGGTGCGCGCCATGGAACGCATGTTTCGCCGCGCCGGATGGGACCTTGCTATGTCTCAGGGGTTTCACCCCCGCCCCATGATGACCTTTCCCGCCGCTTTGGCGCTCGGCCTTGAGGCCCGCCATGAAGTCGCGGAGCTGGTGCTGGATCGGACGGGAAATGCCGCCGAACTGCTGGAACAGCTGCGGCAAGTCGCGCCGCCAGGTCTGGTCAACCACAGCGTGGAGGTGAGGAGCATGCAGGAGCCCAAGGTACGAGTGGCCGCCGCTGTTTATGAGATGGTCATCCCCCCGCCCCGACTCCCTGCCGTGACGCAGGCCCTGGCCGATTTCCTCGGCCGGGATTCGTGGCTGGTGGAGCGTGAAGCGAAAGGGACTACTCAGGACTTTCGCCCCGCAGTGCTACAAGCCGAACTGCGCGAGGGGACGCTCCGCCTGACATTGGATGCAACTCAACAGGAAGCGACGCCACGTCCCCACGAATTGCTGGCAGAACTGGGGCTCGGCGACTGGCAAAACGCCGGTCTGGAACTTGTCCGAGCGGACGTGGAGCTGGCGCGATGACAGGGAACCGACAGCCAGACCACCATACCCAGCCCGCCCGCCATCGGCTGATCGTCGATCGGAGCTCTCCGCAAACTCCGATAAGGACTGACTATGAAAAAAGAAATGCTGATCAATGTGGCTCAGCCCGAGGAATGCCGAATCGCCGTCGTTGAAGACGGCGTACTGGAGGAACTCTACGTCGAACGGGCCAGCCAGGATAACTACGTCGGAAACATCTACAAGGGAAAAATCGTCAATCTGGAGCCCAGTATCCAGGCCGCTTTCGTCGACTTCGGCGTCGGCCGCAACGGGTTTCTGCACATCAGCGACGTCGAGCCGCAGTACTTTCGCCAAGCGGGCTACGATCCCGAAGAGGTGATGCGCGGCGCCTACGACGACGACCGGTCCCGCGGCCGTGACGGCGAAGGGGGCGGCAAAGGTCCTCAGCGTCGGCGGCACCCCGGCGCTCGGCCTCGTTTCAAGCCGCCCATCCAGGAGATCTTCCGCCGCGGCGACGAAGTCCTCGTGCAGGTGATCAAGGAAGGGATCGGCACCAAGGGCCCCACGCTCTCGACCTACATCTCCATCCCCGGCCGCTACCTCGTGCTGATGCCGGCACTGGGCCGAGTCGGTGTGTCGCGGAAGATCGAAGACGAGGACGAGCGGCGCAAGCTGCGCGACTCGATGCTCGAGCTGAAGCCTCCCAAGGGCCTGGGTTTCATCGTCCGCACGGCCGGCGCGGGTCGAACGCGGCGTGAGCTGGCTCGGGATCTGGCCTACCTGTCGCGGCTCTGGCGAGTGATCGTGCGGCGGCTGAAGCGCAAGTCGGCTCCGGTCGACATCTACGAAGAGAGCGACATGATCATCCGCACGATCCGCGACATGTTCACCAACGATGTCGACGCGATCTACATCGACGAGCCTTCAGCGTTCGAGCGAGCGCGGGAGTTCTTGAGTCTGGTGATGCCCAAGCACGTCGATCGGCTGAATTTGTATGAGGGGAAGGAGCCTCTGTTTTTCAAGTACAAGCTGGAGAAAGAGATTGCCAACATTCATCGCCGCGAGGTGGCTTTGAAGGACGGCGGCTCGATCGTGGTCGACACGACCGAAGCGTTGGTGGCGATCGACGTGAACAGCGGTAACTTCCGCACGGACGATTCGGCTGAGGAGACCGCGTATCAGCTGAATTTGTCAGCGGCTCGCGAGATCGCTCGGCAGCTGCGGCTGCGCGACTTGGGCGGCGTGATTGTGAACGACTTCATTGACATGCGTCGTGAGCGTCACCGACGGGGTCTGGAGCGAGCGTTCCGGGACGCGTTGCGGCGCGACCGAGCTCGGACGAAGGTGTTGCGGATCAGCCCGTTCGGGTTGATTGAGATGACGCGTCAGCGGATCCGGCCGAGCATCAAGCGGAGCGTTTTTACCGACTGCAATTGCTGCAACGGCCGTGGCGTGGTGAAGACGGCCGAGAGCATGTCGATTGAGGTGATTCGGACCTTGATGCTGGCCAGCTACCATCCGCAGATCACGGCGGTGACGGTGAAGGTGAACGACCAGGTCGCCGCCTACCTGAACAACCGCAAGCGTCGCGAGCTAGCCGAGCTGGAAGAGGAAGGCAAGATGACCGTACAGGTCCTTGGCTCCGAAGAAGCCCTCCCCGAATACATGCAGCTCGACTGCCGCGACGCCCGCGGCAACTCCGTGCACATCGAAGGGATCTGAGGCTAAAGAGACGCTCCACCGTCTCAATTCCAATTTCCGCCGCCCCCTCTCACCGCCAAACATGCCGTCCTGGCATCACACCTCTATTGCGGGGAGGGGGCAGAGCGACAGTCTAGCCCCGCGCGCTTCGCAACGACTCGGCACTCCTTCGACCCCTCGCCGGCCATCTGCCTCTCCGCGTCTCCCCTTCCGCGGCCTCCGCGTCTTCCGTGGTTCGATTCCTACCCGCTATGCTGACGCTCATCCGCACCAATCGACTCACCATCGGGAATCCGACGATGACCGAGCCATGTCCGTTCTGTCACATCGACGACTCGCGCATCCTCTTCCAAGACGAGCTGATCATCGGCCTCTGGGACGGCTACCCTGTATCACCCGGCCACTTGCTGATCGTCACTCGCCGCCACATCGCCGACTGGTTTGAAGCGACGTTCGATGAGCAATCGGCCATCCTCCGCGGTCTGGCCCGGGGGCGCGCCGAGATCCTGCAGCAACATGCCGCAGATGGATTCAACATCGGCGTCAACATCGGCCCCGCCGCCGGCCAGACCGTGCCACATCTGCACGTCCACCTGATCCCTCGAGTCACCGGCGACGTCGCCGACCCGACCGGCGGCGTGCGGCACGTAATCCCCGGCCGAGCGAACTACCTGCGTCGAGCGTCCGGGACCGACCTGTCGCTCAGCACGACCGCGCATAAGCGACTGATCCGCGGCGCCACCGAGCCGTTCCTTCCGCATATCGAGCTAATTATTGAAGCAGGTCCAGCAACTCTTCCAGATTCGAAAGCGTGTGGAAAGACGCGACGCCGGTAATGGCGTCGTGGAAAAGGAATCCATTCGCTCCGTCGTACCGCACCTGACCAATTGGCCCTAAAACGAACCATGCTCTCCCCGCTGGAGACTCTTTGGCTTCTAGACGCACTCGATCTGCTCTAAGACTGAAGTGGATCCTTCGTGCATGGAGCAGTTCATATAGCCTCCATTCTGGTTCGGTTTCCAAAATGATCTCGGTAGCCGTTCTTGCTCTGCCCAGGCCAAGCCTTGATGTCCATCGGTCGGTTCGAAAGGTGGTCGTGTCGTTCTCTCGGTTTTCGATCACGTTTGGTAGCGCCTGGACACGGTCAAGTTGATAAACGAGCATGTGCTCGTCTCCAGTGCCACGCGGTTTCCAGGGCGTCATGATATCGCGTCGCGCTCGTAACTCAATTGCCTTGACGTTCGCAACATGCGAAACTCCTGGCACCTCGATTACCGTTCTCGGCAAATAAAGAGCAACACACGCGACTCGGAAATGTCGGTGGGGTGTCTTGGGTAATGGATGGTAGTATATCTTGCTCATTGAGATCCAATCGAGTCGTTCCCTCGCATTAGCAGACGGCAAGACGCCAATCAGCACGGGATCACGAGCGGCGTTCCGCCAGTCGTGAGCGCGCTGCTCAACAACGTGTGAAATAATCCGGTCCGCGAGTGACCATCCGCGTTCCCGGATCGCAGACGTCAGCCATTCGTTGAGATAATCGAGATTGCTTGGCAGTGCGGGAACGGCTCCGATTCCGAACTTCCTTATCGAGTGCCAAAGTCGGCTCTCGCGGAACTCGTCGACACGTTCCTCGTCGTATGGAAAAACCGCCGCAGCCCGAATTACACATCGCTTCGGATTGAGATCGGACTGATTATCCTTGTCGAATTCCAGTATCGCATCCCGGTATCGGTGTAAGACGTTAATGGCGTCTCGCGGCGGACCGGGCGAGCCAAATTGAGCCCGGTACTCGGCCGTCGCGTCGATCCGATACTTGGCGTCACAAATTAACTGAAGGGAAGGCCACCCTTGTTCCTCAAAGCGAACGAGGATGTCCGGCTTCTGGGGGATGAGTGTAGTATCCTGGTCGTCGAATTGCGGGTTGTATGTAACTGCGACACGGCCCCGCTCTCCTGCCTGGAAGTTGACGGTCTGGGCACGCCCCTGTACGAGCCTAACGCCAACGGCGAATTGGGTTAGGTGAAACAAATCATGAAGTCCAATGGGTCGTCCGAATTGCTCTTGGATTACTCGCACTATGGCGAGGAAGACCCAGTACTCGTATAGCACTTCAAGATCCTTGACGCTCAAGCGAAGCGATTCTCCCTCGAGTTGTAGGCCCATTTTCAACAGCATGCAGAGCTGGTAGGTTTCGCGGTAGCCAGGTGCCGACAGCAGTTGGAGCGATGCGAAACCCGGCGGAACGTCACCGTTTGCCTGCAGAAACGGTTCTGCATGCGACATGCGGGCCACACAACGTTCCATGGCCGTCAATTCCTCGATCGAGGCACGTTGGCGGTGGGTCAACTCTGCGCATTTGTAGCTCGAAAGCACCACGGCCAAAATCCGCTGAATCTCCATGAGCCGGTGCTTGATCCATCGGTGTTCCATGGTATCCATAGTGGATTCGGGAGGGTATTCAGTGAGTCTTTCACGGATCGGTCCGACTGATGTCGCGACCAGTGATCCGCGGCCCATCGCTCTCCGCACCTGGGCACGCACAGCGGAATCGACTCGCTTCAGTCGCTCGATTCGGACTGTTCGAGGTCGGCGCACGAGCCGGCGCAGTGGCTGTTGCGTAATGTGTCGAACGGCCGTATCGAGTTGCTGGACTATCTGTCGCAACAAGATCAACCATTCCAGTCGAGTCGGCTTTGTCGTCGGACGGGCCTTCCCGAGTTGGTAGGTTGATCGCAGGTATTCGTAAGCCAGGCCAGTCAAGACCTCTTGAACGTCCGCCAAGATCTGCCTGTAATCGGACTCGTAGTCCACTTTCGTAGGAAAAACTTCAACTTCGAAATCGACTTCGGCCCGGCGATTGACCAAGACTGTGAAGACACTCCGTCCGACCTGTCCGCGAAAGTTGACTACGCCATGAAGCACGCTTTCGTGCTCTTGGTGTGATAGTCGCCGACGAATTAATGGATCGCGATGATGTAGCTCGACACGGTCGCCTTTGTTTTTGGCCCGCAGATAGAGCTGATAATCTGATTGTTCAAACAAAGCCGGGCCGATGTCCACCGCCGACAAATCACTAACTTGGCTTGGCTCGGCCCTCCATGTCTCAAGCGAATGCTTGTCGGAAGACCGAGGCGTGACCTTCAGTCGCCCAAATACCGGTGTTTTCTTGGTGAGGATCGCCGGTGGCTCGGAGCCAATGCTCTGCCAATTGAGCAGTACTCGGTCCGTCGATATTCGGAATAAATCCTTCATCACGTCCCTTTAAAGCCAAAACGAAGTATACCCCTCGACATTGAGCCGGTCCCACATTAAGCAGAGTCGTGCGGCGGTTCGAGGAAACCTTGCCCCCCTATAGACGCTGGGGCGGCCATCGCTTTCCCAGACCCGCAGAATCTCGCCAGGATCGTCCTCTGCACTCAGCGGCACGTCATCCTTCGCTAGGCGGAGCAAGCCTAGCAACGTACGACGTATTGAGTTGCTTCCTCCGGCGATGCGCGGAAGAATCTTCATAAGCAGGACCAAGTCAAGCGGATCGACCTTGTCACCACTTCTGGTGACGAAAGACGATTTGATGTCGCGCGAATTGATCAGGAACAGTGCGACTTCGTCCCGTGTGCGGTAACCAACCTGCATTTGGCTGTAGAGCAACGATCTATTGACCTTTTCCAGGGTGTCGATCGCCGCTTGAACGTCTTGCTGTACGGCCTTATTGTCGGCATCGAGGTCCTCAATCCTCGACGCCCGGCAATGCCAGTAGTGCAGCGGCCACTTCGATATAATGTCGCTCCTTTCTTGGGGAGAGTCATCCTTGGGCAACCACCTTAGGTCGACCTCGGACAGTTCCAACGTAAACGCACGGTCCAGGACCTTTCGACTGAAACCGTGAGTGGTCTCGTCCATGTTCACGGTGCCCACGATCGCGAGGTTTTCAGGGATACACTGGGATTGCCACCCCTCATCGTCGTGCAGCAACGATTGACTCAACACCGGAGAGCTCGAATATCCGCCTCCGGCGGCGGCTCGCCGGTCCTCAATCGCACTGAGGAACTCTGCGAAGTAGTGCTCGACTCTCGCCAGATTCATCTCGTCCACTAGACAAATGTGATAATCTTCTTTGTTTGCTGACGCGTCGCGCAAAGCCTGAAGCAGAACCCCAGGCCGAAAACGATCCTGCAAATCGACGTACCCCAACACGTCTGAGCTGTCGGTCCAGTCGGGGCGAACGGCGATTCGTCGTGGCCCTGGCGATCGGGTGTGCTCTGCAACAAGAACGGGAAGCTTCGATTTGCCAGTCCCAGAGACACCAGCAAGGATGACGAACGGCTTGGTGCGAATCGCCGTCACGTAGGCCGCGATCTGCCAGGGTTCGTATATGTATCCTGCTTTGGCAATGCTTGCGACCAGTTGCCGTGTCGCATCGGCGAGTTCAGCCGCGGGTGTGTTCCAGTCGTCTACGCTCATATCCGGCCACCACTTCCTTTCGAGAGCCTCCAGTACTCGCACCCGATGCCCGGCAACCTGAAGTGCGTGCCAATAGGGCTCCTTGAGGACCGCATGTGTGATTCGGTCACGAATCTGACTTGCAGTTGGCTTGTCCATTGACAAAGATAACTGTGGATCACGATGTGCAAGTAACCAAAACAAATCACTTGCAAGTCGACCAAACCCTTCAGCAGCCTGCTGTTCCGTGACTTCGCGCCCATGTAATCTCATTCGCTCCAAGAAACGAGGGACGATCCAATCGAATTCGATCTGATTGACCGTAAGGGCGCCAGCACTAATGGCTTCGATTACCAGCGCAAGAATCACAGGCTTGTAGAGTTGCGGACTGGCCAGTCCCTCGACCAGCTCGATCAAGTGGTCGATTGCTGATGCATCGTCTTCAATCGCGATAGCATCTTTCCGGTCGCTCGAAAGGCCGAAGTCCGCCCCCTGCAGAAAACAAGTGTGCCTTGCGACGGTGCTGTCGAGGCCGGCGCGATTTGCTCGACCGCCTTGCTCGTGCAACCATTGGCATTTGGTCCGGTAGGAATCGGCTGTTACCCGCTCGGATTCGTCTGCATCCAAACGTTGCACGAAGCAGCCCTGATCATCGACCTTTGAAATCACGTAACGAGCCTGTCGATTTGGGCTGAGAAATACGATGCGTTGGTTCAAGTACCACTGCATGATATCGAGAAACTGAGGCCACGGCGAGGGATGGCCGTGCCTACGGTCCGTCCATGCTCTGTACACCTGAAGGAGAACTTGTAGTGCATCAGTCAATTGGCTCTCGCCGGATTGCAGTTCATTCAGGGCGATAAAGCGTTCAAAAATCATTCCTCTTGAGTAGCCGTTTGCCAGCTTCCCAGAGCCCATCTTCACTCTCTGTTGATCACCTTCGATGACGTCAATGAACAGCGCTTGTCCAAGTTGCCGTCGATCCGCATCGAGCAGTGTCGCATGAACTTCCTTGGCTTTGGCTTCTGGGTTGTCTTTGAACTCTGTTGCGGCAACTCCTAGTCCAAGCCGCAATCCAACGGGCGCATCGCAGGAAAAATGAATAACAGGATATACGCCGCTTTGAGCCGACGTGGTTTCCCGCTGATCGAAGAAGGCTACCCAGGGAAGGTTGGTCCAATTGCCCTTGCCTACAGACGCACTTGTCTGCCAATGTTCGCTGTCGCAAAGACTTTGGGCGACGTTAGCTGCTAGTGCCTTGAGCTGGCGCTCAAGATTTACCGGTTCCGAGTCAGCGGAGAGTTTCTCCGGACGATTCGGGTATACTTCGATTAAACGAGCGCAGATCTTCCAAAATTCCGAAATGTCCGCCATCTTCATGTCAGTAAGCGTTTGGCCGTCCAATTGTTCTTCCTCAACGTCATCATCTTCTTGCTTCTTGCGGAATAGCAGATTCGCTGACTTATCCTTCTGCAACACGGTCAGTTTCGCATCATCCAGGGTGATGCACCGATAGTCTCCAGATTAATCGACGAGGAATGGATCGTAGATAACCTGGCAATTGTCCAGCCTGATGCGGATAGTCTATTTTTGGGCGCGTTCCCCGACGGGAGGTCGTGACAAGGCCACACATGCGGGCGGCTCGGGTAGGCACGGTCTCTTCTTACGCGGGGGAGCAAATGGCAAAACGGAGCAGTGAAAGGATAGGCGAATGGTTGCGTATCTAAGCCTTGCTGTGTCAGTGGAGTCCCTCCGTTTGTTAGTGTAGTTTGGCGGCGTCGCTCGTCTATCTAGCTGAGGCATTTAAGGCGATTCTTTTGAATAATGCCGCTGAATTTCAGCAAAAAGCGTTTGTATTTGCTCATGCCTCCGAGCGCCAGACGGTTTTAGCTCGTCGCTGAGACGGCTGACTGGCTCGCGTACAGCTTGCCGTTGCGCTGCTCGAGGAGCCCGTTTTCTGCTGCGATGCTGATTTCATCGTCGACCAGTTGGCGCATCTGGGCACTTGTGTACTTGAAGCCCAGCAAACGAGCTACTTCGGTCGATACGTCGGTGGCCGAGACGCCGCAGTTGGCGTTCACGACGGCGAGTACCGCGGCTTGGATCTCGGTGGGCGCCAAGTATTCGGGTTTGCGCAAGTTCGCGGACTGGACGTTCTCGCGGTTGCGGATCGGTACCGTCTGTTGGCGGGCCGATTGGAAATAGAGGCCAGCCTGCACCACTTCCCCTTGGTGAGTGGCCTCGGCCAAGGCTCGCTCCACAGCCTCGGCAATCCGAGATCCGGTTCGCCGAGATCCCCACACCGTGGTGACGCGCCGAGCGACCTCGTCCTGGTGCACCGGCCCTTCAATCTCGACGATCCGGGTCACGATGTTGGCGAGCTCGCCTACGGGGACTTCATGAATCTGCCGCCGATCGCTGATCGTAAAACTCGCTTCTTGATATGGAACGGATGCGATGCACTCCGCGGAGGCGATGTGGGCCGTGTGGTTGTCACGCGTTACAGCTGAAGTAATCACGGCCCGCTCAGGACAAACTATCGGCCCGGAGTCCTGCTCGCGCTGGGAGGGTTGGAAGGATTTGGCCTCCTCAATTCGTGCCAAGACTTTTCTCAGCTGCTCTTCCGGGCGATGGAACCAGTCCGTGCTCCAAATGCGGTGAATCGTCCACCCCCGGTCTTCCAGTACCTGCTGACGCAAACGGTCTCGATCGCGGGCCGATCGCGACGAATGATAACTGGCCCCGTCACACTCGATGCCCAGCAAGTAACGTCCAGGACAACCGGGATCGACGATCGCCAAATCGACAAAGAATCCGGCGACACCGACCTGCGTGTCGACCTGATATCCGTGCCCCTGAATTGCCCTGGCTACTTCAATTTCAAATTGAGAATCAAACTCGCGCCCGCTGGCAACCGCCGTGTCCAGGAAACCCGTCTTGGCGTACGTCAGGAAATCCTTGAGTGCTTGCACACCCACGGCCTTCGTCCGATTCAGATCGATATCTTCCGCCGTAATCGATGAAAATACCTCACATCGCTCTCGAGCTCGAGTGATCAGCACGTTGAGCCGGCGTTCGCCCCCGTCGTTGTTCAGCGGGCCAAAGTTCATCGCCATGTAGCCGGAGCTGTCTTTGCCGTATCCCACTGAGATGAAGATGACATCCCGTTCGTCACCTTGGATGTTCTCGAGATTCTTCACAAAGAACGGTTCGGCCACTGCCGTGGCGAAAAACGATTCCAGATCAGGACGAGCTCGACGTCGGGACTCAAGCTCGTCGAGAATTGCGTCGCGCTGAGCGACCGAAAAGGCCCCGACGCCGAGTGTTTTGTCCGGGAACTTGCTCGCATGCTCCATCACCGCATCCGCTACGGCTCGGGCCTCGACCCTGTTCGTCGCTGAGCCTCCTCGGTCGAACTGCCCATCGGTCACGTGGTGAAAACGCAGTCCGAGACTCCCCGCGTTGTCGGACGGGCTAGGGACTACGAAGAGACGATCCTGGTAGAACTTGTGGTTCGAAACGGCGATCAGTGAGTGATGTCGGCTGCGGTAGTGCCAGCGCAGCATACGTTGAGGTATTCCTTGGGCCTCGCATAGCCCGAGAACGCTCTCCAGATCGGCCGCCGGCGCGTCGTCGGCTTCGGAGGGATCACCGTCGTCGCCCACGACCCGATTGAAGAATTGGGTAGGAGGGAGCTGTCGGTCGTCGCCGACCACAACGACCTGCTTGGCTCTGGCGATGGCCCCCAGGGCATCCACCGGCTTGACCTGACTGGCCTCGTCAATCACCAGCAGATCAAACTCGAGGATACCGGGCTCCAGATACTGTGCCACCGACAGGGGGCTCATCATGAACACAGGCTTCACGGCCTGGACCGCGTGTCCCGCCTGATGCAGCAGCCGGCGAAGCGGCAGGTGCGCCCGCTTCTTCTTGATTTCCCGTCGGATCACGCCGATCTCGCCCAGGTCCCCGTTGCTGGACGGAAGACCCTGGAAATGCGACATGGCTACTTCCTGGCGAGCCAGTTGCAATCGCTGCAGATCGAGTTGCCGAAACTTCGCGATCAACAGCTCGTGCGAACCGCCATCAAATTCGCGAAGCTCAGCGTACTGGTCAAACGCCGATCTTATCAGCTGTTCGTAGTAGGCCATCTCGAATCGATCGATAACGTCGGCGCCCGCAATCAATCCCTGGTCGATTCGATCTGCCAGTCCCCCAAGCCCCAGGCTTGACAGTTTCTGCCATCGGGTGAAGTAGGCAATCCACCTGGTGATCGTTTCCGGCGACTGCTGCCACATGGCGATTCGGCGCTGAAGTTGGGCAACCGGCAGCTCGGATAGACGGTCCACTCCAAACGCTGCCTTAGTGTCCAATTGCAGGGAACGGAACAGCTCTCGCAATTGGTCCTTCAGGGGCGGAAACATCGGCGCGATTCGCTGGACCAAGCCGTGAACAGCGTCCAGATCGGTTACCTCGGCCAGGCATTTACGAAATGTGGGCGGAAGCTTGGCATTTCGGCAGTCTGCTTCCCAGTGAACAATGGCCGCCAGCTCCGTCCACGGGGAGCTCGTCCCTTGCCATTTGCCGCCGAACGCAGAGCTGCCGATTTCGTTCGCCTGGGTGCTGCTAATCGTTCGCAGCAGTTTCTGACCTGCCGTCAGCTGATCCAGGAGCGACAGCCTGACGGATAGCCTGCGCGGGGGGGATTCAATGAGTATTCCCCGGAATGTTGCCATCCCTTGTCGATAATCCCGATGGAGAAAACGAAACCATGAACGGCCGTGTGCGGCAATGTCCCGACGGGCATTCGATACATCGGTTTCCCACGCAATATCGGCAAAGGTTGGCTGGAGGGATTGCTGAGTCTCAGCCAGCTTCTGGCCCTTCTCGACCAACTCTGAGATGACCGGCCCTCGCCGGCCCCAAACATCGTTGGCCATCGCTTGGCGATCCATGGGCGGCGATTTCGCCAGGCGGCCGCCCAACTGCACCAGCAGCGACATGCCGCCCCAAGTGGTGGGAAGCTCTGTTCGAAGCAATTTCGCCAGTTCGGACACGGACGCCGAGAGCCGCTCCAAACTGGCAGCGATGCTCGCCAGGCTGGCGGCCAGTCGGTCAACGTCAGCCGGAAGTACTGCTGACAATTGGACGCCGCGCCATGGATGCACTTTGGGGCTACCGATCTGGTTCAGGTGGACGACCAGATCACCCAGCATGTTTCGCCGTTCGCGTAGATTCGTCGGCGTCCACGTGAGCGGACCTTCGAGCTGAAAGTCGACCGGTGGGACGCCGGCTGCTCGCAATCGAACCAGCTCACCCAATGCCTGGAACGGGGTGACTTTAGCCGGCTCGAGATACGTGTGCATGATCTCGGCATGGCGGTTCAGCTTATCCCGATACGACTTCAGGTGCTCTGCCTGTGCGTCGACGTTCTCCACTCGAGGACGGCCAAGTTGAAGTGTGTTACCGAGTTGCTCAACGACCGTCCTCTTGTTTGCTTTGTGGCTGTGCAGTTCCAGGCACATGTCGCCGAGGCCAACGTTATCGAGTCGCCGTTTAACGACTTCCAGAGCCGCCATCTTCTCGGCTACGAACAGCACTTTCTTGCCGTCCTTCACGGCCGTCGCTATGAAATTAGTGATCGTTTGGGACTTGCCGGTCCCGGGTGGGCCCTGCACAACGAGGTTTCGTCCCTGCTTCACCTCATGGATGGCGATCGTCTGGGAACTATCGGCATCGGTCACGTGAGTCATGTCGATCGGTTGCAAGGCCTGATCGATGTTGTCGATCGAGGCGCTCATGCTGCTATCGTCGCGAAAACCCTCTCCTAGCAGCGAGCTGATCAGCCCGTGATTCGTGATCTGCCGTTCCGTTGGCCAGACATCGGGCTTCAGGTCCCGGCACATCAGGAACTTGGAGAAAGAAAAGAACCAGAGGACCATGTCGTTTGGTAGGAGTTCCCAGCGGGCCCTCCCCTCGATAGCCGACTTTACTTGTGAAAAGTAGTTGGTTGGAACAATCGATTCGACGTCTGGCACTTCCGGCAGCGTAATGCCGAAGTCCACCTTGAGTTTTTCCGCCAGCGATAGATTCGTGGAGATTTCGTCTTCGGTGTACTTCAGGTGAAACTTCGAAGCGGCAGATTTTCGATCCAGTTGTACGGGAATCAGCAGGAGTGGGGCGAATCGTTCGCGATCGGATTTATCGTCTTCAAACCATTTCAGAAAACCCATCGCCAGATAGAGAATGTTGATGCCCTGTTCTTCTTGGAACGTACGGGCGTCATAGTAAAGCCGAAGCAGTTTGTGTTGTAGGCTTTCTGACGTGAGGGATGTTTGCAGAAAGGCATCCACGTGGCGGGCAGCTACGGTATTGGGCTCGTCGTCGAAATCGGGCTGATCAAGCAGCAGCTGCGAACTGTCGGGTTCACGATCCTTGCCAGGCAGGAAGCTCATGGCTTTCCGTTCCTGGACGAGTATCCGGAAAACCTCATCGGAAGACTCGTCGACGACTTCGAGCCGGCTCGATCGGCTACTGGATCGGCTGGTGTTCAGTAGTCGGTTGCGGGTGGTCAAGTCGAGGAGATCGCGTCGGGCCTTTTCCAGTTTCGCGTGCAGGCTGTTGGACGAATCGACTGCCATGAATGCACCATTGCGTTGAATCTAATCGCCTAGTAATCCCACTATGACGGATCGTCGCCCTTGGCGAGCGTCTACCTCGGCTTGCGGCGGATCTCGCCGGAAGCCGTGATCGCCTTCAACAATCGATCGAGATCTTCTTGTCGGTAGAGCCGGTATCCATTGAGCGGATTGCGATGCTCCTTGATCTTGCCGTTGGTCCCCCAATTTCGGAGGGTATTCGGCGCCACGCCGAGATACGTGGCTGCCTGCTTGATGGTCAAATACTGCTGCAGGTTCTTCATTTTACCGGCCTTTCCGTGGGGAAGGGCCCCGAAGAGACCCATACCCAAACATTACCAAAGAATCCACCCAAGTAAAAGTCTCTGCTGTGGGAAAAGCGGCCTTACGGCGAGCTGGTCGATCGTGGCGTGCTGATTCGAAGCCGGTCGCCGGCCAGCTTGCCTGGCCGGGACCTCGGTCTGGGTGAGCTAGAAGCGGCGCAGCGCGCTATTTTTATTTGGCTCTTCGCCAGAATCTGTGGGTGAATCTGCATGAGCCTGTGTTCAGTGCCCAGTGAGTGGCAATTGTTTTTGAGACGGGGCACAGGACCTCCAGCCGCCCCATTCCTGGAGCTCGAGCCCGTGGGAGCGACGAGCCGCTAAGCTGTCTCTCGCTGATGACGACGCGTCGACTCGCTACAGGCAACCCGACCGCGTTCCAGTTCGCAACTCGCCAGAATCGCCGAGCTATTCAACCTTGGCCGCCTGACAGGGTTAGAAACTACCCACAGATTCTGGTGAGGTGCCAAAACTTTGGATAAGTCCAAGCCAATCTGAAGCTCTACCACAAGGCTCAGGCGAACATCAATCGTCCAAATTGCCGTCTTCCGTAAGCTCTTGGCGAATGCCTTTCAGCCGCTGGAGAATCGCCACGATATGCCCGTTCTGGAACATGGACGCCAGATGGCCTTCGCAGAATCGATCTTGGCGGACGTGAGTGGTCAGCAGTTTGCGAAGCACGTCGAGGTCGGCAGAAGCGAGCTTATTTGGCTGAAGGATGTATTCTTGCGCAGTTGTCCTCCACGCTACCCAATCGAAGGGATCGATCCAGCCATGCTCGTAAAGCAGTTTTTGAAATTTGATGACGGAGTCCTGGTAGTCGAGCCAAGGTAGCTGGCCAGGAGGGCTCTGCCATGTACCGGCCTGAAATCCATCAACAGTGAATTTGTCGAGAAAGGGCAACAGGACGTCGATCTGGGCAGTTGTCGTCATCTTGGCACTCAAGTCACAGAACGCTCAGTTCGTCTGGAGCGATGCTCGGAATCGTTACCGCCGTGCGATTGCGTCGAATCGTGGGACAGAGACTGATTTGCCGGCGCGGACGATTCTCGCTCATCAACGCGTGTTGGTAGGTTTGCGTTAGCATTTGCTTTCTTGGAAGGGGGACACCATGGAAAGAAGTGTACAGGAATGTCACAAGGATTGCGAACAGCAGGGCTTGGTGTCGTGTCTTGTGGTGGATCTGCACCCGGTAGTGGCCGTAGTGTCTGGTGAACCCGCGCAGTTTCATTGCTTGATGACGCACTTTGGCAGGGCCGACTTTAGCAAACTCACGTTGCGGTCGGAGATGGTGGCCCCTTCGAGCCAGATCATCTCAAGGTTCTTGAGGCCGAGCAGCGGCGAGACGTCGTCGATCGTCGTGTGCTCCAGGGACAACTGCCGCAGATTGGGCAGCGCGGCGAGTGGCGAGAGATCGCGGACTGGTGTCCCGTCAAGATGCAAGGTGACCAAGCGTGGCAAGTTTTTGAGCGGTGAAATATCGGTGACGGGAGGTTCCGTCAGAACCGGATCCACGAGCCCGTCAAGTTGCGCGAAGGGCGCGAGATCGCCAATCTGCGTGCCCTCGAGGCGTAACCCGCGAAAATGAGCTAGGGCCGCGACCGGCGACAATTCGGCCACCGGTACTCCGATCAGACCGAAATATTCGAGATTGGTCAGGCTAGCAATGGGTGAGAGATCCTTAATTTTGCCATCCGATATCCTGAGAAAATTGAGCCTGTGCAGGCCGTGCAGGTCTGAGATGTCGGTGATTTTATGCGATAAGCTGAGATGTTCCAGGCTCTTGAAATCGCGCAAGTAGTGCAGCAGCACCGGTGCCCTGGCGAAATTCATGTTCACGCTCGTGACCCGCGTTCCTAACACGCCGGCTGCAAAGCACCGCCACCAGGATTGTTTGTTCGGAGGTAAGGTCAGGTTGTCCCACGGACCGTGGAAGGTGAAGTTGTGCCGGTCTGGCGACAGTTCCCAAAATTCCTCGGCATGTGGCTTTCCGTAATTCAGCTCATTCGCTAACACGTGCTCCCAAGCTGATTGGCGGCGCTCCGCAGCGATCCACGCCAGGATGGGAGCCAAAAAGACCGTGAACGCCAGGAGCGTTCGCAGCCGGAAAGATAACCAGCGCCCGGGTTCGGAGGTGGATGATTCGGCCATAACCTTGCCCGTGCGGTTAACGGGGGGCCCAAGGCGGTTCTCGATCAGTCGACGCCATGCTATCCCGCCACGGTCGAAGCCGTTGACTCGATCTCAGCCCTACGGCCGGCTCAACTGACGGCTCCGCAAGACATTGTATCGCCGGCCCTTGATAGAGTGCAATTGAATCTGGCCTCGACATCGAACGCCAATCGAAGAGGGCTGTGCTTGGCCACCATGCTTGCCGGAGACGTGGGTTAGACTCTCGCTTCGCTGGACTACGCAATCAAGGTACACGTCCGGACAGAAAAGACGGCGATTCCGGTGACTTTCTGGGCGTTCCGCGTCACGTTCGTGGGGCAGGGACGCTGCCGGTGCACTTAGCTATCCGCACGTCGAATGGCTTGGCTTGACTCACGGTCGACGAGCCAACACAATGGTGAAATGCAACGCCGCGTGCGAACACTCCTGGTCAGCGTTTCTCTATCCGCAATTGGCGTCTCGGCATGGATATCGAGTTGCCAAACGGTATGTGCCGACGAGCTCGCAGACGCCAAAAGACATTGGGCGGAATACGCGAATCTACCGGAAGACTTCGAAGCACAATGGACGTTAGTGGCGCAGATCGAAGGGGTGACCCAGGGACAGTACGTGAAGTTTCCTGGTACTGTCCTGATGGGGGTGCTTGCCCAGAGCCGCACTGAATCGTTGCTTTTCGATCAGTTTCGAAATGTTGCGTCTTTCGACGAGTTTGTAGGTGGTGCAAACGACCAGTATCATTTTCTGCTGAAGAAACAGCCCCGGGTGAACGGAGGTGAATATTTGCTTCTCATTGCAGACAAAAATCGCTCCGACGCTGCAGCCCGTGTATCTCCCGCAAATCTGTGGATGCTCGCCGGTGCGGCCGCCATTCCGTTTAGTGACACGGCCTTTCCTCTATTGGATCTCTGGGACGCAAAGAAATTCTCTATCAGCGAAGTAGCAAGTACCGAGGTCGGTTTACGAATCAAGGGCTCCGTCACCGGTAATGGGGAACCGGTGAACGGTATCCCGGGCGGTACGCAATGTGCGTTCGAAACCTCACGAGCCCACGATCATTTATTGTCAGTGGTCAACTATGCATATATTCAGCCAGGCTCGAACTATACAGTCAAGATCGAGCAGCGTAACCGCTATCCGGAGCAGCGTCCGGCAGCAGGTTGGTTTCCGAAATCGGTGGTATGTACGCGGCAAGTAACAGAAAACGGCCGGGTTATCGCAAAAGACGTTCTGCAATTCGATATACATTATCTTGGCCAACGACGAGGTCCTCGTGAAAGGTATTTTTTGCCCTACTTTGGGATCAACGATCATGATGTAGCGGCCTTGAATCAGCCGGCCAAGTAACCTGATCAAGTCCCCGGGGCCCCAGGACGTGTGCGCGTCGTCGGCGGGCTGGCAATGCTTGGCGTTTCTCGCTACCTGACAGAACTGACCTGTGCTCGTCATTCATGGGGCAGCACGACCGAACGACAATCTAGCGTCCGGGCGCACGGCGGCCGCGAGGGGCCGCGTGGGGTATTGCGTTGGCGGTGGTTTCCGATGTCGGGTGCCAGCGGATAGAATAACGCGATGCGAATTCTTTTTCTGCACGGCTGGCACAGTGTTCCGGGGGGCGTCAAGCCGACGTATCTCAGCGATAACGGCCACACCGTCTACAACCCGGCTCTGGATGACGATGACTTTGAGGCGGCTGTTCGGACCGCTCAGGAAGTATTCGATCGGCACCAGCCGGAAGTCGTCGTCGGCAGCTCACGGGGTGGGGCCGTGGCGATGAACATCCGCAGCGACGGCGCTCGACTGGTGCTCCTCTGCCCGGCCTGGAAGAATTGGGGGACCGCTCAAACCGTCCGGCCCGACACGGTGATCCTGCACAGCTGCGCGGATGACGTGATCCCGTGCGCCGACTCCGAGGAACTGGCTCGACGATCCGGAGCGACCTGGATCGAAATCGGCCACGACCACCGACTGGCCGATCCCGAGCCGCTGGCGGCTATGCTCGCGGCCTGCGAAGGAACGAGATAACCTGGCCGCACATGCCGACCAGCAGCCATCGTGGCCGGAGGCAGCTGAGCCACCCCAGTGCGGAGATCCAATGGTTCGACGCCGAGTCCATGGCCACCGGAGAGGGCCGTGCCTCAACTCCGGCCGCCGGTCCGGTTTACCCGGCCGGAGCCCCGGTCTGAGTGAGCTAGAGGCGGCGCAGCGCGCGATTTTCATTCTGATACGGGTCCACTCGCGGTTCAGTATTGAGGATGGAACGTCCTCGCGCGGCGCACGCTGTGCCCCTCACCCAACCTCTCCCCGCCAGTGAAGTTTCTTGGCCAGGGAGATCGTGTTCAGCGGGGAGAGGAGCGGCTGAGGGCTCGGCTCTTTTCTCTCTGCGTACCCTCGCCCCGGACCTCGCCGCGCGATGGAGCTGGCAATTGCAGCGCGCGTTGTCCGCGGTGAGGTTTGGGGAGAGTGCAGGGTGACGGGCACAATCGACTTCGCGGCGGTGAAGAGATTTTCATGCTGCCGTGTTTGGCGGCGATGTGCTTCGGCGAGTGTGGTGGACGCTCCTCGCGCGGCGCACGCTGTGCCCCTCACCCAACCTCTCCCCGCCAGTGAAGTTGTTTGGCCAGGGAGATCGTGTTCAGCGGGGAGAGGAGCGACCGAGTGCTCGGCTCTTTTCTTTCTGCGTACCCTCGCCCCGGACCTCGCCGCGCGATGGAGCTGGTAATTGCAGCGCGCGGTGTCCGCGGTGAGGTTGGTGGAGAGGGCAGGGTGAGGGGCACAATCGACTTCGCTGCGGTGAAGAGATTTTCATGCTGACGTGTTTGGCGGCGATGGCCGAAGGCTAGTGTGGTGGAGACTCCTCGCGCGGCGCACGCTGTGCCCCTCACCCAACCTCTCCCCGCCAGTGAAGTAGTTTGGCCAGGGAGATCGTGTTCAGCGGGGAGAGGAGCGACAGAAAGGCCGACAACATTTCTTTCTGCGTACCCTCGCCCCGGACCTCGCCGCGCGATGGTGCTGGCAATTGCAGCGCGCGTTGTCCGCGGCGAGGTTTGGGGAGAGGGCAGGGTGAGGGGCACAATCAACTTCGCGGCGGTGAAGGGATTTTCATGCCGCCGTGTGTGGCGGCGGTGTGCATAGGCTAACCGAGCGCATCCAAATTCATAAACTTATATCCTCAATTGTCATGGAAGGCGAGCCTTGAGACAAAGCCTAGTCGATTTCCACCAGAATCGCCCGAACATCACTTATCGGGCGTGGTTCCGGTTTGGCTTTGGCTTTGGCTTTGGGCGCTGTGACTCCGGGATCGTAAGTCGGCGGATAGGATGGTCCGGCCGGTACCGCTGGCAACGTGGCGAATGGGACAGTCGATGTTGGCGCTTCCCAATCTTGCTTTACGCCGAATCTCTTCAACTCTGGGGGCATGGCAGGTGACACTTCAGGCGCTGTCCACATTTGAAAGAACATCGGCATGACACCGGAGTACTCCTGTCCGTGCTGATCGGGCAAGCTCCCCATGGGAGGTAATGAGAAACGGATGGTGCCGTTAAGCTGTATCAAGCTGAGCAGGTAGTGACGCAATTGAATGCTGCCGCGGGCCGGCTGTTCGCATTCAACCCGAATCGCGACGGGCTCAAAGACTGGCCGCTGAGCTTGATAAAGCAAATTGCCCGTGATGGGTAATTGTCGATTGAGAGCCGAAGCACGGTCCACCTCAACGCCCACAATGGTGACTACCGGATCGACGCCGGGTTGGTTCAGGCCCCGGCGATTGCCGGTTGCACTTGCCATCTGATCGTGTCCCAGTCTCAACTGTGCAGCTTGCCGCGGGGTCAGCTGAAACGCATAGAATTCGCCGTCGAAGCAATAAATCAAGTATGGCTTTTGGTTTCTGACCAGACCCCCACCGAGAGTAAACGAACACGACCGACCCTCCTGCATTGCCCGACGGAGAACGACCTCGACATCACGATGGACCTCTTGGATGGCGCTGTTGGCACACACCCAGTTCATCGTTACTTCGTAAAGGTTCATGGTCGCCTTTCAGCTATCCAGGTCGGCCGCTTCTGTCGGAGCCATCGTTGTTATGGTTTGCGGTAGCGAAATGGAGAGTTTTCTTTCAGTGGTGCGGGAGTCACACCTGACCATCCCAGTTGAATTGAAGCGTCTTCGGCAATACGTTCCGGGGCATTTGATATGAAGCGGTAGGTGTTGGGCCCGATTTCAGTCACTTCCCCTAGCCGCACGGCGCCGACATGAAGAACCGGACCGCGTCCGCAAACGGGAATCGGCCCATCCGTCTTGACGATGAATTCGACCGCATTAGCGTTACTCTTGATGGATGGCTCGAAATTGCGAAGCCTGACTGCTTGAAAGTCCGTGTTCTTCACCGAAATTTCCACAATCTTCGGCAGTGCAGCCACATTCTCGCGTGCCCCATCCAGTCTCTCGCCCGAATCCGCGCTCATATTCGACTCCTGTATTCTAATGCTCAGGGAACGACAATTTGAAGATCGTCGAACGCAAGGTGGCGCTCATCGCTACGATCGCAGGCGATGAGCACGGCGCGAATTCGGTCCACGGCCAACCGGCGATTACCAACAGCAAAACAGTCAGCTTTAAAGCGGATTGTGCTGAGCATCGTCTTCGTCGAATAGGGATGCGGATACGGCCGGGGAAGGCCTCCGGAAAAGTCCACATCCACAAATGAGCTGATTCCATTGACATCTTCGATCCCAAGTTTGAACCCAGTAGCTCCGTTCGGAACAAACCCCCGTCGAACGACAACTTCGGCGGCACGGATCCAGATTTCGCGTCCACGCAGGTCGCGTTCGCCAATTGCCGTTCGAAAGACGCGACTGGGACTTCCGGCGAGTGCCACCAGCCCAATACTTTCTCCAAAGAAGAATTCGTTAAAGGCACCGGCCACCTGTCCAAACGGAAATTCGTTTGCATTCAATCCCCCAGTCTGGCTCGTCGCAAGCCCCAGCGAATTGACGCCAACGCCGTTCCCGTCCTCATGGTTGTCAATCGTCGTTTGTAGCTGCTTTTCAAACGACAAGTAGACGTGCTGATGCGACACACCTTGCGGCTTGATATAGCCTGCGAGGTAATGATCCGTTGCGTGACCCAGCAACACGTTCCGAAAAAATGCGCTGCCGTACGAGGCGAGAATACCCTCGTGATCGGCTCGTGAAATTCTCGCCGGTCCTGAGCCCTCGTCGAACAGCCATTGACGATTGAATAGATTGTGGCATGTGAAATGAACATACAGCTGCGACTTGTAAGGAACAGCAGTCGCCTGGTCGTAAAACTGAGCTCCATTATTATCGATCACATCGCCGTCGCCGGCAGGCAGGATCGTCATGAATGCGTGCCCGCTGGGCGCAATCGTCGAGAGTCCGGACCAGAATCGGAAATTGGTCGGTGCCAAAGCGAGCACGCCCCGAATGGCAACTTCTGGATCATGCATGACGGTCGGAAGCGTAACCACGGCATCGCCGCCGCGCGAGTGCCCCATCAGGCCCAGTCGAGCAAAATCGATGCGCCCAAAGAAGATTGACGTAGGTGAGGTGTTCAGTGATTTGAAGTGCTTGATCGAATCGATGATCAGGTCAGCTCTCTGCTCGATATTTGTGACACCACTGCCAGCCCCATTCAGTGCGTTGCAGTCAACCGACACCGCGATGATTCCCATCTTGGCGAGCGACGCCTGGAAATAATCGTAGCCCAGATAGCTGGGATCGGTCGGGGAATGATTGCCGTGTGCCATGACAACTATCGGTACACGTCCAATGTTCGCCAGACGATGGTTAAACTGCTGGTCCAATCCATCGTCTTCGGCCGGATAGTAGACGCTTCCCTTCACGCCGGCACCGTCGTTGTATTCCGTGTTGCCCACTGGGAACAGGTTTAACCACTCCGGATTGCCGCTGACTGGTGCATCAACGCATGCAACCTTGACTTCGAGCGCGGTTTGCCCCGAACATTCCGCTAGATCTTGGACGATGTGCACCGTATCGCCAATCTTCAGGGTCGTATTTAATCCAATTATCGGAGGGGAGTTGGTGCCAGCAGGAACTCCGTTGACCCAGACTTTGATTATCGCACCCGGAGCGCTGCTGGTTACGGTAATGTGCTTATCGCCACCCTGGACGGGACCAATCATCGGTGCGGGCAATTCCGAGCACGGAACGGGCGAACCGGCACCCGGAGGACTTGCCGGATCTCCGGCGCACATTGACTGAGTTGCCATGAACGTGTCGGTGGATTGAAAAGGTGGGCTGAAATCAAGTTGTAGCCGACCACCCCAGCATCCCCATATCCCTTGGGCCACTCCGTTGCGGGATACGGAAACCTTGGCTCCGTTAACAATGTTATTGATGATCAGCTGTTCGCCACCCACATGTATTGTTTCGAACCCCGGAGCCGGAAGGGGCGACGGCGGGACTTGGGAAACTTCTTCAGCCGATGGTGGACTCCGATCGGCACACAGTTCGAACCATGCTCGAACGTGCTGGTTTACGCCGTACGCAGGATTGACGTTGAGGCCCTGGTGCGGATTGCAACCGGTGACTTTGCCGACCTCAGTGCCATCTGCAGTGATCCAAACCTTGCCACCGGTCAGCAAGTTGTTGACACCAGTCCGGACACCACATTGATAGACGGAAGCGGGATCAATGATCGGTCTGGGGGGACCAGTCGGAAAGTCTTCTTTGTGGTCTCGAGTCACTACGGCGTCTGACCAATCGCTTGTCGCGGCACCGAATGACTGCCGTACACGGACGGGTTGGCCTGCCATCAGCGCGGTCGGCAAGGTTAAATTGGCACCGAGGGGCAAAGGGAATCCAACGAGCTGGCTGATTACAGATACCCCAGCCACCTCAACCTCGATCACCGCACGCGGGACGAATCCATGGACGACAGCCGAGGTGGCGCACGCATACGGTTGCTCCAGAAACGGCGGTGACAGCAGTTCCGGATTGTCCCTCAATTGCAGTCGCTCACGCGGTACTTCGATCGATTGCATGCAATGTCTCGCTCAATTGACGAAACCGTTCCAGAGTTTGGCAGTGAAGACAATTCTAGAACTACCCGAGGACCGAAGCAAGCGTCCGGCGAATTGTCGCGTTGAAGGCGAGAGTTCGCGCGACGTGTCTTAATGGTCGCCATCGACCAATCATCATGAACGCTTAATCTGCCTTAAGACGCAAAAGCGAAAGCTGAGCCTCCACTGCGATGCGATTCGCCGAGCTCACCCGGCGAGCCGATACTGAATCGATGGCGTGATCAATTCATCGGTGCTGCCGGGACCGTTCGGTGCCACTACCGGCATTTTGCTGGGAGAGCTCGACGAAGTGATTTCGGTCGCCGAATGGCCAGAGGCCGATGTGGGCCGTGACGACCACTCCACTTAGGCGTCCGAATCGCTCGAATGGCTTCAGCAGGCTGTGGAAGGAACAGTGTCCGAAATTGGCGAAACAGCGATGAGGCGAATTGCTGGGCATCGAGGTGAGAAAAAGTGACGTATGTCCGACGAACTCTCAGGTCATCGGAATCTACGTGTGGCGGAGACCGTGGGATTCAACAATATCCTGTATGCCGAGGGATTGTTGAGGCCGTTAGTGGGGGGTAAGCTTGGTCTGGAAATCAAACGGTTACCCTTCAATTCGAGAACGGAGGTGGACGATGGCCGTCAGTCCTGAAGTGTTACTGCGACAAGCTTTGGATCGTATCGGCAACTGTCTGGATCTGGCGAAGCAACCGATCGATTTTCGACTTGCAGAATCGCCAGACGTTACTCTGCAAGGGATTCAAAAGGGTGATGGCTCCTGGGAATTGACCAGCCGGGCAAGTGGCTCATCTGAGGCCGCACTGATGGTGCAAGGTCCACAGGAGTTGATAATCGCCTTTCTTGAAAACCGTGAAGAAGGGATGCTCGCCGCAAAGCAAGGGCGAATTCGATTCGACGTTAATCCAGATCGTGCCACGGACTCGTTCTATGTCTTCCGTGGTAGCTTTCGCGGCATCGTCCAAGGTTTCTCCACGACCGCAACTGAGGACCGCTTTGGAGGCATCAGTGAGAGCTTTCAATTGGCGCCTATTGTCGGATTCGAAGGCAGGGGTAACTATTCGATAGGGTTCCTGGGCGACCCGAAGTTTTACGACCCCAATTCACCCAACGCCAGAGAGTTTTTCATTGGTCAGGTCCACCTTCACTATTGGCACACCGTGTCCACCGCCTTGATCGCAGCTTACTACAATCGTATCCCTCTGACATTCTCGGTAACTCGTACGTTCATTTCACTCGGTGGGCCACTCACGTTTGAGTCGCTGCTTGTTTGGGGAGTTTCCTCGGATTAGGCCAAGCCGTCGCGTGAGCAGGACGTCCGGTAGTCTCGGCCGTTTGCGAGACAAACCTGCGACCGGCGCTGGTCGGTTAGGAGCTCGCGGGCGAGTGCGAAGCTGCGGGAGCTTGGGGAGTTGAGGCTGGAGCGGCAGGCGGAGAGTGGATCGTCGATTGCCGGGTTCGACGCGGCAGAGGGGATTTCGGCCGGGAGCTTCAGTTCTTGGAAGTGGCGGCTGCGGTCGATGGCACGGTCACCCGTGTTCCGGCGGCTCACCAGAATCAGTGAAACGGCTCTCAGAACTGACCCGAACGTGTCCTGCTGCAGTGGAAACGAATCATCCGCCGTTCACGCAGTTCACTCTCGGTTCCTTCCAAGAATCGACAGATCATCGGATGAGGCAAGTCTTTGGGCCCATGCCTGCCTTTCCGCTTCGCTACCGGTCGCCTCCACAACTTGCGTCACGACATTCACACATTCGACGATCTCCTCGGCCATCAGTCCTTCATCGCTCGCGTCAATCTGGTCGTTTCCAGCAAAGAGCAATTCGATCGCCAAGTCCATAGCTTCGGTCATGTACCCCAACCGCATTAGTTTTCTCAGTCCAATGCGAACCTGTTCGTACTCCTCAATATCGTAGTCGAAGTTGCGGTTGAGCTTCTCCTTTGGAACATAGGTCGCTGCCCGAATCGCCGCCTCAATATCGCCGATGAGTCCGGTCAGCGGCTGGTCGTGCTCGGTCTGCATCAGCACATGGCGGCAAAGGGCCGGCCATCGCATCGACGACTCGCACACGAACGAAATCAATTCCTCCTTCGATAGGCCAGCAAGAGACGCAGTCATCCGGCGCTCAAGTTCATCTCGCCCCTGATATGTCCAGTAGAGGCTAGCAACTGATGCTTCTGGATGCGGCTTGATTACTCGTCTTCTTCCCATTCGCGTTCGACTCCTGTCCTCACATCGTCTTGGCTTGGTGCGTCGCAGGAGGTCATTCTACCCCGCAGAGACAGCACTCAGTATTGGGGGCCCTGATAAGAAAGACGGGCTTGACCAGCCGATCTTGGCCGTGGAGGGCGATGCAGTCTGCCGGAGCCATGTTTGCAAGAAGGGGCTGGGCGGCGTTTGTGGCCGTTCAGGCAGCAGAGCCAGTGGGGTCAGCTCACTGGAGATGGGATTCCTGAACGGCTCAGGTTGCTTTCCGATAAATTGTCTGTCCACACGCGGTGCATTGCCACGCCGGGTCGTCGTCGCTGATGCAGCACCCACCGAGCGCGACGGTGCCGGCTTTCAGAGCGGCCTCCAGTTCGGGATCGAAGTCTGGCAGGCCCCAGAGAATGGTCGCTACGGGTGTGTGGCCGCACGCCGGGCATTTGGCCGGCTTGCGGGAACATTCCATTCGGTCAGGCGATGACATCGGACTGAAACTCCTCACGCAGTTCTGCAATACTTCGTCGTTCCGGCTGCGGCGATTGGCCGAGCTCAGCGACGCCCCTGGCGCAGTTCGGTCAGGAGTTCGCGGGCGAGCTGTAGGGCTTGGGAAGCGAACGTGCAGAGTCCCTTTTCGATGGCTCGACGTCCGGTGGTGGCGGTGCCGAGCGAGTTGGCCAGTGACGCGATCGTTTCGAGGTGAGCGTGGACTTCTTCGAAGCGATCGAGCGTGGCCGGCGGCAACGGCGCGGAATCTCGAAGCGTGGCGGCTGACATGCTGACCGTTCGGCAGACCGGTTTGGCTCGAGTGTGGCGTGGCGGCGAGCCGGCTCGGGCGGCGCGGAGCAGGGCGGCGGAGGTGATTTCTCGGCGCTGAATCTTGTGGTCTTCCAGGAATTTCTCGAACTGATCGTCGGAGATCGAAGCTTCCTGCTGCCAACGAGTGGATTCGTTCTGCGAGACGCCGAGGTTCTCGAGTTTGACGCGAACGGTCTGATTCGGCGAGCGTCGATCGCCGCCGCGCAGCTTCAAGTCAGCCAGTGTTTTGCCAGCGGCCCGTTCGGCTCGCAGCTTGATCTCCGCCGCTTCATTTACCAGCTCGAGCCCCAGCCGAGCCGCTTTAGCGCATTGCCGAACCATGTCGGCTTGGTCGCGCACCTGAGTAAAATCCTCGAACGTCTTGGCAACGGCGAGTTGCCGCTGAGCGTGCTTCAGCAGCGATACGTGGGAATTCCTAGTCGCAAGTTCCTGGGCCATGAACGTAAAAACCTTGCATCAGAACGGTCAGTTACACAGCGACACATGGCCCTAGTCCGTTCGAAGATTCCGCCGATTCAAACGATCAGCGATGATGAACTGTTCCCACACCCAGCAGCCAACCCTCCAGCATCGAGCAATCGCCCCATCGGAGGTAAGAGTAATCTGTATCCGGTGCCGGAGGCGGATTCAATACTGAACAGACGAATAGACGTTGCTGTTCGCGTAAACTTCGGTGAGTAGGGGATTTCCTGATGGCTGGGTAGGTCGTGTGTAGGATGGCGCACCCCCAGAAAACGTCTACATGCAGCCGATTGCAGATGAACGTTCAGGGTGGGCTGGGAGAGTTGTGGATAGTGCTCATCAAGATGTCCTATCCGATTTTTCCGGGTTCATTCAATCACGAAGATCGATTGTTTTACTGAGGGTCGGGTGTCGTGTTGCAACCGAGTTCGAACACTGACGGGTCAGTCACTGCGCCGTTCAGACGGGCCCAGAAGCCGACGCGGGCCAGGGCGGCAGCAAGTTCCGGACGAGATTGACTAACCTAAAGTATGCGGCTGGATGGGCGCAGACATGCTGTTCTTAGACGGCGAACGAGAACTTGAGCCGACGAAGCTAAAGCTTGAGTGGCGGCAAATCAACGGGGAATACCTTCCTGTCGTCACGACTGCCGACGGGACGAAGACCAAGACGTTTGATGCGTTCAGCGAGGAGGACGCGTTGAGGCTCGCTCTCTGGGTGGCTCGAAGCGAAATTTCCATCCCATTCAGTGCACCACCCACAGGACACCCCGCGCGAGAGATGCTCGCGAAGCGAGGCTATACACCGCCGACGCATGGCTTTACCTGTCTGTCAGTTCCTTTTTTTGAGCCTGCAAGAATGGAGGAGAGCCGTTTCGCAAGCCGATTCCAGCTGGCAGGTCCGATACTTCTTGGTCAGACCAACCAGTCCTTGCAGGACCCGCGTGGCTTCGATGCCACGCGCGGACACGCAACCGAGTGACCAGGCGTGCGTTTTCGGCCGGATAAGCTCGGTTTTATCGAGCAACCAGTTGATGCCACGCTCGACGGCGCTGATCTTTTCCGAGGCGATATGCTCTTTGAGTGTGCTGAATTTTCCCAGCGGTTGGACGGCGTGAGTACAAATCAGCTGCATCTCCAGATCGTAAACTCGCACCAGCCGGTTGTCCCAACGCACCCCGAGCGTATGTCCCAAGTATTCCGGAGGCACACTGTAGTAGGAATTCGCCACGGACACATGAGCATCTCGACCGACCTTGCGCTGCCCTTCCTGGAAGCAGGGAAATCGATCCGTGGGCAGAGGGCCGAGAGCGGCGCGTTCTGTCTCCTCGAATACCTTGAGCACCTGCTTGCGGGTCGTGCCGTGAATGCGAGTATCAGCGACGGTCGCCTCCCAGTGCAGTAAAAATTCGTTTTGTTCTTGAAGGCTCTTGAAGGTCCGACCTTTCAGTGCGTTTTCTTGCACGTAGTCGATCCCGCGTTCGACCTTTCCCTTGTGCCTCGGCGTTCTGGGCTTGGTGGGCAACAGGACCGTGCCATAGTGCTGGCAGAACGCCAACAACTTCGGATTCACGTCCGGGTCATACCAATCGGCACGCAGCACGGCGGCCTTCAAGTTGTCCGGGACCAACGTCTTGGGAACACCGCCGAAGTGCAGAAACGCGTTCTCCAGGCAGCGAATGAAGTTCTCCGTCGTCTGTTGCGTGACGACCTCGCTGTAGGCCTTGCGGGAGTGGCTGAGAACGACACGTATGACATACGTCCGTTGTCGGCGACCCGTTTCGTCGACCAGTGGGGCACCCTGACCGAAGTCGATCTGAGCCTCTTCGCCAGGATCGGACTCCAGACGACGGAATGGCAGCGGGGTGCACTGGCCCAGCTTCGCCACATAGCGGCGAACGCTGAAATACTCGCCCTGAAACGCGTGATCCGTAACCAGATCCTGAAAGATCCGCTGAGCGGACAGCCCGGCGTTGAGTTTCTCCAGAATCAGCTCCCGGAACGGCTCGCAAAGGCTCCGCGACCCGGAGGGCGCTTCGGCCACCGGAATGGCCCCGTTTGACTCTCTTTCCGGGCTGACAGACCCGGTGGGCGCTTTGGCCCTGTTTGAACCGTCCGACCCGGAGGGCGCTTGGCCTCTTTTCGCCGCCAGCCGCACCTGCCGGGCCACCGCCCCCCGGCTCACTCCAATGTTCCCGAGCAATCCGCCGCAGCGACCAGTCCTGGGAACGCAACTCGATAATTGACAACACTTTAGCCGCCTTCAATCGGTTCGCCATCCGTCGGCTCCTCGCTCTGGGAAAAGCAAGTAGCCTACTCGACTAACCGTTCAAAAGTGGCCCTCTTTCAAGCGCCCCTCGGTGGCTCTCTTTGGGGGCTCTTCCTCGAATTTGGTGAAGCGAACTCGTTGAAGTGCTTTGGGGTCCTCAACTTACGCCATGTTTTGGGAATTCACGTCGCGAGCGGAACAGCGTCTCGCAACGCTATGTCCCACTGGTACTTCCGACTCGCCTGGTAATCTGGGTTCACCAACTTGAGGAAGAGCCTCTTTGGGCGCCCCGTGACAGCGATGCCAGTCTGTTCGACTTGCCAGGTCCGCCGTTGCCCGGTCGCCGAGGACGTCCTCGCATCTACGGCAAGAATAAATTCAGCTTGGCCAAACGAGCCGGACACCGACACGGCTTGGAATCGATCATCTACAGTCGCCACAGCGTGGAGGTGACTCATCAATACAAGGCGTTTCTGGCGACCTCGCGACTGACACGCGGCGTCATCCGTGTCGTGAACTTGAAGTTTGATGACCACCAATGGGCAGCCCATTTCAGCACCGACCCTGACCTGAACCCACGTCAGATCATCGAAACGGCCGCAGCTCGATGGGCACTGGAAGAACAATTTCATGACGCTAAGGAAATCCGGGGCGCGGGCCAGCAACAGGTTCGCAACATCTGGTCGAACATTGGCTGCTGGCATCTGACTCAGTGGTTGTATACGATGGTGGAAATGACCTGCTGGGACGTCCCCTTCGAGAAACTCACCGACCGCAGCGGCCGTCCTTGGGACAATCCTAACCGTCGTCCACCGCATGCCGACCGACGACGCTACATCGTCCAACAAATGCTCGAGAGAACATTTTCGCCGGTACTGTCGTCGACTCAAAGCCGGTCAGAAAATTCGAATCTCCTGCGACACCTCCTGGCCCTCGCCACGTGATCCGTGGGCCGGATTGGCAATGATCATTTACAATATTCCGCAACAAGATCGCCTAAAGTGCAGTTCAATTGTGCAGCCGATCCAAACGATTGATATTGATGAACCTTTCCCACACCCAGCAGCCAACCCTCTAGTATCGAGCAGTCGCCCCACCAGAGGTAAGTTAATTCTGTGGACCGCGCCGAGGGAACTCAGTACTGAATGGATGGTTACTTTCTGGTCTCCCAATTTAATTGGGTATTCCCCGGCGGGTTCAGGGTGTAGTTCACGCAACGAGCTGGGCAATTTCACGACAGGGCCGCTTCGCAGAGCGTTTACTGAGTCTGACGTTGAAAATGGACAATTCCTTTTACGAATTCGATACCCGTCGCCTGGGGTGCCGTTAGGCGATATCACAGATCCCAGCTCGCAGATTGCTGAAAATACCCCATATTCGCACTCCCACCGCGTGAGATGCATGCCGCCATCGTTGGAAGAAAAGTGCATGCAATATAGAGAACTTTTCATTTTCAACGTCAGACTCAATAGGTGCTGCATTGCAAAGCTTCGCAAGCCCGCCGGGGTCAGCTTGCGATCTGTGATCGTAGGGAATCAATTTCATTCGATCATTGTGATCGAATGATCGCGCTTGCGGGCCTGTTCAATTTGATCATGGGCCTCACCCGACGCTGGTCGGCTTCAAGCTGCTAGCGAGCTGGCAAATCAGTTCCGCCTAGACCAATGTGGTCAATAGTCTGTTACAGGCGACACGCTGCTTTAGCTATTGTGATGGGGTATTGAGCGGGCCGCCGAGCCGTGTGTCGTCCTTGTGACTCACGAGGCTGATGGTAGTTCCTAGCGGGTATTATTCTGTAACGACCCGAGAAACTTCATATAGGGATAAGCGGGATTGCCGACAATACAACTCAGGGAAGCGACGACGGTTCGATGGGCCGGTGTACGGATACCCCTTTTATTGAGCATGAGTCGAAAAGGGAGGCTCAGCTGTGAATCGGTTACTAGCGATTGTCGTTGCATTTACCGCAACCTTAGCCGGCTGTACTCATATTCAGCTGCAGAATAGCTCGATTCGTCAAGCCGGCACTTTGAGCGACCTATACGAACAGCAGGTGCTGGACAATCTGGCACGAGCGGTCGTTGACCCGTACGCGACGCCTTCGTTCTCTGTAGCGAATCAATCCACCAGCGGCGTATCGGATCGTGGGGATTTCGCAATTGCCAACGGCGGGTTTAGGGGGCGATTCTGGGATTTCGTGGGTGCTGGAGCTTCACGCGGAGTTGATTTGAACTTCACTCTCTCGCCGGTGACGAACTCAATGCGTCTGAAACTGATGCAATGCGCGTACCAGCAGGCAGTGGGCGCACCGTCGGACGACTGTCAGAAGTGCTGTGAGCTGATGGTGGCTTGGACTGGAAATGCGTCGGCGTGCAACGACCGGTGCGGAATCAGTTCGGGTTGGGTTTGCCATTCGCCCCACTGGCGAGACGTACCGAAATGCTGCCGCGACAAGTACGGAAAATACTGTGGCACGTATGTATGGGCTGACCCAAACCGGCGTGCCGAATTCTCGAAGCTGGTCATGACGATTCTGGATTATGCGACCGGTTCGCCACATGAACCGAAGAAGAAGCAAGTTACACAGTACTTGGATAATTACGGGAATCTAGTGCAGTCAGGGCAGCATTCGCAGACGGTTGTTACATTTGTTGACGAGGGCACTACGAGTTGTTACGACGATGAGGTGCGACGTAAGTGTGCCGAGATTCAAGCAATAGAATCACAGCTCAACCGTTTGAATGCTGCTAAGGGTCCGGCCGAAATAGCGCGGCAGGCACAAGAGCTCAGGATGGCAATACCGAGCTTTCAGGGCATCGGGCCGCCTAATGTCAAAGATCTCAGTAATGATGATGCCAATCAGCTTAGGCGTCAGATTCTAGGTGAGCTGTCACGAAAGCTCGACGATTCCCGCAATCAACTTCGCGACTTGGATTCGGCTAGAGAATTGCGGCTGCGAGACGTTGACTTTGGTCCACCGACGCAGTTCAACAGCATGTACAACGGAGGGATTCTCCAGCTGCAGCAGCAGCTGAACACAGTCCCTTTCCGAAGTGGCCGATAGCCGCACTTACGAACCAATCGAGCGCCAGACTTGCGAGAGTCCCGAAGAACGATCAGCAAAAAGTATGGTCGCCAGGCTTATCTAAAGCACTGGTTCCGAAAGACGGGACTGAGGACCGGCATGATCGGGGTGTTGCGGATAGCCAAGTCCCGCAAGGGTTGCCGCCGTTTGTCTCACGAGGCTTAGATACGAAAGTTTTTTCCCCGCGGATCTTGATTGACGTAGTACAACGGATAGCGCATAGGTGAATGCACCATAGGATGTTGCACCGTGTTGGTATTCGTAGGACGATTCATTTTCACCACAGGCTTCGATCACCACGGGCATGAAAGGCCCAAAGTGCTGCAGCGATTTTCTGTCTCGGTTATAGGCTCCATCATTCGTCAATCGCAGCGGCATTGCTCTCCCAATCCGTTCAGTGGCCCCACCTAGCCCGGAAAACTGGTGGCCGTCCGTCTTTTTCGAGATCGACTTGTTGAGAGGAGCAAGATTTCGAGGTACCCACATTTGCTTCTTCTCATCCCAACGCACCATCCGGTGACTGATGTCATCAGGCGGTTCGAGGCCACGCCGTCTTGCACCGCCCATATCACGTCCGCTCCCCATACCTCCCGAGTAACAACAATCGAACACCAACAAGACATTTGCGTCATAAGGCAATGCGCTGTAGAGACTCATTAGATCGGAGTCGGTGATAGCGTGCTCGGACTTCCAGTCGAAATCGTATGGTACAAGTGTTGATTGCACTCGATCGATGGTGCCCCTGGGCCCGTACGATGGAAGTTGAGCTCCGTGGCCACTGTAGAAAAGGAAGCGAGTATCACCATCTGCCGTTCCGTCAAAGAGCCAATGAAGTCGTTCCCGGATCGCATCTGCTGTCGCCCGCTCGTTGAATACAACCCGAATATCCTCCGCCTCAAAACCACGTTCTTGGAGTATGGCGCTCGTCTGGTAAACGTCATTGAGACATCCCGCCAAGTTCATGCTGGAATCTGGATAATCGTTGATCCCAATCAAAAGAGCCCGTTGCGTAGGAGTGCTCTTCTTTGCCATTTCCTTTACGACTTTGGCTGGAGCGGTCAGCGACCTGACGCTCGGGCCGCCAGCAATTCGAGTCCAAACGAACTGCTGAACGTTCGGGTGGGTGAGGTAGGCATCATTCGGGCGTTCGGGATTAACTGCGATATGATTCGTGGCAATCCCACTAATGAATGACCCGAAGGTGGCATCTACCTGTTCAAACCGAGACGCCGTGAGAAAGGTTCCAAAATTGAGAGGTGCAGTAAACACATGATCGTTCGGATTATACAAATGGAACCATTGTTTCACGGTCTGTATTGGCTCGACGCGTCCAGCAAAAACACTACCTTGTACGAACTGATTGCCGATCTGAGAGCCTAAGGTAATGAGCGTCCGACCGGTGAGGGTGGCGTTATTCCGAGCAAAAGTGTCATATGCAATCAGTGACCCCAAACTATGTGCGATGACAACATCCGGCTCGAATAATCCGACCGCCGTTTCAAGGTCTCGTCGAAGCTGCGCTCTCAGCGTAGGATTGTTGACCCAGGCTACCACCATCCCAGCGTACCATTTGGTGGAATCTGAAAATTCGAGAAGGCCTCTGGGACGCGTAACAAAACCTCGCGACAGGTTCCAAAAGGCTTGAGCAAAGTCCGAGTATGTTAGGCTATCCAACGATGGTTGGAATTTGCCATCGTATTGGAAGAAATCAAACTCTACATTCGCCGTAGGTTTGACCTTTTGAATTGAACTCCGGATGGCCTGTTCCCACTCCGGTCGCCAAACACTGATGGTGTCTTCTTGGTGGCCAATTCCGTGTACACATAGAATCTTCATGGCTGATTTCTCTTGTAAATTTGATTGATGCGAGTTGTCGCAGTGGGAAGTCTCACAGCGACTTTAGGTACTCCAGAAGCTGCCAACGCTCTTCGTCGGAGAAGGACTCATTTCCGTATTGGTCGTGCCCAGTGTTGAGGTTTCCCGGAACGTTGCAGTCCATTTCGGTCGTCCCAGGACCTCCGGCGATGGAGAAGCCAACAAGTCGTGGGTCAAACTCATGGCTACCGACGCTAAATATCTTTGTGCGTTTGGATGCGGGCAAGAGAAGTTCGTAGAGGTTAGGTACTGAACCGTTATGAAGATAAGGAGCTGTCGCCCAAATACCGTCGAGCGGCCGAGCTTTGTAAACGTAGGGATTCCCGGTGATTGTAGGTTCCGCCGGAGCGCCTTGTCGGAGGCGATTCGCCGTATCGAGAAGTTCTTGGTTATATTGACGGACGTAACCGCGGTACTCGTCTAACATACGCGAAAGGTTTGCCTCATTTTGAATGTCGGAGCTTCGAAGAAGCCGCTTGACTTCCAGGTCACTAACGTCGATCGCGTGCTCCGTTAGCCCCAAGAAGTCGTCCTTGATGGCAAAGAGATTGATTGATCGCGGGGCCACATCAAGAAACGGGCTTATGACTGCGCCTTGGACGACGTTTCCTACTAAGGCGCCGGTCGGCATTGAATCCGGTAGAGGCTGCGTGCCAGGTAATTGCGACGATTGGAGCCTGCCTGTCTTTGCTGTGCGCAAGACAGCGTTCAGGGCCATTGTCTTGTCGGTCTGGATTTCTTCCACGGCGATCAGTGACACTTTGACTGGAGTTGACTGCTTGCCATGCGGTATCACAGTATGACATTCTACGCAATGACGGTCATAGAGCACTTTGCCTCGATCAGCCTTAGCTTGATCGATTTGCCCAAGTTCGTCAGGCCACACAGGGGAAGTCAAGGATTTCAGCCAGTTTTCAAGCCCCAGAAGAAACAAGCGGCGTGCGCTGGTACGATAGTACGGGCGAAGGAGGGATGCTCGCTCTAGATCGGTCTCGGCGAAAACCCCTAACACTTCACCAACATTCCTTGCCAAACGTTCGATGTCGTTTCGATTGGGTGCTGAGCCATTCCATTGCACACGGTCTTCAAAAGAGGTGCCCCACAGAAACGGGTAGCTTACAGCCGCATTTGGGGACGCACTGTTTTCGCGAATATCCAAGTTAATCGATGAAACACGATTGAAGATCATTCCAAAGGCGTCTAATCGTCCGCGCCCCCATCCTTTTCCCGTTGCATCAGGGCTACTATCCTGAGCGAACTGTCTCCAAGCCCCCAGGAAATCTTGAACACGGCTCCGGAGTTCTGTCAGTTCGGCTGTTGATGGCTGGTGCCGCAGGACCCTCACTGAGAATCGTGAAAACTTCGCCTCGTCGTTAAGTGTTGCCTCCAGTGAATCGCGGATGCCAACGATGAGCCCCCACATGTCAGCTAGAGTTGGAGCGCCGTCGATTTGGAATGACTTGTCTCGATAGGTGATTACATTGGTGTGACATGCGGCACAGGTGAGTCCAACGTGTTTTGCCCCACTCACATCAATGTCCAGGGTAAACCCGATCGGCAGATGATCTCTGTTTGTCAATAGGTTGTCGTTCGGGAGATAGCCTAGGTCATAGACACGAGTTCGGCAGAAGAGCTCCGTATTATCGTGGTTCTCGAGTGCCAGAAACCATTCATAGGGCATCATCCGCGAGCCCTGGCTGGTTGTGTAGAATAGTTGTCTTGTAGCGTCGTTCCAGGCTTGGTCAATGTGAACTACTTGAGCGCATCCGACAGTTGCGGAGAAGGGGTTCCACGCGCTGAGAAACCATAGAATAGCCGCCAATGAATAGCCATTCTTCATTTGAGGATTCCTTATCTTGTGAGCTTGCCCGCGGGCTAGTTGCAATTGCGAAGCCGGGATAGCAGGCCCGTTGTGCGAGGATTCTGCGAGCATGAGAAAAAAGTTGACGACCTTGGCATGCATGCAAGAACACAACTCCATAAGTGGTCGCTGTTGGATCCAATATCATTGGCAACTTTCGAGCTCATTTTGAGCATTTGGAAAAAACGAAAAGCAATGAAGGTGGAGCATTTGCGGTGCGATTCTGAACTGATGAACTCCAGTAGGACATTGGACGGCGAGATTGCTGGCCGCCCTGAGTAGGGGCTGGACACGCCAACGTTGGCGGATTATTGGAATGAATGGAAACGGAGGCGGCACCGTTGCGGATACTGACCATACTTGATTGCAGCGACGGCCGGCAGCCAACTTTACGTAGTAATTTACATTTCCGGAGACGCCCTTCAAACATTGGTCGACGTTCGTCTACAAAGCGGGATGCGGTTTGGAATGGGCGCGCGAATGTCCGATCGCATCTTTCAGCGATGGCAACAATCGTTGGGGGCAGATCCGGCGACGGTAGGCGAATGCGGTCCTCGGAAGTAAACTGGACGGTGGTTGCATTCTCGGTGGAAGCGGCATCTGTTATCACGGTCCGGATGAGGCTGCGAGTTCTGCGAAGTGCTTCGTTTGCGCGGCTTGCGTTGGGCTCTTTGGGGCATGAAGAACTTAAACGCCATCTGTGCACCCAAGCTTGCCTGCAGCGTAGTTGCCAGATGACTGAAGGCCCCCAACAGCCGAATGGTCGCTACCTTTTTCTTCTGGCGCCTCGGGTTGGATATATCCAGTCGCTGACGCTTGCCATGCCTAGGCGCAGTCGGCTTCTTCGCAACTCGCACTTGCGGCGGATTCGGGGATTTGCTGCGGGAAGTCAGCCTTGGCACCTCAGGGATCGGTTGTGTGTTAACTAACTTGTCCGAGGAGGGCCATTTTCGTTACAAGCCCGATCACAGGCAAAGGCAGACAGAGTTGCCTTAAGTGCAGTAAAAGTGGCCACTGGTATCTGGTTTGATGATTTAGGGCGTGTTTGCGAAGATTCGCCATCGCACCCAGGTTTCCATCAACGTCCGGGGAGGAGTTTTGCGCGGGCCCGCTTTGCGGCAGTTTTCGGTGGACTGGGGGGTGGTGGCCGGGCAGCTGATTCGTGCCACGCTTGGCAGACGAATTCAAATCGTGCGTTTCGGAATTCGACGTGAGAGGAATACCGTGACGCGCGTAAGCAGCGTTTTCGTCTCAAGCAGGTTGTTTTGGTTCGCATGTACCTTTTCAACGGCAGTTTCCGAGGCTGTTTATCGGCCAGCGAATTTCTTCGCGGCTCAAGATTCAATTAGAGCTCCGGGGTTGCCTTCCTGAGATTGCGGATGAACATGGCTTGCTAGGGACCGATCTGGCTTCCCCATCGGCCCTTCGTGCAAATAAATCTGATGCCGCAACTAGCATCCGTCTCTCGCTACGCTAGACCTTGAACAAGCGTAGTGTGAATTCGATTTCCGAGATTTTTCGGTCCGGGGACAAAAAAACTCGAAAATTCTCGGGGTTTTTGCGTACTTGGTTTGTCGCAACTTCCAATCACGCGGAACCCGAGGAGAACTTTCGAGTGAACACCAAAATACGACGACAGTTATCGACACGCAAGCGGGCTATTGAGGAGCGACTGGATAAAACAAAGTTCCCGAGCCAGTGTCCGGTGATGGCTGCGTCCAACATTCAATATGAGCTATCCGATCGTCAACAGGCGATCGCCGCGGGCGGACTGGGCCTGATTCACTCCCTGGTGAAGAACCTTGGTTTGGATCGGTCCATCAATGAAAACGTACCGCTGTTCAAGATCCGACTCCCCTATGCAGAGTCTGACCACGTGCTCAATATCGCCTACAATCTGTTGGCCGGCGGCACCTGTCTGGAGCATTTGGAGTATCGCCGCAATGATGAGGCCTATTTGAACGCCCTCGGCGCTCAACGAATTCCGGATCCGACGACAGCCGGAGACTTTTGCCGGCGCCATAGTGAGACGTCGATCTTGAAGTTGATGGACGTATTCAATGAAGTACGTCGCCGGGTGTGGAGTTGTCAGCCGAAGGCATTCTTCGACGAAGCGATCATCGAGGCCGACGGTACCATGGTCGAGACTCAGGGCGAGTGCAAGGAAGGGATCGATGTCAACCACAATGGGCAGTGGGGTTATCACCCGCTGGTCGTGAGCCTGGCGAATACGGGCGAACCGTTGTACATCGCCAATCGAGGCGGCAGCCGGCCCAGTCATGAGCGGGCTGCAGGGTGGCTAGATCGGGCGATCGACGTTTGCCGGCAAGCGGGATTCCGGCAGATTCGGCTGCGCGGAGACACTGACTTCTCACAGACCGAGCACTTGGATCGCTGGGATGATGACAAGGTACTGTTCGTATTCGGTTACGACGCCATGCCGAATCTGTACGAAAGAGTCGACGAATTAGGCCACGATTCGTGGCGACCGCTGAAGCGGAAGCCTCGATATAAGGTCCAAACCAAGTCGCGAACACGCCCGAAGAACGTGAAGCAGGAAGTGGTTGAGGAACGGGAATTCAAAGATCTACGGCTCGAATCGGAATACATTAACGAATTCCCGTATCGCCCCGGCGCCTGCAAACGGGACTACCGGATGGTGGTTCTCTGGAAGGCCATTGAAGTTCACCAAGGCCAGCAATATCTATTCGACGAACGGCGCTGCTTCTTCTATATCACCAACGATTGGGAAACTCCCGCCGAGGACATCGTGACGCAGCACGCCAACAAACGCTGTAACCAGGAAAACGTCATCCAGCAACTCAAGAGCGACGTCCTGGCACTCACGGCTCCGGTCGATACCTTCAACGGCAACTGGGCCTACATGGTGATGGCATCTTTGGCATGGTCGTTGAAAATCTGGGTAGCGCTATTGGTACCCGAAGGTCGTGGCGTCAGTTCAAAGCAGCACCAGGAGAAGCAGTCATTGTTGCGAATGGATTTCTCTACCTTTCGACAAGCGATGATCAATATCCCTGCGCAAGTTCTCCGCAGCGGACGGCGTCTGATCTATCGACTCATGGGCTGGAATCGTTGGCAGATCACGTTTCACCAACTCTGGGAACGACTTCAGCATCCGCTCAGATGCTGACGTCGGCTCACTGAAGCCGGAGTACGTACGCTCCGGTCCGCCGCCACGCCAAACCCAAAGAAAGATCCACCAACATGCCCACCATCAAACCCGAACCTCTTCGCGGCGACCTCGTCGCTCTCGTGACGCTGCGCGCCGCCGCAGCCGCCAAGAACCATTCCCCCCTACGCTTGTTTAAGGGCTAGAATGCTGTGGCTTGGGGCGAACGGCGTTTGGTGTAGCTAGCCGGGAAATCATGTCTCACTGGAGACGTGTTGGTTGCAACATTTGCGAGGACAATCATTAATCCACTTTTCCGTGTCCCCAACGCGTTCAAGATGATGCCGTGGGGACAGTACTCCCAAGCCGACGAAGTATGTTTCGTGCGTCATGAGTTGCAGAACCAAGGGTGATACAGCTTTCGCCGAGATCACATGTCCGCTGATTTGTGGCAGACGGGTTGTGTTACATATTGGAGAGAACCAGCTCCTGTTATTTTGACTTGCAAACTGCAGTCATAAACGTTACTGAGTTCACTTGTTGGACCTGTAGCAAGTAAGTTCGTTTCAATTCTCAATCCACTTGACCGGTGAGGTAATGAAAATGGCAAAGTCTACTCGTGGGCGAAGGCAGTCACGAAATGCCATGAGAACAGTTCCACGCACGGGCGTCTGCGTCGAGCGTATCGTTCCTGATGACCTTGATCCAGGAAAGGCAGTCCGCCATGCGCTGGCACGAGCCATATCTAGGGATTCAGGCGGCGTTCTGGATGCTTCCAGCGTCCACCATGTTGCGAGAATGGCGGTTCCGAGCATGAAGCGATGGGAGAGCGGTGCGTTGCTCAGATGTCGATTTTTAGATGGCAGCGCTACCATGAGACGTAAGGTTGAGGAAGTTGCGCATCGGTGGGAGGAGTTTGCCAATATCAGGTTTCAATTCGTGACATCTGGAGATGCGGAAATCAGGATCTCGTTCTACGCCGATAGTGGTTCGTGGTCAGCGGTTGGGAATGACGCTTTGCTTACACAGTATTTTCCATCGCACCAGCCGACGATGAATTACGGATGGCTCCGTGATAGCACGGACGCCGACGAATACTCGCGAGTAGTATTGCATGAGTTCGGCCATGCGCTCGGTGCAATTCATGAACATCAGTCTCCATCCTTTTCGCGGCAATGGAATGTCCAAAAGGTGATCGAGGTGTTTTCAGGGCCGCCGAACTATTGGTCGGAATCGGCCATTCGTCATAATGTACTGGAGAAGTACTCATCCCAGGGCATGATCATGACTCTATACGATCCAGATTCTATCATGCTTTACATGTTCTCGGATGATCTATTTGCTGACGGCCTCGGCGCAACAAATAACAACACTTCGCTTTCCGCCATGGACAAGTCATTCATTCAGCGTCTTTATCCCGCAAATTAGCGAAATAGATGTAGTGGCCGGGACAAGTAGTTTAATGCTTGGATAGCTGAGGGGCAGTCAGATGTCACCCGAAACTAGCTTTGTGCAAAATGCTCAGGTGGCGCCGCAACCCGAGGACGAGCGTAGTACCTTTGAAGCTGCGGATGCGGCAGGGCAGCCATCCAATGCCCCTCGTCGTTTGGTTTCGCTTTGCGTGGGAGAGTTGGTGTTAGGGCAAGCCGCTTTGACAGCATGGTTTCTTTTGTTTGCTGGCGGCATGTTAATCAATACTCGACCTTACCAGCAGAACTTGGACGGCGATGCCGGCGTACCGGCGACGATTCAAGCGTGGGTTGTCGTTTGCTCGTTTTGGACTATGACGAACGTGGGGTTGCTGTCTTGCGTGACGTCCATTATTGGTGGTCTTGGGCAGCGACTTCATTTTGCCACAAGGATGCCGTCACAGGATTTTGCAACTGAATTTGTGAAGCCAAAAGACTTAGTCGTCTTCTATGCTTCGGCCCTAATGCGCGGATTTGTGGTTTACACATTGGCAATTTCCGGACTGCTTGTGTTTTCCGCAGACTCTTGGAAATCTATCGACCAGGCGAGTTATATCCGACTGGCAGCGTTGGCTTCCGTGATCGGGCTCTACGGGGGTTACGACGTCGAATTTTTTGACGGCATGTTTCGGCGGATCAAGGGCGCGTTACCCGTAGAAAAGCTGTCCTCCCCACATAAACCGTACCGTGTTGAGGACGTTAAGGAGTGGGTAGGTGATCCTCGTCGGCCAAGATGATGCGGTCAGTTCACGTCGAGCCGAAGTGAGGGGAGAGGCCGGATCTGCTGTGTGATGTGCCGCGCCGGTCACACGCTCGGAGCAGCCGCACCTTAGTTCCGCGAGTGGCCTATGCCGGCTTCATCGATGGATTTTTCTGGGGTTCGGCAGCCAAGCGGACCTGTAAGCAAGATTGTGTCAGCTAGCAAAAAATGGTATTCCATAGAGACCTTTTTTGCCAATAGGAGTCTGACGCATGGACGTTTCCATTCGCACTCGAGCAGAGCAGCTAGCAGATGAGTTCGCCCAGCAGGCGACGACCATCGAGGAGCTCAATCAGCTGATGAAGCTGATGATGAAGTCCGGCCTGGAACGGATGTTGAACACTGAGATGGATGTGCACCTGGGGCGGCGACAGGTGTCACCGGCGACCCAGGCAACTTTGGCCGACCCGGCGGCGGCCGAGACCAGGGAAGACGGCCGACGATCTCCGAATCGCCGGAACGGCCATAGCCGGAAGACGGTGCAGGGCGATTTGGGCGAAGTCACGCTGTGTACGCCCAGGGATCGGGACGCCACGTTCGAACCTCAACTGATTCCTAAGCACCAGCGGCGCGTGCCGGGCTTTGACGAGAAGATTTTGAGTCTGTTTGCGAAGGGATTGACGACCCGAGACATCCAGGAGATCGTCAAAGACCTGTATGGCGTCGACATATCGCCGTCGTTGATCTCTGAGATCACGACGGACCTTGATGCGGAAGTGACGGCCTGGAAGTCACGTATTCTCGAACCAGTCTGGCCCATCGTGTACTTCGATGGCATTGTGGTTCACGTTCGCGGGACGAACGGGCGAGTCTCTCCACACACGATGTATGTGGCCTTGGGCGTGAATCTGGAGGGGCACAAGGAATTGCTGGGTCTGTGGCTCGGCGAGTCTGAGGGGGCCAAGTTCTGGCTCTCTTGCCTCACCGATTTGCGGAACCGCGGACTCCTCGACATCTTCGTGGCCTGCGTGGACGGACTCACCGGATTCCCCGACGCCATCCGCGCGGTCTACCCTCAAGCCAAGGTGCAATTGTGCATTGTGCATCTGGTACGGGCCGCCCTGCGTTACGTCAGTACTGAAGACAGCCGACCAGTGGCTCAAGACCTGAAGAAGATCTACCAGGCGGCGACCGTCGAGGAGGCCGAGCTGGCTCTGGAAGAATTTGATCAAGCCTGGGGCGCCAAGTATCCGACGATTGTCAAACAGTGGCGTCTCAAGTGGCACGACATCATCACCCTGTTCGACTATCCTCCCCCGATTCGCAAGGCCATCTATACGACCAATGCGATCGAGTCGGTGAACAGCGTGATTCGCAAATTTACGCGCAACCGGAAACAGTACCCCAACGAGGCCTCAGCCATCAAATTGGTATACATGGCCATCAATGAGGCCGCCAAGAAATGGACCAAACCCATCCATCACTGGAAGCAGGCTCTCAACCACTTTGCCATCCTCTTCGAGGACCGGCTACCGACGGCCAGTAGCAAATGACGTACCGCTAGGTGACACAGAATTCTTTACAGGCCCCAGAGTTATGCTCGGCCGTCGATGTGACCACGTGGTCACCGCTGCGCACGACACCATGGATCGCCAGGTTGAGAGCATCCGTGCAGTTAAAAGTGAAAACAATTCGATCAGCACATTCGGCATCGATCAGATTCGCAATTGCTCGCCGCGACGCTTCTAAACATTCTGCCACATGAAGGGCGGTTGCGTATCCTCCACGGCCAACTGGAACCCCCAGACGCCGCTGGTAGTCCTCTACGGCCTCATAGACACTGAGTGGTTTAGGCCAACTCGTTGCCGCACTGTCCAGATAGATGCGATGCAATTCCATCGGCTCAGAAAACTCCCGCGATTCGGCATGGCGCCCAAACGCACAGAACTACCCAGCCCTCACAAGCGACACAGTTCGGGAGGCCCCTCCTGCTGGCTGGCGCAGTATAGGCAAGGCAGAGGGAGATGCAAGTGTGCGTTTGTCTTTTCTTGGACGCGTAGACAAATCGGAGCGAAAGCGCCGCGATTGCGGCAAGCGGCAAAGACTTCGACTGTATAACCCAGGGTTCTTGGGAATCGTGATGTGAGAGACTTCATTTTGTTAATTGGGGCACAGGCAACTCTACCCTTAGAAACTAAAGAAACCGTCTCTCATAATTGACCCCAAAGTGTCCCACTTCCGTTGAAGCAAATGACGGGCTGTGTTCTCGCACCGGTGGGGCGAGTCGTCGGGATGAAATTCCGGCCAGCTAAGGTTCAGCCTTATTCAATGGTGATTGCCTGAATTGCCGCCAGGACCTGGGATAATGCTTAGCCACTCTTGAAGTCGGGATGCGTCGTAGCCGACGATGAACGCCATGATTGATAACAGGCCGGCTAAGCGCATATATTGCCCCGGTGTGGGATTTTTGAATGGATCATCCATACCAATATATAGGCCTGCAATGACGCACATGAACACAACAAACCCTCGCAGGCACGCGGAGATAGGTGGTTCTTGGAGAAAATCGATCCGATGAGGATGACTTTTCGCGTACGCCATCCTGCGATTCTCAGACATTGAATTAATTGTAAGATTGCTAGCGACTCCGCCTAAATACCCTGACAACAGAGCCAAAAGGGCGAGATTTACTGGGATAAAGGAAGCGATCGATACAATGAAAGCCTGCCACGCAGGTATCGGTTGGGTGGAATCCATCATAGCCAGGGCCAGCGCTGCTCGTTGCTGCGGAGCTTTTGACTCGTCTGCTGCGGAGCCCGGTGTTGCGTCGGTTTTGGGGGCGGCAGTTTTGGGGGATTGCGTGCTGAAATGTTTCAACAGGACTTCGACCTGCGTCGGTGGGATTTGTTCACTAACGGCCATTGGCGCCAGAACGAGTCGGTATGCAGTGGACTCGACCAGCAACCCCACGGCGTAAACGAGAATCCACAATGTTAAGACGACGGCGCATGAAACAATTCGCCCGATGGATACTTTCCGCTCTGTCGGGACTTTGGGGTTATTCATGTCAGCCTCCATTGCGAGTGGCTAGCAAGCCATAGATTTTATCAGGCAAGACTGATCAGAACAAAGATTCCTATTGATGCAATCGCATGACGCGCGGTTCGAACGGATCCCATGTCGAGCGAGTTGGCTTTGTCTAGTAGTACTGGTCACGGATACTGATCGTAGTAGGGACGCTCTTTGCGAACGATCGTCGCCCGCTTGGTCCGCACGTGCCTCATGAAGACGTCAATTTTATTCGCCGACACCGTGAAGGTCTGGGCCGTACGAGTGGCGAGCCGATTGGGGATGCTGTCGGATTGAAAGAGTACGACAGAAGAATTTTGGCTCTTCGGCAGAATCTGTGGGTGATTTTGTGTGAACCTGTGTTCAGTCCCCTTGAGTGGCGATTGCATTAGAGACGGCGCGCTCTGTCAGGCTCGGGCTCTCGAAAGGTGTGCCACATTGTGCGGGCTGCCGGCAAGGCGTCCGGGCGTCTGCCGGAAGGCAACTCCGACTGGTCGTTGCTAACTGGAGTCAACGCGATTCACTTGCTGTGCTTCAGCCCAATCCAGTTAACGGGTAAGGAAAGCCGCTTGGCGCCGTTGCCGCTTTGAAGGCATCGATGTGTCGTCTGACTGCAGCATCTGCGACGGCGTACCCCCAATTGATGATGCGATCCTGTTCAGTCGACTTCAGGGCTGTCAACCTGGTCGGTATGCCAGCAATCAACAGCGTCTTGTCGTGTGGGCACGGAATATGATTTGCCAGTTGGTAGCGATCAATATCTGTCTGAATGCCCCAATACGTTCCGTTGTGGTCACTGCCGGGCTCATCAAACGTACCAACTGCAATGCGTCTTCGCAGACTGGAAATCTGGTGCTGCAACAAATCAATCAGCCGACGCGAGTGTCCCGCCCAGTCAGTGGCTGGATGCAGATCGTCATCCATCTTGCGTCCAGCGTCGCTCACCAGAATGGTTTTGTATCGTTTCCACGCGGTCTCCAGTCCCAGGTTGTCGTAGACTCCGCCGTCAGTCAGGATCGCTTCAGTTCTCAACTCGCGAGCGACATCATGTGCCGGAACGCCGGGCTTGAACCACGCGGGGTCGAGTGCAAGCCGCATGGGAGAAAGAACTGGTGGAAATGCGGACGAGGCGGCGACGGCCAGCGAAAGCGGAATATTCGGGTTTTCGATGATCCCCACGCGGTAGTCGGCAATATAGGGACGCGAGAATCGCCACAACGAACCTGTCTTTACGTTGGTAGCGTTGATTACAAATCGCGGACCTGATGTGTCGTCGGGTAAAGACTGGAGAGTTTGGTGATGAAATAGTACTTCGTCGTATTTCTTTGCGACTTCATCACTTACCCAGGTCCAGGGATTCAGGCTGCCCCATAGTACCGAACTAACGTCGATGCTTGTCGCCGTCATCTTTCTGAGGGGGCCAACCACCCGGTCCTGGAATGCGTCAGCTGCTGCAAATCGCAATCCATCGTGCTCGGTCCAGCCGAGCTGGGTCCATTCCATTCCGAGGACAGCTGAAGTAATTGACCCGCCAGAAACGCTGGAGATTCTTTTAAGTTGTCCCAGCAGTCCGAGTTCGTTGAGTCGCCAAATTGCACCGAGGTGAAAGAGTGTTGCGCGATATCCGCCGCCCGACAGACACAACGCCATCCCAGTCTCCGGATGCGGTGAATGATCATCGACTAGGTCGAATCCGGCCGGTGCAACTTCCCCGGAGGTAACTCCGGCCGTTGCGATCTCGTCTGACGACATGGTGTGCTCCGTTCGTAATTCCCCGCTACGGCTGGCAATCTGCGGTCAAGATGACACAGAAACTTTCGGCTGTTGAAGGTTTCGGGCGAGGCGTCTTATAAGGACGTCGCCGCCATGTTATATGACCACACGCTCAGATGCCAACAAGACGACGGAGCCTGATCGTTTGGAAACGCGAACTGCTGGCCCGCAGCTGTGTCACGGGTAGCCCAAAGAAGCAGCCCGTGACACCCGGGAGTCCTGGCTTGGTACGAACCACCAACCGGCAGGGAAAGGTTGGTCTCAATGGGATTGTTGGAGTGCAATTCAAGAAGGTGTCGTCACCTGTTAATCTTGACGGCTTTGAGGACGTTAAAGAGTGGATTATTGATTTTCCTCGGCAAAGATAGAGCCATCGGCGGGGGTCACGACATGCAGGCTGCAGGCGGCGAGGTCGACGAACGTCGCTCTTGGACAGGTAACTCAGCGCGATGAACGTTTGTTCGACGGCCAAGCGGTCCTGGCTGGCAGGCAACGCGTGATCCAGTTCGACAGCCGTTGTCAGCCCCAGGTTGATTGAAGCCTGCGCTTGTTCGAGTTCCAGTCGTTGCTTGAACCCGCTCCACTCATCGGACCCTATCGGCAGCCGATTTTGCCAGCATTTGAACCGCCATGGACCTTGCAGGCCCCAGGGCCGTCCGACGGAATTGGCTGACTCTGCGCGGAATTGACGTAGTCACTGGTCAAGCGCCTGCGGTAACCGGCGTACTGTGCCTGATGATGATCGGCCACCAAATTGGGCATGCGATTAAAACTCTCCAAGACCCCGGTATTGGCAGCGCACGCGGTCGGGAAGAAAAGAGTTACTTTGGTCGAATGCTGTGCTCTGCGTATCATCGTCAGGGGGCACGCGGGACGGAGCCATGGGCGTTTTTGGTCAACGGATTCCGACCGTATGCGGCGACGATCGAGTGTAGCTGCACAAATTTTCCCGGCAACTTGAATTCAATGGCAAATTATCAATCGATCGAGGTGATTGATTGAAGTCGACGTCCTTCGTCGAATCCATTCGTTGCGCCATGAAATCGTGTGGTTCTCGGGAAAAAATTCGTCAGCTCGAGTTCGATTTCATGTTCCCCCTCGAATAGATACTGACAAAAAGTCGTCTAATACCTTACTGGACCATAGGCGATTCCCCTAATCGCAGGCCTATCCCAGAGAGTCCTTCTATTCATCCGTTCAGTATTGAGTTGCCCCTGGTCGAGCTTCAGAATTGTCCTACCTCTGGTGGGGCGTTTGCCTGATGGTGGAGGGCTGGCTTATGGGTGTGGGAACAGTTCATCATCGCTGATTGTTTGATTCGGCTGAACCATTTAACGGACTAGGGCCATGTTTTGCTGTGCTCCTGCCGGTGGCAACCGTCGAACGTTTCGAGGAAGCTCACGCTCATCTGGAAACCATCATGTCGTTAGCCAACTCACTCGGCACCGCCACCACTGGCCGACGAGCAATTGAAAAGGGCCTGTGCACGTTTGCTTCCCAGGCCCTGGAACTGTCCAGAGAACTTCTGACCGAGTTGCGCCGTAAGCGCCCGATGTAGGCATCTGTCGGCGTTGGCGGGCCGTGAGGGGCGAAGGGGCGACCGTGCGGGGAGGGCAGTTGGCGCCAGCGTGAGCGCCGGGATCGTCGGCGTGTGATCGGCGATTGCCGAGGAGCTACGTCGACTTGTGCTGCTGAAGCTTGGTGCGTAGTTCCTGGCGACGCTTCGCTCGGCGAACGCGTTTGGCTTCGGCTACGTCCTGCTTTTCGGCGACCCGTTCGCGGCGGATCGACTGTGGGTGGGACGCAGCCCAACGGTCGGGCAGCAGGTCCAGCAGATACTGCGACCCCAGCGCGAGGTCGTGCGGGTGGTTTTGCCTGGCATCTGCGAGCTTGGTCAGCACGTCCACCAGGTAGTCTTCGATCATCAGATTGTGGCGATGCGCACTGCTCACCACACTCAACAACTGCATGCGCCCGGGCGCCGCGGCCGGATGCCCCAGGAAGAGCCAGTTGCGGCGGCCGACAGTCAAGGGCCGGATCGTCTGCTCGACCTGGTCGTTCGTCATCGGAACGTCGGCATCGTGCAAGTATCGCTGCAACGCTGGCCAGTGATTCTTTAAATATCCGATGGCCTTCCCGAACGGGTTGCTTGGTAACGCTGCTCGCTGGACCGGCTCCGATTTCGTCCAGGTATCGATCATCTGCCAGATTGGAGCCGCCTCGCGCTGGCGCAGCGCCAATCGTTCCTCAGCTGCCAACACCTTGGCTCGGTGTTCGATGCTGCTCAGCTGGCGGTATAACGCCTCGACCTGCGCGCAGAGAATCGGTTCATACGTTTCCGCCTGCACGAACTCGCGGCGCGCGTGCGTGTTGCAGGCAGCATACACGATGCGCCCCTGCGAACGTCGTTCGATGTTCGTATAGCCATCATAGCCATCGCCAACTATCGTGCCACGATAGTTGGCTAGCAACTCGTCGACCGTCTCCTGCCGTCGTGTCAGTGTCCAGTGGAACCAATTGTAGGGAGCCATCGAGTCAGGGCTCGTGAAGACCCACGCGTAACTATTGACCGAACCTCTGGTCGGTTCCTCGCTCATCTCTTCGTCATCTTGTGAGGCTCGAGTCCCGCGGGACGCCAGCTTGCCGAGTTGCTCGTCCGTCAGCGAATCTCGTGTCAGCAACCGCACCCGTGTCTCATCGATCATCAGCACCGACTGCTGTAGCAGAAGCTGCCACATCTGAGCGACCAGCGGTGAGACCGTCATCGTCGCCGCGTTGATCAGATCGTTGATCGTGGATCGATTCGGGAACCAGCCACACTGCGAGAACCAGTCTTGTTGACGGTAGGTCGGCTGGTGAAACGCGAACTTCAAGGCCACGATCGCCGCGATTACCGAGAAGTCGTACTTGCAGCCTTCCACAATCGACAGTGGCGCGGGCGGGCTGATGACGCCTCGCTCCGACTCGCCCGCCTGCACGTACTTGTGGCGCACAATGCGTTCCACATACACGTGCGGCCTCTCAAATCGCAGTCGTTCCGTGACCGCCTCACCGATGGGCGTCAGGCCAGCTTTCTGTTCCTCGGTCAGGTCGAGCACTCGTTCGCGCCGCTCGAGGTGCGCCGGAAATTCCTGCGGGCGCTGCTGCTGGGCCTGCCGTAACGCACGCCGCCGAGCCTTCTCGGCTTCCCATTTCTTGATCAACTCCAGATCGGCAGTCTCTTGAGTCTCCTCACCGGCCACAACTTCCGCGGCTCGATCGGCCGGTGATTCATACCAGGCTTCGGCTCCGGGGAGCAATGATTGATTCGGGTCCGGCACGCGCCGTTCGGATCGACGGCCCCACAGCATGTTGACCAGCTTCTTGTTGACCGCCTCCAGTTCCGCCACGCGATCTTTCAGCTGATCGCGTTCCGACATCACCTTGGAAGTGGTGTCTTCGAGAGACGATTGGTTGGCTTGCAGCAAGTCGTACAATCGGCGGACTTGAACCAGATCATCACGCAGCTGGAGCGTGATCTGTAATTGGTCGCTGAGCTGCCGTTGAAGATCTTGAATTGACATGATGGCGACATGATAACAAATTGCTCTAAATGCGCCAGGGCAAAGGCTGAGGAAAGGCGAAAAATTTTCGCCTTTCCTCAGCGTGATTGAGCATCAGTCTTCAACGCGAACGATTAGTCAACACACGGCTAGCCGTGAATGCTCTGCGCGAGATACTTGACCATCCTCATCAGTTGGCCGCCAGTTCGATGATGACTCCGGTCGCTGGTAGCGCTTACGGCGTCGAGTCGCAGCAGGGTCGACGCCTCCCAGTACCATCGCCATCGTCAGGGCATCAACCAGGGTCGCCAGCGACCCCGCGTCGCACTCCGGACGTCGGTAGGTCCCGCGCTCCAGCCGTTTGGCAAACATTTCATATCCCGTTTTTTCCCAGCGCAGGATTTTGCAGAGGGTTCGGGATCGATTAAAGAACACGAAATAGTCGCCCGCGAATATGTCGTGCTCGAGCGTATGAGTTACCAGCGCACTGAGGCCGTCGAACTGACGTCGCATGTCCGTGGGGAGCGAATACACGAAGATGCGCGCCGAACCGGACAGATTAAGCATGACTGTGCCCTCCGGTCAGCGTTCGCGTCTGGAGGTCTGTGACCGTTCTCAGCACCAGTTCGATCGCGCCGAAATTCGCCGCTGGTACGCGGATGACCGTGCCATCCACCAACTCGACGTCGACGCTCAAGTGCTCCCGTCCCAGCACCATGGGCAGCTGAAAGAACTGTCCTGTCGAAACGTTCGGCGATCCACACGTCATCGTCCCGGTCCGACACCCACTCGGCGCTACCCCCTCCGCCGCGGGCCGCAGTCGCCGCTTCCAGGAACTGAAGCTCCCGGCCGAAATCCCCTCCGCCGCGCAGAATTCGGCGATCGATGATCCGCTCGCCGCCTGCCGCTCCAGCCTCTGCGCCCAAAGCTCCCGCAATTCCGCACTCGCCCTGCGTCCCATGGCCTTAGCCTCCTCGAGAATGGAATGGAATCAACCACCCCCTCAAGCTACCGGCGCGGTCAAGAATGCTTATGTCGGGCGCTTACGTTGCGCCAGGGGAGACGCTGAGGTTGGGATCCTAAGCCGTCGGGTCCTCATTGCGAGCATCCTCGCGCTTGGACTGTTCGTTGCGTGCCTTCGATTTGCGGTCTGGTCCAAGAGTACGCTCGGCACTGGAGATAGTGGCAGACAGCTCGGCGTGTTGGATGGCGACGAGTGCGGTCGTGACGATCGTCGAATAGGTACAACCGGGTTGCATGCGCTGATTGGCCGATTTCTTGGCGGACAGGGATTGGTAGCGGGTGGTGACTGGCAGGGGCCGGACCATCGCGTCCAGGAATCGCCGCGACACGGCCAGTTCTATACGCAGTGCCCTGTTGACCAACGGATCATCGACTTTTGGCCGCCGGCGGCCAAGTTGGCTCTGGAGCTATGCTTGGTGCATCGGAGCGGCGGCAGTCTGCCGCGTCAGCGTTCAGCTTCATGGTTGTTGTTCCTGAGCTCAACACCCTAAAGAAGCTGCTGCGCCGCTTCGGATGCGGCTTTCGGAAATGTTGAAACGTCGTGCCCGCATCACTGGGCTGCGCCGAAGGCGAGGTGCTCGGCGAAGGCAGCGCGATGGCGTTGAGCGGAGGGAGTGGGGTGGGTGATGAGTTCGGTGAGAGTGGGGAGGTGGACCGGGCGGAGGGAGACTTGGCCGAGGGAGTGGCCGTGGATGGGGTCGGAGATGGCGATGCGGGCTTCGCGGGCGCTCGGGTCCAGGGCAGGGTAGAGGATGCTGCTGTGCGGCTGTGAGGGCTGGCTGATCGCGTACACGACCAGCTGATAGAGCATCTCGCGGGGCAGATGGTTCGTCCACAGGTCGCGATACTTAGCGTCCAGGATCGACCGGATCGCTCCGCGATGAGTCACGACGAAATCGGGGCGAGGTGTGGGGGATTGCCGACGCTGAGGATTGAACTTCGTTTTTGCGGAGGACTGTAGCCGTTCAGTCATGAAAACCAGTGGGGCGAGCCCACTGGAGTTGGGATTCGTTGGGTGGGCGGGCGATCATGCGGGGAAGGCGGGGACGGGGGGGAGAAATTTTTTGTTGGGGGGCGAGCCCCTAGCTGGTCAGACATTCGCTCCGGCCGGGTGAACCGGCCCGGTGGCGAGGAGGGCAGTCCTCGAGCGGGGTTGGACGGGGGCGTCTTTCGGGTTGATTTGACTGGGTAAGTTGTAGCGACCATAATCTGGCGGCCTGACGTGGGACCAGGCTTTTCTGAGTGGGGTAAAAACGAGGGTCCGGTGATGAAGTCGAATTGGATGGCGAGGTGGTCGGCCAATGGACGTGTGAGCTCAAGGAAAACAGCTGGTCGACGGGGTTTGCGAGGTGCGGAATACCTCGAGCGACGGAGCGTGCTGTCGGTTTCGTCAGTCGCCATCGTCCAGCAGATTACGGGCGATTACAACAACGATAACGTGGCTGACCTCGACACCACGTACCGCACGACCTTCTATGACAGCGCGGGACAGCGCTCCAGCGAACTGGTTAAGGTCGACTATCGGTCGGACGGAACCATCGACTTCGTGCCCCAGGAGATTACCTACGCGCCGTCAGGCCAGGTGCTGCGGGACGTGCAACGTGGCGACAGCCAACACGTCGGCAAGGTCGACAGCTACTTCGAAAACTCCTACGATGCCGCCGGCCAGCCCATCCTGAGTCTCTCGCAGCAGTTCAATCAACAGGGAAACCTCGTCAACGAAGAACGGACGCTCCGCACCTACAACTCGTCCGGTAAACTCACCGCGACCGACCAGTCCTCATCTCAGGACACCAACGGCGATGGCAAAATCGACTTTGTGGTGAAATGGAACTCGAAGTTCTCAACCGCCGGTCCGCTCCTGACGACCACTCAGACCATCGATTTCAACGGCGACGGAAAGGTCGACCTCGTCGCGATGGAACGCAAATATACCGCCGACGGCAAACTGCTCTACTCGGCCGACCGCGGCGACGGCAATCGCGACGGTAAGCTGGACTATCTGCAGGAGGTGACTCGCGAGTACTCCAAGGCCGGCGTCTTGACCCGAGAAATCAGCAACTCGGGCAGCGACCGCAACGGCGACGGCCGGATGGATCTGGTCACTCGCGACGTGAAGTACCAGGCGAACGGCTACTACTCCAGCGTCTATGTCACGATCAACTACGGCGCCGACAAGAAGGTCGATTTCGTCGCCGAAGAGACGACTTACACCACCAACGGCGAGATCCAATCGACCATCACGCGGGTCGACAACAACTTCGACTCCAAACCGGACGGGCTGTACCAACGCGTCTATAACTCGAGCCGACTGTTGACCCGCAGCGTCGACGCCTCCGACCAGAACTACGACGGGGTCTACGAAGACTATCTGGAATTCGTCGGCACCTACAATGCCCAAGGGCAGCTCGTCACGGCCGACAACATCATCCGCCGCTATGGCCGCTATTATTCCACTCATCAGGTCGATACCTATGCAGCCAACGGAAGCCGCTTGAGCTCCGTGTTGAAGATCGACTACGAGAACAACGGCACGATCGATCTGGTCGCTCATGAAGAGCAATACCAGGACGGACGGCAGATCCTGTCGATTGACCGGACTGACGACAACCTGGACGGAATAGCTGATCGGATATCCAGAACCGACCTGACTTATGTCAACGGCCGACTGGTGCGCCAACTGGATACCGAATCGTCGGACTACAACTATGATGGTATCCTGGACGTCTTCACGACAGACACCGAGTACAACGAGCAAGGGCGCGTGATCAAACGGGTCAATACCGTCGACTATCAGGGGGATGGGGACCCTGAGTCAATCACCACGGCCACCACGACCTACGACGATTCCGGGCGCGTCCAGCATTTCCTGCGCGTCGTCGATACCGATGGCGACGGCGTGACGGACTACATCGACAGCCAGCAGGACTATGACGACGACGGACGCCTGCTGCTGAGCATCACCGGCAACGATTACAACGGCGACGGACAGGTCGATTCGACGACCATGACGGCGATCGTCTATTCACCCGACGGATTGCCGATTCTGTCTACGACCACCAACGATTCGAACGGGGATGGCGACCCCGATCAGATCAGCGAAGTCGCCAATGAGTACGACAGCTTTGGCAGAAACACTCGTCGGATCAACCGGAGCGATACCAATGGCGATGGCAGCTGGGATCGCATCGACACCACCGAGATCGTGTACGACGATCACGGCAACGTCATCCAGGCCACTCAATCAGTCGACTCGGATGGCGATGGGCAACCGGACCGTATCACCGAGACCCTCTCCACCTACGCCCTCGCCGGATACCCGTTACTGACGCAGACCACTCGCGTCGACTATGACGGCGACGGAGAATTTGATTTCACTCGCCGTGAATACGTCGCCAACGAGCAGGGCCGCGTTCTGTTGGAGATCCAGCGATCGGACAACAATGAAGACGGGGTGGCGGACAGTGTCAGTCAAACCATCCAGACCGTCGACGCCCAGGGGAATCTCGTCAAGTACGAATCGTCTTACGGCTCGGATGCTAACGGTGACGGTCAACTGGATTCGCTCAGCGTTTCCATCCAGACCTACAATGAGTTTGGCCAGACGAGTTTGATTACAGGTATCGACCAGGGTGCCGATGGAACGCTCGATTTCATCTCGGAGGAGACTTACTTCGATCTGCCGAGCAGGGCTCAACAGCAGACCATCCGCAACGACTACAACGGCGACGGAATCCCGGAATACGTATTAACTCGCAAGTCGAACAACGACGGCTACATCGTCTTCGACGAGACCGCCCAGGATTTTGATAGCGATGGCCAGTTCGATCGCATCGAAGGCCGGACGGACACCTACGAGTCGTACATGCTGGTCCGCAGCGAGTTTCATCTCGTGATCGCCGGCGTGCTGGACTCGACACTGGTAGCGTACGAAAGGACCTTGGACGACCAGGGACGGACCACGCTGGAGGTCAATCGTACCGATGGCGACCGCGACGGAGTGGTCGATGCGATCAACAGCACGGAGTATATCTATGACGATTACTTCGTATCGACGATCTCCAAGCAATCCTGGCGGTTGACGGCCGACAACGAGCTCGATACGTATGTCAGCATTGCCTTGTATGGCGCTGACGGGCAGCTGGCCAAACAATACGTCGACTACAACGGCGACGGGACGTCCGAAGATATTGTGCTAGTGCTGCAGGAGCGAACTGCGGACGGTCAGCTCTTGTCGTGGATTAACCGCAGCGACCAGAACTACGATGGTGTCCCGGAATACCAGAGCCTGGCGTATTACGGTCCATACGGCCAGCTCAGTGAAGAGACGATCTACGATTACGACCAGGACGGCAACCCTGAGCAGCATACGAAGTACGAGAACGTTTTTGACGCCAACGGCAGGGTCACCAGCAGCATCTATCGCGATTTCGTGTCGGGCTACATTCGCACCACGACCACTCAGTTCGGCGCCAACGGAGAGCTGCTGGATCAGCTCATGACGATTGACAACGAGGGCGACGGTCAGCTCGACTTCCTCCAGGAGACGATCAACACATACAACTCGTCCGGACAAATGCTCAAATCGATCGATCGCCAGGACTCCAATGGTGACGGGACTTGGGAGTTCGGTACCATCATTGCTTATGCCTACAATTCCGACGGCGGGTGGCAGCGGATCGAGCGGTCGAACGATTACGATGACGACGGAACGGGCGATTTTGTGACGAGCAAAACTGAATGGGACTTGCAGGGACGGCTCATCCTGCAGAGCTCGACGCCAGATGACAACCACGACGGTATCGCGGACGCGATTTTCAAGGAACAGACAACGTACGACTCCAACGGCAACCTGATTCAGTACGTTTCTTCGCAGGACTACAACGGCGATGGGACGGCTGAGTCGTATTTCGCTGTCACGAACCAGTTCGTGGAAATTGGCGACGATGTTGCCCTGGGCATCTCGCTGATGCAGGACGTTAACGGTCTGGATCTGGCAGCCAAGACGAAAGCCGACCTGCTCAAGCCTCTGCAGTCCGCCTTGGTCAAGCTGCAGGATACGAATCCCCGCAACGATTCTTCGGCGGTGAAAGACCTGGAGTCGTTCATTCAGTCGGTCAAGAAGTTGCGGGACAAGAATTCGATCAGTGCGGTAACAGCTGAGCTGTTGATCAACAAGACTCGGCAGATGATCGCGTTCACTTGATCGTTCTGAGACGACCGGTCTCAGGACGGGCGTGTCGTTGTAGCCGTTCAGTCATGAAGACCAACGGCGCGAGACGACGGGAAAGGAGGATGCGCGCGGCGGGCAGGTGTTCTAGCCCATTTAGACCGGGGCTCCGGCCAGGCGAGCTGGTCGGCGGCCGGAGGGGATGTGGGGGCGGGCAGGGTGGTGAGGCGAGTCGTAAGGGAGCAGTGAGGTGCGGGCTGAGTGGTTTTGGGTCGGATTTTCGACGAGGGGCGGTAAAATGTCGTCCGGTTTGGGTGGCCAATCCGCCTAGGATCGTAGTGGGTTAGAGTCTGCGGTGGCTGGCACGGGCTGCGGCCGCGGCCCGGAGGTGGCGTTCGTTCTGCGTAGATCGGGGCTTGGCCGATGAAGACCACAGCTGCGGTTTGCTGGTTGGCCATGTTGGGTGTGAGTCTTGGTCCGGTCGGGCTGGCCGCGGACGAGCACAAATATGCACGCGGAGAGAAAGTAGTCGTCATCCGGGACGGACAACTGCGGCTCAACCATCTGAACGTGGCCCCCGTTTCGGCAGGGATGCCCCTGCATGTCGAGGCTGTCAAGGGAAACTTTCTGTGGCTGAATGCCGGCAAGCCCGGGTGGTTGAACAAGTCCTACGTCGTCCCGCTCGACCGCCATGCCATCGACCGAATATCGGCCATGATCGGGCGGGATCCGGAGAACGCTGCGCTGTACGCTTACCGCGCAACGGCTTGGCGATACCTGGGTGATATCGATCGGGCTCTCTCCGACTACAACGAATCCATGCGACTCGGGCCCACGGCGTACTCTCTCCATGGCCGGGCCCTAATTTGGTCTCGAAAGCGGGAATACGATAAGGCGATCGCAGATTACGACGAGGCCATCAAACTCGAACCTGTTCATGCTGACTTATACCACGAACGTGGCGTCTGCTGGCATGCTAAAGGAGAGTTCGACCGGGCGATTCAAGACTTTAGTGATGCCCTGACGCTCAACCCGAAGTTTGCCGAGGCCTACTGCTTGCGTGGGGCCGCCCAAGCAGCCAAGCGGGAGAACGGAAAGGCGATGGCAGACTACAACGACGCGATTCAGCTCGACCCGCGATTGACCATTGCGTACGAGCGCCGAGCCATTCTCCTGTATGACAACGACGAATACAAACACGCAATCGCCGACTTTGACCAGGCCATACTGCTGCAACCCGATTCTCCCTTTTTCTACAACGGTCGGGGTTCGGCCTGGATGGCATTAGGGGTGAACTGGAAGGCCCTGGAGGATTTCGATGAGGCGTTGCGGCTCGACCCGAAATTCGCTGATCCCTACGCGAACCGCGGCCACATTTTGTTATCAGCTCAAAAATATGACAAGGCAATTCTCGAATTCAATACCGCCTTGCGAATGAATCCGGACTTCGTACGCGCTTACATCAGTCGTGGCGAGGTTTGGAGGCGCAAGGGCCGGTTGGAGAATGCGTTACAGGACCAAAATGACGCTCTGCGCCTCGATCCGAATCGCGTCGAAGCCTACTACTATCGAGGCGCCGTCTGGCGGGACCGACGCGAATATGGCAAGGCGATTGAGGATTACCAATCCGCTCTGCGGATCAAGCCAGGATTTTCATTTGCTACCCGTGGTCTGGCGTCCCTGCTCGCCACCGCCAGTGACGAAAAGTTCCGTGACGCCAGCCAGGCGCTCGAGATGGCAGAGAAATCCTTAGCGATCGACTATGAGAATCCTTACGGCATCTCCGCCAAGGCCTGTGCCCTGGCACTCGCCGGTGATTTTGAACAGGCCATTCAACTCGAGACGAAAGCACTCGAAAACCGAGGCTTTGCTGAAAGTACTCTAATCGACGGCGGCATTCATTCGCAGACGCGGATCAACTGCTGGAAAGCAAAAACGCTGTGGCTGGACAATATGGACGCTGTGTCCACGAAGTAGCCGGCCCGGGTGAGTGGCACTCGGCGAGAGGGTTGTGAGGAGGCGAATGGATGAGAGCGCGCGGGTGAGGTTCTAGCCCGCTCAGACCGGGGCTCCGGCCAGGCGAGCTGGCCGGCGGCCGGAGGTGCGTGGTTTGGTCTTGTAGCAATTCAGTCATGTAAGCCAGTGGGGCGAGCCCACTGGAGATTAAGGTCGCGCGGGGCGGTGCGTTCTAGCTCGCTCAGACCGGGGCTCCGGCCAGGCGAGCTGGCCGGCGGCCGGAGATTGGGTGGGTTGGTCTTGTAGCAATTCAGTCATGTAAGCCAGTGGAGCGAGCCCACTGGAGATTGGGGTGCGCGGGGCGGTGCGTTCTAGCTCGCTCAGACCGGGGCTCCGGCCAGGCGAGCTGGCCGGCGGCCGGAGAGGGAGTGGCGTGGGCTTGTAGCTATTCAGTCATGTAAACCGGTGGGGCGAGCCCAATGGAGATTGGAGTGCGCGGGGCGTGAGGGGTGGAGGCGGGTGAGGAGCCAGACGGTAGGGGGCTTGAGGAGGGTGAGCGCGAGGTAGAGCAGGGCGATGATGTAAAAGCCCCAAAGGCCGATCCAGTACCAGTCGCTCCAATCCAACGACTCGCCAGCAGCCAGAGGAGCGTCGTCAAGCTCAACCATCACTCCAATCCAGCCAATCAACGCGCTCAACGCCACGCCGCTCAGCACCCAAGCCACCACGCGCCACCATCGGCCACGACGCAATAACGTCATCAACCACATCGCCCACCACCACATCGGTGCACCAGCCGCCGCCAACGCATACTTGCGACTCACCGTCAAAGGCCCCAAATCCGAAGGCAACGTCACCGACCACGACCACGCCACTAACGACAGTCCGACTACCGCCGGCAACATCAGCCACGTCATCAGCCCCCACCGGCCACGCCATAGCCAACTCACATACCACCACGGCACCACCACCAAAACCAAACTCAAACAACTAATCACCCCTAAGCTCGTCACCAAATCTCGACGCGAATCGCCACGATTCAGCTCAAGCGACCACGGCAACGGCCGCTTCATCCGCGGATCGGCCTCCAACCCCACCCCACGCACCACCACTCGCGCCACGCCATCGGCTATCGCTCGCTCCACGCCACGCGATTCGAGACCCACAGCGCCACGCACTTCGCCACCCGCCGCGCCACCCACAGCGCCACCCGCCGCTCCACTCACGGCGCCAACCGCTGCGTCACCTGCTTCACCATTCACCACACCGCCCACCGCCCCGTCTGTGCCGCCGCGGTGGCTCGCCAAACGGCAAAGCGAAAAACTTCCCTCCACATTCAGCACCGCTCGGTCCACCATGTCCCCATCGCGACCAACCAGATCGACCGCCGGCACCAAGTCGTTCAGCACGATCGACGCTCGGTCCGGACCCATCACCGACCAAGTCGGTCGACCCGTCCGACCGTCAAACGCTCGCACTACCGGACGATCGCTCCGCACGATCATCACTTCGCCCGAGCGTCCACCGGCCACACCGCCAGAGGACTCACCCGAACGATCGACCACCGCCTCTCGCAGCCGAACGTCAAACATCGTATCCGACACGTTGATCGGCAAAGTCGCCAGCGGCGTAAGCTTGTCGCCCACCTTCAATACCTGCAGCTGACCGTTGTTCACCAGCAGCTCGTCCGCCCCGTCACCGTCCATGTCGCCGACCCACAGCCGATAAGCGATCCACGACTCGCCCGATTGCTGGTCCAGTAGGTACTCCTCCCGCACCGATCCCTCACCGTCGATCAACCACAACACGTCCCGCCGCTCGGGCGAACGCAACACCAAACCAACCGCCTCGCGACCGTCACTCAGCCGCACACCACGTGGCCAAGCCATCATCGGCGACGAACTCGTCGGCAACTCGAAATCGTCCGCTACCGGACGGCTCCACGTCCACAGCGTTCGCCCGTCTGTCGCGCTGCGAGCTGTCACTCTCGCCTGCCGCGGCTGGCCAGCGGCAAACTCCAACGTCACCAACTCGTCACTCCCCGCTCCATCCAAATCGACCAGCTCAATCCGCGACGCCTCACGAAAGACCGAATCAGCACTTGAACCGGCCAACATCTGCCGATGCCACAACAACCGACCGTCACGACCATCATGAGCCTGCAATCGCACTAAGCGACGGTCCTCCGGCGGCGACTCGACCTCGCCCACCACCAATACGTCCAGCACGCCGTCCGCGTTGCAGTCGGTCGCCCACACGCGTCGACCGCGATGGTCCTGAAAACGATACGGCACCTGCCGCAGATTCGATGTCCCCGACACCATGCCGTACAGCTGAGTCAACGGAACCTTCCACACCAACTCGCCCGTGCCGCCGCGAAACACCGCACACCACAGCTGACCGTCCGTCGGCACAAACCCCGCTCCGTCAATCGACTGACCCCAGTCCGAATAGCCGTAATACAACACCTCAGCCGACCCGTCCCCATCCAGATCAACACATTCCAGCGATGGTTGACCTTGCTGAAATCGCTTCGCCAACGGTGCTCGCCACAACTGACGGCCCGTCCGCCCCGAGATCGCCAACAACGGCTGCTGCGGCACGCCCGTGCTGATCAAGTGGATCAGCAGATCACTCGTCCCGTCCCGATCCAAGTCCCACACGCTCGCTGCCACGCGAGCACTACCGGCAGCCGACGTCAGCGCGGCCCCGGCTGCGGACCCGCTCGACCTTGCACCAGCAATCAACGCCGAGCTGGCTTGGTCCGGCAGCGCAAACCGCCACAGCTGACGACCATCGCCACTCGACGTCGCCACGACCTCGCCACCACCCGAGCTGACCAGATCCTCGACGCCATCGCCATCGAGATCGGCGACCACCTGCAACGGCTCGCCCAACCGGCGGACCGTGTCCCCCGCCACGCCGCGAATCACCGTCAGCCGCGTCCCGCCGCGCATCCCTTGCGACAAGCGATGGTAGTGCCTGAGGACCAGATCCTCGACACCATCGTCGTCGAGGTCGGCCGTCTCAATCCGCTCAGCGTCACTCCCCACATGGACCAGCCGCCCGGTGCGAAGCGAAAAGAGCGCCAGATTCGTCGCCGTACCCCGTGTCGATTCCTTCGTCGAGACACTGGCGACCACCGTCGGCGAGCCGTCGACACCCGCCCGCCAGACACTCAGCGAACTGATCTGCGACGTGACCGACTGAGGCTGCTCGGCCAGCGGCCAGCGCGCACCCCACAACCGTTCGCCAGAGTTCCCCGCCAAGCAATCGACGAACAACGACGGGCGATGCTGAGACCCCCAGATCGAAGCGACAAGGACTTCGTCCCAGCCATCCGCGTCCACATCGGGGCCCACCGCCAGATGATTGAGCTGTAGATCAGCATGCCGAACGCGACTCGTCCAGCGCGTCGTCCCCGTCTTGCCGTCCCAGACTTCCAGCTCACCCCACGCCGGCGTCGGGTTCCAATACACCGTTGTTTCGTCGATCGCCGTCGGCAGCACCAGCTCCGTCGCGCCGTCGTGATTCAAGTCGGCGACGATCGGCCAGCGCGGACGGTCGGCCACATTCGCGACTCCGAAGGCCGGATTCACGCCAATCTGTCGACGCCACAAACTGGCTCGATCTTCCACCGACCAAGCCACCACCGCACTCCGCGGCAACAGTCCCACTGGTGACCCGACCGTCGTGTTCGGCGGATCGACCACATCCTCCGTCGCAATCAATTCCTGCACACCGTCGCCGTTCAAGTCGGCCGCACGCACCGGCTCACTCACCACCGTACCCCATGACTGTGGCGGCTCGAGCTCCTCGCCGCTCGACAAGTTCAGTCGCACGTAATGCGTCGGCGTGGTGACCAAAGCCTCCCGTCGATCGGCCCCCTGACGCACGATACAGCTCGCCACACAGATCGATTCGCCCGTGCGCCGCATCGGTTGACGCCAGATTCGCAACATCAGCCAGCCGGCCAGCATCGGTTCGGGCGAACTCCCGTCAGTCCAGCTGGTCGCTCCGCCGGGAAACCACCGGAACTCGTACGGGACCTCAAACGCCGCCGGCATCTGAAACAACTCAGCCGGCACCTCGTACCGCCACAGCTCAGCACCGTCCGCGCCCGACAACGCCACTAAGGCTCGCACCGATTGCGTCAGATCGAGCGGACCGCTTGGATTCACATGCGCCAGCTGGACCAGCACGTCAGAAACCTCGTCGCCGTTCAAGTCGCCGCACAGCCGAGGTGACTCGACAATCGTGCTGCGGATCCCCATTCCGCTCACCGCCACACCGTCATTCACAACCGCTGCACCTGCCGCACCGACATTTGATGCATCGCCGCTGTTGCCCGTGGCACTCGTTCCCTCTGCGCTATTCGTCGCGTTGGTAGACGGCCGGACGTCTGGGCTGAGTCCGACTGACCAGATGACTCCACGGTGCCGCGAAACGATGGCCACCAAAGCTTGGTGCCGCATGGCCAGCAGAATATCGCCCCGGCCGTCACGATCGATGTCCATTCCCTGCGATCCGATCCACGGACGCAAGTCGCACTTGTCGATCAGATCCTGCGGGAAAGCATTGAGTCGATCCGGTGGCCAAACCATTCCGGGCGACTGACCGGTCCGCAACGACTCCATCGGCAGAGTTACACGCACCTCGTGGTCCTGGTCCGACGTGCGAATCATCAGGTTCTGAGCATCGAAAGCAACGAGGTCGGTCGAGTCTTCGGATTGGCGGACGAGCCCGTATTCAAAGAAGTTGTCGAGCGGCGGCATCACGGTCTGCAGTTCGGGATTGAGCTGCAATGACGTGTTCGAGCGGGCCGTCAGACTGATGGCGTAGTCCTGGCTCAGCAGCCCGGGCACTCGGGCGCGCAGAGTATATTGTCCGGCGGCGAGCGGGATCGGCTCCTGAGTGGGGACGGTAATCGGCCGCAGCGCCAGCCGATCCAACTCGTCGGTCACCTCGGCCGACACGCCCGGCTGCGACGACTGAACCGTCAAGCTCCCCATCCGCCACGCTCGCACGGCATACATCGTGACCGCGGCTCCGGCGATCAGCGACGCGGTGGCCAGCGCGGTCATCACGGCCAGCGACACGCTCCGCCGCTGACGCTTGAACCACAAACGACTTCGCTCCAGCAGATGCGGCGGGCGAGCGGAGATGGGACGACCGTCGAGGAACGATCGCAGGTCGTCGGCCAGTGCACGAGCTGAGCTGTAGCGCCGATGAGGCTCCTTCGCCAGACACTTCAGCAGGATCGTCTCGAGCGCGCGAGGGACGGCCGAATAGACTCGGCGCGGCGCCTGCGGTTCGCTGGTCAGGATCTGACTGATTACGCCGTGCGGAGTCTGGCCGTCGTACACCGGACGGCCCGTCACCAGCTCGTACAGCGTCGCTCCCAGACTGTAGATGTCGGTGCGATGGTCAACGTCGCGCGTCGAAGCACTCGCCTGCTCGGGACTCATGTACCGCGGCGTCCCCATCACCGCGCCGGCCATGCTCAGGGTTACGTCGTCGCTGCGTTTGGCGAGCCCGAAGTCGGTCAGCCAGATCTGGCCATGACGGTCAAGCATCAGGTTCGACGGCTTGACGTCGCGATGGATCACGCCGCGTTGATGAGCATGAGCGAGCGCTTCGGCGGCCTGCAGACCCCACTCGGCCACCGTCGCCGGTTCGATCCGACCACCACGACTGCGCAGCGTCCGGTCGAGGCTCTCGCCGTCGATCAGCTGCATGGCGTAGTAGTTGATGTTCGCTTCCCGCCCGACAGAAAAAATCGGCACGATGTTCGTGTGGTGCAGCTGAGCGACGGTTGACGCTTCACGCTGAAACCGACGGATCGACTCGGGGTCGGAGACGGCGTTGAGCCACAAGACTTTGAGCGCGACGTGGCGGCCGAGCGAAATCTGTTCGGCTTCGAAGACCGCTCCCATGCCGCCGCGTCCGATTTCACGGAGCAGCCGGAAATCGCCCAGCTGAGTTGGCTGCGCGGCGGGGCCGGCTCTCAGCGTCTGCAGAAAATCGAGTCCGTCCATCGCTCGCCGCAACGATTCGGCAAACTCCGGATGCTCACGCAGCCAACGCTCGTGGTCCGGCACCACCCCCGACGACAGCTCAGCCTGGTACCGCGCCAGCAGCTCGGCCAGCTGAGCGGCCTGCGAGACGGGTTGCTGGCCGGCTCGACGCAGGTCCAGCGTGTCGGCGTCGGCGTTGGCGTCGGGACTGGGGGTGGGGTTAGGGGCGGGGTTTGGGCTTGGAGTTCGGCTGGTCCGAGCAGTCGGGTTGTGGAACTCGGTCCAGGCCGATTCGACGGCCGAGGCGGAGTCCGGGAAACGGGCTCGTTCGGTGGCCAGGTCGAGCGTTTCGCCCCGCTCGCGACGCCAGTGCCACTCGACCACCAGCAGCTCGTGGCAGGCCCGAGGGCGCAGGTGAGGTTGCAGACGGTCTATATATATTGTCAGGTCGGCGGCCGGATCGGCGGCCAGAGCCGACTCGAACTCCAGGCAGAGCGCGTCGAGCTGGCTCAGTTCATCCGCTGTCAGCTGAGGGGTCGCCGGATCGTGCGGGGGTTGAGTCATCGCCGTGGTCTGCCGCCTGGCTCCAGAGCTCGCGGATCATCTTCAGCCGTCGTTCGACGGTGGCCAGCGAGCATCCGAGACGTTCGGCAATCTCCTGATTGGTATAGCCTTCCAGTTTAGCCACTGCGACGTGACGCATCGGGTCGTTCAGCTGTTGCAGTCGCTGGCGGACTTCGTCGGCGACGATCAGTTCCAGCAGCGGGCTCGGGAGCGGGTCGGTTCGGCCGTCGATCGCTCGCGGGTCGTCCGGGCTGGCCGGTCCGAGGGCCGATTCGCCCACCACTTGCCGCTTCTGCCTCTGCGCGTGTCGCAGGTAGTCGATGACCTTGCGTTGGGTCATCCGGGAGAGCAACCGCCAAAGCTGGTCGCCACCCCTCAACTGCTGGAGATTTTTTTTCTCCGGGTCCTGGCTGGCCCGGAAGAAGCTCTCGAGGACACTCAGCGCCACATCCTCCTCGTCCCCCACGCGGAGGGGCTGGTTCTGCAGCCGCTGGCGGGCGAGCCGGACCAGCTGGGGGAAGAACCGGTCCCAGAGGGCTTGCTGAGCGGCCGGGTCACCGTCCCGAGCGAGCTGGATCCAGAGTTGGGTGGAATCGTCCATGGTGGGAGACGCGGAGGGGACGAAAGGCGGAGGGTACGGAGGGGAAACAGAAATTCTAACCGCTGGGGACGCGGAGGTCTGGTTGTGGTGCAGCCGTCCCGGCTGCCTGGAGCTGGCAGCTGTCGGGGGATTCTCCTGGCTAAAATTTGGATGGCAATTGAAGAAAGAGGAACCTCGGAAAGGGGGATAGAAGAGCAGGAGGAGGAGGAGGAGGAGGAGAGGACGCGGAGGCAGGCGGGACGCTCGCACCACAAGGGAGGACGTGGAGGCAGGCGGGACGCCCGCACCACAAAGGAGGACGCGGAGGCAGGCGGGACGCCCGCACCACAAAGGAGGACGCGGAGGCAGGCGGGACGCCCGCACCACAAAGGAGGACGCCGGAGGCAGGCGGGACGCCTGCACCACAAGGGAGGAGGAGGAAGAGGCAGGCGGGACGCCCGCACCACAAGGGAGGAGGAGGAGGCTCTGCGGTGCACATCTTCTCCGTTGGTGGGGAGTCGGGTGGGTCTCGACACGCGGGCCGGTAATCGCTAAATTCGGGGATTCTAAGGTAGTTGGCAGGGCAGACCGAGCGAAGGGTTTTATCCGATGTACGCGATTATCGCTGACAGTGGACGTCAATACAAAGTTTCCGAGGGTCAGATTCTGGACGTCGATTTTCGGGATGCATCGGTCGGCGACAAGATCCAGTTCGATCGAGTGCTGGCGTTGTCTGGCGAAGCGGGCGTGCAGATTGGCAAGCCGGTGGTGTCCGGTGCCGCCGTGGCCGCCGAAGTGCTGGGCGTGACGATGGGCCCGAAGCTGGTCGTGCAGAAGTTCCGTCGCCGCAAGAATTCCCGTCGCCGCACTGGGCATCGTCAGATGTTCACCCGAGTGCGGATCGACAAGATCAACGTCTGATCAGTTGCTGATCGACTTCTAAGCCATTTCTAACTGGCCTGCGCCACGCTGTCCGCCGTACTCGGGGATACAAGCACGCGGCGCCAGCCAGTGAGTTTCTCGGGATACAAGCACGCGGCGCCAGCCAGTGAGTTTCTCGGCGATACAAGCACGCGGCGCCAGCCAGTGAGTTTCGGCGTAAGTTGTTCACTCACTCACTCATTCACTCACTCATTCACTCATTCACTCATTCACTCGCTCACTCGCTCACTCGCTCACTCGCTCACTCGCTTGCGCGTCGTGCTTGTAAAAATGTGGCGGAGTCTAGCTAATCAATGGCTTGTCGTGCTGATTTACCAAGTCCCGATCAAACCGACACTGGGGCCGTGGTAGATCACTTGGCCGTCGGCTTCTGCCTGCAGTAGGCCGCTGCCGAGCAGTGCGGTGTTGTTCTCGAAGGCGTTCGAGCCGACTTCTACGTCAACCGCGGCCACTGCGTTGTAGCCGACACGGCAGGTCAGCCACGAGCAGAACTGATAGTTGTAAGTGACGTTCAGTTCGCCCAGCCACGACGTGTTGTTGTCGCTGATCGACAGGGTCGGCTGGGGGCCGCCCGTGCCGGTGTAAGCGGTTGCCAGGTCGACCTTGTTGTGGAAGATGCCGCCCTTGATGTTGGTTTCGACCCAACCGTGAGCCTGGACGTTGTATTGGGTCGACAGGCCAAGCTGCAGGCCGAGCATGTTGTTGGATGCTGCAACTGCGGCGTTGGTGATCGTGTCGGTACCCGTATCGATACCCGCTGCACTGCTGTACGTGAACGCATCGTCCAGGTCGACGTAGCGCAGACCGAGCAGGAACGATGCTTCGCAGCGACGGTTCATGAACAGCGAGCCGCTGCCACGGTAGGGGATGTAGGGCGAACCGAACTTGTTGTACGGCATGTTGATCCGGCGGCGGAAGTTCAGCTCGACGCTCTGCAGCGACGACCCGATGGTGCTGGTCGTGGCGACGTTGTTGCTGTCGAGCACCGTGACCGTATCGTCCCAGTCGTAGCTGCCGAGGTAGGTTGCTTCGAAGCGGTACCAGTTGCCGAGCGTACGGCCGATGGTGAAGCGAGTACCGGCAGCGAATTCGGGATCGAACATCGATTCACGCAGCACCGGGACGCCCGTGGTGGCATCGGGTTGGAATTCGCCGCCGTTCGAGACGTCGCGAAGCAAGGGCAGGAGTTCGGCTTGAGCGAACCAGCGTGCGGGAGTGAGCGGCGGGCACGAATCGCACAAGCACCCGTCGTTGATGCAGCAATTGGGATCGTTCCAGTAATACGACGGCAACACTCCCAGCTCGTGGATCGGCGGAGTGCTGCAGTCGGGGCAGAGGCTATTGCCACCCATCGCGCCGCCACACGTCTGACAGGTACCGCTGGTACTCGTACCGTTGCCACCATTGCATGACGTGCAGGGGCCTGTCCCGCCATCTACGGATTTGCCTCCGCATGTCTGGCACTGGCCATATAAGCTTGTCGACGTGGCTAGCACGATCAGGCTACACGCCATCCAGCGCCAGAGCTGTAGAACCAGCATCGCTATACTCCTACGGAGTTCCCGGTGCGGCCGGAGGTATCGTTGTAATCTGCATTTTGGTTTCGACCGTCCACAATCGTGATCCGCAGATTCCCTGGCAGGCTCGATAACTCTTACCCGCTCAGAAGAGTTTTCCTGTTTTGCCTAGTTTGCTCAGTCGTTGGGGATGGCGGGGGAGGTGAATCGGAGATGAGGCGAGGCGTGTAGGAACCCTGTTTGGGAATAGTGGAAATGCGGGGTTTAGGTAGCTCCAGTGGGCTTGTCCCACTGGTTTTCATGACTGGACGGCTACCGGGGCAAACGCCGGAGCGCATTTACTCCAGTGGGCTTGCCCCACTGGTTTTCATGATTGGACGGCTGGAGTTCCTCGCGGACGGTCCCGGATCGCTCCTTGGCTGGGGCGTGCCGCTGCGGGGGGTTGCGCAGTGGAAGCTTGTTTGCCGCTGCCTGTAGCTATTCAGTCATGAAAACCAGTGGGGCGAGCCCACTGGAGATTGGGGTGTCGCGGGGTGGCGCGTTCTAGCTCACTCAGACCGGGGCTCTGGTCAGGCGAGCTGGCTGGCGGCCGGAGATTGTTTTCCGCTGCCTGTAGCTATTCAGTCACGTAAACCAGTGGGGCAAGCCCACTGGAGATTGGGGTGGCGGAGATTGGGGTGTCGCGGGGCGGTGCGGGCTAGCTCGCTCAGACCGGGGCCCCGGCCAGGCGAGCTGGCCGGCGGCCGGAGATTGTTTTCCGCTGCCTGTAGCGATTCAGTCACGTAAACCAGTGGGGCAAGCCCACTGGAGATTGGGGTGGCGGAGATTGGGGTGTCGCGGGGGCGGTGCGTTCTAGCTCGCTCAGACCAGGGTTCCGGCCAGGCGAGCTGGCCGGCGGCCGGATGGGAGTGGGTTGGGCTTGTAGCTATTCAGTCATGAAAACCAGTGGGGCGAGCCCACTGGAGGGCGGGAGTTAGCAGTTGGGTTACAATGGGGCCGGAAGATGGGACGGGAGCCGCAGGAGAAATACGATGCATGCTGTCTGCTGGTATATGGTCCAATTGCTGGTCGGCTTGCAGCTGACCGCCGCCGCTGAACGCGGACCCGGCTCAACCGACAATCCACGGCCGGCCACACCCGCCGCAGAGGCTCCCGCTACGGCGACTCTGACGACGCCTGAACAAGTGCCGACCGTCGAGGTGGGCGGCAAGCGGTTCCGGCTGGCCGACGGCGTGACGATGGAGCTGGTCGCGGGACCACCGCTGGTCGAACGGCCCATCGTCGCCGCGCTCGACGAACAAGGAGCACTCTACGTGGCCGAGTCGAGCGGCTCGAATGATCCGGTCGACAAACAACTCGCCGAGCGACCGCATAAGATCCTCAAGCTGACCGACGGCGACGGCGATGGCAAGTACGACTCACGCACTGAGTTCGTGGCGAATATCATGTTCCCCGAAGGAACACTGTGGCACGACGGGTCGCTCTACGTTTCCGCTCCGCCCCAGATCTGGAAATTCACCGACACCGACGGCGACGGAAAAGCCGACCGCGAAGAAGTGTGGCTCGACGCCCTGACACTGACCGGCTGCGCGAACGACCTGCACGGTCCCTATCTCGGGCCCGACGGTTGGATCTACTGGTGCAAGGGAGCCTTCGCCGCTCAGCATCATGAGCTGACCGACGGCTCGCAGCTCGTCTCGCGAGCCGCTCATATCTTTCGTCGGAGACCTGGTGGCGGACCGCTCGAGCCGGTGATGAACGGCGGGATGGACAATCCGGTCGATGTGACTTTCACTCGCGGTGGGGAGCGGATCTTTACGACGACCTTTCTGCAGCATCCGGCCGGTGGTCAGCGTGACGGTTTGATCCACGCGATCTACGGTGGTCTGTACGGCAAGGATCACGACGTGCTGCGCGGTCATATTCGCACCGGGCCGTTGATGCCGCCGCTGGAGCATATGGGAGCTGCCGCGCCGGCCGGTTTGACGCGTCTGGAAACCGATGGGCTCGGCGCCGGGTGGCAGGACCAACTGCTGGCGTGTGCGTTCAATCTGCATCAGCTTTCCGCTCATCGGCTGACTCCGTCTGGTGCGACGTTCGCTACTCAATCGCAGCCGGTAGTGGCCAGCGACGACCTCGATTTCCATCCGACCGACGTGATCGAAGACTACGATGGCAGCGTGCTGGTCGTGAACACGGGCGGCTGGTACAAGCTTTGCTGCCCCACGTCACAGCTCTGGAAACCTGATGTGCTAGGTGCCATCTATCGGCTGCGGTCGACGACCGGGCCGGCCACTGGCAGCCTGACTGACGATCCGCACGGTAACAAGCTCGACTGGAAGAATGCGACCGACGATCAACTGGCCGGTTACCTGCAGGATGTGCGGCCAGCCGTATGGCGTCGCGCGCAGCGGATGCTGGTCGCTCGGGCGCCGCGGAGCGTCCAGACGCTGGGCCGTTGGTTGGCTGCTTGGCGCGGTGATTCCGACGGGAAATGGCCAGAACGCTGGGTGTGGACGCTCTGTCAGATAGACCAGCCCGAAGCTCGGAAAGTCATTCATGCGGCGACTACGAGTCGTTCGGCCGATGCGCGGCTGGCAGCGTTGCATACGATCAGCGTCCAGCGCGATGCGACTGGCTTGGCTATGGTGCTTGACGCTTTGAAGGCCGCCGATACGTCGCTTGACGCCGGTCAGCGGGCAGCTCAGCGTCGAGCGGCTGCTGAGGCGCTGGGTCGGCTTGGCGATGCGTCGGCGCTCGAGCCTTTGTTGGCGGCGTTGGGACAAGTTGATCCGGCCGATCGCGTGCTGCAGCATTCGTTGATCTATGCTCTGTGGGAGATCCGTCAGCCGGCTAAGCTGCTGAAGCTCTACCGCAACGGGTCGCTCAATGCGGCTCAACGCAACGGGCTGTTGTGGGCCGCTGAACAGCAGAGCGATCGGCAGGAGGGACGGTCGGACGATCAGCAAGTTCGCTCGCCGCTGACCTGGGACGACGTGTCGGTCGGTTTGGTGGACGCGAACGCTGAGCTGAACGAGACGGCATGGTGGGTTGTGCAGCGACATGACGAGTGGGCACCGCAGCTGCGTGAATGGCTGGACGAGCAGTGGGCTCAGGGCAAGACGTCGGACGGTTTGGTGCGACCGGCCGCTCAGTATATTGCCGCGCGGCTGAACGAACCGGCGATGGCGTCGTGGACCGGTCGAGGAGTGAGCGAAGGTCGATGGCCGATCGGCGTTCGTCAGGCGGTCTTGGCCGAGATCGGTCGTGGCGAATCGCGCGGGCCGGCCGAATGGTCGGCGGTCTGGGTCGCCGCGCTGAATGAACCTGAGCGAAGTGGAGCTGAGCTGAAGGGTTCCGAATCGCGTGAGGCGTGGCTGAGTGCAGCGCTGGCGGCGCTGCAGAATTCGGCGCCGAAGGGTGGCGAGTTCGACTCGCCGGTGCGCGAGGCGTTGGGACGCTGGGCCGTCGATGGTGGTTTGTCGCCCGAGCTGCGGTTGCAGGCGATGATGCTGAGTATTGCCGGCGGGCGAGTGCCGGCTGAATGGTTGACGTGGGTCTGGGAACAGCTGGGGCCCGATCCGGCCAATTCGCCGGGACGCAAGATGCGAGTGCTCGATCTGTGCGAGCGTCTGGCGCTGGACGATTCGCAGTGGGGGGCGTTGGTCGAGCGGTTGGCGGAGGCGGGGCCGTACGAGCTGCCGCGGATGGCCGAAGTCTGCTGGGCTCAGGCGGCCGGGCGGGCGGAGCGTGAGCAGCGGGTGTTGGAACGGCTGGCCGCGAACGCTGCGGCTGAGTCGCTCGAACCGAAGTGGCTGGAAGAAAAGCTGGTGGTCAGCGACGAGTCGGCTCGCGAGGCTCGGGACGGGTTGCTGGAGCGGATGGTGGCTGCTCGAGCCGATCGGGCTCGGCAATTGGAAGAGCGGCTGCAGCGGTTACCGGCGGGTGAGGTTCGGCGTGGGCAGGAGGTTTTTCACAGCGTGAAGGCGGCCTGTTTTACGTGCCATGCGGTCGGTTATCGCGGTGGGCGAGTGGGTCCCGATCTGTCGCAGGTGGGCCGGATCCGGTCGCGGCGGGACTTGGCCGAATCGGTGCTCTACCCGAGTGCCAGCTGGGTGCGGAGCTACGAGCCGATGACGGTGGTGCTGCGGGACGGCCGGACGGTGAGCGGCCTGTTGCAGAGCGAATCGGCCGACCAGCTGGTGCTAGCAGCCAACGCCAGCCAGGTGCATCGGGTGGGTCGGGGAGAGGTGGAGGAGCTGCGGGTGGGCGGTCCGTCGGTGATGCCGGAGGGGTTGGGGCAGGTGTTGAGTGACCAGGAGCTATCGGACCTGCTGAGCTTCCTGGAGTCGCGTCGTTAACGTTCCTAACCCGTGTCGGATTCGCCGGTTAGGTGAAGTTTTGTCAAACAATGTTGACTTGCTTCACGAAACGTTTACAATCTCGCTTGCACCAAATGTTGTGGTCTGCCGATTAGATAAATACCATATATTGTGGTTGGGCAAGGGATGGCCGTTTCTCCGCCGTATATCTTGCGGGGCATTTTCTCTTGCGTTACATGGTGGTGACGGCAGATAATAGGAAGTGTACAAAGGATCACTAGGAGGCTGCTGGCGACGGTGGGTTGGCGGCCAGTTTTTTCAAGGAGACCGACAGGATGGCGACGGTAGGAGCGGATCGAGCGATGACGGCGCGGGACAAGAAGAAGGCACGCGAGAACTCCCGGGGGTTGCAGATCGACCCCTTGTTTTCTCCCCCGAAAGGGGACCCGTTTGATACGGTGAAGTGGGAGCTGCGGAGTGCGGCGATCAAGGACGAGAGCGGGCAGGTCTTGTTCGAGCAGACCGATTGTGAGATTCCGGCCAGCTGGACTCAGTTGGCGACGAACGTCGTGGTCAGCAAGTATTTTTATGGCGAGAACGGGACGGCGGAGCGGGAGCGGAGTGTCCGGCAGCTGATTCACCGGGTGACTCGGACGATTGCCGACTGGGGGATGGAGGACGGGTATTTTGCGACGGCCGCGGACGGTGAGACATTTTACCGGGAGCTGACGTGGCTGTGTCTGCACCAGTACGGAGCGTTCAATTCGCCGGTCTGGTTCAACGTCGGTCTGTACCACCAGTACGGGGTAACGGGTGACAAGTGCAACTGGCACTGGAGCGAGGAGCGTGGGGAGGCTTATCAGCCGGAGAACCCCTACGAATTTCCTCAGGGTTCGGCCTGCTTTATCCAGAGCGTGCAGGACAACATGGAAGACATCATGCGGCTGGCGACCAGCGAAGCGATGCTCTTCAAATTTGGTTCGGGTACGGGGACGGACTTGTCGACGATCCGTTCGCATCGGGAGCGGTTGTCGGGCGGTGGTCGTCCGTCGGGGCCGCTGTCGTTCATGCGGGTTTACGACCAGATTGCGGCGGTGGTGAAGTCGGGTGGCAAGACGCGTCGAGCGGCGAAGATGCAGTCGCTGAAGGTCTGGCATCCGGACATTCTGGAGTTCATCGAGTGCAAGCACAAGGAAGAGCAGAAGGCTCGGGTGCTGATCGAGAAGGGTGGCTACGAGGCCAACTTCAACGGTGAGGCTTACGGATCGATTCTGTTCCAGAACGCGAACTTGTCGGTGCGGGTGACGGACGAGTTCATGCAGGCGGTGGAGCGGGGCGACAAGTGGGCGACTCGTTGGGTGACGGACAACAAGTCGGACGGTCCCTCGTTTGATGCTCGGTTCCTGATGCAGCGGATGGCCGAATGTGCTTGGCACTGCGGCGATCCGGGTGTGCAGTACGACACGACGATCAACAAGTGGCACACGTGTCCGAACTCGGGCCGGATCAACGCCAGCAACCCGTGTTCGGAATACATGTTCCTGGACGATACGGCTTGCAACTTGGCGAGCATCAATCTGATCAAGTTCCGGGACGAGGCCGGTGCGTTTGACGTCGAGCGTTTTGTGCAGGCTTGTCGCTTGTTCTTTATTGCTCAGGAGATTCTGGTCGATCACGCCAGCTATCCGACGGAGCGGATTGCGGAGAACAGCCATCGCTTCCGGCCGCTCGGGTTGGGTTACTCCAATCTCGGCAGCGTGTTGATGTCGAACGGGATGCCGTACGATTCGAACGCCGGGCGTGGGGTGTGCGGAGCGATCACGGCGTTGCTGCACGGTGCGGCCAATCTGACCAGCACCGAGTTGGCTCGGGCGGTCGGTTCGTTCGATGGGTACGAGGAGAACGAACGGCCGTTCTTGAGCGTGATGCAGATGCATCGGGACGCGGTCGAGGCGATTGACGAGCAGGGGCCGGAGTATCTGCGGGAAGCGGCGGCGCGGCTGTGGGATGAAGTCCTGCGACAGGGCCGCAAGTACGGTTTCCGGAACGCTCAGGCCACCGTGCTGGCTCCGACCGGGACCATCAGTTTCATGATGGACTGCGACACGACGGGTATCGAGCCGGACATTGCGTTGGTGAAGTACAAGCAGCTCGCGGGCGGCGGGATGCTGAAGATCATCAACCAGACTGTGCCGCGGGCCCTGAAGACGTTGGGCTACGATGACTCGCAGGTGGCCGAGATTGTGCGGTACGTCGACGAGCATGACACGATTGAAGGAGCTCCGGGGTTGGAGGACGAGCACTTGGCGGTGTTCGACTGTGCGTTCAAGCCGGCTAACGGCATTCGCAGCATTCCCTGGCGAGCTCACGTGTCGATGATGGCGGCTGCTCAGCCGTTCCTGTCGGGAGCCATCTCGAAGACGGTGAACATGCCGTCCGACACGACTCCGGAAGACATTGCGGACGCGTACACGTGGGGCTGGCAGCTGGGGCTGAAGGCTCTGGCGATCTATCGTGACGGTTCGAAGCAGAGTCAGCCGCTGTCGACGTCGAGCGAATCGGACAAGGCCGAGAAGGCTCAGGCTGCTCGTCCTCGTCGCGAACGGCTCCCGGATACGCGGCGTTCGATCACCCACAAGTTCAACGTGGCCGGACATCAGGGCTACATCACGGTCGGCTTGTATGATGACGGCCGGCCGGGTGAGCTGTTCCTGACGATGGCCAAGGAAGGGAGCACGGTGGGCGGTTTGATGGACGCCTTCGGGACGGCCATTTCGATGAGCCTCCAGTATGGCGTGCCGTTGGAAGAGCTGGTCAACAAGTTCTCGCATTCGCGGTTCGAGCCGATGGGCCATACTTCGAATCCGGACATCCGGATCGCGAAGAGCCTGGTCGACTATATCTTCCGCTGGCTGGGGATTACCTTCCTGCCGGGGTATTGGGAAGCGAGCCGTGGCGAACCGATTCCAGCGGTTGGCGAATCGAAGGCCGAAGCCATGACGGCTCCGCCGATTGCTCGGACGTCGGCCAAGTCGGCTCCTGAGAAGGGTCCGGCGAAGAACGGCGCGGCGACGAAGTCGACCGCCAACGGGCACACGGCCAACGTCAATGCAGCCAACGTCAATGCAGCCAACGGCAATCCGGGGACGGCTGCGGATGATCCGGCGGCCGATCTGCTGGAGCGGGCCGGAGCGGCGATCAATCTGTCGGCCGATCGATCGGGTACGGTTCGCGATGCCCAGTTCGCTCGGTTCCAGAGTGACGCGCCGAGCTGCGATCGGTGCGGATCGATCACGGTTCGCAACGGGAACTGCTACCTGTGCCACAACTGTGGCAACAGCATGGGCTGTTCGTGATGTACGACCGCCACTCGACGCCGCGCAGCGGGACGCCGCCGCGGTGAAGTGGTTCGGTCAAAGGGGAGGGCACCGTTGCGCTGCGGGCAACGGTGCCCGTTTTTTTTGTCCTGTTCCTATTCTTATTCCTACTCCTACTCCTACTCCTACTCCTACTCGTACTCGAATGTGGCCTGGACTCGCCGAGTACGATGGCACCGGCGCAGGAATTCTGCCGCGGGAATTTTTGGCCAAGGAGGGCGGTGTTGACGGTGCGGCGCTGTTTTAGTGGGTAAGGTGGAGGCTGGAGGGATTTCCAGCCACCACCTCCCCGTTGTCGCGATGAGGTCAGTTCCTCATATTTACCGGCGTGCAGCTTTCCTGCACCGGGCGACCCCCAGTTCATTGCCTCCCCGCGGCGCGAGGCTCCGAGCCCCGTCGCGAGTTGTGAGAGGAGTCATTCACCAGCTTGCCACGGCCTGGTTCGCATAGTCCAGCATGCTCAAGAGCCCAAGTTTCTTACGGAAAGCTCGGTTTTTCAAGCGATGGTTGTCGTCAAGACATTTACGTTTGAATTTCATGCAGCGGATCCGCATGCGGATCCACTTGTCGAGTTGCCGAAACAGCCCGGTGCATGTCGAGAATTCCGTGGCGAAGTAATTCGCCGTGCCTCGAATAACTTGGTTCAGTTTCTCGATGACGCGAGCCTCCAGATTGTGGGAGCGTCGGGTTAATTCCTTTACCTTGGTCTTGAATTTCTCCAGAGACTTTAGTCGCATCGTGCGTGACTTGTACGAAAGTCGGAACCCCAGGAATTCGTATCCCTTCCCGTAGCTGGCGATTTTCGTTTTCTCTGGGCTCAGAGAGAGCCCTAGTTCAGTCATCACGGATTCAACCAGAGTCAAGGCTGCAACTGCCTGCGCCCGCGTTCGGCAGACGACGACAAAGTCATCCGCGTACCGCACGAAGCGGTACCCGGCTTGACTGAGGCGCCAGTCGAGCTTGTTAAGCACGATGTTAGCCAATAGTGGGCTGATGACACCACCTTGCGGGGTGCCGATCGAGGTGGGCTTGAAGATGCCATTCTCCATCACACCTGCTGCTAGAAATCTTTCGATCAGGTTCAGGATGTTCCCGTCAGCTACCTCCTCTGCGACTGCGGTCACAATCAGTTGATGCGGGATGTTATCGAAGAAGCCGGAGATATCAGCATCGAGAGTGACGCGATATCCAGCCTCATGTAACGCCAGCACTCGCCTGATTGCGGAGTGACAGTTCCGCTGAGGACGGAATCCGTAGGAGTCATCATGAAACAGTGGCTCAAAGATCGGTTCAAGAAGTCTTCGAAGTACTTCCTGGGCAATCCGATCTCGGACAGCCGGAATCCCAAGCGGACGGAGTTTCTTTCCTTGCGGGTCCTTGGCGATCCACACCCGGCGCAGGGGCTTGGGGACGAAGGTACCTTTCGTCTTCAAGTCTTTCATCAGGCTGGCCAGATTCGCGTCGAGGTTTTTCTCGAACATGTCGATGCTGACCTTGTCGATGCCGGCGGCTCCGCGATTCCGCTTGACAGCTTTGAACGCTTCCCTCATGAGCCGTTCGTTGATACGTCCGGTTAATGAGTGGACTTTCTGCTTTTTGGCCATGGGGCCATCCTCTGGTGAAACAACCGCCGTCCTAGGCGATGGATCGCTGGCCACCGTTCCTTAGCCTGCTGAGGAGTGTCTGGGCCAGCAGAGCACAGACCTCTCATTGGGTGAGAGTTCCCTCTTCAGTGCTAACCTTGCGGCATCTATCCGTTCGCGTCCGGACGGACTAAATCAGGTTTCTCCTTTCGTCGGGCAGGCCGGGAGGCCTGATCGACTACTCCGGATCTGCTGTGGTCCCTTGATCGAGGGGGGATCCCCTCGATCCCGGTTTACCGGCAAGACGTCAGTGGACTGGATGGGTGCATCCTGCGTCCTGGTCTTGTTCCTCTCGCATAACCGCCGCTTTCGTCGGTGACTTATACGTTGGCTTACTGAGCAGAAGTCGCTCAGGCGAGTTGGGACCTCACCGGTCAAGCTCACGAACCATTTTCTCGAGGTGAAACCACCAGACACCGTAGCGTTGGGCCGACAGCTAACCGTATCTGCTGCCGGTCGACGACCTTTCGAGCAGGTCGCCGTGCTTCATCCTACTCAGGAGACTGGCACTCCGCCTGGGCCGAATCGTGATTCCTCCCCAAGTACTGTTCCTTGGCTCTTTCGTTACCACTGTTTAAGGTGACACTAGCTGCTTACCTCCATTTCTGAAGTTCGGGGAACAGTTTCTGGACCGGTACGGACCAGCCCAGGTAGGTTTTGGCCACCCTTTCGGGTTGCCTCACCGTTTCAAGCCCCGCGTCCGGTGACGCAAGGCGACTTAGTTCGTGAGCCCTGCGGCTCACGCCGAGTACGAGTACGAGTACGAGATCGAGTACGAGATCGAGATCGAGATCGAGAGCGAGATCGAGAGCGAGAGCGAGATCGAGAGCGAGGACGGGGGCTCAAGTGTCGCCGGGCAACCGTTGGCGAAGATTCCTCAGCCCTCGGAAAATCAATCCGGCGACAGCTTCGGGGGATCGGTCGAGCTGCTCGGCGATTTCTTTGAGCGGCAGGTTTTGCCAGTAGTGCATGATGATGGCTTCGCGCTGAGCTTCGGGCAGCCGTTCGATTTGAGCGGCCAGCTGGAGGGCTCGTTCCTCTTGCGTGATCCGGTCGCTGGGGGCCGGGCCGTCTTGAGCCAGGAGTGAGCCAAGGACGGCCGATGAGTTGGCCAGCTGCTGTTCGACAGACAGTTCGCGTTTGATGTTGCGTTTGTCGAAGGAATAATGCCTGGCGGCCTGCATGAGGTTGCGCGCGAGGATCTGGCGGAGCCAGCCGGCAAGTTCCTGAGTGGTGCGACCCTGGAACGAATGGAGATTCCGGTGCGCCTGCAGGAATGTTTCCTGGACGATGTCGGACGGGTCGACTTTGCCCTGCAGGTTGGCAAACAGCTGAGTGCGAGCAAGAAATCGCAGGTAGTCGCGGAAATGATCGAGCTCGACCGGCAATTCCACCGGTCTGGCTTCGGACCGACCACCAGCACCCGAATCGTCAGGGTCCGTGTCCACGGTTCGCTCCTCCCATTGGGCCTTGGCGTCGCCGCCTGAGTATATCCTCTCGCCCAACCCCCCGGCACAGCCCCCGCCCCAAATTTCAACACCCCACAATCCAAGCAAAATCCAAGACACCCACCCACCGCCCTCCCACCGCCCTCACCCACCGCTCGCCATCCCGGTCCAACACACCCGCCCATCCCCCGTCACTCCATTTCAAGACACCCACCAAACTCCGGACCTCCAAGTGCAAGACACACACGTTTCTGTCGCGACGGGCCGGGGGGTGAGTCGTCCCACCCGCTCGTGGTCTGGCTCGCCGCGGTGGGGCTCGACTCCGAGATCCCTTCAGCTTGCCCAGCCACGGCGGCTTTGGCCAACTCGTTCGGTCGCCGGCCCCCGTAGCTTCCGCCGGACCGCCAAGTGCAAGACACACACATTTCTGTTGCGACGGGCCGAGCGCCAAGTGCAAGACACACACGTTTCTTTGGCGACGGGCCGAGGGGTGAGTCGAGCCACCCGCTCGTGGTCTGGCTCGGCGGGGTGGGGCTCGACGTTGAGGTCGCTTCAGCTCGTCCAGCCACGGCGGCGTTGGCCAACTCGCTTGGCCGCCGGCCCCCGTAGCTTCCGCCGGACCGCCAAGTGCAAGACACACACGTTTCTGCCGCGATGGGCCGGGGGGTGAGTCGTCCCACCTGCTCGTGGTCTGGTTCGCCGCGGTGGGGCTCGACGTTTAGGTCGCTTCGGCTCGTCCAGTCACGGCGGCGTTGGCCAACCCCGTTCGGCCGCCGGCCCTCGTAGCTTCCGCCGGGGCAAGTGCAAGACACACACTTTTCTGCCGCGATGGGCCGGGGGGTGAGTCGCTCCACCCGCTCGTGGTCTGGCTCGCCGCGGTGGGGCTCGACGTTGAGGTCGCTTCGGTTTGACGGGCTACGGCGGCGTCGGCGAACTCGTTCGGCGGGGGAAGTGCAAGACACCTACGTTTCGGGAGGTGCCTACGTTTCGGGAGGTGACGTCAGTTTGAGGGCGGTAGGTGGTGTTGAATTGATGGCGCAGGGGCGAGGGTGGGGGAGGGGCCGTTTGGTGTAAGTGGTTGGAGGGAATGTGGTTACGGAAATGGGCTGGCGGCGGCATGGGGAATGCGGATTGGTTGGGATGTGTGGATCGAGCAGATGAGCAGAGATGGGAGCGACTACGATGTTCGGCATCGACTTGCTGTTGGGAATCGGATCGGTAGTGGTGGTGTCAACCGTGCTGTGTGTGATCCGGCCGCTGGAGCGTCGAGCGGTGTGAGGGGGGATCGAAATGAGGAGCCGAGGTGGGACATGCCGAGTCTGGGAGCGGCAAAGAGGCTTCGCCGCAGAGCTCTCCGCAGCTCGGCCGACCCTGCCGTGCCCCTGCGTCTTAGCGTCCGCTGCGGTTAGGGCTCAGCGGTCACCAACGAAAACGAGCCGGCTGGTTGAGGGGGCAACCAGCCGGCTCATCAGGAAGGAAAGGGGTCACTGCTCGAGAACGGACTACCAGGGGGCGCGGACGGAGTAGACGCCGAACTGGTTGGTATCGCTGGGCCAGGCGGGGGTCGGGTTATAGGGACCGACGGTGCCTGGGACGGGGACGGGGCGGGCGAACTGATGGAGAACGGGGGACATGCGAGTCCGTCCGACTCCCCAGCTGTAGTTCGTCTGCATGTTCGCCGTCGGTGGCACGATCAGCGCCATGGGCTGACCGTACATTGTGTGCGAATAGACGTGGTGCCAGGGCCGATTGTTGCTGGCCCAGTAAGCACCCCGGTCGTAGTACGTGTACCAATGTGCCGGGTGGCCCGCGGACGCGACGGCGGAGAGGCCGAGCACGACCACGGCGGCGGAAGCGATCATCAGGACGCAGCGTGACATGGCGTTCTGTCTTCCTCTGTAGGGTGTGCGGGTGGGTGGGAGGTTACCGAGCCAGTTCGAAGTGGTTGTGCAGGTCGTGCAGAGCGGTCCGCAGCGGCGGGCTGTACCACTTCACCTTGGTCCGGTTCAGTCCGCGGCCCTGGTTGTAGTACTGGTGGTAACTGCGGTGGTGATGGTACATCCACTCGGCCGGCATGAACGGCTGGTAGGTGTAGTACGTGTGACCCACGATCGGTGGTGTGGGGAGAGGCGCAGGGTAAGCTGCGGCGGGTGTGCCACCAGCTCCCGGGACATACAAGTTGTAAAAGATGTCCGGCTGCGATTCTTCGGTGTACGGACCGTGCCAGCGACGGGGTGCCTGAGCTGACGCGGGGGTCGTCCAGGTGACAAGCCCTACAGACGCCACCAACAGGCTGAAAAGGAGTGTGGGACGAGACATCATATTGTCTGCTCCTGAGACAAGGATTCGTTGGCCAGGGGTCAGTCGGCCGGCGAGGTGGGTGTGTTTGCTAGGCGGGATGGCAGGATGCCCGGGCCTGGCCGCAGCCGGCTCTGATGGCCCTGCGACTTCAAGCTCCGTATGAGCTTTTCGGCTGGTACGAAGCGTGGGGGTGAGTCATTGGATTCCAGATATGGCAGTTGACAGCATTGTAAGTTGCCGGTCCTGACGCTTGCTCTGTTTGTAGCGGACACCCTCTGATATAATCCGCAAGGTCAACCCAGCTTGCCTGGTCGCGGTGGCCAATCGTCGCCCGATCGGGCCGTCCGACCCGTGAGACCGAAGCTTGGGTTGTCTGGAGTCTTTAGGTAATGGACTGCGGCACGCACCCCCGACTGGCGGAGCTTCCTCAGGGGAGCGGGCGGGCCGTGCAGGCGAAGGTTGAGCAAACTGGTGAGGGATCGGGTGAGCGTGACTACGAGTGCAGCGGCCAACGGCCAGCCACGGCCGGAACCTGCTCGGCGCCGAGCGACTGCGGAGTCGATGGCGTCGGAGCAGCGGGATATCTCGGTCAGCGAGTTCTTTGCCAAGAACCGCCATCTGCTGGGCTTCGACAACCCGCGTAAAGCGTTGCTGACGACCGTCAAGGAAGCGGTCGACAATGCGCTGGACGCGTGCGAAGAGGCCGGCTTGTTGCCCGAGATCTGGGTCCACATCCAGCAGACTCGGGCTGGTCGGTACCGCGTGGCCGTCCAGGACAACGGGCCGGGGATCCTGAAGAAACAGATTCCGTTGATTTTCGGCAAGCTGCTGTACGGATCAAAATTCCATCGGCTGCGGCAGAGCCGGGGCCAGCAGGGGATCGGCATCAGCGCGGCCGGTATGTATGGCGTGCAGACGACCGGTCAGCCGGTCAAAATCATCTCGAAGATCTCCCCGCGCAAGCCGGCTCATTATTACGAGATCCAGATCGACACCAAGAAGAACCTCCCGGAAATCTTGAACGGGAAGGGCGAAGGTGTCGATATCCCGGCCGGCGACGAAGGGGCCGCGTACATCGAGAAGCACGGCATCGAGTGGGTACCCGTCGACCATGGGACTCGGGTGACGATTGAGCTGGAGGCAAAGTACCAGCGGGGGCGTGGCAGCGTCGACGAATACCTGACTCAGACGGCCATCGCCAATCCGCACGCGACGTTCCACTACATGGACCCCGATGGCCAGCAGCAGGATTTCGCTCGATCGACCGTCGTCCTGCCGACAGAGCCGAAAGAGATCAAGCCGCATCCGTACGGTGTCGAGCTCGGTCGGCTCGCCGCCATGCTGAAGGAAACCAAGGAATCGACACTGGCGTCGTTCCTGACGAACAGCTTCTCGCGCGTCAGTCCCGCGGTGGCTCGATCGATCTGTGATGCGGCGAAGCTCCCCGTGCGATCGCGGCCGAGTCGGATCGGGCGTCGCGAATCCGATTCGCTGTACGAAGCCATCCAGGGTGTGAAGATCGCCAATCCGGCGACCGACTGCATCTGTCCGATCGGCGAGGACCTGATCCTGAAAGGGCTCAGGCAGGTCGTGCCGGGCGAGTTCTATGCGGCGGCAACGCGACCACCGGGTGTGTACCGCGGCAACCCATTTCAGATCGAGGTGGGGTTGGCCTATGGTGGTGAAGCGCCGACCGCTCGAGTGACGGCCGACCTGCTGAACGAACTGCTGGGCGAAACCGATGCTCGTACCGTGCGGCAGTTTCTGATCCACACGTTCAACGGTTTGGGGGCCGAAGTGGCCGATCGGATCATCAAGCAGGCCAAGGTGGCGACTCGCAAGTCACCCAGCAAGCTCAAACCGAAGGAGATTCAGGGGCTGCTGGAAGCGATGACCAGCGTCAACATCTCCGAGGGTCAGACGATGGAGGTGTTGCGGTTCGCTAATCGCGTCCCGTTGCAGTTCCAGCACGCGGCGTGTGCGATCACACAGACGATCTTGTCAACCAACTGGCGGGCCTACGGATTGGCCCAATCCCGCGGGGCGCTCCCCAAGGGCCCGGTGTCGATTATGGTGCACATCGCCAGCGTCTGGGTGCCGTTCACCAGCGAATCGAAAGAAGCGGTCGCCTCATATCCGGAAATCCAGAAAGAGATCCGATTGGGGCTGCAGGCAGTGGGCCGCAAGCTGGGGATGTACCTGAATCGCCGGAACCGAGTGAAGCAGGAAGGGGAACGGCGGTCGATCTTCCTGCGGTATCTGGGCGAAGTGGCATCGGCGGTGAGTGAGATTCGCGAAGTCGATCGGAACGCTCTCTACGAGAAGCTTGTCCAGGTCGCCCGACGCCGCACGTCCGACGCTGACATGAAACTGGATGAACGTGGCCGCAAGTTAGAGGTTGACGAGGACGAGCTGGAACTGGGTAGCGGCGTGTTGATCGTCGAGCCTGAAGACCGAGCCCCGTCGCTCAACCGGGCCCCGATCGGGATCGCCGCGACTGAAGACGACAGCGGCGACGAATAATCGTCCGTCGCGCGAACGACTTGGACACGTAAGCGACCCGTTCCGCAAAATATCTGCTCAGAAATCTCCGCTTAGACGCAACTGATCACGATTTACTGTCACGCGAGAAGTATCGATGGCCAAACGCAAGATTGCTCGTCCCCAACGCACCGACTCGGCGGCCGCGACCATCAAGCTGAACCCTAAGGACCACAAGACGCTGGGCAACCTGCGGAACCTGGCCGAAACGGTGCAGGACGCGGCCGAACGTCAGAAGGACCCGTACCTCGACATTCCATCCCGCAACCTGTCGAACGTCACTTACAGTTCGCGGAAGAAGATTCTCGAGATGGGCCGTGGCGTGAATCGCCGTCAGTTGTTCAACCTGACTCAGGCCAAGAGCTACATGCAGACGATGCTGGTCGCCAGCGGCTGCAAGCGTCTGATTGAGGCCGGCAAGACCACCAGCATCCGAGGTCTCTACTACCTGCTGAAGCACACCATCGAGGGGACCAAGGAAGAAACGTTTGCCGGTCAGGAAGAGTGCGATCCGATCATTGAGGATACCGAAGTCCTGCTGAATTCGCTCCGTGAGGAGCTCCACTTGTACGCTCAGACTCGCGGGACGATGGTCGGTGCGATCCAGATCGTCGACCGAGGCGATACGATTGACTGTTCGCGGATGGGTTCGGGCGGTTATGCGATACCGTCGATTGTCGAGCCTGAGGTCATTACGCTCGACCCGAAGAAATGCGGCGCCAAGTTCATCCTGCATGTCGAAAAAGATACGGTCTGGCAGCGGTTCAACGAGGACAAGTTCTGGCGTAAGTACGACTGTATTCTGACGCACGGCAGCGGTCAGCCACCGCGCGGCGTGCGGCGGTTATTGCACCGCATGCACCACGAATTGAATCTGCCGGTCTACTGCCTGCTCGATAACGACCCCTGGGGGTACTACATCTACAGCGTCATCAAGCAGGGTTCGATCAACCTGGCCTTTGAGTCTCAGCGGATGGCAATTCCCGAAGCGAAGTTTATGGGTCTGCGGAGCGTCGACTTGGAACGCTGCGGTCTGTCGCCAACCGTTCGTATCGCGCTGAACGACAACGACCGCCGCCGGGCCAAGCAGATCGCCAAATACCCCTGGTTCGAGCACAAGAAGGAATGGCAGAAAGAAATCGAGATCATGCTCAAGAACGACTACAAGCTCGAAGTCGAAGCATTGATCAACAAGGGGATCACGTACGTGACGGACGAGTACGTCCCCGAACGACTGAGACGCAAAGATTGGCTCGATTGAACCGACCGACGCCATGACCGCTACGCCCGTTGATCTGGATGCCATCCGCGCTCAGTTGCCCGCTGAGTTTCTGGAACGGCTGGCTCAGGTCTGGAATACGGCCGACGAGCTGACCGAGGTGCTGCGAAGTTTCGCGGTCCCCAAGCGAGTTGGCTTTCGAGTGAATCCACTGCGCGGCGACGCCGAAGGCATTTGGGCCGAACTGCTGGGAACTACAGCGCTGGCAGGGGGGCAATACGGGCCGGGACTGACCGTGGAGCGAATTCCGTGGTTACCCGAGGCGGGGATTGTCGAGCGCGCTCAGCGGCAACTATTGTTGAAATTGCCGGCGACCGTTGAAGGGCGAATCTACGTGCAGGGCCTGTCGAGCATGTTGGCCGTGATGGCACTCGATCCGCGACCTGGCCAGGAGATTCTGGATCTGGCCGCCGCTCCCGGTGGCAAGACGTTGATGATCGCCGCTCGCATGCAGCAGCAAGGCCGGCTGGCGGCGGTGGAGGCCGTGCGCGAACGTTTCTATAAGTTGCAGGCCAACCTGCGGCACTACGGTGCGGACCAGGTGAAGACGTATCTGGCGGACGGGCGGACGATCGGTGCCAAGACTCCCGGCCGGTTTGATGCCGTGCTGCTGGACGCTCCCTGTTCGGCCGAAGCGAGGTTTCACATCGATCGGCCGGAGAGCTGGGCGCGGTGGAGTCTGAGGAAGGTGCGAGAACAGGCGCGCAAGCAAGTTGGTTTGCTGCGTTCGGCACTGGAGTCCGTTCGCGTAGGGGGGCATGTGCTGTATTGCACGTGCAGCATGGCTCCGGAAGAGAATGAGCTGGTGATTCAGCATCAGCTCGACGCCTTTCCCGAGTCGGTGGAGATTGAAGAAATGGAATTGCCGATCTCGCGGTTCCGAAGCGGCTTGACGGCTTGGGGTGACCGAGCTCTGGACCCTCGGCTGGCTCGAGCTCGGCGGCTCATCCCCGACGCCACCTGGGACGCTTTCTTTCTGTGCCGACTGGTCAAGATCCAGCCGCTGCCACACGAACGGTCTGCCGGGCGTGAACATCAATCGCGTCAGTATCCAGCAGGCCACGATCGGGTGCGGCAGCGAACGCCCGGATCGCATCGAGGGGGATCGCATCGTCGTGGTCGTCGTTGATGCTGGGGGACGCCAAGCGAGGCGGCTGGGCGTTGGGGGGGCCGTGGTTCGATGTTGGCTATTCTGGTAGATTGAACGGGAGCAACTTCGGAGACTTGAACTGGTCTTGCATATCGGAGCAATATTGCTGATCGACACGCTTCTGAGTGGATTCTGAGTAGATTCCGAGTAGATTCCGAGGGTGGCATCTCGCGACAGACTTTCTGGCAGAAAGGGATTGGCCATGTCCAGCGTGAAGTCCGGCAAGTCAGGGGAGCGAGTTGGGGAGTTCGAGTCGAGTGGGGGTGGGCGATTAGGGGCAGTCGATTTGGATCGGCTGGACGCTTACTGGAGGGCGCTGAATTATCTCTCCGTCGGGCAGATATACCTATTGTCCAACCCGCTGCTTCGTGAGCCATTGCAGCGTGAGCATATCAAGCCGCGATTATTGGGCCATTGGGGCACCTCGCCCGGGCTCAACATGTTATGCGTCCATCTTAACCGGGTCATCAAGAAGGATGACCTGAACATGATCTACATCATCGGGCCAGGACATGGTGGCCCGTCGCTGGTCGCTCATGCATATCTCGAGGGGACATACAGTGAGTTGTATCCCAACATCAGTCAGGACGAGGAGGGGATGGGTCGGCTGTTCAAGCAGTTCAGTTTCCCTGGCGGGATTCCGAGTCACGTGGCACCTGAGACGCCGGGCAGCATTCATGAAGGTGGCGAGTTGGGTTATGCATTGAGCCACGCCTACGGCGCGGCGTTTGATAATCCCGATTTAATTGTCGCCTGTGTGGTCGGTGACGGTGAAGCGGAGACGGGTCCGCTGGCGGCGGGTTGGCATGGCAACAAGTTTCTCAATCCGGCTCGTGACGGCTGTGTGTTACCGATTCTGCACTTGAACGGCTACAAGATCGCCAATCCATGTTTCTTGGCTCGCATACCTCAAGGTGAGCTGCAGAAGTATTTTGAGGGGATGGGCTACAAGCCGTACTTTGTGGAGGGGAGTGATCCGCGGGACGTTCATCAACAATTGGCGGGCGTGCTGGATTCGATTGTCGCCGAGATCAAGCGAATCTGGCACGAGGCACGGCAGCAGGGGGTCATCAAGCGTCCGGCGTGGCCGATGATTGTCTTTCGCACCCCTAAGGGCTGGACGTGTCCACCGGAGATTGACGGCAAGAAGTGCGAGGGGTATTGGCGCAGTCACCAGGTGCCGATGGGGGACATGGATGAGCCGCAGCACATTCGAATTCTGGAGGAGTGGATGAAGAGTTACCGGCCGCAGGAACTCTTCGACGAACGGGGGCGGCTGAAACCCGAACTGGCCGAACTGGCTCCTCAAGGCCACCGGCGGATGAGTGACAATCCGCACGCGAACGGCGGCCTGCTGATGCGAGACTTGAAGCTACCCGATTTCAGGCAATATGCGGTATCCGTTCCTGAACCTGGCGGCACGACGGCGGAATCGGCTCGCGTGATGGGAACGTTTCTGCGGGACGTGATGAAGCTGAATCTGGAAAGCAAGAACTTTCGGTTGTTCAGTCCCGACGAGAACAATTCGAATCGCTGGCAGGACGTACTGGAGGTGACCAGTCGGTGTTACATGGCTGACATTTATCCGGAGGATGACAAGCTGAGCCCGGACGGCCGTGTGATGGAAGTGCTGAGCGAGCATCAGTGCCAGGGATGGCTGGAGGGTTATCTGTTGACCGGTCGGCACGGATTCTTCTCGTGCTATGAGGCCTTCATTCACATTGTCGATTCGATGTTCAACCAGCACGCCAAGTGGCTGAAAACCTGCAATCATATTCCGTGGCGTCGGCCAATCGCGTCGTTCAATTACTTTCTCAGTTCTCACGTCTGGCGGCAGGACCACAATGGTCTAAGCCATCAGGATCCCGGTTTCATTGATCATGTCGTCAACAAGAAGGCCGAGGTGATTCGGGTTTATCTGCCCCCCGACGCCAATTGTCTGCTCTCAGTGACGGACCATTGTCTGCGGAGTCGCAACTACGTCAACGTCGTCATTGCCGGCAAGCAGCCGGCGCCGCAGTTTCTGACGATGGATCAGGCCATCAAGCATTGCACCGCGGGGCTTGGGATCTGGGAGTGGGCTTCCAACGACAGGGGGAGTGAGCCCGATGTGGTTATGGCGTGTTGTGGCGACGTTCCGACACTGGAGACTCTGGCGGCAGTCGACTTGATGCGGCAGCACCTCCCGGAATTGAAGATTCGCGTGATCAATATCGTGAATCTTATGAAGCTGCAGCCGCAACGTGAGCATCCTCACGGGCTGTCGGATCACGATTTTGATGCGCTGTTCACGACGGACAAGCCGATTATCTTTGCTTTTCACGGATATCCCTGGTTGATCCATCGGTTGACTTACCGGCGGACAAATCATCGCAATATTCATGTGCGCGGGTACAAAGAGGAGGGGACGACCACCACACCGTTCGATATGGTTGTGATGAACGAACTGGATCGTCTGCATCTGTGCGAAGATGTCATTGACCGACTGCCTCAGCTGGGTGCGAGGGCGGCTTACTTCAAGCAGGCGATCCACGATCGGCTGATTGATCACAAGGAATACATTTCACGGCATGGCGAGGATATGCCTGCGATCAGTGGCTGGAAGTGGGGTGGGAAGGAACCAGTCGTGTCTACCCGCACGTCGACCGAAGGCGACAACCTCTGATCCCTGGCTCATTCGAAACTGCACCTCCAAAACGAATTACAGGTAGCCATGACACACAACACACCCGCCGGCAAGAGTTCTCCACTCGGGGCCACGGTCGTGGAGGGTGGCGTCAACTTCAGCCTTTATTCGCGTCACGCCACGCGGGTGGAGTTGTTATTCTTTGACCGCGAAGATGCTGCTGTTCCGTCGCGGATCTTGAGTCTCGATCCCATCGTGAATCGGACCTATTACTACTGGCACGTGTTTGTCCCCGACGTCGCGGCGGGCCAGTTGTACGGTTATCGGGTCGACGGGCCGAATGCTCCGGAGCTGGGGCTCAGATTTGATGCGGCCAAGGTGCTGCTGGATCCCTACGGCAAAGCCGTGGTCGTGCCGAAAGGCTACCACCGGTTGGCGGCCACCAACCCGGGGGACGACTCAGCAGTGGCCATGAAGAGTGTGGTGGTCGATCCGAGTGCCTACGACTGGGAAGGGGATGAGCCGCTGCGACGGCCGGCGGCTCGGACGATCATCTACGAGATGCACGTTCGGGGATTCACTCGATCGCCCAGTTCAGGGCTCGACGAGTCGCTCTGCGGGACTTACGCCGGTCTGGTAGCCAAGATCCCGTACCTCAAGGAGCTCGGCATCACGGCGGTCGAGCTGCTGCCGGTGTTTCAGTTCGATGCGTTGGACGCGCCGCTGGGGAAGATCAATTATTGGGGTTATGCGCCTATCTCATTTTTCTCGCCGCATCATGCCTACAGTTCCCGCCGTTCTCCGCTGGGGCCGGTGGACGAATTCCGCGACATGGTCAAGGCGTTGCACCGAGCGGGGATCGAAGTGATTCTGGACGTTGTCTTCAATCATACTGCGGAGGGGGATCATCGTGGCCCGACAGTCTGTTTTCGCGGTATCGACAACCCGACGTATTACATGCTCGAGAATGGCGGTGAAACATATTCGAACTACACCGGTTGCGGCAATACGCTGAACGCCAATCAGCCCATCGTGCGGCGGATGATCGTTGACAGTTTGAGGTATTGGGTCGAGGAGATGCATGTCGACGGGTTCCGGTTCGATCTGGCATCCATCCTGTCGCGGGACGCCGACGGGAATCCGAATCCCAATCCGCCGGTGCTATGGGACATTGAGTCCGACCCTGCGCTTGCCGGCACAAAGCTTATCGCTGAGGCCTGGGACGCCGCCGGTCTGTATCAAGTGGGGAGCTTCGTTGGCGATTCGTGGCGAGAATGGAACGGAAAGTTCCGGGACGATGTGCGGGATTTTTTCCGGTCCGAACCAGGCTCGCTGCGACGCGTGGCCGATCGTATGGTCGGCAGTCCTCAGATTTTCGGGCACGAGCATCGAGAGGTGGAGCAGAGCATTAACTTCGTGACCTGCCACGATGGTTTCACGTTGAATGATCTTGTTTCCTACGACAGCAAGCACAATGAGGCTAACGGCGAGAATAACGGTGACGGCGCGAATGACAATAGGAGCTGGAACTGTGGGGTGGAAGGTCCAACGGACGATCCGCTGGTGGAAGCCCTGCGTTTGAGGCAGATCAAGAATTTCTTCACCGTCACGCTGCTGTCGCTGGGCGTCCCCATGATCCTGATGGGGGATGAGGTCCGGCGGACGCAGCTCGGGAACAATAACGCGTACTGCCACGACAATGAACTCAGCTGGTTTGACTGGTCGGCCGTTGATAAGCAGCAGGAGTTGTTGCGTTTCCTGAAGCTGATGATAGCTCGGCGCCTGTTGCGCGACGCGGAGCACGAATTGGAGCGGGTGAGCCTGAACACGATGCTGCGGGATGCAATCAATTCGTGGCACGGAGTGGATCTGCAGGATCCCGACTGGAGCGATGATTCGCACTGTGTGGCTTTGCGAGCCAAGCTGCAGAACGACCGGATTGATTTGTACATCATGCTGAATGCTTATTGGGAGCCGCTGGAGTTTCAGTTGCCATCGCTCGAAAAGGGGGCTTGGCGACGGTGGATTGATACTGCGCTGCCGGCACCGAATGACATCGTCCCCTGGGAGGATTCACCGGCGGTGGAGGGGAATTCGTACCGTGTGGCGGATCGGTCGGTGGTGTTGCTGTTTTCAGAATACTCATTGTGAAAGAGAATAACTGGCGACGACCGGCTCACTGTACGGTCGCCATGATTGGGGTGTGGGGGTAGAATTTGCCGAAAACGCGATCCGAAGCAGATCGCTGACTAAGACTACCCGCAGATCAATTTCCCCAGCTATCGACGTCGAACTACGGTGATTCATGACGAATTGGCAGATTCATGTCCCACATCCACTTCCGGAGCCCTTACAGCGTTATCCGGTGGTGATTGCCATCCCTGTCCAGTGGGGCAATATGGACGCACTGGGGCACGTCAATAACGTGGCGCCGATCCGCTGGTTCGAGTCGGGCCGCGTGGCGTTGCTGGAGCGACTGGGAGTGGCCGAGTTGATGACGGGCGAGAAGCTGGGGCCGATTCTGGCCGCCGTGCGGTGCAGTTACCGTCGCCAGCTCCACTATCCCGATACCGTGCTGATCGCTAACCGCGTCTCGCAGTTGGGGCGAACCAGCGTTACGGTCGAGCACGCGATTTACAGCATGCGGACTCATCATGTGACTTCCGAAGGAGAGTCGGTGGTCGTGGTGTTTGACTATCAGGCTCAGCGGCCTGTGCGAGTACCGGATGACTTCCGCGACGCGGTGCTGAAGATCCAGACAATCGATCCACCGCGGGTCGTCGGTTCGAGCTCCGGGCCGGAGAAGGAGTAAGTGATGTCGCCATCGCTATCGGAGGCCAAAGTGGAGCCGCAAGAATCGGTGCCGCGTCTGAGAATCACGGGGAGTGTGGGGCGAGAGCTTAGCTGGGATCTGGCCGATCTGCGGGCGATCGACTCGAAATGGCAGGTTGAGGACGTGAGTCAGATCGACCCGCGACGTTCGGGTCGAGCCGTGCGGTTGGCGGGATTGCTGGAGGCATGTCGCGCCAACCCAGACGCTCGTTACCTGACACTGCATGCCACGCGAGACGACTTTCATGCGAGCATTCCGTTGGCGCCAGTGCGGGACTCGGCGGTGTTGATTTACGAACAGGATGGCCATTCGCTGCCGGTCCGGCAGGGTGGCCCGTATCGGTTTCTGATTCCGGACTTCGGGGCGTGTCACACCTCGGAGATCGATGAATGTGCAAATGTGAAGTTTGTCGAATGGATGGAGTTGGGCGTCGGCAAGGGGATCGACAATCGACCTCAGGACGAACAGCAGCATGAAGAGCTGCATCGGCGCGAAGCGGCGGCGGATGCCGTCGGACGCCAGCAGTCAGACGAGGAGAGATCATGACGGTTAGGACGATGCGCATTGCCAGTCTGTGGGTAGCCTGGTTTTTTTTCACGGGAGGGGGCCATGTGTCGGCGGCCGAGCTGCTGCGGTGGCAATGGCGACCGGGGGCTCAGTGGGAGTCCGAGCTGAAGCAGACGATCGACCAGGAGACGACCGTTGGCCAACGCGTCGTGACCCTGTCAGGGACTCAGCGGATCGTCATGCAGTACACGGTCGATGAAGTGGCATCGGACGGAGTGGCCAAGGTGCTGCTGATGGTCCAGCGTCTGCAGTTGAATCTGGATCTGGGAAATCTTGGCAAGATCGAATTTGACTCGGACCTGGACAAGGAGCCGGCCGGGTTGACGACCGCCCTGGCGGGACCTTTCCGTGCGCTGGTCGGCGCCAAGATCACTCAGCGCATGGCGGCCGACGGCAAGGTGCTGGAATTCGAGCTGCCGGACGACGTACGTCAGTCGATCGAATCGAATCCTTTGGCGCGGCAAATGTTCTTTCAGGGGATCATGTCCGAGCTGGCTGGCAAAGCCTCGCTGCCGCTCCCCGAGGGCCAGGTCGAGATGGGGCAGGAGTGGAAGTCGGAGGGCAAGATCAGCACCGAGCTGGGTGACACTCCGGTCACGACCATCTACCGGTATCGTGGCAAGGCGGCCAAGGCGACGGGCAACCTGGACATCATCGATGTGCGGGTTGAATTGGGTGCCTTTCCGCCGGAACTGGTTGCTCAGACTCCGATGAAGCTGGTCGAGCAGAATGGCCAGGGGACGGTCTGGTTCGACAACCAGCTGGGCCGCCTGTCATCGGCTCACTTCGAGCAGCTGCAGACGATCGAGATCGGTAAGGACGATCAGCAGATCACTCAGAAGTTGCGTAAGACGACCGACGTGAACATCAAGCTGCCGACAGCCGAAGCCTTGCCAACCGAAGCACCTGCGACTACTCCACCCCCAGCAGTTCCGCCAGCTGAGTAACGAGCTGGTCGAAGTGCTGCAGCGCGGTCCGCACCGGGGCCGGAGAGGCCATGTCGACTCCGGCTCCTTTGAGCAGATCGAGCGGGTCCTTGGAGCAACCGCCGCTGAGGAAATTCAGGTAGTCTTGCAGCTCCTGGGGTCCTCCGCCGAGCACTCGGTCGCTCAGCGCGATGGCTGCTGACATGCCCGTGGCGTATTTGTAGACGTAGAACGCTCGGTAGAAGTGCGGAATCCGCAGGCACTCGAGCGACAGGCAGTCGTCGACGGCAAACTTCGGGCCGAAGAAGACATCGAGCAGTTTGCGATAGACTTCACGGAACGCTTCGATTGTCAGCGGTTCGCCCGCCTCGCACATCTCGTGCGTCAGCTTTTCGAACTCAGCGAACATCGTCTGCCGGAAGATCGTGCCGCGAATATCGTCCAGTTCGCGGTTGATCAGATAGGCTCGCTGCAGCGGATCAGTCGCCTGGCTCAGCAGGTAGCGGCTGAGGAGCTGTTCATTGAAGGTGCTGGCGACTTCGGCGACAAAAATCGTGTAGCCGTAATACAGGAACGGCTGGTGCGTGGCCGAGTAGTGGCTGTGCATCGAATGGCCAGCTTCATGGGCCAGTGTGAAGACGTCATTCAAAACGTCTTCGTGGTAGTTCATCAGGATATACGGATCGGCGTCGTACGAACCGCTGCTGAACGCACCGCTCTGCTTGCCGACATTCGGATATCGATCGCACCAGCGTCCGGACAGTCCCTGGTGGAGGACCGAGCAGTACTCGTCGCCCAGGGGTTGGAGTGCGGCCAGGATCGTGTCGACGGCCTGCGACCATGTGTGGCTGGTCTTGATGTCGCTGAGGATCGGCACGTAGGTGTCGTAATGATGAAGATCCGTCAGGTTCATTTTCTGACGGCGGATTTCGTAGTATCGGTGGAGCGACGGGAGGTAATCGTGCACCGAGGCAATCAGGCTGGTGTAGACCGACTCGGGGATCTGGTCGGGGAAGAGGGCCGAGGCGAGGCTGCCGGCGTAACCACGAGCGCGAGCGTAGTAGACGTCGCGCTGGATGGAACCGTTCAGCGTGGCGGCCAGCGTGTGTTTGTGTGCTTCGAACTGATCGTAGTATTGATGGAAGGCCTGTTGGCGGACGCTTCGGTCGGGGCTGTGGAGCAGTTGGATGAACGTCGAGTTACTCAACTCAACTTCTTCACCCCGCTCGTTCTGGACGAAGCCGAACTTCAGGTCGGTTTCCAGCAATTGGCGGAAGGTGTGATTCGACGTGTAGGCCATTTCCGACTGCATGGCGAGCAGACGTTCCTGACCGGCGTCAAGCGTGTAAGGCTTGTAGCGGATGATGCGTTCGAGGACGAGGCGGAAGTGGGCGAGTGCTGGCGACGCGAGATAGCTTTGCAGCTGCGCGTCCGGAAGGCTCAGCAGCTCGGGGCGGACGTAGCTGCCAGCCTGAGCGGCCTGGGAGGCGGCGTTCTGGTAGCGTCCCATCATCCGCTGATAGACGTTGTTGGCATGGTCTTCGGTCGTCTTGAGTGACGCATAGGTTCCCAGCCGTTCGGCTTGGCGGTCAAGTGTTTCGTCGAGCGCCAGGCATTCAGCCAGGACTTCGGCCGATTCACCGAGCCGGCCCTGGTATTGCTGCAAGCGCGGGTAATCCGACTTCCAGTGCTGGAAGGCCTCTTCCCACGCCTCGTCGCTGGTAAAGAGTCGGCTCAGGTCCCAGGTGTCGGCGACCGGAACTTGATCGCGAGTGGGGAGTCGTTTGACGGTGGAGCTGGTACCGGTAATCATCCATTCCCTTTGTTGAGATTCCGCAAGGCTGAGCCCGCCCGTGTGGGGCTACCACTGAATCAAAGCGGTGCCCCAAGCCAAGCCGGCGCCAAAACCACACAACAGGACTCGACTGCCTGGTTGTATCCGGCCCGTGCGATAGCCTTCGTCCAGGGCCAGCGGGATGCTGCCTGCCGAGGTGTTGCCGTAGCGATCGAGATTGACGATCAGTCGTTCCATGGGGAGATCAAGTGCTTCGCGGGCCGCGTCGATGATACGGATGTTGGCCTGGTGCAGGACCAGCAGATCGAGATCGGCGACGGTGAGCCCGGCGTGCTGAACACTGGATCGCACCGTGTCGGCCAGCAGTCGCACGGCCCACTTGAAGACACTCTTGCCATCCATCTTGACGAACTGCTGGCCGGCTTGCAGGGCGGCGGCCGACAGGGGTTCTCGCGAGCCGCCACCGGGGAGTCTCAGCAGCTGGGCGCCCGTGCCGTCAGCACCCAGCGTGTACGAGAGGGCTCCCTGTTGGCGCGAGCCGGGGCCCAGCAGCACCGCACCAGCTCCGTCGCCGAACAGCGGGAACGTCTTGCGGTCGCGGGGGTCCACGATACGTGAGTTGGTATCCGAGCCGATGACGAGTACTCGCTCGGCAGTCCCGGCGGCGATGTACTGCATGCCGGTGATCAGCGCGTACATGAAGCCCGCACAGGCGGCGTTCATGTCAACTGCTGGAGCGGTGATGCCGAGTCGCTCCTGCACCAGACACGCCGAGGAAGGAATCGGCTGGTCGGGAGTCATCGTCGCCAGCAGGATCAGATCGACGGCGGCAGGCGGGCAGTCGGCCGACTCGAGGCAGTTCAGCGCCGCCTGCAGGGCCATGTCGCTGGTCGCCATGTCGGCCGGTGCGTGACGACGCTGGTGGATCCCGGTGCGCTGAATGATCCACTGTTCGTCGTAGCCCAAGGCCGCCAGATCGGCATTGGTGACAATCCGTTCGGGGACATAGCTCCCCACGCCCAGGATCTGGACGCCGGTCAACGTTCGCATGATCGATCGAGCCGATTCCGTCGCGGACGCCAGCTGACTGCGTTCGGTCTGAGTCCGCAGCCCTTCGGTCGACGTCGTGGGCGAAGCCATAGAGTGCCCTTCGAGCCAATTCTTGCCTGAGCGACCTAACCGCCCGAGGTCGCCTGGAAGGGCGATTATAACCGCGGCGCCCAGGTTGCCGGAAGTCGGCAGCGGGCCAGCCACGGGCTTAAGGGAGGACGGCCGCCAGTTGGGCGAGTACTTCGGGTTTGCCGAGCGCCAATTTGCCGAATCCCGGCAGCGCACCGACGTCGACGGCCAGTTGCTGGTGATCGGGAAAATTCGTGACCAGCATCGCGGGGACCGCCGACCACTCGGACTGTTTCAGCTGACGGATCACCTCGACCCCCTCGGTACCGTCGGCGTCCAGGAGTCGGTTGACGAGGACCAGGGAGTAGTTCCGCTGGGCCAGGTGTTGTTGAGCGTCGTGCCAGGATTCGGCCTGGGAGACTTTGGCCGAGAAGTGCGATTCGATGAAGTGCCGCAGCGTATGGTGGTCGTGCGAACAGTTGCCGACGTCAAGAACGTGATGCATGGATGGGCGACCTGCAGGAGGGGACCGAATCAGGGTACGGAAACTGGAGCCGAGTCTGGAGCCGGATCGTCGAGCCATTCGTCCGACGGATCGAACTTGGGGAAGACGACGATCAGGACTCGCATCGCGCCGACAGCACGGTGCCGCGTCCCCGGCCGGATCAGTATGCTCATTCCCGGCCGGACGTCAATTGTCTGGTCGTCGAGTTCCATTTGAGCGTCGGGGCCGCATTCGAGGAAGTAGTAGGTTTCGGTGAGCCGTCGGTGGTAGTGGCGTCGGGCTTCGGTGGTGACGTCGGTGACATGGATGGTGGCTGGGAAGTCGGCTACGTCGGCAAACGCGCGGCGGGCCCAGCCGCACGGGCAGGCCACGGGCTCGATCTGCCGGAAATCGGCGACTTCGTAGCCTGGAGTGGGGGGTGCTGGCATTGCTGTCGGGCTCCGGTGAGATGAATTTCGAGGGACGCGGGGGGGCGGAACCGCGTGGCCAGGGCTGGGGAGTTGTTTGTGATTCGCGTCGGGTCTTGAGGTGGACCAGCCTGACGAGTTGATTGTAACCGCACTCGGGTGGTGTCGGACACGTTAGAGTTTGCCGGACCGACATGTCCGTAACGCGAAGTGGCCGGTCAGCCGGATTAAACGGCACACCTTTCCTGAACCGGAAAAGTTTCGCAACGCAATGCGTTAAACAGTTGCTGAAATTTGGGTTACGCGCTTCAAGGGTGGCGCGCCGACTCGCCGATACGGTAGGTGTCGCGAGACACATGGATGGTGCCAGGACGGCACCACAACCAGATCAACTGTCGCCGATCCGGTACCCACAATTAGAGTCGTGGAGCGGCTCGACCGGGTTCGACACTTGGGTCCAGTGAACTGCGAGTTCAACCCTCCTTCCAACGCATCCCGCCACAGCATCACGCCTTTACGGATCTTTGCACCGGTACTGAACCGAAGACGGTAACGCCGTCGGAGGCCACAGGTCGGCGTCAAGGATTTCACTGCGACGGTCCGCTACGGAAGCCAGGGCTCGGCAGTTCCAATGTTAAGGAGACATCGGTCGATGAAGTGGAACATTTTGTTGGGTTCGCTGGTTCTGACCTCGGGCATGTGTGCTCAGGGTTTCAGCTTCGAACTTCTGGATCGTATGTTGGGCGTCAGCGGCTGCTGCAGCAGCAGCTGCTGCGAAGCCACCTGTGGTGCCGCGGCTGCTTGTGACAGTGGCTGTGCCGCTGATCCGGGCTGTGGCGCGGCGGCTGCTTGTGACAGCGGCTGTGCGGCCGAGCCGGCCTGCGGATGCGACAGTGGCTGTGGCCACAAGCACTGCGGCCTGCTGGGCGGCGGACTGCTGAAAAGCCTGCGTTGCTGCAAGCCGGCTTGCGAAGCCACCTGTGGCGCCGCGGCTGCTTGTGACAGCGGCTGTGCCTCTGGCTGCGACAGCGGCTGTGCGGCTGATCCGGCCTGCGGCTGTGCCGAACCGTCATGCGGTGCGGCTTCTGGCTGCGGTTGCCACGGTCACCTGCTGCGTGGCGGTCTGCTGGAGCGGCTCTTCAAGCATCACCGCTGCTGTGCTTCGCCCTGCGAAGCCACTTGTGGTGCTGCGGCTGCTTGCGACAGCGGCTGTGCGGCTTCGGCCTGCGACAGCGGCTGCTCGACCTGCGGTGGCGGTTCGGCTCCGGCCCCCGCTGCTGAACAGCCCGCCCCGGCTGCTGCTGACGAAGTCCCCGCGGCTCCCGCTGTGGATCCGTCGGCTTCGGTCAACCACAAGGCTCGGGTCATGAAGGCCAGCCTGAATCGCACACTCAATCGCTAAGCGACTCCCGTCGAGTGTGAACGTGATGCAGGGGCCCGCTGAGGAGCAATCTTCAGCGGGCCCTTTTTTATTGCGCAGCGTCTGGCCCGATCTGGCTCAGCTGCATCCCCGCTCCTCGCTCCTGTGCTGTTACGCTGGCAGTGCACTGCCGGTTCAGCTTGAGCCGAGTGACTTGCCTTCGCTTCTATAATCAAGCGACAAGGCAATCGCTTCGGTCACGTTCAGCTACGCCAGCGCACTTACCAGGAGCAATCTCATGCGGGACAATTCGCCGTGGTTCTTGCCGATCCATGATTCGAGTTCCGAGCCGGGTGGCGATGAGACGCAGTCGCGATCGAGCGGCAGTGCGGAAGATCTCCGGTTGCTCGACGCCTATTCTCGTTCGGTAATTCAAGTCGTCGAGACAGTTTCGCCCGCCGTTGTGTCGCTGACGGGCGTCCCAGCCCGGTTGGACCAACGAGCTCGAGCCGAACAGGATGAATCTGGTGAGGGTGCCGAGCGGTTTCAGGGGGGGCAGGGGTCGGGGTTTGTGATTTCGGCTGACGGTTTGACCGTCACGAACAGTCACGTGGTGGCCGGGCGGCGTGAAGTGGCCGCGTTGACGTGCGACGGAGATTGGATTCGAGGCCGAGTGGTCGGGGACGATCGGTCGACCGACCTCGCGCTGGTGAAGCTGAGCGGCGATGAACTCCCGTTTGCCACGATCGGCGACTCGCGAGCCCTGCGCGTCGGTCAGCTGGTGATCGCGATGGGGAGTCCACTCGGGCTCCATTCGACAGTATCGACTGGGGTGGTCAGTGCGGTGGGGCGAAGTATGCGGTCGAGCGACGGCCGAATGATCGATGATGTCGTGCAGCACGCCGCGCCGATCAATCCCGGCAACTCAGGAGGACCGCTGGTCGATACTCGGGGTCGAGTAGTGGGCGTCAATACGGCGATTATCCCCCATGCGCAGGGGCTGGGCTTCGCCGTTCCCAGCCGGACGGTGCAATGGGTGGTGAGTGAGCTGCTGGAATATGGAGTCGTCCGCCGTCGTCAGCTGGGCGTGTCGGCGACCGTCGTCGATCTGCCGCGCAGTCTGGTTCGCAGTCTCGATCTGTTGACTCGTCAAGGTGTCCAGGTCGTGGACGTTCAGCCGGGGAGCCTGGGCGCTCGACATGGTCTGCGAATTGGCGACGTCATCGTGTCGGTGAACGATCGGCTGGTCGACACGATCGACGACTTGCACCGCTTGCTGGCTCGCCTCCCCTCAGACGTGGTGCTCGAACTGACCGTGATCCGCGGCCAACAGCTCGAACAGCTCACTCTGGTCGAGTAAATCGCCGGCAGTAAACAGAGACAAACTCTCTGCATCCTCCTCCCTTGTGGTGCAGGCGTCCCGCCTGCCTGGATTCTGGATTTAGCAGCTTGCTCAGTTTGTCCCTGGCCAGACGGCTAATCCTCACGCCCGTCTGTAATCCAGGGTGTGACTGAGTTGGGATGCAGGTGTTTCGCCTGTAGAGGCGGAGAGACGCAGAGACGCAGAGGCAGCCGAGACGGCCGCACCACAATGGGAGTTGTGGTGCAGGCGTCCCGCCTGCCTGGATTCTGGATTTAGCAGCTTGCTCAGATTGTCCCTGGCCAGACGGCTAATCCTCACGCCCGTCTGTAACCCAGGGTGTGACTGAGTTGGGATGCAGGTGCTTCGCCTGAAGAGGCACAGAGGCACAGAGGCACAGAGAGGCACAGAGAGGCACAGAGAGGCACAGAGAGGCACAGAGACACAGAGGCACAGAGGCACAGAGGCACAGAGACACAGAGACACAGAGGCAGCCGAGACGGCCGCACCACAATGGGAGTTGTGGTGCAGGCGTCCCGCCTGCCTGGATTTAGCAGCTTGCTCAGTTTGTCCCTGGCCGGTTGGCTGATCCTCGAATCTGCCCGCGACTGCCAGCGGTCAGAGGCGCGGGCCACCCGCCAGGATCTCTGGCGGCGCACCGACGGCATACTTGCTGAAGTTCTCCACGAACAGACCGGCCAATTTGCGAGCGGTCTGGTCGTAGGCCTGCGGGTCGCGCCAGGTTTGTCGCGGCCGAAGGAGTTCGGAGTCGACACCGGGGCAGGCGGTGACCATCTGGAGTCCGAAGGTCGGGTCGGTTTCGGTGGGGGCCTGGTGGAGTTGACCGCAATAGATTTCGCTCAGCAATCGTCGCGTGGCACCGAGCTGGATACGGTGTCCGGTACCGTAGGGTCCGCCGGTCCAGCCGGTATTGATCAGCCACACATCGGAGTTATGACGGCGGAGTCGTTCGGCGAGCAGTTCGGCGTATTTGGCTGGGTGCCAGACCAGGAACGGTCCACCGAAGCAGGGCGAGAAGGCCGCTTGAGGTTCCTTGATCCCCATCTCAGTCCCCGCCACTTTGGCCGTGTAGCCGCTGATGAAGTAATACTCAGCCTGTTCTGGCGACAGTTTGCTGACGGGAGGAAGAATCCCGAAGGCATCGCACGTCAGGAAGATGACATCGTTGGGATGTCCGGCCAGGCACGGGATACGCACGTTTTCGATGAACTCGATCGGGTAAGCCCCTCGAGTGTTCTCGGTGATGCTGGTATCACCAAAGTCGACATGGTGATGGGCTTCGTCGTAGATGACGTTTTCCAGGACGGTTCCGAACCGCAGGGCATCGAAAATCTGTGGTTCGGCCTCGCGCGTCAAGTACACGGCTTTGGCGTAGCAGCCCCCTTCGATGTTGAAGATCCCTTCATCGGTCCAGCAGTGTTCATCGTCGCCGATCAGTCGACGGGTCGGATCGGCTGACAGCGTCGTCTTGCCGGTACCGGAGAGCCCGAAGAGGACGGCTGAGGTCTTACCTTCGGCGTCGGCTGTAGCCGAGCAGTGCATGGACAGCACACCAGCCTTGGGCATGGCGTAGTTGAGATACGTGAAGACGGCCTTCTTCATTTCGCCGGCGTATTCCGTACCGAGGATCACGACTTCGCCAGTGGCCAAGTTCAGATCGACGCTGGTCTTGGAGGTCATGCCGGTGGTGTGCCGGTTGGCCGGGAAGGCCCCGGCGTTGTAGATCACCAGGTCGGGCTGACCGAAGCTGGCCAGTTCCACGTCGGTCGGCCGGATCAGCATGTTATGCATGAAGAGGGCATGGTAGGGCCGAGCGCAGATGACACGGACTTTGATACGGTACCGAGGGTCCCAGCCGGCGAACGCGTCGAGGCAGTACAGCCGTTCGCGTGTGTTCAAGTAATCGATCGCCCGCTCGCGATTGATGTTGAAGGTGAGTTCATCGAGCGGAAAGTTGACGGGTCCCCACCAGACGTCGGCTTCGGAGGCCGAGTTTCGGACGACTCGCTTGTCCATCGGCGAGCGACCCGTCTTGGCGCCCGAGTAGGCGATTAACGCCCCGGTATCGGAAATCGTCGTTCCGTGTTCGTACCGGATGGCCTCTTCGTACAAACGCGAAGGGGCCAAGTTGCGTCCGATGTGTTGTACGGTGATGGCGTGTTGCCGAAGGTCAAAATCGGCTTTCGACATGCAATCTTGCTTTCCAGGAACGCCTCCAGCCAACCACCTCGGACCGCCACGCCGCGGTGTTCGACCTGTCGATGACCGGTTATCATGACTCGTTGCCAATCATTGTACTGATTCGTTCCGTTTCAGCCAGGAGGCGTAGGGGATGCCCGAACCGACGGCCCCGTCCGGCGATGCTGAGTTGTTTCATGATCTGGCCCGGCTGTGCGCGACCCGGCCGGCCGACGAACTGTTTCAGGCGGTGGTCGATCGACTGACCGCAGCCGGACGTTACGCCGAACTCTTCGAAGCCCTCAAGCTGCAGCTGCGCCACCGTCTGGGCCTGCCGCTGCTGGCCTCCGGCACCGAACAACTGGACGAGCCGGTGCAGGCGGAGTACGAAGCGGCGTTGATTGACGCTTGTCGCCGAGTCGGTCTGTTGCTGCTGGACGACGGCCGCATCCGCGACGCGTGGACTTACCTGCGTCCGGTGGGAAATCAGGGGGAAGTGATCGGGCGATTGCGGCGAGTCGAGGTCAGCTCGGAGAACGTCGATCAGCTGGTCGAGGTCCTGCTGTACGAAGGTCTCGATCCGCCCCGCGGCTACCAGCTGCTGCTGGAACATTTCGGCACCTGCAATGCCATCACTGCCTACCAGTCAGCCTTCTACGGACGCCCGCGACCGCAACGAGCGGCGGCGGCCGGGCTGCTCGTCGGACACCTCTACCGCGAGCTCTGCCAGAACATCGTGTCGCACGCCGAACGCAACGGGATCGCCGCGCCGCCGTCAGCATCGCTGAGCGACCTGATTCGCGATTGCCCGCAGCTGTTTGCTGAAGGCGGTTACCACATCGACACCACGCATCTGTCGTCGGTCATCAATATCGCTCGAGAGGTCACCGATGCGACGCATCTGCGGCAAGCGCTGGAGCTGGCTGACTACGGCGGCGGGCTCGATCCGAGCTTGCAATATCCCAGCGAACCGCCGTTTGAAGAAACCTACCGCACGCACCGGCTCTGGTTCGCCGCTCAATTGGGTCAGGAGGTTGAACCAGCCCTGGAGTATTTTCGGGAACGAGCCGAACAGACTGACGCTCGACACCAGGGGACTCAAGTCATCGAATACTACGTCGACCTGCTCGATCGACTGGGTCGATCCCAGCCAGCACTGGAAGAATCGCTGCGGCTGATTCCCGCTGGCGTCCACACCGTGGGCTGGGCTCCGTCGCTGCTGGAGCTGGCCCATCATGCCGGGAGTTATGGTCAGTTGATCGAATCGGCACGCCAGCGCGGCGAACTCTTCGGCTTTCTGTTGGGATTGCTCGGCCAGCAAGGCCAGCGTCTGTTGTGATCGTGAGCCGTCAGCGCAGGCGTCGTTCCATCCAGCGTCGGCTGAGTCCGAGGACGAGGAAGAAGTAGCCGAGCAGGGGAAGGAAGCAGATGACGGCCCAGAGGGAGAGGAGCCGAATGAGACGTTCCTCCCGTTCAATCGCCCGAGTGGCTTCGGTAGCGATGGAGGCGGCCAGCACGCCGGCCACGGATTGGCTGGACGGCGACCGCAGTGGCTGGGCGACCGCAAATTTGTAAAGGTGGTCGTTAGCCGAGCGATACGGTTGGCTGACGTAGGGTCGGTCGGCCGGCGCCTTAACGGCTCCTTGAAAATAATCACGCTCGGAAAAATCCTTGCCGATCACGTTGTTGTCCATCGGGTAGACGGCTTGCAGTCGGCCCGTTTCGTCGAGTACGTACCAGGTAGCGATCGACGCGGACGAATCGGCGGCGCGCTGCTGATGCAACTCAAATTGTTTGCGCAGGAACTCCAGCCACTGTGGCGAGTTGGCGTGCACATCCCAGCCGCTCTGCATCGCGTCCTTAGCGGCAGTGGCCACGATCGACTGCAGTTGCTGGACTTCGGGTGAGCGTGCGGCAGTCTCCGCTGAGAGCCGTTGCAGGGCTGTCTGCAGATGGTCGCGGCGGACCCGAGCGATCGACGCGGCGCCGATGGCGGTCAGCAGCGTGGTTGCCAGGACGACCAGCAGCAGGCCGGCCGATAGAGGAGCTCGGACGCACCAACGCCGGAATCGAGACCAGGAGCTGGCGGGTCGAGCGGTGATCGGTTCGCTGTTGAGCCACCGCTGCAGATCGTCGCTGAGTGCCCGAGCGGTGGTGTATCGCCGCGACGGTTCTTTCTCGAGGCATTTCAGACAGATGATTTCCAGGTCGCGCGGGATATTCGTTCTCAGCTCGCGCGGACGCGTCGGTTCGATGTTCAGTACGCGGTGCACCAGTCGCGAGAAGTCGCCGCGAAAGGGACGCTCGCCGGTCAGCATCTCGTACAGCACGACGCCCAGTGAGTAAATGTCGGCGCGGTGGTCCGTGGCTGCGACCTGGCCCCGTGCCTGTTCGGGGGACATATAAGCCGGAGTTCCCAGCACATCACCTTCCACGGTGATGGTCACGTCGCCGGCGGGGCCCTTGGCCAATCCAAAGTCCGTCAGGTGAGGTTCGCCGTCCTGGTCGAGCAGGATATTGGCCGGTTTGATATCGCGGTGCACAATCTGGGATTCATGGGCGTGCTGCAAGGCATCGGCCACTCGCCAGCAGATCTCGGCCGCTTCGCGACAGGCTACGCCTCCTGTTTCGAGCTTCTTGTGCAGCGGTTGGCCTTCGATCAGGTCGCTGACAATGTAGACGTCGTCGCCGTCGCGGCCGATTTCGTAGACGTGGACGATAGCCGGGTGCTTCAGCCTGGCGACGACGCGGGCTTCCGCAATGAATCGCTCGACGTCGTCCGGGTCCAACTTGCCGCGGCGGGGAACTTTGACCGCCACCAGCCGGTCGAGCTGCGTGTCTCGCGCTTTCCAGACGGTGCCAAAGCTGCCGGCCCCCAGCTTTTCGATCAGCTCAAAGTGGCCAACTCGCTGTTCGGCCGGAGCGGACTGGCCCGAATCGACGACGCTGAAGTCCTTGCCGCACAGATCGCATCTCAGGTGATGCCATTGCTGATGAGAGTCGACCCAGATGGCGTGAAAACAATGCGGACAGCGGACTCGCAGCCGCTGTGAGTCGGCTGGATTGTCGGCCGAGGCTCGGTCGCCGGTCAGGGCGACCGTTTCGATCTCAGCCGAATTCTCCTGATCAGGATCACGCATGTCGTCCAGCACGGTTCGCACTCCTCGGACCGACCCACGGGCCGCCCGGCAGCGGGGACCATGCACCGGATTCCTATTCCGGACTCTTCTCGAATCCGTAGACCACGCCGAACGCGTCCGCGCAGTACACTTCCCCGTCTTCGCCGGCCCCGAAAGTCATGATCGGCTGACCGTTCCCCTTGAGTTCACGATTCGCCGTCACTTTGCCCGATTCGGCGTCGTACCACAGAGCCCAGTAACGGCCGCTGACGTAGTCGGCAAAGAGATACGCGCCGTCGAGTTCGGGGAGTTTGGTGCCGCGATAGACGTTCCCGCCTGTGATCGATTTGCCGACATCATGGTGGTATTCCCAGATCGGATCGATCAGATCGGGGCGAGCCTCAGCGCCGACGGGACCAAACGCGTGCTTGCCCTCGCGCAGGTTCCAGCCATAGTTGCCGCCGCGACGCACGATGTTGATCTCTTCCCACAGATCCTGGCCCACGTCAGCGGCCCACAACGTGCCAGTCTTCGGATCAAACGACATGCGCCAGATGTTCCGGAACCCATACGCCCAGATTTCAGGCTTGGCCAGCGGTCCGGCTTGTGCGAATGGATTGTCGGCCGGAATGCCGTACGGCTTGCCGTCATCGCTGCGATCAACGTCGATCCTCAGAATCTTGCCCAACAGCGTCTGCACGTTCTGTCCGTTGTGGAACGGATCGTTCGCCGCGCCGCCGTCACCCATGCCGATGTACAAGAATCCGTCCGGGCCGAAAGCGAGCGTCCCGCCGTTGTGATTCCAGAACGGCTGCTGGATTCGCAGCAACTGTTCCTCCGAAGCCGGATCGACGCGGTTGGGATCTTCCTTGGAGAGCCGGAATCGTGAGACGACTGAGGTGCGTGGAGTCTCACGCGCGGTGTAGTAGACGAATAGCTGTCCGTTTTCCTTGAACTTGGGATGGAAGGCCAAGCCCAACAGTCCCTCTTCGTTTTCCGTGTCCTTGTACTGCACGCGATCCTCGATGTCGAGGAAGATCGCGGCGTCTTCTGCGTTGCGGTCCTCAGGCAGAACGAGCACCTTGCCCAGCTGGTTGACGACAAACAGTCGCCCCGACCCGTCTCCGGCATTGGTGATCAGCACCGGACGTTGGATCCTCAGGTTCGGGTAGAGCGGTACCGGCTGGATGGCCAACGGTTGCTGATTGATCTCCTCAGCCGCTGCCACACCTCCGCTCAGGCCGCTCAGCAGACCCGCCAGGATGAGACAACAAGTTCCCGACACCAATCGCACCCACGCCCGCTTCATGACTTCAAGCCTCTCCAACCCACACGGCCGACTCGTCCAACGAATAAACATGCGATACAGCGTCGTTCAACCCGACCGCTCTGTCCAGAGGTCGCCCCGCCAAAAAAAAACACCCCGGCGGGGGGCTCGCCGGCTTTACGGGGCTGCCGATCGGGGCTGGAACCGGGCCTGGAACCGGGCGTTGGCCCAGTGGATGAAATGAGCCATGTTCGGGCCGTCCGTGTGGCCGCCGTCGTGCTGACGCCAAGCCAAATCGCCCTCCAGCAACCCCTCGTTCACCGGCGGCATCTTCTCGGTGCGATAGTCGTCGGTGCGTCCCAGGTCGCGGGCACCGAGCAGACGGAAGGCCGGCTGAGCTGCCACGGTCGCCATGAAGCTCCCTTGCTGGTCCAGCCATAACGCATCCCCTTTGTCCGGTACCCCGTAGCTGATGAAGGTCAGCCGAGGGGCACATAGGGCAATCAGCTGATGAGCGTCGACGGGGAGGTCGTTGGCGTCCCGACGCCCGAATGACGACTCGTCAGCTCCGTACTTCAAGAAATTCCCCGCCATCCAGTGGTACTCGCCCGATCCCGTCAGGTTTTCAACGGCCTCGCCAAAATTTCGCCGATACAGGCTCGCTCCTCCTTCGCCGGAGGATCCAATCAATCCCATCGCGAAGCGGTCGTCGAAGGCCAGCGTCACCAGGGCCGCCTTGCCGTACCGCGACACCCCCTCAATACCGACTCGACGTCCGTCGACTGTGGGGTCGGTCAGCAGATAGTCGAGCCCTCGGGAAGCGCCCCACGCCCAGGCTCGCAGCGCACCCCAGTCGTCTGGCTTACGTGGCTGACCGCCGTTGGTCAGCCCGATGATGCCTCGGGTGAGCCCACCGCCGCGCGGCCGTTCAGCGGGCTGCGTTCCCTCCCCGGCCGCCGGCGTGTTGGGAGCTGCTCCACCCGGACCTGGTCCACCTGCAGGTCCCGTGCGACGCGGACGCTCGCCGCCGGCATCGTCTTGAACCGAGCCGGGGTTGAGCATGGCGAATCCCCAGCCGGCTTCGATCAAGTCGCCTTCACGCGACGGCGTGGCGCTTCCGCCTCTCTGTCCGTTCGTCGGACCTCGCTGGAATCGTTCCCAGCCGGGCGGCACCGGATCGAAAGGCGTGCGGCCGAACATCATCAGCACCGGCACGGGGCCGTTGGCTTGCTTGGGGAGTGTTAATGACATCGAGATCTGCACTTCGATCTCGGGACAAGTCGAATTGTCCACGACTCCGACCAGATGCTTTTCGACCACATCGTGCTCGCCCACCTTAGCATCACGTGTCTCGCGCAGCTCCCACGTTACCTTGGGGACGTTCGACGGCACTCGTCCCAGCACTTCCTGTTCAAACGCGGCTACGATCTCGGGTCGGCGCTGATGCCACCATTGTTCGGCTGTCGTCACTTGCTCGCCGCTGGACAACTTCATCAGCTCGGGAAGATTCGGGTAGGGATTGGCCGACGCTTCGTCGTAGTTCGCATGGTTGGGTGCGTTCGGATCGCCGCTGGGTCCCGGCCGCAGCTTGGTGATCCCCAGCTGACCCAGCATCTGCTGGTGATCTTCCTGAGTCGTCATGACTGCCAGCGCGGGCCGATCAGCGGGCGCGGCGGCCGGGAGCGGGGTATCTTGAGCGACCAGGCACGCTGAGCAGATCAGCATTCCGACGCATGCCAGGCCGGTGGCTTGAGTGCGGGCACGCCGGATCGATTCGGCAATGGATCGCCCGACGCGGACTGGAGTCGGCTGAGTGGGCATCTTGAGGTTCCCCGTACTTGGACCGCTGAGAGTTCTCAGTCACCCACGTCGCATCGGCGATGCGCTGAGCGACCAAAGTGCCACGGAGACTGTCGAGCAACGGGCCGCGCGCAGTTCGATCCGGTGGTGCGGCCGGTCCCTGCTGACTGACACGTCGTATCGTAAGCGATCGCGGACGCTCAAGATAGCTGTTGTTGCCACGGCTTGTAGCTGTCCAGTCATGAAAACCAGTGGGGCGAGCCCACTGGAGATGGGCTGTGCGCGGTGGTTGGCTTGTAGCTGTCCAGTCATGAAAACCAGTGGGGCGAGCCCACTGGAGATGGGCTGTGCGCGGTGGTTGGCTTGTAGCTGTCCAGTCATGAAAACCAGTGGGGCAAGCCCACTGGAGATGGGCTGTGCGCGGTGGTTGGCTTGTAGCTGTCCAGTCATGAAAACCAGTGGGGCAAGCCCACTGGAGATAGCTGCCACCGACCGATTGGCGTTCCAAGCTTCCGGCCGCCGGCCAGCTTGCCTGGCCGGAGCCCCGGTCTGAGTGGGCTAGAGGAAATGCCCCCTATGAACCTATCTCCAGTGGGCTCGCCCCACTGGTTCTATGACTGAACGGCTCGAGCTGCGCACGCCGAAACTCGGATCGCTCCGCTGACGTTTTCTCGAAGAGCCCACTGGAGATGGGGCTTCGCGCCGATTGTGGTGCGGGCGTCTCGCCTGCCTTCCGCAGCTTCCGGTGCGCGGGGCCCGGCCGTAGCTGTCCAGTCACGTAAACCAGTGGGGCGAGCCCACTGGAGATGGGCGGGGTGGTGGTGCGGCGCGTTCTAGCTTGGCCAGACCGAGGCTCCGGCCAGGCGAGCTGGCCGGCGGCCGGAGATGGAGTGTGTTGGCCCTGTAGCTATTCAGTCATGAAAACCAGTGGGGCGAGCCCACTGGAGATGGGCGGTGCGTGGTGCTGAGTCAATTCCGGCTCAGACGCAGGATCATCGCGCAGCCTTGCGGCAGAGGGATGCCGTTGATCGGGGCAGGGGCGGGGCGGAGTTGTCCGCCGAGTTGATAGGCGAGTCGTCGGCAGAGGGCCAGGCCGAGGCCGACGCCCGGTGCGCTGGCGGCGGCTTGTTCAGAGCTTTTCGAGAAGGGCTGGAACAACTGGCGTCGAGCGGTCGCTGAGAGTCCAGGGCCATGATCGACGACGGCAATCGCGATACCGGACGGACCGTCGGCGATCACTCGGCAGTGAATCCGTCGGTCATCGGCTGAAACGGCGTACTTGGCCGCGTTATCAACCAGATTGAACAGCACCTGTTCGATGGCACCTTGATCCGTGGTGACCGTGCGACAAGCCGCTGACGGGTCGATCTCACACACCAGCTCCATTTCGGCTTGTTGAGCCCGCTCGGTCAGACGTCCTTGCACTCGATCCAGCAGCGATTCGACCGCCACCGGATGGAATTCCAGCTGTGAACGACCGCGTTCCAGTCGGGCGTACGTCAGCACGTTATCGATGAGATGATTGAGTCGATCGGCTTGAGTGCAGAGTGACTGCAGATACTCGCTGCGAGATTCGGCGGGGACCATATCACGAGCGAGCATCTGCGAATAGAGTCGGAAGGTCGTCAGCGGAGTGCGCAGCTCGTGCGTTACCGCCGATACGAACGATGCTCGCTTTTCGCTGAGCGACATCAATGACCAGACGAGGCTGAAGATGCCGGCCGCGGCCACGGCCAGTGCGATCCAGCCCAGGAGCCACGCAATCTGAATCGAGCTCCAGCCGTGCGGCACAACAGGCGTCCAATCGGTAACCAGCTGTACGGGGAGTCCGGCTAGCACGTGCCGAGTCGGATCGGTATCGGCCGCTGACGGGCCACCTGCTGGTACGGGCGTCAGCTCGACAATCGGCAACAGACCGTCAACTTCCGCCAGGAGTTCGGTGCGCAGTCGAGGCCAGTCGAGTTCGCAACCCTGAATGGCTTGTTGATCGCCGACCGTCACACGTCGGGCCAGGATCAGGCGATCGCCGATCCAGTCGACTTGGCTGATGCCTTCTTTGACGGTGCCAAGCGACTCAAGGGCCGCGACCGGAACTTCCGCCGAGTTGGATTGCCGCTGCTGCACATACGACTGAGCGGCCTGGACCTGGTATCTGGCGGAACGGGAGCGGACGTCGTTGGATTCATTGGCCGATTCGGCTTCGCCTGCTGGAGTCGCTTTGCCGGCGCGGTCGCCTGAATCTCCCGGCGCTTGTCCGTACCCGGCGTAACTCTGATAGAACGAACGATTGTTCAACGCGTTACGGGGCGACCAATTCTGAGCGAGTTCGGTTGAAGCGAGCATGGCATCCTGCCACGGCAGGTATCCGGGAAACGATTCGCTCGGCAATCGCTCGAACCAGTCCACCGGCCGCACGACGCTGGCTAACTGATTCAGTTGAGCGGCGAGCTGCGGACTGGCGTTGGGTGTGGCGTTGGCAGCCGGATCGGGGATCGCTTCCGCCGTAGTGATCTCGGCTGCTGAGTTGTCGGCCGATGCAGTTGTTGGAAGTACGATCTGTGGTGACGTCAGGGTTCCGCCCAGCGGCCAATGGAAATGGAACTTAACGTAATCGGGGGCCTCGGTCAGTTGCGGTGGACGCGGTGTGCCGGGAGGTAGGGGAGCGGGCCAGTCGGGAGCGATGTTCCACCAGGGGCGAGCGGCTTCGCGAGCGAGGATGGGGGCGAGCATCGTGTCCATTCGCCACAGCGCAAGGCTGATCTGCTGTTCCTGCCGTGATCGGGCTTCGATTTCCTGGCGATGTCGATCGGCGCGCAAGGTCAGCTGAGTCAGCCAGGCGAGGCCGGCGGCGATGGCCACGAGTACGGCGGCCACGGCGGCCAGTGGGAGCCACGGGCGCTTCATGGACGCACCTCGCTGGCCGAAGTCGATCCTTCGAGAGCACATTCCGAGCCCAACATGTAGCCTTGACCACGGACGGTGACCAGCACGTTGGGCGGATCGAGTCGATCGCGGAGTTTTTCTCTAAGACGAGCGACGGTCATGTCGACAGTGCGAGTGCTGGTGCCGCGGGCGTCAATGCCCCAGACGTTGGCCAGCAGTTCGTCACGACTGATGGCTCGCTGGCGATGTTGAGCGAGGTATCTCAGCAGCAGCACTTCCTTGTCGGTCAGTTCCACGGCCGGTTCGCCCTCCAGCAAGATCTGGCGGCGAGCGAAGTCGACTTGTCCGCCGGGGACGGTCAGCCGGTGAACATCAAGCGGTCGAGTGGTGGACCGGCGGAGGACGGCAGCGATGCGGGCCAGCAGCTCGTCGACTCCGAACGGTTTGACCACATAGTCGTCGGCGCCCATCTTCAGCCCTTCGACGCGATCAGATTCGTCGCCTCGTGCGCTGAGAATAATCACTGCCTGCAGAGGGCGGGATTGTCGCAGCTGGTTCAGGATGTCGAGTCCCGAACCGCCGGGCAGCACGAGGTCCAGCAGCAGCAGGTCGTAGTTCCGCTGCAGTGCGGCCTGAAGTCCCGTGCGATAGTCACCCGCTTCAATCGCTTCGTGTCCGGCGAACCGCAAGATGTCTCTTACGCCCCGCCGGATCGACGCGTCGTCTTCGATGACCAGGATGGTCGACTTCGCTGAGCTCATGGAGCCTGTTCTCGGGGCGCGGGAAGAGCTGAATACGTCTCTGAGGGGATCAGCCCGGCCCAAGGATCTTCGGCCGGCATGTGGAACAATTCATCATAGACTCGACGGTTCAGCGAATCGATCCCCGGAAGTTCGGTAGCGACGGCGAACCATGAGTGAAGTTGCTGGTGCAGGACGTGTTCGTTGCGCAGTTGATCGGCCAGAACAGTTCGACGGAGCTTCACGACCATGGGCGAATTCTGTCGCTGGCAATCCTGTCCCGTTTCGTGGGTCATGGCGGAATAGGCATTCGGACTGAAGACCACGGCGTCGGCGGTCGCTTCGGCCACGGCGGCCCAGTCGACGTTCTCTACGGCCGCCGCGTTCACGGCTCCGGTGAAGGCTTGCAGCGCCGGACCTTCAGCGCGGCCCTTGCTGAACGTGCGCCGATTGGCCTCCACTGCACCGGTATTGATGTGGGCTGGAACAACGACTGCGGCGATGTCGACGTTCTGGGGACTCAGTAGAGCGGCGGAAGCCTGGCGGACGCGTTCAGCTTCCTGCATGTGATATTCGCGGATGCGGGTCGCGCGGGCGGGCGGGTCGAGCGAGCTGATTTCGGTGGCCAGGGCGTGGGTCTTCTCGAGCCATTCGCGAAAGGCCAGGGGCGTGTAGAGACCGGGGAGGCAGTCGATGACTTCGCCGTCGGCGGTCAGCACATAGTGGGCGCTGTTGCCGGTGATGGGGCGGCGCACGGTTCGTCCGTTGCCGAAATCGACCGTCATGATGGGGACGGGACGCACGGATTGCCAGTGCAGCACGAACTTGTCACGCATGATTTTGGCGATGTCGGGGTCGACATACAGGAGCGTGCGGAAGAAGCGGCTGTTGGCGCAGCTTTCTTGATCGGTCAGTTGGCCCAGCAGCCGGAGGCTCAGCAGCGGACGGCCTGATTCACGGGCTGCCTTTTCGGCGGCGGCCTGATCGGTGTACCAGTACAGTCCGGTCCGGACGGCGAGGTATTGGCCGGCAACGCGGTCGACGGCAGTGGCCGCTCGGGCGGCCCTTGGGTAAGCCACCTGGTGCTCTTCTGCGGACAGGTAACGACGACTCGCATCGATGGCGATCTTGGCCGCCTGAAGAGCTTGCTCGAGACCCGCGGGTCCTTCATCTCGCAGCCGGGTGATGGTGGCGTCTCGGACCGCTTCGTCGTCGGAGATGAGTTGTTCGAGTAGCTCAGCGGGTGTTTGCTGACCGCAGGCGAATGTTGCGGGGCTGGTCAGCGGTCCGGCTACGGTCAGGGCCAGGAGGATCGATCCGAGTTTAAGATTCCAGCTCCGTCGGCAGCTTCGTGATTGGATCATCGATCTCGCTCCTTAGATTCAGAAAATCAGGCTTCCAGGCTTCATGGTCCGGCCCTGGCGAACCGGCTCTGGCGAACCGGCGAGCCACTGCTCCCTGGTAAGTCTAACCTGAGCCGGGCGGATGGCGCGCAACGAGTCTGTAACGGGTTCGGCGACGGTGTTTGGGGGACTTCCCGGTGGAGTTGCTCGACGGCACCTGGATTCCGGACCATAATGTCTGGGTCACGGCCGCGGGGTTGAGATCGAGATCGGTAAGCAGCGGGAGTTCCCATGAGCAGAAAACTATGGTTCATCGCCTGGGCTTGGTGCGTTTTGGGGCTGGCCGGCTGCAGTGATTCGGGTTCCGCCAAGGTGGCTCAGGTTCCGCCAGCGTCCAGTGCCGATATGTCCTCAGCGCCGCCGGCCGATGGTGCAGCGGGTGTGGAGCAGGCTCCGGCTGAGGAACCAGCGCCGGACGCAAGCGCCGAGGAGGCTCCGGTCGAGGAACCAGCGCCGGACGCAAGCGCCGAGGAGGCTCCGTCTGAGGACCCAGCTGCGGCAGAAACGGGCAGTGAGTCGGCGGGCAGTGAGTCGGCGGGGGGCGATGGCTCGTACGCGATACCGGCTGAAGGGCGGCAGGGGTACCAGCGGGGCTACGGTGGGAACCAATATGACGAGCGGCGGCAGGAGTTGGATGCTTCGGGTGAACCGGTGGTCCGTGCGGAGTATGGTGATGCCGGTCAGGGGGCAGAGGAGGGTGGCGACTCCGAGGCAATGATGGGGGACACCGGAGCCGGAGGGGATTCGGCGGGCGGGATGAGTGGTTTTGGGGGGCCGATGCCGGGTGGATTCGGGCCTGGCGGTGGGCGAGGGATGGGGCCGCCGGTTCCGCCGCCGCCGGTGCCGCTGAAGGACTTGGCTGAGCGGCAATTTCGGTCGGGGAATGAGCGTCAGGGAATGAACTTGCTGTATGCCCAGGCGATCACCGGTGAGGGTGATGCGGCTCAGTTGCTGCAGAGCTGTGGTTGGGTGCCAGGTTTGTTTCGACCGGTGCTGGCCGAACGCTGGGGAGTCGGCGTGGTCTTCAAGCCGGGCGAAAAGCCGATTGAAGGGGACGATCTGGGGGTGATTGGTCCACCGGATGATTCGCCCGGAGGTGGAGGACGTGGCGGCGCGGATTTTGGTGGCGCTGATTCTGGTGGCGGCGATTTTGGAGGGGGTGAGTTTGCCGCGGAAGGAGGCGAATCGGCTGGTGGGCCGACGCGCGCGGAGTTTGACAAGTACACGGGGTATTTTGGTCAGCTGTTGTTGGAGCGGTTGCAGAAGCAGATGTCGGCGGGCGATTTTGGCCGGCCGCTGAAGGCTCCTCCGGCGGGAGCGACGGCTGGAGCTGGCGAGGAAACGCCGGGCGATTTCGGCGGAGGTGAGCCGGCGATGGAGTCCGATGTGCAGCCGGTAGGTCCACCGGGCTTGTCGGGAGGTTACGGAGTCGGTCCGCCGCCGGGCCGGGGACCAGGAGCCATCGGGTATGGGAACAACACGGGGAGTCAGGACGAAGGAGCGACGGCAGAGCCGGCTGGGGGCGAGGCTGGCGAGCAGGGATCGGCGGCCGGTGCGGCTGGTGCGGTAGAAGCTCGGCCTTTGTCCCGCGGGATCACGTTGTTGGGTGTGGCGAAGTCGTCGGACAAGTTGCTGGAGGTGGCTCGCCAACAGGACTTGGACGTGCTGATGGTGGTTGACGTGGCAGTGAAGCTGGTGGGGCGGAATCAGTCGGTCAGCAACGCGACGCGGGTGCGGCTGATTGACGTGCGGCAGGGGAAGCCTCTTTATGTGCAGCGAAAGGCGTTGGTGAACACCGAGGTGACGGGTGAGCGGCGGAAGGGTCGTGAGCCGGTGAAAGACGCGGTGGACGATGCGTTCAAGTTTGTGTCGGAGAAGCTGAAGCTGACGTCGTTGCCCACGAAGCTGCAGGCGGCCCAAGCTCAAAAGCGGGTGGGGGCACTGGCTAAGGAATTTCAGGCGAAAGCGGCTGCGTCAACTGGTTCGAGCAAGTCGTCACCGAATCCGTTGCCGGCGATGACGGAGATGGCTCTGTACCACCAGCGAGGGCTGATCGATGAATCGACGCTCAGGCAGGGATATGCGGCGTTGGTGGGCGACGGTGTGGCGAAGGCGTTGACGGGTGGTGACTTGAATCAGGCCAAGCGTTCATTGGCGAAGTCGCTGGAGATGGACCCGGACCAGTTGGGTCCGCCGATGGAGATGGGAGGCGGTGGCGGATCGATCGCCGGACGAGCGGCGGGGTTGTTCCAGGGCCTGTTGCGAGCCGTCATACCATCGATGCGCCCCAGTGGTCCGATGGGCGGACCTCCTCCCGGAATGCCCCCCGGCATGGGCGGCCCCCCGGGTATGGACGCTAGTGGCCCGCCAATCGACGGCAGCTCGGTCGGTGACGTTCCCGGCAGCGACGTCCCTGCTGGCGAGGTCCCTGTTGACGACGTCTCGTCGGGTGAAGAAGTCGGGTCGGACAAATAGTCTCGACCGTGTCATCTGAATTGAACGGCTGGTCTATCGGCGGCGACTGAGCCGCTGGCCGGTTCGCGCCGGATGCTCTTTTGCGATCTCTGGAGCCGGCCCCTCGCTCGAAACCCTGTCAGGGGGCTGCCCCGCCCCCCCACGCCAACCTCCCGCCGAAACGTGTGTGTCTTGCAATTGGCCGTCTTGGCGGCAGCTGGGGGTGGCCGAGTGTCTTTCCGCGGCATCCGCAGCTTCCGTGGTTGAGAAAGTCTGGACGCTGGGCCAGGCGGCTGGGCAAAACGTGTGTGTCTTGCAATTACCGGCGGTCGGAAGACTTGTGTGTCTTGTCTTGGCGGCGGGCTTGGGTTGGCGGAGCGTCCTTCCGCGGCATCCGCAGCTTCCGTGGTTGAGAAAGTCTGGACGCTGGGCCAAGCGGCTGGGCAAAACGTGTGTGTCTTGCAATTACCGGCGGTCGGAAGACTTGTGTGTCTTGTCTTGGCGGCGGCTGGGGGTGGCCGAGTGTCTTTCCGCGGCGTCCGCAGCTTCCGTGGTTGAGAAAGTCTGGACGCTGGGCCAGGCGGCTGGGCAAAACGTGTGTGTCTTGCAATTGCCGGCCGTCGGAAGACTTGTGTGTCTTGTCTTGGCGTTTTGTCTTGGCGTTGTCTTGGCGGCAGCCGGGGGGGCGGAGCGTCCATCCGCGGCATCCGCAGCTTCCGCGGTTGAGATAGTCTGACCGCGCACCGCCGAGCCAGGGGCGCACTGTCAGCGCAGCGAGCCCCATGGCAGTGGACAATCGATCTCGAGAAGTCGCGCGGGGCGACCTACGCCTTGACGCTCAAGGCCGACAGCATCGTCTCGCGGACCTCGTCCAGGCCGTTGCTGTGGTGGAACCGCTGCAGCAGCATCCCCTTACCGGCCCGAGTGTGCACGCCAATCTTCCGGATCGGCTCACGCGAGTGCTGATCAACAAAAGTTACCGAGGCGGGAGTGACGGCATCGATCTCCAGCGAGCTGCCGTCCAGACGATACTGGACATGCAACTCCAGAATTCGGTTGTTCTCTTCGTCCTCCCACTGAGTGGTAAAGATGCCCATGCCCGTCGCTCCTCTTCTCTTGCCAAGATTCTCTAATCACCAAAACCCGTTACGGAATCCCGTATTTTAATAGAGCTGTCGGTTGGTGCCAGAGCATTGCTTAAGGAGAACTTCGGCCGGCCGGGAAAATTCGGCCGGTCGGAGGGGTAATTTGGACCCTCGGGCGGGTGGAAACGTCGGCCCGGAGGCTGTCCGCGGGTAGGCAGCTTACCCCGTCCAACAGCCGGTCTCTGGGCAAACGGCCAAGCTGGGGGACCTATTTCCCGTAGACCTGGGTCGTCGGATAAAAGGCGTGCCAGGCGAACCACAGGGCGGGCTGGCTGGTCACGCCGTCGTCGGCCTGAGTGATCACAGCCAGCGGCTGGTCAGGAGTCGGCTCGAAGTACTCGATCGTGAACTTCTTGCCCCCCAGCTCGTCGGTTACCGGCTTGCCGGCCTTCTTCAGTTGGTCCAGCGGATAGGCCTTGGCGGCATCGCCGACTCGAACGCCCAATACGGGCTGTTTCCACGAAACGGAATCGTCCTTGTTCGCTGCCGGATAATACGGTTCCGCCGCGTCGACCAGATAAGCGGTGTAGCGGTTGATGTCGTAGCGAATATTTCCAGCCGAATCCTGTTTGACGACCCGTGTCTTCGGATGGGCTTTCTTCCAGCGTTCCCAGGTGGTCACGGAATGAGGGACGGGGACGAGCTTCTTGCCAGCCGCGGGACCGACCAGTCCTTCACCGCTCAAGTGCGAATACGCCGTGTTCTCTCCACCTTCCGTGTCGTGGATGATCAACGCACTGTTGAATACCTGATTCGTCGGCGCGAACGGGGCTGAGCCCGGGTTCACGTGGACGGCAGTCGAGGAGGTGAGGGGCGAGTAGCTGACGATCAGCAGCTTGTCGCCGACCTTAGTATTCGCCAGCAAATGATGCCGCATGATCGACAGCGGGAAGGCACAAGCGTCATCGCCGGAGACCACGCCAATCACCAGATCACCATCCTGCACGTACCCGGCCGCACCGTCATTGGCCGCGACCGGTTCATCGTTGATCGCCTTGGCAAAGTCGTATTCATCAGCCTTCGAAGCGAATTCCTTGCCAGCCGCTATTTTCGACAGATCGAACTGTTTCAACTGGGCGGCCGTCGGCACCACCACTTCGCTGGGCGGTGCACTTCCCATCATCTCGTTCAAAGCGTTCTTGATTCGGCCGAACTGCGTCGCCATGATGATCAACAGCACGGCCAGTACGGCAATGGATCCCCAGGTTCCCATAGATGAGTTCGAGGAATTTGACGAGTCGTCGGCTGCCATGTGCTCAAGCTCCTGCCAAAAAAAGATCCGCCAGCTGGGGTCGGCCGCCAGTTCGCAGCGGGTTCAGTTGCGCTCTGAATTGAGTTGCGCAGCGAGTATAAAGGACAGGCCGATCGCGGGAAAGCAGTCGAGCAGTGGCTGAGGAACCGCGGTTGAGCCCGGAGCGTGGAGATGCCAGCCAGTTCACCTGCCGAGTCACCCTGCCGCGTTCGCCTCGCCAGCGTGTCGCTATCCACGGCCGTCGGCGCGGCGACAGCGCTCTGCGTCAGCGCCGTCCTGGCCTATGCCGCCGACCTGACCGAAAGTCGACCCTGGCACGCCGTCATGCGACCCTTTGGTGACCCGCACGTTTTCTGGGGCACCGCCCTCGCCGCTCTGCCGCTGTCCGGATTCGTCGGCACCACCCTGAGCAGGCCCCCGAGAAGACGATGGATGGGGCTGGCCGGACTCCTGCTGGCCGGCTGGTGGACACTTGCTACTCACCGCGACACCCCAATCGTGGTCCTCAACGACGTCGCTCAGATCGTCCCCGTCGCAGTGGCCCGGTTGAGCTGGATCATGTTGTGGCAGGTCCCGGCCTGGGCGATGGCCGGTCCGGCGTCTTGGCCCTGGACCCACCACGGTCCGAGCGATCCCCGTCGTACCGCCCCATACCGAACTACACCGGCCCAGCTCTCACCGACCTGGCTTGTTTTCGGGCTGGTCGCGGTCGTCGTGCCGTGGCTGTTTGCGTCGCATCGAGCCGATTCGCTGCGGCGCTCAGTCGTCCGGCTGACCGCTCAGCAGCGAACCTGGGAAGCTTGGTTGCTGGCCGGCCGCTGGCATGATCTCGATCCCCATCCGTCAGCGGCTCAGTCTCACCACGATCTCACTCGAGCGCTCTCCGAGATTTCGCTGCGAACCCAGTTGCCGCTGAACGATCAGTCCCCAGTGGCCGACCGGATGGAGCGAGTGATCGACTGGGCTCGACTCAACCAGCTGGAATCGGCTCAGCAACTGGCCGACCAGCTGGAAGATGAGCTGTGCGGACCCGCCGGCGCATCGGTATCGGACGCATCGCTGTGCAGCGACCTTTGCCGATTGCAGGCCGATCTGGCAGCACGTCGAGGAGACTGGCGGGCGGCAGCCGAACGGAGCGAGTTGGCGCTGCAGCATCTGCTGCGTGGATCGGCACGAGATGGTGTTCAGCCGCCGAGGGCCCTCGAGGTGTTGCTGGTCGAAGTGGCTGCCGACTACTGGCGTCGTGCGCGTCACTATGACCGGGCCCTGGCGGTGATTGAATTCGCCCGGAGCATCGCACCGGGCCGAGCCGAGTACGCCGTGCTGCTGGGCGATCACTACCGTTTGGGTGGACAGGCATGGCGAGCCACTCAGGCATATGAGTCGGCACGGGGGACCGCGCCGGCTGAGGCCGCCAGGTGGACCGGATGGACGGAATGGACCGAGCGTGCCCAGCGCGGTCTGGATGAGCTGGCCCGGACGACGCCGGTCTGCCTGTGGGTCACACGCCGGCCGTGATGGGGCTCTCGGCCGAGTGAATTTCCTGAGAATGACGTCTTCCGCGGCTCGAACGGGACGTAACTGCCGGGTAGACTCGTGCTGACGCGATTCGGCGGTGCACTTGGGCCGACACCTGGAGGGCCAGCTGCGGTGCCGCGGCGAATCTCGGGGTTGGTCAGACTGGTCAAGGGAACACGAGGCGAACGGGAGGGGAGCTGGATGAGTGACAAGGGGCCCGGATCGACGATTCCGATGGACCGAGTGATTTCGTTGTACGAGCCGGGGATCAGCGTTCATGAAGTACCCTGGCGGCGGGCCACGGCCGAGACGCTGCAGGGGTACGGCACCATCGAGCGATCGTTTGACGAGGCGGTGGTGGAGATTGTGACCTGGCCTCAGCCGGGCTGGCGGCCCGTGGTCTCAGGGACGGGGAACGAAGGGGGGATTACTTCGGGCGAGTTTGTTTTCGAGCGGCGCGGTGAGTTGATGATCGCTCGGAATCACGCGGTCGACGGCTATTACATCACCGGCTGGTTTACGGATCCGGCGACAGCCAGTGAAGGGCGCGAGCCGCTGGACCGCACGAGGCTGCTGGTGCGGGAAGCCAACTATCATCCGGACGGCAGTCAGGTCTTTTCGCCTCGCGGAGTCACTCCGTTTATCGCTCTGTTGGCATTGCCTGGAGATGATATTACTCCGGCCGACTTCGTGGCCTTCTACTGTGACGGAACGTTTGGCATCAACATTCATCCGGGTGTCTGGCACCAGCCAATCTTTCCTTTGCAGACGCCGTCGGTATTCGACGACAAGCAAGGGAAGGTTCACGCCTGCATTGCGGTCGATTTCGCGTTGGAGTTCCAGCAGTACCTGGCCGTACCGCTGCGCGGACCAGGACCGGGCGAGGAGTAATTGATGGCCGTCGGTCGGAAATCAGAGCGGCCGCAGACGGAGGCCGTGGACGGTGGCGGTCCGGACGCCGCACCGCATCCACATGGTCGCTTGACTGGATTCCTCGAATCTTGCGGTTCGCTGCAGGTTGCCGTGCTGGCTGGAGTGGCCGCCTTCGGTGCTTACACGTGCATGTACGCGGTGCGCAAACCGTTCACCGCGGCCGCATTCAGTACGGTCAGCCCGGTGATGATTGGCGCCAGCGTGCTGAAGTACAAATCGCTGCTGGTGATCGCTCAAGTCATCGGCTACGCGCTCTCGAAGTTTCTCGGGATCAAGTTTGTATCCGAGGCCAAGCGGCGGAATCGCGAGCTGATGATTCTGACGCTGATCGGATTGGCTGAGCTGGCTCTGCTGGGATTTGCCGTCACTTCACCTCCCTGGAATGCTCTGTTTCTGTTTCTCAACGGTTTGCCGCTCGGGATGATCTGGGGTTTGGTGTTCGCTTACCTGGAAGGTCGGCGGATGACCGAAGTCATGGGGCTGATCTTGTGCGCCAGCTTCATCCTTTCGTCGGCGCTGGTGAAAGATGCGGGCATACGGCTGCTGAGTGTCCCGGGGGTGACGGAGTTTTCGATGCCCTTCTGGACCGGATTGGTGTTTGCACTGCCGCTGGTCATTTGTGTCTGGTTCCTGCGTCAGTTGCCTCCGCCCAGCCAGCAGGATGTAGCTCAGCGGACACTGCGTCGACCGATGTCGCGAGCTGAACGTTGGGCGCTGTTTGGTCGATTTGCCGGCGGTCTGGTGGTCTTGATCGTCGTCTACACGCTGCTGACGGCTTACCGTGATTTCCGCGACAGTTTTTTCGCTGACATACTCAATGACCTCCGCGGCCCGAATCACGGACTATCGTTTGGCAAGATTGAAAGCCGCGTGATGCTGGGTGTGCTGCCGGCCCTGATGTTGCTGGCATTCGTCCGCCGCAACGACTGGGCTTTGTGGGCGAATCATCTGGTTATTTTTGGGGGGCTGGCAACGGTTGGGATCAGTACGTGGCTCTACCAACGGGGCACGCTGCCCGACATTCCCTGGCTGGTGATGACCGGGATCGGGGCCTACTTGGCCTACATTCCGTTCAACTGCATTCTGTTCGAGCGGCTGTTGGCCGCCTTTCGTCACGTGGGGAACGTCGGTTTCCTGATTTACGTCGCCGATTCGTTCGGGTACCTGGGCAGCGTCGCCGTCGTGTTGTACAAGGATTTGTGGGCCCCCCAGCTCGACTGGCTGAACTTCTTCATCCGTGCCAGCTATGCTCTGGCGCTGGTGGGAGGCGTCGGGACGCTGGTGTCGTGGGCGTACTTTTATGCCAAGCATCAAGGCTGGATCGCGGGAGACCGGGCCACGCCGCAGGAATAATACAGGATCGAACGAGCGTGGACGACGACATTCCTTATCTGCTGTTGACTCCTGGTCCCCTGACGACGTCGCGCACTGTGCGACAAGTCATGCAGCGCGACTATTGCACGTGGGACGACGATTACAACCAGATTGTGACCGAGATTCGCAATCAGCTGGTGCAATTGGCGACCGCCGATCAAGGCGAGTTCACATCGGTGTTGATGCAGGGGAGCGGTACGTTTTCGGTCGAAGCGACACTCGGCTCCGTAATTCCGCCTGACGGCAAAGTATTGATCGTCAACAACGGCGCTTACGGCAAGCGGATGGTGCAGATTGCCGACCGCCTGAAGATCGCTCGGCATGAACTGGCCTACGCCGAGACCGTATCTCCCGATGCCGCTCAGGTGGCCGAAGTGCTGGCCGCCGATCCCACCATCACGCACGTGGCGATGGTCCACTGCGAAACGACGACCGGGATGCTGAATCCGGCTGAGCGAGTGGGTGACGTGGTGAGGAGGGCAGGGCGGACCTACATCGTCGACGGGATGTCGTCGTTTGGTGGCATTCCGCTGACGATGGAATCGCTGCAGGCGGACTACCTGGTGTCATCAGCCAACAAATGCATCCAGGGGACGCCCGGCTTTGGTTTCGTGATCGCTCGCCGTGGCCTGCTGGAAGCGACTCGCGGTTGGGCTCGGTCGCTGAGCCTGGACCTGTACGACCAGTGGCGCGAGATGGAAGCAAATCACGGCAAGTGGCGCTACACGTCGCCGACTCACGTGGTGCGGGCCTTCCGTCAAGCACTGTCGGAGCTGGAAGCCGAAGGAGGCGTTGCCGCTCGGCACCAGCGCTATGCGGCTAATCAGCGACTGTTGGTCGAAGGGATGGTCGAGCTGGGATTTGAACCGCTCCTGCCGAGGAACCTGCAATCGCCGATCATTACGTCGTTTCTCTATCCGAGCGGCGGATGGTTCGAGTTCTTTCCGTTCTACGAGGCGCTCAAACGCCGTCGGTTCGTGATCTATCCGGGCAAGATTACTGGAGCCGACACTTTCCGGATCGGTTCGATCGGCCACGTCTTTCCTGACGATGTCCGCGAATTGTTGACGGCGATCCGCGGTGCGTCAGCCGAGTTGCAGCAGAAGTAGCTGCGATCTCAGAGGAAAGCTGGGGGTTAAAGGCAGAGCAGGTAGGCGACGAGATCGTTCTTTTCTGCCGAGCTGAGGTGGAGCTGCAGGACCAGGTTGAAGAACTCGACCGCGTCATGCAACGTAGGGCAACGTCCGTCGTGCAGGTAGGGAGGGGAATCCTTGATAGCGCGCAGCGGGAAGGTCTTGATTGGACCTTCGGGCCGGCCCACGTAAAACCGCTCCACTCTCAGATCGTGCATGTAGTCGTCCACGAACGACGGGCCGTAATGGCATGTGGCGCATTGGCCCTTCCCATGGAATAACGCCTCGCCTCGCAGTTCAGCATCGGTTGCCAGTTCGGGATCGAGCCGCATCAGGGGATCGAGCTTCGGCGCGGGCGGAAGATCAATGATCGCATTGAAATCCCCCATGCGGTTTGTGACCGTTCGCTGGACTGCTCGAGGCCCAATCGCCTGCTGCATACCCGGATCTCCGTCGAAATATTCCTCGACTTCGGCGAAATGATCCATGCTGCGGATGGAACGCTTCGATGAGAATTGCATCAAATTGTAGTTGCCTCGCAGGGAAGGAGTGTCGACACGGAGTCTCGCCATGTTAGGTCGTGAGTCCGGCCCCAGTTCAATGGCTCCGTTGGTGTGTCCGTTGACGTGGCAATCGAAGCACGCCACGCCTTTCGATGGTGCCAGCGTCAGTCGGTGATCGGTATGGTTGAACCAGGTCGTCGGCGAGGGGCGGAGTAATTCTTTGAGCCCTTCCATCTGTTCGGGCGTCAACAGGCCGTCGAACATTTCGAAGTGATTGTCGAGTGTGATTTCCTGGCCTCGGGTGACGTCGCCAAGTTCCTTGTGTGTCGTCAGGTACAGCGGCGGTGGAAACTCCGGCAGGTAAGCCGCCGGAAAATCAAGATCGACGTCGATCCGTTCATGCTCCGGATGTACCTTGATCCACTCCCGCGGAAACAGCATGTGGGCAGTGGATTGGAGGGGATGAGCCAGGGGTTTGTAGGGAAACAGGTCCTGTCGGCGAATCTCGCTGATCGGCAGTTCAGATACGTCCTCAAAGCTGCCATATCCTGCCGGCAGCCGGGCGACCGGACCACGCATGATCGGTTTACCGCCGCTCATCGTGGCGCCCTCGATCGTCTCTCCAGAAAAATCGAACCGACCTTGCATGTAATGTTCAATCTCAGCCATCAGCGCCGGCTTCTGCTTCTGGTGGAACTCCACCCATTGCTCAAACCGCATCGGCAATACCGGGGAATTGAACGAGGTCACGCCACGGCCGTAGTAACGCCATAAATCGAACGGAGTTCGCATCCCTTTTTCGATGGCCGGATAAATCTTCAACTCCTGCAATATGTCATTCGACGCCGGGGATGATGAAGCGGTGGTCGCGATGGTGTCCGAGACCGCTGGCCCCTGATGTGAATCCCCTGAGATCGAGCCATTCCCGGAGTCTGCGGTGACGTGGACTGTCGTCACTGGTCCATCGGGAACGACCGGGCGGAATGTCCGATGAGCTACGGCCGTGGGTCGCGAATCACGTTTGACCTGAGGAACACGGCTGAGGTCGGTGCCCCGATATCGCTCGTACGTCGTATGGACGCCCCAAGCGAAACCCACGACCAGAATGGCCATCACCAGTCTTCCTGCCGACACATGCATGAGCGACATCCCCAATCAGGGCGTATTCGAAATCCAAAGTTAGCGATCAGCTCCAGACGTGGCCGAACGATTTGAGAATGCGTCCGGTAAGAGCACCGTCCATCCGGCGGCCAAGAAGACAATATTCTTCAGAATGTATTGGCCCTCCAAGGTCGGGGCGAACGGCGCAATCTTGAAAGCGAATTCCGGTAACAGGAACAAAGGAGCGAATGTCCCCAGCATGTGGATCGTAAACAGCGCAAACATGATCCGTGGAAACAAATGAAACAGAAAGCCCAGTCCGATCAGAGTCTCAAAAATAGCTAGCAGTAACAGACTCTGTTCGGCATCCAGAAACTGGCCGGAAAGGTTCATCACGGTTTGCGTCGCAAGCAATTCTGCCGGACTCAGGTCCGGATAGAACTTGAGAAACCCAAAGTGGAGGTAGACGATGCCTAACGCCAGACGTAACAGCGTCGGGCCAGCCAGCTCAAGCCTCGAAAACCACGGTCTGGCCACGATCTCGCTCGAAGCCGAATTGATCTGCATCACGGATCACCCTCGCGAACTCACGCCTGCGAACGACCAGCGCACAAAAAAAACCCTGCCAACGCACCATCGATGTGCGCTGACAGGGCATTCATGGCCGCTGTTCGGGCAGCCCGTCGGTCGAGGACGGGCGAAAAGTCCAGTATAATCGAGCGATGACCGCCGTCAATGAAATGGACGAACCACCCCGCTGCGCCCTCCAAGACTCCCACTTCGCCTGCCGATCGGTTTTCGGGCCTGCCTTGCCGGAGAGACCGGTCTGTGACGGTTTCATTTTGAGAAGGTGTGCTAAAGTGCGCGCCAGGCCCAGATTTTGACCGGCCGAGTGTTCGTTATGGCACAGTCGATCGCGGGCCTTGGCGGCACCGATCCGACGGACCTCCGATGCCGGGCGCCCTCAGCACGCGCTGTTCGCTGATGGCGCTAGTTCGGCACAGATTTTGCGTCGAGATTCCCTGGCGCAAATCTTCCAGCCGCCGGGACTGCGAACCACTGTCAGGGAACACTCGATTCATGACTCAGAAGTTGAACATCAGCCGAAGCCAAAGAGAGCCAGCTCGCAATACGGCGGGTTCCGACGAAGATCTCGACCCGGTCGCCGCCAAGCTGGGGCATATCTCGCGTACGACCGTCAATTACTGGCTCGACTTCGCACTGCTGGTCGTGTTCCTGCTGCTGTGGTTCTCCACCCTGGTGCTGCGTTTCGTGTTTCCGCCGGGTGCGTACGCCAGCGGCTGCACGCTGTGGGGTTGGGATTACGGGCACTGGTTGAGCTTCCAGTTCGGAGTGCTGGTCGTCTTTTCGCTCGGCGTCCTGCTCCACCTGATGCTGCACTGGACCTGGGTCTGCAGTGTGACAGTGAAGCTCATGTCCGGTGACGGCAAGGCCGGCAAGAAGGTCGCTCTGCCTGACGACGGCATGCGGACGCTCTACGGCGTGATCGTCCTGATTGTCGCTCTGCACGTCGTTGGACTGGCCGCGCTGGCCGCTCGAGTCACCATTGACATTCCGCAGCCGTGACCTGGCTGACTTGGCTCGTCAGCGAGCCAAATCTAGTCCTTCATCAGGCTCGCCGTCGCCGCGATGCGGTGCGCCGCGATGCGTTGTGGCGTTCTATTCTGATTCAGCCGCACAGAAGGGGCAGGAGTTGCCCGGTGTGCGCAGGGCGAGGTGCTGGATGTCAACGCCGCGACCGATGGTGATCAGTCCGGTGACGACCAGACAGACGCCGGCCAGCTGGTAGAGCCGTTGACGCCACCGGCCGCTCATCCATTGAGCGCCAAGTCCGGTCAGCAGCAGAGCGGGGATCGTGCCGGCGCCGAAGCAGGCCATGAGGGTGGCGCCACCGGCGAAGTGACGCGTGTTCGCTGCCAGGGCGAGCATCCCGTACAGCAGGCCGCACGGCAGGAATCCGGTCAGCAGCCCCAAGAAATATGCGTCGCCCAGGCGCCGTCCCTGTTGGACGCTGCCGAACAGCGACGCCGCCAGGCAGACCGCCGGCACTCGTCGCCAACTGGGCCATTTCAACCATCCCAGCGACACCAGGCCCTGCACAACGAGGAAGGCTCCTGCCAGCAACGCGACGATCGATACAAGCTGGTTCATCGACCACGACCAGTTCTCCAGCCGCATCCCGAAGTAGCCGGCCAGAGCGCCGAGCATGGCGTAGGTGGTAATCCGCCCGCTACTGTAGACCAGCTGACGCCACAAATTGTGACGCCGAGAGGCTGAATGGAGCCCGATGCTCATCACGAATCCGCCGCACATTCCGACGCAATGAGCCGAACCGAGGAGTCCGGCGGCCAGGATGAAAGGAAGTTCAATCATAATTTCGCAACGTGTCGTGTCAATTTCGCAGCCTACGGGACCATCAACCGCATCAGCTCACCACACTCGGCTCGTTCTGGCGACATTCCGGACCGGGTTCTCCATCGTCGTCCAGTCGATTGGACCGTCGGCGATCGTTGGACCAGCTGAATCCGTCGGCTTCATCATACAAATCCAGGTCATCGAACGAGTTCTGCGGAGGTCGGATTCCCGATTCGCGTGCCAGGCTGAGCGAGTTGCCGACGACCATCAGGCTGCTGACCACCATGGCAATCGCGGCGACGATCGGATTGACCCAGCCGACCATGGCCAACGGGATAGCCAGCGTGTTGTACATCAGGGACCAGACAAGGTTCCAGCGGACAGTGGCGATGGTGTCGCCGGCCAGCTGGAACAGGAACTCGAGTTGACTTAGATCGTTTGACAGGAGGCAGACGTCGGCCGTATGGCGAGAGATTTCCGCGCCGCATCCCATCGCCAGGCTTACGTCGGCCACGGCCAGGGCGGGAGCATCGTTGACTCCGTCGCCGATCATCAGCACGCACTGGCCTGCTTGTTTCCAGTCTCGAATCCGGTCCGCTTTGTCGCTCGGCAACAGCTCGCCGATCGCTTGGATACCCAGCTGAGCCGCCAATCGATCGGCCCGTTGCTGATGGTCTCCGGTGAGGAGCTGGATCTGCAGGCCGCGGTGGTGGAAGAAGTCGAGCATTCGGTCAGCTTCCGGGCGAATCTGTTCGTCCAGCACCAGCAGGCCCAGGACCATTCCGCCGGCGGCGATGAGGGCCAGTGACCGACCTTCTTCGCGGGTATGAGCGATGGCGGCGCGCAGGTCGTCGGGGATGGACTGCTGGTGTTGTTCCATCCAGGCGAGGTTGCCGAGCAGGCCAACGGTGCCAGCCGATTCACTGCCGTCAGCGGGCCATCGACCGAGGAGTCCCCGACCGGCGACGGCGTGAATCGATTCCAGTTCCACCTGATCGTCCGATCGTTGCGACTGTGGCGAGTCTGCAGATCCTGGATCGGCGCAGATGGCCTGGCAGACAGGATGGTTGCTGTTGCGAGCCAGGGCTCGGGCCCACCGTCGAACGCTCTGAGCTGTCGCGGCCGAGTCGGTGTTGGCGATTTCGCGGGTCGTGATCCATTGCCGCAGCGAGACGTGTCCGGTGGTCAACGTCCCCGTCTTGTCGACGCAGACGACGCTGACGGAACCGAGACGATCCAGGACATCGGCCTGACGAATGATGATCCCCGCTTGTGCGGCGCGTCCAAAGCAACTCCAGATCGCCATGGGAGTCGCCAGTGCGAGGGCACAGGGGCAGGCGATCACGACCACGGCGAGTCCGCGGAGAATTCCCAGTGACGGCATCCCCCAGGCGATCCAGTAACCGGCGGTGGCGAGCGCGGCGACGATCACCAGCGGCAGGAAAATGCTGGAGACTCGATCGGCGAGTCGACCGTAGCGTTCTCGGGTGGTGGCGGCGGCGGTAACAATTGCGACAATCTCGTCGATGGCCGTATGCCCTGGCGCTGCTTCCACTCGGACTCGCAAGCGACCGTCCAGATTCAGGCTGCCGGCATAGACCTTGGCTCCGGCTGCCATGCCGGCGGGTTCGGATTCGCCGGTGATCAGCTGCTGATCGACGGCCGCATTCCCCTCGACGATGACACCATCGATGGGGACTCGTTCGCCGGCGAGCACAACAACGTCCTGTCCAACTGCGAGCGACTGCGTGGGGACGATTTCTTCACGGCCATCGCGCCACAACCGGACCTGATCGGGGACGAGTGCTTCGAGCGAACGCAGGGCGGCAGTCGTCTTGAGTTTTCCGGTCGCTTCGAACCAGCGTCCGAGGGTGACGGTCAGCAGCACGACGCAGCAGACTTCGAAGTAGATATGTCCGGTGCCTTGGAAGACGGACCAGGCAGAGTAGACAAAGGCAGCGAGGACGCCCAGCAGGAGGAGCAAGTCGGTCGAACGAGCCAGCATGCGGGGCTGGTTCAGGACGTTTTCGGCCAGCGGCACGCCCAACAGGTAGATGACGGGGAGCGTCGAGAGGAGGCAGACGTAGCGAAAGACTTCGTGCAGCACGGCCGCCCGGTGATGGTCCAGGAACTGACTGCCGCCGTAGACGTCTTCAGTCCACAGAGTCAGCGCGAACATCATCACGTTCATCGTGAAGAAGAGGGCGATGCCAAGCCGTATGAGCAGGCCTCGAGCGTGCCCCGATTCGCTGCCGGAGCCGGCGATAGCGGCGGCAAAGCTGCAGCCGAAGCAGCAATAGACCGGCGCGTCGTCGTCAGGAGTGGACGAGTGAGGTGGGCCGGCGACGGGGAGCCCGCAATAGTCGCAGGTCGCCGTCACGGCAGGGGTCGATTCGAGATCCGAGACGGGCTGGTTCATAGTCGTTTCATTCAGGCCCGTCAGGTCATTCAGACCCGTCAGGCCCGCTCAGTCATCTGCTCGCCAAGTGCCCCGTGCGGCGTTTCACACGCCGGGGCCGCCACCCATTCCCGAGAACAGCTCGCGCTGTACTGCCGGGAAGAGATAGGCCAGCGTGTAGTAGACCACGAAGACCCAGAATCCGATCCAGATCAGCCGCACGTACCATGGGATATCGTTCCCGAGGTATCGGTGGTTTTGGTTTTCGACTTCGGCGGAAGTGTTCTCGATATCAGTCATCAATCGGGTCCTTGCCCAGGTCATGGCGATTACGATCAGGATCGGGGACACGACGGGCAAGCCGATCGAGTTCCCGTTCGCGTTCCAGCATCACATACTTGGGTCGTTCGACATCTTCCAGCATGCCGTTGGCGATAGCCCACAGCAGGACCAGGAAGAATCCTGAGCTGGCCAGCAGGTAGTTCACAATCGGCGTGATGGCGAATTCGCCTTCAACATCACCGCGGTAGAGGTGGATGAATTCGACGAACTTGCTGCCGAAGCCGTAAAGGCAGAACGGGAAGATAATCGCCGCCATGATCAAGGTGGCGATCTTCGTGAACCGCGATGTCTTGGGCATCGACAGGCTGCCATCGGCCTCCATCGACAGCTGAGATCGATTCTTGCGCCTGCTCATGGCTGCTCCTCTCGCCGGATATCTTCCAGCTCTTCGTAGTACGGGTACTCGTCGAGCCACGATCCGAGCCACTGGACGTAGGTGATAATGGCCAGGCCGCGTTCGTTCGGCTTGTCGGGACTCTGGTCGTCGAAGAACCACGGATACTGCGGCATGGGCGATCCGGTCGACACCACACTGGGCTTATGGAAGTGGACGGTATGCCAGTCGTTGCCGTGTCGACCCCCTTGGCGGCTCAAATCGGGACCGACTCGCCGAGTGCCGAACATCACGGGACGCTGGAGTTCGTTATTGAACTCCTCGGTCTTGGCGACCGGTCCCCAGCGACGCGATTCATTCGACACCGGTCGGATGAACTGGCTGTGGCAGTGCCAGCAGCCTTCGCCGATATAGACCTGGCGGCCCAGGCGGAGCGCCTTGGCACAGTTCTCCTTGGTCGGCTCACCGTAGTACTTCTCAAACTGCTCAGGATACCGCCGATGCAGATCCTTGAACTGGAACATCAGTCGGTCGTTCACCACTTCTTCGGCGGTGAGTTCTTTGTTGTCTTTGTACATGGCCATGGGGACGATCGCATTCGACAGGAAGGCGAAGGCGAAGAAGCCCAGACCGGCGATCCACAAGATACCTGCTCGACTCTCAAACATCGCTTGTTAATTCTCCTGGTATGCCACCGACGGCTGCGACACGCGACTGGGGCTCACCCGCGGGCTGCGGAGCGTCATGAACAGGTTGTAGAGGAAGACCAGCAGCGCGAAGAACATCACGAGGCCGGCAAAGACACGGGTGATCCAGAACGGCTGTGAACCGTCGACTGAATCTCGCCACGGAAGGAGCGACGCCCACCAGTAGCCCTGGAAGACACCCAGCAGGATCAGGTCGAGTGCCATGACGCAGAGCCCACCGGCGGAGAGCCAGAAATGGTACTCACACAGTCGCTGGCTGTACCACGGTCGGTGCAGCAGTCGCGGAATCAGATAGGTCATCACACCGAACAACCACATGCTGAACACACCGAACATCACCAGGTGAGCGTGTCCGACGACCCAGTCGGTGAAGTGAATCAGCTTCTGGAAGGTCAGCGTCACCTGCAGAGCGCACTGGGTGCAGGTGATGAAGTAAAAGATCATACCGGCGTAGAAGTATCGCAGCGGCAGGCGACGCATCACTTCTTCGCCGCGGCCCCACACCGTCCCCACGAAGTTGATGATCACCGTCGTCACCACCAGCTCCACCGCAATCGTCGCAATCACCGCTCCGTATTGCAGAAACATCGGAATCGGCGTGTAGAGGAAGTGGTGGATACCGTTGAGCGGATAGAAGAACGCCAGGCCCCAGAAACCGACCAGCGACAGACCGTGGCTCCAGATCGGCCGCTTCAGAATGATCGGCACAAAGTAATACATCATCCCCCAGCCCAGCGGCGTGACGAACAGTCCGACCAGGTCGTGGATAAACAGACCGCTGATCGCCCCCGCACTCGTCCCCGTCACCGTGTACTCCGGCAGCAGGTTCCCCATCGCGTACGTCAGGAAGGTCCAGACGAAAGCGGCCATGAAGTACCACAGCGTCACGTACATCGGAGCTGCGGCCTTGGAGATGGGGACGAAGAAGTTGAAGGCCACCAGTGCCAAGCCCAGCAAGGCGACCGGGTCAATCCAGAACGGCGTCTCGCCCCATTCCAGCCCCTGAGCACCCAGCGTCATCGACAAATGGTACTTGGCCGCCATGGCCTGGACCCAAGGCTGAGCCTGCAGCGTCGGACCGACGATGATCCCCACCGCCGTCGACAGGACGATCACCTGCCAGGCGATGAAGATGAAATACGACAACGGGCGGCTCGCCACCGGTCGCAGCGTCAGACGGGGAACCGCCCAGTGCAACATCCCCAGGAAAGCATTCGCCAGGAACCCATAGGCCACCGCGTTGGTATGGATCATCCGCCAGCGTCCGGCCGACAGCAGCTCAATACCGACCAGCGGATTCCAGTTCACCAGCTGCAGCGCCATCAGGATGCCGGCCAGCATGGAGATCGTCAGAAACAGCAGCGCTGCGTAGAAATACCACAGCACCAGTCGCTCTTCGACCAGCCCTGCGCGTTCGGCGGGCGTCAGCCCGATCGTCTCAGAACCGTGCGCACTCGTCACAGCATTCATTGCAAATCCACTTCAGGTCGATAGGGTTTGTAGAGTCCAAGCGGGAAAATAATCGCCATCGTCCAGGCAAAGACCAGATGCGTCAAAGCAGCCACCCACCACGGAATCAGCTCAACAATCCAGTTGCCTCCGAACAGCAGCGGTTGCAGCCAGTTGAGGATGCCATAGAAGTTGATCAACCACAGTGCGATTCCCATGATCGTTGCCACCAACAACCGCCAACCCAGCGTCGATCGCTCGCCGGCAAACCGGGTCAACACCAGCTGAAAAGGGATCCCGAGCAGCATGCCGGTCGCCAGATAGAGACAGCAGCCCATCGCCAACGTCACTCCACTGTCCATCTGGCCGGTCAGCGGGGCGTCTTTGAGCGGGAAGGTCAGGTAGACTTTGATCAGCTCCAGCGGATGCTTGCCGACAAACGACGCGCCGACGATGTTGAAGAGCAGGCTCGTCGCCGCCGCAAACAGCCCCAGGAAGAACCCGGTCGTGGCGTAATAGGTTGCGTAAAAATCCGAGGCCTGCCAGTGCTCCGGCGGCGCCGACAACTTCGTCTCCAGCTGGCCAATGCGCTCCCGCAGGGCGCTGAGCTCTCGTTCGACTGCTTCGCGTTCCGACATGTCTTGTTTCCGCCACTAGGACTGGGATGAGTTGTCCACGATCTCCGCAGTGCGACTGACCACGCCAGCCCCACCACCCCTCTCGCTCACTGCCCCGCTCACTGCGCTGAATTCTCGGGTGTCGGCGGTGCCGGCTCGACCGACCCACCGCTTGCCCCCTCTGCAGCCGGAGCCTCTGCCGCTGGAGCCTCAGCAGCTGGCGTTGCCTCTGCAGCCGGAGCCTCTGCCGCTGGTGGCTCCGTGGCCGGCTTTTCAGCAGCCGGTGTCTCAGCCACTGGCGTCTCAGCCGCCGGAGCCGCCTCCGCCGAGGGCTTTTCAGCCGCTGGTGTCTCAGCAGCCGGAGACTCAGCAGCCGGTGTCTCAGCAGCTGGTGTCTCAGCAGCTGGTGTCTCAGCAGCTGGTGGTGGCTGGATCTTGTCCAGGCCTTCCACTTGGCGGTTCTCGACGATGCTCATGATGTAATGAGCCAGGTGCCACGCCACGTCCGGATCGTCGGCGACCGCTTCGCCAAACGCGGGCATCGGCGTCCCGTTGATCCCCGCATAGATGCGGCGATAGATGTCGATCGGACGGCGTCCGCCGTGCAACAGCCCGGAGCTCAGGTCAGCAGCAAACGCCGTGTGGCCCCAGTCGTCCTTGCCGACGTCCTGCTTGGTTCCCTTCCCGTCGTTTCCGTGGCACTTGGCACAACCGCGAGCCAGGAAGGCCTCGCGACCCTTCAGAATCGATTCGTCCGTGTACGGCGGTCGCTGAGTCAACGCCAGGACGACCTGCTGCTGAGCACCATCCCAGCTGTCGTAGATTTCCTGAGCGTAATCGGCGACGATCGTCGGATCGAAATGATCTCCCTCGTTCAGCTCGGCTTCGGCTTCATCCAGCAGTTTCTTTTCCAGTTCGCCGCGGCTGCTGAGCAGAATCACGTAGTCGATCAGCGCGCCGAGATCGTCGTCCGAGAGCCAGCGGAAATCGGGCATCGAGGTCCCCTTGGCCCCGTACCGAATGATCCGTTCCAGATCGACTCGACGCGGTTTCTCACCACGGGGCGTCGAGATGAACTTGAAGCGTCCCAGCCGGTAGTCGCGTGGCTTGGGATTCAGATACTGAGCCGCTGTGCCGGCTCCGTCCCCCGTGATGCCGTGACAGCCGACACAGTTGACCTGGTAGAGCTGTTGGCCGCGGCGGAGCCGATCGCGGTCGATCCGATCGACCAGCTCGACAGTCCCCTCAGCCGATTCGCCTTCGGCTGCTTGGGCGTCCGACGAACTGCTGCTGGCTGCCTTGGGATCGACGGGCACTTCATCCTTGGCCACCGGCTGCCTGGTGTCCCCTTCCGGGCGTCGCATCAGCATGCGGGGGCTGAGCGGATTGCCGAAGTATTTCTCCAGCTTGGCGGCCACTTCCTTCACGTGTTCGGGTAACACGTTAGCCGACGCTTCGCGCGCCGTGTACTTAGGCGGTGTCTGGGGAGCACATCCCAGCGCCATGAGACTCATCATTGTGAGACTCATCACCATCAGGCTCAACCAGCCCGTCTTCCAGCTGTTCGACCGCCAACACGCCGAGGGGATCTCTCGCTCCCCAGTGGTCACCGTTTGCATGTGTTTTTCGCCCGTCTCCAATCTCGCACTGCGATCACCCCCGAAATCCAGCTTCGGGCGGACCGCCAGCGTTAAGGCTCGCAGGTCTCCTCGCACGTGCTGCGTCGTGACGCAATTCGTGTGCCGAGCGTGGAAGCTTTTCGACGATGGGTGTCGTGCGCCGGCAACTCGCCCCAGAAAACGCTGGTCGGCTCTCGACCGGAAGCAACCGGCGGGCTGGCAGCAGGCGTGCGGATCTGGCACACGGTGTGCCGAATTGCGGACGGTCGAGACCGCACACTGCCGCTCAGGATCCGCGCAAAGAAAAGGCCCCGGTCAGCAGGAGGTTGCTGGCCGGGGCCGGTAGCGTCAGTTGTCCGTCGCCAAGGTGTGCAGGGTGAGGTCAGCGGGGGGGCGATCAGCCTTCGCCGAAGGCCGCGTCGAACTGCACGTCGCTCGGCTTGAAATCCATCCGTTTGACGAAGGCGGCCGCTTCACGGGCTCCGAACTGGCGTTCCATGCCGCAGTCTTCCCATTCGACCGACAGCGGGCCCTGGTAGTTGGCCTTGTTCAAGGCACGGATGATTTCCTCGAAGTTCACACCACCTCGGCCTGGCGAGCGGAAGTCCCAGCCGCGGCGCGCGTCGCCGAAGTTCAGGTGGCTCGACAGAATGCCGCTGCGGCCGTTGAGTGTCGTGATGGCGTCCTTCACGTGGACGTGGTAAATCCGGTCAGGGAACGCGCGAATGAACTCCACCGGATCGACGCCCTGCCAATGGAGGTGGCTGGGATCGAAGTTGAACCCGAACTCTTCGCGGTAGTCAAGCGCCTTGAGGGCGGCTTCGGCCGAGTAGAGATCGAAGGCGATCTCGGTCGGGTGGACTTCCAGCGCGAACTTCACGCCACATTCGGCAAAGACATCGAGAATCGGATTGAACCGGTCGGCGAACAGCTTGTAGCCGTCGTCGATCATGCTCTGCGGTACCGGCGGGAACGAATAGTTCAGGTGCCAGATGCTCGAACCGGTGAACCCGTTCACCACACTCACGCCGAACTTCTTGGCTGCCCGAGCCGTGTTCTTCAGTTCCTCGATCGCCCGCTGATTCACGCCGGCCGGGTTGCCGTCGCCCCAAACGTAGGGAGGGAGGATGGCTTTGTGGCGAATGTCGATCGGATCGCAGATGGCCTGGCCGACGAGATGAGCACTGATTGCGCGGCATTGCAGATCGAATCGCTCCAGCTGCTCACGCTTGCGAGCACAGTACGAATCATCGGCCAGCGCCTTATCGACCTCGAAATGGTCCCCCCAACAGGCCAGCTCGATGCCGTCATAACCGCATTCCTTGGTGATGCGACACATATCCTCAGACGACAGATCGGCCCATTGGCCTGTAAACAGAGTCACCAGACGGCCCATGATTCACCCTTTACTGCAAACGACGGTCAAACCCTCCGAGAAAGGCCCTATTTTGCAGTCCGGCGCCCGCCCTTGCAACGGCGCGGCGCGGCACGCGGGGGGAAGAAAAAAGGGCCCGGCGAACACCCGTTGGCGGTTCGCCAGGCCCTGGATTGTGCCCTGAATTGTCGTCTCGGTTCGGCCCGAGGCCGTTCTTCCCCGGGGAATCGGTCGGCGCTTCAGACGCCCGCTTGATGGTGATGCGTCAGCGACTCGGCCAGACGGCTCTCCGCCCAGCTGGTATCGACGTCCAGCTTCATCGTCACGCTCCACCGACCTTCAGCGTCGGCCTGGACCAGCCAGTGCGGATGGACGACGACCGATTGATGCACCAGCTCAAACCCGCCTTCCGATTGGCTGACCGTTTCGATCGGGAAGGTCCAGAAGCCCGTCGGCCGGTTCGCCGAGAGCTGCAGACGGATCCCCTGCCATTGGTCGGCCAAGCCAAGGTCGAACCCGTCTTCGATCGACAGGCATTTCCCCAGTTGGCCCAATCGATTTTGCGGATCGCCTTGGAAGAAGAACCGGTCGTCCGCCCCCGCCGGCAAGCCGGCAAAGTTCAGCTCGACACCAAACCGGAGCTGATCGTGGGGGTTGAGGCCTTCCAGCAGGTAGCTGATTTCGAGCACCGACGAGCTGGCTTCGAGCGTCACGCCCTTGGTGATCCGTATCTGCTGATCGTCGACCTTGCCGTCCCGCATCAGCTGGACCTGAATCCGATCCGGCTTGCGGCGAATCCGCGCGTCGTAGGGTTGCTGAGCAAAATCGCCCAAGTCCTCGACGTTTCCCGCCGCCAATTGCTCCAGCGTGATCTGCGGATCGTAAAAATGATCGATCAGACTCTTCCGCGGTCCCCGATCGTACTGCAGATGCTGGTCGAGCCCCTCCTGCTTGAAGACGACCCGTTCGTGAATGCTGGCCGCTTCGCCATGATGCTGCTGGCCGCCCGCCAGTACCTTCTCGTGATACGACTCGGGTCGGCGATTGAGCGTGGCCAGCAGGTTCAGGCAGATCGATCGCACATCGAGTTCATAGATGTGGCCGCCGACATGCGGAGCGATGAAGCACTGCAGCCGTTCGTTGGCCAGCAGAACCTCGGAACGAGCGTCGAAGTTGAAGTCGGTCGCTGTCGCTTCCAGCCAGCCGGCCGGACGTTCGATCGCCCGGTCCATCAGATTGTCAGCCGCGATCAGGTGGTTGTAGACCGCGTGACGCAGATGAGGGAGGTAGGTGCCGCCAAACGCACCGTGCCAATAGCTGCAGTTGCACTGACCTCGGTACAGCTCCCGCCGCGCCAATTCAATCAGCTCGCCACGCACTCCCTCGTTCAACATCTTCTGCAGCCGGCGGCTGACCGCCATCATCCGGCTGTACATCTCGTTCGTCTCGGGATACTTCACCTTGAAGTTCCGCCAGTACCCGCCGCGGATCAGCGTCCGGACCAGCGGCCAGCGGTCGTCGTGCTCAAAGCCGTGCACCACATGGTCGAAGTCCTGCTGACGGTCTACCGGAAACGCCCATTCGGTCATCTCGCGGTAACTGCCGTCCGGGAGATAAACCTTCCCGACCGCCGACGTCTCACGAAACGCTTCACTCAACGTCGATGTGTTGATCCAGTCGCGGTTGGCATCGAGCGCTTCGAAGAAACTCCGCAACCAGCCACGCTCGTAAACATGAGCGTAGGTGTCGGGCCAAGTTCCGAACTTTTCGCCGTCATCACCAAAGACCAGCACGGCCCCCGGTCGACGCTCGGCCACCTGTCGCAGCAGATCAATCGATTCCTGCGGCTGATGGAAGGGGATCAGGTACCGTAGCTGCTCGCTCCCCGGGAAAATCCCCAGCACATTCCCGTTGTCTTCCGTCAGGTAGTACCCGTCGAGCTGTTCACCGGGCAGGCCGGCGCTCTTGAAGTGATAGTCATCCAGAATCGTGTACTGGATCCCTGCCTGGACAATGTCCGACGTCAGCGACTGCTCCCAAACCCGCTCGGGCATCCACATCCCGCGCACTTCGCCACCCAGACGATTCTCCAGCCAGCGCGTGAACTGAGTGATCTGGCCGACCCGATCCACGGGCGGAATCATCGACAGAATCGGCTCGTAGAACGGCCCGCCCAGAATTTCCACTCGGCCCTCTTCGACCAGCCCCGCCAGCCGATCCAGGTACTCCGGATGACGTTCCTCCAGCCACTCCATCAGCGGACCACTGGTATGCAACGAAATCCGCAGCCGAGTGAACGGCTCAAACGCGTTCAAAAACGGCAGATAACTCTGCTGATAGGCCTGCTCGAAGACAAAATCGAAATTGCCAACCGGCTGATGGTTGTGTAGCGCCAGGCAAAGACGGATGGGAGTGGTCATCGTGTCACTCGGATCTGCGCTTGGGAAAAGATCTGTACCTTGCTCGATACGTAGTCATCATATCGGCACACTTGACGCGTCCTGTGCAGCTTTTCCAGGCGAAAAAAGTTGCCTAGTTTCGCAAGTCGAGCCAATTGGAGTTGTCGGGCCAGCAGCGGCGGTAGTGCTGCGCGGCTTGGGCCGGTTCTACAGGGTTAATCGTCCATCCGGCCCCCCATTCAAAACCGGCCGGTCTCGAGATGCGCGGAAAGAGCTCAATATGCCAGTGATAGTGGTCGTAGGGGGATCTGTCAAACGGACTGGTGTGCAACCACCAGTTGTAGGCGACTGACGGGCGGACCCGTTCGAGTGCCACCAGCATTCGATGCAGCATGCGACTGACTGCTGCCAGGCAGTCGTCGTCGATCGATTCGAAGCGGCTGGCGTGCTCCAGCGGCTGGATCCAGCATTCATAAGCCCACCGGCTGGCGTACGGGCACCATGCCAGCAATCCATCTTCCAGCCGTACCACACGCTGGGGCAACAGGGACCCGTCTTCGGACGAACCATCTGCCGGGCTCTCAGATTCGGCGAATTGGGGTTCACGGAGTGCTTCCTGTGCCAGTCGGCATATCAGACATTCGCCGTGGCTGGTCTGCCATGACTGGCAATTTCGCAATTCGCGCTGAATCACCGCCGGGATAGCAGGCAGGGCGATCAATTGGCTGTGCAGGTGCTCGATTGACGCCCCCGCGTCCGCTCCGCAATTCTGAAACGCCTGCACGTACCGCACGTGAGAGTTTTTTGCCCAGGTCCGCATCCGGGCGCGAATCGCCATCAGCTCCCACAGGACGAACTCCGGTCCGACCTCGCCGTGGGCCGTGACGTGCTCGGGGGACACAATGACCACTTCATGATGGCCGAATGCCGGAGTTCGGATCAGCGGTGATCCGATCGACTCGTCGGAAGGGGACGCGTCATGGCTCCCCAGCCCAGGTTCCGCCAATTCAGGCTCCCCCGGCGCAGACTCTCCCGGCTTGGGCTCCCTCGGCTTGGGCTCCCTCGGCTGAGGCTCCCTCGGCTTGGGGGGCAGAGCGTGCGGGTCGATGGCCGGGTAGAGATTGGGGACGACCCGGACTTGCCAGTCGGTGTTCGGCCGGGCGGCAGGGAAGCAGTCGACGGGCGGCGGGGTCTGGGACTCGTTGCCGGCGCAGAATGGGCACCCGCCGGGCGGGCGAGCGACAGGACGAGGGGCCGACCGGAACTCCATGGGGCGCCCGGACCGGCCGGGGGCCAGCATGGTCCAGGTGCCTGTTACGGGTTCCCAGCGGTATTCAGCCACGAAAGTCTCAAGCGCACACCGTCTGGTGCAACCGGGCCAGGGTCTCTTCGTAGACCTCGACGTAGCGTCGAGCGCTGGCGTTCCAGCTCCAGTCCTGCCGCATACCGGTCTGGACCAGTTGCGACCAGGCGTCGGGGTGGTGGCGGTACACGTCGCAGGCTCGAGTGAGGGTTTCTTCCAGTGCCTCGGCGTCGTAGTGCAGGAAGGCGAAGCCGTTGGCGGTGTGGGCCGCCATCTGTTCCGGGCCCGCATCGACGATTGAGTCGGCCAGTCCGCCGGTGGAATGAACGACCGGGACGGCGCCGTACTTGAGGCTGTAGAGCTGATTGAGCCCGCACGGTTCGTAGCGGCTGGGCATCAGGAACAGATCGGCTCCGGCCTCGATCCGGTGGGCCAGGGGATCCGAGAACTCGAGCCGGCAGGCGATCCGCTGGGGATATTCCTGAGCGAGTCGCTTGAGGAGCTGGTGGTAGCCGGGTTCGCCGGTGCCGAGGATGACCCATTGGGCGTCGGAGTTGCGGGCCCACTGTTCCATGATGCGGGCGATCAGGTCAAAGCCTTTTTGATCGACGAGTCGACCGACGATGCCGATCAGCGGCACGCGGGGCTCGACGGGCAGCCCGAGTTCGGCCTGCAGCGCGGCCTTGCACGCAGCTTTGCCGCCGGTCCAGTCATCGGCCGAGTAATGGGCGGCCAAATGGGGATCGCGGGCTGGATCCCAGATGGCGTAATCGACGCCGTTGATGATGCCGAAGAGCTGTTCCCGCCGCTTCTGCAGGACGGCTTCCAGCCCGCAACCCAACGGTGCCTGCTGAATCTCTTCGGCATACCGCGGGCTGACCGTGGTGATCGTGTCGGCGAAGACCAGGCCTGTCTTGAGCAGGTTCAGATGGCCAAAGAACTCCATCTGGTGCCAATTGAAGTATTTCCAGTCCAGACCGGTCAGCAGCATATCCCAATGCCAGAACTGACCCTGATAGGCCATGTTGTGGATCGTCAGCACCGTGCCGATGTTCTCGTAGCCGACGGCCTGGTTGTACTCGATGTTCAGATACGCGGGGACGAGGCCGGTCTGCCAGTCATTGCAGTGGATAACGTTCACATCCAGGTTCAGCAGCCGGATGGCCTCGAGCACGGCGCGGGAGAAAAAGACGAACCGCTCGCAGTTGTCCTTGTAATCCGCCCCTTGTTCGCGGTAGAGCTCAGCTCGGTCAAAATACGAGTCCTGCTGGACCAGGTAGACAGGGACGTCGCTATGGGGGAGGTACGAGCGGAGGAACCGGCCGGTGACGATCTTGGCTCCGATCGGAATGTCAAACGCGATGTCGAGGTCTTCAATTGGCTGACCGCACCGTTTGGCTTGCCGGAACGCCGGCATGATCAAGGACGTGGGGTGTCCCAGTCGGCTCAACTCCAGCGGCAAGGCTCCGCACACATCGGCTAGCCCCCCCGTCTTGGCGAAGGGCGTCACTTCGCTGGTGGCCATCAAAATCCGCACAGCAGCCTCTCAGTCCCCGTCGGGAATCTTTTTTGGCGTTTACATTGCTTGACTCGCGGTCCGGTATGACGGGGGTGCCAGCCACGACCCACGTTCGACCTCGCGTCTTAAGCTTAGCTTAGGCTATTGTGCGGTTTTCGCCAATCCAACCGGCACCATCGGTAGACTTGACGTCGCTCGGCGGCCGCCACCCGGCCCCCTGGTGCTCGCCAGGTCGTCTCCACAACGCCGCCCGGCGTCTTCCGCGACCCGTCCAGCCCGGCGCTCCGGTCGGTTTTTCTCGAGCTTCTGGCGGCCGTTTGGCCCGAATGGGGAGCGGTTCCGGCTGGCCGGGGTGCTAATTAGTGGACATGAAACACAGGTCCATTTATTCTATCTGAGACAATTTTGCGGCCGGCCGGTTGTGGAAGGGCGGGTGGCTCGCAGCGTGTTTTGCAACCTGGATGTTCCCCCGGGATCAGAAGTCACCTTCTGACGCCCCCAATCTGAAATCTCCGCCATGACCCGATCGAATCGCAGTTTGTTTTCCTCGCGTTCGCGCCGTCGCGCCAAGATCCGTAAGGGGGGCCTGACGGGTCGCCGCACACCGATAGGAAGCCAGGGTGGCCTGGAATGGCTGGAACCGCGAGCCTTGCTGGCCGGCGATTTGCTGGCCGCCATTTCAGCCAATGACGCCGATGCCAGGGAGTCGAACGATTCGATCTCCACTGCGACCGTGCTCGGATCCAACCCGCATGTCGTCCTGAACGACCTGACGATCGACTCCAGCGAAGAGTTTACCGATGTCGACTACTTCCGGATTGTGGCTCCGTTTACCGGTTCGCTGACGGTCACCACGTTCTTCAACAACTCGCTGGGCAATCTCGATCTGGCCATCGTCGACAAGTCGGGGGACGTGATTGCAACGTCGAATTCCGACGACGACGACGAGCTGTTGACGATTCCCGTGGTGAAGGGGAATTCCTATTACGCGGTGGTGAGCGGCCGGGAGGACGACTCCAACGTCTATTCGCTGGACGTCCTCATGTCCCAGGCACCGGCTCCGTTCTACGTTGGACTCGATTCGGCTAGCGACACGGGGCGCAGCAACACGGACGGCGTGACGCTGGCGACTACGCCGCGATTTCTGGTGCAGAGCGATTTGCTGGGGATCGAAGGAGTCCCCGTGCTGACCAGCCTGCAGGCCAATTCGGGAACCGCTCCGGGTGCCGCCATGGAGGTGTTGCTGACCCGAGTCACCGATGGCACTCAGGTGAAGGGCTACGCCGATCGGATCGGTACGACCGAGCTGTACGAATTCCGGCCAGCGGCGGGGCTGACCGAAGGACGTTACCTGCTGTGGGCTCACTGGGAGATTCGCGACGGCCAGAACGCCGGGTCGGGTGGCCCGACTCCGGCCATTGGTGATGGACCTTCGACCGGTTCCACTCGCATCGAGATCGACACCGTCAACCCGACCGGCAGTGGACCGCTGCTGGGTAACGCCAGCGACACCGGCGGCAGTGCCACCGATCACGTGACGAACAAAGACCAACCGTTCTTTGTCGGGATCGGCGAGCCGGGGGCCATTGTCCGCCTCTTCGCCAACGGAACACTCGTCGGCCAAACGGTCGCTCAGAGCGACGGGCGGTGGGAGATCACTTCCGAGCCGCTGCGCGACAATGTCTACGACTTCACGGTCCAGTACGAAGATCTGGCTGGACGAGTCACCGAGATCGAGACGTCCACTCGAGTGGAAATCGATACGCTGGCTCCCAACACGCCGTACCTCGATCTGGTCGACAGCAGCGATACGGGCCACAGTTCGATCGATAACATCACCAGCGACAACACGCCGACGCTGACGATGACGACGACCGATCCGAACAGCGACTTGCACCTGGACGAGTTCAATTACAAGTTCCGCATCTACCTCCGCCCCGAACGGAACGCCGACGGTTCTGTAGGCCAGGAAGTGCTGATCTACAATTCGGCGACCGATCCGAACATTCCCGCCGCCGACAAGGACGCTGACGGATTTACGTCGCTCAGCCTGCTGATGACGACGATCACCAACGCGATTCCGGACGGCGTCAATAACCTGAAGCTGGAAGTCGAAGATCGAGCGGGCAACATCAGCCCCGATTATCTGCTGACGATCGAAGTCGATACCACGCCGGTGCCGCCGGTGAATATCGACATGTTGACGGCCAGCGATTCGGGTGTCGTCGATACCGACAACGTTACGAACAAGGACAAACCGGCCTTCACGGGACGCAGCAAGCCCATGTCGACGGTGATTCTGTTCGCCAACGGTGAAATGGTTGGTCAGGCCGTCGTGCAATCGGACGCCAGCGACGTGGGCATCGTCGAAGGAGCCACCGCCAACGACGGGCTGGGGCTGTGGGAGATCACCTCCGAGCCGCTCGATGATGGCGTCTACTCAATGGTCGCCCGAGTCGAAGACTGGACGGCCAACGTGGTCGATTCCGATCCGCTGGTCATCGAAGTCGATACGCTCGCCCCCAACACCCCGGCGCTGGATCTGCTCGAGTCGAGCGATACCGGGCGGAACAACGACGACGACATTACCGCCGCCGCGTTGCTCGATTTCTCGATGACGACCACCGATCCGTTATCAGCCAACCACCTGACCCTCTTCCCGGGCGGACAGAATCTCCTCTACCGGCTGTACGATCGACCGGAAAACGGCACCGAAGTGTTGATCTACAGCTCGGATACTGATGCGTCGATTCCCAACAAGCTGGATGGACTCACTTCAGCCAATCGCGTCACGGCCAACGACCTGAACCTCGCCGAAGGACTGCACAATCTGAAGCTGGAAGTGGAGGACCGAGCGGGGAACATCAGTCACGATTTCCTCTTCACGTTGCTGGTCGACCGCACCAGCCCGCCGGGGGCCGGCAACCTGTCTCCCGACAGCGACACCGGAATCTGGGGCGCCGCGACGACGCTGAACGATCGCATCACCGCTGATCCGACCCCGTCGTTCCTCGGCACGGCTGAAGCGAATGCCATCGTGTCGGCGACGATTGACGGAGTGCCGGTCGGGACGACGGTGGCCATCCCGCTGTCGGGCGACGACGCTTTCCAGCCGCCGACCGATCCGTACAACCTTCAGGGGAACTGGGGACTCACTTCGGGCGTGAATCTGTCGGAGGGCGAGCACACGGTCGTCTTCACTTACGAAGATCCGGCCGGCAACCGTTCGACCTCGCAGTTGCAGATCTTCGTCGATACGACCGGTCCGCGGATTGTCAACGTGACTCGCAACGATCCGACGTTCACCAGCCTGTTTCAGCCCAAGCCGACGGGTGGTCCCGATCCGCTGCTTAACAGCATCGTGATCCATATCAACGACGGTCCGGCTCGCACGGCCGCCTTCGCTTATCCAGCCATCGTCGCTCAGCTGGCCGAAGAAGAAGGGAATTTCCGACTGGTCGGCGATGCCAACGGGAACATCCCCATCGTCGATGTGAATCTGCTGACCAGCACGACTGGGCCCGGCAATGCGACCATGCAGATTCAGCTCGTCTTCGCTCAGCCCTTGCCCGACGACCGCTACACACTGACCGTGCTCGACACGCTGGCCGACCCGGCCGGCAATGCACTCGACGGCGAATCGGGCGCAACGGCGCCGTTTGAAGGGAATAACGGTGTCTCGGATACACCGCCGATTTTCCCGTCCGGCGACGGTCAGCATGGCGGCAGCTTCTATTCGCGATTCACGGTCGACAGCCGACCGGAAATCGGTGTCTGGGCAGCCGGCTCGGTCTGGGTCGATACCAACGGCAACTTCCAGCTCGATCCGACCAACGTCGACTTCGTCAATCGCGATATCATCTACAAGCTGGAATTCACCAGCGATGATATCTTTGCCGGAAACTTCGCCCCGGCCGGCGGCACGGCCGATGGATTCGACAAACTGGCTGCCTACGGCCGCTTCAACGGCGCTTTTCGCTGGCTCGTCGATCTGACCAATGACGGTGTCCCCGATGTGAACGTCGTCGACGGCCGCAACATCAATGGGCTTCCCGTCTCCGGCCAGTTCGATTCCTCCACCACCAACGGCGATGAAGTGGCCGTGTTCGACGGATCGACCTGGTACTTCGACACCAACCACGATTGGCACGTCGATTCCTCGCTGTCGACGTCGATGACCGGGTACCCGGTGGTCGGCGACTTCGACGGTGACGGCTTCGATGACCTGGGAACCTGGACCGACGACCGCTTCCAGCTCGATCTGGCCAAGGGCGGGCTCCGCGGTTGGGACGGCACTCCCGATGTCACCTTCCGCTACGGCTTCATCGGTGTCCGTGAACGACCAGTCGCCGCCGACATGGATCAGGACGGCTTCGATGATCTCGGCCTGTGGGTCCCCGACCGACAAGGTACGACGCCCGTGCATCACAGCGAGTGGTACTGGCTGATCAGCGGCGGTGAATCGCTGCTCACGCGAGTCTCGGCCGCTGAGAACCCGATTTCCGGTCTCCCGGAGATCGATTTCACCCCAGCACCGTTCGGACAGGATAAGTTCGCAATCTACGGCGACGGTTATGCCCTGCCGATCGTTGGTAACTTCGATCCACCTGTGGTGCCGAAGGCCAGTGCCTCCAGCAGCTCGTCGTCCGCCAGCGGTTCGACCGGCGCCGCCACCAGCGGCTCGGGAACTGCCTCCGGCGGCTTGGTCTACTCGCCGCTGGATACCAATCGGGACGGGCAGATCAGCCCCAGCGACGCACTGCTGGTGCTGAACAACCTGAACGCCAAGGGTGGACGCAAGCTGACCGCTCAGGACAATCTCCGGGTCGACACCAACGGCGACGGTTATGTCTCGCCGCTGGACGTGCTGCTGGTGATCAATGAGCTGAATAAGATCTCGCGACCAGCAACACCCGCTCCGGCTCCGGCGCCCGCGCCGGCGCCCGAAGAGGTCGATGCGGCCATGACCGATTCGGCTGTCAGCAGTTCGACTGCGATCAACCAGCAAGCCGTTGCCGCGGCACTCAGCAGCCCGGCCGTCGACGCGGCCTACGACGTGATTGGTTCCAACACCAGCACCAAACGCAAAGTGGTCGGCTGACACGAGCGACACCGCTGAGCCAACCCGTCGAATGATCGAACCGTCCCGAGATCATCGAGGTATTTCTCGGCTGTCGGCTTGCCCCATTGCTTGGTGGAGTATTCGAGCACTTCCACCAAATCGGCGAGGGCACGTTGGGTGAGTAGGAGCTTGGCCTTGGATTGGCGAGTCACTTGCCAGCCTTCTTGAGCAGGCTCCGCAGATTGCCATTGAACCGGAACGAGCGTCCGGCGATCGCATCCTCGTACCCTTCGATGATGGCATCCCGGACTCTCTCTGCTTCGAGTTGCAACTTTCGCTGCCTCAGCAGATCCCGGACAAATTCGCTGGGGGTGGCATAGAGCGTACCGTCACCGCAATTCTCATCAATGAATGCTCGCAGTTCATCGGTCAGCGACAGATTGAGCGAATTGGCCATGGTCGATCCTCCAGAGTGAAGAATTCTGCTGAGCCGACGCCTTGTCAATAATTGCCATTATCCGCCAACGCTCGACTTGTGGGACCGCACGTGCACGAGCTACGGGTAGACAAAACCGAGCGATTCCAGTTCGGCCCGCAGCTGGTTGCGTTGCGGCGAAGTGAGTGGTACCACCGGCGGACGCACCGGTCCGCAGTCGATGCCACTCCACTCCATCACCGTCTTGGTGGCCGCCATGAAGCCGTAACGGCCCAGGCACCGAATCAGCTGCACGCTCCGCAGTTGCAGACGCTGAGCGGACAGCAGGTCGCCTCGTTCGAAGGCCGACATCAACTCCAGATACAGCTCGGCTTCGAAGTTGTACGTGTTGCCGACTGCGCCGTGCACACCCAAAGCCAACCCGGCCAGCAGCAGTTCGTCAAATCCAAACAGGATTCGGTAGTGATCGGGCGCCACCGCCAGACACTCTTGCAGTTGAATCAGATCGTCGTTGGAGTACTTCAGCCCCTGAAAGGTCGGGATGGCCTCTCGTCCCTTGCGCAAGAACTCGGCCATCGGCAATCGGACGTTGGTCATGCCGGGGATGTCATAGAAGTAAAACGGAGTTGACGGCGCCCGTTCAGCAATCCGGCGGCACCAGTCGATCAACTGATCGACGTTGGCCGGCTTGAAGAAGCACGGCGCTAGGGCGGCGATCGCGTCGGCACCCAACTGTTCGGCCCGTTCGGCCAGCAGTTGGCACTCAGCGAGACAATTGCCACCAACTTGGATGATCATCGCCAGACGCGTTCCTCGAGCGGCCTCGATCCAAGCGTCGGCCAGCTCCAGTCGCTCGGAAACGCTCAGCGACAGACACTCGCCCGTCGTTCCTCCGACAAACGCTCCGGATACGCCCGACTCGACGAAACGAGCTACCTGTTGCGCCACGGTGCGAACGTTCAGCTTGCCGTCGGCGGTCAGCGGAGTGTGCGGAGCTGGAATCAGCCCACCGATTGTTTTGGCGGTCATCACGCGTACCTGAATGAAGTGAGAGGCAGAGCGAGCGACGCCCGGCGAAAGAATCGGCCGGGAGTCCGCAGTGGTCGAGGAACATCCGCGGCCGACGATGGAACTTACCCCAACTTCGGGCAATGTGCCAGATGCCCTACACGTGCCGGACCACCGCCGATGATCGCCCGGTCAGCTGTGCAGAGTCAGCAGAATCTCGGGCAGAGCCAGCTCAGCACGACGAAAACAGCCGGGCCCAGATGCCTGTAGTTCCTGCCAGAGAGTCCGAAACGCGTCGACTACGTGCGGGCAACGGCCCGCTACGTCGTTCAGCTCCCATCGATCGTCTGGCTTGACGTACAGCTTCCAGCCGTCCTCGGACTCCGCGTCGCCACAGGGCACCAGACAACACCAGGCCGGCGTCTGCAATCGGCAACCGCTGGCCCCTACGGTGATCGCCAACGCGGTTTGGCGATCCCAGCCCGCCAAATGCCGACCACCCACCGACGGCTTGCCACATGGCAAGTCACCCTGACTTGGCTGCTCGCCGCCACCTCCCAGCAGCTCCCGCATCGTCGCACCACCGTCCGCCATCTGCATCAGCTGGCCACTGCGATAACTCAGCGGTCGCCGAGCCGGATCGAATACCAGCCACGGGACATGCACCGACTCGGCATGCAGATTGCGACCTTCGCAGCCGATCCAGCGATGCTCGCCCAATCCCCAGCCGCAGCTCGACGTCACCACCAGCTTTACGCGCTGATCGGTTTCGTTCAACTGATCCAGCAAGGCTTCGAGACACTGGTCCAGCACCATCACCTGAGCACCCGCCGCCGCGCGGACACCGTGCAGGAAATCCGGGTCGTAGTCGGCGTCAAGTTGTTGCACCGGGGGCTGAATCCACGTGGGAGGATCGGGATCTTCTTCGTCAACAAACGTCTGCCGCCAGGAATAGGGAGCGTCCCAGGCCCCGAGCAGTCCGCCGGTGTGGGCAATCAGCAGATAGGGTTCGCTGAGCTGCGACAGGCGAGCCGACACGGCGGCGAAGAAGTGTCCCAGCTGAGTGTCATTGATCGATGGCTCGTCGTCGGTCGACGTCGCGATGGCCGGAGGAGGAAGTTCCACCAGTTCTACCTCGGTCATGCGTTCCGCCCAGTCGCTATGAGCCGAAGTCGGCTGATCGGTGACCAGACACGACTCCAGATCGACAGGCAACCCGTGCTGCCACCACGGCGCCGGCGTCGCCACTCGGCCGCGACTGCGACACCACGCGTGAGTCCCCGTGAACAGCGACCGCAGATTCTCGGTCGAGCTGACGTGGTCCAGCAGAGCCGTCTCGGCCAGCCAGGCTTGAGCGGCCATGCGGTTCCAGCCCGGCGTTTCGATCCACGTGTTGCCGTACGGGCCGACCATCCCCGAGTGGACTCCGTCCACAATGCAGAGAATCAGATTTTCCGCGCGATCTCGAGCTGCAGAGTTCACTACGCACCAATTCAGACGTATGTCAGGGTTGAGTTTTCGATCGTAGGGATTGTTGCAGTCGCTGGAAAGCGGTCCGGAGCTGAGTACCTCCCAGATCGGGATGAAGAATCTCCAATTGCCGGATCATCCGGTCGGCTTGTTCAATTTTTCCCTGCCGGACCAGCAACGCAGCCGACTCGTACTTGGCTTGCCACCAGATGTCGCCATACCGAGGAGTCGTCTCCATCACCGTACGCCACAGTTGCTGAGCGGCTTCCAGGTCGAAGTCCGATTCGGCCAACCAGCGAGCGTAACGCATTTTCAGCGGCAGATCGTCGGGGCCGGCGACCAAGGCCGCGTCGTACGCCCGCTTGGCCGCTGCCGGATCACTCGCCAGACGAGCCGCCTGAGCTCGACATTCCCACCATCTGGCTCTCAGTGCCGCTTCGGCCTCTGAAGGTTCGGTCGTTCGGTCCAGAACGCCCGTCATCACCTGGGCCACAGCCGGCCTTCGGTCGGCTGGGAGCTCGAGCCCCAGCTGACCCAATGTCTCTGCTCCCTCCAGCACTTCTGCGACCGAGGCCGACGGGAGCTGCTGCAGGTGCTGAGCAACCCGGTCCCAGTTCGCCTGGTAAGCGTAGGCCAGAGCCGCGACCAGATGAGCCTGACTCCTCCACGCCGCGTCGGGCTCATCGCCGGCCAAGATTTCATCCAGCACCTCGGAGACTCGCTGTGAGTTCTGCCGTAGCAGTCCCACTCGCAAACGGGCCGACGCCAACAGCGTCCAGAGCTGATCGTCGGTCCACCTGCGGGTTGGTGCAGCGGGACCATCGGCGGGTAATTCGGCCGGACGAGCGGCTGATGGATCTTGGGGAGCAAAAGTTTGATTCTCCCAGAATCGAATCATCGACAGCGCCAGTCGCTGCTGCGCCTCGGGATCGGTCAACTGACGCAGTTGTTGCCGTACGCTCTGCTGCAAAAGTTCCAACGCCCGGCGGTAATCGGCCGAGCCGGGTGGTACGCCCTTGAGAACTTCGATGGCGTCCGTATTCTGGGCTCGGGCCGTCAGCAGTTCGGCCAGCCAGATGCGAGCACGATCGGATGCCGCGCCACGCGACCAGGTCGTGAGGTGCCGCTGCAAGCCCGCTTGGTACTCGTCGAGCACCTTCCCGTCGTTCCTTGCCACTTCGGCCAGGCACGCCAGCCCTCGCAAATGCATACTTCCGGCCGAGGGCTCGTCGCGGTACTCCAGCGCCAAACTCTGATAACGAGCGGCTGCATCTCGATACGCCTGCTGTTGTTCGACAATCGCCGCCGCCTGGCAGAGCCACGAGTAGGCCAAGTCGACTCGCCCCAGTTTGGCCGCTGCAGCCGCACCCTGATCAAAACTCGCCACCGCCTCGGCCGTCTTGCCTTCACGCAGCAGATCGGCGGCCACCTGGCCGATCGCCTCGGCCTGCAGAGCCGTAGCCTCTTGGGCACTCAGCGGCACCACGGACAACAACCAGCTCAAAATGCACCCGCACATCATCAGCCAGTTGAGCGCGAGCCAGTTGAGCGTCGACCAGTTCAGCGCGGGCCACTGTGGGGTGCAGCAGAGACTTCGGAGCGTTGGCTTCACGGCGGCAAGACTTCCAGTTCGACGTCGATCCCTTTGCTGGTCGGCATCCCCGATCCGTGCGTGTCGCCCGCCATCAACTGGCTCGATTGGTCCCCGTAGGCAATAAACAGCAGACCACTGGGCAGCTCGCCTTCCGGAGCAGCCACGACCGCGACCTCGATCTGCCCGGTCTCGCTTCGCACGCGCACCTTCTGTCCGGCGCTCAGCCCCAGGGCCTTCATATCCGACGAGGCCATTTGCAGCTGATTGATCTCGGACTGATATCCCTCCTTGAACTTCCCTTCGCTGATCCCACATCCCTGTTTGCTCGTCCGCCCCGGGATCAAAATGAACGTCTTGCCAGCCATGGACGGTTTCCAGTCGATTGTTATTGTTGAAATATTCGTCAGGGGAGTAGGGGGGATCGAGCCGGGGCAATCGACGTTTTGGCCTTCATCAGGCAGGCGGGACGCCCACACCCAAATGACTTCCTGGTTGTGGGCCGGTCTCACCAGCCCGCTGCAACTTTTCGATCGGACCAACATTCTACGCCAAAGCCAATCAGTCTGGCTACCAAGTCGGGCACGTTCGCCAAGTCCTCCAAGATGATACCTACGCGAGAGTCTTGCCAACCTCCCTCGAGTTCGAGCTCCAGGAATGGGGCGGCCCCCCGTGCCCCACCTTTCCGGAGCCCGAGCCTGACAGAGCGCCCCGTCTCTAAAGCAATCGCTACTCCATGGGTACTGAACCAGCTTCATGCAAATTCACCCACAGATTCTGCCGAAGAGTCTTATTTGATTCGAAGCGTCTCTTGCACCTTCTTCCAGACTTTCGACCAACGCTTACGATGTCGCTCATTCTGCAGGGCCGCGTTGATGGCGTTAACCGTCTCGGCTTGTTCAAGGACTTCCCGACGAATCAGATTATTGTCGTAAAGCCAATGGCTGACTTCACACCATTGCCAAAGGGGAGTTTCCTCTCGCAGATGGCAAGCTGGAGGCGGGAATCCGCCCGGGCCTCGTTGGGCCGTGAGGTATTGGTGGACTAGCTGTCGGCTTCTACCGATCCGGCGAGCGATTTGTTTCAACGCAAGTGGGCTAATTTCGGGTCAATTATAGGAGACGTCTTGATCAGGTTCTATGCATAGGATTCGCTGACGAATCTTGAGGCTGAACGGTTTCCTTCGATGCCGGGCCCGGTTCACCTTCAGTCGCTGGATGAGATGAAGGCGAATTGCGCTGTGGTGGGGCCCTGTAGCCGTCCCGTCATGAAAACCAGCGGGGCGACCAACTGGAGACGAGGCGTTGTGTGGCGTGCGATCTCTAGCTCACTCAGACCGGGGCTCCGGCCAGACGAGCGGGCCGGCGGACTTGGTTGTGGTCGAGGTTGCTCGGTTGTTTCCGTGCTAAATCCCTGTTCCGGGTTGGGCCGGACCGACCACGCCGATCAATGCCTGGCAAGCCGCGAGTTGACTTTCGGTCAGCCAGCCGTCGTCGGACCAGCCGCGCAGTCGATTGTATTCGACGATCAGCATTCGCAGACGCTCAACAGGTAACTGAGCCGGGTCGTCGGGAAGTTCGTCGCGCAGGAATCGAGCCGGCAGCGTATCTTCAGCGGGCTGCCAGCCACAACGGATGTTGAAGTATTTCTTGAGCAACACGATGCCACGGGCCGCTTGCATCAATTCGGTAGCGTCGATATCCCAGCCTGTGACGCTGCGCAGCATGGTGGCTGCCTCGGCCGCAAAATCAGCAAAGACTCCGCGCAGGAACTTGCACAGAATCAACGAGTCCATCAGGGCAGCGTGGTCCTCGGTTTCAATCACCAGAGGGACGGCGTCGATGCCAAGCTGCCGCCGATCGGCCCGTTCCGACAGGTCGATCTGGTACGCCCCGCTGCGGTTGTGGTCGGCGCCTCGAGCGTTGGTGGCCAGGCCCAGCGCCATGGCCTGCAGCGTCCGCGGCTCGTATCCGGGCATCTCCAGACCTTTGACTTGCGGGGCGAAATCAAGCGACTGGCCGCCCAATCGGTGCGCCAGCTCGCGACTTCCGTCAGCCAGCCAATCGCCCCACCCCGAACGGTTGCCGATCCGCTCCAGTGCCTCCAGCAGATGCTGGCCATTGCCGAACTCCAGCGGCGCGGCGGTCCACAACCCACGCTGATAGGCCTCCATCGCAAACGCAATCGTACCACCAGCACTGATCGTATCGATTCCCAGTTCGTCGCATAAATGACACGCTTGCAACACGATTCGGCTGTCGCTGATTCCACACAGCGATCCCAAGGCAAACAGATTCTCGTACTCGACCCGCACTTCGGTCGGACCGGCCGAATCGCCCGCCGCTGAATCGACACTCGGGCCGGCCAGCTGATAGATGTGCTCGCAACCGATCGTGCATGCCGCACAAGAAGCCCGAGTCCGTACGTGCGTTTCGCGCAATGACTCCACCGACAGCTGCTCGGCTCCGTCCAGCTGAGCTGATTGGAAGTTGCGAGTGGGGAGCGAGTGGAGTCGATTCAGCGTCAGCAGGTTGGCCGCAGTACCCAGCTCGCGGTATTTGGCCGTTGCCGGACCGAACGATCGACGCGACAGGTCTTTACTCAACTCCACCACCGCGGCCGGGTTCGCCCAGCTGTTGTAGAGCTCGCCGCGAACAGCGATCGCCTTCACGTTCTTGCTCCCCAGCACGGCTCCAGCTCCGCCGCGTCCCGCATGTCGACCGTCGTGCGAGATGGTCGCGTAACGGACCAGGTTCTCGCCCGCCGGTCCAATCACGGCGACGCGAAAGTCCTTTCCAACTCGCTCAGCTACCTCAGTCGCCGTCCGTGTGCAGTTGGCTCCAGCCAGATCGACCGCCGTCTGCAGCCGCAACTGCTGGCCGTCGATCACCAAGATGCTCAGCTCAACAGCACGCCCGACAATGACCAGCGCGTCCATGCCAGCTCGGCGACCGGCGATCGCAAAACCGCTGCTGACCAGCGAGTCGTTCAGCCGATCAGTCAACGGGCTGCGGTGCACGACGGCGAACTTCGCCGACGTAGTCAGTGGGCTGCCGACCAGCGGACTGAAGGCGAAGACGATCGGTGCCGAACTCGCCAGCGGCGCGTGGTCAGGGGCCGATTCGGCCAGCAGAATCGCCGTGCCCAGTCCGCTGCCGCCGATCACCTGGCGCAGCAGCGCATCGGGCAACGAAACAGCGGTGACGACGAGCCGATCCAGGTCCACTCGCCAGTACTGGCCATGGTATCCCGGACGCTGCGTGTCGGTGTCAGGAGGGACCGACCACTTGAGTTGTAAGTTATCCACCGGCATCCGCCGACATGATCAGGATCGACTCCCCGGCGCGAATCAGTGTATCGGCCGCGCGAACAAATCGCTCGCCGTTCACACACACCGCGTAATCTCGCGCCAGGTTGCCGTCGGGAAAACACTCCCGCGCCAGTCCGGGGTAACTCTCAGCCAGACGCGTGATGATCTGAGCCAACGTCAGGCTTTCACCGCTGGCCGGCACCTGGATGTGGCTGGTGCCGGCCCGTTGACGAGCGACTCCGTACAATTCGATGTCGACGTGCATCGCGGCTGAAGGCCTATTTCATCGGCACGACCCAGATGTTTCGATAATGGATCGGGTTGCCATGGTCCTGCAAATACAACGGACCCGGTTCCGGACCGGGCTCGCCTGGGGCCGCTCGCGTCGATCGCGGCAGCTCCACGTCCTTCTGAACCAGCTCGCCGTTGTGATAGACCGTGATCCGAGGATTCGACACCAGCTTGCCAGCCGCGTCGTACTTCGCAGCGGTGAACTCGATGTCGTAGGTCTGCCAGGTCAGCGGCGGGAAACACATGTTCAACTTCGGGTCGCTGATCTCGTAGATCCCGCCCGCTTCGTTATTCTTGCCAGCCAGGCCGAATGAGTCGAGCACCTGAACTTCGTAGCGGCCCTGCAGATAGACACCGCTGTTGCCTCGCCCCTGGTCTCGATCTTCGGGCTGAAACGGAGTCATGAACTCGATGTGCAGTTTCTGGCTCTGAAACTTCGGCTTGCTGGCCGTCCCCTGTTTCAGCCAGCCCTGCTCGGTCACCTGGCCGTTTTCCCACTGGTCGGCGTTCTTGCCGTCGAACAATACCTCAGCATCCGCTGGCGGCTGCTGACCCAGCGTCGGGCTCTTGCGCTCCACTTTCGCCAGCGAACCAATCGACTTGCCGTCCCGGATGACTTCAATCTTGCCGTCCTTCAGTATCCCGTCGGCCGCCGATCCCTCAAACACGATCTTGCCGTCGACCTCCTTCGACTTGATCCGCTCCGGGAACTCACGGTTCCATCCCGCGCCCGGCAGACCGCCGACGTATCCGACCGCCTCGAATTGGCCTTTCCCCTGAGCGATCACCTGAACGCCCAGCTTCAGCGGCTGACCGTCGGCATCCACTTCGCCCACATACTCACCCTGCAATTTGTAGTCGGCGCCTCCCTGAGCGGGATCGGTGATCGCGGGCCCGGCTGTGCAATGCCCAGCCACGAGCCAGCTCGAACCGGCCAGTCCAGTCAGCAAAAGGACTCGACACGCCGCCGCGAACCGAGCCGTAATGGAAGTCTTCATGTTGCCTGATACTCCAAGTCCGAAGGGTAAAACCAGCGGTGACCGCCATGATGCAATCGACCCCCATCTTGGCCCGCCAGCCGGTGCGATGCAAGGCGTCCCATTGTGGTGCGGGCGTCCCGCCTGCCTGGACGTTGCCGCTCGCTCGGCGCTTCCCTGGCCGAAAAACTCACCTGCCTAGCCTCAGCTGCTCGCTCGGCGCTTCCCCGGCCAAAAAACTCCCCCGCCTGGACTCAGCGTCCCCCGCCGGCACCTCCGCGAAACATACAAACATTCACACCAAAAAACTCCGGATTGAAACCCAGCCCAAGCTAAGCCGGTACCACTGGTGTCCCGGGGGCCCACAAGTTGGAGCCTGCGGACGCCGATGTTACACTCATTTCGGGGGCCTGCCGTGCGGTGGTGCACGCAGGCCGGTGGTGACGGGGTTTTTGGGAAGAGGCTCTGGATGGTAATTTCGATGTGGCGAGGGATGTTGATGGCGGTGGTCGGCGGCACGGTCTGTCTGGCCGCGATGGCTGCCGGTCGGGTGCAGGCCAGCGATTACGTCGTCGTGGTCTCGAGCACTACCTATGCCTTGCCCGACTGGCGCCAAGTCGTCGACCGGCTGGTCGACAAGCACCAGGCTCAAGTCATTACTTTCGACCACGATGTGGCGGATTCGCTGCCGAAGCTGAAAGAGACCTTTCCTCGCTATGCGTGTTTCGTGGCCACCAGTGCCGAGGCAGGGCGGCAGCTCGTGGCCGATGTCCATCGATTGACGCGACGGCTGGATGACGATCCCTACACCGATTTGTTCTGGGGCATCCTGACCGGCTTCGATGCGGCCAACGCATTGGCCATCGCCAATCAATCCGAGCCGCTCGAAGTGCAACGCGTCGCCTCGGGGACCGAACTGGCCATGGACCGCGTGAAGGAGGGAGTCTGGTTCAGCGAGCTGCAGCAGAACATGATGGTCCGCAAAGAAGCCGGCGGTGAGGTGCGCACTGAAAAAGGTCCGGACGACACAACCGAAGCCCTGGCACGAACACTCACCGATCAGCTGGCCGATCTGTTTGTCACGTCGGGGCACGCCACCGAACGTGACTGGCAGATCGGGTTCAGTTACCGCAACGGTTCGTTTCAGTCCAGGGGAGGCCGTCTGGTTGGCGTCGATACGCGGGGGCGCGAGATCCCCATCGAGTCGCCGCATCCCAAAGTCTATCTGGCAGTCGGCAACTGCCTGATGGGGCACGTCGACGGACCCGATGCGATGGCGTTGGCGTTTATGAACAGCGCCGGCGTGCGACAGATGATCGGCTACACAGTCCTCACTTGGTACGGATACGCGGGCTGGGGATGCCTCGATTACTTCGTCGAACAGCCGGGGCGGTACACGCTGGCCGAAGCCTTCCTGGCGAATCAGCTGGCCCTGACGCATCGACTGGAGACGAATTTTCCTGAGATCGCACGACTCGATACGCCTCCCGGGAGCTATCCTCGCGTGCAGGTGAAACTTTCCGAGTCGGCTCGAGCGGCGGGGCTCAGCCAGCAAGACGGCGTCGGCCTGCTGCACGACCGCGATGTGGTCGCCTTCTACGGCGATCCGGCGTGGTCCGCTCGAATGGCACCTGGACCCCTCTCGTTTGAACAGACGCTGACCGAACCCGAACCGGGTGTCTTCGAGCTGACCATCACGCCGTTGGTCAACGAGAAGTCGTTTCAGCCGGTCAACACCAACGGCAGCCAGCGGGGAGGCCGGCCCGTCGTGCAGTTCCTGCCCCGACGCATCGGGACCGCTCAGCTGGAATCCGGCAGCGAACTGCACCCGGTGATCACTGACAACTTCATCCTGGTTCCCCTGGAATCGTTCCGCGATCCCAGCCAGACCTACCGCATTCGATTTGCCGCCCCAGCTCTTTAGTGAGTTGTCAGCAAGCTGGTAACGTAAGGGCCGGTTCAGGCACCCAGCTGCGTGCGCAGATGGTTCAAGTCCGACCGCAGCTGGTCGACTTCCGATCGCAGCTGATCGAGTTCATCTCGCAGCGTGTCGCGGTCACCGCGGAGTGAGTTGATTTCGTCGCGCAGTCGCGACTCGGCTGCGGTGTCCAGCAAGGCTGACGCCGACGAATGGGATGCAGCTGAATGGGACGGCGTGTGTGCGTGAGCGGCGGCAGCGGATGAACCTGATCCGCTGGACGAAGCCACGCGCACGTGCGTTGGTGTGTGCGGCTCAGCGTCATCTTCATCTGCCGACGAGCCTCCGTCGGGGACGGCCGGGAGATTGCGGCGGACCTTCTCCAGCTCTTCCGGCTTGTACAATGCATGAGTGACAATCTGGCCACGGCCTTCGGGTGTCAGAGCGATCACCAGGCCCTTGGCGATCAGCGACCGGACGACGGGCATCAGGGTCGCCAGGTCGGCGATCGGTTCCATCCGAGCCGCTCGGCCGCGCAGTTCGCCGACCGTCTGAGCTCCCCGTAACAGCAGTTCCGTGATCACTGCCAGCTCGAGCTTATCGACTGTCAGCCATTCGTACATGTAGTGCCGATACCGGGGGACTCGGCCATTTCCTTGCACTTCGGCGATCGCTCCCAGCTGACGCAACCGCTCGATGCCCGACTCAACCTCCGAATCGGTCAGGCTCATCTGCGGGTCCCGATTGCTTTTCTGGTTGCAGCCGGTGGTGAGTGCGTTGAGCGACATCGGGTAGGCGTCGGGGGTTGTCTTCGCCTTCTCGACCAGGACGCCCAGGATGCGACGCTCGATGCGGTCGAGCGGCCGGGAGGGCATATGAACGGTGCTAGCAGTCGCGGAAGTGGAGGCGGAATCTGCAGTCATAGCCGAGGGGGCTCCGGGTTGAAGTGGGTTCTGCTGAAGAGCCTACGCTGGGTCGGGGGCAATTACAAGGTCGTGGAGTTGACGGCGAGGGGGTTGGGGCCCTAGTGTAGCCGCTAGGTTCAGGTCTTTCGGTTGGCCATAGCAGTGGGCTGAGGTCGGCGACAGGGCTTGGGCTTGGGTGAGCAGGCGGGTCGGTGCGGTATGCTGGCCTGATAGCATTGTGGAATTTGCAATGATGGTCCGATGAGGATCAGGAGGATTCGATGCAGAGGCTGACTTGGGGAATTCGATTGGCGATGGTGTGTGCGATGTTGAGTGCAGCGGCGACGGTGTGGGCCGAAGGGGCTGCGCAGGGGAAGGTAACTCAGAAAGTTTATTTCGATGTGTCGATCGGCGACGAGCCGGCTGGGCGGATTGTGATCGGTCTGTTTGGCGACGACGTTCCCAAGACGGTGGAGAATTTCCGGGCGTTGTGCACCGGGGAGAAGGGGAAGGGCGAGTCGGGCAAGCTGTTGTCGTACAAGGGGAGCACTTTTCACCGAGTGATTCCGCAGTTCATGTTGCAGGGTGGTGATTTCACCAACGGCAACGGAACGGGTGGCGAGAGCATTTACGGCGAGAAGTTTCCGGACGAGAACTTCAAGTTCACGCACGACGGACCGGGCGTGTTGAGCATGGCCAATGCGGGTCGCAACACGAACGGGTCGCAGTTCTTCATCACGACCGCCACCACCGACTGGCTGGACGGCAAGCACGTCGTCTTCGGCCGAGTGATCGAAGGGATGGACGTGGTGAAGAAAGTGGAAGCTCAGGGTTCGCGCTCCGGCGCTACTCGCAAGCCCATCACGATCACCGACTGCGGTGAAGTGAAGTAGTCCAGGGAGGTAGCACCTACCTATCGCCCCCAGCTCACCTTGCGCCGCTTACTTGACGTCATGCGAGAGGTAGGTGCTACCTCCCGCGCGGCGCGGGGCGGTGCTGAACACTTAGCTAGGCCAGCCGCTCGATCAACCGAGTCACAATCGTACGCAGACGCGGTTCGGCGGCATTGGCCGTGGCAATAATCTTCGGGACGTCGGCCGGCTCCAGCGAGTCCGGGAAGCACAAGTCGGTTACGATCGACAACCCGACGACTCTCAGCCCACAGTGCACGGCCACGATTACTTCGGGGACCGTCGACATCCCCACCACGTCGGCACCAATCATCCGCAAAAACCGATACTCGGCCCGCGTCTCCAGGTTCGGGCCAGCGACCGCGACGAAGACTCCTCGATGGATCGGCATGTTCTCCAGCCGACCAATCTCCAACACCTGGTCAATCAACGCCGGATCGTACGGCCGACACATGTCCGGGAATCGAGGACCCAGCCGGTCGTCGTTGATTCCGATCAAAGGATTGTCGCCCAACAGATTGATGTGGTCGTCAATCACCATGATGTCGCCGCAACGATAGTAGGGATTCATCCCTCCACATGCGTTGGAAACAATCAGCACCTCGGCGCCCAGCGATTTCATCACTCGCACCGGGAAGGTGATGTCCTTGAGCGAATAGCCCTCGTACATATGGTACCGCCCCTCCATGGCGACGATCGGCACCCCCTGCAGCTTGCCGCAGACCAGCCGTCCCCGGTGGCTCGTCGCCGTGGAACGCAAGAAGTGCGGAATCGATTCGTAATCGAGGGCCGCTTCTTCATGAATCTGCTGCGCCAGACTTCCCAGACCTGTCCCCAGGATGATCCCCACTCGCGGAGTCCCCGTCCATTGCTGACGGATCGCCGCCACCGCTTCCTGAATCTTGTCGTATTGATCAAGCATGTTGGTGATCTACCGTGCCTCTGTAAGCTGTCTTTCGATTGGTCCCCATTCGTACCGACCGGCCCGCGGCGCGACTTCAGCCGCACACTGGCGAGTCGGTCAAACTACTCAGCCGCTACGCCTTTCACAAGCGGAGGGGGTGTCCCCGGTCGGCAGCCAGGCTGGTAGAATACTGGCCGTTCATCGTACAGTGCCCCCCCCTCAAGGAATCCGTCCGTGCCGAACCCTATCGCTCGCTTTGAAACGTCCCTCGGTAACTTCGCCGCAGAGATTTACCTCGACAAAATGCCGGTTACCGCCCAGAATTTCATCGACCTGGCTAAGGCCGGCTTCTATGACGGACTCCACTTCCACCGGGTCATCAACGGGTTCATGATCCAATTCGGCTGCCCGAATAGCCGCGACCCGAAGAGCGCTCGGGCCGGGACCGGCGGACCTCCGGGCGGCTGCATCCCCGACGAACACCCGGCCGATGCGAAGATCTCCAACGAACCGGGGACTCTGTCCATGGCCAACACCGGCCGTCCCAACTCGGGGGGCTCGCAGTTCTTCATCAACACGGTCCACAACGCCTATCTCGACTGGTTCTCGCCAGGTCCCTCCAAGCACCCCGTCTTCGGCCGGGTTACCGAGGGAATGGACATCGTCAAGAAAATCGAAACGACGAACACCGACGGCAACGACCGTCCCACCACGCCCGTCCAGGTGAAGAAAATCACCATCGAAACGGCTGCCTGAGAACCCAAAAGCTCAAGTCCGGGAGGTCGCACCTACCTATCGCCCCCAGCTCAAGTCCGGGAGGTCGCACCTACCTCTCGCCCCCAGCTCAACTTGCGCAGCTTACTGGAAGCAGTGCGAGAGGTAGGTGCGACCTCCAGGACGCGCAGCTCGCTGGGGCGCGCAGTGCGATTGCATTCGGGCGAGGAGTCCGAACACAGAGAGCACAGAGAGCACAGAGGGCAGGCGAGACGCCCGCACCACAACTGGAAGGCAGGCGAGACGCCCGCACCACAACTGGAGGTCAGGCGAGACGCCCGCACCACAACCGGAGGGCAGGCGAGACGCCCGCACCACAACCGGAGGCAGGCGAGACGCCCGCACCACAAGGCAGAGGGCAGGCGAGACGCCCGCACCACAACCGGAGGCAGGCGAGACGCCCGCACCACAACTGGAGTCAGCCCGTCAGGCCGGAGGCCTTTGGCGGATGAGTGGGGTCGAACTTCATCTGATCGGCCGGTACCATCTCCATCTTGTCGCTGTCCCAGCCCATCATGCGTCCCGATCGCCATGACTCGTTGGCCATGCACACGGCGGTCACTCCCGCCAGGCCCAGGTCGGCCGGGCAGTTCAGCGGCTCACCATTCCGCAAGTGGTTCTGCAGGTTGGTGTGGTGCAGGTGAATATCCTCGCCCCCTGTCTTCTTGTGCTGAGCCAGTACCTTGTCGTCCTTGTCCTTGGCAACCCAGCCGTCGCCGGTGAAGTACAGCGTCCCGCGGTAGCCACGGATCAAGTGATCGACGCCGACCCGGTTGCTCATCGTCCCCAGCACATACACCGTCATCCCTCGCGGGTACTCGCAGATCATCTCAAAGTTGTCGGGCAAGTCACGGCCATCGGGCCACTGCCAGATTCCGCCCATGCCGACCACTCGCCGCGGATAGACCAGATCACAGGCCTTCATGATCCGCGTGATGCGGTGGATGAACAGGTCCGTCGCGACGCCGCCGGAATAGGCTGAGTAGTTCCGCCATTCAAAATAATGGTGAGGATTCCAGCCGATCTTCGGAGCATGCCCCAGCCACTCGTCCCACTTCAGGTCGTTCGGCTGAGCCATATTCTCCTTCAACTCAGGATCGCGCCACGGCCCTTCCTTATCGTAGCGACGCACGTATTCAATCTGAGCCTGCACGACCTGGCCAATCACACCTTCGCGTATCGCTTGGCCGGCTGACGCATAGCTGTCGTCCGACATGGCCTGCACGCCGACCTGCAACGGACGCCCCGTCGCCTTCTGTTTGGCCACCACCGCCAACGCTTCGGGGATCGTGTGCGTCATCGGCTTCTCGCAATAGACCGCCTTCCCGGCATCCATCGCGTCCATGGTCATGTGGCTATGCCAGTGCTCGGGAGTGGCAATCGTCACATAGTCGATCGACGCGTCGTCCAGCACTGGACGGTAATCGTGAAACGACTTGCCGGCTCCCACCACCTTCGCGCCTGCCTCAGCTCGCGTCATCCAACAGTCAGCGACCGCGACCGGTTCCAGGTTGTTCTTTTCCTTGAGCGCGGCAATGGCCTGCAGATGGTTCGTCCCCATCCCTCCGGCGCCAATGAATCCAATCCGGATCCGGTCGTTTGCTCCCAACACTCGAGCGTAACTGGCTGCCGTGAAACGCGTCGTTGCAAAGGCCGCTCCCGCACCAGCCGCCACTTCCAGAAATGTGCGTCGATTCAGGGCAGGGCGGGGGGCCGGCGATGAAGTGGGATGCATGGCGGGGATCCTGTGGCAAGGGGTACGGTCGGTCGCTGCCTACGCCCGGCAGCTGGACCAGCTGAGCCCAAAAAATACCAGCTGGCGCTACGCAATGCGAGACCCGGCCGGTCGCGGCAGGGAAGTCATTCGGCCGGCAAATCCGAGCGTCCGGCTTCCCGACGAGCCAGCTCCAGGTCGTAGTCGACCATCATCTGGACCAGCCGAGCGAAATTGACGTGCGGTTCCCAACCCAGCTCCTCGCGGGCTCGTCGAGCGTCGCCGACCAGCTGGCCAACTTCGAGCGGACGAAACAGCTTCGGGTCGACCTCCACCCGTACCGTCCCCGAAGCATCGCAGGCCCGCTCAGACAACCCCGCACCCGACCACGACAACGGCATGCCCGCACGAGCAAAAGCCAGATCGCAGAACTCACGTACCGAATGACTCTCTCCGGTAGCTATCACATAATCCCGCGGACGCTCCGTCTGCAGCATCCGCCACATCGCCTGCACATAGTCCCCCGCAAATCCCCAGTCGCGACAGGCCTGCAGATTGCCCAAACGCAGACGCTGCTGAGCACCGGCGACAATTCGTCCCACCGCTCGCGTAATCTTGCGAGTCACAAACGTCTCGCCCCGCCGCGGCGATTCGTGATTGAACAGAATGCCATTCACCGCAAACAGACCGTACGCCTCGCGGTAAAGCCGCGTCATGTGAAACGCACACAGCTTGGCAATACCGTACGGATTCTGCGGATAGAACGGCGTCAGCTCGCTCTGGACCGAAGTTTCCGGGCGACCGAAAAGCTCCGAGGAAGCCGCTTGAAAAAACCGCGCCGGCAATCCCAGCTGACGGACGGCTTCCAGCATTCTCACCGCCCCCATCCCCGTGATCTCACAGGTGTACTCCGGCATCTCAAACGCCACCTGCACGTGAGATTGGGCTGCCAGATTGTAGATCTCGTCGGGCCAGATCTGCTTGAGCAGTTCGCGGAGCGATGCACCGTCGTTCAGATCGCCGTAGCGCAATTGCAGCGGCGCTTCGGGATCGTCCTGGTCGCCCAACAGGTGCCGGATCCGCTCCAGGTTGACTCCCGAACTCCGGCGGACAATCCCCCATACCCGGTAGCCTCGGGCCAGGAGAAGTTCGCACAGATACGAACCGTCCTGGCCGGTGATCCCGGTAATCAGGGCCCTCCGTTCCGAGCCCGACGAGCTAGATGCTTGCTGTAACCCCATCGATGTTCATCATTCGTAGCGCTGCGGCTCGTCCTGTATCACTCTCCAGTTCGATCCTAATCTGCCGTCCCCGCCCCGGATAGCAACCCAGCCCGGAATGCCGTTACAGCTTACCTGGACCCCGCCAACCCCGGCCGGTGCCCCTTGAGTGTGACGATTCTAAGCGTCGGGCAATTCCATTTGTGTGCGGCCACCAGCGGAAAAATGTGCCACTTGTGTGCCCATTCGCACGCTTCAAGTTTAGTGGGGAATCGACCCGATAGGCAGTGCTAGTCGTTCATTTGGCCGCACGAATGACTCCACTGCAAACTGACGCCGGACGGTGATGTCCGACCAGGGCGGCCAGTCTGCAGCTGACAGATTTTGAACTCACCCGAAGACGTCGCGATCCGATCCCCGCCTCGACGTCCGAACCGCGTCCCGCCTAGACCAAGGAGGCAGTCTGATGAACGTCCGTATCTGCGCGAAGTCCCTGTTGGGCGTAGCGCTCAGCCTGTGGGGGGCCACTTTCGCCTCCGCGCAGGCCACGTCCTGTGATCCCGAACCGGCTGCGCTCTGCGATTGCACAGCGGAACCGTGTGCCGCTGCGGTAAGCTGCGACACAGGTTGCTCGTCGTCCGGACTGCTGGATGTTTTCAAAGACTGCGGCTCGCAATGCGGTTGTGATCCGTGCGGCAGCTGCGGCAAGTCCAGTGGCGCGTGCGGGTGCGGTGGCGGATTGTGCGGCGGCTCGAATGGCTGCTGTGACGAGAGCCTGTTCGGATTCGGGATCGTGAAGCCGGGCGAAAAGTGCTTCAACGACTTCATTACCCCTATCACCAACACGATCTACTTCGAAGATCCGCGAACACTGACGGAAGCCCGTTTCGTGTTCGCTAACCACATGACCCCCACGCTCGGACCAGGGCTCCCCACTGCCCGCGTGAATCTGTTCGCGCTACAGTTGCGTGCCGCTCTGACCGATCGCCTGTCGCTGATCGCGATCAAGGACGGCTTCATCGTCTCGCAGAGCCCGCTGATCGATGACGGCTGGGCCGATGTGGCTGCCGGTTTGAAATACAACCTTTACCGCGATCCGACACGTCCGCTGTTGGTCAGCACCGGTTTTACATTTGAACTGCCAGTCGGCAGCACGCGGTCGCTGCAGGGGAACGGTGACGGCGAATTCAACATGTTTCTGACCGGCATGGGGATGATTCGCAACTGGCACTGGGTCACCATCGGTGGCTTGCGGCTGCCGACCGACTCGTCGGCCGAGAATCAGATCTCTTACTGGTCGGGCCACCTGGATCGCAAGATCTATCGCAATATCTACTTCCTGACCGAAACGAACTGGTACCACTGGATGAAGTCGGGCACGGCTTTCCCGCTCCCCGTCGAAGGTGGTGACCTGTTCAACCTCGGGTCAGTCGGTGTGGCCGGTAACGACATCGTTACTCAGGCGTTTGGAACCAAGATCAAGCCGCGCAACAACATGGAGCTGGGCGTGGCGTTTGAGTTCCCGTTGACCGAACGCCGCGGTGTGCTCGACAACCGACTGACGCTCGACTGGATCCTCCGCTACTAGTTCTCACCAGGCCGTCGTTTCATCCTGGCTCGCAGCCCTCTCCTCCGTCCCGGGAGGAGAGGGTTTTTTTGTTGACCGACCGATCGAGCGCAGGCAGTGCTGGGCGTGGACACTCTTCCGCCGCATCAGCGCGGGCCGCCGTCGGGGCTTCGCGAAAGTCAATCGTTGGGCTGTCGTCTGAATTCGCGACGATGACCGGCCAGCGGCTGACGCGACGAATTGATGCCGCGGATAGCTCATCCGGCACCCAGATCCATGCCTCATCAGACCGCAGTGTCGACAAATCAAGCGGGCTGGCGATTCGCCATTCGCGTTCGATTGTCCAGTCGATCGGTTGTGACCCCGCTGAGCGCGATCGAGCCAGCTGAAAGTACGGGCGGTCTGATGGGGCCAGCCCTGACCAGGTCGAATCGTCTCCGTAACAGACCGGTCGAGCACCGCGGTCGACCAGCCACGAGCGAGCGATGGCCAGTCCGTAAGGCTCGGCGTCCCAACGCTGTCGGTGAGACCGGTAGGTGCGGTGGCGAATCAGTTCGTGGAACGACTGAGCGGTGAAGCAGACCATGGAGTGACCGCCGCGGATGGCAACTCCTGTACCAAGCAGCCGCTCAGTCGTAACGATCCGCTGCAGAACGTCGACCGCCAAACGCGGAGAGATCTCACCGCTCAGCAGCTCGTCCAGGAACTCATCGTCGGTCTGACCGGGCCAACATCCGGCACAGGCTCTCGTCCAGTGCAGCAGAAACTCGCCCTCCGGCAGTGCGAAAGCTGATGATGCTGCGCTGGATCCTCGCGGCCTGCGGCGGCCACTGTCGTGGCAGTGGCTATCCGGGTGGAGAATGTCGGGGTGGCGAATGTCGGGGCGAGAGGCGTTTTCTGGTGACGTCGTGAGACCTGGGTGGATTCCCTGCTGGTCGATGCGGGCCTGCGTTAGTTGAGCGATGACGCCGCGCGGCCGCTGGAAGATGACTCGCCATTGATCGGAACCAGCGGCCAGCAGCAGGTCGCGGACCGGGAACTCGCTTTGCGTGCTGGCGTCGAGTGGCCACGGCGGAGAAACGTGGACCACGTTGCTGAGCCTGTGGGGGCCGAGCCGGCCATAAGTACGGAACAGAAAGTCGCACCAGCGGAACCAGTCCCAACGAGATGAAGGGAGGTGGAGGTCGATCCAACGACAGTGGCGGGTATTGGCCCAGCGGCGGACGAGTCGATCGCAGGTCGTGTCGGCGGCCGTGATCAAGACGTAATCGAACGGCTGCAGGTCGGTCAGTGTCGCGTGGAGCTGATTGGCAAGCGGGATCCACTGTTCGGGACGCCGGCCCCATCGCGAGCTGCCGATGGCGACCGTGGGCCCCGCTGGCCATGGTCCAGGAGTGGCGTTGAAGTACCAGCGGTTGCCGACCCAGGATGAAACCAGTTGGCGCTGGAGGGTGGGCCAGTGGTTCAGCAGGCGGCCGGTCTCTTGGCTGAGGGCCCACCACTCGCGGGCCTGCTGGTGGCGCGATGAGGGAAGGTGGTCGAGCCAGAGGTCAAGTGGGCTGGCGGCGTTTCTCTCGGAGCTCATCCCTGGTACGATCCCCTGAAATCAGCGGAGTCACTGGAGTCGCTGGACGGATTACGACACAAGCGGAGCTGATGGGGAGCACCACATGGAATCGTACGGTGGAAGTAGCGAGAAGCCAAACGCGACGGTGGATCGATTGCGGGAACTGGCCGGCGATCCGGCCGCTGCATCGGCCGAGTACGCCCTCTTGCTGGACAGTTTGACCAGCGACTCCGAGTCGGTGCGGGAGTGGGCTGTCGCGGCGCTTGAGGACTGCGGATCACCGCCGATGGATGCGATCGCGTCGTTGACCGGCCGGTTGGCGACGGTCGGCGAAGATCAGCTGTACTGGACGGCAACGCTGCTGGGACGACTCGGACCGGCCGCCAAGTCGGCCGTCGATGCGCTGCGAGCGGCACATGCTCGCACTCCGGCTGGGCCGATCGCCAAACGAGTCGAATGGGCGCTGGAGAAAATCGGAGCCGGCTGAGCCTCTCGCGGTGGGGCCGTAGGGTGGCGGTGATTGCTCAATGGCGATCGGAGGTTATTGACCAGTGGCGACGGGGAGCCGTGCGAGTTGGCTATTGCCATCGATCACCGGAGCCGGAGTGCCAGGTGCGCCGCTGCCGGTCGTCGCGTCGGCCACCGGAGCGTCACCGGTGGGGGCTGCTGGGGCCGACTGCTGAACGATGGGTGCGATTGTCAGGGTTTCGCCGAGCCCGAGTTTTTCGGGGGCCTGTTCGTACATGGCCACGGCTTGGGGGAGCAATTCTTGAAGTTCGTGAGCCCGTCGATCGTCGGCCGGGTGAGTCGACAGGAACTCGGGCGGCTTGGCCGATTGCTGGCCGCCGAACCGGGTCCAGAACCGAGGAGCTTCGGACGGGTCGTAGCCGGCCTGAGCCATCAGCAGCAGGCCCATATGGTCGGCTTCCGATTCGTGCTTGCGGCTGTAGGGGAGAATAAATCCGTACTTGGACGAGAGGCCGTAGACTGTGTTGACGCGTTGGCGCAGGACGGCGTCCTGGCTGCGAGTCATATAGCCGACGGCCGTGCCGACGCCGTTGACGACGTACGATTGGCTCATCCGTTCCCCACCATGACGGGCCAGGGCGTGCGATATCTCGTGGCTCAGCACCACAGCCACTCCGGCCTCGTTCTGGCAGATCGGCATAATCCCTTCATAGACGGCGACTTTGCCGCCAGGGAGGCAGAAGGCGTTCATTTCGGGCGAAGCGAGGACTTTGAATTCCCACTGGTAATCGGGGCGGTTGGCGACCTGGGAGATTCGTGCGCCGACGCGATTGACGACTTCGATGTACTGAGCGTTGGTCGAGGCGGGGTGGCTGTTGAGCGTCTCTTGGTAGGCGGTGGCTCCCATGGAGATCTCCGACTGTTCGGGGACCATCAGCAGCTGGGGTCGCCCGGTGATGGGAGCGGAACGGCATCCGAGAAGACTGCATCCGATCAGCAACCCGCCGCACAGTTGGACGGATAGAGCTCGACGTGGTCTGGACATGAGCGTGATCTCGCGCGCTTTCGAGGCTGAGCTCGAGTTCCGGGGGAGCATGATCTGGCCGGTCGGGCCGCTAGCAACTCCATCGGACCAGTGCTAAACGGGGGCGAAGAATACTCACCCCCGCCCCGCGCGTCCAGACCGCTCGCCCCGAGGTCGCACCTACACTCTCGCCCCGGCTCAACGTTTGCCGCTCACTTGACGTACGCCCGGAGGTCGCACCTACACTCTCGCTCTAGCTCAACGCTTGCCCCTCACTTGACGAACGCCCGGAGGTCGCACCTACACTCTCGCCCTAGCTCAACGCTTGCCCCTCACTTGACGTCATGCGAGAGGTAGGTGCGACCTCTGGGCTGGGCTGGGCTGGGCTGGGCTGGGCCGGGCTGGGCTGGGCTGGGCTGGGCTGGGCTGGGCTGGGCTGGGCTGGGCTGGGCTGGGCTGGGCTGGGCTGGGCTGGGCTGGGCTGGGCTGGGCTGGGCTGGACTGGGCTGGGCTGGGCTGGGCTGGGCTGGGCGCTCTACCCGGCTGCTAGCATTGCACGGAGGTAGGTGCGACCTCCGTGGAGGTAGGTGCGACCTTCGGGGGCTAGCAGTGCTAGCGGGCGCGGAACTCGGCGGCGAAAGCGGCCGGGCTCAGCGGCAATTCTAGAGCTCGCCGCGACCGCTGGCGCTCTACCCGGCTGCTAGCATCGCACGGAGGTAGGTGCGACCTCCGTGGAGGTAGGTGCGACCTCCGGGGGCTAGCAGTGCTAGCGGGCGCGGAACTCGGCGGCGAAAGCGGCCGGGCTCAAGGGGCGGCCGGTGGCGAATCGAGTCAGCTCGTTCCAAGGGAGACTTCGACCAGGAGCAAACACCTTCGTCCGCATGAACTCGCCCACCCGCGGATCACGCGTGTATATCGCCGTCGCCGGATCGCTCTGGCCCAACACCTGATCCACAATCGCGGCATGCAGCTGACAAGCAAACAGCTCACCCATCATGTAATTGTGGTAGTAGGCCGGCGCCGATACCACATGAATCTTGCTCGCAAAGTCCGGCGCACTCCGCTCGTCCGGACGACGCACCAGCTGATACTTCTCTACCAAGTCCCACCACAGTCGGTTCAGATCCTGCTCCGGGTTCTTGTACAACTCCACCTCGAACCGCAGCATCACCTGGCACCAACGAGAAAAAATCAACAGCTTGTCGCGCCGCATCCGCCGACCGGCCGCCGTGTAAGCCTCCGGATCGGCCACCTCCACCTGAAACTCCTTCAGCCACCTCGCGTCCGAAGCAAACCGCTCGAACATCATGGCCACGCCTTCCGTGGTCAAAATATGCGCCTCCGACCGGATCGTGTACGGCATCGTCCGCGGAATGTTCTTGCTGCTGTAAACCGCGTGACCCAGCTCGTGCAGCATCGTCGTCATCCAATACTCGTTCGGCACGATATTCGCCAGCACTCGCACATCGCCCTCTCGGTCGATGTCAGTGCAGAACGCGTGGGGACTCTTGCCCGGCTTTTCAAATAAATCGCTCCGCGCGATCACATCGTCGATGGGCAGATCAATCCCCGAGTAGAACTGTCGACAGATCTGCACAATGTCGACATTGCGGAACGGAACATCCAGGTCGACCCCATAGACGTCCGGAGGCTCCTGGAAAAACGGGTCCTGATAATGCCACGGCCTCAGCTCGTCAACCGTCACGCTGCATCGTTCGGCCAGCTGACGGTCGATCTCCTGCTTGGCCTGCCGAAACGGCTCACGAGTCAACTCATCGAGCTCATCGAACAGCTTCAACACTTCTGCCTGCGACTGTTCGTTCAGCTCCAGTTGCATCGCGTGATAGTTGGCGAAGCCCAGCTTGTGAGCTGCTTCGTTGCGCAAATAGACCAATTCGCGCAAATCGGCCTCGACTACGCTCCCCACTCGCTTCGACGCCTCCCACACCTGCTGCCGCTCAGCGGAATCCTTCGACTCACGCAATACCTTGCGGACCTCGCTGTCGGTGAGCGACTTCGAGCCGACTTCGGCTCGAAATACGTTGAAAGCCTTTTCGATGGCATTGGATTTGGCGATGATGCGATTCAGCAGCGCCGGGTCGACCTGCTTTTCGAGATATTTCAGGTACAGCACGTCAATCTGTCGGTGGAGCAACTTGTCGGGAATCTCGCCGCTGCGGATGGCCTTGAGCTTGGCGAAGGAGTCTGGCGACGCGAGCGACGCATTCAGTTTCTTTTCGGCCTCTTCCTTGGCGGCAAAATCGGCATCCGAACCGCTGATATTCGCGTTCCACCACGCCAAGCCGGCCTGGATCTCCAGCGGTCGCAGCTCGGCTTCAAACTGGGCGATAAACTCTTGAGCTTCCCGGGTCATGTCGGCGGCCTGTGCGGAAAAAGTCATCGTGCTGGTGCTGATCACTAGGGCCATGGCCCAGACTACGGCAGACGGCAAGTTCATCGCGGTGTGGCTCCTCATTGCATGTCAGCTCCACATTTTATGGCAACTTCCTCAGGAGGCCGAACGCCAGCGTCGTGGCTCCCGGTTCGGCCCCGACAGGATACCATGATCGGCGCGCCTGCGGGGGGCCCTGGCGGTTCCCGTTCTGCTGCACCGTCCCGTCGGGTTCCGGCCTCGAGGCTTCGCCAACACCGATAATTTCACTCCGACGACCGAAGGCCATGATCAACGCAGCCGCAGGAGGTCAAACCGGCGGGAGCTGGTCAGTCGTCCATCGCTGGCCAGCTCGCAGACAACAATAATGCTGACCAATCGCCTCGCACGTCGACACGAACTCCGCGGTCGTCGCCGTGTTGAACTCAAACATTTCGTAGTGGCACGGGATGACACATCGGATGCGGGCGTCACGGGCCAGTTGAGCGGCTTCGCGGCCCCACAAGTTGCCGGCGACGCGACGTTCCGGGCCGCGGCCGTTGATCGGGAGCAGGGCGAGGTCGATCGACCAGCGGCTGAGCCAATGCAGCTGTTCGTCGTAGCGAATCGTGTCGCCACTATGGTAGATCGTCCAGCGACCGCACTGCACGATGTAGCCGAGATAAACATGCCGACCCGCCCCATCCCGCTCAACCGTTTCATGGGCCGCGGGAATCGCGTGCAAATGGTAGGGGCCGACATCGAGTTGCCCGCCCGCATCGATTGGCTCGAGTCGCGTCGACGCGATCTGCAATCGCTGAGCGGCGAAATCGACGTTAGCGGCCGGAACGATAATCCTCAGGTTGGGATTGGTCTGCAGCAGCGGTTGCAGCGTTTCGGCGTCGAGATGATCGGTGTGATTGTGGCTGGATGTCACCGCCGTGATACCGCTCAGCCGGATCGGATCGACCACCCGCCGTGTCATGCGGACGTGCGGCTTATCAGTCGCGGCGTATTTGGCGGTGAGCGAATCTGACAGGTAGGGGTCGAGCAGCAGCAGCTGGCGGTCGAACTGCAGCAGAAAGCCGCTCTGGCCGAGCCACCACAGCCGGAGCTGACCCGGATCGTTGGCTCCGCCGTAGATGTCCTCCAGCAGTCGATCGTCGCTCAATAGTGGCTCGATCACAGCCCTAGCTCCTGGCGGACCTGCTTGACGCCGCAGACCATATTCTGCAATTTTTGTCGCGCGGCCCATCGAGCTGTCTGACTGAGTCCGCAATCGGGAGCGAACGACAGACGTTCGGGCGGAGCGAACTTAAGACACCGGCGGACCCGATCGGCCACGTCGTCAACTGTCTCGATGTAGTAGCTCTTCACATCGATAATCCCGACCGCCACGTCTTTCTGCCGAGCGATGGTGCCAATCACCTCCAGTTCGGCAAATTCCCGGCTGGCCATCTCGACATGAATCTCATCGACGTCGAAATCGAGAAAGTCGGGGAACATGCAGGCGTACGACCGGCGCCCTACCGCTCGACCTTTGTAGTTCCCGAAACAAAGATGCGTCGACAGGCGGCATTGACCGACGATGGGAGCGACGGTGCGATTGAAAATATCGACCAGTCCGCGGCGATCGGCTCGGTCCGCGTAGCAGCTCATCGACGGCTCGTCGACCGTGATCTCGGTGCAGCCGACAGCGACCAGCCGTTCCAATTCGTGGCGGACCAGCGGAAGGAGGGCTTCGGTGATGGCGAAGCGGTCCGCGTACTGGTCGTTGGGGATCAAGCGACCGCTGAGGGTGTACGGGCCGGGGAGGCTGGCTTTGAGCGTTGGTCCATCGGGGGCCAGTCGCCGCAGACGTTCAAATTCCTCAACAGCTCCCAGTCCCCGCGGAGCCTGCAGCGGACCGGTGATCGCGTGCTTGCCCCTCTGGTCGTGAGCCGGCGGTCCCCACCGGCGGGGCGGCGCGTGATCCAGGGCCAAGCCCTCGAGGTAGCCATAGAACGACAGGTTGAAATCCAGCCGCGACTGTTCGCCGTCGGTGATGACATCCAGGCCGGCCCGCAGTTGATCCTGGACGGCGGCGGAAACCGCATCATCCTGCAGTTCCCGCAGGTCGTCGGGGCCGAACTGGTCGAGATGCAGGCAGGCAAATTCCAGCCAGCTGGGGAACGGGTAGCTGCCGATGACGGTCGTTCGCAGCGGCTGCACACTCATCGGACGGTTCGCTTTCGCCAGAGGTTTTTCGAGGTAGTAGAAGTTGGTCGCGGCGAGTCGATTTTCGCCCGCACGCCGCTCGCCGCACCGCCCGGGCCCCTGGAGGGCTGGACGGCGCCGTGCTACAACACTGGTTGCGCGAAAATCTAAAGCTTTGTACCGTTTTTTCCTGAGTCGTGAAATGGCCGCGAACTCGTCGCGCCGGGTGAATTCGGGGGAGATTAGAGGTCTATGCGTCGGATCCAACGTCTGCTGGTCGCCAATCGCAGCGAGATTGCCACTCGCGTCTTCCGTAGTGCTCATGAGTTGCAGATCAGTACGGTGGCCATCTACACACATGAAGACCGGTATGCGCTCCACCGGTTCAAAGCCGACGAGGCCTACCTGATCGGCAAGCCGGGTGAGCCGATCCGGGCCTACCTGGATATTCCGGCGATTGTGCAGATCGCCGTCGAGCACCAGGTCGACGCCATTCATCCCGGGTACGGCTTCCTGTCCGAAAACCCGAATTTTGCTCGGGCCTGTGAAGAGGCCGGAGTGATCTTTGTGGGGCCTTCGCCGAAGATTCTATCCGAGCTGGGTGACAAGACGACGGCCCGCGGGATTGCCGAACGGGCTGGCGTGCCGATCCTGGCGGGGAGCAAGCAAGCGATACCGCATGTTGACGAGGGATTGAAGCTCGCTCGTCACATGGGCTACCCGATCATTCTGAAAGCGGCTCATGGCGGTGGCGGCCGCGGCATGCGAGTCGTGCATCAGGAGAAGGATTTTGCCAGCAGCTTTGAACTGGCTCAACGTGAAGCCAAATCGGCGTTTGGCAGCGAAGATGTCTTTATCGAGAAGTTCATCGCTCGGGCCAGCCACATCGAAGTGCAGTTGTTGGGAGACAAGCACGGAAACCTGGTCCATCTGTACGAGCGCGACTGTTCGGTGCAACGTCGGCATCAGAAGGTCGTCGAGATCGCTCCCGCCCCCGACCTCGATGCTCGCGTTCGAGAGCAGCTGTGCGAAGCGGCGGTCGCCATCGGACGGCAGGTCGGCTACCACAATGCCGGAACGGTCGAGTTTCTGGTCGATCGTGAGCACGGAAACTTTTACTTCATCGAAGTGAATCCGCGGATCCAGGTCGAACACACGGTGACGGAAGAGGTCACCGGCGTCGACATCGTAAAGAGTCAGATTCTGATCGCACAAGGCTGCTCGCTGGCCGACGACGAAATTGGTCTGGCGACGCAGGATAGCGTCAAGGTCAACGGGTTTGCCTTGCAGTGTCGTGTGACCACCGAAGATCCCACCAACGGCTTCATGCCTGACTATGGACGGATCACTCATTACCGATCGGCCAGCGGCATGGGCGTGCGGCTCGATGCGGGGAGTGCTTTTTCCGGAGCCGTCGTTCATCCGTACTACGATTCCTTGCTGGTAAAAGTCACCGCTCGCGGTCGTCGGTTCATCGATGCCGTGCGGCGCATGGAACGCTGTCTGCAGGAGTTCCGGATTAGGGGCGTGAAGACGAATCTCCCGTTCTTGATTGCCTTGATGCACCATCCGAAGTTCGCCGAAGGGCGATGCACGACCCGGTTTATCGACGAATCGCCCGAGCTGATTGAATTGCCTGCCCGGCGCAATCGAGCAACTCGATTGCTCGCGTTCCTGGCCGAGGTGCAGGTGAATGGCAATCCGCTGCTCAAGGGGCTGCCGAAGAGCACTCGGCGACAGCCTGCCGCTACGCCTTCCATCGAACGTGGCCATCAGCCGCCAGCCGGGACGCGCCAGAAGCTGCAGGAGCTGGGGCCCGAACGTTTCGCCCAGTGGCTGCGGCAACAGAAGCAGCTTTACTGGACCGACACCACCTTCCGGGACGCCCATCAGTCGCTGCTGGCCACTCGGTTCCGCACCTTCGATGTGCTGCAGATCGCCGACGCTTACGCTCATCACGCTCATCAGCTCTTCTCGCTGGAGATGTGGGGCGGCGCGACGTTCGATACGGCGATGCGGTTCTTGAAGGAATCGCCCTGGGATCGGCTGGTGCAGATGCGCGAACGCGTGCCGAACATTCTGTTCCAGATGCTGCTGCGAGCCTCCAACGCGGTCGGTTATACCAACTATCCGGACAATGTCGTGCAGTCGTTCGTCCACGAGGCGGCTCAGGCGGGGATCGACGTTTTCCGCGTGTTCGATGCGCTGAACTGGGTGCCGAACATGCGCGTGGCGATGGACGCCGTGCTGGAGACGGGAGCGATCTGCGAGGCGGCGATTTGCTACACGGGCGACATCCTCGATCCTCAGCGAACCAAATACTCACTGAAGTATTACGTCAATCTGGCCAAAGAGCTGGAAAAGATGGGGGCTCACATGCTGGCCATCAAGGATATGGCCGGGTTGTGCAAGCCGGCGGCTGCCAAGCAGCTGGTGCAGGCCCTCAAGCAGGAACTTGGTATTCCTGTCCATTTCCACACTCACGATACGGCTGGAATCCAGGCGTCGGCTATCCTCGATGCAGCCGAAGTGGGGCTGGATGTGGCCGATGCCGCGATGGCGCCGATGTCCGGCGGTACCTCTCAGCCAAACCTGAATACGCTGGTCGAAGCCACTCGGTTTTCGGACCGGGCGAGCGAGTTGAGTGTGCGGCGGCTGGACGAAATCGCCGACTACTGGCGATCGGTGCGTGAGTTCTACACGCCGTTCGAAAGCCAGGTGCTGCCGGCCATGGCCGATCTGTACGAACATGAGATGCCGGGCGGGCAGTACACGAATCTGTTCCAGCAGGCGCGGGCTCTGGGGTTGGCTGACCAGTGGGTGCGGATCTGCCACGTCTATGCCGAAGTCAATCAGATGTTCGGCGATATCGTAAAGGTCACTCCGACGTCCAAGGCTGTCGGCGATATGGCGCTGTTTATGGTGGCCAATGACCTGACTGCCGATGACGTCCTGACAGGTAGTCGCGAATTGGCTTACCCCGCTTCGGTGATCGATCTGATCAGCGGCCGCATGGGGCAGCCACCCGGCGGGTTTCCGGCCCTTGTCCAGCAGCGGATTCTGCGCGACCAGAAACCGCTCCAGGGGCGCCCCGGCGACACGATGCCTGCCGCCGACTTCGAAGCCGTCCGCGAAAAGCTCAGCAAACGGATGGAGCACGAAGTCACTCAACGCGATATCGTCACTCACCTGCTTTATCCCAAGGTATTTGAAGAGTTTATCGAACACACCAAGACGTACTACGATGTCAGCGGGCTGCCGACGCCCGTGTTTTTCTACGGTCAGCAGCCTGGTGAAGAGATTTCGGTCAACATCGATCGCGGCAAGACGCTGATCATCAAGTATCTCGCCACTGGTGAAGCTCATGCCGATGGCCGACGCACCGTGTTTTTCGAAGTCAACGGTATCCCCCGCGACGTGACGGTACGGGACCTGGCTGAGGAGCCACGCACGATGGCCTCGATCAAGGCCGATCCCGAGGATCCCAAACAAGTCGGGGCCAGCATGCCAGGCATGGTCGTCACGGTCGCCGTGCACGTCGGCGATAAGGTGAAGAAGGGCCAGAAACTGCTGAGCCTGGAAGCCATGAAAATGGAGACGGCCATTCATACCGAAGTCGACGGGCACGTCGCCGAAGTGTTGGTCAAACCGGGGAGCCAAGTTGAATCGGGCGACCTGCTGGTGCGCCTGGAAAACTGACCGGCCTACCGAAAAAAATGGCCGCTGGGGGAGGCCCAGCGGCCGAGTTCGGCAAGAGTTGGTTGGGTTCCCTGCCTGAACTTCGCACCGCATGAAAGTAATCAGATATCATGCGGTACGATCCTCCACCACCATCGCGCCGGCACCAAGAGAATGGGCAATGGTAGAGGTCAGCGACGCTCCGAGCGGTGCGAATCTCTGTCGTGAATCCGTTAGTGCTCGGTAAGCGTCAGCTGACAGCTGCAGTCTAGATTGGCGATGTTCAGAATTGATGTGGACCGCGTGTGGCTGGGGTGAATTCCCAAACGTCATGCGATGATCGATGGGGCTGTGGGGATAGACTGATGGATACGATCGACTCCGACCAACTTCGTCAGTCGACGTGGGTGCGGCATGTGGAGCACTGGGCGGAAATCGATTCGACCAACGACTACGCCATCAAGGTGTTGCGCGAGATTCCCGCTGATCGACTCCCGGCGCTGGTGGTCGCTGACACTCAGACCGCTGGTCGCGGCCGAGGGGCCAACCGGTGGTGGATGGCGGCCGGCGGGCTCCCGTTCAGCGTGATCGTCGAGCCGACCGATGACGCTGCGGCTCAAGCCTCGGGATTGAGCTTGGCGGTGGGACTGGCGGTCGCCCGCGGACTGCAGGAGTTTGTCGAGCCGTCGCGAGTGCAGTTGAAGTGGCCCAACGACGTCTATGTCGACGAGCGGAAGGTGAGCGGGGTGTTGGTCGAGCAGCCGGCGGGCAAGCCGGTGCGTTGGGTGATCGGCGTGGGCATCAATGTCAACAACTCCATCGCTGATGCTCCGGACGAGCTGCGGCAGCGGGCGGTGTCGTTGAGTGACGCGACGGGGCGCCCGCACTCGCGGCAGCAGGTGCTGTGTCGCGTGCTGGATCAGCTCCAGCGCCATCTCGACTGGCTGTCGATCGGCGCTCACCAATTAGCCGACGACTGGCGTGAGTTGTGTCTGTTGACGGGGAAATGGGTGGAGCTGGACGTCTACGGGGGCCGCGTGTCGGGGTACTGTGAGGGGATCGACGATGAGGGCGGCCTGCTGCTCCGCACCGCCGCCGGCCCTCAGCGTTTCGTCGGCGGCGTGGTCGCTCATTTCACCCGCCGCTAACCGCAGGTCGCACCTACCTCCACACAGTTGCTAGCAGCCCCCGGAGGTCCCACCTACCCTCTCCCACACCCCGCGATCCAGCCGCATCAATCGGGCTCGATCGAGAGGCACGTACAATCCCCCGTGCCGCATGCACTGCTAGCAGAGTCACGGAGGTAGGTGCGACCTCCGCGGACGTAGGTGCGACCTCCGTGGGCTAGCAGTGCTAGCGGGCGACGAACTCGGTGGAGGTCAAGGCGGCCCGCTCACTGGAGATAATGCGGTTAGCAGCGCGACTTCGCGAAGTGGACGGGCTGCTAGCAAAATCACGGAGGTAGGTGCGACCTCCGTGGAGGTAGGTGCGACCTCCGGCGAGTGCGGTAGTTGGGTGGAGTGGGAGGTTGGGGCGATTGGCGGAGGTTTTGGCGCGGAGGCGTTAGCGCGGGGGAGCGGTGGGGCGGAGCGGGGAGCCGGCGGCGAGCTGGATGCGGCGGAAGCCGGTGTGGCGGGCCGTATCGTAGGTGCGGATCACGTGTTCCAGCGGCACGGAGTCCTGGGGATCGATCAGCACCGGCAGGTCGGCGCTGATCGCCGCTACCGCCGTCAGCTTGTCCTGGATCTCCACCAGACCGGCGGACTCGACGTCGTTGAGCTGCCAGGCGGGCTGTTCGTTCCGCCAGTACACCTTGATGACAATCCTCTCCAGGTCGCGGAGTTCCGGGGGGAGCTCCAACGCTGCGGCGTTGCCACGCGGCAGCGACACGGTGGTCGGGAGCAACCGCTCGGGGATCTCAAAGCTGGCCGTCCAGACAAAGAAAATCATCAGCTGGAACACGACGTCGATCATCGGCGTCAGGCTGATTTCCAGCGAACGGTCGCGTCTGAGCAGGTGGTTGGGAAGCCGCATGCCGGTTACTCCACCTCCCCCGACGCGTACACGGCAAAATCGACATTCCAGATTCCCGACTGGGCCGCACTGACCAGCAACGGCTTGACGTGTCGATAGGCCGCATCACGGTGGCAGCGGAGTCGCAGTTCGACTTTGCCGCCGGCTCGATTCACTTCCTCCCGCAAGAAATCGCTCAACCGATCCAGCGGCACGCTCTGACCGCTGTGAGCGACCGAACCATCCTGTTGGACGTGCAGCACCACCAGGCGACCCTCCGAAACTGGTTGGCTCTGCCCCGCACGTGCGACCGGCAACGGGAGTCGAACATCGGTATCCTGTCGCGACATGTGGCTCGACACCAGGAAGAAAATAATCAGCTGGAATACGACATCGATCATCGGCGTCATATTGAAGCCGACTGTACTGGTGCCAGTGCGGTAGGGGAGTCGGACCATCTTCGATCCTGGGCTCAGCCCTGGCCCGACAAGTAGTTCGTCGGGCCGGTGGATGGGGCGTTCGGCCCCGCGGTGTTCGTCGCGGTCACGGCGGTCCCACCGAAGGGCGATTGACCGGTTCGTTTGAGTGATCGGCAGGCATGGACGGCGGCATACGCGGCTTCCGCGATCAGGTAATCGATCCGATTGCGAAAAATGGCGTAGGCTCCCAGCGACGGGATCGCAATGATCAGGCCGGCAATTGTCGTGATCAGCGCCGTGTAGATCCCTTCAGCCAGCTCAGCAGCCCCAGCCGCTCCTCGAGTCGTAGCCACCTCGGCAAAGGCCATCACCATGCCGACGACGGTGCCGAGCAGACCGAGCATGGGAGCGATGTTGCCGATCACCGACAGGTACTCGAGTTTTCTCATCAGTCGAGCCGACTGATCGGCGGCCGCATCTTCGAGCCCCTTCTCTACGGCCGGCCAGCCACTCGACGCCTCAGCGATGGCGGGCGACAGGAGTTTGCCGAGCAGTGACGGCGACTGCCGGGCGAGTTCCTGCGCGTCGGCCAACCGCCCGCCAACCAGCAGCTGATGGATACGCGGCGGCAACTCCTCTGGAATCAATTCCTTCTGCCGCAGCGACAACAGATGGTCGAAGATCAGATAGGCGGCCGTGATCGACAGGGCCAGCAACAGCCACATGATGCCGATCCCCAAGGGCCCACCCGAGAAGAAGATGATTGCCAGCCAATTCGGCGAATCGGCCGCGGCCGCGGGCCCATCGGCTGTCGGCACGGGCTGAGCACCAACGTGCCCAGCCCAGACATGACCTAGAACAGCCAACGTGGCCGCACATCCCATCAGTCGCACCATGCGGCCGCTGATCATGATCGACGGCGATAACTTCCCTGAGCGTCTCATAGGGATCCTCGGTGATCTCAATTACTTCTCGGCATGTTCCGCCGGCAAACGGGAGACATCGACATAGGCATGTTGGCCTCCGTTCTGTTCGGCCAGCCGGACCAGAAAGTTCTGACGATCCGACGGTCGACCGTGCCCGAACTCGATCGCGTGGATGACGGAGTGCCGATTCCAGCCACGAATCCGTCGAAGGTCGGCGTCCGATAACCTTGGTTCATCCGCATCGGTCAGGAAAAAAATCACATCGGGCGCCATGTTCAGAGCCAGCTTCAAGGCATCCAGGTGCTGCGTGCCACCGTTGGCCGTGACCTCGTCGATGAACTTCCTGGCCAGTTGCTTGCCCACTTCGTCGCCCGATACCAATCGCGGCTCACCCGAGTCGGGGCGGAAAACCAGCGGTCGTTCGTTATAGAAGATGATCTGGAACTGGTGAATCGGGTCAAGCTGTTCGATGCCACGTACCAGTTCCGACTTGGCTGCCCGCAAGGGCGCTCCGCCGTACCCGGCCATGCTCCCCGATCGATCAAACACAAACACAAACGTCTTACCTTCGCCCGTCAATCCGAAAACGCTCAGCCGCGTCGTGCCACTCGACTGATCGCCACCGGCAACTCCCTCAGCCCCATCGCTCGACCCACTCGTCCTGCCAGGCAATGCAGGTTGAGCGGCAGGCGACTGAGTCGAAGCCGACTGGGGTTGGGTCACCCCGCTCGGCTGATTCGGAAGCGGTGGTGCGTCGTTCAGGTTTGGGAGTGCTTGCAGCACATTCTCTGCTGGACGTGCGGTTCGATCGGGCTGGTCGCCCGTCGGTGCTTCGATGTATTCCCGCTGGCCATCCGACTGTTGCACCAGCACAATGCCCGCTTCACGCAGTTCCTCCTCCGGGCCGTTTTGCGGTCCGAAGCGCGCCAGCGCCCCGAGCGTGGCGAGCAGCGAGGCATGGAGGACTAGCGACAGGGCCCAGGCGGGCCACAAGTGACGAACCTCAGTCGGCAACTGAGCCGCTGGTGATTCCGCCGTCGGGCTGGGATGCTGACGAAGCATAACGGTCCGCGGTTGCGTGGAGGCGATGCGATCTCAACGAAAACAGCCACCCCATTGTAGGGTGGCCGAGACTGATTCGCGACGAGCGTCGTCGGACGATTTCGACTACTCTGACGACTGAAAGCTGGTGGAGAATTCCTGCGCCGGTCGGATCGCACCGCCAGGCATGGTGCTCCCCGGCGATTGCCAATCTCACTCAGCAGCTCAAACGAGCGTTCCCGTCGGTTCTTCGATCGGCTCGCGTTTGGCTTCTTTTCGCGGAAGGAAACCAACCGCGAAAGCGGCGATCATCGAGAGCCAGAACAAGATGGCTTCCGGACGCCGCAGATCGTGGAAATCGAGCAGATGGGGCTGGTGGCCAGGGTCGGCATGCGGGGGCCAGATCCAGTTGGTCCGCAGCCATTCGACGTACTGCAGCGCCCAATGCTCATTCCCGCGCCACCCGAAGCTGGACCAGTTGCTGTTCAGGCCCCAGTCGGCCAGCAGTTTGAAGCCGATGATCAGGACCAGCAGGTAAGCGGCCACTTCGAATCGCGGGAACTTTTCCAGCAGCCGGATGAAGAGAGCGGCGGCGAATCGCATGACGATCACGCCCAGGAATCCCCCGAGGATGATCACCCACAGTTTGGGATGCAACGCTCCCTCGGGCGTCTCGGGGGGCGGACTGCCGACGACGCCTATCGCGGCCAGGATCGAATCGACGGCGAAGGCGATGTCGGTCATTTCGATCACGAAGACCGTCCACCAGAAATTGCGCCAGACTTCGCCGTTGAGCATCGGCTGGGCCGCAGTCGCCCGCGGCGGGAGCTCTTCGGTCAGATCAAACGGCAATCGCTCTTCGAGCGCCAATTCTTCTTGTTGTGGGGAGAGAGGTCCGCCGGTGGCCGCGTCGACCAGCTCCGGACGTCCCTCGGCATCCATCACGACCGCGTCGGGCTCTTTCTCATGCGACTCAAACAGGAGGTGTTTGAGCGCGATGTAGACCAGGTACGCTCCGCCGAGGAACTTGGCTGTGGTCCATTTCAGCAGGAACGTGGCCATCCCGATCGCCAGAAATCGAAACACGAAGGCCCCGATCAGCCCGTACGAGAGGGCTCGGCCCTGCAGCGATTTCGGCAGCCGTTTGGCCAGCAGTCCGAGGACCAGCGCGTTGTCGATCGACAGGACGCCCTCCAGCACCACCAGGAGCCCGACGACGGCCAGGTCGTGCATGCTGAACGTCTGGCCCATGAAGGCCAGCAGCGGTGTCAGAGCCAGGAGTGGGGAAAGTGCCAACTGCGCGATCGATGTCATGGCCTGGCGATGTCATGCCCTGGGGCAGAGGGAATCTGGAATGGTCCGGTCCGGCGAATCCGTTAGACTAAGGTCCCAGCGCGGGGGGCGTCAATCGGACGGCCGGAGGACCGGAGCGGGAAGGGTGCAGGATCGGCGGCGGGCAGGGCATGGAATCGAAACACTATTTGTGGCGAAAATTCCCCGCGTTCGACGCCCTGCGCACTTACTCGGTCGGACATTTTCGCCGTGATCTGGTCGCTGGAATTACCGTGGCCGCGGTCGCCGTGCCGCAGGCGATGGCCTACGCCACGATTTTCGGCGTCCCCCCGGAATACGGGCTCTACACGGCCATCGTGATGACCGCCGTCGGCGCGATCTTCGACTCCTCCCGCCAGCTGATCAACGGCCCCACGAACGCGATTTCGATCGCCCTGCTCAGTGCCCTCGGGTCGGTCGACGGCCAGAATCGGATCGAGGCGGCCATGATGATGGCCACGTTGATCGGGCTGATTCAAGTTGGCATCACTCTGTTTCGCTTGGGCGACCTGTCACGTTACGTCTCTCATGCAGTCATCGTCGGCTTCACGCTCGGCGCCTCGGTGCTGCTGGTGCTGGATCAGCTGAAGAACGTCTTCGGGCTGCAGGCCAAGGGCGATCCGCATGACCATTTTCTCAGCCGACTCTGGCAGACCTGGACCGAAGGAGGTCGAATTCACTGGCCCACTGTAGGCGTTGCGGTGGGGACCATTGTGCTGGTCTTGGTGCTGCGGCAGATACGGCATCGCTGGAAGCTGGCGATGCCCGAGCTGCTGACCGCGCTGGTGGTCATGTCGGCCGTTGTGGCCTACTGGGACCTGGCAGGGACCCAGGGGGTGAAACTGATTCCCGAGATCCCCCGATCGCTGCCCCATTTTCAGGTCCCCACCTACGATTTCGCCTTGATGCGTCAGCTGGCCGGCAGCGCCACGGCGATCGCTCTGCTGGGGTTGCTGGAGGCCATCGCGATGGCCAAATCGATAGCAGCTCGCACGGGCGAGAAGCTTGACATCAACCAGCAATGCCTGAGCGAAGGGCTGGCGAATCTGGCGGGGAGCTTTTTTCGCTGCTTTCCGGGATCGGGCTCGTTGACGCGGTCGTTCATCAACCATCAAGCCGGGGCGGCTACCCAGTGGTCCGGAGTCATCTCCGCCTTAGGTGTCGCCGCGACGATCTTGCTGGCAGCTCCTTACGCTCAGTACATCCCTCGAGCGGCACTGGCCGGCATCTTGATCTTCTCGGCGTTGCGGATGGTCGACCAGCATCAGCTGACCTATCACCTGCGAGCAACTCGCTTCGACGCGCTGATTGTCCTCTCCACAGCGCTGTCGGCCGTGCTGGTTTCGGTTGAGTTCTGCATTCTGATCGGCGTGCTGATGTCATTCATGTTCTACGTGCCGCGCGCCGCTCGGACCGAGATGTCCGTACTGACGCTTGCGCCCGGCAACGTCGTCCGTCCACGACTCGCCGACGACCCGCTCTGCAGCCGGTTGAGGATTTACAACCTGGAAGGTGAGTGGTTCTTTGGCTCGGCTCCCGATGTCGAACGGCTGCTGGAACAGATCGAAGCTGAAACCGTGGGGACGGTGAGGACCGTGTTGTTGCGGGTCAAGCACGTGCGGAACGCGGACGGTGTCTGCATGCATCTGTTCGACGAGTTCCTGCAGCGGATGGCCCGCGGTGGAACTCGCGTGGTGCTGTGCGGTGTGCGGGACGACTTTCTGAAGGTGCTCCGAGATTCGGGCGTGGCGGCCCGTTTGCCGGCGGAGTGCGTCTATCCGGAGACCAGCCAGGTCTGGACGAGCACCATGCTGGCCATCCAGGACGCCTATGAGCAACTGGGGGACGACCTCTGTTCGCATTGCCCTCGCCTGGGGGCCGCTGGTCCTGAGCCGTCTGGGTGGTATTATTCAATCTGACCGAGATGGCTCGATGGTCGCAGGTCCCCGGCTGGTGGAATCGGTTCACCGCAGGGGGGGCTCGGCGTTTGACGACAGGGCGAGTTTTCCGTGATCGATAAGATTATTGTCTATCCTCATCCAACACTCCGGCATCGATCCAAGCCGATCAAGCGGGTCGACAACGAGCTGAGGGCCGCGGTGGCCCAGATGTTCGACCTCATGTACGAAGCTCGAGGAGTCGGTCTGGCGGCCAATCAGGTCGACCTCCCGTTGCGAGTGTTCGTGATCAACACGGCGGGCGAACCGGGGGAAGGCGAGGAGCTGGTCTTCATCAATCCGGTGATCCAGCGGGCATCGGGGAGCGAGGAGCAGGAGGAAGGGTGTCTGAGCCTGCCTGGGCTCTACGCTCCGGTCCGTCGCTCGGAAACCGTTCGCGCTCAGGCATACAACCTGGCGGGTCAGCAGATGACGATTGACGCGAGCGGATTGTTGGCGCGTGCCATACAACATGAGCTCGATCATCTGGACGGCATTCTCTTCATCGATCGGCTGTCGGAGACCAGCAAACTGGCTGTACGACCGCAGCTCGACGAATTCGAAGAAGACGTGATCGCTCAGCGCCGACTCGGGACTTGGGCCGCGGACGACGAGATTCAGCGTCGGCTGCGAGATCTGGAAGCCCGTTACTGTGCGTGACAGGGATCTCGTGCGGAAGGAGCCTGACGAATGCGTCTGATCATGATGGGCACCGGCCCGTTCGCACTTCCCACGTTCCGTTACCTGCTGAGTCAGCCCCACGATATTCCCGTGCTGATCACTCGTCCGGCTCGACCGGGCGTCGGCAAGAAGGGGCCGCCGCCGAGCCCGATGCGAATGGAGGCGGAAGCGCGAGGGATACCGGTCTGGGACCCTGAGGACGTGAACGATCCGGCCGTGATCGCCAACATCGCTCAACTGCGGCCGGGCCTGCTGGTCGTCTGCGACTACGGTCAGATTCTGGCCTCGTCCGTGATTGCCACCGCTGGACTGGGCGGCATCAATTTGCATGGTTCGCTGTTGCCGAAATATCGTGGTGCCGCGCCGATCAACTGGGCCATCTACCGCGGCGAATCGGAGACCGGGGTCAGTGTGATTCATCTGACTCCGCAGCTGGACGGCGGCCCGATCTTGAGTCGCCGCGTGTTACCGATTCGAGCGGAAGATGACGCGGAGACGCTGGAGCCGGTGTTGGCCGAATTGGGTGTCGACGCTGTGGCCGAGGCGATCGGGCTGCTGGAATCCTGGAACGGTCGAGACGCACTGGGTGAAATGCAGGCTGCCGATCAAGTCACTCGCGCGCGGCGTCTGCGTAAGGAAGATGGCCGCCTGGACTGGCACCGAACGGCTCGGCAACTGTTCAACCAGATTCGAGCCCTCAAGCCCTGGCCGGGCACTTACACCTACTGGCACCCGCCCGGCAAACCGGCTCAGCGCTGGATCATCGACCGCGCGCAGATCGTTGACTCGCCGGACAAGTCATCGGCCGCCGCGCTACCGGGCGAAATCACCGTCGCCAGCTCGGGCCGGCTCTGCGTCGCCACCGGCGACGGATCGCTCGAGCTGCTGGCGATTCAGCCGGCCGGAAAACGCGTGATGCCGGTCGGCGAGTTCTTGCGAGGCCAAGCCGTGGCAGTCGGCCAGCGGCTGGGGGGGGATGAGAGAGTAGAGAGTAGAGAGTAGAGGACGAGATCAGGGTTTGGCTGCAGATTCCTTGGCAGATTCTTTAACGGCCGCGGCTTCGCAGTCGGCGCATAAGTCTTCGACGACCCATTTGTAAGTCGGAACTTTCTTGGTGATGGTCTTCTTCATCAGTTTCTGACGCGTGAACATCTTCGCTCCGCATCCAGGGATCCACTCGGTCCAGACGAACGGCTTGGCACACGCGCAGACGCCTTCCTCAGCATCCTTGTCATCCTGACAGACGCTTTCGCAATGTTCGCACCCGGGACGGCTCGGCAGGCCCACGCAGAAGTCTTCTTCTTTGCTGCCCCAGCAGATCACTTCTACTTTCTTGTCCTCGCATTTCAGCCGGCACACTTTGCGACATTCCGCTGCGCAGCCACACTGCTTGCAGAAATGCTGTCCGGCTTCGAGGGCCGCAGCGGTGATTGATGTCAGTCCGGCGACAGTCAGCCAGCCGGCCAGCCACGTCGCTCGTATCCGGGAACTAACGAAATTGCCGTACATGGTCATCCCCTCAGCAAAAAGGGCTGTTGCGAGTCAAGTGCCCAGCCGCGGTCGGTTTACCAGTTGAAATCCCAACGCATGCCGATGATGTCGGACTGAGTCGTCCCGAAAGGCGTTTCCGACGTGGTGAACGGGTGGATCCAGTCGAACATCATGCGTGTGCGATCGGAGAGATACCAGTTGAAGCCGAAGGTGAAGTCGTTGTATTGGCCTTCATTGACCGCGTTCAGATTCAGCAGCGACCAGCGGGCCTTGAGCTCCACCGCACCAGGGCTCCAGCCGCCCGGCACGATGAAGAAATTGCTGAACGGTACATTCCGCCCGAACTGAGCTCCATGCTGACCGAATCGCTCATACGCTCGACTTTCGCCCGTCAGGAAGTAGCTTCCGTGGACATAGGCACCGCCAAGGTTGACGTTTTCGGCCGTGGTGAGATTCACGTTGGTCAAAAACGCTTCGCTTTGAATGGTGACCGGCCCCATCACGAAAGCTGATTCAATGTTGCCGATGGTATAGTTACCGGCATTCAGGACGCCGCTGTCGATCAATCGGGGGCCTTCATGGATCTGGGGCCGAGCGCGGAAGCGGACGCGATTGTCGTTGTCCTGCGTGTACAGCACGCCCGCTCCTGTGTGGATCGCATAGCGGCCATTGGTCGGCTCGTCGAAGTAGGGTATCCAGTTCACGCGGCTGCTCAGGCGATAGCCCTGATTGTCGTCTACTCGTTCTTTCAGCGACTCGCTGACGCTGTCGAGGAAAATTCCATAGGCCCATGACAAGTTCTTGTCGGGCGAGGCGTTGTAAAAAGCCATGCCGACTTCACGGTCAGCAGTGAAGATGCCCTGAGTCGGAATCGACCGTTCCAGGAAGATATTGAACGTGTCGTTCGTCACCTGTTCGAGGCCGAACGGCACAAAGAAATTCCCGATACGAAAACGACCCAGCCAAGGGATGTCGTTGATCGAGAAGTAGGCGTCCTTGACCTCAGGAGTGGTGACGGTGCCCAGCGGCAGGGTTTCACCAACGGCTTCGGGTTCCAGTGTCATCTGCAGCCGGAAATCGTAGACACCATAGCCGGTCCCCTCGGCCAACAGCCGAATGCGGCGGAATTCAAAGTAGTCCTGGTCTCCGACGATCGATGGGCTGGCCTGAGCCCAGTTGATCAGGTCCATCTGCACGTGGCCGCCCATCCGGACGTTCCACTTGTCGGTCGACATGTCGGTCCAGCCGCCATCATCCGTCTTGGCTTCGTCTTTCTTGCCGTCGGCCTTCTTGGCGTCGTCTTTCTTCTGAGAATCATCCTTCTTGGCGGACGACTTTTTGACCTCGGCTTCCAGTTCTTCGAGTCGACGAGTCAGCGCCTCAATCGCCTCGGCCGTCGGCAGAGGTTCGGCTGTGGGTGTTCCCAATGGCTCGACGGGTGTCGCTTCATCCAGCAGCGACTCAGCCATGGCCAAGTCGCCGACCACGGGGATCATTCCCACATCGCTGCCGTCGGCAGGAGCAATTTGGGCTTGCCCAATGACAGGGCCATTGAGCAGAAAAAGAACGCCAAGCAGCCAGCGAAATGCAGTTCGATGTCGGTTGCCGGTCGAGCCAGACATGGCCTAGTCCTGACATGGACGAGCCCTCTGGTGCCCCAGTTGGGATCGGTCCCGATGACGAACTGCCTCCCCTCCCTGGAGTCGGCGTTATAATCCGCACAGCCGTCATCATCGTCAAACTTTGCCAAGTTCTGTAAGCGAAATGGTTGCCTGCTGCACAATTGATTGGGGGGGAACTGCCAGCAACGCTGTGCCAGCACCGCTGTGTCAGAAAGCCGAGCGCAAAAAAAAGCGGGCAGCTTGCTGAGAACAAGCTGCCCGCCTGTGAGTTTGATCCTGCTGCTCGATCACAGCTGACCGACGATCAGGGGAACTGCGAGACTTCCGCTCCTCCTCGGGTGACGAACCGTGCCAGCTCGCGAACTCCGATGTTGCCCGACAAGTACCGGACGCTCGCGTCGCCAAAGACGAAGTTCGCTCCGCCGACATGGAAGCTGTAAGCTTCGGCCGTCCCTTCAGAACCGTAGTAGGGGTGGGGGAAGCCCGACTTGCCCACGTCCTCGCCGTTGGTGCAGTTGATGGCGCACGGACCCGGCAGCGTCGCCCCGTCGTATGAGGATCCGTCGAGCGAGAAGTCGCTGGCGGGCCGCGACCAGCCGCCGGCGTTCACGCGATTCTCTGGAGTACTCCCGACCCGCTGACGCCCCTGGTAGACAAACGGACGACCAGCCGATTCGGCGTAAAGGATCGTCTTCGACAAGCCGTCGGTCACGTCGGACATCTTCGGTTCACCGTTCTTCGGCAAGGCTCCGGGCCCGGCAAAGTCGACCAGTCCGGCCGCAAAGAGTCGTTGATCGACACCGATCGTCGGCGAATAGTCGGTGATCGCCACGACGCCAACCCACGGACTCGTCTCCGGCACGCCATCCAGCCGCTCAGGCTCAACGCTGCTGGGGCACAAAAACGACGCAATTCGCTTGGAAGTGACCGGCAGATTATTCGCGTGGCTCCAGTTCTTGCTCTGGTCGTACGCGTTGTAAATCGCTGTTTCCTCAATGAAGGGCAGGAGGAACGTGAGCCCGGCGATACGAGGAGCGTTCGTCAGACCGGCTGGCCGGACGCTGGACGGAAACTTGTTGTTCGTGTCGTGGTAGTTGATCGCCGCGATTCCCAGCTGGCGAATGTTGTTCTGGCAGCCTGTGCGGCGAGCCGCTTCGCGAGCCGATTGGACAGCGGGCAATAGCAGCGTGACCAGGATGCCAATGATGGCGATCACCACCAATAGCTCTACCAAGGTAAAGCCGCGACGAGCGGCTGAAGTTCTGCGAGACATAATTCGGTTCCTTGTCGTCTGAATTCGTTATGAATTGTGTTAGCTGTCGCCGCGGCGGCACGCCGTAGTTCAGCGCTTGATGTTGATAGGTTGCAGTTGGTTCGGGCCCGCAGCCACTTTGACAAAGATGTCGGTGGTGTCGGGCGTTGCCAGCTTGCCAGGTAATACATTGGGGCCCGGCACGAAACTTTCACCCTGTTTCTTCAGTTCGTATTTGACTACGGTCACGGCATATTCGCCTTCCGCGGCGCCGTCATTGGCGTCGTAGGTCGTCAGCTGAAAGTTGCCGTCCTGGTCGGTCTGGCCACGAGCCGCCATCAGCTTGGGGTCTGACTTGGTCTTCGGGTGCAGCACCACCAACGCGTTGGCGATCGGCTTGCCCTTGATCTTCACTTGACCCGACACCGGATGAACGGCGATCCGATCCGACGCCTGGCGCTGGCAGCCCACCAGGAGACAGCAGGCGACAATGGTCAGCGTCCAGGCCGCACCAGGCCGCACCAGGGAAGACCGATGATTCAGGGCCACGCCAGCCACTTGAGCAACAGCGGACATCGGAAGAACTCCTTTCAGCAATCTTGCAACGAATCCGAGGGACATAAACCGGTCGCCAATCGGTACCGGCCGGTCGCCTGGCTTACCCGCCCTGCCACCCGCCAGGTGTCTGGCCGAGCGGTCCGGCGACTCGATGTTGTGTAAACGCAACCGCCGTGCCAAATCGGAAGACACCGCAGAAACGGCCCGTTTCACGGGCAGAATCACCTCACCATCGACCACCCAGCAAAAGTCACGGGCCAGGCCGTGAAATGGCACGGGGCGGCGAGCATAGTTCACGGGCAGAGCGAGAGGAGAGAGATGAGAAAGCAGAGAGGAGAAAGTAGAGAGTAGAGCAGAAGGGAGAGACAAGCAGAGAGGCAGGCGAGACGACAGTTCCGGTTGTGGTGCAGCCGTCCCGGCTGCCTCCGTGTACTTCCCAATCTTTCTCTTTTGCGGTTGCCCTGCATCTGTAGGCTGCTGGAAAAATCGAGTGGTACCTGCTGCAAATGCTGAAGAGAAAGGCAGAGGTCACAAAGAGGAAGAGGACACAGAGAGGAAGAGGACACAGAGAGGCAGGCGAGACGCCCGCACCACAAGGGAGGAGACGGAGATTGGAGTTGGTCTACTTTCTACTCTCCACTCGCTCCTCTCTCGCACCGCGCAGGCGGCGTTTTTCGGTCCGGTCGATCTGCACGATCAGTCCGTCCTGGACGATGATGTTCACGCTTCCGTACCGCAGGCCGCGCAGAGCTTCACGAATCTGCTGGAGTTCGGCTTCGTGGGATGCGTCGTGTTGCGGTTCGTTAGGCTGAGACATGGCGATCAATCTTCCGTGTCGGTGGAGTTGCCGCGACAGCGCGGACGGGGTCGGGTCAGATTTCATAGTCGGGGACAAATACTCTAGCGTGTCGGGCAGTCACGAAGACGGTCTCGCCCGGTTGCAAGTCAAGCTGCCGGAGTCGATCGAAGGGCAAGTCGACATGGACATGGCTGCCGTCGTTGGCAGTCAGGGCGATTTTGGCTGATGAGCCGGCGGCGTTGATACGAGCCACGTTGGCACGCACCGACGATCGGTCGGTCGGATGCCGTTCAATGTCCAGTTCATGCGGTCGGACGTAGACCTTGGTGTTCTTTTCCGTCGCAGAGGCCGACGGCGATGCTACGCTCGGTTCGCCCGGCTCTGACAACACGGCTCGACCACCCTCAATACGCCCGCGAAAAACGTTCACATTGCCGAGAAAATCCATGACGAACTCAGTCGCCGGATTGTGGAACACGTCGGCCGGAGTCGCCACCTGTTCGATCTTTGCCTGGTTCATCACCACGACTCGGTCGGCCACTTCCAGAGCTTCTTCCTGGTCGTGAGTCACGAGGATGGTGGTCATGTGGAGTTCTTCGTGGAGCCGTCGCAGCCAGTTCCGCAAGCCCTGGCGGACTTTGGCGTCGAGTGCGCCGAAGGGTTCGTCGAGCAGCAGAACTCGCGGCTCGATGGCCAACGCCCGCGCCAATGCGACGCGCTGTCGCTGGCCGCCGGATAGCTGTGACGGGAACCGGTTGCCGAACCCCTCCAGCTGAATCAATCGCAGCAACTCGGTCACTTTGGCCCGAATCGTTTCCCGATCGGGACGCTGAGCCCGCGGTCGGACGCGGAGTCCAAAGGCGATGTTGTCGAAGACCGTCATGTGTTTGAAAAGCGCATAATGCTGGAACACGAATCCCACTCGCCGCTGTCCCACGGCTCGATTGGCGACATCTTCGCCATGGAAGAGAATCTGCCCGCGGCCATCGACGTCCGGGATCTCCAGTCCGGCAATGATCCGCAGCAACGTTGTCTTGCCTGATCCTGAAGGACCAAGCAGCGTCAGCAGTTCGCCATCCGCGACCCGCAGGCTGACATCCCGAAGTGCCGTATAACTGCCGAACGTCTTGGTGACGTTTTTTACTTCAATACTCATCGTGACTCCTCTACCGTTGTCGGTTTGAGCAAAATGTGGGCCACTCAGCGTCGTCTGAGTTGTATGGAACAGCGGCAACGGATCGGCGACGATCAATCCGTCGTTCATAGCTCATGACTCCTGCAGCTGGCGAATCTGGCGAGCCAGCTTCCATTCCAGCGCCGACTTGACTGCCAAGGTCGCCAGACTCATCAGCGCCAGCAGCGACGCCATCGCGAATGCAGCGACAACGTTGTACTCGTTGTAGAGAATCTCGATGTGCAACGGCAACGTATTCGTCTTGCCGCGAATGTGTCCCGATACGACGGACACCGCGCCGAATTCACCCATCGCCCGAGCATTGCACAGAATGACTCCGTAGAGCAAACCCCAGCGGATATTCGGCAGGGTCACTCGCCAGAAGGTCTGCCAGCCGCTGGCGCCCAGCGACACCGCGGCCTGCTCCTCCTCGTTCCCCTGTTCCTGCATCAACGGAATCAGTTCACGAGCTACAAATGGGAACGTGACAAAGATGGTCGCCAGCACGATGCCGGGAACAGCAAAGATGATCTTCAAGTTGTGTTCGGCCAGCCACGGTCCAAGCCAGCCCTGCAGACCGAACATCAGCACGTAGATCAATCCGGAGATCACCGGCGACACGGAGAACGGGAGGTCGATCAGCGTCAGCAGCAGGCTCTTCCCCTTGAACTCGAACTTGGCGATCGCCCAGGCTGCGGCCACTCCGAAGACAAGATTCAGCGGCAGCGAAATACCCGTGGCCAGCAACGTCAGCTGAATCGCCTGCCAGGCCGCCTTGTCGTTGAAGCTGCGAAAGTAGGCCCCCCATCCGTTCCGCAACGCTTCGGCAAATACGACCAGCAGCGGCAGGATGAGGAACAGCCCGCAAAAGGCGAGCGAGATGCCGATCAACACCACCTGCAACCACCGAGGGTCGTGACTGCTTCGTGAATTCGTCTTCATGGAAATTCCTTCTGGCAGGTAGCCCAGTTGGTTGACTTACAACCGGCGCAGACCGCGCCCCAGCCACCATTGCAATCCGTTGATTCCCAGCAGGATCACAAACGACGCCAGCAGCATCACCACCGCAATCGCTGTGGCACCCGCATAGTCGTACTGCTCCAGCTTGGTAATGATCAGCAGCGACGTGATCTCCGTCTTCATCGGCATGTTCCCCGAAATGAAGACAACCGAACCGTACTCGCCGATCGCCCGAGCAAACGCCAGCGCAAAACCGGTCAGCAGAGCTGGCAAAAGCGTCGGCAGCAGAACTCGCCAGAAGGTCTGGCCCCGCGTCGCTCCCAGACTGGCCGACGCCTCTTCCACTTCGTGATCGAGCTCTTCCAGGGCCGGTTGCAGCGTCCGGACCACAAACGGCAGGCCAATAAACGTCATCGCCAGGGTCACTCCCAGCGGCGAAAAGGCCGTCCGGATCCCCCACGGCTCAAGGTACTGGCCCAGCCACCCGTTCTTGGCGTAAATAGCCGTCAACGCGATCCCCGAAACGGCCGTCGGCAGAGCAAACGGGAGGTCGATCAGAGCGTCCAGCAACTTGCGGCCGGGAAACCGATACCGGACCAGGCACCAGGCAACCACGAATCCAAAGATCGCGTTGATCACGGCGCCAATTAACGACGTGCCGAAAGTCAACCGATACGAGGCCACCACGCGCGGATCGGTCACCGTCGCCCAGAAACGACTCCACGGCATCGTCGTGGAACGCAGAAACAGAGCCGACAAGGGCAGCAGCACAATCAAACTCAGATACAGCAGCGTGTAACCCAGCGTCAGGCCGAATCCCGGTATGACGCTGTGCTGCTTCCACGACCATCCTCTGGAACCTGACACGGTAACTCCCTCCCGACTTGACTGGATCTACTTCCCAGGCTGGTAAATCTGATCGAACACGCCGCCGTCATCGAAGTGCTCAGCCTGCACCTTGCGCCACTCGCCAAAGAGGTCTTCCAGTCGGAAGAGATCGAGTTGAGCGAATTGCTGCCGCTGTTCTTCCGAGACCGATTCGGGCGACGTCGGGCGGAAAAAATGCTTGGCAGCCAGCTGCTGACCCTGAGGAGAATAGAGATGTTGCAGATAGGCCTGCGCAACCTCCGTCGTCCCGTGCTTGGCCGTCACCTTGTCGACCCAAGTCACCGGCGGCTCCGCCAGAATGCTCAGCGACGGCACCACCATCTCGACCTTATCCGGACCGGCATCCTTCAGAGCCAGGAAGGCCTCGTTCTCCCAAGTCAGCAGCACGTCACCCAGCTCACGCTGAATGAAGGTGTTGGTCGCGCCGCGAGCTCCCGAATCGAGGACCGGTACCCGCTGGAAAATCTGAGCCACAAACTCGCGAGCTTTCTGGTCAGCAGCCTGACGCTGCTCCGGCGTTGCCTTCGCAACCCCGGCGACTCCACCCAGCTCTTTGGCCAAGATGTATCCCCAAGCCGCGAGATAGTTCAGCCTCGCTCCGCCGCTAGTCTTCGGATTCGGAGTGATAATCGATACGTCGCCGCGGACCAGGTCGCCCCAGTCCTTGATCCCCTTCGGATTCCCCTTGCGGACCAGGAAGACGATCGTCGAGTTGTAAGGCGCACTGTGATGGGGCAGACGTTGCTGCCAGTCGGCGGGAACCAGCTGAGCCTTATCGGCAATCGCGTCAATGTCGTAGCCCAGCGCCAGCGTCACCACGTCGGCTTCCAGACCGTCAATCACTGCCCGCGCCTGCTTGCCCGCTCCGCCATGCGACTGCTCGATCGTCACCGATTGGCCGTGCTGCTGCTGCCAGTAATCCGCAAATGACCGATTGAACTCCTGATAAAACTCCCGCGTCGGATCGTAGGAGACGTTCAGCAGCGTGACGCTGGCCGGCTTGGTGCCCGACCCCGTAGAACCGGCCGCCGGCGAAGTGCCGGCGTTGCCCGCCGAACCGCTCGGCTGGTCGGCTGGCTGGCAGCCGGCTCCAACCAGCAGCAAGCCCAGCATGGTGAGGACATGACGACGACCAACCCTGTTGAACATTCCCGTTTTCCTTAAGTCTGGTGAGGACTGAACCTGGTGAACCCCGAAAGTCGCCGATTCCTGCTCCCAGGACCGGCCGACCGACTCGACGAACGGCGCCCCGCAGGCGCCCCTGCCGGTCCTCCCAAACGCAACGCCCGTGCCAACCGTCCGGCTCACCCATCCTGCCCCCTCCCGGTACCGCTAATCCGCAGAGTTTCACGCTATCCAGCGAATTGGCCGTGACATATGATGGTTTTGGGCCGTTATTAGTCATGGGCAGCCATGAAATGTGCTGGCCGTGGCTGTTCCTTGGCGTGTGACGGTGAGCGGTGACGGGGTTAGAGGTTAGTGACGGGGATGGGCACGGCAAATGCTTTGGGGGCCATGGTGAGTTGTGGTCGTCTGGGGGGCGGTCGAGTACGGGATGGGGACGATGACGGTTTGGAGTGGGCAGTCAGTGATGCGGGGGTCGGCCATGGATGAGGACCGGGAATTGTTATTGAGTGTCTGGCGGGAGGCGTGCCGGCACATCGAGATCCATCAATCGGCCGAGAGCATCACGGAGATGCTGGGGCAGCATCTGCCGCTGGCCGGACTGATCATGCGGCGTCTGGCTCCCGAGCGGCACGCAGTGGAGACGGTGGTGGCGGTCGGCATGCGGATGGCCGTGGCTCGAGCGTCGGCGGTGACGACGGAGCTGGTGCCAGCCGACTGGACTCGACTGACTGACTGGGCTCGCCGCGGTGACGTGGTGCGGGGCGAGGATGCGAGCTGGCAGGTGCTGATCAAGACGCTGGTGCCGGAGCAGGTGCGGGGGAGCTTGCTGGTGGGGCCGTTGGTCCATCTGGGGGTGCCGGCCGGGGTAGTGATTGTGGTCGCTCAACCCGGTGCCACGTTTCTGCCGACGCATGTGCAGCTGGTCCGGCGACTCCTCGATCCCCTGACGACGGCTCTGGAAAACGACCGTCGGCTTCACGAGCTGGCGGCGCTGCGCGAGGCGGCTGAAGCCGATCGCCGATCGCTGCTGAATCGTCTTGGCCGCCAGGAGGAGAACGAGGAGGTCGTGGGGGCCCATTCAGGGCTGCAACACGTGATGGAGCGAGTGCAGCTGGTATCTCAATCGGACGTTCCCGTGTTGATCTTGGGAGAGACGGGGACGGGGAAGGAGGTGGTGGCGCGGGCCATTCACGTCCGGTCGCGTCGATCTGGGGGGCCGTTCATCCGGGTGAATTGCGGTGCCATCCCGCCGGAGCTGATCGATTCGCAGTTGTTCGGGCACGAGAAAGGTAGTTTCACGGGGGCGGCCGATCGGCATCAGGGCTGGTTTGAGCGGGCGGATGGGGGGACGTTGTTTTTGGACGAGATTGGCGAGCTCCCTCTGGCGGCTCAGGTCCGGCTGCTGCGAGTGCTGCAGGACCATCAGGTGGAGCGGGTTGGGGGGAAGCAGTCCATTCACGTCGACGTGCGAATTGTCGCCGCGACTCACCGTGACTTGGCTGCGATGGTCCGCGAGCGGACGTTTCGCGAGGACTTGTGGTACCGGATCAACATCTTTCCGATTCCCTTGCCGCCGTTGCGCGACCGGTTGGAGGACATCCCGGCGCTGGTGGCTCATTTTTCCCGGCGGGCGGCGATTCGATTTGGCGTCTCGGAGGTGGGAGCCTCTCCGGCCGACCTGGAGATGCTGAGCGAATATGGTTGGCCGGGGAACATTCGCGAGCTGGGGGCGGTGATTGACCGGGCAGTGATTCTCGGCGGTGGTCGGACGCTGGAGGTGGCCAAAGCTTTGGGGCTGAGCCGTCCGTCGCGGGCGGTGCCGATCAGTGACGAGCCGACATTCTATGAAGTGATTCCCGAGTCGGTGTATCCGCTGGTGGCCCGGCCGGTGGTCCCGGCGGGGGAGACGGTCGTGACACTGGACGAGGCGATGCGTCAGCACATTGAGCGAGCGTTGACGGCGACGCGGGGCCGGATTGAAGGGACGGGCGGGGCCGCCGATCTGCTGGGCATCAATCCCCATACCCTGCGAGCTCGTATGCGCAAGCTGCGGCTCGACTGGTCTCGATTCCGGGAGAATGGCCGCCAGCACTGACCGGCCCCCCCTCCGTTTGGAGTCCCCTCGAACCGGGCCAAATCGTCATGCTAAGATGGCCCTTTCGGCTTTTGCCTTGGTCCGGGGCGTGGTCCCCGAGAGGATCAGGCGGGGCCGGATGGGAATCAGGACGATGCGGTTTGGAGCGGGATGGCGGTCATGCTGAAGCGGCTGTATATCGAGACGGTGGGATGCCAGATGAATCTGTTGGACAGCGAGCTGGTGGTCGCCAGCCTGCGGTCCCAGGGGTACGAGCTGACGGCCGACCCGAGTCAGGCGAACACGATTCTGTTCAACACCTGCAGCGTTCGTGAGCATGCCGAGGCGAAGACTTACAGTTCGCTCGGCCATCTGAAACGGCTCAAGCAGCGTCACCCCGAGAAGGTAATCGGCGTGATGGGCTGTATGGCTCAGAGGGAACAGCAGCAGGTTTTCGCACGGGCTCCCTACGTGGACTTCGTGGTGGGACCGGGCCAGCTGCACCAGGTGCCGTCGTTAATTGCCAAGGTGGAGGGTGGCGAGCGTCAATTGATGGAGGTGGGACTGGGTCGCAAGGAGGGTTCGATTGACGAGATCCGTCGGAGCCACGAGAGTTTCGATCCGCTGCGTGACGTCGAGATGCGTCCGACTCCGTACCAGGCCTATCTGCGGATCCAGATTGGTTGCGACAAGTTCTGCACCTATTGCGTTGTGCCGATGACTCGTGGACCGGAGCAGGGGCGTCCGCCGGCTCAGATTATTAGCGAAGGTCGAGTGCTGGCCGATCAGGGCTGCCTGGAGATCGTGCTGTTGGGGCAGACGGTGAACAGCTATCGCTACGTAAAAGATGGACGCACGTGGCGGTTGGCCGATCTGTTGCATGAGCTGCACGAGATTCCGGGCATTCGTCGGATCAAGTTTGTGACCAACTATCCGAAGGACATGACGGACGAACTGTTGCAGGCGGTGCGTGATCTGCCGAAGTGTTCGCCGTACCTTCATGTTCCAGCTCAGAGCGGTTCGAATCGCGTCCTGTCGGCGATGAAGCGAGGCTATACGGTCGAGGACTATCGCGAGATGATGGCGCGGATCCGTCACTGGATTCCCGACGCGGCGGTATCGAGCGATTTTATTGTCGGATTTTGTGGCGAAACGGACGCTGAGTTTCAGCAGACGGTGGATTTGCTGGCCGAGTGTCGGTTCAAGAACAGTTTTATCTTCAAGTACAGCGAGCGGCCGGGGACGAAGGCCGCTGATCTGATGCCGGACGACGTGCCGGACGAAGTCAAGCGTCAGCGGAACGTGGATCTGTTGTCGCTGCAGAATCGCATCAGCGAGGAAGACAATCAGAAGTTTTTGGGGCGGACGGTCGAAGTGTTGGTGGAAGGGCCCAGCAAGCTGGCCAGGCAGCGTTCCGATCTATCGGGACCGTCGCAGATGACCGGGCGGACTCACTGTGACCGGATTGTGGTTTTTGACGGCAACCTGCGCCAGACGGGGCAGTTTTTGCCGGTCACTGTTGTCGATGCTTCGTCTCACACCTTGTTCGGCACGGTGGTGACTGAGCACGTAGGTCCGGAAGTTTATTCGCTCACCTGATTCGCCCCGAGACTGACCGGTTGATGGACATCGCATACGCGCGCCGATTGATGGATGAGCCGGCTGAATCGTCCGGCTGGCTTCGTGCTCGAGGAGTAAGGGACGTCGTCGCCGGGCATCATGCCCTGGAGTCGCTCGATCAGATCGGGCTGACGGGCGATCTGTTGGCCGTGTTGCTTCAGGCCCTTGAGACTCAGCTTCCCGAAGCCGACGATGCGGATCTGGCGCTGGGGTCCTTGGGGCAATTCCTGCAGACGGTCCGCAGTCCGCTGGCGTTTGTAGCGCTGGTCGAGCGGGATCCGAGCGCGCTGACGAATCTGTTGAGTATTCTCGGGGCGAGTCCCTTGCTGGGGCGGTGGTTGATCGCCGATCCGGAGTCATTCGATCTGTTGCGGTTGACTGAAGGTCAGCCAGTCGACCGGCAGATGCTGGTGGACGAGCTGGTCTCGGAGCTGGGAGTGATTGGCGACTTGCGGGCACAGACGTCGCTGTTGCAGCGGTATCAGCGGCGTGAGATGTTGCGGGTCGCCTACGGTCAGCTGGTATGCGGGCACAGCGCGGGGCTGGTCGAGCAGCAGTTGGCAACGGTGGCCGACGCGATCTGCGCCGCCGCTTGGCAGGCAGCCACTCAAGAAGTGACTGCTCGTCGGGGTGAACCCATGCTGGCCCGCCATCAGCCCTGTCGGCTGGCCGTGTTGGCTTCGGGCTACTTTGGCAGCGGGCGACTTGATTACTCGGGTCGCCTGTCATTGCTGATCGTGTACGAAGCCGATGGTCGGACGAGTGGTCCGAAGGAGTGCACGAATCGCGAGTTTTTTGACCTGGTGGCCCGGCGCTTTTCGTCGCTGATTGGTCAGCCGCAGGGCGAATCGATCGGCTATCAGCTCGACCTGTCAGCTCGACCCGTACACGATCTGTCGCGTTGGGTGGTGAGTCAGGACGAGGTGTTGCGGTTTTATGATGTGGCCGGCGACGGGGCCGCTCGTCAGCATCTGATGCAAATTCGCCGCGTGGCCGGCGATGAGGTGTTTGCTGACGAATTGATTGGCCAGCTGCATCGGCTCGTCTTCCGCCCATTTCCGACTCAGACCGATCTCTGGGAAGGTCGGATGTTGATTCAGCAGATGCGTCGTCGCGTGAAGCGGTTGGGAGCCGAGCGGGATCATCTCGAGCAGTGGCGGGACTTGATCCGCGACGTCACTACGACCGCTCAGATGATCTACGGCGACCAGCACGTCGAGCTACGGACTTTGGACGTGCCGGCTGCCTTGCGGTACTTGGCCGCCAGCGGCGATTTGCGCTCCGGTGATGCTCAACTTTTGCTCGATGGCTGGGATCGGCTCAGCCGGCTATTGCATGCCAGTCAGGTCGGTGGTCTGGAAGTTGTCGGCGACGAAGATCTGTTGCGAATGCGAGTGGCTCGCGTGGCGGTGCGCAACCGCGAAGGGGCCCGCGGGTCGCTGGAGCACGACACGATCGACTTGTTGAATCGGCTCCGTCAGTCGCTGTTGGCTCTGCTGAATCACGCGGCCGGAGGCGCTGGGGACGAGGACGCTGCGGCCGAATCGTTGCTGGTGTCGGACGGATTGCCTGCCGATAAGGAGCAGGTGCTGGCCGGTTACGGATTTCGCGACAATGGCGTGGCGTCGATCCATTTCCAGCAGTTGGGGGTCGAGCCCATCGCCTTTTTGTCGACGCGTCGCTGTCGCCACAGTCTGGCCCGGATCGCTCCCGCGCTGCTCGCCGCCATCGCTCGTACACCTGACCCTGACGCGACGCTCGCTAACTTGGCCCGTGTCAGTGATTCGCTGGGGGCCAAGGGCGTGCTGTGGGACCTGTTTCAGCTCAATCCCGCCGCTCTGCAGCTGTACGTCGACTTGTGTGCGGCGAGTCCGTATCTGGCGTCCATTCTGACGACGAATCCAGGCATGATTGACGAGCTGATGGATTCGCTGGTGCTCGAGCGGCTCCCGTCGTTGGGATTCCTGCGGCGTCATCTGGAAGAGCTGGCTCGTGGAGCTGACAACAGTGAGCTCATGTTGTTTGGCTTCAAGAACATGCTGCACTTGACGGTCGGTGTGCGCGATCTGTTGGGGAGAGACGACATTCGCGATACAACCGCCGCCTTGTCGGACGTAGTCGAAGTGTCGCTGGCTTGGGTCGCCAGCCAGGAGTATCAGCGTCTGGTCGACAAGCACGGCTTGCCCATGTCGGGTGGACAGCCGTGTGCGGCAAGCATTGTGGCGTTGGGGAAGCTGGGGGGGCGGGAGCCCAATTATCACAGCGATCACAATCTGTTGTTCTTTTTTGCTGGCGACGGGCAGACGGAGCCGGCGCGGGGTGGACACGGTCAGCAGCCGATCGACAACCGTCATTTTTTCAACCGTTGGGCGCAGCGGGTTTTGAAGGCCGTGAATCGTTCGGGGCCGCTAGGGAGGCTCTTTGAAGTCTCACCCGGTTTTCGGACGGTCGCCGATACGGGTGTGCTGGCGTTGACGTTGGGCGAGTTGAGCGAAGGGTTCCAGGAGGGGCGTTACGGGCTGTTGGAGCGACAAGGGCTGTGTCGAGCCCGGCCGATCTGGGGTCCCGAAGAGTTCACTCAGCAAATTGAAGCGACGGTTCGGTTATTGATCGCCGATGTGCCGTGGCAGCCAGAGATGGCCGACGAGCTGTACGAGGCTCGGCGGAGGCTGGAAGCGGGTGCTTCGCCGCGGAATCTCAAACGAGCGGCTGGCGGGACGCTCGACGTCGAATTTCTGGTTGACGTTCATCAATTGCGTTGGGCTGCCGAGCACCCGGAGGTGATGCAGCGCAGTACGTATGACGCGCTGGCCGCCTTGGCTGCTGCCCAAATCCTTTCCGCCGAACATGCTCAGAGCCTGTCGGACGCCTACGGATTCTTGCGGGCTATTGAAGCCCGTTTGCGGTTGATGAACGCCGTAGCCCGGCACGATCTGCCGCAGGACGCCGCCGAGCTGCGTCGGTTGAGCTACATCCTGCACCTGCCTCGTCCTCAGCAACTGACCGAGCAAGTGCAGCAGGTGATGCAGCACACCCGCGAACTCTACGAACAGCTCCACAGGCCCTAAGCTCTTATAGAGCTCTTTTGTGGTTCCCCATTGTGGTGCAGGCGTCCCGCCTGCCTGGATTCAGCAGCTCTCGCAGTCCTTCCCTGGCCAAACACAATTCTGCCCTTGCCGACGGACTGCATCGACTGCATCGACTGCATCGACCGCAGAGACCGCAGAGGCAGCCGAGACGGCCGCACCACAATGGAGTTGTGGTGCAGGCGTCCCGCCTGCCTGGATTCAGCAGCTCTCGCAGTCCTTCCCTGGCCGAACACCCTTCAGCCTTTGCCGGCGCACTGCATCGGCGGCATAGACGGCAGAGACACAGAGACCACAGAGGCAGCCGAGACGGCCGCACCACAATGGAGTTAAAGAGGCAGCCGAGACGGCCGCACCACAATGGAGTTAAAGAGGCAGCCGAGACGGCCGCACCACAATGGAGTTGTGGTGCAGGCGTCCCGCCTGCCTGGATTCAGCAGCTCTCGCAGTCCTTCCCTGGCCAAACACTCTCTTGCCTTTGCCGGCGCATTGCATCGGCGGCAGAGACACAGAGACACAGAGAAACAGAGACACAGAGAAACAGAGACACAGAGGCAGCCGAGACGGCCGCACCACAATGGGGTTGAAGAGGCAGCCGAGACGGCCGCACCACAATGGGGTTGTGGTGCAGGCGTCCCGCCTGCCTGGATTCAGCAGCTTGCACAGTCCTTCCCTGGTCAAACACCCGTTTCTCCGTCTCGCTTATTCTGCTTATATCGCTCAGCACTCCGGCCGCCGGCCAGCTCGTCTGGCCAGAGCCCCGGTCTGGGCGAGCTAAACGGCTATAATGAGCCTGTGATCAAGTCCGCGACCACGGTGCGGTCGAGCAGAATCGTAGTCACGCCAACCACTCACTGGTCCCTTTAGATCGAATCTACCCATGGACTTCGAAATCATCGAACGGCCGTTTCGTGTTACCGTGTTCGGTTTTGGCGGGGCGATCGGTAGCGATGGAGCTGGTGCTGCTGGCAAGCGACATATGGACCGGCTCTGGCGCGAAGTGCGGGACCACGGCATCGCGACGAAAGGGATCAATCACTGGATCTATTTGCCTGATTCCAGGATCTTCACCGGCGTCGAATTGGCTCCGCCAGCCGCCGAACATGGTGCACTGGAAGAGATGACCGTGACGATTGACCGTTATCTCCGATACGTTCATCGCGGTGAGTATTCGACTCTCCCCGAGGTTTGGCAAATGTTGATCGATGAGCTGAAGAAGCTTAACGAGGTCCCCAAGTGCCCAAGCATCGAGGTCTATGGGCATTGGAATGCCGATCCGTCAAAATGCGAAACGACGATTCTGATTGGGCTGAATCAATCACCGATTCTGTGAGCTGAGTTCCAGGGAGTCCTGCGATGGTTGTCGAATCGCTTTCACAGAGTTGCTGGTCAGACCACTATCTGCTGAAGCTGGACGGGAGGCCTTGGGGAGAATATCGCAGCCGGTGGTTTAGTGAGGGGATGGACGTCAATCTGACGGGGCGCCGGCAATTGCGGCTGGAGAAGTCTGGATGGATGGGGAGTCGGTTTCAGCTGATTGACACCTCAAGTGCTCAGCGGCTGGCTGAGGCCGAACAGACGGGCATCTTCGGTGTGGGCTGGGAGTTGCGGCTGGGTGGCCGGGCGGCCCGTCTGGTCAGGCCGGGCTGGTTCAGCAGTGATTTGGCGGCCATGCAAGGCGACCGAGTTGTCGCCAAGATCCATCGGGTAGGATGGTGTCAAAGCGGATGGTCGATCAGCGACGACGGTTCGTTGCAGGATACCGACTTGCTCTTTATCGGGCTCATCTACCATACCATCTTGCGTCGCGAGGCAGCAGCAGCCTCGACCTGATCAGTATCGCCAACCGAAGACGTAAGTCATGGCAAGCGGCCGGTTACGACCGGCGGCTGGTTCAATTCAGCGGTTGTAGCTGCCGGAAGGCTCCGTAGGCTTGCGTTTGCGGCTGGTCGTACGAGCCGGTAAGATAGCCCGGAAGGTGCGTTCAGGTCGTGCTACTTCTGTCCGCTGCGGTTCGGCGTGAAGTCGCAGCGTGTGGTGGGCTTTAGGGGCGAGGCAGTTGTCCGTTTACTGACTTGGCGGGAGCCAATTTGCGCATGAATAATCCGAAGCTCGGTAACCGCGTGATTCTTCTCGTGGTAGCGATCACACTGGCCGTAGCATCCCTGTTTGTGCAATGGGGTGTCATTCGCGTCACGGCAGGCGACCTGCAATCGAACATGACCTTCAACGGTCAGAACGTGCCGAGTGGGGATATGGAGAATCTGTTTGGCGGGATGATGTCGTCCATGTTGTCGGGTATGGGAATCTCGGTGAATGGCTTGAATGGGAGCTTGTTCCTGGGCCCGCTGAAGATCCCCTTCTGGATAGCAATCGCAGCCGTGGTGTGTGGAAACCTGATCACGATCTCGAACAACTTGCGGTTCTCCGACGTGCCTCGGTCCGTCGTGATTTCATTGCTGTCTGCTGGTCTGGGCGCTGGTGTTTGGGGACTGATTGCGTTCCTGACCAATGGCACGATAGGGCTCGGAGCGTTACTGCTGATTGCTGCTGCGATTATCGGCTTGACTCAACAGAAGGGAGTGGTCCGTCAGTCGGATCGCTCAGTTCTCGAGGAGCCGAGACCGTAGGAGGGCTTCCAGTTTTGGGGGCCGCATCAGTGGCCTGGTGGGCAGCGCAAATAAGCGATGATCGGGGCATCGATGTGGCTGGATTTTCCCGCTTGGGTGGTCGACTTGGCCGGAGGCTCGACGTTGTCTGCTGGGCGGGCGAGCCTGGAGGATGGATTCATCTGGGTGTATAATCCCGAGCGTGCACGAAAACTGCCGACGGGGCCCTGACGACCCGGCCGGTAGAGATTTTTCCCGTCGCGGACGGGAATCTGTCGTGGCATATCAGGGCGTGGCAAAACCGAGTTCCTCGGACACTCAGCTCTATGCGTACCTACAACCCCAATTTAGCACCCGATCCGGAAGTTTGGCTGGAGTTGGATGAGGGCTTAAGAATATCGCTGGCCAGCCAATGGCACAAACGGGCTCGTGTGAAGCTTCCCAACCGACAGCTGCATGCCGCGCTACACGTGATCGTCGAGAATCAGATCGCGCAGAATCTGGAATGTGTCACGAAGGCAATGCCGAGGCTGATGAGTCAGGGTTTGTCTCGGCATGACGCGATCCACGCTATAAGCTGGATTTTCGTGACCCAGATTTATGACAAACTCTCGGGCGACCTGAGTACCGATCAGGTGCACCAGCTACAAGCGAATTACGAAGCAGAGGTCGAACGATTGACTGCTGAAGCATGGCTCAAGCAGGAACGTTCTTGAAGGCTTGAGAGCGTCGGCAGTTGAATCTTGGCGGCGGCGAGATCTGTACACATCCGATGGCAGCTGAAAACCCTTACACACCGCCGACGATGCCCACGGCAGCGACTGTGAGCAGCCATGCTCCTTCGGCGCGAGTGCTTTGGCGGGCGTATTTCTGGGCTCCGGCCGTGGCGCCGCTGGCCTTCGTCGTCCTATTGTTCGTGGTGGCTTTGGTCGCTCAATCGATGGGAGCCAGTATCAACGAGCTCAGCCTTATCGTTTTGCCGACCTTCGCGCTGACGCTTGGGCTGGTCGTTTCCTACGTGTTGGCCGGCCTGATCGGGATGCCGATCGCGTTTTGGCTTCGCTACCACAATCGGCTCAATCGTCTGTCGATTCATCTGGCGGCTCTGTTCCTGGCCCTCATCCTGGGGACGGGTTGCGCCATCGCCACGATCGGCGACAGCTGGGACGGTTTGCTGGTCTGGGTGTGTTACGTCGTCGCTGGCTTCGTTCCATCCGCATTGATTTCTGCTACAGCCTTCTGGTGGCTGGTGCAGAAATACTCGCGGCTGGAAGCAGAGAAGATCAACTCAAATCTCCAGGTTCCCCCAGTAACGGATGGAGAGTAGCTTGTGGACGGTGATAACAGCGGAGAACTGAGACGGCCACGAGGACTATCGGTCCTGGCGGTGCTGATGATGATCAGCGCGGGGCTCTTTCTAATGATCGTTTGTCTTGTCTTGTTTGACTCGAAGGCGGAAGTAGCTGCAGGTTTCGCTCAACGAGTCATGTTGATGGCAGTCGTGATAGCGTTGCTCATTGGTTCCGGGGTAGGATTATGGATGGGTACCGTATGGGGCTGGGTGTGTGGATTGCTGATCGTGGGATACAACTTTGCTTGGAACACAATACCGATCGTTGACGGGTTGACTGACAATCCCCGGGAGGTGGTGTCATCGCCCGAGGTGGTCTCTAGTTTGATACGGTTCGCGGTGTTTGGGTTGTTGTTGATTTATTTGCTCCTGCAACCGGTCATGGAGTATTGCCGTCTGGGCAGAGAGAAGCGGTCCTTGGGATTAATACTGACAGGCTGCGCTTGGTTCGGGTTCGCTCTGCTGTTGATGGGAAGGTGATGATTCGGCTCGTATTGCTCAGTAGCCATGTCAGTGTTTCATCTGGCTCGCTTGGTCCGCCTTCTACGCCGGTTAGTATTCCAGGCTCCTCGGCAGAATCTGTGGGTGAAATTGCATGAACCTGTGTTCAGTACCCATTGAGTGGCGATTGCTTTAGAGACGGCGCGCTCTGTCAGGTTCGGGCTCCGGAAAGGTGTGCCACGGGGGGCCGCCCCGCTTTCCCCTTCCCTCCGTCGACCGTCGTCACTCGCCCTGCCTCTGGCCCCGCCACAGTCGTGGGCTCGGCGAGCTCGATTCGGAAATCCTTGTCGTTTGGCTCGCCCACAGACTGTGGGGGACCTGCGGCTCTCGGGCGAAGCGACGGACGGCGACGGTGACGGGAAGGTAAAACGGGGCTCGACCACTCGCCGGGAGATGGAATTCCGACGGCCAATGAGCCGCAGACGCTACGCGCACATAATCGAGTCGCGTGTAGGGTCGGCGTAGCCTGCCAAGCCGTGGAGGTGAACCCTGTGGACCGTCAGCAAGTTCATCCTTTCGTTCACCAAGATGTCGGATGGAGGCGGCCGCTGGTCACGAGCGGGCACCCTTTCTGTGTTCTTTCGCACAAGGGGCTGGCTCCGCGCTTCCTGCCCCATTCCCGTCGCCGTCGCCGTCGGTCGCTTCGCCAAAACCGGGAGGCCCCCCAAAGTCGGTGGGGCAATTAGCGGTCCATCCACGTCCGGCCAACCAGCCCCACGACTTTGGCGGGGCCCAGGTGGCGAGCGACCGATGGCAGAGGCAGAGGGACGGCGCGCAGGAGCTCCAGCCGCCCCATTCCTGGAGCTCGAACCCGAGGGAGCGACGAGCCGGTAAGTTGTCTCTCGCTTACGACATCACCCCGACTCGCCAAGAGAAAATCCGTCGGCTTGCCAGCTCGCAACTCGCCAGAATCGCCGAGCTGGATAACGTTGGCCGACCAAGAGAGTCAGAAACTACCCACAGATTCTGGTGAGGAGCCAAAAAGAGTTACGGTCTTGACGGCATCTATCGGTCCATTCTCGGCAGCAAAAACTTGTTGAAGGCATGCCCCCGGCGGTATGATGGCGGGCATGGACATCGACTAACTCGTCGGTGTACTTTAATGCATGGAATCGGCGAGTGGCGAAACTCCGGTCACAGGCAAAGGTTCTGCGAAGTGCCAACGGCGCTTTGGGGGCATATGCATATGCAGTCTCTGATGTTCGTGCTGCTGGTGTTGTCGCTGCCTCTTTCGGTTAGAGCCGAGACGTTATGCGTGGCTACGTACAATTTGAACTTCGCCAATCGGCGCGGAGATCAGGTTCTCGACGCGATCGCGGCCGCCCAACCCGACCTGATATGCTTTCAGGAAACGACTTTTCAATCAGAGCGGTTTCTGAAACGAAATCTGGCGAAGACTCATCCGTACTTCTATTCGAGCGGCCACGAAGGACGAAACCTTGCTGAACGGTTTGCCTTTGCGTGTAAGTCAGAACTGACTCAATTGAAATACACGCCTCCCGATGCAGGGTTATTTGGTTTCTATTCCGCGAACTTAGACATCAAGGGTGAAACGATTCACATCGTGAACATTCACTTGACTCCGTTTCAGTTCAATCATGGCGGTGGGCTCTTCGAAGCCATGGCGGCGCTAAAGCTGACTGAAGAGGCGCATACCTCGGAGATCGAGTCGATTGCGGGTACTCTTGACGTAAATCGACCGACAATCGTCGTCGGCGACTTTAACAGTGTTTCGACATACGCCGCACCCAAGCATCTATCGAGTATCAACATGATTGATGCGTTCGCATCGGTTCACGAGGACGCGGATACCCATCCGACTTGGCATTGGCCAACACAGCCCGTGCCATTGTTGCTGCGGATTGACTACATCTTCCATAGCTCGCATTTTGCCACGCAAAAAGCCGAGGTTGTGCGGCGCGAAGGATCAGATCACTCGTTGATTTACACTATTCTGGAACGTGTCAAGTAATCAGAAGTGGGCGCGGAAGAACTGGATCTCGAGTTAGCCGTGAAAAGGTTTCAGAGAACAATCCGCTTGAGTCCGAAGGGTGCAGAAATCGCCATGGGTATGATGACGAACTATCAAGTCCTGCCGGACTCCGATAGCCAGGGATAAGCGGGAGCCAAGCTCATATGAGCGAGAGCATTGGGATATCGCAGGGGTTTGACGGCCTGAGGGCAGGCGCGTAGGCTGGAGCGGTGAGATTCCAGGCCAACGTGTGGTGAGGTGTGGGAAGCCAATCGAGCCGGCGATCAGGGAGGAACCTGTGCACGCTTACGGCTCGGCAGATTGCCGACAACCAGATATCGATTCGTTCGCAGCTCGGTACCGAGTCGATCTGTCCAAGACGTCGCTCTGCGATTTCAGCCGTGCAGCGGAATCTCGCGGCACTGGTCGCAGCCGAGCACAAAGAGTTTGCCGTCGCCGATGCGGCCCGTCCGAGCGACCTCGGTCACGCGCCGCAGTACTTCCGCTGATCGATAGTCATCAACCCAGATCGTGATTTCGACCTTCGGCAAAAAGGCGAACGAAAACTCGCTGTCGCCATACTCGTCCAGATAACTCTTCTGCCGGCCAAAGCCCTTCACTTCCTGGACGGTGACTTCCTCCACTGGAGCCAGTTTCAGTGCCTCCAGGACGGCTTCGGCCACGAACGGTTTGACAATGGCGACGATTTGTTTCAAAGTCCACCGAGCAGAAGTGGTCAGCTGAAGAAATTCTCGCCGAACAGGTCGAGTTCCGGACCCGTCTCGACTTCCATGTCGCCATGGACCTTCAAGCAGCAGGCCAGCCGCATCGTTTCTTCGTTGCCGATGAAGGCCAGGCAGGCCGGGGTCAGCGGCAAGCGGAAGGTCATCTTTTCCATCGTTGTCGGGGGGCTGGCGTTCTCCATCCCCTTGAGGATCCGGACCCGGCAGGTGCCGCAGTGGCCGAAGCCGTGGCAGTTCAGGACCTTGTTGATCGACGCTCCGAAGCCATTGATCCCAGGGTACAGATTCACCCCCGCCCGCAGGGCTTCCTGCCGCAAATTGGCCCCGTCCGGAACCGTGATCTCCTTGTTTTCCTTGATGAATTTGACAGTTGGCATAGGGGTTTCCGTAATTTCGCGATCGCCTGAGCGTCTGCAACCGAAGTACAATGACGTGACAACTTCCAGCCCACAATTTACCATGCGGCCAGCCGATGGAAAAAGGGCGAGGAGGCGGGTTTGCCGCCCGACTTTGAAGTGAGACCTGGAGGGGTACGGATGTCGAATTACAGCAAATACCAGCAGAATATCATCAAGAAATACTACGAAAACCGCGACTCCATTGCCCTCCAGCGGGCCCAGGAGATCGTCACCGAACTCTACCTGACCACCGGGACCAAACGGGCCCGCCAGTGGACCCTGCTCCAAGGCCACCTCGCCAAGCTGGGGATGAAACCCGACCAGATCGAGCACCTGGTCCAGCAGGATAACCCGGCCGTCGTCGCCAAATTGCTGCAGGATATGCTGGCCAAGGCGACCTGATCGGCTGGCCACGCATGGATCCCCAATTTCTGGCCATCCTCCGCTGCCCAGTCACCCGCTCAACACTCCAGCTCGTCCCTGCCGACGAGCTGGTCCAGCTGAATCGACGGGTGCTGGCCGGAGAAGTCGTCAACCAGATCGGACAGCCAGTCCCAAGGCCTCTCGACGCCGCCCTGGTCAACCTCGACCAGTCCCTGGTCTACCCCGTCTGGAATGAAATCCCCCAGCTGGTGGCGGAGGAGGCCATCGCCTGGAAGACTGGTAGTGGTGGTGCGGACCGGCCCGGATTGGGGTAAGCTGCACGAAGCGGTCGGACCTCGAGTCCCGGTGCCCGGGGAGGCCGGCCGCTCGACTGCCAGCCAGGAGCTTTCCCGCCTATGACTTACCAGACCAAGACCGTCTTCCAGCGGATTATCGATCGCGAGATTCCCGCGGAAATCGTCTACGAAGATGAACTCTGCTTGGCCTTTCGCGACGTCCACCCGGCCGCTCCGGTCCACGTCCTGGTCATCCCTCGCAAACCGATCCGCTCGATCGACGACCTGGCCGACGACGATCAGGAACTCCTCGGCCATCTGTGGCTGCGGCTCCGTGATATCGCCTCGCAATTGGGGCTGACCGAAGGGTACCGAGTCGTCGTGAACTGCGGCACGGAAGGGGGGCAGACGGTCGAGCATCTCCATTTCCATCTGCTGGGGGGCCGGGCCCTCAGCTGGCCACCAGGCTGATCCAGCTGGTTGATCCTCCAGCTCGTTGAGCCACCGGTCGGCAAGGAATCCTTCTGTACCGACCATGCCCATTGTGCCTGGATTGCTAGCTGACAGCAATTCTGTGGCCGGGAGAGCGAGTGGCGGTCGATACACCACCAGTCCCCGGGCAGTTTTCTGGAGCGGGAGCGGGCCGAGTCGGTGGAGCGGTCTTTCCGGCGCCGGTGCTCGGGGGTGCAACGGAGGTGCTGTTCGTGTACCGGAGGATTGCCAATCCATGACCAAAGACACTTTTCGGATCGTCACTCGTGGTGCCGACGGGCAGTTGCGAGTGAAAGATTACGGTTCGAAAGAGTCATTGACGAGGCTTCATGTGCAAATCGGTGTGGACGACTGCAGTACCGACCTGGGGCTGCGGGGGATGCCCGTGTTTCGCGGGTTAATCGGTCCGATGGCGGAAGGCAAAACGATTGTCCGCTACGAGACACCTGAAGTCTTCGAGACTCTGACGAAAGAATGGATCACCGCGTCGGGCCGCAAACGGGGCCGCCGACGGACTAAAGAAACGCCGACCGCCGAAAGCTGAGGCAGGAAGGCCGCAGGATGCTGAACAAAATAGCCGGAAGGATCCGGCTTTTTTTATGCGCTGACCCCGTTCTGGGGCCGCTCCACCGTTGCCTACCTTGTCCCCGGCCGGCTGGTGCTTAAGATAGGGCGTGCTCGGAGGGTATCCGAATGGTGAGGAGTCTGATTCGAAATCAGATGCCGGCTCTGCCGGTTGCGGGTTCGAGTCCCGTGCCCTCCGCTGAGTTCCCTGCCGGTCGCAGTGGCGATCGGTGAAACAGCGGACGTCTCTGTGCAGTTGGCTTCTGCCCGGCTGCTCTGGTCCCAGGGTGTGAAGCTGTTCCCGGCTCTCGGTGCACCCGCCGGTTCCCGGTCTGACACTGGCGAAATCCCCCCGAAGCTCCCGGTCGGGTCGCAATCCGGCTGCGGCTGAGCCCATCGTTTCGACGCGGTGCCGACAGGAGTGGTGCCGAGCGGAGTATGGCCGAGCGGCGTACGGCCCAGCGGAATATAATGGAGTGGGCTCCGCGTGCCGGCTACTGTTCACCCGGTCCGCACCGCGGCGACCACGTTCCCGGGCAGTGGGAATCGAGGCGGCAACGTGATCAGCAACAGTGCAACTCGAGTTAACAAGGCGGGCGACACGAACCGGCGACGGCCAGGTGCCGGGTGGCGGCGTGCAGCTGGCCGAGCCGCGATGCTGACAGCCAGGTTTGGGGTAGCGCTCCTCGGTTTGATCTGCGTCGGCTTCTGTGCTTCAGTGACTGCTGACGAGATTGACTTCAATCGTGACATCCGGCCGATCCTGTCGGAGAACTGTTTCTATTGTCACGGTCAGGATTCGCAGAAGCGACAGGCCGATCTGCGGCTGGACCAGCGTGAGCCGGCCCTGGCCGCTCAAGCGATCGTGCCTCACGACACGGCGGCCAGCGGCCTGATTGCCCGGATCGAATCGACCGATCCCGACCAGTTGATGCCTCCGCCGAGTTCGAACCGCCGGTTGACGGATGCCCAGAAAGACTTGTTGCGGCGCTGGATCGAGCAGGGGGCGGCGTATGCGACGCATTGGGCTTTTGTCGCGCCCCAGCGGCCGCGTCTTCCCGAAGTGCGGCGAGCCGATTGGTGTCGCACTCCGATCGATCGCTTTGTGTTGGCCAAGCTGGAGGCCGAAGGTATTGAGCCAGCGGCGGAGGCCGATCGCGCGACGTTGATCAAACGTCTGTCGGCCGACCTGACGGGACTGCCGCCGACTCCGGCCGAGGTCGATGCGTTTGTAAACGACCCCAGCCCAGTAGCCTACGAACGACTGGTCGATCGACTGATGGCCAGCCCGCATTACGGCGAACGCATGGCGCTGTCGTGGCTCGACGCAGCTCGTTATGCCGACAGCAACGGATTCCAGCAGGATGGCGACACCTGGCAGTGGCTCTGGCGGGATTGGCTGGTCGACGCCCTGAACGCCGATCTGCCGTTCGACCAGTTCACCATCTGGCAACTGGCAGGCGATTTGCTGCCAAACGCGACGGAGGCCCAAAAGATCGCCAGTGCTTTCAATCGCAATCATCTGCTTAACGGCGAAGGGGGAGCGATTGCGGAGGAGCAGCGGTTTGTCAATCTGTTCGATCGGATCGACACGACCGCCACGACTTGGCTCGGGCTGACGATGGCCTGTGCTCAATGTCACGACCACAAGTACGATCCGCTTACCATGCGCGACTACTACGCGCTGATGGATGCTTTCAACCGCGTCCCCGAATCGGGCACGCCTCAATTCTTTTCATCGCGGATTCGCCTCGGTGCGCCGTTCCTGGAACTGCCGACTGCCGAGAATCGCGAGAAGCTGGCCGAACTGGAGCAAGCGGTCGCGCAGGCTGAGAGGGCAGCGAAAGGACCGCTGGAAGTTGCCTTTGGTCAGTGGCACCAGCAGTTGGTGGCAGGCGCCGCTGAACGTGACAAGCTGCCGGATGCGTTGAAGCAGTTGTGGAATGTTCCGGAGTCGGAGCGTACGGAAACGCAGCGGCGGGAGTTGGCTGACCAGCTACGGGCCCATTTCGACAAGCAGGTGCGGCCTGGTCTGGCGGCTCAGATCGTCGAACTGCGAGAGCTCGAGCAGGCTCAGCGTCAGCTGCGCGACTACCGCAACGACCGTGTGCCGCGCGTGATGATTATGAGTGACGAGCGGCCGCGCGAGACGTTCATGCTGGAAAGAGGACAGTATCTGAAACCGCTCGACAAGATCACCTTCGCGACGCCGGCGTTTCTGCCGCCGCTGCCCCAAGGTGCTCCACCCAATCGGCTCGGTTTCGCTCAGTGGCTGGTCTCAGCCGAGCATCCGTTGACCGCGCGAGTGCAGATGAATCGCGTGTGGCAGCATTTCTTTGGTGCGGGGATCGTGAAGACGGCTGAGGATTTCGGCGTGCAGAGCGAGTATCCGGTCCATCGCGAATTGCTGGATTGGATGGCGGTGGAGTTTCGCGAGGGCGGGTGGAGCGTCAAGGCGATGCAGCGGCTGGTTGTCCTCAGCAGCACCTATCGGCAGTCGAGCCGGGTGACTCCTGAGCTGCATCAGCGGGACGGTGAGAACCGGTGGTATGGGCGCGGGCCGCGGTTTCGGATGCCGGCTATGGTGCTGCGCGACTGGGCTCTGGCTGCCGCCGGCTTGCTCGACGTTCGCCTGCACGGCGCCCCCGTCTACCCGTATCAGCCGGACGGCGTGTGGGAATCGCTGGCGATCACGAAAGAACGCGACTTCACCTATCCTCAGTCGCAGGGGGCCGATCTCTATCGCCGCAGTCTCTACACCTTCTGGCGGCGAACCGTGGGGCCAGCAAACATGTTCGACACTTCCAACCGCCAGACGTGTCGTGTGCGGCCTTCGATCACCAGCACGCCGCTGCACGCGCTGACGACGCTCAATGATCCCACCTGGGTCGAGGCGGCGCGGGTGTTGGCCCAGCGATGTGTGGCTGACGGGCCGAATCGGGACGCTCAGCTGCGGCAGGCCTTCCGGCGAATCGTCTGCCGCGAGCCGTTGCCGGCGGAGATCACCGTGCTAGGTGCGGCGTTCGACAAGCAGCTGGCGATCTTTCGGGCCGATACCGGGGCGGCCGACCGGTTATTGTCGACAGGGAGCGTGTCGCGGCCGGCAGAAGTCGATCCGGCTGAGTTGGCCGCAATGACTCAAGTCTGTCTGGGGATCATGAACCTGGATGAAGCCTTGACGCGCGAGTAGGCCACGCCGCGCAGTCGGCAAGGTCTCCGCAGGCGTTTTGGCCACCGTGATTGGCAAATTTCCCGCCAATTGCTTGACTTCTGCAATCCATGCCGCATGTTCCTCTTGTACTGATCGCCCGCCTTCCCCGACTCACCGCATTTGCGACCCCCAGGATCCCGGTATCTGGTCCGGTTGTTCCACCTGGGGGGGACGTTATACTGAGTTTGCCAGGGGGGGCTCGAAGCACAGGAGTCTGGAGAGGTCATGCGCACGGCTGGCATTCTGTTGCATCCGAGTTCGTTCCCCAGTTCATTTGGCATCGGTGATCTCGGCCCGATTGCCTATCGGTTCCTCGACTGGATCGCCGGGGCCGGCATTTCGGTCTGGCAGGTCTTGCCGCTGGGGCCCGTCGACGGGGGTGGTTCACCTTACTGTTCGCCGTCAGCTTTTGCGGGCAACCCGCTGCTGATCAGCCCCGAACAGCTGCTGGCGGATGGGTTCATAACCGTCGACGACTTGGAGGCTCATCGGTTGAGTCCGCAGTGGACGGCCGAGCCGGTCGATTATCCGCGCGTCGTGGAACGGAAACGGTCGCTGCTGGAGATCGCTTACGGGCGATTCAGTGCTGGCGAAGCTGGGCAGTGGCGTGACGGCTATCAGCAATTCATTCGCAACCATGCGGAATGGCTTGAGCCTTACGCGTTGTTCATGGCCTTGGCCGACGTTCATCAGAATTACGATTGGACGCGTTGGCCGGTCGGATCGGACCTGGGACGTCGATTGGGACGTGGCGAAGCCGTCGATACGAGTTCGCTGGGGCCGGAGGTCGAGCGGCTGGCAGGAGTCCATCGGTTTGGTCAGTTCCTGTTCGACCTGCAGTGGCGACAGCTGCGCGATCACGCTCATCGATTGGGGATCCGGATCGTCGGCGACATGCCAATGTATGTGGCTCACGCCAGCAGCGATGCCTGGTCGCATCCGGATCTGTTTGAATTGAACGAAGCTGGCGTGTCGACGAATGTGGCTGGCGTGCCGCCAGATTATTTCTCGGCGACCGGACAGCTGTGGGGGAATCCGCTGTACAACTGGGCAGCGATGAAAGAGGACGGCTACGCCTGGTGGGTCAGCCGGATTCGCAATGATCTGCAGCGGGCCGATGTCGTGCGCATTGATCACTTCCGAGGCCTGGAAGCTTATTGGTCGGTGCCGGCTTCGGCGAGCACTGCGGCGGAAGGAGAATGGCGACCCGGTCCGGGTGCCGATCTGTTGTCAACGCTCTGTCAGGCCGGTCTGCAATCGGCCGAAGGGAGCCTGTTTGACGGCTGTGCTCTGCCGCTGATCGCCGAAGACCTCGGGCTGATTACGCCGGAGGTGCTGGAGCTAAGGCAGCAGTTCGGGCTGCCGGGGATGAGCGTTCTGCAGTTTGCGTTCGCTCAGGTGCTGCCCGACGACCGCTGTCTGCCCGATGCGATTCCTGAAGACAGCGTGGCGTACACCGGCACGCACGATAACGACACGACGTTAGGCTGGTTCCGGTCTGACATCCAGCACGTGGAGCATGCGGTGGCACGGTTGGAGCGATACGGATCGGTCGATGCCGAGACGGTGTCGCACCAGATGATTCGCTTCGCGTGGCAGTCGCGGGCTTCGCTGGCGGTGGCTCCGCTGCAGGATGTGCTGGGACTTGGGACCGAAGCTCGGATGAACATACCGGGTACGGCTTCCGGGAACTGGCAATGGCGGTTCCCGGCCGAGTTGCTGACCGATTCGCTGCGGAATTGGCTCGCCACAGTCACGCTGGAAACCGGTCGCACGATCAGCGGCCCGGTTTCGGTCGCCACCGACCCGGCGACGCTGTGTGCCAACCACGAGTGCACCCTGTAACTGCCTGCCTCCTATTGTGGCATTGTGGTGCGGGCGTCCCGCCTGCCTTGTCTTGTCTTGCCTTGCATTAGATTAGGTCTGCAGCACTCACCGTACGTCCCTGGCCAGACAATCCTGCCGGCTGCGTCTTGGTCCAGGTATGTGTTCTCAGAGACACAGAGAATCGCGGAGGCAGCCTCCTATTGTGGTGCGGGCGTCCCGCCTGCCTTGTCTTGTCTTGCCTTGCATTAGGTTAGGTCTGCAGCACTCACCGTACGTCCCTGGCCGGACAATCCTGCCGGCTGCGTCTTGGTCCAAGTATGTGATCTCAGAGACACAGAGAATCGCAGGGGCAGCCTCCTATTGTGGTGCAGGCGTCCCGCCTGCCTTGCATTAGATTAGGTCTGCAGCCCACGGCGTACGTCCCTGGCCGGACAATCCTGCCGGCTGCGTCTTGGTCCAAGTATGTGATCTCAGAGACACAGAGAATCGCGGAGGCAGCCTCCTATTGTGGTGCGGGCGTCCCGCCTGCCTTGTCTTGCCTCAGGTTAGGTCTGCACCCCATAGCGTGAATCCCTGGCCAGACAATCCTGCCGGCTGCGTCTTGGTCCAAGTATGTGATCTCAGAGACACAGAGAATCGCAGAGGCAGCCTCCTATTGTGGTGCGGGCGTCCCGCCTGCCTTGCATTAGATTAGGTCTGCAGCCCACGGCGTACGTCCCTGGCCGGACAATCCTGCCGGCTGCGTCTTGGTCCAAGTATGTGTTCTCAGAGACACAGAGAATCGCAGAGGCAGCCGAGACGGCCGCACCACAATGCAGGGGCAGCCGAGACGGCCGCACCACAAGGCAGAGGCAGCCGAGACGGCCGCACCACAATGCAGGGGCAGCCGAGACGGCCGCACCACAAGGCAGAGGCAGCCGAGACGGCCGCGCCACAATGCGGAGGCAGCCGAGACGGCCGCACCACAATGCGGAGGCAGCCGAGACGGCCGCACCCAATGCAGAGGCAGCCGAGACGGCCGCACCACAAGGCAGAGGCAGCCGAGACGGGCCGCACCACAAGGCAGAGGCAGCCGAGACGGCCGCACCACAATGCGGAGGCAGCCGAGACGGCCGCACCACAATGCGGAGGCAGCCGAGACGGCCGCACCACAAGGCAGAGGCAGCCGAGACGGCCGCACCACAATGCGGAGGCAGCCGAGACGGCCGCACCACAAGGCAGAGGCAGCCGAGACGGCCGCACCACAATGCGGAGGCAGCCGAGACGGCCGCACCACAAGGTGCGCCGATTGTGGCGGCGGACGGGCAGGCGGGGTAAAATGGGAACTGTTGTATCCCGCCCAACGCCCAGCACGCGCCTGCCATGTCCATCCACTCAGATCGCCGCCGTCTGACGCAGAATCGGTTGGTTGAGCCCGGCCAGGCCGTACCGGCTGTCCAGCCGATGGCTCGGCGAGAATTCCTGCAGTCCTCTGGCAGCGGCATCGGGTTGGCCGCACTCGCGTGGCTCAGTCAACTCGACGCCGCACGCGCCGAGTCTCCCCCGGATAATCTGGCGACTAGTCAATTGGCGACCGGACTTGATGCCTCGGCCGTCGGTGCCTTGGGGGCTCCCCATCATCGTGCGAAAGCTCGGCGAGTCGTCGTGCTGTGGCAGGGAGGCGGTCCGTCGCACGTCGACTTGTTCGACCCCAAGCCGGTGATGCAACAGATGGCTCTGCAGGATATTCCGGAGAGCATCCGCGGGACGACTCGGCTCTCGACGATGTCCAGCGGTTATGCGAAGTGGCCCTGTCAGCCGGCGATCAAGCCGTTTCGCAAATACGGTCGTTCGGGGCTGGAGCTGACCGAGATGCTCCCCCGTGTCGGTTCGCTCGCCGACGACCTGTGTTTGGTCCGCAGCATGTACACCGAAGCGGTGAACCATGCTCCGGGTGTCACCTTCTTCATGACCGGTTCGCAAGTCCCCGGCCGACCGAGTCTCGGCGCGTGGCTGGCGTACGGTCTGGGGAGCGAATCGCAGAATCTGCCCGCCTTCGTGGTGCTGACCTCCAGCGACAAGGGGAAGACGTGCGGCCAGTTGTTCTACGATTACTACTGGGGGAGCGGGTTTTTGCCGAGCCGGTATCAGGGGGTGCGGTTCCGCAACACGGGCGATCTGGTCCCCTATCTGGCGAATCCGCCCGGGGTGAGCAGCGAGTCGCGTCGAGCGTTGCTGGACGACTTGGCCGCTTTGAACCAGCAGCATCTGGCGGCGGTCGGCGATCCCGAGATCGAGACGCGGATTGCTCAGTACGAGATGGCCTTCCGGATGCAGACCAGTGTGCCCGAGCTGGTCGATTTCAGCGACGAGACGGCCGGGACGCTGGAGCGTTACGGTCCCGACGCGTTGACTAAGGGGACATTCGCCAACAACTGCCTGGTGGCTCGACGGTTGCTGGAGCGTGGCGTGCGGTTTGTGCAGCTGATGCATTCCGGTTGGGATCAGCATGGGAACCTGCACACTCAGCTGGCCGAGCAGTGTCGCGACACGGACGCTCCTTCGGCTGCGCTGGTGGAGGACTTGAAGGAGCGGGGGATGCTGGACGACACGTTGGTCGTCTGGGGTGGCGAATTTGGCCGGACGCCGTTTGGTCAGGGGGATCCTCAGCGACCCACGGGTCGTGACCATTTCGGCAAGGCGTTCAGCTGGTGGCTGGCCGGCGGTGGCGTGAAGCCGGGGACGGTGTATGGCGCCACCGACGACTTTGCCTGGAACATCGTGGACCAGCCGGTGCACGTGCACGACATGCAGGCGACGTTACTCCATTTGTGCGGCATTGACCACACGCGGCTGACGTTCCGGTACCAGGGCCGCAACTATCGTCTGACCGACGTCCACGGCTCAGTCGTCTCCGGCCTGCTCGGTTGACCCCCCCGGCGCTTCACGGAGGTCGCACCTACCTCAGCGGAGGTACGTGCTACCTCGTTGGTGAGCCGGCGGGGGTGGAGTCGATGAAGACGTCCAGCTGCTGGCCGACGTACAGCCCGGCGTCCGGGGTGTCGACCGAATAGACCACCTGCAGGACCCGAGTGTCGACCCGCTCGCTCCCGGCTCCGGTCAGCGACTGCTTCGGGATCACGTACGGCTCGGTGCGGACAAATGTCAGCGGCAGCGTCACGTCCGTCCGCCCTCGCACCACCGCCCGAGCCACCGCCCCGGCCGCAAATCGCGGAATGTCGGCTTCGTCAATGTCGACCCGAACTCGAGGCTGACGCATGTCGCCCAACACCACCGCCGGCCGGTTCGGCGGAGTGCTGACATACTCGCCCGGTCGGACGTTCACTTGCAGCACCACGCCATCTACCGGAGCACGCACGATCGACCGTTCGATCTCGGTCCGGATCTTCAGAATCTCGGCCTCGATCTGAGCGATATTGGCACGAGCAATCTGCTTGTCCGGCTCCCACGCTCCAGCTTGCAACAGCTTCAGCTCGGCTTCGGCTCGAGCCAGCTCGGCCGTGGCGAATTCCTTCCCTTCCCGGCTGGCGACCAGCTCCGAAACCGACACGGCGTTGTTGGTGACGAGCCGTTCCTTGCGCTGATAGTCGTCGACCGCTCGGGCCAGGTTCGCCCGAGCTGCTTTCACTCGATGCTCAGCCGGAACGACTTCCTCCGGCCGGGGCATCGATTCCAACTTGGCCAACTGGGCCTTCGGTACGCTCAGCATGGCGAGCTGCGCTTCCAGTTGTGCCTGCAGCTGCCGATCGTCGATGCGGAACAGCGGGTCGCCCTGCTTGACCACCACACCCGCCTTGTCCGACGGCACGACGACTTCCTGGACCACGCCAGGGAGGGCCGAGCCGACGGCAATATTCTCGCTCTGCGGTTCCACAATTCCCGACCCGGCGATCGTCGACCCGTACGGGCTCCGCGGCGGATAGGCCGGCGGCGGGCTGTCAGGAATCGGCCGCTCGGCACTGATGATGTGCAGCACACCGAACAGAAACAAGCTCAGCGCAATCAAGGGTACCGTGAAGGCTCTCAAGTATGACAACATGTTGGTCCTCTTCTTCGTTCCTGCGGGGGGTGTTCCGGTTGGCCGGAGCGAGAATTTCGCTCCGGCCTCCCCCGCGATTAATGTACGACGGCGGTCGAGTCGCTCCATTCATCTCGTTCCACTCGGCCATCCGCCATGTGGATGATCCGTTTACCAAACTGATAGACGCGGCTGTCATGAGTCACCACCATGACCGCTCGATCGGGTTGCACGGCGACTTCGGTCAGCAGTTGCATGACGTTGTGCCCGGAGTGTGCGTCGAGGGCCGCTGTGGGCTCGTCGCAGACAAGTATCTTCGGCTGATGGATCAACGCTCGGGCGATGGCTACCCGCTGCTGCTGACCGCCCGACAACTGGTTGGGCCGGGCATGGAGCCGATTGGCCAAACCGACCCGCTGCAGCTCATCGGCCGCGGCTCGCAGCGCCGCCGTGCGCCGCTGGCCGGCAATCAACAGCGGCACGGCGACGTTCTCGACGGCCGTCAGGGCGGGCAACAGGTTGTACTGCTGGAAGACGAATCCGATGTTCCGAGCTCGAAAGCGGACCAGCTGACTGCCGGTGAACTGGTCCAATCGATCTCCCAGGACCGAGACGTGGCCGGAGGTCGGGTTCAGTAAACCGGCGATGATCGAGATCAGCGTCGTCTTGCCGCAGCCGGAAGGACCCACCAGCAAAGTCATCGCGCCGGTGTTGACGTCGAGGTCGACCCGCTCAAGGGCCGTCGTGCGAGTCTCCCCGGTGCCGAATTCCTTCGTCACCGATTCGCAGCGGACGGCCAACTGGCCGGGCTGAGCGTCGATAGCGGGGATCGAAGTGGCGGATTGATTCATGTCAGGTTAACCTCGAAACACAACGGCAGGTTCCAGCAACAACACGCGCAGCGAAGCCAAGACAGCGGTGATACAGATGATCACCAGCACCGCCAGTCCAACTCCAATCGCCGCCAACGGCACCAGACTCAGTCCAGCCAGGTGCGTGATATTCTTGGTCGATTCAAAGAAGATGGCTGTCAGTCCCAGCCCGACCGCGTAACCCAGCAGACCGACGACAGCCGCCTGCAGCAGAATCATCCCCAGCAGTCGTGAATTGGTAACGCCCATGGCCTTGAGTGCACCGAATTGTTTGAGATTCTCCAGCGTGAACAGGTAGAACGTCTGACCCGTAATCGCCGCTCCCACGATGAAACCCAAAGCGATGGTGATCCCGAAGTTGACGGGAATGCCGGTAGTCGACAGGAAATAGTCGATCGTCTTCCAGAAGAATTCGTCCTTAGTCATCGCCGCCAGGCCGGTCGCAGCCGATATCTCGCGACAGACGGCCTGCGGATCGGCCCCCTCACGCGGCGCTGCCAGGATGAAATTCATCAGATTGCGTTGCCGCGGCACGAATCCACGACAGGTTGAATAACGGGAATAAATCACCGGCAGAGTGGTGAAGGGAGCCGACGCCTTGCAGATCCCCACCAACACCGCTCGCCGATCGTTCAGCTGAAACACCCGGCCAACTTCGTACGGCTCGCCCGGCCACATGTATTCGTAACCCGCTTTGTCGATGATCACCGAGTCGGGACGCATCAAGTCGGAGAGCTGACCGATCAGCATCTCTTGCGGAGCGCCCACCAGGCTTTCATCTTCCAGGCCAAACAGAATTACGGCACGAAAATCACCTTGCTCCAGCCGAGCGGTGACTTGACCCTTGTACATCCTCGCCGCCCAATCGACTCCGGCGATCCCGCGCACCCGCTGCAGATCGGTATCGGGCAGCCCCGGCGCTTCGTCGATGAATCGCGTCTTGGCGTCCATCACCCACAGCTGAGCATCACGGACGTCGAGAATCTGGCTGGCCGTGCGCTTCATGATCCCGACAAAGATCGACACCTGCTGAGTCATCAGCAGCGTGGCGAAGGCGATGCCAAAGACCAGGCCAAGATACTTGGCGGTGTCCCCCACCAGCATCCGCAAGGCGACCCACTTCATATCCGCGTCTCCTGATCTGCGGCGTCGCTGCAAGGCCGCTCGACCGACAACTCGCTGAACTCCGGCGGCACCGGCAATTGGCTGAAGTCCTCAGCCGCCGCGGTGAGCCCTCGCAGCAGAGCGTCGAGCATCCGATGAACCTTCTCGGTGACGGGCCGCCATTCGACCCAGTCGTCCTCGCCTTTGACAATGTGCAATGCCACCACGCCGTGCACCGCGCTGAAAAACATCTGAGCCAACTGGTGTGCGTCGGTGAGTTCGGGGCGAAACCGACCCGCCGCCAAGCCTTCAGCGACCGTGGCGACCAGGAACGCATAACAGTCCTGCGACGGATTCCCCTTCTCAACGATCCGACCCTTGGGGATCGAATTGAGCGGAGTGAGGAACATGAAGCGGTAATGGTCGGGGTGCTGCAAGCCAAACCGGACAAAGGCCAAGCCCATGTTGCGGAGCCGCAGGATCGGGTCCTCCGTCCGACCCATGCTCTCCAAAGCCTGCCGGAAATGGACAAACTGAGTCTCAACAACCTCGCCCAGCAAGGTTTCCTTGTCGGGGAAGTAGAGGTATATCGCCGTCGGGGTGTACCCGATCCGCTGCGCCAGCTTCCGCATCGAAAAACCGTCGACGCCTTCGGCCAGCAACAGCTCCACGGCCGCCCCCAGGATCCGCTCCCGCGTCTGCACCCGCTCCTGCTCCCGCCGTACGGCCGACACGGATTCCCCCCCGACTGGTACCATATCCACCTCCCGCCGCCCTCAGGACCGGTAACTTAACACTGTTATGTTATGTTACGGTGTTAAATCGTCAAGGGGTAGGCGAAAACTTGTCAGGGATTTCCCGATTCGGGGCCAGAAACCGCAGGAAACGGGCAGCGGCGGGCGAGAGGGGTTCGTGGCGGCGGCGGAGGATCCCCGACTGGATCGGACGGACCGGCTGAGCCAACCGGCGGATCGAGACCCGTCGGCCGCGAGTCACCACGCCGCTGGGCATCAGCGGCACGATCGACACGCCCAGTCCGGCTTCCACCATCCGCACGATGATCTCCGTGTTCGTCGTCTCCATCTCGACCCACGGATCGACCCCAGCTCCCTGCAACGCCTCCATCACATGCTGCCGACCCGTCGAGCCGCGTTCCAACAGAATCAGCGGGATGCCGGCGAGCTTCGACAGCGGCAGCGGAGCACGTCCGGCCAGCGGATGCCCCACTGGTGTAATCAGATGCCATTCCAGCGGGAACAGATTCACATACTCCAGCTCGGCCGGCGAATCGTACGGCGCCGCTAAACCAAAGTCGACGTCGATGTCCGTCAACAACAGCTCCTCTATCTCCCGCTCCGTGTGATTGCTCAACCTCACCCTCACCCCCGGCTCCGCTCGCCGAAATCGACGCACGGCATCGATCAGCAAATACAGAATCAGGTACTGACTGGCCGCCACATGGATCTCCTCCCGATCCGTCTCCCCGCCCACCGCTTCATGCAATTGCCGCGCTTCCTCCAGAAACTTCTTCGCTTGAGGTAACAGCCGACGACCAGCCGGTGTCAGCGGATCCTCGGTCCGCCGCCCGCGACTCTTCCGGTACAGCTCAACCCCCAATCGCTGCTCCAAAGTCACCAGCCGACTCCGCACCCCTTGCTCGGTGACATGCAGCGCCTGTGCTGCCAGCCGCAAGCTCCCACTCCGAGCCAACTCCACCAACGTCGACACCTCGTCGGTCGACAACGACGGTACCTGAATCGTCATCACATGGCCCTCCAACAGTCGCCAAGAAAATCCGTTTTATTTTATCATAAAAACAATTTTTCCAAACTTAAAATCAGGGCTAGATTCGTCAGTGTCGAGCGTTGACCGTCGACCGTCGACCGGTTGGCCCGATCGGTCCGGCCCGTCGATGAAATTCAAGGTTGAGAACTGACAAAACGAGGGAGCCCTCCCATGAGCAGCACGATCTCCAATGCGGAGCCCGACCAGGACCGCAGGTCGGCAGAACAGGCACGACCATCTCCTGGGCCCGGAACCAGCCGGTTCGCATCAAGCTGGGGTTCACCCTTGCTGCCACGCGACGCGATGCGTCGTTCCGCCCGTCAACTGATCGAGTCCCTGGCCGGGATTGCTGTCGGAATCGTCGTCGGAATTGGCGGCTGGATCGGTGACGCTGCCGGGCCGTCGGCGGTTTACGGAGCCGAGCCCGTCGTGATTCACGAATGGGGGACGTTCACGACGCTCCAGGACGAAACAGGCCAGGAACTGCCGGGGATCAACATCGACGACGAACCCGTCCCACCGTTCGTCCATAACCTCCATCCTCTGCTGCTCAGCCAGCCCTTCGGACCCGAGCTCCACTGGGGCTTTCGCCAGAAGGGCGCTCCGCGCCACCATCCGCACGTCACCATGCGTCTGGAAACGCCCATCATTTATTTCCACCTGCCACCGACCGCCCCCCGGCCACTGGCCGTCGATATCGATGTTGCCTTCCGAGGCGGCTGGCTGACGGAATTCTTCCCGAACGCCCGCCCCGACGCTCCAGGCCTCGACCAAGGCGCCTTCGAATTCGGAGCACTCACCCCCTCGACCATCGGCCGCCTGTCGTGGCATGACCTGCAAGTCGGCACGCCCCAAGGTGGTAACGCTCAGGGTGGTAACGCTCAGGGTGGTAACGCTCAGAGCGGTAGCCCAGGTGAACCGCCGGCGACGGACTGGCCGGTCTGGACTATCCCACGCCAAGTTGCAGCCGACCGCGTGTCGACACGGGACGGCGAACACGAACACTATGTCTTCTATCGCGGAGTCGCCAACCAGCGCGCTCCGCTGCGAACCACGCTCGACCGAGCCGATCATCGGCTGCAGCTGTTCGCGAACTTCGACGAAGTCCTGTCGCCCGACCAGACAGCGTCGATTGACCACCTGTGGCTGGTCGATATCCGCGGTCAGGACCAAGTCGCCTTCCGCCGGCTCGATGGCGTCACCGTCTCCGCCGACCCCGCTCAGCCGATCGCCCAGACTGACAGTCAGTTCGCCCCAGCCGAGTTTGGGCCCCAACGACTCGGCGAATTGAAACAGCAGATGCATCGAGCCCTGGTCGAAGACGGCCTGTTCGACGACGAAGCCACGGCGTTGCTCGATACCTGGCAACGAGCCTATTTCCAAAGTCCCGGGCTGCGGCTCTTCTTCCTGGTCCCCCAAGCGTGGACCGATCACTACCTGCCACTGTCGATTACCACCTCGGCGCCCATTCGTCTCGATCGCGTTATGGTCGCTCGGCTGGAACTGAAAAGCGACCGGCAGGCGGAGCTGCTGGCCGAGCTGGCACGAACCCCGGTGTCTGACGCCAGCTGGCTCGAACGAATCCCCGACTCCGACGCTCGCAACAAATTCTTCGCCGGCCGCATCGACTTTGGCGATCTGGGCGTCGAGATTCCCGCCGACTACCGGCTCTACCTGGAACTCGGCCGCTTCCGCAACGCCCTGGTGTCGGCCGAAGAGCATCAGCGGCCAAATCCCAACTGGACATCGTTCATCAACACCTACCAGCTCCACCCCTACCGCTGGTGACCGGCACGCAGTTGCCATCGTTCCGCGGGCTCCTGGGGAACTCCCCTGTGCACTATCATGGAAGGGGACCCTGGCATTGCTCCAGGGGCCCCTAACCGGTGATCCGGATGCGGCGTTGGCGGCGGTGGTCGACGTCCGACCGGTAACGTTCGGAACGAAAGGTAGTTGGCGTGACGCGGAATTCTGGCTGCGAGCGATTTTCAGACCTGCGGCAAGTCGAACACGAGGTGCGTCCGACGCTGAAGACCCCGGCGACCCGCCCGGGACTGCGGTTCCTGTGTGCTGGACTGCTGGTCGGCCTGATCGGGCCTCTTGCCAGCGTCGCCCACGCTCAGGCCCCCACCACTCCAGCTCCAGCCACCGATCCTCACGCAGCTGATCCACCCGCAGCTGACCCTCACGCAGCTGATCCACACGCAGCCGATCCACACGCAGCCGATCCACACGCAGCTGATCCACACGCAGCTGGTGGCAGTGTGGAAGCCGGGACCCCTGAGGGGAGTGAGGCGGAAGCGAAGTTTGTCTCCGATGTCCGCCAGCTGACCCTGGACGGTCGTCGGGCCGGTGAAGGGTATTTCAGTGCGGACGGGCGGCAGATGGTCTTTCAGAGCGAGCGGGATCCGGCGAATCCCTTCTATCAGATCTACCTGCTGGACTTCGAAACGGGCGACCTGACCCGTGTCTCGCCGGGAACTGGCAAGACGACCTGTGCGTGGATCCATCCATCAGGCGACCGTGTGCTGTTTGCTTCCACTCACGAGGATCCCGAAGCGGTGGCCAAGCAGCAAGAGGAACTGAAGCTGCGCAGCGAAGGGAAGCAGCGCCGATACGCGTGGGACTACGATCCGGCCTTCGAACTTTACGCCAAGGACCTGCAGTCGGGCCAGCTGACTCGGCTGACGGACGCTCGAGGATACGACGCTGAAGCGAGTTATTCTCCAGACGGAAAATGGATTGCCATCAGTTCCAATCGGCACGCTTATGCGGCGGGAGCGAAACTGTCTCCGGCCGACCAGGAGTTGATGAAGACCGACCTGTCGTACTTCCTCGACCTCTACCTGATGAAGTCGGACGGGACGGAAGTGCGGCGGTTGACCGACGTACCGGGCTACGACGGCGGGCCGTTCTTTTCGCCCGACGGCCAGCGGATCTGTTTCCGTCGATTCAGCCCCGACGGCGCCACGGCCGAAATCTACACCATGAAGCTCGACGGGACCGACGTCCAGCAATTGACGCACCTGGGGGCCATGTCGTGGGCTCCCTTTTATCATCCGTCGGGTGATTACCTGATCTTCACGACCAACCGACACGGGTTTGATAACTTCGAACTGTACCTGGTCGACAGTCAGGGCGAGCGTGAGCCGCAGCGAGTGACGTACACGCCCGGTTTCGATGGCCTGCCAGTCTTCTTGCCCGACGGCAAGTCGCTGGCCTGGACCAGTAATCGGGCCAGCGGCGGTCAGTCGCAGATCTTCCGCGGCCAGTGGAGCGACAGCTGGGCGCGGCGCACGTTGAACCTGGGCGACCGTGTGGCGAAGCCCGATCAGCAGGCTCAGCTACCTCCCGCAAACGAAGGCGATGCGGTCGAGCAGGCGGCGGCGTCGACTCGAGCTTCGGTGACCGAGATTTCGAGTGCCGACCTGATGCGGCACGTCGACTATCTGTGCCGTCCGGAGCTCGGTGGCCGTCTGACCGGGACGACCGGCGAGCTGCAGGCGACCGCTTACGTCGCAGCCTGTTTTGATCATCTGAAGCTCGTGCCGGCCGGGGACGGCGGCGACTGGTTCCAGCCGTTTGAGTTTACGGCCGGTGTGAGCCTCGGCCCGAAGAACCAGCTCCTGGCAAACGGCCAGGCGTTGACGGTGGAACAAGATTGGCTACCCGTTGCCTTCTCGCGCGTCGGTCCGGTGGAGGCCGCGGAGGTCGTGTTTGCGGGTTACGGTATGGTGGCCCCGGCCGAAGGCGATCAAGAAGAATACGATTCGTACGTCCATCTCGACGTCCGCGACAAATGGGTCGTGGTGCTGAGATTCCTCCCGGAGAACGTGTCGGCTGAACGTCGGCAGTTCTTGAGTCGGTATTCCAGCCTGCGCTACAAGGCGATGGTCGCTCGGGATAAGGGCGCTCGAGGGCTGATCGTCGTCACCGGTCCGAACTCGGTCTCCCAGTCCGAACTGATTCAGCTCCACTCCGATGGCACGCTGTCGGGTTCCAGTCTGCCCGTGGTCAGCGTCACGCGGAGGGTGGTCGAGTCGTGGTGGGGCGATTCGGCGGAGCCACTTAAAGCGGTCCAGGACAAGCTCGATCTGGGCCAGATGGTCATGGGCCGCGTGCTGGAGGGGACGAAGGTTTCGGCCGAGATCGACATCCAGCAGATCAAGCAGCGAGGCCGGAACGTGCTGGCCCGGCTGCAGGTCGGCGAACATCCTGCCGAGCAGGCCTTGATTGTGGGGGCTCACATCGATCACCTGGGGACCGGTTCCGATACAAGCTCGCTGGCCCTGGAGAACGAACGCGGCCTGCCTCATCTGGGCGCCGACGACAACGCCTCCGGTGTCGCCGCGATGCTCGAGATCGCTCAGTACATGGTCGAGCTGCGGCGGGCCGGCCGACTCCCTCTGAAACGCGACATTATCTTCGCCGCCTGGTCCGGCGAAGAACTCGGATTGCTGGGCTCGAATCACTACGTCAAACAGCTGAGTGAGCAGTTGGCGGAACAGCACGGCCAGCAACACGGCCAGCAACACGGCCCGCCCGAACACGCGCAGAATGGCAAGCCGCCGAGCGACGAGCATGGCGAACAACATGGCGAGAAGCACGGCGAGCCAGCTGAGGCTGGGCCGAGCGGTATTTATCCAGCGATTGCCGCGTGTTTGAATCTCGATATGGTCGGCCGGTTCGACCAGCGGCTGGTGCTGCAAGGGATCGGCTCGTCGACGCGGTGGCCGGCACTGATCGAACAGCGTAACGCGGTGGTGGGTCTGCCGGTGGTACTGCAGAACGACTGCTATCTGCCGACCGATGCCAGTTCGTTCTACATTCAGGGGGCTCCGATCCTGTCGGCCTTCACCGGCTCGCACAAGGACTATCACACGCCACGTGACACGCCTGACAAGCTGAACTACGAGAAGGCGGCCGAGATCGCCAAGCTGATCGGGCTGCTGGCACGCGGCTTGGCGACCGACAGTGAGCCGATCGATTTTCAGCAGCAGCAGGCGCCGAGCGAGCAGGGGCGGCGAGCCAATTTGCGGGCCTATCTGGGGACGGTCCCCGACTACGCGACCGAAGGCGTGAAGGGTGTGCCGCTGTCGGGCGTGGGCAAGGGCGGGCCAGCGGAAAAGGCGGGCGTGATGGCCGGGGACGTGATCATCGAGCTGGCCGGGCGCAAGGTCGAGAACATCTACGACTACACGTACGCCATCGAGGGCTTGAAGATCGGCGAGACCGTGAAGATTGTGGTACAGCGTAAAGGGGAAACGAAAGAGCTCGAAGTCACCCCGGGGGCACGCGAGTAACCGGGCCCCGCCGCGACCTGTTTCCTGGCCCGGGGCAGTCAGTAGCGTCTCAGCCCCGAGTTACAGCACGGCGGCGATGGCTTGGCACAGCCGATCGACGTTCGACTGGGTGATCCCCGCGACGTTGATCCGGCCGGCGCCGACGATGTAGATCGCATATTCCTTGCGCAGCGTCTCGACCTGTTGCAGGCCGAGGCCCGAAAACGAGAACATGCCGCGCTGCCGCTGCAGGAACCCGAAGTCCGCCTTCGGTGCGTACTTCTTCATGGTGTCGACGAACAACGTCCGCATATCGTGGATCCGCTGACGCATCTCGGCCAGTTCGCTGATCCACAGCTGTCGCAGCTGCGGGTCGTCGAGAATCGTCGCCACGACCAGGCCGCCATGAGCAGGCGGGTTGGAGTAGTTTGTCCGGACGGACCGCTTCAGCTGGCTCATGACGGCTTCTGCGGCGGCCGCGGTGCCGGTCACCACCGACAGGGCACCGACTCGCTCGCGGTACAAACCGAAATTCTTGGAGTACGAGCTGGCGACCATCAGTTCGTCCAGCTGGCCGACAAGCGTACGGAGGCCGGCAGCGTCCTCATCCAGCCCGTCGCCGAAACCCTGATAGGCAAAATCGACCAGCGCCAGCAGCTGCTTGCGGCGGATCAGTTCGCCCAGCTCAGACCATTGACTCGCATCGGGATCGATCCCCGTCGGGTTGTGACAGCATCCATGGAGCAGCACCACGTCGCCGGCCGAGGCACGCTCGAGATCGTGCAGCATGCTGGGGAAGTCGAGCTGGTTGGCTTGTTCGTCAAAGTACCCATATTGCGCGGTCGGCAGACCGGCGGATTGGAAAATGGCCGGGTGATTGGCCCAAGTCGGTCGACTCAGCCACACCGTGGTCCGCGGAGCGTGGGCCTTGAGGAAATCGGCCGCCACTCGCAGGGCCCCCGTGCCGCCGGGCGTCTGAACGGTCACTACCCGCTGCGATTGGACCACCTCGTGCTTCGCTCCCAGCAGCAGCTGGGGGACATGCCGATCGTATTTGTCGGAGCCCTCAATCCCCAGGTAATTCTTGGTCGTCTCGTCTTTCCATAGCCGCTGCTCGGCCTCCTTGACGCACTTCAGGACCGGAGTGGTCCCGCGGTCGTCCTTGTAGACGCCGACGCCCAGATTGATCTTGTTCGGATTCGGGTCGCGCTGAAAAGCGTCAGTAAGTCCCAGGATCGGGTCGGCGGGGGCTACTTCGAGTTGTTGGAACATCGGGCAGATACCAGAGCACGGACGAAGGGATGACGACGGGAGGATCGCAGCTGATGGATCGCGGCGGCCCGTTCATAAACCACCGATTCTACCCCCATGCTGCGCCAGCTGCCAAGGCGGCTCGCCCCCGGACTCGGCCTCTCGCAGGGACTTGCAGGACGGGCCCGTCGAACCCTCGGCGGCGAGCCAACTCAGGAATGGTCTGCGGAAGCCGGGCCGCTCGACGGATCCGAGGGAGGTTCGGACGGACCGCTTGGCACAGGATCGGGTTGATCCAGCGAGTAGTCCGGGTTGAAGGCCGACAACAGCTCGGCTCCTTTGAAGACGTCGTACCAGTCGATTGGATCTAGGGCCCGGCTGCTGGGCGTGGAGGGGAACCAGCGTGAACCGTTGTGGGCCAGCACTAGTGTGCCGGGGACGGGCGGAGTCTCCGACACTTGCCGAGCCGTGCAGATCACGTGGAGCTGGTCGAAGAACTGCCATAACTGCTCGACCCGATCGATCGCCAGGCCGGCCGGGACACTGGCCAACAGCTCGTCGACCGACTGCCGGGCCCGCGGCGACAGCTGATCCTCGCCGAGTGGCCGAATGGATTCATGTTCGGCCTGCCAGCCAGCGAAGTAGGCCAGAGTGGCCGCGATGGTCAGGGGACGCAGGTCGATGCGGGGCGCTCGCGTGCACGGCCCGACGATGGCTCGGTTCGAGTAGATTCCCTGATCGGCCACGTAGTCGTAATCGAAAAGAAAAACGGTGATCGGTTCGTCGAATCCGGGCCAGCGCAGCGTCCGCTGGTCGACGATGTCCCAGCGGCTGGGGGGGAGTCCGAACTGAGTCGGCATCGCCAGGTACTGCACCAGCTCAGCCTCGGCTCGGCTTCGATCGGATCGCATCTGAGCGGGGATTTCGTCGAGCAGTCCCAGTTCGCTGGCGTAGGCCAACACGCGTTGCCGGACCAGCGGCTCGGCCGACAGTTCGACCAGCCGTTCGCGCCCGGCCGGTTCCTGCAGCCGGCTCAGTGCATAAGCCGCCTCAACTTGCAGACGCCGGTGGCCGACTTCGAGCGTTTTGAACAGGGCTGGGGTCGCCTGGTGGTCGCCGATCAGGGCCAGAGCGTCGGTGCAGCTGATCGCCAGCGAAACACTGTCGGCGATGCGCCGGCCCGCCCCGGACGGCAAAGGACCACCGACTGCCTGTTCTTCGAGGACTCCCAGTCGCTCGGCCAGCTGGCCGAGCAGGCTGGCCAGCAGCGTGGTGCGCGAGCGAGCCGGATGCGTATCGACACGGCCGCGGCGGACCAGCAGATTGGCCAGGTCCAGGATCAGCGGAGCAATCGACAGCTCGTTCAAGCCGTCGAGCAGGGCAGGGTAGAGCGCGTCGGGGGCCCAGGTCAGCCGAGCGACCAGGGGGGCGAATGCCTCGGCTGCATGCGTGCCGGAGGAGGGTGGCTGTTCGAGCAGCAGATCGCGCCATAGCTGCAGGCTGGAGACCGATTGATCGGCAGCCAGCACCACCAGCCACTGGTGATTGGCCGGCCAACTTTCTCCCCAACAGCGATAGATCCGGGCGATGTTTTGGCGAGTCGATTCGGTCAGCCCCCAGCGTTCCTGCCGGAGATGGGCCTGCACTCGAGCCAGCCACCGCCGCAGCCGCTCGGCTCGCTCGCCCGTCGGCGCCGGCTCGGCCGCCAACTGGCTAACAATCTCTTCCACCGACGACGCGTCCAGATCGGTCGATTCGAGCAAGGAATGGGGATCGATAGTCATGATGTGTCCTCAGGTAAGCTGACCGGCAGGTTAGCGCCGCGGCCGTTCAGTGTGGCCGGAGAACAGTGTGGCCGGAGAACGATCGGGCTGCAAGGTTGTGGGGCCGACATGCCTGATCGCTCGTCACACGTGTGAACGACGGGTTCGGGGCGTATTTCGAGCGACGATCGATGCGTTGAGTGATGAGCTGATACAGGAAAGATGTCAGCTGACGACGGTTCGACAGACGACGTGTTGGCGACTTTCGTGGTCTGGGGGTGATAAGAGAATCGTAGAAAATGTTTCAAGTTGGTAAATTCATCTTGACGAAAGAGAGGCAAACTTGCTTCAATGCGCGGGATTCATGGACTGGTGAACAACGGTAGTCCAGCAAGAAGGTGGAAGTTGTTCACCGCGTGATGGAGCAAGGAACTGGATCCATTCACCGCGACGGTTGGCGAGAGAGCTGAGTGATCAGCGATTCGTGCGACGGTGGTTGAGTCAGGAACAGCGGCTTCCCTAGCTGGAACCTCGGGGGGAAGCTTGATACGCACAGTAACCGGGGTTCCACGGATGAGGAGCCACCGAGATGGCAACGAAGAAGAAGGTCGCTAAGAAGGGTACTGCAGCTAAGAAGGCCGCTTCGCCGAAGAAGAAGGCCGCCAAGAAGGGTGCCAAGAAGGCCACCAAGCGTTCGCCGAAGGCCAGCGGCGCCAAGAAGGGCACGGCTGCCAAGCGATCGCCGAAGAAGACGGCTCGCAAGACGACCCCGCGTCCGCAGGCGACCCCCTGAGCCATCCGCGACAGTAGTCGCAGGTAGCCCGGCGAGGCTCGGCAACGGGCCTCAGCTGACTGAAAACAACGAGAAAGGTCGGTCAGCCGCAGTGGCGGCGTAAAGACCGACCTATTTTTTTGCGCCTCTCCGGTGCCGGGGGCCGAATCGGGTGACACAAGCCGGTCGCCCATCCCTGGCGATTTCGGGCCAAATCTAGACGTTCTGACCGAAACCGGCTACACTATGGCCATTCCGGCCAGCGGTGGCTGGCCCCTACGGAGGGCCTATCTTCAGCCGTCCAGGCCGTCAACTGACAGGAGATTGGGGAGTTTGGCCAAGCGAAATCCACGCCGGGGGCGGCAATCGACATCATCGTCTGGTTCTCGTAGTAAGGACTCTCAGCCGCGTCGGCCGGCAGACCAGGCCCCGAAGGACCGTCCGCGCGAAGACCGTCGCGATCGATCCGACGACGATCTGACCGACTTCGACCGCGAACTCGCTGATCTCGATTTCGATGACATCGACGACCTCGATGATCTCGATGACCTCTACGGTTTGAGTGGTTCTGACGAGAGCGACGACCGGAAAACTCCGCGGCGCCAGGCAAGCCCCGAATCGGCGGCCGCCTCCGAGTCCGATTCCGAATCAGGCGCCCGACGCAAGCGACGACGTCGGCGAAAACCACGCTCGGATCGCGGTACCAAGCCGTCCGGTGCAGAAACATCGAGTGCTGACCTCGAATCCGAATCCGAATCCGAAACGAAGAAACCGTCCGACCGCGACGCTCGGCCACGCGCGACCGAACGATCAACGGCCAGCGGAAAATCAGGTACCGGCGAGAAGACTCGTGGCGGCGAGAAGACCCGTGCCGGTGACAGAGCTCGCAGCGGTGAAAAATCGGCTGCCGGTGAAAGGTCGCGGGGCGGTGAAAAGACACACGCGGGTGAGAAAGCTCGCAGCGGCGAGAAGTCACACAGCGGCGAGAAAGCTCGCAGTGGCGAGAAGTCACGCAGCGGTGATAAGTCACACAGTGTTGAGAAAGCTCGCAGCGGCGAGAAGTCACGCAGCGGTGATAAGTCACACAGTGTTGAGAAAGCTCGCAGTAGTGAGAAGTCACACAGCGGCGAGAAGTCAGGGCACGGTGGTCGGCCGGACCGGAAGCATCGTGAAGCGGTTGTTGACGAGACGGTCAGCGACGTCGAGGTGGTCGAAACGGCGCGGGTGGAACTGCCCGAATTCGAAGGCGACGATGCGGAATGGGGCTTCGACCAGTTTGAAATCAGCCCGCATCTGAAGAAGGCTGTGCGAGCGGCCGGGTATCGGCAGCCGACGCCCGTTCAATCCGGGGTGATTCCGCGGGCCCTGGAAGGGGTCAACGTCATCGGCCAGGCCCGGACGGGCACCGGCAAGACGGCCGCCTTCATGATTCCGATCATTGAACGGACTCCCGCCGGCAAAGACGCGCCCCCTCAGGCACTGGTTCTGGTCCCGACTCGGGAACTGGCCGAGCAGGTGGAGGGTGAGTTCACCAAGTTGGCCGCTGGCAGCCGCTTGAGGTCGGCCGTGCTGGTGGGCGGCAAGCCGATGAAGCGCCAGCTGACTCAATTGGAGCATCATGCTGAGGTAGTGGTGGGGACACCGGGCCGTGTGATCGACCACATCCGCCGCGGCTCGTTGAAGCTCGACGGGGTCCGCATCGTCGTGCTGGACGAGGCCGACCGGATGCTCGATATCGGCTTTCGCCCCGACATCGAAAAGATTCTCCGGCGTTGTCCCAAGGAACGCCAGACGTTGCTGCTTAGCGCCACCGTGTCGCCCGAGGTGCTGAAGCTGGCCGAACGCTACATGGTCGATCCGGTCCACTTGAACTTCTCGCCGTCACGAGTGTCGGTCGACTCGGTCGTGCAGAAGTACTTTACGGTCAGCGACGATCAGAAGATGAAACTGCTGATTCATCTGCTGAAGCGAGACCAGCCAGCTCAGGCGATCATTTTCTGCCGCACAAAGCGGGGAGCGGACAAGGTTCACCGGCAGTTGAAGAAGATTTTCCAGGACGAGATCGGCGTGATGCACGGCGATCTGCAGCAGTCCGAGCGGACTCGAGTGCTGCAGCAGCTGAGGGACGACCAATTGCGATTCCTGGTAGCAACGGACGTTGTCGGCCGAGGAATTGACGTGTCGGGCATTTCGCACATCTTCAATTTCGACATTCCGTTCACCAGCGACGACTACGTCCACCGCGTCGGTCGTACGGGACGCATGGGCCGCCAGGGCACCGCTTACACCTTCGTGACGCTCGAAGAGGGTGACAAGCTGACGGCGATCGAGATGCTGATCAACCGGCTGCTCGAACGCGACCATTGGGATGGCGAAGAGGGTCCAACTGGCGAACCGTCCCGAGGAGACGCTCCGGCGGAGAAGCCCGCCAAGGAAGTCCGCCAGACCTCGGGACTCCTCTCCCGCTCCGGCCGCGGTCCCAAAAAGTATCGCCGCGGACTGTAACTCCTTCCTCCTCCATCACTGTGGTGCCGCCTGCCCTATTGTGGTGCGGGCGTCCCGCCTGCCTCGACATTGCCGCTCACTCAGTACCTCCCTGGCCAAACGCTCCTTCCTCGGCGCCCCAGAGCACCGCAGAGGCAGCCGAGACGGCCGCACCACAAAAGAGTTGTGGTGCAGGCGTCCCGCCTGCCTGATTGTGGTGCGGGCGTCCCGCCTGCCTCGACATTGCCGCTCACTCAGTACCTCCCTGGCCAAACGCTCCCTCTGCCATTGCCGGTGAACTGCATCGACTGCGGCGTCCCAGAACACCGCAGAGGCAGCCGAGACGGCCGCACCACAAAAGAGTTGTGGTGCAGGCGTCCCGCCTGCCTGATTGTGGTGCAGCCATCCCGCCTGCCTCGACATTGCCGCTCACTCAGTACCTCCCTGGCCAAACGCTCCCTCTGCCATTGCCGGTGAACTGCATCGACCGCGGCTCCAGCCGGAAAAACGGGCAGGGGCCCAAATCTCTGCGTCCTCGGCGTTGAAAACTCCCGTGCCCTCTTGCGCCCTCAGCGTTAAAACCTTCTTCAAAAAAAGTCCCCCGAGTCGCCACCTCTAGCTCACTCTGACTCTAGCTCCGCCCATTTGGTGCGGTTGGCATTCATTTCTCGCCGTCCTGCTCGTCCCACCAGTCGCATCTTCCGCACCCTGTACCGGCGAATCCCCCAACCGATGCCCCAACATAGTTGAGCGACAATCAGGCCCATGCTAAAGCAGTGGATTGCGTGCCTCAACATAAAGCCTCCCAGCATGGGCATTTGCTCCTTCCAACTCCAGTATTCGCCCAACATCAGGCGCATATCCAGGGTAAGCTCTACGCCCAACCAGACGGCCGCGAACAGGCCCGCGGCGACCGCGACGGCGCCGCAGCGGTGAGCTGCTGACCAGAGCTTGCGCCGTCGGTCGTTACAGCGGCAGAAGTACACCAGTGACGCTAGCGCGGCCATGATTGCCGGCTCGACCGCAAACGCGGTGAAGATCCTCGTGTTGAACGAATCGGCCACCAATGCTCGGCGAATGGTCAGGAACACCGCCAGATACGCCAGACACCACGCTACGAACTCGATGACGGGCCACCGCCAGACCCTTAGCGAAAATCCAGCGTAACCAACGCTATGGGCGCTGGTTACGGCATAGGGATCGACCGGTTCGTCGCTCGGACGTCGATCAAGTTCCATCACATCCAGTCTCTGGCCAACGTGGTCTGAAATCAGCACACCGGTGGGTGACTGCTGGAGCCGTATCATTAGAGATCGAAGGTACCTCGCCGGAGCAGGTAACGTGCCAGGACCACCGCCACCAGTTCATAGGATAGGGCGGTCAAGTAGAGAGCCGCACCGCCGAAGGACTTTGGGGGGTCGAGTTTGTCGAGCACAAATGTGACGAGTACAAACGGCATTGGGGCCGCCAAGTAGCACAGAATGATCATCGGCGCTCCCAACAGCAAACCGAACCGTTGAGGGACCGCCACCGCGCTCCGAAACAGGACGGGGCCGGCGACGATCAGCGGTACGAAGGTCAGCAGCACTAGGGGAGGTCCAAAACAGACACCTGCGGCAACCAGCCACGATTGCTGCTCGACGACCACCAGCATCACAGCATATGCCAGCAGATAGGGCACAAACCGCTTCAGACGAGCGATTGCGACTCGCAGGACCGATCTGAGGGAATCATCAAAGCTGATCGGCTGTTCCATCGCGCGCTGGTAGGGATTCAATTCGATCACCAAGGCGCTGAAGATGACGCCGCCCACAAAAACCACATCAAACAGGCTGGCATATCCGCCGGACAACCAAACCAAGAGGCGACCGCCCAGCATGGCGCCCAGTATCGGGGACGCCAACGCCCATTCGGGCTTGGGTCGGGCAGGAATCCAGCCGCTGAACTCGGCGATCGCCAAGTCGCGATACGTCGCCGGCCAATCGAGCCACCGTTGGTAAGGCGTTCGTTCCGCCGGATCGCCGAACATGGCCAGAAACTCACCTTGGACTCGCTCCGACGGACGGATACGTTCAGCGGGGGGCGTGCTTCGACGAAACAGTGGCTTGACTAGCGGCCGCTCGTACAACTGGTCCTCGACCTCCTGAGCTCGGATCGGTACGCAGCCCATTAGCCACCGGCCGTACGACCACACAGCGATCGCTGCCACGGTCGTTCCCCACCACCAGAAACTGTCTAGGGACCAGCCAGATCGCCAGGCGTAAAGCGGCCAGGCCGTCGGCAGCAGAGCGAACCAGGGACTCGCCCAGTAACTGTTGAAATTACCGGTGACCGTCATCGCTGGGATCAGAGTTGCCAAGACACAGATGAATGCCACGGTGGCTGCTGTTTGGGCCGCGGATCGGGGAATTAGGTTCCACATAACTCGAGCTGATCCCAGCGTGATCGTCGTCATCAAAGCCGCGATTGCTGGGGCTGAAATCCAACGCCCCAGCGTTCGGGTGCCATGAATCCACTCCAACGCCAACAGTACGAACAGGGTGATGGTGAAAGACATCCACCAGTGCCCGCGGGGAATCTCGTGCCGCCGAATCGTAGCGTCCGGCACGGGACAGATTCGTCGCCAGTTCTCCACCGTAGCTGAGTGGAACGATCGCATTCTCAAGAGTAGCATCAATGGGCCGAACATCAGCGGGAGGGCAAGGACAGCCAGTCGGTGCACCTCGTGTAGTTGAGCAATGAGTGGCAAGGGGACTGAGGGGCTCTCGAAGTAGTCGAAAGCCGCGCAGACGACTGCGATGCCCGCGAAGATGGTTATCATCGCACCAATGAGTGTGATCAGCAGCACGAAGGCCACTCCTGATCTGATCCAGCCGAGCCAGCCGGCGGGATGAGTCAGTACCCAAGTGTCGATGCCACGGGCTCGGGCCTGAGTGCGGACGGATCGCTCGAAACGACGGTCGCGGATGCTCATGAGCGTAGATCGCTGAGTCGACGGTAGATCTGAGACAGGTCCTCAGGGACTGCCTGATCGGCCCTTCGAAGAGAGTCCATCGAATCGCAGACCAGGAGTTTTCCGGCTTGCAGGATGCCAATTCTATCCGCAAGTCTTTCCGCGATTTCCAGAATCTGCGTCGAATAGATGACCGTCTTGCCTCGGTCCGCCGCCGCTCGGGCGTAACGGCGAAATCCGTCGAGCCCCTCCGGATCCATGCCGGACGCAAACGGCTCGTCAACCAGCCACAAGTCGGGATCCACGGCCAACAGTGCGATCAGGGCCGTCTTGTATTTCTCTCCTCGTGAGAGGTTGGTCACGGGAGTATCCAGCTTGGGCAGCAGCCCGAACTCCTCCAGCCAATTCGTCACGTCACTATCCAATCCGTCCCGATGGGCGTCGTAACACCCGACAATCAAGCTGATATAGCGAATCAGCCGGACGCCTCGCGGAAAGATGGGATCGGCGTCGAGCCAAAAGAGACGACGTCGCAGCCAGATCTGATCACGCTGCAGGCGCTGGCCGTCCATTCGCACTTCGCCCGCCGAGGGGATGGCGAGTCCTGCGAGGCATCGCAGTAAAGTCGTCTTGCCGGCGCCATTCGCGCCCAGCAGCGCCACAATCTCACCCGGCTGAAAGGTCACCGACAGATTGGCCAGCGCCGGCACTCCCCGATTTGGCAACAGCGCATCCGGGTAAAACACCTTCTCTAGCCGATCGACTTCAACCAACAAGTTCTCTGTCCTCCTCTATCCATTGTGGTGCAGGCGTCCCGCCTGCCTTATTGTGGTGTAGGCGTCCCGCCTGCCTTGACTTCGCCGCTCGCTCAGTACCTCCCTGGCCAAACGCTCCTTCCGCTTCGACCCAGAACACCGCAGAGGCAGCCGAGACGGCCGCACCACAAAAGAGTTGTGGTGTAGGCGTCCCGCCTGCCTTTTTGCTGTGCAGGCGTCCCGCCTGCCTGGAGCTGGCAGCTGAGAACAGGTGTCCACGGCAGATGTCTTCGGCAGCGGAGCGGTGTGTGAGACGCTCCGCTGCCGACTTGTTCCCGTTTGGACGCGGCCCTGGAACGGCTACTTCCAGGCAGGCGAGACGCCCGCACCACAACTGGCCTACCCGCCATTTGCCGACGACGTTGCGCCAGCGGCTTCGGCCTTCTGCAGCAATTCGATCACTCGAGGGAGAGCGGCGTAAGTGATGGCACCGTCGTCCAGCTGTTCTCGCCAGCGAGTCATGGCCGTGCGAGCTCGGCGAGGAGTCCGATCAGGACGAGTCGTGCGGTCGTCCGGCTGGTAGTTGAACGTCTTGCCGCCAGTGATCTCTTTGAGTGACTCGAAGGCGAAAATCCGACGAATCAAATCCTCGCTCTCCAACTGGTCGACCAGAATCTGCGCGCCGCCTTCCCGTAGCTGGTCGGGGTTGTACCCAATCAACGTTCGGAACAGGTCCGATGCCTGGTCGGGATACTTGCGTTCCAGCGACTGCTTGACCGTCGTGGCCGGTTCGGGGCCTCGAGCGATCGCCGCAGAGAGCTCGGCCATGAACAGCGGCCAAGATGCCTTGTGGTTCACATCGCCCAAAGCGGTCACCAGCGGATCGGCCGATCCCAAATGGACCAGCGACCGTACCGCTAGGCTACGCACTTCGACCTGACGTCGCTCGTTCGTCTGAGTCAACAGAACCTGAGGATCGCCATCGATCGAGAGCATCCGTTCCAGCTCTTTTGCACCGTCGAGATCAATCTGCCGCGGGACGCCAAGCTGCTGGATGTCAGCAATCGGCAATCGATGAGCCGGAGCGGTCTGCTTGGGGTCGGTCCACGCTGGAGCTGCAGTCGTCTCCCACGTTCTGAGCGGATAATTGTCGATCGTCCGCAGACCGACTTTCGGGTCCAGCGGCATCGCGTCGTTATGTTCGGCATCGGTCCATTCGGCTGTCCCATCGAGCATCGTCATTTCCAGCACGAAGTTCGGCGCGACGGTCATGGGGTCCGTCCCGGGGACTCGTAACGGAGTCACTTCCACGGCCACTCGGCTGCCGACCGGACCGAGCGTCAGCGTCCCCTTACGGCCGGCCCATCCTAGCTCAAGCTGCTGGTTCGCATCGCTGGAATTCGACACAATCGCGCGACCATAGGCGAGATTCAGCCCCGTCAGTCGTTCCTTGTTGGATCGCTGCAGCGTTGCTCGAGTGGCTCCGATCAGCTGAATCTGGAACTTGTCGACTTGTACTCGCGGACGAAACGCCGGAAGGCTCAACAATTCCACGGCGTCTGTGCCTTGAGCGGCGGGGGCCAGTCGCGTCCACACGCCCCCCATCGACTGGATCAACACCAGACGCGTCAGCGGGTCGTTGTTGTCAAATTGAGCGATCGTCCACGGAACGGGTGCTTCGAGAGGTGCCGTTGGTTCCGGCTCGGAGACCGACGACGGATCGAACTCGACCTTGCCGATCGCCGCGCCTCGGTCACTCGCCGCCAGCGATGGACCCGGTTCCGTCGTGCCACTCGACGCACTTGCATCAGCGGCCGGTTCCGCTGGGCTCGCCGTCTCTCCGGCGATATCCACCGCCGCCGGCGACGGAGGCGGGACCGGCTCCGCTCCCGCTCCCGGTGCTGTTGTCGGTTCGGCGGGGGCCGGCTCAGCGGGTGCCGGTGCAGCGGGTGTCGCTGCACCCGCCGTGGCTGTGGCTGCTGGAGATGCGTCCGTTGAAGGCGCGTCCGCTGAAGGTGCTGAGGGCGATTCAAGGCCATTCAGCGCTTTCACGAACGGATTGATATGGGGCGCGTCGGGTTCGGAAGTGGCTGCCGAGCTGGTGCTGGGAGTCGTTGTCGCAGCCGTTTCAGCGCCAGCCGGTTCAGTGCCAGCCGGTGTGGTGCCAGCCGGTGTGGGGCCAGCGGCTGATGCGTCGGCTACGGAAGATGGTGATGGTGGTGCCGGTTCAGCGGCCGGTTCTTGCGAGTCGGCTGATTCGGCTGGCGGTGTCGTGGCAATCAGCGGTGGCTCAGGCGCCACCGGAGATTCTGCGTTCTGTCCGGTATCAACGATTGAAGGCGTGAGCTGTTCAGAATCCTCGGGAGAAACCTGTTCATCCTGACTCGAAGTCGCCGGTCCCATCGCCAGCTCAGACAGCCATGACAGGCGATCGGACATGGCGATGATACCGGCTGCGCTCAGGAGCAACGTCACCATGGCAGCGATCGCGAACGTTCGCAGCGGCGAACGCTTTTGTTTGGGAGCCACTGCTGGTGCGCCGACTGGGCCGGAATCGGTTCGCCAAGCTCGATCTGACCGTGCGGGACGGACCGGCATCGACTGTTTGTGATTGTTGGGCACGTCGCTCGTGCGTGCAGTTTCCAACGGCAGATGAGGTTTGCTGGGCGCACTCATGGGCGGCGCCTGCGGTTCGGGCCGAGCCGACCGGTCAGCCGGTACCATCTGATGCAGCCGAGTTCGTAGCGACGCTGGGATGTGAGTTTTCTTGTCGAGTGCCTGTGCCAGCAACTGATGACAGGCAGCGACTTCGGCCAGGTGACCGTCACTGTCCAGACAGACTCGTTCGAAGTCCGGCACCTGCTCGGCAGGCAACGTATTGTCGAGGTACTCCGCAATCGAGTTGGCGTCAGTGGCAATGCCTTGGGCGTCAATGGCCGGCGCGTCGGGCCGGGACCGCGGTTCGCGGCATTCCCGGATTCGGTTCATCAGCTCTTCCGCCCTGTCGCTGGCCTCAATCCGCTGCCGCATTTCCTGAGCGGTCGCCGGGTCGAGAATCTCATCGATATACGCCAGCATGGTTCGGAGGGTTAATCGCACGATACGGTCCTTCCCAGGCAAAAGTCGGCAATGGTCTCTCCTGATAGTAGTGACACGACCGGCCGAGTTTCGTACAGAATTTTTCCGTGAGACTGCTCCCGAAACCGCCGCCGCCATGACGGCATCCCATCGTTCGGGGGCCTGCCTTCACCGCTAGCTGGGCGTGAGTGATCGCCTGGCTTGGTCGCACGCCACACTTGCCACTTGGCCGGGTTCACTCGAAGACTCCGTAACCTGCTTTCTGGCAACAGTTTATGGTCGCCGGGCGGCGCTGCCGATCGGCCTTGGACTGCCGACGCTCGTGGCCGGCGACTGCCGTTGTTCCATCGGAATCGCGGCTGCGGGGGAAGGCCATATTCGGCCTACCGCCCCCAGGACGCGGTCCCTATAATCCGCCGCCGATGCTGCTGTAGCAGAACACACGAGCGCTCAATCTGGGTAGCCCATGGTCGGACAAGGAAGTCCTCCTGAGCTGGTGGTTGCGCGTCAACGCGCAAGCGCTGATTGCCGCTGGTGGTACCAGAGGTGCTGGTGGCGGTGCGCTCGGACGCGGCCCGGTCCGGACGTCGGTTCGCTGATGGAATGGAACCGCCTATCGAGCCATCGGCCAGTCTCGCCCCGCAGCAGCTTGGCGCTGGCCTCGCAATTCTTGGTCGTGCTGATCACGGCCGGGTTGGTCTTACTGAGTCCGTCATGGCTAGGGTCTGCCAGCGTCTGGGCCGACGAGCCGGTTGATGTGCGGCTGCAGCTGGCGTGGGGCGGCGGATCGGCAGCTCGGATATGGCAAGGCTCGATCAGTCTGTCGGAAGGTGCCATTAGCGAAGTGGTGTCGCTTGGTTTTGATGCCGATCAGTCTCGGTCGACCGTTTGGCGCGACCAGCAGATTGATATTCGACAGACTCGGCCACGGCGTTACGACGGCGCGGTTGTGCGCGTGCAAGCACCGCGCGGCGCGTCGCTTCGTCTCCAGTTGGCCCCGGACGGTGATCCGGCGGCAATGAAATCTTTCGAAGTGCCGCTGGTGCAGTTGCTGGAGCGAGACTTCTCTGAGCCGCTGGACGACCAGCGCAACAGCATTCTGATCAACCGGCGCAGCGGTGATTCGCTTCGCATTGAGTTCCATCGCGACTCGCTGGTTTTCGCGCCCGGCGAACGCTGGACGTTTGATGTGGTGCCGAACGAGCTGAAGGTACCCGACGCGACGGTCAAAGCGACGTTGAAGATGGTTGCCCAATCGACCGGCAAATCGATCTGGACTCAGGAGCACGTGTTGCGTGCCGACCCGAACGGTCGATTGTCGGCGCTTACCGGCCAGACACTGACGATGCCGGCCGAGCAGGGCGTTTATCGGCTGGATGTTTCTCTGCAGCGCCCGTGGACACAGGCCCCATTCACTTCGTCGCGACCGGTCGCTGAGCGGTCTGTGCAGATGGTCGTCGTCCGCAGCTCTCCCGACTTGACGCAGGCGGGCGGGGGTTCAGGAGCGGAGGTTGTGGCGGAGTTCGACCCGGCTCATCCGTCGTGGTGGGAACGTCTGCCGAAGCTATCGACTCCAGCGGGTATGCGGCGGTGGTTGCCTGGCAATCGCGAGACTCGATTGACGAGTGACGGAGTGACGGGTCGGGAATTGGCAGGACGTCGTTGGGTCGACTTACCCCCTGGCGGCTGGCAGGCCTTCCCGTTGCCGCTTGAGCACTCTGGTCAGCCACATGAAGTAGTGATTGAGTATCCTGCCACCGAACCTCAGTCGCTGGCATTCAGCTGGCTCGACCCGAATGCAGCGGGTGAGCTGGCACCGGGAAATCTCGACACGGGGGTGGTCGTGGAGCGGCCGCTGACGAGTGCTGAGGGGATGCCGGCGGAACGGCTCATCGGGACTCATCGTATGCTGGTTTGGCCACGCGCTGAGGGTTCGATTCTGTTGGTCGTGAATCGCAGCGTCGATCGGCCGGCCTGCTTCGGTACGATTCGCGTACGGCGGCTGGGACAACCGTTGACATCCGCTTCGGCTACAGCGCCTCCGCGTCAGTTGATGGCTTACCTTGACTCGCCGACACTGCACACAACATTTTCCGGTGCAGAGCAGATTGACCCGGCGAATGGCCGCACTTATGAGGACTGGGGGACGTTCCAACAGGCAGGTGAGCATCTGTTGGAGTATCTGCGCTATATTGGCTATCAGGGTACGGCCATTCTGGCTGCCGGTGATGGGAGTACTCTGTACCCGAGTGAAGTGTGGCGTCCGACGCCTCGGTTCGATCGCGGTGTGTTTTTCTCCAGCGGTCAGGATCCAGTGCGTAAGGACGTCTTGGAATATCTGATGCGGGCGGCGGATCGCGACAATCTGACGGTGGTACCGCTGATCCGATTCAATGGCACGCTGGCGGCGCTCGAGCTTCAGCTGCAGGATGTGGCGAATTCCACAGGGATTCAGCTGGTGGATTTGGCTGGCAAGCCGGCCGTGCCCGGGAGCCAGCCAGTAGCGGGAGTCGGTCCGCACTACAATCCACTCGACCCTCGTGTGCAGCAGGCAATGGTCGCCGCCATTGAAGAACTCGTGGGACGGTATGCCCACCATCGTTCGTTCGGTGGCGTGGTAGTCGATCTGTCGGACAACGGTTACTCGCAGCTGCCCAACTGGGACTGGGGGGCCGATCGAGTGACCTGGCAGCGATTCGTGGCCGCTCAGGAGCCTGGTGTGGTACCGGCTGAGCTTGAGCCGGCTCAGGCGTTGCGTGAGCCGAACGTGCGGCGAGCGTGGTTGAATTGGCGCGTCGGTGAACTCAATCGACTCTATACGACCATGCACAACACGTTGCAGGTTCGGCGCCCCGACATCCGGCTCTATTTGGCCCCCAACGGAGTGCTCGCGACACCTCCGCTGCGGGCGGCGCTGTGGCCGTTGCTCGAGCAGAGGAGCCGAGTGAGTATTGAAGCGGCGTTTCAGACGGTAGGGCTCGATCTGGCCCAGCTGGCGAAGCTGCCTCAGTGTGTTGTCTTGCGGCCCCGCCGGTATTCGCCGTCACAAGGAGTGGCTCAGAACGCGATCAACCTGCAGCTCAATGCGCTGACTGCCGTCGATGCGTACTTTGACAAGAACATCGCGGCCGGGCTGCGAGCCGATCTGGTAGTACACGAAATGGTGCGGTCAGCCGTACCGTCGTTCGATCGGGTCAGCCCGTACGGGGAAGCGAAGACATACACGGTGCTTGACACGGTGTTCAGCGAATCTGGGGCCGAGTTCCGGCGCGGATTCGCTGACGCATTGGATCGCCGCGACGCGAATTTGATTTTCGATGGTGGTTGGACATTGCCGATGGGGCAACAGGATCAGCTGCGTGAGTGGCTCAGCGGCTACCGGCAACTTCCGGCGGGACGGTTTGAGGATGTCACGGGACCCAATCTGCAGCTGGATCCGATTCAAATTCGCAAACTCACCGATCGGCAGAGGAGTTATGTCTACTTGCTGAACAGCTCGGCCTGGACCGTCACGACCGAAGTGCAGTTGAAGCTTCCCTACGGTACGGCTGTGCGAGGACTGGGGACCAAGCCGCTGCCGGAGTTGGAGTTTTCGCAGAACATGGCCCGGTGGAAGGTGGAACTGCAGCCTTATGAGCTGATCGTCGGATTGTTTGATACGGGAGCCGTCGGATTCGAGCAGGCTCAATCGACAGTGCAACCAGACGTTGTGCCGAGAATGCGCGAAGAGATTGCGCTGGTGAAGGCGCAGATCGACCGACTGCAACAGCCGGAGCCATTGACGTTGCTGGCGAATCCCGGATTCGAAACCGGGGCCGTCGATCAGTCGCCGTCGAACTGGCAAGTCTCGGCCGAGCAGGGGGCCCGCGTGGTCATCACACGTGACGGGCCAGCCGATGGTCAACAGTCGTGTCTGCTGGAAAGCAATGGCGGGCGAGCGTGGATGGTGAGTGAACCGATTGCCTCTCCGGCGTCGGGACGGTTGTATGTCTCCGTGCGATTGAAAGCCGTCGATCCGGCACGCCAGCCGCGGCTGCAGTTCGGCATTGAAGGACGACACGAAGGTCGACCGTTCAATCGAGCCGATCAGCTGGGGGGTGATTCCGGCAAGGCCCTGACAGATCAATGGCGAGAGTTTGTGTTTCCGGTCGAAGACCTGCCGCTGCAAGGGCTGTCTCAGCTCAAGATCACGTTCGATCTGCTCGATCCCGGTAGTGTGCTGGTCGACGATGTGCGAGTGTACGATCTGTATCTTACCGAAGCCGAACGCAAGTATGTGCAGCTGAGCATCGTGGCGGTCGCCAATCAGTGGATCAGCGAGGGCAAACTGGAACAGTGTTCGCGGTTGCTTGATACCTTCTGGCCGAGAATGCTTCGGGAATATAACGGGCCGCCCCAGCCAGCTCTGGTCGATCAGACGCCGGCTCAGCCCGAGCGGCCGAACAAGCTGCGGAATGGCTCGAAAGAAGGCCCCTCGTTCTCAGATGCCCTGCGGCGAGTCGTTCCGCGGATGAAACGCTGATCCGCGGTACGACCGATCGAGCTGATCGGTTGGCGGCCGCCTCCGATGGACTTCGGTGTTCGCGCGACTGGGCGTGCAAATTGAGGCTCTGTCATTTAGGATGGAGCTCAGCGGGCCACCCAGCGATCGTTGAATACCCCGATCGGGGTGGGGCCTGTCACCGATCAGGATGGGTCTACATGGCGTCTCCAGCTCAGGCCTCGCAGCAGTCTTCCGGGAAGAGCGGAGCATCGCTGGTCTCCGGCTCTGGCCCGTCGGAGGCAGGTGCGCCGTCGAATGGACTGAAAATTGTCAGCGATGCGACGTGCACGTTCTGCGGCTGCGTGTGCGACGACATTGAATTGCAGGTTGAAGGGCACGCCATCACGAAGGCCAAGAATGCCTGTGTGCTGGGGAAAGCGTGGTTCTTGAACCATGAAGTGGAGGATCGTCCGAGCTGTTTGATTGACGGACAGCCGGCGTCGGTAGCTGACGGGATCGAGCGGGCTGCGCAGATTCTGGCGGCGGCCAGGTATCCGCTGGTGTATGGGTTAAGCGACACCACGGTCGAGTCGCAGCGGGTAGCCGTGTCGATTGCCGACTGGGCCGGCGGTCTGGTCGATACGACGACCAGCGTCTGTCATGGGCCGTCAGGGATGGCCTTCCAGGGCGTCGGTGAGGTGACGGCGTCGCTCGGCGAAGTCCGACATCGCGGCGACATGATCATCTTCTGGGGGTCGAATCCGGCTGAGAGTCATCCGCGGCACTTCAGTCGTTACAGCCTCATGCCGAAGGGGATGTTTGTTCCCAATGGCCGCAGCGACCGGACCTGCGTCATCGTCGACGTGCGGCGGACGAAGTCAGCCAAGGCCGCTGATATCTTTGTGCAGATCAAGCCGCGGAAGGACTTTGAGGCGCTGTGGACGCTGCGAGCGCTGGTGATGGGGATCGAACTGGATGGCGCGAAGGTCGAAGAAGAGACCGGCGTGCCGATGTCGGTGTGGCAGGACTTGGCTGAGCGTATGAAGAAAGCCAAGTTTGGCGTGATCTTCTTTGGTATGGGGCTGACGATGACTCGCGGCAAGCATGCCAATAGCGAGGCTTTGTTGGCACTCGTGCGCGACTTGAACCGGTACACGCGTTTTGTCTGCAAGCCGAATCGAGGGCATGGCAACGTAACCGGAGCGGACAACGTGGTCACATGGCGGACCGGTTACCCGTTTGCAGTGAATCTCGGACGAGGCTATCCGCGATTCAATCCGGGCGAGTACACTGCGGCGGACGTGCTGGCGCGTCGTGAAGCCGATGCGGCGATGATCATCGCCAGCGATCCGATGGCCAATTTCAGTCAGCCCGCACGCGATCATCTGCGATCCATTCCCTATATTGCCCTCGATCCCAAAGAGACGCCGACCACGCGGCATGCGGCGGTCGCTTTCTGTGTGGCGACCTACGGTATCAACGTGCCGGGAACCGTCTACCGCATGGACGATATCCCCATTCCACTTCGCCCTGCGTTTGACTCGCCTCATCCGAGCGACCTGGAAGTCCTCCGCGGGATCGAAAGTCGGTTGCATCAGTTGAAATACCCCGACCGGTAAGAATTTCGGCGCGACACCGGCCGGTTTACCCGACCGGAACCCCGGCCGGATTGAGCTAGAACGCACCGCACCGCGCATCCTCATCTCCAGCGGGCTTGCCCCACTGGCTTTCATGACTGGACAGCTACACGGCCAACCCACATCGTCTCCGGCCGCCGGCCAGCTCGCCTGGCCGGAGCCCCGGTCTGAGTGAGCTAGAACGCATCGCGCCGCGCATCCTCGTCTCCAGTGGGCTTGCCCCACTGGTTTCCATGACTGGACAACTACACGGCCAACCCACATCGTCTCCGGCCGCCGGCCAGCTCGCCTGGCCGGAGCCTCGGTCTGAGTGAGCTAGAACGCACCGCACCGCGCATCCCCGTCTCCAGTGGGCTCGCGCCGCTGGTTTTCATGACAGGACAGCTACACGGCCAACCCACACCGTCTCCGGCCGCCGGCCAGCTCGCCTGGCCGGAGCCCCGGTCTGAGTGAGCTAGAATCAGTGCGCAGAAAGTTGTGTGTCTTGTCTTTCACCCGCACGGTCCGGCGCGGCGCTCGGGCATGGGGGCACGCCGGCAGTTCCGACGGCACGGCCCGGAGCACGGAATGGCGCGAGATTTCGTAGTTTGGGGGTCTTGGTTAGGAAGCGTGGACTTGGCAAGGAGCAACGCAGCTCGGAGTCTTGGGGCGACGGTCGGAGCTGAGAAAGTTGTGTGTCTTGTCGTCGATCGGGGGCTTGTAGTCTGTCGGAGGGCAATCTGTCGTACCGACGCGAGGATGTCACATCAGCTTGATCTCAGCTGATCCTTGATTGGCCGCTCAGGGGTTGCTGAGTCGCCCTGATCAGATGGCACCAAACGGTTGGGATGCGTCGGACGGCTCACTTTGTTCGACGAACTGGTCGGTGACTCGCCGTCCCGTCGGGCTCGTCTCCTGGAATAGCCGCGGGGTTGTCCCTTGGGCCAGGCGACCGATGGCGACAAGGGTATGACCGCCCGCTTGTTGACAGTCATTCGATCGTCGCGTTCAGGCGGAACGCTCAGGCTCCATAGGATTCGTGTTGGCTACAACGAATGTCGCCGAAGACGCGAACAGTAGAGGGTCACCAATCGAACGGCCGTCGACTTTCAAAGCAAAGTCAACCCTCCCCGTTCCGGGATCGGGCGAATTGGGTGCAGAAACAGAAGAGGGTCGGAATGTGGGCCGACGATTCTTTAGGTCTAGCAAGGTTCCGTTGCAGGGCGGATCATCGGAGCGGTGGGTGGCCCAGCAGTCGGCGTAGCAGGCCAATTTGGCCAGCGTGCAACATCTCATGCATGGGACAGAACAGAATCGATCCGAGTTTCGTGCCGTACACCGCGTAGGGCTCGGGCAACGTACCCTCGAGATCGGCGTCTGCATAACCCGACAGCTCGACTAGAGCCTGAGCGTAGACGCGATCAAACACGCCACGAATTTCGGCAGCCGGAGGATAGAATGATGGATCGCTATCTGGTTGGCCTCCCTTTTGGAACTTGCGGATGAAGTCGTTGGCAATCCATTCCGCATCGGTCGGCTCCTTGCCGCGGATTCTCAGCATGGTCAGCCCGTATTGGGCCATCGCTAAATGACCTACCTGCCACGCGACATGAGTCGGAGCTCCCTCGGGAATGCGGAACCAATCGTCGAGCGGTATGCTATCAATCAGCTGAGATGAGTACTTCCTGGCAAACTCAATCTGCCCGACGGCCAATTCAATTCGCGTTCGATCGCTCATCAACTATCACTCAGCTTCGCTTGGTGCATGCTCGGATCGCAATTGATCTACCCGGGCTCCAGGTCGGATCACTTCGGTTCTGGCCCCAGCAATGGGCCCAGCTTTTTCGACCACAGAAGATATCCGCGATCGTTAAGGTGCAATCCATCCTCTTGAAACAATTCGGGCATCGGTTGTCCATCTTTTCCAAGCATCTCCGGGCCGAGATCCAGGAATGTCCGGTGTGGATGATCCCGACAGATCGCTTCTAAGCGTCGGTTTGCGTCCTGCATGGTCGTGTACATCGACCAGCGCTGGCGGCTGGGCTTGATCGCCAAGCAGATCATCCGGCTATCGGGTAACTTTTCTCGCAATCTGTTGCTCAGCTGCCGAAAATCGTCCTCAACCTGCTCCGGAGTCAGGCCAAGGGCAATGTCGTTATCGCCGGAATATACCACGACGATTCGAGGCTGATGTCTCGCAATCAAGAGATCAAAATGAGGCAGGATGTCAGCATAGATCGAACCGCCGAAACCGCGATTTAATGGTGCAGGCTCAGGGAACGTTTCCGATAACTTCCATAATCGGATGGTGGAACTCCCGACGAACACGATTCCGCCAGGCTTTGTGGGGTGAGCTTGATCTGCTTCCTCGAAGGCCCGCATATCCTCGGCCCATCGCTGAGGATCGGGCCGCTCTGCCCCCAAGACCATCCGATCGATCGGCGCCGTCAGCAACCACGCCAGGACGATACTGAACCAGATTGGCAGTCTGTCCGCAAAACATGGTTGAGGCGCGTAGGAATGGTTCATGGCATTAGAGCTCGGTCAACCTTCCCGTACTGTCACCCAGCCGATCGACTCCTGCTCCCATCCGGTCAAGCAGCGACACGAACAGATTGTTGAGTGGAGTCTCGGAGCCGCAGACGATATGCCGTCCGGTGTCGATACTGCCGCCCGCCTTGCCGGCCAGCAGAATCGGCAAGTCGTCATGGTTGTGTCGGTTGCCGTCGCTAAGCCCACCTCCGTACATGATCATGGATTGATCCAGCAGGTTTCCTTCGCCTTCTGGAGTGGCTCGCAATCGATCCAGGAAATAGCCAAACTGACTGACCAGATACTGATCAATCTTCTGCAGTTTCGCCATGATCTCAGCATCATTGCGGTGGTGCGACAGATTGTGGTGGCCGTCGGTCACTCCCACCTGTTCGTACGTTCGGTTGCTGCCGTCGTTGGCCAGCATGAAAGTGGCGACGCGAGTCGTGTCGGTCTGGAAGGCCAGGACCATGATGTCGTACATCAGCCGGATATGCTGAGTGAGGTCTGAAGGTCGATCGTCCGGGAGGTCGAGCTTGGGGGCGTTCTCTGTGAGAGTGACTGGAGCCGCCTCGATGCGCCGTTCCAGGTCACGCAAGCTCGAAAAGTATTCATCCAGCTTTCGGCGATCGGCCTGACTGACTCGGCGCATCAGGCGAGTCGCGTCACTCGCCACGACATCCAGCACGCTGCGGCGATAAAACTCCCGTTCCGCGGCCGCTTCGGTCGATGTGTTACCTTCTCCAAACAGCCGCTCAAAGGCCATCTTGGGGACAATCTCCTTACCCATCGGAGTTGTCGATGATTTCCAGGAGATGTTGGATGAGTAGGCACAGCTATAGCCCGAGTCGCAGTTCCCCGCGTTACGGCTGGGCTCCAGTCCGAGTTCAAGTGACGGCAACCGAGTCAGATGGCCGATCTTCATCGCCGCCTGCTGATCGACAGAAATGCCGAGTCGGATTTCGTCGGAAGACTTCAGCGGCCGGGCACCGGTCAGGAACGTGGCAGCGCTGCGAGCGTGATCGCCGGCTCCATCTTCTTTCGCCCGGCCGTTATCTTGCGCCAGACCTGTGATCACGTTGAGGTATTCACGGTGCGGCTCGAGCACGCTGAGCGTCTCAGAGAACTTGAAGTCCCGTCCCGTCTGTTCCGGCTTCCAGCTGGGAATGATCGCCCCGTTGGGAAAGAAAACAAATGCCATACGGCGTGCAGGTGTTCCTGCCGCAACTTGCTCGGCCGCTTGCAACGTGCGGCGGCCAACTGGCGACATCACTTCCAGGAGCGGCAGGCCCAGTGAGACCCCCAGGCCTTTGAGGAACGTGCGACGGGGCAGGTTGACGGTCATACTATTCTCCTCCTGCAGCATTCCTGTACAAAAACGGACGACTTTCGACGATTCCAAGCACCAGGGCCGAAAATCGATACTGGCTGGTCTCGAGCTTGGCCGCAATCTCTTCTACGACGCATGTATCCGCATAGTTTAGACCCCGGCCCAGGGCAAAAGCGAGCATTTTGCGGGTCATCGCCGAGGCAAACATGCGCGATCTGGTACCCAACAACTGACTCAATTCGGCAGGACCGGTAAACTTTTCGCCCGAAGGGAATTCACCCGAGGCGTCAATCGGGTGTTCACCTTCCTTATCCCTCCACCGTCCCAGCAAGTCGAAGTTCTCCATGGCGAATCCAATCGCGTCCATCTGTTCGTGGCACGAGGCGCACACGGGAGAGGCGCGATGCAATTCCATCTGCTGACGGAACGACAGTTGGGGAGCGGCTTTGGCCGCTTCTTCGATCGGAGGAACGTTCGGGGGCGGATCGGGCGGCGGAGTGCCGAGTATGTTTTCCATGACCCACTTGCCTCGCTTCACTGGAGAAGTCCGAGTTGGGTTCGAGGTCAACAGCAGCACGCTGGGATGAGTCACTACACCAGCTCGCGGCAACTGGTCGAGTGACACGCGACGGAATTCTTCACCTTCGATACCAGACATGCCGTACAGTTCGGCCACGCGCTGATTCACGTACGTAAACCGTCCGGTAATGAACTCCAGGATACTCCGATCCTCGCGCATGACTTCCTGGAAAAAGAGCTCCGTTTCCCGCAGCATGTCACGGCGCATGGCGTCTGTGAACTGCGGATACTGAGCCGGGTCCGGGGAAGCGTCCGCCAAAAGCCGAAGATTCAGCCATTGATGGGCAAAGCTGGCGACGAGAGAGTCAGCCTTGGGGTCGCTCAGCATGCGGCGAACTTGGCGTTCACGCTCAGCCGGATCTGACAGTCGGCCCGATCCCGCCGCCGACATCAACTCGTCGTCAGGCATGGTACTCCACAGGAAGTACGATAGCCGATTTGCCAAGTGATAGCCGTTCAGTGCATACGGTGGTTCCTGCTCTGCCCAGCTCGGATCATCTTCGACGCGGTACAGAAAACTCGGCGATGACAACGCACCCGTTATGACGGTCTGGAGCCCCTGCTCAAAATTTCCGCCATATTCAAGTGTTTTCCAGATCAGCTGGACGTAGCGGTCGACCTCTTCGTCGGTTACCGGTCGGCGGAATGTGCGAGTCAGCAATCCGGGCAGGGCAGCCCGGACACTGTCGGCCAAGCTGCCGCCGGGACTTGGGTAGGCTGTTTCAACAAACTTCCGAGCAACTTCCGGGACAGATTCCTCTACGGGACCGGGGCCGCGGAGCTTCAGACCGCCCACGATGAGATTCCGGTCGCGATGACCCTCCGACGGATCATTGGGATTCCAGTAATCGTTGGTGAATCGAATCGAAATACGGCGAGGTCCAGCGGGGAGTGAAACGGGCAGAACGTAGTCTTTAAGCGAGTTTTCCGAGGCATCGATCGTCAGTTCCGCCAGGAAATGTCCGTCGACGTCGACAGCCATGCGTGCTGGTTCCGGTCCTGCCTGCTGGGCACCGGCCGTGACGATAATCTGGTATCGACCAGGAGCATTCACATCCAGTGACACCGAAGCTTCGCCATCGCTCGAGAACAGAACTCGACCTCCGTCATTCCCAACCGCTCCACGGAACTCGAACAAGTACGGCTTCCGATCCTCGCTCGGGACGTTTTTCCAATCTGGCGCTGGTATGACCCGCCGAGCTGTCGCTTCGGCGGCGCTGACATATTTCTCAAACAGCAGCGGCGGCAACGACAATACGTCGGCATTGTTGTCAAATCCGCCACCCACTTCATCCGAAGGAAATGCATCGGCTGGGCGATAATCCTGCAAGCCAAACAGATCGCGCACCGTGTTGTTGTACTCCAGACGATTCAGACGCCGCATCGTCACTCGGCCGGGATCGGTGGGACGAGAGCAGTCAAGTTGCAGCACCTCAAGGTCGATCCAGTGAACGATCTGAGCTCGCAGCGAATCGTCTGGCTGTTCGACGTCTCGAGGTGGCATGGCGCCGAAATCCAACATCTGGCGAACCTTGTACCACTTGTCGAGCGCCTGCCTCGCTGCTGCCACGTCGGCGTACTGCTCCAGGTTCAAACCACCTTCCGAATTGGATTGGCTATGGCAGTCCAGACAGTATTTGCCAAAGAAATCTTGAGCGGCGGCAAACGTTAACGGCGCGTCGCCGGATGCTCTGTCTTCCGAGCTAGTTGCTTTGGCTGGTGTGACCGCTTGAGTGGGCCGTCCATTTGCCTGGTCGGCTGACGGGTCGTCCGCAGACACGTGTGAAGAGGAGGCCAAGGCACACAGGAACGCACTAACTGCGGCGATCACGACGGACCACCGACAAATCCGCGCGAGCCGCTGAACCGCCAACGGTTTTAAGGACTGAACGCTGAGCAGCGAGCAATGCATTCCAGTCGAGGCAAAAATTCCCGGCTGCTGACGACTCAAAGCGCGAACTCCAGGCAGGCCACAGGTCGACCGGCGGGGCTCCCCCAAGCTCACCGCTATTCGGCAGCACTCACACTGCGGGCGGATCCCTGGGGCCCGACAGGCTTTCCGGGCGGGCGAGTATCAAGTTGTTCAGGCAGGTTCTGGGTGGCCGACTGCTCCGTGGCCGGCCCGGCGGGTTGGGCGGGTGCTCGGCCAAAGCCACACCCACCGACGCTTCTGATTCTAGGCAATCAGTCCCGAGTTTGGAACCCCGAGGGCCGGTCACACACGGCGTTTGGCCCTTCTGGATCGGGCCGAGAACGGCATATTGGGGGTGTTTGGCGGCCCTTATGCCGCACGTTGTCGTTGGATCGCCGGCCAGAGTTGTTCGACTTCGCGAAAGACTCGGTCGGCCGTCAGGTCACGCATGCAGGCATGGTGGCCAAGAGGGCACGATCGCCGTGCACAAGGTCCACACGGGACCGAATGATAGAGCTCAACGCTGGATGGACCATAATTTCGGCTCCAGCGTGGATCCGTCGGACCGTACAGTCCGATTGTCGGTACTCCAAAAGCAGCGGCCAGATGACGCGGGCCGCTGTCGGTGGCGACGACCAGCTGGCAACGTTTCAGGCAAGCCTTCGTCAGCCCGATACTGAGTCGCTGCTCGGCTAGACTTCGCACATCCGAGTGATCTGCCAGTTGGACAATCCGCTCGGCCGCTTCTCGTTCGGCAGGACCGCACACCACAAGGATTTGTGCATTGAGGTTTAGCGCCATTTGGCGAGCTAACTGGCCGAAGTGTTCGTCGGGCCACCGCTTGGCAGCACCGTACGCGCCCCCCGTGCTCAAACCGATCAGAGGTCGATGCGGTTGGATGTTCAGCGTTTTCCAGGCTTCGTCAGCCATGCGCTCTTCATCGCCAGTAGTCGCCAGTTCCACGTGCCGATGTGGCACGGAACAACCCATCAGTTCGGCCAGGGTGGCATACGAGTCAACTGCCGAATGAGGAATTCGACTTCGACCTTCACGTGGAAACCGAGCGACCTGTGTCAACCATAAAGAATCGCCAAAGCGTGCATAGCCAATGCGTTGGCGGGCTCCCGAAAGCCATGCCAGGAATCCAGTACGCAGCGAGTTGGTGAGCAGGAGAATCGTATCAAAACGACTCGCTCGGAGCTGTCTTACAAATTGCCAGCCACGTTGTTGACGGTCGGCTGAGCGATAATCGTGCAGGAGGTAGTCATCGATCCAGGGAGTGCCCGCCAGGACTTCGCGCACGTACGGTTTAAGGACGCCGGTGATATGAACCTGAGGCCCTAGTTGCTCGCGCAGTGCCCGCAGGACGGGAGTGGCCATGACGACATCGCCGACCCACCGGGGCAAAAATATGGCCATCCGTGCCGTCTGCATCGGTTCGCTTCCATTGACGGTGTTTCACGGTCCGGCCGGTCCGTCGTGGCCAGTACCTGCTGTCACACCGTTTATAAGTAGCTCGCCCCGACCGAGGAACCCCAATGTTCGGGAGGTCGCACCTACCTCCACGGAGGTCGCACCTACCTCTCGCATTGCTGCCAGCGAGCAGCGCAAGGTGAGCCAGGGCGAGAGGTAGGTGCGACCTCTGAGTTGCTAGCAGTGGCCGGAGGTAGGTGCGACCTCCGGATTTTGCCTAGGCTTTGTAGTTTGCCAAGTCGTTCACTGGTCAGCCGTCGCCGAGAGGCTGAGGTCCGAGGGGTTAGGGGAGGGCGGGGGTGAGCGTCAAGCGACGGAATTCCAGCGGGCCGTGGTCGCCCTGGAGGTAGATCGGGCCCGCTGATCCCTCTTCACTGTCCAGAGCCCCGCCAGTAATCCCCGGAATCGTCTGACGGTCGATGACGCGTTCCCCGTTGAGGACCACGGTGACGACTCGTCCAACTAATTCGATGTCAACTGTCTGCCATTCACCGGCCGGCTTGGCAGCATTGATGCTGGGGGTCAGAAACCCATAGACGCCACCGATTCGGTGGCTGTCCGGCTCACCTCCAAAGTTATCCTCGATTTGCACTTCGTACCGACCGCGCAGGTAGATGCCACCATTGCTCCCCTTGGGATACCGAAACTCAGCGTGCAACTTGAAGTCTTCGAACTTGCGTTCCGTCATCAGGTTGTTGCCGGGATGGTCATTCGCCAGCAGGCCGTCACGGGCGACCCAGCCGCTGGGCACGTTCACCATCATGGGTTTCCAGCCGTCGAGGTCCTTTCCGTTAAACAGCTCGATCGGCTCACCCCATTTCGGCTCGCCATCACGAGCCAGCTTCGGTGCTCGAGTGCCCGTCCACTTGATTGTCTTACCGGACGGATCGGTGGTGTCACCGCTGAGCTTATCGCCGTCTACCTTGCCTTCAAACACCAGATCGCTCGTTCGTTTTTCATATTGCGGCGGGATCTGGAACCGGAATTCTTGTCCATTGAGTCGTACGAAACCGACAGGGCGGGCACTGCCGAATTGCCCGACGAACGAACCGACCAGCGACGCTCCCGACTGTCGCACTTCAAGCCATGATGGATGTGCCCCATCAGGGCTCTGGACAGTCAGATCCCATCGTCCGACCAGCGGATTTTCTGGAGCGGGGTCGGCTCCGGACGATGTCGCAGCTGGCAGGAGAGTCCAAATACAGAAGAGCCCCATCCAAAACCAAGTCGCTCGCCAACTACCCGTCTGCAGAATCATGAGTCTTGTACCCCAGTATGCTCGTCGAATCAGGACTCGTCCCCAAAAGTACGGTGAACGCTTCGATCTGGCGGGATGGTGAGGCCGTTCCGGTCCCGGCGTCCGCCAGACAAGCAGGAATTTAACCTTGCCGGCCGTGAATTACCAGCAGCAGGGCAGCCGTTTTGCCGCCCCGTTGCTCGAGAACCTGCTCGAGAACCTGCTCGAGAACCTGCTCGACGAACCCGAGAGGTTTGTGTCTAATTCGTCGGCCAACCGGTGGTGACAAAATCGAGCCAACGACGAAGGCTAGCCAGACGGAGTTTGGCGTCTTGGCTCGACCAGCTCGGAACTGTGAACTCATGACCACCGAACCACTCCGAGTGATATTGATCTCTACCGCTCGGAAGTTCCACGGCGGCGAACAGCAGGCCGAGCTGTTGATGGATGGCTTGGCCAAGATCGGCCACGAATGTCTGACCGTTGTACCGAATGGCAGTGTGTATGCTGAACGCCTCGAACGAAGCGGGCGGCCGTACGTCGCCATGTACGGCAAAGGGCTCTCCTGGCGAGGCGCCTTTCAGTTGAGGCGAGCCATCGAGGCTCATCGCCCTGACGCGGTTCTGCTGAATGATCCGCACGCTTTGACGGCGTGGCAAGTTCAAATCGTCATGCGTCGGTTTTGGCGCTGGTCAGGCTGGCCGTGGCGTGAGGTTGCCAATGCGCCGGGCGGTTCCAGTTCTGGCGCAATCGTCGGTCGTGGTCCTCACGTATTTGCCGCTCGCCGCGTCGATTTTCCGTTGAACCGTCCGAAACGTTACGAAAACCACTGCGACGGTTTGCTATGCGTATCTCATGCGATCGCACAGCAGTGCCAGCGCGATGGGATTCCTGCCGACAAGCTTTTTGTTGTGCACGATGGTGTCGATCCTCGGCGCATGATCCAAGGAGATGCGCAGCGTGGGCGGGACTTGTTGCAGATCGATATTGATTCAGGGCCGATACTCGTTTGCGTCGCCCGCTTGGCAGACCACAAGGGCCACAAGTATCTGCTCGAGGCCTTTGCCAGCCTGTCGCGGCGATTCCCGCGGTCGATACTGGCACTGGCGGGAGACGGTGAGCTTCGCGATTCTTTGCAGCAACTGAGCGGCGAACTGGGAATCGCGGATCGTGTCCGATTTCTCGGTTACACCGAACGTATTCCCGATCTGTTGGCCGTCGCCGATCTGACAGTCATGGCATCGCATATGGAAGGGCTCTGTTCGTCCCTGATCGATTCGATGTTTGCGCGTTGCCCGATTGTGGCGACGACCGCAGGTGGAATTCCTGATCTGCTGGCACCACGGAAGGATGACAATCGCGCGGTGGGATGGCTCGTCCCAGTCCGTGACTCGGCGGCTTTGGCTGAAGCTATGCTCGATGCACTGATCAATCACCGACTTCGTGCAGAGTACGTTGAGGCCGCCTACGAACGTGCCGAAAGGAGCTTCACAGATGCGGCAATGGTGCGCCGCACGGAGCAGATCCTGTTGGCTGCCCGGGAGGGCGATTCAAGTGGCGGAGAGGGAGTGCGGAATTGACGGAGAACGTCCGGCCGTCAAGCCGCTCGTGTCTGGCCCTGCTGGTCCGACGACTGTGGGCCCGTCTCTGCCGAGGCTGAGTGGACGAACTGATCGACTCGCGCATCCTGACGAGCCTGGTAGTGCAACGTCCAAAGCTCGGCCTGCTTCAGGAATGAATAGTATGCGGTGTGGATAGCCAGCTGGTACCCGGCCATGCCATCCAGAAAACCACCACGGATCAGATAGCTTCGCAAAAACCGAGCTGCACCATGAGTCACCAGCTTGTAAGTGCTCGGTTTTCGACCCTGAGCCTGCCACAGTTCGGCCTGCTGACGCGCGTAATGCCGCAGCTTCTGGAGATATCGAGCGAAGTCGCTGAACGAATGATGAGCGAGCCAGCCATTAAGGACGCCAACTCGTCCCGCCGGCAATTCAATCTCGGAATGGTCGGTGTATTCGCGGTATCTGGCGACGTCGCGGCGGATCAAGCGAATTACTCGGTCGGATCCCCAATCGCCGTAGCGAATTTTCCGACCTTGAAAATAGTTCAGGCGTCGAGCCCAGTAGCCATCGCAAGCGGGGTCGTTCAGCTCGACGAATCTCCGAATCGATTCGACCATTCTCGCGTCCAGGCGTTCATCCGCATCCATGATGAAGACCCAGGGATGCTTCGCCTGCGGGATACACCAATTCTTGAAATTGCCCGAGTTGACGTATTCGCGATGGATCAACCTGCAGCCAGGGACGCGACGCATGAATTCGTGTAGTAGTTCCAGTGTGCCATCCGTCGAGCCGGAATCGCCAATCAGGAATTCGTTGGCGATCGACTGAGCGGAGGTCAGGCAATCGATGATGTTCCGCCGTTCGTTCTTGCAAGTCACCAGCACAGTCAGAGGAATCTGGCTGTGTGTTTCGGTTGTGGGCATTGCGGCGTCAGAGTGTGGGTGACGTACTGGCGTGGTCATTGTTCTGTCCGTTACCCCGCTCGTCGCAAGTTGTGTTGCTGCTGGACTGACTCGATAATTCGAGTTGTCGACACTCCGTCGATCACGCCGGTAACCGCTACTTTACCACCATAGCTGTGTACGAACTCGTGACCGACAACTTCATTCAACTGATAAGTGCCACCTTTTACGAGCACGTCGGGGCGGATCGCGGCCAGCAGTGCGTGCGGAGTATCTTCGTTAAAGACGACGACGTGGTCGACGCACTGCAGGGCGGCCAACATGGCGGCTCGATCCGTCTCGTGAATCACCGGTCGCTGCGGTCCCTTGAGTCTCCGTACACTTTGGTCCCCGTTGACGCCCACGATCAAAACATCGCCCAGCGAAGCTGCTTCCTGAAGATAAGTCACATGTCCAACATGCAGCAGATCGAAGCAGCCATTGGTGAAGACGATGCGACGTCCTTGCTGACGGTAACCGTTGGCAAGGTGCGGCAACCGATCAGCGTCGACGATTTTCGGTGGATTCGCCAGAATGGTGGATTCCAGTTTATGGCGAATCTCGTCGACTCGAATCGGGACGACACCGTTTCGTTCTACCTCAAGTCCAGCTGCGATGTTCGCCAGGCGGACTGCCACGTCCATTGGAAGACGTTGGGCCATGCAGTGGCCAAGCATGGCCATCACCATATCGCCGGCTCCGGTGATATCATAGACGTCCCGTGCTTGAGTCGGGTAGCTCACGCCCTGGCCGTTGCTCTCACTCAATACCATGCCGTCGGAGTCGAGCGTGATGCAAGCCATCTTCAAGTCGTATTGGTCGCACAGTCGCTGGCCGGCCACAAGTGCCGCGGCCGCGTTGGGAATCGGAGCGCCTGTGGCGGCTTCAGTTTCGCGTCGATTGGGTTTGATCAGCGTTGCGCCGCGGTATATCTCCAGGTTTCGGCCCGGCCCGGGGTCGATCAGCACTGGACAGTTGGCAGCGGACGCGTGATCGAGAAGCCATCTCATCAGTTCACGAGTGCAGACGCCCTTGGCATAGTCGGCGACAAGCACGGCGTCGCATCGCTGCAGTAGGTCTTCGAGTTGCCGCTGGAGCTGTCGCTGCAGTTGATCGGACAGATTGTCACAGACTTCTCGATCGACGCGTAACATCTGGTTGGCATGACTGGAGCCGGCTCGCCCGAGAAACCGTTCCTTGAAAGACGTGGGGCGATTCGGATCGGTTAGGACGGTCCGAGTGTCGATCTGAGCGTCTGCCATCAGCTGGCGTACTTGATGCCCCCACGGGTCGTTGCCGACTACTCCGGCGGCGACTACTTCGGCGCCCAGGGCCGCTACCATGTGAGCGACGTTAGCTGCGCCACCGAGCCGAAACTCCTGGTGTTCGGCCCGCAGGACCAATACGGGTGCCTCCTGGCTAACTCGAGACGTGTATCCCCAGGTGTAAGCATCGAGGATCAAATCGCCGAGCACCACGACCCGCGGGTGGCCCAGACCACTTAATATGTCCAACAGTTGTGTGTCATCCATGACAACCTGCTAGCAAACTCGCTGACGAGAGAGTCAATCGGCTCGGAGTGTATCGCAAACTGACCGTTGGTGGCTAGGGAGATTTCCGACGGCCCGGCGGAGGGGGGTGACGTAGGGGACTAGCCCTGTCGCGTCGTTGACGTCACGGGAATGAAGGAGTCGATTGAAGATTTCGCACGGAGGCACAAAGACACAGAGAAGACACGAAGTTGGGACTCGGGCAAGAGCGTCTCCTGCCCGAGTGCTCCTCTCCGCGTCCTTCTCCGTGCCTTTGTGTCTCTGTGCGGAAGAGCAACACGGCCGGAACCTGCCGGGAACCGTGGCCGGGGGACAAGCCCTGTCGCGTCGCTGACGTCACGGGAATGAAGGAGTCGATTGAAGATTTCGCACGGAGGCACAAAGACACAGAGAAGACACGAAGTTGGGACTTGGGCAAGAGCGTCTCTTGCCCGAGTGCTCCTCTCCGCGTCCTTCTCCGTGCCTTTGTGTCTCTGTGCGGAAGAGCAACACGGCCGGAACCTGCCGCGAACCGTGGCCGGGGGACAAGCCCTGTCGCGTCGCTGACGTCACGGGAATGAAGGAGTCGATTGAAGATTTCGCACGGAGGCACAAAGACACAGAGAAGACACGAAGTTGGGACTGGGCAAGAGCGTCTCTTGCCCGAGTGCTCCTCTCCGCGTCCTTCTCCGTGCCTTTGTGTCTCTGTGCGGAAGAGCAACACGGCCGGAACCTGCCGGGAACCGTGGCCGGGGGACAAGCCCTGTCGCGTCGTTGACGTCACGGGAATGAAGGAGTCGATTGAAGATTTCGCACGGAGGCACAAAGACACAGAGAAGACACGAAGTTGGGACTCGGGCAAGAGCGTCACTTGCCCGAGTGCTCCTCTCCGCGTCCTTCTCCGTGCCTTTGTGTCTCTGTGCGGAAGAGCAACACGGCCGGAACCTGCCGGGAACCGTGGCCGGTGGACAAGCCCTGTAGCGTCGCTGACGTCACGGGGATGACCGGGAAGGGTAGCTAATGGCTGTCGCGAGGCAAGCTGCGGACGACGTTACGGTAGCATGTTGCCAGTTCGAGACAGGCTCCGGTGGAAAGCTGCCCCACGCACTGGCGGTAGATTTCCTGCCAGGGAGTCTGATGGACGAGAGGCGACGGGACATAAGCCTTTCGCCGACGTGCGAGATCCTCGTCGCTGACCAAGAGATCGACTCGGCAGAGATTGAGGTCGATTCGAACTTGGTCATTCGTTTCCAGCAGGGCGAGATTGCCGCCCACGGCCGCTTCAGGCGTCACGTGCAGAATTGAAGGGCTGGCCGAGGTCCCGCTTTGCCGGCCGTCTCCCAGGCAAGGGAGAGACCCCACACCTCGGCGGACGAGGTCATCAGGGGGCGTCATGTTGACTACTTCGGCCGAGCCGGGATAACCGATCGGGCCGCACCCCCGCATCACCAAAAGGCATCGTTCGTCGATAGCCAAAGTCGGGTCGTTGATACGGGCGTGATAGTCTTCCGGGCCATCAAACACAATTACTCGCGACTCAAACACGTTGGGTCGCCCCGGTTCGGCCAGATACCGGCGCCGAAAATCGTCGCTAATCACGCTGGTCTTGATGAGGGCCGATTCGAACAGGTTACCGCTGAGAACCAGAAACCCTGCCTTGTCACGGAGCGGTTCTGAGCAGGACCGGATCACGTCGGGCCGAACTGTTCGCGAGTGCTCGCAGTTTTCGCCGATACTGCGGCCATTAATCGTCAGCGCGGAAGTGTGAATCCTGTCGGCATCCATCAATTCACGCACAACGGCTGGGACTCCACCGGCCAGATAAAAGGTCTCGCCAAGATGTTCACCGGCAGGCTGGCAATTGACCAGCAACGGCACGTCGAAACCGATCGTCTGCCAGTCCTCGACCGACAATTCAACTCCTACATGCCGCGCAATTGCCGTCAGATGCCAAGGGCAATTGGTGGAACCGCCGATGGCCGTATTGACCACGATCGCGTTCTCAAATGCCTCACGAGTAAGAATCATGGACGGCGTCAGTTGTTCGTGGACAAGTTTCACGGCCCGTTGGCCCGTTTCATACGCATTCTGAGCTCGGTCGCGATACGGCGCTGGAATGGCGGCTGAACCAGGAAGCGACATTCCAAGTGCTTCGGCTAGCGAGTTCATCGACAAAGCCGTCCCCATCGTGTTGCAATGCCCGGCGCTTGGTGATCCGGCGGCGACCATGGCGATGAATTCGGTATAGTCAATCTTGCCGGACGCCAGCAACTTCCTGCCTTCCCACACTACCGTGCCAGCACCGGCGATCTTGCCCTGGAAGTATGAATTCAGCATCGGTCCGCCCGATAGTACGATCGACGGCAGATTGGTCGTGGCCGCAGCCATCAGGACAGCTGGAGTGGTCTTGTCACAGCCAGTGGTCAGTACGCAACCGTCAAGCGGATAGCCATGAAGGATTTCGACCAGCCCCAGATAAGCTAGGTTTCGGTCTAGTGCCGCTGTAGGTCGTCGGCCAGTCTCCTGCAGTGGATGGACAGGGAAAGCCAGTGGGACCCCGCCCGCCTCGCGGATTCCCGCTTTCACTCGGTCGATTAGTTCCAAGTGGATTCGATTGCACGGTGTTAGATCGCTGCCGGTGTTGGCGATGCCAATGATAGGACGACCCGATTGCAGCTCCGCCAGCGTCAGCCCCGCACTGAGATATTTCTCCAGATGAATGGCCGTCTGACTTGGATGATCGGGGTTATTGAACCAAGCTTCACTGCGCAATGGGCGACGAACTGACACCTTACAAGCTCTCCCTTCAAACTCAGACAGACTCAAGTGGCAACAGAATCCGAGTCAGCTTACTAACTCCTTCACCACTCGGCCATAGACGTCCGTCAGTCGGAAATTTCTTCCGGCATGTTGAAACGTCAATCGCTGGTGATCCAATCCAAGCTGATGGAGGATTGTGGCGTGTAGATCGTGCATGTGGACTTTGTCTGCAACCGCCACGTGCCCAAACTCGTCAGTACTGCCATAAGCGATTCCCGGACGAATGCCGCCTCCAGCGAGCCAGACTGTGAATCCGTTGGGATTGTGGTCACGGCCGGTACCATCCTTTTCCGCGTATGGAGTCCTGCCAAACTCGCCACCCCACCATACCAGTGTGTCGTCAAGCAACCCGCGTTGGTCAAGATCTTCCAGCAACGCGGCGATCGGCTGGTCAACCGCTGCGGCGTGATCGGCATGTTTGGGAAGATTGGAATGCTGGTCCCAGGCTGGGTTAGCAGTGTTGTCGCCGTAATTCACCTGGACGAACCGAACTCCCGATTCACAGAGTCGCCTGGCCAGCAGGCACTTGCGGGCAAACCCATCCGTAGGTTGCCTTCCCACTCCGTACCGTTCATGCGTCGCCAGCGATTCCTGGCCCAAGTCAAGCACCTCGGGCGCAACGCTCTGCATGCGCCACCCCAGTTCATAGGACTCCACTACCGCTTGCAACTCGGAATCCTCGCCGCGCCGCTGCAATTGAGTCTCATTTAGCCGTCGCACGAGGTCCAATTGCGCACGTTGGTCAGATTCGCTAAGCCCATTTGGTCGTAGATGGCGAATGGTCAGTTGATCGTCGGTTGTTCCGGCACGCCCCAAAGCTGTTCCCTGGTGAATCGCTGGCAAAAATGCGCTGCCGTAGTTTCTGGTTCCACCGTTGCCCTGCGGCGGAGCGAGTGTCACGAACGCCGGGAGATTCTCGTTGTCGCTTCCCAGCCCGTAGCTGATCCATGAACCGATCGATGGGCGAATTTGAGTCGTGGCGCCACAATGGAGAAACAACGTCGCCGGGCCGTGGGCGACACCTTCAGTGTGCATTGAGTGGATCAGGCAAAGCTTGTCGACGTGGCGAGCCACATGAGGGAAGAGATCGGAGACCCAACGGCCGGATTGCCCATACTGTCGGAATTTCCAAGGCGAACGCATGACACGGTGATCCGATCGAGCCTGGCCAGTATTGGCGAGTATTCGGGCGTCTGCAAACGGAAGAAATTGCCCATCTCGATCAGCCAACAGCGGCTTGTAGTCCCATGAATCAACTTGGCTGACGCCTCCCTGCATAAACAGGAAGATGACCCGTTTGGCGCGAGGGATCAGGGACGGCAATTGATCTGAGCGGAGTGCGCAAGCGGATGGTCGGGCGAGTGTTGCCAACGTCGCCATTGCGCCAAAGCCACAGGCTCCGAGCCGAAGAAATGTTCGCCGGGAAAAGATTCCTTCCAGCGTGCTGGGTGTATGTTTAAGGTCTGTCGAGCCGGTATCCGTTTTCATCGTCCATTTCTCGCGGCATGCTAAATCAATATCTCGAGCCTAGGAGAAAGCCATTTGATCGTCTTCACTCCAGGAACCTGAAATCGACAGACGCAAATAGGCTATGGATTACGCGGCTTCTCACTTCTTGGTAGCCCATTCCCGCTTGAAGCTGTTGTCCCACGTAGGTCGTGATAGCCGAGTGTTCAGCGGGAGTTGGGTAGCGGCTGAAGATCGCGCGGTAAGCCGTTGCGATCCATTCATCCCAATCGCAGGGACTTGCCTGCGGCAATCTTTGTGCTGTTCGCGATGCACGTTCGGCGACCCACGGATGGTTGATCATCAGCAGAGCTTGCTGTGGCCCGATGGTTTTGGGACGCTGACCCGTCGACACACTGGGGTCAGCCATGTTGAATGTTTCCAGCAGTTCGGGCAAGGAGTTGCGAAACATTGGCAGGAAGATGCTACGGCAGGGATCTTCCGCCACAAATCCGTAGTCGGCAGCCAGTTCGTGGGGAATGCGGCTGCCTCCCATCCGAAGATCGAGTTCGCCGCTGAGTTGCAGCATGATGTCGCGCATCGACTCGGCGTCAACCGGCTTTCGGTGAGCATATCTGAGCGTGCGATTGTCCGGATCGACATTGTTGTCGTGTGGCGATTTGTCGGAGGATCGGCGATAGGCGGACGAGAGGACGATTTGGCGGACTAAATGTTTTGTCGACCAATCGTGGTCGATCAGATCTTGGGCGAGCCAGTCGAGCAACTCGGGATGACTCGGCGATTCACCGGTCGTGCCAAAGTTGTCCACTGTGCGGACGAGGCCCTCGCCGATCATCCAGTACCAAATGCGATTCGCGACGACTCGAGCAGTCAGTGGATTTCGGTCGTCAGCGATCCAATCAGCCAAAGCTCGCCGATCCGGAGCACTTGGCGAGGTCTGGTCGCTCGCACGAGGGGCTGCCGGTGTAGAGGACAATGATACAGCGGACAATGATACATCGGACAACGATACGGCGGACAACGATACGGCGGACAACGGTGTCGCTGATGGAGGAACGGTTGCGGCGCCAAATTGGACTGCGGTTAGAAATCCGCGTGGTACCACTCGACCCAGTTGGTGAACGCTGCCACGCACATGGATCGGCAGGTCCTTGGGTTCAGTAACGGGTAATACCGCCATGGCCTGGGGCCGGTGCTTCAAGGTCTCGTTCACTTGCCGTTCGTCGTCCTGCAGTCGCTGCAAATCTGCCTTTAAACCGGACGTGGCATCGGGAGTTTGAGAAGTAGCGCCTGGTGACTTGTCAGCGGTCTTGATTTCCTGCTGTAGCGATGCAATCTGTCGGCGGAGTTGCTCGGCACGCCGAGCAAGCTCGTCCCAGTTGTTCTGTTCGGCGGGAGGTAATGGGAGCGGTTTCTCGATCCATTTCGATACGTTCTCGTGCTCGAGCACGATTGACGACTTCATTATCCCCGCCAGCGCGTAATAATCTGCAGTGGGAATGGGATCGAATTTGTGGTCGTGGCAACGAGCGCAACCAACAGTCTGAGCGAGGAATGCTCTGCCTATTGTTTCGAGTTGTTCGTCGATAAGATCCATCTCCAGCTGTTGCTTATCCTGCTCTTCCAGATTGGTATTGCCCAGCAGGAGAAATGAGATGGCGATAATCTGACGCTGTTGTTGGTGCAGGTCTGACGCAGGTAGCAAATCGCCGGCCAATTGTTCACGGATCATATCGTGCCAAGAACGATCTTCGCCAAATGCTGCGACGCAGTAATCCCGATATCGCCAGGCGTTGGGCAGGATGAAGCCGCGTAGAGTGAGCGATTCGGCGTAACGTGCGACGTCAAGCCAATGACGGGCGATTCGTTCGGAGAATCGCGGAGATGCAAGGAGTTGGTCGACCAAACGCTCATACGCATCTGGACGGCGGTCGTTTTCGAAAGCCTTCAGTTCTGCTGGCGTCGGAGCGAGTCCGTGAAGGTCGTGATAGAGCCGACGGATCAGCACAGAAGCTTCAGCTTCGGGAGCGGGGGCGGAACCGATACCGTGCAGAGCTGAGTTAATGAATCGGTCGATTGGATTTTGCTCGCTCCATTCGGCTCCACGTCGATCCGGACGAGTTGGGATCGTGGGGCTCAGGATCGGTCGATATGCCCAATGCTCGTTAGCTCGTTCAACACTCAGTCTCTTGGTGTCACCATCCGCCGAAACACGATCGGCGCGCGGGTCGGGGGCTCCGAGTTCAACCCAACGTCGGAGGTCGGCCAGTTCCTGGTCGCTCAGGGGGCCGTCAGGAGGCATTTGAAGATGCGGATTGCCGTAGCCGATGGCTTCGATCAGCCGGCTTTCGTCTGGTCGGCCTGGCACAATTGCCGGTCCGGATGCTCCGCCCTGCTCCCAGCCGGAGCGGGAGTCGAGCAACAATTCGCCATTTGCCTCGGTGTCGGCGGAATGGCATGGCAGGCACTTGGTGGTTAGCAGGGGGCGAATTCTATCTTCGAAGAGGAGCAGACCGGAGTCGTGCAGCGGGGTAGGGGGCCGAGCCGACTCTTGGGCTATACCGAGGGTGTTGACGGTCAGCAAGGCACCGCACGCCGCCGCAACCATCATGGGGCTCAGCCGCCGAAACCGGGCATTCCTGTGATTTGAGCCGGTGACCGTTTGCATGATTTGACTCGACACGAACCTCGCCTGCTGGTCGGGCGGCGGCCTCAATATCCAGAGGACGTCAACTGGCAACCATCCTACCACGCCAGCCTGGGCCGGGTGGAGCAACCTTTCGAGTCGGTGGCCAATTGGCGACCGTTGTCGGAGACAAGCCCGACAGGGACGTAGGGGCGGAAACGAGGGAGGCAGAAAGGTGGGTGTCTTCTAGTTGCAATTGTTGGTCCGTGGTCCCGGGCGGGACGAATCGGGGGATTGTGGAGGTCGGGCCGGGAGGGCTGACATAAGGCGTCTGCATCACGCGACGGATGCCCGGTCCGTCCTGGCAACGAAATTCCTGGGCTCAGAGCCGGGCAGGCTCGTTGAGTTGAGGTGTTCGGTCGCGTGCCGAAATGTGCGGGCCGAAATGTGTGTGTCTTGTCTTCGCTTGCCCGGGACGCCGCGGAGGGCCACGCGGGGGATTAATTGCGGCCGGTTGGGAGTCCATAGCCAAACCGTTGAGCTGTATGGCGGACCAGGGGCACGATCTGTTCGATCTCTTCGGACGACAGGTTTTCCCGCCATCGGCCGACGCGATGAGTATGGTCCGGGCGTGAGTACGCTCGAGATGTCTTGGCTTCCACGAACTGGGCTGTATTCGAGTCCTGGACCCGAGTGGCCCAGGCAAGCAGTTGTGGCTTGGCGGATTCGGGATCCAGACCGGCGGTCCGGCAGACGTGACGAGCAAATTCAAGTGGATCGGCGATCATCGATTCGAACTGCACAACATGCGCCAAGTCGCCGACGTGAGCGCACCCGACGGAGTTGATATGGTTCCAGTGATGGGCACATTGAGCCAGGATTGGTTTATTGAGCCAGTCTTGCCAGTCGGGCGGTCGCGGGTGGTGCCCCCAGTTTTGGGCGATACCGACTCGCAGTGAAGCGATGGCGTCCAGCGGATGGCGGACGATCCAGAACCAGACGAGACGTGGAGTTGCCAGCCGCAGCATTTCTCCGATCGGAAACGACAGACCCGGAGTCGGCTCGTGGCCCGGACTTTCCCGAGGAACCTTGATAGCTTGTGGCGTGGAATAGTCCAGTTGGCAAACGATGCCAAAGTCCGGCTCGCTGTGATACGTATAGCCCGGCAGCTGCTCAAACAACTCACCAAAGATCGACGTGCCGCTACGGCCACAACCGAGAATCATCACATGGCTGGGCATCAATAGACCCCCATTTGCTGTTGCGGGGCTGGTTTTGTCGCTCGTCTTGTCGGTGCTCGTTCGCCACGGTCTTAAGGATTCTGCCAGGAATGGACCTGTTGTGTCTAGTCTTCTGCCGGCGGCACGAAACGTGTGAAGAAACGTGTGTGTCTTGTCTTGGCTTATCACTCCAGAAACAGAAGACCGACCGACGCCAAAAGGCTGTGGACGACGCGAATACGAATTGATGGATCGTCGATTGGGGAGCGACCTTGTTGTTCCATGTATGCCGTGGTGGCGGCCAGTTCCGTCGGGGTAAGGAGCGGCTAAGGGCGGTGCGATAGTCGGCGCCCACCCAGGCCTTGTGGTCCGCCGAGTCGCGTCCGGGTGGCCCCTGTGGGGCCCGTGCCGTACGGACTGCCACCCTCGGGCGACTGAACAGCTCGCCTGCTACAGCTCGATTGCCTGGTCGCGCTGTCTAGTCGCTAGAGAAATGTGTGTGACTTGCCCTGCGCGCGGCGGAGCGATGGAGCGGCAGGACCTTGGCTGGCCGAGGGATGGTCGTCAGGGTGACACGAGATGTTGGCGGGGTAGGCATAAGTCGGGGCGATAGGGGCGGCTGTGGAGACTAGGCAGGGCATGTGGGCGACGGTGAATGGGGGAGGCGGTGATTGCGGGAGGCGGTGATTGCGGGAGGCGGTGATTGCGGGAGGCGGTGAATGCGGGAGGCGGTGAATGCGGGAGGCGGTGTGGGCCGCGAGGAGAAATGTGTGTGTCTTGTCTTGTGTTGTCTTGTGACGGTCGGGGGCGTTGGTGCGGCCGGAGCTTGGCTGGCGGAGGTTGCAGCGTGGGGCCGCGGCGGGAGGTGACCGTGCTGAGGCAAAAGTCGTGGAGAGGGCGGCGACTGCGGAGGTCAGGTGGGATGTGGTAGAGAAATGTGTGTGTCTTGTCTTTTGGAGGGGGGCGTTGGTGCGGCGGGAGCTTGGCTGGCGGAGGTTGGAGAGCGTGGCCGCGGCGGGAGGCGAGCGGGCTGAGCCAGAAGTCGTGGAGAGGGCGGCGACTACGGAGGTCAGGTGGGACGTGGGACTGGCGGGGAATGGGGGAGTTGGTGGCGATGGTAGAGAAATGTGTGTGTCTTGTCTTTTGGAGGGCGGCGTTGGTGCGGCCAGAGCTTGGCTGGCGGAGGTTGGAGCGTGGGGTCGCGGCGGGAGGTGAGCGGGCTGAGCCAAAAGTCGTGGAGAGGGCGGCGACTACGGAGGTCAGGTGGGACGTGGGACTGGCGGGGAATGGGGGAGTTGGTGGCGCCGGTAGAGAAATGTGTGTGTCTTGTCTTTTGGAGGGGGGGCGTTGGTGCGGCGGGAGATTTGCTGGTGGAGGGTGGAGCGTGGGGCCGCGGCGGGAGGCGAGCGGGCTTAGCCAAAAGTCGTGGAGAGGGCGGCGACTACGGAGGTCAGGTGGGACGTGGGACTGGCGGGGAATGGGGGAGTTGGTGGCGCTGGTAGAGAAATGTGTGTGTCTTGTCTTTTGGAGGGGGCGTTGGTGCGGCCCGAGCTTGGCTGGCGGAGGTTGGAGCGTGGGGCCGCGGCGGGAGGTGAGCGGGCTGAGCCAAAAGTCGAGAAATGTGTGTGACTTGTCTTGCGCCGGGCCGGGCGTTGGTGGCGGCGGGTAGAGGAATGTGTGTGTCTTGTACTGCAGTCGAGCAGACGGCAGGGGGCACGGGGGTTGGCAGGAAGCGGTATTCAGCAGAGATGGCGGGGCGAGGTGAACGGAGGAGGAGAGAGATACAAGGAGGAGAGAGATACTGGGCAGCAGGAGCGTGCTAGCAGTGGCAAACGGCGTAGGCGTCGAAGGGGGGCATGAGGTAGGCTGGTGCGGTCAAGGATGATGAGTGGGACCTGAGATAGGCACGGAAAGGCCGCCAGCATGTCGCGGTACGAATTGTTTGACCGGTCGAAATTACAGCTGCTGCCGATCGAGCAGCGTGGGCACGATCTGCAGGTGGAGCAGGTCCGACGACTCGAATCGCCGACGGCTCCGTTCACAGCACCCGGGTTCAGCGAACTATTGGACGCCATCCGAGCGGCTCGCCAGGCTCAACACCCAGTCGTCCTCATGATGGGCGCTCATCCCATCAAGCTGGGCCTGTCACGTTATCTCTGCGACCTGATCGAACGCGGCTGGGTCACTCATCTGGCCGTCAACGGTGCCGGGGTGATCCACGACTTCGAGCTGGCGGCCGTGGGAGGGACCAGTGAAAACGTCGCGAGATGGATTCAGGTGGGCCAATTCGGGCTCTGGTCCCAGACCAGCGTCCTTAACGAAGCGATTCGATCCGCCGCCGCTCGCGGTGAAGGTCTAGCCGAGGGAGTTGGCCGGTTCATCGAGCAGCACGAGTTACCTCATCGCGACCTCAGCCTAGCAGCCACAGCTTGGCGATGCGGGGTCCCGATGACTTGCCATGTCAGCGTCGGCAGCGACATCATTCACTCCCACGCATCGTGTGACGGAGCCGCACTGGGTCAGGCCAGCTACACCGACTTCCTGATCTTCGCCCAATCCATCCGTCAGCTGGAAGGTGGCGTCTACCTGAACATCGGCACCGCGGTCACCGGCCCCGAAGTCTACCTCAAGGCTCTCTCCATGGCGCGGAACGTCGCTCGTCAGCAGGGCGACACCATCCGAGACTTTACGACCGCCGTGTTCGATCTGATCCCAGTCCCTCCGGGCTACCACATCGGACCGCCCCCCAAGGATCATCCGATGTACTACTATCGGCCCTGGAAGACCATCCTGGTGCGGACTGTCGCCGACGGCGGCAAGAGCTACTATTTCTGCGGCGACCACCAAAACACAATTCCCAGTCTCTGGCAAGAACTGCACGCCGCAAAGAAGATCGAACTTGCCGCGTGACACGGATCACGCATCGACCGGCACTTGCCGCAAAATCGTCTGCAGCTGAGACTCCCACAGTTCGTGGCCGGTCAGCACGTCCACTTCGATCTGCAACGCGTAGACCGGCACACCGCTGATCTGTTGAGCATTGATCTTCACCAGGTCTTTGTGAGTGCACACGAGCGCCGCTGCCCGCTGACGCTGAGCAAGCTGACCGAGCTGCTGAATATCGTCACGGCTGTAAGCATGATGATCGGGGAAGTTTTGCCAATCGACCGGTAACACGCCTACTCCGGCCAGTGACTGCCGGAATCCGTCCGGGTTGCCGATGCCGCAGAATGCCACCACACGCTGGTCGTGCAGCTGCGATAAGGGAGCCAAGGGCCGTCCAACGGCGAGCCAACCGCGCGGCGTCTGAGCCGTTTCCACCCAAGGAATCTCACCGGCCGCCCGCAGGAACTCCTGTCGTATCTCCTGCCGTCGACGCTCCGCCACCAGGTTAGCTCGCGACATCACCAACAGATTCGCTCGCCGCGCACTCGACAATGGCTCGCGCAGCATCCCTCTGGGCAGCAGATGGCCATATCCGAACGGGTTGAGTGCATCGACCACGACGATATCGAGATCACGGCCGATGCGACGGTGCTGGAAGCCATCGTCGAGCAGTATCAGCTGCATGCCGAGTTCGTCGATAGCAAGCTCAGCGCCGGCAACACGATCGGCGTTCTGGATATGCGGCACATCGGGAAGACGTTGTTCGAGTTCGAGCGCCTCGTCATTGCGGCCAGTCGACTGATCGGCCTTGTAGCCGCGAGACACGATGGCCACTCGGACGCCGTGCTGCCGGAACCAAGCAGCCACGGCACAGACCAGCGGGGTCTTCCCCGTGCCACCGACAGTGAGGTTGCCGATACTGATCACCGGCACACCAACGTGACGGACCGCGTCGCCACCACGGTCATACTTTGCATTCCGCCAGCTGACCGCCAAGGCGTAGGGAAGCTCAGCCAGAGCCAAACCGCTGCGGGCTACGGCGCCCCATGCGCCGCGCCGTTGCCCGCTCACCAGTTCTCGCCATGGCTGTTCGCCGAGCACAATGCGCCTCGCCGCGCGAACGCTTACAACTTGGCGCAGATAGCTTCGGCCATTTCCTGAGTGCCAACAGCCGTCGGGTCGTCGCGATGCGGCTTCAGGTCGTACGTCACGTACTTCCCTTCGCGAATCACATCGGCCACGGCCTTTTCCAGCCGACCAGCGGCATCGATTTCACCCAAGTGTCGCAGCATCAACATGCCGGAGAGGATCAGCGCGGTGGGATTGACCTTATTCAGACCTTTGTACTTCGGTGCGCTGCCATGCGTGGCCTCGAACACCGCACCGTTCGGCCCGATGTTGGCACCTGGTGCCACACCGAGTCCGCCCACCAGGCCCGCGCCCAGATCGCTGATGATATCGCCATACAGATTGGGCAGGACCAGCACGTCGTACAGCTCCGGCTTCTGCACCAGCTGCATGCACATGTTGTCGACGATGCGGTCTTCAAACTCAATGTCAGGATATTCCTTGGCGACTTCCTGAGACGTTTTCAGCCAGAGCCCGTCGGAGTATTTCATGATGTTGGCTTTGTGAACGGCCGTCACTTTCTTGCGACCGTTCTGCCGCGCGTAGTCGAAAGCACAGCGGACGATCCGCTGCGTTCCACTGATACTGATCGGCTTGATCGAGATGCCCGTTTCGGCAACTCCCGTCTTGATCTTGCGATCAGCCGGCAGTCCGTTGATGAACTCGATCAGCTTGGCCGTTTCCGGCTTGCCAGCTTCGAACTCGACTCCAGCGTACAAGTCTTCAGTGTTCTCTCGTACGATGACGATGTCGATGCCGAGGTCGCTGAAGTAGCTGCGCATTCCCTCGTACTGCTTGCAAGGACGGATGCAGGCGAAGAGTCCGAGTTCCTGGCGAAGATAGACGTTGATGCTGCGGAAGCCGGTTCCGACCGGGGTCGTGATCGGCGCCTTGAGCGCACAGCGGGTGCGGCGGACGCTTTCGATCACCGAATCGGGGAGCGGATTGCCGGTACGGGCCATCACGTCGACCCCCGCTTCCTGCTCGTCCCAGTGAATCTTTACCCCCGTGGCGTCGATGCACTTCTTGGCCGCCACCGACAGTTCGGGGCCGGTGCCGTCCCCGGTGATCAACGTAACTTCATGAGCCATCGATTGGTTCCTTCTCCGCTATATACCGCCTACCGACGGGCGAAACTATCAGATCAGGTCGCAGTCGTCAACGAGCGGCCGGGGGGGCAGAACGCGGTCGGAGGACTCGGACGCGGTGATTCAGCGTGTCTCCGATATAAATCGTGCCGTCCGGCGCGCAGCACACACCGTGCGGACGGTTGAATCGGCCAGCCGGTGCCGGGCCGCCGTCACCCGAAAATCCGCCCAAGTTGGGACCGCCGCCAGCGATCGTGGTCAGGGTCTGTGCCGTCACGTCGATCTGCCGAATGGCGTGGTTCTCGGTATCGACAACGACGATCCGGCCGGTCGGGTCGAGGCACAACCCTTTCGGGCCGTTGAACTCTCCAGCGAGCATGCCAGCAGCGCCACCGGTCAGGGAATCGGCGTACCCGCCGCGCCCCGAGCCGGCCACCGGTTCCCACCGAAGTGGCTCGCCGGCCAGCCGCCACACGCTATGTCCTTCGCGAAGAGCCACCCAGATACCGGCCGGGGTTACGTACAGCGCTCGTGGGCCTAGCACCGGGTGGTCTGCCGCTATCTGTCCGGGCTGCGGCAACTGGCGTTGAGCGGACCCCGCGATGCTGGTGATCGTCCCCGACTTCAGATCGACTCGCCGAATTCGGTGATTGCCAATGTCGGCGATCAGCAGTCCACCAGTACCATCCAGCGCGATGCTGTGGGGCTGATTGAGTTGAGCCTGGCGAGCTGGACCGCCGTCGCCTCCATATCCGGGCTGCCCCGTCCCTGCGATCGTCTCAACGACTTGAGTCGCTCGATCGAGCTTCCGGACAATGTGATTCTGCATCTCGACCCAGAAGAGGTTCCCTTGACCATCGAAGCGCACTTCATACGGTTCGTTCAGGTCGGCTTGACGCGGAGTGCCACCGTCGCCCGAGTGACCTTGGCGACCTGTTCCGACGATCACCCGAGCCTGTCCGGTGTCAAGGTCCAGCTGCCAGATGCGGTGATTACGTACCTCGGTCACCACCAGGTTGCCGTCCGGATCGATCTCGACGCCAAACGGATCTCCGATATTCATTTCCCGGCCAGCCCCCGCATCGCCGTTCGCGTCCGGCTGGCCCGTCCCCAGCACGGTATCCACGGTGTATTCCGCCATCCGTTGGGCCTCAGACGCTGCCGCCTCGGGCACTGGGGCTGCTTGGCCTGGCTGGCTGAGTGTGGTGACGGTCAGCAGGAGGCTGATGGTGAGCGAGTATCGGCCAGCGGTCATGGGCGCGCGCCTGGGGACGTCGAAACTATCGAGCAACTCGATTTCACAAATTACGGGTGACAATATACACGTCCCGTGCCGCCGTGCCGAAGCATTGCTGTCGATTTAACGCAACTTCCGGTCATTTGGTGCCGAGATGGCTCAGGGCACGAGAGTTCGTCTTGGAGCGGCGATCCGTACTTTATGCGGCTTATTCCAGCGACGTTCTTGTGGGAGCCACACTAGCCAATTAATATCATTTGCCAGATGGTCGCGACCCAGAATCAGGCCGAGTAGCCATACGATGAGTGAATCGACTCAGGAAACATCCCGGTTGCCGAATGCGGATGGACCAGACGCCGGGGAGCTGATGAGGGCCGTGTATACCGAGTTGCGGTCGTTAGCGGCGGAAATGCTGGCTAAGGAGCGTCCGGGTCACACGTTGCAGGCTACCGCTTTGGTTCATGCGGCGTTCATCAGGCTGGTCGGTCACGACGGAGCCCGTTCGAACTGGATTGGGCGGAACTACTTCTTTGCCGCTGCCGCGGAAGCGATGCGGCGGATTCTGATTGAAAGTGCCCGATCGAAAAAGTCGGAAAAGCGACGAGCTGGTTACGAAGCGGTGCCACTGCGTGACCTGGACGTACCGAACGTCGAAGTCGGACTTTCTGACGACGACCTGTTGGCGCTCAATGAAGCCCTGTGCCGCCTTCGTGAAGAAGACCCTCGCAAGGAAGAACTGGTCAAGTTGCGATTTTTCACCGGGCTTTCCATTGTGGAGGCTGCCGAAGTGATGGGGATATCCCGAGCAACAGCCGTTCGGTACTGGGATTACGCCCGGTCTTGGCTGTACGCTGAGCTCCATCCGGAGTCGCCCGGGGAGGACGAAAAATAGAAAATTCTGGGCCAGTTTGAGGCGCTTGGCCCACAGATTTCGCATGGTAAGGATGGACGAGCCGGCCGAATCTTTGACCATTGAAGCAGCCCCATGAACTCTGAAGTGAGTCCAGCGAGTATTGAAGGCATCTACTCAGAGGCGGTGCAGATCGAAGATCCTGCGGAGCGGCTCGCGTTTCTTGCCGATCGATGTGCAGACGACCAGGCCTTACTTGCACGGGTTAACCGCTTGCTGGCCGCGCGATCGGAGCGGGGCGGATTTCTGGCCTATCCGGGGTGTATCGGTCCGTGGTTGACCGGTCCGTCCGAGATCGAACGAGCTGGCAATCGGATCGGCGCGTACAGGCTCCTCGAAGAAATCGGTGAAGGTGGAATGGGGATTGTCTACCTTGCCGAGCAGATAGCTCCCGTGCAGCGTCAGGTTGCCCTGAAGCTAATCAAGCCAGGGATGGACTCGCAGCAAGTCGTGGCGAGATTCGAGGCTGAGCGACAGACGTTGTCGATCATGGAGCATCCCAATATCGCCCAGGTTTTCGAAGCCGGAACGACGGAGAGCGGGCGGCCGTTTTTCGCCATGGAGCTCGTTCGCGGAGCACCGATTACCGACTTCTGTGATCAACGAAGATTACCCGTCGATGAGCGATTGGCGATCTTCATTTCGGTTTGTCACGCCGTCCAGCACGCTCATCAGCGGGGCGTCATTCATCGGGATCTGAAGCCATCGAACATACTGGTGGACCAAATCGATGGCAAGGCTGTTCCCAAAGTAATCGATTTTGGGGTCGCCAAGGCGATTGGCGGTGCGAGTGTAGATCAAGCTGTGCTGACCAGCATCCATCAGTTTATCGGGACGCCGCTATACATGAGCCCCGAACAAGCTGGTCAGTCGAACGGCGATATCGACACTCGTAGCGACGTCTATGCCTTGGGCGTCGTGTTGTATGAGTTGTTGGTTGGCGTTACCCCGATAGATCAAGGTAGACTGCGGGATCTGAGTTGGGAGGGTTGCCGAGAGATTATTCGTGCGGAAGAGCCGCCGATTCCCAGTCGACGATTTGAGTCTCTCGATGCTGCACAGAAATCATTCGTTTCAGATCGACGTCGAACTACTGCGGGCGGGTTGGCATCGAAGGTTCGGGGTGAGCTGGACTGGATTATCGTCAGGTGTCTGGAAAAGGACCGTAATCGCCGGTATGAGTCGGCGAGTGCGCTGGCGAGCGATTTGCTGCGTTACCTGAATGACGAACCCGTTACAGCTTGCCCGCCGTCGCGTCTTTATCGTTGCGCCAAGCTTTTTCGGCGCCACCGTACAGCCCTACTCGTCGCTGCGTTCACATGCGGATTTCTGATCATCGGAATGGGTGTCAGTACTTGGCAAGCGATACGGGCGACTCGGGCTGAACGAGCTGCCAAGGCGGCACTGGAATCGGCTGAGCAGCGGCGACTGTTGGTCTATCAGGCCGTAGACAAGATCTACGTCGACGTGTTCCAGGGATGGCTCAACCACAATCCGAAGTTGACTGACGGACAGGACCGAGTTCTCGACAACGCGGTGGAGATTTACCGGAAAGTTGCCGCTGAGCCCGGCGCTGGGACCGACTCACTCCAGGTCGCCGCTGATGCTGCGGGTCGCGTCGGGTACATCCAACTAGCGCGTGGGCGATTTGAGGAAGCGGCCGCAGCGTTTCAGCATCAGATGGAGATCGAGCAGGAGTTGGTTGATGCTTCTCCATCCGCGGACGGCCGGCAACGTCACCTCGCCATTATGGCCAGTACCTGTTGTCGACTTGCAGACGCTTACGGGGCCCTGGGGCGAATCGATGCCATGGAGCGGCAGGTACAGCGGGCGTTTGGGTTCGTGGAAGCTGTTTCGAAGGATGGACCAGCGTCTGCGCATGTGGTCAAGCAGATGATCACCAACCACAGTGCGCTGGGGATTTTAAGGCAGCGGCAAGGGCGCGACGCAGAAGCCGAGCAGGCCTTTCGGAAAGCCGTAACGCTATGCGAGACGTCGCTGGAGCCATCGTCGGCAGATCCCGATCGCTCGAGTGTGTTGGCGATGACACTTATCAATCTGGCGAGGCAGATAGCGGATAGTCGGCCCGACGAGGCCGAAGGATACTTTCGACGGTCCATATCGATCTTGGACGGTCCGCAGCAGAACTCGCTTCAGCTTGTAGATGCCTACATGGGCCTGGCTAGGTTACATATCACGAAGGGGGCGGAGGATCAGGGTGAGGACTGTTATGAGCGGGCCGGTGAGGTGCTGGATGTTTGTCTCGCTCAGAAGCCCTACGACCTTACGCTGATGTTGTCACAGTGGGACTTGCTGAATGCCACTGCAGAACTTGAGCGACAACGGGGCAAAACATCGGAGGCCGAGATGACTCATCGTAAGGCCTTGCACTTGGCCGAGGAGCTAGTGGGGCTGCGTCCGGACAGCCCAGACTTCCAATCATCTTGGGGCGCCTCATTGCACACCGTCGCAAGTTTACTCAGCGACGATTCGCCGGAAAAAGGGGAGAAGTTACGGCAAGCGATCGAATGCCAGCGTAAAGCCCTGGAATTGACTCCGAACATGGAAACCTACCTCGTAAGGCTGCGAAATAGCACCATGATGCTGATGTACTACGCCATTGCTTCCGGTGATCGGCGGGTCGCGGTGGATTGTGCGGAAGCATTGGCGAACGAGCAGTGGCCCGTGATTCCCGACTTTCCGGCCACGGTGTTCTACCATGAGGCGGCGAAGGTCTTTGTTCAAGCCGCCCAGCAGGCCGCAACGAATGTGGCAGCTGAAACCGTGTCAGACAGTGCAGAGGCCGTTTGGTACCTTTCTCGGGCGCGAGAGATGGTGAGTCTGGCGAAGTGCGTTGACGGTACCGACGCGGTTGCTTGGTGGCAGTTGGCAGAATCGATTTACTCGGATGCTTCGATAGCGACGTTGGGGCAGGATTTTGCCGTCGAGTTGGCTACTGATGTGATTGACGATGCCGATACAGAGACCGCACGAGAGAATGGCCAGTTGATGCTTGCTTGTGCATGGTATCGCAAAGGTCGGATACCGGACGCTGTTGCAGGCCTGGAGAAGTCGTCTGCCGAGGGAGGGTTTCTATTGGCCATGGCCTATTTGAAGCTGGGACGAGACCGTGAGGCTCGGGAGAGATTCGACCGGACCTCGGAATGGTTGGTGGGATATCTCGAACGGGATGCCGAGTGGCGGACTCGCGGGGTGGAGTCGATCCCAGATCCAGTGAATCTCAAGAAATTGCAGCGCGAAGCGGAGGCGATGCTGAAAGCCGCTGAGGTACGTAACGGAAAACAAGTCGCCAGTTAACCGCCAGTCACCTTGTCCCGCTGAAACGCAATAGTTGGGGAATCCCCCAAGCAACGGCTGTATTCGCCGGAGGAAGTAGAATCCATGTCAGCTTGTAGCGCACGAGTACTGGGGGAAAGAAAGGTGTTTTTCATGGGCCAAATCCATCGGTCGATCGTGTGGCGGTGCTGTCTAGTGGTATGGCTGATTGGCGTCAGCAGTAGCTCAGGTCAGTCGATTGATTGGGTGAAGCAGTGGGGCACGCCGGGGAATGATTGGGCAACGCGAGTGGTAGCCGACGGGGCGGGTAACGCGTATTTCGGTAAAGGTTCGAGGAATACGGGAATGCAGATCACGAAGTACGATCCCCGCGGAGGTGAGTTGTGGACAGTTGACAGCATCAGTACAAGTGGGCTGCAATTGTCACTCGATAAACTGGGTTATCTCTACGCGGTTGGCAGTGATCACTATGAAGATGATGCTGGTCCGGATGCGGTCCTGAGCAAGTATGACGCATCAGGGAATGTGATCTGGAGTACTCATTTCAGCTCAACGGGACCAGATACGGCAACGGATGTTTCGGCCGATGGTTTGGGGAACGTGTTTGTGACAGGTCAGTATTGGCCAATAGGGAAGTCCAATGCATCCTTGTACGTGAATAAGTACACCGCGGAAGGCCAAATGCAATGGACCACTTTGATCCCGACTAACGCCGCCGGGTTGAACTTTCGGATTGCCGCCGACGACTTGGGCAACATCTTTGTCGGTGGTTCTACCGACGTAAACCTGGCCGGACGCAACAAGGGATCCAGCGACGCCTTCATCGCGAAGCTGAATTCTGGCGGCGACGTGGCCTGGATTCGGCAATTTGGCACACCGTCTTCTGATGATGTGATGGCGATAGCTGCTGATGGTTTGGGGAACGCTTATTTGGGTGGCTCGACAATCGGTTCTTTATTGAAACCCAAGCAGGGCTTCAGTGATGCGTTCATCTACAAGTACGATGCCAACGGCAACATTATCTGGAATCAGCAATTGAATGACCCAGGGTTTGATGCCATCCTTGGTTTGGCAGTTGCTAACGACAAAACTCTTCTGGCGCTCGGCGGTGGATTGTTTCCGGGAACAGAGAATGACGCGTTCTTGATGCAGTTCGACGATCAAGGCCAAGCACTGCGGACGGAGTTGTTCGGCGCGAAAGGCGATTTCTATGTCACTTCCGTGGATTCGGATCACCACGGAGGCGCGTTTGTGACGGGAACCGTTTCGGTCAGTTGGGGCGGCGACTGGCAGGGCGCCTCCGACGCATATTTGGCTCGATTTACCGTTCCCGAGCCGTCCGGATCGGAGTTGGCGCGGTTAGTTCCGTTGGCTCTGATGTCGCTGGGCCGTTTTCGGCGGAAGAGGATTGGCCATCCGACGAGCGGCTGAGTTACGATCAGAACCGGAATCGCAGTTCGGTCCGAGCACCGGTGACGTCAGGCAGGTCCTGCATGAAGCCGTGCATGGCGTCCATACGCAGGATAATCGCGTCGCTCAGCGGCAACTGGTAACGCAAGCCCAGCCCGTACTGGTCGCCAGGCACCGACGATCCGGACTGCTGATTGAACGGCTGCAACCAGGCCAGTTCCATGACCAGCTGGTAGTCGTAGACGGGGCCGAGCATATTCAGGCCGAGAGCGCCACCCATGGTGTTCTGAGCGGTGGCGTCGAGTGTGGGATAGGCGGTCAAGAAGTCCGACTCGAAGTTGATCCCCGTGTTCCGCAAGATCCCGCCGGCTCCGGGAGCACGTCCCAATGATTGCGGGCGATCGAATCCGGCGAAGAGGTTCAAGTAGGGAATCATCGACTGCGCACCCGGACGCCGGAATGCCGTCTCCAGGGCCAACAGGTGACCGTCAGCCGTCTGCGTGACGTCCGGGCTCTGGCCGACATTGCCGATGTACCGCAGCGTGTTGGCGTACTGGTAACTCGACTGACGCGTATAGGCCAGGCCGATATTGTGGTAACTCAGCGCCGAAGATGACGTGTCGTCGACGTAGCCGTAACCGGTCTCGAGGTGTCCCCCGAGGAGGTCGAAGTACGCGTGCAGGCCGTAAACGTTGCCTGCGTCGTCGTCGGTCAAGGCTGCCGTGTTCAGGTCGTCCAGCCCCACAAACAGCGTGAGGTCGTAGTTGCCGATCCCTGCCCCCTCCGGCGTTCGGGAATGCAGTGTCGTCGCCGCACCGGTGACAGCGTCCTGCATCCAGACGCCGTTCTGAAACAGGAGCGGAATTCGGCCGAGCGCGATCGGCATCTCATAAGACGCTCCGCGACCGGTGACGCTTCCCAGCATCGAACCGAGGTCACCAGCGTAATAGAGATTGTAGGGATCCGCGCTCAAGCCGTTATAGAATTGCCAGTCATTGTGTTCGTATTCGACTCGCGTGTAGTCCTCGTTCTGATTCAGCGGTCCCCAGAACCCATGCAGTCGCGACGCTTGGGTGAGCTGGAAATCGACATCTAGGTTCAAGCGGTTGGCAAGTACCAGAGCGTCGGAGCCGAGTTGTTCGTTGTAAGCGGAGGCCAGACGGTAATCGCCAGAGATCAACCAACGATCGGCCAGACCTGTCGGCACCTGACCCGGTTCGCGCATCATCCACAGACTCTCGGGACGGTATAGCCCTCGGACTTCATCCGGCCAGGGGCTCGGCTGAGGGTATTGATACTTGCCGCCGTACACCGACAACTCCAGTCGTGGATCGTAGGCGATACCTTCACCGGCGGGCGTCGGGCCGAAGACGGTCGGATCGAATGGCACCGACTGGCCCGTCGTATCCGTCGACGGCGTCGGGCAGTCGGGGAGCTCGGGACGCGCGATGTCGGCTGAGCGGGGCATGGAAGGCCGGGGTGGCGGCAGTTCGTTACCGGAGGGCGCAGACTGCTCGCTCCGAGCCGCAGGAGTTGGCGGCAGAGGTTCAGAGACTTGACGAGCGGCCAGCAACGGCGCTGCGGGGGCACCAGCTCGGGGCTGAGCTGCTGGTGCTGCACGCGGTGGTGGTGGGATTGGCTGAGTGGTCGTCACAGCTGGGCCGGATGGCCGACGAGCGGGCGCCGCGGGTGGGGATTTCGGCGGGACATACATCGCCGGTGGCTTGCCGACGGGCGATTTACCCGTGTTGATATCGGGCAAGGGGGTGATCACCGGATACTCCCACCAGGGTCGGCCGCTGGATGGCGACGCTGAGCTGGGAGCCGGAGGTACTGCAGGCTTCGGTGGTGTGCTGGGGCGAGGATTGGGAGTTGTCGGGCCAGGCGGCACCGGGAGTGGCAAGACGGACGGCTGAGTGAACGGGTCGTTGAGGGTGAGCGGGTTGGTTGGGAACTTTTTCGAAGGCGGCGGAGCTGTCTGCGCCGTCGTCGAAGTTTGGTTATTCGCCGCAGATTTGGGAGTGGCCGGTTTCGGTGCAGTTGGCTGAGTTGCTGTGGGTTTTGTTGCGGAGGGATTTGTTGCGGACGGTTTTGACGTGTCCGATGGTCGAGCATCGGGTTGGGGAGACGTGGCGGGGAGGTGACGAACTGGATGGGACGGAGGCTGGTCGGCGCGCAGCGGTTCGGTCAGCCACAGGCAGGCTGTCAGGCAGATCAGCCAAAGGCCGGCTGCCGTTCCGATTTGCTGTCTCCGATCACCGGTCATGGTGCGAGGTCTGATTCTCGGCGAATCATCTCCGTCAATTCGATCTACTTCACGTCAAACTCAAACGACTGTTGGTGGAAGTCAAGGGATCCTTCGAGCATGTTCCGGGTCATTTCTGGAGTGGCGCGGCACATGTTCATGTAGTGAATGGCTGACGACTGATGGCGCATGCGGGCCGACAATCGGTATCGTCCCGGTTGACTCAAGGCACTGGCGGGTATTCGGAACCGAGCGTTCACATTTCCCAGCGGCGGAATCGACTGGGGTTCGGGTCGGATGAGAAGTGGCCTGCTGAGCGAAAACGGGGCGGACAGCGAGCTGCCAGTTGGTGTGGCGAGATGGCTGAGCCAGTTCGGTGGAAGCGGCAGCAGCATTTCGTGATCGGATCCGTCGTCGGCGGTGGTGACGAATCGCGTGCGGAATTGAGTCAGCTCATCGTCGCGAGCCAAACGACCGTTGGCGACGTCCTCGGAATGCTCGTCAGCCAGATTCCCCTGGTTGTCGAGGTATCCGGATTCCCACAGGTGTTCGCCGTTGGGGCCGGTCAGTACGACGTTCAGCCACAGTAGAGGTCGTGCGTCGAGCGATCCAGCGGGAAATGAATGGCCCGCATTGAGGTTGCTGACCACGTATTCAAAGCTGAGAGGTCTGCTGGGAGTGGGAGTTGAGCTGAACAGGGGGCCGCGTACCTGGGACGTGCTTTCGAGCAGTTGGCGCCGCAGCGTTCGTTGCTGGTTCAGCAGGTTGAGGTTCTGCAGCACGAGCTGGTAACCGGCTCGGCGTTCATCGGCGGTGGTCCATCCGCTGGGGAATGCGGGGGGAGCGGGCATGCTGGCGATTTGCTGTTCGAACGGTTCACTCCCCCAGCCGGCTCGCCAGTCGAACTGCAGCCATTGTTCGGTGGTCCAGCGACTGGGGGCCGAGCCGATCGGGAAGACTCCGGGGTGGGCAATGGAATAGCTGGGGCCAAAGAAGATGTGGTTGGAGTGTTTGCGGCCAACATCGACAGGACGGCCTTCGATCACGGCAACGGGGGCGGTGGCGTAGCCGTTAGCCACACCGGGTACCTGGCCCATGTGGCAATCCTGGCAGGTGGTCCCTTCTTTGGCTGCGGGAGAGGCGCAGTACTGATTCCACATCAGCGGGATGGTCACGTCAGGGTAAACGGCCACCTGATGGCAAGACACACAGAACTCGGATTCGGCGACGGTTTCGAATTGGATGGGGAACTGCAGAGGCGGATCGGAGTGAGCGGCTGTGGCAATGATTGCGGCGCCCGGTGGAGGTGGTGCGATGGCGATCTTGGGTTCGTCACCAGCAGTTAACGGGCGGTGGCAAGCGACGCAAGTGACACCTTCCAGTGCGACGGACGGTTGCGTCAGAATTGAAGGATCAGGACGCTGTTCATTCGAGTTCGCAGTCGCGGGTGCGTGGCAACGATTGCAGGCAGCGTTCAGTGGTCCGGACGTGCAGCTGGTCAGCGTATCGGCGAGTCGATGGTACATGGGCGAGATGGCCGCATAGGCGTGACCCGACACGGACCACTCGTCGAAGATCTGTTGATGACATGCGGCGCAATCGCGTGCCGACGGATGACGCTGTTTGGCGAAGAGTTCGGCGTGCGGGTCGTATGCTGGAGGTTGCTCCGCGGGATCCGTGTGCGACAGATCGCGTGGCCGTGTTCCTTCAAGGGGCAACGCGGCAACGTCGGTCAGCTGGCCAAATCCAGGCAGTTCGGCGTCGGAGGTGGAATCGTCGAGCAATTGGGTTCCCCAGCTGGCGTGTTCCTGAGCGACGGCTGAATCGACTGAATTGAACAGCCAATTGGAGACGGCCGGTCGGGCCAAGCTGGGGTTCTTATCGGTGGCGAGGATCTTGGTCAGGTCGGATGCGAGGTGACTGTTGCTGGCAACGCTGGCGTGGGGATCGGCTGACGATGCCCCTGAGCTAGGGGAGAATGGGGGCGGGGCGGGTACCCTTGAGAGTTGTGTGGAGGCTTTACGCGGGCGCGCAGGGGTAGCCGGCATTCGTCCGGGCAGTCCCACCAGCGTCCAGAGCGCGGTGGCCGCTAGCCCCACAGCTCCCAACCATCGGAATTGCATGGTAATCCGTCACCCCCACCGGTCGCCTCGTGCGGCCGGGATCATGTCGCATTGTTCTTCGGGAGACGGCGGATGGCGTCTGCAGCATGACCGTCGGAGCAGTCATAGCCGGACCAACTGGTACGACCGGCATGTTGACCAGGAGCCGAATGGCTTGTCGTTGGCCCGTTTTGCTGACGTGACAGTTAAAAGCCGTACAATTTCCACGAATAACCTGATGAAATCACTCTTCGCAGTTTAGCTAGACCTCCTGACCGGCCGATCTGGCAGGGGAGGCGACAAGACTTGGGGCGAGGCGATGCACGTACTGTTCTTTGAAGATGGCTTAGTCGACCGGCTGGCGCCGATCACGCTGGGTCGGCCGGCCTATGCGATTACGTGCGGCGCCGCGCGTTTGATTGACGTCTGTCGGCTGGAGTCAGCCGCGTCGGTGCGATCGGCGGTGGTGCGGCCCCATTTGTTCGATTTGCAGCGGGCGGAGTTTCCTGAGCTGCGGTCGTGGGGTGAACTATCGAGTGGTGGCGTGAGTGGCCAGGTGCTGCTGGTCAACTCGCGGCTGGTGCCCGACGTTCGAGTGGTGGCTGAGCTGCAGCGGCTGGCCGGTGATTCGGTGGCGGGAGTGATCCGATGCGGCGATTCGATAGTGGCGGCGGTGGTGCCCGGTGATTGGCTGCCGTCGACTGAGGGGCAGTTGGAGTTTCTGGAGGCGCTGAGTCGTCTGGTTGAGCGGCTGCCGTTGTTGAGTATCGACGGTGTGGAGTTGCTCGAGTATCCGCACGACGTTGTGCGTTGGCACACCGAGATTCTGCTCGATGGACTGTCGTGGCGGCTGAGTCAGGCTGAGTATCGGGAAGTTCGCCCGGGCGTGTTCGTTGGTGAGGGCGTGACGCTGCCTGACAGTTTTGCCACGGATACCTCGGCCGGGCCGATTGTGCTGGACAAGTCGGTGATGGTCAGTCCGTTTGCCATTCTGCATGGACCGCTCTGGGTGGGGGCACGTGCTCGGATCATGGAGCACGCGATCATCAAGGGCGGTGTGAGTCTTGGTCCGACGACGAAGGTCGGTGGCGAGGTCTTGTCGTCCGTGATCGAAGCGTATTCGAACAAGCAGCACTATGGATTCCTGGGACACAGTTATGTGGGGAGCTGGGTGAATCTTGGTGCGGGGACGTCGAACAGCGACCTGAAGAATACCTACGGCATGGTCAACATGGAGTATGGTGATCGGAAGGTCGCCACCGGCTTGCAGTTCATGGGCTGCATTGTGGGGGACTACACCAAGACGGCGGTGAACACGTCGATCTTCACCGGCAAGGTGCTGGGGGTGGGGAGCATGGTCTACGGTTACGTCACTTCGAACGTGCCGTCGTTCACCAACTACGCTCGCGGATTCGGGCAGGTCACTGAGCTGACGCCGGACATTCTGGCCGAGACTCAGCGGCGGACGTTCCTCCGGCGGCAGGTTGAGCAGCGGCCGTACCATGTTGAGCTGTTGCGAGCGATGCACGAGCTGACGCGTTCTGAGCGGATCGGGCTGGAAGTGCGACCGCTGGCGTTCTGAGCGGCGGCTGGCTTACCGGTAGCCAAAATCGGCCGTCCGTCTTACACTGTTCCGGCGAAGGTAGGCGAACTGGGTTGAGGGCAGGTACCGATGACGTTGGGCGATTTCTATCGAGTTGGGCGGTTGGGGTTGTCGTTTGAGCTGTTTCCGCCCAAGACGGCGCAGGGCGAGCAGTCGCTGTTGGCTCACGCTGAGATTCTGGCCGGCTACCGTCCCGATTTCATGACCTGTACGTATGGGGCTGGCGGGTCGACGCGTGACAAGACGTTGCAGGTTGTGCGGCAGCTGAAGGAGCGGCTGGGGTTGCCGGTGGCCTCACACCTGACGTGTGTGGGGGCGACGGTCGACGATCTGCGCGGGTACTTGTCGGAGGCTCAGCGGCAGGGGGTCGATTACATCGTGGCTTTGCGGGGAGACCCGCCACAGGGCGAGACGACGTTCCGAGCGGTGGAGGGGGGGCTCCGATACGCCAATGAGCTGGTCGACTTGATTCGCCGCGAGTTCCCCGGGTTTGGGGTTGCGGTGGGGGGGTATCCGGAGAAGCATCAGGAGGCGGTGAGTCTGGAGGTCGACTTGGCGAACCTGAAGCGGAAGGTGGACGCCGGCGCCGACGTGGTGATCACTCAATTGTTTTACATCAACGACGACTATTTCCGGTTTGTCGATCGCTGCGATGAGCTGGGGATTCGGGTGCCGATCGTGCCAGGGCTGTTGCCGGTGACGAATCTGGCTCAGATACAACGGATTGCTTCGTTGTGTCAGGCGAAGTTGCCGGCTCGGTTTGTGGACCGGCTAGGCGAGCGTGATGACGCTCAATGGCAGTTCCAGGTGGGCGTGGAGTACGCCACTGAGCAGGTGCGGGACCTGGTCGACCGGGGTGTCCCCGGCCTGCATTTCTATGTGCTGAACAAATCCGAGGCGACCGGGCAGGTTCTCGACCACGCCGGCCTCCGCAGCCGCTGAGTTCCTGCCTTGTTGTGGTGCAGGCGTCCCGCCTGCCGGGATTCTGCATCGAAAACCAGGTGTCCTCCGCGGAAACTCGCCGCAGGGGAACCTTGCATACGGCCCTCCACAGCCAGTTTGTTCAAGATGGATACGGCCTTCGCGCGGCTGAATCCGGGCAGGCGAGTCCCGGAGGTCGCACCTACCTCTCGCACTACGTCCAGTGAGCAGCGCAAGTTGAGCTTTGGGCGAGAGGTAGGTGCGACCTCGCGGGCACGCCGCCGAGTGCTAGCATACAGCGGAGGTAGGTGCGACCTCCGTGGAGGTAGGTGCGACCTCCGGCGGAGATTGGGGTGGCTGGGTGGAGTGGGTAGTTCAGCTGGCTTCTGAGACGTCTTCAATTTTGGCGTAGACGGGCGGTTCGAGCCCTTCGACGAAGCCCATCAAGGCTCGGCTCCGGATCGGCTGCTGCAGCTTGCGGACCGCCTTCGACTCGATCTGCCGGACGCGTTCCCGGGTGACCGAGAAGATCTGGCCGACTTCTTCCAGAGTGTACGAGTAGCCGTCGGTCAGGCCGTAGCGGAGCCGCAGGATCTCGCGTTCACGATGGTTCAGTTCCTGCAGCGCACTGTTCAAGTGGTGCTTCAGGGCCTGCTGGTTCGTTTCGTACAACGGATCGTCGTCCCGGTGATCTTGCAGGAATTCGCCGAAGTAGCTGTCCTCGTGGTCGCCGACGGGCTGGTCGAGCGACAGCGGCTGGCGGGACATCTTCACAATGCACTCGGCATCATCCAGGCTTAACCGGGCCCGCTGAGCGATCTCTTCGGCCGACGGTTCGCGGCCGAGTTCCTGGACCAGGTCACGGGTCACCTGACGTACCTTGCTCATCGTGTCGATCATGTGCACCGGCACTCGGATCGTGCGGCTCTGGTCGGCAATGGCTCGCGTGATCGCCTGTCGGATCCACCAGGTGGCATACGTCGAGAACTTATAGCCTCGCTTGTATTCGAACTTGTCGACGGCTCGCATCAGGCCGGTGTTGCCCTCTTGGATCAGGTCGAGGAAGCTGAGCCCGCGGTTGCGGTATTTCTTGGCGATCGAGACGACCAGCCGCAAGTTGCCGGCCGACAGCACTCGCTTGGCCTCGTCATGCAGATGCTGGTACCCGGTGGTGCGATTCAAGCGGCGGCGGAGGCTGGTGGGGCTTTCCAGGGTAATCCGCATCAGGTACCGCAGTTCGGCTCGCAATTCTTCGACGGACCGGCCGCCGGCGTGGTCGCCCCCCTGGCTGATCTGGTGGACCAGCGTGTCCATACGGCGTGAGATTTCCCGGATCTTGTCGAGGCTGGGGAGTAGCCGCTGGATGCGCAGGTTCAGCTCTTCGATCAGCCGAACGGCTCGATGGCGGCGGCGGATCAGCCGCGACCAGGCGGCTTGGCGTTCCGACACATTGCGGCTGCGGCTCAGGGCGGTCCGGAAATCGACGTGGTTCTGGCGGAGGAGCTGCCGGAGGGTGTCAACGTTGGGGACGATCCGCCGCATGATCCGGCGTTTTTCGGATGTGTTGGTGACCGAAACTTCGATGGTGCGGTCGAGCCGCAGCTTACCGTCGCGCACTTTCTCGAGGGCCGACAGGGCGGCCTGCAACAGGAAATCGGTGGCCAGCATGGAATGGCGGAAGCGACGGCGAGTAACTTCGATCTCACGGGCCGAGCGGACTTCGGTCTCACGATCGAGCAAGGGGATCTCGCCCATCTGCATCAGATACATCCGGACCGGATCGTCGATGGCGTCTGACGAATCTTCGACGTCGTCAAATTCCGACGACTCGGCCGGCTCGCGACTTTCGCTCAGCCCGGGAAGATGACCTTCCTCCTGGTCGTCCCCTTCGACGTGTTCCACATAGGGCTCGTCAGCCAGATCCTCGGCCACCCCCGGTTCGTCGTCGGCAAACTCTTCGACAAACCGCGGGGCACTCGAACGACCCCGAGCCGGCTTGGCAGCCTTGGCGGCCGTCCGGGGGGCGGGAGCGGGTTGCGACGTCTGTCGGGCGTTCAGTTTGCCTTTGGCCACGGTCGAATCCTCGGTGTTAGCGTCAGGGGAGATGGCTCAGTGCAAGGGATGTAAAGCACCTTGAATGCCAAGTCCGCACACCAGGGGTGAAAATGTTTCTAAATCTCGAATTTGTAAGGGTTTGGGATGTTTGCCCCTGGGGCCCCACGTTGCCCGCTCGGTTGACTTTCGACCACAATAGGTCGACGAAACTCGACGCCGCGCAGCCGCCACGAGTCCCCGTGGCCGCCAGACGCCGGCTTCGTGGTGTCCAAAACTTCCGACCTGCCGAGGACCAGCCATGGCCCCAGAATCACGCCCCGACGACCCTGGCCGGATCGACGTCCGCGTTCACGCCCCCGCCGGAACCATCGTGCTCAACCGGCCCGGCCGCTGTAACGCTCTCTCCCGCCAGATGCTCAACGACCTGCTGCAGGCCCTGGACGATCTGCACCTGCAGAACAACGTACGAGCGGTCATCCTGACGGGGGCTGGAGCCCATTTTTCCTCAGGGCTCGATCTATCGGAAATCCGCGAGTCCGCTCAGACCGACACCGCGATGACCACCTGGTACCGCGACGCGCAAATCTGGCGTGACGTAGTGGAGAAGATTCTCAGGTTCCCTAAGCCGGTGATCGCCGCGGTGAACGGCCCCGCTCTTTCAGCCGGAGCAGGGCTCGTCCTGGCCGCCGATCTGGCCATTGGCTGTCGAGAAGCGGCGATCGGCCTCCCCGAGCCCCAGCGTGGGCTGGTGGCCGGCGTGGCCTCCCCCTTACTCGTGTTCCGGCTAGGAGCAGCAGTCGCCTCTCAACTGCTGCTGACCGCTCAACCAATGTCCGCAGAACGGCTCTACGATCTCGGATTGTATCACGAGCTGACGCAAATGGAAAAGATTTGGGCATCCGCCCACGCTCTGTCCCAGCAAATCGCTCAGCTGGCCCCCGGATCGCTCCTGCTGACCAAACGCCTGCTGAACGAAACGATCGGCGAACAGCTCCTCACCTGGCTCTCCGTCGGCGCCTCCACTTCCGCCACCGCCCGCACCACCGATTCGGCGGCCGAAGGGGTGGCTGCGTTCCTGGAGAAACGGCCGCCCAAGTGGTAATCGCCACCCCGTAGCCACTCGAGCTCAACGATCGAGCCACAGGTAGCCTGGCATGTGCAGTGACACGTTCTCACGCTGCAGAATGTCCAGGTATTGCAGCGAATCGATCACCACGCGAGCTCGCTGCGGGTCAATCGCACTGAGCATCGGACGCAGCTGATCGAGCAAAGTCATTGACGGCATTGACTGCAGACTCAGCGTCACGCTGTCTTCCGAATCTGCCGCTCCCCCCGACAAACTCTCCTGCAAGAGCTCGGCCAGATTCTTCGGCTTCGGGAAGACCCGCACGTCATACTTTTCGACTTTGGCCAGCTCAGCCACATGCCGAATCGTGTCGTCGAGCCCACCCAGCCGATCAATCAACCCATGCTCGAGCGCCTGCTGGCCAGTGAAAACTCGTCCCCCGGCCAGTTGGTCGAGATCCTTCTTGAGCTTATCGCGTCGAGCGGCCAGGACGTGCCCTTTGAAGATGTCGTAGACTTCGTCCATCCACGACTGCAGTGACGCACGCTGTTCGGCCGTGAATGGCTCGCCCGAGAAGAGGATCCCCGCATTCGCTCCACGCTCATACGCCTTGAACGTCACACCGAAGTTTTCCCACATCTGTTTGGTGGCCAGTTTGCCGCCGATCACTCCAATCGATGCGGTGATCGTCGTCGGCTCGGCAAAGATCGTGTCCGACGCACAAGCGACATAGTATCCACCGCTTCCCGCCACGTTCCCCATCGACACGGCAAACGGTTTGTTCAACTCACGAAACCGTTTGGTGGCCGCCAGCATGACTTCGCTTCCCACTGCCGATCCGCCGGGCGAGTCGACTCGCAACACCAGCCCCTTCACGGCGGGATCGGCCGCCGCTTTGTCGATCGCCTTGCTGATCGGTGTGCTGTAGGCAACTCCCCCAGTCGCCAACGGAAAACCGCTTGGGTCGGGTGAACCCGACATGATTGGGCCTTCGACATAGACCACCGCGATCGCCGGCCCTGTCCCCGCTGAGCTCCGTCCTCCCGACAGCAGCTCGCCGTAAAACTTCATCACTCCCAGCGGTGACGACAGATCGATTTCCGGGCCACTCTTGCGACCGTAACGATAATCCACCTTGATCGATTCACCATACTTGTTCTTCAAATAGGTGTTCAGCTCCTGTCGATGGGCGACCGCGTCGATGACATGAGCCTCCAAGGCTGACTTGGCACCGTAGAGTCCGTGATCGATCCAGCCCCGTACGACTTCGACGGACACACCTCGCGCCTCAGCGATCTCCTGCACCATGGTCGCGTACAGGCTGTCGGTCAGCCACGTCAGATTCTCGTTCGCCGCCTCACTCGGCTCCGTCCGCAGAAACAACTCGCCAGCACTCTTGTATTCACCACAAGAGAGAAAATCGGGAGTGATATGGAGTTTGTCCAGCAGTCCGCGGACGTGCATCGATTGACCGAAGAGCCCGGTCAGCCACAAGTCGCCGTCCGGCGTCACCTGGATGCGGTCCGCCTGCGATACCAGCCAGTACGCCGACATTTGCAGCTGGTCGGCATGAGCGATCACTTCCTTGCCCGACTTCTTCATTTCGGCCAGCTGCTGACGGACTTCCTCGACTTGAGCTCGACCCAGATTCATCTGATCGACCAGCAACACGACGGCTTTGACTTTGTCGTCACTGGTCGCCTTCTTCAGCCGCCGGATCAAGTCGTAGAACGACTCGACACCCCCGCCAGCAAACAGCAGCTCCTCGCCCATCGGCGCCTCGGTAAACTGGCCGCCGAACGAAAAGACGGGGACGATCACCGCATTTGTTGTCGGCTCGGCCGCCACCACCAGCGCGGCCATCGTCAGCCAGCAGGCGAGATAGCGAACGGCGTACTGAAGCTGCTTGGACATGTCTGTTCCTCCGGTTGAATCCCGCGGCGTGGGCGCCGCGATAGGACCGTCAGTCTACGTCGCTGGTCGGGCAGCCGCAATCGAGGGGGAAGAGGAGGCGCAGAGGGGTTAACGAGGAGAATCGGAGGGGGGGAGGATCTGGTTCCAGTCGGTCTTCATGTCGACGACGGACCATCCGCGGCGGGCCGCGTCGGTCAGGGCGGTCACCAGCTTGCCGCTGCTCTTGGGATGAGCGTCATAGGCGTATTCGCGGTCGGCATCGGTGTGATGGACAAGCACTCCGAGGCTGGGCAGCGGATTGGCGATGGTCGTGTATTCGAGCATGGCCTGATCGCCGTCGCTGTTGCCCACGCAGAGGACGGGACGGCGGCCGATCATCATGTGGATCCCCTCGGGCTTGCCATCCTTGTCGTCCACGAACAGCTGGTCCACTGTCTTGATCAGCACCGGCTTGTCGTCGCGCATTTCAAACTTCGCTCGTCCATACGAGCCGACGACCTGTTCGGGTGCGATGCCATATACACGCTCACTCCAGACTCGCATGAAATCCACGCCTCCTCCGGACACGATGAACGTCTTGAATCCGTTCGCTCGCAGGTAACTCAGCAGTTCCAGCATCGGCTGATAGACGCATTGATCGTAAGTTCGGTCATAGCGAGGGTGTTTGACCGTCGAAATCCAATCGTTCACTCGGGCGGCGAACTCATCGGTAGTCATGCCGGCATGAGTCAGAGCGATGACGCGCAGCAGACCCCGGTAATGATCTTCCGTCAACGCCGCGACGTCTCCAGCCAGGATGGCCTTCACATCCGGGTCATCCTTCAGTTCAGGCTTGACGGCCAGCTCCTGCCGGAGGCTGTGCACTGCAAACGCCAGCTGGAACGGAACCGGATTCTCAGGCCACAGCGTGCCGTCGTTGTCAAACACGGCGATGCGCTGCGGGACCGGAATAAAGTCCTTCCCGTTCGCCTCGGTTACTCGCTGCACAAAACCGATGATCGATTGTTTGGCGGAGCGGTCGTTCCAGGAGGGGAGCGGATCGGAGCTGGGTGGTGCTTGAGCCGATACGACGAGGGGAATCCACAGCAATAATTGAACGGCGAGCAGCTGACGCATGATTGGTACTCTTTGTTGAACGTTCGACATTGTGGCTCGGGGTGCCGCCCGTAGTTTCGGTTGCGATTGGCAGTTGCCGAGTGGCATCGGACATCAAGCCGGAGGCGCTCTTGCCACCGGTATGGGGTCAATTAGGGCTTGAGCACCGGTCGGACGTCAACGGGGCAGGGGGCTCGTTCTGGGGCAGATTGTCATTTAGTCCCACCAGCCGATCGGCTGAAAGTTGTTCCACGGGTCGTAGACGTTGCCAAAAAGCCAGGAAGACCCTGGATACTGGGCGACCAGGTCGTGGAATAGCTGCTCGACTTCCGGGAACCCCAGGTCGACGTCGATGGAGAAAATTAAGTTGGTATTTCCACCGCCGTCAAAAATGCCGCCAAACTGCTCGACGGCCGCTCGCACGTGGTCGCCGTCGGGTCCCTTATTCTGCCCGATCTGGGGAAAGTAAAACCATACACACAGGAAGCCGGACCTCGACACAACGGTGAATCCGCGGGGGTCGGTGTCGCACAAGTCGATCACATCGCCGCGTGCCAGGCCTTCCACCACGCCGGGCGAATACAACAGACGGTAACGCTGTCCACCAATCCGTTCCACTTCGACGACCTCGAAGCAGGGACGATCGCTTTGATTGTGGCAGACCGGGAGTTCGATTTCGGTCAGTTCCGGCTGAGACATACGATTCAAACTCAACGATCATTGTCGACCGATTGGCCAGGGACTAGGAAGCTCCTCTGCGACTGTCAGCTTTCGACGAGGCCAATTGGCTGCGGCCCGCAGAGAGGCACTAGATGCTAACTCACCCTGAGACGATTCCGCAACTCGCTGACAAAGACACCTCGAGCACGGAGGACGGATTGCATCGGAGGCTTCAGCAGGCAGATTTGGCGTTTGGGCTTCGGATCCTGCAGTCGAACTACCCTCAGGCGAGGCGTACTGGCTGGTACGTTCAGGCGTCCGACCGCGGTGGAGTAGATCGCTGTTCGCTTTTTCGCTCGGAGGCACGGAGATACGGAGGCACGGAGAAGAGACCTCGCAGTGACGGGCCGTAATCTAGTCTCCGGCCGCCGGCCAGCTCGCCTGGCCGGAGCCCCGGTCTGGGTGAGCTAGGAGACGCGACCTCTGCAGGACGGCCTTTCGAGCCGGAGTTGACAGAACAACTGATCCTCGCCATATTGTACCGAACGGTTAATTAACCGACGGGTTGATTAAGGATCGGGCCGGAATGATGGCCTTCGAAATGCAGGTGTGGCATGAGTGACGCTCTGAGTGCCAAGTTTTCAGCTCTGGCGGATCCGAACCGGCGGGCGATGTTGTCCCGGATCGCTCGGGGACGAGTCAGTGTTTCCGAGTTGGCGAAGCCGTTTTTGCGCAGGATGAGCCTGCCGGCGGTGACGAAGCATTTGAAAGTGCTGGAAGGTGCCGGCCTGATCACCAAGACTCAGGACGCTCAACGTCGGCTGTGTGAGTTGAATCCAGCCGGCTTCAAAGAGACGCTGGAATACATGGATCTGTATCGGGAAATGTGGGAGCAGAGGCTGGATCGGCTCGGCGAATTCCTGAAATCCTCATCCAAAGACAACAGTTCCAACAAGGGGAAGTAGCATGAGTCGGCAAGTTCCACCCAACGAGCTGTACATTGAACGGGTATATGATGCTCCGGTTGAGGCCGTTTGGGACGCCTGGACCGATCCGAAGAAAGTTGAGAAATGGTGGGGACCGCGTGGCTTTACGCTGACCACTCATTCCAAGGATCTCCGAGTCGGCGGGCATTGGCATTACACCATGCACGGACCGGACGGAACGGACTATCCCAACAAGACGATTTACTACGAAGTCGAAGAGTGCCGGAAGCTGGTATATGACCACGGCGGCAGCGACGATCGGCCGCCTCTATTTCGAGTCACCGCGCTATTTTCGGAAATCGACGGCCAGACGAAGCTGCAGATGACAATGACTTTGCCGTCGCCGGAAGCAGCTGAATCGATTCGCAAGTTCATCAAGGAGGCGGGAGGGTACGCCACGTGGGACCGGCTGGCGGAGTACCTGAGCGAAACTGGCCGCGGGGAGCTGCGATTTGTCATCAATCGGAGTTTTGCGGCCCCGATCGACGCTGTTTACCAAGCCTGGACGAACGCTGAGCAGCTCAGCCGTTGGTTGCCTCCGCCAGGGTTTCAGATGGAGTTCCAGCAAATTGATATCCGGAGCGGCGGGCGATGTGTGAGCCGAATGAGCAATGCCGATGGAGTTTCCTTCTATGTGCGATTTGATTACCAGGAATGCACACCGTCGCGTATTGTCTACACTCAGCGATTCTGTGACGACTCTGGCCAGACGACTCGGCACCCCGCGATGCAGGAATTTGCTGAGGTACTGCTAAACACGGTCGACTTCACGATCGAAGAGGATGGTTTGACGCGGGTGACCTTGACGACGTCGCCCGTGGGCGCTCTGTCGCCGGGTGAAATTCAGGCGTTTGTCGACACTCGCTCCAGCATGACTGTTGGCTGGTCGAAGTCATTCGATGCCTTGGAATCAATGTTGATTCGGTGATACCGGTTCACTGATGCCCGTTCACTGACTCCGTCCGCCGGCCGGTGCATCTTTTTCGCCCCGAAGGGGCCCACTATCCCAGCCCAGGGCGAGGCCAGGCGAGCTCTGCGAGCCTTGGCCGCTGCCCTGGGTTGGCGTCGTTCGGCAGGCGGTCGTGGGCGGATCGGGAGTCATGGCGAAACCCACCCATCGTGCATGTCCCGAAGGAATTCAAGTGCACGTGAGGATTCACCGCAGATCGACAGAGTTCCGGCCGTCGGCCGGTGCATCAAGTCGCCCCGAAGGGGCCCACTATCCCAGCCCAGGGCGAGAAAATGCGAGCCCTGCGAGCCTTGCCGCTGCCCTGGGGTTGCGGGCGGTGGTGGGCGGTTGGGGAGTCGTGCCGCAACCCATCCATCGTGCATGTCCCGCGAGGATTGGAGGCCACCGGATTTTTCACCGCAGATCGACAGAGTTCCGGCCGCCGGCCGGAGCTCCGATATGAATGGACTAGGTTGTCGAGTTGCCGGGATACATCCGGCGCAGTTGAGGGGCGACCTCATGAGAACTTCAAGCTGACAACATGTGCTTGAGGCCAAAAATCACGATGGCTGCGACGATGAGTCCCTGCAGACGAATCATGTCGTTTCCAAGCATGGGACTATCTGGGGAGACGATAATCCCGAAAGCCGATTTCCATTCCAGATACATTTTTCGCGCAACCGACGGGAAGAATATCATCAAGATCGCTTGGCCTAAGCCGCAGACGGTCCAGACAATCAAGAAAATCATCGGTGTTTGTGGATCGTGAGGTTTCATCTCGCTACAGATTAAGCCGCAATCCAGATCGGCCGCGGGCTGCCTATTCGCACCGTCTCGACGCTATTCGGGTCTTACTTGAGAATCCAACAATCACATCCCACATCCCAACGTCCCCCGGTTCGCGATTTCATTCTAACCGTCGTCCGGCCTAATGGCAAAGGTCACCAAACGATCGTCGATCACGCCGGGACGAGTCGCACAAGACAATTGCGTCACCCACCGTCAATCGGTATCCCATTTTTTTCGCCCCAAAGGGGCACACTATCTCAGCCCAGGGCGAGGCCAGGCGAGCTCCGCGAGCCTTGCCGCTGCCCTGGGTTGGCGTCGTTCGGCAGGCGGTCGTGGGCGGTTCGGTGTCGTTCGGTGTCGTTCGGGGAGGATACAATGCGGCCGCGCATAGGTCGATTCGCCCGGGGGCGCATTAGTTCAATCGTGATTCAACCCACGTGTTACGTTGGTCGATCTCCAACCGTGTGTTGATTTCGGCCGCCATGTTGGCCATTGGTTTGCTACATGGCATGCTGATTCTTATTCAAGTTTCTGCAACTCCTCAAGTTCATCTGTCGTCGAAACGTGGCCGGTCTTCGTGTCAAGCCTTGCGACGACGACGTCGTCCAAAACGCAGTCAACGGCTCCTGCCGTTGAGTTATGTTGCACGGTTGCGGTCCGGCCTGCTGTGAGTTTGGCGTCTCCCAATCTCGTGACGCCAGCGCCGCCTCCCGAAATCTTGTAACTCACGAATAGGCCATCGTCCCGGACATACATTCGCATGAATACTGTCTTGTTATCCGCCCGAATTGTCTTGCTGGCAATTGTGCCCGGTGAGATGAACATACAAGCAAGCAGGCCTGCAGCAATCACCGCGATACCAAGGAAGATACGTATTCGGCTCATTTGTAGCTCGTCGGACGTTAAAGTGAAAATCGGTCTCGCCGCCAGATCCGGTAGTTGTTGCCGCTTGGTGCGAGACAAAGCCGGCGGGAATCCGAGCAGTCTTGACAACGACCGGCGGCCACTCTTGGCGTCGGTTATGAAATATCCGCGGCTAATCGATGCCACCACGACTGTCTGTTATCCTAACTGTGGCTCCGCTCGATGGCAAAACTCCGCCTGTTCTGCGGATCGGAAGCAATGTGACCACGGATAACACTGATATCACGGATACCGCGAATAACGCCGATCGCAAGAGAGCCATGTTGACTGTCTTGGCCAGCAGTTTCAGCTGGCGGGGAGAGAAGCCAATCCATTCAGGGCGACAATAAGCTCCGCCACGGACTGGTATCGATCGGACGGGTCGTCGGCCAGGCATCTGCTACAGACGGTTGCAACATCGCTTAGATCTGGTTGCTCGGACCGAAGTTGCTCACCGTCCCGAGGGACCTGGCCGGTGACCAGAGTCCAGAGCAGGGCCCCGAACGCATAAACGTCGGCCAGCGTAGTCGGCTGGGCGTCGAGGTTCAGCAATTCGGGAGCGATATACCCGAGGGTTCCGCCGACGGACGGTGGATTGACCGACGAGAAGTCGGTCAGGATACATGCAAACCCGAAGTCGGTCACGAAAACGCGACCGTCTTTGCCAATCAAGACGTTGCTTGGTTTGAGGTCGCAGTGGACGATGCCACGATCGTGAGCATGCTGAACGGCCAATGCAACCTGCAGGACCATGGATACCGCTTGTTCTGGAGGAAGGGGGCCTGACTCGAGACGCGTCTGCAAGTCCGCACCGTCAACGAACTCCATGACGATGAAATAGCCGCCGCCTGGAAATCGCCCCAGCCCTTCCGTTCGCACAATGTTCGGATGACGCAGCTTGCCCAAGATCTGTGACTCTTGTAAGAACCTCGCAATGGCCCGGTCGTCACGTTGACGTTTCTTGTGCAGCGACTTGATCGCCACGGTTCGCCCCGAAACTTTGTCCCTCGCCCGATAGACTTTCCCCATGCCACCGGATCCAAGCAGTCTTTCGAGGACGTAGTTCGAAAATCGGAGGGGGGCTTCCGGTTCGATCGCTTGTCGGCTTGTGGAAGTACGACGGCGGGGCGGCTGACTTGAGCGTTCCAGCAACTGTTTCTCGAATTCATTTCTGGCTTGAGTGAGAAGCCGGCGTACTGTTCTCGTAGATTTCTTGATCTTTTGTGCGATCTCGGTCGGAGTCCGTCCGTCAAGTGTCAGCGTCAACACAATTTGTTCGTCGGCCGAGAGGCCGTTGAGGATCAGCATCCATTGTTCGGCGACGGCGATCGCGTCCGCGACGGTCGGTTCGTGCGTGGCGAAAGCCGCGAGGTCGATCTCCGGGGCGGCTTCTCGATGTATGTCTCGCCGAGCAGCTGTCTGTTTTTCAATCTGGCCATAGAGCTTATGGGCTACGATGCCAGCGAGAAGGCGCCATAGATCGCCCGATCGGTTCAGTTGATACTGGTCGTTCTGAGCGTGGAGGAAAAAGCTGCGAAAGGCCGACTGCACGACATCTTCTGGATCGACCCGCCTTCGTAGCTTGGCGCCGATGCGAGTCCGCGCCAGCGCGAGGAGCCGCTGGACGTAGCGGTCGAAAATGACTGCCGCGGCCTCCCCGTATCCGGCGAGCAACTGATCCAGCAGGTCTTGGGACTTCGGATCGGACATGGAAAGGGGCCGCTAAACCGCCGCTCTGACTGGGGTTTTGTCAATTTTTCGGATTTCGGTCCGATTTCTTGGCCAATTCTAAGCCGAAACCGGATCATCTCACAGACACACCATTCGCCGTTTCCAGAAGAAGGAGGTTGAAGATGGCTTACGTGGTGACATCGCCATGTTTTGGCTGCAAGTACACAGACTGTGTTGTGGTCTGCCCATGTGATTGTTTTCATGAGGGAGACCGGATGCTGTATATCGACCCAGATGAGTGCATCGACTGCGATGCTTGTCGGTCGGAGTGCCCCGTGGACGCCATTTTTCACGAGGACAACGTCCCCGGCGAATGGAAGGATTTCGTACAGCTCAATGCCGACATGTCAAAGATAACGCCTTCGATCACCGAGCGTCGGCCTCCCTTGGCACAACGGTAAACTCGGCCTGTTGGGCTAACTGGGTGCCAGGCGGTCAGCGGCGGAGTTAGTTTTTCTGTCGCCTGGGTGGTGTTCGGTTCGAAACCCAATCGATCGTCGGTTCCGCAGGCTGCTGGTTCAGACATCGACGTCGGATTCGCTTGTACCGTACGACCACCCGCAGTCGGGGCAGCTATCCGAATCCTCGGGGAGTTCCGCCCCGCACGACAAGCACCGGGTAATACTCTCAGTTTCGTGATCGCTCGAACCGATAGCGGAATCGCTCAACAGATGCGGATGACTCTGAAGTATTGCCCAGGCCGCTTCGGCTTGGGACCGCGGCACCTGGAGCTTGATATACCCAACCGCGTTCGCCAAAAGCCAATTGGTGGCGACGAGATTGGCGTCCGGCGTGAACGCCGAGATTCCCTCTTGCTCGAGGGCCACTCGAGCCAGCTCGGCTTGCGGAGCGAATTGATAGGTAGCCAGTGTGACGAGTTCTTCCATCATGAGCTCCTTGCGAGTCGGAACAGATCAATTAGCCGGTCCGCGGCCCTCACGCATTATACGTTCGGCTGGAGGCTTTCTTGAAGAAGCCATTAACGCTGCGGGCACAAGAGAGCACATGAGGTTTCACCGCCGATCGGCAGCGGATTGGGCTACGACCGATTTCGCGGCAGAACCATATGCCCGCAGTGTCGGCTATTTGGCCACAGTAAGAAGCCGTAAGCAGCTGGAACAACCGTCAGAGACGGTCGATCGCGGCCATATCTTTTCGCCCCGAAGGGGCACGATATCTCAGCCCAGGGCGAGGCAATGCGAGGCCTGCGAGCCTTGACGCTGCCCTGGGCTGGGGGAGGTAAGGCAGGTCGAGAGGAGCCATGGAACGGCAATCCTCTGGATCTCAAGGCAGAGTCGCGACACAATCTTCTTGAAGTCGGTGTATCGGTTGATGTAAGGCTCATCTGCGGTCCGTCATCGGCCGTCACTTGCCCTGCCGCTAGCGCCCTATTGAGCCGGCTCAGTTGTGAATTCTGTCCTCGTCATTTCAAGTCCACCGTGACCTTATCGAGTTCTCCCGTAAATGCGAACGGTGCCTTGTATGGACGGTCCAGAGGCCTGTAGCAAGTTTGCCGTACCACCCAAGACATGACGCCGCTCCTCCACAGCCAGCGCCGGGCAATTATGCAGGGCCTCCAGGTTCCATGCGGTACCGCCGGCGAACGTGCTGAACGAGGATGGTGATGCGGCGCGCTTCACCGCGACCGATCTGAGCCGCGACTCTGAGCTTTCGACTTCAACGGTTTCGAGCCAAATTGCGAAATTCGGTCGGGGTAATCCCAGCTCCCGTCCCTTCGAGAAGGCGTGATTCGTGTAGCCGAAAAATCCGAAATGACGGTGCCCGCGGTCAAGGAAGTGTTCCGCAGCCAAGCGGCCCACCTGCTCGTGATCCGCCATCACCCGGGGAATCTTCAAGTCCGGCAGGATTCGCAATGAACCATTGATTGGTGCGATTATGCGCCTTGCAAGTGGTTAAGCCACCATCCGGCTTCTGAAGAATTGGAGCGGGGAATGAATTTGGCGAACCGATGAATGTTAGTGAGGGCCAAGTTGATTTGCGTGGCTGACGCCCTGGTGTTAACCGCCCACCGCTTGAGAAGTTCAGCCGTCGTCAACACAGTGACGCCCTGTTGACCTGCCAAATTGGTCGCCAGTCTGTCATCCGTCGCAAGTAACCACTGCCGATTCTTCGCCACCGCCATGCACGCCGCTTCTCCGTCGTCCAGCCTGGTGGCACAATTCACAAAGTAGTTCGTCTCGTCTTCACCTTCGATGTCGCATTGAAGCAACATGCCTTCCGTGAAATAGGGCACAAGATCGATGGGTGCTTCTATCAGCTCTTGCTGATCGTCATGATCGGGGTTGAGAACAGAGAGACTTTCACTCGCCACAACGGCAGGGACATGCAGAGCCAAGCCCCAGGAAGACACTTCATTGGAGTTCCAATGGGCGGTAATTGAAGGACTCAATCGGCTGCCAGCAAATTGATGAGACAACAAGCGTCAACAGCGACATCCATCATCGCTCGGCGTTCTCCGCGCTCCCGATGGGCTCAGGCTTGGGCAGCTTGTAGGTGCCATCCAGAACGGATACTCCTGGACGATAGACCCGCATGAGGAAGTTCCAACCTTCGGTCACATCCAACCGGTTCGGAACGTCGCCACAAAGTTCCTTCGATCCGAAATAGACGGTGAACGTGCCGTCGGGATTCAGCTTCACGTTCGAGGAATTGACCAGACTGTTCTCGCTCTTGATGAAGCCGTCGTTGCCGTAAATCAAAATGGACCAGAACGCTTTGTTATCCGGCACTTTGTAGGTGGCCTTGTAGCCAACCTTGGGATCATGGTCACCGCTGTAGATGATGTAGGTGGCATCCCATTCGGGAAAGAGGCCCCAAGCGCCTGCCGCTGCCAAGTGACGGGTTTTCTCGTTGACCTTGCCGCGCGGGCCCTGCCAGTCGGAGGGGTACTTCGCGAATTTCTTGAACTCCTCTTCGTATTTCACCGTCAAAGTCTTCAGCGACTGTGGGTCCCACTTGTAATCGGGTAGTGGATCGGCGTTGTTGGCCTTGATGACAAACTGATCCTGCAACTTGTTGACCAGAGTGACTTCGTCCGCGTCTTTCGGATTGAACACCTGGATGCGGATTCCGATTCCCAGGTATTTGGTCTCCTTCGGCAATTCGTGCGTGCCCGCGGTGTAAATAACGAACGGGCAGTAGTGATCGTTGTCCACGAGATACACCGAGGCGTAACGGTCTTTGGGCAGTTCGGGGACGGTGATGGTAGCGCCCTTGGAAGTATCGACAACGCCCATGGAGTAGAGAGTGTCGCGGTTCATCCGCACGACGTTTTGCTTGTCGAGCGGCGTGGGGCTGCGGAAATGGTACAAGCGGTTGATGCCCCCCGCCATTTTCACAATCTCGCCGAACTGCCGATCGGTTTCCGCGCGGATGTAGGTCTCCGGCGTCACCTTTACGGGCTCGGTTTTCTGTGCACACGGGTCCGACGCGGCCACCCAGTCGAGCAACGGCCCCATGACCACGATGGCTACCAAGAACAAGACGGAACGCTTTAACATTCTGCACCTCCAATTTGATGAACGCGGAGACTTAAGAGCACCTCTCTGCTCCTTGCGCCAGCGCGGTAGTTGAGTGCCCGCGGAGTAACTGGTTTGCGTCGTGTGCGCGAATCGTGAACCCACGATCAAGCAGCACGTGCATGAAGCTGATTTCGGGGGAGATTTTACGCTTTTGAACTTCGATAGCCAAGATTGCCGGCACGCGAAGTGCGGATAGCCCTGTAGCAGGGCCAGCGCGCACTCTCGGGATTCTTGGTAAGATAGACAGGCTTGCGCATCGCTGATATTGCAGTTAAGTTGCTCCGTGGCTGAGCTGCGTTGTCCCAAGCCCGGAGTTTTATTATGGCCACGGTTCGCATGACGTTGGAAGAGGTCGTTGGTTACTTTGACGAACTGGAAGACCCTCGGAGCGAGATTAACCTCAAGCATCCGTTTGTTAGCGTTGTGGTGATCGCGGCCATCAGCACGAGCGCCATCGCCGTCCCCTGTCTGGTCCTTCCCATGTCTTGTGCTCCCCCGTTGTGACAACCTTCATCCGCCCGGGGTGACTCGCCACATGTGCGGGCTCTTCGCGACCTCCCTAACCCAGGGCAGCGTCAAGGCTCGCGGAGCTCACCATGCCTCGCCCTGGGCTGAGGTATAGTGCTCCTTCGGGGCGAGAAGATATGGCCGCGATCGACGGTCGCTGACGTTGGTTCCAGTATCCTGGCCCTTAGGCCCGCACGAAAGGAAGAATTCATGCAGATCAACTATGCCTCTGTAGGGTACGTTCACGTAATTGCCGCGCTTATCTGTGCCAAGTGGGCGATGGACCTCGGCTTCTCCCAAGTCCGACAACTCCTGTGGGGGATTGCGGGCTTTGTCGCCGCACCGCTGATCCTGCTGATTCTCTATGTCCGTTTGATTCGCAAGGGTTCGGCCTAGCCATCCGCCGTCGGCGATCTCCTGGCGGCCGGCAGTTTTCGGATTAAAATGGATTACAGGTCAGCTGCATCCGTTCACTGACGAACTGGAAGACCAACATGTCCGCACCAAATGAAGCGTCTGAGACAGAACGGGCGGACGGGACCCACATCGGGCCGGGCGTGAAGATGTTTCGCTCGCGCGATGAGCGCATCGCGGCCGGCAAAGAGCTGCGTGAACGTGTGTCGCGCCAAAGTCATGCTGATTGGACACCGCCCGCCGATCGACGCGATCCGATCGACATTCTCCGCGAATCCAATCAGGATCGACTCCCCGAGCTGGTACCGATCCGCTACGGCCGGATGTTGCCAAGTCCATTCACTTTCCTGCGGGGCTCCGCGGGACTGATGGCATCCGATCTGGCCGGCACGCCGAACACTGGACTGCGAGTCCAGGCCTGTGGTGACTGCCATCTGTTGAACTTCGGTCTGTTTGCCACGCCCGAGCGAAATTTGATCTTCGACATCAACGATTTCGACGAAACGCTACCAGCGCCGTGGGAATGGGACGTCAAGCGTCTGGCGGTGAGTTTTGTCGCGGCGGTGCGCGATATCCAGCTCACCGACAAACAGGCTCAAGCCGCGGCGATCGAATCCGTCCGCGCTTACCGCGAACGCTTGCGGGAACTTTCCAAAATGAGCCCACTGGACGTCTGGTATGACCGTCTGGACGCTCAGACGATCATCGACATGGCGCCCAACGCCAAAATCCGAAGGATTCGCGAAGAGATCGTGGCCAAGGCCAAGGAGCGGATTACGGACTATCTTTATCCACAGATCAGCGAAGAAGTCGCCGGACGCCGTCGCCTGATCGACCAACCCCCCGTTCTTTTCCATGTGACCGAAGAGCTCGAGCCGGAGCATGAGGCGATTGTCGAAGAGGCCCTGGAAGAATATCGACTTTCTTTATCCGACGAGCGTCGCGTACTCTTTGACCGCTACAGCCTGGAAGACATCGTCGTCAAAGCGGTGGGCATCGGCAGCGTCGGCACGCTTTGCTTTGTCGGACTGTTTTTCTCCGCCGAGAATCATCCGCTGCTGCTGCAACTCAAGCAAGCCTGTCCCTCCGTGCTGGAACCTTATGCTGGCAAGAGCGTGTATGCGAATCATGGCCAGCGGGTCGTCGTGGGACAGCGTCTGATGCAGTCTGCGAGCGACATTTTTCTGGGGTGGATGCGTGGTCGGCACGGCCGCGACTTTTATGTCCGTCAGCTGAGGGATATGAAAATGTCTGCCCGCATCGAAGAAGGGGCATCCCCCGAGCAAGCCATGCTGTACGCCGAACTATGCGGTCGGACACTCGCTCACACCCACGCCAGATCCGGAGACGCTGCATTGATCAGCGGTTACCTCGGCAAATCCGACGACTTTGACCTGGCCATCGGTGAATTCGCGTTAGCCTACGCCGATCAGAACGAGCAGGACTACGCGGCGCTGGTGGCCGCGGTCAAGTCGGGGGAGATCGAAGCGATCGTCGAGCAAGACCGATGACGCCACCGGGCGTAGCCGGAAATATGGGAAAGCAAGCGTGGCGATTCCCCGTCCTTCGCTCTTGCATGGTCAGAGTGCAGGCCGTTGGCGCGGCGATGTGGAATTGATCTTGCCGGCACGGATACGGTTGGAAGCCCGTTGGGACCGTTAACATCTCGGCCGAATCAGGAACAATCCACTCGATTATACTTCGTAAAACTTGGCTGCGCGTCGCCCTGTCGCTCAACTTGACGGCTGATTGCCGCGGGGTTGGGCGTCTCCCATGACAAATAAAGCCGGGGCTATTGTTTTGCATCATGGGGTAGACCATGCGCGGACAACTGTTGATGTCTTGGTACGGAATCAGTCGGCATATCCGGCCATTCCCTGCTAGCCGTGCCGGCGATGGGCCGATGGGACGCCCTGTCGTCGATCATCTGGCCGCCCGGCTCATTGCCTGGATGCCGGCCCGAATGACTTCTAGCTGCGCGGGCTAAGCATCAAACACGGACGCCAATTCGGGGTCCGGCGGAGTTTTCGTTGCGGCGACATCGACGCCGGCTGCAGCTTACGATCAGCACGCCCATGAGCCCGGACAGCCCCGCGCAGGACGGCTCGGGCACGCTCGCGACGCGTGACGCCTCTGCCGCCACAGCCCCAGTCCACTGGCTCAGAAACACCAGCATATCCGCCGAGTCCACATCGCCGTCCTTATCGCTGTCACCCGTCCGCCACGTCTTGTCAGCGGCGGGGTAGTTGGCACCCGTCCAGTTGGCGAGGAACGTCGTCAAGTCTTCGCTGTCCACGTCCTTGTCACTGTTCAGATCCGACGAGATGCCGAGCAGCGTGACTTCCCCCGTGGTATAGAGCTGGCTCGTGTCCCACGCGGTGCCAGGCTGAGGTGCCACGGTGAACGTGCCCTGCGGACTCACGCCCGTCCAGTCAAAGGCTTTGATGGTGCGGCCGGATTGCTGGGCGAGCAGAGTATCGTCGGTGAAGGTGAGTTCCAGTGTGCCGCCGAGCTGCACGGGGATACCGGGCTGGAATTTGATCAGGGAGTCCCAAGGGTCGGCATCCAGCTGCAGCTCCAGTACGCCGCCATCGCCCATCGTCATCTGCTGGTAAACCGTCACGGGGATCGGATCGCGGGGCGCAAGCCACCAACCGGCCTCCGGAAATTTCGGAGCCGGATCAGCCGGATCTGGCACGCCGTCGTCGTCGCGGATTTGCAGCCGCTGCTGGCCATTCAGTACCAAGCTGATTAGCATGCCGTCGGTTTCGATGGTATTGCCCAACTGCCCCTCACCGCGCCAGCCGACACCGCGCCAGCCGACTGCTCCGCGCAAGTCGGCCCCTGTCAGGTTGGCATTGGTCAGCGTCGAGTCATACAGAGACGCGTTCACGAGACTGGCGTCTGTTAGGTTGGCATTGGCCAGCGTCGAACTGAGCAGATCTGCGTCCGTGAGATTCTGTCCGCTAAAGTCCCAGCCGGTCAGATCGTTGAATCCGAGCCCCATACCGTGCAGATCTTTGGCTTGGTAGCTGGCTGTAGACTGGAGCTGGGCTTGGGTGAAGCCCCGCGACGTGGTAGCCATAAAATTCGCCCCCGACACCGTTGCCCCTATTAGGTTCGCATTGGTCAGAGTCGAGACATCCAAACGCGCGTTCGTGAGATTCTGTCCACTAAAGTCCCAGCCGGACAGGTCCTGGCCATAGAGGTTAATACCCTGCAGATCCTTGGCTTGGTAGCTGGCTGTGGACTGGAGCTGGGCCTGAGTAAAGCCCTGTAATGTCGTGTTTGCGAAATCAGCTCCCGTCACCACGGCCCCGGTCAGGTTGGCATTGGCCAGTCTCGAGCCATCCAGAGATGCGTTCGTGAGATTCTGTCCGCTCAAGTCCCAGCCGGTCAGGTCGTTGTCCCCGAGCCCGATACCTTGCAGATCCTTGGCTTGGTAGCTGGCTGTGGACTGGAGCTGGGCTTCGGTGAAGCCCAGCGACGTGGTGTACCCCAAATTCGCGCCCGTCAACGTCGCCCCCGTCAGGTTGGCATTGGTCAGAGTCGAGTGCCACAGTGACGCGTTCGCGAGATTGGCGTCTGTCAGATTGGAATTGGCCAGCGTCGAACCCTCCAGGATCGCGCCAGTGAGATTCTGTCCGCTCAAGTCCCAGCCGGTCAGGTCGTTGTCCGCGAGCCCGATCCCTTGCAGATCCTTGACCTGGTAGCTGGCTGTGGACTGGAGCTGGGCTTCGGTGAAGCCCAGCGACGTGGTGTCCCCAAAATCCGTCCCCGTCACCGTCGCCCCTGTCAGGATGGCATTGGTCAGAGTCGAGCGCCACAGTGATGCGTTCGCGAGATTGGCCCCCGACAGGTTGGCGTTGATCAGCGTCGAGCCGCCCCATTGCCCATACAGATGCCCGCCTAGGACTGCGTCGGTGAGATCGGCCGCAGTCAGATCGGCGCCCGTCAGGTTCGATTGTTGCATCTGCGCGTTGGTGAGATTCGCGCCGTTTAAGTTCGCGCCTTTTAACGTCGAACGGTCCAGGTTCGCGCCGGTGAGATTCTGTCCCCTTAAGTCCCAGCCGGTCAGGTCGCTACCCCTAAGGCTGATACCCTGCAGATCCTTGGCTTGATAGCTGGCTGTGGACTGGAGCTGGGCCTGAGTGAAGCCTAGCGACGTGGCGCCCCCAAAATCCGCCCCCGTCACCGTCGCCCCTGTCAGGATGGCATTGGTCAGCGTCGAGCCCTGCAGATTCGCGTTCGCGAGGTTGGCGTCTGTCAGGTTGGCATTGGCCAGCGTCGACATGTACAGAAACGCGTCCGTGAGATTCTGTCCGCTGAAGTCCCAGCCGGTCAGGTCGTTGTTCCAAAGCGTGATACCTTGCAGATCTTTGGCCTGGTAGCTTGCGGTGGACTGGAGCTGGGCTTGGGTGAAACCATTCGCGGTGGTGTACTGGAAATTCGCCCCCGTCACCGTCGCCCCTGTCAGATTGGCATTGGTCAGCGTCGAACGGTCCAGGTCCGCGCCAGTGAGATTCTGTCCGCTGAAGTCCCAGCCGGTCAGGTCGTTCTGGTACAGCTTGATGCCCTGCAGGTTCTTGGCCTGGTAACTGGCTGTGGACTGGAGCTGGGCTTCTGTGAAGCCCTTCGCGGTGGTGTACCCAAAACTCGCCCTCGTCACCACAGCCCCTGTCAGATCGGCATTGGCCAGCGTCGAACGGTCCAGGTCCGCGTTCGTGAGATTCTGTCTCCTGAAGTCCCAGCCTGTCAGGTCGTTAAACTCGAGCCCGATACCTTGCAGATCTTTGGCTTGGTAGCTGGCTGTGGACTGGAGCTGGGCCTGGGTGAAGCCCCGCGACGTGGTGTCCCCAAAATTCGCCCCTGTCACTGTAGCTCCGCTCAGGTTGGCATTGGTCAGAATCGAGCCAGGCAGAACCGCGTTCGCTAGACTGGCGTCTGTCAGGTTGGCATTGGCCAGCGTCGAACCATCCAGACGCGCGTTCGCGAGATTCTGTCCGCTGAAGTCCCAGCCAGTCAGGTTGTTGTTCTGAAGCCCTATATCGTGCAGATCCTTGGCCTGGTAGCTGGCGGTGGACTGGAGCTGGGCCTGGGTGAAGCCCCACGACGTAGTGTCCCCAAAATTCGCCCCTGTCACTGTAGCTCCGCTCAGGTTGGCATTGGTCAGAATCGAGCCACGCAGAACCGCGTTCGCGAGACTGGCCCCTGTCAGATTGGCATTGGTCAGCGTTGAGTAACGCAGAGACGCGTTCTCGAGACTGGCCCCCACGAACCGAGCATCATCCAGCCAATTGTTGGAAAGGCTGGCTCCTTCCAGATCCCCTTGGAAATCGCCGAAACGCAAGTTCTTGGTGTCAGTGTTCCACTCGATTAACTGGATCCCTCGGTGCAGCGTGATCCCCTCCGTCCCCGGAATCACCTGCCCATTATCCCAACGGTAGATCTGGGCTTGGGCGGGGTAGACGGCAGTCAGGCCGATCGCCAATGATACGACGAACATCGACAGACGACTCATGGTGATACCCACTCTTTCGACCAGCCTGGACGGACCTTCATTTGTCACTGGCAAGCATTGGAGCATTTCCTATGCCAATGACCCCGCCATTCGGGGCGATCCGGTCAGTACCGGCCCAGATTGACGTAATCACCGGTAGCGGCTTGGCAACGATGGGTTGTCCGACGCTCGACTGGGCGTTGGTGTGCGAAAGAGCCCAAGTGCCGACGCCAACGCGTGCCGAGTGCAGCGGAAAAACCGAGCGTCAATAATCGCCGGGAACTCCCCTGGCCACCGAAAGCCAACTCTGCCGAAATCAGCAGAAATCATCCCGGGGCACGATTCACGTCAACTTCAGAATTTGCGAGACCTGCATTCGGCCCCACGCCTCACCTTGCCGAGTGGTGTGCCCCTGACGATTAAACTCGTCGGCTATCTGTTGAAATGAATGGCCCTGAGCACGCAGTTGTTGGGCCACCGGAATCAGGTCCGCATAGTGGCCCCGCACGGAATCGCGACGGACAACGCGAGCCACTTCGCGAGGTATGGCTGGAAACTGAGGGACATTCTGTATACCAGTTGAGCCGGATCGGGTGCGCCGACGGAGGATGCTCTCGCAAACCTATAGGACTAGTCGCCGACGCCGGCTGTGGCCCGCGATCAGCACGCCCATCAGCCCTGCCAGCGCCGCGCAGGACGGCTCCGGCACGCTTTCAGCCGGTAAAGCTTCAGCAGCCGCAGCTCCGGTCCACTGGCTCAGGAAAACGAGCATGTCGGCCGAATCCACATCGCCGTCCGCGTCACTGTCGCCCTGCTGCCAGGTCTTGTCCGCGGCCGGATAGTTTGAATCTGTCCAGTTTGCCAGAATGTTCAGAAGATCCTCGGAGTCCACATCCTTGTCGCCGTTCAGGTCCGATGAGATGCCCAAGAGAGTGACTTCTCCCGTGGTATAGAGCTGGCTGGTGTCCCACGCGGTGCCTGGCGGAATAGCCACGGTAAACACGCCCTGCGGATTCACCCCCGTCCAGTCGAAGACTTTGATCGTACGTCCGGATTGGCTCGAGAGTTGAGTGTCCTCGGTGAAAGTCAGGTCGAGCGTGCCCGTAAGGTTGACCGGGATGCCCGGTTCGAACCGGATCACCGAGTCCCAGGGATCGGATTCAAATAACAGCTGGAGCGTGCCGCTGTCCGAGACGGTCATCTGTTGATAAATGAGAATCGGGAACGGCTGGCGTGGCTTAAGCCAGTTCGCCGGTACCGGAGCCGTGACTCCATCGTCGTCACGTATCGTCAGCGTTTCGCCGTCCGCGATGACCGGCCCGTTGATCTGCCCACCGCTGAGGATGGTGTTCTCTTGGGCGGCTCCAGATAAAACTGCGGCCTTCGCACCACGAAGGTCGGCCCAGGACACGTCGGCCCCCTGCAGCGTCGCGTGCTCCAGATTTGAATTCATGAGATTCGCCCGGGCCAGATTTGCTTTGGTGAGTTTTGAACTCAAGAAAGAGGCATTTTCAAGCTTCTGGCCGGTGAAGTCCCAGCCCGACAGGTCGTTGTCCGGGCCGAGCTCAATGCCCGATAGGTTCTTGGTTCTATAGCTGTGGGTCGAGTAGAGCTGGGCCGCGGTGAAGCCAGCTCGCGTCGCGTAACCGAATCGAGCCTGATTGACGGTGGCCCCGGTCAGAATCGCGCCTCCGAAATTGGAAATGTTGGACAGATTGGCGTTGGTGAGATTGGACCCGGTCAGATCGACCTTTACCAACTGCGAGTACTCTAAGTCGGCGTTGGTGAGGTTTGAGCCAGCTACGTTGGTATCTACGAATGTGACCGAGACCATTTGCGCATTCGCAAGATTCGAGCCCGCCAAGTTCGCGTTGGTCATCCTGGCAGACCTCAGGTCGGCATTCGATAGATCTGAGCCTGCCAAGCTGGTGTTCGTGAGGAAAGATGAGTTGAACCCGGCTCCCACCAGATTCTGCCCGCTCAGGTCCCACCCTGTCAGGTCATTCTGACTGAGTCCGATGCTGCCGAGGTCCTTCGCAGCGTACGTTTGCGTCGACTTCAGTTGTGCTTCGGTAAAGCCTTGTGATGTCGTATTGCTGAAATTGGCTCCCGAGACATTAGCGTCTGTTAGATTAACACCGGCCAATATGGATCCGGTCACCCACGCTCCCGACAGATCGGCACCTTTCAGATCGGCGTCAGTCAGAACCGCCGACCACAGATTTGCGGACGATAGATTCGCACGTGTCAGGTTAGCTTGGTTGAGATTTGCCATGGAGAATTGTGCCTGGCTGAGATTGGCATCGGTCAGTTGTGTTCCGACCAGATGGGCGCTGCCGAAATGAGCTCTCGCCAGATTCTGGCGGCGGAAATCCCAGCCATCCAGATCGTTGTAGCCTAGCCAGATTTCGTGAAGGTCCTTGGTTCGATAGCCGGCAGTCGACTTCAACTGTGCCTCGGTCAAACCTCGTGACGTCGTGCTGCTGAAATTGGCTCCCGTGACGATAGCATCCGTTAGATTCGCGCCGGTGAAGTCCACTGAATCGAAACTCGCATAGCTCAGGTCGGCACCGGTCAAGTTGGTGCCGGAGAATCGAGCGCTGTCGAACCAACTGTTCTTTAAGTCGCCTTTCGACAGATCTCCCTTGAAGTTGCCGTATCTCAGGTTACTGGCCGGAGAGTTCCAGCCGGACAGCAGCACTCCCGGTCCCAGCTTGATCCCCTCGGTCCCCGGTATTACTTGGCCGTTGTCCCAGCGGTAGATCTGGGCGTGCGCGGCGATGACGGGACACAGGCCAATCGCCAACGATACAACGAAGAAAGAAAGGCGACTCATGGTGATACCCCCGCATTCGACCAGCCTGGACGGACCTTCATTTGTCGGCGACCACGATTAGAGCATTTTTTATGCCGAGAACGTGCGAAGCGAGCCAGGTCGGTCCATAGCCGCTCCGGAAGGCGTGGACGCCGTAGAACGAGCGGCCAAATGTCGATTGTCGGACGTTCGGCTGGGCAGGGCAGTGCGAAATCGCACAGAGCCGAACTGCCATTCTCGTCTCGAAATGTGTCTCGTCCCTGGGCGCTTCCGGCCTCGGGCAATGACTTGATCGCGGCGGCCTGATCATGCACACCCACATCCGCATAGACGTTTAACGTCAGTCGAGGGCCGGCAATCATCTCGGGCCGCCCAGTCTGCGAAGGTTATCGGTGGCGGCTTCGACGGCGGAGGATGGTGGTTAAATGCGCCCCACCGGGACCGCTCTGAGCCGCGAATTTAAGCGCTCGACGGTCACGTTATTCAACCATCAGCTCGTCACCAGCTGACCGCAGACGGTCGTCCGAATACAGCTCCGGCAAAAATCCGGTCGACTGAGCCTGTCGGTACTGCTGAACCTCTAGAGCGTTCGACTTTATCCGGACCAGCAGCTCGACGGGCAATGGTGACCTCAGGAGTGAATCGAAGTTTGGCCAGCCGGCCGTTTCGTGTGATTGCTCACATCAATTCATCGCTCGTCGCCGCGTGCTCCTTCTCGCGTCGATTGCCATTGACCGTTGGCTTGGTTCCTGGTGGTATCCAGGCACCACGAATCTTTCGCGCATGACGTGAGTGTTCTTTGCCCTCACCAAAGATCGTCAGCAAGGAGACACTCGGTCGGATTCACGATCTGGATGAGCGAGAGATGGCGAGCGGTTCGCATTTTAGAAGAAGGTTTTAACGCTGAGGGCGCGAGAGGCACGGGAGTTTTCACCGCAGAGAGGCAGAGGTAGGAGGGCAAGTGGGTGTTCCAGGCTGAGTGAGCTGGAATGATTGAGCTCAGTGTCACGCTGGTTTACGCGTCATGCGCCTTGTCTGGCGATATTGCCGCAATAGAAAGTGGCAAGCTTATCCGCTACTCGTAAGAAGAGAGGAGACCGAGTAGAGCAGAGAAGGTAAATGGCTGAGCACGGTTTCCGGGTCAGCCGAAAGATTCGGCCGTGGAAGTGCTCTACTTTCTACTTTCTCTGCTCTACTCTCTCGATTTTCGCCCTATGCGAAAGTCGGGGCGAGAGGATTTGAACCTCCGACCTCTTGGTCCCGAAGCAGAGCCGAAAACCAACAGAAACCACCGTTTCTTAGCTAGTTTCTTGGGGTTTCGCTGCATTGTAGTGGGGTTTGCAAAGTTTTGCAAATGTGTGCGAATTTGCCGATCTATTCGCATCCAAAGGGGAGACATCGAATGGCGAAGGGGGAGGCAAAGGGGGAGTCGCCTTAGTCGTGGAGGTCGGTCGTGCCAGGCCGACAGTCCACGCCAGCCGCGTCGCTTCGATCGACGAATCAATCGGGTTTCGCCGGGTAGCCATTTGCCGTTGGCAACGATTATCTCCCTCGCGAAGCGATTCAGAATGCGAGATTTCCGCAGATTTCTGCGATTCTGAGCCAGGCACCTCCATCATATCCGTCCACTACGGCACTCCATCTCCAAGTAGTTTAGGTTGATCGGATTTCGGCAGTTCCCCACGAGGCCGCCCGCAAATCGCACCAGGAACGCAAGGACCGCGGGCATCTTTTTGGCGAAAAGCGATAGGAAAATGTGGCTTTTCGCCGAACTACTCAGCCACGGCTATAGAACTCGCAATGAAAAAGCAATGCGTCGCAATTGCCGATCGCTTGGCTGCCGATCTGTAGGTAGAGGGTTGGTGAGAGTTTTCCAATTGATCAGCACAACGCGCGCCCGTAGGCGCACACGAAAAGATTTCTGTTAACCGGAAAGGTATCACCAACCCTCTACCTCGGTCCTCGTATCCAGGATTACACGCACGTCTTGATCGGAATTCTTTCAAATGCAGGTGCGTCTTCGTTCAGTCATCGCCATCCTCTTGGAGGCGGTGGATCACTTTGCCTCGCAATCCAAACCGACAAAAATGGCGCCGCTTGCTGGCGAGAAACTCGGAATCCTTGCCGCGGCGGTTCAAGTCGTTGGCGGCTTTGTAGGTCAACGTGCCGAACCGGTGGTCCTGCCAAGCTGGCTCCCCCCAGGCTGATCCCCTGTGGTGTGGGTCGCCGTTGGCCTGAAGTGGAGCAGCTGTCCCGGGCTCTAACGGCGTTCGGCGCCGCGCGAGATTTCTGGATAAGGCTCGGCCCAATGAACAGTCGCGACTTTTGGGGGGTGGTAGCCCAGGTGGATTGCCGCCACCTAAACTGATGGAGATGTTATTCACCGCTAGGCCGTGGTCGGATGGAGATTACTTCAAGCCGGTGGTGTCGAATGGCACGCCGTGTCGTCGTATCAAAAGTACGAATCCCGTAGCACCAATCGTTGGGCAAGGTCGGTTCGTCATCTGGGCTATCGCGATGATTCAGCTGCGTCACGTCGTATCGTTTTCCTTCAGGGTTTCCCGCTCTACCACCATCGGGGCGGCCAAGGCCACATCCAGCCTCGGTCGTCGCTGAGCAAGTTCTTCCCGCCGTCCTCGGTTAGAAGCATTACGACCCAAGTAGCATCCGCAGCTTCGGCCGCAAGAGCTACCACGCTCAAATCAAATAGCAGAGCTTTGTCTTCTTCAGAGAATTGTCCGTACTGGCCGATGCGCCTAAGCCAGGAGATTTCGCCAAGTCGCTCTCGCGGAATACCCCCATTACCAATCGCTTGCGCGAGAGAGCGAATGTGCTCGCGGAGCGTCTGCCGTGTAGCCACTTTAGTCATCTCCACAACCACTGCTTCCCAGGTTTCACCATCCGCATCCACCGGCTCAGGGTTCAGGATAACCCTTCCGTTCGGACCAGCGTACATCCACTTCCGGTGCATGTTGATCTGTGAAGGGCAAATGAACGCGCTATTGGCAAGAACTTGCCGTTGCCCATCGTGATGATCGAAATCGACGCGCGACCAAAATGCTGGCGACGCATATCGGACAACCGCGCTTGTTTTCACTCGGCGCTGCAGCTGAAGGAGTGCCTCTTGCTGGTGCCCCGTAATGCCTACTTCGAAGTAGGGTCCCCCTATGCGAGAGTGGTACTTTGCTCGGCAGCTGTCCTGGTAGATTGGACGCTTGAATTGCATGAACAAGCTGCAGAGCTGTCCCGGAATCTCATCGTGAAACCGCCGTGGCAGTGCCGGCCAAAGCGCAGTAGAGAGCGTAATCCGTCGCGGAACTTGCACGCTGAGGATTCGCCAGATCGCATGACCGTTCCCGGGATCGGCAGCCGCATCAATACCAATGTAAGCCTCAATCGACTGCGTCGGAACAAACGGACTGGCTGCTCCAAGTGCAAGTTCGATATGGACTGCAGCTTCATATTGTCGCTCAGCGAACTGCGATCTCTTCATGATGGGTGAATCTTACGACAAGGTTATAGTCGTCCGCTGGGCGTTTGATTCCCCAAGCCGTGTTCTGAGCTTTGCCGAACTCGCCGTCCTCTTGGAGTCTACAATTGTCGTTCCGGGCTAACACAGCGAGGAGTTTGCAACTTGACCAGTGGGTTGGGGAACATCTGGTAAAAAGTGATATCGAAATGATATCAGCTGGTCCGCCTTCTGTCAGGCCCGTGGTGCTACTGTGGGCGTGACGTCATGTTTGACTTGATGATCGAAATGACGGTTCGACCTGGGGCTCTAACGCCACCATCGCGAGTCGCGAATTCACCAGCAGGCGTCATCAATTGGACTGGGGCTCGAATTGTCGATGGCTCTTAGTCGGTGGAATTTACCGCGGCGGCGAACGACATTCCGTTCCAGACGGCGGTTGATGCATCCGGTGGGAATTTCGCGGCGAGCACGTCGACGGCTCAATTCTCTAACGGAACGTTGACATTGAAAGTAGCAACGGCTCGGTAAACGTTGGACTTTGCAAGACCTTAGTGTGTCGCAGTCAGTTAGGACGCATCCGTCCTGGCGCCCTCGCGTTCTCGTGCATTTTCGTGGCTCCGTGAGGCACCGGCTTCCGAACGAATGACGCGAGCAGCAGGGGCTGGAGCGTGCCGTTGCACAATCCAAACATCGTATGGCAATAAATGCTCCTGGACGACAATCCCCAGCACTGCCGGCAATGCCTGGCGGAGTTCATCGATCGATACAACCACTGGTGTCCGCCTGGGCTCTCCTTCCCGTGGAGGGTGGAGACGTCCTCGTACCGGCCGAGGTGTATGCGGGTGGCCGCGAGATTCAGGTGCCTCGGTGGCAGGCGTGGGCTCGGGTTGCCCGGGAAAAACTTCAACGTCTGATGGAGGACGCAGCGTGAGCCTGGCCTCCTGCAATGTTTTCGTCCGCATCGTGCGGACGACCAAGTCGCTCATTGGCGCCCCTGACCTCGCCTAGACTCTTCTCTCGCAAACTGACGGAACTTTTATCGTCGAAGAAGTCTCTCACAGAATACGCCCCCTCGATTCCACTTGAACCGTGAGCCAAGACAACCACGGGTCTTCTGAGGGCCGCTTCGGTCGAGTTATTGTCCAGCCGAGTGACGTTGTGCTCGAGGAATAGCGTGAAAGCGTCCCAGCGGTTCCGAAAGCAGTTGATACCTTCCCGCAGTGGCGACTGAGGCAATTTCAGCGCGTCTCGACCGGCCAACCATTGCCGGATCCCCTTGAAGATCGGCCGAGATTCGCGTTGCCGCAGTTCCCAGCGTAATTCGTCCATTCCCCGGCCCGGTCTTCAATGTCGTATAGCCGCTGGATCGCCGTGAGGATCTACAGGCTTAGGGATAAGGCTCGGCAGTATCGACCACCAGCGACTCGGTCTTGCGCCGGCCAGAGGCTACCTGGCATGGTTGATTAGACGCCCGCTTAGGGCACAGAATCGGGCTGGGAGTTTCGTCCATTCCCAGCACTTTAGGTCGACGATCGGTTCGGCCAAGCTGATCGATTTGCCGTTGCGCCAGTTGCAAAACTCCTTGCATCCAGCGTTACGGGGTCGACCGATGGATCGTAATTGTGGCGTGACCCGGGATACCAGACCGGACGTGCACTACTAACAAAAACCACCGCCTCTTCGCGGGCAACGGATACTTGTTCGACCCGCAGCGCCTACGACTCGGGCACCAGCAGGATCGTTTCCACGGCGACCTCCATCTTGTCGCTGAGACAGCCCCTACCTCAAGGCCACATAATAAATTCTACGTGTTAGCAAGGTGACCGTTGCGTTTGGCGCGCAGTCAGCTAGCGTCACCGGAGCGATTTTCGCTCGGTGAGTAAAGGCTGACCGGTGGGATCATGGGGAGTGCCAGATTCAAGAGGCGGCGAGACGCGGACGTCGTGCCTGTCGGCGAGTCCGTTTGCGGTCGGCCGCGGCCGCTGATTCTTGAGCTCGTTGTTCAACGTAGGCCTCAGGGTGCGATAAGATCCACCGATCAGGCAGCAAGTCTTCCAGCTCATCGGCAGTCGCCGTCTTCACGCGGTTGAGCACATCCAGAAGGTAAGACTGAGGGTCAATACAGTGTCGTTTGCAGGACATGATCAGAGTATACAGGCTGGCCGCAGTCTCTCCGGCCGTGTGATTGCCGAGGAAGAGCCACGCCTTCCTGCCCATGACTGCACCCTTGATGGCTTAGTCACAATACACTCCTTGTCTTCATTGTTTCTCAAGATTTGCCGCGGGATGTGACGGCATCTTGCTGACGGGCGTGGTGAGACTTGTGGGAGTCGGTGTTGATCCATGCGCCGGATGCTTTGCGAGTGCCTTAAGTCGCTTCAATTCATCGACATCTGCCCAGTAGATGTATCGTTCGCCAATCTGCCGATACTGTATCCAATCTCGACGACGCCATCCGCTAAGTGTTGGTTTGGCAATGCCAACTCGCTCACAGATCGCTCCTGCTCGCCAAAAATGGCGGGCGATCTTCGGTGCGGTCGAAATAATTCCCTTGCGTCGCAGCATGTTGCAAAACGCACCGATCGATGTCTTGGTGAATTGCTCTTGCTTAGCCGGGCGATAGCCCTCGATGTTGAGCTGCTTGGCGATCTCAGAAAGTGGATATCCCTCGTTGTACAATTGACCTGCCCGCTCCGCTAACTCGCGCGACGCTTCCAGCTTGTCAAATGACTGAACATGGCGACGACTCTCATGGTGAGTCTGCAGGCCACCGGCCCAATGCACTGTAACAGAGAGTCGTTCAGTGTTACCGATGACCGTCACGACAATGTTGGTGATTAGCGCACGCGCAATTATCTGGCGGTCAACCGCCGTCGTAGATTCGCTACGCCAAAGTTTCGGAAAGCTATCCGCCATCTCGAGAATCGCCTGTCTCTGCGCTACTGCCAAGTGAGTCGGTATCTCTTGGCGAAAACGGTTCAACGCTTCCTCGGCCTTGCGCTGTACTTGCAATAACGACTCCCAGCGACGTTCCAATTCAGCAGCCACTAGACGGTTGCTGGGATCCACTTCTTCGTAACGGCGACGTGCCAGTTCAGACTCATAGATCGCCCGTTCCACCGCATGAGTATATTGTGCTTCACGCCTTTCGCGATCACCATCGATCGCTTCGGCAGCTTGAAGGCTCAGGTCCACTGAGGCCGGAGCGAGCGCGGTGAGAATCAATTCCTCAATGAGCGATTCGACAGCGCCTCCGTCGAACATTTGGCACAGAGGTTCGCCAAGGTTCATCCTTGCCTGGCTACAACAGAAATATGGCCTCCTAGATGCCTTGTAGGATACAGGCATTCTGGCGCCACATCGCCCGCACGTGATTCGCCCGGCTATCAATGATGCGCCACGTGGAGGCCCCGCACTAAACGAAGTGCTGTTTTCTTTCATTCGGCGCTGATTCCGTTCCCACTGCTCCCACGAGATGTAAGCGGGTAATCGATCTGGCAAAAACACCTGCCATTCTTCCTGAGACGCTAATCGTCTGGCTGCTCTGGTCTTTCCTTCGGTGCGGCGCGTTGGATCTGCCAGTGCTCTACCATAGATGTACGCACCTGCGTAAATTGGATGGTGTAGAATCCGGTTAATCGTGCTTCGAGTGAGCATTCGCCACTCAATTGGTCCACTGACGCTCCCGTGTGATGGACGAACGCCAACCATCAGGCCCTCACGCCGCATCATTTGCATCACGGCATTAACACTTCCTAGTTCATCGAATTTCTGGAATATTAATTGGACCACATGACGCGCTTGGTCGTCGGGATCCATTGCCATGCCGTCCTTGGTACGAACATATCCGATTGGGGCCTGGGCAAAATACTCGCCCCGTCGTGCTTTATTCTTTCGTCCGGCCTCTAAACGCCCGCGAAGGATGTGTAACTCAGCTTCGCTCATGGTGCCTTTCAGTCCGAGTAGCAGTCGATCGTTGTATTCGCGGGGATTGTAGATTCCATCGGCGTCACCGATCAGCGTATCAAAGAACGCACATAGCTCCAAGAGCTGATGCCAGTCCCGGCAGTTTCTGGCAAGGCGACTCATCTCGATACCGAATACAATTCCCACATGGCCGAGTGAGATCTCCGCCAGTAGACGCTGAAACCCAGCTCGGCCTTCAACGCTTTGACCGCTTACGCCAAGGTCCTCATCGATTACCTGCGTCCGATCTGCCTGCCAACCATACGCCCGCGCACGGTCCACGAGGTTGTATTGCAACTGTGTCGACTCGACGTTCTCACGCACCTGCCGAGTACTTGACTGTCGCACGTAGATCATCGCCAACTTGGCGAGATGGCGGGTGGCAATCTTTTGGCTAGTTAACTGAGCCTGCAGAGTACGTTGTCGCCGGGCAACCGGATTATCGCTCATGCTGTACCTCCTCGCCGTGAGGAAGGGCGTGAGCCTTTATGATTCGTGTTGCGGCCGCGAGTACGTTTCTTCGAGCCGCGTCGGGAAGGCGTGCCCAAAGAGTTGCTAGCTTGCTTGCATCGCGGGATCCGCGCGGGGGGGGACGCGATTTGGGGTGGCTCGCACGATTTTCCTCCGTGAATAGACCACTTACGGCACCACTCAACGACTTCCAGCAAGGCTGGAACCGCTATACTAATTGGTTCGTGGCGTGGCGAACAACCACGACAATCCGGGGTAATCTGGCTCGTCTTTCTTGATCACCGCCTCGGTGGCATTGTTATCGATGCGGATTGAGCCATTGGTGAGAAAACGCGTAAATGAGTCCCAACGCTTGAGGAAATAGTTGGCCGCCTTGCGGATTGCCGCCCGTGGCCGTTCCGTTGCCTGAATGTGCTGCAACCAACGGTGAATCTCTTCGACGATGGGCTTGGATTCAGCTTGCCTTAGTGCCAATCGACCCACGGGCATCAGGTCGCGACCACGATCTTCGATATCATAGAGCTTCTGGACGGCTTTCAGGATCCAGCTCGCTTTGGACTTCTTGCCTGGGACCACCAGGGGCTCAAACTTGCGGCGGCCATGAGCCCAGCAACTTGCTGGCTGAATCTGATCAGACGATGCTTCGGCAATCAATTCATAACAGATGTAGGCGTCGGACTGCAAGACTCCGGAAAAACCTTGCAGCATGGATTCGATGTTCTCCCGCGTCTTGTGATCGGCGAAGTAGAAACCGGCATAAGGCTGGCTGTCGTCGCCGAATTGAGCATAGAGATAGGCGCTGCGAGTATGAGGTAAGCTGGGATCGATTATCGGGCAGGGAGTCTCGTCAATTCCCAGGACTGGTGAAGTCCGCAGTCTCTGACGAATCAAGTCGACCAACGGCGACACCGCTCGAGCTAGTCCTCGCATCCATCGCCATTGGGTGGAACGGTGAATCGACAGTCCTTCCCGACGAAGGATATCCTCTTCGCGATAGTAGGGCAAATGATCTGAAAATCGGCTCACCGCCAGATAAGCCAACAGGGAGTTGCCGGCGTAACATCGATCCAGAAAGGGCGCAGGTACGGGCGCGGTGTACATCACTGTGGACACCTGGCCTGGATCGTCGACCGCAATCACCTCCTGATAATGCTCGATGATCCGCAGATGACGCTGAGGCAGTTCGACCTCTTCCCTGACGAATCGATAGAAACGCCTGGCCCTGGAGTCATGCATGACTTCCGGCGGGACAACGGTCTCGTTCAGTGGGTGAAAGACCTTCACCCGGGGTGCGCTGGCAGGATAAGTGCGTGGCCGCCGACCTTTCGATGTACGTTTGGGACGGTCGCTGGATTCTTCGATACCATCGTGCTTGTCAGAATCTATCGCGAGTGCTGCGGATTCTTCGAACTCTGCGAGAGGGGCCTGGGAAGTTACCGAATCACCAACCGGCGGATCTTCATTCTGCAGGTCCGGTACAGAAAGGGTGGATTTAGCGCGACCATCACTGATGAATCGTTCACGACGGGGACCGTACAGTTCACGCTCCAGTTGAGCGATACGGGCTCGCAGTTCGTCGATGGTCTCGTACAACTCAAGGATGAGCTTGTGACATCCTTTGAGCGTCCGGGGAAGTTCGGTCCGTCTGCGGGGCATTATATGGTAACCGTACACCAGCACCATAATTGACGTGGCTGCTAGCCTGGGGCTTTCCGAATCGAGGAACTCAGGCAGGAGACGCAGTCATGGCGAAGGGTGTTAGTCGAACAGAGCTGGCGAAGGACTGGGACGGAAGGCTGTCGAGGTTCCAAGCGGCAGGTCAGACGGTGGCGACGTTCTGTGCGGCCGAAGGGGTTTCGTTGGCCGCTTTCTACTATCATCGACGCCAACGACAGGGCTCGGCGAATCGCACCGCCAGAGCTCACGCCGGCAAGAACTTACCGGTGCAGGATGGCGCCCGATTGCCAGCAGCCAAGTCGCCTGGCGACTCCCGCGTTCCATTGTTCCGCCAGGTTCAGGTCACGGGTACGCCGGCTGACAGTTCGGCACTGACCATTCGCCTCCGCTGCGGCACAGAGATTGTCTGTCCAGCACAGCCCGAGCTGGTCGAGCAGGTGCTCGGCCGACTGCTCTCAGCGAGCCAGGTGGTGCAAGGAGCGCAAGGATGTTGAGCATCGCGTCGGGGATCAAGATCTTCGTCTACACGCGGGACATGGATATGCGCAAAGGATTCAATGCACTCAGCGGAATCGTGCGGAGCGAACTGCAGTCGGATCCGATGGATGGCCATCTGTACCTGTTCATCAATCGCCGTCGTGATCGTCTGAAGATTCTGCATTTCGATGGCGGCGGATATTGGCTTTACTATCGCCTGCTGGAAGCTGGCACGTTCGAAGAACTCGCTTCATCCGGCCACGAATCGACACTGCAGATCGACGCTACTCAGCTAGCGATGTTACTCTCCGGCGTCTCGCTCAAGGCATCGACGCGCCGTCGGAAACGACTTGCGCTTCCAGTTGACGCGGCACCACGTGAAGGTGCTGCTTGATCACAGAAAATTTTCCTGGAATATTGATGACGATGAACGAAATACTACTTCACGAATTGGCAATCGCGTGTATGCTGTTGCCCTATGATCCCACCTGACGACAGGACGTCACTTTCTCGAGCCGAGCTGCTCGTCGCGCTGCGACAAAGCGAGATGGAACTCGCTGCTCATAAAGAGCGGCTGCGTGAGCTGGATATCGCCCTGCAAACCAAAGAAGCAGCAATGGCGAAGCTGGCGCAGGAGAAGCAGGATCTGGAGCTGGCTTATAACGAATTGATCCGCCGCGCGTTTTACAAGCGCAGCGAACGATACCTTGAGAATCCCGCGCAGCTCCGACTGGACTTGGGCGACACACCGGAATCCGCTGATGCGGCTGCGGGCCTGGCCGAGGCCGTTGAAGAGTTGGAGCAGACGATTCCCGAACATCAGCGGCGGCGTCCCAAGCCTAAGCAGCGCGACGAGAAGCTCCCCGCTCACTTGCCTCGCTATGAAGTGCTGGCCGACGCCCCGGACGCGATTCAGCATTGTCCTGAGCACGGTCCTCGAGTACTGCTCCCCGAGTCGATGTGGGACACCACCGAGACCCTGGAATTCGAACGGCCGGTGTTGCGGGTTCGAGTGGTCAAATATCGCAAGTACGCCTGCCAGGATCAGCCGCAGTGCGGCGTCAGTTCCCCGGCGCGCCCCACGGCACTGGTGGAGGGAAACAAGTACGACAGCAGCGTAGCCGCTCAGATCATCAACGCCAAGTACGGGTTTCACTTGCCACTCTATCGGCAGCAGGACGAATTCGCTGGCAGCGGCTGGACTCCGTCCCGCAGCACGCAGTGCAATATCCTGGCCCGTGGCTACGAGGTGATTCAGCCACTGTTGGATTACTGGCGATCGCAGGTGCTCCTGGACGGAGTGATCGCCTGTGATGACACCAGCGTGGTGCTGTTGTATCCCAAGACGATGCCCGAGTTAGATCTGAACGACCTGCGACAGCGCCGGATTCATGAAGTCTACAGCCGGGCGCTGAAGAATAAGGATCCCAGCATCACGGCGAAGATGTGGGTCTACCGGGGCGCTTCGGTCAAGTTGAATCTGTTCGATTTCACGGTCAGCCGCCATCGAGACGGACCAGAAATGTTTCTGGCGGATTACCGAGGCACTTTACTGGGCGACTGCTGGTCCGGATTCGAGTCGATAGTCGTGGCATCGGGGGGCGCGATTGTCCGCGCGGCATGCAACGCCCACGCGCGTCGGAATATTTTCAAGTCCGCTGCGTACCCCGATGACCGTAAGCAACTCCTTCGTTGGTACCGGGAGCTGTACGCCATCCACGATCGCGCGAAGCTGTTGCCCGTTGACGAGCGAGTGACATTGCACCGAGCTGAATCCCAGCCAATCTGGGATGCCATGCGCGCGTGGCTGGAGGAAACCGAGCATCGGACGACGAATGTAATATTACCCAAGAGCGATCTTGGCAAGGCACTTCAGTATCTTCGGAACCATTGGAAGGAACTGCGGCTCTATCTCGAAGATGGCCGGATCCCGATCGATAATAATGACGCGGAACAACTGATGCGGCAGATTGCCGTGGGCCGGAAAAATTGGCTGTTCGCCGGGAGCATGGCTGGAGGCCAGCGATCAGCTGCCTATTTTACGTTGGTCAGCAGCGCACTGCGCAGCGACCTGGACGTGTGGTGGTACGTCAAGGACGTCCTGGACCAGCTCCTGGCAGGCTCCACCGACTACGAATCTCTGCTGCCCTGGAACTGGGCCGAACAACACCCGGACGCCATTCGGCAGTACCGAGTGGAGGAACGGCGCGATCGCGTCCAACGCCAGCAAACGCGCCGAGCCGCCCGCCGTCAGCTCCGATCCTGAGCATTCCCTCGGCCCAACCATTAACTCGCCGACCCGCTCGCTAGAATGGATGGTGCTGGTGTACGGTTACGGCATTATATGGGCTCCTGCCTGCCTCGGACGAACCCCAAGAGAAAGGCCCGTCGCGTAATTGAATACGCAACGGGCCTGGCCAAGGTTTGCAACAACCGGTCTACTTGGTCGCGTCAGCAATTTGATAGTGCCGTAGCCGTTGACGTGCCGAGCGAAGATCGATGCCGTCGAGGATCAATGATAGCTGTGACGGCGTCAGTTCGAATCCTGGAGTCTCCGGGGACGCTTGCGGACCGGGCAACTGAAAAGTGCCCCGCTCGAGTTGGCGGTACCAGATCCAGAATCCCGAGCCGTCCCAGTGCAGAATCTTCATCATGTCACGACGCCCATTGACGAACACAAACAGATGGCCTGACAGAGGATCCTGTTCCAGAATGGATTCCGTAAGAGTCACAAGTGACCGGAAACTCTTGCGCATGTCAGTCGAACCTGCGGCCAGAAAGACCTTCGTCTGTGGCGACAACAGAAACATGTTACGCCTCCCCGGTACGCAAGGCCTCCAGCACGCTTCGCAGTGCGGCCGAATCAACACATCCTGATATGCGCACCATGCAGCCGCCAGGGTGAATGACTTCGATCATCGACTGAGTCAGCGACAACCGTACGGGGACAAAAGACGACGGAACCGACTGCTTGGCAGGCGGATTCATACCACTACCCTCCGCCAAGCGGCGACGCCACCAGTAGAATTGGTGCACCGGCAATCCATGCCGCCCACAAAACTCCACGACCGATTCCCCCGAAGTCTCCTTCTCAGCCAACAACGCCCGCCACCGATCCGACTTGCCGTCGTTACCTACTCTCGTCATCGCTATGGCCTCCGTTTTGCTAGCACTGAAATTTACAATGCTATCAACCGCGTCCAGACGCGCCGAAGGCAACGGTCACGACTTAGTTGCCGCTGGCCCTGATCATTCAAGTGACTCAGTTCTTGGATAAAATTGCCATCCTTTTTCGACATCCGCGCGGAATAGAACAACTGAAGCACGTAGGATGGCGAGAAGGTTCACCTGGAATCCGAGCTTTGTCACAAATCCATTCGTCCGATATACTAAGTCAAGGCTACCCACTTTTGCTCCATAAACTTCAAGGGCGTACGACTTATTAACACCACCCTCTACTGTTATTGCGAGTGGCGGCATCTGTACATTTACTCGCACTCTTAATCCTTTTGCCACTCCAGCAGCATCGCCGAAGTCCATCGCAATGACGCGACTCAAATGCCCCTTGGTATCCCACTTTAGCCGAAAGTCGAACGCATCGACGATAGCTGGCTTAACGGCCTCGGGGGCGCGATACCCGAGCGCCAAGCTCTCTGAAAACTGTCCGAACGTGCTTGATTGAGACTCTATCTCGACTGCTGCTACGCCGAGAAACGCCAAAAATCCAAAGAAGCCGACTGCCTGCCTGACACTTTTAAACGTTTGCACGCCGCGATATGCGTTGCCTGAAATAGTCAAAACAGTTTGAATTGCCTGAACAACGTTTAATTCGCCTAGACTGAATTGACCGGTTGGATCAATCAGAAGCACGGGATTATTCGCCGCGTAAGCATATCGGTGAAGGGTTAATGGATCAATCGATGAGGCGGGGAACACATCCCGGCTGACAAACCTACCCACCGCTCGATTCATCCACCTCGCCCTGAGGTAATCCCACCCCGTCGCCCCATCGCGCTGCTCTCCGGCAAACAAATATACGTTCCCCGTCGATCCCACTTGCCCGATCGTCCGCCCAAAGGCATCGTATACATACCGATCGGTCACCAGCCCGGACGAGTTCGTCAGCGCCCTCGTGCTGCCCAGGCCGTCGACGTGGTAGAAGGACTTACCGGTCTCAGCTGGGCGGTTCTGCGAAATCAAGTCATTGCCGTAGACGTAGGAGACCTTGATGATGCCGCCCGGCGAGTATTCCTCTAGCACCTGGGCGTATGGCTGTACTTTGTCAATCAAATGTCTCGTCTCGATGCCGTTAACGGTTTGGCTGACACGGATGCCTTCCGCATCGTAGCGGTTTTGGACTTCGTAGGTGCCGTTGCCATCCGCGTCGGCGCCGACTAGGCGATTGTCAAAGTCCCATTTGTATGCGGAAAGGACTGCGTCGGTGGCGGCGTTCACCTTTCGCAACGTGTTGCCATTCGCGTCGAAATCATACCGCGTGGTCGAGTCATTCAGGGACTCCGTCAACAGACGGTCATTAGCGTCGTAGCCATAAGATGTCGTGCCTTCGGCCGAATCGGCGCGGCTCATCCGGTTGCCAACCAGATCGTATATGTAGTCAATCGCTCGGGTCGGCGCCACCGCACCGGAATCGAAAATGTCTTCGGCAACTAATCGATAGAGATTGTCGTACTGGTAAGCCACATGCCGACCGTCTTGCTCGGTCATCGTTTGGCGGTTTCCGGTTGGGTCGAGCTGATACCGGAAGCTGTTGATCACGCCACTAGGCCCCGCGTTCTCCAGAAATGTCAGATGTCCAACCGAGTCATATTGACGAGTCTCATTGCTACCATTGGGAAAGCTCGTCGAGGTCAACTCGCCACCCAGGTCGTACTCATAGGTCGTCACGCCCCCGCTTGGATCGGTTACCGTATCGAGCCGATTCTGAGCATCGAAGGTGTACACCGTGGTCCCGGACGGAGCTGTTACCGAAGTTCGGTTTCCGACGGCGTCATACGTGTAGTAAATCGGAACGCCGTCCGGATCGGTCCGCTGCAGCAGACGATCTTGGGCATCATAGGCGAATGACGTCGTTCCACGACTGTCGGTGACCGTGGCTTGCTGTCCGGTCGCTGTGTAGGTAAATGTCACCGACGATCCGTCTGGATATCGTTTTGCGACTAATCGATCGCGAGCGTCATGCTCATAGTGGATCGTGGCACCGTTGAAGTCGGTTGTGCTAAGAACATTCCCAGCGACATCGTATGCGGTCGTGAAACGCTGTCCCAAGGGCAAGACGGTCGCAGTGCGCCGGCCTTGTCCGTCGTATTCGTAGCGGGTCTCCCGGCCCACGGCATCTCGCTGGACAACAAGTTGGCCGGCTTCGTTGTACTCGTATTCCGTGCGTGGACGCGTCCATATCCCGGTCGCTGGGTTGGTGACCGGCGGCTGCACAACGGCCGTCAATCGGCCGATCGCATCATATTCGTAGTTTGTTTCGCGCCCTGCCTGGTCAACGCGGCCGGATACGTGCCCCACATCGTCGTACAACGTACGCTTCGTTGTTCCGTCGGCAAACACCGTCGCCAAGGGGCGACCGCTCGCATCGTATTGTGTATGGGTTACGTAGCCCAAGGGGTCGGTCTGAACGATCGCTCGGCCCAGTTCATCATATTGCGTTTGCAGGCGGGGATTGTCCAAGCTGTCCGCCGGCGTGTCGTCAGGTAGAATGGTGACAGTTCGCTGACCACCAGCGTCGTAGCCGAATGCCGTGCGATTTCCTCGTGCGTCAATCTCTGCTACTACACGGCCCGCTTCGTCATAGACGGTTTGCGTGCGGGGGTTGTCGTTCGGGTTGAGCGGCGTAGCGTCCGGCAGAATCGTGGCGATCCGTCTTCCCACGCGATCATAAACCGTCTCGGTTCGCCGCCCGAGCTCGTCGATCCGTGCCGTGTCGCGACCCGCGGCATCGTACTCGACTTGGGTGCGTGGATTGTCGCCATCAGTGCTCGGTGTGTCGTCGGGGAAGATCGTAACCGTGAGGAGACCGCGATCGTCGTATTGAAACTTGGTCGACCGACCCAAGGCGTCGATTTCTTCTGTTCTCTTCCCGGCAGCGTTATAGCGAGTTTCCGTCTGGCTCTTGAGTAGGTCGTTTTCGTATGTGCGCACGAATCGTAGATTGCCCGCATTGTCATACTCATTTCGTGTCTTGACAGTACGCGTGCCGCCGCCGGGAAGTTGTTGCTGCCGAGATTCCGTCAGCTGATTTCCGTTGTCATCATAAGTGAACGCCGTCGTGTTACCCAGCGCATCAGTTTGCTGAATCAGCTGGCCAGCACCGTCGTATACAAAGGTCGTATCGCCGGTGCCGGGTACTGACATACTCAGCGGGTTACCATGCGCGTCGAATGTTATCTGAGTGACGCGGCTGGCCGAGTCCGTCATGGACGTCAGATTGCCCGTGCCGTCGTATTGATTGACAGACACTTGACCGAGGGCATCGATAGTCGTTACCACATTTCCGAACACATCGTACGTGTATCGCGTCACATGTCCTAATGCGTCGGTCTCGGTCAATTTGTTGCCCTTAGGATCGTACGTATACGTCGTCGTGACACCGTCCGGCTTGATGCCATCATAGATCGTTTCGCTAAGCGTGTTGTTATGGGCATCGTAGGTATATCGCTTGACGCCTCCTTCGGCATCGACTTCCGTGACGATGTTGCCTCGTGCGTCATACTCGTACTGAGTCGGGTTTCCAAGTTGGTCGGTAGAAGTGTAGATGAAGTGGTCGATGTCGTAACTCAGATCAACTGATTTGCCGGTTGCATCGAGTAACCGCTGAAGACGCCCCGTCACGGGATCGTAAATGCTGCGGAGCCCTTCTCTCCCTAGCGGATCGATCACTTTTTCTAAGTAATGTGGGCGATCCGTGCGGTATTGGAGACGAGTGACGTTGTTTTCGCGGTCCGTCACCGAGATGAGGTCGCCTTGTGCATCGTACGCGTAGCGGATCTTCTTGCCAGACGGATCGACGGCAGCAGTAATCCGACCCTGGGGATCACGCTCAAACGCAATTTTCTGACCGCTGGAACTGGTGATTGCTGCATCCGTAAAGGCGAGCTTGTTACCATTGCGGTCTGCGACCGACTCCATTTTGCCCGTGTCGCCATTGATCTCATAAACAATTCCTTCCTTAGTGGTCAATGTGTAGTTGCCGGCACCGAACACAGGGTTGGCCGGGTTGTAATTCCCACCGCCCGTGTAGCCCACAAAGTCACCATCCGCTGTGCGCATTAATGGAAAATCGGGCACCGTTAGCTGGCTGGTCACGCCGGGATCGGGCTCAAAATGCGGCTTCCACATCTTCAAGATGCTGAAGAAAGGACCGGGTTGAGGGCGGAACGTGAAGCCTTCGCGCTTGCCGCCTGGAACAGTGACATATACCCGCGCGCCGTCAAAGAACGGTTTGTATATTAGGTACTCACGTTCCTCCGCACTGGGCTGCTCCACGCTCGTACGCAAATCCGTATCGCGGAATTCCAGCCTCCAACCATAACCAAAATCGTTGCTTTGCTGAGCATTTAGCGAGTCGTAAGTCCGACCAAGCACGATGGGGATGCCCGAGACCGGTACGGATAAATCGGTAAACGAGAGCGTGAAGTTACCGAGCTTCAAATCGCCGGCGACGTTAAGGGTGACTTCCTCTACGGACGTGTTCAGGCCGGTGTCCTTAGCCGTCAGACGCAGAATGTAGGTATCATTGGACAGAAGCGATGGATCGATTTGCCCCAGCACGCCGTTGAGCACAGCAGTTGTACCGTGGGCAATTTCTTTAAATACGTCAGTATCGACACGCCCAATCTCCAATTGATAGAAGGCCAAATCTGGATCATCGACTGTGCCAGTGACATTAATCGGACCGGTGATAACGGCATTCGTCGTAGGCGAAATGACGGCCAGGATAGGCGCACCGGTTACGCTCGGATCGTATGCACTGGATGCCAATGTTGCATGACCGATATTACCAGCCTCATCGATAGCCGTGGCAGTAAAACTTAATGGCCCGACGGTCGATGCGACAAAAGTTCCTTGGTTTAATGAGTTGAGCAGGACTGGGGTCCCGTTGACAGCAAGACTGCGACTGACCACACCGGTGTCGTCGGTCGCAGATAATTGGATAGTTACGGTGTCACCTAACTTGATGGGATCCTCGGTAAGCGTAAGCAAAACATTAGGGGATTGCGTATCGGGTACGACTTGTAGTGGGAAGCTTTGCGTGAATACGCCCCCACGGCCGTCAGAAACTCTCACCCCGACATCGACTGTGCCAATATTGGCAGTTGTGGTTGTCCAGCGTATGCGACCAAGATTATCGAGGGACATCCCCTCTGGTGCGGTGACCAGCGATATTGCCAGTAAGTCACCGTCTGGGTCTATGGAGCGTACGTCGTAGCGATAAATAGCTCCGGCTGAGACTGATCCTGACGGCGTCGAGGTGATTGTGGGATCATGGTTAGGGGGCAAAACTCTGAGTGAGAATGTTTGCGTGCTTTGTGCGCCGAGGGGATCAGTTGCGGTGACCTTAACCTGCTGCAGACCCAACTGCGCGGTGATTGGCGTCCATTGAATCTGACCCGTCGCGGCATTGATGGTCATGCCTGCCGGTGCTTGCGGCAATGCGAAGGTTAGCGTGTCATTGTCGGAATCGGTGGCAGTGACCGCATATTGATAGAGCGAGCCCACTGACGCGGGCGAATTTGGCGACGAAGTAATCTTTGGAGTATTGTTCGGCGGTAGATCATTGACGCCGATTCCATATGTTTGCTCATTGATACCGCCGTTTCCATCCGCCACCTGAACTGTCACGGTCTCAATTCCTGCTTGTTCAGATGTCGGAGTCCAATTGATAAATCCAGAATTGGCATCAATCGTCATCCCACCAGGTGCTACAAGCAAGGAATACACCAGCGAATCGCCGTCTGAATCAGTTGCTTTCAATGCATAACCGTAGGATTGTCCCACCACAGCTGCGGTGGGCGGAAACGAGGTGATCGATGGCGGACGATTGCCGCCAAATACTTCGACAGAAAAAGTCTGCGTGGCAGCAGCGCCCTGAGCGTCTGTGGCCCTCAGAATCAAAGTCTGAAGCCCCGATTGGTCAACCGACGGGGTCCAGCGGATGAAGCCTTGAGTGGCGTCAATTGACATTCCGCGCGGTGCAGTGTCGAAGCTCCAAAATATCTGATCTCCGTTCACATCTACTGCCACAGGATTGTAGGCATATTGATTGCCTGCTGTCGCAGACTGCAACGGCAAAGAAACGATCTGCGGTGGATCGTTGGACAATTGTGTAGCGACTTTAATCGCGAAAGATTGTGTCGAGAACCCGCCGCGGCCATCGTCCACGTGCAAGGCCACATTGGCTGCGCCGAGTTGCGTGGCCGTCGGCGTCCATTGCACCAAACCCGTCGGGGTGATCGTCAAACCTGAGGGGTTGTCTATCAGCGAGAAAGTCAAGGGATCGCCATTCGGGTCGATGGCCGCGACTTGATAACGGTACGTTCTTCCTAGTGCAACTGCACTCGTAGGCACTGACGTGATTGTGGGTGCGTCATTTTTTGCCGAGGCCACGACACCAAGTGTGAACGACTGAGTGACTGTGCCGCCCTGCCCATCGGAGACAGAAATCGACACCGGTTGGTCGCCAATCTGAGCAACTGCAGGAGTCCACGAAACGAGGCCCGATACGCTGTTTACCGTCATACCCAATGGAGGGTCTAATAGTAAAAATCCGAGTGTATCGCCGTCGGCGTCTTGCGCATTAACTTGGTATTGATATGGCAAGCCAACCACTGCCGGACCCTTGGGCATTGAGGTTACTACCGGAACATTATTGGCTGCCCTCACGATTACTTGGAAGGACTGCAGGGCCACTCCGCCTTTGCCGTCTCGAACGCGCAGGACAACGTCCCGAGGCCCGACTTGATCCGCAGTGGGCCTCCAGACCAGCACGCCGGTAAGCGGGTCAACTGCCATTCCCTCTGGCTTGACGGCGAGGTCGTAATTGAGGGTATTGCCATCCGGATCATACGCGGAGGCGTTGTAGCGATAGAGTTCGCTAACGTTTGCCGTTTCAGGGGGGTGATTAATAAAGGATGGTGATCGGTTTTGTGTTGAGTTCGACTTTGATTTGTTGCCGAAATCTACGCCGGTCTCGTTTTCGCCAGCTGACAAATTGACAGTATGGTAGCCGTCACGCGCCAACGACAAACTGCTGCGAATTCCAAATGTGAAGCCATGCCACCCTTCTGGATTTGGGACAGTCCATGAGAATGAGGAGAATGTACCCAGGAATTTGATCGTTCCGTGACCTTCCCTTCCGCTAAGAACATCTCCTGGCAGTTGGGTAAGGCCGGTCGATGAGCCTCCCCAATAACCGGCACCTTGACTTACGATTGAAAATGGTGAATCAAAATCATAAGTGATCGGGATACTATCTGACCCAAGTGACAGGATTGACATAATTGGGTCAACGATGGGTTCAGATAAAGTAATCCGATATATCTGATTTGTGCCACCAATAAGTTTCAAGATATCAGAGCCAGTAGGTGGATTGGTAACTTGCTCACTGATATATGGTGTGGACGGAATCCAGTAATTTATGCCTCCATCGATTTGCGCACCATAAAGGCTACCAGGTGAGTTGTCGGAAAAAACCGCTTCAAAACCTACGTTAACCGTCGAGCCTCCTGGTAAAGAAATCACGCCAGATGCCGTGCCGTTACTTACATCCGCAGATGTCCAATCTACATAGTTGACGGTAGTACTTGCTTGGGCTCCATCACCGGGAAACGTCTGTAGCCAGTCTGGCAATCCGACTTCCCTTACAGTGTAATTGCCGGGAGCAAGGTTCTTAAAGACATACTCGCCATTCGCATCAGTCGTCGTGAACTGTTCATTGTTATCACGTTGACCGTTCTGGTTCTGGTCTAGATAAACTGTCCAGCCATTCAAAGGCGAATCAACCTGGGGTTCGAGCAGTTCAACATTGTCGATCGCCTGGCCATCAGGTCCAAGTAGGTACTCGCCGCGGATATAGATAGCTGTCAGGGACGAAAGCACTGCGGCCATTTCCGATTGCGTAGCCGGTGCACCGTTCAAGGTGTCATTTCTCCACCCAGTCTCCGAAAGTGGCACGGTATAGGCCGTCCAGAGGTTGACGGCAGGGTTTGCCGGCACGTCGTAAACTAAGGTGCGGTTGCCGCCGACGAGGATCACGTCTTCCTGGTCAAAATAACCATAACCGGATGATGTTTGAAGAAGATCAAATGACAGCGTGCCGCCATACGAACGAAGTTGATTCCCAAGAAATCCTGTCGGCGCTCGCCAATACTGAACATTCCCCGTCGCACCGTCGCCATCTGGATCAAGAATAAAGGCATACCCAGCTGGATTGCCGCCAGTTTGCCTGAATTCTGGTTCGTATGTTGCCAGGAGAGATGGCGGCGCTCCCGGTTCGGGATAGGGAAGTGTCACGCTCGTCCATCCGTCACTTCCGGTATTAAAGGTAGTTGACACCTTACCAGGAAGTTGTTTTGCCCCATCATTGTTGCGGTCGTTAAAAATCGTGCCGCGAATCTCACCAAGAGCACCCGTTGTGACGTTGACGCCGAAACTCTGAGTGTCGAAACCACCGCGACCATCGTCGACACGCACAGTGACAGGAAAAATTGCACTGTCAGTCTGTGCGGAATTTGTCTGGATTTTGAGGCCATTGAGTGCAAAGCTTAAGTTGAGTCCGTCACTTTGCGGCACGCTGATTGAGATTTGACGGATATTCGCAGTGGGGCTCCGAATGCCCAGGAATGGTGCACTGCCGTCCAAGGCGTTGGTCAGGTCCCCAATCGATGAATAATCGCCTATCAAATTATGGTTGCTGTCAAAGGCTGTAATCCGGGCTTGGAACTTACCTGCGTTGATCAGCGGTGGGTTAAGTGTCGACTGAAATTCAGCTTGGAGTTGCGTGCCGAATCCCGCGATGGGTTGATCAAAGTTGAGCGTAACCGAACCGACGTTACCAGCCCCTGTCGAAAGCAGCATATCGCCCGGCACAAAGCTTCCCGACCATCCTAGTTCGCTCTGCAGGATTCCAAAATCGCCTGACGCTTTTGACACCGTCACATTCAATCCGGCGATCACTGGAACGCTGAATGGATTGTTTACGACTGCTCCGTTCATACCCAATATGCCCCAGTCGACTGCCCCATCAATGGAAAGCCCGGAAGGCGATGAAATAAATGTCGCCATCGGACTGGGGGTATTCCATGAGACGGCCCCGTTCCGAGGGTCAATCGTCATTCCAGGCGGTGACGTCGTCAACGAATAGTTCAGGGAGTCATTGTCGGAATCGACAGCGCCAACGTTGTAGGAGTAGTTAACTGAGTTGTTTGTTGCGGCAGCATAGTGGGCCGTCACGCGCTGCGAAGTGAGTGGCTCATCGTACAAGGCTACCTCGTCGATGCGCCCGCTCCAATTGAATGAGGCGGGGTCGTTCCCAGTTCTGGCAGCCCCAATGAATCCTTTGTCTGTGGCATTGATAATCTGGCCAGTAGTCGGCGTAATTGCTCCGGCAATGCCGTTTGTATAGACAAGGAGATTCGAACCATCGTAGCTGCCGACGAGGTGATACCACTGGCCGGTCGCGAGTTGAGTTGAATATCCCCGGAAGAAGCCGTCTGTCGTGGTAATGAGCAATTCAGCAACGCCCGTCGTAGAGCCAGTTCTGCGGACACTGAAGTCAAATGTCAACCCTGTGACGATTGACTTGAACGAGTCGTTGAAGTCATCGGCGTACACCCATGCTTCAACTGAAAACTGACTCAATTTAGCAGGGAGTGGTGCGAGATCGACCCGGATGGCACTGCCGGCGATTCCATCAAGTTCCGGTACGGTCCCCAGGTTCGTCCCACCGCTAACCTGCCCCAACGTGATGCCACCCAGGTACTGGCCGGGGTTTCTACCGGCCACCTCATTCTTAGCGACGGCACCTGTCGTCTCGTCAAGACGCCAATAGTCCACCAAGCCGCTCTCGGACAATACAGCGTTGCGATACACACCGCGATCAATTGTGGCTTGTGTAATTGCATCGCTGATGATCACCGGAGAATGATTGGTCGGATCGGGGCCGACCAGAATTGAGAATGTCTGCACATTGATCCCACCGTGCCCGTCAGTAACGCGAACAGTTACAGAGTGTTCACCGATCTGTTCCGCGGTGGGACTCCACTTGATTTCGCCCGTATCACCGTTGATGACCATCCCGAGAGGAATAACATGCGTGGCATCCTGCACAAGCGAATAGACAACCGAATCGCTGTCTACGTCGATCGCCTCGACGTCGTAGTGGTAATTAAATTGGGACGCCAAGCCGAGGGGCGTTGCACCCGAAAGTGCAAGACCAAACGGTCCAAAGAGTTGACCATCATTTTTCGTAACGAAGGAAGATCCGTCGGGTGCGAAGCGAAATAGGTCACCACTCTCTGATCCGATCCCATCTTCAAAGTCAGCGGCAAAAATTCTACCGGTCACGTCCACAACTAAGGGAACTGGGCCATAGTCATTGGGTGCGTCGAAGGAACCGATTAATCGGCCATCGTTGGGATCATAGCGAAAGATGTCGCCGGCGGCCGCGATGAGTTCACCATTGAAATTGAACTGCAGGCCTTCTGTACCTGAAAAACCACCGGCTGGCCCCGGAAACGAACGTGCTAGAGAGAAATGGGAGAAATTTTGATCTGCTTGTAGTACGTAAATGCGATTATCCGACTGACTGGCAACGAAGAGGCGGCCAAATGGATCGAATACGATTCCCGCCAGACTACCGGCGACATCTGGGAGTGAGATCGTCTGTACAAAAGAATAGTCAGACGCTCGATACTGATTTAGCTGGTTGGTGCCACCTGTAGCTGTTGTCGTGTATAAGTTACCGAATGAATCGAACGCAATATTCTCACTTCGTTCAGCAGTGACCTTCGGGTACCGGGCAAATTCGACACCATAATCGCTGAACTCGACGAGATATGAGTCCGTGGCGACAATCAGGTTACCGCGAGAATTGAACGCAAGCCCGGCTGGCGAATAGGCGGCATCAGCAAATGACGGATGGGAAAATGAGCGAACGAACTGCAATGTCTCGGAATCATATACACGAATCGTGTGCGTTTTTGATGAACTCACAAAAAGCTGGCCTGGCGAGAACTTACTAGCAGAGTGCTGCAGATCTCCGGTAGCGGTGGCAAAGGTAACAGGCTCACTGACAATCACTGGCGGTCGATTCGGTGGTGGAGACATCGCTGCAAGCAAATAATGCTGTTGTGTCGCGCCGCCGCGACCATCGTCAACAAGGACAGTCACATCATGAGTTCCGATGGTCGTTGATGTCGGATTCCAGGTAATCACGCCAGTTGAGGCGTTAATGGTCATTCCAGCGGGAGCCGCGCTAAGCGAGTAGGTGAGTCGATCGTCTTCCGGATCCGTTGCTTGGACTGCGTAACGATACTCGCGCCCGATTAAGGCTTCGACATCGGCTTGGCTCGTAATCGTTGGGACCTGATTCAAGTGCCCCAGAAATACCAGATCGTAAGTGAATGACGCTGCGCCGGGGTTAAAAAACGACAAATCCAATGAATCTGTAGATGCGCCAGGCAAAATTGTCTTACTCGTGATCATTCTGCTGAAATCGATGTAAGGGATACCATCGGGAGTGAGGCCATCGATATTACGCAGACGAACGAGCGGGTTACTGATGTGCGTTATGCCGACCAGCAAGGGAGCATCGACAGCATATTGTCCAATGTTCTTAATAGCGGCTTGTGCATAAAGAATATCACTACGTTGATTGAATGAGGTGCGACCGTAATCAACTTGGAAGCTTGCAGAAATGTCTGACAACTGGGCAAAGTCAACCGGCGCATTGAGTGAGCGCGATGGGACCAACGCAGACGGCAGCGATCCAGGAGGAGTAACTGGAGCCGCAAGCAAATCCACTTGGCCAATCGACAACGAGCTCGTCACATCACCGTCATTATTGACCAGTCGCACGACTAACCTAATCGCGTTTCCTGGTGCCAGCCCTGCCAAGTCTACATTGACCCTTTGGCCATCGACGGTAACCTCAGGACCTTGAGCCAATGCCTGACCCTCTGTGACATTCAGGATCCCGTCCCTTAGATTTACGATCGAATGAACGACAAGATTGTCATTTGCATCGAGCAGCGTCACCTCGAATGCATCCTTCATACGCCCTTGACTTGCCGTGTCAAACGCCAATTCGGAATAGACAAAGGTCAGAACGGAAGGATGAGCCGGGGTGGTTAACTGCAGTTGTGCGGTGACGGTGAAGGAGTCCCCTTCAAGCAGATGAACGTTACCATCCTGGACAACACCGCTACCGTGGCCGGTGGAGCTGCCCCCGGTTTCAGTCACCGTCCAATCAGTAAGATATGGGGAATGTCGCGTAATCGATTTGGAGTAATCGGCGGTGTTACCAGCGATGTCCTCGACGTGGGCCTGATAGAGATTCACGCCCTCAGATAATGAGACATTGTCAAAGCGAAAGACCCCGCTCGCATCGGCTATCGCAGAGCCGACACCCGGTAGGGTCACCAGGGCGGCGGGCTCGGTTTGCCCAACCAACGAAACGAGCTTTCGGTCTGTTTCATCGTCGCCGGCAGGTGCGGAGTCAAACTCTGGCGCAAGTCCGAGACTGAAATTGGCCACGAGCGTATCAAGGACGAACGGGAGCGACGAAGCGCTACCGGTCATATTGGAGACATTGCCCCAAACATCCTCCGCCTGCAAGTTCAGCAGGTACGGGCCGTCGGCAAGCGGGCCACCAAGAACGCGCTGCAGCACGCTCCTATTGAGGACGAAACTGCCGTCGGGCTGAAGAGTGTCAAAAACATCCGCATAACGATCAGAACCAAACGCCGCAGACAATTTGGCTATCTGCAGATCATTCAATACAGTACCACGTATCGTGGGATCGCGGGTAAGTCTATCGTTGTTGGTTCCGCCACTACGCGCAGTATCGTTGACAAGGCTCAAATCCTGAATTGCCGGCAAGCTATTGGCCGGTGCCACATTGATCATAAACGATTGCCATGGAGAAGTATCCTGGCCCCCATTGGTGATCCCGCCATTATCCTTGAGTCGGACCGTGACAGTGGCACTGCCATGCACTTTCGGGGTAAGTGCATACGTGAGCGTTCCGTTCGGTGAAACTGTCGGCGGCAAAGTAAAGAGCGCGTTGTTATCCGTCGAGATCAGGAATGAGAGGATATCCCCCGATTCGTTCGGGGGCCCAGGGGAAACATTGGTGGCCCAGCCGGCGACTGTTTGTGTCGCGGTTGTCATCGCCGCGAGTTGGTCGGCCCCCTTGGTAAACGACGGGGCGTCATTCACCGGTGTGATGTTGATGAAGAACGTCTGTACCGGAGAAGTATCGTGACCGTTATGATCCGTGCCACCGGAGTCAATAAGTGTGACGGATACTTGAGCTGTACCAAAGGCGTTGTCCGCGGGAGTGAACGTCAGTATGCCGTTAGAAGAAATCGTAGGTTGTTTTGAGAATAGTGCCTGACCGTTGTTAGTGACTGCAAATGCGACTGCCTGATCAGCTTCATTTGCTGGGCCGGGTGAAATGCTAGTTGCCCAGGAGATAAGTGATTGTAATCCTGAATCTTCATTGACCGTAATGTCCGGGCCTTTGTTGAACGACGGGGCATCGTTAACAGGAAAGACATTGATTGTGAGACTGTCGGTGTCTGATTTCGCACCTCCTGTACCATTGTGTCCTTGGTCGTCCGTGGTTATTGTCAGCGAGGCCGATCCATTGAACTGACTAGGCGGCAAAAACACCAGTCCTGACAAGGCCGCGTTAATGCTCGCGAGTGACCCCAAGAATCCCATCGTCGAATCAGCAACGCCGTCACCCGCAAGGAAATTTAAGCCCGTCAGTGTCGACAGCGTGATACTACCTGTCGTTACCGACAGCGTTAACTTCACCGGGTCTTCCCCGGCGTCGGGATCGGTGATCGAGATGGCGTTTTGGTTAGCCGAAGAAAAAACCAGAATCGAATCTTCATCAACCACTTGTACCGCTGGCAAGCTATTTAGCGGTGGTTGATTGGCAGGATCCTGGACGAGCTTTGTCCCTTGCGAGAAAACACCGCTGGTATCACCCGGTCCAAGTCCGTCCCAAGCAATTACAAAACTATTTCCGCTACCGGCTATTGCGGGATTCTTTTGCGTGCAGCGTCGATACCAATTCATTAACTTTTCGTCAGTTAGTCGCGAACCGTTGGCACCGATCTGGCGCGTGTATATTCCGTATTCGTCGCCTGAGCTATAACCCTCCCAAGCGACGACAAATGTGCCATCCTTAAGGGCCGCTACGCTGGGATGCCATTGTGTTCCGGCAATCGTTTGGCTAATCGGAATTGCGGAACCGATTGGAGCGCCTGTAGTATCGTCAATTAATTGACCGTAAACATCCCATCTCCGCTGATCCTCGGTGCTTGACCAGGCGACCAGTATGGTGCCATCTGGACTAACATCGAGCGCTGCGTGACGCTGATCTCCATTTTTGGAGGAACTGTTTACCAAAATGTCATTGCCGACTGCTGTTGCATCTGCGGCAAAACGGCGCAGAAATATTCCCGATCGATCACCAGGGCCGTTCCCATTGTATGCTACGGCGAACCCGCCACCTGGAAGTGCCGCAATAGCGGCGTGCTCTTGCGTACCGGTAGTGGAAGCATTAACTCGAATTTCCGTTCCTAGCGCAGCTCCGGCACTACTGAACTTCCGTACGAAGATCTCCTGTTCTCCATTGCTGTTGTCATCGTCTTTGTGGTTTTTGCTAACGGTTCCTTTTCCTTCCCACGATACCGCGAAGGAGCCGTCGGTCAGAACCGCAACAGCGGGAAAACGCTGTGTTCCGTTCGTTGTTTGGTTGATATGCAACTCGTCAGTCGCAGGCGTGCCATCGGAATTGTAAAGTCGCGCGTATACGCCCCAGCCGGAATCGAATTGCTGGTCAATCCCTTCCCAGACCACGACAAAGCGACCGTCGGTCCAGGTATCAACGCGGGGCGAATGCTGCGAGCTCCTGGTGGTTACGTTGATTCTGAATTCATTACCGATTTTGGCGCCTGCGGTATTATATCGCTGGCCATAGATGCCCCAAGCAGAACTATCTTGGGAATGACTTTCCCAAACGATGATCGTCCCCTGAGTCGATATCGCAACTGACGGGGCGTCTTGTACGTTCTTGGTCGTGGAGTTGACGCGTGACTCTACGGCATCGGCAGGACCAGAGCTGTTGGCAGAAATGGTACTCGCAAATAAGTCGGTCGACATGCCAGTACCGCACGCGGCCGTGGCATCCAGCGGAACTAGTGGCAAATCGGTGTCACGGGCCGAATGACGATACAGATAGTCGTAGACCAGTTTCACGTCCAGTGGTGATACAAACCCGTCGCCGGAAACATCGAGAAATGAGCTGGTAGCAACATTGGCTTCTGGAAGCTTTCCGGTAACAGGATCAGAGACAACATGGTGATCGAGTTCATAATGGATAAGTTGCGCATCAAGCAGTGTAACACTTGGCATCACATCTTCAGCGCTAACGTCTTGCGGCAATAGCTGGTTTTGCCAGCCTCCCCATAACATTAATCTCGCCTCAAGCGACTCAACTAATCGTTGCCGGAACGAAGTTTTGTCGCGGCCTGAGGTTTGTCGGCGGTAGCGACTTTGCCGCGATAAAGATTTCTTCATTGTTGGCTTTCATTTATGTCGTAAGGAACATTGGTTCCCATCGGGGCCGATTCCGCAGCAATTCGTGTCTAAATGACCGAGCGCGATTTTGCTCGTATTGATATTGGAGGAATTGGGCATTCAACAAAAATGGGAACTCCAGATCGGCTAAGATCATCTCGCGAACCGAAGTCCGCAAGGAGGAGTTCCCATGGCAAGGATTGTCGTCTGTTTGGGTTGTAGTTGCAACAGGAGGTTTCGGAAAAGGGCTCGCGAAACGGGGGCAAGAAACTGACCATTAGCTACCGAATTCCTCTGAACCTGGACGGTGGAAGGTCGGTGTGTGATACCGCCTGTGCCTTGGGGGTTGCGGAATCCATAGTTCGACGAATTCGCGACCAGTACTTGGAGTTGGGCGAAGCAGGTTTGGTAGACGGCCGCCCCAAGCCCACTGTCTGCTGTCCCTGGTCAAAACGAGCCAAGAATGAGCGATTGCGCGATATCGCCATGCTCCTCGAGCATCTTCGTCGGAACGAAGTTGCCGTCTATGAGGACGAAGTGGACGTTCATTTGAATCCGAAAATTGGCCTCGACTGGATGGTTCAGGCAGTTGGGATTTGCCCAATTGGTTCACTACTTCGACGATCCTGCCCTGAACGCCGACTTGGCGTCACTTCGGGGGAATCTGGCTGGAGTGCGCTAAATGAGCCGGTCGCAGGCGAAATTTCGAACACTAATCACGGAGGCGTTAAAGGACGCGAAAGCGGACACAGAATCCAGGATTTCCGTTCAGAATTGTGGAATTCGCTGAAGTTGCCAATCGGAGGGCAAGCAGTGAGAAGGCACAGCCCGCTATACGCAAGGATGATTCCACGCATCAGGTACCAGGTTCTTGCGAGCAGACGGTTTGGCGTAGCCGTTAGGCTGAGGCACACCCGCTGCGATCCGAATCTGGCTCGCTTCGCAAATCGCTGAACCCACTCCCGTCATGGGGATCAGAAATCTGGTAGCAAAAACGTTAACGCAATCGTGCTCTTTCCCCCGCCAGCCGCTCTGGACTAGCCAGAAGCCGAAGGATTTTAGGGATTTATCCAAGAGCTGATCGATCCTACGGACCATTGCGCGGAATCTCTTTCACCGTCTGTTTAGGCTGAACTTCCATCGAGCTCATCGACATTCATCCTTGGTTCGCAGCCATCTACCTTTCCTTCGCACCACGGCACACAATAGGCGTGGCGACGAACGACCGATGCATGGGCAGCTTTTGCGGCCACCAATGGTCGACTCGTAACCAACGCGTCCGGTTCACTCAAATCGCTTTGCCGAGTACCGGCAGTCATCGAGCCTTCTGCCTCAGCAGTCAATGCGCGCATCGACGGTCCGTCAGCACCATCCTGTTCGCTTGGTATCTGCTACTGACGACTCTTGGTCGAACTGGTGACGATTCAGGGTACAGGCCGTCGTCGTTATCGGAGTGCCAGATTGCGGTTAGTCCGGAAGGCGTTCATCCGCAGGCGTCTTCCAGAGCTGCCAACGCACGAGCTACCCTTAGCAGGTGACAGGCATCAGCTGTAGTAATATCGTAGATTGTTTTGATCGGACCGGCTTTCCAGACCTCGAGTTCATTGATCCGACGATCACACTCCCTAATGCGTGGTACCTTGACGCGAATCTCCTCGATCGGCAGCAGCATGATATCCTCGCCGGCTCCTCGGCGTTTAAACCCTGTCACCTCTGCCAGGCCGACCAATTCCTTGCGGTCGGTCTGATGAGCGATGACCACGTCGCCGACCTGCAACTTGCCGCGAGGTCGCGTCCACTCTGTGTTTCCCCATCTGGTGGGCGAGCTCTGCTCAAATAGATAATCCCAATCTCCCTTATTGAATTTCCCGTTATCGTTGCATTTGTAGATCCAGAACGCCATGATTTTGCCTCACAGAGTAGTTTACTTCTTCTGGGTCTTGCCTTTCGCTTGCATAAATTGCCCGAACTGCTCCATCGTCACTCCGTACCAGACTTTAGCGTTTTTTGGTGCCCATAGAACGCCGCTGGGTTTCACGCGGATGTGGCCCACCACGGCACCTTCATCGTCGACGATCTTATGATCATAATACTTCTCCGGGTCAAAGCGATTCTTCATCAGTTGCCCTCCATTGTTGCCCGTCCCGCGTCACTTTGCTCTCACGGATTCTCGTCTAATGCCTGCCTGAACGTCGTTCGGATCTGCTCGATTCTGGAACCGGCCAGGTTAGGTCAAAGCCTCCGAAAGCTCTTCCTATCCTAATCACCGGTCGATGAATTGTCCGTATCCACCACAAACCTCACCGGCTCAGCCAATACCCGGCGGGTAGCGGCGGGGTCCTGCAGGCGACGTTGCAGCATCTCCAGGGCCAAGCCACGAGGCAGGCATTCGGAAAACTTCAGGCCGTCGATGGCCTGTTCGTCCACAGCGGGCAGCATCGCGTCGATATCGCGTTGAGAAACGGGCGCCATCAGGTCGATGAGATCCTGCAACTTGATGTCGCCCTCCAGGTTAACCATGAAACTGTCGTGGTCGACCTCCACGTTCAAGAGCTCGGCCAGGACCTGAGCCAGTGTGGCGTTGGCACGTGCTCCGCCAAAGGTCCACCATTCGGTGCCACCTGCTCGGCCATCGAGCACGACCGTGGAGTCGCAGTCGACCCAGGAGTATTCGTGGCGAATCTCGGTAATCCGCTCCACAGCTCGATGCGACCACCGATCACTGACTTCGTCGCCAGCCAGGATCGTCCGGATCGACTGGCTCAGCTCGTAACCCAACCCGCGGCCCTTACCCATCCAGCGTGACCGGCCTGTGCTGTCAGTCGGCTCGACGTAGGCCATTCGACGCTGCCAGTCGATGTGATTGACCTTCCAGGCCCGGCCGCCCAGCAGCAACACGCGAGGGCCCTCCTGCTTGCTCAGGAAGGTCATCTGGTCGACAAATCCCAGCTCGCGGCGACCCTGCAACACCGTGAACATCGGTGGCGAGGTAAAGACCGAGAGGAGTTCCAGGAAATGTCGGCGGCCATACTCCTCTTCGCCACCCCGACCAACCGCCAGGATCCCGGCCTCCTCCCAAAGAATATCCCGCTCTAGCATCCAGGCGACCAGCTGTTCCCGGTACTCAGGATCAATGGCCCGAAATCCCGGCATCCGCTCGACCCAGCCAAACCATTCGCTCCGCCCGATCCCGCCTTCCTGCAGGCACAAGGCCATCAGCTGCTGGGCCAGCACGTGCAGCGGCATCGGTGGCGGCTCAATCGGCTCGACAAATCCCGATTCCCAGAGCTGGATCAGCCCCGCCGCCTGGATCAGCAGTGGGTCCTTGGTCGCCAGGAACAGGCAATTCCGCACCGTTCCGGCCCGCCGCCCCGTGCGCCCCATTCGCTGTAGAAAGCTTGATACGGTCGGCGGCGAATCGATCTGGATGACCCGGTCCAGATTGCCGACATCGATCCCCAGCTCCAGGACGCTGGTCGCCACGATCACGCAATCTTCGCGCGAGGCAAACGCCTCTTCGGCCTGGTGTCGCTGTTCCTGGCTCAGCGAGCTGTGGGTCACAAACGTCGTCACGCCGAGCTGCCGCAATTCGGTGGCCAGCTCCTCGGCACGAGCCCGACTGTCGACAAAAACCAGCCGCTTTTCACCACGGTGTAGCCGGGCCGTCACGACAGCCGCATTCTTGAGCGAACCGACGTAATCCAGCTGCACCTCGGCCGGACCGGGACCAGCCGAGGCCGGCGGCAAGAAGACTTCACGTGGCCCGCTGCACGATCCAGCCAGCCACTCGGCCAGAGCCAAGGGATTGCCCACGGTCGCCGACAACCCCAATCGCTGGAGCTCGCGTCCGGCCAATCGCGTGATCCGCTCCAGGACCGACAACAAGTGCCAGCCGCGATCATCGCCGGCAAACGCGTGGATCTCGTCCACGATCACGACCTGCAACTGGGAAAAGAGGCGGCGGGCGTCGATACTCGGCGACACCAGCATCACCTCGAGCGACTCGGGAGTGGTCAACAGACAATCTGGCGGTTCGCGCAAGATCCGCTTCCGTGCCGAGGCTTTCACATCTCCGTGCCACAACCCCGATCGTCGTCCCAGCAGCGAGCAGTATCGCTGCAGACGCTGGTCGAGATTATTCAGCAAGGCCTTGATGGGGCACAGGTACAGCAGACTCAGCCCCGTCCAGCCCTCGGTCAGCATCCGGGATACGACAGGGAAGAAAGCCGCTTCAGTTTTGCCGCCAGCCGTGGGAGCCAGGACAATCAAGTGCTTCCCGTCCAAGATGGGCGGAATCACCTCGTCCTGAAATGGCCTCAGTTCACGCCAGCCGAGGCTGTTGACGATATGGTGCTGCAGAGCGGGATGAAGACGTTCGAAATTGCTCACAGATCCAACTCTATCTCGTTCACATCGGACGCACCCGTTGCCTGTCGTTCCACCGTTGTCAGTTCACTTTCCGCTACCGTCAGCGTGTAGTGTTCACGCGGATTGAAATCGGCGAACTGATCAATCCGATCCAGCACGTCCGCCACCAGTTTCTTCAGGAATATTCGTGGCGCGATCCCAACCTTTCCGCCCAGCTTGCCAGCCACCGCCTCGGCCAACGCCTTGATGTACGGGTCGTCACACCGCTGGCCGACTCGATCCGGGGCCTGCGCATGCTGCTGGAAAATATCGCGTATCCGAGCTCCGACCAGGCAGAGCCGCGTAAAGTCGAAGGCCGGCAGTCGAATCTGGGGTGCTCGCGGGTTGTCGAACCTGGCATCCGTCTGAAAATCGACGTGCAGCCGCTGGGCCAGTGGCTCGAGCCGCTGCACGCCCTGCGGCCCTTCGTAAAAAGCCGAGGTCCCGGTGATCAGCAGGTACAGACCCGGAAAGCGGCCGGCGTCAATCTCGTCGATTAACTGCCGCAGGGCGTTCAAGCTCTTGTCTCGAGCGTCGCTGCGGACCCGCTGGATCGTTTCCACCTCATCCAGCACCAGCAACAGACCGGGATGCCCCGAATCCCGCAGCACGATCAACACTCCCTGCAGGAAACTGAGCGCCCCGAAGTGATCGATGTCGCCTTTGACCCCGCAGAACCGCTTGGCTGCCGCCGAAACGTTCGGCTGCCCGGCCAGCCACCCGAGTATCGCATCGGCCGTGGCTCGATCCCCTTCGGCACTCGCCTGGCGATAACCTCGCAGCGCCGCACTGAACGTGGGAGCCGTCCCGGTCACCTTGGCCAGCCGTTGTTCCAACAGTTCCGATGTCCGGGCTACCAGCGCCGCCTGATCGTCCCCGGGAACGGTTCCTTCGGCCAGCACATCCTCTTCCAGGGCGTAGAACCAGCCGTCAACGATATTGCGCCAAGCTCCCTGGTGGGTGTCGGTGGTCGACAATCGCTCCATCAATCGGCGGTAGACGGTTTCCAGACGGTGCAGAGGCGTCTCGGTTTCCGAAATCTGGACCTCGGCTGCGGCAAACCCCAGTCGGCGGGCTTTATCGGCCAGCCAGCGGGCGAAAAATGTCTTGCCGCAGCCATACTCGCCCCGCACGGCCTTGAAGACGCTGCCGGCCGCAGCGACCTTGCGGAGCTCTTCGTCCAGCACGGGTTCCAACCCGTCCAAACCGACGGCAAACGCGTCGAGGTTCGTCCGGGGTACCGTTCCCCGTCTGAGAGCATCGATAATTTCATCGCGGCGCTGTCGGCTGATCGGCATCGTCACTTCACCAGGTCAAACTGTCGCAGCAGGAGTTCGCGGTTAAACTCAATTGTATCGGACACGTCGTCACGCCGGAGCACATCGTAGCCGTCGACGTTCAGCAGCCGCTCGGCCTTGGCCAGCAGACCTGGCAGCCGCATCGGCGGGAACTGCAGGGCGCGGGCCAAACCGGCACTGGTCATCTTGCCGCCCCGGCCGTCCAGGGCGACCAGCAGGCCTGCCATGACGTGATCGTCGGGCACACCCCGTCCGGCGAGTTGCTTCTGACCTTGATAGATTTCGCTGGCCAGCAGCGACGGAACCCATTCCGGTGCCAAGACCGCTCGGCCGGCCGCGTCTTCGTCGTCGTCCTTCGAAAACAGCATCCCGGAGCTCGGCGTCGGAATCGGAATCAACTGGAGGGGCGGTAGTACCGTTTCGTTCGAGGGTGGCCGATCGAGCGATTCATCCCACCAGGCAGGGATATCGATCGGCTGTTCTCGCCATCCTTTGGGCAACTCATCCGTGCTCGACAAAACGACAATCGGGATCACCATTTCCTGCGGGGTGAGTCCGCCGTGATACCCGTTTTTCTTGATGCCATATCGCACCTGCTCACTCCACGGAGCGATCAGCCGCTGGTCGCTGACCAACACCCGCGACCCGCCGACCAGATACTCATCCGGTGCAATGTCCGCCGGCCCGCCGTCGGATCGGCCCGCCGCACGCCACCGCTCACCACCGACTTCACCGGTCTTCAACGGACGCCCCTCAGCCTGGCAATCCACTACGTGCCCGTGATCACTGACCAACACCACCAGACGGCGGGCGATGCGGGCTTCGTGCAGCAGAGCCGGCAACACCTTGATGGCATCGCGAGTCCACCGAGTATCGAGCTGCTCGCCCTTCAGCAAATGATCGTCGACTGCGTTCACGACGACACCGACAATCCTCCGATGGGTCGATGCAATCTCCTTACGAACTTCGGCCGCCAGCACGGAGTCGTCGGTTTCCTGCAACAGGGCCTTATGGAACAGAATCGGGGGTGAACCGCTGCGGGAGCGAGCTACCAACGACGGGTGTTCGGAAAACCCGATCCGTTCCTCTTCACTACCGCCAGACACGCGCCGTCCGCGGAGCAGACTGTTCCGCGAAAACTCAGTCACCGACGGTATCGTCGCCAGTCCGGGACGATTGAATTTACGCCCCGGTTCGGAAATTGCGAACCACTCGTGTCGCGTGATATCAGTCAACAGCTCGCGCGACACGGCCACACTCATCCCGTCCACGACGATCACCAGCACCAGAGCTTCCGAAGCCAGCGGCGCGACGATCTGTTCGAGAATATCTTCGACAGGGAGAATCTCGCCGCCAGACGATCCGGCGTGTGTCCAGTCGGCCAGCAGCCGGGCAAACTCCCGGTTCTGCTGCTGACGAATCTCCCGGACCGCGTTAAAGATCTGAGCATAGGCCTCGGACAAGGGGCGGACCGGATCGCCTCCGTTAATCGTCAGCCGAGCCCAATCAACGTACCCGCCGTCGCGCAAATAGTCGTTAGCCGCCTGTGCAAACGACTTCAAGCCGGCTGGAGGTTTGGTATCGATTGTCGCCAACCACCGCAGCAGCCGGAGGGCCATATCGACCCGTTCCAGTCGCCGGCGTTCTTCGGTCGACCAATCGTGCCCGTCCAAAGCTTGACGAGCTTCCGACAATTGCGACAGACTGTCCCACGAACGGTGCAGCACCACATCGCTGAGCTGGCTTCCCATTCGCGCCAGTCGCTGGTCGAATCCCAGCGGCGAGATATCGCTAAGATAGGCCATCCCGTCCGCCTGGACTTCCCGCAGAATTTCGTCCGCCCGCTGGGTCGCCTGACGCCACAATTTCGGGGCCGTGGACCGCAGATTCCGCAAGACCTCGGTCCCGGCCGTGGCCCATCGCCGCATCTGGTCGGTCTCTGGCGAATGGCCGCCCAGGAACCGTTCTTCGAGTTTCCCGGTGGCTTTTTCCAGCTTGCCGATCGCAGCTGGGTGATAAACCACACCGGCTGTCAACCCAATCGGCACGGCATCGGGGCGGTCGAGCCGTTCGATGCACTTCAGCACCAGACCGGCTACGGGTCCCGCTTTCTCCGACAGCCACTCACCGGCCCCCTGTCGAAATTCTTCCGAGCAGCGTTGAAACTGCGCAACGGCCTGTGCGTCCAGCGACCATTTGAGAATCGCGGTGAGGTCTGGCGATTCGTCCGGCAGACCAACTCGCAGCCTTAGCAGCAAGGGCCAGACCGTCTCCGCGTCCAGGAAGCCACCTCGGGCTGTCGGATAGCCCTCAGTCGGAACACCCTCCAGCAAGGCCTCAGCCAGCCACGCATGACGAACCAGGCGGGGATCGACGGCCTGGGCATCGAACAGCGATCGAACGATCTGCCACGGGTCGATCTGAAACAGACGGCGTTTGGCCAGTCTCAGCAGCACATCGTCGCCCAGGTCGGTCTCTTCCAGGTTGGTGATCAGTACCTTGGTCGCCTCGTCACCGGTCGGCTGCCGCAGGGCAATTCGAAACGCCAGGGGAGAATCACACTGCTGGATGAAATACTGCTGGTCACCTTCCTGCCGCAGCGGTTCTCCGGTCCACCGGCCAGGCGACCGGATGCCGATCACCCGCGCCTGGGGCACCTTCTGGCGAATGGCCGCGACCTGGGCCTTGATCTGGCTGAACGACGGGGCAGACATCAGGATCGGCCTCCATCTCGAATCTCCCAGGAGATGGTAATACGTACGGTTTGACTACCCCGCAGTTTCCGCTTCAGGTTGTCAATCTCCTGAGTCGCGCGGTTCAGATCCAAGTCCGTTAACGTACCGCCATCGACCACACCAGCTTCCCAAGGCCCCCCAACGATGATTTGGTCGGAACCCGCTGCATTCGATCCACCGATCTTTGGATCGTCCGTGTTTGTGGCGGGCACGACCTTCGGCGGAACCACGATCACCGACTGCAATAATCGCATCGCCTTGGCTTGAGCTAGCTTCAGGGCCGGAGCGAGCTGCAGCACATGCTCGTCGCTGATCAACGCTTGTTTGAGGTCCGCCAAGATTGTTTGGGCGTCTCCCTGCCGTTCTGCAGGCAGGGTGCGGATCAGCTCGAATGTCTGCCAGCCCGCCGTGTCGAGGTTTCCCTCCAGCTCAGCGGCCTTGGCGACACACTCACCCATTGCCGTTTCGCTGGTCTGTACGGTAGCCGATGCCAGCAGGTTGACGATGTCCTTCGGCTCAGCGGCAACAAGTCGTTCGACGAGCGCGAGCGTGGAGTCGGCGGTTGCCAGTCGCTGGGCGTCGGCCGCCGGGATCCCCAGTTCGCCAAACCGGTCCCGAAGCCCTTTAGCGTAGGCCTGACATGATCGGCGTACGTCACTGGCCCGTCGGCGACATTCAGTGGCCAGCGTATTCACATTTCCCGAACTCAACAGCCGTGAACCGGCCACGCCGAAGATGCTACCGGCCCGTTTCAGTGCGATTTCCCACACGGCCGGATCGGGGAGTTTGTCTTTGCGAAGCTCGCAAGCGTCTGGGATACTCGACAGGGTCGGCTCAAACGGTGAGCCGTGCAAGTAGACCGAGTGGCCCGTCTGCGCGGCGAACATGATGATCACCATGTTCTGGGCCTCCTTGGGCAAGCCCATCGGTTTTGGGTCGTCGATCCACCGGCGCAGCTGAGCGACGGTCATCGCGCTGCCTGTCTCCGCCGCCTTTTTGCCAAAATGGGTCTTCCAGAATTGACCGACCACGAAATGAGTCGCGTCCACACCCATTTCACCCAATCGCAAGGGATCGGCGATCTGCCGCACTAACTGGCGTTGGGTCTTCTCGACCTCGATCCGATCCAACCCCGCCTGGACACCGGGCAAAAGCTGCTCGAGCACCTTCTTCACCGAATTGGCCCGAACCTCAGCCCCGAAGTCGGGGGCGGCCGGAAACTCGTGCAGCAGGGCCTGGCTCAACAAGTGTTGCATCGCCCCGGCCAGATTCGCTGCCACAGGTGGCAGGGGAGTGAGGCCTGGGATGAGCGAAACATAGTGCTCGTTCAGATCGAGGTCGTGGGTCGTATCGAGCGCACCGGGCGTGGTCGAGTCGACGCCGTAGGCGGCATCCAGATGGTTCTTCACTCGTTGCCGCAACTGATTGCGCTGGCTCTCCAAGACCGACTTGGCGCTTTGTCGGTCCTGGGGGGAGAGATGATCGGCGTACTGCCCAAAACGCTCTCCCGTCAGAATGTGCTCCAAGATCACCAGCGTCCCGAGTTCCTTCTGGGATTCGCTGCTGAAAAAGGACGGGACCCAGCACAAGGTTTTGGCCCCGGCGGGATGAGCCTGCAGATATCGCTGGATCGTACTTAAATCATCCCGCGGACCGTGGCCCGGTTCATCGAACGGAAAATCGACGATCAATTTCCAGTCCGTATCATCGTTGTCGAGAGATGAAAAAGGAAGTTCGCGGATGTTCTTGAACAGCACTTTGCAGCTGCGTTTGGTGTTCTTCCACAGGAATTCGTGATATTGCTCGAAATCGCCTTCCCCGCCAACCTCCAGCAGCTCGAACAGCATCTGGCGAATACGGCGGATGCGGTTGCCCTGATTATCCTCGCGTCCAGCCTGTGCGATGATCCCCTCGGTGTCGACCCCCGACAGCTGGACCGTGATTGTCGGATTGGCTTCCTCACCGATGCGAATCTCACCCACTGAGGCCGCCCAATTGCGGCAACGGTTCAGGACGGTCGCCGACTCCTTGCCCGGGATCGGCGATTTGATGGTACCGTGGTTCAACGCCGCCAGTTTCTCGGCGTTCAAGCCTCGCAGAGATTCGACTTCCGGGACCAGCGCCGAGAGCAGCAGCGTCTTGATCAGGCGATCATCGTTGCGGAAGGCCGTCCGCTTGGGATCGTTGTAGTCTAGCTGCTCCACCTCCTCACGGCGGATGCCGTGCTGTTTCTCCATCACAGGGAGCAGTTTCTGGTGGTACAGCCGCTTGGCGTTGTCGAAATGGATCGCCATCTCCTGACTGAAGGCTTCATCGCCGTGTGCGACCACGTCGAACAGATCACCCACCGGGATAATCTCGCCGAGCTGTAACGTATCGCGGTGATCGACCAGCAGCTGCATCATCACCTTCAGGGCCGTACGCTCTCGCTGCAGCACGCTGGAGACGGCGATCAGCGTCTGCACAAGGGCCGGGCTGAACGGGTAGAGCTTACGGAACATCTGCCGGTCCCCGTCCTGGGTCAGCAGGATGTTCATGACGCTGTCCTTCATGCGAACCGTCTGCTCGAACGCTGCGTCGAGTTCGGCTCGGGCTGCGGCGCTACGGCAGCGGAGGACGCGTTTTTCGGCGATGGCGGGCAGGTTACGATCCTCCAGAGTGATCGTGTCGAATCGCCCCTGTTGCCAGTCGAGCGAGTCGCTGAAGCTCAGACGTTCAGCCCCGGGCACGTGGTCACCGATCAGTTCCCGAAGGTCTCGCTGGCGAGCGACGAAACTGATGATCGGGACAGGGCGGTTGGCGGCCTGTGCTTCCTTGAGGTTGGTCAGCTTGGCCGATTCGTTCTTCACGAAGGCCAAGTCAGCCGATTTGGTCGCCAGCCACAGAATCAGTTCGTCGAGAAACAGGATCAGCGCATCGTAGCCCAGTTCTTGGGCATGGCTACTGATCAGCGACAGGCCCTGGTCGAAGCGGACGAAATTACCACCTCGGTGGCTGATCACTTCGACGTGCGACGACGCGACGGTGCGGAGCAGCGTGCTGACGAGTCGCAGGTGGGGCTCGGAATCGGGTGGCGACCCGGCGGCCTGGTCGAAGGAAGCAGCGTCCCAGGGAGCGTCCAGGTCTCCCCAGCCACCGCCCGAGCTTTGGCCGGCATTCAGCCGCCGGAAAAACGCCTCGTCGCCGTAACTGGCCCGTTCGGCCTGAGCCTGCTGGATGATGGCGGCTGAAATGTAGACAGGTGGGATGGGGGCGTCGGGGTGGGCGTGCCGCATGAATTGGACGTAGCCGCCCAGGACCCCTGATTCCATGTCATGGGCGCCGATCATGTGGTAGGGGACAAGCAGGAACTTTTTGCCGGCCAGCCAATCGTTGTGTTTCTGGATCACCGGGGCCAGTTCCGGGATCGACCGCGCGGAAGGATTGCCTTGTAAAATCAGGTGCAGCACGGCCATGAAATGGCTTTTGCCGCTACCGAAGCTCCCGTGCAGGTAGGTCGCTTGGCTGGTACTCTTCTGCACTGCGGACTTAATCAGACTGAGCGCCTGATCAAAGTGTCTGGCCAGATCCTGGGTGACGACGTAGTTGTCCAGCACCACTTCGGGCCGGCCGATATCCTCGGCCAGCCGGAGGACGAAGTCCCCTTTGTGGACCTGGTCTGGTATGTCGATGAGTTCGCGAAGGAGGGTCATTCTCGCCTTTACCCTACCATTGGGGAAGATTGTTGATTCGCCGCTAAATTTGCCGTTAAATTAAAATCGCCATAAGTCATTTCGCCACAATTGTTTGCGACAAGGCATTTCCCAAAACGCTAGTGCAACATTCGATTAAATAAATTTCCGACAACAACCCAAACCTAGTCCGATTCCCTCCGCCGTAAGCGGTAACGCGACGCTCGGCCCCGTGCCACTTGATCGAGGAAACCCTCGGGACCGCTCCATTCTCGCAGGTACTGGGAGACCTCCACTCTGGCAGAGGGCGAATTACCCAATCCCAATAGCTCACGGCATTCCGCCGGCGTAATGGAATCGTGTTGCCATACAAACTCCCGGACCAATGCTGGAAACCGAATTGGATTAATCCCTTTCAAGCGTGTATAGGCGGCCTTTCCCAATAGATCCTTCGCGACGGTCTTAGCCAGGTGATAAGTCGCGGCCCTCGCCGTTCCCTTTCGCTCAAGGATTCCAGTGCGAGGTTGAGCACAAGTATCCAGCACGCCTCTAGTCTCGTCTCGATTGAGTTGCAAGAGCGTCGTTGCCGAATCGGTGTCAATAAACGCATGCTCTCGCAAGTAGGACAGAATCAAAAGCTGATCGAGGTCAATCTGCCGACCGTCAGCTTTCCATTTAGCGACCAACCGGGCCATCCGCTCGTCGAACGTACCATCAAATATTCGCAATGTGACCTGATTTCCGTCCGTTTCGTAATGTGGTATCCGTTTCCCAAATTCCAGCGCTGTATTGAAGATACGACGTCTTCCAACTCCAGCCCGCTCCACCAACCCCAGTTTCTCCAATGCTTCTGCCAAAGTCCGATTACGTGCCACTGGTTCATGCCGCAAAATATTCATGGCGGAGATCCCCGGCACAAACCCGCCCGGGCTAGTCACTATCAACTCAGAAGCCGTGTGTCGAATAAGGACTTCACCGGAATTGGCGTAATCGCGATGTGTGATCGCGTTCAAGACAGCCTCCCTGACAACATCGATCGGAAACGCCGGAATGCGTAGTTTGAATAGGCCAACACTTAATTCGTATTCGGGATTGGATGGACCCAGAAATAACTGATCAAGCTGTTCAATTATTTGTAGCAGAGCACACTTATACGAATCGTTACGGGCAATTTGTAATTCCGACGGCTGGTGGACATAGTGCAACTGATGTTGTGGACAAACCTCTGACAGCTGCTGTTCCCGACCAAATAACAATAATCCGGTTCGGGTAATGCCGCCCTTCCGAACGGCATTGAGCGCAACCAGCAGTTCATCGTCGGACAATCGATTCAACTCTGATTGCGGACGGAATCGCCGCAAGATGTTACGTCCTCGGGAAATCTCCACAGGATCCAGATCTTTTCTCGTTATCTCCTCTGAGATTTCACCACTCCAATCAAGCTCTCCGGTCGAAAATCTCGCTTTCGCAAATGAGCGAGAATCCATTGGCATGCAGTTCTTGCCAACGCGTTCCTGAAACAATCCCTGTGCTGTCCCGTACGGCCGATCGTTCCCCTTTGGCACTCGAACGACCAACAAGTGCCCAGTTCCCTCGGGGACACTCAGCTCCTCAACCGCCACTCGCAAATTCGGTCGTGTACTGTCAAAGATGCCTCTCTGCCAGATATCTAAGTCATAACCGGAACAGCCGTGAATCGAGTTGGATCTCCCGACCTTATGGTCTGCAACGCCAAAGACAATGACACCTCCATCGGCATTTGCGAAACAGGCGGCGTACTCGACCGCTGTCTTCATGTCCGACTTTGCGCCGGTCCACGGCTTGAAATCCAACCAATGCGATTCCAACTCATCAGCACTGATTCTGTCAAGCTCGTTCAGTATTTCATGAATCTGAGAATTCGATGGAATACTCATGCTTGCGTCCTCCGGCGGCCGCGGAAGGTAGAGCGAGCGGGGGGCTGCCAGGCCTTGATCTGGTCGATCGTCAGGCCAAGATTTTTGGCTTCTTCGGCCACGAAGGCGTCATAGACTTCGTCCATACGTTGATTGAATTCTGGATCGATATCGTGATGCCACTGCTTGAGCCACGGCAGCAGCTCGATGATGCAGGCCAGCAACGGAACGAGGCGCGGATCGTCGCGGCCACCGAGCCGTTCCTGAATGTCGACGAAGTACTCGCTGATTGCGCGGGCCAGCTGCAGGTGGTCGTATCCGGCCCAGGCGATGACAAGCGTCCCGTCGGGGCCCTCGCAGTGCGGAAAACTGACCCACCGTTCCTTGGGAACGTCGAGCTTCCCACGCAGGGCCCAGTACCGGGCACCGCCAGTCGAAGTAAAATCTGAACTCTCATATTTTGGCGGAATCGGAATGTTGCCAACGTTCTCCCCAGCATCTTCACGTCGCTGCAGGTCCCAGGTCTTTTCCCATTCAGCCCGCTTCCGAAAGCCCGTAGGCTTGTATCGCAGGACTGGCAGCAGCGGCACACACTCCGCAGCGACCAGTTCCTCCACCAATCCCTGCACGTCAAAAGCAGGATCTCCGCGGTACACCTCCCCGACCTGCTGAAACTCGAGATCTTGCCTCGCCAGATCGGCCAGTCTCGCAACAGAGATCAAGTTCATGCCGAGCCTGGCTGCGGCGCAATTCGAATCATTCATCCGCCCATCATAATCAAAGTAGCTTTCTAGTCTTGCCAATAGCCAGTTACGCAGAGCCTCCTTGACTTGATCTTCCCAACGCATCACTTGCCAGCGGCGCTTGTAATTAGCGGTTTCAACTAGAGCTAGGTCCTGCGATGCCCTAATCTCGTCAAGCCTTCTCGCAATAACGGCCCGCATATCGGGATGAACATCCCCGGGATTGGAGGCACCTCGGGAAACATGCACGTCATAGAATATGGACTTTTCACCAGTTGACATTTTACGTCGGAGCAATTCCTCAGTCGGTCGGTCCTGGGGGTGCAGCCCATACTGAATCGAGATATCCGGCGGAGCCGTGTATGCTGACAAGCCAAAAAGATCGTAGCAGAGCCAGTCCAATTCTTCCTGAAGCGCCACCAATTTGCGATAACTATCAGCATTCCGAACCGAAGCTTCGCGTAACCGCAACGGCAGCCCTTCAACGCCACTCTCAACTACGGCACGGGGTGACAAGCTGTTCAATTCTGAAAGCACATCATTGATTTGCCGCACCACTGGCAGACAATCTCGCCAACGCTCAGGAACGGGAAATGACAATAACTTGGTTCCATTAAAGGCGTAGGCTCGGTGCCAATCCTCCGGCTTAATTCCGCCTCCCTGACCTCCCAAGCCCTTACAATTGGAAACCTGCTTCATCCAGAAACATGCGGTGGAGCTGTTCAGGAGGCCGAGGAGGGCGAGATGATCGTCTTCGGTGGCTTCGGGGGGCAGCTTGATGACCGGAGCCGTCCTGTTGAAAACCTTTCCGCCCCGGTCCAGCACAAAGTGGTTGTGAGTCGCCACCTCGCCGTAAACGATCGACAGCGGCGTGCGGAGTTTGTCAGCGTAGAGCTCTTGCCATTCATACCATGATAATCCTCGCTCCACGAGAGGCGTTCCGAATCGCTTGCGCCAGTATATTGCCGAGCGATACGGCCACCATAATCTGGACGTGCAAGGTAGGCTGTCGAGTGGAAGAATCCTGAAATCGTCGTCATACATCCATACCGATGACATGGACTCATTTATTGACCAGTCTCGAACAACGTCGCCCTCGATACAAGTTCTAGTTTTCTCAATTCGATGGCGTTGAAGCGTTGACCGCAACTGCATGAACAGTTCATCTTCGCCAGTGACGGCAGTGATGCCAATTACGCAGGCAATGTTTCCGAGAGAATTTCCGCATCTATCGTCCAGCAACTCCTTCAATTCCGCCGCCCCACCGCCACCAATTGACCACGGGTGCCCATGAAATCGTCCTCTTTCTGATTCGGTCACGCTCACAAACTCGGACTGACTACCGGGCTGATCGACTTGGCGGACAATCGCCGACCAGACTAAACCCCGTGCCGGGTCATCGGGCGTACTCGGCTCACCCCGAATCCCCATTACTGCACGAATTGTCTCGCCGACCGGCAACCGATGCCGCCCGAACAGAATGACTGTCGGCGTGCCGTGGCCGGGGATGTACGCTCCGCTGGTGTCGATCACGTGAGTCAAATCGATCTTCGGCAAGAACCATTCGATCAGCTTCTTCCCAAACTCCCGCTTCATGAAGCTGTTCGCTGTGATCTGGCCTGTGAACCCGCCTGGGACCGCCAGTCGGAAGATCCGCTCCAGGAACGGCACGGCCAGCGAGTATTTCATGTGACACGATTCAAACCGCTTGCGGTACCGCTCGTTCAGCTGCCGATCCTTCGGCGTGATATACGGCGGATTGGCCACCACGGCGTGGTACTGCCCCGCGCGGAGCATCGCTTTGAGTGTCGGCAAGTCTTCGCTTTGGTACGCATGTTCGCATTCCGAGTCGTCGGCGGTCAACTCGAAGTCGAACACACCCTGAGTCTCCGTGGGCGAGCTGCGTAGCGGGGCATGCAGTAAGGAATCGCCGCAGGCCAGATTGAAGTGAAACCCGGGGGCGTCAGCCAGTCGCTGGATGCCACAAGCCTTCATGGCGACCAGCAGCAATCGGAAACGAGCAATCGCGACCGCGTACGGATTCACGTCGACACCGTGGATCGAGTCAAGAACCTTCTGAACCACATCCCGAATCTTGGCCCCGGGCTCTTGCTTTTGACGACGATCCAATAAGCGCCGAAACGAACCCAACAGAAAGTGACCGCTCCCACACGCCGGATCGATCATCCGGAATCCGGCCGGAAAGACCTGATTGCCGTGCTGATTTGATATCGGCAACGCATCCAGTCCGAATTCCTCCAGTGCCGGCTCCAGCGTCCGGTCGAGTATGAACTCTTCAACAAACTCCGGTGTCTGCAACAGGGCGTATTTCTTCCGAGCGGCCTCGGAAAGGTCCTGGTACAGATCGCCGAGGAAGCGGGTATCCCACTCGGGATCCGTAAAATCATGGACCAACTGGCCAGTATTGGCATCAATCTTTTGAAAGAAATTCAGTATTACACCGGCTGCGTCACCCGAGAGCCAATTCGGAAGTTCGCGAATCGGATTATGATCGCCAAATACTTCTTTGGTACCCGGCAGCCTTGCCAGCTCGTCAAACACCGCCAGGAGGTACTCGCGGTCTGTTTCCGTCGGATGTTCGCGAAAATACAGCTCATGTTCGTCCCGGGCCTGCTGCAGCCGCTCGGCCGGCCCCGCAATCCGTGGGGGCTCAATCAGACGGTTATCTTCCAGGAACCGCACAAACACGCATGACAGCACCCAGGCCGCAGAGACCTGCGTAATCTCATCGTTCCGCCAATCCTCATAATTCTGAGCCGTCCGGCCCGCCGCTTGCGCACGCTCATACTCCCCATGGAGCCGGCGTCCCACGTCCGGCAGCTCCGCAGACTCGCTTCGCTCCAGCAAATCTGCTTCGAGCGTCTTGAGTAACCGTTGGAGATCGGAAAGTAGGGCAAGTCGATTAATCATTGGGGCGGAGGCGGTGAGGGTTCAGCGTTCAGCAGTCAGCGTTCAGCGGTCAGCCGGAAAAGTCTGGCTGAAGGCTAATCGCTGAAAGCTGAAAGCTAATCGCTTGCCGCTCTTATCCTTTCGTCAGTTTCTTGATAAACGCAGCCAGCATGCGCTTGACTTCGCAGGTCTTGATGTTTAATTCGTTGTAGATCTCCGGCGCGAGCATCTCGAGATCATGAGCAAGTGTCAGGTGGTATTCCAGTTCGCTCGCTGAACCCATGGCAATCTCCATGAATCTCCGCAATTCGTTGTCGCTGATTCGACCACAGCCTTCAGCGATGTTCGCGGGAATGGAACACGAGGCTCGCCGAATCTGGCTCGTCATCCCATACAACTCCTCCCGAGGGAACTTCCGCGTCGCCTTGTAGATCGCCAGCGTCAAGTGATGGGCCTTCTCCCAGACTTGTAGGTCGCGGAATGATTTCATGGGGGAATCCCTAAGTAGCGGTCAATAGGAAGCGGTCAGCGGTCAGCAGTCAGCAGTCAGCGGTCAGCGGTCAGCAGTCAGCAGTCGGCAGTCGGCAGTCGGCAGTCGGCAGTCGGCAAGAAATGTCTTTCAAAGTAGTTCACATTGTCTCCCACCGTAGTCTGCAATTGCAAATTATCCATCACGCTCTCCTCTTCTCTGGCTGAAAGCTGACCGCTGACCGCTGAAAGCTTCCCCAGCTTCCCCTTGACCTCCCCTGTGCCAATTCGCGAGCCAACTCTCGGGCAGCCTAGCCCGCTGGCCGGGTCCGATCAGCGGAACCGGCTTGCCGTCGATCATCGCCTGGTTGTCACCCGGCAAGAGCAGCCACAGGCCCGGAATGCCGCCAGAGCGGCCAACGTTTTGCGAGAGGCGGCTGAGCAGGTCCATCTGGTCGTAGCGAGCCAGCAGGCCGGAGTAGATGACGAGCATCGTCTTGTCGGCGGCTCGCATCTGAGCCTCGACGGCCGAAATCGTGCGACCGACCAGCATCATCAGCTTGTCCCAGTCTCTCTCTTGCGGCTTGGTGTCGGTTTGCAGCACCAGATCCCATTTGACCTTGGCCTTGTCCGCGACCTGCTGCAGAGCATCAAGGAACACGCCCTCAAAGTCGACAAGTTGCAAAGGAAATCGGCGACAAAGTTCGCTGCGGGCTCGGTCGTAATATTTTGGATTCACCAACAGCACCAGGAACGAGCCTTCCTTCAGAGACCGCTGTAGCCGCTCTTCAAACTGCCGAGCATCGGCCACTTCGGGCGTCAATTCGTCGGCGTCCGCGTGCCCGAGCCGGGTCGAATGACGCTCGATCGTCTCACTGCCGCTGGTAACCGACACCAGATCCCGCTGAGGACTGACAAAACACCCCGCCCCATTGCGGGCGGTGGAATCCCACGTCCAGTTGAATCCGGCAGCTTTCAGCAGGTCGTCCAGCTCGGTCCGGTCGGGCAGCGGCTGGGCCTGCGGATAACGGCCCATCACCCGGTCGCGGATCTGGGCCACGTCCAGCGTGCGCTGTCCGAGCAACGCGCCTTGGGCGAGCTTCAATGCTCGGACCGCCGCCATGCCAACCGGATACAGCTCCTGACGGCTCGAAACGGCCGCGTGCTGCGAAGCCTCCGCCGCCAACCGCAGCAACCGCGTGTCGGCGATGGCCACCCCGTCAGGAGCCGCCACGTCCCTCAGCCGCTCGATCACTCGCGCCGGGGCCAACAGCGGATCCTCGTCGGCCATACTGTCAGCCTCAGCCCCCAGCCGCAGCGCGTAGCTCGCCACCTCACCACTGATGGCGACCAGCACCGAACTATCGTGACGGCGAACCAGGAACCGCGGTTCGGGCATGACACGTTCGGCTTCCGTGGCCGCTCGCAGCAGACCACGAGCCAGCTGACTCCGCAACGGCTCGTCTTCTGACGAGCCGCGAGCCACCAGCAACGCCTCGGCCAGTTCCCGGTCCGACATCGCGCCCCCCTGGACGCTCAGCATTTCGGCAATATCATGTCGCACCCGTTCCAGGGCGCCGTCCTTGGCCCATCGGCGCTGCAGCTTGCTGACCATCTCCACGACGGTCATGCGGTTTTCCCCGAGCTGTTCGGCGATTTCGGCTTGGCTCGCCCAGTAACCAGGTCGACTCGGCTCGAATCCCAACAACAAATGAACCGCTCGACGCATCAAATCGCCGTCGCTGGCCACCGTCTTCATCAGCCGGCTGATCAACAGGTCCAGGCCAAGTGTGCCGATGTCGGTTGTCGCGGTCGAAGTCTCCGCACCTCCGGCCGCCGTCGCGAGATCGGTTTCCGGAGTCCCCAGCCGATCTCGCAGGATGCGTGCCGCGGCGGATATCTCCCGCCGGGTCTGAGTCCCCACGCCTCGCAGGCCCATCAGCGACCGCTGGGAAAAGGTCAGCAGGTCCTCGACCGTCAACACGTTGTGACGATCCAGGGCATGGGTGGCGCGCGGCCCTAACCCCAGGTCGGCGATCGGTGTGTCGAACGTGGCGTCCGCCAGCAGCTCAGCCAGGGTCGACTCATCGGATTCGTCCAAAATCCCGAGTGACTCGTCCAGACCTTCAAAGCACTGTCGCCAGCTACGCAGCATTTCTTCGGCATTGTCAAACCGCTTGGCAATGTCCCGCTTGAAGGCCCGCCGGAAGAACCCGGTCAGCTGCTCGCGGAGCGCCGGGTCGAATAGCTCGGGATCAATCGTGATCTCGGTGTCGGGATTCAGATGAGAGGGATCGGTCGAACCGTCGCCCCATTTCGGTACCGTGCCCGTCGCCAACTCGTACAGAGTGACGGCGGCTGAATAGCGTTCGGCATGGAGGTCCCATCGAGGCGGTCGACGCAGCGGCAGCAGCGGATCGAGGTAGCCCGTGGTCCCCGCTCGAATATTGTCGGCTGGTGTCCGTGAGAGCGAGAAATCGAACAACACCAGATGGAGCTTGTCTCCCCGCCCGACCATTCCCACGGCGATGTTGTCCGGCTTGATGTCGCGGTGTGGCACTCCCTGTTCTTCCAAGTGGTTGACCACCGCCAGCAGGTCCTCGCCGAATCGCTGCAACAATTCCATATGCAGCCGGCCTTCTTTGCGGAGCCGTTGGCCGAGGGTCTCGATGACGCCACGCTCCTTGTCGGCAAACACCGGACGCATCAGGAAACCGCAGTAACCGCCGTACTCGCCCGTCTCGACGACATCGACGATCCCGGGGTGCCGCATCTCGCGCTTACCCAGCAGCTCTCCTTCGTCTTTCACCCGCTGGTTGTGATCGGTGTCGCTGGCCACCTTGAGCACGAAGCTCTGCCCGCCTCGCTCAACCAACAGAGCCACGGAACACGCCCCTTGCCCCAGCCGCCGGACGACGCGCAGGTCGCCAGGCAGGAGATCGCCCTGCTGAGCCCGAGCGGCATCGTCGACGTAATCGCGGTCGGGCACGGTCAGCTCGTTCTCGACTTCGTCCAGCATGCCCAGAAAATCGTTTACGGTTTCCAGTCGGTCCGGTACGACCGGGTGGGTGGCAAACCGGATCAGATCCTGCAGCGACTCAGCCGCGCCGTTCATGATCGAACTGAGCTGGAGCCCCTTGGTTTCACGCAGCTTGTCGCTCAGTTCCACCGCGTTCGCCGCCGGGGGGACGCCGGAGAAGATGTGATAAGCGATGGCGCCGAGCGAAAAGACGTCGAGATGTTCGCCGGTACTGGACTCGGTCAGCGATTCCGGGGCCATATAGACCGTGGCGGCATCTTCGACCAGTCGATCGATGTGGGACGTGGCCGTGACCATGCGGGAAGCGCCGGTCGACGAGCTTCCGCGGCGGTAGCCGACCTGCCAGTTGAGCAGCTTGATGCGAGGCGGCCCGTCGGCCAGATTCGTCACGAGAATGCTCTGGGGACAAAGCGCTCGGTGGATCACCTTTTTCTCGTGGGCGTAGTGGACCACCTCGGCGATCTGCCGAACCAGGTCGAGCTGAGTGTCGACGGTCAGTTTGCCCTGCTGCTGAGCGAGGTAGTGGTCCAGCCGGATGCTCTGGGGATCGTGTTCGAGCAGCAGGGCCGGCCCGAGTTCGTGTTCGATCAGGTTGTAGGCTCGCAGGATGCCCGGGTGTTCCAGGGATTCGAGGATCTGGAACTCACGCATGGCAGCCCGCTGGATAGTGGCTCGATCTTCCGCAGTGGCTTCATGGCGGACCAGGTAGAGCCGAACTCGGCGTTTCGAGCCGGGGACCTGGGTGTGGGAGGCCTGCCAGTCCTGATAGCCGGGCCCCTGGTCGATCAATTGTTCGAGCACGTAGTCGGCAACCCTGCGAACCCGCTGGGAGGGTCGGATCCCGGCCTGATCCATGGCCTGGCTGACGACCTTGGCCATGGGCCGGTCATGCGTCCCCTTGGCGAATGATTCGAGCCCCGGGCAGGTCCGATTGATCAGAGCGGCCATGATGCCGGGCCGAGCGGGCCGGTCTCCTTCGGCTGGCCGATCGCGGAGGCAGATGCGGTACCGGGCGTTCCCTTGCAGTTCGAGCTTCAGTTCGGGTGCCGAGCAGAATACGAGGGGTTCGACGAACGGGATCTGGCCCTTGCTGCGAGCCGCCTTTTGTTGCTGGAGCACCGACCGCAGCTTTTTGGCCTTGAGGTTGGCGGCGATCAGCGGGTTGTCGACGGTCAACAGGGACCCGTCGGATTCCCAGGTCCAGGTCCCAGCGTCGCCGAACAGGCGTCCCACGCGGCTCTTGATCTCGACCAGGAAGAACCCTTGAGGGGTAAAGACGAGCAGATCGACTTCGTTGATACTGCCGTCATCGGCGATGAACTCGAAGTTGGCCCAGGCTCGATAAGGATCGTGCCCGGGAAACCGGGACCGGACGAAATCGAGCGCATCCCGTTCCCACGGGAATTTCGATTCAGCCACGGTGGTCCAGTTATTCGATTTGGCCATCTAAGCTCGCCGGCGTCGTTCGATAGTTCCGGTAGTACTGTATTCCGGACGCGGATGATCCGCGCCGGGGACTGGGACCATGCGATTTATTTCATTGTCACTTCCGCGCTCGTTTGCCCTGTGGGCTTAAGCCGTCGAGCAGCGACTGCAGGTCACGGAGTCGGAACAGCCGGTATTGATTGACCGGATGCCGGACGGCCGCCACTTTTCCCGCATTCACCCAATTCCGCAGCGTATTGGGCGACACGCCCAGATAATCCGCTGCGTCGGAAATCTTCAGGTAGTCCGACAATTTGGTCATTTGCTCGCTCCCACAACGAACCGTCAACCGGCGATCTCCGCCCGGTGGCCGGGCAGCTTCCCGCCGACCGACAGAGCAAAAACCTTACCAAAGTTTGTTAGAATTGCCAAGCATCAAGACAAGAATCGACATTAGTTGGTAAGACGACATGACGGGCAAGTCGACAGCTCTGAGCCCGTCGAGTAACGCGCCACAACAGATCATTTCATCAATGGAAGAGAGGCACCGGGAGTTGAAGCCGGATAGGGCGGACCCTTAGAGAATTTTTCTGGTCGAGATGGGTACCGTGGCGCATTGGCTAGCAAGGGAACGATTACAAGCTACGCGCTCTTGTTTCGGGATCTTGTAATTGATCATTACCAAGCCGACCCACGGATCCCGCGGCGAGGGCTAGGTGGTGTCGCAGGAGACGCTGATTCTCTGACAGCTTCATTTGTTGCAAGAACTTATGGACGTTGTTCTCGTCCAGGCCCTCCAGCGCCAGCGATGAAAGGTGTTCAGCAATTCTGTCAAAGCTGCGGACCTCAAACAGCGACAACATCCACTGGTTGAGAGCAATTCTCTCGTCGTATCGGAGTGATGGCGTCTCAGTCCTTCCCCTTCGATTTCTAGCCATCATTGCCCGTTGCGCGCGTTGGGGCGATGGATTTTCACAACGAACTTGTTGCCGTCCCGGTCATCGATGAACTCGATATGCGGATACTCCCTCAACGCCCTCACGACACCAGTTCCTAAGCCGCGGTACGGCAGAACATCTGTCGCGTACGACGCCAAAATCGGATTCCGAATGTTCGAGTTTCCGCTTCGAATATTTTCAACTGTCAGATTGTTAGGGAGATGGCCTGGACTGAGAATCTCAACCCGATCATCGAAGATAAACACTCGGATCGGTGCCGACACAAAGTAATCGCGATGAATGATCGCGTTCGCAAGTAGCTCCTCAAAGACGATTCGGGGTATCTCCAATATCCCCTCGGTGTTCACACCTTGATCCCGCTGTTCTCTGCGCAAATTACGCAGGACAAAAGCCAACGCTTGTTCAAACTGCTGGTAGATTCGTCCATAAATGTCGGCGCTATCGGCATATTGAGAAACGTGGATGTCGGTCCCAGGATAGCACACGGCCTTAACGTGGAACGCCGGCACAAGCGGTGTCGGATTAGTTGCAAAAAGCAACGCCCCTGAGACCGTCAGCAGACCGCCATTCAGGAGCCGCATGTTGGTCAATACCTGAGCAATTGAAAGCTGCTGGTCTTCTAACTCCCGCTCAAACCGTTCCTTAAAGAACTCGCGAAAATACACCAGGTCAACGTCGGACACCGATGTTCCCGGTATCGGCACGTCATCGCCGTGGACGAGTTGGGCCCGTTGGAACATTCGCTGCATCTCTTCACGCGCAGTCACTTTGCGCTTATCGCTGCCGCTCTTAACCCAGATTGCTCCCGTGTTATCTAAGTAGGGCTTGCTCAAGCCGTCAGGAACTGTGACGACCAGAACGACTCCATTTCCAACAGGAACATTCTCCGTCTGTGGATTAATCGGCGGACGAACAACGGTGGACGCGGCATTGCTAATCAGTTGGTTCAGTCGTCCAACGTTTGCTGCGTCTAAACCATGGACCGTTCCATCATCGGCCACGCCAATGAAGAGTTGCCCACCCCCTGAGTTGGCGAAAGCCGCTAACTCAGCGCCAAGCGAGGACGCGTTCGTCACGTCTTCCTTGAACTGATGACGGCTGTCCTCGCCACGGCCAATCGTCTCTAGGAGTTCTGTTGTTTCCATACCTGATAGATCCTCTTACGTTCTTTGAATGCTTCCTCGCCACCCTCCATGATTTTCACGATGGCATCTTGTAATGCTGGGCAATCAATACTGCCCACTTCGGTGTGGATGCAATCGTCGCTGTACGTGCACGCAAGTACCTGCTCTGCATCGCCCAGGACAGGGATATTTGGGTTGTGAGTTGCGAATATGAACTGTGTCTCGGGCTTCAGCTTACGAACGAGCTTGATTACATCCTCATAAATGGTCTGATTATCGAGGTCGTCCTCGGGTTGATCGATAATCACCACATCGTTGTCGCGCTGACTCAGTACAAAGAGGATCAAAGCCGAAGCGCGTTGACCTAGCGAGTGGTGCCTAAGCTGCTTTCCGTGATACTTAATGGTGAACCTGTTCGGAACCTGCCAGGTCAGAAGTGCTGTAAGATTTTCCCAAAAGTACTGCTCAAACGTATCCGACGCGTTTCCGACCGCCTTCTTCGCTTTATCCAGTTCGCGGTACATCGCTGCTCCGTCCGCGAACTCGGTCGTCAGCAACTCAAGCGTGGTCTCCCGCAGTTTGCTGCCTCGAAAGATGTCCTTGAGGTATTTGAGGAATGCTGGCTTATCGCCTTTGTACTCGATCGCGATTTGGAGCGCCGGCCCCTGCTGATTGATCAGCTCAAGGCGATCCTTAATGACCCGGAACTCCTCGTGCCACTTATCGTTCAGTTCGGTCAAGTCGGCGACAAGTTGCGTTTGCAAGGCATTCTGCTGGTCCTTCTCTTTACCAAGCGCTACGAGCATTTGCTTGGCGTTGTCGATCGTTTTCCGCAATCTCAGGAATTCATCCGGTTCAACGGCCGTTGCACCACTCGACTTCAGTTCTTCAGTTAGTCTCCTTGAAACCTCCGCGAATTCCTCCTTCAAATCGCCCTTCATGCCATCAAAGACCTGGGCCTTTGCCTTCAACTCCGTCGATGCTCTGCGCGCGTCCTCGATTAGCGCGCCGACCTGTCCAAAGCCCTTGGCCACACGCTCGAAAATAGCCATGACATCTTTAAAGAAATCGGCATTTCGTTTCGACTCGTATTTCCCGCGAGTACGAAAATCATCCTCGTATTGCGTTACAACCTCGACGAGGCTGTCAATGTAACCGTCCACGAAGCTGGCAAGAGCCGTAAGCGAACGGCTGTCCTGTTCGAAATCGACCTGCTTTTGTAGTTTTTCCTCTACCCCATGCTGCTTGAAGACCTTGAGGCGATGCTGGGCGTCGGCTTGTTTGTTCTGATACTCTCTCTGTTTTTCGGCGACATCTGACAGCTTTTGCAGGCGTCGCACTGTTTCGACCACGGCTTGCTTTCGGACGGCAATCTCATGCCGTACTTCGACGAGGCTGTCTCCGACCAGCTTCTCAACGAGTTCGTTCTCGAATCCCTGGCCGGTGCTTGACAAGTCTTTTTGACCAAAATAGATCGGCTTATGCAGTATGGTTTCCCGGATGTTGATCCCAGGTCGAAGTGCACCGTTGACATATACGTCCGGCTGTTCCCCAAGGATACGACGGATCTCGTACTCTTGGCCGTGCCGGTCAGTAGCAGTAATCGTCACTTTTCCGCCGCTACCGAGCGCATGCTTAACAGAGCCCTGCTTATAGCCATCGCGGTCAGCATTCTCAGGTAGCTCAATTCCAATGGCATAACGAATCGACTCGATGATTGACGATTTCCCGCTTCCGCGGATGCCAATGAACGTGTTCAGTTCCGGCGACAAACAGAGCTTCGTTCCGTCGAGTTTCGCCCCTTCGAAACTGACTTCGCGAATGAAGGAGCGTTCTCGTTTTGGTCGCTCCACGGCCACCCGACTTGCGTGGTCAAGCAGGGCGAATTTGACTGCCTCAAAGGTGAAAGCGCCAATCTTGAGGTAAGTCGACTTTCCTTTGCCAATCTCATCAATGGACTTGCAGTCACAGCCTTCCACCTCGGCCGGATAGCAACCGGCCATCTGCTCCTTCACTTTGTCTCGCAAATCGCGCGTCCGTACCTTCTGAAATCCGAAACATCTTTCACGAAATGGTTCGTAACGGGCAAGCTCCCCACGACGACCGCCGTCGAGTTCGTTCCACAGGCCGCTTTTGTCCTCAACATGAGCGCACACTAGGAAGTAATCCCTGTTGAACTTGTTGAGTTCACGTACGGTTTCGTTAAGGTCGTGATTCGATCGGCCATTCTCATTCTCGTAGTTTGCCTGACCAGCGAACGTTACATTAAGGAAGCTCTGAATGTAGTTCTCATTTTCCTGATTCCTGATCCATTCTGGCGAAAAAACCACCAGCGTATGAATGCCGTTTGCCCCGTCCTTCACTGACAGTTCGACACCAGGGAGAAGGAGAATCTCTTCCTTTCGAGCAGACTTGTAGAGCGTCTTAAACTCATCGCGGTCGAACTTGTTGTGATTTGTGATTACGCCGACCCGAATCCCAGCCTTCTTAAGGGCTTTGACGTATGCTCCCGCAAAAGCGTTCGGTTCGCCCTTGTACTCGAACTCCTTGTCCGCTCGCGTGTGCATGTGAAAGTCGGCGCGAACCCAAGTGGAACCATGTGTGAAGACTTCTGGTGTCTTGTTGTCATTGCTGTCCATCTAGTTGCCCTCCACATCGGACTTTAGGCATCCGAACTCCTCTTCGATGAGGCGGACCTTCTTGGTTTGGTCGCGACGGCCGAGGTTTTCGAGATTGTTGTCGCCGTTGACGTAGATGCTGTCGTACACCTGATCCTGCTTGTTGTACCGTTGCCTCTTGAACCAGTCGTCCAGCGCCCACTGTCTTCGCAGATTTGCGGGACAGATGATGAACCGTCTTCGTTGGCGTTCGGCCCAGTATTGGCACACGACAAGCCCCGCTTGGATGGTCTTGCCGAGGCCGACTTCATCGGCCAGCAAGACGCCCTTCGAGAGAGGGCGTCGCAGGGCGAACATGGCCGCCTCAATTTGGTTCGGATTGAGGTCGAAGCAGGAATCGAAGAGCGCCATCGACAGAAGATCAATGCCACCTGCTTGTGACTGCCGGGGCAATTCATGCGCGAAGTACTTCGCATGGTAAGTGGTCGTCATTTGGCATCCCCTTCCATTTCCGTAGTTCGCTTGTTTTCATCAGGCCTGCGGTCGATGGACTCGCGGTTGAGACGCCAGTGCTTGCATACTTTGTGCCCCGGAACCTTCCCTTCGTGCGCATGGCGATACAGCGTAGTTTTCCCCACGTGCAGGTACTTCGCAAGCTCATCGATGTTCTGTATTCGCGCTTGCTCGTTCTCCGGGCATCGCCTTTTGATTGCTGGTAGATGCTATCAATTGACGCCAAGTCGCGTCAATTGGCGCGAGGCCCATGGCGCAGATTATCCGCTGAGGGGTGGACTAACCGCCCCTGAGGAATCCGAACAACAAAGCCTCCGGGGGAATGGGGTGAGTGAATCGGTTGTGACGCAGACCGGACGTGCCGAACTGCCGCGCTTCCGCCGGCTTCGTCATCCCTCACGGTGCGGGGCCAAGGGCCTGTCGGCCTCACGGGGCTCGCCCCGATGGGCGATGGACGACGATGTCGGAGCCAGCTTGGCGGTGACATCCAACGGACAGCGGCGACCGTACGATTCTCACACCCGCCAGGGCGAACACATTTTACGGACTAGAATTCATTCACAAAATCGGCACCAATGCCAAGTTGGCTTGACTTGTGCCAGTCAAGAGCACCTTGAAGTTCGGCGATAAACCGATTGCGGGCTGACAGTGCGCAGAAATGCTGAATTCAGGGGCGCATGGAGTGTTCGACCCAGCCTATTTCAGCGGACGTTCAGGGTTGAGGTTATCAGTCGTTCGCCCCGTTGCCGCTCGACGGTCAGCGCGAACCGTGGAATACAGATTCGGCAGCTGGGTTAAATTCACGTCCGAGCGGCTGTGGAAGCTGGTACCCGCTGCCGGCAAGAGAGGAGAAAGTAGAGAGGAGACCGAGTAGAGCAGAGAAGGTAAATGGCTGAGCACGGTTTCCGGGTCAGCCGAATGGTTCGGCTGGGGAAATGCTCTACTTGCTACTTTCTCTGCTCTACTCTCTCGACTTTCGCTTAGGCGAAAGTCGGGGCGAGAGGATTTGAACCTCCGACCTCTTGGTCCCGAACCAAGCGCTCTAGCCAGGCTGAGCCACGCCCCGTACGGACGACGCCGAGCGGCGTTGTCCAAACCGCTAATAGTAGCTTCCCGGCTGAGCAGGTCAACAGGGATTCCTAGACCCCCTCGAACGGGATTTCACTCCGGCCAGACCCGCCTGCCAGTCCTCGACGCTGCCGCGCTCCGGTGCGGGGCCAGGGTGCGGGGCCCAAGTGCGGGGCCCGTCACAGCCGGCTCGGCGACCGATGAGGGATGATGGACTTACTGGTGCGGACGCCAGTCGACCACGTGCATTTCGACCGATCGGCGGCCACGGAATTCGTTGATCACCGGGCGGTAGGCCAGGTCCAAAGGCCCGGAGACCGCTTCCAGCTCCGGCAGCCACTCGGCCTTGTTGAACGCCATCCCCCGCAAAACTACACCCCCCTGACGCACCCGGACCGCCAGATGGTTGTGGCTCCGACCCATGCAGACCGGCTTGTCCGCCAGCTCCACTCCCGAAGCACACAGCAACGGCCGAGTGTTCCCCTGCCCGAACGGCGCCAACTGCTCCAGCTGCTCCACCGCCTGCTGAGTCAGCTCGGAGAGCGAGGCCTCCGCGTCAATCCGCAGCTCGGCCACCGGCATCTCCGCCCCACAACATTCCGACACCACCTGACAGAAATGGTTCCGAAACGCCTCCACCTGCCGCTGGTCAATCCGCAATCCGGCCGCGGCCGAATGGCCCCCGTGAGAAACCAGGTGCTCGCTGCACTCAGCAAACGCTCGATGCAGGTCGACCCCAGGAATGCTCCGCGCCGAGCCCGTACCCGGCTTCGCTCCCAGCTCGTCCAGCGAAATCATCACCACCGGCCGATGATACTTCTCCGCCAGCCGACCAGCGACAATGCCGATCACTCCCAGATGCCAGCCGGGCTGAGCCAACACAAACGCCGGATCCTCGTCCGGATCGAACTCGTCCTTCAGCTGCTTATGAGCCGCCAGGTAGACACTCCGCTCCAGACTGTCCCGGCTCGCATTCAGCTGGTCAATGTATTCCGCCAAAGCCCGTGCCCGCTCCGGATCGTCCGTCGCTAAGAGCTCCACGCCCAGCTGCGCCTGACCGAGTCGACCCGCGGCGTTCAGACGCGGAGCAAGCATGAACGCGATGTCCTCGCTGGCCAGCGACGACTTTTCGTGCAAGTTCGTCACTCGCAACAACGCCGTCAGGCCGGGCAATGGTTGCGATTTCACGCTCTTCAGCCCGTGACGCACCAGCACTCGGTTTTCGTCGACCAGCGGCACGACGTCGGCCACCGTCCCCATCGCCGCCAGACCCAAGGCGGCCACCAGGAACGATTTCAATCGCTCCGAGACTCGCGTCGATTGACTCGCCCGCTGACACAGCGCCCACGCCAGCTTGAACGCGACCCCCGCACCACACAGTCCGGCAAAAGGATACCCCGTTCCCGGCAATCCCGGATGGACGATCGCATCAGCCGCCGGCAGCTCCGGGCCAGGATGATGATGGTCGGTCACCACCAGCTGCAGCCCCAGCTCACGAGCCCGCTGAGCCTCCGCCACGCTGGCGATCCCGCAATCGACCGTCACGATCATCGACGTGCCACGCGCGTGGAGCTTTTCGATGGCTTCGGCGTTCAGCCCGTAACCCTCTTCCATGCGGTTCGGCACGTAATACTGCACATCGGCCGACAAAAGCTTCAGACAGCGGTACAGCAGCGCCGTGGCCGTCATGCCGTCGGCATCGTAGTCGCCGTAGACGGTGATCCGACGTCGTTCGGTCACCGCTCCATAGATCAGATCGGCCGCTTGAGCCACCCCCGGCAACTGCTCCGGGTCGCGCAAGTCCGATAGCTTGGCTTCCAGAAAGCCACGGACCTGCTCAGCCTGGACCAACCCCCGCTGGACCAACAGCTGAGCCAGCACGGGCGATATTCCCGCCTGACGCTGCAGATCGGCGATCCGCGCTGGATCGTGAGCGGGAAACAGCCACCGCTTGGCCATGGTGCTCCATCGTCGGCAGCGAGCCCGGTGGTTACTTCTTCTTCTCGACGTGCAACGTATGACGACGCAGCCGCGGTGAGTACTTCTTCAACTTCAGCTTCTCACCACCCGTCTTGCGGCGCAACGTGTAGTTGTAGTCCCCCGTCTCTTCACAGACCAGGAACACCACTTCAACCTTCTTCTTGCTCTTCGCCACAGCCCAACCCTTTGCCCATTCGTGGTCACCAACGGCCGTCGGACCCCGCCGATGCCCGGTGGGTGACCGCCTGCCAAGCCGCCAATCGCCGACCGCGCAAACCCCGCCTACGCCCGTCGATCAGCCTGAGTCCGGCAAGTATACCGACTTCCCCGACCATTCCAAAGGCCACACCCCCGCCGAAGTGTCCAGTTCGCTTGTCCAAGCCGCCTGACCTGGCCCCCACATCTGGATAATTGGCTTTAACCGCAAGTACTATCGGCACGAACCGCCCTCGAGCGGGGCGGTGTCGGGCTCGACGCAGGGGGAAATCGCTGGATTTATTCGCCGATCTGCCGTACTTTGGAAGAGTAAGCGTTCATTATCTCGCACTCCGATGGCAGGTCCATGCTCGAACGTCCCGCCACCTCCTCCGGTCCCCCCGCGCCTCCGTCGGCCGCTGCTAGCGGTCCGCCGGCGCCGATCGCTCCGGTTGAGATCAACGTCAGCGGCTCGGCAGGCACTTCGGCAAAGACTCCAGCCAGCTCAGCGGCCACCAGTACCGCAGCCACCGGTCCCACTCCGCCGGCCAATCCCATAGCCGCTCCAAAACCAGCGACGACCGGCACTTCGCAAAGCTCGCCAGCCAAAGACGCCTCCACCAGCAGTTCCCCTGCCAAAGCTGCGGTTGCTGGTAGTGTGCCAGCTGGTGGTGTGCCTGCCAACAGCACGCCGGCCGGTGGTGAGTCTGCTGAGGGTGCGGCCAGTGAAGATGGTGCGGCCGAAGGTGGCACGAGCACGGTCGATACGTTGCTGACCACGATGCCCAGCTGGCTGGTCAGTCTGGTCGTCCACATGGTGGTGCTGGTGATGTTGGCGCTCAGCACGATTGCCATCCCCGAGTCGAAGTCGTTGGAAGAGCTGACGTTTGGCACGGCGGAGACGACGTCGGAAGAGCCCGACTTTCTGGAGGGCCCGCAGTTTGATTCGGTGGACGAACCGCAAGCCGCCGTCGAGATGACTCAGTCGGTCCCTTCCGAAGTGGTTGCGGCGATGCCGGAAGTGAATCTGACGGCCGAAGTGACGCCGATCAGTCCCTTGCCCAGCTTCAATCCGATCGACGTCTTGAATCCGACCGTTGGCGAGATGACGGTATCGGGCGGGACGGGGACCTCGGAAGCGCTGAAGGGCCGATCGTCGGGCGACAAGATGCGGCTGTTGCGTGAGGGGGGCGGGACGGAAGGGAGTGAAGCGGCGGTGCAGAACGCGCTGGTGTGGTTCAAGAACCACCAGAATCGCGATGGCAGCTGGTCGTTTCGCCCGCTGGGAGGTTCCTGTGGCTGTCCCGATCCAGGCTTGATGTCCGAGGCCTACATTGGCGCCACCGCCATGGCTCTGCTGCCGTTCCTCGGCGCCGGGCACACGCATGAGGAAGGTGCTTACAAGCAAGAAGTTCGCGCCGGGCTGTATTATCTGCTCAGTCGGCAGCAGGCCAACGGATCATTCTACGAGCCTTCGGGACGGATGTATTCGCACGGGCTGGCGTCGATCGTGTTGTGCGAAGCCTACGCGATGACCAAGGACAAGAATCTGCTCAGGCCAGCTCAGGGTGCTCTGAACTTCACTCAGTATGCTCAGGACCCGATCGGTGGCGGCTGGCGGTATGAAGTTCGCGAGCCGGGCGACACGTCGGTCGTCGGCTGGCAGCTGATGGGGCTCAAGAGCGGCCATATGGCTCAGCTGCAGATTCTGCCCGCCACGCTGCAATTGACCGAGAAGTTTCTGGACGGGGTGCAAGCCGACGACGGTGCCGCTTATGGGTACCAGCGTCCGGGGAGCGACATGGCATCGGCGACCACGGCGATTGGGCTGTTGTGCCGCATGTACTTGGGGTGGAATCGCGAAGAGCCGGCGTTGCGGCGTGGCGTCGAGCGGCTGGGGGAACGCGGTCCATCGGAAGTCGACATGTATTACAACTACTATGCGACTCAGGTGATGCGTCATTACGGCGGCGAACCTTGGGACCGATGGAACTCCAAGATGCGAGACTTTCTCATCAAGACCCAGGCCAAGAATGGCCATCAGGCGGGAAGTTGGCACATGGGCGATTCGCATTCGGCCAATCAAGGCGGGCGGCTCTACAGTACCTCGATGGCCACCATGATTCTGGAAGTCTACTACCGACATCTGCCCATCTATCAGTCGACTGCGGCTGAGGATTTTGAGCTGTAGTGGCAGCGGGGCGGTTGATCGGCGTGCTGGATGTGATGGCCGGCCGAGTCGTGCATGCGACGGGTGGCCGCCGCTCCGATTACCGCCCCGTCAACTTTCCGTGGCTCGGTACGGCTGAACCTCGGCAAGTTGCCGATCGTCTGGCGAGCCGATATGGACTGAAGTCCTTTTACGTGGCGGATCTGGACGCGTTGACTGGCGGCGTTCGGCAGTGGGAAGTGTATGCCGAGTTGGTCGAAGCCGGTTACCAGCTGTGGGTCGACAGCGGGCTGGTGGATATGGATTCTTGGCGGGAATTCCCCGCGGCGATTCAGTCGCATGCGGCGCTTCGTTGGGTCCTGGGGACCGAAACCTTGCGCGACGCGGAATCGCTGGTCGCCTTGGGCCAGGCCATCGGCTGGGCGCGTTGCGTGGTGAGTGTCGACTTGCGTGGCGGCAATATGTTGCTCGGTCGCAACACGGCCACTCAGGCGGCTGCGGTGAACCCGGCGGGCGATACGAACTTGCAGAACTCGGTGGAATCGGAGGACCCGGTGGTCCCGCTGGATCCGGTCGACTTGGTTGGCGCTGTGGTGCGAGCCGGCGCCCAGCGAGTGTTGGTCCTGGAGCTGGCTTGCGTCGGTGCGGCGGCGGGACCGGGCAGTTCGGGGCTGTGCAGCAAGCTGCGAGCCGAGTTTCCGCAAGTTGAGTTGTGGTATGGAGGAGGCGTGCGGGACGATGCCGACGTGAATCGCTTGGCCGCCGACGGTGTCGATCGCGTGCTGGTAGCGACGGCCCTCTTCCGACAGACGCTGGGGTCGGCTTCGAGCTGATCGGCTGCTGCTGATGACAATCTCGGCGCTGATGGAGAGTCAGTAGGGAATTCGGTCGGGCTTCTTCAGCCATTCGTGCAGCGGCAGGAGTCCTTCATCGCGGAGTGCCTGGTGCATGGGGATCGACCGTTGATCGGGTGGCTTGGCGAGTTCGCCATAGATGTATCGATCGTCGAAGCCGGCCGTGGCGGCATCATCACGAGTCGCCGCGTAGTAGATCCGATCGATACGCGCCCAGTAAATGGCCGACAGGCACAGCGGGCACGGTTCGCAGCTGCAGTAGATTTCACAGCTCGGGAGCGCGTAGGCGTGGAGCTGCGAGCAGGCGTCGCGAATCGCAACGATTTCGGCATGGGCGGTGGGGTCAAAGGTCGAGGTGACTCGGTTCCAGCCCCGGCCGATCACTCGGTTGTTCTGGACGACGACCGCGCCGAAGGGACCACCTTCGTTCGCCGTCATGTGGTCATTCGCCAGTCGGATCGCTTCGCGAAGGTATTCCAGGTTCATCGTGGTGGGCTTGGATTTTGGTAAGGTGCGGCGGCCAGTTCCCGTGAGGAACGGTTTCACGGTCGACTCGAGTTCGGGTTGGTGCGGTTCAGTTTCTGCTGCAAGAAGGCGGCCAGTTGTGCGGCGTCATCGGTGCCGATGCGCAAGGTACTCGACTTGAGTTTGACGACGACACAATCCCGTCCCCACAGGTTCCAGACCCAACCGCCGCTGAGGCTGTAATGGATCCCCCAGCCATCGAGAATGGAGGTGCGACCTGGTATGGCCGACACGATGTCAGCGTATTTCACTCGGCGGCGGAACAATGGCCACGGTCCGAAGCGGACCTCGAGCTGGTCCCCTTGGTCCTGGACTGTCAGGTGATGAAAGGCGCCGGCCAGCAGGATCACGATGGCGCCGACAGCGGCCGCGACCCATCTGGCGTGGTCGCTGGGCTCTCGCATGGCCAGCCAGAAACAGAGGGCGGCCGCACTGCACAGCGTGAGCCACAGCGGGCCGTGCTGGGTATGGACGTAGCCGGCAGCCGGTCGAATATTCTGGGCAGCTGTCATGGGGGTGCTCACAGGTCCTTGTGTCGCGGCAGGGCCGGACGTAAAGTGGCTTGGCTCAGGTTATTTGTTCCGGCTCGGAATCAGCGATCCCGCCTGTCATGGTACATGATTTTTTTCTGGTGGAACGGGCGGCTCAGATCCAACGGTTGCGATCGGGCGAGGGAGAGGACGGGATCGAGGTCCCGGGCCGCCTGTCTCGCTCGGGCTATTCGGCAACTGCCATCCAGTTGTTTCAGGCCCTGGACCGGATCGCCGACATTCCCTTGGGCGAGGGCCAAACCGGCTTTCTGCCGTGGCTCAAGAACCAGAAAGACCGGTGGATCCCCGGGGCCGGAGGTACTGCGTCGAGTGGTGGCAAGCCGATTCTGAATCCCAAGCATCAGGCGGTGTTGCTCGATTTCGAGAAGCTGGTGGTGCAATGTCTGGTGAGTGACGACGGCAGTGCAGCGGGGGCGGCCGCGCCGGTCGTCAGTGCGATCGTGCGCGACCATCAGAACTTCATTGGCTGGAAACCGCTACAGTTTCAGAGCGAAGAGTTTGCTCATGAGCTGTTGTTTCCCAGCTGGCTGAATCTCTACTGCGTCCTGACTCTCCCTTACGCTCACGAGAAGACACCTCGTTTCGATGAGGCTCAACTGGCGGCCGTCTTCGGGTTTTTGGAAGAGTTCGAGTCGCAGCATGAGCCGGTGCACGACGAAATCATTGGCGCGATGACGTTTCTGGCTCATCGATTGCCGCGGCAGGCTGCTGAGCGGTCGATTCAGCGGATCATCGACCTGGGCACGCAGCGGCCCGAGGAGTTCACTCAGGACTTGCCACCGCGGATCGAACGGTTGCGGGACCATTTGCTGTTGGGCGACGAGCTGCTGGCGGCGTTGCGGGGAATGATCGTCTGCGATAGTTGCCGATTGAGTGACGAGAAGCCACCCGCGTATCAGGTGGTGCCGAAACGGCTGCTGTACGCTCCGCTGCCCAAGGTCCTCTCGCGGAGTATATACCCGATGCCTGAGGACAAAGGGCAGCTCGACGATTGGGCCGAGCTGGTGACGGTCGTCGGGCGGATCGTCGATCACGTCGACGTGATTGACAAGGGATTCGTCGCGTTGCTGGAGAAGTCGGGGGATCGATTGCGAGAGTGGCTGGCCTTAGCGGCACCAGCGGGTAACCCGTTGCCGTTGTCCGCCGTGGCGCAGGGGATTCTGGCTCGGCTGGTGGAGCAGGCGTCGGCAGCAGCGGGTGCAGCGGGAGGGGCAGGGGCGGCTGAGCCGAAGACGTTTCAGGGGTTTGCGCGGCGGCTGGCATCGCGACTGGAACCCGTTGATTCCGCCACGGCCGAAGTCTTTGTGGCGGACTTCATTCAGCCGGCGGCCAATCGAGAGCTGTTGATGCGGCATGCCGAGTCGGAAACGGGGCGGCGAAAGATCGCTCATCAGCTGGTTTCAGCCGCCAAGTCGACTCAGGATCGCACCAAGCTGCTCAGCCGGTTGATGATTGCCTCAGTCATCGATCCGGACTGCACGGACGACCAGTTGCGGAAGATGGGCCGAACGCTGCAGATTCTGTCGACGCTTCAGGTCCAGGGCTGCATTACACCCAAGCAGCTGGACGATTTGGTGACCGACCTTCGCCAGCGGCTGCCGGAATCTTTGAAGATCATTGCGACACCTTTGTACGGTACGGCCGGCAGTGCGACCCCGTTGGCTCGGCTCTATCTGGCTCTGAACGAGGTCTGCGAGATTTTCGATCATTCGGGGAAAGTGATCAATTTTGGCCTGGCACGCGCGGCTTACAGCAATCTCGAGCGGGATGCAGAGGATAGTTTCTGACCGGCAGAAGGTCGACCGAGCCGAGGGCGCTGCGATCTATTGCCTATGCCAGGGCTCAGCTCAAGCATTGAAATCGCCGGTTGGCCGATTGGTAGCGCAGGCTGTGTTTGATCTGAAAACTACAGCCTGCTGCAGCTCATTCACCGCGTCCGCAGTGGTTGGCCGAGCCCTCTGGCACGCTGGGCGTGGTATAGTGAATTTGCATAGGGAGGTGGTCGCCATGTTCACGCAGCAGCAGCTGGTGGTCGTGCAGGAGTCCGTCGCCAATTGGCGATCGTTGCTGATTGTGAAACTTGTCTGCCTCGCGGTCGGCTCTATGAGAACACAGAGTGGTGTTGCAGCAGAGCCGGGCAATTCGACTGAGGTGCGTCGAATGGCGACGGCGGACGGAGTGGGATCCAACAGCTTCTACGTGGGCAATCGAGCGCCGTTGGCGTCGAGTCCGTTTGTCAAGTTGCCGATCGGAAGTATCCAACCGATGGGGTGGCTTCGACACATGCTGGAGCTGCAGCGGGACGGGATGGTGGGAAGGCTGGCCGAGATCTCACCCTGGCTGGATCGCGACCACAGCGCCTGGGCTCGTCGCGATGGTTCGGGTCGAATGGGGTGGGAAGAGCTGCCTTACTGGTTGAAGGGTTATGGCGATCTCGGATATGTCCTGCACGACGAAACGATGCAGGCCGAAGCGAAGTGGTGGATTGAATCGGCAATCGCTTCGCAACGTGAGGATGGTTGGTTCGGGCCCCGCGAGCTGCTGACTTCGCTCCATGGAAAACCCGATCTCTGGCCCCATATGGTGATGCTGAATGTGATGCAGAGTTACCACGAAGCGACCGGCGATCCGCGCGTGATCGAGCTGATGCGGCGTTACATGCGGTGGGAAGATCGGTTGCCCGAAAGTGCTTTCGGTGAAGGATATTGGCCAAAACTCCGAGCGGGCGACAACATCGAGAGCGTCTTCTGGCTGTACAACCGGACCGGCGATCCGTGGCTGCTGGACTTGGCCCGCAAGATCCACGCTGGCATGGCTCGTTGGGATGAGCGGATTGTCGATTGGCACAACGTCAATCTGGCCCAAGGATTCCGCGCGGGGACCGTGGCGTGGATGCTGACCGGTGAACCTCGACATCTGGAGTCGGCTGAACGGAACTATTCGGCGTTGGTGGGCGAGTATGGTCAGTTTCCCGGCGGGGGATTTGTCGGCGACGAGAACTGTCGGCCGGGATTTGTCGACCCGCGCGGCGGGATCGAGACGTGTGGAATTGTGGAGTTCATGCACAGTTTCGAGCTGCTGACGCGAATCACTGGCAATCCGGTCTGGAGCGACCGATGCGAAGAGATTGCACTGAATTCATTCACCGCGTCGATGACTCCCGACCACCGTGGGCTCCACTACATCACCAGTGCCAATCAGGTGCAGCTCGATCGGCTGAACAAGTCGCCCGGAATCCAGAATGGCGGCACGATGTTCAGCTATTCGCCGTTTGAAGTCTACCGCTGCTGCCAGCACAATGTGTCACACGGCTGGCCGTATTACGCCGAGGAATTGTGGTTGGCGACGCCCGATAACGGTCTGTGTGCGTCGCTGTATGCTCCCTGTGAGGTGACAGCTCGAGTGGGGAGCGGAGTCGATGTGAAGATCACCGAGACGACCGAATACCCGTTTGGCGAATCGGTGGAGTTTCGGATTGCGTTGGACCAGCCGACCAAATTTCCGCTTCACGTGAGGATCCCCGGCTGGTGTGCTGAGGCCTCGGTGGAAATTAACGGCGTTCGTGCTCCCGTCTCGGGCTCAGCACCATGTTATGGAGTCATTTCACGAGTCTGGTCAGATGGCGACCTGGTACGGCTGAGCTTGCCGATGAAAGTGGCTCTGCGCACCTGGGAAGCGAACCATCGCTCAGTTTCGGTGAATCGAGGGCCGCTGAGCTATTCGCTGGCTATCGACGAACGATGGGAGAAATATGGCGACCGGGATCCCCGCTGGCCGGAATGGGAAGTCTATTCGCAATCGCCGTGGAACTTCGGACTGGAGATCAATCCGCAGGAGCCAGAAGGCTCATTCAAGTTCGAGCGACGTCCGGGCCCGGTCCCCGACCAGCCGTTCACTCCTGACTCGGTACCGGTGCGGATCCGTGGCATGGGGCGTGAAATAGCGAACTGGAAATTGGATCATCGGGGTATGGTTGGAGCGTTACAGCCGAGTCCAGCCTTCAGCGACGCACCGCTCCAGGAGCTGACGTTGATTCCGATGGGGGCCGCTCGGCTGCGGATCACCGCCTTCCCGACCGTGACGGACTCGGCCGACGGACATAAGTGGGTAGCCCCCGAGTTACCGCACGAGTCGAAGTACGTCGTGTCGGCTTCGCACTGTTTCGAGAACGATTCGGTTGACGCGGTAGGAGATGGCCTGGAACCTCGCAACTCGGCCGATGAGTCGATCCCCCGCATGACCTGGTGGCCGCATCAAGGGACGACGGAGTGGATCCAGTACGACTTTGGTGCCCCACGACGATTGTCGGCCACGGCCGTCTATTGGTTCGACGATACGCCAGCCGGAGCGTGTGCGCTACCCAAGGCTTGGCGAGTGCTGTATCGAGATGGGGACGAATGGCGCCCCGTGTCAGGTGTCAAGATGAGTCCCATTGGAAAGGACAAATACAATCAGATGGCCTTTGACGCGGTGACCACGACGGCCTTGCGTCTGGAGGTCGACTTGCAGCCCGATCGATCCGCTGGGATTCTGGAATGGTCCCTCAGTGAATAGAGGGAAACGCCGTGGCGATAGATCCGATCTGTGGCATGACGGTCGATGAAGGGACCGGCATTCGCACCAGCAAGGATGGCGTTACTTATTATTTCTGCAGCGAACACTGTCGCCGCCGGTTTCTCGCCGAAGAATCGCCGGCAATCGTCCACCTGGTCCACGCGCCCTCGAAGTCAATGTCAAATCAGGTCGGTTCATCGGCTGCAGTGTATACATGTCCAATGCATCCGGAAGTGCAGCAGACCGGTCCGGGAGCGTGCCCGATCTGTGGTATGGCGCTGGAACCGCAAGGAGTGGCGGCGGGCGATGGTGACGATAGTGAGCTGCGGGCCATCTCGGTCCGGTTCTGGGGGACGCTGGGGCTGACCATCCTGACGTTTTTGTTGGCGATGGCACCGATGGTGGGCGTCCCCATCTACCACCTACTCGGGCCACAGCTCTACCTTTGGCTGCAAGCGATTCTCAGTACGCCCGTGGTCTGGTGGGGAGGCTGGCCGTTCTTTCAGCGGGGCTGGCGGTCGGTGTTGACCGGACACTGGAACATGTTCACCTTGATCGCCCTGGGTACCGGCGCGGCGTACATCTACAGTCTGGTCGCACTGCTGGTCCCCGACTCGATCCCGGACAGCTTCAAGCATCACGGTCAGGTGGCGGTCTATTTTGAAGCGGCAGCCGTGATTGTCACTCTGGTGTTGCTGGGGCAACTGCTGGAAATTCGCGCGAGAGGCCGCACGAACAGGGCGATTCAGGAACTTCTGCAACTCGCTCCCCCTACCGCTCATCGCATCGGTGGTGATCAGGAACAGGATATCCTGCTGGCTGAGGTGCGAAAAGGAGACCGGTTACGGGTGCGGCCAGGTGAGAAGGTACCAGTGGATGGTCGACTGGACGAAGGTGAGTCCGCTGTCGACGAATCGATGATCACGGGCGAGTCGTTGCCGGTGACTAAAGGGCGGGGCGACCGAGTCATTGGCGGGACGATCAATGGCCGTGGTGCGTTTGTGATGGTGGCTGAAAAAGTTGGCGCTGACATGGTCTTGTCGCAGATTGTGGCGATGGTCGCCGAGGCTCAGCGGAGCCGTGCGCCGATTCAGAAGACCGTGGACCGAGTGGCCGGTTATTTCGTTCCCCTGGTGTTGCTGGCAGCGGTCGGGACTTTCATTGCTTGGGCCGTGTTTCAGCCCGCACAGCCAGCCCTGGCCTACGCTCTGGTGAACTCGGTGGCCGTATTGATGATCGCCTGTCCGTGTGCACTGGGGTTGGCAACGCCGATGTCGATCATGGTCGGCATCGGCCGAGGCGCTCAAAGTGGCATCCTGATCAAGGACGCCGAGGTGCTGGAGCGGCTCGAAAAAGTCGACACCGTGGTGCTCGACAAAACGGGGACCCTGACCGAAGGACGACCCAAGTTGACCGAAATCCGGCCCACCGAAGGCTGGTCAGCTCGGGACCTGTTGAGGCTGGCCGCGTCCGTGGAACAGTTCAGCGAACACCCCTTGGGGCGAGCTGTGGTGGCAGAAGCTCAGGCACAGCAGCTGGAACTATCGAAGGTCGGTGGCTTCACGGCGATAACTGGCGGCGGCGTGCGAGGAACCGTCGATGGCACTGAGGTGGTGGTGGGACGGGCCGATCTGTTGCGTGAAGCGGGGTCGGTGATCGACCCGCGGGTCGATCACCAGGCGCGGGAACTGCAGCAGGAAGGGCGGACGGCGATGTTTGTTGGCGCCGGGGGCACGTGTGCGGGAATCTTGGCCGTGTCAGATCCTCTGAAGTCGGCAGCCCCGGAGGCCATTGCATCGCTCCACCGACTGGGGCTCAAGGTGATCATGCTGACGGGTGATCACGAGCAGACGGCTCGGTCCGTAGCCCAGCGACTGGGTATCGACGACTTTGCCGCCGGAGTGCGGCCGGCTGACAAGCGGGCCCGGATTGACGCGTTGCGGGCGGCTGGTCGGCGAGTGGCGATGGTGGGGGATGGCGTGAACGACGCGCCAGCGTTGGCTCAGGCCGATGTTGGCGTCGCGATGGGAACAGGGACCGATGTGGCTATTCAATCGTCAGGCGTCACACTGCTCGGCGGCGACCTGCGTGGCTTGGTCCGCGCCGTTCGACTCAGTCATGCCACCATGCGCAACATCCGCCAGAACCTCTTCTTCGCCTTCATCTACAACTTTCTGGGAGTGCCGATCGCCGCTGGGGTGCTCTATCCTCTGTCGCCGCACCTTCTGATGAATCCCATGCTAGCCGCCGCGGCGATGAGCTTCAGTTCACTCTCGGTGGTGGGGAATGCGTTGCGGCTGCGCCGCGTGAAGCTGGACTGAACTCTTCCCTTGCCGCACAACCTCCGCCTGCCGGCCAGCGGCGATTGCTAGCGAGGTAGGATTGTAACGATCGTACGGGATATACCTGCAGGTAGGGTTCTGCTGATGCCCCTGGCCGGAATAATCGATTTTGGTGGTACCAGGAGGGTTCGTCCGACGATCGGCCAGGGTTGGTGCGATGGGCGGGCGGTGCTGGGGGAGGACGACTCATGTCGGTTGCAGTCTGTAGGAAGCTTGCTTGGTTTCGCATGGCCCTGGGTGGCATGCTGGCGCTGGCATTGATCGTGGTGCCGACAGTGGGGCAGGCTTCAGCCGCCGATCAATTCGAAGACGAGTTGCAAGCCGAAGCAACCCCCGTGGCCAAAGACCCGGCGCCCGAGTTGCCCGGCGACGTCGTACCGCAGTCCGAGGCCGATCTATTTGACGATACCGGTGAACCGTCGGCCGAGCTGGATGAGCCCCCTGCTGCAGCCGAAGGGGACGAAGCGGCTGATGAAACTACTGACGAGGGAGCCGGAGAGGGTGCCGACGAAGCGGTCGGTGAAGCCACGCAGGAATCGAAGGACAAGCAGCCTGTGGTCGGCTTGGGTGCAGCCGACAATCTCGTCGATGTGGCGTGTGACTCGCCCGGCACTGATTTGGCAAAATGTACCGATTGCAAAAAATGCGCTGGCCACTCTCGCTGCTGTTGCGGCCGACGTCCTTTCTGGTTCGGTGGTGTCGAAGCGACCTTTCTGGACGCCGACGTCACTACGGGCGGACAGACGACGCTGTCCATGGACAATTCGAACACTGTGGGGACCGACCTGCAGGTGGTCGACAACCAGGCTCTGGATCAGTTCACTTACGCTCCGCGGATCTGGTTCGGGCGGCAGTTTAACGAGAAGTGGGGCTTGGTCGGTCGGTTCTGGATGCTCAACGACTCGTCCGTCGCTCCTCCGACGCCGGCTCCCGGGTCGGCCAATCAGCCCAACTTTATGACGATTTGGGACGAGGGGCAGGTCGAGATGTACAACACCGACCTGGAGGGCGTCCGCAGCTTTCAGTTGGGGCGATGGAAGATCGACGGCACCTGCGGGGCCCGTTATGCGTCGTTCTATTCGGAAACAAGTTTGAATGCGTTCGGGGTCTTCTCGCCGGGCAATTTCTCGCAGCTCTACTTCAGTTCGTTGTCGAGTTTTGAAGGCGCAGGCGTGACCGGCAGTCTGACGATGCGGCGTCAATTGGGCGATTCGCACTGGTCGATCTATCTGAGTGGCCGTGGCTCGGAGCTGGGGGGACGAGCCGTATCACGAGCCCGCGAATCAGGGACGGTTACCGCTTCTCCGAGCCCGCCGCTGCTGGGGTCCGCCACGGTGTCGCGTGAGGATGACGAAGCGACGATGAGCATTGGGGAGTTCCAGGCTGGTCTGCAGTGGGACTTTGCCCTGCAGCGGCTACCGGCCAACGGTTTCGCCCGGATTGGCCTGGAGCACCAGCACTGGAATATCGATTCACTGCCGGTGGGTGGCGTGGGATTTGGCGGCACCGTACCAGGTCTCACCGTGAATTCGTTCACCAGCGCCAACCATGGCGACGCGAGTCTGCTGGGCTTTGCGATCTCGATGGGATTCAACTGGTAATCACCGAGAGCCCGCACCAGTCTGTCGCGAAAATATCCAGCGTCACGGAGTGTCCTTGAGTCGCACCGGCAATGCAGCACTGAAGACGGCCTGGGGATCGCCGCGCGACACAAGCGTCGAAGCGAGTTGCGAGGCGGTCCGGTCGACTTTGCCATTGAAGACTTCGCGTCCGTCGAAGATCACTTTGACGGGCTGATCGAGGTCAACCATGTCGTCCCGCAGCAAAATCGTCAGCTCAGGGACGTCGGACTGTTCGATGGTGATGGTGTTTCCGTCGCGTTTGGCCACAATCTTCTGGCCTCCCTTGGCTAGTTCTGGCTTGACCGACAGCCAGTAGAACCGATCGTGCACGACGTCATCCTGCAGCCAGACCACTCGTTCGGGAATGATATTGCGAGTGAATTTCGACATCCATTTCACTCCCTCGGCATCTTCCCGGTCCATCCAGTGACCCTTATCGGCATGAATTTCGACCCAGTGCTCGTAGCCGGCCGGGTCGGCCGTTCGCAAGTCGGCCAGCATCGTCTTCCATTGGGCGGCGACCTGATTTCGATTGAACGCACCGTCGTTGGCTCCCATGTGGAGCGTGAAGGGGAGGTTGCGGAGCCCGTCAGGACGCGTTTCGTTGGGATGGCCGGCCATCATCGCCGCAGCGGCCAGCTGGTCGGCCATGCGGGGAGCCAGCTGGAAGGTTCCGTCACCACCGGCTGAGTATCCCGTGATGTAGACGCGGTCCGGATTGATCCCCTCGATGGCAATCATGTCTTCGATCAGCCGCGTGAAGAATTTTTCGATGTGATCCTGGTGCCAGAGATTCCACGTGTCCGTGGGCGCTCGCGGTGCCACATAGATCCCTTCTTCCAGTTGATACAGTTTCTTCTGATTCTCCCATTGTCGGTCGTTAATGGCCTTCGGGGCTCCGCCACCGCCATGCATGGAAATGTACAGGCTATGACCTCCGGCCGGTTTGTCGCCAAAGGTTGTCGAGTCCCAACGCATTTCCAAGTCACCCAACTTGAGCGTCTTGGCTTGATATTCTTCCTGACGAGCGCGGGCAATCGATTCGAGATGAGCCTTCGCAATGAGTTCCCGAGCCCGCTGGGCATCGTCGCGGCTGAGCGCGGCGCCGGCAAACTCCTGCTGTGGCACCTGATCGACCGTACCGCCACCAGCGAGGAATTTTTCCAGGTCAGCGACTGCCGCGCCGTCAGCGGGGGTGGTGACTCGTAGTGACACGAGCTGACCATCCTGCTCTGCGACCACGGTCTGCTTGACGGCGCCGCCAGCCGTTTGCAGCTCGACTTGATATTCGCCCGGTTTCAGCCGAGCGGCCACGTGATCGTTCGCGTCGTGAGTCTCGTCGTTGGTCTGGCCACGAAAAACGACCTCTCCAGCCTTGTCCTTGATCACCAGATTGGCTCGGCAGCGATCTGAGCCGGTCGGCTGGAGAGCTCGAAAGTTCAGCAGAACCAGACCTTCGGGTGCGGCCGGTTTGGGTTGAGCATACCGCTCAGTCACATCGACTGCGCTGACTTCGTTCGCCGAACGCCGCCACACCAGCGGAAATGTTAAGTCGGTCTTGCGGAAACTGACGGCAAAAATACCGTGACGCTGATCACCGGGCGTGGCCTGCGACGCCCGTCCGGTGAACCAGGCTTGATCCAGAGCATCTCCCGTCGGTTCAGCGGCGCCGGTGAAGTGCCAGTCGTCGTCCCAGATTTCAACCCACGAATGATTCCCGCTGCCGTCCGACCACAAGGGTGTCCCGACAAACCTCGCCGGAATCGCACAGGCTCGGCAGGCATCGATCAGCAGAATCGACAGGCCCGTGCACGATGCCATCCCCGTCTCGATCGATTCCCGCGGTCCCTGGTCGGCTCGACGGCGTTTCGTCGAGTACCGGACATTGAGTTGCTGAAAGACTTCTCGATTCAATCTCGCTGCGGCCACCGAAATCGACTCGACGTCCTGAACCACCGGCCAGAATTTCGTGTGCAGTTCGCCGCGCACATCGTCGCGCTCTTCGTTGACGTTAGCGTACGGCAACACCTGTTCGAAGAAGATTTCGTCCGGCAGTTTGGCCCCCCACTTGGCCTTCGCTCGCGCGTCGTAGGCTACGGCCAGATGGTCAAGGAGGAATTTAGCGCTCAGCGACCGCAGATCTCGTTCGGGCATATTCTCCAGCAGAAAGTGGAGCCCCGCTCGGTGATTGTCGGGGACCTGATCCAGAGCCTGCTGCAGTTCCCCGCGATTGTCGCCCGATCTGGCCAGCGAATCTTGGACCGCAGCTGGCACGGCGACCGCTGTTGCCGGTTCTTCCGCTCGACACCAGCCCGCTGCCGCCGTCAGCAATAAGGTGGCCAACCAGAGATTGCCCGTCTGCCATCGCGACCGCCCTGCGAACATAGTCCGTCCCCCGAAAAACTGATGACCCGTCAAGCTCGCCATTATGCTCTTGCCCCGAGGGAAAATCGAGGCCGGGGCAGGGGGGACGCTCGCGGTTCCTCGATCGGGCCGTCAGAGAGTAAAATTGGCCCTGTGGTGACATGGGAGGTGATGCATGGTCGGTCGAATCTGGGCGAGTGGATTGTTGGTCTTGGCAGGATTGTGCTTGGAGTGTCGTCAGGCGACGGGTGCCGACTCGTTGCCGAACGTGGTGTTGATTGTCGCCGACGATCATGGGTGGACCGACTATGGTTTCATGGGCCATCCGCACATCGAGACGCCTCAGCTCGACAAACTCGCTCGTCGCAGCGCCGTGTTCACTCGTGGGTATGTGCCAACCGCACTCTGCCGACCATCGCTGGCCACCTTGATCACTGGGTTATACGCGCACCAGCACGGCATCAGCGGCAACGAGCCCGCACCGTTGGCTGAAATGCTGAAGCCCGGTGGGGCAAGTGGCAACGCGGTTGAGCCAGCTGAGTACCGTGCCTTGCGGGCGTCCATGATCGCTCAGATCGACACACAAGCGACCCTCCCGAAACTTCTCGCAGCGCATGGCTATCTGAGCTTTCAGGCTGGCAAGTGGTGGGAAGGGAATTTCCGGCGAGGCGGGTTTACGGAAGGAATGACGCGAGGATTCCCCGAGCAGGGAGGGCGTCACGGCGATGATGGTCTGACAATCGGTCGCCCGTCCATGAAACCCGTACTCGATTTTGTCGATCGTTGTAGTGACCAGAATCGTCCCTTCTTTCTCTGGTACGCGCCACTCTTGCCGCATCAGCCTCATGACCCGCCCGATCCGTTGTTCGACAAGTATCGCCGCAAGGGGATTGAGTCCGAACATGTAGCGAAGTACTACGCGATGGTCGAGCGATTTGACCAGACGTGCGGCGAACTGCTCGATCATCTCGAGCGCCGCCAGCTTGCTGACAAGACGCTCGTGATTTATCTGGCGGACAACGGTTGGATCCAACGTCCTGACGCGGAGGGTTTTGCACTGCGGTCCAAGCAGTCGGCCAACGAAGGAGGAGTGAGAACACCGATCATGTTCAGCTGGCCAGGAGTCATCGCACCGTCGGTTCGGCCAGAGCAGCTCTGCTGTTCCACCGACATCTTTCCGACGATTCTGGCAGCAGCGGGTATCTCGGATGGGCCAACAGTTCCCGGATATGACTTGCTGCCTTGCCTACGGTCGGGGCAGCCCAGTCCGCGATCGCGGGTGTTCGGGGAGGGGTTTACGCATGATGTGCCCGATGTCGGAGACCCGGAAGCCGGTCTGCTGTATCGGTGGACTACTGACGGACGCTGGAAACTGCTGCTGACCTACGACGCGAAACCCGATCGGTATGCTAGCCATCATCCTCGGCAACCAGCCGGCCCCCAATTATTTGACCTCTTGGCCGACCCGACGGAATCCCGCAACCTGGCCACGGATCACCCTGAGCTGGTCCGGGAGCTGAGTGACCGGCTGCAACAGTGGTGGCCGGTCGCCCGTCGGCGAGTACTGTCGGATTGAACCTGTTGCGGTCTTTTTCAGGCGGAGCTACGATTGGCGCTGAGACTTTGCTGAAAGTCCTTTCTCGGGATGGTGACGAGGATTTAGCGGGGGAAACGATTGGAAATGGACATGGGTCGGCTGCGTAAGCGATTGGTGACTCGGATGGCCGCGGGGTATGGAATGCTGGTCGCGGCCTTCCTGTGCAGTGCCGGAGCCACGGCCGCTGAGCCGGTGCGGGGGCAAGTCTATGTCGTGCCGCCTGGCGATGACGTTCAGTTTCGTTTGCAGGAACGGTTGATTGAAGCCGTCCCCGGCGATGTGATCCAGCTTGAGGCGGGCCGTTACCAGCTGCAGGGCCAGCTGGACGTCGTGGCGAACAACCTGACGATCCGCGGCAGAGGATCGGATAAGACCATCTTGAGTTTCAAGGGGCAGACCAGCGGTGGGCAGGGGATCGAAGCGACCGGTAATAACTTTGTGATCGAAGGGCTGGCCGTGGAAGATACGGCGGGCAATGCGATCAAGGTTCTGGGTGCTCGGAATGTGATCTTTCGCGACGTGCGGGCCGAGTGGACTGGTCCGCCTAGCGCGTCGAACGGTGCCTATGGGCTTTATCCAGTTCAATGCCAAAACGTGCTGATGGAGAATTGCAGTTCGTTCGGCGCGTCAGACGCCGGGCTGTACGTCGGTCAATGCCACAACGTCGTGGTCCGTGCGTGCCGAGCGGAACGGAATGTGGCGGGGATCGAAATCGAGAACACGGTCCATGCCGATGTGTACGAGAATATTGCCACGAACAATTCCGGCGGCATTCTCGTTTTTGATCTGCCAGGCTTGCAGGTCAAGTCAGGTGGCGAAGTGCGAGTCTTTCGCAATAAAATTATCAAGAACAATCATCCGAACTTTGCGACTCCAGGATCCACCGTGGCGACTGTCCCGCCGGGTACGGGCGCCATGGTGCTGGCCACAGATCGAGTGGAGGTTTTTGAGAATCAGATTGAGGGGAATCAGACGGCGAGCCTGTTGGTGATCAGCTATCTGGCATTGAACACCCGGATCAATGACGAAACTTACGACGCGATCCCCGAATTCATATCAATCCACAACAATCAGATTGTCGACGGTGGAACTCAGCCTCAGGGAGCCCTGGTAGAAGTTCTCAAGCCGGTCTTCGGCGATCGTTTTCCCGACATGCTGTGGGATGGCATCGTGAATCCGGCCACCGGACAGACGACGTTGAACATTGCTGACAACGGTTCGGCAAGCTTCGCCAATTTCCGGCTGCAGGAACTCAACGAAGAGAACCTGCGATCCGGCAAGTACTCGCCGCAGACCGATGCGACCGGTTTAGTGGCCAAGCTCGATCGGTGGTCGGGTGTTGAGCTGCCGGCACATGATGCACCTGAACCGCAGGCGAGTGCGGCCGTGACAGTTTATCGATCGCTGCCGCGGAAGCTGTCGGAGTTCGGTTTGTTTCAAGGTGAACTGCGGCGACAGGAGCCGGCCGAGGGCGTGGTGCTGTACGACCTGAATGCCGCGCTCTTTTCGGACTACACCACCAAACGCCGCTTCATTCAGCTCCCCGCGGGAAAGACGATTGAATACCAGGAACAGGGTGTATTGAAGTTTCCGGTGGGAACGGTGATTGCCAAGACATTCTCATATCCTCATGACATGCGAGATCCAGCCAAGGGCGAAAGAATACTCGAGACTCGTATCGAGGTGCTGAAAGATTCCGGCTGGTACGGCGCATCGTACATCTGGGACGGAGACCAGACTGATGCGGAGCTGGCGATTGGTGGTAGCGAAACCGACGTCAGCTGGGTGCATGCTGACGGTCAGACTCAAAAGATCCGATATCAGATTCCGAATGCCAATCAGTGCCTGACGTGCCACAATCAGGAGAAGGCTTTTGTGCCGATTGGGCCTACGGCTCGCAACATGAATCGATCGTTTCCCCAAGGCGGGAAGTCGGGGAATCAGTTGCAGTATCTGGCTGAATCGGGGCTGCTGCACGGGATGCCGTCAGAGTCACAGGTGAGTCGCTGGCCATCGCCGGATGATTCCCGGTCGGGTACTGTTGCTGAGCGTGCACGAGCTTGGCTGGACGTCAATTGCGCTCACTGTCACAGCCCGCTGGGAACGGCCCGCACGTCGGGGCTCGACCTGCGGTGGGATCAGGCCGATCTGGGGAAGGTAGGATTCTGGAAGTCGCCAGTGGCGGCCGGTCCTGGCTCGGGCGGTCGGCAGTACGATATTGTGCCGGGGAAGCCGGATGAGTCGATCATCATGTTTCGGCTGGAGTCCGAGGACCCCAGTGTGATGATGCCCAACCTGGGGCGTCGACTGGTGCATCATGAAGGTGTCGACCTGGTGCGGCAATGGATTGAAAGCCTGCCGCCGGAAAGCAAATAGCGTGGGGGCGCGATGCCGGGCAAGACGGCCGATCAGTGGTTTGGCGAATATGGCGAGTCGCACCAGGATGCGACCAATAAGTTGATTCACTGGATCTGCGTCCCGACCATCGCAGCCTGTGTGATCGCGTTCTTGTGGTCAATGCCGGTCCCGGCGGTGATGCAAGGAAGCCCGTACCTGAACTGGGGGACGGTGTTGGTGGCAGTCGCCATGTTGTTTTACGTGCGACTTTCGTTGCCGCTGGCAGCCGGCATGCTGGTTTTCTCGCTGGTGGTAATCAGCCTGATTCGAACGTGGGAACGGTCCACGGCCATTCCTGTCTGGCAGCCAGCGCTGGCTCTGTTTGTGCTGGCCTGGATCGGACAGTTCATCGGGCATGCGATTGAAGGTCGACGCCCCTCGTTCTTTAAGGACCTGCAGTTTCTGTTAATCGGTCCGATCTGGCTTTTGGGTTTCATTTATCGCCGCGTCGGTATCCGTTATTGAATGCCATCGTAGCGTCGGAGCAAACGTGTGATTGGCAACGCAACCTCGACCGCTCCAGCGCCGGTAGAGCATCCTGACGCGACAAGCACAGCTGCGATCGACCGTGCTCTCGCCGAGTTGAAGGACGGGGCTCGACGACTGGTCTCCAGCAGTCTGGACGATCGCTTACGATTGCTGGAGGCTTGCATCGAGCGTACTGGCAGTTTGTATGGTCAGTGGATTGAGTTAGGGCAGCAGGCCAAACAGACTCTTGGTTCGGCAGTCGGATATGCCGAGGAGGCCCTGGGAGGACCCGTCTGTGCAATGCGGTTCCTGCACTTGACGGCAGCCACGCTGGACGAAATACGGCGTGGCCGTGAGCCTGGTTTGCCGGGGACTCCTCGCGAGGTGCACGGCCAGTGGCGAGTCCCCGTGTTTCCAACCCGACAGCTGTTTGACAGTCTGGTCTTCATGGGATTGCGGGCCGAAACGTGGCTGCAGCCGGGAGTCGCGCAAGGAGCGATGTTTGGCGATGCGGCCGTCCGCCTGCGGCGCGAAGTGTCCAGCCCGCCTCATGTGGAACTGGTGCTGGGAGCAGGGAATGTCTCGTCGATCCCGGTCACCGATGCGCTGACCAAAATCTTTCATCAGGATTGTGCGGTTCTGCTGAAGATGAATCCTGTGAACGACTATTTGGGGGGCGTTCTCGAAGCAGCCTTGGCGCCGGTGATTCAGGCGGGTTGGTTGCGAGTCGTCTATGGCGGAGCCGAGCAGGGGGCATATGCTGCTGGGCATGCGGGGACTGACAGCGTGCACATCACCGGATCGACACAATCGCATGACGTGATTGTTTGGGGGCGGGACCTCGAGGAACGTCGACGTCGCCAGCAGGCCGGACAGCCGTTGCTGAACAAGCCGATCACCAGCGAGCTGGGTAACGTAACGCCGTGGATTATTGTCCCGGGGAAGTACTCGGCCCGGCAGTTAAGATCCCAGGCTGAAGGAGTGGTTGCAGCCATTTGCAATAACGCATCCTTCAATTGCATCGCGGTCAAAATGCTGATTACGTGGCGGCATTGGGAGCAGCGATCTGAGTTTCTGGATCTGGTGGAGTCCATCCTGCGAGCTACGCCGACGCGAATGGCATACTACCCGGGGGCCCTGGATCGTTTTCGCAAATTCGCCGGGTTTGAGCCCAGTCATCAGGCCCAAGGACATCTGCCGTGGATTCTGCGGCGAAATGTCGCGATCGACGAACAGCCTGTCTTGTTTCGCGAGGAATCGTTTGTCTGCGTCACGGGCGAAACGTCGCTGGATGGCGACAGTCCGGCAGATTTTCTGGATCGAGCGGTGGCGTTTGCCAACGATCAGATGACCGGTACCCTGGCAGCTGGCATTACCGTCCCTGATGGATTTCGGCAAAGTCAGCCCGAACGATTTGACGCTGCCTTGCGGCGTCTCCGCTATGGCACCGTCGGCGTCAACGTGTGGCCCGGAGTGGCCTTCGCATTGATGTCGACTCCCTGGGGTGGTTATCCGGGTGCGACGTTGATCGACGTGCAGAGTGGCATCGGTTCGGTTCACAATACCTATTTGCTGGATCGCACTGAGAAAACTGTCGTGCATTCGCCACTGTGCCAGTTCCCCAAGCCGATCTGGTTTTCCACTCACCGCTGCCCCGATCAAGTGACGGCCGCACTGTGCCGCCTGTACGCACGGCCAAGCATCACACGCATCCCACCATTGCTCTGGAACGCACTGCGTGGCTAATTCGTCTGTCGGTGTGGCAGTGCTTGAACATGTTGTGTCTGGAAGTGGTTGTGTCTGGAAATGCATCTCGTGGCCGTTGAGTAAGGATTGGAGACGAGTTTGACGATGCCGATTGCCAGACTGCTGATGGTCGGATGGTGCCTGGTATTGACTTGTTCCATGGCCAGTCACGCTGCGGGCGACGAAGATATCTCAGGCAAGGAATCGATTCAGCGCGAGACGAGAGACGTCGTTGGCTGGCGCGTTCACGTCGATCGGCGTCTGCTGGAAGATCAGTCGAAAGCGACAGAGCGGGCTCTGGAGTTGCTCGAGGTCCAGCTCAAACAGATTCAGCGTGTGGTCCCTGCCAAGGCGGTGTTGGAGCTGCAGAAAGTCCCGCTGTACTTCTCACCAGAATACGATGGTATCCGGCCTCGTGCGGAGTTTCATCCGGATGCGGGTTGGCTACGCGATAACGGACGGGATCCGGTGATGGCTCGAGCGGTGGAGTTCACCAACGTGGCCATTTTCGAAGAGGAGGTTGATCGCATGCCAAACTTCGCACTCCACGAACTGGCTCATGCCTATCACTTTCTCGTGTTGCCCGACGGTTTCGGGAACGGGCCGATCAAGGAGGCTTACGAGCGGGCGAAGGCAAGTGGGTTGTACGACAGCGTGGAGCAGTGGCACGGCGGCGGACGGCCGAACACCGTGGGCCGATCGTACGCCTTGACCGACCCGGCTGAGTATTTCGCCGAGTCGACCGAGGCGTATTTTGTGCGCAACGATTTTTTCCCGTTTACTCGGGACCAGCTGCGGCGTCACGATCCTAAGATGACCGAGCTGCTGGGCGAGCTGTGGGATCGGAGGTAGGTGCTACCTCCGCGGCGAGCGGCTATCGGGGCCGTAGCGTGATGCGGCGCTGTCGGCCAGTGTCGGCATCCACGACGGTCAGCTCCAGCGGACCACCGGCCTGCTCGGCGGCCTTTAAGTCGTTCGGGTGCAGGACGGGTTTGCCGTTGGCAGCCACAATCAACATGCCCCGGACCAACCCCGCCCGATCACCGGCTCCTCCTCGGACCACATCCGTAATCTTCACCGCCACTTCGTTGTCGTTGAAGGCGATGTCAGTCGAAATTCCTAAACCGCCCACTGCCTGGCCCCCGTCCTGACGGCTGTTCCCGTCCTGGCTGCGGCCCGAGTCGGGACGCGTTACGGTATCTGACCCGCGTCGGTCGTCCTGATTGCCACGCGGGTTGCCCAGCGGAGATGAGCCGCCCGCTGACGACTCGGTCCCTCGCAAATCAACGTCGACGGGGACCTCGCGACCGGTTCGCACGTCCCGCACTGACAACGTGATGCGTCCATTGCTGTTACGCAATGCTGTGACTAGCGATTCGATGTTTCCAATCGGTTTGCCGTCGATCTTCACCAGCACGTCGCCTTTCTCGAGCCCTGCTCGAGCCGCGGCGCTGTCGGGCTGGATCCGAACAATCTTCAACGCCGGGCGGCCGTCGACGGCGGTTTCTTCCGCCGATAGACCCAAGGAATATGCTGGAGGAGCCGTGCGTGGTCGATTGCTGTCAACATCTGATCTGGTTTCGGAATCGTCAGCGGCCACAGCAACTTGAGGCTGGACGTTAACTCGAGCTACTCGACCCGAGTTCACATCGATGACGTTCAACTCGAACTCGTTCAGCTGTCGCCCTGCATTCGCCAGCGATTCGGTAGAAAGTTTCTGACCGTCAATGCCAATGATGATATCTCCGATTTCCAGCCCGGCCGCTTTCGCTGCTCCTTCGGCAGCCATCTGAGTGACGCGGATCGCCAGAGCACCCTGCACGTCAATTCGCTCGCCCTGCAATCCCAGCGTCGGAATGGAAACGACGGCCGTGTCACTTCCTGCACGTTGATCATTGCCCTGGCGTCGATCACTCTCCGGGAGCCGATCCGTCGATCTGGCACTGGAATCATCGGATCCGGTGAACCACTGTCGCGAGGCGCCCGTCCAGCCTCCATCGACACTTGGCGCCAGACGACCTTCGATCGTGTCGCCTTCGTTGGGGCGAGCCATGCCACGTTCCAAAGCTACGAACAGGAACTCGCCTGGTGCCGGCCAACGGTCGTGTTGTGGCCGATTGGTCGTCAGATTCTCGCTGCGCTGGACCAGGATCTGCACCAGCAGATTCTGGTCAGCTCCAGACTGCTCATAGACTCGCTCTACCGTCCCCTCCACGACCAATGCCGCATCGGACGTCCGAACCTGTGCCATCACCAAGCTGTTCAGGGTCAGTACCAGACCACAGCTTGCCGCAAAGAAAGTCGCAAATCGCATTTTCCGTGTCACGATCAAGGCTCCACGAAGACAAAGTGATTACTCGTTCCACTTGAGTATAACCGTTTGGGGGGGCGGTTCCACGGGTGCGACCGATACCAGGCTGACGATTTGTTGGCCGGCTTTGGCCGTCAACTTGACCGTCGGGACCAGGATGATCAGCCGCTGGCCGTCAATGACAAACAGCGGGTCGGCCAGCTCGCCATAGTGTTTGCGATAGTCCTCCAGACCGAATTCGGCCGTCAATCGCGTCACCTTGATCCCTCCGCCGAAGTCCAGGGTCTGGTCCATCTTGTCGTAGGTCAGATGGTCAGCGAACAGGGTACGACCTGCCAGCTGGCGACTCCACTTCGATGGTGGTCGGGTGCCGGTGGGGGTGGCCGGCGTGATTCGATAGACGTTTTCCTGGCCGAAGACCTCGCGGAATCGAGCCGCCGCGATGCCGTTGACCTCGTCATTCGAGGTGATCGCCAGAAACCGGCCCAGCCCACCGAAGTCAATGTCGTCCAGAACCTGCTCGGACAGGATGCTGGCGTGATGCACGTTCAAACCCTGTTGCCTCGCTTTGCGCACACGTTCCATCCGAGAATCGACCAGCACCACGGGAAATCCTTCCGCCGTCAGAACTCGCGCTATCGCTCGCGCCGTCTGGTTGGCACCTGCGATCAACAGTCCCTGGGCGTTGGGAGCGGCGAGGCCCAGACGCCGAGCGAGACGCCCCGACGTAAGACCATAGACGGTGACTGTGGCAAAGATGACGATCAACGTGGCCGGAGCGATCGCCTGGCCGGCCTCCCCCATCTCGATCGCGAATACCGACGATACCGAGGCAGCGACAATCCCCCGTGGTGCCATCCAGCTGAGAAACATGCGATCGGCGAACGTCAACCCGCTCCCGATCGTAGCCGCCCACACGGAGAGAGGCCGAACGACCAGGATCAGCGCGGCGGCAAACGCCACACCGCGCCAGCCAAACGACGCCAGTGACGATAGGGGGACTCGCGCCGAAAGAATGATAAAGAGGACCGAAATCAGCAGCACCACCAGGCTTTCCTTGAACTCAATCAGCCGATGCAGGTCGACTTTGGTCTGATTGGCAAGAGCGATACCCATGACAGTAACCGCCAGCAAGCCCGCTTCGTGATGAATCACCTCGGCCGACGTATAGGCCAGCACGACCAGCGTCAGCACCACCGGATTCTGCAGGAACTCCGGGATCCAGAACCGATGCAGCATGGCGATAATCACAGCGGCGGCCACCAGGCCGATGATCGTTCCGGCTATGGCGACGACCAGCAACCCGTGTGCCGCACTCGCCGTCGCCGAACCGAACTCAGCTCGCTGGATGGAATCGATCGCCTCGAAGACCAGCAACGCCAATGTCGCTCCGATGGGATCTATCGTTATACCTTCCCACTTCGAAATCGTTCCGACTCGACCGATCGGACGAATCTCGCGCAGCAAGGGACCGATCACTGTCGGTCCCGTCACCGTCAGAATGGCGCCCAGCACCAGCGCAGCCGACGGTCGCATCTGCAACACGTAAATGGCAGCCAAGGTCACCGCACACCACGTTACCGCCACTCCGACCGTCAGCAGGCCGATCAGCGGTCGCCACGCGCCGCGAATTTCGGCGAACTTGAGGTGCATGCCACCTTCAAACAAGATCAGCCCGACCGACAGCGATACGATCGGCGAGAGCAACTCTCCGAACATTTCGTCAGGGCGAAGCAGACCCGAAACCGATCCTGCCAGGCAGCCGACGATCAGCAACAACAGAATGGCCGGAACACGAATCCGTGAAGCCGTCCACTGAGAGCCGATTCCGAGCACCAGGATGCCGGCCAGTCCCACCATCAGTCGTTGTTTATCGTCCATGAGGTATGGCCACTAAGGATCCGAAGGTGCCCTAGATCGACTTATCGTCGCCCCGCAAAGGGAAACAGCTTACGCAGCTCCTCGGGTGTCGGCTGGCTGCCGTATTCGCAAATCTCAAACGCCTCGGCGTACTTCACTCCTTTGCCGGCTTCAGCACCGTAAGCCTGTTGCAAAGACTCCCGAAACCGATCAGCGGTACCGGCGAAACGATTCCGAAACCGTTCGTCGACCAACTTTCTTCTGGCCTCCTGAGCCTCGGGCGTCGAGGGCAACTCGGTGACGCCCCCGCAACAGCCTCCTTCGTAGAACTGAGATTCCAGAGCTGCCATGCACTTGAGCTTGGTATCCGCCACTTCGTCTATGCTGACCACAATGTCACCCGAGAACGGATTGGGCTTCTGAAAGCCATCTTCCATGTACAGAAAGACTGGATTGCTGGTCAAATGAGCGATATCCGGGCAAAAGAACGGGACGGTCACCATGTAAGCCGCGTCCTGTACCAGCATCCCCACATTCCGGTGATCGGGATGGTAGTCGTTGGGTCGGTGACAAATCACGACGTCGGCCTTCCATTGGCGGATCAGTCGAGTCACTGTGCGGCGATTCTCCAGGGTCGGCAGCAGTTCACCATCGTGGATATCCACCACCTCAGTCTCAATCCCCAGCAGCTTGGCGCACTTCTGTACCTCTTCCAGCCGACGTTGAGCCAGTGGCCCGCCGGCCGATTGCCAATGCCCGACATCGCCGTTGGTCAACGACACAAACTTGACCTGATGGCCCTGTTGAGACCATAAAGCAGCTACGCCCGCCGCTTTCAACTCACAGTCGTCCGGATGAGCGCCAAAACAGATGATACGGAGAGGCCGTTCTTGGGCACTTGCACCATCGGCTCCGAATGTCACTGCCGTCTGGCCGAGCGTCAGCACCAGCGACAGCAGCAGGAACAGCAGCGTCCACCGCGGTACGGAATGTCGGCGTGTCAGCAGAAATTGCATTGGCCCTGCGCCGCATGCTTCGAGACGCATCTCAATCATGATCGGAATCCTGTGTTCGAGTTTAGCGGGTTCAAGTGACCAGTTCCGAGGCGGTGGAGACTGCTTTCCGTGAGGCCGGCAAGGCAAATGTCATGTCGGCTCAATTGCCTCGAGCATGGCCAGGACCAGAATACCGCGTATATCGGGGAGTAGCCACGGTCGGGGTGACGTTTCAGCTGTTCTCGGCGCGTTCTATAATCAAGAGAGACATCTTTTGGGGGGCGGGTCCATGGCCGAACTCAGTGGTTATAACGACGCTCGCCTTGTTCAAACGAGAAAGACTCGGCCGCGAACTGCTGATCCAGCCAACGCCGCTCGTGGGCCGTCCGCACAACTTCTGCCTGATCGGTCAGTCGCCATCGCGTCGACGTTCTCACGATCGGCTTTCCCGTGGCCGGTCATCTGGTGCGTTATTGTGTGTGGATCTTTCGTGAGCGGGCGCAAGGTCCTCGCCGCAGAGCCGTTGCCGTGGGTTGCAGTGTCGGATGATGGACAGCGTCTGGTGGTCGGCGAATCCCGGTCCGAGTTCGTGGTTCGAGGGTTCAATTATGACCACGACCGTGACGGACGGCTGATCGAGGACTACTGGGACGACGATTGGCGAGCGGTGGTGGACGACTTCGCAGAAATGAAGCGGTTGAGAGCCAACGTCGTGCGGATCCATCTGCAGCTGGGGCGTTTCATGGCGGCGGCGGACACTCCCAACACCAAGTCGCTCGACAAGCTTACTCAGTTGTTGAAGTTGGCCGAATCGACAGGGCTCTATCTCGACATCACCGGGCTCGGCTGTTACCACCGTGTCGACGTTCCGGGGTGGTATGATCAACTTGATGAGCAAGAACGCTGGAATGTTCAAGCCACTTTCTGGCGGGCCATCGCTGAGCGGTGTGCCGACAGTCCGGCCGTCTTTTGTTACGACCTGATGAATGAACCCGTTGTTCCGGGTGGACGGCGTACCGATCGCGATTGGTTGGGGCCGCCGTTTGCCGGGAAGCACTTCGTACAATTCATCACACTGGACCAGAAAGACCGACCGCGGACGGAGATCGCTCGGGCGTGGACCCAGCATCTTGTGGCTGCCGTGCGTGAAGTCGACCGGCGGCACCTGATCACCGTCGGCTTGGTGGACTGGAGCCTCGATCGACCCGGTCTGACCTCAGGGTTCCAGCCCGACAAGTTGGCCGACGAGATCGACTTCGTCAGCGTCCATCTGTATCCGGAAACGGGGAAAATGACGGAGGCGATGGAAACGCTCAACGGTTTCCGTGTCGGCAAGCCTGTGGTGGTCGAAGAGACGTTTCCGCTGCGTTGCCGGCCCGATGAACTTGTCGACTTCATCCGCCAGTCGAAAGGCCAGACAAGTGGGTGGATCAGTTTTTATTGGGGCCAGACACGCGAGGAACTGGCTCCATCGAACAAGATCGGCGACGTGTTGTTGAGAGACTGGCTGGACCAGTTTCCCGCACTGTTGATCGAAACACCTGCAACTGATCGTTGAATTGTGCTCGCGCTGGTTCCTTATGAAGTGACGCCGGGCTTCCAGAGATCGATGGGCCGCGCGGCGTCGGTCGCCAGCGGCAGGGCGATCTTGCGTCCGGTCCCGGCCGACAGATAAGCGGCGAATAGGGCTTCAAGAACGGCTCGGCCATCCTCGCCGGTCACCAGCGGCTGGCGATCGTGCTGGACGCAATCGACGAAGTGAGCCATCTCCTGGTGGAACCCGTAATTCCAGGCCTCTTCGTAGATGGTGAACGACCAGCCCTGGGTCGATCCGGCCTTTTCGACGGCATAGTCATAGCCGACGGAACTGTAAGTCTCGATGGCATTGCCGTGCAGCAGGTCAGCGTAGGCGACGCCCCGAGAGCCATGGACTTCCGCCCGGTCGTCCATGCCACCGAGTTTGGTCCAGCTTTCCTCCGCCAGCCCGATCGCGTCTCCTTCGAACTCGACGATGATCAATGCATTGTCGTCGCCATGAGTCTTATCGCCGTGAACCTGGGTCGACATCTGAGCATAGACGGACTTGATCGGGGGGCGTCCCAGCATCCAGCGAAAGAACTCGATCGCATGGCACCCCATATCCATCGTGACGCCTCCGCCACTGCGGCGAACATCCCAGAAGTGGGGCGCGTGCGGGCCATCGTGTTTCTCGGATTGCTTGATCAGCGTCGGGCTGCCGAGCGCACCCGAGTCGAGCAACTGCTTCATTCGCACATACTTCGGCGCGAAGCAAAGTTCCTCGGCGTACATCAATTTGACACCCGCCTGACGGGCCGCGGCAATCATCTGATCTGCCTCAGCGAGGTTCAGGCAGAGCGGCTTTTCGACCACGATGTGCTTGCCGGCTCGAGCGGCATCGACGGCGATCTGGCAGTGCAGATCGTTCGGGACACCCAGCACGACCATCTGGATCTCATCCAGCTGCAGCAGTTCACGGTAGTCGGTGAAGTGTCGCGGAATCTGATGCTGAGTGGCAAAGCGAGCGGCATTGCCGGGAGTGGGCGAGGCGACGGCCTCCAGTCGGGCCGCCGGGCAATGGCGCAGCGACTCGGCATGAATGGCCGAGATGAACTGGGATCCGATGATGCCGACACCGACTCGGTCCGTCATGGTTTCTATCTCCACAGCGTCTGCTGATGGCCTACTTACTCGGCTGGAATAATCGGCAACACCAGATGGGACGGGTGATCAGCATCATGGAAGATCTTCTGATCAGCGGGTTGCGTTTCCGCACTGCTGCCGAAGGGAGCTCCGGTATTCGGATTGCGATCGAATCGCGGGAAGTTGCTGCTGCTGACCTCCAGCCGGATACGATGTCCCGGCTGAAACTCATTGCTGGTGACCCACAGGTCAATTTCGTACTCGTAGACCTTCCCCGGCTCAATCAACTCCGGATGACTTGGACTCTGGCGATAACGTGCCCGGAGAATGCCGTCGCACAGATTGTAAGCCTTACCGTCGGGATGGACGTCGATCAGCTTCGCCGTAAAGTCGGTATCGACGGCCGATGAGGCGGCATAGAGCACCAGTTTCACCGGACCGGTCACCTCAACAGCGTTCGTCAGAGGTTCCGAGGTGTAGACCAGCACGTCGCTGCGCTGTTCGATCTGTGACTGATCGAAAGGGCCGGTAGGGAGAGCCACCAGGTTGTTGCCGCCATGAGTCGGTACAGGATTCTGCGGATCGTACCGGTAGGCGTCGTGCTTTTCTTCAGCCTGAGCTGTTGTGTTCAGCTTGCCGTTGCCAGCCGCCGTGTTGGCCTGCCCGTCGCTGTGCAGGTAGTATTTGGTGAACTCGGTCCGGGCCAGCGGCCATTCATCTTCGTCACGCCAGCGATTGGCTCCCATCACAAAAATTCGATACGCGGGCCAATCCTCGACGCCGCTGTCTTCGTTGAGAAGCCAGTAACGGAACCAGTTCATCTGAATGCCGCCGAGGTCGACCTGGGCAGCGTCACCATAGTCAAGGTCACCCAACTTGCGACCGCCCGGTCCGTGTCCCCAGGGCCCGATGATCACGAACTGATTGCGACGAGCCATGCGATCCCGCGAGTTGGCTCGTACCTTGTCGACCAGGTCGATCGTCGTCCGCGAGAAAATGTCGTACCAGCCACCAATATTCAACGTAGGAACACGCACCTCGCCGTACCGATCTTCGATGCTCCGCTGCTTCCAGTAATCGTCGTACGACGGGTGAGCTACCCAGTCGCGAAGATAGGGGACTTCTTTGTCGAACTGGCTGTTCCAGTCCTTGAGTGGCAGGAACTTGAGCGACTCCAGCAGTTTGTCGCCTGGAATGTTCAGCCCCCCCACGCCGGCTCCCCAACCAAAAAGCAATGTCAACTGCATGGCTCCACCCGGATAGGCAATCTCACGGTGGACGTCGCCGAACGGAACGACTGGAATCATCGTCTTCAGGTAGGGACTGGCCAGCGGTGCGGGAGCCCACTGAGTCCAGCCGACGTAAGATCCCCCCGCCGTGCCGATCTGGCCGTCGCACCACGGCTGCTGACCGACCCAATTCTGAGTGTCGAGGCCATCTTCGGCTTCATGGCGAAACGGGTCCCATTCGCCTTCCGAGTTGCCTCGGCCGCGACAATCCTGAACGACCATCGCAAATCCTGCCGATACATACTTGCGTGCCTCGCCAAAGTCCTTGCCGAACTTGCCGTATGGAGATCGGATCAAGATCACAGGGTACTTACCCGGCGCGTCGGGACGATGGATGTTTGTCGCCAACTTCGTGCCGTCGCGCATCGGCACCATCACGTTCTCTTCAAACTTCGGCTCGACCGACGGCAGCTGCAACTCGTCGTCGCTCAGCGTTATCGGCGCTCCATCTTCGGGAATCTCGCGGCCGGCCGACCACAAGATCCCGTTGACGATCATCCGGCGAAACGGATCTCGGCGAAAGTTGCGGTAGTAGTGGCCCAGCGTCGTTGCGAAGGAACGGCCGCCACCAGGACGTTCATGAGTCCAGCCAACCACGACGTCCTGGTTCTCTGAGCGAACCTGCAGCAATGGCTGCCCGCCGGCCAAGGTTGGATTCAGATAGAACTCATCGTGCAGATCGAACTCCTCCCACCCGCGACAGATCGGGTGCTGCGAATTCACCTGTCGCAACATCGATGCGTCGTGGCGAATGCCGACATTGCTGACCCAAGCTCCGCCCAGCACTTCCGTCCAAGCCGGACCCAGTCGCTCGAGGTCCTGCTGACGCACGGCTGTACCCCAGTGGATGGTGACCAAGCCAGTCCGGCCTCGCATCAATTCGGTGAATTCCGCCGCGTGGTTGCCGTCCAGCAAATACTCGGCCCCGGGATCGGTGTAGAGGACGATCGCCGAAACACCCCGCATGACTTCTGGATCCTGAGGCCAGCCGTCGCTGACAATCGCTTCGACACCCTCAGTCTGCCGCAGGCACTTTGCCAGGACTTCGGCCGTTGGCACATACATGTGCGAACCCCACGGATGATCGTACGCCTTGCCGATCAGGACGATCTTCGTCGGCTCAGCGGCCCATCCCGCCGGTCCGAAGTGGCAGGCGGCAATCATCACCAACCAAAGAGCCAGTACCTTCAAGTTGACGCAAGCCAGGATACTTCGCTTCGCAGCCAACCAGGAGCCCATAGTCGTCGATCTCAGTTGATGGCAAGAATGTAAAGTCATCACACGTCTTTCCTGGAAGATATTAGTCTTTTGAATCTGATTCGGTCGGTGGCTGATCGGGTGCGGTCCCCCTGCGCGGATCGACGCTGTGAGAATCGACGTTGCGTGAATCGGTGCTGCGCAAATCAGCCTGATATTCGTCAGTCTTCTCAAAATGGTTCAGATAGTGCCAGATAGCCTGGAATTGTACCACAGCGTTTCCGTCGGCCAGACTCCGTAACGCCGTGTGCTGGCCGTCCGGCGAAAGCTTGGGCATGCGGGATGACGGATCGTAACGTGGCGGATCAAGAGCGTAACGCAGGAACTCGGCCGGCCGCAATCGCTCCCGCACAAGCTCGAAGGCAATTCCGTGAGCCAACTGAGTTTTCTCGTCGCCGCGTGGTTGGATGAGTCCGATCGCGTGACACTGGCGGCAATCGAGCCCCGTCGGCAGGGTCAACTGACGTCCCAGTTCAATCCGCTCCGCGTCAGCCGGCGGCGGTGAGTTACCGGTCGATGCCGGCCAGCCGTGTTCGGATGACAATCCACCAGCCAGGTCGGCGGCAATCGCCGGAAAGGACGGCATGCGCGCCGCCAGCCAAGGGCGTGTCGGATGGGAAAGCTGACCTGCCACGGTTCGCTCAATCCACAGGGTGTGCAGCTTATCGCCCGTCCAAGTCAGACTCGGTAACGCTTCGGGGACGTGACCGGCCATCATCTCCGCCAGACGCTCACGGCGGTGGCTGGCGATTCCATCCCGATCGTGGCAGCGAATGCACTGCGATCGCTCGACCAGCCATCGAGCTGTTTCCGACGGTGGCTCGGTACCCCAGTCGGTTAGTGGTGTCGCCAGATACGCCGCCAAGTCGGCTCGCTGGGCATCCGATAGACGATACCATGGACTCCCCTGACTTATGCGACTGGGCGGTGGATGCGACTCCAGTCGACTGGCGACACAGCCGCGAGCTGCCAGAGTTTCCGAAGTCGCCAGAGCAGTGATCTTGGGCCCATTGGCGGTGGGCCAATCGACGGATCCACTTGTGACGGCGTGACAGGCGGCGCAGCCGAGCCGCGCGAACCACGCCTCACCTCGCTTCGCGTCGCCATCTTCGGCATGCACTCGCTCGACTTCGGCAGACGGCGGCCACGTAGCGCTGGAATGTTCGAGCACGTAGTCGGCCAGCGCTGCGGCCTCAGTGATCGAGAGCCGGAAGTCGGGCATGCGAGCCGCCGGCCAGTGTCGCTGTGGTGCCCTCAGGTAGGCGATCAACGATCCCCGCTCATACTTGGCTCGCGCCCACCACAGCGTGCGATAGACCAGCTTGCTGCCGACGGCCCCGTCACCTGAATCGTCGCCCGGGCCAGACACCGGTTCGAAGTCATGGCAGACCGCACAGCCCAACTGGATAAACAGCTCGTCACCAGATCGCCCTTTCAACTCGGTCAGCCCTCGGAGACTCAGGTCCTGAGAAGCCGCAGAATCTGTCGTATCTGATTTCGGCGTCTCGGGATTGGTTGTCTCGGGATTTGTGGGGTTCGATTGAGTTGAACGTGGATTGGACAGCGTCACCAGATAGGCCACCAGGTCGGCAACGGCTTGCTGGCGTTGGTCTGCGGGCAACGAATGGATTACCTGCGGCATGTGATGGTCGTTGGTCAGGTCGTCCGGGTTGAAAATCCAGGCGATCAGCCAGGGAGTTCGGATTCGTGAACCGATACCGGCCAGATTCGGAGCCGGATTGCGGTCGCGCGGCAGCCAGCTTTCAGGAGCTGCGGCATTATTCTGCGCTGTGTCTTCGTGCGCTGCGGCGGAAGGGGCGGCGGCGGAAGGGGCGACTGTTTGCCGTTCGCCCAGCGTCTTCGCTCGATCGAGCGGTTTGCCGAGCCCTGGATGGCAGTTGGCACAGCGGAGTTCGGTCGCCAGTTGGTAACCTCGGCGGCGTGAGCTGGACTGCTGGAGCTGATTGTCGTTGGGATCATGGAACAGGGCTGCCGGCGAGACAGGCTCGAGTGGTCCATCTTCGGCTTGCCACAACAACCGCAGACGGCTCTCACCGGAGGCTGGCGGTTCGTAGTCGAGCTCGATTCGATTGAAGCCCCGATCGAGCAGCACGGTGCGACGAGCGAGCTGGCTCAGATCGTCCGTACGGCCGGCGATCACCTCACGGTCGTTGACTCGCAAAGCGACACTGCCCGTTCCATCCAGCTGAAACGCGTAATGGGCTCTCCAAGGAACGTGGACGTAGCCTTCGGCGCGGGCCGCGTAGTTTCCAGCCGGCGTGAAACGCGATGGTGACTCGTGCGGCCGCACATGCAGAGCGGCCAAGCGATCGACTCGCGCATCCCCTATCGAGTTAGCTGAGGATTGAGAGCCCGACAAGGGTGTGAATCGCCACAGCAGTCCTGCTCGCAATCTGTCGCCCAGCTGCTGTTGGCGATTGGCTCTCGCCTGACGGGCCGCCTCGCCCGGTCGTTCGAATCGCCGCAAGTCGATCGCGAGGTCAGGCAGCGCATTGAGCGTGTGGTAGACGATGTGACGCATGGGCTGGTGGTCGCCCGTTTCAATTTGATAACGCAGCGCCAGTTGCATGACCGTTTGCCAAGGTTCGATCTCAAGAAACACCGTGTTGGAGTCAAGCAACACGGCCGACTTGACATTCCACGAGTCATGCCCCTCGGTCTGGCCGGCCGAGGGGCGAAACTCGGCCGAACCGTAGTCAGCTCGGTAATGGTAGTTCCAGGCCTCGACAGAATAGTTCTCAGGGTCGGTGGCCGACGCCGGTTCCAGAGGCGTCGCGAATGTTAATGCCAGACCGTTGCGAAACGAGTGGACCGCCGTCGGCCACGCGGTCGCTTGCCCCGTGTAGCGAACTCGTTGCAGGCATCCATCCTGCACTGCCGCACTGACCCATCCTCGCATACCGCTGACGTAGAGTTGTCCGTCGTGGGGACTGAAACGGCCTCGCATGATGCCAGATTCAAAAGCCAGTGGAAGCTGAAGAGTGGCAGCCTGAATGAGCTGTGCAGCAGCCGGGATGGTCGGTGCGTAGAACGACAGCATTCGTGTGCCGTCGGTAACGGCTCCCGCCAGCGGCCAGTTTGCTGATAGCTCGCGGCGTCGGGGTTCGACCATCTGCAGCAATGTCCGGCACTGGCCAAAAGAAAAGGTCAGCAGCGTACCTCGCAGCGGTCCCCAGCGATCTCCGGTCACCCAGACTTGCCCGGCCGTCGAGTTATCGAAGTTGCGCGGTTGCCAGCTGAGTGGCGGGTCGTAGCCCAGCGGTCGATCGGCGGTGATCCGGGGGCCGCCATAGCCATAATAGCCATCCTGAGTGACTTCATAGACGGCCGACGCGGGCGTCCATTCACCTTCCTGCGGAGCCGTCGTCACCACATCATGCTCGACCCAGGCGAACGGACCCGATTGGGGACGACGGCCAGCGGAGGTCGATTGTTGGTCCTCAGTCACGACGTCGCGTCGCGGGAGGATTCCCAGACCGTTGGGATTGCGCAGGCCCTCGGCAATTGTCGTATACGACTTGCCGTCGGCCGAGATGCGGTGGACGCCACGCTGGCTGACATACCAGAAGTTGCCATCCGAATCGGTTTCCAGACAGGTCGAGAAGTCGTGGCCGCCAGCTGATGTGTCGGCGGAATGATTGAACGACTCGTAGTAGTCAGCTTCTCCATCCCCGTTGGTATCGTGCAAGCGAGTGATCTGGTCGCGGCCAAGGACATAAATCTGGTCGCGAACAATCCGCAAACCCAGCGGCTGATAGAGCCCCGTGGCAAAACGCTTCCAGACCAACTGCTTCAGATCGGCATTCACTCCGTCGACCAGCCACACGTCGCCGTGGACGGTGGAGATGGCCATGCGGTCCGGTTGGCTGAAGAAATCGTGACCGCTGACAAACATCAGCGCTCGGAATCGATTCTCCAGCGGCAGCGTCAAAGTATCGACGACGTACGGTCCCAGGTTGGCCGCCACACGCCCCGACGTGATCAGGGGCTCGCCCCACCGGCCCGGACCAGCCTGCGTCCAGGTGGTCACGTCAGGTGGGAGGCGTTCGTGTCGTTGGCATGCGGCCACAATTGCGTCTCGGGCCGATTCTGACGGGATGGGCTCTCCGGCACCATCGGCGTTCTCAGGAGGTTCGGCACCTCCAGTTGTCTCTGCTGAAGGCTCGGTACCGATGTGGACGACCGTGAATTGCCAGGGCACGGTGCGGGCGGGAATCGTCAAAGTGAGCCCACCCTCCGATACTGGCTGGCGGGACCCTGGTTCGGCAGGTGACAGCAGGGCTTGGATCAGCCTGCGTTCGTCCTCCGACGCAGATGGCGATGGAATGACTACGGTCCGCGATCGCGCGACGTTCCATTGCCAGACGACCTCGCGAGTCGAAGCGTCGATGCGAATCGTGCGGGCGACGACCTGAGAGCCGGAGACTCGGGCCGCCCACGGCGACTCGAGAATCGGCGTGTTGTTGATGCGATAGCCGAGCACGACGCGGTCGCCGTGCAGGTAGTGGCCCTGAAAGTCGGGGCGACTCATTGCCTTCCGCGGGCCGGTAGAGGCAGTCGAGGCCGAGCTCGAGAGGATCAGTTGTCCGTCGATTGACGGCGCGGCGATGATTCCGTAACGCGCCGGGTCGAACTTCAGGAATCCTCCCTGCCAGGCGCAGAGGAGCTGCATGGATTGAAGGTCGTAGGTGGCGGAGACCGGCGGATCAGTCTCCAGCTTCACCGTGAAGGCCTTCGCAATCATCCCGCCCGGTGTGGGCAGCGATGAGGCGAGAAACGGCCCGACGCTGGTCTGATTCCAGCGTGCGTCGCGCGAATCGTCTTCGGTCCAGCGGAAGCCGACGGCCGCTTCGCCCCAATGCCCGTCGAGTCGAGAGAGTGGGACCGACGGATCGGCTGTCTGACCGAAACTCGCCTGCTGACCCAAGGAGAGGAGTCCGGCGGTGGTCAGCCATGCCAGGGCGGCTAGGACCAGGCCGGCAGTACGGCGGAGGGAAGCAACCTGCGGTGGAGGCGGTAGTGGCATGGCGGTGGGCAGGGGGGAAGACGTTGCGGCGAGTGTTTTGGGGCAGGGGTCGATCGGGTCAAGTTTGGGCGGGCGGTATCGGGGGCGAGGCGGAAAACCGAGTTTCTCGGCCTGCCGCTCGCCCCTCGGCCGCAGCCGATCGTGGATCGTCGCAGTATCAGCGACTGGCTCCGAATGGCCACATGCTGCGGGCGGGGGGCGAGGTGGGGCCGATAGCCGGGCCGACTGACTGGGCCGACTGACCGGCTTCACGGGACCAGTATAGTCGACTGCGATGGCCGGCAGTGCGGCGGTCGGGGGGGCCCTGAGGTGGGGGAAACGGTGGAGTTTTTCGCTGAGGCCGATTGCGGCAACGGCGGTAAATCGGCAAAATGCGGAGGAAAATCTGCCTGCCCGAGGTCATTGGAATGGAGGCAGACCACTGACGGAGCATATCCACCGCGATGACAACGTTGATTGTGGTGAACAACCCCACGGACTGGGCGTTCAACATTCCCAATGCGCAGACGATCGACGCCAAGTCGTATCTGACCGATCCCCAGTACAACGAATCGCGTGGGGTGAAGGTCTTCAATCTCTGTCGCTCGTATCGCTACCAGAGCGTCGGGTACTACGTTTCGTTGCTGGCGGAAGCTCGGGGCCACAAGCCTCAGCCGAGCGTGGCGACGATTCAGGACTTGAAGAATCAGAGTATTGTGCGGCTGGTTTCGGAAGATCTGGACCATTTGATCCAGACGAGTCTGGCGGCGATCAAGACCGACCGATTTACGTTGAGCGTTTACTTCGGGCGGAATCTGGCGAAGCGGTATGAGCGTCTGAGTCGCCAGCTGACGAGTCTGTTTCAAGCCCCCTTGCTGCGAGCGAAGTTTGCTCGGGAGAAGAAAGGGTGGCAATTGAAGAGTCTGGGGCCGATTGCCGCCAATGAAGTTCCGGAGGCTCATCGGGATTTTGTAGCCGAGGCTGCGGCCAAGTACCTGACATCGCCCGGACGGAGCACGAAGCGAGCTGCGGTGACTCGGTATGACCTGGCGCTGTTGCACGAACCGGACGAGGAAGAGCCGCCATCGGACGAGCGGGCGCTGAAGAAGTTTGTCAAGGCAGCCGCTCAGTTGGGGATGGGGATCGACTTTATTGACCGGAACGACTACGGGCGGCTGGCCGAGTACGACGGATTGTTCATCCGCACGACGACTGCCGTGAATCACTACACGTATCGGTTTGCGCGGCGAGCGGTGGAGGAGGGGATGGTCGTGATCGACGATCCTCAGTCGATCGTCCGCTGCACGAACAAGGTCTATCTGGCCGAATTGCTGAACCGATACAAGCTGCCGACTCCGAAGACGTTGGTAATCGACCGCGAGAATGCCGCTCAGATTCCGGAGGAGTTGGGGTTCCCGTGCGTGCTGAAGAAGCCCGACAGTTCGTTTTCGCGCGGCGTAGTGAAGGTCGAGAACGAGGAGGAACTGGATCAGCGACTGGCAGAGTACCTGGCTGAATCCGATCTGCTGATCGCTCAGCAATATCTCCCGACGACTTTCGACTGGCGGATCGGCGTGCTCGATCGTCAGCCGCTGTACGCAGCGAAGTACTTCATGGCTCGAAATCACTGGCAGATTATTCGCCAGGACCGTGACGACAACGGACGGTATGGTCGAGCCGAGCCGATCGGCATCCAGCAGGCGCCCAAGCAGGCCGTGAGGATCGCCTTGCAGGCGGCTAACGGAATTGGTGACGGGTTGTATGGGGTCGACGTCAAGCAGGTGGGTGAGAAAGAGTTCTACGTGATCGAAGTCAACGACAATCCGAATATTGACGCCGGTTGCGAGGACAGTATTCTCGGCGATGATCTATACCGCCGGATCATGGAAGTTTTTCTGCGGCGGATTGAGCAGCGGAAGTCAGGAGTGATGCGCTGATGGACGAATCGTTCCCTGGCCTGTTTGAGGCGTTTGGGGTCGAGCTGGAATACATGGTCGTCGACGCCGCGACGCTGCAGATCCGCCCGATTGTCGATGCGCTGTTGATGGCGGAAGCCGGCGAACTGGTATCGGAGATCGACTGCGGACTGATCAGCTGGTCGAACGAACTGGCGCTGCATGTGCTGGAATTCAAGACGACTGAGCCCGCGACTGAATGGGGACCGCTGGCCGACGGTTTTCAGGCTCAGGTTCGACGAGCCAATGAACTGCTGATGAAGCTCGGTGCCCGTCTGATGCCCACCGGCATGCATCCTTGGATGGATCCACAGCGTGAGCTGAATCTTTGGCCGCATGACTACAATCCGGTCTATGAAGCCTTCCATCGGATTTTCGACTGTCGCGGACATGGCTGGGCGAATCTCCAGAGCGTCCACTTGAACCTGCCGTTTCGCGACGGTGAGGAATTTGGACGTCTGCACGCCGCCATCCGGCTGATCTTGCCCTTGTTACCCGCTCTGGCCGCCAGTTCGCCTGTCGTCGAACGGCGAGTGACCGGCATACTCGACAATCGGCTCGACTTCTATCGACGCAATGCCGATCGAGTGCCGCTGGTGGCTGCCGGCGTAGTTCCGGAGGCTGTTTTTTCGCCGGAGGATTATGAACATCAGATCCTCCAGCGTCTGTACCGACAGATTGCGCCGCTGGATCCGGAAGGCATTCTGCAGCACGAGTGGCTGAACGCGCGAGGAGCGATTGCCAGGTTCGACCGCCAGACGATTGAGATCCGTGTGTTGGATGTGCAGGAGTGTCCGGCGATGGATCTGGCTTTGCTGGGATTGGTCGCTGGCGTGTTGCGGAAACTTGTCGACCAGCAGTGGTCGCGGCTGGCTGCTCAGCAACTCGTGGCTCAGCCCATGCTGGAACAGCTCTTCACGCGTGCCGTTCGTTACGGTCGTGCCGCAGTCGTCGGTGATGCGAGATTTCTGGCCCAGTTCGGTTGGTCCGGCAGCGAAGTCTGTACGGTCGGTCAGCTGTGGACCTATCTGGCTGATCAAATCGACTGGCCTTTGCCCGGGCAGCTCGAACTGGCACGCCTGGTGCTGACTCAAGGAAGCCTTTCCGAGCGGATTCGCGACCAGCTTGCCGCCGGCGCAACTCTGGAATCCGTCTATGCCCAACTGTGCGATTCTCTAGCCACGGGTCAGCCCTGGCGGCCCAACTGAAAAACTTTCGGGTCGGCTTTGCATTTCCCCCCACAGTCGGCGATAATCTCCCCCGGCAGGACCCCCTCAAGAGAAGTGTTCGCCGGCCGCAAACCGCACTTAAACCGATCGACCGTTCGGCCCGGGGCTAGGCCGGTCGACCCGTCGGTGGTACCCGTTGGCAGGTATTTCCAGAGCAAAGGGGAAGGTATGTCGGTAACCAGGCGGGCCTTCACACTGGTCGAACTGTTGGTGGTGATCGCCATTATCGGCATCCTGGTGACTCTGCTGTTGCCTGCCGTTCAAGGGGCCCGCGAAGCGGCCAGGCAGACACAGTGTCGCAACAATCTGCGGCAGTTGGCGCTGGCCAGTCTCGAGTACAACTCGGCTAACGGTATCTATCCGGGCTATGCCGGCGAACCACCGGCTGGGGTCGATTACCGACGCCCCCGGCCCAAACAGGAAAACGCCATGGAGGTCCGCGGTAATCTGTTTGAGGAAGGAACGTGGATCACTCAGATCAGCCCCTTCCTCGAAGAGACTCAACTGTACAACCTCCTGTCGCAGATTACCAAGCAGAAACCGAAGCCCGCCGATCGCCGAGTGATGCTGACTCAGGCAGCCAACACCGCGCTGCCGTCACTGCATTGTCCGAGTCGTCGCGAGCCACAACCCTATCCGCTGGCCGGTTCCTACTCGTCCACTTTCGGCAAGACAGCCGCCCGCACCGACTACGCCATGTCGGGCGGCAGTACACAGAATCCGGGACGACAGCTGGTGGTCGATTACCCCGGTATCTGGGAACAAGGCCGGAGATTGGGGCCTGAAGACGTGACGGACGGCGCCAGCAAGACCTATCTGATCGGTGAGAAGGGGATGGACAAACGCCACTACACCGATGGACGTGACTTGGGGGATCGATCACCTATCGTGGCCGATCGTCAAGCGCACCCGTTCGGCGCGGTGAACTCCTACGTCCGCTTTGCAGCTCGCCAGCCTGGTCCCGACAAAGTTGACAACTGTCAGTCCTGTCATGACTTCGGCAGTGCTCATACCTCCACCTGGAACGTCTCGTATATCGACGGATCGGTTCACGCTCCGACTTATGACATGGACGTCGTGGTGCACCGAGCCCTGGCGTCGGTTCGAGGTGGCGAGAAGGTCGAACAGAACGTCGATTGAACAATCTGAAGTCATTTGCCAGAGTAAACGGCCAGGATACTATGGGCTGCGCGACGCCGCGATTTCGTCATTTGCTCTGTAGATCGAAATCGATCGTTTGAGCGGGCTCGGTCAGCTCTTTCTCCTCCGTCGAATCACGGTGGTATCGTGCCGGCAGACGTTCGGGGACCTCAATCGGATTCCCGTCTGAGCCGGCTCGAATGGCGTACGTTTCGATGGTCACTCGATGCTTGCCCAGTTGAGCACCGACACCGCCCTGAGAATACTTCAGCTCGTAATGCCCGTCAGCGTCCGTTTCGGCCAGCGAGGTGTACCCGCCACCGATCGGTGAGAACATTACGGTCGCTTGAGGCAGTGGTTTGCCATCCAGCTTTACCTGACCCTGCACCTTGCACAGCGCCGGACCCCGCTGGCAGCCCAGCATCAGGCAGAAACTCAACAGGCCGAAGGCCCACCGGGCAGTCCGTGCGGATGGTTGCGGGTGACGTGTGAAGTGGCTCTGTTGCATGAGGGGAGACCGTAGGCAAGGGATGGGGATGGAGCCACACGATTCGTGGCTGGGCACCTGGGGCGCCGTCGTGGTTGTCTCTCCTGCTGTTCCGCCGCACATCATACTGCATCTTCGCCCCGGCAACAGCCGGCGAACTGGCCTATGCCCTGCCGGAGATTGGCGGTGAAATCGGACCGCCGATGGCCATGAGAGGGACCCGGAATTCGCCGTTCCGCTCGCCGGACAATCGTCGTATAGTTTCGTCCGGTGCGTCGGCTTGGCCCGTCGCCGTTCAGCATGACCAAGTCAGACGGATCGATGGACATTCAGGGGCTCGACAGCAAACCTCCGGATCGCTCAGCTGCCGGCAATCGACTCCTCATACGTCGACTGTTGCAGCTCAGCTGGAAATACCGCGCCGATTGCTGTCTGCTGCTGTGCTGGCAGCTGATACTGCTGGTGCTGGCAATCGCCGGAATTCAGCTGGCCGGGATTGGCATCGATCTCGTTCGACATCACGTCGACCATTCGGTGCCGCGCCCGGAACTGCTGAACTGGGTCGGAATCCCCGGGACCTGGGCCCCTCTGACGCAGTTGGCCTGTCTGGCCGGAGCGATTGTCGCGGCCGGCTTGACGCGGGCTTGGCTGAACTATGCCTACGCGGTCCGCGCGGGTGTGCTGATTCACGAGAAGATCGTGGTTGAGCTGCGCGCGGCCGTCTTCGCACGTCTGCAGCAGCTCAGTCTGCAGTTCTACCACCATAACTCGACCGGGTCGGTTATCAATCGCGTCACCAGTGACGTGCAATCGGTCCGGTCGTTTGTCGATGGAGTGTTGCTGCAGTTTGGCATTCTGATGATCTCACTGATCGTTTATCTGGCCTGTATGTTGCGTTTGCACGTCGGGCTGACCATCGCCTGCCTGGCGACGATTCCGGTGATGTGGCTGGTCACTACTTCGTTCTCACGCTGCGTCCGACCATTGTACGATCGAAATCGCGATCTGGTCGATCGGATGATCCTGACGCTGGCCGAATTTGTGCAGGGCGTGCAGATAGTCAAAGGACTGGGACGGCAGGAATCCGAAGTAGCGAAGTTCCGTCGCGCGAATGACGCTGTCCGCGATCAGCAGCACGAGATCTTCTGGCGAGTCGGTTTGTTCTCGCCAGCAATTCAGTTGTTGGCTCAAGTCAATCTGGTCGTACTGTTGGCCTACGGCGGGTATTTGGTCGTGTCGGGCCAGTTGGCGCTGGGGACCGGGCTGGTTGTCTTTGCCAGCCTCCTGCACCAGTTTGCCAGCCAGGTCGGTAACCTGACAGCGCTGGCGAACAGCGTGCAACAGAGCCTGGCGGGTGCTCGGCGCGTGTTCGAAGTCCTCGACGCCGACATCGAAATCGCCGATGCGCCGCAGCCAGTACGCGGGAAAAGGGTGCTGGGGAAAATTGAATTCCACGGCGTTACGTTCGCTTATCCCGACAGTAGTCCGGCTCTGCGGAATGTGGGCCTGACGATTGAACCGGGAGAACGATTGGGCGTGCTGGGGCAGACAGGATCGGGAAAGAGTTCGCTGCTGGCGCTCGTCGCGCGGTTTGCCGATCCTCAGTCCGGGTCGATCCTGTTGGATGGTCATGACCTGCGGTTGTGGCAACTCAACGAACTGCGACGGCAAATCGGTATGGTCTTTCAGGAGAATGTGCTCTTCAGCCACACCATTGCGGCGAATATCGCCTACGGGAATCCCGGTGCGTCGCTGGAACAGATCCGTCAGGCCGCTCGATTGGCGGCAGCAGATGAGTTCATCGACGATTTGCCGGATGGCTATGACACGGTCCTCGGGGAATCGGGGATGTCGCTTTCGGGTGGTCAACGTCAGCGTCTGGCGCTGGCACGAGCACTCCTGGTGAATCCGCGAATCCTGCTGCTCGACGACCCGACGGCGGCCATCGATTCGTCGACGGAACGGGTGATCCTGGATCGGCTCGAGACGGCCATGTGCGGGCGGACGACACTGCTGGTCTCCAACCGCGTCAGCTCGCTGATTCACCTGGATAGGATCGCCGTACTGGATGCGGGTCGTATCGTGCAACTGGGAACTCACGAGGAGTTGCTCGACCAGCCAGGATTGTACCGCACCGTGGCCGAGTGTCAGGGCCTGGCAAGTGAACTGCTGTGGCATCCCGACACGGCGACCGATTATCGTCGCGCGGCGTAGCCACACGATTCACCATCGCTCTGCGGTAACCACGAGCCGGCTTTGATCGAACAAGTTCATTTGCACCCCTGCGACAGGTGCCGCTTAGCCGATCGGGCTCGCTGTCCGTTGGATCGCCTGCAAAAACCTCCGAACGGTTGACTGCAGCGCTGATGCTTTCAGTGATGGCACGCAGCGAAATCGGCGTTTCGCCCCGCTGCCAGTCTGCGTATAGTCTCGGCCTGGAAAACAACACGAGGCGTGGTGCTATTGGGGAGCGGGGTCAGGGGCATGGTCAAAGGTGGAGTGGTGTCGGATTCGGCACCAGCGTGGACGGGGTTAGTGCGTCTGAATCGGGATTCGGACGAGTCTGCCAAACGACCTCTGAACTTGGCCCTGATTCGGCGCCTGTTGGGGTATCTGCGACCCTATGCGGTCCGTCGCAACGTGCTGCTGACGTGCGTGGTCTTGCGAGCCATCCAACTGCCACTGGTGGCGTGGTCCATCGGTGCGGTCATCAACGGGCCGATCGCTCGGGGTGAAAGCCTGTCGGCGATCTTGTGGAGTTCCGCCGGCGTATTACTGCTGGCCATCTGCACGCAGCTGACCTTTCACTTTCGCTACCGTCTGGCCCTGGAACTGGGCGAAGCGGTGTTGCATGACTTGCGGGCTGATATTTTCACGCAGTTGCAGCGGATGACGATGTCGTATTACGGCCGGACGCGAATCGGGCGGGTGATCGCTCGATTCAGCTCGGACTGTGAAGCGATGCGAATTGGCATCCAGGACGTGTTGTTTGTCAGTCTAGTCGGGATGGGACAGATGGTCGTCTCGGCCCTGATGATGTTGTATTACGATCCGCCGCTGTTTCTGTTGATGCTGGGAATGACGCCGATATTCGCGCTGCTCAACGCCATTTTTCATGGCCGGCTGTCGCGCGCTTATCGAGACGTGCAGGAGAGCTTCAGTCGAATCACCGCGGCGCTGGCTGAGTCGGTGAATGGCATTCGGGTGACTCAGGCTTTTGCCCGTCAAGATTACAATGCGGCGGCGTTTCGGGATCTGGTGACCGACCACGCACGTTACAACATGACGGCCACTCGCACGGCAGGAGTGTTTCTGCCGTTGCTGGAGCTGAACAGTCAGTTGTTTATCGCCTTGCTGCTGGTCGTCGGCGGCTACCGGGCGTTGTCGCCTGAGATCGAGATGCCGGCCGGAGATCTGATTCGTTTCTTTTTCCTGGCTCAAATCTTTTTCTCACCGATTCAAGGGCTCGGAACGCAATACAATCAGGCCCTGACGGCCATGGCGGGGGCTGAACGAGTCTTTCAGTTGCTGGATACTCAGCCCGACTGGCAGGACATTTCCGACGCTAAGCCACTGCCGAAACTGCGAGGCCGAATTGAGTTTCGGCAAGTTGAATTCGGGTACGAGCCGGGGCTCCCCGTGTTACACCGCGTGAATTTTCGCGTTGAGCCAGGGGAGACGGTGGCGCTGGTCGGACATACCGGCAGCGGCAAGTCGTCGATCATCGGGCTGCTGGCCAGGTTTCACCTCCCGTGGTCAGGTCAGATCCTGCTGGACGGTCACGACAGCCGGAGGATTCAAGCCGGGAGTCTGGCAAGTCAGCTGGGAATCGTGCCGCAGCAAAACTTTCTCTTCACCGGTACCGTGCTCGACAATATCCGGATGGGCCGGCATGAGGTAAGTGAACGGGATGTGGTAGCTGTGCTGGCCGAGCTGGATTGTCTGGATCTGATTGAGGCCTTGCCGCAAGGATTGCACTCGGAGGTGGGCGAGCGAGGTGGTCGAGTGTCGGCCGGCCAGCGACAGCTGATCTGCTTTGCCCGAGCACTGCTGGGCGACCCGAGGATTCTGATTCTCGACGAAGCCACCAGCGCCGTGGATACGATGACCGAGCTGAGGATTCAGCGAGCCATCGACCGAATGCTCGGCGACCGCACCAGCGTGGTCGTGGCTCACCGGTTGAGTACCGTGCGGCGAGCCGATTGCGTGCTGGTCCTGGACCACGGCCACATCGTCCAGCAGGGGACGCACGACGAGCTGTTGGAACACGACGGACCCTATCGCGACTTGTGCCAAGAATTCTACGGCGCTGCCTGACTCACCGGCCCGATGGACAGTTCACGCATCTTGCAGCCGTGACGCGCTGCGCTCCGGTCCGTCTGCGGGCTTCGTGGATTGTCACTCGGGGAGCGGTTTTCCTCGCGTTTCCGGCGCGAACGGGAGGGCTGCCATGCCCAGCAGGAAGATGGCGCACATGGTCACGCCGGCGTACCGCATCGGCTCATGGGGCAAGCCGACAAACACCTTGCTGGTCAACAGGCCGAAGGTGAACGGCCCGACGGCGGCGACGAATCGTCCCACGTTATAGCAGAATGAAGTCCCCGTGCTGCGCAGGCGAGTGGGGAAGAGTTCCGGGAAGTAGATCGCAAAACCGCCAAAGATCGACAACTGACAGAAACCCATCAGCGGAATCATCCAGAAGATTTCGCTGAACTCATCGAGACACCAGAACACAAGCGCCGTGCTCAACATGGCGGCAACGTAAGAGAGAGCAAAGGCCGGTCGGCGGCCGATGAGATGGGTGATACGGCTGAAGGCGTAGATTCCGAAGAATCCGCCGACATTTTGCAGCACGGAAGTGATTCCCTTCCAGAACCCGATTTTTCCGGCGACGCCGGCCGGATCGAGCCCTTGGGCTTCGAAGTGCTTGCGAAACACGGCATCGAACAGGTCAAAGCTGAAGAACCCGATCCCCCACAGCCCGACTACCCCGGCAAACGCCATCAACATGCCAACGATGGCGTGGTGCCGCCACCGGGGATCCCCAAAGAGTTCGCCATAGAGGCCCACAGTCTTCTTGGCCGCGCCGTCGTGAACTGCGTGCTGCCAGCGATCGGGTTCTTTCAGCTTGCTGCGGATCAGCACCGCCAGGAGCGCGGGGAGCGTGCCGACAACGAACATCAGTCGCCAGGCGTTCATCTGGAATCCACCGATGTTCCAATCACCAACGACACCGGTGGCTTCGAGTCGGGCCAGAGACATGCTGATCAGTGCCGCGGAAACATTCCCCACGGCCGACAGAGCCTGGAGCCAGCCAAGTGCAAACGGCCGAGCTCGGTCGGGCATCACTTCGGCCACCAGCGCTACGCCCACCGCAAACTCTCCACCGACTCCCAGCCCGGTGATGAACCGGTAAAACGAAAAGTCCCAGAAACCCGTGGCGAAGGCACTCAAGCCCGTACAGAGCGAGTAGACCAGAATGGTCCACAACATCACTCGAGCCCGACCGTACCGATCGCCCAGTACACCGAAAATCAGGCCGCCCGTGGCCCAGCCCAACAGAAAAATGGCCGTGGCATACCCGCTGTACGCTGCCACATCTTCCTTCGACGCCGGACCGGCTGCCGTCGCCAGCAGGTCTCGCATTGCGGGAACTCGCGCCAAATTGAACAGCTGCTGGTCCATGGTGTCGAACAGCCAGCCTAGCGCGGCGACCACCAGCACGAACCAGTGGTAACGGTTCAGTTCCTTCCACCAGACATAGCCCTGCTTGTCCATGCCGTTTCTCCCCGGCTCAGCTCATCCGCCGAGCCCGGTCTGTTCGTCAGACCCGTTGGCCACTGATTCCCCGCGAACCTTCAGTCGCCAAGCAGCGCGGATCGACCGCGCGCGGCAACCGGGATTCGAGACCCGTCAAAGGCTGACAGGTTACCAGATGCCAATCGGCGCGTCGACCAGATAGGAAAACGCCGTGTCGAGCCCGTCAGCTGCCCGAAATCACCGACATCGATTTCCATTTGCCGAGCCGGAATCGCGTGAAGTAGACGACACTCAACAGCCAAATCCACAGAGTGAGGCAGCTCCACCACCACATCAGCTGTTGGCGAGGAGTCTCCCAGAACTGAGCGCCGATGGTGCCCAGCCCAATGAAACCGGCTGTCAGAACCACGGATGCCGCCATGGCAAACCAGGTGTCGCCCGCTCCCTTGATCGCGCTGACAAAGACCAGCTGAACGGCGTCCAGCACACAGTAAGCGGCGACGAATCGCAACAACACCAGAGCCGTCTCTTGCAGCTCGGTCTGAGTGGTTCGGTTCAACCCGTAGATCGACATGAAGGTTTCGGGAAGCAGCGTGTAAACAGCGGCAAAGGCCGCCGCGTAAATCCCGGCCAACCCCAGTCCGTTCCAGGTAGCACGTTCCGCCAAGTCGGCTCGTTGCCGCCCAATCTGCTGCCCGACCAGCGTCGTGACCGCGATTCCGATACCGATAATCGGCACAAAGGCCACCAGGTTGATGTTGATCGACAACGTGGTCGCCTCGGTCGCCAGAGGACCCAACTTGCCGACGAACATCAGAAACAGCGTGAACGAACTCGCTTCCTGCAGAAACTGCAATCCGTTCGGCACCCCGAACTTCAACAGCTGACCGAACATCTTCCAGTTCATCCGCCACGCGTCGGCTAAGTGATAACTCGCTCGGTCTTCGTCAGCGTACAGTGCCCAGCCGAGCATCGCCGGCTTGCACCACATGGCAATTACGGTAGCCCACGCCGCACCTTCCAGCCCTCCTTCAGGCAAACCCCATTTGCCAAAGATGGCTCCGTAGTCCAGCACGATGTTGATCAACGCCATCGCGATGTCGACGATCATCACGATTCGCGTCCGACCCTGGCCAATGAACAGCGACGATAGAGCCGTCCCCAGAATGGCCGCCGGGGACCCGAAGCATAACAACTGAACGTACAGCGTCTCCAGGCTCATCAGGTGCTCTTCATGATCGAAGAGCTGAAACAATTGCGGGGCCAGGATACCAAAGAGCAGGAAATAAGGGATCGTGTAGATGCTCAGTCGGATTGTCGTGCCGAGAATCTTGCCCAGTTGTTCTCGTTGTCCGGCCCCAAGGTACTGCGCGACAAAGGTCGAGGCGTAAGTGGCAATGCCCAGCGGCAGGGCCAGCGAAGCCCATGTCACCGCGCCGCCATTCATCACCGCTCCCATTTCAATCGTCGTGTGCCACGCCAGGAAAAGACGGTCGCAGAAGTGGAGCGCAGTGAAGGCCGTGGTCGAGATCACCAAGGGCAGCGCGACCCGCAGTAGATCACGCATTCCACACTCTTCCTGCCACCAGTCGATCCACGTTCGGGCCGCGACCTCGCGACCGGCAGCCGATGAGACCTCTGCCGAAGGTGCGGAGGGGGACCCCAGTGCGGAGGGGGTGCCCAGTGCAGAGGGGGTGCCCGGCGAGGACGGGGCTTCATGCTGAGCGTCAGTGGCGGGACCGTCCGTCATGGCCGTGGAATCCTTGTCCGTCGGGAACGACTACGGGTCGGACACATGGAGCAGCACTCGGTTCGCAAATTCGGCCACTCAGTCCAGGAAAAAATCCCCCAGCAACTCGCCGTCAGGCTCCATCCGGTAAGCCGACAGGTCGCGAATCCCCTCTTCGAGCAGTACCTCGTCGTCGATCAGGAAACGCCCCGTGCACGATCGGCTGGGACGAGTGAGAATCGCATGAGCGGCGTCGGCCATGATCTCCGGCCGGCGACAACGGCGCACAGCCTCTTCGCCCCCCAGCAGGTTGCGGACAGCCGAAGTGGCAATCGCCGTGCGCGGCCAGAGTGCGTTCACCGCGATCCCCTCCGATGCAAGCTCAGCCGACATCCCCAACACACACATGCTCATTCCGTATTTCGCCATGGTGTAAGCGACATGCGGAGCAAACCAGCGGGCGGTCATGTTCAATGGCGGTGAGATGTTCAGAATGTGAGGATTCGGCGCTTGAACGAGCGACGGGAGACAGAGCTGGCTCATCAAAAACGTCCCTCGCGCATTCACCTGATGCATCAGGTCAAAACGTTTCAGTGGTGTGTCGAGCGTTCCGGCGAGGAAGATGGCACTGGCATTGTTGACCAGGATGTCGATGCGGCCCCATTTATCAAGCGTCTGGCGAATCGCCCGTTCCGCCTGCTCAGCATCACGCAGATCAGTGGCGCACGCTAATGCCTGGCCCCCCGCCTCCTCAATCGCCGCTGCAGCCGTATGGACCGTCCCGGGGAGCTGCGGATGAGGCTCAGTTGTTTTGCCGAGCACCGCTACGCAGGCGCCATCGCGAGCAGCCCGCAGAGCAATCGCCAATCCGATGCCGCGCGTGGCGCCGGTAATTACCAGCACTCGGCCGGCCAGTGTTCGGGAATCCCCCAGATCGGCCGACGGGGCAGCGGAAGTCGACCGGGCATCGCCGATCGGTGTGACATCGGGCAAGTCGGGCATGGTATGCTGTCAGTCCAATCCGAGGGTGAGGTCAGGTGAAGGAGGGAAATTCCATGAATCGTCCGCATGATAACCGTCGCACAGGCTTTCAGCGATACTCGCGCCGGGAATTCGTCGTCTCCGCTGCCTTGCTCGCCGGTACGCTGCCCGCCTGGTCCCGCGCTCGAGGTCAGTCAGCGAAATCCGACCGCATCCATATTGCCTGCGTGGGAGTCGGCGGTAAAGGCTGGTCCGACATGATGGAGACGTCGGTGGGACACGAAGTCGTCGCGATCTGCGACGTCGATTCCACCACACTCGACAAGGCCGCTGCACAGTTTCCCCGAGCCAAACGATATGCCGACTGGCGCCAGATGCTAGATCAGAACGACATCGATGCGGTGACCGTTTCCACTCCCGATCATAACCACGCCGCGGTCGCTTACTCAGCAATGCAGCTCGACAAACATGTCTACTGCCAGAAACCACTCGCACACGACGTGTGGGAGGCTCGAGTGCTGGCTGAAACGGCCGCCAAACGCCCGGTGGTCACGCAGATGGGAATCCAGCACCATTCCAGCCGACGGCTCAAGCAAGCCGTCGCGGCTATCGAACAGGGGACAGTCGGTCGCGTCAGCGAAGTCTATACGTGGACCGACCGTCCGGGGACCTACTGGCAACAGGGCCGGCAGCGACCCGCCGCTCAGGATACGCCTCCGGCGCAGCTGAACTGGGACCTGTGGTTGGGTACGGCGCCACAACGGCCCTTCGCCGCCGGCAATTACTATCACCCGTTTCACTGGCGCGGCTGGTGGGACTTCGGCACCGGAGCCATGGGCGACATGGGGTGCCATATCCTCGACCCGGTCGTCCATGCATTGCAGCTTGGACCGCCAGAAGTCATCTCGGCACAGGGGCCCCCTCCCGATGCCGACAGCGGCCCGCTGTGGTGTCAGATCGAATACGAGTTCCCCGGGACGTCGCGAACGACCGAACGAGTGCGAGTCTATTGGAACGAGGCCGGCAGGAAACCCGATCGCAGCCTGTTTCAGGCGCCAGAAAATTGGAAGGGGTCTGACAACGGCGTGTTGTTCCGCGGTGAGAAAGGGAACCTGTTTGTCGGGTTCCCGGAGGACCCCGAACTCTTTCCGCAGGAAAAATTTGCCGGCTTCCAGTTCGCCGACCTGCCGGAAGACAATCACTACACGCAGTGGACCAACGCTATTCTCGGCCAGGGGACGACGTCGTGCCCCTTCGCCTATTCGGGGCCGCTGACCGAGACCGTGCTGCTCGGGAACGTCGCCTACCGCTCAGGCCAGAAGCTGCGCTGGGACTCGGCCCAACTGCGACTCGACGGCGCCCCCGACGCCGAACGGCTCCTGCGCCGCACCTACCGCCCCGGCTGGTCCATCCCCGCCCTCGGCTAGCCCGAGGTCGCACGTACCTCCGTGGAGGTCGCACGTACCTCCGTGCCATGCTAGCAGCTTGGTGGTCGCGTCAACCTAACGCTCCACCTCGACTTGGCCAGCTGCTTTGCCGCCAGCCGAGCGGCCCCTCGACTCACGCTTACCTCTTGCCGCAGCTCAACTTAAGCAGCTCACAGGGAATAATCCCCAGGCCGCTGCGACCTCCACAGTCACGTTCCTACCACCCCACCGGCCGACGTTTGAGCTGCTAGCAGCGCCCGGGAGGTAGGTGCGACCTCCGTGGAGGTAGGTGCGACCTCCGGGGTGGAGCGGGGGGGCCGAGGTGGCTCAACGAGCGGGGGTGTCGATCGCTGGGTCGAAGCGGTCGTAGGTGCGGACGAGCAACCCGAACAGCAGGCCGGCTACCGCCGCCGATGCGATCGTGGCCCCCAACAGAAACAGGTCGGCCGTGTTCAGCGGCCAGCCGTGGCGTTGAGTCAGTTCGGCACACCAGAGACTCCAGGCGATCAGCGACCCGACTCCCACGCCGTACAAAATCGACTTGCCGGTAAAAGCCAGTGTCGTGCGGATGAATATCTCCAGGCCCTCCTGATTCAGCCGGTACGGGTACCACAAATACATCAGATTTTCCAGCACCACGATGACCACGTTCAGCGGCAGCAGCACGCAGATCGTACCGACCGCCCACCGCAGCTCGACCTCCTGCAGCATCGTCGTCAGCAACACCACAAACATCTGGTACACCGACAGCACCACCACCGGCACGGCCACCTGACTGGCAACAATCTTCCAGGAACTCAACGGCAACAACTTCAACACATACATGCGGTCGACGTCGCGGCGAAAATCAAACTTCAGATTGGCCGGCAGCAACACCAGCGAATAGAAAACCAGTGACCCGACGACATACGCGTAACTGATCCGAGCGTTCTGCCCCGAGATGACGGGCGTCATGATCAACAGGGTCGCGATCAGCAATGACACCACCACGCTCCCCTGACGCTGACGCAAGCCGACCCACTGACGCCACAACAGCGGCCAGCGGCTGAGCCATTCGGTGACCCATTGCTCACGGCCTCGCGACCCCCCAGCTTCTCCGAACTGACCGACCAAATCGCGGTCCGGTGAAGCCGCCGCCGTCGCCGGTGCCATCTCCGCCAAGCCACTCGCCGCCAGCGCCGCATAAGCCCGCTGTTCCCGTCGGTCGACCCAACGCTGCAACCACTGCACGCTGACCATCACCACGGCTGCAACCGCCAGCAGTTCGGCGGTCCCGATCAACAGCCAGGCAACCAGCCACCGCCAGTCGGCAGTCGCCACCACCAGTTCTCCCCACGGCACATAGATCCACGTCCCCCACCGCCCGACACCATGCAGACCCAGATCGATCGCTTCGTGGCAGGTGGCTCGAACCAGTAACCAGGGCGCGATTCCGTATTCGGCGTGCCACACGCCCGGACGGCCCAGGGCCAACCCCAGACACCAGATCACTCCGCAGGCGACGATTCCGGTCAGCACAATCCGCGCCCAGCGATAGGCCGTGGCGGGGAGCGACCATGTGGCCGCCTCGATCCACATTCGCAGCAGATCGACCAGCAGCAGTCCGCCCAGAACGCCGATCGCACCCACCAATGGATGCCGCAGGTCAGGCCACATCAACAATACGAAACAGGCTGTCTTGAGCGTCGCCGCTGAGAGAATCGTCAGCATCCGGTAGCACAACAGTTGCGAACCGCCGTACGGACCGGCACACACCATCTCCTGTTCGACCGGACTCCAGTCCACTGCCTGCTCAGGCCTCTCCCACACTCGCCGCACCGCGTGCCACAGCGTGTACCCACCGAGCCCCGACACGATCATGCCGTAAACGCGCTCGGTCGCAAACGGTGGACGCAACATCATGTCCAGCAGAGCCACGCCGATCCAGACGACGCCCAGCGTCAGTCCAACCAGCGACAATGCGGCGTGCCGCGGCGATTGCAGCCCTTGCTTGAGCCGACGAGCCTTGGCATTCACGAGCGTCCACCACAGAAATCGCAGCGACGACGGCAACAAATTCAGGCTCCTCTTCCAAAATCCCGGCCTACCTGCCCGCTCATTCTCGCCCCGGAACAAACCCAATCACCCCGATCACACCAATCACCCCGATCACACTGTGACAGCCGACAGGGGTTCGTTCGATCCGGTCGCCAGGAAAAACATTTCTTCGAGGGACCGCACCGGCCCGGAGCTTCCCTGAGCCCGACAGACTTCATCAATCGAGCCGTGGTATTGCATGCGGCCTGACTTCAGGATCAGCACATGCGAGCAGATGTCCTCGACGATGGCCAGCAGATGTGAACTGACCACAATCGTGGCTCCCGCCGCCGCTCGCTCGCGAATCGATTCCTTAAACTGCCGAATCCCCAACGGATCGAGCCCCGTCATCGGCTCATCGAACAACAACACCTGCGGATCGTAGAGATAAGCGCAGCAGATCGCCAACTTCTGCCGCATGCCGCGCGACAGGTTCCTCGCCAGCTCAAACTGCTTCGCCTCCAGTTCAAAATCGATCAGCAACCGCTCAATCAGCAACGGAGCATTTGCGACGTGATAAGCGGCGGCGTAGAACCGCAGATGTTCCAGCACCGTCAAATCGGCGAACAACTGAGGATCGTCGGCCACATACGCCAGTCGCTTCTTGACCTCCACCGGCTGCCGTACCGTATCGAAGCCGGCTACCGTCAAGCGTCCCTGGCTGGGCGCACACAGACCGGCTACCGCTCGCAGCGTCGTTGTCTTGCCCGCTCCGTTCGGCCCGACCAGGCCCATTACCTGCCCGGGCGCCACCGCAAAACTCAGCCCCTGCACGGCAATGAATCGCCCGTAGGCCTTGTGGAAATCGTCGACCTGTATCATGGGAAAGCTCACCAGGAGAGTAGGAAATCCTCCGGCAAGTCTAACCCACGGTGGCGCGCTCGACCGGCTCGGAATTCTCGCCCCCGACGCTCTCCGCTCAGAACTCGACCGACTGAACCGTCGACGGCCGTCACAGCCGTTACAGATCGTATGAGCGGACCTCGTCACGCCCCGCCATCAGCGTTTACGACCCGCCGCCGACCCCATCCACTGGCTGTTCAGCGTCCGATGGCGCCGTCCCATCGCCAGACACTTCCCCATCCCCAGACGCCTCGCCGTCCGGGCCCGCTGGCTCAACATCACCCGACGGGACCGGAACCTCAGGAGCGTCGACTGCCGGAACCGCTGGCGGCAGACCAAGCGTCGGCAAACCAAGGTCCGGTTGGCCCGATTCAGGCTGACCAGGCGCACCGCCGGGAGCTGGAGCAGGTGGCAGAGCAGGGACCGCCGGCATGGCCGGAGCCGGAGCTGGCACGGCGTTCGCATCGGGCGGAGTGGCCAGGCGACCGTCGTCGACCAGCAGGTATCCCGCCCACAGGAACGGATGATCGGCGGGCGTCGAATTCTCGTCGTCTGGAAGTTCGCCGATCCTCGGTTCGCCAGCGCGATTCAACTCGCTGGCCATCAACAACTTCACGCTGCGCTGCCAAGCAGCGCTGGCCGACTGATGTGGGAGCTCCTGCAGCATCTCGCGCATCAGTTGACGCGTCGATTCGCCACCGACTCGCCATCGGCTGAGCAACGCCGTGCGGGCTCCCGAAACAAGAAGGCTGCACGACGACAGGAAAAGTTCATCACCAGTCGCCCGACCCAGGTTCCCTTCTGCGGCAGAGTGAAAACCGGGGAGCAATATCTGGCTGGGACTGTGCCCGAATTGTTCCAGCCACGCCAGCATCGTTTCGCTGGCCGCCGGCGCACCGGCCGTTGTGGGTGACCAACCGAAACCGATTGTCCCACTGCTGCCGAGGTCGCCGAGGACCAGCAGTCGCGGCCAGGTATTGGCCAGCACGGGGGTCGGCGCTGGCAACGGAGGGATCAACCGTCGCGAGCCGGGAATCGAGTCCTGAAACCGGGTGATGATTTCCTGTTGAGCCTCAGCCGCCGGCGGCTCGCCCGGACCTAAGTGACCGAAGTAGATGTAGGACGTCGTGTCGAAGGTGAGCTGCTGGTTCGGTGGTCCCGCCTGCGAAAAGAGCGGCAGGTAGCGGATACGTTTCAGCATACCCAGGTAGGGAGCCGGTGGCGTCGCCGGAGCATCCACCAGCCCTTTGGCTCCGCGTCGCTGACCAGCGTTGGCGGGAGCAGGCCGAGCCGCAGCGTCGCCGGCCGGTTTGGCCTGGCCTGCGACACCCTGTTCCCCGGCCGCGCCCTTATCATCGTCAGCCATCGACGAATCGATTCCCCCGGCAGCTGGCTTGGGCTTGCGAGGAACAGCCTGGGTCTTCCGCGTCGATCGAGACCGTCGTGTCGGCCCCTGACCTCCGGCCGAACCGCCCCCCGCATCGGACGCGCCGTCCTCTACATCCTGGTCGTTGTTCCCACCGTTGTTCCCGCCGTTGCCTGACTGACGCTGACCAGCGTCTGCGGCGCTGCCGGCCGATTGGTTCGCATCATCGTCGCCGACAGCAGTCGACGCTGAGTCATCAGTATCTGACGCGTCAGCATCCGACTCTTTCTTGTTCGAATCATCGCCGTCTGGTTTGTCGGCTTGAACCTTATCATCTCGAGTTGACCGGCGTGCCGCGCCACCGCGACGAGCTCGTCCGCCACCGGCAGCCTGACCGGCCGCTGGCGCCGCGGCCGCTTCGTCAGGCATCTGCAGCATCTCAAACGGCAAGTACCACAAGATGCCATCAGGGATAATGACAAGTTCGTCGATGGCATCGAGGGTCTTGCGGGGGGCGCCGCCGAGGATCAGCTGCGAAAGTTCGCGTCGATTGGTTTCCCATTGCTGGTTCTGCCACTGGCTGGCTGTCAGGACGTGGTCGCGGCCGACGTTACCAAGGTTCTTCAGCATGGCGGCCAGACGCTGGCGGACGGCGAGCATCGGGACGGACCACTGCACGTAGTTGCCTCGATCGATTTCGGGTGAGACCAGCAGTGCCGTCCAATTCCGCCCTTGAGGGAGGAAGAGGAGTATCGCCTGTTTCCTGGGAAGCCGATCGCGGACCGTATCGAGCGAGTTGATCCGGAGAAAGACGAACTGGGACGGATTGTGGCTGGTAATTAAAGCCCGGGACTCGTTGATCAACGCGTTCTGAATCTGAGCGAACTGCGACGAGAGCTGACGGAAGCTCCGCTGATTCTCATCCAGCCGGTTCGCGTCCTCGACCTTGTCAGGATCGGCCGGTGGTGCTTCGGCCAGCAGCCGCTGCTGCTGCACCAGGCTGGCACGCAGTGCCAGGGTCTGGTGCGCGGCCTGAGCAAGCGCGGGGTACTTCGCATAGAAAAATTCCCGCTGCAACTGATCCGACTTGTTGAGCAGATGGTCGGGGCCGTCGGCGATGAAGCCAATCGCCAGATGACGTCCGCCGAAGGGCAAGGTCTCACAGAATTTCCGTCGCCGGAACCGATCGTAGATCTCCACAGCATTTTCCAGATTCCGCCGCTGGACAGCCAGCGCCATCCATTCGTTGAACTGGAGATCGAGCGGGGTCGTGATCAGGGTCAGGCATTGCAGCGGATCGAGTTGCCACTGGCGGTCGAGCGGGTCATCAAGGAGCTGGCTGTACAGATTCTCCGCGACCCGCGGCGTGATGATATTGTCCTTCAACGCGCGACTGGTCAGGTTGATGTGCATCAGCCAAGGAGCGTTCGCGCGTCGACCCCGAATGGCTTCTTCCAAAGCGGCTGTGCCCGCCGCTTGATTCCCGGCTCGAAAATTGGCCGTGGCACTGACGTACCGCCAACGCTGGTAGATCGGCCCGACCCACGTGGCCCTATAACGAGTCGTCCGCCGCGCAGCTTCGAGAAGGGTGAATGCCTGCGGCGCCAAACCTTCTTCGGCGGCGTTCTCAGCGGCTGTCACGAGCAGTCCGGCCTGCGGTCGATACAATCCGGCCGCTCCAGCCCACGCCGCCGCGCCACTGAGTCCCGGCAGGACACCGTGAGCTGCTGAAGCCAGGTGGAGCGCCGTGTAGTGTCGCCAAGCTTCCTCAACCGTATCGCCATCGATAAACTCGGCACCAGCCACTGACGCTTCGGCGAAGAACTTCGCAGCCGGCAACAGCTGATTCTCACGCCAGGCCAGTTTGCCCAGTTCCAGCAGCGCGATTCCAGACAGCGGGTGGTCGAAGTTTCCTGCCATCACCGAGCCACGCTGCAACAGCTGAGCAGCTTTTTCTTCTTCGCCAAATGAAGCAGCAGCCAAACCGTGCAACACGTCGCCCCAAGCACCTGACCAGTGGTTGGCTGGATAGGTCGGCCCTTCGAACAGGTCGTACAGATCAGAGCTGAGCGGAGTGAACGGACAGACGGGGCCCATCAGCTCCAGTCGCCGGCGCATGGCAATCGCTGTGCAGTAAGTCACCTGCACGACATCGATCGGCACCATGCGGGCCGGCATCATCACCCCCGTGGAACCCTGTCCAATGGCTGCGGCCGGATTGATCGTCCCCTGCTGGATCGACATCTGTTCGGGGAAGCGGGGAATGTTGGTTTGCCGAATTCCCCAACTGATGTTGGCGCGGACCGGCCGTGACTCAGGCTGCAGGTTCGGCGGGTACTGCACGGCCCGCATCCAGTCGGGCCACTGCAGCAGGATTCGCAGAGCGGCTTCGTAATGGGCCAGGGCGCCGGCCGTGTCGCCCATGTGATAGAGGCATTCGCCCCACATCGTCTGATAACAGATCGAATCGACAAAGTAGGCCGTGCCGAAGCGCTGAGCACTGCGCTGAGCCGACCGGAACCGCTGCAAGGCCTCCGGCAGATTCCCTTCGGCCATGGCGATTCGACCGGAAATGTAGTCGCCGTTGAGGCTGGTCTGCAGATCCTCCACTCGCTGAGCCATCGCCGACGAAAGGGGGGTGGCAAGCAGGAGGGTGGCGATGAGAGTGGCCAGCGCGGAGCGGCAGAGTGGACGGGTCGGACTTGCTAGCTGGCCACGCACGGACTTCTCCTCGAACGGCTCAATGCAGGGGACAACGTCGGTGCGCTTCGTCCTGCTATCGCTTTATCCTACCGGAGTGGCCCCTTAGCGTCGAACGAAAATGGAGTTTGGGGGCTTGGTCGGGGGTGGGGTGTAGGTTTTTTGACGATTGGGAAAGTTTGTTCAACTCGCCGGATCGGGATGACGATACCAGTAATCAGGATTAGAGCGGTGCCCGGCAGGCGGGCGCGGTCGTCCCGTTGGGTTACCGACCGTTTGGCCTGAGGTGGGTTTGTGGTGTAGGGAGTGTCGAATCATGCAAATCAACGTTACCGGTCGGCGATGGTTCGCCGCAGCTGGACTCACCCTGGCCTCGTTGAGTGTGACGGGCTGTCAGATTGACGTGGGTGGCCAGACGCTCCCCAGCGCGTACTATCTGCAGGACGACGTCCAGTATTACGCTCCGGGTCCCGAGTTCAAGCTGTCGCGTGAAGCGGCGGCGATGCGGGCCTACAAGGCGGGCGAGACGGCCGAATAGCCGTTGCGTCAGGTCGACGACCAACCGCCCACTGGTTTAACCCTTGCGGCGGCTGCTCGACGCCCCCCATAATGCAGTCCCTGCCCGTGACTCCTATGTCGCTCTCTGGCGCAATTCCTTGTGCGGCGACTTGGTAGGTCACGATGGGTGGGTACTCATGACTCGGGGGAGAGCGTGGTGCGGTCAGACAACGTCGGTCGTCGAGGATGGTCCGCCGCGGACAGCCGGACGTGGGCCAGTCATCTGGCAGCCTGGTTGATGGTGACTTGCGCTACCAGCTGGATCAGCCTGAGTGCGCGAGGAGCCGAGGTCGCTCTAACGGCCGATCGGTTGTTCGATCCCAGCCATGTGTTGCGGGTGGAGATTGAGTTGCCGGCGGAGGACTGGACGAAGCTCCGTCTGCAGACTCGTTCCTTTGAAACGGTCTTCGCCGAATCGGCTGGCAATTCTCCCTTTACGTACTTTTCCGGCAAGCTGACGATCGATGGCGTCCCTTGCGGCGCCGTGAAGCTTCGCAAGAAGGGATTTCTCGGATCGGTCGACGAGGAACGTCCTTCGCTGAAAGTGCAGCTGGTCGACGCCGACGACGGCCAGCCCGCTCCGATCGAGCTGAAGCGATTGACGCTGAACAACAACAAGCAGGATATGGGGCTCGTCAGCCAGTACCTGACGTATGAGCTCTTCCGCAAGGCAGGACTGCCTGCTCCGCGTACCAGTTTTGCTCGGGTCAGCGTCAATGGCGAGGACCTGGGGATTTACACGCACGTGGAGACGATCGACGAGCCGTTTCTGCGGCGAAGTTTTGGCGGTGATGGCGAGGGTCCGCTGTACGAAGGAACTCTGGCCGATTTCTTCCCCAGCCACATCGAGAAACTTGAAGCCAAGAGCGAATCGGCCGCCGACAAGGAGCGGCTCCGTGAGCTGATGGAGGTTCTGCAACCGGACCGGCCGCTCGATATGGCGCGTCTGGAATCGCTGGTCGATATCGACTCGTTCCTGACGTACTGGGCGCTGGAGAGCCTGATCAATTTCTGGGACGGCTATTGCGGCAACCAGAACAATTTCTTTGTGTACGGCAACCCGGCCGATCACAAGTATTATTTCATCCCGTGGGGAGCCGACATGGCGTTCAGCCGCGGTGGCATGGGATTCATGATGGGCGGTGGCGGGGCAGAATCGATCAAAGCGAATTCGCTGCTGGCGAATCGGCTGATCCAGGACCCGGCCATTCAGCAGCGATATTACGATCGGCTGAGAAAGATCCTCGAGGAAGTCTGGAACGAAGAGTGGCTGCTGTCGGAGATGGACCGACAGGTGGCGCTGGTTGCCGATCAGCTCCATCCAGCTCAGGGACAATACGAACGTGGGCTGGAATCGATGCGGGAGTTCATCACTGGCCGTCGAGAGCTGATGGAAGAGGAATTGGCGCGGTGGCCGGTCGAATTTCCGTCTGAGCCGCGCAAGCCGATGTACATGAAGCAGGTCGGCACGGCGTCAGGGAGTTTTGAAGCCCAGTGGTCGGAAGAAGCACCCGTCGAACGATTGGATGTCGGTCACGCCAAAGTGAAGTTGCGGCTGGATGAACAGGACGTCGAGTTTGAGCGCTGGGGAGCGAATGCCGAACCAGGCCAACCCGGTTTTGGCGGACCCGGTAGGGGACCCCGTGGTCGACGTGGCGGAGGTCGCTTTGGTGGCCCAGGTGGCCCAGGTGGCCCAGGTGGTGGCAGGCCGCCGCGAGAGGGAGCGGGCCGATGGGCGTTCGGACCGAATCAGCCGGAGCAGCCGCCGGCGTCTGTGGTGTTGGTTGGCGAGATGGCCGACGGCGAACTGATGACGTTGACGCTGACGGTGCCGCACGACAAGTTCGAGCCGACAGGTGACGAGCCGCTGATGGTTCAGGGAATGTTGAAGCCGGGATCGCCTGACAGCTTCACGGGATTCGAGGATATGCGAACGGTCGGCGGCAAGCTGCAGCTACAGTTTGCTCAGCGACAGCCGGGAGCCGATGTGATTGGTCAGTTTGATTTGAAGGTCAGTGTCATGAGGGGTGGGCCGCGCGGGCGCTGAGTCGCAGGCGGCATCCGGAGTTGTGTGTGCTGCTCGGAATCTTGATTTCCAGGCGGGCAGTGATTGGCACCAGAGCAGGAACAGTTGGATGGGTCAACCGGCGCGAGTCGCCCAATTGATGGACGGGGCTGCTGAGGTCGTATATCAGGTTCCGTCGCGTGGTCAGAGTCCAGCGGGATCGCTGCCGCTGACCGATGAAATGCTGCGGGAGTGGCCCAGCGGCGATCTGTTCGGGATGACGCAGAACGCCGGAATGGGCTGGCCGATTCGCGAGATGTTGGGACCACAGTGTCTGGTCATCAGCACGGCGGGCGGGATGCGGGCGGAGGACGGATCGCCGATTGCACTCGGTTTCCACACCGGGCACTGGGAGATCGGTCTGTTGGCCCGCGCGGCCAGTCGGCGCTGGAAGTCGTTGGGCGGCGTCCCGTTTTATGCTCAGTGTTCTGATCCGTGTGACGGACGGACACAGGGGACGGTCGGCATGTTCGACAGTCTGCCGTTTCGCAACGACGCGGCGACGATTTTTCGGCGGCAGGTGAGATCCTTGCCGACGTGTCGGGGCGTGATGGGCGTCGCGACCTGTGACAAGGGCTTGCCGGCGATGATGATGGCACTGGCGGCCAGTGGCGATTTGCCCGCGTTGCTGGTTCCGGGGGGAGTGACATTGCCGCCGGACACGGGCGCCGAGGACACGGCGCTGGTTCAGACGATTGGTGCTCGTTATGCCCATGGCGAAATATCCCTGGAGGAAGCGGCGCGGGCCGGTTGTGCCGCGTGTGGGTCGCCCGGGGGCGGCTGTCAGTTTCTGGGGACGGCGGCGACTTCGCAGGTGATCGGCGAAGCCTTGGGGATGACGCTGCCGCACGCGGCGTTGGCTCCGAGTGGCACGCCAATCTGGCTCGATATGGCGGAACGCTCAGCCGATGCGTTGTGGGGAATGATGCAGCGTCGCGAGAAGTTGGCCGACTTCTTGACCGACGCGGCCGTGCGAAACGCCATGGTGGTGCATGCGGCGTGTGGCGGTTCGACTAATCTGCTGCTCCATCTGCCGGCGATCGCTTTCAGTGCGGGACTGCGGCGACCGACCGTCGACGATTGGGAGTCGGTGAACCGTCAGGTGGCTCGGTTTGTCGACGTCTTGCCGAACGGTCCGCGAAACTTTCCGACCGTGTTTGTCTATCTGGCTGGAGGCGTCCCCGAGATCATGCTCCATCTGCGTGAACTGGGGGTGCTGGATGTGAGTGTCCGTACGGTGACCGGCGATCGGCTGGAAGAGGTGTTGCGGTGGTGGGAAGGGAGTGAACGGCGGCGCCGGATGCGCGACGCCCTGTTCACTCAGGAAGGAATTGATCCTGACGAAGTGATTATTCCGCCGGCCGAAGCGCGGCGGCGGGGAATGACAAGCACGGTCTGTTTTCCGCGGGGCAATCTGTGTCCGGAAGGTTCAGTGATCAAGTCGACATCGATCGATCCATCGGTGGTCGATCCGGACGGAATCTATCGCCACACCGGACCGGCTCGAGTCTTCACGGCCGAGGCGGATGCGATCGCCGCGATCAAGGGGCAGAAGGGCCAACAGGTGCAGCCTGGCGATGTCGTGGTGCTGATCGGTCGCGGACCACTCGGCTCGGGAATGGAAGAGACGTATCAGGTGACGTCGGCCCTGAAGCACTTGAAATGGGGCAAGCACGTGGCGGTCGTCACTGACGCTCGATTTTCAGGGGTCAGTACGGGCGCCTGCATTGGGCACTGTGGACCGGAAGCCTTGGCCGGAGGGCCGTTGAGCAAAGTGCGGGATGGCGATCGTATTCGGATCGTGATCGATCGGCATCGCCTGCAAGGGACGGTCGACTGCGTGGGGGATGGTCAGCGGGAATGGTCGGCCGACGAGGGGCAGCGAGTGCTGGCTGAGCGGTCACCGCACCCCGATCTGCGTCCCGACCCGCGGCTTCCCGCTGAGACTCGGTTGTGGGCCGCTCTGCAACAGCTCGGGGGCGGTACCTGGGGCGGCTGTGTCTACGATGTGGATCGCATCTTGGAGTCGCTGCAGCGAGGCGGACAGGAAAAAGCTTGAATGTTGAGGTCGGCCGTTTCGTGGTGCTGAACGTCGATATATAGTACTTTCAGGTAATCGTCTCGGCGGTGGCAGCGGGGTGAAACCGAGGCGAGTCGGGGTGGGCCGCGGGATTGCCGAAAGGGGACGACAGGTGATTCGAATGACGCGACGACAGGGATTTACGCTGGTCGAACTGTTGGTGGTGATTGCGATCATCGCCATGCTGGTGCTGTTGCTGCTGCCCGCCGTGCAGGCCGCTCGCGAATCGGCTCGGCGCAGCCAGTGCATGAACCACATTCGCAATCTGGCGTTGGGATTCCACAACCATGAGTCAGCTCATGGGTTCTTTCCGTCAGCCGGTGGTCCCGACTGGACCTACCACATGACGTATGTGAAGGGAATTCCGGCTGTGGCACCCGACCAGCACGGTGGTTGGGGATTCCAGATTCTGCCGTTTGTCGAGATGAATGAAGTGTGGGTCGGTCCGCAGGGAGCGACCAACATGGAGAAATCGATCAATGCGATTTCGACGCCACTGCCGTTCATGTTCTGTCCTAGTCGACGTGAGCCCGAAGTCGTGGTGGCTGGCGACTGGTTGCAGAACCCCGGCAACAGTGGCAAATCGTTTGGTCACGCGAAGAACGACTACGCCGCGTCGAGCCACGATTCGACCGAGCGATTTCCGCGGGGGATCGGCATGGTGGCTCAGATGCAACCGGTGTACGTCAAGCAGGTCTCGGACGGATTGTCGAAGACGTTGCTGCTGGGCGAAAAACAGATGAATGTCCAGTTGCTCGGTCAGATGCAGGCCAATGACAACGAGGGTTACACGTGCGGCTGGAACCACGATACGATGCGTTTCACCAGTCGCAAGCCGCGTCCAGATTTCCGTCATTCGGCCAATCCGGGTGACGACCTGTTCGGTTCGTCGCATCCGTCGGGTTTCGTAGCCGCACTGGGAGATTCGTCGATTCATTTTCTGTCGTACGAAATGGAGCAGGAAGTGTTTCGGCGGCTCGGGCATCGGCGGGACGGCCTGCCGGTCGACGTGACTCAGTAGTCGAACGGCTTTCGTACGGTGGGATCTGGCGAGTTGGGGAATCGAGCGAACATCGAGATTCGCAGGATGCCCGCAGATCGGGCGATGAAGGGGGATGGCGTGGAGCGTCGGTGGGGTAGGTTCGGGCGATGGGCGGTGCCGAGCGGATTCTGGCTGCTGTTGCTGGTGGCAAGTTCGGGCTGCAGCCGCAGCGGCGACACGGCGCCGGGTAACGTCGAGCTGAAGGGGAAGATCACTTCGGCCGGCAAGCCGCTGGAAGTCGCCGGTCGTGAAGTCGGTTTGGGGATGGTCCGGGTCGAGTTCTACGCGATTCAGGACGGGCAAGTGCAGCTGGAGCCGCGCGTGGCACTGGCAGACGCCGAGGGGAACTTTTCGGTGACCGAGGGGGGCGTCAGTCCGGGCCGGTACCGCGTCTGCATCTATCAGTGGGACCCGTATCCACAGACCGACAAGTTGAAAGGGAAGTACGCGGCCGGGAAGTCCAATCTGGAGGTGGAGATTACGGGCGAGCCGTTGACGATCGACCTGTCATTGCCCGACGCCGGACTCAAGGCATCCACCGAGAAACTCCCCAACGCCTCGACTTCCACCTCCGAGTAGCTCCCCCGAAACTCCCACCTCCCACCCGCCCCAGCTCAACGCTTGCGGCTCACTTGAACTGCCAGTAGGTCCCGCCTGCTTCTCGCCCTGGTCGACTTTCGCGGCTCGCTTGAAGTTTTGCGAGAGGTAAGTGCGACCTCCCGGCACCGCAGCGGACGTTGCCACCCCCTCCAGACTTCCCACTTCAAGCTGCTAGCACCGCCGGGAGGTAGGTGCGACCTCCGCGGAGGTACGTGCGACCTCGTTGGAGGTAGGTGCGACCTCGGTTCTTGCTAGCACAACGCTTGCGGCTCACTTGAATTGCCAGTAGGTCCCGCCTGCTTCTCGCCCTGGTCGACTTTCGCGGCTCGCTTGAAGTTTTGCGAGAGGTGCGAGAGGTAAGTGCGACCTCCCGGCACCGCAGCGGACGTTGCCACCCCCCTCCAGACTCCCCGCTCCAAGCTGCTAGCACTGCACGGAGGTAGGTGCGACCTCCGCGGAGGTACGTGCGACCTCGTTGGAGGTAGGTGCGACCTGGGGGTTAGTGGCTGCGGGGGGCTTTTTTGCCGGGGGCCGGTTTGGCGCCGCGGAGCTGTTTGCCGGTTTCGAGATTGAAGCCGCAGTGGACGCAGATGACGGCGTCGGTGGCGATGTCCTGTTTGCACGACGGGCATCGCTGGCCGGTTCGGGAGGCGGTGATGCCGGCTTCGTCGAGCAATGCGACCAGCGCCGGATTGGGGCCCGAACGGGCTTCCAGTTCACCGGCTCCTGCCGGGACGGCCGCCGGCCGTGTGGCGGCTCCACCTGACCCGCCCGCAGCGGGGATCGTGAGCGGTTGCTGGCAGGCCGGGCATTTCACGGCCTTGCCGGCGAACTTGGCCGGCACCTTTAGCGACTTGCCACAGGCACACTTCACGACGATCTCGGCTGATGACTGACCGCCTTGGCTCATAGTCGCTCTCTCCTCACTCGCTGGGGGGGAGTTCGGCTCGGCCCGGTGTTGGGCTTACCGGCTCCCTCGAGTGCATTGTGATTGTGCCGGGCCGTTTCGGCAATTCCCGGACCTGTCATATTGGCCGATCGCTCCACGGTCACCGGCCGGAATCTGCCACGCTGACCGCCCCTACTGCCCCGGGGGGGTGGAGGCCTCGGGCTGTAAGTCCTTGCCTTTTGGAGACTTGTGGCAATCGGTTGGTCTTGGTCCGCGAGTTGCTCATCCGGGAGCATGCGCAAGTTGGCGTTCATGCTGGAATGGCAGTCTGTGCCGGCCAGTATTCAAACCGAATAGACGGAAACGGTGTCCAAGCGTTGGGAGGTAGACGAATCGATGGCAACGGCAACGAAGACCAAGGGCAAGATCAAGCTGCAGCCGCTGGGGGATCGCGTGGTGGTTCAGCGGGACGAGTCGGACGAGGTAACGGCGGGCGGGATCGTGCTGCCTGACTCGGCCAAGGACAAGCCATCCCGGGGGCGAGTGATCAGCACTGGCGACGGCAAGCTGTTGCAGAACGGCTCGCGGAGCAAGCTGCAGGTGAAGGTCGGCGATCGGGTCATCTTCCACAGCTATGCCGGCGAGACGTTCAAGGTGGGCGACGACGAGCTGCTGCTGATGCGGGAAGACGAAATTCTGGCCGTGCTGGAAGGCTAGGCCGATCCGTATCTACGATTTGACAAGACTCGGCAAGACAAGACACGACACGAACTGTAGTGAGGAGTGAAGCAGGTATGGCCAAGATTATTGCCTTTGATCAGGAGGCTCGCGAATCGATTCGTCGCGGGGTCTCCAAGCTGGCTCGAGCGGTGAAGGTGACGTTGGGTCCGAAGGGCCGCAACGTGATTCTGCAGAAGAGCTTTGGATCGCCGACGGTGACCAAGGACGGCGTCACGGTCGCCAAGGAAATCGATCTGGAAGACGTCTACGAGAACATGGGCGCCCGCATGGTGCGTGAGGTGGCCAGCAAGACGAGCGACGTGGCGGGCGATGGGACGACGACGGCCACGGTGATGGCCGAGGCGATCTTCAACGAGGGGTTGAAGGCGGTGGTCGCCGGTGTGAACCCGATTCACATGAAGCAGGGGATCGAGGCCGCCGTGTCGGACATCACCGAGCGGCTGCAGAAGATGTCGATCAAGATCAAGAACAAGGACGAGATGGCGAACGTCGGCACGATCGCCGCCAACAACGATCGCGAAATCGGCTCGTTGCTGGCCGACGCCATGGAAAAGGTCGGCAAGGACGGCGTGATCACGGTTGATGAGGGGAAGAGTCTGCAGACTGAGGTGGAGTGGGTCGAGGGTATGCAGTTCGACCGCGGCTACCTGTCCCCGTATTTCGTCACCGATCCGGCCGCCATGCAGTGCGTGCTGGACGACTGCTACGTGCTGGTATTTGAGAAGAAGATCAGCAGCATCAAGGACATCGTTCCGCTGCTGGAGGCCGTGGTGCAGCAGGGCAAGCCGCTGTTGATCGTGGCCGAGGACGTCGACGGCGAAGCGCTGGCGACGCTGGTCATCAACCGGCTCCGCGGCACCTTCAAGTGCTGTGCCGTGAAGGCTCCGGGCTACGGCGACCGCCGCAAGGCCATGCTGGAAGATATCGCCATCCTCACTGGTGGCACGGCCGTCTTCGAGGCGTTGGGGATCAAGCTGGAGTCGCTCCAGCTGCAGCACCTGGGCCGCGCCAAGAAGGTGATCATCGACAAGGACAACACGACGGTGATCGAAGGTGCCGGCAAGAGCGCCGACATCAAGGCTCGGATCGATCAGATTCGTCGCGAGATCGACAATGCGACCAGCGACTACGATCGTGAGAAGCTGGAAGAGCGTCTGGCGAAGTTGTCGGGCGGCGTGGCCAAGGTCAACGTCGGTGCGGCGACTGAAAGCGAGATGAAGGAAAAGAAGGCCCGCGTCGAAGACGCTCTGCATGCCACTCGGGCTGCCGTGGAAGAAGGCATTCTGCCGGGCGGCGGAGTGGCTCTGCTGCGAGCTTCGTCGGTCGTGAAGCCGGCTGAGTCGCTGAGCCACGATCAGCAGGTCGGCTATCAGATCGTGCTGCGGGCCTGCCGGGCTCCGCTGACCATGATCTCCGAAAACGCTGGCCAGGACGGCGGCATCGTCTGTGAACGCGTGCTGGAGGGGAAAGCGAACTTCGGCTACAATGCTTTGACCGACAAGTACGAGGACCTGGTGGCGGCCGGCGTGATCGACCCGACCAAGGTGACTCGTACGGCTCTGGCCAATGCGGCCAGCGTCGCCACCCTGTTGCTGACCAGCGACGCCCTGATTGCCGAGAAGCCCAAGAAGGACGACAAGGCGAAGAAGGGTGGTCACGGCGGTGACTACGACATGTATTGATGGACGGCTGATTGCCCGGTGAACGCCTGGCAGTCAGCAGGTTTGGCATCCAGAGGGATCGCAGCGCGGTCCGACCACTGTGCCCGGCCCGAGTCGAGTCGTTCTGCTTTCAGGACCCGGCGGGGCCTCCCGGCAAGGAATCCGGTTAGAGGGGTCGGAGCGATTATTCCGCGTCAAGCGGCCTGACACCGGCACCACACGTGTCGGACGTTCATGGGAACCAGCGGCCGATCGGCATTACACGTGCCGATCGGCCGTTTTGTTTTGGTGGCCGACGCTCTCCCGCCACGTATAATGAGTCTTGGCCGCCGCCCCTCGCGACCGGCCCGTTCGGAACCGGTTCCCGAACTACGATTCGTCAACGTAACCATTCTCCCACATGACTCCAGCATGACAGTCCCCCCACCTGCACCTGCAGGGAACACAGGGGCTGACCGGGCGATGAAACAGCGTCCAAGCGTGAATGGGATTGGCCATCGAAAGGCCGTTCTGGCTGTCGCCAGCTGGGTGCTGGTCGGCATTACAGGACCGCTCCGCGCCGAAACCATCGTGCTGGCCAACGGCACGCAGCTGACCGGCCATGTGTTGACATCCGAGCCTGGTCCGAACGAGCCCTATGTGATTCAGCTGGAAGGGGGTGGCAAAGTCACTCTGACGGCGGCTCAGGTCCAGCAGGTGGTCCCCGACAATCCACGCCAGACGGAATACCGCCAGCGGTTAGCGAATCTCGCAGATACCCCGGCCGCTCATTGGGAGCTGGCTGAATGGTGTCGCGGCCAGCAGTTGAAGGATCTGCGAGAGGCCCATCTGCAGCACGTGCTGCGGCTCGATCCCGAACACGCTGACGCTCGCCATGCATTGGGTTTTGTGCAGCGTGGAGGGGCCTGGGTTCAGCCGGACGACTGGATGGCCAGCCAGGGCTTTGTCTACTTCCGCAATCGTTGGCGTTCGCCACAAGACGTGGTCATGATTCAGCAGGCGGAAGAGCATGATAAGGGAGTGAAGAAGTGGCGGCGCGAGATTCGCGACGGATTTGACGGACGAGTGACCGTCGATCTGGAGCAGGCTATGGCTGACGTGCAGGATCCGCTGGCCATCGAAGCGATGTCGCTCGAGCTGGGCGTGCGCAAGAATCCTCAGCATCGCATGATCTTGCTCAATATTCTGGGGAAAGCCAACACGCCGCTGGCGAATCGAGCGTTAGTGCAGAGCGCGATTTTCGATCCTGACTCCGACACTCGCGACGTGGCGCTCGACTGGATCAGCCGCAACAAGCCTCGCGACCTGACGGGCGTGGTGGTGACGGCCCTTCGGCACCGGGAGAACACCGTCGTCAATCGAGCGGCCACGGTCCTGACGGCTCTGGGAGATCAAGCGGCCATCCCCTATCTGATCCCGGCGCTCACCACCGTGCATCGTGTTCCGCTCGCCGCATCCCCCGGTATTCAGGCCGGGTTTGGGCGAGGCGCCGATGGAGCTCCAGCGGGAGCCGGTCTGTCGATGGGTGAACGACCCAAGTTCAAGGACACGCCGATCGACAACCAGAGCGTCCTCGGCGCGCTCCGCAATCTCACTCAGGCCGATTTCGAGTATCATCAGCCGTCGTGGTGGGAGTGGTACATTGCCGCGACGACGCCGCAGTACGTCAATCTGCGACGATCTGAGTAACCCGGCGGTTCTCACCGGCGTGTCCGGTCGCTAGGGCGAGCCGTCCACCGAAGCTGGCAGGAGGTTTTTCTCGTGCGAAGGCGTCTGAAGGGGAGCCGATGGCTGGTCACAGGGGCGTCGAGCGGCATTGGCCGCGCGCTCGCGCTACAGTTGGCTCGAGCTGGAGCCCGATTGCTGCTGACCGCCCGTCGTGAGTCACGATTAGCGGAGCTCGCCGAGTCGATCCGGCGTGACGGCGGCGAGGCCGACCTGGTGGCCGGCGATCTGACGCAAGTGACAACGCGACAGCAGTTGGTCGATTGGGTCTCCGAGCGGTGGGGGGCCTGTGACGGGCTGATCAACAACGCCGGGCTCGGTGCCGTCGGGCCGTTTATGGACGCCAGTCCGCAACGTCTGCGAGAGTTGATGGAGGTCAACTTCTTTGCGCCTGTTGAGTTGACTCGAGCCTGCCTGCCGTGGCTGGGCCGCGGCGATCGGCCAATGGTCGTCAATATCGGTTCGGTGCTGGGCTACGTTTCGGTGCCAGACAAGAGCGAGTACTGCGCGACGAAGTTTGCTTTGCGGGCGTGGAGCGAATCGCTGGCGTTTGAGCTGCAGGGGCAGATCGACGTGTTGCTGGTGAGCCCCAGTTCGACGAAGTCTGAGTTCTTTGATCGGGTGATCGACAGTCCGCCCGAGTTTCGAGTGAATCGGCGCCAGATGTCAGCCGACGCTGTGGCTCGGCAAACTATCTCGGCGATGACGCGTGGCCGGCGCGAGCTGATTCTGTCCGTGGGTGGCCGGTCGCTGGTGCGAGCCAGTCGCTGGTTCCCCTTGCTGGTCCGCCCTTGGGTTGCTCGAGCCCGGCTGGTGGCTCCCCGTCATCCCTCGCAGTGACCCCTCGTTCACGGCCGGCAGCTCACCCCTGTCGCGTGATCGGGGGCGAGTTGTCGTGTCGCCCGATGCTTGGTGGCGATCGGTGTTGGCCGCTGGTAAGATGTGCGTTCTGCCTGACTGCGGAGGGTAGTCATGGCTGGTCGCGACCGGCAGTCGTTCGCGTGTCGAACGTGCCAGCCTCACCTTTCGTCCCGCAACCTGTACCTGCCTGAGCATGGGGAGCACTCACATGAAGAAGAGTCGGCGACAGTTCCTGGAGGATTCGATGTTTGCGGCGGCCGCTGCAGTGGCAACGACTGCCGCGGGACGTTTGGCTGCCCAGGAAGCTCAGTCACCAGTGGCTGCCGGCAGTGCCACGCCCAACAACAAGCTTTCGGTCGCTGTGATCGGCGTCAATGGTCGCGGCGGCGATCATCTGAATGGTTTTCTCGGGCTGTCGAACTGCGAAGTGACGCATATCTGCGACCCCGACAGCAAGGTGGGAAACAATCGCGTCGAACAGGTGGGTCAGCGGCAGGGGAGGGCTCCTAAGTGGGAGGCTGACATCCGCAAGTTGCTGGAGGATCCCTCGATCGACATTGTTTCCGTGGCCACTCCCAACCATTGGCATTCGCTGGCCGCGATCTGGGCCATTCAGGCGGGCAAGCACGTGTATGTCGAGAAGCCGGTCAGCCACAACGTCAGTGAAGGACGTCGCGTGGTCGAAGCGGCTCGCAAGTACAACAAGATCTGCCAGACGGGGACGCAATCGCGAAGCAATCCCGGGATGCGTCAGGCGATTGAATTCATTCAGCAAGGGGGGATCGGCACGGTGAATCTGGCCCGCGGCCTGTGTTACAAACGCCGAGGGTCGATTGGTCCGCGTGGCGAGTACACTCCGCCGGCCAACGTCAACTACGACCTGTGGCTGGGGCCAGCTCCCATGGCGCCGTTGACGCGGCCGAACTTCCACTATGACTGGCACTGGCAGTGGCCCTATGGCAATGGCGACCTGGGGAACCAGGGGATCCACCAGATGGATATCGCCCGTTGGGGTCTGGGGCTGAATCAGCTCAGTAACTCGGTCCTCAGCTACGGCGGCCGCTTCGGCTACATCGACGCTGGCGACACGGCGAATACGCAGGTCGTGATCTTCGACTACGCCCCGAAGACGCTGGTCTTTGAAGTCCGCGGTCTGGAGACGAAGGACTTCAAGGGTGCCTCGGTCGGTGTGATCTTTGAGGGGACCGATGGCTACGTCGTTCTCCCTTCGTATGGAGGCGGTGCCGCATTTGACAAGCAGGGACAGATGACCAAGGAGTTTCGTGGTGATTCCAATCACTATGAAAACTTCGTTCAGGCAGTGGTCGCCGGTGACCGGAAGTTGTTGAACGCCGACATCGAGGAAGGGCACCTGTCGAGCGCGCTGTGTCATCTGGGGAATATCTCTTACCGTCTGGGGCAAGCCTGTCCCACCGGCGAGATGATCGAGCGTTTGAAGGCGATTCCGTCGACTGACGACGCGAAAGCGACTTTGGAGCGTACGGTCGAGCATCTGACGGAGAACAAAGTTTCGACCGACGAGACTCCGTTCCAGCTGGGGCAGCACCTGGTGCTCGATCCGGAGCACGAATCGTTCCGGGATAACGCTCAGGCCAACCAGATGCTGACGCGTGACTATCGTCCGCCGTTTATCGTTCCGCCGGCTGGCCAGGTGTAATCGATCGAATCGCCCGGGAAAGACCACTTGATCGACGTCCTGTATCAGGCGGGAGCTCTGCTGATTGTCGCCAAGCCCGGCGGAGTGCTGACTCAAGCGCCGCCGGGAATCGACAGCATGGAGTTGCGAGTCAAACGCTGGCTGGCCGACCAACGTGGGCGGGAATCGATCGACGATGTCTATCTGGGAGTTCCTCATCGGCTCGACCGGCCCGTGTCCGGGGCGCTGGTGTTAAGCACTCGCGCCAAGGCAACGCGGCTGTTGGGCGAGCAGTTTGAGGATCGAGTCGTCCGCAAAACGTATTGGGCTTGGGTGTCGGGCCAGGTCACTCCTACGGCCGGCCGCTGGATCGACTCGATGAGGAAGGTTCCCGACCAGCCGCGGGCCGAGCTGGTGCCGCCCGATTCGCCGGGTGCCAAACAGGCCATCTTGTGCTATCAAGTGCACCGCACCAGTCCGACCGGGAGCCTGCTGGAAATCGGTCTGGAGACGGGCCGGATGCACCAGATCCGCCTGCAGCTGGCCACTCACGGCCACCCGGTCTGGGGTGACGAACTCTACGGGTCGAGCGAGGTGTTTGGGCCCGAGGTGGCCGATGCACGGGAAAAATGGATTGCCTTGCATGCTCGGCAGGTGGTGCTGCGACACCCGGAGACAGGCGTGGCCGTGGTCGCCAACGCCCCGTTTCCCGCCTGGTGGGACCCCGTTTGCCCAGGGCTCAACGGTTAACCGCACGTTAATCTGGCCCGTCGGCTGCGGTTGACCGAGCGGGGGCGGGACGCCGGTTGGCGACGAGGTCGCGAGGGCCGGTTGGCTGAATTCCCGACAGCTTCCTATAATCGGGGCTGCCTTGGCATTACCCGGGAAGGATGGGCGTCGTGGTCAGGATCGGAGCGGTCACCTATCTCAATACCAAGCCTCTGGTTTATCGCCTGGAGGAGCTGTTGCCGGGTGCGCGGCTGGAGTTTGACCTGCCGAGCCGGCTGGCCGACCGGTTGGCCTTGGGCGAGCTGGACGTGGCGCTGATTCCCGTCTTTGAGGCGTTCCAGCACCCCGACTGGTTCTTCCTGTCGGATGCCTGCATTGCCTGTCGAGGTCCGGTGCTGAGCGTCAAACTGCTCGCTCGGCGACCGGTCACTGAGGTGCGGCGAGTGGCGTTGGACGAGGGATCGCGCACGAGCGCCGCTCTGGTCAAGATTCTGCTGGCCAAGCGAGCGGGCGTGGTGCCGGAGTTCGAGTCATTGCCGATTGGTGCCGGGCTGGCCGACACGGATGCGGACGCTGTGCTGTTGATTGGCGACCGAGCGATCGCGTCGGCCGACCAAGGTTTTGCCGAGGTGTGGGATCTGGGTGACGACTGGAACCGCTGGACGGAACTCCCCTTTGTCTTTGCCTGCTGGACGGCTCGTGAGCCGGGTGACTGGCTGGAAGTCGAGCGCGCTCTGAATCGTGCTCGAGACCTGGGGCTGGAACACGCGGGTGAGCTTTCCGAGTCCCATGCGGGCTACGCTGGTTTAACTCGCCAGCAGGTCTGGGAGTATTTCACGAAGAATCTTTATTTTCATTTCGGGGCGCGTGAGCGACGCGGCCTGGAGCTTTATTATCGCTATGCGGCAGAGTTGGCTCTGGCGCCTGCGGGTTGGGAATTGCGACATGGTTGCGAAACTGTCGGATAAGACGCAATTGGAACAGGCTTTGTTGGACAAGGCGGTAGCGGGCGAGCGTCTGACGCCGGCCGAGGGTCTGCAATTACTTGAATCGGCCGAACTCCCCGCCTTGGGGCAAGCGGCTGACGCAGTGACTCGGCGTCTGCACCCCGAGTCGTACCGGACGTACAACATTGATCGGAATATCAACTACACGAACATCTGCACAGCGGTGTGCGATTTCTGCGCGTTCTACCGGACACCCAAGAGTGGCGAAGGGTATGTGCTGCCGCGCGAAGAGCTGTTGCAGAAGGTGGCTGAAACGGTCGAGCTGGGTGGCGAGCAGATCCTGTTGCAGGGCGGACTCCATCCTGATTTCGGCTTGGAGTGGTACGAGGATCTGTTGCGCGAGATCAAGTCGGCCTTTCCGATGGTGAATATCCACGGATTCAGCCCGCCCGAACTGCATCATTTCACGAAAGTCAACAAGCTGCCGATCCGCACGGTCCTGGAACGGCTCCGCGATGCCGGCTTGGGGAGTATCCCCGGCGGTGGTGCGGAGATTCTGGTCGACCGAGTGCGCCGCGCGATCACTCGCGGTAAAGTGCTGACTGACGACTGGTTGAACGTGATGCGAGTCTGGCATGAGCTGGGTGGCCGCAGCACGGCCACGATGATGTTCGGCCATGTGGAGACTTTGGCGGAGCGGATTGAACATCTCGAGCGGGTGCGTCAGCTGCAGGACGAGACGGGCGGGTTCACCGCGTATATCTGCTGGACGTTCCAGCCCGATCACACGGCGATGTCGGACGTACGTCAAGCCGGCCCCTTTGATTACCTGCGGACCCAGGCCGTTTCGCGGCTCTATCTGGACAATATTCCCAACATTCAGTCGAGCTGGGTGACACAAGGTCTGAAGATCGGTCAGTTGGCCATGTTGTTCGGAGCGAATGACATGGGGAGCCTGATGTTGGAAGAGAACGTGGTGGCTGAGGCGGGGACCGTCCATTACTTGACGCTGGACGAGATCCGAGCAGCGATCGCTGAGCTGGGCTTTGAGCCGCGTCAGCGGAACGTCTTTTATCGGCTGGTCGATCGAGAGCGAGAGGCCGCGGCGGTGGAAGCCAATCGGCGCCGCCAAGCCGCCAGCCAATTGGCCGTCGTCGCCGCTCCCGTCTGAGTGGGCTAGGGCCACGGAAGGAAGAAGAACACAGAAGGCAGGCGAGACGCCCGCACCACAATCGGGCGGCCGCCATTGTGGTGCAGGCGTCCCGCCTGCCTCTGGGTCAACCTCGCGAGGGCCGACGTCCCGGCGAGTGGGCGAGATCAACAATCGTTGCGGCGGCCGATATCTAGCCCACCCAAACCGTGGCTTCGGCCAGACAAGCTGGCCGGCGGCCGGAGCGTATGGGGCTTGCCGGATGTGCGGATTGAACGGGTCGAGCCAGGAGGAGGGGCGGTGGGGGCTGTTCCAGGTTGCCCGTTGCGGTCGGGGTGGCCGCCGATTTGCTATAACGGGTGGTAGACTCTCGCAGGCGGGGCGATCGAACCCTGCCGGACCTGTTGCGGCGCCATCATGATTCACGTCCGGGAACTTACCAAATCGTACCAGGATCTGCGCCGGGGCCATTTCGTGGCACTCGGCGGGATCAGTTTTGACGCGCGCCCCAATCAGATCCTTGGCATCCTCGGAGCCAACGGAGCCGGCAAGACGACCCTGCTGCGGATCCTGAGCACGGTGTTGCGGCCCAGCGGCGGCGTGGCCACGGTCAATGGCTACAACGTGGTGACTCAGCCGGGGCGAGTCCGCCACCAGATCGGGTTTGTCTCGGCCAACACGGCGATTTACGACCGCATGACGGCGGCCGAGATGGTTGAGTATTTCGGTCGGCTGTACGGTATCCCGGAAGATCTGCTGCGGGAACGGATGGAATCGATCTTCAAGCGATTGAAGATGGAGGAAATTCGCGACGTGGTCGGCGCCAAGATGTCGACGGGGATGAAGCAGAAAGTTTCTATCGCTCGGGCGTTGGTGCATGATCCCCCGGTGCTGATCTTTGACGAAGCCACCAACGGGCTCGACGTCCTCGTCGCCCGCTCGCTGCTGCATACCATCTCCGAACTGCGGGATCACGGCAAGTGCGTGATCTTTTCGACTCATATCATGCGGGAAGCCGAACGGTTGTGCGATCGCATCGTGATGCTCCACCGCGGCCATAAGCTGGTCGAAGGTGGGCTGGACGACCTGCGAGAGAAGTACCAGGAGCAAGATCTCGAAGAGCTCTTCTTCCGGCTGGTCTCGGAACGCGAGGAGGCCACGGTCGGATGAATTGGCAGAAAGTCCGCATCATTGCTGCCCGTGAGCTCCGCGATCAGCTGCGCGACCGTCGCACGCTGTTTGTGATTGCTGTACTGCCTCTGCTGCTCTACCCGCTGTTGGGCATGGCGATGATGCAGATCACTCAGTTCCTGAAGGAACACGCGAGTGTGATCTGGGTGATCGGCCAACCGCCGGGCGACGATGCACCGCCGTTGGTGGTGGATGGCAAATTTGCCGAAAGCCTTTCTGAATCACCTCGGCAAGCGTCTCTGGTCCAGTGGATGGATCAGCCCGCTGGCCTGCATCTGTCCGGCACACGTGATGAACAGATCCGCCAGGCCCTCGACTCTGGCAAGATCGACGCCGTGGTGGTCTTTCCCGAGAAGTGGGAACCTGCGGCGACTCCGGCCGCAAATCCGAGCTCGACGGCGAGCCCGGAAACATCGGCAGCCGAAACGACTAAGGCAGCCGACGCAGTTCGGCCGTCTGCCGGAGTCTACTATCACCAGGCCAAGGACCGGTCGCGTATCGGCATGGACCGCATCACGCGGATCCTCGCTCGCTGGCGCCAGCAATGGGCCGATCGGCGACTGGCCGAACAAGATATTTCTCGCACGGTGTTCGAACCGTTCGTGGTGTCGCCACAGGACATTTCGGAGAGCTCCAGTCGTACCGCCGTACTCTGGTCCCGGTTCCTGCCGTTTGTGCTGATCATCTGGGCTTTGACCGGAGCCTTCTATCCGGCCATTGACGTCTGTGCCGGTGAGAAGGAACGTGGGACGCTGGAGACGCTGCTGAGCAGCCCGGCCAGGCGGGAAGAGATCGTCTGGGGTAAGCTGATCACCGTGATGTTCTTCAGCATGGGGACCTCGGCCCTCAACCTGTTGTGCATGGTCTGTACGGGCCTGTTTGTGGTCCATCGGATGTCGAGTCTGGGTGCGTCGAATAGCTTTACTGCGATTGGGACGCCCCCCGTGTCGGTCATGTTCTGGATGCTCTTTGCTCTGCCACCACTTTCGGCGCTCTTCAGTGCCCTGGCCATTGCACTGGCCGCCATGGCCCGCAGCACCAAAGAAGGTCAGTACTACCTGATTCCATTGATGGTCGTCAGCATGCCGCTGATGACACTGCCCGTGCTGCCGTCCGTTGAGCTGGATCTGGGAAACAGCCTCATTCCGCTGACGGGCGTGGTGCTGTTGCTCAGATCGTTGATCGAGGGCGAGTACCTGCTGGCGCTGAAATTCATCCTGCCCGTATCCGCGGTGACCGCCTTGGCGTGCTGGATGGCGATCCGCTGGGCGGTCAGCCAATTCAACGACGAAGATGTCCTGTTCCGCGAAGGCGAACAGTTCCACCTCGGCTGGTGGCTGGTTCATCTGGTGCGGGACCGTCAAGCGACGCCGACGGTGGCTGGCGCCTTTCTGGCAGCCACTCTGATGCTGGTAGTGCGTTTCTTTTCCATGTTTGTCATGCCGGCACCTGGCAATTGGGCTCAGTTCGTCTGGGTGGCTCTGGCCAGCCAGTTGATGGTCGTCGGGCCCGTGCTGATCATGGCGATCTTGTTGACTCGCAGTTTGAAGCGGACGTTCCTGTTCCAGTGGACGCCACCGGTGTCGGTCGCCATCGCTGTGGCGCTAGCCTTCGCCATTCATCCGTTGGCCTCGACGGTCGGTGTCTGGATCCAGTGGATTTATCCCCTCAGCGATCAGGCTCGCCTGCAGATGGCCTCGCTCGAAAAGGCCTTCTCCGACGCGCCCGGTTTCATGGAACAAGTGCTGGTGCTGGCCGTGATCCCGGCGATCTGCGAAGAGCTGGCGTTTCGCGGTTTTGTCCTCTCCGGGATGCGACATCTAGGACACCGCTGGCTGGCCATTTTGCTGACCAGTATTTTCTTTGGATTGGCCCACCCGATCCTGCAGCAGTCGCTGAGCGCCACGCTGCTGGGCTTGGTACTGGGCTACCTGGCCGTTCAAACGAGCAGTCTGTGGCCATGCATCGCCTTTCATATGACTCACAACGCGCTCCAGTTCGCTCGAGCTCAGTTGTTGCAGTGGACGCTCGAAGTGCCCGGCAATCATTGGCTATGGGGCTTGCCCGCCGAAGGGACGCTGCCAGGGCAGGTCCCCTATGCGTGGCACTGGGTGCTGGCCAGCGTGCTGTTGACGTTGTGGTGTCTGCGCTGGTTCCACAATCTGCCTTCTCAGCCCACACCCGAAGAACGATTGCAGAATTCGGTCGATCAGTCGTCGCAACTGCCGGCAGCCACGGCGTAAGACGCCATGAATCAGCCTGTTCACTATCGCGCCCGGTGGCTGGTGCCTGAGCCCGGTGCGGTGATCGATGGTGGTGAACTGACCGTTGTCGACGGAAAAATCGTCCGAGTCGGTCCCCGTGTGGCGGGTCGATCGGCAATCGATCTGGGTGACGTGGCCATCCTGCCTCCTCTGGTCAACTGTCACGCTCATCTCGAGTTCTCCGGCTACGAATCGCCGCTCGGAGCTCCCGGTATCGCCTTTACCGATTGGTTGCGGCTCGTCATTGCCGACCAATGGGCGCGACGTGAAGGGCCGCCGCAAGTGGCCGGGCAATGGCGAGCCAAGGGGTGGCGCGAAGCCATCAACGGTGGAGCCGCATGGGTTGCCGATGTCACCACGGTAGCTGAGCCTTGGCCAGGTGACTCGTCGAACTCCATCGCCTCACCAATCGGCCCACACGGCCACCTGCCAATGTGGGAAGTCCTGGGAGCCACGCCTCAGCGAGCTGAAGCAGCGTGGCAGCGGGCAAGTGCGATGGTGGACGGTTGGAAGTCGGCTGGCACCGGTCGACGCTGGGGGCTGAGTCCACACGCTCCGTATTCCACTTCGTGGCCGCTTGTGGCGCGCAGCTGTGCCGTCTCGGCTGCCGAAGGTGTACCGCTGGCCATGCATCTGGCTGAATCACGCGAGGAGCTGGAGTTGCTGGCGGCTGGAACTGGACCCTTCCGAACACTCCTGGAAGATCTCGGCGCCTGGTCTGAAGAAACTCGACGTCACCGAATCTCAATCCACGACTATCTCACCATGCTGGCCTCGGCTCACCGTGGGCTCGTCGTCCACGGCAATTACCTGTCGCAGCATGAGGCCGACCTGCTGGCCCAACATCGTCAGCGCATGGCACTGGTTTACTGCCCCCGCACGCACGCGTATTTCGGGCATGACTCCTACCCGTTAGCGAGCCGTGTCCGTGGCGGAGTTCGCATGGTGTTGGGAACCGACTCGAGGGCTTCGAATCCCGATCTGAGCATCTGGCGGGAATGGCAGTTTGCTGCCGCGACGCATCCCGCAGTCGATCCCTGGCGCGTGCTTCAGATGGTAACGACTGACGCGGCTTGGGCCTTGGGAATTGAGCATCTTGCCGGTCGGCTGGCCGCTGGATTGCCAGCGCAATTTCTCGTCGTTCGGCTACACAAAAGCCCGGGCGAACAGCCGCTGATCGAACGGCTGCTCGGTGCTGACGGGCCAGAGCTCATCGACCTGAGTCAGGTGACTTCGGGCAGCGGCAGGGTACCCGGCTCGACCAGGTATTGAGGTCGGCCGCTGAGGTCCCGGACGGTCGTCGACCGGACATCGATCCCCATGTTGTGGTAGAGCGTCGCCAGCACTTCGCCGAACGTCACCGGCCGGTCTTCTGCGTATTCGCCGAGCCGATTGGTCGAGCCGATGACTTGGCCCGTTCGCATGCCACCGCCGGCGAGCAGGGCGCACGACACTTGTGGCCAATGATCGCGGCCAGCAGAACTGTTGATCTTGGGTGTACGGCCGAATTCACCCCAGACCACCACCGACACATCGCGGTCGAGTCCTCGGTCGTACAGGTCCTGCACTAGCGCCGAGACTCCTTGGTCCAGCAGCGGCATCTCCTGGGCGGCCTTGCCGAAGTTATCGCCGTGCCAGTCCCAGCGGCTGAAATTGACCGTCACCACACGCACGCCAGCTTCGACCAGTCGGCGGGCAATCAGGAAGTTCTGCAGCATCCGCGGCGCGCCGTCGTCGTGCGGCTGAGTGTTGTTCGGTCCGTAACGCTCAACGAGGCGCGGATCTTCTGTCGAAAGGTCGAGCGCTTCGACTAGCCGCGACGAGGTTAGCACGCCGAGCGCCTGTTGCTGGAAAGCGTCCATCCCCTCGACGACCCCCTGAGAATCGGCCGTGCGGCGGAATCGGTCAAAGGCTCCCAGGAGCGCTCGTCGATCCTGCAGTCGTTCGAGCGAGATGCCGTTGAGCGTCATGTCGGCTTTGCCATCAGCCATCGGACGAAATGCCGAATGACGGATCCCCAGGAAACCCGCCTGACCGGGATCGCCCCAGGGATTGTGAGCCGTCTTGTAACAGAGACTGACAAACGGCGGGACGGCTGGCGACACGGGGCCCTGCACCTGCGAGATGCAAGAACCGATCGATGGCCAACCTCCCTGCGGCGGACGCAGATGCGAACGCCCCGTCATGCACTGCACGGCGTAATGATCGCCCGTGGCACCGACGATCGATCGAATCGGGACCAGACGGTCCATCATCTGAGCCAGTCTGGGAAACAGTTCACAGACCTCAATCCCCGGTACGTTCGTCTTGATGGGACGCAGCGGACCACGGACCTCCGACGGCGCGTCCATCTTCATGTCGAACATGTCCTGGTGAGGTGGCCCGCCAGGCAGGAAGATCATGATGATGGCCTTGTGCGAGTTGCGGATCCCCGCCTGCTGCTCCGCCTGCAACAGCTGCGGCAACGAAAGGCCGCCCATCAGCAGCCCGCCCATTTTCAGCAGACCGCGGCGCGAGATGCCGTCACAGAACTGGCCGGTCCGGTCCGGCTGACCAACGATATTCAACATATTCCGGCTCCTCTGTGCTTCGCGTTCCTTCGAGCAGCCATTCAGCCGGTCGCCAAGGCAGGAGTGGGCCGAGGCGGGGGTTGTTAGCGACCGGCGGCAGGTTTAGCCATCTATTGGCTAGTCTTACCACTGATGGCGAGTTCAAGCAAGCTTTTTCCACGCTCCGCGGCCTCCGCCAGGGGGGAGACGCGGCCCGGGGAAGCGGCCATCCAGCACAGCCAGACGAAGAGCCAGATTGTCGTCAGCTCCAGGTGCGTGGCTCGGGCTAAGTCCGGGGCCACACCTGTCACGACCCAGAGCCCAACCAGTGGCCACCAGCGATGCAGACGCTGGGCCGGCCTATCCGAGAGAATGAAGAGACTGTAGACCAGCGGTATCAAGAGAACGGTCAGGTCGTACGCGAACAAGTGCGGGTTGACCAGACACGTAGCGAGAATCACCAGCGAGAATTCTCGCATCAATACTAGCCGACCATTGGACTCCGTCGGCTTTCGGCAGCCCCAGCCCACGACCACCAATGTCGCCACGGCCGATATGACCGTCAGCACTCGAGCGGTCATCGTCCCCGATCCCCACAGCAACGACCAGGCTCCGTGCCAACATGTCGAACGGGGGAGGTGCGACTCGTAACCGCTGGTCTGGATGTAGTTGGCCGAATGCGTCAGGAAGTCGACGTACTTGAGGCACGCGTCAGGACTGAGCCACCACGCCACTCCGGCCAGCCCGGCGGCGGTCAATGTCATGCCCATGAGCGTCCGCCATTCTCGCCGCCAAATCAGCCACGGGACCATGACGATCAACCACTGTGGTTTGCAGACCAGCAACCCCGCCACCACGCCGGCTGCCAGCGATTTGCGCCGCAGGGCCAGCGTCAGAAACGCAGCCAAGATCAACAGTAGCAGCGGGCCCTTCTGACTGCTCGTCAGGCTGTCGATCACCGGACGCATCAGGAGAACTGGGACAATCCCCCACCAGCACCACAACTGCCAGGTACGATCTCTCGTCGAACAGTCGTCGCCACCCAATGCTGTCGATTGGCACAATGCCACAGCACGCAGCGTCAAGCTCCAGCCTAGCAGTAGGGCGCTGACCAGCAGACCGGCCCAGACCCAGATGGCCAACGGGAACGGCACGCAACTCAACGGACTCACGATCCAGTAATAATAGGGAGGGTAAACGGCGGGCAAGTAAGCCGCGCGGTCCCATTCGAATCCGATCACTTGCGGGTCGTGTTGCAGCTGATCAAAGCGATTCGAGTCGTACAGCCGATCGACCTCGCCATGACGGATCATCCAGCCACCGACCCATTCCTGCAACAAGTCGCCGCCCAATGGGTGGAGTCGGTCGCTGGCTGGCCGACGGAAGTTGGGTGAGCCACCGTAAATGGCGGCCAGCAGAACCAGCACAACCAGCCCGACAGTCACAGCCGGACGACGCGCCGGCGCCGACCCAGACGCCGATCCTCGTGAGAGGCCAGTCGTGAGTTCGGGGAATGCCGACGATGCGGGTGCGGTGGACATCGGGGAGGGGGAGATGGTGGCCGGATGTCAGGTGACGTCCGGAACCATAGCATATTCCTACCCCTGGTGGCGGGATCGCCGGCGGGTCCGCAGCATGCTCACGACGGCGGCGACGCCACTCATCCATCCGAGATGCGGCTCCGGGACGGACACGGCCGTTGTCGCCAGCGATTGGGCGTGTGCCGCGGACGAGGCTGTCGCCAGCCCGGCAGCCATCGATCTGGTTGACATTCGGTCCGCACTGGAGAGGCTGGTCGACGTCAGCGTGATCGCCGATCCTGGCGGCACTCCTTGGCCAAAACCCGTCCAGTTGCCCAGAAGGTCGAGCAGGTCTTGCGAATCAACGTCGAGATCGGAATCAAAGTCGCCGAGTTCCCAGTCGGCCGGAGCGCCTGTCGAGTTGTCGACACCCGTCCAGCCACCCAACAGATTCAGCAGGTCGAGGCTGTCGATATCCTGATCACCGTCAGCATCGCCGTCGAACGCTTGGATGGCCGACAACAACAAGCCCTGCGGCGATCGAGTCAGCGAGCTGAAGATGCCCGCTCCGATGTGCGTCGGCGTGCCGTCAGTGGGGACACGAACCTCGCTGTCCGTCACTGTGTTAATCACCGTCACATTGCCCGGCAATACTACGGCTCCATCAAACGCTCGTAACAGCGGAACGGAAACCCGCTCCCCCGGGTTACTCAGGTCGTCATTCAATCGGTCGAGGTACAGGACCGCCGAGCCCGACACGCTGGCGCTGCCCCATACAGTGACGAGTGGTGTGGCCGAAGCTGAGGAAGGCTGCCACGTAATCTGCGCCAGAGGTTTCACATCGAGCGATTCTCGGACGGTCAGCTCATCCTTAACCAGCAACTGAGCGTTAGGCTCGACTTGAATTGCCGTCCGCATGCCCGTGCCGGTCAACGTTCCCTGCTGTACGTCAATCGCTCCAGTGATTCCATGGACATCGAGGATACCGCCGCCACGGAGCGTCAGACCGCGGCCGTTCAACAGATCGCCACGGATGGTCAGGTGGCCCCCAGTATCGACTTGAATGTCGCCCGATCTGACAGCTACGAGCGGTGCTTCTACGACGACCGGGCCGGTGGCGTGAATTGATTCGATGATCCAACGATCGTTACTCACTAATGCCGGTGACCCGACCGTTCCCTTCAGGAATACGTGGTCTCCCTGCTGGGCCGCGACGCCGGCCACACCGTTGCGCGTCCATCGGCTCGCGTCGGTCCAATCGATCGGGCTGATTGAGGGGGAGGTCGGTGAGCCGCCTCCATTCCATACGGCCTCTGCGGGCTGGCCGCTGATCGTCATGCCGCGAGCCAGTGGATCGCCCACCACGACTTGTTGCCATGACAGCCACGGCGTGCTGCTCCAGGCCGCTTCGACCCACGTCAGATTGCCTTGAGTCATTTCGTCGAGCAGAACTTCGTTGTCGGGGACCGAGAAGGCAAACGGTTCCCAGACGTTCCCGATGCCGAACGACCCACCCGCGTCGACCCACTGGACGACATCTCCTTGGTCGCTGAACGACGGCAATCCTCCCAAAGGTCGTCCGTTGTAGCTCTCGATCGTGTTCATGATCGCGCCGTCGACCAGCTGTCCGGCAAACGATTCAACGAACCCAGTGTTCGTCGGCGCGTCGGTCCCCCGATCATGATTGCCACCATAGCTGGCCAGCACGGCCACATTGCCCGTAACAATTTGCCGCGGCGCCGTGCCCGTGTAGCTGTCTCCAGTACCGGTCAAAAAGTCCGACCCTTGATCGAAGATCAGACGCGGGTACTCCGGTCCTAATTGGGACGCCGTGTCGTTGTAGTCGGCGCCGAGGTCGCCCAGAGCCGTGCCGTTGAACAGACCAAATTCGTCCAGCGTGCCCGGAGGCGACTCGTCGAGAATGATCGCGTCGGTGTCGCTGCGGAAAGCCGCCGCGCGGCCGCGATCAATCATTCGCCAGACGTCGGGGACCGAACTGCCATCCAACCGACTGGTGAGGTAAATCGAGCCGGTAACTGCCGTGGATGAAGTGCTGGTGCCTCGAGCCAGCTGCCAGGCGGAGTTCTGCTGGCCAAAGTCGCGAAACCTCAACGGCGAGGTGATCTGCGACCGATCATAAGCGGTCATCGAATCGCGACGATTGTGATACGGATTCGCCACGACCATGTCTGCATGAGAGTCAAACGAGCCGTTCGCTTCACCTTGCAGCAAATCCTGCCACAGCAAAGTCAGTTCCGAGTCGACTGCGGCATAGGTGAGGTTCGAAGCATCGAACAGGTTGCCGGCTGCCGCGGGTGAGTCCCCGGCCGCGCCCTGATTGGCGTCCAGTATCCGATGGGGCAGGTCCTTGGTCAGCGTGATCACGCTGATCTGACTCGCCAGGCCCTGTTCGGTCAGATAAGTGCGCAGCGGATCACGGATATGGGATTCAAAGTCGGCGTAGGAGATATTGCCCGCCGTCAGTTGAGCGTCGTTCAGGTCCAGCCCACGCACCTCGGGGTAGATCTGGCGGTAGTATTCGTAGATCGCCTGACTGTCGGACATTCCCATTGCCGTCGTGCTCGGTCCAAGCGAGTTGTACACGACCAGCACCTGAGACGAGGTCAGCTGCGCCCAGCCCACGGTCGGCACACCGAGGAAGAGTCCGGAACAAAGCAGCCACGCTCGAAAGCCGGCGCTCGCCGCTGTGAGCCAACGGCGTCGCCACTCGCGCCGGCCCACTTTCGGTGACCGACCAGTCCGTCCCTTGATGGAGGTCGCCAAATGCATCTGAGCCGATGAGTCCCGAGATTGAAGAGAAGCCGTCCGATCTGAGCAGCTTTTAATTTAACATGGACCCCCGAGCGACCCTAGAGAATCGCCCCTCGCCGGGGATTGGCTCCCCCTAGGGAATCGCCTTCCGGTCAGTCGACGCAGGCCGGGGCGTCAGGGGCCTGATCCAAAGGAGGGGGTGGCCTGCCTCGTCGACGCGCAGGTCGGCTCGCAGCTTACCTTTGGCCAGGCATTGATCGAGCACCTGGCGGTAGAAGGCACGCTTGTTCGGAAAATTAACCGTCACTCGATGCGGGTCGATTTGTCGAGTTTCGAGCTCAATTCGATCCCAGAAAACGGGAATCTTCAGACGCGTGGTGATGGCTACGACGACATCGTCCAGTGGCGATTGGTTAATCGCGACGGGGGCGAAGCTGAGCAGCTGCGGTGCCACTTGGCGTTCGGGTTGGGTCGGGCGGTGTCCCACGGGCCACGGATCGGGGACTTTGGTTCTCGGACCGTACTGCAGTCGCAGGGCGTCAGATGTTTGGCTGGAGTTGGCGGGGACCGCGACTCGGAATTCCCGATCCAGCTGCGACAGGACCACTGCCAGGGCCGTGCCGATGCTGAGTCCTTCCAGTTCCACTTCGACTGGCTGCCGCAACGTCTGACCGTCGAATCGATCCGCGGGCGAAAACGGCTCGATCTCCAGCGAGTGGGCTGTCTCCCAACGGGCCAGCAGGTCTTGCAGCGGCACGTTCCGAGTACTCCCTTCTACGGCCGGCGCGAGTCGTTCGCGCCAATCGGGTTGCGTTTCGGAATCGGCTGATGATTCGGTTTCGGGTGGCTGGCCGAGTGTGGCCAGGTGGAGTTTCAATTGGCGGGCCTGTCCGACGGAGAATTTTCCACCGGGGACCTTCAGATCACCGCTGCGGTCGATCACTCCTGTCACCCGTAATCCACCTCGCATCGGCTGGGACTCGGGTTTGACTGCGCCCGTTGCGCGATTCATTTTGACGTCGGTCAGGTTCAAGTCGGCCAGACGTTCGAGCCATTCCTGAGGAGCCGTCACGGGTGCGGACTGATCGTAGTAGATCTGCAGTTCCACCTGGCTCTCTTGATCGGTCGCCTCATTGTTGACCGCCGCTCGCTGACTGCCGCGCGGTGGCCGACTCGACTGTCCGTAGGTCGGGGGCACAAGCCAGCTCAACAGGGCGACTGGCACGACCCAACGCCAGCTGCGGGGCCATGAGTGCCGAGACGGGGACGAGTCGTACATGATCGTGTCCTGGTTACCGAAATTTGCTCTGGGCGACCGATTTGAAGGCCGGTCACTGGTGGGTCACCGGTCGGTCAACCGGTCAGTCTCCTGGTCGCTGGACCCCCTAATTCTAACCTACACCCAGCGTCGAGAAGCCAGGGAATCTGATATCCTGGCAGGCACGCTGGTGAGGCGGTCGGGAACCTGGCTGGTGAGTTCGAGCCGGGCAGCGTGCTATTCGGAGAGTGCATCCAAGGGAATTCCGCATGAATGTGACGATTTCGCCGACCAGTGAAGAATCGGGCGCGTTGGCCGCTCGGATGGCTGCGACTCAACTGCGACAGGTGCTGGCTCGACGGTCTGAGGCTCGGATTGTCGTGGCTACCGGGACTTCGCAGTTCCACATGCTGCAGTCACTGCTGTTTGAACCGGGGATCGATTGGGAACGCGTAACTGGATTTCATCTTGACGAATACATTGGCATTAATGCCCAACATCCGGCGTCGTTCTGTCGTTACTTGCGGGAGCGGTTTGTGGAGCATGTGCCGCTGAAGCGATTTCATTACGTCGACGGTATGGCCGAACCCCATGGCGAATGTCGGCGGCTGTCAGAGCTGATTCAGGCGGCGCCGATTGATGTGGCATGCATCGGGATCGGCGAGAATGGTCATCTGGCATTCAATGATCCGCCGGCCGATTTTGAAACTCAGCAACCTTATCTTGTGGTCGAACTGGATGAGGCGTGTCGGCGTCAGCAGGCGGGTGAGGGCTGGTTCCCCACGCTGGAAGATGTGCCGCGGCAGGCGATCAGCATGTCGATTCGGCAGATCATGGCCAGTCAGGTGATTGTCTGTACCGTCCCCGACGAACGAAAAGCGGCGGCTGTGCAGCTGGCGGTGGAAGGAGTGGTGACGCCCGATGTGCCGGCTTCGATTCTGCAATCGCATTCGCACGTCGGACTGTTTCTCGATCGCGCGGCCGCCAGTCGGCTCGGTCCACCTCGCCAGTGGCGTTGATGGGCCGGCTCAGCGTGGAGCGTTTGCCCAGTGTCGCCAGTCGAGATGGCTGACCGCTTCGACTCCGCCCTGCAGTGGGACGTGGGCCAGCACGGGGATCGGCAATCGCTGAACCAGCTCCGAGTAATTGGTGGCGCAGCTCAAGTCGTTGGACGGTGAGCGAACGTCGTTGAGGATCACGCCGGTCACTGCGAGCGGCGGGCGGTGGTGTTGGGCGGTGATGACGGTTTGTAGAGTCTGGTTGATGACGCCCAGCGTATTCGGTGCGACGATCAACAGCGGATAGCCGAACTCGGCTGCCAGATCGGCGACATAGTCTGAGTCCGAGATGGGCGACATCAATCCGCCGGCTCCTTCCACCAGTACCAGATCGCAGCGGTCGGTCCAGACGCTCAGGCCCTGGCGCAGCAGCTGGTCGTCGACTCGCTGGCCCGCTTGACGAGCGGCCAGGTGGGGTGCCAGGGGAGCCAGGAAGGCTTGAGGGCAGACGTCGTGGAGCGTTCCGGGTCGACCTGCCGCTTCCCACAACTCCACACCGTCCTGCGGAACCAGCTGACCATCGACCATCTCACAGCCGCTGGCCACGGGTTTGTAAACGCCGACGCGACAGCCTTGGCGGGTGAACCAGCGAGCCAGCAGGGACGTAACGTACGTCTTGCCCACTTCCGTATGCGTGCCGGTGATGAAGATTCCAGCTCGAGGGTAAATCGACATCAGGGATGTGATCCGCGGGGTGAGGCCAGGCGAGGAATACTTCTGTCGTAGTCGGCGACGACGAATGTGGCAAGGGTGCCGTGGGGCGGCGTGGGGGCCACTGGCGACGGCCGACCCGGGGTAGGCGGCCGGACGGGTTGGAGTAGACTGTGAGCGGTTCGGCGTGGCAGGTCGGCTTGGCGTGGCCGGCCGGTTTGGCGTGGGGCGAGCGGCCTGAGGTAACTGGCCAGGGTCTGCGATGGTGCAGGGGAGGGGAGAGTGGCTCAGCGAGAATCGAGCGACAAGGTGCAGGTGGCCGTCATTCAGATGACGTGCAGCACGAATAAGGCTCAGAATGTCGACAAGGCGGTGGCGCGGATTGCCGAGGCTGCTGGTCGCGGTGCTCAGGTGATCTGCCTGCAGGAGCTGTTTGCTACGCCCTATCCGTGTCAGGAGGAGGATCACCGGGAGTTCGATCTGGCCGAGCCGATTCCGGGTCCGACGGCCGATCGGATTGCTCGAGCGGCCGGTGAACATGGAGTGGTGGTGGTGGGGTCGTTTTTCGAGCGGCGGGCGCCAGGGCTCTATCACAACACGGCCGCGGTGTACGACGCTGACGGCTCGCTGCGCGGACTCTATCGCAAGATGCACATTCCGGACGATCCGCACTTTTACGAAAAGTTCTATTTCACGCCAGGGGATCTTGGTTTTCGGTCGTTTGACACGAAGTTCGGCCGGATTGGCGTGTGCGTCTGCTGGGATCAGTGGTATCCGGAAGCGGCCCGCCTGACGGCGCTCACCGGGGCTCAGATTCTGTTCTATCCGACGGCCATTGGCTGGCTGTTGCCGGAGAAGGACGAGTTTGGAGCGGGGCAGTGGTCAGCGTGGGAGACGATGATGCGCAGCCACGCGATTGCCAACGGCGTTTTCGTGGCTGCTCCCAATCGCGTCGGCATCGAACAGAACATTGAGTTTTGGGGCGCGTCGTTCATCTCGGATCCCGGCGGGAAATTGCTGGTGCGCGGCAGCCACGATCAGGAAGAGATCGTCATGGCCGAATGCAATCTGGCTCAGATCGATGTGACCCGTACTCACTGGCCGTTTCTGCGAGACCGCCGGATTGATGCTTACCACGGGCTGACCAAACGCTATCTGGACGATACGGTCTAGCGATTTGTCTGCCTGACGTTTGTCTGCGTAGCGACTTGTCTGCGTCTCGGGAATCGATGCGATTGTTGGAGCACTGCCGCTGATGAACGATTTGGACCGGATGCCTGCTGAGCTGGGATATCGGTTTCCTGCCGAATGGGAGCCGCACGCTGCCACCTGGCTGGCGTGGCCCCACAATCCGGCGACGTGGCCGGGCAAGCGAGAGGCGATTCTGCCGTATTTCACTCAGTTCGTGCAGACGGTGGCCGAGGTGGAGCCGGTTCATTTGCTGGTCGGCGGTGAACACGTTCGAGCGGAGGCGGAGCGTTGGGTTGGTCGGCATCCCCAGGTCGTGCTTCACGATATTCCGACCAACGATGCTTGGTGTCGCGATCACGGCCCAACTTTTCTCGTCGGGCCGTCGCACCTTCCGCCGGCCTTGATCGACTGGGGATTCAATTCGTGGGGCGAGAAATATCCGCCGTATGATCTCGATAATCAGGTGCCACGCCGAGTCGCCGAGTTGCTGGGATGGCATCGGTTCGATCCGCGGATGGTGCTCGAAGGAGGCTCGATTGATGGCAACGGCTGTGGCACGCTGCTGACCACGGAGACGTGCCTGTTGAATCCGCGTCGGAATCCGGGGCTGTCGCGGGAACAGATTGTCGATCGATTGCGCCAGTACCTCGGCACTCGGCACGTGATCTGGCTCGGCGGTGAGATCGAAGGGGACGACACCGACGGCCACATCGACCAGCTGGCCCGGTTCGTCGGTCCGCGGCGAGTGTTGGCCAGCCGCGAACATCGGTCGGACGATGCCAACCATGGTCCGCTGGAGGAGAACTGGCGTCGGTTGCAGCAAGCGACCGACCAGGACGGTGAGCCGCTGGAGGTGTGGGAACTGCCGATGCCGGCGGCCAAGTACTACGAAGATCGACGTCTGCCGGCCGGCTACGCGAATTTCTACATTGCCAACGGGCTGGTCGTCGTCCCGTCGTACGACGACCCGGCCGATGACGTGGCCCGAGACGTACTCCAACGCGCCTTCCCCGACCGGCGGATCGTCGCCATCCCGTCGCTCGACCTCGTCTGGGGCCTCGGCGCCTTCCACTGCCTCTCCCAGCAACAACCCGCCCCCACCCCCCGCTAGCACTCGGAGGTCGCACGTACCTCCGCGGAGGTCGCACCTACCTCCGTCGCTCGATCCAGCTAGCAGTGCTAGCAGATTAATGAACGAGGTCGCACGTACCTCCGCGGAGGTGCTGCCACCTCCGCCAGTTCAGCGGCATTTTTCGGCGGAAAACGACACGAACTCACTGCTAGCACTCCACGGAGGTACGTGCGACCTCCGTGGAGGTAGGTGCGACCTCGTGTGGCGAAGTGCTAGCAGTGCTGGCGGACGTGAGAGGCGGAGGTAGGTGCGACCTCCGTGGAGGTAGGTGCGACCTCGGGGTTAGAAGCCGAGGAATTCTTCGAGGGCTTCGCGCATGACGGCGGTGTTGGGAGCGGAGCCGGTCCAGAGGCGGAAGCAGATGGCCGATTGCTGGACGAGCATGCCGAGTCCGTCGAGCGTCGTGCAGCCGCGGTCGGCGGCCGAACGGAGCCACTGCGTGGTGTCGGAATTGAGGTTCACGTCGGCCACCACCATGTGGGGAGCCAAGGTGTCCAGGTCGACGTCGACTATCTCGTCCAGGCCGTTCCTGCCCACCGTCGTCGCATTGACGACCAGCTGCACGTCGGGATCGCAGCCATGCGGTCCCTGCCACGGCTGATAGACGGCCGGACACCGGCCCGCGAATGGGCTGGAGTTCAAGAGATTCACCAGCTCCTGGCCACGCTCGGCCGATCGATTCACGATCCGCAATGACGCGGCGCCGGCCAAACCAAGCTCGACCGCGATCGCTCGTGCCACCGAGCCGGCTCCGAGAATTTCACAGTGGCGACCGGCCGGCGAACCGATCGGCATCAACGCGTGCAAAAAGCCCTGGCCTTCGGTATTCTCGCCCAGCAATCGGCCGTCGCGGTGATGGACGCAGTTCACGGACTGGATCAACCGAGCCGATTCGCTGAGTTCATCCAGCAGCGGGACGGCGGCCTGTTTGTGGGGCCAAGCCAAGTTGGCTCCTCGAAATCCCATCGCTCGCAGACCGGCCAGAGCCGCCGACAGGTTGGCCGGGGCGACTTCCAGTGTCAGGTAGCGCCAATCGAGTCCGGCGGCGGCAAACGCCTGTTCCATCATGTATTGAGTCGGATTCCCGGCCACGGGCTGTCCGAGGCAACAGACGATTTCTTGCAATGAGATGTTCGACACCGACCGTCAGCTCCTGATTCGCGGGGGGGGAGGTCCCAGCCGCCGATGGGACTATTGTGCGGAAAAATGGTCCCGCGGGCAACGAGGAGCCTCAGGGGAGGACCAGACCGGCAGCCGGACCGGTCGAGCCGGACTGCCCGGTCGAGCCGGCCTGCCCCGTGCGGCGGGCCTTGATGCGGACATAGGGGGGCACAAACTGGCTCCGGTGGCTGAACGAGCCGGTTTCGGCTCCTGGCTGGGCGTGACACGGCTCCTTCAGATCCTCAATCGCAAAGCCAGCCAGGCAGAGCCCGCCCAGCAGGTCCTCCCAGCGGTGCAGAAACTCCAGCGTCCCCGGCTCGCGGTGCAGAGAGCCGACGACGGGCGGGAGCGGGTCGCGGTGATAGTAGGCCGTCTCGATCGCGTAGCCGTTCGGTCCGGGTTGGCTACCTGCCTGCAGGCTGGCAGGCTGCTTGTGCTGGCTGATATAGAGTCCGCCCGGCCGGACGACTCGTGCCACCGCCCGATAGACGGCTCGCAGATCGGGCACATAACAGGTGCTGACCGGGTGAATGACCACGTCATAGCTGGCGGCAGCCAGTCCGTCGAGGTCGTCCATCGACGACTGAACCAACTTCAGACTCAGCCCCCGTTCCGCGGCGACTTGTCGGTCGAGGGCCAGCTGAGCGGCACTGATGTCGACCACGGTGACCTCGGCCCCGGCCGCAGCGTACAGCGGTCCGTGTTTGCCTCCTCCGGCGGCCAGACACAGAAGCCGTTGACCACGAACGGACGGGCCGAGCCAGCCATCGGCATCGAGCCAAGCAAGGGGCTGGCGGAAATCGTCATCACTGGCCGGCCGGCAGAAGCGATCTCCCTGGGCTACCAGTCGATCCCAGGCTCGGCGGTTGTGTTCGTGCGTCGACATGCAGGGGAGTTGGGACGGCAATCGCTTCTCAAGGTCCCTCGGCCAGCGGCGCCGCCAGACGTCGAGGCCCGTATTTATAACCACCTATACCGTGCGGCGGCGGCGCACGTCCAGCAGCAGGGGCACCATCACGGCCAGGGCGACCGTCATACCGGCCGGTTCGGGCACCGTCTGCAGCGTCAGGTTGTCCATGGCGAAATAGGTGGGCGTGTTTGGTCCGAATTCGCCCACATCGGTCGTCTGCATCGAAAAGCTCAGCCGCTGGACCTGATCCCCCAGGCTCGTCAGATCAAGCCAATGCCAGAGTCCGAGGATGTAATCGGTATCGGGTGAGAAACGGAAATCGGCGAGTGGAAACTGCACGGTCCCTGTCGGCTGGTTACTGCTGTCCCAGCCATGGACGGTCAGCATCAGGTAATCAGGATCGGTACCCGAGGGCCCGCCGAACTTCTTGGCGAAGGCGTCACCGTCACGCATCGACAGGCCAGCGTACGTCGTATTTGAGATAGCCATGCCGACCACACGACTGACACTGGGGAGTTCAATCGCCGCGGCGTTATCACCTTCGACAAACGCCACGCCAAACGCCGAAGCGGGATCACCGCCGGAGGGCGAGTTCGAGCTGACACCTCCGCCAGCCATCACGCTGTACTGATTGGTGAATCCGGCGGCCGTCGTATCAACGCTGCGCGAAGCGGCCCAACCCGACCAGACGGTGAACTGGCCGAAGTCGGTGAACTGGTTGGTAAACTTGACTCCGTGCTGTTCGAAGCCACCTTGCCCATCCGCCCCGTTGTAAAACGAACCGAACGCATTGGACTGCGGCGTGGCCACCGATTCGAAATCGACGATCGTCGTACCGCCGTCAGCGGCGCCGGCAGCGAGCGTCGCGATCATTCCGCTGGCCAAGAGACTCAGCAGCACGCGCCCATGGCAGGAGATCGAGTGATTGCGAGGGCTCCCAGTGTTGCCCAACTGCTCAGCAATAATCGGTGTGTCTTGAAGATTATGCATGGTGTCTTTCCAGCGGTGGTTGACGTGGTAAGCGAAGCGATCGAGTTACTCTTGCCAATGCGGGTTTTCTAAGGGAGCGGATCGTGGCCGGCTCGAGTGCAGAAGCTGGCCAGGAGTTTCAAATCCGTGTCGTCGGCCATCCATCGAACGGCCGCATCCGCCAGGACTCCGAACGCACCGCCGGGATGATCGCTGCGCAAGTCGTTCTCGAACGGCGGTGCGGAATTCACGGCGTAGGCCTGGTCAAAGACATTGCGCCCATTGATCCATTGTCCTTCGTTCCAATGGGTATCTTCGCCGATCAGCAGCGTCTTGGAGGCTCCATCGACGGCGTCGCGCAGTGCGAGTGGTCGATCGTAGATCATCAATCCCTTGGCGGGACGATTCGGTCCGGTGATTCGTTCGCCGTAGATCGCTCCGTAGTCACACGGTCCGCGCGAATCGACCAGCACTGCGCCACGAATGCTGGTGGGGCAGACGTACACGGGGAGTATGGCGGCGGCGGGCTGAGCGTTCTCGGGGGCGTCAAATGGCCGGTTGAAGTCAATCTGGTCGTGGAGGGGTTGTTCGTCGAGGAACGGGAGTAGTAGAGCCGACCAGGCGAGCTGTCGTTTCGAGCTGTCGCTGGGCGGCCGCCATTCGATCCCTCCGGGGGGGAACGCTCCCAGCGCTTCGTGGTGGGCCAGCATGGCGAGTCCGATCTGGCGGAGGTTATTCAGGCAAGTGGTGCGTCGAGCGCCGGAGCGACCAGCTTGCAGAGCGGGGAGCGTGACGGCGCAGAGCGCAGCGAGGATGGCGATCACGGTGAGCAATTCGACGAGCGAAAAGCCAGACGATTGTCGCGGTCTGTACATCGTTCGACACTCCTTCAGCGCAGCTGCCGCGGCCCCGCGTTCGACCGGTAAAGCTCAGCCCAGGCGGCCCCACCAGCGGTCACGAAATCCTGATTGAATTGGCGCGCAGCAATAACTCAACGCATCGGCCAGTCGTCTGTCCCTCGCAGACATGCTGACCTACAGTTCAGGGCAGGTCTTCTGACTCCCGATCCTGATCCGGCTCCACGCCTTCTCGTTCACCCGCCCCGCAAGGCGGCCAAACAATGGCACTCAATCCAGAACCACAGAATGAGCCGGACGAAACGATCGGTTACAGCGGCGGGACCGTCCTGGGTTTGCACCAGGTTCCCTCTTGGCTGGTCCGCGAATGAACTCGCCGACCAGTCACCCTGAACCACACTCGGCTCAACATAGGCCTGCCCGTGCATCATGTCAAGCATTGGAGTATGGCAAGACCAAGTGGCAGGAGAGGCAGAGGCGGAGGGAGAGGCAGAGGCGGAGGCAGGCGAGACGCCCGCACCACAATGGAGAGGCAGAGGGAGAGGCAGAGGCAGAGGCAGGCGAGACGCCCGCACCACAATGGAGAGGCAGAGGGAGAGGCAGAGGGAGAGGCAGGCGAGACGCCCGCACCACAATGGAGAGGCAGAGGCAGGCGAGACGCCCGCACCACAATGAAAAAGCCACCAGCGGCACGAGGCGGCTGGTGGCTTGTGGGTCGACTGATGACGACGGAATTTAGTCGAGGAACCCGACGAGTTCCTGGCTGCGGCTGGGCTGCTGCAGCTTGCGGACGGCCTTGGCTTCGATCTGCCGGATTCGTTCGCGAGTCACCTTGAAGATATGCCCGACTTCTTCGAGGGTGTAGCTGTAACCATCGCCGAGGCCATAGCGAAGCTTGATGATTTCGCGTTCGCGATAGCTGAGCGACTTCAGGACTCGGTTGATCCGGTTACGGAGCATTTCCTGAGAGGCGCCGGTAGCCGGGCTTTCGGCACCGCCGTCTGGCAGGAGGTCTCCGAAGTGGCTGTCCTCGCTGTTGCCGACCGGCCGATCGAGGCTGATCGGATAACGGCTCATCGCCAACACTCGTCGAGCTTCCTCGACGGTGGTGTTGGATCGCCGAGCCGTTTCTTCGATCGTTGGTTCGCGGCCGTATTCCTGCAGCAGCTGGCGTGAGACGTTGCGGACTCGTGACATGGTTTCGACCATGTGTACGGGGATCCGGATCGTCCGGCTCTGATCGGCCACCGCTCGCGTAATCGCCTGCCGAATCCACCAGGTGGCGTAGGTGCAGAACTTGAAGCCACGGCGGTATTCGAACTTGTCGACGGCCCGCATCAGCCCCGCGTTCCCTTCCTGGATCAGGTCGAGGAACGACAGGCCGCGGTTGCGGTACTTCTTGGCGATCGACACGACCAGGCGGAGGTTGCCTTCCGACAGCTCCCGTTTGGCCTGCTGATAAGCCGAATATTCACGCTTGAGGAACTCCACTCGGTTCCGCAGGCTGGTCGGCGTCTCCTGAGTGACCATCAGGATATTCCGGAATTCCTTGAGAGCGGCGGGGCGCGGTTCGGTACCGGCCTGACGCGCTTTCTGGATTTCAGCCCGCAGCGTATCGATCCGCATGCTGAATTCCTCCAGCTGACGGATCATCGACTCAATCCGCTGCGTGCGCAGACCGAGTTCTTCGACCAGCCGCACGGCGCGGCGGCGGGACGAACCGAGCCGTTTCCAGGCCATGGTCCGCTTGGTCTTGGACTGGCTCTTGCTGAGCGCCACCCGGTAGTCGCGGCGGTTGCGCTTGAGGAGCATTTCGAGCGTCTGCAGGTTGTGGGGGAGCCGGCCGAGGATCTGATCCTTCTCCAGCCGATCCGTAACGCTGACCTGCACCGTCCGATCGAACGGCAGCTCGCCGTCCTGCACTCGCTTGAGCACTTTGTAAGCGGATTGAATGACGTAGTTGCATTCGAGCAATCGACAACGGAAACGCTGACGAGCCGTCTCGATGCGCTTGGCCAGTTCGATTTCCTGTTTGCGGGTGAGCAGTGGGATTTCACCCATCTGCGTCAGATACATCCGCACGGGGTCATCCGACCACGAATCCGAGCCATCTTCGCCTTCGAGAAAATCTCCTGCGTCCCCCAACTCGTCCGCATCAGGTCGCTCAGTGCCGACCCCCTCGTCCAGATCGTCGGCCACGTCCAGATCGTCGTCGACATCATCGACCACCTCGACGTCCGCCGCCGCAAATTCGTCGGCCTCGTCGGCCACGCGTGGCGCATCGTCTTCAAAATCTTCGAGTAACGAGTCGAACAAGTCCCAGCTCCTTCACATGGTTTCCCGGGCCGTCCTGCTTTGCCCTCAGCAAGCCCCCCGGTGCCAATTCAGTTTCTCACGTCAGGATCCTCTCCCAAGATCCTTACCCTTCCCCCCAATGTTCCCAATCAACGCCTGCCCGATCCGCTGGTCAGCCAGAAATTCTACCACCCGCCAATGTCCGCAACGAACGTTCCGCAAAAATGGCAAAATATTGCGACTGCGGTATCCGTGCGGGCCATCTCAAGTTTCGCAGCTTGCGCAGATTCGTTGCGACCAATTCACCGCCAGACCTCCGCCCGGTCCGCGTAGAAAATTCGCCGTGGCCCCAGCCACCCAATTCATCCGGCTCGCGTACCCCACAAGATTCTCGTCTCAGCCGGACACGATCCGCAAACTGCTCCCCCGATTTCCAGCCGCGCCAACGGAACCCCCAAGTCCCGTCGGCTCAACAGAACGGATGCCATCGTCTGCAGCGAACCAGTCGGCAAATTAAGTGCCCGTTAGTCGGGCTGGTGGGCTAATAGTGCCATGCCGAGGCAACGCCTGACGAGATCGTCTAAATTGTAATCAGTTGGATCTTGAGGTCCAGGCAGGAAATCCTGGGAAATCTGTCGATAGGGCCTTTCAGCAAGTCGGCCCGCACCCGCCGTAGACCAACACCCCCCATGGGGCATAGGATGGGGAGCTATGACGAGCAATTCCAGACAAATTCAGTTCTCGACGCGTTGTGGACACGTGGTTTCCGTAGCCCTGTCGCAAGCCGGACAGGCCGTGCGCTGCCCGAACTGCCAAGCCACTGTGGAGCTCCCCACCTACCGCGATCTCAAACAACTGGCCGCCGAGCAGAACGCGGCCGCCGCTACCACTCGCAGCCCCCAACGCGCATGGACCCCCGCCCAAGGGTACCTCTTCGTCGTCGGACTCTGCCTGATCGCCGTCTCCATCTTCGCCGCCACCCAGGTCTTCCAGCGACTGAATGTCCTGCAGACAGAACCCCCCTCAGTGGAGGACGTCATGCAGGATGTGGCCAACCAGGAAGTCCCGGCCAGCCAGCTGTGGGACTTCTGGGTCCAGGTCCGCGAAATGTCACTGGTCGACCGCGATCAGCCATTCTTTCTGCAGCAACGCGAACTGGCAGCCGGCTACCGACGCTGGCTGGCACTCCTCGCCGCCCTGGCAATCAGCGGAGTCGCCATGATCGCCGGCTCGCTCTGGCCCCGAGTCACTCCAGGGGCAACTTGAACTCGGACCCGGCGACCTCCCGCACATACCGGGGCACCGCGTAGCCGGGCAACGTCCGTCGCAAATGGCCGATCAGCTCCCGACCAGTCGACTCGGGAACCTCAAAATGGGCCGCTCCCCGCACGCGGTCCAGCTGGCTCAGGTAATACGGCATCACCCGGTGATTGACCAGCTCACGGCAGAGCGTCTCCAGCACCTCGGGCCGATCGTTGATCCCCCGCAGCAACACGGCCTGATTCAGCACCGGGATCCCCGCTCCCACCAGCCGCCCCAGAGCCTCCCACACCTCTTCGTCCAGCTCCTGCGGATGATTCGCGTGCACGACCACCGTCGTCGCCAGCCGCGTTCCGCTCAGCCATTCCAGCAGCTCCAGTTGCACCCGCGCGGGAATCACAATCGGCAGCCGCGTGTGAATTCGCAGCCTCCGCACGTGAGCGAGCGATTCCAGGCGTCCCACCAGCTGGCTCAGCGTGGTATCGGTCAGCATCAGCGGATCGCCGCCACTGAGAATCACCTCGTCCACCTCCGGATGCCCGGCCAGATAGTCGAGCGCTCCGTCCCACGTCGACGGCTGAGGCGGCGACTGATGGTAAGGAAAATGGCGGCGGAAACAGTACCGGCAATGGACCGCACACGCCCCGGTCGTCACTAGCAACACTCGCCGCTGGTACTTGTGCAGCAACCCCGGACGCACCGCCGACTGGCCGTCACCCACCGGATCGTCTAGCCCGCCCCCCGGTCCCAGCTCACCCGCCAGGTCCTGGCCCTCCGCTTCGACCGGCAGCACCTGACGCAACAGCGGATCGTCGATGTCCCCCGGCCGCATCCGCGCGGCAAACTCGCGGGGAACAAAGAGCCGAAAATCACGAGCTCCCGCCCAAGCCGACTCGGCGGCCGAGCCCGGCAGAGCCAGATACGCGCACAGCGACTCGACGTCCCGAAAGGCCTGCTTCACGGAATCAAGCCACTGGTCGCCCTGCGGCGGACCGCTGCGCGGGGGGGATACGTGCGGTGCTCTCGACATGCGCCTCGGGCGACCCGTTCTCCAGGGGGACTTGACTCCAGTTGGATATGCCTCGAGGGGGGCATTCCCGCCGAACGGCATTGGCACCTGAGCCAGAATTGGTAACATATGCGGCCAAGAGGAGTTCTGCTAGGCGCTCGGTCTAGAGCCCCAGGTCCCCGCCAGCGAGCGGCAGGGATGCCACCAGCGTGGCGCAGCACCAGGTATCGCGTACTTCCAGAGGATGACCGGACGGTGGGTACTTACAACACAAGCGACTTCCGCAAAGGGCTCAAGATCCAGATCGATGGCGAGCCCTACCTGATGATCGAATGCAACTTCGTAAAGCCGGGCAAGGGCAACGCCCTCTACAAGTGCCGCATGCGAAATCTGGTCCGCAATACCGTACTCGACCGAACCTATAAGGGGGGCGACACCCTGGAGTCGGCCGACGTCACCGAAATCCAGGCTCAGTACCTCTACCGCCAGCAGGACACGTTCGTCTTTATGGACAACGAGTCGTTTGAACAGTACGAGCTGACGGCTGAGCAGGTCGATGACGCTTGGAAGTACCTGAAGGACGGCATGGTCTGCTCGATGATGCTGTTCAACAACCTCCCCATCTCCGTCGCTCCGCCCAATCATGTCGAACTCAAGGTCGAATACTGCGAGCCGGGTGTGAAGGGGAACACGGCCACGAACGTCAGCAAGCCGGTGAAGGTCGAGACGGGAGCGGAGTTCCTGTGTCCGGCGTTCATCGAAATCGGCAACGTGGTCAAGATCGACACCCGCACCGGCGAGTACGTCGAGCGGGTGCGAAGCTGAGCAGGCTGGCGCGGTGATGGCCGAGAACTTCAGGCCGACCGCCAGTTGGACAACGCTGCACCGGCGAGCTGAGCTGGTGCGGCGGCTGCGGGCGTTTTTCGACGACCTCGGCTTTCTCGAAGTCACGACTCCGGTCTGGTCACGCGACTCGGTCGTCGATCGGCATCTCGATCCCGTTCCCACGCGGTTGAGTCTGAACGAAGCGGACGACCCATCAGCTGCCGTCGATTCCGCTGCGGCGTTCAGCGGCGGATCGAATCTCGGGTGGCTGCAGACTTCGCCCGAGCAGCACATGAAACGGCTACTGGCCGCCGGGGCCAGGGCGATCTACCAGGTAACGCCGGTCTTCCGAGCCGGTGAACGCGGACCGCTCCACAATCCCGAATTCACCATGGCCGAATGGTATCGCGTCGGCGATGACCTCGAAGCCGGCATCACGCTCCTGCAGACGCTGACCTCAGCCCTGCTTCCCGATCGCGGTCCGGTGGAACGGATCACCTATCGCCAAGCATTTGAGCGCCACGCCGGGATCGATCCGTGGCAAGTATCTGACGATGAGCTATGTCGGTTGGCCGCGAGTGTGTCGGGTACGGAAAGTCTCGCTCGACCCGACGACCGCGATCTGTGCCTCGATCTGATGCTGGTGAATCGAGTGGAACCGCAGTTGGGTTTCCAAGCTCCGACGATCGTGTACGACTATCCGGCCAGTCAATCAGCACTCGCTCAAGTCCGTACGCTCCCCGACGGCCGACGCGTGGCCGAACGATTTGAGCTCTACATCGACGGAATCGAACTGGCCAACGGCTACCACGAACTGCTCGACGCCGACGAGCTGGCTGGTCGCACCGAGCAGGCTAACGGCGAGCGGCTGGCGGCGGGCAAGACGCCGCTGCCCGGTCCGCGGCAATTGATCGCCGCCATGCAAGCCGGCCTCCCCGCCTGCTCGGGAACCGCTCTGGGCGTCGATCGACTGATCATGGTCGCCACCGGCGCTCGTACCATCGACGAAGTCCTGACCTTCCCCTACGAACGCGCCTGACCTCCTCCTCCTCCATTGTGGTGCAGGCGTCCCGCCTGCCTCTGCCTCTGCCTCTGCCTCTGCCTCTGCCTCTGCCTCTGCCTCTGCCTCTGCCTCTGCCTCTGCCTCTGCCTCTGCCTCTGCCTCTGCCTCTGCCTCTGCCTTCGCGCTGGCATCTGACCTTTGGCTCCGGTTATAATCCGGGTTCCTGCCGACCTTGCCCACCTACCAGAACGTTCGTTGACGGAGCCATCGCTCGATGCTCACACGCGCGTCTTTATCCCCTGCTCACCTGCGTCCGGTCTCAGTCTTTTGCATTGCGACCGTGCGGACCGCCTGCGTTCGGCTGATGATCCTGACGGCGATCTGCGGTGCGGGTGTTGCTTCGCGGAGTGCGGTGGCAGAAGAGACCGGGGACCGGCACGAGCCTGTCTTCGAACGGGATATCCGGCCGATTCTGAAGGCACACTGTTTTCACTGTCACGGCGAAGAGCCTGAGCTGAAGGGTGGGCTCGATCTGCGGTTGGTCCGGCTGATGGTAGCTGGAGGCGATTCGGGGCCGGCGGTTGAGCCTGGGGACGCCGATCGCTCGTTGATCTGGCAACGGGTGGCGTCGGACGAGATGCCGGCTGGCTCGAAGAAGCTGACCGATTCCGAAAAAGAGCTCCTCCGCCGCTGGTTGGCCGCCGGCGCTCGCACGTCGCGTCCTGAGCCTGAGCGGGTGGAGGACGCGCGGTACACGCCGGAAGAGCTTGAGTACTGGGCGTTTCAGCCGGTGCGAGCGGTGGCGCCACCGGTTCGGCGTGGAGTCGAGCTGACGAAGCCGATCGACGCGTTTGTTGCTCAGCGGCTATCCGATCGCGGGCTCGAATTCTCTCCTCCGGCCGATCGTCGCACGTTGATCCGCCGCGTGTCGCTCGACTTGATTGGCTTGCCGCCAACCGAAACTGAGATCGAGGCCTTTGTCGCCGACCGGCGTCCGGATGCTTGGGAGCGATTGATTGACCGGCTGCTCAGTTCGCCGCAGTACGGTGTCCGCTGGGGCCGTCATTGGCTCGACGTCGCCGGGTACGCCGAGAGCGACGGGAATGTGGGGAGCGATCGCAGCCGTCCTCATGCTTGGCACTATCGCGATTATGTGATTCGAGCGTTCAACGACGACAAGCCCTACGATCAGTTTCTGATCGAGCAACTGGCTGGCGACGAACTGCTGGCCGGCCCGCCTGACCCGTCGAACGCTCGGCATCTGGAACTGTTGTCGGCGACCGGTTTTCTGCGGATGGCGCCCGACATCACAGCGACCGACAACTCGGTGATGGATCGCAACCAAGCGGTGTCGGACATGGTGAAGGTGGTCAGCTCGAGCGTGTTGGGGCTGACCGTCGGCTGTGCTCAGTGTCACGATCATCGGTACGATCCGATCTCGATCGAGGACTACTATCGTCTTCGCGCCGTGTTTGATCCGGTCTTTCCGCTGGAGCCGTGGAAGCAGCCTGATCAGAGGCTAGTCGATTTGACTGACGAGCCGACGCGGCTGGCGGCCGAGCAGATCGAGAAGCAGGCGGTGGAGATTGAGCAGGACATCAGGCGTCGGCGACGCGAACACTGCCAGGCGATTCAGGATCGGCAGATTGAGAATTCTCCGGCGGAGGTCCGTGATTCCTTGCGAGCGGCGGTCAACACTCCGGCCGACAAGCAGACGGCTGAGCAAAAAACGCTGCTGGACCGATACCCGACTGTCCGGACGGTCGATTGGATCGTCGGCCAGTTGATCGAGTACGACATGCCGGCTCATCGCCGCTTCGAGGCCGAAGAGAAAAAGGTAGCTGAGCTGCGCGAGACCAAGCCGCCTGCTCGGCTGGTGATGGCTGCTGTCGAAGAGCCGCAAGTGCAGGTCAAGAGCGCGGTCTTCTTCCGTGGGGACCCGCAGCAGCCCAAGGACGCGGTGGAGCCAGCCGAGCTGTACGTGCTGAGCCGGCAGCGTCACTCTGCGTCGCTCGACTGCCAGCCGACAGCACGTGGGACAAGCGGTCGTCGACTCGCTTACGCTCGGCAGTTAACCGACGGCTCACATCCGCTGGTCGCTCGAGTCATCGTCAATCGAATCTGGCTGCATCACTTCGGTCGAGGCCTGGTGGGGACGCCAAGCGATTTCGGTGCGTTCGGCGAGCGGCCGACGCATCCCGAGTTGCTCGACTGGCTCGCTGATGATTTTGTAAGGCATGGCTGGAGCCTCAAGCGACTGCATCGGCTGATCGTCTCGTCGAAAGTCTATCAGCAGTCGTCACGGCGCACGCCACAGCTTGAGCAGGCTGACCCCGAGAACCGGCTGCTGGGCCGTATGAACCTGCGGCGCGGTGAGGCCGAGCAGTTGCGGGACGGACTGCTGGCGGTGAGCGGTTTGTTGAACTCCCAATTGGCCGGGCCCAGCGTTTCCGTCGATGAGGACGGCGAAGGGAAGGCCGTGATTGGCAAACGAACGCTCCGCGACGGGCTCTTTGCCGGCATTCAGGCCTCCAGTGGCGACGAGTACCGACGCAGCGTCTTCATCAGCTCGCGACGCACGCTGCCGCTGAATGTGCTGGAGACGTTCGATCTGCCGGCGATGACTCCGAATTGTCCGCAGCGACCGATTTCGACTTCGCCGACCCAGGCCCTTTGGTTCTTGAATGACGAGGTGAGTCTGAAGGCCGCCGAGCAGCTTGCGCGACAGCTGATTCGCGCCGAGGGCGATTCGGCTGAGGCGAAAGTTCGTCGATTGTTTGTGACCTTGTTTGCTGCCGAACCATCCGCTGACGAGCTGCGAGAGTGCGTCGGCTTTGTCGCGCAGCAGACCGAGCTGTTGCGATCGCAGTCCGATCCCGCGTGGCAGGAAACAATCGCTAAGGATTCGCAGGCCGTTGACCGGCAGGCGTGGAGCAACCTGTGTCAGATGTTGATGGCCTCGAACCGATTCCTGTATACCGATTAGTTTGGCACACCGCCCCTTCAACTGAAAGACGTCACTTACAAGCACGACGCGCAAGCGAGTGAGTGAGCGAGAGAGTGAGTGGGTGAGCGAGTGAGTGGGTGGGTGAGCGAGTGGGTGAGTGAGCGAGTGAGCGAGTGAGTGAGTTTGCGACGTAACCAATTTGCATCCACAATGGCGTTCATATTCGCGACCATACTTGCACTCGATTAATCGCGCAGTCACCCAGTCAAGCACTCACTTGCTTGCGCTGCGTGCTTGTAGCGGCGCGTGCTTGTAGCGGTGCGTGCTTGTAGCGGTGCCGATGATGGAGAGAAACCTTGAGAGGACGCAGGACGATGTTTAGCTTCGAAAAACTCTGTTCGCGTCGCCATCTCTTGCAGGGATCGTGTTTCGGGCTCAGTACGCTGGGCGCCGCGTGGCTGATGCGCGACGACGGATTGTTGGCGGCTGACAACGCGGGTCTCGAAAAGCCTCAGCTTGAGCCTCAGCATTTCGATTTACTGCCCAAGGTCCCCCCACAGCCGCCACGGGCCACTGCGATGATCTCGATGTTCATGATCGGTGGTCCGAGCCAGATCGATCTGTTCGATCGCAAACCGGAGCTGACCAAGCGTCACGGTCAGATCTTTGAAGGCGACTTGAAGTTCGACAATGCTGCCCAGGCGAGTCGCGAGATCATGGGACCCGGCTGGAAGTTTCGTCGGCACGGCCAGTGTGGGATGGAACTCTCCGAGCTGTTGCCGCACCTGGGCCGCATTGCCGACGACATCACCTTGATCCGGTCGATGCACACGGCCGTCAATAACCATCTCCCCGGAGTCTATGCCTTAAACACCGGCGCTGGAGTCGGCGGCCGCGCAACGCTTGGCAGTTGGCTCGTCCATGCGCTCGGCAGCGAAACTCAGGAGCTGCCGGCGTTCGTCGCGCTGACCGATCCCCGCGGTCTGCCGCTGATCGGCGGTGAGAACTGGACCAGCGGCGGACTCCCCTCCATCTATCAAGGGACGGTCGTTCGACCGAAGGAACCGCGGATCCTGAACCTCGACCCGCCCCCGCACTTGCGCGGTGCAACGCAAGCATCTCAACTCGATTTCCTCGCCTCGGTGAACCGCCGCCACGAGGCCGACCATCCGTTCGAGAATGATCTGCAGGCTCGGATCGCCAGCTATGAGCTCGCCGCCCGCATGCAGCAAGCCGCTCACTCGGCCTTCGATCTGTCCGACGAGACTCCTGCGACGCTCAAGATGTACGGCATCGACAACCCCGTCACTCAAGATTACGGCACGCGGTGCTTGATCGCTCGTCGACTCGTGGAACGTGGCGTCCGATTCGTGCAGATCTTCAACAACGGGCAGAGCTGGGACCACCATAGCTCGATTCTGACCGAACTGCCGAAGCGGTGTGAGGAGATCGACCAGCCGGCAGCGGCTCTGGTGACCGATCTCAAACAACGTGGACTGCTCGATTCGACGCTGGTCCACTGGGGAGGTGAAATGGGGCGATTGCCGGTGATTCAGGTCCCCGTCACGCCCGACGGCAAACAGCGAGTCGGCCGGGACCACAACACCTACGGGTTCAGCATGTGGGTCGCCGGCGGTGGTATCCGACGCGGTTGTGTCTACGGCACGACTGACGAATTCGGACACTACGCTGTCGAAGACAAAGTCAGTCACCACGACTGGCTCGCTACCGTCCTCCACCTGTTCGGACTCAACCACCAGACCCTCAAGTTCCGAGCCGGACCCAGGCAGCTGGCGCTGGTTGAGAATCCCGAAGCAAAGGTGCTGGAGAAGATCCTGGCGTGATGAGCCGGACAACGCCACAATTTGGTTACTCTGACAAGCACGACGCGCCAGCGAGTGAGTAGCGTACGAGTGAATGGCGTACGCGTGAATGGTGTACGAGTGAATGGCGTACGAGTGAATGGCGTACGAGTGAATGGGGTACGCGTGAATGGGGTATGCGTGAATGGGGTAGGGTACGTCGGAACTCACTCGCTGGCGCGTCGTGCTTGTAGACTCGCTTTTGCGAATGAAGAGGAGATTAGGGGCGAGTAGTCGAAGGGTGAGGTGAGGTGGGGGGACCGGATAGGATGATGGTGAATCGGCGGCGGTTTTTAGGACAGGCGGGGATGGCGGCGGGCGCTGGCATGCTGGCCGGAGCGTGGCCTGCGACGAGGTCGGTGGCGGCCGCTGCGGGCGGAAAGCCACGTATCGCTGCGATCGTCACTGAGTACCGAGGGTACTCGCACGCCGATGTGATACTCGGACGCATGCTCCAGGGTTATGTGCTCGACCTGACTGAAACTTACTGGCCGCGCACTCAGGTCGTCTCGATGTACGTCGATCAGTTTCCTCAAGGAGACCTGAGTCGCGGGATGGCCAGCCAATACGGCGCGACGATCTATGAATCGATTTCCCAGGCAATGACCTGTGGCACGGACCAGCTGGCCGTTGACGGAGTGCTGATCATTGGCGAACACGGAGATTATCCGCACAATGCCAAGGGCCAGCATATGTATCCGCGCCGCCGGTTTTTCGAAGAGGCGGTCAAGTCATTTCGGGCGGCCGGACGCGGCGTGCCCGTATTCAACGACAAACATCTCGGTTACGCGTGGGAAGATGCCAAGTGGATGTACGATCAGTCCCGGGAGCTGAAGTTCCCGTTGATGGCCGGTTCGTCCTTACCGACCACCTGGCGCCGGCCCGATCTGGATTTGCCCCTGGGCGTAGCACTCGGCGACGCTCTGGCCATCGGCTACGGCGGCTTGGAAGCGTATGGATTTCACGCTCTTGAGACGTTGCAGTGCATGATCGAGCGGCGCGGCGAAGGTGAGTCGGGGGTGCAGGCAGTGACCTGTCTGGAAGGGGCCGAAGTCTGGCGAGCGGCTGAACAGGGCCGCTGGTCGCGATCGCTGCTGGACGCCGTATTGGAATGCGTGGAGAACCGGCCGACAGCGCGGCCAGAGGACGCGTGCCGCGAGCCGGCCGTGTATCTGATCGAGCATGTCGACGGCTTCAAGTCGGCCGTCGTGATGCTGGACGGCTACGTCGGGTCGTTCGGATTCGCCGGGCAAGTGCAGGGGGCCGATCGCCCCGTGGCCGCTCAATTCTGGTTGCAGGAGCCCGAGTTCAGCCATTTCTCGTACCTGACTCACAACATCGAATCGATGTACCTCACCGGTCAGGCTCCCTATCCCGTCGAACGGACTTTGCTGACCACCGGCATTCTCGACGCCGTGATGACTTCTCGAGCCGAAGGCCACCGCCGCGTCGAAACTCCCTGGCTGGCCGACGTAAAGTATCGTGTGACCGAAGATAACTGGCGTCGGGCGAAGGCCGGTTGAGGATTGCCGTGTCAGGTCACCTCTTCGGCGCTGCGCAACCCCGCAAATGTAGTGTCGGTTGTTTTTTCGCACGGAGGCACAGAGAGACAAAGGCACAGAGGGAAAGAGGCACAGAGGGAAAGAGGCACAGAGGGAAAGAGGCACAGAGGGTTACCGAGCAGTCGCTGGCGTTGTATCTCTGGGCCAGAGGGTCCACAGGGCGATGAGTCCGATTGTGGGGGCCAGGCCTACGACCAGCAGTCCGAGTTCGTAGCTCTTGGTCGCTTCGATGTGACGTCCCAGATAGATCTGCGAGAGGCTCGACACAATCCAGCCTCCGGCGGCAAGGAAGCCCGATAGCACGCCCATGCGATGGTGGACCAGATCCTGCGTCAACGCGTAATAAAACGGATGCAGGCCAAGGATCCCGGCTCCGGTCAGAAACAACAGACCGATCATCGGCCACCCGTCGGGTGCGTAAGGGATTAACGCTCCGCAGGCGGTGAGGATGGTAAAGAGCAGGTAGCCGAACTTGCGAGCCGCGTTGATGCCCCAGCCCTGTCGGGTGAGTCGAGTGACGAGAATGCCGGAGAGGATGCAGCCTACGTCGGCCGCGATGAAGTAGCCCGACATCAGTCCGCGTGTCGCCTGTTTGGAGTATCCATGATGATCCTGGAGGAACAAAGCCAGCCAGGCGCGGAGGAACTGCCAGCTGATGGTCAGCGTGGCGACGATGATGGCCAGGACCACCAGCCGCCGCACCGATTCCCCTGTCCACTGCCGATCACTTTTCGCCGATTCACTTTTCGCCGAATCACTGGCCGAGACAACTGGCTTGGGGGCCGGGGCCAGCGGTAGTCGACGCGTGAAGGTCAGCCAGAGCGGCACCCACGCGAGTCCGGCGATGCCGATCGACCAGAACGGGAACTGCCAAGGCTGTCCAGCTCGGTCGGCCGCTTCGACGTACAGCGGTACCAGAATCGCGCCGATCGACGCGCCGCTCTGCAGAATCCCGTTCCCCAACGTGCGCTCATTCGGATTCAAGATCGCTCGCACGGTCAGCAGTGCACACGGCCAGTGTCCCGCTTCGCAGATGCCGAGCGCAACGCGGCACAAGAGGAGCCAATGGTAGACGGCCGTGCCGGGTGGATCAGTCGGTGTCGCCAACCAACTTTCGATCCACGGCTGGCCAGCCCATGAGGTAGCGATGCCAGCCAGCGACCAACCGGCGAGGACTACCGGGTAGAGCCAGCGCGGGCCAGTCCGATCGGCGATCCATCCGAAGATGATCGACCCGACGGCGAAGGCGATGCCGAAACTCCCCTCGATCATCCCGACGCGGGATTCCGTCAGGTGAAACTGTTGTTTCAGCGTGGGGAGCGTCACGGCGAGCGCCTGGCGGTCCATGTAGTTCAGCAACGTAGCCAGCAGCAGTACGCCGCAGATCACCCAAGGGAAATCGTCGCGCTGGTGCTTCAGAGATTCCATGGCGATCCCTGCCAGGCCACCATCCGCTCGAGGAACCGAGCCACTCCGCCGGAGAAGACTCGCAACAATGCCTCGCCCTTGTCAGCGGTGGCGGCGGCCGGTGAGCCAATGTGACCAGGCTCGCTCCGATCGGCCATGGTCCAGCCGCGATAACCCGGTGCCGCTCCATCCCCAAACGGCACTTCGGCCACTTGAGTCCAGTCGCCTTGGACCAGCTGAGGCTGGATGCAGAGCATCATCGATGTCTCCCATTCGCACGCGTGTCCCATGTGACGCTGAACGAGTCCGGGGATGTGATCGCTCGGGTCGGCCGAATTCCAATAAGTGAGCGCTGTCAGCAGCAGATCGTGCTGAGAACGATGTTTCTGTCGGAGCTCGAAGACGGTCTGTTCCGACGGAGTGGTATTGCCGCCGTGGCCGTTGATCAGAGCGATGCGGCGGAATCCGTGCGTGAGGAAGTTTTCGACCATGCCATGTAGCAGGTCGAGGTAGACTCGCGGTTCGGCTGACATCGTCCCCGGCATTTCAAGGTGATGATGCGAGTTGCCCAGCCACTGCAGGGGCGTGAAGAGCACCTGCTGGGCGACCGGCAGATGCTGGACGCGGCGGATGATTTCGCCCAACAGCAGGCTGTCGGTGAACACCGGCATGTGCCGTCCATGCTGTTCCAACGCCGCGATCGGAATCACCACTGGCGTATCCCGCGACAGCTTATCCACTGCCGGCCAAGTCATCTCACTCAGATTCATAATCTCTCCCATCCTCTCCCATTGTGGTGCAGGCGTCCCGCCTGCCTCTGTGTCCTCTGTCTTTCTCTCTCTCTTCTCTCTCTTCCTGCCATTACAGCTCTCTCTTTTCCTATGGAGGCTGTAATCAGGCTGCGGCAGAGGCAGGCGGGACGCCCGCACCACAATGATGAATACAGGCAGGCGGGACGCCCGCACCACAATCATGAATCCAGGCAGGCGAGACGCCCGCACCACAATGATGAATAAAGGCAGGCGAGACGCCCGCACCACAATCATGAATCCAGGCAGGCGAGACGCCCGCACCACAATGGTTTTTCTGGGTCACAGGACGCCCCATTTGTCAAAGGCCTCGGTGGCGGACAAGCCTTGAGCGATGGCGTCACGGACGAGGTTTTCGGCGTGAGCTTTCTCCCAGGCGGCGCGGACGACAGTCGCTTCGACATCCTGGGGGACGATCACGATGCCGTCCAGGTCGGCAGCGACGAGGTCACCGGGCCGGACGGTGACGCCACCCAGCTCGACGGGCACATCATAATCGATCACGCGCTGACGGTTTCGGCTGTCGTAGGGCGAGGTCGCTCGTGCGAAGACGGGAAACCGCATCGACTGCATTTTCGCCAGGTCGCGGACGGAGCCGTCGGCGATCACTCCCACACAGCCGGCTCGTCGCGCGGCGGTCGACAGGAGTTCGCCCCAGATCCCTGAGCGGTCGGAGCCGGAAGCTGCGCAGATCAGCACATCATCGGGCCGGCACGAATCGACCGCTGCCAGCTCCAGCTTGTAGGGCTCGGGATCTTCATGAGCCATATCGGCCCACAGCGTCGTTTTCGCTCGACCGGCCAGCAAACCCTCCGTGACAGTCAGGGGCCGCAGCGGAATTCGCGGGGACTGGCAAGTTCTGCCGACGGCGTCCAACGCGTCGCACAGCAAGGCCACGGTCAACGAACGGCGGATGTCGTGTAGCGATAAGGTCTGGTCTCGCGTCATCGGGCCGCGTCTTTCACGTTCAGCGGGGTTGACCCCTGTTGTGCCTGGCAACGTGACGACTGAGAATCGAAGGACAGGAAACGGCAGGGGGCGCGGGCGGGTTTCAACTGCCAGAACAGCCTAACGACAACAGGACCGCCAAGCAAGGTGCAAGGCCGTGAAGCGAGTGGGTGTGATTGCGTTGCTGCACGAAAGCAACACGTTTCTCGATCGACCGACCGTCATCAGCGACTTCGATTCGAACCTGCTTTGCGTCGGCGATGACGTGTTGCACGCTTTTCGCGGATCACAACACGAGGTCGGCGGCTTTCTCGACAGTTTGGCGGCGTCGAATCAGATCGAGCCCGTGGGGATCTTTGCCGCTCGTGCCATGCCCTACGGACCCATCCGGGCCGACTGCTGGGAACGGCTGATGGACAGCCTGTTGTACGAACTCTACCGCGCCGGCCATCTCGACGGTCTGCTGGTCGCGCCGCACGGAGCCACGGTGGCCGAACATATCCCGGATGCTGACGGTGACTGGCTGATGCGAGTCCGCCGGCACGTCTCGGACTCCGTTCCGATCCTCGGTACGCTCGATCTCCATGCCAACGTTTCGGTCGAAATGGCCGAAGCCTGCGACGCCTTGCTGGGTTACCGCACGAACCCGCATCTGGATCAGTACCAGCGTGGAGTGACGGCGGGAAATTGGATGATCCGGACATTGAAAAAGGAGATCGCTCCGGTTCAGGCACTCGTGCAGCTGCCGATGTGCGTCAATATCGAGCGTCAAGCGACGGGCGAAGCACATGGTCAACGGCTGTGGAGTGAAGTGCAGCGTCAGCTCGACGGTAATCGCCGACTACTGGACATTTCCTGCCTATACGGATTCCCGTACGCGGACGTGGCCGAGATGGGAGCGAGCGTGCTGGCTGTGGCTGACGGGGATTCTCGCGTGGCTGAATCAGCCGCTCGTGAAGTGGCCGAATTCTGGTGGGATCACCGGCAAGAGTTTGCTGGCGAGCTGATCGGCATCACGACCGCGCTGCAAGAAGCGGCGACGTGCCGACAGCGTGACCCGCATCGTCCCGTCGGATTGCTCGATATGGGCGATAACGTCGGTGGTGGTTCACCCGGCGACGGCACTTGGCTGGCTGAGGCAGCTCTGCAGCGGCGGAGAGAATTGGGGCAAGTGCTGAGCGTGCTGTACGATCCCGATGTGGTCGTCGCCGCTCGGTCGCGCGGAGTGGGAGCGACGTTGCGGTGTGCGGTTGGGGGCAAGACCGATGACCTGCATGGACCACCGCTGGCAACCGACTTTGTGGTGCGGGCGATTGGCGAGGGCCATTTCGTCGAGTCGGCTCCGACCCACGGCGGCTACACGCATTTTGATCAGGGGCCCACCGCGGTGCTCGAATCGTCCTGCGGCTGGACGGTGCTGGTCACCAGCCTGCGGATGGCGCCGTTCAGCGTGAATCAGATCACCTCGTGTGGTCTCGATCCGTCGCAGTTTGGGATCGTGATCCTCAAGGGAGTTCACGCCCCGGCGGCGGCGTACGCGTCGATTTGCAGCCGACTGATCCGAGTCAACACGCCGGGCGCGACGAGTGCTGACTTTAGCGAGTTCAACTTCAGGCAACGCCGGCGGCCTATGTTTCCGATGGAGCCCGAGACGGAATTCGCTCCGATTGTGACTTCGGGTGTCCGGCGGTCGTGGCACGGCAAGGGCAGCGGCAAGGGCGTAAACTGATCCGCTGAGAAACCGGCCCGGTGGATGGCGTTTCGATCCCAGTGGTGGGGCAAGCCGGGGCTTCGGCCGTTGTCAGTGTTGATTTGTGGGGCTCAGCGTGCCATAACAGAGTCGGTCGATGACAGTCGACCTCCCCGCCCGGCGTGGCCAACTCGCCACGCGCAAATTGTCCTGCCGAAATCCCGCCCAAAGACCGGTAAATCACTGTCGGTTGAGTAATTCACTGTCAGTCAATTCGAATAAATCGAAGCGAGTCTTGCCGCATTTCCCGAGGAACCGGCCGCCCATGACGGTTCGAGCGACAACTGTATCCGATCTTCGCCCCGGTCTCGTCGGCCGGCCAGGTCGCGATGCGCGCGGAATCGGCCTGGATCGAATTCTGCCATTGCGTGCTTTACGGGGCGCCCTGATCGCGGTGTTGGTCTCGATGGCCGTGCCGGCCCTGGGTACGGTCGCGGGTGCGGACGAAGGTCCCGTAACCTTCGAACACGACGTCCAACCGTTGCTGACCCGTTTCGGCTGCAACGCTGGGGCGTGTCATGGCAAGTCGCGCGGGCAGAACGGCTTTGCTCTGTCGTTGCTCGGGTTCGATTCGGACTTTGACCACGACGCCTTGGTCCGTTCATCGCGGGGGAGAAGACTAGTGGCGGCAGCTCCCGAGCGGAGTCTGCTGCTGATGAAGGCGACAGGTCAGCTGCCGCACGGGGGCGGTCGGCGGTTTGACGTCGCAAGTCCGCCCTACGAGCTGTTGCGAAGCTGGATTGCCGGCGGTGCGCCGCGGACTCCAGCCGATGCGCCTCAGTTGGTGCGAGTGGTCGTCGAACCGTCGCATCAAAGTCTGCAGCCTAATCAGAGCGTGCCGCTGAAAGTCATTGCTCACTACTCTGACGACAGTCGCCGCGACGTGACTGACGGCAGTGCTTTCCAGTCGAACGAGCAGGCGATTGCCGCGGTCACTCCTGAGGGCGTCATCAAGACTGGGCCGGTGCCCGGTGAAGCAGCGATCATGGTCCGCTACATGAACCACATCGCCGTCTGCAGCGTGACCATACCGCTGGCCGGAGAAGCCCCGGCGTCGCTATACGACCAGCTGCCGCAAGACAACGAGCTGGACCGATTGGTGTGGGACAAACTGAAGTTGCTGGGCATGGTCCCCTCACCGCCGGCTGATGACGCGACGTTTCAGCGTCGGGCCTACTTGCGAGCGATTGGGCGGTTGCCGAAACCGGACGAGACGCGGGCGTTTCTGGCCGACACTCGGCCCGACAAGCGCGAACTGCTGGTGGATCAATTGCTTGAGCGTCCCGAGTACGCGGATTTCTGGGCCAACAAGTGGGCCGACCTACTGCGTCCCAATCCGTATCGAGTTGGCATGAAGGCCGTCTGGACGCTCGATGCCTGGCTTCGCGACGCCTTCCGGCAGAACATGCCGTACGATCAGTTCGTACGCGAGCTGGTGACCGCTCAAGGCAGCACTTGGTACAACGGCGCGACGGTAGTTTTCCGCGATCGGCCGGAAACCGTCGAGATGGCTTCGATGGTCAGCCAGCTGTATCTGGGAGTACGGCTCGAATGCGCCAAGTGTCATCATCATCCATTCGAAGTGTGGAGCCAGGACGACTTCTACGATTTCGCCGCCTTTTTTGCCCGGGTGGGGCATAACGGTGGTCTGTCGCCGCCCATCTCGGGTGGCGAAGAGCTGATCTATACGGCTCGCAGTGGTGAACTGAAGCACGCGCGGACTGGGCAACCGGCCACGCCCCGTTTGCTGGGGACTCACGGGCCGGCGACGATCGCCGCCGATCAGGACCCTCGCGAGGTGCTGGCCAGCTGGATGACCGACCCCGCGAATCCGTTCTTCGCCAAAGTGATGGCCAATCGGGTCTGGGCCGAGCTGATGGGGCGGGGACTGGTGGAGCCGGTCGACGACCTGCGAGCGACCAACCCGGCGTCGAATGAGCCGTTGTTGAATTACTTGGCAGACGAGTTTCGGCGTCATGATTTTGACATCAAGCACTTGATTCGGACGATCATGAAGTCGCACGTGTTTGGGCTGAGTTCCTTGCCGGGCGAGCGAAACGCCAGTGACTCGCGAAATTATTCGCGGTATTACCGACAGCGATTGCGAGCCGAAGTGCTGCTCGACGCCGTGAACGACGTGCTGGAGACTCAAGACAGCTATCTGGCTCAGCCGGCCGAGGCTCGGGCGATCGAGCTGTGGACGTTCCGCAGTCCATCGTTGTTTCTTGACACGTTCGGCCGTCCCGATCCGAATCTTGACCCGCCGTGCGAGCGATCCTTCGACACGACGACGCCGCAGGTGTTGCATCTGATGAACTCGCCTGAGGTGAATCAGAAGCTGTCGAGCGACACGGCGGTGCCGGCGCGGCTGGCGGCGAGCAACGAAACGTCCGAGCAGATCGTCGAGGAGGCTTACTTGCGGGCCTATTGCCGGCTGCCGCGGCCCGAGGAACTTGCTCGTGCGACCGCCTCCCTGGCCGAGGCCGCCGATCGTCGGCAGGGCGTGGAAGACCTGTTCTGGGCCTTGTTGAACACCCCCGAGTTCCTGTTTATCCAGTGATAAGGAAATGCACATGGCGTCCCATCGGAACTGCGAAGGAACCTCGCGACGCGATTGCTTGAAGCTTGGACTCGGTTCGCTCCTCGGAGGCGGCCTGGTCGATGCGTTGCGCTGGCGAGCATCGGCTGGCGAAACTGCCGCTCGGCCCACCAGCTGCATCCTGATCTGGCTCGATGGTGGTCCCAGCCACTTCGAGACGTTTGACCCCAAGCCGGAGGCTCCGGCCGAGATTCGGGGCGAGTTTCGGCCGATTCAGACGAAGGTACCGGGGGTATACTTTTCCGAGAACATGCAGCGGTTGGCGGCGATCAACGACAAGTTCTGCGTCATCCGGTCGGTGCGGCACGACCAGAACAATCACGGAGCCGGGAATCATTACATGATGACCGGCGCACCGACGCGGATACCGGTCAGCTGCGGGGCGTTTGTGAGTTTTCATCCGAGCATGGGAGCGGTGGTGTCGGCCGAACGGGGCGCCACGGCAGGGCTGCCGCCGTACTTTTCGCTTCCGTCGATGACCCGGTCGGGCGGGCCAAGTTTTCTGGGCGCCAAGCATGCACCGTTCGTCGTTGCTGACGACCCGAACTCGGCCTCGTTTCGCGTGCGGGATGTCACGTTGCCGGCGAGCCTGGCCGAGGGACGCTCGTTAACTCGACGTCGGTTGAAGCAAGAACTCGACACGATGGAACGCTTTGCTGATCGCGCAGCAGCTGATCCGGTCGTCGGGGCCGACGAGAACTTTCAGCAGGCGTTGGCGCTGGTCAATTCCACAGCCGCTCAGAAGGCCTTTGAAATCGACAGCGAGCCGGCGGAGATTCGCGACAAATATGGGCGGAACGGTTTCGGGCAGCGAGCACTTCTGGCGCGGCGGCTGGTCGAAGGTGGCGTGCCGTTTGTAACGATCAACAACGGGGGCTGGGACCATCACTCGGAGATCTTTCCGGCCTTTCGCAAACAAGGTCAGGAGTTCGATGCCGTGGTGGCCGCGTTGATCGACGATCTCGATCAGCGTGGGATGCTCGACACGACGCTCGTCCTGGTGATGGGTGAATTCGGTCGTACTCCAAAAATCTCGACGCTGTCCGATCGCAGCACTCCGGGACGCGATCACTGGTCGAGCGCCATGTCGATCCTGGTCGCCGGTTGTGGGACTCCTCGCGGCCTGGTCGTCGGCGCGACCGACCGCAGCGGCTATGCGGCCGTCGAGAATATTTACGGGCCGGAGAATCTGGTGTCGAGCGTCTATCTGAAGCTGGGGATCAATCCCGAAAAGATCGTCTACAACAGCGCTGGCCGGCCTACACATCTGGTCAGCGATCCGCGACCGATTGCCGAGATCATGGCATGAGCGGCGCAGTCTGCAGGATTGTAACGGCTGCGATGCTGCTGACGACTGGGCCATGCTTGGTTGGGTGGTGCCTGGCTGCGCCGCCGACGTTAACTCGGATCTATCCGGCTGGCGGGCAGCGCGGGAGTGAAGTTGTCGTTGAGCTATCGGGCGAGTTCGACTGGCCAGCCAACGTCTGGGCACCGGGGCTGAACGTTACACCGGAATCCGACAAAGGAAAACTGCGAGTGAAGATCCCGGCCGATCTGCCGACCGATCGAGCTTGGCTGAGGGTCTACAGCACTCAGGGCGCTTCGTCGATGTTGCCGCTGTTGATCGGCGACCTTGAGGAATTGGCCGAGACCGAACCGAACAACACGGTGAAACAGGCTCAGGAGGTCAAGCCGAGTGGCGTCACGGTCAACGGTGTGTTGCAGGAGAATGGTGACGTCGACACGTTTGCTGTGCAGCTCGAGTCGGGACAGACGCTGGTCGCCGCGCTGGACGCCAACACGCGGCTCGGTTCACCCATGGACGCCATTCTGCAACTGGTGACCGCTGATGGGCGAGTCGTTGCCGAGAATCACGACGCGGTGGGGCTGGACCCGCGGCTGGTCTACCGAGCGCCGGCAGCCGGGCGGTATCTGGTGCGAGTGTTTGCTTATCCGGCTCAGCCCGACACGACGTTTGTGATGCGTGGCGGCGCGAACTATGTCTACCGGCTGACCGTCACGGCTGGACCGTACATTACCCATGCGGTGCCGATGACGCTGGACCGGCCTGAGCAGAGTCCGGTGCGAGTAGCCGGCTGGAATGTTCCTGACGGTACTCGTCTGCCGATGATCGGATTGTCATCGCCGGAGGGCGAGCCAACTGCAGCGGCGCGAGAGTTCGACGGTGCGGGGAGTTTCCAGTATCCCGGCTCAGCGCGTCTGGGCTTTGTCGCGGCGCCTGAATATGGCGGTGCGGCTCGAGTCTGGTCGACTCCTGGCATGGCGTCCGTCGTGGCAGGGGAGAGTGACGATCCATTGTCGGCGCCGGTGGCCGTCACGGGCTGCATCGGTGAGAAACGTGGTCGCTGGGCGGGCCAAGTGAAGATGGCGGCGGGCCGCGCGGTGGAATTCTCGGTCGATGCGCAGCAAGTGGGCTCGTTGCTGGTCCCCGGTCTGCGAGTCTGGGATCCCGCAGGGAAACTGGTAGCCGAATCGTCCGTGGACGGTCCGCGTCAGGATGTGTCGTTGACCGTGACGCCTGAATCGGATGGCGAGTACCGAGTGGAGCTGACCGACCGGTTTGGTGGCGGGGGTGACGGATGTTTCTTTCGGCTGGTGATGCGCGGGGTGGAGCCGGACTATGGATTGACCGTCGCTGCCGACTCGTGGGTGCTGGAATCGGGTAAGGAACTGGAGCTGGAAGTGAAGGTTGCTCGGCGATCGGATCCCGGAGCGTCGATCGGAGCGGTGACCATATCGGCTGAGGGCTTGCCGGAAGGTGTCGTTGCGACGCCGGTTGTGTCCGAGGCGACGGGTCCGACAGCGGAGAAGGTGATGTTGAAGCTGTCGGCCTCGGCCGGGACGTCATTCAGCGGCCCGATTCGGCTACGCGGAACAGGCGGAAACGACGGGGCTCTAGTGCGTTATGCTCGCGGCCCAGTTCAACTCGGCGCCACCTTCGACATGTTCTGGCTGATCGTTCCAGTCGCGGCGAAGTAATCGGTCACCCTCCATTGTGGTGCAGGCGTCCCGCCTGCCCTTGTCTTGGACCGTTCTTAATTGTGGTGCAGGCGTCCCGCCTGCCTTGTCTTGCCTTGTCTTGCCTTGCCTGCTTGCCCAGGACTTACTAGAACGCTCGGCAAAGCGATCCCGGGCATCCGAGCGAGAGATGCCATCATCTCGCCGCGGGCATTCCTCTGTAAAGCAATTCCACTCCTACGGCGGTCCGTCTGTTAAGCTTACTTGTGGCGACCGACGCGCGTGGTCCGGTGGGAAGGGAGAGAGCCTTGCACACAGATCGCTCAGGAGACGAGGCGAAACCGATGATTCGCAGCGAGCTGCCGGACGACCTGCATGCGATTCGCGCGGTGACGATCGATGCGTTTTCGCAATCGGAGTTCGGGTATCAGGGCGAAGCGGAATTGGTCGATCAGTTGCGCATCGAACCTGATAGTCTTTCGCTGGTGGCATGTCGAGATGGCGTGCTGATCGGTCATGCCCTGTGGACACCGGTAGTGATCCAAGGGGACGGCCAGACTCTTGAGGGCATGGGGCTAGGGCCAGTTTCGGTGGCCACTGACTGCCAGCGACAGGGCGTTGGAGCTCAGTTGATCCAAAGTGGTCTGGACCGATTGGCAAGGGAAGGTTGTCCGTTCGTCGTGGTGCTCGGGCATCCGGAGTACTACTCCAGGTTCGGGTTCGTCCCGGCGGCGGACTGGGGCATATCGCACGGCTTCGCCGGTATCCCGCAGCACGTGTTTTTTGTGCACTGGCTGGCGAGCGAGCCGGTGCAGATTGGACGAGTTGGCCGGGCCTATTACCGACCAGCCTTTGGGCCTCAGCATGATGGGGATTGAAGAACCACGGATAGCACGGATGACACGGAAAATACCGAGGCGATCTTGCTGGGATGAGCGATTGCTGTAGACGCAGTATTCGGGATAGCGTGTGGTGATGAGTGATTCGCAGTCAGACTTGAGTGGCGCTCGATTGTCGCTACGGTCTATATTCACGATTGTTACTATCTGTACCTTCGCGGCCGGACTGTTTCGAGTCTTGGGAGGGTTTGCGCTGGTGTGGGGCGCCATCTGCTGGGTGTTTCTGGCCGGTGTGGTAGCCGTTCAGTCGGGCCAGGGAGCGGCTTATGGGCGATTTATCACTAGTGGAATGATCTTGTTTCTGCTGTTTATCTTACCTCCGCCTCATCTCTATTTCGACTCGAGTCGGGTGGCATTCACGTGCGTGCTGATGGGAACTGGTGGGTATCTCGCCGTGTCGACGATATGGAAGGCCCATTGGGCGACTCGTATCTTGGGGATATTGCTATCCATGGTCTGGGCGGTGGTCTATTATCAAATGCTGGTGTGGTGGGTCTTCTGATGGAGTCGATTGGATGATTGTTGAGGCAGTCGTCATTCGATCGGTAGCGCCGGGGATGCCGTCGTGTGTTCGCGTGGTGATCGACCCCAAGAGATGATTTGTCGCCACGGGTTCGCCAAACGGTTGATTTCAGAGCGTTACTTCGACAATTGGGCTGAACGATGAACGTCCCTCAACCTATAGCGACCGGTACGCGGTTTTCGCTGAGGTCATTGTTGATCGTCATTTCGGCATGTGCGGTATTGGCCGGCTTGTATCAGTGGATCGGCGCAGGGGTGTTGCTGATCGGAGCCCTGCATTGGGTGATTCTGGCTGGCGTAGCGGCTCACCAATCCCGGCAGGCTGGCGCCTATTGGCGATGTGTCAGCAGTGGCTTGATTCTGTTCTTGGGTATACCCTGGTTGAATCCGCGACATTTCGATTACCACGACGTTCTTCCGACTGCGAGCTTACTCGGTGCTGGAGGGTTTCTGGCTGTCGCTTCCTTGCGAAACGCCCATTGGGCAACTCGCCTGTCTGGCATCGTCTTGGTGGTGCTGTGGGGGATCGTCGATTTCGAGGTCCTGGCTCACCTGTGCTATGACTTCGGTGAGTTCTGGGCCTACTGGTTCGACTAGCCGGATTGGCTCCCGAGATGCCTGGATCTGAACGGAGTTCACCGATTGAATTCTTCGGGCCCGGCCGTCGACGTTGATCTCGGGAGTTTGCGAGTGATATAGTTTGGAATTGGAGAGCCAGCTTGGTCGGCTGGGCATATGGTTCTGACGAGAAGGGAGTCGAACTCGTGATCAGACGCTTGGTGTGGGTGGGCAGCTTGGTGGGTCTCGCCGTGTGGGGCGGAGCTTCAGAATCGCTGGCGGCTGAGCCAACCGGTGAACCGCTGGTGATCTCGATACGCGTCTATGACGTGATCGGTGAAGGGGATAAGGAGCAGAAGAAGGTACTGGCTGAGCCGACGATTGCCACGGTTCCGGGACGCCCGTTCACGATGCGTGCTGGGGGTACGGTGCAGCCGAAGAGCTTTGGTGAAGAACTGGAGGTCGGCATGCGGGTGACGGGCAAGCTGGAGCCGGCTGCGGACGGTACCGTACGAGTGGCACTGGCGATTCGTGTCAGCCAGACAGTGGAGCAGGCGGTCGACGGGGAGGCCGACACCGAGCCTAAGATAGAGCCCAACGCTGAGACCGACGTTGTGAAAACCGATGAGCTAGTATTGCGCACGGTGATGAAGACTGGGGAACTCAGGCGATTCAGTTGTGCGGGGAATCGGTGGTGCGAGGTCCGAGTGGAACTGGCCAGGTAAGTGTACGTGGTTCGCTCGACCGCCGCCTTACGGTGCCTCGCGTGGCAGGTGGCCTGACATTGGCGTGATCGGGTCTGGGGGGGCGAGGTCATGGTTTGTGCACAGGAAAGCCAGGTATCCGGTCGTGGCCATTCTGGTGAGGTAAACGGACAGAGACCGCGGCGGCGAGTGTTTCTGTCACTCTGCTGTATGAGCATAGGTGTGGTCTTCCTGTTGCTGCTCAACGGGCAGATCTTTACCAACGCCGTGGTATTTCTGTGCCTGTGTCTGATGAGCTGTCTGTTGTGGATTTCCGTTGGGGCGCAATTGCCACAGCGTGGCGACCGCCGGATTGTCCGATACGTCGTACTTGGCCACATCGCCATCATCGTTGCCGTCAGCTTGACGCTCCCCGGTCGATACCAATGGCAGGCAGGTTTTAACGCGCGAGTTGAGCAGCTTCGCGATGCGGCCAACAGTAATCGGTAATTGATTTTGGGCAGTAGTCGGGATCGAGAGACATTGCCATGCAACTACCTTACCGAGATGATCTGGCCTACATCCATGACGCGGGTTTTGGTCACTTGGCGTCCGCTGCGGCCACGATGCTGGTCGACTGTCTTCGCCGGCAGGGGGTGACGAGTGGGACGGTGGTCGAATTGGGATGCGGCAGCGGCATTTCTGCTCGAACTCTTGTCGACGCCGGGTACGCGGTGATGGGCGTGGATCTGTCTGAATCGCTAATCGAGCTGGCTCGTCGGCGGGTGCCGGAGGCTACGTTCGTGGCGAAGTCCTTTTCGGAAGCCGAGATTCCTCCGTGTGTGGCGGTGACGGCCATTGGTGAAGTGCTGAGCTATCGCTTCGATAGCACCAACTGTGCGGCGACGCGTGCCGATCTGTTTCAACGAATCTACTCGGCGCTCATGCCCGGCGGCATCTTCCTGTTCGACATGGCCGGGCCGGTTCGTGCACCTGTGGGAGGTCGGCAACAGGCCTTTGTCGAAGGTTCCGACTGGGTCGTACTGATGGAAGCCGAGTCCAATGCGGCAAGAACGCTGCTGACCCGCCGCATCACGACGTTCCGCCGAACTGGCGACTGCTACCGGCGTGACAACGAGGTGCACCAGTTGGAGCTGGCCGAACCGGCCGATGTGATCGATTCGCTCGGGCAGGTTGGCTTTGCGGTCGACACCCTCTCACAGTACGGATCGTGCACTCTGCCGCCGGGATTGGTCGGGTGTCTGGCCCGGAAACGGTAAGCGTCCGGTTTGCCGACTGGCGAGTTGGTGTAGATTGCACCTGGATACCGGGCCTAGCTGTGGCGTTCGATTGGCTGGCGGGACTTGACCGGCGACGATCTGGAGAAGACGTGATGAAGCGGCATGAGCGAGAAGAGTTGCTGGAGACGCTGCGAGATCGGTTCCTGGCGAATCCTTTGCGTCATCCGGACCTGGCCTGGGATGGCATTCAGCAAAGGTTGGTCGACCGCGAGAGGCTGCTGAAATCGCTGCTGGCCATGGAAACCACTGGTGGTGAGCCTGACGTGATTGGGTATGAATCGCAGGCCGACTCCTATGTCTTTTGCGACTGTGCGGCTCAGAGTCCGTCTGGCCGCAGGAGCCTTTGCTACGATCGAGCCGCACTGGATGCGAGAAAGCAAAACAAGCCCGCCGGCAGTGCCGCTGACATGGCGGCAGAGATGGGGATTGAGCTGATGAACGAAGAGCAATACCGCCAGCTGCAGTCCTTGGGAGAGTTTGATACGAAGACGTCGAGTTGGCTCTGGACTCCGAGCGACGTGCGGAAGCCGGGCGGGGCGTTGTTTGGCGACCGACGCTACGGCCGAGTTTTCGTGTATCATAACGGCGCGGAATCGTACTATGCGGCACGCGGTTTTCGCGGCGTGCTGCGGATCGGTCGCTAGGTGCCGATTCGGCTGGAATGTGGGCCGCGTCGAAGATCTGTTTGGCCACCACTGGGAGATCGCCAAGGAACTGGTGCCATCGTGAACGCGGATCGAATTGGGGAGCATCAACCGTCGGTCTCCGACGCTGTCGCAGGCCGAAAAATTCGGTGGGCCGCTCAGCTGGATCACGTGCGAGAGGTCACGTTGCTGGGGTTGGCGGATCACGAGTGGTGGCAGAATCAGCTGAAAGGTGACGGGCTGCAACTTGACGGGCTGCAACTTGACGGGCAACAACGCGGCGGATGGTATGCTGAACGGCTCGTCCCGGTCGACGTGCAGGGGCACGCTCAGCTGATGATTGTCGCCGCCGAGGGACGGTTCAACGGTGTGCGGTTTCGCGAACTGAGTCTTTCCGTCATGGTGCAGGCTCCGCAGTGGTCGGCGTGGCCCGATGCGGCCTACTTGTGGCGAGCGTATAACTCGAACCGTTTCTTTGCCTTCTGTGAGCGGTTTTTCTTTGCCACGCCCTACGAGCACGGGGCCGTCGATCTGTCGGTCACGGCCCCCGTCGCGATGGGGCTGCGCGAGGGGGGCAAAACAACATGGTCCGCTGAAATGGGGACGAATGGAATGAAGACGGGTGTCGGTGGAGCCGTGCGGGAGCCGGTTCAGTCGGGCAGGGAGTCGTGGGAGGGACTGATCTTTCTGCCCGGTGCCAGGGCTGGGAAGGCTCCTGGATCGAGCCTGTTTGTGGGTAAGCTGAGCGGCGACACGCAGTCTTACACGTTCGATACGAGTTTGGACCGAATGGTGATCGATCCGACAGCTGCCGGCTTGAGCCAAGCCATGCGCGAGTCACGGTTCGTACCGACGGAGTGGAACATCCGCGAGGATGCTTGGCACGCCAAATCCAAGACCTACGCCACTTCGCAGTTCGTGTCCTGACAGTTTTGTGGTGCGGCCGTCCCGGCTGCCTGGAATTGCTCTGAAGTCTCCTCGGTGGTCCCCGTGTGCGAATCAGCCATGGCCGAGCTGTACCCATGTTTGTCACTCTGGCAAGGGACTCGGCGTGTAGGTAGGCTGGATGGGGCCGGTTGAGTGTGGTCAATCGGCAAATGGATCACGGTTTTGATGAGGATTCCGATGGGCTTGGGATCAGCGGAGAATTGGCGGAAGCTGCGTTTCGAATCGATTGATGATTGCATGGCTGAAGTGCATCGGATCATGGAGGCGGACAGGTCGGGGCGGTTGCGGGCGATGGGGAATTGGACACCTGGGCAAGTGTTGTCGCATGTGGCAGCCTGGATCGAATACGCGTACGAGGGTTTTCCGGTCAAGCCGGCGCCTTTCTTTGTGCGGTGGATCATTCGGCTGCGGCGCAAGAGGATTTTGGAACATGGTATGCCTCACGGCGTCCGAATTCCGGGGCTTAAGGAGGGGACCACGGGCATGGACGACGTACCGGTTCAGCAGGCGGCTCAGCGGCTGCTGGCCGCCTTGCAGAGGCTAGGGAGTACTGAATCGGCCAACTATGACAGTCCGGCATTCGGGTATTTGTCAGACGCAGATCGCATTCGGCTGAATCTGCGCCATGCGGAACTTCACTTGGGATACTTGACGTACGATGCGATTTCACTGGGGTCCCATACCGTCCAGTCGCCATCTGGACCCTGAGTCAGCAGGGTGGACTCGGTTGCGATCGATATCGAGCGGCTGGGCGGGGCCGCAAGCGGCTTTGGGAATCATCCCATGTCTCGTGGCTGCCGGGCTGATGATCCGCAGGGCTGCCGTTGAGTTGCCGCCGGCCGTTACGTTGACGTTTCTCTTGTTGCCAGCACTGCTGCTCCCCCTGCATGAACTGGCTCATGCCATCGGCTACGGCGTGGGATTGCGGAATCGCGACCTTATTTCGGGTATCTGGCCCGCTCATGGGATCTGGTATGTCCTGTACGATGGGCCGCTGCCGAGATCACGCGTGCTGTCGATGCTCGTAGCGCCCCTGTTGTTAATCAGCGGTCCGTTATTCGCGGCAGCAGTACTATCGCCCGGGCCCTACCGAGACGGGCTACGATACTTGGCTTGGATGCATACGTCCCTGTGCGTCGGCGACCTGTTGACCGCTTGGCGGATCGTTCGTCAGGTGCCGCGGACAGGGTGGATCCACAATCGAGGATGGGACACTTACTGGTCGGTAGCTCCGGAGGCGGGTTTGACTGGTCAAGCCTGACTGGTCAAGCCTGATCGGTGGGGTGAATTACGAAATCTTCGGCAGAAGCGGGTATCGGATGGAACTTATTCGCGAACCGAGGCGTCGATGGAGGCAAGCGGGCCGGTCGGCTGTCGTCGGTCCGCAGATCCACTGACCTGGCACGGGAGGATTGGCCATGTTCCGGCAGAAGAAGTCGTTGGTTTGGGGGGTAGTGCTGTTAGGCTTGGGGCTCCTGGGGCTTGCCGGCGTGACTCAGCGGGCCTGGGGTATCGGTTTCATATTGGGAGAAACCAAGGAAGAGCTGAAGCTGCAGTACGACGTGGAGGTCCAGGATCACGGCACGGGCCGGGTTAGCATTGAACTGACGATCAAGGACGAAGGACGGCTCAAGCCGCTCGACGACGTGCAGCTGGTGATCCCGGGGCGCGATACCAACTCGGACGGCGGCCACTGGATGGATCTGGTCGTATCGCTGAATTTGCAGGCTGCTGGGGACGGTACGCGAGTTGGTCGAGCGCATTTGTTGCGGGAGTGGGCCGAACGGGCCGAGATTCAGCTGAACACCCACACGATGGACGGAAAGCTTGACCCTTTGACTCGGCTGCACCATGTGATTGCGATTGCCAAGTATTTGCCGGCACCGCGGGAATCGGCGGCCAAGTGAGCCGCACGGTGAACTGCCAAGCGGTCGTCTGACTCTTCTGACGAGGCGGTCCGAATCGCAGCCGACAAAACGTGGAAACGGCCGATGGCGGCCCATGTTGTCTGGCAATCGACTAGAATGATGGGCGCGGGGGACATGGTCGATCAACGATTCGCGGCGAGGCCGTCGGATGCGGGTGCCAGAACAATTATCTGGAAGTCCGATACTTCAATACGGTGTTGACCTGGGGCGTTGCGAGATTGGCTCGACCGACCTGCGGCGGTATGTGGCCATCTGTCGGTCAGCCGATCCGCTCGGCTATCTGGTTCATTCGTGTGACCGTGATTGGCAGGTGATGGAGTCCGAGTTTTTTCCCGCTTACGAAACGGCCACACAGCGAGCCGTCGAATTGGCGGAGGGAAGTTTCGACTGGCAGTTTCCCGACCTTCCGGTCTGGAACTGGATCTTGCTTGCTGAACGTGGGATGTACGGCGCGCTGGCCGTATTGGTGACCAGTACCTTGGGCCAGTTGACTGTACGCTATGCGTCTTGGCCGACTCGCCTCATGGTCCCTGATTCCGCAGATTGGCTAGTGATCGCCCGAATGTTGGCCGTCTTGTCGGCTATCGCCTGCGTCGCTCTCGCGATCTCTGTCGTGGCGATCTGGCTGCTAGTCGGTTATTTTGCTTTCCAGGTGGGCAGCTGGAAGTACGGTATCGGTCACCTGATCATCGTTGTGTTCTTCACGCCGGTTTTTCTGTTGGGGCCTATTCTGGTACCCCGGATGGTCGCGAGGGATGTCTTACGATGGCGGGAAGCAGATGAGTTGAAACGGTGCGGAGCTCCGGCTGACAGCGCGGACTCCGTCGTCTGATAGGGCTTCTCCAAGGCTAGACTGGAATACGGACGTAAATCCATGGTACGCCGCGACCGAAATTACTCGGACAATGACTGGGACGATGACTCCCTTGAGGAAGACGGCTACACCGAAGACGGCGACCCCGAGTACGAAGGTGGCTACGGCGATGACGACGATTTGCCGTTAGTTGAGTGTCCCTATTGCCGGCGTGAGATTGTGGAGGATAGTGAGCGGTGTCCGTATTGTGAGCGATATCTGTCGGCCGAAGACGCCCCGCCAGCGCAGAAGCCCTGGTGGATAGGCGTTGGAGCGCTGGTTTGTCTGTACATCGTTTATCGCTGGGTGGTGGGCTGGTGAGAACCTGGTCGGTGAAATGATGGCCGAGCCCCTGTCAGATACCTTCTGCGACGACTATTTTTCTGCTCGCCAGTCGTTCCGGGAAGCTGCCAGCAATCTGGGATGGGAACTGGAATCGCACCCGATTGAGCCGCTCGGCCCCAACGGCCAGTCGTTGACGACCGACGTGGCGATCTCGGCGAACGGTGACCCTCGTCGAGTGCTGGTGGTATCGTCGAGTCTGCATGGCGTCGAAGGCTTCTTCGGCTCGGCCGTGCAGATCGCTCAGCTGCGAAAGTGGGCTCGGACAGGTCCGCCGACGTGCAAGTGCGTCTTTGTCCATGCGCTGAATCCGTACGGTTTTGCCTGGGGCAGGCGGGCCGATGAACGCAACGTCGATCCGAACCGCAGTTTTCTCTTGCCTGGCGAAGAGTATACCGGATGCGCGGATGGGTACCGACGGCTCGATCCATTGCTCAATCGACCGTGCCCACCCGATCGCTGGGAGTTTTTCACGCTGCGAGCCCTCGGGTTGATCGCCAGGCATGGCATGCCCGCTCTGCGCCAAGCAGTGGCCGCCGGGCAACATGAGTTTCCGCGCGGGTTGTTCTATGCGGGAGCCGGGCCGACGTCGATTCAGGCTTTGATTACAGCGAATATGCCGCGCTGGTTGGATGGCAGTCAGTCGGTAATTCAGCTCGATTTTCATACCGGACTCGGGGCTCACGGCCAGTGCAAACTGCTGATCGACTATCCGTTGTCCGACCGACAGCGGCGGCAGCTGAGCGATTGGTTTGGTCCGGATTCGTACGAGTCGTGTCATTCAGAGGGGATTTCCTATGAAGCTCGAGGTGGGCTGGGGCGGTGGAGTGTCGCACAGCATTGGGCCGCGAATTACTTGTTCGCCTGTGCTGAGTTTGGCACCTACGGTCCGTTAGCCGTTCTGGCCGGACTGCGCGCCGAGAATCAGGCTCACCATTGGGCTCAGCCGAACGACGCGGCTACGCGAGCCTCCAAACAGCGCCTGAAGGAACTGTTCTGTCCAGCGGCCGCAGCGTGGCGCGCTCGGGTGATATCACAGAGTTGTGAGCTGGTGGGCAGGGGGGTGCGCGGGGTAATGCAAGAGGGCGCGGAGGATTGAACCGCGGGGGACGCAGAGGGCGCGGAGGTTGGGACCGCAGGGGGCGCGGAGGGCGCAGAGGTGTGCAACGCGGAGGACGCAGAGGCAGGCGGGACGCCCGCACCACAACGGAGGACGCAGAGGCAGGCGGGACGCCCGCACCACAACGGAGGACGCAGAGGCAGGCGGGACGCCCGCACCACAACGGAGGACGCAGAGGCAGGCGGGACGCCCGCACCACAACGGAGGGCGCGGAGAAGTTTAGCCGAGGGGGGCTCGGTCGTAGACTTGGTAGGTTGTCGGGTAATCGTTGCGGTCGTCAGCCGGCAGGTCGGTTTGCTCAGTGAGCTGCCATTGGCTCCAGTCGACCTCGGGGAATGAGACATCGCCGTCGACCGCCGCATGGACAGCGGTCCAGTAGAGTCGGTCGGCGCGTGGCAGAGCGGCGGCGAAGAGGGCGTGGCCACCGATGACAAACACCTCAGTCGCTGATCCGACGAGGCCGAGTGCTTCGTCGAGCGACGTGGCGGTCAGCAAGCTGGGGGCCGAGGCGAGCGGCCGATGCGTCAGGACAATCGAGGTGCGGCCCGGCAGTGGCTTGCCGATCGAATCGTAGGTACGGCGCCCCATGATCAGCGGACTTCCCCAGGTGAGCTTCTTGAATCGCTGCAGATCGCTCGACAGCCGCCAAGGCAACGTCCCCTGCCGTCCAATCACTCCATTGTCTGCGACCGCGACGATGATCGACACTCTGGCTGTCAAGGTTAGGTCCTTTGACGCAGGCACGCGTCAGATTCTTACGGGAGTTCGGCGATCCGACTGATCGTCAATCGCCCCCGCAAGTTATCGATTAACCATCGGGGTCGTTCAGCAATTCCTGCAGCCTTCCGCCAAGTTCAGCGGGGAGCCGATCGAGCCAACTAGCATCAATCAGGCCGACGGCGATTAAGTCCAGTAAATGTACTTGGTCTTTTCGGCGAAAAGACGTCAGCTTCATTCGGACCAGCTGATCGAACGGCAAGGTGCGCGCGTCTTCTATCAACTCGTATTGGTCGATTTCCGGGACCGGTTCAGGATATTCAGCCTTCACCTTCTTCCCGGCAAACACGACATGGACCGCATTACCTGCTTTGGCATCGGGGCCATCCAGAAACATCGTCACCTCAGGAGATTGCCGAAAAATAAATCCTTCGGTCTGCAGTGCGGAAACTGCGCGTGTCAAATCTCCTTCGTTGAGAATAATATCGACGTCGCGAGTATTCCGAACCACTGACTCATCGACCTGAGAAACCCAGTGTTGGATCGCATTACCTCCAATCACCGCATAAGGGATATTTGCGGAGTTTAACGCCCGAGCAACTCGTCGTAGCCGGTCCTTAACTTTCTCCACGGCTCGTTCAATCCTTTCCCAGAGAGCGTCGCCGGTGTATTTGATTTCAATCATGATCCTGGTCCTTGCTGCAAGTATACCCTAACCCGTAGCCGAAAGCAGGACTGCGTTGAGGGTTTCCGCTTTAGCCTTAAAGTTCAGGCATGTTGTCGTCAATCGCAATCATCACACGGCCACTGGCGCCTTGATGTGCGGGTGAGGATCGTAATTCTCGATGACAAAGTCGTCGGCCTGGAAGTCGAAGATGGAGTCGACTTTGCGGCGGATGGTGAGTGTGGGGAGCGGTCGCGGTTCGCGGGTCAGTTGCAGTTGAGCCTGTTCGAGATGGTTCTTGTACAGGTGAACGTCGCCGAACGTATGGATGAACTCGCCGGGTTGGAGATCGGTCACGTGAGCGACCATGGAGAGGAGCAGTGCGTAGGAAGCGATGTTGAACGGCACGCCGAGGAACACATCGGCGCTGCGCTGATACAGCTGGCACGAGAGCCGGCCTTCCGCGACATAGAACTGAAAGAAAGCGTGGCACGGGGGTAATGCCATTTTCGGCAGGTCGGCCACGTTCCAGGCACTGACAATCAAACGCCGCGAATCAGGTGTCCGACGAATCTGCTCGATCAATTCGCGGATCTGGTCGACCTCCTGGCCGTCGGCGCCTCGCCAGTGCCGCCACTGGTAACCATACACTGGGCCGAGGTTGCCGTCGGCGTCGGCCCATTCGTCCCAGATGCGGACCTTGTTCTGTTTCAGATAAGCGATATTGGTCTCGCCGCTGAGAAACCACAGCAACTCGTGCACGATCGATGGCACGTGCAGCTTCTTGGTGGTCAGCAGCGGGAACCCGTCAGCCAGATCGCACCGAAGCTGATATCCGAAAACGCTGAGCGTACCGGTGCCAGTGCGGTCAGTCTTTTCGACTCCGCGGTCGAGAATGTGCTGCAAAAGATCCAGGTACTGCCTCATGGCAACCGCTACTCCGATTCGGCGATGGTATCCAGCAGATTGTACAACAGGGTCCGGACGTTGGGCATGCTCCGCTCGGCGGCGTCAATGACTTGCTGGCCCGATGTCGAGCCGAGAGCGTCGGGGCGGCAGACATTCGTGACGACCGCCAGGGAAAAGATCTTCATCCCCAGCGGCACGGCGGTCAGCACCTCGGGCACGGTCGACATGCCGACCAGATCGGCTCCCAATCGACGCAGCATCCGGTACTCGGCACGCGTTTCATAGTTCGGTCCCGTCAGCGCGGCGTAGGTCCCCTCGTGGATCGGCAGATGATGCCGACGACCGATCTCGAGTGCCGTGGCCCGCAGGCCCGCATCATACGGATCGCTCATATCAGGCCACCGGGGTCCGAATTGCGTCGGTTGCGGGCCGATCAGCGGATTGCGGCCGAGCAGGTTCAGGTGATCTCGCACCACCACCAGATCGCCACACGCAAACTGCGGGTTCAGACCGCCAGCCGCACAGGTGGTGATCAGCGTTCGCACGCCCCACATCCAGAGGGATCGGATCGGCAGAGCCACAGCCGACGCAGGATGGCCCTCGTACAGATGCCAACGGCCCTGCAGGACAACCAGCGGCACTCCTCGCGCCATACCGAACCGCAACACGCCGGCGTGGCCCGTGGCCGAGCAGGGGGGGAAATGCGGGATCTGGTCGTAGCGAACGGAGCCATCAAAAGAGAGTCCGGCCGTCAGCTCGCCCAGGCCCGATCCGAGAATCAGCGCCACCTGCGGTGTGTACTGCCAGCGACGGCGCAGCACGGCCGCCGCTTCCACTACCGGGTGAACCAGCTGCTCAGGCTCCAGAGGCTGCGATCCGCTCATCCGTCACGCCCATCAGTCGGGTGGTATCCCTGCCAACAGGTCGTGATTGTATCGGCTCGGAGGGTCCTGAACAGGACCGACGGAGGATCGAGCTGCTGCCCTCCGCGAGCGGGCCGATTTCCGCAGAAAAACTACTTTCGTTGACCGCGAGGCATCTGCGCTGACGGATTGCGGCCCTGGCTGGGAATCCGAGTCGGAGCCGTCCTGGGGGAGACCGACTCGAGGGGCGCTGACCCCTTGGCGATTACCCGAGCCTGACCGCCGGCGAACTCGGCTCGCTGGGCGACCTTACCGCTCTGTTCCCACCACGTCCAGGGACCCTGCGGCGTCCCCGATGCGTACTCGCCCTGGATCGACTTCTGTCCGTTATCGTGCCACCAGGTCCAGACACCCAGCTTGCGGCTCCCTGCGTACTCGCCCTCCAACGCCTTCTGGCCATTGGCATGCCACCAGACGAACTTGCCCTGCGGCTGGTCGTGTTCGTAGGTCCCCTCGACCTTCTTCTGGCCGTTCTCGTACCACACGGTCCACTTGCCGTGCTTTTCGGATTTGCCGGACTGCTCGTACTGAGCCAATCGACATTCCCACCAGTCGTCAGCCTGCTTCAGAATCAATTTCGGGTACAGCAACATGCCCGCCGATTCTTTTTGACCCGACGGATAGTTCTCCACTCGCTCAACCAGCCGGCGTCCTTCCAGGAACTTATCCTGAGTGACAATCCGTCCCTGCTGGTCCCACTCCAGAATCTCCCCTTCGATCATGCCGCTGGCATAGTTGATCTCACGCATGGGTTGGCCATTCGGATACCACCAGACGGATTTGCCGTTGCGACGACCGTCCAGGAATTCCCATTCGCAGATCTTGCGTTCTTCACCGTCGACAATGCGCCACGTGCCGCTCAGCTGTCCATTGACGAACTCAGCTTCAGACCGGTACGGGGGTGCGAACAGATTGTAGGGAGCAGCACTGAAGAGCGTTGCTTCGTTGGCTTTGTAGTAACGACGCCACGGACCGTGTCGCTGGCCGAGCCGATACTGGCCTTGGCAGAGCGGCTGTCCGGCTTCGTCCCACATCTTCCAGCTGCCGTGGTTGATGTAGTTCTGCTGTTCGTCCTGAATGACCGTCCGTTCGACTCGCACGGACCCATTCGGATAGCGTTCGCGAATCACTTCCTCTTCACCGACGTTGCCGGGGTCGAGTGACAGTTGAGGACCGACCGGGTCGGGATCGAGGGGCGCGGCTGCCGTACCGCTGGTGTTCAGCGGCGCCGGTTCCGCAGGTTCCGCCGATGCCTCGGTGAAGACCGTATCCGGAACCCCTTCGACGGAGGGCAACAGTTCTTGAGCGCCCAGCCAGCCTGTAGTGAGGCTGCTGCCGATCAGGACCCATGAACCGAGACGAAGTGTAACGAGTGTGCGCGGCATGACAGAATCCTTCCTGGCGTCGCGCCCTCCGGCCGTGCTAGCCATTCGGCTGCTGTCAGACACCTGACAGCACGCCGCGGCGCAGCGCATTCCCGCTGGTGCTCAGTTATCGAACACTCGACCGGGAGTCTTGAGTCGAATTTGACGGTTAGAGAATTCTTGCCGCTTGGTTCCCTGCCGCCGTGCGAGGAAGCCGCAGGGCGGGGAGTCCTGGGGAGGAGCTTGTTTGGCAACCGGATGTTTCAGCCGAACCGGCCGACTCGATAGGGTTGCCGATCGATGTGCGGCCGATGGCCACTGAGCATTTCTGAGACGAGCCGTCCTGTGCCGGTCGCCATCGACAGGCCGAGCATGTTGTGTCCGGCGGCAATCAGCACGTTGGGCAGGCGAGGGCTGTAATCGATAATCGGGACGCTGTCATACGTCATGGGACGCCATCCGTACCAGCGTTCTTCAAAGGGCTCGACGTACGGATCGAAGAGATAGTCGCGAGCCGCGTCGGTCAGGAGCTGGAGTCGTTGAGCGGAGATTGATTCATCGTATCCGGCGAACTCCATGGTCGAACCGATGCGGTAGCCCGAATTCATCGGCGTGATGGCCACCTTGCGCTCGCTGAAGATCATCGGATACTTCGGGCATCGATCGGGCCGCGGCATGGTGATCGAATAACCTTTGCCGGGCTGAATCGGGATTCGGCAGCCGAGTTGCTGAGCGAACCGCGGAGTGAGCGCACCAGTAGCCAGCACAAACTGATCGGCCGCCAGTTCGCCCGCCGATGTCTTGACCGCTCGGACTCGCCCCCCTTCGGCGACAAACGACTCGAGTTCGCACTGCTCCTTGATCACCACACCGATTCGTTCCAGCACTTTTCGCCAGCTGCTGAGCAATCGGTCGGGACGCAGGTGAGCGTCGTTCGGGTAGTACCACGCTCCAGCCAGCCCCGGTTTGAGTGCCGGTTCGAAGTCGGTCAGTTGAGAGCCTCGCAACGGCTGAGCGGGGACATCAAACTTGTCAGCCAACAGATCGTTGGTGTGAGAATATTTGTCGAAGCCTTTCAGCGATTCGAAGACGAACAGCAATCCGATCGTCTGCCATTCGCACGCCAGGTGATGTTGTTCGATCAGCTGCGGGTAAAGTTGCCGCGAAGACTCAAGCAGTGCGTGGATCGCCTGGGCAGATTGAAGCATATCGGCCGTGTTGCAACGGCGGGCGAAATGCAGCAGCCAGCTCCAGAGCGTCGGATCGAATCGCGGACGGATTGAAAACGGCGAGCTGGGGTGGAGCATCGCCTTGAGTGTCTTCTGGATGGCGCCGGGTTCTGCCAGGGGCAGGACGTGGCTCGGCGAAACGTAACCGCAATTGGCGTGCGAACAGCCGCTGCCGTATCCGCGGCGTTCGATCAGCGTCACGCGCCAGCCTTCCTGGGCCAGGTAATAGGCACAGGCCGTGCCCACAACGCCGCCCCCGATCACCACCACACTCTCTGTCCGCTCACGGCTCATGGACCATGGCTCCGGTTGTCCCACTTGCAACTCGGTCAGCGATCAACGACTGCCGGCGATTATGGGATAATTTGCCGTTGGGCAAAAGGTGACTGGATGGCGGATCGGCGTGACCCACGAGCGACGAAAGTCCGGACAACGTTCAGGCGGTAATTCCCCACCGGAATGGATCGTCCGGGTCGAGGATCAATTCGGCGGCAGCCGTGACGAATGCCGTTCCGGAGATCGTCGGGACGACTCGGTCACCAGCCCATCGCCCACTGGCCGTGAAGATGCTCCCCACAATACTCTCCTGGCGCCACGTTTGACCCGGTGCGACTTGCCCATCGGCCATCAGGCAGGCGATCTTGGCACTGGTCCCCGTACCGCACGGAGACCGGTCGTAGGCCTTGCCCGGGCAGAGAACAAAGTTCTTGCTGTCCGCCGCCGCCGACGAACTGGGCGGTCCAAAGAGCTCGATGTGGTCGATCAGTCCGCCCCCCTCGCCGGTAATGCCCTGCCGTTCTAACGCCTGACGAATTCGCCAAGTGACGTCGATCAGTTGATCGACGTGCTGCAGTTCCAGCTGCCACGGATGTTGCTTGACCAGGAAGAACCAATTCCCGCCCCAGGCAATGTCCCCGGTGACGGGCGGGAGCCCCTCGGGGTGAATGGTCACGCCAGTGCGGTACCGATAGCTGGGTACGTTCTCAACGGAAACCCCGTGTCCGCCATCGAAGTCGACGGTGACGATTCCGACGGGTGTTTCCAAGCGGTGGCGTCCGGCGGTGATGCGGCCGAGATGCCCCAGCGTCACCACGACACCGATCATGCCGTGGCCGCACATCCCCAGGTAGCCGACGTTGTTGAAAAAAACAACTCCCGCCACACAGCTCGAATCGGACGGCGGCAGCAACAAAGCTCCGACCAGCACGTCCGAGCCTCGCGGTTCCAGGATCGCAGTTCGGCGCAACCAATCGTGATGCTCGGCCAGCTCCGACCTCGCTTCGGCCGCAGTCCGGCTCGACAATTCCGGTCCACCGTCGATAACAACGCGAGTCGGTTCACCACCGGTATGGGAATCGACCACCTGCAGACGCTGCATTCGCCTCTCTCCCGTCTCAAGAGCCAATTCCTGCGTGAACGGCCGAAGGGGCACGAACAGGCCCTACAGCTGCGGACGAGTCGCGATGGCGTGTCGAATGATCTTGAGGATGTTTTCGCGTTCAGAGCCAACCAGCGGCAATCGAGGTGCACGCACCGTCTCGCTCCCCATGCCACATTCCTGCATGGCCAGCTTGATGTACTGCACCAGTTTCACGTGAGTGTCCAGGTGCAGCAGGGGAGTGTACCAGCGATAGATCGAGCGGGCTTCTTCCCAGCGATTGGCCATGGCCAGATCCCACAGCGCCCGATTCTCGCGCGGGAATGAGTTCACCAATCCGGACACCCAGCCATCGGCGCCGAGCAGTGCACTTTCGAAGGCCAGATCGTCGACGCCGCAGAACAAGATATAACGGTCGCCGCAGACGTTGATCAGATCCGTGATGCGCCGCACGTTCTCGGACGATTCCTTGATCGCGACGAACCGCGGCTCGTCACTCAATTCGCGAAACATCTCCGGCGTGATGTCGACGTGGTACGAGACCGGGTTGTTGTAGATCATGATCGGTAGGCTGGAGGCCTGAGCCACGGCGCGGAAGTGGGCCATAGTTTCACGCGGGTCCGACTTGTAGACCATCGCCGGCAGCACCATCAGGCCATCGACGCCAGCCTCCTGCGACGCCTTGGCAAACTGGCAGGCGCCACGAGTGGTGCACTCGGCGACACCCGTGAGCACGGGGACTCGTCCTCCCACGTGCTTGACCGTCTGACGCAACACTTCCAGTTTCTCGTCCCGGTCCAGCGAGCAGTTTTCGCCCACCGTGCCGAGCATGATCAGGCCATGTACCCCCCCCTCGATTAGACGATCGAGGTGGTGGAGCGTGGCCGGAATATCCAACGACTGATCGGCCTGGAACTGAGTCGTTGCCGCGGGAAATACCCCTCGCCAGTTGGTTGACATCTACAATCCTCTCCGCGTCTGTTAGCTGGAATGGTGCGGCCGAATCGGAGGCCACATCTGGGCCGGACCGCCGAAGATCCATCGTTTGCCGTTGCCGCCCGGTTCTGCCCGGGTGAGGCCGTTTGGTACTGGGACGTACGACAGTTGAACCAATTTGCCGTGCGAACTATCGTAAGTCTGGGTGGTTTTTTGTCAATTACGTCGCCGGCCGGGGACCGCCGGGCCGGTGAACTTGGCGGCTGTCCCCACCCGTCCCGCTCAAGATTGAAGACCAACTCCCCGGGAATCCCTATTCCATGCCCGCCTCCGTGCACCGTCTGTTGACGAAATCAGCCCCGAACGGCTCTCGTTCCGGCACTTGGCAGCTCAGGTGGGCCATCCGGCTGATGTGCCTGGTGACATGCTGGGGCTGGGCCAGCTGGGGTGTTGCTCAAGGGAGCCGTGAAGATTACCAGCGCGCCGAATCGCTCGCAGCTCGCTGCCAGAATCTGTTAACCCATACCGTTCGCGACCCCCGATTCCTCGGCGGTGGGCGGCAGTTGACGTATGTGCGGCGAGTCTCCAACGGGCAACATGAATGGGTCGTGGTCGATTGTGATTCGGGAAATCAATGGACAGCCTTTCGGACCAGTCAGCTTGTCAACGCTCTGCAGTCACTGGGCGAGGCAGCACCAACTGGCGATCTGGACGTCGAGATCATCACTGCCGAACGATCTCAAGTGATCTTTCGGTGGAATGATCGGCATTGGAGCTGGCATGTCGGCGAAAGTCGTTTGACCGTCAGCGCCGACCCGGGGCTTCCTCGTGCCGAAGTGGCCACTCCCCGCGATCTGCCGGAGCAGTCGTACTGGGAGCTGCAGGCTCCGAGCAACGCTCAATCGCCCGACGGAGCCTGGCGAGCCGTGCTGGATGGCCGCAACGTGGTAATCGAAAAGGTGGCGGGCGGCGAGCGCTGGCCGTTGACTACCGACGGCACGGACCAGCAACCGTATCGCGATCAGTTCTTCTGGTCGCCGGACAGCAGTCGCCTGGTCGTCGTTCAGGTGACTGAGGTCGACACGCCCGAGATTCACCTGATTGAGTCCTCGCCCGCCGAACAGGTTCAGCCCAAACTGCACGCCTTGGAGTACGCCAAGCCAGGCGATCCTGTGGCAAGGGAACGTCCTCGGCTGTGGAACGTGACTGACCGCGCCGAGATTCCAATCGACGACAGTTTGTTTGCCAATCCGTTTGATCTTCGTTACATCCATTGGTGGCCCGACTCCAGCAGCTTTGCCTTTCTCTACAACCAGCGTGGGCATCAGACGCTGCGGGTCGTGAAGGTTGACGCACAGACGGGTGGGGCTGCGGCCCTGATCGACGAGCAGAGTCCGACGTTTGTCGACTATGCTCACAAGACGTTCCTGCGGTTTCTGCCGCAGACGAACGAAGTCTTGTGGATGTCGGAGCGGAGCGGGTGGAATCACATCTATCTGATCGACGCAACCTCGGGCAATGTGAAGTATCCCGTCACGCAAGGTGAGTGGGTAGTGCGGGGTGTGGAGCATGTCGACGTCGAACGGCGTCAGATCTGGCTTTGGGTCGGAGGAATCTTCCCGGACCACGATCCGTATTACCTGCATCTGGTGCGAGTCGATCTGGACAGCCAGCAGCTGACGCATCTGACTCGGGGCCACGGCACGCATCGGGTCGTCTTTTCGCCCGATCAGCAGTTCTATCTTGACACGTGGTCGCGAGTCGACTTGCCGCCGGTGACCGAGCTTCGTCGCGCCGCGGACGGGACGATGATCGCCGAGCTCGAACGTGGTGACTGGTCGGACTTGTTGGCCACCGGCTGGCAGATTCCCGAGCGATGGGTCAGCAAGGGTCGCGATGGGGCGACCGACATCCATGGAGTGGTGTTTCGGCCCTCGAACTTCGATCCGCAGCGCCGCTACCCGATTGTCGAAGAGATCTATGCGGGGCCGCAAGGAGCATTTGTGCCGAAGGCGTTTCGCAGCTGGCATGGTCCGCAGAGTCTGGCGGAACTCGGATTCATCGTCGTGCAGATCGACGGCATGGGGACCTCTCAGCGATCGAAGAAGTTTCACGACGTCTGCTGGCACAATCTGGCTGACGCCGGTTTCCCGGATCGCGTAGCCTGGTTGAAGTCGTTAGCCGCGAAGTATCCGCAGTTCGATCTGGATCGAGTGGGGATCTACGGCGGTTCAGCCGGCGGCCAGAACGCAGTGCGCGGGTTACTGGACTATCCTGAGGTTTATCGTGTCGGGGTGGCGGATTGCGGCTGCCACGATAACCGGATGGACAAGCTGTGGTGGAATGAGCTGTGGATGGGGTGGCCCGTGGGGCCTCATTATGAGGCGAGTTCGAACACGGTGCACGCCGCGCGGTTGCAGGGAAAGTTGATGCTGGTAGTCGGTGAGCTGGATCGGAATGTGGATCCGGCATCAACGATGCAACTGGTGAATGCCCTGGTCAAGGCGGATAAAGATTTCGAGCTGCTGGTTGTACCCGGCGCGGGGCATGGAGCCGCGGGGACTCCGTACGGGCGTCGGCGGCAGCGTGATTTTCTGGTCAGGCATCTGCTGGGGGTTGAGCCCCGTTGGGAGCGAGCGAGTGACGATCATGATTGATAGTCGTCGAGTGTCTGCGGCTGCGAGGATGTGCATCTTCGGGTTGGCCATGTACGGCGCGACCGACCGGGTCTGGGCGGTCGACCCAACGGCGCCGTTGGCCACGTTGGAGGCCTATAGCGGCAAGCTGGATGAGTCCGACCAACCGGTTCGGGACTTGATTGCCAGGTATGCTCAGGACGAGCAGTTTCTGCGGCGACAGCAGGGCCCAGGAGGTGGTGCCGAGCGATTGACTGAGCGCGAGGTGTTTGGCCGGCGTTGGCTGGCGGCGCTGGAGTCGCTCGATTTCGATGCGCTGACCCTGGACGGGCGGATCGATTACGTCTTGCTGACGAATCATCTGCAGCGGGAGCTGCGCGAGGTCGAGCACCAACGGCAAAGGGACGAGGAGGTGCGCGACTTGCTGCCGTTTGCCGATCGCGTGCATCAGCTCGAGCGGGACCGGCGGCAGCTGAGTCCGATTGCTGCCCGCGATCTGGCCGCGCGGGTCGACGGTTTAGCCGAGGAATTGGCGACGTTGAAGGGCCGAATTGAATCAGGTGAGCTCACGGCCAGTGTCTCCGTGGCTTATCGGGCGACTCAACGACTGAAGGATGTCCGCGACGAACTGGAGGGCTGGTACACCTTCTACGCCGGCTACGATCCGACGTTTACATGGTGGGTGCAGCGTCCTTATGCGAGGCTGACGGAGGCCTGGAACGAATACGCTGAATTGGTCCATGCAAAACTGGTGTTGCAGGGAAAGCTCGGCAGTGATCCGGTCGTTGGCGACCCGATCGGTCGTGAGGCACTGCTGGATGCGCTGAAATTCGAAATGATCCCTTACACACCGGAGGAATTGATCGAGATTGCTGAGCGGGAGTTTGCCTGGTGCGAGGCCGAGTACCGGCGGGCTGCCCGTGAGATGGGTCACGGCGATGACTGGCGTGCCGCGCTGGAAGAGGTGAAGCGGGCACATGTGGAGCCCGGCGATCAGCCGCGACTGATCCGCGAACTGGCCGACGAAGCGGTGGCGTTCCTCGATGAGAGGGAATTGGTGACGATTCCGGAAATGTGCAAGGATGGCTGGCGGATGGAGATGATGACAGCTGAACGCCAGCGCGTGAATCCGTATTTCACAGGCGGCGAAGTGATCAGCATTTCGTTTCCGACCGCCGAGATGGAGCACGCCGACAAGCTGATGAGTTTGCGCGGGAACAACCGCCATTTTGCTCGTGCGACGGTACACCATGAGCTGATCCCGGGACACCATCTGCAGTTGTACATGGCCGATCGGCAACGAGCGTATCGCCAGCTATTCAGCACCCCGTTTTACGTGGAAGGTTGGGCGCTGCACTGGGAGATGCTGTTGTGGGATCTCGATTTTGCCAAATCACCGGAGGATCGGATCGGGATGTTGTTTTGGCGGTCGCACCGTTGTGCGCGGATCCTGTTTTCGCTGCAGTATCATTTGGGGACGATGTCGGCCGACGAGTGTATTGATTTTCTGGTCGATCGCGTTGGCCATGAACGCCGCAACGCGACGGCGGAGGTGAGACGCTCGGTGGAAGGGAGTTACAGCCCGTTGTATCAGGCTGCGTACATGCTGGGCGGTCTGCAGCTGCGGTCGCTCTACGGCGACCTGGTACTTCGCGGCAACTGGACTCCTCGACAATTCCACGACGCCGTGCTGGCTGAGAACATGATCCCGATCGAGATGATCCGTGCCCGACTGCTGCAGTCCCCTCCCGCTCGCAACTTCATCTCCGCCTGGCGCTTCTGATCCCTCCTCCATTGTATTCCCATTGTACTCCCATTGTGGTGCAGGCGTCCCGCCTGCCTCTGTGCCTCTGTGCCTCTGTGCCTCTGTGCCTCTGTGCCTCTGTGCCTTTGCGCCTCTGCGCCTCTCTTCCTTTCACGCCATCAGCCGCTCACCTGTCACTCACCGAACTACTATCCTGCGAAATCTTTGGAGTGCGCGAAGAACAACGACGGCCCGCGCCGACGGCCGGTCGAGTGCGAGTACCGCTGCGCTGAGTACGAGTGGCGCTGCGCTGAGTACGAGAAATCGACCGACTAGCGCTTTGTGGGAATGGAGCATCCACCGCGTCGACAACCGACGCCCGGGAATCACGTGCTGAGCAAGACGGACTTTGGCCGAACCGAAACCGCCTTCTGGAGTCTCCCGATAACGGAGCGGTCGTTCTCAAGTGATTGCCAACGAGCGAGACAGGAAGCTGGAAGAAGCCCACGCTCGGCGAGCGGAACAGCGTCGCCTGGCAGTCAATGTTGCTTGACCGTTGACCTTGGATTACGATGAACTGACCATCGGGAAGGATAGGGCTCCGCAGAGGTGCGACCCGAGCGTTCCGGTAGTCCAAAGTCTGAAGGATTGTGCGGCTGCAGCCAGCCGCGTTCTTCCCTTCCGATTTTGGCCGTATGCGATGAACCTTCGCCGCACGATGCGGCGACCTGGATGGCAGGACACCCTCTCACAAGTCGTTAACCCATCATCTGGCGCGCCCAGTTCCCGGGGGACCAAGACATTGCCAAACGTACAGGACTGAAGTTAACTGACCTATAAGTTGTCGATGCTCAGGTGAGACCTTTCATGGATCCTCAGCTTCGTCAAGCCATCGTCACGGTACGCAAATCCTTCTGGCTGCCCGTGGTCGGCTTCATTGCGTTACTTGTCGCTGGTGTTGCTTTCTCTTGGCTGCACCACCGGGAGATTCCGTTTGACGCAGCAGCGTGGCGAGTCGAGCGGGCGCTGCGGCCCCGAATGATCCGCAGTCTACTGGCCCAGCAGCAGATTGTCGGGATGTCTCGAGGCGAAGTTGACAGGATGCTGGGCGAACCTGACAACCGAGATTCCGTGGGGCAGGGGAGTTATCTTTACTGTGTGGGGAGTGACGGAGTGATTGACGATATGTGGCTGACGATCGACTTCCAAGACGATCGGGCCGTCGCCGTGCGTTACGTGCCGGATTGACTTTGGCCGGACAGGGGATTGTGCCTGGCGAATCCGCGATTCTCAGGTCTTCCGGTCAGCCATGGCAGACTTGGAGTGTATGGCGAGCGTCGGTTTGTGTCAGGGAAAAGATTGCCGATGATCGCTGCGGCCGGTAGTGCTGCCGTTCCAGATCACCTTAGTGCTGATGGCCGTACTGGCCTTCGCGATAGCGATGATTGGCCCCAAACGCGGATGGACGCGACTGCAGACCGGGGTCGCGATCATTCTATTCCCGCTGGTTGCTTTCGTGCCGTCGTGCGTGGCAAGCGGGCCGGCGAGGAAGGGCCTGTCGACGCGGCAGAGTTCGGCAGCGTGTTTGCTCAGTTGGGCTGGAAGCCATTGCCAAATGCGGTGAAATACCTGAGCCCGAGGGAAGGTGACGGGGGCGGTGCCACGTACTATTATGATGAACAGGCCGGTATCGCCTATCAGATCACCGGCTATTGGTAGAGCGAGTGGCCAAGGACTTTATGAACTGCTTCAATCATGCCGGCATGCTGGCATGGCGGCGGTGGGTATCTGTAAGCTATCGACGATCCGCCAGATTGCGATCACGGTCAGCGACGTCGATGCGGGATTGGCGTTTTATCACGGGGTGCTCGGGCTGGAGTTATTGTTTCGAGCCGGTCCGAACTTGGCCTTTCTGGATGCTGACGGCGTACGAATCATGTTGACGACGCCGCAGGGGTCCGGATCTGTTGGAGCGAATTCGGTTTTGTATTTCCGAGTGACCGATATCGCCGCCGCTCACCAGTCGCTGGTCGAACGCGGAGCGACCAGTGAGCGGAGCGCGGAGCTGGTAGCGAAGATGCCCGACCATGATCTGTGGATAGCCTTCTTGCGCGATCCCGACGGGAACCTGGTCGGATTGATGGAAGAGAAACGCCCTTAGTTCGCCGGCTCGATCTGGCGAATCAATTGCCGGCGACTTCGGCATGCCGTCGGCCACTTTCTATCCTTCGGCCCTGCCGTTGGTAGCTCCGTCAGGATCGGCTTGGCCAGGGGGCGTTGATCCATCGAACGGGGGATGTGGTGTCCCGCGATCCGCTCAGTGGTGTGCTCTGCCGCACAGATTGCGTTCCGTTCTGAGCGATTCGGCCGGCTAAGCGGGCAAACTTTGCCGTCAAGTACTTCGGCACTGGTTTTGCAGCAGTTGATGACTTGGTTACTGATCGGAGCCCGCCCGGCCGTCTGGGGTGGGTGGAAACTGGGTCCCGTAGCTGGGGAGGACGAGTCATGTTTGACCAAGTGGCTGAGAATCTGCGGAAGGCGACGGAATCATCGATGCAATTGCAGCAGGAGATGATGAAGAACTGGTCGCAATTGGTGGCGGGGGCCGTCAGTGGCATCAAGACGCCTGGCGTGGCGTCGGGGCTGGGAGTTCCCTCGGCACCTGGCATGCCGTCGGTGGACGCGTTCGTCGCGGCTCGCAAGCGTTGGGAGGAATGGGTCGTGGAGGCGATGAAGCGTCAGCGCGAGCTGGTGGACGCTCAGTTCCAGGCCGGCATCAAGAATCTGGAGGGGGTGTTTGACGTCGCCGAGTCGAAGACACCTCAGGAGATCCAGGAAAAGGTGACGGAGCTGTATCGCAAGTGCTTTGAATCGATCAAGCAGTTGTCGGAGTCGCACTTGACTGAGTTCAAGAAGGTGGCCGAACAGTGGGTGGACGTTGCGAAGAAGGGTGCTGCCTGACGTTAGTCGGGTCAGCTTCGCAGAAGGGTGTCAGCGATGGACGAAGTGCTGATTGTGTCGGGAGTTCGGACGCCCATCGGTACGTTGGGTGGGGCGCTGGCCGAGGTGTCGGCGCCTGAGTTGGGAGCGCTGTGTGTGGCCGAATCGGTTCAGCGGTCCAAGCTGGCGGTCGGCGATATCGATGAGGTCATCTTGGGCAACGTCGTGAGTGCCGGCATCGGACAGAATCCGGCTCGGCAAGCGGCGATCATGGCGAAATTGCCACAATCGGTTGGTGCGACGACGATCAACAAGGTCTGTGGTTCGGGGCTCAAGGCAGTCATGCTGGGGACTCAGGCCATCCAGACCGGTGACGCGAAAGTCGTTGTGGCTGGCGGGATGGAGAGCATGAGTCGGGCGCCTTATCTGTTGGCCAAGGCTCGGCAGGGTTACCGGCTGGGGCATGGCGAGCTGTTGGACGCTGTGATTCACGACGGGTTGTGGGATTGTTACGGCCGCCAGCACATGGGGACCTACGGGGACAAATGTGCTGAACGCTGTGAGCTGACTCGTCAGGACCAGGACGACTTCGCGGTGCGCAGTTTCACGCGGGCTCGCCAGGCGATTGCCGATGGTGTGTTCGCGGCCGAGATTGTGCCGGTACCGATTGTGGTCAAGAAGCAGACGACGCTGGTAAGCGTGGATGAGGGTCCGGCTCGATTTGACGAATCGAAGTTGCGGTCTTTGCGGCCGGCGTTTGGGGAAGGTGGGACGGTGACGGCCGGGAATGCTTCGAGCATCAACGACGGCGCTGCGGCGCTGGTGTTGGCGTCGGGGCGAGTGTGTGCCGACAAGTCACTGCATCCCGTGGCGCGGGTTGTGGGGGCGGCAACATTCAGTCGTGAGCCGGAATGGTTCACGCTGGCCCCGATCGGCGCCTTGCATAAGCTGTTCGAGCGAATTGGCTGGACGGTGGATGATGTCGATCTGTTCGAGATCAACGAGGCCTTCTCGTGTGTGACGCTGGCGGCCGAGCGTGAGCTGCGGATACCGGCGGAGAAGGTCAATCTGTTCGGCGGCGCCGTGGCCTTGGGGCATCCGATTGGCTGCAGTGGTGCCCGGATTCTGGTGACGCTGATCCACGGCCTGGAACGGACTGAAGGTCGCCGCGGTGTGGCCTGTCTGTGCATTGGTGGTGGCGAGTCGGTGGCGTTGGCGGTGGAACGAGTGTGAGGGTCCGGCCAGAAGTGTGAGGAGGACGAACGATGAGTGAAGAGAACGGCAAGCCGCTGACGGTGGACGCGATGATGAAGCCTTGGGTCGAACTCTGGGAGACCTGGGCTCAGCAGAATCAGGAGCACCTGAAGACGCTGGCGAGTTGCACACCACCGACCGTCGACGTGAACAAATTGCGCAAGCAATGGTTGGAGACGGTCAGCCGCAGTCTGGACAGTTATGTGCGGTCGCCGAGTTTTCTGGAGGCGATGCGGAAGAATCTGGAGATGGTGACGACGATCAAGAGTACGTCGGAGTTTGCCAAGCGTGAGCTGACTCGGGAGAGTGGCCTGCCACATGCCGAGGATATCAGCGGTCTGTTTATTCGGCTGGAGACAGCGACGGACGCGATCATGGCCAAGCTGGCGATGATTGAAGCGCGACTGGAGCGATTGGAACAGCGTGAGGCGGCAGCTCGGCCCACGGGTGAAGGGGGCGTTTCGATCTGACGGAGGCAGGCGTTCTGTCACCGGATTGACTCGAGGTGGAGCGAACTTGGATTGAAGGAGGGTGCTGACATGTCGCAGGTAGCTCAGGCAGTGAGTTCGTTGGTTTTGCCGACGTCCAGTCTGGCGGGGAAGGTGGCGCTGGTGACGGGCGGGTCGCGGGGGATTGGCCGAGCGATCGCGCTGGGGCTGGCCGAGCGAGGGGCTGCGGTGGCGGTCAACTGCAATACGGCGGGGACGCTGGCGGAACAGGTATGCCAGCAGATTCGCGACATGGGCTGTCGGGCCGAATTTTACGCCCATAACGTGAGTGACGAGGGAGAAGTCGACCAGATGCGGACCGAGGTGCTGCGGGACTTCGGACAGATCGACATTCTGATCAACAACGCCGGCATCACTCGAGACAAATCGTTCAAGAAGATGACCAAGGAGATGTGGGACACGGTACTGGATGTTGACCTGACGGGAGTATTCCTCGTCACCAAGCAATTCATCGACGGGATGTCCGAGCGAGGTTGGGGGCGGGTGGTCAATATTTCGAGCGTGATTGGTGAGGTCGGAAACTTCGGGCAGACGAACTACGCGGCTGCCAAGGCGGCGTTGATCGGGTTCTCCAAGGCATTGGCTCGGGAGTACGCGGCCAAGCACGTGACGGTCAACGCGGTCGCACCGGGATTCATCCGCACCGAGATGACTGACGCCGTTCCAGCGGCAGCGCTGGAAGCCGTCGTCAAGTCGACACCGGTGGGCCGATTGGGGCTGCCAGGTGAAGTCGCGGCGGCGGTGGCCTTCCTGGCGTCCGAGCAGGCGTCGTTCATCACCGGTCATGTGCTTGACGTAAACGGCGGATACGCCATGTGATCCGACGGCAAGTATACCGGCTTGGATTGGGGCCGCAATTCACAAGGTGACAGTCATGAAATCTGAACCATCGACCGCTATGTTGGACGCCATGCTTTCGTTCCAGCGATCCGTCATGGACGAATCGTTCAAGGCCTGGAACCGGGTGCTGGCTGCCCCGGCGGTGGCGGAAAAGTCGTTTCAAGTCCACGTCTCCACCACGCCGCACGACGTGGTGATGGAGAAGGACGAGCTGCGACTTTTGCACTACCGGCCGATCAAGAAGCAGGCTTATCTTGAGCCGGTGTTGATTACGTACGCATTGGTCAATCGGCCCTATATCCTCGACCTGCAACCCGATCGGAGCGTAGTGCGGCAGTTTCTGGAGAAGGGATTCGATGTCTATTTGATTGACTGGGGCGTTCCCACAGCCGCTGATCGGACGATGCGCCTGGCCGACTATGTGGCGGGCAGCATGCGGCACATCATCGAGGTGGTTCGCCGGCTGAACGGTGTGCCGCACGTGAATCTGCTCGGCTACTGCATGGGTGGCACCATGTCGACCATCTTCACCACGCTCTACCCGGACCTGGTGCGGAACCTGATGCTGATGGCGGCGCCGATCGATTTCAGCGGCGACGAGTGTCTGCTGCATTTGTGGACCCGCGAAGATGTCTTTGACGTCGATCGGCTGATCGACGCCTACGGCAACTGTCCGGCAACTTTGCTGCAGTCGTCATTTCAGCTGATGAAGCCGGTGCAGAACTTCGTCGAGAAATACATCACGTTCTCGGAGAACATGGCCGACCCGAAGTTTCTGGAGAACTACTTTGCCATGGAGAAATGGACCAACGACAACATTCCTGTGGCCGGCGAAACATTTCGTGAATTCGTAAAGTGCTTCTATCAACGAAATCAGCTCGTCAAAGGTGAATACAAGCTCGATGGCAAAACGGTCCAGCTGAGTCGGATTGAATGCCCGCTGCTGCTGTTGACCGCCGACTTCGACCATCTGGTGTTACCGCAGTCCACGCTGGGTATTCGGCCCCATGTGGGATCGAAGGATGTCACCCACCTGAATATCGCCGCCGGCCACGTCGGCCTGGCAGTCGGGTCGAAGGCTCATCGAGATTTCTGGCCCAAGGTGTCCCAGTGGGCGGCCGATAGGTCGACTCCGCTGAACCCCACAGAGCCGGTGGCGACGAGCACTGCTCAAGGAGTCTGAGCCATGGAAATTCGAGATAGTGTGGCCGTAGTGACTGGCGGCGCCAGTGGGATCGGCGAAGCGGTGGCCTGGGATCTGGCGAAACGCCAAGCCCGGACGGTCGCACTTGTCGATCGTACCGACCGCGTGCACGAAGTGGCTCAGCGGATCAACGGCGAAATGGGGCGGGAGGTGGCTGTCACTTTCATCGGCGACGTCACCTGCGGCAAGTTCCGGCAGGAAACGTTCGATCAAATCGAACAGCGGCACGGAGTGGCTCGAATTTGCATCCCGGCCGCTGGCATCACCAAAGATGGCCTGGCGGTAAAGATCGACAAACAGACCGGCAAGCCCGCCATTTACGCTCAGGAGACGTTCGATCAGGTGATCAGCGTCAATATGACGGCGACCACCTACTGGGCCCTGGAAGCAGTCAGCCGGATCGCCGCTGAACGGTTCCGGAAGGGATTGGGGCAGTGGGAGCCCGCCGAAGAGGCTCAAGGAGCCATCGTCTTCATCGGGTCGGTATCGTCGCAAGGGAACAAAGGTCAGATCGCCTATGCCGCCAGCAAGGCAGGACTGGAAGGAATCGCCGCGACCTTGAGCAAAGAGGCGATCTACTACGGTGTCCGCTGCGCCGTGATCCATCCGGGATTCACGGATACGCCCATGGTACGAGCCCTTGGGGAGGAGATGATTCAGAAACACATCTTGCCCTTCACTCGACTTCGTCGCCTGATTCGGCCGGCCGAGATTGCCGATGCGATCTGCTTCCTCATCTCGAATTCGGCGGTCAGTGGCGAGCTGTGGGTCGATGCCGGCTGGCATCCCCCCGCATGATCCACCGAGTCGGACCCCAAACGACCGGGAACGAAGCCGATCTGGCCCGGCATTCGGCTTGACCGACGCCTGCTGTCTCGGCTATCGTTCCCCAGTTGCCGGGAGAAATCGATCGATGCTAGCGGCAGGACGGTCGTAGCGGGGTCAGGCGGAGTGGAGGGCCAGGATGGCACAAAGTAACCAGCAACCTGAGGTCGCCGTACTGGTTTCGACGTATCAGCGTCCCCAACATTTGCGGCGGTCGTTGGAGGCTCTGCGGTGTCAGGATGTTCCGGCCGCATCCATGGAGGTCGTCGTCACCGACGACGGGTCAGAGGACGAGACTCCTCAGATTGTCGAGGAGTTTGCAGCCACGGTGCCGTTTCGAGTCCACTGGACGACTCACCCGCACACCGGATTTCATCTCAGCCGGTCGCGCAATGAAGGGGTCGCGGCCAGCACAGCGCCCTACATCATCTTCCTCGATGGCGATTGCCTGGTCACTCAGGACCACGTGCGTCAGCATCTGCGGCTGCGGCAGCCCCGCACCGTGCTCGCCGGGTACTTCTACGCCCTCGATCAGGCGACTACCGAACAGATCGACCTGGCGGCCGTTCGCCGAGGTGATTTCACCAAGAACGTTCCCGCCGCCGAACTGCGCAGGGTACGCAAGCTCGACTGGAAGGCTCGCTGGTACAACATGCTGCACCATCCGACGAAGCCCAAATTGCATGGGGCAAGTGTTGGTGTTTGGCGCAGCGATTATGTGGCCATCAACGGATACGACGAAGAATTCCGCGGTTGGGGCTGTGAGGATGACGACTTGCGGCTGCGACTGCGGGCCAGCGGCGTCACGATCCGATCGCTGGTCCGGTGGGCCAAGATCTACCACATGTGGCATCCGCCGACGAGCACCACGCCAGTGCGGTGGAAGGACGGATTGAATGTCCGACTGCTGGAGGGGCCCTCTCGGCCCGTCCGCTGTCACTTGGGTCTGGACCAACACCTGTGGGACGAACGTCGGGAGACGACGGCCCTGTGTCGCGCAGGCTGAACGTCCGCAGCCCGATCGCTGGTGCGGGAACTTGAGGGGCGCAGGTTCGAAATGACGGCCACGATCTATCAGACTGAAGTTCGGTACGTCGACCGCGTCACCAAAGCGCGCTACGTCTGGGAGAAGTACCGGCCGATTCTACAGCACAGCACGATCCTCGACGTCGGCGCGGACGAATGCCACTTACGACGCTATCTGCCCGACCCAACTCAGTATGAAGGGATCGGGTGGGGTGGAGCCGTCGATCGTGAAGTTGATCTGGAAGTGGGCCAGCTGGCCTATGATGACCGTCACTTTGACTGTGTCATGTGTTGTGACGTCCTCGAGCACCTCGAATCGGCTCATCGCACTTTCGATGAACTCTGCCGTGTCGCTCGACGGCACGTCATCATTGCACTCCCCAATCCCTGGGCCACATTCTGGCTGGTCCTGCGCGGCCGCGGCACGTCGCATGACATGAAGTTCTACGGCATGCCGTCAGACCGCCCGGCAGACCGCCATCGCTGGTTCTTTTCGGCCACCGATGCTGAACATTTCATTCGGACTCGAGCCACGAAAAACGGCTTCACGGTCGACCAGCTTGATTTCGGCTGGCCTGACGATCGGGGCTGGCATCGTCGCATGGTCTGGCGGCAGTGGCTCCAGCGTCTGCGTTTGCTGCCGAATGTTCCCCTGCAGGATCTTTACGCCGGACAGGTCTGGGCCGTGCTGAGTCGGCCGGCCGACCGAGTTGAGGCAGCCTGATGCACGTCGGCGTGCTGTTCACCTACCGCATGTCGCTTCAGAAGTGGAGTGACGCCGGTTTGCTCGAACGTGAACTCGCCATTCATCGGCGGCTTGTCGAGAGCGGCGTACGTGTGACCCTGATCACCTACGGCAACGGCGATGAATTAGCCTACACGAACTCCGTGGCACCGATCCAGATCGCCTGCAATCGCTGGCGCATTCCGCGACGGTGGTATGCCGGCCATCTCGCCTTGGTTCACAGCCGGCTCTTGCGAGATTGCGACCTGATCCGCACCAATCAGATGGAAGGGGCGGACGCCGCCAGGCGACTGGCCCAAACGCTGGATATACCGTGGATCGCCCGCAGCGGCTATCTGTGGGCCGATACTGTCCGTCAGTTGAAAGGAACCGACGAGGCGCGATCCGCATACGCCGAGGAAGATCGCGGCTATCGGCACGCCACGCGGATCTCGGTCACGACTCGGGAAATGGCTCAGACGTTGAGCGTCAAATATCCGGAATGTGATCATCGCATTCGGGTGGTTCCCAACTATGTCGATACATCGGTTTTCACGCCCGGTCCGCCCGCGGAAAGTCCCGTCGATGTGGTATTCGTCGGGCGACTCTCTCAGGAAAAGAATCTGCCCGTCCTGCTGGAGGCCCTGCGAGGTCGGCCATGGCGAGCGCTCATAATCGGCGATGGACCCGAACGGAACGCCTGGCAAACCGAATTTGCCGACCTGGGGGAACAGGTGAGCTGGCTGGGGAGCATTCCTAACCAACACCTTCCCGGTCAACTGGCCCGAGCATCGTTGATGGTCTTGCCGTCGCTACTGGAAGGCCATCCGAAGGCCGTTTTCGAAGCGATGGCGTGCGGTGTCCCGGTGGTTGTCGCCGACCGACCCGGCCTGCGCGACGCGGTGCAGCACCATCGGACCGGATGGCATTTTGACGGCACCGCGACCGGCCTCCGGCAGGCACTCGATGTTCTGCTCAGCGATTCAGCGTTGAGAAAACGGCTCGCCACCGACGCCTGCGAGCGTGTGCGGTCGACACTCAGCCTCGACCGGATCGTGCAGCTGGAACTGAGCTTGTACGAAGAAACTCTGCGAGCCTCACGGTAACCTCGAGCGACCAATGGTGCTGGCGACAATTCAATTGGAGGCGATTCAATTGGAAGCGGGCGGATCGGGAAGTGACGACGGGATAAGATGAGTCGCGAGTTGAGGCTCGGCGCCCGCCGCATCCGTCGCCGAGTCATTGGCTGGAGATTCGCCCGCGATCTGGAGGTAACGCTCCAGGGCTCGTTGGTACGCCGCACGAGCGTCGGCACGTTCCGACGGTGCAATATACCGCTGGCGGTTGTACCACAACAGTCGAACAGATTCGGCGCACCAGATCGCGCTGGCTCGCGAGACTCGAATCGGACGGTCAGCGACAATCACATTCATCGGATTGGTATGCAGCTGCGGAAACTGACGGATCGCCAACCACGTGCTGTGGGCAACCGGGACTTCGAACTTGAATTGATGCAGCTTGCCGTCAGCTGGGACGCTTTGCTCAGCCACGACTTGGCCTCCGGCGACGAGTTCCACGGTCCGCTGGCCGCCTGTCACAAAACCGCTGTCGCGCGGAGCGTGCAAGTTGATCGTGTCGCCAACAATTCGATTGCCGCCAGGCGGGGTGAGCGTACCGTAGGCAACCGCTCGAGGGACCTCCGGCGCAAAGGCCACAGTCGTTTCCACCACGACGTTGGCGGGAGCATCGAGCTTCACGTCGTCTTGGCCCGCGGACGTGCCATTGACAGTGAAATTCAAGGCGTGGGCGTAACCATCCGAGACGTAGGAACGGCCTTGAGCCAACCCACGGCACCAATCGCCAAAATCGATGCGATCGACATGACCCAGCTGCACGTAGACCCGGCCCTGTCCCACTTGCCGGCTGCTCATGCACGGAAAATCCGTTTCGCCGCTCAGTTTGATCGGAAAACCACAATTGAGCAGATGGTACCAGGTGTTCCATTCGGGAATCCGAGCGGTATCCATCGCGCTGATGAAATCACAGACTCCTTCCGGAGTGCTGACGACGATCTCCATCGCTCCACCGCCATCCATGGCCGGCAGGGCCACGTTGGGCAGCTGGTTTGCCATTCGCTCCGCACTGGCCTGCAGTTCCTCTCGAGTCAGATGACCATTCCCATCAGCATCGATTGTTGAGACGGGCTCCGGGACCAGACGACCCTCGGTTTCTGCTCGGCTCAACATCCGATCGTCGTCGGTATCCAGCTGGGTGATCAGCCAGTCAGCGGCGGTGCGCCCATCGACGTAGAGTGCTGAATGCGGGTAGCCGGTCACGCCCCCCTGTTCTTTGGCCCATTTCATGACCGGTACGGTCCAGGTCGGCCAGCCTTGGGTCTTGGTGCCGTTCGACCCGGGATAGGTCTGGTCGGCCAGATTCAGCAGACAGACGTGGCCAAGAGCCGCCGAGCCGAAACCGCTGATCTCGAGGTCGTATTTCAGTACGGTAAACGGTTGGCTGATTCCGTCGGCGGTCGGCGAGAAGAAATTGCGCTGGTGTTCAAAGCACGGGCCCCACGTCAGGACACAGCCGACGTTGAGTGCTTCTCCCTGGACTTGAGCGAACATATCCTGCGGAGTGACTCCCTGTGTCGGGCTTTCGTAATGCGAACATCCTGCGCCGTGAATATGGTGGTCGCCGCACCAGAACCCATACTGCTGAGGATTGATCCAGCGCTGCAAATTCACTCGGATGGAATTCTCGCCCTCGGCCCGTACCACGATTTCTTGCTGCTGCCGGACATACTCCGGGCCGCGGCTCGTCTCGAGCGTGAACTTGCCCGGCGGCAGGAGAACCGTGCCGCCGTCGGCTCGATAGATCTGAGGCTGGAAAAAGAAATCCGGGGCGAGCCGTTTGGGTTGCGGTGGATAGACGCGGCCGTCGCGATCTCGGAATTCGAGTCGAGCGGTAGTGGGTTGCCCGTCGAAGTCTCGAATCCCCAGCTTGACTTCGTTGGCCGGTCGGACGTGAAACAGGACCGGCAGTTCCGCTCGAAAACCCAGGTCCTGCGTCCCTTCGCCCACGTCGAAAGCGATCGTCGCTTCGCGCGATCCCGATTCATTGCAATGAATCAGCGCCAAGACGTATTCCACTCGCAGGCCGCTGAGCTTGTCGGTCATGGGGGGCTGGTCGACGATCGACAGGTCGAGGAATCGGCGTTCGCGTTGCTGGTTCTCGTTTTTGTTCAAGTCGGTCTGTGCCTGACGCTGGAGGATCAGGTCGGTAACGCCGGCATACAGCGGGCCGGCTTGCGGACTGGAAATGCGTAGCTGACGGGCCAGCGTGGCATCGTTCAGGACCTTGATGACGATCGGCGTGAATCCTCCTTGCTGCAGCACGGCCTCCGCCGGTCCTCGTTGCACTTTCACTCGCAGTTCAGGATTGATCGACACTGCGAACAATGCCTGGCGGTCGAGCAGTTCCTGGAGCCGAGCCCCGTCCTCCGCCGCAATCGCAGCTCGCAGTTCGGCGTCCTGATCCTCAGGCAGGGGTGCGCCAAGGTATTGCAGTGTATCCAGCAGCCGACGGCAATTGGCGGCCAGCGGCTGATCTTCGACTGACGGGCGAGCCAGCTCGGCGGCCGATGTTCCGCGGCACAGGATCGGTGCTGCGCAGAGCACTGCCGCCCAGACGATCGTCAGCAGGGGTCGGCAGAGCAAAGTAACCACAGGGTTGAGACTCATGGCACGACCTCGTTTCGGCAGGGCAGGGGGGGAGCGGCGCCGTCGCGGCACCAGATCGGACATCCAGTGGTATAGCTGGCCGCCACGACGACTTCAAGCATCGCCCTTCGCGACGCCCACACCCGAGGCAAGCACACCCGAGGCACGCGCCCCGCGGCGCTGGCGAGCTGGTATACTGGCGGCCGGATCTTGGTGACCATCATGTGGAAGGAAGAGCCGGTTATGAGTCGAGCAGGTTGGAATCGTCGCGATTGGTTGAAGAGTAGTCTTTCGTGGGCGGGAGCGGCCGTCGTGTTGGGGCGAAGTTCGAGGGCGTGGGGATTTGCCAGCGCCAACGATCGTCCGCGACTGGGAGCAATCGGTACCGGAAGCCGTTGGTGCCAGAAGGCGACTGGCATCGATGGACCGCATGGAGCCGCGCCGAGCATGCGCATGTTTGGCGATTACGTCGCGGTGTGTGACGCGGACGCCAGCCGTCGCGACCGGGCTGCCGTGCTGGCCAAGGAATGGTCGGGCGGTGATGCGGCGAAGTTCGCCGACTACCGAGCAATCCTGGATCGGGACGATATCGACGCCGTCCACATTTCCACACCCGATCATTGGCACGCCAAGATTGCAATCGAAGCCATGTTGGCCGGGAAGGACGTCTACTGCGAGAAGCCGATGACGCTGACCATTCAGGAAGGTCAGCTGATGTGCGAAGTGACTCGCAAGACGGGGCGCATTGTGCAGATCGGGACTCAGCAGCGAAGCGACCCGGCCTTCATCACGGCGATTGCCTTGATTCGCGCCGGACGGATTGGTGAGCTGAAGAAGGCTACCTGCGGTATCGGTGGCGCGCCCACCAGCCCGCAGCTGCCAAATGTGGATCCACCGCAGGAGCTCGACTGGAACCTGTGGTTAGGACCAGCGCCGGCTGTCCCTTTCCGTTATCTGGCGGGGGACAACGGTGAGACTCACAGCTGGTCGCGCTGTCACTATGAGTTCCGCTGGTGGTACGAATACTCTGGCGGCAAGTTGACCGATTGGGGTGCGCATCACGTCGACATTGCCACTTGGGCCATGGGCAAGACCGAGACCGGGCCGGTTTCGATCGATCCGGTGCGTGTGGCTCATCCGGTTGATTTCAAGGACGGGTATCCGGTGGACGATTCGCAGTACAACACGGCGACGGAGTTTCTGATTCGTGCGAAGTACGCTGATGGGCTGGAGTTGGAGATCCGACATGACGGCGACAACGGGATCCTGTTTGAGGGGACGGAAGGGCGTTTGTTTGTGAACCGCGGGCGAGTATCGGGAAAACCGGTAGACGATATGTCTACGAACCCGTTGCCCGACGGCGCGTTGGAACAGGTTTACAAGGGTCGGCCCATTGTCGACCACTTCGAGAATTTCTTCGAATCGATGGTTGCCAGGCGTGAGCCGATATCGGACGTCTTCAGCCATCATCGTGCGTTGACGACCTGTCATCTGGCAGGTATTGCCGCTCGCTTGGGCCGACCGTTGCAATGGGACCCACAGGCCGAGGCTATTGTCAATGACGAGCAGGCTCAAGGGTTCGTCCGCCGCGAGCCGCGGAAGGGTTTTGCCATTGAGACCTGATGCGACCAACGTTCCAGCCATAGACTGTCGACAGCTGTTCAAACGCTACGAAGGGCGCCCGCCGGTAGAGGCCGTGCGCGGACTCGATCTGCAGGTTGAGCAGGGCGAATGCTTCGGGTTGCTCGGGCCCAACGGAGCCGGCAAGACGACGACCATCGAGATCCTGGAGGGATTGCTCAGCCCAACTTCGGGTGATGTTCGCGTCCTGGGCAAGGCCTGGGGCACCGACGACGATTCGCTGCGACAACGGATTGGCATCTCATTTCAAGAGACTCGGCTCAGCGAAAAACTGACAGTCCTCGAGACGGTGACGCTGTTTCGCAGTTTTTATCGTCAGGGAATCACTCCGGACGAAGTCCTGGCTTATGTGTCGCTGGAATCCAAGGCGACCAGCTGGGTAGGCAAATTGTCGGGTGGCCAGAAACAACGCCTGGCCGTGGCGTGTGCCCTGGTCGGTGATCCGGAGCTGCTGTTTCTGGATGAACCAACGACGGGGCTCGATCCCCAATCGAGGCGGCAACTGTGGGATGTCATTCGTCGATTCCGGTCGCGAGGTCGCACTGTTATGTTGACGACTCACTACATGGACGAAGCCGAACGGCTGTGTGATCGAGTCGCTGTGGTGGACGGCGGGCGAGTCATCGCGCTGGGGACTCCGCAACAGCTGATCGCTCAGCTCGGCGGTGATCATGTGATCGAGTTTCATCTGGAGAATGTTGGTGGGGCCTCGGCAGCCGTCTCGCTGGACGCTCGCCGGTGGCGGGATCTGCCGACGGTCAGCGAAGCGGCGGTGGTCGATGGAGCGGTCAGGCTATCGGTCGGACAGCCCCATCTGGTCCTCCCGGCCTTGATGCAACAGCTGGAAGACGCCCGCTTGCGGCTCACCAGCCTCTCAACTCGTCACGCCAGTCTGGAAGATGTCTTCGTCCACTTGACTGGACGCAGTCTGGAAGGGGGTGAGCAGGGATGAGTGAGCCATCGCAGGGGATGTCAGCGGGGGAAGCGGTCGGCCATGGAAGCGAAGCGAATCCGCTCCATCCGACCCTAGATCGCCGATCGTACTCGCCGCTCTATCACCTCGTCCTCGCGCGACTGAAGGAATTCTATCGCGAGCCGGAAGCCGTCTTCTGGGTCTACGGTTTTCCCATCCTGATGGTTGTGGCCTTGGGGATTGCCTTCCGGAATCGAACGGTCGAATCGTTGCCGATTGTGGTGGTGGAGGGCGCGGGTGCCGTTGAGTTAGCTCGTGATCTGGCGGGTGCCACGACGGAGGGCGGTAAGCGTCAAGTTGAGTTCAAGACTCACGTGGCGAGCGAAGCCACGGCAAGGTTGGAGCTGCGGACGGCCAAGGTCGCGCTGGCGATTTTTCCGCCAGGCCAGCCGGTGGCCCGAGTCGACGGTGGCACGGCTGCTGCTGACGGCGCTACGGCCACGGGAGGCTCGCCGTCGGGTGCGAGCGGGGCAGCGACCGGATATCGGTATTTGTACGACCCAAGCCGCCCGGAGAGCTTGGTGGCGCGCGCATCGGCGGATGATTTTCTGCAACGGCGAGCGGGACGGGGCGACGTGGTGCCGGTGGCCGACGTGCCGTTTGTCGAGCCGGGCGGCCGTTACATCGACTTTCTGGTGCCGGGGCTGTTGGGGATGAGCATTATGGGAGGCGGTTTGTGGGGCGTCGGCTTCGTGACGGTCGACATGCGGATCCGCAAGCTGTTGAAGCGGTTCCTGGCGACGCCGATGAAGAAATCGCAGTTTCTTGGGGGGCTGATGATCAGCCGCCTGATGTTTCTGATTCCCGAGGTCTTGGTGCTGCTGATTTTCGCTCGACTTTTCTTCGCCGTGCGGATCTATGGCAATCCCGGGTCGTTGTTGGTAGTGATTCTGCTGGGAGCGGCGGCGTTTGCCGGTTTGGGACTGCTGGTGGCCAGTCGAGCGAAGACGGTGGAAGCCGTGTCGGGGCTGATGAACCTGGTGATGTTGCCGATGTGGGTCTTTTCGGGGGTCTTCTTTTCATCGGAGCGGTTTCCGGAGGTCATGCATCCGTTGATTCAGGCCCTGCCGTTGACCGTGCTCAACAATGCTTTGCGGGCCATCATGTCGGACGGCAGCACGCTGACCTCGCAGTGGCCAGCACTAGCAACGCTAGCACTGTGGGCCAGTTTGACATTTCTGGTGGCGGTTCGCGTCTTCCGCTGGAACTGAACGTCCAGTCGATCTTGGAGTTTACCCGGGGGGTGTGCTACAACTGGGACACTTGTCAGCGGACTTGGGGGAAGCTTGAGTCGGCAGGGCGAGCGGGTCGGGTCATGGTGGACCGGGCTCGAGTTGGGGCCACCCAGGATGGGAGTCCGATGTGAATTTTCTGAAAGCACTGCGGATTGCCGGTCAGTACCGCTGGACGATTGCCGGCATCGTGGGCAGTTCGTTGATGGTGGCCATTCTGTGGGGGGCCAACATTGGCGCTCTGTACCCGATTATTAAAGTCGCCTTTTCTGGCAAGTCGCTGCACACTTGGGCGCACGAAGAGATTGCCGCGTCGAAGCAGCGCATCGAGCAGCTGGAGTCGGAACACGCCGAGCTGGCGGGGCAATTGGAATCAGATTCTCTGACCGCTCCGGATCGCAAACGGATTCAGACGCGGCAGAGCCGGTTGCGCTACGATCTGGACGTCGAACGACGAGCGCTGCAGGCTTCGCAGAGCCTGCAGCCGTGGCTGGAACGCTACATGCCCGACGATCCGTTCCGCACGGTGGTATGGATCGTGATGGCTTTGTTGCTGGCCACCATCGTGAAGGGAATCTTCATCTTCTTCAACATGATGCTGGTGGCCTATCTCGACCAGCGAGTCACGTTTGATTTGCGACGACAGTTTTTCCATCAGGCGTTGAGGATGGACATGGCGGAGCTGGGGCATCAGCGGACCAGCGGTTTGTTGAGCCATTTTCATTCGGACATTGGGCATGTCACGGGCGGGGTAAAGACGATTTTCGGCCAGGCGACGCGCGAGCCGCTGAAGATGATCGCTTGCCTGATCGGCGCAGCCTTTATCAGCTGGCGATTGCTGTTGTTTTCAATGCTGTTCACACCTCTGGTGCTGATCGCGGTCCGCAAGCTGGCGGGGTCCTTGAAGCGAGCGAACCGTCGAGCCCTGGAAGAGGTCTCGCATCTGTACAGCGTCCTGACCGAGGCCTTTAACGGACTGCAGACGGTGCAGGCTTTCACGCTGGAGCAATCCGAGCGACACAAGTTTTATCGAGTCGCCAAAGCGTGTCTGCAGAAGGGGATGCGAATCGCCTTCTACAGTTCGCTCAACAAACCCATTTCCGAATTCATGGGGATTCTGGTCGTCTGCCTGGCGCTGCTGGCCGGAGCCTATCTGACGTTGAATCAAGAGACTCATGTGTTCGGCATTCGAATGAGCGACCGACCGCTGAGCATCGCGTCACTGCTGGTCTTTTACGGCATGTTGATCGGGGCCAGTGACCCGGGCCGGAAGATGTCCGAAGTGATGAGTGTGTTGCAGGGGGCGGTAGCGGCATCGGATCGGCTCTTCCCGCTGCTGGAGTCGGAGCCCACGATTGCGAGTCCTGCGGAGCCGCTGGAATTGGGTGGGCCGGTGCGGAAGATCGAATTCCGCCACGTGACATTCGGCTATCATCCGGGCCATACCGTCCTGCACAACATCCATTTCGACATTCGCGCTGGCGAAACGCTGGCGATCGTCGGTCCCAATGGCTGCGGCAAATCGACGCTGTGCAATCTGTTGCCGCGGTTCTGCGATCCGACGGAAGGCTCCATCCATATCAACGGTGTCGATCTGCGTCAGTTGAGGCTGCGCGACCTGCGCCGTCAGATCGGTGTGGTTACTCAGCGGGCTCTGCTGTTCGACGACACGGTACGCGCGAACATTCAATGTGGTCGGCCGAACGCGACCGAGGCCGACGTGATCGCGGCCGCTCGCGCTGCCAAAGCCCACAAGTTCATCACTGAGAAACTGAAGGACGGATACGACACGGTGGTCGGGATGGGAGGAGACCGACTGTCAGGTGGGCAGCGCCAGCGGATTGCGCTGGCACGAGCCATGATTCGCGAGCCGCAGATCCTGATCCTGGACGAAGCCACCAGCCAGATCGACTTGGAGAGCGAGCAGTTGATCCATCAGGCGCTGGAAGAATTTTCGCGCGATCGTACCGTCCTGGTGATCACCCATCGACTGGCCACTCTGACCCTGGCGGATCGCATCCTGGTGATGAACGCAGGCACGATCGATGACTTGGGGACACACGAAGAACTGATGTCCCGGTGTGAAATCTACCGGCGGCTGCACGAAGTCGCTTCGCAGCGAGTCGCCGCCTGATCTATCGAGCGAGCGATCTACCTAACGAGCGATCTACCGAGCGAGCGAGTGGCCCAATGAGCAAACGAGCCACGCTTACGACTGGACTTGAATCCGGTTGATCAGCGGTACTCCGGCGGCGGCGGCTCGGACGATCTCTTGAGCCATCTGCTTATGGTAGAACGAACTGACCTGGCCGGTGAGTACCAGATCCTTGCCGTCCTGATCCACCTTCAGCTGCCTCAGCACCCACATGGCGCTGTTGGAAAGTGCTTGTTGAGCTCGATCGCACGCGGAATTCGTCACGGCTACAGACATGGTGCGTGCCCTCCTTGCGGCAATTGCGAATTATGGTTGCCAGACTTTGTTGGAAGACTGCCCCCAGCACTCCATTGACGACTACCAACCTATCCCGCATGGCAGCCATCCGTCAAGTAGCAACTCGCGGGATTATCCGGGTTTTTACAGCTAGCAGGGCCCTGGAGCCCGGTTCAGCAGCGAGTTTCGGCAGCGGGGTCCTGAGGGCAACGGTCATTCGCTCACGGCTGCAGGATCTTCCGAGCGTTGATCAGAAAGTCGACCACCTGGGCGGCCAGTTGGTCGGGCGGCGCGTCGGCCGATTTCAGGACCAGTTCGGGGGACTCAGGCGCTTCGTATGGATCATCGATCCCCGTGAAGTGGCGAATCTTGCCCGCGCGGGCCAGCCGGTACAACCCTTTCGGGTCACGTTGTTCACAGACCTCCAGTGGCGCGTCGACGAAGATTTCGATGAAGTCGTTGGGAGAGCCAAAGCGGGTTACCTGTTGGCGGGCTGCCAGGCGGTCGCGTCGGTAAGGGCTGACAAAGGCCGTCAGGGTCACCAGGCCTGCGGCACAGAACAGCTGAGCAACCGCGGCCACGCGCCGGATGTTCTCGGATCGATCGGTGGCGGCGAAGCCGAGCCCGAATCGCTGGGCGAACTCGGGGCCGTATTCGGCCGAGAGCATGTCCGGGGTGGCGTTTAAGCCATGCCGCACGTTATCGCCGTCGAGCAGGTAACAATGTGCGCCCCGGCTTTGCAGTTCCCGATCGACCAGATTGGCGACCGTGCTCTTGCCACATCCCGACAGCCCGGTGAACCAGACCACACATCCCCGCTGGCCTAGCGACCGCTGACGTTCGTCCCGAGTCACCTGATGCTCGTGCCAGACCACCTTCGGCGATTCAGAGTCCATGCAAGTACCTCGATGGGATGATGTGGCCCGTGGTTGAGTGGCCCGTGGTTGAGTGGCTGTGCGGCCGAGTGGCTGTCTCCACCTCCCATCGGCCGGCCGTGGTCGGCGATTGAGTCGCGGGGCGGATCCAGTCACTCGGATGTTCGTATTCTATCCGGCCGAGTGAGGAACGTCGGCGGTATCTGGCAGCTTGGGGAGCTTGGGGGCAGATTAACGGTCAGGCTGGGGCGAGCAATTTGGGGGGGCAGATTGGTGCGACGAGCCTTGGCCGTCCGATAATTACCGACTGCCGGGTGCCCATCGCCCATCGGGACAAGAGTCCGTATAATCGTCGCTTGCCGGCGAACCTTGACGGACAATTGACCAGTGGGGGCGGCACGCTTCATTCAGAGGGAACTTAGATGAATCAGTTGCAGACGACCGTGAATAAAGACTCTGTCGCGAATCCAAACGTGCGTACCCAACTGGCCTCTCAAACCCTCTACGACAAGTGCTGGGCCCTGGCCTCGAACTTGTGGTGGACCTGGCATCCGGAAGTCATCAATCTCTTCCGCGACCTGGATCCGATCCGCTGGCGACAGCTCGACCACAACCCCATCGCCTTGTTGCGGGAGTTTACCCCCGAGCGGCTGGAGTTGCGGGCCTCAGAGATGGTGCTGTACTCGCGTATCCATCACGCTTTTCGGCGTCTGAAGGAGTACTTGAGCGCCAAGCAGACGTGGGCGGCGACCCATGCTGGTGTGCTGGGTGCCAAGCCGGTGGCCTATTTCTCGGCCGAGTTCGGCATCAACGAATCGATTCAGATTTATTCGGGCGGTCTGGGAGTGCTGTCGGGCGACCACATCAAGAGCGCCAGCGGGCTGGGGGTTCCCCTCGTAGCGGTGGGGTTGTTCTACAGCCAGGGCTACTTCCGTCAACGGCTGGACGAGCACGGTTATCAGGTCGAGGAGTATCAGGAGACGAAGGTCGAGAATCTGCCGATTCAGCCGGCCCTGGACTCGGACGGTAACCCGCTGACCATTTCGATTGAAACTCGCAGCGGTCGCTTGCAGGCCCGAGTGTGGCTGATGTTTGTCGGCCGCGTGCGGCTGTACCTGCTGGACTGCGACGTGGAACAGAACAGTCCGGAAGACCGATCGCTGACCAGCCGGCTGTACGGCGGCGACGAACGTGTACGACTGCGGCAGGAACTGGTGCTGGGGGTCGGCGGTGTGCGGGCTCTGCGAGCACTCGGGATTACTCCGGGCGTTTATCATCTGAACGAAGGACACAGCGCGTTTGCTCCGCTGGAAGCGATTCGCGAACGCATGCAGGGCGATGGCGTGTCGTTCGACGACGCCTTGCGTGAAATTGCTCAGCGGACCGTGTTCACCACGCATACGCCTGTTCCCGCTGGTCACGATCGATTCCATGCCAACGCGATTGAAGAGCACCTCGGGCCATTGCGAGATCAGCTGGGGATTTCCTACGATCAGCTGATGGGGCTCGGACGCGTCGAACCGCAGAACAGCGAAGAGACGTTCTGCATGACGGTGCTGGGATTGAAGCTGTCGCGTCGAGCCAATGCGGTCAGCAGTCTGCATGGGCACGTGACCCGCCGGATGTGGGCCAATCTGTGGCCGTGGCGATCCGAAGAAGAAATTCCGATCGGTCACATCACCAACGGCGTGCATATCCCCAGTTGGCTCGCCTGGCAGATGCAACAGCTTTACAACCGGTACTTCCCCGCCGACTGGATGCAGCGGATGGGTGAACCCGAAGTCTGGCAGGCGATTCATGCCGTCGATCCGGGCGAAGTCTGGGAAACGCATAATGCTCTCAAGAGCCTGCTGATCGACTTCGTCCGACGACGTTTGAGCCGCCAGTCGCGTCGTCGAGGTGAGAGTGACGCGTCGATTGAGGCCGCTCGCAATCTGCTCGATCCGGACGTGCTCACCATCGGCTTCGCCCGGCGGTTTGCTACCTACAAGCGGGCCGATCTGCTGTTGACCGACCTGGAACGGCTCTCGCGACTGGTCAATAACCCCGAACGGCCGGTGCAGATCATCTACGCCGGTAAGGCTCATCCGAAAGACGAGCCAGGTAAGGAATTGATCCGCCGAGTCTGGAACATGCGTAGCGACGAGCGGTTCAAGAGCCGGATCGTGTTCATCGAAGACTACGACATCAACGTCTGCCGGCACATGGTTCAGGGGGTCGACGTCTGGTTGAATACCCCGCGGCTCCCGATGGAAGCTTCGGGGACCAGCGGCCAGAAAGTCGTCCTCAACGGCGGTTTGAATCTCTCGGTACTCGATGGCTGGTGGGCGGAAGCCTACGACGGGCTCAACGGCTTCGCCATCGGTCGCGGGACCGCTCATGTCTCGACGCAGATCAACGACCAGCGAGATGCCGAGGATCTGTATCGAGTCCTGGAGCAGCAAGTCATTCCGCTGTACTACACTCGGGATGACGACGGTCTGCCGAAACGGTGGATCAAGATGATGAGCCACTCGATCAGCTCGCTGGCGTGGCGATTCAGCGCCCATCGTATGGTGGCCGACTACGCCCGCGCGACCTACGTGCCAGCCGCAGGTGGGTTGAGCTGTGACATGTCCCGCCGCTAAGCACTAAGGGACGGAAGGGTGGAACCGAGCGGATTCCCGTCACCGGACCACCGGTCATTGCCGACCGGGCGGACGGTCAGCGATCCGCTGGACGGGACACCGGCCAAGAGGGCCGTCACCGGACGACTCGCACCGTCTCCCACCGGCGCGCAGCATTTCGGGAACGCGCGGACCTTCCTTCTGGCTTGGCTGTCGCTGAGATCGCAGCAAGGGCGAGTCATCCTGCGGATCGAGGATATCGACTCGCCGCGAGTCAAACCCTGGGCTCAGCAGCAGGCGATCGATGATCTCCGTTGGCTCGGGCTCGACTGGGATGAAGGCCCTGACGTTGGCGGCCCCCACGCCCCTTACGTGCAGACCGAGCGACGGGCACTCTACGAAGACGCTCTTCGCACTCTGCAACTGGCCGACGGCGTCTACCCCTGCGTCTGCTCTCGGTCCGATGTGGCCGCAGCCGCCAGCGCGCCACACGAAGGTGGTGAAGGCCCCATCTACCCACGCACTTGCCAGGCGCATACGGCGGCGACCGCCGAACAACTGGGCGGTCAGCCCTACGCGTGGCGTCTGCGGACCGATGACCGGCTGCTGAGCTGGAATGATCTGGTGCAGGGGGGCCAATCGGGGCACGTGGCTTCTGAGCTGGGCGACTTCATTGTGGCGAAGGCGGACGGCAGCCCGGCCTATCAGCTGGCCGTCGTCGTCGATGATCACGCGATGGGGATTACCGAGGTGGTGCGCGGGAGCGACCTGATGCCCAGCACGCTCCGGCAGCTCTTTCTGTTCGACCAATGGGGATGGGAGCCGCCGCGGTACGGTCACGTCCCATTGGTGGTCGGCCCCGACGGTCGGCGACTGGCCAAGCGTCACGGGGACACTCGGCTCAGCACGCTTCGTGCAGCGGGCGGGTCGGCGGAGCGGCTGATTGGACTGTTGGCCTGGTCGGCCGGACTGCTCGATCGCCCAGAGCCGGTCACGGCCCATGAGTTACTGTGCGATTTCGCTCAGTTTCCGCCGCTGGGTGACGGTCCCTTCGTGTTTGACGCAACCCTATGGTGGCCATGGCTTTGCGGCGAATCGGCGACCGCTCCGTCCCCACGGAGGTCGCACGCACCTCCGCGGAGGTAGGTGCGACCTCGTGGGAGGTAGGTGCGACCTCCGTGGAGTTGGTGGGCTGGGCGAGGGGGGCTAGAATGGCGGCCGGAGGATTTGCCATGCCAGACGTGCCCGTCGATCGACGCCAACTGCTGCAGTCCGCTGTCGCCGGAACGTGGGCACTCGCCACTCATGCGGCCACCGCCCGATCGTCACCCACTCCTCAACTCCCGGCCGACCCATCACAATTCGCCCCGCCACTGGCTGACCCGCCACTGGCTGAACAATCTGCCCATCGGTCCGCAGCCAACTCGGCCATCGCGCGAGAAAACCAGCAGCCGGGGACGCGCGACTGGATGCTCACCCACACCCACATCGATCCGGCGACCCGCTATCGATCGCCGGGCATCGAGGGCTATGCCTCGCACACCAGCATCCGAGCCGGCGAAACGCTGCACCTTTACCTGAGCGCTCAACCAGCCGGGCCCTGTCTGGTGCAGGTCTATCGCCTCGGCTACTACGGCGGCGCCGGCGGCCGATTGGTACACGAGCTCGGGCCGATCGACGTTGCCACTCAACCCGATCCGCCGACCGAAGCCAAACGACTGCGAAACTGCCACTGGGAAGCGACCGCCGAACTCCCTATCCCCGCCGATTGGCTCAGCGGCGTGTACGTCGCCAAGCTGACCGAGCTGCACGACAAGCTGCAGAGCTACGTCATCTTCATCGTCCGCGATGATCGGCCCGCCGACCTGCTGTTTCAATGCAGCGATCACACCTGGCAGGCTTACAACCGCTGGCCCTCGCAGTTCGCACTCTACGACAACGGCCAGCACGAGTGGTATTGGGGAGGCGGAGTTCAAGTCAGCTTCAATCGTCCTTACGGGAAATATTGCCAGATCGTCGACCAGCCACTGTCGATCGGTTCGGGTGAATTCTTCCTTTGGGAGTTTCCCTTCGCCTACTGGCTGGAATCGGAAGGCTACGACGTCAGTTACATCTCGAACCAGGATCTGCACAACGATCCGGCCGGGCTCGAGCGAGCTCGAGGATTCCTCAGCGTCGGGCACGATGAGTATTGGACGATCGAAATGTATCAGCACATGCAGGAGGCCATCGCGCGGGGGCTGAACGTGGGATTCTTTTCCGGCAACGCCGTTTGCGGCCGAGTCGTCTACGATCCGGCGGTGCGGGCCTTCGAGCGAGTCGGCGTGTTTGGTCCGCCGGGAGGGACATTTGAGTTCATTCAAATGTCGGAATTGATCCACGAGCGGCCCTATGCCAATGAGCTGATCGGCGCTCACAGTACGGGCCCTGTCACTGGGGGCGCCGATTGGATCTGTTCAGCCCCGGACCACTGGGTTTACGCCGGGACCGGTATGAAGCTGGGCGATCGGATTCCCGGTGTGATTGGTTGGGAATGGCACGGCGATCCGGCTCATATCGCCGGCCTGGAGGTGATTGCCACCGGTCCGACTCAGAGCGCGCCGAACACGCCCAACGGGGGTCAGTACACGGCGACCGTTTATCCTGGGCCGCGGGGAAACGTGGTCTTCAATGCGGCCACCTGCTGGTGGGCGGATGGGCTCTCCTCACCGCCGGGGTATCTCCATCCGAGCGTCTACACATCGCCACAGGGTCCCGACGTTCGGCTGCAGCAGATCACTCGAAACGTCTTGGCGAAGATGGTTCGTCCACGAGCGTGATGCGAGCCACGCCGGCATTCAGGGCAGCTGAATTACCGAAGCGAGGCCGACTGGGAAGTGGGTGGTGAACCCGGTTCTGGCCGACCGATTATGGTTTTCCACCGTCGGGACAGAATCGATCGATCCGCCAGAAAGGCGACGATCAAGCCGGCCAGGGCACCGCACAAGTGTCCGTCCCAAGAAATCTGAGGTGTCGCCTGGAAGGGAAGTATCCCCCAGACGAAGGTCCACCAGTACAGCAGTCCGACGACCGTGCCGATGACCATGGAGATCGGTTTACGCTCTAGAAATCCCGTGCCGACATGAAAGGTGATCAGCCCATAGATCAACAGGCTCGCCCCAATATGAGCCTGGGGGCGTCCCACGAGCCACAGCAGGGCCCCGCCGAGCAGGGCGATGGCGACGGCGACCTCGACGAAGTTGCGTCGAGTTACGGCCAGCAGGCTCAGCAGAATCCCCAACGGGATCGTATTGGGAAGCAGATGATACAAGAGCCCATCGTGCACCAGATGCATGGTCGCAATCCCGGGCAGTCCGCGAGTTGTCCGCGGGATCACCGCCAACCATTGCTTCCAGTCGACGAACCAGTTCAGCACCACTGAGTCCAGCAGTTGGATGGCCCACAGCAAGATCAAGAATCCGGCCACCAGTTTCAGCCGGTTCTGAAACCGGTCCAGCGGCGGGACTCGCCAGTCAGGGAGCTTCATATTCATCGGCAGCGCCGAGCAGTTCAATAAGCCGAGCGGCTTTCCTTGTCGGTCGGAAACTTCTCCGGCAGCGGCAGATGGACCACTCCCGTGGCCGCCCATTCGGTGCCACGCTGCAGCGTCGTGATGAAGCCGACACAGTTCATCGAATAGTCGGCGTGACCCATCGGAGTATGAAAGATGCGGCCCTGGCCGTAATCGATGACCATCATCATCGGTTCGTGCCGGCCGGTCTTCTCCGAAAAGGCCGTAGCCAGCACCTTCATCGACTCCGCCGGTCCGCGCAGCGAATCGTAGAGTTCATCTTTGGTATGCAACCAGGCTCGCGGCATCCCGGCGGTAATGGGATGCTGCGGGTCGCGGATGACGACGGCAAATTCCAGTTGCGGGCCGTGGCTGCCACCACCGCCGGCCGACGTATCCCGTACCAGCTGATCGTCGCGGAAATAGACGTAGGGGCCCCAACGCTCATCCCGTCCACCCCAACCTCCCAGCCCGATGATTCGATTGTATTCATTCCATGCCGGGAAGCTGTTGTTCGCCGCGTGAACGCAGACGAATCCGCCGCCGTTTCGCACGTACTGTTCAAAATCCCGTTGAGTCTGTTCGGGCCACGGGTCGCCATTGTAGTTGGAGACTACTGCACGATAGTCGGAGAACTTCGGCCGGAATCCGCTCATGTCCGAATCGCTCGGCGGTGACGTCGCCACGTCCACCGTAAAGATACCGGAGTCTTCCAGCGCGCGGCGCAGCACGGGGGTGGTGGCACGCCAGTCGTGGTTGTTCTGGCCGTCCACGATCAGCACGGGGAGTTTTTCCGCGGACCAGGCAGAGCATGTCAACATCATCAGAACGGTCCACGCCAGGCAACTCGGCAGCAGGCAACTCGGCATCAGCCAACTCCTGATCCGCCGCACTCCCGATATCGCACCCGTTGTTGCCACCATCGCTTGCCCCCGATTCCAGCATCCAGTCCTGCCCGTATCGTCGCCACTCGCCCGATTATTGTAACGGAAAATGGACGACCGCAAACAGAAGGTCAGGTAAGGATGTCATGAATCGGCTCCCCCGCCGCAATCGCCAGCGGTCGATTGGCCGTGTCGTAGATTTCGGTCGCCGGGTCGATCCCCAGGATATAGAAGATAGTCGCCGCCAGATCATCGGGCCGGACTGGATGGGCGGCCGGAGCCGCTCCGTGGGCATCTGACTCACCGTAGATCGCTCCTCCTTGCACACCGGCCCCGGCCAGCAGCGCCGTGTAGCACTGCGGCCAGTGATCCCGACTCTCGTTCTTGTTGATATTGGGAGTCCGTCCGAACTCGCCAACCCACACCACCAGGGTTTCGTCCAGCAATCCACGCTGTTCCAGATCGTCCAGCAGGGCCGGCAGCGTCTGGTTGGTCATCGGTAAATGATACTTGTCGACAATCTTGTACATTCGAGTATCGTTGAATCCGTGTGTGTCCCAGCCTCCCGACTCGGTGCTCTGCCCACCAATGGTGTCGGAAAAGTAGACCGTAACCACCTTAACGCCCGACTCGACTAGTCGGCGAGCCAGCAGGCAACTTTGGCCGTAAGTCGTCCGCCCATACCGATCTCGCAGCGCGGTCGGCTCGGCGCCGAGATCAAAAGCGGCACGGACTCTGGCACTGGTCAGCATGTCGACCGCGCGATCGTAGTACTGGCCTAGCCCTCCGGCTCCTGTTCCCCCATCCAGCCGTCGCGTCTGAGCGTCAATCAGCTGTTGCAGTTCTCGCCGTCGCTCCAGACGCCCGGCATCCAGACCGGCTGGCAGAGACAATTCGGGCAGACTGAAATTGTCTCCGTTCGGGTCTTCGCGAAAGAAGAAGGGGTCGTGCCGTTTCCCCAGAAAACTCGCATGCTGACCGGGCACCACCGACCCGTCGCGGATCACGTGAGGGTAAGCGACAAAGGTCGGCATCCCGTTATCGTTAGGAGCCAATCGGTCGACCACGCTCCCATAAGCGGGAAACAGATCGAGACTGTCCCGCAGACGCTGATCGTCAGTCGGCGGAGCGTGACCGCTGATCGCATAGTAGCCCGCTGAAGCATGATTGTTCATGGTGTGGTGCAGGGTCCGCACCTGACAGATGCGGTCCATCCGTTGAGCGACCCGCGGGAGATGTTCGCAGACCTGGATGCCCGGTACGTTGCTGGCGATCGCCTTGTAGGGGCTGCGCACCGTGTCGGGCGCCGCGGGCTTCATATCAAAAGTATCCAGTTGACTGGGCCCGCCCCACTGGAAGAGGAAAATAACCGACTTGGCCCGCGGTCGGGGGCCCGACGGCCTGTCGTCCGAACGAGTCGCCGGGTTGGCCGACAGCAATTTCGGCAGGCTCAACCCCATCATTCCCAGGCCGCCAATCTGGAGCAGTCTGCGGCGAGTCAGCGCATCACGCACCCAGCTGGCGTGGAGCTGCTGACTGACGGCAAGTGGGCAGCGAGTGGCATGGGCCTCACGGTGATTTGTGGGTGCTGACATGGTTTTTGCTCAACAGTTCACGGGCGAAACAGAAACTCGCGTGAATTCAGTAGCGCCCAGGCCACGTCCTCGAGTCCCGTGCGCGGATCGCCGGATTGAACAACGTGTTCGGCGGCGGTCAGTTCTGTCTCGCCAGGCGGGCGCGACAAGGCCCACCAGTAGAGTTCGGTAATGATTTCGGCTGGTGAGGCTCCTGCGCCGACTCGCTGTCCGATGCGGTTGGTCGGGTCGGTCAGCATCCCATTCAGGCTTTCCCCGGCGGTCAGGGCGAGTGCTTGTCCCAGGTGCGTTTCCTGCGTCCGTTCGCATTCACAGGCGAGCAGCCGATCTGGTTTACCGAACATCCGCAGGAAGCGATCGGCGGGCGTCGGCCGCTCGTTAGCCCCACCTCGTCGCTGCACCCCGGTCAATTGCCCGGCTCGCGTGCCGCCGGCATACCCAACGAACTTCGGTGTGACGCCCAACACCCGAGCTTGAGCATCCAACAATTGCTCGGCGGTCAATCGCCGCTCGACATTGCAACCGTAATTGGCGCCCTCCAGCGACGTTTCGCCATCCGGTCGTATCGCTGCCTGATAGGTCACCGAATTCAGTATCAACCGCATGACGTGCCGGACGTCGTAGTCACTGCCGATCAATTCGTCAGCCAGATACTCCAGCAGTTCCGGATGGCTGGGGGGATTCGTCACTCGGAAATCGTCGACCGGATCGACCAGGCCCCGCCCCAGCAAGTGGAACCAGATGCGATTGACCTGAGCACGGGCGAAATCGCGATTGTCGGGACTCGTCAGCCACTCGGCCAGCTGGTCGAGCTGTCCGCGGTCACTGGCCAGCGTTTCCGACTGACCCAGGAGTCGGGCTGTGGCTGGCTGATTGTTGCGCGGATAGGTCACCGGCTGCGTCTCGTTCTCGTGCACGATCTGTTCACCCACAAACTCGTGCTTGTCAAATTCGTCCCGCCGCTTGTTGTCCTTGATTTCATAACCGACGCGCGCGAATACCGCTGCCCAATCGTAGTAGTCTTTCTGAGTCCAGGTATCATACGGGTGATTGTGACACTCAGCACACTGCAGCCGGTAACCGAGAAAGACTCGAGCCACCGCCACCGCTCGCACTTTTGCGTCCCGGTGCGCGCGGTAGAAATTCGTCGGCGGGTTCTCGTAGGTGCTCCCCAGCGAAGAAACCAGTTCAGCAGCGAAACGGTTCAGCGGCTTGCCCTCCGCAAAGCTCCTCCGGATCCAGCCGTGGAACAGGTCGACGCCTTGGGTGTCGAGCACCTTCTCTTCGTTCCGAAGTACATCGGACCATTTCAGCGCCCAGTGCTCGGCGAACTCGGGACGCTGCAGCAACTGGTCAATCAATCGACTCCGCTTGTCCGGACGCGAATCGCGCAAAAACGACCGTGCGACGTCGGGAGGTGGCAGAAGTCCCGTCACATCAAGGTAGGTGCGGCGCAGAAACTCGGTGTCGTTGCACAGGCCGGACGAAGGCAGATTCAGACGAGCAAGTTTTGATTGGACCAGCCGGTCGATCGAATTGGCCGGTCGGGGTGCGGAGGGTAATTCCCGTTGGGACGCCGGCATGAATGCGACTCGAGCAGACGTCTGCTGGTTCAAGTAACGGACCATGATCGTCGTCTCGCCGTCCTGCACGGACTTCACTCGTCCCTGTCGATCAACGGCCGCTGACAGGCTGGTCGTCTCATACACGGCCCATGGCGTCACGTCACGCTGCCGTCCATCGGCGTAAGTGGCCCGCACTGCCAGTTGAATCTCGGGCGTTTGAGATGTCGAAGCGACAGTTGATGAATCGCCGACCAAGGCGGTCGGACGGAAGAGGACCGTATCCGCGGGTGTGACTTCCAGCTTGGTGACGACAGCCGCCGCCGGATCGTCATCCGGTGTGCCGGCCTCAATCCACCTCCGCAGTGTTTCGTATTCGAGCGAATCGACCGCGAATCGAACGCCGCCTGCGTGGGGCACCTGACCGGTTGGCTTCAGCAGCAGCAAACTGTCGGTCGGTGAGACACGGTTCACTCGTCGGCCGCTCAAGTCGTCCACGATCGACTGATAATCGGCCGCCGCATCTTGTCCGCGCAGAGCCAGCCAGAAGCCCCCCTTGCCGGCCTGGTTGCCGTGGCAGGCGCCCATGTTGCAACCTGCTCGCGACAAAACAGCCTGCACGTCACGGCGGTACGATACGGGCTCGTCCGGAGCCAACGGGCTGTCTGCCTCCATCTTCGCAGTCGTTGTCGGATCAGCGGATGCAGGGATTCCGGCCGCCATCAGCACGCAGGACCCGCAGATCACCATCCGGGCCAAGCGACGTAGCGTCGCCATGAGCGTGAAGACCGCAGCTGCTGTCATGTTCGTCGCTCCTGCTGGCGGGATGGTGGGGCAATCGTTCGGGCGGGAGGGTTGCCGTACTCGGCGGGCGGGATACACCGAGTAGTCCCTGGGGCGGCCACGGTGCAGCGATTGGCGACCCAGAAGACCAGGCTCGGCGGACGCTCCAGTATGGTCATTGCTGCCGGCGATTGCAATTCTCGTCGCCCCGTCGCCCAGACTCGGCCGCCACGGGCATGAGTCCAGACGGGCTCAGATTCGCAGGAAAATTCGTCGCCGGTACATCCAGTACAGCATGCACCACAGGATGCCGAACACCAACACGCCTTGGAAGAAATGGCCCCATACCGTGGCGAATCTGGCCGCACCAAAGTGAGTGTTCAGCGTGTCGCGAATGAAGTCGCCGCAGAGGTGGTCCAGGCAATACGCCGCAATCGAATTGGCTCCGAGGACCAGCAATGGAAAGACCCACAACGCGGATCGCTTCGCCACATCCAGCAAACCGTAGAAACTCGCCAGCAGGAACAGGCACCACCCGCCACTGAACAACGTCCAGCTCGGCGTCCAGATACGCTTCACCACCGGACAGATCCCGGCAGCACCCAGCAGATAGCCCGTCACGATCAGTGCCAGGCCAACGCCCAACATGCGTTTGATTTTAGTCTGAGGTGATAGGGCCCCATCCTGCAACCAACCTCCGGCGATCAGCCCCAGCACCATCGTTCCGAGTGTGGGGATGAAGCTCAGCGTGCTGTAACCGCCGCCATTGAACAGGAAGGGTTCTTTCCGGGGGAACAGATTCAAGAACCAGCGATCAAACGCCCAGGCGAGGTTGGTGTTTTTGTTCCAGTGAGCTGCGAAGCCGTGCAGATGGTGGGGCCAGTCGGCCGTTACACCGGTCTGTGACCAATCGAAATCAGCGCCTGGCAGGGGATAGAGCGCAAAGGCCGCCCAGTAAGCGACCAGAATGGCCGCCAGTCCAATCCATTGGCCTCGGCGCGGCGCGCATGCCAGCAGAAACAGGAACGGATACCCCAGACCGATCTGGCTGAGCGTGTCTTCAAACGTGAATCGCGTCTGGCTGTGTCCGATCGATCGCAGGAAGACTCCCAACCAGATCAGAATCATACTGCGCACGAGGGCGTGGCCAAACATCTGTCCCCAAGACTGACCTCGCCGACGTCGCGAGAGGATGGAAAACGGCAGCGAAACGCCAGCCAAAAAAGAAAACGACGGCTGAATCAAATCATGTAGCGAACAACCGACCCATTCGACGTGCGACTGATGAAAGGCGAGCCATCCCAGCAACCTGTTGCCCGGATGTGCCTCAGCGAGGTCGCCCAGATGAAGGACCTCCGCCACCATCAGGAACATGACGAGTCCGCGATATGCGTCGATGCTGACCAACCGTTGCGACGCCGGGTCTCCACTGGCGCCGACATCCGACGGGTTGGACGCAGGGGAGATTGTTCCCGCCATGGGTACCTTTCAACGTGGCCGTTGGATCGACAGGTCAGAAATAGATGCTATGGGGCGGGCGAGGCAGTAAAGATCTCGCCCCGTCCTCCTTCAATCAAGTCTCCATGATACTGATAAAACTCAGCGTCCAGCATGAGGTCGGAACCTGGGAATCCGGCCCGTTGCAAACTGCGGCCCAACAGCTGGAAAAAGAGCGGCTGGCAGGGACCAGCGAGTCGGAAGCTGGGGAGCATGGTGGGGGGCGTCGCGTCGAGGAATATCAGGGTGCCACGTTTCATCCCGGCTCCATGCCGAATGCCAGTCGGTCCACCGGCCACAACGGTGCCAGCCTGCATATTGATGCCGATCAGATCGCCCGTTGCTCCGCCGATCGCCACCAGACCACGACGCATGCTGTGTCCAGTTTCGTTGCCGGCATCGCCGTGCACGCGAATGGTGCCACCCGTCATGCCACGCGGACTGCCCCGATAGGCGGCTCCCACCAGATGGCCCGCGTTGCCGCGAATATCAATGGTCCCTCCGTGCAACTCAGCACCGACCCAATCGCCACAATTGCCCGACACAATGATCTGGCCACCGGTCATCTCGCTGCCGACATGGCGACCAGCGTTCCCTTCCACCAGGATGCGTCCCGCATCCATCCGAGCGCCGATCCAATGCACGCCACTCAGATCGCCCACCCACACAATCTCGTCGTCCGCCTCACCGGCCAATCGAAAACGATCACCTAGCGCCAGAGGACGATTGCCGTGATAGATTGGCAGTTGAGCAATCTCGGCCAATGAGCGGCCTCGTACGGTCGACGGCAGAATCCCTTGCACCTCGATCGGTACGGGGTCGGAGTCGATCAGTTCCAGCTGCAGAGGCATATTCGAATACGGCGGGGCACGGGAGGGCTTGAAACCAAGAAGGGTGAGTATAGTAGAACTGTGTCGCGGCGTGTAGCGGAGAGGTGCGAACCGGCCCGCCGTGTGTCGTCGGCGACCGGGCATGGGAAACATACTGCGGGTGGGGTGGCAGTTTGAGGCTAGGAGCGGTCATTTTGTGTGGCGGTCGCAGTCGGCGGATGGGGCGTGACAAGGCGACGCTCCCGTTTGGCGACGAAACGCTGCTTGCGCGCGAAATCCGCATTCTCCGGACCTTGGCCGAGCCAATCGTGCTGGTCGGTGCCCCAGGTCAGGATCTCAGCCCCTGGCAGGCTCCCGACCTGATTGTGGGCCACGATCGCGAGCCCGACCGGGGCCCGCTGGAAGGTATCGGTCAAGGTCTGCAGTTGCTGACGGGCTCTTGCGAGCTGGCGTATGTGACCAGCTGTGATGTGCCGTTTCTGGTCGCCGATTGGGTCCGGCGACTGCAGACGTTCATTGGTCAAGCCGATATCGCGGTCCCGGTCGACGGCGATTTTCACCATCCGCTGGCGGCTCTCTATCGTCCCGAAGTCGGCGCCGTCGCGCTGGAACTGGTCGATCAGGGCCAGCGACGTCCGATTGCGCTGTTCGACCGAGTGGTAACGAAACGGATCAGCGTCGAACAGATGCGTGATGTTGATCCCGAGCTGCAGACGCTGATGAATCTGAATCATCCCGCCGACTACGAAGCGGCCCTCGCGCGGGTCAGCCAGTCGTAATCGCAGTTGCGGTAACCGTCTGAACCGCATCGCCCGAGAGTCGGTTTACTTGCGATCGAGGCCGCAGCGGATCTGTTCGGAGGCATGGAGGTAGTCATCACCGACCGGGTAGTTGCGAAACCGGATCGAATAGTACTGTTCGAACCAGTCGGCAATCTGACTCTCGAATTCCAGATCATAGTCCGGGGCGACGTATAAGGTCTTACCCAGATGGTCGGCGCGCAGGTCGCCCTCTTCGACCAGCACTTGGCCGGACTTGATCACATATCGAGGCAGCTCAAACATCCGTTCCTTGTTCTCATGAGGCGTGTAGATCGTGATGTCGGCGTCAGCTCCGGGGCCGAGGTGGCCCTTGTGCTTGAGCCCGAGGATCCGCGCGGGGCCGGCTCGAGTGATAATGGCAATTTCGTTCAGCGTGTATTCGCGGGTCAGATCGCCTAGTTGCGATCGTTCGCGAACCAAAGGATGCGTCTCAGCGAGAGCCGCTTCACGATAGTTGCGGTCCATCAGCAAGCGGATGATCTGCGGATAGGCCAGGAACGAACCGCCGTTGGGATGATCCGTGCTCATCACCACGCGCCAGGGGTCCTGGACCATCAGGTACCATTCCAGTCCGATCGCCCATTGCAGTGAATGGATCAGGCTCTTGTTCTTGTATTCGATTGGAGCAATGCCGCAGCCAGCCTCCATCTCGGTGTCGGCGCTGAACCATTTCGACTTGTAGACGTTCGACAGATAGTACCCCAGCGGTCCGTCGCCGGTCATGCTGGTTGTTTTGCCGAACAGCACCTGGCCGACATCCACAGTCAGATTCGGGTGGCTGTTGATGTAGTCGGCCAGTGGCGCGACTTTTGAGTTGAAGGTCGATTCGTCAGCTTCGCCGCCACCGTAGCTGTGGAACTGGATGTGGGTGAAATGAGCCCGCGCGCCTTCGATGGCCTGCATCGAGGCGAGCGTGGTGTGCCAGTTGCCAGGCATCCCCAGATTGTTGCAGTGGATGTGAACTGGGTGAGGGAGTTCAAGACGGTCGGCAGCGCGGGTCAATCCGGAAATGATCTGGCGCGGGGTGACGTCGAAGTGGTCGACCACCTCGTCGATGCCGTGCACATTGCCCGACGCCTGTTGCTTCCAGGCCTCAACACCGCCCGGATTCACCAGCTTCGCGGCGTAGCCCTTGGCCGCACCGAGTATCCATGCCATGAAATTCTGAAGGCGTTGATCGTCGCCGCGCCGAATGGCGTCCATCACGAAGTGATTGTTTCCCAGCAGGACATAGAACCCCTTGTCGATGCAGGGCGTATCTTCGAACTCTTCGTGGGTGTGTCGAGCTGCCAGCGGCGGAACGGCGGCGTCAAAGGCGGTGGTGTACCCCAGACCGATATACTTGTACCCGGTGGCGAACGTACTCGGTACGCTCCCCATCGTGCCGCTGTGAGAAAACCGAGTTCGCTCGACCGGAACCGCCAGACGCTTCTCCTCCGGTCGCATTTTCCGCGCGGTGTTCACCTTCGGGCCGGCGATATGGCAGTGCATGTCGATCCCGCCCGCCATGACAACCAGCCCGGCGGCGTTGAGTGTCCGTGAGGGACGGATCATCGGATCGCTCGGCGGCTCAACGATTCGGCCATCCAGAATCCAGATATCGCGTACCTGACCATCCACGCCGTGGACAGGGTCGTAAACGTAGCCGCCTTCGATCTTGAAATAGCTGGGTGAGGTAGACATGCTGGGCCGTGTCAGGTGGGGCGAATAACGATCAGATTTTAGATTCCCGCAGGCGATCGCACCAGCCCGAGCGGTGGTCGGCTGTCGTGTCACCGGCTGATGGGCCCAAATGGCGGAGAGACGATGTTCTCCGGCGGCGGACTGGCGCCGATGGTTGCTTTCGGTCGGAGCCAGCCCGATAATCCTCCCTTCGGGCCAGCCGTGGCGACGATGCGAGAATTACCCGCTGCATGAAAGGGAACCGGCCATGATGAGGCAAACCACCCCCAGCACTCGCAGCTCGCGACCACTTGTCCACTGGATGTGGCTGAGTATTGCGATCGCCGTCTGCACAGCGGGTCGAGTCGAAGCGCAGGGAAATGCCGCCGCGAATTCCCAGACCATCCGGGTCGGCATGATCGGGCTCGACACTTCGCACGTCATTGCGTTCACGGAACTGATCAACGACCCGCAAGCCAAGGGTGATCTGGCCGACATTGAAATCGTCGCCGGCTTTCCAGGGGGGACGGATATTCCGCCCAGCCGCGACCGAGTGGCGAAGTTCACCGACGAGCTCCGCGGCAAGGGGCTCGAAATCGTCGACTCGATTCCGGCTCTGCTCGAAAAAGTCGACGCCGTGTTGCTGGAGAGCGTCGATGGTCGGCCGCATCTCGAACAGGCCAGGCCGGTGATCGAGGCGGGCAAGCCACTCTTTATCGACAAACCCGTCGCCGGATCGCTGGCCGATGCCGTAGCCATTTTCCGTCTGGCCCGTGAGCATCAGGTTCCCGTATGGTCGAGTTCTTCGTTGCGTTACGCTCCACAACTGGTCGAACTTCGGCAGCAAGGACGCCTGGAGGGCGTTTTCGGCGCGTCGGTCTGGGGGCCGTGCAGCATTCAGCGGCCAATGCCCGAACTCTATTTCTACGGAGTGCACGGAGTGGAAACGCTTTTCACGATCATGGGGACCGGCTGCCAGACCGTCACTCGAGCGTCAACTGACGGCACCGATCTGGTGACCGGCGTCTGGAATGATGGCCGCATCGGTACCTACCGCGGCATCCGGACAGGGCGGGCCGATTTTGGAGCGACCGTGTTTCGCGAGAAAGACATCTACACGGTCGACGGTCTGACCGGATACGAGCTGCTGGTCGCCGAAATCGCTCGGTTCTTCAAAACAAAGCAACCCCCCGTCTCCGCTGAAGAGACGTTGGAGATCTTTGCGTTCCTGGACGCGGCTGAGCGGAGCAAAGAATTGGGTGGGCAGCCGGTCTCGGTCGCCGAAGTCCTGAAAGCCGCTCAGTAACTATCGGCACTTGCAGTGTTGTGAGGCGTCGCGGTGCCCGTGTGATAAATTGAACAGCCATCGAGAGGGATGCTATGTGGAACAACTGGTGGATTCGGCTGAACTTCTCGCTCGGTTGCTGCTTTCTCCTTGCGATCGGTCCGCTGCCGGCGGCTGAGCAGGTACCGTTCGCCGCTGGACCGCTGACGCTGACTGAGCCGATCGACGTTGTGTTGCGAGACGGTGTCGATCGGTTTCTGGATAGTGAGTTGCAAAAAGCTCGTACCGATCGCCACACTCGATGGGTGCATGACAATCAGTCGGACGCTCAATTTGAGGCCGCCCGTGAAGCCCGCCTGGCTCGACTGCGGCATATGCTCGGCCTGCGCGACGAACGAGTCCATCCGGTGCGGATGGAACTGGTGGAGACTACGGACACGCCCGCTCTGGTCGCTCACAACGCCCGCATTCAAGTCCGCGAAGTCCGCTGGCCAGTGCTGGAGCACGTCTGGGGCGAAGGATTGTTGCTCGAGCCGCTGGGCAAATCTCCCGTCGGGTTCGTGATCGCCATCCCGGATGCCGATCAGACTCCTGAGCAGCTGATCGGCCTGTCGAGCGGCGTGGCGGCGGCCAGTCAGTATCCGCGGTGGCTGGCGGAGAGCGGCTGTCGCGTGCTGGTCGTGCAGCCGGTCAATCGCACGCGGGCTCAGTTCGAGTGGCATGGCCGCAAGGTGGACGTGACGAACCGTGAGTTCCTGTATCGTTCGGCATTTGAGCTCGGTCGGCACTTGATCGGATACGAATTGCAGAAGGTACTGGCCGCTGTGGACTGGCAGAGTCAGCAGAAGGAGATTCCTTTGCCGATCGCTGTCGCCGGTTGGGGCGAAGGGGGGCTGCTGAGTCTGTACGCTGCAGCACTCGATCGGCGCATTCAAGTGTCGCTGGTGAGTGGTTATTTCGGGCCTCGGGAGGCGATCTGGCAGCAGCCCATTGATCGAAACGTCTTCGGATTGCTGAACGACTTTGGCGACGCCGAGCTGGCGGCGATGGCCGCGCGGAATCACGTGATCATCGAGGCCGCGGCCGGACCCCATCTCGATCTTTCGGGAGGGCAGGGGGCGCCAGCGAAGTTAACTGATGTGGCCTTGAGCGATGTGCAGGCCGAGGCTCGGCGGGTTGAAGACTATCTGCGGCCCAGGCAGGCCGAAGGGGCGTTCCAGCTGGTGGTCAGCGGCGATGGGACTGGGCCGTACGGAGCGCGGCCAACCCTGGAAAGGTTTCTGAGTGCGCTCGGGGCCCAGAGCGGTTTGGTCGAAGCACTGAATCCGCTCGAACGAGTCCGCTCGACGGGTTCGGCCGATGAACGACAGGCCCGCACGATGCGTCAGATCGACCGACAGACTCAGGACCAGTTGCGTGAAAGTCAGTTTATCCGTGACGCGTACCTTTCGCATGTCGATACCAGCTCATTGGAGAAGTATCAGCAGACGATTGAGCCATATCGGCGGGCGTTTGCAGATGACGTCATCGGGCGATTCAATCAGCAATTGCTGCCGGCGAATCCGCGGGCTCGCGTCTGGAAATCGTCCGATCGCTGGACCGGATACGAAGTCGTCCTGGACGTGATGCCCGATGTGATTGCCTACGGGATCCTGCTGGTGCCCAAGGATCTGAAGCCGGGCGAGCGGCGACCGGTGGTCGTCTGCCAGCATGGACTCGAGGGGACGTGCCAGGACACCATCGAACCATTGACGCACCCGGCCTACAAGGGATTTGCGGCGCAGTTGGCCAACCAGGGATTCGTGACCTTCGCCCCTCAGAATCAATACCGAGGTGAGGACAAGTTTCGAGTTCTGCAGCGGAAAGCCAATCCGCTGGGGAAAACTCTGTTTTCGGTCATCGTGCCCCAGCACCAGCAGATTGTCGATTGGCTGCAGACATTGGATTTCGTCGATCCGGACCGCGTCGCCTTCTATGGGCTCAGCTACGGTGGCAAGACGGCCATGCGTGTGCCGTCGCTGGTGACGGACTACTGCCTGTCGATTTGCTCGGCCGATTTCAACGAGTGGGTCGACAAGAACGCCTCGACGCGGAACCCGCACAGTTATGTCTGGAGCGCCGAGTATGAAATCTTTGAGTTTGATCTGGGGAGCACATTCAACTACGCCGAGATGGCGGCGCTGATCGCGCCCAGGCCGTTCATGGTCGAACGAGGCCACTTTGATGGCGTAGCCTCCGATCAGACAGTCGGGTGGGAGTTTGGCAAAGTACGGCATCTTTACGCCGCCAAGTTGGGGATCGGGGACCGCTGCGAGATCGAATGGTTTGTCGGGCCTCATACCATCAATGGCCAGGGGACCTTTGAATTTCTGCACAAGCACCTGCAATGGCAGCCGAAGCCGTGAGCTGCGGGCAGACCTAGCCGAGGGGCAGGGCAGGGCAGAGATGCGTCGGCCATTTCGAGGCATGTCGTAGCGTTGCACATCGAATCGAACGAGGGTGAGACGATGCGAGTCAAGTTGAGTGACTGGATCAGCGTCGGCCTGACGGTGTGGTTCGGGTTGATCGCGGTGGGGGAGGTGAGTGCCGAGCCCGAGGGGTTTCAGACGCTGCAGATTGGTCAGTCGGCGCCGGACTTCGAGCTTCCCGGGGTCGACGGCAAGACTTATCGGCTGGCCGATTTTGCCGACCATCGTCTGTTGCTGGTTGTGTTCACCTGCAACCATTGTCCGACCGCCCAGGCGTATGAAGATCGACTGATCCAGATTCATCGCGATTACCACGATCGCGGAGTAGCGATGGTGGCCATTTCTCCTAACGACGCCCAAGCGGTTCATCTGGGGGAACTGGGGTACTCGGATCTCGGCGACTCGCTGGAAGAAATGAAACTGCGGGCTCAGGAGAAGGGGTTCCCTTTTCCCTATCTGTATGACGGCGAAACTCAGAAGACGGCGCTGGCTTACGGTGTCCTCGCGACGCCGCACGTATACCTTTTCGACTCGCAGCGAAAGCTGCAGTATGTCGGACGGGTCGACGACGGTGAGGTAACGCCGCCCAAATCGCACGATCTCCGTAATGCCATGGATGCTTTGTTGGCCGATCAGCCGGTGAAAGTGCCGCGAACTCGTGTGTTCGGGTGTTCGACCAAGTGGAGTGACAAGCGGGGGAGTGTGGCGGAGCAGCGGGCGAAGTGGGACGCCGAGCCAGTGACACTGGAGGTGGTCGACGCAGAGGCCATCAAGGAACTGGCCACGAATTCCAGCCAGAAATATCGGCTGATCAACGTCTGGGCCACCTGGTGCGCGCCGTGCGTCGACGAATTGCCGCAGCTGGTCGACGTCCACAGAATGTACCGCGGGCGACCGTTTGAGATGATAACGATCAGTATCGACGAGCCCACAGCGAAAGATCAGGCCCTGGAAGTGTTGCAGAAGGTGCGTGCTTCGAGCAAGAATCTGTTATATGGAAGCGACGACTACGACCGGCTTGCCGAGGTGCTCGATCCCCAGTGGCCCGGTCCCGTCCCCTACACAGTATTGATTGCACCGGGCGGACAGGTGGTGTATCGACAGAACGGTCCGATCGATTTGGCAAAACTCAAACGGGCTATCGTCAGTCAGCTGGGTCGCACCTATGCGGCTAAGGAGTGAACCACCGATATGAATCAGTCGGGGCCGATTGAGGCGGCGATCGGAAAGCGGAAGACGGACCGTGCGGATCGCGTCCGACGTGGAGTGATCTCTGGCTGGTGGTTCGCTTTGTGCTGCGCGACCTTCATGGCCCTCGCGGGACTCGGTGCGACGACTCGGGGCGAAGCCGTTGCGGAGGCTGAATTGATGACCCGAGCCAGTGTGCGCCGCCCGATCCGAGCGGTCGTGTTCGACGGCGGACGGACGCTGGCCGTGGCCAACCGGCGGACCGGGACGGTGAGCCTGCTGGAGGCTCGGACCGGGAAACTGCTGAGCGAAACCGTGGTGGGGACGCAGCTGAGCGATCTGGTGCGAATTGATGACGGGTTGCTGGTGGCTACCGACGATGGCGCTCATCAGCTGGCCCTGCTCGAGGTCCAAGGCCAGACCGTGAGGGTCGCCGGGTTGGCTCGAGTCACACCCCATCCGACCCGGCTGGTCTGGGACGCTGGACGCCGACGATTGTGGGTCAGCAGTGTCTGGGGACGTCGGGTCGATGTGCTCGAGGTGAACGTGACCGATCGGCAAATGTCGCGACTGGGGAAAATCGACTTCGATTGGGCACCGCGAGCCCTGGTGCTGGGGCCAGGCTCAGGGACCGTCGTGGTGGCCGATGGTTTTGGCGGGCGAGTGGCGGTGGTCGATGCCGAGTCCTTGAGGGTCAAAACGACTCATGAGTTGCCGGCACACAACATTGCCGATATCGCGCTCAGCCCGGATGGCGAGATGTTCCTGATCACGCAGCATACGCTCAGCGAATTGGCGAAGACTGTGGATCCTGATGTCCACTGGGGTGTGCTGATGTCGAACGATTTGAGGTGGATCCGAGCTGATCGGCTGCTCGGAGACGGAGCGGACCTGTTCGCCGGCGCTCATCTCCATTCGCTCGGACAACCTGGCAACGCGGCGGCCGATCCTGGGAGTGTAGCGGTACGGGGTGACGGTCTGGTCACTGTGGCATTGGCCGGAGTGGATGAAGTCGCCTTGGGGTACGAGCACGACCCGCGGATGTACCGCATCCCCGTCGGCGATCGCCCGATCCACGTGGCGCTGTCGGCGGATGGTGGGACCGCATATGTGGTCAATCATCTCGATGACACGGTCTCAGTCGTTTCGCTCGATCGGCGCAGCAAGGAGGCCGATTGGACGTTGGGGCCACGCGGCGATGATTCGGCCGCCGACCGGGGTGAACGGTTGTTCTATGACGCTCGATTGTCGATGGATGGCTGGATGAGCTGTCACAGTTGCCATACGGACGGCCACACCGCAGGGTTGATGAACGACAATCTGAGCGACGGGACATTCGGCGCGCCCAAGCGGATTCTCAGCCTGCTCGGTGTCGCCGATACGGCACCGTATGCCTGGAACGGTCAGATGGAGTCGCTGGAAAAGCAGATTGCCAAGTCGGTGCGGCAGACGATGCAGGGGAGCCGGGATCTGTCGGCCGACGAGGTCGCCGACCTGGCTGCCTATCTGAGGTCGCTCGGGCCGCCGCCCAGCCTGATCGAGGTGCGGGGGACGCTGGAGCCGAGCCATGTCGAGCCGAGCCATGTCGAGTCGAGCCATGTCGAGCCGAGCCATGTCGAGCCGAGCCATGTCGAGCGGGGGCGGGAAGTTTTCGGGCGTCTGGGCTGTGCGCGGTGCCACCAGCCTCCCACCTTTACGACTCCACGAGCCTACGATGTGGGGCTGGTCGACGAGTTGGGCGAGCACCAATTCAATCCGCCGTCGCTGCGCGGGGTGAGCCAGCGGGGACCCTACCTGCACGACAACCGCGCGAAGACGCTGGACGAACTCTTTGGCCAGGTACGTCACCGAGTCCCCGACTCGCTGTCCGAAACCGACCGGGCCGCGTTGATTGCGTTTCTCCAGTCGCTCTAGCTGGACTGTGCCACATTTGCCTGACTTACAAGCACGAAGCGCAAGCTAGTGAGTGACTTGCACTTGCACTTGCACTTGCACGGAAACTCACTGGCTTGCGCCGCGTGCTTGTATCCCCGAGTGTGGCGGACAACGTGGCTTGATTTACAAGCACGAAGCGCAAGCTAGTGAGTGACTTGCACTTGCACTTGCACTTGCACTTGCACGGAAACTCACTGGCTTGCGCCACGTGCTTGTATCCCCGAGTGTGGCGGACAACGTGGCTTGATTTACAAGCACGAAGCGCAAGCTAGTGAGTGACTTGCACTTGCACTTGCACGGAAACTCACTGGCTTGCGCCACGTGCTTGTATCCCCGAGTACCGCGGACAACGTGGCTTGATTTACAAGCACGAAGCGCAAGCTAGTGAGCGACTTGCACTTGCACTTGCACTTGCACTTGCACTTGCACTTGCACGGGAACTCACTGGCTTGCGCCACGTGCTTGTATCCCCGAGTGTGGCGGACAACGGGGCGCTGTCCAGCTAAAATGCAGAGTTTTCGACGGAGGTAGGTGCGACCTCGCGCGGAGTGGCGGCGGGGGTCAGGCGGTGCGGATGGGGAGCTGGTCGATCTTCGCGGCCAGAATGAAATCGTTTTCGCTCAGCCCGCCAATCGCGTGCGTCCAGATCTCGATCCAGACGTTGCGGTATCCCGACAGATGGAGGTCCGGGTGGTGACCATCCTGCTCAGCCACCTCGGCTACTCGCTGAAAAAATTCCATCCCGGCCAGAAAGTTCTTCACTCGCCAGTCCTTGCGAATTCGCTGGCCGTCGTGGGTGATGTACCAGCCGTTGAGCTGCTGCAGTTGCTGTTGAGCGTCGGGGAGCGAACATGGCTCGACCCCGCCCTCGCATGGCAGGCATTTCTTTCGGATCAGATCGTCTGACGAGCGGATCTCCATGGTCAGCCTCTCGTTCTGTGCGACTTAATCCAGCGTCTCACTTCAGGACCTTACTTCAGGATCTCATCGGCCGAAGGCGGATCGGTACTGGGTTTCTCTTCCGTCGACTGCACCTCTCGCCACGGTTCCTTCCGCTCGTAGCTCTCGAGTTCCTTCTTCAGCTGATCCCGCTGCTCGCCTCCCATTTCCACCGCCTGGGTCGACCACTTGATGGCCGTTTCAAAATCGCCTTTCTCCGCGTAAGCGGCCGCCAGGGTGCTCAGGATGTGAGCCTCCTTGAACTGCGTCAGCTCACAGGCCTTGTTCGCCAGTTCCAGGGACCGGTCAGCGTTGCGGATCGACGCGTCGGGCGAAGTGGCCAGGAGCCACGCCAGGTTATTCAGGAGTCCGGAATCTTCCGGGTCGGCCTTCAGCGCGGCCTCGTAATCGGTCAGGGCTTCCTTTTGTTTGGAAATGCTCAGGTAGGCGTCGGCCCGGGCCCGGAGCGCCTTCGCGTTCTGTGGCTCAGCGTCGATCACCTGCGTGAAGACTTCCACTGCCTTGCTCGGCCGCTTGTCGCTGACGTAGAAATACCCCAGCTGCAAACGCAGGACGTGATTCTGAGGATTTGACGCCAGAATCGTCTCCAGGTCCTGGATGGCTTGGGGATATTTGTCCTGTGCCGCATTCAACAAGGCTCGCTGCAGCACGGCCTGCGACGAATTAGGATTCAGCTCCATGGCGCGATTGACGTCGGCTCGAGCCGCATCGTAGTCTTCCTTGATGGTCCGCGCCGTCGCTCGCAGCAGGTACGTATTCGCGTCGCTGGGGTTCGCATCGACGGCCACATTCAACACGGCAATCGCTTCGTCAGTCTTTTCTTGAGCCAGCAGAATGCGAGCCTTGAGCTGGTAGGGGAGCGAGCTCTTCGGATTGGCCTCGATCACCTTATTGACGTGCTCCATCGCTTCGTCGAATTTCTTCATTTCGGCGAGCACTTCGGCCACCGCCTGATGAGCCACCAGGTCGTCGGGGTTACGTTCGAGCAGCTTCAGCAGGCTGTCGAGCGCCTTATCGGATTGGTCGCTGGCCATGTACAACAGTCCGCGAGTCCGCCACGCCTCGGTGTTGTTCTCGTCCAGCTGGATCGCTTGTTCGAGATCCTTAATTCTTGTTTCGAGGTCGCCTTCCATCTGAGCCCGTGTCATCAAGGCTTGCGACAGCAGCGAGTCATCGTTCTTGAGGAGTTCGATCGCCTTGGCCAGCGATTCCTTGGCTTTGTCGGTATCGCCGCCGGGGAGGCTTTCCAGCCGGGCCGTCAGCAGAAAGGCGGCGCCGAGGTTCGGGTCGAGCTGCAGCGCCTTCTCGATGTCCTTCACCGCAAACGATCGAATGGTCCGCCAGCGCTCGTTCGGCGGCTGACGTTCAAAGATTTCTCGGGAGAGCCGAAACGCGTGCTCGTACAGTGTCATCGAAGCCATCTGCCGGGCCAGTTTCGCCTCGTCGTCCGGCAGGCCTTTTTCCAGGGCCTTTTCGCACAGCGAAACGACCTTCTCAAGTTCGTCCATGCTTTTGGCGCTAAGCTTTAGCTCCACCGCTCGGTTGAATATCGCCGAGGCGTCTTCGTCTGCATCCTGCCCCAGGGCCCGCCCGGTGCAGAAGCTGGCGGCTGCCAGCAGAATCAAGCAGGTACCAAGCCGCACGGACCACTTGTGAATCAGATCGGTCACCGGAGAAGCTCCTTAACTGAATGATCGGGCCACCCATCGGGGCCGCGATTCGCTGTCATCATTGTATCCGATTCGCCCGGCGGCCGTGGAATCGCCCCCACTTCCCCACTTCCCTGACGTCAACTGCTGGTCCACTGCCCGTCCACTCGGCGCCACAGGCCGGGGATCGGATTCGGGTCCTGCAAGCAGGCCGGGAGCCGATGTGGCCGGACACCGTCGTAGCTGTGCAGCATGGCAAATCGATGGATCGACGTCGGGATCCCGACGGCCGTAAAGCCCGGATGTCCGGTGGCCGGATAGGGCCCGCCGTGGTTCATGGCTGGCGAAACGGCCACCCCCGTCGGCATCTTGTCGTTCAGCAGTCGCCCGACCTTTTGTCGGAGCGCATCGGCCAGTCGTTCGTAATCGGCGTCGTCTTCCCCACCCGTGTGCGAATAGATGCACCCCGTGAGATTCCCTTCCATCCGTTGCAGCATCTGTTCCATTTGGGCGACGTCTCGCGCCAGGACCACGACGGCCGCATTGCCAAAAGCTTCGGTCTGCAGCGTTTCGGGCTGAGCCAGAAACTGGTCCCCGGTGAACAGCAGCACGGTGTTCGGGCACCGAAATCCGGCCCCGGTTGCGGCAGTGTCACCGGCCAGCAGTTCGCCCCCCGCCGCTCGCAGCGTGGCGACGCTGTCGCTGAGATTCTTCTGGACTCCGGCCGAGAGCAGGATACCTGCCGCCGTCTGCCGGTAGTGGTCGGCTACTTGCGCCACCCAGGCTCGTGATTCGGGCGAATCGATCAGCATCACCAGGCCGGGGTTGGTGCAGAACTGCCCGGTCCCCATCAGCCCGCTGGTGACAAACTCATTCCGAATCGCCTCAGTTCGCTCGCGCAGTGCGCCCGGCAGGATCACTACCGGATTGACACTCGACAGCTCCAGATAAATCGGTTTCCCTGCCTGGTCGGCGGCTCGTTTCAATTCCAGTCCCGCGTGGCGGCTCCCCGTATACCCGGTGGCTCCGACGCGCGGGTCTGAGACCAGCCTTCGCCCGTCTTCGTGGCTGGTGCGATAGATCATCTGCACGGTAGCCGGCGGGAGCCCCGTTTCGGCCAGCGCGTAAGCCGCTTCGATGGCCATCAGACGCGTCGTTTCGGGGTGGGATGTGTTCGCCTTGGCAATCACCGGATTGCCGGCCGCGATGGCTGCCGCGAAATCGCCACCGCTGGCGCTGCCGAACGCGAACGGAAAGTTGTTGGGACCAAAGACACAGATCGGTCCGAGGCTGCCGAAGCACATCCGCAAGCCGGCTTGCGTGTCGATAATCGGCTGCCGCCAGTTCTCAGTGCGAGCCGCTTCGGCGGCCAGCCGCAGCTGATTCGTCGTCCGCGGCAGTTCCACATCGGCCAGGCGGGGCGATTTGGGGAGCGCCGTTTCCAGATGAGCCGTCTCGACGAGTACGTCTTTGCTGGCCTCAATTCGCTCGGCCATGCGGAGCAAAAACGTCGCTATCCGAGTCCCCGGCAGTTTTCGCAGCTGATCGAATGCTCCGACCGCTGCCTGTAGTGCCGCTTCACAATCGTCCCAACTGCTGACCGGATACTCGCGCTCCAGCGGTTGTCCCGTGGCCGGATTGACGCTGCGAAATGAGCTCGTCGATCGAGCTGGCTGCCACTGGCCCCCGATCAACACTGCCTGCATGGCCATCGTGGTCTACCCCTGGATCACAAACGCGTGAAGCGTGCCGATGCCGTCGATCGTAATGTCGATTTCATCGGCAACCTGGAGAGTGAAATCGCTGTCTGGGACGATACCCGTCCCGGTCAACAGCATCGCGCCGGTCGGAAACGAATTGTCTCGCCCCAGCCAGCCAATCAGATCGTCGAATTTTCGCGCCATCTGACCCGTGCTGGTCTGCCCGCCGTACACCTGCTGGCCACCACGCAATACGGCCAACCGGATGCCGATCTGATCTTGGGGGGGCATGGCATGAGTCAAGGTGATCCAGGGACCGATCCCGCAACACTGATCGTAGACCTTCGCCTGCGGCAGATAGAGCGGATTCTCGCCCTCGATGTCGCGACTGCTCATGTCGTTGCCCACCGTGAATCCGACCAGCTGCTGGCGACTGTTCAGGACCAGCGTCAATTCGGGCTCGGGGACGTTCCAGGTCGCATCCCGACGGATCCGCACTCCACCACCGGGTCCCACGACTCGGTGCGGCGTCGCCTTGAAGAACAACTCGGGCCGCGGTGAATTGTAGACTCGGTCGTAGCACGACGCGGCCGCCTCTGACTCCTCCATCCGAGCCGCCTTGCTGCGGATGTAGGTCACACCGGCCGCCCAGATTTCTTGCCGATCGACAGGGGCCACCAATTGGATCTGGTTCAGCGGCAGCGGGTCGGGAGACGGGGATTCCAGCAGCCGATGGACTTCGGACGCCGGATCGGGAAGCTCCAGCAGATCGAACAGCGTCCGAGCCACGCCGCGCGGATGGCTTCCCAGCGGAATCACTCCCTGGGAGTCGGTCACGAGTCCAAAATCGGGAAGCCCGGACCGATCGACGAACTTCGCCAGCCGCATCTGGTGGTTCCTTGGAGACCTGCCCCCGCTGGCCAGCTCCGGCCACGGCACACGGTCCCGACCACCGGGGCCGAATCGGGTTGTCCGTCGTCGCGAGGCGGGGGCGACCCTACCGGGGGGAAATGCAGGGTGGATGAGGGGATTCGAACCCCCGACCCTCAGAGCCACAATCTGATGCTCTATCCAACTGAGCTACATCCACCGTCACTCAAAACGCCAAGTTTAGGGCTCACAGGCCGACCGGTCAACGGCGCCGCCCAGCACCCGACCGATGAACTGTGCCCGGTCAAGGCAGGCGAGACGCCCGCACCACAAGGAAGAGGCAGGCGAGACGCCCGCACCACAAGGAAGAGGCAGGCGAGACGCCCGCACCACAAGGAAGAGGCAGGCGAGACGCCCGCACCACAAGGAAGAGGCAGGCGAGACGCCCGCACCACAATCTGCAGGGGAGCTTAGAACGGGAATTTGTCGTCCAGGGGCGCCTGCGACAGTTCGACCAGGAACTCGCCCAGGCGATCGGTGACGATTTCCATCATTCGCCGAGCCTTTTCGGGGCTGGCCTGGTGCGGGTTGCCGGCCCCCGAGTTGGTCGTCAGCAGGTGCCAGGGGCGGGTGATCGAGACCCATCCCTCGCGAACAGCCCGCAGGCGGGATACCGACTTCTGGCCCGCGTCCGCCACCAGCTGGCCGTCAGCCGTGCGGCCGACCAGGTGCGGGAAGTAGGCCAGCGCAAACGAAGTCTCCATCTCACCCGCATGGTCGTCCATCTGATCGAAAATCTGGCCGTAATGATCGGTAAAAACCTGGTACCAGTTGCACAGAAATATCTGAGCGTCGACCTTGCCATAAAGTTCGCGCAGCAAGGGTTTGAAGTCGTTCCCGCCGTGGCTGTTCAGCAGCACGACCTTGCGGATGTTGCTGCGGACCAAGGATCGGATGAGGTCCTCGATCACCAGCCCCAGCGTTGAGGGGTTGACGTTCATGGCCAGCGGGAAGCGGGCCAGGTTCGTTTCGGTACCGTAAGGCATGGTTGGCAACAGCACCACGCGCGCCCCTCGTTCCGTAGCCGCTCGGCAAATTTCCTCGCCCACGATTGTCCCTTCGAAGACGTCCGTCCCGTAGGGCAGGTGGAGATTGTGAGGCTCGGTGGCGCCCATCGGCAGCACGGCCACTTCATAGGAGGATTGTTTGACGTGAGCGTAAGTCAGTTCCAGCAGTTTGTAAGTCATCGATGTTCGTCCAGAATCTTTTCAGTACACGGTTAATCACGTCGGCTCATGGATCACGCAGCTGGCCCTGCTGGTTGGCCTGCCAGCTCTGGCCCGTCAGCAGATCGACAGCGGTGAGCCATTTCCCGCCGTAGCAGTAGGTGTCGATACACTTCAAATACCCCACGTCGAGTATCTCGCCATTGCGGTCAGGGGTGTGGCCGACGACCGCGATCTTACCACTCTGGTGCGGACCCGGCATGCGGGCGACCAGAGATTCCCAACGCAGCTTGTATGGCGATTGTTCATCCAGCGGCAGTCCAGGATCGTAGTTAGCGTGAACGAAGAAGTGTCGGTCCAGTTCCACCCAGGTCACGCAGTTTCGCATGAAGGAGATATGCGATTGAGGGATGCAATCGAGCGAATCGGTGAATCCGTACGAATCGAGCGTGGCCACGCCTCCGTGAGGCAACCAGAGTTGAGGACGAGCCTCTCCGTCGACGACGGAGAGGAGCATTTCTTCGTGGTTGCCCAGCAGCGGAGTCAGCGGCACGGTGAGCGACAGTTGTATCAACCGATCGATCACGCCTCGGCTGTCGGGACCACGGTCAATGTAGTCCCCCAGCGTGATCACCCTGTCCTGCGGCCCGAGCTGAACGGCATCCAGCAAAGTATCCAACGCGCGCAAGCAGCCATGGATGTCGCCAATCGCGATGATCCGCTTGGGGTCCATCCAGTTCTCCGTCAGGTCGCCGAGATGACATTCGAGCCACTGCGAGCGGATCGCGGCGGCCGCATTGAAGAACCACCAGGCTCACGCGATTCCTTTTGCTCGTGACGCCGGAAGAGCAACGCGAGAAAAGCCGGCAGCAGAATCGTGCGGACGACAAAAGTATCGAGCAGTACGCCCAGCGTCAACGCAAATCCCAGCTCCACAATGCCTCGCAGACTCCCGGACATCATGGCAATGAAGGTGCCGGCCATGATCACGCCACAGCTGGTGATGATCCCGCCGGTCCTCTCAATCGCTCGCCGCAACCCGGGCATCAATCCATACCGCTCCTGCTCTTCAAATACCCGAGTCGCCAGATAGATGTTGTAGTCCTGACCGATCGCTACGAGGATCACAAACAGGAACAGGGGGACTTTCCAGTCGAGTCCCTGGTAGGTGGGGCCGTAGAGGTAATGGAAGAACATCTCGGAGGCACCGATCGAAACATAGTAGCTGAACAGCACTGAGGCGATCATGTAGAGACAGACGACGGGGCGTTGCAGCAGGACCAGCAGGATGGCCAGCACGGCCAGCACCACCAGGATCTGAATGCGGACGTTATCGCTGCCAGTTACTTGCCGCAGATCGCGGATGGCAGCCGTCGTGCCGGCGAAAGCGTATTCGGCACCCGACCAGTACTGATCGGGGCCAGACACCAGTTGTTTGAGCACGGCTTCGACTCGTTCCAGAGTTTCCGTGGCTTCGATGGAGAACGGGTCGTTGGCCAGCACCAGTTCCAGCCGAGCGATGTCGCCGCCGTCCACCGCCGCTCCCTTGGCCAGATACAGCGCTCGCAGCCGTTCGTGAGCCCGCATGGCTGCTTTCATGCGCCCGGCACTGCTCAGCGGTGAAAGCTTGCGGTCAGGCTTGTCGCCTAAAGGTTCCGCGAGGCTGCGGACTGCCTGCACTCCCGGGACGTACAGCTGTTCGGTCAGGGCAAAGAGTCCGCGGCCACCTTCCTTGCCGTCGAGGTTGGCTTGCGGTTTGCGAATCAGGACTACCAGCGGACCACTTTCGCCAATCGGATAATGGGCTCGGACCAGCGCCGTGCCCACGCGGCTGGGACGAGTCGGAGAGAGTTCGCTGAGCAGATCGTAGGTGGTGGTGACGGACAGGCCGCGCCAAGCGAAGGGGAGCATCGCTACGATACTCACGCCGAGGATCAGACCCGGGTGACGCAGAATGCCCACGGCGATGGCATGCCAGAGCGGGCTGTGGTCACCGCCGTCCGCGGTGGATTCGACTTCGGCTCGGCCAGCGACTGCCGGCTGACCGGATGTGTCGTCCTGGCCGACACCCGTGCGTCGCAAACGGTCACGACGTAGACCGATGGGCCAGAAGACAGATTTTCCCATCGCTCGCAGCAGGGCCGGCGAGAACGTCAGGCAAGCAATCAGCGTGACGGCCAGGCAGAGCGCTATCGTCGGTCCGCTGTTGCGGAACTTGCCGAACTCAGCGAAGAACATGGTGCCCAGCCCCAGGATCGTCGTCATCGCGCTCCCCCATAGAGCTCCCGATACGCCGGCCAGGGCCGAGGTGAGTGCTTGAGCCGGGGGGAGGCCGTGATCCAGCTCTTCACGGTACCGCGAAATCAGGAACAGGCAGAAGTCCGTCCCGGCACCGAACAGAATGACCACGACGAAAATCTTGGTTGTCGTGAAGATCTTGTAGTTCCAGAATTCAAAACCGGGCAATTGGTTCAGCTGAGTCAGAGCGGCAACCATACCCGTCGATACGGCCAGCGCGACGCCGATGGTGGCCAGCGGGATCAGCACCAGCAGAGGCGATCGATAGACGAGCGCCAGAAATCCGACGACCAGCAGGATCGTGTAGAGTTCGGTGTTCTTGATGCTGTCGCGAGCGGAGCTCAACATGTCCGCGCCAATCGACGCGGAACCAGAGATGCCCAGCTCCATGCCGGCAGGAATCTCCGACCGGACGATGTCGAGCTGACGTTGAATCGTTTCCAGCAGCTCAATGTTTTCGGCCGCCATGAATTCGGTCGACAAGCGGAGAATGACCAGTCGAGCCGATTCGTCGCGGCTGATGAGCTTCGAGCCGACGTGGGGCGTGTGATGAGTCCAGACGTCGAGGACGGGCGTGAGGGCCTTGGAGTCGGGAAAGATCTGGTCGGGATGTTCGGCCAGCGATGGTTCAAGTTCACGAGCCAGTTGCTGTTCAAATTTGCCATCGTCGACTCGGCCCAGCCGGCGGAAGAGAATACCCCGGTTGTGCAGCACCCAAGCTGACTTCTCGTTGATTTCCAGGGCCTGATCGAAGGCTTCCTCGGCCTGCTGCAGCTGCTGAGCCATTCGCTGGCGAGCGGTCTGAGCGACGGTCGGTTCGCTGCGGGTTTCGGCCGCGGTGATCTCCTGTCGGGATAGCTCAGCCCGCTGCATGGCGGCTACGCCCAGCAGGTTGAACATCCGCTCAGCGACCGCGTTCAGGCTCGGCAGATCCTCTTCTCGAATCGGTCCGTCGCGCCGCGACATCACAACGACCATGTCGCTTTTGGCTCGTCCGCCCGGAAAGGCCTCTTCCAGCAGTCGCTCGCCCCTGACGCTCGGCATATCGGCCGGCATGTACGCGAGGTCGCCGTCGTTGGTGACGTCGTCCCAGCGGGGAGTCGTCTGTCGAACGAGGACCAGCACGACGATCCAGACCACAATCGTCAGGAGCCAATGTCGAGATATCCAGGCGCTGAAGCGGGCTGTCATTGGTACTTCCATTCCACCTCGCGGTCCCACACCACCCGTCGCCACCACCTGTCACCACGCCAGCTCACCACACGACCGGGTGAACGACTCGTCGCTCGCCCCCCCCGGCTGATTGCCTTTGCCGAGCAATCATCTGTGGCGGGCAAGCATCGCTGCCGGGCAAGCATCGCTGCCGGGCAAGCACCGAGCCACCGTCAGCCGCCTTAAGGGGCCTTCGTCTGGACGAGCGTTAATCGTCCGCGCGGTTCCTGCGGCGCCGTCGTACGACCGACAATGTCAGCCCCATCGTAATCTTTGCTGTCGTCAGGTCCAATAGCGACCCCTTGGTGGGCTTCCCCATGTTGGGGGTCTAGGCGTGGGGCTCAGCGAGTCGTCGGGTGATTCGTCGGGTGATTCGTCGGGTGATTCGTCGGGTGGTTCGTCGGGTGATTCGTCGGGTGATTCGGTGGGTGATTCGGTGGGTGAGTAGGTGGGTGAGTAGGTGGGTGAGTAGGTGGGTGTGGCGGTGGGTGTGGCGGTGGGTGTGGCGGTGGGTGTGGCGGTGGGTGTGGCGGTGGTTCAGGGGCCGGGCTTGCCTTCGGTCAGGTTGTCGCTGGGAGTTGAGCTCTGCCAGTGAGTTGGTTGCCGACCCGGTTTGGTGCTCTGCCTTGGCTGTCAGCTTGGTGCTCTCGGCTTAACCAAATTTCGCCCCGCTTCCCGGGCCGCGAACCCCCACGCTTCCTCCATCCGAACCTCACCACCAACGCCCGACCGTTGCCCCGCCGCGAAAGTTGTGTGTCTTGTCTTTGTCCTGACTGACTGACGGGCGGACGGGGTAGCTGACCGCGTTGCCCGAGATGGCTTGGTTGCCTGGGGTGACTGGGATTGATGTGGAGCTGGTGGGACTTGGTAGAAGCCGGGAGTCGTTTGGAGCAATATGTGTGTGTCTTGTCTTGGTGGGGCTTTGTCTTGGTGGGGCTTTTGTGTCTTGCCCCAGGATCCTCAACTCGACCGTCTGCCCGCCCGACCGCTGAGTGTCCGGCTTATTGGCTGACCTGGTTGCCCAAGATGACTTGGTTATCTGGGTTGACTGCGATTGATGTGGAGGCTGGCGTGAGTTGGTAAGGTCCTGGCGCCGTTCGTGGCAAATATGTGTGCGTCTTGTCTTGCTTGTGTGTGTGCGTCTTGTCTTGCTTGTGTTGTATTGCCGCTCGCAGAGGTCGTTCGGTACGTGGAACCGAATGTTGGGGACGTTTGAGGGAGTGGAGCTTGTTTCGCATGGCTGCGGTGGTCGGGGCGTGATAGGATAAATGGCGAGGCAGGCGGGACTGGTAAAGATGGGAGCTTTCAGGTTCTGGGGATGCTCTCAGAACATGGCTGTCGTGTACCGACGCCGTTCGGGCGTCGAGCCGGCCGTGATAGAGTGGGAGCAGTTCGTTGGGACTCCTTGTGGCACGACTCATGCTGATCACCTGGTTGCTGTCGATGGCTTGCCGAGTGGCAGGGCAGGGCTTGCCGGAGGGCAGGGGCGACCTTCGTCGACCGAGTCCGTCGATCGATGAGACGTTATTGTTCTGGCCGTCGAGGTTTCCGGAGGGGGACTGGAGTCCGCAGGGCCTGCGATTTGATGACGTATTTTTCGAGGCCGCTGACCGCACAAGGCTGCATGGCTGGTACTGTCAAGCGGAAAGGCCGCGAGCCGTCTTGCTCTTGGCTCACGGAAACGCCGGCCACGTCGCGTCCCGGGCATCGTGGCTGAAATACCTGCAGCAGACGGCTCGATTATCCGTCTTTGCCTTCGATTACCGCGGTTACGGCCGCAGCGAGGGGACGCCCAGCGTGGCAGGGGCCCTGCTGGACGCCCGAGCGGCTCGCGCGAAGCTGTGCGAGCTGGCCTCAGTGCAGGATTCGCAGTTGGTGTTGATGGGCGAGTCGTTGGGAGGCGCGATCGTCGTGCAGTTGGCGGCCGAGTCATCGCCGCGCGGATTGGTGTTGCAGAGCACCTTCGGTTCCATGCGCGAAGTGGCTCAGGTGCACTATCCGAATCTGGCGTGGCTGGTCCCGGAGAATAAATTGAATTCGGTGCGGACCATCGCCGCGTATCGGGGGCCGTTATTTCAAAGCCACGGCGACCGGGACGAGACGATTCCCGTGGCTTCCGGTCGGCGGCTGTTCGATGCGGCACCGGGGCCCAAGCAGTGGGTCACGATCGAGATGGCTGATCACAACGACTGGATCACTGAGGACTACCTGCGTCGGCTGAATCAGTTTTTCGAAGCGCTTCCCTGACGTTCGCCGTGCTCGGCGGGTTTCCAGCCTGCCGCTGAGAAAAGAATGGCGGTGGTCAGCGAGGCGACCATACTATGGAGAACCGGTCATTCTGATCAACGGCTGCGAACGTCGCTCCACGATGGATTCGTCTTCGAATAGGCCCCTAAGCGATCGATACTTTGTTTGCGAAAGTTCACCCGCATGAGTTCCACTGAAGATTCAAGCCCTGCTGGCGAAACCGCGGCCGATCCCTATCGAGTCCTGGCGGACGGCACGGTCGAGGTCGCTCCTGAAGATGACTCACCGGAAAGGCGCCGGCAATTCGCGGTTCGCAAGCAAATGGTGCTGGCCGGCGTCTTCGCTTGGTCAGTCATCCAAGGCGTGCTGGTCGGCTTGGGGATTGGCATTGACGGCCTGGGAGTTTTGCTGCTGAATCTGCCGCTGCTGGTGTTGGGTGTGTCGTGGTGTCATCTGGATGCGGCTGAGCGTCGGTACACGATCCCCTTCACATTGCGATTGGGTTTGATTCTGATCTTTGGCTTGGCGCTGATCGTTTATCTCTTTGAATCGCGGGGCATTCGTGGTTTCGTATCGGTGGTGTTGGCGGCCTTGACAATCATGGCCTCGTGGGGGCTGATGCAAGTTACGCAAGTCATGATGATCACTCTTTCGTCCAGCTGAATTCGGCCTGCTCGAGCGGCGAGCGTCCCGGAACCGGACATCGCGCTCGCCGGATTGCTCAGCGGATTGATAATCGCTCAGTTCGGAAGACGACGGAAATTGTCGTCACCACCGGCGGACGACCTTGAATTGGACGATTGGGTTGAGTGAGGCGGTTGATGCGGCGAGCGATCATCGTGGGTGGCGGGATCGGGGGGCTGACAGCCGGTCTGGCGTTGAGTCAGCGTGGGTGGGACGTGAGTGTCCACGAGGCGGCGCCGGAGTTGCGACCGGTCGGTGCCGGCATCTGGGTGCCGATCAACGCTCTGCGAGTCCTCGACCGGCTGGGTGTCGCTGCGGCAGTGACCGCAGCCGGCGTGGAGCTCGACCGAATTCAGTTGTTGACGAGCGGTGGTGATGAAATCTATTCCACGGACCTGCGGCCGTTACGCCATCGGCTCGGGCATACCGTTGTTTCCATTCGCAGGGCGAAGCTAGTCGAACAGTTGGCTGCCGCGCTACCGCCACGATCCTTGCGACTGGGCTCAGCGCTGGTCGACTACAACGTCAGCAGCGACCGAGTGTTGGCGGTGTTCGCTGACGGAGGCGAAGCGGCAGGTGATTTGCTGGTCGCCGCCGACGGCATTCATTCGCTGGTCAGGCAGAAACTGGACTCGGCGGCTGGTTTGCGAACAAGTGGCCAGGTCTGTTACCGAGGGATCTCGCGACTGAAGCTTCCGGACGAGTGCCGTCGTTCGGCGCGAGAGTACTGGGGGGGAGCGAGTCGATTTGGATGGTCGGTAGTTGGGCCTGAAGAGGTGTATTGGTATGCGCCGGTGTCGCTGGCCAATCAAGGCCGGGATTCGTCGCGCGACCTGGTTGAGAAGCTGCGGGCAAGGTACACAGACTTTCCCGACCCGATTCCTGAGTTGCTCCGTCGAACCGCTGCGAGTGACGTCATCCATACCGAGTTGAATGAGATCTGGAGGTCGCGGCGGTGGTGGTCGGAGCGGGTTGTTTTGCTGGGCGATGCGGCTCACGCCATGACTCCAAATCTCGGCCAGGGCGGCGCTCAGGCGATCGAGGACGCCTATGTGCTGGCCGACGTTCTGGCTGAGCATTCTGAATTGAATGCGGGTCTGGCGACCTACCAGCGCCGACGACAGGCTCGCGTTGCCTGGATTGCCGCGACCGCTCGCCGGATCGGTCAGCTGGCTCACTGGGAGCAGCCGCTGTTGTGTCGGATCCGCAACGGCATCTTGCGGAATATGCCCTCCAGTTGGCATTCCCGTCCCCTGTGGCGGCTGTTGGCACAAGGGCCCGTGTGACGAGGGTTCGCGGAGGTAGGTGCGACCTCCCTGGAGGTAGGTGCGACCTCCGGTGGTTAGCGTTTGGCCAGGTTTTGGCGAGCGACTTGGAGAGCGGCGGCGAGGACCGGGTCGTCGTCGGCCGGCGGCAGGCTCTGAGTTTCGCTCAACTTGGCCGTCTGACGCACGGCGACATCCGGATGGACACCGTAATAACTGATCGCCTGGCCGCTCGGTGAATAGAACTTCGCCGTCGTCAGGCGGACGCCCGCCTTGAGAGTCCGGAGCGGGAAGATGCCCTGGACCGAACCCTTGCCGTAACTCCGCTCGCCGACAATCGTCCCCCGCCGGTGATCCCGAATCGCTCCGGCAAAAATCTCGCTGGCGCTGGCCGAGTCGCCGTCGATCATCACCACTAGCGGCACGCCCCAGGTCCCCACCCGATGAGCGCGGAAGTCAAAGTCTTCCTCGGCGATCCGGCCCCGGGTCCGCACGATGGTCCCCTCGGTGACAAACTTGTCGGCCACGTCGACCGATTCGTTCAGCAGCCCGCCCGGATTGCCACGCACATCGACGATCAGGCTTCGCATGCCTTCCCGGTAGAGCTTCCACAGGGCCGCATCGATATCGCGACCGGTCGTCTTCTGGAAGCTGGTGATCCGCAGGTAGCCGACACCCTGCTCGCGATCGATCAACCGTGCTCCCTCGACGCTGGGGACCTCGACTCGATCCCGCTGGACTTGCATCGTCTGGGTCTGTCCGCCGGCAGAAACGACATCGACGGCCACCATGGTGCCCTGTTCGCCCTTGAGCAGATCGGCCGCCTGTTCGGTGCTGATCTGAGGTATCCGCTGGCCGCTGACACCCACAATCCGATCACCGCTGTGAATGCCAGCCTTCTCGGCCGGTCCGTTCGGAATCACGTTGGTGATCAGCAGCGACTCACCGTCCGGCTTCAGCTCGACTCCCAGCCCGACGAAGTTCCCTTCGATCTGGGAATAGACTTCATCCAACTGCGAAGGAGTCAGGAACGACGAGTAATTGTCGAGGCTGTTGACGAATCCACAGACGTATTCCAGCGTGGTGGCGGTCCGCGGAATCCCCAACCGCTGTTCGACAATCTTCGCGGACCAGTCGACCAGCTGACGAGCGTCATTGCGATCGACGACCTTGCGTTCAGCCAGCATGCGGCGAATTTCCGTGGCGATCCACTCCCGCTGTTCAAACGGAGCGACCACGTGATATCGCTGCACGAAGTGCTCTTCGGACAGAGCGGCGAGCAGTCCGTCGGTACCGCGGAGCATCCAGCGGGTCCAGTCAGGGTCGGCGACGTGATGCGACTCCACCTTCGCCGCCACCTCAGCAAAGACCTCGAGCGCCTGCTCAGGAGTCATCTGCCCCAACAATTGCTGGTAGCTCGGATCGGTCTGCCGACGGATCAGATCGAATCGGATCCGAACCAGGGAGAGTCGTTCGTGCAGGTCCTCACGATTGGGAAACTGCCGGACGGCCTCTTCATAATGGTTCAGGGCCTCCCGCCAGCGACCTTCTTTTTCCAGCTGTTCGCCCTGACGCAGCGAGTCGGTCAGCTGGATGTTGGACGGCAAGCCCGGTTGACTGCTCTGCTCTTGCGGTCCAACCGACGGCGGTACGCTCAGTTGAGGAGCGTTCAGCGGCGGAGCACTCAGTTGGGGAGCTAGCCCGGAAACGCTTTCCGGCGCGGCCAGCTGTTGAGCTCCGGCGAGGCTGGTGATCACCAGCCACAAGAGTGTCGAACTCAGGAGACCGGCTCGGCGGGTACAGACGGCGGTCGTCGCGTGCATCACTGCTTTCTTTCCGGGAAGGATCGTCAGCCGAGCGTGACGAGCGAGTCAGCAGCCAGAACGGAGCGGGGCCGCAAACTTGCTCTGACCGTCACGCTTCACCGCGACCGTGCCAGGACCTGATTCCTTAACGTTGGCCGCGTCTTCAGGATGAACGCGGCCGAACGAAATGCCGTGGAAATATAGGTCACAAACCAAGGGCGGTCAAAAAAACTTCAGTCGTCGGCAACACGTTTGAAACCGCGCCACAGGCACAAGTTCACTTGTGAGCTGCGGTGGTGACGGTTACAGAAAGATTGCCGCAACAAAACCCTCAGCGTCCCAGCCCAGACAGGCGGCTCCTGTCCCAAGAAGCCATGCCAACCGATTCTACGCACGCCCGCACTCAAGGGCAAACAGCGCCGCTCGGAAATCGCCGCGCCGGGAGTTCGCGCTCGGCAAACCGCGACCCCCAGTCGAGTTGCGCGCCGCGGCTGGCAGCCCAAGCTATCAGAGATGGCTGCCAGCCATGATGGCCCAATGTCTTACTGACCGGCCGCCGGAACGACTTCCACCAGCTCGATGTCGAAGAGCAAAACCGAGTTCGGGCCGATATCCGGCGGCACGCCCTGCGGACCATAACCCAAAGCAGGCGGAATGACCAGCTTCCACTTGTCACCCGGCTTCATCAGCTGCAGGGCCTCGGTCCAACCGGGGATCACCTCGTTCACCTTGATCTCCAGCGGCTCACCACCCAGCGAACTGTCAAACTCGTCACCACTGATAAAGGTGCCCCGATAGTGAGCCTTCACCGTGTCGGTCGGCTTGGGGGACGCCCCTTTGCCCTGCTGCACCACTTCATACTGCAGGCCGCTCGGCAAGGTCTTCACCCCAGCGCGAGCCTTGTTCTTGGCCAGATAAGCGTTGCCTTCTTCCAGGTTCTTCGTAGCGACCTTCGTCACGGCTTCACGCTGCATCCGCACGATCGCCTGCTGAAACTCCTCAGGAGTCACCTTCAGCGGGCTCTTGGCCGTGGCATCCTTGAACCCCTGCACCAGCAGTTCCAGATTCAAGTCCATCCCTTCGGCGGCAAACCGACGCGCCAGATCGGCTCCCAGACCGTAGCTGGCCTTGTCCCGATCGGTCTGCAGAACGCCCGGCAGCTCCCGCGCCTGCGGCGCTCCCTGCTGGGCCATCGTTGTTAACGGCATAATCCACAGGGCCGCAACACCAGCCCACATCCAAACTCGTCGACCGATCACTGACTGCTCCTTCTGCTATACTTTGAGACAGATCCGCGCGCAGGCACGCGGACTAAGGCATGGAATTGTAAGCACTTCGTCCTCCGGCCGCGATGAGCCTCCCGTGCAAATTGACCGGCGACAACTCGTAGCAGCCGCCAGCCTACTCCTGATGGGGATCGCCGGGACCGTCCTCCCCCCAGCCGGTTCGGCAGCCCACGCTCAAACCCAAGCCTCTCCTAAAGCCAAAGCCCCTCCTACAGCCCAAGCCCCTCCTACAGCCAAAGCCCCGATCGCCCAGAATCGCGGGACCCAGGCCCCAACCGATCCGTCTCAAATCAACCAGTCACGGGCTGACAGATCGCCTCAGCCGGTTGCGACGACCGCCACCCGACCGACCGCCGCATCGGCTCGGCAAGCGACGGCCGCCTACCAGCAGTGGCTCGACCAGTTCCAAGAACGGCTGATCCAGCTGGCTGGCGAAGGTGTTCCCAACGAGCCAATCGCCCAGCTCCTGGTGCCCCGCCTGTCCGACCGTACCGTCGTCTTCGTCCCGCAGCTGCTCGGCGGGGCCGGAGCGCCGGTGGTTACTGGCCGACGACGCGGCGGCCCAGCTTCCGGAGCGGCCGATGGCGATGCTTCCGGGAAAGCTGCCTGGCCAGAACCGCTGCGCGAGGCAGTTGAGCAAGGGGCGGACGAGCTGCTCGAGCTGGCCCGACACTGGGCCGCTGACCAACCGTCGCTGGCCAATCGCTGGTTGCACGAAGTCCTGTTTCTGCGGCCGGACCATCCGGAACTGGTGCAGCTGATTGGCGGCAAGGCGACGGCGGTGGAAACGGTTCGCAGTCCCCGCAACCGGTCGGACTGGGGTTGGGCTCCGAGCGAATCTCGCGAGTTGCGGAGTCCGAACTTTCAGCTGCTGACCAACGCTCCGGCCGACGTGGCCGAATCGTTGTTGGGTGAGTTGGAGTTGGTGCAGGCGGTCTGGGGGCAGTTGTATTACGACTGGTGTCGACATGACGGGGCATTGGTGGATCGGTTGGCCGACCCGAAACGTCGGGTGCGAGTGTTGCCGCGGATGCGGGCCGTGTTATTTGCGACGCGGGAGGAGTATCTGCGGGGGCTGCGAGCCGAGGTGCCGCAGATCGATGTGACTCGGGGGTATTACTCCGAGGCTCGGCAGACCGCCTTTTTCTACGCGTCGGACGGGGAGAGTTCGCCGGCCGAGCTGGCTTCGAGCTGGCGACACGAGGCCGTCCACCAGCTGTTTCATCAGCGGCGGGTCGGGCGGAGTCAGGCGGTCCAGCAGCAGGGGATTTGTCTGTTGGAGGGAGTCGCCATGCACATGGAATCGCTGCGGGGATTCCCCGGCTACGTCACGGTGGGGGGGATCGAAGCGACGCGGCTCCAGTCCGCCCGTGCTCAGACACTGATCGACGGCCGGTTGGTATCGTGGGCCGAGCTGTCGGGGCTGGGCAAACAGTCGCTCCAGGACCATCCCGACATACGAGCCTTATATACTGCGGCGGCCGGCTGGGCCCATTTCTGGCTCGACCATCCCGATCCGGCTTATCGCCGAGCTTACCTGGAGGCCATTGACCAGCTGTATGCGGGGAAGCCCTGGCAGGCGGGCGAGACGGCGGAGGCCCGGGCCAGTACTGACGGAGCCATTGCTGACGGGGCCAGTGCTGACGGGGCCAGTGCTGACGGGGCCAGTGCTGACGGGGCCAGTGCTGACGGGGCCAGTGCTGACGGGGCCAGTGCTGATGCGGCTGGCGTGACCGGAGCGGATCTCGATCGGCGGTACGTCCAGTTCCTGAAGGTGACGGACGCTCAGCTGTTGGCGGTGAGTCTGATTGGCGGCGTAGATTCGCTGATGTTAGGTCGGACGGCGGTAACCGACGCGGGGCTCAAGGAGCTCGGTCGGCTGGTCGACCTGCAGTCGCTCGACCTGCAGGGGACCTCGGTGACTGACGCGGGGTTAGCGGAGGTTGGCCGGCTGCGGAAGTTAAGGGAGATTAACTTGGCCGGGACTCGGGTGACCGACGTGACTCTGCGTCGGCTGGAGGGACTCGACTCGCTGCTGGCGGCCGAAGTCGAGGGTACGGCGACCAGCGACGCCGCTCGGGCTCGTCTGTCCGAATTGCTTAACCGTCGTCAGTCCCAAACTCCCGAATGACGCTTGACGCGGTCATGCGGCCTCTGCCGCGAATCAGGGCATTCGCTGCCATTGTTTTTGGCAAATGCCTGCCCAGGTTAGGGAGGGGAGTTGGTAAGTCTGATTCCGAAGTGTATGTTATGGCGGCTCTTACGGCATCTGAGCGGGATGCTTGTCGGGTTGGCACAGGCATTGCTGTCAGGGGAGGGCTTCCAGAGGCGGGCGCTTACCGTCTAACCGTAGCACGTACGAGCTGCCCAGCAGGTCCAAGGGGGATGGAGAGAGATCCCTCGGTGAGCACTAAGGAGTTCATAGTAGATGAGTTACAAGCTTGAGTACATTTGGTTGGATGGTCACACGCCGGAGCCGAATCTTCGCAGCAAGACGAAGGTGGTAAGCAGTGAGCCGTCGAAGCCGGAAGACTGTCCGATGTGGTCGTTCGACGGCAGTTCGACCGAGCAGGCTGAAGGTCGATCGTCGGACTGTCTGTTGAAGCCGGTCCGTCTGGCTCCGGATCCTTGCCGCAAGAACGCGTTTCTGGTGATGACGGAGGTGTTGACTCCGGACGGCAAGCCGCATCCGACGAACACGCGTGCGTTGTATGAGGACGACGGCGAGCTGTGGCTTGGTTTCGAGCAGGAATACACGATCATGGTCAACGGCCGTCCGATGGGTTTCCCGCCGGGCGGATTCCCGGGGCCGCAGGGACCGTACTACTGCAGCGTGGGGACGGACAACTGCGTCGGTCGCGACATTGTTGAGTCGCACCTGGACGCCTGTTTGGACGCCGGCCTGTCGGTGACGGGCATCAACGCTGAGGTGTTGAAGGGTCAGTGGGAGTTCCAGCTGTTCGGCAAGGGTGCCAAGCGAGCCGCGGACGATCTGTGGCTGGCTCGCTACTTGCTGTTCCGCAACGCCGAGGAATACGGCGTAACGATCAGCATTCATCCGAAGCCGATCAAGGGTGACTGGAACGGCAGCGGCATGCACACGAACTTCTCGACGACGGACATTCGCGAGAAGGGTGGCAAGGACTACATCATGGGCGTGTGCGAGAAGTTCCGTGCGGTGCACGAAGAGCACATTGCCGTGTATGGTTCGGACAACGATCAGCGTCTGACGGGTCTGCACGAGACTCAGTCGATCGACAAGTTCAGCTACGGGGTGAGCGATCGTGGTTCGTCGATCCGCATTCCGGTGCAGACGGTCGAGAATGGCTGGAAGGGCTATCTTGAAGATCGCCGTCCGGCTTCGCACGCTGATCCCTACCGCATCGTGGCTCGGTTGTTGGCGACGTTGAAGTCGTAACGGCTGAGAGTGCGAGTAATCTCGCTGCGTTGTGAGTTTCGCTGGAGCCCGCGTTGTCGTCTGCGCGACGACGCGGGCTCTTTGTTCTTGCTCAGCCTGGCGAATTGGCGCAATTGGTCGGACTGAACCCAGCCTGTCCAGAAAGGCGGACCTGCTCGGTGGTGACTCCTCGCGAAGTTCTGGCTCAGTGTCGTGAAAAGAGTGTCCGTGCGGTCGATCTGTGGTTCACGGATCTGCCGGGTCGCTGGCAGCGGTTTACGTTACCGGTCCAGCAGCTGGACGAGGATCTGTTTGAGCAGGGGTTTGCCGGGGCGAGCAGTTATCTGGGGATAGCTGAGGCCGAATCGGAGGGCATGGTGCTGTTCGTGCCGCAGCCCGACACGGCCTTCATCGATCCCACCGCCACTCAACCGACCCTGGGGCTGGTCTGCAGCATTACGACGCCTTACACGGGCGAAGAGAGTCCCTGGGATGCTCGGCATGTGGCGATGCGGGCGGTCAGCTACCTGGCGGTGGCCGGGGGAGCTCAGGGAGTCGATGTCGGCTGGTCGCTGGACTATTACCTCTTTCGCGCCGGTCGTGGAGTTCCTCGCCGTTGGCCATCGACGCTGGTGCGTGACGATCTGAGTCAGCTGGGCTTCGAGGCGCTCGGCTACGATGCTGAGGCGACTGAGGCAGTGGAGTCGGTCGCCTTAGGCCAGGCCGATGCGGTGTCGATGCGGCACCAGCTGGCGCAGGCGATGGCTGGCTGTCGATTCCCGCTGGCCGCTCAACATTCCCTGTCGTGTGCCGCGGGCCAGAGTCACCTGGACGTCTTGCCGCAGCCGCTGGTTCGTGCAGCCGACGGAGTGATGGTGGTCAAGCATTTCGCGCGGCAGCTGGCGCGTGCCCAGGGTCTGCAGGCGACCTTTATGCCCCAGCCGCTGTTCGGATCGTGTGGTTCTGGTTGGGGAGTGCAACTGGCCATTCGCGATCACGATCGGGCGGTGTTTGCTGGAAGCGGTTATGCCGGGCTGAGTGACACGGCGTTGTATGCGATTGGCGGGCTGTTGCGTCATGCCCCGTCGCTGGCCGCTTTCACCAATCCGTCGACGAACAGCTTCCGACGACTGGCATCGCATCCGTTGATCGGCGGCTATTCGCAGCGTCCGCACGCGATGGTCCATGTTCCCAACTATCAGGCCAGCCCGGCGACCAAGCGGATTGTCTATCGAGTTCCCGACGCGACGGCCAATCCCTATCTGGCGCTGGCCGCCATGGTGATGGCGATGGCCGACGGGATTCAGAACAAGATCAGCCCGGGCAAGCCGGCTGAGCAATCGGAGGGGGCTGGCAACGGCGGTCAGGCTCGACCCGTGACCCTGCCCGCCGACCTCAATTCGGCTCTCGAGGCGCTGTCGGCCGATCACGATTACCTGCTGCGCGGCGAAGCCTTCTCGACGGAGCTGGTGCAGGCCTGGATCCGCCACAAACAGTCGGTCGACGTCACTCCGCTGCGCAGCCGACCTCATCCTCACGAGTATTCGCTGTACTTCGACTGCTGAGTCGTGATATCTTTTGCCCAGAACGGACTTGGTTACACTCGCCCAGCAGGGAGAAGGGTTTTGCGCGCGGGGGGATGCCTCTAGCTCACCCAGACCGGTGATCCGGCCAGGCGAGCTGGCCGGCGGCCGGAGCAGATTGTGGTGCGGGCGTCCCGCCTGCGAATTGTGGTGCGGGCGTCCCGCCTGCGAATTGTGGTGCGGGCGTCTCGCCTGCGAATTGTGGTGCGGGCGTCCCGCCTGCGAATTGTGGTGCGGGCGTCTCGCCTGCCTCGCGGTCGTCCTTTCGAGGGCCGCGACCACTGCAGAATGGCCGTATCGCGCGTTGGCGTTGAGGTGCGCTGCTCGTCGAAGTCTCTAGCTCACCCAGACCGGGGCTCCGGCCAGACGAGCTGGCCGGCGGCCGGAGCTGATGTTGTTACGGGATCAATCGTGTTGCGGGGTCAATCGCCGTCGCCCATTATCATCGAGCCGAGGAAGCCGCCGGCCAAGAGTGAGCCTTCGTCGCGAGTGCGGGTGGAGCCGCGGGCGTTGGCGAGCATGCGGCCGGCCAGACGGGAGAATGGCAATGACTGCAGCCAGATGTCGCCGGGGCCGGTCAGCGTGGCCAGGAAGAGCCCCTCGCCGCCGAAGATGTTCTTGATGCCACCGACCGTTTCCACGTCGTACCGGACGCTGGGCGCCAGGGCCACGATACAGCCCGTGTCGATCCGAAGTTTCTCGCCTGCTTGGAGCTGGCGATGCATGGGAGTCCCGCCGGCGTGGAGCACGGCGACACCGTCGCCGGTTAGTCGCTGCATGATGAACCCTTCGCCGCCGAACAGGCCCGTCATGATGTTCTTCTGAAAAGCAATGCCGATCTGAATGCCACGCGCCGCGACCAGCAGCGAATCCTTTTGGCAAATCAGCTCACCACCCAGCTGGTCCAAGTGCATCGGAATCAGCTTGCCCGGATACGGCGCGGCAAACGCCACGCGCGACGGCTGGCTCCCTTCGTTGGTATATGTCGTCATGAAGAGCGATTCGCCTGTCAGGACTCGTTTGCCAGCCGACATCAGCTTGTCAAAGAACCCACTGCGGTTGGCCGGTGCCGACGGATCGCCGAAGACCGTCTGCATGCGAATCTGCTGGGACATGTACATCATCGCCCCCGCTTCGCTGATCGCCACCTCGCCCGGATCAAGCACGATCTCGACATACTGCATCTCGTTACCGAAGATCTCGTATTCGATCTCATCCGCTGTTCGATACGAAGTGGGCATCACTTCGGGAACAACCGGCTCTTCGTCGACCGGGACCTCCACCACGTTCTGGCAGTGAGGGCAGCGAGCCTTCCGGCCTGCGTATTCCTCGTTGACCTTCAGCCGCTTACCGCAACCGTTGCAGACAAATTCGATCGACATCGGCATTACTCCAGAGAGCCTCGACCCGAAAGACCGCGCACTTGCTCAACCTATCGGCTGCTGGTTACTTCACGCTGCGAGCGACTTGCCGTTTGAGCTGTCCGAGTCTTTCGCTCAGCTGTTTCTGGCGGTCGGCGAACTCGCGGATCGTCTTGGGGCCTGTGCCCTGGACATAGTCGAGCACAATCCGCTCAGCTTCGACGTACTCAGCTGCCATGTCGGCGACTTCCGAGGCGATGTCGAGCGGAATCTGAGTAACTCCGTTAGCGTCGCCGTGGAGCAGTTCGCCCATCGTCACCACCAGGCCGCCGACCCGCACCGGTTGGCCGACATACAGCAAATGGCAATTGCCGTGGCTGCAGATCGTGCCATTGGTGAAGACGGGGAAGCCGAGTCGATGGACCTGATCGAGGTCGCGTCCGGCCCCGGAGGTGACCAGTCCCGCGGCGCCGAACGCTCGATACGTCGAGCACATCACCTCGCCGAAGACTGCCGCAGCGGGCGGATCGTCCAGGTCCTGCACGACGATCACCGTCGGTCCGCCCGCCTGACTCATCAACTCCAGTTGCTGCTGCATCGATCCGTAGACATCCGCTCCGCTGGGAGGCGCCGCACTTCGAAAGGCGGCTGTCACCGCCAGTCCGACCATCGGACCCAGATCGGGAAAACAGCTCCGGATGCGGCCATCCATGTAGCCCAGCTGACGTGGCCGAACGTCGAACAGTTCAATCACGTTGCAGATGGTGGGCGTATCGTAAGCCGCCAGACGCTGAGTAATGTCGTGCCAGGATTGTTTGACCATGAGCTGATTTCGCTGAGCTGTTTTCGCTAAGAGTGGATCGACCGGAGGATACGACCAGCGGCTGCTGGATGCGCCACAGTCTATCCGCAATCGGACCCGGATTGAATGGAGCCGAGGCAGAACCAATCCAGATACTGCCGTACCGTGCGAAGATATTCCACTGGGCTCCGTCAGCTGGGCTCCGTCAGCTTGGCTCCGTAGCCTCGTCGCTGGCCGGCAGTTGACCGGGCAGCAGACGATGAGCGGCGAGATTACCAGCGGACGGGCGGAGAGCGGAGCGGTCCGAGATGTTGCGTCGTGATGCGGTGTGCCGGCCGGGTCCGCGGCGGGTCGCCCATCGGGTAGTGCAAGACCGCTTCGTGTCGGGCCGGAATTACCGTCGGCGGTTCGGCCGGGTCGGACGTGACGCCGGGGATGGCCAGCGTCGAGTCGATCTCGGTTGGCAGGCCCTCATCGACGACGATCTCACCCGAGTCGACTTCACTGGAAACGACCTGGCCTTCAAGGCTAGTGCCGTCGAAGACTGCCGGGTCGCTCAGTGGGCCTCCGGCCAGACACTGATCGCAATACACATCGCCGGCGGGGACGGCCAGTCCGCAATGGAGGCAGCCATGGCCCGTGGCCGGACCGTAGGGTGAGTGGTGATAGGGGGTCAGGATCCGCAGGCCGAAGTCCCAGTCGGCCATGGTCGAGAACGTGCCGTAGAGGATTTGGGCCAAGTGCCGGCAGCAGTGGCCGTCACCGAGGCAGCATTGTCCGTAGAGCCATTTGGGTCCACCGCAGGCGCTGCCGCACGGGTCACACGGCGACGGCGGGTCGCTGAACCACTCGTGCCAGTACACGCTGCCGCACCCGTCAGCACAGCCGTCTCCGCAGTAAGGGATGCCGTGGTAGTGGGGGAGGAACATATCGACCCCAGTCCGAAACGGCTGAGGACCGTAGATGTCTTGGATCGGCTGGTCGGGGCCGGCCAGTGAGCCGACTCCGGGGATGGCCCCGCCCGGCCATGGCCCGCAGGGAGTGGGGCAGAGAAGCCCACATCCGGACGTGGTCACCAGGAGTATGGCGGCCAGCAGCGAGGCGACGGCAGGTTGGTTCCAGGTCATGGTGAATTCCACCTCAGTGGCTGGCGAGGACTATGCCCGCAGCGGGCGATTTGTGTTCTAATCTGAGCTGCGCTTGGTCGTTGCCACGTGCGGTTGGTCGTAGTATCGGCCGGCAAGGTCTCCCTAATCGATAAATTTTGACAGATCACCTCAGTAGGGTGGTGGGAAAGAGAGTCGGGTGTCGCACCAGCTGAGCCAGCTTGCCGCCGAAGTCGGCATCCATCTGTCGGACGACCAGGTCCAGCTGCTGGCACGCTACTGCCAGCTGTTGTGGGACTGGAACACCCGGATTAACCTGACCCGCCACACCGACTGGGAGAAGTTCGTCTACCGAGACCTGCTCGATTCGTACCAGCTGGCCAAGTGTCTGGCGCTGGGCGAACGGGTACTGGATGTGGGGAGCGGAGGCGGGGTGCCGGGGATTGTGCTGGCCATTCTGCGTCCCGACCTGCAGGTCGTGCTCAGCGAATCGGTGACCAAAAAGGCTCGAGTGCTGGAGGAAATCGTCGGCCAGCTGGGGTTGCCGGTGAGGGTCTTTGCCGAGCGTGGTGAGGCGGTGGTCGCTCGTGAGCCCTTCGATGCGGTCCTCTTTCGCGGCGTCGGCGGGATGGCTCGGATCCTCCGTTGGTTTGCACCGACGTGGGGGCACCTGGGCCGCATGCTGATGGTCAAGGGTCCCAAGTGGGTGGAAGAGCGAGGCGAGGCGCGGCACCACGGTCTGCTGCGTGGGCTGGAACTGCGGCGAGTGGCCGACTATCCGATGCCGGGGACTTCGTCGCACAGCGTGATTCTGGCGATTCGACCGCGGCCAGAGGATTCGGCTGAGCCGGAAGAGCCTGCAGAGGTTCCGGCGGAGCCTGTGAAGGAGTCGACCAAGGAGCCAGTTCGGGCGCCCGCAACGGGACGGCCGAAGCGAGGCCAGAAGTAACATGACCCCCGCACTTTTGCTGACGCTGTACTGCATTGTCATTGTCGGCAGCTCGCTGCTGGGGGGCTGGTTGCCGACAGTCTTCCGGTTGACCCACTTGAAGATGCAGCTGGTGTTGAGCTGCGTTGGCGGCTTGATGCTGGGCATCGGGCTGCTTCACCTGCTGCCGCACAGCGTGGTCGAGACGGGATCGCTGGACACCACGGTGATTTGGGTCATGGCCGGTCTGTTGGCCACATTCTTCATGATTCGCGTCTTTGATTTTCACGGCCACTCCGACGACGCGCTGGTCGAAGATACGGGCTGTGATCACGGCCACTCGCACGACCACGGTCATCAACACGGCCACGGTCACCAGCATGGTCACGGTCATCAACACGGCCACCAGCATGGTCACAGTCACGGCCAGCCGGTTGGTCCGCAGCTGGTCGACCTGCAGGCCCATTCGCAGCACGCGGCCGGGTCTGGGATGAGCGTCGCGCATCGGCCCGCTGAAGTTCCTGCGGTCGGTGGGAGTGGTCATGGAGTGCGGTGGGTGGCCATTGTGTTCGGGCTGAGCCTGCACACGTTGATTGACGGAGTGGCGTTGGCGTCGGTGGTAGCCGCCGACGCTCACCATCCGGGTTTCCGATTGTGGGGGCTGGGGGTCTTCCTGGCGATCGTGCTCCACAAGCCGCTCGACGCCCTGTCGGTCACGTCGGTGATGCATGCCGAAGGCTGGTCGCTGGCGGGCTGTCAGGCGGTCAATCTGGCCTTTTCGCTGATGTGTCCGTTCGGCGCCTGGCTGGTCTGGATGGGCCTCGATTTCGCTCGCGGGTCGGGGGCCTGGTGGCTGGGTGCCTGCCTGGGATTCGCCGCCGGTTCGTTCTTGTGCATATCGCTGAGCGACCTGTTGCCGGAGCTCCATTTTCACCGGCACGACCGCGTCCCCTTGTCGATCGCGCTGCTGTGCGGGGTGCTGTTGGCGATCGCGGTGGGGAGGCTGGAGCCCAAGCACGCCCATGAAGGGGCCGGCCACGTCCACTCGGCGGCACCGACTCAGCCGGTTCCCTAGGCTCAACTGGGCGAGGTCGGGAGCTGGGCGCCCGGAGCTCTGGGCACCCGGAGCTGGGCTCAGTCTCTTGATTCGCGGCGGGCAGTTCCGCCAGACGCGAGCGGGGGCCTGAAGCGAGCTTGTCGGTTGTGGCGGGGCCCCCTAGACTGTTGTCCCGAAGCCCTTGGCCTGTAAAGATAGGGTGACATTGCGGGCTGGAGGGGGATCTGAGGCCCTTCAGGCGGATCCGGGTTGGTTCGTACGGGTGTGGTTGGATAGTTCATTGAGGGGGTTTGGGTCGGTTCATGACGAACTACAGTCTGACGCATTTGAAGCAGCTGGAGGCGGAGAGCATCTACATCATCCGGGAGGTGGTGGCCGAGTTTGAGAACCCGGTGATGCTCTACTCGATCGGCAAGGATTCGGCGGTGATGGTCCATCTGGCGATGAAGGCCTTCTATCCGGCGAAGCCTCCGTTTCCTTTGCTGCATGTCGACACGACGTGGAAGTTCCGGGACATGATCAAGTTTCGGGACGAGTATGCGGCGAAGGAGCTGGGGTTGAAGGTGCTGGTCCACATCAACCAGGAGGGTGTGAAGGCCGGGATCAATCCGTTCGACCATGGGAGCAAGAAGCACACGGACATCATGAAGACGGAGTCGTTGCGTCAGGCGTTGAACGCTGGCAAATATGACGCGGCCTTCGGTGGTGCTCGGCGTGACGAGGAAAAATCCCGGGCGAAGGAGCGGGTCTTTTCGTTCCGCGACCAGAATCATCGTTGGGATCCCAAGAACCAGCGGCCCGAGTTGTGGCATTTGTTCAACACGCGCGTGAACAAAGGGGAATCGATTCGCGTGTTCCCGTTGTCGAACTGGACGGAGCTGGACGTCTGGCAGTACATCCATCTCGAAAAAATCCCGATCGTGCCGTTGTACTTTGCCGCTGAGCGACCGGTGGTGGAGCGGGATGGGACGTTGATCATGGTGGACGACGACCGGATGCGGCTGTTGCCGGGCGAAAAACCTCAGATGCGGACCGTGCGGTTCCGGACGCTGGGCTGTTATCCGTTGAGTGGAGCGGTGGAGTCGACGGCCACGACGTTGCCCGAGATCATCCAGGAGATGTTGTTGACCACAACCTCCGAACGTCAGGGACGCATGATCGACCACGACCAGTCGGGTTCGATGGAAGAGAAGAAAAAAGAAGGCTATTTCTGAGTCCAACTCACGGCAAAACGGGTTGAAGGAACATGTCTCACCAGTCCGAGTTGATCGCCACGGATATTGAAGCGTATCTCGAGCAGCATGAGCGGAAGGAGCTGTTGCGGTTCCTGACGTGCGGCAGCGTCGACGACGGCAAGAGTACGTTGATTGGCCGGCTGCTGTACGATTCGAAGATGATCTACGAGGACCAGCTGGCGGCCGTGCGTCGGGATTCGGCTGTGCACGGTACGACCGGTGACGATTTCGATCCGGCACTGCTGACCGACGGGCTCAAGGCCGAGCGTGAGCAGGGGATCACGATCGACGTGGCGTATCGGTATTTTTCCACCGCCAAACGCAAGTTCATCATCGCTGACACGCCGGGGCACGAGCAGTACACGCGGAACATGGCCACAGGCGCGTCGACGTGCGATCTGGCCATCATTCTGATCGACGCTCGGCACGGGGTGGTCGAGCAAACGAAGCGTCACAGCTTCATCACTTCGTTGCTGGGCATCCGGCATATTGTGGTGGCGATCAACAAGATGGACCTGGTGGGATTCTCCGAGGAGGTCTTCGAGAAGATCCGGCAGGACTATACCGACTTCGCTACGCGGCTGGTTTCGAACGACGTCCACTTCATCCCCATGTCGGCATTGAAGGGGGATAACGTCGTCGATTTGAGCCCGAACATGCCGTGGTACCGCGGCAGCACGCTGATGCACATGCTCGAGACGGTCCATATCGCATCGGACCGCAACCTGATCGATTTCCGGTTCCCCGTGCAGCTGGTGAACCGTCCGCACCAGGACTTCCGCGGGTTCTGCGGCACGATCGCCTCGGGGATTGTGCGGCAGGGGGACACGGTGATGTCGTTGCCGTCGCGCAAGACAAGCCGAGTGAAGTCGATCGTGACGTACGACGGCGAACAATCGGAGGCTTTCGCTCCCCAGGCCGTGACGCTGACCCTGGAGGACGAAATCGACATCAGCCGCGGCGACATGATCAGTCATCCAGGGAACATTCCCAACTCAGAGGACCGTTTCGAAGCGATGGTTGTGTGGATGTCCGAGGAAGGGATGATTCCCGGCAAAAACTATCTGTTCAAGCACACCAGCCGATTGACTCCCGGAGTGATCACTTCGCTGCGCTATCGCGTCGACGTGAATACGCTCCACCGCCAGGACGCCGAATCGCTCAGCCTGAACGAGATCGGTCGGTGCCGGATCAGTCTCAATCAGGCCATTCACTACGATTCGTATCGCCGCAATCGGGAAACGGGGAGCTTCATCATCATCGATCGGCTGACCAACGAGACTGTTGGTGCCGGTATGATCCTCGATCGGCATTCAGCCGACGACGAAGAGTTGCGTGATCCTTGGTCGCGAGAGGCCAGCAGCGAGCATCTGCGGTCGACCGTCAGTCAGGTGACGCCGAGGGAACGAGCCGAGCGGCTCAAACAACAGCCGTTCACGGTCCTGTTCACGGGCTTGACCGGGGCCGGCAAGACGACCGTCGCCTACACGCTCGAACGCAAACTCTTTGATCTGGGATATTTGGCCACGGTGATCGACAGCCAGAACATGCGACTGGGCTTGTCGAAGGACTTGGCCTTCACGGATACCGATCGGTCTGAGAACTTGCGGCGCAGTGTCGAGGTGGCACGGTTCTTGAATCAATCCGGAGTCATTGCGCTCTGTGCGCTGGTCGCTCCGGAAAATGAAGTCCGACAACGGATCCGTGAGACCGTCGGCGCCGATCGCTTCCTGATGGTCTACCTGTCGTCACCAGTCGAAGTCTGCCGCCAGCGAGATGACTCGGGTCTGTACGAACTGGCCGACCGCGGCGAAGTCAGCAACTTCCCGGGAGTCTCAGCCCCTTACGAACCGCCGAGCGACGCGGATCTGATCCTCCCCACCGACGAATGGTCGGTCGAGAAATCGGTTCAGGCGGTGCTGAATCTGTTGAAGCAGCGCCAAGTGCTGAAGTAAGGGCAATTCCGCTCACCAGACAGAATTCCTTTGCAGCATCGAATTGCGGTTAGCCCCACCGCAGTGGATACTTAGGGCGCGGCTTCTCGGCGCGGATTTGAATGCTTCGCCGATGGGTAGTCGTTGATTCCATGGGGGGCGGACGATGAATGTCTGGAAACGGATCTGCGTGTGCGCTGTCGTTGTGGCGGTGCAGGTGAGCCTGGTAGGGGTGGCCGCGGGCCAGATTCGAGCAGGGGCCGCCAAGCGGATCATCACACCCGACCCGTTGCTCCCTGTCTCCGGTGGTATGGGCCCGACTGAGCCGGCTCGGGAGAAGCGGGGCGAATTGACCGCACGAGCCGTCGTGGTGGCGCACGCGAATAGCAAGCTGGCGCTGGTCAGCGTCGATCTGCTGGGGTTCCCCTCGGTGCTGGGCGATCGTGCCCGACAACTCGTTCCCAACATCCCCGCCGATAACATTCTGATCGGCGCGACTCACACGCATAGTGCTCCAGATTGCTATGCGTTTCCCGACGGGCAGGGAGGACATGCGGGCGATCTGGCTTACATGGAACGCGTCGTGCAGGCCGTGGCCGAGGCGATTCGCGAGGCCGACCAGCGGCTGGTCCCCGTTCAGCTGAAGGCGGCCACGGGCGCGATTCAAGGCAAGGTGGCTTACAACTACTACGCCCCTGAACTCTATGACCGGCGAGCCAGCGTGCTGCAGTTCGTCACTCCGTCGAACGAGACGGTCGCCACGCTGATCAACTTCGCTATCCATCCCGAAGTGATTGGCTCGGAGCAGGGGATCTGCAGTCCCGATCTGATCGGACCGCTCTGCGATCGGCTCGAGCAAGAACTCGGTGGGATGGGTATTTTTCTCAACAGCGCTCAAGGCGGCATGATCACCGCCGACAATCGCGACCTGGAGCGACCCAGCGATCCGCTGCGCGCCGTCTGGCATGATGTCCGGACGTGGGAAGAGTGTCAGCAGATCGGCGAAACGCTGGCCGACGAGTCGATCCAGATGGTCCGCTCAGCACCCGTGCAGAGCACTCCGAATCTGTTTGTTACGAGCCGTCGCGTGAAGTTTCCCGTCGAGTCTGACGCGATGTGGGGCGTGGTCACTCAGTCGCCACTGAAGTACCCGCACGACGCGACGAATCGCACGATCGAAGCGAGAATCAACCTGGTGAATCTGGGGAGCGTCCAGATGGTGTCGATCCCCGGTGAAGCTCTGCCGAATATCGGCTTCTTTCTCAAGCGAAAAATGGCGGGCGAACACAACCTGCTGCTGGGGCTGACGAATGACGCGTTCGGCTACATTCTGACTCAAGTCGATTACAAGAGCTTCCCTCGCTACGACTACGTCTCACGCGTGTCGCTGGGCGAAATGACGGGCGAGATTCTGATGAAGAACGTGCTGGAGTTGGTCCACGAATCGCCAGCACCCGATCGCGCGCCCGAAGCTGCCGCTGAGCGTTAAACGCCGACCGTCGGCCAGCAAGGACGACAGCGAGGCAGGCGAGACGCCCGCACCACAATTTGATCCGACCGCCGGCCAGCTCGCCTGGCCGGAGCCCCGGTCTGGGTGAGCTAGAGACGCCGATCGCGATGCAACTCTTGCGGATTTTTTAACGCAGAGGGCACGAGAGGACACGGGAGTTTTCACCGCAGAGAAGCAGAGGTGGGCGGAGATGGGGCGGAGGGATGGGTGAGCTGGATCGGCGAATGGCCGCGGAGGACTGCCTCCAGGAAGGCATCGGCAACTTGCGATTTTCGATTGTCGTCGATCTGACAAGAGGCATTCGGTTTCCACTGTTCCAGCAATTCCGTTTCGGTTTCGAAGCGGCAACCATGGTCTTCCGTAGGAATGGTCCAATAAACGCCAAGGGTTAACGATGTCCATTTCGTTGTATGAAATACGAACAACTGCACATTCGGACAGCCGACTTGATTCGCTCTGATGGCACGGCATGTTTGACATCCGACGGAGTAGTTCCAGCTGAATGCCGGACCAATCTGCCATCCCGACTCCGTCAATTCGGGCGGGGGCTCATGTTCACTTGGTCCGCTCTTAGTGAGTTCGAAGTCGTGATCCTCGGGGGCCAGTCCGGATCTGAGCTGACCGAGCAATCGACCGAAATACGCTTCGAATTCGGCGTGGATCGCGTCGTCAATCTGGTCCCGATTCTCCACTGTCATATCACACGTCTCTCCTGGCGCGGCCATCGAAAGTGTGTCGCTCTTCGCTGGCCCGCTGGCCGAGGTTGCCGTAGCGGTGGTAATTGACGCTGATCGACTGTTCGGTGACGTACCACAGCAGCTCGATGCGGCCCTCGGCCAGGACGGGCTGGTCGGCGATGTAAAGCAGCTGGTCGTTGGCGGCCGCTCGGACTCGAAGCGGCACGCGGTCGGGCGCGGCGTAGCGGATTCGCCCGAGTTCCCCTTCAGAGATACGCCGGATCAGTTCATCATCGGATTGCTCCACGAACTCGATCTTGGCACCCCAGGGGTCGGTCAGTTCGTGCAGGACGGCCAGCGGCGCGGAGCCGACGCCTGGGGGCGTCGACACGATCGTGCGGCAGCCCACCGCGCGAGCGGCTGCGGCTCGAGCAAAGATGTCGAACCACGAATCGTGGCGAGACAAGCGGATGCAGAGGTTGTCTACCGGGAGGTAACGTCGGAAGTTGTCCTGACCCAGCAATTTCAGGTCATCGTGCTGGACAAGGAATTCCTGGCGGGCCTGGAAGTCGTAGCTGGCGATCGCCTGTTGCAGCAGTTGACGTTCCGGCTGGCTGATCACCAAGTGCTCGCCCGGTTGAGGTTCGGAGGTGATGGGGCAATAGACGGCGCGTCCGCCCCACGGTTCGGCCAGGCCATGCCAAAGTTCGACCAAGTCCGGATCAAGCACGCGGCCATCGCCCGAAGGATGTCCAGTTGGGCGATAGGCCATCAGCGGCACGACATAGTTCGGGCCGCCGGCTTTGATGCCCGGACCGACTGACGAGAGACCCTGTCCGCCGAATGGCTGTCGCAGCACGATGGCGCCGGTCGTTGGACGATTGAGGTAAAGATTGCCCGCCCGGATGCCGGCCGTCCACTCGGCCTGTTCGCGATCGTCGAGGCTTTCCAGACCAGATGTCAGCCCGTAACCGGTTTGATTGACTACGTCGATGGCTTCGCCCAGGTAGCGGAACGGCAGGACGGCCAGCAACGGACCGAAGAACTCAGTGGAGTGCGTGTAGCTGCCGGGTTCGACATCCCATTTGATGCCGGGCGAATAGAGCTGATGATTCTCCGGGTGCGGTTCGGGCATCAGCGCCCACGACTCGCCATCTTCGAGCACCTTCAGGCCTTGTTCGAGATCGCCGCTGGGGCGAGTGATCAGCGGTCCGATGCGAGTCTGCAGGTCCCAGGCTGAACCGACAGTAAGGCTGGCCGTAGCCTCAACCAGCGTCTGTCGAAAGGCCGCGTCGTCGTAGACTTCCTGTTCGAGCAGCAGCAGTGACGTCGCCGAGCACTTCTGACCGCTGTGTGAAAACGCTGAGTGCAGGACATGCTTGATGGCCTGATCGCGATCGGACAGGGCCGTGACGATCGTGGCGTTCTTGCCGCCAGTTTCGGCCAGCAGTCGCAGGTCGGTACGGGCTTGCAGCATCTGGCGAGCTGTAGCCGTTCCGCCCGTCAGTATCACGGTGTCGACCATCGGGTGCGTCACCAGCTCCTGACCGACGGTACTGCCACGGCAGGGGAGAAGTTGCAGGGCGGTGCGTGGTACGCCGGCACGGTAGAAACATTCGCACAGCAGGTGGGCGACCAGCACGGTGTGGCTGGCCGGCTTCAGAATCACCGTATTCCCGGCGGCCAACGCGGCCGCGACGCCGCCGCACGGAATGGCAATCGGGAAATTCCACGGTGACACGACGACCATCACGCCACGTCCAGCGGCGTCGACACCGCTGAGCTGAGCGATTTCGCCGGCGGCTGCGGCATAGAATTCGGCGAAGTCGACCGCTTCTGACACCTCGGGATCGCTTTCGGTCAGCAGTTTGCCGCCGACGGCCGTGGCAGCGCCCATCAAATCGGCTCGCGCGATGCGCAGTTCTCGAGCCGCTCGGCGCAGCACCATCTGGCGGTCGCGAACTGAAAGGCTGCGCCAGCCGTCGGGATCGTGCCGGGCGCATTCGACCGCTCGCTGCACATCGTCGTGATTGGCCAGTCGGTGCCGGCCGACGATCACTCCGGGGCGCGACGGATCGTGACGAGTTTCGATTTCACGAGTTTCCGTGACCTCGTGACCGGCGATGACTAGCGGTACGTCACTGGCCCGCTCACCGTGCAGCGCGTGCCAGCGTTTCAGCAACGACTCGGCCCATTCACTATGGTGTGGCAGCCCGAAGTCGGTGTTGGGTTCGTTGACGAATTCGGCCAACGCCAACGGCTTGGTCGGCTCGGGCCAGACTTCGTGGCGTCGGTCTTGCGTGCGACGCGGTTCGGAGGCCAGAGTGGGGATGGCATCGAACGAGCGGAGGAAACCGGCTTCGAGTTGGCGCCAGGCATCCGAGTCGGCGGTGATGCGGAAGGCGTGGCGCAGAAAATTCTCGGGGCCCGTGTTTTCGTCGAGACGTCGGATCAGGTAAGCGATCGCGTGCAGGAAGTCGGCTTTGCGGCAGGTCGGTGCATACAGCAGGACGTTGCGCGTCAGTTGATGGAGGGCGCGACGCTGATGGTTGGCCATCCCTTCCAGCATCTCGAACTGAATCGCTCCCAGGCTACCCAGTTCCCAAGCCAAGGTCAGTGCATAAGCGATATCGAACAGGTTGTGCGAAGCGATGCCAGCTCGTACGGCGGCCAAGTGTGGGGGCTGCAGCGCGTAGGCGACCATCCGCTTGTAGTTGGCGTCGGTCTCGACCTTGGAGGAATAGGGTGCTTGAGGCCAGTCGTTGAGTGCCGCTTCGACGCGTTCCATTTCGAGGTTGGCGCCTTTCACAATCCGGATCGTGATCGGTTGGCCACCGCTGGCCGTTCGGCGTTGAGCCCATTCGGTCAGCTGTTGCTGGACGCGGTAAGCGTCAGGGAGATAGGCTTGCAGAGCGATGCCGGCCGACACGTCGTCGAGTCCCGGTCGGTCAAGCGTCCGCATGAAGGCCTCGGCGGTCAGCGACATGTCGCGATATTCTTCCATGTCGAGGTAAACAAACTTCGGCACGGCCGATCCGTCCGCGCGGCGGAAGGTCCCCTGGCGAGCCGCTCGGTAGAGGAGTTCCAGCCGGTCGCACAGCGTGTCGATGGTCCCACGTCGGTCGAGCGTGGAGATCTGAGAGAAGATGGTCGAGATCTTGACCGAGACGACTTCGATTTCAGGGAGCTGCAGCGCTCGCAGGTATTGCTCAAGCCGGCGCTGGGCTTCGGGTTCACTGAGGATCGCCTCGCCCAGGAAATTGACATTCATCCGGACGCCTTCCTGGCGGCGATCCTTGAGGTGCGGGATCAGGTATTCGGATTCCGCGGGGAGGACGACGTTGGCCGTCTCGCGGCGCATTTTTTCTTTGACCAGCGGGACGGCCACACCGGGAAGATGTCCGCCGAAGGAATGAAATCCCTGGAGGAGCGTCCGGTCGATGGGGCTGAAGAACCGAGGGATCCCCTGGACGTCGAGGATATGGACGAGCTGATCGACGGCTCGGGCAGCCGCGTGGGAGCGGAAGGCCTGGTCGGTCAGCTGAGTGAGGGTGGCCTTGTCGTGCGGGTGCTGGATCATCCGATCCAGTTCCATCTGCTGTTTGCGTTCCTGGGGAGTCTGCAGTGCCTGGGCTTGCTGGAGCAGGTGTCGGGCCAGCCACAGGGTCCGCTGCAGCGTGTCGCTCAGCGGCGAATCGGGGACCAGCGGCACATTCGACAGAAGCTCGGCGATCGGTTCCACGCGTCGTTGCGGCATGCGGCGTTCCTTTCCAAAGGTCGCACCTACCTTTATACCTCATTGTGGTGCAGGCGTCCCGCCTGCCCGGGCTCAGCCGCGAAACGGGAGTCTCCATGCGTCAACCAGCTGGCAGCTGAGCGCCTTCCGTGCCGCTCGGTGGCAGTTCTGCCAGGACTCCGATGCTGACGCGATCCGGCATGGATGCCTGCTTTCAGCCGCGAGACCCCGGCAGGCGAGACGCCCGCACCACAACCGGAGGTCTGAGTACCCGGAGGTAGATGCGACCTCCTGCCTAGCGGGTGGCCAGCTCGATTTGGCGGCACCAGTGGCGGTAAGTTCGATACGTGTCGTCGTAGGCGGCGCGGTGGTCGGGCTGAGGCTCGACCAAACGCCCCGACTCGCCGCCCCCCGCCATCGACTCAATGGCGTCGGCCGCCGAGTGAAAACCGGTCGGGCCAGGGCCCGCAGCCAGGACGCCCAGAATGGCAGCGCCCAGCGCCGGGCCTTGCTGCGATGCGTGGACCACAATCGGCAACTGCAGCACGTCGGCGTAGATCTGCACCAACAGCGGGTTGTGGTGCGGCAGACCACCGGTCGCCACCAGGTCGTTCACCTCCACACCCCCGTCCCGCAACAGCTCGACAATCCACCGCACCCCGTACGCCGTCCCCTCAATCAACGCTCGATACAGATGTGCGGCCGAGTGGCCCAGCGACAGACCGCTCGCCAAACCCTTGAGTCCGCCGTTCATCAGCGGTGTGCGGCAGCCATTGAGCCAGTCGACGGCGACCAGCCCCTCAGCCCCCGGCGAGATGAGCGCAGCTTGTTCGTCGAGCGCCTTGAAGTTCTTCTGGCCGGCCAGCCTGCGCAGCCAGTCAAACGCGTCGCCCACAGCCGCCTGCCCTGTTTCGTAGCCATAAAAGCCGGGCAGAATTCCATCCTGCACCACACCGGCCACGCCCGGCACCAAACGTTCGGTGGTGCTGTTGAGCATATGGCAGCTGCTGGTCCCCAGGACCATCACCAGCGTCCCGGCGCCGCTGACTCCAGCACCGGGAACACCGGCGTGAGCGTCGATCACCGCAGCGCTCACCGGCGTGCCAGCCCTCAGCCCCAGCCGCTCGGCCATCTTGCCAGTCAGATCGCCCGCTCGCTGACCCGGCGCCAGCATCCGCCCGGGCATCTTGTCGGTGACCGCACTGGCCAGCTGCGGATGGAGTCCTCCCAGAAAATCGGATGACGGGTAACCAGTCGCAGCGTTCCAACACGCCTTGTAGCCCGCTTGGCAGGTCGATCGCGGCAGCGCATCGGCCGTTCCACCGACCAGCTGCCAGACGAACCAGTCGCCGGCTTCCAGCCAGACGTCCGTGGCCGCATAGACCTCCGGGGCGTTTTCCAGCGTCTCAAGGACCTTGGGCCAGAACCATTCGAGCCCGACTTGGCCGCCGTAGCGGTCCAGCCAAGGCTGCGATGTCTCGCGGGCCAGTTGATTCAGCCGAGCGGTCTGCTCCACGGCGCCATGATGTTTCCACAGTTTGGGCCACGCCCACATGTTCCGCTGAAATCCGTCGACCAAGCACAGCGGACTCCCGTCAGCTCGCGCGGGCAACATCGTGCAGCTGGTGAAGTCGACGCCGATACTGACGACTTCGTCGGGGCGCGCGTTGGCATGCTTCAGCGCGCGGCGTACAGCCTGGCCGGCCGCCTGCAACCAATCGGATGGGTGCTGCAGAGCAAACTCAGCTGGCAATCGCTCGCCGGTCGGCAGCGTCTGCGTCAGCTGACCGTGACGATACCTCGCGACCATCGCCGCCTGTTGCCGTCCCGAGAAATCGACCAGCAACGCGCGAACGCTCTCGGTGCCAAAATCCAATCCCAACGCCAATCGTGGCAGTCCCGCTTCCGACATGTGCCTCTCTCTTGAATCTGCTTTTGCACCGAACAGCCGATCTCTGCCCGATACACTGACACTACCCACGCTGCCACCCGACAGGCTGCCGATCGTCGACTATCGCGCTGCTCGGTAGCGAATTCGCAGCGTCTGGTTCGGATGGCCCCGCTGGAATTCGTCGACGTCCGTATCGCTGATCGAACTCCCCGTCAGATCCAAAGTCTCCAGGTTCTGCAGCTTCCACAACGCCTTCAAGCCATCGACGGAGACTTTCGTGTCGGCCAGGTGGAGCTCCTTCAGCGAGGGGACCGTATCGGCCAGCTGTTTGAGACCTTCGTCCGTGAGTGGTGTGCCGCTGAGCCAGAGTGTTTGCAGATTGACGAGCGGTTCGAGTGACTTGAGCGTCTTCCCTTCGAGCTTTGTGCCGCGGAGATTGAGTTCGGTCAGATTGACGAGCTTTTCCAGACGCGGGACGGCGGTATCGGTCAGCGGATTGTCATGCAGGTCGAGCAGTGTGAGTTTCGTCAGTCGCGACACCGGCTCGAGCGATTCGTCCGGCAACTGGCAGGCATCCAGCCAGAGCCGTTCGAGGTTGGTGAGTCCCTCCAGCTGACTCAGCCCAGCGGCCGTGATCTTGGTGCCGCCCAGATCGAGCCACTTCAGACCAGCCAGTGCGCGCAGCAGTGGCAGGCCGGCGTCGGTGACCGCGGTGCGGTCGAGCCACAATTTTTCGAGCTGCGGCAGTTGGCCCAGGTGCTTCAAGCCGGCGTCGGTCACTCGCGTATCGTCGAGTCCGAGGGCCTTGAGCTGAGCCATGCCGCCGATCGCCGCCAGCTGTTCGTCGCCCACCGGCAGGAACTGCAGACTCAAGTACTCCAGGCTCTTCGACTTGGCCAGATCGGCAATGCCTTCGCCATGGACCCGTGAGCCGCCCAGGTAGAGCGTTTGCAGGGCGGGGAGGGCTCCCAACGTGGCCATGCCTTCGTCCGAGGCACGCGTGAATTCGAGGTTCAGCAACTTCAGCTGCTTGCATTCGGCCAGGTGCTTCAGGCCGGCTCCCGTGATCCGTGTCCGCTGCAGATTCAGTTCCTGCAAATTCGGTAGCTGGCCGACAAAGATCAATGCTCGATCGGAAATCGTCGTTTCGGCCAGACTGACTGCCACCAGTTGATCGAGATGGCACAGCACGTTCAGGTCGTGGTCGTCGAACTGGCGGCGTGTCAGGTCGAGCCGATCGCGGGTCTGAGCGATCGGACGCCAAGCGGCCATGGCGTTGCGTCCGGCGAAGGTATTGAGCGCGGTGACTCGCTGATTGAGCAGGCTTTCAAATTCCTGCACAATCGCTTGAGCTCGTCGGCGCGATTCTTCGCTCCCCTCGGACGCCATTTGCTGTAGCTTGGCGCGCCCGGCGACCGCGTTGCGCACCGCCTCCGGGGTCGCCACCGGCAAGATCTGTGCGAACACCAGCCGAGTGACTCGGGATCGAACCTCCGAATCGACGTTCGAGAGTGCATCGATGAGTGCCGGGAAGGCCGCCGAGCTGAGTTGTTCGAGTCGGTGCGTCGCTTCGGTCCGATCGACGAAACTCGGCGCACCCAGTTGTCCGATCAGCCGCTGGATTTCCTGAGCGTCCGCCACAGTCGGATCGGCAGCCAGCAGCTCGCCCGACCATCGTCCCCAGCCACCCACGGCCAAGCCGCTGACAAACACTGCCGCGATGAACGCTGCACGCGACCATCGACGCCACATGCTTGGGTCACCGCATGACTCGGTGCGCGAACGCCTGGCGGTCCCGAGCCGTTTGCCGGATAGCTCGGCCACCGAACTGCTTGCGACGGTGGACCGCAGACCAAAGCGGCCAGCATCACGCCGCGGATTCCACTCAAAGCACGCCATAAGCTCAGATCCGACGCGGGGCCTGCATCACACGGGTGCGATTGCCGACGGCTAATCAGCGCCCGGCCGCCCGAACTTGGCAGCCCCTCTAAATGTAATACATTCCCGCCGTCTGATCACGGGCCTGCCGGTCGAGCTGACTGAGATTCACCTCGTCCAGCAGTTCTCGCTCGCTGCCGAGCAGCCGGTTCCAAGTGGCACTCAGCACGCGCTGAGCGGCCGTGGCGTGCGGAACGGCCGACCGGAATTCGCGCGGCAGGTGGTCCAGGGCGTCGAGGATGTCGGCCAGAGTGATCTGGTCCGGAGGCAGGGCCAAGCGATAGCCCCCCGAGGAGCCCCGCGTGCTGCGGACCAGACCGGCCTGCTTCAGCTGGAGCAGAATCTGGACCAGAAACCGAGCTGGAATGCCGTGCGTGTCGGCGATCTTTTTGATCGTGACCGGCTCCGTACCCTCGTGGCTGGCCGCTAGCTCGAGCATTGCCAGGCAAGCATATTCAGTCCGTGCGGTCAGATTCATGGCGGGCCATCAGTCGGAGGTGTGGAGGCCACATTCGGTCTTCTGCGAGCCGCTCCAGCGACCAGCCCGTTCGTCCTCGCCGGCCATCACCGCTCGCGTGCAAGGCCAGCACCCGATGCTGGTGAATCCCTGGTCGTGCAGCGGGTTGTATGGGATGTCCTGTTTGGCAATCAGCCCCCAGACATCCTTCTTGGTCCAGTTGGCCAGCGGATTGACTTTGACCAGCTGAAACTTCTTGTCCCAGCCGACAATCGCTGCCTGAGCCCGATCAGGGCTCTGGTCCCGCCGGATAGCACTGATCCAGGCGTCTTTGCCAATCAGTGTCCGACGAATCACCTGGATCTTGCGGTCGAAGCAGCATTGGTTGGGATCCTGCCGGTACACAGGCCCGCCGTGCTGCCGTTCGTACTCCTCCACCGTCAGCTCCGGCCGCTCCAGAGCCACTTCAATGCCGTAACGCTGGACAATCCGTTCCCGCAAGGTGAGCGTTTCCGCGAACTGGTAGCCAGTGTCGAGATTGAAAATGTGCGTCCGCGGGTCGATCTCGGCCAAGTAATGGATGATCACCATCCCCTCGGGACCAAAGGCCGTGGCCATCGTCAGCCGATCGCCAAACCGCTGGCAGGCCCAAGCCAGAATGTCGCGCGGCGTGGCCGTCTCCAGCCGCTGACTCGCTTCAGCCAACTCGGCCAGCAGTTCCGGTGTCGGATCCTGCCCGCCAATCCCACCACCCGACCGCTCGACTCTCGGTCCGGTCTGCATCGTCCCGGTATCCATTGACGTCCTGATCCCAAACGGCCCAGCTTCCAACCCGACATCCGTCCCGCCGGTGGTAATCATAAGTAAACCGGTAAACAAAGTCAACTATGGTTCCCAGTCCCTTTAATCGGTCTGGGGAGGCTGTAAACCTGAGCCGATCCGAGATCGTGGTGCGTGCGTCCCGCCGATTGTGGTGCAGGCGTCCCGCCGATTGTGGTGCAGGCGTCCCGCCTGCCTCCGTGCCTCCGTGCCCAACCACGTCTCCAGCTTCATTTGCGTGCAGGCGTCCCGTTGGCGAGAAAGCAGGGAGTCAAGAGCGTCGAGCAAATGCGAGGAGTGGGGGCCGAAAAGATCGGTCGTCGCAGCTGCCGGTCATCTGTGGGGTTGACGCTCGAGTGGGCGGGGGTCAGGATCGACACCCTTAGAGCGGGTCGAAGCGGTGGAGGGGTGTCGGGCGGGTGTCGCGGGTGGGTCGGTCGATCGGGCGGACTGTAGGTATATCGGTAGGGGGCGAGCGATGGGAGCGGCACGGCGGGGGTATCTGGCGGTTGACTTGGGCGCATCCGGTGGCCGAGTGGTGGCCGGGCTGTTCGACGGCCGGCAGATGGCGCTGGAGGAAGTGCATCGATTTGACAACGGTCCGGTACCGGTGGCCGGTCATCTTCACTGGGATCTGTTGCGGCTCTGGCAGGAAGTCCAGGACGGGCTTCGGTCCGCTGCGGTGCGGTATGGCGACCAGTTGCGGAGCGTAGGCGTTGACACTTGGGGAGTCGACTTTGGGTTGTTGAGTCGTCGGGACGAGTTGTTGGGGAATCCGTTTCACTATCGCGATCCCCGCACTCAGGGTCTGGTCGACGACGTGACTCGCCACGTCGTTTCGCGAGAAGAAATCTTTGATTACACCGGCTTGCAGTTCATGGACATCAACACGCTGTATCAGCTGGTGGCGATGCAGCGCAGCGGTTCGGTGCTGCTGGAGTCGGCCGATACGTTCCTGATGATGCCCGACATATTCCACTGGCTGCTGACGGGCCAGAAAGTCAACGAGCTGACCAACGCCACGACGACTCAATTCTTCAATCCTCGGACGGGGGCGTGGGCGCTGGAGCTGTTGCAGCGGCTGGGGTTGCCGACGCACTTGTTCCGCGAAGTGACGCCGCCGGGGACATCGCTGGGACCTTTGCGGCGTGACGTGGCGGAAGCGGCGGGGCTAAAGGGAGTGCAGGTGGTGTTGCCGGGAACGCACGACACGGCCAGTGCCGTGATGGCTGTGCCGGCTCGGTCCGGAGCTCAGGCCGATTGGTGTTACATCAGTAGCGGGACGTGGTCTTTGATGGGAGCCGAGGTGCCACAGCCGGTGATCACGCCCTTGTGTCGGCAGTACAACTTCACCAACGAAGGAGGTGTGGGCGGGACCACTCGGCTGTTGAAAAACATTGCCGGGCTGTGGTTGATTCAGGAGTGCCGTCGGATCTGGAATCTGCAGGGGCATCATTACAGTTGGGATCGACTGGTGGAGATGGCTGAGCATGCTGAGCCTTTGCGATCGGTGATCGATCCGAATGACAGTTCATTTGTCGCTCCGGCGGACATGCCGGCGGCGATCGCCGATTTCTGCCGGCGGACGGGTCAGCCGGTACCGGAGACCGAGGGAGCGGTGGTGCGGTGTGCTTTGGAGAGCTTGGCGGTCTGTTACCGGCGCGTCCTGGGTTGGCTGGAAGAACTGGTCGGTCACCGGCTGAACACCATTCACATCGTCGGTGGCGGGGTGCAGAATCGGCTGCTGTGCCAAATGGCCGCGGACGCTTGCGGCCGCCCGGTGGTCGCCGGGCCAGTCGAAGCGACGGCACTCGGAAACGTGCTGATGCAGGCCATCGCCTGCGGTGACCTCCCATCAATTGCCGCCGCGCGGGAAGTCGTCGAGCGGAGCTTTCCGGTGGAACGCTACGAACCGGGTGGCGGATCGCCGGGGACCGCAGGTAGCCAGCTTACCGAGCGTTGGGCCGCCGCCGCTCAGCGTCTCTGGCCCAACTCCTGACCCCTCCGCCTCTCCTTGTGGTGCGGGCGTCCGGCCAACCTCCGCGTCCTCCTTGTGGTGCGGGCGTCCCGCCAACCTCCGTGTCCTCCTTGTGGTGCAGGCGTCCCGCCAACCTCCGTGTCCTCCTTGTGGTGCAGGCGTCCCGCCTGCCTCCGTGCCCTCCGTGCCCTCCGTGCCCTCCGTGCCCTCCGTGCCCTCCGCGTTAAAACCTCCGCCTCTCCCGCGCCCCCTGCGTTCAAAAAAAATTCTTCAATATCCCTCTGCAAAAGCTCGACTTTGCTATCGTTCGCCATGTTCCATCACAAACTTGACCACGCGCTGTGGATCCGGGTGAGTGAAATGATGGCCGTGCGATTCGGGCGTGCCGTGGGGTAGGGAGATGACATCGAGTCGATGGCCGAGCGATTCCAGGCGGCTGCGCAGGAGGTAGGTGTTCTCGTCCGGCGGCACGATCCGGTCATCCTCGGCGACGATATGCAGCAGTGGAATCTTATGCTCGGCGAGGACCTGTGCGTGGTCGATCGGGTTACCGCGGAAGTTCTTCAGTTCGTCGGCTGTCAGGTGGTAGACGTCCTGGCACTGTTGCCAGTCGGGCGGTGAACCGGCTCCTTGGCCGAGCCCACCGGGCCAGCTTTTGACGTCGCACACGGGTGTGTCGCAGTAGATGGCGGCGACCAGGTCGGGATGTTGCGCGGCCCAGTTGTAGGCGAGCAACCCTCCGCGGCTGACGCCCTCCAGCACCACGCGCGGGCGCAGGTGGAGCTGATCGACCAGGAACTGGTGGAACCGTGTCCCCTGGTCGACGGCGGCGGGCGAGCCGAGCAGATCGGAGGGCTCGAAGTAGGCGACGTGATACCCTTGCTTGAGCAGTTCGACATCCATCTCGGCATGGAAATCGGGAAACGACGTGCGCCAGACCCAGGGGCGTGCTTGCAGCGCGGTCTGAGGCACCACGACGTAGGCCTCGCGCCCGGCGACGCGGAAGTGCCACCGCCGAAAACCTTGCCAGTCCGATTCCCGGTAGTACCACGGCTGGTCGTCGAGCTTGATGCGGAGACGCATCAGCAGGGGGCGATGATCGGATGCGATCGGTTCGTCGATGACGCGTGCCTCGATCAGTTCCCAACGGTGTTCGGGGCGGACGAGGATATAGTCGATCTGTCTGCGTGGCGATTCGGTGGGGCTGGTCAGCAGTCCGTCGCCGTGCAGGCGAGACCAGTGGCGAGCGAGTCTGGTGAGCGGTTCGCTGTCCCAGGTGGCGTTGAGATCGCCCAGGAGCAGATAGGGTCGAGATCCTTGACTGTCGAGCAGCTGGTTGACGGTGTCGGCCGACTGGTTGCGTTCGATGTGATCGGGACGATGGTCGAGGTGGGTGGCCAGCACGGTCAATCCTCGCGCGACCTCGGCTGGATCAAGTTCGACCATCAGCACTCCGCGCTGCTCGCCTTGATTCGCGTTCGGCAGCCGCTGGTTGTACTCGGCGACGGGATGGAACCGTGTCAGCACGGCGTTGCCGTACTGGCCTCCTTGGAGTTCGATATTGGGTCCGAAGGCCAATTGCATGTGGGTCAGTTCGGCGAGCACCGCGGCTTGGTCGACACCGCCGGTTCGCTGCGTGTTCCGGTCGACTTCCTGGAGCGCGACGATATCGGGGTTAGCTTGTTGGATCACGCGCGCAATGCGCGGAAGGTCGATTTTTCCATCGAGCCCTTCGCCGTGGTGGATGTTGTAGGTCAGCAGAGTCAGCTCGGTGGCCGGCTGGACCTGGACCGTCTCGGTGGCGGGCGGTTCAGCGCCGCGAACTCCTCCTCCGAGGCCGGCCGTCACGCAGGCGAGCAGGGCGAAGATGGTGTTTTGGACGCGAATCGGATGCAGACTGTTCGAGGGCATGGGGTGGATCTCCGCCAGGGGACATGTCACTGCCGGATGGTAACTCAGCGGGTTGTCGCCGCCCAGCACCCGGGAGCGGAACGCTTTCGAACGACACGTACTGGCGGTCGCAGCTATTTGTACGGGAGCCGGCGGAACTTCCTGCCTGTTCGGTGTTGCCGGCCGGATCGCGGATTTCGCACGGAGGCACAGAGACACGGAGAGGAAGCGACACAGAGAAGAGTTGTTAGAAGCGAGAGCGTGAGAATCATGCAGTGCTGGCGAGTGGTCGGGAATCGCCTAAGATGGTACCGTTTCACTGGCCAATGGCGGTCTGTCGGGCGAGTTTTAGCAGGTGAAGGGAAGCGGGAGCATGGTCCGAGTCGGTTTGGTGGGGATTGGGTTCATGGGTTGGATTCACTACCTGGCTTACCGGCAGGTGGCGGGGGTGGAGCTGCGGGCGATCTGTTCGCGGGATGCGAAGAAGCGGGGTGGCGACTGGCGGGGGATTCAGGGGAACTTTGGGCCGCCGGGGGAGCAGATCGACGTGAGTGGTCTGGCGGCGTATGAGCGGCTGGAGGAGTTGCTGGCGGACCCGCAGATCGATCTGGTCGACTTGTGCCTGCCCCCCGCTCAGCACGCCGATGCGGCCGTCGCGGCGCTGGAGGCCGGCAAGCACGTCTTCTGCGAAAAGCCGATGGCGCTGACCGATGCCGACTGTCAGCGGATGGTCGCAGCGTCCGAGCGGTCGGGGCGGCAGCTTTTTGTGGGCCATGTCCTGCCGCTGTTCCCGGAGTATGCGTTTGCCTATCAGGCTGCCGTCGACGGCACGTATGGTCGAGTGCTGGGGGGCTATTTCAAACGGGTCATCTCCGACCCGACGTGGCTGGCCGATTTCTATGATCCTCAACGAGTCGGCGGCCCACTGCTCGATCTGCACGTCCATGACGCTCATTACATCCGGCTGCTGTTTGGCACTCCGTCAGCGGTATCCAGCGTCGGGCGGATGCGCGGTGAGGTGGTAGAGTTCTGCCACACCGTCTTTGACTATCCGGGCGACACGGCGGGTGGCGGACGCTATGCGGTGTCGGCATCGAGCGGCGTGATCAATCAGCAGGGGCGTCCTTTTACGCACGGCTTCGAGATTCATTTCGAGCGGGCGACGTTGCAGTTCGAGTTCGCGGTGATTGGCGGTGAGGGACGCTTGATGATGCCGCTGACCGTCTATGCGGCTGACGGATCGGTCCATACGCCGGCCCTGTCGGATGGTGACCCGACGTTGGCCTTTGTGGGTGAGATTCAAGAAGTCGCTCGTTGTGTCGAGTCCGGCCAGCCATCGCGAGTGCTCGGCGCTGAATTGGCTCAGGACGCCATCCGGCTGTGCCATTGCCAGACCGAGTCGGTGCGATCGGGACGGACAGTTGTGGTGCAGGCGTCCCGCCTGCCTTGAGTTCCAGCTTGTGGTGCAGGTGTCCCGCCTGCCAGGATTTGTCAGCTGAAGCAGCGCGTCCCCGGCCAGTACTCTATGGCGGTGAAAGAAGGCCAGTGAAGCTGGAATCGTGCAGGTCAGAGACCGCAGGCCATGCAGCACACAGCAGAGGGTCCTGCGCGGCCTCGCTAGGCTCGGCTGCAACCTAGAGCAGAACAGTCAGCTTGTCGAATGAGTGGATCGTCATGTGAGTGGATGTTGACGGACTTGGCTGGGGCCGAGAAGGCAAAACGGGGCTCGAACTCTCGTTGTGGAACGACACGGGAACGCCGACTCCTCGTACTCAGCGCAGCGGTACTCGACCGGCTGTCGGTCTACGGGGTCATGATTCTTCGCGCACTTCAAATTTGGGAGGATAGGAGCACAGAGGCACAGAGGCACAGAGGCACAGAGGCACAGAGGCACAGAGGCAGGCGAGACGCCCGCACCACAAAAGAGCGGAGGCAGGCGAGACGCCCGCACCACAAAAGAGCGGAGGCAGGCGGGACGCCCGCACCACAAAAGAGCGGAGGCAGGCGAGACGCCCGCACCACAAAAGAGCGGAGGCAGGCGAGACGCCCGCACCACAAAAGAGCGGAGGCAGGCGGGACGCCCGCACCACAAAAGAGGAGGACGCGGAGGGGGTTAGCGCGGGGGACGAGGTGGGGGCGTGTCGTCGGATGAGTCGGGGTCGATGGAGTCGGTGGGGACGAACTCGGGTCGGAAATCTTCGCCGCAGCCGATCCAGATTTCGCCGTGCATGCCCGGTTGTTCGACGACGACGTCGTAGTGTCGGACGAGTTCGAGCAGGGCGAGGAACATGCCGATCAGCGTCGACTTGTGCATGCCGGCGGCGAAGATGGAAGCAAAGCGAATGCGGGCTTCGATCGCCAGTCGCTGATGGATCTGCTGCATGTACACATGGATCGGCGTGTCGTCGTAGACGATGGTCGGTGGTGCCGCGACCAGCTGAGCTTCACGCATGATCCGCCCGAAGGCAGTCACCAAGTCCCACACTTCGACTTCCTGAATCGGCTGGTCGGCCGCATCGACCTCCCGCACTGGCAGGTCGGTGCTCAGTCGCGGATAGCACAGCTGCCATTGCTGGCCTTGCGCGACCAGCATCTGCGCGGCGTCTTTGTACTGTTTGTACTCCAGCAGCCGCTGCACCAGCTCGTCCCGCTCCTCCTCAATCGCTTCTTCCTCGTCGACGGTATGGGGGAGGACAAAGCGGGACTTGAGTTCGACCAGGGTGCTGGCCATTTCGAGGAATTCGCCGATGGCATCGAAGTCGATCGCGGACAGGATGTCCATGTACTGGATGAACTGGTCAGCGATTACGGCGAGCGGGATTTCGGTGACGTCGACTTCGTGTTTGCGGACCAGGTAGAGGAGCAGGTCCAGCGGGCCGCGGAACAGATCGATTTCGACGCGAAAGTTCATGAGTCTGCTCGTCTGCGGCGACACTTCCGGGTACGCGGTCGACTCGTCCGCCTCAGCCCACGCCTGCCGCCTGCCGCTCGGTCTCGTCGCTCGCCGAGTCGAGCGGGACGAAGCGGTGCGGACCGGCTGGGGACCGGGGCCGCCCGAGCGGCTGGGTAAGGCCGTCCCGACCCCGCTGGAGGAGGGTGGCCGACGCGCGGTTCGATGGACCATGGCGGTAACGACCGTTTGTCTGAAGGGTTGTTCGACGAGCCGCTGGACGAAACTTGAGCGGCAATCCGGAGCGACTCAGTTCAGCCTAGCCGGTGGGGGGGCGAAGGGGAAGGGGCGCCGGGGCGGGAACCTTGTCGGTCCGGCGGTGTCTGGCTAAGATCATACCTTTTGCCAGCTGGTGGCTTCTTTGCCCAGAAAGGGTAGCTCGGGCATGCGACACGTTTTGTCGGCGGTGGTGCAGAACGTTCCAGGCGTTCTGGCCCATATCTCAGGGATGTTGGCGAGCCGGGGGTACAACATTGATTCGCTGGCGGTGGGGGAGACCGAGGATCCTCATCTGTCGCGGATGACGTTCGTAGTGGTCGGGGACGACCATGTGCTGGAGCAGATCCGCAAGCAGCTGGAGAAGATCGTCACGGTCGTCAAGGTGGTGGACGTCAGTGCCAAGGACTACGTTGAGCGGGACTTGATGTTGATCAAGGTCAAGGCGCCGGCCGGTGGTCGTCGATCGGAGATCCGGGAGCTGGTCGACATCTTCCGGGGCCGGGTGGTCGACGTCGGGGCTGATGAAGTGACGGTGGAGATATCGGGCCGAGAGTCGAAGATTGAGGCTTTCATTGAGCGGATGCGGCCGTTTGGCATCATCGAACTGGTCCGAACGGGCCGGATCGCCATGGTCCGCAGCGGTACTCGGGAAGCCGATACCAACAGCACAGTGCGCAAATTTGTCTGACGATAGCAATTAGGGGAAACACACGCGATGACTGCGAAGATCTTCTACGATCAACACGCCGACCTGAACGCCCTGAAGGGGAAGACGATTGCCATTCTGGGGTATGGTTCCCAGGGGCACGCTCAGGCTCAGAACCTCCGCGACAGTGGCCTGAAGGTGATCATTGGCCAGCGTCCGGGTGGGCCGAACTACGATCTGGCGAAGAGTCACGGGTTTGAGCCGGTATCGGCGGCTGAGGCGGCCAAGCAGGCGGACGTGATCAACGTGCTGTTGCCGGACGAAGTGCAGGGGGATGTCTACCGCGAGTCCATTCTGCCGAACCTGCGTCCGGGGAACGTGCTGATGTGTTCCCACGGCTTCAACATTCACTTCGGCCAGATTACGCCTCCGGCCGGCGTCGACACGCTGCTGGTGGCTCCTAAGGGTCCGGGGCACCTGGTCCGCAGCGAGTTCGTCAAGGGTGGCGGCGTGCCGTGTTTGATCGCGGTGGGCGAGGGTGCCAGCGAAGAGACTTTCAAGATCGGCCTGGCGTATGCCAAGGGGATCGGCGGAACCCGAGGTGGCGTGATCCAGACGACGTTTGCTGAAGAGACCGAGACGGATCTTTTCGGCGAGCAGGCGGTGCTGTGCGGCGGCGTGAGTGCTCTGGTGAAGGCCGGCTTTGATACGCTGGTCGAAGCCGGCTATCAGCCCGAGATGGCCTATTTCGAGTGCCTGCACGAGCTGAAGTTGATCGTCGACCTGTTCTACCAGGGCGGGCTCAACTACATGCGTTACAGTGTTTCGAACACGGCCGAGTTCGGCGACTACACCCGCGGGCCGCGGATTGTCACCGAGGAGACTCGGGCGGAAATGAAGAAGATTCTGCAGGAGATCCGGTCGGGTCAGTTTGCCCGCGAGTGGATCCTGGAAAACAAGGCCGGAGCTCCGGCGTTCAAGGCCATGCGTCGGCACGACCGCGGCTTGCTGCTGGAACAAGTCGGTGCTCGATTGCGTAAGCTGATGCCCTGGATCGACGCCAAGGAAGTCTAAGTCATGGTCACCCCTCTGCAGCAAGCGACGCTGAAGACCTTCGAACAGTTGCAGCCGAACGATCTGATCGAGCTGCGGCATGAGGTGAAGGTCGGTTTCAATCGTTGGCAGACGGTAACGCGAGGCCGGGTCGTGAGCGCGGAACGGCGCCGGCACGGCCTCCATTTCCAGCGGAACACCGACGACCGGGTCTTCAGCGACATCGTGGTGCTGCGCCGCGACGACGGCGAACTGACCACCGTGACGCTTGACGAGTTCTCGGAACTGAAAATCGTCGAGCGGGGATCGACCAAGAAGTAGCCCGTCGGGCGCGCTGGTCGATCCACGGCACGGCTTACCCGTCTCCGCAGGAGTGTCCTCAGGCCCTGAGTATCCTCCGGCCTGGGGCCTGGCAGGGATGAAGTGGATGGAAGGTGAGTCGACACGATCTGAGCTGAGCAAGACCGTGGCTGGCTCAACCCCAGCACCTGGCCCTGCAGCTGGTGACTCGATCTCTGGGAGTCCGGCGGGGTTGGATCCGAGCGTCGGTCGCACGTGGCTGACGGCGATTGTCGCGGGGTTGATCGTCTGGGGGCTGGTGCTGGCCGTGGGGGCGACCGGCATCTATGCGGGGCTCTTTGACGTCCGCCGCGGGCTGATCGTGCTGGTAACAATGGCCACGTTTCTGCTCGGCTGGCTGGGGCTCCTGATGGCCCGAGCTCGGCGGGTCGGCGAGTCGACTGTGAGTCGTCCGGCGGTGGTATCGGCCTTTCTGTGGGGCCTGATGGCGGCCTGCTGGGTCGGGTCGATCCGAGAATGGCCGTCGGATCAGCGGTTGGCCGTGATGCTGGGCTGGTCGGCGGTCGGTCTGTGGGGGAGTGGCTGTCTGGCGGTGATGGTGGCGCTGAGCGATCCTGTCCATCGTCGGGGTCGTTGGATTGCCTCGGTGGGGCTGGCCATTGCCGTGGTTTGCGTGGTCGTCTTCTGGCGCCGCTGGTAGAATACTCATGGATGGCGTCGCGCGCAGCGGCGGGTAGCGGTTGCCACGCGGGCCGAGGAGGCTGGTGCGATGGAGACGAACAGGTCCGTACGGCTCGGCTCGGGCCGTCTGTCGATCGGTGCTTATCTGATCAAACGCCTGCAGGACTACGGCATCCAGCACGTCTTTGGGATTCCCGGCGATTACATCCTGGCGTTTTACGGCCAGCTGGAGCAGAGTCCGATCGAGGTGGTGGGGACGACGCGGGAGGACTGCGCCGGATTTGCCGCCGACGCTTATGCTCGAGTCCACGGGATGGGAGCCGTCTGTGTCACGTATTGCGTGGGTGGGTTGAGCATCTGCAATTCGGTGGCCGGGGCCTATGCGGAAAAGTCCCCCGTGGTGGTGATCAGCGGATCGCCGGGGCTGGGCGAGCGGAAGAACAATCCGCTGCTGCACCACAAGGTCCGCAACTTCCGGACTCAGCTGGATGTCTTCGAACGAATCTGCATCGCGGTGGCCGATCTGTCCGATCCGATTCGGGCGTTTGGCGAGATCGACCGAGTGTTGGACGCCTGCTACCGCTATAAGCGGCCGGTCTACATCGAGCTGCCGCGGGACATGGTGAATGTCGTGCCGCAGATCGGGCACTTGTTTGAGTGGGAGGAGCCGGTCAGCGATCCGCAGGCGCTGGCCGAGGCGGTGGAAGAGACGGCCGCGAGGCTGGAGCAGGCTGAGCGTCCGATGATCCTGGCCGGGGTGGAGCTGCATCGATTCCAGCTGCAGGACCAGCTGTTGTCGCTGGCCGAGTCGGCTCGGATTCCGATTGCCACGACGCTGTTGGGCAAGAGTGTGATCGGAGAGTCGCATCCGTTGTACATCGGCATCTACGAAGGGGCGCTGGGGCGTGAGGAGGTGACGCGGTATGTGGAGGAGAGCGACTGCTTGTTGATGTTGGGGACGTTCATGACCGACATCAATCTCGGGATTTATACTGCTCAGCTCGATCCGGCCCGCTGCATTCTGGCGACCAGCGAGCAGCTGCGGATTCGCCATCATCATTTTGCCGACGTGCAGTTGCCCGATTACCTGGCTGCCCTCACTCGGCGTCGTCCCCAGGTCCGTCCGCGTCCGATTCCGCCGGGGTTGCATCAGGAGTTGCCCGAGTTTCACTTGCGGCCCGAGGCACCGCTGAAGATCGAACGGATGATCGCCAGATTGAACCAGCAGCTGGACGAAGAGACGATCGCGATCGCGGACATTGGCGACTCGTTCTTTTCCGCCACGGAGCTGGTGATTCGACGGCGCACGGAGTTTGTCAGTCCGGCGTACTACACGTCGATGGGCTTTTCGGTGCCGGCCGCGCTGGGGGCTCAGGCAGCTCGTCCAGATGCCCGCGTGCTGGTGATCTGTGGTGACGGTGCGTTTCAGATGACCGGCCAGGAGTTTTCGACGCTGGTGCGCCGAGGCTACGATCCGGTCGTGATCGTCCTCAACAACGGCGGCTACGGCACTGAACGTCAGCTCCATCCGGGCGACTGGGAGTTCAACGAGATCCACAGCTGGCAGTACCATCTTTTGCCCCAGGTGTACGGCGGTGGTCGCGGGTATGAGGTGCGAACCGAAGGGGAGTTTGATACGGCTTTGCGGGAGGCCTGGGACTATCGAGACGGACCGAGTCTGATCCATGTTCATCTGGATCGCGCTGATGCCAGTCAGACGCTCAGTCGCCTCGCCGCTCGGCTGGGTCAGCGGGTTTAAGTTCCGGGACAGTTGCTGCCAGCCCCTTCGACCGGCTAGGATGGGTCGACGTTCGGGTGGGAACCGAAAGGGGTGCTGATTGGCTGGCGAGCGACTCATACCGCAGTTCACGTTCCGCAGCATGTTGTTGAGCATGACTGCCGCGGTGGTGTTGATTGTCCTCTCCAGTTGGGCTTATCAGAATGCTCGTTTCGCGGTCGTCCTGTTGCTGGCCTTCGGCTGGCTGGTGGTGGCTCTGCTGGGGCTCTCGGCGGTTGCCGGCCTGGTCTGGTTTTGGGCTCAATTACGGCCCGCGCGCGGCGACGAAACTCAAGTGACGCCATTTGCCGGCGAAGAGCTGCCTCCGCAGTGGGTCGTCCCGGAAGATCCTGAGTAGTGTGGGGGCGTGTGGGGACGAACGGGTGGTTGAGCGGAATGTGGGGCTGGGCTGGTCGGAGGAGGGATATGGAGTTGCGTAGCGGCACACAGGCGACGGTGGCAACCGACTCCAAATTCATACAGCGGGCCCGAAGATTCTGGTGCCAGTTCGGCTGCTGGTGCTTGTTGGCCGGATCGTTGTGGGCCGCGGACGGGCGGATTGCCGTTTTTCCCGTGGCCGGTGCGAAGGTCTACAGCAATCTGCGACTGGAGGTCTGTGCGCGTTGGCCGGGGAATCAGGGATATCGGCCGGTGCGGGTACGAGCGAACAATCTGCGCCCGGCTCGGTCGGACCGGACGTTGACGGTCACCGTGCAGGGCCGCGGTATGCAGGCTTATCCGCGATTGCAGCAGGCATCATCGACGCTGGTCGTAGATGCGAAGACGTCGACCGGCTGGGTCGATATTCTGGTCCCGGTCGAGAGCACGTGGCAGGGCCTGCAGTTGGAGGTGCGCGAGAACGGACGGTTGTTGGAGGATGTCAGCACGGCCGGAGCGGCGGGGCAGCCGTGGTTTTTTGTGCAGTACGGTCAGGGGTCGTATGAGAATCCGGCGATCCTGATCATTGACCGCGGAGCTCGACCACTGTTCAGCGGATCTTCGACATCCGTACCGGTTCCCATCCCGATGGTGGCTGCAGGCGTGGGGATTCCTGCGGCGGCGGCGGGGGGAGCTTCAGGGCTGAACGATCTCGCCGACAGCACGTTTGACTTTGGTCGGTTGGCTCCGCTGCTGGCGACCGACTCTTGGGAGCGGAGTCAGGAGTTGTTTCAGGTCGGCACGTACGTGGCGCGGCAGGGGAATGCGGCCATGGAGCGTCTCCCGTCGCTCGACTCTCGGCTTCCCGAAGAGCTGCCGACCAGCTGGCTGGCTTACGAATCGATCGATTTCATTGTCACCTCGTGGCCAGACCTACAGCAGGTGATATCGGTGAATCCGGAGGCGTGGCGAGCGATGCGGAACGCCGTGGCTGGCGGCACGAACCTGTTGGTTTTCGGTCTGGGGGAGGGCTACGAGCAGCTGGGCGAGCTGGAGCGGCAGTTGGCAATTTCACCGCGGTCGAGCGGGGTGGCGGCTGAGGATGTCGACTCGCTGGCGGCGTGGGAGCTGCCTCGCGCCGAGCTGTTCAATTTGCCGGTGACGATTGGTCACCAGTACGGAGTCTTGGGGACTCAGCCAGGCCAGGGGGGCTATGGGGAAGGCCGTATCGCCGGATTGGGCAACCATCAGCAGGCAGGTACGCAGCTACCGACAGTGGTCGTGGACATGCTGCGGTCCTTGGACATCACCTTGCCGCCGACGGTGGGTGACGAGCCGGTCGCGGTGCGGTCGATGAATGCTGCTATTCCGTTCCAGATGCGTCAGCTTGGGTTTGGTCGCGTAGTGGCGCTGGCGGACGACGAGCTGTTTTCGCCGCGGGATCCGAACTGGGACTGGGTCTTTCGGCAGTTGGGGACGAATCATTATCTGTGGGGGACGCGGCACGGCTTTCTGACGGGAGCGGGAACGAGCATCTTCTGGGACTTCCTGGTGCCGGGCGTCGGTGCGGCTCCGGTGAAATCGTATCTGGGGATGATCACGGTCTTTGCCATCCTGATCGGTCCGGTGAATTACTGGTTGTTGCGCCGTGCCGGGCGGCTGTCGATGTTGCTGTTGACGGTGCCGGCGGGGGCCATGCTGGTGACCTGCGGTCTGTTTCTGTACGCCGTGGTGGTTGACGGATTGGGGGCCAAGCTGCACGTGCGGAGCTACACGGATTTGAACGGACCCGATGGGCATGCGGTCAGTTGGTCGCGTCAGTGTTACTATGCCGGGATCGCGCCGTCCGACGGTCTGCAGTTCGACGACGCGACGGCCATTTCGCCGATGTACCCGGAGGATCCTGAGTATCGGGACGGGGGTGGCTGGCTGGTCCGTTGGTCGGAGGGCCGACAGGGGCTGGAAGAGGGCTTTATTTCATCGCGTGCGATGCGGCAGTTCATGGTGGTCCACAACGGTCCGGCCGAGCTGCGGCTGGTGGCCGGAGCGGACCCTCGGAAAGTCACCAATCGTTTGGGAGTGCCGATCCGGTTTCTGATTGCGCGTGCAGCTGATGGGACGTTACAGTGTGCCGAGAACGTGCCGGTCGATGGTGAATTCACGCTGGATGACTGCGACGAGAAGGTGTTTCGCCGCGAGATGAGCCAGTTCTTGAGTGATCGGCAGCCGAAGACACCGGCCGCAATTGACTCGCTGCAATCGACCGGGGCGTGGGTCCGCGGGTTCCGCACGAACAACCAGCTGATGACCGGCATCACTTTCTACGATTCGCTGCTGGAGGTGGGAATCACCGACCTGATTGGCACGTGGCAGAGTCTGGAGCCGGGGATGTATTGGGCCATCAGTACGGAGCGGCCGGTGACCGTGCCGATCGGGATCCGACGCGGCCAGGAACTGGAAAGTCTGCATGTGATTCGAGGCACCTGGTAGTCGACGGGGACCTATGGTAGCTCAGCACCCGATGATCGAACTCTACCGGCTCCACCGGAACTTCGGCCGCACGCATGCGGTGAACGACATTTCGTTTGCGGTGGAGCAGGGGCAGGTGTTTGGTTACATCGGCCCGAACGGAGCCGGCAAGACGACCAGCATGAGGATTCTGGCGACGCTGGAACTGCCATCGTACGGCGACGCTCGCGTCGACGGTTTTTCAGTGGTGAACGATCCGGATCGGGTCCGTCGCCGGTTGGGGTTCATGCCGGACTATTTCGGAACTTATCCGTACATCAACTGTCGCGAGTATCTCGATTTCTATGCGCGGGCCTACGGGTTGATGGGGGCCGAGCGAAGTCGAGCGATGCGGTACGTGATGGGTTTCACCGGGCTCGACAAACTGGCCGACAAGCCGATTCGCGTTCTGTCGAAGGGGATGCGCCAGCGGCTGTGTCTAGGGCGCGCCATGATCCACAACCCGGCCGTGCTGATTCTGGACGAGCCCGCCGCCGGGCTCGACCCCCGCGCGCGGATTGAGCTGCGCGAGATGATCCGGGCACTGGCGGCTGACGGCAAGTCAATTCTGGTCAGTTCTCACATCCTGACCGAGCTGGGTGAGATGTGTGACCGGGTCGGCATCATCGAGCAGGGGAAGTTGCTGGCGGTGGGGAGTGTCGAGGAGATCCAGCGGGGGGCCGGGCAGCAGCGCGAGGTGCTGGTGCGGGTCCTCAGCAACGTCGAAGGCCTGCTGGTCTGGCTGACCGAGCACGTGGCGGCCCTTGAGCCTCGGTGTGAAGGGAATGCGGTCAAGTTTGCTCATGCCGGCGATCAGCACGATGAGGCGAAGATGTTGCGGCAGTTGATCGAGGCCGGGTTCGAGGTGGCCGAGTTCCACAGCCACAAGAAGACACTGGAAGCCGTCTTCCTGGATGTGACCAGGGGCCGCGTGCAATAGTGGGCGCATCGTGAGGCAGTGTGGTCGGGTCGGATTATCGAGTTGAAGGATGTGGCAGTGAGTAGTGTTCCGATCGAAGAAGAGGCCTCAGCAGCACCGACCGGCCGCTGGAATTGGCTCGACGAACGCCTCGATCAGGCTGGCGAATGGCTCAATCCGATTCTGGTGAAGGAAGCGCGGCAGGCGATGAAGAGCCGCCAGTTTTCGATCACCTTCACGCTGCTGTTGACTTTCGGACTCTTCTGGTCGTTTCTGGGTGTGTCGATGCAGATGCCGGGGATTTACTATTTCCCCGGTGGTCAACAGATGTTGCTCGGATACTTTCTGATTCTGCTGGTCCCCATGCTGCTGGTGGTCCCCTTTGCCGCTTATCGATCGCTGGCTGCTGAGCGGGAGGATGGCACTTACGAGCTGCTGTCGATCACGGCGCTCAGTGCGCGGAAGATCGTTTCCGGCAAGTTGGGGAGCGTCCTGCTGCAGATGCTGGTCTACTACTCGGCAATCGGTCCGTGTGTGGCCTTCACGTACCTGTTGCGCGGCATCGACGTGCTGTCGATTGCCTTCGTGATGGTGATCACGCTGCTGTTGTCGCTGATGTTGAGCCTGATCGGGTTGTTTCTGGCCTCGGTGACACGCGGTCGACACTGGCAGCTGATGATCAGCGTAATCCTGATCCTGGGCTGCGGAATCGTGGCCTGGGCCTGGGGGATGCTGGCCGGTGAGCTGATGTTTGATGGCGGTGGGTTGCCGGTGCAGGAACCGGAGTTCTGGATGGCGCTGGCTTGTGCGGCGACGGCCTATCTCAGTTATTTCTGGATTCTGTTTGTGGCGACTGAGTCATTGAATGATTTTCCGGCCGAGAACCGGTCGACTCGAATCCGGATCGCCATCCTGGTGCAGCTGGCCCTCTACTTCGGCTGGTACTGGTTTGGATTGACGCTGTTCGAGCAGAACAGTCCGTCTCCGCCGGAAGGTTTCCTGGGAGTGGCGTTGCTGTTCGCAGCGGTCCACTGGATGCTGTACGGGTCGTTGATGTGCGGCGAGTTTCCCCGATTGTCGCCGCGCGTGGCGCGGCAGCTGCCGAGCACTTTTCTGGGGCGGTTGTGCACCTGCTGGTTCTGGCCCGGGCCGGCTACGGGATACGTCTTCACGGTGACTACGTTCGCGATTTTCACCCTGACGATGATCAGTATCTCGTTGAATTTCGGCATGGGCGATTGGACATTGGCGGTGTGGGGAGCGCTGGTGTGGGGCTATCTGGCGACGTTCCTGGCGATCGGGCGGCTGATCATGATCGCCGCTCGTCGCTTCGCACCGCGGGGATTCGTGCTGCCCGTGCTGATCAACGTCCTGATCCTGCTGGCGTCGGTGGCGGTGCCGTTGATCTTTGAGGCCTTTTCGCGCGACTTCCGTTATTCGAGCGAATACTCGTTGTTGCAGGTGTCGAACTGGCTCTGGACGTTTCAAGAGATGATGCGGGCTTACCGCGGTCCGGTAAACGCTCTCATTTCCGACGTGGTGGCGCCGCTGGTGTTGTTTTGTGGAGGCGTCAGCTATCTGATCATGCTGGGGATGGCCCGCGGGGCGGTCACCGAGCGACGAAGGGCCTTACCGCAACGCGTCCAGGAGGATCTCGGTCCGGCCGCCCAGCAGCGGTAGACGCTGACTCGGTATCGAATTACTTCAGCGGCTGAGCTTGAGCCAGATCGCGAGCCAGCTGGACGAGCGTTCGGACCATCACGCCGCTCGCCCCGCCGCTGGTCCATGGCCGAGCATTCTCGACAAAGGCCGGGCCGGCGATGTCGAGGTGGACCCAGGGTCGGCCGGCCACGAACTGCTCCAGGAACTTGGCACCCGTGATGGCTCCGCCCCAGCGGCCGTCGCCGACGTTCTTCAAGTCGGCCACTTCGCTCTTGATCTGCTCGTCGTACTCCGGAAACATCGGCAGTTCCCACACCGGCTCACCCACCCGCTCAGCCGCCCGCCGCACGTCCTCGGCCCACGTCCGATGGTTGGTCATCAGCCCCGTCACGTCGCGTCCTAGAGCGACGACGCACGCACCGGTCAGCGTCGCCAGATCGACAATCATGTCGGCCTGCTGGTCGACAGCCACGCACAAGACATCGGCCAGCACCAGCCGCCCTTCAGCGTCCGTGTTGTGGACCTCGATCGTCTTGCCGTTGCGGGCCTGCAGCACGTCCCCCAGTTTGTAGGCACTGGAGCTGACGAGGTTTTCGACTAGCCCCATCAGGGCGATGATGTTGACGGGAATCTTCAGTGTGGCGATGGCCTGCAAGGCGCCCAGCACCGTCGCGGCCCCAGCCATGTCGGCCTTCATGTGCAGCATGCCGTCGGACGGCTTGATCGAGTAGCCTCCCGAATCAAACGTGACGCCCTTGCCGACCAGCGCCAAGGTCGGGGCTCCGGGTGTGCCGCCTCGGTAGCGGAGCTGTACCAGGCGGGGCGGCCGAGCCGACCCGCGGGCCACCGCCAGCAGCGAGCCGCAGCGTTCTTCGATCAATCGGCGCTGATCCCAGATTTCGCATTCCAGGTCCCACTGGCTGGCGACCTGAGCGGCGATGTCGGCGAACGATTCGGGATAGATCTGTTCGGGCGGTTCGTTCACCAGGCGACGAGTCAGATTCACGGCTTGGCCCACGACGCGACCTGCCTCCAGTGCGGCCGCTTCGGCCTCATGGCAAATCAACGACGTGAAGGGATGTTGTTTCTTTTCCTGGCGATACAGGTCCTGGCCTTCGCTGCCGAAGATCATGCCGGCTACCAGTGCCTCAAGCTCGCCGGCTGAACAGTCTGCCGGGAGGCTCAGCACCACACTGTCCCGTGGCTTGGCGGAAAGCTGTCGGGCTGCGGCCGCCGCGGCGCGGTAAATGTGGCCCGGATGCGAGGCATCCCGGGCGCCGAGCGACACGAGGACCAGCTGCGGCGCGGCAACTCCCGGAGGGGCCAGCACGGTTGTCAGTTCGCCACGCTTGCGGTTCATCAACTGCTGAGTCGCCAGGCGTGCCAGCAGGCCTCCAGTTGCCCGGTCGAGGGCCGCGGCGCCCCCCGACCACGGCTGGTCGTCCCAGAAAGCTACGACGATCGCTTGAGTAGTGATTTCCGGCAGCGGCTGGGTGGTCGAAGTGACATCCATAGGCTTGAATGGGGTCGAAGTCCGGGGTGGCGAAATTGACTTGGAGGCTCCTGTGGCCCTTACGGCGATCGCGCTGATCGCGTCGGTCCGGTCCGGTCCGGGGAGATCCAAGCCGGGAAGGCTATTGATGGTACCCCGAACCGGCGGTCGGGAGAATTGGTCGACGGGGCGGGGTTGAGGTGACGGGTCAGCGGAGGATCGGGAATACCGGCGGGCTATGGGCTATCGCAATCTGCGGCAATGTGTCGAAGACCTCCACCGGCATGGTCAGCTGGTAGCACTGGATGAACCCGTGGACGGCTATTTGGAGGTGGCCGAGATACAGCGCCGAGTCTTCGCGGCGGGAGGGCCGGCAGTCTGGTTCCGCCAAGTCAAAAATTGTCGCTTTTCTTTGGTGTCGAACCTGTTTGGTACGGCCGAGCGAATGCGGTTTATCTTTCGGGACACGCTGGAGACGGTCCGACGACTGATCCAGCTCAAGGCCGACCCCGCTCAACTCTGGCAACGGCCCTGGTCGTTTCGGCGAGCGCCGTGGACAGCACTGAACATGCTTCCGCGGCGCCGCCGCTGGGGCCCCGTGCTGGGGAACTCCTGTCGGTTGAGCGACTTGCCGCAGATCACCAGCTGGCCGCGCGACGGCGGCCCGTTCGTAACACTGCCAGCTGTCTACTCCGAAAGCACGGCGCGGCCGGGCTGGCAGAAGTCGAACCTCGGCATGTATCGGGTTCAGTTAAGCGGGAATCGCTATCAGCCAGATCGGCAGGTGGGGCTCCACTATCAGATCCATCGCGGCATCGGCGTGCATCATGCCGAGGCGTTATCGATGGGACGGCAGCTGCCGGTGAACATCTTCATCGGCGGGGCTCCGGCACTGCCGGTCGCCGCCGTGATGCCTCTGCCCGAAGGGATGCCCGAGCTGTCGTTTGCCGGAGCGCTCGCCGGGCACCGGATACCGCTGGTACCGCAATCTGGCGGGGCTGGCATTTATGGCGAAGCCGATTTCTGCATCACGGGTCGCATCAGCGGTCAGGGGCTGCTGCCGGAGGGCCCGTTCGGCGACCATCTGGGCTACTACAGCCTGACGCACGATTTTCCCGTGCTGGAGGTCGAGCACGTCTATCACCGGCCGGAGGCGATCTGGCCGTTCACCGTGGTCGGACGTCCTCCGCAGGAAGATACGATGTTCGGCCAGTTCATCCACGATCTGACCGGGCCGGTAATTCCCACGGTGGTAGCCGGCGTGAAGTCGGTCCATGCGGTCGATGCGGCGGGCGTCCATCCGCTGATGCTGGCGATCGGCAGCGAGCGTTATGTGCCGTACGAGGCGCGACTGCAGCCGCGCGAAGTCCTCACGCAGGCCAATGCCATCCTGGGCCAAGGACAGATGTCGTTGGCCAAGTACCTGCTGATTGTGGCCCATGAGGATTGTCCGGAACTGGACATTCATCACATCGATCAGTTCTTCACGCATCTGCTGGAGCGAATCGATTGGGCCCGGGACGTCCATTTTCAGACCTGCACGACCATCGACACGCTCGACTACTCGGGGACTCGGCTGAACGAGGGGAGCAAAGTCGTTTGGGCAGCGGTGGGGCCGGTGCGTCGCCAGTTGCCGGCCGAACTGAATCGGCTCGGGAAACTGCCCGACGGTTTTGGTGACCCGCAGGTCGTGTTGCCGGGCGTGCTGGCCGTCACCGCACCGCCGTGGCGCTCCCCGACGGCCGACGGTCGGACCGATCCGAGCCTCAGTCGGTTCTGCGGCGAGCTGGCGGTGGACGATCCGGTCAATCAATTCCCGCTGGTGGTGCTGGTCGACGACAGTCAGTTTGTGGCTCGCAGCCTGCAGAATTTCTTATGGGTCGTCTTTACTCGCAGCAATCCGGCCAGCGACATCGATGGGGTGGGGAGCTTTGTCAGTGACAAGCACTGGGGTTGTCGGGGGTCGCTAGTGATCGACGCTCGGATCAAGGCTCACCACGCCCCGCCACTGGAGGTCGATCCCGAGACCAGCCGCCGCGTCGACGCCCTGGCCACTCGGTCGACGCCTCTGAGCCGCTTCCTGTGACGGGCTGCCAGCCCCGGTCGGCGGAGACCGGTGCGACCTATTGCCCACGACCTTTTGCCCACGATCTTTTCGAGGCACGGTCCTTGTCAAGAACGGGGGATCGGTCTATCGTCACCGCGGGAACATTGTTAGTCCGAGCCTCGCATTCCACGGGCGAGGTGTCCACTTAGAAAAATGGAGTGTCTATGACATTGCTCAAACGTTGTGTGGCGGAAGCCCTGGGGACGTTCTGGTTGACCTTCGGCGGCTGCGGCAGTGCGGTGCTGGCGGCCAAGTTCATGGCAATGGATGGCGCCAACCCGATCAATCTCGGGATTGGGCTGATGGGCGTGTCGCTGGCCTTCGGTCTGACGGTGCTGACCATGGCTTATGCGATTGGACACCTGTCGGGCTGCCATCTGAACCCGGCCGTGACGGTCGGATTGTGCGTTGCCAAGCGATTCAGCAGCTCGGACGTGATCCCTTACGTCGTGGCCCAGCTGATCGGAGCGATCGGCGGGGCAGGGGTCCTCTACGTGATCGCCATGGGGCAGGCAGGCTTCAGTCTGGCTGACGGATTCGCCGCCAATGGCTATGGTGAAAATTCGCCCGGCAAGTACTCGCTGCTGTCGGCCCTGGTGGCCGAAGTGGTGCTGACGTTCTTCTTTTTGATGATCATCCTGGGGGCGACCGATCGTCGAGCTCCAGCCGGTTTTGCTCCGATTGCCATCGGGCTGGGCCTGACGTTGATTCACTTGATCGGCATCCCGGTGACCAATCTGTCGGTGAATCCGGCCCGCAGCACGGGCCCGGCCCTGTTCGTCGGTGGCTGGGCTCTCCAGCAGCTGTGGCTCTTCTGGGTCGCACCGGTAGCCGGGGCGGTGTTGGCGGGTCTGATTTATCCTCAGATCAGCGAGGATGACGCTCCCAAACGCTGATCGGTCGGCGCATGCCATGAATCGGACTGAGGACGATCGACAGTCAGTGACTGAGGCGGCTCCCGTGGTCTGGATCACGGGGGCCGGCCGTCCTCGTTTGGGTCAGCACCTGGCTCGTGACTGGGCTGCCGTCGGTGCTCGGCTGATTCTCCACGCTCACCAATCGCGGCGTGGCGTGGAGATCCTGGCCGACGAACTCGCTGCCGAGGGTGAACGGCCGCTGGTGGTGGTTGGCGATTTGAGTGACGCAGCCGAGGTCGAGCGGATGCTCGATCAGGCCGTCGCACGTTTCGGACGGGTCGACCATCTGATCCATACCGCTTCTACTTGGCTCCGGCGGCCGCTGGAGGATCTGACTCCCGCTGAGACGCTTGTCGAGTGGCAGAACAATCTGGCTGCGCCATTCTGGCTGTGTCAGCAGGTGGGGCTGCAGATGGTTGGTCAGCCGCAGGGAGGGAGTATCGTGCTGATCGGGGACTGGTCGTGCGACCGTCCCCATCGTGACTACGCGGCCTATTTCGTCTCCAAGGGGGCTCTGCCCACGCTGGTGCGCGTCTTTGCCGTGGAGCTGTCGCAGCGGAATCCGCTCGTGCGCGTGAACGGTCTGCTCCCCGGTCCGCTGGTCCTGCCCGGAGACCGCGAGGTAGCGGATCGGCCCCTCGATCCGGCCGCTAATCTCATCGGTCGCGGAGTGGGCCCGGCCGAGATCACGGCGGCGGTCATGTTGCTGGCGACCAACCGAGCCTTCCAGGGGACGATGCTTCCGGTGCACGGCGGGCGGGATCTGGTCTGACGTCGCTGGGGTCAATCGGTGTAGGGATTGCCCGGGAATTGGCTTACAATCTCTGGCCAGAGCGGGCGCAGGAGATTCCAGGGTCGGGTAGGACGGCCAATCATAAAAGCCATCCACAGGCCGTCCACCACAAGGAGACGCGGTGATGCAGGAGCGACGAGCGGAGGGAATTGCCCAGCGACTGGGGCTCGTGGTCTGGGGATTCGCGGCCGTGATCGGCTTGAGCGGTGTCGGCTGTCATCGACCACCGTCCCAGTCGGAACCTGCTCAACCGGTTGCCGACCAGAAACCTGGCAATACGTCGTCGGCCTCAGGTGCCACGGCCGACCCCGGGACAGCCAGCTCGGCATCCGCTGCCGGACAGACACTGGAGGGGCCGGTTGCTGAGAAGTTACGTTATCCGGTTCCCGAAGGGTCGCCGCAGGAGTTACTGGAGTTTATTGCCGAGATCTCGAAACGAGCGCCGGAGGGGAAGACGGTTGACGACAAGTCGGCCGACTTGACTCAGTTGCTGATTGCTCGCGTCCGGGCGGCCGACAAGATTCTGCTGGGCGGTCCCATCCCCGATATCCGGATGACGGCCCTCGAGACGAAGCTGGACGCTTTGCGGGCGCTGGCGATTGTCGATCCCGAGGGGTATGGGAAAGAGTTTCAGCCGTTTGCGAAGACGCTGATCGATAGCCACGACGAATCCGAACAGTTGCTGGGCCGAGTGGCCCTGATGCGATCGAATGTCGAGATGATCGGCAACGGGTTGACGACGGATACGGATGCCGTGATGAAGGAACTGCGCGCGCTGCTGACCGAGCGGCGGCAGGAGCCGATGGTCTTCTGGGCGGCCGTCTATGCCGGCTCGGTTTTTCAGGAGCTTGGATTTGCCGACCTGACTCAAGAGATCTACGGCACCTACGGCGAAGCCTTTCAGGGTTCGACTGTGCAGGATGTGGCAGACGAGGCCAAGGTGCTGATCGACCAGGCGAAGTTCGCCGTGATCAAGTCGCACGCCGCGGCGGCGATGAAAGGCGATCCGCAGGCTCTGGATCAGTTGACCAAGGCCATCGATGAACTGTTGGCGCAGGCCTCGGATGCATCCAACACGCTGGGGTTGTGCATGCAGACGGCCAACATGTTTGAGTTCGCCGGGCAGCTGGAGCCGGCCAAGCGGCTGTACGCCGCGGTGCTGGCGAAGTACGGTCAGCATGCCGACCCGACGCTGGCCGAGAGTGTTCGGCGGAGCGTGGAACTGGCGGGGCGGCGATTGGAGCTGGCCGGCAAACCGTTGGTGATTGAAGGGGTGAAGGCCGACGGTGAGCCGTTCGACTGGAACACGCTGGCTGGCAAACGCGTTCTGGTCGATTTCTGGACCAGCGACAGTGGTATTGAATTGATGCCCGAGGTGCGGGAAGCCTACCGCCTGTATCACGACCGCGGTCTGGAAGTAGTGGGGGTCTGTCTGGACGAGAAGGCTGATCAGCGTCAGGCGTATCTAAAGGCCAAACCGTTGCCATGGGTGACGGTGGTCAGCGCCGACAGCGAGCACCAGGGGATGAACGATCCGAACGCGGTGCGATATGGCGTCGAGATGGTGCCGTTCCGGGTGCTGGTCGATACCGACGGCAAGGTCACGGACTGGAATCTGTTCGGCGACCGGCTGGCCGAGAAACTGAAATCGATCTACGGCGAAACGACCGCGCCGACGCCGTAGTCGGTGTGGCGATCAGGGGCGATGGCCATAGATGGCGGCCGTACCGGCCAACGATGCGACACCTGGCAGGCGGAATGCGATAGCATCGAACAGGCTCATGCTCCAGGCCGCCCAGCGGCGCGGAGCCGAGGATTTCTCGTAGCTGTGGTCGGTCAGCACGAAGCGGTGAAGCCGGCTGGTGAGATGAAACGGTTCGATCCGCAAGTCGGGCAGGAGTTCCCGCAATAGGGCCACTTCGGCCGACTCGAGAGGACGTTCGTCAGCCTGACCGTGGCTGGCGACTGGGAGGAAGTTTCGGAGCCGGCGGAGCCAGGGAGCGAAATTCACCGGCTCGCTGAAGACGACGACCCCGCCGGGCCGTGTCCAGGCTACCAGTTGTCGGGCGAGTTGCGGCAGTTGACCGATGTGTTGATGGAGCAGCGAGTCGGTCCAGACGATGTCAAACGTGCCGTTGGGGAGACTGGTTGAGTCGAGTGGTCCGCAGACCAGCTGACAGCGGTCGGCGACTCCGGCGGCAGCTACACGGCGGCGGGCAGTCTCGATGTCGCTTGGACTGGCATCCAGGCCGGTGACCTGGGCTCCCAGTTCGGCGAAGAGAACGGAGTAGTTGCCCGTTCCGCACTGGACGTCCAGCAGTCGGCGTCCCGTCAGATCGCCCAGCAATCCGACGCGGAACTCGGGATTGAACAGCCGACCGGGACGACGGTATCGGGCCAGGACGGCCGGGTCGGTGCCGGCCCCCGGACAGCCAGCCGGATCGGCCAGACGGTCGGTTTCCGGTCGCCGAGTGGGGTCCGAGTCGACGTTATCGAGCGGGTGGTCGGCCAGGGCCGTCGGGTTGTCCAGTGGCGGCGGGTTCATCGTGGAATCGCAAACGCGTGGGGCCACGGTGTCTGAAAAAACAGTGTTTCAGAAAAACAGTGCTTCAAAAAAAGAGGCCACTCGGCTTGCACCGAGTGGCCTCCGTATATGACGAATCGACACCCAAGGGTCGGTGTCGGGAGACCGGTTGCTCGTCCCGGCAGTCAAGCGTCGGGCGAGCCTTTTCGAACCATCACGATCCGTTATGGTCGATCGTGAGACCAGGGAAAACCGAACGCATCAAGGACGATGTCTCGGGCGACAGGGAGACGACTTCCTGAAAGCGGCCACCGCTGAGGTAGCACCCTTGCTTGAGGAATCGGCTCCAGCTGACGTCCAGCACGATGAACTGCGGCTGACCGGCCGGATCATCGAGCACCACGACCACTCGCCGGCTGGGCAAAGGGTCCTGATGATAAAAGTCTAGGCCACACGGCGAGATGTGTCGGCCAATTCCGAGTGAGACCGAATCGGCGGCGGTCAGATCTTTCCGGTCGATCGGAATTAGCTGGATGACCTGAGGGAAGGGGGCGCGCAGCGACTGACGACGCTCAGCGCCACGGCGGTTGGTTTGGGCGGCGGAACGGCACTGTCGGACAACTGCCTGAATATCGGCGTTGGCACGTGAGACCGTCGCAAATACGGGTGGACCGGCAGCGCCGTCCACCGACTGCGGGGGCGCAGGGGGCGAAACCAAGGTGTTCATCGAAGGTGCAGTCCTGAAGGGCTGACCCGGACGCCCCCAGCAGGCACTCGGGCCATTGGATACTTACGTCACTTCGCGGGATGAGTCAAATCAGCCCCTCAAATGGGCCGGGTGAACCGGTCGACAACGGCAGACGCGACCGCGTAGGTCGGCGAGGAAGCTGAGCCAGGCCGGAGGAGAAACTGGGTGGGGAAGGGAGCGGGAATGGAGTGGGGGTTATTCGCCGCCGAGCAGGGGCGAATCGGGGAGTCGGTGGCCCATCTTTTCGCGCTTGGTGGCGAGGTAGCGGGCATTGTGCCGATTGACGGCCGGCAGGATGGGGATCTGGTCGACCACCCGCAGGTCAAAGCCGCCATAGATGAAGGCGTCGGTCTTCTTGGGGTTGTTGGTCAACAGCCGGACATTGGTCAGTCCGAGGTCTTTCAGGATCTGGATTCCCACTCCATAGTCACGCGGGTCGGCCTTGTACCCCAGGGCCAGGTTGGCTTCAACCGTGTCGAGACCCTGGTCCTGGAGTTGATACGCGCGGATCTTTTCGATCAGCCCGATGCCGCGGCCTTCTTGCGGGAGGTAGACCAGCACTCCGGTCCCTTCCTGGCTGATCGTCTCGAGTGCTCGATGGAGCTGGTCGCCGCAGTCGCAGCGGAGCGATTCAAGGAGGTCGCCGGTAAAGCAGGAGGAATGGAGCCGGACCAGCGGCGCGGCGACTTGTTCCGGGTGACCCATCACCAGGGCGATCGGTTCTTGAGCTTCGTAGGCGACCTTATACCCGTGAATGCGGAACGAGCCGTAGCGGGTCGGCAGATCGGCTTCGGCCACTCGCTGCACCAGTTTTTCGCGGTGCCGCCGGTACCGGATCAGCTCTTCGATGGTGATGATCGCCAGCTGGTGCTGACGAGCAATTTCGAATAGTTCATCGCGGGTGGCCCGCGTGCCGTCGCTGCTGAGGATTTCGCACAGCACCCCAGCAGGCTGCAGGCCGGCCAGGCGGGCCAGATCGACGGCCGCTTCGGTGTGTCCGGCGCGGCGGAGGACGCCCCCTTCTTTGGCGACCAGCGGAAAGACGTGTCCGGGCCGGAGGAAATCGGTGGACTGAGCCTGGGGTTCGAGCATCTTCTGGACGGTGGTCGACCGTTCTTCGGCGGTGATGCCGGTGCGGACCGACGTATGGTCGACCGAGATGGTGAAGGCGGTGCGGAGCGAATCGCCGCGGGGGCCGAGCATGGGGCTGAGTTCCAGCCGCTGGCCTGTCTCCGGGAGAATGGCGACGCAGAAGAGGCCGCGGCCGTTGAGCATGAAATTGACGACTGCCGGGGTAGTTTTTTCGGCCGCGCAGATGAAATCGCCCTCGTTTTCGCGGTCTTCCGCGTCCAGGACAATGATCACTTCCCCGCGCGCAATGGCGGCAATCGCCGTATCGATGCTGGAAAACTCACCCGCCATCTCGCTCTGTTCCTCCTCCCTCACCTCTCTGGTGAGGTCTGCTCGGCCGGACTCTCCGCTCATTATAGACACGAGCCGGTTCGGGCGGAGTGAGGGGAGTTCCGGATGACCTCAGATGGTGCCCCAGACCTAGTATCATGGCACTGGTCGGATGGCAGAGTGGAGAGGCGCGGAGCCCGCAGAGAGGCAGGCGAGACGCCCGCACCACAAGGAGTTCCGTTTGTGGTGCAGCCGTCTCGGCTGCTTCCGTGGCCTTCCGTACGTCTCTCTTCTGCCACGGCTGGGGGTGTGCGGGCCAGTGGACCTAGTATCATGGCACTGGGCAAGGCACTGGGCAAGGCACTGGGCGGATGGCTGAGTGGAGAGGCGCGGAGTACGCAGAGAGGCAGGCGAGACGCCCGCACCACAACGGGAGAGGCAGAGGCAGGCGAGACGCCCGCACCACAACGGGAGAGGCAGGCGAGACGCCCGCACCACAACGGGAGAGGCAGAGGGGGGACGTGATGCTGGCGCGGGAAGAGTATGTCGAGCAGGCTTATTTTTTTCGAGTGTTGCTCGAACGGCTGTTGGACCGCGTGCCGATTCAGGACTTGTTTCGATCGTTGCGGGATGAGGTCCTGTCGACGACCAAGTTGCCGCTGGCGATCGGGTTTATGCTGGACGAACTCAAGCACACGGGGACGTTCAGTGCGGCGATGGAGCGTTTGGACCACTATTTCCGGCCGTTTCAGACGTTCTTGATTCAATCGGCCGAACGGGAAGGGGGTCGGTTCGATCTGCGGGTGGCCATCGATCTGCTGCGGGCTGAGGCCGAGTACCTGAGTCGTGAGCCGTTGCCGCAGGGGCTGTTTCTGTTCCAGTTCGAGAGTCTCTGCCGAAACCGGCTGGCCTACGATCCGGGGCTGGGCGCGATTGCTCGCGATCCCATGTACGACGGGGCGTGGCACGACTGGATCCTGACGGTACGGCGGCAGATCGGGCTGGTGGAGCTGGCCGATCTGATTTACGTCCGCAGCGATTACTACGTGCAGCGGGCTCGGCAGCAGGGGGAAGAGGAGCGGGTGGCGGAGCATCGGACGTTTTTTGGTGAGAAGGAGGGGCGGATCGCGCTGGCCAACCGTCGCAAAGACCCGCTGTTGCTGTTCAATGCGCTGCAGCGTCACTTGAACTACCCGGCCGTGCCCCGTCCTCAGCCGGCCGACGAAGCTCAGCAGTTGGTCCCTCAGCTGGCTCGTCGTGTCGAGCGTCTGGAGATGCGGCTGAAGCTGATGGAAGAGGAGCAGTCGAACGGCATCGACTTGACGAAGTACTACCTCGGACCGGGCGGCTCGTCCCCTCCACCCCCGCCCCCGCGCTCCGACAGAACTCAGTGATCTGGGCTGGGGCGGTGGGGGGCCGGGCTGGGCAATCTGGCGGCGGCGCCCCAGCCGGCTCGGGGTGTCGGCGGTCGGGAGCGAAAAAAAACGACTCACAGGGCGGCTAATTGTCCTTCAACCGATCTGGCCATCGTGGTACATTTCTAAGAGAGTTTGCCGGTTGTGCTGATTGTGACGGGTGTTAAGCCCAAGCGGCGGACGATGGGGCGCTGGCGGGTGCCCGTCGTTTGGGGGGATCTTGATTTGGCCCCCAGGGCTGGAGACGGCCGTGGCATTTGAGCTGCATTTGAACTTGGACACGGTCCAACGGGCTCAGCCTTTTCCACCGGTCTGCGTGAGCGGTCAGACGCCGGTCAGCGAGGTGATGGCAGCGATGGGCGCTGGAACATCCGGTTGTGTGCTGGTTTGTGAAGACCAGCAGCGGCTGGTGGGCATCTTTACCGAACGCGACGTCTTGCGGCTGATGGCGGCGGGAGCCGATCTGCATCAACCGATCGGGAACGTGATGTCGCGATCTCCGGTGACCGTTTCGATTGCCGACACGGTGGGGACCGCGGTACGGATCATGTCGGTGGGCGGCTATCGACGTTTGCCGGTGGTGGACGGTCATGGCCGGCCGGCCGGAGTGCTGGGTGTGGCGAACATTCTGCACTATCTGGTCGAGCATTTTCCCGAGTATGTCTACAACTTGCCTCCCGAGCCGGGGCACACAATGCAGGAGCGTGAGGGGGCATGAGTCAGGCGGATAAGTAACGGGCTGGCTGGCAAGCTGGTTTGCGGCTGGCCGGGTCGGCAGATTGAGCTGGAATTGTTTACGGGATCTGAGTAAGAGTTACGGCACACATTTTGAATCAGGGCATCACGAACCGGGCCAAGGCGACCCGCGTCTATTTTGAACCTGGGTGAGGGACGAGCAGAGCGAATATGTCAGCAACAACAACCAGTGGTGGCCCTTTGACCACCAGCAAGCAGGTGGTGCGGTTAGAGGGTGCAACGGTACGGTTTGCCGGCGACTCGGGCGACGGCATGCAGCTGGCCGGAACTCAGATGACGAATACCTCGGCCCTGGCCGGGAACGACATCGCCACCTTCCCCGACTTTCCGGCCGAGATTCGCGCTCCGCGCGGGACGCTGGCCGGGGTGAGCGGTTTTCAGATTCATTTTGCATCGAGCGAGATTTTCACGCCCGGCGATCAGCTGGACGCGTTGGTGGCCATGAATCCGGCCGCCCTCAAGACGAACCTGGCGGACTTGGTCAAAGGTGGTCTGCTGGTGGTGAACCAGGACGCTTTTGACGAGAAGTCGTTCAAGCAGGCCGGTTACCAGCGGTCGCCGCTGGAGGACGGCAGCCTGGAGTCATATCAGCTGTTTAAGGTCGACATGACCAAGCTGACGCGTCTGGCGGTGGAGGGGCTGGGGTTGAGCCAGAAAGAGGCCGACCGTTGCCGCAACTTCTTCGCCATGGGGCTGGTCTACTGGCTGTACGGCCGCAGCCTGGACCCGACCTTGCGGTTCATCGACAGCAAATTCGGTTCGAAGGACAATCTGGCTGAGGCCAACCGTCGATCGCTGCGGGCCGGCTGGAACTACGGTGAGACGACCGACGCGTTTGTCAGCAGCTATCAGGTCCCGGCCGCTCATCTGTCGCCGGGCAAGTACCGCAACATGACGGGTAATCAGGCGATGGCCTGGGGGTTGATCGCCGCGGCCAAGCAGAGCAACACGGAGTTGTTTCTGGGGTCGTATCCGATCACGCCCGCCAGCGACATTCTGCATGAGCTGAGCAAGTACAAGAATTTCAAAGTGCGGACGTTCCAGGCCGAGGACGAGATTGCGGCGATGACGGCCGTGATCGGAGCGGCCTTTGGTGGCGCGATGTCGGTGACGACGTCCAGCGGACCCGGTATCGCACTCAAGGGCGAAGGCATGGGCCTGGGCGTGATGCTCGAGCTTCCCATGCTGATCATCAACATTCAGCGGGGTGGTCCGAGCACGGGGTTGCCGACCAAGACGGAGCAGGCTGACCTGTTCCAAGCCGTCTATGGTCGAAACGGCGAATGTCCGATGCCGGTGATTGCCGCGCGGGGACCGGGCGACTGCTTTGAAGTCGCCATGGAAGCTTGGCGGATTGCCGTGCGGTTCATGACGCCCGTCATGATTCTCTCGGACGGTTATATCGCCAACGGTGCCGAACCGTGGCGGATCCCGTCGGCCAAGGAACTGCCCCAGCTGGAAATCCAGCATCCCGGGCCGCGGACATCGGAATCCGATCCGCCGTTCATGCCCTACCAGCGCAACGAGCGGTTGGGGCGGCCGTGGGCGCTCCCCGGAACGCCGGGGCTGATGCACCGCATCGGTGGGCTGGAAAAACAGGATGGGACTGGGAACGTCAGTTACGACGCGGAAAACCACGAGCACATGGTGAGGACCCGGGCGCGCAAAGTCGCCCTCGTAGCTCAGGATGTCCCTCTGCAGTCCGTCACCGGACCCGAATCGGGTGATCTGCTGGTGGTCAGCTGGGGCGGGACCTACGGGGCCTGCTTGACGGCCGTCCAACAGGCTCAGCGGGAAGGACTCTCCGTGGCTCACTGCCATATCCGTTACATCAATCCGCTGCCCCGGAATCTCGGTGAGATCCTGCGGCGGTACAAGCGAGTGCTGGTCCCCGAGTTGAACCTCGGCCAGCTCCGCACGGTCCTCCGCAGCGAATACCTGATCGACGCGCAGGGTTTGAACAAGGTCAAGGGCAAGCCGTTTGCGGTGGTCGAGGTGCTGCGAGCGATCCGCGACCAGCTGAAATAGTTCGTGATCCGCGCCGCATGTGGCCCGCTCGGTCGGGCCGTGCGGCGATAAATATCCCACAACCACACTAGTTCCTACAGATAGCCGTGTCTTGAGCCTGCGGAGGTGAATCACTTCCAGGCCGCTTGAGGCACCAGAGTTCAAGCTGAACAGAGAAGAGCCTTTCATGAGTACTGAGTTGCCGGTGTTGACCGCTGCCGATTTTGCGAGTGACCAGGATGTGCGCTGGTGCCCCGGATGCGGGGATTACTCCATCCTGGCTCAGATGAAGAAAATGCTCCCGTCGCTGGGGATCCCCCGCGAGAAGATGGTCTTTGTGTCGGGGATCGGCTGTTCCAGCCGCTTTCCGTACTACATGAACACCTACGGCGTGCACAGCATCCACGGCCGAGCCCCGGCGGTGGCCACGGGCATCAAGACCGTGCGGCCCGATCTGACCGTATGGGTCATCACGGGGGACGGGGACGGGTTGAGCATCGGTGGGAACCACCTGATGCACGCCATCCGCCGCAACCTGGACATCAACATCGTCCTGTTCAACAACCGCATTTACGGTCTGACCAAGGGCCAGTATTCTCCCACCACGCCCCTGGGGCAGATCACCAAGAGCACTCCGATGGGAGCGATCGACAATCCGCTCCACCCGCTCTCCATCGCCATTGGCTGCGAAGCGACCTTCGTGGCCCGGTCGATCGACGTCAACATCAAGCACCTGGGGATGGTGCTGCAGCGAGCCGCCGAACATCGCGGCACGTCGTTCGTCGAGGTCTACCAGAACTGCAACGTCTTCAACGACGGGGCTTGGAATTACGCCACGGAACGAGCGGTGAAGGACGACCACATCGTCGAACTGGAGCACGGCAAACCGCTCGTCTTCGGTGCGAACCGGAACAAGGCCATTCGTTTGAACGGGATGGAGCCCGAGATTGTTGAGTTGGGCAAGGGCGTGAAGGAAGACGACCTGCTGTTCCATGACGAGAAGGCTGCCGAGCCGTCGCTGGCGTATCTGCTGAGCCGGATGCACTATCCGGAGTTCCCCGAACCGATCGGGGTCTTCCGAGCGGTTGAGCGACCGATGTATGACCAGTTGTTGAACCAGCAGATCTCCGAAGCGATTCAGAAGCGAGGCGAAGGCGACCTCGACAAACTGTTCAATTCGGGTGACACATGGACCGTCGAGTAGTCTGTCCGTACTGCGATTTCACCAATATTCCCGGTGAGGATCTGTGCGACCGGTGCGGCCAGTCGCTCAGCGATTCTCACCTCAAGGACCCGCGTACGGCGGTGGAGCGGGGGTTGCTGAGCGACCGTGTGGCTCAGCTGCGTCCCAAGCCGCCGATCACCGTCGCTCCGACGACGCCTGTGGGCGACGTCCTGCGGCTGATGGCCGAACGCCGTATCGGCTGCGTCTTCGTCGTCGATGCCGGCCGGACGGTCGGCGTCTTCACCGAAAAGGACGCCGTCGAACGACTCGGCGCCAATTACGCTCAGCTGCGTGAGCGGGCCGTCGGCGACTTCATGACCGGTCAACCGGCCGGTGTGCGTGGTGCGGTGCGGATCCCCTACGCCATCCGGCAGATGGATCTGGGAGGCTATCGACATCTCCCCACCTTCAAGGACGGGAACCAGATCGAAGGTGTCATTTCCGTCCGCGATATCCTGCGGTATTTGACCGAAAAAATCTCGCTGACCGTCACCGGCTAGTCAGTTCGCCCACTCCTGACTCTGCTGACTCCGCTGAGCGGCACCTTCTACCCAGTCCCGAGTCGAACTGGTATGTTAACCGTTCGTTTTCCGGACGGGGTTCTGTCGTTGGGTACGGCAGGCCCGGCCGACTTCTGCAGCTTGCGGCCTCGCAGGCGACCACGGGATGGCGGACTATGGCGATCTTTGACTGGATCAATTCCCGGATGTTCAACATCGTGCACCGGAACAACCTGGTGTACAACACGTGCTGGGAAGATCCGCGACTCGATCGCGTCGCCCTGGAACTGGGCCCCGACGCCACCGTGCTGATGATCACCTCAGCCGGCTGCAATGCACTCGACTACGCCTTGACGGGCCCCAAGCAGATCTACGCGGTCGACATGAACCCGCGGCAGAACGCCCTGCTGGAACTGAAGATCGCCGGCATCCGGCAGCTCGACTATTCCCAGTTCTTCCAGATGTTCGGGCGCGGTTACCTCCCTCAAGTCCGCGACTTGTACGGCAAACAGCTCCGCCCTCAGCTCTCACCCTGGTCGCAGCGTTACTGGGATCAGTACATCAAGTTCTTCGCTCACCCCGAGCGTTCGTTTTATTTCCGCGGCACCAGCGGCTATTTCGCTCGACTGATGAACTGGTACGTCGACCGAGTCCTCAAGATCCGGCCGGAAGTCAATGAGATCCTGAAGACAGATTCAGTCGAGCATCAGCGGGCCACGTATCGCGACAAGATCCGGCCCAAGTTGTGGACGCGGTCCTTGCGCTTCGCCATGGGACGCAACACGACGTTGTCGCTGGTCGGAGTCCCCCGCGATCAGCGGAAGCAGGTGGAGCGGAACTACGAAGGTGGGATCGTCCGGTTTGTGCAGGATTGTGTCGACGCGGTCTTCGGTGAACTCCCCTTCCAGGACAATTACTTCTGGCGCGTCTATCTGACCGGGCAGTATCTCCCGCAGTGCTGCCCCGAATACCTCCGCGAAGAGAATTTCTCGCGGCTCAAACAGGGGCTCGTCGACCGAGTCCAGGTTCACACCAATTCGCTCCAGGGGTTCCTCGAACAGCACCCGGTCGAAATCAACCGGTTTGTGCTGCTGGACCACATGGACTGGCTCTCGGCTCACCTCCTGCCACTGCTGGAACTCGAATGGCAGTGGATCGCCCGCCGCTCGGGACCGGGCACCCGCATGATCTGGCGCAGCGGAGGGCTGAAGACCGATTTCGTCGATCGAGTCCGAGTCGACTATCAGGGCACATCGCGGGAGGTTGGCGAACTCCTCCAGTACCACCAGCAGCTCGCCGAACAGCTCCACGCCAAAGACCGTGTCCACACTTACGGAAGTTTCTACATCGCCGATCTGGCCGCTTGACGGTAAGCGAATCGGCCAGGCCCTTGGGCTCAGCCGCGCGGCCATGGCAGACCCGGGAATGGAAGTGAACGCCGATGAGTCTGGCGACTGACCTGCGAGTCCTCTACCACCTGGCCTTCAAGAAGATTCGGGGTCAGACGCACGCTGATCGGCTGGAGAGCTTCTACAGTGGTCAGGCGGCCGACTACGACTCGTTCCGCAAACGGCTCCTTTCCGGCCGAGAGGAACTCTGGCGATCCGTTCCCGCTAAGTCGGGATCGGTCTGGGTCGATCTCGGAGGGGGGACCGGCGCGAATCTGGAATTCATCGCCGATCGGGTCCCCAGCCTGGGGCACGTCTACGTCGTGGACCTCTCGCCCTCACTGCTGAAGATGGCCCGTGACCGAGTCGCTCAGCATGCGTGGACCAATGTCTCGGCCGTCGAAGCCGATGCCACGCTCTTCTCGCCCCCCGAAGGCCAGGTCGATGTCGTCACCTTCTCGTACTCGCTGACCATGATCCCCGACTGGTACGCGGCGATTGATAACGCCGTCCGCATCCTGAGGCCTGGTGGGATCCTCGCGGTCGTCGACTTTTACGTCTCCCGCAAACACCCTCCCTCCGAATGGACGCGACATGGCTGGTCCACCCGATCGTTCTGGCCGGTCTGGTTTGGCAACGATAACGTTCATCCATCTCCCGACCATGTCCCCTATCTGCATCGAGCGGTAGCGGTCGAGAAGTTCGTCGAACGACGGGCTAAGGTCCCCTATCTCCCCTTCGTCCGGGTCCCCTATTACCAGCTGATCGGCCGCAAACGGGGCTGACGATTCGTGGGAGGCTCCGGCCGGTATACCGACCGTCGGCCGGAACGACACGCAGCCAGCGAAGTGGCTGGGAGCGGGCGGTCAGGAAAAGCGGCGTACTATGGCGTGGCTGATTGGTACCGACGAAGCGGGATACGGTCCGAAGCTGGGGCCGCTGGTCGTGGCCATGACCGCTTGGGAGTTGTCGGACAGCGTGACCGACACGGTGACCGACGGGGATCTGTTCGATCGGCTGAGCGACGGTGTGACGCGAAGCGGTGTGACGCGAAGCGGCGTGTCGAGTCGGACGCAGACGGGACGGCGATTGCGCCGGGATGGTGGGGACGAGTCCGAAGTGGTGCGGTTGACGATCGACGACTCCAAGCGGCTCTACCAGTCGGGCGGCAGCCTCGCGGCGCTGGAGACGGGTGTGCTGACGGCCCTGAGTCTGCTGGGCAAATCGGCGACCCACTGGCGCCAGTTGTTCACTGAGCTGGCTCCGGACGATGCGGATCGGCTGTGGGACGAACCCTGGTTTAGCGACTACCAAGCTTCGCTACCCGTCGACGCTGCCGAGGGGGCCATTGAAGAGCAGGCTGAGCGGCTGTCGGGCGTCCTGGCAGCTCAAGGCGTGCGGCTGGCGGCTGTACGAGCTCGAGTGATCTCACCGTCGGAATTCAATCGGCGAGTGGAGGCGACAGGGAGCAAGGGTGAGGTGTTGTCGCAGTTGACGCTGGAGCTGGTGCGCTGGGCGACCGAGCAGGCGGGGCCGGCCAGGTGCCGCGTGGTCTGCGACAAGCACGGTGGTCGGAACCACTATCACGGTCTGCTGCAGCAGGTGTTGACGGACGAGTGGATTCAGGTGGTGTCGGAGGGCCGAGCGAGTTCGACTTACCGCTGGGGAGACGGGCATCAGATCGAGTTTCGGGTCCAAGGGGAGGCTCATCTGCCGAGCGGCTTGGCGTCGATGGTGGCGAAATATTTGCGGGAGCAGGCGATGCGAGCCTGGAACAACCATTGGACTCGCCGCCTCCCAGGGCTCCGCCCGACGGCCGGGTATCCGGTCGATGCCGAGCGGTATCTGGCTTCGATCGCTCCGCTGCTGGAGGCCGATCGAATCGATCGTGACCGCGTTTGGCGCAGCCGTTGAGTGGTCCGGCGGTTGTCCCCACGGGAGTCGGCCCCTAAACTTGAGTTGTTTTTTGAGTAGTCTGGGAAGCGGGCGGGCACCATGTCAGATCAACCGGAACGTCGGAACGAAGAAGACATCTACCAGGAACACGTCCTGGACCACTACGAAGACCCCTACCATCGGGGGCATACCAAACGTCTGACCCATGCTCACTCGGACGATAACCCATTGTGCGGGGATGTGATTCGGGTGGAGCTGGTGGTGAGTCCGGACCGTCGGATCGAGGAGGCTTGGTTCAGCGGTGACGGTTGCTGCATCAGCCAGTCGGCCGCATCGATGTTGATGGAGGCGGTCGAAGGGAAGACGCTGGACGAGGTCCAGCAGTTTTCGGCGGACGACATGTTGAAGTTATTTGGCGCCCGGCTGACTCCGAATCGCCAGAAGTGTTGTTTGTTATCGTGGCGTGTGCTGCAGTCGGCGGTTTATTCGCCACAGTCGGACGCGGCTGACGAGCCCGGCGCGAAGTTTCACGGGCCGGATTTGGGAGAGGAAAGCTGATGAACGCTGCTGGGACTCCGGGCGTGCTGGATGTCGAACGGATTCGCCAGGACTTTCCCATTCTGCAGACCGTTGTGCACGACGGCCGGCCGCTGATTTACCTCGACAATGCGGCCACGACTCAGCGCCCGCGCTCGGTCATCCAATCGCTGGTCGACATGTATGAGCGTCACTATGCCAACGTTCATCGCGGGATTCACTGGTTGAGTGACCAGAGCACGGATCGCTACGAGGAGGCGCGGGAGAAAATCCGCCAGTTTATCGGCGCCGAGCGGACGAGCGAAGTGATTTTCACGACGGGGACGACGGCCAGCATCAACACGGTCGCTCGGAGCTGGGGTGATCGGTTCGTCCGCGCGGGAGACGAGATTCTGTTGTCGGAGATGGAGCACCACGCAAATCTGGTGCCGTGGCAGCAGCTGGCTGAACGGACCGGTTGCCGTTTGAAGCACATCCCGATCGACGAGCAGGGCTTGCTGGTGCTGGACGAGCTACCACAGCTACTGAACGACCGCACTCGGCTGTTGGCGATCACCAGCGTCTCGAATGTGCTGGGGACTCGCAATCCGATCGCTCAGCTGGTGCGGCAGGCTCACGAGGCTGGCGCCCTGGTGCTGGTCGACGCAGCGCAGAGTGTTCCGCATCAGTTGACGGATGTGGTGGCGGACGACGTCGATTTCCTGGCTTTCAGCGGCCACAAGATGCTGGGCCCATCGGGCGTCGGCATTTTGTACGGCAAGGAGCGGTTGCTGGAACAGATGCCGCCGTTTCTGGGTGGCGGGAGCATGATCCGGCGCGTAACGCTGGATCACTTCGAGCCGGCCGATCTGCCGGCGAAGTTTGAAGCGGGGACGCCGCCGATCGTTCCGGCGGTCGGTCTGGGAGCGGCAATCGACTATCTCAACGCGATCGGTCTGGAATCGATCCACCGACACGAGCTGGAGCTGACGACATACGCTCATCAGCTGTTGAGTTCGATCGACGGCCTGCGGATGCTGGGCCCACCGCCACAGGACAAGGCTGGCATCGTCACGTTCACGCTCGCCCAGGTCCACGCTCACGATATCGCACAGCTCCTCGATTCCCAGGGAATTGCCGTGCGAGCCGGCCATCACTGCGCGATGCCGCTGCACAAGCATTACGGGATCGGCGCCAGCACTCGGGCCAGTTTCTATCTCTACAACACACGGCAGGAAGTCGAGCGGCTGGCGGCCGGCCTGCAGTTCGTCCTGGACAAGTTCCGATCGCGTGCCCGCCGGCGGTGAAATTCGCGTGGGCAGCTCTGCGGCGATGCGCGCCGATTTGGCACACTTCGAGCGATTACCGCTCATGCTGCCGTACCGAATCCTCGGCAATCGAGGGGGCTGGCCGGTATTACCCGGAGCGGCGCGCGGTTTGCTGAAGGTTAGTTCAGGGAAGGAGGGTTCCCATGAACAGTGCGATTGAAAGATTGCTGGGGCTGCGCGTCGAAGATGTGATGAGGCCGGCGGTGGTGACGGTAGCCGCTCATGAAACGATGGAGGCGGCCGCTCGCCAGCTGGCGACTCACGAGATCACCGGAGCGCCGGTGGTGGAAGAGAGTGGTCGGTGCGTGGGCGTGTTGTCGGGCAGCGACTACGTCGACCGGGAAGCGGGGTTCCATCCGGTGGATGAGCTGGTGTGCAAGGACACTCTGCATTCACCGTTTGAAGTGCAGCGGCTGTCGAGCGATCGCGTGGAAGCTCATATGTCGCCCACCGTTCAGACAATTTCTCCGAAGGCGACGTTGATGCAGGCAGCAAGAGTGATGTGCGTCGAACACATTCATCGCTTGGTGGTATTGGACGACGAGTCGCGGCCGGTCGGCATCCTGTCGGCACTCGACTTGGTCGCCGCCATGGTCGCTGCCGTGGAAGAATGACCTCTGTTCCCTGATTGCTCGTGGAGTTTTTTAACGCAGAGGGCGCGGAGGGTTTTAATGCAGAGGGCGCGGAGGTTTGTGCTAGGGCAAGGGAGGGGATGTTGGAACTTTGACGGTGGGGATCATCCAGTAGCCGGTACGAGCGGCGATGGACTGACCGGCCGAACTGACTACCCAGCTTTGTGAAGTGCCGCCAGGTGCGGACCGTTCGATGACGACGCACCAGACCTGATCGGGCTGCCCGACGTTGGCCGCCAGCGCTCGCCAGGGAATGGCCGCCTCAAAGCTCCACCCGCGCGGACTTGCCGGCGACGTTTCGCCGCTCGTCGTGGTCACGTCACGGCTCGGCGGAGCGGCATGAGCGATGTACCAGGTCGGGTTCCACGATGGATCTTCTCCCAGTCGATCGACCACAGCGCCCGATTCGCCGATCTCCAGACGCCAGCTCGACCAGTAGTCGCGGTTGGTGTCGATCTGCAAGCAGATGCGGTCTTCTCGGTCCAAAGGTTCGTCACGACGACGGCCGCGCGGGAGCGATGCGGCACCACCTTGCGGCTCGCCAGGATCGGTCACAGCGGGATACTCGCCGCTGCCAGTCGGTGTCGAGTTGGGCGCTGAAACTGAGATGGGCGGGCATTCGGCCGCCAGGTAGAGATACTCGGTATCGCTGGTCAGCCAGATTTGTGTGGGAGCCACTGGGGCCGGCGCGCTGGTCGTCGTCAACTCCAGCCGGACGGCCTGTTCCCATAACGGTTCGTTCCGATCGCCATCCAGGTGGGGTCGAGCAGTTGTTGTCGGGATACTGGCCAGCGACTTAGGAAACTGAGTGGTGCGGCCTTGCGACAGGAAGATTTCGCATTGAGCGAGTTCTTTCCAGGCGGGGTCCGCCGTCTGGCTCAATAGTTTGCGGTACTCCGTCAGTGCCAGCTTCGCGTCGTTCTCGGCTCGCCACAGGGCCGCGAGGCTCATCCGGACCTCGGGGGCCAAGGCCAGCGCGGGGTGAGTCTTCTGCATGGCTTCCAGCAGATGGGCGGCTCGTCGCGACCGTGGAACCGTTCGTTCGGCCGACAGATTACCGGCGGGGATGACCTGCTGCCGTTCGGCTCCCAAGACGCTGGGAATGGTGGATGCCGATTCCTGTTCAGCTCCAGTGGCTGACGCCAAACTTGCCCGCTCGTCGGCTCCCAGCGTCCGCTGCTGATCGCGCCACAGCGTCTCGTCACTGCTGACGTCGTACAGCAGCTGCCGCCGCGCCCACGTGGCGCACGGTGACTGCGGAAATCGGCTGAGGAGTTCCTGGAGAGTCTGGCGAGCCGGGTCGGTCTGACCGGTCGTCAGTTGCGACTGGGCGACGGCTACCATCAAACGTGCCGCGGGGGCCTCACCCAATCCAAAGGTCAGCTGCGTCATGCGCTGCAGAGCCGTGGAGTCCTGCTGGGCGTGCAGCAGCAGCTGCTGGATCTGCATCGTGCGGCGTCCGAGGGCCGTGGTTTCCGCCAGATCGCCCAGCGGCGTGCCGGGGGGACGGCGACCGGGCGTTCCTCGAGCGATGGTCAGTCGCGAGAGGAGATCCTGGGCTGAGCCGGCGACGGGCTTCCAGCCATCAGGACCTGGCAGCAGGATCTGATATTGGGCCGCGTCGTCGCGTGGCTGAGCCGAGTCGGTCAACATCCAAGTCGCCTCGCGCACCAGTTGCCCGACACTCATTCCCAATGGATAGACAATCTGCGAGTGACGGATGGAGGTGGCCGCGACTTGGGCACGGCTCGATGCATCGATTGGAATCGCTCGGCCCACAGCAGCCGTGTCGCGTTCGGTCGGATCGGCCGGACAGATCAGCGACCGGACCTGCCACGGTCCGAGTCCGAGTTGAGTCAGGGTCGGTGGACCGTGCTGCGGATCGGCCGCGCGTCGAATGGCTTCGTCGACAGTCTGACGCAGGCTCCGATCCGAACCGCTCGAAGTCGAAGGGGGCGCATAGATGGCGACGGGTCGGTGCTGGCGGATTTGCAGTGCTAACGAATCGGCTCGCTCAGCACCTGGCAGCCAGTCGATGCCGCCCGATCCGACCAGCTGCAGCGCGGCAGCCGCACGAGTCAGGCGTTGGCTGGGGACTGGGCCCGGGAGATCGCCACAGACGGCAACGCGGCACCGATAACCCTGATGAGCGGTCTGCTGGACGATCAATTCCCATGGAATCTGTTCCAGTTCCGACACGCAAATCAAAATCGCCGTGGCCCGCTGGCCACCGCGGACGGCGGTCCACGTTTGACCCCCATCAGTTGTGCGCACGATCGTGCCGCTATCGCCGACTCCCCAGCCGACATCGGGGGATGTGAAATGCAGGTCTCGCAAGGTCGACGATTGGCCCGTACCGATGACTTGCCAGTCGGCGGCCGACGAGCCCCGCACCAGACAGCCACTCGGGCTGACACTCATCCACACCGTCTGATCTTGGACCGTCGCAGCGACAGCGTCGGGCGTGTCGCCGACGGCCTGTTTCAGCGACTGGGCCAACTGGTGGTAAGGCTGCCACGGGTCGGCGTTGGTCGCCACGCCTGGAGGACGCGACCAGAGTTCTCCAAGATGGCCCCCAGCGAGCGTGCCGAAAGGCCCGTCGACGATCACTCGAAACGTCCCCGGCTGCGGCGGTCGTTGAGCTCTCAGGGTGCGCTGCGCCAGCCGACCAATCAGGCCCCGGTCGCCGGCAATCCAGACCTGCCCATCAGCACCTGCAGCCACGGCGTGACCGGCCGTCAGGCCCTCGCCACGTACCGTCTGCCAGCTCATCCCTCCATCTTCCGTCGTGAAGACGCCGGTCGGAAAGAGCGGTGAGGGGAGTCCGACGGCCCAGCCGTGATGCCGGTCGGTGAAGCGAACCGCGTGGAGCCCCGGCAGATAAGTGCTGGGGACGGGTTCCCAGTGTTCACCCCCGTCTTCGGTTCGCCAGATCACGCCCTGCGTCTCGGTGCTCAAGGGCTCAACGTGCGTGCCAACCAGCCAGCCGTGTTGGCCGTCGACGAAACAGATGTCTCGCCACAGGATGTCGGGCGGACTCGGCTGGCGACTCCAACGCTGGCCTCCGTCGGGCGACCGCCAGATGACCCCTCGGTCGCCGACGGCCCATCCCGTTTGTTCATCAATAAACCAGACGCCGTGCAGATCGGCCTCGTCCAGAAACTCGTCGGGCCAGACCTCCGGGACCGCCGCCACGCCCGTCGTTTCAGCCGCCAGGCTCAGGAACACGATCACCAGCAGCCGCGACCACAGGGCTGCTAGCAGTGGTGGCGCGCAGGGGCCGCGGCCGGCCGTGAGGGGTGAGTTCGCTGGCATCCGTCGACTCCGAGAGTTAGGTTATCTCGGTGCCGATTGTACGAGGCAGGGGAGCGCTGACCTATGCCAAGTTGGCCGCCGCTCGACGGACAGGCCGCAACGCTCCGGATCGACCCGCGGAGCGACGGTGAGGACCAAGCGGCAATCAGGAGAAACCGCGGGCAGGTGGCAGCGGGCAGGTGGGAGCGAGGAGGCGAGGCAGGTGAGTGCTTGGGATGAGGTGGCGGAGGCCTGGCGGATCCGTCCGGACACAATCTATCTGAATCACGGTTCGTACGGGCCGGCGCCGACGAGCGTGCTGGCGGCACGTCGCGCGTACCAGCAGCAGCTGGAGGCTCAGCCGATGGACTTCTACAATCGGCACTTTGAGTCGCTTTGGCTGGCCGCTCGGGATCGGTTGGCGTCGTTTGTCGGCTGTCGGTCGAGTGATCTGGCCTTCGTGGAAAACGCCACGGCGGGGATGAACGTCGTGGCTCGCAGCGTGTCGCTCCAGCCGGGCGATCGCGTGGTGCTGAACGATCACGAATATGGAGCGGTGCGTCGGATCTGGCAGCGGGCATGCGATGAATCGGGGGCGACGCTGGACGTAGTTTCTTTGCCGCAGCCGTTGGAGGATCCTCAGCAGGTGGTCGAGTCGTTGGTGGGGGATCGTGTTCCGCCATGTCGGCTGCTGGTGGTCAGTCACATCACCTCGGCGACGGCGTTGATTCTGCCGGTGGCGGAGATTTGTCGGCGGGCGCGCGAGCGGGGGACGATGGTCTGCGTGGACGGTCCCCATGCGCCGTTGCAGGTCCCGGTAGAACTCACTCAACTCGGGTGTGACTTCTACACGGCCAGTTGCCACAAGTGGCTCTGCGCGCCGTTGGGCTCGGGCTTTCTGTACGTCGCTCCGCAGTGGCAGGAGACGATTCGGCCGATGCAGTTGAGCTGGGGGCGAGTGCAGCCGGCGGAACCGCAGCGATGGTTTGAAGAGTTGATGTGGACGGGGACGCGGGATTCGAGTCCTTATCTGGCGGTGCCGGCGGCGATCGATTTTTTCCAGCGGCTGGGGGTTGAGCGGGTGCGGGAAACGTTATGCCGCATGGCTCGGCGAGCCGAGGGGCGATTGCAGGAGGAATTACGGACGGAGCCGTTGGGGCGGGGACCGGGCTGGTACGGTTCGATGGCCCATCTGCCGTTGCCTCCGGGCGATTCTCATCGATTGCAGCAGCGGTTGTGGGAGCGGTACGGGATCGAGGTACCGATCATTGGCTGGTCGGGTCAGCGGTTCATTCGTGTGTCGTGGCATCTGTATAACCGGGACGAGCATCTCGACGCGTTGTTGATCGGCTTGCGTCAGCTGCTGGCGGAAGAGTGAAACGGCATGTCGCCACGAGCTTTAGTTCCGACGCTGGAATTTGACCGAGGGACGCTGCTGCTGTCGGCTGCGACGCTGCTGCCGTTGGCCGAATGGTGTCCGGGGGTCGTCTGGAGCTGGGACGACCGTGTGCGGTCCTGGCGAGCCGATGCTCGGCATTACCGCGAGTCGATTGAGGCGTTGCGGCGGCATTTGCCGGGCTTGTTGAATCGTGTGCCGGCCTGGGAGCGGCTGACGTGGCCCGCGGTGCAGCTCCCGGCATTGCGGAGCGAGCAGCAGCAGGCGGTCGAGGCGTGGCTGGTGGAGCGGCGAGGCGTGGTGGAGATGCCGACCGGCACGGGGAAGACGGAAGTCGCCTTGGCGTTGATGGCGGCCACGTCAGTGTCGACGTTGGTGGTATCACCCGTGCGTGACTTGATGTACCAGTGGCATCGGCGGATCCTGGCCGGGCTGGGATATGACGCGGGTATTGTGGGGGACAGTGTCTATCGAGTGCGGCCGGTGTCGGTGACGACCTACGACAGCGCGTGCATTCACATGGAGAAATTCGGCAACCAGTTCGGGTTGATTGTTTTTGACGAATGCCACCATCTGCCGGGCCAGGTCCGCTCGGACGCGGCACGCATGAGTTGTGCGCCGTTTCGGCTGGGGCTGTCGGCCACACTGGAGCGGGCTGACGGCCGGCACGCCGATCTGGAAGCGTGGATCGGCCCGACGGTCTACTCGCTGCCAATTTCGGCTGTGAAAGGGGCGTCGCTGGCCGATTACGATGTGATTCGCATTCCCGTGCACCTGACGGACGACGAGCAGTCTCGGTACGACACGTTGTCGCAGCGCGTGCGGGATTACGTACGCGACCGTTTGAAACACGACCCTCGGTTTACTTGGGAGCAGGTCTGTCAGGAATCGAACAGCGATCCACGTTCGCGTCAGGCGTTGAGGGATTTTCGCGCCAAGCAGTCGATCGAGGACCGGGCGGACGAGAAGCTGCGGGTGCTGGAAGACATCTTCCGTCTGCACGTCGGTTCGCCGACGATCATCTTTACCGGCTCGAATGCCATGGCTCGGGAAGTATCGCGGCGGTTTCTGGTGCCGTGTCTGTTGAGTCATTGTCGCAAGCGCGAGCGGCAAGATATTCTGTCGGGGCTGGCCGACGGCACGTATCCGGCTGTAGTCGCCAATCGTGTGCTGGACGAAGGGGTCGATTTGCCGGCCGTCAAGGTCGCCATCGTGATCGGCGGTTCCTCGTCGACTCGTCAGTTGCGGCAACGGTTGGGTCGGATACTCCGCAAGCAGGGAGGTCAGCGGGCGACGTTGTACGAAGTTGTGTGTGCGAGTACTACTGAGGAAGGTCGATCGCGGCGAAGGCGAGCAGCAGATGCTTTCGAAGGAACACTCTATCGTCAGCTGTGACTGGCAGACGGGCAAAGTCGTTGCCGATCGACTGACGCGCCGATCGCACTCGCAGTATGCGCGCTATGCTGATCGAATGCTCGACGTCTACCGCACGGGGACGGGCCGTCCGCGGCGTGAGTTGCATCTGGCCGTTGAGCGACTGCTGGCCGACGAACCCGATTGTCCCGCGCGGCGTGTGCACGCTTTCTGCAAACTGCTGGACGACGTCAGCGAGTATCGCCAGGATCGGGCCGGTTCGGCTGCCGAGCTGCGTCGCAAGCTGTTTCGACTGGCGGCGCCCCTGCATCCGCTGGTCATGGAACCTGACGGGCTGTTCGAACATGGAGCTCAGGCGGTGAAAGACCGGCTGGCGAAAGAGCTGGGCAGCAGCTGGGCTGAGATCGAAGGCCGGCTCTTTACGGACGTGATTGAGTTTCAGCCTTTAGTGCGATTTGACGGTTACACGGATGGTGCTGAGCTGTTGTCGCGTTACAACGTCGCTCAGGCCCAGGCCGTGTTGTACGACGCTCTGGATCTGACGGTCCGGGCTCGAGCCGACTTCAAGCGGATTCTGCGGGCGGCCAAGCTGTCGCGATTGATGCACACGATCCACCGCCGATCGGACGGCTCGTACGATATTCGGCTTGACGGACCCGCCTCGGCCCTCCGTCAGACGCGTCGTTATGGAGTCGCCATGGCGAAATTCCTGCCGACGCTGCTGGCCTGCTTCGGCTGGACCCTGCACGCTCGACTGGCATCGCGTCGCCGGGCCGGGTTGCGATTCGAACTGTCGTCGGAGGATGGGTTACAGAGCCATCTGCCGGCCAGTCCCGAGTTCGACTCGGACGTCGAACAGGCCTTCGCCGAACGGTGGGGTAACGAGCCGCGGGAAGGCTGGACGTTGTTCCGCGAACCGACCATTGTCCATCGCCAACAGAAGGTGTTTATCCCCGATTTTGAGTTCCGGCACGCGGATGGCCGCCGCGTGATGATGGAGGTCGTCGGGTTCTGGACCCCCGAGTATCTGGCAGCCAAGCTCCAGACGCTGCACGAATTCGCCGACACGCGGATGCTGCTGGCCGTTACCGAGCAGGCGGAAGTCGGCCAAGACTGGCAGCCGCCGGCGACGCAGCCCGTGGTGACGTTCAAGTCGGTGATCAAAGTGTCGGCCGTACTCGATGCTTTGCAGCGCTGGGGGATGCCGGATGCTGGCCAGGGTTCCCACCCGCAAATAGACTGAAGTGGGTGGTCGAGGAGCGGAGAGGGGGGGCGAGCTGGATTCATGGGGACGGCGGGCAGAGGAATGGCGGGCAGAGGAAGGACTGTGTGGGGCGGAAGGACCGTGTCCTGGGTGCTGGCCGGCTTGGCGTGGCTGGCATGCGTCGCCGGAGCCGCCGCGGTCGAGATTCAGTTCGATTACTCGTATGACACGGGCGGATTTTTCACCGATCCTGCTCGGCGTACGGCTTTGGAACGAGCCGGATCGTATTTTTTGCGGATCAGAGATCAGTTGACCGCCATCAATCCGTTTCCCCCGTTGAACACCATCAGCTTTGAGGTCTCGCAACCGACCAGTGGTGCGACGGTGACGGTCGACAACCCCAAGATTGCGGCCAATCAGATCCGAGTCTACGTCGGGGGACGTGATCTGCCCGGTTCGACGATCGGTCTGGGTGGCCCGGCGGGCTGGTCGGCCAACGGGACCAATTCGTTTCTGAACGCTGTTTCCCGTCGAGGCCAGGGGGGAGATGTCTACGGAGATCAGGCGACCGAGTATCAGGTCGCCATCGGGTCGATTGCCTTCGACAACGCGGCGACGTGGAACTTTAATCTCAGCGGGCCGGTGACCGGGAAGGAAGATTTTCTGACGATTGCACTGCACGAGCTGGGGCACGTCTTGGGAGTGGGCACCGCGGATTCGTGGCGGAACCAGGTCGATCTGACGTCCAAAGTCTTTCTGGGACCGGAAGCCGAGTCGGTCTACGGCGGTCCGGTGCCGGTCGACGAGTTTGCCGGCCACTGGGCGGTGGGGACCCAGGGGACGGTCAACGGCGTTAGTCAGACGGCGGCGATGGACCCGGCTATTCGCCGAGGGACGCGCCGGTTGTTCACCGATGTCGACCTTGCCGGTATGACGGACATCGGTTGGGTCTGGGCTGGGGACGGCGATCTGGATCTGGACGGCGACGCCGATTCGGCCGATCTGGTCCTCTTCCTCGACGGCTGGACGGGCGATCAGCCGGCCGGCGTGGGGATTCAGACGTTCTTGAATGGCGACATGGATTACGACGGCGACACGGACGCCTCGGACCTGGTGAGTCTATTGGCTGGCTGGACCGGCTCATCCGCCGCTAATTCGCAAATCCCGGTCTACGCATCGCTTGATATGGCATCGCTGGATGCTGCGTCGCTCATCAGCGGAGTGTCAGTGGTCCCGGAGCCAACGGCGGGGATGGGTTGGATGGGAGCGGTGGCGTGGGTATTGGCCGGATACCGAACGAGGGCTTCGTTACCCCACCAGCCGCAAAAGAGTCCGACGCGGTAGCCCAGCAGGACGGTACCGACGGCGGCGGCGCCGAGTGCGGCGACGAGCACGGCGGAGCTGGCGACGTCGAGCGCCTTGCCGATTTGCGGGTCGTAGTCTGTGCGAACGGCGGCCGCCAGAGCTTCCAGGGCCGAGTTGAACAGTTCGGCGGCCCAGACGATGGTGATGCACAGTACGAGGACGGCCCATTCGTGCCGCGGGACTCGCAGGTACCAGGCCGTGCCCAGCACGGCTGCGGTGGCCAAGGCATGGACAAGGAAGCTGGACTGGCCGTGCACTCCGGCTCGCAGACCGCGCAGCGCATCGAGGAACTTGTGATCAAATCGTCGGGCGGGTCGCATGGGGATCGGTTCCAGCGGTGGACTATTCAAGTCCGTAGTATCCGACAGGAGCGATCGGAACGCCAGCCACCTGGCCGAGCGTGGAGCGAATGAAGCGGGGGACGATGGAGAACTGGACGCCGAAGTTGTTGCGGCTGACGTCGTAGTTCGCGCCGACCGACCAGAGGAACGATTCGCCGACCCGCACGACGCTGGCTACCTGGCCGATATTGCCGGTGGAACCGAAGTCGTAGGTGCTGCCGTAGTTCACAATCCACTTGGGGCTCAGCCGGTAGCTGACGGCCGAATTCAGCGTGTGGCTGCTGATCACCCCTTCGATGGTCCGGAAGCCCAGGTAGTACTGTCCGCGGCCCGGCCGGCTGACGATGGCTCCCAGGGCGGCCGTCTTCAGACCATCGGCGAACGTATCGGCAAAACCATCGGAGAGGACGGTAAATCGATCGCCGAGATGCCACTTGAAGTCGTATTGCAGCTGACCGGCGATCTGGCCGAAATTGTCTCGGTCGGCGTCGGGGTAAAAGAACCCTTCGGTGTCGAGCGAAATCCAGTCGATCACCCGCTGCCGTCCCGGTGCGCCGCGGTGAGTCTGCCAGCGCTGGCGTGCGGCCAGATGGAATACGGCCAGGTCGTCCGCAATTTCCGTCGAGGGTGAGCTGATCCAGCGCTGCAGCCCGCCGCGCTGAGCAAACGTTCGCTCATCAAACTGCAACGGCACGTAACCGCCGGGGACGCCGTTGAACGTGGTGAAGTAGAGTCGACGGCGGAACATCTCGATCGCGTCGTCGTCGACAATGTCATACAGGGGTAGATTCAACTGGCTCTGATTGGAATTGGCATAGAAGAATTCACCTTCCCAGACGACCTTGTGCGCCAGACCGTTCAGATTGAACAACTGGCTCTGCACGTTCGAGTCGGAAGTCCACATCGGAACACTGGCCCGGATCCCCGCCTGACCGAGCAGACGCGTTTCGGGATTCCCTTCGAGGTCGGCTCCAAAATAGGCCAGCTCGCCGCTGACATACGGTACCAGCTTCACCAGGTTCAGCTGGAAGGGGAGATCGAGTTCCTGCCGGGTGGCGGTGCGCAACCCTTCCTGTTGGACTTCCCATTGCAACAGCTGAAACGTCGCCTGTTCCTGAGGCTGAGACGGTGTCGAGGCTGTGCGCATCCGAGCGTAGCCGGCGTGCGAGTGGGCCAGCCAGGTGAGTCGATCGTCGACCAACGAGCGGCCCAGGACGTAATGGTCGAGCCTGGGGAGCCATTCGGTCTGCGTGAAGAAGTCGTTCAACCGCACGTCGGCCGACACGGCCCACTCGTGGTCGTCGATCGTCCGCTTCAGCTCAACGCCCGTCGCCTGATCCTTGTCGAGATCCCATTCGATTTCGTAGAACTGTTCCAGGAAGTTGTTGTCGCTGATCCAGCCAACCTCGGCTGTGAACTGATACCCTTCACCCCATCGCTGGCGATGCCGGCCCAGTACCCGTCCGCGCTGGTCCGTGTCAGGAATCATGTCCCGCCGGTCGCTGCCCACCGTATCGAGCCCGCTGTCCTGCAGGCCCCAAGCGTCGAGGAAGCCGAACGTCCTGCCCGGTCGACCGAAGACCGAATCGCGGTCGTACTGGAAGTTCGACCCCAGACCCAAGCCGCGCTCGCTCAAGTAGTCCACCGAACCGGTCCAGCGGGTGCCGTCGGGCGGATTCTCGACGCTGAAGAGCTGATAGAGATTCCACCGAGTGCGGACCTGGAAACCAAAGATCTTGTCGTTGTCAAACATGATCCCTTCCAGCACCGTCGTCGGCCGTTCCAGATCGGTCGCCATCCAAGGCCAGTACAGGACGGGGACGCCACCCCAATAGACGAGATTGTTGCGACTGGTCAAACGTGACTTGCGTTCGGCTGTCGGCAATCCTGTCACCGGATCAACGGCCATCAACCCCGTCGCCGGATCAATGGCTGGCTGAGTTCTGGTGTTGACCGCGACGTTGCCCGACTGCAGCCAATAGCTGGGGATCCCGAGCCGGCTGGTCGTGGCCGCCGCTTGAGCCGCCTCGAACCGTCCTTCGCCGATCCGACGCAACGCGTCAGCTCGAAATCGCACGAACCCGTCATAGCCCCATGAGTCGACCGTCGGCACCGGCGTGTTCACTTCAGCGTCGATCACCACGCCCGTATCGGCATTCACGTCGTAGTACATTCGCCGAGCGAAGACGACCGACAGGCCCTGCCGGAAAACAATATTGCCGTCGGCATAGATCTCAATCGGCAGATCGGACTCCACCGCGTTCCCCGACAACATGTCAGCGGCCTGCAGTCCGGTCGCCCAGATCACCATGCGGTCGGCTTCCAGCTCCACGTTGCCCAGCTGTCCGACACGCGGCGCCGTGACGTCCTCGACAATGATCCGAACACCGTTCTCGACAATCACCACCTGGCCACTGCCGTCCGGCGCCGGCAACGATCGGACCTGCAGTCCCGTGCTCCCCCGCGAGCGGACCATAATCCGCTTGCCCGATACACCGCCGACCGCCATGTCGGTCTGGCCATACGTCGCCAATGGTGTTCCCGCGATCAAGAACAGGCTCAGAGCTGCAATCCACCCGACGATCCACCGCCGGAGTGCTCGGGACGTACCCTCACCCCTCGTTCCAGCCATAACCGGCTTGGAACGCCAACGGCCGTCCAGTGCGAAGTGGCGAGCGTTCAGAAGAGAATCATCCCGTCCATGGGACCCGATCGACATCCAGCGCGCACCTTCCTGGTGCGCAGGCGGCGGGATTATAGGTAGGCCTCCCGGGCCATACAAGGTAAATTTCTACCCAGCAGGGCTTGCTCAATTCATTGTCGCGCAAAGACTTAAGAAACCTCCGCCGACCCCGGGTCGACCGGGAAACGGGGAGTTCTGTAGTTTGCCTAGTTTGCCAGGGAGTCCCCGTGACCGCAGCCGTGAAAAGGCCGTCGCCACCCGTCGAATCGAGTCGCGCGGCACGGGTGTCTGAGTGGCTGGTGCGCCAGCGGTTCTGGTTGCTGGCACTCGGTGTCGTCCTCACGTTGGCCACCCTGGCGCTGCCGACGGTCGACTACGATCAGTCGATGGAGAGCATGTTCTCGGCCGACGATCCGGCCCTGGTCGCCTACGGTCAACTCAAGCGGGCCTTTGGCGGCAATGAGGTTGTGCTGGTCGTTTACACCGATCCGGGGTACTGGCAGCAGTCGAGTGAGTCGGTGGAGCGGATGCGATCGGCCGTGCGCCGAGCGGCTGCGGTACCCGGCGTGCAGGCAGTGCTGTCAATCGACCAGCTGCGACAGTTGGGGGGTGGCGAAGCGGCCGACGCTGATTGGGTAGGGCGGCTCCAGAAACTTTTCACCGGTTACACGCACGGCGCCGATGGCCAGACGCTGGCACTGGTCTGCCAGCTCGACCCCCACGCCGACCTGCCTCGTCTGCGCGGTCCGGCCGTGGAAGCACTCAGCCAATTGGCGGCCGAGCTGCCCGAGGGGGTCGTGACGGGCGAGCCGGTGATGGTCGTGGAGGGATTTCGTCAGATACGGCGTGACGCGCGGCGTTTGGCCTGGGGGACCGTTTTTCTGCTGGGGTTGACCATCTGGTGGTGCTTTGGAACGGTGAGGTGGGTCATCGTACCGCTGATCGTCGTGCAGTTTGCCCTTCTGATGACTCGCGCGCTGCTGGTGCTGTGCGGCATTCAGTTGACCATGGTCAGCTCGATGTTGACGGCCGTGGTGACGGTGATTGGAGTCGCGACGCTGGTCCATGTGATGGTCCGTCATCGTGAGCTGATTCTGGAGGGGACGGATCCTGAAACGTCCTTGCGGATCTCGCTGACCGAACTGTTGGAGCCGATCTGGTGGGCGTGTGCCACGGACGCAGTGGCTTTCGGGGCGCTGATGACGGCTCGCGTGGGTCCGGTGCGCGACTTTGGGCTGATGATGGCCGTCGGATCGCTGATGGTTTTTGTCGGGGTCTTGGTATGGGTCCCGGCTTTGGCTCTGGTGAGATCGGACGTCGATCTCTCTGCGCCGGTGCGTGGTGCGCGGTTTGGCGCAGCGATGCTCGCGAGTCTGGCTCGCTGGGTGCTGGACCATCCGATGCTGGTGACGTCGGTGGTCGCAGCGGTGACGATCGTCTGCGGTTGGGGCTGGAAGTATCTGCAGGTGGAATCCGACTTCACCAAGAATTTCCGGTCCGACAGCCCGCTGGTCCAGGCTTATGAAAGGGTGGAGAGCCGGTTGGGTGGGGCTGGAGTGGCCGATGTGGTGATTCCGGTCCCCGGTGAATTGAACGGCGAATTTCTGCTGGGCGTCGAACGGATGCAGGCTCAGATGCGCAAGGAGTTGATCGACGGCCCTAGTGACCAGGTTACGAGTGATACGAGGCCACCGCACGGGCTGACCAAGGTATTGAGCCTGGCCGATTCGCTGCGCGAGTTGAGTCCGGTGGCGTGGGACCAGGTGCCCATCGCTTCATTGCGTGAGCAGGCGTTGCGAGGAGCGATGGCGGCCATGGAGGGAGCTCAGCCGGTCTTTTATCGGTCGCTGGTCGGACGGGATCCGGCGACGGGCCAGTGGGCTTATCGGGTGATGTTACGGGCGACCGAGCGTCAATCGGCGGGCGAGAAACACGAGCTGCTGACGGGATTGCGTCGCGTGGCCGGGGAACATTTCCCGGGAGCTCAAGTGACCGGTCCTTTTGTGCTGGTCGCCGGGCTGATCGACAGTGTGCTGGCCGATCAATGGTTGACGTTTACTGTCGCGCTGGTGCTGATCGGTTTGATGATGGCCTTTGCCTTCCGGCAGTGGCGGTGGGGCCTGTTGTTGCTGATCCCCAACATGGTGCCGATCGTGATTGTGATGGGCAGTCTGGGATGGCTCTGTCTGCACCCGACCTGGGGTTGGCGGGTGAACCTGGGCGTGGCGATGATCGCCGCTGTGTCGACCGGTCTGGCGATCGACGGATCGCTCCACTACTTGTTTGCCGTGCGGCGATACGTGCGGGAGGGAGCGACGCTGCGCGGGGCGATGGAGCATGCCCACGCACAGGTCGGATTGTCGATGGCATTATCGACGCTGTCGCTGGTGATCGGTTTCACCGTGCTATGCGCCAGCCATTTTCTGCCGACCGTCTCGTTCGGAGCCATGACGGCTCTGACGATGTTAGGAGGGACGGTCGGCAATCTGTTGCTGCTGCCAGTGCTGGTCCAGTGGTTCGAGCGGCCTATTCGACCGAGAACCGATGGACCGTGACTTGACGGAATTTCTCACCCGGCTTGAGCACCGTCGAAGGGAATTCGGGGTGGTTCGGTGAGTCGGGGTAGTGTTGGGTCTCGAGGCACAGGGCGCCGTGCAGCGGGTAGCCGCCGTTGGCGGGTTTTCCGTCGAGGAAGTTGCCGGTGTAGAACTGGATGCCGGGCTGAGTGGTGAGGATTTCCATCACGCGCCCCGAAGCGGGATCCTTGACGCGGGCCGCCAGGGCCAGTTGGCCCGACTGGTTGCGCAACACATAGCAATGGTCGTAGCCGCCGACGTCGGGGATCTTCTTCAGATCGGCGCCGATTTTTTTGGCTTGGCGGAAGTCGAGCGGCGTGCCGGCTACGTCGGGCATTTCACCGGTGGGAATCAGTGTGGCGTCGACCGCCAGGTACTTGTCGGCCGTCAGCGTCAGTTCGTGGTTTTCGATCGTCCCTGAGCCAGCGCCGGCCAGATTCCAGTAGGCGTGGTTGGTCAGATTGACGACCGTCGGCTGATCGGCGGTGGCCTCGAATTCCATCGTCAGTTCGTTCTTGTTGTTCAGCGAGTAGGTCGCCACGACGTCGACGTTGCCGGGATAGCCTTCTTCGCCATCGGGACTGCGTCGAGTGAATCGCAGGCTGACCGCATCGGCAGTCGCCTTGGGCTCGGCCTTCCACATCTGGCGATCAAAGCCCTTCTCACCGCCGTGCAGGGTGTTGGGGGCGTTGTTGATGGCCAAGCTGTACGACTTGCCACCCAGCGAGAATTGGCCCTTGGCGATGCGGTTGCAATAGCGTCCGACGGTTGAGCCGAAGTAGGGGTGCCGTTGCAGGTAACCGTCGAGCTTCGGGAATCCGAGCGTGACGTTAGCCAGCTTCCCCTTACGATCGGGTACTTCCACGCCGATGATGGTGGCGCCGTAGTCCACCATGCGGACCACCATGCCGTTGGCGTTGGTCATGGTGTAGACGCTTACCTTGTCGCCATCAGCCGTTTGGCCGAAATCGGCTTTGTCAATCGACATCTTCGGGGAATCCTTTGTTTGCGAGTAACCGGGGGAGGGGAGTCCAAACGTGGCCAGCGCGGCCAGTGCGGCCAGCCAGCGAAGGCCCGAGCGGACGGCCCACGGCTGCAGTCGGCCGGCAGCTCGCCGGGGACCGCGGAACAGAACGGCAACAGAACTACGGCTCATGACGAAGGCTCCTGAAGTCGAAGACACCCGCCTGGGGCGCCCAGCCGTACAAGCTGGGCCGGGGGCGTGATGATACCAGCGCCGCGCGGCAAGTTCGACTGGGGACCCGATGCCGGGTTTAGAGGAGGCTTTCCAGCAGCAGCCGCAGCTTGCGGAGCTCGGCGGGATGGTCGACATCGGGCAGGGGGACCATCTGGATACAGAGGGCCCGGTCGTACCGGAAACGGCTCAACTGGGTAATCAACCGGCCGTAGTCGAGTTCTCCCTGGCCGACCCGCACCTGCAGGTGATTGGCGTTCGAGTCCCGGAGGTAAACGTTGTAGGTGTAGGGGAGCAGTTTGTCGTAGCCGCGGGCTGCGTAGGGGCCGCACAGGTAGTGGCTGGGGTCGAGCGTGACGCCGAGCCCTTTGACGTTGTCGCAGAGGACGACACAGGTGTCCGGGTCTTCCGACAGCCGGCCGATCTGGCTGCGGATGCTGATGCGAACGCTCTCAAGCGTGGCCAGCGCCACCATTTTCCGCAGACGTTCGACTTCCTCGTTGAACGGCGTCCCCAGTTCGCCCGACGGGACGGTGATATTCGCCACCTTGGTGCTCTTAGCCAGCCGGCAGCAGGCCTGGAACTGGTCATAGAAGTCGGGGGCCTCGACGTCGATTTCGACGCCGTAGCCGGTGATATCGAGCCGATGCGTGCTGCGGCACAGGGCGACCGCTTTTTCCAGATCGGCCAGCACCTCGTCGGCCGACAGCTGTTCAATCCCGGGTCGTATCGAGATCTCGACGGCCGCAAACTGCAAGTCGATCAGTTTGTCGAAGACATCGGGGAGCGGTGTACCCGCAAAGCAATCCGTTGTAGCACTGACAATCACGTTCCGTCCCTTTCCCCTGATCGAGCCCGCTGCCTGAACTGGCTGGCTCGTGGCCCGCTCCTTCAGTGGCCCGCGCCGTCGGTCGCCCGGTTGGCGGCCTTCCATCTGGCATAGCTTAGCGAGAACCCGGCCGAGCTGACAACTCCCGAGGGGCACTCTCTGACACGAAGGGCCGCGCCCTCAGGACCGATCGCCCCGGAGCTCAGGCCGTAAAAGCCCCATCGAACGACGTGGAACCGCCCATTTGAGGGAGTTGGTTGGCACGGAACTTCATGGCGTTTCGCGGTGGCCGATTCGACGGCCGATTCATCCTCACCGACGTTGCTGGCCGGTCATGGGTGTGTCCGCCACACGAGTCGCCTCTGGATGCGGACCAGATTGAGGATCTCGCACGGAGGCACCAAGACACGGAGAAAAGACGGCACGGAGAAGAGACCAGACAGAGAAGAGACAAGGCGGGCCGGTCGTCTTGGCGAGAGATCCTGGGATCGAGTCTCGGGACTATGGAGAGAAACTTGGGGATCAAGGTGTCGGCATGTGGCCGGGGAGGGCGCAGAGTACGGTCTCTCGCCGTTGGCTGGCGAGCGGGATAGAATAGGCGTTGAGTCGCCTAGGTTGGGGTCCCGTACTGACTGTTTCACGGAGTCGCGTTTCATGTCGGACACTTCGCAACCGCCCGTAGATCCGCAGGTGATCGACCAGGCCGTGGCCGCCGCTCGGTCTAAGGCTGGCACCGGAGCGTCGGGGCAGGGGAGTGCCACGCCGCAGGTGATCGTGATCCAGCAGCCGGCGACGCCACAGGGGTGGGGCCGACGATTCGGCTGGTTCGGATGGCTGCTGCTGCTGTTCGGACTGCCGCTGGCGTTGAGCCTGTTTGGCAGCCGCCAGGACTACTTGAACAGCAGCGAAGGGCTGCAGGAACGGTTCGTTTCCGGCGATGCCAGTGCGCAGAACAAAATCGCCGTGATTGATGTGAGCGGCGTGATTACGGACGGCGATGGGATCGTGAAGCGTCAGATCAACCGCGTGCGCAAAGATCCGCACGTCAAGGCTGTGGTGGTGCGGATCAATTCGCCCGGCGGGACCGTGACCGGTTCGGATTTCATCCACCATCACTTGACTCGATTGCGGGACGAACGGCAGCTCAAGCTGGTGGTCAGCATGGGGGGCGTGGCGGCCAGCGGTGGGTACTACATCGCCATGGCTGTGGGCGATCAGCCCGACTCGATCTATGCTGAGCCGACGACGACGACCGGTTCGATCGGAGTGATCATTCCTCACTACGATCTGAGTGGATTGCTGGGCCGGTTGGACGTCAAGGAAGATTCGCTGGTCAGCCATCCGCGCAAGAAGCTGCTGAGCATGACGACGGCCATGTCCGACGATCATCGCGAGGTGCTGACTGGATACTTGGATCAGGCCTTTGAGCGATTCAAGTCGATTGTGCGTCAGGGTCGGCCCAAGCTGCGCGACAACGACGAAGCACTGACGAAGGTCGCCACGGGTGAGATTTTTGCAGCGCCGCTGGCCCAGGAACTGGGGCTGGTCGATCGCATTGGTTTCGTCGAGGACGCCGTCGCTCGCGCGGCCGAACTGGCCGGGCTGGACCCCGAAAAAACTCGCGTCGTGCGGTACGAGAGCCCGCTGACCATCATGAGCGCCTTGGGGCTCGAAGCCCGTCAACCGGCCCCCGGTAACTGGCAGGCCCTGCTGGAAATGACCACGCCCCGTGCGTTCTACCTGGCGAGCATGCTTCCCGGTTTCTTGCCGCAGAAGTGAACCACGGATACCACGGATACCACGGATGCCACGGACGGGTCAAGAAGAGTATCGGTCCCCATCCGTGCGACTAACCTCGCAAATCGTGGAAGTGCGCGAAGGATAAGGACCCCGTAGGTCGACAATGGGTCGAGTACGAGTACCGCTGCGCAGTGGGTAAGGTGGAGGCTGGAGGGATTTCCAGCCACCACCTCCCCGTTGTCGCGATGAGGTCAGTTCCTCATATTTACCGGCGTGCAGCTTTCCTGCACCGGGCGACCCCCAGTTCATTGCCTCCCCGCGGCGCGAGGCTCCGAGCCCCGTCGCGAGTTGTGAGAGGAGTCATTCACCAGCTTGCCACGGCCTGGTTCGCATAGTCCAGCATGCTCAAGAGCCCAAGTTTCTTACGGAAAGCTCGGTTTTTCAAGCGATGGTTGTCGTCAAGACATTTACGTTTGAATTTCATGCAGCGGATCCGCATGCGGATCCACTTGTCGAGTTGCCGAAACAGCCCGGTGCATGTCGAGAATTCCGTGGCGAAGTAATTCGCCGTGCCTCGAATAACTTGGTTCAGTTTCTCGATGACGCGAGCCTCCAGATTGTGGGAGCGTCGGGTTAATTCCTTTACCTTGGTCTTGAATTTCTCCAGAGACTTTAGTCGCATCGTGCGTGACTTGTACGAAAGTCGGAACCCCAGGAATTCGTATCCCTTCCCGTAGCTGGCGATTTTCGTTTTCTCTGGGCTCAGAGAGAGCCCTAGTTCAGTCATCACGGATTCAACCAGAGTCAAGGCTGCAACTGCCTGCGCCCGCGTTCGGCAGACGACGACAAAGTCATCCGCGTACCGCACGAAGCGGTACCCGGCTTGACTGAGGCGCCAGTCGAGCTTGTTAAGCACGATGTTAGCCAATAGTGGGCTGATGACACCACCTTGCGGGGTGCCGATCGAGGTGGGCTTGAAGATGCCATTCTCCATCACACCTGCTGCTAGAAATCTTTCGATCAGGTTCAGGATGTTCCCGTCAGCTACCTCCTCTGCGACTGCGGTCACAATCAGTTGATGCGGGATGTTATCGAAGAAGCCGGAGATATCAGCATCGAGAGTGACGCGATATCCAGCCTCATGTAACGCCAGCACTCGCCTGATTGCGGAGTGACAGTTCCGCTGAGGACGGAATCCGTAGGAGTCATCATGAAACAGTGGCTCAAAGATCGGTTCAAGAAGTCTTCGAAGTACTTCCTGGGCAATCCGATCTCGGACAGCCGGAATCCCAAGCGGACGGAGTTTCTTTCCTTGCGGGTCCTTGGCGATCCACACCCGGCGCAGGGGCTTGGGGACGAAGGTACCTTTCGTCTTCAAGTCTTTCATCAGGCTGGCCAGATTCGCGTCGAGGTTTTTCTCGAACATGTCGATGCTGACCTTGTCGATGCCGGCGGCTCCGCGATTCCGCTTGACAGCTTTGAACGCTTCCCTCATGAGCCGTTCGTTGATACGTCCGGTTAATGAGTGGACTTTCTGCTTTTTGGCCATGGGGCCATCCTCTGGTGAAACAACCGCCGTCCTAGGCGATGGATCGCTGGCCACCGTTCCTTAGCCTGCTGAGGAGTGTCTGGGCCAGCAGAGCACAGACCTCTCATTGGGTGAGAGTTCCCTCTTCAGTGCTAACCTTGCGGCATCTATCCGTTCGCGTCCGGACGGACTAAATCAGGTTTCTCCTTTCGTCGGGCAGGCCGGGAGGCCTGATCGACTACTCCGGATCTGCTGTGGTCCCTTGATCGAGGGGGGATCCCCTCGATCCCGGTTTACCGGCAAGACGTCAGTGGACTGGATGGGTGCATCCTGCGTCCTGGTCTTGTTCCTCTCGCATAACCGCCGCTTTCGTCGGTGACTTATACGTTGGCTTACTGAGCAGAAGTCGCTCAGGCGAGTTGGGACCTCACCGGTCAAGCTCACGAACCATTTTCTCGAGGTGAAACCACCAGACACCGTAGCGTTGGGCCGACAGCTAACCGTATCTGCTGCCGGTCGACGACCTTTCGAGCAGGTCGCCGTGCTTCATCCTACTCAGGAGACTGGCACTCCGCCTGGGCCGAATCGTGATTCCTCCCCAAGTACTGTTCCTTGGCTCTTTCGTTACCACTGTTTAAGGTGACACTAGCTGCTTACCTCCATTTCTGAAGTTCGGGGAACAGTTTCTGGACCGGTACGGACCAGCCCAGGTAGGTTTTGGCCACCCTTTCGGGTTGCCTCACCGTTTCAAGCCCCGCGTCCGGTGACGCAAGGCGACTTAGTTCGTGAGCCCTGCGGCTCACGCTGAGTACGAGTACTGCTGCGCTGAGTACGAGTACCGCTGCGCTGAGTACGAGTACCGCTGCGCTGAGTACGAGTACTGCTGCGCTGAGTACGAGGAATGGACCGATTGGGGGTCGGGCGAGTGACGACTTTCGACCGGCGGAAAGCTAAATCGGCGTGGCCCGAAGTGGCCCGCGTTTCCAGCGCCCGGGTCTGAGCTTGCGAGCTCGATTCGCAACCTCGACCACCTATCCCCGTCGGCCTATTCGAAGTCCGTCACCCTTCGCTCAACCGGCGGTCCACTCATTCGACACGCCGATTGCTCTCCCTTCGGCTGCGACTATCCGTGCCCATCCGCGGTCAACCTCATCCGTGTCCATCCGTGGTCAACCTCATCCGTGTCTATCCGTGCCCATCCGTGGTCAACCTCATCCGTGTCCATCCGTGCCCATCCGTGGTCAACCTCATCCGTGTCCATCCGTGCCCATCCGTGGTCAACCTCATCCGTGTCTATCCGTGCCCATCCGTGGTCAACATCATCCGTGCCCATCCGTGGTTAACTCCATCCGTGGTCCAATCAGTTTCGAGCGCCGCAGTTGACCGCAGGCGGCGCTGATTTCGTCTCCTTTGCGCTCACGGACTTGAGCGTTGACGCCGAACAGGCCGACGATCCGGCAGAACTCAGCCACGGCTGCGGCGGTGGGCGATTCGTATGGGAGTCCGGCGACGCGGTTGTAGGGGATCAGGTTCAGCAGGGCGGTGCGACCGTGGAGCAGCTTGCCGAGTTCTCGAGCGTGAGTCGGCTGGTCGTTGACGCCACCCAGCAGCACGTATTCGAAGGTGAGTCGGCGGCCTGAGCTGTCGAAATACCGATCGGCGGCCTGCAGCACGGCCTCCAGGCCGATCGAGCGGTTGACGGGGACAAGTTCAGTTCTCAGGGGATCGTTGGGGGCGTGCAGCGACACGGCCAGGTTGTACGTGGTGCGGAGTTCCACGAGTCGATCGATCGCTTTGGGGATACCAACCGTGGAGATGGTGATACGGCGTACGCTGATGCCGAGCCCATCGGGGGACGAAGCGACCTCGAGTGCGGGAAGGAGCTGATCGAGATTCGCCAGCGGTTCGCCCATGCCCATGACCACGATATGGCTGAGCCGTTCGGTGGCGGGGAGGAGTTGTTGGAGTCTGAGCATCTGTTCGACGATCTCGGTCGTCGTCAAGTTGCGTTTCACGCCATCCAGACCGCTGGCGCAGAAGACGCAACCCATGGCGCAGCCGACCTGAGTGCTGATGCAGATGGTTCGGCGCGTGCCGTCGCGCAACAGCACGCACTCGATCTGACCGCCATCGCGCCACTGCAATACCAGCTTTTCGGTGCCGTCGCTGGCTCGGTGATGGCGAACAATGTGCGATTCCCACAGCGGTCCGGTCGAAACCAGCTTCTCACGCAGCGGCTGCGGCAAGTCGCTCATTGACTCCCAGCTCACGGCTCGACCCTGAAACAGCCACCGGCGGATCTGGCGGAGCCGGAAGGCGGGTTGGCCAGCGGCGGCCAGCCAATCGGCCAGTCGGGTGGAGCGGGGATCGAGGAGTTCAAAGGATGGCGTGGTCATGGGCTGTTTTTGAGTGCTGGCAGACGGTGGTGGAGCTCGACAGAGGATCAGCCAGCCGGTGGCCCGTGATCGACTCGCCCGGTCGGCCCGTCGTGTCGGGGCTGCGTCGTGTTAGTATAACGGACGGGGGCGAACTGCCGAGCTGGGATTCGAGCGGGAGGCGGGCCGGATGGAATGGGACGATGAACTCTGCTTGTGCTTTCATGTCTCGCCCCGCAAGGTGTGGAACTATCTGCGGCTCCACCGTCCGCAGCGAGCCAGTCAGTTGAGCGAATGTCAGGGGGCGGGGACGGGGTGTGGTTGGTGTCGAAGGTATCTGGCGAGCATGTTCGACCGCTGGGCCGTCGAGCGGTCGAACCAGCTGGTCTCGGAGTTGCCGGCGGATGAGCTGCAGCGGCTGAGATTTCCCGGTTCGAGTCAGTACGCGGCCGATCGGGCCAGTTATGTTCGCAGCGGGGGTGGCGTGCCGGCCCCGGGAGCGACGCCGTTACCGCCAGAGGTTGGCGGTTGAGGGGGCGACAGCAGGTGGCTGGGGCAGTGGTGAGCGGGGCTCGAATAGTTTAGAATCCAGCAGTGTTAGGGACGGTTGGGAACCGTAAGGGGGCTGAGCTGGTTCGTCGGAGGTGTCTTCTGTCAGCGGCAGGGGATAGGCGGACCGGGAGCGTGTTTGCGGACGATCGCTGGGTCCGCGCAGAGGGAATCTGTCATCCATGGCGCGCAAAGTCGTAAATCGCAAAGAGTTGAGAGCTGAAGCGGAGGCCGCTGAGAAGCAGGGCGTGGCCAAGGAAGCGGCTCCGAAGAAGAAAAAAGCACCGCGGAAGACGCGCGCGGCGACCGTGGACACTCGCATGAAGGTCCAGTGGGGCGTCTTCAATCAATCGATGAAACGCGTGGCGACGTTTGAGTTCCACGAAAAGGAAGAAGCTGAAAAGAAGGCCGCGGAACTCTCCAAGGAGGGCAAGTCGCCTCACTTCGTGCAGAAGGTCAAGGAACCGATCGCTTAGGACTCGCGCTCCCAGGCCAGCAGGGCCGTGACCGAGATCAGAGCCATGCCGCTGGCCACGACCAGCGGATGGATATGTCCGATCGGATCTGGGGGCGGTCCCATTTCGGGCCACTGCAAGGGTTGTTCCCAGCCCTGTTCCGTACGCCGCCAGCTCAACAAGGGCGGTCGATCGGGTACTGGCGGCTGGGGATTCTTTGACGGCTGGGCGGACTGCCATACAGTCCAGCTCGTTCCCGTGCCGAGAACGATAATCAGGAGAACGGCAGCGACTGTACGGTGCACCCCTCTGGTCTCCCCAACTGTCGAGCTCATGGAACCGGTATGGGGTATCCTTGAGCATGGGGCGTGCCAGTCGGGCGACGGTCAGCAGTGGCTCGCTGCTAAGCGTCAGCTGGACTAAGAGTTACAGCGCTAGAGCGGTCGACGGGACCGTGGCGAGCTGTGGACTTTTGGCCACCGGCCGGCAGGTCCTGGTGGCGTTTTCACCGCACCGTTGAGGCGAAATGGCCTCAACTGGGCGGGATAACGGGCGATGAAACAGGCGGGATACGGAGCCCAGGTTGGACGACGGGCCCGAGCGAAAGGAAAAATGCGCAGCCCACGTTCACTTTTCTGACCCGGCAGACGGGTTGGAGAAAATCGAACGGGACTTTAGATTGTCTGGGGGCGACGCAAGATTTGATGCCTTTGGCTTGGGACTTCGCGACTTGTTGGATAAAATGTAACAGTCAGATCTCGCTTGGTCAGTTGCCGGGAGATGGTTACCGTGGCCAGTTATTCGCGACTTCGCAGAAGGCAGCTCTTACAGGAAGCCGAGGGGTACCTGGAGCTCTTGCTGACGTTCGCCGATAAGTGGCCGCTTTCCCCCCAGCAGAGGGATCGAGTGGCTTTGCGAGCGTTGCAGGCTCTGGACCGTCTGGACGACCCGAATTGCCTGGCGGCTTTGCTCTTGCGGGGGCAGGGTCTGCGGGTGATGGAGCAGTACGACGCGGCGGTGATTGCCTTCCAGCAATCGCTGGAGAAGGATCCGGAGAACGTGGCTGCGTTCCTCGAGCTGGGTTGGTGCTACAAGCGGCTGGGGCGGCTCGATCTGGCGATTCAGTCGCTGGAGGACGCCCTGGAAGTCGACCGCTCGCAGGGGATCATCCACTACAACTTGGCCTGTTACTGGTCGTTGGCCCACAACGTCGGGCTGACCCTCGTCCATCTGGCTCAGGCGTTTGAGCTGGACGAATGCTTCCGGGACCTGGTCGCTTCGGAACCCGATTTCGACTCAGTGCGAAACCACCCTGAGTTCCAGCAGCTGACCAGCGTCATCGTTTGAGATCGCTCAGCGAATGAGTGCTCTGAGTTCGCTTACTGCTTGAGCGATGGACGTCGTCATAGCTTGGAGGCGATCGCGGTGCGCTGCACGTCACTTGGACCTGCAGCCGGACCTGCAGTGCTGAGGTCCTCTCTGCTTCTCCGCCAACAAAAAAGCCGTGCTCGACACGAGGTCGAGCACGGCGGGCGGGGAGTCAACGGTCAGCCTGGTTTACCAATTGTATTCGAGGCCGGCGTAGATGCCGTGGAGCAGCAGGGAGTCATTGGCGTTGATATTGGCCGCTTCCCCGAGATCGCTGAAGCGATAGGGGATTTGTCCGTAAGGAATGGCCACGTCCGACACGATGAGTGCTCGGTAGCCACCGGTCAGTCGCCAGTTATCCCACACGCGGTAGGTCAAGCCGGCGAAGAGTTCGGTGATCCACGAGACGTCATTTTTTTGCGATTGCACGTAGTAGTCACTGCCGGCATACGGACCGGTATTGACGGTCGCATTGACGCCCGTACCACCGTAGATCCGCTGGTACTGGTCGATCTGGTTACCGTAGATGCCGACTTTGCTGCCGACTCGCAGGCCCATGCGCGACGTGACGCAGCGGTCCCAGATCCCACCGATCTGGAAACCGACCAGTCGATTGACGACGTTGATGTTGTAGAAGAGTTCGTTCGGCGGATCGTCGCCCATGACCGTGTTGTTCAGGTCGGACGCCATGCAGAAGGTCTCGTCCAGCTGCAGGTAACGAGCACCGGCGAGCCAGACAAAGCTGCTGGGGCCGCAGCCTCCCGGGCAGGCATTGCGCAGGAAGTTCAATTCGACGTTGTTGTAGTCGAAGGTGCGGTTGACGGCGACCATTTGGGCGCCGGTGAAGTAGGTATCCAGGGGCAGTGCGCCTGCTCCGTTGTCGTAGTTCAGTGAGCCGAGGTTCAACGTGCTGTTGAAACCGCCGGGATAACCCCAAGAGTCGAGCCGATAGTTCTGATCGTTGGGGAAGAGGCCCCAGTAAAGGGCTTCCACGGCCCAGCGGTCGTTGAGGTACCGGCCGAGTCGAGCTTCAAAGCCGCCGGCAAAATCGTATTGGCCGGTGTTGGTCGTGATCACATTGAGCGACGGATCGCTGACGGGGGTGAAGAGCGGAATGTCGTAGTCGTCGTCGCGTTTGAAGGCCAGCCCGTAGATACCGAAGTACCAGTTGCTGCCGCTCACTACGCTGTTACCGTAGACCGATTCCAGACCGCTGTTATCGTAGGTCGACACATCGGAGACCGGGCTGGGTGTCGTTGAGCCAGCATCGCCGTAGAAGGCGCCGGAACCGACCGATTCGGACGGAGTGGGAGCAGGTGCCGTCAGTTCGGCCGGACCTGACGGATTGCCAATCACCACTTCGCGCCCCGCCTGCTCGTCGTCAGCCATGGCGATGCGAGGAGCGCCGGTGGACTGGTAGTCCCAATACCCGCGGCCCGAACCCACGGACGACTGTCCCTGGTAGTCCTGGATGCGAGTGGGTGGCAACGGACCGGACAGATTGCCGGCCGTCTGGGCGTAAGTGCTGCCGACAGCCAACTGGCTGGCGAGCAACATGCCCGTCCATACGGAAGAGAGCTTCATTGATTTGCCTCCTTACCAACGAAAATATGGCTGCGCGGTCGAGGCAGTCGGTGAGTGGTCGCCCCACCGCCAGTCGTCATGACACCCGCCTCAGTGCGGTTCCGTTGGAATCCCTTCCGGCTGTTGATCACGACCTCCATGATCAATTCACCCCGCAGTTGGTCGTTTATCTGCATCGACGAGTGTCAAGAGTCGGCATGCGTCAAGTCGGCCAGAGGGCGCAAGAATTTGCTAGCGGCAAGCCGCGCAACTGGCATCGTCGCGCAGGTTGAACAGCCGCCAGCGGGCCAGCCATCAGAATCGGCCCGTTGGAATACTTCGGACGCGGGGAACCGGCGAGATCAGCCGGTCAGGATCGGGCTGGCCAGCGTCGAGCGGATTGGGAGGGGACCCAGAACTTCCTGAGCCAGTTCGCGATAGTCCTCGGCGCCGTTGCTGTGATCGGCGTACTCGAAGATTGACTGCCCGAAGCTGGGAGCCTCAGCCAGGCGAATATTGCGACGGATCCGCGACTGGAAAACGCGAGCCCCCGACCAGGGGCAACGTGGATCGTCGACCGCCGCAAAAAACTCCTCCACGTCCCGAGTGATCTCGCATGCCAGCCGAGTGCTCGCTTCAAACATGCACAAGATGATCCCCGTCAGGCGGAGCTGCGGGTTCAGCCGCCGTGACACCACGTCGATCGTCTCCAGCAGCTTGCTTAGCCCGTGCAGAGCCAGAAAGTGAGGCTGCAGCGGCAGAAATACCTCGTGAACGGCGACCAGAGCGTTGAGCGTGAGAACGCCCAGGCTCGGCGGGCAGTCGATCAGCAGGAAGTCGAAGTCGCCGGCGTCCGCCGCCAGTTTGTCCCGCAGAATCACCTCCCGACCGACCTCTCCGGCCAGTTCCACTTCGGCCGCCGTCAGATCAATGTGCGACGGAATCAGGCTCAGATTCTCGTGGATCGCTCGCCGCACGTCGGCCAGACTCGCCTGTCCCACCAGACAGTCGTAGATCGTCGTCCCCGCACTGTCGACCGCCACTCCCAAGTGCAGCGTGGCGTGGGCCTGCGGGTCCAGGTCCAGCAGACAGACCCGTTGGCCGGCCGCCGCTAAGGCCGCCGCCAGATTGACCGCCGAGGTCGTCTTGCCCACACCCCCTTTTTGATTGATGATGGCGATGGATCGCATCCGCGTCGGCTCCTCCTTGAATGCTGGTAGCTCGTCTCCCAGCAGGAAACGGCCCCCTCGCGGTACTGTGTCAGGCCGGCAATATACCCTAGCCCGATTCCACACGACTAGACGAATCGAACACCCGTCCCCCGTTCCCCCCCCACTCAGGCCCCACTCCAGACAGGTTCCAGCCCATGCGGTGTATCGGTAGCGTGAATGATGCGGCAGCCGCTCAACGGTTCGTCGACTACCTCAGCGTTGCCGGTATCCCCGCCGTGGCCGACGCCGCCGGCCCGGGAGGGACCGCCAGTCACTCTGAGCCGGTGGCGTGGGAGATCTGGGTGAAAGAGGAGGATAAGGTCGAGCGGGCTAAGGCGGAGCTGGCTCAGTTTCTGGAGGCCCCGACCGACTCGCGCTACGCGACGGCCCCTCAGCAAGCCCGTCAGTTGCGTCAGCAGGCTCAGGTCAAGGCGGACCAGGTTCGGCGCAACTGGATCGACGTCCGCGTGCAGTGGAGTGCCCAGGGTCTGGGCGCCACGCGGGTCACCAACCTCCTGATCGGGCTCAGCGTGGCCATCTTCGTTCTCGGGCAGTTTGGCCACGGTGACGGTCCGCACTGGTGGCGCTGGCTGGAGTTTGCCGATCCGCCGGTGGTACCGGGGATGGGATCCGTGTGGCGGAATGTGTTGCGGGGGGAAATCTGGCGACTCTTCACCCCGGCGCTGCTCCATTTTGGCGTGCTGCACATTCTGTTCAATGTCTATGTGACCTACATGCTGGGGGGGCTGATCGAGCGGCGGATGGGAACCTGGCCCTACCTGGGACTGGTCTTGTTCGCGGCGGCGTTTTCGAATGCCCTGCAGGCTCAGCTGGGCGGCACCTCGACCTTTGGTGGCCTGTCGGGGGTCGGCTACGCGCTCTTCGGTTATGCGTGGATGAAGTCGGTGGTCGATCCGCTGTCGGGTTACCGGCTGACCAGCGATTTTGTTTTCATCATGCTGGCCGTGCTGGGCCTTGGCATCATCTCGGAGGTCTCCGGACAGACGCAGGGCTTCTTCAGCGGGGTAGCCAATTGGGCTCACCTCGGTGGCTTCGTCGCCGGGCTCATCGTGGCCCTGTTTCAGCGTCCTCGGTGAACTGTTCGGCGCAAAACTTCTGCAGTCCTTGTCGAATGGGGGCAATCGACGCCACCTGTTGGGACTCGACGTCGATCAGCCAGCCTGGTGCGGGGGCGAAGGCCAACTGGACGGTCTGACCGTCGCGGCGGAAGGTCAGCAGATATTTCCAGTCGGCGGCGGCAGAGGGGGGCGGGGACGGCGAGTCCCAGTCGTAGCTGGGGTCGTCGATCAGTGCCTGGCGGGCGTGGACGACCCCGGGGGTTCGAGTGATATCCTGCGGCCGCTCAATCTGCCAGACCGTGTCGCCGATGCGGATGGTGGGGAGGTTGGTCGGGACGTTGGTCGGGTTGGCAGCCGGCCTGAGTTCGGCCAGTTCCAGCTGTGACTGGTAACGCATGACCGCCGCCTTGTCGGCTCCCCACAAGGCCAGCACTCGCCGTCCGCGCTGAAATCCGTGCCACCAAGCGAAGGCGGCGGCGAGGAAACCGACGGCGAAGAGCAGTCCAACTGTCAGTTTCCCGCGCATGACTGGCCGTTCACTCCCGGTTTTCCCGCTGCTACTCCGTAACTATACTAAAGCTGCCTGGGATCCGTAGGCCAGGCGGTTCGGAAAGAGGCTGTCAGGGGAAATTTTGCTATGGCGGACAAGTTCGATCCGTATCGGGAATCTCTGGTGATGGAGTCCGAGACGGTGTGGCCTGAGGAGCTGGGTGACGTCCCGGTTGCCGTCCGGCCCCGTGTGGAAGAGATGCTGCAGGCCGACCCGGCTGCCGCCGCTCAGCTGGTCTATGTCCGCACTCATACCGGATTCTGCCGACAGATCACGGTCACGGCCGACGACCTGCACCGGCTGGGCGTCACGACCGCATCGTAAATTCCTGACGCAGTGAATATCTAACGCAGTAAATTCCTGGCGCAGTGAATTCCTGGCAATCGGCGGGCGGATCTGGAGCGGGGGTCGGGCGGTGAAGCGGGACGAGCTGCGCGTTGAGCTGGGTGAACGAAGCTACACGATCTGTATTGCCGGTCGGTCGCTGGACGAGCTGGGTGCGGTCCTTTCGCGGCACGGTGCGACTCGAGCGGCCGTGATATTCGACGAGCGAGTCGAGGCGTATGCCGAGCGTGTGGCCGCTTCGGGTCAGCAGCACGGACTGCGAGTCGATCGGTGCTCGGTACCTTCCGGCGAAGCGAGCAAGTGTGCGGCTGAGGCCGAACGGCTCTGGGGCTGGCTGGCCGATCAGCGAGTCGACCGCCAGACGGTGGTCGTCGCCGTGGGGGGCGGGGTCGTCGGCGACCTGGCGGGATTTGTCGCTGCCACTTACGCTCGCGGGCTGGCCTTCTGTCAGGTCCCCACCACGCTCCTGGCTCAAGTCGACAGCAGCGTTGGAGGCAAGGTCGGCATCAACCTGCCGCAGGCCAAGAACATGGTCGGCGCGTTCTGGCAGCCGGTCTACGTCGCCATCGACCCGCTGACACTGGCTTCGCTGCCGGCACGCGAATACCGGAGTGGACTGGCGGAGGTGGTGAAGTACGGCGTGATCTTGGACGCCGATTTTTTTGCTCAGCTCGAACAACTCATCGAACCCCTGCGGCAGCGCGACCCCGAGGTGCTGACCGGAGTCATCCGCCGCTGCTGCGAATTGAAGGCCGAGGTGGTGCAGCAGGACGAACGTGAGACGACCGGACTGCGGGCCGTGTTGAACTACGGCCACACCTTCGCTCATGCCTTCGAAGCACTCTGTGGTTATGGGCATCTGCTGCACGGCGAGGCCGTCTCGATCGGCATGCTCTGCGCTTCCCGGCTGGCCGAGCGGCTGGGCCGGATCCCCGCCGAGCTGACGGAGCGGCAGCACCGGCTCCTGGCCGCCCTCGAACTGCCGACCGACGTCCCGTCGCTTGACCCTCAAGAAGTCATCGCCTGCATGGCGACCGACAAGAAGGTCGAGCACGGTCGGCTGCGGTTTGTATTGCCCGACCGCCTGGGCCACGTAGAATTGGTCTCGGATATTTCTTCCGGGTTGGTTCTTGAGGCTCTGCGGGGGTAGGAGGCAGTGGACTCGCACGGGTGGGATGCGCATAGTGCCGATGCGCGCGGCGCCGATGCGCGCGGATCGAATACCAGCGAAGGCGAAGTGGCGCGGATGGTGCCTCATGGGACGATCGGCGACGATCGCCGGTTCGACGCTTTGGCTCTGGCCATGGTCTCGGGGGTCGGGCCGCGGCTGCGCCGCAAGCTGCTGGAAGTGTTTGGCTCGGCGACCGGAGTCCTGGACGCGAGTCGAAGCGAGTTGATGGCCGTGGAAGGGATCGGTCGTGAGCTGGCTGCCGAGCTGCGGGCCGCGCGCGAAGAGGCTCGGGTGACTGCCGAGTGGGCTCATTGTGCTGAGTCGGGGATTGGGGTCTGGGTCCCTGAGGAGTTCCCGCCGCTGCTGCGGACCATTGCCGATCCACCAGGTGTCTTGTTTGTCCGCGGGACGTTGACTCCGGCCGATGAGCTGTCGGTGGCCATTGTCGGGACGCGGCATCCGACCGAGTATGGGCGTCGCCAGGCGGCTCGACTGGCGGCGGCCGCGGTCCAGTCGGGGCTGACGGTGGTCAGCGGATTCGCACGGGGGATCGACTTAGCCGCCCATCGAGCTGCCTGGGAAGCTGAAGGCCGGACGATTGGTGTGTTGGCCAGCGGTGTGTGGCAGATTTATCCTCCTGAGCATCGTCGTTGGGTGCCGGCGATGATTGAGCATGGGGCGCTGATCAGCGAGCAGCCTTCGCAAGCGCGGCCCGTCGCCGGATCGTTCCCGCGCCGCAATCGACTGATCGCCGGATTGAGCCTGGGGTTGATCGTGGTCGAGGCGGCCGACCGGTCGGGCGCGTTGATCTCGGCGCGGCTGGCTGGCGAACAGGGGCGTGAGGTCTTCGCGGTGCCGGGGAGCGTGGAGAGCCGCATGGCGCGCGGGTGTCACCAGCTGCTGCGCGATGGGGCTCGACTGGTCGAGACGATCGACGATGTGCTCGACGAACTCGGCCCGTTGTTGCGCACGACGATCGACCGTCAGGGATACTCGGTGCGATTGCCGGCCGAATTGAAGCTGGACGAACAGCAGCGAGGGGTGCTGGAATTGATCGGGGCAGGAGTGGAGACGGTGGACGAGCTGGTTCGGGCCAGTGAACTTCCCGTGTCGCGCGTCCTGTCGACACTCAGCGTTCTCGAGGTACGCGGCTTGGTGCAGCGGCTTAGCGGTCAGCGGTTCGCGCGACGTCCGGGCTGAGCATGACTCGCAGCACGGGAGATCATCACTTCATGCCGATCAAAATGCTCGAGCGTCAGCGCCCGTGGATTGTGTTGGGGCTGGCGCTGATGGTCGTCGGTTGGGTGGTGGGTGGCTGGTGGGTTTACCGCAGTCACCGGGGACCGGGCGGCGGTGTGTCGGTGGAGGTTCGTGAGCTGACCGTCAACGGGCTCGTCCGCAGATATCGACTGGCGGTGCCGCGCGGCGCGACTGCTGAGCGTCGTTGGCCGCTGGTGGTGGCCCTTCCCGGAGCGCTTGATACGCCCGACGAGATGGCTGGCTATACGGGCCTCGATGCCACCGCGGCCAAGCATGGTTTGGCCGTGGCCTATCTGGAAGGTCGCCATCTGAACTGGCCACCGTTCATACCGCCAGAGAACCCCGACATCATGCAGCCAGATGTCGATTTCTTTGAGGCATTATGTGAGAGTTTGGCGGAGGACGACGGGATCGACCCGGCGCGGATCTACGTGGTCGGCGTGTCGCAGGGAGGGTCGATGGCGAACGTGCTGACGGCGATGAGTGCCGGTCGGATTGCGGCCACGGTCTGCAACTGCGGCTGGTTGCCGGCTCCGCTGGGCGAATCGCCGCTGACGACCGCGCGTCCTGTGCCCATGCTGTTCATCGTCGGTTCGAACGACCGCCAGGTGAGCCCGACGACAGTCCGAGCCGCCCATGACGCGTTTCAGCGGGCCGGGCATCCGGTGACCTGGTACGAAATGGAAGGCCACGGTCACGGCTGGGCGAATGTCGACGAGCTGAATGAGCGGATCTGGGCGTTCTGTGCGGCGCACGAGAATTCGCCGTCAACTCGGAGCGAGGCTCGCTGATCCGCGCAATGTCGCTGCCTCCTGCGGGAGCTTGACCGCGGTGGCGGGTGAGCCGTCACGGGCGAGAGGGAATCACTCGACGTGACTTGGATGCCTGGTGAGCGCGGCCAGGCGTTCACGCAAGGGAGGGTGTGAGTAGTTCAGGAAGACTTGCAGTGGGTGCGGGGTGAGGTTGGAGAGGTTGGTCTTAGCCAGTTTGCGCAGGGCACTGCTGAGTGGTTCGGCGGAGCCGACGGCCTGGGTGGCAAACTGATCGGCTTCGTATTCATTGCGTCGGCTGAGGATGGCCAGTCCGACAGAGATCAGACGCGAGAGGGGGCGGAAGAGGATCGAGAAGAAGACCATGCTGGCGTAGACCGACAGATCGCGGACGCCGAAGGCTGCGAAGAGCCCGGGGTTGTTCAGGGTTTTGCCGAGCAGAAAGCACATCAGGCCGGTCTGCAGGATCCCCAGCAACATCTGCTGGTGGATATGGCGTTTCTTGTAGTGGCCGATTTCGTGGGCCAGTACGGCCAGGAGCTCGGCTGTGGAGTGGTTGTTGACCAGTGTGTCGTAGAGGGCGATCCGTTTGCGGCGACCGAGGCCGGTGAAGAAGGCGTTGGACTTATTCGAGCGGCGCGATCCGTCCATGACGTAGATGTCCTGCAGCGGGAAATCGCACCGGGCGGCCAGAGCGTCGATTTCGCTTTTGAGTGTGCCGTCCTGCAGCGGCTCGAATTTATTGAACAGCGGCATGATCAGCGTCGGCGCCAGATACGACAACCCGAGAGAAAAGAGGGTGACAACCAGCCAGGCGATCCACCAGCCGTGGGTAGGCCAGCGATCAAAAAAGGCGACCAGCGCGGCGACCAGGGGTAGGCCGATCAGAGCCAGCAGCACCAGCGTTTTCAGCTGATCGATCAGGAAGGTTCCCCAGGTGGTTCGGTTGAATCCGAAGCGTTCTTCCAGCCAGAAGGTATCGAGCAGGGTGAAGGGGAGTTCAATGAGGTAGGAAAAGACGGAGAGTGCACCAATGTAAGCCATGCCGGCCAGGATCGGGTGCGTTGTCAGCTGTCGGACCTGGAGGTCGAGCCAGCCGAAGCCGCCCGCCAGCCAGAAGATCAGGAAGGCGATCACACTGGTCGTCGATTCGCCGATCGCCAGCCAGGTCCCCAGGCGATGATATTCCTGGCTCTTGGCATACGCATCCACGTCGTAGAGGTCGGACAGATTGGGTGGAGCTGGCTGATGCAGCGCGGTGAGGTTCAGCCAGTCGGCCAGCGTCGTCAGAGCGTACATGCCGACGACGATCACCAGGATAGTCAGGGCGTATTCATTCCAATCGATCACCGGCGACCTCTGTCTTTCGTGTCATGCTCGGTTGCGGTTATCCAAGTCGTTCAGTGCGTGCGAGTGGGCAACGCAGTCCGTTCAATGCGGGACGGCTGAGCGGCGCTGTTGCCAGGTCCAGTGTCGGTCGCTGGTCATAGTCACCGCAGTGCGGTCACCGCCAGCCTCGGACACAATAGCCTGAATTTCGGCTAAGGTCAGAGCCGCGTGCAGCGACGCTCGGAACATTTCCCGCGCCGGCTCGGGTTCCCCATCAACGTAGGTTGCGACGAGTTGTTCGAGTTGCGACGCATCGGCCGGTCGACAGAGATCCCGCACGAAGATGGTTCCGCCCGGGCGCGTGATCCGCCAGATTTCCGCCACCGTCACGGCCGGGTCGGCCAGGTGATGCACCAGGCTGTTCGAAAGGACGACGTCCCACATGGCTGTGGCGTAGGGGAGCTGTTTGACGTCGGCTTTGTCGAGTCGGATCTGGTGGCCGCAGCCTCCCAGCTCGATATTCAATCGGGCCAGCTGCAGCATGGATTCGGACAAGTCCGTGGCTACCATCCGCAGCTCGCGATTGCGGTTGCAGAGGATGACGGGGATCTGAGCGGTGCCGGTCCCCAGGTCGATGATGCGGGGTGGCCATGGGCCGTCGGCCGTTCGTTCAGGCGGGTCGGGTGAGCTGTCGGCCTGGTCGTCGAACGGCCCCAATTCGGGGAGCACTGCCAGGAGGTCGTCGACAAACCGTTCGTTCACCCCCCGATGGTCCATGGCGTCGTAGGCCGCGGCTTCCTCAGTGGAATCCATGACTTCGGGTTCGAGCGTACGGGGCAAAACCACAGATCGGCTCCGACGGGCAAGAGTCACTCGCAAGTTCCCGGACAGCTCCAGTGTAAGTCGAGCTGGAGACCGGGTCGACCTGCCCCGCCCGGGGCAAATCGCCCCACAAGTGTCCAGTTCGGTATGAGTCGCTTGTGTAGCGGAATAATGCAATTCCCTCCAAAGTGGCAGCGGATCGCTACATAAGTCCCCCGACGGCGGTCGAGTCGGGGCCCCCACAACGTTTTAGGGGCGTGTCCTAGTCCCTTAGGCTGGTCCCGGCGGGGCTCGACGGCATCTCAACAGCCTGTTTCCAGCCCGATCTGGGGCAAAACGGGCCGTTTGCAGTTCTTTTGGTGGTTGCGTGCTGCTGGAAGTGGGTGTATTGGAATTGAGCAGGGCTGCCAAAACGCGGTGAGGGGGGTGGCGAGGGAGCTGGGGCGGGTAGCGGATGGATAAGTGATTACCAGTATTGCGGTTACGACCGAAATGTTCGTTACTATCGGCCCGTGGAGGCTGCCATGGACTTGTAAGGTTGGACGTCGCTGGCGGGAGGGCTGGGAGCCGCCCTGGAAATTTCGGACAATAATTAAATAGTTGGCAGCGAATGACTTAGGAGTTTTGGGCCTTGATTTCGCTCTGGGATTCGCTAATGCGGCACGCGACTTGCAATGGTAGGAGGGCAAGTGCGGTCCACCGCGGGCCTGGCGGGGTCACGAGCCTGACGCTGGGTGGCGGGGAGCGGGTCGAACCAGGGAAGTTCTTGGATCTGGCTGCTAGGGACTGCGAACTCAACTGAGGCGAAGTGCGTAAGAGATGTTACAGGTAGCCAAACACGACCGAAGTCCGCGTCAGGGCGATGCTAGTCGGGAAGGGGCAGCCGAGCGGTTGCCGCGCACAGACGAGCAGTTGTTGCTGGACTATCGCGACCGGGGTGACCGGCAGGCGTTTGCCGAGCTGGTTCATCGGTACGAGCGGGAGCTGTTTAGCTATCTCCGCCGTTACCTGGGCGATGCCGAGATGGCGGACGACGTATTTCAGGCGACTTTTATGCAGGTCCACGCCAAGCTGAAGCATTTCGACGAGGACCGGCGATTTCGACCGTGGTTGTACCGGATCGCGACGAATCAGGCGATCGACTACCAGCGGCGGAACCGTCGGCACAAGTTGGGGAGCTTGGATTGGTCGGGCGACTCGAGCGAGGACGACGCGCCGCGTCTGGGAGCCTTGCTGGCGAGTACCGAGAGTGGTCCGGCGGAGCGTGTGGAGACGGAAGAGCAGCGAAGGTGGGTGCGCGACCAGATCGAGCGTCTGTCGGAGCCTCTGCGGAGCGTCGTGATGATGGTGTATTATCAGGGTTTGAAGTACCGCGAGGTGGGCGATGCGTTGTCGATCCCGGTCGGTACGGTGAAGAGCCGGATGCACACGGCTTTAAATCAGTTGAATCAGGCTTGGGACGAGGAATTTGGCGCTCCCCGGTAATCGCGGGGGCGTCAGCCATCGAAAACCATGAATGACGATCAGATCGTGGATTACCTTCTGGGTGCACTCGAGGCACCCGAAGCGGCCGAAGTAGAACAGAAGATCCAGTCCGACCCCGAGTTGGCTCAGCGCGCCGAGTCGCATCGGCACCGTTTGAGCCGCTGGTCGGCCGCCTTTGACGATGGGGTTTGCGACGAGATGCCTGTCGGGTTGGCTCGTCGTACCTGCGAATCGATCTGGGCGCCGACGACGCGGGTGTTTGGGCTCGACGCCCCGAGCTGGACGAGCCGTACGTGGGGGCTGGCCGACGCGCTGGTCGCTGTGGCGGTCAGCCTGAGCGGGTTGTTGCTGGTGTTACCGGCCGTATCGAACAGCCGGTATCAGGCGCGCCGCGAGCAATGTATGGCCCATCTGGCCGTCTTCGGGTCCGGCTTCGGCTCCTACTCGGATGCCAACAGTCATCTCTTTCCGCAGATACCGACCCAAGGACGAGCTTCGGTGGCCGGTGCGATCGCCGCCACCTTGCTGGAAGAAGGCTGGGTGTCGGATACGAGCGTCAGGATCTGTCCTGGGGACGCTGAGCTGATGGGTTCCGGCGAGCCCTTACCGACGCTGGCCGATCTGGCTCAAGCCTCGCCAGCGACACTTCCTCACTGCCAGCAGTTATTAGGGGGGAGCTATGCCTATCCGTTGGGCGTGGCCGCCTCAGGGGGATGGCGGGCCGTGCGGGACCGGCAACGTCCCTACTTTGCGCTCATGTCCGACGCTCCCCGCTGGAACTCCAAAACCGGCGATATCACTTTGGCCGACTTCCATGATCGGATCGGTCAGAACGTGCTGTTTGAGGACCTGAGTGTCCGCTTTGTCACCGGGCCGTACGTGGGTCGGGACCATCTGAACCTGAACAGTCAGATGCAGATGGCCGCCGGGACTCATGAAGACGATTCGGTAATCGCCCCCAGCGGCATTACTCCCGCCGGGGGGCTCTGGCACCCCTAACACCTCCACGGAGGTCGCACCTACCTCCACGGAGGTCGCACGTACCTCCGTGGGTTAAATTGGGTGGCTGGGGTGGATTGGTGAGTTTTTGCCACAGCGGGGGAGCGGAGGTGGTGTTTTTGCCTCAGCAGGCTCCGCACCGGCTGGCTCGGCTGCCGAGTTCTAAGTGCCTTGCTGGCAATGTTTTGCGGCGATTGCCCGGACGTCCGGTGGAGGCTCAAACCGCAGTGGCACACTGAGTGCTCTCCAGATCGACTTCCCCTTCAGGTTCAAGCTCATGGGACTTGAACGAGAGGCGGGAGTGGGAGCCCAGGGCGAATGCACGTATCACGCCACGTCTGGCTGGCGGCCGATCTGGTCAGCTTGCAGGAAATGTTACCCCGGCACGAACTGCCGGCTCAGCCGCACAGCCACTGGGACTATTGGCTGAACGGGCGGATTCGAGCCGGGCATTGGTCGGCCGCTCTGGCTGGGGCCGACCAGCGACCGGTGGACCGGTGGGGCCCGGGGGTCACGGATGCTGGCGAGGAGTTTTTTCTGGCCGACGTGCTGACTCGCGTCTGGGCCGGCTGGTTGCGGGTTCAGGTCCACCGCGGGCTGAGCGACGGGTGGTCGGAATGGGAGTCGGTAGCGACCAGCCTGGGGCAGGTGCACGACGAACTCCGGGGGCGGTGGCTGCGGCTGCTGGTACTGGCCGGTGAGTCGGTTCCCGCGTCGGTGGCCGATCTGGATTGTGTGCGGCGTCGAGCGGAGCGGTGGTCGGACCTGTTGTTGAGTTCATTGGCGATCACTTCGGGGCACGGCGACTTATTGGCTGAGCTGATGTTTGACCCGCCCGGACCGACGGCGCCGGAGGGCGTCCCCCGAGGGGGGTGGGTTGCCGGCGAGGTGCGGGGAGCGGTGCAGCGTCTGTACGCCTTGCCGCGGCGGAAACCTACCGACAACGGTCCCTGGAATCGACGGATTGTCCAGGCCGTGCTGGGAGCGGTCGGGGTGTGGGATATCGAAGTCTGTTGCCAGCTGGCTCAATTCTGGGAAGACCGGCTGGTGGTGGGGACCGAGCAGGTAGCGACCTGGTTGTCGGCTTATGACGAACCTGCCGACCGTTCTGGGCCGGGTCGCCGGCCGAACTGGCCGGTCCCCCGAATCGACGCTTAACGCTGGACGGCTTTACCTTTACAATAATCCGTCGGGCACGGCTGGCCGAACGATGGGGACGGCGTCGTCCGTCATCAGGATTGGGGAGCCGATGGGCGAGTTTCTGTTTCAGTACCACCAGGTGAAGCCGACGACGTGGGTCTACCTGTCGTCGCTGCTGATGATCGGGTTGTACTTCAAGTTCAACCGGCTCTGGAGCGTCCGCAATCTTGACCTCCTGCTGTTGATTCTGCTGGCCCCCGGCATGTTGCTGGTCCACTTCGGCAAATTGGCTCGTCAGGGGGACGCACTGGCCGACGAAACGGTGGTGGCTGTCCAGGCTGACCGGCCGACGGACCAAGGATCACCCGACGGGGCCGTAGTCGATAATCCAGTCGGGAGGGTGGACCGGCTGGCTGGCGGAGCGACGGCTTCTGGCAGTTCGGTGACCGAGGAGAGTTCTGTCGGGTCGGGTGCTGCCGCATCCAATACGGATGGCCCGGCGGGTGCACTGGAATCGGCGGGGGCCGAGGCGGTCAGTGGCGAGGTAGTGCCTGAGGTGGTGGCACCTGAAGCGCTGGTGGCTGAGGCTGAACGTGGCGAGTGGCCGGCGACAACCCCTTTACCCGAACGGGCGGCGCGGGTGGAGGGGATGGGATTTCTGTGGCTGTTTGTAGTCGGTTTTCTGGTCATGGTGCGGCTGCTGATCGATCCGGCGATGGTCCGCCGTCCGCTGCTGGAGCCGAATCTGTCGGCGGGCGGTCTGATTTTCATGGCCTGTTCGCTGTTTGTATTCCTGATGGCCAATGTGATCAGTGACACGCCAGGGAGTCCGCGCGTCGCGATCACTTATGGCTCGATTACCGGCGCTCCGGCACCGGCCATGTTGAATCGAGTCGGCTATGGGATGTTGTGGATGGTACCGCCGGGAGCGGCGAAGCTGATCGTCATCTTCTCGCATCTGTCGATCGTGATCGGGCTGGTGATCGTCGGATTCCGACATTTCGGCAACACGCTGATGGGGATCGGAGCGGCGACGATGTACTTGATGCTCCCCTACACCTCGCTGTTGACGGGTCGGATTGACCATGTGTTGCCGGCGGCTTTTCTGATCTGGGGAGTGGTCTGTTATCGCCGACCGCTGTTGGCTGGGGTTTTCACCGCGGTCGCTGGCGGCTTGGTCTTTTATCCTTTGTTCCTGTTCCCGTTGTGGGCGAGTTTTTACTGGCAGCGCGGGCTGGTGCGTTACGTGATTGGCTGGGTGACGACGCTGATCGGCATGACCATCGGCCTGTTGATGGTTTCTTCCGATCCGCAGCTCAGTCTGCGGCTGATGTACGGTCTGGTATCGCCGAGCACGGAGTGGGTGACGGGTGCTTGGGATTCACGCGTCTTGGGTTGGGACAGTGTCTATCGCTGGCCCGTGCTGGCGGCTTATCTGGTCTTAGCACTGAGCATGGCTCTGTGGCCGGCGCAGAAGAATCTGGGGACGTTGTTGAGCTGTTCGGCGGCCCTGATGGTGGGGGCTCAGTTCTGGCACGCACACGACGGCGGAATCTACATGGCTTGGTACCTGCCGCTGGTGTTGTTGACGATCTTCCGGCCGAATCTGGAGGATCGAGTCGCTCTGTCGGTCCTGGGCGATCGGCGTTCCCGATCGCGCAGTACGACGCCGACGGTGGACCTGGCAGCGTTTGTGGGCTGGCCTTCGCGATGAGCGGCGTGGTGGACCAGCATCGGCGGGAAGGTGCCACCGGTATTGGTTGTGCCGTGGTGACGGTCAGCGACACGCGGACGCTGGAGACTGACCGGGGTGGTCCGGAGGTCTGTCGGTGGCTCGAATCATCGGGACATCAAGTTATCGCTCGGCATCTGATTCCGGATGAGCCGACCGAGATGGCTCGCCTGGTCCTCGAGCTCTGCGAGCGACCCGAGATTGCCGTAATTCTGCTGACCGGCGGGACGGGGATCGGGTCGAGGGATCAGACGTTTGAGACGATCAGCCGGCTGTTGACCAAGCCGTTGCCCGGCTATGGCGAGCTGTTTCGAATGTTGAGTTTTCAGGAGATTGGGGCGGCGGCCATGTTGTCGCGGGCCGTGGGAGGACTGATTGGCCGGGTGGTCGTATTGACGATGCCCGGGTCGCCCTCTGGGGTACGCCTGGCCATGGAGCGGCTGATCATCCCCGAGCTGGGGCATCTGGTGGGGCAGGCCAATCGCTGATCGAGCCGTCACTTTCTGCACAAGCGGAAGGATGTTGCTGCGAGTTGAGTCGGACTGGGGTATCGAGCCGATAGCACAGATGAATCTGCGCTCCGACGTTCTCCGTTGGCCGTCGGTGAGTCTTCGCGGGTTCGCTGTAGGTGACGGCCAATCCGTCCGAGTGGATCAGCGTGAAACGTCCTGTTGTACTGTTGATGGCGATTGCGCTGGGGGCCGCCGGCTGGTTCTTCCTGCAGCACTTTGACGTGCACGGGCTGGACGCGGTGCGGATTCGCCCCAAGGAATCGGGCAGCAGTCCGGCGCCGGTCTGGCAATGGATGGACCGTTCCGCGAAGACGCTGGTTCAGCCTGTCAGCAGTTCATCTCGGGGCCGGCTGCGGATCGCGGCCTGGGATCTCGACTCGTTAGCCGTTCAGAGCGGGATGGACGAGACGATCGAGGCTCTTTTCGCGCGGGTCGTGCGCCAGTTTGATCTGCTGGCATTGCAGGGCCTGAAGTCGGTGCCGCGGGGGATCCTGCTGCGGCTGGCCGACGCGGCCAGCGACGGCAATCAGAAGTACGCCGTGATTTTTGCTCCGGCCGGCGGGAGCCAGTTGGCCTTCATCATCAACACGTCGACAGTCGTATGTGATCCCGACTCGGTCTACACGGTGGTTGATCCCGATCAGCTGCTGACCCAGGACGCGCTGGTCGGTTGGTTTCGGGCCGCCAATTCATCGAAGGAGACGGCCTTTACTTTCAGCGTCGTGAACTTCTACGTCGATCCGGCTCACCGCGAACGCGAAATCGGCGTGATCCAGCAGACGGTTTTCAGTGTGCAGGACGATGGTCGCCATGAAGACGATGTGATTCTGTGCGGCAATCTGCAGACGGATCCCGAGTCACTGCCTGCTCTGTTGCGTTCACCCAAGCTCATGTCGTTGATCTCCGGGGTCCCCACCGACGTGCAATTGAAGACGAAGACCTGCAATATGATCGTCGATCGGGACGCGACGGTGGAATATCAGGGTGAAGCGGGGACGTTCGACTTTCTGCGGCACTTCAACCTGTCGCTCGAAGAGGCGACGCGACTGTCACCGTACGTCCCGGTGTGGGCCGACTTTCAGCTGATCGAAGGGACCGCTCACCACGGATTGTCCCAGTCGCCCCAGGCGTCGAGGTAGGTCCGATAAGCGGCGATGTCGGCTTGGCGTTCGGTCAGCCATTGTTTGGCTTTCTGGATCAGCGCCTGTTCCTTTTCCAGCGTCAGGCGTCCGATCATGACCATGGACCGCAGGAAGACGAAGTACGTGTCGAGCACATCGCAGCGACAGTAGTCGTTGATCTGCGCGAGTTGGCCGGCATCGTACATGTCCTGGACCATGTGGCCTTGTACATCGAGCTTGCCAGGTTTGCCCAGCAACTGCGCCGCGAGGTTCAGTCCGCCGGCGAATCGTGTGGCGCCGAAATTTGCCAGCAGATCATGGAGATCAAGATGCGATTCCAGGTTGTACCGATTTCGGGGCTGGTCGTATTTCTGGCCCCAGGCGAACCAGCGGGGAATTGACAGTCCGTAGCGAAAGGCGGCCAGTTCCAGCAGCGGGATGTCGAAACTGCGGCCGTTGAAGGTGACAAGCGTCGGGCAGTCATACTTTTCCCAACCCAGCCAGAAATTCCGCGTGATGATGTGCGGACGGTACTGGGGGTCGTCGAGCGTGGTGAGGTCGAGCAGTCGCATGTCGGCCCCGACCTTGGCCACCACGACGGCGATCGGGATCTGGAACGTATACGGAACAAAATCGCTCTGCCGCTCAGCCATCAATTCGTCACGGTACCGCCGCACGGCTTCGACTTTTGACAGGCCCTCATGCGGGTATCGGACTCCGCCAATCAGTTCCCCGTCGGCCACGCTCTCCACGTCGACCACCAGATACTTCACTGCGGGATCGGCCACGCTGAATCTCCTTGACGCTAGGACGTCGGGTCGCCGGATACTGGCCACAGTGTAAAGGAGTGGCGGGCGGGTCGGCAGGAGGGGTTGCGCCGCGGCCGGCGATCGTTACACTGGCGGTGCGATTGTCTTGGGTGTCCAGACCACACGTCCAGCAGTGAGCCAATGTCCATGGGACGCATTCCTGTCGATTCCGCACGATTGCTTGAACGCTTTCTGAACTACGTCCGCATCGATACGATGGCCAATGCCGACAGCGAGGCCTACCCGAGTTCGCCCGGGCAGCTGGAACTGGGCCGACTGCTGGCCGCTGAGCTGTCGGCGATGGGCGCGGATCAGGTCGATCACGACGCGCACGGGCTGGTGTGGGCCACCATTCCAGCCACGGGACGGCTGGCCCACGAGGCCGCTCCCGCCGCGATTGCCTGGAACGCTCACCTCGATACGTCCCCCGAGACGTCGGGGGCCAACGTTCGGCCGCAAGTGATCCGCGACTACGCCGGAGGAGACCTGGTGCTCCCCGCCGCTCCGCAACGAGTGATTCGAGTGGCCGACAATCCGGAACTGCAGTCCTTGCATGGCCACACGCTGATCACGACCGACGGCACGACGTTGCTCGGTGCCGACGACAAGGCCGGGCTGGCCGTGATCATGGAAGCCGCCCAGTACCTGCTGGCTCATCCTGAGATTCCCCATGGGCCGATCCGCATCCTGTTCACCTGCGACGAAGAGATCGGACGCGGAGTCGATCACGTCGACCTGCCTCGACTGAATGCGGTCGCCGCTTACACGCTCGACGGCCCCGGTGCCGGACAGATCGACGTCGAAACGTTTTCGGCCGATCTGGCAGTGGTCGTCATCGAAGGGGTGAACATTCATCCGTCGATCGCCAAGAACCGCATGGTCAACGCGGTTCGCGTGGCCGCCGAGTTCCTCCGTCACCTCCCACGACACGAATTGGCCCCCGAAACGACCTCCGATCGACACGGGTTTCTCCATCCGTACGTCATCCGCGGCGGGGTCGACCGCGTCGAAATTCAGATCCTGCTGCGAGACTTCGACACGCCAAGGCTCGCCTACTACGCTCGACATCTCAACGATTGGGCGCGGCAGACGCAGCAGACATGGCCCGGTTCGCAAATCACCGTCACGACTCGTCCGCAGTACCGCAACCTCGGCGATGGGCTCGCCCGTCACCCCCACGTCGTGCAGTACGCTCAGACGGCCTTCGAACGCATGGGAGTGGCTGCGACGACTTCCATCATCCGCGGCGGCACCGACGGATCGAGAATGACCGAACTCGGTCTCCCCACTCCCAATCTCTCGACCGGTCAGCACAATCCCCACTCGCCGCTCGAATGGGCTTGCCTCGAAGAAATGGAGACGGCCGTCCGTCAGCTCGTCGAGCTAGCACAGGTGTGGGGCGGTCACCAATCCGGCTGAGTTGCTAGCGGGAGCGGTATCGATTGGGAGTCGGGAAAGACTGGGGTTCTGCCCAGGTGGCCGGTTACCGTAAACTTGGCGCTGCTGGCGAACCGAATAAAGGATTCAGTCAACTTCTGCGTCTCTAGCCAACCAAGGAAGGTGGCTGTGGCTCGGCTGACGATCGTCATTCCCGCCGTAGGCGACCAGGCGTCGCTGGACGATACACTCCTGTCAGTTCTGGAGAATCGCCCCGCCGACTGTCAGGTCCTCATTGCTCACCCGGTCGAATACCAGGACCCGTACGAGCTGTCAGACGAGGTCGACTTTGTTCCGGGCGCTGCTCGGGCCAAGGTGGTCGAGCTGCTGCAAGTCGGATGTCGGGCGGCCGTCGGCACCTGGATTCACTGGATGTTGCCCGGTGTCATGGCGACTCCCGGCTGGACGGATTGGCTGGAGAACCGCCGGCTGACTTCCGAACTTCAGTCAGCCACTCCCCGCTTGCTCGGCGCCTCAGCGCCCGACGGTGTCCAGCGGATCGTGGCTGACGGTGTGCAGTATCGTCCGGGCGGGAAGCGGTCGTTCTTGAACCGCGGCAGCCTGTCGACCAAGGTTCTTCGTGCCGAGCCGATCGCTCCGAGCCTGTGGGCCGGTTTCGTGCGGCGGAGCGTGCTGTCGGAACTCGACGGCTGGAACACGCGGATCGGAACCGAATGGGCGGACGTCGACCTCGGGCTGCGGCTGGCCGATCTGGATGTCACCTGCCCGGTGATCGGGGACTCCGCAGTCATCCTGCATTCGCGGAGCCTTGAACATCAGGTGGAGCCGCAATGGGGATTCCGCTCGGCTTGGCGAGCCGAAAGGTTCTATCGGGCTCAGCAGGGCTCGTATCGCCGAGCCGTCCGGCACCTGGTGCATGTGGTTGCCTCGTCGCTGACCCGACTTCCCTATCCGGCCGCCTTTACGGGGCTCCTGGGGAGCTACCTGGCGCGATGGGCCTCACCGGCTCAGATGGTCGTCTCTCATCAGCTGAAGGTCGTTCGTCCCGACCAAGACGAAACGACGAGTGAGCGGAAGTCAGCGTCGACCGGCGAAGCCGCCTCAGCCACTCGGCGCCGCGCCGCCTGACGTTCGCCCCTGCTGCGGGCCGAACTGGCCAGCTATGATGCTCCGTCGGGAGGGAACGGAGCGTGGGTCAACTTTCATCTGCAGGTCGCTGGTGCGTCATTGGGGCCGGTCCGTCCGGCCTCTCGGTGGCCCGCCAACTGTCGGCGGCCGGAGTCGACCTGGAGTGCCTGGACGCTCAAGACCAAGTCGGCGGGAACTGGTATCTGCGCGGACCGCGGAGCAGTGTCTGCCATTCGACGCATCTGATTTCGTCGAAGCGGATGACGGAATTCCCCGACTTTCCGATGCCCGCCGACTATCCGGCTTACCCTCGCCAGGACCAGGTCTGGCATTATCTGAACAGTTACGCCGATCATTTTCAGCTGAGGCCGCTGATCCGGCACGGCGTGCTGGTCGAGCGGGTCGTACACGAGCGCGGGGAGTGGGCGGTGACGGTGGCCGGCGAGTCATCGCCGCGACTCTACGACGGGTTGGTCGTCGCCAACGGCCACCACTGGGACCCCATCCGGCCGTCGTGGGCCGGCGACTTCGCTGGCGAATTGCTGACCGCTCGCGATTACAAGTGGCCCGACCAGCTTCGCGGTCGACGTGTGCTGGTCGTCGGGGCCGGCAATTCTGGCTGCGATCTGGCCGTCGAAGCGGCCACGCATGCGGCCACCAGCACGTTGAGCATGCGGCGGGGGTATTACTTCTTTCCGAAGTTCCTCTGTGGATTGCCCGCCGATGTCACCACGAAATGGCTCGACGGATTTCGTGTCCCGCTGGCCCTGCGACGCCTGGCCGGGCGGATCATGCTGCGGGTGAGCGTCGGTCCACTTGAACGCTATGGACTGCCTCGTCCCGACCACCGGCTCTTCGAAACACACCCGATCGTCAATTCGCAATTGCTCTATGCTGTCGGTCACGGTCGGGTGAAGATCCGTCCCGACGTGCATCGAGTTGACGGTCGGCTGGTGGAATTTGTCGACGGCACCAGGGAGGAATTCGACACGATTGTGCTGGCCACCGGTTACCGACTCACCATTCCCTTTCTCGATTCCAGCTACTTGAACACGCACGATGGCCTGCCGTCGCTCTATCTGCACGCGTTTCATCCCGATCGGGACGACTTGATGGTCGCCGGGATGATCCAGCCGAACGGCGGGCAGTGGCCCCTGACCGACGCCCAGGCGCGAATCCTGGTCGGTTACCTTTCGGCTCGCGAAGCCGGATTGCCTGTGGCCAACGAGTTCAGAAAGGCTCGATCGACCGTCAGTTCGGTCCCGAACGGCGGGATCCGATTCGATCGGTCGTCGCGTCATCGCATTGAAGTCGATTACTTCGACTATTTGCGCGCCTGCCGGAACTGGGAACGCCGATTCGCAAGATCGCTGCAGCGTTCACCAAGATGAGTCGTACGCGACGCTCAACCACCGCCGACGGGCGGGAGGATTGTCAGTTCGTCGCCGTCTTGCAACGGATGGTCGAAGTGGCGGACCAGGCGGCCGTTGACTGAGCACACGGCGACCGATTGAGGCTCGGCGGCAGTCTGGACTCCCGCACCACCGGCCGGAGCCGGGGTACCGCAGTGTACCAGTCGGGTCGGTGGCGGACCAGATTTCTCAGGCGGCCAACCGAATTTCTGGTGGCCACGACCCGCTTCCCGCCTCAGACGACCTTGGTGTGGGGCCACTTGTCAGGTTAAGATTTCAGTCGGCGGCGCCGGAATCTGCTCGACGGCCGCAGCAAGGATCCTCGGAGATTGTGAAGATGCGTAAGTCGCTGGTGTCAGTCTGGACGTCGTTGTGGTTGAGTGGCTGTTGGTTTGCGGTGAGTCCGGCGTGGTCGGCTCAGCCGCTGATTCCCGGCACGGGCCAGAAACTGACTCAGGTGGGCGACGACTTCGAAGATCCGAAATGGTCGTTCACGCACAACATGCCCAAGAGCAGCGAGGAGCAGGACGAGCGGAAGCGTCTCCCCAGCGGCTGGTCGGGCAATCAGCGCTGGTATGAAGGGATCAAGCGAGGACAGCCTGACGTGATCGAGCGGGTACCGGTCCCCGAAGGGGGGCTGGAAGGGAGCAAGTTCGCGCTGCTGCTCAAGACGCGTCAGAGCGGAGTGCCGGGGAGTCTCTCGAACACCATGCAGCAAGACGATTTCGTCTGCAACGTGGCCGCGCGGCTGGGCGGGAATATGCTCGTATCGCAGCAGCCGAGCGTCGTGGTGCGCGTCTACGTTCCCCCGTTTGATCAGTGGGAGCAGCGGAACGGAGCCAGTTTCGGTTTCCGTCTGTCGCTCGATACCCACGCCTACAAGGCACCGGAAGGCGAAAAACGCAAGCGATGGATTATCGATCCGTATTGGCCGGGGATGTTTGCCGAGCTGCAGCGAGGTCGCGGTGACAAGCAGCCGACGACCGCCTACTGGCGCATTCGCGGTGATCAGATGGGACGCGATTTCCGCGGCCCTCAAATCAAGGAGCCTGGCTGGTGGACGTTGGGCATGTCGGTCACTCCTGACGGCCAAGTGCACTACTACATCCGCCAGGGGATTGGCGACCTGACCGCCGAGAACTTCGTCACGTCGCAGTTTCCGTACGGCTACAAGGCCGAACGCTTCAAGACGTTCTTTTTCAACGTCTGCAACCGCGACGATGGCCGGACCTGGTCCACGCCCTGGATTGTTGACGATCCGAGCGTCTACTTCATCCCGACCAGCCGAACCTCGGTGGCTCAGCGACCGGTGACGGGTAACAGCCCGAACACGTCGTCGAACGCCAACCGCCGTCCCCAATCGCGCGGGCGCTGATTCACAGTTCCAGTTCCAGCAGATCGTGGCCGATCCGCGTGTCGATACCGCGCTCATGAAAGACCGCCAGATCGATCTGGCCGTCGGGACCCAGGCGCGGATTGAGGTGGACGAGGACCAGCCGTCGGCAACGGCACGCCGCGGCGACGTCGGCCACTCGAGCTGCCTCGCTGTGTCCGGTCCGTTCGGCCCAGCCGTGGGAATTGCCGGCGAAGTAGCATTCGTGGATCAGCAGGTCGACGTCGACGATCTGCTCGACATAAGGTGCTGACAAGTCGGCCGTCGTGTCGGTCACATAGGCCATCGACCGGCCATGCGGGAAGTCGACGCGGAAACCGGTCGAACCTCCCGGATGAGTCTGAGGAAAACTCGTCACTCGAGCTCCGCTGGCCAGTTCCACCACCGCGACCAGCTCGACCATTTCCAGCGGCGGTTCGATCGGAAACAGCCGCTCAGCAAAGAGATGTTCCCGCACGGTGGCCAGGGTCGGGGTAGTGCCGTGGACCCGAATCCGCGGCGGGTCAGCCACACCCATGGTCAAAGGGAGCAGGTACGTCAAACCGATCACATGGTCCAGATGCGCGTGACTCAGAAACAGCTCATAGCGGGCCTGGACCGGCAACTGATTCAGTCGATAGATGCCCGTCCCCGCGTCGAAGACCAAACCGTGTTCCGGGATCCAGATACAGGCCGTGTGCCGGTGGTCGTTCGGAAAATAACCGCCGGTTCCCAACAAGCAGATCTTCATGCACGTCGATCCTCCGCGGGTGGTCGCTGGGATTACGACTGCCAGCCTATTTGGTGGGAAGGCCTCGGAGCAAGGGGACGTCCGGAAGGAGCTTCTGAAGCTGTTTGTCGACTTCGCCCTTGAGGACGTTTTCGGCTGCCTGGCGAGCCGAGTTGGTCCAGATCTGGCCCAGGGACCGGACGTCGAGTCGCGGCTGTTGCACGGTGCCGCCGACCGGTATCACCAGCTTCTGACCCGCCAGCAGCCGACTGGCTCGCTCGTCACGCAGCCAAGCCGGGGTGAGCGGGATTTCGATCTGCAGGGCGAGCGAATTGTCGAGTCCGACTTGACCACTGGTGCTCAGTTCCAGCCCGTCCGCGACAATAAATCGGACGCCGCGATGGAGCACCTGCCCACCTTGCATGGCGAAGTCGATCTTCTGATCGGGCATCACCACCCAATTGTCTTCTTCGTTGAGGATCTCACCCACAGCTCCACCCCCGCGGACCAGCGATTTGATCTGGTGAGCCAGGTGCAGCACTTGCTTGGAGAGCGGTCCGGGGCCCAGCCGCGCGTGGTGAACGTGAACCGTTCCCTGCATCGTGCCGCTGGGGATATCCGCCAAGGGCATCCGGAGCTGATCGAGTTGCACGGAGATGCGACCGTCTGCCGCCGACGCGTCGGCTCCAAAGGCCGCCACGTACTTCAACCACTTGTGACATACGTCCCGATGGAGCTCAATGTTCTGCACCAGCGGTCCGGCCGGGACCTCCAGCCAATACGGATGCTGAGTCCCCAGGCGCGCGGCCAGATGGGCCGTTCCGGTACCGAGCGTCACTTCCAGCGGAGCCATATCGAGTTGTTGCTGCAGCCAACGCAGCTGCATCTTCCCTGGGCCCATCGGCAGGTTGAACAGTTCACCCCGGTCCCAATTGGTCGACAGCTGAGCTTCGACGCGACGCGTCCAGTCGACCGCTTCGGCGCCTGGAGTCTCGGGGGCCTGTATGCGGACATTCACCGGGCTCGTCGGCGTTCCCTGCAGGTCGATCCAGGGGCGAGCTGAGGCGGGGAGGCAGGCCATCACCGTCTGCCAGTCGAATACCGCTTGGCCATTGGTCTCGACGATCCGCTGATTCCCCTGACCGAGCAGCTGCGATTTGGCGGTCATCTGCAGCAAGGACGAGTGGAGCGACCATTGATCCACGACGGGGACCTGCGACGACTGCAGCCAGCGTCCCTGCAGCGACATGACGACATTGCCCAGCGGTATGATATTGTCGTGATTGGGCTGGCCATTGGGCCCGCTGGGGATTCCCGCCGCGCCAGGCACGAGCGATCCGGCCGGACGATGCGATCCCCCTTTGCTGACCGTATGAATCGTGCGTCCACCAAGCTGCAGGTTTTCGATGGTCAGTTGTCCGGTGAGTTCCGCACCGTCGTGGCTGGCTCGGCTTTGCAGCTGGCCGACCACCTTGCCTCGTGTGGGGATTCCCAGATCGGACAATCGGTTGTTCAGCGTCTGGTTGATGCGGTCGAGTTGTCCGTGCAGGGCGATCTGTCCGAGCGGTGGGTGGAAAGGTCCCGGAGACGATTGTATCGCCAGTTCGTTCCCTACGATCGACAGTGACGTAGACAGAAGACTTGTCTGCGGCGAGGTCCACCGTTTCTGCTGCAGGTCGTAGACAAAGCTGGTCTTGAGCACAGCTCGAGGTTCGCGCACTGTCCAGCCCGCATATTGGACTTGCACCGGGCGAATGTGCGCTTCGATGTGTTCGGCCGTGATCCCTTGCTGCGTGGCAATCCAGCGCGAATCACAGTGCAAGTCGCCTTGCATGTCGGGAAGATCGGCTTCAAACCAGCCACGCAGGCGTGCTCGCCAGGTCGCCAGCTGACCATTCAGGTTGACCTGCACGGGCAATTCCCAGGTCCCCGCTTTCCAGTGCGCTCCGCGCAGCGATTTGATTTCCACGGCATCAGCGCCCAGGCGCAGGTCCCCCTGGAAATGGGCCAGTTCCCAGTCATCGGATGCTGCTGCCGGACCGTGAACCTCACCCTCGGCGTGCCATTTCCCTTCGGGTTCCGACCAGGTCCGATCCGCACTGCGGACCATCGAAACTCCAGTTGTCTCGCCACGCGACGACCAGACGATCTGGGGCCACTTGGTTTGCCATTGTCCGTCCCAGCGAGCTTTGCCGGCCAGACGCTCCCAAGGGAGTTCAAAGAAGGGGTCGAGTTCCTGGTCAAGGAGTCCCAGGTCACACTCAGCCAGCAATTGTCCGGCGGCCAGAGTCCCTTGTCCCTCCAGCTTGGCAAACGCCGCGTCGACCTGCAGCTTTTCCAGCTGCCAGTTCCCCGCATCGTCGCTGCGAACACGCACGTCAAGCTCGGCCGGCGAGTTCCAGCGGTATGATTTCTGCGCCTCAACGGCGGCGATGTCAGTCGCCCGACCCGTGACTTGAGCGAACCAGCCCTCGGTCGTGCGTTGCAGCTGACTTTGAAACCGAAACGTACCGCTCTGCCACTGCAACCCCTCACGGACTCGCAACGTATGCGGCAGATTGTTGCCGATCAGCGCCAGATTGGCGTCTCCCTGCACGTGCATTTCCCAGGCCTGAGTCGACTGCGGTCCGGGGACGAATCCCGATCCTTCAGTGTGGAGCCAGGGAGAATCGAGTTTCCAGCCGGAGATCGTCAGGCCGTTGTCGTCGCTCTGCAACCGGACCGTGCAGCTGGCCTGGTCCCAAGTTGGACGGTCGGCACCCAGCCACTGCGGTGAGGTGACAGCCAGTTGCGCTACGTCGGCCCGCAGGTCGGCGATCAGGTTGTTGTGTTCAGCGGTTCCCAGTTCGATGGTGCCGTCGATGTTCAACTGACCCTCCAGCTCAGTCAGCGTTTCCGGAGGGATGCACAGCAGCGGCGGGATGATTTTCAGAGGCAGACCGGCCAAGTGCGTCGACAGCACCGGACGACCTCCGGCCGCCGATTCGACCTTGGTCTGCCACGTCCCCGTCTGGCCGGCTGTCAGGAAGCGAGCATTCCACGAAGCACAGGGGAGCGACTTGCCGTCCGACGGACCAGCTTGCCCGTGCAGCTGATCGACGGTCACCTGTTCGCCTGAGACTCGGTCAACGACATTCACCGTTCCATCGACCAGCTCCAACAACTCGAAGGTCACCGCATGACCACTCTGGCCGTTGCTGGGACCCGACATACGAGCGACCAGCGGCTCCCAGTTTGTTCCCTGGGCCGTCCGTTCAAAGTCGGCCTGCAGCCGGGTGACGCGGATCGTACCGAGATGAAAGGGGCCGGTGATCAGCCGCAGCAGAGTCCGGTCGGTCGTGATTTCTTCGACGGCCAGCAACTGCGATGGAGGTTCCGTCAGCGTGGAGTGGATGGTCAGGCCGCGGATCACCAGCGGCGTCCACCAGCCTCCTCGGACCGTCCCCAACTGGCAGGTCAGTCCCGACGAAGCGAGCAGTCGGTTCACAATCCAGTGTCGAGCCGGCGTGTACAGAATGAGTGTCGGCAGGAAGGCCAGGCCGATGACAAGGACCAGCATCGCGGTGAGCAGACGTCGCCGACGACGCGGGCGTCGGCCGGCGCGTGTCGATGTGGTCCGCTCGGACGGCTGTTGCTCGGACGGTTGCGGAGGCTTCTTTTCGGCCATGGCGACGCGATGGTTGATGATGGCACGCCAGCATGCTGGCATCGATGAAGTTGGTGACGCGCGCGGCACGGCGCCGTCGTCTGTGAGGAAACATCGACCGCCACGACCGTCAGGCTCAGCGAAACCGGTCAGATCGCCTCAGCAGGCAGGCTTGGCCCTTGCATCGAGCCGCGCGGCTCGCTAGCAAGAGGTGGGTTGAGCGACAGGCAGCGAGCAGGGCGAAGGGATCTGGGATGGAAGAAGGCTGGGAGTTTTTTCGGGTGCGCCAGATGTTTGGCGGTCCGGCGCTCGACAACCCGTCGGCTCAGGTGACGATCGAGCTGGAGCGGTTGGGAATCGCTGCGCGGATCGGGCCCGGCGAGTCGGTTGCCATTACGGCGGGCAGCCGCGGGATCGCCAATTTCGCGCAGATCCTGCGGGCCACGGTGGACTTCGTCAAGAACTGCGGCGGTGTCCCCTTCTTGGTTCCGGCGATGGGGAGCCACGGTGGAGCCACGGCTGAAGGGCAGTTGGCCGTCCTGGCTCGCTACGGTGTGACGCCCGAATCGATGGGTTGTCCCATTCGTTCTTCCATGGATACGGTCGAAGTCTGTCAGGCTCGGGAAGGTTTCCCCATCCATTTTGATCGCCACGCCTTTGCCGCGGATCACGTGATCGTTGTCAACCGCATCAAGCCGCATACTGGATTTACCGGAGAAGTGCAGAGCGGCCTGTGCAAGATGTTGTTGATCGGTTTGGGCAAGCATGTCGGGGCGAGCATCTATCACCGCGCCATCAAGGACAACAGCTTTGATCAGATCCTGCGCGGTGTGGCGGACGAAGTGATTGCCCGCTGCCGCATCTTGTGCGGGCTGGCCATCGTCGAGAACGGTTACGAACAGACAGCCCTGGTTGAAGCGGTGTTGCCGCAGGAATTCCTGGGACGTGAGCGGGCGCTGCTGGAACGCTCACAGCAATGGTTGGCCCGGCTCCCATTTGACGAACTCGACCTGCTGATCGTCGACGAGATCGGCAAGGACATCAGCGGCACGGGGCTCGATACGAACGTCGTGGGGCGCAAGTCGATCGACCATGGAGGGCCTGGGGAGCGGCCGTGGATCAAACGGATCTATGTGCGAGGACTCTCCGCGGCGACTCATGGCAATGCGTCAGGGATTGGGGTGGCCGAATTCACTCGGTCCGACGTGGTGGCTCAAGTCGACTGGCAAGCGACCTTCGAGAATTGTGTGACGGCCGGACATCCCACGGCCGGGATGTTGCCAGTTCACTATGCCACCGATCGGGACGTGCTGCAGGCCGTGCTGCGGACGATCGGTCTGCGGACGATGAAGACCGTGCGCGCCGTCTGGATCCGCAATACGCTCGATCTGGAGCACGTCGAATGCAGTCGCGGATTGTTCGATCATGTGCTGCCGGATCACGTGCGGCCGGTCAGTCAGCTGCGCCCGGTCCGCTGGGACTCGGGCGGGAATTGGCCTCGCTGGTCGGATTGGCTCGCCTCGGCGGATTAGCTCCAAGCATTCTCTGGCACTGGCTGCACGTGCGGAATTGCCCCCCCAGAGAGGCCCACATGGAGGATTGGCTGGGGCGTTGGGCAACGGCCGAATGAGTCGGGCGGGCCGGTCGGCAGCCGGGTGCCTGAGGGGCGCGGCCTCTGAATCGACTGGACGATCGGCCGTCGAGTGGGATAGAATCAGGCTCGATAAAGTCGATCCGTATCGAATCGAGGAGCAAATATGGCGGAGAAAGAAGAGGCCCTCGTCGTGGAGGGGGTAGTGACTCAGGCGTTGGCCAACACGCGATTTCGCGTGCAGGTGGACGATGGTCCGGAAGTGCTGGCCCATGTGGCCGGCAAGATGCGCAAACACTTCATCCGGATCGTTCCTGGAGATCGGGTCCGTGTGGAATTGTCCCCTTATGATCTGACCAAGGGGCGAATTGTCTACCGGGAGCGTTAGAGGCTGCCAGGTGGCTCTGTCGTAGTCCGTCGACCGCAGGGATGGGAAGGGCGGGCTGCGTCTCAGGAATCGACACGGGTCGGTCGTGCGAGCGCCGGCGGCTGGTGCGAGTCGGCCGATGGTGGCCTGTCTCCCAGCGCGGATCCAGACTGGCCGGGTGTTCCCGTTTTGGTCCCCCCCGAAGTGGCGGTTTGTCGCGTTCGGGGTCCAGGCCGGTTCGACGGGGGGGGAGTGGTCGGTCCGATTGGGGGCGGGTGCCGGTTGTGGAGTGGTGGGAAATCCCGGAAACTTGCAACGATTGAGCAGACCGTGAGGTAGAGAGTGGTAAGGCGGCATTCCGGCCGTAGCCGGGCTCGGTCTTCGAGCCGGGCAATTCCGTTCGTTGTTCAGCGGCCATTCAGATATTTAAGGAGATTGCAGTGACTCTGAAGACTAATTGTTGGTGGCGCCGTGGCGCAGCCGGGGTCGTGGCCATGGTGGCCAGCCTGGTGAGTGTGGACGGCGTCCGAGCGGACAAGCCGGTGGCCGTGATTGCCATTTCGCCGGTCGATGAAATCCTGGGTGACGTGCAGTACGTCACGCAGGCGGCCGGAGTCGGTGATGCGGCCGGGATGGTGGTCGGCATGGGGACCGCTTACACCCAGGGTTGGGACCGGAAGCGTCCGATTGGCGTCCTGGTGTCGGTCGACGACCAGGGCCAGGTCAAGCCGGTAGCCTTTCTGCCGATCAAGAATCTGACCGAGGCACTCAAGCCGCTGGAAGCTCAGATCGGCAAGCCGCGGGATGCGGGTGACGGTGTGCAGGAGCTGCAGGGCCCCCAGCCGCTGTACTTGAAGCAGCAGAAGGACTGGGTCTTCCTCGGCCAGTCGCCGGAGATCGTCAAGGGAGTGACGGAAGACCCGGCGGCCGTGCTGGGTCCGGTCGACAAGGACTATGACATTGCCGTGCGGGCTTTCGTGCAGAACGTGCCCGAACAGTACAAGCAGATGGCGCTGGGCCAGATCGAATTTGGCATGCAGAACAGTCTGCAGCGTCAGCCGCAAGAGACGGACGAAGCGTTTGCGATGCGCAAGCGCATGGCCGAGACTCAGCTGGAACAGATGAAGCAGCTGTTCAACGAGACGGACGAGCTGACCTTGGGCTTGAACGTCGACAAGGACAAGCAGCTGACGAACCTGGATTTGGCTTTGACGGCCAAGCCGGGTACGAAGATGCACACTCAGCTGGCCGGTATGCGGGACAACAAGACGGGTTTCTCCGGTTTCATCTCGCCGGACGCGGCGGTGCGGTTCGTTGGCGCGGCGAAGGTATCGTCGGATGAGATTCAGCAGTCAGTCGATATGCTGGCGAACGCTCGCGAGGCGGCCTTGCAGCAGATTGACAAGGACAACACGCTGCCGGACGACAAGGCGAAAGAAGCTGCCAAGCGGTTGTTGACCGATCTGTTGAAGATGGCTGAAGATACGATCCGTTCGGGCCGCATGGACTTTGCTGCCAGCGTGTCGCTCAAGCCGGGCGCCGCCAATCTGGTGGCCGGTGGTTACATTGTCGACGCCAAGCGGCTCGAGGCGACGGTCCGCGAGCTGGCGACGATGGCTGAAAAGGAGCCGAATTTCCCGGGCGTGAAGTTCAATGCCGACAAGCACGGTTCGGTCGCTTTCCACACGATGGACGTGCCCGTGCCGGCCGACGAGGATGAGGCTCGCAAGATTTTCGGCGAAACGCTGAAGATCGCCCTGGGGCTCGACGAGAAGGCCGCTTACATCGCCGTGGGGCAGGGGGGGCTGGATCGCGTGAAGAAGGCGATTGACGACTCGCGTTCCGCGGGCGACAAGCCGACCAATGCGTCGGAAGTGGTCGTGTCGCTGGGGCAGATTCTGAAGTTTGCCGACTCGGTCCAGAGCAACCCGGCCTTGCAGGCGATGATCAGCTCGCTGGAGCAGGCCAAGGGCAAGGATCAGATCCAGTTGCGAGCTTCGGCCATCGACAACGGTGCTCTCTATCGGCTGCAGGTCGACGAGGGCGTGCTGAAGGCGATTGGCGGAGCGGTCGGCGTTCAGCGCCAAGCCGCTGCCGGCTTCTAAGCTCTGACGGATGAAATGCAGATACATACGGCCCCGCGATTCGCAGCTCATGCGTCGCGGGGCCGTGTTATTTCTGCTTCAATTCGCCGCATGTACTCGATGCTGGCCTCTGCCAGCCGCTCAATACCCGGGCTGTAGTCGAACACTTCGACCGAGACCCAGCCGTCGTAGCCGACATCCAGCAGCGCCTGGAAGATGGGTGCGAAATCGACGTCTCCCATACCCGGTCCCTGCCGATTCGGATCGTTGGCGTGGAAATGGACCATCCACGGGGCATGCCGGCGAATGTTCTCATCAATCGCCAGCCGCTCGCTCGACATCGCTTTCACGTCGAGATGGAGTCGGACGAACGGTGAGCCGAGGTGCCGGATCAGCTCGACACCGGAATCGGCTGTGAGCAGAAAGTTGCCTTCCTGGGGACCGAGCGGCTCCAGGGCGAGGGTAACGTCGAGCCGTTCCAGGTCTTCGATGATGGGATCGATCACCATGGCCGCGTGAGCCATCCCCTGGTCATGTGACATGCCGGGTGGCAGATTGCGCTGCTGGGGTGAGCCGAGGACCATGATGTGGCCACCCAGGTCGTGGCACAATTGAGCCAGTTCGATCAGATAGTCCGATGTTCGGCGACGGATGTCGGGGTCGGCAGACGTCAGGCCCAGCCCCTCAGTTTTGGCCAGCAGCCAATGGAGACCGATGATTTCCAGGTCGTGTTGTTGAGCGGTCCGCAGCACGTTGGCGCGCTCAGCCGCACTGACCTGACTGGCCAGCTGCGCCAGAGTGAACGGGGCGATCTCCAGTCCGGTGTAACCGCAGCGTCGCGAGAACTCACAGGCTCGATCGAACGACCAGTCCTGGAAGAGTTCATTGCAGATGGCATATCGCATGGCGCTTCTTGGTCCCGTAGTTTGTGACCCGTTCCCTGGCTCGGTCCGTTCATTCTGAAAACAGCTGCTGTTGGCCGCCGGCGGATGCCGTGTCGGGACGCTTCCGGGTTTTGGGGGAGCGGACACGACGGCCATCGGCGGTCACCTGGACTCCGTCGGCCGTGCTGGGCGCACTGGTCCGCGGATCGACGGCGCCGACCAGCGGATCGCCTGGCTGGATGCTCTTCAATCGCTGCTCAATCCGCTCGGCATAGTTCGGCGACAATTCGAACCCGACGAATCGTCGATCGAGCTTTTTGGCAACAACGAGCGTGGTGCCGCTGCCGCCGAATGGATCGAGGACGGTCTGGCCCGAGGCCGAGCAGCTGCGGATGATGCGGCCGAGCAGCTGTTCGGGCATCTGGCACCCGTGCCAGCCTTCGCGTTCCTTAAACGTGCCGGCGACGCGTGGGAAGTACCACGTATCCTCCAGCGGCTGGAACGATTCGGGAATGTCCTGCGGTCGCAGGATCCACGTGTCGTCCGGCACGCGACCCTTCGGATCGGCACGCAAGTCGCCATAGACCAGCTGCCGTGCCGACGGGACGCGAATCGCATCCGCATGGAAGGTGAACTGTTTGGGGTCCTTGGTCATGTAGAAGAGGTGGGCGTGCGACCGGGCGAATTTTAGTTTGCAATGGACGCCAAACGTGTAGTACCAGATCACCCAACTGCGGCACGTCCAGCCAAATTGCTGCTGCATCAACACCTTCAGTTCGGCAGCGTACTCGTCGCCGATCGCCAGCCAGAACGTTCCGTCGGGTTTGAGCAGCCGGTGGACTTCGGCCAGCCACGTCCCGCACCAGTTCAGGTACTCGTCGCTCGACAGCGAATCCCGATAGACATCGTATTGGTACTCGATGTTGAACGGCGGGTCGGCAAAGGCCAGATCGATGCATCCGTCGGGGAGCCCTCGCATCCCCTCAATGCAGTCCTGCTGGTGCACCCGATCGATCCAGCTTGGGGTGTCCTCCCGGGAATTCATGCGCTACATCCTCGCGGCCAAATGGAACCTGAACGCAAGGCGTGATTCTAGCGCGTTTCGCGGCGCGGTGCCAGGGAAGCGAACGACCTGGCTGGAGAGGCCGAAGTCGTTCAGGTTGTCGAGTCGGGCTGAGCCCGTTCGAAGTCGTCCGGGCGGATCCATCCCATCACGCCAAAACCACCGACGATGTAAGCGTCCACGACCGACATGCGATACCACTGGAAATCGCCGAACTGCGCAAACGATGCGGCCTCGGGATGCTGAGCCAGATAAATCTGCCTGGCCTGGTCAAGATCTTCGGCATCGATCGTCTGCACCTGGCCCATTACGGCGACTCGCGGAGCGGCCAGCGGATTGTCCGTTATCGATCGATCGGCGACCAGCAGCGTGGCCCGCGGATCGTGCTCGAGATTCCGAGTGTGAACCGCCAGACGGCTGATCAGAAAGATCGGCTCGCCCCGGTCATTCACCGCATAGGGGACAACCGATGCGAAAGGGAAGCCGGGGTGTTTGAACGACTGAGTGGCCAGCGTCGAGTGGCCGCCGCGGGCCAGCAATGAGCGGGCCAGCTCGGCCAGCGTGGGGGCGGGTACGGTTTCCGGATCGGTCATCGCCAGAGCTCCTCGCAAGTCCACCGGCCACGAAGCTGGTCCCGGCCGGGAACCCTCATCGTATCAGAGTCGGCTATCTCCGGTAGGGACTGGCCGTCTGGCGGAGCGGGAATTCGGTCGGTCGACTCTGCGAAAGCTGGACCCTTGCGAAGATCTGGCCCCCCAGGCTCGCTGGTCCGGCTTTGGCGGGCACCCGGCAGACGACAGGTCGGGCTGACCGAGATTCAACGAGACCTGAATTGCCTGAGGAATCCGACAGTATCACTCGCTCGCGCGATCATATCCACTCTTCCTTTCGCGGGGGGACCAGTAAATCCAACCTGACGGCCAATCTGGCAGTGCTGGTGGCCCGGGCCGGTTACCGCGTCAGAATCATCGCTACCGATACTGCCGCTGAACGCGGAGATCGTCCGAGTGGCCACCGACATTGGCGATGCTGTGGGGGTCTGTCACCGCGAAACGCAAAAATTTCGAACGGATCGAACCGATTCGTGAGTACAAATTGCGTGAGCTCGTTGAAGCCGGAGACTAGAATGCGGAACAGCCTGAGGGAGAAAGGAATCGGAGAGGGTGTTCATGCACTGGAAGATGAAAGCGCGGATTCAGCACGCCATTTCTATGCTGCCCGCATCGGCCTCGTACGGGGCCTACTATTGGGTTCAGCGTCGCTTCGGGTCACTCAAACGCTGGAATCCGGTCTGTAAGCTGGTGGCCGGCATTGAGACCTGCCGTCGACTGGAACGGCAAGGATTCAGTCCGCGCGGCAAGGTCTTCTTTGAGGTCGGCACCGGCCGAGTCCCTCTGGCGCCGCTCGCCTTCTGGCTGCTGGGTGCCGATCGCACCGTGACGATCGACTTGAATCCCTATCTCAAGGAAGAACTGATTATCGACAGTCTCCGGTTCATGGCTGCGCGGCGCGAGGAGATGGTGGCCCTGTTCGGCCCGTCGCTCGACCACGCCCGGCTCGACCAGGTCCTGAAGTTTGGTCGCCTGCCCCAGCCGTCGCTGGATGAATTCTTCGAGATGTGCGGGATTCAGTACATCGCCCCCGGCGACGCCGCCAACTCCGGGCTCCCAGCCAATTCCGTCGACGTCCACACTTCCTACACCGTCTTCGAGCACATTCCGCCCGACGTTCTGCACGCCATCCTGGCCGAAGGGAACCGCATCACTCGGCCTGGTGGCCTGTTCGTCCACAAAATCGATTTCAGCGACCACTTCTCGCATACCGATCCCGGCATCTGCGCTGTGAACTTTCTGCAGTTCAGCGACCGACAATGGGATCGATTCGCCGGGAACCGCTTCATGTACATGAACCGGATGCGGCATGATGATTACCGGCAGCTGTTCGAATCGGTCGGTCATGAACTGGTCGCGACCGAACCCAATGTCGACTCGCGATCCCTGGAAGCCCTCCGCGCCGGACACGTGCAAGTCGATCACCGATTCCGCACGCGTCCCGAAGAGGAATTGGCTATCACCTGGTCGTGGATGACGACACGCCAACAGCTCAAGCTCGCCCCGACCAACGCAATTAATTGTGGTGCAGGCGTCCCGCCTGCCTGAGGATTGTGGTGCAGGCGTCCCGCCTGCCTGAGGATTGTGGTGCAGGCGTCCCGCCTGCCTGAGGATTGTGGTGCAGGCGTCCCGCCTGCCTGAGGATTGTGGTGCAGGCGTCCCGCCTGCCTCTTCTTGTCCTTTGCTCCTAAGTTCGGGTTTTGCAGATTTAGGGCACAAACTTTAGGACGTAAGGTTCAGCTATCCTGCGAGGGTAGCGAGGAAAGTGATGCGTGCCACGGCTCTCGACCAGAGTGTAGGTTGTTGGCGCACTGCCCGGAATTGGTCTTCCCAGGAAGTGCGCCGAAGTGTGGTGAGCATGTCGGCAAAACTTGGTTCGGACTTGGTCGGATACCAAGTGCGATCGGGAAACTTCAGGTGCTGGTGCCCGTGTTGGGAATACCAGAGGAGGGTGAGACTGTAAAGCAACATGGCCATCGGGGCTGTGCGCTGCACAGCCAATGGCACTCGATTAGCAGGATCATCGAATCCGAGGAACTGTTTACTGTCGTGATGAGTGACTTCAATGGCCCACCTGCGGGAATATGTCGACAGCACTTCTGCCGGGTTAAGGTCGAGGTTGGTACAGTAGTATATCTGAGTGGGTCGGTCGCCTTGGGTATCGCGGCTCAAGACCAACGTCAGCAGGCGATCCCGGCCAGCTTTGTAATACAGTCCGGTACGAGTTTTGACTTCCAGCTTGGCATGCAGGCCATACTGATCGATGTCGATGCGACATAATCCAGCCCACCATCAGCAGCCGAAACGTCGCAAAGCTCGGCGCTGTGAAAACCCCGCGAAACCCTTCTAGCAAAACCATGAAAGTTGCTGTAAGTTCCATGTGCGGCCCCCGTGCTGAGCGAATTGGCGTGTTGATCTATTCCAATTTTCTCTGCACGGACCGCTTTTCTCCAAGGTCAATATTCGTGCCCTAAATCTGCAAAACCCGAACTAAGCTCTCACTCGTTCAGTGCTTCAGCCGTCGGATGCGTTCGAGTTCAAACAGGGCGTCGAACCGGTGGTCGAATCTGCGGACGAGCCGCTGAGCTGGAAACAGCACCTTCATGGCGGCCGACATCAGTGGTGAGTATTGCACCGATAGATGAGTGAAGGCCTGATGGAAGTTGAACTTCTTGATCAGGTACTCCTGAATGCTCGTGTCGTGCAGGATCGACCGGAATCCGTCATTCACATACTGGAATTGCTGGTCGCGCAGATAGTGTCCGTTCATGGTGTAGAACAGGGCATAGGACGGGTAGAGCCGCAAGTGTGCGGGGTCGAACTTGACGACGCTATAGAAGACTTCTTCGCGGTCAAACACATAGTTGGTGCTGTAACCGATCAGCCGGTCGCCGGCAAAGACGCCCCAGTTGTGGACGATGTCGTCGAACCTCGCATGCACCTGATGCTCGGCGACAAATGACTCCGCGCCTTTCACCGCTTGAGGGCTCAGCCCGTACCCGGCTGCGGCGCTCGCATAGACCGCGTGGCCGTGATGGGCCAGGTAGTCAGCGTCGATCGGCCGCACGGTACAGTTGTTCAACCCACGGACGATCTCGCTGCGGTACTTGGCCTTCAGCTTTTCTGTTGGAATGAATTCGCGGCAGATCACTGAATACCAACCGTTGGTGGCCGACTCGGGATGAAAACCGTTGGTCCACCGGGCCAGCGGGCAGGCCAGTTGGCGGATGATCTGCCGAGCTGTGCGGGTCGCGATCGTGTAGTCACTGCTGGCCGGCCCCAACGGCACGGCCATCCGACTGTACGGACGGAATATCTTCCCCTCAACCACCACGAACTTCTCGCGGCGGCCCGCCAGGAGCTCGGTGTATCGACCGATTGCCTGATCCGAAAGTTGGTAGGGTGGGGTCATCAATCCGACCAGTTACGACGCTCCATCATCTGGGAACCCTCCACAAGTCCCGTTGGAGGGCCAGTTATAACAGACTCAGACGGGGTGTCGAGTTCAACCAGGGCGCCCTCCCCGGGGTGTGGGGGAAGTCCTGATGCCGGGCCACCAGGGACGATCGGATCAGGCAATTTGGGGGAACTGAACCCAGTTGGACCGCCGTCACCTTGCCCGGGATTCACGTCCCGACCCCGAATCTCTAACCGACCCGCTTGTCAGGACGGCCGATCTGGATAAAATCGTGGACGCTTGGCAGGTGGCTTGGCCACTTGTCACCGTTCTGCCGCCCCCTTAGCTCAATTGGTCAGAGCAACTGACTCTTAATCAGTAGGTTTTTGGTTCGAGTCCAAAAGGGGGCACTTTTTCAGCTAAGCCTCGCCATCGAGAACGGCCTCTTCCGAGCGGCCTTCACGATGGCGAGGCTTTTTTCGTGCGAGTGATCGGCGTGCCGGTTACCGAGCGGTCGCTGGGGGAGGCGGCAGAGGTAGCACATTGCCGGCCGCGGCTTCCTGGAGCCACGCGTGACGATTCAGCAACGTCAGCGTCTCCAGAAACTCCTGCCGCTCGGCCAGCGCCCGGAACTGTGGGTCGCCGGCCACCTGGTTGTAGCGAGCCACCGTCTGGCGAACGCTTTCCAGAGCCTGCGGTGTCGATGCGTCGAAGTCGGCGGGCAGCGCCAGGAACGTCTGCCAAGCCGGGTCGAGTATCTCCTCCAATCGCTCATGAGCGTCCCGTAACTGCCGACAGACACGTTCGTGGTGGGCGTGCGGGACGGGAGGAATGGCCGGTGCCGCTTCGGCTGTACCGGCGCCGGAAAAACCGCGCAGCGTCTGCAGGAAACGCGTCGCCACGGGAGGGACGGTACCCGCCCCGGTCCCCGGCCTGCGCCCATAAAAAGCGTCCGTCGCCTGGGCATCGGGCCGAATCACGGCACCGTCAATCGAGATGCCCGCGAACAGACCCCGGCTACGGGAATACGACAGGATCTCGGCACGGAGCTGCCCGTCGGTGGCGGCCGACATTCCTCGACCGACCGGTCCCGCCGCGACTCCCGCGTTGGCCCCCAACGTGAACTGGCCCCGCATCATCTCCTCGATCCGCGTCCGGTTGCGAAAGACGAGGATCAAGTCGGTGGCCTGCAGGCCCGCTTGCCAGCCGATGTTGCCACCGGTGACGCGAATGAAGACCGGATTCGTCCACTCGCCCTGATCGTCACGCGTGACCGCGATACCTCGCCCATGTTTGGCACCGATAATAAATCCGCCCCGGATCATGCCGGGGACGATCACCAATCCCTGGGCGTCGGCCAGCAGAGCTCGGGGTATCCCCTTGGCAGGAATCGCCATGATCTCCTGCAACACAATCTCGGCTTCCGCCACAATCTGCCGCTCAGCGGCTTGCCCCGAACTGGCCATCAAAATTGCCCCACACAGGGCACCGGCCCATAGCCCGTGACACAGCAGTCGGCGAATCATGCAACCCTCTCCATTCGGGGCGAAGTTCTTCAAGTGGTAACCACGTCGAAACTTACGGGAATTCCTCCCCCAGTACCAGACCCTCAGCCCTTATTGTGGTGCAGGCGTCCCGCCTGCCTCTGCCTTGTGGTGCGGGCGTCCCGCCTGCCTCTGCCTTGTGGTGCAGGCGTCCCGCCTGCCTCTGCGTCCTCTCCCACTCTCCCACTCTCCCAATGCTCTCCCACTGCCAACCCTGACTTTCCTGCCACCTGCGTCCCTGCTTGTCTCAGGGCCGTGTCATACCGTAGGCTGACCAGTGGCTGACTGCTGTCGGCCGAGCCGTCATGAACAAAACATTCCGTCTGCGCAAGTCAATTCAGTATCAGGCCCTGGGCTTTCTCGCTCTGTTCGGCATCGCCCTGATCGGCGGTGCCGCATCGATCTTGCGTTTTGTCGACGCGCCGCAGGAGGGCGGGTTTCGCGGCGAGTGGGCTGTGTGGAGCGTGGCTGGCCTGTGGGTCGGCGTGTTTTCGCTGATGGTGATGCTGAGCCTCTACATTCTGCGGGCTTATTACGTCGAGCAGTTTTCGATGCAGGGGAAGAACCTCTGGGTGCGGTCGGTCCTGCAGAATGCACGATTTCACGCGGACGAACTGCAGCAGCTGAAGTGGCGTCCTTTTCCGCAGGGTGGGTCCATACTTTTTCGGTTGCTCGGATCGCGAGTTCGGCTCGACCTGCACGGATTCAGCCGCGCGGATCGACTGGAGATCGTGCGGGCCTTGCGAACCACGGTGCCGATGAAAGTCCAGCAGGGGTGGGAGCAGTTCAGTTACTACGTGGCAGTGCCACTGCGCGACGGTCGGCTACCCCAGCCGCCGAACGAAGTTGAGCCGAAGCGGGTACTGATCCAGCGCAGTCGCTACGATCGATTGCTGATGGTGGCCCTGCCACTGTCGCTGACCGTGGCCATCGGGCTGGGAGTGGCCTGGAATCTTTGGAAAGGCCTGGTGTTGCCCCCCGTCGTGCTGGGGTTGTGGGCGCTGTTGCGATACACCGTCCCGCGCGAAGGAGCTCAGGAAGTACCGGTCACCAGTTCGAACCAGGGCCGGATGTTGTGCGGGACGTTTCTGGGCTATTTTGCGTGTCTGGCCACGATGATCGGCATGGGTTGGATGGGATTCAACCGCGACATGGCGTGCGGCGCAGCGCTGGTGGTGTTCGCGATCTTTGTCGCGCCGGTCTTCCTGCGGGTGATGCCCAACGAGTTCCGAAAGGTGCGCGAAGGTATCGAGCTGGCACCTGGAGTCTGGGAGGCGGGAGAGGCGGCATCCGAGCAGCCCGACTCGCGCAGCGCAACGCAATAACCATCGATCTTTTGGCTGGGCGACGGTTTATTCGTCGCTGTCCGACGTGTCGGCCGGGAGTTTCTCGACCCAGTCGGGCGGTCCGAAGGCTTCCACGGTCGCTGCGATGTCTCGAGGCGAGTGCGTGCGGGCGTTTTCGAACAGCGGCTTGTTTTCCGGTGCGACGTACTCGGGAGCTTGGATTTCCTGAAACAGCCGATCGACGTCGATTTTGGCTTGTTCGGCGCCGTAGCGGAGCAGCACGAGCGAGACGATGGTGTCGCGGTAATCGGATCGACCCCCTTCGATGGCCGCCACCGCCAAGGCTCGGCGGACCCATTCGGTGTCTTCGGGCGTGGTGACTCGGCGCCCCATGCGGCGGACGTACAGCCACATGGCATCGAGGTCCTGGATCCGCTCAGCAAAATAATCGCGGATCTGTTTGCGGCGGTGTGAGTCGGCGGCCAGATAGATGTCGGCCAGCTGCGACCACCGCTGATCAAAACCGCTGGTACCAATCTCATCCCAAATCCCGGTCGCCTGATCCTGATTCGTGCCGGCCGCAGCGATCCAGTCGGCGAAGGGCCGATAGTCGCTGATCGGTTCCTTGCCGGCGGTCAGTTCGCGGTAGACGTGTTCGATGTTTTCCACTCGAGTCTTAGCCTCCACACCGGTCCATTCCTTGTAGAAGGGCAGGTCGATTGACTCCTTGATCTGGTCGAGCGTCCGGGCGGAGTCGATGCCTTGTCGGACGGCCGAGCGAAGTTCGAGGAAGTAACGCTGCTGGGTCGAGACGAGATCGGGGCCGCCCAATTCACCGTGTCCCGGCGCAATCTGCTTCGGCTCGAGCTCCTTCATCGCTCCCAGCACCGACGCCCAGCTTTCCGTGTTGCTGTCCCCCGTGTAGTTGAAGGCGCCGTTCACGCAGGCGTCGCCGGTGAAGAGGATCTGATGTTTGGGGAGCCACGCGACGGCATCGCCCGCGGTGTGAGCGTGACCCAGGAAGAGGAGTTCGACCCGCTGCTCGCCGTCGTCAAAGATCAGCTTGTGGCTGAAGTAGAGCGAGGGGATGGCGTAGCTGAGCGACCCGTATTCCTGTTTCTTGTCGGCATCCTGCTGGTTCTTGGTGAAACCGTCGAGCCCTTTGGTCTGAAATAGAGGCTGGCTGCGTTCGTGAGCGACAATGGTGGCACCGAGCTTGACGTACTGCGGGTTCCCGTCGGCATGATCGCCATGGTAGTGCGTGTCGAAGACAAACCGAATCGGCTTGTCGGTCGTCGCTCGGATGGCCTTCAGGACCTCTTCCGCCTGACCGGGGAAGTTGGCGTCGATCAACAGGACATAGTCCTTGAAGATGACCCAGCCCTGGTTGCAGCCGGTAAACTTCGGTTCGGTCTGAGCCTTGCGGAAGAAGACGCCGGGTGCCAGTTCGGTGACCGCCGTCTGGTCGGGGGCGGCCTGAATTGCTGGCGTCGCCATGACAGTCACAAGTAGGGCCAGACCAGCGATGACAGACTCGGCGAGGAACGATCGGCGGCGGACCATCGGTTCAAGCTCCCACAACTGAAAAACCACGCGTGCAAACCGACTCCCGTTATAGTCCACCCATCCCACTCCCGCCACCTATTGTGGTGCAGGCGTCCCGCCTGCCTGAGTATTGTGGTGCAGGCGTCCCGCCTGCCTCGGGGATCCCTGGCTGTCAGGTTCCGCCGGTACCGCGTCACGACGCACCCGCCGCGGCGGCTTGTCAATGTGCCAAATCTGAGCGACCGGGCGTGGAGGTACTGCGGTCCTGATTGAAGATTTCGCACGGAGACACAGAGACACGGAGAAAAGGCACGGAGAGGAGTCAAGGCGAGGAGGGTGGGAGAAGCGGCCGGGAGAGGAGGCTTGGCGATCAGCCGCGTCGTTTCATGTAGAGTCGCTGGATTTCGCGCAGGCAGCACTGGCCGTCGGGTGAGGCGGTTAGGCACCGAGCGTCGGGGGATTGGGTTTTGGCCAGCAGGGCCCGGATGCGAGTGGGGGTGCCTTCCTGCAGATCGGCTTCGAGGTCGTCGAGGGTGAATCCGAAGCAGCGGCAGAGGGGTGCGTCGAGGTCCTTCGGGTAGATGGGCTGCTGGAGCTCGGCGACGGTAATCACGGTCTCGAGCTGATTGAAGTAGGCGACGTCGCACCGCTGATAGGGGCAGAACCAAGCTGTCTCCTGGAGTCGGCTCCGCGATTCGGGCCGACAGTGGGCATCCATGGTGGCGGTGCCGACGGGGGTCCCGAGCGACCCGCAGCGCGGACAATACGTCGCTCCATCCAGATCCGGCTCGCGCAAGAAGGCTTTGTTCATGACTTCGCGGGCCGCTCGGCCCTCGGTTACTCCATCCAGCTCAGCTCAGCATTCTAACTGAGGATGGACGTACCGGGGCGGGGAGTGCCGCCTGGACCGTGAAAATCGGCCGCAGGCGGCTCAGTCGTTAGTTCTGGTCCTCTTGGCGAATTCGATCAGATCAGATCAGATCAGATCAGACCGAACGTCGGCGGCGGAATGAGAGGAGCGAGGTCAGGCCGATCATTCCGAGCAGCGACGACGAGGGTTCGGGAACGAACCATGAATCGATGGCTGCGTAGTCAAACGCCTTCAGTTCGGGGACCAGCGTGCTGTCGGCATAGTGCAGGTCGGTGAACCGCCCGCCCGGCGGAATCACGCCACCGAAGAAGTGGATCGTCTTGCCATCGGCCGAGATCTCGTATTGAGAAAAAATATCCGACGCGATTGGATGTCCGGGCACGTCGCCGAACTTGGCCTCGACGTTTGGATCGACCACGATCGTGCTCGGATCCTGCGTGTTCGTCCCCGTGCCGATGATTTGCAGGTAGAAGCCTGTAATGTCGTAGGTCGTGTCGTTATAGAAGTTGACCACATCCAGGACCGGGTCGCGCGGATCGCCGGCCACATAAGCAAAGTGATCGCCCGGTTTCTGCAGCGGGGTGTGCGAGAGCAGGCCCAGGCTGGTGTCACTGGGTCCAGATCCGGCGACCTTGTTGAAGGTCGGAGCGATGGTCAGCATGGCCTGGGCCGAGCCAGCCAGCGTCAACGCGGTCAGAAAGGCGGAGAGCACGGTTCGGAAACAATGGAACGTCGACATCAGAGCAGATTCCTCAGGAAAGTGATAAAGGATTGATCCCGGCACACTTCCCTATCTGCTGAGTCGCCCGGCGAGCCCGCAGGGAAAACGGCGATTTTCCGGAAATTCTTTGCTTCGGTTTCTTAACGCTCGCTCCAGGCCCCCGCATAAGGCTCGCCCGATTACGACGACCGTTTCTTTTTGTGTTTGTGTTCCAGCTTGGTCGCCGACACCTTCTTCTTGACCACTGGACGCTTCGGTTTGGCCGGTTTGGCTCCGTCGCTCTTGGCATGTTCGGCCTGTTGGTGTTCGGTCACCGCCCGGTGTTTCCGGACCGGTTTGTCGGCTGACTTGGCCATGGTGTTCGCTCCTCGCAATAGCTGGGCCAGAAAGGGTTAGGGTTGAGGTTTGCCGAGCCGAACCCAGAGGATGTAGTCGAGCGCGGGAGGTTCGATGCCGCTGTGCTTGAGCATATTCAGCAATTGGGCTCGATGGTGAGTGCCATGGCCGCAGAGCTGGATCAGTGATTCGATGACCTGGAAGCGAGTGGGTGGACCGCCTCCCGGCCGCACCTGAACAACTCGCATGGCACCCTCGGTATCGAGCTGGTCGAGCATGTTGAGTCGCTCTCGACGCACGTCGCTCCACGATGCGGCCAGCTGATCCAGCGTGGTGTCGGGGGCTGAGCGAGGGAAGGGGGCGGCGTCGCCCGACCAATTCTGTCGCCACCATTGTTCGGCATCGTGCAGGTGCAACAGTGTTTGACGAAGGCTCCCCGGTCCCATGCCGAATTGACGATCCAGCGCGGCCGCGTCGAGTGGGCTCGCCGCATCGAGGACCTGGCGGTTGGCCCAATCGTGATAGGCAAAATAATCTCGAATTCGTTCCGGTTCCCAGGCCACCTGGTTTCCTGCTCCTGCCGCGACCTGGAGCCCAAAGCTACGCATGGCGGAGATGGCTTCGGCATCCTGGGCGACGACCGGCATGGCCAGCCGGTAAAAGATGTAATCGAGCCCCGCCGGTACGGTGCGGCCGAGGTCCTTCAGGAAGCTAAGTGCTTGTGCTCGATGGTGGATGCCGTGATTGGCGACGTGCAGCAGCAGATCGGAGAGCGTGTTTTCGTAGGGGTTGCCCTTGCTGTCCCGATACGGCACCACGCGCTGCCACCCTGTGCCGCGGTCCGCTTCGATGAGGTCGCGACGTCGCTGAGCGACATCGGCGAGTCCCTGGGCGATTTCGGCGAGCGGAGTCCCTTGTGGATCAAAGGGGAACTGACGCCAGGGAATGCCCGCCCAACGTTCCCACCAGATCTGTTCGGCGGTCATGATATGAAACAGCGTGGCGCGGAGTGAGCCGAAGCCGAGCTCGCGCCGCCGATCGAGCTGTTCGTCGGTCAGGCCATCGCACAGGGTCAGGAGTCGTCCGTGGGCCCAGTCGTTGTAACGGAACAGATCGTCGAACGTCGAAACGGCTGCCATGGTTGAACTCACCAATGATTTCAGTTGTTGTCAGGGCCGGCGGGAAATTGAGCCCATTTCGCCGGGGCTCGTTGCGAAAAAACGGACGCGGCGCCATCCATGGATCCACCTCCCACCCCCGGTTCGGTTATATCGGTCCCCGAGTGTGACGGGCAAGTGGCGCGGCTATAATTGGCGGCCATGAATCGGGCCATCGATCCCGTTCGACTCTTGTCGAGAGCGGGACCCCGGGCCCTCATAGAGAAGAAATTATCGAGGAGGCAGTCATCATGACGGGACGAGCGGGAGTTGCTTGGGGAATTGCCTTGTGCTTGGCGAGTTGTCTGGCGTCGTCGGCCTCGGCCAAGGTGCAGACGAAAGAACTGAAGTATCAACACGACGGGGTGGAGTACCACGGGTATCTGGCTTGGGATGACGCCATCGAGGGGCCTCGCCCGGGCGTGCTGGTGGTTCACGAATGGTGGGGTCTGAACGACTACGCGCGCGAGCGGGCACGCCAGGTCGCTCAGCTCGGTTATGTCGCCTTGGCGTGCGATATGTACGGTGAAGGGAAGACGGCTGAGCATCCGAAGGAAGCCGGGGAAATGGCGACGAAGGTGCGAGCGAATGTCGAGCAGTGGCGGAGCCGGGCGACGGCCGCTCTGGATGTGCTGAAATCCCAGCCCCAATGCGACCCGAAACGCCTGGCCGCTATCGGCTATTGCTTTGGCGGTTCCACCGCATTGCAGCTGGCATATTCCGGAGCCGATCTGAAGGCCGTGTCAACCTTCCACGCGGCTCTCCCTGCCGCAACTCCGGCAGAGGCCAAGCAGGTTCATGCTGAGATCCTGGTCAATCATGGCGCTGATGATTCGTTTATCCCACCGGCGGCCATCGCTGCGTTCAAGAAGGAATTGGACGCGGCCAAGGTCCCGTATGAATTCGTCGCCTATCCCGGAGCACGCCACAGCTTCACCGTCAAAGACGCCGGCCGCCATGGCCTCGATGGCATGAAATACGACGCCGACGCCGATCGTCAGTCGTGGGACAAAATGAAGGCCCTGCTCGCGAAACAGTTCGCCAAGTGAGGTCGCTTCCATGCCCACACCGGCTGCCGGCTGGCTTATCCGGCCGGCAGCCCCGGTGGGTGCAGCAAAACGCGTCGACAGTTGTGGATTCTTGAAGAGGAGTTCACCGCGGAGAAGAAAAGAAGCAGAGGCAGGCGGTGGTCGTCTGATTGTGGTGCAGCCGTCCCGGCTGCCGTTCGGTCAGCATCAGTACGTGGCTCTCCCTCGGTGACGAGTTAGCAGCCACAGTATGAACCGCGGAGGAAGCTGGGAACGCAGAGGCAGGCGAGACGCCCGCACCACAATGGAAGAGGCAGGCGGTGGTCGTCTGATTGTGGTGCGGCCGTCCCGGCTGCCGTTCGGTCAGCATCATTACACGGCTCTCCCTCGGTGACGAGTTAGCAGCCACAGCATGAACCGCGGAGGAAGATGAGAACGCAGAGGCAGGCGAGACGCCCGCACCACAATGGAAGAGGCAGGCGGTGGTCGTCTGATTGTGGTGCGGCCGTCCCGGCTGCCGTTCGGTCAGCATCAATACGCGGCTCTCCCTCGGTGACGAGTTAGCAGCCACAGTATGAACCGCGGAGGAAGCTGGGAACGCAGAGGCAGGCGAGACGCCCGCACCACAATGGAAGAGGCAGGCGAGACGCCCGCACCACAATGGAAGAGGCAGGCGGTGGTCGTCTGATTGTGGTGCGGCCGTCCCGGCTGCCGTTCGGTCAGCATCAGTACGCGGCTCTCCCTCGGTGACGAGTTAGCAGCCACAGCATGAACCGCGGAGGAAGATGAGAACGCAGAGGCAGGCGGGACGCCCGCACCACAATGGAAGAGGCAGGCGAGACGCCCGCACCACAATGGAGGAGGCAGACGGCTACAGTCGCGGCAGGATGATGGCGGCATCCTGGCGGTCGGCCACGATGGCCCGTAAGGCTTCTTCTTGTTTGGCCAAGCTCTGCTCGGCCGCCGCCGTCACTCGCCGTCGCGCGATTCCGCGCCACAGGTAGAGCGTCCTGACCTTCACTCGCAGTTCCACCTTGGCTTGGAATTCAGCCGATCCCTCAGCGTTCGCAGCGGCGGTCGTCGAGGTGGCGTAGTCGAGCAGCCGTTCGGTGGGTTGGGCCAGCCGGTTTTCAACCTTGAGCTGATTGGGAGTCACGGCGACCGACTGATTCAGCTCAATCACCGCTTCGCCGACGTACGGGTCGTGAATCTGGACCTTAAGGACGCCGTCAGCCGAGAGGGACCAGTCGGGATTGGTCAGCAGCTGACGGACATCGACATTCAGGTCCTGCCATTGCTGATCGACAAGCTGGCCGTTGTTGAGTGCCACGACTTCGCGAATCGCATTGGTGCGGACCAGAATCTGACGCACGCGACCAAAGGGATGGGATATCGTGAATTTCCGCTCAGCGACGCCGGTGAATTCCCAGTCACGCGGCACCAGGACCCAGAGCAGACCGGCTGCGACGAGTATCAGCACGACGATCAAGGAGATGCGCAGTCGACCGGCGGAAAAAGAACGAGGCGAGAGCATCCGACGGGACGCTTCTCGCCTCGCATGCATTGCTTCACCCCGGTTTGGCGCCATGGGGTTGGGTCGGGCTCAATATCGGTCGTCGCGGCGCCCACGTCCGCCGCCACCACCGTAGCCGCCGCCACCGCCACCGCCGCCGTATCCACCGCGGCCACCTCCGCCGTAACCGCCACCGCCGCCGCGGCCACCCCGCTGTTCTTCACGCGGGCGGGCCTCGTTGACCGTCAGCGCCCGGCCATCAAATTCCTTTTGATTCAAGCCGTCAATGGCCGCCTGAGCTTCGGCATCCGTCGACATTTCGACAAAGCCAAAACCCTTGCTGCGCCCAGTGTCGCGGTCCGCAATCACCTGAGCACTCTGAACGGTACCGTACTCCGAAAACAACTCCTGGAGATCTGAGCTGGACACGTTGTAACTCAGATTCCCGCAATACAATCTCCTGCCCAAAACCGTGCTCCTCTGAAAAGCTGTTCACGGTCCGCAGTTTTACTTTCTGGACCGAATAGAAAGGGGCTGGGACCACAGCCCACGTGGTGGGACGATCGAACGAGCACTTTCAGCGGCCAATCAGTACAACTGAAAAACAGCAGCTCACAATGCGTGTCGGCGAACCAACCTCGCGCAATTATAGGGAATCCAGGAGCGTCCGCAATCTCCGACTGGCCATCTCGGAGGATTCCGAATTCCTCCGACGGGTGGTGTAAATTTACCCCGACGGCACATCAGTGATTCCCCCATGCAGACCCATCTGGCCCAGCTGACGGCGGACCACCGGAGACCCCAAGAGCTCCATCAAGGCCCGGACCGGCGGCCGATCCAGCCGGCTCCGCGGGACCACAAAATCGTATTGCTCGTCCGCTACCGGCAGGAAACCAAGTTGATGCCAGTCGGCCACCGAGCGGATGGCCAACCCCCAGTCGGCTCGGCCCTGGGACACGGCCGTCGCCACCGCCGTATGGCTGCGAGTCTGATTGGCATGCCCCGGGGGCTGTCGGCCGGCCAGCAAGGAATCGAGCAGCACCCGCGTTCCACTCCCCTGATTCCGGTTGACCATCAACACCGAAACGTCCCCGGCCACTCGGTCCAGGAATTCGGCCACCGATGCGACCCCCTGAAACCGGATGTCGTCGCGACGAAAGACCAAGCCCTGCTGGCGTCCGTAGCCGGGGACCAACACCAGTCGATCGTCGATCAGATGTCGGTTGTATTGGCCCGAAGCCGGATCGAGCAGGTGGATCCCAGCCACGTCACACTGATCGCGTCGAGCGGCTTCGAGGCCGGCGGTCGAGCCAACGCCGAGAAATTTCGATTGCCATCCCTGCTGCTGGAGCTGACCAAGGAGCCAGTCGAGCCCAATGCAGTGGCTGCCGATCACGACCAGATCGGCGGGCCGCAGCTCGCTCCCCAGCAACCGGACCTCGACCTCTTCGCCCGCTTCCAGAAACTCGCAGTGCCGGTCGATCGTGATGAACCCGTCAGCTCGACTGAACGTGGTGACCGAACCGGAACCCTTACCCATCGGGTAGGCCACGAATTGTTGCCCGTCGCCACCAGCCGCATGGACCAGATTCACCAGCAGATATTCCGTGCGACCCATTTCCGAGGCGACTCGGAGTGGAAGATTGGCGCGCATCGTGGGACGCGTGTGGGGAGGTCGCCCGCCAAGCTGGAGGATCACGGGGGCAACAAACTCGTGAAAAGTAAAAACTGCGGACGTTGGAAACCCCGGCAGGATCACGACCGGCTTACCCGCGGTGGCGGCCAGGCAGATCGGTTTGCCCGGTTTGAGGGCCACACCGTGAGCCACAATTCCCGGGTCACGCAGACGCTCAACCGCCAGATACGATAAATCGCCCGCCCCCTTGCTCGTCCCGCCGCTCAGCACCACCACATCGGCTTCGGCCAGGGCGCGGTCGATCGCATTGATGAGGGTCTCGAGCTGGTCGTTCACAATCCCCAGATACCAGGGCTCGGCCCCCAGTTCTCTGACGGCGTCGCACAGGATGCGTGCGTTGGAATCGTAGACCATGCCTGGCCGCATGTCCGTCCCCGGTTCGATGATCTCATCACCAGTAGAAACTATGGCGACGCGCGGCCGCTGCCAGACGGAGACCGTCGTTTGACCAATGGCGGCCAGCAGGCCGGTTTCACGACTCGTCAGGACGTCGCCGCGACGCAAAACCGTTTCACCAGCCGCCACGTCGTTGCCTGCATACGTAACGCCTCCGCCAGCAGCCACGGCGCGGCGAATTACCAGCTCGTGCGGACCTTCGAGATCAGCGTACTCGATCATCAGCACGGCGTCGGCGCCACGCGGCAACATGCCTCCGGTGGCGATTGGTGAGGCCGTTCCCGACTCGACCTCGAGCTGAGGGACAACCGCGGTCGCAATGACTTCGGGGTTCAGTCTCAGTCGCCGCGGCGAGTTCTCCGTAGCGCCGTAGGTGTCGGCGGCTCGCAGAGCAAATCCATCGACGTTCGAACGATCGAACGAGGGGACGTTGACCGTCGCGACGACGTCCTCAGCCAGCACGCGTCCCCAGGCTTCCTCCAGCGGCACCGCTTCCGCTCGCCGTGGACTCAGCTGCAATGCCGCTCGGAATCTCGCCTCGGCCGTGTCGCGATCCAGCACCTGCAGGAACTGACTCTGTCGGGCTGCGGCCTGCGGATCGTGCATGGTTGAACCACTCAGTCGTACAAGAATACGTCCACCAGCGATCCAGCGGCGAAGCCTTCGCTGTTCTCCGGGACCACCACAAATCCATCAGCGCGGGCCACCGAGCTGAGAATGGCCGCTCCGCTGATCGCCAGCGGCTCGACACCGTCACCCGTCCGACGGACTCGAGCATAGTCGGTGCGGCCGAGGGGGGATGTGAGTTTACGGGTCAGCGGCAGAGACTGGCAGACGTAGGGCCATTCGGCTCGGGCACCTCCCAGCATGCGAATGGCCCGGCCGGCGAAGAAATCGTAGGCAGCCAGGCACGACACCGGATTGCCCGGCAAGAGAAAAACGAGCCGATTGCCGATCCGTCCCAGTCCCGTCGGGCTGCTGGGGCGCATGGCCACTCCGTGAAATATCAGCTCGCCCGCCTCGGCCACCAGCCGCGGAGCGTGATCTTCCTGCCCGACACTCGAACCGCCGGAGACCAGGATCACGTCGGCCTCGGATTGCAGGGCGTCGGAAATCTGTTGGGGATCGTCGGGAATCATCCGGCGCGATACCAGTCGTCCCCCGTCACGCTGGACGAGCGCCGCCAGCATCGGTCCGTTGGCATCGGCGATTCGAGGTCCGGTCGGTGGTGTGCCACTCGGCAGAATCTCATTGCCGGTGATCAGCACGACCACCTGCGGCGCCCTGACGACCGGCAACGAGTTCACGCCGAGCGACGACAGGAGTCCCAGATCGGTCGGACGGAGCCGGCGTCCGGCCGCCAACACGGTTTCTCCCTGTCGTACATCCTCGCCGGGCAGACCTAAATGTTTGCCAGGAGTGAGTTCCTCGAGCACCTCGATTTGATCGCCCAGGGCTGAAGTGAATTCGGCTGGGACCACGCAGTCCGCACCGACCGGCAGCGGCGCGCCGGTCATGATCCGGACCGCGGTGCCCGGGGTGACTTCGCCCGCAAAGGGCTGGCCGGGAAGAGCCTGACCGACGACCTTCAGCACCAACCCCTGATAGGACGAGGCGCCTTGAGTGTCGACTGTCCGGACGGCGTATCCGTCCATCATGCCTCGCGTGAAATGGGGGACATCGCAGGGCGCCGCGATGGATTCGGCCAGGACGCGTCGCGCGGCTTGGTCGAGCGGGACGCGTTCGACCGGTAAAGGCGCGAGGTGTTGATCGAGCCATCGCCAGACCGAATCGACCGGCGATCGTACGGCGAAGCCTCGCATGCGGACGTCGGCGTTGGGGTGTCGTTCGGGGGGCATCCGGCGAAAGCCTTGGCGGGGAGGGACGGCTGATGAGCTTGCTAGCGGACGCGTCCTTGATATCACGCCGTCCGGGGTCTGACAACGGGCGAGGTTTGGGGGAGTGAGGCGAGAGGGCCCTACGAATGGCGGGGCCATTTTGAGCCGGCCGATCGACCGACCTTGCGTCGAGGTGGAGTTCTGACGTACATGACGATGGCGACGAGGGGCGCAGAATTGAGCCCAGTGGGCGCGGCCTGTGTGCCGATAAATGAGACGGGGCGATTTGTCCTGGCCCACGGACTGCCGAAGGTCGGGCGGTCAAACCCTAGCCGACCTGGAGGTCACGAACCGCCAATGTCAGTCACTCTGATTCAAGTTGCCATCGTCGGACTGACAGTCCTGATCGCGTTGCTGGTCGGTCATCTGGTCCGCGATAACGCCGTCCGACACAGCCAGGACTTTTCGTCCAGCGGAAACGATGACGCTGCGCGACCGTAATTCCGTCGGTCCGCAGCGCCCGCGTCGACGCACTCGCGTTGACGCACTCGCGTTGACGCAGGGGCCGAGCTGGCGTGGATGCCAGGAGGTCGACCAATTACAGGCTGGCGAACGCGGCGTCCGTGGCGGCGGCCGACGAGGTTCCGGACGCGGTCACCGCGGTGAACGTGAACTTATCGCTGGCGGCTCGAATTCGCAGCAGTTGCTGGCCGCTGGAGTCTTTGCCCATCGAGACGATCCGTGTCGTGTCGGTCAGGGAAACGGTCGTGCGGAACCGGCTGCCGCTCGATTCGGTGCCGACGATTACCAGTTGTTTGCCGTCGCTCGAGAGTGAGCAGGCGACGCTGGTGAAGCGGGACCAGCCCTCGTACATGCGGGTCCAGGTGCTGGAGCCGGAACTCGACAGCGAGACCATGAAGCCGTTAACGCTGGACGACGACAGGGCGTCGAAGATCGACAGTGAGGGCTGCACGCCCTGTTCGTTGAAGTTCAACGCGCCGGTGACAACTCCGTTCTCGTTGATGACGACCGAAGATGTGTTGCCGGTCGCCGTGGGGTGATTGCCGTCGACCAGAAAAGCGGGCTGGACTTCGGTGACGGTGTAGTTGCCGGCGAGCACATTGGCGAAGGAGTATTCCCCCGAACTGTTGCTGACCGCTGACCGGCTGACCGCTGCGCCGTTTTTGTCGGTGCCGGTCAGTCGCAGTTCGACTCCGGCCAGCGGCGATTCGCCCGAGTCGTGCTGGCCATTGTAATTGGTGTCGAGGTAGACCTTGCCGGCGAGGCTGGTCGTGGCGAAGTTCTGCACGTTCATCGACATGACAGCCTGATCGGTGCCGCCATTCCCGTCGCTGATCGTGTACGTGAACGTTTCAATGCCGGTGAAGTTGGCGGCCGGCTGGTAGGAGAGCGATTTCTTGTCGGCGGAGATGGTCATCGTTCCGCCTTGTGAGCCCGTTCCGACGGCGGTGATGGTGATCGTTTCGCCCGTGTCGGGTGCGAAGGTGTCGTTGGCCAACGGAGTGGCGGTGAAGGGCAGGGCGGTGCGGCTGACGTTGAACGAATCGTTCACGGCATCCGGGTTGTCGTTCACCGGATTGACCGTGATGGTGACCGTGCCGGAAGCGGTGGCGGGAGCCGGAGTGGTGGTGCCACCCAGGACGCCATCGTCCCGCAGCGTGTAGGTGAACGTGGCCGTGCCATTGAAGTTGGCGGCCGGCGTGAAGACGATCGAGTTGCCGTTCAGGGCCACGGTGCCGCCGGTTCCCGCCGTGACGCCGGTGATGCTGAGCACTTGGCTCGATTCGTTGGTGGCCCCAGAGTTGTCGTTCGCCAGGAGTGAGGCGACCGTGATCGTCAGCGGGGTATCTTCGTTGGTCGTCCCGGTATCAGCGGTGGCCACAGGCGGATCGTTGACGGCGGCTATGGTGATGTTCACCGTAGCCGTGTCGGTCCCTCCATTCCCGTCGCTGAGGGTGTACGTGAACGAATCGGTTCCACTGTAGTTCGCGGTAGGCACATAGCGGATCGTGCCGTTGGCCTGGATCGTGGCGGTGCCGTTTTGCGGAGTGGTGACGGCGGTGACCGTCAGCACTTCACCCGTATCGGGCGAACTCGAATCGTTGATCTTGACATTGATATTGGTCGCCGCGTCTTCATTGATGTTGACCGTGTCGTCGTTCGCCGTGGGTGGGTCGTTGATCCCGGTCACGGTGACGGTGACAGTCCCCTGGCCGGTCAGGCCTGACCCGTTGGATACGGTGTAGGTGAAGGTTTCCGTGCCGGCAAAGTTTGCCGCCGGGGTGTACTTTACCTTGTTGTCGACGATCGATATGGTGCCGCCACGGTTGGCGGTGCCCAGTTGGGTCAGCGTCAGCGTGCCAGTAGCGCCGACCAGCTCATCGTTAGCCAGGACGTCGATCGAATGATCGGCCGTATCTTCATTGACGGTGAGAGTGTCGGGGCGAGCGACCAGGCCACTGACCACCGTCACCTGGTCGGCCACATACTCGACCTGGCCCACGGGGATGGCATCGTTCACCGAGAAGCGGAAGACATCATGAGCCGGGCTGACATCAGCAGGCGACGGGTTGAAGTTGGCGATGCCGGCAGTGGTGCCGGTCATCCGCAACGACCACAGCAATTTCTCGGCGCCGGGCGACGTGATCGACGTGCCCGTGGTCGACGAACCAGCTTCGTCGATCAAGCCTCCCTGGCCGATGGTGCCGGCAGGCGAGTTGGGATAGACATCCGAGGCGACGATGGTCCCGTTGGCGGTTACCAGCTGCGAGTTGTAGCTGACATCGGCAAAGGCCGCTCGCACACCGGTCGGCGTGCTGGAGATGTCCTGGACGAAGGCTTTGAGCAGGAAGTCGGAGCCGGCGTCGACGGAATCAATCGGTGTGCCGTTGAGGTCGGTAACTTCCAGCCGGACGCGAACTTGAGGGGGACCGGCGGTTACCGCAACGTTCGCCGTGGCGGTCGTGGCATTTCCAGCCGCGTCCGTGAAGATGATGTCGAACGTGTGGCTGCCGAGCTGAGTGGCATTCGGTGTCCAGCTGATAATGCCGGTGTACTGAGCGATCGTCATGCCCGACGGTGCATTCGCCAGGCTGTAGGTGTAAATGAACTTCCCTTCTTCAGGATGCTGCACGTTGAAGTTCATGTTCTGACCGACGACGGCCGTCGTCGGGAGAGTCGTGATCGCCACCGGCGCTTGACGGTCGATCTCGACCGCAAACTTATCCGACTTTACGCTGGCGATCCCGTCCAGTGACTGTCGGGCGGAGAACTGGTACACGCCGTCGGGACGTGCTGACAGGTCGGCTGGAATCTGCACAGTGACCAGCGGTGCGGAAACCAGGCTGGATGAGGGGGCTTTCGCCTCTCCCACCTTGACATCATCGACAAACAGCTCGACCGTCGCCCCGGGGAAGACATCGCTGATCTGGAAATTCAGGTTGGTGATGTTCGTCACGCCGTCTGTCTTGCCCAGCCCGCTGTCGGTCGTCTGGTCCTGGAAGGGAACTCGCGGAGCTGGAGGCGTGAGGGTCACCTTGACGACCTGCCGGTCGATCTTGGCTTCTTTGCCACCTGAGCTGCCAATGTTCTTCTGGAAGGCGACTTCGCTGGCCGACATCGAACTGGGGTAGGCGTACATCAGCACTTCGAAGACGCCAGCTCGGTTCCCCACCGGCGTGACGGTCACTTTCTTGGTCGCCGCGTCGTAAGCGACGGTGTAGGTGGTCTCCGCGGGATTGAGCGTCTTCGCTTCCACGGTCACCGCGTCCCCTTCGGCATCAGCCGTGGCGACCGGGAAGACGATCGGTCCAGGGTAGTTGACCGCCGGAGGATCGGCGACGACCAGGAACGGCGAACCGTTGCCCGGGTCAGCTCCGACCGTCACGTTAAATGTCCGTTCGGTGAAGTTCCCGTCCTGATCCTGCACCTTCACCGTGACGCTGGTCGTGCCGCTGGCACCAGGAACGGCCGTCAGTCGCGCCAAGCCGTTTTCGATGTCGTCGAACACCGTGACCGACTCAATCGTGACGTTCTCATTCGGCTTGTCGCTGGTCACCGGCACTTTCGAAATGGCCTGACGCACCGAATCGCCTTCAATCAACTGGCCGAAGACGGAGTGATTGAAGTCGAGATTCCGCAGGTTGGCCATCTGCGCGGCGGTCGTCGGCGGCGATGTGATGAAGAACTGCGAGTCGTTCGTGTCGTCGTACGATTTAGCCATCGACAGCACACCACCACGGTTGTGCTGCAGGTCGAGATCAAACTGATCGTCGAACTGTCCGAGCGTTGAGCCGCCAGTTCCGGTCCCCGTCGGGTCGCCCGCCTGGATCATGAACGTTTCAATCACGCGATGAAACGTCACGTTGTTGTAGAATCCGTCTTGCGCCAACTGGATGATTCGCGACGTGGCGCGGGATGCCTCCTGCTCGAACAATTCAAACACCATGTGCCCGAAGTCCTTGACCTTGAAGTCCAGGCTGCGGCTGCCGTTGAGCACGCTGGCGGTCAGGAGTGCCGGATTGGCGACGGTGATCGTGTAGGTCAGCGGTCCACCGTTCGGATCATAACCGTCCAGCGGGACATGCAGAGGCGATGTGTCGAGGACAGTGACATCGTCAATCGGAGCGATCGACGGCGTCACGCCCAGTGGGATCGTCAGCCCGGCCTTCTGGGCGATGGCGGCCAGCGTCTGCACACCGGTCAACCGCGTGCCGTCGTTAAAGATCCAGGTCGGATACGTGGTGATATTGTTGGAGGTGGCGACCGAGTTGGGTGTCTTGTCCGGATTGGCCGCCTCGATGTAGTTCAGGTAGGTCTGGCCGTCAGCGAAAAGCTCCTTCTGCAGGATCGTATTCGCATGCCAGCTGGCACCGTACAGTTTCACATTGGCGGCGGTCAGTGCCTTGGCGAAGGCCACCAGGTCCATGTTGCCGGTGGCCACACTCGGAACGGTCATCGTGACCGTGGCCACCGACGTCGCTCCGCCTGAGTTGGTAATCGTGTACTGGAACGTCTCTGTTCCGCTGAAGCCGGATGCCGGCTTGTATTCGATCGCCGCACCCTGGTTGATGATGCGAGCCTCACCACCATGGTTGAGGGCCGAAATCTGAGAGATCGTCGCCGGACCCGTACGGACCGTGTCGTTGCTCAGCACGTTCAACTGCTGATACGCCCCGCCACTGGTGTAGTTGGCGGTGTCGGCGACCGCTTCCAGTTGACCCTTCACTTCGATACTGTCGCCGACGAACAGGATGTCGGACTCGGCCAGCGCGTCCGGCGTGTCGAATAGAGTGATCTCGTGCAGCGGCAACTGGTCGGGCATGTTGACGCCGACATTGAAGGTGCCGGACGCCGTCACTTTCAGTCGGATTGAGTAGACCAGCAGTTCGTTGGTGCCGGTCGCAGTCAGTCCAGCCAGGCCGCCCGCTTCGTCAATCAGACCGTCGGTCACCGTACCGGCTTGGGAGTTCGGATAGCTGGTACCGTAGGTCAACGCTGAAACGGCATCGGCCTTCGTCGCGTCGAATGTCAGATCGGCATAGGCCGAGAAGATACCGCGGTCGATTCCCGTGGCGCGGATGTCCTGAACGTAGACGGCGACGACAACATCATCCCCCACCGTGGCCTCGGTGATGGCCGTACCCGACGTGTTCTGCAATTCGGCTCGGAACCGCACCAGCTCGCTCCCGACCCCTTCGGCGCCCAACGGGTTCGGCGTCGTCACCTGACCGGTGGCTCCCGACGAACCTGTGCCGCTGGACGACCCGGACGAGGATGACGCGGGCAATACGATCTGATCCCAGCTGATGGGAGCGGGCGAGTCGGCCGTGCCGCTGTTTGTCTGGCCGCCGGTCTGGCCGACGCTGCCTGACACGATTCCCGGCTGGCTCGACACCAGCTGCCGACCGCGGCTCAGCGCGTTCCAAATGACCGCCGACCCAGTCTGGCCTCCCGTCGCAGATTGGCTGGCCGCCCAGCTCGACAGGGTGTCGGCCGCCATCAGACGGCGATCTTCGAGTGATTCGGTTCTCAGCGTCAGCCGCTGACGGCGTTCCCACTGACGACGAAGCTGTTTTGCCCAGGAAGCCCGTTTCTGCATCACCAAGTGCCTCATCTCAGTTCCGGGAATAGGTCGGTACCAAGTCGAGTCTGCCCGGGACTCGGACCTGGAAGCGAACGGAGAGGCGTCCCAGGACGGGATATCGTTGACCAGCCGTGGTGGCCGATGGGGAACGCCAATCTAACTACGTACCGCAGGACCCAAAGTTCAAACTAATCGTATTTTTCAAACGCCGCAATATTTCACGAGCCTGACGGTCGCGGTGCCCCGACACTGGGGACCGGTCATGCCGATTACTCGGCCAGCACGGCCCGTGCGGGTCGATCCGACCGTGCGAGATATGCCGACCCCTCTGCGGGTGGTTGTGCCGGTGAGGGCCAGGGGAGCGTTGCAGGGGCTATGACACCTGACTAGGCTGGAGGCATTCTGCCGCCAGTTCGGTCCCCGACCTGACCCGGCCGGACCCTGACCACCCCCTGATTGACTCCTCCGCGGGTTCAGCTTCCTTGTCATCAGCCACATCCAGCCGCGATCGGTCTCGAGGCCGCCGTGTCCGCGTTGAGCGATCGGTCGAGCGCCTGGAATGTCGGCAGGTATTCAGCGCGGTACCGCTGGGCGCAACGATACCGCTGGGCGCAACGGCCGCCGACACGGCTGAGTACATGCTGGGCGACGTATGGGTCACTGTGGCGGCGCTCGAATCCGATGGCCAGATCGACGCGAGCACTGAGGATTGGCAACCCGCTCAGATCCAGCAGGTAATGAAGTCGGTCACCGACGGACTTGCCTGGTGGGAGAACCTGCTGACCCGTTACTCGTCACGTCAGCAGCTGAATTTTCATCTCGACTTCAGCCGGCTCTTTCAGCCGATTGCGACGCCGTATGAGCCGATCAGCCGACCGTCGGAAGATGTCGGGTTGTGGATCGACGACTTTCTGGATCACGAGGGGGCGAATTCTCCGGCCGATTTTCAGGTCGATATCCGCCAGTTCAATCACTCCCAGCGACTGGCTCACCAGACCGACTGGGCCTTCACGCTGCTGATCGTCGACTCGGCACGCGACGCTGACGGGTTCTTTGATGCTGACGGAGAATTCGCCGGGGCCTTTGCCTTTCCCGGGGGGCAGTTTGCCGTGATACCGTCAACACGGCCGGCGGCTACCATCGCCCATGAAGTCGGGCATATCTTCTGGGCGATGGACGAGTATGCAGGTTCCGAAACCTACTTCGATCGCCGCGGCTATTACAACACTCAGAATGTCAACGCCTACGATCAGAATCCGGATCCGAAGTCACGACAGTTGAGCATCATGGATCGGGCCGGAGCCGGATATGCGGCCAACGCCATCTCCGACAGCGCTCGACGGTCCATTGGCTGGCAGGATTCGGACGGCGACGGACTGTTCGATGTGCTGGACGTCGACCTGAAGCTGACGGCCGCGGTGATCTCTCAGCCCGATACCCACACGCTGACCGTCTCCGGGCAAGCGGCCGCGCAAGCCCTGCCGAATCTCAATTCCAGCGGTACCGGCCACGACATCACGCTCAATCGCGTCCGGCGCATTGAGTACCGCGTGGACGGCGGGCACTGGGCACTGGCTCAGCAGTTCGATCAGCCTCAGGCCGATTTCCGAGTCTCGATTGGGCCCTTGCCGACCGGCCGCTCGACGGTCGAACTGCGGGCCGTCGACGACCGCTGGGGAGTCTCTTCCAACATCTGGACGACACAGGTCGATTTCGCACGTACGGCCGCTGAGCGACGGTTGGACGTGAATGCCGACGGCCGGATCTCGCCCGTAGATGCCCTGTTGGTGATCAATCAGCTGAACCGTCCCCTCGCCGCGGGCCGGCCGACCTCCACGACGTCAGCATCGTTAGTGGCCGACACCAATGGCGACGGGGTGGTCAGCCCGATCGATGCCCTGCTGGTGATGCAGTATTTGGGGCGGCAGGGGGGGATGGCCGTGCGAGCTGAGGTACTCCCTGTGGTGTCGCAAACGGTCAAGCCGGGTGGCAATACGGTCGATCCCGCGGCCACGGACGTGCTGATGCGTGCGTTGGGTGAGGGCGGGAATGACGCTGCCGGCGAACAAGTATCGAGCCGACCCCGTACTGACAGGGAGTTCGCCGCCGGTAGGACTCGTCGAGTCAGCAGCGGACTGCTGGGTCAAGCCACTGCTTCACGATCCTCTCCACGTCATTCCCGAACCGCTGACCACAGTCCGCCGCAGGGCCGAGCACTGGCCGGCCGGCGTCTCGATTCGCCGGGGGGATGATCGCAGTTGTTTTGACCTTTCTGTTACAATGAAACATGCTGAGGTTACGAGAACGTAACGGTGACAGTGGGCCGCTGACCATCGGTCGCGTGCGATCGGGACTCCTGATCAAACGACACGGTCACCTGTTTTCGTGGCGTAGAGTTCGCGGTTTGAACCCGAGCGGATTGCCAGCGTGGACCCTGGAGCAATCGGCGAAGGAACAATCGAGGAGTCTACCGCTGAGTCTCTACCGTCCAGCCTGGTTGCGGCCAGGCTGGACGGTACTTTTGGTAACGTGAATGTCAGATTCAAGATTGGTCGACATATTCGGGCTGGGCTGGTTCCGACGGTTACGGCCGCCCGGACGAAGGCGACCAGCACGACGTACGGCCGTGGACCGCTTTGAGCAGCTGGAGGACCGTCGAGTCCCGGCGGGCGTGCTGACCCCGCAGGAACAGCTGCTGATCGAACTGGTCAATCGAGCTCGAGCGAATCCGACCGCCGAAGCCGCTCGCTACGGCATCTCACTCAATCAGGATCTCGATCCCGGTACGATTTCCGCTGACCCGAAGATGCCTCTGGCCCCGAATCAGATTCTGGCGGCCGCTGCCACTGGCCACGCCCAGGACATGTTGAATCGGCAGTTCTTCGAGCACGTGAATCCGGATGGCAAGAATCCGTCCGATCGCGCCATCGCTCTCGGTTACCCCACCGGCGCGGGCGAAAACATCGCGTGGTACGGTTACAGTACGGGCATCGATCGGATCGGCGAAGTCTATGCCCGGCATGAGGCACTGTTCCTGAGCAAGGGACACCGCGTCAATATGCTGACGACCCACTACCGGGAGATCGGTACGTCGGTTCGCTACGGCACGTTCGAAAACCTGCCGGCGATCATGGTGGCCGAAGAGTTCGGCAATCGAGGCGGCAATATTTTCCTGACGGGTGTGGCCTACACCGATCAGTTGATCAACGACAACTTTTATACGGCCACCGAAGGATTGGGGAACATCACGATCACTGCCACCAGTGATCAGACCGGTACGGTCTACACGACGGTGACCGAACCGGCCGGCGGCTATGCAATGCAGCTTCCCAACGGCACTTATCATGTCCAGGCGTCGGGGACCGGATTGCCCTTCACCGCCGATTACTCACATGTCGTTGTCTACGGCATCAATTTCAAGCTCGATTTCAACGCTCGCCAGATGACGCCGGGCATCATTCATGGCCTCGTTTATCGGGATGCGAATAAATCCAATGGGCTGGATGGAGGCGACCAGCGACTGGCGGGGGCGACCGTCTATCTGGACATCGATCGCGATGGAATTCAGGATGCCGCTGAACCGACAGCCGTCACCGATTCTGAAGGCGTCTATCGGTTCCTGGGCTTGGCCCCTGGTCGCTACACCATCGGCGTCGCACCGGGCAGTGGTCTCGATTCCACTCTGACCGCCGTCACCGATCCGATCACCGTGACCGCCGGCGTGACTTCAAACGGCCCGAATTTCGGGCTCGTGCAAGGATTCCCCTGGCACAACAAAACCAATCCGTTCGACGTCAACGGCGATGGCAAGACATCTCCCGGGGACGCTGTGTCGCTGATGCTCGACATCAACGTCAACCGCGTACGACTCCTGGCAGCACCCGTCAATGGAGTCTCTACGCCACCGCCGTATGTCGACGTGAACGCTGACGGCTACGTCTCGCCGCGAGATATCCTGGCCGTGATCCAGGAGCTGAACCGCATCAATCGAGCCGGTCAGCAGGCAACCACCATGGCCGCCGGCCGCGCTGATGCGACCAGCGACCCCGGCCCCGTCGCGGCAACTACCTCGTTGGCCTCCGAATCGTCGACTTCGTCGGCCACGGTTTCCGCGCTCGCAGCCTCGTCCGTTACCGTCTCTCCGCTTAAAGCCATGGCCGCTGATATGGCTTTCGCACTCAGTCCGCTCCCGACGGCTCGAAGAGCGACGATGGATTGAGCCGTGTCCTGGACCCGGCACGGCTCATGCTGGCCGCTCATCCCGGTCCCGGATCCAAGGGACCGGTTTCTCACGGCCTGATCGGTCGGAATTCTCGCCCTTTGGCAAATTGGGTGTTCTGGCGAAGAGATTCCTGAACTGGCGGTCGTCGTGGATTTTCGGGTAGCGCCTGTCGATCTGAATCTGCAGGCTAGTGGTCGACGAAAAAACCATTTCAGCGAGTAATAGCATGAAGGCTCGACATTTTCTGTTAGCGATAGGGTTCATCGCCGCCATATTTCAGGCGGACAGGTGTCGGGCACAGATGTTCGACCCTGCGATGTATTATGGCAGCGACCCCTCGGTCTATGCTGGCATGGGGGATGCTGGCGCTGCTTACGGTCCGGAGATGATGGGGGGCGTCCCCTGTGATCCCGCGGCCATGGGTGGCGGAGCTGGCCCGGGGGTCAGCAGCGGTGGTTACGGGGCGTTTGACAATGTCGGCTGCCGACCGGCTTTGGTCTGGGGCCGAGCCGATTACATGTTGATGTGGACCAAGGACCGCACGGTTCCGGTGATGCTCACCACCAGCCCCCAGGGGACGCCGCTGGCCGACGCCGGTGTTCTGGGACAGGCTGGCACTCAGATCCTGCTGGGTGGCGCTGACAAGCTGGACCCGGGTTCTCAGCCAGGTTTTGCCCTCGAGAGCGGCCTGTGGTTCTCCCGCAGTCAGGGTTTGGGGATGGGATTGCGGTGGGTGCAGATTGAAGACGACTTTGTCGGGGCGAACCTGAATTCCGACGGCAATCCGATTCTGGCTCGTCCGTTCTACAACGTCAATACAAACGAGCAGGCGTCGCTGCTGGTCGCCTATCCGGGAGTCTCGCAGGGGTCCATTGTCACGGGCGACGAGCTGTCGCTGAAGATGGGTGACGCTTTTCTGCGGAAACTGCTCTACACCGGCGGCGGCAATCGAGTCGACTTGATCGGTGGCTACCAATACGGCGATCTCGACGACCGCGTGTTCGCTCAACAGAACCTTCTGTCGCTGGACCCGAACGGACGAGTTCCGGTGGGCACGACGATCAACAGCCTCGACAACTTCACGGTTCAGAACCGGTTTGACGGTGGTTCGGTCGGTCTGATCACCGAATGCGAAGACGGTCGCTGGTTGTGGCGAGGTCTGACGAAGGTGGCGTTCGGCAATGTGAATCAGCTGGCGACGATCAGCGGCAGCACGACGACGACGATTCCGAACGGTCCGAGTGCCACCAGCGGCCAGGGTCTGCTGGCGCTGCCGACGAACATCGGTCAATATGAGCGGGACGAGTTCTGCATTCTGCCGGAACTCCACCTGTCAGCCACTTATCGGCTGACCTGCAGCATCGGACTGTCGGTCGGCTATTCGCTGATCTACTGGTCGGATGTCGTGATGGCCGGTTCGACGGTGAACACGAACGTCAATCCGACCCAGATTGATGGCAACCTGGTTGGCGACGCGGCTCCGACCTTCCCCGGTTGGACCAATACCCAGTTCTGGGCCCAAGGGATCACCGCCGGTCTCGACTGGCGGTTCTAAACCTTGAGTCCGGGTCTTGTCGCGTGCCAACTCGCACCGCACATCATGGCCCTCTGAGTTTTCCGGTGGACAGAGCCCGGAGACTCAGGGGGCCTTTTTCGTTCCTTACCGCGGTTCAAAAGAGACCAACCACGGACGCCGCGAAAGCCGCGGAAGGATACAGCTCGAGACATTCCGCGGCCTCCGTCCTTTCCGTGGTCCAAAAAAACTCAACCGCGGATGCTGCGAAAGTCGCGGAAGGATACCGTTCGAGACATTCCGCGGCCTCCGTCCTTTCCGCGGTTCAAAAAACTCAACCACGGACGCCGCGAAAGCCGCGGAAGGATACAGCTCGAGACATTCCGCGGCCTCCGTCCTTTCCGTGGTCCAAAAAAAACTCAACCGCGGATGCTGCGAAAGTCGCGGAAGGATACCGTTCGAGACATTCCGCGGCCTCCGTCCTTTCCGCGGTTCAAAAAACTCAACCACGGACGCCGCGAAAGCCGCGGAAGGATACAGTTCGAGACATTCCGTGGCCTCCGTCCTTTCCGCGGTTCAAAGAAACTCAACCGCGGATGCCGCGAAAGTCGCGGAAGGATACAGCTCGAGACATTCCGCGGCCTCCGTCCTTTCCGCGGTTCAAAAAACTCAACCGCGGATGCCGCGAAAGCCGCGGAAGGATACAGTTCGAGGCATTCCGCGGCCTCCGTCCTTTCCGCGGTTCAAAAACTCAACCACGGACGCCGCGAAAGCCGCGGAAGGATACAGCTCGAGACATTCCGCGGCCTCCGTCCTTTCCGTGGTCCAAAAAACTCAACCGCGGATGCTGCGAAAGTCGCGGAAGGATACCGTTCGAGACATTCCGCGGCCTCCGTCCTTTCCGCGGTTCAAAAACTCAACCACGGACGCCGCGAAAGCCGCGGAAGGATACAGTTCGAGACATTCCGTGGCCTCCGTCCTTTCCGTGGTTCAAAAAACTCAACCGCGGATGCTGCGAAAGTCGCGGAAGGATACAGTTCGAGACATTCCGCGGCCTCCGTCCTTTCCGTGGTCCAAAAAAACTCAACCGCGGATGCCGCGAAAGCCGCGGAAGGATACAGCTCGAGACATTCCGCGGCCTCCGTCCTTTCCGCGGTTCAAAAAACTCAACCACGGATGCCGCGAAAGCCGCGGAAGGATACAGCTCGAGACATTCCGTGGCCTCCGTCCTTTCCGCGGTTCAAAAACTCAACCGCGGATGCTGCGAAAGTCGCGGAAGGATACCGTTCGAGACATTCCGCGGCCTCCGTCCTTTCCGCGGTTCAAAAACTCAACCGCGGATGCTGCGAAAGTCGCGGAAGGATACAGCTCGAGACATTCCGTGGCCTCCGTCCTTTCCGCGGTTCAAAAACTCAACCGCGGATGCCGCGAAAGCCGCGGAAGGATACAGCTCGAGACATTCCGCGGCCTCCGTCCTTTCCGTGGTCCAAAAAACTCAACCGCGGATGCTGCGAAAGTCGCGGAAGGATACAGCTCGAGACATTCCGCGGCCTCCGTCCTTTCCGCGGTTCAAAAACTCAACCACGGATGCCGCGAAAGTCGCGGAAGGATACCGTTCGAGACATTCCGCGGCCTCCGTCCTTTCCGCGGTTCAAAAAACTCAACCGCGGATGCTGCGAAAGTCGCGGAAGGATACAGTTCGAGACATTCCGCGGCCTCCGTCCTTTCCGCGGTTCAAAAACTCAACCACGGACGCCGCGAAAGTCGCGGAAGGATACAGTTCGAGACATTCCGCGGCCTCCGTCCTTTCCGTGGTTCAAAAACTCAACCGCGGATGCTGCGAAAGTCGCGGAAGGATACCGTTCGAGACATTCCGCGGCCTCCGTCCTTTCCGCGGTTCAAAAAACTCAACCACGGATGCCGCGAAAGTCGCGGAAGGATACCGTTCGAGACATTCCGCGGCCTCCGTCCTTTCCGCGGTTCAAAAAACTCAACCGCGGATGCTGCGAAAGTCGCGGAAGGATACAGTTCGAGACATTCCGCGGCCTCCGTCCTTTCCGCGGTTCAAAAAACTCAACCACGGACGCCGCGAAAGTCGCGGAAGGATACAGTTCGAGACATTCCGCGGCCTCCGTCCTTTCCGTGGTTCAAAAAACTCAACCGCGGATGCTGCGAAAGTCGCGGAAGGATACCGTTCGAGACATTCCGCGGCCTCCGTCCTTTCCGCGGTTCAAAAAACTCAACCGCGGATGCCGCGAAAGCCGCGGAAGGATACAGCTCGAGACATTCCGTGGCCTCCGTCCTTTCCGCGGTTCAAAAAACTCAACCGCGGATGCCGCGAAAGCCGCGGAAGGATACAGCTCGAGACATTCCGCGGCCTCCGTCCTTTCCGTGGTCCAAAAAAACTCAACCGCGGATGCCGCGAAAGTCGCGGAAGGATACAGTTCGAGACATTCCGCGGCCTCCGTCCTTTCCGCGGTTCAAAAAACTCAACCGCGGATGCCGCGAAAGCCGCGGAAGGATACAGCTCGAGACATTCCGCGGCCTCCGTCCTTTCCGCGGTTCAAGACTTACCCGCGGATGCCGCTCGAGGATTATTCGTCAAACGCGGCATCGACGGCCGCCACTCGGAACGATTCCTCGCTGCCGGTTTGCTGCAGGTCGAATTCGGTAGCTGCTCCATTGAGTCGCACGACGTAGCCCGTTTCGGGGTCGCCCAGGACTCGGACGATGTCGGTCAAATGGACGTTCTCCGAGCCGGTGAAGATGCGGCCCTGGAAATCGAAGGCCGTGATGAACACCGTCGATTCATCGTCGCTCACACCGACCACCACTTCCCGGTAATTCTCCCAGCCGGTGTCGATGCAGTACCAGCTTTGTTCGCCGTTGGCCGAGATGCCCGACAGCACGCCGTGAGGTTGTCGAGTATTCAGGAACAGGGCGTTGGTGATGAACTGCGGCATCAGGCCGAGCTCGCCGAAGTTCACATCGGTCACGGCGACGCCGGGCAGCAGGTTCAACGTAATGCGATCGTTGGAAATGTCGGCTGACGGAGGACCGGAATCGATCCCATCGACAACCTGATCGACGGGGCCTTCTTCCACGGTATACGTCCCGCGGAACAAGTTGACGAACGAGTAGCGTCCGTCGCGGCCGGTAACCACCGTTCGCTCGACTGGAGTCCCGAAGGCGTCTTCACCGGTCAGATTCACCACGACCCCGCCAAAGCCCGGCTCGAGCGCATCTCGCACGCCGTCATTGTCGATGTCGAAATAGACCGACCCGGTAATGCTGCTGGGCGCATCGAGATCGCCCACCGTGATCGTAACCGTGGCTGGTTCCGATTCCTTATCCCCGTTGATGGCTCGATACGTGAATCGGTCGATGCCGACGAAATCGAGTTCCGGCGTGTAGACGAACGAACCGTCGGCGGCCAGTTCCACCGTGCCGTGGGTCGGTTCAGTATTCAGAGCGGCTGTCAGTGGCCCGCCTGCCTGATCGGGATTCACGTCATTGGCCAGCACACCGTTGGCCGCGTCCACGACCAGCGGCGTATTGGGTGTTGGCTGTGCGTACGAATCGGGATTCGCCGTGGGCTTGTCGGCCACGGGGGTGACGGTCAGCGTGACGGTGGCCACTTCGGAGGTCAACTTCCCGTCGCTCGCCCGGTACGTGAACGTGTCGGTGCCGTTGAAGTTTTCCGCCGGGGTGTAGCTGAAGCCACCATCGGCGGCCAGGTTCAACGTCCCGTGCTGAGGGCCGGTGACCAGGACAGCGGTCAGCGGATCATCCTCGGGGTCCGAGTCGTTCTTGAGCACACCGTCTTCGGCCGAGACGACCAGCGTCGTGTCCTCGGCCAGCGTGTATGAATCGTTCTGGGCGATCGGGCGTCCACCCTCGGTAATCAAGATGCTGAAGTTACCAAACCCGATCTGGTCCGGCGTGAGCGGATTGTCACTGTTATAGAGGAGCGTGTCGCTGATGGCTCCGTCGGCCGGATCGGACTCGAACAGAGCCGTTCCGGCGGTTTTCGCGAAAAATGGCAGTTCGAACAGCAGCTTCGGTTCGGTCCCCAGGGGTGAGAGTCCATCTACCGCACCGACTTCGTCGTAGACGCCGAGCGATGTGACCGCCCCTGTCCGCTGATTCGGATAGGTACTGGAAAACACGATATCGCCGTTCGGCGCAACCAGCGCAGGGTTGAACAGCACATCCATGAACGCCGAGAAGACGCCGCCGTCGGTGGTGAAGTCGGGACGCTGGTCGTCGACAATGGCCTGGATCAGGAAGCTGCTGTCGAGCGGGACCGAAGTGATCGGGTTCCGTTGAGCGTCCACGGCGCGGAGCGTGATCGTCATCAACGGAGCAGCCGTGACGCCGATCTGAACCGACTGAGCGGCCGAGGACTGTTGGCCATCGTTGGCGAAGTAGGTGAAGCTGTCAGGTCCGGTGTATCCGATATTCGGAGTGTAGGTGAACGTCCCGTTGCTGTTCAGTTGCACCTGCCCGTGGCTGGGTCCGTCCGCCAGGAGGGCCGTGATCGGATCGCTCTCGGGATCGGAGTCGTTGACCAGCAGGCCATTGCTCAGCGAGGTGATCAGCGATTGACCTGAGACGACGGTGTAGCTGTCCCCGACCGTCGTGGGCGGGTCGTTGACGGCTGAGATGGTGATCGTGACATTGATCGGCCCGGATTCGACCGTGCCGTCGGTAACGATATAAGTGAATGAATCCTCACCGAAGAAATTGGCTTCCGGGACGTAGGTCAGCGACCCGTCGGCTCGGAGTTCCAGCGACCCGTGCGATGGCAGGCCATCGACCGCCACGGCCAGCGGATCTTCGTCGCCGTCGCTGTCGTTGTTCAGCACTCCCAGAGTTGCCGTTACCACCAGTGTTTGATCCTCCGGCGTGTTGTAGCTGTCGGGCGATCCGGTGGGAGCGGTGTTGGTGGCGACGACATTCAGGGCGACGGTGGTAAGAGCCGAAGTCAGCGTGCCGTCGGACGCTCGGTAGGTGAAGCTGTCGGCACCCAGGTAGCCGGAAGCGGGCGTGTAGTTGAACGACCCATCGGCGTTCAGCGTCAACGTGCCGTGGGAGGGGCCTACGTCGAGCATCGCGCTGAGCGAATCTTTGTCAACATCGACATCGTTCTGCAGCAGGCCGATGGTCGAGGCGATATTGAGTGTCGTGCCGCCGGTGGCTTTGTACGAATCGGCTGTGCCGCTGGGGCGATGCCCGGCCACGATAGTCAGGGTCGTCCCCAGAAAATCGACGTTCGCCGGATCAATAACGCCGACTTGCCCGAAGAGTTCAAAGACATGCCCGGCCCCCTCGGCGGGATTCATGTCGACATTGATTTCTCCCACGCCGGCGGTCGAGAAGGGGATGGTGAACAGCAGTTTCTCACCCTCACCGGTCGGATCCTCTCCGGCTGTGGCGCCGATTTCGTCGACCGATTGGCCGACCACCGTACCCGAATGGGCATCCGGAAAGAGCGGACCGAATTCCGTTGTCCCTCCGGCCGTGAAGATGACTTTGTCCCAGGTCAGGTCGAAGTAGGCCTTACGGACCCCGCCGTTGGGCGAATTGGCCAAGTCCCGCACCCACGCTCGCAGCGCCAGTTGTTCGGGAGCACCTTCGGCGAAAGCTGCGGTCGAGACGGCTTCTCCACTGGCCAGATTGACCACATCGAGCCGGACTTCAATCGCCGGTCCGGTGCTTTCCGCCGCCGCCTGATTCAGTCGATTGATGACCAGCAGCGCATCGACGGGGGAGACGACCGAATCGTTATTGACGTCCAGGGACGCGGTCGCAGCCGCCGATGTGGCTCGCCCGGCCGCCGCAGCCGAGCCGGTCGCTCGATTCAGGGCGTTGATCACCAACAGGGCGTCGATCGGCGACACCGTCCCGTCACGATTGACGTCGGGCGGGAGGATCGAATTATGAGCGACCCCCGTGTCGGCGGCCATCAGCTGACGTGTTTCGAGCTGTTCGGCCCAGAAGCGTCGAGTGGTGCGGCGAGCGTCACGGCGGCGCCGAAACCGTTCGGCCAGTCGCCCCGTCCTGGTGGCAGATGGTTGTCGATTCATAGTAGTCCTGATTCAAGTGGTCTGCGACAAAATTCCATCACCCGGTGCGGATCAGCCGTCGAGCAGATCGTCGAGTCCGAGGTCCGAATCCCAATCGGCCCACAGCTCGTCGGCCACCTCGCGGTCGACCGTGGCGACCAGCTGCTGATTCGACTCCCATTCTCCATTGGCGTCATCCGATTGCCACAGGGCGACGGCGGCCAGTGCCGGGTCAAACGACGAAGCACTGCTGGCGACGGCGGCCCGCTCGGGGGCCGCGGACTGGGTCCAGCCGGTCTCGAGAGCCGGTTCGTTCCACAGGGCCAACGCAGCGGCCTGGAATTGGGCTCGAGCCGCATCGATGACTTCGCTCGTGTCGGCCGGCAGCGTTCCCACGTCGATCGAGGTGGTAGCCGCCACGAGTTCGGCGGTCGGTTCACCTTCGACCGAGGTCGACATGGCAGCTGCAACAGGCTGCAGCACCACGGACATCGGCGCCGGCGTGGCGACCAGATTCAGCGCTGCGGCTGGCGGCGTGGACCTGGTGGCGCGAGCCACCTTGTTCAGCTCGTTGATAATCCGCAGAGCATCGGTTGGCGAGATCACGCCGTTTCCATCGGTGTCGATATAGCCCGGCGTGTTGGGGAAGGGGACCGGAGCCGGAGGCAGTTTGCCCGTGACCGGGTCCGATACCTTGCGATTGTTCAGCTCGTTGATCACTCGAATCGCATCCGTGGCGCTGATCGCACCATCGTCGTTGACGTCGAGATAGTACTTAGGAGCTTCCCGTTGATTCTGCCAGCCGTTGGTGGCGGAGATCGTCAGTGCGTAATCTTCGACTTCACCGTCGGAGGCGGCGCCAGTTGGCTGGAGTCCGCCGGCGGAGCTGAGTCGGAAGCGGGCGAAGGTGAGTCCCACGGCGGCGGAGGCGGGGACATTCACGGCGATCGTTTGAGCCCCAGAGTTCAACTCGCGGCCGACCAGGATCTGTTCGCCGGCGTCGACCCAATCGCCGTCGCGATTGAAGTCGATCCACGCGTCGAGCTTACCGCCCTGGCTGGTCGTAACGTTGAGACTCATCGACTGACCGCGCTCAATCCGCTGCGGGAAGATCACGCCGTCGTCACCGAAGTCACCCAGTGCGTCGTCGCTGGGCTTGCCATTGCTCTCCGCCGTGGCGGTTCCACCCAGGTAGAACCCTTCCTTGATCGAGTGCCGGGCACCGTTCTGGGCCAGGGTCGTCGGATAAGGAGCGGGTGCGTCGCCGAAGTCGGCTCCGGCGAAGGCCTGGATGGTGAATTTCACGCCGCCGTCCGGCTGATTGTCCTGCAGGCTGTTGCCGGCGATATCACGAATGCCGTCGGCCAGCGTGATGACATAGGTGCTGCCGTTGGGGAAGACTCCGGCAACTGGCGTCAGTCGGATCAGCCGGTTGGTGGCATCGTAGTTGAACAGATAGTCAACACCCAGCGTCAGCAGGTCGCCGTTCTGGGTAATCGACAGCTTGTCCGCGGTGACCGTCGTGGCGTCCACGCCGGTCCCTTCACTCGACGAACTCGGGTCAGCCCCATCCGTGAACTGGATAGTGAGCTCCGACAGGATCGTCCCGTCGATCTCCACGATCGTATCGTTCGGATTCTTGTCGACACCTTCCGCATCGTTGTCGCGCGGATTGGCGAGCTGAGCGGAGGGGCCCAGCACGTCGGCGCGGTCAATCGCCCCGCGGTCCTTGAAAACATTCAAGCCGACACCGTCTGGCGGTTCGACCAGCGGGTCGTCGGTACGGAGCTGGCCGAGTGCGTCGCGGGCGGGTGCCAAGACGGGCGAACGGCCGATCCCGTGCGGTTCCTTCACCGTCACCAGAGCGGGCCGATCTTCGAGCGAGTTGATCGAGCTGTCGATGACTCGCGACAGCTGAGCCGGATAGAAGTTGCCGTTGGCAAAGTCGATAAACAGCGGTGCGCCATCGGGCAGATCGATCACGAAGTCACCAGCGGTGGTGTTACGGGCATTGACGACGTTCGCCTGGTAGAGCGAACCGCCGATGACGCTGGTCTTCGACGAATTGTCGGCGGCGATCCCATCCTCGAAGTTCACGACGACGTTATTCAGGATCGTCGGACTGGCGTTGTCTTCGACCAGGATACCGGTGTCCTTGAAATCGTTGATGATGCGGGGTTTCGATTCGCCCGGCAGGGTGACCTCGCGTTGATCGGTCAGGTCACCACCGCGGCCCGCCAGGGTGTTGTTCACAATGCGGCCGAAATTGACCGCTCCCTTCTGAGCCGGCGAGACAAAGGTGGAGATCCAGTTACCCGGAGTCACGCCCACCACGGCGGTGGCGCCTTCCAGGAAGAGTTCGTCCTCCGTTCGGTAAACCGTGATGTCGAGCCCGGAGCTCTCAATCGCCTCTTCGAGGTGATCGGCCATATCGGGGAACGCCGGGCTGTAACGAGCCTCGCAGTCGACGACGCCCTGCGGCAGAACGGTCGTGCACCCCGGGGTTCGCCCATAGGGAATGGCGATATTCCCGGCCGCGACACCCTGATTGCCACCGGCCAGATCCTCGAACTCAAAGGTCAGCGACCGCCCGTGGATATCGGTGACGCGGAATGTCTTGCCGTCCCAAGCTTCAATGGCTGGGAGGGTCGGTTCGACGCCCAGCGGTGCCACCAGGATGAAGCCGTTAGGATCGCCGCCGAAGTGGATAGCGCCTTCGTTATTGAAAGCGATCACGTTGTTGGCGATCACGGGGCCTTGCGACTGGCCGGTCGTGTTCGGCTCGGACAGATTCCGCACCGGGCCCGGATGCGGGATGAAGTCCCCTTCGGTGAACTGGGAGTGCTTGAGGACGTCATCCGGATCGAAGACGTCATAGCTGGGGAGATCCCGTTCTGTATCCTCGACGACGACGCCGTAGCGAGCCGAATGGCTGATCTTGTTGTTGGCGATAATCAACTGGCCCATGCCACGCGGCACGTTTCCGTTCTCGGTCTGGCCGACCGCAAACGAATCGATCCCGTTAGGCGCCGCATCGCTCAGCACGAACGCGTTACCGAAGATGTTGACGCGGTCTGAAGCGGGGACGTTTGACACAGCGTCACCATTGGACAGAGCCGCTCGGAACTCAATCTGGCCCTGGATGTACTGCTGATTGATGGCATTACGAATGATGATCGCCAGATCAGCAGCGGACGAATTGAGTTCGAACGGGACGGCGATACGGCCAGCCGTGACGCCGTTATTCAGATCCGACTCGTCATACTCAAACGTCAGAATCGTATTGCCATCAGAGATTCTGAAATACTGACCGTCGATGACTTCGGCCCCCGAGGGGACGTTCAGCATCAGCGAGTCGGAAATCCGGTCGCGCGGATCGATCCGTTCTTCCAGCACCGGAGCGCGTCGGATGTTCACTTCGTAGCGGCCCACGCGGACGGATTCATCCGGATCGCCCGTCACAAACTGGGGAGGCGTGGCGTAGATGTCGATTTCATCATCCTGGCTCGTGCTATCAACTGGAGCCAGGGCGGTGTCCGAGTACGAAATGCGGTGATCGGTTACCGTTTCGCCGCGGGAGGCGAAGCCGATGATCAGGTCATCGATGAAGGCTCCTTCAAAGGGAAGCTCAAATTCCCCCTCCGTACGGTCCAGGATCCCGTCGCCGTTGTAGTCATACAGACGCGACGTATTGTTCAGGCCCCGGTAAGCCGGTTGACTGTCGATCGTCAGGTTCCGGAAGGCGCCCCAATCGTCGCCGGTCAGCGAGTCGGCCAGCCCTAAGGGGCCCGGGTCGGTCACGGTGTGGCGGAAGATCCGGACGATGTTTCCAAACGTCTTGATCACGTCGACATTTCGGCTGGTGAAGCGATCGGCCAGTGGCTGACGCATCGCTTGAGCGACTTCTTCGGCGGTCATCTCGACGTTAATCACGACGGCCCGGCCGGTGGTACCTGGCTGAGCGATCATGGCCAGTGTGCCTCCGCCCGAGACGGACGCGGTCGAGACGCCCTTGAAGTTCAGCTGACGCCCGTTTCGATAGATCTGAGCCGTACCGACTTTGGCATCATCAATCGCCTTCTCGAGCTTGTCCGTGATCTGAGTCGCCGAATCGGTCGGCGAGTACTGCACGGGGAGTTCGAGGATCGAGCCGGTGGGACGATTCACCACCGCCACGGTAGTATCGAACTCGAGGGTCGGGCCCACGACGGTTGCCACGTTGTGCCCAGCCGATGTCAGACCGCTGGCGATCAGCGCGGCCAGCTGGTCCGCCGTCTCAGTTCCCGTGATGACCACGCGAATTGCGCCCGGATCGGCCTGGGAATTGTTCGCGTCCATTTCCATGGCCACCAGCTGACCGCCGATCCGCATCCGCAGAATCGCGCCGTCACCCCAGGCTGCTGTATCGGTGATCTTCAACTTCTGCCCAGCAGCCGAGGTTCGGAAGACGAAGTCGGTGGCGATCTGGCCAGAGGTGAGCGACAGGCGGGTGGTGTCGGTCAGTCCGGTCGCGGATGGCACTTCGACGATGTACCCGGTGTCGAATTCGAAATTCTGGCCGTCGATGACGAACGTGTCGCCGTCGGTAATCTCGCTGCCAGCCACCGCCTTCAGTTCCACCCCACCGATACCGCCGAGGTCGAAGGAAGCGGCTGACGAGAAGTCAAATCGCAGCTTCAGGTTCTTCGCACCGGCAAACTGCGACAGGTCGACTCGAGCCTGACGCCAGACCGGGGCCGTCTCATTCAGTTCGGGGTACCGCACCCACTGAGTTTCGTCAAAATTGGCTCGATCCCACGGACGCGAATTGTCGGCATCCCGGAAATAGAACCGGTCACGCGTCTGGTTCTGGCCGATGTTCTGCCAGGCCTGGCCGTCCCAACGCCATCGCGGGACATCCTGGTAGGTGTTGTAGAACAGCTGCTGAACATCCAATTCGTACTTGTCGTCCGGATTCGCATCGAAGGTATAGCCGTACTGTGACAGGGCGAAGTCACCTTCCGCGTCCTGCTCATCGCTGCTGGCCACCAGGTGCCAGACCCCTTTACCTTCTTCGCCACTTTCGTCCGATACGAAGACCCGCAAGGCGTCCCGCATCGGACGGACCAGTCCCTGGTTCGGGTCAAAGAACAAATCGGGCTCCTCGGCCGCCAGATAGTAATTGAAGTACATCACCGGTGCGTCATCAGCCGAATACTGCGACAGGTCAAACGACTGACTGATCAGCGTCCCGTGGGCGCCGCCCGGGTAATCGAAGTTCTGGCGATCCGCTGAGCCATTCACCCCCTCGTCGCCGAAATAGAAGCTTGAGCCGCCGAAGCAGGTCGAGTCGCGGCGCGTGGTGTTGGCACATGGAGCACCGAGGTCTTGGGCCAGGTCGGCCAGATCCTGGCTGATAATTCCGTCGTCGACCAGGTCCTTGATCTGTTGCTCGGTCGAGGTGAAATCGTTCTCGGGACTGGAATAGACCGGTGCAATCGGCCCGTGGCCGGCGTCGTTGGCTCGCAGGTCCGTGATATGCCAGAGATTGCGGTCGAGCGTCGAGAAGGCCAGGCCGTTCAGCCCACGCAGACCCGTGGAGATCTTCGACGTCCCATCGTAAAAGATCCGTCGCAGAGCCCCCGTCGCATCGAAGGCGTGAATGTTCCCCGTGGCATCGGTCGCAAAGAAGGTGCCAATATACCGTCCCTGTTCCAGGCCGGCGGGGGCCGCCGTCATGCCAGAGAAGGCCAGCCCTCGGAGCGCGGTCGACGTGGTGACATACTCCAACGTCGCGGTGGCCGAGTTGTAGTCTTTGACGATGTACAGACCGCCCTTGTCGGTGACCGCCAGCATCTGCTGGTCGGTGAACGTGTTCCCTTCGGCCGGCCGATCACTGACGATCACATTGCTGGCAAAGCTGATCGTGTCCGCATTCGACGCCGCAATCCCCAGATTTTCGTTTCGCAAGGCATCGACAATCAGCGCGGCCAGTTCCGTAGCCGTTTCGGTCCCGTCGATTTCCACCGGGATGGCGGTCGGTCGACTCAGCCTTCCGTTGCTGTCGATCTCCAATGTCACTCGCCGGGTCGCCGTGATCAGGCTCAGCGTCGTCCCGTCCGTCCACTTGGCCGGATCCGTGATCTTGAGCGACGGACCGGTCATGGCGATCCCGGTGATAATCCCACCAGGGGTCCCCACCGGCATGGCCAACACGCCTCGCTCGACAATCTGAGTCCAGGCTGTCTTGGGCTGGACGATATCCACATCCTGGCGGATTTCGTTCGCACCGTTCGGAATCGCGTTGCCGGAAACGGTAGCACCTTCCGTACCGTCAAACTGGTACAGAATGTTATTGATCGCCGGGCCCGTATCCGTTTTTCGGTTGCCGATGGCGAAAATCTGGTACTCGCGATTGTTCAGGTCGAGCGAACTGAGGATCGTCATCGCCTCAAAATTGACGCCAAATCCTTCGCCGTTGTTCGAGCGGTTGGCGGCCGTAGGTGCCGCGGGATCGTCCGGGTCGTAGGTTTCAATCAAATCGTCCTGCAACGTCCCCTGGTCGCCCACACCCGTCGCCGTAGCATCGGCAGGGCTGATCTTCAGCAAATTGCCCGCCGTGGCATCCGTATCTCCGAGCGTGAGGCCGAAGAGCACACCGTCGTCCCGCATTACCAGATCGCCGATGTCGAGCAACCGAGGGTCGCCCGTGGTGGTCGCGAACGGGTCGTCTACCGTCAACGTAATGTCCCCAACTCGGGTCTCTTGCGGGCCCGTGAAGGCGTCAACGGTCATGATCGTCGAGCCCGTCGTCCCGCCGCGGCGAGTCACGAACAGCGTCATGTCGCCCAGATGATAGGGGACAACACTTTCTTCGCCCAGGAAGTCGGGGACGATCGGCGCAATCACCGGGGGGACGTCAAACGTCGTGTCGACAATCCGAATCAGGCTCTCCGATGGGGCCACGCGCAAGAATGGATTGAGCGGATTGTCGGTTTCAAACTGTGCCTGGGCATTCCCCAGGCGATCTGAGTTAGCATTGACCGCCAGGATGTAATAGCCCTCGGCCATCCGCACTGGTCCGAGGAACGGATCTCCGGTCGAGGCTGAACCCCGCGTCAGATCGCTCTTGCTGGCTCCATCCAGCGGCGCTGGCAAGTCGTCCCGGTCGGCACCCTGCAGGCTCGAGTAGACCAGCTCGCCGATCGTGACGTCGGCCCGAGAAACATTCTGGCTCGCCGCATCAGGTACCGTCGCCTTGAAGATCGAGACGGCCGTGTCGGGGCCCGCCAGGCCATCCGCATAGTCCATGTCGATGATGATATCGGCAAAGCTCGGCGGCGTGACGTTCGGAATCTGCTGAGTGTTATCGAATCGGACCTCGAACAGATACATATCGACGTCCCCGGGAGCTTCCAGCTGACCGCTGATGCTGATCGTCCCGTGGTTCGTTGACAGCACATTGCCAACCTTCTGCGGTCCGGCGAAATCCACATCCTGGAAGACGCGGCTGATCCTGGCTCGCGGCAAGGATTGCGAGTCGTTCGGCGAAGCGTCTTCGACTATCTCGCCAGTCAGCTCCGAGTTCTGAGGCAGGCCCCGCAGCCGAATGCCGTCCTGAGCGAACCGGATGTCGGCCGACCGAACCGTGCTCCCCGGCTTCTCGTCCTTCTGGTGCAGACGGATCTGCAGCTGGTAAACACCCGAGGACAAACCACCGATCGGGGTCGCCGGATTCGCACCCGCACTCCGCACCCGTACGTGGTACGTGTTCACCACGTCGGATTGTCCGGGCAGATTCACTCGGAAGCCCGCATCACGAGTATTCACCGAGAAGAAATCGCGCGTATCGCGGGGGTTCAGCGGCAACGGATTGGCCGAGACCGTGGCCAGCGGATTGATGAACAGGCTCTGAGTGCCGTCGAATTCGGCCTGCGAGTCATTCGATCGGACAATCACTGTGCCGCTGGAATCGATCAGCTCCACAATCGTGTCGAGGGCCGCGGTGGTCCGGTCAACGTCGATCCAGACCTGGGTACCGGCAGTCGCCTGGAAGCTGTAGACGTCGATATCGGTCGGCTCGTCAATCAACCCCCGCACCTCGAAGCCCAGTCGACGATTCTCGTCACCGGCGTTCTCACGCGGCGCGAGCAGCCCCAGCAGCTGAGCGGTTTCCGGTGTGGCGTTGGTCCCCGGCGCGGCGACATCGGCCGATTCGGTTTCAATCGCCACATCGACGTTGCGGTCGTTCGACTGGGTTTCGAACAGAATCGAACGCCAGTCACCCGGCAGCCCGCCACCGACCACGTCGTAACCGATCAGATCGAACGCCTGCCGGTCGACTTCCGTCAATGCCAGCTCGACGCTCTGCCCCTGAGTCGGATTCATCAAGCCGAGCCGGCGGCCGGCGATGTCCTTCCAGTGGCTCGCCTGCTGACCGTCACCGTTGACCGCTCCAGTCGAGAGCGGGATGTCGCCTTGAGTCAGGCCGGCCATGTCGATGCCGTAGGAATCGTAGTAACCGCCGTCGTAGAAGACCTGTTCGACGCGCGGATCGAGCACCCGCTGAGCCGATTCGAAGTTCGCGGCACCCTTGCCCGGCTTGAGCCGGAACAGGTCCAGCGGCGACAGGGAGATGTCGCGTGCCTGAGTGGGATCGGCCAGGGCGTTGTCGACCACATCCACGCTGCTGACAAAGCCGAGTGCATGCCCCATTTCGTGCAGCGCCGTGCTGAACAAATCGACTCGCTCCGGCAAAATACCGTCGGTCGGATCGTAATCAAACAGCACTGGACGGAAACTGCCGTCGTAAAACAGCGGCTCCAGATTGAACTGAATGCTGCCGTCGACCTTCTCGGCCGGATCAAACTGAGAGGCTTGAGCCGTGTCGTCACTGGGGACGCTGATTCCCAAAGCCTTCGCGTTGCCGCGCGCGACGTTCATCGTGCGGCTAAGCGTGAACGGGTTCGTCGGCTCGTTGGGCAGAATCACATTGTCCTGCAAGGTCCGGAATGTCGGCAGACTGTTGACAATCGACTCCGTCGACCGACCGGTCGCATCGGAGATCATCCGGTTGCGGACCGTGTCGTACGACACGGGGACCGACACCGGCGCCCCTTGCCCGTATGTGCCGTCGGGCAGGTTGGCCATTTCAATATCCAATGTCACCGTGATCGGGTCCTGGAGGAGCTCTTCCCAGGCTCGAGCGGCCATTTCAATTGACTTCATGATATCGGGGCGCGTCGAAATGATCGGCCCGAAATTCAAATCGATCTGGAAACTCCCCGCCGGCTGTGACCGGACCGCTCGGCCTCCCGGTCGAGTATCCGTGACAGTCTGACCCTTCTTGTCCACCCCCGCACCGACCGTGTCGTCGTCGAGCGACGTGATGACGACCGGATGACCGGTCTGGCCCAGGACCTGGATCGTACCGCCGATACGGTCGGTGATCTCCAGCGGCACACCCGTGGCCGTGAAGCCGGCCTGCTGGCCCTGCAGCTTCACCACCAGGCTCTGATTGGCACTGCTCAACAACTGCAACCCGCCAAACGTGTGCAGGTTGCTGACAATGATCTCATCCCGCAGCACGTGGACGATGTCCGTGTCATCCCAGACCGACTCGGTCTGCAAGACGCCGCCGCGGACAACCATCCCGTTGAGCGGGTTGGAATCGAGTACGTTGCTGGCGACCAGCGGTCCCCGGTTGGCCGGGCGGAGCCCGAAGCGGTCGACGGCGCCGGTCGAACGGCCCGGATCGCTCACCTGACCCGACGTCATCGAATTGGCATCGACGCTGATGACAGCCGTTTCCGGGCCGTACGAATTCTGAATGACGTTGTTGATGATCACCGGCTGGGCGCCGCGGACAAACACCACCGATTTGTCGTTGGTCCCGCGGCCGACGCGGTCCCCTGTCGCTTGACCACCAATTCCCGAGCCGTTGAATTCGAGCGTGCTGTTGGTCAATCGCCCGATGTCGGTCTGATAGAAGGTCACCGCATTGAAACCGGCGAAGTTCCCTTCCACTCGCGTCACGCCACCGCCGTAAGCAATTCGAGTCCGATCAAGGCTGACGTTGGAAATCGGAGCTCCGTAAATACCGCCCCAGTCCCCCGGCTCGGCGGGACGATCGAGCGTCGCTCCCGACGTGCTGGATTCAAACGTGCCACCGGCGCCGTAACGGTCGTCCTCCAGCGAAGTGAAGACCACCGGCGCTCCTTCCCGACCTTCCGCCACCAGCTGGGCGCCCAGTTCGACTTCGATTCGCGTACCGTCCAGCTTGACGATGATCCCCGGATCGACGACCAGCGAGGCATCGAGCCGAGCCTGCACCACTTGGGTGACCGGATTGAGTAGCGGGCCGCCCGGCGTGCTGCCGATCAGCAGGTTTTCCGAGATCACGTGGACGATGTCCTGGTCGTCAAATCGCCCCGACACCGACATTCGTTCCAGCTGGTTGCCGGCCGGCGTGTCGATGCGCACGAACAGGCCGTTCGTCGTGTTGTCGACGACTCGGTTGCCGTAGATGTCGGGACCAACTCGCGAATAGTCCGGAGTGAACTTGGTCGACTGGTAATCCGAGCGGATCGAGTCGGACGCTGTGAAGCGAGATTCCTCGAAGCTGTCCGGGTTGGCCGACATGGCTGCATCGGCGCTGAAGCGGATCGTGTTGAACAGCACGGTCGGCCGAGCGTCGGTCATGTGGATCGGATCGAAAACCTTACGGACCGAGTTGATGGCGACCTGACCACCGCCGTACAGCAGCGTGGCATGAGCCACATGGTTGAGGAATTCGCCCTGGCCTTCGTAATCGAACCGACCCGAACTGCGGTCGACGTCGTTCTGGAATACCAACCCACCCCATTCACCCGGGTCGGGAGTCGTGTTGAGCGGATTGAAGTCGCGGCCGATTGTCTGGTCTTCGGCGGACGTGAAGTAGACGTCGTTGCCCGGCACGCCCAGGACCTGCAGCGAAGAAGCGCTGCGGTCAATGCCCGCCGGATCGCTCCCCACTCGAATCGTCGCATTCTGCAGCTTGAGAATGGCGCCGGCGTCGATCATCACCGACACGCCTTGCGGTACGTTGAACGTCGATCCGTCCCGCAGATTGCCGAACGAATTTCGCCCGATTTCGTACGCCAGATTGTCACCCAGCGTCGTCAAATCTCCGTCGGCTCCGCCGTTGCCGACGATGCGGACCAGCGAACCGGCTGTAGCCGCTGCCAGGGCCGTCGAAATTTTCTGATAGGGGTTGGCCAGTGTCCCGTTGCCCGTGTCGGGAGCGGTCGGATTGTCCGCCGGGCCGCGCGCCCGATCGACGTAGATCGTCTTGCTGGCCGGTTGAGCCTGGAACCAGTAGTTGAACACGCCCCCCGGCTGACCGTCAAAATCGCCATCGAGCGCCACGCCCGTCGTGTCGACCAGGCTGGAATTCACCTCGGGGAGGAAGCCCAGTCGCAGGTCGTAGACCCCCTGGCTCGTCCCGTTCGCGCCACTGTTCTCCAGCAGCGGGTTGTATTCGTCGTTGCCCGTCGACGAAACGCCGACGAAATAGATACCCGGTTCCAGCCGGATGCGCAGCAGCGAGTCTTCGCTGAAGTAATCGTCATTCTGAGCGACCAGCGTGCCGTCGGCCCGGTAGAGCCGCAGGACGCTGTCGAGCGTGCTGCTGTTGGCCTGACGCTCGGCAATCGTCTCCGCCACAAACACGCCCGCTTCGGTCACCTGGAAGCGGTACATGTCGACGTCAATGCTGTCCGGCCGATGCAGATACTGGCCGTGAATAATGTCATTGAGCCCCGGGAAGATCGCCTCCGGCGTGGTGCCGTAGAGCTGGTCCGGGTCGTCACCCATCACCGTCGTCGGCGGCAGGTCATAAGTGTGACCCAAACCCAACAAGTGGCCTATTTCGTGCATCGCCGTCTGGAACCAGTTGGCTCCATAAGTATCGACCCACTGCTCCGAAGCATCCATGATGGCCGTCGTTCCGCCCGCCAAGCCGGCCACGCCCCCTGGACCGATCGGAATCTCCGGATCCAAAGCCCGCATGTCACCCGTGACAATCGTCAATCCCTGATCGGCCGATTCGATGAAGTCGATCCCCAGGTAATGACTGTAGATCTCCATCACTTCCCGAGCCCGCTGCTTCTGAGCGGGAGTGATCAGGTTGAAGAGTGGATTGCCCTGCGGATCCTGGCCGTAGAGTGACTTGAAGTTGTAATACAGCAGCGTCGTCCCCGGCGTCGAATCAGCTTCGCCGTAGAGATGCGATTCGACCGTCGGGATCTCCCGGTGACCAGGCTCGTCGCTCCCCCCCGGGAATGTCACATCCCACGGCAACGGATCAATCGCTGAGGAAATGATCTGATTGCGACGAGTCAGTTCGCCCAGATTCAGCGCCGTCGAAAGACTCGAGCCGACGTCCTGCGCCGGAGCGACGGCGATGGGCACCTCCGGCAACGATTCTCGCGAGCCGATCTTCAGCCGGAATGTCCCCCGGCTGGTCGGGGCCTTCTGAGCGTCGGTAGGGAGGGCGTCGAGGTCACGAGCAAAAGTCAGGATGGCTCGGTTGGTCGACGGATCGTAATTGACCGTGGACGGATTGAAGACGATGTCGTCAGTGTTGCTGACCGTGTCCTGAGTAAAAATCAGCTGATAGAAGGCCGGGTTTTCAGCCGACTGAGGCCCGTCCAGCAGATCGTCCTGATTGAAATAGACGACGATCTGGTTGCGAGCCTGGCTGAGCGCATTGGTGGCCGGATTGCGGGTGATCGGCTGAGGGACCACCGAGACGACCTGCGGTGCCAGATTCAACCGGAACTGCAGCGAGAAATCGATCCCGTTGTTGAAGCGATCCCCTTGAACGTTCTTCACGGCGCTCGAACCGCTCCCCAGCACGTCGATGCGGTACGTGTCGTCGGGGAGCGTTTCGGCAAAACGCATCACCACCACGTTCGGCGAATCGCCAATCCCGAGAAAACCGGGTGTCACGAAGACGTCGTTGCCGTTCCCCACCACGCCGTCGAAGCCGGCCCGAGTCAGACGGATCCCCGACAGCGTCGTCGCGTCAATCACCTGGTTCTGGTCGAACTTGAACGTCAAATCGGTCGGCGCCGTCCCCAGCGTCTGGCCCCCTACCAGCAACTGCTGGCCGCTGGGATTGATCCCCACCAGCTGAGGACCAATCGCCATCAGCCGGCGGTCTTCCAAGACCTCAGGCTGATACGAGCGGTGCTCCCAGGGACGCGTTTCCTGCTGCCGACGCAGGCGTTCCCGGCGGTTGCGGAGGAGTTCGGTGGTTGAAGTGCGACGTTTGGCCATGAAAACAAACCCTTTGGCTCTGCCGGTCGTGGGCCCCACCCGGGACCCGGATGGCGAGCTGGACTCTGTTCCAAATCTTTGAAAATACGGGGGATGCGTAAAATGAGAAGCTGTCGTGCGGGGAGGCCGTTCGCGGGCCACGGACCTCCTGAACGCCCGACTCTGAGTGGTGGGCGTTTACGTAACTCATTAACCTCAAAAGGATTTACACCAATTCTGCCAATTATAGTTGCCCTAACGGACGTTGCAACAATTTGGGTCAGGGGGAACTTGTCCGTCAGGGGGTCTGCGAAGGCGGGGATGGTCTTGCGGCCCAGGGGCCCCGAGCGGCCGGTCGGCGCGCACGTCCTCCGGGGGTAGGTAACGAGCGGGCATTTCAAATCCGGAAAGCTGGGCAAGGGATGCCGAAGGTGGCGGAACTGTTGGTTTTTGGCGTTGTGCGGGACCGATAGGTTATCCGGAGGGTACTGGACAGCGCGGGGATGAGACCTGGACGCGTTGTCCGGATTGTAACGCTAAATGGACAGCCATCCGAGAGAATTCCGCGGAGCCGCGTTCGAGCGGGCCGGGGACTCTCGGCTCGGCAGGGACGCTGGGAGTCAAACCCGATGAAGATCCGAATGTTGGCCTGTGCCGCGCTTTTTTCCGTGATGGCGGCCACGGTTGCCCAGGCTCAGTATGCCGGGGTGCCGTATGGGGCTCCTTATGCGCCCGCTCCGCTGGCGCCTGGGGGAGCCATGATGTCGATGCCGCCGATGGCCTATGACCCGTCCGTGATGCCGGCCGGGTATGCAGGAGCCAATTGCGACGACGCCGGCGGGGCCGCCCCCGGGGGTGGTCTGTTGGCGGGCTGGGGCCTGGGTGCCGGGTGCAACGGTGCCTGCGGCGGGACGTGCGGTGGGGCGTGTGGCGGTGACGGCTGTGGCTGCGGTTCTCAGGGACTGCTGGCCGGCTGCCTCGGCGACTGCTGGAATAAGCTCCATTCCCTCTGCGGCGGCTGCGGCGGGATGTGCGAATCGTGTGGCCCGGACGGGACCGGGGCCTGCTGCAATCCCCGCTACTTTGATATCCAGGCCGAATGGCTCTACTGGCAGCGCGAAGATTCCGGGGACAACCTGAATCTGGCCTCCGACGGCGTGCTCGGCCCGATCGTGCTGAGCACCGACCAGTTGAGCCTGGACGAACAGTCGGGCTTCCGGGTGACCGGTTCGTACCTGGTCGGGCCGGGGGCTACCATCGAAGCGACCTATTTCGGCACCTTCAACTGGTCCGATTCGGCGGTTGCCACCAGTGCGAACAACAATCTTTACTCCGTCTACAGCAACTTCGGGTTCAATCCGATCGGCGGGTTCCCGGAGACCGACGCGGCCAGCCAGGCCCGCATCGCCTACTCATCGGCCCTGGATAACGGCGAGATCAACGTCCGCCGCCGCTGGACGTCGGCCAATTGCCTCTTCCACGGCTCCTACCTGGGTGGCGTCCGCTATGTGAGCCTGGTGGAGGACTTTGAGTACCAGACGTTGACCAACGTCGCGTCGCTCAACTCGCTGACCAGCACCGACAACGATCTGATCGGCCTGCAGCTGGGTGGCGAACTGCTGATGTGCGTCACGGGGCGCCTGAAGGTGGGGGCTGAGGCCGAGGGCGGCCTGTACGGGATCAAGGCCCGTCAGACCACCACCATCACCACCTCGACCCAGGTGTTTGTCGACGAGCGGGCTCATGACGAAGACGTCGCGTTTGTCGGCGAAGCGGGTGCGATCGCCCTCTTCCGGCTGACCGACCGCTGCACCCTGCGGGGCGGCTATCAGGTCTTCTATCTCGACGGTGTCGCCCTGGCCACCGAGAACTTCAATACGGCCTCGCCCTTCTCGATCCGCAACACGGTGATGAACGACAACGGTTCGGTCTTCTATCACGGTGCGGCCGGCGGTTTCGAATGGACTTGGTAATCGAACGGCATCCGCTGCTTGCGGCTGACCGCTGAGCGGTCACTACCCTCGGCCTGCCAGACGGCCGACGTTGGGAACTTCCCGGCGTCGGCCGTCTGTGTTTTGGCCCTCGGCGAACCCGGGCTCGGCCTGGCTGAGCCTGCGCGGGTGGGGGTGGAGTCACGGTGGGTTGGCGCGGTCGAGCGGTGTTCACTTTGTGAAGCGCACTGGCGGGGCATGCCACAAGCTTGAAGCGCTCCGGCGTTCATGACTTCGTCGTGCGGCGTCCGTGAATACGGGCGGGAAAAACAGTTTAAGCAAAACAGTAGAATTATTTCGATTCGGCAATTAGACTCGACAATCTAGGTGCATTTTGAGGTCGCCGAGGACCAGTAGCCGGTCAGCGGTCAGCGGAACAAGGGCGGGGGGTGCCCAGTGGCCAGGAGGGTCCGCCGCGACGAGCCGGGACGGGAAACAGTGACCAGCCCAGGGAGCAGAAACTGGCGCCGGGGGCAGAGGCCCGCGCGAGGAGTAGGCTCGCACCACGCAAGTCGCGTCAATGAAGAGGGTTAAGTGGTGATCCGTCGCAGTCGCTCGCAGCGTAGATTCCAGCGGAATTCGGGACTTCTGGCCGCCGTCAAACGATCGGGTGGGCGCGGTGAGCGTCTCTCGGCCGTCGAGGCGCTGGAAGATCGTCACCTGTTGTCGGGAACTCCCGCCAATCAGGACGACTTTGATCAGGCTATTCAGAATTTTGTGGCCAGCAATCCGCAGATGTACTTCGCGTCGCTCAAGACGGGCGACCTGACGTATGGCACACGCGGCTATGTCCCCAAGCCGGCTTCGTTCACTCCCTCACAGAGTCCTCTGTATCAAGTCGCCGCTCAACAGCGGATCACCGAGGCTGAGCCGACGGTGCTGACTCAAGCCAACTCGATCCGGAACAACACTCCGGGGACCGCGCAGTCGCTGCCGCTGGGATTTGGTTTGACCGAGTACGAAGCGATTGACGTGCGCGGAACGTTGGGTGAAGTTGCCGAGCCGGCTGGTTTCGTGCCGACTGAAGATGACGGCTCAATCATCCTCGCTAACGACATCGGTCTGACTCAGGGCCAGACAGTGGCGATCACCGGAAATATTGGCGACGGCCCGAACGCCAACGTCAATTTCCTCGACACCGACTTTTACGCCATCACCGGTGCCAAGGCGGGCGACGTCATCACCGCTTATGCCGGCTCGAAGGGCCTGGCCGCTCCGGTCGACCCGGCGGTGCTGATCTACGACGCGTCGGGGCGGCTGCTCGCCTACAACGACGACATCCTGAATAACTACTCCAGCTTTGCTGGCGGCGCGAAGAACCCGACCACCACCGACTCGTTCATCGCGTTCGACGTCCCCGAGGACGGCGATTACTATGTGGCGGTGGTCGGTTCCAGCGGTGCGGGCAATCTGCTCGGCTTTGAAATTCCTCCCGACCCGTTCGATTCGTTCTCCAAGGAGACTCCCAATCCGACGCTGGGCGATTACGTCCTGACCTTGGGGCTCAACGGATTCGACCAGGACTACTACGCCGTGCAGCTTGATGCGGGCGATATCTTTGGCGCGAACATCTCCGGCGCTGCGCAAGATCTGGCTCTGTACAACTCGGATGGCGAACTCCTGATGGGTTCGTCGCAGGATCTGGGAGCCACGGCCTTCCCCGCGAAGTCGCCATTGCCGACCGGGGGCAATGCCTCACTGGCTCGAGTCATCCCGGCCACGGGTACCTACTACCTGCGTGCGCTCGGCTCGCGATCGGGTGGCTATCTGATCAACGCTCGGGTCTTCCGGCCGGCCATCGAAGACGATGGCGAGGGTGCCAAGCAGGTCCTGTTCCTCGATTTCAACGGAGCCGAAATCAACAACGCGATTTTTGGCGGTACCGGCGAACGAACCACGCTCTCCGGGCTCGGCGCCTTCATGAAGGACTTCAATCTCGATGGCGGATTCCAGAATGCCGTTATCGATTCGGTGATTGCCACCGTCACGGAAAACTACAACCGTGACATGATGGCTCGTGGCAACAATCCGAACTTCAAGCTGGAGATTCGCAACAGCCGCGATCATCAAGATCCCTACGGTCAGCCGAACGTCAGTCGCGTGATCGTCGGCGGTACGTTCGAAGAGCTTTATCCGCAATTCGGCTTCTTTGGCAATCCCGGGCTGCTGGGGATCGCGCAGAGCGTCGACGTCGGTAATTTCAACACCGAAGAGTCGGCCGTTATCCTGCTCGACCTGATGTCGGATCCCGACGAGCTGACCGAAGTCAGTCTCAATACCTATCCGGTCAATCCGCGGACCAGCACTGCTCGAGCCCAGTTCGTCGGCACCGCCATCGGCAACATTGTGACGCACGAAGCGGGTCACTTCTTCGGTAACTGGCACACCGACGACGATATCGAACCGACTAACGGGTTCCAGCAGCAGGTCGATTTAACGACCCGTGGTGTCAACGACATCATGGACAAGTCGAGCCCGATCTGGTTGACCTACGGAGTGGGTGCCGACCGGATCTGGGGGACTCGCGACGATCAGGATGTCGATTTCTCGGGGGATGACTTCGACCCCGATGAACACTTCCGCGGCTATGAGGACACGCTCAATACGCTCTCCTTCGTGCTGACTTCGGGTCGCACCAAGACGGCTGAAGCCAGCGGCTGGGTCTGGAACGATGTCGACGGCGACGGCGTGCAGGACAATGGTGAGAAGGGGATCAAGGACGCCCTGGTCTATGTTGATATCAACAACGACGAGCGATTCGGGATCGGTGAACCGGCCGCGCGGACCGATGCCAACGGTTTCTACTACCTCCGCAATCTTGACCCAGGTCTGGTGACGATTCGAGCGGCCGGTCAGCCGGGCTGGACCCAGACGGTGCCGGCTAATAATGGCAGCTACAGCGTCGAGGTCAGCCCGACCAAGGTCATCGAGGGGCTGAAGTTTGCCTTCCGCGTCGGTGAAGCCGTGAACGAAGGCTTCGATTCGGGCGACGCGCCGACGCCTTATCCCGCAGCTTCCGCCGGCATTCTCGCCGGCTTCCGACTCGGCAATCAGATTGATGGTGACGGTCAGCTGCCGCTGAATGCGGCCGCCAATGGCGACGACACCACGGGTGTGGACGACGAAGACGGTGTGCAGTTCCTCAGTCAGCTGGTGCCGACTCGGACGGCCTCCGTGCAGATCAACGCGTTCAGCGGCAGCAGCCCCAAGGGGTTGTTGCACGGCTGGATCGACTTCGATCGCGACGGCATCTTTGAGGACAGCGAGCAGATTGTGAAGGCTCAGCGAGCCGTCGACGGCGCGAACACCTTCTCGTTCGCCGTCCCCGCTGCTGCGGTCCCAGGTACCACCTACGCCCGCTTCCGGCTGGCCTACGAACCGACGATCGGACCAGGCGGACGAGCCTCGGCGGGTGAAGTCGAAGACTACACCGTCACGATCCAGCCCCCTCCCGTCACGGCGCCGACCGCCAATGCCGATGCGTTCACCGTCGACGGCAACACGACCAACAACTCCCTCGATGTGCTGGCCAACGACTTGGCTAACGTCTCCGGTGGACTGACGATCGTCAGCGTCAGTGGCGCCAGCCAGGGGGGTTCGCTCTCGGTGAACGCCAACCAGGATCGGGTCCTCTACACGCCCGGCCAAGGATTCAGTGGCGTCGAGACGTTCAGCTACACCATCCGTAACAGCGTCGGTGGCCAATCATCGGCCACGGTAAGTGTCACCGTCCGACCGTTCGTCAACCCGAACCCAGTGGCCAACGACGACACGGCAACCTTCAGCCAGGATTCGCTCAATAACGTCATCAACGTCCTGGCCAACGATACGGCTCCGGCCGGCAAGACAATCAGCGTTGGTGAAGTCGGTACGCCCAGCCAGGGTGGTACCGTCGAGATCGCTCAGGGCGGTCAGTCGGTTATCTACACCCCGGCCGCCGGTTTCGCCGGAACCGAAACCTTCACCTACGTCGCTCGCACTCCCGATGGCAAGACCGACGACGCCACGGTGACAGTCACCGTCACGCCCGTCGCTCAAGGAGCCCTGGCTCGCTTCCGGCTCCGAGCCGTCGATGGCCAGGGAGCTTCCGTGCAGACGCTGAGCGTCGGCCAGGAATTCACTCTCGAAGCCTATGTCGACGACCTGCGGTCGAATCCCGACGGTGTCTTCTCGGCCTATGTCGACGTCCTGTTCGCCGCTGACAAGTTCACCGCGAACGGTTCGTTCGTCTACGGACCCGGTTTTGACTTCGCCCGCTCGGGTGAAATCATCACCTCCGGCAACGACGCTGGCTTCAACGACGTCGGGGCCCTCGGCGGTCTCTCGCCCACCGACAAGAAAGAACACCTGCTGTTCTCGATCAAGCTGACTCCGACTCAGGCCGGTACGTTTGGTTTCCAGACCAAGATCGCTGACGACGAACAGATCGGGATCCACGATGTCGTCCTCTACGGGCTCGACAATGAACTCGTCCCGTCCGAAATGGACTTCACCAGCTTGACCCTGACCGCCGCCAATCCGGCTCAGACGCTGACCAACCCGTCGAATCCGCTCGACGTCAACGGTGACGGCAGCGTCTCCCCCGTCGATAGCCTCCTGGTCATCAATTCACTCAACCGTATCGCTCGCGGCATCTCCGCTGCCAGCCGAGCCGGTGAAGGTGAGTCGACCAAGGTCTTCCTCGACGTCAACGGCGACGGCAACGTCTCTCCGATCGACGCCCTGCTGGTCATCAACCGGCTCAACCAGATCGCCCGCTCCCTCGCCGCTCCGGCCCCGCTGGCTGCCATGTCCGAATCGGCTGCCGTCGACCAGGTCTGGCAGGAATCGAATGGTGAACCGGCCGTCGATGACAGCCTCCTCTGGGCCGCTCTGTCGAGTGATCAGTCGAAGACCAAGAAGAGCAGCGTGACAGGGTAGGAGAAGGCGGGAGAGAAAGGAGAAAGGAGAGCAAGAGGGAGCAGGGAAGAGGACGCAGAGGCAGGCGGGACGCCCGCACCACAATGGAGGTGGGGCCTTTCTTCGGAGCGCAGCGCACGCTAAAAAGGGTGCCGAACGCCGGCTGAGGCCGGCGGCTTGGGTGGCCATCATGGACAGGTGCGCGATGAAGACGATTGTATTGCGTGAGCCGCGGCAGTTTGAACTGGTGCAGACCCCCGAACCGGGTCAGCCGGGGCCGGGGCAAGCCCTGGTGCGAGTCCACCGGGTGGGGATCTGCGGGACCGATATCAGCGGTTACCTGGGCAAGTTCCCGTTCTACAGCTACCCGCGCATCCCAGGTCACGAACTGGGCGTGGAAGTCCTGGCCGTCGGTCCCGATGTCGATCAGGTCGCCGTCGGGGACCGCTGCTGTGTCGAACCGTACATCAACGATCCCGCCAGCTTTGCCAGCCGCCGTGGACGCAGCAACTGCTGCAACCACCTGCAAGTCCTCGGGGTTCATACCGACGGCGGGATGCGCGAACGATTCCTCGTCCCGGCTCGCAAACTCCACAAATCGGCCTCACTCGCCTGGGAGCAGCTGGCTCTGGTCGAAACGCTGGCCATCGGCTGTCACGCTGTCCATCGCGCGAACCCTCAAGCCGACGATCATGTGCTGGTCATCGGAGCCGGCCCGATCGGTCTGTCGGTGCTGGAGTTCGTCAAGCTGACCCCAGCCCGCTGTTCGGTGATGGACATGAACGCCGATCGGCTCGCCTTTTGCCAGCAATCGATGGGCATCTCCAGTACCGTGGTCTGGCGCCCCGATGGCTCGCATCTGGCCGATCTCCAGGACATCACCGCCGGCAACCTCTTCACTGTCGTCATCGATGCGACGGGGAATGCCGAGTCGATGTCGGCCGCACTGAACTATGTGGCTCACACCGGCCGACTCGTCTTCGTCGGGATCACGACCCAGGAAATTCACTTCCCGCACCCCCTGATGCACGCCCGCGAAATGACCCTGCTGGCCTCCCGCAATGCCTTGCCAGCCGATTTCACTCGCATCGTGTCCCTCATCGAAGAAGGTACAATCGACACTCGGCCGTGGATCACTCACCGCACGACCCTGGAACGACTTGGCGACGAATTCCCGTCGTACACTCGTCCGGAAACGGGCGTCATCAAGGCGATGGTTGAAATCGCATGAATCGAAACTGGCGCAGCGGTGTGACGGTCAGTCTGGTCGCCGAGGCACGGGGCGGTCCGTTCGTCTATTGGGACTCGCTCAGTACAGCTTGCCGCAACGCGCAGGAACTCGGCTTTGATACCATCGAGATCTTCGCGCCCGGCGCGGATGCCATCGATCCGCCCGAGCTGGCCGCTCTGCTCAACGACACCGAGCTCGACGTCGCCGCTTTCGGCACCGGAGCCGGCTGGTTGCGCCACCAATGGACCCTCACTCACGAATCGGCTCCTGTCCGGCAGCAGGCCATCGACTTTGTGCGGCGGCTGATCGATCTGGCCGGACAGTTTTCCGCTCCGGTGATCATCGGCTCGATGCAAGGACGGTGGGGAGGCCAGGTCTCTCACCAGCAGGCGTGGGATTGGCTGGCCGAAGGTCTTCAGCAGCTCCAGCAGGAAGCCCGCGGCTACGGCGTCCCCGTACTCTACGAACCCCTGAATCGCTACGAAACCAATCTCTGCCATACGCTGGAACAAGGTTGCCGCTGGCTCGACCACTATCAGCTAGATAACGTCCATCTGCTGGCCGACCTGTTCCACATGAATATTGAAGAAGTCGATCTGGGCCAGGCCCTCTGCCAGGCTGGTCGCCGAGTGGGCCACATCCACTTTGCCGATTCCAATCGCCAGGCAGCCGGCCGCGGTCATCTCGATTTCGCACCCGTCGTCTCCGCTCTCGATGCCATCGGCTACGACGGTATCCTGTCGGCCGAAGTCGTGCCGATTCCCGATTCCGTCGCGGCCGCTCGACAGACCATCACCACCTTCCGTCGTCTCAAAGGAGCTGTTGCTCAGTAACCAGCCATGCTCAAACACCAGCTGATCCATCCCGAAATCAACGCCATCCTGGGTCGCGCCGGCCACCACAGCAAAGTGCTGATCGCTGACGGCAACTATCCCGCCTCGTCGACCCTCGGCCCCAATGCTCAACTGGTCAGCCTGAACCTCTCGCCCGGGATTGTCACTTGTACCCAGGTGCTGGCCGCCCTCGTCAGCGCTATTCCCATCGAGGCCGCTCATACCATGATGTACGAAACGACCGGGCCCTACGCTCTCGATGCCGATCCTCCGGTCTGGGAACAGTATCGTGACGTCTTCCGCCAAGCCAATCTCGGTCTGCAGTTGCAGCCGATCGAGAAATGGGAGTTCTACAAGGCCGTCAACACGACCGATCATGTGCTGACCATCCAGACCGCCGACCAGCAGCGATTCGCCAATCTGCTGCTCACCATCGGCGTCCGTTAGTCGACTCTGTCGGTTCACTCTGCCGACGGCTCGACCAGCCAGGGGCGGGTTCATTTGAGTTTTTTCCTCACCCTCGATCGTCACGGCGCCCCGCAGCGCCGGCCTACCCGCGGAGCCTGCCATGGAGACTCGGACACTCGGTCGCACCGGAATGGAGCTGTCGGTTGTCAGCTTCGGAGCCTCGTCGCTGGGGCAGGAATTCCGCCAGGTCGACTTGAACGACGCGCTGCAATCGGTCCACGCGGCGCTCGACGTCGGAATGAACTTCATCGACACCAGCCCTTACTACGGGCGCGGCATGTCCGAAGTCCTGCTGGGAGTCGCCTTGCGGGGGATTCCCCGTGACAGGTACTACCTGGGGACCAAACTGGGGCGATACGACGCGCGGCATTTCGATTTCTCGGCACGACGGGTCGCCGAAAGTGTCGACGTCAGTCTGCATCGCATGGGTGTCGAGTACCTCGATATCTGCCTCTGCCACGACATTGAGTTCGTCCCGCTGCCGCAGATCGTCGAAGAGACCCTGCCAGCCCTCAGAAAACTTCAGCAACAAGGGAAGGTCCGCTGGGTCGGGATCTCTGGCTATCCGATGCACATCTTCCGCTATGTGCTGGAGCGGACTGACCTCGATGTGATCCTGTCGTACAATCACTACACACTGCAGAACACCATGCTGACCGAACTGCTGCCGCTGGCCCAATCCCGCGGCGTCGGCGTCATGAACGCTGCTCCCTTCTCGGCTCGTCTGCTGACCAACGACCCGCTCCCGCCATGGCATAAGGCGACTCCCGAGGTCCGTGAGATCTGCCGGCGAGCGGCCGAGCATTGTCGAGCCGCCGGAACCGATATCGCTCAACTGGCCCTGCAGTTCTCCGTCAGCCATCCGGAACTCACCACCTGCATCACCGGGTCCGCGAATCCCCAGCGGATCCGCCAGTGGGCTCAGTGGGCCTCCCAGCCGCTCGACCGACAGCTGGTCGCCGAGGTGCAGCAGATCCTGCAGCCGATCCATAACTGGTTCTACCAGGAAGGACTCCCGGAAAACGGCGACCGCCGCCTGACCGAAAAGGGACTGTGACCAAAAAGGGACTGTGATGGACAAGATCGACGCTCACCAGCACTTCTGGCAACTGGGGCGATTCGACTACGGATGGCTCGACGCACCGGCTCTCGCCCCCATCCGCCGCGACTTCCTGCCGGCCGACCTGTGGCAGGAATTGCAGGCCTGCGGAATTCGACAGTCCGTCTTCGTGCAGACGCAGCACAACCTGGAGGAGGCCCGGTGGGTGCTGCAACTGGCCGAACAACATCCCTTCCTGGCGGGTGTCGTAGGGTGGGTCGATCTGGCCAGCCCTTCTTGCGAAGCTCAACTGGAACAACTCATTCCGTTCCGTCGCTTCGTCGGTGTGCGGCACATCACGCAAGACGAACCCGATGACGATTTCATCGTGCGGCCGGCCGTCATCCGCGGCCTGCAGGTCCTCGAGCGACACCAGGTACCCTTCGACCTGCTCTTCTTCGAAAAACACCTGCGGCACGTCCCCGCACTCGTCCGACAACTCCCCAATCTCCCGATGGTGATCGACCACCTCGCCAAACCGGAGATTCGTTCCGGCCGTCGTCCCGCCTGGGAGGCCGATTTTCGGGCCGCTGCGAAATTCCCCCAGATTTACTGCAAACTCTCGGGGATGATCACCGAGGCCCGGTGGCACGACTGGCAGGTCGACCAGCTGCGGCCGTTCGTCGAACTGGCTCTGGAAGTCTTCGGCCCGGAACGGCTCATGTACGGTTCCGATTGGCCCGTCTGCTGCCTCGCCGGATCCTACTCAGATGTCCACCAGGCCGTCGCCGAACTGATCAGCGGGCTGAGCCCCAGCGAGCAGGAGCGGATCTGGAGCGGTACGGCCCGCGAATTCTACGGCCTGGACCCGTCGCCAGTACCCTCGGCCGACCATTGACTCCCCCCAGATTCCATTCGCCTCCCGCCCCTTCCCTGACCAATTCTTTGGGAGAAGACCCCTCGGCGCGCTAGAATAAAGGACTGGGGGGACCGGGTTGGTCCCGCTGGCCCGCTGCTGATGGAGACGTCTGATGCCCCAAGCGATTGTCGATCCGGACGATGTGCGGCAGTTCGCTCAGAATCTGAAACGCTTCAACGATGAAGTCCGCGACCGCATGAAGACACTGCAGAGCCAATTGCAGGGGTTGAGTGCCACTTGGCGCGACCAGGAGCAGCGGAAATTCACCGAGGAATTCCAGGTCCATTCCCAACATCTGGTTCGGTTTGTCGAAACGAATGAACACTACCTGCGATTCTTGGCGCGGAAGATCGCCCACATCGACGAATACCTGCAGTCGTAGACGTGGCCACCTGATGTCCGATCACCGGTCCGCAGCAAGGATATCCGCTGATGGCTCGCTTGGCCCATGTTGAATCGGTCGATGCGATCGAGCGGTTTCGCGGGCAGCTGATCGAATACCGACGCGTGCTCGTCCAGACGGCCGAAGCTTTGGCAGGCGAGACCGAACGGGTATCGGAATGGCTGGAGCGGGACCGTCAGCCATACTGGCTGAGGCAACGCAAACTGGCCGAACGCGACCTCACCGAAGCCCAGGCCAACTACAGCCGCTGCATGACGAGGACGCGGGCCGATCAGCCTCGATCGTGCTTCTCGGAAAAAAAGATCCTCGAAAAGTGTCGCCAACGCCTGCGCGAAGTCAACGATCGGCTCGCCCGCCTCAAGGAGTGGCGTCGGCAGCTCGATCGGGAATGCGAACTCTTCAAGATGCACATCCGCAGACTGCTGGTGCTGGCCGACGACGATCTGGCTCGAGCCGCGTTGGCGCTGCAGCGTGTCCACCGTTATTTGTCGAAGTACGTCCAGCTGGAGCTGGGGCCGGCCGTGGGGACTGCCTCAGCCGTCGGAACGGGCTCGGGGCAGGGGACTGCCACTAGCGATTTGCCTGGCGACTTGCCTACTGACTCGAACGGTTCCCAGCGGCGGTTGGCCGGGTCGAGCGGGAAAGTGGAGGAGGGGCCGGCATGAAAGGATTTGACTTTGTCTCGCATGCGGCTCGGATCCAACGGGCCACGAAAGAATTAAGGGATCATTGGGAGATCCTGGGAGAAGTCTGGCACGACGGAGTCCAGCGACGCTTCGAAGACCGGCACCTGCAACCGATTCAGCCTCAGCTGCAGCTGGCCGTGACCAAGATCTACGAGTTTGCCGAACTGGTGCAGCAGATGGCCGTGGAGCTGGAGGAACGGGAAGCGTGACCGGCGGACCGTCGGCTGGCCGAATGGTCGGTGATCGACTGGCAAAAAGCCGAAAGCAGAAAGCTGAAAGCCAAACGCTGAATGGACGAATCGAGAGAAGGGGTCCGGACGATGGAACTTGACAGGAAATGGACGCGAACAGCGGGTCAGCTGGAGTTGATTGGTCAGTTGCGCGACGCCTTGGCTGCTGCCGAAGAGGCGGACACTTCGTTACCGGCTGAGCATGATCGAAGAGTGCGGGAGCTGGAGAGCCGCATCAGTGGGGCCGTGCAGCAGGAAAAGTCACGAGCCCGCCAGTTGGAGGTGGAGCTGCGTGGCGAGCATCTACGGCTCAGCTCCGAGGCGGCTCAACAGCACGACCAGCAGCTTGACGAGGCCCAGCGGCTGGCCGGTGATGACATGAAGCGACTGCGGGCCAATCGGCGCAAGCAGCAACAGGAACTGGAGTACCAGCTGTTTCTCGGCAGCAGACAGCTCAAGCGAGACCTCGACGCGGCCAAGGCTCGGGAAGTCCAGCGTCATCAACGGTCGCTGCACGAGCTGACCGAATTGGAGCAGCGGTGTGCGGAGGTGCAGCCCGACATCGAATCGCTGATGGTATTACGGAGGATGACGCCGGGCGAATATCAGGCCGCGGTCGATAGCAGCGCGGTTCGCAAACTGTTGCCGCGCGATGCGGCCGAACGATCGCTGGCTCGTGCCGAACAGGGCTTGGATGAGGTTCTGTCGAGCCGATTGAGTCGATCGGTGGATCAACGCTGGTGTTGGGTGTGGGGACTGATGGGCGGCCTGGGGTTACTTGCCTGGGCCGCCCTGGTGGCCCGGTCTCCGGCTCAATGGCTGGGGTTTGCTGTAGGCCTCAGCGCGTGGTCTCTGCTGGTCGTGATCGGCCACCTGCTGCTCACCTGGTGGGCTCGTCGCACGGCCCAACGTCAGCTCCCCCCGTTGGCTCAGGCCCTGGCCGACGCTCGCGGGCTGCTGGTCCGTGCCCGCGAGGACGAGTTGCGAGAGCATCAGGAAGGTCTGCGCACGCTGGTCAGCCAGTCCAAGGCCGACCTCGATCAACTGCGCGGAGCACACTTCAATCAGCTGCGGGAACTCGATGTCAATCTTGAACTGAAGATTTCGAGGGTCGAGGATGCCCTGGCGGATCGTCGGCATCGTTTGTCGACTGAATTGGCCGGGCGGAACGAATCGTTGCGTCGACAGTATCTTCCGCGCATCGAGCAATCCAAGTTGCAACTCGACGATCGTTTGCAGCAGTTGCAATCTGATCGAGAGCGGGATGTGGAGCGAGTGGCGGTCGATTACCGGGACAGGTTGCAGGGAGCCGAACAGGAGTGGCGGAACGAATGGGGTCTGGTTCAGAAGCAGCTCGACCAGAGCCTGGAGTTCGTAGCGACTCGTTTTCCGGACTGGGCGCAGGTTGTCGCTGAGCCCATTGCGACGGTCGCTCAAGCCGATCGCATGTTGCAGTTGATTCCCTGGGGTTCTTACCGGACGCCGGTCTCCGAGCTCCACGCGCCGGCGTCGCGGCATGAGGGTTTGGTCTGTCCCCGAACGGAACTCGACTGGCCCGCGCTGCTCCACCTGCCTGACGAAGCGGCGCTGGTGATGGAGTATGGCGATTCGGCCGGTCAGACGTCGGCCACGGAATTGTTGCAGGCGATTACGCTGCGGATGCTGACGGCCATCCCTGCCGGCCAGCTGAGGTTGACGCTGATCGACCCGTTGGGATTGGGGGAAGGCTTTTCCGGTTTCATGCATCTGCAGGATTATGACGAGCGGCTGGTAGGAGCCAGGATCTGGACCGAGCCGGCTCATATCGATCAGGCGCTGTGGAAGTTGTCCGAGCGGATTGAGGACGTGATTCAGCAGTACTTGCGGAACGAATTCAAGAACGTGTGGGACTACAATCGCCAGGCCGGCGATGTTCCTGTGCCACTGCAGCTGCTGGTGATTTCGGGGTTCCCCGAGAATTTTTCCGAGGAGGCCTGCCGGTGGCTCAGCAAAATCATGGTCACCGGACCTCGCTGTGGCGTGGTGACGCTGATGGGTGTTGACGCGCGCGCCAAATTGCCTCGCAACGTCTCGCTGGAAGTTCTGGCGTCGACATCGCAGCGCATCGAATGGCGGCAGGGGAACTGGGTACGGAAACAGAGTGAATTGGAGAAGTTTCCGTTGTCCGTGCTGACGCGGCCGCGTGAGCCACGGTTCAGCGAGCTGGTGCACGAGGTTGGGCGAGCGGCCCGCGCGGCGCAGCGGGTTGAGCTGGCATTTGAACTGGTGGCGCCCTCCGCCGGTTCGTGGTGGGCCGGATCGACGGCCAATCAGCTGTCGGTCGCCATTGGCCGCGGCCCGGCGAATCGGCCTCAGTATCTGGTTCTCGGCGAAGGAACCAGCCAGCACGCCTTGATTGCCGGGAAGACCGGGTCGGGCAAGTCGAGTCTGCTGCATGCGTTGATCACCAATGCGGCGCTGAATTACAGTCCTCAGGAGCTGCAGTTCTACCTGATGGATTTCAAGAAGGGGGTGGAGTTTAAGGCGTATGCGGAGCACGGTTTGCCTCATGCCCGCGTGATTGCGATTGAGAGCGAACGTGAATTCGGGCTGAGTGTGCTGGAGCGGCTGGACCGCGAGCTGCAGCGGCGGGGGGAGCTCTATCGGCAGGTGAACGCTCAGACGGTGGCCGATTACCGAGCGGCTCGTCCTGACGAGTCGCTCCCCAGAATCCTGCTGGTCGTGGACGAATTCCAGGAGCTGTTTGTCAGCGAGGATCGGATTGCCACTGACGCGGCGTTGCTGCTCGATCGACTGGTGCGCCAAGGTCGAGCCTTCGGGATGCACGTCATTCTGGGGACGCAGACGCTGGCCGGAGCCTATTCGCTGGCCCGCAGCACGATCGGCCAGATGACCGTGCGGATCGCGCTGCAGTGCAGTGCGGCCGATGCGCATCTGATCCTGAGTGATGAGAATGACGCGGCTCGCTGGTTGAAGCGACCTGGTGAAGCGATCTACAACGATGCCAATGGGCGGGTTGAGGGGAACGCTGAGTTTCAAGTTGTGTGGCTTCCTGGTGAACGACGCACGGATTATCTGGCTCGACTCCGAGAATTGGCCGACGCTCGACATCTGGCGACCGAGCCGGCGATCGTTTTTGAAGGGAGTGCGTCGGCGGAGATTGCCGAGAACCGATTGCTGCAGCGCACGGTGGAAGCTCCCAGCCCCACGTCGGTGCCGTTGGCGCCGCGCGGGTGGTTGGGTGAAGCGATTGCGATCAAGGAGCCGCCGGCGGCCACGTTCCAGCGTCGCAGCGGGAGCCACTTGCTGGTGGTGGGCCAGAATGAGGAAGTCGCTCAATCGATAGTCAGCGCCTGCCTGACCGGTCTGGCGGCATTTGTGCCGACCAGCGATCCCGCGGCGGGCGACGGGTGGGCAACGTTCGAGTTGTTGCTGGGCCGAACCGAAGCCGCCCGAGCCGAGGCTGGGATCTGGCAACCCTGGCTCGACGCCTTTGGATGCTGGCATCATCTCCACGCGGCTACCGAGGCGACGCAGGTCGTGGAACGCTTGGCGCAAACCGTGGCCGAACGCCGAGCATCCCAGGCGACTCAGCTGGCTCCCATCTTCCTGGTGTTGCACGATCTGCAGCATTTCCCTCAGCTGCGCAGCCGGGAGGACGATCTGGGGTTCAGCAGTTGGAGCGACACGCCGGCCGATTCGGCCGGCAAGTGGCTCAGTGCGATCCTGAAGGACGGGCCCGACGTCGGCGTGCACGTGGTGGCGTGGGCCGATTCGTACTATCGCGCCAAGGAGTTCTTCGATCGCGCGGGGCTGCGCGAGTTCGGCATGCGAGTCCTGTTGCAGATGAATGCGCTCGATTCGACGCAGTTGATTGACCAACCGGCCGCCTCACAGCTCGGCCCTTACCGAGCCCTGTGGTACCGCGAGGCCGACGGCACCTGCGAGCGTTTCCGACCCTACGCCCCTCCATCCGCTGATTGGCTCCAACGCATCGCCCAGCAGTTGCGAAATCGGGGGCTCGTGCGCAGCTGAACCTCCGCCCAGCAGCCATTTCCAGGAGCTTCTGACCTAGAACGCCCATCTCCAGTGGGCTCGCCCCACTGGTTTTCATGACTGGACAGCTACAAGTCAGGAATACGCGAGCTACAAGCACGACGCGCCAGCGAGTGAGTTCCCTACGCGAGCTACAAGCACGACGCGCCAGCGAGTGAGTTCCCTACGCGAGCTACAAGCACGACGCGCCAGCGAGTGAGTTCCCGAGTTCCCGAGTTCCCGAGTTCCCGAGTTCCCGAGTTCCCGAGTTCCCGAGTTCCCGAGTTCCCGAGTTCCCGAGTTCCCGAGTTCCCGACATGAGTTGATTCCCAATCTCAACCCCATTCCGACTCCCATTCCGACACCCACTCACTCGCTGGCGCTTCGTGCTTGTGGATTGATGATCGAGTTTATGCGGCTGTGGGCGCAGCATATTTCCGCCCGAGGGGATGGTGATGATCGGCCGCGGCGGACTCTATGCCGGTCGCTTACTCGCCGGGTGGGAATTGCACCCGTTGGAAATCGCCACCTTCGATCGGCGCACAGGATTCTGACCGGACGAGACACGAATAAGCCGTGAGGACAGTCCAGTTGCCATCGACGCTCCGCACCTATTCGAAATTGTCAAAAAGTCCGATAAACCGCGATATCGGTCGCGAGTTGGCCAAAAATATCATTTGCCAAATCATTCATCCATCGAGAATACTGGCAGTCCGGGCTCGTTTGTATATCCCTTCGACGACACGAAACAACACTTGCCTGCAAGTCACTCACTTCTCGATGCGCAACGCCAAGACCTTAAGATTGCCAGAGCGAAAATGACAATGATGAGCCACACTGCCAAGTCAATGAGCACCCCGAGTGGACGCCAGTTTGCCAACACCGGCTGACTTTCCCGCCATGTCATATATTTTGCGGGAAAACCAAAATACTTATATTCTCCAACATGAAAAGGTCGGTCCCCTTGATATATCGTGAGTACTTCGGTTCTCGCTCGCGAATTTACAAACAATCCAATCGCCAGCACAGAAATACAAGCGACCAATTCCATGCTCGAAAACTTCAAGCGGCTTGACTTTTTGGGCCACATTAGGATCACATTTCCCTTAAATTGCAGGAGCACCTACCGACGAGCCAAAAGCCAGCTATTTGAGTATTTGTCCGGCGGCATCCGCGAGCAGCATCGCTCATTCCACTTGTAACCGAAAAAACCGGTACCGTGCCGGACGACTGAGCCAGCCCAGCCTTTTGATGACATCCCCGGTGCGGTCCAGGGCCACCAGCTCGGTCACTTGACCAGCCGCATTGTAGATCGTCTTGACCACTTGATCCTGATCGCCATTGGTCCCGCCGCCCGAGTTCGCTTCGGTGCTGGCGTTGAAATCGGCGTAGTTGTCCACCACGTAGGTCGTTCGACCGGCCGCATCGTAATAGGTCTTTGAGATCTTGCCGATCGGATCGGTCACTTGATCCTGGCGGCCCGTGGTGGAATCGTAACCGTACTTGGTCACGAGCACCGAGCTGGAGCTGGCGGTGGGCGCCGTTCCGGGACGCGTGGGGATGCTGGCGAGGGGTTCTTCGAGCATCAGCACTGTTTTCCGCGTCGCGATCTGACCCTCGATCTGGAACAGCTGGCAGGCATCCCGAAACGTCTGTGCCAACAGTGGCGCGAGCTGATGCCCCGAATTGGCGACCAGCGTCGGCGCCTGGCCGTGGAACGGTTGCTGCAGGACCACGACCAGACGGCCCATTCGCAGGTGGCCTGAAATCGCCAATACTGTGCAAAATCGCCAGTGAATGTTCCCGTTCACTGATGTTGATCGAATGGGCGGCCGATAATCAGGTCCGGGTGGCGGGCGGGACGACTTCCCGGTTTATAGCTAGCACCAGGCTGAGCGGAAGTCGCGTCGAATCGTGCGGACGAACATCACGCGGCGGCTGGATCGGGAACTATTCATGCCACTTGTTGCCCTAGATCAGTTTGAAAAAGTCTTTGCACCGCTGCTGGGGAAATCGATCGGCTTCATTCGCCCGGTCGGGAATGTCGGTGACGATCTGATCACCATGGCGACCTTCCAGATGCTCGACCACTTCGGAGTCGAATGGCGCGAAGTGACTCCTGAGGACGCTGAAGGTTGTGACGAACTGATTTTTGGCGGCGGCGGGAATATGGGGCGGCGGTACCAGAATAACTGGGACCTGCGGACTCGATGCCTGGACACGGGGCTCCCGCTGACGATTCTTCCTCAGTCATTTACAACTCCTGAGGATCGGCCGTTTCATCGCGTGTATGTGCGGGAACGGGCCAGCCTGAAGCTTTATCCGCGAGCGACTCTGGCGCCCGACTTGGCTCTCGGATTGAACTACACCACGGACACCGAGCCGATGTTTCGACGTGGCGTCTTTCTGCGACGCGATATCGAGGCGGCGCGAAAGTACTGGTTTCGGTGGTTCCGCCGCGATCCGGTGCGCATGTGCCGGACTCCGGTGGAGTATCTGGAGCTGGCCGCTCGGTATGAAGAGATCATTACCGACCGGCTGCATTTTGCCATCTGCGGGCTGACCGTGGGGCGCCGAGTCACTCTGATCCGGAACTCATACCACAAGAACGCCAGCTTGCATGACACGTGGCTTAACGAACTCGGCTGCCGCTTTGCCGATTCGGTTCTACGAGCTGCTTGAGGGGAGAGGGCCGAGTCGATTCAGCCACGCCACGCCGCAGATCGGCGCGTGGTGAGTACCAGAGGAGGGACTCGAACCCTCACAGCCTTGCGGCCACCGGATTTTGAGTCCGGCGCGTCTGCCAATTCCGCCACTCTGGCCCGTCGGAGAAACCACTAAGTTAGGCCCGGTCCGAGCGGGCGTCAAGGCGGAGTCTGAGCTCGAGCGAGCTGCCGGTCGGCCAGTACGGCGGCCTGCTCGGCCTGCCGCGGTCGCTGAGGCCAGAAGGAGACGAATTCCGAGTGGTGCCGCATGCTCTCGGGGTCGAACACCACGTTGCGAATTTCTTCTTTCTGCTGGACGAAAATCTCAAAGTCCCGCACGTCGTTGGGGCGGAAGACGGGGGCCGGGCGATCGTAGACCACCGTCGCTCCCTGGCCGCCGTCGCGGTGGTACTGCGACAGCCCGATCACGCGGTCGGCAACATAGAGTGCCTCGTCGAGCTCGTGCGTCACCATGACGATCGTGTAGGGCGGCTCGACGCCTTCCGTCAGGTGGTCGAGGTTTTCGGCGTACAGCTCCAGCAACATGACCTGCAGCTCTTCTCGAGTCGCCTCATCGAGCGCGCCGAACGGTTCGTCGAGCAGCAGAATCTTGGGTTGCATCACCAGGGCCTGAGCCAAGGCGACTCGCTGACGCATGCCCCCCGACATTTCGCTCGGGTAGAGCTTGGCCGCGGTGCCCAGATGGACCTTGTCCAGCATGGCCATCGCTTCGTCTTCCAGGTCACGCCGCATGCGGCGCCAAGCCGGGTATCGGAAGAACCGGAACGGCAATGAGGTCCGTTCCAGCATCAGTCCGAAGACGACATTCTCCAAAGCGGTCATGTAGTCGTACAGACTGTAGTTCTGGTAGACGATCCCGACGTTGCGATTCGGCCGCAACATCGGCTGGCCGTCGATTATCACCTGACCATCGCGCGGCGGATGCGTGCCGAGGATGGCTCGCAACAGGGTCGATTTTCCGCAACCGCTGGGACCGACCAACGCCACGATCTGGCCAGCAGCAATGTCGACGTTGACGTCATACAGAATCGGACGCCGGCCATAATCGTGTCCCACGTCCCGACATTGCAGCACGATCTGCGGGTTCATCAGCTCAGTCTCCAAACCAGGGACAGATCCAGCGCCGCACGGCGATCAGCGCGTAGTCGGCCAGCAACCCGATGGCTCCCAGCAGAAAGCAGTAGAGGTAGACCACCGTCATGTCGGTCCGCTGGTAAAACAGACGCAGCCGATACCCGTACCCCTGGTCCGAGACCATCCACTCCGCGGCGACCAGCACCACCATGGCCGGGCCGATCTGCAGCCGGACCGCATCGAGGACGCGCGGGAGGATTTGTTTGTAGAGCACATTCCAGATCAGTTCGATCTGGGAAGCTCCCAGCGTATAGGCTTTGTCGACCAGCGCGTCGGGGACGTCGTTCTTGGCCGATTCATAGACGTTCTGCGCCAACGTCGGGAGTATCCCGAAGGCAATCATCGCCACGTACATCTTGAACGACGTTCCGACGAGGACAAAAAAGACCGCCAGCATGGCCGTCGGGGGAATCTTCGCCAGAAACGAAAGTGGTGGCACGAAGAAAGCCTCGATCGGCGCATAGGCCCCCATCAACAGGCCCAGCACGACCGATGCCAGAACTCCGACCAGCAGCCCGGCGCCCAGGCGTCCCAGCGTCGCCAGCGTGTCTTCCCACAGCCAGTATTCGTTCTTCTTGAGCCCCTGCGGTTGCAATACCCGCAACAGCCCGTCGTTCCAGAGAGCTCGCCAGGTCGGTACCGTCCGGTCGATCGCCACGGCCTGCTCGGCCACTAGGCGTTCACGTTGCGTCTTGAGCCGTTCGGCGGTGCCTCGGTCAACCGGCTGGCCACCCTCCGACGGCAGTTTGCCAAGCTGATCGTCCACGGCCACAATCTGCCGCCCGATCTCCGCTCGCTTCGTCGCTTGACGTGAGAGCGAAAGATAGGAGTAGGTGCCGATCAGCGAAATGATCGAGATCACGCCGAAGGCCAGATGCCATCGGTCGCTGATCGGTTGACGTATGCGAATCATGCGCCGCCGCCTCGCGGGTCCTCAGTTCGTCGACAATCCTTTGAGCCACGAGGTGTCGAAGCGCAGCTTCACACCGGCCTGATTCCCGTACCCGATGCTCGACGGTTCCTTCAGCAGTCCGTGTGAATCGCAGAACTTCGTCACCAGCTCCATCTTCTGCTTGAAGGTGTCGCCATCCATCAAGGCAATCGCTTCTGACGGCTGGCTGTAGAACGCCGTCTGCTTGACGACCAGCTTCATGTCCTCCAGACCCAGGTTGGAGAACTTTTTGCCCAACGCTACCAGCACTTCGTTACCGTTCTGCGGGTCGGCAATCGCCTTGTTCACGCTGTAAAAGGTCTCCATCACGGCTTTCACGAAATTGTCCGCACCCGGTTTGGCCAGCGAATCGGCGCCGATCACCACCATATCGATGATCTCACCCGGGATCTGCGTCGAATCGAACAGCACCCGCACGTCGGGGCGGTCGCGCAGCGTCTGCAGCACGAAGGGGTTCCAGACCATGATCGCCTGATGGCTGGCCGCTCGCTGCGACATATTCTGAGCGGCGATGGAGGGGTCCTGGTTGGTGAACTGGAAGTCGGCTTCCTGGAATTTGTTCAGTTCCAGACAGCGAGCAAAACAATACTGCGATACTGTCCCCTGCAGACCGTAGACCGGGACCTTCTTCAACGCTTCGATGTCCGGCACACTCTCGGTCACCAGGCACGCGTCGGCTCCCTGGCTGGTGCTGGTCGGCAACACCGCCACGCTCGCCCGGCTGGGGCTGACAATATACGCGTCCATGTTCGTCATGCAGACCGCGTCGCAATCGCCCGATCCGTACATGTTCAGGCACGTGTCGTAGCCCGCTTCCTTCAGTTCGATGTCGACTCCGTACTTCTGTTCGATCGGCCCCATTTTGCCACGAGCGCCGTTGATCAGCTCCAGCTCATGAGCCACGCCGAAGACCGACCAGCTTGGGTATTCGCTCCAGGCCAGCGAGAAGACCGGTGCTGGACCACCAGCCGACGGAGCGCCCCCGGCCGAACCGCCGGCCGTTCCGGTCGATCCCGATGGCTGGCCGCCGCCGGTCGTCGATGGGCTTGATTTGGTGCAGCCGCCACCGATCAGCATCCCACCCATCAGCATCCCAGCGATCAGCAATCCGTTGAACAGCATCCGGGTGAAGCCGGAACCCGTTATTGCCCGGAAGGCTATCCAACGCCCGATTCCCGTAGCCCCACTCCAGCTCATGGTTCTTTCGCTCCTCAATTAACTTCAGTTCTTGTGGCCGGCCTGCCCGCCGCTCGCCGTTCCTTCGACTCACACGTCGCACAACACCACGGCTTCCCGCAAGCTGACCAGCGGATCACGAGTCGGTATGAACTCCTGGCCCAGATACCCGTCGTAGCCGGTGTCGATGATCGCCTGCACGATGCCGCGGTAGTTCAGCTCCTGCGTGTCGTCCATTTCGTGACGACCCGGATTACCCGCCGTGTGGTAATGTCCGAAGTACTTATGATTGTCCTTGATGGTGCGAATCACATCTCCCTCCATGATCTGCATGTGGTAGATGTCGTAGAGCAACTTGAAGTGGTCCGAACCGACTCGCTTCACCAACTCAATCCCCCACGCCGAACGATCGCATTGGTAGTCGGCGTGGTCGACGCGGCTGTTCAGCAGTTCCATGTTCAGGATCACCCCCGCCTTCTCGGCGATCGGCACAACCTTCTTGAGGGCCGTTTCGCAGTTCCGCAGGCCCGTCTCGTCGTCCAGCCCGTTGCGATTGCCGGAAAAACAGATCACGTTGCGCCAGCCTTCCTTGGCCGTCGCTTCAATGCCGCGAACGATCGCCGCTATGCACTCTTCGTGGTTGTCAGGATGGTTCAATCCCTTGGTCAGCCCGTGCGATGTGGTCATCGTACCGACCAGTTGATGGTCCTTGAGGATGCCGAAGTCCTTCGGGTCGACCAAGTCGATACCGACCAGCCCCATCTCGGCCGCGGCTGCCGCCAGCTGCTCCAGCTTCAGACTGGAGTAACACCAGCCACAGACCGACTGCTTGATCCGGCCCTTCTGCACCGCTTTGCCAGTGGCCGGAGCCGCCGCCTGCACGCTCGCTCGGCCACCAGCCCAGACCGCACCGGCGGCCGTCACCGCTCCGGCCAACATGGCCCGACGGCCAATCGCTCCACCCGACACGGCCGACTCCGGGCCGCTCGTTTCTATCGATCTGGGCTCGTCACTCATCGCTGTCTGCTCCCTATCACTTCAGTATTCAACACTCGCCTGGGCCCTGACGCCGACTTGCAGCAGCCACGTACTCGCCGCTGCCGCTGTGTCCCACTCTACTGGAAACCCAACCGCCCGGCCACTCGGGGCCGCCCAGGGAATCGGTTGGCCGCCGAGCAAATTTCGGTGCCGACCGGTTCACTAGCGTGCCGTCCAGCCGCCGTCGACGGTGACCAGCGATCCGGTCATGTAGCTCGACGCGTCGCTGGCCAGCAGGATCGCCGCGCCCTGGATCTCCCGCAGCTGGCCCCACCGCTCGAGTGCCACCGCGCCGACGATAAACTTCCGCGCCTGCTCGGTTTCGGCAATCGGTTCGTTCATCGGAGTCAGAAAGGGACCCGGGCAGATAGCGTTCACCATGATCCGATGCGAGGCCAACTCGAGCGCCAGGGCTCGAGTCATCTGCACCACCGCACCCTTGCTGGCGGTGTACGGAGTCCGTTCCTGCAGGCCAACCACTCCCAGAGTGCTCGCCAGATTGATGATTCGTCCCCCGCCACCGGCCTTCATCCACGGCACAGCCGCTCGACAGCACAGCCAAGTGCCGTCGACGTTGATGCGCTGCACCTCGCGAAACTGCTCGTACGTCAACTCGTCAATCGGGCCGCGGATGTTGATCCCCGCACTGTTGATCAGGATGTCGAGCTGAGGCCAGCGTTGCCGAGCGGTGGCGAAGAGTTTTTCGACTGCCGCCGGGTCGGAGACGTCCGCCTCGCATCCACTGGCCGGCGTGCCGAAGTCTGCGGTCAGCTGAGCTGCTGCTGAATCAGCCTCCGACTGATTGCGGCTGACCAACATCACCTCCGCGCCGGCCGACGCCAGGCCAGCCGCCATGGCCAGGCCCAAGCCCTTGGAGCCTCCCGTGATGATCGCGCGGCGGCCCGTCAAATCAAACTGACGAATCCCAGGCAACATGAGCAGCAATCTCCGGCGTGTTGGCGTGTTGGAATGAACCGATGCGGTGAGTGGCTGACTTTGCGTCGGCGGCTTTTCGAGTCTACGGGTCTACCGTAACGCTGGCTTGCTGGTCGTTCGGCCGTGCCAGGTGTCGGTCGTTTGGCCAATTGACCGACCGACTCGATGGAACTTGTCGGCGCGGGCCCGAGTGTATCAGATTGGCGGTGGACGTCCCACGGCGGGGAGCCGGGGAGGGGGAACTGCTCGGTGGAGGTAAGTGGGGGAGTGGGTGGTGATGAGTGACTGGGGTGTCACGACTGATACGACCGGCACGATCAGCGGCCGACGGGATGGAACTGGGGTGAGCGGGTATGTCAGTTTGGGTCGCCGTCTCATGGTCACGACCTAGATTTGGTCTGGGAAACCACCTCCCCGGCGCGATGTGAGGATCGCTGGTATGAACTACGACGACCTCGATTTCCCCGAGTTCCAGGGCTTTTCGGAATTCGGGCCGCTCGATTTTGACCAGGGGACGGTCAGTGCCGAGCCGGGGGTGAGTTATTCGGCCGAGGAGGCCGTGTTGAAGCAGATTCTGGACCAGCTGGCCGGCCTGCAGTCGCTGCAGCAGGAGTACCGGACGCCGGCTGAGGGCGAGCCAAGCTGGGACTCGCCGGCGTGGGACCAGTCGGCTGGGGACTCAGGGAGTTCCCCGTCCGAGCCTCCGGTCGATCCCTGGCAGGACCTGCTCGACGGCCGCCCCGCCACGGACGACGACCCCCTCTGGGGCTGATCTACCCATTCTTCCCTCTCAGTCTATTTTAACATCGGAGGTCGCACGTACCTCCACGGAGGTCGCACCTACCTCCACGGAGGTCGCACCTACCTCCACGGAGGTCGCACCTACCTCCACGGAGGTCGCACCTACCTCCACGGAGGTCGCACCTACCTCCACGGCGTGCTAGCGATGCTAGCGGCACCTGCTTGGAGCTCAGTGAGTGGGGACATTACACTGGTCATCGGCAGCGGGTTAGCGGGGGACTCACCAAGCAGCAATGGGGGCGGCGGATGCGTGGGCCGGCGAAGCAGAAACGGGCGAGGCCGGGCGGCGGCGGAGCTGGCGGGGTTAGTTCCACCACGGTGGCGGTATGCTTGGCGCTGGCGATCGCCTGGATGAGCCCGGGTCGGACCAGCGCCCAAACGGGGCAGTCCGGAGGGCCGGTAACCACGAGCTCTCGATACCTGGTCCTCCCCGCCGACGTGGCCGCTCAATGGGGAACCGTCTGGCACCGCGATGCTCGACAGCACAAGTTCACCGTCATGGAGCTTCGCGAGGAGCTGGAAGTTGATGGTGAACTGCCGACCGTCCGTCAGGTGTTGGATGAGCCCGAGGTTGAGGATCGCGAGGCTGTTGGCCGCGAGGCTGAGGCGCCGGGTGAGTCGACAGGTTCCGTGTCTTCTCAGCGTCGGTCGGTCGAGATCGAAGTGCGACGGCGGGTGATGCGATTGCTACCGGGCAGCCTGGTCATTGGTGGCAGCGAGTCGCTCGATCCGTTGTGGAGTATCTGGACGGCGCCAGCGGGGGCGGGCGACGGTGATGTGCGACGACTGGCGTGGGATGTTGGCCGTCTCGGTGAATCGCCGGCGGTCGGCTCGACGCTCCCGTGGTTTGCGGTGTCGGTTCCACGGCCGCTGTTGCTGTCGCGTCACGTTGAACTCCCGTCGGCGGATCGGTTGAAGCCATTGACGTGGGGAGCTATTACCGGCGAGCATCCGCCGGAGCTGGGGGGCTTTCCGGATTCTGTCGACCAGTGGTTTCCCGACGGCACGGCTTACGCTCAGCGGCGCAGCGATCGCTGGTGGCGAGTCGAAGCGGCTACAGGCCGGGCGACTCCCTTATACGACGTCGCCCTGTTATCGAGCGGCATTGCAGCGGCCGTTCCGCAATCTCAATCGCGAGTGGCTCAGACTGCGTTGTTTGACGCGAAGCAGCTCCATCTGGCAGCCAGAAAGTCCTGGTTTGTACACGATGGCCGGTTGCTGGTCGCTGACTGGCAATCGGGCGTTGTCAGTTCGATCAGCCCGTTGGGTGCGGACGCTGAGCTGGTGGAATTCAGTCCCGATGGTCAGCAGCTGGCATATGTCAGCCAGAACAATCTGTATGTGGCGGCGGCCACCGGCGGTCCCGTGCGTCAGTTGACTCTGGATGGAAGTGCTCTGGTCCGCAACGGCAAAGCGGATTGGGTCTATTTCGAAGAGATCAATTTGCGCGACTGGCGCAACTACAAATGGAGCCCCGATTCGCGACAGCTGTTATTCCTGCGGCTGGACGACGCCGACGTCCGTCCGTTCACGATCGCCAACGATCTCGGTGCTCAGCAGGAAACGGAGGTTGAGCGATATCCGCTGGCGGGTCAACCCAATCCGCGGGTGAACGTAGGGTTGGTGGATGTCAGTTCAGGAAAACTGCAATGGCTGGACATGACGTCGGCCAGTTATTCGCCGGACCAGATTCTGGTGACCGGTTTCGGCTGGGCGGGACCTCGTGTGGCCTACGCGATGGTTCAGGACCGCGCTCAACGGTGGCTCGACCTGTGGCTCTGGCCCGAGGACGAAGCTCCACGGCGCGTTTTGCGTCAGCAATCGGCGGCGTGGGTCGAACCGGCACAGGGGCCTTTCCTGTTAGCAGACCAGACGTGGTTGATCACGGACGAAGTTTCCGGCTACCGCCATTTGTATCGGTATCGGGCCGACGGAACGCTGGTACAGCAGTTGACTTCGGGCAATTGGGAGATCCGCTCGATTGAACGCGTTGATGAAGCCAACGGCTGGGTGTACTTCATGGCGACGAAGGATTCCTGGCTGAGCGAACAGCTGTACCGGCTGCGATTGAGTGACGGGCAGCTGGAGCGATTGACCGATCCGGGGTTCAGCCACGAGGTGCAGCTGGCCCGAGCTGGCACGTTGTTTGTCGACCGTTCTTCACACATTGATCGTCCTGACCAGGTGACGCTCGTCGACGCGGCCGTCGGAGCGTCGGTCTCTCGAGATTCACAGGCAAGACGCGGCGCGGTTGTGCGTTGGCTGGATATTAATCCGGTCCCCGATCGCCACCAGTTCCGCTGGCCGCCGTTGCAGCTGGTGCAGATTCCCGTGCGGGGAGGCGACTCGCTCGACGCGGGGTTGATCTATCCGTCAGATTACCAGCCGGGGCGGCGGTACCCAGTATGGATCATGACGTATGGAGGTCCTCGTTCTCCGTCGCTCAGCAATCGCTGGCAAGGGGGGCGTGTGACCGAGCGCGTGTTGGCTGAGCTGGGAGTGGTGGTGGTGCGGGTCGATCCGCGATCGGGCAGCGGTCGCGGAGCCCAGAGTGCCTGGCGGGCATATCGTCAGCTGGGAGTGACCGAGACGGAGGATCTGGAGGACGTGGTCGACTGGTTGGTGAGTGAGGGGATAGCCGACCGGGATCGCGTGGGATTGAGTGGCCACAGCTACGGCGGTTATCTGACGGCCTATGCGATGACGCATTCCGATCGGTTCAGTGCCGGAATTGCCGGGGCGCCGGTGACCGCGTGGCAGAATTACGATTCGATTTACACTGAGCGGTTCATGGACCTACCGCAGAACAACCTGGACGGCTATCAGCGTTCGAGCGTGGTCGCGTCGGCGGCCAACTTGCGCGGGCGACTGCTGCTGATCCACGGCGGCCGGGACGACAACGTCCATCTGGCGAACACCTGGCAGCTGGTGCGAGCGTTGCAGGTAGCGAACAAGCAGTTCCAGTTGATGATCTATCCGGACGACCGGCACGGCATCGGCGGGACTCACTACCGACAACTGGTCTTCGACTTCATGACCCAATCGCTGGGAGTGGCCCCGCAGAAGTAAGGTTTCATCGCAGCGAGACGTTGTGTCAGCCGCTGCATCAGCCGTTGTGGCGATTCCCGCGTCCGTTGTTGGGGAGGACGTGGTGGTTCCGGCGGTTGTTCGTCGGCACCGTTTGATTCGCCGCGTAGTCGCCGAAGACCAGATCGGCAGCCCGCTCATTGCGGCTGTGTGACGATCGGCCGGTCACCCGGACCTTCACTTCACTGATGTTGTTCGATTCGTTCGATTCCTGCCAGGTGTTTTCCGGATCGGCGTAGAACCGGATCACGTAGCGGCCGCTGCGGTCGGGAGTCCACCGAGTGGCGTAGGCATCGTTGGGATTGTTGTTCAGAAACTCTCCCGTGACCTTCTGGCCGTCAACCGAAACTCCGCTCAACGTACCGACCCACACCGGGACGGTGAAATTGCCATCGCGAAAGACGTCGACCTCGGCATAGTTCTGATAGCGGCCGGTGCCATCATTGAGCCAGCTGCCGTAAACGGTCGTCGCCTGTCCCTGACGGGGCTGCGAGATCCGTCCGCCGCTGACGCGAAAATCAGTCTTCGGCGCCGGACTGCCGACCGACAGCTGTACGAAGAACTGGGCCACGGTTTGACCGTTGGGGGCATCCGGGGCGTACCGGACGAGCGACACGACCAGCCGGTCCTGTCCGAGTTCGGCTTTCCATTCACCGGTGAGTCCCGACAGGGTTCCCGCAGTCGATCCGTCCTTCAATTGACTTGCCGTGCCGAATTTGCCATTGGCATAGTCGAAATCGGCCGTCCCCGCCGCGTTGGCGGGCTGAGTTCGGACGTAGCCTTCGAGCACAAACCGATCGTCGGCGGTCGCCGGTTTTCCGGTCAGGAAGTCGACCGAGCTGACACTCCATGCCTGACCGGCGACCAAGGAGAGTGTGCTGTTGGATTGGTTCAATACCAGCGTCTTGTCGCCGACGCGGACGGTGATCTGGCTGAATTGACCGGCAGCCTGGGAACTGTCGGTGTTGGAGGCGACCAGGGCGGCGGTCTCCAGGGGTGGAGTGACGGCCGCTGACGCGGTCATCAGCTGGCGATTCTCGAGCGATTCGAGTTCCGGGCGGAATGAACGACCAGACGAGCGGCGGGCGCCGCGAGAGGTGGGCCGGGACATGGGGTAGCTCACAGGTAGTCAATCAAAGTGGGTAGGGTATTGGCGGTCGTCTGGCGGGCCCGACCGTCGCTTAACAAAACCCTAGGTCGCGCTATCGGGCTTGCGGTTCCACTTGCCTCGATTCCCGGCTGAACCACCTTCGAATCGGGCCGTATATACGGGTTGTAGGGAACGACGGGACCTGGTGCAGGTTCACTGGCCGGCCCTGCCAGCGTATCTCGCCGATTTCTCGCGGAAACGCGGCGAAAAACGTGAAGATTCGGACGGTTGTGTTAGTCTGAAGAGAAACGATCCCTACCCGGCGTCCCAGCAGTGGACCGGGCAACGTCCAGCGGACGTGGTGGCCCGAACGGGCGTAATTCCGAGCAGGCGAGATGAGGCAACTATGGGACTGAAGTCGGGTTCTTGGCGATCGAGTCGGCGGGGCGGCGGGGCGGGTCTGCGACGATCGAATATTTGGCGTTCGGCCAATTTCGAAGGGCTGGAAGACCGAGCCATGCTGACGGTCAGCCTGGAGGCGACACCCTTGTCGATTGCCGAAGAGGGTGGCACGTCGACCATCACGGCTCGCCTGTCGGCCACCAACACGCAGGCGGTGACGGTGAATCTGTCGACCGGCGGCACGGCGACCCAGAATACCGACTACACGCTCTCCGGCACACAGATTGTCATTCCGGCCGGCAGTCTCAGCCAATCGATTACGCTGACCGGGCTGACCGACACCGTCAGCGATCCCGACGAGACGGCCATCTTGTCGATCAGTTCGGTGACCAATGAGACCGAAAACGGCGACCAGTCGGTCACCGTGCGGCTGACCGAAAACGCCGGCACCGCGTCGCTGCGCGGTTTCGTCCGCATGGACATCGACGGCGATAAAGTCCTGGAGACGACCGACACCGGGATGCCAGGGATGCTGGTCAACTTGACCGGGACGGCCGGGAGCCAGAGCATCAATCTGACAGCGATGACGGGCAACGACGGCCGGTTCGGGTTTGTCGATCTGCCGGCCGGCACTTACTCGCTGCAGGTCCTTTCCTCCAGCGGTGTGGTCTTTGGCACGCATCAGCTCGGTTCATCCGGCGGTACGCTCAACGGCCAGACCGTCTCGGGGATTGAGCTGTCGAGCGGCGAGTCGGCCACCGACTATCAGTTCGGCGTCAAGACATTGGCAGCCGGTTTCGTCTCGTTGCGTTACTTCAGCACTAACGTCGGGTCGGTCACTTCGGCTTATCGCGAAACGCTGGCCGTGGCCGCTGAGCGTGAGAATCAATCGTCCGAAGCGGCTCAGATTCGAGCCGGCGAGACGACATCGAATCCGCCGGTGGTGAGTCAGACGGGGACCAATCTGCCGGATATTGCGCTGCGGGCCAGTTCGTCGACGTTGCGTGAAGCGGGCGGGACGAGCACGATTACGGCGACGCTCTCCTCCGCCGCCACTCAGGCGGTGACGATTAACCTGGGATTCACCGGCACGGCGACCGAGACGACTGACTATACGCGCAGTCTGACCGCCATCACGATCGCCGCCGGCCAGACGACCGGTTCGATTATGCTGACCGGCGTGAATGACACGCTGGACGAAGCTGACGAGACGATTGTCGTCTCGGCCACTTCAGCCGTCGGTGCGCGAATCGGACCGTCGAGCACGACGACGGTGACCCTGCTGGACGACGACACCGCCGCTCAGCCCCAGGTCACCCTGACCACGAATGCCACCTCCGTCGCCGAAGCCGGTTCGCCCGTCACGGTGACCGCGAATCTTTCTCGCGCCGCCACCGCTCAGGTCACCGTCAGCCTGGATTACTCAGGGACTGCGGTGCGGGGAACGGACTACCAGACCAGCGGTCTGCAGATCGTCATACCTGTCGGCCAGACTTCGGGGAGCGTGACTGTGACTCCCTCGACCGACGATCTGGACGAGCTGAGCGAGACGATCGTCGTGGGGATCGGCACGGTGACTGGTGCCGAAGAGCAGGGGACTCAGCAAGTCACCATCACGCTGCAGGACAGCAACAATTCGCCCATCGTCACGTTGTCCAGTAGCACCGATCAGATTTCCGAAGCCGCGGGCTTGGCCACAATCACAGCCACTCTTTCGCAGGCTTCGGGGCAGGTCGTCACCGTGCCGCTGACCTTCGGCGGAACGGCCGAACTGACTGCCGATTACACTCGCAGCGGCACCGTGATCACAATTCAGCCGGGGCAGACTACGGGGAGTGTCACGGTCACCGCCGTGGAAGATACGGTCGACGAAACCAACGAGACGATCACGGTCGCTCTGGGCGCAGTGACGGGGGCCAGTCCCGGTACGTCGACGCCGTTGAGCATCTCCGTGGTCGACAACGATCAACCGCGCGTCGAATTGACGGCAGAGAAGACGACGATGGCCGAAAACGGCGATCAGATCGTCGTCCGCGCCGTGCTGGTGGCCCCATTGACCGAAGCCGTGACGGTCAACCTGTCGTTCGCCGGGACAGCGACTCATCATTCGGACTTCGACTACACATCGAGCACGATCACGATTCCAGCCAATCAGCTGTCGGGGCAGATCACGATCACGTCCCTGCAGGATACCTTGGACGAAGCCAACGAAACGATCATCGTCGATATCAGTTCGGTCACGGGAGCCTCTGAAGGGACCAACAGCACGCTGACGTTGACCATTGGCGACGACGATCCGGAACCGACCGTCACGCTCAGCGCCGCAGACACCGAACTGGTTGAAGGCGAGTCCGGCAAGACCCTCACCGCCACGCTCAGCGCCGTCAGTGGCCGAGATGTTGTCGTTTCGCTGGTGACCAGCGGCACGGCCACGGACGAAACCGATTACACGCTCAGCGCCGACCAGATCACCATCCCCGCCGGACAGACCAGCGGCTCAATCACCATCACTCCGGTGAATGACACTCGGGACGAGTTCGACGAATCACTGCTGGTCGATATTTCCACCGTCCAGAACGGAGTCGAGAGCGGCACGCAGCGGGTGGAATTCAATCTGAACGACAATGACCCGGCGCCGAACTTCGTGCTCAGCGCCAACCCGCTGCAGATCAACGAAGCCGCCGGTGTGACAACCATCACCGGGACACTGGCGGCCGCCACCGACAAAGAAGTCATCGTGACGCTGGATTTCGCTGGCACGGCCACGGAGACGGCCGACTACACCAAGTCCGGTACGCAGTTGATCTTTGCTGCTGGCGAGACGACCAAGACGGTCACTGTCACGGCGGTCCAGGATCAGGTCGATGACGACGCCGAAACGGTCGTGGTGACGGTGTCGCAGTTGCAGAACGCCGTGAATACGACGGCCGAGCCGATCACGATCACCATCGTGGATGACGATCCGGCCGCCCAGCAGTCACTCGCCGCCGCTGTCGATCAAGTCTTCTCGGAAGCCTGATCCGAACTCGCTCGGCCGCGTCCTTACCACTGCAGCTCGCAGCCGATATGAGCCCCTTGGGCCCAGAAGTCGGTGTAGTTGAATTCAAATTGCGGCGCCGGCGGACCGGTCAACGGCCCCGGCGGCAACTGCGTCTGATTCAAACTGGTGTCGATCTGCTCCACCGCTCGCAAGACGTTCGACCAGTAGACCGTCGAGTATCCGAACTGCAGACGGACGCCGGGTCGGATATCGCAGTAAAACTCCAACCCGAACTCCGGCATCACCGCAAAGCGATCGTCGGTGAAATCTCCCGCATTGGTCGGCTGGACCAGCACGCCGTTCGGAGTCGTCGTCGGCGTTCCGCCAGGTACGGTCGTCACCGTCTGACCGGCCAGCGACGCGTCGACGCTGGAATTGCCCAGTGCCGATCGAGTCCGCAGTCGCAGGACCCACGGACCGCGGCAGATATCGGTCGAATAGCCAAACAGCACACCGGCAAATTCGTTTTCGGTTCGAATCAGGTCCGTGGTCGCCAACGTCGTGCCGTTAGCCAACCCCGAACCAGTTCCTCGCGCGATCACGTTCTGATCGACCTGCAGCTCATCCGTCAACCAGCCGCCGCGGTAGCCGATCGCCCAGTGGTGCACATAGTCGCCCGATGTGAACACGACGTTGTCGCCGACAGCGTCGAGCATCGAAAAGCTGTTCGTCGCGTCAATGCTGATGTTGCCGTCGGCCCGATTGGGAAAAGCAATCAGGCTGGCTGCCTGAGCCCCAGTGCGAATGTCGAAGAAGGGGCGAGCCAGCACGGCCTGCTTGTCGGATGAGGTCGCAAACGGATTGGAGTCTTCACCGATAAACAGGTATCGCACCTGCAGCGTCCGATCGTTCAAAGGACCCAGCCGCATACCCAGCTCCAGCTCCATCCCGGAACGAGATTGACCGAAGAGTTTTTCATCGCCATAAAGGACCGTCGTATCCGGGTCACCCAGCACTCCGGCTGTCGACGCGTTGGTCGTGTCCGAGCTGGTCGTGAGAATCGCCGGCGATTCGGCACCTTTGGTCCACCACAGCAGGTAGTTGGTCTTCACCCACCACTTGTACCGACAACCGACGCTCGGGCCCCACGTCCCCTGACATTCGGGGCAGTCGCAGCCACCTTCGGGCTCAAACCAGTCACTCCCCAGACCGCCATCGACGGCGACCGACGGGTCGACCAGCGAGTCCGCAGGGATGGCTTCCCGCAGGTCGGCAGGCGGAGCCGGCGCTGCAGTGGGATCGCCGGTCGCCAAGGGTGACGGCGTGGCGGCCGACGGGCCAGCTGGGACCTGATACGACGCGCCGACGACCTCGCTTCTGGCCGTTGACCGGGGAACGTAATTCGCGTTGCCGGCTGATGCGTTGCCGGCTGATGCGTTGGCAGCGGCCGCCTTTTCATGAGCCGGAGTGAACCCCAGCCGAGGGGCCGACTGTTGGGCCCAACGGTGCTGGGGAGCTCGTGGATCGGGTTGTACAGACCACGGCGGTGCGGCCAACACGCTCGTCGAAACGACGATGGTCATGGCCAAGGTCAGTCCGGCACGGGACAACGGACTCCGTCGCCTCGGCCTGCTGTCCGGTCGCGTATCGCTCGGTCGTGACTGTCCTGACTTTGTCATGGTCCATCCCTCAACTTGCGGCGGTCCAGCACGGCTAGCAGCGCGATCAGCCGTCCTCGACGACACGTTTATCGGAACTGCGGGACCGTTAACTTCAGCTTGATCGTTAAAATTCGCACAGACTGCCTAGATTGCCAGCCGCTGCCAGGCTCGCCTCAGCTGGCGCCAGCATATAATGAAGGGGCGGGCGGAAACTGGCTCGCGGACCGCACGGCACAATTGAGGCACCCTCTTGGCCAGCTCACCAGTATCCACTCTCGAGCCCGCTCAGCCCGTTGAATCGGACGACCGATTGCTGCTGGACGAACGCCTGCAGCGGACGATGCGTTCGGTGAAACGAGTCGATTTGATGACCAGCGTGATCACGCTGGTCACGGCTGTCGTTGCCTACCTGCTGGGCATGACACTGGTCGACCACTGGTTGTTTGATCTCAGCCCGCTGGCTCGTTTCACCGGTCTGGCCGTGCTGGCACTCGCCACCGGGCTCTACCTGATTATCCGCGTCTTGCCGCTGGCATTGCATCGCATCAATCCGCTGTATGCTGCTCGGGCCATCGAAGACCACGAACCCGAATTGAAGAACGGATTGCTGAACTACCTGCTGGCGAGCATGTATCCCGAACAGCGGCCCCATGCGGCGATCCTGGCTGGCATGGAACAGCAGGCCGCACGGGGTGTGTCGGACATTCCCTTGCAGACGATCGTCGACCGATCGCAGCTGGTGCGGCAAGGTTATGTGCTGGCCGGTCTCGTCCTGGCTGCATTTCTGTATCAGCTGATCTCGCCCAAGGATCCGGCCGCTTCAGTCGCTCGGCTCGTGACTCCCTGGCGAGATATTCCTCGACCATCGCGAGTCAACATCGATCAGGTGACGCCCGGCGACGGTGAGATCTACCGCGGACAGCAGAGCGAACTCTCGGCGCACGTCTTCGGGCAGCGAGCGGAAGATGCCGTCACGGCCATCTTTCGGACTGAAGATGGAGAGTTCATCGATCAGCGACTGGAGCTGCAGCCTTCGGACGCTGATCATGTCTTTCGAGCTGTCCTGGATCCAGGTGGTCGTGGCGTGCAGCGAGATGTGTGGTACCGGATCGAAGCCGGAGATGCGTCGTCGCGCGAGTATCATTTGCACGTCGTCGACGCACCATCGATTGTGGTCACTCAAGTCCAATACGAGTTCCCGGCTTACACGCGTCTGGAACCGGCGCAAGGTACCGACGGCAATTTGAAGGCCATCGAAGGGACCCGAGTCCATCTGGTCGCGACAGCAAATCGCCCGATCAAGTCGGCCTATGTGGAGCTCTTCGCCGAAGGTACTGCCGATCCGTCGGCATCTTCAGCGGCCGGGGGAACCGAAGCGAAGTCGGGCGGCGCCACGACAGCGGGTTCCGATACAGCTCGCAAGTCGGGGCCTCCTGCGGCGCGAGTGCCCGTGGTGGCCCGCGATCAGACGGCCACGTTCGATCTGACGCTGCGGCTGAACCCGGACCGCACCGGCCCGAAGTACGCTCGTTATGCATTTCGATTCGTCGACGAAGCGGGGACGATTAACCCTCAGCCCGTGCTCTACTCCATCGAAGTCGTCCCCGACGTGGCTCCGTTTCTGGAAGTGCTGAACCCGACGAACAAGAAAGTCGAATCACCGTCCAACAAACGAGTCGATTTCAAGCTCCGCACGTTCGACCCCGATTACCAGCTGTCCCGAGTCACGTGGCACTGGGAGGCGAGTGGCGGCAAGAAAGGTACGCTGGCGATCCTCGAGAAACCGACCGCCGGCACAGTACTCCTTGACCAACCCTGGCTGGCCCGACGCCACGAGGTCAAACCGGGCGAAACCGTGAAGGTGTGGTTCGAAGCTGAAGACAATCGTATCGATCCCGACAACGGCCAGCTCGCTCCCAACCGATCCCGCTCCGAACCATTCGAAATTCGAGTCTTGCCCCCCGTGGCCCTGCCCAATGACCCGCAAGCCAAATCGCCACCGCAGGGCGGATCAGGCGGTGATCAGGGAGACGAAGGTGGCGAAGGAGAGCAGTCGGGCGGTCAGAGCCAGTCTGGGAACTCGGGCGCAGGTGAACAGTCGTCCGGCCAGGGTGGCCAAGGTGGTACCGGCACCAGCGGCGGTGGCTCGGGCTCCAGCGGCAAGAACCAAGGTGGTGAAGCCGGTCAGCAATCCGGTGGTCAGCAGTCAGGTGGTCAGTCATCAGGCAATGAGTCAAGCTCGGAGCAGAACCAGTCTGAGAACTCATCGGGCGGACAGTCGGGTGGCGAAAGCGGTGGCGAAAGCGGTGGTCAGGCTGCCGGTCAAAGCGGTGGCGGTGAAAGTGGTAATGAGTCGGGTGGTGAAGCGGGAAGTCGGTCGGGTGGTGAGAGCGGTAGTGAGAGCGGTGGTGAGAGCGGCGGCAATTCCGGCGGCGAATCGACGGGTGGCGAGAATCAGGAAGCCGGTGACGAAGGGGGTGAGGAAGGCGGAGCCGACGGGAGTCAGGGAGGGGGCGCCAGCGGCAGCGGGAAAGGATCACGGTCCGGACAGGAGAGCGGGACGGGTAAGCAACCGGGGGATGCCTCTAGTGGTGGTTCGGCGAAGCCCGGCAACTCCGGTCAATCGTCTCGTTCGAGTCAATCCAAGCCATCGCCGTCGGGCGGTGAATCGGAACCGTCCGGCTCGGGCAATCAGGCCTCTGGCAATCAGGGCCAATCACGGTCGACGGGTAGCGAAGGAGCTCGGTCAGCGTCGAAGAATTCCAGCGGCAGCGGAGCCAATCAGGCTCGACGGTCTCAGGAGCCCGTGGCGACTGACGGGTCCGAGGATTCGGAGGCCTTTGATCGGTTGATGCGGGCCCTGCAGCAGCAGCCCGACCAGCCGCCGACCGAGCCAGGCGCCGAATCGGGAGCGTCGAACGGTCAAAACCAAGCCGGTGGTGGGTCACAGGGAAAATCGGCTCCCAAACCGGGGACGCAATCGTCCGCAAGTCCAGCGGGCGAGCCAAGTGGTGCGGCCGGTTCGAACGAGCGGCAGCCGGGCGGCGGCCAGTCCAGTTCGGGGAATCGTTCGTCACAAGCGAGTGGGGCTCAGCCTGACGACAACCAAGACAACAACTCAAACTCATCAGGGGCCGAGAACTCAGACGGAAGCGACTCTCAGGGAGCTGACTCCCAAGCGAGTGATGCTCAGGGCCAGAACTCGCAAGGCAAGAACTCGCAAGGCAAGAACTCGCAAGGCAAGAACTCGCAAGGCAAGAACTCGCAAGGCAAGAACGGCCAAGGGAGCGATTCCCAGGGGAGCGATTCCCAGGGCCAAGACGCTCAAGGAAGTGATTCACAAGGTAGTGACGCTCAAGGTAAGGGCTCGCAGGGCAAAGACTCTCAAGGGAAGAGCTCTCAAGGGAAGAGCGGCCAGGGTAGCGACTCACAGGGCCAAGACTCACAGGGACGCGATGAGCAAGGGAACGACGCCCAGGGCAAAAATTCTCAGGGCAAGAACTCACAAGGTAAGTCGGCGCAAGGCAGTGACTCACAAGGCAGTGACTCACAAGGCAGCGACTCACAAGGCAGCGACTCACAAGGCAGCGACTCACAAGGCAGCGACCCACAAGGCAGCGATTCACAAGGCAGTGACTCTCAAGGCAGTGACTCTCAAGGCAGTGACTCTCAAGGCAGTGACTCTCAAGGCAGTGACTCTCAAGGCAGTGATTCGCAAGGCAGTGATTCGCAAGGCAGTGATTCGCAAGGCAGTGACTCACAAGGCAGTGACTCACAAGGCAGTGACTCACAAGGCAGTGATGATTCCCAGGGGAGTGATTCCCAGGGTAGTGCTGGTCAATCGGGGAGTCGGGGGGAATCGCCCGATGGGCAGGGTGGAGGATCAAGGGGCGAGGGATCGGAGTCGGGTGGTCAAGGTGGTTCATCGCAGGAGAAGCCTGACGGGGCGGGTGAATCGCAGGGTGGTCGTTCGGGCGACGGGGGAGCTCAGGGCCAGCCGGGATCGCAGGGCGGTGCTGGCGAGGATGCCGCTCAGCGGGGTGCACCTGGCGGTCGTGGGTCGAGCGGTTCGGCACCGGGAGGCGAGTCGGCTGAGGGGACGACGAGTGAGACGGCGGAGGACGCGGCGAATCTCGACTATGCTCGCAAGGCGACCAGTCTGGTGTTGGAGCGATTGGAGAATCAGCAGCGGCCGCCGCGTGAGGTTCTCGATTCGCTTGGCTGGACTGACGACGACTTGCGCAAGTTCGTCGAGCGCTGGAAGAAGATGAACGAGGCCAGCCGGCAATCGGGCCAGGCGGGGCAGGCCGCACGAAACGAGCTGCAGGAGGCTTTGCGGAGTCTGGGACTGCGACCGCCACAGTCGGCGGGGCGCGCGGGAACCCAGAAGGCTCAGCAGGTCGACCAGGTCCGCGATTCGGGGGCCAGATCCCGTCCGCCGTCGGAGTATCTCGATCGATTCCGCTGGTATCAGAAGGTGACTTCGGAAGGGGCTCCTCCCGGGAAGACGCCGTAGCGTGAGCCACTGGGGCTGAATCGGACCCGTACGGAGGTTAGACTTGCTCTGAGTCGCCGGGGGGCCGTCGAGCAGGATCCCCAGCGGCGGTTCAGGTCGAATTCCCGATGAGTAGCCCAACATGACTGATCTGGTACCGCGGTATCTGGTTCCCTTCCATCCGAAGCGGACGCCCCATTTCTTCACCGATTTGTTGATCATTGGCGGTGGGCTGGCCGGTTTGCGAGCGGCGATCGAGGTTCCCGAGCATTTATCGGTGCTGGTCGTGACCAAGGACGTCTTGCAGCAGTCCAACAGCTGGTGGGCTCAAGGTGGCATTGCCGGAGTGCTTGACCCGGAGGATCGTTTCGAGGACCACATTTCCGACACGCTGAAGGCGGGTGGCGTGTTGTGTGATGCGGAAGTGGTGGAGATGGTGGTGCGTGAAGCGCCAGACCGGATTCGCGAACTGATGGAATGGGGGACGCGATTTGACACTCGGGAAGGCGAGTTGTCGCTGGGGAGGGAAGGGGGGCACAGCCACAATCGGATTGTGCATGCGTTGGGTGACGCGACGGGCAAGGAGGTGATGCGAGCGGTCACGAACTGGACTCAGCGGTTGCCGAATGTGGAGCTATGGGAGCGGGCGTTCACGATCGATTTGCTGGTCGACGACGGTCGATGCTGCGGAGCGCTGATCTGGAACGCTCAGCGCGGCAAGACGATGGTCTGGGCCAAGCAGGTGATGTTGTGTACTGGGGGCGCCGGTCAGCTGTACCGGGAGTCGACGAATCCGCCGCTGGCGACGGCGGACGGAGTGGCGTTGGCTTATCGGGCGGGAGTGGAGCTGCGGGACATGGAGTTCATGCAGTTCCATCCGACGGTGCTATATATCGCGGGAAGCAGCCGGTCGTTGATATCCGAAGCGGTGCGTGGCGAGGGGGCTCATCTGGTCGACGCCTCGGGCCATCGGTTCATGCCCGACTACGACCCGCGCGCCGAACTGGCTCCGCGCGATGTGGTCGCTCAGGCGATCGTTTCGCAAATGGACAAGACTCGTCAGCCGTGCGTTTATCTGGATTTGAGCCATTTGGATGCCGATTTTGTGCGGAGTCGGTTTCCGGGGATTGCCAAGAGCTGTGCTGAGTTTGGCATCGACATCGCCACCGATCGGATTCCGGTCCGCCCTGGGGCTCATTACATGATTGGCGGCGTGACCGTCGATCGGGAGGGGCGGACTTCGCTGCCGGGGCTGTGGGGTGCGGGGGAGGTGACGTCGAGTGGTTTGCATGGAGCGAACCGGTTGGCATCCAACAGTCTGCTGGAGGGGTTGGTTTATGGAGCTCATGCGGGGGCCGGAGCGGCGCGGTTGGCCGAGCGGATGCCGGAGGAGTATCGAGTCTTGCCGTTGACGGGCCCGGTGCGTGACCGGTCGTCGGACCCGCCGCTTGATCTGGAGGACATTCGCAACTCGTTGAAGAGTATCATGTGGCGAGCGGTGGGGGTGCGGCGGGAGCGTCAGGGTCTGCAGCGGGCGGCCGAGGCGGTCGACACATGGTGCCGGTATGTCTTGCCGCGGCAGTTTTCGGCGCCGGATGGCTGGGAGTTGCAGAATATGCTGACGGTCTCACGGGTGATGATCCGTGCGGCGTTGGCGCGGGAGGAGACGCGGGGTGTCCACTTGCGGTCCGACTTCCCGGACGTGGATGACGAGCGTTGGCGGCGTCATTTGAGCTGGACGCGTCAGCAGATGCCGTTGGCAGCCGAGTCGGCTCGCCATACGTCGGCCGAGTGATCTGCGAGCCAGATCTTCCCCCCCGTGGTGTGGGGTCGATCGCAAGTGTCTGTGGCCGGCCGGGAAAATTGTCGCGGCCGGCCGAACTTGTCGAGCGGGACCCTCGTAGCTTACATTGGACGACCCTAGACCTGGGGTCGGTACGGCGCCTGGGGTGCCGTAATCCCAAGCCGGGCGAACTGTGCTGGGGGCTGGATCGGCGCTAAGGCGTCGGGCTGCGGCCCCTGCTGAATTCCCACCGAGACGGTTTGCCTGTGGCGGGTTCGCCTGCGAGCCCTCCTGGGGGGTGTGCTCAGAAGGCATCCCGATCCCACCAACCGCGTAGTACCGTGGCGAGCGGTTCGGCGGTTGGTCGTGTTGACGAGAGTCAGACCTTCAGGCCGGATGAACTGGCCGAACGAACAGGCTCGACGAATTGGAGACGACAAGGCATGGCTCAGCAGCAAAACAAAGGGCAGTCGAGCGGATCGACTGGGGGATCATCGGGCGACGAGTCGCGGATGATCGAGGCCCGGGGGCTGTCGAAGTTCTATGGGCCGTTTGCGGCGGTGCGGAACGTCACGTTTGACATTCGGCGGGGCGAGATTGTCGCCTTCCTGGGTCCGAACGGGGCGGGGAAGAGCACGACGATGAAGATGTTGACCGGTTACTTGTCGCCGTCAGAAGGTACGGCGCGGATTGCCGGTCACGACATGGCGGTGGACCGCCTGGCGGGTGCCGAGCGGTTGGGGTATCTACCGGAAAACGGTCCTTTGTATCCCGACATGACTCCGGCCGGACTGCTCGACTTTTTTGCCGACGCCCGCGGTTTGCACGGGGCGTTGAAGAAGTCGCGGATCGAGCAGGCGGTCGATCTGTGTTATTTGGCATCGGTGTATCACAAGCCGATCAGCAAGCTTTCGAAGGGGTTTCGTCAGCGGGTCGGCATGGCTCAGGCGTTGCTGCATGAGCCGGACGTGTTGATTCTGGACGAACCGACGGCCGGGCTGGATCCGAATCAGATCCACGAGATGCGTCGCACGATGCAACGGCTGGGCGAAAGCAAGACGATTCTGTTATCGACTCACATTCTGCAGGAAGTGGAAGCGATCGCGCATCGCGTGATCGTGATCTTTGAAGGTCGGCTGGTCGCCGACGGTCCGTTGAGCCAATTCAATTCGGGCGGCAAGTCGTTGGAGCAGGAGTTCCGCCGTCTGACAGGCGGCAAGGCCGCTTAGTGGCCAAGCTCCGGACGAGACGAATAAACGAGCGCATACGTACGGGGTAACCTTGGATATGAACACTGTGTTTCTGTCATTTCTGACGCTGTTGATGTTCGACGCGGTATGGGTGGCGGCAACCGTGCTGGCTGTGGTCGTGCTGGCGAAACTGTTGCCAGACTCCGGCCGAGCTCTGCTGGCCGTGTTCCGGCGCAACTTTCTCAGCTATTTCATCAACCCGGCGGGATACGTCTTTCTGGTGCTGTTCGTGCTGATCAGCTCAGCGGTCGGTTTCTGGCCGGAAGAGTTCTTCAATCAGAACATGGCGACGCTGGGTCAGTTGAATCAGTATCTGCCGATTGTGTTGTTGTTCTTCATTCCCAGCATCACGATGAACATCTGGGCGGATGAGCGACGTCAGGGTACGGACGAGCTGTTGTTGACGTTGCCGGCGAGCGATTTCTCGATTGTGGTCGGCAAGTTCCTGGCGGCGGGTGCTTTCTTCTCGTGTTCGCTCTTGTTTTCACAGCTGGCCAATTTCTGGGTTTTGAACCTGCTTAGCCGTGGAGATATCGACGTCGGTCTGTTCTTCACGACATACCTTGGGTACTGGGCGATGGGTCTGGCCATGCTGGCCATTGGCATGGTGGCATCGTTCCTGACCAACAGCCTGACGGTGGCATTTATTCTGGGCGTGGTCTTCAATGCTCCGCTGGTGATGGCTCAAGTCGCCAAAGCCATCCCCAATGAATGGCTGGCTCGAGCCGTGTCGCGATGGAGTTTCGGCGAACAGTTTGCGGACTTCGGGCGGGGAGTGGTCAGTCTGCGATCGGTCAGCTACTTCACGATGCTGGTCCTGGTCGGGCTGTATCTGAGCCTGGCTCTGATCGGCCGCCGTCACTGGTCGGGCGGTCGGGACGGCAAGTCGATGTTCTGGCATTACGTGGCCCGGGCCGTCTCGCTGGTGCTGATCGCGATCGGCGTGAATCTGACCTTCGCGCAGCGCGACGTGCGTGTCGACGGGACCACTGAGCGGATCAGTTCGCTGTCGCCGAAGACGCTGGAATTGATTCAGAAGATCGACCCCAAGAATCCGGTGCTGGTCGAGGCCTTTATTGGAGCCGACGTCCCCAAGTCGTACGCTCGCACCAAGGTCGATCTGCTGACGATGCTCAACGAGTTCAAAGCCAAGGGCGGGAGCCGTGTCGACGTGCGGATCCACGATGATCTGGACACGTCCAGTACGGAGGCCGTGCGAGCCGAGCAGCAGTACGGGATTCGGCCCCAGAGCATCGTCGCGGAAGAAGATGGTGCTCTGAAGCAGATTGATATGATCATGGGCGTGGCCGTGACCTCGGGGCAGGAGCGTGTGGTGGTCCCCTTTATCGATCGCGGTATTCCGGTCGAATACGAACTGGTGCGGTCGCTGGTCACGGCGGCGGGCAATAAACGCTTGAAAGTCGGCGTGGTGAAGACGGACGCCGAAATGTTCGGCGGGATCGACATGCAGCGGTTTTCTCAGCGGCCGAAGCAGTTGATCATCGAAGAATTGGAGAAGCAGTACGACGTAGCGGAAGTCGATCCCAACAATCCGATCGACACTTCCTACAATGTGCTGCTGGCCGTGCAGCCGTCGTCGCTGACTCAGCCGCAGCTTGACAATCTAATCAACGCCATTCGAGCCGGTGTGCCGACGGCCATTTTTGAAGATCCGATGCCGTACGTGATGCAATCGGCGCCAGGGACTGGCGAACCGAAGCGGCCCGCCGGCGGAATGATGATGGGGATGGGAGCTCCGCCCGAACAGAAGGGCGACATCCAGCAGCTCTGGTCGATGCTCGGTTTGACCATGGTCGGTCAGCCTGGATTCGGGACCTATGATGCCGACATCATCTGGCAGCGGTACAACCCCTACCAGAAAGTCAGCCAGCTGACCGATCGGATCACCGACGAGTGGGTCTTTATCGACGCAGACGCGACCGGTGGAAAGGACCCGTTGAGCCCCGAGAGCGACATCACTTCGGGATTGAATCAGCTGTTGTTGCTCTACCCGGGTGCCGTAAAGCCGACATCGACCAGCGGCTTGAAGTTCACACCGCTGGCGACGACCGGGACACAGACGGGTGTGATCAAGCACGAGGACTTCATGGCGGCCAGTGGCCAGTCGGGAGCGCAGGCCATGCTGAAGCGGCGCCCCGACGGCAGCCGATTTGTGGTCGCCGCTCGCGTTCAGGGGAAGGTGAAGGGCGATGCGGCCCAGCCGCCGGCAGCTCCGGCTGCTCCCGCCGCGGGAACTCCACCTGCTGATCCGGCCGCCAAACCGACGACTAAGCCAACCATGCTGCAGGTCCCCGCGGAAGACAAACCGATGGGAGGGGCCGGCACGGCGACTCCTCCGGCGGCCGCACCTGCCGCACCTGCCGCACCTGCCGCACCTGCCGCACCTGCCGCAGCGGGCGCTGCTGCGGCTGCGACGGCGGCAGCCAGCGGCGAAAAGGACATCGACGTGGTGTTCGTGTCGGATATCGACTTGCTCAGCTCCGAGTTTCTCCAGCTGCGGGCCAATCCGCAGGAGGAGATTAATTTTCAGTTCGATAACGTCACCTTTGTGCTGAACGTGATCGACGAACTGGCCAAGGAAGATCGTTTCACCGACATTCGCAAGCGTCAGATCCACCACAGCTCACTGAAGCTCGTTGAGGAAAAAATCGGCGAAGCGGAAAGCAAGGCAGCCGATTCCATCAAGACGTTCCGGAGCGAATTCGAGAAGCTGAAGGCGCAGGCTGAAAAGGAGCAATCCGACGCGGTGGCCGATCTGAATCGCCAGGTGGATGAGCTCCGTGAGAAGGCTCGCACCGAACGACGTGGCGTCACGAACGAACTGCAGGAGCTGGTCACCAAGGTTCAGATCCGCGAAGAACTTGCCAAGCGACGGTTGGATGATCAGTTGCAGCAGCACCAGCGGGATCTGGAGCGGAACCTCAAGGGGATCCGACGTGATGTGAACCGCGAAGTGGACGCGGCGAAGAGCCGTTATCGGCTCTACGCCGGCTTGATCCCCATCATTCCGCCGCTGATTGTCGCGGTGGCAGTCAGCTGGTACCGGCGAAGGCGTGAGCAGGAAGGTATTGCTGAATCCCGGCGTCGCTAAGTCCGGGGCGTCACTGCTTAGACCGATCCATCGCCGATCGATAGGAGAATCAGAACATGTCGGAAATCAATAAGACCTTAGCCTACGCCGCATTGGCCGGGGTGGCCGTGATTGCCGCTGTCGTCACTCGACCGGCGCCTGTGAAGGTCAACGCCGATTCGATGGCAGGGAAGCAGCTGTTTGAGTCGTTCAAGGACCCGGCGTCGGCCAAGAGCTTGAAGATCGTCCGTTTCGACCAGGATCTGGGTGACGTCAAGGATTTTGAAGTGCGCCAGGTCAACGGACGCTGGGTGCTACCGTCGAATTCGAATTATCCGGCCGACGCCGAGAACACGATTCGCGACGCGGCAACCCAGTTCATCGGGCTCAAGGCCATCGGTCTGCAATCGAACGACGAATCGTCCCATGCGACTTACGGTGTGCTGGAGCCGAATTCGGACAGCCGCAAGGGGATCTCGACCGAGGTCGGTACCTTGCTGGAAATGGAAGATGCCGACGGCAAACGCTATCGGCTGATTGTCGGAGCCCCCGTCAAGGATCGCGAAGGCCAGCGCTACGTCCGGCTCCCCGGTCAGGGGGCTGTGTATGTCGCGCAGATTGATCTGGAAAAGTTTCCAGCCAAGTTCGAGCAGTGGATCAATCGCGATCTGCTCGACGTGAATGCCTTCGACATTGCCAAGCTGGTGCTGAAGGACTACTCGGTCGAAACCAACATGATGCCGGACGGGCGGCTGGGTGTGGGCTACGAACAGCGTTTTTCGCTCGGCGTGCACGAGAACCAAGGCAAATGGTCTTTGGATGAATTGCTCGAGTTTGATCCGAGCCAGAAGCAGCTCGTGCCATCGCAGCTGATCGATGGCGAACAGCTCAATGACCAGCGCCTGAACGCGCTCCGCGATGCACTTGGCGAACTGGTGATCGTCGACGTCGAACGCAAACCTGAGGGAATGCGATCGGATCTGACGGCCGACGCCGATTTCACCAACCGACGGGAAAGTGTGCAGTCGCTGATCGAACGCGGCTTCTATCCCGTCCCCATGCCTCCCGACGGCAAGATTGAGTTGTTGTCGAGCGACGGTGAAGTGGTGGTGCAGATGAAGGACGGACTGGAATATGTGCTGCGATTCGGCGGCGTGACCGGGACCGGCAATCAAGTCGACGGCGACGCCAAACTGAATCGCTATCTCTTTGTCAGCGCTCGCGTGAATAAAGACCTGATTCCGCAGCCTGAGTTGGAACAGGTGCCGGAACTCCCCGGCCAGGCCGCTGATGCCAAGTTCCCTGACGCCGCAGCGCCCGGCGGAGCTGCACCTCCGGCCGCCGGCGGTGACACCACCGCTCCAGCGACAGAAGCCCCAGCATCCGAGTCACCTGCAGCCGAAGCTCCTGCAGCCGAAGCTCCGGCAGCCGAGGCTCCTGCAACTGAAGCTCCGGCAGCCGAGGCTCCTGCAACTGAAGCTCCGGCAGTCGAGGCACCTGCTGAGGGAAGTCCTCCGCCTGGGAACGGATCATCGAATGACGGGAACGTGGCCGAGTCGCTCCGCACCAAGCCGGTGGTGGCTCAGGCCGAACCGGCCGTCCCAGCCGCTCCGACGACTCCCGCCACTCCGGCTGCGACTGCTCAGCCACCCGTGGCCGCAAGTCCGTCCGGGGGACAGCCCGCGGCTGGCGGTGAAGCCGCGGATCGGCTGGAAGCGGAGCGAGCGCGGATCGTGAAAGAGAATCAGCGGAAGATGGACGAGTACAACGAGAAGTTGGCGCAGGCGGAGACCAAGAAGAACGATGTGAACTTCCGGTTCGCCGACTGGTATTACGTCATCTCCGAGGACGTCTACAAAAAGATTCACCTCAGCCGCGCCGACGTGATCAAGGGAGCCGATAAGGCATCCGGCGGCGTGGGCGAAGCCCGCGATCTGCTCGATCAGGGCCTCGAAGGTGGACTGGAAGGTGTCCCGACTGAGCCCCCCAGCGGCGCTCCGACGGAGTGATCTCAAGAAGGCCCATCTCCAGTGGGCTTACTCCCAACTGGTATTCATGGCTGGCGGATCTTCCAATCGGAATCCTGTCGCGGCATCCGCGGTTAATTTTTGAACCGCGGAAGGGACGGAGGCCGCGGAAGTGAAGCTGAAGAGACGGAAGGCAGGCGAGACGCCCGCACCACAATGAGGCAGGTTACTCGCCAGTCGTTTTACTCGCCAATCGTTACCGTACGACCGATTGTCCGAGCGACTGCAGCAGTTCGAACGTGTAAATCCCCGTGTCGTGCCCGTCGCTGAACTCGATCGAGTAGGCATAGTTGCCGACCGGGTTCATGGCGAGGATTTTCAGCGGCCGAGTCTCTTCGGGGCGCAGGATGGCGAAGGGCGACGGGGCAGCCGCTTGCTGGACGTGCACTTCCCGGCAGGTGGCGCAGGGGCAGGCCTTGCGCAGCTCGGCGAAGGTGTATTCCCGCACCTGGCCGTCGAGCCATTCGATTTGCAGGGCAGGGCGGCCGGTGACGATCTTCAAGTCGGTCGGGCGTGACATAGTTCGCTGCGAAAGCACTCCAGGGTGTAAGCGATCTCTTCCGACGTATTGTAATGAACGATACCCAGCCGGACGGCGCCGGCCGGATTCAAGTTCAGGGCTTCGGCCCAATTGTACGCATAATAGTTGCCATTCCAGCTGCAGATATCCCGCGCCGCCAGCTGAGTGGCCAGCTCACTCGGTGCCATCCCCGACACCGTCAAGGAAATCGTCGGCGCTCGATCGCGCGCGGGCTGGTGAGCTGACAGGCCCCAGATCGTCAGGCCAGGGAGATCCCGGAGACCGTGGACGAGTTGATCGAGCAGCTGGCGTTCGTAGGTGCCGATCCAGTCGAAGGCGGCATCGAGCCTTGAGCGTCGATCGCCGACGGACCCTATCAGCTGCTCGCCCAACCATTCCAGATAATCGATAGCGGCCAGCGTCCCGGCGACGTTCTCGAAGGCCAGTGTGCCGGTCATCCAGCAATCCGGGATAGCTCGCGGAGCCGGTCGGACCTTGTACGGTTCAATCGACTCCAGCAATTCGCGTCGTCCCCACAGGATGCCGAGGTGAGGTCCGAAGAATTTGTAGGCCGAGCAGACTACGAAGTCGGCGTCCCAATGGCTGACATCGATACGGCCGTGAGGGGCCCAGTGGACGGCGTCGACGTAGACCAGTGCTCCGGCGGCATGCGCTGAAGTCGCCAGGTGTCGAATCGGGTTGATGGTTCCCACCGCGTTCGACGCGGCCCCCACGGCGACCAGCTTGGTGCGGTGGCTGAGGAGCTGGTGAAAGTGATCCAGGTCCAGCTCGCAGTGTTCTTTCAGCAGGCGGACCTGATGGACGGTCACTCCGCGATCGCGGGCGGCGAGCAGCCACGGGGCGACGTTGGCGTCATGGTCAAGTTGTGTGACGATAATCTCATCGCCGGGCTGCCAGGTTTGAGCGATCGCCCGCGAAAAACTCATCGTCAACGTCGTCATGTTCGGCCCGAACACAAACTCATCCGGGTCGGAGGTGCCCATGAAATCGCATAACGCGGCACGGGTTCGATCGACGATCTGATCGGTTTCGATGCTGGCGGGAAACAGACCGTGGCTATTGGCGTTGTGATGGAGCAGGTAGTCGGTGATCGCCGACGTTACCGACGTTGGAACCTGCGTACCCGCCGGGCCATCGAGATAGCACAGGGCCCGGCGATGCCCTTGACGAGCGAGGGCCGGAAACCGCTGGCGGATTCGCTCGAGCAACTGAGCGGTATCGACCGATTGAGTGGCATGTGCGGCGGGCGAGTCGGAGGCGATTTTCATGAGCATCTGCCAATCGGGACTGTGGGACACAAGCACGCCGCGCCAGCAAGTGAGTTTCGGCGCGGGTCATTCATTCATTCATTTACTCATTTATTCATTCACCGGCGCACACAAGCACGCAGCGCCAGCAAGTGAGTGAGTGAGTGAGTTTCGGCGCGGGTTGTTCATTCATTCATTCATTCACCGGCGCACACAAGCACGCAGCGCCAGCAAGTGAGTTTCGGCGCGGGTTGTTTGCTCACTCACTCACTCACTCATTCATTCACCGGCGCACACAAGCACGCAGCGCCAGCAAGTGAGTTTCGACGCGGGTTGTTCGCTCATACACACACTCGCTTGCGCAGCGTGCTTGTGGCACACACTCGCTTGCGCAGCGTGCTTGTGGCACACACTCGCTTGCGCAACGTGCTTGTGGCACACACTCGCTTGCGCTACGTGCTTGTGACTGTAAAGCCACGCTGGCCAACTAAAATCGTCGAGGTCGTTCGTCGATAAATCGTTTTCCTTTCCCCTCGAACCTCGGGAGAGTGCCGAGCGGGACGGTTTCCACGGGGACTCTCAGTCCCAGCCGCAGCTTCAATTCCTTCTCGATCCGTTCCACGTGATTCAGTCGGTCTTCGACTTGCACGCGCAGCGCGTCCATCTCACCTGATCGACAAGCGATGATGCGATATTCAACCACCTCCGGGAAGCTGCGCAGGATCTGTTCCACGGACGACGGGAAGACGTTAACGCCGCGGATCACCAGCATGTCGTCGGCGCGGCCCAGCACGCCCCCTTCCAGGAAGACGAATCGATTTGAGCCGGGTCGGTTCCAGGTGGGGCGGACTAGATCGCCCGTGCGGTATCGAATCACCGGACTGCCGTGTCGGCCCAACGTGGTCAGCACCAACTCGCTCAGTTCCTGTTCACCGGCAGGCTGGCCCGTCTCGACCGACAGAAACTCGGCAATGAATTCGCTTTCCACCAGATACAGTCCGGCTCCGTCGACTGAACCGTATCCCCACGGTCCGACCTCAGTGGCGCCGCTGTGATCGATCAGCCGAGCCTCCCAGGTCTGCTCAATCCGCTGCCGGATGGACGGCTGTGAGCCGCCAGGTTCTCCGGCGACGATGATGCGATCGACGGGGAGCTTGGCTGGATCGACCTGGTTCTCGCGAGCGATCTCGGCCATGTGCAGAGCATAGCTGGGGGTGCAGCACAGGACGTTGGCTCGACAGGCACGGATCAGCTCAATGCGGGCCAGCGTGTCCATGCCTCCGCCGGGGACGACCAGCGCTCCACGCGATACCAACGCATCATAGGCGCTCCAGAACCCAATGAACGGACCGAATGAAAAGGCCATGAAGGCCCGATCCGATCCCTCGACGCCAGCCGCGTCCAATACGAACTGCCAGGTGTTCAACCACCATTGCCAGTCTTCGGCCGTATCCATGACGATCATGGGTCGGCCATGAGTGCCTGAAGTGCGGTGGAGCCGGACGTACCGATCTGGCTCGTGGGTCAGATTGGCCGCCAGTTCACTCCCTCGCTCGCCGCTGACCAGCTCCTCTTTGAACGTGTACGGTAGTTCGGTCAGCTGTTCGAGGGAGGTCAGGGGGAGCGAAACTGAGCCGAGTTTGTCGGCGTAGAACCGGTTGCCGGGGAGAATGTTGGCCAGCAGGTCGTTGAGCCGTTCCAGCTGGTAAGCGGCCAGCGGTTCCGCGTGCAAGGATTCGAGCCGGCGACGGTTTTCAAAGTTGGTGCGGTGCATCCACTGATCATAAGCCATCAGAGGGTGCCAAAAAATGGGCCGTCGGAAGGCGTGGCAGGCCCGGCTGATTCGAGCGAAGGCCGATTGATTCGCGGCGCTAACTGTGGCACCATCTACGACTGCCGGTGTGCCGACGTGCGAGCCACCTTGGCAGCCGCAAGCTTCGATACCGAGAGGGGGATGGATGGTCGACGACGTTCGCGAGCCGAGTAAAGGTTCGCTGCTGGTCATATTTCTCACCGTCTTCGTCGATCTGCTGGGCTTCGGCATCGTGCTCCCTTTGTTGCCCATTTACGCTCAGCAGTTTTCCACGGGCGAGTCGGGATGGCAGATCGGATTGCTGATGGCCAGCTTTTCGGCCATGCAGTTTTTGTTCTCGCCCGTCTGGGGGCGATTGTCCGACCAGATTGGACGCCGCCCGGTACTGATGATCGGACTGGCCGGCTCGGTGGCCTTCTACGCCCTGTTTGGCTGGGCCATGGTGCAGAAGAGTCTGACGCTGGTCTACATCGCTCGCATCGGGGCCGGGATCGCCGGCGCGACGATCTCGACCGCTCAGGCTTATATCGCCGACTGCACCACGCGACACAATCGGTCGCGAGGGATGGCCTTGATCGGGATGGCCTTCGGGCTGGGATTTACGCTCGGCCCACTCATCGGCTCACTGGCGGTCAGTGGTGGGAGTGGTGAGCCAGGAGCGCCGCTCCCCGACCCAGGTCCATGGCCCGGCTATGTGGCGGCGATCCTGTCGGCCGTCGCTCTGATCCTGGCCGCGATGCTGCTCCCCGAATCACGTTGGAACCAATCCAACCTGGTTGGGCAGGAGGATGAAGGAGTGGTTAAAGGCGAGCGTCATGCGATCTGGAGTTTTGGTGAGCTGCGCCGAGCGATGCGGATTCCCACGGTCCCATCGCTGCTGGTGACGATCTTCATCTGCATTTTCTCATTTGCCAGTTTCGAGACGACCATCTCGATGATCGTCAGCGGTCGCAGCCGGGTTGTGCAAGGGTTTGAGTTTTCCGATCGGGGTGTCTTTCTCGTCTTTGCCTTCATCGGTTTGATTCTGGCGTTGGTCCAGGGCGGACTCGTGCGGCGACTGGCCGGGCGCGTCCCCGACACCAGCCTGGCGCTGGCAGGTGGAATGATTGAGTTGGTTGGGTTTGTGTTGATGATGTTTGCCGTTCGGGGCACCTCGATCCCGATGCTGCTTGGAGCGCTGTCGATCGTGGTCTGCGGTTTTGCCTTCGTCAATCCGTCGCTCAACGGACTGCTGTCACGACGTACATCGGCCGATCAGCAAGGTGGCGTGTTGGGGGTGGGGCAAAGCATCGGATCTCTGGCGCGAATCTGCGGCTCGGCACTCGGCCCGACCCTGGTCGCTCGTCAACCCCTGGCCCCCTTCGTCGTGTCGCTGCTGCTGATCACCTGCGGACTCGGCCTGATCTGGAACCAGCGTCGCGTGGTAGAGCCGGATTGAGTGAGTTAAAGGCCAACCGCCCAACGCTCTCCGTTGTGGTGCGGGCGTCCCGCCTGCCTCCGTGTTCTCCGCTCTTCTTCCGCGATCCTCTAGCTCACCCAGACCGGGGCTCCGGCCAGGCAAGCTGTCCGGCGGCCTCCGTTGTGGTGCGGGCGTCCCGCCTGCCTCCGTGTTCTCCGCTCTCCGTACGCGATTCTCTAGCTCACTCAGACCGGGGCTCCGGCCAGGCGAGCTGGCCGGCGGCCTCCATTGTGGTGCGGCCATCCCGCCTGCCTTCGTGTTCTCCGCTCTCCGTCTGCGGCCTTCACTGTTGCCAAGTCAGTCATGGCCAAACCCGCCGCCGCCGGGCGTCTCGATGCGAAGTCGGTCTCCGGCCGCCACCGCCAAGTGTGCCTGAGCGGGGAGTCGCTCAGGTTCAGCGCCGTCTGCCGATTGAGCTCGAACGAGCCAATTGATGCCGCACTGTCCCACCGCTCCACCCTCCAGGCCGTACGGGGCGAAGGGGCCGCGGCGTTGAGTGACGAGCGACAGCTGCAGCGGACGGAGGAATTCCATCTCTCGTATCACTCCGCAGCCGCCGTGATGATGGCCAACGCCACCTGACCCGCGCCGAATGGCGAACTGCCAGAGTCGGATTGGATAGCGTGACTCCAGGACTTCGGGATCGGTCAGCCGAGTGTTTGTCATGTGAGTGTGCACGGCGTCGGCGCCGTGGCGACGCGCCGTTGCACCGGCTCCGCCACAGATCGTCTCGTAGTAACCGAACCGGTCGTCACCGAACAACAGATTGTTCATCGTGCCCTGACTGGCCGCCGCCAGATTCAGTGCGCCCAGCAGCACGTCGACTACTCGCTGCGAGGTCTCCACGTTGCCCGCCGCCACCGCTGGGGAATCTGCCGGATTGGCGCCCGGACGCGGATTCAGCAGGCATTCGGGCAGAATCAGCTCCACGGGCTCCAGGACGCCTTGATTCAGTGGTATGGGCTCGTCAATCAAACACCTGACGACGTACAGGACGGCGGCAATCGCAATCGCTCGATTGGCATTCAGATTGTCGGGCTGGACGGGCGAGGTTCCCGTAAAGTCGATGCGGATTCGATCCCCGAGGACGTCGATCGTTGCCTCGATGGTCGCTCCCGAATCGAGGTGATCGACAAACGAATGCCGGCCCTGTGGCAACCGAGCGATGGCTTGGCGAGCCTTCGTCGCCGCGGCGTGCCGGATGTGATTCATGTAGGCGCCGACGACCGGCCAGGAATACCGCTGGACCATCGCCAGCAGATCGCGTGCCCCTTGGTGATTGGCAGCCAGCTGAGCGCGAATGTCGTCCAGATTGTCCGAAACGTTGCGGCTGGGGTAGGGCCCCGAGGTGAGCAGCTGGCGGAACTGATCCCAGCGAGCCGTGCCGCGATCGACCAGCTTGAAATTCGAAATCACCACGCCTTCCTCGGCCAGCACGCGTGAATCGGGGGGCATCGATCCGGGCGAGATGCCGCCGATCTCTGCGTGATGAGCTCGGCTGGCGGTAAGGAACAGCAGCTGGCCGGACGCCGGGTCGTGAATCGGTGTTACGACCGTGATGTCGGGCAGGTGCGATCCGCCCCGATAGGGATCATTCGTCACGATCACATCGTCCGGGCTCAGGTCGGGATTGTCGTTGAGCACACACCGCACGGTCTCGCCCATCGCTCCGAGGTGGACCGGGATGTGCGGCGCGTTGACAACCAGTTCGCCGCGCGCGGTGAATAACGCACAGCTGAAGTCGAGTCGCTGCTTGACGTTCACGCTGCGAGCGGTTCGCTGCAGCGTTATCCCCATCTGTCGCGCAATGGCGGCAAATCGTTGATTGAAAATCTCCAGCTGGATCGGATCGCAGTCGGTGGAGAGAGCTGCTGCAGCTCGAGCGGCCGTGGCGGTGAGGAGCAATTCTCCGCCGGGCAACAATTCGGCTTGCCACCCCGGGTCGACCACTGTGGTCGATGTGGCTTCGCAGATCACCGCCGGTCCAGTGACGATTGTGCCGGGAGCGATCGCCGTCCGTTGCCAGTGACGTACCTTCCAGCGGCGGTGGTCGGCCAGCAGTTCATGGCCATCGGTCCACGGATCGCCGTCGGATCTCGACCCACTACTGGATGCCAGCTCTGGACTGGGACGCCGGCCCACGCCAGTCACACGCAGCGCTACCAGCTCCAGCGATCGAGCCGTCTCGCGGTATCCGTAGAGCTGTTGGTAGGCCTGAGCGAAACGGTCGGGCAGGCTGGCTACTAATTCTTCGTCAGAACTTGTGGAGGCGTCGCTGGATGAATGACTAGTTGCGATATCTCGCCAGGTGCTGGGAAGCGAGACAATCAGTGTGGCGTCCTGGCCGGCGTAACGCAGTTCGGCCGATCGGGAGAGATGAATCTCGGTGGATGCGTAGCCTTCGGCGACCAGCTGTTGCGTGACCTCGGTCTCCAGTCGGCGCCAATGCGATTCGCGGTCAGCCGGATCGGTTGAATCCCAGACGCCGTAAACGCCATGCACGCCGTGCTGCACCGCGTCGGCCAGCCCGATACCGACGGCGCTCAGGATGCCCGCGTCCGGGTGGAGCACGATACGATCCATACCCAGCTCGCTGGCGACCGCACACACATGTTGTCCGGCGGCACCACCGAACCCGACCAGGGCCGCCGTTCGCGGGTCGCGCCCCTTGGCGATCGACACGTTGCGAATTGCTTCGACCATACTGGTGTTGGCGATCCGGAAGAACCCTTCAGCTAACTCGTCCAGCGACAGGTCGTGACCTGCTTCGCGCACCTGCTGCCAGCATTCGTGCAGGCGACGTTCAACCGCCGCGCGGTCCAGTGGCAGCGGGAACGCGGATTGAGGCAGGCGGCCGAGATAGAAATTGATGTCGCTGATCGTCAGCGGGCCGCCACGTCCGTAACAGGCCGGCCCCGGATCGGCTCCGGCACTCTGCGGGCCCACTGCCAGCTTCACTCCATCGAACCAGCAGATGGAACCACCGCCTGCCGCGACCGTTTCGATCGCCAGCATCGGCGCGGCGATGCGAACTCCGGCCTTGACCTGTTCAAAATCGACATCCATCTGTCCGTCGTAATGCGATACGTCGGTGCTCGTCCCTCCCATGTCAAAACCAATCGCTCGTGACAGGCCGCACCGTTGAGCGATGTGTGCGACGCCGGCAACACCACCTGCTGGTCCCGACAAGATACTGTCCGCACCACGAAATCCGCGCGCCAGTTTCAGGCCGCCGGAGGACGTCATCATCCGCAGTTCGCTTCCCGCTCCCAGGGCCGATTCAATCTGACGCAGGTAGTCGCGCAAGACGGGGTTCAGGTAGGCGTCGAGCAACGTGGTGTCGAGTCGCGGGACGAGCCCCATCAGCGGGTAGACGTCGCTCGACAGGCTGATCTCCTCAAAACCGGCTTCGCGAGCCAGTTCGCGCAGCTGACGTTCGTGGTCCGGAAACACATGGGCATGCATCAGGCAGATGGCCAGCGACTGCCAGCCATCGAGACGCAGTTGTTGCAGTCGGTGCCGAGCGTCGGCGACGTCGAGCGGCAGGAGTACCTGGCCATCGGCGGAAACGCGTTCGCGAACTCCAATCGCCGTTCCAGCCAGCGGAATCCGCTTGCGAATGTCGAGCGCAAAGAGCTCAGGTCGATCCTGGTCGCCGATCAGGTAGACATCTTCCAGGCCGGCGGTGGTCACGAGTGCGGTCTTGGCCCCCGTACGGGTCAGCAGGGCATTCGTCCCTCGCGTCGTTCCCAATCGCATTCGCAGCGGAGGGAGTGGAGCCTCCAGCGTCAGGCCCAAGACGCGCCGCACGGCCAGAATCGGCGCGAGTTCTCCGCCGTCGAGTTCGTAGGCGCAGCTTGGTAAGTCGCCCGCCCCATCCGCAGCGGTCGTTGGCCTCGACTGCTGGCGACTCAGTTGAAACGCATCGCCCGCCCAGGGCTGTGCCAATCGGAAATTTCCGCGTCCGAACTCGGTTACCCGGTTCTCATGGACGATCTGACCGGCTGCGTCGAGGAATCGCAGGGTGTAGCCGTTCCAGAGCCGGTCCTGATCCGTTTGGCGTTCTGAGTCGAACAGCTTTCGTGGATCGGTGGTGGTGGTGAGGCGACCGAGTATCTTGCCGGAGCTGAGCGTCTTGCAGCGAACGATCTGACCTTGGGGACTCAGCGCCACGCAATCCGTGAATGTTCCGCCGACGTCGATCCAGAACTCCCACCACCCGTTCACAGTTCACTCAGTCTCCTGCGCCCCCGGGGATGCATGTCGATCACTTCTGGCCGATGCAGTACATCGTCGAATCGGTGCGGATGTAGAGTCGATCGTCGGTCAGTGCCGGTGTGCTGCGACTGGGCTCGCCCAGCGGCAGTTTGCTCAGCACCTGGTACTTCGTGTCGGCGGCCAGTACGACCAGTTCGCCTGTCTCCGAGATGCAGTAGATGGCGCTGCCTGCTCGTACTGGAGAACCGGAGTAGTTTCCCCCCACGCGTTCGCGCCAATGGACTTGGCTGTTGTCCGCGGCGACGCTGGAGACGATCCCTTTGTCGGACCAGAGAAACAGCAGATCGCCTCGCGCCACCGACGTGGGGACGTACGGCGCCTGCTGGTCGATCTTGTATTCGACCTCTGGATTGGCACCCAGCCGGACGCTGATCAGGTAATTGCCGCCGGCGCCTGAGCCTGTCGAGCCGAGGACGCGATCGCCGACCAGCAGGGGGGAGCTGACCGTGCGCATCGTGAAAACGTCAAACTCCCACAGCGGTTTGCCGGTGGCCAATTCCAGTCCGAAGAATCCATGAGCCGTGCTGCAGCAGATCAGCTGAGCTGCACTGCCAGCGGGCTGATAGACGCACGGGGCCGAATAGGAAACCACCGCGCTCTTGCGCGGAGTGCGCCAGCGGATGTCGCCGGTGGCCGCGTCGAGGGCGACAATGGAGCTGGTCAACGGTCGCTCGTTCTCGTTCGCCGACCGCTGCTGATCAGCTTGGATCACCAGGTCGCCATGCACGATCGGTGAGGTGCCAAATCCGTGCTCCGCGTCGAACGGACCCAGCGGCATCTGCCAGGCTTGCTGTCCGTCATGAGTAATCGCGGTGACGGTCAGCATTTCCGGAGTGGCCCATGACGCATAAACATGTCGAGCGTCAACGGTTGGTGTGGAAGATGCGAAGCTGTTTCGGTCGTGAATGTGGTACGTCCCCGACTTGTAGCGTTTCTCCCACAGCATCTTCCCAGTGGTCGCATCGAGGCAGATGATGACCTGGGTGCCGTCCTCGGGGATGGCCGATTGTGTGAAGAGGTGATTACCCCAGATCACCGGTGCCGCGTGTCCGATGCCCGGCAAGGGAGTCTTCCACAGGATGTTGTCCGGAGTCAGTTGGGTCGGAATCTTTTCCGTTTCCAGTGCGCCCGTGCCATTGGGGCCATGAAACCGAGTCCACGTTTGTGCTGTGGCCTGGCTGCTGCTGAAGCTCAGCAAGCCGAGGCCGAGCAGTCCCAGCATCCATCGTGCCACATTTGAGCGTCGTGGGAGACTTCGTTCGTGCATTGGATCACCCATGCGTCGACCAGGTGTTGATGGATTGTTCAGGCCCGTTGTGGTCCCAGTATGGGGCAAGGCCGACGGCCGTTCAACCGCACGCCGTTGTGCGGAAGCAAAGCGTTTTTCTGGACAACTGAAAATCGGCCGCTTATAATCTCCCCCCGACGGGAGGTCTGGCTCGCATCCGGCTTCGATTCGCCATGATTCCTGGCAGAACTGGTGCGACGACCTTGTGGGGCCGTTGTTCGCTACGATCACTATCTCTGCTCGCGCACCGACGCGAGTCCGGGGTGAAGTATGCTTGGCTATCGGAGTGGATCGCTCTGCGCAGGTAGGACGCGCGCGGCCTGTCGATGGGGATTTTTGTTGCTGCTGCTGTCGCTGTGGCCACTCGCAGGGCCCCGCGTCGTGGGGGCTCAGGAGGGAACGCCTGCCGGCGGGAAGGAGAAGCCGGTCGTCGTGTGGCTCGACCGGGCCCAGATGCCGCAGGGAGAAGAGTACGTGTCGGGGCTGTTGCCTCGCGAACTGGTTCGGCAGGCCGTGCTGCTGGCCGTGCGGGATGAGCTCCACCGTCTGACTCGCGATCCCGTGATCGGCGAAACGCGGCCGCCAGCTGACCAGACGCAATTGTCGTCGCTGAGGCTGAAGCTGAATCCCGAGCGTCAGCAGTTCGAAATCGTGCTGCTGGCTGCTAAGCCTGGCGATTCGGACAACGACGACAGCGGCGATGGGAGTGGTCAGCAGGTCTGGCGTCACGTCTGCGAACTTCCCGAAGACCCGTTCGAATCGCTGGTGTCGTTGATTGACCAGCTGGAACAGGTCAGCCGAGCTGAGCTTCCCGAAGCGCTCCGTGAGCATTGGCAGCTGGCCGCTGATAACGAGGCGGCCAGCGAAGTGGCTTCCGGGGGAGGCGACAGCTGGGAGAAGATTGACGCGTTGTTGGCTGAGCCAGACGCGTTTTCGCATTTTCAGGCGATCAGGATGCTGCATGCGCGTCGTCAGGGGGAAGCGGAATCAGCCGATTCGCTCAGCCGTTTGGCTCGCGGTTACGCCAATCTCTCGATTCTGACTCGCCATCATTGGCAGGCCGACAGCACGGCGTATGGCGCACGAGCGTTGCTGTATGCTCAGCGATTGAAGCAGTTGCCGACGGCCGGTCCCTTGCAGGCTTGGCAAGCGGCTTACGTGCCGGCCGTGTTGGGGTTGCACTGGCACGTGCTCGAATCGCTTCCCGCGCTGGAGCCGACTTGGACGGCCGAACTGGCTCAGCAGGACCCTTGGGTGGAGCTGGTGGTGCCGCTTGCCAAGTGCGACTTCGGTCGGCTGAAGGAACTGGCGGCGGCCGATGCGCCGACAGCTCGGCTGGCCAAGCTATGGTGGTTCACCTGGTCGTGTTATCACATCACGACGGGTGAGTTCTCCAAGCGTTGGCGCGAGACGGCCCAGGTCTGTCCGGGGGCGGCTGAGGTCTATGTTCGTGGGTACTTCCAGGGGATTTACGAGGACCAGCCAGCGGCTTCGCGTGCCTTGTTCCGGGCGATTCCGGAATACTTTCTCACTTGGGTGCGCGGCGACATCGGACTGCCGGAAAACATGCGGGCGCTTCGCCAAGCTCGCCAGGGCTTGACGGTGCTAGGCGGCTTGGATCGTGAAGGAGAACGTGGCTTCGGCGGACCGTTTGCCGAAGCCGGCACGGAAGCCGTCGACTTGGCGACCCTGGGGGCGACCGATTGGCACGAATTCACCTGGGGAGTGGCTGCTGAGCTGGTTCGGGAGGAGTTGTTTCAGGCAGCCGTGATAGAGCTGCGGGATCGCAGTGCCGGAGAGACGTCCGAGTTGCGGGAGACGGGTGAGTCAATGGCGAAAGTGGTGGGGCCCCATCGCTATGCGAACGTGCTCCGATTTCTGGGGATTTATCCGCGGCAGAGTTCCGACGAGGCGGAGCAGTTGGTACGGGAGATCGAGCTGGGGGATGTCACGGTCACGATGGCGCAGTTCTGCCGGTGGACCCGCAACATGCGGTCGGAACGTGACGATGGGATGGGTATTGGCACGTCTACCTGGAGTCGTCTGCCTCGCGACTACTCGGCGGCGTTCTTGATGGAGCAATTGTCGTTGCCGAATATGTTTGACGAGGAGACGACTGTCGAGTTGGCGCAGTTGGTGGAGCGTGCGTCTCCCGAACATCCGATGCCGATGCGATTCTTGATGCGGATGGGGGGTGAGATCAATGACGCGCGGGTGAATTTGTGGCTACCGAGAGTCAAGCCCGATGACGGGCGGGGGCTGTATGAACTGGCACGGTTGTTCCGCGAAATGGATCGTCCGGGAAAGTCGGTGGAGTACTACACGAAGGCTCTGGAACTGAATTACGATCCTGAGTTGCAAGCGGAACGCGCTGAAGTGTATTGGACCATGCGGCGGTACGTCGAATGGGAGCGGGATCTGAGCGGTAGTCTTCCTCATTTCAAAGATCGCCAGTTATCAGCCCATTATCATTGGTTGTTTGCCTCGCAGTTGATGGAGATCGGAAAGTGGGATGAAGCGGTCGAGCCGGCGGAAAAGGCGGCGGTGAGCGAAGATGGTTCGGCACTGGAGGCCTTGGGGACGGCTTATGAGCTGACCGGCCGACTGAAGGAATCCGAGAAGGTGTTCGAGAAGATGAGCCGAACGAACGACGATCAGGCGCGAGTCGCATGGTACCTGTGGTGCCATCGCAACGGAGATCGCGAGAACCTGAAGGCCGCTCGTCGTGTGCTGGCCGAGTTCACTCGATCGCCAATCGGCCAGCAGCCCATCAGGGCTGACGTCATGGGGACCATCGCGTTGCTGGAAAAGAATCAGGCCAAGGCGCTCGAGTTCTGGATGGAGGGCCACCAGACAGATTTCAGGACGGATGGCTGGAACAGCATGATGGCCGCCTGGCTGGCGCATGAAATGGGGCAGACTGCCCAGCGCGACCGCATTCTCGAAGAGTTCCGTCCCAAGATGGAACTATGGCGAAATCAGTATCGGTTTTCGTTTGACGAGCCGATCGACACATTCACCTACACCATCGCTGAATGCCTGCAGGACAAACCAACTCCGGAGCGGCTGGAGATGATCGAGTTCTATTTCCCAGGGTTATGGTTCGAACGGCAGCAGGCGTACGGGTTCCTGGTCGGCAAGATCTTCGAGATGGCTGGCGACCAGCAGAAAGCCGAGTATTACTGGAAGGCCGGACTGCACGGTCGGTACGCTGCCTGGCCCGGCGCGTCACTGGCCGGGGCCGAGTTGGTCAAGAAGTTCGGGCCGCGGGCCACTTGGGACACCGCCGCTAATCGCCAAAGGAAACAGCCATGAAACGTGTTGCGTATCGAGAATCCGCGCGGATGGTCCTGATTGTGGTCGGCTGTTTCGCTGGCTGTTTCGCGCCTGGGTTCCCCGGCGGTAACGCCGGCTGCCGGCTGGTCGCGGCGGAGCCCGAAGCGATGTTCGACGGCAAGACGCTCGACCAATGGGACGGAGACAAGCAGTGGTGGAAGGTCGAAGACGGAGCGATTGTCGGATCGACGTTTGACGCCATGGTCCCCACCAACGTTTGTCTGGTGTGGAAAGGCGAACCGGTCAAGGACTTTCGCTGGACCTTCCAGGCCAAAGTTGACGTCCCGCACAATTGCGCCGCGGTGATCTACCGGGGCTGGGTCCTCGACGATCAGGAATGGCGTTGCGCCGGGTATCGCTTTCCGATTGAGGTCGGTGCCGGTTACATCGGCATGCTGTGGGGCGAACAGCTGAACCGGGGTCGCATCGCCACGCGCGGACAGAAGGTGGTCGTCAATCCCGATACTGGCTGGCCCGTGGTCGTCGATAAGGTCAGCGAGATCACGCCGATCCACATCGGCAAATGGCACACGTACGAAATTGAGGCACGGGGGAACCATCTGATCCACAAGATCGACGATGTGGTCGCGATCGACGCTGAAGACAATCATCCGCAGGCACTCACCGAAGGAGTGATCGCGCTGCAGCTGCACGTTCGCGGACCGATGCGGGCTTGGTTCAAGGACCTGCAGCTTGAGCGGCTGGATGATTAACGGACGAGCTGACTCTGTCGTGAGGTGCGTCCGTCTGCGATGGCTGATTGAAAGAGCCCACATCCAGAAACGAGCGAACCAGCTGTGAGACACTGCGCTGGAACAGCAGTCCACTGTGCCAGGAATTGACCGTCACATAGTCGTGCTGTTGAGGAATGCGGGTGCTTTCGGGGCGGACCAGCCAGTCGTGACGCGCCGCAATCACGCCAATGTCGATGCTGTTCGGGCACGGGAGATTGCAGACGTAGCTCGACGCGTCATCCGACAGTTCCTGGACGGCTGGAATCCAGCGACCAAACCAGCGGCCCAAGGGTCCGGAGGCGACGTGCGAACCGTGGTTGGGCGGGGCCAACATCACCCAGCGGCCCAACGACTTCGGTCGATAGCGACTCAACGCTGCCCGCGTGACAATGCAGCCCATGCTGTGAGTCACGAAATGGATCGGACCACCCGCGGCCAGCGGCTGCAGCTGGTCGTGTAAGGTCCGGGCCAGCCGATCGGCGTGGTCGGACACCGTCCCTCGCAGACTTTGGTACGACCAGTTGACCAGCCGCGTCCCCGGACGAGCCAGACGACGAGCCAGCGGCTGCATGGTCCAGCCATGAGCGGCCAGCCCGTGCAGCAGGACAATGGTCTCACGGGTCGCGACCTCGGGGGCCGCGTTCGATTGGCGGCCCGTCGCGGCGTGGATGGGCGTGTTTGTGGGGGCGTCAGTGGGCGTGTTGAGCATGGGGCGGCCGTTGGTGACCGCCCGGTCAGGCGGCCTTTTCGTCCGATTCCTCGAGTTGAGTCAGTTTGTTGTACAGGGTTTTCAGGCTGATCCCGAGTTCCTCTGCGGCCGCCGGCTTGTCGCCGCCATGGCGATCCAAGGCGGCCTGCAGGGCCAGGATCTCCATCGTCTTGAGCGGCATCGGTCGGAGGTCTTTGAGCGGATTGACCGCGATCCCCCGCTGAAATCGCGGCGGGAGGTGCTCCGGCAGGATCGGCAACCGCTCACATAGAATCGTAGCGTACTCGATCACATTGGCCAGTTCCCGGACGTTCCCCGGCCACAAATGCTGCTCCAGTAACTTGAGCGTGGTCGGGGCCAGACAGTCGTGGGGGGCGTGTGCCGAACGGCCGAATCGGCCCAGCAGGGCGATGCATAGCTCGCCCAGATCCTCGCACCGGGACCTCAGCGGTGGCAGTTCGATTTCAAACGTGTTGATGCGGAACATCAGGTCTTCGCGGAACTTGCCGTCCCGAACCATGTCTTCGAGGGGGCGATGCGTGGCGGCGACAATTCGCACGTCGACCTGGAAAGCGTCGTTGTCACCCACTCGGCGGATCTCGCCACTCTCCAGCACCCGCAGCAGCTTGGCCTGCATCGACAACGGCAGCTCGCCGATCTCGTCCAGGAACAGGGTACCGCCATGAGCGACTTCGAACAGGCCGATTCGCTTCTCGCTGGCCCCGGTGAAGGCTCCTTTGCGGTGCCCGAACAGCTCGCTTTCGATCAGGGCTTCGGGGAGTGCACCGCAGTTGATCGGGACGAAGGCCAGTTCGGCTCGCGGGCTCTGGTCGTGGATCGCGCGGGCGACCAGCTCCTTGCCGGTCCCCGTTTCGCCGCGGATCAGCACGGCCGATTGAGTCGGGGCGACGCGGTCGATCAGCTTGCGCACCCGCTGCATCCCCTGGCTCGATCCAATCAGTCGTGGTTGCCCTTCGGCTCGTTGCAGCTGAACCTGCAACGCTCGGTACTTGTTCTTGAGCTGTCGTTTTTCAGCGACGCGGTTGAGTACGGCGTCAATTTCGGCCAGCTTGCAGGGCTTGGTCAGGTAGTCCGACACGCCGTTGCGGAGCGCGGAGATGGCCGTGTCGAGGGACGATTTGCCGGTCAGGATGATGGCATCGCTGTCCGGGTTCAGTTCCTTGGCACGAGCGATTACCTGCAAGCCGTTCATCCCCGGCATGTCGAGGTCGACCAGCAGGCAGTCGTAGGTATTCAATTCCAGCGCAGCCACGGCAGTCTGGCCGTCCGGGCAGACGGTCACTTCATGGCCCATCCGCGGCAACTCGAGACTCATCAGCTTCTGCAGCGATGGCTCGTCGTCGGCGAATAGAATCTTCAGGCGGTTAAGCGGCGCGGAGGGAATGGCGTTGCTCCTTGTCTGGCGGTTGGAGAGGGAGCCGCACAGTGAAGCGAGAACCGTGTCCCGGCCCGTCACTGTGCGGCTGTATCGAACCACCGTGGTCCTGGATGATGCGGTAGGAAATCGACAGGCCCAGCCCGGTCCCCGTGCCGTCGCGGCGACGAGTGAAAAACGGCTGGAAGATGTGCTGCAGCACCTCGTCCGTCATCCCGCAGCCATTGTCTTCGACGGTCAGGTTGGCCCGCGTCGAATCCTGGCTGAGCTGGATTTTCACTTGGCCGCCCGGGTCGAGGCTGTCGAGGGCGTTGGTGATCAGGTTCAACACGACCTGCTTGATTTCCTGCGAACTGATATGAGCGAACACGGTTTCGGTCGGCTGAAAGTCGATCTGTTTGTCGCGATACTTGCCGACGTGACGCACCATCTCGATCACGCCACTGACCAGGTCCGTCAGGTCGGTCGCATGACGGTCAACGTCCCCCAGTCGCGAAAAGTCGAGCAGCCGTTCGGTGATCTGTTTGCACCGAAACGCCTCGTCCTGGATCATGCGAAGATAGTTCCGCAGGACGGTGATCTCTTCGTTGTGCTCGTCGTCGGGCTTCAGATCGTCCTCTTGGATAATGTCCTGCACTCGCTCTTCCAGCGATTCGGCACACAGAGCGATCGAGGCCAGCGGGTTGTTGATCTCATGAGCCACACCGGCGGCCAGAAAGCCCACGCTCGCCATCTGCTCACTCCGCACCACTTCCCGAGTCCGTTCCTTGACCTGCCGATCGAGGCTGTCGCGGATCGTCCGGAAGCGGTGGACCATGTTGTTCATGGCTTCGGCCAGTCCACCCATTTCGTCGTGTGTTTCCAGCTGAATCTTGTACCGGAAATCGCCGCTGGCCACACGCTGAGATCCGGCGATCAGCACGTTCAGCGGATAGAAGATCCAGGCGTAGAAGAGCCGGCCCAGGAGGGCGAGCAACCCGAAGCTCAGGCCGCCAGAGAGGAGCATCAGGCCGATCCACGTCCGGTACTGATGGCGGACCGCTCGCGCCAGCGTCTGCATCCGCGTGTGCAGGCCGCTGGGCAACCGCACCGCCAGCTGGTACAGCGACCGGACTTCGGTCTCCAGCGAGTTCAGACCCTGGTCGCCGACCAGTATCCAGCCGTCTTTCTGCAGTGCGTCGATCCGCTGCAGGCAGGCCGCTATCTCCGACAGCGTGTGACGCTCGTCTCGATTGTCACCAAATGGATCTCCCGCGTCCCGGCTCCCTTCCAGCTGAGACTGGTACTTGAGGAATGCATCGTCGACCTTCTCGAGATAGTGCGAGAATCTGCCTTGGGCCAGCAACTGCGCTACGGCTCGCTTCGTGGCGTCGGCCGGCGGCTCGTGTGTCGATGCAATCGACTTCGGCTCGGCCAACTCCGCTGGGCTCATGAGCCCCATCGCCGGCGCCGTCGCTGCTGGTGATTCGGTCGTGGCTGTTTCTTCTGCTGCCTCGTCTGGCGTTGCCGACTCATCCGCCACAGACTCCGGGAATTCGCTTCGCTCAACTTCCGGCCGCTCAACTTCCGTTTGTCCGACGACGTTCAGCCCGAGGGCTTGGCCGATGGAGTCGACCAGTGGAGCGGAGGCCGGACGGGCGATCGCTGGAGTGCGAGTGACCGCTGGGGGGAGCGTTGGGGCGGAGGGGAGCGTTGGGGCTGGAGGGAGGGGTGGTGTGGGTTGCCATTGGTCGAACCATGGCTGGTGCCCATCCGGGTGGTAGTATTGCTGGACACCGTCAATCGATTCGCGCAAGGCGCTGACGTGTTCGATCAGTTCGAGGGAGATCGGGAGTTCACTGGCCCGGTCGCTCAAGCTCTTGGCCAGGCGGCGGTAGGCGTAGACGCCGCGAAAACCGCTGACGGTCAGCGTCAGGATGACAGCTGCCAGCAGGGCGATGCAGAGCTGCAGTTTGCGCTTGATCGGCCATTCGGACAGCATGACGTGACCTCCCTGTCACGGCGACCGGATCCGTCCGGACGCGTTCGTTCCGTCGAGCGGGGGAGTCTAGCAAGTTCGGCGGGCGGCCACCACCCCAAGCCTCGCGCACGCGGAGGTAGGTGCGACCTCCGCGGAGGTAGGTGCGACCTCCTGGGGTGGTTTGGGGGGGATGGGTGGAATGGGAGCTGCGGTGGAGAATTCGGGGGGCAATTGAGTGGAGTGGCCGATGGGTGTGTAGAATGTGGTCGACCGGCCACCTCGGGGGGCGTCGTGAGCCCTCAGCAGGCCCCGGTCGGACAATCACTTCCTGACTGGATGAGACCCCCGCCGAATGCTACCGCTGCGCGACACCATTCCGTCCCGGTACACGCCGTTCGTCAATTACGCGATGATCGGTCTGTGCCTGATCGTCTACCTCGTGCAGGCGACCAGTGATCATGAAGCGCAGGACATAGTCGAGCGGTTCGGCATGATCCCCGCTCGAGTCTGGCACCCCCACGAACAGCTGATGATCTCGGAGGTGACCGAGGTCGAGACGCCGATGGGAACCAGGCTGGTGAAAGTTGAGCGGCCGCTGGCATCGTCCCCCATCCCGGCGTGGCTGACCCTGCTCACCTGCACCTTCCTCCACGGCGGGCTGATGCACTTCGTGGGGAACATGTGGTTTCTATTTATCTTCGGCGACAATGTCGAAGATCGGCTGGGGCATGTCGGCTATCTGATCTTCTATTTGGCCAGCGGAGTGCTGGCCAGCCTGACTCATTTGCTGACCAACTCCCAGTCGACCATCCCGACGGTCGGCGCCAGCGGGGCCATCGCTGGTGTGATGGGGGCTTATTTTTATCTCTACCCGCGAGCCCGGGTGGTGACGCTGGTTCCCATCTTCATCGTGGTGCAGGTGATGGTCCTGCCGGCCTCGATCTTTCTGGGGATCTGGTTTGTGCTGCAGTTCCTGCAGGGAGTCGTCACGGTGGGAGGTGAACCGACGGCCGGTGTCGCCTGGTGGGCGCATATCGGCGGCTTTGTCGTCGGGCTCGGTGCCGTGGCCCTGTTGAATCGGGCCGGCTGGATCCGCTCGGCCCCGTCACAAGCCGCCGAGATGGCGGGATGGCACTGGGGCCGAGCCGAGTTGGATGACCGGAGAGATCGCCGTTACTTCTGAGCCGCGTGATAGCGGCGGGCGACTTCATCCCAGTTGACCACGTTGTAGAACGCGGTGATGTAGTCGGGACGACGGTTCTGGTACTTCAGGTAGTAGGCGTGTTCCCAGACGTCGAGTCCCAGCAGGGGTGTGCGCCCTTCCATCAGGGGCGAGTCCTGGTTGGGAGTGCTTTCGATGATCAGTTTCCCCTGCGAGAGGCTCAGCCATGCCCAGCCGCTGCCGAAACGGTTGGCGGCTGCCGCACTGAAGGCCTCCTGAAACTTCTCAAACCCACCTAGCTCAGCGTCGATCGCCGCTGCCAGAGCTCCGGACGGTTTGCCGCCGCCCTTGGGGCTGAGAATGGTCCAGAAGAGGCTGTGATTGGCGTGACCACCGCCGTGGTTCCGGCAGACTCCGCGAATCTTCTCGGGAATCGCGTTGAGATCGCTGATCAAATCCTCGACCGACTTCGATTCGAACTCGGTCCCCGCAATGGCTTCGTTCACCTTGGTGACGTACGTCTGGTGATGCTTGGTGTGGTGAATCTCCATCGTCCGCGCGTCGATATGCGGTTCGAGCGCGTCGTAAGCATACGGGAGACTGGGGAGCGAATATGCCATGGTTGGCCCTTTCTGTCAGAGGTGAATCGCTGCTATCGAGATCCCCTGGCGACGATAGCGAATGCGATGTCGGCTGACAAGGAGGGCGAGAACGGCTGGGCGCCGTTCAGCCCACCGTTTCGTGGGCCACCAGATACGACCTGAGGCTGGTCAGCAGATTCTGCGCGGCGGCATGGACGGCGCTGCGACGGTCCCGCTGGCGTTTCGGTCGGATGGAGACCTGGATCGTGGTCTGAGTGAGTGGTCGGGAGGGGAGTCGTTCCGGGGGGGACGATTCGCCCAGTTCGAGTTCGACGATGAACCCATAGCGTCGGTCGGCGGCGCGCCGTTCGTGTTGGCCTGAGCCGGCTTCGAGCTCGAGGACGACGTGGTCACCGGCTACCTTGATGACTCGAGCCGAATGGTCGGCGACAAAGCCCCGCAGTTTTTCGGTAGCGATGTACCGGGGGACCTTGGCCACCAGTTGTCGGCGGAGTACGGCTTCGGGCCATTGCGTCTTCCACCAGCCGAACCAGGAATTAATCCGCAGACGCTGTTCGTCGCCGCCGCTCAAGCCGGTCCCGTTCTGAACGACGCAGTTGCGGCCCCCGTCCTTGGCTTCGAGCAGTGCCCGGTCGGCTCGTCGCAGCATGGTCTCTGGCGAGTCGCCGGCCTGGACTTCGGTGACGCCGAAGCTGGCCGTGATGGCTCGTCCGCCCAGCGCCGGTTGATCGAGCTGTGCCAGCTGGCTTCGCAGCGTTTCGGCTCGTTGATAGGCGGCCGCTCCATCGCAGTCGGGGCAGAGCAGGACGAATTCTTCACCGCCGTAGCGGGCCACGACGTCTTCTGACCGGCAATGGCTCTTCAGCAGTTTGGCAAAGCCAATCAGTGCCTCGTCGCCGGCCTGATGTCCGTAGGTGTCGTTTATCTGCTTGAAGCGGTCGATGTCGCAGATGATCAGGCTGCAGGGGATCCCGGCCTTCAGATGACCATCGACGTATTCGGTCAGTTTCCGATCGAATTCAGCTCGATTCGCCACGCTCGTCAACGGGTCGTGGGTCGCTTTGCGCTGCAGATGTTCGACTCGCTGTTCGAGATTCGTCTCTGACGACACGTCATGGATGATCACGGTAGCGCCGTAGCTCTGCCCCGTGTGGTCCATGACTGGTATCACGTGGACGTCGACAGTGGTCCGTTTGTGGTTGTGACGCCGGACCGAATAACGCTGCAGCGACTGCGTGCCGTGATGCAGGCCCATCAGGACCGGGCAGCGGTTGTCGCGGACGAGGTTCCCGTCCGGGTCGCGCAAGTCCAGCAGCGACGCTGTCCAGGCTTTTTCGTAGATGCTGGCCGCCGGTATGCCGCTCAACCGTTCAATGCCCCGGTTCCAGAACGTAATCTGCCCGGTGAGGTTCACGAAAATCAGGCCGTCGTACATGTTGTCGACCAGCCGCTGCAGAAAGAGGTTGTCAGACGTCGGTCCGGCCGGTTCGCCGAAGAGTGGCTGGCGGAGTTTCCACAGGCTGGTCACCGCCGCTCCGTCGAATCCGTCGGTGTGTCGATGGAGTTCATGAGCGAGGATCGGATCGATTTGCGGCGGCAGGTCGGCAAACAGCTGCACCAGCTTCGGATCGAACTGCGTCCCGGCCCCCGCATACAGCTCAGACATGGCTCGCTCGCGGCTGAGCGCTCGGCGGTAGACCCGATCGGTCGTCATCGAATCGAAGGCGTTCACAATCGTCAGGATGCGGGCCAGCAGTGGCTGGTCTTCGCCCCGCCGATCGACTCCCGCCGGGCGACTGCCGTCGTACCAGCAGTCGCAGTACCGAACGGCCTGCAGCACCATATCGCTCAGGCAACACTTCGACAGGATCTCCAGGCCGATCCGCCGGTTCTGTTCAAAGACAATGGCCTCGTCGTCGGTCAGTCTGGCCGGTTTCTGCAGCAGCTGGTCGGGAATTCCAATGTTGCCGATGTCGTGCAGCAGGGCGGCGACCTCCAGCAGACTGCGTTCTGCTTCGGTCATCCCCAGTGACCGGGCAAAGGCCGAGCAGCGCACGGCAACTCGGAGTGAATGTTGAGCGGAGGCGACATGCTTGGCACGCAGGGCTGTGAACAGGCTGCTGGCCAATCCCAGCTGACTATCAAAACGTCCCCAATCATCCCCGGTCACTTCTACGGGCGACTCCTGCAGGTCGGCCAGTCCCGCCAGGATTCGGGTCAGCGCTGACGGCAGCGGTGCCTGGGCTAATGATGGAAGCGTCGCCGGGCTCGTTTTTCCGAGCGGACTCAGAACACTCATGGGCAGGCCAGTCGAGGCAAGGGTCATGGTGTGGCCGCGTCTTGGCTGTCACACCCGGGTAGCACTCGGACCGGCGTCGCTCCCACAAGGCGACCACGCCACGACCCGACGTCGGCCAAGCCAACGCTGTGCTTCGCAAAACTAGGTCTCGCCTGGGGCTGCGTCAAACGGCGGGGCGGCTCCTGGAGGGCCGACGGTGCGGTTTTTCCGCCACGTCGACTACCGAGACCGGATCGGCCGGGCCGCCACCGACTGAATGTGCCGGTTCTGCCGATCAGACCGGTTCCCGGGCCCCGTGATTCGCTCCCCCGTCTCTCCGCCGCGCACGGATCGGGTACACTGAGGGCCTGTCGGTGTCCGTCGGGGCCCTCACCAGATCGGCCTCAAGTCTCACCATTGGATCTGCTGGAGCCCCGCTCATGCGTTTCGTCTCCTGCCGCTACGCCGGTCGTCCCACTCTCCTCGGTCAACTCACCGACGGTTACGTCGACCTGTGCGCCGCTCTGCCGACGCTGAGCCCCTCGCTTCGCGAACTCCTGGCCGCCGGTCCGACTCGCTGGCAGGGCTGGGCCGATCAATTGGCCAACCAGCCACGCGTCGAACTGGCCGAAGTCGAGTTGCTCCCCCCCATCCCCGACCCGCGCAAGATTATCTGCGTCGGACTGAACTACGCCGACCACGCTCGCGAGACGAAAGCGGCTATTCCCGAAGAGCCGGTGATCTTCAATAAGTTTCCGACCACGCTCCGCGCTCACGGCGAAGCCATTGTGTTGCCACGAGCCAGCTCGGAAGTCGACTACGAAGCCGAACTGGTGGTCGTCATCGGACGCCCCGGACGCCACATCCCCGAAGATCAGGCCCTGCAGCACGTGGCCGGCTACTGCTGCGGCCACGATGTCTCGGCTCGCGACTGGCAGAAAAACAAACCCCAGCGTCAGTGGCTGTTGGGAAAGTCGTTCGACAGTTTCGCGCCGGTCGGCCCGCAGCTGGTTACGGCTGATGAAATCCCCGATCCGCACCAGCTCCCCATCCAACTCCGGCTCAACGGCCAGACACTGCAGGACTCCAACACCAATCAGCTGATCTTCAGCATCCCGCGGCTGATCGCGTACATCTCGCAGGTCTGCACGCTGGAGGTCGGCGATCTGCTGTTCACCGGGACACCGGCCGGTGTCGGCGTGGCTCGCGATCCGGCCATCTTCCTGCGGCCAGGCGATGTGGTCGAAGTCGAGATCGGCGGTGTCGGGTTGCTCCGCAATCCGGTCGTCGCAGAAGACTGAACGACTCAGGGCACGATCGCACGATCGCACGATCAGCGGTTCGGCAAGTTCGAAACCAGCTCCAGCTTCAGACGCCGTTCCTCGAGTTGAATCTCCACAATTCGCACTCGTACTTCGCCATCGGCCGGAAAGTAATCCTCAAGCGACTGGTCGTCGGTCAGCGGCAGGGACGAACGGTGAATGAGCCCGACGACTTCGGGTTCCAGCCTGATAAAGACTCCGAACCCCGCGATGCTTTCCACCTGCCCCACGTGCTCGGTCCCCGGAACCAGTCGCTCAGCCAGGTCCGGCCAGGGATCGGGACGCAGCTGCCGCACACTGACGCTCACCTGACCCGATTCCACCACGATCTCCGTCACGACGACCGTCAGCCGGTCGCCCCGAGACAACCGTCGCTTGAGATTCCGCACCGGTTGCCAGGAGACTTCGGCCGCATCCAGTCGCGCCGAAATTCCGGCGATCAGTTCGACCAGCGCGTACGATTGGCCGACGTACAGCACGTCGGCCACCTGCACCTGCCCGACCCGCAGGTTGTCCCCCAGCTCGATCAGCCGGGATCGGTTTTCGGCCAGACGCATTTCCGATCGAATTCGACGTGCATTGCTGGGTCCGGCACCGGAATCCGCGGCCGCCGGACTCTCGGAATCAGCTGGACGTTCATCGCGTCGGCTGGCCAGCAAAGCCCGCATGTGTCCGCTCGGCAGTTGCTGATAAGCATCGATGGCCATCTGGTCGATGGTGACTCCCAGTCGGGAGAGAGCTATCAGCGACGCCGTGCGCAGGCCGAAGTGGCCCCCTGCCAGTTCGGTCAGCAACGGGACGGCCTCGACGTACCGCAGTCGTCCCAGAGCGTCGATCACTCCCCGCAACGCGCTGACCCAAGGCGTCCCCTTCGAATCGTCTGCGCGGGCCAACTCGCGTCGGAGGACCAGCGTGGCCAGCAGGGCCGGAGCGAATGATCTGAGCTCCTGATGCGAGATCGCCTTGGCCGCGGCTCGGACCAGCGTCGGGACACTCGATTCCAAGTGACGATTGATGGGGCCTTCCAGTTCGTCCGTCCCCATCGCCACCAGGGCTTCCAAGGCCGCGGCCTGGATGTCGGGTTGAGTCATCTCGAGGCATTCGAGGAGTTCGCCTCGCGCTTCGCCCACCCGTTTGGAGCCCAATGCCCGGATCGCCGCCACGGCCACCTTGGGGTGGGGATCGTCGATGGCCGCCAGGAGCTCGTCGACGGTCGCCGAATCGAATTCGACGTTGACCCGTTTCAGGGCCAGCGCTGCGGCATATCGTACGGGCGCGCGGCGATGGGCCAACAGCTCCGCCAGCGGCTCGACGTCGTCCCACTCGCGATCGAAACCATTGGCCAGCGCGCCTGCCTCGTCAAACGTCAGCCCGGGTTGCTCCAAGGCCACTCGCCACTGGCTAAGTTGCATCTGATCTCCCCGGCCAACACTCGCCGATCCACCATTGGCCCATCCACTCGGCTGGTTGTAGCACAAACCGGTAAGGGCGCCCAACAATTGGTGATCTGTCGTCGAAGCGAGGGGGGCCGGACCGCCACCAATGGCCGAGGCGGGACTTGAACCCGCACGCCCGAAACCGGGCCCGGGATTTTAAGTCCCGTGCGTCTGCCTGTTCCGCCACTCGGCCCTCCGCCACTCGGCATCCTTCCCGCCGAGCACCCCTAGTTATAGCTAGCCCGACACCACCTGAGAAGGTCCGCTCCTGGTGGTGCAAGTGTCCCAATTGTGGTGCAGGCGTCCCGCCTGCCTTCCTGCCTTATTGTGGTGCAGGCGTCCCGCCTGCCTCTGTGTTCTCCCTCTGTACTATCGATCCTGTCAGATTCTTGCCACGCGCGAAGAATAAATGACCGCCTGCGCCGACTTGGCTGAGGCCACACGTGAGTCAGACGTCAGTCCGTGAGTGCCGGGACGGCACAAGATGTTGCCGTGGGGAAGAGTTGGCAAAGGCAGCCGGGACGGCAGTGCCACCATAGGAAAGGCAGGCGGGACGCCCGCACCACAATGGGGAAGGCAGGCGGGACGGCAGTGCCAGAATAAGGAAGGCAGGCGAGACGCCCGCACCACAATAAGGAAGGCAGGCGGGACGCCCGCACCACAATGGGGAAGGCAGGCGAGACGGCAGTGCCACAATAAGGAAGGCAGGCGGGACGCCCGCACCACAATAAGGAAGGCAGGCGGGACGCCCGCACCACAATAAGGAAGGCAGGCGGGACGCCCGCACCACAATAAGGAAGGCAGGCGGGACGCCTGCACCACAATCGGGAAGGAATGGCGTGAGGGATCGGCGTCGAAAAGGGGCCGCTGATCGATTAGACTTCCAGAGAGGCCGGCTCGTCGCCAGCGGGGGCTTGATGGGGTAAGTGAGGACCGTGGGGAGAGACAATTTCATGCGTGATCTGATCGACCTGCGAAGTGACACGGTGACGCGCCCGACGGCGGCCATGCGGCGAGCGATGGCGGAGGCCGAAGTGGGAGATGACGTGATCGACGCCGATCCGACGACCGAGCGTTTGCAGAAACGGGTCGCGGAGGTGCTGGAGAAGGAAGCGGCCATCTTCATGCCTTCGGGGTCGATGACCAACCAGATCGCCATTCGTGTCCATTGCCAGCCCGGAGATGAATTCCTCTGCGAAGCGAATTGCCACGTCTACAACTACGAACAGGGTGCGTTCGCTCAACTCAGCGGCCTGGTCGCGCGGACGATTCCCGGCGATCAGGGGCGGTTGAAGCTGAGTCAGCTGGAAGGATCGATCCGTCCGGAGAATGATCATCTCGTCCGCACCCGGCTGGTCACGATCGAAAACACTCATAACCGCGCCGGCGGTGCCGTGCAGGACTACGCTGAAGTCGAGCGGATTTGTCGGTGGGCTCACCAGCACGGCCTGGCGACGCACCTCGACGGCGCTCGACTCTTCAATGCCTGTGCGGCGACGGGCCGATCGCCGACCGAATGGGCTCAGCACTTCGATTCGGTCAGCATCTGCTTCAGCAAAGGGCTCGGCGCGCCCGTCGGTTCGGCGCTGGCGGGGCCCGCCGACTTGATTCGCCATGCCAAGCGATGCCGCAAACTCTTTGGTGGCGGCATGCGCCAATCGGGGATCCTGGCTGCCGGAGCACTCTACGCCCTGGAAAACCATGTCGATCGCCTCTCCGACGATCACCAGCATGCTCAGCTGCTGGCCGAAGCCATTCACGAATCGCCCGCCCTGACGCTCTACGGTGATCGTGTCGAAACCAACATCGTCATCTTTCATGTCGACCCGCATTGGGGTACCGCTCAGCAGTTCGTGCAGCAGCTGGGCGAGCAGGGAGTGGCCATGTTGGCGATCAGTCCGACGTCGGTTCGCGCAGTGACTCACCTGGATGTGACGGCGGACGATTGCCGGCGAGCGGCTGAGGTGATTGTCACCGTGGGACGACGTCGCTCATCCGCACCAGCTCCTACGGTTTCCCATGGCTCGTGATGCCGCCGACACGCTCATCGATCGGCTGACCCAGCAGGGGCTCTTCACGGCGTCTCAGTCCGCGCGCCTGGTCCAACAGATTCCCGCCGCCGAGCTGGGATCGATCGAGACGGCGCTGAAATGGCTCGTGCAGCAGCGGCAGATCACCGGATTTCACGCCGCCGGACTGGTCGCCAATCCGGGACCAAGTTTTCTCCGCGGCCCTTTCAAGCTCCTCGACCGCTACGCCTCCGGGCCGTGCCGAGGCCACTATCAGGCGATCCATCTGCCGACTCGACATCCCGTGCGACTCTGGGACGCTCGCACGGGATGCCAAAACGGACGGCCCTCACCAGAAGCCGACGCACTGATCTCGCGACTGAAGACCGTGCGCGATACGCGTATCTGCCGGATTTGGGGCTACGAGCCCTCGGCCGATTCGCCGCTGTGGATCGCCGATCCGGTCGCCGGTCGCTCGGCCAGCGAACTGGTGACGGCCGGTCGTCCGCTGGCCGTCGGCATGGCCATCGAAGTCGTCCTGGCGGTGCTCGACGCCCTGCGGGCCCTACGCGACGCGGGTGTCTGCCACGATCAGGTCCGCCCCGAGACGATCAGCGTGCGGTGGCAGGCCGAACGAGGGAGCGTTCAGCTGCTGACCGACCCACTGCTGGCGGGACAACCGGCGGGCGACATCCTCGCTCAGCTCGATTATCTCGCCCCCGAGCTCTTCGACGAACGGGCCCGTGAGACCGGGGTGATCTATGCGGTCGGAGCGACGCTCTATCATCTGCTGGCCGGCTGCCCGCCGCTCACTGGCGCCACCCGCGACGAAAAACTCACCGCCCACCGCCAGCTCCCCGTCCCCTCGTTGACGGTCACTCGACGCGTCCCCGCTGAGCTCGATCGGGTCGTGCAGTTTCTGTTGGCCAAGCGTGTTGACCGCCGCGTCCCGACGTTCGAAGCGGCGGCCGAGCTGCTGCAGCCGTGGCGGATGCCCGAGTCGGGGCGCCCGCAGCTCGAACGACCGACCCCACCCACTCAAGCAGCGTTCGCCGCCTGGTTGGCCGACCACGGGCCTGCCGTCACGGGCCGGCCAGCCGTCCGCGCCGAGACGCCGGCGCTGGAAGGGATGGCAGTGGAGCGGATGGCGGTGGAGCGGATGGCGGTGGAACGGATGGCGGTGGAACGGATGGCGGTGGAGCGGATGGCGGTGGAACGGATCGCTGGTCCGGCCGTCGTTCGTGTGGTGGAGGAGTCTCGCGGGGCCGTTCGGAATACCGGGCGGCGCGGACGAGCTGATCGCTCAGTGTGGCGTCATCCGGCCGTCTGGTCGGGAGCCGCAGCGGCCGGGTTGGTGCTGGCGGGCCTCGTCTGGTACCTGATCGGAACAGGAGGTTCGACTGCTCCGCCCGATCGGCTGGCCGACTCGACGGGTCAGCCGAAAGCTAACGGGGGAACCGTGTCACCCTCAGCGACGGTGGACGGTGCGCCGACGACCGCCGAGCCGGACACCGGCGGTGACGGCCGCGGAGTGGTTGATGGGCCTCCTGAAGACACGTCGTCTGAGGCGTTAAGTGGCGGGGGCGCGGGCGGGGGCGAGTTATGGGCCAGTCCGACGTCAGGTCCACCGCTGGAGCTGAACTGGCTTCCGGCCGATGGTCAGCTGGTGATGCGTGTCCGCGTGGCCGACCTGTTATCGACCGACGAAGGGCGTCGAGTCTGGCAGGCATTGGGACCAGATTTCTCACGTCGTGTAACGGCCTGGTGCGAGCGGTTGGAATGGCGCCCTGAACAATTGGATGTGGTCTGGATCGCATGGTCGCCGAGCGATACTCAGTGGCCGCTGACCACCTTTGTCTGTTACCCGGTGGAGACACGCGATCAGGTCCCCGAGGCGTGGGCTAAGAGCGCGCCCGAATCGACATCGGCTGGGCCACTGTATGTTGCCAACGAAGACACGGGTTTGCTGGTCCCTGAAGCGACGGGTGCTCCCTGGATCGTCGGGCCAGTGGAAGTGCTCCGTGAGATCGCCGCTGATCAAGGAGCGGCGCCGCTGGTCCGTCGACAGTGGACGGAACTGTTGCGCGCGACCGACGCCGATCGACAGCTGAATCTGATCATGGCTCCAGATTTCCTGGGGGCCGAAGGTCGCGAGTTGCTCGCCGGACCGTGGGCAGGTGTGCGCGAGGGGATCGGCAGCTGGTGGACCGATGCCCTTCAAGCTGTGCTGATTTCGGCCCATGTGAATGCCGACGATTTCTATGGCGAGATGCGGGTAGTGGGCGAACCGCAGCGTGATCCGTTTGAGCTGGGACGTCAGTTGCGCGATCGAGTCGGTCAGTTGCCGGCGACGGTGCGCCAGTGGCTGGTCGATCGTGTCGATCCGTACTGGCAAGAGCTGGCCTTGGCCTATCCGGCGATGATTGCCTATCTGCACCAGCAAACTCGAGTGGCCGTGGAAGGCGAGCAGGCCGTGTTGAACTTTGCCTTGCCAGCACCGGCGGCTCACAACCTGGTGCTGGCCACGGAATTGGCCTTCACCAGTCCGCGCGGGGTTTCGGCTCCGGCAGCGGCCGTTGCCGAAGCAGAGATCGATTCGCTGGACAAGCTGTTGCAGATGAAGATTTCCATCGAGATTCCTCAGCAGTCGCTGGAGTCGACCCTGGAAGAGGTCGCCGTCCAGGTGCGGGGGACGGGGAAGGGGGTGGCCCGCGACTTCAAAGTCAACATCTTGGGCGAGGATCTGCGGCGCGAGGGGATCACTCGGAATCAGCAGATTCGCAACCTGGTCGTGCACGATCTCCCGCTGGCCGATGTGCTGAATGATATCGTCCGGCGGGCCAATCCGGTGACCACGGTCAAGAGTCTCACCGAGAAGGATCAGAAACTGGTCTGGCTGCCGGATCCCGACCCGTCCGCCGGGCCGGCCCATGTCATCGTCACCACCCGAGCGGCGGCTGAGGAGCAAAAATGGGAACTGCCGCTACCCTTTCGCTCGTCTCAGGCCCCATAATTGATACATTGAGCCTCAGTGCTGGTCGAAGTGGTCCCGAATCGTGAACACCGTGACCGGCCGGGGTGAGTAGAATAAACTGCTGATGGCGGCGACCTGCGGAACGGGTCGGCACCGTCGGGATCGAGCGGCGCGTTCGCGCCCACTTTTCGTTCGAGCTGAAAGTTCACGCTGGTCGGCAGTCTGGGGACGGTTCGTGGAAAGTTTCCGCATCCAATGTACGACCTGCAAAGCACGTCTGCGGTTAAATGACCCGCAGCTGATCGGCCAGATTCTAGCCTGCCCTCGCTGCGGCAGCATGGTTCTGGTCACCGCTCCGGTCGCCGAACCCACCAGCTCAGCACCCGCTCCACCCGCTCCGCCCGATCGACCTCAGGCTCCGCCAGCAGCACGCCCACAATCTCCTTCGCCATCACGGCCCCAATCTCCTTCGGCAGGACGTCCCCCGGCCCCAGCCAAATCACAACCGACAACTCCGGTTCGGACACGTCCGCCGGCCGCTGCGGCTCCAGCGAAGTCACCATCGCCGAGTGCACCAGCGCGGGCTAGTGGCGGATCAGCCACACCAGGGCCGATCCCCGCTCCCGCGTCGGCTCAGGCTTTTCAGCCGCAGCCGGCCCCGAGCATGCCGGCTGCCGAGCCGCCACCGGTCGCCGCCAGCCAATTCGAGGTGGGGGAGCTGTCGAGTCTATTTGAAGCCGACGTCCTGGCCGACGGATGGGTCGGCGCGGAACCGGTCATGCCGGCCGAGCTGGTTGCTGTGGGGGCGGAGGCAGGTGATGCCGAACGGCCCTCGGATGACGGTCGCCGGCGAGTGGTCGAGGAGCCGGATAGTTTGCCGGAGGAAGTCGGTCGAGGTTGGCACTGGAAGACGGTCGCTGCCTGGACGGCCGGTGCGATGAGTGGTGTGGGTCTGGCCGTGGTGGTGACGGCCTATGTGTTGAATCAGCCGGGGAAAGTCGCATCGGTGGCCGATGCCGACCGGGGACCGGTCGAGCAAGCGGCAGTCGAGCCAGGTGCGGCGGAGGACCAACAGGACGTAGTCCCCGGGGCGGCCGACCCGGCAGACGGAGCCGAGACGCCGGTGACTCCGGAATCGGAAGCAACTCCCGACTCACCTCCGTCGGACGCAACAACACCGTCTTCAGACGCAACAACTCCTCCGTCAGACGCAACAACTCCTCCGTCAGACGCTGCAACTCCTCCGTCAGACGCTGCAACATCGCCTACCGACGCAACTCAGACTCCCGAGACTGGGGCTGCGCAGGCTGAGACCTCGGACCGACCTGCCGGTGGTGCGGCGCCCGGGAAAAACGCAGCGCCCGCCGGCAGCGGATCACCGGCGTCGGGTGTTCCTGCTGGCTGGCAAGTCCCCAGCTACGCGTCGCTCTTTGAGACGCCCATTCTGTCGACGGATGCATTGACCGGTCCGACGAATGCACTCGGGCCGGACGCCGCGGCTGTTGGGGGCGCCGACGGTAGCTCGGCGGACGGTAGTTCAGCGGAGGGTGGCTCGGCGCCGAAAGGCGGGCCTGACGCGTCGACTCCGGGGGATGGACCGGTGCAGCCGCAGGAGGCCTATCAACCGCAGGACGTGGCTGCTCGGCTGGGGACGCGAGTCCCGGGCCTGGAGGTCGACAAGATGCCGTTGGGGCAGTTTGCCGACCTGGTCGGTCAGTTGGCCGGGTTGCCGGTAGCGCTCGACCCGACTGCTTTAGCGGTCGTCAGCATATCACCGCGCAAGGTGGTATCGGTACGTGAGTCGAACCGGACATGCGAAGAGTTGCTGAGCGCCGCCCTCAAACCGCTCCGTTTGACTCATGAGGCTCGCAACGGGTGCGTGTGGATCACGGTGGCGGAAGGTCCGGAAGCGGTCCGTGAAGTGCGCCACGCGGCCGACGATCTGTTGAAGGGCGGTCTGACATCCGAACAGCTGCAGACGATCGTGCGGCGGCTGGTGGCACCTGAGACTTGGACCGAATCGGGCGGCTCGGGCCGACTCGATGTTGCTCAGGGGAAACTGGTCGTTCGGCAGACTCCGACGGTGCATCTGCAGGTCCTGCAGTTGCTGGAAGGGCTCCGTTCGGCTCGTGGGTTGCCGACTCGCAGCAAGTTTCCCGCTCAGTTATTTGACGTCCAATGGCGAGAGCGGTGGGGTGAGCGATGGTCGCGGCCGCTGCAGATGGACGCCTGGAGTGAGCAGCCGCTGGTGGCGTGCTGGTCCGATGTTCAGCGGCGCACGGGCGCGATGGTGCTGGTCGATTGGCCGAGTCTGGTGCAGCAGGGCTGGGGACCTCAGTCGAAGGTGACCTGGGGGGTGCGCGATCGGTCGTTGATGGAGGCGATCGACGAGTTCGCCGAGCGTCACGGTTGGTTTGTGGCGCGGATGCCGACGGGCGTATTGTGGGTCACCTCGCGGCGGCAGGCGGACGCCATGCCGCGGCTGGAGCTGCATCGGGTGGGTGCCGAGCCGAACGTGGATGGCGAGGCGGTATGGGAGGAGTTCCGCCGGCAGCTCGACCCGGAAACAGCCGCGCTGCCGTACGAGTATTATTTCGATCCACCCGGGCGAGTGCTGGTGCTGCGTGCGCCGGCCAGCCTGCAGCAGCGCTTTGCCGACTACCTCGCCGACACCGCTCCCCACGAGGTCGCACCTACCTCCGCGGAGGTCGCACCTACCTCCGTCCGTTAGATTGAGTTGAGTGGGCGCTTTGGGGTGGATTGCCGGTGGCGATTCCCTTGTCAGGGGGCGGCCGGGAGATGCCACAGGACGGTGCGTGGCCAGGGGGTGTACCAGCCGACTCGGACTCCGGCCGTCGCCAGGCCTTCGCCGATCCACGTGTTGCAGGTGCGGACTGCCGTGTACGAGCCGCGGGCGGCGTAGAAGGCGTCCTGCGGGCCGTAATGGAAGCCTCGAATCAGCACGGGCCGACCCGCCTCATCGGTGACAAAGGCCTGCCGGACGTAGTCGACCAGCCGCGCGTATTGCTCGGCACTCAACCTCACCCGCCGCGCTGCGGTCGGCAGCTCGTCGGCGGTCAGCCATTCCACGTGCAGGCAAGTCTCGGTCGGCCAGCAGAGCGCGGGGATGGATCGCTCCAGCGTCAGGTCGGACCAGGTCGGCGTGTGGAGATAAAAGCCGCGGTCTCCCCAGCCGATCGCCACATGTGTTGCTCGTCCGGGCGGTGATGGGAAATCGCCACTCCGCACAAACGTATTCCAGTCCATCTTCGCGTCGCGCCAGGGAATCACCAGATCGGCATGGACAGGGGTGGAGATGACGTAGATATCGATTCCCTGATCGGGTTGGCGGAAGTCGACGTTGACGGGCCAGAGTCCTATTAGGCCGGTCAGCAAATACGCCACCATGACTGCTCGGACCACCCGCCCGCACCCACCGATCACTCGGCGCCCGAGCGGACGTTGGACTGCCGGCCGATTGTCCGGTGAAGTCGCTGGCCTGCCACTTGTCGGTGGGCTCTGGGCACCTGTCGCTGCAGCCGTTGGAATTCCCCGCTGCATATCGGTTGGCGCGTCGGCTGATGCTGCGCCGGATGTGGCGTGCGGCGGCATCGATGGCGGATCGTTCGGCGCGGGTGGCGTCACGGGTGGCGTCACGGGCTGGGCTCCCTCTGGCTCACCGCAATTCTACTGGTGCGTTCCCGAGGCGTTGGTTGGAGCCGTCGGACGAATCAGAAGATTTCTTGCCTTCGGCCAATTTTGTGTTACCTCGGCCCTCTGAGATCCCTAGTGGGGATTGGCGTGCGCCGAAGGGCGTCCGACCTGGACTCCATCGCGGTGGGCTCGGAGTTGGAATGTGGCTGAGGGCTTGGGGGGGACTTGGTGATGTCGTTATCGATGGGTGGGAGTGGAGCGTGTGCGACGCCAGGGGTCGCTGAGGGGAGTGAGCTGAATCCGTACGGCGATGCGGGTGGCGGCAGTTGGTGGATCGCCGTACTGGTTGGTCTGGCGCTGGGGATTGCCGGCGATGCCTGGTGGGCTCCTCGCAGTCGCGGGTGTACGGAGCTGATGTGGGCCGCTATTGCGAGCGCCGTGCTGGTGATCGGGCTGGTCGTCCGGAGGGTCGGCACGTGGCCAGGCGAACGTTGGTCAGGTTGGCTCAACGACCTTGGGCTGCGGTACCTATCGATGTCGTGCACTTGGTGGCCGAACTGTTGGACGTGGATGATCGTCGGGGGAGTCTGGTTGGGGCTGGGAGGTGGCTGGCATCATTTCCGTGTCACGCGCGTGGCCGGGGACGATATTGTCCGTTCAGCGCCACCCTGGCGGACACCGGTGGCTTTACGCGGAGAGGTCGTGAGTGCGGTGCAGCGGGTACCGGGGAGTCCGGCTGAGCCATTGCGGGGTTGGGCGACGGAGCCACGAACGCGGTTTGTCTGTCGGTTGACGGGTTTGCGGGATGGTCGGCAGTGGCGGCCGACGAGCGGTGACGTGGATGTGGTCTGTCAGGGGACTCGCGACGATCTTTGGCCTGGGGATCGCGTGCAGATTCTCGGTCAGTTGAGTCGGCTGAGCGGTCCGATGAATCCGGGGCAGCGGGATGCGTTGGGTGCGGGCCGTTTGCGAGGTCGTCCGTGCGTGGTGTTTGTGGCCGAGCCGGCGTGTGTTGAGCTGGAACGTTCGGTCCGTCCCTGGCGGCTCACCTTGGCCCGTTGGCGACAGTGGGCCGACCGAGTGTTGGCGGCCGAATTGGGAGAAGATCGACGCGGTTTGGCCTCGGCCTTGCTGTTGGGGCTGAGACACGGATTGACGGCCGATCGAATCGATCCCTTTCGAACGACGGGCTTGATGCATCTGCTGTCGTTGTCAGGGATGCATGTCACGGTGCTGGTCGGTGCAGCGTGGCTGGCTTGGCGGGCTGGTTGGGCGGGGCAGCGGTGGGTGGCAGGCGCGGTATGGTGGCTGAGCCTGCTGTATGCGTTGATGACGGACGCTCAAGCCCCCATTCTGCGCGCGACGTTGCTGGTGCAGCTGGTCTGCTGGGGCGTATGGATCCGGCGACCGGTCGACCATCGGCACGGTTTGGTGGTGGCGGGAATTGGTGTGTTGATCTGGGACCCTCGCTATCTTTTTCAGGTCGGCACCTGGCTTTCGTTTCTGGCGGTCTACGTGTTGGGAGACGCCGCTGTCTGGCGATGGGGAGAGCGGCGGAGTGGCGGTGAAGGGGTGGGCGGTGAAGGGGTGGGCGGTGAACGGGTTGATCCGCTGGAGCGGCTGGAGCACCGGAGTCGGCCGGCGATTGGGCGGCTATGTGAGCGTGGCTGGCGGGGCGTCGGCCGAGCGGCTTGGACCAGTCTGATGGTGTGGCTGATTACGCTTCCGCTGGTCGCTCATGCCTATCACGTGGTCTCGCCGTGGACGCCGCTGTTGAACCTGTTGATAGCCTTGCCGGTGTCGCTGGCCATGTTTGGTGGTTTGTCGGTGTTGATTGCAGCGGCGTGGGTTCCGTTGTGGAGTGCAGGCGGCGCGGCAGTCTGTTCGGTGGGTCTGGATCTGATGATGGGGCTGTTGCAGTGGGCCGAGAGGTGGCCGTGGGCGGTCGGTTGGGTCGCCGGACCGACGGCCTGGGGCGTGGCGTGGTTCTACGTCTGTCTGGCGAGTGCTCGTTGGTTGGGGGCACGGGGGAGCCGTTACTGGTTAGCGATGTGGCTGGTCGCCGTCGTCGGGTTAGCGGCAATCACGGGCTGGGAACGTCGGAGTCGCAGTGTGGGAGGGGAGGGCGGCGAGGCCAGTGTGCGGCTGGAATGTTGGATTCTGGCGGTCGGACATGGGAACTGCACCTTGTTGCGATTCCCCGGAGGACGCTCGGTGCTGGTCGACGCGGGGACTCAGGGGGATCCGCGATGGGGCGTCGACATGATCTCGGAAGTCCTCTGGTATCTGGGGATTGAACGGCTCGACACGATCGTCGTTTCGCATGCGGACGTGGACCATTTCAATCTGGTGCCCGGGTTGTTGGGGCGGTTTGCGGTGGGGCGGGTGGTGGTACCGCCTGAATTGTTTCGAGGGGCGGCAGTGTCGGGGCGTCCGGAGAGCAGTCCGGCGGTCGCTTGTTTGGCCCGATCGCTGGTGGAGCGGGGCCTGGAGCCCTGCATAGTGAGTGACGGCGATCGGTTGGCCTGGGACGCCGATGTGGAAGTGCGGGTGGTCCATCCGTCGTGGCCCGTTTCGTCCTTGGCGAGTGGTGGTTCGGGGTCGGGTGAACTGTTGCGCGTAGGGAGCGACAATGCGCGGAGTCTGGTGTTGAGTGTTCGGAGTGCGGGGCGTGGGATCTTGTTGCCGGCCGATTTGGAGCCCCCCGGGCTGGAAGAAGTGATGGCACGGGTGGCCGGCAGTTGGGATGTGGTGGTGATGCCCCATCATGGAAGCGAGCACAGTCGGCCGGTGGAGGTTGCGCGGTGGGCGTCGGCCAAGTGGACGGTGATCAGCGGCGATCGGGATGACGTCAGCGGCTGGGCCGAGCTGGCTGAGTCGGGGTGGGGCACGTCGACGTTGCACACGGCCTTTCATGGGGCGGTGCGAGTCGTGATTGGGCGACGTGGCGGGATGGACGTGGAGTCGTGGCGGACAGCGTCGGTGGATGAACTCTGGGGCCTAACGTCGGCAAGGATTCACCAGGTCCTACAACAGGGATCCGAAGCGGGCGATTAGGCCGGTATGAGCGTGGAGAAGTCTTGAGAGGTGATGGAGGTCTTGATAGGGTGCAAGTCGAGGATCTTGGGAAGATGACGATCTACGAAAAGCTGACCGTTGCCAACTTCGCAATTTCTTGCACCATGCTGGTGTTGTTGCTGGTGGCGATGGTTCCCCATGTGAAGCAGGGACTGACGGTGGTCAGGGACGCCGTGCTGTGGGCGGCCATGGTGCTGGTCGTGTTCCTGGTGTTGTCGGCAGCCTGGGTCCGATTTCGGGGCTCGGATACCGAGGGGCTACCGGCGATGGAACCCTTGGGTACTGGGGTGTCGGGGGGCTCTGCGCAAGGTTTGGCGACGGAAGTGCTGAACTGATCTGAGCTGGCTGGCCGATAGAAGTCGATAGACGACCTATAGTCTCGGTCGATAGGCGTGCCGGCGAGGGTGGAGCGAGGGACTCGAACGATGGATTCCAGCGAATTCGGTGCGATCTCGCCGCTGCTGAACGACATTCTGGTCTGGATTGGCTACGGGACGGTGGTGGGACTATTGGCCAAGGGGGTGATGCCTGGCCGGGACCCTGGCGGGGCGATAGCGACGCTGGTGATGGGCATTGCCGGGGTCATCATGGGATGTGGCGTCTATTCGCTGTTTGCGGGCGGGCACCGGGTGACACCTTTGAGCATGCCCGGGCTGATTTGTGGCACGGTCGGCGCGCTGGGGATTCTGTTCTTCTACCGGATGCTCAACGGCCAGGTGCTGGACGAGGTCGGATCGACTCGGTGGCGGGCCTATGGTGGCCCGCGGGTTCGATTTCGGCGTCGTCGCTCGGGCCCGGTCTATTTTGACGAGTGAGCGGCCCTGCTCGGTTCAGCTGGACGGCTGATACTGCTCGGCGGGCGGCCCCTGCCAGCAAGACAGCAGCCAGCAAGACAGCAGCCAGCAAGCTAGCTGTGCGGGGTCTGATGAGTCGAATTGCCGATGGAATCCGGACCGGGTGGAGTTGGCGAAGGGGTTGGTCGGGATGGGCGGCTGGGTGGGATGGGAGTGTTGGGGGTCAGTTTGGAGTCCTCGCGGGTTCGATCTGGTGAGTTCCTGTAGCCGGGTGGGGGGTATTTGTTCAGAATTCTTCGCTCGTGTCGAGCTCATCTGCGGTTGCAAATCGTCCTGAGCTTGTTAAATTGTCGCTTTGTGAAGCATTGTGTGTTACGGGTGTATTTAGGGAGCAAGGCTGCTAGGCAATCAAGCCAGCCAGATGTAGGCCAGCCGCCGAAGTCCGCTGACGGATCGATCCGCTGTGGGATGAACTGCGTGGGTGGCGCGTCGTGAAGACAGGTACAGTATGACGATTACCAAGGAGCGTAAGCAGCAGGTTATTGGGGATTTCGCGCGGGGGGCCGGTGATTCCGGGTCGCCGGAAGTGCAGATTGCCGTGCTGACAACGCGGATTAATGGACTGACGGACCATATGCGCGACCACCCCAAGGACTACGCCAGTCGGCGAGGGCTGTTGATGATGGTCAGCCGACGTCGACGACTGCTGGATTATCTCAAGCAGGTGAATCCTCAGGGCTACCTCGACATTCTGCGGCGCCTCGACATTCGCAAGTAGCCGAGGGGGCCGTCGTAGGCGGTCCTTGGCCAACGGGATGTAACCGGACAGTTTGTCGTTCAGTGTGGGGTCGGGTACGGCCCCCCTTCGGTTGTTCTTGGCGTACGGCCTGACCGGTACCGCGAGCGGTGTCGGTTGTCTCGACGAGCCGTGACGGGCCATGAATTGGGTCTGTCGCTGCGCGGTAGCTGGCCGCGATCTAAATGCCATCCGCAGTAGTAGTAGGTCTCTGGCAGTCGCAGGGGCTGCTGGTGGAAAACGAGGAAGAAAACAGTGGCAAAAGTACGAGTAGAGCGGGAAATTGGCGGTCGAGTATTCAGTCTGGAGACGGGGTTGCTGGCCAAGCAGGCGGCCGGGGCGGTGGTGTCGCAGCTGGCCGACACGGTGGTATTGAATGCGGTGGCCGTGGGGCCGGGTCGTCCGGGGATCGATTTTTTTCCGTTGACGTGTGATTATCGCGAGCGGACATCGGCGGCTGGCAAGTTTCCTGGCGGGTTCATCAAGCGTGAAGGTCGGCCTTCGACCAAGGAAACCTTGACCGCTCGACTGGTCGATCGCCCGATCCGTCCGTTGTTTCCGGCCGGGTATAAGGACGAAGTGCAGTGTCAGAGCATTGTGGTGTCGAGCGACCGACAGAATGACGCCGACGTGTTGGCGATGAATGGCGTTTCCGCGGCTCTGCTGCTCTCTCCGATTCCCTTCCGCGGTCCGGTCAGCTCGGTACGGTTGGGTCGGATTGCCGGCCAGTGGGTGCCGTTCCCGACGCACGATCAGCTGGAAGAGAGCGACCTGGACCTGATTGTGTCGGGGAGTCGGGAATCGGTCCTCATGATCGAAGGTTTTGCTCGGGAGATGCCCGAGGCGGAGATGTACGAGGCGATTCTGGAGTGCCACAAGTACATCATTCAGCTGTGCGACATGCAGGAAGAGTTGGCGCGCAAAGCGGGCGTGGCTCCGATAGAGTTCACTCCTCCGGACGACGGTGGGCTGCGTCGGCTGTTGCGGGAAAAGTATTTCCAGGATCTGCGGCGAGCGAAGCAGACGGAAGGCAAGCAGGCTCGGGCCGAAGCTGCCGGCGGCGTGAAGACGCGGATGCTGCAGGATCTCTTCCCGGCCGGCGCGGTGGGCGCGACCTGGGACGAAGCGACGGTCAAGTCGGCCTGGCACGATCTGGAAGAAGAAGTGGTCCGGGACCTGATTCTCTCGGGCACTCGTCCCGACGGTCGGTCGAACAAGCAGCTGCGAGGGGTGGAGTGCCACGTCGACGTGCTGCCCCGGACTCATGGTTCGGCCATCTTCCAGCGGGGAGAAACGCAGGCGCTGGTCACCACCACCCTCGGTACGGCTCGGGACGAGCAGCGGGTGGACGGTCTGGTCGAGGAATACTCGAAGAAGTTCATGCTTGACTACAACTTCCCCTCGTTCTCGGTAGGTGAAGTCCGGCCGATTCGCGGACCGGGTCGTCGCGAGATCGGGCACGGTGCGTTGGCTGAGCGGAGCATCAAGCCGGTGTTGCCGGCGGTCGATGTCTTCCCGTACACGATCCGAGTGGTGTCGGACATTCTCGAATCGAACGGTTCGAGCTCGATGGCCTCGGTCTGTGGAGCGACGCTGGCTCTGATGGACGCTGGTGTGCCGATCACCAACCCGGTGGCCGGTATCTCGGTCGGTCTGGTCAAGCAAGACGCTGACCACTGGGTGCTGTTGACCGACATCATCGGCGACGAGGACCACTTTGGCGACATGGATTTCAAGATTGCCGGCACGCAGAACGGCATCACCGGCATTCAGCTCGATCTGAAGATCGACGGTATCAGCCCCGAGATCATTCGCGGCACGTTGGCTCAATCCCGCGAGGCGCGGATGGAGCTGTTGCGATCGATACTGACGGCCATTCCGCGTCCGCGCTCCGAGCTCTCCGATCTGGCTCCGCGACTGCTGCGGACCTCGATCGACCCCGACAAGATCGGCTTGTTGATCGGTCCGGGTGGCAAGACGATTCGTGGCATCCAGGAATCGACCGGTGCGGAGATCGACATTGAGGAAGACGGTACGGTGACGATTGCCAGTGCCAACGAAGAGTGGGCACGGGAGGCGTTGCGGCAGGTGGAAGCGATCACGGCGACGGTGCAGGTTGGCAAGATCTACGAAGGTCGCGTCACCAGCATCAAGGACTTTGGAGCCTTCGTCGAGATTCTGCCGGGTCGTGACGGACTGTGTCACATCAGCGAACTGTCGAACGAGTATGTCAGCAGCGTGGCCGACGTCTGTGCGGTTGGCGACACGATGCCCGTGCTGGTCATCGGCATCGACGATCACGACCGTGTGAAGCTGAGCCGTCGCAGGGCTCTGGAAGAACAGACGGCCAAGGGAGGCGAATAGTCTACGGGACGCGGGGACCGGCGGCCGACAGAACGGCCGCCGGCCGGCTGTCTCCGGCCTCCAGGAATCTTCCCTCGCAGCTGGTCAGGACGAGTCGGTTGCGGGGACTGCGGACGATGGCGAGCCGATGAGCGAATCCGAGCATCCGAGCTACGATGCGTATACCCGTCAGCTGTTGCACCAGTACAACGAGATTGCTCAGCTCGCCGGTGCCCTGGCGCATGAGATCAAAAATCCGCTGTCGGTGATCAGCATGAACATCGACCTGCTGGCGGAGGACCTGGCGGAGCAGAACACGCCGCAGGCCCGGCGGGGCATGCGCAAGATCCAGACACTGCAGCGGCAATGCCAGCGGCTGCAGAATCTGCTGAACGAATTCCTGAAATTCGCCCGCGTTCGCAAGCTCGACCTGACCGTCGGCAATCTGAACGAACAGATGGAACGGGTGCTGGAGCTGTTCGCGCCGCAGTTCGTGGAATCGGGGATTGAGGTCGCCAGGTTTCTCGACCCCGACCTCCCGTCGATGATGCTGGACGAACAGACGCTCGAAGCGGCCCTGGTGAATCTGGTCAAGAACGCCATCGAAGCGATGCCCGGCGGCGGTCAGCTGACCGTCCGCACTCGCGAAACGCTGCACGGCGTGGCGCTCGATCTGATCGACACTGGAGTCGGTATGGATGAGTCGACTGCAATGCACATGTTTGACGCATTTTATTCCACCAAAGAAGGCGGCTCCGGACTGGGGCTCCCCACCGCTCGCAAAGTCATTGAGGCTCACGGCGGGCGGATCGACGTCCAGAGCGCCGTGGGACGCGGCACCAAGTTCACTCTGGAATTCCCCGTTCCGGCTCGACTGAAAAGCTGATGGACGACATGAATCAGACCGTTGACGCGACGGATACCCGCACTGTCCCCATCCGAGTCCTGGTGGTCGACAACGACGCCAGCCACGCTCAGACCATGGCCGAAACCCTGGAACGCGTCGGCTATCACTGCACGGTCGCCACGTCAGGCCCGGAAGGAGCTCGGCTGATCGATCAGCAGAATTTTGACGTGGTGATCACCGATCTGGTGATGAATGAAGTCGACGGCGAACAGATTCTGCGGCGGGCCAAGGAGCACTTGCCCGAATGTGAAGTGATCGTCGTCACCGGGCACGGCAGCGTCCCGAAGGCGGTCGAAGCCATGCAGCAGGGAGCGTTCAACTTCCTCGAGAAACCGCTCAACACCAGCCGGCTCCGCGCCGTGACGGAAAAAGCCGCCGAAGCCGTGCGACTGAAGCTGGTCAATGTCGACCTCCAGCAACGGCTGGATGAAAAGTTCGGCTTCGAGGGGATCGTCTACGCCAGCCAGAAGATGCAGGCCGTCGTCGACCGCGTCAAACGGCTGGCCCCGACCGATGCCACCGTGCTGATCACGGGTGCCACCGGCACCGGTAAAGAACTGATCGCTCAGGCCATCCATCAGAACAGCCCACGCAAGAAAAAACCCTTCGTGGCCCTCAACTGCGCGGCACTCAGCGAACACCTGCTCGAAAGCGAACTCTTCGGGCACGTCCGCGGAGCCTACACCGACGCCGCCGCCGATCGAGTCGGACGGTTCGAATACGCTCACGGCGGTACGCTGTTTCTCGATGAAGTCGGCGACATGCCGATGCCCACCCAGATCAAACTGCTGAGGGTCCTGGAGAGTGGCGAGATTGTGCGGGTCGGCGAGAACAAGCCGATCGAAGTCAATGTCCGCATCCTGTCGGCCACCAACCGCGACTTGTCGCTGGCCATCAAGGAAGGGACCTTCCGGCAGGATCTCTACCACCGCCTGAAAGTCGTCACCATTGATCTCCCCGCCCTCTCCGAACGTCGCGAGGACATCATCCCGCTGGCCGATCATTTTCGCAAGCTGTTTGCCAAGAAACATCGCAAGACGGTCCACGGCATTTCGGGTGCGGTCAGCCGCAAGCTGTTTGCGTACGACTGGCCCGGGAATGTCCGCCAGCTGCGAAACTGTGTCGAAAGCATGGTCGTGATCGATTCCGATTCCACCCTCGATCTGGACGATCTTCCCCCCGAGCTGGCTGAAGTCGCCACGCCGGAAATCGACCAGCGGCCGCTGGTCGGACCGGGTGAACTGATCGGCCGCCCCTTACACGAAATCGAACGATGGGCCATCGAGCAGACCCTGCAGCTGGCTCACAACAACCGCGAAGAAACAGCCCGCATCCTCGGTATCGGTGCGCGTACCCTTTATCGCAAGCTGAAGGAATACGGCATCTAGTCGGACTGCAGCCAGGGGAACGGTCCTGGCGAATCGGCCGAGGAGTGGAACACAGGAGCTGCCGCATGCCGGTCATCCGACAACTGTCACCGAGCGTGATTAACAAGATTGCAGCGGGCGAGGTCATTGAACGACCCGCCAGCGCCGTCAAGGAACTGCTCGAGAACGCCGTCGACGCCGGAGCGACGCGAATCGAAGTGTCGGTCGATCGGGGCGGCACCGATCGAATCCGCATCTCCGACGATGGTTGTGGCATCGAGCCTGATCAGCTGATGCTGGCCATCGACAGTCATGCGACCAGCAAGATCGAATCGGCCGATGATCTGTTTGCCGTAAATACGCTTGGATTTCGTGGCGAAGCTCTGGCGTCGATTGCTGAGGTCAGCCGGTTTCGGATTCGCTCACGAGTAGCCGACCGACCCGACGGAGCTCAACTCGAAGTGATCGGCGGCGAGCGGTCAGAAGTGTCTCCGGCGTCGGCCAGCGTCGGGACGGTGGTGGAGGTCGAGGATCTGTTCTTCAACACGCCCGTGCGACGCAAGTTTCTCAAGGCCGTGCAGACCGAGTTTGCTCATGTCTCCGAAGCCTTTGCCCGCGTCGCTCTGCCGTATCCCGACCGAGGATTCACGCTGATTCACAACGGTCGGCTCGTCTACGATCTGCCCCCCGTGACGGACTGGCGCGAACGGATCCTGGCCCTGTTCGGCCCCGAGCTGGCGGACGGATTGATCTGGATCGACAACCAGGATCGGGGGATTCGGTTGTCAGGCTATGTGGCCGATCCGGCCCATTCGCGCGGCCACAACAAGATGCAGTACCTCTTCTTGAACGGCAGATACATCCGTGACCGCGCACTGCAGCATGCGCTGGGCGAGTCCTACCGCGGGCTCCTCCTGCAGGGACGCCATCCGATTGCCTTTCTGCGCATGGAGATGCCGCCCGAAGTGATCGACGTCAACGTCCATCCCTGCAAACTCGAAGTCCGTTTTCAGGACAGCGGTCAGCTCTACAGTCAGCTGCTGGGGACCTTGCGAGCCAAGTTCCTGTCGGCCGACTTGACCGCCCGCGTCCAGGCAGCCCACCAGCAACTCGGCCCGCACGGGCAGGTCGGCGGTGCCGCGGCCTCGCCTTCCGCCGTTGTCGACGCATCCGCGGTCACCGCACCGGTCCCCCGCGAGCTGTTCCGACCGGCCGACCATGCTCGGCCCATCACGCCCTGGCCAATCTCTTCAGCCTCCACCGCACCACCCTCCACCGCACCTACGCCCACCACAACGGCACCCATCGCACTGGCACCCACCGCACTGGCACCGACGCCTATGACGTCGCCGGCACCGGGAGCTGGGGCGGCACCGGGCGGCGGGGCGGCACCTTGGCCGGTTTCGCGTGAGGCCCAGATGGAGACGTTCAGTCCGAACCGACCCGCGGCAGACGGGGCCTCTGCCGACAACGGGCTCACTGGCGGCGACGGGCCCTTGGGCAGTGAGGGGCCGTGGAACCGGGCTGATGCTCAGGCGCCGGGCGAATCGGTGGGATCGGTTTCGGCCGAGCCGGGGCGGGTAGAGTTGCCAGGCCGCGAGCCGGGTGCTCGGACGATGGCCCTGCAGGCTCAGAACCGGTACTTGATCACTGAGGGGCCTGGGGGGCTGGAGATCATCGACCAGCATGCCTTGCACGAGCGGATTCTGTTTGAGGAATTGCGGGGTCGGATTCTGTCGGGGCGAATGGAGAAGCAACGGCTGCTGGTCCCCGAGACGGTGCAGCTGGTGCCGACGGAAGCGGCTGCCGTATTGGAGAATCGGAGCCTGCTGGCCGATCTGGGGCTCGACGTCGAGGACTTTGGCGGGGGGACGGTCGTTGTGTCGTCCTATCCGGCCATGTTGGGTCGGGTGAATCCGGTCGAGCTGTTACGGCAGGTGGCTCAGCAGCTGGTGGCGGACGCCAAGGTCCCCGATCGTCGGGATTTGCTGGACCATTTGATGGCGACGATGGCCTGCAAGGCGGCGGTGAAGGCCGGGGATCGGTTGACCGAGCAGGAGATCGCCGCATTGCTGGAACGTCGCTTTGATGTTCAGGATTCGCATCATTGCCCTCACGGCCGGCCGACGACGCTGGTCTTTAGCCGGGAGGAGCTGGATCGGCGGTTCAAGCGGATCTGACGGGCAGTCGACCTTGGATTACACTGGGAATGGGTCGCGAAGCGCTGCCGTGCGGGTGTCCGTGCGTCGGTGGGAGCAGAACTGGAAGATGGCGAGCGGCGGCGATTTATGTTGTGCGTGAGCATAGGCCGGGGTCGGCACAAGCATGTGATTGCTGAGCACCGGCATTTGGCTGAAACCGGTGCGCAGCTGGTGGAATGGCGGTTGGACTACATCAACGGCCAGGTGAACATTGGCCGTTTGTTGGACAACCGTCCCTGTCCGGCGATCGCCACGGTGCGTCGCCAGCGTGACGGGGGGAAGTGGATCGGCGGGGAGGACATGCGTCTGCTGCTGCTCCGCACGGCCATCGCTCAGGGTGTTGACTACGTCGATCTGGAAGAGGACGTGGCCAGTTCGGTGCCCCGGTTCGGCAAGACCAAGCGGATCGTCAGTCTGCATGACTTCAGCAAGACCCCTGACGACCTGGAGGCCGTGCATGCTCGCCTGGCCGCCATGGATGCCGACATCGTGAAGATTGCCACGATGGCGAACAATCCTCATGACAATGTCCGCATGCTGCAGCTGGTCCAGCGCAGCCTGGTTCCGACGGTGGGGATCTGCATGGGGGACATGGGGACGCCGTCGCGGGTGCTGGCCGGAAAGTTCGGCGCACCGTTTACCTACTCGACGTTCCATCCCGAGCGGGCGTTAGCGCCGGGGTTGATCAGTTTCAAGGAGATGCAGGAGCTGTATCGGTTTGATTCGATCAACACCGAGACGGAGGTGTTGGGGGTGATCGCCGACCCGGTAGGGCACAGCATGAGTCCGTTGATTCACAACGGTGCGTTAGGCGAGCAGGGATTGAACAAGGTCTATCTGCCGTTTCGGGTTCCGCGTGCCGATCTGAAGCAGTTCATCACCGAGGACTGTCCGGCGCTGGGAGTGCGGGGATTGAGTGTCACGATTCCGCACAAGGAAACGGTGATGGAGTTCTGTCAGCACGTCGACCCGGCCGTGCAGGGGATCGGTGCGGCGAACACGCTGGTCTGTGACGGCGGTCATTGGACGGCTTACAACACTGACTATCGAGCGGCCATGGATTCGTTGGAGGGAGCCTTTGGCGCGGACGGTCGGAAAGCGATGGCGGGCAAGTCGGCGCTGATTTTGGGGACTGGCGGTGTTGCCCGGGCGATTGCCTATGGGCTGGCCCGGCGGCAGGTCAAGCTGCTGCTGGCCGCTCGGACTCGCGAGCGGGGCGAGAAACTGGCTCAGCTGGTCAAGGGCCAGGTGATCGACTGGGACATGCGGCATTCGGTGAAGCCCGACATTCTGGTGAACTGCACGCCGGTGGGGATGCATCCGAACGTCGACGAGACGCCCTTTGATCGTCGGTATTTGCGGCGTACGATGGTGGTCTTCGACACGGTTTACAACCCGGAACGGACGATGCTGGTCAAGGACGCGCGCGAACAGCAGGCTACGGTAGTCACGGGGTTGGAGATGTTCATTCGCCAGGCCGCTCATCAGTACAAGCTGTTCACTCAGCACGATCCGGCGATCAAGGTGATGCGGGACGCTTTGCGGCGAGCGATCGGGCCGGCCAAGTATGAAAGCTGATTCAGCGAAAGACTCGGAGGTGGCCGAACCGCCGCGCTGTGTCGCGCTGATTGGATTTCGCGGTACGGGCAAGTCCGCGGTCGGACGCCGCTTGGCTCAGCGATTGGGATGGACCTGGATTGACACCGACCGCGAGATCGTGCGGCGGAGCGGCCAGACGATCGCCCAGTTGTTTGCCAGTTCGGGGGAGTCGGGGTTCCGCGACTGGGAGTCGCAGGTGCTGGCCGATCTGCCCGTCGATCGTTCCCGAGTCGTCTCGTTGGGAGGTGGCGCGATTTTGCGAGCGGAGAATCGTGAGCGGGTGTGTGGATGGGGGCCTGTGGTCTGGTTGCAGGCCGACGCCGATACGTTGGAAAAGCGAATTGCCGGCGATCCGTCGTCCAGCCAGGACCGTCCGCGGCTGTCGGATCTGGCCTTGCGTGACGAGATCCGCCAGAAGTTGCTCGAGCGTGAACCGTTGTATCGCGAATGTGCCACCTGGAGGCTCGATACGGGTCGGTTGAGTGTCGATCGAGTCGTCAGTCAGATTGTGAAGCTGTTGCAATCGGGTGCAGGAAATCGAGAGTAGTTCGATGGAACGGACCGTGGCGATGGTGCTGGTGTGGTGCTTGGGGTTGCTGGCGGCCACCCAGGTGAATCGGGGCATCTACCGGCTGGCCTGGAACGCTCGGCCGATTGGACCCTGGTTGCCCCGTTCGCTGTCGCAGTCGCTGCGCAGGCCGCTCGACTTCGTGCCACTCTACGGCTGGTGGCGGCTGCGCCGGGAGAGTCCGACGCATGGGGTCGGGTACTGGGTTCGCCCGTTGCTGATCGAGCTCCTCTTGCCGCTGGGACTCTGCTGGCTTTTGTCGTGGCAGCTCGACGGCGGACTCTGGCCGATGTTGCCGGGGTTGGGCGAGCCGTGGCAGCAGACGGTGGGACGTTTTGGCGCTCATGCGGTGTTGATCTGTCTGATGATGGTGGCGACGTTTGTCGACATTGACGAGCAGACGATCCCCGATTCGATCACGATACCGGGGACGTTGCTGGGGCTCTGCTGGATGACGTGGTGGCCGGCGACGCTGTTGCCCGATGCTGATGGCGGGCAACTTGTGCCGCTGCTGCTGACTTCGCCCGGTGTCTGGTCGCCGGAGTTAAGCGGGCGGCTGGGCTGGTGGTTGGCGATCGGCTGCTGGACGGGCTGGGTCTACGGTCTGACACCCAAGACGTGGGTGACTCGGTACGGTTGGTGGCGGGCGCTGAGGTATTTGTCGGCCAGTGTGTATCGGCATCCGTGGACGCGGCTGTTTGGTCTGCTGTGGGTGGTGGGGCTGCTGGGGATTACTGGGGTCTGGTGGCGTGGAGGGACTTCCTGGCAGGGCCTGATGACCTCTCTGGCCGGTCTGGCCTATGGCGGCGGGATCGTCTGGGCTGTCCGTATCGTGGGGACGGCCGTGTTGCGTCGTGAGGCGATGGGGTTTGGCGACGTAACGTTGATGGCGATGATCGGGTCGTTTCTCGGATGGCAGCCGGCCTTGATGATTTTCTTTCTGGCCCCTTTTGCCGGTGCGGTGCTGGCGGTCGTGCAGCGCTTGATTTTTTATCGCGATGACATCGCTTACGGGCCGTTTCTCTGTCTGGCAACGCTGGGCGTGATGCTGGGCTGGCGCCAGATCTGGTTTGCTCCGGGGCCCGGGCGCAATCTTTTCGAGCTGGGAGGGCTGATTAACGCCATTCTGATCGTCTGCCTGGTGTTGATGGCATTGCTGCTGCTGGCATGGCAAGTAGTGCAGTCGATCGTCCACAAGACGCGTCTGCCGAAGGGCCGCCGCTGATCGGGAAACCTCTGGGAAGTTTTCTGGCGGTGGAGGGGGAAAGGCGGAGGAATCGCCCTTGCGTGGGTCGGGTGGAGCCTCTAGTATCCCGCCGCGGCGATCGGGCTCCGTGCCGATGGCTGCGATTTTGGAGTCCCACGAACATCCTGACGCGAAAGCAGGGAGGCTGACGCGATGCGGGGAATTCGGCGAGCAAGCATGTGGCTCATGCTGTTTGCCAGCGGATGCGCTCAGAATGGCAGTATGACGCCCTCGTGGCCGTGGAGTCGCACGGCACCGGCGGCTGCAGGTGCTGCTGCGCCTCCGTCTGCCGCGCCGACCCCGACTCTGATGTCGTGGATGAATCTCGATCCGCAATCGCAGAGCGAGTATCTGAAGGAGCTGGAAGGGCGAGCGAACGCTCAATCGAGTATGGCCGCTCAGCAGCAGCAGCAGGTAGCCCAGCTGAAGCAGCTGCAGCAGTCGAGCGACCAGACGTACATGGCTCAGCTCGATCAGATGAAGCAGAAGCAGACTCAAACCGAACAGGAAATGCTGAACCGCGACAAGCTGGCCGCTCAGCAGCAGCAGGACTCGCTGCAGCGGATCGAGCAGGCTCGTCAACAAGCTCAGTTGCTCGATCGCGACAACCGCGACCTCAACGCGCGATTGGCTCAATCGTCTCAGCGGGCAGAGGTCTTGGAGGACCAGGTCGAGCTGTTGCAACAGCGGCTGGAAGAGACGGCCGCTCAGCTGGCTGATTCGCGTCGAGCGAGTCAGCAGGCGAGTCAACGGCTGTCGGCGATTCAGGCCAGTTCGAAGAGCAAGACTCCGGCGACGATCACCGCCAACAACAGTGTGCTCGACCGGCTGACCGCGGTGACGGTCCCCGGGGTTGATATCCGGCAGGATCTCGATCAGGTCCGGATCTCGCTCCCCTCGGATCAGCTGTTTGTACCCGGCACGGCCAATTTGCGTGACGGTGCGGACGCTGTGCTGGGGCAGGCGGCGGAGGTCATTCTGAAGTACTATCCGGAGCAGATCATCGGGGTGGAAGCTCACACCGACGGGACTCCGGTGACCGGGACGCTGTGGCGAAACGAGCACCAGATGTCAGCCGCTCAGGCGATGACCGTGTTCGAGCAGATGACGCAGCATTACCGGCTCGACCCCAAGCAGCTCTTTGTGCTGGGGCACGGCAGCAACCATCCTCGCCAGCCCAATCCGACACCCGGATTCGAGGCCGTGAATCGGCGGGTGGAGCTGGTGGTTTACCCGGAACGCTACGGCCAGCGTCAGCCCTGAGCTGCCACCCTCCGAAACCGGGCGAACTCGTTTATACTCTGGCCTGTCTGAACCATCGAATGGCGGCGCGAGCGCCGGGCAACTGCCGGGCTGTCGCCGGGTGGGAAAACTGCTGAACTGGGGCTGAAACGGGGCGTTGTACGCGGTACTCGGGGAAACAAGCACGCGGAGCCAGCCAGTGAGTTTTGGCGGGGATACAAGCACGAGGCGCCAGCCAGTGAGTTTCGACGGGGATACAAGCACGCGGCGCCAGCCAGTGAGTTTCGACGGGGATACAAGCACGCGGCGCCAGCCAGTGAGTTTCGACGGGGATACAAGCACGCGGCGCCAGCCAGTGAGTTTTGGCGGGGATACAAGCACGTAGCGCCAGCCAGTGAGTTTCGACGGGGATACAAGCACGCGGCGCCAGCCAGTGAGTGAGTTTCGGCGTAAGTCACTCACTCACTCACTCCCTTGCTCACTCACTCACTCACTCGCTTGCGCTTCGTGCTTGTAAGTCAAGCAAATGTGGCGCAGTCCAGTCAGAGTGCGGGGGAGTTAGTCCGGATGAGCGGAATTGTGATTGTCGACTACCAGATGGGGAATCTCCGCAGCGTGCAGAAGGGTCTGGAGCGGGTGGGGGCGTCGGCGGTGATCTCGGACGACCCGGAGCGAGTGGCGCGGGCTGAAAAAATAGTCCTGCCGGGGGTGGGCGCTTTTCGCGACGCGATCCACGAATTGCGGCGGCGGGATCTGGTGACGCCGCTGCGGGAAGCGATCGCGGCTGACAAGCCCTTTCTGGGGATCTGCCTGGGCCTGCAGTTGCTGTTTGACGTCAGCGAAGAGGGGGGCGAGCACGAGGGGCTGGGGGTGATACCGGGTCGAGTGGTCCGGTTCGAGGTCCCTGCGCCGCTGAAGGTGCCCCACATGGGCTGGAATCAGGTGGTACGGCGTCAGCGTGGCGGGATCATGGAATCGATCGACGACGGGACCTATTTCTACTTTGTCCATTCGTATCACGTGGTCCCGTCCGACGCGTCTTGTTGGGCGCTGGAGAGCGACTACGGTGGACCGTTCTGTGCGGCCGTGCGGCGGGGCCGTCTGCTGGCCACTCAGTTTCATCCCGAGAAGAGTCAGGAGTCGGGGCTGCGACTGTTGCAGGCCTTTGCCCAGATGAGTGTCTGACGGGGCGGCGTCGGCCGTGGAAGGAATGTTCCGCAGCGATCGGCCGCGACTTGTCTCGCGCCACACGTTGTGGCATATTGTCACTCGAGGGTTGGTTCAGGGTGATATTCATCGTTGGGGGCCTTGATGCAGATCTGGCCAGCGATCGACTTGCGGGGTGGTCAGTGTGTGCGCCTGCAGCAGGGCGATTATCAGCGCGAAACGGTCTTTGGTTCTGATCCGGTCCAGGTTGCTCAGGGATGGGTTGACCAAGGTGCTCGGTGTCTGCATCTGGTAGATCTCGACGGAGCGCGTGACGGCCGGCTGGTGAATCTGCCGGTGGTCCGATCGATACGTCAGCAAGTACCGGTCCCCTGTCAGTTGGGGGGCGGAGTCCGAGATGCTGCGTCGCTGGAGGTGTTGCTCGAAGCGGGTCTTGATCGAGTGATCATTGGCACCTTGGCGGCGCGGGACCCGGTCTGGTTTGAACAGATGGCGGTCCGTCATCCGCATCGTCTGGTGCTGGGGATTGATGCTCGAGACGGATTCGTGGCGACGGCCGGTTGGCTGGAGACGGCGTCGATGGATGCCGTCGAACTGGCTCGGCGCTTAGGTCAGTTGCCGCTGGCCGGTCTGGTTTACACCGACATCAGCAAGGATGGGATGCTGGCGGGACCGAATCTGGCAGCGATGGCGACGATGAAGCGCGCGGTAACGGTACCGGTGATTGCATCGGGCGGCGTGACGACGCTGGACGACGTCAGGCAGTTACGCGATGTCGGGATGGACGGTTGCATCGTGGGACGAGCCTTGTACGAGGGGAGGTTGACGCTGGCGGACGCTTTGCAGATCGCCGACGGAGTAACCTGAACTCGCCCTGCGTTCTGACGTTCGTTCCCAGTCGATTGTTCCGGATGGAATTATCCTGCGGGAGATCATCTTCATAGCACGGGGGCTCATCTATGGCTGCGACCAGAATGGCGGATATTCGCAACATTGCCTTTTGCGGACACGGTTCGTCCGGCAAGACGACTTTGCTTGACAAGTTACTGGTCAAGACTCACGCCGTGGGTGGGCATCCAAGTGTCGACGACGGATCGAGCGTGTTTGACTTCGATCCGGAAGAGAAACATCACCGGCACACGATCGAAGCCGCCGTCGGGCACTTTGATCATGCCAAGCTCCGCTTTCAGGTGATCGACACGCCTGGTTATCCAGATTTCATCGGCCAGACGATTGGCGCAATGCGAGCGGTCGAAACAGCAGTCATTGTGCTGAACGCTCATGCGGGAATCGAAGTCAATTCGCGACGAGCGTTCCAGGAGGCGACGCGAGCCGGTCTGGGCAAGGTGATCGTCATCAACAAGCTGGATGATGAAAACGCCAACTTCGAGAAGCTGGTCGCAGCGATCCGCGAGCTGTGGGGGAACGGCTGTGTGCCATTCGACGTACCGATTGGAATCGGAGCCCATTTCGAGGGAGTCGCGTCGGTGCTCAACCCGTCGGCCTCGAGCGGAGCGGTCGTCGATCCGGCTTCTTATCGGGATAATCTGGTCGAATCGACGATCGAAGTCGATGAGGAAGTCATGGAGGCCTATTTCGAGGGGAACGTCCCGTCGGATGACGATCTGAAGAAGCTGATTCCTCGCGCCGTAGCGGCCGGAACGCTGGTCCCCATCTTCTGCTGTGCCGCCAAAAAGGAAATCGGCCTCGACGGCTTGCTCGATGGTTTGGCGCTGTGCGCCGTGCCGCCGGACGGCGTCGAAAGGAAAGGTAAGAATGCGGCCGGCGAGGAGTGCGTGATCCATCCCGATCCAGCGGGACCGCTGGTGGCGCAGGTCTTTCGGACCCGCATCGATCCGTTCGTGCAGAAGCTGAGCTTCCTGCGGATTTACAGCGGCACGCTCAAGAAAGACCAGCACGTCGAGACTTCCGACAGCCGGAAAGGAATCAAGTTCCACGTGCTGCTCGATGTCCAGGGAGGTGAGACGCATCCGGTCGATGAGGTCGGGCCGGGCGGGATCGTGGCCATTGCCAAAATGGACGATCTGCATACCGGAACCAGCGTTGGTGCTCTCGTCATGCCCCCCATTCCGTTCCCGACGCCCATGGTCGGACTGGCAGTCCTCCCCAAAAACCGCGGCGATGAAACCAAACTCGCCAATTCGCTCCACAAGGTAGTCGAAGAAGAACCCACGTTCCGGCTCGATCGAGACGCTCAAACCAAAGAGCTGGTGATGACCGGCATGAGCGAGCTGCACTTGAATTCCATTCGCGAGCGGCTGGCGCGGCGCGACAAACTCGAGATCGAGACCAAAGAACCGAAGATTCCCTATCGCGAGACGATTCAGCAGCCGGCCGAAGGGATGTACCGCCACAGGAAGCAGACAGGGGGGCGCGGTCAGTTTGGCGAAGTGCACATCCGGATGCGCCCGCTCCCCCGAGGGACCGATCTGACGAGGTTTGTCAACAAGGAGAACTTCCCGAGCCATAAGGAACACCATTACGACGCCGAGAATAATTTCCTGTGGGTCGACTCCGTGGTGGGTGGTGTGATCCCCGGCAACTTCATGCCCGCGATCGAAAAGGGATTCAAGGAGCGAATTCAGCGGGGAGTGATTGCCGGGTACCAGGTCCAGGATGTCTGTGTCGAAGTCTTTTTCGGCAAGCATCACGATGTGGACAGTTCCGAAGCTGCGTTCAAGACGGCCGGCTCGATGGCCTTCCGGAACGTTTTTCAGCAGGCCAAGCCGTCGTTGCTCGAACCGATCGTCAAGCTGTCGATCACCATCCCGGAAGGGAATGTGGGCGACGTCTATAGCGACATGTCCGGACGCCGTGGCCGTGTCCTTGGGAGCGACTCGGCGGGCGGTAACCTCCAGACCGTGCATGCTGAAGTCCCCCTGGCCGAAATCACTACCTACGCTCGCAGCCTCTCCAGTATGACGGGCGGGCAGGGGAGTTACTCGATGGAGTTCAGTCACTACGACGTCGTGCCTCCGAACGTCCAGCAGGAGATCATCAGTAAGGCGCAACTGAAAGAGGAAGAAGAATAACCGTGCCAGCTCAGCACTGCCAGCAGTGCTGGTGCGGCATCAGCCCCGATCGATTGATGACTACGGCCAGCGATTCCGCTGGCCGTGGCCTTTTGTTGAACTTGAGCAAAACAGCCTGCCGACGTTATCTGAGACGTTCACGCAGGCTGGGTGCCAGCCCTTCGTTGTCGTGGGGGATTGCAAGCATGGCTTCGGACTATCGCCTCAAAGAACAACTGCCCCGGCTCACCGAACAGGTGGTGCGCAGCTATTCCGAGCTGTTCAAGATTCACCATCTGGGACACTGCCCTCTGCCGAACTACGACGTCATCGTTTCGTGCATCAGCGATCTCAAAGAGATCCTCTATCCCGGTTACCAGCGCCGTGAAGGTCTGCACCTGGGGAATATCACCTACCACGTTGGTGACCTGATCGACGGACTCCATGACAAACTGACTCAACAGATCGCCCGAGCCTTGCGGCACGATTATGGGATCCGCCAGCAGCAGGCCCCGTGCGAAGAAGAAACGATCGACTTCGAAGCCAAGGGGCAGGCGATGGCCATTGCCTTCCTGGAAACACTCCCCGACCTGCGGCGCATCCTGGCCACCGATGTCCAGGCCGCTCATGCCGGTGACCCGGCTTGCCGCAGCACGGATGAAGTCATCTTCTGCTATCCCGGTCTCGAAGCGATCACGGTCTACCGCCTGGCTCATCAAATGCACCGGCTGCAGATCCCGTTGATCCCCCGCATGATGACCGAATGGGTCCACAAGGAAACCGGGATCGACATCCACCCCGGTGCCAAGATCGGACCTTACTTCTTCATCGACCACGGCACGGGTGTGGTGATCGGGGAGACATGCGATATCGGCCAGTACGTGAAGATCTACCAGGGCGTGACGCTGGGCGCGTTGAGCTTCGACACCGACGCCGAAGGGAACCTCGTGCGCGGCCTCAAACGCCACCCCACGATCGACGATCATGTCGTCATCTACGCTAATGCCACCGTGTTGGGCGGTCGTACCAAGATCGGCCACCACAGCGTGATCGGTTCCAGCGTCTGGTTGACCCACAGCGTCGAGCCTCACACCACCGTGATCCTCGAAAAACCCAAGCTGCGGATGCGCGCCGAGTTCCCTGATGAACTCGATCCGGCACTGAACTACCAGATCTGATCGTGTCGGCTGGCGCGGTTGTACCGCAGGACAAAAGGCCGGCGGAATGCCAGCTCGGCGAGCGGCCCGGTTTCGGGACAGGCTCATCCGTTACAACCGGTAAACCCTGCGGCTGGCGGGCCATTTCTTGCCGAGTTGCATTCCCGCGGGCGCTGGCAAGCGGGGCAGTCCAATCATACTCAGAGGTGTCAGGTTCACTCCCTAGTACGGCAACTTTGAGGAAAGAGAGTCTCACGTGCCTGGACGCCTGAATCGCTGGCAGTCGTTCATTCCCGCCGCGTTGATGATTGGAGCCCTGTCGGCTGTGATGGCCCTGGTCACCAGCAGCCTCGACGCGACTCCGCCGCAGTTTCATCCCGCTCCGACTGTCGCCGCTTATTCTCCGGCCACTCTGCCCGGTTCGACCACTCAACGGGCCGATTCATCGCTGGAACTGGCCGGCATCGTGGCCACCGGTTTGGCCCTGGTCGGACTCGGCTGGCGCCGCCCGTAATTCACCCGGCCGCGGTCGGCTGATCGCTGTCAGCTTCGGCCGATCTTCTCGCTGCGCCTCGGCCACCACCGAAGGCCGCTCCACGCAACCAGCACCAGGCTGGTCATCAACGTCAGCCAGCCGCCGAGCCGCACGGAATTCGGCGCATAGCGCAGCTCGATCTGGAACTCACCGGCCGGAAGCGGCACCCCAGTCATGATTCCGTTGACTGCCGTATGCGATGCGGCCTGCACTCGACCCGATGCGTCGCGCAGTTGAGCGTACCAGCCAGGGCAGGGGAGCTGATTCACGACGAGCCAGCCGGGTCGCTGAAGCTTCACCGCGACGATCGTGCTGGTGGGTGTCAGCGCTACGCACCGTGCTGACTCGGCTGGAGCTGAATGGGTATGATCTTGTGAGCCGATTTCCAGGCCTTCCGATGTCTCTCCCTGGACATCTTCGGCCTGGAGTGCCACGGGATGAGTATCCACTTCGGCATCGCCAACTTGCGCAGTTCCTGCTGCACGATTTGATTCGGATGAAAGATTCGACGCCGCTGCCGACCGTATTTTCCCCGCACCCTGCCATCTCCCCGGAGTACCGGGGCGAGGGTACGCGGATAGGCTCTTATGCCGATCTGGTACCGAGGATTCCTTCTTCGTCACCGCCCACTGCGGTGACACCAACACGCTATCGGTTCCCGGTTGCCTTGCAAGTTCAGCCAGCAGTTCGGGCCACTGGTCGGATCGCAGATCCACGCCCGCCGATGCTGCTGGATGAAGGCGAGTCTGGTGAGCGATCCAGCAGAACGGCACTGGGGTCAGCGGTGCCTTCGGAAGCTCATCAGGGCCCCGGTAAAGTTCGATCCCTAACAGGTTCAGCACTTGGCGTGGATCGATGGCTGTGCGACGGGAAGCTGCCTCATCGCTCGCCGCACGGCTCAGGCTCCCAGGGGTCAGTCCGGTGAGCCTCAGCAGGTGCTGAACGACGGCCGGTCGCACGGAGACATGGCCACCGACGACTGCTTCGCGGATGGGGACTTCCACCAACGGGTACTTCGGGTGCCGTGTCTGCCAGTCCCACGTGACCAGTTCTGTCCCGCGGTCTTGTGATGATTGGCTGGCCCAGGTTTCGGGGCGCCAACGGGGATCGACGTGTCGGAAGACGCGGATGGGAACGGGTGAATCACCGGTCGGCTTGGCGGCGGAGGATTCCCCGGCTACTCTGGCCACCGCGATCGTAGAACCGGGGATATTGAGCGGGATCCAGTGGTTGGCCCACCACAGATCGGCTGTCTGTAGGCCGGCTAGTAACGTCAGGCCGTACGATATCGATCGCCGCGAGAGGCTCGCCGTCAGGACCGACCAACCCAACAGGCTGACGACGGTCGCCTGCAACAGGGCTTGTATGGCGTGTTGCCAGGTGAGGGTCGCATCAAGCGGCCCCCAGATGGAATCACCTGGGGATTGGCTCAGCCATGCCTGCATCGACTGGCGATTGGCAATCATCCACACAGCGGCGCAGAAGCTGATCGCCGCCACTCCCAGCAACATCCGTCGGTATGGCCAGCGACCGCGTGAGACCAGCAGATGTTGTGTGGCGATACCGGCCAGCAAGGACAGGGCGAGTTGGGTGATGGTCCACCACTTGGCCGGATAGCGAAAGAACGCATAGCCGGGCAGCAGGGTTTTCAGCCACCAATAGAGACCGCCAGCGGCCGGATCGATCGCCGCTTCGCCCACCGGCTGGCCGCTGATCGAGCTCAAGCCTCGCCACAGACCGGCCAGCCCGTAGGCTCCTAAAGCGGCGAGGGCCGACAGGAGAGCGATCCACAACAGCGGTTGCGCGAGGTTAGAGCTTCTGCGGCGAGAGCGTTTGCGCCACGGGAGTCCGAGGGCCAGAATGGCGACGAGCAAACCCGCGTAGAGCGACGGTGACCAGCTGTCTCCTTCGGCGGGCAGCCTGGTGATCCAACGTGTGTGGATCGGGTATGGCCTGCCGGTAATGCCGGGCCAGACGAGTTCCGGCCAGTGCCACGGACCGACGCTGAATCGATAAATCCTCGCGGCGTGGGAATCGTGCTCCGGTATCTGCCACAAGACGCTCAGCGGCAATCGCTCACCGCTCGTCAACTGTTCGGCCGCCCATTCGTAGAGATTGCGCGGGTGCGGGTAGTCTGTTCGATCGCACATCCGCGCGTATTCGAAGGCCGGCAGGAGCTGCACGGCACTCAGCAGTCCGGCGAGCGTGAACGCGCCAGCCATACGGCTGACTGGCATCACTGCGTTTTGCAGGCGATCGCTCCATACCGGTGAACTTTGACTGGTTTGCCAAACGATCAGCAGGATGCTCAGCAGCCCGGCGTGATAGACGGTCTGGAGATCACCGCCGAGCACAATCAGCGTGGTGAAGATCGCGGCAGCCACAAGGTCCTTGGAGCGGTGCTGTCTGGTTGTGGTGCGGCCGTCCCGGCTGCTTTCATGTTCTTTGCCAGCTCGGCTTACCCCGCCTCCGCTGAGCTGGACCAGGTGCAGGAAGAGCCACGGCAGCCATGCGGCTCCGATCAGGTAGGGCGGGTTAGCGACTTGGCTGAGTACTGGCCCGCTGAGCGCGTAGCTGACCGCCGCGAGGCTGGTGGCGGCCGGGTGCCACCGCCAGATCTGACCGATACGGCAGATGCCCCAGCCGGCGATCAGCAGATGGAGGCCGAGGAACAGATTGAGATTGGTCAGGTAGTCCAGCGGCAAAGCCAGGACGAGTTTGCCGGGATAAAGAGCGGCGGTGGTGACATCGGCCAGCAAGGGTCGGCCGGTATCTTCGTAGTGGTTCCAGAGTGGCCATTGGCCGTCGAACCAGCAGCGTTGCGTGTACTGGTAGAGGGGGAAGTAATAATGAGCAACGTCGCGGTAGGCGAGCATCCGGTGTCGGGCGAGGATGGGTGCCCACAGGACGGCAACCGCCAGGGCGACCCAGATGTAGGGCGCTCCGCGCCACGCCAAAATTCGTCGCAGCCAATTGCGGCGACCGGGGCGTGAGGTGTGTTGTCGGCGGTCGCTGGCGAGTTCAGGCGGCACGAGGATGGTTCAACGGCTTGGTGTGCGGCTGGGGGAACTGGTCTTCAGACGCCGGAGCTACGGGTGGCTTGAGCTCGTTCAAGCCTTCGAGCTGGCACGTGGCGTTGCGGCGAGATGTGATTGCTTTTCTGAGCCGTAGCGACCGGACCGTAATGGATGCTTCAGAACGTCCAGCACATTATATATGCTGGCGCAGGTGGACGGGATGAGGATTCGAGGATTGGTACTGATTGGCCAGAGATGCCCGACGACCGACAGCATCGGGGCCCACAGACGGACGATCTACGGTTGTTCGCCGGGGATCAAGTGCCGGCGTTGCGCCAGGCGACATCGGATCTATGTTGGCTGTTGACGCGCGGCTATGCGATCGACTCGTCGTTGAAACTGGTCGGTGACCGCTATCGTCTGGTAGCTCGGCAGCGGCTGGCCGTGCTGCGTTCCGCTGCGGGGGAGCGTGCCGTGGCCGGCCGGGCGTCACGATTGGTACGGCCTGGTGATCTGGCCGGCACCACCTTGTGGATCGACGGCTTTAATGTGATCACCTCGGTGGAGGCCGCGTTATCCGGCGGCGTGATACTGGGGGCTCGTGACGGGACGTATCGCGATTTGGCAAGCGTCCATGGGACGTATCGCAAGGTAACCGAAACGATGCCAGCCCTGGGGGCCATTGGCCGATGGTTGTCACGGCACGAATTGGCTGAATGCGTCTGGTGGCTTGATGCGCCCGTATCGAACAGCGGTCGATTGAAGGAGTTGATTCTGTCGACGGCCGGCGACCACGGCTGGAGCTGGCGTGCTGAGGTTGTGCCGAATCCGGACGCAGTCTTATCGGCGAGCGATGCTGTGGTCGCCTCAGCCGACAGCCAGATCCTCGACCGTGCTCGCCGCTGGTGCAACCTGGCCCGCAACGTGATTGATGCCGAGGTCCCCAACTGCTGGCTAATCGACCTTTCAGGCCCACACCGAGCGTAACCAACCCACTTACCTAGTTTCACCCACGTCCACGCGTCTTCCTCTCTGCTCTTCCTCTGCCTCTCTGCGTTCATTCTTCACCTAATCCTCCGTGTGGCGCATTCGCTGGTTTCGGTTCGGGCATTTCGGTCATGGTGGCTTCGGTCAGCAGGAGTACTCCGGCGACGGAGACGGCGTTTTCCAGGGCCATGCGGACGACCTTGGTCGGATCGATGATGCCGGCTTCGACCAGATCGACATACTGGCCGGTCGAGGCGTCGAAGCCATTGTTTCCGGTACCGGCTCGCATTTGAGCCACGACGACGCCACCGTCGGCGGCTGAGTTCTCAGCGATCTGACGCGTAGGGGCTTCGAGGGCTTTCTTCAGGACTCGCAGGCCGGTGCGTTCATCGCCGTCAAACTGAGCTTCTGCTTGTTCCAGGGCATGGATTGCTCGCAGCAGGGTCAAGCCGCAGCCGGGAACCAATCCTTCGGCGACGGCCGCCTTGGTAGCGCTGATGGCGTCCTCGAGGGCCTCCTTGCGGCTCTTCATTTCAGCTTCAGTCGGAGCTCCCACGCGGATCACAGCGATACCTCCGGCGAGTTTGGCGAGCCGTTCCTGCAGCTTTTCCTTGTCGTAGTCAGAAGTCGCCTTTTCGATCTGTTTGCGCAGCTCGGCACATCGGCCCGCGATAGCGTCTTTGGTACCGCCGCCGCCGATGATGGTCGTCGTTTCCTTATCGATCACGATGCGGTTGGCACGGCCGAGGTCACTCAGTTTGAGTGCATCGAGTTGCAGGCCGAGTTCTTCGGCTACGAATTTTCCGCCGGTCAGGATGGCGATGTCCTGCATCATGGCCTTGCGGCGGTCGCCATAGCCGGGTGATTTCACGGCGGCGCAGGACACGACGCCGCGCAGCCGGTTCACGACCAGCGTGGCCAGGGCTTCTCCATCGATGTCCTCGGCGATCACCAGCAGCGGCTTGCGGCTTTGCACGATCTGCTCCAGCAGCGGCAGGAAGTCCTTCAGCCCGCTGATCTTCTTCTCGCACAGCAGAATCAGGGCGTTCTCGAGGACGGCCTCCATTTTCTCGGGGTCGGTCACGAAATAGGGTGAGAGGTAACCGCGGTCGAATTGCATTCCGTCGACGACCTCCAGGGACGTCTCGGTCCCTTTGGCTTCTTCGACCGAGACGACTCCTTCTGCACCGACTCGTTCCATGGCATCGGCCACGAGATCGCCGATTTGGGGATCGTTGTGTCCGGAGATGGTGGCAATCTGCATCTTGTCTTTGCGGCTAGTGACGGGTCGCGAGAGATTGCGGACAGCTTCGATGGCGACTTTCAGGCCGCGGTCGAGCCCTCGCTTGAGATCGACTGCACTGGCGCCGGCAGCGACGTTGCGAAGTCCATCGGCGTAGATCGCATGAGCCAGGATGGTGGAGGTGGTGGTGCCGTCCCCGACGACGTCGCCGGTCCGCTCGGCCGTCTCTCGCAACATTCTCGCGCCGAGGTTTTCCTCAGGGTCTTCCAATTCAACTTCTTTGGCGATGGTCACTCCATCGTTGCAGACCAGCGGCCGACCCCATTTCTTGTCGATCAGTACGCATTTGGATTTTGGGCCCAGCGTAACACGTACGGCGTCAGCCAGCGCCGTGGCTCCTCGCAGCAACTTCTCACGAGCTTCAGACCGAAACAGCAGATGTCGCGCACTCATGGCAATCGCACCTCCTCACAGCGCCAGCGAGCCGGAACCGCTCCGCAACCTGCCCGCCGGCTGAGCGATGTGGTCGATATGGTCCTGTCGACAGACGACTGGAGAGACACAATTGGTGCACTTCGCGTGCCAAACCATGAGTGTGGATGCTCGACGCCGACAAAAATCCCCAACTCCAGACCGTGGCGGAAGGATCGACCGGACGCGAGCGGTCCAGCGGGCCGTGGGGACGATTTGAGGCGCGCGAATGAGCACACTTGCAGATCAGTCAGACCGTGGCTCCGTTGTGGTGCAGGCGTCGCGCCTGCTTTATGGTGGTGCAGGCGTCTCGCCTGGCTGGACTCAGCAACTCGTGATGGCCTCCACTGCAAGTAACGCCGTGCCCGAGCCTCGACTGCGTGATTCGAGAAGAGAGGCGTGCCGGGGAGTCACCGGAGAAACTCCGGCACCACGTAGACAACGCGGAGGCAGGCGAGACGCCCGCACCACAAAGAGAGAAACGCGGAGGCAGGCGAGACGCCCGCACCACAAAGAGAGAAACGCGGAGGCAGGCGAGATGCCCGCACCACAATGGAGGTGTCTCCGCGTGTTTAACGCCCGGAGCGGCGGAGGACGGCCAGTTGAGCGCGACCTTGAGTGATCAGTCGGTCGCGGATTTCGAGGAGTTCTTCGGTATTGATTGGTCGAGCGAGGTTGTCGGTCAGTTGTTGCTCAACGGCGGTCCGTTGCAGGTCGGCGACTGGAATCGCCCGTTCGGTGAGAACGCTGACGACATCATCGGCGATCTGAACGAAGCCGCCGTCGATGTAGTACCGTTCGGCTTGGCCGTTGACCATCAATCGCATTTCGCCGAACCCCAGCCGACCGATCATGGGGCTATGCCCGCGAGCGATGCCGATTTCACCATCCTGCAGAGGCAGGGCAGCGAAGTCGACATCTTTTTCGAGGGCAGTCTTTTCGGGGGTGACGACGATGCACTTCATGGCAATACCACTTCGATTCGTGCTGAGTTAGCTGGAATCTGTTCAGGCTCCCTGAACCTGCTGACCTACGACTTGGCGGCCATTCTCTTGGCCTGTTCTTCGGCCTGTTCGACGGCACCGACGTACATGAAGGCCTGTTCGGGCAGGTGATCCCACTTGCCGTCGCAGATTTCTTCGAAGCTGCGGATAGTGTCATCCAGCTTGGTGATTTCACCCGGCTTACCGGTGAAGACCTGAGCGACGAGGAAGGGCTGCGAGAGGAAGCGTTCGATGCGTCGAGCGCGGTGGACGATCAGCTTGTCCGATTCGCTCAATTCATCGACACCCAGAATGGCGATGATGTCCTGCAGTTCGCGGTAACGCTGCAGGGTAGTCTGCACTCGTCGAGCGATCCGGTAGTGGCGTTCGCCGACGAACTGCGGATCGAGAATGCGGCTGTTGGAGGCGAGCGGATCGATAGCGGGGTAGATACCCTTTTCGCTGATCGATCGTTCGAGGTAGATGAACGCGTCGAGCTGGCCGAAGGCGGTGGCCGGCGCGGGGTCGGTCGGGTCGTCAGCAGGGACGTACACGGCTTGCACCGAGGTGATAGCCCCCTTGCTGGTCGAAGCAATTCGTTCCTGGAGGGCACCCATTTCGGTCGCCAGCGTCGGCTGGTAACCCACTGCGGAGGGCATACGACCGAGGAGTGCTGACACCTCCGAGCCGGCCTGTGAGAACCGGAAGATGTTGTCGACGAACAGCAGGGTGTCCTTGCCGGTCGTATCGCGGAAGTATTCGGCCATGGTCAGGGCTGACAGGGCCACACGCAGACGAGCTCCAGGCGGCTCGTTCATCTGGCCAAACACCATGCACGTCTGCTCGATCACGTTTCGTCCGGTGTCACCAATCTTGGCTTCCTGCATTTCCAGCCACAGGTCGGTCCCTTCACGAGTTCGCTCGCCGACGCCCGCGAAGACCGAGTAACCACCGTGAGCCGACGCGATACGGGCAATCAGCTCGGTCAGAATCACCGTCTTACCCAGACCGGCTCCACCGAACAGCCCGGCCTTACCACCGCGGACGAACGGGGTCAGCAGGTCGATCACCTTGATCCCCGTTTCAAACAGTTCGGTCTTGGTCGACAGATCCTGAATCATGGGCGCTTCGCGGTGGATCGACCAGCGTTCGTCGGCCTTGACCGGGCCGCGACCGTCGATCGGATCGCCCAGCAGATTGAAGACGCGTCCCAAAGTGGCTTCGCCGACCGGCACTGACAGCGGCTGTCCAGTATCGACGCAATCGTGGCCGCGGACCATACCGTCGGTGCTCCCCAGAGCGACGCATCGTACGCGGCCGCCGCCAAGGTGCTGCTGGACTTCGCCGGTCAGGTTCAGCGACACACCCTTGTGCTGGCTGACCACCTTGACCGCATTGTAGATCGCCGGGAGCTGATCTTCGGGGAACTGAGCGTCGAAGGTCGAACCGATGACCTGAGTAATCTTGCCGACGTTTTGAGTTGCGGTTGCCGTTGCCATATGCTTGTTCGAGTCTGTTTACGTGACCTGAGGGTGAGGTAATTGCGGCCAGGTAATCGGCCGCCACGGATATTGTTCCAACTGAGTTGACTTGGATCGGATGTGGATGGACGTTGAGTTATTTGTTCAGGGCTTCGACGCCGCCGATGATTTCCATGATTTCTCCGGTAATCTGCGACTGACGAGCTCGGTTGTAGGTGAGCGACAAGCTGCGGATCAGGTCGCCGGCATTTTCCGTGGCTGCTTTCATGGCCACCATCCGCGCCACCTGCTCGCTGACCGCCGCATCGAGGAAGCATTTGAACAGCTTCGTCTTGAAACTGGTCGGGACGACCTCCTGCAGAATCGACGCTGCCGAGGGGATGAACTCGTACATCGATTCGCCCGCCTTAGCCGCTCCCGCTCCCGCTCCCGCAACAGCACCGCTCCCCGCTGCCTCCGGAGTCCCCGCGTCGAGCGAGGCGAGGGGGAGGAGCGTTTCGACGACCGCGGTCTGCTTGGCGATCGTCCGGAACTGTGTGTAGACGACTTCCAGCCGATCGAGCTTGCCGAGGATGTAATCTTCGAGGTACTGCGTGGCGAGCCGGTCGACCTCGTCGAACGACGGCTTGTCCTCGAACTGGGTGTACGTCACGGCGACTGGGATCTGCCGGTAGCGAAAAGCCGAGATACCCCGTTTGCCGGACATCTCGATGGCGACTTCGGGGAACTCACCAGTCAGCTGCCGGTAGCGATCCTGAGCCAGGCGAATGACCGACCCGTTGTAGCCGCCGCAGAGTCCACGGTTGGCGGTCAGCACCAGCAGCCGGACGTGCTTCACTTCGGCGTGCGGTTCGAGCAGCGGGTGTTTGACTTCCGCTCCCGACTGAGCCAGATCGCGCACCAGTTTGGTGATGCGGTTGGTGTAGGCTGTCGCCGCCGTGGCGCGGTCCATGGCCTTCTTGAATCGCGCGTTGGCGATCAGCTCCATGGTCCGCGTGATCTTGCGGATGTTCTTGACCGACTTGCGTCGTTTGTCGAGCGCCCGCGCCTTTGCCATACGACTGTCCTTCTGGTGCCCTGTCTAGGACCTGCCTGCTTACGACCTGCCTGCTTGCGACCCTGTAGCCGGTTACTTGCCGGTCGGCTTGAAGCGGACCTGGAACTGCCCGATGATTTCCCGGACCTTGGCCACGAGATCGTCGGTCAGCTCTTTCTTTTCGTTCAGGCTGTCCCACAGATCCTGGTGGCTGGTGTGGACAAACGACAGGAACTCCTGTTCCCATCGCCGCACGTCGCCGATCGGGACCTTGTCGAGGAAGCCTTGAGTGCCGGCGTAGATGCTGAGCACCTGGTCGGTCACGTGCATCGGCTGGAACTGAGGCTGCTTCAGCAGCTCGACCATGCGGTAACCGCGATCGAGCTGGGATTGAGTCGCCGCATCGAGTTCGGTACCGAGTTGAGCGAAGGCTTCGAGTTCGCGGAAGGCGGCCAAGTCCAGACGGAGACTGCCGGCCACTTTCTTCATGGCCTTGATCTGAGCCGCACCACCGACGCGTGACACCGAGATACCCGGGTTCATAGCGGGGCGGATACCGGCGAAGAAGAGGTCCGGCTGGAGGTAAATCTGACCGTCGGTGATCGAAATCACGTTGGTCGGAATATAGGCCGAGACTTCTCCTTCGAGCGTTTCGATGATGGGGAGCGAGGTGAGTGACCCGCCGCCCAGTTCCTTCGAGACGCGCGCCGAACGTTCGAGCAGCCGGCTGTGGCAGTAGAACACGTCACCAGGATAGGCCTCGCGGCCTGGCGGGCGACGCATCAGCAACGACAGCTGGCGGTAAGCTTGTGCTTGACGCGACAAGTCGTCGTAGACGATCAGGGCGTGTTCGCCGCGGTACATGAAGTACTCAGCCATCGCTGTACCGGCGTAGGGAGCGTAATACTGCAGCGGAGCCGGAGCGCTGGCACCGGCCACGATGACCGTGGTGTATTCCATGGCCCCTTGGCGACGCAGGTTCTCGATCACGCCGGCGACCGATGAGTCCTTCTGGCCGACCGCGACGTAGAAGCACTTCACGCCCGTGTGCTTCTGGTTGAGGATCGCATCCAGGGCGATCGCCGTCTTGCCCGTCTTGCGGTCGCCGATGATCAGCTCACGCTGACCACGACCGATGGGAGTCATGGCGTCGATAGCCTTGAGCCCTGTCTGGAGCGGTTCGCAGACCGGATGCCGGCCGGCGATCCCGGGGGCGTCCGATTCCACCGGCCGACGCTCAGTGGCGTTCACGGGGCCGAGTCCGTCGAGCGGGTTGCCGAGCGGGTCGAGAACGCGTCCGACCACCGCTTCGCCCACCGGCACCGACAACAGCTGCCCGAGGCTGCGGACCTCGTCACCTTCGTTAATCTGCAGGTAGTCGCCGAGAATGATCACGCCGACGCTGTTCTCTTCCAGATTGAAAGCGACGCCATTCACCCCGCTGGGGAATTCGACCATTTCACCGGCCATCACGCCGGAGAGACCGTAGACGCGGGCGATACCGTCACCCACTTCCAGTACGGTCCCCACTTCGCGGACATCCACTCGGCGCTGGTACTGCTCGACCTCGCGCTGAATGACCGCTGCTATTTCATCGGCATTGAACTTCATGGGGTCACGATTCCTCTGTCAGTTCACATCCTCGGTCAATTCACTTGGCGATCAGGTTACATTCCCGATCAGCGTCTCTTCCGAACGTGCTTGTTTTCGAACGTGTTTGTTTCCGAAACTATTCGCCGGACCGTCTCGCAGTCGTCCCGCGTTACAGTGAGAGCTCACCGGCCAGCTGTTCGGCGCTTTGCCTCAGTTGCTCGTAGGTCCGTTCGACGGCTTCCGTCCGCAGCTGCAGGAGCTGATTGGCGATGCTGCCGTCGAAGACCGTGTCGCCGATCCGCACGACCAACCCTCCCAGGATGTCCGCATCGACGCTCACTTTCAGCTCGACCTTCCGGCCCAGCTTGTCGCTCAGCGCCTGTCGGATCCGCTGCTGGAGTTCGTTGTTGATCGGAGCGGCGGTGATGACGTTGACCGTCACCATGCCCCGCGCCGCCTGATACTGATCGACGGCCGATTCGGCAATCTCCCGCAGGCAGTCGATGCGGCCATGCTGGCTGACAACTTGCAGAAATCTCAGCATCTCGTCCGACACTCGTCCCCCGAAGACGCGGTCGATCATCGCCTGCTTCTCTTCGACGGACAGTCGAGGAGATGAGAGCGTGCGATCGAAGTCGGGGAAGCGATCGATGACCTGCGCGACCAGCCCTTGCAGTTCCTGGAGCAATTCCTCGGGGCGGCCGGAATTCTCCGCTACGCCGAGGAAGGCCTTGGCATACGTGGCGCCGATACGGCCGCGGCCGATATCAGTCGCTTTCCTGGTGCTGGTCGACGGGTCAGACATGGCACACGGTTCCTGCTGAGATCCTGCCGGCGCGCCCCGCAGGGAGGCCGGTTATCGCTGGCTCAGTTCTGGCTCGGAAACTCACGCAGCGCTTCCTGGACCAGCTCGGCGTGGTCACCAGGTTGCAGCTGACGACGGACAATCTTGCCGGCCAACCCGAGCGCCGAATCGACGCTCCGTTCGGCCAGTTCGCGCAGGGCGGCGTTCTTGGCAGCGGTGATCTCGCCGACCGCCCGCTTCTTTTCGTCGGCAGCCGCCTGTTGAGCGCTGGCGACGATCTGCTGCTTCTGGTGGTCGGCTTCGCGCCGAGCCTGATCCAGCATCTGCCGGATCTCCTCGGTCGCTCCCGCCAGCTTCGCCTGATGCTCGGCCAGCTGGCGCTGAGCCTGCTCCTGCGCGGCCTGGGCGGCGGCCAGCTGATCGGCCACCTGCCGCTCACGGCGGTCCACCGCCTCAATGATCGGCTTCCAGGCGAATTTGCCCAGAATGGCCAGCAGCAACAGGAAGACGGCGACGGTGTAGAGCAGCAAGTCGGGGTCGACCGGCCGCGAGTCGGCGGCCGCATGGCCACCATGACCGCCAGCTCCGGCATGATCGGCGCTGCCATGATCGGCAGCCGCCGCGTCGTGCCCGGCTCCCTCCGCCAGTTCACTGCCCGAGTGCACCTCGGCCTGCGCCGGATCGGTAGCGGCACGGGCCGGAACTGCCGCACCGGCCCACCACAGACCCACCACGGCTGCCAGTGGCAGCCACCTTGTCATCAACTCACGGGCCATCACAACACCCTCTGCTGTCCTGTCGGCATTCCGTCCATGCCGCCTGGCGCAACCAAGCGGCTCCGGGAACGCTGGCCAGTCCTAGCCCTTCAGAATGCACACGATCAGCGCGAAGAACGTAGCACCTTCGATCAACGCCGCGGCGATGATCATCGCCGTGTTGATGCTGCCGGCGACTTCCGGCTGACGAGCCATGCTCTCGACCGCCGCCGAACCGATCCGCGAAATGCCGTAAGCAGCGCCGATCAGCACAATGCCCGCACCAATGGCACCGCTGAGCGTGATCAGGGCGCTTGTGGCCTCCGGAGTCGCGTCGCCACCAGTTCCCTGAGCGAACGCCGGAGTAGCAGCCGCCAACATCAGAACAACACCAACCAACAGAATCTGAGCCCACTTAAACACGGTACTGGTCTCCCGTACGCAAAAAAGGTTCCTGGGCAGTCCCCGCCGCCAGCCGCCGTCTCGATCGAGCCCCGGATTGCTCCGAGCACCCGCTGGAAGACGGCTAGTGAGGATGAACGGCCATGCCAATAAAAAGTGCCGACAAAAAGGTGAAAATGTAGGCCTGCAAAAAGGCCACAAACAGTTCCAGGCAGCTCAGCAGTGTCGCTCCCAGCACACTGGCCACGCTGACCGTAATCGACAAGGGATGCGTGGTCGAACCCATGGCCACCGCGATCGCCCCCACGAAGGCAATCAACACGGCCAGCACCAGGTGGCCGGCGAAAATGTTCGCGAACAAACGAACGGCCAACACGAAGTGCTTGATGAGCAACCCGATGATCTCAATCGCAAAAATCATCGGCTTGAGGAAGATGGCCAGCACAAAAGGCAGCTCCATGTGCGGGACCTGAGCCTTGAGGAATCCGACCGGCCCTAAGGCTTGCATCCCCGACCGGACGACCGTGATCAACGTAATCAGCGCCAACGCGGCCGTGGTGGCAAAAGCCCCCGTCGGCGATCCCAGGCCGGGGATCATGCCCAGCAGGTTGCAGCCGAGAATGAAAAAGAACATCGTCCACAGGAAAGGCAGGAACCGGTCCGCGTCGTGCTCGCCAATCGCCGGACGAGCGACCGAGTCGCGCAGGAACAGCAGGAACGATTCCAGCAGATTGGTCAGCCGGCCACGAGGTGCCACTGAGCTGCTCAGCCGTCCCGCCAACCAGACAAAAATGATGATCATCAACAGGGCCGCGACGGCTTCCAGCACCATGAACTTGGTGACTTTGCCCTCCAGCGGCTGCAGGATCGAGTTGGCCATGGCGTTGCTGGTGCGCAGCTCCCAGCCCGCCGCACCGCCGTTCCACTGCGGGATCTCGACGTGGTTCTCGCCCGAACGGACCAGCATCTTCGGCACTTCGAAGTGCGTGCTGTCCTGGACGTGCTCAAACAGATGCTCGGGAGCCAGGTAGTCGACTTTGCCGCCGTGATCGGCCATGGCTATTTGTCCCTCGGTCGGATGACTCGCCCCGCCGGTTCGCTGACCAGCCGCAGAGCGACCCAGGTGTCCGCCGCCAATCCCACGAGATAAAAACCGAATGTCCACCATAACAGCCCGGCCGCCTGCCACTGAGGACTGGTTTCGGCCAGCCCCGCAGCAATTCCCAGCGGCATTAAGGCTCGGCAGATAAATCCCGCCGTAATGTGCAGCAGCCCCAGCCAGGGTCCGGCAAACCACCAGGTCACCACCCAGCTGAGCGCCGTACCTGCCACGACCAAAAACCATCCCAACAGCGCCGCCTGGGCTCGCCAGGCATCCGACACCGCATAAGCGACGACAATTCCGGCCACACCCGACACCAGCAGGCAGACGGACAATGAGCCCACGGCCTGCCACCACTGATCGGCCGATGGCAACCGCTCGGGCAACCGACCCGGACCACTCACTGGTCTGACCTCCGCCGACCCTCGGCCGGACTACCCGACCCAGCTCCTCCTCCACGATCACCGCTCGCACCAGGATCACCGCTCGATGAGGATTCCCGGTCGGAGCCTTCCCGACTGCTCGGGGGCCGCTTGGCGATCAGCAACAGCTGACTCATGCCCAGCCACAGTCCCAGAGCCCCGCCCAGCGAAATCCAGGCCACCTGCCAACGGGGGCCACCCAGCCATCGACTGACGTACCAGCCAAGCAGGGGTGGGCCAACCATCACCAGGGCCACCGAAACGATCTCGGATGCCCATTGATAAGCGCGTGCCGCGTCGGATCGCCCGTCATTTTCCGGAGTCGGCTTGTGCTGCACACCACACCTCCTCCTGGAAAACGGGCAATCTAAACTAAGCCGCTCGGGTGGTCAACCGACCCGAGGGAGAATTCGTGCTTTTTTTCACAAAGTCGACTTGGATTTGTAAGTCTTTATTTGTTAAGTATTTGCGTCGATTGGCGAGAGGCCCCCAGGGCTGGGGAACCGGGCGGACTGCGGGCACCGGGGAAACCTTGGCGATCATGACGGCTCGCCATGTCAGGAATTTCGGAAAAAGTACCTTCTTCGGGGGGGTGTAATCGTTGCCAATTGCTCATGTATCAATTAAGCTGGTTTTGATGCGTTGTAGGGTGTGCGGGGTTAAGCTGGGTGGTATGGGCCATTCGGCGGCTCCCGGCGAGCCCATGCGAATTCCGGCTCCAGGGCCGAGACTACGGATGACCAGATTCATCCTGCCTTGATCGAGCCGCCGCCAGGCGGTCCGTAGTCATCGGGGTCGGAAGTACCGCACGGGGGGGACGCGCCGGAGAGTAAGACCCGCAGCCGCCCACCAGGGCTGCTCGGCGGGGGGGCCGAGCGCGTTCAGCGGGGAACAGGTAAGCAGTCGGAGGGTGTCCCTTGATTACGGCAGCGTCTTTGAAGGAATACACGTGCAAGGATCTGGCCGAGATGGCCAAGCAGCGGGGAATCCCCGGCTGGCACGCCATGCGCAAAGATCAATTGATCCATGCCCTGGTCCGCAAGGCCAAGCGGGTCGCCAAGTCGTCCAGTTCGGCGTCGAGCAAATCGGCCCGACCGGCCGGGCGGACCGAGGTGAAACGCAACGGCACCCCCGCCCACTCCGCGTCCAGTAACGGTTCAGCCCATCGACGGGCCGGAACGGTTCCCGTGAAGGGGAAAGCCATGGCGCCGGCCACTCGTCCGGCTCCGGCTCCGGCCCCACCGCGGCCGACAGTAGCTCGGCCGACAGCAGCCCGGCCGACAGCACCAGCTGAGCGACGACCGGCGGCCCCGGGACGGCGGATCGACGTCCCCGCCACACCGGCTCCGCCTGTCGCCAAGAAGGTCGCTCCCACTCCACCCGCCGATCCGCGCGTGGTACGCAAGATCCAGCGAGTGCATCAGGCCCGCGAGGAGCACAAGGATCTGTCGACCGAAAACATGAAGCCACCGGTGCTGGCCAAAGGAAAATACGAACCGTTCAAGCCGATCGGCAAGGACCGTGTCGTGCTGATGGTCCGCGATCCATTCTGGTTGCACGCTTACTGGGAACTCACCAGCCAGTCGATCAGCCGGGCGCGGGCAGCGATGGCCGAGCAATGGCATGTCGCTCGCCCCGTGCTGCGGATCTTCGAGGTGCTGACCGGACATACAACCGCCACAGCGGAACGTGTGGTGCGCGACATCCCCATCCACGGTGGCGTCCAGAACTGGTACATCGATGTCCCCGATCCGCCCAAGGGCTATCGGGTCGAAATCGGCTACCTCGGCGATGGCGGCCGGTTCCATTCCCTCGCGCGCAGCAACACCGTGCAGACTCCCCGTCCGGGCAGCAGCGACGCGGTCGACATGAATTGGGCCGACGTCAAGGAAGACTGCGAGCGGATCTTTGCCCTCAGCGGCGGCTACGATCCCGACGGTTCCACGGGCGAACTGCAGGACGTCTTCGAAGAACGGTTCCAGCGTCCCATGGGTGGACCGCTCAGCTCCCGCTTCGGCGGCGGCGCAGAGCTCAGCCTCGGCCGGACGCGCGAATTCAAGCTCGAGGTCGACGCTGAGATGTTGATCTTCGGCCGGACCGAGCCCGAGTCGCATATTTCGCTCGCCGGGGAACCGGTCAAGCTGCGACCGGACGGCACGTTCTCGGTGCGCGTCCACATGCCCGATCGTCGGCAGGTGCTGCCGATTGTCAGCAGCAGCAGTGACGGTTTGGAGCAGCGCACCGTCGTGCTGGCCGTGGAACGCAACACCAAGGTGATGGAACCGGTGCTGCGGGACAACGCCAACGACTGAGCCACCTGGCGGGAACCTGGGGCCTGAGAGCTCGTGAGGGATGCGGGATGAACCGTGCCGCGACGGCTGGGACCGTGCCGGCGGGAGTCGGCGAGCTGCTGGCGATGGTCGCCGTTGAGTCGGGCCATCCGATCGCTCCGCAGCTGCTCGACAAGGCTCGGCAGTTGATCGACTGGTTCGTTCCCTGGCCCAGCTGCGCGGTCGCCTTCTCGGCGGGCATCGACAGCACTCTGGTCGCACTCGTCGCGTCACGTGTGCTGGGGCCGGCAGCCATGGCTGTAACCGCCGACAGCCCCAGCCTCCCTCGATTTGAACTCGACGCCGCTTGTCAGCTGGCCGCTCAACTCGGACTTCAACACCGCGTTCTCTCGACCCGCGAGCTCGATCGTGACGGCTATCGCGCCAACGCCGGCAATCGGTGTTATTACTGCAAGGACGAACTCTACACTCAGCTCAACAACCAGCTCCCCGAACTCCTGGCCACTCACGAAGTGGCAGTGATTGTCAACGGCGCCAATTGCGATGACCTGGGGGACCATCGGCCGGGGATGGTGGCCGCCCAGGAACATCGCGTCCGCAGTCCGTTGATTGAGTGTGGCTTCACCAAGTCCGACGTCCGCCAGCTGGCTGAGCGATGGGGGATTCCGACCTGGGACAAGCCGGCAGCGCCATGTCTGGCCAGCCGCGTGGCGTATGGTGTCGAGGTGACAGCTGAACGATTGGCGATGATCGAGCAGGGCGAAACGTACCTCCGATCGATGGGACTCCGCGAATTCCGACTGCGGCTGCACGCCGACCAATTGGCGCGGATCGAAGTTCCGCTGGACGAGATCCCGCGGCTGGCTGATCCGGCTGTCCGCCAGCCGCTGGTCGACCATCTGCTACAACTGGGCTTTCGTTACGTGACGCTCGACCTGCAAGGCTTCCGATCGGGAAACCTGAACCAGCTGGTGCAGCTGGTTGTTCCGCCGACCGGCCCGTAACTCGACTGCTGACAAGACGCTATGACGAGCCTTGCGACCGAAGATAATTCTCAGCCCATAAAGACTGACGTGCTGTTGATCGGGGCTGGGCCGATCGGTCTGGAAATGGCCGTGGCCTTGAAAGACGCCGAAATCGACTACATCCACGTCGACGCTCGCCAGATCGGCCACACCATCTCCTGGTTCCCGCGCCAGGCCCGATTCTTCAGTTCGCCCGAGCGGATTGCCATCTGCGGTGTGCCGCTGCTGACCGTCGACCAATCCAAAGCGACTCGCGAAGAATACCTGACGTATCTGCTGGCCGTCGCTCAGCAATTTCAGCTGCAAGTGCAGGCCTACGAGCGGGTGGTCGAATTGCGGCGCGAAGGAGATCAGTTCTCGGCAGTTACCGAGCGAGCAGGAATCATGCGCCGCTATGTGGCTCGTCGCGTGATCTCCGCGATCGGAGACATGCATCGGCCCCGACCGCTGGAGCTACCCGATACGGGCCCCGTTCCAGGCTCGGATTTGCCGCACGTCAGTTCGTACTTCGACGAGCCTCATCCGTATGTCGGCCAGCGGCTGCTGATTGTCGGCGGACGCAATTCGGCGGTCGAGGCGGCCGTGCGCTGTTACCGGGCTGGAGCCAAGGTAGCGATCAGTTATCGTCGCGAGCAGCTGGACGATTCGATCAAGTACTGGCTGAAGCCCGAGATCGAATGGTTGATTCAGACGGGGGCTGTCGAGTTTCATCGGTCGTCGGTGCCGGTGGCGATTGACCGACAAACGGTGACGCTGGCCCGAGTCGACACCAGTGTCGAACCGATGGCCGTCGATCGGGCAAGTGCCTGGCAGATTCCCGTCGACTTCGTGCTGTTGCTGATCGGCTACCAGATGGACACCAACCTGTTGTCTGGAGCCGGTGTGCAGTTGCTTCCGCCCAACGGCCGGCCGGAGCTTGATCCTCTGACTCAGCAGACCAATATCCCGGGCCTGTACGTCATCGGCACCGCCGCGGCAGGGAGTCAGCTGCGCTATCGCCTGTTCATCGAGAACTGCCATTCGCATGTCGTCCGAGTGCTCCGCCATTTGACCGGCCGCGATCCGCGCCATATCAATCCGCTGGCGTACAGCCGGCTGCACGAACAGCCCCTGGCGGCCGAAAGCTGAGTCGTTTTGGACCACGGATGGCACGGATGAGCACGGATGTTTGGTTGTTGTCGTTCGTCGTACTCCTACTCCTACTCCTACTCCTACTCCTACTCGTACTCGTACTCGTACTCAGCGCAGCGGTACTCGATCTGAGCCAACGATACGGTGCAATGTCTTGGGCCGATACTGGTCGGATCGGTTTGAACGCGAGATTGGTCGAGTTGAGTTGTGGAGTCTGTCGTTTTGGACCACGGATGGCACGGATGAGCACGGATGTTTGGTTGTTGTCGTTCGTCGTACTCCTACTCAGCGCAGCGGTACTCGATCTGAGCAAGCGAAACGGTGCAATGTCTTGGGCCGATAATGGTCGGATCGGTTTGAACGCGAGATTGGTCGAGCTGAGTTGTGGAGTCTGTCGTTTTGGACCACGGATGGCACGGATGACCACGGATGACCACGGATGACCACGGATGACCACGGATGACCACGGATGACCACGGATGGGCACGGATGGGCACGGATGGGCACGGATGTTTGGGGAGCGATCCGTGCCTCAGGAATGGCCAGATGTTGCGATCATTTACCGTTGTTGCTGGTAGATCGCCTGGATCAGCGAATCGACGTCTTTGAATTTGGCTTTGCCGTCGAGGACGCTGTCGAGCAGTCGGCGGGCGTCGGCTTCGGAGTGGCCGAGTGAGCGGAGGGCGTCGTAGGCGTCGCGGACCACATCGGTCGCCACTTCGTCGCTGGCCATCGCTCGTGAGACCAGCAGCGCAAAGCGGGGGACTTTGCGACGCAGTTTGGCGACGATCCGTTCCGAAGTCGCCGGGCCGATACCGGGAAGACTGGCCAAACCCTTCACATCCTGTTCTTCGATCAACACGGCAACTTCCGGGACTGGCCGGACCATGGCGCGGAGCGCTTTCTTTACCCCCACGCCGTCAACCGAACAAAACAGCTCAAAAAACTCCCGCTCGGCCGCCGTCAGGAACCCGACCATCTTCGGTACCACCTTGCCCTGGCCCGGATTGCCGTCCAGATAGGCAATCGTAAACAGCTCAACCGGAGTCCCCACGTGGTTCAACAGCTGCCGCCGTGTGAACTGCGGAATCATGACTTCGATCGACAGCGGTCCAAACTGCAGCTCGGCGGTTTCTTCGCTGAGTGAATTCAGTAGCCCGGTGACTTTAGTGATCATGGGTCGAGGTGCTCTTGATGGGCAGGCGTGCAAAGTGGGAATAGGCGTGACACAGAGCGATGGCCAGCGCGTCGGCAACGTCGGGCGGTTCAGGCAGCTTCGGCAACTTCAGCTCCCGCTGCACGGCGACCTGAATCTGGCCCTTGGGCGCCCGGCCACTGCCAGTCAGGATCTTCTTCACATGCGTGGCCGCGTAAGGGTAGATGGCAATCTGCTGCGACACGGCGGCCAAACAGATCACTCCGCGAGCATGGCCCATCAGGATGGCGGTCCGCGGCCGTTCGTAGTGGGAGTAAAGTTCCTCCAACGCCACGGCGACCGGCCGATGCTGCTCCAGCACTTCCAGCACGCCGCGATGGACGTTCAGCAGCCGCTGGTCGAGCCGATCGGATGAGCCACCTCGCACCACGCCCGCTTCGACCAGCCGTGGTGGCATGCGACTCACGTCCAGCACACCATAGCCGGTCGTGTTCAGGCCCGGGTCGATGCCGACCACGCGCGGTCCTGACGCGTCAGCCATCAACTAACCTTCGCCTCGCCGCCACGTCGTGCCGTCCTTGCGGTCCTCCAGCGAGATGTTCATCTCCAGCAGGCGGACTCGAATCAGATCGGCCATGGCGAAATCTTTTTTCTGGCGAGCCTGAGCACGGGCGTCGATCAACAGCTGCATCAGCTGGCCCACCAGCTCGTCCGCAGCACCCCCCGGCATTCCCGCCGGCTGCTGGAAGACCCCCAGAATCGCACTCAGCTCCTTCAGCGTACGAGTCCCGATCAACAGCGGGTCAATCAGCTCAGCCGTGCGCTGGCCCACATCTTCCAGCCGATGCTGCTCGACGTAACGGTTCAGCGTCCGAACCAGCTCAAACAGTTCGCTCACACCCCCACCCGTGTTGAAATCGTCGTCCATCTTTTCCAGGAACGAACGGCGCCGCTCGTGGACCGCCGTCAGCAGCTCATTCCCGCCCGCCTCGAACTCGCCCGCCCAGCGTGTGGCAGGGGCCGCGAGCTTGTAGAACGACTGGCCAGTGATCCGTTCCAAGCGGTCGAAAAAGCGGTAAAACGTCTCCAGGGCCGTCGCCGCTTCAGTCAACGGCTCGTCGCCGAAAACGCTCGTGCTGCGATAATGCGTCCGCAGCAGGAAGAACCGGATCCGCTCGCCGCCGTGCTTCTGAATCAGCTGAGCCAGTCCGCCAGCACCCTTGCTGCGACTGATCTTGCCCGCCGTCGGATCAGCTCCCTCTTCGCGATCGCTTCGGCCACCGACCTTCCCCGCTCGGGAATCAGCCTTCATCAGGCCGTTGTGCATCCAGTAGCGGACCATCGGCTTGCCGTGGCAGCATTCGCTCTGAGCAATCTCGTTTTCGTGGTGAGGGAATACCAAGTCGAGCCCGCCGCCATGGATGTCAAACGTCTCGCCCAGCAACTTGCGACTCATCGCCGAACATTCAATATGCCAACCTGGACGCCCCGCACCCCAAGGGCTCTCCCACGACGGCTCGCCCGGCTTGGCCCCTTTCCAGAGAGCAAAGTCTCCCGGAGCCCGTTTGCGCGACGCGGCTTCGCCCCCTTCACCCTGCAGGCTCTCGAGCGTCCGATGCGACAGCTTGCCATATTCGGCGTCACGAGCCACGTCGAAATAGACGTCGCTGCCCGCCGCATAGGCGTAGCCGCGGGCAATCAACGTCTCAATGAACTGAATGATCTCGTCAATGTGCTCAGTCGCCTTCGGGAAATGATCGATCTGGTCGACCCCCAAAGCCTGCAGATTCTTCAGGTAGTCCTCCGTCATCTCGGCGGCGACTTGAGCCATCGAGATCCCACGCCGCTGCGACTCGGCAATCAGCTTGTCGTCCACGTCCGTGATGTTGACGACCCAATCGACGCGATAGCCGTTGTAAACCAGATACCGCTTGACCGTGTCAAAGATCACCGGACCAACCATGTGGCCGATGTGGGCCTCCTTGTAGACCGTCGGCCCGCAAAGATACATCCCCACTTGGCCCGGTCGTTCCGTCTGGAACGGTTCCTTTTTGCCGCTGAGCGTGTTGTAGACGCGGAGGCTGGAGGCGAGCTGCGAGGGGGCCCCCGGAGCGGAACGGTCCGTCATGGTCGGCATGCAATCCTGTCCTCAATCTGGAGTTCGCCGGCCTCACCTGCCGGCCGGATACGCCGGGCAGTATAGCAAAGCGGGCGACCTTGGGCGAAGTGCAATCGGCCGATCACCCCGGCCCAGCTAGCAACACCACGCACTCGGCTTGAATCGCCTCTTCGCGTCCCACCGGCCCCACCAGCTCGCCCGTCTTGGCCTTCAGCCCGACGCGGTCGAGGGGGAGCTCGAGGAGCTCCGCCAGGCGGGTACGGATGGCCAGCTTGTGGGGACTGATCTTGGGTCGCTGAGCGAAGACGATGCAGTCGAGGTTGACGATCTGGTAGCCGTGCTGGTCGATCAGCTGCTTGGCGGCCAGCAGCATCTCAGCCGAGTCGCGGCCACGGTTTTGGGGATCGTGATCGGGGAAAAGTTCGCCGATATCGGGGAGAGCTGCGGCGCCGAGCAGGGCGTCGGTGACGGCGTGCAGCAGGACGTCGGCGTCCGAATGCCCGATCAGGTGGCGATCGTGTTCGATGCGGACACCGCCCAGCAGCAGCGGGCCGCTGGGACCGAGCCGATGCGTGTCGTGGCCAATGCCGATCCGGTACGGGAACGACGCTGGTGCTGGCCGGGATGCTGGATCGGACACGGCGGTCACTCCGGAGTTCTTGAGCCAAACGGCCACTATCGTACCCGCGTATCGTACCCGCGGCGGGCGAGTCGGGCTATAATCGGTCGCCATGGCCATCATTCAGCTGCAGGGACTGCGGAAATCTTATCGTGTGTACCAGAAGCGGGAGGGCCTGCGCGAGTCGCTGCGAGGACTGTTTCACCGCGAGTACCGCGACGTCCACGCCGTGAAGGGGATCGACCTGCAGGTGGAACAGGGGGAGTTTGTCGCCTTTCTGGGCCCCAACGGCGCGGGAAAGACGACCACGCTCAAGCTCCTCTCGGGCGTCCTCACGCCCACCTCGGGCTCAGCCACCGTCCTCGGCCATGTCCCCTGGCGCCGCGAGAACGCTTACCGTCGACAGTTCGCTCTGGTGATGGGGCAGAAAAACCAGCTCTGGTGGGACCTCCCCGCTCAGGAATCGTTCCGGCTGCACCAACAGATTTACGGCATCGAGCCGACGGAATTTGACCGGCAGGTGCGGGCGATCACGGAGCTGCTGGACGTTTCTCGGCTCTTGAGCCAGCCGGTGCGGGAATTGTCGCTGGGTGAGCGAATGAAGCTGGAGCTGACCGCCGCCTTGCTCCACTCGCCGAAGGTGCTGTTTCTGGACGAGCCGACGATTGGCCTGGATGTGGTCGCTCAGCACAGCATCCAGCAGTTCTTGAAGCGATATCAGCGTGAGCACCGGACGACGGTGTTGTTGACCAGCCACTACATGAAAGACATCGCCGCGCTCTGTCGCCGAGTGGTGATCATTGCGGCCGGGCAGCTCAAGTACGACGGGTCGCTCAGCGGCATCGTCGACCGGTTCAGCGGTCACAAGGTGGTGACGCTGCAGTTTGCCGGCGAGCGGTTGCCGGAGGGGCTGGAGCGATTCGGTGTGGTGCTGGATCGCGAGTACCCCAAGGTGCGGCTGCAGGTCGACCGGCGCGATGTGGCGCGGATGCTGGCCGCCGTGCTCGACCAGCACGCCGTCGAGGACGTGAGCGTGGAGGACCCGCCGCTGGAGCAGGTGATTGCGGAGGTCTTTTCGCAAGTCGGTCGCGAGACGCCGGCCTCCGAGCCGGACGGGCAGGGGGTGGCATGAGCGCCGACACTTCGGTGGGGAACTCGGCGGCGGCGCCGGTCGACAGCTGGGGGCAGCGCTGTGCCACCTGGTGGACGATCCTCCGCATCTCGCTCGAAGAAAGACTCGTCTATCGTGGCGATTTCGCACTGGGGACGCTGATGCGTTTCCTGCCGATCGTGACGCAGGTCTTCCTGTGGTATGCGATCTTCCAGTCGCTGGGCCAGCAATCCGACGGCGCTTTGACCTTGCGCGGTTACTCGTATGAGGACATGGTCGCCTATTACCTGCTGACGATGGTCAGTCGAGCGTTTTCGAGCATGCCCGGTCTGGCCAGTGGCATGGCGCGGCAGATTCGCGACGGCGAGGTGAAGAAGTTCCTGGTGCAGCCGATCGATATGCTCGGTTTCCTGCTCCTGTCGCGCGTGGCTCACAAGCTGGCCTACTACTCCGTCGCCGCCGGTCCCTTCGCACTGGTCTTTTTTCTCTGTCGCGGATTCTTCGCCGGCTGGCCCGACGCCGTGACGCTGGTCGCCTTCGCCGCCAGTCTGGTGATGGCCTTCCTGCTGGGATTCTTTCTGGAATCGTGTATCGGCCTGGTCGGCTTCTGGCTGCTCGAAGTCAGTTCGCTGCTGTTTGTCTATATGCTGTTCAATTTCTTTCTGTCCGGCCACATGTTTCCGCTCGACATCCTCCCCGCGCCATGGGACTCGATCGTGACCGGCTTGCCGCTGCAATACCTGGCCTATTTCCCGGCCGCCGTGTTTCTGGGGAAGATCACCGGCTGGCGGCTGGTGATCGGGCTGGTCGTGCAGGCCGCGTGGATTGTCTTTTTCGCACAGCTGGGTCGGCATCTGTTCCAGCGTGGCGTGCGGCGCTACAGCGCGTATGGAGGTTAGCGGCGTGACCAGCATCCAGCCGTCGTATGGTCGAGTCTTTATGACCTTCGCGCGCAACAGCCTGGTGCGCGATATGCAGTTTCGCGGCAACTTCTGGATCGAATGCCTCTCGTCGACCAGCTGGGTGCTGATGAATCTGGGCTTCTATCTGCTCGTCTTCCAGTACGCTCGGGAACTGGGAGCCGGCTCGGGGTGGGGCAAATACGAGTTCTTCGTCTTCCTGTCGACAACGATGTTCGTGAACAGCCTGGTGCAGGCGTTCTTCATGCCCAACGCTGAGGAATTCAGCGAACTGATCCGCACCGGCGGGCTCGACTTCGCCCTCCTCAAGCCGATCGACACCCAGTTCCTGGTCTCGCTGCAGAAAGTGTCGTGGTCAAGCTTGTCGAATCTGATCGTGGGGCTGGTGCTCCTGATCTACAGCATGTTCCGGCTCGTCACTCGCCCCGAAAACCCGCTGCAGCTGGCCTTCTATCAGCCGCTGCTGTACGTCTTCTATGTTCTGTGTGGCGTGCTGATGATGTACAGCCTGATGATCAGCCTCTCAGCGACCAGCATCTGGCTGGGCCGCAATCAGACGCTGTATGATTTCTGGTTCTATATCACTAACTTCTCGCGCTACCCGATGGAGATCTACGAAGGCCGGGTCGGCACGCCATTACGTCATTTCTTCACCTGGATCATTCCCGTGCTGGTCGTGGTCAACGTCCCCGCTCGGCTGATGGTGCGCCCCCTGCGGCTCGATTCGCCCGGCGACTGGGGACTGCCGGCCTTCGCTCTGCTGGCCACCGTCGCCAGCCTCGTCGCTTCGCGATGGATCTTCCAGCGGGCCTTGTTGAGTTACCGCAGCGCCAGCAGCTGAAATCATGTGAGTTCGCTTGATCGAGAGATCCTGAACAAGCCAGCGTCCTGGGATGAGGTGGTGGCGTGGACGAATATCCGTATCCGTATGTCGAGCCGATTCTGAGCCTGCGAGTGATCGGCGTGCACCTGGTGCTGTTGCTGTTGGCGTTGATTTCCGTCGCCGGGCTGTGGCGGCAATCTCGACGTCCGGCGACCGTGGCCGGAGCCATCGGCTGGCTGGTCGCCGCATTGATGGCCCCGATCCCCTTTGCCTGGGGCATCGCGTCGTTGACTGATTATTCGCGGCCATTCCTGATCGGGCTGCTGATCGTGACCGAGCTGATTCTGGCGACTGCCTTTCTGATCACGACGGTGCGCTTGATTCGCCGAGAACCGGGGGTGAGTGCTGTTCCGGTGGGCTGCGGATTGCTGGCCTTGATCGGTGTGTCGTTCCTGTTGCTGCCCTCCGTGCCGGCCGCTCGCGAGGCCGCTCGGCGCACGCAGTGCATCAATAACTTGAAGAATCTGGGGTTGGGGCTGTTGGCGTACCAGCAGGAGCACGGGACACTTCCAGCGCCGACGACGGCGCCGGGCGGTGCGGCGGTCAGCTGGCGTGTCGAGCTGCTGCCGTATCTGGATTTGGATTTCTTGACCACAAACTACGATTCGAGCCAGCCTTGGGACGCTCCGGCCAATCACTCGGTCGCCACGACGGCCCTCTCGACGTTCGTCTGTCCGTCCAATCCGACACCGCACGACCAGCAGGGCCGGCACTACACGGCGTATGCCATGCCGGTCGGATCCCAGACGGTTTTCTCCGACGAGGCACGGCGACGCGTCGATTACTCACAGACGTCCGGCCGGGCACCGATCGGGCTGGTCGAAGCCACCGGCCGCAACATCGTCTGGACTCAGCCCGAAGACGTCGATCTGGGCCAGCTGCCGGTCGGAATCAATCGCCCGGGGCGGACGCCCGGCATGTCTGAGGGAATGATTTCGTCGCCCCACCCGGGCGTGGCCAATGTGGTGCGTCTTGACGGATCGGTCGACTCCCTGTCAGCAGATATCGATCCGGTGGTGCTCAAGCAGTTGCTGACCGGCCAGTAACCCACGAGGCTCAGCATGTGGGAATTTGGCATCTCGGAGGTGAGCCTTGAGGTGGTGAGCTTCCGGCCCGCTCACTCGACGCTGGACGTCGAGCCACAGTATCATCACGCGACGGCGGATGAGTTCGAGGGTAAGGACGAGTGGGGGAGGGCGGAGTGAGCAGTAAGGGAGCCGACATGGCGCGATGGTGGGATTACGCCCGGCTGATGCGGGTGCCGAATATCTTCACGGCGGTCGCAGATGGTGCCATGGGGTATCTCGTCACGGCGCGGGGCGTCGAGTCGCCGTGGCGGCTGGCCTGTCTGCTCGTAGCTTCAGCCATGCTCTACGCGGCCGGCATGGTCTGGAACGACTACTTTGACGTCGAATTGGACCGACGTGAGCGGCCCGAACGACCGCTCCCCTCGGGACGTATCTCGCTGACACAGGCCAGGCGGTTGGGAGTTTTTCTGTTAGTCGGCGGTGTGGTGTCGGGAGCGATCGCCGGAGGAATCCCCAGCAGTCCGTGGATTACAGCGGCTGGAATCCTGGCGGGGACACTGGCCATCCTGGTGCTGCTGTACGACCGAGTCCTCAAGCCGACCCCGTTCGGTCCGCTGGGGATGGGGGCCTGTCGCAGCGTGAATGTCTGGATGGGGATGGCCGTCGGCGCGGTGTCGGTGGGTGAGGCGGGGTTGCCCGTCGCCCCGACGCTCCTGGCGATCGTGGTCGGGATGGGGATCTACGTGGCGGGGATCACGTGGTTTGCCCGGGACGAAGCGGGGCTCAGCCAACGCGGTCAGCTGGCGGCGGCGGCGGTGACGATGGCGGTCGGTCTGACCTTGATCGCGGTCTCGCCGTGGCTGGGTGGCCCCTACTGGCTGGAGACGCTGACCTTGCGTCCGTTCGAGGCTTGGCCGCTGCTGGTGGGAATTCTTTCCCTCTCGCCCGCCCGTCGCTGGTGGCTGGCTGGGCGCGACCCCCAGCCTCGGCGAGTGCAGATGGCGATTAAGGAGAGCATTCTCTTTTTGATCGTGCTCGATGCAGCGCTCGTGCTGGCTTGGGCCGGGCCACCCGCCGCGCTTGGTATCTTGGCGCTGGTCATCCCGGCTCGGTGGCTGGGAGCTTGGTTCGCTTCGACTTGAACAGTATTCAGACCACGAATCGCAAACAAAGAAATGAAACCAAGCTGAGGTATCTTGTCTGCAAAAGAAAAGATACCCCAGCCCGAGGAAGCGAGGCGGACACTTCCCCGGGCTATTGGGGTATCCTTCTGGCCCCAGGCTAGAGCCGAAGAACGTGTTAAAAGGGGCATCCGTGCCGGGCGTCGATTCCGGGTGTCAGGAGGGTTAAGGTAAGAAGGAATCGAACGCTTAAATTGGTCTGGAAGTGGTCCTGCACTTCACATGGGACTCGATCTTCTCCATCAGCTCCTTTCGTTAAGTGCGCCTCAGGCTGAGCTCCATAGTGCCCAGGACGCTGAACCCTTAGAGCAACCAGCGTTCCAAAATGGCTTAACGGCTGGAAAAAATTTCATGACCGTTGATAAGTTGTTGTATAGAATAGAGTTGCGATTTGGCTTTTGGCTTTGGTTGTTTGGCCGGTGTTGGGGACTGGGGCTCTGATTTGCCCGGACTCTATGCAAAGATTGCTCTGAGTCGTGCAAAGGGGCGTGAATCTCGCCGGCGACGGCAGCCCAGGGGGGTGGATTTTGCGAAAAAGGGCGGCCGAGTCGGGATAAAATGCCGAGTACCCGGCGGTCCGGGTTTGCGTTTAAGATGAAAAAGATTATGAAGATACGATGAAGGGTCGCCGATTGGGGAAGGGCAGATTGGAACGGGCCATCTGTCGTCCGTTGAGTGAACGAAGTTGCGAGAGTATGCGGATGGCCAACAGCACGCGTCGGTCGGCAACGGTGGGCTTTACGCTCGTTGAGATCCTGGTGGTGATTGCGATCATTGGCATCTTGATCGCGTTGCTTTTTCCAGCCGTGAACGCCGCTCGTTCGGCAGCTCACCGTACGGCGTGTGCCAGCAATATGCGGCAGATCGGCCTGGGAGTCCTCGGCTTTGAAACGGCTCAGGGGAAGTTCCCGGAAGGTCAGCGGTGGGTGTCTCGAACAGCGCCGAACAATGTCAGCTATTCTTGGGCGGCGTTGACGTTGCCTTTTGTCGAAGAGCAGGCGACTTACGACCGGCTCGACTTGAAGAAGTCGTTTTTGCACCCGAGTGTTCTGCCGGCCGCTTCGACCGTCATTCCCGTCTATCTCTGCCCCAGTACGGCTCGGCGAGAAGAGCACCGGAGCCGGGATGACCAGATCATGAACCTCAGCGGCATCCCCGGCGAGGGGTTAGGTTGTATCGATTATTTGGCAGTGTCGGGACCCACGGCCACCGAGAAGAATCCGATGACGGCCGAGCCGTACGGGCCGCAGCGAGGGGTGCTGGTCGGCACGAAGGGCCTGCTGCGCGGCGACAAGATGCTCGCCCCGGAACCGATCCGCAACAAAGACATTCTGGACGGGCTCTCCCACACCATTCTCTTGACCGAGTGTACCGGGCGAGGGCTGGACGGCGACGGCGATGTGAACGGGGCCTGGGTGTCGGGGCTGAACATCGGCCACATCCAGAAAGGGGTCAATTCGAACAAGCCGCCGAAGGCCTGGAACCAGGAACGGATCTTCTCTGAGCATCCCAACGGGGCCCATTTCCTGGCCTGCGACGGTTCGGTCCATTTTCTGACCGAGGACACGGACCACCTGGTGATCCTCTCGATCTGCTCGCGAGACGGCCAGGAAACGATCTCGTCCGACGCGCTGCAATAATCGCTCCCCAAGGTGGATCAGCGCCTGTTTCGTCAGCCGGTGTTTCCGTGTCACCGGCATGACTCTGCCACCGGTATTACTCTGTCACCGGCATCACTCTGTCACGGGTGATTGCTGGTGGTGCTCTGACCGTTCTGAGAATCTGCTAGCGGGGCCGGGGGGCGTCCATGATGACGGGCGTCCAGTAGCCGACGGAACAGCCGGTCGGCGAGTCGGTCGGCGAGTCGGGCGGCGGGGATGGAGCGGTGGTTTTCGGGCGCTGGATCAGGCCGCCAGGGAGTCGTCGGGCGCTATGTCCGGCACGACCCGCACAGCTTAACGCGGAAGGCCTTTTCGCCGCGGAAAACCGGTCGTGACGAATTCCTTTCTTTTCAGACACCTCGGCCGGCTCGTCCGATACTTTAGTTTGAAGCCTGAGGTGGCCCGCCACCAAGGAGTTTCGCACCAGTCGCCCTGGCGTCTGGCCTACCGACCGAATCCTACCTGATTGCGAGCCAATTCTCCGCTACGGCGCAGGCGGCGCCAAAAAACAAGTTTTTCGAAGGGAGTCTGTGAGATGAAATGCATGTCTTGGGCACTCGCGTGCGCTATCAGCGGTGCCGTTTTTGCGGGCCACGCTTCGGCCCAAACGCTGCGGCAGCCGCTGTCCGTCAAGCCGGTTGCCTTCAACTACGACTACTATGCTGACGAGCCCGTTGAGGCCTCGCCGAGCGACCAGCCTGCCCCGGCTGCCGAAGCTGCTCCGGCCGCTCAGGCTGCTCCGGCTCCGATGGTCGAAGGCGCTCAGGCCAGTGCCGACTGCGGCTGCAACACGGCCGCCAGCTGCAACACCTGCGGCGGCACGAGCTGTGGTTGCGGCTGGGGCGATGGCCAGCTGCTGGACCGGCTCTTCCCGCAGATCGGCTGCTGTGAAGCCGGCGATCCCTGGACGCTGATGGGCCACTTCGACAAGTGCGGCTGCTGGGCCGACAAGGGCTGGACCGTCGGTGGCTTCACCCAGTTCGGCTACCAGAACAATCCGGACGGTGCGTTCTGCGGTAACGGTCCCTTCCTGAACCAGAAGGAATGGAACAACCTGAACTTGAACCAGCAGTACATGTACATCGGCAAGGCCGCTTCGGCTCAGCCCGGTGGCATCGGGCTGGGTTTCCGTGCTGACCTGATGTTCGGTGCCGACGGCAACGAAGGTCAGTCGTTCGGTAACATCAATCCGGGCCACTACGATTACTTGAACGGCTGGGATCACGGCATCTATGAGTGGGCTTTGCCGCAGCTCTACGGCGAAGTCGCTCTGGGTGAAGATTGGCTGGTGAAAGTCGGCCACTTTTACACCATCGTCGGGTACGAAGTGGTGCCGTCCAACGGCAACTTCTTCCTCAGCCGCCAGCTGAACTTCTGGAATAGCGAACCCTTTACTCACACCGGCGTTCTGGCCTCGTACAAGGTCAACGACAAGCTGACCTTGAACAACGGCTGGGTGCTGGGTTGGGATACCGGTTACTATCAGTACAACCAGGGCAACGCTTACCTGGGTGGTTTCACCTACACGATCAACGACAAGACGTCGTTCATCTATGCGGCCGCCTTCGGCAACTTCGGCTGGCGTGGTACGCAGAGCGCTGTGAACAGCTGGATCCTGACCCGCAGCTGGACCGATCGGGTGAGCACGGTGCATCAGTTCGACGTGTTGGGGACCAATCTCAACGCCGACTTTGCTGATCCCACCAGCTACATCCCGCGGGATTCGACCGGCTTTATCAACTACCTGTTCTACGAGATGAACAGCTGCGTGAAAGCCGGTGGTCGACTGGAATGGTACAAAGCCGACGGCACGTCCTACAACACGCTGACCGGTGGCTTCAACGTCAAGGCCTCGTCCAACCTGCTGATCCGTCCCGAAGTCCGCTACATGTGGTCGCCGGGCAACCAACAGATCTACACCGGTTCGGGTTACAGCGGTGAGCTGTTCAACCAGACGGTGTTCGGTATCGACGCCATCATGAGCTTTTAAGTGAGTCGGGGAACTCGCGTTCCCAGCCACTCGTCCACGATGGTCTCCGGAACCCACGAGCTAAAACTCGTGGGTTCTTTTATTGACCCGTCAGGAAGCCATTCCGACGGGATCCCGCAACTGGAAGAGGGCTTCCACAAAATCGTGCGGGTTGAAGAGAGCCAGGTCATCGATTCCCTCGCCCACGCCGACGTATTTCACCGGGATCTGGAACTGGCGACGGATGGGAATTACCACGCCACCTTTCGCCGTACCGTCCAGCTTGGCCAGCACGATACCTGTGCAGCCAGCCGCCTGGGAAAAACCACGAGCCTGGCTGATGGCGTTCTGCCCGGCTGTGGCGTCCAGCACCAGCAGCACCTCGTGCGGCGCGTCGGGGATCTGCCGAGTGATCACGCGCCGAATCTTCGCCAGTTCGTCCATCAGGTTCGACTGAGTCTGCAGGCGCCCGGCGGTGTCGACGATACAGACGTCGGCCTGCAGTTCGATCGCGCGCGCGACCGCCTGAAATGCCACGCTCGCCGGATCCGCTCCCGTCGCCCCCCGCACCAGCTCGGCCCCGATGCGCTGAGCCCAAATCGAGAGCTGTTCCACCGCCGCCGCCCGGAACGTGTCTCCCGCTCCCAGCACCACCTTCAGCCCGCGGCGACGCAGCATCTGAGCCAGCTTGGCAATCGATGTCGTCTTCCCCGAACCGTTGACACCCACCACCAGAATCACCGTCAGGCCGGACGGAGCCATCGTCAACGGCTGCTGGTCCTGATCCATCAATTCGCGGAGCTTGGCCTTGACCGTGGTGAGCACCTCGTCCAGCGTCACCACTCGGCCACGGTAGTCCCGCTGGATCTGCTCCTTCAGCTCCTGAGCGGCCGCGGTCCCCATGTCGGTCCGGATGGCCATCGAATAGACCCGCTCCAGAAACTCCTCGTCCACCAGCGCCCCCTCGCGCCGGAACAGGTCGCGGACGTCGGTGTTCAGCAGCTGAGCCGTCTTGTGCAGACCGCGCTGGAAGCTGGCCAGCCACCCGCCTCGCTCCGTCTTCTCGGCACCCTGGTGCGCAGCGGCCGCTCCACCATCAACCGGTTCGTCCCCCAAGCCAGACTCGTTGGCGGCGGCCGATCCTTCCGGCGACTCCTCAGACGACTCCACTGGGGCCGGTTCCGCATCGCCGACCCGACCCTCAGCCGCAGCCGCCGTACCCGGGTCGCGCGGAGCCGATTTTCGCAGCCGATCCCACCAACTCATGTCCACCTCATCTGACTGGCGTCAAGCGCCCATCAGCCCCCCTAATGCACTGGCCGGGGCAGGGCGTGAATTCCTTCAGTGTACGACGTAAGGGCCGAATTGTCCGGGGGGGCGGAGCAGGGTGGTAGGACTCGGGGAACGCGGGTCAGGAGCTCGAGCCGCCCTCGGTGGGACGCGGGACGAGTCCGTCGAGCAGGCCGTTGACGAACTGTCCTGAGTGAGCACCGCCGAAACGTTTGGCCAGCTCCACCGCCTCGTTGATTACCACGCTCCGCGGCGTGTCGGTAAAGATCAGCTCAAAGGCCCCCAGCCTCAGAATGTTGCGGTCCGTGGCGGCCATGCGGCCCAGCGACCAGTTGTCGGCTTTGGCCGTCAGCAGCTCGTCGAGCTCCTGGCGGTTACGTCGGACGCCCGAGAGCAGCATCTGCGCAAAATCCATGGCGTCCGGGTCGCGTCGCAGCCGTTCGGACAGGAACTGCTCGCCGAGCGACACGTCGTTGCCGGGATTCAGGTCGTCCTGATAGAGCAACTGGAGGACGACTTCACGAGCTCGACTGCGTTTGGACATCACTGTTCCTGCGAAGGTGCTGGGCCAGGGCCGGGGGGCCGGACTGCGGCCGCCATTCCTGCCGTCACAATTATAGATCTGGCGTACCGTGTGGCAATTTCGACATCAGGCTGGCCATTTCCAACGCGGCCAGCGCACATTCCGATCCCTTGTTACCCGTCCGCCCGCCGCTGCGGTCCAGCGCCTGCTCGACCGATTGACAGGTCAACAGTCCGAACAGGACCGGCACGTCATGCTGCAAGGCAATCTGTCCCAGCGACTGGCTGACCTGCATGTTAATGAATTGATCGTGAGTCGTCTCGCCGCGGATCACCGCCCCCAGGCAGATGACCGCCTGGTAGTTGCCAGTGGCGGCCAGCCGCTGAGCGGCCACCGGGAGCTCCCACGCGCCGGGGACCCAAGCCACGTCGACCGCCGCGGCGGCCACTCCATGATCGGTCAGCGTGTTCAGACAGCCTTGCAGCAGGTTCTCGGTGATCGTCGTGTGATAACGGCTGACCACCACCCCCACTCGCAATCCGTCCCCCTGACACTGGCCCGTAAATACTCGTGCGTTCATAAGCTTCGCGTTCACAACTTGGCGTTCACAGGTTGGCGTTCATGCTCAACAGGAATTCGGCATTATTCTGAGTCTTCCGGAGCCGGGTCACCAGCCGGTCCATGGCGTCGGCCGGATTCATCTCGGCGAGGACGCGACGCAGCAGCACGATCCGCCGGTACTCCTCCGGATCATACAGCTTCTCTTCCCGCCGAGTGCCGCTGCGGTTGATGTCGATCGCCGGCCAGATCCGCCGGTCGACCAGGGTCCTGTCGAGGACGATTTCGAGATTGCCCGTCCCCTTGAACTCTTCGAAAATCACCTCGTCCATCCTGCTCCCCGTATCAATCAGCGCCGTGGAGAGGATGGTCAGCGAGCCCCCTTCTTCGACTTTGCGGGCCGACCCGAAGAAACGTTTGGGACGCTGCATGGCGTTAGCATCGAGCCCGCCGGAGAGAATCTTGCCCGATTGGGGGCACTCCGAATTCCAGGCGCGGGCCAGCCGCGTGATCGAATCGAGAAAAATCACCACATCGTACCCGAATTCGACCATCCGCTTGGCCTTTTCCAGTACCATTTCGGAAACCTGGATGTGACGCGTCGCCGGCTCGTCGAACGTGCTGCTGACCACTTCACAATTCGGTCCCTTCACCTCACGCTCCATGTCGGTCACTTCCTCCGGTCGCTCGTCGATCAACAACATGATCACGTAAGCGTCCGGATAGTTCTTCAGTACCGACTTGGCCATCTTCTGCATCAGGATCGTCTTGCCGGCACGCGGCGGACTGACAATCAGACCACGCTGGCCGAATCCGATCGGCACGATCAGATCGACCACCCGAGTCTCCAGATCGTCAGCACCGATCTCCAGCACGATGCGTGAGTTCGGGTGGAGCGGTGTCAGGTCGTCGAAGTCGACCTTCTGCAGCATCAGATTCGGGTCCTGGTAGTTGATCGCTTCGACGCGCAGCAGCGCAAAGTACCGCTCGTTCTCCTTCGGCGGACGGATCTGACCCGAGACGGTGACGCCCGTCTTCAGTCCAAAGCGACGAATCTGGCTCGGCGATACATAGATGTCGTCCGGGCACGACAGGTAATGGTATTCGGGACTGCGCAGAAACCCGAAACCGTCCGGCAGGATCTCCAGCGTCCCCTCACCGTACATCAACCCGTTCAGCTTCACACGTTCCTTGAGGATCCTGAATATCAGATCCTGCTTCTTCATGCCGACGATATCGCTGACGTTTTCCTTCCGAGCCGCTTCGATCAGCTCACCCATGCTCATCGCCTGCAGCTCGGCGACGTGAATGTCTCCCTCCTTCGAACGATCGCTCCCATCCTCGGCTCCTCCCAACCGCCCCTCCAGCACCGATGAATCGATCGGATCGATTCCGCTGGCGAGTTCCTCGGCCAGCGACATCGGTTCCTGTTCGTCCAGCTCGTCGTCACGCGGAGGCGGCGGGGTCGAACGGGATGAGGACGATTTCCCCGGACCGTGCCCGTCGCCCCGGTGTCGCTGCACGGCGCGGTTTAACGGACCGCGGGAGTTAAGCGGACCACGAGCGTTCAGCGGGCCACGCGGATTCGGCGGCCGATCGTCGGCAGGGTTGGAGGAGGACATGCCAAGGGGTTCCTGATGCGATGAGTAGACAAGACAAGGGCCCGGATTCCGGCCTGATGCCGGGAGGCCTGCTGGGGTTGGTAGGAGACGGCATGGTCACGGCAGCGACTTTCCCGACACGGGGCCAGCCGGCTGCGAAAATTCCTGGAGCCACCAGTTCCGGACGTGGGCACACGTTTCGCCCACCGTGCCGTCACTCGGCACAACAAAATCGGCCCGCGCACGCTTCGCGGCGACATCCAATTGAGCCCGTTCACGTTCCTCGAACTGGGCACCGGTCCAGCCACGCTGCAGCGCTCGCTGCCGCCGCAGCTCAACCGGCGCATCAACAAAAATCAACACTTCGCAGGAGTCCGACCAGCCGGCTTCGATCATCACGGCTGCGTCGACCACCACGGCTGTGACCGTCGGGTCGGCCGCCGCTCGATCAATCTGGTCACGCATCATCCGCCCGATGTGGGGATGGACTATCGATTCCAAAAACTTCAATTCCAGCGGGCCCGCCGGCGGTTGGGCAAAGACCAGCTTCGCCACCGCTCGTCGATCGACTTCGCCGGCCGAATTCAGGATCCCCTCACCCCACCGCTCTCGCAGCGCCGCGATCACCGCCGGGATCCGCAACGCTTCGTGCCCCAATCGATCGCCGTCGATCACCGTCGCTCCCAACTCGCGAAAACAGTTCGCCACCACCGATTTGCCGCTCGCCACTCCCCCCACAATCCCGATCACCGGGACGGGGCGGCCGACCGCATTCGATGTGGTTCGCGCTTGAGTCATGGCGGAATGCCAACAGGCGGGATCAGCCCGCCCGGTACTTCGTCCGGCGGACAAGGGTTACTAGTCGGAGGAGCAGGCTGCCGACACCAGCCGATGGTTCCGTCAGCGCACCAGCCAGGGGTCGCAGTGAGCCCAGTCGTGTCCCACCTTGATTTCCACCTTCAAGGGGACGGCCAGCTGAGCCACCTGAGTCATTTCGGATTCTACGAGGATCGCCAAAGCGTTCAGCGCATCGGCTGGCGCTTCGAAGACAAGTTCGTCGTGGATTTGCAACAACATCCGAGCGGGAACGGCTTCTCTGTCCAGCCGACGCCGCACTTGAATCATCGCCAGTTTGATAAGGTCTGCGGCTGAGCCCTGGATGACCGTGTTGATCGCCGTCCGCTCAGGCAGAGTTCGTTGCCGCGAGGATGATCGTTGGGTAGGAGGCCGGACACCCCGGATTTCGCGGCGCCGACCGAAGACAGTGGTAACATACCCTTTTTGGCTGCAGTCCGCCAGCAGAGTTTCCATAAAATTCAGCACCCCAGGATAGCGCTGGAAGTAGGCCTCGATGAATTCCCCCGCCGCGTCCTGCTCAATCCCTAACGCCTTCGCCAGCCCAAACGGACTCTGGCCGTAAATGATGCCGAAATTCACCCCCTTCGCCCGTCGACGCATGTCCGACGTCACCTCATCCAGCCCCACCCCATGGACCTCCGCCGCCACGCTGGCGTGAATGTCCCGGTCCTCGGCAAACGCCTCCACCAACGCCTGGTCCTGAGAAAAATGCGCCAACACCCGTAGCTCAATCTGCGAATAGTCGGCACACAGCAGCCATTGGTCCGGCCCCCCCGCATGAAACGCACTGCGGATCCGCCGGCCAGCCTCCGTGCGGACCGGAATGTTCTGCAGATTCGGATCGTTGCTGCTCAACCGACCCGTCGCTGTGACCACCTGATTGAGCGATGTGTGGACCCTCCCCGTCTCGGGGTGAATCATCAACGGCAACGCGTCGACATACGTCCCCTTCAACTTCGCGTACTGCCGATGCTCTAGAATCTCCTCCGCCAACGGATGCAGCGGCGCGAGCTCCTCCAGCACGTCCGCGTCCGTGCTCGGACCCGTCTTCGTCTTCTTCACCACCGGCAGCTTCAACTCTTGAAACAACACCTCAGCCAGCTGACGGGGCGAATTCACGTTGAACGGATGGCCCGCCAACCTGTAAATCGACTCCTGCAGCCGATCCATCTGCTGCTGAAAGTCAACACTCAATTCCCGCAACCGCTCAGCGTCCACCGCGATCCCCGTCTGTTCCATCTCGGCCAGGATCGAAACCAGCGGCATCTCCAGTTCATGGAACAGACGTGACAGGTCGGCACCAGCCAGCTCGTCGGCCAACACTTCGTACAGCCGCCACGAAACATCAGCGTCCTCCGCCGCGTACTCGCACACACGCTGCACATCGACTTCGTCCATCCGCCGCTGGTCACGACCCGTGCCAATCAGGTCGGTGATCGGGATCGGCGTGTATTGCAGGTAACGCCGAGCCAGTTCGTCCATCCCATGGCTCCGCTGCCCAGCCTCCAGCAAGTAACTGGCAACCATCGTGTCGAACTCCAGCCCCTCCATCCGAACCCCATGGTTGCACAACACGATCCAGTCGTACTTGAGGTTCTGCCCGATCTTGCCACGCTGCGGATCGGTCAGGATCGGCCGCAGACGGGCGAGCACTCGGTCGACCTCCAGCACCGGCTGGCCCGCAGGACCCAGCACCGGCACGTAATAGCCGACGCCCGACTCCCAAGCGAACGACAATCCGACCAGCCGCGCCCATCGCGCCCGTACGTCCGTCGTCTCGGTGTCGATGGCAAACTTCGGCTGAGCCGACAGCTCCTGGCAGAACGATTCAAAGCGGTCCCAGTCGGCGATCAGTTCATACGCCCCACGCTGCACCGGCTCTGAAGTCGTCGCAGCGTCGGTACCCCCCGCGTCCGTCCCACTTGCGTCCGTCCCACCCGAGTCCGTACCACCCGCATTCGCTCGTCGGCTCGGCCGGCCCCCGCCATTCCCGACCGCCATCTTGTCGGTCAGCGACCTGAATCCCCACTCCCGAAACAGCTCGGCCGATCGCTGCCGATCGAAGTCGCCGGGGCGCGAATTGAGCCACGCGGTGGAGAGGGGCAAGTCGCGTCGCAGATAGGCCAAGTCGCGACTCAGCCACGCCTGGACCGCGAACTGCTGCAGATTGTCACGCCGCTTCCCCGCTTTCAACTCGTGCAAATGATCGTAGATCCCCTGCAGCGATCCGTACTGCTGCAACAACTGACTGGCCATTTTCGGTCCGATCAGCGGCACGCCCGGCACGTTGTCGACCGAGTCTCCCACCAGCGCCTGATAGTCGACAACCTGGTCGGGACGGATCCCCCAGTCGGCCTCCACTCCGGCAGCATCCAATAGCTCGTTCTTGCGAATGTTGTAGATCGAGACCCGGTCGTTGATCAGCTGACGGCAGTCCTTGTCTCCCGTCACCAGCACGCAGCGGCCCCCCGCCTGTGAGATCTGTTCGGCCAAGGTGGCCAGGCAGTCATCTGCCTCATGCCCCGGATAACTCACTAAGGGCACGCGCAGCGCCTCCAGCATCCGCTGGATGGCCGGAATCTGCGGACGGAGCGATTCGGGCATCTCCTCACGGTGCACCTTGTACTGATCGTACAACTCGTGGCGGAACGTCGGCCCGGGCAGATCGAAAGCGCAGATCAGATAGTCCGGCCGCTTCTGCTCGATCAGGTACAGCACGTCCCGAGCGAAACCAAATACCGCCCCGACCGGCTCCCCCTTCGGACTGGTCATCTCCGGCAGGGCATGGAAGACCTGGAAGATCAGCGAATGAGCGTCAATGACATAGACCGTCTTCCCCCGACACCGCTCGGCCAAATCACCCGGCTCCGGACCCGTCAGCCGCTCTGCCGGCGCCTGTTCCTGGGGGGGCTGATTTTCGGGGGGCTGCGTTGCAGTGGGCTGCGTTGCAGTGGGCTGCGTAGCGGGAGCTGGCGGCGATGGGGTCGGACCATCGGACGGGTCGTCGAAGGTAAACTTTTGTTGACGTGGAGTCCCGTTCATGGTGAGGTTCTGCGGGAAAGACAGCAGGGGCATCCCCGCGGGAGGGGGCGTTGCGGGAGGTGAACAGTCGTCCGGTCGGGCCACACGACCTGTCCCCGCCGCGGGCATCCTACGACCCGGGCATCCTAGACCCGGGCTCTGTCGGGTGTCAACGTCTGGCCCCGACCGACCGGCAATTCGTTGACAGTGCTTAACGGTCCAATTAGACTCGACGAAGGGTATTGTCGGGCTTTAGCTTACAGCTTGTCATACAGCCTTCATCTAGTTGTCGTCCGCAGGATTGGGAAGGGGTTTCGCGATCCATGGCCAAACGCGAGAGTCACGCTCTGGAGATTTCGCTGATCGTTTTCGTGATTCTCACGGCGGTCAGCCTCATGGTGGCACTCGGGGCCTGGGTGAAGCTCAACCGGGTCGTCAAAGACAACGCCACGATGTCGCAGGAGCGGGACAAGGCGAATCAAGACCTGCGATCGGTGGAGAGTGAGAGCCAGACGCTGCGGACGATGTTGGGCTTCGATCCTCAAGAGACGATTGCCAAGATTGAGGAATCGTTTGCCAAGGACAAGACGCTCTACGCCGCCGGGCTCGACGAACCCCAGCAGAACTACCGCGGGATTCAGACTCACCTGTACGGCCTGTCGACTCAGCGGGCTCAGGAGATTCTCAAGGCTGAAGAGAACGCCCGGAGTCTGCAGCAGCAGCTCGAGCGGGCTCGGGCCGACGAAGCGACGGCCACCGAAAAGCTCCGTCAGGCCGCCGACGCCGCTCGCCAGGAACTCGAATCGGTCCGCGCTCAGCTGACCGATCAGCAGCGGAAGGACGACGAGCAGAAGCAGTCGGTCCTGAAACAGCTGGCCGACAAGTCGGCGACGCTGGACAAGATCAAGACAGAGACGGAGGCCAAGGTCGCCGATCTGCAGAATCAGTTGACTCAGACCCGCCGTCAGCTGGACCGGCTGAAGAAAGAAATGGACTCGGTCAATCAGGAGACGTTCGACGTGCCGGACGGCCGCGTGACTTGGGTTGACCAGCGGAGTCGCACGGCGTGGATCAACCTGGGCCGAGAAGACGGTCTCCGCCGCAACCTGACCTTCGACGTCTATGCGCGTGATGAAAACAACTTGAACACGGCCGTGAAGAAGGGTCGGATCGAGGTCACCAACGTCCGCAACGGCCATACGGCCGAAGCGAAGATCGTCGATGACAGCAACTCGAATCCGATCATGGCCGACGACCTGATCGCCTCGCAGCTGTGGAATCCCGGGACCAGCCTCCATTTTGCTCTGGCCGGTCGAATGGATATCAACCAGGACGGTCGCGATGATCGGGCTCAGGTCCGCAGCCTTCTGCAGCGGTTGGGGAACGTGATCGATGCCGAAGATTCTCCCGATGGGACGGTCAAGGGTGAAGTCACCATTCACACTCGGTATCTGGTGGTCGGCGAGCGACCGACGGACACCGCGGATGCCAAGCAGCTGAAGGCGTTCTCTCAGCTGATGGACGCCGCCGCTCGGAACAACGTCGAACAGATTTCGGTCGACAAGCTGGTCGATGCGATGGGGTTGGGCAGCCGAGTGCGAGGGGCGGGCGCCACCGCCTGGGCTCAGCAGCCTGCCGAACCCACCACGCCGCGCAGCAGTGCGGCGGGTGGCAGTGCGGCGGGGGGCAGCGGTGCCGCCGCTGCTGAACCGGCTGCCGAAGCCGCTGACGAACCGGCCGCCACGACGGATCGGGAGCCGGCAGCGGACGACGCGGGCTTCGGCGATGAAACGCCGGCGGCCGAAGAGCCGGGTGCGAGCGACGCTGATGATCCGTTCGCCGACCCGACCGACGCAGGTGTTGAGAATTCAACCTCTCGGCGACCGGCCGTCCGCCGGGAACGCTGGTAGTCTCCTGACACCTCTCGACGGCCCGTCTCCAGTGGGCCTGTCGCACTCGTTTTCATGACTGAATGGCTACAGCAGCCCGGGCGTTTAATATCGGGCCGGTTCCTTGTGCGGCCGCCCTGTTCGGTCAAGTAGACGTTTCTCAGCGGGTAGCGAAGCGTCGGTGGGGGGCAAAATTGGCAGTGGTCGAATTCAAATCGGCCCGCCGACGGCTTAGAATGGCGCTGTTGGACGTTTGTTGCTGTGACCACATGGCGGCCCGTCGGCCGTTGTGTCCCGCCCGCCAGGTCCCCCGCGTCAAGGTGCCTGCCACGCCTCGCCGCTGACCTCGTTACCTCCCCAGGGAACCCTGATGAACGCCCCCGCCCGCTCCGCCGTGCCGCTCCCCATGCCCGCCACGGAAGTGCTCGACCGTGAGTTTCTCCAGCTGCGAGCCAAGGTGCTGGAACTGGCCGCCTCCATCGATCGCCTGGAACGGTCCGCCGGTTACTCGTCGACCGATCCGCGGCTCGAACGACTCCGCCAAGCCATTCAGCTGCTGCTGGAATCCGGCCGTACCGACCGAGCCGAACAGCTGCAGCTCCTCTTCTCACGCACTTACGATCCCCAGTGGCGACAGACGCTCGGCGTTCCGCCGCTCCCCTGAACGACGCCACTGAACGACGGCCCTGAACGACGGCCCTGACGGACAGGCAGACCCGAACAGAGACAGGCACGACCGATGGATTATCTTGACCCGCACATTCACATGGTCTCCCGGACGACGGACGACTACGACCAGCTGGCTCGGATGGGCTGTGTGGCCGTCAGCGAACCGGCGTTCTGGGCCGGCTTCGATCGAGGCTCGGTCGACAGCTTCCGCGATTACTTTCGCCAGCTCACACAGTTCGAACGTTCCCGAGCGGCCCAGTATTGCATCCAGCACTTCACGTGGCTCTGCATCAACGCGAAGGAAGCTGAGAACGTGAAGCTGGCGCGCGAAGTGATCGCGATGATCCCCGAATTCCTCGACGCCCCCGGCGTGCTGGGGATCGGCGAGATCGGTCTCAACAAGAACACTCGCAACGAATCGATTATCTTTCAGGAGCACGTGGAGCTGGCGGTCAAGCATGTCCAGCCGATCCTGATCCACACGCCGCATTTGGAGGACAAATACCAGGGGACGCGCATGATCCTCGATATGTTGGCCGATCAATCGAACCTCGATCGGCATCGAGTGCTGGTCGACCACGTCGAAGAGCACACGATTCGCGGAGTGCTCGAACAGGGCTACTGGGCCGGCATGACGCTGTATCCGGTCAGCAAATGCACACCGGCTCGAGCGGCCGACATGGTCGAGATGTACGGTCCGGAGCGGCTGATGGTGAACTCGGCCGGGGATTGGGGGCCAAGCAAACCGAGTGCGGTCCCCGACTTCATTTTCGAGATGCGGCGGCGTCGGCACCCGGAGAGCCTGATTCGGCGGGTGGTGTACGACAATCCGCTGGAGTTCTTCCGCCAGAGCGGAAACTTCACGTTCCGCGCCGAGAGGTAGGTGCGACCCGCGGGATGCTCAGTGATGCTCAGATATCCACCGGCGGCGCTGGCGGAGCCGGCTCGACGGTTCCCTGCGGAGTTGACTCAGCAGGTGCCTGCGGCGCTGACTCGACAGGTGCCTGTGGCGGTGACTCGACAGGTGCCTGCGGCGGTGACTCGACAGGTGCCTGCGGATCGGCCGGCGTCATCGAGCTATTCGGCGTCACGGAGCCAGTTGATGTACTTGGGGCGTTCGGCACGATCGGAGGCGTGGGCGAAGTTCCGAGATCGCCTTTCATCAGGTCGTTGTAGACGATTTCGAAGGCCTCCGGCCCGATGCTCACCTCGCCCCGGAACGGATGGTCCATCGCGGCGACTAAGGCGATCAGCGTGGCCAGAAAGAAGGTGTTGATCGTGCCGAGGAACAAATGCGGCAAGAGCCGCATGTCGAGCAACCAGACGAGCAGGATGTTCACTCCCACCCCCATCAGCACCACGTACCACATGATCGGCGGGATGCCGCTGGTAACGCTGAACAGTCGCATGCGGCGCACTTCGATAAAGGCGTTGAATTGCTGCAGAGCTTCGCCGTAGTTCGTTTGTTCTGCCAGAGTCTGAGGCTGGAATGTCGTCAGATCCTGCTGAAACACGTTGACCAGTTTCGTACCGCCCGTGGGGATGACTCCCTGGCGTTGTAGTGGCCAGGCCTCGTCGATCGCGTAGCGAGTGTAGTTGCGCAGCCCTTCCTGCAGTCGGCTCCGGGTCGGCTCGGGGAAGGCTGACACGTCGCGGAAAAGAGCCGCCAAGCGTGACGCTTCTTGAGTCACTCGCATTTCCGTCTCGTTCAGGTTCTCAAAGGCCGACAGGGCCAGCAAGCCGAGCAGGATGCCAAAGTAAACGCCGTGGCTCCCCAGCAGATACGAAATCAATTCGTTGGAGCCTGGCTGGGACCGAATGAATGCCCTCAGCACCGGACGCACGAAAATCGAACCGAGGATTGTCACTCCGACCACGGCTCCGGTGATCAACCCCACCATCTTCCAGGTCGGCATATCGTACAGCCAGAAAAAATCCATCAGAATTCGCTCCGTTGGTCGTCGTTCGGCTGGCCGATTCGGCGATGAAGTCCGGATCGGACGATGGCCCGCAGTTTGGCCCGCAGCTTGGCACGCCTGACAATATACGCACCAGGAGCCAATTCAACGACGAGCCTTCACGAAGAACGGCTGCAGAGGGGGCCGGTGGGCCGGCTGATTCGGCAGACTGCCGCTCAGGGACTGGGGGCCAGCTCGGCCTGCGGAACCGGGGCCGGCAACGGTTCGGCTGGTTGAGCCGGCTCGGACGAACTGGACCCGCCATCCGCCTGGTCGGCGTCCGCATCTTTTCGCCGCCGCTCCCGCTCCAGCGATTCGTCCAATTCAGTCAAATCCAAATTGGCCGTCGGGTCCTCGCCCAGGGCGGCCCGGAAAGCCGCTTCGGCCTTGAAGAAATCGGCCAGCGCCTCGATCTCCACCACCGCCGCTTCAATGGCCGCCGTCTCCTGGATGGCCACCCGCAACAGGTCGCTGTCTTCCGCGTCAAACCGCTGACGCTCGGCCGCCTCCAGCTTCCGAGCCAGCTGCAAGCCGACATGCGCCTGGACGGCCCGCTCGTAGTTGGTGATCAATGCCGACAGGGCATCTTGGACCTGCGAGACAATCTTGTTTTCCGTCATCTCCCGCTTGGCGGCGATCTGAGCCAGCTTGCCCTGCGACTCGCGAATCTTGCCCCGCGCCTTACGTCGCTGAGCCGGTGCGTCGAAGAACAGCCCGGCCTCGAGTTCAAACGGCGACTTGTCACCCTTGGAACTCGCCGCCGCTCCCATGTCCTGAGCGGCGTCCAGGCCGGCATTCACCGCCGGCAACAACTGGTTCTGACCATAAGCCAGATCGGCAGTCGCCTGCTGACGCATCAGCTCCAGCTCCGCCAGCTCCGGCCGATTGGCCAGCGCCCGCCGAATCTGATCGTCCAGGTCCTCACGCGTGTACAGACTGGCCTTCGGAAACGAATCGGGTAGCAGGGCAGGGGAGGGGATCACCGGCTGGCCGTAAGCATCCCGCAAGTAGAGCGACAGTTTAATCGCCGCCTGCTGCAGCTTCCGCTCAGCCTCCACCACCTTCGCTTCACGAGAAGCAATCAAACGCTCGTTCTGCACCAGTTCGATCGGCGCCAGGTCCTGCACCTTGACCCGCTCTTCGTAGACTCGATTGCGGTCCCGAGTGACTCGCAGCATCTCGTACTGCACGTCGTAGTTCAGTCCAGCGGCGACCCACGACCAGTAAGCGTCGGATGCGTCGTTGACGAACTGCAGCATCAGCGTTCGCACAGCCGGATCGACCTGACGACGCATCAACGTCGTCTTGATCACCTCCGTCCGCCGCAGGTCAGTCACCCGCTCACGCAGCAGAGGGGCCAGGAAGCCGACTCGGAACTCGCCCCCTTCATTCGTTTCCCGCTCGCCATACCACACCGGAAAATTGCCGTCGCCGATCCGGTACTGGCCGTAGACCAGACCGCCCTGGAACAGCGGCTGCTCCAGCCGGACGTTGTTGCGGTAGGTCTTGTAATAACCCATCGGGCCTGACATGGAGTCGGCCTTGATCTTCAAGTCGAATTCGCCCCATGCCTGAGTCTGACGACCGGCCGCCACGTCGGCTTCTCGCATGGCCACCTCGAGCGCCGGATAGGCAGTGACCACACTCGCCACCACCCGTTCCAGATCGAGCGCCACCCAGTCCGCCTGAGCTCGCCGCGGATCGAGTGCTCGTGCCGGCCGTTGCCGCGAATCGACGTCCCCCGATGATCCGCTTCCAGGCTCAGCGACCGCCGGTGCTCCAGGGGCTGAGGGAGTGATCGGCACCAGCGACTCGGCCGCCAGCGACGCATCCGAACCGTCGGGCACGACCTGATCGGCGGCCGGGTCGCGAAACTGCTGACCGTCTCCACCCGGCAACGGTACGTCAGCCGGCAACCAATCGTCCGTCTTCTCGCTATTGGAATCGGGAGACGGGCTCTGTAGAGCGGCCGGTCGAACCGACGAATCGGCCGCCGTCGCTCCCGGTTCGGGCAGGCTATCCACGGAGGCCTGACCGGTCAGCTGCAGCTTCTTCGGCTCCGATGCGCCACTCGCGGCCGGTTCGTTCGTACGGGACTCGGTCGTGGTGCTGACAGTAGCTGCCGTCGGCACTGTGCTGGTATTGCCAGCAAGGCGAGACGAAGACGGCATCTGACGGCAAGCGGCGGAGCACGCGACGAGCATCACCAGGGCGCAGGCAAGCCGGAACGTCATTTCGGGAGTTTGACCTTTTTCGATTCCTTTTCCGATGCGCCAGCGCCTCCGGTCGACTTGCCGTCTTTGGATTTCTCGTCTCCATAGACGGGCGGGAAGCCGTTCAGCTGACGCCACAGTTCATAGCCCAAAGCGACCTGGTTCAGCAGGATCCATCCATTAGCGCGCACGCCTTGGCGGAGGAACCGTTCTTCGGGCCATGCATCCGTTGTATTCGGTCGAATCAGCACCCGAAATTTACCCTGACCGTTATCTGTGGCATCAATCGCCACAACTTCACCTCCAAAAGTACCCATTGCCACCTTCGGCCACCCGGCGGCGAACTGGATGGCGGGCCACCCTTCGAACTGCAGCCGCACCTCCCGTCCGGCGGTCACCAACGGCACATCATTGCCATCCACCCACAGTTCGACGGCCCGATCGGTCGTCTTGGGGACGATGGTGAACAGCGGGTCGCCTTCCTTGAGCATTTCGGCGTTCTCGTTGGCCATCAGCCGGAGGATCACGCCGTCCTTCGGGGCGACGACGCTGCGGGTCTGGAACTGAGCCTGTTTGCCTTGCGCCTGCACCAGTTCCTTCCGAGCCATGGCAGCTTCGCCCTGAGCGGCCTGCTGTTCGGCCTCGGCCTTGCTGATCTTTGTCTGAGCTTCAAGCGTGTTCTTTTTCAGATCGGCTTGCTTGGACTGCAGGGCATTTTCAGCGGCCGTGACATATTCTTTGGCCGCCTTGAGCTTGGCCTGGGCCTCGCGATAACTCCGTTCGTCTTTCTCAAAGCTCGTGCCTGAGTACAGGCCGCCCTCGTAGAGCTTCTTCTGGCGCAGGTAGTTCGATTCGGTCTGAGCGACAGCCGCTTCGGCCGCCAGCACGCCTTGCTTTTCCGCCGCCAGCTTGTTCTGAGCTTCCTCGACCAGCTCGGTGTAGGCCCGGATCAACTGTTCCTTGGCGTCCGTGAAATCGACTACCTGCTGGCCGTAGGTCGTCGCCTTGAGGGTGGCCAGGTCGAGCTTCTCCTGCGAGGCGAGAACTTCCAGTTCCAGGCGGCTCGCTCGTTCCGGATCATTATCGCGGATTTCAAGAATGAACTCCCCTTTCTTCACCTCGCGTCCTTCGACGATGTTGTCGCCCCAGCCGACAATTCGCCCGTAGATCGGCGACTCGATCGTCTGTGGACGCTCCGTCGGCGAATAGGCCACCACGCGCCCCGTCCCCCGCGCCGTCTGCTGCCAGGGCAGGAAGGCCATCGCGATGATCGACAGTCCCAGGATGATCAGCAACCAGCGGGCGAGCCTGCGCACCAGGCGCGGCGACTGGACCAGTTCCATGGCTGTCAGCTGGTATTCGTGCGGAACGGTCGTGGTGTGGAGACTCATCTTCGGTCCCTTGCGATTCGTGCGTCGGGGATATCAAGCCTGCGGTCTATCTCATCGGTCCCGTCCGGCCATCACGTCGGCCAGTCGGTCGCCTGCCACTCGAGGTCTGCCCGGTGGTCAAGTTCGTTCGGAATCTCGGGCTTTCGCGCGGCCGGAGGGGCCGGAGGCTGGATCAATACCACTTCGTCACACAGATCGGCGATGTCGCGCCGTCCCGTGGCGATGATCGTCGTAAAGTGTTCCCGCTGACGACTCAGCAGCCGAAATACGCCCGGCAACGCGTCGTCACTCATTCCGTCCAGCCACCCGTCGATCAGCAGCAGTCGGGGCCGAGCCAGCACATGGCGCGCGACCATCAGGCGGCGCTGCTGGCTCTCGGTCAGCGGCACGCCGTCCGGGCCCAACCGCGTCTCGATGCCGTCCGGATGCTGACGCAGTTCGTCGAGCAGATCGAGTTCGGCAAAGACCTCGCGGATTTCCGCCCGCGTCACCGGCGACTTGCCGACCTGCAGATTGTCGACGACCGTCCCTTCCGCCAATTCGTTCTCACGCAACAGCGTCACCTGTCGGCGCATGGACTGCAGGTCGAGCGAACGCAGGTCAATCTTGTCCATCAGGACGTACCCGTGCGAGGGAGCTCTGAGTCCGAAAATCAGGTCCAGCAGAGTCGACTTGCCTCCCCCAGCGGGCCCTGTCAAAGCCACGATCCGCCCCGGTGGAACCCGCAGCGAAAAGTGATCGACGGCCGTTTGCCCGGCGCGATAGGCAAACTGAAGGTCGTGCAGCTCCAGCTGCATCGGCTGCGTCTGCTCAGGCAACGTCTCGCCGCCATTCCGCTCAGTCGGCAGATCAAACAAGTGCCCCAGTTTCTCCACCGCGGCCAGCAGATCGTAGAAGCTCTCCATGTGCTTGCCCAACTTGGCGAACGACCCGATCACCACCGCCATCACCAGTTCGGCCGCCACCAGCTGGCCCCAGTTCATCTTGCCGTTGATCACCAGCCACGCACCCAGGCCCAGCAGCAGCGAGCCGGCCAACGCCTGCACACCGAAGGCAAAAATAATCTGACGCATGAGGATCTGGAAATGACGGCGCCGAGCCTGCAGATAGTCCGTGGTCAGTTCGTCCGCCCGCAGGAGGGCCAACTGGGGCCCGGCCGCCGATTTGAACGCGATCTGGTGAAACGCCAGCCGCTCCAGCCACGCCGCCACCGCGTACTTCGTCTGAGATTCGCGGATCGCCGTCCCCACCGCACCCCGGCCCAGCACCAGGATGCAGAAGGCCAGAGACACCAGCATCAGGATGTCAAAGCCCAGCAGCAGCGGATGGTACAGCCACAGCAGAATCATCGAAATGATCGTCTGCAGGGCCATCGCGATGCCGTCCAGCACCAGCAGCGCGGCCGACTTCTGGACGGTCATCACGTCAAAGAACCGATTCAGCAGCTCGGGACCATAGTGCTGGTCCAAGGCCGCCTGTTGAGTTCTCGGCAATCGATAAGCCAGGTCGCCGACTACCCGCACGAAAATCCGCCGCTGAATGATTTCAGCAATGTACGTCTGCAACGAGCGGATCGCCGCCGCGATGCTCAAGAAGACCAGCAGGATCAAACAGATCACGATGATCGGCTGCAGCAGCTGACCAAAGGCCGCCGTATTCACCAGCGCTTCCACGGCCACCGGCGACGCCAGACTCAACACGCCGACCACCACGGCAAACCCCGTCACCATCGCGATATCACCCGCTTCGGGACGCAACAGCAGCATCAGACGGCTCAGCGGCGGCAGGTGGCCCGGCCGATGCCCGCCATGCAATGTGTCCCCAGATTGGTGTTCGCCATGATGGTGTTCGCCGTGATGAGGCGATGACATAGACCCGAGCGGTTCGCGCGATGCGCCACCTGAGTTCGATTGACCAGCATTGCTCATCGGTTTCACTCCCCGCACAGCGGACTTGCCGCCGAATGTCGATCCTCGGCCACTTCGCCTCGACCCAACTGACGCATCACCGCCACCACCAGCCGCTCAGCCGCTTTCGACACGGCCACCGACAGATGGCCGTCGCGGTCCGAAGCGGTAATCGCCTGAGCGGCACGCAAGTGGGCGGTCAGACGTACGGCATAGGTCTCCTGCTGACGCCGACCCGGAATCGTCCGCACCACCACCGCCAACCGCACGACTTGGTCGGCCACCGCGGCAAATATCTCCCGCAAGCCGTCCTCCGACCCCCGCTCCAATATCCTCGTCCGGCCCTCGGGCCCCACGTCGTCCGTTCCATCCTGCCAGCTGATCTTCATTATCGCCTGCCCAACCAGCCTCTGCTCCAGTTCCAGCCCCCGTCGGCCCCAAGTCTCCCCAGGGACCACTTGCAAAAGTCTAGCCGCCACGTCATCTATAGACAAATAGTGTTATTTTAAGATAAGCATAGAAAATTTCGATGAATTGGATCCCCGGATAGGCCGCACGGGAGGGCCTGCGATGGATTGGCTGAATTACCATCATTTATACTACTTCTGGGTGGTGGCTCGGGAGGGGAGCATCGTCGGGGCGTGCAACAAGCTCCATGTGTCGCAGCCGACGGTCAGTCACCAGCTGAGGCAGCTCGAACGGTCGGTCGGCCACCAGGTCTTCGAAAAGGCCGGGCGAGGGCTGAGGCTGACCGAGACCGGGCAGCTGATGTACCGGTATGCAGAAGAGATTTTCAATTTGGGGAGCGAACTGCAGGACGCGGTCCGCGGCGTTCCCTCGGGTCAGCCGCTGCGGCTGCAGATCGGAGTACCGGACGGAGTCCCCAAGCTGATGGTCTATCGGCTGCTCCGCCCCTTGCTGGACTTCGGCCAGCCGGTGCGGATGGTCGGCCGCGAAGGACCACTGGAACAACTCCTCCATCAGCTGGCCGCCCACGAGCTCGATCTGGTGCTGTCCGATGCTCCGGCGACCAGTGCCACGAACATTCGCGCCTTCAGCCATCTGCTGGGTGAGTGTGGCGTCACGTTCTTTGGTGCCCCCGCACTGGCGCGCCAGTATCGGCGCACTTTTCCCGAGTGTCTGGGGACCGCTCCGCTGCTGCTGCCGACGCCCCATACCATGCTTCGCCGAGCCCTCGACTTGTGGCTGGACGATCAGCAGATCCGGCCGCAGATCGCCGGTGAGTTCGACGACAGTGCACTCTTGAAAGTCTTCGGCCAGGAAGGGTTGGGACTCTTCCCCGCACCGGCGGCGATTGCCGAGGAGGTGGAACGGCAGTACGAGGTACGCCGAGTGGGAACGATTGAGGACGTGCGCGAAAGGTACTACGCCATCACGGTCGAACGGCGGCTGAAACACCCCGCTGTCGCCGCTATTTCACGCGCCGCCAAACAGGGACTCCTGGCCTGACCTCAGATCGCTTCGCTGCCCCGTTCGCCGGTGCGGATGCGGATGCAATCCTCCATCGGCAGGACGAAGATCTTGCCGTCGCCAATCTCGCCCTGCGGGCCCGTCCGCCCCCCTTTGAGGATCGCTGAAATGGCCGGCTCCACGAACTCTTCGTTCACCGCGATCTGCAACTGGACTTTGCGCAGCAGATTCACCGTGTGCTCGCGTCCCCGATAAACCTCGGTCTGGCCCTTCTGGCGCCCAAATCCCTGGCAGTCCATCACGGTCAGACGAAAGACGTCGACCTCGGTCAAAGCCTCTTTGACCGCTTCCAGACGACTGGGCTGGATGATGGCGATGATCAACTTCATGCGTCGCGTCCTCAGTTTGGAGCTCAGCCAGAAATGTAGCCGCCCGCCGGAGCGTCGACAAGGATCCAACCCCGGCCGCTGCTGGCAGGTCCGACATTTTGGGTTACCATGGAGACTCCGGTCCGCTCTGTTTTTTCAGCCGACCGCTTTTTCAGCCGACCGTCCGTCGTCGGCTCCTGGCCGTACTCCAACCCCCGCTGAATCCACCCCATGCCGAAACACGTCTTCCTCCTCTCCATCCCCGGACTGCGCGCGGCCGACGTCGACCAGATGCCACGCCTGCGCGGGCTCGTAGAACACGGCGATCAAGCGGCACTGACCCCCAGCTTCCCCGCCGTCACCTGGCCCGTCGAAGCCAACATGCTGACCGGAAAGCTGCCCGCGGAGCACGGCATCGTCGCCAATGGGCTCTTCTGGCGCGAGCGGCGAGAGCTGGAGATGTGGACCGCTTGGAACGACAAGATCCAGCAGCCGCAGATCTGGGATCTCCTCAAACGCCACCGCCCCGAACTCACCTCCGCCGCCTGGTTCCCGATGCTCAGCAAAGGGAGCGGCGCGCACTACGTCTGCATGCCCGCTCCCGTCCATAATCCCGACGGCTCCGAGTCGCTCTGGTGTTACACGCAGCCCACCGAGATGTACGGTCAGCTGCGCGACGCGCTGGGACACTTCCCGCTAAAGCATTTCTGGGGACCCCTGGCCGGTATCCCCTCCACGCGCTGGATCGTCGACTCGGCCCAGTGGATGTTCGACCGTCATCGACCTGAATTCGTCTACATCTACCTCCCCCATCTCGACTACCAGGCTCAGAAGATGGGGCCCGACAGCCCCACCGCTCAACAGGCTCTGCAGGAACTCGACGGCGTCCTGGGAACCCTGTTCGACGGTGTGCACGCGGCGCTCGGCGACCAGCAGCCGCTGTGGCTGATCGCCTCGGAATACACTATCGTCCCGGTCGATCATGTCTGTTACCCGAATCGGTTGCTGCGCGACGCCGGGCTCCTCAAAGTCACTCAGCACGACGACGGCCAGCAGCTCGATCTGACGAGTCCCGCGTGGGCCCTGGTCGATCATCAGTTCTCACACGTCTTTGTCGACCAGCACGATCCGGCCACCATCCGCCGAGTGATCGACCTGTTTCGCGGTCAGCCGGGGATTGCTGAAGTGCTGGCCGGCGACGATCTGCGACGCTACCACATCGATCATCCGCGCAGCGGCGATGTGATCCTCATCTCCGAACCGAACAGCTGGCAGGCGTATTACTTCTGGACCGATGACGCTCACGCGCCCCGCTACGCCCGCACGGTCGACATCCATCGCAAGCCGGGTTACGACCCTGTCGAGCTCCACTTCGACATGGCCACCCGCTCCATCCCGCTCAACGCCGACCTGGTCCGCGGGTCCCACGGCGCGCCGGCCACTCGACCCGAACAACGCGGCGTGCTGCTCGCCTCCCACAGCGGCCAGCTCGGTCAGCACTCCCTGGTCGACACCGACGTCGCCCAGATCGTCCTCCGCCAGTTCGGGCTCGAGCTGAACACATAAGCCTCCCGCTCGGCAGGTTCGGCGACAAAGCGTCCGGGTCACACGGCAAAGCGGTGACCCTGCGAAGTAGTGAACTGGCTCGGCGGTGCAACTGCGACCCGATTATTCGGGTTCGTGTCCGGGGCCAAACGGGCTGGAGTGGCGAGGCATCCAGGCACACAGGCCCAGGCCGAAGAAATACAGAAAGCACAGCGGCACAGCCATCATGATCATGCTGATCGGTTCGGCCGGCGTCAGGATCATCGCCAGGAAACAGATCACCAGTACGGCGATCCGCCAGTGCTGGCGGTAGAGAGCGATCGAGATAATGCCGAGCCGTTCCAGGAAGAGCATGACCAGGGGAAGCTGGAAGCTGAAGCCGAAGCCGAGCGGCAGCAGGAGCGCGAACCCGATCCAGTCGTTGATGCGTGGTTCGGGATCGATCCCCAGCGACGCGTTGAACTGCAGCAGAAAGCTCAACACCGGGGGAAAGACGCCGTAGTAAGCCAGCAGAATGCCGCCGATAAACAGCGCCAAGCTGATCGGCAGGTAAATGTAGATGTAGTTCTTCTCGTGCGGGTAGAGCCCGGCAGCGACGAACAGCCAGATCTGATAGAAGATCCACGGACTGGCGAGCGCTACGCCGACGATCAACGAGGCCTTCAGCCAGATCATAAACGGCTCGTACATACTCAACGCTGCCGTTCGCGCTTGAGGTTCCGTCCAGATCCGCGTCCGCCACATCTTCAGCGATGGCGGGCCCGGGTTGCTGAGTTGATCGGGAGCCGCCACCTGCGAATCGCCGCCACCTGGCAACGACGGCTCGACCGGTGCGCCCGCTGGCTGGCCGGCCGCAGCCTCCGACGGCGGCCGGTTTGGCTCGGTATTGGTCGCCTTATCGATGTTGGTTGCCGGCTCGGATGGCGCAAGCAAAGCGGCCGGATCTGACGGCGCGGCGGTACCACCGGGCGAAGTCGTACTGCCAGGCGCGGTGGCACTGCCAGGCGCGGCGGCACTGCCGGGCGAAGAGGCAGAGCCGCTTGCGGACAGCAGCTCAGCGCGGAGGGCGGCCAGTCGGTCGAGTTCGTCGGCTTCGATCCAGACGTCCTGGAAGATCAGGTTGCGCTCGCGCAGCGTGCTGGCCGTTTCGTCCGACATCTGTCCGTACTGGTCGTTCAGCCGGGTCTCGCTCCGGTTCTGGTAGTATTCGTGGATGGCCGATTCGACAGGGCGTTTGACCCATTTCACGACGGGGCGCCCCAGGGCCATGCCGACGATCATCCCGACCGCGATACCCAGAATCGCGCGAATCAAGCAGACTCGCAGCTCTTCGAGGTGTTCGCCGAAGGTCATCTTGGTCCCTTCGAACAGGTCCTCGTCGTATTTTCTGATCATCGCAGGTTGCTCGCTGCCCTCGGTTGGAATGACGGACGTCCTGCCGTCCTGCGGGTTCGGCTCGCCAGCTGGTGACGAGCGATCCGGTCAACTGGTCACCCCGGTCGAAAGATCAACGTCTGTCGAGAGATCAACGTCTACCGTCGATCGGTCGGCCACCGGGTCGGGAACAATTGACTTTGGGGCAACATTCGGCGAGAGCCAGCAGCCATCGTGGTGTCGCAACGACGGCTCAGACCGTCCGGACGATGAGGGTCCGAAAGGTGGAGCCGCAGCGACCGGGACCCGATGCCGCGAGAACCGAGTGTTGGAGACGAGCCGATCGGATTCCCTCGGCCGTCTGACCCGATTATAAATAGCCTCGCACACTCCACCAAGGTGCCAAAACACTGAGGGGCACGCTGGGGGGGGAGCTCAGGACGACCGACCGGACTCGGGAGGGCGAGCAACAGGAGTGTTCGCCGGAATCGATGGCACAGACGCTTTATCCCCTCCGATTTCACCCGGTCTACCGCCAGTATCTGTGGGGAGGCCGGCGCATGGAATCGGCCCTCGGCAAGTCGCTCGGGCCCGGTCCGCACTTTGCCGAGAGCTGGGAGGTGGTCGACCATGGGGCCGATCAGAGCCAAGTGGCCGAGGGGACGCTGGCTGGCCGGACCCTGGGCGAAATTCGCCAGACGTGGCCCCAAGAACTGCTCGGCGACCTCCCCGCCACCGGCCGCTTCCCGCTGTTGTTCAAGTACCTCGACTGCCACCGGCCGCTGAGCGTCCAGGTGCACCCGAACGACCAGCAGGCCGCCCGGCTCAATCCGCCCGACCTGGGCAAGACCGAGGCCTGGCACATCCTGTCGGCCGAACCGGGGAGCAAGCTCTATGTGGGGCTCAAGCGGGGCTTCGACCGCCAGGCCCTGGCCCGGGAGGTGGCTCGGGGTACCACCGAGCTGTGTCTGAGGGTGATCGAGCCTCGGGCGGGCGACACGCTGTTGATCCCCGCCGGCGTGGTGCATGCTTTGGGAGCCGGGATGTTGGTGGCGGAGATTCAGCAGTCGAGCGACACGACGTACCGGCTGTTCGACTGGAACCGGCTCGACGACGACGGCCGCCCCCGGCCGCTGCACGTCGAGCGGGCTCTGGAGACCATCGACTACGGGGCACCGCCGGTGGAAGTCCGCGGTCCCGAGCCGATCGAGCGGCCCTATGCCTGGCGGCTGGCCGAGTGCGACAAGTTTGTGCTCGAGCGCTGGCAGCTGGCCGAACCGCTGACCCTGGCCGCCGATGGCCGGTTCCGGATCATCAGCGTGGTGTCGGGTGCCGTCTCGGTCCCCGGCGACCCGGCTCACCGTCCCCTGGTCCGCGGCCAGACGACGCTCATCCCCGCCTGCTGGGACCCGCTCCGCCTGATCCCCGCTCCCAACGTCGAGCTGCTGGTCGCTTACCTACCGAATTGTTGAAGGTGCATGATGGGTGAGCCGCATGCGGTCAATCATCAGCGCGGGTTCGCAAGCACGCCACGCCGCAAGTCTTTCGCCACGGTTTTGCCAAGCATTTGCTTGAGGACGACTACGACATCCGGACGGTGCAGGAACTGATTGGCTACAAGGACCTGAGCACGACGGTGATTTACGCGCACGTGCTGAATCGTGGTGGGCGAGGCGTTCGGAGCCTGCTGGATCGACCTTTCCGGCCGCGAATAGGGTAATCTCCCGGTCGGCCTGTTCCCGCAGGCCGGCAACCTTATGAGCGGGCGGCAAATGTTTGACATTCAACGGCTTAAGTCAATAATGGGGGGGCAGTTGCGGTCGGCATCGCAAAGTCGCTGGGCGGCGTAAATCATGAGGTGCTGCGGGTCTGCGATGCGATCGATCCACACCGCCTTTATGTCATTGGTTGAGCTGTTCGATGATTAGAAAACCCGCTTTAACCGCTGAGAAGTACGCGGCTATCGACGAGCTGGTGAGACTGGGAAGCATCGCTGTAAGCCATGCTCAAGATGAGAGCCGGCGCCTTGGCGTGCCGAATGTCTATTCGATCAACGGACGCTTTTACTACGAAACGTCTGCGGGCGAACTCTCGGCAACAGACCCGGGCGTTGGCCGCACAGAGCCATGAGATGGATCGGAGTCGCCCACCGTCTGCTTTTACAACGGATGATCGCTCACGTTCACCGCGGTCATCGTTGTCGTTATTCGACTTGAATGACATGAAGAATCACGCACTTTTGATCGTAACGACCATCTTGCTTCTCGCCGGGTGCTCAAGGCCCGCGATTGATCTCAAGGACGACGCCTCATCCTCTGCCGAATCATCCGGGCAGCACGGCTCTCCAGCGTCCGCGACCGGCACTTTTGGCGACACGCTCGTCGTTAACTCGTTCGGGATGAGGTTTGTTCGCGTCGCCATTGAACCGGGACGCGATGTCATTGCGAGCGTATCTGTCCCGGGCGAGACATATTATCTGCAGCAAACCGAAGTGACTGGAGAGCATTTAGACCGACTTCGCGAATTCGCGAAAGACAACGACATCGGGCCGAAGGACTCGCTGGACATTGCAATTTCAGAATGGCGAGACATCAGCAACCTCGCAATTCTCATGTCGAAATACGACCCGAAATACGATTATGGGCTGCCATCCAGATCGCAATGGGTCTTTGCCTGCATGAGCGGCTACGAACAACGCTGCGATGAGGATAGGCCAAACGCATACGGCATCGTCGACATGCTCGATGGCGATGTTGAGGTTATTGATGAAATCGGCATTTTGATGGGGCGATGGATAAACAACTGGGGCGAACACGCTGGCAAGCCAGAACCGGATTGCCCGTGCGAACACTGGACGTTGTGCAACCCAGATGCGGACGACAGTCTCAACGAGATAATTGTGGGCCGATTCATCCTTTTACCCGAAGGAACCGTCCATACCGCGGACGAATAGCGGCGGATAACCAGCGCATGCACGGGGGGCGGCAATCGTGGAAGCTGAAACCGCGATCACTGATGAGGCCGCGTGATTCCCGTGGTTGTCTGGCGAAATGTATTCGCGGAGTTTTCTGTTGCAGAGGGTAAGGTAGCGACATGGTCTCTCATCGGGAAAAGTTGCTGGCGGCCGTGGATCTGCGGGATTCTCTGTTAGTGCCTATGCTTTGGATCATCCTGGCCGGTTTGGTCTTGGCGCGAGGTGTCTTCGGGCTGTTCATCGAATTTGCATTTCATCCGGCGGCCAACAAACTGGAGTTTGCGTATCTCTATGTCTACTGGCGACCGATCGCCGTACTGCTGGGTGCGGTACTGTGGTTTTGCGGGGCTGGAAGCCTGATTCGTCGGAAGGGGTACCTGGCGCTCGTGCTGTTTTGCGTCGGATTGGTTGCCATCATCGTTGGGCTGTGAAGAGTTGTCTTGCAGTGGCGATGCGTCGTTCGGCCGAGCGGAGCATGTCAATCAGCTTGAGGTAGCTGCCATTTTTGAGTTCGGGTTCTTCGGCCGAATCTGTCGGTGAACTGGCATGGGCCTTTGGAAAGCCCCTGGTTTTGGCCGATGATTTGCTGCGGCGGCACTCCCTCGAGTTCGGGCTCCAGGAATAGAGCCAGGGGGCTAGCAGCCGGCCCCTTGTACTGACGAAGATAGAAGTCGCACCCGCTTTCTGATCCGCGGTCGCCTCCGTCCAACATCTGTGTGAATGGCATGATGAACTGGCTGAAGGTCGGCAGGGTTCGACTCCAGGGCTTGGCAGGCTATGCCGACACTACTCGACTCGATTCTGAGTGCGCAGCTTCTGTCGCCCATTGGCCGTCGGAATTCCGTCTCCCGGCGAGTGGCCAAGCCCCGTTTCACCTCGTGCGTTACCGTCGCCGTCCGTCGCTTCGCCCGAACGCCGCAGGTCCCCCACAGTCTGTGGGCGAGCCAAACGGCTTGGACTTCACACTCGATCTCACCGAGCCCACGACTGTGGCGGGGCCAGCGGCAGGGCGAGGGACGACGGTCGACGTAGGGAAGGTGAAACGGGGCTCGACCACTCGCCGGGAGACTGAACTTGCGGAATGTCAGCCAGTTCAGCCTGCTATGGCCACAAATGCCGCCCTAAGACGACCGCTTGCCAAGAGTGGTGATCTTTCTGTCTTCTTTCGCACAAGGGGCTGGCTCGGCGCTTCCTGCCCCATTCCCGTCGCCGTCGCCGTCGGTCGCTTCGCCATAACCGGGAGGCCCCCCAAAGTCGGTGGGGCAATTAGCGTTCCATCCACGTCCGGCCAACCAGCCCCACGACTTTGGCGGGGCCCAGGTGGCGAGCGATCGATGGCAGAGGCAGAGGGACGGCGCGCAGGAGGTCTAGCCGCCCCATTCCTGGAGCCCGAACCCGAGGGAGCGACGAGCCGGTAAGCTGTCTCTCGCTTACGACATCACCTCGAGTCGTTACGATAAAACCCAGCGGCTTGCCAGCCCGCAACTCGCCAGAATCGCCGAGCTAGATAACGTTGGCCGACCAAGAGAGTCAGAAACTACTCACAGATTCTGCCGAAGAGCCGAAAAAAACTATGGCGATGGTTTTTTCGGGCCATCGTAGGCATCGGAGTCCTTTGGGTTGCATTCTCGGTCTTGCTGGTCGTCGGGATGAACCGCCCGCACGTGCCGCAGTCCAACGGGTGCGTCGGGGTGACTCCAGAAGCTGTTGGGGCGACGCTGTCTGGATCACTTCCCCAGACGGCAACGGATATTCGCTATTGCCGAGCGTCGGTCGGTATGGGTGGTCGGCTGCTGATCTATCGCTTTTCGGCACCCGCTGCCGATCTGCACCGGCATGCTCAAGCGGAATTTGCGGCGCATCGGGACAAGCCGCAACTCCAGAAGACGCCGAGCTCCTCATCACCGATAACGGATCGCAACATTGAGCTGTATCGGTCCGGTTTTGGAGTGGTTGCCGACTGGATGCTGCTACCGTCGAACGCTGTGGGTACACTTTATGAATCGGCTGACGCACGATCTTCGCATCGGCCGACGATATTCGTGGATGACGTGAACGGCGTTTTGTACTTTCAAATGACCGACTGAATTGGCAAGGACGCTCAGTACGGAAGAGCCATGATCGCCACTGCGCGGCGGCAGTTGCACCGCCGAAGTTAACTCCTGGTGGTTTACGAGAACGCTGGCATTCTGTCACGAACTGAGGGACGATATTCATGTCTGATTACGATCCGTTCAACGAACCGGAGACCGCACATCCACGCGCCCGTCAGTTGATGCGTGAACCGCTGTTTTGGGACTGCGTTGACGAGACTGCGCCATTTGGGAGTGACGAGGGAAGCGAAGCATACTACGAATGGCGGAGATGGCGCCAGGAGCATCCGACGTCGCCGCTTACCGAGTGCTTTGCCTGGATTCTCGGCGGTGATCTTGCTGCGTACAACGATGCCATTGCCTCCGATGCTCAGATCGAACACGATGTCGAAAATCCAGATGAGGCATTGTTGGGCGATCAATACGACATTTTTACGCTTGATACAACTATCCTGGCGACAGGCCTCGGTCAGCTTATGGACGAAGGCAAGATTGACCCGGACGCGAAAAAGTACATGCGAGTGGCGATCAAGCGCCAACGGCATCCAAGAATTGGCCACTACGATCTCGCCACGTTGAATGCAATCGCACGTGTGGTCGATGAGGCGTGACCGGGTAAACTGAGCAGAGTCAAGCGATGCAGGTTGCCGGCAGGAATCCGGGAAGCGTCGAGGCGTTTTCTGTGTCGCTAGTCCAAGTGCAAGCATTGGCTCCAGACGACATCGTGATATTGCAAAGAATGCAGGACTTCAATTATCGGAAGACTTCCAGGCCGCATTTAATCAATACACGCAAATGCGAAGGGAATGACACACGGAAGCACCGGAGTGGCGATTGGTGCGCGTATTTGGTGGGGTCATCGATTATCGCCACTCGGTGACAGCGACGCTCGCAGCATTTATATGACATTCAAGAAATCATACCCCATCCCGCCCGAAGCGGATGTGATCGTGCCGCACTCGCCAAATGAGCTTGGTGGTCCATTTGTCATGGGCCGAGCGGAGATCAACGCGGAACGGGGCGGACGGGGAGTGTGTCGCATTCAAGAAGTCGACGAACCGGTTGACTGGCTCGACGAATTCGAAGACTGCTACTTTCAGCTTCAGGCTGACGGATCGCGAAAGGTGATCCGAAAGGCTACTGACGACGACATGCAACAATTTCGCGTACCCATGTGGATTCAGTCGCCCGAGTATCCTATCTGTTGCGGCCGTGAGATGATATTCGTTGGTCAGATCAACGATGATCGCATCTGCACCGAGCGGCCGGCCGGCGCCAAGATGTGGTGGCACGATGGGGCCTCGTTTTATGTCTTTACGTGTCCCCAATGTCTTGAATGCGCCGCGATTGGGCAGCAGTACTGAAGGCGGCGAAGCAGTTGACTTACAGGATTGGCCGGTCGAGCAGTTTTGTGAGAGGAAGGTGCTGCCTTTATCAGTCGGCGATTGAGATTGTGGGGAGGCCAATTGCGCAGCCCAATGCCAGACACGGCTGCGTGTCCGAACTCGAGAACGATTCGAACGGATTCTAGCGCTGTCGGTTGCACTCGTCACGGATTGAGTAGTCCCGGCGTGGGGGTTTGCTCGAGGTCTGGCCGGCGGAATCGGCGGCCTGATGGGGGCACGTGAATTGGCGTAAGCTGATCACGGCTCGATCTGGAACTAGCTCCCTGATGGAGTTCTTGGTGAAACGTTTTACTGGATTTGGGAGTTTCTTGGGTATAGTACACTGCGTAATCGGCTATGGATCCCCGAGTATCTGGCAACGGTGATTTGAAGGGGCAGTCAATTCGCTGCGGCGGACAGGCCAGCGCCATTATTTCAGTACTTGGAGATTCTGGACGATGTCGGCTCGAACTTGCCCATTATGTTTTGGACCCGTCGAAGCAATTGACGTGGCACCGTGTTGGGATTGTGGACATGATCCGGTGGAAATAGAGCACCTTCGTAACGGCAAGCATTCCTATGCCGAGTACGTCGCGTTTGGTGAGTTGCCTGTAATTCTTTGCAATTATTGTTTCGTGGATTTTGGATCGTACTCTGCCGACTATTTTGGATTGCCTTCGCGGTCGCAAGTCGGGCAGGTGTTGGACTATCGCCGCGACGTTGATCCGGCGACGGTTCCGCGAAGAGATGCGTATTGTCCAAGCTGTGGACACCGACGGACCTTTCTGGAATTCGTTGCTGCTGCCGTGGAACTTCACCGAAAACAGTCCGGCGACTAACGACACGTTGGTCGGGAGTGAAGGCCGGTCGGGAGTTTGCGACCGGCGCTGGCCGCGCTGCCCGACCGACTCGCTTGATTGGTTGTTCCAGTTGGCTGACAAATACCGCGCAAATACAGCAAGTAGATCGGAATATCCCAACGACCGTGAGATAGCTGCCATCTTGAAATTGGAGTACTAACTGAATCGCTTCGCTCTCGACTTCTTCAGAGATGGTGGCCAGCCCCCAAACCCCCGGGATTCTTGAGGCATGACTCGGGTGTTCAATGACTTGATCAAAGGTCTGAGATTCATTAGCTTGATTTGCGCTGGGTGAAACGGAGTCGAGCTCTGCGCACGACGCCTGCTTCACCTGGCGACGGTGATCGAGCATCTGTTGGGCACCTCCGTAATGAAGGCTACAGGGCGATCATTGTCGATCGGCGCTACTTCGAAGAGGCTAGCATGGGAGCAACCGTCAGCGCATACTGGCAGGGGATGACTGAAGAGGATCACCGGGGCCTGCCAGGCTTCTCAAACGACTGCCTAGCGTGGGCGAACTGGATGGTTGAGCTAACAAATCATCCGAGGGCTGTGCGAGCCATGGAGCTTCATGCAGTCAGCGAGCTCCTCACTATCAAAACAGACGGGGTGCCCAATAATGAGGTTCATTGGGTCACCCCCGACGGACTCGGGTTTGCCGCTCTGCGACTGCGGGCACTTATTCAAGTGGGGAGCCCGGGCCTGGATGCCATTCTCAAATCCTATGCTGTCGGCGCTAATAATGATGATCCGGCGGCAGAGGAACTGGCCCGCGATCTGTGGGATATATCGGAGATAGCGTTGACGTGCAAGAAACGCGGCGTCAAAAAGATGACCCTCGAAGTCAACTGGTGATGACGGCAAGCAACCGCGATTTCTCCAGTACTGGGTCGCGTCGGGCATTGAGGAGGCAAGCGACGTCGCGAATGCCATCAAGTTGTTATCGAATGCCCACGCGTCTGGGGAATAAGTCGACGTGTCGGATCAGCGACGGTCGGAGGATTGGGCGTGGGAATCGCCGCCGCTTTGATCTGCAGCAAACCTTGGTGCAGTGGACGTGTTGGCGAGAGCATCGGCACCTTGGCAGGGAAGATCCAAAGAGTTTCACGCTCCATACCCGCAAGAATGCGAAATAGAGAGAATGCATCGCCCGGTCCCAGAACTTGCTGTAAGTCAAGGTATGCGATAGAACAGAAACGCTCGCGACCAGTCGGCGGCTTAATTGGGTAGATCGGGATCGATGATCTTGGGGTCGTGTCCGACGACGAGTGGTGGCAGACGTCGCTAGGAATAGCGGCGAATCCAGTCGTCAAATTATAAGAGGCAACAGGGATTATGCAGCCCGACGACGATATCAATTCCGGTCCGAATCCATATGCACCGCCAGTAGCGGTCTCCACTGAGTCGGATTCGGTTGTTCGTGAGACCGTGTTGGCACACGAATTCAAGCCTTTCAGGACAATTTGGACCCGGCCGCGTGATACGGTTCGTCAGATCATCGCCGTGAACCCGGAGCTCCACGTCGTGCTGTTGGTCTGCTTGGCCGGTATCGGAGAGTCTCTGGATCGGTCTTCGGGGCGCAATGCGGGCGATCAAATGCCCTTGTGGGCAATCATTGGCGCTGCCTGTGTGGGCGGTCCGTTGGGGGGCCTGCTGAGTCTATGGGTCGGTTCGCATTTGATCCGGATTTCAGGCAAGTGGATTGGAGGAGCAGCGAGTCGGCAGCACATCAAGACTGCGATCGCTTGGGCATCGGTCCCCGCCGTTTTTGCCTTGCCGCTCTGGATCCCGAATCTGCTGCTCTTTGGTGCGGAGATGTTTACCGAGGCGACGCCAAGCCTTGATGCCCAGCCGATACTGTGGATTCCGTTTCTTGGTATCATGTTTGTCGAGATCGTGTTGAGTGTTTGGGCATTTGTGCTGCTGTGCAATACGGTCGCCGAAGTGCAGGGCTTTCGTTCGGCATGGCGTGGGTTCGGCAATATTGTGCTGGCGGGTGCGGCAATAGTCGTCCCGTTACTCGCCATCGCGGCCGTCGCGAGCCTGCTGTCGAAGGTCTAGCTGGACGTTCCACCCGGCCGAGTGTTAGGGAGTGACCTATATGGCCAAGTACTTGATCTCTTTCCCGGCCGCCGCGATGAACGTGCCACAGGACGAACTGGAGGCAGTCGGACAAGACGCACGGGCCGTAATCGCTGAGGCCAAAGCGGCCGGTGTCTACGTGTTTGGAGGGGGCATCGATGAAAGCGTAGCTCCCGTGCTCGTGTCGGCCGATGGTTCCGTCAACGAAGGCGGCTACCCTTGGGCGCCTCCGCTCAACGGTGGCTTCACCGTGCTCGAACTCGCTTCGCGTGCAGACGCAATCGCCTGGGCCGCTCGACTCGCGAAAGCCTGTCGCTGCGACCAGGAACTGAGAGTCTTCGGTTTCGACCCGGAATCATGATGCGGAGGTTTTTATCGTGAGTCCCAAGCAGCTTAGCCATCCGTGAGGTCGAATTGATCTCACCAGATTCAGCCGATTGACACCGTGGCCCAGGAGGTTGCTGAGTACGATGACCCACGTCTTTCGCCAAATCAAGTTCGATTCGCGGGCCGTATCGCGATTTGCGACGTTTGGCGTTTTGATCGGTATTGCGAATATCGTCCCCTACCTGATTTCCCGCAACGCGTACAGGACTGATGGGCTGGCGGTCGCAGGCTTTCCGTTTCGCTGTTACGAGAAGGGAGGGATCGACGGCCATTCGTGGTTTGGCCTTCTGGGCATTAGCGGCAAATATCATGTTTGCGGTGACGATCTCCGCTCTCGGGGCGTGGATTTTTCGAGTTGGATCCATCAGGGCTACTGCCAATCGCCGGCAGTAGTTCGTTGCGTGAAGTGGTTTGTTGTGAGTGGTCTTCCGGTACAGCCACTGGCGGCCAGCAGTTGCCGATTCTTGAGAGGATGAATTGGATGGCCGACATCAAAAGTCCAAAGCTGATTTGGATCAAGGGCATTCTGTTCCTGTTGCTCGGTCTGCTCGCGTTCGTACTGCTTGTATGTTTTGCCCCCAATCCGGCCGTCGTAACTCTGCACTGCATTTCGGTATGGGCATTCTGTCGATTTTACTACTTTGCGTTCTACGTGATTCAGCACTACGTGGATCCCACTTATCGCTTTGCCGGCTTGTATTCGTTCGTTTGCTACGCGTTTTCCCGAGATCGATCGTGTTAGCAAAGAGGGGATGTCAGGGTTGAGCAATCTTTGCTTTAGCGTCGGCTGTCCGATAGAATGGTCGCTCGTGCGGCCTTCGCGCGGAAATGGAACGACAATTCGGCCAGAATCCGCAAGATTGCGGGCCCGGCGAAAGGTTGCGGTTGGGCGGTGAGGGGCCAGTAGCCCGGCAGCGCCGTCCCGTGATTAGCGTTGTTCGTCACTTTGAGCATGCACATGATCCCACAACCCTTAATCGCTGTGCGGGATGTAGAGAAGAGCAGTCAGTGGTATCAGCAGTTGCTTGGATGCCACAGCGGTCACGGCGGTCCGGTGTACGAACAGTTGCTGTCGGGTGAGACTGTTGTTTTGCAGTTGCACTCGTTCGCCGTTGAACACCATCACGGTCCAATTGGTGATGTCAATGACAGGCCGTACGGCAATGGAGTCCTCTTGTGGTTCGAAATTGTTGATTTTGATGCCGCGGTGGCACGTGCCGTCGAGTTGAACGCGGAGGTGATTCTTCCACGGCACCGCAATCCTCCCGACGGCGACGGCGGGCCGAATCATTGGGAAATCTGGTTACGTGATCCGGATGGTTATCAAGTCGTTCTCGCCAGCCCCTATGGTACAGCGGACGGAAACTGGCAGCCTTAACGCACCAAAGGACAAAGCCGAATGAACCCAGGGAGAAAACAGAATCTGCGCGAAAGGAAGAAATTTCAGCCGGATGTTGATGCGAATGACGATGCTGGCGAAGAATGCTGTTGGCCAGTGCGCGATGCGGCCTTGTTTCAATGAACGTCGATTTGATCTGCGCCCGATTGTAGCCAGTGTTTGGCCGCATAGGACCTGCCCATGATCTCGTTCATCATCCCGGCACACAACGAAGCCGCATGGATTGTTGCGACGTTGAAGGCAATTCGGTCTGCCGGCGAGTCCGTCGGAGTCCCCTATGAAGTGATCGTGGTGGACGACGCGTCGACCGACGAAACGGCTCGGCTAGCTGAGCAAGCCGGCGCCGCGGTCGTCCGAGTCGCTCATCGGCAGATCGCTGCCACTCGAAATGCTGGGGCGAGGACTGCCCGAGGAGACGTTTTCTTTTTCGTCGACGCCGACACGCTGGCCTCAGCCGAGGCGGTGCGAGCTGGGCTGGACGCCTTGCGACGCGGTGCTGCGGGGGGCGGGTGTCTGGTGCGATTTGACGAGCGGCTGCCGCTGTGGGCCAGGGGAGCGTATGCCATTGCCGAGCCGGCGGCCCGGCTGTTCAAGATGGCCGGAGGATGCTTCCTGTTCTGCACCCGGCAAGCCTATGAGGCCAGTGGGGGCTTTTGCGAGCGGTACTTTGCCGCCGAAGAGGCCGTCTTCGTGCGGGCGCTGAAGCGGCAGGGCCGATTTGTCGTCGTGAAGCCGACGGTGGTCACCTCCGCCCGCAAACTCCACGGCTTTTCGACTTGGCAGATCCTGCGCGAGTCCTGGCGCTGGTTGTTCGGCGGCCCCGAAGCGTACCGGCAACGCGAAGGACTCGAGTTTTGGTACGGAGATCGGACGCGAAATTGAATCCTGGCTCGTGCTGGTCTGGGGGGAATCTTTCTCGGTTTTGCTCTTCGTCAGTACAAGCGGCTGGCTCGTAGCCCCCTGTCCCATTCCCGTCGCCGTCGCCGTCGGTCGCTTCGCCAAAACCGGGAGGCCCCCCAAAGTCGGTGGGGCAATCAACGTTCCATCCACGTCAGACTCTCCAGCCCCACGACTTTGGCGGGGCCCAGGTGGCGAGCGGCCGAGGGCAGAGGCAGAGGGACGGCGCACAGGGGCTCCCCCCACCCCATTCCTGGAGCCCGAGCCCGAGGGAGCGACGAGCCGCTAAGCTGTCTCTCAGTTACGACGGCGTCTCAGCTCGATACGAGAAAATTCGGCGGCTTTCCAGCACGCAACTCCCAAGAATCGCCGAACTATACAACCGACGCCCACTAACAGAGTCAGAAAATCCCCACAGATTCTGCTGAAGAGCCTCTCGGTTTGGCATGCCGTGTTACCGGAATGTTACAGAACTGCCCGTCTCAGATCGGTATGCTCTAAAGGTGGGTGACGCGAAACATACTGCAACGGTGAGCTACGGAATGAAATTGCAAATGTACCGACGAGAAATACTCACCATGGCCGGGCTGCTGGCTGTGTACCCGGTGACCAGTCAGGCCCAGGAAACACCCTTGCCGGAGTCGGACCGGTGGGTGGGAACGTATTTGAAGTATTCCAAGTACGACACGGCGAGAACTGGTCAGTTCGGCGAGGCGCAGAGCATCACAATCTCCAAGGATGGTGATGGTTACTCGTTGTCCAAGCCCTATGCTGATGCGCACTTTCGGGAAGAGACGAAAGGAGTGTTGTCGGACCGTCCAGGCGGTTTGGGAAAAATCTACTTTGGGACCGCGGAATATTCGGATGGGAAGAAGGCATCGATTCTCCGTATCGAGTTCTGCTACGAGAATTTCATCTTGTACCGCGATACGCAGAACGAAACAGCAAACGGTGACCCGCCCACAGTCAAGTAGATCACGAGTTCAATGAAGGCGTTAAGCTAGGGTGGGCATTGAATTTACAGTGGCTACCTCCTTTGGGAAGTTGAGTCGATCAGCACTAATCGTTGATGGCGAAGGTTGATCGGACTGTTGGTCAGTTGTCGATGTAGCGCCTCGCACCGTTCTTCCGCGGCCACTCACCCTGCACATGCTACCCGCAAGTGCATGCAGCAAACGTCAGGACGGGGCTACTTGCTGCGCGGTCAGCGGCAAATCCAATGGCAAATCGTCTTTGGCAAATGACCAGCGTTCCCGGTGGCGGCCCTGGAAATGGCATTCAACAGATTTCCGGAGGTATATGTTGTGCGATTTCGCGTTTTGATCGAGCAAGATGAAGATGGTGTCTACGTCGCCGAAGTCCCGTCGCTTCCGGGGCGTGGTTCGCAAGGCAAGACCCGCACCGAAGTGCTCGACAACATAAGAGATGCAATGGCCGGGTATTTGGAGAGCCTGCGAGCACACGGTGAGCCGATTCCTCCATCGATTACCGAAGAGGTAGTGGAGATTACACTGTGAGTCCGTTGCCGGTTGTTTCAGGCCATCAAGAGCTTGCGCCCGATTGAAGGCTCAAGACAGTACCGGATGACTGGCGCGCTTGACCGCCGAGTGACTCGTGGCGTCCGGCCATGGAATTTCTCACAATCGCAATCGCATTCTTACTCGATCGAGGCGTCTTGATTGACCAGTCTGACAGTGTGGCTCGGAGTACTGCCGAGTGCGAACAGCGTTTGTCGATAGCGTGAGCGGGAGTTCACTCCCCGGGTGATCTCAGGCCAGGACGCCGTCGATCAGCCGGCCGTGGACGTCGGTCAATCGCATGTCCCGACCGCCGAAGCGGAAGGTCACCCGCGTGTGGTCCAAACCCAGCAGATGGAACATCGTGGCGTGCAGGTCGTGGATCTCCAGCCGATCCTCCACCGCCCGGTAGCCCCATTCGTCAGTCGCTCCCACCGACGCGCCACCCTTGATCCCCGCTCCGGCCATCCAGATGGTGAACCCCAGCGGGTTGTGGTCGCGGCCATCCGAACCCTGAGCGAACGGAGTGCGGCCGAACTCCCCCGCCCAGACGACCAGCGTCGATCCGAGCAGCCCCCGCTGGTCGAGATCCTCCAGCAGCGCCGCCATCGGCTGGTCGACCGACAGACAGTTCTTGGTGTGACCCTCGTACAGCCCGCCATGCTGGTCCCAGCGATCTCCAGCCCCACCCGGACACGTCAGCTCGATGAAACGGACTCCCTGTTCCACCAGCCGCCGAGCAATCAGGCACTGGCGGCCGAAGGTCCGTGTCCCTTCCCAGGCCTGATCCAGCCCGTATAACGCACGCGTCGCCGCCGTCTCCTGGCTCAGATCGACCAGCTTCGGAATGGCCGTCTGCATGCGAAAGGCCGTCTCGTAGTTCAGGATGGCTGTCTCCAGCTGATCGTCGGGGCCTCGCTCCTGAGCCCACTGCTGGTCCAGTTGACGCAGCAGACCGAGCTTGTGCTGCTGCCGACGCGGATCGCCCTCCAGCGGTTGAATGTTGGCAACCGGCTGATCCTGAGCATTAAAAATCGAAGCCTGGTAGCTGGCCGGCAGAAAACCGCTGTTGAAATTGTCGAGCCCGCCCGGAGGGATCAGACCACCGTTGAGGACCACGAAGCCAGGAAGGTTCTGATTCTCAGTCCCCAGACCATACCCGACCCACGACCCCATGCTCGGGCGACCCTGAATCCCCGAACCGGTATGCAGAAAGTAATTCGCCGATGTGTGTTCGGGGAACTTCGACGTCATCGACTTCACAAAGGCCAATCGGTCGAGTTGCCGAGCGAGATGGGGAAACAGATCGCTGACCCAGTGGCCCGCTGCTCCGACCTGCCGGAACTTCCACGGCGACTTCATCACCTTGCCGACGTTGTTGAACTGAGTCGGCTCGAGTTTGCCGATCGCCTGGTGCGGATCCTGGCCGTCGAATCGCTCCAGCATCGGCTTGTAGTCAAACGTATCGACCTGCGACGGCCCGCCATCCATGTAGAGGAAGATCACATGCTTGGCTCGACCAGCGAAATGCGGCTGCCGTTCCTCCCAGGGAGCCACCGCACCGGCCGCCTCCGATTGCCACTGGTGCATCAGTGCGGTGGCGGCCACGGCGCCGAAACCGTGAGCAACTTGACGGAGCATGCCGCGCCGCGTCAGGTTCGTCGGACGATATCGACCACAGTGCATGGCAAACCCTCGCGATCCGTCCATTCATGCCCGATATGCCGCTGGCTCTCACTCGACCGCCAGCGATCAATACAGGTAAATGAACTCCTTGGAATTCAACAGGACGTGAGCCAGATCCTGCCAGACAATCTCCGCCTGCTCGTCGAGGCCCCGTTCCTGCGCTGATTGCGCAATAAACTTTGTCACCGCCGACAGTTCTCCGTCTGTCGGCGCACGTCCGAAAGCCGCTCGATACATCCGGCGGATCCGATGGCCCACGGCGTCCGGTCCCGACGGTTCCTGCTGTAGCACGGCTCGAGCCCAATGCGCGGCCTGCTCGTGGAGAAACGGATCGTTCAGCAGGGCCAGTGATTGAGCCGGCACATTCGAGCTGCTCCGCCGACCCACCGTGCTGAACGGGATCGGCATGTCAAAGGTCAGCAGCAGCGGATGCAGAAAGTTTCGCCGCACTTCGAGGTAAATCGATCGCCGGCCGGCCCCGTCCAGCGGACCGCTTTCCGGCCGACCGCGACCCGTCATGAAGGCCGTCAGATGGACCGGCACGCTCGGACCGAACTGCTCCAGCTTCAATTGCCCCGATACGGCCAGCACCGAGTCGCGAATCGATTCGGCCGGCAATCGCCGCAACATGGCGTGCGACCACCAGCGGTTGTCGGGATCAAGTTCCCGGACGTGGGGTGAGATCGGGCCGCTGGCCAAACGGTAGACGTGTGACGTGGCGATCCGCCGAATGGTGTGCTTGAGCGACCAGCCATGGTCGATGAAGTCCTGAGCCAGCCAATCCAGCAGCTCCGGATGGCTCGGCGGCTGACCCATCACACCGAAATCGTCGACCGTCGGTACAATCCCTCGGCCCATCAGATGGTGCCACAAACGGTTCACCGCCACGCGGGCCAGTAAGGGATTGTCGGGCCGCACCAGCTCCCGCGCCAGCTCCAGCCGTCCGCTGTGACGCTGATCGCCGCACTCGGTCCCGCCCAGCACCTCCGGCAGTCGTCTGGGAACCTCAGCCCCCAAGTTCTTGTGGCTGCCTCGAATGTGGACATGATCATTCACACCGCTGCCGTCCGTAATCGCCAGGACCTTCACCGGGTGCGGAAGCCTTGCCTGCAACTGCGTCAGCGGTTCCGTGATCGACTGGATCTCGGCAGATGCCAGCTGACACAATTGATGTTCGAGCATCCAGTTCACCGCCGCCGCGTCGTCGGCCGTCGGCTCACCGGCGACCAGCCGTTGCCGCGTCGATTCCCAGCACTGAGCCAGCGTTTCGACCAGCTTCTGAGCCTCCGCCTCGCGTGCGGCACCGTCGGTCGCCGCCGCCAGTCCGCTGGCCGGAAGTGCAGCGGCCAGCTGCTGTGACCAGCCGTGACGTCGCTGCGGCACTCGGCCGTCCTTCGAAAATCGGACCTCATCCAGCTCGACATAGCCATCTCGCTGATCAAGGATCTCCAGATGAGCTCGATGGCCCACGTAATGATCGAGATCACGGTGCTGCGTCACCCATCGCACTTGGCCTTGAGTGTCAACCTGGTTCAATTGACAGTCGGCAAACAAGAGGGCGTTGAATTCGTCCATGAAATATCCATCGACGATCAGCCGAATCTGAATGCCACGCGAACGGAGTCGGTAGTGAATGAATTCACCGTCCAGCGTGAACTCAGGAGATCGCAAAACACCCAGCGCCTGCGCTCCCGCTCGATCACTGATCGCCCATCCGCCGTCGACCAGGCGGGCGCGACCGTCCGACCAGATCCACTGCGGTTGCTGAGTGGGACCGGTGCCGAAACCCAAGCCTGTCGAAGCCCAGCCGTCATCGGTGTACGCGGGCGAACTGAAGTCGCACCAGGCGCCCGCAGTCTCTTCGCCGGCAACATTGGCCACAACGTCGCCCCAAGGCTGGCCTTGTAACCATTGCGCGGCGAGCTCCAGTGGTTGTTCGGGGTCGCGCGACGTGGCCGCTTGCAATGCGTCACGCCAGCGAGCTGCGACCGGAGACAGCTCCACGCCTTCCCGACCCGCCGCCGCCAGCGATTCGGCAAGCCCCGCGCGGAACTGGTCGACTGTTGGCAGCTGGCTATCCAGCTGAGCTTGAATCGTGTGGTGCAGCTCGTCCTGTCGGACAGAGATTTCCTCCGAAGATCGCGCGATCTGATCCTGCGGGTCCAGCATGGCGAACTGACGCCGTGAACTCTGCAACAGCCCGCTCAACGCATAGTAGTCCTTCGATGTCAGCGGATCGAATTTGTGGTCATGGCAGCGAGCACAGGCGATCGTCAGACCGAGAAACGTCTTGCCGAAGACATCGAGCTGGTTGTCGATCCGCGTCACCTCGTCGGCCCGCACGTCGGTCGGCGCGTGGACCGATTCGCCCAGGAACCAGAATCCTGTCCCGATCACCGATTCGTTGAACTTCTGTTCCGGATGCAGCCGCGGTTCGGGCAGCAGATCGCCGGCCAGCTGCTCCATCACCCACTGGTCATACGGCACGTCGGCGTTGAGTGCTCGGATAACGTAGTCGCGGTAGCGGTACGCCTCGTAGATCGGATAGTCAAACTCGTGGCCGCACGTCTCGGCGTAACGGACCAGATCAAGCCAATGTCGTGCCCACTTCTCGCCAAACTGCTGCGACTCGAGCAACTCGTCGACCAGCTGCTCGTACCACTGCGGGCTGGGATGCGATTCCCAGCGAGCCAGATCGTCGGGGGAGGGCGGGAGTCCGATCAGGTCGAAATACAGACGTCTCACCAAGGCCACTCGACTCGCATCGCCGACCGGCGACAAGTCGTGCTGCTCAAGCTGCGACAGAATGAACTGATCGACCGGAGTCTCGGCCCAAGCTGCGTTCCCCACGGTCGGCGGCGTCGGGCGAAGTATCGGCCGCCAGCACCAGTGTTGGGCAGCGCGTTGAGCGACGAGGTCCGATCCCGTCGGGGATTCCTGGCCTGTAGTCGCAACGGCTGATTCAGCTTGCGGTTCGTCGGGCCAGAGGGCTCCATCAGCGATCCAGCGAGCCACTTGGGCCACCGTCGCTTCGTCCAGGCGACGGGTGGGCGGCATCTCAAAGCCTTCGTAACGCAACGCCTGCACCAACAGGCTCTCATCCGGCTTGCCCGGGACGATCGCTGGTCCCGAGTCGCCTCCCTGCAGCAAGGCCGCTCGACTGTCGACCCGCAATCCTGCCTTCAGTTCCTTCGAGCGGCCACTGTGACATTCATAGCAGTGCTCGGCCAACACGGGCCGGATGTGCTTTTCAAACAACTCGCGCTGTTCGGCCGTCGGCTCAGAATTCGCCGACTCCGACTCCGACCCCGGCTCGGCTCCCGTCAAGTCGCCCACTCCAGCCCACCAAGCTGCGGCGATCAGGGCCGTCGAAACGAGCGTTATCCGCACCAGAGAGAATGATGGCGACTGGAGCGCCGACGAGACGAGTGATCCAGCGACTGGCGACGCAGTGGTGAGCCTCGACGCGGCAATCCGTTCCTGGTGACCCGTTCGACGTTCTGCCATGAGCGACGACCCCGCCGATTTCCAGACGCCAATGCGAACGGCAAGGGACCGACGATGGCGTCTGGAACGACCGCCGGTTTCCAGGAGGGAGTCACAGGTGGGAACTGCAAAGTCCGGGTGCCGAGGATGGCCCCGTACGACTCCCAGTATAACCGGGCCGGTGGTATGAAGCGACAATCTGCCGACTCCGGTCCGGTAGTTGCGGCGGCCTTGGGGGGCGTACTTCGCGTCGCCGTCCAGGCGTTTCGGGGGCCGTGGACAGCTCGCCCCCGGTTCAGCGACGAGGTTGGGCAGGACTCTCGGCCGGGGCAGGACTCTCGGCCGGGACGGGACTCTCGGCCGGGACGGGATTCCCAGCCTTAGCCGGACGACGCAGCTGCTGGTGCACCCGGGCGACCTCCCACATGTAGTGGCGGTGCTGACCATAGCGGTCGACGGCCAGGTCGATGTGTTTACGGGATGGTTCAGCCTGCCCGAGGGCCTCGTAGTACAGCCCCAGGTACAGATGGGCGAAAAACCGCTGGTCGATCAGATCCTCGTCCGAACTACCTGGCCGTTCGGCCCCCTTCAAGACATCTTCGACCGTCCCTTCGCCCCGGAACAGGCGGTAGATTTCCATCAGCGGCACCCGACGATCCCGCTCGATGGGGAGCATCTGACGACGAGCCTGTTCGGCGTCGGTCGCTCGCACCTGACACAAATACCGCCAGACCGAATTCTCGACGTCCTGGTCGTAGTACGTCTGATAGAGCTCGAACTGGCGAGCCCCCTCGGCATACTGTCCCAGGTAGTACTGGACGATACCCCGTTCCCACAACTGACGCTCCCGAGCCGGATCGAGCTCGATCATCCGATTGAAATCAGCCAGTGATTCGCGGAGCTGCGCCTGACAGAAATAGGCCCGACCGCGGACATAACGCAGTTCCAGTTCGGTCGCCAATCGAGCCGGTTCGGTCTGCTTGGCCAGCGGCTCGAGCAGAGCCGTCGCCAGCCGAATGACCTCAGCATGATCGGAGGCGGCGATGGCCGTGCGGAGCGCTACTGCACTGACGCCGCTCTGCTCTTCGGCTCCCCAGACTCGCACGGCCGTGCCGCTGAACCAAGTTGCCAACACCAGTGCGGCCGCGCAGCAGCGTCTCGCGATTCGATTTAGCTCCACAACGCCCATCGACATCACCTCCACGCGAGCTCGCGTCGCTTAACCGCTTCAACCATCCCGCTGATTCTCATTTTCATACAACGCTGAACAGGAACTGTTCAGTGTTCAAAAAACTGTAGCAATTTTGCGCGCCGGTCTCAAATCGGGATCGGTTGATATGTGCTAGCGTATCCAGGCTAACACCGGCGACTGGCGACTTAAGCGAAACTGGGGCTTGGTCTTAGAAAAATCGAAAAAAATTCTCTGGGGGGTGTGACCTAACGTGGCACACGGTTTGCCGATGTTGAGGGACGTCGGGCCAACGAGCCAGCTGTCCCAGAGTGCTGGCACGAGGAGGAGTCCGACCTACAGACCCAGTCGCGGGCGGCAGACGCCCCGCAGGAAGGAGCCAGACATGTTGGTGTTGAGTCGCAAGAAGGGCCAGGAACTGATCATTGGCGACAACATTCGGATTTACGTCAGCCGCGTGGCGGGCAACCGCGTTACGCTTGGCATTGAAGCGCCTCAGGGGGTGAACGTAGTCCGAGCCGAGTTGGCTGAGATCGTCCGAGCCTTTGGGGGCGTCACGGAGGAAGAGCCCGAGCTGACTGGTGCTGCCGCGACCACGCTGCCTCGCTAGATCCCGTCCCGACAGAACCCGAAGTCGCTAGCAACCCGCAATGCTGGCAGGCTGTCCGCAGCGGTCCCGAATATGCCGCGCGGATTTGGCCGGCGAGTCGTTCGTGGGGCTCAGCGGCGGCTATCGGTACACAGGTCGGGGGGGAGTCGCCATTGACGCCCGCGCTGCAAGGCGGCTATGGTTCGACCGGGTATCGCCAGATTTTGAGTGCTGGGGCAGCAGGCTTATGGATGAGCCGCAACGCGAAGCTGGAGTCACTACGTCGCCGCACCGGGCGATATGTGGCCGCTGCGCTGCGACTGATGGTGAGCCGGCCGGGCGTAGTGCGCGGTTAGCCGTCGCTTGGATTCTGTTGATTCTGCTGGTACTGACCACCGGCTGCCAGTCGGGCGGCGGTTGGGTCCGAGTCCGCCGAATCCCCTACGATCCACTCAACGACGCGCTCGCGCTCAGTTCCTGGCGTGGACCGCGGCCAACGCCGCGAGTTGCTCAGTGGTTGCGACGGTACGATCTGTCGGATCAGTTCAAGGGTCCGCCCGTCGAATTCGTGTCGGCCGTCCAGCAAGTGGTCGAAAGCCAGCCGTCGGTCGAGGACCGCTATGCACTGGCTGAACTGGCTTACATCGCCGGCAAACGGCTGGAGGCCGAAGGTGATCCCGAGTCGGCACTCGACATGTACGGCCTGTCGGTCGCCGAGAGTTATCGTTTTCTGATGGGCGAGTCGGACTACGGCATCTCCAACCCCTACGATCCGCACTTCCGGCTGGCGAGCGACCTGTACAACGGCGCGCTGGAAAGCGCTCTGCGCATCGCGCAGCGTTCGGGACCAATTCGTCCCGGCGCGAAGCTGCGAATGGAGACCGCCACACGCGTCTTCGAAGTCTCGGTGGTCGCTCGTGGCAACTGGCCCGGCGCCCGCATCGAACGGATGGAGTTCACTCGCGACTACGACATCGAAGGTCTCCGCAATCACTATCGTACGTTCGGGCTCGGCGTCCCCTTGATGGGCGTTTGCCAGCATGCGCGGGAAGGTGACAGTCCGGCGATGTATTACGCGCCCGGTATGGTGGTCCCCATGACAGCGTTCCTCCGAGTCCTCCCTCGCCAGCAGGCGCCGCTACGTCCCGTCGCTGGACACAAGGAGACGCATGCGTGCGTGCTGGAGCTGTTCGATCCGCTCCAGACAACGCACATTGACATCGACGACCGTTCCGTGCCGCTGGAAACCGATCTGAGCACGCCTCTGGCGTATCTCTTGAGCAACCACACCTTCCAGCAAGTCGATATCTCCACTCGCGGACTGCTCAGCCCCAAGGACACACAGGCCCTGCAAGGTCTGTACATGCTTGAGCCCTACGATCCGAACAAGACCCCCGTCCTCATGGTCCACGGTCTCTGGTCCAGCCTGGTGACCTGGATGGAGATGTTCAATGACCTGCGGGGGAACGAAGCGATCCGCGACCGCTATCAGTTCTGGTTCTACCTCTATCCGACCGGCCAGCCATTCTGGATCACCGCCTCCCAGCTCCGCCAGGAACTTGCCCAAGCGGCCTGTCAGCTCGACCCCGACGGCCGCACCGGCACCTTCCAGAATCTGGTGCTGGTAGGGCACAGCATGGGTGGGCTGATCTGCCGCATGCAGACGCTCGACAGCGGCGATGCCTTCTGGAATCTGGTCAGCGATCAGCCGATCGACGAGGCACCGATCGACGACGAACGCCGCGAAGCGCTCCGCCAGATGCTCTACTTCGAAGCCTCACCGGCCATTGGCCGCGTGGTGACGATTGCCAGCCCGCATCGCGGCAGCCGATTTTCGAATAACGCCACCCGCTGGCTCGGCGGCAAACTGATCGAACTCCCCGACATGTTCAACCAACTGCTCGATCCGATGGCCCTGGCCGGCGACCCGCTGCTCCGACAGAGCCAGCTGCTGCGGATTCGCACCAGCATCGATTCGCTCTCGCCCGCGTCCCCAGTCCTCCCGTTGATGCTGGCCGCTCCCAAAGCCCCGTGGACTCACTTTCACAACGTGGTGGGCGTCCTTCCCAAACAGACGATCGTCGGGCGCGTGGTTGAGCAAGGGGATGGCGTGGTGGCTTACTCTAGTGCCCACCTGCAGGATGTGGAGAGCGAGATTGTCGTGCCGGCCGACCATGTCAATGTCCACCGGCACCCCCGCACGGTGCTCGAAGTCCAACGCATCCTGCTCGAACACCTGCGGGACATCGAGCAGAGCCCCGTGCTGCGACTCCCGCCCGTCTCCGGCCGCGCCCTGGCTCCCGTCCACCGCTAATCCTGGGGCCTTCTGCCTCACCGCTTTGTAAGTTCTACATTCCCCGCCGCCGCGGGTTTTTTCGCAATTGACGTAAGTCCTTACAGATCAAGCGGAAAACGGTATTTGCCGCACGAAAACTGTGTTTGGCACACGAAGTGCAATTAGGTGATTCAACGCCGAACGACGGACGGATCGGCACCAGGAAGGAAACACGAGAAACAGGCAGGAGCGAAAGAGATGTTAGTACTGACCAGGAAGGCCCAGGAATCGATTCGAATTGGCAACGATATCACCATCACGGTCGTCCGGCTGGAAGGCAAGACGGTGCGGCTGGGAGTGGAAGCTCCGCGATCGGTGCGCGTGTTGCGTGCCGAGCTGCCGGTGCACGAGACGGCCAGCAGTGAGCTGCCCGGGGTCAACGTCGGCCCGGAGATGACGATCAGCTGCGAGCTGGAACTGTCGATCGGGTAAGTCGGGCCGATTGCGGGAGGTGCTGCATGTCCCTCGGAACGACTTGGTCAGAACGCCTGGGGACGCCGTGAGGCCAGCTTGTCGCGGATCTGCGCGGCCAGCTCATACTGTTCAGAGGCCACGGCGTCTTCCAGTTGTTCTTCCAGCGTACGACCGACGTGGAAGCGTTCCCGCAGCGATTCACGCAGTTCGACGAGCTTCTCTACCAGCTCATTCTCTTCAAACACGTCCTCGGATTCGTACCGCTGGTGAAGTTCCCGCAACTGGTCGAGTCCCAGGTTGATCTGCTGCACCGCTTCTTCCGCGTTGAATCGTTCCAGGTCCCGCAGCGCGGCGGCCTGGATCCGATGAAACATCACGAACGGCCGGTACTGCTCGTGAGCCAGCGTCCAATCTTCGTCGGGCGAATGGGCCAGGCAGAAGTCCATCAGGGCCAGCGTGTGATCGGCGTCCTTCACCGCCTGGGCGAACTGGCGCAGGGCCAGCCAGCAGATGCGGCGATGATAGAACTGCACGAACTCCCGGTCGATCTCCAGGCACTGCGCCTCGTCCAGCTGAAACGATTCGCCTTCGTCTTGGGCGCGTAGCTCAAGCAGTTCGCGATACGTCGCCAACCCGTCAGGCTGCTGGCCATCGGGACGCCCTTCGACTTCCAGCTGCAGCACGCCCATGTCGACCCGCATCTGGATCAAGTCGCGGCCGTCGGCTCCCTGGACCATCCTGACGCTAACCGCCTCCGGTTCGAAGGGCCAGTCTTCCAGGATATGGTCGATATGGTCAGAGTCGCTCATGCAAGCTTGCCTGTGAGGGCCGCTGTCGGGCTGGCCGCAAGCCAGACGACGATCGGCGGGATCGAGCCGGCTGCCATGCCGGCCCCATGAGTATTATAGCCGCCCCACTCGAGTTTCCAGGGGCCGGCCGCAGCCACCCCCCCGGTCAGCTCAGCCGTCCCCGTCGAAGCGAGGGTTGCGACGCCCTTCCTTTTTGCGGGAATCCCGCTGTTTGTCGGCCAGTCGAGCGGCGACGGAGCCACGAGTCGGCTGGGTCGGACGCCGGATTTTCGGTGGGATGGCCGCCTCCGCCACCATCGCCTGCAGCCGGTCGAGACAGTCCTGGACATTTCGTCCCTGGTCTCGATACCGCTGACCGCTGATCGTCAACACTCCCTCCTTATCGACTCGTCGCCCCGCGTGTGCCACCAACCGCTGACGGACGGCCGGCGGGAGCGACGGCGAGTCCGCCACGTTCCACCGCAGCACGGCCTTCGAGTTGACCTTGTTGACGTTCTGCCCGCCCGGGCCCCCGCTGCGCGCAAACTGGAAGTTGAACTCGTCCAGCGGAATGCGGATGCGCGATGTCACAATCAGATACTCCACCGCCAAAGCAAGTCTCCTCCCACCCGAACTCGCACCCGAAATCCCACCCGACCGTCTGGCTATTCTGTGGGCCACCCACGATTGATGGCCCGACAGGGCGCCTCCACAATGGAGTCCCACGCCAGCCGGCCGGTCCCCGGTCATTATTAACACACCCGCCGCAAGGACGTCAGCCATGTCCGACTTTTTCTCGCCTCTGAGACCCCTTTTTGCTCCGACGGCGATGTCGATCGGGTGGCCCGTCGGGATGCTCGTCGGGATGCTCGTCGGGATGCTGATAGGGACGCCCGCCATCGGACAGGAGCCCGGTCGCCCAGGTTCGCCACCGGCCGCCGCCGCTAAGTCCACTGCTGAGTCCACTGCTGAGTCCACCGTCAAGCTTCCGCCGGTGCTGGGCCAGCGACGAGCGGGGGACGATTGGCCTCAGTTCCTGGGACCGAACCGCGATGGACGGTCCCGCGAGACGGGTGTGAATACCGACTGGAAGAACCGTCCTCCGCGGCTCGTGTGGCGCCTGCCGCTGGGCGAAAGCTACAGCATGGGGGTAACCAGCCGCGGTCGCTATGTCCAGTTCGACCGCCAGGATAACGATGGAGTCGTGACGTGCCTGAACGCCGAAACGGGGGAACGATTGTGGGAGTATCGTGACCCCTACACCTACACCGACATGTACGGCTACAACTCCGGGCCTCGTTGCAGTCCGATCGTCGATGGCCCCCATGTCTTCACCTACGGCGTGACTGGACTGCTGACTTGCCTGCGGCTGGCCGACGGTCAGCTGGTCTGGAAGGTCGACACGGCTCAGCAGTTTGGCGTCGTCCAGAATTTCTTCGGCGTGGGGAGTGCCCCGGTGATCTACGGTGATCTGCTGATTGCGATGGTGGGAGGGAGTCCGCCCGAATCGCAGCAGCTGGCCCCCGGTCAACTCGACCGCGTCGTCGGTAACGGGACGGGGATCGTGGCGTTCCGCAAACAGACCGGTGAGGTCGTCTACAAGATCACGGACGAGCTGGCCAGTTACGCCTCGTTACAGCTGGCCCACCATGGAGGCCGTGACTGGTGCTTTGCCTTCGCTCGCGATGCGCTGGTCGCCTTCGATCCGGCGACGGGAAAAGTTGATTTCCGTTTTCCGTGGCGCGATCGCAAACTGGAAAGCGTCAACGCGGCGACACCGGTAGTTTTCGAAAATCGAGTCCTGATCTCGGAGACCTATGGGCCAGGCACAGCACTACTGGAGTTCCGCCCCGGAGCCTTCGACGTCGTCTGGAAGGATCGGGAATCGCCCCGCAACAAGATTCTGCAATGTCACTGGTGCACACCCGTTTTGGATAACGGGTTTCTCTATGCCAGCAGCGGTCGACATACTCAGAACGCGGTACTCAAGTGCGTCGAGTGGAAGTCGGGGGCCGTGAAATGGTCCGAACCCGATCTGACTCGCGGCAGTCTGCTGTCGGCTGATGGCCACCTGATATTTCTGGGAGAAGATGGCGGACTGAAGCTGATTCGAGCGAACCCCGAGCGGTATGAGCTGGTGAGCGAACTCGATTGGAGCCGGGTGCCAGGCGCGTCTGCCGGCGAGCAAGGGCCGTCGTATCCAGCCTGGGCGCCCCCCATCCTGTCGCACGGATTGCTCTACGTCCGGGGAAACGATGCGCTCTATGCCCTGGAGCTCATCCCGGCATCAGGGGGAAGCTGACGACCACGAAGCGGTCGGAGCGTCACCGGCGAGACTGTCTTTGAGCAGCAGGCCGTTGATCTCGATCTCCGCGGCACGCAATTCGGCCAGAGCTTCCAGAAACGTCAGGTTGGTCTGAGCGTTAGTGCGCTGAGCGGTAATCAGATCGAGATAGTCGAGCTCACCCGCTTCGTACCCTCGCTGGACCAGATCCAGCGACGCTCGAGCGTTGTCGAGAATCCCCTCAGGACGAGAATAGTCCAGGACCTGATTCCAGGCGTTAGCGTACTGCTGATAGACGGTTGCCAGACGCTGAGTAAGATTCTGTTCGATGCGTTGCAGTGCCTGCTGAGCCGCCACGACTTCGGCGCGGGCCTGCTGGATGCCACCTTGGTTCCGGTTCCAGACGGGGACCGGCAGGATGACCTCGAGGGCCGCGTTGGCGCCGTTAGTGGCGTTGTCATGTTGAGCGATTGCGCCAACGTCGACGTCCGGGATCGGTTCGGCAATGGCCCGCTGCAGCGTAGCGCGAGCCCGTTGGACATCCGCCCACGCGGCAGCCACTTCCGGGCTGGTCTGGAGTAGTTCCTGACGCAGCGGGTCGAACTCCAACCGTGGGTCGCTGGTCGTCGCTATGGGCGGGACCGGGCGAACGGGGAGCGGGCCGGCTCCTACCACGGCACCCAGCCGAGTCCAGGCAGCAGTCTGGACGTTGAGTGCGTTGCGAGCTGACAGCTCGGCCGTTTGGAGTTCCGTCTGAGCTCGCAGGCCGTCGAGCCGACTGACTTCCCTTGCTTGCTCGAGCCGTAACGCAGTATCGCGAGCCCGACGAGCGATCTCGGCCAGGTTGCGAGTCAGTTCGATTCGTTGCTGAGCAATCTGAGCGTCATTGAAGGCAAGCCGCACGTCCGTCAGCACGCGCTGTTCCTGGATGGCCAGATCTTGTTGAGCGAGTGAGATTTCGCGGGCGACGATGTCGCGATTCAGCCCGAGCTTGTTGCCTCGCACGAACTTCTGACCCACGAACAGCCCCCGCTGTTCAGCAGCGCCGCCGCTGAACAACTGCTGGCCCGAATATCCCAGATAGGGGCTGGGGGCGAGCCCGACCTGCAACCACTTCCCCTCGAGTGCGGCCAGGCGAGCCCGCGCTTCGCGCACGGATGGGTTCTGCTGCAGCGCTATCGACTCCAGTTCGCCGAGCATCACGACATTGCCGATCGGCAACGTGCCGCTGGAACTGGCTGCTTCCGCCTGTTCGAAATTCGCCACTTGGACGACATCAGCGGGCGAATCTGGCGGGGACGTCGGTGGACCGCCGACCGCAGCAGCGACGTCGCCTGATGGTGTCGGAGCGACAGTTGCGGCCGAGGAGGGTAGGGGGGACGTGGGGAGTGAATCGGCCGCCAGCCGCGCAACGTCCGTCGTGTCTGACAGAGCCCTGGACGTCGATGCCGGACGTGGTGACTGACAACCAGTTACTCCGACCAGACCCGCAGCGACAATCCCGGCCATCCCTCTCCTCAGCCACGACGTTCGGCCGGTAACGGCAGCGAAGTCCGGTGGCTGGCTAAGCTGGTGGGCGAGGCGACGGGGCATGAAGGACATCCTCGAACGTGCCCCAAGGCTGTGGGTGATCGAACCTATGTTCGGCCGCCAGCGGGCTACGGTGAGTGGGGACGCGATGGGCGGGAAGGTGGGCGGGAAGGTGGGAAGGGCAACTAGCAGCACTCTCTGGTGCGGTCAGTCGTCTGGCCAATGGGCGGCTACGATCGCACCTTGTGATGAAGTATCGGCTCGCCCACACAGCTCGGTTTTTTCGTTTCACAAAAAAGAACCCTTCTGCACGAATTGCTAGGCTAGCACTCACAGCACAAGTTGCTCCTCAAGACCGACCAGCTGCCATCGCCGATTCGGTTCGATCTCGCGATAGGCGTTCCCGTTTGCGACCAGAAAGTAAGGTTGTCCATCGACGACGCGGGTGATTTCGATCTGCTCGGCCGGAAACGGCTCAGTCTCCGGCGCGCGGGTACAGCCGCTCAAGAGCGACAGCCCGAGCATCGACGACCAGAACGCTGGCCAGGGCAAGCGTTTGCCAAGCCGATACGGGGCGGGCTGGCTGCCAACCTTTACCATGCTCAGGGGTCGGCAATCACCGGTAAGTCGGCAGAGCATGGCGGCACCTTTCCGATCGTTCTGCGGTCGATGACTGGTAGCCGATTATCGGGCCGATCGGGGAGTGAACCAGGGATAGATGGCCGGCACAACCAGGGCGGTCAACAGGGTGGATGTCACGAGCCCGCCGATCACGACAGTGGCCAGCGGGCGCTGGATTTCGGCGCCGGCCGTGGTCGACAGGGCCATCGGCACGAACCCCAGGCTGGCGACCAGAGCCGTCATCAGCACAGGGCGGAGTCGCAAGAGACCCGTTTCGTAGGCCGCCAGTCGTGGGGCGATCCCGTCGTTGCGCAGCTGTTCGGCTGAGCTGACCCAGACGAGTCCGTTGAGCACCGCGACGCCGAACAATGCGATGAAACCGATCCCGGCCGAGATACTGAACGGCATGCCGCGGAGGGCCAGCGCAAAGATGCCTCCCGACGCGGCGATCGGGATGGCCATGAAGATCAGCAAGGCCATCTGCATCGATTTGAATGTCATGAACAGCAAGAGTCCGATCAGCAGGAGCACCATCGGCGTGATCACCGCCAGACGAAGACTGGCCGACTGGAGATTCTCGAAGTCACCGCCCCAGCGGAGCGTGAACCCGGGCGGAAGGTCAACTTCCTCGGCCACGCGACGCTGAGCTTCACGCACAAAGCTGGCCACATCGCGGTTCCGCACATTCACCTGCACAAACGTCCGTCGTCTTCCGGCTTCGTGCTCGACGCGAGGCGGAACTTCTTCCAGCACCACTTCTGCCAGGTCCCCCAGCGTGATCAGTTCGCCCTGGTTGTGCTCGACGGGGACTCGCGTCAGATTGTCGGCCTGTTCCCGCCATGGATCTTCCCATTGCAACTGGATCGGGAATCGGATCCGACCTTCGTAGATCTGCCCGGCCGGATGTCCGCCGACCAGCGAGATCACGTCCAGCAATCGCTGAGCGGGAATGCCGTACCGAGCGAGCTGGTCGGGGCGAGCGCGGACCGTCAGGCTGGTCGTGTTCGCCTGATAGTCGGCCTTGGCATCGGCCGCTCCTTCGATCGTCTTGAGCACTCGTTCGATTTCTTTGCCGGTGTGCCCGAGCAATTGGATGTCATCACCGTAAATCAGCACGGCGACATCGGCCTTCACGCCCGCGACCAATTCGTCGACGCGCATTTCAATCGGCTGAGTAAAACCGAAGACGGCCCCGGGAACTTCGGTCGACAGACGGGCCGAGATTTCGGAGATCAGCTCTTCGCGAGTCTTCGGCTCAGGCCATTCGGAGACTGGTTTGAGCATCACCCAGACGTCGGTCTGCTGGACACCCATCACGTCATTGGCGATTTCAGGGCGCCCGGTCTTGCAGAAGACCGTACGGACTTCCGGGAAGCTGCCGACGATCGATTCGATCTGAGTCGACATCGGAACGGCTCCTTCAAGTGCGGCACTCGGGAGTCGGTTGGCTTCGATCAACATATCGCCTTCGTCAAGCTTGGGCATGAACTCAGCCCCCAGTTGCATGGCGACCGGAATGCTGGCCGCTGCTAGCAGAATTGCCAACACCAGCGTCGCGATCGGATGACGCACGGATTGGTTCAGTAAAGGGCGGTAGATCGTTTTGATCCAGCGGACCAGCCACACATCGTGTTCTTCCATGCGACGAGGGAGCAGCAGGTCGGCCAGGACGGGCATCAGCGTCAGCGACAGGATCAAGGATCCGCCGAGAGCAAACAGGACGGTCAGCGCCATCGGACGAAAGAGTTTTCCTTCGGTGCCCTGCAACGCGAGAATGGGGAGATAGACGACGGCGATGATCAGCTCGCCAAACATCGTCGGCTTGCGCACCTCGATCGCCGCGTCCCGCACGATCTCAGCGTGACGAGCGGTGCCACCTCGATGAGCGATCTGCCGCATGCAGTTTTCGATCATGATCACCGAGCTGTCGACGATCAGCCCGAAATCAATCGCACCTAAGCTCATCAGGCTGGCGCTGATCCCTGTCGCCATCATGATGTTGGCTGCAAAGAGCATCGACAGGGGAATAGCCAGAGCGACAATCAGGCCCGCTCGGAAATTCCCCAACATCAGGAACAACACGACAATCACCAGCGTGCCACCCTCTGAGAGGTTCTTCCAGACCGTGTGGAGCGTCCGGTTGATCAACTCGGCCCGGTTGTAGATCACTTCAATCTCGACTCCCGGCGGCAGCGTCTGCTGGATCTCCTGCAGCTTGGCATTGACGGCCTGCACGACGGTCCGGGAGTTTTCCCCCAGCAGCATCATGGCCATCCCCACCACAATTTCTCCCCGCGCGTCACGCGTGACCAGGCCCTGGCGGGTCAGCGATCCGGTCGTTACGGTCGCCACGTCGCGCACGAGTACCGGTACTCCCTGGTCGCTGCTCTTGATCACTACCTGCGACACGTCCTCGGCCGAACGCAGCAACGCCTCGCCGCGCACAAATCGCTGTTCCGAATGGTGGACGATATAGCCGCCCCCCACACTGGCATTGGTGGCGTCGATGGCCGCCAGGAGTTCTTCCAGGGTGACATTGCGGTCGATCAGCCGATTCGGGTCGACTCGCACATCGTAAGTGCGATAAAAGCCGCCGTGGACGTTCACTTCCGTTACGCCCGGAGTCTGTCTCAGCTGCGGCGCAATTTGCCATTCGAGAATGGTGCGCAAATCGGTCAGCGAATAGCCGGCACCTTTCACTTCGAACTGCAGAATTTCGCCGAGGGCCGTCGTCAGGGCGCCGATCGACGGATCGCCGTAAGTTCCCATCAGCCCGCGAGCCGCCGGCAGTCGCTCGTTCACCAGACTGCGGGCACGAAAGATGTCCGTCCCCTCCTTGAAGACCACCGTCACTACCGACAGACCCAACTGCGAAATACTCCGGATCTCTTCAATGTGCGGCAAGCCTCCCATCGTCGATTCGACCGGATACGTCACATAGCGCTCGACTTCAATCGGGGACAGCGAACCCGCTTCAGTGATGACCTGGACCTGCGTGTTCGTCAGGTCGGGGACGGCGTCGATGGGAATCTGCGTGGCGTTGTACAGCCCCAGAGCGGCTACCAGCCCGACCAGAACGATCACCAACAGACGATTTTCCAGCGAAATTTCGATCAGTCGCGAGAGCATGGCGGTTATTCTTCCTCCAGCAAGAGCTCGGACTTCAGAAAGAACGCTCCCTGGTCGACCACACGCTGTCCCGGCTGCAGGCCTTGTGTGACCTCAGTCCACTCCGGTGTGCTGTGCCCCTCCTGCACCCCCACACGCCGGTAATGCAGCGGACTCGTCTCGATAAACACAAACGTCTCTCCCTCATGCCGCTGAATGGCTCCGGTGGCCACGGTGATCCCGTTCCGCGGACCCTCAGTGGGGACTTCCGCCCAGGCAAACATCCCCGGCCGCAACAGCTCGTCCGAGTTGTCCACGTCGGCGACCAACGGAACGGAGAGCGAATTGCCCCCGACGCTGCTCCCGACAAATCGGGTTTGAGCCTGCCACTGGCGGTTGGGCACCGCCGGGACTCGCATCAATAACTCACGCCCCGTAGCGCTCTCCAGGATCCCCCAGTCCTGCTGATGGACCTGGACCGATAGCCACAGATGTCGCACGTCGGCCAGCGACAGGATCGGCTCCCCCTGCTTGAATCGGCCCGCGGTGACCGCCATCAGCTGATCGACGCGGCCCGACTGCGGAGCTACCAGGCGGAATTCGGTCCGCTGAGTCCCTTCGGTCGTCTCGCCGTAGGGACCCAGCAGGGCGGTGAGCTGTTCGCGGCCGACTTGCAGACTCTGCTGAGCGGCTACCAGGGCACTGCGGGCCTGCTCCAGTTCCTGCTTGCTCTGAAAACGCGACTCCTCACAAAGACTGTCAAAGGCCGCCGCAGCGACTTCGCGGTCACTCGCCCGCTGCTCGACCGCCCGCCCCGATAAAATGCCGTCCGAACCCAGCGTCTGAGATCGCTCGCCAGCCGTCATCGCCAGCTGATATTGAGCATAAGCGGCTAGCAGCTGGTCGCGATGCGTCCCCAGCAACGCCCCCCGGAATTGCTGATTGACCTCCGCCAGCGTCGGCGCGCCACGCAGCTTTTCAATCAACGATTCCAGATTCTCATCGGTCGTCGTGGCCCATTCCAGCTTCAGCTGAGCCAGCCGGACCGCCGACTCCTGCTGCTGGACCTCGTTCCGCGCCTTGCCGACGTCCAGGCTGGTCAGATGAGCCAGTACCGTTCCCGCTTCGACCAGAGCGCCCCGCTCGACCAACACCTCCTCCACCACGCAGTCCGCCGGCGATCGCACCTCCAGCCGGCGAGTGGCATCGTATTCGAGTGTCCCCGGCAGCGTCTTGGTCACTTGAATCGGATGCTCAGCTACCTCCGTCACATGCAGCCCGCCGGCGTTGAACTTCTCCTGCGTCAGCGTGACTTCGGTCGGTGAGGCGGATCCATGAGCGCCATGCTCAGCCGGAGTGTGTTCGGTCGAACCGTGATCGGGATTGAATAGATGGCCCAGCGAATAGCCCGCGAACAAGATCAGGCCCACGGCCAGCAAGGGGAGCACCTGACGCCAACGGGCGTACCACCCCGCCCATCGGCCGTGGCTCGCAGATACCGCCGGGCGCGCGGAATCCGAGTGAGGATGCGAAGTCATATTTCGGGTCTCGTCCAGTCACGTGCAGAATGACCGACCGTTGAACGATAGCGTTCCTCAGCCGGCAGACACTCAGCGAGTTCGGACCCGATCAGAGTCGATAAACGGGGTGCCAGCTACGCCAGGGGCGACTGGCAGCCTGCTCCGGATCACCGGCCAGCGACAGACGCTGGTGGTCGACGGTAAATGGAGCGGTCAGCGGCAAATGGCCAGCCGTCTGCGGTAAGTCACCGGCGTCGAGCCAGATGCCCAGGTCGGAGAGCTCTGGAGCCATGACGGGAACCGAAAGAATCGCCCCGCGACAGATACAACCCGATTCGTTGTGGCAAGTCGACTGCAGCGGCCCCGAATCGCCACTGGCCGGGTCCAGCACCCAGCAGGCCCAGGTCACCCAAGAACGTTCCGGCCGGGCCGCCCGCCGTTGATCTGCGGCATCCACCCGCCGGTCGGTGGCCGAGGAAACGTTCGTCGAGCGGTATGCGGACCAGCCTACCGGCGCGTGCCCGACCAGGCAGTGCAGATAGGCCACAAAAATGGCCGCACTCACCCACCCGACCACCGCTCGCCGCCAAGGCTCCACCCAACGTCCCAACTTGCCGTTCCCCACCTCAAACTCGTCCCGCCACCAGATTTCACCACGCACCCCATTATCTCACCCCATCCCAGGGGGTGTCAATCATCCGAGGTCGCACCTACCTCCAACGAGGTCGCACCTACCTCCAACGAGGTCGCACCTACCTCCGTGAAGTGCTAGCAGGCAGCGGGGCCGCCGATGTCGCGTCTAGATTTCGGTGAGCTCAATTCGCAGAGTACGCCGGTGGTCGGCTCAGCCGACTAGCGTAACTCTCGCCTGGATCGCAGCTTGCGCCGCTCGCTTAGCGAACTCACCAACGTCGCTCCGGCCTCTCGCACCAGACCAAACTCGCCTGGCCCACATGACGCAAGGCGCAACCCAGCCGCGCGCACACGCGCCGCAAGCCTGCTAGCAGAGTGCGGGAGGTACGTGCGACCTCCGTGGAGGTAGGTGCGACCTCGGGGGTCAGCGGCTGCTGGCGACGGCCCGGCCGGTGACGGCGGTGAAGCAGTCTTCGAGGACCTGCAGGTAGCCGGCGGAGGCGACGTCGTCGCCCATGATCTCCAGCTCCCAGGGACCAGCATACCCGGCCATTCGCAGATGACGCAGCATCCGGTGCCAGGGCCCAGCCCCAGCGCCCAGCCGACATCGGTCCTGCTCAAAGCTCGGAGGCTGCCGAGCATCGCTCAGCTGAACCAGCCCGATGTGGTCGACCAGCGAAGCAATCCGAGCCAAACTCTGGCCCTCATGCCACAGCTGATACGTGTCCCACACCAGTTTCAAGTTCGGGCTCCCCATCTGCCGGATCAGCTCCACGGCCGGATCGAGCGATGTGAGGAACGTGCAGTCCCCCGCGCAGGCCGGATGCATCGGCTCAATGCCCAACGTCACGTTCAGCTCCTCAGCCAGCGGCAAGAGCCGTTCGAGGGCCAAGCAGAATAATCGCCGAGCGTGTTTGGCGGTGTGGCCACCTTGTCCGCCCGGATGCGTGATCACGCAGGCCGCTCGCAGTTCATGAGCCAGCCGGATCGTGCGCAGGCCGTCCACCACGCTATCGTCGTGAGGAATTCCGTCGCTGCCAGTGAATCCGCCGATCCAGCTGAGCGACGAGACGGACAGCCCCGCGTCCTGAATCAATTGAATGCCACGCTGCGGACCGAAGTCCTCCAGCTTGGCCCGCCAGATGCCGATCGCTGAATAGCCGAGTCGGCTGTAGTGATAGACGTCCTCATCCAACGACCATGAATACGTGGTCAGCTCGCTTACGGACATCCGTCTCATTCAACAGCCTCCCTGAAGCAGTTATCGATCAACTCGCCGGAACGCCCGGTCGGCCTGCCGCCATCCAACCGCTCCACCTCAGCGGCCAGCCAGCGACTCTCCGTGCGACGAGGCCCCAGTATGGCGAAAAGGGCCCCCGGTGTAAAGCTTGCGCAACACGGTTTGGCCACCCATCAGCCCCACGTAACCGCTGATCGTGCTAGCACTTCCGCGCGAGGCTCACTTCGGCTGATCAGCCGGTTCAGCGAGGTTCCAGGCGGTGAGCCATTCGGGCTGTTGAGCGACCAGCGGCCAGGCCTGCTGCAGTTTGGCGGCCATGTCGGGCATGTGCGCTCCGCCATAGAAGATGGCCACCTTGCGGCGACCGTCGGCAACTTCCCGAGCCAGGACGTCGATCGCGCGCTGATTGCGGACGCTGATCAACGTTGAGCCCCCGGGCGAATCGAAAACCGAGGTGGCCAGTTCCAGATTGGCCATCTGCTCGGCCATCACGCGCTTCATTTCCAGCGGGCGATTGTCGGCCAGCATGGCGGCCAGCATCTTGGCGTCGGCGGCCCCGTTCGTCGAACTGGTCTGAGTCGCCATCGCGTGCCCCATCGCCTTGAAGACCATCTTCAGCACGCTCTCGTCCTTCTGCTTCATCGATTCAGCAAATTCTTCCGGCGACAAATCGGCGTGCTTGAAATGGGCCGGCGTGTAATCGACTTCCTCCAGCTGGAAAGTCAGATCGAGCGCGCCCCCCATGCCCTGCTGAGCGGCCCCGAGCGGATGCCGGCTGCTCCCCGGTCCCCCGCGCGGAATCCGAGTCCCCTCCGGCGCCACCAGCTCATACAGGACCGCATCGTATTTCGCGAACCGCTGATTCAACTCTTCATAGTACGGCTTGTCACCCAGATGGACGGCCGACACCAGATCGACTTGCAGCTCGCCCCCTTGAGGATGCGGTCCGACAAATCGAATCACCGACGTCTCGAGACGTTCAGGACGCTGTTGATCGTCGCGCACAATCCGGACGAACTGGTCGGCGCGAAGCTTGCCAGCCGCAGCCTTCCCATCAGCCGCCTCGTCCGGCGCCGTCGTCCCATCGTCCCTCGCAGCTGGCTCAGCGACCTGCGGAGTCTCCTCGGCACGGACCGGGGTGCTCCGGCCAACAAACAGGGCGGGGGCCAAGGCCCAGATCAACCATCGCCAAGCCCTCCACGCCGATCGCTGCGTTCGACCCCCGGCCATCACGGTACTCCTCTGTCGCTGGTCCCCGCCGCGGGAAAATACTCTGTTCCCCCCCGGACGAGGATATGTCGGGCAGAAATCGCGGGAAATTCCAGCGACTGACCCTGCAAGCATCATAGGACTCGGCGAATCGAGGGGCAACTCTTGGCCTGCGATATGCCCCGGCTGGGATTCAGCTGGTTGCCTGGTTTGCCAGGGTTTCCTCGATTTCCTCGGCAGCCGCGGTTTAATCGGACTTTTCGTTATCTCTTACCATTGCTGTTCAACTTGCCCCTTGCGCAGTTCCGATACTACCGGCAACGGCACGTGGTTCGTGTCGTGAAGAAGCTGGCAGTACAAGGGTGGAATGGAACCATGTTACGAAACCGACTCTTCTGGTCCTTGGCAGCACTGTTGGTGCTGAGCCTCCCCGGGGTGGCCCGAGCTCAGTACTTTCAACCCTTCATCGATCCTTGCGCGTTCGACTTGGACTATCAATGGTTCAAGCCGCTGTATTGCGAATGCGGCGAGGAGTACAGTCCGGAGCGGAACGGGATCTACTTCGCGTACGACCGCGCGAGGTTGAACGTGTCGCGACCTGACCAGTCGCCGGGCAACATGAACGGTGACTGGACGTGGGGGAACCGGTTTGACTTCGGCTACATGACCGAAGAAGCGGGCGGCTGGGCCTGTTCGGTCTGGAAGGTCGACTCGCCCAACCAGTTTATCGTCAACTCGAATGTGAATCGGAACGGCGAGGTGATCCCCGATCTGCTGGGTGATCCGGTCGGGCCGGTGCGGAACACGATCAACGACATGGAGCTGTACAGCATCGAAGTCAATCGCGTGTGGCGGCTCGCCCCGACGCATCGCGGAGCGATCCTCGAACCGCTGTTGGGCGTGCGATTCATTCGGCTGTCCGATTATTTTACTCAGCAAGACTATCAGGCGATCAGGGAGACGGCACCGGTCAACGGTCCGGCGAACGGTGCGGTGGCCCTGGATCAGGCCGACATTTACACGCTGGACGGCTTCAAGAATGCCAATGACATCTTCGGTGGCCAGTTCGGCATGCGGGCCGCCACGGCTCGGGGCCGCTGGCGGTTGAGCAGCGACTTGCGAGGCTTGGTGATGAACAACTTCCAGGATCGCCAGGACCAGCAGACGGTGGAAGTGAACCAAGCCACCGACATCGCCGTCTATGACGCCAACGGCGTGCTGCAGACGGTGAACACCGGTACGGTCACCAGCACTCAGCAGACGGTGCTGGTGGGCAACGACGTAAACCGCTTCGTCTGGGGTGGTGAACTCCGACTCGAAGCGACCTTCGATGTCACGACCGTCTTCGCTCTGCGGTTCGGCATGGAAGTGCTGGCCCTGGCCGACGGCGTGGGGCGGGGTGTGACAAGCACCGACGAGATGTTCACGGCGGCCGGCCTGACGGCTGGATTCACGCTCAATCGCTAGTCCACGCGACCATCGAGCACCTCAGTGTGGTCTGGTGCACTGGTTCTCCACCCTGGACCAGTGTGCCAGGCCGCCCCGAACTCAACCCGAAAAACAAAACAGGTGTTGGCCAGCTCGGCCAACACCTGTTTCTTTTGGAATACGGTTCGAATTTTTTTTCCCGTGCGAGGGATCAACCCTCTGACGGCACCAGCTGCCGCAGCTCTTCCAGCTCTTCGGTCAGCCGCAGTCGCAGCGGACTTTCGTGCCGCAACTGCTCAATCAGCTGCTCGCCGCGCTCGATCACTTCCTGATTGATCTCGCCGCCATTGAACAGCTTGCGAAAACTACGCTGCACCTCAGCCTCAGTCAACACGGTCCAACCCTCCCATTAACAACTTCGTACCGACCCAGAGCCACCACCGTCGCCAAGCACAGAAGTTGCCGGAGCCCTTAGACGAAAATCGCGACGCTGAAGGTCCATTGTACGTGGCATTTACTGTTTCGCAACTGCCGGCGAGGCCAGTGTGGGCGTCGCGACCGTCGGCGGGACTCGCAGCAACCGTGGAGCTACCCGACGCAATTCTTCCGCCACCGCGTCGACCGTCTGATCAATCTGGTCGTCGTGATGGCAGGCCGTCAGGAAGAATCGCAGCCGAGCCGCACTCTCTTCCACGGCCGGATACAGAATCGGCTGGACGTTGATCCCTCGCTCAAACAGCCGCCGCGAGAGCTGCAGAGCGGCCAGCGAATTGCCCAGGATCACCGGCACAATCGGCGTCCCGCCCGCAAATCCCGTGTCCAGACCCCGCTCCCGGGCCCGCGCCAGGAACCTGGCCGCTCGAGCCAGACAGCGTCGGGCCAGCTCGGGCTCCCGCCGCAGTACCCGCAACGATGCCAGCGCCGACGCCGCATTGGGGGGTGACAGGCCGACGCTGAAGACGAATCCGGGGGCCGTGTAGCGCAGGTACTCGATCACCTCCCGGCACCCGCCGATGAAGCCACCGCAGCTGCCGAATGATTTGCTGAGCGTTCCCATCCACAGGTCGACCGACTTGGCCGGCACCCCCGCAAACTCGCTCATCCCGCGCCCCGTCGCACCCATGGTCCCCAGCGAATGAGCCTCGTCGACCATCAGGAACGCCTGGTGCTTCTGTTTGACTTCCACAAACCGAGCCAGGTCGGAGTAGTCGCCATCCATGCTGTAGACACCCTCGATCACGACGAGCACTCGCCGGTACTGGCCGCGGATCTCGGTCAATAGATCGTCAAGTGCCTGCCAGTCGTTATGAGGGAATGGTCGGCGCCGAGCGCCAGAGAGGATCGCTCCCTGGATGATGCTGTTATGAGCCAACGCGTCATGCAGGATCAGATCGCCCGATCCAAACAGGTGACCGATCGTCGTCTCATTGGTGCTGTGACCACCCACGAACGTGATGGAGTCTTCCACCCCCAGGAACTCGGCAATCTCCCGCTCGAGCTCGGCGTGCAGCGGTTTCTGGCCCGATACCAGCCGACTGGCCGACACGCTTGTCCCGTACTTGGCGGCAGCTTCCTGAGCAGCGGCGGTGACTTCGGGATGGCCCGACATGCCGAGGTAGTTGTACGTCGCAAAGCTCAGCATCACCCGGCCGTCGATCAATGCCGTGTCGCGAGTCACTCCTTGATGGACCTTGAAATACGGATTCGGCTCACCGGTCGATAACAACAGCTCCATGTTCCGCTTCAGCTGCCGGTATTCGGGCATGTGAGCAAACGACCGGAACTCCAGCGGTATCTCACGCGGAGCTGCTTCGGCCTCCAGCAGTTCCTGAGGAATGTGCTCGGCAATCGCATCGGCCACTTGCTGGCACGTCTCAATCTCGGGCAACACCTCCTCCGGCAAGCGTCCGCCGAAGTGGTCCTCCAGGATGTTGATGATCTCCAGGCGTTCCAGCGAATCCAAGCCCAGCTCGACGATGTTCGTTTCCGGCAGCACACGCCGCGCCCGCTCCCGGCCGACTTCCTGCACCGCTTGAATCACTCGCTGCACGATATGATCGTCGGCTCGCTCGCCACTACCGGCCACCCGCTCCTCTCGCCCCGTGGCAACCGCGCTCCGCCGCGCGTGACCGTTCATCCGCTCCACTCGTTTCCCCTCCGGCCGCACGGCGCCCCCGGCGGTACTGACATCGCCGCGACTGGCTGCCGCCTGCAACGGTGGGCCTTCGTCCTCCCAGTTGCAGCGTCGGGCCAGCACCAGCAGTGAATTATCGAGGAACCCTTCCCGGCAGGCATGCCGCTGAATCTTGCCGCTGGATGTCTTGGGAATCGAGCCGGTGCGGACCAACACCACCGCGTCCGGCGGAAGCTCATGGTCACGAGTGACCGCCTTGCGGATCTGGTCGATCAACGCGTCCCAGTCGTCTTCCAGCCCTCGCTCCACCTCGCTGACCACTACCAGCCGCTCACGACCGTCAATCTCCACCGCGAACGCGGCCGTAGCACCGTTCCGCAAGCGGCTATCCGCCTGCTCCACCGTCATCTCAATGTCCTGAGGGTACCGGTTCACTCCCCGCACCAGAATCATGTCTTTGAGTCGGCCCGTGATGAACAGCTCGTCCTGATGGAAGAACCCCAGGTCGCCCGTTCTCAAGAATTCCCGGTCGTCACCTCCGCCAGCCAACCGAGCACGGAATGTCTCTTGAGTCACCTCGGGTTTCTCCCAGTAGCCTTGACCGACACTCGGGCTGCGCACCCACACCTCGCCGACGTAATTCTTCGGCGTCGGTATGCACGTGTCCGGGTCGACGATCAACACTTCCTCAGTCGGCAGCAACTGACCGCAACCGACCAGCATCCGGCCCCGAGCGTCATCGGGAGACCCGCTGGCCACTCGCCCTTCGTCCAGATTGCTGCGGTCGAAACAGCGAGTCACCGGAGCTGAGTGCTTATGTCCACCCGTGACAATCAGCGTCGTCTCGGCCATTCCGTAACAAGGATAGAATGCCTCGTAGCGGAAACCGCACCGGGCAAACTTGTCGGCGAACTCCCGCAACGTCTGGTATCGGACCGGCTCGGCACCGTTGAACGCCAGCTGCCAGCTGCTCAGATCCAGCCGATCCAGCTCCTCCTCCGAGACCTTCCGCACACACTGGTCATAAGCGAAATTGGGCCCGCCACTGATCGTCACGCGGTACTTGGTCACCGCCTCCAGCCACCGTATGGGCTTCTGCAGGAAGGACATCGGCGACATCAGATACATCGGGCGGCCGATGTAGAGCGGGTTGAGCACGCCGCCGATCAGACCCATGTCGTGATAGGTCGGCAACCACGAGGCTCCGATCGCTTCCCGACCTGCCGAAAACGCCATCGTGATCAGCGAACAGTTGTGAATCAGATTCGCATGGCTCAGCATCACCCCTTTCGGGCTGCCCGTCGAACCCGATGTGTATTGCAATAAGGCCAGCTGATGGGGGTCGGCCAGCGGCAGCGGCGTCCACCCTTCGCCCTGGCTCGTCGGAATCGAGTCCGTCGCTACCCACTCCAACTGACTCAGCCGACTCCCCGGCTGCAACAACCAGTCGGTCCGCTCCGCCACACTCGAAACGGTCAACGCTACCGACGCATGGCAGTCGTCGGCAATCCCCGACAACCGGTCCATGTTGCGGTTCCGCCGCGGAGGATAAGCCGGGACGGCGATCACCTGGGCGTAGAAACAGGCCAGCAGGGCGACCACAAAATCGATGCCGGGAGGGAACAACAGCATCCCCCGCTGCCCCTGGTAACCTCGCTCGACCAGATAGGCCGCCACCGCTCGAGCCTTCGCGTCCAGCTCACGGTAGCTCAGGCAGACCGCGTCCTGCTCGGTATCCTGCAGGTACCCGCACGCCAAGGTATCCGGCTGCTCCCGCACCCAATACCGCAGCCGATCCACCAGATGCGTATCGGGCGGACGGTAGGGAGCGAGAAGCTGTTCAAGTCTCACGGCAGGTCACCAATATTCCGGGGCACGCCCCGTAGCCAGGCGAAACGTTCGTTCCAAATGGCACAGGCTACCATGTTAGGCCTGTAATCGCAATTAACCCAGTTTCACTCAGCCCAGCCTGAACGCATCGGGCTAAATCGGCTCCAGTCGCACGGGAATTTCGCCTACCCGCGTCCCGTAGGGGCTGTAGGGGCCCACCGCTCGCCGCTCATGCCGCTGTAGGGGGACCCGAGGCTCTATCCTCTCCGCCAAGCCCTGAATTGTCAAAACCGGTAAACTCATCCCTGCTTCACTATCTTGCCGGCCGGCGGACTTTCGCCACTGGGGGGCGATCAAGTCTTAGATCGGGGGGGCTCGCCGCGATGGTGGGGATCGAGCATCCCAGCTCGATGAGCGGACGGGGATGGGAGTCAGGCCCAGTCGAGCCCGGAGGCTTTGCGGACGCGGCGTTCAAAATCGCCCAGCAGACCGCCGATCACATCCCACCCTTTTGGCCGCCGGACTTCGATGTCGCCCTGTTCGTTGATTCGCACGATGGTCGTCGCCCGGACTCCGGCCGTTTCCAGGTCGCCCGCATGCAGCTCGTCCTCAGCCACAACTTCCTGCAGCATCGCGCCGGTCATTTCAATGAAACGCATCCCACTCCGCTCCCGTGACGTTTCCGATCAGTCCCCATCCGCAAGATCATAGTTGGCCGGATGGCCCGTGTCACCTGCGAGGGCCAGACGGAGCGTTTCGACGAGCTGCTGGATCTTCGGTACCGGCAGTTCCTCGGTGCGAGCCGTGACGGGGAGTTCCAGTTGGTCGAGCAGTCGGTCGATCGTTGGTTTGTCGAGCCGATCTTTGGTGGCGCTGATGACGACTTTCCGCAGGAATTTGCGGCGGTGAAAAAAGAGGGCTCGGACCATGGTGTGGAAGAATGCCAGATCGACAAACTTCTCACGCCACGACTCCTGCAAGGCAATCCGCACGATGGCCGAGTCGACTTTGGGACGCGGCCAGAAAACGGTCGGCGGGAGGACGCGTATCATCTCCACGGTCGCCAGGCTCTGCACCCACACACTCAGCGCCCCGTAGTCTTTGGTCCCTGGCGAGGCCAGCATCCGGTCGGCCACTTCCTTCTGCACGGTGACGACCATCAGCGACGGGCGACGGTCCGATGCCAGCAGGTTGGAAATCAGCGGGGTGGCGATGTTGTAGGGCAGATTGGCGACCAGCTTGTAGCGGGGCAAGCGGAGCGATTCCATCTGACGGGCGATGGCTTCCATCACTTCGGGGGCCAGCGTGTGTTTGTTCTTGAGCACGTCGCGGCAGATCAGCGTGACGCGGTCGGTCGGGCCGAGGTTCGAGCGGGCCAGCTCAGCCAGCTGCGCGTCGATTTCCACCGTGACGACGTGTCCGGCTCGCTGGGCCAGCCGCGTGGTCAGGCCGGCGGTTCCCGTGCCGACTTCGAGCACCAGGTCCGAAGGAGCCAGCTGGGCCGCTTCGACGATCAGCTCCAGCAGATTCAGATCGATCAGGAAGTTCTGGCCGTAGCGGACTTCGGGGTGGAGCCCGAACTGCGCCATGCGCTCGCGCACAAAACTGGCTGTCTGGCGGGGGAACGTCGGCCCCTGAGGTTCGGTCATGCCATCCCTTTTGCGAGAAAATTCAATTGAGCGGCGACGTACTTGGCCAGCACGTCGGTTTCCAGATTGACGCTGTCCCCGGGATGTCGCAGACCCAGCGTCGTCACCGCCAGCGTGTGCGGGATCAGCTGCACGCTGAACCGGTCCTCCTCGACGTCGACCAGCGTGAGGCTCACACCGTCGATCGCCACGGAACCCTTGGGAGCCAGTTGCGGGCGCAGGGACTTCGGGACCGAGAACCAGACGGTCGACCAGTCGCCCTGGTCGAGCCGTTCGATCACCCTCCCGAGTCCATCGATGTGACCGGTGACGAAATGGCCTCCGAGCGGACTGCCGACAGTCAGCGATCGTTCCAGGTTGACCGGGCTGCCGACCGACAGCTGGCCCAGGTTGGTGCGGCTGAGCGTTTCCGGGCCCGCTTCGAAGGTCCAGCCGTGAGCGTCGGCGGCGATGACGGTCAGGCAGCAGCCGTTGATGGCCACGCTGGCCCCAATTTCCACTTGCGGATCGAGCGGAGCGGGGTCGATCACCAGCCGCATGCCGGGAGGTTCAGCCAGCAACTGGCGCACGACACCTCGAACTTCAACCAGACCGGTGAACATCAGCCCCGAGATCTCCTTCGGCCACGACCCGTACTAGGCAATTCCGCCCGCTGGGGACACAATACCCAACTCAGTTGCCCGGTGTCGACCCGCTGAGCCATTTTTCGGGTCTGGAGATTATTTTTGGCAAGGACCACGACCGTTATGAGTACGATTGTCAGTGTGCAGGGGCGGGAGATTCTGGATAGTCGCGGAAACCCGACCGTGGAGGTGGACGTCTATCTGTCGGACGGTTCCTTCGGGCGGGCTGCGGTGCCGAGCGGTGCGAGCACGGGGGCTCATGAGGCTTGGGAGCTGCGGGACGGCGACAAGGGGCGGTTCCTCGGGAAGGGGGTCTCGCAGGCCGTCGCCCACATCAACGACAAGATCGCGCGGGAAATTGAAGGCTGGGACGCCCTTGATCAGACCGGGATCGACGGTCATCTGATCACGATGGACGGCACGCCGAACAAGAAGTCGCTGGGCGCCAACGCGATCCTCGGGGTGTCGCTGGCGGTGGCCAAAGCGGCGGCCGAATTCACGCATCAGCCCCTGTTTCGATATCTGGGGGGAGTCGGCGCGAATATCCTGCCCGCCCCGATGATGAACATCGTCAACGGCGGCCAGCACGCTGACAACTCGGTGGATGTCCAGGAATTCATGGTCATGCCGCTGGGCTTCGACAAGTTCTCGGACGCCCTCCGCTGCGGGGTCGAGATCTTTCATCACCTCAAGCAGGTGCTGAAGAAAAAGAAGCTGAATACGGCCGTCGGTGACGAAGGTGGGTTTGCGCCCGACCTGGGGAGCAACGTGGAGGCACTCGATTTGATCATGGAGGCGATCGAGAAGGCCGGGTATCGCCCCGGTGCTCAGGTCCGCATCGCCTTGGATGTGGCGGCCACGGAACTCTACGACGCGGCCAAGAAGGTCTACACGGTCGACGGCAAGCAGCTTGATTCGGCCGCTATGGTCGACTTCCTGGCTGGCTGGGCCGCCAAGTACCCGATCTGCTCGATCGAGGATGGCTGCAGCGAGGACGATTGGGACGGCTGGAAGATGCTGACCGATCGCCTGGGCAGTTCGGTGCAGCTGGTGGGTGACGACCTGTTTGTGACCAACACCGAACGGCTGCAGCGTGGTATCGACCTGGGGATCGCCAACAGCATCCTGATCAAGGTCAACCAGATTGGTTCGCTGACCGAAACGATCCAGGCCATTCAGTTGGCGGCGCGGAATGGTTACAGCAGCATCTCGAGCCATCGCAGCGGCGAAACGGAAGACTCGACGATCGCCGACCTGGCCGTGGCGCTCGGGACCGGTCAGATCAAAACCGGCTCAGCCTCGCGTTCGGACCGCATGGCGAAGTACAATCAGCTGCTGCGGATCGAAGAGATGCTGGGCGGCCAAGCCATTTACGGCGGACCGCTCTTCCCCAAGAAGTAGTCACGCGGTCGGCCGGCTAAGGAGCTTGACGCCGCGACAGGGAACCAGCAGGAGCCCGACGTGCGGCAACGAGCCCTACCAACAGACGCAGCGGCCCAGCCCCTGACCGATTCGGTCTGGTTCTGGGTCGCTCTTTTTGCGCTGACCGGTATTCTGCTGACCTGGGCGACGTCGTCCCGGGCTCTCGACCGCCGTTCGCAGCTGGTCGGTCGATTCTATGCCCGGCAGCTCAGCGGGCTGTCGGTCCCCAACCCGGATGTGGCCGCTCAGCAGCCCGATGATCCTCGGGTGGCGATGGGGGGGAGCCGAGTCTTTTTTCCCATCTATGCGGTCTTGGTGGTGATGTTGAGCGTTGCCATCGTGCAGCTGGTGCGGCAAAGGGCCGGTCGACAGATGATTGTCGAACGAGCGGCGGTGGCCGGTCGGGACCCGATCACTCCTCGAGCACCGCCGGGCTGACAAAGCGGTTCGCTGGGACGCTGGTTACTTGACGTTCAGGAGCTATTGCATGGACTGGCTGGCCGAACATCCGTTCTACATTCTGTTGCTCGGCAGCCTGACAACCATCGTGCTGCTGGTGGGTTGGCGAAAGACCGACCGGCGTGAGCTGGCGGTGGCGGCCGGGCTGTGCGCGTTGGTCACTGCGTGCCTGGCGTTCTGGTCTCATCGCACGGTCACTCCACGGGAGGCCATCCGGTCGACGATCGCTGGAATCTCTACGGCCTTGGAAGCGAACGATCTGCCGGCGGTGACTGAGTACTTGGCCAGCGATGCGGGTCAGCTGCGGGGTGACGCCGAGCATTACATGGGTTTGGTGCGAGTCCGGGAAGCGACGGTCAAGCCGGGGATGAAGATCGAGCTGACGGGCGCTGATCGGTCCGAGGCGACGGCGACGTTCCCGGCGTTGCTGGTGGTCGACGACCTGCGCGGCGGCTCGGGCCAACAGCGGATCCCCTCACGCTTTGTCCTCCGCTTCCGCCGCGAAGGCTCGGCCTGGAAAGTCCACGCCTACGAGCGTCACGAAATCGTCGGCGCCATCAAATAAATGAGGTCGCACCTACCTCCGTGGAGGTCGCACCTACCTCCGTGGAGGTCGCACCTACCTCCGTGGAGGTCGCACCTACCTCCGTGGAGGTCGCACCTACCTCCGTGGAGGTCGCACCTACCTCCGTGGCGTGCTAGCAGTGCTGGCGGAGGCTCAGCGGCTGGAGTCGTCGGCGGCTTCGGAGCCGGGACTTGCGCCTTCGGTGGAGGCCTCTGCCGGGCGTTCGACCATCAACTCCTGCTTCTTGGCGTCCCAGACGTAACGCTGGCCGGGCGGGAGTTCGGGGAGCGGGATTTCGTTTTCGCTCAGCATTTTCAGGAAGGCCTCCTGAGTCTGGGGGCCTTTGCCGTTCGGGTCGAGCGCCTTGTACATCTGCACGGCTTGGGGAATCTGGATATCGAAGATGATGCGCTGTTCGGCGCGGAAGTATTGCCGCACTGGCTCGCTGACCATCCCGCCGCCGTAACCGCGCCCTTTTTTCCCGACGCCTGCCTCGGCTCGAACCGTTTCCACGGGTCCTTCGCCGGCGTCGGCTGGGGCGGTCATTTTTTCCGCGTTGTCTTCGGGGTTGTGGGGGATGCCGGGGCCGAGCATCCGTTTCGGGGGCGCCTTAGCGGTCTCGGCGTCGGTGGCGGGCGTACTGGAGGCCGTTGGAGTCGGACCGGAGGGGGGCATCGACAGTTCATCGCACCCGGAGGTGGCCAGGACCAATGCGATCACGACCGATGCGATCAGGGCGGCTCGGCTGGGGCGGAGTTTCTGGAGCGGCATGGCGGGCGATCTCCGTGAGAAGTGGAAGCGACCCGTCCAATATATACCGCTCGGCTGGTCCCTCCACCTCCCCCCCGCGTCTCGACGGAGGAGGCACGTACCTACGCGGAGGTACGTGCCTCCTCCGGAGTTAGTTTGGGAGGTTGGGGCGGAGTGGGCGGTGTGGCTAGAGGGTCCAGCCGGGGCGGTATTCGGTGTGGAGCAGGGCCTGGGCTTGGGGTGAGTTGGTGACCTGCAGCTGGGCGGCGTCCCACTCGATCCGTTGGCCGCTGCGGTAAGCTACGGTGCCGAGCAGGACGGCTTCGGTCAGGGCGCCAGAGTAAGCGAAGTTGCAGGTCGTTGGTCCGCCACCGGCGCGGATGGCGTCGATCCATTCCCGGTGATGCCCGACGCTGGTCGGAATCGTTGGCTCCGGACGCCGATAGTCGGCGAACTTGTCGGCGGGCAGCAGGAGGTGCCGGCCGTAGTCCGAGACGAGCATCCCGTCTCGGCCGACGAAGAGCTGACCGGAGCCCCAATCGAGAGGCTGGCCATCGGCGAGCTTCACGGTGCTCAGCAGTTCCGGTTTGCGGCCACCGTCATACCAGTGGACGCGCACCGGTGGTGCGGCTCCTCGTGCGGGATACTCGTAGTGGACCTTGACCCACGGCGGACAGCTGACCGGATCGACGGGCGGACCCTCGGCTTCGATTGTCGTCGGGGCTTGCAGATCGAGCGCCCAGTGGACGAGGTCGAGGTAGTGGCAGCCGAAGTCGCCCAGGCCGCCGGCGCCGAAATCCCAGAACCGTCGCCACTGGAACGGGTGGACGCCTTTGGAGTAGGGGCGAGAGGGTGTCGGGCCGAGCCACAGGTCCCAGTCGAGTCCTTGCGGAGCCGGTTCGGAGTAATCGAATTTGGCGCCCGAATAATCGACGCCGACCCACACGTGGACTTCGCTGACCGGTCCTATCGCCCCACCGCGAATCAGCTCGACGACCCGCCGATAATTATCGCCGGCGTGGATCTGCGTCCCCATCTGAGTCACCAGCTTGTTATCGCGAGCCAGATTGGCCAGCGTGCGAGCTTCGAGCACGGTGTGCGTCAGCGGTTTCTCGCAGTAAGCGTGTTTGCCCAGACGCATGGCCATGGCGGTGGCCGGTGCGTGGTTGTGGTCGGGCGTACCGACCAGCACCGCATCGATCTGCGGGGCTTCCTTTTCCAGCATCACGCGGTAATCGGCATACTTCCGCGCCTGCGGATAGGCCGCAGCTCCTTTGTCAAGCAGATTCTGATCCACGTCCGCCAGCGCCACAATGTCGTGCTCGCTGCACTCGCGAATGTTCTCGCCAGCCCGACCTGTCACGCCCACACAGGCCAGTCGCAGTTTGTCGTTCGGGCCCGGCGCCGCCGTGACCGAACTGGGAAAAGCGAAATACCCGATCGACAACGCTGCACTCGCTTGCACTGAGCGACTGAGAAATCGTCGGCGAGACAGATGACCCATGGCGGGACTCCTGCGGGGGTTGAGTTCCGGCGCGTTGCTCGGCGACGGAACGAGGTGGGCTGATCGTGTGGCGGGAAGTACCGTTTGCTGACGCGTAAGACTCTAACGCTCCTCCAGCTCCATTGTCAAACTTCCCACCCTCGCGCCGACAGTCACTCCCCAAAAAACGCCGATTTTCTACTTGACGACATTTGTCGTCAGTGGTAGTCTGACGGGCGTTGAGGGGGGCGGTGCGAGGGAGCGGGGCTGGATCAGGGGAGGGGACATGGCGCGCAAAACGCAGACGTTAGGTCGGTCGGAGCTTGAGCTGTTGCAGTACATCAACGCTCATCATCCGATCACCGTGCGTGAGCTGGTCGATTACTGGCAGGCTCATACCGGCCAGGCGCGAACAACCGTGCTGAAGATGGTCGAGCGGCTGATGGCGAAGGGATTTCTGTCACGACAGAAGGTCGACGCCGTCTATCAATACAGTCCGCGTCGGCCGACCGGGAACGCCGTGACATCGCTGGTCGCCGACTTCGTGCGGAACATGTTAGGCGGATCGGTGTCGCCGTTCGTGGCCTACTTGAGCGAATCGGGGCAGTTGTCGGAGGACGAGCTGACGGAGCTGAAGAAGATTGTCGACAGCCTCCAGCCAACGCCTCCTGCCAAAGACCGGGGAGGGCGCAAGTCATGACGCTGATCTGGGGGACGGTCACCAACGGAGTGACGAGCGACGTGGCCTGGGGAGCGCTGACTGACTTCGCGTCGTCAGTCGCAACAGGCGGCACGGCCGTGCTGGGGAGGATGGCCTGGCACGCGACGATCACGTTTTCGATACTGTGGGTGGTCGAGCGATGTTGGCGTAGCTTGCCGGCGAATCATCGCTGCTGGTTGTGGCGATTGGCCTATCTCAAAGTGCTGCTGGCCAGTTTGATCCCGTTAGCCGCTTGGGCCGACTGGCCACTGGTCGGCTGGCAACTATCACTCCCGGCAACCGAATCGCGAACGCCCATCAGTGTCAGCTCGATGTCAGTGACGGGCGGATCCGTCGCAACGTCGGATCTGTTCGACGAGTATGTCGCACACCAGCGCAGTGCCGTCGACGGGGCGCAGGCAGCAACGAACGGGCTCTCCTGGTGGGACCGGCTGAGAGGCTGGTCGCCGGGGCTGATCTTGGCCTGCTGGAGCATCTGGCTGTTGTTGTCGATCACCGCAGGCTGGCGCGAATTCTCGCAGCTCAGTCGCATCCGTCGGCGCGCCAAGCCGGTTACCGACGAGGTGCTGATGGCCGAGTATCGGCGGCTGTCGCGGCAGTTCAGCGTCGTTCGGCCGCCGCAATTGATCCAAGGTCCGCAGCGAGCCGGCCCGTTGCTGTTGTTCGGACGTCGCCTGGCGATTCTGCTCCCTCAGCAGTTTCTCGCCGCGACCAGTTTGAACGAGCAGCGGATGGCGCTGGCTCATGAACTGGCCCACGTTGTGCGACGCGACCTGGGCTGGAACATGCTGGCCGCAGTGGTCCAGCTGGGCGTCGGATTCCTGCCCGTCTGCTGGCTGGCCGCACGACGCTACCGCGCCGCTCAAGAGGCCGCCAGCGACTCGCTGGCCATCACCCGCGGACGGCTCGTGCCCCGCGATTACGCCTCACTGATTGTGAGGACGGTCAACCGACACAGCGCTCACCGATTCGATATCTCGACGGTAGCCCTGTCCCAAATCAGTCCCTTCGCCACATTAACAGAGAGGATCCAAGCCATGCAGAGCAATTCGTTGTCGCGGCGCCGACAGTTGGCGGCGCTGGCATTCAGTCTGATGTGCGGCCTGTGCGCCCTGGCGCCGTGGGCCATCGCCGAAGAATCGTCCACCGACGCTCCTCAACCGGCCGCCACCGAAACCGACTCAGCCACCGCTGACTCCGACGAAAAGTCTGCTCAAGACAAGTCCGACAAAGCGAAAGACAAACACAAAGACAAGGTTAAGGACAAGGATAAGGACAAGGATAAGGACAAGTCGGCCAAGGAAAAAGGCAAGTCGGAGCAAGGTGAATCCGAAAAGGGCAAGGCCGATTCGCGCAAGACTCGGCGAGAGAACGCCGACCGGGCGCGGTACGATTCGAGTGACCGGTATGCAACAGAAAGGGACAGCTATGTGAGCGAACGGGCCGACAAGAAGGCTCGCATCGGCTATTCGGCGAGTGCCACTTCGGGTGGACAAGCGTCTGGGTCAGCAGGCGGCTCGGGGGGTAATGCCGGCGGTTCGGCGAATGTCGGCGGCTACAGCAGCGTGTCGGTCAGCAGTGACGACGAGGAACCGACCGCCGATCGCACCGAAAGCGCCTCGGATGACTACCGCCGCGACAGTTCCGACGAACTGCCGTCACGCCGCGAACGTCGTCGGTCGGTGACGATGTCAGGCGGCGGCAGCGCGTCATCCGGCGATCAAGCGGCTCAAGTGATGCGCCGCGAGGAACAGACCGACGGAGGGCGCGTGGTGAGCGTGGCTGTGCAGGAAAAGGGTCGCAGTCTCCAGTTCCGCGTCAGCGACGATGAGGGTATCGAAGTGACGGTGGTCAAAGTTCAAACCGGTCCCGATGACGTGATGACGGTACGAGCCGCGACGGCTGATGAACTGAAGTCCCAGCACCCCGAACTCTTCGCACTCTACGACAAGTACGTCGTCAAGGGGAACGGCCGCAGCTCGGTGCGCTCAATCCGTCGTGCTATTCGCAGCACTGACGACCGCGCCGCGGACTCCATTCGGTCGAGCGACGACAACGACGAACTCAAGCGGATGATCCGCCAGCAGCTGGACGAGTTGCCCGAGGACGCCGGTCAGCTCCGCCAGTTGCTCGAAGACCAGCTTCGCGAAATCGAAAGAGCTGAGTGAGTCGATGACATGAGTCGCGGTCCGAGTGCCGCTGAGCCGATCAGCGGCACTCGGAGCGATCGGCCGGTGAGCGATGTGGCATCTGTTGGCGGAGTTTCCGGCGAGCTCGGAACATCCGCATCTTGATGGTGCTGGGGGCCAGGCCGAGAAGTCTGCCGACGTGGGCGAGGCTGAGCCTGTCGGTGTGCACCAGCCACAGGCCGATCAGATCGTCCAGCGTCAATCGGACCGCCAGTTGGCACCAGAATCGATGGGCCGACTCGTCGGCGATCAGCGGGTCTTCGGGACGACCTTGGGCCTTCCGCCAGACCTCGCCGGGGCGCTCGTGAGTTATCCAGGGGCGCAGCGACCGGCGGACGCCGATGCGGCGGGCGATGGTGAACAGCCACGAGCGGACCTTGTGTTGCCGCTTGTACTGGTGGAGTTTCTGTACGGCGCGCAGCAATGTCTCTTGCGTAAGATCTTCGGCCAGATCAAGTCGGCCGGTGCGGACTTCCAGGTAGCGGACCAGGGAGGGGCGGAGCCGGGTCAGCAATTCCTCGCAGGAGTCAGTACAGCCATGTTGGGCGGAGACGGCCAGTTCTTCGTCGGTTCTGCCAGCGATCGTCATCGGCACGTTCCTTCGTCCGGCGGATCTACCCCCAGGAGCAGGTTGGCCAATTGTAGGACTGGGGGGTGGCGGAGTCCAATCGGGATAGCGGGAAGCAAGGTTGGGGGGGTGGGCAGTAGGCAGTCTGGCGGATGTCGGCTACGCTTCCAGTTTGCCACATGGACGCTTTGAGGAGTGGTGGGCGGTGCGGATATTGCTGACGAACGACGACGGGATTTACGCACCCGGTTTGGCGGCCCTGGAGCGAGAACTGCAGTCGCTCGGGGCGGTCACGACGGTGGCCCCGTACACGGAGCAGAGCGGGGTCGGGCATTCGATCACATTCCTGGCGCCGCTGGTCTGCCATGAGATATTCGATGGCGACCGCCGACGGGGCTGGGCTGTCGAGGGGAGTCCGGCGGACTGTGTGAAGATCGGCGTGATGGAGCTGTGCGGGCACCGACCCGATCTGGTGGTCAGCGGGATCAACGGCGGTCTGAACGCCGGTATCAACGTGCTGTATTCGGGGACCGTGGCGGCGGCCGTCGAAGGGGCCTTCTTTGGCATCACCAGCATCGCCGTGTCACTGGAATATGACCCGCACGCCGATTTTGCTCGAGCCGCAGTGATTGCTCGGCATGTGATTGAGCAGGTGTTGGAGCGAGGTCCGCGAGCCGGTCAGCTGTTGAACTTGAACATACCAACGCGAGCGACTCGCGAGCGGAGCCAGCTGGCGGTCGTGCCGATGGGAGTGGCGCGGTACGGCGAGCACTTCATCAAGCGGTCGGATCCCCGGGGGCGGACCTATTACTGGGCGACCAACGATCCGCCACCGAAGCCGACCGACCACGAAACCGATCTGACGGCTTTAACTCGAGGCCAGGTGACTCTTTCACCGCTCGATTTCGACCTGACGCGGCATCAGGACCTGGAACGGCTGAACAGCTGGAAGCTGTCGTTGCCCGAATGATGACGAAGGGATGAAGAAGATGACGAGACCCGTTCAGGGACCCGGGCGTGGCAGTCTGGCGGAAGAGCACGTCTTGATACTCGACTACGGTTCGCAGTACGCCAATCTGATCGCGCGGCGAGTGCGTGAGCAGAACGTGTTCTGTGAGATTGTGCGTCACGACATTACGGCCGACGAGGTACGTCGCCGTGCGCCGCGCGGGTTGATCTTTTCGGGCGGGCCTTCGAGTGTCTACGAAGCTGGGGCTCCGTCGTGCGACCCGGAGCTGCTGCGGCTGGGGCTGCCCGTGCTGGGCATCTGCTACGGCATGCAGCTGGTCTGTCACACGTTGGGTTGCGAGGTGCGTCAGTCGCGGGCGCGCGAGTTCGGGCCGGCTCAGTGCCGACGGCTGGACGACGATGCCTTGTTTCGCGGATTCTCGCAGGTGTCCGAGGTCTGGATGAGCCATGGTGACCAGATCGCCGGATTGGCAGACCAATTCACCGCTGTGGCGGCGACCGATACTTGCCCGGTGGCAGCCGTACGACATCAGCAGTTGCCGATTTACGGGCTGCAGTTTCATCCCGAGGTGACTCACACGCCGGAAGGCGGCGTCTTGATCCGCAACTTTCTGCTCGACATCTGCGGCTGTCAGGGGACGTGGCGGATGGCCGATTTCGCTCGTGAGGCGATTGAAGGCTGGCGCGAGCGGATCGGGAAGGAGCGAGTGATCTGCGGTCTGTCGGGGGGCGTCGACTCGGCAGTCACCGCCGCGTTGCTCTATCGGGCGATCGGTCCGCAGCTCTCCTGCATCCTGGTCGACAACGGGCTGCTGCGGCAGAACGAGCGGGAGCTGGTGGTGCAGGAATTCACGGCTCATTTCAAGGCCGATCTGCACATCGTGCAAGCCGAAACAACATTTCTCGAGCGGCTGGCCGGGGTGCTCGACCCTCAGGAAAAGCGTCGTCGCATCGGGCACACGTTCATCGACTGTTTCCATGGCGAGGCGGCTCGGATCGAAGGAGCCAAGTATCTCGCTCAGGGGACGCTGTACCCGGACGTGATCGAGAGCGGGGCTGGCGTGGGCGGTACGTCGGCGACGATCAAGCTCCATCACAACGTGGGCGGGTTGCCAGAGGAATTGGGATTTGAGCTGGTCGAGCCGTTGCGGGACCTGTTCAAGGACGAGGTGCGTCGACTGGGCGTGGAGCTGGGATTGCCGGACGAGCTGGTGTGGCGGCATCCGTTCCCGGGACCGGGGCTGGCCGTACGGTGTGTGGGCGAAGTGACTCGGGAGCGGCTCGACGTGCTCCGTCAGGCCGATGCGATTGTTGTGCAGGAGATCAAATCGGCGGGGCTCTACCGCCAGACGGCTCAGGCCTTCGCAGTTCTCTTGCCGGTGCAGAGTGTGGGGGTGATGGGGGACGCTCGGACCTACGAATCGACCGTGGTGGTCCGCTGCGTCGATTCCGAGGACTTCATGACGGCCGACTGGTCGCGGTTGCCGCACGAGTTGCTGGCGCGGATCTCCGGGCGGATTATCAACGAAGTCGCCGGGGTGAACCGAGTGGCCTACGATATCAGCAGCAAGCCGCCGGCCACGATTGAGTGGGAATAGACGACCTCGGGCGGGTCGAGTTCTGCGGTCCCACTGGCACGTTGCCAGGGGTTCTCGTATGCTCTGAATTGCAGCTTTATTTGCGCATTCTTACGGTATGGAGCGGGGTAGGACGATGAGCAGGCAGTACATCTACACGATGACCGGGCTGACCAAGAAGTACGGCCAGAAGGAAGTGCTCAAGGACATCTGGCTCTCCTTTTACCCCGGCGCCAAGATCGGCGTGCTCGGGAAAAACGGCTCGGGCAAGAGTACCCTGCTGAAGATCATGGCGGGCTGGGACCGCGACTTTGACGGGACGGCTCGGCTGACCGATGGCTTCACCGCGGGCTATCTGCCGCAGGAGCCGCAGCTCGATCCGAAGCTGAATGTGCTGGAGAACGTGCAGCTGGCGGTGGCCGGGAAGCGGGCGGTGCTGGACCGTTACGCCGAGATCAACCAGCAGCTGGCGGAGGCTTCGGACCCCGAGCGGCTGGAAAAGCTGTGTGACGAGCTCGAGCGGGTGCAGTCGCAGATTGAGGTCCAGAATCTGTGGGAGCTGGACCGGCAGGTGCAGGTGGCGATGACGGCCATGAACCTGCCTGACGAGACGGCCGACGTGACGAAGCTGTCGGGTGGCGAGCGACGGCGCGTAGCGTTGTGCAAGATCTTGCTGGAACAGCCCGATCTGCTGTTGCTGGACGAACCGACGAACCACCTCGACGCCGACGCCGTGGCTTGGCTGGAACATCACTTGGCCGAGTACCCCGGGACGGTGGTCGCCGTGACTCACGATCGGTACTTCCTGGACAACGTCGCCAAGTGGATCCTGGAACTCGACCGCGGGATGGGGATTCCGTGGGAGGGGAATTACACGTCGTGGCTGGAGCAGAAGGAGGAGCGTCAGCGGAAGGAGGAGAAGGCGGCCGACGCGCGGGCCAAGACGTTGCAGCGTGAGCTGGAATGGATCCGTATGGCGCCGAAGGCCCGTCAGGCGAAGAACAAGGCCCGCATCAACGCCTACGAAGCACTCGCTCAGCAGTCTCAAGAGGATCGTTCGGACCAGCTGGAGATCCAGATTCCCGCTTCGCGTCCGCTGGGCGATCGGGTGATCGATGCGGAGGGTTTGAGCAAGGGGTATGGAGACCGGCTGTTGATCGAGAATTTGACCTTCAAGTTGCCGCCGGGTGGGATTGTGGGCGTGATTGGACCGAACGGTGCGGGGAAGACGACGCTGTTCCGGATGATCTGCGGCACGGAATCGCCCGATGGCGGGAAGTTGAAGGTCGGCGAGACCGTTGATCTCGGGTACGTTGATCAGAGCCGGGACTCGCTGGTGGCTGAGAATTCGGTCTTTGACGAGATTTCGGGCGGTCTGGACAACCTGGAATTTGGCGGGCGGAAGGTCAATTCACGGGCCTATGTGTCGCGGTTCAATTTCCGGGGTCCCGACCAGCAGAAGAAGGTGGGCGATCTGTCGGGTGGCGAGCGGAACCGGGTCCATCTGGCGAAGCTATTGCGGCGTGGTTCGAACGTGCTGTTGCTGGACGAACCGACCAACGACCTGGACGTCGACACGTTGCGGGCGCTGGAGGACGCGATCTTGAGTTACGCGGGGTGTGTGGTGGTGATCAGCCACGACCGCTGGTTCCTGGACCGCGTCGCGACTCATATCCTGGCCTTCGAAGGGGACGCTTACGTCCACTGGTGTGAGGGGAATTACGATACCTACGAGCGTCAGCGGCGTGAGCGGCTGGGGATCAAGGAGGATCAGCCGCGGCGGTTCCGTTACAAGCCGCTGGTTGTCTGACGGCGGTCTTGACCTGTTCGGGAATTCTCCATAATAGAGAGATTCCTTCGGGACACACGGTGTTATTGAATTGCACAGCGGGAGACGGGACGAATGACGATTCTGCGGGTAGGTGCGACGACGAAGTATGCTGATGGTTGGGACGCGGCGTTCGGCGGCAAGTCGAGCCGTACTGCCAAGCCGGCGGCGGCTGGCAAGACCGCCGGCAAGTCAGCGGCCGCCAAGGGTGCCAAGAAGAAGGCCGCCAAGTCGGCTGGGAAGTCGACGACCGTGAAGGCGACAGCCGCCAAAGCCGCTCCGAAGAAGGCCGCCAAGAAGTCGGCTAAGACTTCCGCCGGCAAGAAATCTGGTGCGAAGAAGTAATGGCTACCCCCGAGCCGTCTGGGCTCGGCACGCTGCAACACTAAGCGCTCGGGCCGCCGGCCAGCTCGCCTGGCCGGAGCCCCGGTCTGAGTAGGCTAGAAGGCGCGGACGCGCAGCGGAAGTAACGGAAGGCAGGCGGGACGCCCGCACCACAATGTGTTCCGGTCAGGAACTGCGAAACCAGTGCAACAGGCAGGTTTCCCCCTCTTGCAGGTGAAGTCGCACTTCACGCGTGTCGCGCCAGGTCGTTTCGTGGATCAAGTCGGTGACATGAACCGGCTCGGGAAACCGGATCAGACGCTCACTGGACGTCCTGGCGTGCAGAACCACCAGTGACGCGTTGGCCGACAGGGCGTCGTCGGTGTCGACGAACAGGTGAACTTTGGCTTGTTGGGCTAGATTTCGCAGGGCTGCGGCATCGTCGGGCAGGGCCGCTGAGTAGTACGAGGTCCAGTTACCCATCGGTTTCCGTCGGAACGGGCTGCTTTCAGCATCTTGAGACGCACCAACGTCGGGTTCATTCAGAGTGATCCGGCGGCCCGGCGGTTGATCCTCCAAAACGGAATGGAACGGGAATCCGGTTAGTTCTTTCATTCGCTCGAGCGAACGCGTGTGGCCGTTGAAAAGACCTGGTGCTCCGAGCCAGACCAAGTGCCGGTTGTCCCGCTGGAACCCGGCGATCGCCGCTCGCTGCCGATCGTCAACATGGTAGCAGTTCAAGAATAGTATCAGCCGATAGCGGCCCGGATCGACGAGGTGCAGATCGTCGAGCAACACATGGTCGCTCGGAGCGCCCAAACGGGTGAGCTTATTCTGGGGAGCCGAAAGTGACTCGGCGAGGAGCCGGCTGCGTGGGTTGGTGTAAGCGCACGACCGTTCGTCCGCGACAATCAGGATCTCGGCGATGGAGTGGCGACGGGCCAGGCGAGGGTCGGCGGCCAGGGCATTCAGTCGTTGAATTTCGTGCATCAGATCGGGGGCGTCGAAGTATCCGCCGTGCAAGTCAAACCACGCCTGATGCATGGCGTGACAGACTGCGAATCCCCAGCCTCGTCGGTACATCCAGTGAGTCTTCTCGGGAGTTTCGGTGTAGCCCAGAAGTTGCAACTGCAGGTACTGATTGCGGGTCCAGTCCGCGTCGTCACCGAATCCTCTTTGTGACATCAGCTCTCGGGCACGGTATGAAACGACATCGTTGTCGTGGTGCCAGAGTTTGCCGTGGAGTGCCAAGGACGCCGCCGGTGAACGCTGGTAGTCGCTCCCTGTGGCCGACTGGCGATGGAAATAGCTGGCTGTGACCGCCATGAAGTCGATGTGAGGGCTGCGGATCAGACGTGACACGGCGTTGTGTCCAAATTCGGGTTCGCCCGCGAATTCATACAGATAGCCGTAGAACGCCCCCACCACGTGCTGGCCGTCCGAAGCACGTTTGGCCACCTGGGCAAAGTAGTCGATCGTGTCGGGGAGCAACTCGTTCCAGAACAGATAGAAGTCAATCACGTTCATCTGCGTGGTCGGATCACGAAACGAATCGCCGCCGGCAGATTTGCGCTCCAGCTCGGACGGAACCTTCGCCGTAGTGAGAGTCACGCGAGAGTCATTCCAGGCCGTCTGAAGCGTTTGGTCGTCGCCATATTTGGTAGCCAGCCAACTTTGGAAGGCGTCTCGCGTGGGATCACTGTAACCGGCCAGCCCCGGAGTGTTGCAGCTCCAGTGATACCATTCCTCCGTATGTCCGCCGGACAGCAGCCAGCCGACCACATGTGGCCCGAATTGGCTCTGACTGACGTGTTGAATCAAGCGTTCCAAGGCGTGGCCAATATCCTGGCGCCAACGATTCGAAGCGAAGCTCGGGAACGGGCGGTTGGGCGGGAGTGTCGGGTGATTGCCCGTCGGCAGGGGAGTGCCATCAGCAAAGAGTTCCATTTCACGGGGGTTGGCATTCAACCACCACGTTGGTGTGCCCAGGTTGACCCGTGGCAGCAGCAGAGCCTCGGGCTGGGCCGCCAGAACCATCCCGGCCCGCTCGGTGAACTGTGCATAATCCCACGTTGCCGGATCCACCCAACAAGATTGCGAATGGCCGTAGTCACACGCGGCCGCGTTCGTGCTGAAACTGAAGACCCGCGTGCCGGCCTGCGCAAACTGCTGGAAATAGTTGAGCTGTGGCCCGTAGGTTTCAAATGCCGCTTCGCGCATCGGTACGCCGTCCACGACAAGTGTCGGCACACCGTCCACGGGCACGACCTCGCTGTGGCGGGGACTGGCAGTCGGCGATTGAGCGTGGAGGACTCGATCTAGGCAGAAAGGGCTTAGCGCCAGCAGTTTGAGGACGCTCCGGCGTCCGCCGTCATACCCGGGGGGGAGTTTGTGACGGCCCCAAGCCTTGGAATCTCGGTCTTCGGTATTCATCTTGCGAGTTCCATAGACCGGGACAGAAGATTCATGTGCTGATGAACCATGGGACGCGCGCTGAACGAATTGATTCGCTGGCACCGAAGCCATTCGGTTATTTGTAGAGTCGGTATCCGAGGCATCTCAGGGCATACAGAAAACCAGCCGTATGGGCACAGATGACCGCCAGGATGGGAGTCGCGTAGATGAAATATCGCCACTGAATCAAGCTCGCCAGGAAGCATGCCCCGAAGATCTCCAGGCCGAGCCGCCAGTGTGGTGAGAGGATGGCGACCAGGCATCCTGCGGCACTGCCGCCGACAGTCAGGCCGACCATCCACAGCCACAGACTGACGTCGCCACCCCAATAGTTTCGACCCCATGCCAGGGCCACAGCGATCGACGCGGTACCGAGCATCGCGTTGGCAAGACTCAGATGAAACGCTGAGTCGGACGGGGCGACTCGCATGGTTCCCAGCAGAAACCGCAGCGGAAGCAGCGTCGGCGGAACGGCCAAGGTCAGCGCGAATGCGAAACTCGAGTTCTCACGAAATCTCTGGTTCCACAACCAGAGAACTTGGTGTTCCTTGACTCCGGGCGATTCCTGATTCAGGGCGACGACATAAGCGGCTGAATAGGCCGCTACAAGTCCAGCTGCGCTTGCCAGAAGCAGCAGACTGCGCCAGCCGATCCCCAACGGGGCGAACACGAACAGTAGCACCATCATCTGCAGATGGGCAAAAATGAGCACATAGATCAGAATCGGCCGAGTGTCGTCGGGCAGCCGGGCAGAATATGCCATGGCTAAGCCGAACAGAACGATATCGATGGCGATCAGGGCCCACGTCCAGCCGTATCGAACGTCCGGCGGCAGGTCTTGGGTGTCCACAACTCGGAGGCCTCTGCGTTGAAAACCCTGGGGAACTCCCGACCTGCCGCACGAAGTTTACTTCGTCGGCCGCAGGTCACGCCCGCGAGATAAATTCGCCGGTCCGCGTGTCGACTCGGACGACTTCGCCCTGGCTGAGATACTCGGGGACCTGGATGGTCAGGCCGGTCTGGAGCTTGGCCGGCTTGGTGCGGCTGGTAGCCGAATTGCCGCGGATCCCCGGATCGCATTCGACGACTTCCAGGTCGACGGCCGTAGGGAGCTTCAGCCCAACGCATTCGCCGTTGTAGATCAGCGCCATCACGCCATCCAGGGCTTCGGTCACGTAGCCCATCTCTTCCTGGATGTCTTCCGTGTCGAGCGAATACTGGTTGAAATCTTCCTGGTCGAGAAAGTGCGTCTGGGTGCCGTCGCTGTACATCAGCTTGACCGGCCGATAAGCGAAATCGGCTTGGTTGAGCGAATCGGTCCCTTTGAGCGCGAAGTCGATCTTCTGCTTGGTGACCAGATTGCGGGCGCGGAACTTGTACAGCGTGGCCGCCCCTCGAGCTGACGGGGATTGCACGGCGACCGACTGAATCAGGACAGGTGCCCCTTCGTAGTTGACGACGGTACCGGGTTTGATTTCTTTCGCTAACATGGTGACGCAATTATCTCAACAATTGAAGGATCGAGGTTTCCAGTCGACCGGCCACGCGAGGCCGGACGTTCAATTCCACTCGCCGCTCGGGCCTTCGTACTCACCCGAGTCGCCCAGGCCGCCTTTCCATTTTTCCAGAGCTGTCAGGACCTGGTCCCGCTCCTCGCGACTGCCAAAGACCGACTCGTCCTGCTCCAAGCGGATCTCATAACGCCCCTCGTACTGGCAATCGTCGTGTCCGCAGAAGTGCGGGACGGCGGCGACCCACATGATGCGGTACAAGGGAATGTGCTTGTCGTCCACCAGACACATGATCGATGTCACGGCGGCGGTCTCCACAGTTGGCGAAAAAGTCCAGGTCGCAAGGGACCTATTTTAGCGTCGTTTCGGACGAGCCAAAGCGGGGTAGGGGCCGGGGTCCTGCGGGGGGACTGGCCCGGATGCCCGGGGTCTGATCAGCGGCCTGAAGCGGCTTGGCCGAGTTCCTGGCTGCGCCGAGTGGCGGCGAGGACGGCGTTCATGACGGCCGCCCGGAACCCGCCCACATGGAGCTGGTGAAGGCCGGCGATCGTCGTCCCGCCCGGGCTGGTCACCCGGTCCTTCAGGACACCGGGGTGTTCGCCCGAGTGCTGCAGCAGCCGAGCGGCTCCGGCGACCGTCTGAGCGGCCAGCTGCAGGGCGACGTCGCGAGTCAGCCCGGCCTGGACTCCTCCGTCCGCCAGGGCGTCCAGAAACTCAAAGACAAAGGCAGGTCCGGAACCGGAAAGCCCGGTGACGGCGTCGAGGGCCGATTCGTTGAGCCGGACGGCCATGCCGACGGTCTCGAGCAGCTGCTGGACCAGCGCCTGATCGTCCGGTCCCACTCCAGCCGCACACGCATAAGCACTCGCTCCCACTCCGACCAGGCAGGGCGTATTCGGCATCACCCGCACGACTCGGTCCGACTTGAGCCCGGCGGTGAGTGTGGCGAGCGGAACGCCGGCCACGATCGACACGTAGAGACAATCAGCGGCCGTCGCCGAGGGTTGGTGAAAGACCTCCCCCGGCTGTTGCCATAGGGCGGCCAGCTGTTGCGGCTTGACGGCCAGCAGCACGATCCGCGGCCGATCGACGGCGCGCCGGTTGTCGGACGACACCTGGCTGCCCGGAATCAGCTGAGCGAACTGGTCCCGCGCGGCGGCGACCGGGTCGGTCGCCACCACGTCCTGACCGGCGAACAGCCCGGCTCGCACCAGCCCGCTGGCCAGGGCTCGAGCCATCTGCCCGGCGCCGATGAAGGCCACTTCCTGCCACTTCGAATTCGCTACCGTACCGGGCATACCGACATCCTCGTCGTTTTGGCCAGCCCGCTCATCACCGGTCGGGCTGTTCGCGGCCTACAGATAATCGTTGATCATGTTTTCGATCAGTTCCTGGCGGCCGCTGCGGTTGGGCGTCACGTCACCCTTGCTCAGCATCAACTTCTCAAGCGTCTGGAACGAGTGCTTGCCCGCTTCGATCTCCTGGCCGATCCCCGCATCCCACGTCGCGTAACGCTCTTTCAGCAACCGATCAAAATCGCCGCTGGCCCGCATCGCCGCGGCAATCTTCAGCCCGCGAGCAAATGCGTCCATGCCACCAACGTGAGCATAAAACAGATCGATCGGCTCAAAGCTCTCACGCCGCACCTTGGCGTCGAAATTCACGCCCCCCGGAGCGACTCCGCCGTGCTTGAGCAGCATCAGCATGATCTCGGTCGTCAGGTAGATGTTGGTCGGGAACTGGTCAGTATCCCAGCCCAGCAGCAGGTCGCCGGTGTTGGCGTCGATCGAACCGAGCAGTCCCTGGCCGCCGGCATAGTCCAGCTCGTGCATCATCGTATGCCCGGCCAGCGTGGCGTGGTTGGTTTCGATGTTCAACTTGAATCGCTCGGTCAATCCGTAAGCTCGCAGGAAATTGATACAGGCTGCGGCATCCGAGTCGTACTGGTGCTTGGTCGGTTCCTTCGGCTTCGGCTCGATCAGGAACGTGCCGTCGAACCCGATCTGCTTGGCGTAATCGACGGCCATGTGAAAGAAGCGAGCCAGGTGATCCATCTCCCGCTTCAGGTCGGTGTTCCACAGCGTCTGGTAACCTTCGCGGCCGCCCCAGAAGACGTAATTTTCGCCCCCCAGTCGCTTGGTGACTTCGAGGGCCTTTTTGACTTGCGCGGCGGCGAAGGCGAAGACTTCAGCGTTGCAGCTGGTGGCCGCTCCATGCATGTAACGCGGGTGGCTGAACATGTTCGCCGTGCCCCACAGCAGCTTGATGCCGGTCCGTTGCTGCTGTTCTTCCAGTGCGTCGGCGACGATGTCGAGGTTGCGATTAGTCTCGGTCAGGTTGCGGCCTTCCGGGGAGATATCTCGGTCGTGGAAGGCGTAATACGGCGCGCCGAGCTTTTCCATGAACTCAAAGGCGACCGCGACGCGTCGCACGGCGTTCTCCACCGACTCGCTGCCGTCGTCCCAGGGCCGGAGCATGGTGCCCGAACCGAACGGATCGCTCCCCGTCCCCCGGAATGTGTGCCAGTAGACGACGGAAAACCGGAGGTGGTCGCGCATCGTCTTGCCTTCGACGACTTCATCGGCGTTGTACCAGCGGAAGGCGAGGGGGTTCTTCGACTTCGGACCTTCGTAGGCGATGCGACCAATCTCGGGGAATGCTGCCATGGGGACTAAATCCTGCTAGTGTCGACGATACTGACTTGATTGACGTGGCGAACAGTGTAACCGGTCCCGGGCCCTGTCTGCCAGAACGGGTCGGCATCCTCGAGATACAAGCACGCCGCGCCAGCCAGTGAGTTCAACCCCGCCGCGCCAACCAGCGGATACAAGCACGCCGCGCCAGCAAGTGAGTGAGTGAGTTCAACCCGGCCCCGCCAGCCAGCGGATACAAGCACGCCGCGCCAGCAAGTGGGTTTCGGTGTAAGTCATTCACTCGCTTGCGCTTCGTGCTTGTATTCGGTACTACTCTGTTGTTTTCCAAATCCACAGCAAACTGTCAACGGAGGTGCCATCGGCGGGGGGTGGCGGTCCTCCCGTGGTAAGCCGGGGGCGGGTCGGCTACAGTGGCGGGGGCAGCCAGGACCATGAGACGAGTCTTGTGAGCGTCGATCGAAACTACTGGAATGATCGCGTGGTGCTTGTCACCGGCGCCTCGGAGGGGCTGGGACGGCACGTTGCGCTGCGGCTGGCCGGTCTGGGGGCTCGAGTGACGGCGCTAGCCCGCCGTGCCGATGCTCTGGCCGAGCTGGCCGACGCCGCTGGTCCGCAGTCCCCCCCCGTAGCGACGGCTTCCTGCGACGTGACCAAGTCGGCAGAGGTTGCTGAGGCCGTCCAGCAGGTGCGCGCACGGCATGGCCGGATCGACGGAGTCTTTCACTGTGTGGGCCGTTCGATGCGCGGCCGCGTGCTGGAGACGTCGCCTGAGGTCTTTCGCGAGCTGTGGGAGGTCAACTTTCTTTCGGCCGTCTTGATGGCTCAGGCCACGGTCCCCGATCTGATGGCTCGGCAAGGGCACTTTGTTGCCGTGGGATCGCTGGCTTCACGCGTCGCTGCTCGATATCTGGGAGCCTATCCGTCGGCCAAGGCGGCTTTGGCGCTCTTCATGCATCAGTTGCGGCTGGAACATGCTCGTCAGGGCCTGCACGCCATGCTGGTGCTGAGCGGCCCGATCGCGCGCGCCGACGCCGGTCAGCGGTACACGGGCCAGTCGCAAGGGCTTCCCGAGTCGGCCAGTCGGCCAGGGGGTGGAGCGAAGGTGGCTGCAATACAGCCCGACAAGCTGGTCGATCAGATGCTGGTCGGCTGTCAGCGTCGCGACCCCGAGCTGGTCGTGCCACGTTCGGCGCGGATTTTGTTCGCCATGCTTTCGTTCTTTCCCAACTGGGCCGATTCGGTCGTGCTGCACAAGACTGAGGGAGATTAGTTGCTCGATAGGTTGTGCACCGTTGCTCGATCGCTGTTGTCACCGGATACCGATTACTGCCGGGCACTGTCCGGCAAGCAATAAACTGGAAGGAATCAGCCATGTCACCTGCCATGCGCGCCAATCCGTTGCACCGTCCCCGTACCAAGATTGTGGCCACTGTCGGTCCAGCTTGCCGGGAACCGGAAAAACTGCGTGAGTTGATTCTGGCGGGAGTGAACGTCTTTCGGCTGAACATGGCTCATGCGACATTGGCCGAGCACGAGAAGACGGTGGCCAACGTACGTCGCATCAGCAAGGACCTGGGGGTTTCCACCGCCGTGCTGGTCGACCTGGCGGGGCCCAAGATCCGGCTGGGCCAGCTGAATCCCGATCCGGTGCATTGCGTGGAGGGGCAGACGATCACGATTGAACGTGGGCAGAGTTCTCCGGGTGAGGGAGTGTTGGTGTGCAGTTACCAGCCGTTGATTGACGAGCTGGAACCGGGGAACCGCGTGATGCTGGCCGACGGCACGGTCACGCTGGAAGTGGTCGAGAAACATGACGACAAGGCGACCTGCCAGGTGGTTTCCGGCGGAGAGGTCCGAAGCCGTCAGGGGGTGAATCTGCCGGGAGTCAAGCTGAGCCTGTCAGCACTGACCGATGACGACCGAACGCATGCCATCTGGGCCGCTCAAACCGGTGCCGATTTTGTCAGCCTCAGCTTTGTCCGCAGGGCCGCCGATCTACATGGGTTGCGCGAGATCCTGCGTCAGTACTTGGGGCGAGCTCAGGTGATCGCGAAGATCGAGAAGCCGGAAGCATTGCAGCATCTGACGGAGATCGTGCAGGAAGCTGACGGCATCATGGTGGCTCGTGGCGATCTGGGGGTCGAAATTGACGTGGCAACGGTCCCATTTGCACAGAAACGGATCATCGAGAAATGCACTCAGTACGCCAAGCCGGTGATCGTTGCCACCCAAATGCTCGAAAGCATGGTCAACTCGCGACGTCCGACTCGAGCGGAAGTGACTGACGTGGCGAACGCCGTGCTGGACGGGGCCGACGCGTGCATGCTGTCGGGCGAAACGGCCATCGGCCAGTATCCTCGTGACGCGGTGGCGACGATGAGCCGGATTCTGCAGGCCAGTGAAGAGCTGATGCCGGAGCGATTCGCGCGTCGGACCAGTGCTGAACCCTTTCAGGACGTTCATCCGATCACTGCGGCTGTGGTCGCAGCCGCTTCGCAGATTGCTCGCGACGTCAATGCGCGGATGGTCGTGATCGCTTCGAGAAGCGGTCGTACGGCCATGGCCAAAGCCAAGATGCGCGACATGATTCCAACGCTGGCGGTCAGCGAAGACGAAGTGGTGATGCGTCAGATGAGTCTCTACTGGGGGATTCACCCGATCTGGGGTGCGGAAGCTCAGAGCGGTCATGAACTGCGCGAGTTCATCAATCGATGGGGCTCGGACAGCGGAGCTTTGAATAAAGGCGACCGCGTGGTCTGCCTGGCCGGTACGGGGATCCTGCGTACCGCTCACAACCAGCTGGTCGTCCACGAGGTTGATTAGCGGGTGTGGCGATCGTGTCGAGTGGCGTCGCGCCAGGCGCCGCGGAAGACGGTCCCCAGACTGGCGATGGCGAACCCCAGGAAGCCGCCGAGGAGTCCGGAGGCGATCGCTCCCATCGCCACGCTGGCCACGGTCGCTTGAGCCCAGTTAATGGCCGCCAGATTGACGCCGCCCCACAAGGCGCCGATCACGGATCCGACCGCGGCGCCCCAGAAGATGGTCCGAGGGAGCGGATGGTGCTGGGCCAGTGTGGTCCGCGGGGCATAATGGTGCGTCTTCGGCACAATCGAGGGCGGCACGTCGGCTCGGTCCGGTTGAGTCCGTTCCAGCCGATTGGCGTGATCGCTGGTCGCCCGCAGCCGACTGCCGATCGACGTGCTGGCCAGATGGGCCAGGACCGACAGGGTCGCCATCCACAGGACGAATTGTCCTCGTGGATCAAGCGACCGGGTGGCGGCCATCAGGATGCTGAAGATGGCCAGCACCCACAGTAAGCTGCGGACCGAGAACCGAGGCGGCTGCAGGCCCCGCTGGATGGGCGGAGCCCGATTTTCGTCCGGGGAGTCGGCCTGATCGACGTTCGATTGCAGTCTGTCCATGAACGGTTATTCTAGTCGTTGTCCGCCCGGTGGACAGGTTGCCGAGCACTCGGGCAAAATCGGCGGTTCGTCGAGTACCGGTCGTGGCGGCGCGAAGGAATGCGGTATGTCGATTTCCGTAAGCGGAGTGATTGCCGCCAGCGTCTTTCTGCTGGCGATCGGCATGGCCCTGGGCTATGTCTATGGCTACCGCCGTGGACGGGAAGATGGCCATGCACAAGGGGTTTCCGAAGGCAAAGACGCCATCCGCCGCGAAGTGTCGATCAAGGCCTTTGCCGCCGGGTATGAGCGGGGTAAGCAGCGGGGAGTGGAGCAGGCTTCGAGCCAGCAGGCCGAGCCACCACCAAAGTCCGGGTGCGGCCTGTTCGTCCTAGCTGGGATCAGTCTCGCCTGGTGGCTGATCGCCGGCTGGATCGGTAGCTGATTCGGTACCTGATCCGGCAGCATCTGGCCCGTCCAACGACCCCGCATCCGAGGAATTGACTGGAGTGGTGACTGGTCGAGTCAGCGGCGATTCGGCCACCGGCTGCCAGATCTCCCAGCCTCCCACTTGTCGTACCGGCCGATAGTGATCGACCAGGAATTTTCTCAGCGGGACCGGTCGGTGCGGAGGGACGAGTCCCTGCCCGTTGCGCAGACCGACCACGCAGGTCCGCGGTTCAGCGGCCAAGCGTTCGATCACCGCCTGCTGCTGATCGGCGGTCAGCATGTACGGCCAGAACGTGGCGTTGTAGCCAGTGGGCGGTTTACGGTCGGTCCAGAAATAGAATCGGTTCTGGCCATGTTCGGCAAAGACAAACGTGTCGACTTGGGCATCCTGAAGTGCGGCGACCAGGGCCTGCTGTTGTCTCGCTTGATTTTCCGGCAGTCGCAGCCAAGTGGCACCGGGCAGCGCCAATGGAATTCCGGCTTGGCGCCGCGCCGTCCAGCGGATGTCGCGATCGACGACTACGGCCAGTAGCAGTATCGCGAGCCACACGACTGGCTGGCGCCAACCAGCGAACGCCTGGTCGTCGCTACCTGGCTCCGCGGTCGAGTAGGCCGGCCATCGACGAGCGACGAGGGTGACGACGACGACGAGCAGGGGGAGAGTGCCAAGTTCGACTTGGGTCCCCGGAGTCGGATAGGCCATCAGCGGCATCAGGCAGGCGACCAGCGCCAGCATAGTGCTGGGGCGCGACAGGGAGCTCGGTTGCCACGGCACGACGGCCCAAGCGACGAGCGGTCCGAAGCTGATGAGCCAAGTCGAGAGTCCGCGTAACTGCAGGCCGGACTCCATCCGTTGACCTGTCGACAGGAAGTAACCGCCGGTCAGGCCTGCCAGTACGAACAAGGCCACACTGCCTGCTGGAGGAACAAACTGACTGGGCGAACGGCTGGCCGGGCGGAGAACGGCGGCCAGTCCAAGTCCCAGCAGAACGGCCGGCCAGAAGATCGGCGCCGAATGATAGAACGATTCGTCAAAACCCAGATGCTGTCCGACCAGTCCGTACATCAACTCGCGGACACTGGTCCCTTCGTACAGGCACCAGGCTGCCGAAGCGATACTGGCCGATATGCTGACGGCCACGACGATGCTGAGTAATGGCCACGGACTTGCGTTCGACCGACGCTCATGGCTCCACCAGCACACGGCGGCCGTTGCAACAGTCACCAACAGCGGCAGGGCCAGTGTGTAGTGTTGGAACCAGCACTGACGACAGACAACGGCCGGTACGATCAACATCAGACTCACCACGGCGGCGGTGAATGCTTGAGAGAGTCGGCCGGCCAACGCCGATCCGTGCGGAGCGTGAACTAGAAGGCTGGCGGCGACGGCGATGGCCAGCAGCCCGCCGACGTTGATCTTGGTCATAACGACACTGGCGATAGCGAGCCCCATCACGACGGCGGCCCAGCGAGCCGTGCGGGCTGTCTGGGAGTCGATCCACGTGCTGGCCAGGAGTGTCACCAGGATTCCCAGCAGACAGACTTCCTGCGGATGGCCCGGTTCGAGACTCAGTTTATCGAGGTGGCAGGCGGCCGCCAGAAAGGCGACCCAGCTCCACGCCAACTGGCTCGTCAGCCGATAGACAATGGCCGCGGACAAGGCGGCGGCGGTGAGCCACACCAGCAGCGTGCGAAATCGAGTGACGTCGTGATTGACAGGAAGTCCGGTCAGTCGGTGAGTCGTACCAACGAGCTGATAATAGGCGGGGCCATACTGGGTGTAGGTCTGGGCGTAGAGTGGCCTGCCTTCCAGGTAGGAGGCGAGGCTGATCATCACATAGCCTTCGTCGTCGTATTCGGCTAACGTGGAAGTGACCAGCTGCCCAGCGCTCCAGGCGACTGCCAGTAGCGACAGGCCGGCAACCAGCAGCAAGGTCCAGCGGGGCCAGGTCTGCGGAGTATTCATGTTGCTTCCTGCCTCGACGGCCGATCAATCAGTCGCGGCCATCGACGTGGCGTGGTGGGTGTCGGCTTCGGACGATTCAGGTTCCAGTTGGCGGATCAACTGGTGTTGCAGTTGACGCACTTCATCCAGGAGATTCCACGCGGCCGCGTCATCGGCTCGTTCGAGCGAGAAGTTGACGCGCCGAGCGACGACGAATTGCGGGCGCCCTCGGACCTGATCGTAGATTCGCACGACGTACTCGCCCAGCACACTGATGCCGAGCGCGTTGACGAACCCGAAGAACGACACAAGGATGGCGATGGACGTCCAGCCGGGAATGGCCGCTCCGGTGATCAGTTTGTGGTACAGCGTCCAGCCAGTACACAGGACACACACCGCCAGCGCCGCCAGGCTGATCAGATAGAACAGGCTCAGTGGCGTCCGTGAAAATCCGAAGATGGCCGTTTTGGCCAGAGCGAACAGCTGACGCGTGGAGACGCGAGGCTGGTCGTCGTGCCGGGCCAGTCGTTCGACCGGGATCCCCGTCTGCTGGAAACCAACCCATGAACGGAGGCCAGGGAAGTAGCGGTCGTAATCGGCCAGCCTGGCGACTTGCTGAGCGACACGGCGATCCATCAGCCCGAAGTTGCCGGCGTCCATCGGGATGGGTGTGTTGGAGATGGCGTTGAGGACCCGGTAGAAGGAGTAGAACGCCAGTCGTTTGAGCGCATTCTCCTTCCGGCCGAAGCGAATGGCGTAGACCACATCGTAGCCCGCTTGCCATTGCTCGATCATGCGGACCAGGGATCGCGGATCGTCCTGCAGATCGGAGTCCATCAGGATCACCGCATCGCCGCGCGCGTGTAGCAGTCCGGCCTGAACGGCGGGCTGGTGTCCGAAGTTTCGCGACAGATGAAGGACTCGGACCTGGTCGTGCTGGCGAGCTGCTTCGTCGAGCTTCTCGCTGCTCCCGTCGCTCGATCCGTCATTCACAAAGACCAGTTCATAGCGACAGGGCAATTCGGCGAAAGCCGACTGCAGCTGCCGGATCAGTTCGCCAATGACTGCGCATTCGTTGTACAGCGGGAGCACGACCGAGATCAGTGCCTGTTCGATCGGCGGGCGGGGGGCCGTTTCGGGACATTTCATGGATGGACAACTCCCAACAACGAGAGACCGCAGGGGACCAGTCCCAGCCGGGCGCAGGGCCGCTCGACGGCGGCGGCACCCAACAGCAACTGGTTGAAGGTGCTCGACACGCGCGGAAATTCTGTGGTACGAGGGGCCGGGACGAGCTTCTGGTAGAACCGCACGGCCAGCGCGGCGGGCAGGGTGAAGGCGTTCCAATAGCCGAGCCGTTCGACCTGCAAACCGGCTGCCGCCACGTGCTCGCGCATCAGTGCCGGTGTGTAACGTCGGTAATGGCCCAGCTGACGATCCCAGTCGCCGTAGAGCCACGGATAAGCGGGGACGGTAAAGATGATGCCGCCGCCGGGGCGGAGCGACTTGGCGGCGTGCCGCAGCACGGTGACCGGATCCTCGATGTGTTCCAGCACGTCCAGCAGGATGACGGCCGCCGCACTTCCGGTGGGCACCGGCCAGGGCTGCTGCAGGTCGTGCAGGAAGACATTCTCCAGTCCGCGCGACTGGGCGTACGAAACCGATTCGGTCATCACGTCGAGCCCGTAGACGTCATAACCCAGCTGCTGGAACTCGACCAGGTTCCGAGCCGAACCAATGCCGCCCTCGACGACGATCCCCGGGGCCGGGAAACGCCGGGTGAGAATTGAGGTGACCAGTCGCCTTTTCGCAACGTGCCACCAGTAATTCTCTTCCAGGTCGATCAGTTCCTGCAGATGACTGGCATCCATCAATGGACCGCTTTCTTGCAATGTCGCTGTCTTGGGCTGCCGACTAGCTGGCGCCGGCTCGACAAATGTAGCTCAAAAACAACATCCCGCCCCGGAAACCCGCACTCGGCCACTATTCGGTCGTCATGTGCCGATTCTGCCGGTTGCGCGGCATGTGTTCCGCCGGTCGCTCGTCGCAGAGGCAGCCGGCCGCCATCGTCCGGGCGAACAACGTAGAGTTGAGTAACGGGGGACCCTGGCGGTCGATCGGCATTAACCGGTCGATTTCAACAGGAGGTAACCGAAGATGATGATCAATGGGTCCAGACGGTTTTTGTGGGGCGAACGAGGATCTTCGTCAAGCGAGTACGCGATCGTGTTCGCCCTGGTCCTGACACTGGTACTGGTCACCATCGGCACGCTCAGTCGACGAACGGGCAGTATGTGGGGAGGCGTCGACGGCAAACTGATCCATACAGGCCAGACCACGTATTGATGTGGGCGACGGGTCGTCGGCGGACAGGACTGGGCACAGGTTCGGGCAGTTTGAGCGGTCGCGAATCTCAGTTCCGACCGCAACGATTGCACGGTCTGCGCCGATCAGACTGCCGTCGGTGTGGCGGAACGGGCCGAACCGGCTCGGTCCACCAGGAAACATTTTCGTGAGTTTGACGGGAGTGAGGAGTTGACGTAGAGTTCGGTAGGCCCCCAATTTTCGGTCGACGTCGCGAGGGCTTGGCGCTCGCCACGCGGCCATTCACCGACAACTCGATAGGTTGCGGTATTAAGATGAAGCACCTCATCAGATTCCTGAAAGACGAAGAAGCGGCGACTGCCACAGAATATGCCGTGATGTTGGCCCTGATTCTGCTGGCCGTCATTTCGACGGTTGGCGTGTTGGGACATCAAACCGGTGGGTTGTGGGGCGGCATTGACGGCGACCTGAAGGCCGCCGGATTTGGCCAGTAACCCCCATTGCCGGTCGGTCGCGGCAGCTGTGAAAATGCCAGTGACCTGATCCGGCCCTCGGTTCGAGGGCCGGGGTCACGGGCAGCATTTGGCGTATTGTGCCGCAATATTCTGCTGCCCACGCTCTGGGGCTGATTGATACCAGGGAGGGAGTCGTGGATCCACAGCGATCAAGCGATCATCGATCTCAGCTGCGCCATGATCCGATTGGGCATTTTCCAGCAGCTACGGTCGCCTGCTTTGATCCGACCTGCGGCGAACTCCCTCGACGCCAGCTCGATGCGGACCGGTTTAGCCAATTGCTGGAGGCTTATCAGTCGGCCGGCGTGGAGTCGGTTCTGATCGCCGCTTCAACCGGGCACGGGCACCTGCGCACTCCCGATGAACTGGCCGACTGGTTTACGTTGGCCCATGAGATTGCCGTGCCACGGCTCGTCAAACTGGCCCTGCTGCGCCCCGAAGATGGATTGCAGACCAATCTCGCTTTACTCGATCAGCTCGCCGCCCAGGATTACCTGGCCGTCTTCTTCCGACCCGGGACTGACTTGAGACGCGAAGCATCCGTCGACGAACAGATCGATCAGCTTCAGCCGCTATTGGAAGCCGCCTCGCAGCGTGGACTCCCCACCGGACTCTATTCGATTCCTGACGTGAGTGGCGTGCCGTTGCATCCAGAAGCCGCGGCGCGGCTGGCCGCCGGCAGGGCAGGGGAGTCGCTGGTCGCAATTAAGGTGACCGAAGCCGATTACGACGCCAGCACCCGCCGGTTCCTGGCCACGCCGGGACTTGAACGCTTGAAGATCGTGCAGGGCTGGGACACACATCTGGCGCGCGCCCTGCAAGACGGTCCGCAATTCGATCCGCTCGGCCGACCCCGCTGCGGAATCACCTCGGGGCCCATGGGATTCGCCGTCTATCAGTACCAGCATCTGCTCGCCGCCGCCGCGCGTCACGATTGGCCCGAAGTCGCTCTGGCCGGCGAAGCGGTCAGTCAGCTGTTTCGAGCCATGCAGGACGACCCGGGTAAGTTTGCCGACCTGCAGCGAGCGAAATACGTGATGGGCCTGGGCCAACCGCTGCTCGGGACAGTCACCACAGCCCAGGCCGGACGGCTCCTGCAGGCGCTCGAAAGCCTCCCGCGCGAAGCGGACCGCCAACGACTCGCCCGCAGCCTCAACCTGCTCGGCGACGGACCCTACCACCAGCAACTTACTCAATGGAGTGCGTAGCGGTGGTGAGTCTCTAGCTCACCCAGACCGGGGCTCCGGCCAGGCGAGCTGGCCGGCGGCCGGAGCAACTTTGCGGTGGTGAGTCTCTAGCTCACTCAGACCGGGGCTCCGGCCAGGCCAGCTGGCCGGCGGCCGGAGCAACAACGACGAGCTTGCGCAGCGCATGATCCCAAGAACAATATCCAAACCCCTTCGGCGCAAATGGGGTCGTCATGCGGCTGAACGAAGAGCAGCCAGGTCACGCAGTCGCTTCGATCTCGGCCATCACCGTATCGGGGAGATTGAAGTTGGCCGAGACGCTCTGGACGTCGTCGTGATCGTCGAGTGCTTCGAGCAGTTTCAGGACTTTGCGGCCCGAGTCGGCATCGAGGTCGACTGTATTGTTGGGGATGCGCGTGATCTGTTTCACGTCGGGTTCAATTCCGGCCGCTTCCAGCCCTGACAGCAGATCGGCGTAGATCTCCGGGTCGCAAGTCAGCTCGAACTTGCCCCCTTCGTGACGCACATCGTCCGCACCGCTGGCCAGCGCGATCTCCATCAACTCTTCTTCGCTCGCCTTGTCCTCGGCGATCACCACCAGGCCCTTGCGTTCGAACAGATAGGCGACACAGCCGGTGGCGCCGAGCTTCCCGCCGTAGGTCTCGAATAGTTTGCGGATCTCCGGCGCCGTCCGGTTGCGGTTATCGGTCATGATTTCGCACATCACGGCCACACCCGCCGGTCCGTACCCCTCGTAGACCGTTTCCTCGACGTCGCCCCCGTCCAGTTCACCCGTACCCTTCTTGATCGCCCGTTCAATGTTATCTTTCGGCATCCGCGCCGCTCGGGCGTCCGCCAGCGGCACGCGCAGCCGAGCGTTGGTGGTGGGATCGCCACCTCCCAGCTTGGCCGCCACCATGATCGCTCGCGCAATCTTGCTCCATACCTTGCCACGCTTGTTGTCGATCAACGCCTTCTTGTGCTTGATCCCCGCCCAATGCGAATGTCCAGCCATCTACCTCACTCCATCTCACTCCGACGTGTGCCGAAATTTTTCCAGCTTCGCTGCTACCATCTGCCGCTGCTCGGCCTGTTCCGGTTCCGTCAGCCGGTCGACGGAACGCTGCCACGCGTCGAGCGCTCCGGCCAGATCGCCCAGCTGCTGCAAGGCGTCTCCGAGATGATTCAGGATCAGACCGTCCGGATGCGGGTCGGCTGCCGCCTGACGCAACTGCTCCACCGCTTCCCCATATTTCCCCAATCGATAGTAACACCAGCCCAAGCTATCTCGATAGGCTGGATTGTCCGGTTCTGCCTTGACGACGGTCAGCAGCATCTGCAGGGCCCGCGCCAGACGCTGGCCATGATCGGCCCACAGATAGGCCAAGTCGTTGAGCGCGCCGACGTGCTCCGGATCGTCCATCAACACGGCGATCAGCTGAGCCTCGGCGTCCGCCTGCCGGTCCTGAGCCGCGTAAATGCTCCCTAACACCAACCTCGCCTGAGTGATCGCCTCCGGATCGGCCAGCCCGTCCGTGGCCGAGACCGGTCCAGCCGGCTCAGCAGGGGAAGCGGGCTCAGTGGAAGCGGGCTGCTGTGGCTGAGCGTCTGCGGCTGGGGGCGGGGAACTCCCGCGCCCGCGGCGCGATGTCACCCCCAAGAGCATCTGTTCGGCCTCTTCGACTCGGCCAGCTCGGTACAGCAACCATCCGTAACGCGATTCCACGGTCGGCCGCAGCGACGGCGAAGCGTGCTCCACCGCCAGACGGCTCATCTCCAGCGCTTCAGCCTGTCGCTGCAACTGCGAGAGGGCCTCACATCGATAATAGTAAAACTCGGCTCGATTCTCCGGTCCGGCATGCCGCAAGCCGATTTCCATCACCGCGTCCGACAGTGCGTATCGTTTGGCGATGATCAGGTCGAGCCCCAGCTGCAGCAGAATGTCGCTGGTCAGCCCCACCGGCCGCTGATCGGCCAGCTCCAGCCAGTGTCGAGTGGCTGCGTCGTCGTCGCGCGTGGTGGCCAGTGCCAGAGCCACCAGGACGACCATCGATGAGTCTGCTTTCTGGTCGACTCGACGCTGAGCTTCGGTCAACACCCGATCGACAGCCGCTTTGTCATCCGCCAGTTGTTTGAAAGCGGGATTCAGCAGCTCCAGGCTCTGGCTCAACGACAAGTACTCAATCAGCAGATCCAGCAGGTCGCTGGCCGAACCAGCGGGGATCAATTGCTGCAGCAGTCCAACATAGGCTTCCTGCACCCCCTCGCGGCTCAATACCTGCCGGTAGACCGCCTGAGCCTCTTCGGATCGACCGGCCTTGGTCAACGACTCGGCGTAAAACAGCGCCAACGGAAGATCTTCCGGCAGATCGTCCCGCCATTTTTCCAGCTGTTGCAGCAGGCGGTCAGAAGGTGGGGCTTGAGGCGTGGCGGCCGGATCGATTACCTGAGCCAGCAGCCGATAAGGAGCCAGACCGGCTTCGCTGGATTTGAGGGCATGATATTCTTCCAGGCTCTGCCGAGCTCGGTCGGGGTGGTTGGCCAGCCAGTCGATTTCGGCTTGCAGGTAGGCTCGCCGCGCCGGTTGCGGATGGTGTTTGTTCCGCAGCTCGAGAGCTTGTTGAGCGAGTTCGGGCTGCTTGTTGGCCAGAAAGACGTCGATCAGCAGATCGATCGGCTGAGCGGTTTCCTTAAGGAGTGCTTGCCGCAGCGATTGGAACTCGGCCGATTCGCCTGGCGGAGCGGGCGTTGTCAGCAGCGTCCAGACCGGCTGGATTGTCTGAGCGGCTTCGTCGGGGCGATTGCTCAAGTAGGCCAGGCGAGCCGATTCGAAGAGTGCGACGTAATCTTGCCACGTCAGATGGTGGACGTCGAGTTTCGCGACCGAACTTCGATACAGTTCGGCCCCCCGCTCGAATTCCCCTTCATCCACCAGCACTGCGGCCAGCTGACGTTGCAGCTTCGGCTCGGTAATGATGTTGGCATCCAGCGCCAAAGCGGCATAGCGAACGGCCAGTGCGCCCTGGTGTTGCTGAGTGGCCAGCAGCGCGATGTCGGGGAGGAGCGTGCGGGCCGCGGGGTCGCGCACGAAAGCTCGCTGATAACAGACCAGTGCCTCTTGAGGTTCTTCGCGGAGTTGATGGATGCGGCCGCGCGCTGCCCAGGCTGCCGCATCGATCCGATCCTGTTGTTCGATCGACCGGGCATGCATTGGCTGGATGCGTTCGACGGCATCGCTCGGCGGTCCCGGAGGCGCGGCCAGCGATATTGTCGGCGCGGCGGCCCAGCAGCCAAGTGTGCACCAGGCGCAGACCCAAGTCATGCACCACGACTGGGTGAATGGCCGGGGCCAGGTTGGCCGTGGTCGAAGAAGGATTGTGGGACGCGGCCCCATCGAGATGGCCATCGTGATCTTCATGGCGCAGGCCCTGCCATCGTTCCGTCGCTACCTGGTGGCGCAGTCCGTAAGTCCACCAGCGTCCATGTTCAGCGCGGCTTGCGCCGCGTGAGTTGTTTCGACGCCGTCTTCGATTTCGAAGCGCCGGCGTCGGCTGTCTTCCCTTCGTTCGACTTCCCCTCCACAGGCTTCTTGACCGGAGGTTTGGTCGGTGGCTTGGGAGGTGGGCTACTCGCCTTGCGCCCGGCCGTTTTGGCCGCTTCCGGTTTGCCCGGATTCGGCTTGGTTGCCTCGGATTTGTTCTTGCCTGCATCGGGCTTGGCAGTCCCCGGTTTGGCCGCTCCCGGTTTCGCCGTGTTCACTTTCGCCGTGTTCACTTTCGCTGGATCGGGCTTGGCAGGATTCGGCTTGGCCGAATTCGACTTCGCGGGACCCGATTGGGCGGGACTGGGCTTGGTACCGGCGGTCGCCTTGCCGTCAGCCGACTTGCCAGGTTCGGGTTTAGCCGCGGGGGCCGGCTTCTTGGTCTCGTGAGCTACTGCGGGGGGCGTCTTGGTTTTCCCGGAACCCTTGGCCGTCCCTTCGCCACTGGTCGCGTCAACTGAGGGACGTCCCTTGTCTGCGGCCGGGGTTTTGTCTCCCGCCGGGGGTTTGTCCCCCGCTGTGGACTTGTCGACCGCAGCCTGTTTGCCAGCGGCTGCCGGAGCCGGCTTGTCGGCTGCTGCCTTTCCGGTCGGCGCGCCTTTGGGTTTTTCAGAGCCCTTTTCCGCCGGCTTAGCGGTCTCCGGTCCCTTCGGTTCTGGCTTGTCGGAGCGCCGATGAGTCGGTGCGGCTACTGGTTCAGGGGGAGCCGCTTTGCGGGCCAGCAGTTTGGCCAGCCGGTCGACGGCTTCCGAATTCACCTCGGCCAGCAGGCTCTTGACCTGCGCCGACTTGGGATCGGCAGTGAAGAGCGAGCCCAGCGTATGGAGGAGCGATCCGAATTCGACGCCCTGGTTCTTGGGGATGGCCCGGTCAAGTCCGGGGACACTGCCACTGGCCACTTCGGCTGACGTGGCCGCTCCGACCAGTTCCAGCACTTGCAGCGACCCGGCGCTGGTGGGGATGGCGTGCCCGCCGAGCGACGCTTGAGTCACGTAGGACTGCACGAACAGGGATGGTCCGCGGAGCGAAGCGAGTTTTTTCTGGGCATCGCCCAGCTTCATCTTCTTCAAAAATTCCAGGTCGAACTCATACCGAGTCTCGAAGATGCTCTGCAGGGATGACTTCAGTCGCGTGGCGGCCGCCATGGGATCTGGCAGAGCGGTAAAGACTTCGCTCAGCTCACGCGTGGTCGTGACCCGGATCTCGTTCCAGTCGAAATACATCTGCTGAACGCGGGCAAAACACTCTTCCGCCAGCTCGTGGCGCGTGTCTTCCAGGCAGCAGGCGAAGAGGACATGCTCCAGGACGGTCCGGTCGTGGGGCGTGGGAACCGGCGTGAAGTGCTTCTTCAAGACCTTATGGAGTTTCTTGATGATGTCAGCACGATTCTGTTTAGCCATCGGAACGATTCGCCCCCTGCAGTAACTCGTCTGGTGTCTTCCGCGTGGTCCGTTGCCTGAACGTCACCGGCCGCTGTCATGTTTCCCTGGAATCTTCCGCTCGCCCAGCCGCTCGCCCGTCGCCGGAACTGTCGTCGTCCTCCAGATCCTCACCGTCGAGCTCGGTACCATCGAGGTCTTCTTCCGCATCGTGATCAGAGGCATCGTGATCAGAGGCATCGTGAGGCGAGCTGATGGCGTTTTCCGCGGCTGGCCCGTCGGGATCCGCAGGGAGGACTTCGCGGAGGATGCGGGCGACGTCGAGTGAGTTCTTGACCCCTTTGTCGAGGACGAATTCGAGCCGGGGGATATATCGGGTATCGATCTTCTCACCGATCTGCTGTTGCAGGAACCCGGCTGAATTCTTCAGTCCGTGCATGGTCAGGGTCTGCTGCCGTTCGTCTCCCATGACGGAGACGTAGACCTTCGCCAATCGCATGTCAGGAGCGACTTCGACACCGGTCACCGTCACATTCCGGACGCGCGGGTCGCGCAGTTCGAGCAGGATGGCCGTGCTGACGACCTCGCGGATCGCGGAGGCAGCTTTGAGCAAACGTCGTGACTTCATGCGGCGGCTGGTTCCTTGCGACTACAGCGTGCGAGCGATCTCTTCGATCTTGTAGGCTTCCAGGATGTCGCCTTCCTTGAGATCGTTGAAACCGCTCAGTTTCATGCCGCATTCCATCCCCTCGCGGACTTCCTTGACGTCGTCCTTTTCCCGCTTGAGCGACTCGAGCCCATAATCGCCGATGCCACGTCCATCGCGGTTGACTCGGACCCGGCAATTGCGTTCGATCGTCCCGGCGAGGACACGGCAACCTGCCACCGTACCGACTCGGCTGATCGCAAAGACTCGTTGCACGAGTGCTCGCCCCAGGTCCTTGACCTGTTCTTCGGGTTTGAGCTTGCCTTCGAGCATGGCTTTGAGATCTTCGGTCACCTTATAGATGATGTCGTAGCGGCGGATTTCAACACCCCGTTCATCGGCCAGTTGTCGGGCCGATTCATCGGGGATCACGTTGAATCCGACGATCACGGCATCGGAGGCCGAGGCCAGCGTGACGTCGGCCGAAGTGATGCCGCCGACCGACTTCTGCAGCAGGTTGATCCGGACTTCGGGGTGGTCGAGTTTGGCGAGTTCCTTTTCGAGTGCCTCGATCGACCCTCGGACGTCAGCCCGCAGGATCAGGTTCAGCGACACGGCTTCGGACTGCCCGGAAAGAGTCCCCTCGGAAAGCCGTTTCTGGAATTCCTCAAACGACACGCGGACATTGCGTCCGGCCAGGGACCGGCCGCGAGCCTCAGCAGCTCGTTTCTCGGCAATCGTCCGGGCCTGCGTGATATCGTCCAGCACATAGAACGGCTCGCCGGCTTCCGGAGCCGCATCGAGGCCGGTCAGATTCACCGGAATCGACGGTCCGGCTTCCTTGACGCGATGTCGGGCCTGCAGCGTATCGGTCAGTGCTTTGACGCGGCCATAAGCCGCGCCGCAGACGACGATATCGCCGACCTTCAGGGTGCCGTTCTGCACGATGACCTTGGCCACCACACCTCGGTCCCCTTCCTGCTGGGCTTCCAGGCACGTCCCCATCGCCGCTCGGTGCGGATTGGCCTGATACTCCTGGATATCAGCGGTCAGCAGGAGCGTTTCCAGCAGGTCGTCGATGCCGGTGCCGGTGGTGGCACTGGTCTTGATCACTTCGACATCGCCGCCCCATTCGGTCGGCAGGAGTTCGTACTGGGTCAGGTCCTGCATGGCCTTGACCGGATTGGCGCTCGGCAGATCGATCTTGTTCAGGGCCACCACGATCGGCACTCCGGCCGCTTTCGCGTGGCTGATCGCTTCCACCGTCTGTGGCATGATGCCGTCATCGGCGGCGATGACCAGCACGGCGATGTCGGTCACGTGCGCACCGCGGGCCCGCATCTCCGTGAAGGCTTCGTGGCCCGGCGTATCGACAAAGCTGATGCGGCGACCGCGCCATTCGACGCTGTAAGCTCGAATGTGCTGAGTGATCCCGCCCGCTTCGCCCGACACGACGTTGATGCCGATGATGCGGTCGAGCAGCGACGTTTTGCCATGGTCGACGTGACCGAGGAAGGTCACCACCGGTGGACGCGCTACCAGCTGGTCTTCCGCGTCGGGTCGATTCTTCAGTTCTTCGATCAGCCGGTCTTCGAGCGACGGGGGGTTGCGCAGTTCGATGTCCAGCCCCAGTTCGGCCGCCACCAGCTCGGCCAGTTCGGCGTCGATGCTGGAGTTGATCGTAGCCATCGTGCCCAGCGCCATCAGCGTGCGCTGGATCCGGGCAAAGGGGACGCCGGTCGCCTCAGAGAGGCTGCGGACGGTGCATGGAAGCTCTACCACGACTTTTCCTTTACGGGGGGCCGTCGACTGCCCACTTGCCCGTCGACTCAGCTCGGCCTGGCGTTGTCGCCGCGCGGCGGGAGTCATTGACGCCTGCAGCTCGGCCTCTTCCTCGTCCAGCGTCAGCCGGTCCTTGCGGCGACGGCTCTGCTGTCGAGCGGTTCGCGCATTGCCCAGGCCGGACAGCTTCTTGCGCTCGCCCTCCTCATCGGACTCGAATACACCGGTACCCTTCGCTTTGCGTCGGTCGCGGTGGCCCGTCCCGGTCGGTTCCGCCGGAGTAGGAGGGGCTTCGCCGGTGACGAATCGTCCGGGCGGCTTCTTGCCAGCCGGCTCACGGTCCTTGTCCTGTCGTTTCTTTTCGTGCTGCCGCGTGAACTGTTCCAGCGGCGCGGCACTTCCCAGCTTGGCGCCGCGAATGGCGTCCAGCGGCAGGGTCATGATCGGTTTCTGAGCGGCCGGTTCCGCCGGTCCGCGCGGTACGGGCTGTTCGCCCGATTTGGGAATCGCCGCCAGCTTGACCACCGGTTCGCGGCGGCCGCCACCCTTGCCCGACTCGCTGGGGCCTCGTCCGCCACTGGCTCCGCCCGCGTCGCGGCCGCCTCCCGATTCGCGCCGGATCGGTCGGCTGCCGAGCATCCGTGGCTTGGTGCCGCTGGTCCCGCCCGGACCGATGTAATCGTCACGCGAGATGGCTGCGGGCCTGGACGGTGCGGCCGGTGTCGACGCCGAAGGGCTGGCCGGAGCGGGGGTGCTGGGTGCCGTGCCCGTCGATCCAGCATGCCCGACATTTCGGGACAGCGGTCCGGCGCCGGAGGCAGCGAGCGTCGGGGCGGCGGGCTGGCCCACCGGTGTCGTTCGATCTTCGGCAGCTACGGTCGGTGGAGCGGATGGAGGAGCGGCAGCGGCAGGGGCCGTCGGGGCCACCGTCGTCGGGGCCACCGTCATCGGGACCACCGTCGTCGGGGCCACCGGCGGGGCCGGGGCTGTCGGTGGAGCCGAAGCGGCGGGGGCTGCCGGAGTCGCCGGGGCCGGACGTTGACCGCCACCGAGCTGCCGGATGGGCGCGCCCGGCTGACGCTCGGGCAGACCCGTCGACTCGCGCATCGTCTCCCGACCGCGACTCAAGTAGGCCTTCAGCTTGTCCACCTCTTCATCGGTCAGGCTGGCCAGGGCCGAACCCTTGCCGGTGATCCCTGCCTTAGTGCACAAGTCGACCAGCTGCTTGCTGTCCAGTTTCAGATCTTTGGCTAACGAATAGATACGAACGGGCACTTTGCCCTCCTTCTGCGTACGTTCTCGGCCCTCCCTGTCGAGAACCGTCGGAACTTCTGAGCACCGATCCTAAATTTCCATGTGCGGAACTCCTGAAAAACGGCCGCTGCCAGCCCGACACTCCCGCCCGGCCGGCCCGCTGCCTTCAGCTCATCCGGTCAAATTCGATTCGTCTTCTTCTGAGGCCGGCTCACCCTGCTCCGCGTCCATCCCGAGCTCGGCTTCCGTGGCCAGTTCCTCAGCACCGACTTCCGCTTCGCTCCCGTCGCCCGGCTCGGCCGCCAGTCCCACCGCCGCATCACCGCCGTCGGCCGCGTCACTACCTTCGGCCACTTCACTGGCTTCGGCCACTTCACTGGCTTCGGCCGCGCTGCTCGGGGGCGGTTCCAGTGACCCGCCGGCCGCCTGCTGCTGTTTCAGTCGCCGGCGCTCCTGAGCGGCCTCTTCCTCGGCCGCCTCCGCCCGGCTCTCCGCTTCCTCAATGATCGCCTCGACTTCCTCCGCCGTCAGACCGCTCATCTGCTGCAGATCGTCCGGTTCGATCACTGATAGATCATCGTAAGACAAAAAGCCTTCACCGACCAGTCTCTCGGCCAATTGATCGGCCACTCCGGGGATGGTGCTGAAGCCCCCGACCGCCCGTTCGATCTGCTCCTGCAGCTCGTCCTGGGTCATGATCTCAATGTCCCATTTGCACAGCTTGCTGGCCAGCCGGACATTCTGCCCGCGGCGGCCGATCGCCAGGGAGAGCTGGTCTTCGCGGACCAGCACGATGGCTCGGCCGATCATGCTGCACAAGATCACTTCATCGACCTCAGCCGGCTGCAGGGCGTTCGGGATCAGCACCTGCATGTCGTCGCTCCAGCGGACAATGTCAATCCGCTCGCCCGCCAGTTCGTCCACAATGTTCTTGATCCGGTTCCCCCGGACGCCGACGCACGCGCCGACGCAGTCGACCCGCTGATCAGCACTGCTGACCGCCACCTTGGTCCGATAGCCCGGCTCACGCGCCAAAGCCCGTACCTCGATCACGCCGTCCCCGATCTCCGGAATCTCCTGTTCGAAGAGCCGCTGGACAAGCTGGGGCCGAATGCGGCTCAGAATCACCTTCACTCGCGTCCCCTGCTTGCGGACGTCGAACACGGTGGCCCGCACGCGTTCGTTCACGCCGTGCGATTCGCCCGGAATCTGTTCGCTGCGGGGGAGGATCGCTTCGACGTTCCCCAGCGACACGGTCGACGCACCCCCCTCGTTCCGCTGCACGATGCCCCCGACCATCTGGCCCAGCATCGCTTCGTATTCGTCATACAACGCGTCCCGCTCCGCCTCGCGGATCTTCTGGATGATCACCTGCTTGGCCGTCTGAGCGCCAATGCGGCCGACCGTTTCTTCCGGATCCAGCGGCTCACCGTTGCAGTGCCCGGCGATCGATCCGTCCTGGCGGTTGATCTCGATCACGATCTCCGCCTCCTCGGGAAAATTCTTTCGCGTGGCTGACACCAGCGCCGACTCGATCGCCTGAAAGACGATCTCCTTGTCGATGTTCTTGTCGCGGTGGATCGCGTCCACAATCCGTAAAATCTCGTTTGGGTTCATCGCTGGCGAACCTTCCCGTCTGATGCGATAGCCGACAGTAATTGCAGATTCTGTCCTGTTTGTTCGTCAAAAAAATACAATCGGTCCGAACCCGACTGCACCGTGACGGTGGAGCCAAGTTGGACCGTCTGGTGATGCGACGTGACCACTCGCACCACCGACCCCGGCCCGTTGTCGTCGGCCGCTCGAGTCGGCATGCGGCTGGTCAACCGCACCTGCACGACGCGTCGATCGCCCCACCAGTCGACCCGGGTGACTTGCCCCAGGTTGCGGTCAGCGTCGAGCGCCGATGCCAACGTCAATTCCGTCGGCCTGATTCCCAGCACAACGGGTGTCCCCTCCCGAGCGTTTCCCGCTCCGCTGGCGAACACCTGCTGCCACTGGCGTAAGGCCTCCCCGGTCAGCTCAAACTCACAGCCGTCTCCTCGAAAACTCCAGCCGGCCGACGTCCGCTCGACGCGACCGGTCAGCCAATTCACCCCCGTTTCACTCAAACTGCCCAGGACGGCCCGAGTGGCCGGAGCGTCCCAGACTTCTTGAGCCGTTCCCGACTGGTGCAGCCTGCGGCCACTGAGCACCACCAGCCGCTGACCCAACATCCAGGCCTCGGCCGGATCATGAGTCACCAGCACCATCGTGGTGCGCCAGTCGCCATGCACGTCCATCAGCCATTCCCGCAGCCCCTGACGCTGCTGGGCGTCAAGATGCGTGAACGGTTCGTCTAATAATACAACCCGCGGCCGCCGCAGGAAGGCACGCGCCACCGCTACCCGTTGAGTTTCCCCGCCGGATAGCGTCCCCGGAACGCGGTCAAGCAGCCCGGCGATCCCCAGCCGTTCAGCCAGTCGATCGACGTCCCCCCAACCCTCTCCGCTCCGCGGTAACCCGCCAAACCGCAGATTCTCGCGTATCGACAGGTGCGGATACAGCACGGGCCGCTGACTCACCATGGCCACCTGCCTGCGATGAGCCGCCCACTGCTGTATCTCGTGCCGGTCGAACAAGATCCGGCCCGCAGTGGACGATTCCAGGCCGGCCAGCAGTCGCAGCAGCGTCGTCTTGCCGCTGCCACTCTCGCCTACCACCACCGCCCGCTCACCCGACTCGATTTTCACCGAGCCATAGTCGAGCGGCGGCGAGCCGTCCGGGAAGACTCTCGTCAGCCCTTCCCAGGTCAGGGATACTGCCGTCGGCAGCTCCCCCTCCAGTACGGCCACAGGCGCCTTGCCTCGCAATCGGAAATTGTTCTTCGAGCACGACTTACGCCGGTCGATAAACCGGTCAGAATATCGCTCAATGGTCCAACTGTCAACCTGAGCGGAAGGTACGCAGAGCGTATTGCGGACCCACTTAGAGGCTCACCACCACCGCACTCGCCTGACCCTGCGGCGTGACGTTGATGTTCAACACGTTCCGACCCGCCGGCACGTCATGCGTCCGCACCAGCTGCACCCGGTCCGCCTGCCCGATACACTCCGGATCGACCTGCTCGAGATTCAGAATGGGGAAGAGCGTCCCCCGCCGCAGACTCACCAGGCTGGTGATCAGTTCCACCATCCCGCTCCCAGCACCCAGGTTCCCGAAGTAGCTCTTCGCTGCCACCACCGGGACCGGACCGACCCGCCGCTCGGCAAAGACCGTCTCCAAGGCCCGGCCCTCCTCCTGGTCGCCGGCGATCGTCCCCAGCCCATGAGCGTGCACGTGGCCGACCTGGTCGACCGACACGCCGGCTTGAGCCAAGGCCATCCGCATGGCATTCACCAGCGCCTGGCTCCGATCGGCCACCCCGACGCGATTGCCGGCCGCCGATGAGCCCCAGCCGAGCAGACGACCCCAGACGGCCGCCCCGCGACTGGCTGCTGCGGATTCCGTCTCCAGAGTCACCGCGGCCGCTCCTTCGCCCAGCACCATCCCTGTCCGGTTCCGGTCAAAAGGCCGACACCCGGGGACACTCAGCGTCGCCGTCGACCCGGTAGTCGACAGACCGCCCGACTGACCACTGGCTGAGTGACCACTGGCTGAGTGACCACTGGCTGAGTGACCACTGGCTGAGTGACCACTGGCTGAGTGACCACCTGATTGGCTGCCGTCGGCAGCGCGACGGTCGGCTGCGGCCGATTCGGCTACCGTCTCCTGCAACACAATGTGGAGACTTCGCAGCGGATGCAGACGGCTCCCCGTCGCTCCGACCACTAGCCGGTCGACGATGCCGCGCTGCGCCGTCGACAGGGCTTCGCCGAGCGCCAGATTGGCCGAGGCTTCGCGGACCGTGATCGAATTGTTGGCGCCGCGGAAATCGTTGTAGATCGCCACGTGGCAGGCTGGCATGTTCGGGAGGTACTTGAGCAGCCACAGGGGTGAGATCTGCGGGATGCCGTGCGCGCCCCAGTTGCCGAAATCGAACTCGTGGGAGTCATTCAGGCACTTTTCCACCGCCAGCTGGAACTCTTCGGGCATCGTCGTGATGTAGTCCGAACCGAAGATGACACCCGTCCGGTCGACGTCGAGCTCGACTTGCTCCAGGCCGGAATCCTGCAGGGCTCGCTGAGCGGCCGCGACTCCCATCTGGATCTCGCGGCACATCACCTTCAGACCTTTGCGGATCGCTTTTTTCTTTTCCGCTGGCAGCTCGCCGAAATCCTCAATCTTGCCGCTGAAATCCCACGCCTCGCCCCCTCCGCCCAGCGGCAGGCTGCGCGTGTGAGCCCCCTGCAGCGGACCAATGCCCGATCGGCCCTGGTCGAGCGCTTCGGTAATCTGCGCGACGGTCTGGCCCAGCGGCGATATCACACCGATGCCAGTGATTACGACAGGTTCTGACGTGGGTCTGAACGTCACAAGGCGTCCTCGCTCGTGGAGCCGCGGCAGGCTGGGTTGCCGTTGATGAGCCGCGTGAAAGTCGGCCCAATTCTAGCCCTCGGCCGCCGGTGAGTCGAGATGAGCTGCCAGTCGGAGCTCAGTAGCGATTGTGTCCTTGTCGAGCGGCTGTGGGGCCCGTGGCCGGCGCGTCACCCACTCGCCGCAGTGCCACCGTTGGTTCGAGCACCAGCAGCGATTCGCCCCGAGTTGCCGGGCGGGACAGGAGATTCCAGGCCAAGCCCGTTCCGCTCCCCGCCGGTGGACCACTCGGCAAAGCCGCCAGCCCGCGGCTAACCACCAGCACTCGGTCGGCCGGCCACCGCAACCGCTCGTGCAGCTCCCAGCTCGACACCTGAGGGACCTGGATCTGCACCCGCTGACGCGGATCGACGGTCGTCGGCACCTCGACGTCGAGCTCCTCCAGCCGTTCGATCTGGGTCGCTCGGCAGTCGACCACCACTTCCACTTCCGAGCCGTCCGACGTGTACAGCGGACTCATCGACAGACGTACTCCTTCGTCGATGCTTCCCGGCTGCAGCTTGTAGCCCGGCCAGCTCGGCTGAGGAAGAACTTCGACGCCGCTGTTGTAACGGTGCGGCCGCATCTTGTCGATTTTCACCGTGCGACCGTTCTTCATCTCCAGCGGCTGCTCGGTGTGGAATGTCACGTCCACCCGCTCACGCAGGCCGTTGAGCAGCACGGCGGCGTCCTCGCGGGCCATCATCCACGCTTCAATCCCCGGCGATTGGACGTCGATCCGTTCAAGTCTCCGGATGAACTTCAGCCGCCAGTCGGGCGAACCGACGGTCAGCAGATGGGCTGAGAGGATGCGGCGATCGACCTCGCGGGAATTCAGGCGAGTGACGACGTCGGCCACCTGTTGCTGGACGGCCGACGAATGGTAGACACGGACTCGGTCACGCGTCACCTGCAGGACCCCCATCGTCTGCCCAAACCAGACGTCGGTCCCCGTGTGACGGAGGATCCAGTCCAATGCGTCCTGTTGTGAGTTTTCGTCCGGGCCCGCCAGACCATTGAACGAACTCAAGTCGTACTCGGCCCACGTCTGGCCGGCGTCGGCGGCCAGCCCCAGCGGTGCCGAAGCGGCCGTCCCCGCCGAGCCGACTGGGTTGGTCGCAGCCGGTCCCGGCTGAGTAGTCGGTTGCTGCGCTGTGGATGGCTGAGCAGTGGATGGCTGAGCCGTGGTGGGTTGGGGGGGCTTGGCCGGTATGGCTGCCACACGCAGCTCGCCCGTCTGACTGCCTGCCGGTGGACGAGGCTCAGCCGGTCGCGGAGTCGAACGGGGGCGGGGCTGCCGGACCGGAGTCCAGCCCTGCTGGGCGAATAGCGGCGACGGGACGATCGCCCAGCTGAGCCCGGACATGCCGACTGCCAGCACGACAGTCAGGAGCCGGCTCCATGATTTGAGTCGACGGCCGTTCGGACGGTCCGTGCGCAGACCGTACCCACTGCGTTGAGGCGGGTTGCCGATGGCGATGGTCGCTTGGCGATTCACGGTCACCTCCCTGCGCGGACGTGTTGGCGCATCGCTGGTGGAACGGGGGGGCCGAGTATAGAGACGGACCCGCGACAGGGGCAAGGTCAGCCCGAGGGGGCGGCGGTCCGCGAAGGGGAGGGGGCTGGGGAAAACTTGTTGGCCACCCCCCGCATTCCACAGTGTCGCGTTCGCTGTGCCGGAGGATCTGTAAATGGTGTAAATCGTTTATTTGGAAAAGGTTAAGTTATTTTGGCTGGCGGCGATGTCGGACCTCTTTTGCTTGACGATCGTCCCGGCTAATCGATATGATGATTGGCTGACCCAAGACATGAGTCGGCCGGTCAGCGGGTCGCGGGAATCAACAGGGACGTAGTTGTGGGGGCCAGGATGGTCGTTCTCAGGGGGTAGGTCGCTGAGGAAGTCGCTGATGGTGCGGAAAGGCTTGAACAAGGCGGATCTGAAACACTTTCGCGAGCAGTTGCTCTCGGTGAGGGCTCGTCTGCGAGGCGACGTCACGGCGATGGCCGACGTCGCGCTGCGGCGGACGGAAGACGAAAGCGGCGTGGCATCCCGAATGCCGATCCATATGGCCGACGTCGGGACGGAGAACTTCCAACAGGAGTTCACGCTGGCCCTGATGCGGGGGGAAGAGGATACCCTGGCCCAAGTGGAAGCTGCTCTTGAACGAATCGAGTCGGGGACTTATGGTGCGTGCGAGGAGTGCCACCAACCGATCCCCAAGTTGCGACTCAATGCCATCCCCTACACATCCTATTGCGTCAAGTGTGCCGCCCACGGACGGCGGTCGTCGGACAGCTGACCGCGTGGCGAGCGTCGGGGGCGGTAAGGCGTCCGGTGAGCCGTTGACGGGGTCGGAGCTGACCGTACGCTGGGCCACGGTGCTGGTCGTGGCGATCGTGCTGTGTCTGGTCGATCTGGTGACCAAGGAGCTGGTCTTCCGATGGCTCGGTCCGCCGCAGGGATCAACCGTCTGGTGGATCTGGCCGAACTACGTCGGGTTCCAGACGGCCCTCAATCACGGGGCGCTCTTCGGCATGGGGCAGGGGATGGTCCCGGTCTTCGTCGTCTTTTCGCTGGTCGCTGTGGCCGGCATCGTTTACTGGTTGTGGAGCGGTGCGATTGGCGACTGGGGGCTGACGCTGACCCTGGCCTTGATTCTTGGCGGTATTCTGGGCAATCTCTATGATCGGCTCGGCCTGTGGTCCCTACCTGGCTTGGCCGGCGACACGCGAGCCGTCCGCGACTGGATATTGCTTCAATACGGCCCCGACTACGTCTGGCCGAATTTCAATCTGGCCGATAGTTTTCTGGTCTGCGGAGCGGCCCTGTTGGCTTGGCGATCGCTCTGGACACCGGCCAGCGACTCGCCAGTGCGAACCTGAATTGGGCGCGACGCCGTCGACCACCGTTGCCGCACTACTCCTTTTTGAATCGGTACCCTCGATGAACGACCCGCTGGCTGCGCGTTACGATCTGGCTCGACACCTGGCCGTGGAGGCCGGGCGGCTGACCCTGCAGTATTACCGCACAGGGCACGCCGTGGAACGCAAACAGGACGGCAGCCCGGTGACGGTGGCGGATAAGGGGGCCGAGCAGTTGATTCGAGGACGCTTGGCCGAGCAGTATCCTGAGGACGGCATCGTGGGCGAGGAATTCGGTATCACCGAGGGAAGTTCGGGCTATCGTTGGATCATCGATCCGATCGACGGCACGAAGTCCTTCATCAGCGGCGTCCCCCTCTACGGCACGATGGTGGCCGTTGAGTGGGAGGGCAGGTGCCAGATCGGAGCGATATTTTTTCCGCCCCTCAACGAGCTGATTCACGCTCGGCTGGGGTCAGGAGCCTGGTTCGGGCCGCCGGACGGCGGGCACCAGCCGGCACGCGTCAATCAAACGCGCCGTCTGGCCGATGGTTTGTTTTTGACCAGCGAAGTGCAGACGTTTCGTCAGCGGGATGCGATTGGCGCTTATGAATCGCTCGAGCGAGCCGCGTGGCTGACTCGGACCTGGGGCGACTGCTACGGTTACTACCTCGTGGCGACGGGCAAGGCCGTGGCGATGGTTGATCCCATTCTGACGGTGTGGGACGCCGCCGCTCTGCAGCCGATCCTGGTCGAGGCCGGCGGACGCTTCACCGACTGGCGTGGTACCGATTCGGTCGAAAGCGGCGACGGCATCGGCGCCAATCCGTTTGTGCTCGACGAAGTCCTCGCCATCACCGCCCCCTACTCCCCCCGCTAGCACCCGGAGGTCGCACCTACCTCCGCGGAGGTCGCACGTACCTCCGTCACGCTGCTAGCAGCCCTGGATTCGCACCAACCCCGCGCCCTGTTTCAGACTGCGCAGCTTATTTGAATCAATGCGCGAGGGACGCGCGACGTGCCAGCGGCCCAGGCTGCAAATTCGGCTTTGGCTGGCTCAGACGGGGCAACTTGCTTGAATCGGCGTGAGAGTTGGACCTCCACGCCGAACTCCCAGCTGCTAGCACCACATGGGAGGTAGGTGCGACCTCCGTGGAGGTAGGTGCGACCTCGATTACTGCTAGCCCAGCTATCACTAGCTCGATCTACGCAGATTGCTGGCAGTTACGCGAGAAAAGGCGCGACTTCCCAGCTGCTAGCAACACGTGGGAGGTAGGTGCGACCTCCGTGGAGGTAGGTGCGACCTCGTTTATTGGGCGGCGGAGCGGGTGCCTTGGGGTGAGCCGCTGATGGGTTGGCCGGCGGGCAAGGGGCGGGCGGCGCAGAGGTAGCCCAGGCCCTGCAGGTAGTCGCGCAGGCGTCGGAAGTCGTCGTAACTGTCCGGGTAAGTCCAGACCGTGATCACTGTCTTCGACGCCGGCCACCGCAAGAGCTGGTCGTGCAGAATCGAACCCGGTCGAGTCAGCTCGGCAATCGGCTCACCCAACTGGTCGCTGTCAGCAATCAGCTCAAATCCGATCAGCTGCCCCAGTTCGTGCGTCTGCGTCCCGAATCGCGTGTCGACCTCCAGCACCTGCCGCGCCAGCTGGTAACGCATCGTGAAACCTTGCAGCGGACCAATGCTCGCCGTGATCTCGTTGCTGTTCTTCAGCTCCGGCAGCCGTTGCCGTGCGTCCGTCTTCAGCTCCTCGATCAGAGCGTTCAGCGGCACGTAGGCCAGCCGGCCGCCGAGCAGCCGGTAATGTTCTTCGTTGCCGAATACCGTCTGAGCCATCGGCGTCGGGACGTGTTCGAGCACCACGGTTTCGTCCTCCGCAGAACTCAACTGCTCCAGCCGCAGCTTCAGCTTCGCCAGCTCTTGCTCGTTGGCGTCAATCTGGTCCTTCAGCTGAGCCGAATGCTGCTGAGCACGGCTCCAGTTTTCCCGCTGAGCTTTGATCTCCTGCTCGATCTGAGCCCGCATCATGTTCAGCCGGTCACGCTCCATCTGACGCATGGCAATCTCGGCCTGCATCCGCTGGCGGTCCAGCAGAATTCGGGCGTTCGCTTCCTTCAGGGACTCCATTTTCGCGTTGGCCGCCCGCAGCTGAGCCTCCACCTCGGCCAGCGTCGGGCCGCTCGGCGCCTGATTCGCCTCAGCCTTCCGCTGCGACTCTTCCCACGCACCCCGCGCACTCATGCCGACGACGACCACCAGCACCACCAGGATCCCCACCAGCTGGCCGACAACATTCAGATAGCCCTCTTCGCCGATCGAAGTTGACTGCTCGTGCGGGCGTCGTCTCATGGCTTGGCCCTCGATACCTCGACGCCACTGTTCTGCAGCAGACCCTCCAGTTGACCTGCCTGCCACTCACCGTCCTTCTCCACCGTCAGGACCATCTGCGGAACCCAGTACGCGCCAGCGCCGGCAATGCCCCACGTTCTCATCCGCTGATGCACGGCCTTGACCAGCGGATCGATGGCGCCGCCCGGATTGTCGGCTACCGGAAAGACTTGGTGCGTCTGACGCGTCCCCGGTTCGGCCAGCAGCACCAGCTCGTCCGCCGTCACGCGCACTCGTATCGGACGCCGCAAGCCCACCGAACCGGTCGCCGATTCGGGGAGCGCCCAGTTGGCGCCCCGTGATTCGGCCAGACTGCGGGCCGGCCCCTGGTTGGAATTCGGTCGACTGCGGCTCGAAGACCGCTTCGACTGGCCACCCACGTTCACCGCCACCTGTCCCCCTTGCGGATTCATCATGTCCGGCGAGCCACCCATCGATCCCCCGGCCGATCCCCCGGCCGATCCACCCGCAGATCCACCCGCAGATCCACCGGCTGATCCACCGGCTGAACCGGCCGTTCCACCTGCGGCGCCGCCCGAATTCGCCAGCGGCGGACTCCCGGACGCTCCGCCCGGCCCACCACCCGAACCTCCGCCAGTGGCTCCTCCTGCCGTCGAGCCCGCCAACGCACCACCTTGAGCACTCGGGTCCGGAGGACCCATCGGTCCCACGCCACCACCCGTACCCGTCCCGTTATTCTCCGTCCCGTTGCCAGTCGCTCCGGCAGTCGTCCCGCTGCCACCATTCCCGCTCGCACCGTTACCGCTCGCACCGTTACCGCTCGCACCGTTACCGCTGCCGGCCGTCCCTGACCCTGTGCCGCCCGTTGATGCAGTATTTGTCCCAGCGGCATTCGCCGTCCCGGCGCCCGCTGGCCGGCCGCTTCCGCCCCAGCCACCAGGCCCGACCATCGGCGCCACGCCACTTCCATTACCTGCACCGTTTCCGGGGCCGCCACCCCAGCCAGTGCCGTCGACACCGCCCTGCGACAGGTCCTCGCCGGCGAATCCACCTCCCGCCAAGCCACTACCTGTCAAGCCGTTCCCCGATCCGCTGCCATAGCCGGGAGGACCTAGTGCCGATCCGCCGGGTGCCGAGCCTTCACCACCCGGTCCGCCCGTACCACCCGGTCCGCCGACACCGTCAGTGCCGCCGAATCCACTCGTTCCCGAGCCACCGGCCGCTCCACCCGGACGCGAACCGCTTCCACCCGGTCCCTGAGCCAACGAGTTGCCCCCGCTGCCGCCGGGTCCCGCTCGTCGCGGCCCGCGCGGGCCGCTGGACGTTTCAAATCCGCCATTACGCGAAGGCCGCAATACCGCCGGTCCTCCGCCACCTGTACGTTGAGCCATCGACCGGAGGACTTCATGGCGCCGGCGAGCGTCGGCCAGAATCGTCTCGATGTGTTGTTTCAGCGTCGGGTCGGGCGGCGGGAAGCTGAGCTTCATGTCGGCCGAAACCAGTTCGTATCCGAATTCGGCCTGCCAGCCATTCATGGCCGACCGGCAAGCGGCGTAAGCCACAGCACCATCGGGGCGGACCAGCATCAAAGGATAGGGACGGCCCGCCTTGTCGTCTCGCTGTCCGGCCCAGTAATCAGCAGTGGCGCGCAGCGCGGCGGCGAGCGGATTGCCGGGTCCCAGCGGCGGTTCGAAGTCTTCTGCCTTCAGCTCGATCCCCTCCGGTTGCAGGATCACCCGGTCACCCCGGCATTCGATGTAGATCGGTCGTCGAGTCGTCCCCTGGTTGCCGGTGAAAGGAATGATCGCGTACGAGGGTTGCCGATTCTTCGACTCCTGTTCCGCTTGGGCCGCGTCCTCTCTGGCCTTCGCCAGCTCAGCGTAGGTCTGATCCAGCTGCTGTTTGAGCGTGTCGAGTTCGGTCGGTGCAGCCCCTTCCGCTGCCCGTTCTTCCTGACGGCGTACCAGGTCCCGCATTTCATCCTTCAGCCGTTCGATGTGCTCTTCGAGATGAGCCAGCTGAGCCTGATCTTGGGCCAGTTCGCCTTGAGTGGCCTGATGTGCCTGCTGCAACGCATCGGCCTGCCAGGTCAGATCTTCGGCCTGTTGCTGCTGGTCGTCGGTCGCCAGCACGGGTCGGTTCGATGCCAGCTTCGCCGCCTGAGCGCTCGACGATTTCGCCTGCTCAACCACCACGACCAGCAACACCACGAGCGCACCGAAGGTGCACACCAGCACGGCCAGGAATGGAAACAGCGTTGAGGGGGAAACCGAGCGCCGCTCGGCACGACTGGTCATGCCGCTTTTCCTTGCGAGGGCGGGCCGTTCAGTTCGGGACCCCGATGCTGCACACCCACTCGAGAATTCAGCAGATGGATGGCTGCCGACAGGGCCATCACGGTGTCTTCAAAGTTCTTCGCTCCGGCCAGAGCCTTGAGGTTGCGGTTCAGTGTGTGCTCGAGCTTGGCGACCTCGCCGGTGGCCTTGAGGACCCGCGTCATGACATCGCCCAGCCTCAACAGTTCATCCTGCTGTCGTTCGAGCAATCCGCCCGTCCGCATCAGCGCCACTTGCAGCTCCTGCCACCAGCGTTCCACACGCTGTTCGGCATGATCGTGCAGCTGACCCAGCCGCTGGAAATGCTCCTGCAGCGTCCGCTCCAGTTCGCTATGCAAGCCCTGTTCCAGCTGCCGGCGTATGGCGTCGCCCGCCGTCAGCCACTGCTGGCTGGCACGCTCGAACGACTCCCGCCACACCAGCGCCTGACGCTCCACCAGCACCTCCGCGGTCAGCTCCAGGCGTTCGGTCAACCGGTCCAGCAGCACCAGTCGCGGATCGCGGGCTGTGCCGGGGACCTGAAATCGGCCCGCCAGTTGTCGCCGAGCCTCGTGGTCGAGTTGCCGCAACAGTCGCGAGTCGGAACGACCCACGATCGATTGGGCGACGATCAACGCCAGCGTCGAAGTCAGCGCCAGCGCGACGACTTGCAGTGGTTCGTAGAGCCGCACGACGGACGCAGCCAGCTGATTCGGTCCCGCGGACTCCGGTCCCGCAAGTTGGATCTGACGGATCGCCTCGGCTGTTCCCGCGACAAGCACTAACGCTCCCAGCCCGGCAGTGATCCAGGGTAACGACCGAATCCACGCCAACCGTTCCCGCGCTTCGTCGGTCGCTTCCGTCGCCAGGGCATTCAATTCGCGATCCAGCGTCTCAGCGGACCGCTGACGCTGTACCAGTTCCAGGCCACGGGAGAGCCGTTCGGCCAGCCATCCCTGTTGAATCGCCGGTGGCCATAATTGCATGGCCTCGAGCAACACGCCAGCTTCGGCCGCATCTTGGCCACCCATGGGCGGGTCCGGCAGCTGCGTGCGCGGGATCAGGTCGAATTGCCGGGAGACGACGCGAGCGATTCTCCACCAGCAGACCAGTCCGGCACCCAGCAGTCCGAGTTCGAGCAACGCCAGCCCATACGATAGGGACGCGGAAGGACGCAGTCCGAGCCAACCCGATCCGCGCAGCGCGGCCCAGTGAAAGACCGCTGCGGCGCCTGTTCCCCACAGGAGCGGCCAACCTAGTCCGCTGACCAGCCTGATCATCCGGTTCCGACGCTTCCGACTACTCACGGGGCACCCTTCTGGCGAGTTCCGGCCGGGGGCCGCTGGCACTGCCAGCGGTAGCGGCAGCTTCCCGCTGACCGTCCGTAGAATCGGAATAACCGGTAAAGTCTCTTCAGTCTATGTCAATTGTTTGACACACCACGACGGACCTGGAGATTGGTCGGGAATCGGGGTGAGCCGAAGATCGGGACTCGTCTGGATCAGGTCGCTGGGACCTGATCCAGACGATCCGCAATTCCCCCCCGGGACATATCGAAGAGCCGGTCCGTGACGGTCGGCATAGATCTGCTGGCGGGCATCGAGCGGGGACCGTGCCGGCGGCCGCAGTCGCAGGCCGCACAGTCAACCCAAGCGGAATAGTTTATCGGCCATTGGCGGCGCAAACTTCGGTTCGACTCGCTCGGAATCTCAACCGACCCGCACTCGCACCGCCGTACCGCCGAGGATCGCTCACCTCGTTCCGGACTGGCCGTACGTCGCGTAGCAGCTGCGAGTCTCCCACAGATCGACCTGATCGACGGGAAATCCATGCGAACGGGCAAAATCAAAAATCAGCTTGGCGATGTTCTCGGCCGTCGGATTGACGTCCATCAGATAGAGGGGTTCGCCCAGGCGCTGGAGCATTTCGACGGCCGGGTCTTCGCGATGGAGAATCATGCGGTGGTCGAGATGGTCGTCGATCCACTGGCTGACCACCCGCTTGATTTGCGAAAAGTCGATGACCATGCCCAGGCCGTCGAGCTCTTCGGCGGACAGCCCGATCACCGCCCGCCCGTTGTGGCCGTGCAGGAAGCGGCATTTCCCGTCGTAGTTCAGTAGACGGTGCCCGTAACAGAAATCGATCTCGCGGGTCACTCGAAACATGGGCTTGGCCCCGGATTCCCTAGCTTGCAGTCGGCCGACCGTCGTCGTCCCGTGTTCACCGTTCTTGCTAGCGGCCCGGCCGATTCCGATCAAGGGTGGTCGGAATCCGGGCCGGCGACAGAGGGGGTCGGGGGGGTGGCGACGATTGTAGGGGAGGGGGGGCTGGGTGGACGGCGCGGACCATTCTGTCTGTTGGCCTTCGCTTGCATGTTAAATTGGGGCTTCTAGAATGAAGACTTGGTCCCAGGCAGGCGCCGTCCCGGTGCTGACGTGAGTCCGGGGAGCGGTCGGGGTCTGTCGATCGGAAGTGAAGGGAGTCGCGGATGAAACGATTAGTGCTCGGCGCAGCCATGGGCGCGATGCTGGTGGGGGTCGGGGTTTGGTGCGGAATGGGAGCGACGGCTGGAGCTCAGTCGCGTCCCGAGGCGCGGCCGGCAGCTGGGAGTCCCCTGGTGACGTTGTCACTGGCGGGGGCGGACAAAATCCCCCGGCTGGCCGTGGTCGATCCGGGCGAACGCCGGATGGCCGTGTATGAGATTGCCGAGAACGGTCAGATCACGCTCAAGAGCGTGCGCAATTTGACCTGGGACATGTCGTTGGAACAATTCAATGTTGGGGCGCCGACGCCGGATGAGATTCGGGCCCTGTTGCCGCGGTGACGCACGAACGAAGTTTGGGAGCGATGAAGATGGCGAAGCTGATCCCGTTAGAAGAAGCGGCCAAGTATCTGGGGGTGACTCCGGACCAGTTGGTCGAAATGCGCAGCCGGAACGAAGTGGCCGGCTATCGGGACGGTTCGTCGTGGAAGTTCAAGCAGGCTGAGCTCGATCGCGTGAAAGATTCGCTCGGCGCCGGCGGACCGGAGATGGCCGACGATCTGATACTGGACGACGACGATCTGGTCATGGCTGACGACGATGACGCTCCGCTGGTGCTGGACGACGCCGACGACATGGCACTGAGCTTGGGGGACGACCTCAATCTGGAAGATCTGGAAGAAGAGTCGTCGATTTCGTTGGGAGACGACGTGCAGCTTGAGGGGGCTTCGTCCTCCTCAATTTCGCTCGGCGAGGACGACGATCTGAAGCTGTCGGACGAAGGCGATTCGATCCTGGTGACGGACGATCTGGGGCTGGACGGCGAGCGATCGACTTCGAGCACGGTGATTGGCAAAGAAGACCACGACGTGGCGAGTGCCGAGAGCGACCTGCGGTTGGCTCCGGTCGACGACGGCCAGTCGGTGGGCGCTGATGTGACGCTGGCGGGCGACAGCGGTTTGCAGCTGAGTCTGGACGATGACGACGATGACATGCCGTTGGTGGCAGCCGCCGATTCCGGAGTCGGTTTGGTGACGGATGACGACGATGACGACGACCTGGTGTTGTCGGGTGGTTCGGATGCCTCGCCGGTGGTGAAGGGTGGTGGCGACTTCGACGACGACGAGCTGGTGTTGGACGACGTCGATGTCACGCTCAGCGGTGACAGCGGGATCAATCTGGCGAGCCCTTCGGACAGCGGCATTTCGCTCGAATCGCTCGACGACGACGAACTGCGGCTCGACGACGACATGGTCAGTGCGGACGACGATGGCGAGCTGGTGGCGGCCGGGGGCGAGGACGCTTTCGATTTGACTCCGAACGAGGACCTGACGGCCGACGACGACGAGAGTTCATCGCAGGTGATCGCTCTGGATCCCGACCAGTTTGTGGGTGGCTTTGAGGAAGAAGCCGCGGTGGCCGATGGGGGCGGACTGGTTGAAGAAGAAGGGGTCGACTTCGGTGAGGAGGCGGCCGTGGCGGCGACCGCTGCGGCAGCTGCAGGAGCTTCCGCCGTGCGGGGGGCTGACGACGGGATGGACCTGTCGGGGGGCAACATTATCGCTCTCAGCTGCCTGTCACTGCTGATGTTGTTGAGCGGGATCATCGTGGTCGACGTGATTCGGAATATCTGGAGCTGGTCCGGGAATGGCTTCAGCGACACGCTGGTCGGGGCTCTGGCCGGGCTGTTGACGAAGTAACGGTCGACCTCGACTGTACCGGCAAGCCACATCAGCGCTATAATCGGACGGAGAGAGTCAGGAGATCCCGTCCGTACGCAACCCATCGATCGGGGCAGAGGCGGCGCAGCAGCGCGTCTCTGGCCGGTGGAGCGGTGGCGTTCGTTAACCGGCCCCGAGTGGGTGCGGTTCCCCAACGGGGATCTCTGGCGGCCGCAGTGCTGGGTTCAGCCGTTGAACTCCAGTCCAATTCCCGCCTTGCCGCGCCGCATCGTACCCGGATAAGAGCTGCATGAAGACGATCCTTAGGTCGACCGTCGCCGGTTTGGTCTTGCTGAGCGGACTGGTGAGTGCAGGTGGTTGCAGTCGTTCACGGGACCGGATTGAGTCGTACGAAGTCCCCCGACTGGCTGCGCCCGCCGAGACTGCCGTCGGGTCCGACCGCATGCTCGGCGCCATGATTCCGCTCGACGCTCAAGGCTGGTTCTTCAAAGTGGCCGGTCCTGAGGCGGACGTCGCCAAGATCGCCACGGGCTTTGATCAGCTGGTGCGGTCGGTGCGCGTGGCGGGGGAGGCGGGCCAGCGGAAGCTGCAATGGACCGTTCCCGAGGGTTGGGAGGAGCGGCCGGGGACTGGGATGCGGGCGGCCACCTTCGTCGCACCCTCGGCCCCCAAGCTCGATATCTCGCTGATCGCGCTCCCCATGCTGGGCGGCGACCTCGAGAGTTATCTGCTGGAAAACGTCAATCGCTGGCGCGGTCAGATGAAGTTGCGGCCGGTGAGTGATGTCGATCTGCCGTCGAACCTGCAGGAGATCCAAGTTGGCGACCTGTCGGTCCGACTGGTCGACCTGAAGGGCACCTTCTCGAGTGGCGGCATGGGCGGGCCGATGAGCGGTCTGTCGGGAGGCGGCGCGGGGAGTGGCGGCCCTGGAAGGAGCGGCCCTGGAAGTGGCGGTATCGGACCGGCGACTGGTGTCCCGCCGAATGACGCCGTGCACGCCGGGGTGGCCGGTGTCGAGGGGCCTGCAGCGGCGGCGCCGAGCGGTATCAAGTACACAACTCCGGAGGGCTGGCAGCCGGGCCGGATGAGTTCCATGCGTAAGGCCGCCTTCAACGTGCAGGAGGGCGACCAGAAACTTGAAGTGACGGTGATCGACCTGGCCGAGGGTGCTGGTGACGTCCTGGCGAATGTCAATCGCTGGCGCGAACAGGTGGGGCTCAAGCCGTTGGAATCATCCGAGCTGTCGGCCAATGTCCAGACGTTGCCGGTCAGTGGTCATGAGGCGAGTTTTGTGGAGCTGGTCGGGACTGGCCCCGACGGCGCGCCGACGACCATTCTGGGCGTGATTGCTCCGTCAAGCGGTGCCATCGACGGTCGGATCTGGTTCATCAAGGCGACCGGCAGTGCTCAGCTGGCTCAGCGTGAGAAGGATCGGTTTCTGGAGTTTGCCAAGTCGGTAACTTTCTGAGGACAGTTTTCGAGCGCCGATGAGCGTGGGCCGAGGTCTTCCGGTGAGGGGGCGTTGGCGGCCGCGGCGGAATACGAGGACAGGGGGAACAAGATGGCCAGCATATCGGTACCGCATTCGGCCACAGATCGCGTCGGGGCGTCGGCGACCGGGAGTGTTTGGCAGCGGGTGACAGTGGCTTTGGGGCCATTGGCTTCGCTGCGGCTGACAGTGGTCCTCTTTGCGCTGTCGATCGCCCTGGTTCTGATCGGTACGCTGGCTCAGGTGGAGATGGACATCTGGGAGGTAGTGCACAAGTTTTTTCGATCGTGGTTCTGCTGGGTGCCATTCAGTTTTTTTGTGCCGCGGACGTGGTTTCCAACGGCGCCGGAGATTCCGGGCGGGTTTCCGTTTGTGGGTGGCAAGTTGCTGGGGGTCGGCTTGGCCGTGAATCTGCTGGCCGCCCATCTGATCCGTTTTCAGGTCCAGGCTCGCGGCGTCAATCTGCTGTTGGGGGTGGTGACGACGATCCTCGGCTGTCTCTTCACGTGGCTGGTCGTGACATCTGGCAGCGGATCCTTGGCGGGGGCTTCCTTGCCGTACACGGTCGATCAGCAGTGGGGATTGATGCGTTTTTCGCTGGTGGGGGCTGCTATGCTGCTGATCCCCGCCTGCTTCTGGCTCGATCTGAAACAGCCTTCCACGCGCTGGTCGATGATTCTGGCGGCTTTGGTGCTGGTCCCGGCCGGGCTGTGGGGGCTGTGGCAGGGCGGCGTATCGCCATTCAGCAGTTCGTCGATGCGCATTCTCTGGCAGCTGGCTCAGGCGACGCTGGCCGGTCTGGTGTTGCTGGTCGGCTGTGCCTTTTTGTTCCGCAAGCGAGCGGGGATCGTGCTGCTGCACGCGGGTATCGGGCTGCTGATGTTCTACGAGTTCTACGTCGACTTGTACGCAGTGGAAGGCCAGATGACGATGGCCGAGGGCGAGACGGTGAATTTTGCTCGGGACATTCGTACGACCGAGCTGGCGCTGATTGACTCATCGGATCCGAAGTCGGACCGAGTGGTGGTGGTGCCGCGTGGGATCCTGCAGAGGACGGGTGAGCGGATTCGCGATGAGCGGCTGCCGGTCGACCTGGAAGTGGTGGCCTACTATCCGAGTGCGACGCTGATCACGGCCGAGCAGGCGAAAAATCCAGCGGTGGCGGGTGATCTGGCGGACAATCCGGCCACAGCGGGGGTCGGATTGCGGGGGCGGCTGCTGTTGCGTCGAGCGACGACGGGGGTCGATACGGACCAGGGAGTCGACATGGCGGCCGCCTATGTGACCGCTTATCGCAAGGGGACCGACGAGTCGCTGGGGACGTTTCTCCTGTCGCAGGAACGAGGCTTCTCGGACATGTTCGAGACGCTGGAGGCCGACGGCAAGAAGTGGCAGATGGCGCTCCGTTTCAAACACATGTACAAGCCGTACCAGATGACGCTGGTCGATGTGCGCAAGGACGATTATGTCGGCACGAACATTCCGATGAACTACTCGTCGGATGTGCGGTTAGCTGAGCCGGAGGTTGCAGCTGAACGGGACGTCCATATCTGGATGAACAACCCGCTGCGGTTCGCCGGTGAGACGTTCTATCAGAGCAACTATTTCCGGGATCCATCGGGCCGCGAAAGTTCCACGCTGCAGGTCGTGACCAACACGGGTTGGATGATTCCCTATGTCAGCTGCATGCTGGTGATGATTGGTTTGTTGGCTCATTTCCTGATGGTGCTGGTTCGGTATCTGGAGCGGCGGAGTCGCGGGGTGGCCGGATCGGGGGCCGATACGGCGGCGACGGCGCTGCCAGGGGGCTGGTGGGAATGGGGAGCGACGCTGGGGCTGCTGGCCCTGATGGCCGGATCGCTGATTTCGGGCTCTCGGCCGCGGGAGCAGGTCCATGGCGGCATGCGGCTCGATCTGCTCGGGCAGCTGCCGGTGGTTTACGAAGGCCGCATCAAGCCGCTCGATTCGCTCGCCCGCAACATGCTGGCTCGTATTTCCGATCGTCAGTCGTTCAAGGACGAAGATGAGCAGACGCAGCCGGCCATCCGGTGGCTGGCAGATCTGATCGCCGGTCGCGGTGCTGATCGCGACCATAAAGTCTTCCGGATTACCAGCCTCGAGGTCCTCGATGCGCTCAAGCTGCAGCGGCGATCGGGGTTCCGATATTCGCTCAACGAAATCCTGCACGATCGTGAGGCATTCAATAAAGTGCTGACCGAGCTTGATCAGGCTCAGCAGGTAGCATCGACGAAGAAGGAGCAACTGACGTTGTATCAGCGGAAGCTGCTGGAGCTGGACAGTCGCCTGCGCACCTATCAGCTGGTCAGTGCGGCGTTTCTGCCGACTGAGTTTCCGCCGTTGCCGACGCTGGACGAGATCAAGCAGGACCAGGAGAAATCGAAGCAGCGGTTGAGCGAGGTGGTGAATCTGGTGATGCAGATTTCGCTGCGGCGTCAGCAGTTGGACGAGATGCAACCGCCGCTGGTGGTGTTCGATCCGGCCGAAGCCGAAGGATCGTCGCAGGGATGGTTGCCGTTTGCGACGGCGGCCGACTTGGCTTTCAAGAGCCGTTTCGATGAGTTTGTAGCGGCGTTCACTGGGGACCGGCCGGCTCAGGCCCGAGACGTGGCGCCCGGAGCGCTCACGTGGACGCGAATCCTCGATGCGTACGCTACGGGGAATGCCAAGACGTTCAACGAGACGGTGGAGGAATATCTCGGCGAGATTCGAGCGGCGGGGTTGCCGGGCGTGAACGTGCCGAAATTGAGTTTTGAGTATCGGCTGGAACAGACTCAGCCGTTCATGTGGTGCATCGTGGCCTATCTGGTGGCCGTGTTGGTGGCCTGCAGTGGCTGGATCGTCTGGCCGCAGGGTTTGCAGCGTGCTTCGTTCTGGTTGCTGTTGCTGGCCCTGGGTGTCCATACGTTTGCTCTGATCGCACGGATCTACATTTCCGGGCGGCCGCCGGTGACGAATCTCTATTCAGCGGCCGTGTTTGTCGGCTGGGGCTGTGCCGTGATCGGTGTGCTGATTGAGCTGTTCTATGGCCTGGGGCTGGGGACGATTATTGGCGGGGCGATCGGAGCGGCGTCGTTGATCATTGCCAACGGACTGGCCATGCGAGGCGACACGATGGCCGTACTGCAGGCCGTGCTCGACACTCAGTTCTGGCTGGCGACGCACGTGGTCTGCGTGACCTTGGGTTACTCGGCCACGTTCCTGGCTGGTGGGCTGGGAGTCTTGTTTGTGGCCGTGTTGGCGGTCCGCAGCGGTCAGGGCGGGGTGCTGGCGGGTCCTTGGGCGAAGGCTTATGAGATCCTGCCGCGGGTGATCTATGGAGTGTTGTGCTTTGCGTTGTTGTTGAGCTTCGTCGGGACGGTGCTGGGGGGACTGTGGGCCGACGACTCATGGGGCCGATTCTGGGGTTGGGACCCGAAGGAAAACGGCGCGCTGATCATTGTGTTGTGGAATGCGCTGATCCTGCACGCCCGCTGGGGCGGCATGGTACGTGGCCCGGGCGTGGCGCTGTTGGCCGTGGCGGGGAACGTCACCACGGCCTGGTCGATGTTCGGCGTGAACGAGCTCGGCGTCGGGCTCCATTCTTACGGTGTGACGGAAGGGACGCTCAAGAACCTGGCCCTCTTCTGCATCTCACAGTTGATCGCGGTCGGGATCGGCGTCTGGCTGCTCCGCCGACCGGCCGGTCCCGCCGGCACCGGCCGGCTCCCCACTCCCGCCTGATCGAGCTCGCACCTGGACCGACGTCCCGCCTGCCTCGGCCCGCAGCGCGCCATTCCGCGCGCTCCAGCACCGGAGGTCGCACCTACCTCCACGGAGGTCGCACCTACCTCCGCCGCTTGCTAGCACTCCGCCGCGTGCTCGCAGGTCGCAACTCCCTCGCGCCCAAACTCAACCTGCGCAGCAGCTTACTTGCCGTCGTGCCAGACGTCCGTCCAACCTCCGAGCGTTGCTAGCAGTGCTCGGAGGTACGTGCGACCTCCGTGGAGGTAGGTGCGACCTCGAGTGCTGGCACGAAGTTTGCTATCAGCAGTGGTCGTCGATCGGACGCGAGGGTGGGGACGCGCACCGCCAGGTGCGCAGTGTGGGACCTTGGTTCGGCGAGTCGCGCGGAACCGGTCGATCCGAGGCGGGTCGGCTGACTCTCCGCGCGAAGGGTGTCACCTTGTCCCCTTGAGGATTCTCCATGACCAAGCGATTCCGTTTCCTGCTGGCCGGCTGCCTCGGTGTCTCATGCCTGCTCGCCCCATCAGCTCTCGCTGCCACGCCAGGGTGGGAAGTGCAGATCATCAACATAAACGAGCAGATATTTGAGCACACCACCGCCGAAAGCGTGCTCGATAGTAATGGTGCGGGGTTCGAAGTGACCTCGAACGCCAAGAAGGTCTACCCGGCAGTCGATCTGCGCGGCGCCGGGCTGACTCAGCTCTTGCCCTTTGACTTCCCCTATCCGGACGGTACGTCGTCGCAAGCGGGAAACGATCTTGCCCTGCGAGCGAAGGCGAACGTGACCATTCCGGCTGGCACGTGGACGGTGGCCTTCGGATCGAGTGACGGAGGTCAATTGACGATGCCGAACAATGTCGCCTTTCATGCGACGTTTGGGGAAAACCCGACGGCCGGGCAGGGAGTCGGACTGAACCAGATCCGATACGAACGAAATCGCGGCTATGGGTGGACGGGCGGCACGTTCACCGCTGCCGCGCCGATCTCCGGAGAAATCGTCGCATCGGCCCACAAGCGGACCGGGGACGGAGCCTGGGAAGTCGCGGTCGCTCCGGGGCCACAACCCGCGATCAATTCGTCGTTCGCCCCGCTATCCAACGGGACGTTCGGTTGGTCTGTGGTCACCAATTCCGGCGCACCGGCCATCGATACCGTCATCAAAGTCGGCGGAGACCAGATCGGCAGCCTCACACCCGACGGACCAGTCTTGGTGTCGGTCAAGAACGATGGCACGCGTGCCGCCGGTCTGACCCAACGCTACTACAATTCACCGAACCAGGGCAACTTTGATGCTGCCAGCGATGTGGCGGCCCGATCCATGCCGGCGGTGCTATTCGATCAGTCCGATGCGGGAGTGTCACAGTGGTGGACAGGAGCCGAGCCGGCCGTGGCTGGCTACGCTCCCAAATACCACTCGGCGGTCATCGCCGGGATTCAATCCGGAAAGTTCAGCCATGGAACGGCCACGAATCTGGACGACTATTTGAGCGTGTTGACCGGGCAGATCTTTATCGAGAAATCTGGAACGTTCCAGTTCAAGGACGGCATGGGAGGCTTTGCCAGCATGCGTATCGATGTCAATGGGAATGGAGCCTTTGATGACGGCGAATGGTTGATCAACGACAACAAGTCAACTAGTTTCGATGGCGCTGCCAATGACGGTTCCAAGCCAGTCAGTCGTACATTCTCTGTCCCGTCCGAAGGAGCATGGCGCAATATCGAAATCATTTCGTGGGCCGGAGCGGGGACCGATTCAGCCAACCTCATGTGGGACTACGATCCGGCCACGCAGACGGTTGGCGGAAATCAGGCCTTTCCGCCGTGTACGGACAAACCGCCTGCCGACATCACGCTGGCTGGGATTCCCACGAGCTATTTCTCGACGTTCGGGGTCGGAATTGTGGTCAGTCCCACGCTGGTTCGGAGCATGACCTATGAGTTCGACGTGCTGAATCGAACTGACTACGATCAGATTGTACTTCCGAATGGGCCCAGCGTTTCCTCCAACCCGTTGTCGCTGCAGGATGCCCACCTGCGGATCAAGAGCATCGGCAACCTGCGTAACGGTGATTCCATTCGACTGGTGAATGGACCTTCCTCAGGCACGGCCAGTTTTGTGTTTCCGGAGGGGACGCAGTGGGACACGTCGCGGTTCTATGCGACGGGCGAGGTGACGCTCGTCAGCGGCGGCCTGGTCCCCGAACCGGCGAGCTCATGGGCGATGGTTTCCGGCTCGCTGGCGTTGCTGATGGGCTTACGACGGCGCCGAGCTTAGGGTAGGTCGAATCGATCGACGGGCGTCCGAACCAACAGGCTCGGCGCCTGTCTGATCCCAGGGCCACTTGATGGTGGCGTGCGGCGACGAAGGCGAGTGGGTAGCGCAGTTGGGAGCGGTGCGGAATGAGCGGTTTTGAGGACCCGCTGGAGGGTCTGCCGGACGAGTATGGATTTCGGGCGCGGATGGCGGCGGCGACCGATCAGGAACTGGTCGACTACTTGAATCGTGAAGTCGGCAACCCGGGCATTGTCCGGGCGAGGATGTATTTTCTGCTGGAGTTACGGGCTGAGTTTCTGCGGCGGCGGATCGACATCTCGGAGATTGCCGGCCCGTACCATATCTCGGTGGCTCGGCGAGTGGTGCTCACCGCCGACCGATGCCTGATGCCGATCGGCGACCGGGCCTCTCGTTAGCGGCGTCAACTCCGGCGGCCGCACCGAATTCACGCTCGTCGGCCGGTAAGCCGCCAACATCGAGCTGGGAGCGTGCAACACGAACGCCCATCGTTGCTGCTAGCACTTGCCGGAGGTACGTGCGACCTCGTTGGAGGTGCGTGCGACCTCCGGTACTCTCGGTCGGCGCGTGCTCGGCGGCCGCACCGAATTCACGCTCGTCGGCCGGTAAGCCGCCAACATCGAACTGGGAGCGTGCAGCACGAACGCCCATCGCCGCTGCTAGCACTTGCCGGAGGTAGGTGCGACCTCGTTGGAGGTAGGTGCGACCTCGGGTGCGACCTCCGGTCAGGCGCGGGGGTGGAATTTGTGGTGGATTTGTTTGAGCCGGGACATTTCGACGTGGGTGTAGATCTGAGTGGTGCTGATGTTGGCGTGGCCGAGCATTTCCTGGACTTGGCGCAGGTCGGCGCCGCCGGCCAGGAGGTGAGTGGCGAAGCTGTGGCGGAGCGTGTGGGGGGTGATCGACGACGAGATCCCGGCGATGGCGGCGTACTTTTTGACCAGCTCCCAGATCGCCTCGCGACGCAGACGCCGGCCGGCCCGAGAGAGGATCAGCCAGGGCGGGGGCGTCGGACGCTTGGCGACCAGCCCCGCCCGTTGCTCGGCCAAATAAATCTCCACCGCCTCCACCGCCGCTCGATGCAGTGGCACCACGCGTTGCTTGTCACCCTTCCCCCGGCAGACGCAGTACTTCTCGGCCAGGTGGACGTCGGGCAACTGCAGGTCGGCGATCTCCGACACGCGGCAGCCGGTGGCGTACAGGAGTTCCAGCAGGGCCCGGTCGCGCTGGTAAAACGTCTGGCTCGGCCGAGGTCCGTTCAGGAACCGAGTGACGGCGGCCGGTGAGAGGACCTCCGGGATCCGCTCCCACATCTTCTGGCTCTGCAGCAGCTCGGCCGGGCTCTGCTGAATCCAGTTCTGCAGCAGCAGGTAACGATAGAAGAGTTTGAGCGACACCAGGTGCCGCGAGACGCTGGCGGGCGCCAGCTGCTGGTCGCGCAACCAGCCGGCGTAGTCGGTCAGGTCGGTGATCGTCAGATGCCGAGCGTCGCGGCCATTCGACCATTGCTGGAACCGCTGCAGGTCGCGGCCATAAGCGGCCACCGTATTCTGCGCCAGATGGCACTCGGCTCGCAGATAGTCCAGGAAGGCCTCGGTCCAGTGTTCGGACCGCTGGACGACCTGTTCGCGGCGTGGCTTGAGAATCTTCTTGCGGACCATCTCAGACGTCCTGACTGTCGCCGGCTCCGGTCCCGACCGCGGATGACCGCCTGACGGGGTAACGTGGTAGTTTGGCTGCCGACCGAGCGGGGGGGCGTGCGGCGGTCGGTGTGCCAAAGTATCCCACTGGCATCGCCACTTCGGTCCGGAAGGCTCCGTATCGAGCATCTTCGGCAGTTGCCAGGGGCTCGCCGCAGGGAACGGCAGCGATTTTTGAGCGGATTGCCGCCGACGAAATGGCCGGCCGTCGGTATAATCGGCTCCGATGGTCAAGGTCACGTGGTGACGTCCACGTGGCGAAGTTCAATCGATTGCCGACCCAGCAGAAAGGCTTCAGATCATGGACCGTGCCGTGGATCGCAGCAAGGAACCGCTCGACGATCTCGATCAGTGGCAGGATTTTGTCGAACAGCGCGTCTATCCCGAGCCGGAGCACAAGGCCCGAGAGGACTATCGCAACTATGCAAATCCCGGACGCGACACGGTCCGCGAGTTCTACCGGCTGAACCACCTGAATCAGACTTACGACTTCGTGCTCAAGAAGGAACAGGAGTTCCTCCCGTTGCGGCGGCGTCGCATGACGATGATTGAGGCTCTGGAGTTTCTCAATACGCTGGTCGATGACTCCGATCCGGACACCGATCTCGATCAGCTGCAGCATCTGCTGCAGACGGCCGAAGCCATCCGAGCCGACGGCCACGAGGATTGGTTTGTGCTGGTCGGCTTCCTGCATGATCTGGGCAAGGTGTTGTGTCTCTTCGGCGAGCCGCAGTGGGCGGTAGTCGGCGACACGTTCCCGGTCGGCTGTGCCTTCAGTGACAGAATCGTCTACTCGGAGTTCTTCGAACAGAATCCCGACCACCACGATCCTCGCTACAACACGAAGTACGGGGTCTACCAGCCGAACTGCGGGCTGCGTCACGTGCACCTGTCGTGGGGGCATGATGAGTACATCTACCGCGTGGTACAGCAATACCTCCCCGAACCGGGGCTCTACATGCTCCGCTACCATTCGTTCTATGCGTGGCATCGCGAAGAGCAGTACGATCACTTGTGCGACGACCACGATCGGGCGATGTTGCCGTGGGTCCGCAAGTTCAATCCATACGATCTCTATTCCAAGTGTCCGGTGGTTCCCGACTGGGGGAAACTGCGACCGTATTACGAAGATCTGGTGGCGAAGTACTTGCCGACCGAACTGGCGTTCTGAATGGGTGCCATCTACGCTCATCTGCTGCCAGCACTCGTCTCCGGCGAGACGTTAGCTGGCGGAGCGGTAGTGGTGATCGACGTCCTGCGAGCCAGCACCACGGTAGTGGCGGCTCTGAACGCTGGCGCGCCCGAGGTGATTCCCTGTCTCGAGGTCGCCGACGCGCTGCGCCGTCGATCGGAACTCGGCGGCGGCGTGCTCGGTGGCGAACGCCACGGTCAGCGGATCCCAGGATTCGATCTGGGGAACTCGCCCGCCGATTATTCGCCGTGGCCGGCCGAGCGGTCGGGCCAGAGCATCATCTTCACGACGACCAACGGTACCCGGGCCCTGCTGGCGGCCGAGCAGGCTCGGTCGATCTGGATCGGCTGCTTTGCCAATCTGTCCGCGGTGGTCGATCGCGCCGCTCGTGAACCGGACGTCCATCTGCTGTGCGCGGGGACCGATGGTCAGGTGACGGCCGAGGACGTGTTATTTGCCGGCGCGGTGGCCGACCGCCTGGAGGCAGCGGGGGGGCAGACGGCGAACGACAGTGCCCGGATGGCTCGCGATCTGTGGCGAGCCGGCGCGGTGGCTGCTGACCGGGAAGCGTGGCTCGTTGAGCAGATGCTGCTGTCGCAAGGAGGGCGGAATCTGGTGGAGCTGGGGATGGAGTCCGACGTCCGCTGGGCGGCGGTGATCGACCGCTGCTCGGTGGTCCCCGCTTACGACCGGCAGCGGGGCGTGATTCGAGTGGCGTAGACCTTTCGGGTGGGGCATGTTTTAATGGGCGGCCGAGAGGCTGTGCGCCGGGTCCGTTTGAACCGGCTGAGGGGTCTGACGAGCTGAGGAGAACGGGTCTGCGATGGAAATGGATAAGCTGGTATCGCTCTGCAAGCGACGCGGGTTCTTGTTTCAGTCGAGCGAAATCTACGGCGGGCTGAATGGTTTCTGGGACTACGGGCCGCTGGGGGTGGAGCTGAAGCGGAACATCAAGGAAGCGTGGTGGCGCGACATGGTGACCGGCCACGACGACCTGCATGTGTTGCCCGGTGCGCCGGAAGCTTACGAGATGACCGGGCTCGACTGCACGATCATCATGCACCCGCAGATCTGGAAGTGTTCGGGCCATTACGACCTGTTCCACGACTTCATGGTCGACTGTCGCGAATCGAAGCGGCGATATCGTCACGACCAGGTCGTCGGCCGGTGGCTGGTCCATCCCCGCGGCCGCACGTTCATCGGCGTGGAAGAGACGGAGGACGCGGCCGATCAGATTGTGAAGCGGGCCCTGAAGTTTCTCAACCTGCGCGGCAAGGACACAGAACAGCTGCAGTGGGACGGGCAAGTCAGTTCGCTGACCACCGTGAACGACTTCGCTGAAGTCCTCGGCCCCGACGCGAAGGAAGTCGGGACGCTGACCGAGCCGCGCGAATTCAACTTGATGTTCAAGACCTACGTCGGGGCTTTGTCGGGCGAAGAAGGTGCGGCCTTCCTGCGCCCCGAGACGGCTCAGGGGATCTTCGTGAACTTCAAGAACGTCCTCGACAGCACCCGCGTTCGCATCCCCTTCGGGATCGCTCAGGTCGGCAAGAGCTTCCGTAACGAGATCACTCCCCGCAACTTCACGTTTCGGTCACGCGAATTCGAGCAGATGGAGATTGAATTCTTCTGTCACCCGGATTCATCAGCCAAGTGGTATCAGTACTGGCGGGACCGCCGTTATCGCTGGTACACGGATCTGGGGCTGGCCGGCGAACGTCTGCAGCTGCGGGAGCACGCGGCGGAAGAACTGAGTCATTATTCGCGGGGCACGGCCGATATTGAGTACGCCTTCCCGTTCCTGCCGCCGGGGCAGTTCGGTGAGCTGGAAGGGATTGCCCATCGCGGCGATTTCGACCTGCGCAGTCACATGGAAGGCAAGCTCGATCCGAACACCCGTCCGCTGGAAGTCGAAAAAGACTCCGAGGGCAAGCCGCGGTGGCGGGGGAGTGGTCGCGATTTGAGCTATCGGGACGATTTGACGAACGAGCGTTACGTGCCGCACGTGATCGAGCCTTCGGCGGGAGCGGACCGAGCTACGCTGGCGTTTCTCTGCGAAGCCTTCTCAGAGGATCAAGCGCCGGACGAGAATGGTCAGATGCAGTCCCGCACGGTGCTGAAGCTCCATCCGCGATTGGCTCCGATCAAGGCGGCCGTCTTCCCGCTGGTGAAAAAGGACGGCATGCCTGAGATCGCTCAGGAAATCTACCTCGATCTCAAACGACAGTTTCCCGTTTTCTATGACGAGAAGGGGGCGGTGGGGCGGCGCTACCGGCGGCAGGATGAAGCGGGGACGCCGTACTGCATCACCGTCGACGGGCAGACGCTGACCGACCAAACCGTAACTTTGCGCGACCGGGATTCGCTGGAGCAATGGCGAGTGAAAATCGACTCGCTCTCGGGCGAGTTGCGGCACCGGATTGAGGGATGATTCCGACAATCAGCCAAGTTTGTTCGCTGAATTCGCCCTTCGAGCAGGACATCGAGGACTACGCGGCCGGTCAGTGCCGGTCGGTCGAAGTCTGGATGACCAAGCTGGAAAACTATCTGGCTGAAAGTCCCGTCGAGTCGGTCCGGCAGTTGCTGTCGGACTGCGACGTCTGGTTGCCAGTCGCCAGTTACCAGGGCGGTCTTCTCGCTTCGCAGGGGGCCGCGCGCCAGGAGGCCTGGGACCTGCTCGCTCGCCGACTCGACCTGTGCGCCGAGGTCGGCATCGGGACGCTGGTCGTGGCCTGTGACGTCGTTGGTCCACTGACGCAGGATCTGCTCGATCGCACTCAGGTCTCGCTGACCCAGCTGGCGCAGCGGGGGGGTGAATCGGGAGTGCGGATTGCGCTGGAGTTTCAGGGCCGGTCGAGCTGGGGGAACAATTTGCAGACGGCCGTGGCGCTGGTGGAGGACACGGGGAGTCCGCACTTGGGGCTCTGCTTGGACAGTTTTCATTTTGGGGTGGGGCCGAGCAAACCGTCGGATCTGCGGTATCTGACGCGAGAGAATCTGTTCCACGTGCAGTTGTCGGATGTGGCCGACACGGCTCGGGAACTCTGTTCCGACGCTGACCGGATCCTGCCGGGGGAGGGCGATCTGGAGATCGACCTGCTGATCGACCGGCTCCGCGACATCGGCTACCAGGGCTGCGTGTCGCTGGAACTGATGAACCCCCAGATCTGGCAAGTCTCGGCCCGGCAATTTGGTGAAATCGGGATGACGGCGCTGCGTAAGGTGTTGGGGCAAGCTCAGCCGTAGTCCCCGGTTGACGCAGAGGGGTCCGGCGGGCTAAAATTCGGCCCAAATTTTGCAGGAAGTGGTGTTAGCTGGAGGATTCTCCATGGGGGCCGACGAGCCCAGGCAGACGGACGCTGACGTGTTCCACGTAGGGCGGATACGGCGGCTGGTGGAGTTGATGGAGCAGCATGGTCTGAGCGAGGTGGATCTTCGCCATCAGGACCAGCGGATCAAGTTGCGGCGTGGCGGGTCGGAGGTGGTAGTGCCTCAGATTGTGGCCCCGACGGCTGCGCCTCCGATGGCGGCTCCTCCGGTATCGCCCCCGATGACAGCGGCTGGGTCAACTGGCAGCGGTGCGGCTGGTGGGGGAGCGAGTGACGCGAACACGGTATTGATTCGCAGTCCGATGGTGGGGACGTTCTACAGTCGTCCGAATCCGGATTCGGAATCGTTTGTGAAGATCGGGCAGATGGTGTCGCCCGACACGACGGTCTGCATCATCGAAGCGATGAAGGTCTTCAACGAAATTGCGGCGGAGGTCAGCGGCAAGGTAGTCGCCGTGCTGGTGGACAACGAAGAGCCGGTGGAATATGGCAAGCCGCTGTTCAAAGTCGAGTTAAGCAAATAAGCCGTGTATAAGCGAATTCTGATCGCCAATCGGGGAGAGATTGCACTGCGGGTGATTCGAGCCTGTCGCGAGATGGGGATCGAAACCGTGGTCATATTCAGTGAGGCGGACCGCGGCAGTGCTTATCTCGATCTGGCGGACGAAGCGATTTGCGTTGGTCCTGCCAAGGCGGCTCACAGTTATCTCAAGATCGACCGGGTGATCAGCGCGGCCGAGGTGGGGAACGTCGAGGCCATTCATCCGGGTTACGGTTTTCTGGCCGAGAACGCTCATTTCAATGACGTCTGCCGCAGCTGTAACATTGACTTCATCGGTCCGACGCCGGATGCGATGGAGCGGCTGGGTGACAAGAATTCTGCTCGGACGCTGGCCAAGCAGGCTCAAGTACCGGTGGTCCCCGGCAGTGACGGGCTGATCGAGACCGACGACGAGGCGGTGCGAGTCGCGCGGTCGATTGGTTTTCCGGTGCTGATCAAAGCGACGGCCGGTGGTGGCGGCAAGGGGATGCGGGTCGCCAGCAACGACCTGGCGTTGAAGGCCGCTCTGCTGCAGGCCCGCACCGAGGCTCAGGCGGCCTTCGGCAACGGCGGAGTGTATCTCGAAAAATACATTGAGCGGCCGCGGCACGTGGAAGTGCAGATTCTGGCCGACCACCACGGCAATGTGGTCCACTTGTGGGAGCGTGACTGTTCGACTCAGCGGCGTCACCAGAAGCTGATCGAAGAGAGTCCCAGTCCGACGTTGCCGGCCAACGTTCGCAAGGGAATCTGCGACGCGGCGGTGCGGATGGTCAAGGCGGCGAACTACACCAACGCGGGGACGGTGGAGTTCATCGTCGACCAGGAGAACAATTTCTATTTCATCGAAGTCAACGCGCGGATTCAGGTCGAGCATCCGGTGACGGAGATGGTGACTGGGATTGACCTGATCAAGGCTCAGCTGGCGGTGGCCAGTGGCCAGCCGCTGCCGTTTCGTCAGGAGGACATTCCGCAGCGGGGCGCGGCGATGGAATGCCGCATCAATGCGGAGAATCCCTGGCGGAATTTCCAGCCGTCGGCGGGCCGGATCGATCAGATCATCGTGCCGGGAGGACCGGGCGTTCGGTTCGACTCGCACGTCTATTCCGGGTACACGGTGCCCCCCTATTACGACTCGTTGATCGGCAAGCTGATCGTCCACCAGCCGACGCGCGACGAAGTGATTGCCTGCATGGCGCGGGCCTTGGGTGAATTGCGGATCAAGGGGATTGAGACGACCGTTCCCTTCCATCAGCAGATCCTCAAAGATTCCAATTTCGTCGACGGCTGCATCGACACGACGTATGTCGAGCGGACGTGGCAAAAGGGGAATTGAGGGTAGAGCCCTAGCGTGATCTTCGCGGGGGGCTACAATTTTCGGCGGTGCGTGACGGCTGATGTACCCCCAGTGGGGTGGCTGCGCGGATCCCCTTTCTCTGGACCAAGAGTGGTGTGATGGTCGAGTCGAACGTTCAGCATCGGGCAGATATCAAGCGCGTCGCCATTCTGTTCGCCGGGGGTCCGGCACCGGCGGCGAACGCGGTTATTTCCACGGCAGCCGCTTCCTTTTTGCGGCATGGTTCCGAGGTCGTCGGGATCCGTCACGGTTATTCCCGCCTGACCGACTTCTCGGCCGACCAACCGCTGGTCGAGGGGCGCGACTACTTGATGTTGACCTCCGAGAACCTGCGGCGGACGCGGTCGAGCCAGGGGATTCTGATCGGCACAGCTCGGACCAATCCCGGGAAGATGATCAATTCGCCGGCCGATCTGAAGGATCCGGTCAAGTCCGCGCCACTGCGCCGAGTCTATGAAGGTCTGCGGTCGATCGGAGTCGACGCACTGATCTCGATCGGTGGCGACGACACGCTGAAGACGGCCAATAAGTTCAAGATGTTTCAGGACAGCCTGCCGCCGGGCTCGCCACGAATTCCCGTGGTGCATCTCCCCAAGACCATCGACAACGACTATCACGGCATCGATTTCACGTTCGGCTACTTCACGGCGGTCGACTTCATCGCTCAGGAACTGCGCAACCTGATCTACGACGCGGAAGCCGGTCAGGCGTATTTCCTGTGCGAGTCGATGGGACGGAGTGCCGGCTGGTTGGCCTATGGCGCGGCGATCGCCGGTGAGGCCAGTCTGGTGGTCAGCGTGGAGGACATCCAGGGCGAATACGCCATGGAAGAAGAGTATCAGGACGAAGAGACCAAGCAGGTTCACACTCGCCGCGTGATGAACATGGACCGGCTGATCGGTCGCATGGTCAAGGTGATGAAGACTCGGGACAAGGAAGGGAAACCGTTCGGCGTGATTGTGGTCGCTGAGGGTATGGCTGAGCTGTTGCCATCGGCCTACCTGCAGGGCGTGCCTCGTGACGACCACGGTCATATCGCGGTGGGGGATATCAACCTGTCGCGTGTCTTTGCCAAGGCCCTGGCCAAGGCCTACAAGGAAGAGACGAAGGTCTCACGCAAGGTGACCGGTCTGCAGCTGGGTTATGAGGCTCGCTGCGCCCAGCCGCACGCGTTCGACATCATGCTCGGCTCGCAGCTCGGCGTCGGCGCTTATCGCGCCCTGGTCGAAGAAGGACGCAATGGCGTGATGGTCTCCATCTCCGGACAGCTCGATCTACACTACGTCGACTTTGCCGAGATCGTGAATCAGGAGACGCTGGTGACTGTGGTTCGCTACATCAACACCAAGAGCGACTTTCATCGCTTGGCCCGGTTCATGGAAACCTACGTCAACGAATAGACACTGCGGCCCGTCGCTGCGTCGTTGACCCCTATCGTTGCTCCGTGCCTTTTCTCCGTGCGTTAGTGTCTCCGTGAGAAAAGACACCCAGGATTCCATCCCGCTACGGCCGGCAGCTACGGCCGTAGGTTGGGATGTAAAGGCTCCTTGGTCACTGTTGTCCTAGCGGAAGCCCAGGAACTCCGCCGACGCGCGGTCGGGGCTTCAGAGGGTCCCCTTAGTGCTGGGAATTCCTGGCATCCGAGGGTCAGCTTCAATGGCCATCCGCAGTGCTCGAGCGGTGCACTTGAAGATCCCTTCGACGATGTGGTGGCTGTTACGGCCGTAATGAGCCTGGATGTGGAGATTGCAGAGGGCGTTGGCGGCGAAGGCCTGCCAGAAATCCTCCACCAGTTCGCTGTCGAAGTCGCCGATCTTGGCTGCCGGGATATCAGCCTTGAACACCAGGTACGTCCGGCCACTCAGATCGATGGCCGACGTCACCAGGGTCTCTTCCATGGGCAACGTGAAGTGCCCGTACCGACGGATGCCCTGTTTGTCTCCGAGCGCCTCGCGAACGGCCAAGCCGAGGCAGATCCCGACATCTTCCACCGTGTGGTGCTGATCGACGTGCAGGTCACCGTCGGCTCGAACCGACAGGTCGATCACGGCGTGGCGGGCCAGCAGATGGAGCATGTGGTCAAGAAAGCCGACGCCCGTCTGCACGGCCGCCTGTCCGGTCCCGTCGAGGGCCACATGCAGCGCGATGTTCGTCTCGCCCGTCTTCCGTTCAATGGTCGCCTTGCGTTCCATTCAGCCCTCGCTCGATTGGGAAAGTAATTCGCCCAGCGTGCGCAACAGCACGTCGATCTGTTGCTCCGTCCCTACGCTGATCCGCAGGCCGGCCGTCCAGCCAGCATACGGCATGTATCGCACCAGGATCTGCCGCTGCTTCAGTCCTTCGTACAGCCTCTGCACCGAATGTGTTGGATGAGTGCACCAGACGAAGTTGGCCTGCGATTCGGTCACGTTGAATCCCAAGGCTCGCAACCCCTCGGTCATCCGCCCTCGCGTAGCCACAATCTGGCGACGGTTGTCCCGCAACCAGTTCTGATCCAGGATAGCAGCCGCCGCTCCGGCGATCGCCAACGCATCGCAATTATACGAGTCCTTGACCTTCGTCAGGTGCTGGATGACGGATGGTTGAGCGATCGCGAAGCCGAATCGGAGCCCCGCCAGACCGTAAGATTTGCTCAGCGTCCGCGTGACCAGAATGCGATCGGATTGGCGAACCAGGTCGACGCAATGCGACTGAGCAAAATCGGCATAGGCCTCGTCGATCAGCAACGGGCATGGCAACCGACTGGAGATCTCCAGCAACTGGGCTGGGGTGAGGACTGTCCCCGAAGGACTGTTGGGATTCGGGATCACCGCCAAACCGAGGCTCTCGTCTGGGCGACAGAAGGCTTCCGTATCGAGCGACCAGTCAGGGTGAAAGTGAATCTCGCTGACCCGCGCTCCCTGAATCTCGGCCAGATTCCGGTACAGGATGTAGCTGGGGTAGGGCATCCGCAAGGTCTGGTCGGGGCCCAGGAAAGTCCGAGTGATGATGGTCAGCAGGTCGTCGCTGCCGTTACCGCACAGAACCCAGTCGACCGGCACGCCCAGCACGGCGCTGATCGCTTGCCGAGCTGCCGTGGCCATCGGGTCGGGATAACGCTCCAGCCCGCGGTCGATCGCGGCGAGAATCGACGTCTTCACCTGGGGTGAAGGTGGATACGGGTTTTCGTTGGTGTTGAGCTTGATGAACTTGCCGCCCTGCGGCTGCTCGCCGGGCACATAGCCACTCATTGCCCGGACGCTCGGTCGCACTGACGGATCAATCGAAGACATGCACGGCCTCAATACAAAATGCTGCTTACCTTGGCCTCATCAGCAGTTGCCAATGGTCAGTCGTCACTGCTGCGGCCCCTCACCCTGGCCCTCTGCCCGGAGTTCCGGGGCGAGGGGACGTTGGGAGTCGGATGTCGACGCTGGCTCGGTGAGCGGTCAAGAGTTCTTTGTCCGCCATGCGAGCGACGTCGGGGGCTGTCTGTTGCAGCGCCTCTAAGGTGTATTCAATCTGGCTGCAGCTGCGCAGGAAATGATTCGAGCTCAGCCCGCTGGCCCAGCGAGCGGTGCCGCCGGTGGGGAGTACGTGCGACGGGCCGGCTACGTAATCGCCTAACGCCACTGGGGCGTAGGGGCCAATGAACGTAGCTCCGGCGTTGCGAATCTGGTCGGCCAGTTGACGAGCGTCGCGGCTTTGGATGTGCAGGTGTTCGGGGGCGATCAGATCGGTGACTTCACAGGCCTCGGCCGCGTCACGAACTCGAATCAGCGCGCCGTAAGTCTCCAGGCTGGGGACCGTCAGATCCGCTCGGCTCAACGAGGGGAGCTGACGATCGAGTTCAGCCAGTGTCTGGTCAAGCAGTCGGTCGTCCCAGCTGATCAGAATGCTGGCTCCAGGCGAGTGTTCAGCTTGAGCCAGCATGTCAGCCGCTACGAAATCGGCTCGCGACTGATCGTCGGCGATGATCACCACTTCGCTGGGCCCGGCGATCGAATCGATATCAACCTGGCCATAGACAAACTGTTTGGCCAACGCGACGAAGAGATTGCCGGGACCGACAATCTTGTCGACGGCCGGGATGCCAGCCACACCGTAGGCAAGGGCGGCGATACCTTGCGCGCCGCCGACGCGATAGACTTCGCTGATCCCCAGTTCCTGGCAGGTGGCCAGCAGGTCCTTGTTGTAGGCGCCGTAGGGGGTGGGAGGCGCGACGACGGCGATTTGTGGCACACCGGCGACTTGAGCGGGAACGGCCGTCATCAGGACGGTCGATGGGTAGGCCGCCGCGCCACCCGGAATACAGATACCGATCCGTTGCAGCGGCACGTAGCGTTGCCGCAAGCGAATCCCCGGCGGGAGTTCGACTTGAGTATCGGAGTGCAGAATGGCTCGCTGGAAGACCTCGATCTGCTGGCGGATGCGGCGAATCGTTGCCAGGAATTCGGGATCGGCCTGAGCGTGGGCCGCCGCGAGTTCATCGGCGCTGACCTGCAGCGTCTCGCCGGTCAGCTCAGCTCGGTCGAGCAAGCGTGAGTAACGCAGCACGGCGTCGACGCCTTCGCTCCGTACCTGACCGCAGATTCGTTCGACCACTTCGCGCGGCGAGAGTGGCTCGCCAAATACCTCGAGCGTTCGCTGACGGCTGGCCGGACTGACCACGTCACCGCGCGGGCTGAGTTGCTCGCGCAGGGCCGACAACTGCTGGTGAACGTCGTCCCGACGGGTATCAATCCGAGTGATCTGGACCATCTTGGTGTATTGTTTGGGGGCGCGTCGGCGGGAGTTTTCTGCTACAAAAACCGCGTGAACGACAAGACCGCCAGCCTATCGAACGGGTGGTGACCTGACCAGCCCCCGCGGTCTGGCCCGGCTGGTCGAACGAGTCAGTTCGGTCACGTCGCAGACGGTTTCGTCGACCAGGGCCAGGAACCGGTCGTCGGGACCTAGCCTGACGGCGCGGCCCCCCGTAAAAGCTCCGACAGCCGGCAGCACGACCTGGTTCGGGCGGATCCAGAATCCACGGGGACGTTCGGTCGAGCCGGGGCCCAGATCGATCCGGACGCACGGATGGAGATGGCCGGCCAGATGGAACCCACTCAGGTCGGTCCCCGGCGGTTCGTGCCAGAGCTGCCAGCCGCCCAGGGGCCACGGGCCATCGACCGTCTCCATCCGCCAGGCCGCTGGCGGGTCGCCCGTCTGCCGGTCATGATTGCCGCGGATCAGCACGATCTCGATTGCCTCATGCTCTGCTCGCCATGCCTCAACCAGCTCCAGAGCCGATCGTTGCCGACCGGCTCGGGCATGCCACAGATCGCCCAGCAGACACAATCGCCGGGCACCGCTGCGAGTCAGGGCAGTGGAGAGTCGATGGAGTGTCGTGGCGACTGCACCGCTGGGGACGGCGATCCCCTGGGAACGAAACGTGGCGTCCTTCCCCAGATGCAAATCGGCCGCGAGCAGCACATCGTGCGCGGGCCAATGGATGATCCCCTCACGCAACAGACTGACTCGTTCGCCAAACAGCCCGTAGGACAGATCGCCCGTCGTCATCCCGACACGCTCCTCGCACTCCGTTCCAGTTTCGCCTGCATGCGCTGCACGCGATCGATCAATCGCTCGCTCGATACTCGCTCTCGCAGCCGATCGACCAGCAGCGGAAAGGCCAGCGGCGTCGGTTGCGGTGGCGTCGTGACGACCAGCTTCGCGGCCGACATTCGCTCCAGCGCACTCACGATACGACTCAGCTCGAGCTGCTGGTCGAGCACTTCCTGGCGAGCCTGTGCCAACAGCAGGTGTTCGGGGTCGTACTCGACAAACACATCGTACAGCAGATTGCTCGATGATTGCAGTTGCCGAGCTGACTTCGGTTGTCCCGGATGGCCCGGGTGGACCAGTCCGGCAATCTGAGCAATGTCGCGGAACTGTCGCCGTGCCAGCTCGGCCGCATTCAGACTCTGCTCGATATGCTCGGCCGCATGCGTGGCGGAGAAGAGCCCGGCGCTGAGTCCTTCGTCCAGTGGTGCCGGGCGATCGGAAAGGAGTTCCAGGCCGTAGTCGTTGACCGACATCACGTACGAGGCCGGAGTGAGTCGAGCCAGCCGCCAGGCCAGCAGCGGCGCCAGCCCTTCGTGAGCCAGTCTTCCGGCCAGCGGATAGAGAAACAGGTGGTGGCCTTCCCGCGTCTGCACTCGTTCGATCAGCAGCTCACCCGGCTGAGGCAGGTGCGACCAGGCTCGCTGGAGTTCGACCACGGGTCGAACCGTCGTCATTTCGGGGCCGTTAAAACTACCTTGGTCGGCTTCGGCCAGTTTTCGCAGCACGGCCTCAGCCAACTCGGTCGACAGTGGCAGTTTTCCGCCGTACCACCGCGGCACCGTCGTCGATGTTCCCTTCGCTCGACGCACGTAGGCCGTCATGTTGTGCACACGCACCAGCTCCAGCAACTGGCCGCCGAAATGAAATCGGTCACCGGGTTCTAATCGCTGAATGAACGATTCCTCGACGGTCCCCAGGCTCGCACCACGCAGATACTTCACTCGCAGGCTGGCGTCGCTGCTGATCGTGCCGATCGATTGGCGATGCCGCCGGATCACTTCGGGGGCCTCGACGACACAACGTCCGTCAACTTGGCTGACACGGCGAAACTCCGGATAGGCCCGCAGTGACTGGCCGCCGCGGGTGACGAAGTCGAGGACCCAGTTCCAGGTGGCGCGGTCGAGTTGAGCATATGCCTGAGTCTGGCGGATCTCGTCGAAGAGTTGGTCGGGGTCGAATCCTCCTCCGATGGCCATCGTCACGACGTGCTGCACCAGGACGTCGATCGGCGCATTCCAGGGTGGCCGAGGTTCGATGCGTCCCAGTCGCAGCGCATCACGCACCGCCGCGATTTCAACCAGCTCCCAGGCGTGAGTCGGGACAAACACCAGTCGACTCAGACCGCCCGGGCGATGACCGCTACGGCCTGCTCGTTGCAACAGTCGAGCGATCCCTTTGGGGCTGCCGATCTGCAGCACCTGATCAACGGCCGGAAAATCGACTCCCAGATCGAGGCTCGACGTGCAGACCACGGCCTTCAATCGTCCGCTCGCCAGTTGCTGTTCGACCCAGCCGCGAGTTGAACGGTCGAGGGAACCGTGATGCAGACCGAGCCACCCGGCCCAGTCGGGTGCGGCGTCGAGAATCGCCCGGTACCACGACTCGGCCTGCGAACGCGTGTTGGTGAAAACCAGACTGCTCCCAGCGGCCGCGATCCGCTCGATCACCTGCGGCAATAACTTCAGTCCCAGATGTCCGGCCCACGGAAAGCGATCGACCGTCGCCGGCAACACCGACTCAATCACCGGAAGTTCGGCTTGTTGCTGAGTAATCAATCGGCCCGGTGGGGAGTTCGGGCCCAAGAGCGTTGCCATGGCCAGCGGCAGGTCGGCCATCGTAGCGGATAGCCCCCAGGTGCGAAGCGACGGAGCGATCTGTCGCAGCCTGGCCAGACAAAGCTCTGTCTGGACGCCCCGTTTGGAACCCATCAGTTCATGCCACTCGTCAACCACCACAGCTCGCAGGCCGCGCAGGGCGTCGAGCGTTTCGGGATGCGACAACAGAATCGACAGCGACTCAGGGGTGGTGATCAGCGCCTGCGGCCACCGCTCACGTTGCCGCTGTCGTTGCGACGTCGGTGTGTCGCCCGTGCGACGTTCCACTCGCCAGTTCAGCCCCAGTCCGGCGACCGCCTCCTGCAGAGCCGATTCCGTGTCGGCCGCCAAGGCTCGCAGCGGTGTGAGCCACAGCACACGCAAGGCCGGTTCTGAGTTCGCTGAACTTGTCTCCGCTGAACCTGTTTTCGTTGAACGTTTTGATGTGGCTGCTGTACGGGATTCTGCCGAAGTGGCGCGTTGCGCTGAGTGTTGTTCGTGGTGTTGTTCGCGGACGGCTTCGATCAGAGGGCCTCCCCACACGGCCAGTGTCTTGCCGGTCCCCGTGGGTGCGTGTACCAGGCCACTTTGACCCGCCAGATAGGCCTCCCACACCTGACGCTGGTAATCGAACGGCTGCCAGCCTCGCGCAGAAAACCAGGCTTCCAGCGGATCGACCGACCGCTCGAATCGCTTCGTCTTGCGTTGCTCAGGCTGCAGACGTGTTGATCGGGTCATGGTGTGGACGCCCCGTCGGCGGATGCTGGCGGGATGAGTTGACGCAGGGCGCTCAATGTGTCGGCGTCGGCAGCTTGTTTGTCACGCCGCCATCGAGCGATGCGCGGGAAGCGGAGGGCCACACCCGATTTGTGACGCGGTGAAGCCTGGATTCCTTCAAAGGCAATTTCAAACACCAGTTCCGGAGTGACGCTTCTGACCGGCCCGAACTTCTCGCGCGTGTTCGACCGGATGAACCGATCGACCTCGGCCAGTTCCGCGTCGGTCAGTCCCGAATAGGCTTTGGCCACCGGTACCAGTTGATCGCCATCCCACACGGCCAGCGTGTAATCGGTGTAGAGGTTGGCTCGACGTCCGTGACCTGGCTGGGCATACAGCAGCACCGCGTCAATCGCATGCGGTTCGACTTTCCATTTCCACCAGTTGCCGCGCGGCCGGCCGACGGCGTACGGAGCATCGCGTCGTTTGATCATCAATCCTTCGGCTAGCTGCGAGCGAGCTTGCCGTCGCAACTCGGCGACTTGCGACCAGTCGTCGGCGGACAGCAAGGGCGAGCGTCGCAGGGGTGCGGGAAAATGATGAGCGACGGCGGCCAGATTCGCCGAGCGTTCGGCTAACGGGAGGGACCGAATATCGATCGCTGCGTGTTCCAGCAGATCAAACGCCAGGAAGACGACCGGGACGTCCTGCCGCAAGCGGGCGGAAACCTGACGGCGGCCCAGCCGACGCTGCAGTTGAGCAAAAGGGAGTGGCCGGTCGTCGCGCCACGCGAGGATCTCGCCGTCGAGCACGGTGCCGTCCGGGAGTGATTCGGCCGCAGCGATGAGTTCCGGGAATGACTCGCCGACCGATTCGTCGCCACGCGACCAGATCAAGGTGGTGCCGCAGCGCCGGATCAGCTGAGCCCGGATCCCGTCCCATTTCCACTCCAGCTGCCAATCGGTTGGCGACCCGAGCTCGTGCAGGTCGTCGGACAATGGGTGTGCGAGCTGAAACGGATACGGGCGTCCGGGCGACACGGACTCGGGGACGGCACCACTGAGCGACTGGAAGAATTCGGGCGTTGGCTGCCAGTCACCGGTCAAGCGATGAGCCAGCTCGGCCACGGGTAACCCGGCCTGCTCAGCCAGAGCCCGTACGACCAGCGATTGGGAAACGCCGACGCGAAATCCGCCCGTGATCAGTTTGCCCAGCACGAGTCGATCGGCGGCTTCGAGTTCATCCCAGGCTCGGAAGATGGTCTGCTTCTGCTCGGCTTCGTCCGCCGTGCGCATCGGCAACAGGACTTCGTCAATCCAGCGGCTCAGCGAGCGATCACCGGGCGATTGCGGAGGCGGCAATAGCAGGGCGACTGTTTCGGCCAGGTCGCCCACCACGTCATAGCACTCCTGGAACAACCAGGCGGGTACGGCGGCACGCTCAGCGGCCCAAGCGCGCCAGCGCTGCTGGGGAATGAGACGCTTGAGCCGCCGGCCTGACAGAAAATAGACGGCCCACGCCGCATCAGCTGGAGTTTCGGTGGCGAAGTAATCTCGCATCAGCGTCAGCTTGACCGAGGTCCGCGATGTCTCCTCCAGGTCTCGCACCAACTGGCAGAACCGCTTCATGGCTGAACCTCCTCGCCTTCCACGGGCTCGGTGCCATCTTCGAGCGGGTCGGATGCCGTGTCGAGCGATTCGCCGGTGAAGCGGGTAGCCAGCGGGGTCGATGCCACGCCCAGCTCTTCGGTCAAGTAGCGGCTGAGCTGGTTGGTGAATCCGTGTGTGACCCAGACGCGTTCGGGTCGGCTGAGTGAGACGGCGTGGAGCAGGCCGGGCCAGTCGGCGTGGTCCGAGAGGACGAACCCTCGATCGGCTCCTCGGCGCCGACGAGTCCCGCGAATCAGCATCCAGCCCGACGCGACCGCCGTGCTGCAGGGGCCCAGGCGGCGTACCCACGGACTGGCTGCTGCCGAAGGTGGTGCGATCACGAGCGCCTCAGACCAGCGAAACTGGCGACCGACGTCTGCGGCGGCGGTGGTTGGCGGCAGGTGCACGCCCGTGGCTCGATAAGCCGCATTGATTCGTTCCACCGCGCCGTGAGTGACGATCGGGCCGACCGACGGATCGAGTAATGAGAGGAGACGCTGAGCCTTGCCGAGGGCGTAGCCGAGCAGGAGGCTGGCTTCGCCATGTGAGCGGTTTTCGTGCCACCACTGATGAATCGCGGCGGCCGTGGCGGACTGCGACGGCCAGCGATAAACGGGGAGCCCGAAGGTGCTCTCCATCACCAGCAGATGGCAGGGGACCGGTTCGAACGCTGTGCACGTTGCGTCGGGCTCGAGCTTGAAGTCCCCCGTAACGACGGCGATCTGGCCGCGATGTTCCAGCCGGACCTGCGCGGAGCCGTGAACATGGCCGGCCGGGTGCAGCGACAGGCGAACGCCTCGGCAATCGAGCGACTGTCCGTAGGGGAGTCCGGTAATCGGGGCGTCGAGTCCCAGCCGCAGGCGTGCCAGCGGCACCGAGTCGTTGCTGACCAGGTAATGACCGCTGCCGGCGCGAGCGTGGTCGCTGTGCAGATGAGTGACCACTGCGCGCGGAACGCTCCGCCACGGATCGACATAGAAGTCTCCGGCTGGGCAGTAGAGCCCGGCGGCGGTCAGCTGCAGCAGTTCGGAGTGACTCACGGTGGCCCCATACTACGGATCCTCTTTGGCCCTGATCACGCCCTCCGGCCGCTGACCGATTCGGTGTCGGCCGGACAGTCACACCTTAGGCGCGCTCGGGCCTGTTTTGCGACTGGGCACCTCACAATCTGATCAACCTTGTTCCCCATAATGGGTGGTCTGTCCCTGGTTCGGGCCAATTTTTCCGCCAGAACGTGCTCCCTAATACCTTTGCCTTAAAAGGGTTACATCCATTGATGGCGATTTGAACGTTTTGAACGATTTTTTGGCTTGCTGGTCGTCGATGAATTCGTACAATGTGTGAACGATTTGAACGAATTGCGGGTGACAGAGGGAGTGTCGGGTCGGGAAAACCAGGAATTGGGAAGGCACGGTGTATGGTAGCCGCATTGATGATGGACGAGGGTTTGCGGTCGGGGGACGTAGGCCGGGGGGCCGGTCGCCGGGAGTCGAGTGCGGGGAGCAGTTCGGGGCTGGCGGGGGACGCATCGGTACAACGGTTGTTGCAACGAGAATGGTCGTTTTTCGGTGGCGACGATTTTGCGGCTCGCCGGACGGCGGACGGTGATTTGATCGGTCGTGCGGGGGCGCTCTTGGATCGGTTGTCGTTGGAACCGCCGCAGTTGATGCGGGGCGAGCCGTTGTCGGGCCCTTTGGCTCGTATGTGTGAGACTCCTTTGTTGTCGGCCGGTGACGAGCAGGAGTTGTTTCTGTACTTCAACTGGCTCAAGTATCGGGCGAACGTGGTCCGGAGCCAGCTAGCGCCGCGTCGGCCGGCGGCTCAGAAGGTTCGTTTGTTGCAGCAGTTGTCGGAGCTGGCCGATCGGTGTGAGCAGTTGCTGGTACAGGCCAATTCGCGGCTGGTGGTGTCGATCGTCAAGAACTTTGTCGATCGTCGGAACGCGTTTGACGATTTGCTCAGTGACGGGATGATGGCCTTGTTGCGGGCGGTGGAGAAGTTCGATTTCACGCGGGGGTTCCGCTTCAGCACCTATGCGACGATGGTGGTGCGTCGGCACATCTGCCGGCAGGTGAAGCAGAACCACAAGCTGCGATCGCGGTTTGTGACGGGTGCGATGGACGACATGGATCCGGCCGAGTCGACGGACGGTGCGCAGACGCCGGCGGGCGAGGCGACTTCCGGGACGGTCTCTTCGCTGCTGGGTGAGCTATTGAGCACACTGGACGAGCGAGAGCAGTTCATCATTCGGCGTCGGTTCTCCTTCGACGTGGCTCCGCGAAAGCAGACGCTATCGTTCTTGGCGGCCGAGTTGGGTGTTTGCAAGGAGCGGGTTCGGCAGTTGGAGCAGCGGGCGCTGCGGAAGCTGCGGAATCTGGCCTGGAACTCGGAGCTGCGGCAGCTGGACGGGTTTGTCAGCAGTGCGGCCTTCGCTTAGACTGGGGCCAACCGTACCACCGGTCTGTAGCGGCGTTGAGTGACGGTGTTGCGGTTTAACGTTGACAAGTTGGCTGCGAGGGCTGCTGGGCTGTAAGTAACATGGCGGCAAATCTGGTATCTCAATCGACGGCAACCTGTGGCAGCTCGGCCGACTTCTCGGCTCGGTGTCGCGTCGAATTCGCCGACACCGACATGGCTGGGATTGCTCACTTCACCAATTACTTCCATTACATGGAGCGGGTGGAGCACGAGTTTCTGCGGGCGTGTGGTCTGGACGTGGTATTGCACGACCAGCGGGGCGCTTACGGGTTTCCGAAGCGGTCGGTTGAGTGCGATTATTTTCGGCCGGCCCGTCATGGGGCGGAGCTGGATGCGAGCTTGCGGGCCGACTGGTCGGACGGTAAGTCGATTCGGTACGAGATCGATTTCAGCTGTGACGGACAGCTTCACGCCCGTGGTCGGCTGCAAGTGGCTTGCTGCCGGTTCCCGGTAGGCGGCGATCCGTTTGCCATCCCGCTTCCCGACCATGTGTTGAGCGGCCTGCAGCGTCTGGCGGCGGGACAGGAGTGAGCTGAGTAGGCCGAGGCGCAGTGTCGTCCGCTGGCGGGCCGACCTCTGGCTGGAGTTCCTCGGATTGACGGGCAACTTGGACTAGCAGAGACACTGATCATGGCATCATCTGAGGGAACTGACGGGCAGGATACAGTTCGGCCTACGTACGACGCTCTGTTGCTCCTTTCTTTTGGTGGTCCGGAGGGACCGGAGGACGTTCTGCCTTTTCTGGAGAACGTGCTGCGGGGACGGAACGTACCGCGTGAGCGGATGTTGGAGGTCGCCGACCACTATCAGCATTTTGGCGGGGTGAGTCCGATCAATGATCATTGTCGGCAGCTACTGACCGCCTTGAGACCGGCTTTGGACGCACGCGGGATCACATTGCCGTTGTATTGGGGGAACCGGAACTGGCATCCGATGTTGACCGATACGCTGGCGGAGATGTCGCGCGACGGGGTCCGGCGGGCGCTCGCTTTTGTGACCTCGTCATTCAGTTCGTATTCGGGCTGTCGTCAGTATCGTGAGAACATTGCGGCGGCGCAGGCGCCGTTGGGCGAGATCGCTCCGGTGGTCGACAAAATCCGCGTGTTTTACAACCACCCGGGTTTTGTGTCAGTGGTTGCCGAGCGGGCTCAAGCGGCCCTCGATGAGCTTCCGCCCGAGCAGCGCGCGGCGGCTCGGCTGGTCTTCACGGCTCACAGCATTCCGAACTCAATGGCGTCCGGTTGCCGCTACGAGCTGCAGTTGCAGGAGTCGTGTCGGCTGGTGAGTGAGCAGCTGGGGCGTCCCGACTGGGTGCTGGTCTATCAGAGCCGCAGCGGTCCACCGACTCAGCCGTGGCTGGAGCCTGATGTTTGCGATTACCTGCGGCAGGCTCATCAGGAGGGTCTGAAGAGCGTGGTGGTGGTGCCGATCGGGTTTCTGTCAGATCACATCGAAGTGCTCTACGATCTGGACACCGAGGCTCGTGGCGTGTGCGATGAGCTGGGGATGGCGATGGTCCGTGCGGCCACCGTGGGGAATCATCCGAAGTTCATTGACATGATCTGCCAGTTGATTGCCGAGCGGTTGACCGATCAGCCCCAGCGATTGGCACTCGGGGCACACGGCCCGAGCCACGACGTCTGTCCGGTCGACTGCTGTCTCTCCGGCCGCCCCGTGGCAGCCCGGCCCCAATAGTTCCGGTGAGGCAGGGCAGGCTGGGCACTGGGTTGCGCCCGGTAAGGCTCTGAGCGAGGCCTTCAGTCTTGGCTGGTTGAATCGTGGAAGTCGAGCGAGATGTCCAGGGCGCCGACGTGTTCTTGCAGGGTGTGTAGGACATGACGCTGGAAAGCTAGTGTCCCCCAATAAGCGATCATGTCGTACTTGTTTCCCGCTATGCACATCAGGTAGGTATTGGAATCGGAGCCGGTTCGGGAAATGGTAAAGCCATCGATGGCTTCGATGGCGAACGTGCGTGGCATGAGCCAGGGGTAGCCGACAAACGTGTGTCGGTAGGACCGTTTGTCGATTTCAATACGCTCAACAACGTAGCGAGTGATCCAGAGCAGGGCAATAATTGTCAGGCCGACCGACATAAAGCCTGACCAGACGATCGTGAAAAAATCCAGTCGGGCCTTCCAGACCATGCCGGCACAAAGCAGGCCCACTAATCCGGCGAAGACGATCCAGAAGCATCCGATCCCGACCGTTTTGTAGCCGCTCTTCGGAGTGGCTCGATTGTCCCATTCCACGATCAGCCGGTTTCCCTCGTGCCGAACTTTCACTGAGGACAATCCTGGCTGGTCGTTCATGGGTGTGGTCGCTCGGAGGGCGATCCCTTCCGGTTCGTGAGGCGCCGGCGTCTGGATGAGTTGCGCCTAGGACCACCAATTATTTCTTCGGCAACCACGGGATGAAAGGACTCGTCCGGCGGATATATTCGGCGTATTCGGGTCGTCGATCGGTGATTGTTTTTTCGAGCAGGCTGACGCCGGAGATTTTCAGCAGCAGCCAGGTGATCAGTAAGGGGGAGATGATGGTCCAGGCGAGCGACCGATCGATGCCGACGGCCAGCAGATAGATTCCCCACCAGGCACACGTTTCACCGAAGTAGTTCGGGTGCCGGCTGTAGCGCCACAGTCCGGTCTGCAGGACTCGGCCACGGTTATTCGCGTCACGACGGAACTGCCGCAGCTGGTGGTCGCCGATCGCTTCGCAGGCGAATCCGATCAGCCACAGGGCAATACCGAGCCAGCCGGGCAGGTTCCAGGACGAGCCGGCTCGAAGAATTGCCAGCTGGACGGGGAGGCTGATCACCCACAGCAGGGCGCCTTGCAGATAGAAGATCGTGATGAGGGATCGGTACCAGAATCCCGGACCACCGTGTTGGCGCATCGTGGCGTAGCGATAGTCCTCGCCGGCGTGTTCCAGCTTGCGGGCGGTCAGGTAGATGTTCAGCCTCAGTCCCCACAGGGTGACCAGGCTGACCATGACCAGTGCGGCGGCGGGGATGGGGCCGGAGGTGGCAGTGGACTTCCAGGGCGCTGAGTTCCAGGACGCTGAGTGCCAGAGGGCTGAGTGCCATGCGACGAGCACGAAGCCGGCCGGCCAGCACGGGTCGATCCAGCTGACATCACGGCGCCAGGTGGCGAAGAGCCAGGCGGCGGTCAGGAAGACGGCGATCAGCAGGGCGTTGGCCAGCAAAAAGGCTGCCACGTGCGGTTTCCTCTCGGGGGGCTGAGCCGGTTTGGGCTCAGCGCGACCACCCCGGTTTTGGTAGAGTATACCGCTCGGTCGGCGTGGCCAGTTGGCAGCCGGAAGTTTGGGGCGTGAGAAGCGACCGGGACGAGCGATTTTTCGCGTAGTTCCGGGCCGAATCGCATCCAATGAGATGAAGGGTTGGCCGGCGCTCGCGATTGCGAATTTCTGTGGGAACCAAGGAAACGATCAGATGGCACATCAACCGTCGGCAGGGCCGCCACACGAGGGACGCAAGCCGACCGCGGCCGGTCAGGGATCGGTCAGGTCAGTTGCGTCGCCGGCGGTGGTTGGGGGGGCTGGTCCGACCAACGCGAATGCTGACGCCGACGTCTCGCCGCACGGCATTTCGCAACGGCTCTACGGAGACTGGTCGTTCTGGGGGATGACGATCACTCAGTTCCTCGGCGCGTTCAACGACAATTTGTTCAAGCAGTTGATTCTGCTCTTGTCGATCAAACCGGGCGAGGCCGGTTCAGGCGGTGAGGACCAGCAGGGTCTGGCGATGGTGATCTTTTCGATCCCGTTTGTGTTGGGGTCGGGTTTTGCTGGATTCGTGGCGGACCGCTGCAGCAAGCAGCGCGTGGTGGTGGTGGCCAAGCTGGCCGAGATCGTGGCCATGCTGTTGGGTGTGGCCGCGTTCCGCAACTACGCCACGACGGGCTACACGGGGCTCTTGATCGTGCTGTTTCTGATGGGGCTGCACAGCACGTTTTTTGGTCCGGGGAAGTATGGGATTCTGCCGGAGCTATTTCGGCGGAGCGATTTGCCGCGGGCCAATGGCGTGATGTTGATGACGACCTTTCTGGCGATCATTTTGGGGACCGCGACGGCGGGTGGAATCCGCACGGCGCTGGCCGCTTCGGATTTGCCTCCTGAGCAGGCGGCCGAGAAGTTGTGGATCGGGTCGCTGATCTGCGTGGGGATTGCTGTCGTCGGGGCGCTGACCAGTTTGTGGGTCCGATACACGAAACCGGCTCAGCCCAATCTGCAGCTCACCGACTGGACTGCTCTGATTATTCCCCGCGAGACGCGGCAGCTGCTGGCCAGCGACTGGCCATTGCTCAAAGCGCTCTTGGCCAGCTGTGTCTTCTGGCTGGTCGCCGGCGTGGCGATTTCCGGAGTGAACAGCCTGGGTAAGGAACAGCTTGGAGTGAACGACCTGATCACCAGCACAATGACGGCGACGATCGGTTTGGGGATCTGCATAGGAGCGGTGGCGGCGGGCCGCTTGTCGCAGGGGGGCGCCTCGCCGGGGTTGGTTCGCGTGGGAGCCTGGTCGATTGTCGTGCTCTGCCTGCTGATGGCGTTGGCTCCGTCGCGCGAGCTGTTGTTGCGGGCCAGCGAAACGGTCGGCATGGGAACTACATTAGCGCCGGTCTACGTGGGGCTGGCGGCGATCGGCATGGCGGCGGCGCTGTTTGCCATCCCGCTGCAGGTCTTTCTGCAGGACCGGCCGCCAGCCGACCAGAAGGGACGCATGATCGCCGCGATGAACCTGGTGAACTTCATTGCCATCGCCATTTCCGGAGTGACGTACGGTCTGTTCGACGTGATCATCCGAGAAGCCGGCTGGCCGCGTGCGGTCGTATTTGCCATGATGGCCCTCCTGATGGCTCCGGTGGCACTCTTCTATCGGCCCGATTTCGATTCGTCGGTAAAGCCGAGCGAGAGCTGATAGGCGCAGGGGACACAGAGCGAGTCGCGACGGGACCAGAGAGATCATTCAGCTGACATTGAGCGGGAGCAGAGGAAATCGACTTAGGGGAGTGAGCGAGCATGTTGGGAGCCGAGTTGGACAGTCGAGCGTATATCGAACGGCTGCAGAGCGAGTTGGCGGCGTTGGATCTGGAGGCGTTGCAGCGTTGGGCGGACTGGATTTACCAGGCCTGGCAGGACGGGAAGTGGGTTTACATTTTCGGTAACGGCGGGTCGGGGACGACTGCCTCGCACATGGCCGAGGATCTTGGCAAGAGCACGCTTCGGCAGGAAGATCTCCACGATGAATCCAAGCGTCGGTTGAAGGTATTGAGCTTGACGGACAATACCGGGTGGCTGATGGCGGTGGGGAACGACCTGGCCTACAACCAGATCTTCGTGCAGCAGCTGATGAACTATGGTTCCGAGGGGGACGTGGTGATCGCGATCAGCGGTTCGGGGAACAGTCCAAACGTGCTGGCCGCCGTCGACTGGGCCAATCGCCACGGGCTCAAGACTTTCGGTTTGACCGGCTATGACGGGGGCAAGCTGAAGCAGATCCAGCAGGATGGGCTGCATGTCCGTCTGCACGATATGGGGATGGTCGAGAGCATTCACTTGTGTGCGTTCCACTGGGTGTTGAACGACGTCTTTGCTCGGATTCAACCGACGGGCCGTTATGCCAAACCAGCCGCTGTGTGAGCCGGTGATGGTGGTCGAGATTGGCGGCACCAAGCTGCAGTGGGGCTGGACGCTCGACGGTGGCCGTTCCGTGCAGGATCTCGATCGCGCGACGGTGAACCGCGCCGACGGCGCGCAGGGAATTCTGACGCGACTGGGCGAGGAATTGCCGGCGCTGATGGCTGAGCGTTCAGCTGCGGCGATCGGGATCGGCTTCGGCGGTCCGGTCGATCCGCGGACCGGGCGTACGATCACCAGTCATCAGGTCAGTGGCTGGGAAGATTTTCCGCTGGCGGCTTGGTGCACCGAGCGGCTGGGAGTGCCGTGCACGGTGCTGAACGACTGCAACGCGGCCGCGCTGGCGGAAGCTCGTTGCGGAGCAGGGCAGGGGATGCGCCGAGTCTTTTACGTGACGGTCGGCACCGGCATTGGTGGCGGTTGGGTCGTCGACGGCGAGCTGGACGGCGCGGATCGGATGGCGGTGGCCGAGATCGGACATTTGCGACCCGGGGTCGCGGCGACGGGATCGCACGACACGGTCGAGTCGTGGGCCAGCGGGCTGGGGATGGAGACTCGAGCACAACGCCTCTCGATGCCGATCGGATCAACTCATGCCGTGGCGCCGTGGCGGACGGTCGAGCGATTATCGGCAGACGCTCGATCGGGTGACGCCGTGGCGCAGCGTGTTTGGCGCGAGGCCAACGAGGTCCTGGGCTGGGCGATTGCTCAGGTGATCACGCTGCTGGCCCCCGACATCGTGGTGGTCGGCGGCGGCGTGGCTCAAGCGGGCGACGACTTGTTCTGGGACCCTCTGCGGCGCGAAGTCGCTCGGTATGTCTTCCCGCCGCTGGCCGACAGCTACCAGCTCGCGCCGGCCCACCTCGGCGCCAACGTCGTCCTGCATGGCGCCGGCGTGGCAGCTCACCGCGCCTTGGAAGCGTCCCGCCACCACTAATCACTCGCCACTAACCACTCGCCACTAACCACTCGCCACTAACCACTCGCCACTAACCACCCGCCACCTTCAGCTTCTTGGTCTCCGTGTCCCGTCCGTCAGTTGCGAGGTCTCGCCTCCTTTCCGCGGCCTCCTTTCCGCAGCCTCCGCCCCTTCCGCGGTTCGCGTCTCTACTACCGGCGGTACTTGGCGATTGCTTCGGGGAGCGGGTATTCGAGGACGGAGAGGTCTTCGAGGTGGGCGAGTTGGTGGAGTCGTCGGTAGCCGCGGGTGACGAGTGTCTGTCGGTCGCGGACGTAGTGGGGATCGAGCTGGGATTTGCTGAGCGGTCCGTCGACCACGACGGGTTCGAACTGGGGATCGACGATGAACTGGGCGAGGACCGGGTTACAGCGGAGGTGTCGTTCGGGCAGGAGGTGAAGTTGTTCCGGATCGACTTCACCGATCACGTAGCGCAGGTAGAGATCGCTGTCGGTGATCGCTTCCACGTCACCACCGCAGACCGCACAGAGGTACCCCTGTTCACACTTGGCCATCGGATCGGCTCCTCGCGCCGCCGCGGGAGGTAGGTGCTACCTCCGTGGGTGGAACGGGCTGGATGGTTGGAATGGGGTATTCAGTCGAGCCCCAGCACGTCGAACATCGTGTAGAGCCCGGCCGGCTTGCCCGCCACGAACTTCGCGGCGCTCAAGGCGCCGAGCGCGTAACAGTCGCGGTTGCTGGCCCGCACCGTCACCTCGATCGTCTCGCCCAGCATGCCGAACACAATCGTATGCTCGCCCGGATTGTCACCGGTACGAATCGCGTGGTAACCGATTTCATTGCGAGTCCGGGCGCCGGTGGCGCCGTGGCGGCCGTGGACCTGGCGGTCGATCCCCAGCACGTCGCCGATCAGCTGGCCGAACTTCAACGCTGTTCCGCTCGGCGCGTCCTCCTTGAACCGATGATGCCGTTCAAGAATCTCCACGTCGACCCCCGATGCGTGATTCTTCAGAGCCTCAGCGGCGACCGTTGCCAGCTTGAAGCCCAGGTTCACCGCCGAGCTCATGTTGGGCGACCACACCACTGGAATCTGCAGCGCGATTTCGCGCAGTCGAGTTTGTTGAGGCGGCTCGAGGCCCGTGGTGGCCATCACTAGCGGGATGCGGCGGCTGTAGCACAGCTCCATGGCCGCACCGGCTCCACCGGGGGACGAAAAGTCGATCAGTGCATCGATCGGCACGTCGGCTTGAGCGGTCAGGGGGAGTCCGAGCGGCGCGACACCGGCCACCGTGCCCGCATCCTGACCCAGCTGAGGATGCGCGGCGTATTCCAGGGCCGCGACCAGCTGCAGATCCTTGTCTTCGCTCCCGAGCGCGATCAGCCGTTTGCCCATCCGGCCACCCGCACCGTGGATGGCTACCCGTGTCACCGCCATGTTGACCTCAATTTCAGCTGTAGAGCTGGATGGCCTGAATGATCGCATCCAGCTCATTCGGAACCGCCACCGCTCGATTGGCAAACGCGGCCCGTTTGACGCCGCGAGTGCCGAGCACTTGATTGAACATCTCCTGATCGGTCGTGTGATAGGCCACGGTGGCGGTCGGGTCCTTCAGTTGATGCCCGGTCAGAATGCAGACGACTCGATCGCCCGCGCCGATCACTCCTTCTTCACGCAGCAGTCGCGCTCCGGCGACGCTGGCCGCGCTGGCCGGTTCGCAGCCGATTCCGCCCAGACCGACTTGAGCTTTGGCGTCGAGGATTTCCTGATCAGAAACCTTGCGCACGACTCCGTCGCAGACTTCGAGCGCCCGCAGGCACTTGTTCAGGTTCACCGGTCGATTGATCTCAATCGCACTGGCGATCGTCGACGCTTTGCGCCCTTCGCGGTCCATGGCATCATAGAACTCGCACACGGGTGCCAGGTTCGCGCGGCCCTGTTCCCAGCGAATGCCTTGCTGGTGGTAAAGCCGGTAGAGTGTGTCGGAGCCTTCGGCGTTGATCACGGCCAGCCGCGGAATGCGGTCGATCAGCCCGAGCTCGTGAAGCTCAGCGAACGCTTTGCCGAACGCGCTGGAATTCCCCAGGTTGCCGCCGGGGACGACGATCCAGTCGGGCGTCTCCCACCGCAGGCTCTCCAGTACGCGGTACATGATGGTCTTCTGGCCTTCCAGCCGAAACGGATTGACGCTGTTGACCAGGTAGATTCCCAGGTTGCGCGAAACTTCCTTGACGCGGGCCATGGCGTCGTCAAAGTCACCGGCAATCTGGACAGTCAGTGCGCCGTATTCGAGTGCCTGCGACAGTTTGCCGTACGAGATTTTTCCTGAGCCAATGAAGATGATCGCCTTCATCAACCGTGACACGGCACAGTACATGGCCAGGCTGGCGCTGGTGTTCCCGGTCGACGCACATGCGGCACGTTTGGCTCCGGTCATGCGGGCGTGGGTGAAGGCGGCTGACATGCCGTTGTCTTTAAAGCTGCCCGAAGGGTTCATCCCTTCGTATTGCAGGTAGAGGTGCCCGGCCGGCAGGTGGACATAGCCAGCCACGCCGTCGGCCTTTTGCAGGAGCGTTTGGCCTTCGCCGGCGGTCACGATCTGATCGGGAGGAGCGAACGGCAGGAGCTGGTGAAACCGCCACACGCCGCTGTAGGCGAGCGGTTCGTAGCGTCGGCTCCAGAGTGCTTCAAATTCCTGCAGCCGACTGGGCGGGCGGACTCGTTGCCAGTCGTAGGCGACGTCGAGCAGGTTGTGGCAGCGCGGGCATTCGGTGAGCACCTCGTCTACCGAGAATGTCGCTCCGCACGCAGGATCCACACAGCGTTGAAAGGCGATATCGCGATCGATCACAGGGCAGAACCACCTGACACAAGCGACGGGAAAGGGCCGGCAAACGACGCCTAAGTCTAGGTCACCAAAGGTTTTGATTCAAGGCCGCCCGTCGCTCCCCGGCCACTCGCCAGCCGGCCGTGCCCCCCACCAGAACCGCCGGGTCGCCTGCCATAACTGCTGCCGCCCCACTAATCGTTCCTGTTGGCGCCGCCCGGTCCGCCGATCGGCCATGGTCCAGAGGGTCGCCTGCAACTCGGGGCCGTCCAGCCCCGTCCGCTCGGCCACCGCCGCCGCTACGCCCAGCTGAAATCGGGCCTGCGGATAGACCGGGACGTGCAGGACTTCCAGCGACCAGCGGTCCAGCCGAACGCGACGCCAGGAGGCTTCGTCGTCACCGGTCGCTTCGGCCCAGCGGCGAGCCGATTCGGGGAGCCGGTCGACGTCGTCGGCTAGGATCCACAACTCGGTCCGGCTGGCTCGCGGTGCGTACAACCCCCAGCTCAACCAGTGGTCCCACAGCTGCCAGTTCTCGCCCAGCGGCAGGACCAGGGCGGCGATCACCAGGGCACTCGCCGCCACGTCGCTCGCTTGCCCAAACCACCGCTGCCAACTCGGCCTGCCAATGTCGCTGTCCAAAGGCGAGATCGGCTCAGCCACCGCAGGATTGCGGTTGGTCAGCAGATCGGTATTCCCGGCCGATGCGGATGAGCCTTGATCGGCCGGACTGCGGAAGGGCCAGCGACCGAAGAGGGCGATCAATTGAGCTGCGAAGCCGACGTTCCACAGGAGGACAGGCGGTTGGTGGTTGAGCTTCCAGGGGCCGAGCAGTCCGACGAGGATGCCGTGCAGGATCACTCCGGCCACCACGCCCCAGGGACGCGATCGACGCCAGATCAGCAACAGGCCGACCAGGAGTTCACCGAGCGGTAGTAAGATTGTCAGTCCAAGGCTGATCGCTGGTGACCAGCCGGCTGGATCGAGTCCGAACGATTCGGCTGCGGCGGTCATCAGCTGGTGGCCGAGCCCTTGCAGGAACGTCGCATCGAGTTTGCCGAGCGCCGCGTAGATGTAGACGCTGATCAGTAATGCTCGCAACCAGTTCAGCTGTCGGCAGGCAGCTGCCAGGGCCAGCACGACCGCGGTCAGCCAAGCATGATAAGCCCACGGCTGCAAGCGGTGTTGGTTGGTGGCAAACAACAGGCTCAGCGTCACCAGATGGACGGCCCACAGGGCTCGATGTCGGGTCAGCCAGTTGGGACCGCAGGCCTGCGCGGCGAAGATCAGCATCGACAGGGCAGCGGCGCCGTTTTCCAGCCAGGTCGGCGTATCGCGCAGGTCGCCAACCAGAGGAACTTGTGGGAAATCGCCCCGATCGAACCAGAGCCGCCAGGTGACGGCCATCAGTGCCAGGGTCGTGAAGCTGATGCAGCGCGCGGTCCACGTCAGCCGCCGATCGTCGTCGGCGGTGACGTGAAGGTGAGAGGGGGCCGATGTCGAATTAGCTGGCAAAGATCCGGTCCATCCGTTCGGCGATGAACTTCAGTCGTGTGCGGTCGCCGCCGGGGATTTCTGCTGTTCCCCAGCCGGTGTAGCCGATCTTCTCCAGTTCATCCATGACCTTGGGCCAGTTGACATCGCCTTCCAGCAGTTCGGCTCGGAACTGATTCTGGTGTCCGTAGTCCTTGATATCGAGTTTCTTGATTCGCTTGCCGAGGATCGGAATCCATTCATGGGGCGGCGAGTAGCGGACACAGTTGCCGATGTCGAAGTACGCGCCGACCAGCTCGTGATTGATCTCATCGACATACCGAGCGGTCTCCTTGGGATCGGTCAGGAAGTCGTTCCAGACATTTTCCAGGAGGATCTGAATGCCGGTCTCTTCGGCGACGGGGAGTGCTTTGCGGATTTCGGCGATCGAACGTTCCCAGCACTGATCGTAGGTCACTTCGTTCGGGATCACGCGGCCGGGGACCAGCAGCACGGTGGTGCCGCCGTAGGCCTTGGACATGCGCAGGGCGGTGGTGAGCCCGTCGAGTCCCTTTTGGCGGATGGCCGGGTCGGGATCGGAGATGCGGTCCTGCCAATGGATCGAGTCGACCACGCCATGGACGGGGAGCCCGGTGGCATCGATGGCCCGTTTCACTTCATCCGGTTCGGGGCCACCGGGGCTATCGAGCTCGACGCCGTCGAAGCCCAGCTCCTTGAGGACCTTCATCTTTTCGACCAGTGGTCCGTCGACCTGCACCATGCCGATCTTGACGGCCTTGCGGTACTTTTTGGCCGGGGCTGCCGAGCCGGCGGCGCCGCTGTCGGCGGGTTGAGCCAGGAGATGAGCCGAACCGGTTCCGAGGGCCAGGCCCGTGGCGGCGAGCAGGGCGGTAGACTGCAGGAACTGGCGACGGGACGAATGAATCGGCTGAGCTGAGATGGGGGTGGGAGTGTCCATGGGAGGTACCTGGGTCCAGGAGGGTTTTCGCGAGCAGAATCCCATTGTAACTCACCGCCCCCCCGGATTCGCCAGTGGGCTTTACCGCCGGGTCGAGCGCGGGTAAATTTCAGCTTCACCTTGACGATCAGCGGCTGGCCTTTCGGGGCCTCCCACGTTCGACTCAGGCCCCCTTCGTCTAGTGGCCTAGGACACCGGGTTCTCAGTCCGGTAACAGGGGTTCGACTCCCCTAGGGGGTACCTTCTTGATCCGACCGCATTCGACCCTGGGTAGCTGAGGCTTCCTGGGGTTTTTTTGTGGCGTGGTCCGAACCAAGTGCCCATCGTTCGGCAGTGGTTCTCAGCGTCGGCCGGCGCCGCCAGTGGTCGCCGGTGCTGCCAGCGCTGAGTCGCCGAGCACTACTGGCCGGCTATTTCGATTTGCCGTCATCGGGCGGGGTGGGCGGTCTGAGGTGCCTGCGACTCGGGGTGGGGAATTGGGTCGGGCATCGTTGAAGCTTGACTGAAAGACGAGCCAACCTGTAGGCCCATCTTGGCCTGAGATGTCGGTGTGGGCACCTCGGTGCGGTGAAGGGGGCAGCAGCTCGGGACATGGCCTGCGACTCTTAAGCCGCGATTGTTCAGACCGCTCACCACTCAGCGAGGTTCGCGGCCGCCGAGCTCCCACGTCATCGAGTCGTGTTGCCAACTGACGAGCGACTGAGTGGCTGCGCGGGTCGGCCTCAGCGGTGTGTTGTCTCTCTGTCTCTACCCTTGGCCGCAGTTCCATCACGGTCGGTGGCCGAGTCCTACGGCCAGGCGTTTTGCGCGGACATGACCGAGCCCTCGACTGTGTCGGGGCCAGAATCAGGTCGAGTGACGACGGTCGATGGTGGGAACGGGAAATTCGGTCGGCTGCTCGCAGCACCTCATTCCACACGCCATCATCTGATGCCGTATCAACGATAATCTCTTTTCCCTGGATTGAGCGTATTCCATCCTCCCCAGGCTAACCCATGGCCGAGCGGACCCTAAAACGTCGACAAATTGGCTTGTTTCGGTCCCTGCTCGGTCCGATAATCGGCTCGTGGGCCCGGATTATGCAGGATCTGGCACAATCGGGGAGTCCTGGATTCTGCATAGTACTTGTTCGCCGTCAAACCCAATGCTCCGACTCCCGTATCGACAACTCGAGATCCACATCGACAACGATCCGTCGTTTTCGTTCGGTTCAGTCGATAGTCCTCACGTCTACGACCATGCATACCGACTCGACGATGAACCATATACTCCGACATCTCTTCATACCATCAAGATTGTCCAAGACGATGAAACCGTGATTGCTTCCAGCATCCTCGGCGCAACTGGCGGCGCTTCTGGCGTTCATGAACACTCCGCAATAATACATGCCGATTCTTTGCTCATCGCGGTTGGTCCTTTTGTCGTCTCACTTCAACTGCCGACACTTACGCTCAACTGGAAAGTAAAGACGGACTGGGCAACCTGTTTTGGCGTGTATCACTCGGCAGAGAATCGGTGTTATATTTCGCACGGCGAACTCGATGTTGCTCGGGTCTCGTATGACGGTTCGATCATGTGGTCCAGCAGCGGTGCCGACATTTTCACAAACGGCTTTTCCGTTTCGCAAAATCAGGTCACCGCGATTGACTGGAATAAAGACAAATACGTCTGGGACATCGCGACCGGACAACTGATCGAAACGACGGCGAACAAGGCGGTCAACCCGAGCGGCGGTTCGGGCGGTCTCTGAAATAAAAGGTTCTCGGCCGCCGCCGGGTTACCTTTGTCGTTCGGCGGGCTTCAGGACGCGCGGTCTGAGATGGCGAACCAAACATACACATTCGTTCTTCGTCATCCGTGCGGACTGGTCATCCGGCAGGGGCTTCGAGCATCAGAGCTGAGTTCCGTCCCCGGAGTTGCGGCTCGAGACATGGGTACGGGTTACGTGTGGTACGACCTTCCGCCGGCGGAGATAGCTGGCCGGAAGATCGCGCTGAGTCTTTGCTTCTTCGGGCAGGATCTGGAGTCGGTCTCACTTGCCGTCGTGGATGCCAATTTCGATGGAGCGTCGTGGGGCGACTGGACCCCCGCGACGGAGCAAGCTCGCGCCGAGGCGACCGAGCAATGGTTGGAGACTTTAGGCTATCCACTTGGAACGTACGGATGGGGAACGGTCTACGCCGGGACCGACCCAAAGACAGGTGACAGTAGCGGCGGCGTCCGGTTTCGGTGATGCGGAGGCTTGGGAATCGCACGGCGCCACCCAACGCCGCGTTGAAACTGACGAACGCATCGGTCGGTCGGTCGGTCGGTGCGCGACCTCCCTTCTGCGCTCGCAGGTTAACGCCAATACGTTGGGGCGGCTCAGGATAGGTTGCTCGCTAAGATGCCAATGGACGCCGTGTCCCTGTTCCTCGTAGTGGACGGCTTGTCCCGATATACACGATGGACGATCGTTCTCGGCAGGCGGGTTTCTTAGTCCGGTTGCCGACCGACAAGGCTTGCGTGGTACTCGGCGTTTCGGCCTGGATGCCACGTCCGCTTGGCAGAGCCCAGCGTTCGTCTCGGCGTCCTCAGCGCCTCTGCGGTTCACCTCTTCTCCTGCACTGCCGCAACGACCGTCCGCCGACTACTCGATCGGGGCCGCAAAAACCGGATTGCAGCTGCCGCCTCGACCGCGATATTGCGAGTGTGTTCGGGCGGCGCAAAAAACGAATCGCCCCCCCCCAACAACGCCATCAACTCGGAGCCGCCGGCGGCGCGTGGCCTTGTACTGCTCGACGTGACTGGCGGCGACCTGGTTATGGCGAGCGTTCGGCCAGGAGAAATGTCGCATGCCGGTGATCTCAATGTTTTACGGCATCACGATCTCGCTGTATTTTCTGGACAATCGTCGCCACCATCGCCCGCACATCCATGCGAGATTGCAAGGAGAAGAGGCAGTGATCTCAATTCCCGAGGGCGAGCTGTTGGAGGGACAGCTTCCACCCGGTAAAATGAAAATGGTTCTGGCGTGAGTGGAAATCCATCGTGAAGATCTGATTGCGGATTGGGAACTAGCTGTGAACGGTCAACAACCGTTTAGAATCGAACCCTTGAGATGACGATGAATCCCCGAGTCAAGTCCGTGGTTGCAACCGACGACTATCGTCTCATACTTACTTTTACGAATGGTGAGGTTGGGACATTTGATTGCAGCCATCTTTTGGAATATGGCGTCTTTCGGGAGTTCCAGAACGTCGGTTATTTCCTCAGTGCCACTGTGGTTGATGGTACCGTGGCATGGCCGAACGGGCAGGATATTTGTCCGGACACCTTGTACGAGGACTCGATTCGACACTCGCCGCAAAACACCGATCAAAGCGGGCAACCGGAGCCGCCGATCACGCGGGTTATGAAATCATAGTCTTTTTGCGGCGGCCCGGTTACCGCCGTCGTTCCACGCCACCATTCGCACCTCCGACACATGGCGACGATACCGTGGACCTTGGCGAGACACTTCGACGAATACAGGCAGCCAACCAGACGCCGTCCGCTGGTCCTGGTGTCAGCACCGGGCATTTTGTCGCATGCTGCAGATATCACAACCGAAGCATCGCATCGTCGTTTAAGCGCAGGCTTGGGGCAAGTGGAATCGACGCGAAAACCAAAACACATCGAATGTACGTCGAAGTCCATGTGCCGTTGGGCAAGCTGGACGACGCGTTGCGTATTGACAAAGAATTTCGGCGAAAGAATCCTGACACAAGACCCCGAAGATTTAGTCGTGACTATGATTGTGCTATTCTGATGGTAGTCGTTACCCTCATCGTGGCATGCATAACTGCTGTATCGCCCATTTTCTCACGACTGGTGCCATTGGCCGTTACCGTTACGGGCCTATCGGTCGGCGTCATTGGCGAAAGGCTCAATCGACAATACAGATATCAGCGAGGGCGGCAGATCACGTTGTGGGACTTGCTGCTTGGCACGCTGATCTGCGCAGCAAATATCGCCATTTGGCGACTCGTACGGTAAAATCCTCGACGAGCACCGGATCGGCGTGGAACCAAGCAATGCAGCGGAGCGGAAACGGCCGTATGGAAATGGTAAGTCAACTCTCCGCCCGCTGATGCGTGGCGTTCGGCGGCCTTGCGCACCTGCGTGTGGGCACGATCCAAGCAAGATGGCTTCACCGCTCGAAGCCGGTCGGAGGAAGCAACTATGGAACGACGAGTTGTGCCGATGATTCACGTGCCTGACGTGCGCGCCGCGGTCGCCTGGTACGAGGCGATCGGTTTCACGTTGGTGCGAGCTAACGAGGACAATGGCGAGATGGATTGGGCGCTTGTGCGCTTCGGTGATAGTGGGGTGATGTTCAGCGAAGGCGGGCATATAAGCAACGCCGATCGCCGCGAAATCGACCTCTATCTACATGCTGAGGACGTGGACGCGGCCTATGCGCACCTATCGGCTGAAATTGACGTGGTCGAGGCACCGCACAATACCTTCTACGGGATGCGGGAATTCATCGTGCGGGATCTGAATCGGTTTTGGGTCACGTTCGGAGAGCCTGTGAGCAGTGCATGAGCGGGGTATCGGTGCGAGGGCCTGAATAACAACAGACGGTACACCATCGGCCGCCGAACTAACGGATCAACCGGATCGCGCGCAGTCGGCTTGGTCGATAGCTCCGGGTTGGTCGCGCGCGCCTGGCTATACTTGGCGTTCGTCGATTGAATTCCTCGTACTCGTACTCAGCATAGCGGTACTCGTAATCGTACTCGATCGGCCCTGTGATACGCTGTCAGTCGGATGCATGAATTGTACTGTCACCGACACAATGCTCTCGAACTGAAACTCGACGCCGCATCCATCTCCGTAAACTCGCCCAGGCCATCTTCAATCGGCAATAATTGCCAAACGTCTCGACATCTGAGATTGGGTGGCTTACGAGCGCCCCGATCGAGTACGAGTACCGCGATGCTGAGTACGAATACGAATGGTGGGCGAATCGGCGTTGTGCTGCGGGCGTAAGGGGCGATATTCGGCCGGGCGTAATTGGGGCTGTTCCTGCAAGTTGCACCGGCAGAAGGGACCTCCGACCAGCGACATGGTGCTCAGCGGATCGAGCGAGCTTGAAATGCCCGTGGAATCCGTCCTATCGGTGGTCCAACGCATTTCAACGTTCCCGACTAGCCCTTAAACAAGCGTAGGGGGGAATGGTTCTTGGCGGCTGCGGCGGCGCGCAGCGTCACGAGAGCGACGAGGTCGCCGCGAAGAGGTTCGGGTTTGATGGTGGGCATGTTGGTGGATCTTTCTTTGGGTTTGGCGTGGCGGCGGACCGGAGCGTACGTACTCCGGCTTCAGTGAGCCGACGTCAGCATCTGAGCGGATGCTGAAGTCGTTCCCAGAGTTGGTGAAACGTGATCTGCCAACGATTCCAGCCCATGAGTCGATAGATCAGACGCCGTCCGCTGCGGAGAACTTGCGCAGGGATATTGATCATCGCTTGTCGAAAGGTAGAGAAATCCATTCGCAACAATGACTGCTTCTCCTGGTGCTGCTTTGAACTGACGCCACGACCTTCGGGTACCAATAGCGCTACCCAGATTTTCAACGACCATGCCAAAGATGCCATCACCATGTAGGCCCAGTTGCCGTTGAAGGTATCGACCGGAGCCGTGAGTGCCAGGACGTCGCTCTTGAGTTGCTGGATGACGTTTTCCTGGTTACAGCGTTTGTTGGCGTGCTGCGTCACGATGTCCTCGGCGGGAGTTTCCCAATCGTTGGTGATATAGAAGAAGCAGCGCCGTTCGTCGAATAGATATTGCTGGCCTTGGTGAACTTCAATGGCCTTCCAGAGAACCACCATCCGGTAGTCCCGTTTGCAGGCGCCGGGGCGATACGGGAATTCGTTAATGTATTCCGATTCGAGCCGTAGATCTTTGAATTCCCGTTCCTCAACCACTTCCTGCTTCACGTTCTTCGGGCGTGTTCGCGACTTGGTTTGGACCTTATATCGAGGCTTCCGCTTCAGCGGTCGCCACGAATCGTGGCCTAATTCGTCGACTCTTTCGTACAGATTCGGCATGGCGTCGTAACCGAATACGAACAGTACCTTGTCATCATCCCAGCGATCCAAGTGCTCGGTCTGTGAGAAGTCAGTGTCTCCGCGCAGCCGAATCTGCCGGAATCCCGCTTGCCGGCAAACGTCGATCGCCCGATCTAGCCACCCTGCAGCCCGCTCATGACTGGGCCGGCTGCCGCCTCGATTGGCGATGTACAACGGTTCGCCCGTATTCGCCAGGCTCACGACCAGCGGGTGATAACCCCACTGCCCATTGTGGTTGACATCGATCCCTTCCTTGCACTCGCCCTGAGTCTCGACCATGGTACCGTCGGCCTCGATGATCGCTTCGTCGAAGAATGCCTTCGGCTGACAACTCCACACCCGGCGACGTACTTCATTGAATACGTCCATCAACTTCAAGATCGACGTCTCACTATGGCGCCGGCAAAAGTCTCCGGCTGTCGTCGGATCCGGAATTCGTTGAGCGCCGAGGGCGTTCAAATAGGCCTCATCATTGCGGCGATACTCCAAATGCTCCAGACAGGTGCCGCCGGCCAACAGATTGTAGGCGATATTGAGCACGTGGTCAGACTCTGCATAGGGGAGTCGGATCTTGAACAGCGGTACGTTTTCATTGATGGACCGATCCAAACCAAGGTTCTTCACCAGGGAGTGAATCAGGCCCAGTCCGCCCGCGGCGATCGCCTGTTGACGATCGGATAGCTCATATTGAATGTTGGACGCAGCCATCACCGGACACTGGCTCGGGAACTTTGTTTTATCCAGTCGCTCCTCAATAGCCCGCTTGCGTGTCGATAACTGTCGTCGTATTTTGGTGTTCACTCGAAAGTTCTCCTCGGGTTCCGCGTGATTGGAAGTTGCGATAAACCAAGTACGCAAAAACCCCGAGAATTTTCGAGTTTTTTTGTCCCCGGACCGAAAAATCTCGGAAATCGAATTCACACTACGCTTGTTCAAGGACTAGCCGATCTTTGCTGTTGGGACTGGCGGTCATTAGAATGAAGGCCTTGCCGCGGATGGTTCGTAGTGGAAAAGTCGTCTCCGCCGAACATCTCTATGGCCCGTAAAGTCAAGTAGTACGGACGGGTAGCGGCGGAAGAAGTCGGCAGTTTTTTTCCGGTGTGAGGAAGTCGGGGAGATCGAAGTATTCGACAGATGTCGATGTCGTCGATCGCCGTCCTCGGCTGGTTACTGCTGGACTTACCTTGGTTGGGAGCGGCTCGGGGGGGAACGATATTGGTCGCTCTGGATACTCGATCGTTTCCGGTCGAAGCACCTGTCGATGATGTCAAGAGTTGTCACGCTCTGTCCAATCAAAGCACAGGAAGCTCGACCCGTATGCAGAGGATTCCCTTTTGCGTGATCGATGCGAGCGCTCAGTGAGTGATCGATCGTCATAGACTTCGCTCAGTGGTAGGAATTCCTGGTTAGGCATTTGGGTTTACGTTGGCTTCAGTTCGCCGCGGGGCTCAGAGCGAAACGGCTGGAGGGCTGCGAACAATTCCGCGGTGTCCTGGCACTGCAGGTTCTGGTGCAGCAGTTTCTGGCCGGCAGCATTTGCTGCGCCGACGTGGAGTGTCTTGGCATGGAGATCGATCCCGCAGTAGAATTGGTGCTGTGGCGTGTAGAATTTCATCATTCGTCTCCTTGAGTTTGGGGTCCTTGAGCCCAATCCGTGAGTGCTATCGTTAGCCCTTAAATAGGTCATTCACTATGCACACGTTTCGCAAGAAGATTGGTCCGATCCTTGCTGGGATCGCTCTCACTAACCTGCTGGGTCATCCCCTTTACGCCTGCACTGGGTTGACGCTCAGGGCGAAGGATGGTGCGGTCGTGTTCGGTCGGACCCAGGAGTGGGGGACGTTCGACCTTCGTTCGCGGGTTGTCATCATTCCCAGAGGTTTAGCTTTGCAAAGTCCGACGCCGGACCATCAGCAAGGGCTCACCTGGAAAACCGAGTACGGTGCTGTCGGACTTGATGTAGTGGAGAAGAACTACCTGATCGACGGCATGAATGAGAAAGGGTTATGCGTCAACCTGTTTTACCACGAAGGGTTCGCAGAGTACCCGAAGTATGACGCAGCGAACTCGGCAAGAAGCTTGGATATTCTGGCGGTTGGCCCCTACCTGTTAACCACCTGTGCGTCCACGGAGGATGCGCGGCAGGCCTTGGCAGAAGTGCAGATCTGCGGCAGCATCGTCAAGGAGATCGGCGGCGTTCCGCCGCTGCACATGATTGTCACCGATAGCTCCGGTAAGGCATTCGTGCTCGAATTTACCAAAGGGGTTGCGACGATACACCCAGCCCCGCTGGGCGTTGTCACGAATGGTCCGAACTACGATTGGCACATTGGGAATTTGCTCAACTACACCAACTTGGACACGCCGCTTCCGCATCGGAAGGTCGGAGACTTGAAAACATTGACATTCGGGGGAGGGAACCGGCTGTTCGGTATTCCTGGGGACCTCTCTTCTCCCTCGCGATTCTTGCGTGCGGCTTCATATGCGGCGACGGCTCGTGAGACGCCCGATGGCGCAGAGACGATGTATGAAATGTTCCGAATTCTCGACAACTTCAACCTTTCTGTCGGTGCGTCGGCTGAAGGGTCAGGAGAAGCGAGTCCCGAGGGAATGCGTAGTTCTACGATTTGGACAACCGTCTACGACACCAAGAACTTGGTATTGCAATATCACACCATGCACAACCGTCGAGTGCGGCAAATCGACTTCAAGAAACTCGACTTCGATGCTAAGGATGTCGTCCGTCTCCCACTGGATCGTGAGAAATCCCAAGACATCGATGATATCACCCCGGCACGATAACTTCATCAAGAACTTCATCAAGCGAGGAAACCAAGCGGTCAACAAGAGCCGCCTACAACGCAACTTTTGAAATCAAGGTCCTTTACGGCGGCTCCGTTACCGCTGTCGTTATTTGGCAAGGACTCGCACAGCCTCAATTTTTCACAATTATGGACTCTAACGATCCTTACTCACCGCCGATTTGCGTGTCCTCGCCGCATTCTGAATCGCGTGCTTTTATCCAGTTTCGCACCGTCGGAATAGCCGTGGGCGCGATTCTCGGTTCTCTATACCTCTTCATTTTCGGGGTATCGATTTATGAATACATTCACTCCACTCCACCACTATCAACCACAGATTACGTTCGGACGGCAATTGCGTCTGCTGCTTTTGGAACGTTGTCATTTGCGGCAACAATCTTCTATCTGAAGCGCATGCCAATCGGAGGTTGGTTTCTGTGTCTGTCGCCAATGCTCTTGGTCGTCTTCGTTTTTCCGGGGCTTAATACCGTATGGAATTCTGTCGGACGTTTGCTTCGTTTTTAGCTCCTCGGCAATTCCACGTGTGTTAAGATCTAAAGAAAGCGGACAGCCAAATAACCAAGCCATGCACGCCGAGGACGCGATCGGCCGTTTTTGAAATGGAACGTCTCTCGCGCATGCCGGGTGATGACCGCCGTTCGTCCTGCAAATGAGTGCTTCATTCATATGACACTACATCTTGAACTTGACGAGCAGCAGGTACAGCGACTGCAGGAGGCCGCGCGTCGACTCAATGTGACCGTGGACGATCTCGCCAAGGCCGCAATTAATGATCTGCTCGCGAAGTCGGATGACGACTTCGATCGTGTCAGATGAATTGATTGCAGATCCGGAACATCGTACTTCGATTGGCTCGGCCAAGTTCATCCAGCTCGGCGATTCTGGCGAGTTGCGAGCTGGCAGGCGGCTGGGTTTACTCGTAGCGAGTCGTAGCGAGTCGTGGCGATGTCGTCAGCGAGCGACAGCTTAGCGGCTCGTCGCTCCCTCGGGTTCGGGCTCCAGGAATGGGGCGGCTAGAGCTCCTGCGCGCCGTCCCTCGGCCTCTGCCATCGATCGCTCGCCACCTGGGCCCCGCCAAAGTCGTGGGGCTGGTTGGCCGGCAGTTGATGGCGACTTGATTGCCCCACCGACTTTGGGGGGCCTGCCGGTTTTGGCGAAGCGACCGACGGCGACGGCGACGGGAATGGGGCAGGAAGCGCGGAGTCAGCCCCTTGTGCGAATGAAGACAGAAAGATCACCACTTCTGACAAGCTGTCGTCTTCCGGCGACATTTTGTGGGCATCGCAGGATGAACTGGGGGGGGGGCTGGCTTGGCTCGCCGTCCCTGTCGATTTTGCTCTCGGGCCAGGCTCCCATTAGAATGGACCGTCGCCCAGCCGGTGATTCGCGGTGGCACGGCATCTCCGCCGGACCGTGCAATCCACCGGAGCGGCGAAGTCGGGCGGATCGACAGTGGACGATCAATTGCCGACTCCCCGTGATCGGTGACGTTATCCCTTCCAATGAGGACTCATTGTCCGATGACACTAAATCTCGAACTCGATGAGAAACAGGTCCTGGAACTCCAGGCGATCGCCAGTCGGCTCAACGTCTCGGTGGCTGATCTTGCGAAGGCTGCAATCATGGACTTGATTGCGAAACCAGATGGCGAGTTCGACCGTGCAGCGTCACGCGTACTCCAGAAGAACGCCGAGCTGTACAGGCGGTTGGCCTGATGCGGTATCTGACTCTCGCGGAACTGATCGAACTTCACCGCCGAATCATCGAGCAAGCTGGTGGATCGGGTGGAATTCGTGACCTGGGACTGGCCGCATCGGCCCTGGCCCAACCGCAGATGTCCTTTGGGGGCACCGACCTGTACCCTTCCCTAGCGGAAAAGGCCGCAGCGTTATGTTTTTCGTTGGTCATGAACCATCCCTTCGTCGACGGAAACAAGCGGATCGGCCACGCCGCGATGGAAACGTTCTTGGTGATGAACGGATTTGAACTGGACGCGGACGTAGATAGCTCCGAATCAGTAATCTTACGGCTTGCGGCAGGTGAACTTGGCCGGGAGCCATTTGCTGAATGGGTTGCCCGGCATGTGACCGAGGTGGCAACATGAAACGGACGAACATCTCGATGGCCCGTAATGTCAAGTAGTACGGACGGGTAGCGGCGGAAGAAGTCGGCAGTTTTTTTCCGGTGTGAGGAAGTCGGGGAGATCGAAGTATTCGACAGATGTCGATGTCGTCGACCGCCGTCCTCGTCTGGTTACTGCCGGACTTACCTTGGTTGGGAGCGGCTCGGGGGGGCGATAGCTGGGTTACCGGGGTGTTTCTGACTTTGGGAAGTCATACCGCAAGGGCTGCTGGTTTGAGCCTACGGTTGCTTCAAACATCTTTTGGTCGCTCTGCCCTCTGTCAGCCGACTGACAGCTTTTCACAGGGCCGGTCGAGTACGAGTACCGCGATGCTGAGTACGAGCCCGAGTACGAAAACTGCGCGAATCGGCGTTGTGCTGCGGACTTAAGAGGCAACGTTCGCCCGGGCCTAATTGGGATCGTTTCCTGTAAGCTTCACCGGCAGACGCGACGTCCGAACAGCGACATGGTGCTCAGCGGACCGAGCGAGCGTGAGATATCCGTGGAATCCGTGCTATCCGTGGTCCAACACATTCCAAAGTTCCCGACTGGCCGATCTTTGATCTTGGGCCCGGCGGTCATTAGAATGGAGGCCGTGCCGCGGCTGATTTGTAGTGGAAAGTCGTCTCCGCCGAACCGTGCAAACTACGGGAGCGGCGAAACGGTGCGGCATGGCAGTGGATGGGCTACTGTCTCCGGTCCGTGATTGCTGGCATTATGCCACAACAATTATGGCAGAAAATGACAGATATAGCTGCTCACCAAGACGAACTGCGACGCCTCGCGACCCTGTATTGGCTTGGGCTGACCGATTCTGCCGCAGTCGATTCGTGGGTCCTTGCGGAATACGAGCACAACGCGAATCCAGATCCGAGTCTCTCGCGTTTGTTATCGCACGACAATGATGCTGAGCATTTGTTGTGCCGATTCGCACAATCGCAGCTCGCTTTTGTACCTGCTTCCAACTCGGGCGTAGAAGTTGCGCAGTCTTTGCTGGTGACATATCTGCGGCGATTCCTGAACAAAGAAATACAGCCTCACGCTCTCTGCAGTTTGGTAAATGCAATCGACGGTCAGTTCCTTGGCGCACTTCCAACGGTTGACCCGGGCGTGGCATACTATCCCGCGTGGCTCGGCGACTTATGGAATTGCTGTGAGTACTGCGATATAAAGTGGACGTTCGAGTCTGAACCGTACCTCGTACAAGAATCGCAAAAGGTCTTGGCTCAACTCACAGGTGGAACTTCAGTCGTGTAGAGTCGCATAATAGCTCGTTCGGCGCGGAGCCGCGGATCGGGCCGCTTTCAAATGGATACCTTGCTCGCCGCGGCCCGATCAACGCGAGCGTTGTGCCTGAATCTCCAGGACAGCAGCCCTTCCATGGAAACTGACCCAATCGCAAAGTTGAAACAACGCGATACGGCGATGCGTGCCGCACGGGACGAGATTCTTACTCGCGTGGGTGCATGGCTCCGCTCAAAAGACTTCGATCCGGCGAGTACTGGACACTTCACGCGATCCCGGAATGGCCGTGTTTGGCACATTGGATTCCAAAAGCACACAAGTGGGAGATCGGTCCGTGTAATGTGCCATGTCACGAGTGGCACCGATGCCAAGACTTTAGCGAGCGGTCCGTGGAGCGACGCATACGAGCGATCTGACTGCCAAACGGAAAGAAATACCATTTCGGCTGGAGTACGCGAGAGGCCGACATCGCAAGATGCGTTGACGAGTATTGCAGGTATATTAACGACGTCGTATTCGCTTGGTTCAATGATCATGCGGACTAGACAAAGGGATAGCCAGGCGATGAACGGGAGTCGCCGATGACGCAGGTTTTGAAATTATGGTTTTTACGGCGGTCCCGTTACCGCCGGACGTTATGCGTCTATGAACATGTCGCCAACGTGAATGATTGAGGTGTACTACAAGCACCCGATTGATCCGGGGGCGTGAGGAGAAGCTGCTTGCCGTAGTTGTCGCCGTCGGTGGGCGTTTGGAGTATCGTGAGGCAGATCAGATTGATGGATCCGTGTCAGTTTGTTGAACGTTCGAGTTTGATGACTTTGCTGCGGCTACTGCCGCTGGCGAACAGATTCGAATGGTGGGCGAACATGTCGAGGGTACCTGACAATACAGTTAACGACGCATAATAGTCGTATGCACCGGAGCGTCCGGTCAGCCCGGTTTTGTCATCGCCATCACCTGCGGTTGGTCGGTGACGCAACTCGTTACCCTCGAAAAGAATCGCAACACGCCATGACTTTTAGAGCCGCCAGGCTTTCATCGTATAAGGATTGTGTGGCAAGTTTGGGACACGACCCAGAAGCCGACGATGCGCGAAAAGGATTGCTGCAAGTATTTTCGTTTTCCGTGATGCTTGAGCTTTCGTACCCAGAGATGGACTTTACGAATCGTTGGTGCTGGGAGTCCTTTGGGCCACGCCATGGCGAGTGTTTTGAGTGCCGAGATGGATACAAGCCCTCAGATTACCCAATGTGCGATATTGCGCCACCGCACTCTCACAAAGGAAAGTGGACAAGTTTCTGGTTCGGTAAGACCGACTACGACTTTGGATTTAACGAATGGTACTTTGCCGACGAGTTTCAGCATCGCGAGTTCTTAGAGTTCGAGCCGCGAATCAATGGGGGCGAAAAATTCTGACCATTTGTGTGGTAGACGAAGAATTTGGATAGCAGAATGTTGGGCCCAAGCCTCCGACGGTCCGTTTCGAAAAGGAAGCCTTTTGGGTGGGGCTCGGTCAACATCGCCGTTATCCAGCTTGAATCATGGTTGTTGATCCAGAAAAACGAATAGTCGTTTCGATTCCACTGGCCAGAATCTGGGATCAGGACGGTGATTTGAGCGCTGAGCGAATTCGCGACCTTGGTGTTGACGACATCAAGTCCATGCTGCAGCAGGGCTCCGTTCAGTTCGTGATTGCTAAAGTTGGCTCGCCGTTGGACTGGATTCATCCTGATCGGTCGTTCGACTTCTGGCGCAGGGTCGCCAAAGAACGAATTGTGTCACCCGATACCCATGAGTTTACCCTTGACGACTTTCCCGACGGATACTGTTACTGCGCCGCATTGTGGAGGACTCCTGATGTCGGTGATATAATCGTGCTGGAAACGCACCATTGACAGGTACGGATCGCCAAACAGAGTCGCGGGACGACAATGCGTTGAACCCGAGCGGCGGGTCGGGTGGGTTTTGAATTCAATGGTTCTTGGCCGTCGCCGGGTTACCGTCGTCATTATCGGTCTCGGAGGAAAAGTGCAGATTCGCAAATCGGTCCGGGACTTCCTTGAGTTGCTATCCCAGCCGAGCGCCCAACTGGAGTACGAAAGATCCCTTGGGCAGGCGGGGCATGCGCCGACGGAATTGACTTTAGTTTTCTGTCACGATGTTTTCGATCCCAAAAACGAGGCCTTCACGTCTGCATTGTCCAGCGACGAACTGAAAGGGCTGTCGCACGTATACGGACTTCTGTCCGAAACGGCTAAGGCAGAACATGTCGACGTGCCGACCATGCTCAACGATCCAACTTGGCGTCGCGTCATCGCAGTGGCGCAGCAGCTCTCCACTGGAATGAGGGACGCCCAACAACAGCGCGACGGACCCCGAGCCGCCGAGCGTCGCGAAATCGAATGGACAGATCGCTCCGGCGGCGGAGTGATTGCGACCGTTCGGCGTGGCCAGGGGCCTTCGCTGCGTCGCGTTGTCGAACTGGATGCGGCAGTTGCCAATGATGACACAGGTGGATCAGGCGACGATGTAACGGCATTTCTGGCTCGAACTCGTCCAGTATGTCCAGTGCTGATCCACAGTTCGAAGGCCATGCGGGCACCGGCCATGCACATGGAGCTTGCCATGGCCGGATATCGTGTCCGGCTATGCCCGTTCCAGGGCGCCGCGAGTTGGGCATCCGATGTCTGCGCTGAACTTGATCCCAACTGACGCCAGCAACTGCAATGTGAGGACCATTTGCAAACGCCGACGACACAAGTCGTTTTACATGGAGCCGCGGGCCGCGCGGGCTTGGAAATCAACGTCGTTCTCCGCGGCCCGGTGAACTGCGGCGTAAGTCGTTGGAATAGGAATGCAGACAAAGACTACTGTCCTGCTGTACGACCTTGCTGGACCGGCACTAATCGTCCCCTTTAAGACGGGTGTTACGTACCGAAACCAGGCCGGAGGTCATTCTTGCTACCAGATGGAACTCGAAGGATACCTGGTCCCGATTGCAGGAGATAGGTCTGATTTCGTTGGTCAACTGACTGCCTACTTTACGGGTCCGAAATGGGGCGGATGGTGTTCGGATCGGATCGATGCAGAAACCGCCGACGAGATCGATCGCCTTCTGGCCGAGTTTGCTCGCAGAGAAAATATAACCGTGGACCGGGAAAAATTGGGGGAATGCCGCGAATCATGGGTTCACGTTAGAATCCAGGGGCCACTACTTTCCCTCATCGAAAACCATGAAACTGAAACTGCAATACTTACGTGGCCGAACAGCGACTAGCCAGTTGGGTCGATGATCGACGATGCGGGCGAGCAACATGTTGGACTGGCCAGCGTTTTTGGGAATCAGGCTCTTTACCAGAATCTGTGGGTAGCTTCTGACTCTCTTGGTCGGCCAAGGTTATCTAGCTCGGCGATGCTGGCGAGTTGCGAGCTGGCAAGCGGTTGGGTTTTCTGATAGCGAGTCGTGGTGAGTCGTGGCGATGTCGTCAGCGAGAGACAGCTTACCGGCTCGTCGCTCCCTCGGGTTCGGGCTCCAGGAACGGGGCGGCTGGAGCTCCTTTGCGCCGTCCCTCCGCCTTTGCCATCGATCGCTCGGCACCTGGGCCCCGCCAAAAATCGTGGGGCTGGTTGGCCGGACGTGGATGGAACGCTACATGCCCCACCGACTTTGGGGGGCCTGCCGGTTCTGGCGAAGCGACCGACGGCGACGGCGATGGGAATGGGGCAGGAAGCGCGGAGCCAGCCCCTTGTGCGAAAGAAGATAGACCGGGTGCACCTCGTGACCAGCGGTCGCCTTCCTGCGGCTTTTTGTGGGCATCGCAGGATGAGCTGGCTCGGCGGGCTAGCTTGGTTCGCCGTCCGTGTCGATTTTGCTCTTGAGCCAGGCTCCCATTAGAATGGACAGGCGCCCAGCCGGCGGTTCGCGGTGGCACGGCGTCTCCGCGAGATATTGTCAAGAGTTGTGTTTTGAAAAAATTCTAGGCAGCGTCCTGCAGCAGTCCGTCAACGAAAATTTTTCCTTGGAGTAGTGGGGTCAACTTTTCGTGACCGTTCAGCTTTCGCCAACGCTTCTCGGCCGATTTCGCGAGCTTGAACATCATCGCCAGGCTGGCACGACGTGATCCGCACCCTTTCGTCTTGCGATGCCTCAGGCGGATCGTGGCGAATGTCGATTCGATCGGATTGGTTGTTCTCAGGTGCTTCCAATGTTCGGCCGGGAAGTCATAGAACGCCAGCAATACCTCGCGATCTTTCCGGAGGCATTCGCACGCTTTCTCATACTTGGCGGCGTATTTTTCCAGGAATCGATCAAAGGCCGTCTGGGCGTCAGCTCGTGTTTCCGCCATCCAGATTTCATGGATATCCTGTTTGGCCCTAGGCTGCACGCTCTTGGGCATGCTGTTGAGCACATTCGCCGTCTTATGAACCCAGCAACGTTGCTCGCGGGTTTCGCCAAAAACCTTTCGCAGGGCGGCCCAGAAACCCAGGGCTCCATCCCCGATGGCCAGTTTGGGGTCCATCTTCAAGCCGCGTCCCCTCAGGTCCAGCAGCAGCTCCGACCAATCCTGTTCACTCTCGCGATAGCCGTCGGCGACAGCCAGTAATTCCTTCTCCCCCTCGGCCGTCGCTCCCATCAGCACCAGGATGCACTGGCGAGAATTGGCCTCGTCTTCCAGTCGCACATTGACATGGATGCCGTCAGCCCAAACGTACGCGTACTCTTTGTCACTCAGGTCACGGCGGCACCAGGCTTCGTATTCCTGGCTCCACTGCTCTTTCAGTCGCACGACGACGTTGGGACTCAATCCACTGGCGTTCTCACCGAACAGGCCCTGCAACGCTTCCTGGAAATCGCCCGTGGAAATGCCTTTCAAGTACAGCCAGGGAATCAGTTCCTCGACCGACTTGCTGCGGCGGAGGTAGGCCGGCAAAACCGAGGAAGAGAAACGCACGCGGTTCTTCTTGTCGGGCGAATTATCACGTACACGAGGCTGATGCACCTCGAGCGCACCTGCTCCTGTCTGTACAGCCCTCCCAGGGATGTAGCCGTTACGGACTACCAGACGACGTCCGTCGGCATCCAAACGGTCCGAGTGCTGCAGGATGAAGGCGTTCACCTCTTCTTCGATGGCCGTCTGCAGCATCTGTTGAGCTCCTCGACGCACAATTTCATCCAGCGGGCTCTTGCCCTCAAACTGAGCCCGAAATGTTACGACCTCCGGATCCGCCGAAGGGGATGGATTCTTCAGTTCGGCCGTGGTAATCTTGCGCATGGCGTACTCCTCATGCCCTCGTCGGGCGGCTAGTGGAAGTTGAATCAACTAGCAGGATACGCCACCTTTCATTCATTTCAAAGAACACAAGTTCTGGTTATATCTCCGTCTCCGCCGAGCCGAGCAATCCACGGGGGCGGCGAAGCGATGCGGCTTGGCGGTGGATGGTCTATTGTCGCTGCGCCGTGAATGCTGTCGGTAGGCGATGGAAGTGCAAAGCATTGAGTTACTTGACGCGATAGCCTCCTTCCGAGTGGCACAGGAACTCGGGCTTGCCTACGTACACAAGCGACTTCGCTTGGCAATACCACGATCTCGCCGTGATTGGATGGGGTACGGCTATACCGTCCCACCGGAAGCCGCAGTCATTGCGGAATCCGACGGCGTGAAGATTGACATACACGGGGCGGGCATCGAAATCTTGCATCCCGACTTCACAATTGTTTACGACTATGGACCGAACGGCGAATGCGATTGCTTCGATGCTTGGCGACTCGCGCTTCATCGACACCGCTGTCGTGGATTGCCTTGGCCGGTGGAGGGCCAGGACGAATTTCAGGCATTGCTTGATTCCGCAGCGGCGGATGGGGGCGTCGTGCCACTTTCTGGCTCACCCTATTTTGTACACCCGGACTTCCGATCAAACTGGTCGCCAAGTCAAACCGACAGATAACAAAAAGACGCATCCGAGTTGCCGATCGGGCGTCTCCGGGAATCGAAGTCCCTTGGCGGCAACCGGGTGATCTTGGTTGTTTGTCGGTGAAAGAAGTAGCGTGCGGATGAGCGGAGCATTTCAATTACTGGCTCATGCAGCGGCGCTCGGAGGATCAATTGGGATCTCGCTGCTGTTCCTCTCCGACCGACCGTGGGCACTTCTCGTTTTCGCGATGGTCACGTGGATGGCATTCTGGTTTCACTTGGCAGATGCCGCTTGGATACCCACCTGGGGAAAGGGACATGACTGGATTGACCGTATTGGAATTCTCGTTCGCGGGTCTGGACTGGCATTGATTACCGCTGCAATCTTGTCGTCGGTAACGTGGATGTCCATCGTGCTGGCGCTACTCGGACTGACATGTATGATATTTGGAAGAGCGTTGTGCGAACTCGTATTGGAACGATTGGGATTCGATTTGCATTCCAGCAAAATCGAACGATCAAAGGCCGGAGCCGAAACGACGACGAATAATCCGATCGACCAAAGCGGGGGATCAACCGCTTCCTGATGTAGAGCCTACTTGCCTCCCGCTCGGCCATCGAGGGCGTTTGTCGGCAAAAATACCAACGCCTGCAAGGCAAACAAACAAGTCGCGGCACACTTTCGAGGACGAATCCAATGAAGAAATCTGATCAAGCGACGATCGAAGCGTTCGCAGATCGCACGGACATCACGGTCACGCGAATCGCATTGAGTTTCGCGCTGGGCGGCGCACTCATGGACATTGGCGCTCACGCCATCTCAGCGTTCTTCATGAAAGGTGTAGGCGTGACTATGCTCTGGGGGATGTGGATACCACTATGCTTCATCACGATCCCGCCAATACATTACTTGTGCCGCCACGTTCGGAATCTGCAGCAACGAGTCGATGCACTTGAGACGCAGTTAGGCGAACAACGCGCTGCGTGAATGCTCAGCATGACGTCAGCCGTGGAAAAGCCGATGAGCCAGAATTGTACGCGAGCTGCGGATCGGGCATGTCCTGATGGTATGTCAGTCGGCCGAGGTCGCGTGATGTGGTTCGTTAGGTGACGCTGTCGAGGGGGAACAGCCGATGCCTCATGGTTCTGTGAAGGAGACGATTTCCGCGTCCAGCGTTCGAGTGTTTCGGTTGTTGCATGACTACAGCAGGAGGGTGGAGTGGGACACGCTGTTGCAGGACGCTCGCTTGTGCGACGATTGGGCGGAGCCGCAATTGCACGCGACCAGTGTCTGCAAAGGGCGTTGGTACTTGGGGGGGATTGAAATGAAAACCGAATACATCTCCTTCAACGCGCCAGAGGTTGCCGCTGTAAGGTTGGTCAGCAGGCCACCGTTTTTTGAGACATTTGCCGCATCAATTCGCCATCGCGACGTAGGTGATGATGTATCGTGCGTCGAATACAATTATGATTTCACGGCGCGTCCATCATGGTTGCGTTGGCTGCTTCATCCTTTGATGGCGGTGGTTTTTCGGTGGGAGACTCAGCGGAGACTCCGGGCACTCCGGCAACATTTCTTGGACAATCCAGGTGGTGTCGCACGCAGAACTGCTGAATAATAGGGTGCACTGGAGCCGGCGGCCGGGTGGAGTTCCAATGGAGAGAGCGGAAAATGTCGTCGCCATGAAGTTTCAGGAGCAGATCGCCGTGCGCGTCATTTCGGCAGTGTGCTGCATTTGCTTGGCTTTGTCGGTTGTTGTGGCATTTTGCCCCCGATACGCACTTTATCACGATGATGGCACAACCGCGAGGATTCTCGAATCGATAGAATTTGCGACCCTGACATTATCAGCTCTCAATTCAGGGTTCGCCGTGTTGATTCTCGTCATGTACCCGCACACACGATCGTTGTGGCTCTACGCGGCTACGATACTTCCCGTGGCACTCTTTGTTCTATTGCCGTCAATATCGTCCACTTGAACGGTCGCCGAGCCATCTCGACGGCTAGACCTGTTCAGTGTTGAGATTGGTTTGGAAAAATTGGCTCTCCGGCAGAATCTGTGGGTAGCTTCTGGCTCGCTTGGTCGGCCAAGGTTATCCAGGTCGGCGATTCTGGCGAGTTGCGTTCGGGCAGTCCGCGGGATTTTTTCGCAGCGAGTCGTGGTGATGTCGTCAGCCAGAGATAGCTTTTCGGCTCGTCGCTCCCTCGGGTTCGGGCTCCAGGAATGGGGCGGCTGGAGCACCTGTGCGCCGTCCCTCTGCCTCTGCCATCGATCGCTCGCCACCTGGGCCCCGCCAAAGTCGTGGGGCTGGTTGGCTGGACGTGGATGGAACGCGACATGCCCCACCGACTTTGGGGGGCCTCCCGGTTATGGCGAAGCGACCGACGGCGACGGCGACGGGAATGGGGCAGGAAGCGCGGAGCCAGCCCCTTGTGCCAAAGAAGACAGGAAAGGTGCCCGCTGGTGACCAGCGGTCGTCTTTCAGCGGCTTTTTGTGGGCATCGCAGGATGAGCTGGCTCAGCCGGCTGGCTTGGCTCGCCGTCCGCGTCGATTTTGCTCTCGGGCCAGGCTCCCATTAGAATGGACAGGCGCCCAGCCAGCGGTTCGCGGTGGCACTTCGTCTCCGCTGAACGGCGCGACTCACGGCAGCGGCGAGACGGTGCGGTGTGGCGGTGGATGGGCTACTGTCAACCACCCGTGATGCGGGTCGTTGGGGCTGCTAGTAGTCACTTGCAATTGAGATTTGAACGTGCCGCGAATCAAAGAGTTCTACGGAATTCCTAATTGTGTCTATTGGCAGGATCATGCTCCGCCGCATTTTCATGCGATTTACGCTGGGCAAGATGCGGCGATTTCGATCGCGACCGGTGACCTGATCGAAGGGACTCTTCCGCGTCGGGCGCAGCGGATGGTGCGGGAATGGGCCTTGCAACACGAGGCAGAATTGGGCGAAAATTGGGAACGTGCGCAGCGGGGCGATCCGTTGCTATGGGTTCCACCGTTGGAATAGGTGGTTAGTTCATATGCTGCACATCGAGAATGTTGAATGGGTCGGCGGGTATCTGCTTTCCCTGAAGTTTGACGACGGTATGTCGAAGGTTGTCGACGTATTGCCGCTCCTTCGCGGCACGATGTTTGAACCGCTCCGGGAAATCTCGATGTTTTCAGCCGTTTCGATTGATCCTGTTTCACGCACCGTGGTGTGGCCCAATGGAGCTGACTTGGCTCCCGAGGCGTTGTACACACTGTCAGCGGTGTTGAACAACGGCGGCCCGAACAATGTGGTGAATGGGAGTCGCCGATGACGCGGTTGTTGAAGTCATAGCTGATTGGGGGCGCCCCGTGACCTTTGTCGTTAGGCGTCATTTTATGCGCATTGGCAAACCGAGGTTCACGCTGAATGACCTTTGCCCATTCTGCCAACAGCGCTCGTCGCTTTTATTCCTAACCTGCCCGACTTGTGGGAAAGTAATTATCGCGTGTGACGAAGATGGCACCGTTTACCCAAATCCGCCGGACTTGGACGATCACGCCAGCACTACCTGTGATCCTTGGATTTCCACAACCACACTATGTCCTGAGTGCCGAGGAGTTCACGAGTTTCGGTATTCGACGGGTGAGGAAATCCAGCAACTGGGAATTGCGAAGGAAGATTATTCATAGCCACTGATCAGGTGCTGGAGCGAAGCCAATGGACGCCTAGCAATACGTTGCTCCGGCGCGGTGGGCCGCCTCCAGTTTGAAATCGAAGTCGTCCGCCACCGCCCGGTGAACGTGAGCATTAACGGCCTTCAGCGGTCTCATGGCCCATTTTTCTTCACGCAGTCTAGACCAATGCCTCCATCCTTCGATGAACGAGTCGAACAGTTTTGGGCCGCAAGCGATTGGATGATTGACGATATGTTCAATGGCGGAATGTGCTTTTTCGAGGGCTACGTTCCCGCGATTGATCTCGATCTACTAGACACTGTTCTGCCGCAACTCGCTGGCGCATCTATTGATTTCAGATGCAGTACGTGGTCGAACGACACGAATGGGTCTGATTGGAATCGCGTTTACCAACTTTCCGAATATGTCACCTTTTTTCGCGCGGGAAAAATCCTGTCTCTCCATGCGGACTATACCGTTGCACAGGCGGGATTCGACTTCACTCTGAAATTGATGTTCGAGCCTGAAGGTAATCTTGAGATCATTTTCTATCGCGAAAATCTGCTGCCCCGCACGGAGACGCGAGCTCGATTCAAAGCGGCATGTCATTACCTGTGTCACCTCAAATCCGTGTTTCATGGTGCCGCATTGTTCGCTGGTCCGGACACGTTAGACTATCCTCAATGGCCCGGTTCAATACCTAAGGAGTGGTTCCAGCTCGAATAGCATCGTCGTGCCAAGCTGTCGTCGCTCCGGGAAATCGCTGGACAACAATTGGTGCAACCAGAGCCACGGGCCGCGCGGCTTCTGAAGTCAAAATTGGTTGGCCGCGGCCCGGTCAACCGTGTCGTAAGATGCACGAAACATGACGCGCATAGGCGGCATTCGGATGGCGGACCCCACCCGAGCTGAGTTTAATGACTCGGCGTCGGCGGACGACTTTCGGGAACTCGCAACACAGCCTCGTCTAAGGGTCTTGCAGTGTTCCGAACCAGTCCGCGTTGATGTGTGGAGTCTTGTCAACGAGCACTTCTGTCCAGCGCGGCCCGACGTGGAGCTACGGGTCTATGGCCACTATGCCGCTGAGTGCGATCTGAGCTTCGCCCGTTTGCTTTCGAACGTTCGTCATTTCGCTGCAGACTGTTTGATGCGCGCTGCCAGTGTTGAATCTCTCGCCGAGCTGCGAAGCTTGGAGTCACTGTCCCTGGGTACCTTCGAGCTTACCGACTCTAGCGTGCTTGAGCGATTGTCGCCAGGACTGACGTCGTTAAGCCTTGGTGGCACCCGGTCGAAGAGACTGAGCCTTGCGCCACTGGGGAGGTTCGGGTCGCTCCGCGTGCTTTTTCTCGATGGGCACAGCAGAGACATTGAAGTGTTGGCTGGTTTGCCAGAACTCGAAGATGTGACTTTAAGGTCGATCACGACGCCAGACCTTCACTATCTCAGCGACCTGCCGAAACTCTGGTCGCTAGACATCAAGCTGGGCGGTATCCGGGATTTCCGGGGGATCGAGGGGAAGCAGAGCATCAAGTATCTGGAGCTGTGGCAGGTGCGCGGGCTTCGGAGCATCGATATCGTCGGGACCTTGTCCGGTTTGCAGAACCTCTTTCTGCAAGCTCTCCCCCTCGTCGAGACGTTTCCTGAGTTGGCGGGCTCGAGAGCATTGCGCCGGATTGTCATCGAGAATCTCAAGGGCCTTCGTGACTTCTCGGCGTTGGCGGCAGCGCCGGCACTGCAGGATTTCGCCCTCCTCGACGGGCGCAAGCAGGCTCCCCAGCAGCTTCTGCCCGTGTTAAACAACCGGCGAGTTCGTAGAATCAGCGCGTTTTTTGGCAGCGATCGAAAGAACCGCGAGTTCTCGCACCTCCGGGAAGAATGTGGCAAGGCGGAATTCGATATCCGGGAGCCCTTTCAGTACCAGTAGCCGTGGCGTTTCGACTCCGCCGAATGGCGAGATCCACGGGAGCGGCGAATGGGAGCGGCCTGGCGGTGGATGGTCTACTGTCGCCGCGCCGTGAATGCTGTCGGTAGGCGAGCGGAGGAAGATTCGGATGAGCCAGCGGTCGGTCGGTTTGGCACTGCTCAATGTGGCCGGTGTGTTGGTCATCGTGGGGGCGCTCTACGATTTGCTCGTCCCCTCGGTCCCGCAGAACCACCTCAGCTACGTCGGCGCGACCGATGGCAGTCTCGATCCGCGGTACGCCGCGCTGGACTTGGCCATGCTCCGGTCGATCGGTGGTTGCCTGTTGGCCATCGGGGCGACCGCGCTGGTGTTGGCCAACGGCCCGATCCGCCGTGGGGAGACATGGGCGCGTGTCACGGTTGCCTTCCTGGTCGGGGTGGCCGAGGGCAACAACGCCTACCGGATGTTCCCGTTCGGCTCCCCCTGGTATGGCCCGCTCGGGTTCGCGGCACTTGCCGTCGTGGGAGCGGCCCTCGCAAGTCCGCCGGTGGCCAGGTCATCCGCAGCTGGGCACGGCCCAGTCGCTGAACCAGTCGCTGCAGCAGACTCCACCCGCAAGTAGGCTTTGTGTGGCGTCCAACCGGGAGGACGAGTTCGCTAACTAGGCTGCTTGTCTTTGCTCCCCGGCCAGGGTCCGGCTAGAATACATAGTCGCTCTCCGGGTGATTGCTATTGTTATGCTTTCGAAGAAGTGTCATGTCAGAGCGGAGTGAATTGTTGGCCGAAGCACGCGACAACGCTGGCGATCAACAGTCGCGCAAAGAAGTGCTCGCTTGGTTGCGACGAGCCGCCGAGCAAGGAAATGCGGATGCACAAGTCAGCTGGGGAGTCGCTCTGTTTTACGGCGAGGACGTCAAGAAAGACCAAACCAAAGCTCTATCTTGGTATCGCAAGGCTGCCAGGCGCGGCCATGATTCCGCACAACTCAACATTGGCCACATGTATCGAAGTGGCGAAGGTGTACCTCAGAACTGGCAACGTGCCATCGTTTGGTATCGCAAAGCGGCGGAGAATGGCAATGTTGCCGCGATGCACTGGCTCGGCCGCATTTACGGTGGACAAGAAGAGTTTCCGGTTGATTCCAGGCAAGCAGCGTATTGGCTGACACAGGCCGCCAAGCGAGGCGACATGCAATCCCAATGTTCGCTTGGCGTTTGCTACAGGGATTGAAATGAAATCAGGCTCTTCGGCAGAATCTGTGGGTAGCTTCTGACTCGCTTGGTCGGCCAAGGTTATCCAGATCGGCGAGGCTGGCGAGTTGCGTTCTGGCAGTCCGCCGGATTTTCTCGCAGCGAGTCGAGGTGATGTCTTCAGCGAGAGACAGCTTAGCGGCTCGTCGCTCCCTCGGGTTCGGGCTCCAGGAATGGGGCGGCTGGAGCTCCTGCGCGCCGTCTCTCCGCCTTTGCCATCGATCGCTCGCCACCTGGGCCCCGCCAAAGTCGTGGGGCTGGTTGGCCGGATGTGGATGGAACGCGACATGCCCCACCGACTTTTGGGGGGCCTCCCGGTTATGGCGAAGCGACCGATGGCGACGGCGACGGGAATGGGGCAGGAAGCGAGAAGCCAGCCCCTTGTGCGAAAGAAGACAGCAACGATCCCCACTCGTGACAAGCGGTCGTCTTCCGGTGGCACTTGTCGGCATCGCAGGATGAACTGGCTGACAGTCCGCAAGTTCCGTTTCTCGGCGAGTGGTCGAGCCCCGTTTCACCTTCCCGTCACCGTCGCCGTCCGTCGCTTCGCCCGAAAGCCGCAGGTCCCCCACAGTCTGTGGGCGAGCCAAACGACAAGGATTTCAGAATCGATCTCGCCGAGCCCACGACTGTGGCGGGGCCAGAGGCAGGGCGAGTGACGACGGTCGACGGAGGGACGGTGAAATCGGGGCGGCTCCCCCCGTACCCCACCTTTCCGGAGCCCGAGCCTGACAGAGCGCCGTGTCACGAAGGCATGCGCGCCTCTCGCTGCGACTCAACTAATGTTCACACAAATTCACCCACAGATTCTGCCGAAGAGCCCGATTCTTATTGGATGCCTGCGACAGCCTCGATGGTTGATGGCGCTCGCAATTGGCTTGGTGGTCATCATGCATGTACTGTTGCTGCAAATGACGCACTTTTTTATTCATTGGCTCTAACAGCCTGAGCGCAGCCGCTGGGAGCTCAGCGGGTATAAAATCGCACACGGCGGAGTTCTTATTGCGTCGCGCATGTTGGTTCGTCGTTGGTAGGGGGCTAGGGTCCAATGGAGCGGGAATTGGCGTTGTGCGGCAGATCGAGTTAGCGTGAAATATCCGTGGAATCCGTACTATCCGTGGTCATGCGAATTTTCGACTTGCCGACTGCCGATCTTTGCTCCTAGGCCCAGCCGTCATTAGGATGGATGCCGTCAGTGTTTTCTGCAGAGTGTAGGACTGTCTTGATGTCGGACTCGATCAATCCCTACGACGCGAGCGGTGTCGGTGGCGCTGTCGCTCACGGAACGGCGCGGCCGAGTCGATGGCCGAGCGGATTGGCTCGGTGTGCGGCGGGGTATTATCTGCTGAGTGCCCTTAGCTTGCCGCTGGTCAATCGCGTCTGGCTGGGTGAATTGCCATTGCTGGCTCTGATCCAGCTGCCCAAGATGTGGCTGAAAGGGATCATTCAGCATGGGTTGACGTACTTGATGAGAATGCTGGGCCAATCGAGCGGTTCGTTTTCGCCCGATTACTTGGCCACTCATGGCCTGGCCGTCGTCTTGATGGCGTTGGTGCCGATGCTGGTGGTGATCAGCTGCCTGGCTCTCTGGCCCCATCTGGCCAACCGCCGGCGGCTGATTCTGATGGTTCTGGTCAGCGGTTTGATCGATGGAGCGGTGACGATCGGGTTTGCCAGGGTGTCGGCTTTAAACCTTTTCTGACGGTCTCAGTGATCTTCTGGCCTTCCGGTCGGAGTTGCCCACAGGGTGTCGTTACTTGCAGATTTTTTAGGGAAGATTTTAACGCTGAGGGCGCAGGAGAGGGCGGAGGTTTTCACCGCAGAGACGCAGAGGTTGCGGCGAACGGTCCAAACTCGGAGAGACCATGCGCTTTGAGAAGGCTTGTCTTCGGACGCACCGGATTGCGGGAGAGGTTTGCCGCTGGCGCTGCATCTAGTTTCGGAGAACGTCCTTGCGACTGGCACAGTTTCCCGGTGACAATGACCGTACCTGCAGCAGTGGCAGGCTTACCGAGTATCTTGATTCTCGTTGGAGAGGCAGTGGGGCATGCCGAAGGGGCGTCGCCAGTATTCGCTGATTTGGCTGATCGGCGCGTTGACCGTCGTCGCGATGGCGATCGCTCCGATTGCCCTTTGGCGAGCGGAATGGAGGCGGCAGCAGGCGATTGTGGAGGTCCTGAACCCTCGCTTTGTTCATTGGAGCGGGGACGGTTCGAAATCAATCGGCGCCGTTTTGCAGCGAGCGCTGGGGCCGCGAGTTGTCAGCTTGGAAGTGGCGGAGTTGGGCGCCGACGAAATGAAGTTGGTCGCTCAGCTGACCGACTTGGAGTACTTGGAATGCGATGCCGTGCTGACCACGGACCTCGCCGGCCTCAGGCCGCTCCGCAAGCTCCGCAGTCTTCGTCTGAGCGGTCCACAATTGTCGGATGTTTCGGTGCTGGGGGAGTTTCGGCGACTCGAGTTGCTCGTTCTCACAGATTGCCCATACCTTGCCGATGTTCGCTGTTTGGAGAATTGCCGCAAACTGAGAACTCTCGCGATTGTTCGCACGATGGTGCGCTCAATCAGCGGTTTTGAACGGTTACTCGACCTGGAAAGACTACACTTGGTCAGAAACGACGTCCGAGACCTGCAACCATTGTCCAATCTGCGACGTCTGGAAAGATTGGATCTCACGGGGAACCCGGTTGAGGATATTTCTCCCTTGCAGGGTCTAGCGAACTTGCGCGTGTTGAGGCTCAACGGGACCCTTGTCACAGATCTGTCGCCACTCCGACAAATGCATGTCGAGGAGTTGGTGCTGAGCGGCATGAAGGTAGAGAACGAATTTTTGCGGGAATTCAGACCGATCATCCTGAGAGCCGATTTCTGGCCACCGGAACCGTCCGATCCGAAGAAACTGGTGAAGTCGCCGAGCGAGAACGTTGAACGACCACCGGACGAGCACGCTGAGCAGCCGTAGCTGTCGAAACGTTCGGCCCTCAGCATGGTACGCCGTCCGGCCGCCGGTTCTCGGAGTTTTGTTTTCGGAAGGTTTTAACGCTGAGGGCGCAAGAGGATGCGGAGGTTTTCACCGCAGAGGCTTGGCCCGGCTTCGCTGCGCTCAGCCGCACCCAAACTGTTGCGGTTCGTTCGGGATGGATCACCGTGACAGTTGGATGCCTCGTTGCTCGCTCGGGCTCCGGCTCTAGGAATGGGGCGGGGGTAGCCCCCTGTGCGCCGTCCCTCTGCCTCTGCCATCGGCCGCTCGCCACCTGGGCCCCGCCAAAGTCGTGGGGCTGGAGAGTCTGACGTGGATGGAGCGTTGCTTGCCCCACCGACTTTGGGGGGCCTCCCGGTTGTTGGCGAAGCGACCGACGGCGACGGCGACGGGAATGGGACAGGGGGCTAGTAGCCAGCCCCACGTGCGAGAGAAAGCAGAAAAGGCACCGCTTCGATTACAATTAGATTTCTTCCACACTCCGACATCGAAAGGACGGTGCCAAGCAACAGTTTACTCAACGGTTTGCGGCTTGGATACGCGGTAGTCTGTCGGGATGGAGGTCAGATATCTCCGCAGTCCGGCCATCAACAAGGAAGCGTACGTCCAGGACATCCTGGCTGAACGAGGACGCGATCCTGGATTCGTGGCGATCCTGAGTTGCGTGGAGCCTTGTCGCTCCTATCAGATACTGGGCAAACTCCTGGAACCCGTAACCCAACGCACGACCTTCAACGGCAGTTCCGTCCGGGCACTCCGGCCCTTTGATCAGGATGACCACGCCTTGTTGCGAGCCATCTCGCAGGGCCAGTTCGCCCTGCAAGGATTCCGCAACGCCGATATTCGCGGCATCCTCAACATCTCGCCCGGGGATAGTGATCCTCAGGCCCGCAAACGCCAGGCTGCCGCCATGACCCGCCGCTTCCGGCTGCTACGTGCACACGGCATCATCCAGAAAATCCACGCCACTCACCGCTATCAACTGACCGACTTCGGCAGAGCCTTAACTGCTGCCGTCATCTCCGCGCACCGCGCGAGTTTACAAAAACTCACGTCAGGAGCACAGAATCCTCGCGCCGCTGCCAGAAGTTCACGGTTAGCAGTGCAGAGGACGCGGAGGCAGGCGAGACGCCCGCACCACAAGGAGGACGCGGAGGCAGGCGAGACGCCCGCACCACAAGGAGGACGCGGAGGCAGGCGAGACGCCCGCACCACAACGGATGGAAGCCTTGCGTTGTGAAAAGGTTCAACTCCAGTCGGCTAGCTGCCGTTGATGAAAACCAGCGAGACGAGCCCGCTGGACGTAGCAGTTGCAAGAATGGACCGGCGTCGCGGCCATTCCACACAATTCAGCCGTGGGCAAGATGGTCGTCACGGAGCCCCGGTCTGGGCGAACCATGACCGGGGGGCGTGTGTGGGACGCGCGATGGATGCTACTTGGCCACTCGCTTGACGGCCGGCGGAGTCCACGAGCCGTCGATGATCGAGGGGGCTGATTCTTTGGGCCAGTAGAGTCGCATCATCAGGACGAACTTGCCTTCGGGGGCGGGGAGCCAGTTGGCTTCCTTGTCCTTGCCGGGCGACTGATGCTGGATGTAGATGTCGAGCGATCCGTCGGCGTTGTACTTCAGGTTGTTGCGAGGGCTGACCGTGTACTTGTTGAGCGGGTTATCGACGAAGAAGTATTGGCCGTTGTACATCGTGATCGACCAGAAAGCGTCGGCCGGGGGAGTCTGTCCTTTGGGGAAGTGCACGACGTACTGATGTTCGCCGCTGTACGGTTGGCCGTCGCCATCCACTTCGGAGGTGGGATAGACGGCATCTTGGGGTCGGTTAGCCCCCAGCCCGATCGCTGTGATGAAGGCTCGCTGCAGGTAATCGGTCCCGTAGACGCCGGCCTTGGTCGTGAAGGTCCAGCCGTTGACGCTGGTACCGGACGACTTGAAGTGGCCCAGGATCTTCTGTTGAGCGGCGGCCGGGATGGCCTTCGCGGCGGCCGCGGGGAGCTTGCTGGCGTCAAAGTCCTGGCCGGGGACCACTCCGATCTTGGCCAGCTTCTCGATCATGGCCGCGTCCGCCTTGGCTGGCGGATTGTCCTGCATGAGCTTGGCGAGGAGCGTGAAATAGGCGCCCGCATCCAGCTGATGGACCTGCTCACGCACCGGTGATTTCGTGTCGACGGTCGGATCGACCTTGCCGACCGGCGGCGTGTAGGGTTTGCCATACGAGCTCAACGGCACCAGCTGGTACTTGTCCATGGTGGCGTGGCAAGCGGCGTAATCTTCAGGCGTGCCAACGCAGTAGGTCCGTCCCAGGATCCAGACCATGTTGGTGGGAGCCTTGAGTTCCTTCAGGCCGGCGGGGAGTTGTCCTTTCCAGCCGGGGCCGGTGATCGCGAATGCCTGGGCCTTGGTCCCCGTCGTCCGCTTGCCGGGGACTTCGAAGACGTCGGTCCAGCCGCTGAGCATCGGCATGAGGAAATAGCGGTCGTTCATGTCCGGCAGGCTCAGCACGTACGGTTCATGAGTCAGATCGAGCCACGCGGTGGAATAGAGCGTATCGGCGTTGGGCGCGGTGACATCGGTGAAGGACGCGTCGGGGTACTTCCGCATCAGCACAAACTGACCCATCGGCGCGTGGGTGCCTGCCGGCGAGGCGACGTTCGTCATTACGCGTCGCGTCATCTCCATCGTGACGAGCGGGTAGCCGTAGATGTAGGCGTCGACCCCGATTTCGGTCGCCTGCTGATCGGTCAGTTTATCTTGAGCGCCGAGCGGTTGGATCGAACAGGCCACGGCCCCAATTGCCAGGACGGTTAACCACAAACATGAAGATCGCATGAAATGCTCCGACTCGTGTGAATGCTTCCAAACTGTTCCGACTGACTTGACCGCGAATTCGCGGTGCCACAGGCCCCACTCAAAACAGTGCCCAAAAAACCGGCCCCCAAAAAAACCGGGCATCACGCCAGGGCGGGGTTCTCAGCAGTATCGCGTCTTGCGCTTCGCCAGTTTACCTGCGTTTACAGACTTCGGGCAAGCGTACGGACCGTCAGGACGCAGTTTCGGCTCACCTAGGGACGGTCTGGATAGAGTCCTACCGGCCAACCCGATCCGTCTGGCTCGGTTTGCCAGTAATCGACCTGGCAAGAAGGCCATTGTTGCTGGAATTGGTCGATATCTTCCCGGGAGAGCTTATCCGAGCTGTTGACCGAGATATGTCGAATCGTCGGATGGTTGACCAGCGACAGCAGACCTTTGATCGTGATCTGCGTGGAGACAATATCGAGGCGGTGGAGTACCGGGAACCGCGAGAGTGGCGTCAAGCCATCATCGGTAATCGACTCACCCTCCAGGCTGATCGACTCCAATTTGGGAAGCGAAGCAAGCCGGCTGAGACCATCAGGAGTGACGAGCGTGTTGTGCAAATGGAGAGTTTGGATACCCCGGTTGCGCACGATCTCGTCCATGCTCTCGTCGGTAACGCCTGGGCCAGTCAAATGCACTACCCGCAGATGTGACAGACTAGGAAGACTCTGCAGGGCGGGATCGGACGGGTCGGTGATGGGGAGATACACGAACGCCACAGTTGCTCGTAGGTCGTCACCGAACAAAAATCGTTCCAGCTTGAATCCGGGCCAATCATCAAGCTGCACCGGATATCGGAATCCGCTGAATAGGCTGGTCGATTCATGCTGATAAGCGATCTGTCCACCTTGGGCTCGGATCATCGCGATCACGGGCCGTTCGCGACGGGCACGCCAGAAGTCGCGTCCGATCCAGGCGCAAGGTACGGCCACTACGAAGGTGGCGATGAGCAAAGTTCGGAAACGGAACTGCAATGTACGTTGGCCTGTCATGGCATTTTCGCAGTCGGCCGTGGAGCTCTGCCGCAACGTCAACGAGGGGCCCGGACTTGGTTGATGCCGAGAAGTGTGGTTCTCAGCAGCTTCGGGTCCAGCGACACGACAGTCTACCCGCCTTTCCGGCCGTCGGACAAGCGTCTGGACCGCCAGGCCCCAGCTTAGACGCTGGTGCTCAATCGCGTGTTTCGCTCTCATGACGCGCTGAGTGGCGGAGCAGGGCATCGACTCCTTCGTGGCCGGTGGGGTATTCGACGTTCTCGGCACGAGCGCCGGCGTCGAGGAGTTCTTCGACGATGCGGAGCTGATCGGGCCACCAGGGTTCATGGATGATGGACCACACTGCGGTACCCAGCGCCGTGGTTCCGTGCGTGTTGCGAGTTTCCAGCGGAGCTTGGCGCTGGATCAGCAGTCGGACGGTTTCCAGTTTGCCGCGATTGATGGCCCAGTGGAACGCGTTCATGCCGGTGGCGTCGCCTTGCGTCGGATCGACCCCGTGGTCCAGCAAGAACTTGGCGACTGAAGTACAGCCCAGGAAACAGGCACAGCTTAGGGCTTCGGCCAGCCCCTGCGGCTGATCGTGGAAAAATCCTTGCCGGAACCATTCGACGATCTGGGGCTGTTCTGCGGCCAGCTCTTGGCCGGTCCCAAACCACTTGGCCGACGCATCAAAACTCCCATCCAGAAGCTCACGGAGGGCTGCTTGGAATTCAGGGTCGGCTTCGCTGGACGGCGGTTTCATGTTCAGGCTCAGTTATTGGGAAGATATTCTCAGGCGACGATGGCCGTTCGAGGATAGCCCTCCCGGCAAGACCGCTGGGTAGAGCCTAGAGGCGTAGATCCTGCAGCAGGGGACTATGGCCGGCGACGGTTCGCCACCGAGAGCCTGTTCGATTTCAGGAGGTTTCAGCTTAGCAGGCTGCCAAGTCGTAAGACAAGCGTCCGCTGGTGAAGGCCAGCCATTCGCATCGGTGGCCGGCCTGATATCCGGTACAGTATAGCTGGGACAAGCCTGCTATCGGTGACAGCAGATGTGGACCGGCTGCTCGGAACGTCACGAGCGATGACGTCCCGGCTACGAAAGGGCAGGTTTGCGATGAGCCCTCCGGAGATTGCCGTACCGTCTCCGGTCTGACAGGGCTATAGTCAAGCGAATTCAGCTGGCGACCTTCGGGAAAGGAGTGGAACCGATGAATCGCATGTCGGCAACGACGGCAGTCTATTGTTTGCTGTTCATCTCGTCAGCAGGAGCTCAGGACTCCGGCCACAGTGACGACCGGCGCGACGCGGACCTGATCGTTTGGGAGCAGGCCGTAAGTTCCAATCCAAGCGCGGAGAATTACTTAGGCCGTGGCATGGCGAGGTCTAAGCGATTGGATTACGACCAAGCGATCGCTGACTTTGATGAATCGATTCGCAGGAATTCCGCTGATAGTCGACCTTTTCTCGCCCGAGCAAATGCCTGCCGCTGCGCGAAAAGGTATGGCCAAGCGATCTCGGACTGCGACGTGGTTCTCAGTCGTGAACCGATTTGCGTTGCGGCCTACGTGGTTCGAGGACTTGTCCGACGCGAGACCGGGGATGACGCCCAGGCTGACAGGGATTTCGACGCGGCTGTGAAAATCGATGCGCACGATGCCGAGTCTTTAGGTGGACGTGGCACCGCATATGCAATTCAGGGTAAGTACGATCAGGCGATCGCAGCTTACGATGAAGCGATTCGGATCGATCCCGCGCGTGCCGAAACTTACTTGCGGCGGGGCGATGTGTGGAGATTAAAGGGCGAAAACAATAGTTCGCTGACTGATTACACCAAATCGATCGAATTGGATCCGCATCGTCCGACGGCTTATTTCAGCCGTGGTGGAATACTGTATGACGAGCGTAAACACGAGTTGGCGTTGGCGGACCTTACGAGGGCTATTGAACTGAGTCCACGTTTCGCCGAGGCCTATTTCAATCGGGGGATCGTGCATGTCGACGAGGCTCGTTACGATGAGGCAATTGCGGACGCTAACTTGGCCATGGAATTGAACCCTTCGGACCCGCAGATTCTATTGCTGCGAGGTCAGGCCTTCGCAGGCAAAAAAGATCTTGCTCGAGCGCTCGCCGACTTTGATCAAGTCATCAAGCTGGATCCGAAATGCTCGGAGGCATGGTTTCGCCGGGGTGATATTCGCCGCTGGAAAGAGCAATATGAGGAAGCAATTGCCGATTTCAGCGAGGCGATCCGTCTCGACCCTCAAAACGCAGAGTCCTTTTTTCGACGCGGTACCATCTGGTCAATGAAAGAGGAATTCGAAAAGGCAGTTTCGGACTATGATGAGGCTGTGAGGTTGGATCCTCAATGTCGACAGGCTTATCTGTTTCGAGGTTTGATACGCTATGAGCGGAAAGAGTACGAACAGGCGATTGCCGATTTCGGCGAGGCGGTCAGGCTGGACGCGACTGACGTAGATCCTCGCGCGGTACGCGCGTGGGCCTACGCGCATATCGGTGATTTTCAGAGAGCGATTCAGGAAATCCAGCAATGCGTCGTGGCTGAACCCGCCGAGACAGACTATCAAGTTGCTGAGGCATTTCTGATGGCAAATGTCGACGATGCGTTGGGGCGAAACGTCGCAGAGGCATCCAGATTGGCCGAAACCGCTCTGGCCAAAGATCCGAAGGATCCCTATGCGCTCTCCGCCAAGGCAATTGCGAAGGCCAGGGGAGGTGACTTTGATGCGGCGATACGGCTCGAGAAGCAGGCGCTGCAGGACCGGGATTATGCCGCGGACGAAGAAATCAACGGTGGGCTCTCTGGCGCCGCGCGAATCGCCGCGTGGGAACGTCGGGAGCGATGGACTCCAGAGCCGTTAAGACGCTAGAGCCGTTTCCAGTTGGCAAGTTACGTGATGCTACATGGCGGTTGCCAACATGTGCGGATGTTTTGTGTTGGCGTCATTTCGTCGCCCGGCAACTCATCCATTCTCCGTCACCAGATATCGCTCAGCACTCCGACCGGTTTACCCGGCCGAAGCGCCGGTCTGAGTGAGCTATCGCGCCCCGCATTGCTAATGTTGATTTGTCGAGAAGTGGGGTAAGTTGCACCACGGAACTCCATGGACGATGACACCAGTTGCAGGCGCATCGCACGATTCGAGTCCTTGTGCGACCGACGGGATCTGCCCGGGAATTGGAAACTCGGCGGATGATCGCAGGTCGAAGTTTGGGATGGCCCCGCAAGATGCCGGGGCACCGGAGCCGTACACATGACGACAAATCCGTTCAAGCAGGGCGTGATCGCGCGTGGCGGCGCTCTCTCGGGCTCAGTCTCCAGGAACGGGGGCGGGGGGCGACCGCTGTGCGCCGTCCCTCTGCCTCTGCCCTCGGCCGCTCGCCACCTGGGCCCCGCCAAAGTCGTGGGGCTGGTTGGTCTTACGGTGATGGATCCCTGATTGCCCCACCGACTTTGGGGGGCCTCCCGGTTTTGGCGAAGCGACCGACGGCGACGGCGACGGGAACGGGACAGGTGGCCAGAGGCAGCCCTTCAGTAGGAAAGAAGGTATGCAGAAAAGCGACCTGGAATCGCGTGATTCAGCCCCCTCAACAAACATTCCGAAGACCAAACGCTTTTGACGGCCCACTTCCCATACGCGGGGCTATCTCTCCATTGAAAATCAACATTAGCAATGCGGGGCATGATCGCAGGCCATGCAGCAAAGAGAGCACGGGACGGTGCCTGGACGAAAGGGGCGGAGCGCCCAAACGCGTAAGTTGCCAACTGGATACGGCACCATTGGCCCGTTGGCGCCATTGGCCCTTGAGGCACTTGGTCCTCGAGGCACAGGCTCTTTGGCATTGGGCGCGTTGATTCGCCATTTGCTTCCGCGGAGTCGATACGACTGAGTGGCGATTACATCAGTTCCTTGATAATCGGAGCGATATCGGCGTCGGTCAGCACCGGTTCGACCTGGAAGTCGATCAGGTCGCACCACTGCGAGGTCCAGCGGAAGATGGTCTTGGCGTCATCGGTCTCGACGAGCATGTAGCCGCGATTGTGGCTGGCGGAAAACCAACGACCGTGCAACGTGATTCCTGCCGGAGGCTGGGCGCCTGTTTCCAGGAATCGAGCGATGCGTGCCTTGTAGTCGCGGTGGGTCAGCGGGAAGGTCACCATGAATTGCATGTTGGGTATTCCGGTATGAGATGAAACGAAGTGTGCGCGCCGGCGAGTTCCCTGGCTGCGAAGTTTTACCACAGCGTTTGTCCTCGGGTAACTACATTCCGGAGATTCTTGTCGCGAACTTCGGACGTCATCGTCGGCGGAGCGTGGTTCGGTACCGGACGCATGCCCGCGGAATCCAATTGACATTCGCACTACGAATGGTTACTTTGTGATGCAGAGTGAATCGCGGGAGCGGGAGGGCGTGTTTGATGGACGCGAAGATGGCTGCCGGTCAGGTTCAAGCGATTTTGGCTCAGCTGGCCAGGACCGCTTGTTTTCGGGGGTACCGACCGTGGACGGTCGGATCGACGGGATTGTTGGGCGCAATCGCGGCCTGTCTGCAGGGTGTGCTGATTCCTGTCCCGACCGACAATCTGGACGCCTACGTGCTGCTGTGGTTGGCCGTGGCCGGGGTGAGCGTGGTGATTACGGGTTTGGAGCTGGCGTTCAGCTATCGAGCCACCGATTCAGCGTGGGAGCGCCGGCTGGCGCGGCAAGCGGTCGGGCAGTTCGTGCCGTGTCTGGTGGCCGGAGCGGCCATTACGTGGATCATCACGACCTATTTCTGGAACGCGGTGGAGCTTCTTCCCGGACTGTGGGCTCTTTGCTTCGCCTTGGGAGTCTTTGCGTCGCGACCCTATCTGACTCATGAAGTGGCCTGGATCGCGGTTCACTATCTGCTCTCCGGCGTCATCGCCATTTTGCTTGCGCCGACGCCCTGGGCCCTGCATCCGCTGGTGATGGGAATCACCTTCGGCGGCGGACAGCTGGCCATGGCCTGGGTGCTGGCTCGCGGTGAAGCTCGCAGTGACGAGGACTACGTCGATGGCTAAACGCACCGAGAATGCTCAACCTGTTCCGACTCCGGGGCAGTTTGCTTACGCGGGCCTGGAGCGCACGATCCACGAAAAGGCCCGGCTCGGTATCCTCACCTCGCTGATGGCTCAGCCGCAGGGCGTCTCATTCAACGACCTGAAACTGCTCTGCGATCTGACCGACGGCAACCTGAACCGCCACCTGGAAGTCCTCGTCGGCGAAGGGTTGGTGCAGGTCGACAAGCTGGACCAGGCCCGCGGGCGTCCTCAATCCATCTGCGTCATCACGCGCCAGGGTCGACAACGCTTCCTGGCTTACCTGCAGGAGCTCAACCGCGTCCTCCACGATGCGGCTCAAGCGGCCGACGAAGCGCCGGCCGCCACGCGCCGACTTAACTGGTCGACCTGATCCCGTTCAGCTCATCCTGCGCCGCCGCAGGCTCGTTAACTCTGTAATGCAAAGTGTCCTGATATCAGGGGAGGGACCGGAGATGTTTCGCAGAAGCTCGAGCGGGGGAGGGGAGTGGTGGGTACCTGAGTCGATGCGGGTGGCGCCGAAGCTGGAGACTGAGCGGCTTGTCGGTCCGGTGCGGCCGCGAGTCGCATTGCTGATCAATCCCTTCTATCCCAAGGATCCGCACGCCAGTTTTGGCAAGCATGTGTTGACCCCGACGCTGGCGCTGACCAGCATTGCGGCGAGTACGCCAGCGAATTGGCAGGTGAGCTACTGGGACGAGAATCTGTTGCAGGGTGCTCCGCCTGTCGAACCTTTTCCGGAGGTAGTCGGAATCACGGTCCATCTGACATTTGCGCGGCGCGCGTACGAGCTGGCCGACTGGTATCGCGCTCGAGGGGCGAAAGTCGTGCTGGGTGGGCTGCACGTGATGTCGTGTCCCGACGAAGTGGCTCCGCACGCCGACGCCTTGGCGTTTGGCGAGGGGGTGCAGTTGTGGGGTGCGATTCTACGGGACGTGGAGCGAGGGGATTTACGGCGGGAGTATCGTGGCGACTACCGCCGTCCGTATCGTGATGATCCGCCGCCGCGTCGAGACTTGTTGCCGCGGCGGAGCTTTCTGACGACGACCAGTCTGATTGCCACTCGCGGCTGTCATAACCGGTGCGGCTTCTGCTATCTGGCCACTGAGGGGCTTCACATGCCCTACCTGATGCGGGACGTCGAGCAGATTGTGGCGGAGTTCGCAGCCGACGGTCAGCCGTACGGCGTCTTTACCGACAACAACCTCGGTTCACGGCCGGCTTACCTGCGCGAGCTTTGCCGGGCCCTGCGACCGCTGGAGAAAATCTGGAGTGCCGCCGTATCGATCGACGTGGCGGACGACCCGAGCTTGATTCGCGAGATGGCTCTGGCAGGTTGCACGGGTGTGTTTGTCGGCTTTGAGTCGCTGCAGGGACAGAACCTGGTTGACGCTCACAAGAAGACGCCATCACCGGACGACTACGCTCGGCGCGTGCGGATGTTTCACGACGTGGGGATCCAGGTGAACGGCAGCTTCGTGTTGGGGTTTGACCATGACAGGCCGGAAGTGTTTGCCGAGACGGTGGAGTGGATAGAAACGAACCGTCTGGAGTGTGCGACCTTCCACATCCTGACACCCTATCCTGGGACGCCACTGTTTGCCGAGATGGAATCGCAGGGTCGGTTATTGCACCGGGACTGGTCGCTCTACGACACGGGACACGTCGTCTTTCGGCCGAAGCAGATGACGGAGGAGCAGTTGGCGGACGGGTACGCTTGGTGTTACGAGCGACTCTTTTCGCACGCTTCGATCTGGCGTCGGCGGCCTCAGCAGTGGCAGGCAGTGTTGCCATATCTGGCGATGTCGTACTTGTACAAGAAGTCGAACCGTTTCTGGCATCTGTTGATTCAGCAGCAGTGGACTGCGGCGGCTTGGCGACCGCTGGTCGAGTTGACTCGACGTCGCCATCTCCGTTTCCGGCGCCGGTTGGCTCAGCATGTGCCGGCTCCTGGTTCGGGCAGTGTGGTGACGGCGGGGGTGTGAAGGTGGGTGAAGTCGGCGAGACTGTTGACCACGGAAGACTTGGCCCGGGCTCGCTGCACTGAGCCGCAACCAAGCCGTTGCGATTCGTTCGGGATAGAACTCCGTGAAAGTTGGATGGCTCGATGCCTCATCGCTCGCTCGGGCTCCGGCTCCAGGAATGGGGCCAGGCCCCAGCCCTACGTGCGAGAGAAAGCAGAAACGGCACCGCTTCGATTTCAATCGGACTTTGTCAAACACTCCGACATCGAAACACGATGACATGCAACGGTTTACTTAGCGGCTTGTGCGGCTTCGATACACCATCGAGCACTTCAGCAGTCGCGATGTCATGCGTTATTTGGGGCGTGTCGCCGTCTTCTTTCGTGCTCGAGTGCTTTCAGGCCGACCCGTTCGACTGGCCGACTTGAGAGATCCGGCCGTGCGGTGAACCGTTTGTTTCGTCGCCTGCTTCTTGCCTTGCGCGTCGGGTCGCTTGGCATTGCTGGCCTTAGAACGCTTCGTCTGTCCTTGTGCCGTCGACTTGGCCGTCGACTTGGCAGTGGACTTGGCAGTGGACTTGGCAGTGGACTTGGCAGTGGGCTTGGCAGTGGGCTTGGCGGTTATCTGGTGGCCCTTTTGCTTGGTGGGTCGTGTCGATTTCGCGGGTGTGGATCGAGTGCGGCGGGGGCGAGAGTTGCGTGGGGGTGTTGGTTCGGTGGGTGTTTCAGCCAGTTCGATACCGAAGATCGCCCCGAGGTCCTTGCGGTTCAGGGAAGGCTTGGTGTCGGCGAGGAGTCCGTCGGCAGAAGTGGAGACGGTCATGGCCTGGGCGACCAGATCGGCCTGGTCGACACCTCGGAGCACGAACAGCAGTTCGGGAGCAGAGTCGAGCCGATTTCCGACGCCGTAAAGGGTAGCGGCGACGTGTTTGCACATGCTGGCCGAATCGGGGCAGCTGCATGACAGCCGGATTTCGCTCGATTTGGGGAACACCCCTTGCTGGCGATCGATCAGATGTCGTATGACGTCGTCGGAAAGATGACCTCGCATCAGATCGAGCATCGAGAATGTTTCGCTGGCGCAGCGTCGGCAGAGCTGTTTCCAGGGTGCAGGGCGGAGCTGGGCGATTCGGATTTGGATTTCGTAGAGCTCCGAACCGCTGACCAGGGATTGGATCAAACCTGGCTCGATCTGCAGATCGATCACGGATCCGTTTCTCACGTAAGTACGTCCGCGCGGCAGCCGGTTGCTGTAGTCGCTGTACGCTTCGAGATTCTCGCACCACGCATCGCCCCAGAACGTAGTGGTTATTTTCTTGCCGACGACCTTGACCTGTCGCAGCGGACGGCCCGCTTTGGCTCGTTTTTTTGCCTCCAGCTCAGCCCTTTGTCGGCGTTCACGGACTGGCACGTAGGGAGCATATCTGGAATAAGACCAGCCGTAGTAGCCCATCGGGATTGACTCCATGTCGTGTGATGTTCGAGGCGTTCTGTGCGGGGTTAGGCACCGGTGGCCTTTTTGAGGTCGAGTGTGACGAACTCCATCAACTGCTGGTCGCTCATTTCGGTCAGATTGATATCTCCATCGGACGCCAGCAGTTCTCGGCTGAGACTTCGTTTTGACAGGATCATTTCGTCAATCCGTTCTTCAATGGTGCCGCGGCAGACGAACTTGTGGACCAGCACATGTCGAGTCTGACCGATGCGAAAGGCTCGATCCGTGGCTTGGTCTTCGACGGCGGGGTTCCACCAGCGATCAAAATGGATGACGTGGCAGGCCTGTGTCAAGTTCAATCCGGTCCCACCTGCCTTGACGGAAATCACAAAAAACGGCGGGCCATCTTCCTGCTGGAATTCGGCGACCATTCGGCTGCGTCGTGCGGCGGCCGTCTGTCCGGTCAGGATCAGTCCGGGGCGGCGGAAAAGGGCCGCCAGGAATTCTGCCAGCGGATGGCACATCTGCTGGTACTGCGTGAATATCAGCACTTTTTCCTGCTTATCACGGACTTGGAAGGCAATTTCGGCTAGTTCCGAGTACTTTCCCGACGCTTTGGACTCGAACTGAGCCTGTTTCAGGTACAGTGCGGGGTGGTTGCAGATCTGTTTCAGCTGCGTCAGAGCCGCCAACACCAGGCCGCGGCGCCGCATCCCCGTGCTCGACTCTACAGATTTGCTTAACTCCCTCACCACCGCCTGATACAAGGCTGCCTGAGTGGCCGTCAGCCCGCAGTCGACTCGCATCTCTGTCTTGGCCGGCAGATCGGGCGCCACGTTCGGATCCGTCTTCATGCGCCGCAACACATAGGGCCGAATCAGTCTGCGAAGGGTGGCCAGACGCCAAGCCTGTTCGTCGCCCTCCGCCGATTCGGCGAACTTCTTGAAGGCTGTCGCTGAGCCCAGCAGTCCTGGGGCGCAGAAGTCGAACAGTGACCAGAGGTCGCCCAGATGGTTTTCGATCGGTGTACCTGTCAGGACGATCCGAGCCTTGCCAGGAATCTTCTTGATAGCTCGGGTCTGGGCAGCCGCGGAGTTCTTGATGGCTTGGGCTTCATCGAGGACCACCAGCTGCCACGAGCAATCGGCTAGCCAGGGCGAAGTTCGTGCCAATCCGTACGTGGTGGCGACCAGATCGTAGTTTTTCAGGTGTTCCTCGGGGGCTTTGACGAGCCTCGCCAGCGTCTGGGCGTCAGTCACCGAACGATGGGCGACCAATAGCCGTAGTTGCGGAGCGAATCGAGCGACTTCACGCTGCCAGTTCCCTAGCAGCGAAGTGGGGACGATCAGTAAGGTTGGCAGTCTGTTCCCTGAGGGCGATCGCTTCCACTGATTCACCAGCGCAATGATCTGCAGGGTTTTACCCAGACCCATATCATCGGCCAGGCAGACACCCAGACCCATGCGGGTAGCAAACCAGAGCCATTGCACTCCGCGCACTTGGTAGGGTCTGAGGCTGGCGTTCAATCCCTGCTGAGGATCAATGGGGCCTTCGAGCGACGGATCCCGAAGTTGACGCAGCGTTTCTTCGAGCCACGGGCCGGCTGCAACTCGGCTCCAGGCACGCTGGTCGTGATCGGCCGACTGACCATCGATGGGGACACCTGCCAGCAGTCGCATCGCTTGCAGGAAGTCCATTCCGCCGACGTGGCCGCGTTGCAATTCGCGCCAATGGTTCAACGCCGACTGTAAACGCTGGCGGTCCACTTCGACCCACTTGCCTCGCAGCAGTGACAGGCCCTCGCGGGCTTCCAGCAGCTGTTGCAACTCGGCTTCGCTCAAGGGTTGCCCGTCGATGGCGACCTGAACATCGAGTTTCAATGCTGGATTGACGATCGACGTTCCCGGGTTCGTGCCGATGGTCACCGCGACCTGCGGACGCGTTGGCCTGGAGGCATTCCACCAGTCGGGGACTCGTACGATGACGCCTGCTTCTTCCAGTTCCGGCACGCTCTGCAGGAACTGGTACGCCTGACGGATGGTCAACGACTGTGGAGCGAAGAGGGCTCGGGACGACAGCCAATCGGCGATCAGCGGTGACTTTCGGGCGGCGCGAGTCACCGGTTCCAGCAGTACTTCCAGTTTTTTCGCGTCACGCTGCCGGACCGAATTCTGCAGGGCCTGCGAGAGTGGGATGTGTTGGGGGGACCCGGTCGACGATTGGCTCTCCGTATAGGTCGCCAGAAAGGCGAATGGGGCCTTGGGATCCCGCTTGTTCTCGGCCAGATGAAACGTTACTCGGCCGACCAGCGTCCAGGCAGGGTCGAGCGAGCTCAGGTAGCCCGGCAGATCGTGCTGCTGCGCGGCCACGGCCTGACGGGTGTGGTCGTCGAGTTCTCGCCAGAGCTTGGCCGCCGTCTCCGGCTTCAGGTACTCCAATCCAATCATCGGCGGCGCGGCAGCCACGATCTCCGCGAGAGTATCCGCATCGGGGACCGGTGGAGAACTCCAGCGGCGGGCCGTTTGAGCAAAATGACGGCGGAGCGAGGTGAAGTAACGGCAGGCGAATCGCCGCCAGAAATCAAACGGCGCCGGCCAGGCTCGGTTCCACCTGGCACTGGCCAGCAATGACAGACCGGCCGCCGACGATTCATCAAAGGCAGCCGTCAGATCGCGGGACACGCTCGCCTGTTCGAACGCTCCCAAGCCAGAACGCTCGACCTCCAGAAACAGTCGTACGACCCCTCCAGGGCTGATCCCGATTTCGCACTGCATCGATCGACTGGTGCCCCTCCCTTGGCCGGCAACGCTTGCCGAATCATGTCGCCCGATGCCATAGGCTGAGTTACATCACCGATGGCGCCGGCCCTGAATGTTCAGTTCGCCATTTTCCGAGACTGGAATTCCGAGTCAATTGGACGCGGATGTTTTCCGGAATAAATCGGTCGACTGGGCGTAGGGATCGGGTAAGATATGGACCCGTGGGACCCTCGTTCAGTGCTAACCGTATCGGAGAGGGACATGGCCCAGTTGCTTGATACGCCGTCGGACCTGGAGACTTACTGCGACGTCGCCGCCAAGAGTCGGTGGGGGGCGTACATCACTGAGATTGAGCGTCACATGCTGATGGACGCTCATGAGCTGGCCGGTGAGCCGACCGCAGCGCTGGAGGTTGGCTGTGAAGGCGGTCGCTGGACGCGGTTGTTGACCGATCTGAGCTGGGATATGACGTGTACTGAGGTCAATCCGGCGACCTTGGCCGTCTGCCGTCGGAAGGTTCCGACGGCTCGCTGCGTCCAGGTGTCACCGGACGAGACGACATTGCCGTGCGAATCGGGATCGGTCCGGTTACTGGTTTGTATCGAGGTCCCTGCGGTCATGGCGTCGGATTGGTTTCCAGCCGAGGCCGATCGAGTGCTGGCCGACGACGGGGTGATGATGGGCATCTTCTTCAATCGCTCATCGTTCCGTGGCCAATTAGCCCATCTCAAAGCTCGAGTCACCGGCGGATTTGACAGTTTTCCGTGTTCCTATCCGCGCTGGAAAAAGGAAATGCAGCGGCGAGGATATACGCTGGTCGCCGAACGGGGATTCTGTTGGTTTCTGTTTGGTAGGACCAGCGATTCGCCCTGGATCGCTCCGTGCGTCCAGTTGGAGCGTTCGCTGGGACTGCAACGAGTCGCCAACCTGAGTCCATGGGTCGCGTTCATCATGCGACGTGGATCATCGCGAGCGAGCTCAGCCTGACGACTCAATTCTGTCGCCGGGGTTCATTTAGCGGCGATGGACGAGTTTGCAGCGGACGATGGCTGTGGTGAACTCGCGTGTCAGGCGGTTAGCGAGTGGGCGGAGTTTCTGGATGGGGCGTGCTTCGAATTCGGCGAACTTCAATGGGCTGGCAGCGACGAGCCGTTCGAATCTGCCGATGGTCATCTGGTTCAATCCGCCGGCCACTTCATGGAACCGAGTGGCTCCGTCGTCCTTGAAGTCAGCTCGCCAGCGCAGCAGAGCTCGTTCGGTGAAGATGAGATGAGCCCAGGGGAAGACAGAGAACAGGTGGCCGCCGAGGGGGTGATACCAGGTGGGGCCGAAGGCGGCCAGGAGGTAGCCGTCGGGTTTGAGCATCCCGGCGATGTAGGCGAGGACGCCGCCCAGGTCGTCGACGTGTTCGAAGGAGTCGATGGCGACGACGACGTCGGCCGGTTCGCTGGCCGCTGTGGCGAATCGGCAGCGGTCGCTAATCCCCGCCTTCGCCGCTTCCTCGCGCGCCACCGCGAGCCATTTTTCTTGGATATCAATCCCTTCGACTCGGGCAGCTCCATGTTGAGCGATCTCGATGGCTTCACCGCCGGCGCCACAGCCAAAATCGATCACCGATCGGCCGCGAATTCGGTCCCAGATATCGGGGCCCAGGAGCGTTTCGAGTTTACTGACGTGCGCGTAGGCGCTGCCGTCCATGTAGCCCGTCTCGCCCGTACGGCTGATCGACTTGAGCAGTCGGTAACCAATTTCGCCGCCGAGGAAACCCATAGTCTCGTGTGCCCGTCTGTGAGTTCGAGCTGTGGTTCTGCGTCGACGGGTGTCCGGCGACTAACCACGCTCGCTGGACGGCCCACGGCTGCGCAACATAGGTAGCTCAGCCCGACCGTCAGCCAGATTCATCCGAGTCTATATTGAGGACCATCGACCGGCCACTTGAAGTTCGCTGAGCGAGCGGTGGTCCGGTTGGGACGGCACCGGTTGGTCAGGTCAGTCCGGATGTAGGGCCGGTCAGGGCTGGTGGGCCGGTCAGGGCTGGTGTACGGGGCCGATGTAGCGACGGGCGACGACCACATCATCGAACCAGACTGATTGAGCTGCGGGCCAGAATTGCTTCGTCGGATCTCCCGGGTCGAATCCATAGTGCTGCAGCCACAGACAATTCACTTTCAGCTCAGGATCGCTCCGCCACCGGATGCCTGAGAACTCGCCGACCAGCTGGCCGTCGACCCACATCGCTTGCCGGCCGTCAGATTTGTCGGGTGAAGTATTCACTTGGATCATGAACTCCCAGCATTGCCATTGGTCGCGGAGTGGTATCACACGCTTGTCGCTGGCCGCCTGACCGCTTGCCGGGCCGGGCGGAAAGAATGCGTTGCCCCAGTATTTGCCTGTCTTGCGGTCCGGTTTCATATCGAGGAAGTACGAGTAGAGATTCACTTCACCTGGCGGCGGATTCTGTCCCCACGCGAACCAGGGTTCCATACCGCTGGAGAAATAAGTCCCATTGGGCCGCAGTCCTGCTTTGCCAAAGGCTGACCATCGATTCTGTCGCTGATTGGCCAGCAGGGTGACGAAGTGGTGGTTGTACTGATAGTTTTCGGAGAACTTCACGTAGAATCTGGCGTAGACCCTATCGTCGCCGGGCAGGAACCATTGGATGGCATCGCCCCCTTCGTTCTTGCCCCGCTCCATAGGAATCGCCACGCACCAGTCACCGCGGTGGGGTGTGGTTTGAGTGGTAACGATCTGACCGCGTCGTTCGTCCCACTTCGAAAGATCCCCCGATTCGAAATTGTCCGCGAACAGCACGTCGGGATCCTCGGCCAATCCGACGTCATTGGGATGCTTGGCCGACAGCGATGCGGCCGGGTCGTGGCTGCTGGCCGGAGCAGGCGGATCGTCGGCCGAGGCAGCGTCGAGCAGGACGCAGCCGATGGCGAACCACGATACAGCGGCACAGATCCACGTATTGCAGCGGGCCATGGGAGGTACCTAGTCCTGATGTCGAAGTTAAGCCGAGCTGGCAGCGACCTCGCCCAGCAGAATAGATGCGTATGGCACGAACCCCGCTCGTTGCAGAGTCCGCCGCGACGCGATGTTGTCGAAATTGCACCGAGCGGCCGGAATTGCGCCGAGCTGATAGGCGATCTGCTTGATCTCCTGCACCAGGTAGCTTCCTAAGCCTTGCCGGCGGTAGGGTTCCTCGATCTCCATCCAGATGTCGCCATAGGGCGGGTTGTAGTGGAACAGCAGTCCCCCTTTGCCGACCGGCTGTGCGTGCAGCGTGAGTTTCCATTCGCCCCCGCCGCGTCGTTCGTGCATCGCCTGTTCAATCAGCGGTCGATCGGTCTCCCACACCAGCTTGGCTCCTGGAACCGTGTGATGCGTGGTCAGCAGATCGCGAAAGACGATCTTCTCCGTGGCGATCTGGTGGCCGTATGTATGGAGCATGACCGCCAGCAGCTCGTCGCTGGTCTGCACCTCGAAAAACCGTCCGCCGCTGACTCGTTGGAACTGCTCGAAGACGGCAAATGCATGCTGACGGAACTCAGGGAGCAGATAGTATTCGTAGATGGTCGGTCGATCCTGCCAGGGTCCGGCGATGGCGATCGAAGCGAGTCCGGCGGGATGGCCATCGATCTGCAGCAGGTAGCCTTCGGTCCAGCCGGGTCGATTGTGCAGCGAATCGTGGACGATCTGAGTATGTGCTTCGTCGCGGTACCGGGTCCGCAGGCCGACCAGCTGCTCGTTCAGAGCCCTCGTCACGTCGATCTGGACGTCTACCGGTCGATTCATAATCAGTTCCATTGTGGTGCGGGCGTCCCGCCTGCCTGAAATCAATTGTGGTGCGGGCGTCCCGCCTGCCTCGGTTCCATTGTGGTGCGGGCGTCCCGCCTGCCTCGGTTCCATTGTGGTGCGGGCGTCCCGCCTGCCTCGGTTCCATTGTGGTGCAGGCGTCCCGCCTGCCTGGAACTGCTGCCTGGTTTGCCTGATCGCGTCCCTTAGCCGTGCCTTGCGCGCGCGGGCCTTGCCGTGTGTCCTCGGTGATTCTCACGCGGCCAAGTGGACTTCAAATCATTTGACGGTAACGACATATGCTGACTCTATATCGCCCCCAAATCATGGGTTAGTATAGCAGGCGGAGAAGTAGTCGGTCATGAAGTGCCCTCATTGCCAGATCGATTTGTCGCGCGAGGTCGTGGCGGGGGTGGAGCTCGACCGTTGTGAAGTCTGTCACGGACTGTGGCTGGACGATCTGGAGTTAGGGACGGTTGTCTGCTCATCGGTCCCGTCGGAGATAACCGGACGGCTTTCCGTAACGCCCGACCGGTTGCGGTCGGAAGCCATCGAGTGTCCCAAGTGTGCTGCTGAGCTGCGCCAGAACAACTACGCTTATGACTCGGGAATCACGGTCAAAAAGTGCGGCCGATGTGGCGGAGTGTGGCTGGAGTCGGGCCAGCTGGCTCAGTTGGTCGCCTACCGGACGGGAACGCCGAACGTACGGCAGCTGGCCGTGGCGATGGCGGCTGAGATGGCCGCATCGCGGCGCCTGGAGCTATTCCGGCGGGTGACCCGGTCGAAGCTGGCCTCGGGGCTCGTCGCTCTGGTCATTGTCTACCTGGTGCTGAATTCTCACCTCCGACCTCACCGCAAGTATCGGGCGATTCTTGGTCTGCTGTTGCCGCTGGCTTGTATCTGGTTCCCCGAACACCTGGGTCGCATGACAGGGGTCTCTCTGGGGTGGCTGCGTCCGCGGATCAACGAACCCTCAAATGCCGATATACTCGCCGTCGTCGGTTGGCTCGTGCTCCTCATGCCATTCTACGTGCCGGTGATCGTGCGCCTGGCGATCTGGATTTGTTCGTGATGGGAACGGCGCACAACAACGGCTTCGCAGAGAAGAATTTTTCAACGCAGGGGGCACAAGAGAAGGCGGAGGTTTCAACGCAGAGAAGCAGAGGGCGCAGAGAGGCAGAGAGGCAGAGAGAGGCAGAGAGGCAGAGAGAGGCAGAGAGAGGCAGAGAGAGGCAGAGAGAGGCAGAGAGAGGCGCAGAGGCGCAGAGGCGCAGAGGCGCAGAGAGAGGCAGAGGGGGCAGAGAGGCAGGCGAGACGCCCGCACCACAATTGCGGGGGGAATCGCATCTGCAGTCCCTGCCGGGATTCAAACAGGTAACCGATCGCCCGGCTCATGTGCCCGCCTACGTGTCGGCCCGGATTTACGGTCAGCTGGAGCAATGGAGGCGAGCCGAGCAGCTGGGGGGATTCGAGTTGCTGTTTCTGGATCCCCATGCCGCGTCGCTGATGCAGATCTGCGGGGCCTGCGAACGCGTGCAGAAGTCGCCGATATCGGTCTCGTATCGCTGGTTCATCCGCCAATCGATCGCCATCTACCTGCTGACCTTGCCCTGGGCCATGCTGGATAACTTCGCCTACTGGTCGATCCCGGCTGAAGCGATGCTGGCCTACTTCATGATCGGCCTGGAAATGGTCGCTGAGGAGATTGAAGGTTCTTTCGGGATGAGCCAGGACGATCTGAAGCTCGACGACTACTGCCAGACGATTCGGAGCAGCGTCCGGGAGATACTGCTCAACAACGCCACCCCCGTCGGGCAGAATTTGGCCTGAGAGCTCACCGTCCATCGCCGACAGCGGCCCTCAGTTTCACGTCCCAATTCTGGTAACTGTCGCGATGGCGAATCGCCCGAATGGTCCGCAATGCGTGGCGTGAATGGCGAAAGTGTCCCCGTGCACTGTCAGTCACAGCGGCGAGGTTATGCGGCTACGAGTGGTCGCGCACCCAGTCGGGACGACGGTCGCGGATCAGGTGTCCGATCCAGCGTCCTTCGCCCTCGGTTAACTCCTCGATGGCACAGACATCGGTTCCGTCTTCCGCCACCAGCACCACCGACCAGGAACTATCGGCATGTGAGCCGAGCGTCGGTTGTGAGCGCCGGAGACTAACATCCGGCCCTGACCGCAATTCGAGTCGCACGGGACTTGTCAGTGGCCAAGTCTTGGTCCGCTGGAAGGCCAGCAGACTTGATAGGCGTACTAGCTGGTCACGGTCGAACCTCCAGCGAGTTTTCCGCCAGGGGGCGAGCACGACTGACAGAAACGCCAGCAGCAGCACCAGGCCGATCAGCTCAAAGGGAATGAGAAAAAAGAACAGCCCCCACCATTCCTTGCCTTGGGGCGGCTTATCGGTTGGCATCACGCCCAGCAGCAGGAGTACGAAGACCGATACGATCCCGTTCCAAAACAGGGTGGCGAACAGCAATCCGCCTGTGAGGGCCATGTTGAGCCGGCCGCGCCGGCTGAGTGTGAATGTCCAGCCGTCATCGTCCAGTCGCCAGGCGCTGTCGGAAGGTGGAGTCGGCAGCGTCTGGTCGTCCGTGAGCTCAATATCGACTTCGGGCTCCGGTGCAGCAACGGCCGATCCGATCAGCTCGGCTGCTTGCCGCCGATCTTCGACAGGGGGCACATACCCGATGAAGTTGTTCAGCTGAAACAACAGCCATGCGAGCTCGTCCTCCGCAACTCCGTACATGATTCGCAACGGCTGGCCAAGCGTCTGCAGTTCAATGCCCGGCGCTCCCCGTCCATTGTCATTCTGGATCCCTTCGCAACGTTGAAACCGGACGCATTCTGATCGAGGGATCGAACGGCTCGAGAGCTTGATGATCGCCGTGCGGAGGCAGGTGGCCGTCGCAGGGCCCAGCACCAGGGTCTCGGTGCCAAAGGTCATCCACGTCCACATACCGGCCACGAAGAGCCAGGCGACCCAGAACGGGATACCGAAAGCCACCATGCCCAGCGAAGGCTTGGCAATGATCGCGACGGCCATGGCGATGCAGCCAAGCGTCCATCCAGTCAGCCAGACGGCAAGGAAGATCGCAACGCAACCGCCCCGATTCCGGCGATGCAAGATCAGCGTGTCTGCCGTCTCGGAGTATTTCACTTGCGGCTTCAGCGGTCGAGCTGGTTCGGCTGGCACTATCTCGTCGCTCACGAACATTACCTACAGCAGTTCGGTGATGGGCGTACCAGTCGACACGGGAATGGGCCGACCGTCGGCCGACCGGTAGCTGATCGTGGCCGGGTCGTAACCCAGCAACCGGAACACGGTGGCGTGCAGATCGGCCGGAGTCACGGGCCGCGACACGGGGTAGGCGCCCAGTTGATCCGACTGGCCGACATATTGCCCGCCAGGGACTCCGCCACCAGCGATCACGGCGGTAAAGCATTGCGGCCAGTGATCGCGGCCGGCCTGAGCGTTGATCTGCGGAGTCCTGCCGAAATCGCCGAGCCAGACCACGATGGTTTCATCCAGCAATCCGCGTTCGTCGAGGTCCTCGATCAACGCCGCGAACGCTTGTTCCATCGGCGGTACCAGCTCGTTCCGCATTCGCGAGAAGTTGTTGATGTGGGTGTCCCAGGTGATGCTCGGCCCGTTCACCGTGGTCACCATCCGGCTCCCCGCCTCAATCAGCCTGCGGGCCAATAGATGCGACTGGCCCCAGGAGTGACGGCCGTAGCGATCGCGGACCGACGCCGGCTCGCGACTCAAGTCAAATGCCTCGCTCACCTCAGGCGACGCAACCATGGCAAACGCCTTGTCTCGCTGCATGTCAAGCTCGGTCGCGCCCGGCAGTGCGATGGGCGTGCCGGTTTGTTCCAGCCGCTGCAGCAGCTCGCGCCGCTCCTGCAATCTCCCGACCGACAGGCCCGGTTCCAGCTTCAGGCCGGGAACGCGAAAGTTCGGCTCGTTAGGATCGCGGTTCAGCACCCACGGATCAAAACTGGCTCCCAGGCAACCGCCATACTGTCCCGGTGTGATGTACTGGAAACTGTCGCAGTGCGGACGCGGGGTGATCACGTACGGCGGGATGGCTCCACGGTAACCCGATTGGTGTGCCAACCAGCCAACGAGCGTGCCGAAGCTGGGGAAGTCCGTAGGTGAAGGATTGATCAGCGTGCTGTCGACCGAGTAGGGACGCCCGACGATCGACCAGTACATGCCCGCATTGTGTTGAGCATGTTCGTGGTGTAGGGTGCGGATCACCGTCAGCTTGTCCATCACCTCGGCCACGTGCGGCATCAGTTCGGAAACGAGCATGCCGGGGACCCGAGTCGAGATCGGCCGAAATTCACCGCGGATCGAGTCGGGTGCATTCGGCTTCATGTCCCACAGATCGATATGGCTCGGCGCGCCGCAATTGAAAATCAAGATCACCGATTTGGCCCGCGCCGCACGCGCACTGTCGGCCGACGCCGTCCGTGCCCACGGCCCCCAGAGTGCGGCCATCGCGCTGGCCGCTCCCCAGCTCAGCATCCGACGACGGCCGACGCGCCTGCTCGAACCGGCCGCCCCGTCATCGTGACGAGTGCGCTGCCGATGTTTCATTTCATCCAACATGTTCGGCTGGACCTCCACGCTGGCGATGCGGATCGAGCGGGTGGCAACGAGTCGTCTCCAGAGTACCGGAACTGTGGGGTCGCGTCTATCGGTTCCGTCCGGCCACGGCGGCGGTCGCATCAGAAGATGGTCGCATCAATGTCGGCCGTCCATTAAAATGTCGGCCGGAAATGGCAGATCGAGGCTTGGCAGATCGAGGCTCGGGGGGAACTGAACGACTGACATGATGGAAGAACGATCTCGGACTTCGCGTGCAGCAGCGGTGTCGGTGGTGGTGGCGGCGTCTTTAGCGATGGCCGCGACGCTCCCTGCCCGCACCTATGGACTCGGGCTGATCACCACTCGATTGCTCGACGACCTCCCGTCGCTGGACGCCACCGGTTTTGCTCAGCTGAACCTGGTCGCCACGTTAATCAGCAGTCTTTTCTGCTTGCCGTGTGGCTGGTTGCTCGACCGATTGGGAGTGCGACCGGTACTGGTCATGGTGATGATCTGCCTAGCGGGTTCGGTGTGGGCGATGAGTCAAGCGACGGAGGTCTGGGGGCTGGCGGTGATGCTGACCTTGAGCCGTGGGTTCGGTCAAAGCATGCTGTCGGTCATCAGCGTGGCCATGTTGGGCAAGTGGTTTGGGCGCAATTCGGCCTGGGGCATGGGGAGCTTCGCCGTGTTGATGACCGTACTGCTGGCCGCGGCGACCGGGTTGCTCGGCCAGCACGTCTCAGCGGCCGGCTGGCGAGGAGCTTGGCGCGACACGGCCATTGTGCTGCTGGTGCTGACCCCGTTCACTGCCGCCTTAGCGCTGCGGCCCCCGCACCGTGATCAGGCGTTGGTGTCGAGCCAGGCGGGCGACGAATTGGGCGGTGTCTCGTTGAGCGAAGCGGTCCGATCGGGATGTTTCTGGATCTTTGCGATCGGTGTCTCATTCTTCGGGATGATCAGTGCGGGGGTGAGTCTGTTCATGCAGCTGGTGCTGGCCGAACGCGGCCTGTCCGAGCAGGTCTACCACACATCGCTGATCATTGGTTTGATCACAGGGATGATCGCCAACTTGGTCGGTGGCTGGTTGACGCGTCACGTCTCCATGTCGCGGCTGTTGTCGTTCGGTTTGGCGACCTTTGCCGTATCACTGTTTCTCTTGCCGCAATTGCGATCACCGACCGAAGCGTATTTGCAGGCCGTGCTGGGCGGAGTGAGTGGCGGTGTGATTACGGTCCTCTTCTTTGCCGTCTGGGTTCATGCCTACGGACCGCAGCACCTCGGTCGCATTCAAGGTGCCGCGCAAACGATGACCGTCCTGGCTTCAGCTGTCGGTCCTCTGATCGTCGCTCAGGGAGAGGCTCGCTTCGGTAGCTTTCTGCCGCTGATGATGGGATTCGCTGCAGTGTCGAGTGGGCTGGCGATTGCGGCTTGGTTCGTGACCGTACCGCATGCCGTCGCGGGGTCCTCAGCGCCGCAGCTGGTGTGCGAGACACGGGGTTAGCCGGGAAGTCCGAGTTGATTTGCGGTCGGTCTATTAACAAGGTGCAGTATGGCGGGCGTACTCGAGCAGGCCTGGGGTTATCAGGGCGACTGTCTGCAGTTGCCGGTTCTCGATCTGGAGGCCGCGTTGCCTTTTTATGAAATGCGGCTCGGCTTTCGCGTTGTCTCTCGCGACGCGACGCCCTGTCAGCGCGCGGTACTAGGCCGCGATCAAGTCCAAATTGGGCTCGCCGAAAATGGTGGTGATCCGTCGCAGGATGGATGTGCGTTTCAAGTCGCCGGGCTCGAACAATTGCACGCCGAGTTTCGCTCGCAGGGCTTGGACCGTGAGCTTTCGGAATTCCGCAGCGAAGTCCGGCAGGGGGCGCTGTGGAAAGTCTTCTTTGTGGTCGCCCCGGACGGACTCTGTTACTGGTTCGGCGAACGTCAGGGACTGGAAATGCCCGGAGCCAAACGAGTGGCGACTGACTGAGCCCAGTCGGGTGCGGGCGAGGTGAACTCAACTGGTCGGCCGTGCTGAGGATGGGTGAAAGCGAGTTTCCACGCGTGGAGTTGCAGCGGCGGATCGAGAAGGCTGAGTGTCTGCGAGTCGCCCAGTTGTTGACCAGGGAGGTACATCGGGTCGCCGACGATGGGCCAGCCGAGATGCCACAGGTGGACTCGAATCTGATTGGTGCGACCGGTCCGCGGGTGGACTTGCAGCAGGGCCGTACCGTCGGCCAGTCGATGGAGCACCTGGAAATCGGTTTGTGCCGCGGCGCCGGCGTCATGATCGACCACACGAGCGCCACGCCGACCGGTGGTTGGCGCGATTGCCTGACGACTGATGAAATGATCTTCGTTCGGGTTCCCCAGCACTCGTGCCAGATAAGTCTTGGTGACTTCTCCCCGTTCGAACTGGCCTTGGACGATTCGAGCGAAGGCCGCGGTGCGGGTCCAGACCGTGAGTCCAGAGGTGTTGGCATCGAGCCGATGGGCGGGGCGGGGATTCTGGGGTGCGTAGACCTGGCTCAGGATCCACTCGAGCGTATTGCGATGATAACGGCCTGAGGCATGCATGGGGAGCGGCGCAGGCTTGTCGACTACCAGCAGCGCGGCGTCCTCGTGCAGCATGCGGATATCGACATTCACGTCGGGCTCAATCAGTTGACGTTCACGCGTGTAATACCGTTCGCCCGCGTGGACTCGATGATCGGGTCGAACAGGCTGGCGCTGGGCGTTCAGAATATCCTGCTGATCGAACTGTTGTTGCCACTGTGATCGCGGGAATTGCGGGAGGAGTGCGCAGAGCAGATCGAGTGCGTTCAGGCCGTCGTGTCGCGCTGGGACTCGCAAGGGGCGAAGGTTGTCCCGCGGGATGCTGCCCGGGAGGGGCGAGACGACGGATTGCAGGCGAGCTTGAGTCTCTGCCTGCCGTCGCTGAACTTCGTCGTCGGGCGGTCGGTAGCAGCGTGGGCACGAGACACGCGGGACGTAGAGCGGGTCGGCGGCTTCGGCAGGCGTCAGCAGACTCTGACAGGCGTAACAGATGGCATGTCCGGACGTTTCCAGGTCCGAGCTCAATCCGACTCGCTCGTCGAACACAAAGCATTCGCCGTCGAAGTGCGTCTGTCCGCATTCTTCGAAGTACTTGAGGATTCCCCCGTCGAGTTGCAGGACGTGCTGGAAGCCGTGTTGGATCAGCCACGGTGCGGCCTTCTCGCAGCGGATGCCGCCGGTGCAGAAGGTGACGATCGGCTGATCGGGCGGCGGCGAAAAACCTTGCTCGACCGCTGCGGGGAATTCGCGGAACTTGGCGATGTTCAGCTGCACGGCGTGGCGGAACGTCCCGAGCTGGACTTCGTAGCCGTTGCGAGTGTCGAGCAGTATGACGGGACGTCCCTGATCGAGCCATTGTTTGAGTTCGTGCGGAGTGATGCGCGGCGCGGGGTTGGCGGCCGGATCGACGGCGGGGACTCCGAGGGTGATGATTTCGCGTTTGATTTTGACCAGCATGCGCTGGAACGGCTGTTGCGAACTGGTGCTGAACTTCGCTTGCAGATCGGCCAGGCCAGGCACCGTCCGCAGCAGGTCGAGCAGTTGGTGGACAGCGTGTTCACTGCCGGCAACGAAGAGGTTGACTCCTTCGGTGCTGAGCAGGATGGTGCCTTTGAGATCCCATTGGCGGCAGTTGGCGAGCAGGTGTTCGCGGAGCGGTTTGAGGTCCGTCAGCTGGGCGAAGCGGTAAGCGGCGGCGTTGGTCACCGGCTGCGGGGCAGGGGATTCGTTCATTTTGGCCAGGGGGCGGGTTAACAGGTCAGCTGACGTTCGATCGACGCTCCGCGGGACGCGGGAAGCCGGCTGCAGACGCCCTTAGTTGTCCGTGTTTTCCAGTTCGATAGCAAGGGAGGAGTAATGGATGATACGATAGGGCGGGCCGCTTGGTACAGGTCTGGTGGTGGGGCACGGAATTGGTGCTGTCCGAAGGTGGCGGGCAAGGTTTAGGTTGACGATGTCCTGAGGGGCTTTTATGGTCAGGCTATATCAGGCCGAAGGTGAGAACGTACGGGAGTTCAGAATCCTGTCACGGTGATTGGGGTGGCCGACATGGCCGACATGTCTGACGTAGCCATAGCCATGCTGGTTGTTGTAACGGGCGCAGGATTCGTCGCCTTATTCTTGCTGGTGCCGTTGTGGGGCCCCGATTTGGTTTATCGAGGGCAGACGCAGCCGGTGAACGGGCCGGAGTTTCGTGAGGCTGGTTCATTTTCCCTGGTCGACATGTTGTCGATGGTGGTGTTGCTGGCGTTGGCCAACTTGGTGGTGACGACGTTATCTTCAGAGGTCGAAACCTGGTGGATAGTCATCATGGCTGTGATAGCGAACGCTCTGGCATGGCTGATCTGGACGAAATGTCGTTCGTTCATGTTGCGGCGCGGAGTGAGCGACTGGCGTGCGAGGGCGTTGGTTCAGCTGTTGCTGTATCCTCTATCCATTTACACCATCGGGTTGCTGGTGTTCACGACGATCTTGTTGTTGGAGTGTGTTTGTGAGGGACGTGGGGAGGAGGGAACCATGGTGCTCGCGCTGATTGCTGTTATCGGATTAGTGGTGGGGGTGATGTTGGTGGTCATATTACGGGCGCTTTTTCAGTGGTGTCTATCGGTTTCCCGCGGTGCGCCGGAGCTAGAATGTTAACTGCCGTTGCCGTTCGGTGGGTTGGGGAGGTGGTTGATGGAGCCGTTGGCGCGGGCTGCGGGTGGTAACCGGCCAATGGCTGACGCTGGTCCACGCGAGGTGGTGAATTTCGGCGGGAACGTGCGATTCACTGCGCAGCATTATTTTCAGCCGCGAGACGAAGCCGAGTTGCTGCAGATCCTGCGCGACCATCACGGGGCCAAGATTCGCGTCGTCGCTTCGCGGCATGCGTGGAGCCCGTTGATCGAATGCACGGAGGTGCTGATCGATCTGGTGTATCTCGATCGCGTGATGGTGGAGCGTCGTGGCGGCGAGGCGTGGGCTCGAGTCGGTGGCGGGTGCCCGATGAACCGAGTGCTGGTCGAGCTGGACCGCGAGGGGCTGACTACTCCGTCGATTGGCTTGATCGCCGAGCAACGGATTGCGGGAGCCATTTCTACCGGGACGCACGGTTCGGGGAAACACAGTCTGTCGCATTACATCGAGTCGCTGCGGATCGCCTGTTTTGCTGAGGATAGTCGCACGCCGGTGATACGGGAGATCACGGGCGGAGACGAATTGCGGGCTGCGCGGTGTGGACTGGGGTGTCTGGGGGTAATTGTCGAAGTCACGTTCCGATGCGTGCCGCAGTATTTTGTGCAGGAGCATGCCAAGCGGTGTTCGTCGCTGAGTGAAGTCATGGCGAACGAGTCGGATTGGCCGTTGCAGCAGTTCTTCTTGATTCCTCACGCTTGGCATTGGTATGCACAGCAGCGTCGGGTCGATCCGCGGGGGCGGCCCAGCGGAGGTGCGTGGCTCTACCGCTGGTACTGGTGGCTGACATTCGACATCGGTTTGCATTTGCTGATCCTGTTGGCTGCCGCGACGTTGCGGAGCCGTTGGGCCGTTCATGGGCTGTACCGATGGCTGTTGCCGGTGGCGGTGCGGGCGAGCTGGCAGGTGACCGATCGCAGCTTCCGGCAATTGACGATGGACCATGAACGGTTCCGTCATTTGGAAATGGAGCTGTTTGTGGCGGCGGATCGGCTGGAGGGGGCGCTGGAGTTTCTACGCGAGGTGCTGCAGCTGGCCGATGACGGTGAGTTTCGGGTGTCGGCCGAGGTCGGGGCGATGCTGGAGTCGTGTGGTCAGGCTGAGGTGGCGCGGAGCTTGGCCGGTTCGTATGTGCATCATTACCCGATCTGCATTCGGCGGGTACTGGCTGACGACACGTTGCTGTCGATGGCGGCTGGACGCGACCGGACGTGGTATGCAGTGAGTCTGATTACTTACGTGATCCCGCGCGAGCCGTTCTATGGGGTCGCCGGGTTGTTGGCCGAAAGCATGGCCGATTTGTTCGAGGCTCGGATTCATTGGGGGAAATGGTTCCCGTGGGGGGCCGAGCGAGTTCGGCGGGCTTATCCCGACCTGGGCCGTTTTGAGCGGGTACGTCGGCAGCTCGATCCGGCGGGTGCGTTCGTGAATCCGTGGGTGTCCGCGCGGTTGGGGGTGGCCGGTCCGGGGCCGGGCGAGTCGGTTCGGTCGGACGCGGCCCGGAGATAGGATCTCGTTAAACTTGGCCACTTATGGGGGAATTCAAGGCGCCAAAGTATTGTTCCCGGCGGCGGCTGTGGGCTACATTAGAGCGACACACGCAGCATGTGGGGCGCGCAGTGTGGGTGGATTGCTGGGAGCGAGTGTGTGATATCTCAAGCCGTGGAGTATTCCTTACGGGCCATGGCCTTGCTGGCCCAGCATTCGGAAGCCCCTCTGACCGTGCAGTATCTGGCCGCCAAGGGACAGATTCCCGGGCCCTATCTGGCAAAATTATTGCAGGGCCTGGTACGAGGCGGTCTGGTCCGTTCGCAGCGCGGCGTAGGTGGTGGCTATTCCTTGTCTCGTTCGCCGGACGAGATCACGATGGCCGATGTGGTGAACGCGATCGAGCCATTGCAGCGGATACGGAGCTGTCCGTTGGGGCTGCCCGGTCACATTCACCTCTGTCCCTTGCATCGTCGTCTTGATCAGACGCTGGCGTTGGTGGAAGAGGCCTTTCAGCAGACTCGGCTGAGTGATCTGTTTCGTGACACGCAGGGATCAACGCCGTTGTGCGACGACACCAATCTGTTGTCGATTGGGCCTCCACGCGGTTCGCGCGGGCCGAACAAGCAAAGCTGATTATGAGCGTGCTCAAGTGGTCGCTTGAGTCAGTGCTTCACCGTGTGATGGCATCACAGTCGCTTCTGTCGCTTCTGTCGTTGCTGGCGCCGGCATCGCCGAATTTGTGATTGATTCGATATCCGGCCGTGGTCGTTGCCGATAGAAGATAATGATTGGGGAAGAATGACGGGCGGTTGGCGCTGCCGACATCAGCCGGCGTGCATGCTGTCAGTGCCTGCTGAGAGTGCCTGCGGGCAGGGACGGCCGACAGGGATACCGCAGGGTAGGAGTTGGCCTTTACAGGCCGACGGGGTTCTGCGAGAGTTCCGCCCCGTGTAGGGCAAGTCAGTTCGGTTTGACCGAGGGAACTTGACCGGGTGGATGAAGTACGGAGGTTTCGCCATGCGGTTCGCATACGTTTCAGTCGTGGTGGTGTTTGGCGGTTTGGCAGTGCTGGGCGGAGTCCGGCCGGCTACGGCTCAGGATGATTCGCTGGGTCGAGTGGCTCGGCGTGATCCGGCCCCCGCAAATGACGATTTTCTGCCGTTGCCCAGTACCGGCGAGAAGGACGACGACGAAAGTTCGTGGTGGAAGCCGTCGATGCCCAAGCTGAGCATGCCCAAGATCGAGCGTCCGAAGACGCCGACCTGGGTCAAAAAGATGAACCAGAACACGCGCGAGGCGGTCGACAAGACGAAATCTGCCATGACGGCGCCGTTCCAGGCTCAGCCGAAAAAGCAGGCTCCCAAGCGGCCGGCTCGCAAAGAAGAGTCGCAGGGATTCTGGTCGCGGATGTTCGGGCCGGAAGAGCCGAAGCGTCCCACGACCGTCGAGGAATTTATTGGCGGCGACAAGGTTCGCCCGTGAAGTTGATCGTGCGGTTGACGGTGGACGAGTCGTTTCTTTGTTCGCCGTTCCCCCCAATTCTGCCCCTACCGGCTTGATTGCCACGGGGCGGCTCGCTAGGAAGAGGGTAAGTCCGGATCCGGACACCTCAGGGGGGCCAGCTGCACGATGAACGCCAACGATTTTCTCAAGAAGAATTTTCCTTCGGTCCAGGAACTGCTGGACTCTCCGGCGCTGCGTGGCGTGCTGGACACAGTGAATCGCCATGTAGTGACGGAAGAAGTGCGAAGCGTTCTGGAGACGCTGCGCAGCGAGCTGATTGCCAAGACGGCCAAGTGGTCCGAGGTTCGCGTACCGACGGCCCAAGAAGTCGCTGAACGGGTCGCTCAGTGGATTCGCGGCGGTCAGAGCGATCGACTGGGGGCCGTGATCAATGCCACCGGAGTGGTGTTGCCAGCCGCGCTCGGGAGGGCTCCGCTGGCTGACGCCGCGCTGGAAGCGATGGTCGAGACCGGGCGATCGTATTGCAGTCTGGAGCTGGATCTGAGTTCTGGGCTCCCGGTCGATCGGCAGCAGGTGGTGGGGGCGCTGCTGTGTCAGTTGACGGGTGCCGAAGGGGCGCTCGTTGTCAACAATTCGGCCGCTGCGACCTTGCTGGCCACCGCTGCTGTGGCCGGTGGCCGCGAGCTGTTGGTGTCACGTGGTCAGCTGATTGAATTCGATTCGGGCTACCGCATTCCCGACATTGTGGCCGCCGCCGGTGCTCGACTGCGCGAAGTGGGGACGACCAACTCCACTCGTTTATCTGACTTCGAACAGGCGGCCGGCGACGCGACGGCGGCGGTGATGCGAGTTCATACGCTGAACTACGTCATTGACGGGGCAACCGCCGAAGTGTCGCTCGAAGATCTAGTGGCGATGGCTCGACGCCGCAATCTGCTGGTGATCGACAATCTCGGATCGGGGACGCTGGTCGATTTATCGGCGAGCGGTCTGTCGGCGGAGCCGCAGGTGACGACGAGTGTTCGCGCGGGTGCCGATCTGGTGCTGCTCAGCGGCGACATGCTGATCGGTGGTCCTCAAGCGGGGATCATCGTCGGTCGAAAGGCGTTGATCGACCAGCTGGCTCGTCATCCGTTGGCTCGGGCGTTGCGAGTCGACAAGTTGACGCTGGCGGCCCTGGCGGCCACCTTGCGGCTCTACTTGCAGCCTGCGGGCCCCGAGAATTCGGTCCCCGTGCTCGCCCTGCTCGGTACTTCGGCCGAGAATCTGCGGCATCGGGCGGAGAAGATGGCCGTCCAGCTGCGCGGGCTGCCGTGTGTGCGAACGGTGGAGGCGGTGTCCGATCACACGTATCTCGGGGATGCGGCCGTCCCCGGTCATCAGCTGGCCACGTGGTGCGTGGCGATCGAACCGGCGGGGATGGCGGCCAGCGACCTGGCTGGGCGGCTGCGGTCCGGACGCCCAGCAGTCTGCGGTCGCGTTGTCCACGATCGGTTGTTGCTGGACCTGCGGGCGGTTCGACCGGCCGAGGATGGGCAGATCGTACTGGCCTTGGAATCGATCCCCCCGGCAGGGGATCATCCGAAGTCTTCGGCGACATCTTGAGCCGAGCCTGTCGACGGTACGCTGGGCCGTACGGCCTTCCCGGGGAGTTTCGTCCTCCGGTCGGCTGTGTCTAAGATAGGGGAGTGCTAGCAGCGGGCGTTGGCGAGGCGGTCAACGCTCGGTCTTCCGGTCAGCAATCCGGGCGGGCGATGGCGGGGCACGACATGAGGGGGCAGCGTTGAGCGTCAGGCGGATCGTTTGTTGGGGCTGGTTGTGGTGGGGGTGCTGGATGTCGGCGGTGGTCGGCGCCGAGCCGCCATCGTGGGGCCAGTATCATCCGTGGTGGCGGTTCCAGCCGGGGAGCTGGTCGCTGGTCGAGACTCGGACGGAGACGTTCGGTGGGGACGGCAAGTCGACCGACACGTCGATTACTCGGACTCGGACGACGCTCCAGGAAGTAACCCCTCGCACCTACACGCTGTTGATCGAGTCTTCGGTCGAACTGGGAGGGCGTGGGCTTGAATCGCCGCCGCAGACGTTGACCAAGGGACTGTGGGGCGATAAGGCGAGTGTAGTGACGGTGAAGGAGGCGAGTCCGGCCGATCCGTTTGAGCTCCCTGATCGGCTCGTCCCCGTGCGTCGTTTCGAGGTCGAAGTGCTGGGCGAAACGACGGTATGCAAGCAGGTGATTGATTTTTCGGACGAGCAATCTCCGCATGTGCTGCGACGCACGATCGAGTGTTTTGCTCGACCCGACCACGCGCTGCTCTATTCGACGCGGGTATCGACATTGAATGTGGAACTTCCCTTTCGGTTCCGCGATCGGGTAATTCCAGTCGCCTATGTCCAGACGCTGCAGAAGCTCAAGCAGAGCGAAACGCTGACGCTGGAGACCTTCAGCCATGAGATCCCTGGGGGAGTGACAGGCCACTCATCGAAGGAGTTGGGGGCGCATGGTGAGTTGTTGCGGCGGAGCACGATGGAGTTGATCGATTTCCATGTCGCAGCGGAGCCTGGCCAGGGGACTCGGGAAGTGGGAGCGGAAGCTCCGGCGGCTGGTCCAACGGGAGTTCGTCCCGAGCCGGGTAGTTCTGAGCCGGGTAAGGGAGCTGAGGGTCGGGTGTCCGGTGGCGTATCGGGGTGGTGGCCAGTCCCCGATCCGGCTCGGCAGATCGGCGCCACGGCGCGACATCCGAACCCCAGGTGGTCGACGGTCCGGTCGCAGCGTCCCACGCGCCGTGAGCGGGTCCGGTACCGGACCCGCAGCCGCTGATCCCACCGAGAATTCGCACCTACCTATCGCCCTTGCTCAACCTTTGCAGCTCACTTGACCGACTGGGAGGTCGCACCTACCTATCGCCCTTGCTCAACCTTTGCAGCTCACTTGACCGAGTGCGAGAGGTAGGTGCGACTTCCCAGCTGCTAGCATCGCTCGGAGGTACGTGCGACCTCCGTGGAGGTACGTGCGACCTCGATGGAGGCTTGGTTCGATCGGTGGGGCCGAATTGCGGCAATTCCGCCAGCCGACGCGTTTCTGCAGGTGCTAGCAGCTTCGCGGAGGTACGTGCGACCTCCGTGGAGGTACGTGCGACCTCGATGGAGGTAGGTGCGACCTCGATGGAGGTACGTGCGACCTCCGATTGTCACCCGTGGCTGGGAGGGGCATAATGCCGCCACAGCTTGCTTTTCTCTGCTGGCACGGCACCGTGCATCGTACGCCCCAACTGGCGGTCGCCGAGTCATTCTGGGGGGCTACTAGGGACAGGGCCAGTCGATGGACGACCGAATCGTTTTGACAGGAATCACCTTTGACGACGTGCTCCTGCAGCCAGCGTACAGCGATGTGGTGCCCGCGGAAGTCGATGTCTCCAGCCGACTCACCAGCCGCATCCGGCTGAATATCCCCCTCATCAGCTCACCCATGGACACCGTTACCGAGAGTGCCATGGCGATCTCACTGGCCCAGGTCGGGGGGCTCGGCATCATCCACAAAAACATGTCGCTCGAACGACAGACCGAGGAGGTCGACAAGGTCAAACGGAGCGCCAACGGGATCATCGTCGACCCGGTTACGCTCCCCCCGGAAGCGACCGTGGCTCAGGCCCGAGCCGTCATGGAGAAATACAACGTCTCGGGGGTCCCGATAACTCACGGGGAAGGGAAGCTCTGCGGGATCCTCACTCGCCGCGATCTCCGCTTTCTGGAGAGCACCGAACTCCCCATTTCGGAGGTCATGACCCGCGACGGGCTGGTGACGGCTACGGGGAATGTGACGCTTGAGGAAGCTGAGAAAATTTTAACGGCTAAAAAAGTGGAGAAACTTTTGCTGGTGGACGATTCTTACCGGCTGACCGGTCTGATCACCATCAAGGACATCGACATGCAGAAACGTTTCCCAGACGCTAGCAAAGACGCTCAAGGGCGGCTGCGTGTGGGAGCGGCGGTCGGAGTTTATGACTACGACCGAGCTGGCAGTCTGATCAGCAAGGACGTGGACGTGCTGGTAGTCGACAGCGCTCATGGTCATTCGCGCAACGTCATGGAGACGGTGCGAGAGATCAAGCGGCGGTGGGATATCGATGTGATTGCTGGCAACGTGGCGACTTATGAAGGGTGTGACGACCTGATTCGTTCCGGCGCGGATGCAGTGAAGGTGGGGATCGGCCCCGGGTCGATCTGCACCACTCGCGTGATTTCCGGCGTCGGCGTTCCGCAGGTTACCGCGATTTACGAAGCGGCTCGAGCGGCTGCGGCGACATCGACTCCGATCATCGCCGACGGTGGCATCCGCTATTCGGGAGACATCACCAAGGCCCTGGCTGCCGGAGCTAACGTCACCATGATTGGTGGCCTGTTTGCCGGCATGGCGGAGAGCCCGGGTGAGGTCATTTTGTATCAGGGACGTACGTTCAAGAGTTATCGGGGCATGGGTTCGCTGGGGGCCATGGTCAAAGGCTCAAGCGAACGGTACCGACAGGCTGGCGACGAGCAGCGGTCGGGAAAGCTTGTCCCGGAAGGAGTGGAAGGACGCGTGCCGTTCAAGGGTCCGCTGGGACCTTTCGTGTATCAGCTGGTCGGGGGGCTTCGAGCTGGTATGGGATACTGCGGCACGAAAACCATTGAGGAGCTGCGTCGGAATACCCGCTTCGTGCGGATATCGCCGGCCAGTATGAGGGAGAATCATCCTCATGACATTTCGATCACGCACGAAGCCCCCAATTACAGCCCTGAGTTTCCCGGCAACGAGCCAGGCTGATCTGCGGCCTGCCAGCTCGCTGCTCTACGGCGCGGCGCCTGCTAGCCGTGGTGCGCAGCTGGTCGCCGATCTGCTGGCCCCGGCTTCACTGGCCTGGATGTTCGGCTGGTGTTTGATGGGTGGCGCCACTGTCGAGCTGCAGGCAGCTCCACCGGCCACCCGCAATTGGGCGCAACGTGCCGCAGCACCAGCCAACACGTCGACCGAGCTCGACTGGCGACGGCCTGGCGCCGCGAAGGCTCAAGCGACCGGCCGCCGGACGCTCCAGGTCACCCCTGCCGCTCATCATGCTCCGGTGTCCGCCGAGCCGAGCGATTCAGCAGCTACCTCAGTCGAATCGCTCTCACTCGAAGCACCCACGGTCGATTCGCCGGCTGTCGGATCAGCTCGTCGCAGCGTCCGTCCTCGCTTGCTGCCGGCTTCTGGTGAGCCGACGCTGGCTGAGCTCAGTCCGCAGCCTCAGGCGATCACTGCCGACGCTCGCGAGTTGCCAACCGCCGAATCAATCGATCGTGTGCAGCACACCGAACCTACCAATCCGTTTGGCGATGACGGGTTGTCGGCCGCGGCTGGCAACCAGGCGACTGCACCGCTGGACATCCCTCAGCCCCCCGCCCCGAAGCTCCTCGAAAGCTCGTCGGATGAACTTCCGACGGAAGCCGAGTTGTCGGAGGCGTTGGAGCGACGAGCGCCGGTGCCTTCGATTCTGAAGACCCGCCCGGCCGTGCAGAACCCGATCGTTCAGCCTCCCGCTCCGCCGCGCACCGTGCCAGTGCCGACGACACGGGGAGTGCCGACGACACGGGGAGTGCAGATCGATCCGGAGCAGACTCCAGGCGGTTCGGTCCCGGACCTCCCCGAGTTTCCGTCGCCGGGTAACGAAACGTTGGACGACACGTTCGGCAAGACCCCGCCGCGATCGGGCCAGACGCCACCGCGCGAAATCCCACGTGCTGAAGGACCCGGCTCAACCACTCAGCCCGAGCCGTCTTCGTCCGGAGATCAGAAGGTCGAGGCCCGGGAAGGGTTTATGGAGGACGAGGTAGAGAGCAAGCCAGAGAGCCAACCGGAGAGCCGTGCAGAGAGCGAGCTGGAGGCCGAGTCGCGAGGCGAGTTGTTGAGTCCGGAAGAGGATGAGGCTTTGCGGGCGAAAGCATCGGAGTACAACGGTGCCGATTGCGCGACCGACAGCAAAAACTGTCAGACGACCCGTCAGGAACTGATTGACTTTTCGATCGCCAATATCTCGATCGACGTCTCACCGTTGCTGGTGACGGAGGGCAAGGATCTGGAAGAGGTATTGAAGGGCCGTGACGAGCAGCTGGCCAAAATCCCGTCGCGGGTCTGGAAGGACCGCAACGGCAAGGTGTTGGCCCAAGGGCGTCTGCTGGACTACACCAACGGCTATCTGGTGATTCAGCCGGAAAAAGGCGAGTCGGTGCGTGTCGCCGCGCGGGAAATTGGTACCGACGATCGGTGCTTCCTGTCGGGCTGGTGGCGGATTCCCAACGACTGCCAGTTGCCGGAAGAAACCTATGCCGGTCGTCACTGGACTCCGTCGACCTTTACTTGGACCGCTTCGGCACTGTGCCACAAGCCGCTGTACTTTGAAGACGTCCAGCTGGAACGGTATGGCCACTCACAGGGCCCCGTGGCTCAGACGTTCCTGTCAGGAGCTCACTTCTTCGGCAACGTCCTGTTGCTGCCGTACAACATCGGGCTCCATCCGCCGCAGGAATGCCAGTACGTACTGGGCTACTACCGGCCAGGCGACTGTGCTCCGTGGCTGATCCCCGCCTTTCCCTGGCATCCGCGAGCCGTGAAGGCTCAGACCGCCGCCGTTCTGGGAGGAGTCTTCCTGATCCCCTAACACGGCGACAGCACGGCCGCAGGGGCCGAGAATGTGGCCCAGAACGTGGCCGAGAATATAGTGACCGAACTCCTCACGACGTGCGAGTCGTGCAGCGAGGGAGCGATTGGGCGAGCGGCGACTTCAGCAAGGAAGTCGCCGTTTTCGTTGGTAGACTGAACATGGACGCTGAGCCAATTCGAATCATCCGCCGGAGAAACTCTCAACATGCTGACGCTTACTTGTGCCCAGTGCCGCGATGTCGATGCGCGAGCGATCAACGAGTACGGAGTTCCCGGTGTGGTGCTGATGGAAAACGCCGGTCGAGGCGTCGTCGACTGGATGCAGCAGGCCGGTCCAGTCGGACTGGTGACCATTCTGTGCGGTGGAGGGAACAACGCCGGCGACGGTCTGGTGATGGCCCGGCATCTTGATGGGCGAGGATTCGACGTGCGGATCGTCACCTGTCTGCCGGTCGACCGACTTCCTCCTGACTCGCTGACGAATTACCGGATCATTGAGCGGAGTGGTCTGGCGTGTCGGGCCTGGTCCGAGGGGATTCCGCTGGAATGGTGGCATGAAGCGACATGGATTGTCGACGCCTTGCTGGGAACGGGGGCGCGCGGCGCTCCGCGTCCACCGCTGGATGCGGTCATTACTCGAGCCAACGCCACCACGGCTCGGCGACTGGCGGTGGACGTCCCGAGCGGTCTGAATGCCGACACGGGCGAGGCGGCGCCGGCGACGTTTCGGGCCGACGTCACGTGCACGTTTGTGGCTCCGAAGCCTGGGCTGATCGCACCGGACGTTGAGCCTTACGTCGGCCAGCTGCAGGTGGTCGACATCGGCGCTCCGGGGCCGCTACTCCGGTCCCTGGGGCTCAGCAGCGGATCGTCCTGATGGAACGTTACCCGCCGAACTGGCATCCCCGCGCACACTGAGGGCGGCCGCAGGTCCCCGGATCGGGGCCGGTCATGGAGGGCGAACTGCCGGAGTGGGCCGCCGGGACACTCAGCAGCCGCTGCAGCCTTTGGCTTTCACAACGCGGGCACACGGGCTGGTCGTCGGCGCTGCGCACCAGGTATTCAAACTCGTGCTGGCATTTCTGGCAGACGTATTCGTACAGTGGCATGATGGAGGCTCCGCAAGTCGCCGGTCGAACTTGTGACTATTCCGACAGCGACGGAGGTTCGTACTCGAAATCCTTCCACTTCATGGCACGGCGGAAGGGTTCAATTCGGAGGATCACCTCGCCGTTCTGGAAGATGCGAACCGTACCTGTCGATTCGCTCACCGCGATGGCCACCGCGCTGGTTTTCTTGCTGATCGCCGCCGCGGCCCAATGTCTGGCCCCGAGTCCTTTGGAGAGGGTGATATTGGTGGCGGTGACGTCGAGCAGTCGGCAGGCGGCTTCGACGGTGCCGTCCGGGCCGACGATGATGGCGCCATCGAGCGACGCGAATTCCTTGATCGCTTCCCGGACCCGGTGATCGTGCAGATTGCGTTCGCGGCGGTTGTAGCCGCGGACCGGGTCAAAGCCGAGAGTCTGGCTGCTGGTCAGAACCTTGCGGGTGTCGCCGACCACAAACAGGGTCCCGACCGGTTTTCCTTCGCGTCCCTCGCGGCCGATTTCCACGGCCAGATCGACGACCATCTTGAGCGTATCGAGGGGGACCTTGGTCTCGAGCTGGCGGAGGTCGCGGGCGGTGAGCCGTCCGAGTCGTTCGTCGAGCTTGATGAAGCTGAGCGAATCGATCTTGCCGACTTCGAAACCGCTGTAGACCACCACCACGTCCGCTCCGCTGGAGAGGAGATCGTCGGCGACGCTCTGCAGCAGAGCCTGAGTCAGTTTCTCATAGACCGGAGCGTCGACGGTCTTGAGCAAGACGGTTTCGAGGCTGGCTTTCTGAGCGGCGGCGGCATGGGGATTCTCGTCGGTCGCCACCAGAATCCGAATCCGGGTCGTCCGCTGCTTGACCTCCACCCAATTGATATGGTCTTCGGCGAAGACCATCACCGCTTCCGCGTCGACTCGCAACGCGACGTCGATTGCCGTATCGAGCAGCGGCAGGAAGAAGTCGTCGACTGGCGAGGATTTTTTCATGGCCGGTGCGAGGGTGAACTGGGTCGGGATCAGGTACGCAGCAGGGTAGGCACTCGCAGCCGTGATGGCCAGCGGAGCCCGGGCGCGAAAAGCCTTTCAATAGTAGAACGCTTTCCGCCCGATCGCAACCCAAGCGAGCCCATTCCGGGCCGACTGCGGGGACGATTGAGCCAGACTTAGCGGGCGCGACTGACCGCACGACGGGTCATCTGGCCACCCATCCAGTCGGCGGGGCGGCCACCCAAAGCGCGTTCGTGGTACAGCCGCAAAGCCCGGATCGCATGGCCACGCGGGCCAACCGCCCAATCATAGTGACGGTTCTGCGACATGAGGTTCACCAGCAGCTGCACGGCTCGGAACAGCCGCTGGTCGTGCAGCTCGTCTTCCGGCACGGAATAGATCATCCATTCGGCGATGTGGCCGGTCGTCTGCAGCTTGCGATCGTTCTCGCCCCAGTTGGCCCGCCGCTTGAACCAGTCACTGCTGAAACTGCCGTCGGGGTTCTGCAGCGAAAACGTGTAGCGATGGTAGTCGCGAATGTACTTGTCGGCCCGAGCCCATTGCCCGTCGATCGGCAGCCCTTCCTGCTGACGGTTGTAGATGGCGCAGGAGAGCCCCATCAGGCGGTGGGTCCCGCCGCAGGCCGCTCCATTGATCGGCTGGCTGATCTCCGCCCGGATCAGCCGCGGGATGTCCCACGTCTGGCCCTGCTGGTTCTGCCAGGTAGCCGTCGACTCCAAGTAATGCGACAACGAGATCAGCTTGAACGTCAGCTCCATCCCGTCCCGGCAGGTCACTTTCTCGGATTCGATCAGGTTCTGGACCGTCAGCCGCTGATTGGCCACTCGCAGCTCATAATTCGGGCTGACGTGGACCTGAGCCAGCATGGCCAGAAACTGAGCCGGATGGCCCTGGTAACCAGGTCCCTCCCGCCCAATCACCAAGCCGTTCTGGATATACAGCAGCTCCCGGCCGCCACACGGCTTGTTGGCACACATCCAGGCGATGGCATTCGCCCGCTGACCCTGGGGCGAACCAACGGCCACCGGCGTCGGAGCTCCGAAACCGAGGAACGAGTGCATGATCGACCACGCACTGTCATCGCGGGTGTTGAGCGGTTTATTGACGAAGTAGAACTGCAGGCATTGTTCCAGCTGGTGCTTCAAAGCCTGCTGACGTGGCGACAGCTGGCGCGGAGCCGTCGGGGGTGGAGCGAGCTTGTTCGATTCCGCCTCGCTCGCCCCATCGGGGTTCGCTTTCCCCGGTGGGGTAGCGCTCGGCTGAGAGCTCCCCGGCCGACGATTGTGCCCCGGAGCGGCCTGCGGGACTGGCCTCGGTGGCGCCGTTTTGGGGGCCGAGTTGGGGGCCGAGTTCGGCCGGGATTGAGTCGAGCTCGGAGCGGATTTCGAATCGGCTTGGGGATTCACTGTCGGGCTGGCCGGTTCGCCATCCGCCTGGGACTCCGTCTTGTCCGATCCGTCGGTGGCTTCGTCAGCTCCCTGATCGGCCGACGGTCGGTCATCATACTGAGCCGACCCGGCATCGGTCTCCGCCGCACCGTCGTCCGGTACGGCTTCGCTTGCCGTCTCGTCTGTGGGTTGGTCTTCGGCCGGCACAGTCTCTTCGGTTTCAGCGGCGGCTGGCGGGTCGGCCGGTCCGTCGGGGAGTTCGGGGGCCGGGGGAGGCTCGGGGTGATCGTGAGCGGGGCCGAGCTCCAGTTGCGCCAGCAGGGGTGAATCGGTGGTAGCGGCGAGCCCGTGGTGGGAGGCGGGTGCGTGCCAGCTGGCCCAGCCCAAGGGAAGCAGGCACAGGACGGCTCCGGCAACTGCCCAGCGGCTCCAGGCGGCACAGCCAGTGGATAACCAGGGCCAGTCGCCCTGCTGCAGGGCGGGAGTTTCGTTAGCGATCGGGACGGCTGGAGTCGAAAAACGACCGGCCAGGCGGGAAGGCCGACGGAGCACCGGTGCAGGCATGTCAGGTCTCTAGCTGAGGTTGCATGAGTGGCCGGCTGGCGCCCTTCACGGACTCCAGAGGCCGCTCATCGAGGCTATGGCTATCGTATCGAGCTGGGGAGGTTCTGGTCAGGCCTCTGGCGAGCCGATGGCGAAGAAATCCTCGGCCACCGCTCAAGTCACAGGCCCATGCTGTCATGCCAGCTCTTATCGGGGCGGGCGACTAGCTATCTATCGGACATTTGAGGCGCGGGGTGAAATCGCCTCGGACCAGTTCACGTCGTTCGGAACAGGTCAGCGGATCGTGGGAGGGTCCGACCCGTCAGGCTGCTCAGCAACCATCGATGCGGGGGAGTCCATATCCATCATCAGATTGGCGGCGTACTGTTTCCAGGCCGTCGCATCACCCCCAAAGTCCTTTGGGGCCGACGAGCCGAGCGACACCATGGCTCGGTGACGTAAGGCCGCATCCGGATCGTCCAGTACCGCTGCCAGTGCTAGCACTGCTTCGGGTCGACGGTGGTGGCCGAGTTCCCGAGCGGCGGCCAGGCGGACATCGAGGTTGTTATCGGTGGCCAGGGTGTTACCGAGGAGCCGGATGGCCTGTTGAGACTTGATGGAGCCGAGGCCTGTGCAAGCAGCTTCGCGGACGGTGCTGGAGGGGTCGGCCAGGGCGTTGGTCAGTCCGGGAAAGGTTTCGGGGGTTTGGAGAGCGGCCAGAGCGAGGACCAGTTCGCGGCGGTTCCAGTCCGAGGGTTCGGTGGTCAGGCGTTCTTGGATCTCTTTGGCCAGTCGCCGGGATTCAGCCGGCTCGAGTTGGGGGGCTTCGCGGGCGACCGAGCGGGCCCATTGGGCGACGGTGGCGGAGGCCTTGGGGTCGGACGTCGACGGGGGGCTCATGGAGGCGAGTTCTTTTCCTCCGCGTCGCCAGAGTCGCCAGGGTTCTGAGCAGCCGGTGGAGGCCAGGGCCAGGGCGATTCCGACGGCCATCAGGGAGGCGGGTCGGATGAGGAAGGCCGTGTCTGGTGACGGCAGTCGGCGTGGAGCGACGTCGCGCATGGGGGCACCGCTGGAACTAGGGATACGGACAACTCAGGGCGTGATCGGTGGACGCATGATGGGAACCGCTGACCGAAGGGCGACGCCAGGCTGGCGACGACCAGGGTCGGGGACCATCCGGGGCGGGACTGTAACAGAAGCTAAGGGAGTCGACCAGACGAACTGGGGGGAGTCGCATGCGCGCCCTGGCCGGCTTGTTGTACAATCGGGGGGCGCCTGGACCGGAGTGGGCCAGTCGAACCATGACAGCAATGCCGTCAGTGCTCAAGGAGTAGACCGGGATGGACCGTCGCCAAGAGACCGCCGCGTCGATCTGGGAACGCATTCTCGCGCAGATTCCCGGTTTCGGCGGTTACGATCAGGCTGAGCGGCGTCGGGATACCGACGCACAGACTCGGCAATGGATTCTCGAGCGGTTGAGCGGTGCCGGGTCGGGTATTGACGGCGCGATCAAGGCGTCGATCGCTCAAGGGGATCTGGCATCGGTCGGCGCTTGGGACCAAGTGCGGCAGAAGATCGACTTGATGGTCCGGAAGATGAGCGTGACGCTACGCCCGGGCGAAGGAATCTTCAATGCTTCGCGGCTGGACGCCGACGCGCTCCAGGATCTGTATGACCTGGAAGCTGACATCCTGGACGAAGCGGCCGCGGTGGCGAAGATGTTGACCGAAGCGGGCGGGTCAGCCGGGGGGACGAAACCGGCTGACGTGTTGCAGCGTCTGGGGAAACTTGAAACGGCGATCGCTCGCCGACACGACCTGATGGCCGGCCAACGCAGCTAGAGCTGGTAGTCGTGCGGTGCCGACCAATCGAAAGGGGATTGATCTACCATGTTATTGAAGGTCATCGAGTTTTTTGACAACACGAACCAGACGCTGGTGCAGCGGATTCCGCCGCACAGTTCGGGCGAGATCCCCATGGGATCGCAGCTGATTGTGCAGCAGAATCAAGAGGCCGTCTTCTTTCGCAACGGCGAAGCCTGTGATGTGTTGGGCCCGGGCCGACATACGCTGAACACTGAGACGATTCCGATTCTGACGCGGTTGTTGACGATCCCCTGGGAACGTTCTCCGTTCACTGCTCATGTCTTCTTCGTCAGTCGCCAGACGTTTCTCGATCAGCGGTGGGGGACGCGTCAGCCGGTGGCGGTGCGCGATCCGGAGTTCGGCATGGTCCGACTCAGAGGTTTCGGCAAGTTCGCTTTTCGGGCCGTCGATTCGGCTCTGCTGGTCAATACGCTGATCGGCAGCCAGGGGAAGATGACGACTGAGGATGTCACCTCATACCTGCGCGACGTGATTGTCACTCGCCTGACCGATCTCCTGGCCACGCTGCAGATCAGCCTGCTTGATCTGCCGAGCAAACTGGACGAGCTCTCCGCCGCCGCTCGGACTCAGATCAGCGCCGATTTCCAGAAGTACGGACTTGAGCTGACCGACTTCATCATCAACAGCTTGACTCCTCCTGAAGAGGTGCAGCAGGCGATTGACGCCCGTTCGGGGATGGCTGTGGTTGGCGACCTCCGGTCCTACACGCAGTACCAGGCCGGGGCGAGCCTTCGTGAACTGGCCAAATCGGGTGGCGGCGGCGGTTTGGGGATGGGCGTCGGATTGAATCTCCCCTGGCTGATGCAGCCTGGTGCGGCTGGGGCCCAGCCGGTGCCTGGCATCCCGGCCGGTGGGGGCATCCCGGCCGCAGGTGGCGGTCCGGGCAGTGGTGGCTTTCCGGGCAGTGGTGGCGGGTCGGCCAAGCCGCAGTCGCTTGACGTCCGCCAGCTCGTTCGACAAGTTTCGCAGGGGGCCGGCTGGCAATTGACGGAAGCTGCTGACAACTGGCAGCTGACGGTCCAGCTCGGACCGCTCCGCCGGCAGATCGTCCATGTTCATTTCGATCGTCAGGATGATGACGGCTATGAAGTGCTCCACTTCGCCACTCTCTGCGGACCGGCGGTCGCCGATCAGGCGATGAACTTCCTGCGTTACAACGCGCGGCTGGTGCACGGCGCTTTTTCGGTCCGTGACACGCCGTCGGGGCCCATGGTCACGCTGGAGTCGAATCTGCTGGCCGAAACGGTCGACCCGCTGGAGATCACGCGCGCTGTGGCCGCGATCGCCTGGCAGGCCGATCGGATCGAACAGCAGCTGCTGACCACCGACAATCTCTGATCCGAAGGGGCGGCCGAAACTCCAGCGGGACGAGCAGGAGACCAGGTGATTCCACCACGGCTTTCCTTCAGGAGCTCAACTTTTTACTTTCTATTCACACCGATTCGGATCGCACTGATTCGATTAACACTGATTTGATGGGTGCGGCAATCCGAGGTTTCAGGCAGGGGAAATTGAGAGGGACGTGATGGCGAAGGAGTCGGGGTCGGCGATTCGGCCCACGCGGGCAGAAGATTATCCGCAGTGGTATCAGGAAGTGATCAAGCAGGCCGATCTGGCCGAAGTGTCGCCCGTGCGGGGCTGCATGGTGATTAAACCGTGGGGCTATGCGCTCTGGGAGAACATCCAGGCGGTGCTGGACCGGAAATTCAAGCAGACTGGGCACGAGAACGCCTACTTCCCGCTCTTCATTCCGATGAGTTACCTCGAGAAGGAGGCGGAGCACGTCGAAGGCTTTGCTAAGGAATGTGCGGTGGTGACTCACCATCGGCTCGAGCCAGGCCCGGACGGAGGGCTGGTGCCGGCCGGTCCGCTCGAAGAGCCGCTGATCGTCCGCCCGACCAGCGAAACGATTATCGGCGCGATGTACGCCAAGTGGGTGCAGTCGTATCGTGACCTGCCGATTCTGATCAATCAGTGGGCGAATGTCGTCCGTTGGGAGATGCGTACGCGGTTGTTCTTGCGTACGGCCGAGTTCTTGTGGCAGGAGGGCCATACGGCTCATGCCACCGAAGAGGAGGCTCGCGAGGAAACGATCAAGATCCTCCGGCTGTACGCTGATTTCGCCGAGAACTATATGGCCATGCCGGTGATTCAGGGGGAGAAGACGGCGGGTGAGCGGTTTCCGGGAGCGGTCTGCACGTACAGCATCGAAGCGATGATGCAGGACCGCAAGGCACTGCAGGCCGGCACCTCGCATTTTCTCGGTCAGAACTTCTCACGAGCCCAGGAGATCAAGTTTCAGAACCAGCAGGGGCAGGAGGCTTACGCCTGGACCACGTCGTGGGGCGTTTCCACGCGTCTGGTCGGTGGGCTCATCATGACTCACGCCGACGACGACGGGCTGATCCTGCCGCCGCGACTGGCTCCCAAGCACGTCGTCCTGCTCCCCATCTACCGTAACGACGAAGAACGTGCGGCGGTGCGAGCCTATTGTGAGCGTGTGCTGGCGGAGCTCTCGGCTCAGCCTTACGGCGACGGGACGGTCCGGGCCATGATCGATGACCGCGATTTGCGCGGTGGTGAGAAGACCTGGTATCACGTCAAGCGGGGAGTGCCGATCCGAGTGGAGATCGGACCGCGGGATATGGCCGGCGACAGTCTGTTTGTGGGCCGTCGCGATCAGGGGCCGCGCGACAAGAAGTCGGTACCGCGCGGAGAGTTTATTGCCACTGTGGGTCAGACGCTCGATGACATCCAGCGATCGCTGTATCAGCGAGCCCTGACCATGCGTGAGGAAAACACCGTCACGTTGCGGACGCTGGACGAATTCCGCGACTACTTCCAGGCGACGGCCGCGGGCGAGAACGAGATTTCGGGTGGATTCGCCCGCATCTCGTATCGGGAAGACCCGGCGGTGCACGAATTGTTGAAGGAGCTGAAAGTCACCATTCGCTGCATCCCGCTCGACGATTCCGCCCCCCAGGGGCCGTGCCTCTTTACCGGCAAAGCGGCGGAGGCTCAGGCGATTTTTGCCAAGGCCTACTGACGCCGGCTGTCCGGCGGGGGATGCGAAGGGGCAACGGTCGGCCATGGGAGATGTCCATTCCGCCGAGACAGGGCTGCCGATCGTGGCGGTGATCAGCCGGTACGACGAAGGACTGGCGTGGGCCCGGGAACGCTGCCAAGAGGGATGGGGGAGCGTCGCGCTGGAGAGTCGGCCGTTTAAATTCGTCGAAACGGACTACTACACGGCCACGATGGGGCCCGACCTGAAGAAGATGTTCCTCGTGTTGGCTCAGCCCCAGGATGTCTCAGGGCTGGCCGACTGGAAACGGTCGACCAACGGCTGGGAAGCCGACTACGCTCGGCAGAGTTCGCATCCCGAGCCGAGGCCGTTGAACCTCGATCCCGGCTACCTGACGCTCAGCAAACTCGTCCTGGCCTCCACCAAGAACCACGCCCACCGCATCTATTTGCGGGAGGGGATCTACGCTGAACTGACGCTGCAGTTTCGACGGGGCGTCTGGCAGGAGCTCCCCTGGACCTATCCCGACTACCGGCGGGCCGATTTTCACCAGTTCTTCGGTCAGGCCCGCCAGTATCTCCAACGACTGGTCCGCCAGGTGGTAGACTGACATCAGGACTCATCCCCCGACGATGCAGCGGCCAGTTCGCCGGAGTGATCATCGAAAGTGACTCGCCGGAGTGACGCTGGGGAGGTTCCGACGGCAGCGTAGGGGTGCAACGACACGTGAGGGTGAACGGGAGTCGGCGGGCATGAGGATCGTGGGGATCGTGCTGGCGGCCATCGTCGCTGGGGGCGTCGTGGGCTGGCTGGGAGCGTCGTGGAAGTATCCTGAGACGAAGGTCGATTTCGGGCCGTCGAGTTGGGATTTCGCCGGTAATGATGCGCCGGTGGCGCCCGGTGGCGAGCTGCAGGCTGAGGTGCGGCTGATCGACGGCGACACGTTCGATTTTGGCACGATGGCTTTCGACGAGAGCCAGAGCCATACGTTTCGCGTCAGCAATGTCGGCACTCAACCACTGTCGCTGGAAATCATCGACACCACCTGCAAATGCACCGTGGGCGAACTTCAGGCGGATCAGATCCCGCCTGGTGAGGCCCGCGACGTCAAGCTCACCTGGAAAGCCTCCGGGTTTGACCCTCAGTTCCGTCAATCGGCCACGCTCAAGACAAACGACCCCGACACGCCGACCTTGGTGCTGACCGTCAAAGGACGCGTGACGCTGGTGGTGCAGGCCGAGCCGGTGCAGTTGCTGCTGAGCCAGATTTCGCGCAGCGAGCCGGGGTCGTACGACGTGGAGCTGTTCGGGTTTCGCGATGCGGCACTGGAGGTCAAGGAAGTCAAGTTTGGCCATCCTGAGACGGCTCAATACTTTTCATCCGAGGTCCTGCCGATGTCGGCCGAACGGCTCAAGAGCCGCAAAGACGCTCTGTCGGGTGCGGTGGTCCGCGTCCATATGAAGCCCGGGATTCCGCTCGGACCGCTCCGACAGACCGTACAGATCACCACCAACCAGGCCAACGTCGGGGAGATCTCCATCCCGCTGGAGGCCAACGTCATCAGCGACGTAACGATCGTCGCGGGGCGGTTCCTCGATCGCGACTTGAACCTGATCCACCTGGGACGGATTCCCTCATCAGTGGGCAAGGAAGTCTCAGTGAAGCTGCTCGCCAAAGGGCCTCGGCGTCGCGATTTGTCGATCCAGCTCAAATCGGCCGACCCGGCGGAAGTCTTGAAGGTCGAGATCGGCGCCCCGACCGAGGTGAACTCGGGAGCCGTGATCGCTTACCCGGTCACCATCCGGGTCCCGCCGGGGAGTCCGAGCGTGGACCGGTTCGGCCGAGACCTGAACCATGTCGGCAAGCTGGTCTTCACCACCAACCACCCGGAGATCCCTGAGCTGGTGATGTACGTGTCGCTGGTCGTATTTCAAGACCGGACCAACTGACAGCACTCGGCCCAGCCAATCCTGACAGCCATTCGTCCTCAGACCGATTGGCCCTCTTGGGGCAACTGGCCTGGGGAATGCGCAGTGCCCGTTGATCAGTGCCTATTGAAATGGGGGCCTATTGTGAAGGGTGGCTCGGCTGATGGGGATCGGGGGGGACTGGCGGGGTGGGTGTTTGGGGGTTTCGATCTTGCTCTGAGACGACTGAGCGTGTACCCATGGAGCCTGCGAGGGGACTCGGCAAAGGAACAGTAATATGGGGGGGGCCGTGAACGATTCGGGCGACGACGAAGCGACTGTGGGTCGGCGAGCTGGAGCGGCGAGTCGCTGGGGCGTTCGTCTGGCGGTGGCCGTGCTGAGTCTTTGCGCCAGTTCGTTGCTGATTCGCTGGACGGACCGTGTCTGGGCGTCGGAGCCCAAGATTGGGGCGGCGGCAGCGAAGGGAGAGAAGGGCGAGTTGGACGGGAAGGCTGGTCCGACGGAGCGGGCGGGAGCGTTGGCGATGGCCACGCTGGCTCGCTGGCCGCAGCCGCGAGCGGTGCTGGTGGTGACGGGTCGCCAGACGGGCTATTTCGAGCCGTGCGGTTGCACGGGTCTGGAGAATCAGAAGGGGGGGCTGATGCGTCGTGCGACGCTGCTCGAGCAGCTGCGTGGCAAGCAATGGCCCGTGGTGCCGCTCGACCTGGGGAATCAGGTGCGTCGGATCGGCAAGCAGTCGGAGATCAAGTTCCAGATGACTCTGGAATCGCTCAAGAAGATGGGATATCGCGCGGTGGGTCTGGGTCCGGACGATCTGCGGCTGGCCTCGGGCGAGCTGGTAGCGGCGGTGGTGAACGACCCGGAGTTATTTGTGGCGGGCAACCTGAATCTGCTCGACTTGGTCCCCAAATCGCGGGTGATCGAGGTGGGCGATTTGAAGATTGGCGTGACGTCGGTGCTGGGTGCTGAGGCTCAGCAGCAGGTGCACAACGACGCGGTGGAGTTTCGGGATACGGTCGCCAGTCTCAAGGAAGTGGTGGCCGAATTCCGGCGGCAGGAATGTGGGTTGCTGTTGTTATTGAGTTACACGGACACGGAGGAGACGGAGCGGTTGGTGCGTGAGGTCCCCGAGTTTGATCTGGTGGTGAATGCTGCGGGGGCGGGCGAGCCGACGATGCGACCCGAGAAGGTAGCCGGCACATCGACGCAGGTGATTCAAGTCGGTGCGAAGGGGATGTACGCGGGAGTGATTGGCATCTTTGAAGGGCAGTTCCGTTATCAGCGGGTGCCGTTGGATGCGACGTTTGGAGATCATCCGGCGATGTTGGAGGCGTTGGCCAGTTATCAGCAGCAGCTGGAAACCTTGGGGCTGGACGGCCTGGGGCTGACCGCTTCGCCTCATCCGCGGGGTGGTGAGTTTGTGGGGAGCGAGAAGTGTGGCGAGTGTCACACGAAGGCGTACGCGATCTGGGAGAAGACTCCTCACCAGAAGGCGACGGCCGACTTGGTCCATCCCCCCGAACGTGCGGCCGTGCAGCGGCAATTCGATCCGGAGTGTCTGAGTTGTCACGTGACGGGCTGGAATGCTCAGGGGTATTACCCCTACTTGTCGGGCTACCAGTCGCTCACCCAGACGGCTCATCTGACCGGCAACGGATGTGAGAACTGTCATGGCCCGGGTTCGCAGCACGTGGCGGTGGAATCGGGCGACGTTGATGCGACGGACGCTGAGCGTTTAAAGCTGAGACAGCAGATGCGGCTGCCGTTGTCGGCGGCTGAGCGGGTTTGTTTGGAGTGTCACGATTTGGACAACAGTCCGGACTTCCACAAGGATGGCGCGTTTGAGCGGTATTGGGCGGAAGTCCGCCATGTGGGCAAGGACTGACCAGGCGCCGCGGTGGGGGGGGCCGATCAAAGCTATTGTCGCCCTCTACTGGCGGGGATAACATAAGCAAGGTGGCGTGAGTTTGACGATCGCAGAAAGGAAACCGTCGATGGCTAGGTGCCGGACAGTGAAGTCGTGCCGCTCGGTCGGCAATTGGTTGGCAGCTGTGGCGCTGGCCACGGGAGCGTGGGCCACGGGCGGCATGAACATGCCGACAGTTCGAGCCGACCTGAAGGGTCCGGACGCGACCGAACGCCAGGTGGCCATGACGGTCCGCTTGTTGCTTGGGCGAGACCATCTGACCGAGCATGCGATTGACGACGAGATTTCGCACCGGGCGCTCGACACCTTCGTCAAGCGGCTCGACCCGGCCAAGCTCTACTTTTATCAGTCGGACATTGAACGGTTTCAGCAGCAGCGTGACAAGCTGGACGAAGCGTTCAAGAAGAACGACATCACGTTTGCGTACGACGTGTTCAAGGTCTTTGTGGAGCGGGTTGACGAGCGGCTGAAGCAGATTGACGAGTTGTTGGCCGAGCAGCCTGATTTCACTCTGCAGGAAGAGTACATCACGGACTTTGACCACATCGAGTTTCCGAAAGACGCGGCCGAGGCTCGTGACCGCTGGCGTCGCCGGCTGAAGTACGATCTGTTGCTGTTGAAGACCGAGGACAAGTCGGGCGAGGAAGCGGTCAGCCGCCTGAAGCGTCGCTACGCCAATTTCGCTCGTCGCGTTCATCGCTGGAAGGACGACGATCTGGTGGAGACCTATCTGACGGCGATCACGTCGAGCTTTGATCCGCACACGACTTACATGTCGCGGAGCAACTACGAGAACTTTCTGATTCAGATGCGATTGAATCTGGAGGGGATCGGTGCGGCTCTGAAGATGGAAGACGGTCTGACCGTGGTCGATCGCGTGATTCCGGGCGGAGCGGCTGAGAAATCGGGTCAGTTGAAGCCCGAGGATCAGATCGTCAGCGTGGGCGAGGGCGAGAACGGTGAGATGGTCGACGTGATTGACGCGAACCTGAACGACGTTGTGGAGATGATTCGCGGCAAGGCAGGGACGGTCGTCCGGCTGGGAGTGAAACCGGCGGGGAGCAACGAGACCAAGACGGTATCGATTACTCGAGCGAAGATCGAGCTGAAGGACAGTGAAGCTCAGTCCAAGGTATTCGAAATCGGCAAAAAGCCCGACGGAACGGCGTTCCGGGTGGGAGTGATTGATTTGCCGAGCTTTTACATGGACATGAATGCGTTCTCGCAGGGGCAGAGCAATTACAAGTCGACGACGCGGGATGTCGATCAGATTCTCGAGAAGTTCCGGTCGGAGAAAGTCGACGTCGTCGTGCTCGACTTGCGCCGCAACGGCGGTGGCAGCTTGACCGAAGCGATTAACCTGACGGGCCTGTTCATCGATCGTGGTCCGGTGGTGCAGGTGAAGGACGGCGACGAGCGGGTGCAGACGTACGACGATTCGCGTGGCGGGACGTCGTGGTCGGGACCGCTGGTTGTGCTGACCAGCAAGTTCAGCGCCAGTGCCAGCGAGATTCTGGCCGGCACGATTCAGGACTACGGGCGAGGCATCATCATCGGCGACTCGTCGACACACGGCAAAGGGACGGTGCAGAGCCTGCTTGACCTCGGATCGCAGCTCTTCCCGGGCGTGGCGAATACGCCCAATCTGGGAGCGCTGAAGATCACCATTCAGAAGTTCTATCGGCCCAGTGGCCAGAGCACTCAGAAGCGGGGTGTCCTGTCGGACGTGGTCTTGCCGTCGTTTACCGATCACACCGATTACGGTGAGGCGGATCTGGACTACGCCATTGAATTCGACACGGTGCCGGCGGCGACGTTCGGCAAGATGGAGCTGGTGAACGACGAGCTGGTGCGGAAGTTGACTCACAAGTCGCAGGAACGCCAGACCGCATCGAAGGAATTCCAGGATCTGGAGCAGGACATCAAGAAGTATGTCGCTCAGAAGGAACGCAAAGCAGTGTCGCTGAACGAAGAAGAATTCTTACGGGTGCGCAAGGAATTCGATGCCGACAAGGAAGACGAGAAGCAGATTGAGGAGCAGGTGGAATCGAGCGAGGGAATTCGCCGCGATTTCTATCTCGACGAGGTGATGAACATCGCCGTCGATTACCTCAGTCTGCTGGGCGGCAACAGCGGTGCGCTCAACACGGCCGCTACTCAGAAAGCCGCTCCCAGCGCGAATTAGCAAATCGACTGTAGTCCGTAGCGAATAGAACTTGAGAGAGGATGCCGGCGCCAATGGCGCGGGCATCCTCTTTTTGTTTGGCTCTTTGGCGGAACCTCTGGGTGAATTCGTGTGAGCATTCGTTGAGCCGCAGCGAGAATCGCATGCCTTGGTGACACGGCGCTCTCTCAGGCTCGGGCTCCGGAAAGGTGAGCCACGGGGGCCGCCCCGCTTTCCCCTTCCCTACGTCGACCGTCGTCACTCGCCCTGCCTCTGGCCCCGCCACAGTCGTGGGCTCGGCGAGCTCGATTCTGAATTCCTTGTCATTTGGCTCGCCCACAGACTGTGGGGGACCTGCGGCGTTCGGGCGAAGCGACGGACGGCGACGGTGACGGGAAGGTGAAACGGGGCTCGACCACTCGCCGGGAGACGGAACTTGCGGACTGTCAGCCAATTCATCCTGCTGTGCACACAAATGCCGCCGGAAGACGACCGCTTGTCACAAGTGGTGATCCTTTCTGGCTTCTTTCGCACAAGGGGCTGGCTCCGCGCTTCCTGCCCCATTCCCGTCGCCGTCGCCGTCGGTCGCTTCGCCAAAACCGGGAGGCCCCCCAAAGTCGGTGGGGCAAAAAAGTCGCCATCACCTGCCGGCCAACCAGCCCCACGACTTTGGCGGGGCCCAGGTGGCGAGCGATCGATGGCAGAGGCCGAGGGACGGCGCGCAGGAGCTCCAGCCGCCCCATTCTTGGAGCCCGAACCCGAGGGAGCGACGAGCCGGTAAGCCATCTCTCGCTTACGAAATCACCTCGACTCACTACGAGAAAATCCGGCGGCATGCCAGCTCGCAGCTCGCGAGAATCGCCAAGCTGAATAACCATGGCCGCCTAATAGAATCAGAAACTACTCACAGATTCTGCCGAAGAGCCTTTTTGTTTCTGGGTCCGGCTCTGCGGTCAGTTCTATTTTGGCTTGGGTTCCGCCTTGGGTTCTGCGTCTGCTTCCCCGTCGATCTTGTGTGTTGAACTCTGTTCGTAGCGTCGGAGTTGGGGGATCTGCGCGGCGGTGGCCAGGACCACCAGGATGGTGCCGATCCCGCCGCTGACGACCGAGAAAACGGGTCCGAACCAGTGGGCGACCACGCCCGATTCGAAGCCACCCAGTTCGTTGGAAGCACCGATGAAGAGCCCGTTGACGGCGGAGACGCGGCCGCGGAGTTCGTCGGGAGTTTGCGTCTGGATCAGCGTATGTCGGATCACGACACTGATGTTATCCAGAGCGCCTGTCAGGAAGAGCATGATCAGTGAGAGGGTCAGGTTCTGGGAGAGCCCGAAGACGATGGTGGCCAGACCGAAGCCGGCAATGGACCACAACATGGCTTGGCCGGCCCGGCGGATGGGTGGGAGGTGAGCGAGGATCAGGGCCATGGTCAGCGCGCCGAAGCCCGGTGCGGCTCTCAGCCAGCCGAGCCCTTCGGGTCCGGTGCGGAGGATTGTTTCGGCGTAGACCGGGAGCAGCGTGATGGCGCCGCCGAGCAGTACGGCGAACATGTCGAGCGAGATAGCGCCGAAGATGACAGGATTTGACCAGAGGTAGGTCAGTCCGCCGACAAAGCTGCGGTCGTGCTCCACGGCGTCGGTCTTTGGCGCGGGGAGTGTGCGAGTGCAGGCGAGCATCACGGCGAAGACGACGGCCGAAGCCGCATCGATCAAGTAAACGGTGACAGGAGACAGAGTGCGGGCGATCAGCCAGCCGGCGAGTCCAGGTCCGAGGACGGTGGCCAGGTGAAAGGCGCTGGTGTTCCAGGTCACGGCGCTCGCGAATTGTTCGACCGGGACCAGCTGCGGCAGGAGGGATGCCTTGGCTGGCTGCTGGAACGCTCGAGCCACACCGACGGTCGCCAGGGCCAGGTAGATCCAGCGGTAGTCGAGGTGGTGGAGTGAGATTGCGGTGAGGGCCAGCGACGAAGCGGCGACGATGACCATGGCGGCCATGACGATCCATTTGCGCGGCAGGCGATCGGCGGCGTATCCGGCGGGGAGCCACAGCAGGACGACGGGCAGGAATTGAGCCAGCCCGACCAGGCCCAGGGCCATGTTCGATTCGGTCCGGTTGTAGATATCCCAGCCGACGGCGGTCGACTGCATCTGCATGCCACAGATGGAAGCGAAGTTGCCGATCAGGAAGGTTCGATAGCTGGGGTGTCGCCAGGCCGCGTAGGGGTCGTGCGTCGGTCGCCGGTCGTCGTCAGACGCGGCGGAACGTGCTTTCTGCATGAGAGTTTTGGCTGAGCCCGCTCGGGGCCAGTTCCTCGAAATGGTGTCCGTTGGTCCATCCTCAGGACAATCGGGCAGTCTAACGGTTCGGCTATTTCCCGGCTACGGTCGACAGTGGCGGCGGGGTGGGCCATCCACTAGAATGTCGGTCCCGCCGGCGTGGCGGCCGATCGCTCAGTCCGAACGGTCACTCAGTCCGAACGGTCACTCAGTCCGAACGATCACTGTCTGCCATGCCCACCGCGTTGATCGAATTCCCGCCTTCTGGAAAAGAAAGTACACGCTCATGACCAGCTGCTCAGATTCAATCAGCCTGTGTCGGTCGCTCGCTCGCTGCGGGTCGCGACCTTTGTGGATCCTCGCTTTGGGGCTGTGCTTGGTCTCATCCACAGCGGCTCAGGAAAACAACCAGCCGCCGGCCGGGTTTCGGGCTCTGTTCAATGGCCGCGACCTGACGGGGTGGCACGGCATGGGGCATTTCGATCCGCGCGAGCTGGCGGCGATGAACGACCAGCAGCGGCAGGCCAAGCGGGCCGCGGACGACGAGGACATGCGGCGCCACTGGAGCGTGGAGAATGGCGAGCTGGTGAATGACGGTGATGGAGTCTATTTGACGACCGACGCCGATTACGGCGACTATGAGCTGTGGATTGACTACAAGACCGTCCCGCTGGCCGACAGTGGCATTTATCTGCGGGCCAACCCGCAAGTCCAGATCTGGGACTGGCGCAAGGAAGGTGGCAAGTGGGATATCGGTGCTGACAAGGGTTCCGGTGGTTTGTGGAACAACAGCCCCGGGGCGCCCGGAAAAGATCCGTCCGAGCTGGCGGACAAGCCGTTTGGTGAGTGGAATCGGTTTCGGATCCGTCAGGTCGGCGCTCGAACCAGTGTGTGGCTCAACGGCAAGCTGGTCGTCGATAACGCTCCGATGGAGAACTTCTGGGATCGGTCGCAACCGCTGATGGCGCGCGGACCGTTCCAGTTGCAGACGCACGGCGGTGAGATTCGCTGGCGGAATATTTTCATCCGTGAGATTCCCGCTGAAGAAGCCAATCAGATTCTGGCGGGGATCACCACCGAAGGCTTTCAGAAGCTGTTTGACGGGAGTGGGCTGAAGGGCTGGAAAGGGCCCGTCGACGAATACGAAATCAACGACGGGGCTTTGCGCTGCAAGCCGGGCAAGGGCGGGACGATTTACACCGACGGCGAATACGGCGACTTCGTGGTGAAGTTCGAATTCAAGCTCCCGCCTTCAGGCAATAACGGCTTGGCCATTCGGTATCCCGGCCAAGGCGATACGGCTTATGTAGGGATGTGCGAGCTCCAGATTCTGGACAATGATCATCCCAACTACAAAGAGCTTGACGCGCGCCAGTACCACGGTTCGGCGTATGGCATGGCCGCCGCCGCTCGAGGTTACCTCCGTCCGACCGGCGAATGGAATTACCAGGAAGTGACCGTCAAGGGTTCGACGATCCAGGTGGAGCTCAACGGTACGGTCATCCTCAAAACCGATCTGTCGAAGATTGATCAGTACATGGCCAATTCGCCTCACCCTGGCAAGGATCGGACTCGCGGCCACTTCGGTCTGGCCGGTCACAACGACCCGGTCGAATTCCGCAATATCCAGATCAAATCGCTCGATTGATCTCCCTGCCCACACATTGTGGTGCAGGCGTCCCGCCTGCCTTTGTATTGTGGTGCAGGGGTCCCGCCTGCCTTTGTATTGTGGTGCAGGCGTCCCGCCTGCCTGGATCTGGCAGCTGTTGGGGGATTCTCCTGGCCAGAAGTTGTCTGGCAACTGAAGAAAGAGGAGCTTCGGAAAGGGGCATAGAAAGGAGCAGGAGGAGGAGGAAGAGAGACGCGAGGCAGGCGAGACGCCCGCACCACAAGGGAGGAAGAGAGACGCGGAGACGCGGAGGCAGGCGAGACGCCCGCACCACAAGGGAGGAGTAGAGACGCGGAGGCGCGGAGGCAGGCGAGACGCGAGGCAGGCGAGACGCCCGCACCACAAGGGAGGAAGAGGCGTCGTCTAGCGTCGGGCGAGGTAGGTGATGGGCGCGGGCCAGCCGAAATGGAAACCTTGGCCGAGGTCGAAGCCGAGCTGGCGGCAGGTGTCGGCTTCGCCTGGGGTTTCGACCCCTTCGGCGATAGCGGCGATTCCCAGTTCGCGGGTCATCTGAACCAAGGTGGCGAGCATTCGCTGACGCTGTTCGCCGGCCCGGTCGATATCGCGGATCAAGTTCATGTCGAACTTCAGGTAGTCGGGTCGGACTTCGATCAGTTCGACGAGGCGTGTCTGGCCGGCGCCGAAGTCGTCGTAGGCCAGTTTGACGTCGATGGCGGCCAGTTCATTGCGGAGGCGGCTGATGGCAGGAGCGTCGGTGACGGCCGCTTCGTGCAGTTCCAGCGTAATGGGCTGCTCGGGGCTCACCTCCCGCACGGCTCGCATCGATTGCACCAGGCCTTCTTTCTGCATTTCGGCCGGGTGCGTGTTGACGAAGAGGTGGATCTGGGGGGCGACAGCCGCGCAGAGGCTGATCCCCTCCCACCGAAACATGTTGCTCAGCTCAACTTCCAGATCGAGCTGCGAGGCGGCGTAGAACATGGCGGCCGGGGTTTCCAGGCCAAAGAAGGGGCTGCGTCCCAGGACTTCAAAAGCGATAGTGGTCCCCGACTGCAGATCGATAATGGGCTGGTAGAAGGGGAGGACGGCTCGCTCGGTCATCATCTTGTCGAATTGAACTAGAGCCAGTGCCTTGTCGCAGACGTTCTCTGCCACGGTCTTGGCGCTGGCGTCGGCCGATTGCCGGCTGACCCGGAACGCGAAACTGGCGATCTGCACCAGGTCATCTGGTTGCAGTGCGATCGGCTCGCGAATCCGTTGGCCGTTGACGTAGGTCCCGTTGGTGCTGTTCAGATCTCGCAGATAGAGCTGATCGCCCAGTTCGACGATCTCGGCGTGTAGTCCTGAGACGGTGGGGCTGGGCAGACAGAGGGTTGTTTCGTTGCGGCGACCGATCACAAAAGGGCTGGCGTGGATGGGAATATGGCGCACGGTCCCCGTTTCCGCAGTCTGGCCTGACAGGAACCAGACCCAACAGTGGCCGTAATCGGTCACGCCGGAGCGTACACCCGAGCTATTTCCGCGAGGGTGTTCGTTCGCCGAACCATGTTGAGTTTCGAGGGCAGGGTAACCGGTCATACATTGCCATCGCGCAGGAGCCGATCCAACACTCACGTTCCCGGGGGAAGTCTAGTTCGGATTTTGCCCATGTGCGCCGCGATCGCAGATGGGCTGTCGATTTGACCCACGGCGGCCGGCTTGTACCGGTCGTGTGGTTCGTACCGATTGACGCGATCGAAGTGTTCCGACGTCGGCAATAAGTGGTGGGCGTGGGGGGAGAAGATCTGGGCCGAACATCGTGGATTCTGACCTACAATTGGCTGGTTTGCCTCGTTCTCGCGGGGCATGCGTCAGGGCAGGATGCCACTGGAAAGTTGAGGTCTTCCATGACCGTAATCGACACACAAGAGATCGACCATGGTCTGTTGACGTCGCTGCTGGCCGACGAAACGTTCTGGCCGGCAGAACCGAAAACACTGGCCGAAACCGGGCTCGAAGAGTCCCTGGTCGAGTCCCTCGTTTGCAAACATCTCCTGGTGGGCGGAACGTGCAGCGGTCGCAAGCTCTCTGCTCAGCTGGCGCTCCCCTTCCAGATCACCGAGAAAATGCTCGGCAGTCTCCGGACGCGTCAGGTAATCGTCCACGCCGGATCGGCTCCGTTCAACGACTACTACTACTCGTTGACCGAACGCGGTCGCCAGTATGCTCAGAGTTTTCAGCGGGCCAGCAGTTACGTGGGGCCGGCTCCTGTGCCGTTGATGGACTATGTGATTTCCGTCGAAGCTCAGGCGATCAGCGCCGAGACGGTGCGGCGCGAGCAGCTGGAAGCCGCACTGCAGGGCGTCTCTGTGGACGCTCAGCTGTTCGAGTTGCTGGGCCCCGCTGTGAACTCGGGTGCCGGGATGTTCCTTTATGGAGCTCCGGGCAATGGCAAATCGACCCTGGCTCGACGCCTGACGGTCTGCTTCGGGCAGGAGATCTGGATTCCCAGGGTGGTGTCGGACGATGGGCAGTTGATCAAGCTGTTCGATACGTCATATCACCAGGAAGTGGAGATGTCGGCGTCGGCGAAGCTGCGGATTCAGGACTACGACCGGAGGTGGGTGCGCATCAAACGTCCCACGGTGGTGGTCGGCGGTGAACTGACGATGGATGCGTTGGAGATCCGGCATGATCCGCGCAGCAACCTCAGCGAGGCGCCGTTGCAATTGAAGAGCAACGGTGGCTGCCTGCTGATCGACGACTTCGGCCGTCAGCGTGTGGCGCCGGCCGAGCTGCTGAATCGCTGGATCATCCCGCTGGAGAATCGGCACGATTTCCTGACCTTGTCGACCGGCAAGAAGATTCAGGTCCCCTTCGAACAGCTGATCATTTTCTCGACCAATCTGGAGCCCAGTGATCTGGTGGACGAGGCCTTCCTGCGGCGGATTCCGTACAAGATTGAGATCGTTGACCCCAGCGAGGAAGAATTCCATCAGCTGTTTCGCATTTATGCGGAGGGGTTAGGGTTCGAGTACAACCACTCGGCTGTCGAACATCTCCTGGCTCGACATTACCGTCAGGCAGGTCGCCCGCTGCGGCGGTGCCACCCGCGCGACATCCTGGCTCAGATCAAGAACTACTGCGTCTATCACGATCTGCCGCTGCGGATGACTCCCGAGATCTTCGACCGCATTGCGCAGAGTTATTTCACTCTGGTCTTGCGTCGGCCCGGACTGGTTGCCAATCCGGCCGTAACGACCGGTCCGCGCGCAACGCCGGCCACAATCGTGTTCGACTCAACTACCGGCTCTTCGATGAACATCCCTGTTGAGCAGTAACCCGTATGGTCTTGACGGCTTCCATCGGACGATTTGCTGAAGGCGACGAGCCGATACCGGGCTACGTGCTGCAACGCATTATCGGCAGCGGCGGGTACGGTGAGGTGTGGAAGGCCTCGGCGCCCGGTGATCTGGTGAAGGCGGTCAAGATCATCTACGGCGGCGTGCAGGATCGATGTGCGCTGCGAGAACTGAAATCGCTCAACCGCGTCAAGACCGTCCAGCATCCGTTCTTGCTGTCGATTGAGCGGATTGAAGTCGTCGACAACCGACTGCTGATCGTTACGGAATTTGCCGAATCGTGTCTGAAACGACGGTTCCTGGCTTGCCGGCAGGAGGGCCTCCCGGGCATACCACGACGGGAGCTGATCGGGTATCTGGCCGATGCGGCCGATTCGCTCGACTTCATCCGCAACAACTTCCGACTCCAGCATCTCGACGTCAAACCCGAAAACCTGCTCCTCAATGGCGGCCATATCAAAGTCGCCGACTTCGGGTTGATCAAGGACCTCGAAGAGACCAATGTCTCGCTGGTCGCCGGGCTCACTCCACTCTACGCTCCCCCCGAGCTGTTCGACGGTCGTCCCGACATGAACAGCGACCAGTACAGTCTGGCGGTGGTGTACCAGGAAATGCTGACCGGCGTCCCGCCATTTACTGGCCGCACAGCCGCTCAGCTGGCCGCTCAGCATCTGAAAAGTCCTCCCGTCCTGACGACACTGCCGCTGGCTGACCAGCCGGTGATTGCCAAGGCATTGGCCAAGGAGCCCGGTCGCCGATTCGGTAGCTGTGGTGAAATGGTCGAAGCTTTGCGGACCGCCAGCGGAGCGGGAAGCACCAGCCGTCTGATTACCACTGGCTCGACCGCCACTCCGGTCCTGGCTCCACTGGAAGATCTGCCAGTGGACGAGGACCGCACGAAGCTGCTGCATACCGGCAAGCTTGTGAAATTATGTGATTTGCCGGCGCCCGAGTCGGGGATCGGTGAGGGAGCCCACGCTGATAGCGAACGTCGACCGAAGCCCCGCCCGACGCTGGTCGTCGGACTCGGTGGACTCGGCACTCGCGTCGTGCAGGAACTGCGAGCCCGAGTGCAGGTCGGTTGTGGTCCCAGCGAAGACACACCCTGGCTCCAACTGCTCGCCATCGACACCGACGCCGGCTCATTGGCTTCAGCCTGTCGCGGTACGGCTGCCAGTACGCTCCTCGATCAACAGACCTTGGCGATCCCGCTGCGGACGACGGCCGACTATCGCCGCCATTCCAGCAAACTGCTGAACTGGATCAACCGTCGTTGGCTGTTCAATATTCCCCGATCCCTGCGGACTGAATCGATTCGGCCGCTGGGACGCCTGGCACTTGTCGATCACTGGCCCAGCGTCGTCGAGCGGCTTCGTTTTGCTCTGATGAGCGCCGTGAATTCGCCCGATTCCACGACCTCGCCCTCGGAGCAGACTTTGAAGCTGGCCGCGCCGGTCGGGCCGCGCGTCTTTGTCATCGCATCGACGACTGGGGGATCGGGAAGCGGCATGGTCGCCGATGTGGCCTACGGGATCCGCTCACTCTTGGATGAGCTCGGTCTCCCGCCCGACGACTTGTGCGGAATCCTGGTCCATACGCCAGGACGCTCGAGCCAGGGGCATGACATCGCGGCGGCCAACAGTTACGTATGTCTCAAGGAGATCGAGCACTACAGTGCGCCAGGGTCGGGCTATCCGGGTGACCCGCAGAAAGGTATGGCAGCTCGGTGGACCGATCACGCCACCTTTTCCCATCTGTACTTCACGTATCTGCACCAATCGCCCGAAGGGCTCGGTCAGCTCACCGGCGTGAACCAGCTGGCGGAATACATCTACCGAGCGATTGCCGGCAATTCGGCCGAATACCTCGATCGGGCTCGCACAGCGGAGACTCAGCTCCATGGGCTGAGCCTGTCTCGCCGTCAGGTGCGCAGTTTCGGTCTGGTATCGCTCAGCAGCCAGCAAGATCAATCGCTCGACCGCCAGGCCGATCAGCTCTGCTATCGTCTCTGGTCGATGCTGCTGGGGACCCCCGCACCGACATCTTCTGGCAATTCACCGCGGGGTGCCATGTCAAATTCCAGCGACGATGGCCGCGCAGAAGCTGGCGACCCGCGCGCGGCCATGCGACGACGGCATCCGTGCGATGTGTGGATGCGGCAGCTGGACCTCGAAACGAGCTACTGGGCCGAAGCGACGCGCCAAATCGCCGATCGGCATTTTGGCGGGCAGAGCGGTGAGTGTCTGCGGTTGCTGGCCATGACTTCGGTCGAAAACGGGGCCGCTCAATCAGCCGGCGATCTCGGTTCAAGTTACTGGGAAGACACCTTCGCCCATTTCGACGCCCTGATGGGACTCACCCGCCTCACCGTCGCTCAACCCGCCGGCCAGCGCAGTCTGCTGGAGATCCTCCACGCGGAACTTACCGAGCCGACCAAATCACGTTGCCTGCAGATCAAGCAGACGCTGGAAAGTCTGATTGATGACCCGCAGGAAGATCTGTTGGAAGTCCGCATGCTGGGGCAGGCGGCGATCAGTCATATCTCAGGGCTGCGACGTACGCTGGAGGAAGAGGCTCGCGCAGCGGCGATGATTGCCGAGAACTTCCGCACGTCATGGCTCTCCGGCGGTCGTTGGACCGAGCGGCCCAAGCAAGTCGCCGACGACGAATGGCATGAGTCGCTGGTCCATCAACTGGCCGCTTACCTCGATCAGCGTGTGGCGCAGGTGTGGCGACGCAGCGTGGCCTCATGCCTGCTGCAGATGGAAAACGTCATCTCGGATCTGCTCGAACGACTGCGACTCTCCCTCTCGCAGCTCTGCAACCGATACGGCGACCGAGTCAACGGGATTTCGCCCGCCGACGGATCGTCGGGCGACGCGTCAGCACAGACTCGCAACGTGCATCGACTGTGGCAACGAGTGCGGGAACGGTGCCAGCAGGCTCAGCACCCGTTGACCCGCATTCTGTTGACTAATGGGCGTGAGCTGGACTGGCTGGCGGGCGAGGCCGAAGTGATCGCCCGACGGTGGGTGAATGCCGAATGGCGGATCGAAGTCGACGGCCGGCCTCGCGATGCGACGACGACCTATTCGCCCGAACGCATCGCGCAGTTGATCTCGGATAGTCTGCCGCTGGTAGCCCACTGTGGCGGAGCCGTCCGATTCCTCTTGTGTGGTCCCGCCGGTGCCGATCGCACCGCGCTGGCCAAGATACTCGCCGAGCAACTCGACGGAACTGTGGTCGAGATTGACGAGTCGGCTGGGCCGACCGTCCTGTGCTGTGAGCTCGAACAGGCCCCGCTGCGCAACGTCACCGCGTCGCTGATCGGCAGCCGCAATGAGCTCCTCGATGTGGCCGGCCGACTGACAACCCGCACCGACGTCGATTGGGAATTTCTGAAATAGGGCTCCGGCTGCCGTCAGGACTCCACAACCGGCGCCTACGCCGTGCGGCGCATGGGGGCAGGGGGAGTGCTGGCCGGTGTGGTGGCAGGGGTAGCCGGTGCGGGCCACGCACGCGAGGGTAGGGGAGGGGGGCCGAGGAGTTCGAGGAGTCGGTCGACGGTGCGGCGCGTGCCGCCGCGGTGTTGGGCGACGACTTGAGCGGCGCGTTGGCCGAGCGACTGGCGGTAGTCGGGATCGACCAGGCATCGTTCGACAAAATCATGCAGCTCCTGCTGGTCGTGCACCACCTGGCAGGCATCGGCTTGCAGCAGCAGAGCGACGATATCGCGGAAGTTGTGAGTATGGGGGCCGAAGCAGGTCGCCACACCGTAGGCGGACGGTTCGATCATGTTCTGGCCGCCGCGCTGAGTGAGGCTTCCACCCACAAACCCGATCGACGCTGTTCCCCACCAGGCACCCAGTTCGCCAATCGTGTCGACGACGACAATGCGGGGTGGTTTGCCCGGAGCGGCGCCAGTGTCGCTCCGACGGCGCCAAGTCCACTGGGACTGAGCGACTAGAGCGGCGACATCTTCAAACCGCTCGGCATGGCGGGGGACCAGAACCAGCTTGAGTCGCGAGAAACGCGGGGCGAGTTGATCGAAGACGGCCAGCGCCAGGCGTTCTTCGGGGTCTTGCGTGCTGCCGACCAGCCACACCTGATCGTGCGGCTCAAAACCGGCCCAGCGCGCCAGGTCGCGCGTCCGGGCGTTCTGACGGTCCGACTCAGCGCCGTCGAACTTCACCGAGCCGGTGACGGTCACTCGCGCAGATGGGGCACCGAGGGCGATAAAGCGAGCGGCGATGGTGTGGTCCTGAGCGCCGATCCAGGTCAACCGGCTCAGCACCTGCCGAATGAATGGCCGGATGCGTCCATAGCCTCGTGCGCTGCGCTGACCAAGTCTTCCGTTGACGATCGTCACGGGGATGTGTCGGGCAGCCGCGGTGTGGATCAGGTTGGGCCAGAGTTCCAATTCGGCCAGGACGAGCATGGATGGCCGCAGGCGATCGAAGGCGCGGCGAACGGCCCAGCTGAAATCGAGCGGACAGTAAGCGACGGTCAGATCGGGATAGCGTCGTCGGGCGAGTTCGTAGCCGGTCTGCGTGGTGGTTGTGATCACCAGATCGAGATCGGCCCGTTCGGCCCGCAAGGCCGTGACGATCGGCTGCAGCAGCTGGACTTCACCGACACTGACGGCATGGAGCCAGAGTCGTGGTTGTGCGTCGAGTTGCGGCAGGTCGCCGAGCAGTTTTTGGCGCCAGCCCTGGCGATACTTGCCGTGTCGCCAAGCCTGCCAGATGAGGGCCGGACTGCAGGCGACGATCAGCAGCAGGTAGACAGCGTTCAGCAGCCAAGCCATGAGGACATCCTTTTCCTCGAACGGACGCCGGAGTTGAGCCGTTATTCGTGACGCCGGAGGCAGCAGCTCTTGTATTTCTTGCCGCTGCCACAGGGGCACGGATCATTCCGTCCGACTCGCATCTCGCGGTTTCGCACTGTTTCCGCCTGAGCGGCCGCTTCATCTTCGGGTTCAGCCGTAGCGGTGCCTGCTCCGCCGCCAGATGGCTTCGATGCAGCGGCGGTGCGGGTGGTTGAGCCTCCTTGAGCGGCGGCGGTCTGGTAGACCTGCGGCGCGGCCTCATGGACGGCTCGTGTTTCGACCCACGTCGATCGCACGAACCCTTCGTCGAGGGCTTCGATGCGGAAGACGAGATCCGAGATCTGCTGGCCGAGCGATTTCCACATCTGTTCGAACAGCCGCATCCCTTCTCGCTTGTATTCGACCTTGGGGTCGACCTGAGCGTAGCTGACCAGGCGAATGGCATCGCGCAGGTGGTCCATGGCCAGCAGGTGTTCTTTCCAGGCGCTGTCGACCAGGTGGAGCGTGACGGAGCGTTCCATGCGGCGCATTTCGGGGCGGAAGCGTTCTTCGGCGGCCAGACGCAGGCGCTGGCGAAGCTGTTCGCGTTCCAGCCGCCGCAGTTCGATTTCAGGGATTTCCAGGTCGAGCGTGGATCGCATCCATTCCTGCAGCGAGGCGAGGGCGCCATCCTGAGCGGCGGCGATCCCGACGGTTTCATCGGGCCGAGCGTCGCGGAAGAGTTCGTCGACTCGCGATTCGATCTGCTGGTAGATGGGGGCGGCCTGAGCCATATGCTGGCGGCTGGACCTGGCCAGCAGATCGCGGACCTCGGCATGCGACATGCTCAGGAGTGCTTCGTGGTCCACGGGCGTTTCAAATCGACCGGCGATCCAGCGCGAGGCACCTTCGCGGTCGAGTCGAACTTCACCGGAGTTGGTCCGTTGCGAGAAGCGGGTCAATCCGACGAGGACGGGGTAATCGAGTTCGCGCTGCTGATAAACCTGTTCGGCGCCTTGCCGGATCAGGTCGACGACGGCAGCGGGATCCTTGCCGCGGACGGCATCCAGGGGAATGTTCAGCTGGAACTTATGGAGGACCCAGCCGACGAGGCAGCGGAGGCCGTAGGCATCGTCCAGCAGTTCGGCTCCTTCGGACAGATCGATCTTATGCAGGGCATCGCGGGCTCGTTCGAGGAGCAATTCGGCGACACCTTCCCGGCCGACCTTCTTCAGTTCGCGGTCGGTCAGGTTGAGGCCCCAGGTTGAATTGGCCTGGCGAGCGAGCGCTTCCCAGTTCCATTCGCTGGAATCTTCGTCGTGCGGCAGGTTTTCTTCGACGGCGTCGAAGATCTGAGTTTCGACCATGCGATCGGCTTCTTCAGCGGCCAGTCGGCCGGCCGCATCGATATCGAGTCCGCGGAAGAGCTTCGGTTCGAATGTGGTCGACATCTTGCTGCCGGCCCAGGCGGCGAAGCTGGCGGTGCCGTAATCGCGGGCGAGGAACGTGTCGACGTGCTGCTGGATCTGGTCTTGGACCATGTCCATGATCAGCTGTCGGCAGTCGCCGTTATCGAGGATCGACTGGCGGAACCGATAGACTCGCTTCCGTTGCTCGTCCATCACTTCGTCGTATTCCAGCAGGTTCTTGCGGATTTCAAAGTTCCGCTCTTCGACCTTTTTCTGAGCCGCTTCGATGCGGCGGGTCACCATGCGGCTCTCGATCGGCTCGCCTTCGGGGAGGCCGAGCGATTTGAGGATCTTTTCGACCCACGGACCGGCGAAGATCCGCATCAGGTCATCCTGCAGCGACAGGTAGAACTGGCTGCTGCCGGGATCTCCCTGGCGACCGCAGCGACCGCGGAGCTGCAAGTCGATACGGCGGGCTTCGTGGCGTTCGGTGCCGATGACGTGGAGGCCGCCGAGCTGCCGGACTTTTTCACCTTCCGGCTTCATTTGCTCGCGCTGATCGATTTCCCTCACCAGCTGGTCCCATTCTTCCTTGGGGACCTCCAGACGCGTGGGATACTTATCCTGCAGCACGGCCCACGCCATGGTTTCCGGATTGCCGCCCAGGATGATGTCGGTACCGCGGCCGGCCATATTGGTGGCGATGGTCACCGCGCCGATGCGTCCCGCCTGCGCCACAATTTCGGCTTCCCGCTGATGATGCTTGGCGTTGAGGACTTGATGTTTGATGCCGCGGCGGTCGAGCATATTCGACAGCCGTTCGCTTTTTTCGATCGAGACGGTACCGACCAGCACGGGACGACCGCGGTGCTGGATGGAGGCAATGTCAGATCGCTGAATGGTCTGCTTGTTGTTCGACATCTGCGGCTGGATGACGACGTGATCAGCGGCGTCTTCTTTGAGGATCGTGCCGAAGACCGGATCGCCCTTCTTCAGATAGATCACGTCCCACTTGATCAGCTTTTCAATCTCGTCGGCAATCGCCTTGTACTTCTCGTCTTCGGTGCAGAAGATCTTGTCGGCGAACTCCAGTCGCTTCATCGATCGGTTGGTCGGGATGGCGATCACATCGAGCTGATAGATCTTCCAGAACTCGTTGGCCTCGGTCATGGCCGTACCGGTCATGCCGCAGATTTTCTTGTACAGCTTGAAGAAGTTCTGCAGCGTGATGGTGGCCAGCGTCTGCGTCTCTTCCTTGATCTTGACCCCTTCCTTGGCCTCGACCGCCTGGTGCAGCCCGTCGCTCCACTGACGCCCTTCCATCAGACGCCCGGTGAATTCGTCGACGATCACCACGCGTCCTTCCTTGACGACGTAGTTGACATCGCGGTGGTAGAGGTAGTGGGCTTTGAGTGCGTTGTCGATCAGGTGGGGCCATTCCATGTTGCCGGCCGAATAGAACGTCTCGACTCCCGCCAGCCGCTCGGCCTGCCGCACCCCTGAATCGGTCAGCGTTACCGAATGGTCCTTTTCGCTGACCTCAAAATGCTCATTCCGCTGCAGCTCGCGGGCAATCCGATCCGCCTCGGCGTAACGGCGCGGATTCTCATTGGCGACACCCGAGATGATCAGCGGCGTTCTCGCTTCGTCGATCAGAATGTTGTCGACTTCGTCGATGATCGCGAAGTTCAGCGGCCCTTGGGACTGCTGCATCGACTTGGGAAACAGCTCGTCGCCCCGCGCGGCCGGACGCATGTTGTCGCGCAGATAGTCGAAACCAAATTCGTTGTTGGTGCCGTAGGTGATGTCGCAGGCGTAAGCGTGTTGACGCTCGTCGACCGGCATGTCCGACTGAATCGCGCCAACGGTCAGGCCCAGGCCCAGGTACAGCGGAGCCATCCATTCCATGTCGCGCCGAGCCAGATAGTCGTTCACGGTCACGACGTGAACGCCCTTGCCTTCGAGCGCATTGAGGTAAGCGGGGAGCGTCGCAACCAGCGTCTTCCCTTCGCCCGTCACCATCTCGGCGATCGCGCCACTGTGCAGCACCATGCCACCGATCATCTGCGTGTCGTAGTGACGCATTCCCAGCCACCGGCGACCCGCCTCGCGGCAGACGGCAAAAGCTTCGACCAGCAGATCGTCGAGCGTTGCGCCATCCGCCAGACGCTCACGGAACAGCCGCGTCTGATCCCGCAGCTCCTCGTCAGTCATCTGCTGCAGCTTCGGTTCCAACTCGTTGATCGCCGCCACGTCGCTCTGCAGCCGACGCACCTGCCGGGCATTTGACGAGCCGAACACGGAGGTCACGCCACGCTCAAACCCGCGCAGCAACCCGCCCATCACCATGCCCGTCGAATCCCAGACGCGTTCCAGAAATTCCATGATTGGCTTCTCTTGAATGAGGATCGTTCCCAGCGAGGGCCAGTACCTGTCACCAACGCCCCGACTGAGCCCAAGGGCTTCACGATCCGGCACGCTTCCCGTTCCCTCTGCCGCCAGTCTCCCGACGAAACTGCCGAGTCCGCTCCCAGCCCGACGCGCAGGCGGTCACTCCTTGACCCGACGGCTGCCAGCAACCGGAACCACGACCGCCAAGTTGCCTTGGCTGTGGTCCTAAATTATTTCAAACACACAATTTATAGCGATTCTGCCGCGTGGTCAACTTGTGTTTGAGCCGGGATAGCTCTTTGGGGTGGGGCCCGTTTGGCTCAGAGAGGTTGCTCAAGACTGGCCGCGGCGGCCCTCCATCTCGGCCATGATGGCCCGCAGCTGGGCCTCGAAATCGTCTCCCGCCGCCTGGAACCGGTCGCTGCGGATGACCAGCGGAGCGCCGAAGACGACGATCTCCGCGCCCAGTTCCCACGTCTGAATCGCCTGTTCGACCGACAGGCCCCCCACCGCCTGGACGGGGATGGTGACGGCGTCGAGGATCGGCTGGAGATCGTCCAGCGGGCTCAGGCCGGGGATCATGTTCCGTTCGTCGAAGCCTGTGTGGACAATGATGTAGTCAACGCCCAGTTCCTGAGCCCGGCGGGCTCGACCCGGTTTGTCGTCGCACAGCATCACGTCGCACATCACCCGGCCACCGTACTTCTTCGCCATCTTCACCTGCTCGATGATGCTCGCATCATGAGCCTGCCCCATGACGACGACCATGTCGGCTCCGGCCTGAAACATCATCTCGGCCTCCAGCCCGGCACCGTCCATCGTCTTCAGGTCGGCCACCAGCGGCTTGTCCGGAAAGGCCCCCTTCAAGGCCCGCACGCCATGCAGTCCCTCGGCCAGAATCAGCGGCGTCCCCGCTTCCAGCCAGTCGACTCCGGCCCGCACGGCGGCTCCGGCCAGCTCCAGGGCCTCCGGAATAGAGGTCACGTCCAGGGAGATCTGGACCAGGGCGCGAGGTCGTTTCGAACTGGACGCGGACGACGGGACTTGCGACATCAGACAACACCTTCCCAATCCAAAAGAGATAAACGGGTGGCCCAGCCCCAACGCTCAGCCAATGCCAAAATACTTCTTCCGCATCGCGTGCAGGAACTCCAGCGACTGACGCATCTCGTCCATGCCGTTCATGCCGTCCTCGATGCTGATCCAGCCCTGGAAGCCAACCTCGGCCAGCGTGCGGAAGATCGTATCGTAGTCGTTCAGCCCCTGACCGGTCACGCCGTGCTGGAGTGCGGGTGAGTAGCCGAGCGTACCGTCGGTCTGCCGCAAATCGTCCAGCGTCACGCCGGGGGCCAGGAACCGGTCGCTCGCATGAGCCGTCACTACGCGGTGCTTGACCAGCTGCAGCAGCTCCAGCGGGTCGTCTCCGGCCACAATCGCGTTCGACGGATCGTACTGGACACCGAAGTGTTTCGTGTCGGGGATCGCCGCCAGCACTTTCAGGAAGACGTCCTGTTTCTGAGCGAACTCGGGGTACTTCCAGTAGCCGTCCTTGTAGTGGTTTTCGAGGGCCAGGACGACGTCCAGCCGTCGAGCGTCGGGCAGCAACTGCTCGATCGCCTCCCGCACCCAAGTCACTCCCTGCTCCACACTCACCTCCGGATACCTCTGCCCCGTCAACACTCGGCAGAACCCCCCTCCCAGCCGTCGGGTGACTTCGATCATCTGCCGTTCCTTGACGACCGCCGCCGCGCGGGCCGCCGGATCGGGATTGGTGAAGTCGGGCGAACAGCAGAGCATGGGCATTTCGTAACCGGCCCCTTCGATGGCCTGCCGGACCCGGTCCAGGTAGGGCCCGTCCAGGCTGGTGAAGAACCCCTCGTACATCTCCAGCCCTTCGGTGGGCAGTTCCCGAGCCATCTCGATCCAGTCGAAAACGGTCATCGTCCGATCACGCGAGATGGCGTCCAGGTAACACTTGGGGAAGGCGGCGATCTTCATCCGCAGGGGCTCCGAGAGTTGTACCGGTTGAGCGGGATCGAGGACTGGCGTATCTTGCCCGTGAAGGCGCGCACCGTCAACGGTACTCGCAACCGCTCCGGCCTGCACATCGGAGCCAGCACCCGGGAAGCCATCCACTGTGACTCGTCTGCCTGATGAACTGGCCAAAGTCGATCAATCGATCCGTGGTCAGCTGGTGCTGCTGGGGACGGGGACCTCGGTCGGCGTCCCCGCTCTGGGCTGCCCCTGTGACGTCTGCACCGGAGGCCACCCCCGCAATCAGCGCACGCGATGCTCGGTGGTCTTCGGGCTCCCGGAAGGCAATCTGCTGGTCGACACATCGCCCGAAATGCGGCTGCAGCTGTTGCGGGAACGGATTGGCACCATTCACGCGGTGGTCTACACCCACGAACACGCCGACCATCTGTTCGGCCTGGACGACCTGCGGGTCTTTCCGTTCTACCTGGGCCATCCGATGCCCATTTATTGCGAACCTCAGGTCGCCACGCGGATCCGGGCGTCTTTTGACTACGCCTTCTCGGACCTCGAGCCGACTCACCCGGGTTCGGTGCCGCAGCTGGAGCTGCACGATATCGGTACCGAGCCGTTCCGGCTGCTGGGGGCCGATATCCGTCCGCTGAGGCTGCTCCACGGCCCCCGCTTCCAGGTCCTGGGATTCCGCGTGGGCCGAGTCGCCTACTGCACGGACGTCAAATCGATCCCCGACGCGACCTGGCCGTTGCTGACCGACCTCGACGTGCTCGTCCTGGGCGCTCTCCGCCATCGCCCCCACCCGACCCATTTTTCGATCGAAGAGGCCATTGCGGCCGCTCGACAGATCGGCGCCCGGCAGACCTATCTGACTCACTTGTCACATGAGCTGGACTACGACCAGACCAATGCCGAGCTCCCGAGGGGCATCGAACTGGCCTATGACGGCCTGCGCATCGACTTGGGCCCATCGTGAGTGGCCCCCGTCACCGGTCACGGGGGCCGTTGATGGAGCCGACAGGGGACCGGCCATGGGGCGAGGGCTCCTACCGGTCGGATGAGGCCAGTGTTATAGTTTGAAGCTGCGCGGCGCCGTGTGGGCTGCCGCCAAGACACCGCAGGGCCCCCTTGGACGAGCGTTCGCCGGGGTTCGGCAGTTCGAGGTCTTAGCTTAGTCGTGAGGATCAGTCGTGGCCGGAAATAAGTTCTTGTTTACCAGCGAATCGGTCAGCATGGGGCATCCCGACAAGCTGGCCGATCAGATTTCAGACGGAGTCCTGGACGCTATTCTTGCTCAGGATCCCTATTCCCGCGTGGCCTGCGAAACGATGGTCACGACCGGGATCGCCATTCTGGCCGGCGAGATCACCACCAAGGCCATTGTCGATTACGCTCAGGTCGCCCGCGACGTGATCGAGCGGGTCGGTTACACGGACGACGAGATGGGGATCTGTGCCAAGACGTGTGCCGTCATGGTGTCGATCGACAAGCAGAGTCCGGATATCGCTCAAGGGGTCAATGACGACCAGAAAGCTGGCAAAGACATTGGCGCCGGCGACCAGGGTCTGATGTTCGGCTTCGCCTGCGACGAAACCCCCGAGCTCCTCCCCACGCCGATCGCTCTGGCTCACCGCATTCTCAATCGGCTCACCGCCGCTCGGCAGAAGGGCGAAGTCAACTGGCTGCGTCCGGACAGCAAGAGCCAGGTGACGGTGGAGTACGATGGCGACCGTCCGCTGCGAGTCGATACGATCGTCGTGTCGACTCAGCATGCTCCGTCGGTCGAGAAGAAAGAAATCGAAGAATACATTCTCAAGAAGATCGTGCCGGAGACGGTCCCCGCGGAGCTGATTCCGGGGAACAAGTTCACGCACCACATCAATCCGACCGGTCGTTTCGTCGTCGGTGGCCCGCAGGGCGACTGCGGTCTGACTGGCCGCAAGATCATCGTCGATACGTACGGTGGCTGGGGTCGTCACGGCGGTGGTGCGTTCAGCGGCAAGGATCCGACGAAGGTCGATCGCAGTGCGGCTTACATGGCCCGCTACGTCGCCAAGAACCTCGTCGCCGCCGGACTCGCTCGTCGCTGTGAAATCCAACTCGCTTACGCCATCGGCGTCTCCGAGCCGGTCAGCGTCCGGGTCGACTCGTTCGGCACCGGGATCGTGCCCGACGCGAAGCTGTGCGAGCTGGTGCGGGAAGTCTTCCCGTTGACGCCGCGCGGCATCATCGAGCACCTGAATCTGCGGCGTCCGATCTACCAGAAGACGGCCTCCGGCGGACACTTCGGTCGCAACGAGCCCGAGTTCACTTGGGAAAAGACCGATCAGGCTGCCAAGCTGAAGTCGCTGGCGAAGTAAGTCGCTCGACGAACTATGGCGGGCGAGACCGGAACGAACGGCACTCAGCGCACGCGGGGATGAAGGCTGCAGCTTCAGCCTCGACCTTCGTGCGCTGTCAGGTGCGATCTCTTCGACTGGCCAGCAGTTCAGTGCCACGCTCTTCGATCGCAACTGCTGATCTTGTCAGGCCGTCACGTGGTGCCAATCGTGCGGCCGCCGCTTGGCAGGCGGAGTGAACGTCCGTGGAGTTCAGGAGCTGGTCGAGCGTATTGGCCAGCGGCCGCGGGCGGAACCGTCGGACCGGAAGGCCGGCCCCTAGACTTCGTCGCGTGATGCGCTGCAGGTTGTCGAACTGGTCGTGGGCCAGCGGCATGATCACCTGGGGAATCCCGGCCAGCAGCGCCTGCGAGGTCGACCCGATGCCGCCGTGGTGGACGAAGGCGGCTGAGCGGGGCAGGATGCGATCGAGGGGGACGTAGGCAAAGTGGGCAGCGTCGGTCCCCGAGAGCGGCGGAATTTGGTCGGGGAACTCGGATAGCAGCACGGCGCGGCGCCCCAATAGCCGGCAGGCGTCGACCGCTGAGCGAAAGAAATCGCTGCCGTGGATGTTGGCCGAACCGGGAGTGAAAACGATTGGAGGCTTCCCAGCGGTCAGGAAATCTTCCACCTCAGGGTCCAGCGGCCGGTCCGACCGATGGTTCCAGAGCGGAAAATCGGTCTGCATGACGTGCGGCGGCCAGTCGGGTTGAGCCGGCGCGTACCAGTCGGGGAACATCGCCAGCACGCCGTCCGGGGAATTCCACCAGGAAGTGACCGGAGGGATGGGGCCCAGGCCCAATTCGGCTCGCCACGGATTGACGAATCTCGCGACGGTCGGATGCAGCATCCAGCGGACGCCGAGTCGATATCCGAGCCGCTGGAGCCATTGCGGGCCGACGAGTCCGGGAAGTGCCGGCGGATCGATGTCGCTCCACAATACGGCTGGCTGGCAGTGCATGGTGATCACGGGGAGCCCGATTGTTTCCCGTGCGTTGAAGGCGCCGAAACCAAAACAGTTGGTGATGGCGATCAGATCGGGGTGAGCGGAAGTGACGTGCAGCTCGTATTGTGCCTTCAGCACGGGCTGCAGCGATCGAATGACGTGCCCGAAGGCGCGAAGCGGGTGCCACAGGTCAGGATTGTCGACGCACCGCTGAAAATCTTCCTCGGTCCCCAGCGCGTGAAAGGGCAGGCCGGACGATTCGACCACGCCGCCGTAGTGGGCATTGGTGGCAAAACTGACGTCATGACCTCGCTGCCTGAGGGCCAAAGCCAAGCCCAGCATCGGGAAGACGTCCCCGGCGCTGCCAAACGTGGAACAGAGAAACCGCATGCGCGTCCTCGCGATCGAAGGAACCACCGCCTCGAGGCGACGGACGTTCATCGTATCGAGTAGCGGTGAAGCTACTTCACACAGAACCAGTAGACACCGAACGCGGCGACCGTGCCAATGCCGGCCATGACCAGTCCTGAGAGCCGCCGGCGACGAATGTAGAAGATCAGGACAAAGCCGGTCAAGGAGACGAGCGTCATCAGGATGGCCGAGATGTCGATCAGCCACGACCAGCCGGTCCCCGTGTCGCGACCCTTGTGCAGATCGTTCACCAGGGCCACCAGCCCCTGATAGGACTCGGTCAGCTGGTAGTCACCCGAGCTACGGTCGATGAACGCGTCGGCCGCATAGCTGGGGCCCTTGAAGATGACAACGCACTGAGTGTCATCGACCGAAAAATCGGCCAGTGCGGCGCGAATGTGATGGACGTTGCGGAGGTGTTCGGTGACCTGCAACCGATCGACTCGTTCGGCCTCTTCAACGGTGCCGTCGGCAGTTACGCCCAGCAGCTTAGGATCGAGGTGCCCCTCTGTTTGGCTCTCCTTCGCGTCGCCAGCCGGAAACCATTGCGGATGATTCAGCGTGATCCCCGTGACGCTGAAGAACAGGAGCACGGTGAAGCCGACCATCGACAAGTAGATATGGAGCCACCGGGCCCAGGCGGCGAACGAACGGGAGACCCGTAACCAGAACCCGCGCTGAGGCTGGCGGTCGGAACTCGCCGACGATTCGTCCCCCGAATCGGCGTCTGGCCGGACAGAATCAGGATGGCCGGGTCGATCAGTTCTTTGGCGTGCGGCGGCGGTAGGCAACCGTGGCTCCCTTGATCTCGACGTTCCCTTCCAGATTCTTCTCGTCGGTCGGCTGGGCTCCTCCCACTTCGACCTCCGTCTGCATCAGTTGGTACGTTCCGTGTTCTCGGGCGACTTCGAGATACAGTGTGTACTTGCCGGGTGCCACCGGCTGACCTTGGTCGTCATGGCCGTCCCAGACCAGCTTGTATTTGCCGGCCGGGCGAGTGGCGGCCGAGACGGTCCCGATCAGTTCGCGGCCATCGACCAGCTTCCGCACTCGGTCGTTGCGGTACCAGCGCCTGAGATCCGGGTGCCAGCGCGGGCCGGGTCCGTCGGTCTGGAGCCACAGGGCGAGGGTGCGTACGGGAAACTCGTCGGCGTCTTCCAGCCACACGGCGACGTAGGGCCGGCGATAACCGCGTGCGTCCCCGGATCGCTGCACCTCGAAATTCACTCCCAATTCAAACTGCTCGCTCCAACTTCCATCGCCCGTGGACGCAGCTCCGCCACCGCCGGCCGTGCCAGTTCGTTCGTCGGCACCCTGGGCCTGTTGAGCGGCGACGGTGCGAGTGGCGGGCGGGGCGACTTGGGTCCAGTCGCGACTGGTCAGCTGTTTGCCGTCGGCGGTCACCAGCAGACAGGCCGTACCCGGCAGCTGATCGATCAGCGACAGGCTGTCAGCAGGCGAGAGGACGCAGCAGATCGTGGCCAGGGCATCGGCGTCGGTCGCCGTCGCGGCGATCACCGTGGCACTGGCGATGGTGTCGGCCGGCTGGCCCGTGCGCGGGTCCAGGATGTGCGAATGGTGGACTCCCTGCACGTCGACGCCCCGACGGTAACTGCCGCTGGTTGTGAGAGCCCGGTGACGGAGCCGGATGGAGGCCAACGGCGGCGAGTTTTCCGCATCGGCGTCGGGGCGAGCGATGTGGACATCCGTCTCCAGATCGCCGAACGCCCGCAGGTCGCCGCCGATGTTGATCAGCAGTCCGCTGAGCGACGGGTGGGTCTGCAGGGCGAGCTGGCCAGCGCGATCGATGATGTAGCCGGTGGCGATCCCGTTGAAGTCGACGGGCAATTCCGACAGGCGTTCGGCTGAGCGTCGGGTCGGATCAAGCCGCCAGGCTGGCTGACGAAGCTGGTCGACGGTCTGGCGAAGCGCGTTCCGATCGATTTCGCGCCCCGTCTGGCTGGCCGTCTTCCAGAGCTGAGCTACGGCGCCCGTCGACGGATGGAATGCCCCGTTGCTGAGCGATCGCCAGCGGTCGGTCAGCTGCATGACTTCCAGCAGCTCGGCCGACACCGTCTGCGGGCCGTGGCTCGTCTGCCAACGGCTCAGTTCGCTCTGCGCATCGTAGGTGCTGAAGATCTGCCGCAGCCGTTCGATTTCGTCCAGCACCGTCTGTTCGATCTGCGGGCCGTGATCGGGTTGGCTGGTCACCACAGTCAGCTCCAGGAACGTTCCCAACACGTTCTCGTGATGAGTCGTGATCCGATTCAGTTCGGTCGGTGGTGCGGCCGTCGCGGTAGTGGCTAGGGCCAGACTCCAGACCGTTGCCAGACTCCAGACCGTTGCCAAGCCCAGGGCGGCGCGGCCGGCGGCAAAGCGGTAGACAAAGTTCATAAGAGACAATCCATTTCGGGTGCGAGAGTTGGTTTTTTGAGTGACGGGGCTGCGTGCCTGACACGGTTCTGGAACCGGAAGACATTCTTATTCTTCGACGGGCGGCCGAGCCGGTCGATCAGGCCGCTCGCCACGTTCACCCCGTTCCCCTCGCTCGCCACGTTCACCAAAGCCTTCACCGCCGGGACCCTCTCCGCCGGGCCCTTCTCCGCCGGGGCCTTCACCGCCGAAGCGTCCACCGCGGCCTCGACCTCCGCGTCCGCCAGGTCCGCCGAAGCCACCGGGGCCACCAGGTCCGCCAGGGCCACCAGCATTCTCAGCGTTGACCATGGCCACCAATTCGTCGCGGGTGACCGTCTTGTCGCCGTTTTTGTCGGCGCGTTGCATGATCCCTCGCATGCGAGCCGGAAGTTCATCTTCAGTCAGCTGTCCGTCCTGGTTCTTGTCGAACCTCATGAATGTCGCGACCATCTGATCGGGCGACACGCCGCCGCCCGGCCCTCCCGGTCCGCCGCGACCTCCTCGACCGCCAAAGCGTCCACCCGGGCCACCCTCTCCACCGAACTCACCACGGCCTCCAAACTCACCGCGGCCACCGAACTCACCCCGCGGTGGCCGGATCTCGTCGCCCGAGAGGACACCATCGCCGTTCGTATCGAGTTTCTTCAGGGCGTCAGCCGCTCCTTGAATCTCCTCGGCGGAGATCTCACCGTCACCGTTCGCATCGAGAGCGGCCATCACCGGGGGAACACGGCCGGGAAACCCGCCAGGACCGCCAGGACGACCAGGGCCTTCAGGACCGCCTTGAGCACCGGGGCCGTCGGGACCTGGAGGTCCGTCGGGGCGTTGAGCCAGGGTGGGGAGTGAGCAGAGAGCGGCCAGTGCCAAAGCGAGCCCGAAGCGGGCGGGGGTAGACGGGGACATAGCTCGATCGACCTCCTGATTCAGTGACCCCCGGGGTAAGACGAGCGGGGGGGTATCAGACCACAAACGGAATGAACTCGGATGTTTCAACAGGCAGACAATTGAATCTGGACGCTCGCTGCCCGAGAGGATGATACCAGCGACGATGGCTCTTCGGCAGAATCTGGGGGTGAATTTGTGTGAACATTAGTTGAGTCGCGGCGAGAATCGCGTGCCTTCATGACACGGCGCTCTGTCAGGCTCGGGCTCCGGAAAGGTGGGGCATGGGAGCTCCAACCGCCCCATTCCTGGAGTCCGAGCCCGAGGGAGCGACGAGCCAGTAAGCTGTCTCTCGCTGGCGACATCACCTCGACTCGCTACGAGAAAATCCGGCGGCTTGCCAGGTCGCAGCTCGCCAGAATCGCCGAGCTAGATAACCTTGGCCGACTATAAGAGAGTCAGAAGCTGCCCACAGATCCTGTCCCAAGCCGGAGCCGCCACTGTCATGGCATCGGCGCGGCGGCTACTGCCGGTGTCGTGGCGGCTATCGACGGCATTGATCCGGCCACCCATCGCTTCCAGTTTGCCACGGGTGCTGATCGAGTGCGGCAGTCGGCCAGCGTGATCGTCGAAGGCTGGGTCCGCCAGAAGGTTGGGTTAGATCAGACCTTGCAGGCGTTAGCAGGGGTTGGGACGCTCTATACACTTCACATTCAGTCTCCTGCGTAGGGATCAGAAAACCCCTGACTACGTCTGCAACCCCTGACGCGAAACCAGCCAGCGGGAGGGAATCCAGCGAGCGTGAGCGGTGGAAAGTGGAGCTGAAGTTAACATTCACGACCCAGCAGGCGCGGTGGAAATCTCAACTGCCGTTGAGAATGGCTACCCAGCTTAACGCGGTGCCTGACCCCGGGAGGGTGTCTTTTGTTTGGCGGGTGGTCGGGAAATCACCCATCACGGCGTGCGTGAATTTGGACCAGTTTTCGACTAGGGGTGGGTCCCTCGCCTAGCGGTAAGCTTGACGAGGCCGTGGCCGATCGCAGCACCGGTGCAGCACCTGGCCATGCGGAAATCATTGTCCGGAATGCCTGACCGTCCTTTTCGGCGACCCGGCGCTTTATCTCGAATCCGGCATATCGGTCCGTCTCTGGATTCGGCATATCTCCTGAGTCCGTAACTCCCGCTGTCCGGCGAATCGCGGGCGGTTTGGCGGCCAAAAAAGAGCCTTGCCACGGCCATTCTCCGGCCCGATAATTGGTCCATCGTTCCGGATTATGCAGAACCCTGCATAAACCGGGAAATGCTGGATTCTGCAGAATACTTGTTCGGCGATGGCAAGCGAAGATGTCCGATCAGACATATAAGCAAGTTTTGGCTAAGCAGCTCGAGATGAATCGCCAGACTTGGGCGATCTTGCAACAGCACGGCGTGACTGAACAGACCCAACTGCGTCTCGACTTTTCATACAATGCACCCAACAGGCAGGCAGCTGAGACTTTGGTATCGCTGATTCGAGAGCAGACTGACTATGATGTTCGGGTCGAGTCGAGCGGCTGGTTCTTTCGGCGCCAATGGCGAGTCGAGGGCACGACACAACAGACGGCCGTTTCGGCGGAGATCCTGGATCAGTGGGTTGTTTGGATGGTAACTGCGGGGACGGAGCGGGCTTGTGAATTTGACGGTTGGGGCACATCAGTGTGACCGTTCGCTGCTTAGAATTAGGGAACCACACGGTTCAGCCCGTTGGCCACTTTCACTTCTCGGGCCGTGCTGTTAGCGGTGGCACGTCGTGTCCGCCGAACACGGCAATCCACGGGAGCGGCGAAACGGTGCGGCCTGGCAGTGGATGGTCCAATGTCGCCGCCCCGTGATTGCTATGGTTCGGCAGGTACAAAGCCTATCGCTGCAGACCGTGGTCGAACTGGCTGCGACTTGGTCGAGATCCGGATTGGCGCTTCGATCGTTTGGCTACGTGGATGCCTTGGGCTGGAGTGGCCGGCCGTTGTTGCGATTGTGGCGTGATGTACGGATTACGGGCCGCACTCAGAAGTGTCTGCGGCCGGATGGGACGCCTTTTCTTGCCGTTCCGGGGCGATCTTTGCTCTCGGGCGAGGCTCCCATTAGAATGGACAGTCGCCCTGCCGGTGGTTCGCGGTGGAACGTCGTCTCCGCCGAACACGGCAATCCACGGGAGCGGCGAAAGGGTGCGGTTTGGCAGTGGATGGTCTATTGTCGCCGCCCCGTGATTGCTATGGTTATCCAGCCTAATTTACGACAGATGGAATACCCTAAATCAATTCTCGTAGACTGCGGCAAGTTTGGAACAAAAGAGCTCAAGTTCCCAGAGTCTGTCGTCGCAAGCGATTACAGCGCGCGGCTGACGGCGAAGATCGAATCGGATTGGGATACGTATTGGGATTCACTTTTTGACGCGACCAGTGAAATGGCTGATCAGGTTCAGGGCATCTACGATTTTGATGCGTCGTTTGATACTCACAAATTCAACTTGCAGATTTATCATTTCGATTTCTCACCGGGTACGGAACACTTCATGATCCGCGTCGAATTCATTGATTCTGACTCACAGGTAATGTGCCCAGTATTCGACACTACCTTTCAAGGACTCGCAATCGTTCATAGCCAGCCTGTCTTTTGATACGCCGAAATTGATTCATCCTTGCTGACACGTCGCAAGCTCTGTAGCGCGGGTCACCAACGACTGACTGGATAACAATGCAATGCACCGGAGCCGCGAAGCCGGGCGTATTCACATGGACAATCACTCGCCGCGGCCCGGTGATTGCTGACGTTCGGCGCGGCCAGGGCCTTTCGCTGCGTAGAGTTCTCGAGCTGGACGCAACTTGGTTTAGATCCGCATTGGCGCTTCTCGCGTTTTGCTACGTGGACTCCTTGGGCTGGAGTGGCTGGCCGTTGTCGCGACTGTGGCGTGATGAGCGGGTTGCGGGCCGCACTCAGAAGCGTCTGCGGCCGCTCGGTAAGGCTGCTCGGGCTGGCTTGGCTTGCGGTGCCGTGTCGATCTTTTGCTCGCGGGCCGGGCGTCAGTTAGAATGGGCAGTCGCTCTCCGTGCGGTTGGCGGTGGCACATCATCTCCGCCGAACCGTGCAATGCACGGGAGCGGCGAAACGGTGCGGCTTGGCGGTGGATGGTCTTCTGTCGCCGCCCCGTGATTGCTGGCGTTCGGCAGGTGCAAACCCTATCGCTGCAGGTCGTTGTCGAACTGGCTGCGACTTGGTCGAGATCCGGATTGGCGCTTCGACCGTTTTGCTACGTGGACGCCTTGGGATGGAGTGGCTGGCCGTTGTCGCGATTATGGCGTGATGAACGGATTACGGGCCGCACTCAGAAGTGTCTGCGGCCCTTCGGTACGGCTGCTCGGGCTGGCTTGGCTTGCGGTGCCGTGTCGATCTTTGCTCTCGGGCCGGGCGTCCGTTAGAATGGTCAGTCGCTCTCTGTGCGGTTTGCGGTGGCACGTCGTCTCCGCCGAACCGTGCAATGCACGGGAGCGGCGAAACGGTGCGGCGTGGCGGTGGATGGTCTACTGTCGCCGCCCCGTGATTGCTGGCGTTCGGCGCGGCCATGTGGTTTCGCAGCGTAGCGTTGTCGAACTGGCTGCGACTTGGTCGAGATCCTGATTGGCGCTTCGAACGTTTTGCTACGTGGACGCCTTGGGACGGAGTGGTCGGCCGTACTTGCGACTATGGCGTGACGAGCGGGTTACGGGCCGCACTCAGAAGCGTCTGCGGCCGGTTTGGACGGCCTTTCTTGCCGTCTCGGGGCGATCTTTGCTCTCGGCCCAGGCTCCCATTAAAATGGACAGTGGCCCTGCCGGTGGTTTGCGGTGGCACGTCGTCTCCGCCGAACCGTGCAATCCACGGGAGCGGCGAAATGGTGCGGCTTGGCGGTGGATGGTCTACTGTCGCCGCCCCGTGATTGCTGGCGTTCGCCCGCCGAATCGACCACACCGAACCACTGGACTTAAAGCATGGCTTGCCGCGGAGTGCTATTCGCAATCGACCAAGAAACCGCCGATGCTCTGCGCGCCCTGGACTCGGACGAAGCACGCGTCGAACACATTCAGGAAGTCATTGAAGAAGACTACTTCACAAATCACGCCGACTGGCTCGCTGAGACCGACAAGTCATGGGATTGGATGCATCGCGCATTGACCGATGGAGAACTTGATTGGGATAACGGCACATATCCATTGAACCATGTCATCATGGGTGGTGAATCCCTGCACGAAGGCAGCGACTACATCATCACATTGAAGACCCCCAACCAAGTTGCAGACGTCGCCGCAGCACTTGCCAATATCACCGAGGAGTCGTTCGCGGACGGTTTTCGACCGATCAACCAGTCGGAACTCAATACCGGATTTGAGGAAGACTTTTGGTATACATGGGACTACTTCAATGAAGTTCGGGATTTCTGGTTGCGTGCTGCCAACCAGCGGCGATTTGTGATCTTCACCGTCGACCAATAAGGCTGCCGAACAATCGGTTCAACCGGAGCCGCGGGCCGCGCGGTTTCTGAAATCAACGTTGGTTGGCCGCGGCCCGGTTAACCGTGGCGTTCGGCGGAATCGGAGAGACCTTATGAACTCGCTCGTGCTGTATACGACCGCCGGGATGATGGCGTTCGTGGGCGTCGTTTGCACAGTGTTGTGTGTCACTTGGTCAATCCCCTCGTGGCGAAGGCGTCTCGCCAAGCCCGCAGTCGCGTCTCAAGTTTGGGGTCCCGAGAACGGGGGACTCACTGGCTGGCCCGCCCGTGTCGGCAGCGGCATGGTCTCGACCGGGATCGCAGCTTGTGCCGTGGTCGGGTGGTACGGTTGCTACTGCGTGCTGGCGGCTTTGATCGCCGCTTCTCGGTAGGGCGTGGTTTGCTGGATGCAAAGCCGATCTGATTGGGTACCAACGCCGCCACGCCAAAACCGACGTACAAAGAAATGGGCGCGAGTTGCGGATCTCGCGTTTCCCGATGGTTACGTCACTTTGCCGCAACCGGGTGATTTTGGGCAGAGAGTTGTCAACTGGTTATGACTTGGTCGAGTTCCGCAATGGCACTTCTTGCGTTTGGCTACGTGGACGCCTTGGGATGGAGTGGCCGGCCGTTCTGGCGACTATGGCGTGATGAGCGGGTTACGGGCGGCACTCAGAAGCGTCTGCGGCCCTTCGATACGGCTCAGCGAGAGGCGTTGGCGTGCGGTTCAGGGCCGATCTTTGCTCTCGGGCCAGGCCGTCGTTAGAATGGACGATCGTCCGCCCGGTGGTTAGCGGTGGCACGTCGTCTCCGCCGAACCGTGCAATCCACGGGAGCGGCGAAACGGTGCGGCTTGGCAGTGGATAGTTCCTTGTCGCCGCCCCGTGATTGCTGACGTTCGGCGAGGCCAAGTGCGGGCATCCCATCCGAGTGGTGATTTGAGGATGACAGCTAAGCGAACTCAGTTCACACTTGGGCGACTGATGAAAGCGATTGCGATTTCCGCTTTTGTCGCGAGTGTATTGACTCCCCTCATTCGCAATGTAGACGGGGTGCTTGAGTACCCAGGTCTGTTCATCGTAGTGATTCTAGCCGTTTTGTTAGTGCAGGCTCCTTTTTTGCTGCTGCGGTATGGTGTGGACTGGATATTTGGAAATGGGACAAAGAGACCGGACGACGATGCCGCATGATCACCGGCGGCAGAAGCGACGTTATTTTTCGGGGCAATGGTTTTAGCGGCCGTGTGACCGTCGTCCGTCAATTGAAGAGGGCACGCCAAATAAATCGTCCATCACCTTTCGCTGCGGATCAATCTCGAACTGGCTGCGACTTGGTCGAGATCCGGATTGGCGCTTCGACCGTTTTTCTACTTGGACGCCTTGGGATGGAGTGGTCGGCCGTTGTTGCGACTATGGCGTGGTGAACGGGTTACGGGCCGCACTCAGAAGCGTGTGCGGCCGGTTTGGGCGCCTTTTCTTGCCGTCCCGGGGGCGATCTTTGCTCTCGGCCCAAGCTCCCGCTAGAATGGAAAATCGCTCTCCTGGCCGGTTCGCGGCGGCACGTCGTCTCCGCCGAACCGTGCAATCCACGGGAGCGGCGAAACGGTGCGGCTTGGCGGTGGATGGTCTACTCCCGCCGCCCCGTGATTGCTGACGTTATGTGCCAAAGGGAACGTGTGCTTACCTTTGAAAATGACACAGCAAATCAACGGCTTGAGATTCACGCCGATTTACAAGGGCTGAAATACTTGCGGACGGTACTAGATAGCCTTATTGAGGGATCGGAAAGCGGTGAAGACGACCATATCCACTTAATGACCCAAGATTGGGGTGGGCCAAACTCGGGGCTTTCAAGCGACAAACAATCCACACAGAGCGAGCTAGTGAATCATGTCAAGATATTCCGTTGGCACGTTAAATAGAACCTGGGCCAGAGGTACTGCCTGACGTACTTTCGCTCCCTTTTACTTCAACGGTCACATAGCGGCCGGGTCTAAATCGCAGAAATCCGACAACGGGCCCCAACAATAGACATAACAACGCGATGCACCCAAGCCGCCGAGCGTCGCGAAATCGAATAGACAGATCACTCCGGCGGCTGGGTGATCGCTGACGTTCGCCCACATAACACTTCTGCTCAATTCCGATGGACAATCCGCCTCAGTTCATGCATCCGCATAAGGTCCCGATCGAGGCAGACTCCGTCGATTCACCGATCGTCCATTACGGCGATCCGTTGACAGCAATCCACTTCACCACCAGCGATGGCCGCTGGGGAAGAATCACCTTCGAGCGACTCGATTCACTCAGAGTGTCGCGCGGCGAAAGTGATCCATATCCGCCTGCGCCGAACTATCCAGATGCCTTTCATTGGGTGACGACGATTTCAGATTCCGCGTGGCTCCGCGAGCGATACAACTACGAACAGCTTCACTACGGCAAGGCGTATAACTTCGGCGGGAATGTCGATGAAATGCTTGAAGAGTATTGTCATTACGTCTTCTCATTTCACGACCAATTCGTCGAAGCCATTGCCGCAGGGATTTGGTTCGAGACAGATAACAACTTTCTCGGCAATCGCGACTTGGATGTGTCGCATCCATTGAAAGGTCTGGTACACCTCTCGGCGATTGAGCACTTTGAAGGCTCTGGAATTCGTTGCTTCGTTCGTCGAAATCCAATGCAACCCGACGAAATCGACCGCGCGGCATCACTTTGTTCGCAGACGATTCTTGAGATTGGTGCTGAGTTGGGCGGCAGTGGACATCCCGACTGGACTGTTACTCGTCGAGTCAGGAATGGAATCGGTAGATCATACCTGAGAAGTTATTTCGGCAACGTTGTCGAATCCTATGCCGACATCCCTTCGGTTGCCGAAATCCGACTGCATGTTGACCGATGGCTCGCCGAAGTCCGAGAGCGGCGCCAACAAATGGGCAAACAGTAAAAGCGAGGGCGAACAAGGCGGTCAACCCGAGCGGCGGATCGGGCGGATTTGAAATCAGAGATTCTTGGCCGCCGCCGGGTTACCTTGGTCGTTCGTCGCCCAAGCACATGACTCGTACTCACGCAGAGATTGTTGAGGACCTAAACAAGATTGGACCGCCGTTTGACAATTGGGACCAACTACAGACGATCCTCGACGAACTATGGCAAGACGGATCTCCGTCCTCAGCGATACCCGAGATGTTGGCAGTCTTTGAACGCTATCCCGCTGATGAAGACGGACACGGAGTCTTTTGGTCAATCCTTCACGGCCTCGAGACTCTTACAGGATACGAGGCCCATCTGTTGCGATCCGTCCAGACAGCCCCATCCGAATTCGGCGTGATGATGCTGGGACGAATCCGCAATGCAAACGTCGATGAAATAGACTCGGTCTCGATTCTCTCCGTCCTAAACGCGACGAGCGAATCAGAGGCAGTACCTGAACGTGTGCGCAAGGTGGCTACCCGGTTTGCGACTCCGAGATAGCGACGAACAAAACGTTGCACGCGAGCGGGCGGCAACGTCGGTCTTGAACTCAACGTCAAACGCGCCCGCCGCGTGAACTTTGTCGTTCGGCAGGTGCAAAGCCTATTGCTGCAGACCGTTGTCGACCTGGCTGCGACTTGGTCGAGATCCTGATTGGCGCTTCGACCGTTTTTCTACTTGGACGCCTTGGGATGGAGTGGTCGGCCGTTGTTGCGACAGTGGCGTGATGAGCGGGTTACGGGCCGCACTCAGAAGTGTCTGCGGCCGGTTTGCACGCCGTTTCTTGCCGTCTCGGGTCGATCTTTGCTTTTGGCCCTGGCCGCCGCTAGAATGGAACATCGCTCTCCTGGCCGGTTCGCGGTGGCACGCCGTCTCCGCCGAACCGTGCAATCCACGGGAGCGGCGAAATGGTGCGGCATGGCGGTGGATGGTCTACTGTCGCCGCCCCGTGATTGCTGACGTTCGCCTTGATAGATGTTGGAGCACTAAATTGTCATCGCCCGACGACCTAGTTGCACGAGACGTCGCGAAATACGGTTGGTCATGTATCACCATTCATGACGCCGAAAAGCCGTTTGCTTACACAGTAGGGCTGATTCACACATACCAACATCCCGAATTGATCATTTTCGGGCGTTTGGAGGACGATTCGGGAATTCTTGACTCACTGGTTATGGCAATCCGCGATGGAAGCCGCATTGATGAACCAGGTGAATACGATCTGCTCGAAGGATTTCCGATTGCAACCCGTCGTGTTCATTCAACCCAACATGAACTTTACTTCGGATTTGCGATGGGCTTCTTGACAAACATCGGGAGAATGGGCGAGTTGGAAGCTGTTCAGGTTTTCGTTCCGGACAGACACGGCGTATACCCGTTTCAACCGAACTGTTCGTTGCCCGTTTATGAATCACAACCAAGACTAGATATCGGCTTGACGAAATCTGAACTCGCTGGATGGCGCCGTCAGTGGCGATGATCGGCGAACAAAGCGTTGGACACGGAGCCGCGGATCGGGCGGCTTTTCAATGGATACTTTACTCGCCGCGGCCCGGTCAACGCGGTCGTTCGTCGATACAGGGACCAGCGCACCGACCGTATTTATGCAATGCAAGAAAAACGATACTCCAGAATCAAACTCGATCCTGTTCGTTACTCACGTGACGTGATTTCGACGTTGCCTTTGGATGAAAGAAACTCGCGACTTCGTGAAATTGAATTGGCAGTGAACTCTGTCCTTTCGGGCATAGCTGATGTCGTGACCTTTCAGGAATCGCTTTACTCGATAATCGAACAAGTGTTGTGCGAGCAGCTTGGCTACGTGCTAGGCCGCTGGGAATACGATTGCGAAATCGAATTTTGGGGTGGTCCGAGCTACATGGACAAATCGCTGCCCGACGAATTGATCGTGAAATCAGAATATCCACACGGAATCTCTGTGAACTGGGGGGACTTCGAATTCCCGGAAGCAACAGACTAATTGACGAACAATGCCATGCACGCCGAGCACGTGATCGGCCGTTTTGACATGGTGGCTTTACTCGCGCGTGCCGGGTGATGGCTGTCGTTCTGGCTCAAGGCCCTTTCATGATGACCATAGGTGGCGACGTCATCTCTGAATTAAAGCTGCGCGGTAGCTACGGGTCGTATTTCTGTTGCGAAGCGTATCAGGATTTGGCTGCGATAGACTCGGTTGATGATCTCAATGCCTTCCTGCTCGCTAATGGTATGCCTTGGACGTGCGTTGAATTCGATCGTCGCGCGGTCGTGGACGCACTATCGCGTCATTGGCTTGAACTGTCCCGACAAATGGCGAGTCGAAGCGCGTGGCACCTTTTGGATCCAACTGGTATATTTGGCGTCGTTGATATGTTGTTGAATCATCGGGAGCGACCACCGTTCTTCATGCCATATCGCCGCCGACACAAACCCAGTGTTCCACCGCAGTCGCCCGATTAGGTCGCATGAGTTGCGGAAATACAACGAGCCAAACGAAGAACGACAAGCCAGAACAATCGCATGCAACGGAGCCGGCGGTCGGGCTGGTTCTGAAATCAACACGTATCGCGCCGGCCCGCTGATGCGTAGCGTTATCCGACTTTGGGGTTTTCGAACGTGACGCCTGATTGGTTACAGATAATCGAATCTCACCACGCAAAAGCGCATCCGAATGACGGCTACAATCTTGTTACGCGACCGCCGGCGTCACGCAGCCAACTTGACGAGCTTGGTGACGCGCTTGGAATCCAGTTTCCTGTTGACTTTAGATCGCTTTATTTGACCTGCAACGGAGTTGGCGTCGTCCACAAGGACGACCCTGATAAGATTTGGTGGCTATTCCGTCCAGCGGAAGAAATTGAAGGCTTTGCGGCCGACGTACGGAATTGGTTCCGCAAAACTCACAATAAATACGCGGACCGATTTTTCCCTTTCATCGACTTCTCAAATGGGGATGGAATTGGATACGTCGTTGACGAATCCGGTATTATTATTGATGGCTTATTCTGTTTTGAACATGAAAAATACAGATTCAAAGCCGATCAGGACGTGAACGACTTTTTGTCGCACGCACCCGTCACTATCGAAGAATTCCTGACGTGCATGTAACGATCGTCGGATAACAAACGGATGCACCGAAGTGGCGATTGGTGCGCTTTTTGACAATGGATCATCGATCATCGCCACTCGGTGATCCTGGTCGTTATTCCCCTCATGCACACGTATCCCAAGGTTCCGAACGTCAACGTGCCCGATGCAGAGGCAATTGCTGTTGCACTCGGCCTCGATCATCTTCGCGTCGGACGGCATTATCTTCGCGATGACTCACACGCCCGCGTTGGTTGTATTTGGCTCGATACGTTGTGGCTACTTCAGATCCGCCCGTCATTCGACCATCACGGACTTGTTGGTGTGGCAACGTCACACGGTGAAGAATTCCGGGGCGTCACCTCGCGCGGATGGATCAAGGCGATTCTTGCATCCAACGACTCGATCATCGTTCATGAAATTGATTCTGATCCCTTGCCAGAACTACTTGCACGCTTGCCGTTGCTCCAACAATCGCAATCCGGTTTCCTCGATGGCGTCGGATATGAAATGCAAATAGAAACAACACAAATCAAGACCAGATTGTCATTCGGAAATCCAACGCTCCCGGAATTGGTTGCCGTCGAACGTTCATGCTGGGAAATGGCCGACGCGATGGCTCGAGCGTCTCGCGAGGATACATTAGTGGCATTTACGAAAACGTGGCGGCGATACCAAGACCGCGGGGAATAACAATCCGTTCCACCGGAGCCGCGGGCCGCGCGGGTTCTGAAATCAACGTCGTTCGCCGCGGCCCGGTGAACGGGGTCGTTCGGCAATTCAAGAATGCTTCTAACTGAAAGCTAACGCTCTTTCTCGGCACGCGATGAAATTTCGTATCCGTCCACTACTGATCGCGATCACACTCATCGCGATGCTTCTAACCCTGGTGCCGCAATACATGCGGTATCGGCGCTGGCACGAAACAAAACAGCAGCTGACGGAATGGTCGTCGCGACTCAAACGCACGCCATTCAAGGACGAGGCATTTGTAAAGATGAACATTGACCTGCCCAATGGCACTACTGTTTCTTACTTCGTCTCCACTACGGAGCGTCTGCGTGAAGTCGACGGCGCGGGAAACGAGTCATGGCTTTCCACAGTAGAAACGTCGCGCTCGCCCGATCCTAAACGCTATTTTGTCGTGCCACCAGGCAAATGGGTCGACACGATTGACGAGGTAATCTTGACTTGGGACAATCACCGCGACGCTGCAATCAAACAATGAATTGCAGAACAAAGCCATGCACACGGAGCACTCGAAATTGCGATTTGGCAGAGGTTGCCTTTCTGCTCGTGTCCGGTGATGGCCAGCGTTCGTGGATGAAGCATGACAGTAACTGCAGCGCTAGAACGAGAACTGGCTGCGACGGAACGTGAGCTATTTGATTCGCTAATGCGCGTCCTGCCTGTTTGCGCCGAGAACGGAACGCTGATCTTCTTCAATTCACAAAACCTTCCAGATGAATATCAACACAACTGGCTCCCGGCGGAATCGGATGAACTCTTTGAACTTGCGACACGCTGTTCTAGGATTCGGAGCGAACTCGGACTAACAAACGCTCAGACCATCGCCCAACTTTTTCTGGACGCATGCATTGAGAACAGCAATATGAAAAATCCGCACCGCCGCGGGCCGCGAAGATTGGCGACTTGGTTACTCTCCGAACTCCAATCGCAGATCTCGAAGTAGTACGCAGCGCATGCAAGAGCATTGTGGCCGCATCGGGACTTCGTATACAATACTGCGGAGATGCAGGTACCGAATCCGCCGCGACAATCCACGAACAAGCCGATGAACCCAAGCGGCGGATCAGGCGTTTACTGAGATCAACACTTTTTGGCCGCCGTTGGGTTATCGGTGGCGTTCGGCGAGGCCAGGGCCTTTCGCTGCGTAGAGTTCTCGAGCTGGACGCAACTTGGTTTAGATCCGCATTGGCGCTTCTTGCGTTTTGCTGCGTGGACGCCTTGGGATGGAGTGGCTGGCCGTTGTCGCGACTGTGGCGTGATGAGCGGGTTACGGGCCGCACTCAGAAGCGTCTGCGGCCCTTCGGTACGGCTGCTCGGGCTGGCTTGGCTTGCGGTGCCGTGTCGATCTTTGCTCTCGGGCCTGGCTCCCGCTAGAATGGAAAATCGCTCTCCTGGCCGGTTCGCGGTGGCACGTCGTCTCCGCCGAACCGTGCAATCCACGGGAGCGGCGAAACGGTGCGGCTTGGCAGTGGATGGTCTACTGTCGCCGCCCCGTGATTGCTGGCGTTCGGCGCGGCCATGTCCTTTCGCTGCGTAGCGTTCTCGAACTGGATGCGACTTTGTTTAGTTCCTGATTGGCGCTTCGACCGTTTTGCTACGTGGATGCCTTGGGGTGGAGTGGCTGGCCGTTCTTGCGATTGTGGCGTGATGAACGGATTACGGGCCGCACTCAGAAGCGTCTTCGGCCGTTCTGGACGCTTGGGTATGCCGTCCCGGGGCGATCTTTGCTCTCGGCCCTGGCTCCCGCTAGAATGGAAAATGGCTCTGCTGGCCGGTTCGCGGTGGCACGTCGTCTCCGCCGAACCGTGCAATCCACGGGAGCGGCGAAACGGTGCGGCTTGGCAGTGGATGGTCTATTGTCGCCGCCCCGTGATTGCTTGCGTTCGGCGACTCAGGCACACAATGACTCTAGACGAATTCGTTAACGACGTGATGCCGAGGATTTTGTCGGCATGGCGTTCACGCTGTCTCTGCGCCAACTCTGGATTTCGAAAACTGCTTTCATTCAACTTTGCCGACTATGGCACTGGACCGATGGCGCTTGCTGATTCGGAGATCGTGTCCCATCAGATCATCCGCGAGAATTTTGCGCGAGTTGGCGATGTTGGTCGGTCCCAAGATGGTGATGTTCGCCAACGATATTCGTGTCCGCAGTGCAATACGATGTGCGAGGAGGAATACGCCGAATACAGCATCTCGATGGACAGATCGTTCTTTCGATTTCTGGACACGCCAGAGATGGCTGACTACGGTCTATACCTCGTCGGAATACGGGCCTTTTCGTGCGACGATTTCTTAAAAGTTAATGACTTTCGCGAAGCAACATCCATTACCGAGTTCCTGGCATTCATCGGCGTCGCCGAACAAAGCGGTGAACGGGAGCCGCCGGTGGCGCGGGTTTTGAAATCGTAGGTTGTTGGCGGCGGCCCCGTTACCGCCGTCGTTATTTGCCCGAGAAAAATACCCATGAGAACTCTTGCCAAACTGCTAATGATGGCAGCGATGCTAAGTGCGGGCTGCAACGACCCTTCCGGTGCTGTCTCCCATATGAAAATCACAAACACCAGTGAAATTCGGTCCGAACAGACTGCGGAACCAAACGATGTCCAAGAAACTGATGGTTCAACATCTTCAATTCCTTCGGTGCCTATTAGCGCAGGTACCACTTTGAAAACTGCGTTGACAATTCTCGATAACGCGGGCTATACGAAAGAGACAGAGTGGCAATGGGGTAGCTTCGATCCCGATTCACGATACATCTGCCGCGTCATCACAGATGGAATTTTTATGGTGCTGTACTACAGCGAAAAAACACAAGTGCTGACGGGTGTTGCAATGATGTATGTTCCACCCGACTACACACACCGCGGGAATTATCAAGTCGTCTCCGTCGACAGCGTTGCCTTTAACGTTGACGGAGCTTACACTGTCGCATTTCCGAAGCCCAAGTCAACCGCTGGCAAATAACAAAGCGATGCAGACGAAGGCCTCGATTGGGCGTTTTTGACTTGCGTAGAGTCATCTACTCGGCCTCGCTGATCGCCGACGTTCGGCGGCAAGGGCACACCGATGAATGAGACCCCGAAGGGCATCCCAACACCGGAGGAACTCGCCCGTCGGCTTGCGTGGTTCGATGAGTACACTGCGCGGGTAAACGCCCGGCCGCGTGACTTGCCGCTGCGGTGCCCGTGCTGCGGCTGCAGAACGCTCAGCGAGCGAACTGCTTTCGAGATCTGCGAGGTCTGCTTCTGGGAGGACGACGGACAGGACGACGGCGACGGGGATGAGAACCGCGGTGGTCCCAACGGATCGCTCAGCCTGACCGAAGCGCGGGCGAACTACTTGCGATTCGGGGCATGCAAAGCCAGCATGGTAAGCAACGTCCGCCCTCCTCGCCCCGAGGAACTGCCCGTGCCAAAGAACGCCGAACCAAGCGGTCAACCGGAGCCGCCGATAACGCGGGTTTTGAAATCATAGTCTTTAGGCGGCGGCCCGGTTACCGCCGTCGTTACGTGCCTGTGCATCGACACCATTATCCAGAGCTAGTCAAGAGAGTGACCAGTGGACGTCCGACGAATTCTGACAGCACCCGACCGGAATTGGCATTCAGTGCCTGGCGCTTCTGCAGACGATCTCGCTCGACTGGAAAAGGCGTCTCCGCTTCCGATACCAGAACCGCTGCTTGATCTCTTGAGGCAAACAAACGGTGGCGAAGGTGACTTGGCACTGCCCCCTTTGCTATTCGTGCTGGACACAGTCGACGACATAATTGATGGCCTGAATGATGCGTTCTTGAAAGAGGAGTTTCCCCAGTTCTTGTTCTTCGGCGGAAACAGCGGGCTGGAACGTATAGCCTTTGACTTGCGTAAAGACACCCAGCCGTTGCCGATCGTCATGATCGACCCAATTGCTGGACCCGAAAGTGCGGAGACGATCGCTCCCGATATCGAAACTTTCATCGCGGCAATTGGCGTTGAATTCGACGATGCCGACAACGCCTCGAGCGACAAGAACGGCACGTAACAAGGCGGTGAACCCGAGCGGCGGATCGGGCGGTTTTTTGAAATCAAAGTCACTTGGCCGCCGCCGGGTTACCTTGATCGTTCGGCGAGGCCAGGGCCTTTCGCTGCGTAGAGTTCTCGAGCTGGACGCAACTTGGTTTAGATCCGCATTGGCGCTTCTTGCGTTTTGCTGCGTGGACACCTTGGGATGGAGTGGCTGGCCGTTGTCGCGACTGTGGCGTGATGAGCGGGTTACGGGCCGCGTTCAGAAGCGTCTTCGGACCCTCGGTACGGCCCGGCGGGCTGGCTTGGCTTGCGGTGCCGTGTCGATCTTTGCTCTCGGCCCTGGCTCCCGCTAGAATTGAAAATCGCTCTCCTGGCGGGTTCGCGGTGGCACGTCGTCTCCGCCGAACCGTGCAATCCACGGGAGCGGCGAATGGGAGCGGCGTGGCGGTGGATGGTCTACTGTCGCCGCCCCGTGATTGCTGACGTTCGTCAAATGAAAACGCATCAAATGAAGACAGCACGCTGGTGGACCTTTTGTACGTTCTTACTTCTGTGCAGTGGATGCAGCAGTAAGCCGACTTCAATTTCGAACGGAATGAAGTTACAGGATGCGGTCGCTGCGATGCAATCGCGGGGACTGCAACCCCAGCAAATGGGATACTCGGTATCGCACGCTGCATTTGACCTACGAGACGGGCGCACGATTGTCCTAATGGGAGACAAAACAGTTGATGCAATTGAGATCATCGCGAAGGGAAACGAACCAAAAGCGGAGCGACTAACAGAGACTGTTGCACGTTTCGATTTCTGATATTTATAAGACCAAAGCAAAGAGTACTCGGACGAACAATCCATTGCATCGAAGTGGCGGATTGGCCGCTTCGACCTTTAGAAACTTTACCTGCCGCCACTCGATGAATGGTGACGTTAAGCGAAGGAGGCGTGTGTGTTGCGAGGGCTTCCTATACTTATTGTGTCGATCTTCGCTTGCGGAATGGGCACTTACTTTGCCAGGAACGCTAGCCTGTCTCCGCCGGGTAGCGGCGTGATTCCCGCTGCATTGGCGTTCATCACGGTCGGGTTACTAGGCTCTGCTTTAGTCAGCGTCATCGCCTCACAGGAGCGACGTATCCAGGAGCTCGAACGCAGATTGAACGGCACCCCAGAAGCAGTTCCTGATCGCAGGCCACAAGCTTAACCATCGCATCCAACGGAGCCGGCGGTCGGGTCAGATCTAAAATCAAAGCGTATCGCGCCGGCCCGCTGATGCGATGCGTTAGCCCTCAAGAACATGAACGCAGACACAGCACAACAATCGCTTGAGCGTCTCCTGGCTGAGGGTAGCTTGACCTTGGATAACCTGTCCGTACCGCAAGGGTTTGCCGTGGCGTTCGCCTTCTATCGGAATCATCGCGCCGAGGATTGCCCGGCCGACGCGGACGGCGACATGCTGCTCTACCAGTGGGGCATGTCACGGGGCGAGGATGGCGAGTTCTTTGAAGTCGATCTGACACGGCAGTTCATTCTCGGTGGCGACTCGGAAGACGAGAACATCTGGCAGCTTTCGTTGACGTTCAAGTTCGCACCGACGGAAACTCTGCGCACCATCGAATCCGGCAACAAGTGGTGCCCAAGACCACGAGCGCGGGCGTTAGATTATTTTGAAGGTTACGTCCGCGAGTCTGCAGCGTATCAAACGGTAAGCGAATTGAAGCCCGTGCGGGTGGAACTTGACTACTTCAACGGGGGCTAACAATCCGTTGCACCGGAGCGGCGGGCAACGTCCTATGGGAAATCTAAGTCGTTCACCGCCGCCCGGTGAACGGAAACGTTCGGCGCGGCCATGTCTTTTCGCTGCGTAGCGTTGTCGAACTGGCTGCGACTTGGTCGAGATCCTGATTGGCGCTTCGAACGTTTTGCTACGTGGACGCCTTGGGATGGAGTGGTCGGCCGTTCTGGCGACTATGGCGTGATGAACGGACTACGGGCCGCACTCAGAAGTGTCTGCGGCCGCTCTGGACGCTTGGGTATGCCGTCCCGGGGCGATCTTTGCTCTCGGCCCTGGCTCCCGCTAGAATGGAAAATCGCTCTCCTGGCCGGTTCCCGGTGGCACGCCGTCTCCGCCGAACCCTGCAATCGACGGGAGCGGCGAAATGGTGCGGCTTGGCAGTGGATGGTCTATTGTCGCCGCCCCGTGATTGCTGGGGTTCGCCTTTCAAAGCGATGAGCAGTCGTGACAACAATCCTCATCCAACACGTACACACACTCTGGACCAAAAGTTCTCGAGGTAGTGACGGTGCGCGACTTCGCAACACAGCTCCGCTGGCAGTAGAATTGCCACCGCAATGTGCATGCGATTCGCGATGGGTAATGCATCTTGCGACCTACTCGGAATGGACGCAGTTCGAACGATCGGATCGATGCCTCTGCGTCGGCGACTTCCAGAAATTGGACATACGAGATCTCGACATCCTGATCGTGAATGATGAGCTTCAGATTCGCTATCATCGAGATGGGAACAACGCTGCCAGAACTTCTCCGCTTCCGTTCACAGACCTTCCTGCAATTAAACTAAACGAATGAAATCGACTTCGCTACAATGGCAGGTACGTGCATAGATCCACGGGCAATTGGTGGTACGAGCAATCGTGCTATAATATTGGCTGGTTTGACTCGTTTGATGCCGGTGTGTTCATGACTACTCACCCGATCAATCGATTTGAGGAGATAGCCGTACTTCACTGATGACGAACGGAGCGGCGAACAATCCATTGCACCGAAGTGGCGGTCAGCCGCCTTGATTTTTAGAGACTTTACTCGGCGCCACTCGGTGAATGGGGCCGTTCGCCCTCACATACCTGCATTCAACCCAACAAAATGGAACGTCAGCCACAATTCGCTCACAGCCACGAAGTGCCGCTTGAGGCTGATTCGGTTGACTCTCCGATCGTGCATTATGGCGATCCGATGACAGCGATCCATTTCGTCACAGAAGATGGCCGGTGGGGAAGGGGCACGTTTGAGCGACTGGATTCACTGCGGGTCTCACGCGGCGAGTACGAGCCGTTCCCGGCGTCGTCGGACGACCCCGACAAATATCACTGGGTAACGACGATTTTCAACTCCGCGTGGCTACGGGAGCGATACGAATACGAAAAGCGGCATTATGGCACGTCGTATAACTTCAACGGCAACGTCGATGAAATGCTTGAAGAGTATTCTCATTATGTCTTTAGCTTCCACGACGAATTTGTCGAGGCGATCGCAGCAGGTATATGGTTCGAGGTCGGCGACACAATGCTTGGCGATCGCGATTTGGATGCGTCGCATCCACTTAGAGGTCTCGGACACTTGCAAGCCGGCGAGCGATTTGAAAGTTCTGGCATTACATGCGTTGTTCGCAAGAATCCGATGACTGGCGATGAGATCGAACGTGCCGCAAGGCTCTGTTCCCAAACAATTCTTGAGATCGGTGCGGAATTGGAGGGTCGGTCGAGCCCGAGTTGGTTCCTAACTCGTCGAGTCAGAAATGGCATTGGGAAAGCGTATTTAAGAAGCTATTTCGGTAATCCTGTTGAGACCTTCAACGCGATTCCGTCGCTGTCCGAGATTCGGCCTCGAATCGATCAATGGCTTTCCGAGGTTCGTGAACGTCGGCGACAGATGGGAAGAGACTGACAACGAAGGGCGAACCATGCCATGCACCGGAGTGGCGGTTGCCAGCGTTTTTTTTTTCAAATCCAAGTCAACTCCCGCCACCCGGTGATGGCGGTCGTTCGGCGATGGCAAGCGAAGATGTCCGATCAGACATATAAGCAAGTTTTGGCTGAGCAGCTCGAGATGACTCGCCAGACTTGGGCGATCTTGCAACAGCACGGCGTGACTGAACAGACCCAACTGCGTCTCGACTTTTCATACAATGCACCCAACAGGCAGGCAGCTGAGTCTTTGGTATCGCTGATTCGAGAGCAGACTGACTATGATGTTCGGGTCGAGTCGAGCGGCTGGTTCTTTCGGCGCCAATGGCGAGTCGAGGGCACGACACAACAGACGGCCGTTTCGGCGGAGATCCTGGATCAGTGGGTTGTTTGGATGGTAACTGCGGGGACGGAGCGGGCTTGTGAATTTGACGGTTGGGGCACATCAGTGTGACCGTTCGGTGCTTAGAATTAGGGAACCACACGGTTCGGCCCGTTGGCCACTTTCACTTCTCGGGCCGGGCGGTCTAGTGGTGGTACGTCGTCTCCGCCGAACACGGCAATCCACGGGAGCGGCGAAACGGTGCGGCCTGGCAATGCATGGTCTATTGTCGCCGCCCCGTGATTGCTATCGTTCGCTGCGATATCATAGATGGATGATGACAATACATAGGTACCGCCATGGCGATTAACTTACCCTTGGAAAACATGACGCTTGCTGACAAATTGGAGGCGATGGAGGCCCTATGGGCCGACATCTCGCGGAGGCCAGCTGACCTGCCGTCGCCGGATTGGCACAAGGATATTTTGGATGAACGGCGACGTCTTGTTGCTGAGGGCAAACTGAAATTCATCGACTGGGACACAGCCATTTCCGACCTGCGAAAGGAATTGCGTGGAAATTCGGCTACTTGAATCAGCGAAAGAGGATTTGCGGGAGGGTTGGAACTTATATCCGCAGGCCTGGGAGACTATTTCCTCGACTGTATACAGGCCGATGTGCGATCCCTGACTGTGTTCGCAGGCATCCATGAGATGTCTGACGGCTTTCATCGACTGCTGGCAAAACGATTTCCCTTCGCTGTTTACTACCTGATTTCAAATGAGACGGTCGAGATCTATGCGATCTTGGACTGCCGACGCGATCCTGAATGGATCATCAAACGGCTGAGAACATCGCGAACCAAGCGGTGAACGTGCGGACTGGAAATGGTTTGAAGACGAGCGGGGGAGGATCCCGCTAGGGTAGCTCTTAGCCAGAGGCCCTGTATCGAGTTTTGCAGCGTTGCTATAAGGCGGCAGCCGAAGTTCAACGTTGAAGCGTAAACAGAAAGGTAACGAGGATGAAAGGTAGGGATTAGCTGTCCCGCCCTGAATGGTATTGAGCTCCGAAATTTTTTGTTTCTCTCGGATTCTGCCCAAGGTCTGTTCACACTGGAAGGCAACATCGGTCGTAGCGACATGGCGAGCGACGATCGGAGACCCGGAGTCGAAGGCCCATTCGCGTTACACACCACGTTTTCAAGGCAACCAGTGAGACCCAGATGTTCTTGACCTTCTGTGACTACCAATCATGAAAGAATTGAGTATGCCCCACGAGCCGCAGAGGCGAGAAAGGCAAATGACACTCTGGGAGTCGGATGGCCGAATAGTACCGTTGAAGCCTTTCCCATGGAGAGGCGGATCGAAGCGGGGTAACTCCCGTGCAGGGAAGGCGGCCAAGCTAACACGCGATTCAGTCAGGCCACTGACCACACTCAGGGGTGGCTCTCCAGTGTTCGCTCGACTGAACCGCATCACCTATCGGGCGGAGCGTGATGGCAGCGCCACTTTCAACAACCTCTATTCGTTGTTGACGGTGGAGTTGCTGCAACACGCGTTCTGTCAACTGAAACGAGACAAGGCACCTGGAGCCGACGGCCAGTCATTCCGAAAGGGAATGGCAAGACGCGACCGCTGGGTATCGCCTGCGTGGAGGACAAGATCGTCCAGCGGGCGGTCGTGATGATTTTGGAACGGATTTACGAAGCGGACTTTTGTGACGCTTCATATGGCTTCCGCCCGAATCGGTCCTGCCATCAGGCCTTGAGTGTTCTTGGAGAAATCATTGCCACGCGACGAGTGAACTGGATTTCCGATGCAGACATCAAAGGTTTCTTCGATAACGTGAGCCATCCGCAACTCCTTGAGTTGCTGAAGCAACGAATCGCAGATCCACGAATGCTGCGACTGATCGACAAGTTCCTTCACGCGGGTGTGATGATCGAAGGTCAACACCATGACACAGACACTGGAGTGCCGCAAGGCTCGGTTCTTTCTCCCTTGCTCGCCAATGTGTATTTACACTACGTGCTCGACCAATGGTTCGAACGAGATGTAAAGCCACGGATGCGAGGCGAGGCGCACATCGTCCGCTACGCAGACGACTTTATCTGTGCGTTTGAGCTCGAACAGGATGCGCGACGCTTTCAGGTTGTCTTGCATCGGCGGTTGGCCCGATTCTCGTTGGAGTTGGCCGAGGACAAGACGAAACTGCTGCGGTTTGGCCGCTCTGCCCGTCGTGATTCCACACGGCTGGGCGAAGGGACGCCAGGCACCTTCGACTTCCTTGGCTTCACGCATTACTGCGGCACGAGCCGCGCAGGCAAGTTCAAACTGAAGAGGAAAACGGCCAAGAAGAAGCTGCGGTCGAAGTTTCAGTCTCTCAAGGAATGGTGCCGTGAGCATCTGACGAAGCCGACTGAGGAAGTCTGGCGGACCCTGTGTGCGAAACTGCAAGGGCACTTTCAATATTACAACATCAATGACAATTGGCGTTGGGTAATGAAGTATCGCGAAGCAGCGCGTCGCATGGGTTTCCGGTGGCTGCGTCGGCGGAGCCAGAATTCGCGAGTCACCTGGGAGACTTACAACAACTACCTTCGGCAACACCCTTTGCCCAACCCGCTCCGGATTGTGGACTTGATTGCCAAAGCACGGCAAATGGCGCATAGTGCAGTGTCGAACCGGCAGATTACTTGGCTGTTCGAGACCTAGCGACTAGGTGACTGGTGTTAGCTGGGAGCCGGATGCGTTAACAGCGCACGTCCGGTTCTGAGAGGGGAGGAAATGTCCATTGAACATGGTCGAAATACTGTGACACCACCAAAGGAAACGGGTGGCAACGGGGAATACCAATCTCGACCTAAATTCGAAAGACCTCCGTCTACTCGCCCGGAGCCGCCGATTACGCGGGTTATGGAGACATGGTTTTTTGGCGGCGGCCCGGTGACGGCTGGCGTTCTGGCGTTCTTGGTAAATCATGGCGAATCCATATCAAGCCGTAGAATCGAACAGCGTCGCGCGTGCAGATATGCCTTCACGTGCCTGGCTTGCGTACTGGCTGTTGTCCTATCTAACCCCGTTCGCTGTACTGTTCCTATTGATCTGCGTTTTCGGAGATAGGCCAGTTGATGGCAGAATCTTTCCTGTTTTGTTCCTTGGGCCTTTCGCCTGCGGACTTGGCGGATCAGCGTGGGCCTGCAATTCCGCTAAACTACCAGCACTCCATTTCACGTTGTGTCTCTTGGGGACCATCGTGGCGTATGGCATTGGGATCGTACTGTTTTGGGTCGCATGTATACTGATATTTGGCGTAATGGCAACTTAGAACCAGCCCCAGATCAAACTAACTCGTAGTTCGGAAGCCAGAACAAAGCCGAGCACCAAAGCCCGCGAACGGATCAAACTAAATGGAGGCTGTCTCGCGCGGGCGTGGTGATGGCCGTCGTTATCCGGCTCGGACGGGATCCACTGTCAAATTGTTGTGACCTCTTCGATAAAGCGTGGGGCGTTTGGTACACTGAAGCAAGAAGTACACACTATGTCATTTTGGCACCGAACCCGCAAAAGCCGCTGCAAAGGCGGTTCTGGAGTTGCTTCCCGACGACGCTACCTGGGAAGACGTTCAATATCACCTTTATGTACGGCAACAGATCGCGGCCGGCTTGGAGGACGACGCTGCTGGGCGATTTATCGATACTGACGAGATGCGCCGACGCTTGGTGGACCACAAAGCTCAACGCGGTCGAGGGGCAACTTGAGAATTCGCTGGACGGAGCGTGCTTCCAACGGCCTGATACCACGTCGACAAGTTCTGTCAGTACTTCGGCAAGTCGGCCGAAGCTTTGGGGCCGGAAGAGATACGGCAGTACCAGATCTACCTGGTGAATGGGAAGAAAGCCTCCTGGAGTTCCTTCAATCAGGCCGTTTGTGGCCTACGCTTCCTGTACCAGGTCACCCTGGCCGAAGTGGTCGCGTTCCTTGCCCGCTGCTGCTGGTTAGATTGCAATACGTTCGGCGATTGAATCCCTCGTACTCGTACTCAGCGCAGCGGCACTCGTAATCGTACTCGATCGGGGCGGTCGGGCGCCAAGCGATCTTTGATCACGAGCAACTGGGGCTTTATTGGCGAGCGACCAATCCGCTGCGGTGGAATGGTACGAGAATTGGAGTTGTGATGTGGCCGTAGTGGATCGTCTTTGCAGGGGCTTGGTCGGGCGGAGCCAGGGCGAAATATCCGTGAAATCCGCGTGATCCGTGGTCCATCGCAGATCAAAGTTGCCGACTGGCCGATCTTTGCTCTTGGACCCGGCGGTCGTCAGAATGGAGTCTCGTTCCGCAACTGGTTTGCGGTGGCACGTCGTCTCCGCCGAACCGTGCAATCCACCGGAGCGGCGAAGTCGGGCGGATCGACAGTGGACAATCAATGGCCGCCGCCCCGTGATCGGTGACGTTATCGGACCCGCGTAGTCTGAGTGCTTGACAGACGGTGTAGAATATGGGCATGAACACGATCGACGACGTTTTGGCGGCAGTCCAGGCTTTGCCCTCAGCAGAACGAATTCGTCTTGTCGGCTGAACAGCGTGTTTGTTCAGCTGCCGAAACGGAATTCACAGACGGTCTATGCTGGTATGCAGAACGAAGCCGGCTGATTGCGTTGGAATTCGATGCCGAATTTTCCGAATCGATAACGCAAATTTGCAAATTTCCCGAACGATATCCCATGCTCGACGAGCGACACCGTTTCTTTTTCATGCTCCTCGGCAGAATCTGTGGGTGAATTTGCATGAACCTGTGTTCAGTACCCAGTGAGTGGCGATTGCTTTATTGACGGCGCGCTCTGTCAGGTTCTGGCTCCGGAAAGGTGTGCCACGGGGGGCCGCCCCGCTTTCCCCTTCCCTCCGTCGACCGTCGTCACTCGCCCAGCCTCTGGCCCCGCCACAGTCGTGGGCTCGGCGAGCTCGATTCTGAATTCCTTGTCGTTTGGCTCGCCCACTCGCCATGAGACGGAACTTGCGGACTCTCAGCCAGTTCGTCCTGCGATGCCCACAAATGCCGCAGGAAGGCGACCGCTGGTCACGAACGGGCACCCTTTCTGTCTTCTTTCGCACAACGGGCTGGCTCCGCGCTTCCTGTCCCATTCCCGTCGCCGTCGCCGTCGGTCGCTTCGCCTAAACCGGGAGGCCCCCCAAAGTCGGTGGGGCAATCAAGTCGCCATCATGTTCCGGCCAACCAGCCCCACGACTTTGGCGGGGCCCAGGTGGCGAGCGATCGATGGCAGAGGCAGAGGGACGGCGCGCAGGAGCTCCAGCCGCCCCATTCCTGGAGCTTGAACCCGAGGGAGCGACGAGCCGCTAAGCTGTCTCTCGCTGCCCACAGATCCTGTCCAAGAGCCAACAAGATAAGGCAATCCCCGAAGCCCCTTCGCTGCATCCGGCACCGCGAACCGAGAATTACTGGCCGCGGCTGGAATGAGTTCGGCGGGTGCGCAACAAAAAACCCGAGAAACGTGAGTTTCTCGGGTCATGATTCAAGCGAGGCCGACGGGGCTCGAACCCGCAACCACCGGATCGACAGTCCGGTACTCTAACCAATTGAGCTACGGCCCCAAGGGCGACGGTGAACGTCACCACTGAGATCCGAAATTATAACTTTCCCATGGCTGTCTGCAAGGCAGGGCCGGGTCCAATTTTCGTGTACCTGGGAGCGGGAACGAGTGGATGGCGGGGGGCGAACGGGTTCTGGCGGTACGACTGGCACGATCCGGAGAATCCGACGGCCGGTGAGCCGATCCGCTCAGTTGGTCAAGGGCTCAGTGTGCCGCGAATCACGCGGCCCTGCCATCTGCGAACTAGACTTCCTATGGCGAGCCGACTGGCCGGTGGCCAGGCCCGCTGTCGGTCGAGCGTGCGCAGCGCCTGGCCGACCCCGGCTCATCTCCACAGGGTGCGACACCATGATCAAGTACTTTGAGCGGCTCTGGGCGGAAGTCCTGGTGTGGGCCACGACCATGTCGATGAACGACTGGATGGTGGTGGCAGGAATCGTCGTGGCCGTCGGGTTTTTCGCCATGCGCGGCATGGGCTCGCGTTCAGCCTACTGACCCGATCGGCCTGGTAACGCGGTCGGCCTGGTAGCGAGGCCAGCCTGTTGATCCCGCCCGACCCTGAACAAATCGATCGCCGTGGCACGACCGGCGGCCGCATTGCTGGCCGCCCGTCTGTCGCTGGTACCCGTCTGTCGCTGGCTTCTGGGGGTTGCCGGTCGCTGGAGTGGGGCGGAAATCAGTAGACGCCCTTGTCGGGGGCATATCCGAGTTTTCGGGCGGCTTCGAAATCTTGTTGAGCGAGGTTCTTGCGGCCCGAAGCTTCGTGGACCAGGCCGCGATGTTGGTACATCACGCCGAGCGATTCGTTGCGATGGCGGATTTCGCGCTGGACGGCCCGCTGGTCGACCAGTCCTTGAGCGTCTTCCTGGACCTGGTTGATGGTGGCCGACAGCAGGGCTTCGTAGGCGCCGATGGCCTGATTGAGGTCGGTGTCTGCGGCTTCGAGTTCGCCGCGCAGCAGTTGCAGGTAGCCGCGAGTGTCGAGCATGGACGGGTCATTCCGATATTGTGGTTCGTTGTTCACCAGCTGCAGCGCCTCGTTAATTTCCTGCAGTCCCTGATCGAGGTCGCGTTTGGCTTGAGCCCGTGCGTAGGCCAGCGAATTGAGTGCCAGCGCGTACTCGACGACCGTGGTGCTTGAGGGGCGTTGGCCGTGGAGGGCGGCGCGGGCCGTTTCGACCATCTGCGTGGCGTCTCGGATGGCGTCGTCATGGTGGCCCAGCATCTGAGCGGCCATCATGTGAGCGACCAGCAGGTGTCGGTTCTGGGGGCTTTTCTCGAGGGCCAGCCGGCAGTCGTCGAGGGCCGCCTGAGGGTCACCTTGAGCGATGGCGATCATGGCTCGCTGGTAGCGGAGAGCCGGGGATTGAGGCGCCGTCTGGACGGCCCGATCGGCTGCGGCTCGGGCCGCCGTCAGATCGCCATCGAGTTCCCGATCGAGGGCTTCGGCCATGCGCCATTGCCCGAGTTCGGCTCGACCGAAGCTCCACAGCCACGGGGCGCTGAGGGCCAACAGGATCAGGGCCACGATCAGCCGGGACGAAAGGGGGCCTTTGAGCCGGCCGGGGGGCGTCGCTACCGGAAGGAGCGTCGGTCATGGGGGGGGATCCGAGGAGAATCGAGGGGACCACCAATAGCGTCCCCGGGGCCATGTCTGCTAGAATCTTAATCCGTGATTGCCAACTCGCCCATCTGGGGCTGGCAGATTGCTGTGGGGACCCAAGTCGTAGCTCACGGGCAGTCGGGACACGGCGGTTAGGGCGCCGAGCGAAGGCAACGGGCAAGGCAAGCGGGGGCGGCTCGGTATTCCGTCCCGCAGAGCTGAAATTGGGCAGGATGGGAACTGGTCAGCGGGGAGTCGAAACATGCCACTGTTTGAAATTGAAACCAACGCGCACATCATCATCACCTGGGCGGACGACGAGAAGGCGGCAGTCAACGTCGTACGTGACGCTTATCCGACCGACGAAGTGACTCGGATGACCAAGCGTCCGCGCGACACGTGGGTCATCTCGAAGGCCGCGCTGGGGATCAGCGGACCGACCGACCCCTGCTCGGTGGCCCGCGATTGCCTCTCCAAGGCCGCCGGCGACAAAGTCCACGCCATTCGGCTCTACATGCACGAAACGGGCTCGGATCTGAATGCCGCCCGCAAAGTGATCGAATCGAATATGGTCATGGGCTGGTAGCCGATCCGGCTCGGTCGAGATCTGTGAGTCGGGTGAGCAGGGGCGATCGTGAAATTTTCATTGCAAGGTCGAGTCGCCCTGGTGACGGGGAGCAGTACGGGGCTGGGGCTGGGAACGGCTCAGAGCCTTGGTCAGGCCGGGGCTCGAGTCGTCGTCAATTACGCTCACAATGCCGAGCGGGCTGAACGGGCCATGGAGCAGCTGCGAGCGGCGGGCGTGACCTGCTGCTTGGCGCAAGGAAGTGCGGTCACCACGGCAGGCGTCGACGCGATGTTCGCCGTGGCGGAGCGCGAGTTCGGTCCGGTCGACATCGTCGTCGTCAATGCGACTCCCGATCAGCCCCAGCGTCCCATCGAACGGTACGACTGGGATTTCTATCAGGAGATGATCGACTACTTCATCAAGAGCCCCTACCTGCTCGCTCGTCGAGCTCTGCCGCACATGAAGTCGCAGCAGTGGGGACGGATCATCAACGTCACCAGCGAGGTGTTTCAGAAGAGCGTGGCGCCGTTCAGCGCTTATGTGGCGGCCAAAGGTGGCCAGGTCGGCTGGTCGCGCAGCATGGCGACTGAGCTGGCGCCGTACGGCATCACGGTCAACATGATCGCGCCGGGTTGGATCCCGACCGAACGCCATGACGCTGATCCTCAGGAGATGAAGGATCGCTATCTGGCCTCGGTTCCGATGCGCCGCTGGGGGTTACCCCAAGAAGTCGGCGACGCGGCGGTTTATCTGGCGAGCGACGAGGCTGGGTTTGTCACCGGCCAGACGCTATGCGTCAACGGCGGCAACAGTCCCTGGTAGGACTCGTCCCAGTACGGACGAGCCCTGAACTGACGAGCCCTGAACTGACGAGCCCTGAACTGACGAGTCGCACGGGGGCAGCCTCGGCTAGTCTTTTATCGCCACTGGCGAGACGGGAATTCGTCGCTGACGGCCAGGATGGTCGCGCCGTCGATCGCCCGCTGTGACAATCGGCCCGGGACCATCGGGCTGGCCGTTGTCCCCGGAGGCGTCGTCGTCGGAGCGGCTCCCCACGGGTTCTGCTGGGGAGTCGGTGTCGGCGTGAGGCTGCGGCCGGTGCTGCCCGGTGTCCAGGGCTGAGTGCTGCGGGGCATCGATTGACCCGGGGCGGCGGCCGTCGGAGGAGCCGCCGGGAACGCCGGAGTGTTCGGGGCGACAGTCGCCGACGGTGCTGCGGGCTGCTGCGCGTAGGGATTGAAAGTCTCACCCGGAATCGCTGGAACCGTGTTCGCATTGCCCGACGGGCTGGGCATTGGTGTGCTGGGCAGCGGTGTGGCGCCCATCCGTCCTCGGTTGTCGGCAACGCCTAATTCGGCGCGACCGCTATCGGGCGGCAAAGCCGGCATAGCGTTGGCGGGTCCGGGGGGCGGCGGTAACGGTCCAAAGGGATTGGCGTCATTCCCTGCCATGGCTGGCGGGGCAGCGGGAGCCGGGACATCGCCAGCCGATGGGGGCGTGTACGCCGGCGGCATGGCCGGTGTGTACGGTGGTGCCGTGCTACCGGCCACGTCTCCGGCGCTTCCGCTTGGCGGTGCGCTCGGAATGAACGGCGGCGGACCGTCGAGGGACGGCGAGGTGCCGGAGGCTTTAGCGACACTGGGAGCTGGAGTGGCTGCCGGTTCCGCCGGGACGGTGTAGTAGCCATCCTGCGTGCCGGAGTTTTGGGATCCGGCCGAGCCCGAAGCGGCCAGCTGGCTTCCGGAGGTTCCGGCCGCGCTGCCGCTGGTCCCAGGATACGGGTCGGGCGTTTTGGTCGTGGGGTATTTATTCCAATCGCTGTCGGACGACGTATCGGTGTCGGTCGACTTTTGAGCGACTTTCAGCTCAGATTTGGATTCCTGCGACTTGGTCGTGCTGGGCTTGGTCGATTCCGCGTCGTCAGCACTGTCCTTTTCGTTCTCGGCCAGGCTGGTCGGTCCATCGGCGTAGCTGGCCCAGCCATTGCGGTCGAGATCATCATCTTTGGCCAGCCACCCGAAGCCCGGAACTCGGGAGATCCCCGAGCCGCTGCGACATCCGCTCATCGGGATCAACGCGCCGACCAGACAGGCCCACTGGCACCAGCGGAGGAAAGGCTGACTCTTACGCATGGTGAATTCATCCTTGAATTCGAAGGCAAAGGCTGCGACACCTCGAACCGATCGGTACGCTGGCATCCTGCCAGGTACATCCGCGCCGAGGCAAGTGCGCGGTTATCTCTTCGGCCAGCCAGGGGTCACAGCTGAAATAATCCGACCATTTTCCGCAGCAAGCAGGGCTTGCCCGGCCGGAGCCGGGGCACTCACGGCCGCCGCGGGGGGTGGATATTACGGGGAACCCGTCTGCGGATCAAGGTCGACCGGGGCCACGCAGATTGTAAGGATTCGAACGGACCGGTTCCGCCAGCTGTTTCTGGAAATCTCGCGGCCGACCGCCGACGATTTCCGGGCCCGCCACGTTGTCGGCGTACGGATCTTCGTAGGCGGCTCGAGCTTGCTGGGAACTGGCGGTGCCGGCCGGCTGCATGAATCGCGGCATGGAGACGTTTTTGCAACCTCCGGTGGCGGCGACCAGCAGCACTGCGATCCAGATACCTGTGGATCGTTGGTTCATCGTTCGACCCTTCCGTAAGTCCCGTAGCCCATGGCTCAGCGTGGTTGGGGACGTTAAGACCACCGGTAGCCGGCCGGCGAATTGTACGGTCGTTCGGCTGGCTGTAAATACGAATCTGTCGCCGCCGCTATCAAGCGGTTGCTGCTATCGATAGCAATTCGGAACAGCGGTGGCTGGCGGACCAGCAAAAACGCTCGGCAATCACGAGGTTTTCGCCCCCCGAGTTGGTCTGTACGGCTGGCCCGTGCGCAACCAGCGCGGTAGTCTGGACAGTTCGGCCATCGTTCGATCCCTCGAATTCTCGGCCGGCCGGGGACCGGCTGGACCCTCCAGACCCCTCGACGCGACTTATCAGCCCCCCCAACCAGAAAGTTCCCATGCGCAGGTCGAATCCCAGTGGTCGCTCCCAGTCTCCCCAGCGGGGCCGAAAAACGGCTGCGTCAGCTCCCAGGCCGGGACGAACCGCTCGCGATCCGAACCAACCGTCCGATACGGCCGGGGAGGGAGCCGGGGAGGGCGAATCGCGCGGCGAGCGTCTGCAGAAAGTACTGGCCTCGGCCGGGATCGCCAGCCGCCGTCAGTGCGAAGAGCTGATCGCTGAAGGACGGGTCGAAGTCGACGGGCAGGTCGTGTCCGAGCTGGGAGTCCGGGTCGACCCGCAGCGCCAGAAAGTGAAGGTCGACGGCGAACTGGTGCGAGCCAAACGTCGGCTCTATCTGGCCGTCCATAAACCGGTCGGCGTCCTGTCGACCAATCGCGATCCCGGCGGGCGAACCCGGGTGATCGACCTGGTTGGCCGTGACGACCATGTCTTTACCGTTGGACGGCTCGACAAATCGAGTTCCGGGCTGATTCTGGTCACCAATGATGGCTCCTTGGCTCATCAACTGGCTCATCCCAAATTCGCCATTCCCAAACGCTACTACGTGACCGTGGTCGGCGAAGTCGATGCGGAATCGATTCAGAAACTGCGATCGGGTGTCCATCTGGCTGAAGGAAAAGCAACGGTCAGCGAGCTACGCGTGCGGGCGCGAAGTGCGAAGAGTACCGAGCTGGAGATGGTGCTGACCGAAGGCCGGAATCGAGAGATTCGCCGAGTCTTGGCGGCGACCGGCCACAAGGTCGTCCGACTGGTGCGAGTCGCCATTGGTCCGTTGAGCTTGGGGCAACTGGCGCCGGGTGAGTCCCGGCCGCTGACCAGCACTGAACTGGATAAACTCCGCGAGTCGCTCGGCGGCGGCCGTTCGAAGCGTCCACGCCGGTCAAATTCGGCCGTCGATCGAGACCGCCGGCGCCGTGGTCGTCCCGGCGGTCCTCCGGGAGCCAACCTGAGAGGCCCGCGGTCGACGTCGATGGAAACTCCTCGCGTCGGACGCGTGATTGGCGGTGACGATGAATTCAATGATGACGCTCCGCGCAGCCCCGACCGAGCTCGACGCAGCCCGACCGGTGAACGTTCGCCCCGATCCGGCCACTCGACCCGCGAAGGCCGCCCCGGCCGAACTGGCGGGACAGGCCGAACTGGTGGGCCAGGGCGAACCGGTGGGCCCGGCCGAACCGGTGCCTCAGGCCGAACCGGCCGACCGATGAGTTCCGGCCGACCGACGGGAGCTGGCCGAGCGGGTGTGGGGCGGGGGCGAGCGGATGGGGAGAACGGTCCGGATGAGGGTGCTCGTCCCGGTCGACCTCGTAGCGCAGCCGGGCGCCCCGGCGCTGGTCGTCCGGGAGGCGGGCGATCTGGAGGCGGGCGCTCGGGCGGCGGTCGTCCTGTTGGTGGACGCTCTGGCGGCGGTCGTCCGGTTGGAGGTCGCCCCGAAGGTGGGCGCCCAGAGGGTGGACGCCGTGGCGGCGGAAGAACGGTTGGCGAGTCCGGTGGCAGCCGTGAGGAAGGCGGTCGTCCCAGTGGTCCACGTGCAGGTGGTGCTCGCGGCGGTGCTGGACGACCCGGCGGTGCTGGACGACCCGGCGGTGCTGGACGACCCGGTGGTGCTGGACGACCCGGTGGTGCTGGACGACCCGGTGGTGCTGGACGACCCGGTGGTGCTGGACGACCCGGTGGTGCTGGACGACCCGGTGGTGCTGGACGACCTGGCGGTGCTGGACGACCCGGCGGTGCTGGACGGCCTGGCGGTGCTGGACGGCCTGGCGGCGGTGGCCGGCCTGGTGGCGGTGGCAGACCTGGTGGCGGTGGCCGACCTGGTGGTGGTGGTGGCCGACCTAGTGGTGGTGGCCGACCTGGTGGCGGTGGCAGACCTGGTGGTGGTGGCCGACCTGGTGGTGGTGGCGGACGGCGTGGCGGTCGCGGGATGGGGTCGGGTGGTGGACGGAATCAGCGGGACGGTTAGAGTAGTCGGGCATGGATACTTGCAGCAGTCAGCGATCAGCGGGAGCGACGGGACCGCAACAGTGGACGGTCGAGATCTTGTCGCAGCAGCAGGTGGCTCGTCAGACCTATCGGCTGACGTTTCGCGCCCCGGAGTTGGCTGCTCGGCTGGTTCCCGGCCAGTTTCTCATGTTGCGTCTGGCGGGCTGGAACGACCCGTTGCTGGGTCGACCGCTGGCGGTCTACGACGTGGCCACGGGTACGGCTGGGCAACCGGAAGTGGTCGAGGTCGTCTATCTGGTGATGGGGAAGATGACCCGTCGATTATGTCAGCTCGTCCCCGGTCAGCAGCTGGACGTGTGGGGGCCACTGGGAAACGGCTTCCCGCAGTTTTCGGACGCCGGCCGGTTGGTGATGGTGGCTGGCGGGATCGGTCAGACTCCGTTCCTGGCTCTGGGCAAGGAGACGTTGCGTCGGCAGGCATACGGACGACCTTGGTCCGCTGAGGGATCGGGGGGTGTGCCGACGGTGAAGCTGCTCTATGGTGCGCGGTCGGCTGACCTGCTGGCGGGAGTGGACGATTTCCGGCGAGCTGGTATCGAGGTGAGCACGGTGACGGACGACGGTACGTGTGGCCGCCGAGGTCTGGTGACGGATCTGCTGCGCGAAGAGTTGGCTGGGGGAGGCCGTGTGTCGGTAGCCTGTTGCGGCCCCGAGCCGATGTTGGAGGCTGTATCGCGGCTGACCAGTGCGGCCGGTGTTCCCTGCTGGGTATCGCTGGAGACGCCGATGGCCTGCGGGATCGGAATCTGCTTTACCTGCGTCGCTCGCGTCCTGCAGTCCGATGGCAGCTGGGACTACCGACGCACGTGTGTCGAAGGGCCCGTCTTCCCGGCGGATCGCCTGGTGTGGGACGAACCGGCCGCTCATTGAGCTGACCGTCCCGCAGCTGATTGAGCCATGAAAACCAGTGGGGCGAGCCCACTGGAGTTGGAGAAGTTGGCGTTCGTCGCCGGTCAGCTGCTGGGCTGCTTCGACTTGACGATCAGATGGCTCAGCCGCGACTTGTAGCGAGCGGCGGCGTTGCGATGAATGACGTTCTTCGCAGCGGCCCGATCGAGCTTCTTGGTGACCTGACGCAGTTCGGCTTCCGCAACGTCAAGCGTTCCCGCCTTGACGGCGTCGCGTACCTTGCGGATCTGGTTGCGGATGGCCGACTTGGTGGCCCGATTGCGCAACCGGCGTTCCAGACTCTGACGAAGACGTTTCTTGGCACTCTTGGTATTGGGCATAATCGACGGTCCTACCTGCTCCCAGCCCGGCAAAAATTAGGGCTCTGCGGCACCATGCATCATCACTTAGACCCCGACCGGTCCCTAACACGGGCGGAGTCGGCCGCAGAATCCAACTTTATCGCCCATAGGCGGGCTTTTGTCCAGCCCCAGTCAGGAGTTCCGGCGGCGATCGTGGCGGGACTGGGCGTCGCGGTAGTGCGGATCGAGCTCCACCAACTGGGCCAGGGACTGGCCGGCCAGGTCGTTTTGCCCCAGGGCCTCGGCCAGGACGGCCGATCGGTACAGGGCCAGCTTGTGGGGTTCACTGCCGCTGGCCGCTTGTCCAACCCCGTTCACTGCCGCCTGATACGACTCGAGGGCCTGATCGAATTGCTTGAGGTATTGCCAGCATTCACCCGTTTCCAGCTCGGCTTCCACGGCCAGCTCGGAGTGTTCGGCCGCGCGGCGGAAGCACCGGATGGCCTGGGCGAAGTTGCCGGCCCGTTTCAGGGCTTGACCGAGTTTCAGCTGCCATTTCAGCTCGGTCGGGTACCGCTCACATCGCTCGTAATACAGGTCGATCTCCAGCCGATTGAATTCGGCCGTCAGGTCGGCGACCAGCTCAACGGCTTCCGGCGACCGTTGCGAGGCCGCTCGTCGCTGGGCGACGTCCAGCCGTCCTCGAGCGGCGGCGAGGCGGGTTTCTTCGAGGGCTTCGACGACGGGGAGCTGGCTGCCACCGGCCGCCAGGCAGCGGTTCAGCACGCTTTCCGACTCATGGTATCGGTGTTCTTCTCCCAGCAGTTTGGCCCATCGGAGGGCGGCGTCGGCCGCCGACGGGTCGGCTTCGAATTCCGCCTGCAGTTGCTCGGCCACCGTCAGCGGTTCCCGGGCCGGCGTCGGATCGAGGGTTGTTTGAGCATCGGTGGCAGCGGGTCGCCGGGGGACCTGGACGGTCCCCGGGGGGCGATCGCCGGCCGGACGGGGTCGCAGGGCGGCTTCGGCCGGCAGCGTCGCTCCGGCAGCCGATCGTTGGGAACCGTGTCCCGAGGTGGGCACACCCAGGGTCTTCGCCAGCGTCAGTTCCGAGACCATCTTCAGGGCCTCTTCGTCGCCAGGGTGCTGGTCGAGGACGCGGCGCCAGCAGGCAACAGCCTGATCGAACTGGCCGAGCCGAGCGAGTGTCCGGCCGCAGTGCCGATTGATTTCGATATCTTTGGGCTGAGCGTTCAGGGCGGCCTTGAGGTACCACAGTTCGACTTCCACATGGTGTCGAGCGGCGGCGGCCTGGGCCAGGGCTCGCAAAGCGTGTGTGTCCCACGGATTGGTCTTCAGCAGCTCGAGTCCCGCCTGCTGGACACCTTCCCAATCGTCTTCGGCCAAGGCCCGTTTGAGCGGGCTGCGGGATGCCCACCGGAACCTGGCGCCACGGCCATTATGACCATATTTCTGGTGCAGGTTCTGGACCAGACCTTCGACGTAGACCAGATTCCCCGGATCACGCTGGACGCATTCGAGGAACATGGTGTGAGCGTAATCGCGATCGGGTTTGTCCTGCTGCAGCACCTGCTTGGCCCGTTCATAGCACCGATGGAGCTGAGCACGTTGAGCCGTCGTGAGGGCCGGGCCGCCGGGTTCGCCGGAAGCTGATGACGGGGGCGGTTGCTGAGATGATGGGTTGGGAACCATAATCCACGAGATGGGGTCGGGACTGCGAGACCGTCTCAAGTATTCTACAACCTTGCCGTCAGCTGCACATGCTCAGCCGCGGCATCACCATGGCGGCGAGGACTGAGGTGGGGGGCATGCCGGACGATACTGCCGACCGCCGCCCATGCGACGACCAGGGGCAACCTGCCGGTTGTTCCGGACGTGCCGGGTGCGTCTACCTGATCGGCGCCGGGCCCGGCGATCCCGGGCTGATTACCTGGCGCGGCGTGCAACTGTTGCGGCAGGCCGATCTGGTCCTGTACGACTACCTGGCGAATCCCGAGCTGCTGGACCATGCGGCAGTTCACGCCGAGCGGATCTGTCTGGGGCAGCATGGCCGAATTGCTCAGCAAGGCCGAATTGCTCAGTGGTCGCCCGAGCAGATTCATCAGCGGATGATTGACGGTGCGCGGTCGGGTGCGTTGGTCGTGCGGCTCAAAGGGGGCGATGCGTCGATCTTTGGCCGGCTGGCGGACGAACTCGCGGCCTTGCGGCAGGCCGGTGTCGCCTACGAAGTCGTCCCTGGGCTGACTGCCGCCCTGGCCGCTCCCGCCTACGCCGGCATCCCGCTGACGGATCGCTCGTCGGCATCGGCCGTCGCTCTGATTACGGCCCAACAGCAGCCCCTGGCGGACGGCTCCGCGTCGCTCGATTACGACGCTCTGGCGCGCTTTCCGGGGACGCTGGTGTTTTACATGGGAGTGACCGAGGTCGGGACGTGGAGCGGCAAGCTGTTGCAGGCGGGCAAGCCGGCCGACACGCCCGTGGCGATGATTCGGCATTGTTCGCTCCCCCGTCAGGAAGTGGCCGTCTGCCGATTGGATGAGGTGGCCGAGCAGGTGAGGCTGAGACGGCTCCGGCCTCCAGTCCTGTTCGTCTGCGGCGACGTCGTGCACAGTCGGGATGAGCTGGGATGGTTTGAGCAGCGGTCGCTGTTTGGCCGTCGAGTGCTGGTGACGCGCCCCGGTCATCAGCGTTCGGCTCTGGGGGACCTGCTCCAGCAACGCGGTGCGGAGGTGTGGTATTGGGGGGCCATTGAGATTGGGCCTCCTGATGACTGGGGACCTGTTGACCGGGCCCTCGACCAGCTTGATTCCTATGCCTGGGTCGTCTTTTCCAGCGCCAACGGCGTGACCCGGTTTCTCGATCGATGCTGGGACCGTGGTGGCGACGCGCGGCGGCTCAACGGCGTCCGAATCGCCGCTATCGGCCCAGGCACCGCGCGGTCGCTGGAAGGCTACCGTTTGCGAGCCGACTTGGTGCCTGACGAATACCAGGCCGAAGGTCTGGCGGCGGCGCTGGCGCCTCATGTGGCGGGCCGCCGAGTGCTGTTGGTCCGCGCCAGTCGCGGTCGGGAAGTGCTGGCCGAGTCCTTGCGCGCGGCGGGGGCTGAGGTGGATCAGGTGGTGGCGTACAGCAGCCGTGATTCGTCGGTCGTCGACCCGCGGATCGCTCAAGCGATCGCCTCGGGGACCTGCGACTGGGTCACCGTTACCAGCTCGGCTATCGCCCGGTCACTGGTCCAGCAGTTTGGCGCGGACCTCAAACGGTGTCGGCTGGTCAGCATCAGTTCGATCACCAGCGCCACGCTGCGCGAACTGGGGGCCGACGTCGCTGCTGAGGCTCGTGAAGCTACGATGGAGGGTGTGGTCACGGCGATGGAACAGGCCGAGGCCGAGTCGGCTCGGCGACCTGATACGAGTGAATCGCCGAGCTGATGGCGTACCGGGAATGGAGTGTATGAATCGACTGACACGATTGACGTGGAATTTCTGGATCTGGCCGGCTGTGATTCAGCTGGTGCTGGCCGCGGTCGTTTTTGGTGTCGTCGTCTCGGGAAAGGCGACGGAAGGGACCAATCTGCGTGGCCGGCAAGTCGTCGCCGTCGCCCTGGCCTGTGCGGCGGCCTGGGGGGCAACCTGGTGGGCGGCCCGCCGGCAGCTGGGGCCGTGGCCTCGGTTGCTGGACGAAGTGCAGCAATTGGCCACCGGTGCGCCCACTCGCGTCCATGTTGTCCCCGACGATTCGCTCTTGCAGCCGCTGAGTGAATCGCTGCAGACGCTGGCCGGCCGGGTCATTGATCAGCAGAAATCGCAGGCCGAGGGTCAGCAGCTGGCCGCCGTCCTCGATCACATGGTGGAAGGAGTGCTGGCGGTCGACGGCGAACGGCATGTCCGCTTCGCCAATCGGGCCGCCGGAGAAATGCTCGGTTTTGAACTGGAACAAGCCGCCGACCGGCCACTCCCCGAACTCGTCCGCTACTATCTGCTCCATCGACTGCTGGATGAGGCGATGTCGAGCGGTACTCGGCAGCGCGCTGAATTGATAGTCGGTCGGCAGTCGCCCCGCCGCGTGCTGAACGTCAGCGCTACCCCGTTGTCGAACCCCGGTGGGCTTGGAGCGACGATCGTGATGACCGACATCTCCGAACTGCGGCGACTCGAATCGCTGCGACAGGACTTCATCGCCAACGTCTCCCATGAACTCAAGACTCCGCTCAGCTCCATCAAGGCCTACGCCGAAACGCTGATCAATGGAGCCCTCTACGACGAACGGGCCAATCTGAAGTTTCTCAAGGGGATCGACGAGCAGGCTGAGCGGCTCCATCGGCTGATTAAGGATATGCTGAGCCTGGCCCGGATCGAATCGGGCCGCAAGGCCTTTGAGATGGCTCCGGTGGAGGTGCGGAAGATGGCCGAAATCTGCATCGCCGATTATCAGCCCGCCGCTCAAGCCAAAAACATTTCGCTCGCCGGACAGCTCGACGGCCTCGGCGGTGTGCTGGTCCACGCCGACGAAGAAGGCCTGCGCGAAATCATCGGCAATCTGATCGACAACGCCATCAAGTACACACCGTCCGGAGGCCGCGTCGATGTCTTCGGGCAGACGGCAGGTGACGAAGTGGTGGTGGAAGTCCACGACACGGGGATTGGAGTCCCCGCTGAGCACCTCGATCGGCTCTTCGAACGCTTCTACCGCGTCGATAAGGCGCGGTCGCGTGAGCTGGGCGGAACCGGCCTGGGGCTTTCTATCGTCAAGCACCTCTGCCAGGTCTTCCGAGGGAGCGTTTCGGTCACCAGTCAGCCGAATCACGGCAGCCAGTTCCGCGTGACGCTCCCCAAAGCCACTCAGCAGCCAGCCGGCAGCGAGGATCCCAGCCAATCGTCGACGGAATCGGCCCTGCGAGCCGTGCCGGGTACGACCGGCTGAACACCCGCATGACTCGGCCAGCGCAAAAAAAATGGGACCTTTGACGGACCGGCGACACGCCAGCCGGGCCGGACAGTCAGGGGCAAGTCAACTCCCCGGCCACCATCATCGTCAAAGGCCCCACGGGCCAGTTGTCCAGGCTGCTCCGAGCCAGGACGTTGAGGGGTAAAGCACTTTGAGTGCCATGGCGGGTCTCAAATTGAGAAAATTTTGGTCTAATGCTAAGTTGTTTTGGTGTATTGATTTGCGGCGATCGTTCGGTGGGATCGGGACGCGTATCATTCGCAGAATGGGTTTCTCAGTTTGAGATTCGGTGGGGAGTGGGCGTGGCAAGCTGGGACAGGATGTGGCGAAATTCCGCAGAACGGGCCGGGAGGAACTGAATTGTCTCAAAACGGGACGAGGGCGCCGTCGAGTCGATTGCGGCGCGCGATTGTGTTTTTTAATCGTCGGGCCGGGGGGAGTGACCGGACGACGGCGGTGGAGGCGTTGTCGGCCGAGCTGCGGAATCGCGGGGTGGAGTGTGACGTGGAATCGGAATCAGCCGGACTCGCCGCTCGGTTGGCCGATGAAGCGGCCGATCCGAGAGGACGAGCTCGAGAGGATGGCTTGGCCGTGATCGCCGCTGGTGGTGACGGGACGGTGGGCTGGGCGGCCAGTCATTTACCTCCGCACGTGCCGCTGGGCGTTTTTCCGCTCGGCACCGAGAACCTGTTGGCCAGGTATTTGGGAGCGACGGCCGATCCAGGGTTGGCCGCGGATCGATTCTGTGAGTATCGCTGGCGAACGTGGGACGCCATGGAGGTGAACGGTCGGCTGGGGCTGTTGATGGTCAGCTGCGGCATGGATGCTGAGGTGGTGCAGCAGGTCCATGGGTCGCGCCGCGGCAACATTTCGCATTGGACGTACGCCACGCCACTTTGCCGGGCTCTGAGCAGTTATCGATTTCCGGTGCTGCGGGTCAGCCAGTGGACGGGGCAGGGGGATCGAGTTGATTCGACGGCCGAGCCATGGCGGGAGGCGTCCAAGGGCCGATGGTGCTTTGTCTTCAATGCGCCCGTGTACGCCCTGGGGCTGGCCCTGGGCCGGGGTGCTATTCCCTTTGATGGGCAACTCGATATCCTGACACTCAAGCGGGGTGGTGTCTGGTCGATGATCGGGTATCTGACGGCGACCCTGCGGGGGCGGTTGGACCGGGCCGCCGGGGTGGGCCGTCTTCAGGCTCAGCGGATCCGGATCGAAAGCGATCAGCGTGTCCCCTATCAGCTTGATGGCGACCCGGGTGGTGAATTGCCCGTGGAGATTGTGGTCTTGCCCGAGCGGCTGCGGATGTTGACCTGTCGGGTGGAAGAATGAACAGGCTTGTCGGGGAGTGACGGCGCATGGACGGACCGGAATTTGAGTTGGGCGGGAAGCCGATTGGAGGCGGTGGGCCGCTGCTGATCATTGCCGGGCCCTGCGTGCTGGAGCCGTCGGATATACCGCGCCGGATCGCCGACCGGCTGGCCGAAGAATGTGGTCGGCGGGGATTGCCGTGGATCTTCAAGGCCTCGTTTGACAAGGCGAATCGGACCAGTGCCGGGGCGTTTCGCGGACCGGGGATCGACGAGGGCTTGCGACAACTGGAGCAGATCTCGCGTGACGTGAGCGTGCCGGTGACGACGGACATTCACGAGTCGAGTCAAGCGGCGGCGGCGGCGGAGGTCTGCGAGCTGTTGCAGATTCCGGCCTTCCTGGCGCGGCAGACCGACCTGCTGCTGGCCGCTGGTCGAACGGGCCGAGCGGTGAATGTGAAGAAGGGACAGTTCATGGCACCGTGGGACATGCGACATCCGGTCGACAAACTGAGGTCGGTTGGCTGCGACCGCGTGATGCTGTGCGAGCGCGGGACGTTTTTCGGGTATGGCCGGCTGGTGAATGATTTCCGCAGCCTGCTCGAGATGCGTGCCCTGGGCTGTCCGGTGATCTACGATGCGACTCATAGTGTGCAGGAGCCAGGTGGTCTCGGGAACGCCACGGGGGGGAACCGTCGCATGGTCCCTCCGTTGGCCCGAGCGGCGGCGGCAGTGGGGATCGACGGCCTGTTTTTTGAAACCCATCCGGACCCTGACCGCTCGCCCAGCGACGGGCCCAACATGGTGCCGCTGGATGAAGTCGGGCGAATGCTCGATCAAGTATTGCGCGTACGGGAGGCGATCCGTTGAACGCTGATCGGAATCGATTCGAGTCGACCCTCGCAGGTGGAATTTCGGTGCGCGTTATGGCGACCGCCATGCTGACTGGCCTCATGCTGACTGGCCTCATGCTGACTGGCCTTATGCTGACTGGCCTTATGCTGACCGGCTGCCAACGTGCGGCACCTCCCGTTCCGCGGCGGACGGCTCAGCAGTCGCAGCAGTCGGCCGGGGCGGCGACGTCGACCGATCTGGACCAGGCGATGGAGTTTTTGTTTCGCATCGATGAGTTTGATCCGGTGCAGGCGCGGATGCAGATCCATCACCACCTGAACGAATGGATCAACCGTCAACCCCCTGATCCTCAGTGGCAGCACGATCCGATGTTCGATCGGCTCGACCGCAATCGCTTCCCGCACATTCCTCCTTCCGAATCGCTGCGAACGCTCCGGTTCCAGCTCTTTGATACCTTCATGCTGCAGGAAGCCGTCTGGATGCGGGATGTGTCCAATTGGGTTTCGACCGGACCGTTGCACGACCCGACATTGGCCGAATGGTTCCGTCAGTTGCAGGCCGAACGGGGGGCCGACCATGCGGCTCAGGTCGGCGAAATGGCTCGGCTGTTCGACTGGACGATCCGCAACATTCAGCTCGATCCCACCACTTCGGAAAACCCCGGCGAACCGCTCCCCGCCGGGACGCTCACCGAATCGCAAATGCGACAAGCCGACGGCACGTTCTTCCCCTGGGAAACGCTCCTGCTGGGGCACGGCGATTTTATCGAACGAGCACGCGTCTTTATTCATCTCGCTCGGCAACGGGGCGTGCCGGCTGTGATGCTGGGTGTCAGTTCACCGGCCGGTGACTACGAACGACCGTGGGCCGTCGCGACGCTAGTCGACGATGAGCTCTACTTGTTCGAGCCACGGCTGGGGATTCCCATTCCCGATGTTCTGCCGGCTGCCGGAGAAAGCTCCGACACGGGGGGGCGTCGAGCGGGGATTATGCGTCTGTCGGAGCTGGTCCAGGCGCCGGAACGAGTCACCGAACTCTATGCCGACGACACAACGGGCTTGGGCTTGCGTGCCTCCGATGCCAAGCAGCTGATCGCTTTGATCGATGCTACGCCGACTTATCTCTCACAACGCATGCGATTGCTCGAAAGTCAGCTCAGTGGCGACCGGAAGGTCGTCCTCTCCTTCGCGGCCACGCCGCTCCGCCGCCGACTCGAGACGCTCAAAGGCATCGCTCAGGTCCGCATGTGGATCCAGCCTTACGAAGTCCTGCGATTTCAGAGCGAACTGCCGAACTTTCCGAATTACCTGACCGAATTGCTCGTCGAACGCATCCCCTTCGACAGCCGCACGCCACTTTCTCAAGGCCGCATCCTCCATTTCCGCGGACAGCTCGACAAGACGAAGGATCGACCGGGTGCGAAGATCTTTTACATGGAAGCACGGGTGTTTGACGAGAATCAGGTGCGTGAGGAGCTGAAGCGAAGCCTGCAGCGGGCAAAGGTTCGTGATAACCCGGGGGCCGCCACTATCGAACTGACGACCGAGGAGTTGGCGCGAGTTGAGGCCGGCGTCTCGATGGCCAGCGGCCTGGCCGAGCAATCGCGAGTCGGGGCCGCCTATTGGCTGGGGCTCCTCTGCTTCGATAACGCTCAGTACCGCATCGCCCGCGATTATTTCTCGCTCCGCGTGCTGGAGAAACACCCACAGACTTTCTGGCGCCACGGCGCCCACTACAACCTCGCTCGTACCGATGAAATGCTCGGCCACACCGATCATCAGCCGGCGCTGGTGTCCAAGAGCATTGAACTGCTGCAGAATTCGGCCGCCGATGACCCTCAAGCGATCGGCAACCGCTGGCGAGCACGACTCATTACGCCCGCTCAGCCAGAAACCACTCCCGCTCAGCCAGAAACCACTCCCGCTCAGCCAGAAGCAACGCCGGCTCAGCCAGAAGCACCACCGACTCAGCCAGAAGCACCAGCTGCTCAGTCGGAAACAACGCCGGCTCAACCTGAGACCACGCCGGCTCAAACGGATTCAGCGCCCACCACCGAAACTGACTAGTCGGATGGCGTGCCGCGTAGAGTCTCACGGCGCTGGGGCTGGGCGACTCACCTTGCCACAGTCGATCGGTTCGGTTTCCGGTGCGATGGAGCGGCTACCGGGGCGAGAGCTTTGAGTTGGGGCCTCCCGGTTATGGCGAAGCGACCGACGGCGACGGCGACGGGAATGGGACAGGGGTATAGGAGCCAGCCCCTTGTACTGACGAAGATAGCAGGCGCACCCGCTCTCTGATCTGCGGTCGCCTCGATCCGCCATCTGTGTCAACGGCATGTTGAACTGGCTGACAATCCAGACGGCTCACCTCCAGGGCTTGGCAGACTATGCCGACCCGACACGCGACTCGATTCTGTGTGCGCAGCTTCTGGCGCTCATGGGCACCCGTGCCACACCTTTTCAGAGCCCGGGCCTGACGGATCGCCCTGTCACGAAGACATGCGATTCTCGCTGCAAATCAACTAATGTTCACACGAATTCAGCCACAGATTCCGCCGAAGAGCCGTAATCTTTGTGCGAAAAAACAGCGGCGTGCCGATTCCACGGCGGCGGGTATTTGCGTCGCGGACATCGATGGTGATTAGTTGCCGGCCTCAAGCAAACAGGGCGCCCGCACGGCAAGGTGCTGGGCGCCCTGGTTTCGTTTCTGACGGTTGCGTTCGGTCGTCATTCCGGGACGATTGAGCGGAGGGCGACCGCGTCACGGTTGCTTGGGCGGCTGGTACTTCAGCAAGTACGCTCGCCGCTGGTCGGCGAAGCTCTTGAGGCTGATATGCCGCCCACCGGGGCCACCCGGCCCACCAGGTCCGCCAAAGCCACCGGGGCCGCCGGGGCCGCCAGGACCGCCGGGGCCAGGACCACCGGGGCCGGGACCACCAGGTGTTCCGGGTCCGCCGGTTGTGGCAGGGGGAGCGTCAGGAGCGGTCAGCGATTCTTCGAAGGCCTCGGTGGAGTCCAGCTTGCGGGTATCGCGAGCCACTTCGTCGGCGATCAACGCATGATATTGCTCGGCAATCGGTCCCAGCCGATTCCAGTCGAGCCACTTGTCGGCGATGTCATGCACGTAGCTCAAGTAACGCTCACGCAGCGCCGGGACGGCCAGCAGTTTGTTCAGCAACACCTTGCTCGGGTCGCCGGCTGCTACCAACGGATCGAGCTCCAGCCCGCGAATGTTCATCCCCATTCCGCCAGGGCCACCGGGTCCACCGGGTCCGCCAGGGCCTCGGCCAAATCCACCGGGGCCAAATCCACCGGGGCCAAATCCACCGGGGCCAAATCCACCGGGGCCGCCTGGACCTGGACCACCGGGAGGGGCCTGCACCAGCCGATCGCCTTCAGGACCACCTTCGCCCTCAGGACGTTGCGGCCGGTCCGGGCGATCGCCACCACCCCCGGGCCCGCCGGGGCCAAAGCCGCCATCGGGTCCGCCAGGTCCGCCAGGTCCGCCAGGTCCGCCAGGTCCACCTGGGCCGCCACGACCACCTCGGCCGCCCATGTTGGGCTGCGGCAAAGCGGCCATCAGTCCGCCGCGGACCTGTTGTTCGTCGACCGATCCCTTCTTTTCACGGTCCCATTCGTCAAACCACTTGGCAAACGTCTTTTCCAGATCTTCGGCCGTCAACTTCTGGTCGGTGTTCGCATCCAAGGCCGTCATCAAGCCATCGGCCATCCGGCCGCCGCCACCGCGACCGCCAAATCCACCGGGGCCACCCGGACCACCCGGACCGCCAAATCCACCGGGGCCACCAGGACCGCCAGGACCGCCAGGACCTCCACCGAATCCCGGAGGCCCACCAGGACCTGGTCCACCAGGACCTCCCGGGCCGCCAGGGCCAGGGCCTCCCGGACCACCGAACTGCATCAGCCCGAAGATGCGCTGAGCCAGTTCGTCACGGGTCACTTCTCCCTTGTGTTCAGGATCGAGCCGTTCGAACCAGGCTTTGGCCAGACCGACGAGTTCTTCGCGAGTCAACTTGCCATCTCGGTCCGTATCGCCGTCGGCCATCATGCGCGGCGCCAGCATCATGGCCGGGTTCATCCCGCCACGACCGCCGAAGCCGGGTCCGCCGGGCCGTGAAAACGTTTCGTTCGTATCGTGCGGCAGGATGTGGAATTTCCCCTGCTCGTCCAGATAAATGCTGTAATCGCTGGTCCGAACCCAGTACCCGTCGTTGTTGATCAGCACATTCTCGAGCGCCAGGAACTTCAACGCTCCGTCGATGTCGAGCATCGGTGAGAGTTTTTCCTCCAGCTGTTCCGGAGGTGTTTCGTTCAGCACTTTGCAGAGCTGAATCAGCTTCGCCCAGACTTCCGGCTTGTCCTTGGTCTTCAACGCATAAATCTGCTTGTAAGACTCTGGGTCGTCGCCCAGGTAAGCCAACGTTCCCTGACCGCCAGGGTTGCCCGGCACCTTCCAGCGGGATCCCTTGCGAGTCTTGAACCACTCCTCGACAAAGTCCCCGTTGAATTGCTGCACGTTGGCATAGATCCCCCAGCTTTCGCCGTTGATCACCACGTGTACGAAATTCGCCTTGGGTGCCGGGATGTATTCCCGAGCAATCTGACAATACAAAACCGCTCGCAGTAACGATGGATCCTCATGCGAATTCAGCAGGTTCAGCGTCTGATAGCCGTACAGCTTCTGCTTGTCGTGAGCGTAGTTCAGCGACAGGTTCAGCGATCGCTTGCGCCCCGGACCCACTCCCATGAACGATGACAGGCCTCGGAAATGGACCCCGACGTCCTCGTACGTCTTGCCGTCCACCGTCAGCTTCGCCGGGACTTCGACGTCCGTGTTGTTGAAGTCGGCCATCTCCGCTTCCCAGTCGGGATCGGCAAACTCCAGAAACAGCGTCCGCACGATGGCCGGATCGTAGAGAGGCTTGTCGGGATAGCTGGCCACGTCGCCCGGCGATACTCGGCGCCCAGGACTTGGCGGCTGTTCGTCTCGTCGACCGAACCCGCCAGGACCGCCAAATCCGCCGGGCCGACCGAACCCGCCCGGGCCACCTTGATTTCGCATCTCTTCCCGCGCCGCTTTTCGCTCGTCAGCGTTCAGCCGCTTGTCGCCGTCCTGATCGTACTTCTTCACCAACTTGGTGAGCTGTCCGCCGGGAAAACCACCGCGACCTCCGGGTCCACCCGGACCACCGGGTCCAAACCCACCAGGACCGAAACCACCAGGTCCGAAACCACCAGGTCCGCCGGGTCCGAAACCGCTTGGCCCACCAGGACCACCGGGGCCACCCGGCCCGAAGCCAGGAGGGCCGTCTTCTGGCCGGCCGCCAGGTTGAGGATTACCTGGCTGAGTATTACCAGGTTGTTCCACGACCGGAGGAGTGCCGGGTGGTGTCGGGGCCTGGGCTTGCAGCAGCCCGGCCGACCACCAAGCGGCCAGCAGGGCCGCTCCGGCGGACCACGCTTGACCGGTCCGAATCCATGGTGCTGAACCGACGCCCAAGCCTCGCTTCATAGGAGTACTGCTTTCCACTAAAGAATATCGCCCGAACTGGACTCCGACGGGGTGACAAACAGGGTCCGCCTGTTTGCCTGTGCACCGTTCTATCCGCTCCGAGGGGTGCCTTGAGCGGGGTGTGTCGATGCCTTAACAGACGATTACGGAGAAACCCCATAGCTTCAACAGGAAGCAATGAGCCCGATCGGGGGATCCCCCATGCCGGCTCAGGGGCCGCCTTACTTCCAGGCGAACGCGTGTCCGGTCAGTCGCTCGAGGGCTTCGATGTACTTGGCCCGCGTCTGCTCAACGACGTCGGGGGGCAATGGGGGCGGCGGTGAGTTCTTGTCCCAGGTCGTCGATTCCAGCCAATTCCGCACGAACTGTTTGTCGAACGACGGAGGGCTGACGCCAGTGCGGTACTGATCGGCTGGCCAGAACCTCGAGCTGTCGGGTGTCATCACTTCGTCGATCAGGATCAGCCGGTCGCCATCCCAGCCCCATTCAAATTTCGTGTCGGCGATCAGAATGCCTCGAGTTCGCGCGTACGCCGCCCCTTGTTGGTAAATCGCCAGGCTCCGATCCCGCAGTTCTTCTGCCACGTCGGCCCCGACCTGCCTCGACATCTCCTCAAACGAGATATTCTCGTCGTGCCCCGATTCGGCCTTCGTCGCCGGAGTGAAGATCGGTTCGTCCAGCTCAGCCGACTCGGCCAGCCCGCTCGGCAGCGGCAGCCCGCATACGGTCTGTTGGGACCGATATTCCTTCCAGCCGGACCCGGCGAGATAGCCTCGCACAACGCACTCCATCGGCACCACACGCGTCTTGCGGACCAGCATCGAGCGGCCTTCGAGCGGGGCCAGGTCGACGCCGGACGGCAATCCCATTTCTGACAGCCGCGTCGTGATGACTTGATGAGGGACGTTCAATCGCTGGAACCAGAAGTCGCTGATCTGAGTCAGCACACGGCCCTTGTCCGGAATGCCGGTCGGCAGGATGTAGTCAAAGGCGCTGATCCGATCGGTGCTGACCAGCAGCAGCCGATCGCCCAGATCGTAGACGTCCCGCACCTTGCCGCGCCGGACCGGAATACCCGGCAAATTCGATTCGAGGTAGGGGGCCGCTGCACTCATCGTCGTCCTCAATCCGAAAAATCCGCCCTCCAGATCGCTCGCCGATGGGCTCAGCCTGAATCGGCAAGCGGAGTGTGGGCGAATATAATCGAAGGGGGTGCAACCGAGCAGTGGGGGGATGGAAACCGATGGGCGAGCTCCGATTTCAGGTGACGGCGCTGGGCGCTTTGCCTCAGCACGTTGTGCAACGCGCCTACCTGGTCAGCCTGGAGGGGATCCCCTGGATCAGCCACAATTCGGTCGAAGACGATGTGCTGGTGCTGAGCCGCGATACTTCCGAGTCGGCTCGTCTGCTGATCCCCTGGCACGTCCCTGGCTACGGCGAATATGTCCTGAAGACGGCGACGCTGGTCGAGCGGTCCAGGCCCTATCAATTGTCGCTGGAACTGGCTCGCGGCACGCTGCACGAAATCCGCGAATACTTGGCTGTGCACGACGGCCTGGACGAGCCGGCCGAGCATCCTCAGGCCGCCACGCTGCAGGAAGCACTCGATACGTTTGTTGAAGCGGTCACCAGCGTCCGCGATCCGGCGCGCGTCAATCGCCTGGCCGACGAATGCCTGCAGCTCTGTATTCATTGGGCTCAGGCCAACAGCCGTCAGCATGCGGAACAGTCAGTCGCCGTCACTCAACGGCGTGCCGGCGAAATCCCCACAGTCTTCGGCGTAGTGCTCGATGACAGCCAGCACCCGACCAGCACTCCTCCGGCCTGGCACGCAGCCGCCAACACGCTGATTTCGCCGGCTGTCTGGCGCCATATGGAATCCCAACCCGCTCAGCGACGGTGGGAACAGCTTGACGCGCAGCTCGATTGGGCCGATCGGCTTGGGATGAGCTGGGGAGTTGGGCCGCTGCTGAGCTGGACACGCGAATCGCTCCCCGATTGGTTATCGCTGTGGGAAGAAGACTACGAGACGTTGCAGTCGCACATGGTCCAGCAGGTGCAGGCGGTGGTGAAACGGTACCGAGGTCGAGCCCGATTCTGGCACGTCGTCCATCGGGTCAACACGGCCATGGGACTGAATATCACCGAACAACAGCGACTGGAACTGGCCGCTGCCGCCGTCGATGCGGCGCGCAACGTCGATCGACAGACGCCGATCCTGGTCAGCTTCGAGCAGCCGTGGCACGAGTACCTGGCGCTCCACCGCCATGAAGCCACGCCGCTCGACTACGCCGAGGCTCTGGTCCGCGCCAAACTGGGGCTCGGTGCCCTCGGGCTCGAAATCAACCTCGGCTACTGGCCCGGCGGCACTGGCCGCCGCTTGCCCTTGGAAATCGATCGGGTTCTCTCACTCTGGGGACGACTCGGATTGCCCCTGGTCGTCTTCCTCGCTGCACCCAGCGACTCGACCCGCGATCCCATGGCTCGTTCGCCCGTGCAGCCCGTGACTTGGGGTGTGGATGAACCGAGCGGTGAAAGCCAGGCGACCTTGATCGAACAGTGGTGCCGTCTGCTGATGGACCACGACTCGGTGTGGGGCGTCGTCTGGAAACAGGTCAGCGACCAGACCCTGCACGAACTCCCCCACGCCGGCTTGCTCGACGCCACCGGCCGTCCCAAGCCCCTCTGCAATCGCCTCGCAACGCTCCGCGCCGACTTGATCCCCAGTCCCGCCGATCGCGGCCCGGCCGGTGACACCGACCAACCCTAACCTGCTCCAAATTGTGGTGCAGCCGTCCCGGCTGCCTCTTCCTCCGAATTGTGGTGCAGCCGTCCCGGCTGCCTCTTCCTCTGCCTGTCTCCGCGCCTCTCAAATTGCCCACGGTTTTTTGAGCGTGCGGCCCGGACTTGTCACGAAGAGACTGAATTCAGAAAGAGCAGGGAGAGAATGAGAACGGGGTAGAGAAAGAGAAAGAGGCAGAGAAAGGCAGAAAGAGGCAGAGAGAGGCAGAGAAAGAGGCAGAGAAAGAGGCAGAGAGAGGCAGAGAAAGAGGCAGGCGAGACGCCCGCACCACAAGGGAGGATGGGAGGGCGCATGAAAAAGGCGGCTGCGATCGGGAGATCGAGCCGCCTCGTGTTCGTCGCGGTCAGCTTACTTGGTCACTGCTTCCGCAGCGTCCTTAGCAGCGCCGGCAGCAGCGTCAGCGGCGTCCTTCACGCCCTCGGCCGCGGCATCAGCAGCGTCCTTGGCAGCGCCAGCAGCTGCGTCAGCGGCACCGGTCACGGCCTCAGCCGCCTTGTCACCAGCAGCTTCCACCTTGGCAGCCGCATCTTTAGCGGCCGTCTCAGCCTTCTTTCCAGCTTCCTCGGCCTTCTTGGCAGCCGGCTCGCAGCCGATGGCAAACATCGCCAAAGCACCCAACACCAGCATCGAAGCCCAACGTTTCATGGATCACCTTTCCAAAATTTCTGATTTCTCTGTCGTTCCGCCAGGGGCTCCGGTAATCCGAAACCCGCAGTCTCCCCCTGGGTCCTTACAACCTTAGATCCCTTCCGGCCGCCGATTATTCCCTGGTCGGGCAAAAAATCCTTAATCAGCCAGGAAAATGGTAGTTTTGGGGGGGTGGTGCAGGTCCCAGCGGTCGGCTTCAGCCGATGAGTCGCCACCTCAGCTGCCGGCCGAGACCTTCTTCCACTCGTCCGTCCCCTGACCCGCGACCTCGCCGTGGCGGCTGAGCAGCACCAGGCACATGTCGTCGGCGATGGTCCGGCCGTTGGCGAACTTTTCGGCCGTCTCCAGCATCATGCGACCGGTCACCTCAGCCGAACCACCCTCGGCCAGCGTCTTGCGAATCCGCTCGATTCCAAACAGCTCGCCGCGCGGATTGTTCAGCTCACTCAGCCCGTCCGTGTAAAACAGCACTGTGCTTTCGGAATTCAGCTGAATCGACATCTGGTCGTATTCCCATTCGGGCCGGACCAGCAACGGTACGCCGACGACACGTTCAGCCAATTCAATGACCTGGCCGTCGGGTGAGCAGTGCAGGGGGGGGTTGTGTCCCGCGTTGGCGATCGTCAACTGGCCAGTCTTCACGTTCAGCTCGGCCAGCACGATCGTGACGAAGCAGTCATCCAGGTCGTCGCGGAAGAGCGTCTGGTTCGTCCGCGCCAGCGCTGCCCCCAGCGTCGGCTCCGAAGCCAGCGCGAATCGCAACGTTGCCGAGAACTTCGCCATCAGCAACGCAGCGGCCAAGTTGTGACCCACCACGTCCGAGATCACAATCACCAGCCGGTCGTGACCCAATTCGACGTAGTCAAAATAGTCGCCGCCGACCTGATTGGCCGGCCGGTAATAATCGAAGAACTCGTAACCCGGCAACACTGGCGAACGTGCCGGCAGAAATCGCTGCTGCACCTGACGGGCCAGCGCCAAGTCACGCTCCATGTCACGCTGCTTCAGAATCGATTCGTGGAGCTTTGCATTTTCGATCGCCGTAGATGCCTGAGCGGCCACGCTGGCCAAGACCTCCAGATCCTCCGGCCGGAAACGCTTCTTGCGGTCCAGCGTGTCGATCTGCAGCACCCCGAACGCTTCACCCTTGCTGTCGATCAGCGGCGCGCAGATCATCGAACGAATGCGGAAGTCGCTCACGCTCTGGCTCATGTCAAACCGCTGGTCGGTCGCCGCATCCGCCGACAAAATCGCTTGCCGAGACGACATCACTTGCCGGACCACGGTGCGGCTGAGCCGAATCGTCCGCTCGTCCTCTTCGTGCCGGGCCTTCGTCCAGCGCGATATCAGATTGCCTTGTTCGTCCTGCAAGACGACCAGACCGCGATCCGCCTGGACGAAGATTACAAACAACGATTCCAGTACCTGCGGCAACACCTGATCCAGCGACAAAGTTCGACTCAGGCTGCGCGAGATCTCGAGCAACGCCTTCAGCTTGACCTCAGGGCTCGTTTCCAATCGGAACACGCTGCCGTCGCTCGACAAGTCAAGCTTCGACATGATGGTCGACTCGGCTTCGTCGTCGACCAGCACGGCGATCGGATGCCCCTCAGCAGTCGCCGCCCCGTCGTGGAAGGTGAACGAAAGATCGCAGATCCGGATCTCATCGCCATGAGCCAGCTGCTGGCCCTGACGGACCAGCTGATTGTTCACGAACGTCCCGTTCCGGCTGTTCAAGTCCTCAACAATAAACTGCGTACCCCGGCGGACTACCTGAGCATGGTGCCGGCTGACCGCACCGTCATCCAGCACGATATCGCAATCGGGGTGTCGTCCCAGCACGGCCAGCTCGCCTTCCAGCGGAAAACGGCTGCCGGCCTGAGGTCCATTTTTGGCAATCAGAAAGCCCATCGAGGTTCGTCAGCTCCCCCGCTCAGAGCCCCTCGCGTTGACAACTCGGCGGGAGATCGTTCCCACGTAATGATCGATCCCGAGTCACCAGCCAGAGGTGTTCGGCGGCAAGCGCGATTCTAGGTCGATCTAGCCCAGGTCGTCAACCAACGCGCGGCCCGCCATCGCCGCTCCGCTCAGAAAGGCTCCCTCCACGCGCGGACCCCCACACCAGTCACCGCAGGTGCCCGCCCTGACCTGGCTATCCCAGATCGCCTCATCGGGAAGGACCGCCGTGGGGAGGGCGAATCGCCAGCGGTGAGCGGTTCCCGATGCGGGCCGGATCTCGTCCAAACCGGTCGCCTGCCAGAAGGCGGCCATCAGCCGGATCAGCACCGACTCGGCAGTCTCCTCCAGGTGCGACCACGACCAATCGGGGGCCGCATGCAGCACCCAGCATTCCGGGGAGTCCGGGCGCCCCGGCTTGCTGCCGTTGCGACAGATCCAGCTCAGCGGCGACCCCTCCACAAACGCGCCGTCATACGGCAGGCCTAGCGGTTCGGCGAAACTCACCAACGCCGCCCAGCAGGGAGCGATTGAGACGTTCGCTGCCAGCTCGGCCAACCGGGGCGCGTCTCGCAGCAGCACCGCAGCTTGCGGCGCCGGCGTGGCTACGATCAGCGCCGAGAAATCGGACCAGCTCCGCCCGTCCTCGGTCTCCAGTTCCCAGCGATTCGCCCGTCGCTGTGGCGGGCGAACCTGAGCCCCATAGTGGACCGTCAGTCCGCTGGCCAGATGACGGCAGATGGAGTTCATCGACGGTTGGCCCACCAGACGAGTCGTCGACCGCGGCTCCTCGGTAACGTGCCCGGCCGCCAGCCGGACGATGCGACCGTGCCATTGGGCCACCAATCCATCCTGCCGCCACGACTCGACATACCGCGCAAACCGCTCGTCGCGCACCGTGAAATACTGAGCGCCATGGTCGAAACGCAGCTCCTCGCCCTCGCGCCGGGTCGCCATCCGACCCCCCGCGCCGCGACTTTTTTCAAACACCTCAACTTCCAGTCCATGGTCGGCCAGGGTCCGAGCACAGACCAAGCCAGCCAGCCCTGCGCCGACCACGGCCACTCGCCGGGCTTGCCCCCACAACGGACGTCGGACATGGCGTCGCCACGCATCGACGTCGATTCTCGCCGCATAAGTTGCCGTCGGCCGCGATCGAACTCGACCCGTTATCGGCTGCTCCGGCTCGAACGGCCGATCAAACTGCCCCAGACACCAGAGGATCCCGCCATACGAAGCCGGATCACGACCGTCGAGTGCATAGCGGTGGTTCAGGTCGATCATCCACCGCAACGTTTGACGCGCATCGGAGGTCCACTGCAGTAATGCCTTGCCCCAAGTCATCCGTAGCTGATTGTGCAGTTCGCCCTGCTGCAACAGCGACTGCTGAGCCGCGTCCCACAGCGCGTCCCCCGTCCGACCCCTGGCCAAGGTCTCCCAGCTGGGGAGTTGTGGCCGAGCGTCGCGCTGGTGTTGCTGCAGCGTCTGTCGAGCCCAGTCGGGGATCGCCCGCATGCGGTCGTAATCGGGTCGATAGAAACAGAACGCATACGCCAGCTCACGCCAGATCAACAGCTCGTCCAGAAACTTCTCGGCCCCCGCGCCGCCTTGCTGGTGGGCCTCCCGAGCCAGTCGCTGTGGAGCGACCATCCCGTAGTGCAGGTAAGCCGACATGCGACTGCTGCCGCCGCTGAGCGGATCGTTGCGGCGCCAAGCGTACCGGTCCAGTTCCCGAACTCGAAAAGCCTCCCAGCGTGCATAGCCGGCCGATGAGCCTCCGATCGTGTGGGGGACTCGGCCGATCATATGGTCGATCGAACACTCGGCAATCAAATCGCCCAGCCCACTCTCCGTAACGCTGACCGGTTCCCAAGCCAGTCGGTCCGGTACAAAACCTGGCTCGCGAACGGCCCGCGGCGCCAGCTGCAACTCGAGTCGCTCAGCATACTGGCGGCTCGTCGCTCGACGAAATTCAAAGGCCCGCTCCCACGCTCGGCCGATGACCCGCATGGGGACCACACAGGCCGTATCGACCGCCACGATCGGGGCCGTCACGTGGCGCCCCAGCGCCCGCATCCAGCTGGTGAGAGGACGCACCGGCATGTCGTCCGTGACGACCAACGCCGCTCGTCGAGCCATTTCCACGAGGTACGGTCCGCGCGCCCCGGGACGTTCGACGTGCAGCACATAACCGATTCGCCGTGCCGCCAGCTGGCGCCGTAAGTCGAGAGCTCCTTCCAGCACAAATCGATGGTGCCTGTCGCTGGCGTACGGATAGCTCTCCGACAAGCCCTGATACACGACCATCGGCAGTCGCAGCACGTCGGCCAGCTCCAGAGCCGTCTCGAGGGCGGGGTTTTCATCGGCACGCAGCGCCGAATGAGTCCAGTACAGGACGTACTCGCCGTCATCCAGCTCGTCCCGCGGCGACACGGCTCGAGCCCGTTCGGCCAAGACCGGATCAAGCTGCGTGGCGATCAGCGTCCGGAGACTGTGGCGAGGTGTGGAGGGCATGGGCGTCACCGCGGACCGATCGTGGCAGAACTCGCGGGGAAAAACTCCCCCCAGCCAAACAGTAGCCCGCTCACGCCGTTTGGCAATTCCCAACCGCGACACCGACGCCAAAACAGTCTTGGCTGTCGGATCAGGAACAGGACAGGAGCGGGATTGGGTGTCGGCAAGCTGAACGCGTTGCTTTAGACTGTGGCGGTCGTGCGGGAGGCGAGTCAGGAGTTCAGGTGGTGGGGGGGAGTCCGTGATGGGGAAAAGCAACAGTCGACATTGGACGCAATGGCTGTTTGGGGTCGTTGGGGTATGGGGGCTGGTAATCAGCTCAGTCGGTATCGGGATGGCCGAGTGCCAGGGGGCGGAGCTGGCCGTCGGTCAGACGTTCGGTTCGCAGATCAGCGACCCGGGGATCCGGCACGCGTTTCTGATCACTGGCGGCGTGACCGCGATTGTCTCTGAAGACTCTCGGATCGAATGGCTGGTCAACCGAAATTCACGCGACGGGTTTGTCCTCCCGAGCGGCAATGTTCTGGTCACGCATGCTGAGGAAGTCATTGAGTACGATCGAGCGGGCAAACACGTCTTTCGCTATCCATTGAGCAGTGAAAACAAGGAAATCAGCACCGCGCAGCGGCTCGACAACGGCGATACGCTGGTTGCTGAGATGGGTGCTAAACCGCGGCTGCTGATCGTCTCGCCGGCGGGTGAGGTACGTCAGCAGGTGGCGCTGCAACCGGAAACCGACAACACTCACATGCAGACCCGGATGGCTCGACGAACTGCCGACGGCAATTTCCTGGTCCCGCACTTGCTGGCGTTTGCGGTGAAGGAATACCGTCCTGACGGGTCGATTGTTCGCACCTTGACGACTGATCGCCCGGAGCTCGGCGGTCGAGCGGCCGAAGCCTGGCCGTTCACCGCCATCGACGTCGGCAACGGCCGGCTGCTGGTCAATCTGACTCACAGCAATCAGTCGATCGTGCTGGATGCCGCCGGCCAGATTGTCTGGAAGCTCGATAACGACGACGTCGCCGGACGGCTCAGCGACCCCTGCGGTGCCCAGTGTCTGCCCAACGGACACACGTTTATCTGCAGCTACGGTCAACAGGCCGATGACCGGCCGAAGGCGTTCGAAGTGAACGAACAGAAAGAAGTCGTGTGGGAATATGTGAACCCGGCGCTGCACGGTTTTCACGAAGTCCACGTGATTTCGACCAACGGCCAGCCGACTCCCTGGCCGCCCAGGAAGTAGCCTCCCTGCAAGCAGCCACCTCGGCAAGCAGCCACGCTCGTATCCCGCAAGGAACCGTCACTATGGCGATTGCTCATCTGGCTCTGGCTTCGCGCGACGTGCAGGCCACGGCGAACTTTCTGTCGGCGACGATGGGCTGGACGCCGATCCGCACGCCCGGCAACGCGCCGCTGGAAGTCGCCTGGCTCGATCTCTCACCCAACCGCGATCGCTCGCACCAGATCCATCTGATCCACGTGGCCGACTATGTCCCTTCGCCGTTCGACCGCGAATTCGGGCGGCACCTGGCCGTGTTCCACGACGGTGACGACCTGGCCGATCTGCGGCGGCGGATTGCCGCGGCGGGGGGCGAATTGATCGCGCCGCTCCGTCCGACTCCGTTCGAACGGTTCTTCTTCCGCGAGCCGATCAACGGCTACGTCTTCGAAGTCATTCATCGGCAGCAATGGCACGAGGAGCAATGAGCGAGGCGCGGCTCGTTCGGCCGATCAGCTGGGCATCTGGCTCGACACGCCACCGACTGCCGGCACGTAGCAGTTGCGGACGTAGTCCATCACCATCCGGTCGGCGTTGAATCGCCAGCCCAAGGTGGCGATGGCGTTTTTCATGTAGGAGATCCATTGTCTGGGGAGGCCATGGTGATCGCGGTGGTAGTACATCGGGATCACCTGTTCGGTCAGGACCTGGTACAGAGCTTCTGCGTCGCGAGCATCCTGGACGGCGTCCGAGACATGAGACCGTCCGTCGCCGATGGCAAATCCGTTCGACCCGTCGTAGGCTTCGGCCCACCAGCCGTCGAGGACGGAAAGATTGAGCCCGCCGTTGAGGACGACTTTCTGGCCGCTCGTCCCGGACGCTTCCAGCGGTCGACGGGGGTTGTTCAACCAGACGTCGACACCCTGGACCATGTGCCTGGCGATGTTGATGTCGTAGTCCTCGACAAACAGGATCTTGCCGGCCAAGCGTGGGTGTGAAGTCAGCTGAGCGATCTGCTGCAGAACCGTTTTGCCCGGTTCGTCGCGCGGGTGAGCTTTGCCGGCGAAGATGAACTGCACTGGCCGCTGAGGGTCATTGACCAGATCGAGCAACCGTGGCAGGTCGAACAGAAACAGATTGGCCCGTTTGTAAGTCGCGAACCGACGCGCAAACCCGATGGTCAGCGTGTCGGGGCTCAGCGGAGGACTCTCCAGTTTCGATCCGCTCTTCGATCGGTCAGACCCGTTCCGATGGCTGAGTGTGGTCTCAGTTTCCGCTCCGTTCGAATCGTCGAGCCCGGTCAGTTCGTCACTGGAGACCGCATGTCCGACGCGCCGCCGCACGAAGTCGATCAGCCGCGATTTGAGCGACAGGTGAGCCTCCCACAGCTCGCCTTCATTCACTTGACCAATTCGCTTCCAGACCTCGGGGTCGGCACTGCGCAGCGGCCAGTCGGTCCCCAGGTGGCGGTCGTAGAAGATGTGCATCTGAGGAGCGAGCCAGGAGCCGACATGGACTCCGTTGGTGATGTGGCCAATCGGTACCGAGTTGTCGTCTCGTTCGGGCCAGAGCCTCGCCCACATGCTGCGCGATACGTACCCGTGCAGCGACGAAACGGCATTCGCCGTACGCGTCATCTTCAGAGCCAGCACGGTCATGCAGAACGACTCGGAGGTGTTATCCGAGTCGACTCGGCCGAGCGACAGCAGATGTTCGTAGGAAATGCCGAGTGCATCGCGGAGCGGTCCGAGATGTTCTTCGGTCAGGTCCGGGGCGAATCGGTCGTGGCCAGCCGGCACGGGCGTGTGCGTGGTGAAGACCGATTGACGAGCGACCAGCCGGGAGGCTTCGTCAAAACTCATCCCGTCCTCATGCATCATGCGGCGGACCATTTCGAGTGGAGCAAACGCGCTGTGGCCTTCGTTCAGGTGGAGCACACCAGGCGTGATCCCGACCGCCGCCAGCGCACGAATGCCACCGACTCCCAGCAGCAGTTCCTGGCGGATTCGAGTCCGACTGTCACCGTCATAAAGTCGCGCTGTCAGCTCGCGATCGACGGCCGCATTGCCAGGGACGTTGGAGTCGAGCAACAGCAGCCGGCAACGCCCCACCTGCAATTGCCACACGTTGGCGTGGATCACTCCTGATCGCGTTTCGACGCTCACCGACACCGGCTGGCCATCGGCCGTCAACGCCGGTTCCAGTGGCAAGCGGGCTGTGTCGACGTCGATGTAATCTTCACGCTGCCAGCGCGATGCGTCGAGCCGCTGATGGAAATATCCCTGGCTGTAGAAGAGGCCCACACCGACCAGCGGTACGCCCAGATCGGAGGCACTCTTGATGTGGTCGCCGGCCAGCACGCCCAGGCCTCCCGAATAGATCGGCAATGATTCGTGCAGCCCGAACTCAGCGGAAAAATAAGCCACGGGGCGCGAACGCAGGATACTGCAATGCGTGTCGGCCCACGTCTGCGTCGTGTCGAGGTATTCCTGCAGCCGATGGTAGACGTGATTGATGCGGCTGTGCAGCACCAGCTGACCGGCCCGCTCCTGCAGCTTGCGCAACGGCATTTCAGCGAGCAAAGCTACCGGATTGTGGTCCAGCTCACGCCAACGGATCGGGTCCAGCTCCAGGAACAACTGGCCCCCGTCCGTATGCCAGCACCACCAGAGATTGCGAGCAATTGCCCAGAGCCGTTCCTGAGCGGGGGCGATGAATTGGCCCAGCATCCGCGCGGCGGTGACGGCGGGGCCCAGCTGCTGCGCGACGTCGGTGAGCGCCTCCACCGCGCCTGCGGTAAACGTCCGCGACTCGCGCGTCTGCACCACCAGCACTCCCTGCAGCATGCCCCGTTCGATCAGCGGCACGCCGACGAATGACTGGAAAGCGTCCTCGCCCGAGCCGTCGAAATACTTGAATCGAGGGTGGACCGACGCTCGGCTCTCCACCACCGGAGATAACCGTTCGGCGACCAGTCCCGCCAGTCCTTCGTTCAGCCCCATGCGGAGCCGTCCGACAGATGAGGGACGCAGGCCGACCGTGGCGGCCAGGACCAGATGAGCTCGATCGGGCTCCAGCAGGTAGACCGAGCAGACGTCGGCCTGAAACCTCTTGCCCACCAGCTCCACGATCCGGGACAGCAGATCGGCGGCGTGACTGTCTTCGGTCACCAGGCTGCCGACTTCCACGGCCGTCAACACCAGCGACTCTTCTGTGATCGTCGACATCGTTCGAGCCCCTCACCAGGTGACGGCCGACCAACGTCGCCGAACTGCTCGGCAATCGGGCCGCACACCCTAAGGGCTGCAAGCACATTGTGTGCCACGGCCGGCCGGGGGGGCTGGATCGAGCGGGCTTGCGGCCCTCCGGAACGTCGCCAGTGGCCGAAATCTGGCTCAAAGATGACCCGACGGGTGCGACTGGCTGAACGTCGGAAGGAGTGCGGTGAGGCGTTTCTGCTTGGAAGCTGGGCAAGGAACGGCACGAAATCGAGCAGGAATCGATGTCGAGCGGGGGGATGTTGTGTGATCAGGCGGGGGCTGTGGGGGCCTGTTCGGCCAGCGATTGTTCCACCCACACCGACACCGAACCGCCCTGGCAAGGAAAATCTCCCCAGCCGTCCGGGTTGGTTTCGACGGGCTGCGGGACGTGGCCGGTGATGTCGACCATTCGAGCGGCTGGGCGCTGCAGGTCCATCCAGATATTTCCTCCTTCACCGTCACTCATCACCACGGCCATCGCGGAGCGGTGTTGATCGTCACCCAGTCGGACCCAGCCGACCCGGTGCGCGTCGTGGGGGTACTCGACCTGCGGCCCCCAGGCGACGTGGCGGCGGGCCCACAGCAGCTGGTCAAGGACCCCGCGGAGCGACGGGAGGACGACGCGGTGTCGCTGGCCATCGCGGCCGAAGTCCTCGTATTCAGCTCCGTAGTAATCCGGGTAGAAGACACACGGGTAGCCTTCATTGCGGAGCAGGATGGCGGCGTAGGCCAGCGGCTTGAACCAGGGTTCCACGGCGATTCCAGCGCCTGCAGCGGCTGGCTGTCGTGATTGTCGACGAACGTCACGGCATGGAGGCTGCGCTGACTCAGGAGCGTATTGTCGAACAGTTGCCGCAGGTCGTAATTCCCACCGCTGCGGCTGGCGTCATAGAACCGGAAATGGAGCGGCACATCGAAGATCGACATGCGGCCACCCATCTGATCGAGGTACCAATGCAAGGCGCCCAGGTCGGCCGACCAGTATTCGCCGATCGCCTTTCGGTTGCCTGCGGTTGTCGTTGGCGTAGGGAGTGGCGCGGACGAGTTCGGTTTGATCGGCGCCCAGGCGATGGTTCAGGACGACATCGGCGTAGACTTGGAGTCCTGCGCGTCGCAGCGCGGCGACGGCTGCCAGGAAGTCTGTTCGCGTGCCGTATTTTGTCCGCACGGATCCCTTCTGATCGAACTCACCCAGGTCATACATATCGTAGACGCCGTAGCCGACATCCGCCGCTCCGGCGTAGCCCTTGTAGGCGGGAGGGAGCCAGACGGCGGTGAATCCGCTCCGAGCCAGCTCGTCGGCCCGCTGAGCGACCTCGATCCAGTGTCCCCCGTCGCCCCGGCTGTACCAATGAAACCCCTGCATCATCACGCCATTGGCCACTGCCATCGCCACTACCCCCGTTTCCATTCCTTCTTCCGCGGCCTCCGCGCCTTCCGTGGTTCAAGCTCTTGAGCCCGGCCCGCTCGATCCGCCGGTGCCCTCCGGAAGCCCGCGGTTGGGGACGAAATTGCCATATTGCGGGGCGGGCGGGATACGGTAGACTTAGAGGCCGTCGGGAAATACTGGCCCCTAGTGTAACGGCAGCACGACTGACTCTGGATCAGTTAGTCTAGGTTCAAATCCTAGGGGGCCAGCTGCCGCTCGATTCTTCTGCCCCCGGATCAGGTCCGTTATGCCGCAACTGGTGGCTCAACCTGAAGTGATCGAGGCCGCGGGCAACAAGCCCAAGCGGATCGAGGAGTTCGTCGGGCGGGTCAAGACGGGGGACACGCAGCTCAGCGTCGCTCGGATGAAGTCACCCACTGGCTGGCAGGAACCTGGTCAGCGACCCGAGTTCGATGAATTCACGCTCGTCCTGGCCGGGATGCTCCGCGTGGAATCCGAAACCGGGACGCTCGATGTGCGAGCCGGTCAAGCGGTGATTGCCCGGGCCGGTGAATGGGTCCGGTACAGCACGCCGGAAGCCGACGGGGCCGAATATGTGGCCGTCTGTCTCCCCGCTTTCTCTCCGGGTACCGTGCACCGGGACGCGTGATGGTGGATGACCCCAATCCCTACGCGGTCAACATTTCACCAGAGAAAAACCTACCCGATTCGACCGCCAATCGGCCGGCCGGCCGGTGGTTGACCCTCATCGGGTGGCTCCATGCCCTATTCGGCGCCTGGGGGCTCAGCTCATCCGTCGTGTTGCTGATCGTCTTCCCGGCGTCGATTACAGCACCAGGATACCGGTCGTACCTCGTGCGAGGCATGCTGCCCTACGCCGCGTTTTCGGCTGCGGCCATCTTGGGGGGGCGAGCGTTGGTCTTGCGTCGCCCCGAGGGATGGTGGGCGATCAGTGTGATCTCGGCCTACACCGCTCTAGGTCAGCTGGTGCTCGGGTACACCTGGTTTAGCTCCATAGCCTCAGGAGTCGGGCCGTTTCCCGCTCAAGCCGCGGTTTTGGCCACCCTGCGGGGCCTGCTGGGATTGGCCGTTTTGGTCTATCTGACGCGGGAAAACGTCCAGCGGGCCTGTCGGGTGCGGGCTGCCGGGCAGATCGTCAATTTTTTCCTGGTGCTGCTGGGAGCTCTGGCCCTGCTGCTGGTCGTCGCGGCGATCAACATCCTGTGAAGAAGAACCTGTCTCGGGGCCGGGCTTGCGGGGTTTCAGCCTGTCGATCGCTGGCAGCTGGGGGCTGAGTTGCTGTTGTCGTCGAGCGGCGGACCGGCGTCGGTCGACCGCGCACTCCGGTTGCGGGGCGGGCGGAAGCTGGTATACTGTGCCGTTTCGATACGAACGGGTTTTCCCCGGCGGGTGAGTGGAAGGAATTTGGACGATGGCCAGGTCATGTGACGTTTGCGGCAAGCAGGCGAGAATGGGCAACTCGGTGGAACTCCGCGGTAAGGCCAAGTACCTGGGCGGGGTCGGTACGAAGATCACTGGAATCACACGTCGGCAGTTCAAGCCGAATCTGCAGCGGGTGAGGGTGACGACCGCCAACGGGACCAACGAATCGAAGATGGTCTGCACGCAGTGTCTGCGGAGCGGAGCGGTGCGAAAGGCAGTGAAGCAAGCTCCGTTCAAGCTCCCTGCTGGACAGGCGGCTGTGGTGGCGGCTGCCGCTGCTAAGACCGCCGAAGCGAGCAGCAAGCCGGCCAAGTCGAGCGGGAAGGCCAAGAAATGAGCCTGGATCGGGCGGCTGTCGAGAAGATCGCCCTGTTGTCCCGCTTGCGGCTGAGCGCCGACGAGCTGACGGTGATCACGCCGAAGTTGCAGCAGATTCTGGGTTACATTGACCAGCTGAATGAGCTCGACACGGCGGGCGTTCCTCCCATGGCTCATGGCGTGGAACTGACCAACGTCCTGGCCGCGGACGTAGAGCGTCCGGGGCTCGATCGGGAAGCCGCTTTGGCGAATGCTCCCAAACGTGACGATGCTTGTTTCCGAGTGCCAGCCGTATTGGGAGACTAGATCGGATGTCGGTCGAGACGTGGACTGCTGCTGAGCTGTCGCGGGCTCTGCAGGCCAAGCAGGTCTCGGCCGTGGAGCTGGTCGAGCACTATCTGCGGCGAGCCGAAGCGGTGGAGCCGCGAGTCGGCGCCTTTGTGACGTTGGATCCCGATGGGGCTCGCCGTGCGGCGGATGACATCGACCGCCGTCGCGCCTCGGGGGAATCGCTTGGCCCACTGGCCGGTATTCCGATTGGCGTCAAGGACGTCCTCTGCACTCGCGATCTGCCAACGACCTGCTCGTCGAAGATGCTCGAGCACTTTCGGCCTCCGTACGATTCGACGGTCGTCGCCCGATTGCAGGCGGCCGGCGCGGTGATCGTGGGGAAGACGAATCTCGACGAGTTCGCCATGGGCGGGTCGACCGAGAATTCGGCCCTGCAGACGACTCGCAATCCGTGGGATCTGGAATGTGTACCAGGTGGATCCAGCGGCGGGTCGGCAGCCTGTGTGGCCGCGTCGATGGTCCCCTGGTCGCTCGGTACCGACACGGGCGGATCGATTCGCCAACCGGCCGCCTTCTGCGGCGTGTCGGGGCTCAAACCGACCTATGGGCGAGTCAGCCGTTATGGTCTGGTCGCGTTCGCCAGCAGTCTTGATCAGATCGGGCCGATGGCCTGGACGGTCGAGGATCTGGCTCTGCTGTTGGAAGTGATCGCCGGACACGATCCGCTCGATTCGACTTCCGCTCCAGATCCAGTCCCGTCCTACACCGGGCAGCTGGCCGGTTCCATCCGCGGCCTGAAGATTGGCGTGGTGGCCGATCACATGGCTGAGGGATTGGACCCTGAAATTCGAGCGGCGGTGGACGAGGCGCTGAAGGTCTTCCGGCAGCTGGGTGCTGAGGTGCGGACGGTGGAGTTGCCGCACAGCCGTTATGGAATCGCCACCTACTACATCGTGGCCCCGTGTGAGGCGTCGAGCAATCTGGCTCGGTATGACGGCGTGCATTACGGATTTCGGGTCGATGAGCAATCGATGCTGGCCGAATTGGCCGCTGAGCGTCAGGCCTTGATCGAAAAGGGAGGACCGGACGCCGACCGCCATCTCGACACGCCCCTGGTACGACTCTACCGGCAGACGCGTCAGCAGGGATTCGGCGCCGAAGTGAAGCTGCGGATCATGCTGGGGACGTATGCGTTGAGTGCCGGGTACTACGACGCCTATTACTTGAAGGCCCTGCAGGTCCGCCGCCTGATTCGCCACGACTACGACGCGGCTTTTCGCGAGGTCGACATCCTGCTGGGACCCGTCACCCCGACGCCGGCTTTCCGGATCGGTGAAAAGTCCAACGATCCCTTGGCGATGTACCTGGGCGATCTCTACACGGTCGGGGCGAATCTGGCCGGAGTGCCGGCGCTGGCAATACCCGGCGGCTTCTCCAAGTCTGGACTCCCGATCGGGCTGCAACTGCAGGCCGCACCACTGGACGAGGCCCGGTTGCTGCAACTGGGGGCGGCCTACCAGCGTGAAACGGATTGGCACCGGCGGAGGCCCACTCTGTGACCAGCGGCGAGGCAGCTTACACCACGATCATTGGTCTGGAAGTCCACGTTCAGCTGGCGACCCGGACCAAACTCTTCTGTCGGTGCAGCACGAAGTTCGGGGCCGAACCGAACACGCAAGTCTGTCCGGTCTGTCTCGGGCTCCCCGGCTCGCTGCCCGTGATGAACGGCGAGGCGTATCGGTTGGCCCTGCGCACCGCGCTGGCGCTCAACTGCGAAATCCCCCGCTTCACCAAGTGGGATCGCAAGAATTACTACTATCCCGATCTTCCCAAGGGGTATCAGATCAGCCAGTACGATCTGCCGATGTCGCAGCACGGCTGGCTGGAGATCGCCGACAGCAAAGACCGTTTCGCTCCTAAGCGAGTCGGCATCATTCGCGCTCACCTGGAAGAAGACGCGGGGAAGAGCCTGCATGACGAAGTGGCCGGCCGAGCGGACAGCCGGATCGACTTGAACCGCACCGGAACGCCCTTGCTGGAGATCGTCAGCGCCCCGGATATGCGGTCGTCGCTGGAAGCCCGCGCTTACCTGACCGAGCTGCGGTTGCTGCTGACGTACCTCGGAGTTTCCGATTGCAACATGCAGGAAGGGAGTCTGCGAGTCGACGCGAATGTGAATCTGCACATTCCGCACGACGGCGCGACGGTGGCCACGCCAATCGTCGAAATCAAGAACATGAACAGTTTCCGCGCGGTGGAACGGGCCCTCGATTACGAAGCGGGCCGTCAGTACCAGCGGTGGCTGGAGACCGGCGAGCGACTTGGGCAAGCTCCCAAACAGACTCGCGGCTGGGACGACCAGGCTCAGATCACGCGTGCTCAGCGGAGCAAGGAAGAATCGAGCGACTACCGTTACTTTCCCGACCCCGATCTGGTACCGGTCGTGGTCTCCGACGCTCAGATCGCCGAGGCTCGCGCAGCCCTGGGCGAATTGCCCAGCGATTTGCGGGAGCGGTTGCAGGCCGAGTACCAGTTGTCGGTCTACGACGCCGACGTGATCGTCAACCAGGGACGCACCCTGGTCGATTACTTCCTGGAAGTCTCGCAGGTTTCGGGAGATCCCAAGCGAAGCAGCAACTGGATCCAGCAGGATGTGCTGCGGACGCTCAAGGAACGCGAGATCGCCATCGAGCAGTTTCCGGTCGCCGCTAAGGTGCTCGGCGAGCTGGTGAAGCAAATCGCTGCCGGAGCCATTCCATCGAATCGGGCCGCCGACGTCTTCGGACTGCTGATGGATGGCGTCGCCGACGTCGACACCGCGCGCAGCCAGCTTGGCATCGAACAGGTCGACGACTCGGCCGTGGTTGAGCTCTGTCGGCAGCTGCTGGAGCGGAATCCGCAGGTCGTAGCCGATGTTCGGGCGGGGAAAGAAAAGGCCGTCGGGTCACTGATCGGACAGGCCAAGAAGGCGAATCCGAACATCGACCCGAACGTGTTCCGCGATACGTGCTTGCGGCTGATCGCCGAGTCGCTATGAGCCGGTTCTCGCACCTATTGCAACATAAGCCCGCTCGACGCTGCGGAGCCCATTGCGGATTTCGCACGGAGGCACAAAGACACGGAGGAAAGACACCACGGAGAGAGTACGAAAAGGTGCCAAAGGCCAGAGGCAGCCGAGACGGCAGCACCACAATTTGGGGGGCGGTTGGCTGCTAGCGGGTTTCTACCTACAATGGCCGCAGATTGTTGGGGGCGTGAGGACGGCGGGCATTGGTGGATGGGGGGATACGCCTTGGCTGGCAAGATTGAGGGTACGGTCGTTTCCGTCTCCGGCGGAGGCGATCTGGTCACCAGTATCACGGCCGACGAATTGCGGCAGATCCCGGCCGGTGCGGCAGTCACCGTGCTGTGCGACGAGCATCAGACTGCGGGGATTCTGGCTCCCGACCATGGCGAGCCCGACATGACTCTGGTCGCCGTGCTCAGTGAATCAGGTCTGCTGGAGTTGCGACTGGTCGGCGAAAGTGCTCGAGATTTCCTCGGCATTCGCCCTGCGACCAAGGTCGTCGTGAAATGGTGACGCGCCCCGCTCAGGACGCAACTTCCGACGAACTTCGCGACTGGGATCGCCGGTATTTCTGGCATCCGTTCACTCAGATGGCCGAATACGAGCCGACCATCTTCGTCTCCGGCGAAGGTTGCTGGCTCACCGATGTCGATGGCCGACGGTATCTCGATGGGGTTAGCAGCCTGTGGTGCAATGTCCACGGTCACCGGCACCCGTCGCTCGATGCAGCCCTCCGCCAGCAGCTCGATCAGGTCGCTCATACCACTACGCTCGGCGCCTCCAATCCCCCCGCGATCCATCTGGCCAAGCGGCTCTGCGAGATTGCTCCGTCGGGACTCGAACACGCGTTCTTCTCCGACAACGGAGCGACGGCGGTTGAGGTCGCTCTGAAGATGGCCTTTCAGTACTGGCAGCAGTGCGACGAGCCGCGGCCAGAGAAGATTCGCTACATGGCGCTGACCGAGGCCTATCACGGCGATACGGTGGGGAGTGTCAGCGTCGGTGGGGTGCCGTTGTTCCACCGCATCTTCCGACCTCTGCTGTTTGACGTGATCCGAGTTCCGGGTCCAGATCTCTACCGGCTTCCCGATGGAGTCGCTCTCGAACACGCCTGTGCGCATTATCTTGGCCAGCTTGAGCAGCTTCTGGCCGCCCATCACCACGAGGTCGCCGCGCTGGTGATGGAGCCGCTGGTGCAAGGTGCCGCCGGCATGATGGTCCATCCTGAGGGATATCTTCGCGGTGTCAGGGAACTCACTCGTCGCTACCAAGTCTTGCTGATCGCGGACGAAGTCGCCGTCGGCATGGGGCGGACCGGGAAGATGTTCGCTTGCCAGCACGAGGGCGTTTCGCCCGATTTCTTGTGCTTGGCCAAAGGGATTACTGGCGGATACCTCCCGTTGGCCGCGACGCTGGCGACGGATGAAGTTTTTCGCGCCTTCCTGGGACCCTACGAATCGGCTCGTACGTTTTTCCACGGACACACCTACGGCGGCAATCCGTTGGCGGCGGCCGTCGCTCTGGCGAATCTCGATCTGTTCGAATCGGATCGGATCCTCGAACAGTTGCAGCCCAAGATCGCTCATTTGACAAGACGCCTAAGCGAACTGCGTGACTTGCCGCACGTCGGCGATATTCGCCAACGGGGCTTCATGGCTGGCATCGAACTTGTCCAGGACCGCGTGACTCGCCAGCCGTACGAATGGGGCCAGCAGATCGGGCATCAGGTCTGCCGAGCGGCCCGCGATCGCAACGTCTGGCTCCGACCGCTGGGGAACGTTGTGGTCGTCATGCCACCGTTGGCCATTTCCATCGAAGAGCTCGACCTGCTGGTCGACGCTATCCGCTACGGAATTCAGACGGCGACGTGACCCCCGGGCGATGAGCAACAAGAGCTTCCCCATCAAGCTGCGCTTGGACGAGTCGGCGGCATTCTTCGGCGCCGGTGCCATCTCACCGCGTCAGCTCGAAGGTCTCTACCCAACACTTGACGACGTGCGGCAGCGTCTGCTGGACGGCAGTCGGAACCCAGCGGCCGATCCGTCACCGCCACTCGCCGGGCTCACGTCGCCCGCCTGGTTGCGGCTCCCCGAACTACAGCGGCTCGACTACGAACAGCGACGCGAGCAAAGTGATCTCGGGCGAATTCTGACTCAGGCCGAGGCGTGGCGGGATCAAGTCGATCTGGTGGTGGTTGTCGGCCGCGAGGGGCTCTTGGCTCCCATACGGACGCTGATCGGGGCCTGTTGTCATCCGTGGCACAACGAGATTTCTCGAGCCGAACGCGGCAGCCGGCCGAGGATGTACCTGGCCGGCACCAACTGCGACAACGATTGGCTCCAGGGTCTGCTCGACCTCCTCCCGAACCGTCATGCCAGTCACTTGCCAAGCGACGGATGGGGATTGGTCATTCTCGGGCAGCAGTCAGGTTCAGCCGAACAGCTGGCCACCGCCGAAATCCTGCTCAGGGAAACCGGATTGCCGCCGGCCTGGGTTATGGAACCCGACAGTGGCTGGGAAGAACTGCGTCGGCGAACTGTGGCGGGCGAACGGCTCGAGCTGCCGCCGAATATTGGAGCGGCCTACACCGTCTTTGCAAATTCCGGGCTCTTGGCCGCAGCCATCTTGGGGCTCGACGTCATGCGTTTGCTCCACGGCGCACTCGCCATGAACGCTCATTTTGAAACGGCTCCGCCCCAAGACAACCTTGTCCTGCGTTTGGCCGCTCTGCAGGAGCTGGCGGCTCACTCTGCTGTCGATGAAGCTCATCCGGAGCCTGACGCGGTGTTGCCTCGCGGCGGTCTGCGCGCCTGGTCGACGGCGCTTGCGCCACTGGTCGGCTGGCAGCAGCAGTTGGGCAGGGGAGGGGAGTGCGGTGCATTGACGATCGATCTGGTCGTCGAACGCTGGCGGTGCGATCCCCTGCCACTCGGTCCCGATTCCGGTGCCGCCACGCTCCCGGAACTCGTCCATTCCTTGCGCCAACGTCACTCGGTCGCCCAGCTTTCTGACCGGCGCGGCCCGTCCGCCGAGGTCTGCCTCCCTCAACTCAACGAACAGTCACTCGGCGAACTGCTGCAACTCCTGATGCTGACCTCAGCGGTGCGCCGAGCCTTGACAACAGAGTAACGGACGCCACGTCGCATCACGGCCAGTCGCGTCTCCGCCAGTCGCGTCTCTGCCACACAAGTCGCCCGGCGATGCAGGCCGCATTGAGGATCTCGCACGGAGACAGAAAGACACGGAGGAAAGACAGCACGGAGAAGATAGGGCCAGGTGGGCTCAGGCGGTAACGGGCAGTGGCCTGTTGAGCGGCTAATCCTGAGAACGATTTTCTATTCTCTCGCGAGCGTGAAAGTTTCGCCGGGAGCGAGGACGATTGGGGTCGTGGAGGTTTGTTGTGAGATCAGTTGTTGCCAGCGTTCGGCGTTTTGAGCGATGGGTGGCCAGGTGTTGTAGTGTTGAGGGAGGACGAAGCGGGGTTGCAGCCATTCGGTGGCGAGTACGGAATCCTCCAGGCCCATGGTGAAAAGATCGCCGATTGGCAGGACGGCGACATCGAGCCGTGGGCGGCCAATCCAGTGCATGTCGCCCATCAGGCTGGTGTCCCCCGCGAGGTAGATGCGGTGCGTGCCGTCGCTCAGGATGTACCCGGCGGCGACGCCACCGTAGGAGCCGTCGGGAAGTTCTGAGCTGTGTCGGGCCGGGACCATCTTCACGGACAGGCCACCTGTCAGGTGGACGGAGCCGCCGAGGTTCATGCCGGTCACATGTGGGACATGGTGTCGGGAGAGCCACTGAGCGATTTCGAATACGGCCAACACGTGGGCTCCGGTGCGTCGAGCCAGGGCGATGCAGTCGCCCACGTGGTCCGCATGGCCATGAGTGACGAGAATGCCATCGCATTCGACGTCGGCTTCCTTCATCGGAGAGGCCGGGTTGTCGTTCAGGAACGGATCGATGACCCAGCGTTGGCCGGCCAATTCCACCAGCCAGCAAGAATGTCCCCACCAGGTCAGTCGCGGCTGCTCAGGTTGTTGCCCCGTCTTTTGCCCAGTCATTGCGGTCGCTCCCGTGCAGCGGGTATCTCCACTTGGATTTCGTCGCCGATCACCTGGACTTCGAAGTGGTCGATCTTGATGCGTGGATTGTCGCACCACGTCCCGTCGCTGACGCGGAAGCGCCAGGCGTGCCACGGACAGGCAACGACGCCATCGACCAGCTCACCGTCGCTCAGCGCCGCTCCCATGTGCGGGCAGAAGTCGTCGATGGCTTGATACGATTCACCGTCAAAGAACACGGCGATCATGCGATCCCCCACCGCATACGCTCGGCCCTGGCCGGCCGGAATGTCGCCCACTCGAGCAACGGTCTGAAATTCGGGCATGCAACAGACTCTCTTCAATCCGGAAACAGACGCGATTGGGCATCGCGATGAGGTGATCGTTGGGAACTGGCCGGGGGATCCAGACGCAGGTGCTGATAGCCCTTGGTCGTGACCATCCGGCCACGTGGAGTCCGCACCACCAGCTCGCTGCGCAACAGAAACGGTTCCACTTCGTCAGTCAATGTGTCGGGATCGGCGTTCATGGTATGAGCAATCGCTTCGACGCCCGCCGGCCCGCCACCGAATACTCGCACGATCGTTTCGAGATACTTGCGGTCCTGTCGATCGAGCCCCAGGGTGTCGACGCCGGCCATCTCCAGAGCCGCACGCGTGACGGAGAGGTCGATCAAGCCATGAGCCTTGGTGGTGGCGTAGTCGCGGACCCACCGGAGATGATTGTTGGCGATACGCGGAGTGTCGCGGCTGCGCAAAGCGATCTCCTGAGCGGCCGGCGAATCGATCGGGACGCCCAGCTTCCTCGCATTGCGGGTCACAATCTCGCTCAGATCGTCAATCGAATAAAAGTCGAGATGCTCGCGAATCTGGAATCGATCCCGCAGTGGCGCGGACAATAGCCCGGCTCGCGTCGTCGCGCCGACCAGAGTGAACGGCTTGATCCACAGATTCAATGTCCGGGCATTGGTCCCTTCGCCCAGGATGATGTCGAGCCGGAAGTCTTCCATGGCCGGGTAGAGGTATTCCTCTACGGCCTTCGGCAGTCGGTGGATTTCGTCAATAAACAACACCGACCGTTCATCGGCGTTAGTCAAATAGGGGATCAGGTCCTTGGGCGCTTTGAGGGCCGCTCCGGTGGTGATCTGCACATTCACCCCCAGCTCGCGCGGCAGGCACATGGCAAAGGTCGTCTTGCCCAGTCCGGGGGGGCCTTCCAGCAGCACGTGGCCGAGCGGATCCTGGCGGGATATCGCGGCGGAAACGGCGATCTGCAGTCGCGCATACACGTCCCGCTGACCCACCATTTCGGACATCACGCGCGGACGCAAGGCGCGTTCGACCTCGAGTTCATCCCCCGAGTCGCCCTGCAGTACCGTTTCCCGCACCATGTCTCCCTCCAGCGTCTGCTGCGAGCGTCTCCCCCGCCAGCACTGGCCGGCCCGAGCGAGCTCGTGGTCGGCCCATTCTCCGCACGGCCATCCTGCCTGGCCCCAGACTCACAAATTTACCCGTTTTCCGGCTGAGCGGCGAGAGTGGCCGACGGCCCGAATCAGTGGTTCGCGGCGGCCAGCATCACCAGGATAAAGACGATCAGGATCACCAACAGGACGGCTCCGGTCACCTTCCAGGGTGACAGCGGCGCTTCGCCGGTGGCCTTGCCCGTCTGGCCATTAATCAGAAAGCGGAAGGATCGCTTGCCGTAGCGATAGACCATGACCCAGACGGGGAGCAGGATCGGTTCACTCACGAGATTTTCGATCCGCACGTTGGCCTTGAGGTTGCGGTGCGAGCCGCCAAGTGATTCGAGAACGATAGCCTCCCGTTCGTTCGCCTCGAATCCTCGACGAGCCAGTGGGCGGGCGAATTTTCGGGGGACCGAACCCGACTCAACAATCACCTGTTCCAGCTCTTCGGTAGTCCACGGCCGCCCCTCGGAGACATCAAACGGACAGATCTGTTCGGTCTCGGCCGCGGTCAGTGTCGCGCTGGCGCCGACCAGCAGTCCGGCATAGTCTCCACGATGCTCGCCGCTGGCCGGCTGCCACTGGCCGCGGGCCCCGGGAGGAGCTGGTACGTCGGCGTTCCAGAAGGTGTGCGTGGTGGCAGAAAAGAGCCAGTACGGGACGTAGACCGGCGTCATCTGCGACACGGCCGCTCGACGAGCCAGGTCGCCGGGCCGCCACATCCCCTGGCTCAGCCAGTTGCGGAGCGACTGCAGGGCCTGGTCGCGATTGAGTCGGAACGGAATCACTTTCTCGGGGGCCCAGACCTGAGCGTCCTGTTTCGGGTCGAGCCGCTGCGAACCGCAATAGGGGCAGCGCAGATTCTGAGTCTGCGCATCGTAACTCATCGAAGCACCACACGACCGGCATTCAAAGTGATGCGTCAGCACGACCGTGCCGTATTGTTTCTGCGACCGATCATCGGGGGTCGACTTGCCGCAGTTGGCGCAGAACAGATCTTCCTCGTCCAACAAGGCTCGGCAGACACGACACTTCTCTACGATGTCCGACATAGTGCCTCAGCGTTGAGTGGCGAATGCGAGGAGCATGAACACGATGATCACCAGCAGGATGGCGGCGGCCGCGGCCCACACTCGGGGCGCCGAGACCGGTTTGTCGCCAGCCGTTTTGCCTGTCTGGCCGTTGATGACGAACCGATAGGGCTGGCCGCGGTAGAGGTAATTCATCACATACACGGGCAACAGGCACAGATCGCCGTTGATGTGGCTGAAGGTCGTGCGGACATCGAGTCCCTGGAAGGTGTCGCCGGGGAGGAAGTCGCCGACCGCGTTGTATTCCCGCTGCAGAAAAACGTGCTGACACTTTTCGAAGGCCTGGTCGTGATCGATCGTGTATTCCTCGCTCAACCATCCCGCCAGGAAATACGATTCGAACCGGCGCAGCGCCGGGAGATTGAAGGGCTTGACCGAGTCGGCCTGTGCCTGGTCCAGACCTCGGCTGGCGCTGACCAGATAACCGTTGTAGTAGGCGTGATGTTTGCCGCGCAGCGGCCACCATTCGGTCTCACGCACGGTCCGCGTGTGGGTTTCGTAGCGTCCGTCGGGACGCCGCACCTGATACGTCTCGGTACGGTACCAGTATTCGCCGACCTGGACCGACCAGGTGCTCTGCGCGAGCATGGAAAATGTCCAGAACGGCACGTAGACGCCGTGGAATCGATCGGCCGGCTGCGACGATTGGAGGTCCCCTGGCTGGAACCAGCCGTTACGGCCGATCCATTTGCGGAACTGTTCGTACGCCTGTTTCGCGTCGATGGCAAATCCGATGACAAAATCGGGCGCACGGCGATGCGAAACCGCCTCCGGGAGTTCAACGACGTAATTCGATTCGCAGAACGGACATTGGAAGCTGCGCTGACTCCGCGGGGTGGTGAACTGGCTGCCGCAGTTGCGACAGTCCCAGCTGACAACCTGGCCGTCGTCGGTCACTTCGGCGGTTGACGTCTGCTGGCTGACGACATCCTGACTCGGCGTCAATTCGGGCGCGGCGGGCGAGAGTGGCGGTCTTGGGCCTGCCTGCGGTTCCACCGTAGTCGGCGGTCGCTGAGCAGTGCTGGGGACCGACTCGGAAGCGGGGCCGGCGGCCGGGACGCTTTGCTGCTGGCCACCGCAGTGGGGGCAGAAGCGGTCGTGGGGGTCGAGCGGCCCGCCGCAGAAGTCGCACGGCCGACCGCGCAGCAGCGGCGGTGCTGACCGAGGCGGCTCGGCCAGTTCGGCTGTCACGATATCGGCCGGCGCGATATCTGTTGGCAAACGGCGGCCGGAAGGTCGCGCCGGTGGATCGTCGTCAAAACGCTTCATGCGGGAGTTCCCTGCGGGACGTCCCGTATCATATCAGGCCGCGCGGCGCTCTGCAGCGGCGCTGGCGAAGACGCGGCGGATCCCGGCGTGCATGGGACGCCGCTTGAGCAGGACCTGGCCATCGCGACGGCGTCCGGTTTCGGCCCAATCCTGGGCTTCAGCGGTCGCCGAGCGAAGTTCGTCCTGCACTTTCAGGCGATATTCCTCCAGCACTTCGCGCGAGGCATGCGGCGGGACCTGGATTCCGCGACCGAAGATGATGTGAACTCGCGAGTAAGGAACGGGGATCGCGAACCGGTCCCAGCTCTTCAGCCGCCAGCAGGCCGAGTAACCGATGGCGTAGGTCACCAGCGGCACTCCCAGCTTCGACGACAGATAGACGGCCCCCGGCGAGACCTCGTGTCGCGGGCCACGCGGGCCGTCGCAGGCAATGCCAATGTTCTTGCCGTGCAGCTGACGGAGCATCCACAGCAGAGCCTTGCGGCCACCCCGATAAGTCGATCCACGGACGATTTCATAGCCCAGGTAGCCCGCCATCGCATCGACCCAGTCGGCGTCGCGATGGAGGCTGGTCAACAGCACCGTCCGGGAACGACCCCAGAGATAGACCGGTACGGCGACCGAATCGTGCCAGCAGATGCCGACGATCGGACCGCGGAACTGGGGCGAATGAGTGTACAACCGCGGGTCGTGAAACCATGCGCGGTACTCCAGCGTGCTCATCCAGCTCCGCAAGCTCGCCGAGGCCAGCAGGCCGGCCAGCCGTGCCGTGCGGCCTTGCAGTTGCGTGGGCGTCTTGCCTTCAGGAGTCGTCATCGGCAACCTCACTTCCTTGATTCGGTCGCTTCCAGCTCACCACTTCCACGTGCCGTCAAAGACATCTTCGGCGGGACCGGTCATGAAGACGTGGTTCGTCGCCGCATCCCATTCCAGTTCCAGGTCGCCCCCGGTGAGGTGAGCGACGATGCGGCGTTCCGTTTTTTCGTTCAGCACGCCGGCGACACAGACGGCGCACGCCCCCGTGCCACAGGCCAGTGTTTCGCCACTCCCGCGTTCCCAGGTCCGCTGACGGACCTCGCGCGGCGAAATCACTTCCACAAACTCGACGTTCACACGAGCCGGGAAATGGGCGTTCCGTTCCAGCTGCGGGCCGACATGCAGCACCCAGTCGTCGGTCACCCCGTCGACAAAGACCACGCAGTGCGGATTGCCCATCGATACGGCCGTGATCGGAAACGTCCGGTCGAGAATCGTCACCGGCTGGCGCACCACACGTGGCAGATCCCAGGTCGTCGGGATCCGCTTCCCTTCCAGAATTGGCTCACCCATGTCGACTCGCACGCGCCGAGCGACGCCGCCTTGCGTTTCAAGCTGCAGCGACAACACGCCGGCTCCCGTTTCAATCTTCAGCTCGTCCCGATGGCAAAGCCGATGGTCGTAGACGAACTTGGCCACGCAACGGATCCCGTTGCCGCACATCTCGGCCTCAGATCCGTCCGCATTGTACATCCGCATCCGCGCATCGGCTGACTGGGAGGGGAGGATCAGAATCAGTCCGTCGCCACCCACACCGAAGTGCCGATCGGAGATGCGTCGAGCCAGTTCGGGGATGTCGTCCGGCAAGGGCTGGTCAAAGCCGTTCACGTAGACATAGTCGTTTCCCGCCCCATGCATTTTGGTGAATCGCAACTGCCGATCGGTCATGGTCCCCTCAATCCAGTCTGGTTCCCCGCACTCTCCGCGCGATCACCCCTGATTATAGGTGGTCGGCCGGCGGTCGCGAAGCTCGATACACCCCCCGAACTGGCCCCCTCATCGACTATTTCTCCGGATGATTGTCGGCCACCAGTTCGGGGAAGAATCGCCGCAGGCCTTCGTTCAGCCCCGGGAGGACCTCACGGGTCATCACCGGCTGATCGACGGTCCCCTGGACGCGGATCAGCAGGAACTGCCGACTGGCTTCGCCCAGCAGCGGGCGAACGGCCGGCACCCAGCGAGCCTCACGGCCCATGATCGTGTAGAACTGGAGATTCAACTGCCGCTGCAGGTCGACTTCGCCGTCGCCTTTGAGCGTTATGGCGTCTCCATAGAGGTCAATCTGATCGAAATAGACCCGGTCGCCCCGAATCTGAAATGTACTGTCACTGCTGGTGAAGGCCGTCCGGTCCGGCGCTCGAGCTTCCAGCAGCTTGAGCAGAGCGACCATCTGGGGGAGCTCGTACACGGTGGCTTCGCGCAGCCGCATGTTCCCCGAACCCTGCAGCGTATGCCAGCCATCCAGGCTGCCGGTCAGGCCCACGTCCAGCGACACCTTCCCGTCAATCGATTGCTCGGTCAACGCCAACTCGCGCGATGTCGATCTCAAATCGCCGTCCCGCAGGATAAAACGGGTCTGGAAGGGCATGTTCGGCTCGTTCTGCACGGTGGCCTGCACCTCCAGTTCACCACCCAGCAGATTGCACGTCAGTGGCGTCGTGTCGATCCCCTGCTGATTGCTCCCCGGAAAGTTTCCCAGAATCACGCCCGCCGGCGAGGCCAGGAGTGAGCCCTTCAGGTTGACCAGCTGAATCTGGCGGACCATGACCGATTCCAGGTCCAACAGCGCATGCATCCGGAATTCGGCCCCCTGCTGCACGCCAGCCAGCCGAGCCTGACCGAAAATGTTGGAAATCGGAACTCGAGCGGCCAGCGCGGCTTGATCGATCTGGGCCAGCAGATCCCACGTCCAGCGCGGCGCGGCCGTCTGGCCATCCGATACCGCCTGGACGTTCCCCTGCAGAGTGAATTGGCCCCGTTCATCGAGGTGCTGCAGCGATCGCGACAACGACGTGGGGAGTGCGGCCAGCAGTTCTCGATTCAACGTCAAACGTTCCACATTCAAGTGCTGAATATCAGCCGTCCAGCTGCCGTCACTCTGCGTCGCCCCCGTCGCGTCCAGGTCGACGGTGGTGTCAGCGTGGTGACCGCGGAATCGACTCAATTTCCAGCCGCCGTTCTCGATCGCCAGCGTCCCCTGAATCTGTTCCCAGCGATAGGGGAGCCAGACGGGTTGCAGCGTCACCGGAGTCGATTCGCCGCGGTTCGGTTGAGCGGCCAGTTCCTGCAGCACGACCTGCAGCTGACCGGGCGTCCCGTCGTGACGCTTGTGCCATTCCACTCGCAGTTTGTCGATCGAGCCTCGGGGCGCCATGTCGTTCCACATTTTGCGAGCCGAGCCGGGGAGCGCATCGCGGAGCTCGTTCTCCAACGGCACGTCAGACGCGGAAAAGTACAGGGCCGTTTCTCCAAATGCCCCCGGTCGGCACGTGCCAACTCCCTGCACCACGCAGCTGCCATTGCGCCCTTCGAGCGACTGGAAAGTCCATTGCCCGTCGGCCAGGACAATCCGGCCGGAGACGTTCTGCAGCGGGTACGGGAACTGATCGAAGCTGATCCAGCCATCACGCAGAAACAGGTTCAAGCTCAGGTCCCCAGGCGTTCCACCCGGCTGCTTGCGTTCCATCGTCGCGGCCACCTGCACCTGGCCTCGAGCGCCGAGCGATTCGACGACCTCACGCGCGGGCGAATCCAGGGCCTGAGTGATCGCGTCTTCCCAGGGAATCCAGCCCAGCGACTGGACGTCGACTCGACCCACAAACGAAGGTCCCGGGTTCTGAATGTCGGCGCGGACCGCTACCTGTTGAGCGTTCGCGAGGCCCACAGCGTCGATCTGCAGCCGGCTCGGCGTGTAACTCAGTTTTCCCCGACAGTGTTGCAGCGGATAAGGGAAGCGGTACCAGGTGATCGAGACATCTTCCATCGTCGCCTCGATCTGCGGACGCCAGGTTCGTCCATCGAACTCGATGTTGAATTGAGCATGCGCGGTCCCGATCGGCTGATACTTGTCCCACAGCCGCCGTGCGGCAGGCGGCAACCGCTCAGCCAACGCCGCCGACAACGGAATCCGTTCAGCCTGCCCCGTGATCCACAGCGGACTGTCAGCTCGCAATCCGTCAGCTCCGCAGGACAAGGTCAGCTGTGAATCGCCAAAGGTCGCCTGCAGGTCGTGGGCCGACCAGCCATTCGGATCGGCGCGGAACGAGCCACGCAGGTCGGTCAGATGCTGCGGCAGACGCCCGTCTTCCCAACGCCCGCTGATGATCTGACCGTCAATGGCAAACCGTGGCCGGGATTCCGTCTCCTGGCGGAAGACCTGAAAGTTCACCAGCGTCCGCGCTTCAAACTGCTCGCCCGGTATCCCATGTGGCCCCCAGCCCTCCGGGACCGACCGCAGAAACTCCGCCGAGACGACCAGTTCTTCCAGCTGGCCCTGCAGTTCCCACACGCCTGACTGTGGAGCGACTCGGCCCCGAACCGTCCCTCGCCTGAGGAACGTGTTGCGGAACCCGGCCTGGATGTCCCACACCATCAGACGGCCGGCCGATTCGGATGAGCCTTCAACGGCCTCAGCCGACCGCGGCGCCCAGATCGGCGTGGCCGACACTTGAACATCCTCCAACCGCATCACCCGCGGCACCTCTCCCGCTCGATCAATCACTTCCAGCACACTTGATTCGACTGTCACCGGCGGCAGATTGTCGCCCGCGGACGGCTGGACCGCCAATTGTTCCAGGTCCCAGTGTCCGTCGGGGAATCGAGTCGCCCGCAGCGTTGCGCCGCGCACGGCGACGTGCTGAATCGTCAACTGGCCCTGGACCAGCTGCGGCAACTTCGGCTGGCAACGCAACAGGATCTCATCAACAAAAATCAGCTCCTGTCGCTGCCCATGCACCTCCGTACGCCGATCAATCAGGCTGATCCGCCTCAGCCGAATCCCCTCGCCCTGCAAGATCTTCGCTTCACCCACCTGCACGTCCAGGTCCGGATACCGCTCAGATAACTTGCGCTGAATGATGATCCTCAGTTCCTGGTCGGCCCGCAGATAGAAATAGACTCCACCGCCACCGCCGGTCAGCAGCAACGCCAGGGCCAGCCACAGCATCAGCGCGCGCAGCGACCGCCAGAAGCTCGGTCGAGCCCTCGTGTGACCGCTCGCGATGGCCTGTGCCAACGTGTTCAAATCGCCTTCCCGCGCCTGCCGGTAGAACTTCCTGTCTTGACCCCGATCGCTCAGCGAACAGACCGTGCCGCGGCGGCATGCTAGGAACCTCCGCAGGACTCGGTCAAGGTCGTTCGTCGTAGAGCCCTGCCAGCGACGGCGGACTCGGCAGGACGGGCAGATTGCGCAGTTCGGCCGCCCCGGCTCGGCCACCGGCCAGCATTGCTGGCGGTGACAGCGTTCCCGTCCAGTCGGTCAGTCGCCGGGGCTGTGGAAAGTGAAGTTACTGACGGGGGTCGCGCCCGTGGTCTTCACCGGAGAGCTGGAACTGGAGTGCGACGGGACGCCCCTGGTCGTCGAGTTCGAATTGGACGCCACCTTGGGTCCAGGGGAGGCTGAATTCGCTGGGTGAATGAGGGACGAGGTCGAGCCACGCGCCGCTGGTGTTGAGCTGCAGCCGATCGCCCTCCAGACGGATCTCTCGAGCTGCTCGTCCGGCCTCGCCATAGCGTCCGACGTAGCGCGCCAGCTGATCGTGGGGGAGCGTTATCACCGGTCGATCATCGGCGGGCGGTTGGGGGCCGGGTTGTTCGGGGAGTTCGCGGAGCCAGATGTTGCGATAGCGGACCGGATTGCCGTGATCCTGCAGACTCAGCGGCAGCTTGGCCGGGGTCGGTTCGTAGGGGAGTGCTTGCAGCCATGAGGTCGGTCCCCACGGCTCAACGTTGTCCTGAATCAGCACACCGTTATGCCAGACGCTGAGCCGAGCCGGGTGTTGGAGGCGGCCATCCGACCCGAACCGGGGTCGGCGGAACGAGATATCGTACGACTGCCACTGACCGGGCGGTCGGCAGACGTTGACCAGCGGCGGGTACTGGCCGTAGATCGCACCGGCCTGGCCATCGGCGTAGGTGATATTGTCGTACGAATCGAGGACCTGGACCTCAAACAGGCCCATCAGGAAGACTCCGCTGTTGCCGCGGCCCTGGCTATGCCCTTCGACACGTGCGGGGGAGGCCCATTCGACGTGGAGCTGCACATCGCCGAAGCTGCGGGCCGAGTAGAGGTAGCCGGCGCCGGGCACGGATTCCATCACGCCGTCGCGGACGATCCAGCGTGGTGGCTGACCATCGGCGCTCTGCCAGTGACTCAAGTCGCGGCCGTCGAACAGCACGACGGCATCGGCTGGCGGCGGGACTGGGAGCGTCTGTGCGGGCGGAGCGACGATCGCCGGGCGTGGACGATTGTGGTCGTGTTGTTTCCAGCGCGCGGGGGCTTGAGCCCACAGGGCTGGACCGCCGAAGAGTGTCAGGCTGGCGACGAGCGAGGCTAGTGTGAATTGGGCGCGGCGAGTGACGTCAGGCAGTTTCATGATGATTGGCACCTTGCAGTGAAACGGATGGCGTGGCTGGTGAGGCGAGGGGCGTGGGGCGGGTGAGTACGAGCTGATCGGGATCGATCCAGCGGGCGGTCACGTGTGCAGGGAACGAGCGGACGGCCGGCCAACGCTCGACGGCGGGTGGCTCGATTAAGGCTCGCCAATGCCGTTCGGTCATGGCCATCTCGGGCCACGATGCCTGTCGCCAGGCGGCTCGAACGATCTCGACGCGGATCAGCGGCCGCTGGTGAGCGTGGAACTGAATGCTCAGTTCGGCGGCCGGAGTCTCCGTCGCCTGGAATCGGACTGAGCGGTCGAGTTCCTGCGCGACGACTTCATCCAGCCAGTCGCTCAGGTCGCCCGCCTGCTCAGCCAGTCGAGCCAGGGCTTGAGGCGCGGCCGGGAAGTAGTCGGCGACCAGCAGTGGCAGGAGCTGGTGACGGATACGGTTGCGCAGATAGCGCCGATCGGTGTTGGAGCTGTCTTCGCGATAGGGCTGTCCGATGGCGGCCAGATACTCGAGCACTTCGTGGCGGGTGGCGTCGAGCATGGGGCGGACAAGGGTCACGGCGGGACTGATGAGTCGTCGCGGGCGGATCCCAGAGAGGCCTCGAAGCCCGGTGCCACGCAGCAAGCGGAACAGCACGGTCTCGATCTGGTCGTCGCGCGTGTGGGCAGTCAGCACGAAGCGGGCAGCCGCATGTTCGGCCGTTTCCCGCAGGAAACGATGGCGTTGGCGCCGAGCCGATGCTTCGCTTTGGCCTGACGCGCCAGTGCCTGACGTGACTATGCCTGAAGGGGCGTGTCCGACGTGCAGTACCACGTTGAGCTGTTGGCAGAGCGTGGCGACGAACTGTTGGTCTGCATCCGATTCCGATCCACGCCAGTGATGGTTGTAGTGGGCGACATGAATGCGCGGCCGGGCTTGGTGGGCTACTGGGCGGTCCGATGAGGGGAGGGGCGAGCCGGTTTGGGCGAGGGCATGGAGTGCGCGGAGCAGAGCCACGCTGTCGCTCCCCCCGGAAACTCCCACCAGGATACGGTGGTCGGACCACGAAGCCGCGGGGAAGCGGCCGTCGATCAGATGGGGTAGTCGGTCCGTTCTTTCCACTGTCGAGCTGCTCTGTTACGATGGGGGGCTGTGATGACGGACCTGAACTTCACATCGGATGCCCTATATCATATCCGCTGGGGGGGAGCTGGTTCTATAGTCGGTGGGCCGCGGCTTGGGGGGACTCTCCGGGCCGGACGGCTGAGACGAATGCCGGAGTGGTCGGGCGGGCCGACGGGGGCGAGCGTGGGACTTGGCCTCGGCAGAGCCTGGAAGACCCTGAGAAGACTTTTGACGGTGTGTGGGAATCACTGGTAGAGCTTGGCTGGCACAGCTGGCGAATCGGGATGATACCTCTGAGCGGAACACGAATCGGATGCACGATGGGCCTGCAGCTGCTGGTCGCTGTAGCGATCGGTAGTGGCGTGCTGATGGTGGCATCGGGAGTCGTCCGTCGGCAACCGGAGACGGTGTCGGCGGTCCAGTGTGGCTCGGCGCGGGGGTGGCGTATCGAATCGTCGGTGTGTCGAGTGGCTGGCGCTCGTCCGGGGACGGGTGGCAGTGGCGGGCTACGAGCGGCGACGCTGCGCGAGTCCGAGTCGAGTCGAACGAGTGTGATGTCAGGCGGTGCGTTGGTCCGACAGGCGTGTTGGACGCCTGGATGGGCGACATGGTGGCCCGAATGGCGCGTGGAAGGGGAGGTCGGCCGCTCAGCGGACGGCTCGTTCGGCGCCGGGGTTGCCAGGATGGCAGCAGCTGTAGGGGCTCGGCCGTTGGGCTGGGCCGGTCCTGGCTGGGCCAGTCGGTGGAACGTCTGATATCGCGGCCGTAGCCGGTGATTCGCGGGGGGGGGGAGTAGCGGGGCCGTGGTCGATCGGTGATCGGCCGGTTGGTGAGCGGCAGACCGTTGCGTAAGAACGGAGAGTGCGGAAGATCGCTCTCTGGTCCCTGCACCCGGTGCACCCCTGAGTCTTTTCGGGGCGTCTGATCGGATCCGCGCATGCTGCTCGGTCCTTCCCACCGTACTCGCCGGCACCGGCAGCGCTCACATACGAAAGGAACCGTCGTGGGAGACGCGGGAATTCGTTCGGCCATATTGATTGCCATCACGGCGATCATGACCTTTGTGATTGTCAAGTTGCTCGATCGGCTGCGCCGCAAAGACGCGGAGAGCGAAGCACGCAATATCATTCAGCGGGCGGAGGCAGAGGCGACGAACCGCCGCAAGGAAGTGGAGCTGGAGATCAAGGAGCGGGCTTTGCTGGAGCGGGCCGAGCTGGACCGGGAAATGAACAAGCTGCGCGACCAGCTGCGTGATCGCGAACGTTCGCTGGACAAGCGGCAGGAGACGATCGAGCAGCAGACGGAGGATTTGCGCAAGCAGGAGCGGATGGTCGAGTCGACTCAGCGGAAGCTGTCGGAAAAGCTCGAAAAGACCACCAAGCGACAGGAAGAGTTGACTGAGGTGCTCGATTCCCAGCGCCAGAAGCTGCACGAGCTGAGCGGTCTGTCGCGGGATGAGGCTCGGCAACGCCTGCTGTCGATGCTCGAGACCGAGCTGACTCAGGAAGAGGGTTCGATCATTCTCCGCCATCAGAAGAAGATGGAGGACGTCTGCCAGGGGCAGGCTCGCGTCATGTTGCTCACGGCCATGCAGCGCTACGCCGCAGCTCATACTGCCGAGTCGACGACCAGCACGATTGACATCCCGAACGACGACATGAAGGGCCGGATCATCGGCCGCGAGGGGCGGAATATCCGCTCGTTTGAAAAGGCGACTGGTGTCGACGTGATCATTGACGATACGCCTGGGGTGGTGATTGTCAGTGGTTTCGATCCGGTCCGCCGCGAAGTCGCTCGCCAGTCCTTGAACAAGCTGATCGCGGACGGTCGCATCCATCCTTCGCGGATCGAGGAGATCGTGGCGGAGACATCCAAGGAGATCGATCAGTTCATTCAGCGGCAGGGAGAAGAGGCGGCGCACGAAGTCGATGTCCCCGGGCTGCATCCGCGGCTGATCCATATGCTCGGACGGCTTCATTTCCGCACCAGTTACAGTCAGAGCGTCTTGCGGCACAGCATTGAGGTGGCTTTCCTGACGGGGATGCTGGCCGAAATGATCGGGCTCGACGGCCGACTGGCTCGGCGATGCGGGCTGCTGCACGATATCGGCAAGGCGGCCGACCACGAGCTGGAGGGTGGCCATCCGAAGATCGGCGCCGATTTGCTCAAACGGCACGGCGAAGGCCCCGAGGTGGTCCATGCGGCTCAAGGGCATCACGACGATATCACGACCGACCATCCGTACACGATGCTGGTCGCTACGGCGGATGCGTGCAGTGCGTCTCGGCCTGGGGCGCGACGTGAGACGCTGGAGAAGTACATCAAGCGGATGGAAGAGCTGGAATCGATTGCGTGTGGTTTCCCCGGGGTGGAGCAGGCGTTTGCCATTCAGGCTGGACGTGAACTGCGAGTGATCGCCAGCGCCAAGGACACCGACGACAACTCGGCCGCCAAGCTCTGTCGCGACATTGCCAAGGCCTTTGAAGAACAACTGACGTATCCCGGCGAGATCAAGGTCACGCTGGTCCGTGAATCGCGGTTTGTCGAAGTCGCTCGCTGATCGGGCAGGGTGGGAACGGTGGAGCCGCAGACGCGAGTGCTGTTGATTGGCGATGTCGTGGGCCGTCCGGGGCGCGAGATCATTATCCGGCGGCTGGCCGAGATCCGGCAGCACTACCGGATCGACTGTGTGATCGTCAATGCTGAAAACGCCGCCGGCGGGTCGGGGATTACCCCCGAAATCTATCACGAACTGATTCGGGCCGGTGTCGATGGCATCACGCTGGGCGATCACATCTATCGCCGCGCCGAGATCATGTCCGTCCTTGAGCACGAAACCAACATCGTCCGGCCGGCCAATTACCCGGCTACGGCTCCTGGACGACCCTGGACGCTGCTGGAGTTGCCCGACGGCCGACGGCTGGCCCTGATCAGTCTGCTCGGCCGTGTCTTCATGCGACCGGTCGACTGCCCGTTCACCGCCGCTGACCGAGTCCTCAGTGAGCTGCCAGCCGATGTGCGCATGATTGTCGTCGACTTTCATGCGGAAGCGACCAGCGACATGCAGGTCATGGGGCGCTATCTCGATGGTCGCGTCTCGGCCGTGCTGGGGACCCACACGCACGTCCCTACGGCCGATGAGGAGATCTTTGCCGGTGGTACGGCCTTTCAGTGTGATGTGGGGATGACCGGCGCTCATCTGAGCATTCTCGGTCGTCGTATCGACCGCGTCATCGAAACTACCTTGACATTCCGTCCCACACCTTTCGACGTGGCGACTGACGACGTGCGCCTGCATGGCACACTGGTGCAGATTGATACGCTCAGTGGCCGAGCGACTCATATTCAACGGCTCCGAGTGCGTCAGAATGAACCGCTAGCATGAGCTGGCTGTCAGAGCTCAGATATGCCCCATCGGGGGAAACCTGAGCGACGTTGACACGTTCGCAGGTGTTCATTACAACCCTTATCTTGCTGCGGTCGCATGGGGCCGCCGAGGCGAAAACGCTGGGCTTCGCCGGGTGAGCTGACAGCCGTCCGGGCTGCTCGTGACGCAAGTCACGACCGATGATGGAAAACCAGAGGACCATTCATGAACCGCCTCGACTTGTGGACGGACTCAAGCGACCTGGTCAGCGAAACGAAATCTTCCGGCCCTGCGGCAGCCGGACATTCAAGTCCCGCCCAATCAACGGCTTCATCGCCTTCCGCCGCCGGACATTACCATCTCTTTACGCCTCTGCACTACGAACCGAACTACGCCTATCCGCTCGTTATTTGGCTCCCTGACGCCGGTGGAACAGCCCGCGAGATTTCACGGGTCATGCCTTTGATCAGCATGCGGAACTATGCTGGCGTGGGAGTCAACGGGATACGGCCTGTCCAGGCTTTTCAGCCGCAGCGTGGTTATCAGTGGGGGCAGCAGGCCGCCGACCTCGATCGGGCTCGTGAGGCCGTGATGCGGGCCATCGACGGCGCCTCGCAGCGGATGCATGTCGGGCGCCAGCGCATTTTTCTGGCTGGACACGGTACCGGCGGGACGCTCGCCTTGCGGCTCGGTCTGGCTCACCCCGAAATCTTCGCTGGCGCCGTTTCGCTCTTGGGCGGGCTTCCCCGTGGTAATCGGCCGCTGGTGCGGTTGGCTCACGCTCGTCAGGTCCCGTTGTTGATGATCTACGGTCGGGACAGTGAGCGCTATGGGACTGACCACGTCTGCCAGGACCTCCGGACCATGCATGCGGCCGGCTTGAAGGTTTCATTGCGACAGTATCCGTGTGGTCAGGAAGTGACGACCAAGATGCTATCGGACGTGAATGCGTGGATCATGGCGATCGTCACCGGCTCGCCCCTGGAATCGCTCCACGACGACCCCTGCCGGGAATCCCGCAACTGATTGGTCTCGGCCGGCTTGCTTAAGTCCCCATCGTGCGTGCTGTCTGTCGCAGCAGCGTCCTGCCAGCGGTGTTCCGCCTGTCGTGCCCGGACTGCCGTGTTCCGCCTGCCGTGCTCACTGGGAATCTTGTCGACCGTTGACGGCGTGTCGTGGGATCTGATGAGTCGCCGTGGTCTGGGTGTCTGGGCGGGGCAGGAGCAGGGGCAGGGGCAGGGCAGGGCAGGAGTGGGGGGCCGTTTCTTTCGCTGCGGGGTGAGCATAAATCGCATTGACGGCTGTCGCGAGTTTCCTGTACAAACCTCGCCGCTTGGTAGCGGACAGCAGGGAACTTTGGACGACAGGAGTCGAACGCGTGGCATCAACCAATGACCGGCGGGGAGAGTGGGCACGCGAAGCATGTTATGAAGCGGCACTGGTCGTCGAACACACGCTCCGCAGCCTGTCGGCTGAGTTGCGGCGAGCGGATGTGACGGCGGAAGTCGATCTCCCACCCAACCTGATTCTGCGGGGCGGGTTCTGGGAGCTCCATCGTGCCCTGCAGGGCCTGCTGCTGCGAGCCTTGCGCCGGACTGCTCCTGGTGGTGAACTGGCAGTGACCGTGGTCGAGGAATCGCACGGAATTGCTTTTGAAATTGCCGACGACGGTCGATCCGTGCCGGACACTGTGGTCGACGACGAAGGTCATCCGATGATTGCCGGGCGAATTCACGCGGACTTGGACGAAGAGTTGCAGCGTGTGCGACGTGAAGTGGCCGGACTGGAAGCGACGGTCGTCGAGCAGGCTTGTCCGCAGGGCGGACTGGCCGTGACGCTGTGGTTGCCGCGGCAGAGTCGTCGCGCCGCCGCTTGATCGGCGCAGAATGATCCATCGTTCAGGTCGGCCTGTGTCTGAGTATTTGCTACACAACTTCGCTGGAACTACTCGACCCTATCGTCACTCGCCGACATCCTGACAGGAAAACGCATCTCCTATGGTTGACCAATCACAAGGTGCTGGACTTCGCTGGAATGGTCTGCCGGCCAGGTTAACCTTCGGGCAGATCGTGTTTGGTTTGTGGGTGACGTTGCTGGTGGCCGTCGCCCTCTATTCGATCTGGCGGCTGGCTCCGCACGATGAGTCGGTTTCGCTCCTCGGTGAGACACGGTTGTCGCCCAGCGGTATTCGCCAGATTGAAGTGGCGCTGGCCAATGCGGGCTTGAGCGACTACCGGAAGGAGCCAGGCGACATCCTGGTCCCCCACTCCCGCCGCTCGGAATATCTGCAGGCACTCAAGCAGCACGGCGGACTCCCCAAGGAATGGAACGCCAAACTTCCCGACTCCAACGGAATCAACGTCTTTGTTCCCCCCAGTGTCCGTAAGGAGCAATCGGACCGCCAGTGGGAAGTGGGGGTGGCGGGAATCATTGAACAGATGTCCGGAGTTGCCAGCGCGGAAGTGTTTTATGACGAACGCGTTGATGACGGGTTTCCTCCCCGGCGTCAGCGAGTGGTTTCCGTGGCGGTGATGTGCGAGAAGAACTATGAGTTGTCGCCTCAGCAGGTCAATTCCATTCGCGAAATGGTCGGCGGATCGCGTGCCGGACTCACTTCGTCCAATATCACGATCTCGGACATCATGGCCAACCGCACGATCAAGGGGGACCAGCAATGGCAGTTCGATGCGGCCCCGCTGGAACTGGCTCGCTACAACCAGCGCATCGAAGATCACTGGCAGCAGAAGATTCAAAAGGTGCTGAGCCATATCGAAGGTGTGAAAGTAGCCGTGGCCGCTTCGACCACCGAACTGCCGTCGCACCCGGAAATTCTGGGCACACCGGATCGATTGGCGCTGACGATCAGCGTTCCCAAAACACACCTCGATCGGCTCTACATGCGACGGGCTGTCGGCAAGACGCTGAGTACCAAACAGGCTCGAGCATTATTCAATGAAGTTCAGGATCAGACCCAGCGTGAAATCCGCGGTCTGGTGGACAATCTGTTCACGGCCGGAACGACGCTGGCGGGAATCCAGATTCTGACGCACGAGTCAACGGCCGGTGCGCCGGTGTGGGACGCCAATCTGGCCCTGCAACAGCTCCAGTCAGCCGATTTCTGGCGCCGTTATGGCATGATTGCCGTCGCCGCTGGACTTCTGGGCCTGACGGTTCTCGGTCATTCCGCCTGGTCGTTCCTGTCGGGACGCGAACCGGGCTCGGCGATAACGAACGAACCGACGCTGTCCGTTTACGGCTCCGATTCTCGCGGTCGACGGGAAATCGAACAGGTGTCTGGTGAAGACGAAGAAGTCGACTCGGACAGCCGCGAACAGCTGGTGCGTATCGTACGGCATGATCCCAATCGCGCTGCTCAAGTACTCAAAGAATGGATTCGCGAGGCCGGTTGACAACAATGATGGAACTCAGCTGCTGGCAGAAGGTCGCGATTGTCGTCGCTGCACTCGATTCGGCCACCGCCGATCGTCTGCTCGATCATCTCGACACGGAAGTCGCTCAACGGATTCGCAACAGTGTCCTGGCGCTCGAATCCCTTTCGCCGGCCGTTACGCGGACCGTGCTCGAGGAATTCGTCGCCGCCGGCCCTGCGAACTCGCTGCGCGGGCACCTGTCCGGTGACACGCCATCGCGGCGCCACGCGATGCGGGACGGTACGTCGGGCAACGCCGCTTCGCCACGAGATGCCAGCCACCGTGACACTGGCGATGCGTTCAATCCCTGGGATCCCCAGACACTGGCCTTCGAACAACCGCAGGTGATCGCGGCAGTTATCGCCACGGCACCGCCACAGCAGCTACCACAGATTCTCGACTCGCTCCCCGTGCCGATTCAGGCTGATGTTGTCCGGCGGATGGCCAAGTTCGGTACGCCTCGGACTGAAGTCATCAACGATGTGCTGGAGCAGTTGAGTCGACGTCGAGCCGAATCGGAGCGTCCGGCGGCAGCCATTGATGAAGCGGCATTGGCGCGCGTCCAGCAGTTGCTGCACGACAATGACCAACATCGCCGCGACGCAGTGCTCGGCGCTCTCGATGCCCTCGATCCTGCTTTGGCCTCCACCTTGCGGTCAAGGACACTCGCCTCATGAATCGCCGAACCGCTTACTGCCAGGTTCTCCCACGGCTCCGCGGCCTTTCCCGTCTGGCGACCCTCGGGGGCTGGTCGGGAATTGCCTGGGTGGCGTGGCTGGCGTTAGCGGCGACAGCCACCGCACAGACGACTCGGCACACTCCGTTGCCACCACCAGGTGACGCTGCGACTCAGCTTCCCAGCACTCCGACAATCAGTCGTCCGGAGCCGAAGATCGACCAGGCGGGTGTGGGAAAATCGAACGAATTCTCGCTGGCCGATCTGCCGGCCCAGGCCCGCAACCGTCTGTGGGGACCGAATCAGCCTCGCGAACTGAAATGGATCGTCAGCGGACTGCTGGCGATGAGCGGTATGTGGCTGGCTCTCCAGCTGTTCCGCTCCGGGCGCCGCGCGCCGGGCGAACTTTCCGAAGATGTGCTCGAATGGTTGGGGAGTATCCCGGTCGATCAGCGTCATCGGCTGCTGCTGGTGAGGCTCGGCTCGCAAGTGCTGCTGTTGAGCCAGAGCGAAGGGCAGCTGCAGACGCTGGCCGCCGTCTCGGACCCGGGCGAGGTGCAAGCATTGCTGGTCACCTGCCGACACGGAGCCGGAGGGCCGTCGCCCGCCTGGGCCGCTCGAGGTGCGACGCTCAGCCGCGAAGTTCGTCGGCGAATAAACGAGCTTTCCTGAATCGGCGCCTCCTGCTACATATCCGGCCGTCCCAGGACCGGACCCACAGGCGCCAATTCCATGACTCAGACCGACACACGCAGCAGGCGAATCGCCAGTCGTCAGATTGGGCGAGTGTTGGGCGTGACAGTGCTGGCCAGCCAGTGGCTGTTCGCCGGCACCGTCGTGGCTGACACTCCTCCTGGGGCCAACACGCCTCCCGCAGTCAACGTCGCCGCGGTGGCCCCCGGCGACACCGCTGTTAAGGCTTTGTTGCTCGACCCGACATCGGCCGCCAAACCCCGTGATCCGGCGACGTTTGTCGGCCCGAGTCTGCCGGTCGAGACGCCGTCGACTGGGGAATCGGCCCGAGTGGCCAGCATGTTCACCTCGAAAGTTCTGTCCGAGGAACGGCTGATCCAGACGGTGCCGACCATCGTGGCTATCGCCGCGCTCGGGATTGGCCCGCTGCTGATTCTGCTGACCACCGGCTTCGTCCGAATCTCGATCGTGCTGGCCCTCCTGCGCCAAGCCTTCGGGACAGCGCAGGTCCCGTCGAATCAGGTCATGGGGGCCCTGTCGCTGCTGCTGACGTTGTTGTTGATGACACCCGTCTGGAACGACGTCTATCAACAGGCGGTCGTCCCGCTGATGGCCCCCGATTCGAAGGTGACGGTGCTGGATGCATGCGAGCGGGGGCGAGTCCCCGTGCAGGCGTTCATGATTCGCCAGCTGGAACACACAGGCGGTGCGGACGAAGTGTGGTTGTTCTGGAAGCATGCTCGTCAGACCCAGGCGACTCCGTCCACTTACGAAGAGGTCCCGTTTCGAGTGCTGTTGCCAGCCTTCGTGCTGAACGAACTCAAGACGGCATTCCTGATTGGCTTTCAGATTTATCTTCCGTTTCTGGTCATTGATCTGCTGGTGGCCGGCACGACGATGGCGATGGGCTTGAGTTCGTTGCCGAGTCAGAGTCTGTCGATCCCGCTGAAGCTGGTGATGTTCGTGCTGGTCGACGGCTGGCACCTGGTGGTCGACCTGCTGTTACGTAGTTTTGTGGGCTGATGACGATCCACGCCGCGTGGTATCGCACGGCCCGTTGATGAAGGGGCTCGACGCATGACTGCCGATCACCTGGTGGAATTGATCCAGACAGGATTGCTGACGGGGCTGAGCCTCTGTCTGCCGCTGCTGGTCGTCTCGTTCGCGGTCGGCGCCGTGATGGGTGCGCTGCAGACGTTGTTTCAGGTCCAGGATTCGATCATCAGTCACGTCCCGAAGCTGATTGCCGTGTTGCTGACCTTGGGAGTCTGTCTCCCCTGGATGTTCGAGATGCTCTCGGAGCTTTTCGAGCAGACTTACACCAGTCTCCCCTGGCTGGGCATGTAAGGATGGATAAGCGGGGAGGGACCCGGGATGGCTGAAACGTGGAGCGGCCTGATGGGCGTGGCGGTGCCGCTGGCCATTCGCTGGTTGGCCTTTTTGCTGTCATCCGCCGTTCTTGCCCCGTGCGGTGCCAACTGGCGGCTGCGAGTTGCCGCGGCCCTGGTCCTCTCGAGCCTGCTGGCCGTGTCGGTCGGCGAACAACTGGCGCCAGTTCACTCCGCGGCCATGGTCTGGTCGCCGGTGCTGCTGGTCCGCGAAATCATCCTCGGCCTGTCGCTGGGATTGACCAGTACGCTGGTGATGGAGGCCTTTCGAATCGCCGGCGATCTGCTGCTGATCGGTCTGGTCGGTGAGCGGACGGTGGGTTGGGACGAACAGGCCGGTTCACCGTGGAGTCATGTGGTGACGGGGATTGGCTGGTGCATGTTGTTTCTGTCCGGAAGCCACTGCACGGTGATCGACCACGCCATCAGCTGGTGCCGGATGTATCCGCCCGGCGAGGAGACTATCGCTTGGCAATCGTTGGAGGCGAGCGTCCAAGTGGTGGGCACGATGTTCGCGCTGGCGTGGGGCATCGCCATGCCCTTGCTGCTGTCGCAGTGGGCTGCCCAGGTCGGCATGGCCGCTCTGGCGAGGATCGTACCCGTCTGGGTTCACTGGACCAGTTTGAGTCTGGTGCCGATTTGTGTGGTGTGGCTGGTAATGGGTTGCGCCTGCGCTTACTGGACGTCGGTCGGCTGGGAACGCGTCGCATCGCAACTGAACTTGATCCTCCCCACAGATCTGGCGTCCGACGGTGAAACCGCTGATGGGGCTGATCGCTCGGCGGTGAAATCTGAGTCGGATGCGTTGGGGGTGGTCGATACGAGCATGTTTCGGGAGATGCCGCGTGTCGGACGACGGTGAAGGAGATCGCGTCAGTCCACGGAGGCTGCAGCAGGCGTTTCGCGATGGTTACCTGCCGCGCAGCCGCTGGTGGCAATATGCCGTCGTCTGGGGGCTGGCCGCGATGGTCCTGGCCGGCTGGTCGGACGGACATCTCGATTCGGCTCTCGCTCAGTGGCGGTCTTGTTGGCGTCAGGTCTCGGTGAGAGTGCCGGAGGGCCTGGGCCGTCGGACGGGCGATTCCCAGCCGACTGGCTCGACGACCCCACTCGACATCTGGACGCCACAAGCCGGTCGCGTGTGGGGGGCCGTAGCTTTGCCGGGAGCGGTCAGCATGGTGGTTGTCCTGCTGGTCGCCGGGGTGCAGACGTCGTTCCGTCCCTTCCCCCAGCGTTTTCACTGGACCGGACTCAGTACTCCGGGCAGCGGCCTGACGAGTTTTGCCCTGTGGAGTCGATTCCTGCTGAACGTTTTGTACCTGACGGCGCTGGTGGTGGCTGTGGTGCTCTGGGGTTGGCATCGGTCCGAGCCGATTTTCGGACTGGCATCCGATCCGTCGGTGGCCGGACTGCGCGCCGCCTCGCGGTGGCTGGCCGAGCTGCTGGCCGTGACAGCCCTGGTCAGCGTCGTGGCCGGTGGCGCCGAGTACGGGCTCTCGTACTGGTTGCTGTGGCGACAACTGTCGATGTCCGACGAGCAATGGCGGGAAGAGATCCGGGCGGTGGAAGGCGATCCGCGAGTGGAAGCTCGACAACGCCAGTGGTACCGGACGCTGATCGGGCAAGCTCACCTGCGCCGCCAGGAATCGTGACCCGAACTTAGGCCTTCATGCCAGAGTCGCCTCGCAGGGGAGACTACTGCGACCATGCAGTCGGTTGTCGGTCCCAGCGGTGGCCAGCAAGCTGTTTCAGGAGATGGCTATCGAGTCGACCGGCGTCGCTGGTCGCCATGTTCGCTTCGACATTCTTGACCGATCGCATGCCGGGAATCACCGTACTGATGATGGGCTCGGAAAGAATGAACCGGAGAGCCATCTCCGCCATCGTCATGCCTGGCGGGATCAGCGGCCGCAGAGCTTCGGCCCGATCCACGCTGGCGTGCAGATTCTCCGGTACGAAGTAAGTGCTCCGCCAGTCATCGGCCGGCCATTGGGAATCCTTGGTCAGTGTCCCCGTAAGCGTCCCTTCGTCGAAAGGGACACGAGCGATCACGCCCACATCATGTTGGCGGCAGGCTGGAAACAATTCATCCTGCGGGTTCTGGTCGAAAACGTTGTAGATCACCTGGACCGTATCGATCAGGCCGCTGCGAACCCCTTCCACACCGTTCCACGGTTCCCACCGGTTCAGGCTGATCCCAATTGCGGTGAACAGGCCCTGGGATTTCAGATCGGCCAGCTTGTGGTACCACCGATCGTCGTTCAGCCAGCTATCTTCCCACGTGTGGAGCTGCATCAGGTCGAACGAAGGGAGGTCCGCATTGCGCAGGCTGTCGGTGACGTATTTCTCAATGTGGTCGGGCGGAAAGCAATCGTCGACGGTGTACTCGCGGCGGCTGGGCCATTTCCAGTTCCGCGGCGGGACCTTGGTTGCCGTGTAGAGCTTCTGGTCGGGATAGGCCCGCACCAGCTGGCCCAAGATGGCTTCACTCTTGCCCGCTCCGTATCCCCAAGCGGTATCGAAGAAGTTGCAGCCCAGATCGACCGCGCGCCGCAACGCTCGCTGAACTTCGTCGGGATTGACGCCCGACCATCCGGCCAGGCCCCACATGCCATAGCCCAGTTCGCTGACTTGCCAGTTCGTTCGCCCCAGTCGGCGATATCGCATCGTGACGACTCCTGCGGCCACCTGATTGTTCTGGCGAGACGGTAGGTCTAGCCCGGATATTGAGCGACGTAGACCGCTTTGACCTGCGTGTAGTCGAGAAAGGTCTCTTCGCAGTTCACGCCGCCACCGGGTCCGCCCGAAATGCCCTGGCCACCATAGGGGAGCCCATAGGCGATGGAGTTGTGACAGTTGACCTGTACCGTGCCATCGCGGAATTGTTTGGCCAGAGCCACGCCCCGCTCGACATCCTTCGTCCAGACGCTGGAGCCGAGGCCGTAGGGTGAGCTGTTGGCCAGTGCGAAGGCTTCTTCGGCCGACGAGACGGGGCAGATTGTGGCGTAGGTGTGAAAGACTTCCACCGGATTGACGTTGTGCCCGGGTTCCGTCCGGAAAAGAGCCGGCTTGAGATAGAAGCCGCTCCGTCCCGATACGCTCGCCTCACCGCCTCCCAGAATCGGCTGGCCGCCGCGGCTGACCGTTTCCCGCTGCGCCTCCAGAATGCGACGGCGCTGCACCGGATTGATGACCGGTCCGAGTTGAGTTCCTGCGTCGGCCTGGTACCCGATCTTCAGGTTTTTGAAAAAGGTCGTTTCGGCGTCGATGAAGTCATCGGCAATTTTTCGGTCGACGAAGATGCGGTGGATCGTGCAGCAGGTCTGTCCGTAGTGCTGGTTGGTGTAGCGACCGATCAGACGGGCAACGACTTCGGGGTCGGCGTCATCGAGGACGATGGCCGCACCGTTTCCGCCCATTTCTCGTTTCATGCGAGTGCCGTGCAGGTCGCACGTTCGCAGAATGGCCTGCCCCACGCCCGGCGAACCGGTAAAGGAGATGTAACGGATACCCGGATGATCGGCGATGGCATGGCCAGTAATCTCACCGCGGCCCGGGAGGACATTGATCACGCCCGGCGGAAAGCCAGCTTCTTGAGCCAGTTGGGCGATGTAAAGCGCCGAGAGTGGCGTGTCCTCGGCCGGCTTGATCAGGATGGTGTTGCCGGCCAGCAGCGCCGGGAACATGAACCAGGCGGTCAGCACAATCGGGTAGTTCCATGGGATAATGCCAGCCACCACTCCCCACGGTTCGCGATAAGAGAAGCCTTGCAGGCCCTGAGCGACCTGATGCGCCGGACCGTCGCCCAGCGGGATGCGGCGAGCCACCTTGATGAAGTACTCCGCACAATCGCGAATCTGCTGGAAGTCGCCTTCGGCCAGTTCCGAGACCTTCCCACCGTCGCGGATTTCACACGCCAGCAGGACGTCACGATCCCGCTCACAAAGTTGGACCAGTCGATTGACCAGCTCAATCCGTTCCTCGACATCGGCATTGCGCCAGCTGCTGCGACCGTCGCCGTCGTAAGCGCGTTGAGCGGCCGCCACGGCCAAGGCCACTTCGGCCTCTCCCATCTCGCTGACCGTCGCCAGCACCTCCTGAGTACCCGGATCGATCGTCTCAAATGTGGCATTCATCGAGCCGGGGACCTGCCGGCCGTCGATGAATCCCCCCAACGGCTTCCCGTGATTCCGACAGAACTCGATGAATTTTTCGGGAGTTCGAAAAGCAGCGGCGGTCAACGCGCGGATATCGGTCGTGATGGTAGCCATAGCTCGTGTCCTGAGTGTCTGGTAGTCGAGTCGAACGGTGGCTCCCGACAGCCTGACCGCTGTCGCCGTCCATCAGACGTGAATCGGACCCTCAGCCGATCCCGGGAGCCCTCCTACGATACCAGAAGCCTTTTCAGTCGGCTACCAACGGGCGGCTACCAACGGGCGGCTCGGTCAGGTGTCGTAGCCGTAGCGTGAGAAGTAATCGGCCCAGCGGCTGCTGATCTGAGCGAGTTGGGCGTCGTGGATCTGGTATTTGTTCGTCCGGTAGTCTTTTTTTTGGGCGACAACTTCCGAAAGTTGGGTTTCGATCGGTGCGAAGTCGCCCAGTTCCAGCTGCGAGTAGACTTGTCGCATGGTGCTCAGAGGGTCGGCGACCAGCTGTTCGTAGTGGACGTCGATCAGGCGATTTGTCGGCAGCGTGGGTGCGTGCCGATTGAATCCCGCGTACATGGCATCGAAGGCATCCAGCACATAATCTTCCAGCCGATCATGGTGCGGGAGCTGCAGGGCCTGGACGTGGTCCAGCGATTGCCAGAGTCGAACAGTGGAGGGGAACAGGACCTTCGGATCGCGCACGAGGTGGATGAACCGCGCTTCTGGAAACATTTTGCTGAGCAGTCCGACACGTCCGGTATGTGTGGGCGACTTGAGGACCACTCGACCCTGTCGGCCGTACATCACGGCGCGCAGGAATCGCATCAGCCCGTCGGACCAGTGGCGGATCTCCGCGTCGGTCAATCCTTCCATGTTCAGGTACTGCATGTGCTGTGGCGGGCGATTGGGGAATGCCACTCGCGTGTACGGAGAGGGCAGGCCCATCGCGCAGAGCGCGAATTCGTCTTCCTGGGGCGAACCCCAACCGACTTCCACGTTGTCCATCGGTCGGCGGCTGGGCATGGCGAACCACAGCAGCTTGGGGATGGTCGACTGGGTCAGCACAAAGTGGCCCGGGGCAAAGCACTGATAAGTGGTCGGCGTCACAAAGCGTTCGTCGTGCGACAAAAGCTCGTGCAGGTAAGTCGTGCCGCTGCGCCAGTGCCCGAGGATGAACAGGGGGTCGCGTTCGAGACTGGAGTTGCGTAGGGCGTGTCCGTGAAAGACGTCCTGCAGGATCGACATCTTGGTGTTGAACAGCGTTGCTAGCGAAACGGTCGCCGCCAGACCCCACCGGACCGGGTGGACTCGAAAACCGTTGTCGGCCAGCAGTCGCCACCAGTGGTGCGTCTGCATCCCGTGCCAGAATCGCGGTGCCCAGAAGGGGTAGTGGTTCGGTTGGGACATGGCAGCTGGGGGGCTGGCAGGTGTTTGCTTCGGTCGTGCTTCGCTGACGATCATGCCAAGTTTACGCTTTCAAGGGAAGTGCGCCCGCAATGGACACGGTGGTGGTCGGACCGGTAAGGGGGGGCATGAAACGGACTGGACACTCCCCGGTCGTTTCGATACCTTCCCGCCTCGCTGGAAGATTTATCGACGCGCCGAGGGCTGGTCCAACCATGATCCGCTGGGATCGCATTCAGGATTACCTGTTTCCGCTCGCCACGACCTGCTGCCTGCTGGTGCTGCTGCTGCCGCTGCCGACTCATTTGATGGACGTGCTGCTAGCAGCGAATATTCTATTTTCGGTCTTGATTCTGTACACCTCGGTGTACATCAAGACGCCGCTGGAATTCAGCATGTTTCCGACCGTGTTGCTGGTTGCCACGCTGGCTCGGCTGGTGTTGAACATTGCCACGACGCGGCTGATTCTGGTCGGCGGTGGCCGCCAGGGGCTGGACGCGGCGGGCGGTGTGGTGCGGACGTTTGGCGAGTTTGTTTCGGGCGACAATCTGCTGGTCGGGATCGTCATCTTTGGGATCATCCTGGTGGTGCAGTTTGTGGTGATTACCAAGGGAGCGACGCGGATCAGCGAAGTGGCGGCAAGATTTTCGCTCGACGCGCTCCCGGGGCGTCAGATGGCCATTGATGCCGACTTGACCAGCGGTGCGATCAACGACGCTGAGGCTCAGCGTCGGCGCGATGAGTTGGCCTTTCAGGCCGATTTTTTTGCCGCCATGGATGGTGCGAGCAAGTTTGTGCGGGGCGATGCGATCGCCGGGCTGGTGATTACGGTGATTAACCTGGCGGGTGGGCTGTTCGTGGGAGTCGGCCAGTCGGGGATGAGTGTGGGTCAGGCGACCTCGGTCTTCTCGAAGCTGACGATCGGCGATGGACTGGTGAGTCAATTGCCGGCGTTGGCCATTTCGATGGCAGCGGCCATCCTGGTCACTCGCAGTTCCCGGCGGACCGATCTGGCTCGTGACATGGTGCGTCAGCTCGGCACGCAACCACAAGTCCTCGCCTTTTCAGGCTGCCTGCTGTTGACGCTGTTGTTGACCCCCTTGCCCAAGCTCCCGCTGTTGGGGCTGGGCCTGGCCTGTCTGGCGGCGGCCGGATGGCAGGGTCGACGAGCGGCCGATGTGCCGGCGGCGCGGCCGGTCGAATCGCGACCGACCAAATCAGCGCGGAAAGAACCGCCGCGCGTTGAAGACTATCTGGCGATTGATCCGGTGGAATTGGAACTGGGCGTCGGCCTGGTACGGCTGGTCGACGCCTCACGTGGCGGCAATCTGCTGGAAGAAGTCTCACAGATCCGCCAGGAGATCGCTCGCGAAATCGGCATTGTCGTGCCGAAGGTGCGGGTGCGGGATAACATGGCCCTGCACGAGCACCAATATCGGATCAAGATTGCCGGCAACCCGGTGGCCGACGGCACGTTCTCGGCGGAAGAGGTGTGTGCGGAGCTGTCTGAGGAATCAGGACCGCGGCCAGTGCGACTCTTCGCTTCGTCGGGGCCTCCCGTCCCCTGGTCGGTCTATGCCAGCGCCGATGTGGCTCGGATTCGTCAGTCCGGTGGCCATGTGCTGGGGACCGCCGAAGTGATCACGCGTCATCTGCGGCATGTCGTTCGCTGGCACGCTCATGAATTGCTGACGCGCGACGCCACCAAGCATCTGCTGGACGAACTGCGCAAGACGGCTCCGGCCGTGGTGGACGAGCTGGTGCCGAGCGTCATGAAGGTGGGCGATGTGCAGCGGACACTGCAGGCACTGTTGATCGAAGGGGTCCCCGTGCGACAGCTGGGGCTGATACTGGAGACCCTGGGTGATCATGCCGACCAGCGGTTGTCGGTGGAGGATCAGGTCGAGCTGGTGCGCAGCCGGTTGGCTCGCACACTCTGTTCCCGGTACTGCGATCGGGCCAATCGACTGCATGTGGTGACGTTGAGTCCCGAGCTGGAGCAGCGTCTGTCACAGAATCTGCTCGAGGGACACGCGAACACCGCCAGCTTTGAATCACTGTCGGAATTGATGGCCGGTCGGCTGGAGCCCTATGTGCGGCGGTTGCGGCAGATGGGACGAGCTCCGGTGGTGCTGGTCGAACGCAGCTTGCGTCGCCTGGTTCATCGGATGGTCAACAGCCAGTTGCCGGACGTGGTGGTGTTGAGTCACGACGAGGTCACCGCGGATACCAAGGTCACCAGTGTGGGGATTGCCAGTCTGGCTGGCCCGGTGAGGGCGGCGGCCTGAGCGGCAGACGCGCGAACGGAGGTGCGAAGTGGAACAGGAACGGCAGGTGTTTCGGGGTCGCACGGAAGTGGAGGCGCGCCGTCAGGCTCAAGCTGCGCTCGGACTCGATTGTGAGATTCTCCGGACGCGAGTTGTCTGTGACGGGGTCTGGAATCGCTTCTGGGGCTGGAAACATTTTGAGGTGGAGGCTGTCGAGCCTTGGGTTGGCGACGGCGATTTGGGCGTGGGAGGGGACGAGTCGATTGATCTGGCGGGAAACCGTTTTGATCCGCGTCCTGTACCGCTGCCGGAGATCAACGGTGCCGAATTGCGCGGCGCGCTCCAGGCGGGACTGTCCGACGCCGAGCGGCAGGCCGGCTGGAACGGGGCGAATCCCGCTGACGGTTGGCTGAGTGAATCACGGGCGGGTGGCCCGGCGATGGCCTGTATTTTCCGTGAGATGGTCTGGGCTGGAGTCCCCGAGAGTACGGCTCGGCAACTGCTGCAAGAGGTCTACGATCTCGACGAGACGGGCGAGCTTGACGATCCGGTTTCCGCTCGAGCGGCGATCGGATCGCTGATTGCCGGCACGATACGGACGGTCCCCGCCTGGTCTCCTTCGGCTTCGGGGACAGCCTGCATGGCGGTGGTCGGCCCGGCCGGTGTGGGCAAGACGATGACGCTGGTCAAACTGGCGGCTCATTTCGGGCTGGTGCACCAGTTGCCGGTCGCCATTGTGACGGCCGATACGATGCGAGTCGCTGCCGCCGAACAGCTGCGAGCGCTCGGCGAACTCCTCGATGTGCCGGTCGATGTCGTGTCGACGGCGCGTGAGATGCGTCGAGCGGTGGTGGGACGTCAGGCGGACCATGCTTTGGTATTGATCGACACGCCGGGGCGCAATCCGCGGGATCATGCGTCGATGCACGAGCTGGGACAATTGCTGAATCAGGCTCGACCTGATCGAGTCCATCTGGTATTAAGTGCGACCGATTCGGCCCACTACCTGACCGAAGCTGCTTCGGCGTTCGCGGCGGTAGGGGCCAACTCGCTCATCCTGACTCGTCTGGATGAATGCAGCCGGCTCGGGCAACTGCTGCCGCTGCTGCTGGGAGGAGAAGTCCCGCTGGCTTATTGTTCGGCGGGACAGAATCTGCGTTCTGATCTGGCGACGGGCGACCCGAACCAGTTGATGTCACGCATGTTAGGAGGTCACGTGCCGCGCGAAGTTGACTGGCAGGAGAACCTGCCGGTAGTACCGCTAAGCCAGTGGACAGCCAGTCCCTGGGGGGAAGCGGACATCAAACTTCGCCTGGTCGGGACAGACGGAATAAATGGTTCAAGCCGCGGGGAATTTGCTGCCGATAAGAGATCGTGAACCTGAATTTTTGCTGGTGACGGGCCGGGATGCCTGTCAGCGGCGGCGACGTCATTCCTGTCGGTCGGATCGAGCGACGGGGATGGGTTAGGATTCAGGTGAGCATCGGCCGCACGGATCCACTCCGCAGCGGAAGAGACTCAACTTGCAGCTGACTCATGGAGGATTGCATGGCTGTAAGCACTGCCACCAGAGAAGACATTGATCAAATCTGGCAGGAATATAAGGCCGATCCATCCAGAAAAGAATTGCGTAACCGACTGGTGGAACGCTATTTGCCGCTGGTCAAATACAACGGCGAACGGATCTGGGCCCGGCTGCCGGACGGTGTCGAGCTGGACGATTTGATATCGGCCGGCGTCTTCGGGCTGATGGACGCTATCGATGCGTTCGATCTGACCCGCGGCGTCAAATTCGAAACCTACTGCGTGCCACGCATTCGTGGTGCGATGCTCGACGAGCTGCGGACCATGGACTGGGTCCCGCGACTTGTCCGGTCCAAGGCCAGCAAGCTGGGTGAAGCGAACAAGACGCTCGAAGCCCGCATGGGGCGGCCGCCGACCGAACAGGAGCTCTCCGAGTACATGGGGATCTCGATCGCCGAGCTCGAGAAGATGATTCTCGAAGCCAACGCGGTCAATCTGATCAGCCTGAACAAAAAGTGGTACGAAACTGATAGCTACAAGGATGTGCGGGAAATCGACATCCTCGAAGACAAAAAGGGTGAAGACCCCACTCGCCGCATTCAGAAAAACGATCTGATGCGTCTGGTCACCAAGGGGCTCAACCGCAACGAACGGTTGATCATCATCCTGTACTACTACGAAGAACTTACCATGAAGGAAATCGGGGCAACGTTGGATCTGAGCGAAAGTCGCGTCAGCCAGATGCACAGTAGCATTGTGCAACGGCTGCAAGGTCAGCTCGGTCGCCGTCGACCCGAATTCGGAACCTAATCCGCGGCAGTCTCTGCTGGGAAATTCCGGCCTTCATACTTTTGAGCCTGACGGGACTGCTCACGCGAGAGCCAAGCCCGCGGGCTTTTTTTCTGCGCCCGCCGCCAACCTCCCACTCCCGCTGTGGTTGGACCCGTCGGTCAACGACCGACGCTCGGCAAGCCGGTGAAACTGCCCGACCATGCCCCAGCGGTGGGCATTGGACGGTCTGGGTGTTACACTCTTCGTGCTGGCCATCCGGGGGTTCGGGGTGGGCCAGCTGTGCCAAGCGGTGTCAATCATCAGCTTAGGCTCGGCGGCAACGTCTATTTGTCCACTGGTGGATGAGTTCTTGGGTGTAAGGTTCGGTATGGGATCTGGCCGCACGGATGCCTGGCCTCCAGCACGATGAGGTGGCGGATGCAAGTCCAGGATCGTGAATCGGCGTGGCTGTGGACACTTCAGGCCAGAATTGCCACTTTGGCGATCGGCAGTGCCGTTCTCGGGTTGAGCTGCGGGATACTCCGAGCTGATGAACCGGTCGGGCGAGCAGCCGACGCGGCCGGACCAGTAGCCGACGCCGACTCGCGGCTGGGCGAATTGCGGTCGCTCGATACACACTCACCATTCAGCCCCCCGGCCACGCTGGGCGACTGGAGGGAACGGGCGGCGGCGCTGCGCCAGCAACTGCAGGTGAACCTCGGCCTGTGGCCGATGCCGACCCGCTTGCCACTTGAGCCAGTGATCCACGGTCGCCGTGAACTGGATGGCTATTCACTGGAAAAGGTCTACTTTGAGAGCCTCCCTGGCTTCTTCGTGACCGGCAATCTCTACCGACCGCTCGGCCAGTCCGGAAAGCGGCCCGCCGTCCTCTGTCCCCATGGGCACTGGTCGCAGGGACGCTTCTATGACGCCGGAGAGGAAGCGACCGCCAAGGAGATCGCTACCGGCGGAGAACTCTTTCCCGACGGTGGACGGAATCCGGTCCAGGCCCGCTGCGTCCATCTGGCTCGTATGGGCTGCGTCGTCTTCATCTATGACATGATCGGGTATGCCGACAGTGTGCAGATTGGTGAGGATGTCGCCCATCGATACGCTCAGCGCCGGCCCGACATGGAGACTCCCGAACGCTGGGGACTGTTTTCGCCCCGCGCGGAACTCCATCAGCAGCATGTGATGGGGCTGCAGTCGTTCAATTCCATTCGAGCACTCGACTTTCTCTGCAGCCTGCCCGATGTCGATACTTCGCGCATCGGCGTGACGGGAGCCAGCGGCGGAGGGACACAGACCTTTATTCTCGCCGCACTCGACGGTCGCCCCCGCGCCGTGTTTCCGGCGGTGATGGTGTCGACCGGCATGCAGGGGGGCTGCACGTGCGAAAACGCCTGCGGTGTCCGCACCACGACTGGCAACGTCGAGATCGCCGCGCTGGCAGCTCCACGCCCCCAAGGGCTCACCGCCGCCAACGACTGGACCAAGGAAATGGACCACGACGGCATGCCTCAGCTGCAGCAGATCTACCGTCTGTTCGACCGGCCCGACCACGTCCATCTGACCAGCCTGCTGCAATACGGCCACAACTACAACGCTCCCAGCCGCGCCGCCATGTACGCCTGGATGAATCGACACTTGGCCCTGGGATACGATCACGTCCCGGCGGAGACGGAGTACCAGCGGCAGACTCGCGAAGACCTGACGGTGTGGGATGCCCAGCATCCTCAGCCACCCTCCGGTCCAGAGACCGAACGCCGCGTGCTCGAATGGTGGCACCAGGACGCTCGCCAGCAGCTGCAACCCCCTCCAAGCGACGACGCGGCCGAGTGGGCTCACTACCAGCAGAAGCTGCGAACGGCCTGGCAGGGTTTGGTCAAACGGACTGCTCCCGAACAAGTCCGCTTGTCGTGGATTGCCGAGCCGACGCAGAAGGTCGCCGAAGTTGCCGGAGCGGAACGCCTCGACGCCATCGCCCAGTGGCGTCCGGCGGCCGATCAAGTCGAACGCTTGCCGGTCAGCTGGCTTCGACCCCTTGGCAAGATTCGCGGATCCGTCGTGTGGCTGGACGAGCGAGGCCGGGACGGACTCAAGTCGAAAGATGGTTCTCTCGCCGTGCCCGTGCAACAGCTGTTGAGACATGGGATTGCCGTGCTGGGCGTCGATCTGATTGGCCAGGGGGCCCAGGCCGATCCGCGGGAGACGGCCGACCTCGCTCCGCTGGTCGACACTCCGCGCCAGTTCGCGGGCTACACGTTCGGCTATAACTTCCCTCGCTACGTCCAGCGGACGCACGATGTGATGACGGCCGTTAGTCTCGCACGACGGCTGGCCGGACCGGAAGTTCAGGTCGGTGTGGTGGGATTGGGTGGTGCGGGACGCTGGGCGGTGACCGCTCAGGCCGCTGATCCCGGTCTGGCTCGAGCGCTGGCCGTCGACCTGAACGGCTTTACGGTCAGCCGGGTCGCGGACTGGTCCCATCCCGATTTCATGCCCGGTGCCGGCAAGTATGGCGACATGGCCGGGATGCTGGTCGCCGCCGCTCCGGCTAGGCTATGGGTCGACGGTCTCGATGACACCTCAGTCGCCGCCGTCCGCAACGCCTACCAGGGCCTCCGGCAGTCCGATCGATTGAAGCAGGACGATTTGTCCGGCAACGCGGCCGGCGAGGGCCTGGCCGCCTGGATCGCCGAGCAGTTGACTGCGAAAGACCGGGCGGGGTGAACCTCGGGCGGTTAGCTGTCAAAGCCGGACCGGAAGTCGTTCAGGTCGCGTCGGTCGTCATCGCCGAAATCGTCGCCGAATTCGTCGTCCAGTTCGGCCTCGAAGTCATCGTCGTCTTCGTCGTCGAAGTCATCACCTTCGAAGTCATCGCCATCCATGTCATCGTCATCGTCAAACCCGTCCCCTTGTCCGTACTCGGCATCGAGTTCATCAAGTTCATCGAGCGGGTCGGATTCGTCCAGGCCGTGGAGGTTTGCCAAGCCATGGGCGGAGGAGGGGTTGGGCCACGAGTCGGTGGCGTGGCGGCTGGAACCTTCGAACCGCGGGACAAACCACTGGGCTTCGAGTTCCGTCAGCCGTTCATCGATCCAGGCGTTGAACTGGAGGAAAGCGTCGACATCGACACAGACGCTCCCTTCAGCTCCACCTTCAATCAGGCAGACGGCGTAGTGTGGTTCATTCCCTTCGTGAGTCATCGTCTCGGTTCCTTAGTGGGATGATGGCCGGTCCGGGGCCGGTCGACAGCCGCCAGCGGTACCAGCATCGATCCCAGATTTGTTACGGACGCCGCTATCGAGTGGTTTGGTTGTTCCGCCTCGGGATGGGTCCGGCAGCTGGTGAGCCGCGTGATGGTGTTGCTGGCGCCAGCTGATCTTCAGACGCGGCGAGGTGGTGCCGGGTTCGCGGATTGACCGGGCTGGATGCTTGGGGCACGCGGGTTCGAGCTTGCCTTGGTTGCGGGGTTGGTCTATATTCCGCCCGCTTGGGGTCGATCCAGAAAAATCAGCTAGGAGGCCTGAACCGGGTAGGCCAGGCGAACGTAGAGGTAGGGAGATGATGACCGCAGTGGATGGAGCGGATGGCACGGGTCACATTGGCTCTGAAGGCTGGTTGCCGGAGCTCGTGGAGTAGCGAGCAGGGCGAACCATTCTTGCAGCCGCTAAAGGCCATGCAGGTCGTCACATTGGGGAAAACGATACAAGGAGGAAGTCGTCGGGAAAATTGCATGGGCCTGCGACCGCGGTCCGATATCGGGAGTGTTGAGCGTCGAGCTCGCAAAGTCATCTCTCCAGCCATGGACAGCTGATCCCCGACATGGAATGCGACGCGACGAGGAATCCCAGCTGACTTATCTCGGGATTCCAGCGCACGGTGTTGCCGGCCACTGTAGACCGGCGGCGCTTATCAGTCAGGTTCGGTGACAATTTTCGCGACTGGTTTAGGGACGAGGGGCGGAGTCGGTTCACAAGACTTGACACCGTTTTTCGGCCCGCACTTCGTCAGGGGGAGGATGACCATGCAGATTAACGGACCCAGCCACATTCACGGATCCCATTCGGTCAACGCGACGCATCGCGTTCGTCCGGCGGAGCAGAAAGCGTCAGTGGATCATCTGTTTGGAGCTGATCGGATTGACATTTCGCAGGAAGCCGAGTTTTTGAGCCAGGTGCATGACCTGCCGGACGTCCGGGCCGACCGGGTCGCCGACATTCGGGCTCAGCTGGCTGCCGGCACCTACGAAACCCGCCACAAACTGGACGTTGCCATCGGCCGGTTGCTGGACGAACTGGTTGGGTAGCCCCCCGATCTTGGGGCTGGCCGTCGTTGGCTGCCTGCACCCGATCGCTTACAATAAGAACCAGCGGCCGTAGGGTCGGCTCGACGCCACTGTGGCCTCAGAGTCGACCGGTCGGCGGGGTTGGCGAGCGGAAGGTGTATGGCCGGTACGTTTGGATTGGGGAGCGTCGAGGTTGCTCTCTCGCCGCTGGCGAGGTTTGAGGAATTCCTCCAAAGTCGCGGCAAGAAGCTGACCAGGCAGAAAAAGGCCCTGGTCGAGCACGTCTTTTCGCGGCACGAGCATTTTGATGCTGAGGTGCTGATCGCCGAACTGACGCGCCAGCATGCACCGGGGTCCGGCAGTGAGCTGGCCGGTCAACGAGTCAGTCGGCCGACGGTCTACCGAGTATTGGCCGAGCTGGTCGACGCCGGGCTGCTCCGCAAGATGACACTCCGTGGCCGGACCGTCTTTGAACACGACTACGGATACCCTCAGCACGATCACCTCTACTGTTCCCGCTGCGAACGGCTGATCGAATTCCAAAGCGACGAACTCGCTCGGCTCCGCGATGCCGTGGCGGCCGAGCACCGTTTTCAGGTCACCGGGCATCGGTTCATCATCACCGGGCTCTGCCAAGATTGCCGGTCGGCCACTCGCCGTGGCCACCGGCCGCTCGATCGCATCTGACTGGCGGTCGGCCGACTCGCCCCCGCTCGTGGCTAGCAACCGGACCATCGGGCCGTTTGACTCCAGGGTAGCGTTATGCTACCATTGATAGATGAGCCAACCGGTGAAGTTATCTGATGCGCTGGTGCTGGACGCTCGGTTGACGGCCGAGCTTTCCGAGCGTTCGATTGCCGGTCAGATCGAATTCTGGGCTCGTTTGGGGAAGGCCATCGAACCGATTTTGTCGGGCCGATCGGCCAGGGAACTGCGGCAGGCCAGTAACCAGCCGCTCAGCGAGTTGTTGCGAACGGCATCGCTGGTCGAAGGTGATCGGCGGTTGACGGAATATCTGCAATCCCGCCCCTTTCCCCATTTTGAGCCGGCCGCCGACCGACCGGGGTATCTGGTCCGGATCGAGCAAGACGGGACGCGGACAGTGGGGCGGTTTGTCCAGCGAGAGTTCGTCGTGGCGGCCGAACCGGAACGCCCATCGGTCGACGTGGCTGGGGAGTCGAACCCGGCCCGACGAGTGCCCCGAGGCCGGGATCGATCGAAGCGATGAACTTCGATTGGTTGGACCGCCGGCCGATCATCGTAGCCATTGCTGGGCCCAACGGCGCCGGAAAGACGACGTTCTTCAGCGCCCATGTCGCTCCAGCGGGGCTTCGCTTCGTCAGCGCCGACGACTTGGCCCGACATCTCGAGTTGTCGCCGTATCAAGGGGCGGTAGTTGCGGCCAGCCTGAGGGATGAGTTGGTTCGGACTCGCGAGAGCTTTATCTTCGAAACGGTATTCTCGGATCCCGTGGGTGACAAACTGCAGTTTCTCAAGGATGCGGCTGCAGTCGGCTATCACGTCGTGTTGTGCTTCATCGGGCTGAATTCCACGGACCTGTCGGAACAACGAGTGGCGATGCGTGTAGCTCAGGGCGGACACGATGTGCCGTCGGAGAAGCTGAAGCACCGCTTTCCCCGTACCATGGCCAACTTGAAAAAGGCGACTAGGGACCTGCCGCACGTGATGGTCTTCGACAACAGCGACTTGTCGGCGCCTTTCCGCCAAATTGCCATCTTTGAGGATGGAAAGCTGATCGATCGCGGCACTTCGTTGCCAACCTGGTTCGCTCAAATCGTATCGTGAAATAGCTCTGTGCTGTTGAACCGTCCAGGTTCTTGCCAGGGCCCAGCACTCAGACTCGGACTTCCGCGACGCTGTCGAGTTCAGTGGCGTAGCGCTGGCGGATCGGCGCGACGACTTCGGCCAGGAATTCGTCGACCTGCTGAGGCGCTCGGCCGACGAAGAGCCGGGCGTCGGTCAGGGCGGTGAGGTCGAGTCCCGCAAAAACGGGTTCGGTGGCCAACCGTTGCAGCAGGTCGTTGGCCAGGCCCTGTTCCTTGACGACTTGAGCGGCGGCCTGGCTATGGCGCCGGATGATTTCATGGACGTCCTGGCGATCGGCACCGGCGGCGACGGCTCGATTCATGATGTTCTCGGTCGCCATGAAGGGGAGTTCTTCGTTGAGGTGTTTCTGGATCACCTGGGGGTAGACCACCAGACCTTCGGCGATGTTCTGGAACAGGATCAGGATGGCGTCAGTAGCGAGGAATGCTTGCGGAATCACCAGCCGCCGGTTGGCGCTGTCATCGAGCGTCCGTTCGAACCATTGCGTGGCGACAGTTTGCGCGGCGTTGGCCGGGAGGCTCATCACAAACCGCGCCAGCCCGCACATCCGTTCGCTGCGCATCGGATTGCGTTTGTACGCCATGGCCGACGAGCCGATCTGGTGCTTTTCGAATGGCTCTTCGACTTCCTTGCGATTGGCCAGCAGTCGCAGGTCGGTTGCCGCTTTATGAGCACTCTGCGAAATCCCCGACAATAGGTCGAGGATCTGCGAATCGGCTTTGCGCGAATACGTCTGGCCGCTGACCGCGAAGACCTGGTCAAAGCCCATTTTGCGGGCCACCAGCCGTTCGAGCTGACGGACTTTGTCGGAATCGCCCTGGAAGATATCGAGGAAACTGGCCTGAGTTCCGGTCGTCCCCTTCACGCTGCGGGCTCGCAGGTGCTCCAGCCGGTACTCCAGGTCCTCCAGGTCCAGAACCAGGTCCTGGATCCACAAGCAGGCTCGCTTGCCGACCGTAGTGGGCTGAGCGGGTTGGAGGTGGGTGAACCCCAACGTGGGGAGCTCGCGGTATTGCTGAGCGAAGTGAGCCAGCCGATCGATGACGGTGACGATCCGGCGTCGGACCAGCTGCAGTGCTTCGCGGATCAGGATCAGGTCAGCGTTGTCGGTCACATAGCAGCTGGTGGCGCCCCAGTGGATAATGGGGCGGGCCAGCGGGGCCACATCGCCGAAGGCATGCACATGAGCCATCACGTCGTGCCGCAACTGACGTTCGTGACGTTCGGCCGCCTCGAGGTCCACATGCTCAATCTGCTGACGCATCTGCTCGAGCTGAGCATCCTGGATGGGGAGCCCCAGTTCCTGCTCGGCCTCGGCCAGCCAGACCCACAACTGGCGCCAGGTGCTGAATTTACGCTGCGGGCCCCACAGTCGGCTCATCTGGGGCGAAGCGTAGCGGCCGATCAGAGGGTTGTCGTAATAGTCGCCAGACATTGCTCAATCCCAGGCTCAAACTTGGGCCGATCAACCCCGTCACCGGTGCGTTCCCAGGGGGCACACGACCAGGCGCGATTCTAGCGGGCAGGGAGTTCGGCGGGCAGGGGTCAGCAGGGATAGGGGTCAGCAGGGCAGGGGGGCCGCTACATGTTGGTCAGGTCGTCGAGCCGGTTGGGGCCGAGCAGGGTGTCGAGGGCGGCGGCGATTTCGGCCGCGTGGTCGAGTGATTCGGCGTAGACGCGGCAGATTCGCTGACTGATCGGCAGATGTCGGAACAGCAGGTTGTCGGTCAGCGGTCGGACACGCTCGGTGGCCGAGTCGTACAAAAAGTTCTGATGTTGGGCCGGTCCGACGGTGTTGGGCCGGTAGATGTGTCGAGCGATGTCGACTCGCAACGGAAGCGACTTCAGGGCGGCCGGCAAGAGGCTGCTGAGCTTCTGGGCGACGAGCTGGTGGTCGGAGAAGATGCTGGCCGTTTCGTTGTCGCTTTCACCGAAGATCACATGCCGTTGGCAGACAGGCCACCATCGCCAGCGGGACTGCAGCCAGTCCTGCCACTGTCGGCCCAGCTCCTGGCGCCGCGGATCGTCCGATTGGCCCCATCGCTGGACGTCGACCAGCAGCGAGTGGTCGGTCAGCAGGAGGTATTCGTCCAGCAGTTCGCGCGGGTTACCGGGAAAGAGGAGTTCGCGACTGGCGGCGAAGAGATCGGCCAGCTGCAGGTCGATGGCCCGCACGGTGCGATGAAAGTAGACGGTGCGAAACAATTCTGAGCGGACGGTCATGAACCGGACCAGCGCGTCGACGCCCCGATCGTGGATCGTCAGGCCATGGGGGGTGAAGAACGTGTACTGGATGATCCGTTCGAGGTCGAACGAACGGTAGGCGTAGCCGGTGAAATAGGCATCGCGCAGGACAAAGTCCATGTTGTCGATGGTGTAGATGCCGCTCAGCAGGGCGCGGAGCCATTTCAGCCAGCGGGGGGCCGATTCGTCGGCAGCGCGGCCGGTGGGACGGACGATCAGCCAGCTGACTTGGGTCGGGTCGAGTATTTCGTCGTCGGCCAGGCGGCTGTGGGGATTCCCGCGCAGACCCCGCAACAGTTCTCCCAGACGCCGCTCAATGATTTCGGCCCCCAACGTCTCGTGTGTGAGGCCATAGTGCGACAGGAAGTGGGTATCGAAGAAATGTCCGAATGGGCCGTGTCCCACATCGTGCAGCAGCCCGGCCATGCGGAGCAGGGTTTCGACGTAACCTAAAGTGGGAACGCGTTCGCCGACTTCTTCGGCGGCCGTGACCAAGCTTGGATAGGTCTGACGCACCAGCCGGCTGGCCAGATGCATGGCGCCCAGCACGTGCTGGAATCGCGTGTGTTCGGCCGACGGAAAGACCCACCAGGCCGTCTGCAGCTGATGGATCTGGCGCATCCGCTGCAACCACGGATGACGCAGCACGTCGAACTCCGACGTCTCGCCCGTCCCGACCGATTCGGATGTGGTGATCGGAATGTAGCCGTGGATCGGATCGTGGCTCAGCGTGGGCGGTTGGAACGGGAACTGATAGGCCATCGTGGAGCGAGCCCGGAGGGTGCGGGAGGACAAACCGACGAGCCAGCAACTATAGCCGTTTGGCCGCCGATCGCGAGGGTCGGTCGACGGGTGGGGGGAGAGCGAATCGTGAGTGGCGGACGCTGCGGGGCGGTCGTGGCACACCTCTAGGGGGGCGGCCCGCCGCGGAATGCTCTCGACAGCCGCTGCCCGCCCCCTTTACAATTCTCCGCAATCGGCAGGGTTTACCCGGCCTGACGGGGCCGCCGTCGGGGGAGGGAGGGGAGCAGGTGCTGCGCGACGTGGCCGCAGTTCTGGCTTGCTCTGGTCGAGCCCAATCGATATAAGTCGCTGCCAATGCTGCCAGCCGTCCGGCTTATGCTGCTGGCGGCGGAGCCCGATCCATACTTTTCTGCACGAATAAGGACGTCGACGTGGCCATGCAAACGCTCAGACGGATCGTCATCTGCGGGGTGCTCTGGGGCGCGGTGTGGGGACTTACGGCCCATGCTGCCGAATTGACCCCGGCTCATTGGTTGCCGCCGACGACCCGGGGGTACGTCTTCATCCCCAATGGCCCGGCGCTGCGGGAGGCGTTCAAGACGACGCAGCTGAGTGCCCTGGTCAATGACCCTTCGATGAAGCCGTTTGTGGAAGACGTTCGAGCTCAGATCGAGAAAAAAGTCGGCGAGCTGCAGCAGCGGATGGGGATCAGCTGGCGCGATCTGCAGGCCGCTCAGGCGGGAGCTTGGGCGACGGCCGCGGTCGAGCTGGAAGACAAAAATCAGCCGTACGCCTTTGTGCTGATGATCGACACTCAAGGCAAGGAAGCTGAGCGGGACGAGGTGTTGGCCAAGGTTGGCGCCACCATGACCCGCGAGAAGGCCCAGGCGACCAAGCTGACCGAGCAGTCGGTCGAGGTCACGGTCTACACGTTGCCCCGTGAAGCCGGATCGCGGCGAGAGCGTCGTCTGGCTCTGTTTGAACAGAATCATTGGCTCGTTGCCACCGATCATCCGCAGCTGGCCAAGTCGGTCGCTCAGCAGATGCAGGGCGGGACCGCCGAGTCGCTGGCCGACGGTGAGGCCTATCGCACGATCGTGGCTCAAGTCCAAGCCAGTCCGCTGGGCGAGCAGGCGCATTTGAGCTGGTTTGTGGAGCCCTTTGGCTATGCGCGGATTCTCAAGGCGATGGAATCAGCCAATCCGACGTCGCAGCGGCGAGGTCGGAACTGGTATCAGGTATTGAGCGACCAGGGGTTTGACGCCGTGCAGGCGGCCGGCGGTGGTCTGCGCGTGGCGACGGGGAGCGATGAACTGCTCCATTGCACCCAGATCTATGCTCCTGGGGCCCCGCAAGCGACTGAGAAGTTTCGCTTGGCGGCTCGGATGTTGAACTTCCCGGCCGGTGGCGATTTCGATCCTCCGGCCTGGGTGCCGCAGCACGTCGGTTCTTATGTGAGTTTCAACGTGAAGCTGCAGGACGCCTTCGATTACATTTCGACGCTGGTGGACGCGATCGCCGAGCAGGAAGGTTTCTTCAAGAGCGTGCTGGACGGTATCAAGACGGAAGAATTCGGACCGAAGATCGATCTCGAACAGGAACTAGTCGCCTTTCTGGGTGAGAAGGCTCGAGTGATCAGTGACTACGAACTGCCGATCTCACCGCAGTGCGAACGGCTGCTGGTGGCCGTCGAAGTCACCGACCCCGAGCGCGTCGCCCAGGCCCTCGAACGAACCCTCAAAGACGACCAGACAGTCCGCCGGCTCGAACGCGGCGACCACGTGATCTGGGAGCTGCTGAATTCGGAAGAAGAAGACCTGTCGGCTCCCGAGGTCGTTACGCCCGGCTTCAATACCGTCGGTCCGGCCGAGGAAAAAGATCAGCAGCAGCCGCGCGAACGTATTTTTCCGAACTCGGCGATCACCGTCGCTCATGGCCAGCTGATCTGGACCAGCCATGTTGACTTTGCTGAAAAACTGCTGACGTTGCCGGCCGAAGATCAGCGACTGTCGGGATTGGCGGACTACCGCCGAGTGACCGAGCGCCTGCAGGCGCTCGGCGCCAACGGCGACAGCTTCCGGTTCTTCTCGCAGATCGCCGAGGACTATCGTCCCACGTACGACCTGGTTCGCATGGGGAAAATGCCCGAATCCCAAACCGTGCTCGGCAAAATCCTCAACCGACTCATGGGGCCGGAAGAAAAGAACGTGTTGCGTGAGCAGAAGCTGGACGGGACCAAGCTCCCCGAGTTCGAGACGGTGCGCAAGTACTTCGGGGCCGCTGGAACCTACGTCAAAACGACCGAACACGGCTGGTTCATCTGCGGCTGCATGTTGCCGCCAGCATCGGGGACCCTTGAACAGGGTCAAAAGGCGAAGGATGAGTCGCCGGAGTTCACGGCGGCCAATCCCAAGGACTGACCGCCGAGTCCGGCTGGTCGCCGTCACGCTTTCGAGTCACTGCCGCCGATCGGCCTGTCATCTGCCGATCGGCCCGTCAGCCGCCGTTCGGCTCATGATTGGCCGGCCGGCCGCCGGCTGGCTTGCCGGTCGATTTCCGGTCGCTCCGTTTTCCCGGTGCGGTCGCGATATGGCGTCGTTGCATCTCCTGCAAGGCTTCCAGCCTGGCACGGGCGTCATGTGGAATCTTCAGTGGCCGGACCATGGTGACTGGCTCCTCTATCAAATTCTGCCAGCCGGTTCGCTCCTCCGCCGCGCCGCCGCGGCGACCTACCGGAGAAATCCGGGGCGGCTGACGTATCGAACCTGCAATTCGCGTACCGTCTGCGTCGGTGTCACGGACCGGCTGCAGGGTTGATTGAGCGGCTGTCCGCCGGTCGAATGACGTGTGCTAACGTGCGCGCTCGAGGGCTGAGCGAGCTCGGCTTTTGTCCCGGGCCCCCCCTACTTTTGTTGACCGAAGGCCCGGGAAAACGTTGACAATCGGATCGGAATGGATAGGCTAGGAAACCCAGGTGGAGGGTGTGTGGGGCGGAACGCTCGGCGGACTTGGTGCCGGCACGGGCTATTTCTGTGAAAGGTGCTTTCAATCATGCGACTTCGAATGTGGGCCGTAGCGATCGGAATCATGTTGGCAGCCAGTCCGGCGGCGCAGGCCGTGGGGCTGAACAAGGGATTCGCCGGAGAGAACTTCCTCGATACGGCACTCCCCGGAACCAACAGTGCTCTGCGACCTGAGTTGGCCGGTGTGGTGTTGGCCGATGAGCTGCAGCCATTTTCGTATTCGGGAGTGACCGGGACGGTTCAGAGCCGCGTGGTGCGCGAGAACGGTACAGGGACGCTGGATTTTTACTGGCAGGTGGATGTCGATCCCGGTTCGACGGGGATCCCGGTCACATCCTTCCGGCTGGCTGATTTCGGCTACGACTACATCGTCGATGCCGACCGCCGGATCGATTCCACCGGAACCGTATCCCCTTACAAGGCCCGTGTCTTCAATCCGCTGATTCATCCGTCGGGCTACATCAATTTTGTCTTTGAGGATCCGCCGGTCGGTGCCGGTGAGAGTTCGGTGCTGTTCTTTCTCCACCGACGCGACGGCCTATGCGAAGATTGCCAAATACGATCTGGCCAGTGCGCAGGCCATCTCAGCGCCTTACAGCACGTTTGCGCCGGTTGTCCCCGAGCCATCGGGAATGATTCTGGGGCTGCTGGGGCTGGCAGGCCTCGCCAGCCGTCGCCGGCGTTAGCATCCGGATCGCGTTTTCCGGCCGCCTGACGGGCTAGAGTTCCGTCCGCGACCAGAAGGGGTGCCGGCGATCGCCGCGGGTGCGGGCGTCGTCCAGCATGACGCTGACCTGCGGCCGGATCTCGACCGGCCGGCCGTTGTCGCCGTTGACGGTGATCCGGATGGGGACGCTGTAGTCGACCCATTCGGGGCTGAGCCACAACACGCCGTGACCTGAGGGGAGTTTAATCACCAGCCGGTCGCGCTGGACGAAGCGGAATTCGCCGTGAGCCGACGGGTAGCGCCGCGATTGACCCCACAGCAGCGGGTGAGTCATGGTGGGGGGTGGGTAGTCGCTCAGTTCCAGACACCAAAAGAAATTATCCCACGGCCGCATCGCCTCAAATTCTTTCTCGGCCGGGTGAGGATTGCGGCGTTGTGGGGCGGCTTCCATCCAGTCAAACAGCCGCTGGATCTCTTCGTAGAAGTGTTCGTTCCCTCGACCCTTGTACTCAACCAGCATGGCGTCATAGCCGGCGATACGGAGATAGTCGTTCAAGTTCCGGCTGTTGCGGTTGATCTTCTCCATGTCGAGTTCGCCGTAGACGAAGTACATGGGGAGCTGTTTGCCGTTCACGGCGTACTTGGTGATGTACTTGGGCGATTCCTTGGCGCCGTAATCCGAGCTGGCTCCGACGACGATCATGCCGGCCCAGAGATCGGGGTGAGCGAAGGCGAGGTCCCAGGCGGCGTCGCCTCCCAGGCCGTGCCCACTCAGGTAAACGCGGTCGGTGTCGATCGCGAATCGCTGCAGGGCGTGGCGGTAGACGTCCAGCACGCGAGCGTGTTCGATCAGTGAGTATCCGTAGGTGCTCTGATTCGAATCGGCCCAGTCGGGGACGATCACGATATAGCCGTGCCGCGACGCCTGGCCCATCCGCATCTGCCAGCTGGCGTCCCAGGCGCCGGACCACCATTCGGCCTGCCGTTCGATCGACACTCCGGAATTCGGCAGACTGATTATCGTCGGGTAGCGACGATCGGGATCATAGGCCGGGGGGAGAATGGCCAGATACGATACCGACTGATTGGCATCGAGCGAACTGGGGACGGTGAGCCGAACGGCGCCGGTGGTATCGAGGGCGTCTTTGGGGATGGCGATGGGCGGGCGGAGCGTCGCCAGAATCCTGGCAACGTTCTCGGGCGTCCCTCCCTCGCGTTCGATAATTTGATCGAGGAGTCGCTGGCGAGTGGCCTCGCCATCGGCCCCCGTTGTGCGGAGGTATTCGGCAACCAAGTCACGAATCTCGAACAGCGAGACGGCGATCGGGAAATTATCAACCCCGGCACCGGCTCCGAGCACCCAGCCGCTGATCGCCCACGCCAATCGCTGATCGGCCGGCTTGTCCGCGGCATCCCCTAGCCGCAGGAAGTCGCTCATCCGAGCCAGATTGTTCAGCGACAGCTGCTCGGTGATCTCTTTCACCGCCGGAGTGGCTGAGGTTGCCAGGGAAGGGTCGAGTTCGGCGACCAGCTTCTGCAGGCGTTCGCGGATGGCGGTCAACTGCTGTTGTTCGGCCGTGTAAGCCTGTGCGATCTCGCGGACTTCCAGCAGGATCTCACCCGGCACGGAGTCGACCGGGAACTCGGCGATCATGCGCTGCACCGCTTCATGCTGACCGGCTGCTCGACGGAGTTTCAGTTCTGCGACCAGACGCCGCATGCGGCGCAGGTTCAGTTCTTCCTGCAGGCCCTCATGGTCTTTCAGTTCGGGGTATTTCTGCAGGGCCAGTTTCAGCACTTCGGACGCATCGTGGTAACGTTCAGCGGCAATCAGCAGTCGGACCAGCGCCAGCAGCCCGTCAGCTCCCGACGGCTCGCCGCGCTCCGAGACGAGTCCTACCAGCAGGTCGCGCGACAGGTTGCTGGTCGCCACCCGCATGTCCCAGATGACCGACTGTTCGCTCACCAGCCCTTCGACCTTGGCATACAGCGGGGTGAGTTCGGTAATGGCCTGGACGGATTGCAACGCGCCACGCTGCGTCATTACGGATACGGACCGGTGTCCAGCGCCGTCAAACGGGCCGAACGTCACCGCCGAACTCAGCCCCACGACATGCTTGCCGCTGGACGAAATGCGCGGCTGGCGGATCCGGATCCGTTCGGGAGTGGGTACCGTGTCCTCGCGAGGTTCGAGGACGTTGTGTTCGTAGAAATAGGTGCGCCGCAACCCGTCATCGACGAACCGGATTAGACGCGTGGCAACTTCACCCACACCCCCTTCGGGCTTCATTGGGTTCTCGGTGATGCTGCTCAAATCGCCCGTCGCGCCCCGGATCGTCAGACCATTGCGCAGCAGGAACTCGGCCCCCAGCGTCGGACGCGCATGGGCAGTCAGCAACCAGCAGCAGAGACCGCCGGCCGCGATTGCCAACACCGATGAGCGCATGAACGTCCCCTCTTCTCGCCCCTGGGCGCCCCGAGACCCAGACGGACCAGTCCAGTATAACCCGCTCGATCCCCACCGTCAGCGATCGGCCGACGAACCGGCCGGTGGTCGCTCCCGTCCCTCCGCCAAACCGGTACAATCGGTACGACAATCCCCGAGGTTCCTCGGCCATTTCCGGCCGTATGCGTTCGAGCCATGACGATTCAGGTTGCCTGTCCACAATGTTCTCACCGGCAGTCGTTGTCCGATGCGTCGCACAGCGGACCGCCGTCCTGCCAGCGCTGTGGTGCTCTGCTGCGCCTGGCTTCGCCCACTGTCCGCACGACTGCGGGGCCGTCCAGCGGTAATGGCTCAGCTGCCGATTCGAATCGGCGAACGATCGGCTGGCCGGTGCAACGAGCCTGGCTGGCCGCCGCTTTGGCTCTGTCGACGGTCAGTCTCATCTGGCGATTCGGCTCACTCCAGTCGCTCGTCGATCCCACGCCCGCTCGACCGCCGCTGGCCGCCGGAGAAATTGTCCCGGTTCGCGGCCGCGTCGTGGAACTCGATCAGCGACCGACGTCCGGCGCCGTGGTCATCCTCTGGCCAGTGGTTGTGGGATCCGTGGAGCACAAGATACCGGCCGCCGAACTCACTCGGGCAGCCGACGATGCGCTGGTTGCCGAATCGCTGACTCGGCAGGTGCGTGGCCTGGGGGGCGATCTGGCCATGACCGATGCGGCGGGCGACTACCAGTTGCGAGTCGTCTCGGGCGACTACTACTGGATGGTCGTCGACTGTGACGTCGAGCCGACCGTGCCGAAAATGGCATCACGAGCGATGGCCGAACTGGGACGCTACCTGGCCGATGTCCCGACGTTGACTCGGCATCATCGCACGGCCTGGCGCCAGCTGCATATCCGTGAGCAACTGCCGCTGGATTACACCTGGGAAGCGACTCGCTGACGGGCCACCCAAGGCACCTGACGCGTCATCACCGTGGCATCGAACCAGAGTTCACGGCCGTCATGAGCGGTGACGACATCCAGCGTCCGGCGGCCCCGTTGCAGGGTCCGGCGGCAGCGAATGTCGAGCCCCAGGGCCATGGCCACGTCGTTCACGTCGGTCACCCACAGGGGCTGAAAAGGCCGTTCCGAGTCCCCCTGGCCGGTCGCCAGCAGCATCCGCAGGCAGCTCTGAAAGGCCGCCCGACACCGCTGCACACCGTCAGTATCTCCCAGCCCCTCTTCGGCCTGACCCATCAGGAAATGGAATCGCGGGCTGGTCTGGTATTCGGCGAAGATCGCCAGAGCACCCAGCCGCGCAGTCAACCAGTCGTCGGCCAGACACCATTGCTGCAGCTGGTGCAGCGCCAGGGCTTGAGGATCGTAATGGCCTGAATCCGACACCAGCCGTCGCCATGCGCGGAAGCATCTCAGCGTCGGCCGCTGCACAAAAGCCCAGAATTCTTCGTGGCTCATGCCCGTTCTCGCCAGGGACCCGTGAAGACAACTCCCATCCTGGTTGTCTGACAACTCATCCCATGGTAACTATCCGCCGAGCCGCTGACAACAACTTCTTTTCACGACGCGCCGTGAAGTGTCCGAAGTTACCGCCGTCACGACCTCGCTCAGGCGACGATCTCACGCTTGCGCTGCACGTAATCCCACACCACGAATCGGTCGAGATCGCGTCCGGCGGTGAAGAAGACTCGACCCTTGGTCGATTCGGCCAGACGATGCGCGAACTTCACGTCAGCCGACGTCTGCGACCAGCTCGGCAACAGAAAGATGTTGATCGTGATCCCTTCCCGCGCACACTGCAGACCCTCGGCCATCGTCGCCGCTTCGGTCCGCGGATGGGGCGGGTAGAGCATGAACAGCCACTGCTCTTCGAAATGGGCCGTCGGCAGACCGTCGGTGATCAAAATGATCTGCTTGTTCGGAGTCGGCTGGGTCCGGAGGATCTGTCGAGCCAGCCGCAGACTGTGCTGGATGTTCGTGAAATGGGGCGGAATCAGCGTCTCCGACACCTCCTCGCGGCTCATGTCGACCCGCAATTGGACGACCGGATCGTAAATCGTCACCGGCTTGGGCATCAGCCGGACCAAGTCACCCGGCCGCTGCAACGCGGCGAACGTGTACATTTCAATAAACTGCAGGAAATCACCCGGATATTCGCGGCGGATCAGTCCGTCGAGTGCCAGGGCCATCTTCTTGACGTGAATGTACTGCCCGTCGTATCGCATCGACCCGCTCATGTCCATCACCACGGACGTCGCGCACTTGGGCGTGTTCCGTGACCGGTGAACGACCAGATCCTCGGTCCGCAGCCGGATCGGCAGCCCCGGGCCTTCACGCAGCAGAGCGTTGGTCAGCGACTGCGGGATGTCGAGCTGAGTCAGTGAGTCGCCGAACTCGTAGTCCTTCGTCTGCGGCAGCTCAACCGACCCCTCGCCCTCGACCGGACCCTGGTGCCGCCCCGTCCGCGACGCCTGCAACTGGCTGAAAATCTTTTCCAACAGCTTGCTCTGGAACAGCCGCATGGCGTGCGGCGTCAGCTGATATCCCCTCGCACCCTGTTCCAGGCCCTGACGAGCTGCCTGCTCCCGCAGATAGTCCTCCACCATCTGCCGTATCGCCCGCAGGTTCTCCAGCGACTGCTCGTCAGCAAAATCGGCCAGCGAATCGAGGTCGATCAGGCCAATCTGAGCGTTCTTGCGGGCCTCCTCCAGCTGCTGGATCAGCCGGTCAATTTCCTCCAGCTCAGCCTTCACCTCCAACGCCTGCTCAACCGTCAAAGCACGCCGGCCCGTGAAGTCGTATTTGGACAGCAGTTGCTCCAGCTCATACTGATTCCCGAGCCGCTGGATCAGCTTGAGCAACTGCCGGGAAAAACGAGACTGCTCGTGCGGCGATTGGTACCACAGCCGTTCCAGCGCGTAGATCTGCCGACTGGCCACCGCCCGCTGGAAAGATTCCTTCAGCGATTCGGGCGGATGGGTGCCGTGAACCGTTCGCTGGAATTCACGCTGAGCGTCCTGCAGGGCTGGAGCCGCCGTGTAAGTCTCCAGAATTTTCCGCTTGCGCTCCCGCAGCATCTGGAGCAAAGCGTCCAGGCTCGGACCCAGACTCCCCATCTGACTCGGATCGATACGCACCGCCTTGGCCAGCTGATCTGGAGTGATATCGTCCAGCGACCCGTAGGCCAGCAGGTGTTCCATCAGCGGCGAGACCAGGTCGGCCGGCGGCTGAGTGGGACTCGGAAACCGCTGCGGATCGTAGCCCAGGTAGGTGTGAATCACGCCGCCCGGTGACCAGCGACTTGTTCCCGGTTCACGTTTCATAGACGATTTTTCCGTGCTGCTGAGATCGCGAGATGCGGTCGGTCGCGTAGAGCCCGGCCAGCACAAACTCGACGCACGATGCCCTCACGGCCGGATCAGACGACGCGTTCACTTCGAATGCCTTGTCCCACACCGGCGGTACTCGTTCAATCAGCCCCGCATAGTGGCTCGACGGCAGCAGATCGCCGACTTCGATCCGCACCCCCTTGCGGAAGATGGCGGCAATTTCCTCCAGCCCGTGCTCGTCGACGTACTCCGTAAAGACGTCGCTGATCGCCTGAGCGATGACGGCGTCGAGCACCTGGCGCTCGGTCATCTGGCTGCTTCCCATCAGGTCGAGCTCGAGCTTGCCGAGTGACGAGCTGTAGAGGTGCCCTAGATCGCTGATCCGCGGCACGCTCGGCCGCTCCTGCAGGACCACGCCCCGCTGCCGAGCACTGGCGACCATCGATCGGTAGTTGGCGATCGAGAACCGGGCACTCACCCCCGACTGCTGGTCGATGTACTTCGACTGCCGAGCCCGGATCGTGATCTGTTCCAGAATCTGCTTCATGAAGTACGGCACCACGACCGGGTAGTCGCCCCCCAGGTCAATCGCCGCCTCCGACTCGGTGATCGAGATCCCCAGGTCGCGATCGAGCGGATAGTGGGTGTGGATCACCGATCCGATGCGGTCCTTCAGCTGAGGAATCACCTTGCCGCTGCGGTTGTAAGTCGCCGGGTTGGCCGAAAACAGAATCACAATGTCCAGGTCAAACCGAATCGGATAGCCGCGGATCTGCACGTCGCGTTCTTCAAGAATATTGAACAGCCCGACCTGCACCAGCTCGTCCAGTTCCGGGAGCTCATTCATGGCGAAGATCCCGCGATGCATGCGGGGGATCAAGCCGAAGTGGAGCGCATTCTCGGCCGACATGCTCTGCCCGGCCGCCAGCTTGGCCGGATCGATCTCGCCAATAATGTCGGCAAACTTCGTCCCCGGCGCCAGTCGCTCAGCGTATCGCTGGTCGCGGGGCCACCACCCGATGCGGATCTCGTCCTCTGGCAACTCGGCCACGCATTCCCGTCCGGCGCGGGTGATCGGACGGAACGGATCTTCGTGTACCGGGCAGTCGGGGAGTTCCAGAAAGGGGACCGCCTCGTCGAGGAAGCTGACCAGCGTCCGCATCAGGCGGCTCTTTGCCTGGCCCTTTTCCCCCAGGAAGAGCATGTCGTGGCCGGCCAACAGCGCCAAGTTGACCTCGGGGATGACGGTGTTCTCGTAACCGACAATCCCCGGAAACAGCTCCTGACGACTCTCCAGTCGACGCAGGAAATTGTCCCGCAGCTCTTCCTTGACCGACTTCGACTTCCAGCCGCTTCGCTTCAGTTCAGCCAGCGTCTTCGGTCGACTCTCACCGTGGGGCCCGTGGCCGGCGGCCAAGTTCGGGCGGAACGCTTGCGATTCGGTCGATCTCATCCCTGCCCTCTATGCTCTAGCCGCGTTGCCGCCAGCACTGATGGCTGGACATCGATCGTGTCCAGCGCCACCTAACGAAGCGCCACCTAACGAAGCGCCACTTGCCCGACTCCGTGACCATGCCGAATGACCGGCCACCGCCCGCCGCTACTGGCGATTATAGGCCCCGACTTCCCTGCGGACAGTCGCAAATCCCGCCGGCACTTTGCGCCGCGGAATCCGCCCTTTATTCGTCCGTGACGCAACCCAGCGATGCCGATTTGACGTTCTTGATGTACTTGTACAGTGTTCCGCGCGTCGCCTTGTACGCCGGCGCTTGCCACTGTGCGCGTCGTTCGGCCAGCTGAGCGTCCGACAATTCGACCTCCAGCCGATTGCGTTCAGCATCCACGGTGACGCGGTCCCCGTCGCGGATCAGGGCCAACGGGCCGCCTTCCTGAGCCTCCGGCGTGATGTGGCCGACGATGAACCCGTGAGATCCACCGCTGAACCGTCCGTCGGTCAGCAGGGCCACATCCGATCCCAGCCCGGCCCCCATGATGGCCGAGGTCGGTGTCAACATCTCAGGCATGCCCGGTCCCCCCTTGGGACCTTCGTAGCGGATCACCACGACATCCCCCTTGCGGATCTCCTGACGTTCCAGAGCGGCCAGCATGTCCTCTTCCGAGTCATACACGCGCGCCGGGCCGGTGAAGACCAGCCCTTCCTTGCCGGTGATCTTGGCTACCGCCCCATCGGGTGCGAGATTCCCCTTGAGGATCTGGATATGACCGGTCGGCTTGATCGGGTTGGAGACCGTGTGGACGATCGACTGACCGACCTTGAGCCCCGGCAGATCGGCGATGTTTTCGCCCAACGTGCGGCCGGTGACGGTCATCGTGTCGCCGTTGAGCAGTCCTTCGGCCAACAGGTACTTCATCACGGCCGGAGTTCCGCCGACCATGTGGAGGTCTTCCTGCACAAACTTACCGCTGGGCTTCAGGTCGGCCAGATAGGGGACCCGATTGGCCACAGCCTGGAAGTCGTCGATCGAAAGGGGCACATCCACCGCGCGAGCCATCGCCAGCAGATGGAGGACTGCGTTGGTGGAGCCGCCGAGCGCCATGACGAGCACCATGGCGTTCTCGAAGGCCGCTCGCGTCATGATATCGCGAGGCTTGAGATCGCGTTCCAGCAGCAGCCGCACAGCGCGGCCGGCCGCTCGGCACTCTTCTTTCTTGGCCGGATCGACGGCCGGGATTGACGAGCTGTAGGGGAGGGACATGCCGAGTGCTTCGATCGCCGTGGCCATCGTGTTGGCCGTGTACATCCCGCCGCAGGCCCCGGCACCCGGGCATGAGTGCCGCACAATCCCCTCTCGCTCCTGTTCGTTGATCTTGCCCGCCAGGAACTGGCCAAAGCACTGGAAGGCCGAGACGATGTCGAGCGTCTCACCTTGCCAATGGCCGGGCTTGATCGTGCCGCCGTAGACCATCAAGCCGGGGCGGTTCAGCCGCGCCAGGGCAATGATGCAGCCGGGCATGTTCTTGTCACAGCCGGGGATAGTGACGCAGGCGTCGTACCACTGAGCGCCGACGACTGTCTCGATCGAGTCGGCGATCAGGTCGCGGCTCTGCAGGGAATAGCTCATCCCCTCCGTCCCCATCGAGATCCCGTCGCTGACCCCGATCGTGTTGAACCGCATGCCGACCATCCCCGCCTCGATTACTCCTTGGCGTACTTCGGCGGCCAGGTCCAGCAGGTGCATGTTGCACGTGTTCCCCTCGTACCACATGCTGGCGATCCCCACCTGCGGCTTCGACATGTCGGCTTCGGACAGCCCCGTCCCGTACAACATGGCCTGCGAAGCGCCCTGGCTCTTGGGCTGCGTAATCCGACGGCTGTAACGATTCAGCTCCACAACGGTCTCCTTGGGACGAAAAGTGCTCATGACGGATGCGGTTCGGGCCGGGCGATGCCGACAGCTGTTCCGGCCGCGGGCGGGCAGTAGACGGGTCCATTTTACGTTCCACAGCCTCGATTCGGTAGGCGCCGGCGGCTGAGTGAGGCTGGACCGTGAGCCGCCGAACGGTTAGCGTAGGGGCTGCGAGAATGGCGTTTTTCTGGTCAGGCGGAGGTGTTCGTCATGCTGCTGTCGCGTCTGGACGGTGTCGTCGCCCGGTTCGTTCCCTCCCAAATCTCCGACTTACGGTGGATGGCCGCGCGGCGGGGGCTGGTGTGGACTCTGTTGTGGAGCGGTTTCCTGATCGCGGTCTCATCGGCGCAAGTTCGCGCCGATGAACCGAAACCGGCTGCGAAGGCCGAGCAGGCCGACTCGGAAGGCTGGATCGATCTGTTCGACGGCAAGTCGTTCGACGGCTGGGAAGGGAATCTCGACTGGTTCCGCATCGAAGATGGGTGCATCGTCGCCGGGAAGCTCCAGGGAGATATCCCCCGCAATGAATTCCTGGCGACCCGCGAGAAGTACGGCGACTTCGAATTGCGGCTGCAAATCAAGGCCATCGGCGAAGGAGTGAACGCGGGAATTCAGTTCCGTACAGCGCGGATCCCCAATCACCATGAGGTCAGCGGTTATCAGGCCGATGTCGGCAGCGGCTGGTGGGGAAAACTCTACGACGAGTCTCGGCGGAACCGCATCCTGGCCGGGGACGATAAGACAGCGCCGGAGAGTATCGTGCGGAAAGGGGACTGGAACGACTATCGGATTGTCTGTCAGGGGAAACGTATCCAGCTGTATCTGAATGATCACAAGACGGTCGACTACACCGAGACCGATCCCGATATCGCCACCGACGGGATCATTGCCGTGCAGATTCACGGCGGCCCCCCCTCCGAGGCCTGGTACCGCAACATTCAGCTGCGACCGCTGAAACCCGTCAGCCGCTGAAGCCAGTTTTCATAGCGACGATCACAATTGAGTCTGAAGTTTGTCTATTTCGACCTGGGGAACGTGCTGTTCCACTTCGACCATCGGCGGGCGGCGGCGAATCTGGCTGCCGCCGGTGGGGTCACTCCGCAGGCCGCCTGGGATGCGCTCTTCGCCAGCGGTATGCAATGGCGTTACGAGCAGGGCGAACTGACGACCGGCGATGTCTGCCGGTTGCTGAACGAGGCCCTGGCCACTTCGCTGGACGAATCGACCGTGGCCGCGGCGATCAGCGACATCTTCTGGCTCAATGATTCGATCGTCCCGGTGGTGGCTCGGCTGCAGGCCGCTGGCTGGCCCCTGGGCATTCTGTCCAATACCTGCCATGCCCACTGGGAGTGGATCAACGCCGACCGTTATCCGCTGATCCAACAGCATTTTGACCACTTCGTCCTGAGTTACGAAGTCGGGTCGATGAAGCCCGATCAGTCGATCTACGCTCACGCCCAGCGGGTGGCAGGCTGCCAGGCGGACGAGATCTTTTTCATGGACGACGTGGCGGCGAATGTCGCCGGGGCTCTGGCGGCCGGTTGGGACGCCGTCCTCTACGAATCGACGCCGCAGCTGGTCGAAGAACTGGCGCGGCGCGGTCTGATGGCCCCCGTCGGGGCCCCTCGGCACCCTTGAGACTTGGGGCCGCGGAGGTCACAATAGCACGCGTTTCCCGTGTGGGGCGGCCGGTTAACACACGCGTCGGCTGATCGACGCAACAGGCACCAGGAGCTTTGAGAAATATGAATCGTCACACCATTGTGGTCGGATGTTTGGTCTGGGTGTTGGGACTGGGGACGGCCTGCGCGCAGCGCGGTGGAACCTTCACCGACGAAGCGGCCGCTGGGCTCGACTACCAGATCCAGGGTGAATACGCCGGAACGATCGACGCCGACGGCACTCGTTGGGGCGGCCAGATCATCGCTCTGGGCGACGGCAAGTTCCACGCGGTTGGGTTCCCCGGAGGACTCCCCGGCGACGGTTGGGATCCGAGCAACCAGAAACAGGAAGTCGATGGACAGCTCGACGGCAAGCAGGCCGTATTCAAGTCCGACACGTTCCGGCTGGAAGTCGACGGCACGGTCATCCGAGTCATCGACGCCAACGGCAGCAAGTTGGGTGAGCTGAAAAAGGTGCGTCGTGAAAGCCCGACGCTGGGAGCCAAACCGCCGGCCGGAGCGGTGGTGCTGTTCGATGGCAGCGGTGTGGGTGCCTGGGACAAGGGGACGCTGGTCGACGGCAAGTACCTCGGCGCGACCAACTGTTCGACCAAGGAGAAATTCAACGACCACACGATTCACCTGGAGTTTCGTACGCCGTTCATGCCCAACGCTCGCGGACAGGGACGGGGCAACAGCGGCGTGTACGTCAATCATCGTTATGAAGTCCAAGTGCTCGATTCGTTCGGGCTCAAGGGGGCCGACAACGAGTGTGGTGGCATCTACCAGCAGAAAGCGCCCAAGCTGAATATGTGCTTCCCGCCGCTGGCCTGGCAGACCTACGATATCGACTTCAAGTCGGCCAAGTACGACGCGGCCGGGAAGAAGACCACGAACGCCCGCATCACCGTGCGGCATAACGGCCAGACGATTTACGAGGATCTGGAATTGCCGAAAGAGACTCCCGGCGGGATCGGCGAAGGCCCCGAAGCAGCCGGACTCTTCCTGCAGGACCACGGCAATCCTGTCGTGTTTCGCAACGTCTGGATCGTGCCCGCCAAGTAGTAGTGGCCGAGTAGTCGCGGCCAAGTAGTCGCGGCCGGCCCTTGATCAACGCGGTTCTCGACCCCTCATCCCCGGTTCCCAAGCGGAACAGGGCATGAGGGGCAGGGCAAGAGAGCCAGGGCAAGAGAGCCAGGGTAGGGGACTGGGGAAGCCGTAATGCCCGGAAGGGAATGGTAAGCGATGGCGCGATGGCCTAAGAACGTCTGGACGACCATCTTCACCTACGCCACGGTGCTGATTCTGTTCCCCATACTCTGCTGGCTGTTGCAGGCCTGGGTCCGCGGTCGGATTTGAATTCCGGCCGCCGACACTCATTCGAAATCCGTCGGAAGGTTGGTATTCAGGAAGGACTGAAGGTTCCAGGATGGATACGGAACGCAAACGACTCGAACTGCTTTTGGAACCGGTCGGTCAATCGCAGCTGCTGGCCTGCTGGGATCAGCTCAGTGCCGCCGAACAGACGCAACTGGCCACTCAGATCCGCAGTGTCGACTGGCCGGAACTCGTCCGACTGACTCGTCAGAAATCGCATCAGCAGGATTGGGGGCAACTGGCCGCGCGGGCGGTCAGTCCGCGAGCGATCCGGTTGGGGCAAGTGCCGAGCGGTTGGTCGGTTTCCGAAGCACGGCAGGTCGGCGAAGAAGCCCTGCGGCAGGGACGCATTGGCCTGATTGTCGTCGCCGGCGGACAGGGGACACGGCTCGGCTTCGATCTCCCCAAAGGGCTGTATCCGATCGGACCTGTCTCGGGCCGCTCGCTGTTTGCCATGCACTTCGATCGGATCCGAGCCGTTTCGCGACGGTTCGGTCGGCCGTTGGATCTGTACGTCATGACCAGTCCGGCGACTGATGAGGCCACACGCACTTACCTGAACGAACACCAATGGCTGGGGTTGGGTCCCGACCAGGTACATATTTTCTGCCAGGGGACCATGCCGGCCGTCGATGACAACGGTCGAGCTCTGCTGGAATCTCCGTCGTCGCTGGCGTTGAGCCCCGACGGTCACGGGGGGATGCTGGCGGCCCTCCACCGTGCCGGGCTGCTCGATCGCATGTCCGAACGTGGTATCCAGCAGCTGTTCTACTTCCAGATCGACAACCCGCTGGTCGAAATCGGCGATCCGGTTTTCCTCGGGCATCATCTGTTGGCTCGTTCCGAGATCACTACGCAAGTGGTGGCCAAGCATGAGCCGCAGGATAAAGTCGGTAACGTGGTCGACGTCGACGGTCAGACGATGGTGATCGAATACAGCGATCTCCCGCTCGAAGCCGCTCAGCGTCGACACAGTGACGGGCAACTGGTGCTGTGGGCCGGCAATACGGCAGTCCATTTGATGGACGTCGGCCTGCTCCGCCGCCAGCAAACCTCAGTCGACGGGCTCCCCTTCCACCTGGCTCGAAAGAAGGTCCCCTATTTCGATCCGACTACGGGTACAACCGTCGAACCGCAACAACCGAATGCAACAAAATTCGAGCGGTTCATCTTCGACCTGCTCCCCGCTGCCCAGCGGACGCTGGTCGTGGAGGTGGACGAGCGTCAGGCGTTCGCGCCGCTGAAGAACGCTCCAGGAGCTCCCAAGGACACGCCGGAATACGTTCAGCGGATGCTGATACAGCGCGATCTGCGGATGCTGCGCGCGGCGGGTGTCGAAGTTGCCGAAGGAGTCCGCGTCGAAATCAATCCACTCTTTGCGCTGGACCAGATGGAGCTGTCGCGGCGAGCTGGTCAGCTGGAGCCTATTCGCTCTGACTGCTACTTGACCGACACTTCACCGGCTCGGCGTTCGTGAGCCTTACCGGAACCTGCCGCCTGCGCGGCCATGGCTGTAGTTTTTGAGGCATCCCATACCATGCTCCATGCCGTCATCATGGCCGGAGGGGCGGGCACGCGATTCTGGCCCGCCAGCCGGGTCGATCAACCCAAGCAGTTATTGCGACTGGTGGGTGAGCGGACGATGATTCAGTCGACCGTGGATCGGTTGGGAGACGTTGTTCCCCCCGACCGTGTGCTGGTCGTGACCAATCGACGCCTCGTCGCCCCAATCCGCAGTCAGCTCCCCGAAATCCCCTCGGCTCAGGTGCTTGGTGAGCCCTGCAAACGCGACACGGCACCCTGTATCGGTCTGGCGGCCGGATTACTCGCCCGCCAGGACCCGCAAGCCACGATGGTCGTCATGCCGTCGGACCACGTTATCAACACGTCAGCTCAGTTCCAACAGGCGATTCGGTCTGCCGCTGAACTGGTCGAACGGAATCCTCAGCGACTGGTGACGTTCGGAATCAAGCCGACTTATCCGGCTGAAGTCTTCGGATACATCGAGCGAGGTGCGCCGCTGTTGGAGGCCGCCAGTGGCCTGCCGTCGTTCAAGGTCAGCCAGTTCCGGGAGAAACCTCGAGCGGAGGTGGCTCGGCAATACGTCGACTCGGGCAACTTCTACTGGAATGCGGGGATCTTCGTCTGGAAGGCACAGACGATCCTGGATCTGCTGGACCAACATGAACCGCAGATGGCTCAACGTTTGGCAACTATTGTCAGACATGCTGGCGCGGCCGATTTCGACGCTGTTTTTGAGCGGGAGTTCGCCGCGATTGACGGCAAGTCGATCGACTTTGCCGTGATGGAAAAGGCCTCGGAAGTCGCGGTGATCGAAGCGCCGTTTACGTGGGACGATCTGGGCGGTTGGGGGGCATTGCCGAGGTTGCTCGGTCGCGACGCCGACGGCAACACGATCGACGGCCCGGCCGTCCTGGTCGGGGCTCGTGACTGCGTCGTCCGTTCCGAACCCGGGCACCTGGTGGCCGCTCTGGGTGTGGAGGGCCTGATCATTGTCCATACGCCTCAAGCGACGCTGGTGGCGCGCCAGGAGGACGAGGAAAAGATTCGTCAGATCGTGCAGCGACTGGAGCAGACCGGTCAGAGTGAGTTTCTGTAGTGCAGTCAGGTCGGGCGATGGAGACCGGAGGGGACGGACGCGTGAATCAATCTGCACCACCGCCGCGATCCCCACGACCATCGCGCCCGGTCCGCGTGCTGGGGATCGATTTCGGTACTCGACGAGTCGGTTTAGCGGTCGGCGATCTGGAGTTCAAGCTGGCGTCGCCTCTGGAGATCTACCTCCGCCGCAACGCGGATCTGGATGGCAAGTACTTTTGTGAGGTAGCCGACCGAGAAGGGGCCGAAAGGCTGGTGGTGGGTGTGCCGGTCCACATGAGTGGCCAGGAGAGCGGCAAGTCGCGCGAGGCGCGGGCGTTTGGCCAGTGGCTGCACGAAGTGACCGGCCGGCCGGTGGTCTACTTCGACGAACGCTATTCGACAGCTCATGCCAATCAACTGATGGCCGAAGCCGGCTGGACCGAGAAACAACGTCGCGAGCGGCGCGATATGCTGGCCGCTCAAGTCATGCTGCAGGCCTACTTCGATTCCCCGGCGGCCGTCGACGGCGCCGACGAAGGAACTCGAGCACTCTGACTGGACGGAGCCTGGCCGGACGGAGCCTGGCCGGACGGAGCCTGGCCGGACGGAGCCTGGCTGGATGGAGCCTGGCCGCGAGTTGACTCAGGGGTTCTCGTCGGTTTCTTCTGTGGGGCCTCCGTCGGTGCGGGGAGTTCCACCACCGGCTTGGCGGCTGTGATGGTGACCTGCTGATCCAGCTTGTTCATCATCTCCTGCAGCGAGTGTTGAACCGTCGAAGCGGGGACCGCGTAGCTGGCCACTCGTTCCGCTCGAGCTATGTTGATGCCGATGCATTCGCCGTCGATGTTCACGATCGGCCCGCCGCACTGATTCGGCTGCAGCGGTGTGTCGTGGCGGAAAGCTGTCTCGAAGCCACTTCGTCGCAGGCTCAGCTGTCCCCCATTGAATTCCCGGAATCCGCTGAGGTCGGCATCGGCATCTGATTCGCTTCCCAGCGAGACGCTCAAGTCCATCTTCTCCTCGCCGCGTAGCAGTTTCAGTTCCAGCGGTTCGCCCGGCCAGTGCTTGCCGATCAAGCGGATCAGCTCATGTTTGTCGCTGACCGCCTGCTGATCGACGGCCAGAATCTGGTCGCCCGGCTGGATACCCGCTGACTCAGCGGCCGACCCGCGAATCACATCGCTCACCTCAGGCCGATCCAGCTCGCGGTGCATGCGGATCCCCAGCAGAGGACGTTCACGGCCCACGCGGCTGGTCGTGGCGCTGACGTTGCCCATCATCAGCGGCTGCCGGCTGGTGGTTACCGAGGCCAGCCAAGTGCCGACGGTAGGCTGATCCTGGCTCGCCCACTTCACGGGAACCAGGTCGTCGGCGTCGACCTTCAGCAGGGCCAAGTCCGAACCGACATCGTGGCCGACGACCTCCGCCGGCAAGTTACGGCTGTCGAACAGTCGGCAGATCAGGTGCTTGGCACCGATCACTTCACTCGCCTTGGTCAGGACTAATCCGTGACGGCTGACAACCGTTCCCATGGCAATTTGATTGCGCGAATCGAGGACACGGACGGCTGAGAGTTTGGTGTTGTCGACGGCGGTGCGAGCCGCCTGTTTGATGTCGTAGTGATTCTTGCCCACCGCGTCGATCACCCGGTCACGCCATCCGGACCGCCGCAGGAACGACTCGAGCAATTCGGCATCATCGTCGCTGTGCGGAGGGGTTGGCGATTCGGCGACTCGCAGTCGCACCACGCGTTCCTCACTTTCTCGTACCACTTTCAGGACCACTTCCGAACCGGGACGCGATTGCCGCTCCAGCTGCCGGAACTCGACCGACGTCTTCACGGGCCGGTTCTCGATTGCCGTCACCTGATCCCCTTTGCGCAGCCCCACACGGCCAGCCGGCGAATCGTTCTCGATCGCCTCCACCGTCACCGCATCGCCGCTGCTCGCATTCGCGATGTCTCGCACTCCGAAATATCCCAACTGTCCCCACGATTCGCTCGCCAGATACCGATCCCGGTGCTTCCGGAATTCGTCCACCGGGACGTGCAGGTTGGCCGCCAGATCGGCACCGATCCGGCTGTTCACGCCAATCACTTCACCTTCCAGGTTCAATAGCGGTCCGCCCGAGTCACCGCCAGTGAGCGTGCAGTCGGTCAGCAGGGCCGTGTCGTTCCGGTTGACGGCCAGGATCCGCCCGACACGCAGTGCAGGCTTGCGTTCCGAGTCGTAACCACCGGGGTAACCCAAGGCAATGCACCATTGGCCCAGCTTCAGTTCGTCCGAACGGCCCACTTCCAGATGCGGCCAGGGACCCGGATCGTCGATCTGGACCAATGCCGAATCGGCTGCGTGATTCATGCCCATGGTCCGAGCCGAGACGCGTCGGCCGTCCGAGAGCTGCAGCATCAGTTGGCGGCCCGGCCAGCCAGCGACGTGGGCTGCGGTCAGCACGTGGCCCCCTTCGGTGACGATCACTCCACAGCCATGAGCGGCTCCGGCTCGAATGGCCACGGTCGCCGCCACCGCATCGGCATAGACATGCTGGATGGCCGACTCAATCGCATGCAGATCGCCGATCGTCCGCGGAGCGAGCCGCGAGACGCTCAGTGTATCAAGATCTTGACGTCGGACGACGACCGGCGAGGCCGTACGAGGTTCGGCCTCAGTTGCGGTAGCTGGCGATACGGGGACTGGCGTCTCCGCAGCCGGGCGATTGGCCGCCGGACGCTTCGCCGAACCCTGAGGCAGCGGTCGCTCGAGTGTTCGTTGAGCGATCAGCGGAATGGGAACGGCCCACAGGCAGAGAATACAGACCAGCCATGCGGCGCACCGCAACCCCCGGTCGCTCAATCGGCACTGCGACATCCTCAGACTCCCCGTGACGATACCCGTGGACGCGTCGCCGCTGCGGGACGCGGACGGTGGACTACCGTCCATGATAACCAAACGAGTCAAGTTTTGTCCTCTGTCCGGCGCGGATTTCAGCGATAACATGAAACACGTGTGGCGTGATTGATCGGTCTGGGAGGGCTGGTGGTGGCAACTGGACACATGCTTGTCGTGGGATGCGGCTACCTCGGCGCTCGAGTCGCCAGACATTGGCACGCCGATGGAAACACGGTCTGGGTCTTGACACGATCAGCCGAGCGCGCTAATGAAATGGAACGTGAAGGTTGGCGGCCACTGATCGGCGATATCACCGAACCCGACACCCTCCCCGAATTCCCGCCCTGCCGGAATGTCCTGTTCGCCGTCGGCTACGATCGCCGACGTTACACCGACATCCGCACCGTCTATGTTCAGGGCCTGAAACAACTCGTCCCACGTCTGAGCCCTGGGACGGAAAGATTTCTGTACATCAGCTCGACCGGCGTCTATGGCCAGGGGGCTGGCGAATGGGTCGATGAGGAATCGCCCACGGCACCCGATCGGCCCGGGGGCCAGGCTTGCCTCGAAGCGGAACAGTGGCTAGCCAGTTCACCGGTCGCTCCGAGCACCATTATCTTGCGCCTCGCAGGGCTCTACGGTCCGGGGCGACTCCCCCGGCTGGAGGAACTTCGAGCCGGGCCGATCGCCGCCTGTGAAAATGGGTGGGTGAACCTGATCCATATCGAGGACGCGGCCCGAGTGGTCTGCGCTGCGGCTCGACACGTCGTCCCCCCGCAACGGCTGGTCGTATCCGATGGACACCCCGTGCACCGAGGCGATTATCTCCGTTACCTGGCCGGTCTGTATCAAATCCCGCCCCCTACGTTTCGGGCTGTGGCTGAGGGTGAGTCGGCCGGACGGCGGGGGACCGCCGAGGGCAAGCGTATTCGCTCGCGGTATCTGGCTGATCGGTGCCCGATAACGCTTCAGTATCCGTCCTACCGCGAGGGGCTGGCTCAGGCAACTAGCGGGGGGTCGGTTGAAGCTCGCACCAACCGTCCGTAAAATGTCCGCGGCCGCAGCCTCATCCCATCAGCCGTAGCGGCCATCGTCACCATCGCTCGTCACATTTCGCAGGGGGCATCGGGGACCGACGTGGGACCCGACCGACACGACCGGCCGGTGATGCCCGGCGGCCGCCGATTTGAGAACCAGTCATGCTGCAACGGAAGCCGATCTTTCCTCACGTCATCGAAATGAACTACCAGGCGGGCCATATCATTGGCTGCAACGTCTACCTGGTCTATGACGGCGACGAGTGGGTGCTGATCGACATCGGCTATGACGAGACGGTGGATGAGATTGTCGAGATGATCCGGCAGCTCGATTTTCCCCTCTCCCGCTGCAAGACACTCGTGGCCACTCACGCCGACGCCGACCATATCCAGGGGCTGGCCAAGGCGAAGCAGTTGTTGCGGAGCACGGTCACCGCTCACCCGCTGGCCGTCACCCCGCTGGCCGAAGGGGACCGGATCAAGACGTTTGCCGAGATCGCCGCGCAAGGGATTCATCTGGCGATGCCGCCGGTGGAAGTCGAGCATCAAGTGGTCGACGGCGACTTGATTGAGGTCGGCAAGCTGCAGCTGGAAGTGTGGCACACGCCCGGACATACGGACAGCCAGCTGGCCTTTCGATTGGGTGATCTGCTGTTGAGCGGCGACAATATCTATCGCGACGGCTGCGTCGGCGCGATTGACGCTCACCACGGCAGCCACATCCCCGATTTCATCGCATCGCTGCGTCGGATCCGAGCCAGCGACGTGAAGTGGCTCCTGCCGAGCCACGGGCCCGTCTTTCGTAAGGACGACCAGCAGCTCGATCGCACCATCGCTCGGCTGGAACAGTATCTCCATATGGCCGATTTCGGCACCTGTGCCGTCGACTGGCCGCTGATGGACCAGTGGGAAGACGAACTCGCGCGGGGCGAGTTTCCCCAGTAGCACGAACGCAGCGATCCGGAACACGTGATCGAACGCTCCGGTTGCGGCCGTATCGCAGAGTATCTTGGTGTCTCTGTCTCTTGGTGTCTCTGTGCGAAAAACACAGGGGCGTCCATTCCGCTGGAGTCGGCGCCTGCCCCAAAGACTCCGACTTGGCGCGGGCCCGCTGTTGCTGGCAGTGCTGGCGCCGGAAAATCTGCCGTTTGGCGCGAAGAATCGGTCAATGCGGGCGGCGCGGTGCGACGATGCAATAGTGGAGACCCGGGGTGGCCGAGCCGGGAGGGGGGCAGCTTGCCAGCTGCAGACCCGACTGGCCACTCTTCAAGACCAAGGAGGGAAATATGATTCGCATAGCCGCTTGCGCGGTGTTGCTGGTGATCGGTCTGAGCGTGACCGCTCAGGCTCAGTATCCCAGCCAGCCGACGTTTTATGGTCGCAGTGGGGGCGGGATGAGCGCCAGCGACTGGGACCGATTCTATCACTACCCGTATGTCTATTATCCACAGAACTTCCGCGGCCAGGACTTCTATCGCAGCGCCGAGAGCCTGTACTTCCGCTATCCGTCGGAGATGCGGATCCCGGTCTACAACAAGAAGTGGTACAACTACTACCCGACCTGCCGGCTGTACCACTCGGGCCATCACTTCGAGCTGGACGTGTTCTAGTCGACTGCCCGCTGGCTTTCGCTCGATTGACACATCGTCAGCGTGCCGGACTCTCCGGCACGCTGTGGTGTTGGCCCTTGTGAATTCGCCGCACGACTCGCCTCCAGGCTTGTCCTGCTGCGGCTGGTTGTGTTCTTCGGGCCCGCTCTTGCTGCCAAGACTTTCTGCGCCCGACCGCTGAAGATTCCTAGCCCGGAAAATTCATCCGCCGATGGACTTATGATCACGACAGCCCTATAGGGGGGCGATCGGGCGAGTTGAGGGTGGGGCGTACCCGAGAGATTGGTGACCACGAAGCGTGTATTCGGCCCGGCCGGGAGTCGTTCCGCTTTCATCAACACGCGTCGCTCCAGGATCTTGTTGCCGGCCACCCCCAGAATGTACAAGACGTCGTGTTTGTCGCACCATCGCATCAATCGCCAACGGCAGAACCCGCTGTCAGCGCGGAGGGTAATCTTCACCTCGGGCCAGCGGTTCCGAATGGCCGCGACAAGCAGTTTGGTGATGGCTCGGGAATGTTTGGCACCGTCAATATTGCTCGGCCGCAGATAAGCCCACAACAATTGATCACCGCAGAAGACGTACAAGGGCCAAAAGCAGTAGCTCTGGTAATAGCCATGAAAGAACCGTTTGTCCTGATTGCCGTGGACACGGTCTGCAGCGCCGGGTCCGTACGCATGGTCTGCTGATCGTTGAGATCTTCATAGCCCAGAGCCAGCGAGATCACCCGCTGGGCCAGCATGGCACGCTGGTCGTGAATGGTGTAGCGAGGATCCCGCAACAACGAGGCGGTGCGCATCCGAGGTCAGCCGACCTCCCAGGAAATCGGCCACGACTTGCCGCCGTCCCAGCGGTGTGAAATCGACGGTCGCGGTGATACACTCTGTCATGCTGGCGGGACCCTTGGTTTTGGTATGAGGATGTCGTGCAAAACACTGTCATACCCGAGTCGCGGCCCGCTAGCAACTTCTATTTGTCCATCGGCGGATGAATTTTCCGGGCTAGTTATGTCGACGGAATCGACGAGCTTGTCGCAATAATCGACACGCCCCCTCTGGGTCAGCCGTCAGGTCGACCGCCGGTGGTCGGAATGGGCGAGTGAAATGGTGCTGATTCCTCGCGTTTCGAGCCGATTGCGAACTATTCTCGGCCGCCGGCATGTCTTTTGCTTCGCAGCAACCATGTCGCCACTTGGGGCGCTACGGTGCGGAAAGTAAAAACTTGGTGCGAGGAGATTGTCGTGACAGACAGTGCCCTTTACGTGAGTCGAAGTGCGCGAAGCTGGCCCCTGGTGCGGATCGTGACGCGCGGGCCGCGATCGCGGCACAGGCCGGCGGGTTTTACGCTGATTGAGCTGTTGGTGGTGATGGTGATCATCACCATTCTGGTGGCGCTGTTGATGCCGGCCGTGCAATCGGCTCGCGCCGCAGCTCGCCGAACCGGCTGCATCAACAACCTGCGGCAGATTGCACTGGCTATCCATAATTACGAAGCATCTCAACGTCATTTGCCGTTTTCCAAACGGACCGAGGCGAATGGCGCGGCGCGCAGTTGGGCTCCGGATATTCTGCCCTATCTGGAACAGCAGAACATTGTCAGCGCGGCCAACTACGACCTGGATCAAGACTGGTGGCGGCTGTACACGAAGTACGCCGAGGATCCTGCGAATCCGGGGAACTTCATTCCGGCGGCTGAATCCAAACCCGTCGCTAACGGCATCACTGTTCAGAAGTTTATCGAAGTGTTGATGTGCCCCGGATCGCCAATTCAGGAACGGACTCAGTTCAAGAGCGACCCGGGAGTGGGGCACAAGATCGGTGCGTGCGGCGATTATTTTACGCCCGAAGGAGTTCACAGCGCGATCCTCAAGGAGCTTCCCGCGAACCTGCCGATTGGTTCGGCGGTGCCGGGGTTCCGCGCCGGAACGGCGGCGGCGGACAACGTTGTGGTTCCGGGGGTACTGCAACCGTTCGGGGCCGCCGGCTTGCCGATCTGGGTGGCGAGCATTCAAGGGGATCCGCGCGTGGCGGTTGTCACCGGTCGTCCTCCGTATCCGCAGATCGACGACATCACCGACGGATCGTCCAACACGATCATGATCGGGGAATGTGCGGGTCGGGAAGACGTCTGGCGAGGCCGTGTGATGACGCCCGCGAATGCTGAAAAGGGTGCCAATTGCGCTCGAGCCCGGGGCGGTGCCTGGGCCACCAATGACAATGCCTATCCGATTGGACAGCGGATTGACTGGTGCAGTTCGTCCAGTTCGGTCCCCGGCAAGATGGAGATCAACAATTCCAATGAATGGGGGCACTTGTACTACAGCTTCCACGATGAGGGTGCTCAGTTTGCCTTTGCCGACGGATCGGTCCGATTCCTCAGTGACAAGATTCCCTTGTGGGTCCTCGCGTCCCTCACGACGCGTGCGGGTGGCGAAGCGGTCAGTGGCAGTGATTTCTGAGCGAGATGGAACGGCCCTCCGGTGATGCTCAGCTGCGATTGTCTGTCGCCTGCCCGCGTTGCGGGCAGGCGGGGTGGATCGCTTGGAACAAGCTGAGCGCCAATCTGCGTTGCTCGAATTGCAGTTGCCAGTTTGTGCTCAGCCGTTCCGGCGAGTTCCGCGACCAGGCCGATCTGCCGCATGTCCGTTACGATTGTCCTCGCTGCCGTCAGTCGGGCCGCATACCGGCCGAAGTACCAGTCCGGCATGCCGAGTGCCGTACGTGTCGCCTGCCGCTGGTCATGGGGCCCGATCAGCGTTTGCATGGCGCAGCGGAAGCTGCGGAGATGCGCCGGCAGGCTCCACATTCCGCCGCCCGGCAGACGGATGGTCGGTCGGGATGGGAGCTGCATCGCCTGGGACAGGTCGCTTTGTACGGCGGGATGGCTGCCGCCGTACTGGTGATTGCCGTCACGGTGTGGTGGGCCAGGAGCCCGGCGACTCCCGCTGCGATGGCGCGCCGGTTCACCGCAGCGTGCCTCAGCCGAGATCGGAATGCTGCCTCACGGTATGTTGCCGAGGACGACGTCGAGCAGGCCGAGTTCACTCGGTGGTGGTTGAGGTATTTCCCATCGATTTCCGACTCGCATCGGCCGGAAGGGGACCGAATCAAGATCGCCGCCGAGGTGGCCGCACAGAACGGTGAAAAGTGCCTGGTGAAGGTCGAGCTGAAATCGGACTTCATCGGGACGCGGAGCCACGTGCAGATCTGGCGGAAAGATGGCCAGGCATGGACGTTTGACGTGCTGGCCAGCCTCAGTGCCGCGCTCCGCTGAGCCTTGGGGTGCATTTCGGGTGGCCCCGAGTTGGATCGGGTGCGGAGCCGGTTTGTTCTGCGGTGATCGTGCCAGCCCTGCTTCGCATGTTTCCGCTCATAGCGCCATCGGTGCTTGACATGTGCGGGGCTCGGTTGGGGGGCGAGGGCGGTGGGGCTGGGGACTGCCCGTGAAATCAGCGGCGCCGCTGCCATTTTGAGCACCGGGGGGCAGGCGAGGAACTCGGGGTCCGAGAAAACAGGCCTGTTTGCCGCGGAAACGGCTCAATTCCTGCGGCGGTCGTCAGCGACGCTTACGATGGCACACCGTTTGCGTCTCTGGCGATGTCGGCCAACGGCCGGCGACCAGTGCAAGGCGGATACGATGGCATTTGAAGACCCAATTGTTGAGTTGGACCTGCTCGATTCTGCGCAGGGGCACCCCGTTCAGTCGTGGCGGTTTGTGGGGCGGACTCTGGTGGTGATCGGTCGGGCCGAGGAGAATGACGTGCGGATCGTCGATCCGCGTGTCTCGCGGGTGCACGCGGAGTTGCACTATTCACCGGCGGGTTGGATTCTTGTCTCGCGTGGCCGGAACGGCGTTGTGATGGACGGAGTCCAGGTGACGAACGTCCCGTTGAGTGACCGATTGCCGTTTCAGCTTGGTCCCGGGGGGCCTCAGATGCGGTTTCGACTCAACGGCCTGTCGAGTGCTGGCTCGGCCACTCTGGACAACCTTGACACGTCCATGTTGAAGATGGTGCAGATCGACCTCCAGAAACGGGACGAGGAGGTGCGGGGGATCACCGAGGGGGCTTTGTTTCAGCAGTTGAAGCAACGGGCCGGCGAATTGCGCAAGCGATGGCAGTCGGGTGGTCCCGACCAGGCGGGACCTTGAGATCGCGAACTGACATCAAGAACTGAGCATAGTGGGCGACTGTGGCCACGCATGGGCGCCGGTACCGGGTATTGAACGAGAGGAATTCAACGTGGCCGCCGAGCGTACTATCATTTCCACACATTCCTTCCGTGGCGGCACGGGAAAGTCGAATCTGACCGCCAATCTGGCAGTGCTGGTGGCTCGAGCGGGACACCGCGTGGGGATCATCGACACGGACATCCAGTCGCCCGGGATTCATGTCCTGTTCAATCTGCCCGAGATGGCTCAGCGAAAATCACTCAACGATTATCTATGGGGGAAGTGTCGGATTCAGGATGCGGCCTGCGACGTGACAGCGTCGGCGATTGGCGATTTTGATCCGGCATCGAGCCGCCCTCGGCTGTATCTGATTCCATCCAGCATGGACAGTAACGAGATCGCGCGGATTCTCACCGAAGGTTACGACGTGACTCGGCTGAACGACGGCATTCACGAGTTGATGGATGCTGATCATCTCGACTTGGATTATTTGTTCATCGACACGCATCCAGGGGTTAACGAAGAGACTTTACTTTCGATCGCCGTGTCGCACAAGTTGTTGCTGGTCATGCGGCCCGACAATCAGGATTTTCAGGGTACATCCGTGACCGTCGAGTTAGCCCGTCAGCTCGACGTCCCTGCCATGCATCTGGTGATCAACAAAGTTCCGCCGGGAACCGATACGATTGCCCTGCGTCAGCGGGTGCAGGATCTTTATCAGACGGCAGTGGCCGGAGTGCTCCCGTTAAACGCTGAAATTGTCCGTGTGGCCAGCGGGGGGATTTTTGTGAACCGGTTCCCGGACCATCCGTTTGCCGTTGAGTTACGGCAGATCGCGAGCCGGATTTTTGGTACTAAGCAGCTCCAGTCGGCAGGATGACATTGACCGGGTGAAGGCATTGAATGGGGAGTTCAGAACGGGCATGGGAGATACAGCGGACACGGCGAGTCTCGATCACCTGTTGAACCGCATGAAGTCGGCGGCGGCGCCGATTCGCGATGTTCTGCGCGACCTCCACAGACACTATCAGAGCGTCGAAGACGGGGCGGTCGCCACTTATATTCCCGAGTTGGCCAAGGCCGATCCGTCGTGGTTCGGCATATCGGTGGTGACGACAGACGGCCAGATCTTCGATGTCGGAGATTACTCGCAGCTATTCACGATCCAATCAGTTTCCAAGCCATTCATGTTCGGACTGGCTCTGGAGGATCGTGGTCGGGAATTGGTCCTCGCTCGAGTCGGCGTCGAGCCAACGGGCGAAGCATTCAATGCGATCGTCCTCGATGAAGTTTCGAACCGGCCGTTCAATCCAATGGTTAACGCAGGCGCCATTGCCACGGCTGATCTGGTTACCGGAATCGATTATCCGGACCGCGTCGCGCGGATGCTGGCCATGTTCGGCCGATACTGCGGCCGCTCGGTGCATATCGACAATTCTGTATTTCTTTCGGAACGGATGACGGGCCATCGTAATCGGGCCATCGGTCATCTGATGTTGAATTTCGGTATGGTCAGCGATCTAATTGACGAATCTCTGGAGCTCTATTTCCAGCAATGCTCGATCCTCGTGAACGGACATGACCTGGCAGTGATGGCGGCGACATTGGCCAATGGCGGCATCAACCCGCTGACGGGCGAGCAGGCGTTGCAGCACGAATATGTCAAGGACTTGTTGAGTGTCATGCATTCGTGCGGCATGTACGACTATGCCGGTGAATGGGCCTATCGCGTGGGGATTCCTGCCAAGAGTGGCGTGGCGGGCGGCATTTTGGCAGTCGTCCCGGGACGTTTCGGCATTGGTGTCTTTTCACCACGCCTCGATCCGAAGGGGAACAGTGTGAGGGGGATCGGTGTCTGCCAGGAACTTTCGCGCCGGTTTGGGCTGCACGCATTTGAGTCGCGGTTTGCCGGTGAATCATGGGACGAGCAGTGCCGTTTGCGCCGGTAGGTGGCTGGTCGAGCGAGCTTTGGCGGCCAGCACCCCGAATCAGCGGAATCGCTTGACCGACCGGCGGGATCGGCTATGATCAGCAAGTGGGGGGACCCGGTAGAATCGGTTCAATTGCCACCATCTGCACGAAGTCCGCCCGTGCCATGGGGCCGCGAACAGTGAGGTGGCCATCCGTCGAGGGGTTGGCCGGATGCTGGGATGTCGCGGCCACGAAGGGTAGACGATGACCAAGCGCGAATCGAATGATCCCGCAGAGGGCATCGTCTCATCCTCTGACGTCGTGCTGCGAGAATTTCGAGAGGCTTGGCGGAATTGCTGGGACGGTGGGCCGCGCCCACTAATAGCCACTTATCTGGCTCGTGTAGCGGACGCCGAGCGACAGGGGCTGCTGGCCGCCTTGCGACAGACGGAGATTGAGTTCCTTCAGCAACTGCAGTCCGGTGGTCAGCCGCTGGGCCCCGATGCCTCGGCGGCTGCCACGCGTGACTGGAAACCCGCCAAGCCTGCTGGCTTGTTCGGGGCTTTCAACTCTGCTGGCAACGACATCACTGTTTTTCGCGCCGATCCGAATGTCGGCGATCAAACGCTCGCTCCTGACAGCCCCGCACCGCCAGCTCCTGCACCCCGCTCCGATGGCTCGCCTGCAGACACCCTCATCGTCTCGGAGGGCGAAACTCCCCCTGTATCCTATCAGGGCCAATCTCCCGGACTCGTCGGGGCTCTCCGCGGACTCGACGATTACGAGCTGCTTGGCGAACTGGGACGGGGCGGCATGGGGGTTGTCTACAAGGCCCGTGAGAAGAATGTCAATCGTCTCGTGGCCCTCAAGATCATGATGGGGGGCGAGTACGCATCGGCTGACTCCATCCGAAGGTTCTACGTCGAAGCCGAATCGGCGGGCAGCCTGGACCATCCCAACATCGTGCCCATATATCGTGTCGGGCAGGTCAATGGGATGCCGTATTACACAATGCGGTTTGTCGAAGGGAATGGGCTCGACCGGGAAAGTCGGTTGCTGAGCAGGACCGACCCGCGAGCGATGATCGAATTGCTCCGCAAAGTGACTCTGGCAGTCCAGTTCGCTCATAGCCGAGGTATTCTCCACCGTGACCTGAAGCCGGCCAACATCCTGGTGGACCGGAATGGCGAGCCTCACATTACCGACTTCGGGCTGGCCAAGCGTATCGACCAGGATGGAGCTGAGACGCGGTCGGGGCTGGTGCTTGGCACCCCGGATTACATGTCGCCTGAGCAGGCGGCGGGGCTCACCAAGGAAGTCAGTGTTGCCAGTGACGTCTATTCCCTCGGTTCGATCCTCTTTGACCTGTTGATCGGACAACCGCCCTTCCGGTCCCAGTCGGTCATGGTGACGTTGGCTCGAGTCGCCAGTGAGCAACCTCGGCCGCCGGTCTCGATTGACTCGTCAATCAGCCTGGATCTGAACACGATCTGTCTGAAGTGCCTGGAGAAAGATCCCGGCAAGCGGTATGCCTCAGCACAAGAACTGGCTGACGAGCTGCTACGGTACTTGTCGGGTGAGCCAATACTGGCGCGGCCGGTCGGGCGGCTTGAACGAACGCGCCGATGGTGTCGGCGTAATCCGGTCGTCGCCGGTTTGATGGCCAGTGTCGGGGCACTCACTGTCGCCTGGGTGATCGGACTGAATGCCGCTCTGGTGCGGATTTCCAGTGAACGTGACGGAGCCAAGGTGGCCCGCGATCAGGCTCGTTACAGTGAAGCGCAGGCAATGCAGACGCTCAACGACGTCGTAGGCGTATTGCAGGACGGACTGCGCGACCGACCCGACTTGCAGGATCTGCGGTTGGAGCTGCTGGAGATTGCCTTTGAAAGGCTCAAGAAGACCGGCGCGGCCCGGCCCGCCGACGCATCGCTCGAAGACACCAAAATGCTCAGCCTCCGCACTTCCGCCGCAGCCCATCAGCGAATGGCGGACATTTACCTCGAAACCGGCCGGCTGGGATTGGCCTTGGAGACCTATCGCCGGATGGAGGCCATCGTCGAGGAACTGCATGCCACCGATCCGGATAGCCCCGTGCTGAACAAGTACATGGCCGCCTGCAGCAACAAATTGGCCGACGTCTATGCTCGACTGGGACAGTACCAGCAGGCAGCCCAGCAATATGATGAAGGCAAACGGTTCCGGCAGCGTTGGGTCGAGCTCTTGCAGCGCGATCCAAAGGTCGACAAGTGGGATGTCATCAACGCTCAGTGGGATACCGGCGTCTCCTGTCTGCTGATGACGGACTTGGCGCTGCGGATGGGGGACCTCAACCAGGCCGCTCGTCACCTTGAAGAATCCGATCGCTGGGCCTCGATGCTGCCAGAGGACGTTGAGCCGACATCGGCCAAGGATTTCTTCGAAATGTCGGCGCGACGATTGCGCAAGGGCGACGTGTTGTGGCGTCAGCGGGACGTCGAAGGGGCTAAGACGTCGTATGAACTGTCGATCTCGCTGCTGGAGGATGGACTGAAGAAGGTGACGCAGGACAGCGTCCGACTGCAGGGCGCCCTGGCGGAGGCTTGTATGAGCCTGGGCGATCTGCTGGCGTACCGGACCGAAACGCCACCCGCCGCCGAACCGCTCTATCAGCGAGCGCTCGAGATCTGCCGGGGGTTGCACGAACGCGACCCACGCAATGTGCTGGTCAAGGCTCAGCTGGCCGATGTTGAGTACCGTCTGGCGACCTTTCGGACGCATGTCCAGAGGTTGGCCGACGATACGACGCGGCACCTGTACGACGATTGTCTGACACTCAGCCGCGAGCTGGTGCAGGCGGCTCCAGAGGATCGCTCCTTTCAGGCACAGCTGATGATGGTCCTCGCCCGCAGCGGTCAGCATGCCGCCGCTAGTGAATCGGCCAGAAAACTTAACAGAGATTTTTCACCCCCAGTGGGCGCATATTTGGCAGCTTGCAGTTATGCTGTAAGCGCCCTTGAGCCACCTCAGAGTGAGGGGGCGACGAGCCAGCAGGACGCGTATGCGGATCTTGCGGTGCAGGCTTTGCGGCAGGCCTTGGCGGAAGGCTGGAATGACCGCGTTGCTCTGGCTGAGGATCCCGACTTGGCAGCTCTTAGCGCCAAGCCGGAATTTACACAGCTGCTCGTCAATCCGTAGTTGCAACTATTGAAAGTGAGTCTCATGCCACCGGTTGGTATCCGCCGCAATTCCGGCCTGAACCGTTCAAATCGATTGCCGAGCCGATCTCAGCAGAATATCTCTGGCACGATCGAAACTCTCGAATTTCGACATTGCCTCTCAACGATCAGCTTCGCGGGGGGCGAGCTGGTCTACACAGCTCAGGCGGGCAAGGCAAACCAGCTGACCGTTTCGTTCGACGGCAAAGCTTACACGTTCAATGATCCAGCGGATCCGCTGGCCGATGTCTCCGGCACCCCGTCGGGCTGCAGGATTTCCAGTTACTCCCGCTACAGTCCACGACCGGTGACGGTCGAATTCCCGGCCAAGTCCGTCATCTCGCTCCGGATTCTCCTCGGCGATAAAGACGATCTGCTTACCATTCGTTCGGCCCGCGATGGTATCACGGTCGTCGACGGTGACGGGAGCGATCAGCTGGTGGTCGGCGCGAATCTGAAGCTCACAGGGGGGCTGACCGCCACGGCGGAGAAGATTTCGTTGAGTGGCGATGTGACGGCGACGGGTTCCATCGATTTGACTGTGCCCGACTCGGTGAACGCCGGGGACGACCTGACCATACCGAATGGCGTCACGGTGCAGTCGACCAAGGGAGACGTGCGGCTGCGGGCCGGTGACAACCTCCGGCTGGGCAGCGGTTCATCCGTCATCGCGGCGAAACAGGTGGAACTGGCGATTGATTTCGCCAACGCCGACGCCGACGTCGGCGCTGATGCCACGCTTGGGGGTACCTTGCAGGGTCTGTCGGGATCGCTGACTGGAGCATCGGACGATGATGTGGTGCAGATTCCTGTCGCCAACGGGATCCGCCTGCCGCTGGCCATCGACGGCCGGCAGGGAGTGAACACCTTGGCGATCAGCGACAAGTCCGACCTGCTGCCGGCGAAAGTCACCCTGACAGGCACCGCGATCGGCGCTGCTCCCGGTGATCAACTGTTCGGAGTCGGGGGGAGTGTGGGTTACCAGAACTTCCGACTGCTGATGGTTGAATTGGGCGACGGAGCCGACATGGTGACGGTGGCCGGTTCGCTGGCCGATCAGGTGCAGATTGCCACGGGGGGCGGCGACGATGTGGTGGTTGTCCCCCAGGGATTTGCCGGGTTGGGCAGCCAGCTCAATCTCGATCTGGGTCAGGGAACAGATCGCGTCGAAGTGGTCGATCTGGGGGGCGGGGCATGGAACGGTTATCGGATCCTGGCCGGCTCGCTGGCTCGCCTGGCCGCCGGTTCGCTGGCAGTCCAGCAGACCATCGGATTCAGTCTGCTGGAACAATTGATGCTGACCACGGGAAGCTTCACCGACTACGTCGAAATTGTCGCCGACGGCAGCGGTTTTCCCGGCCTGATTGATCTGAACCTTCAGGACGGCGACGATCAGGTCGTCGTGATGCTCCACGATGTGGCCATACCAACGACTATTGATGCGGACGGGGGAACGGGTGTTGATTCGCAGGAGTTGCAGGCCGGCCAGGCGGCCGATCAGATTGTGGCGACTCCAGAACTGACGACCGTGGGGCCCACACGCTTTGTCACGGCAGGATTTGAAGGAGTGAAACTGGGCGGAGGGGAAGGGCCGGATGTCATCGACGCTTCGGGTTTTGCGTTTGGGGTGACCATTGATGGAGGCGGAGGGGATGACGAGATCGTCGGCACAGATTCCGATGACCTGCTGTTCGGTGGTACCGGTAACAACCTGATCAATTCGGGAAAAGGCAACGACCGAATCAATACGGGCGACGGCAACGACGTAATTTTCGGCGGCATCGGCGACGATCAGATTGAGACTGGCGACGGCGACGACGAGATCGACGGCGGGGACGGAGACGATCTGCTGTTCGGCGGGACCGGCAACAACCAGATTAACGCGGGCAAAGGCAATGACCGGATCAACACGGGTGATGGCAACGACGTGATCTTTGGTGGTCAGGACGATGATCAAGTCGATTCTGGGAACGGTGACGATGAGATTGATGCCGGCGACGGGGACGACATTATTTTCGGAGGTACTGGTAACAACCTGGTGAACGCCGGCAAAGGCAATGACCGGATCAATACGCGAGATGGTAATGATGTGATCTTCGGCGGTCTGGACGATGATCAGATTGATTCGGGGAACGGCGACGATGAGATTGATGCGGGGGATGGCGACGATATCATTTTCGGCGGGACCGGCAACAACTTGGTCAACGCTGGCAAAGGCAATGACCGGATCAATACGCGAGATGGTAACGACGTCATCTTTGGTGGCGATGGCGACGACGAAGTGGCTACCGGAGCCGGCGACGATCTGCTGTTCGGAGGGGCTGGCAGTGATGTGCTCGAAGGTGGCGAGGGAGTCGACGAGTATTACTTCGGAGCTGATGCCGGCGGGAGTGTGAGGGTGATTGAACCCGCTGCAGTCGATGTCGACACCATCGATTTTTCCGGTTTCGGATCGGCCATCACCGTGGATCTGGCCAGTTTGAAGCCCCAGGTTGTGGCTCGGGATGCTCAGTCGCTCCCCCTGCTGACCCTTGAGTTCTCTCATGACCTGGACCGAACACCGGCGACTGCTTTCGCGGGTATCGAGAATGTGATCGGAACGTCGCTGGCAGATCGGATCTACGGCAACGGACGAAACAACGAACTTCGAGGGTCCGACCAACTCGCTTTTGATCCCGCGGCGCGTCCGGTGGCCCCGCCTGCCCGAACGCAATGGGTGTGGCTGGATTTCGACTCGGCCACCGATCCAACTCAAGGCGATCGGATCTATTCTCAGCCCGAACGCGATGCGATTCAGGCTCGGATCGCGCAGAACTATGCCGAGTTTGCCTTTCGTTTTACTCAAGACACCGCGCAGTTGCCGGCCGGCGATTTTGCGCGAATCGTCTTCAACGAAATTGGCTCGCAACGTCAACCGGGGCAGGCAGATGAGATCGATTTTCGCAACCTGAATCTGGGTGGTACGGCCACGGTGGATGTGAGCCTGATCCTGGGGGGCCTCGACCAGCCGGAGGCCAACAGTATCAACTACATCGCCGCTTCAGCCTCTATCGCCTCGCATGAACTTGGGCACCTGGCCGGTCTGCGGCACTCCGATGCCTTCGGGCCGATCGGCTTGGGTATTCATACCCCCCCGGGGTCGGCCCGTTTTGCCCCTGAATACCCCGGCCTGGCAGCGGCCTTCGAGACAACGGACACGTTGATGGCGTCACCGGCCTCCGTCGGCTCCACGTTGCTTGATGCTGTCGGTAATCCTTCTTTCAATGAACGATCGGCTGTCAAAATTGCCTTTAGTGAGTACGGCAGTGTAATTTCTGAGGCCGCGGCGAATCACGATACGTTGACGAACGCTCAGCCGGTCGCTCTGCAGGATCTCTACGTCCCGAATACACTCCGGGACGGCCTGAACAAGGGCAAGGACTTCGCAGTCCAGGCCGCGACGGTGGTCAGTCAGATTTCGGTCGCCGGCGAGAAGGACCTGTATCGTTTTCAGGCCAAGAGTGGCGACCTGCTTAACTTTGAGATCATGTCCCGCTCTTTGGCCCGTTATCGCACGAATGCCGTTGATGGAGCCTTGCGCGTACTCGATCAGAATGGCGCCGTGGTGTCGTTCTTTGCAGGCGGGGCCGAAAATATCGACCCGTTCGAAAACGTCGATCCGTTGCTGGTCGATCTGGTGATACCGGCTGACGGGAGTTACTACATCGAATTCTCCGCCGAGCAACCGGAAGATGTGGGGGACTACGAACTGTTTCTCTATCGGTGGGATGCGGGGAATGCTACCGATGGAGGCGATATCATCCGTGGCCTGGCCGGTGATGACATCATCTTGGGTGGATTGGGCAATGACCAGATCGATGGTGGCACAGGTCGCGATCAGATCGTGGAGCGCAGAAATGCGGATTTCACTCTGTCGGACAAGACATTGCGCATCGGGAAATCCGAGGTCGACAGTCTGGCCGGAATCGACTCGGCTCTCCTTTTCGGAGGCGCATCGGCCAACAAGATGTCGGCGTCGTCCTTCGGCGGTTCAGTGATCATGTGGGGGCTGGAAGGCGATGATGAACTCCAAGGGGGGAGAACCAGCAGCATTCTGCATGGCGGCGACGGCAACGACAAGCTGTTTGGCTCGGGCTGCAACGATATTCTCCTCGGTGACGCTGGCAACGACGAATTGCAGGGCTGTTCCGGGCGGGATATCATGATCGGCGGTGGGGGATCTGATCGAATCGTGGGCGGCGACGGTGATGACATTCTGATCGGTGGCCGCACAATCTACGACGCCAATGACGCCGCTCTGACCCAGTTGATGGATCTGTGGAGTCAGTGGGCATGCTATCAGCAGCGAGTCGGCAGTCTGCGACAATACCTCAACGCCGGCAGTGTGTCCGACGACGCATCGGCAGACCAGTTGACCGGTTCCTCCTCGGACGATTGGTTCCTGGCCTACACTGGGGATATCACCGATCGAAAACCGGGTGAGATCGTGGATAAGTTCTAGCTCGGGATTTTCGACCGTCATTTGACGTATGACCGCGCAACGTCATCCAGACGACGGCGAAGCGGCGCAGGTGAGTTGCAGCGCCAAGTACTGTGCCGGCGGCGCGATGCAGATGACGGTCCCCACGGGCGCGACGATTTTTTGAGTGATTTGCCGCTCGGCAGACGGCCAGGAAACGAGGTAGTCACCGTGTCTGCTAAGATTGCCTTGTATTACGATGTGGATGCCTACCAGGAGCTGTCGCGGCGCGGCAAGGAGACGGGCGCGGAACGAGGACTATGGGGCCGGCACGTGGCTGGCCAGGAATTCCTCGATGCCTACCTGGAACATGGGACTTGGAATCAATTATTGGCGCTGGTTCGGCAACGCAGCGGCCGACGATCGTTGATCAAGACATGCCAGGATCATCCCTCCAGTCAGACTCGTCAGCGACGGCTGCGGTTCGTCACGGATCGGGACTTTTTGCAGAAGGATCCACCCGCTGAACTGCTCTATCTTCCGCAGCCTCCCGACGATCGCTACGCTTGGGCTCGCCATCAGGCCAGTGGCCACGGTTTCGCGATCTGCGGCGTAACGCACACGTTGTGCTCTGCCCGGGCTGTGCGGTGGCTCAATGCTTTGGTCACGTCGCCATTTGAGGAATACGACGCGCTGATTTGCACGTCCCGGTCGGTGGTCAATATGGTCCGAGCGGTCGTGGACAATTATGCCGACTTTCTACGGCAGCGGTATGGCGGTCATCCCAAGCTGCGACCGCGGCTGGAAGTGATTCCGCTCGGAGTCAATGTCGACCGCTTCACGCCGGCCACACCCGGTCAGCGAACCGCCCAGCGACGCAGGTTTCAAATCACCGATGAAGAGTTGGCAGTGCTCTACGTCGGACGTCTGGCCGCCCACGGCAAGGTACATCCCTTTCCGATTTTCCAGGCTCTGGCCCGTGCTGCCGTCGAGACCGGCAAAAAGATCCATCTGCTGATCAGCGGCTGGGCCAACACTCCTCAAGTCCTGCAGGCTTGGCTCGATGCCGCCCGCCAACTCGCACCCGGGGTACGAGTCACCTTTGTCGATGGCACGCATGCGACAGATCGATTCGCCGTCTGGCATGCCGCTGATGTCTTCACGTCGTTGTCGGACAATCTGCAGGAAACGTTCGGGCTCGTCGTCGTGGAAGCAATGGCCAGCGGTCTACCCGTGGTTGCCACCGATTGGGACGGTTACCGCGACCTGGTCGTTCACGGGCAAACGGGCGCCCTGGTGCCGACCAGCATGATCCAAGGGGCTACGATCGATGCCACGTCGCGACTGTTGATGGGACTCAGCAGCTATGATGAGTTCATCGGGCAATGCAATCAGGCGACTACGGTCGACATGGATCGAGCCGTAGAGGCTTTCGTGCGGCTGATCCGGGATGAACAGCTGAAGCGACAATGGGGCGCCGCAGCGCGCCGACGAGCAGAAGAAATCTTCGACTGGCGCCATATCGTGCGGGCTTACGAAAAATTATGGGCCAATCAGATCACTCAACGGCAGGAGACCAGCCGCCGAAGAGTCGATGAACGAGGGACTCCCTACGGACCCGATTATTATCCCGCCCCGGAAAAATCGTTCGCCACCTATCCCACGTCCTGGCTGGATGGACAATCCGATCTGATTGCAGTCCCCGGAGCAAAGGAACAGCTGGAACTGGTCGCCATGCTGGCGTTGACGAATTACGGCAGCAAGTACAGAACGCATGATCTGGGTCGATTGAACGCTATCCTGGAAGAGTGCCGCCAGCCCACTTCGATTCAGGTTCTCGCCGACAAGCTTGAGGCTGCTGCCGTCGGCCCCCGAGCTGCGCTGGCCACAATCGCTTGGCTGCTGAAATACAACGTGCTTTCCGTCGTCCGCGTGCCGGATAGCCAATAAGCGGGATAAGTCGCGTCGGTCGGAACCCGCTCGGGCCACCCTGGCCGCACGTTGGGACCAACGGCGAGCCCAATTGTTCGGCTCTACGGCTGGCGATTCCATATGAAAGCTCTCACGGTGGCTATCGTTGCTGTACGATGAGCTGAAGCGTCTGGCGGAATCCAAAATCCGGCGCGAGCGGACGGGCGAATCGGCAGAATGCGTCGGGCTCACCTGTTCATCAAGTGTTGACCGGTTTCGCAGTTCGTCGAGGAACTCGGGACTACCTCTGCCGTTTCTGACTCGCGACGATCGGGCGGCCTTCGAGATGGTCGAGAGTCTCCATGAATCGAGGCCGGTTGCGGTATTTCTCCCGAATGGATTGAACGAGCTCGATCCAGTGAGCGTCGCGGCCGAGCGACCGCAGGATCGGCCGCATCTTGCGGAGGCAGTTGGCAGCCGATTCGGAAGCACTTGAGTCGGCCTGCGGCAAGCACGACTCGAGCTGGCATCGGTAGATCTCCAACGCTCGTTCTGGGTGCGACTTGGTTACGGCGGCCGCGACGCGGGAGGAGAGTTCCGAGCCTGAGTGTCGACCGATCGTGCGGAGCGTGCCCGCGGATTTCGATTTCGATTCGCCGAGAATCGCGTCATACCATCGCAGCACATCGTCTCGCCGTGCTTGTCGGAGGGCGTGAGCGAGCCAATTGCTGAGCGAATCGCGGCGATAATCGCGGCTCCAACGATCCGCATCATGGGCTCCGTCGGCACCTACTTCCGGGGGCTCATGCTCCGCCGATTCGCCATTGAGTCGACTGGCCAGCACGTCGGCGACTGCGGACCAGTCGGATTTCTTCCACGGCGCATCGAGTATGGTATCCGCCGAAGTTCGGATGTAGTCCCAGTGGTCGAATTCGCACGCGTCAATCGCATAGAGAATCTTGTCGGCCGCCGGCAGTGACGAGGCCGCGACCGCGCCAAAAATCACGGGAAGGCATTTCGCCAAGGCCATTCCTGTCTCACCGTCATCATGCGACTGCTCGATTTGACTCATGCCACGCTCGATCAGTTCCCAACCCAACTTCACGACCGCGTCGGCTTGGCCGGCCTCGATCAGGCGTTCGAGGCGATGCAACACGCGGCTGTAATCCGGTGTGTGCCCTTCATTATTCCAATGATTCCGCCAGCCAATTTCAGCAGTGACCGTCCGCAGCTCCTGGCGAGCCGCATCGATCAGTCGCGATGCGTCGCCTTCGCTCAGGAGAATGCGTTCCTGGAACTCGTCTCGCAGTTCCGGATACCGTTGAATCAACCCGACAACGCATTGCACCAGTTCGGCGGCCGATTGCTGCTTCAGATGAACTTCGATCCGAGCATCCCAATCAGCTCGCGTGCGTCGGAGCGTCTTGGCCTTCGACATTAAGGCGCGAGTTCTGGCCGCGACATTGCGGGAGGCTCCACGTAAGCCAGCCGTGGAGGAGTTCCCTGCAGCGCGCCGCATGTCGCCTGCGTCCTCGTCGGATTCGGTATCGTAGTCGTCTTCTTCGAAATTGTGGTCGGCGTCACCGATATCGTCAGAGTATCTTTCAGCCGGGGAACGGGCGAGATGAGCCCAACGGGGATCGTCGTCTGCACCAGCGGCGGGGGCCTTTCCGTCGGCAGCCTGCGCCAGATATTCGGCAATCACGGCGACCGCATGTTTGCACTGCAGGTGGACTGGGCAAGTGCAGATGCCGGCGATCCGACCGTGAGATCGCTTCCGGGCATCGAGCTGCGCCGAGGTGATATACTGTTCCATCCCGCGGACCGTGGCCAGCAGTCGACCGTCGCTCGACACGACCAGGTCCTTAACGTGGCCACTCCGCTGGTACGTCCGGCCACGCTGGACGCTGCGGGTGTCGAAATTCCGATCAAGATCGTCCCAGGTGAGCTTGGACCAGGCGTCTACGTGGGAATCACCCGACGGGACGTGTGGCTGGGCGCGCCGAGACGACGGCGATTTTTTGCTGCGCGGCATAAGTCGATTGTTGCCAGATGATCGGGTACGTACTGAGCTACCATCATATTGGTTTCGGGGGCGAGCGCCGATCACCGGAGGGAAGGAACTCCGTTAGTAAGTTGCCGCGCTCCGTGCCTCTATGTCACCATGACACTTTTGTGTAAAGGTCCCTCAGCTAGCGCTGATGCTTATTCTCTGCCAGACGCAAAATGCGTCCGAAGGCGTCGGACAGATAGATCTCGCCTGCTTCGTCCTGGCCAAAGGTCATGATCGGCATGTTGTCGACCCCTTCCAGGCTGGAGACACTGGACACTTGCCCCGACCGGTCGTCGTAACGCAGCAGCCAAGCCTTGTTGGTGACGTAATCTCCGCAGATATAGATGCCGCGGAGAGCAGGAATAGCCCGGCCGCGATACACGGCGCCGCCAATCACGCACTTGCCGACATCGTGATGGTATTCCCAGATCGGATCGATCAGGTCCGTTCGTGAACTGGATCCTGTGGCCCCGAAAGGATGTCTCCCCTCACGCAAGTTCCAGCCGTAGTTGCCGCCGCGAACAATCAGATTGACCTCTTCCCAGTGATCCTGTCCGACATCAGCCGCCCAGAGCCGGCCGTTGTCACGATCGAAGGCCATACGCCAGACATTGCGCAGCCCGTACGCCCAGATCTCAGCCCTGACGCCATCCTGGCCGACAAACGGGTTGTCGGGCGGTATGGCATAGTTCCGGCCATCGGTCCGGTGATCGACATCGATGCGCAGGATTGAGCCGAGCAGCGTACTGCGATCCTGTCCGTTCAGCTTCGCCTCGTCCGAGTTGCCTCCGTCCCCCACGCCGAGGTACAGGAAACCATCCGGACCAAACGCCAGGCCTCCGCCGTTATGATCCCCCAAGGGCTTGTCAATCCGCAGGATCACCTCTTCGGACGTCACGTCCGCCTGATTGGGGTCCTCGGCCGACACGCGAAACCGCGACAGGATCGAAGTATGAGTCGCACCGGCCCGGGAATAGAAAACGAAGAACTCGCCGTTGTCGCGATAGCGGGGGTGGAAGGCCAGCCCCAACAGTCCCGCCTCGCCGAGACAGACTACCTGCTGCTCGATATCGAGGAACACCGCGGTATCGGTCACGTCAGGGTCATTCGGGAAAACGTGGATCACACCGAGCTGCGATCCGACAAAGATCCGGTTGGTGCCATCCCCGGCATTCGCAAAGATCACCGGCAAACGGATCCTGAGGTTCGGGAAGGCCGGCACGACGGTGATCGCCGGCGGCCTGTCAGGCGAGAACGTCAGCACCAAGACGATGCTGATCGCGGCCACCGCAGCTGCCATGGTCGCCCGTCTGAAACGGCGGCGAGCCCGATCGTTCCGCTCAGCGGCTGGCGATTCCATGGGAAAGCTCTCGTGGGTCCTGGTTCGGCCTGGTACCGATTCATGTTAACATCTCCCGCCGCCAGGGTCGCTGGACTCAGCGCAGAGCAACGGCGAACCCGCCCAGTAGCTGCGCTGCATGACCCGGTGGCGAACCAGCTCGCTTACCAATACACGCCACTCAGAAACGTCTCTCCAGTTTCAGGGAGGTGCCAGATCTGGTAGCCACCACCGCGGTCCGAACGCGACACGTGGTATTCGACCATTTGCGGGTCGTACGACCAGTCGGTATCGGAGAACCGATGCGCGAATTCCTCCGATTTCAGTGCAATCATCTTGGCCCGCAGGGACTTCGGCAAATCGGGGGACAGTTGATCGTTGTTGGTCGCTGCGGAATTCAGTTCAGGACGCAGTGCCTGCATTGCTGCAACCCACGCCTTCAGATTCCGTGTCTCGACCTTGAATCGAGCGAAATGTCCGGTTCCAGGCTGACCAGGGCCAAAACAGCCAGGGAGAGGACCAGGGTGATCTGAAATGGCAGGACGACGGGAGCGAACATGGATTCACACTTCCAATCCCACGACGGCCGGCCACGGTCTGCGAACTCGCCGGCGCCAACGCGTGTCATTATCGCTGATTCGGAGCGGCCCGAGCAAGTAAGTTGCTTTCACACGCCGGCGATTTCCTGCCGGCCGCCGATATCAGGTGGTTGACGTCTTTAGGGACGGCGGACATCGTGGTCCGGAGTATCTAGCCGTGTTGGTTTCGCTGGCGGGAGGGGGAGTGGTGTCACCACTGGGAGATGGTGATTCCTTCTGGCAGTGCGCGGCGTAAACGTAAGATCTGCTCATCGGTGGCACCTCGAGTGATGTAGACGAATCGCAACTTGAGAAGTCCGTCAAGGTTCGACATTTCGCCGATGACACGAGGATCAATGTGGATTTCGGCCAACGCCTGGAGTGTCTTGAGTGGTGTCAGGTCGTTGACCTTCGTCTCAGTCATTCTCAGGCGAGTTAACTTCTCGAGGTCGGATAGTGGGCTAATATCGACCACTGGCGTGCCAATGATTGCTAATGATTCAAGTTGTGTGAGCTTTGCGATGGGGCCGAGGTCGCGAACTTGGGAATAGTCCAGTGCGAGACTTCGCAAGTTGCTCATGCCCGCCAGGGGCGAAACGTCACGCACGGGAGTATTTCTCAGCCAGAGTCCGTCGAGATTTATCAGTCCGGCGAGTGGGCTGAGGTCGCTCACCGGGCTGTCGTCAAGCGTCAGTGAGCGGAGTCGGTTTGCGCCGGCCAGGGGGCCCACGTCACGCACCTGCGTAGCTCGCAGGTCAAGTTCTGCAAGGTTTTTCAGATCCGCTAGCGGCGTAATGTCGCGTATGGGTGAACGTGCCAAGTCCAGCGTTGACAATTTTTTCAATCCAGCCAACGGAGTAATGTCGTTGATCATAGTGTCCGTCAGCCGCAGTTCGTGCAGTTCAATCAGTCCGGCCAGCGGCGATACGTCGACGATCGGGCCTCCTTCCAGATTCAGACGCCGCAGTCGATGGAGCCCACTGAGGGGGATAAGACTCCGGATTTTCCGGCCAGTGACACGCAGATCGCGGAGGCTCGTGAACTGGGCAACTGGTGCCAGGTCCTCGTCCGAACTTGCTATCATGTCCAGGCGCCAGATCCGCTCTCCCAGTACATTACGTGTCGCCGTGCGCACCCAGTACGGCGTCCGCCGGTCGTTCCTTTCGCGCCATAGGTACGAATCAGTAAACCACACGGATCCACGGCCGTTCATTTGCGCCGCAAACTCACGCTCGAGTCGAGATTGCCGACGCTCCTTGGTGATCCAGCCAGCCAGACAGCCGAAGACGGCCGTTACGATCAGGAAAGATCGCAGGCTGAAACGAAATCTGCTGCCCATGCCTGTACGTGTCATCCAGCCGCTTCTCATGATTCAAGCCGACCTGCCGTGTTTGTCGTGCTGTGCCCTGGCAAATCTGGCATCCATCAGCGTATCCGATGCCCGGACTGCCCGTCCATCGGCATCAGCTCACGAAGCGACCGAAACTCCGGCAACGCAGCCATCCGATTTCCGGACAGCAGCTTGACCACAGCGAATCGAGCCAGCCTGACCAGGAACGAGGGGGCGACTGAATTGGATCGCCGTTCAGCAGGTTCGCCATGCGCTGACGCAACGCAGGCGACGTGACTCTCACAAGCCCGCCTCCCAGGGCTGAAGCCGTCTTGATCGGTCCAAACCTGAACATTGCCACATCGCTTCTCGGATGAGCCGAATCGCCTACTCGGTAGAAGCTCTGCGCGAAGTCTTCCTGTGGTCATGCGCAGCCTCCAGGACGTCATTCAGCGCCGCCCAGCCTCGAAACAAATGAGCGACGACGATCATGCGAGAGCGCGAGGCGACCGCTTTCCGCAGCGCAATCGCGTCAATGCGGCCGGCTACATCGGTATCGACGGGAATCGGTACGAGCCCGTGCAACTGCACGATGCGCACCATGTCGGGCACCGTTAGCGCCGACATCACCACTTCGGAGCCAGGGGGCAAATTCAGAGACCGCAGCAGCAGGTCAAATGCTGATCGGACCGAACGCGTGATCAGGAAGTTCTGTCGATCGCTCCACATTCGTATCGCCTGTTGAAAGGCGGTTGACCTTCAGGTACACAGCCATAGCAGAATGCCAAAACCAGGTCGAGCCAGCTGACATCGAGTCGCAGCCTTATCCACATGGCAGTCCACTTTCCATGGTCGTCCCACAGTTCTGTTGGCCGAGCTGAGACGAGCGTTCTTGGGTTACCGCCGCTCAGCTTGCAGTTGCTTCGACTTGCTCAGTTGCAAGACAACTCTGGCGAAACACCACGCGATCCCGCCCGTCATCCAGAACGATGAAGCAGCGGCAAGCGGAAAGATTGACATGGCCATCTGCCCGTGGATCATCTGCGGGTCCAGCCATGGGACTGCCTTCCAGTAAGCCATCATCATCGGAAAGGCCAGCAATACTGGCGCAATCGCTCCCGCCAGAAACGCCCACCCGGCCTTCCGGCAGTAGACGCCCACTGCAGTGCTGATGACCGTCGGAATGGCCAGAGTCAGGAGCACGGCGGTTCTCATTCGCCATGCGTCAGGCGGTCCGGTGAAGAGATACTCAAAGAGGAACAACGGGTGGCATACGCCCTGCACGAGGATTCGGGGCCACCACCCGATCGAAATATGCATGTTGCTTCCCTTTCCCAAATAAGGTCCAAACAGTTCCGACGTGGGCTCGCGCGCCCCAATTCCGTAGTATCAACGGCGTTGGCATCCCTGCTCTTGCTAGAAACCATTCCGCCGCAATTCATGCGTCGAATCTCCGCAGATTCTCGAAGGTGGGGTCGTCCAGCACGGCGAGGCGGCGCGGGGGTATCCTTGGTAGCTGTGCCCCGATCGGCACGGCGCTCCGAATCGAGGTGCCCACTGCGGGTTCCCGTATCCCCGGCGCTCCCCCGATTCGCGGGCGATCCCCGATCCTCGGTCGCGCACCGGTGAGCCGTTTTCAAGCCTCCGTGGCTGGGCGGCCGAAAAAATCCACCGCCGAATGTGGCATCGGCTGCGGGCGGTGATAAAATGTGGAGCTTCGGGCAGGGCTCCACCCTTGCACGCCCTCGCGGCGGTCAAGATTATCGTATGCAGACTACCTGACATTTCGTGAAAGGCATTTCATGAACGGTTCCCAGCATCTGAATCGCCGCAACTTTCTGCGGACTACCGCCGCGGCTGCCTGTGTGGGCGTTTTCGCCGGGACCAGCGGCTCGGCTCGCGGTCAGAATTCACCCAACGAACGCCCCGTCTTCGCCACGATCGGGTTGCGGAATCAGGGCTGGGAGATCACTGGTAAATCGACCAAGTTCGCCGACTTCGCTGCCTTCGCGGATGTCGACGCAAAAGTGCTCGGAGCCATCAACGAAAAGCTCAAGGAAAAGACTGGCAAGGCGGCCGAACCGTACAGCGATTACCGCAAGGTGCTTGATCGCAAGGATATCGACGCGGTCATGATCGCTACGCCCGACCATTGGCACACCAAGATCGCGGTCGAAGCGATGCTGGCCGGGAAAGACGTCTACTGCGAGAAGCCGCTGACCTTGACCATCGACGAAGGCAAGCTGATTGAGAAGATCGTCAAGCAGACTGGACGCGTCTGCCAAGTCGGTACGATGCAGCGTACGGAGTTCAACAACCGGTTCCTGACAGCTGTCGCACTGGTCCGCCACGGACGGATCGGCGAGATCAAGAAGGTGACTTGCGGCATCAACGGCGCCACGGGATCGCCGGTCATCCCGGCCGTCGATGTCCCCGAAGGCCTGGATTGGGACATGTGGCTCGGCCCGGCTCCCAAAGTCCCCTACCGAGCCTTGCCGGAAATTCGGCAGGGCTACGGCGGCGGAGTTCCCCTGTATACCAATTGCCACTATGCGTGGCGGAACTGGTATGAGTATTCCGGCGGCCAGATGAACGACTGGGGAGCTCACCACGTCGACATCGCCACCTGGGCTCTTGGGGCGAGCGAATCGGGGCCGAACAAGATTACGCCCGTTAGCTACTCGCTGCCTGTGGAATACGAAAAGGGCTACCCGAAGATCGACGATCAGTACAACTCGCCGACCAAGTTTGAGATTCTCGCCAACATGCCGGGCGATATCCCGATGGTCATCACCAGCGAAGGGGATAACGGCATTCTGTTTGAAGGGACCAAGGGCCGGTTCTTCGTGAATCGCGGCAAGCTGACTGGTGTACCGGTGGAGGAGCTGGCGACCAATCCGCTCCCCGAAGGGACCATCGAAGCGATCTATGGTGGACCGGTCAGCGAAAACCACACGGACAACTTCATCGCGGCCATGCGGTCACGCAAGCAGCCCATCTCCGACGTCTGGACTCACAACCGGATGCTCGAGATCTGCCACCTCGCCAACATCGCCATCCGGCTCGGACGCGAGCTGAACTGGGATCCGGTGAAGCGGGAGATCGTCGGCGACGAACAGGCCAACTCGTTCCTGGGCCGCGAAAGCCGCAAGGGCTACGAGATCAACATGTAAGTTGGATTCGCGGGTGGAATTTCGCACCGGCCCGAGCAGCACTCTGTCACGAACAGCACGGCTGCTCGTGCTGGTCTGGGTTCAATGCGGCAGTTTCGGCTTGAGCGCCGCATAGCTGAACATTCCCAGCAGCGCGCCGGCCAGGGTGACGAGTGCCATCCACTGTCCGCCGCCGATTTGAGCGTAGATCGGGCCGGGGCACGCGCCGGCGATCGCCCAGCCCGCACCAAACATCATCCCGCCGATGACCACTCCCGTGTGGTACGGCTTGGGGGCGTAGACGATCGGTTTGCCGTCCAGGCTCTTCAGTCTCAGACGCTTGATCAACAGCATTGAGATCATCGCCACCACGATGGCCATGCTGATGATTAAGTACATGTAGGCTTCCTGGAACAGGAACATCTTGTGGATCCGATCCCACCGCGCGACCTCGGATTTGACAAAGAGCATCCCCAGGTAGATGCCCATCGCCAGGACGCCGATGTTCCCGACGGCGGACGTACCTGAGCTGGCAGCTTGAGCGGTCAGTGGCTTGTCGGAAGAATTGGCTTGGAGGCTCATGGTGTTCGACTCCTCAATGGTCACACGTTGATCAGAATATCCACTGTCCCAGTCCCCACGTGACCGCCAGTCCTCCTACGAAGAAGAAGATGGTCGCCACCAGGCTGGGCCAATTGAGGTTCGAAATGCCTGTGATGGAATGCCCTGACGTGCAACCGCCGGCATAACGTGTTCCGAATCCGATCAGGAAACCGCCGATCAGCAGCTTGATGCCGCCAGCGATGCTATTGAACTCTGGCGGCAGAAAATCACGGTACTCGGCGGGCAGGATCCGCGTGGCGATAAAGGCCCCGATCGCGATGCCGACGACGAAGACGATCGTCCACAGATTCTCTTTGCGATCGAATTTGCTCAGATAATCGAACCGGCTGCGCGGAAAGCACAACGCCCCGACCTCCTGCAGGCTGGTCGAGATGCCGAAGGCCTTGCCGCTGAGGAAATACAGCAGCGGGACGACCAGCCCGAACAGGATTCCCGACACCCACCACGGCCACGGTTGAATGAACCAGTCCATCGAATTTCCTTGTCAAGAAGCGAGCAACACGCATCGTGCCCCAGGCCTGGAAGAGAGTGTAATAGGTTGGCCCGTCAGGTGGAATGGATCTTTGCCAAGCGGCCAGCTTGCCTGACCGGCGCCGCGGTCTGGGTGAGCTACAGACTAAGCACCGCGAGTTGCTCCGGCCGCCGGCCAGCTTGCCTGGCCGGAGCCCCGGTCTGGGTGAGCTAGAGACTAAGCACCGCGAGCCGCTACACGGGCATGGGCCAGACGAAGTCGTCCCCCGCGAACCCGTTGGCATTGGCGCCCTGGTTCCCTCCATCGTCCTGTTCGTTGGTGCCAAACGACCAGACAATCCCGCGTCCACGATCGTATTGCAGTGGCTTCCCCGAGAACGGATCGATTGGTACCTCGCGCAGGTATTCGCCGTCGACGGCTTCCGATAGCGTCTCAGGGGCCTGCTGATGGCGGTCGCGGTACTGGCGAATCGCCAGGCCGCATCGAGCCGCATTGATATTGAACATGCCGATTTCGCTGACTTGTCGTACGGTGTCGTCCATGTCGTGCACTGCTATCAGTTTGCCGATCGGATTCGAGACGTTCAGCAGTGCGGTGCGAGCCTTACTGATTTCTTCGACGGAGATTGCCGGTTCGGATTTGTCGGGTCCAAAGAACATCTCGTTGATGATCCGGTCGTTGCCTCGAAACCGCAATGCCTGAGGCCACGGTTCCAGTTCCTGCTGCCAGGCATCTGCGAATCCCGTTCGCCGTTTGAGCCAGAGAGTGTGTCGGTCAGCGATCATGGCGGCTGCGACGTCGCTGATCGCGCGGATTGTTTCGTCCAGATCAAACGGCCGGGGATGGTCGGCAAACAGCTGCAGCATTCCGTCGCGAACCCGACGCGCGGCTTGGTTCTCGGCGACCGCTTTCTCAATGCCAGACCGGAATCGGAACGACTGCTGCAGCAGACCGTCGATGAACAGCTTGAGGTTGTCGGTGGAGGGCAATTTGGCGAGCTGGGGAGCGGTGTGGTGGCAGACCTCCATGCGAAGAGTGTTCGGCCAAGACTGAACGGCTGACTCGCAGTCGGTCAGCGCGTTGGCAATGGCTTGCCGCGAATCCATTGTCATGGGGGCAGCGCGTAGCCGCGAGAGTATCGCGTCGACCGCACGATACAACGGGTTGGAGTGGAACAGGCGATGGATCGCATAGCCGTCGGAGTTGAGCACCAGTTTGGCTATGGTCAGCAGATTCAGAATGGCCCGATCAGCGGCCGCCCAATCCTGGTTTTGGCAGGCGAGGTTGAAGGCCACGGTCTGCCAGCGTCCCAGTTCGACGGGCCGTCGTGACGGATCGGCGCTGCCGTCGGTGAGGAATCCGCCGAGATGTTCAGCAGGGATCTGATACCGGCCTCGGCGCAGGCCGTCTTCGAACAGCGAATATGCGGCCGCGGACGATCGATGCCAGGAGCGGACCAAGTCACCGGCCGGTCCATCCGGAAACGGCCCCGTGGTATCCATGGCGATCGAGAAGTCTTGGGAGAGTTGGTTCGATTCCCGCATGGATCTCTCTGCGGGCAGTCTCTCGATCGATTGTAGTTGCAGATCGTTCAGCGATTGCGTGGCGCGGATGGCAGCTTCCCACTGCGTGAAGGCATTCTCTTCACTCGGCAGTTCACTTCGTTCCATCCACACTGCGCGCGATATCACACTCTGCAATCGTTCTTCGGCCCCCGCGTGGCTCGGCGCCTGGAACTGCAGTGCCACCGCGGCCGAGGTCGTCACGAGGAATCCGCGTCGATCCAGGTTTGCCATGATCTTGTTGATTTCGCACCAAACGGGACGATGGTGGTCACTGATAAGCCGGCACCGCCGGCGGGGCGATTTGCGAGCCGTCGATCAGGACTCGACGTGTGCGTCTGGAGTTGACTCATCGCGTCAAGAGAGCGTCGTGCAGCACGAGCCTTATTGTACCCCGATTCGTACTTTCGAGCAACGCAAACGGCCGGCTCCATGGTGCGGTGAACGCAACGGTCTGAAGTGTGGTGGGATGGCGAATTAGACTAGCCGCCGACTTTGGATGGCAACGAGTAGGGATATCGGCACGCGACCGGCATGCTAATCGGAATATGTCAACGACCTTGAGACAGCTGCCATCGTGAAATTACAGTACTACCTGAATCGCTTCGCTCTCGATTTCTTCAGAGATGGGGGCCAGCCCCCAAACCCCCGGGATTTTTAAGGCATGACTCGGGTGTTCAATGACTTGATCAAAGGTCCGGGTTTCATTAGTTTGATTTGCGATTGGTGAAACGGAGTCGAGCTCTGCGCACGACGCAACTCGACGAGGGATAACCGAGCCGAGGGTGCGTCAATGACGCCAGGGGCTTCGAGGTGCATTCCAGCGCCCGAAGCCCATTTTTGCGCTGGTTGGCGCTGCCGCAGGTGGATTGATCCACACGGCTGGTGGCACCTGCTTGGGTCGTGGGCAGCCTTTGACGAACCGGTCGGGATGACGGGCGTAGGCCGCTTGCATCACCTGGTGACGGTGATCGAGCACCTGCTGGGCACGTCCGTAATGAAGGCTGCTGGGCGTCAGCAGGTCGATCCCCGAATGGTAGTGTTCGTCGCTGACCAATGCGAACCTGAGCGGGGAAGTGGTCAAGGGATCGAGGTTCGAGAACACCGCATCGCGTGGTTTCACTCAGAATCAGCTCGAGTCGACGGCCAGCTATCAAGCCAAGGACCTTAGAGGTTCGGCCGGGGTAAATTGGGCGTTCAAGATGCGTGGCGTAAGTTCTTGCTGTTTCTGAACTTGTCGCCTCATCTCCAATCGATCCGAGCTCGCGTAATTGCCAGGTTGTCGAAGATTATTGGTGCGGAATCTAACGAATTCTGTGCCTGATTTTGGAGCAGGGCTGGCTGGACTTGAACTTCAGTAGATGCGTCGTCCCATTGAGCTTTTCAATCTCAACCCGGAGCGACTTGATCTCCCCCACCTGATGGCGGATACTTTCGACTAGGTGCGATCGGCAATAGTTCGCGCGGTGGAACGTCGAAGGAACCAGTCGGGATCTGGCCGGCCGCATTAATCCACCCTAACTGGCCCAAGGCCGCCTTCCGAGAAAAGATGAGTTTTCTAGTAGTTGCGTTTTGCAACGGAGCCACCAATGTCTGAAGTTACCCAACTCATCGAAGCAATATCTCCTGGCGACGCGCGGTCGGCTGACAAACTACTGCCGCTTGTCTATGAGGAGTTACGTCGACTAGCCGCGAGCCATCTCGCGCTGGAAAAGCCGGGCCAGACGCTTCAGGCGACTGCGTTGGTACACGAAGCTTACCTCCGGCTTCTAGGCGACGATGGAGGACCGAAGTGGAGCGGCAGGGCGCATTTCTTCGGCGCCGCGGCTGAAGCGATGCGCCGGATTCTGGTGGATCAAGCTAGACGCAAATCCAGCCAGAAACGTGGAGGTAGATGGCAGCGAGTGGATATCGACCTTGTCGACCCTGGAGTTCACGCGTCAGGCATCGATCTCCTTGCACTCGACGAAGCTCTAGCCGAGTTCACCCGAATTGCTCCGGGCAAAGCGGAGTTGGCCAAACTCCGCTTCTTCGCTGGATTAACGCTCGACGAAGCCGCACAGGTTCTGGGGATTTCGAGCCCCACGGCCGATCGGCATTGGAGATACGCGCGAGCCTGGCTCGGCGAGCGACTCAAGGACGATGAATCCGTTGGTGCCAACGGGTAAAAGAGACAGAGCGCCTGATGCCCCGTTGGCCTCGATTACGCACTGTAGTTCAGGGACCAACAGCCCGGACGAGGATCCGACGGTATGGCTAGCGCACCTGACGAAGAGTCGATTTTCACCGCCGCGATGCAATTCCGCGACGCCGAGGTGGCCCGCTCGGCGTACCTGGCTAGCGTCTGCGGTGATAATATACGACTGCGGCAGCGAGTGGAAAGATTGTTGTCGGCCTACGCCGCCGCGGAGTATCTCGAAGATCCTGTCGCCGACGTTGTGACGACATCATTGTTTTCAGTAATCGGCGAGAAGCCCGGAGACATGATCGGCCCGTACAAGCTGCTGGAGCAAATCGGCGAAGGCGGTATGGGACTTGTATTTATGGCCGAACAGACTCAGCCGCTACGGCGGCGGGTAGCTCTGAAGATCATCAAGCCGGGGCTCGACACCCGAGCCGTGATGGCTCGATTCGAGGTCGAGCGGCAGGCCTTGGCACTGATGGACCACCAAAACATCGCCCGCGTCTATGACGCGGGGGCCACAGATACGGGACGGCCTTATTTCGTGATGGAGTTGGTCCGAGGATCGCCTATCACCGACTATTGCCGCGATCGCGGCCTTGGGCTACGTGATCGCCTGCAGCTGTTTATCGAAGTTTGTGACGCAGTCCAGCACGCCCATCAAAAGGGCGTCATTCACCGCGATCTTAAGCCTACGAACATTCTCATCTCGCACACCGATACGGCGCCCATTGCGAAGGTGATTGATTTTGGCGTTGCCAAGGCTACAACACTGCCTCTCACGGACCACACGCTGTTCACTGCATTTTCCCAAATCATCGGTACGCCATTGTACATGAGCCCGGAGCAGGCAGACAGGGACAACCAAGACGTTGACACTCGGAGTGACGTTTACTCACTTGGAGTGGTACTTTATGAGCTGCTCACAGATACGACGCCGGTCACCGCCGAACAGCTACGCGGAGCGCCCGATGATGAAATGCGGCGCATTATTCGCGAGGAGGAGCCGCCTCGGCCCAGTATCCGAGCAACTACGGCAGCTGCAGCTGTGAGCACTATCGTCACGAAGTCGCAACCGCCGCGGCACGTGGATGCTCATACCCTCAAGGGCGATCTGGATTGGATTGTGATGAAGACGCTCGAAAAAGACCGGCGGCGGCGCTACGAGTCGCCTAATGCGGTCGCAGCCGACATTAAGCGACACCTTAACAACGAACCGATCGAGGCGTTTCCGCCCACGCGTCGCTATCGACTGGTAAAGGTCTTCCGACGGAATCGGGTTACAATCCTATTCACCGCAGCTGTTACCGCAGCCCTGGTTATTGGCCTCGGAGCGAGTGTTTGGCAAGCGGTCCGAGCAGTATCTGCCGAGCGCAGGTCGAATGTCGCGCTCAATCAAGCCCGCCTCGCCGTTGATGACATGTACACCGAGGTAGCGGAGAAGTGGCTCGAAACGCAAGGCGCCTTGACAGACGTACAGCAGAAGCTGCTCGGTAAATCGCTCCGCTTTTATAGGGACCTTGCGGCACAAACCGGCGCATCGGGCGATGTTCAAAACGCGGCGCATGCGCTGCTGCGCATTGGCCGGATTCACCAACGACTGGGAGAGCACGCCGAGGCTGAGCTAGCGTTTCAGCAAGCAATCGACGAGTACGAAGGACTTTTTCGGGTTGATGACGAGCGGCTCGAATACCACATGGGGCTTGTCGATGGCCGAACCCGACTGGCAGGCCTCTATCACACGACGGGCCGGACGGAGTACATGATCAAGCAAGCTGATCTCGCCGCCGAGCACTTCGATACGCTGCGCCAAATCAAGTTTGACAGAGTTGAGGACCGAGAACGTCTCGCAAGGCTTTTAAGCTCACTCGCATCGGTGCTTAGCATCAGCAATCGAAGAGAGGAGGCGAGGGACGTCATAGGATTTGCGGTTGACGCTTGGTCATCACTCATCGCAGAATTTCCCGAGAACTTCGACTATCGCTATGGGTTTGCTCTCGCGAAGGCACGCCAGGGAAGCGCCCAAATGTGGTGGCGATCAAATGACAGCGCGGCCGAGCGGGACCTCCGCGAGGCTGATGCGTTGCTCACCACGTTGCTCAAGGAGCGGCCACGCGATGTGGACTGCCGCAGGGCTTTGGCACGCATGGTTCTTACAGACTTGGGGACTTTGTTAAATTGGGCAGACCGGTCTGCAGAGGCCGTCGAGCTCGATCGTCGCTGCCTTGCGCTCACCGAGGCATTGGCAGCGGAGTTTCAGGATGACGAACTCGACCAAGACGGCTATGTCACGAGCCTTCGCAATCTCGCCACCACGCTGGAAGAGGCTGGGAAAGGCGGGCTAGAAGAAGTCGACCTGCTGTATGCGAGGGCCTACGAAGTTTCGCAGGATCTTGTCCGGCGATTTCCAGCGTCGGTAAGGCACAAGGACACCTTCTTGCAGGCCTACATCGGAATTGCCCGAGGCCTTCATGTGAAAGGCAAGCACCGGGAGGCACTCGAATTCTGCCGTGGTGCCCTGCCTGACCTTGCCGCTATTCTCAAAGAGCCTGGCAACGATAGGAATTTGGGTTTGGCGAATGAATGTCTAAGTCTCTTGGCTGCCCTCCATATCGACTTCTCTGATCATGCAGCTGCGGGAAGTGTTCTACGCCTTTACAGCCATAAACGCTTCGATCGCAATTTTGAGAACCGTTTGGGGCTGCCCACTCGTGAGCTCAAGAGTAAGCTGATATCGGATTACCTTGCCCAGGCGTTTGTGTTACTCAAGCCCGCTCTGCTTTACGATGAGTGCATCCGGCTGGCTAGTGAGGACCAGAGCCTGTCCGCGGAGGAACGGGTCGCAACGTGTGATTCGTATCGAGCTAAATCGCGCATTTATTTCGAGGAGGGCCGACGAGCCGTTGAGGCCTGGGGCGAGGCGCTAGACGTTCATGGGGATGCCGGCGCTTTTCGCGCCGCTTATCATGGCGAATTGCAGATTGTGGAGATGCTTAATTGGCAGTCCGATCGCCGAACCTCGCCCACTTGGCGTACTGCACAATCGGCAACATGTCGGACGCTGGTGCAGGAACTCGTTGGCCTGGCGGATCGTCAGCTGGCCGAGCAACCTGCTCAATACGTCATTGCGCAGCTGCTGATTACAGCGCCCAGTGAGCTTCGCAATGACGCCCTCGCTCTGGAATTTGCTCGCCGAGCAGTCGGACTTGCACCGACCGGGACCGAAGCAAATTTTACGATGGGCTGGGCTTTATACCGGTCAGGACAGTGGCGGGATTGTGTAAATCTTCTAAACAAGCCCTCCGAGGACGTCTCGGGTGCAAGTCTGTTCGTCATGGGAATGGCCCTCTGGCAGCTTGATCGCAAAGACGAAGCACGACAGAACGTCGAACAGGCCGCACGCCTCTTCGAATCGTACAAGAAGAGCGTCAATGACAACTTGGCAGCCGGCCGGTTCACCTTTCCCCTAAGCTCGATGGTTGCACGCCTTTACGATGAAGCCATAGCTTTGCTTTCGTCAGGAGCAAGCGCCCAGTCGTCATTGTCGGCGAACTGAATCGCCGTCTAGTTGCACCGCTGGGGTTTCTGGGGTACCTACTTTCCCATTTCGCTTGATGCTTTTGTGGCTCGGATTCCGCACTAAAGAATAAGGCCGCTCGATTCGCTCCGGCGGAGGACTCACCGTCGGTCGGTCAATTAGGGGCCGGTGTTCCACCGGGGCATGCCGCATCGGTGTAAATGAGGAGAGTTTTATGGTCTCTTTTTGGGCAAAGTGGGTACAGAAATTTCCTTGGCGTTCCTCGCGGGCTCGGCGAAAACAATCGTGCTTTCCCGGAAGAGCGGCCGGTGGTCGTCAGTTTCGTTTCGAGCACCTCGACGACCGTAGGATGTTTGCGGCCATGTTCGGGTCAGTTCTGACGGTTGGCAACGGGGTGGACGCTTCCGCTGTTCTCGACGTCGCCGCCGACTCTGCGGGAAATAGTTATGTCGCGGGAGTGTTTAGAGGCGTAGTGGATTTTGATTTGGCTACCGTCCGTGCCGACGGTACGGACATCCTAGCTCCGCGTGGTGCGGCTGATGCGTTCGTCGCCAAGTATGCCCCAGATGACTCGCTCGTCTGGGTGCGTAGCATGGGCGGAGATAGCGTAAACAGCGAATATGCGAGAAGACTTGCGGTTGATGCCAGCGGCGCCGTCTATGTCGCTGGTGAGTTCTTGGAATCAGCTGACTTCGGGACGACGACTCTGATGAGTGCTGGGGGGGCCGACGGATTCGTTACCAAGCTCGACGCCGCCGGCAACTTTCTATGGGCAAGGCAATGGGGTAATGCGGCCTACGACTCGGCGCGGGCCATTGACGTCGACGCATTGGGCAATGTCTACGTCCTTGGTGGCCAAGCTTCGGGCCAATATGACATCAAGAAGTTTAGTCCAATCGGAGGTAGCAATTGGTCGCGACAAATCCCAACTCGATCGCCAATTGCAAATAGCGATCTTGCGGTGAATGCCGATGGCCAGGTATTCGTGGTCGGTTCCTTCGTCGGTACGGTGGATTTCGATCCAAGCGTTAAGGCAAAGTATGTATCCAGCGGCGCTGGCCGCGGCGCCTTCGCTTTGAAGCTCGACACAAACGGCAAGTTCAAATGGGTTAGTGCTTTCCTTGGTGAATCGGGCTCCAGCCAAAATAGTGCTGCTGCTACAAGCATCGCCCTTGACGACGGCGGCAATGTTGTCGTGGGCGGGTACTTTCTTGGTACAGTCGATTTCAACCCGGGAAATCCCACTGCGTACCTCACGACCCATAGTGGCGGCTTTATCACCAAGCTCAACAGCCAAGGGGGCCTCGCCTGGGCCAGCCCTTTGTTGGCCGATGCTACGACCTTTGTTTATGGTCTGAATACAGACGCCTCGGGAGGCATCTACGCCACAGGGACCTACGCCGGTACAGTGGATTTCGATCCTGGCGTAGGAGTTTTCTCACGTACCTCGGTCGGTTCACACGACATGTTTGTCCTTAAATTGTCATCCGCCGGAACTTTTGTGTGGACCGAGACATTCGGCGCTTCGAGCGATGATGTTAGCTTCGGAATTGCGATATCCACGAACGGCGATGTTCTTACAGGCGGGTATTATCGCGAGCCGTTCGACATAAACTCTGACCCTTTGGTGACGCAGTTATTGCCCGGTGGTACCGGCAGCCGTGGACTTCGGCTTCGTCTGCGGCAGTATTAAGAGCGTCGTTCAATGAACCGGAAAGGAAATGCAATAAATGGCAACCACCTTTCGAGCTCTGGCCGCAAGTGTCATCTTGATATGCGGAACGTCGGCGCGGGCTCAATCACTTGAATGGGCGCAGCAGTTCGGAACTGTGGCGATCGATCACGCCGCGAGTGTCGTAGCGGACACCTGGGGAAACATTTATGTTTCAGGTTCGACCCTCGGCGACCTGGCCGGACCGAATGCCGGGGAGTTCGACGCTTACGTCGCGAAGTACGATGCGGCCGGCGGGCATCAGTGGACGCGACAATTCGGTACGGATGCGACAGACTTGGGCGCCGTAGTCTCACTCGACGCGGTCGGAAACATCTACGTTTCTGGCCCAACCGATGGAAGTCTGCAAGACATGAGTTCAGGGGGCACTGACTTTTACGTCAGAAAATACGATGCTGCGGGAGGCCATCAGTGGACCAGACAGTTTGGGACGGACGCGACTTCCGAGATTTTTGGCGGCGCGTCGACGGACGGTTCTGGGAATACCTATTTGGTAGGCACGACATCCGGCAGTCTTGGTGAACCGAATTCCGGAATCAGCGATGCCTTCGTCCGGAAGTACGACTCGGCCGGAAACCTGCAGTGGACCCGGCAATTCGGGACTGATACATATGATTGGGGGGAGTCTGTATTCGCCGACCACCTTGGCAGCGTGTACGTTACGGGGGCAACCGCTGGAGCATTGGATGGCACCAATGCTGGCAACCAGGACGTGTTTGTGAGGAAGTATGACAGCGCCGGCAATCTCGAGTGGACGCGTCAGTTTGGTTCTAGCGATACAGATAATGGCTCACATACATCGGTTGACGCCCTGGGAAACCTGTACATTTCAGGGACGACGTTTAGCAGCTTCGGAGGCACGAACGCTGGACGTACCGATGCATTCTTAACTAAGTATAGCGCTGCCGGCGACGTTAATTGGATCCGGCAATTCGGGACCGACACGTATGACGTTGGTGGCGGCGTGATCACCGACAACTATGGACACGTACTTGTCACTGGATACACCTCAGGTAGTTTAGATGGAGAGAATATCGGCCATACGGATGTATACGTACGGAGGTATAGCGATGCGGGTGACCTTCAGTGGTCACATCAGTTCGGCACGAATGCTCGCGACGAAATTCAGCCTTACGGATCAAGCATATCTAGTGACGAATTGGGGAATATTTATGTATCCGGTCAAACGAACGGCGTTTTAAGTGGCCAGTTCTCTGGGTTGAGCGATGCATTTTTGGTGAAGTTTAGTTATGCCGTACCTGAGCCTGGATGTCTTAGTATTGCACTTCCCTCGGTAGTTGCTCTTGGTGTAATGGCGACGAGACGAGGAAGGTGATTAGCACCAGGTTGTCGCCTCGAAGTCTTGATTAAGCGCGCAGTCAGTACAGGCCAATCGGCCGATCGAAACTGATTCGCCCGGAAAATGGGATACTCACCGTCTGAGTTCAACTCGAGGGGGCTGTCGCCTCGCCCGAAAGCCGCAGGTCCTCCACAATCTGTGGGCGAGCCGAACGGCAAGGATTTCTGAACTGAACTCGCCGAGCCCACGACTGTGGCGGGGCCAGAGGCAGGTCGAGTGACGACGGTCGATGTAGGGGATGAGATATCGGGGCGGCCCCCCGTGGCTCACTTTTCCAGAGCTCGAGCCCGACAGAGCACTCGCGGCCAAGAATCTTGGTGACGATTATCGTTCAGAACCGATCTTGAAGCACTCGCGCTGATGCAAGCTCAATCGCACCGAAAGCCCAATCGATCATCGTCAAGCTGTGAGGCTCAGGCTCGATGAGCCGCAAAAAGACGCCACATGACACGACCTTGGCCGACGACCTGATCCAAAATCTACCGACGGCTTCTGCTGAGCTCCGTGCGAACTCCCATACGGTTGTCCATTCTCGCATCCGATTAACCATCGAGGATCAGTCGCCGAGTGCGATTCCGGCTGGCCAGGCTGGGGGCGATGAGCGTCATGAGCCGGCGACGACGCCAGTGAACTGCGGAAGACGCCAAGGCCGCGGCAGATGACTCAACTTCAGAACCCGGCAGACTTCCTGCCGGGTCGGGTTGAGCGACCGCGGCCTTCGGCACTGGAAGCCGAAGGGCGTTCCGCAGTTGGATTTAGAAATCGCTCAGTGCGGCGTCCACCGCGGCGGCGGAACCGATGGTCGACTTCTTGGTCGACTGGCTCGAGGCCAGTGCGGCCAGCAGCGGGTTGACGCTGGTCGACTTGGGAACCGCAGCCGTGGCGGCAGCCACGTCAGCGAGCTCGCTGGTGGTCGACACCGAACCGGTCGACTGACCGGCTGTGGCAGCCGCAGATGTGGTTGAGGCCGAGCTGCTGGCCGGAGCCTGCGTGTTCTCCACGGCGGCGGCCGCCGTGCTCGTCCCGGTAACGCTTAGCGGAGCCGGGATGGCCGACGACAGGGTACCCTGGCCGGACGACGAGGTCGTTGTCGGCTGGAAGTTCAGCCGATCCAGTTCGCCCTGCACCTGATACAGCTGCGTCGAAGTCGGCGAACCAAGCTTCATCACCTGACCGGTGCTGCTGGTCGGCACGGTTGCCGCGACCGTCTGGTTGCCGGTCTTCTGAGCCAGGATCTCGACCTGCTTGGCCGTGTTGTTCACGCGGACGCCGGTCGGGGTCAACGAATTTGAGGCTGGACCGGAGTAAGTGTACCACTGAGTGACGTTCTGAGCGTTCACGGCGGCCAGCGTTCGCGATCGCTTGGAGGAGGACAGAGCGTCGAGGATCGATACCGTCGACGACTGCCGACCCAGCTCGCCAAAGTTGTTGTTCACCGCGTTGGTGTTTTCCTGCAGGTTGAACGTCATCTGATTGTTCCCGGTAGCCGCTCCAGGAACCCCCGCAGTCGCTCGGCCGTCAATCAGCAGGGCCGGTTGCTGCTGAGTCAGTTTGTATTGGCCCGGAGCGAGGTTCTGGAACGAATAGGCCCCGGTCGCCGTGGTCACCTGCGTCAGATTCACTGCGGCACCAAAGTTGTCGGTGCCGGTCAAGGTGACAGTCACTCCACCGATCGGCAATTCCGAAGCGTCCTTGGCCCCGTTGTTGTTCACGTCAAAGTAAACGTAACCGCTGAGATTGCTCGGCACGAAATTCCGAATGTCGATCGAAACCGTCGCTGTCGACTGAGCACCATCGGCATCTTGAACCGTGTAGCTGAACGTTTCGGTCCCCACGGCGTTCGGAGCCGGCGTGTAGCTGATCCGCTGGCCGTTGTCGACCAGCTGCAGTACGCCGCCCTGTGATCCTGTGCCGACATTGATCACCTTGAGTGACGAGGTGCCGTCGAGCGGATCGGTGTCGTTGGCCAGCACGTTCAGCAGCTGGGCAGCCGAATTCTTGGTGAACGAGTAGGTGTCGTTCAGGGCCACCGGAAGGTCGTTGACTGGTGTGACCGTGACACTGACCTGACCGGTTGCCTGAGCTCCGCGGCTGTCCCGCAGCACGTACTGGAATGTTTCGGTGCCGTTGAAGTTGGCGGCCGGAGTGTACTTCACCTTGCCCGTGCCGCTGACCAGCGTGGCCGAACCGCCGCGATTCAAGCCGCTGACCGAGACCAGCGTCAGCGTTTCGCCCGTGTCGGGGAGAATCGAGTCGTTGGCCAGCAGGTCGAGTTCCGTGTTGGCCGTATCCTCGGCCACGATGAACGTATCGGCGTTCGCTTTCGGCGGATCGTTGATCTCGGCCACGTTCACCGTGACGGTCGCCTGGTCGGTCAGTCCGCCGGTGGCTCGATCGGAGATGGTGTACGTGAACGTATCGGTCCCGATGAAGCCGGCAGCCGGCTTGTAGGAGATGCTCTTGCCGTCCGCCGCCACGGTGATCTGCCCGCCCGCTGTCGTGGCACTCACGGCCGTGATGATCAGCGTTTCACCCGTGTCGGGTGCCGAAGAATCGTTGCTCAGCACCTGCAGCGTGGTGCTCGGATCGCTCTCGTTCACCGTCACCGTGTCATCGACGGCCAGCGGCGAGTCGTTGACGTTGGTGACATTGACGACCACGGTTACCGTTTCAGTCTGAGTGCCGTTGGTGAGGGTGTAGGTGAACGTCTCACCGCCGGCGAAGTTCGCGGCGGGGGTGTAATTGATTTTCTTGTTGTCGGCCGAGACGGTGACCGTTCCGCCCTTGGTCGGAGTGCCGACGCTGGCAATCGACAGGTTGGCCGATGAACCGTTGATCTTGTCGTTGTCGAGCACGCTCAGCTGAGTCGCCGGGCTGTCCTCGGCGACCGTGTAGGTGTCGCCGTTATTGCTGGTATTCTGCTGGTTGGCAAAAATCAGCTGAGCCTGCCGACCGATCGGCACCGTCACCTGCTGGTCGTTGATGTTCAGCGGCGCGGTCTGACGGTAGGCGGCCGGCAGATCCTGCCGGATCAGGTAGGATCCTCCCGGCAGGCGCAGGTTGTAGAAGCCGTCATCGTCCGTGGTGGTGAATGCCTCGTTGGCGTCCCGTACCCCGTCACCATCGAGGTCCGTATAGACGACGATGTCCTTCATCGCGAATTCGCCGGGACCAAAGAAGAAGTCGCCGTTGATGTCCTCGAAAATCCGGCCGCTCAGCAAACCCTCGCCTTCAATCGACTCGACCCGGACCACCTTGTTGTCCGCCGTCAGCGGCAGCTCGTTGAAGGGCGATGTCTGGTTCGAGGTGTTCAACGCGCCGATCACGTCCGCGACGTGCATGTCGACCACGTTGGCGAAGACCGTGAAGCCACCGTTCTGGTTGTTGAGGTTGCTGGAGTTGTCGGCCAGGTTGATGAAGAACTGGCTGGTCGCACTGTCCGGGTCGCCGCCCAGCTTGGCCATCGCCACCGTCCCCCGCACGTTCGACAGCTTGTATTCGTTGTCAATCGGCGGATCGGTCACGACGGAGGTGAACTGATTGCGGTTGGTGAACGTCGGAGAACTCGACGTGAAGCCACCCGCCTGAGCGACAAAGCCTTTGGCCAGCCGATGGAAGATCGTGTTGTTGTACCGGCCACTGTTGACGTAGTTCAGGAAGTTGTCAACCGTATCGGGGGCGTCATCGGTCAGCAGTTCCAGCGTGATGGAGCCGAGATTGGTCTTCAGCGTCACCAGCGGATTGTCGGTGTAGACGATGGCAATGTCGTCGCCGTCCTCAAAGACGTAGTTCTGGAACTCGTCGTTCTCCACACCGTTGACGAACATCTTCAGGGAGTGAGTTCCGTCGACCACATTGCCGAAGATCTGATTCGAATTGAAGATCGCGTCGGCTCGGTTACCCGCCAGACCGGCGTTGGTCCGCCAGGCATCGAAAAAGTCGCCCAGCTTGGGAGGAGTGGTCGGAGGAACGCCGTTGATCGGGTCCCGGTGCAGCAGGTTGCCCGCTTCATGCGTATGGATGTACGACATGACGTTGTCGGCCGTCACCCCGACGTTAGCGGGCAGCGGCTGGAAGACACCGTTCACCCAGATGTTCAGCTCGGCGTGGATATGGGCCGAGTAGTCCTGGGACGTGTCGCCGGCCATCAACCAGCGGTTTTCCAGCCCCTCCAGGGACAGGAAAGACCGCCCGGAGGCTCGCAACTGCTGATTTCGCCGATGGTTACGTCGCTTGCTGCTGAAAAGTCGCATCACAGTCGGATACCCGGTCGAAGAGCAAAATTTCCAGAAAGTGCCGAGATTGCCTACGCAATCAAGGACCCCGCGGTGCGCTCGGTCCGGCCAGAATCTCGCGATTCGTCCGGATGTCAAACCACCGAAACCGAGATCCCTCCCCCTCGGTCAACGGCCGTCCTCGAAGAACTGTTCCACTAATTACCATAATCGGAAGCCCCTGAATCCATGTCAACTTTCCCGCATCCGGCACGGTCCAGGGCCACCTGAGGCTGTCGGTTGTAACGGTCGAGCGCTTCGTAAGCCCCACACCCCCAGCCACCCCCAGCTCCGGCTTTCGCCCCGGGCCCTGGCGCGGCTATGATGGCCCCTACGCCGGTCGGCATCCACCGCCCTCCAGCTTGGCCCCCGTGACCCATCCCATGGCCGACTCCCTCCTCCCCGAATTCCCGGATGCCCGAGCTTGGCTGGCACAGACCCTCAGCCAGCTCGTGCAACTCCCGAGCGTGAACCCTATGGGAGGGGCGATCGACCCCGAAATCTGCTTTGAACATCGAGTGACCGACCGCCTCTGCCAATGGCTGGCCGATTGGGGGCTCCCTTGGGAACGCCAGATCATGGAGCCCGGCCGGGAAAATGTCGTCACTCGGTTCGACGGCCACCCCGATGCCCCGGTCCTCCTGATCGAAGTCCATCAGGATACGGTCCCGATCACCGGCATGACGATCGACCCGTTCGGCGGCCAGCTCTGCGACGGACGGATCTATGGGCGGGGTGCATGCGACGTCAAAGGGGGTATGGCCTCCATCCTCGGGCTCATGCAACTGATCCAGCGCAGCCCGGGACGTTGGCCCACGGTCGTCGTCGCCTTCTGCGTCAATGAGGAATTCGGCTTCTCCGGTGCCCGGCTCCTGCACCGCGGTTGGGAGTCGGCCACCTTAGGAATCCTCGCCCGTCCTCCCGACTGCATCTTGGTGACCGAACCGACCGAATGCCATGTGGTCGTTTCCCACAAGGGAGTCGTCCGGTGGAACCTGGTCACCCATGGCCGAGCGGCTCACAGCAGCCAGCCTCAAGTCGGAGTGAACGCCATCTATCGCATGGCACGCGTCCTGCAGGCCCTGGCCGAATACGCTGAAATCCTGCCGACCACCGGCCTAACCGATCGACTCCTCGGCGGACCCACGCTCAGCGTCGGCACGATCACAGGCGGGATCAGCGCCAACACGGTCCCCGATCGCTGCTCAATTGCCATCGACCGACGGTTGCTCCCCGACGAAGAGCCCGATGTCGCCTACCAGCAGGCGGTGCAGCACCTGGCGACCGTGCTGGAGAGCGCCGACTGGCTGGAACACGAACCGCCGTTTATGGTCAGCCGCGGGTTGAGCCACCGGGGGAATGTGGCCCTCGCGCGGCTGCTGCAGCAAGCTTCATCCGGAAGGATCGGCGACGCTCGGCTCGTCGGAGCCCACTACGGGACGGATGCCTCCGAGCTCGGTTGCCTGGGGATCCCCACCGTGGTCTTCGGGCCCGGAGCGATCGCCCAGGCGCACACGGCGGATGAGTGGATTGAGGTGGAGCAGCTGGAGCTGGCCACGGCCATTCTGGGGGACTTCTGCCGGCTCCTGGCCGGCGGGCATGGGGTGCGCGATGTCTGAAGAACGGCGGCAGGCTCGAGTCATTCAGAACGGCAATCCTTTCGCCGACGCCCAAAAACGGCTCGGCTCCCACTTCCGCACCGTCGTCGACGCCGGGGCCAATGTCGGTGATGTGGCAGCCCATATGCTGGCCAATTTTCCCCAGGCAATCGTCCATGCGTTCGAACCCGATCCCGATTGCTTTCTGCAGCTGCAGCGTCGATACGGATCCGAGCTGCGGTTGCGGGCCTATGCTGAGGGGCTATCGGACACCGAGCAGCCGCTCACACTGTACCGCTATGCGGAAAGCGGGCTCAATTCGGTTCGACCCTTGTGCGGTGAGGCGGCGCCCTATCTGGAGGGCTATGGGACGACCTCCTCAGGGGCCATGACCGTCCCCATGACGACGCTCGACAGCTTCGCCGAACAGCATGGCGTGGCCCAGATCGACTTTTTGAAGCTCGACCTGCAAGGGTGGGAGATCGCCTGCCTGACAGGAGCTCGCCGGATGCTGGACCAGCGTCGGATCCGAGCGGTCTATACGGAAGTGAACTTCGTGCCGCTGTACGAGTCGCAGATCTATTATGAGGACGTGGCCCTGCTGCTGCGCGACTTCGGCTTTCAGCTCTTCAGCTTCTATGCGCTCTCGTTCACGGCCCACGACCAACTGGCCTGGGCCGACGCCCTCTTCCTCCCCGCCTGACCGACCGTCTTGACCCCGTCCCCACCCCCGGCTACCATGCGTGGCTGCTGGCAGGCCGACCGGGCCTGCTTTTTCTGGCGCCTAGTTTGTGATTTTATTCACAAAGTGGCCGTGGGCGGACCGATCGTGTGCGAAACCGGGCGCTGGGCGGTGGTGAGCGGGCCCCCTGAAGCGGGGCGTGGTGGACACAGAGGGAGTGGCCGAGCGGCATGGACATAATTCTTCCGCTGTTGATGTTCGTCGGGGCGGCCCTGGGGCTGTCGCTGGTCGTGTTGATCCTGGGAGTGCTGATCGGTCCTCAGCGTCAATCGGCGGTCAAGCGGATGCCGTACGAGAGCGGGGTGGACCCGGTCCACGACACGCACCGTCGGTTCGACGTGCGGTTCCATCTGGTGGCCATCGTGTTTCTGATTTTTGACGTGGAACTGCTCTTTCTGTACCCGTGGGCGGTGGCCAGTCGGCAGGCGACGGGCATCGACGCGGCGGTGCAGGAGGGGTGGATTTCGCATCGGGGTTGGGTGTTTGGCGGGGCGATGTTCTTTCTGGCGCTGGTCGTCGTCGGTCTGCTGTACGACTGGCGCAAGGGGGTGCTGCGATGGCGGTAGAGTTGCCGGAAAACGTGGTGATTGGCAAGCTCGATGCGTTGGCCAGCTGGTGTCGCAAGAACAGTCTCTGGCCGATGCCCTTTGCGACGGCCTGTTGCGGCATTGAGTTGATGGCGACGGGGGCCAGCCGTCACGACTTGGCGCGGTTCGGCGCGGAGGTATTCCGATTCAGTCCTCGGCAGTGCGACCTGATGATCGTGGCTGGCCGCGTGGTCATGAAGATGTTGCCGGTGCTGCAGCGGATCTGGCTGCAGATGAACGAGCCGAAATGGTGCATCTCGATGGGGGCGTGTGCTTCGACCGGAGGAGTCTTCGACACGTACGCGGTGGTGCAGGGGATCGACCGGTTCATTCCCGTCGACATGTACATCCCCGGATGTCCGCCGCGGCCGGAGCAGTTGATTCAGGGGATCATCGACCTGCAGGACAAGATTCAGGGCGAGGGGACGTTGATGGGGCAGGAGTTTGAGCTGCCGGGTCGTCAGGCGCCGAAGCGGGCTTTGGTGGAGTTGCCGATCCTGGGACAGTCGCCGCAGTTTTCGCCGCGGCTGGTGGGTGGGATTCCGCCGCGTGGCGGGGTGCGGAAGTAGAGGGAGACAGCTGCATGCCGGCTCGAGTTGAGGTGACAGAAGCGCTGGAGTCTGCCGTGGGTGGTCAGGCCAGCGAATATCGGGGACAGACTCGGGTGGTCGTACCGCGAGCTCGGCTGGCCGACGCTCTGCGGATGTTGCGCGACCAGCTCGGTTTCGACTACTTGGTCGACATCACCTGCGTTGATTACCTGGAGTACCGCGGAGCCGAGCATCGGTTCGGTCTGGTCTACGCCCTGGCGAACACGACGACGGCCGAGCGGTTGATCGTGCGAGTGATGCTGGACGAACCCGAGCTGGAAGTCCCTTCGGCGGTGCCGTTGTGGGAGGGAGCGAACTGGATGGAGCGGGAAGTGTACGACATGTTCGGCATTGAGTTCCGCGGTCATCCCGACCTGCGGCGGATCTTGATGCCAGCCGAGTTCACTGCTCATCCGCTCCGCAAAGACTATCCGCTGCAGGGTCGGGGCGAGCGGCATAATTTTCCGGTCATTACCCGCGACCACAGTTGACCCGTTCCTGCCTTCGCTGGCGACCGTTCGCCGGATGAACGCCGCAATTCACAAACTGAGGTGACGCATGCCATTGGAATCCGCCGTTGCTGAGCCCAGCGTCCCGGGGCAGCAGGACTATCTGTGGACGTTGAACTTCGGCCCGCAGCACCCGGCGACTCACACCACGTTGCGTCTGGTGTTGAAGCTGGACGGAGAGCGCGTCGTTTCGGCGGAGCCCGATATCGGCTATCTCCATTCGGGATTCGAGAAGATCGGCGAGCATCTCGATTACAACCAGTACGTGACGGTCACCGATCGGATGAACTACATCTCACCGATGGCCAACAACGTGGCCTGGCATCAGGCGGTGGAGAATCTGCTGGGGATCGAGCTGCCGCGTCGCTGTCAGTACATCCGCGTGATTGTCTCTGAGCTGGCGAGGATCAGCGACCATCTGCTGTCGACCGGAGCGATGGGTCTGGACGTCGGCGCCTTCACGTTTTTCCTCTACGCTTTCTACCAGCGGGAGCGGATCTACGACATCTTCGAGACGCTATGCGGCGCGCGGTTCACCAACAGCTACACGCGAGTGGGTGGCGTCTCGCAGGACATGACGCCGCTGGTGATCGAGAAGATCCGCACTTTCCTGCGGGAGTTCCCGCGGACGCTGGACGACATGGAGCGGTTGTTGAATCGGAATCGGATCTTCGTCGACCGGACCAAGGGGGTCGGCGTGCTGACTCGCGAGGAGGCCATTCGTCGCAGCGCCAGTGGCCCGGTGGCTCGAGCCAGTGGAGTGCCGCGTGATTTGCGGAAGGACGAGCCGTATCTGGCGTACGCCGATTTCGACTTTCAGGTCTGCTGTGCCACGGCCGGCGACTGCTTTGCCCGTTACTACATCCGGCTGGGCGAGATCCGCGAGAGCCTGAAGATTGTCGAGCAGGCGCTCGAGAACCTGCCGTCGGGACCGCACAGCGTCGGAGTCGACGAGCGGACGGCGCTGCCCACCAAGCAGCAGGTCTACCAGACGATTGAAGGGACGATCACGCATTTTGAGCTGGTGATGGCCAATCGCGGCTTTCAGGCTCCCCACGAAGAGCTCTACACGGCGGTGGAGGCTCCCAATGGCGAGCTCGGATTCTATCTCGTCGGCGATGGCCGCGATGTCGCTTATCGGGCTCGGTGCCGTCCTCCCTCGTACATCCATTTTGCGTTGTTCCCTCACCTGATCACGGGACACACGTTGAGCGACATTGTGGCCGTGCTGGGGAGTCTCAACATCATCGCAGCCGAACTGGACCGGTAGACGACTATGGCGGAACAACAGTCAGCGAAGCAACAGTCAGCGAAACAGCCATCAGCGGTGACGGGAGGAGCCACGCGAATTCTGACCGATTCGATGGTGGCCGAGATCCAGTCGTATTTCCCGAAGTATCCCACGCGACAGGCCGTGACCCTGCCCGCGTTGCATCTGGTGAACCGCGAACTGCGGCATGTGCCGCTGCAGGCGGTCGTCGAAATCGCCGAGCTCCTCGGCCTGGCCCCGTCGGTGGTGCAGGACACGTTGAGCTTTTACGGGTTCTTCAAACAGGACGCGCCGCACGGCAAACGACGAGCGTGGGTCTGCCGGTCGATCAGCTGCGCCCTGCGGGGTGGTGAGGAGGTGCTGGAGCATCTCTGTCAGCGGTTGCGCGTCGATCCGGGCGAGACGACCTCGGACGGGGAAGTGACGTTGGAATTCGCCGAGTGTCTCGGAGCCTGCGAATTCGCTCCGTGCATGCTGGTCAACGACACGCTGTATAAGAACCTCGACAAGCAGTCGGCGGATGAGTTTGTCCGCAGTGTGGAAGGGGAGGCGCGGAAGTGAATTTTCAGCCTGTGTTGTTGGCCGCGGTCGGACGACCCGGCAGTCACACGATGCCCGTCTACCGTTCCCACGGCGGTTACGAAGCACTCCGGAAGGCCTTGGCCATGTCGCCGGCTGAGGTGACTGAGGTGGTCAAGTCGAGTGGCCTGCGGGGACGAGGCGGTGCTGGTTTTCCGACCGGCTTGAAGTGGACCTTTTTGCCCAAGGATCATCCCGGGCCGATCTATTTCTGCTTGAACGCCGACGAGAGTGAGCCGGGGACGTTCAACAACCGCATTCTGATGGAAGAAGATCCGCATCAGGTGATCGAGGGTCTGATCATCAGCTGCTATGCCACCCGCGCCACCACCGCTTATTACTACATGCGGTACGAATACCCGCTCGCCTGGCAGCGGATGGAGCAGGCGTTGGCCGAATGTTACGCCGCAGGGATCCTCGGCTCGAAGGTCCTCGGCAGTGAGTACTCGCTGAATATCTACCTGCACCGAGGAGCGGCGGCATACATCTGCGGCGAAGAGACAGGGTTGATTGAGAGCCTGGAGGGGAAGCGGGCCTGGCCACGGATCAAGCCGCCGTTTCCCGCCGTCGAAGGAGCCTTCCGCAAGCCGACCGTCGTGAACAACGTCGAAACGGTGTCGTGCGTCAAACACATCCTCGATCGTGGAGCCGACTGGTTCAAGTCGATGGGAGTCCCTCCCGATCCCAACAATCCGCGCGATCCCGGCAGCTTCGGTCCGAAGCTGTACTGTCTGAGCGGTCATGTGAATCGGCCCGGTTGTTATGAGGCGCCGATGGGGATCACCGCTCGACAGTTGATCGACGAGTATGGCGGAGGGGTCTGGAAGGGACGGAAGGCCAAGGGGGTCATTCCGGGCGGCATCAGCATGGGACTGCTGACCGGCGACGAACTCGACTGCCCGCTCGATTTCAACGGGCCCGGCAAGTACGGCTGCCTCGGACTCGGTACGGCGGCCGTTGTGGTGCTGGACGAAACCGTCTCAATTGTCGACTTCCTGCACAACAGCGCCCGCTTCTTCGCTCACGAAAGCTGCGGCCAGTGCACTCCCTGTCGGGAAGGGACCGCGTGGGCCTACCGGATGCTCGAACGCATCAAGGCTGGTAAGGGGCGGCTGAAGGATCTCGACCTGCTGGCTGAGATTGGCGACACGATCGGCATCATGCCGGGGACGACCATCTGCGGTCTGGCCGACGGCGCCGCATGGCCGCTGAAGAATGCCATTCGCAAGTACCGCTCCGAGTTCGAAGACTACATTCGCCGCACCAACCCGACAGGCTACCACGTCCAGGAACCGGTCCCGGCCCTCCAGACGAGCCACCACTAGGAACTGACACGCATGGCGACGATTATCGTAAACGGTCAGGAGATCCAGGTCGGCGACGACGAACGGCTGAATGGAATTCAAGCCGCTGCTCGTGCCGGCTTTGAAGTCCCCCACTATTGCTGGCACCCCGGTCTGTCGGTAGTGGCCAGCTGCCGCATGTGCCTCGTGGAGACGGGGCGTCGCGATCCAAAGACGGGGCAGGTGTCGATGATGCCCAAGGTCGTCCCCGCCTGCCAGACTCCGGCCACCGATGGCACGATCTTCGTCACGAACTCCGAGAAAGTCGCCGCCGCTCGAGCGATGGTCGAAGAGGACCTGCTGCTGCGACATCCGATCGATTGCCCGATCTGCGACAAGGCCGGCGAGTGTGCTCTGCAGGATTACCATTTCGAGCACGGGCGCGAACAGCGTCGAGCCGACATCAAGCCGTTCACCAGCCGTCGACGTCCCGTGGGTGATACGGTGACGCTGTTCGTCGATCGCTGCGTCATGTGCACCCGCTGCGTCCGTTTCACTCGCGAGATCGCGGGGACCAGCGAGCTGATGGTCGTCAATCGCGGAGCCCACGAAGAGATTGACGTCTTCCCAGGCTTTCCGCTCAGCAACAAACTGGCCGGCAATGTCGTCGATCTCTGCCCGGTCGGCGCCCTGGGCGATAAGGACTTTCTCTATCGCCAGCGCGTGTGGTTCATGGAGCGGCAGCCGCACGTCTGCGGACAGTGCTCCACCGGCTGTTCGATTCACGTTGATCAGAACCAGGACCGGATCTACCGGTTCAAGCCGCGTGAGAACCCGTTCGTCAATCAATGGTGGATGTGCGACGAGGGTCGATACAGCTACGGTCACGTCCACGATTCGCGCCGAGTTGTCGGGGCTCATCTGGCTACGGCCGACGGTCTGCAGCCGCTCGACTGGACACAGCTCCCGTCCGAACTCGACCGCGTCCTGCGTCAAGCCAAAACGCTGGCCGTCTCGATCTCTCCGTTCCTGACCGTCGAAGAGGCTTACCTGCTGGTCAGCTACGCTCGCCAGATCGATCCGCAGGCACGCATCGGCTTGGGGCAGGTTCCGGTCGTCGGCCAGGACGAACGGTTCCAGAACGGATTCACGATTCACGCTGAAAAATGTCCGAACCGCCGCGGCATTGAGCAACTGCTTCAGGGATTGACCGGCAGCGTTGTCGATCACGGCACGTGGCGAAACTCGATCGCCGACGATCCTCCTGGAGCCGTCTGGGTGACAGGTGGCTATCCACAGCCGGTCAGCTCGGCCGAAGACGCCGAGGCGCTGGCGTCGGTGGGAGTGAGAATTGTGCAGGATCTGATCCCCGGCCCGCTGTGGGAGACGGCCCACTATCGACTGCCATCGGCAGCCTGGCCGGAGCGATCGGGATCGTACGTCAACGTCCAGGATCGGCTGCAGTCGTTCGAATGGGCTGTGCGGCCGCCCCGCGGCGTGCTGGCCGACGGTCAGCTCTTGTGGCGTTTGTCGGGGCGGCAGGGGCTCTATCAGCCCCGCACGGTCCTGTCGGAGATCAGTCAGCAGGTAGGGTATTTTGCGGCGGCCGCTCAACCGGTGCCCGCCGTCGGGATCGATTTGAAAGTCAATCAGCTGGTGCATGCCTGAGCAGGGCAGGGGACCAGCGAGCTGGATAGCGGAACCAAGAACCATGTGGCAGACCGTACTGGAGCCGTTGATCAAGATTGCCGTGATCGTCGGCGGCGTGATGACGGCAGCGGCCTATTTTGTGCTGCTCGAGCGACGCGTGGCGGCCTGGGTGCAGGACCGGCATGGACCGAATCGCGTCGGCATCCCGTTGACTCGCATCAAGCTGTTTGGCTTGGGGCAGCCACTGGCCGACGGGTTGAAGATGATCTTCAAGCAGGAATACACGCCGGCGCAAGTCGAACGGCGATTGTATGTGCTGGCTCCGATTGTGATCATGACGGCCGCCTTGTCGGTCTTTGCGGTGATTCCGATGGGGAGCGTAATTCCGCCGATCCCCGCACTGGGAATCGATCACCCCATTCCGCTGACCGCTGCGCCGCGGCTTGACGTCGCCGTACTCTATGTCTTTGCGCTTTCCAGCATCGCCGTGTACGGCGTGATCCTGGGTGGCTGGGCGAGCAACAGCAAGTACAGTTTTCTGGGTGGGCTCCGTTCGAGTGCTCAGATGATTGCCTACGAGCTGCCGTTGGGGCTGGGCCTGCTGGGAGTTGTGCTGGCGACCGGTACCTTGCAGCTCGATCAGATCATTCATGCCCAGGCCAATCAGGGGACCTGGTTCGCCTTTTCCCAGCCGCTCGGCTTTCTCGTCTTCGTCGTGGCGGCGTTCGCCGAAGCGGGCCGTCTGCCGTTTGACTTGCCCGAATGCGAGCAGGAGCTGGTGGGGGGGTACCACACGGAGTATTCGGGGATGAAGCTGGTGCTGTTTCTGACCGCCGAGTTCATCCACATGATTACGGCTTCGTTCCTGATCGTGATTCTGTTCCTGGGTGGCTGGCATCTCCCTTTCGGATTGACGGGAGTCGGCGACGACATCGGCTGGGGCCTGGCTCTGTTCCGGGTCGCCGTGCTGATGGCCAAAGTGTTCGTCGTGATCTTTTTCTTCATGTTGATCCGCTGGAGCTGGCCGCGGTTCCGGTTCGACCAGCTGATGACGCTGGCCTGGAAGGTGATGTTGCCATTGGGATTGGTGAATTTGATCGCGGTGGCGGTGATTCAGGAAATTCAGCATCCGGACATGTGGGGTGCTTGGTTCGCCGGGCGCGGCAACTGGCCGACGATCGCCATGGGATGGGGTGTGTTCCTAGTGGCCTGGTTGGGTGTCGCCGCGCTGCGGCCGGTAATGACGGACAATTCGCCGCGTCGGGACTTGAGTCCTTTCGGTCCCGACTCGCAGTTGCCGGTTTCCGAACAAGGGGTGAGGTGAAGCGATGCGGAGTGACGATCCGGCCATCAATTGGGTTGCCGAGCCGAAGCTGGGGCTGGCGGGGCGGATGTATCTGCCGCTGCTGGTGGGTGGTCTGGCAACGACGACACGGCACTTGGTCAGTCCCAAGGTGACGGTCAGTTATCCCGAGCAGGAGCCGGAGATCGGCAATCCGCTGATTTATCGCGGCGTCCATCGGCTCAATCGCGACAGCCAGGGACGCGTCAAGTGCGTGGCTTGTTTCCTGTGTGCCACGGCCTGCCCGGCCCATTGTATTGACATCATCGGCGTCGAGAGTCCGTGGCCCGACCGTGAAAAGTATCCGGAGAGTTTTACGATCGACGAGCTGCGGTGCATTTACTGCGGCATGTGCGAGGAGGCCTGTCCGGTCGATGCGATCGAACTGACCAGTCTCTACAACCTGACCGGACGCAGTCGGGAAGAGATGGTGTTTGACAAAGAGAAATTGCTGAGCGTCTACGATGCGACCAAGGACAAGGAACCGATGAAATCGAAGACGCTGGGGAGAACCGTATGACCGGATGGTGGACGGGGATCATCCTGGTGGCTCAGCAGGCGACCGAACCGTCGCTGGTCCAGATCGACAGGAGTTTTGTGGCCCTGCTGGGCGGTCTGATCGCCGCCTGTGCCGGCGCCTGGCTGCTCGGCACCGCGCGGCGAACCGGTGGTCAGGCCTGGGGAGCCATACTCAGCATGGCCGGTCTGTCAGCCGTACTGGTCGCCGGGTGGCGGATGACACCGACTCAGCTGATGGCCGCGGCAATGGTCATGATGTTCTGCGGCCTCTATCTTATCCTTTCCACGGGCTACCGAGGACGCGTGGTGGGAATGTTGATGGCAGCGGCGAGTGTGATGATTCTGGCCAGCCAGATCTCGGGGCCATGGCGATCGCAGCTGCAAGACGTACACGACATAGCCTTCTGGGTGGTCGGCGCGGTTTTGGTCATTGCATCACTGGCCACCGTTTCTTCCCACAGTGCGATCTACAGCGCCATCTGGTTTGCACTGGCTCTGCTCAGCACGGGCGCGTTGATGCTGGTCCAAGGAGCTCAGTTCCTGGGCATTGCGACGGTGGCCGTGTATGCGGGAGCCATCGTGGTGACGTTCCTGTTCGTGTTAATGCTGGCTCAGCCCGAAGGACTGGCTTTTTACGACCGGATCAGCTGGGGCCATCTGTCGATGCTGCTCGCCGCTGGCGCGGCCGCCGTCCTGACCGGCCTGGTCGTGCAGGGGATTGGCGAAGGAGCCAGTCGCATCAGTGGCGAGCAGGTTGTGGCGCCGGAGATTGAAGATCGAGTCACCAAGATGCTGGTCGAACTGCAGCCTGATTCCGTCCAGCCCGACGACGCACAGCGCTGGAAACTTCGCTCGGTCCGCTGGGTGCCGCAGAGTTCGCCTCCCGCGTTGCGAGTGACCGTCGGGCACAATCAGCCGGGTGGTCTGACGGTCGACCAGCGTCGGCAATGGTCCGAGCGGCTGCAGAGCGAGCTGGGGCAGCTCCCCGTACCGGCGGTGGTCGGGAGCGGTAACTGGCAAGTACAGTTGAGTGACAACGACGTCTTTGCCAAGGACCACGTTGCCTTGCTGGGACGGAACCTGTTTGGCCGGCATCTGCTGGCAGTGGAGTTGGCCGGCGTGCTGCTGTTCATTGCGCTGGTCGGGGCGGTAGCCATGGCGGCCATCCGACCCAGTCCGATCTCGGGATATGCGGGGCGAGCCGGAAATGGATGAAATTCAATCGCTCAATCAGACCCTGTTGCTGGGGGCGGTCGTGTTTGGCATCGGCCTGGTCGGTGTCCTGGCTCGACGCAATCTGATTGTGATGTTCCTGTGTGTCGAACTGATGCTGCAGGGAGTCTCCCTGAGCCTGGTCGGATGGGGAGCCCTGCATCGCGACTGGGGTGGCCAGATGCTGGTCGTAATGATCATCACCACGGCCGCCTGCGAAGCGGGGATCGGACTGGTGCTGATCCTGTTGTTGTGCAAGCAGAGTGGGACGCTCGATGTGGCCTTCTGGCAACATGTCCGCGAAGACGGAACCCGGCCGTTTGTAGATGATGAGATCCCCGAAGATCCGCAAACGCATGAAGTCTGGCCGACGCTGACCAAGGCCGGCGTTCAGCCGGAAGTGAATCCCCAGGACCAGCTTTACCGCAGCCGCGTGTAATGGATGCTTATGTTGAATGACATGCGAATACTGATGATCCTGATCCCGGGGCTCCCATTGGCCGCGGCGATCTTGATTGGGCTCCTCGGCCCCAAAGTGCTCAAAGGACAGAGCCACTGGCCGGCGCTGATCGGCATCTGCGGTTCATTTCTGCTGAGCCTGATGCTGTTGGGGAACGTCCAGTCGCAGACACTCGAGTCATCGTCGGGCGGATACGAGCATATCGAAAAACTGTGGACCTGGGCCTCGATTCCCGACGCCTGGCAGCCTCTCGACAGTCAGGCCGGCGCAGCTTCCGGGCGCGTCCCCTGGCAGATCGACGTTACTTTGCGAGCCGATCCGCTGACGACGATCATGCTGTCGATGGTGACGTTCATTGCTACGCTGGTCGTCATTTACGCTTCGGGGTACATGCATGGCGATCGGGGATACTGGCGATTCTTCGCCTACGTCTCGCTCTTCGTCTTCTCGATGACCATGCTCGTTTCGGTCAGCAACTTCATGCTGCTGTTTGTCTTTTGGGAAGCGGTGGGGGTCTGCAGTTACCTGTTGATCGGGTTCTGGTACGAAAAGGAATCGGCGGCCCAGGCGGGGATGAAGGCCTTCCTGGTCAATCGCGTCGGCGACTTTGGATTCGCCTTCGCCATCTTTCTGATCTGGATCTACTACGGCACACTCGACTTCCACGATTCGGCACTGGGACATGGCGTCCTGGGTGAGGCACGGTTGACGGCCGGGAGTTTTGTGGGCGGGTCGGTCGGCCTGGCGATTGCTCTGCTGTTGATGCTGGGGGCCTGCGGCAAGAGTGCTCAGCTGCCGCTGCACGTCTGGCTCCCCGATGCGATGGAGGGTCCGACGCCGGTCAGTGCCTTGATTCACGCGGCGACGATGGTCACCGCCGGCGTCTACATGGTCACCCGCTGCACGCCACTGTTTATCGTTTCGCCCGAAGCTCAGCTGACAGTATCGGCCATCGGCGGCCTGACCGCTCTGATGGCCGGTCTGATCGCCGTATCGCAGTTTGACCTGAAGCGAGTGCTGGCCTATTCGACGGTCAGCCAGCTCGGGTTCATGTTCCTGGCCTTGGGGACTGGATCACTGGCCGGCATTACAGCGGGCATGTTTCACCTCTTCACGCACGCTTTCTTCAAGGCCCTGCTGTTTCTCGGTTCAGGAAGCGTGATGCATGCGATGGGGAACGTGATCGACATGCGTCGGTTCGGCGGGCTCCGTCGGCTGATGCCGATCACTCACTGGACCTTCCTGTTCGGCTGCCTGGCCTTGGCCGGTGTCGTGCCGTTCGCCGGATTCTGGAGCAAGGACCAGATCGTGGCGGCCGTCCATTCGCGAGCCCATGGAGCGACCCATCATGACGCTCACGGCGCCAGCCCCAACGACTCCCATCCCGCTCCGGCTCACAACTCGACCAGCGCTGGCAGCAGTGCGGCTGGGACGACTGAAGTGTCAGCAGCGGCGATTGGCCCGTATGCCGGTTACTATGTCTGGCTGTACCGGATGTCTCTGCTGACGGCCTTCCTGACGGCGTTCTACACCTTCCGTGCTTACTACATGACCTTCTTCGGTCCAGAGGTGGTGCCGCACGAAGCGCACGGTCACGCTCACGAGTCGCCGCCGACGATGTGGATCCCGCTGACGATTCTCGCCGCCTTCGCGTTGGTCGTTGGCGCCTTTTTCGAGTGGACACACGGGTTCTCGCAGTTTCTGCTCCGTACACCATCGCTGGCCTGGGGCGCCGTCGCGGCGACCGAACAGCCGGGGGCTTTCCACTGGAATATCGCCGCGATCAGCACCCTGGTGGCGCTGTTGGGGATTGCCCTGGCGTCGTACTTCTACCTGGGCCCGGCTCGTGAGGCGGAGCTGCTGAAAGGATTCTTCGATCTGTCGTGGCTCCCGGAAGGACGCTGGGGAGCGCCGGCCGATCGATTGCTCAATGCCGAATGGGCTCGCAATCTTGCAGCCGCGCTGACTCGCATGGGGCTGGGACCTGTGGCGCGGATCCTCGGAGGATTGGTATCGGTCATCGTCACCGTCGTCTGGTTCCCCGTGGCCAGCCTTCGCCAGTTGACTCCGTACCGCCTGTCGTCCGGCAAGTTTTATATCGATGAAATCTATCAGGCGCTGATCGTCAAGCCGCTGAAGGCCGTCGCTCAAGTCGCCTATGTCGTGGATCGTTGGGTGGTCGACGGGCTGGTGAACCTGGTGGGGAGCATTCCTGGCTGGGGTGGCCGGATGTTGAGAGGGTTGCAGGGTGGATTGGTTTCCTTCTACGGATTGGCCATGGTCCTGGCCCTGTTGTCGCTCGTCGCCGTTCGCATCGTGTGGGGAGGTTGATGGTCGCCATGGATTATTCCGGACTGCTGTTGTTGACCATCTTCCTGCCGCTGGTGGGAGTTGCCATGTGCGGGCTCTGCTCGGGAGCCGACCGCAGCTTCATCCGCATCATCGCGCTGATGTTTTCGGTCGGCAGCCTGATCGGCGCGTTGATGCTGGGATGGGGATTTGACCCGGCCAGTACCCCGTTCGCCGCGACCGACAGGCCGTGGGTCGGAATCAGTTCACTCGATATCCGCCTGTCCCTGGGGCTGGACGGATTGAGCATCTGGATGTTCGTGCTGTCGGCCATCCTGATGGTGACTTGCGTTCTGGTCAGCTGGGAGGCGATCGACAAATCGGCCGGCCTCTTCTACGCCATGCTGTTGTTGCTCGAGTGCGGCTGTCTCGGCGTCTTTTCGGCCCGGGACATCATCCTGTTCTACGTCTTCTTTGAGTTCACTCTGATTCCGCTCTTCTTCCTGATCGGGATTTGGGGGAGCGAAGATCGGCGTTACGCGGCGCGGAAGTTCTTTGTCTACACGCTGGCCGGCAGCCTGCTGACGTTCCTCGGCTTGCTCTCACTGGTCGGTTGGGATTTTATGCAGCAGCCGGTGGGGGAACGCGTACTGCGGTTTTCGATTCCGGCGTTGACCGCATCGTTGGCCGAACATCCGCTGCCGCTCGAATTGCAGATCGCCGTCTTTGTGGCCCTGTTTGCCGGTTTTGCCATCAAGGTGCCGCTGGTCCCGTTCCATACGTGGTTGCCTCTGGCTCACGTTCAGGCCCCGGCGGCGGGGAGCGTGTTCCTGGCGGGAATTCTGCTGAAGATCGGGACGTACGGATTCTTGCGGTTCAATCTGCCAATGCTCCCTCAGGCCAGTGCGGCGGCCATGCCGTGGGTTCTGTGGCTGGCGGTGATCGGCATTGTGTATGGCGCTCTGGTAGCACTGGCTCAATCGGACATGAAGCGGTTGATCGCTTATTCCAGCGTCAGCCACCTCGGTTACTGCATGCTGGGCCTGTTCGCACTCAACCCGGTCGCCGTCCAGGGCGGAGCTTTGCAGATGGTCAATCACGGCATATCGACCGGCGGGCTGTTCGCCCTGGTCGGCATGCTGTACGAACGCTATCACACGCGTGAGATTCGTCAGTTGGGCGGGCTGACGCGGCGTCTTCCTCGGCTGGCGTTCTTCATGCTCCTCTTCACCTTCTCCAGCATCGGGCTGCCGGCGCTGAACGGGTTCTCGGGTGAGTTTCCGATTCTGCTGGGATTCTTTCAGCGGGCTTTCGGCCAATCGAACGGGAGTTGGGATTGGCACTACCGCGTGATGGCTCTGCTGGCGTTGAGTGGTGTGGTGTTGGGCGCCTGGTACATGCTGTGGATGGTTCAGCGCGTCTTTTTCGGGCCGCTGCGGGAACCTCACCATGACTCAGCCCACAGCGGACACCACGGTGACGAGCCGGTGGAGGACATGTCGGGTCGTGAAATGGCCGCGCTGTTGCCGCTGGTCGTGCTGGTGTTCTGGATCGGACTCTATCCGAAGTTTTTCCTGGACCGGATGGAGCCGAGCATTCGTTCGGCAACCTCGGCTGCGATGGCTGCCGTCGATGCTTCGGCTGGTCAAATTCCTTCTTCGCCCGTTCAGGTGACTCGTGCTGACTAATATCGATACGCTGAAATATTTGATGCCTGAGGGCCTGCTGATTGTGTCGGCCTGTGTGGTAGCCCTGCTAGGCGCATCGCCGTCGCTGGGCCGCATCGGCCGGCTCGTAGGGCTTGTCGCCCTGGTCGCTGCTGCGGGCCTGCTCGGATGGCAGTGGTCTCAAGGGACCTCAGCCGGAGCCGATCTGGGTGTGCTGATCGATGACGGTGTGTCCCGCTTGGGGCGCATGGTGGCCGTGGTCTGGGCCGTACTGTTTCTGCTGATGGCTTCCGGCGACGATCAGACATCGCCGGCCGAATACGCCGCCTCGGCGATGCTGGGTTTCCTGGGGTTGATGATCACCTCCTCGGCGTACGATCTGACCTTGTTGTTTGTCGGCTTGGAGCTGGTTTCGATTACCAGCTATATCCTGCTGGGGCTGGCGGGAAACCGCCGCAGCGGTCTGGAAGGCGCACTGAAGTACTTTGTGCTCAGCATCTTGTCTTCAGCGATCATGCTCTACGGTTTCTCGTTCCTGTACGGGCTCTCCGGAACGACCGACCTGCACGGGCTGGGGACTTGGCAATTGGGGTTGCAGTCGACGCCGCTGCTGGCCACGCTCGGTCTGGTCCTGGTCCTGGGCGGGCTGACCTTCAAAATGGCTGCCGTGCCGTTCCACTTTTACGCGGCCGACGTCTACGAGGCGACCAGCTATTCGAATGCGGGCCTGCTGGCCGTATTGCCCAAAGCGGTCGGTGTGATAGCGCTGCTGCGGCTGGCGCTGGCAGCCGGCTGGTGGCGTGATCCGTTTGCCTGGCAAGTGGCCCTGGCCCTGTCGATGATCACCATGACGTTGGGAAATGTCTGTGCTCTGCGACAGCGCAACGTCCGACGCATGATGGCCTATTCGTCGGTGGCTCACGCCGGTTACCTGCTGATCGGCGTCACCGTCACGATGGCCGCGTTGTCTCGTGGCCAGTCGGGGACCGATGGCGCCTGGGCCGTGCTTTTCTATGTCGTCGGCTATGGACTCGCGTCGCTGGGTGTCATGGCCGGTCTCGTCTTTCTGAGCCGGTCGGTGCGACCGTTGGAAACCGTGGATGACCTGGCGGGACTGGCCGTGCGGTTTCCGGCTGTGTCGGCAGCCATCGCCGTCTGCATGTTTTCGCTGACCGGCATCCCGCCCCTCGGTGGTTTCCTCGGTAAGCTCTACCTCCTCAAGGGAGCACTGTTTCAGGCACTCGAACTCGAACACCACGATGTACTGCATCAGTGGCTGGTCGTGTTGTCGATCGTCACGGTGATCAACGCGGCGATCGCCGCCACGTATTACCTGCGGATCGTCGGAGCACTCTACTTCGGCACCCGCAGCGGCGAACGGGGCGAGTTGGCAAATGACGGCTCGGCGAGCGCCGGGGCCAGCGGTCTGGCAGCGATGTTCGCCGCCGTGTTGCTGGTTTTGATCGGGTTAGTTCCGGGACCTCTCACCCGCTGGACCCAGTCGGCTGCCACGGATTTGGTCGGTAGAGCATCCGCCGCTGCAACGATTGCCGCCGATCGGCCGGCTCAGAATGCCATCAGTCGTGTGCCGTAAAAGGGCAGCGGCGTCCATTGCCGGAAGGCTGAATTGAGGACGAAAACATGGCACGCACGGGCCTGAGCGATTCGTCCTTGAAGCGGTTGCTGGCCGAGTCGCCAGTGCCGATCTATGCGGTCGATGACGGGCGAGTGGTGATCTACGCCAACGATGGGCTGCTGGCTTGGCTCGGTACGACTCGAGAACACGTCGTGGGGCAGCGTCTGGCTTACCACGCCCTTGCACCCGACGAACCGACCGAGCTGTTTCTGCACGGCCTGTGTCCGCCGCCCCATCTGGCAGGTTGGGGAATGGGGACCGTTTTTCGAGTCACTCCCGACGGCGGCCGGGAGACTCGTGGCGCGTTGTGGATGCCGCTGCGCGACGGAGGGGTGAGCGGCGACCGGCTGGGCATCGTCCTGCCGGCTGAAGGATTGCCCACAGGCGATCAGGCCGTTGGATGGTCGGTCTCCGAAGCCGAAGCATTGCACGCGGCTCTGGGCGAGTTCCGACAATCGCTGGCTCGTCGCTACGGCTGGTACCGGCTGGTCGGCGATTCGCCCAGCGTGCGGCGGATCCGTCGGCAGATCCGAGTGGCGGCCGATGCGGGGTGCGCCGTGCTCGTCCACGGTTCTCCCGGCAGTGGCCGCGAACACATCGCTCGGACCATTCATTACCAGAATCCCCGCCTGCGTTCGCACCCGATCGTGCCGCTGAACTGCCCACTGCTGGACCTCGAACTGCTGGCGGCCACCATCGATGGACTGGTCAACCGAGGGGTCGAACTGCAGTCGCACGGGGCGGCGACACTGCTGCTGCTGGAGATCGACGGATTGTCCGAACCGTGCCAGCAACTGCTGTACGAAAGACTTCAGGAGCCCGACTGTGAGTTGCGGACGTTAAGCACTTCGGCCGCACCGCTGATCGGCGCCGGTCGCAACTTTTCGCGGCCGCTGGCCGAATTGCTCAGCACTCTGGTGATCGAAGTCGACTCGCTGGCCGACCGCCGTTCCGATATCCCGTTGCTGGCCCAGTCGCTGCTCGAACAACTGAACGCTACCGAGTCACGCCAGCTGACCGGATTCACTCGCGAGGCCCTCGACCGGCTCGTACTCTACTCGTGGCCGCGCGGTGCCGACGAACTGGCCGAAGTGATTCGACAAGCGGCCCAGCAGGCGACGGGACCGATGATCGTGGTGGCCGATCTGCCCGACCGGCTGGAACTGGTCGAACGGTCAGCACGCGTGCCGCGCGAACCTCGGGCCAGCGAGCCGCTGGATGGGATCCTGATGCAGACGGAACGCCAAGCGATTGTGGATGCCCTGGCACGGGCCAAGGGGAACAAAAGTCGTGCGGCCAAGCTGTTGCAGATCAGCCGGGCTCGACTGATCCGGCGGGCTCAGCAGCTGTCGATCCTGACCGGCGAAACGCCGGAAGAAGATCGTGGCGAGCCATAACCGCGGGCCGAAGGCAGCATGTGGGACTTAAGTGGAGTTGCGGTACTTGCCGGGGTGGGGATGACGAGTGCCGACAGGCGGTTGTCAGTTCCGGCCACGGCTCCTAACATACCGGCTGGGCTGAATGGTTGAGGAGCAGCGATGATCGTGTGGGAACGCGGCGGTCGATGGGCGGCCTGGTCGCGTCTGGTGATGGGCGAACTGGGCGAACGGCTCATTGAGGCCCGAACCCTGGCCGACTGCTGGCAGGCTTTCGTGGCTCAGCCCGCTCAGGGGGTGCTGATCGAGTTTCGACCGGAACGATGGCAGACCCAGATGGAGGCCGTGCACCGGCTGGCGACGTGGGGCCCCGGCCCGAAATGCCTGATCGCCGTCGGTGGACCCGAGATCGCGGTCGCGAAGAGATCGCTGATCGAAGCAGGCGTGATTCACGTCGCGACCTCACCACGGGAATTGCCGTTGGTCGCCGAACTCATGATGCGGCATCGGCAATACTGGGCACACAGCAAAACATTTCCAAGAAGCAGGGCAGAGGGGTGAGACATGGCGGGGCAGCAGCTGGCGATCAGTGATATTGAGCAGGCTCTAGCGGACTTTAGCGATCCCGAGACGGGGCGCAGCGTGACGCGGATGGAGCAGGTATCGGGCATACAGCTCGATGGCACGTCGTTGCGGCTGACCTTGGGGCTGACCACGCACTCGGCCCCTTTGTGGAGTGAGACGGTTACGGCGGCCGAGAACCATCTGCGGCAGAAGCTGCCCGGCCTCACGTCGGTCGAAGTCCGACGCGGCGATCATCGTCGTCCACCGGAGAAAATCGGCGAGATCGGATTGACGGTCAAGAGCGTGATTGCTGTCGGTTCGGGCAAGGGAGGAGTGGGGAAGAGCACCATTGCTGCGGCGTTGGCCTATGGTCTGCGGCGAGCCGGGTGTCAGGTCGGGCTGATGGATGCCGACGTCTATGGGCCCAGCGTGCCGCATCTGGTCGGTGTCAATCAGCGTCCCGAGGTCCTTGACGGCAAGATTCAGCCGATCGAGAAGGACGGCTTGAAGGTAATGTCGATGGGCTTCCTGGTCCCGCCAGGTGAAGCGGTGGTGTGGCGTGGTCCGATGCTGCATGGTGCGATCACACAGTTCTTGCGCGATACCGCGTGGGGCGAGCTCGATTACCTGGTGATCGACATGCCTCCCGGCACTGGCGATATCGCGCTGACGCTTTCGCAGCTGCTGCCGCTGACCGGCGCTGTGGTAGTCTGCACACCGCAGGAACTGGCGCTGCTGGATGCCGTAAAGGCCATCGCCATGTTCCGTAAGGTCAACATCCCACTGCTGGGCATGGTGGAGAACATGAGCGGTTTCATCTGCCCGGGGTGCGGCAAGAGGTACGACATTTTCGGCAAGGGTGGTGCCGAACAGCGAGCCAAGGAGCTGAATGTTCCATTCCTGGGAGCGGTGCCGATCAATATCCTGGTGCGTGAGAGCGGCGATGCGGGTTCATTTGACCAGCTGTTTGAGGACCCGATTGCCGGTCCGGCCCTGACGGCACTCAGCCATCGCTTGGCTCGGCAGCTGGCCGATTCAGCTCGTCAAACCCCGCCCCTCCCGCGCTTGAGCATTCTCTGAGTCGCCAAACGCGACCTGCCGGAACTCGGGGGTAAGACTAGCGCCTGCAGCCGGAAATCGGGAGATTTCCCCCCGCATGGGCCGCTGTTGGGCGGTCTTGTGAGAAATGTGTCCTGACAGCGCAAAAAAAAGAGCCACTCGATGTCGAGTGGCTCTACCTCGTTGTTGCATAGTTGGCCGGTCGGAGAAAAATTCCGAGGAATCAAGTTCTCCGACAGGCCGGCTCGTCCTAAGACGAGCTGAGACTGCCTTACATGGCGGTCTTGGTCGCAGCCTTCTTCTTCTTCTTGGCGCCCTTCTTCTTGGCGCCCTTCTTGGCAGCCTTCTTCTTGGCGCCCTTCTTCTTGGCAGCCTTCTTGGTTGACTTCTTAGCAGCCTTCTTCTTGGCAGCTTTCTTCTTGGCCACGGCACGTCCTCCGTTAGAAAAGAGATTGTGGCGAGATCCTTCTCGGCGGCATTCTTCTGCCTAGCACGCCTGCAAGTTCACCTCACCAGCCACTGGTACACCTCCCTGATATCAGGGCGCCTCAATCATCTCGACCACGTGTTCGATTTGTTGAGGCGATCGGTGTGGTTAAAAACGTGAAACTAAGAGGTATTTGTAGGGAATCTCTCAGAAAAAGCAACACGTTTTGCACATCAAAATGCCTTTACACGATAAGTTTTTCTCGCGCAGTGCAGCATTAAGACCATTGCATTGCATCATCATTCAATGTGCGAACGAGATTGCACGCTCTGTGAAACGTTGAGTTTTCCTCGGGAAAAACGACTAGTTCGTTCTGGATAGTCTAGCGCCACATCAGCTCCAACAATCGTCACATCACTCAGCGCAAGGCCGGGAAAAAATTTTTGCCTCCCGTGAGCGGAAATTTTTTTTCTGGAGCTGATGTATCAAACGTGATTTATATGAAGGGCCATCGATCGGCCATCAATCAGGTCTGCATCAAGTCGGATAGCAGGCGCAAGGAATCAGAACAGGGCCAGCCAATGATCGGCATCCCAGCGGAGCGCGGGTTGTTGAGTCACCCGATTGCGACCGAGCAATTCGCGTTGCGCAGCACTGGCCCAACGCACGCGCCACCACGCAGGAAGCCGCGCTCGGGATGGAGATCGCTCTGCGGTCGACATCGATGATCGCCCAGCGACGTCGGATGGCGAGGGCAATTGCAGCGGGCCCAGCCAGCGAGACCAGGCGTCGTGAGCGAAACGAAACCGCACGTGGATCGGATCGAGCCCGTACCAGGCCGGATCGGGAGCCACATAGACCCAGCGATCGCCCGATTGGCCGTCTATCCACTCGCGCAATCGTTCGTCCAATTCGGTCGCCCGGGATACGGCGTCATCGAGCGACAATGGGGTGTTCGGAAAGACGATTCGGCGGAGCAGATCGAGCTGCCACCGACGGGCCGATTGCAAGCTCTCTAAGGGAAGCCCGGCCACGACCACGCGTTGGCAGCGCTCTCCGAGTCGTTGAGCGGCTTCGATGGCCCAGCGAGCGGCTAGCTGCGGGCGCACACCATAGATCAGATCGTTGCCGATGTCGGTAATCAGCCCCCGCTCGCTCTCCGCCGGAGGCAATTGCCGCCACCAGCCCCACAGTTCGCTGCTGAGAATCGGCGGGAGACGCCGCCAGAAAAATCGGCTCTTCAACCCGTACGACCGCCCGTGACCGCAGGCACACAGGTATGTCTGCCGCTCGGTCGTCGACCGACCGGTATGCCGCAATAGCGAAGGGAGCAGATTCGCGACGTTGCTCGCCCCCAACACGACCCACCGGTTTTCCGGCCGATCCGAGCCTACCATGGCTCAAAATTACGCTGCTGCGCCGCTTGGAAGCTGCGGTACGCCAGCAGGGCAAAGAAGACCGCCATCATGTGCTCCTGCTTCGACATCGACAGGATCGCGAACAGTGCGCCAGTGAGCCCGGACAGCCAGTACGCCTGGCGATGGCCGTCCATGCCGCGCGACGCGACCAGCAGGTTCTGAGCGATATGGCCTCCGTCCAGCGGCAGGATGGGCAATAGATTGATCAGCGACCAGAAGATGTTCATGAACAGCATGTCATTGATGACATCCCACAGCACCGCTTGATTGGCGAATTCCAGCAACGGGCCCCGGCCAACCATGAAGACCGCCTGCGGTGAAAAAAAGGACAGATTCAGCGGAAACGAACGGTTAGCCGCCAACAGACCCAGGATCACGCAGCCCGCCAAGCCAATTCCGGCTAACGGGCCCGCTGCGGCGATCACGATCTGCCCCCAGGGACTCAGGCCCAGCTGAGTGCGACGGTTTCCGCCCCGCAGCCCTGCATGGTACGTCGCGACTCCTCCGAATCCGTGCAGCGTGATCGATGGCTCCCACCCGAAGTATCGGATGGCCACCGCGTGACCCAGCTCGTGCACCAGCACCGACACAAACATCACGGCGACAAAAACCAGCAGCTGCTGGGCTGAACCGCGGGAACCGAGCAGCAGGGCGGAGAGCCAGAACATCGGCTGCACACGGACCGGAGTTCCCGCGAACTGAAAGTACAAATCGTAGGGAGTCGACGAGGGCTGTTGGAACACTGAGTAAAATTCCTGTTCAGAAGCCGGCCACCATCCGGTTCGGCAGATCAGCGGTCCTCAAACGAACCTCCACTTGCCACGCCGGCCGAGCCCCCATTCTATCGCCACCGCTCCCCGCTCCATATCCGGAGAGACCGGTCGGCCAGTCAGGTCGGTCAGATCCCCCGCGCCCTGAGCATCCATCCCCTTCAGGCGGCTGACACGTCAGGCGGCGCGGGCCGAGCTGCGTTGGTGAGCGGCCAGCTGGCGGATGGCCTGTGCCGCTCGAGCCGTCGCGCCGGGCGCTCCGTAGCGGGCTCGCAGTTCACCCAGCCACTGTCGGCACTGGTGGCTGGCGGCGGGATCTTCGAGCCAGCGACGCAGCTGAGCGGCCATGTCGGCCGACCGATCGTCGCTCGTCAGATACTCGGGAAATGGCACCGGCTCCGCTCCGGCCGCGTCTGGATCGTAGAGTCGGGCCGGATACGACGTCGTGATGTCGGCGGTGGCCAGCAGATTCACCAGCGTGATGTACTTCACTCGCCGCACCCACGCCTGCAACTGCAACATCCATCGACCAACCCGGTAGTGAATCACCGTCGGCTTCTGCTCGCTCAGCAACTCCAGAGAAACCGACCCTGAGCAGGCCAGGCAGCAATCCGCCATTCGGATCAGTTCGGGGGTCCGCCCCACGTGAACGTCAACTGGCAGGTCGGTGCCGGCCAGAAGTTCGCGAGCCACTTCAGCGTGCCGATCGTTGAAGGCGGCGATGGCAAATCGAGCACGCACGTCTTGGTCTCGGAGGTGCCGCACGACCTGCAGAAAGATCGGCAGGTTGGCCGTGATCTCCTGCAGGCGAGATCCGGGAAGAAGTGTCACCAGCGGCAGGTCGGAGGCCTGAGCGGCCAGGAATGATTCGTCCAGCCGCCGATCGTGTGTCTCATCAAAGAACGGATGGCCGACGTAGGTCGCCTCGCAGCCACGGCTCCGATACCAGGTCTCCTCAAACGGCAACATGCACAGCACTCGGTTGACCAGTCGGCGCATCTTGCGAATTCGCCACGGCGCCCAAGCCCACATCTGCGGCGCTCCGTAGTAGACGACTGGAATGCCCTGCCGCCTCGCCCGGTCGGCCACCCACCAGTTGAATCCCGGGTAGTCGATCAGCACCACCACATCGGGACGATGGGTCCGAAAGATTCGATCGGCCTGCTGCAGATACTGCCAGAATTGCCCGATGTGCTCCGCCACACGCCGGAAGCCCATGATCGCCAGTTCCGTCAGATCGGCCTCCAGCCGACAGCCGGCCTCGGCCATCCGCGGTCCACCAAAGCCCAGGCATTCGATCGACGCGTCATGACGCTTCAGCTCTCGAACCAAGTTCGCGCCGTGCACGTCGCCACTCGGCTCGCCGACCGAAAAAAAGACTCGCATGAATTCCGGCTCCCTCCCGCTTCGCAGGCCCTGGCATCGACTGTCCTGTCCGGGACCAGCCCGACAGCCTGTCTGGCAGCCGTATCATGTCAAAGTCGGCTCTCAGGGGCGAGATCAATCGGGACACGGCGAGCGCATGAAAAACGGCGTTCCCGAGCTCGACTCGGAAACGCCGTTTGAGTGATAGCATTTTTCGCCCATGCGGCCGGTGCCGCTAGGGGCAGACCGATCAGCCGCCTCGACTACTTCTTCTCGGCCGGCTTGAAGCCCTTCTCGAAGGCCTTGTCGGCGAACAGTAAAGCCACTCGCTCGTCTTCCTTCGTGTCATTGGCCTTCTTCAGGCAGTTGTCACAGCAGAAGGCAACCGACACCTCGGCCACCTTCACCGCCTTGTCCGACTTGCAATCCTGGCCCGACATCGGGCACTTGGCCTGCGTGAACTGGCCCGTCAGCACCAGCTGATGGTTGGCCTTCGCCGCGTGCTTCGCCGCATCTTTCTTGAAGGCGGCAGCACACTTGTCACAGCAGAAATAGACCTTTCCGTCGCGATACTCGGCGGCATGATCGGCCGTGACCGCCTCGCCCGAAATCGGGCACTTGGCCGCCGCCAGCGGATCAGCGTCCTTGGCCAACGCCGTCCCCATCACCATGGCGACTACCGCCAGACACATGGCAACATAGTTCTTCATGCCCGTTACCCCTCATGCAAAAATGAATTGGATCGGAATCCACCACGCCAGCTGACACTTCAGCGATCTGGTCAGCATCTGCTCCCGCCTCGCGCGTCGGATCGCCGCCACGGTACCGAATTCCAGCCGGTCACGCTACGGCGAAAACCGGCCCAATTATCGGAGTCGCGCGGGCGTGCTGTCAAGAAAGCAATGACTTACTGCCCCTGGCGGGGGGCGAGCGGGCGGATTCGCCAGATTGGCGCCTGCGATCCCTCGCTGGTCAACAAGATGTCAAGCGTGTCGTGGTCGAAGCAGACCGCTTCGCCCTGACGCCGCGCCGGACCGCGAATTCGCAGCGGTGGACGAGCCAATCCCTCACGCCAAGTCTCGGCTTTGTCACGACCGTACACATACAAGTCGCCATAGGTGTTGATCACCAGATGCTGGTTGTCAGCCGAAAACGCCATGTCCGTCACAGCAATCTGCGGGATCGAACCGATCAGCTTCGCTTCCAGCACCGGGCGGTCAGCCGGCTTCACGCCGATCGGTAGCTTCTCCGGCCACGGCAGAACATATACGCGGCTCGTTAAGTGACGCAGCTGCTTCTCGACCAGATACAACTCGCGGCGGTCGGTGTCCAACGACATCGCTTCACAGTCGACCGAGCCACCTTCATAACGGAAATCGACCTGAGCCACCGCCTGGCTGTCGTCCGAAGGATCCACCGGCTCAGGAATCACATGCACGCTCACCAGCGGCCGACGACCCAAGTTGTCCCCAATATCACCCACCAGCAGATACGGCTGACCGTTCAGCTGATAACTGTCGATCGCCTCCCAGTCCTCACTCCCCGCACGCTTGACCTTGCTCGTTCCCTGATGCTCGCCATGAGGACCAAACGCATACAGCCTCGCTTCGTCCCCCGAATCATTGTGAGTCCAAAAGCGCTCCTTCGATCGCCACGACGGAGCCATCCCGCTACTTTCCTTGATCGTCTCCTTCTCCAGCTGACCAATCTCCTCCGCCGGACTATAGGCCACCTCGGGTGGAGCACCATAAGCCACAGCGATCAGGCTCAGCCCGACAACCCACAGCGCAGCCGACCACCACCGGATTCGCCGAATCAATTTCACCAAGCCGGTCACTCGGCCCCCTGAATCAGACCAATTCACCAGCCAGCCGTATCTCGTGATTTCGCGTTGCTCCATACCCGTCCTCGCCCGGCTCACCACCTACCCCACCTCGTCGCTCATACCACCCACCAGTCGCTTCGCGCCGCCTTCCGTCGAGCACTTCATCATTATTCTATATCACCCTTCCAGACCGTGCGACAGAACTCGTGGCGCGGCCCGCCCCGCAATTCGACCCGGATCGAAGATTTCGCACGGAGGCACGGAGCCACGGAGAGGAGGCACGGAGCGGACCCACGGCTCCCCAATCCTCTCTTTGTGTCCTCTCTGTGCCTTGGTGTCTCTGTGCGAAAAAACAACCGGCGCGTCACTCCACACCGGCCCGCCCCGCGATTCGACCCGGATCGAAGATTTCGCACGGAGGCACGGAGCCACGGAGAGGAGGCACGGAGCGGACCCACGGCTCCCCAATCCTCTCTTTGTGCCCTCTCTGTGCCTTGGTGTCTCTGTGCGAAAAAACAACCGGCGTGTCACTCCACAGCGGCCCGCCCCGCGATTCGACCCAGATTGGAGATTTCGCACAGAGGCACCGCAACAAAAAAAAGACGCGAGACCCGTTGAGGCCTCGCGTCTTCGTGTCTGCACGGTCTGGTGACTGGTAGCCCAGCGATCACGCTGGCCGCTAGACGACCTGTTCTTCGATTTTCAGTGGTCGATAGCCGCCGATCGACTTGAAGTACAAGAAGAGGAAGAAGTAGATGACGGCCATCGTCAATGGAATGAAGCTGTCGTAGCGCAGCGTCATTCGATCGCCCTTCTGGTCGGCTTCGATCACGGTCTGCTGCTTGGCGTCTCGCTTCGTGTTTTTCCGCACCTCAGCCAGTTTGGTGCCGTCGAGCCCGTAGATTTCGGATGACGGGATGTTCAAGAATCGGCTCGGCTTTTCCGCACGATACTGAGTAGCCAGCTCCGCGTCGGCCTGCTGCAAGGCCTCGTGCGAGAACCGATCCTTGCAGTAGCCCAGGCCAGGGGTGCCGATCATGCCGGCCGACAGCATGCCGATCCCGCCCATGATCGACATGGCCACGGCACCGGTCCGTGGATAGCGGTCGCCGACCACGGCCAGCATTGTCGGCCAGAAGAACGTCTTGCCGACCGCGTAGATCCCCAGGGCCAGCAGGGCCATGGTGAAAGTCTGCATCTGGCTGGCCAGTGTCAGGCCGATAAAGGCGATGATCGAGCAGACCAGTAGCAGGCCGATCGGGGAGAGCTTCAGCCGATGTTCGATCGATTCGGCACAGAATCGCAGACCGAACATGATCAGCGAGGTCCACAGGAAGAGATACTTGCCCTGTTCTGACGTGAACAGGTTCCCCGTGATGTTCTGGATCCAGTTGTCGGTCCCCAGTTCCACCGCGCCGATCAAGGCGTGAGTGATGAACAGTACGAACAGCACGATCGAACCGATGGAGAAGTTGGTCGCCACCGAAGCGGCGACCAAGAGCCCACCACCGATCAGGTAGCCGACTGTCGCAGCGTAGTCAGGAAGGAATCCCGGGATTGTGAATTTGCCCAGGATGTCGCCAAAGAAGAGCGCCAGCAGGTAGCAGGCGACCAGCGAGCCCAGGATGCCGACCGACTTGTACATCTCGACGAAGCTTGTCCCCTGAGCGGCTGCTTCTGACTTGGGAAAAGACATGCCGGCAAACATCAACGCATAGGCTGCGACGGGAATCAGATACAGAGCCAGCTGCCACTTCCAGTCCCAACCCAGCTTGTCGTCCAGCAGCCAACCGAGGGCACTGCCGATCACCAGGCCCGCCGGCCAGCTGGCGTGCAGGATGTTCAAGTAGTGGGTGCGATTCTGAGGGAAGGCTGTCGCTACCAGCGGGTTGGCCACGGCTTCCAGCGTCCCGTTGGCAAACGCAAAGATGAAACTGCCCCAGAACAGAAATGTGTAAGCATTCTCAGGAGTCGACGCGGCAAACGTCACAAACGCCGACAGGATGTGACCGGCCAGAGCCGCCGCCACCAGCTTGCCGTAACCCAGCTTGTCGACCAGCAGCCCGCCGATCATGATCCCGAAGCAGAAGCCGGTCAGGCCCGCGCCCGTGATCGTGCCGATCTGGGTTTTGTTGAAGTTGAAGAGCAATTCCCAATTATCAAACAGCCCGCCGCGGATCGCAAAGCCTACCCCCGCCGCGAGGATGGCCATGAAACCGGCCCACAGCAGCCGTTTGGCATGCGAAGGGCTGATTGACGAATTAATCTGACTCATGTGTGAGGTTTCTCCCGTCCAGAAACGATTTGACTTGATCTGGCCACCATACGCCGCCTGTCGTTGCCACGTCCGACGTTCCTCGTGCTGACCGGGAAGCGATTCAGCGCCGTCTGCGGACCGCAGTAAGTCGTGTCGCAACGCCACTGGTATCGAGGCGAACTGCGAACTGCCACCAACCACGCGGCATCAGCAACGGGGCACCCTGGATCGGCCGCCAACCGAATCTCCCGCCTGCAAGGAGTCCTAGTTGTAATCCACGCCCCAGGTGACTTCAATCTTCTTCCGATCCCCCCCGCCGCTTCCCAACGCCCGCCCCCCGGCGCATTCGGCATTGCCTCCACCGCTTACCCCGCCCGTATAATTCACCCCCAGGGCCGACGTCCGTCGATGGCCCCGATCGGCTTTCACCCCGAGCCCCGTACGACCATGAACCAGCCCCCACCGCCGTCGTCTCAGCCACCACACCCGGAACCGGCACGAGGCCAGGATGTATCGCCGCCCGGTCCGTCGAATCCGCCGCGACGCAAATGGCTGGTGATGCTCGTCGCGCTCCTGGCCGCACTGGTCGCACGAAGGTTTCTCACGCGGCCCGTCGGAACCCGCCACGCCGCTGTCGGCCGCGAGCTCCCCGACTTCCCACTCGAGCCACTCACCGGCTCGGAGCCCCCGGTTTCCCCCGGGCAACTCCGCGGGCAGGTCGCCCTGCTGACCCTGTGGGGGCCCTGGTGCCCGTCGTGCGTCCGGGAGTTTCCCGAGCTGGCAAGCCTCCGCCAGGAACTCGACGGACGTCCCTTCCGCTGGTTGCCGGTGACCGTCAGCGGCGATCTGACCGAAGATCTGCTCGAGCTACGCGAGTCGACGCGGCAGTTTCTGGAGCGGTCCAAGCTGACTGACCAGCCCACGTTCGCCGATCCGACCGGAGCTGCCCGGAAGGCGATCGGCCGGACCCTCGCCGCCAGCAGCCTCCCCGTTCCGACCACGTTGCTGGTCGACAGCCACCAGGTCATTCGCGGCGTCTGGCAAGGTTACGCCCCGTCCGACCTGGCGGAAATGCGAGAGCTGATCGTCGCCCTGCTGGCCGATCAGGGTCAGGACGCCAGCTGAGATCGCAGCTCTCGTACGGCCGCCGCTGGGTCCGCCGCGTGCCACACCGCCTGGCTCACCGCGACCCGACGACAGCCGACGGCGGTCAGCTCGGGCAGGTTCCGGCTATCAATCCCGCCAATCGCAAACGACGGGATCCGCACCCGCGCCACGACTTCGGACACCAGGCTCGGCCCGACCCACGCATCGAATGATTTCGTCGTCGAAGCAAAGACCGGACCGACGCCAATGTAGTCCGCTCCTTCACCCTCAGCCGTCACGGCTTGGTCCAACGAGTGCGTTGAAACGCCGACGAGCATCTGGCGGCCGACCAGCCGACGGACTTGAATACTGCTCAGTTCGGTCTGGCCGACATGCACGCCGTCGGCTCCCGACAGCCACGCCACGTCGGGCCGATCGTTGACGATCATCAGACACGAACTCCCGGCCGTCAGCTCTCGCAACAACTCGGCTCGCCGCAGCAGCCGTCGATCGTCCAGTTGTTTGTCCCGCAACTGCACCACGTCGACTCCAGAGTCGATCAGCGTCTTCACTCGAGCAGAAAACTCGGCAGCCGACGACGCGGCATCGATCAGCACGTACAGCTGAGCCCGCTGGAGCAATTCGCGGCGACGACCTTGGCCCCAGAACGTCTGCTCGAGTTCGTACAGCCGATACCGCAGACCTTCGATCGCCTTGGCTGTCGCTGGCCACTGCGTCTTCGTGTACTCCTCCAGGACCCGTACCGCTTCCTTCGCCCGCTGCAGATTCACGCGGCAGACCTGCTCGGCCGACTCCCGTTCGTACTCCCGAGGAGCCTCAATGGCCGTCCCCACATCTTCGGCCACATTCCGCTCGCCATAACGGGCCCCGTCGATCCGCTCGGACAGGAGCTGCGAGAGTTCGTGGCGAAGCGTCTTGCAGCCGGTTGCCAGGTCGGCGTGGTCCAGCACAAAGCGGGCGTAGTCTTCGGCGACGCGCAGTCCTTCCAGAGCCCGATTCAGATTCGCGTCGAGGATCCGCACGACTCCGCGTTCGACCGGACTCGTTGATTGAGACGTCGAGGTCTCAGCGGTTGCTGGTCCGGATCGCTTGGGGCTCTGGGATCGGGCCTTGCCTGAAGCTTGCGGTTCGTTCGGATCAGCCGTCATGGATGTTTCCAGGTGACCTGGGTGTGATAGCAGGGAGCGTGATTACCCCGGACTTACCGACAACCGTCCTGAATACCGTGGGCCGCTCCGATATATAAGGACATGCTCAACCGGTCTTCGTCCAGGGGCCGCCCCTCCCGTGGCGTTCCCGAGTTGCCTAGAATGCCCGCTGGATGGGGGGCTGGTACTGGCCCTTTGTGGGTTGGCCACGATCTGAGTGCCGTGGCTACAATGCCGCCGCGTCGGCCGAGCCTCGCTGCCTTGCTAGCAAGGGGTGCGGAGGCGATGGTGAGCTGGGGGTTAGGGCGAGCGGCGGTGAACTGGGCAGCGTGGTGTGCGTAGGGAATAGCAGTGGGACGACCTGGGAGCGCGGAAGGAGTGGACCGGATGAAGGTTCCCCGTGGCATCGGGTGGTGGCCTGGGCTTAAGGGCCTATGGCAGCGCGGCGACCTGCTGGGGCTCGTCCTGGCCGGTGGCTTCACCCTGCTGGTGAACCTGGCCTTGTTGGCCACGTTTGTGTGGCCCGAGGCGCTCCATCCGATCTATCGTTGGGGACTCTGGGCCGTGGTGTTGTCGATTTGGGGGCGTGGAGTCTACCGGACGTGGCTGGGACCTGAGCGGGACGAGGAAGTTGAGGCACCTGGGGACGCGGGGCGAACCGAGCGGCCGGGCGATTTGTTTGGGGTTGCCTGCCGTGAGTACCTGCGGGGAGACTGGGAGCAGACCGAAGCGACCTTAGCTGAACTTTTGCGGCGGGACGCCTTTGATATTGAAGCCCGGCTGATGTGGGCCACGTTGTCACGTCACCGAGGTCGTTTGCGACAAGCTCAGCGACAGCTGCGTCGGTTGAGTCGATTTGAAGCGGCCGAGCGGTGGAGTTGGGAGATTGAGCGGGAGTGGTCAGCATTGAGGTCGATGGAGTCGGAATCCGAATCGGGTCCATTGGCGGAGCCGGACGATGAATCGCCGACGATTCTCCGGTTGCCGTCGCCCGAAGAGCGGGAGGGGGGAACCCACCATATGCGCCGGGCGGCATAACCGCTACAACCACGTTATGCCGCCACGCCGAAAGTCATCCGGCGAGGTGTCCACGAAACAGTTTGAGGTCGCTCAAACCGTTTTCGCCACAGAAATCGCCGGTGCGGCGCGAATTTCCCCTCTGCGAGGGGAGGTGGCCGTTTCCAAACCGCTAGGGTGAGCAACAATACAGAATCATCACAACCCCAGAGGATTGGCGCTATGTACGAACGATTTACAGACCGAGCCCGCAAGGTGATGCAGCTGGCCAATCAGGAGGCGCAGCGGTTCAACCACGAGTACATCGGGACCGAACACATCCTGCTGGGTCTGGTCAAGGAAGGTAGCGGGGTGGCAGCCAATGTGCTGAAGAACCTCGAAGTCGACCTGCGCAAGATTCGACTGGAGGTCGAGAAGCTGGTCCAGAGTGGTCCCGAGATGGTGACCATGGGCAAGCTGCCGCAGACTCCGCGAGCCAAGAAGGTGATCGAGTACTCGATGGAAGAGGCTCGGAACCTCAACCACAACTACGTGGGGACCGAACACATTCTGCTGGGCCTGCTGAGAGAGCAGGAAGGCGTGGCAGCTCAGGTGCTGATGAACCTCGGCCTGAAGCTGGAAGAAGTGCGCGAAGAGGTCCTGAATCTGCTTGGTCACGGCATGGAAGGTGGTGACAGCGAGCGGGGCGGACGCGAGGCGATGGGTGGCGAAGCGGCTGCGGCCAAGGGTGGCAAGTCGAAGACGCCGGCCCTGGACAGCTTCGGCCGCGACCTGACCGAGCTGGCTCGGCAGGGCAAGCTCGACCCGGTGATCGGCCGCGAGAAGGAAATTGAGCGGGCGATTCAGATTCTCTGCCGCCGCACCAAGAATAATCCGGTGCTGCTGGGCGAAGCGGGCGTCGGCAAGACGGCCATTGTCGAAGGCTTTGCGCAACGCGTCGTCAACGGCAGCGTCCCCGAACTGCTGGCGGACAAGCGGATCGTGGTGCTGGACCTGGCGATGATGGTCGCCGGGACGAAGTATCGCGGTCAGTTCGAAGAGCGGATCAAGGCGGTGATGAACGAGGTCCGTCGGGCCCGGAACACGATCCTGTTTATCGACGAGCTGCATACGCTGGTCGGGGCAGGGGGTGCCGAGGGTGCCATCGACGCGGCCAACGTCCTGAAGCCAGCCCTGGCTCGTGGCGAGATCCAGTGCATCGGTGCCACGACGCTGGACGAGTACCGCAAGTACATCGAAAAGGACACGGCCCTCGATCGACGGTTCCAGTCGATCATGGTCGAGCCGGCGACGAAGGAAGAGACGGTCGAGATCCTCAAGGGTCTGCGGGATCGTTACGAAGAGCACCATCGCGTGCAGATCACCGACGATGCGATTGAATCAGCGGTGGAGCTGTCGAGCCGTTACATCACGGGTCGGTGTCTGCCCGACAAGGCGATCGACGTGATCGACGAAGCCGGTGCTCGCGTACGGCTCCGCTCCATGACCCGTCCGCCGGATCTGAAGGAGATCGACGACGAAGTCGAGCGGCTGAACAAGGACAAGGAAGACGCGGTCGCCAACCAGGACTTCGAGAAGGCGGCCAGTCTGCGGGATCGCGCTGACAAGCTGCGGAAGAAGAAAGAGACGATTACCCGCGAATGGCGCGAGAAGTCGCGGCAGACCGACGGTGTGGTGGACGAGGAAGTGATAGCCGAGGTCGTCTCGAAGATGACCGGCATTCCGCTGACTCGGCTGAGCACCGAAGACAGCATGCGGCTGATGCAGATGGAAGACGAGCTGCATCATCGCGTGATCAGCCAGCACGAGGCCATCAAGGCGATTGCCAAGGCGGTGCGGCGCAGCCGGAGCGGACTGAAGGATCCGAAGCGTCCGACGGGCAGCTTTGTCTTCGCCGGGCCCACGGGCGTCGGCAAGACGTTGCTGGCCAAAGCGTTGGCTGAGTTCCTGTTCGGGGACGAGGACGCGCTGATCCAGATCGACATGAGCGAGTACATGGAGAAGCATAACGTCAGCCGACTGATCGGCGCTCCGCCGGGCTATGTCGGCTACGAAGAGGGTGGTCAGCTGACGGAGAAGATCCGCCGACGACCCTACGCCGTCGTGCTGCTCGACGAAATCGAAAAAGCTCACCCCGACGTCTTCAACATGCTGCTGCAGGTGATGGAAGAAGGTCGATTGACCGACAGCTTCGGTCGTAACATCGACTTCCGCAACACCGTGCTGATCATGACGACCAACGCCGGGGCCGAAGCGATCAAGAACGAATCGGCGTTCGGGTTCCAGAAGCCCGACGAGGATGCTTCTTACGAAAGCATGAAAGATCGGGTCATGGAGCGGGTCGAGAAGGTCTTCCGGCCAGAGTTCCTGAACCGGTTGGATGACCTGATCATCTTCCGGCACCTGACCAACGAGGACCTGAAGGACGTGATCGATCTGGAGTTGGGCAAGGTCCGTCAGCGACTGGGCGAACGGGGCCACGAGCTGAAGCTGACCGACGACGCCAAGCAGTTCCTGATCCGCAAGGGCTCGAACCTCGACTTCGGGGCTCGGCCGCTGCGACGAGCGATCGAGAACTACGTCGAAGATCCGCTCTCCGAAGAGCTGCTCAAGGGCTCGTTCCACGGCAAGCCGCTGATTCTGGTCGATGCCGTGCGGGACGACGAGGGCAAGCTGCGTCGGTTGCAGTTCACCGGTGAAGTCGGTCCGGGACCCGACACCGCGAAGGCTCAGCCCGAAACCGTCGGCTCCACCGGCTCCGACGCCTCGGCCTCCGATCGCTGATCGGCCACCGCCGATCAATATTGCAATTCCTCACGGGCCGCCGACCAGCCACCTGGTCGGCGGCCCTTTTCCTATTTTGGTGCAGGCGTCCCGCCTGCCTTGAATTGTGGTGCAGGCGTCCCGCCTGCCTTGAATTGTGGTGCAGGCGTCCCGCCTGCCTCTTCCTCCTCTTCCTCCCATTTCACCTCCGCGCCCTCTGCGGTGAAAACTCCCGCGCCTCTTGCGCCCTCAGCGTTAAAAAAATCCTCAGGAAAGGCTTTCTGACCTCCGCGCCCTCTAGCCCACTCAGACCTGGGCTCCGGCCAGACAAGCTGGCCGGCGGCCGAATCTCCGCGCCCTCTGCGTTGAAAACTCCTGTGCCTCTTGCGCCCTCAGCGTTAAAACAATCCTCAGGAAAGGCTTTCTGACCTCCGCGCCCTCTAGCCCACTCAGACCTGGGCTCCGGCCAGACAAGCTGGCCGGCGGCCGAATCTCCGCGCCCTCTGCGGTGAAAACTCCCGCGCCTCTTGCGCCCTCAGCGTTAAAAAAATCCTCAGGAAAGGCTTTCTGATCTCCGCGCCCTCTAGCCCACTCAGACCGGGGCTCCGGCCAGACAAGCTGGCCGGCGGCCGAATCTCCGCGCCCTCCGCGTTGAAAACTCCCGCGCCTCTTGCGCCCTCAGCGTTAAAAAAATCCTCAGGAAAGGCTTTCTGATCTCCGCGCCCTCTAGCCCACTCAGACCTGGGCTCCGGCCAGACAAGCTGGCCGGCGGCCGAATCTCCGCGCCCTCTGCGGTGAAAACTCCTGTGCCTCTTGCGCCCTCAGCGTTAAAAAAATCCGAAGTTAAATCCTTCTGTGCCTGCTGAAGAACTCCCAGATCGCCTCATTGGCCGACAGGTTAGTGGCCGTCGCACCGAGCTCAAATTCTTCGCTGGGTTGGCCGGGCCAGGTATGGCCTCCACCGTGCACAATGTACGCCCGCACTTCGCTCGCCCCACGGCCCGGCCCATAGTCCCAGTCTTCGATCGGCAGGGCGCCATGAGTTGCACGAATGTCGGGTGGCGACGTGGTTGCACTTAGATGCTGGGGGACTGTGAGCCAGGTGGAATGGGGTTGGAAGTGGCAACCGTTGCGGGCCGCCCACAGGTCGAGCGTTTCTCGCAGTGGTCGGTAGTCAACTCCGGCGCGGCTCTTCGGTCCACGGCCTCCGGCGATCGGGACGTACTGGTCGCACGTGCCGTGAATGGCCAGCACGGGCACCGCCTGAGTGTGCGAAGAAAGTGTGCAGGTCATGGCGGCCGCCACGGGTGCGATGGCGGCCAAGCGATCCGGAAGCTGGCTGGCCAGGTGGTAACACAACATCCCGCCGTTGGAGAAACCGGTCGCGTAGATGCGGCGCGGGTCGACGGGCCATTCGGCTTCAATGGCCGTGCACAGCCGATCGACAAAGCCGACGTCGTCGACCTGGTAGCGGTGAGCGTGCCCGCAACAATCGCCAGCGTTCCACGTCCGCGCTCGATCGACTCGCCCGGTTCCGTCCGGATAGGCGACCAGGCACAGTCCTCGAGCGGCCAACTCGTGGATGTTCGACAGACGCGACATGGCCCGAGCGTTAATCCCGCCGCCGTGGAAGGCGACGATCAGCGGCAGAGGAGTGCCGGCGGCGAGTGTCGGCGGTATGGCCAGGAGGTACGAGCGATCGCGGCCCTGATGCAGGAACGTGCGGCTGAGCATCAGGCTGAGTCCGACGTCAGCCGGATATGCTGAATCTGATGTTCGACCATCCATTCCAGCCACCGTTCATGGTCTTCGCTCAGCTCGATTTCCGCCTTGGTGGCGGCGTCCAGTGGCGAGACGAGCTGGAAGCTGCCGTCGTCTAGCCACTGCTGAGCGTCTTCGAGCCGGACCCAATACTCCTGCGGCTTCAACGTCGGAACGCCCGGCGAGCCGGGGAGCGTCATGAAGTAGCTGACCTCGGTCCGGAACCGATCGGGCATCGGCAAAGGTGTCAGATCGGGATGGTCAAGCGACACGACGTGGATCATGAGTCGTCGTCCTGGCTGGAATTCGGGTCGGTCGGTTCGGCGTGCAGATTGAATCGGATCTTGCGCCGGATTTCGGCTCGCAGTTGAGCGATCACGGACGACTTGTCGGTGGTGTCGAGGATGCGCCGGACCACCGCCTTGGGACCTTCGTTACCCCACGACGCACCGTGCTCAAAGTAGTACTGAGCAGCTTGGCCGACGATATACGAGGAATAGCCGGCGGCCGCGCCTTGGGGCAGCGCGGTCAACACGGTGGCGGCGCCGAAGCTGATGGCCTTGAGCGCCGACGAGGCCCATTCCATGGTGATCGAGCCAGCCAGGACCCAGCCGGCGCTGGTCAGGATGGAGCTGACCAGTCGCTTGGCATGTTCCCAGTTCATTTCTTCGCCGTAGACGCGGGCCAGCGTGACGACCATCGACACATCGCTGGCGCTGCCGCCGAGCACGTCGACGACGGGGAAATGATTGGCAGCCACGATAATCGCCTTGATGCTGGCGAAACTCCAGATGACGCGATTGGCGTAGTCCTGCCGGAGTTCCATGCGCAGCTTGGCTATGCGGTCGGTCTTGTCAGCGGCGTACATGGCGGCGTTGAGTGCGATCAGGGCCAGCCCGTCGCGTTCGAGCATCTCGAGGATGCGGGCCTTCACGGCAGCGACATCGCGGGGCGGTTGTCTCCATTCGGATCGCGTCGAGCCATCAGGGTGGTGAATGATGGTCTCCACCTGACGGGGCAGGGCGGCGGCCGTGACCAGGTTCTCGGCAGGGACGAGGTCCTTCAGTCGGCGCTCGCCCAGCACCTGCAGCAGTTCGCGACGTTCCGAATCAGAATACAGGTCGATCTTGTTCAGAACGACCACGATCGGCTTGTCGGTCGCCACCAGCCGCGACAGGGCTGTGTGTTCGGTCTGAGTCATGTCTGAATCGATGACGAAGAGAATCAAATCGGCTCGTGCGGCAGCTTGCCGAGCCAATGACGCTCGATCGCCACCACCGACTTCGTTCAAGCCCGGAGTGTCGATCAACAGGACGCTCGAATCGGCAAAACCGGGTACCTGGTAACCGGCGTCAGCCCAGGCAAACGAGTGGAGATCCTTCGTCCAGCCCCCGCGGACATCGACTTCCGAGACTTCCTGACCCATCAAGGCGTTGATCAAGGCCGATTTGCCGGTACTGATCTCGCCAAACACGATGATCTCAACCTGACCTCGCATCAGCTTGTGATGCATCGACCTCAGCTGTCGCAGCTCGCCCTGCAGCTTCTGCTTCTCCCGATCCGAACAGCGCGAAAGTTTGCCGAGCGCGTGTTCCAGCGCGGCAGTCGCCTGCTCGTAATGGCGGGACTCAGCGTCGCTGACTTCGGTTGGACTCATCCTTCCCGATCCTCCTGCTGTATCCTAGTCGGCTTCCGTCAATCGTTCCTTGGCCGAAACGACCAGTTTTCGGAGTTGATCGACGGTCGTCAGTCGTTCCCATTCGCGGCGAGCCAGTTGGGCGAGCCCGCCGGGCGGTTCCTGCATCTGATGCTTGAAGTAGGTGACGAAGATGTTGCCGATCCAGCGGGTGATCAGTGCTTGGACAATGCCCTGCAGCAGCCCGCCGGCGACGTGTCCGGCACCCGGGACGGCTTTGAGCATAGAGGCGACCAGCGACGAGACGACAGGCGCCGCGGCTCCAGCTCCCAGCACGCCCAGGGCCGTCTTGCCAAATTCGGTCAGCATTTTGGAGGCGGCGGCCAGATCGACTTCCTGACGATAAACTCGCGCCAGATCGACCACCATCTTGCTGGAAATGGCACAGCCTGCGGCCAGATCGACCAGCGGGAAGGGGACCAGTGCCGCGGTGCCACCCGCTGTCCACATGTACTTGTCGATGATCTGGTACGCCCGGCGATCGAGGGCCTCTTCCACTCGCTGCTTCGCCTGGCTCACCAGTCCCCGTGATCTCAGCAGCAGATTGGCCAGCAGCAGGTCGCGACCGTCGCGGCGGACGATCGCCAGCATCCGGGCCGCCAGTGGCTGAATGTCCGCCGGGACCGAGATCCGCTCGTCCGATTCGGTTCCGTCCGAGCCCACCACGCGACGGACCCGAGTCGATTGTTCTGCCCGCACGGTGACGACGTCCAGCGGATCGACCAGCCCGGCCGTCTGCTCGACCAACTGATCCTTCAGCCGCTGCTGTTCCGACGGCGAATACCAGTCGGATTTGTTCAGCACCACGATCACGCGTTTTTCCATCGCCGCCAGCTGGCTGAGAAACTTGTGCTCAGATTCCCGCAGCGGTCCGTCGACGACCATCAAGATCAAGTCAGCGTCCTTGGCAGCTGAAGTTGCCACCGCTGCCCGCTCGTGGCCTTCGACTTCCTCAAGCCCCGGCGTGTCGACCAGGATCACGCTGTCGGCCCCCGGCCAGGGGACTTCGTTGCGATCGATGGTTGTCCCGCCTCGCACCTCCGTGGCAAAGACATCCCGGCCGGCCAGGGCGTTGAGCACCGAGGACTTGCCGCTGGAGATCGTGCCGAAGGCGACAATTTCCAATCGCTGACTCGTCTGCTTGGCAGTCAGTTGCTGCGACAGGGGTCCGAGCTCTTCCTTCAGCTCAAACGGAATCGTCAGGTCGTGCTCGAGCTCGGATACCAGCCGCAGGTTGTCTTCGATCTCAGTTCGTTTCTCCGCCGCACTCAGCTGGCTCGGGTCCCGCTGCTGGCGGTCGCGGAGCACTCGGCGCCGCCGCGACGCGCCGGTCAATTGCCAGACGACCCAGCCGGCCGTTCCCGTCAGCAGCAGTCCCCCCGTCCCGACCACGGCGAAAAAGACCATGGACCAGACCGGACCCAGCTCACGAGCCTGCGTGTACAGGTCGAGCAGTTTGGTGGGTACGTAGACCAGCACGAATCCAAGCACGGCCAGAAAGAAGATCAGCAACAGCCGGTTGCCGAATTTCTGAAATTGCATGGAGCCGCCTCGTAATGCCGGGCCGAAACGATCGGTCGATCGATACCTCCACGCCGGAATGCAGGTTCTGGCGGCTGAGGACCACGGCCGAATGCCCTAGTGTAGGCTCTGGACTGACGACCAGGAATGGAGCTTTCCCGACCCGTGGCCCCCACGCGTGCCGGTCCCCCAATCCGGACGACGACGGTCGGCCCGGGATCTGCATTCGAAATCCCTTCCGGATCTGCTAGAATCCGTGCCTCTCAAACCTGGAACGCAAGCATTATTTTGCCGCGGAGAACCTCACCGGTGGCTACCTCGCCTTACGAAAGTCCTTCGACCGCCGGTTCGACCAGCCCTGATCGGGCAGCCGCCACTGGTCTCCGACTGTGGCCCGCCGTGCTGTTGCTGGTGGCCATCTTCGTGATGCCCCGAGTCCCTGCGATGCTCGACGGACCCGGGCTCCCCGTCATGATGTTCTCGTTCATGTCTCCGGCCCTGTTCGGGGTCCTGATCGTCGTCTGGTGGGCGCTGGCCAGTCGTGCCACGGCACGGGAGCGCCGGCTTGGGACCGTGGCCATCCTCGTGCTCGGCGCGATCGGCCTGGCACTACTCCATCCGTCGCTGGGAGCCTTTGGGGCGGTGATGCATGTGGTGCCGAGCGCCATGGCGGCGTTCGGAATCGCCGTGGTCGTGTTGGCGGGCTCGCCCCGTTTCCGGCTCCCCGCAGCCCTTCTGGCGCTGGCCGCTGCGCTCGGTTACTGGGACCTGTTGCGATCCGACGGCGTCACCGGCGCGTTCCAACCCGAGCTCTCCTGGCGCTGGACGCCCATCGCCGAAGAGGAATTTCTGCGCAGCCTGGCTACGTCTTCATCGTCTTCATCGTCGGCATCCTCCGCGGCACCCGCCCCGGATACATCGTCGTCAACTCCGCAGTCATCCGAAGCGTCGTCTTCAAATGCGTCGTCTGGTGAGGCATCTTCCGCGTCGTCGTCGACTCGAGTGGAGGCGAAGCCCGCGGTCGAGCCGGTCGATTTGGCGAGTGCATCGTGGCCGGCCTTCCGTGGTCCCTTGCGGGATGGAAAACGCCCGGGCGTGCGATTGGCCGAGGACTGGCAGGCGGGACCTCCTCGAGAGGTCTGGCGAACTCGAGTGGGGCCGGGCTGGTCGTCGTTCTCCATCGCCGGCAATCGACTCTGGACTCAGGAGCAGCGCGGTCCGAACGAAGCGGTCGTTTGTCTGCGGGCGGACACGGGCGAGACGATCTGGGCCCATGAATATCCCGGGCGGTTTACCGAGTCGATATCGGGGGCCGGCCCGCGGGCCACACCGACGCTCACTCCCGCTGGAGTCTTCGCACTGGGTGCCCAAGGCGACTTGATGCGGCTCGACCCGGATACTGGCAATGTGATCTGGAAGGCCGACCTCAAGCAGGATGCGCAGCGGACGCCTCCGACCTGGGGCTTTTCCGCTTCGCCGCTGGTGACCGACGGCAAGGTGATTGTCCATGCCGGCGGAGGTGGTGATCGCGGAGTGCTGGCTTATGAGGCAGAGTCGGGCAAGCTGTTGTGGAGCGTCGCGTCGGGCGATCACAGCTACAGTTCAGCTCAGTTGGCAACTTTCGACGGTGTGACGGGCGCCTTGATGGTGACCAACCGCGGCCTGCAGTTTCTGGACGTGACGGACGGTCATGAAATCTGGAATTACGACTGGCCGGTAGAGAACTACCGTGTGCTGCAGCCCACGGTGATTGGCAGCACGGTGCTGCTGTCAGCCACTTTGGGCGATGGCACTCGCAGCGTCTCGGTGGCGCATCAGGGATCGGACTGGCAGGTGACGGAGAACTGGAAATCGCGTGAGATGAAACCCGAATTCAACGACTTGGTAGAGCATCGCGGGTTTCTTTATGGTTTCGACGGCAACATCATGACGTGCGTCGACCTGGCGACGGGGAAGCGCCGCTGGAAGAAGGGCCGTTATGGCAACGGCCAGCTGGTATTGCTCCCCGATGCCGATCAGCTGCTGGTGACTTCGGAGACGGGCGAGCTGGTGCTGGTGCGAGCGACGAGCGAACGGTGGGAAGAAGTTGGCCGGATAGCGGCGCTGGAAGGAAAGACCTGGAACCACCCGGTAGTCGACGGCAATCGCGTCTACCTCCGCAACGGCCAGGAAGTCGCCTGCTTTGAACTATCCACGCAATAACCCACTTGTGATGCAGCCATCCCGGCTGCCTCCGCGCCCTCCCTTGTGGTGCAGGCGTCCCGCCTGCCTCTGTGCCCTCAATTGTGATGCAGGCATCCCAGTGGCCATAAGACAAGACGCAGATGAACCTGTAGAGCGTCGTGGCCGAATAAATGCAGTGGGTGACGTTGCCTGCCCGACTTGAGTCCGACGACGGTACGATCGGCGATATGATGGTTATCGTTGAGCTCGGAGACGAGCATTTCGGCATCGCCTATGAGTGTTGGGTATCGCTGGGATCCGGCGAAATAGAGTTTGCCGACAAGGAGGTAGCCTCTGATTTGACCCGCGGAAGTATCGGCAAATGGAAGCGAAAAAGGGACAATATAAGTTCGGCGATTGAATTCCTCGTACTCGTACTCAGCATCGCGGTACTCGTACTCGTACTCGATCGGGGCGATCATGAGTCAACCAGTCTTGGATGCCGAGACGCTCGTCAAATGTGGTCGGTTAACCATATCCTGATGGCGTTTACGGCAATTGACGGGGTGTCGATTTTCAGATTAATCGGATTGCTCAGTTCACGCAGCGGTCTGACAGCGCGGCGCAGGGCACTTTCGAGTACGATTACGAGTACCGCGGCGCTGAGTACGAGTACGAATGGCGCGCGAATCGGCGTTGTTGGCCGATCGTAGTAGTCGGTCTTTGCTGGGGCCTGGCTGGGCCGATGGGGCGTGAAATATCCGTGTGATTCGTGGTCCAACGCATTTCGGATTTCCCGACTGGCCGATCTTTGCTCGTGGGCCGGCAGGTCGTTAAAATGGGGACCCGTACCGCAGATGGTTCGCGGTGGCACGTTGTCTGTGCAATCCACGGGAGCGGCGAAATGGTGCGGCATGGCAGTGGATGGTCTACTGTCGCCGCCCCGTGATTGCTGGTGATGGAGCCATTCACCGACGGGCTGGAATGCCGGAACTTCCCGCCATGCGATCCAGACCGTTTGGCCTGCTCCCGCGAGCTGGTTGCGGAATTCTTGGCGTAAATGCGTGCCGCCTCGACCGATCATTCTGCGACGGGCGGCACACCTACCAGCCACGACCACACTCAACGATGGGGTGACCATCTGGCCGAGTCAGGTACTGGCCGCGGGTCGAATCCAGTAGGTGGTCCAGGTGGCCGTCTGTTCAGTTGCGGGCCAGTTTCCGGAACTGGGAAAATGGTGACCCGAAGCCGTTTTCAACGAATCCAAGATAGTGGCTTATGAAACACTCGCTTTTGCTCTGCGCGTTGTTGCTGATGCAGCCGAGGCTGATGGCAGTCGAGATTTCAGTTGCAGATAGGCAACTGTTAATTCCGTCACCCGCTGGCTATTCACTGATTACGAGTGACCTGCCGTATGCCGAACTCGCGAGCCATTTTGTTCCTCCATCGTTTGAGCAATTTGCGTTGTTCCTTCCAGAGGAAGACGTGATTGCGGCGGCTCGCGGTGAGATCCGTCAGCCGCAACGTTGGTTTTGTGTGAAGTCGCCGAGGGAGCAAATTTCAATATTTTTCTCCGCCACCGCCTTCGCTGAATTGAAAGAGATGGTAAAGAAGCCGAGCGCCGAGGTATTGGAAAAAGTAGAATTTAACGTGTAGTCGCATCGACTGCGGAGAAATTAGGGGCTCTCGGGCCGTCGGACGTTTTTTTGATGCACTGCCGGTTCAGTTCAGGCGATTGGTCGACGGAAGTCGGCCTAACGAGAGATTTTCCCCTTAAAAGTGGTTGCCACGGTCGGGATTTCCGTTGATAGACAAAGCGGAATACACCAAGTTGAACGGACCGATCCTGGACCCACGACGTCTTGGTCGCCCCTGGCGATTGTGGGCGACCGCAGTTAGGCGGTGACGTTGATCGGTAGCTTGGGCTAAATGTCGAGGAATGTATGGCACATTCGTGGTTCATAGCGCGAGCCGGTCAGCAGTTTGGGCCGTACTCGATGGAGCAGCTTGTTGAGGAAGCGAAAGCCGAGCGGCTTTTGCCGACGGATCGGGTGTGTGGATTTCGATCAGTACCCTGACGGTCCGACTGGTGCTGGAACTGCTGATGCTCGCCTTCCTGGCGGCCGGTGACATCCGCGTGATTCGAGAAGCGGCCGATCGGGTCGTCCACGAATCTCGCTTCAAGAAGTCTCTCTAGTTTGTAATCGAGAAGCGACGCAATCATTAGCGCACACCCTCGATCGGTTTCGGCATCCAACGAAGTCCTGAACTCTGACACTTCGCGGTAGTATTTCCAAAAGCGAAAAAAATATTCGGACTGCCTATCGTTCATCACCTACTGCTCTTACGGGGGATAGCTCGGTTTCGGTTGCCTTACAAAAACTCGTTGATTCTCGGTTCTCAGCCCTGGAAACCCGACGGCTATTAGGAATGGCTCAGGATTGCGTCAGTTCGTGAACCACGTCGGCGACGAACCGCTTGAAGGACTCGTTCTGCACGAACTGTTTGTAGAACTCGGTGTCGTCCCTTAGCAGTGGGCTAATCACACGCATTAGCGCGGCGTCCAGCTCAATGCGAGCGGCGTTCGGAGTGTTTTGCTTGGCGTTGCGATAAGGCTCGTCCGCCGCGACCTTTGGCGCGATGTCTTCCTGAATCCGCTTCATGATACGGTCGGAATCCGTGAAGAGCGTTCCAAAATGTTCGTTGAAGGTATTCAGGATGTTGCTGAGGCGGTCGAGTTCCGGTAAGGCCTTTCTGCCGCCACCAGCGACGGGCACCGGCTCAATTTCAGCGTTTTCGTCCGGCAGCAGCACTTTCATCGCTGCCTTCTTTTCGACCCGATAACTGTCCATGTCGATGGATTCGAGAATTCCCTTTGCCAAATCGCCGCTCAATCTTCCCGTTCGCATTATCCAGAAACCGCACAATCGCCGCCTGCTCGTCGGGAGGGGGCTGAGGCGTCTTTGTCCCTAGAAGGCTGCCGATTGGGATCGTATGTCTTAAGCCAGAGTAAAGCGGGCTTAGGAGCTTACGATCATCCATTGCGAGATAATACTTCTCGAAATATCCGGGATTGCCACGATCCAAATACTCGAGAACGGTGTACGCGCCGGTGATCATGCCCGCGTGACGTGAAAGGCCGACAGCTCTCGGTGTCTCCGGTACATCGAACAGACAGAACAAAAAATCGCCAGCGCGGACCTCCTGTGATGTCCCCATGTCGGATGAAAACTTGCCCTTTCCCGTTGAAATGTCGCGAACAATGACGCCCTGCTTCGTAAGAGAAAGCAGTTGGTAGTCCTTGTGTCGCTTCCCAACAAGCACCTTCCGCTTCTTCACGAGGCCGCGATTGGGAATCAAGTCCCAATGGCACGGCACCTTGCCCAGCCAGGGTAGGCTTGCTTCCTTGTACTCAGGATACGGTTTGAGGTCGTCGATCATGGCCCCGCCTCCGGTTCGGCATCGTTGAATAATTGTATGTACGATTCGTACCGAAATTTTCGGTTCCGGGCCTGGCCGGTGATTTCTTGCAGGATTCCGATCTCGACCAGGCGGGCCACCAGATCGTTGGCGGCCGGATACGTCGTGCCAATCAGCTCTTCGACCTCGCCGACCGAAACGATCGGGTGCTCGTAAAGGTGTTCGAGCACGCGATGGCCGTTGCCGGCGGCGCGGCCGAACTGGTCGGTAATCTCGCGGCGATGCTCTTCGCGCAGGCGGAGAATTCGCCGGGCAGTCTCGGTTGCTTGCTGGCTGACCTCGATCACGCCGTTCAGAAAGAACGTCAGCCACCCTTCCCAGTCGCCGGTATCGCGCACGGCTTGAAGACGGTCGTAGTATTGTGCCCGATGCCGTTTGAAATAATACGACAGATAGAGGACCGGCTTTACCAGGACCTGCTGCTCGCACAACAGAAACGTGATGAGCAGGCGGCCGATGCGCCCGTTGCCGTCGAGAAACGGGTGGATTGTTTCAAACTGGGCATGGGCCAGACCGATCTTGATGAGCAGCGGCAGGCGCGTGTCGGTGTGCAAGAACCGTTCGAGCTCTGAGATGAGGCGGGCGACCTCGTGGGGGGGTGGCGGAACGAAGGTGGCTTCGTTGAGCGTGCAGCCGCCGGGACCGATCCAGTTCTGGCTGGTGCGAAGGTCGCCCGGCGTCAGATGCGAACCGCGAACCCCCGCGAGCAACTCGGCGTGGATTTCACGGATCAGCCGAACCGAGACCGGTAACTCGGCCAGCAGCGCCAAGCCGTGGTTCATGGCTCGGACGTAATTTACGACCTCGCTGACGTCTTGCGGCCGGTCGGGGGCGAGGATTTTCGCCTCGGCAGCGAGCACGTCTTGCAGCGAGCTTTGCGTTCCCTCGATCTGGCTCGACAGCACGGCCTCTTTGCGGACATACATGAAAACGAACAAATCGGGATGAGGCAGCGTCTGGATGGAGCCGTCGAGCCGTCCCAAGGCTCGGTCGGCCTGTGATAGCAATACCTGCAAATCGTCGGTGATCGCGATAGGCGGCCGGGGCGGTAGAGGCTCGGGCACGAAGGCACGATACCCGGTCGGCTGAGCGACGTAACACCCCGCTCTTTGGGGTGAGGCCGGAATGATGGGGATGGGTTCCATAGTAAATCGTCGCTTTAGTATGGACTGGCAGCGGCTGTATGTTAATGGCTGCGTTTAACACAGCGGCCAAATTCGGCCATGTGCACGGCAGCAGCAAGTAGACCGGACAAAACGCCGGGTCGCGCTGTTAAGTGGCCTTTCCTCCAACGATCTCTGCCAACAGGCCCTCGGCCTCGCTTTCCAGGGCCAGAATATCGGCCCGAATCTTGTCGAGAGAGCGTAGAGGTTGTGGCTTATAGAAATGGCGGGTGAGGTTGATCTCTGGATCGAGGAACTTGGCGATCAGCGTGCCGAGAGCATCGGCCTTAGACAGCCGCGGAATGATGTTCCGAAACTCGAAGTTCGTGAGGATGTCCTGCACGTTCGGTGAGAAGCCATCGAGGTAAGCCTCAAAGTTTGCCTTGAGTTGCTGCTGGTTGGCGCGTGCACGCAGGTCGCGGAGCGTGAACTTGGACGTGTTGTAGAACGCCTGGTCCGACGCGCCGCAGAGAGCAGCACGCTGTTCCGTGATGCCGGCCTTGTCGAGCATCTCTTTGGTGTCGAGAACTGCTCGCTTCGTCGGTTCCAGCACTGCGTCGAGCCGACGGAGCACGCACATCGGCAGAATTACATCGCGGTACTTGCCTCGCACAAATAGGTCGCGGAGAACATCGTCGGCGATGCCCCAAATGAATGAAACGATCCTGTTGTGCGTTGCCTGGTCCATCGTAAGTGCTGCTTCCCTTGCAATTGAATCAATTCTTCCTGTTTACCGACTTCGCCGCTTTCTTCAGAAACCAATCCAGATCGCTCCGCCTGAATAGGCGATATCCATTGGCCGGATTCCGGTGCATCGGGATATCCCCGCGAGCCGCCCATTTGCGAATCGTGTTCTGCGCGACGCCCAGGTACTCGGCGGCAGCGGCCGTGAGCAGGTAGTCGATCAGCTTGGTCATGGAATGATCCCCCTGAATCGCGGGCGTGGAGTCGGACGTCCAGTTTAGCAAACCCTGCACGTTGGTGGCAGCCATAGGGGAGTCGGCCCGCCTGCCAGCAATCAGCCGAATTCCCGCCGAATGTGGGCCATTCATGGCTTGAGCTTTCCCAAATTTGATGGCTCCATGTGTGTCGTCGGACGAGTGATTCACGAACCTCGCACACAGGGAGACCAGATGATGAAGACCAGCAAGAACGCCAAGACGACGAAGCCGGCCCGTACTGCGAAGAAGGCGACCAGGGCCAAGGTGGCCAAGCCCGCCACGAAGAACGCGACCGTGGCCAAGCCGGCCGCCAAGGAACCGAAGCCGGCCTCCAAGACCCAGCCCGAGAAGCTCAGCCAGATCGAGGCGGCGTCTGCCGTCCTGGCCAAGGCTGACGGACCCATGAACTGCAAGGCGATGGTCGAGGCCATGGGCCAGCAGGGGCTGTGGACGAGCCCTGGCGGGGCGACCCCGGAAGCTACGCTCTACGCCTCGATACTGCGGGAGATAAACGCAAAGGGTAAGGACGCTCGGTTCAAGAAGGTGGACCGGGGACAGTTCGTGCTGGCGGGAGGGAAGTAGGGAGAGACTGGTGAGATTCAGTTTGCCGCACGCAAGGCCGCACGACGCGGTCTTGTGTTGCTTGGGGAGCATGCCGGCACATTGTTGTGCACCATAGTGTGCACCTTTTCCAAAAACCGAGCACCACTGTGAGCACCTTCGGCAGTAAAGGTCTCCCTGGCATAAAATACAATATGGAGAAACTAAAAGGGACTGGCTTGAAGAATTATGGAATTCCCGCCGAAAACACTAATGATCTTTGGTACCAACAGTTTAATTTTGGAATAGAGAATATCAGAGTCCGCTAACTCCCGAGCCATGTATTTTATGACTGTTGAATACGTAAATAGCGCAGATTACGTTCAAATTACGAAACTGGCGGCGTCCGGCGCAACTTCGGCGGCACGCCAAGTTATTGATGAAAAGAAGGATCAATTATCAGAGAGTGTTCGATTGACATGTTTAGGAAACTGCTTGTTTTACGAAGGGTCTTTACAAGAGGCCATCGAGCAGTATGAAACCGCGATGATGGCGAGCACGGCGCACGATGTTGCGAGGTATCACTATCTGCTCGGAGTTCAAGCGGAGCTTTCCGGAAACTATGAAGAAGCTCACGGACGATATGAGGCGGCCATAACTATTGAGCCTAGTTTTGTGGATACGTACGTAGAAATGGGCGGTCTCTTTGTTAAATTCGAAGAGTACGAAGTTGCACTCGGGTACTATGAGCGAGCGTTGGAGTTAGACGATACGGACCTTCGGAATTACTCTAACGTGGTTAGCGTGCTATCCGTACTTCAGAAGCAGATTCCGCGCGAGTACAAAATGCGTTATCGCCGCGCCGTATCCAACTTGGAGATAGCGAAGCAACGACTACCACCGGAGCGACGAACTCGCTGGTGAGTAAGCGGCCGACGTGAATAAGGTAGTGAGATATGTTCACGGTGCCTATGACGCTCGGCCATTTGGGCGGCGCGATAAACCTCTACTATTCAAAGCCAGACCCGCAACTTCGGAGCCCTGGTACAGAATCGGGTACAGAATACGTTGTATTCTGTACCAAAATCTTCGATAATCTGGAAAGTTCGTGATCCCGAAGCAATTGGATAGCAGGCGATAAGTTCCGAAACAGCAAGGACTTACGCGACGGATTTTGAAGGCGACGATTTACCCCCACTGAGCCTCCGGAGCCGAAGGTTAGAGGTTCGAATCCTCTCGGGGATACTTCCCACTCACAGCCTGCAACGAGCGGCATCTAGCGGCAATAGACGGCAGTTAGCGGCAAATAGATACGCTAACTCGCGACCGGTTCTAAACTTACGCCGCCCCACCTTCAGGCCAACGCTGTCCGGCAACTCGGCAATAGGCGGCAGATAGCGGCAATAGGCGGCAGATTGTTGTGCACCATAGTGTGCACCTTTTCCAAAAACCGAGCACCACTGTGAGCACCCGAAAACGGCGGGAAACGGGGGCGTTTTTCATCGACCACGGAGGCAGAGAGTGGCGAGTTGGAGGCCGAAGGTTTGGGCGGGTCAGCAGCGCATGCCCCTCACAGCAAGGCGAGTATACGATCCATCATTGTCGGGCCGCGCGTACGAAAATGGTGCAAGCGGGCAACCGCCGTTGCAGTTCCGCAATACGAGCTTCAGAGATCGCTGAGATGGACAAGTACGTCAGCTTCTGTAGTCTAGCTACCTGCTGGACTCCCTCGTCAGAAACGTCCACCCCTGCCAAGTGCAACGTTTGCAGCTCAGCCAAATTAGCAATCGAGTGCAGGCCGCGGTCCGTAATTCGGGTCTCGGTCAATTCCAACAACTGAATTGCCTTTTGAATTCGACACAGTTCTTCTATACCGTCATCGGTAATGTCTGTGAATCCCAGGCGGAGCCGCTTAAGTTGTGGACCATTAGCGAACGTTGCAATGTCGTCGTCACCGAGATCAGTCCCAGTTAGGTCCAAGCTGTCAAGGTGCGCAAGGCGAAGGATTGATTCAAGCGTCGAATGACCAATGTGCTGGCCGGCCAATGATATCGTCAGGCTGCTGAGTTCCTGACAGCGATCCAAATCGGATGGTAATATTTCAATCTGCCGTTCATAAATCAGTGCCAGCTGTTTCAGGTTACTGAATGCTTTCAGGCTCTCGAAGTCGAGGCGAGACAATTCCTCCGCAGCGCGGATTCGCAGCTCATAGACACCGTGCGACTTGGCAGCCAGTAGTACTCGCAATTCGTCCGATGACTGCACGATGAACTGAAGACCACCTGGCTCATCAAACGACGCACTTTCTTGCAGGTGCACCTTCAGTTCTTCAAATCGATTCGACCGCGACAGCCTGATCCATGCGAACAGAACAGCCACGGCGGCAATGAGCAAGAGACACAGGCGAACTGTAATTCGCAATCGCATGTCAGCCTCTTCGCAATTCCGAACGATTGGAACCAACGGCCTTACATTTTTCTCGCCGTCGGCAGGGCGGCCTTAGTTGACCATATCACATGCTAATGGGCTACGGAACTACAGGAACGATTGCGGCAGGCAACCTGCGCGGACTGGACGTACGGAAACTTGTCGCTAATCCAGTTCACCTGCCGCGTCGCTAGTTCTCAAGTTCCTGGCGCTGGACTTGAGGAGGAGCCAAGTTTAGATCCAAAGGAGCGAGTTGGCCCACGTGAAGGCGAAAACCGATCACCTTGGCCTTATAGGCTGCGCGTGTGATACTCCTAATTTCGTCGCCCGGTAGTACCGCTATGGCAAAATCCTTTTCTTTAACGGCGTTCTTGCCGAGATCGTCAGAATGCCATTCCTCGACGTGCCACAAACTTGTCTCTGTAGGTGCGGGGATTGCTTCGCTGCGAATTATCTTAGGGACAGTGCGCGGCACCTGAATCGCATCGAGCGTGGCAAAGTCACTCAACTCGGTTACCTGATCAAAGTACGAGCCATGGCCACGGCGCCGGAACTCGTATCGCACCAGCACTGGTGGGTCAACCTTCGTTCAATACCGGAGCAAGTATCGCTCGTCGTAGCCATTGGTAATACCCGTGATCTCAAATTCCATATGATCTGGCGACTTGACAGCCGCCTTCAAGAAGTCAGGTCCGTATGAATCGATCAACTCCGCTAGACTGTTCTGAACGCTAAATGGGTGGCAAACATCTTGCCAGCCGATTACCCGCCTATCTTTCTCGACGCGTGAGACATCGACGCCTCCGCTCATATTCCCGTACGGAAGATTGCGACGGAGCTGCATGGTATCGGACGCAACCACCTCGTAGGAAACCCTCGTGACTATATCTGGACCGACTTGCCGTGGGGCCATTCCGTAATCCACCTGCAGCTGAACCATGTTTTTCAATTTGGCGATGGAACCAATGGCTTCGCGTTTGCGTTCTCCCACGTATCGCCCGCTGAGCGCATCTTCGGCATTTTTCGCTTCGGCACGGTAGATCGCGTAGGTCACTTTTGCCGAGACTCGCTGATACCAATCGGCAGCCCCCTTTGTCGTGACGTTAGCCGTCTCAATTAGCTTCTGCCGATCAACGGCCTCCTGTGCTGACACGCAATGACAGGAAATGACAATTATCATTGAGACCAAATGTGGGAAGCGATCGATCGGCTGGCGCCGTACGGTAGAAACACGAACCATTTTTGATCTCCTTAGGCATGCCGTCCCACGACCAGCGATTCTAATCCCCTCGGTTGACGACTGTCAAAAGCAACGGCCCAGCCAAGGCGTAGCGGTAAACGGAGGCATTTGCGTCGACCCCGGTCGGCGGAGCGCTGTGAGCTGGAAGCCGACGGCTCGACATTCAGAGTGTCGGATTGCCGCTAATTGAGGGTCTGGGACACGGTTCAACTCAGTCGCCTCCTGGAACCTCCAGTCGAAGTTCGCACCACCGATTGTTGCCGCAGTCAATGCGTACTTCTTCGCCCGGCTTGAGGGCCGTCTTAAGCGACACCGTTTCCGTCCTTACGATGCGCGTACCGGGACGATCGCCGGTTGGTTCACGCCCAAGATAGATGTATACGGTCACGATACTCTGATCTGGTTTGTCTTCGATCGAAGCGGACACCCGCGTGCCAATTTCCGTCCCTTCGCCGCCACTGGCAAAGACCGAGTCCACAGTGGAGTCAACGTCTCGACTTAGCGTGGGGTTTCCATCTAACCGGAGCGTTAGGCTACTGTCGACAAGAGTCACGGGTGGCCTACTTTCATCGATCAGTCGAACGCTCAGATTTGGGCGCATATCCGTTGACGATAATTTTTCCCAGACTTCAATCGTCTTGCCTTCACCCGGAACTAGATCATCGGGTGATTGGAATTCGCGAGTCCATCCCCGTCCTTCTCGCGTCGGGCTCTTTCTTTCATGGTTAGAGATTGCCAAAACCAGCCGGTTGCCGTCCAGTTCCACTAACGCTGGATGTTTGTCCTCATTGGTACCACGCGCAACGGACAGGTTTGCGACCACCTGGTTCTTCTCGTCATTTACTTCGGTAATCGTAAATCTACCGTCTCCCCGAAGCCACGTATTGTCAGTCACCACAAAAGCCGCATTCCCGGCCAGCTGAGCAGCTTTGCCATCCACTCGTCGCTCCACGAGTCTCCAGGTGCCCTGGATCTTGTCGATGAATGTCCTATCGCCCTCGGATGATGCGGATTTCTGACCTTGAGCCAACCCGGTGCTACAGAATGCCAGAACCAGAATCATCGCTGCTCGATGCATCGTAGCGCCTTTATTGCTATGGAGTTATCGAGGTTACCTCGCCAGCATCCACGGCCCGATTATCGGTTGCGGCCATAATGGTGGCAAGGATCGGCTGCGCGATTATACGACCTAGCGGGACCGGTCTCTCAAGAAGTAGCTTGTCGGACACAGTGTCCGACAAGCCATTTGGAGCCCTTGCCCCTTGGGCTTTCTGCGCCCTCAAAACGGCCATGCATGACGCCGTTCCGGGTGTTTCTCTTAGCCCTCCCTAGCCTTCCGCCCACCATCCCACGCCCGCCTTGATTCTCGCCGGAACTCCTGGCTCCTGTGTGTCCTATGGCCCCGTCCGCACCGGTCGCGGGCCTTCGCTGATCACCAACGCTGCACGGAGACATACACATGTACGAACAGACCCGTCTGGCCCCCATGATCCGCCGCTGGGAGGCTGAAGGGAAATGGGAGGATTGGTGCGGAGCTAATCAACGAGCACCGCGAGGTGGCAAGTACTCCGTGATGACGTTTGCCAAGTCCTGAACCGAACACAAACCATCCTATGTTCGAAAGGAAAATCCCATGATCGCGAGAATCAAGCCCGCCGTCGGCTACATTCGCATGAGCACCGACAAGCAGGAGGATAGCCCCGAGCAGCAGCGGGCCGAGATCGGCAAGCCCGCTCAGCGCGACGGCTATCATCACGTCGGCCCAGGGGGCGAACTGCTACCGGCATCCCGGAGCAGTGCCCAGAACGCCAACCCTGCGACCATCGGGCGACCACAACGACCTTGAGTGGCGCCAGTCTCGCCCCGATCACAAAAAAAGGTCGCACGTACCTCAGGGGAGGTAGGTGCGACCTTAGGGAGTGGGCGATACTGGACTCGAACCAGTGACTTCCGCAATGTGAATGCGGCGCTCTAACCAACTGAGCCAATCGCCCGGAAGATCGTTCCTAATCTAACTCAGCCGGTGCTCTCTGGCTACGGGGCCCGGACCCAGGTCGGCGGCGGTTTCCGCAGAGCAGGGGGCCGATCCGGCCAGCCGCACGGCTTATGACTGTTGCGCCGCCTCCGACGAAATGCTCCCCAGCTCCGGCGCGGAACTGGTGACGGCCGAGCCAGCCTCGGCAGTAGCGGCAGCCGTCGTCGAGCGAGCTGTCGTCGAGACAGCCGATGGGCCACCGAGCGCTGCTGGCGGTTCAAACTTCGGCGCCGTCGGCGCCTGACGGTCCTCAGGCTCCCGAGCCGGAGGCGTCCACCGAGTCGTTGTCGTCGTCGACGCCATGTTCGTCACGTCCATCTGACGCTGAAAGTCGGCCAGCCCCTCCCGGAATTGGCGGTACGTCGACCCCAACGACCGAGCGACCTCCGGCAGACGCTTGCCAAACAGCACAATCGCGATCGTGCCGAATATCAACAGCTCGTGAAAACCCAGATTGGGCAACATCGTGCACCCTCCCCGTCTACTGCTCTGCGCTACGGTAATGCGCTTTGGCATTACCGCTGAATGAACTGCCGCTCTATGAACTGCCGCTGTATGGACTAACGCTGAACCCGAATCAATCGTCCTTCGTCGAGTGCTCCACACGCTTTGATTCGCGCTCCGCCTCGTCCATGTCGTCCTCAATCCCCTTCACGCCCTTCTTGAACTCGACCACGCCCCGTCCCAGGGAACGCATGACCGAAGGGAGCCGGTGTCCAAACAGCAACACCATCACGAAGGCAAAGATCAACAGCTCCGGAGCACCCAGATTCCAGAACACCGCCCATAACGGGGAAATAAGCAACGTCGACATAGCTCTTGCCCTTGCGCTCGTTCGCCGAGCGACCAGAAAGATGACCTACCGAAAGACTCGTTGCTCACAAGCGGCGAAAGCGGGCGGGCACCCGAAGCGGGTATCGCCAGAACCAACCTGTCCAAGCAAACTGGTTCCCAACGACACAATTGACGTGGGCTGTATTTAACTATATCGAGCCCACCCACCTCGGTCAAAGGGCGCCCCCGGATCCTCCCCCATAACATGTTGCGGAAACCCGCTTGGCCCATGGCAGGTCTCCCGGCGCCACATCTCACGCGGGCCAGGGAAGACCCAATTCGTGGCTGGTCACTCGCCCCGGCCCGACAGATCGCAAAATTTTCCCGCCCACTCTTGACTTCCTTCGCTAGGTTTACTAAAAAACCAAAGTACTAAGAAACCAAAGAAAGGGTCGGACCATGGCCAGACCGAAAGCGAAGGAGCTGACGGAGCGGGAGCTGGAGGTGATGCACGCCTTCTGGGAGCACGGGGAACTGTCGATTGCCGACGCCCAGCAACGGCTCGACAGCGAAGGACGAGCACTCGCCTACACCACCGTCGCTACGCTCGTCCGCATCCTCTGCGAAAAAGATTTCCTCACCCAGACCACCACCGTCCGCCCCCATCGATTCTGTCCAACTCGCTCGTTCCAGGACGTCTCCGGACGGCTCGTCAGCGACCTGGTAGAACGCGTCTTCCGCGGGTCCCGCGAGGCACTCCTCGTGCGGTTGATGGAAGAACATCAACTCACGCCCGACGAACGGGCGCGGATCGAACAACTGGTGCACCCCGAGCAATATCCGCCGAGCGGCTCCGACCAATCATCCAAAACCCAGTCCTGAACCCCGCACGCCGAGCTGAAAGACCAACGGCCATGAACGTCGCTGAACTGATCCTCATGTGGTTTTGGGGAATTGCTCAAGCCACCTGCCTGGCGCTGATCGTCTGGGCCATCGCCACGCTCGCCGGACGATTACCCCCCGCGGCCCGCGCCACGGCGCTGCTGACCACGCTCGGTCTGATGGGAATCCTCCCGTGGACCTCGCTGTTCGTCCCCCGCCATCACTCGCCGCTGGCCATGTCCTGGCTCTTTCCAGCCCGGTCGAGTGCCTCCGAATCGAAATCGACCGGCGAGCCGCCCGAAGCGACGCGTCCCGCAGCGCCACAGACTGGTCCCACCGACGAGCAGTTGGGGTCCGGCGATTACCAGCTGTCCGAACTCTCCGCCACGGCCACCCGCTGGCTCGAGGCGTTCGTCCAGCCAACTGCCTCGCCGGCCGACCCGGTGGCCGACCAGCCGATCCGTCGCTGGTTGCCTTCACTGGTCGCGGCGACCTGCGGGCTGTTCGTCCTGTGGGGCCTGACCCGCTGGATCCTGGGTATCTGGCAAGTCGCTCGGCTCGCCCGCCACAGCCGACTCTGCCATGACGACCGTCTGTGGGATATCGCCGAACCACTGGCCGCTGAGCTCAATTTGACCACGCCGGTCGAGTACCGCTGCTCCGACCTGCTGACTACCCCGGCCGTGCTGGGCTGGCGCCGACCGACTGTGGTGCTGCCCGCTGACTGGACCGAATGGTCGCCGCAGCTGCTGCGGTCGGCCCTGGCTCACGAGCTGGCCCATATCCGTCGTCGCGACCCGCTGACCACCGCCGTCGCTCAGCTGGTCCTCGCGCTCAACTACTTCCACCCGCTGGCCCACGTCCTGGCGCGTCAACTGCGCCTCGATCAGGAGCTGGCCGCCGACTCGCTGGCCGCGCCCCTGGCCGGCGGCCGTCAGCCCTACCTCGAATCCCTGGCCGGGCTGGCCCTGCGCCGCAGCCCATCCGCTATCGCCGGTCCGGCGCTCGCGTTCCTTCCGTCCCGTCACACGTTTGTCAGGAGGCTCGAGATGTTGCGCACCTTGCCGCTCAGTTCCCACCGCTCTGCTCGATCGCTCGCCCAAGCCGCACCCATCGCTGTGCTGATGATCGGCCTGGTGATCGCCACCGTGCGTCCCACGCTGGCCCAGGTCGCCACGACGGCTCAAGCACCCGCCGCAGGGCCGCCGACGGGTGCCGCTCCGACCACTACCGCTCAGCAACCCGCCGCTCAGCAACCTGCTGACCAAGCCGCCAACGAAATCCCTGAACTCATCCGCTATGTCCCGGATGCCGCGGCCGGAGCCGTGATCGAAATCGACGTGGCGTCGCTGATGGCGAACCCAGCGTTTGCTCCGATCGTCAATGCCATCCCGGCCGACCAGCGAGTGCTGAACATGCAACGGCTGAAACTCCCTTTGGACCGCGTGGAACGAGTGGTGATCGTGGGCGGTAAACAATTGCACGAGACACCTCCGTTGGCGTTGATTCGCCTGACGCAACAGACTCGCCTGGAAGATCTGGTCGATTCCACCGCGAACGCCTACGGCGCCGAGGCAGCAAGTCAGCTCGATGGTCGGACGATTGCGGTAGGGAAAGTGGAGCCCAATCTCTTGCGACTCGCAGCGGCCGTGGGGCAGCCCGGCACACTCGCTCAGCGACTCACTCGTCACGCGAACAGCCCCGTTCGGCTGGCGTGGCAAGGTGAAACCCTGCGGCAAGCCACGCGGCTCCCTGATCCGGCCGTCGAAGCCACCGTCGCACCGCTGCTGCGTGACGTCGATACCGGCTCCGCGGGCTTCACATTGACTGAAAAGATTGCCCTGCAGGTGCTGCTCGATACCCGGCGTCCTCAAGACGTCGCCGATACCCTGACCGCTCTCCGGACGCTGGCCAAGAACGCTCTGCGAAATCTATCGGCCGGCGCATCCGGCCAGGGGCCCGGCACAGAACAAGTCGTGATGCTTGGCCTGACCCAATCGCTGGCCCTCCCGACGCTGGAGTCGGCCACCGTCGAGCAGCGTCCGGACCAAGTGGAACTGAATCTGACCATGGACAAGTCGGTACCGGTCACCGTCGGACTGCTCGTCCCAGCCATTCAGTCCGCCCGCGAAGCGGCTCGCCGGACTCAGGCCACCAACAATCTCAAGCAGATTTTGTTGGCGCTACACAACCATGAATCCAGCTACCGACGTCTCCCCTCGGGCATCATCACCGAGAATGGCGTCCAGCGCAGTTGGCGCGTGGAGATCCTCCCGTTTCTCGGGGAGGATCGGTTGTATCAGGCCTATCGCAAGGATCAGCCGTGGGACAGTGAGGCCAATCTCCAGGTAATGAAGCAGATGCCACAGGTCTTCGCCACTGCCGGTGCACAGCCGGGTGGCGAATTCAAAACGGGGATCCGTGGGATCGGCGGTCCGAAGGGTGTCTTCGGTGGTCCCAACAAGGAAGGGACTCAATTACAAGATATCACTGACGGGACGAGCAACACGATTGCCGTGGTCGAGGTGGATTCGCTGGTCGAATGGACTCGGCCTGACGAGTTTGCTCCCACCCCGGCCGAACTCATCCGACATGGATTGCACGTCGGTGGATTCCTGGCCGCTTTCGGTGACGGTTCGGTCCAATTCATCGCCGATTCCGTCGACCCGAACGTCCTGAAAGGACTGCTGACGATCAGTGGTGGCGAAGTGGTTGATCGGACGCAGGTCAGTCCTTGACCCAATCCTAAATTCCACACTTTCCGCGGCCTCCGTCCTTTCCGCGGTTCAAGAATGAACCGCGGAGGCCGCGAAAGCCGCGAAAGGAGACAGTTTTCACTTCAATCGCGCGAGGACGGCGTCCAGCAGCACTTGGCTGGCGTCGGTCAGGCCGATGTCGATGAACGTCCAGTGGGTGATCGGCAGGACCAGCGTGTCGGCCACGCCCTCGAGTCGTCCTCGTTCGACGGCCACCACCCCGTCCCCGCGTCCACGCAGGATCTCGTCCGGAGGGTCGACCAGCAGTTCGATCACCGGCTCCAGCTGGTCGGGCAGGTTCAACCGCTGTCGCCACTGTTTGAGCTTCTGGCTGAACTCCTTCAGCTGATCACGGTCCAGCACGGCGCCCGAACCGAGAATGACCGTGTAGTCGACCCGCGGGTTACGCGCTCGACCGTTCAGTGCGGTCAGAAACGCTGAGCCGGGCTTCAGCTGAGGGCGAGCTTCGTTCATGCCGTCCGTGGCCGCGTCGCGCAGCAGGTGGAGCGGGTCCTGCGTGCCACGGTTCACCAGGTGCTCATAGAGATCAAAACTGATCGGTACGCGCGCCAGCAGCGAACCCTGATTGGGCGGCGCGATCATGATCAAGCGGCGCACGTTGGTCGCGGTGAACTCGGGCGATTCCAGAACCGCCCGGGCTACCAGGCCGCCCATCGAATGAGTGACCAGCGCCACCGGAATGTCGGGATGATCCTTGGCCAGCTGTTCCAGTTCGTGGCGCAGCGCCACAGCTGCATCGGGGATCGGCCCGTCGTTCGGATAGACAAAGTACCCGTAGACGAAGTGTCGCTCGCGCAGCGCGTCGAGCATCCCTTGCAGCGTCTCGGGACCGGCATTGTAACCGTGCAGCACCAGCACCACCGGACGCCCGTCGGTGGGCTTGGCCAGCGGTTCAAGCCACGTGATGCCGAACCGATCGTCGTTCGGTGAGGTGGGCGTCGCCGTCGTGACCGCTGCTCGAATCGATGACTTCACCGCGGCCACGTTCTGTTCGAGCTGGTCGCCGTCGAGTTCAATCACCAGCGCCTGCGGTGTCTGTTGAGCATCCTCGACAATCCGAGCGCGAAAATCGCCATCGCCGAGCAGGTTCAAGGCCAGCAGCGTCCAGGTACTGGCCGAATCGTTCAGATTGAGCTCCTTGGCGGGCAGGAGATCGACCAAGCCCGCAGTCCGCGGCGCGGCGACCTCGGCCAGGGCCCCCAGCAGATGTTCGGTCGAAACGTTGCCGCCGTTGGCCGGCAACGTGATCCGCCAGCGGTTCTGGCCCGTCGATTCGAGCTGCCACCGACGTTCGGCCGCCTGCTGCTGCTGCTGCTGCGGCTGCTGCTGCGCAGCCGGTCGATCTTCCTGGGACCAGGAGGTCGATCCGCCGGCGAGCCAGCAGAGAACCAGCAACCAGAATCCGGGCAGTCCAAGGCTCGAGCGTGTCACAAGCAGTCATCCTCTCCATAGTCGCCCGCAAGGGGGCCTTAACCTACAAGCACGCAGCGCAAGCTAGTGAATGAATAATGACTTGCGCCGAAACCCGAAACCCGAACCCCGAACCCCGAACCCCGAAACCCACTGGCTGGCGCCGCGTGCTTGTATCTCGGAGTACGGCGGATAATGTGGCGCTGTTCAGTTAGTATACCGTCGCTGGTCGTCCCGGGGATGGCTGCGGAGGGGGAGCGACTGCCGTGGGATTATCGCTGGGGTTGGCGATTCCACTGGGCGACCTGAACGGTCAGCGGCAAGTAGCGGTAGTAGACCTCGAGGCTGAGCGTCGCCAGGGCCGTCGAATAGATCCGCCCGCCATGGCGACCGTAGAGATCGCCGTCGGGGTCCCAGCTGCCCGCCAGCGACGATTGGGCCGACTGGCGAGCCAGCAGCGTGCGCTTCATGGCCTGATTCCACTGATCCCAGGCCGGGCCTTGGACCTGGTACAAGGCCAACGTCCCGTAGTACCAGTAGTACAGATTGGGTTGTCGGCCGGTGCCGGGGAGTTCCTGCAGCAGGAACTGGCTGGCTTCTTCGACCACGGCCGGGGCTGGCGGCGCGGTCATCAGTCGGCAGAAGAGTGCTTCGGCGGTCATGGCCGGCGTGGGGGGCTTGTAGGGCTGATAGGAGGCCAGCCCACCGCGCCGACCGGCAGCCACCGTCTGCATGAAGTGCGAGCCGCGATCGAAGGCCTGTTGCGGGATGTCAAAGCCGGCATGCTGAGCACTCGACAGACACATCAACTGCCAGCCATGTTGGCTCATGTCCCCCGGCTGCCGCGCCGTGTAACGCCACCCGCCGGTAATCGGGTCCTGCATCCTCAGCGTGAAGGTCAATGCCATCGACAACGGCCGTTGGAGTCGAGCGTCTTTGGTCATGGCGTAAGCTTCGGACATCGCCAGCGTCGCCATGCCGTGGCAGTACATCGCATCGCTGTGTCCGGCTCGTCCCGCCAAGCTGCCGGGTGCCGACTGCTGCGACACGATGTATTCCAGCGATCGCTGCACAACCTGACGGTATTCGCCTTCCTGGTGCGTGTGGCCTGCGGCGAGAAAACAGAGTGTGGCCAGGCCGGTGATCCCGGTGTCGGCGTTCATCCCGGCCTGCGACCGCTGAACGTCTTCTACGGCTTGGCCCGACCCGAACTTGCGCGGATCCCAGCTCCCGTCGGCCTCCTGGACCGAGGCCAACCACTTCAGGGCAGCTTGCACGGCCGCCTCGGTGTTCTCGTCACCGCCACCAGCCTTCACGTGGGCCATCCGGTGCGCCGCTGATCGCCCTTCGTAAATCGAACTTGCGGCCGCTGCGGCTCCCACTCCGGTCACGTTGCCGTTCGAGCCGTTGGCAGTTGGAGTCGGCGGTGCCGGGTGGGGCAGGGGAGTGTTGTTCGTTGCCGTGACGTTCGCTGTAGGGGCGGCGCCGTCAGTCGGCGTGGCCAGGCCCCGCGGGTCGCCTGGTCCGATGGCTGGAGCCGTCTCGGTGGCGGTTGGTATGACTGGAGCTGGTGTCGGAAACGGAGCCTCTTGTTCCAGCCGAGCCAGTTCGGGGGCGCGCAAAGGGAGGGCCGCCGAGGCCACACTTTCCACGGCGGCACCGGCCAACAGATCGGTCAGGGCCGGCGGCAGCCCGATGTCGGGCGCGGGGGTGGCCGGTGGTGCCGCAGCGGTGGCTGGTAGCGGCGCGTCAGGCTGGTCGTCCGCATCGTCTGCGGCCGGTTCGGGCGGGGCTGCGGCTACGGCTGGCGGCTCATAGAACGTCTCTGACACCGCGCCGGCAGAATTCTGGTCCGCCGGCTGAGCGCGTTGCTCGTCGGCCGTCACACGCTCGGCTTCCGGCGCCGGCGGGTCGGTCGATTCATCGGTCGTCGCCTCCGCGGGATCGGGAGGACTCATCAGCGGCGAGATGGTCGCCTCTTCGTCGGTCGCCGTCGTGTAATCGGCAGATCCTCCGCGGACAAACCGAATGCGCGGATTGTGGGGCCCGGTGAAGGTGGCCCACTGTACCTGGCTGAGGATTCCAAACAGGATCACGTGCGCGATGACCGACAGCACCACGCACTTGGCCAAGGGAGTGAGCTTCTTCCAGCGCGGATAGCTGATGTATCCCAGGGTGCCGATCACGACAACTGCCGTGGCGTACAGCAGTCCGGTGAGAATACCGGTGATCGTGAGGGTGGCCATCCGATGGGGTCCTGATCAGCGAAAATCGTCAACGAGTCAATCGTGCGTCGGTCACATCCGCTGGTCGACCGCCAGACGACTCAGCGACGCGGCTGGACTTCCATGTCGATATCCTTGATCCCGGCGGCATTGATGGCGTCCAGGACCTCGGCCAGGCTCTGCAGATGACAGTCGCGGCTCCCGCGTACCACAGCCTGCACCTGCGGGTTCGCCTGTTGGGCCTGGGTAAGTTTTTCAGTCAGCTGTGCTAGCGTGACCGGTTCGGTTCCCAGCCTATAGGAACCATCGGCAGTCATGTTGACAATCTTTCTGGAGCGGTGCTCGGAAACGGGCTGAACGTGGTCGACCTGGGGCAGATTGACCTCAATTTGCCGTTCCATCTCCACAAACTGGGTGCCGACCATGAAGAAGATGATCAGGTTGAAGACGACGTCGAGCATCGGCGTGAGGTTCAGCGTCGGCGCTTCGAGCTCTTGAGTTTTCAGCGGCATGGCAGGGCCTCACCGTGGAATGAACGGGCGTAGGGCATCGGCAGCGGTCAGGCGGCCTTGGCGACTTTGCGTTTGGAATCGCTGCGGGTCTTGTCTTTCCAGCCATCGGAGGCGACGGCCGCCACGAGTTCCTGGCCGAGTCGATCGATTTCGACCACGAGCTGGTCGACGCGGCTGGTGAAATACATGTAAGCCATTAAGGCCGGGATGGCGACGAACAGGCCTCCGGCGGTGGTCAGCAGCGCCTTGCCGATGCCGGCCGCCAGCAGTTCGGGGCGTCCCATCGCCTGGGAAGCCGAGATGGCGTCGAAGCACTGAATCATGCCGACCACGGTGCCGAGCAAACCGAGCAGTGGCGTGATGGTGGCGATGCCGTTCAACAGACGCAGATACTTGCGCAGCGAGTAGGCTTCGCGCTCGCCAGCATCCAGAATCGCCTGCTCAACTTCGACGCTGGGCCGATTCCATTTCTTCACCGCTGCGGCGAAGACTTGAGCCACGACGCTGCCGTCTTCTTCGCACAGCGTGAGGGCGTCATTGGCATCGAGCTGATCTTCGTGCAGCTGATGCAGGAATCGCGTCACAAATGGTTTGGGGATCACCCGGCGCCGGCGGAGCGTGTAGGTTCGCTCCAGGACAAAGACCATCAACACGATGGAACAGCCGACGATCGGGACCATCAACAGGCCGCCGTCGGCAAAGAGCTTCCAGATAGAATCGAGCATGCTGCGTCGCGGTGCCGGTTCGTCTACGGCATCATCCATCGGACCGCCATCGGCCGTCCGGTCGGTCCCCGACTCGGCCGCTGCGGGCAGATCGGGTTCCTGTCCCCAGGCGGTCGTGGCCGTGCCGAAGGCCTGCAGCGCGTAGATCAGGCAAACCACCGCACAGGCGGGGATCAGCCAGCGGAGCCAGGTACCAAGTGCCAGTGGATTCATAAATCGTTTCAAGTCAACCATAAAGTTCGGTGGTGAATTTCGGCGTTCAGGTCACGTTCGCGTCGTCGCCGGCCGCAGCTGCTGACAGTCGGCAGCGATCCGGCGTCGCGGCGACCGTCGATCAGCCTCCCGGTTGGGGCTGAGACGGCATCGACATCAGCCGTTTGCCCGCTTGAGCGGCGAACTCCGTCTGCTGGTAGGCGGGCTCGCCGAGCAGCGTGTAGTAGATCCGTTCCGCGTCGGCAAACCGCCCCAGTGCCTCGTATGACACGGCCGTCTTGAAGTACGCCGCGGCCACCCAGTACGGGTAGGCGGCAAACTGCTGAATGACGACCGCATAGGCTGAGATGGCCTGCTGATATTGCTTTTCGTTGAAATACGTTTCGCCGATCATCCATTGAGCCATAGCGGCCGTCTCGGGATTGCTGGTCTGAGTCCGGTTGAACAGCGTCTGGAGTTGCTGGCGAGCGTCGGCGTTACGATTCTCGGCCGCCAGCAGTCGAGCGGTCAGGTAGTCAATCTCGTCAGCCCGATTCAGCTGCGGAAATCGCGTCTTGAGTTGCGTCAGCAGTTGAGAGACCTGGTCCCACTGACCGGCTGCGTCGGCCAACTGAGCCTGTCGCAGCAGGACCATCCCTTTCCAGTTCTCCGTGCCGTTGGACACCGCCGCGGAAAGCGAGTTGAACTGCTGCTGAGCCGCCGGGAAGTTCCGCTGCTGGAAATACGACTCACCCAACCAGTAAGTCGACAGATCCTGCAGTGCGTGGTTCGGGTATCGTGACAGCAGCAGATTGAACTGCTGACGGGCCGCCGGCCAGTCGCGCTGAGCGGCGAAGACTTGCCCTTTGAGAAAGATCGCGTGCGGCCAGACTTCGGGATCTTCCGTACCGGCCAGGACTTCGTTCAGCAGCTGAGCTGAAACGCCGTAGTTCCCGCGCTGGAAGGCCATCTCAGCCAGCCGGTACGTCGAATCGTTCCAGTAACGGCTGTTCGGATAACGCTGATGGATCTGCTGAAACAACGGCTCAGCCTGCGTCGGTTGCCCCTGATCCATGTAAATCCAGGCTTCGAGGTAGGCGGCGCTGTCTTCCCGCGGATGGCCGGGGAATTGCGTCTTCAGCTGTTTCAGGTAATTCAATGCGGCCGGGTAGTCCTGCTGACGCTCGGCCATCCGTGCTGCGTTCAGCATGGCATGAGCCGCGCGAGGATCGGTTCCCAACCGCTGAACCAACGCGGCATAGTCCTGGCCAGCGGCCGCCCAGTTCTGTTGCTGTTCGTACAGTTGAGCCCGCATCATCAGTGCTTCACTGGTCAACGGGTCGGTGTTGGTGGCGTTGAGGACGCGATTGACGTCGGTCATCGCAGCTGCCGTTTGCCGAGTCTTGGCGGCCGCTGCCGATCGACCCCAGTATCCGTACGCTGCCAGCTCGCCGCTTCCACCAGCCCATTGATTCAACATGTTGTCGACGACCGTCTGCTGGCTCGTGCCGCGCGATTTTTCGGCGATCTGCCGCACGGTTTCCGGCAATTGCGGGTCGCGGGCAATCTGATTGAAATTCGTCTGGATCGCGTTGAGTGCGTCGAGATAGTCGCCGGCCTGCACTTGCCGCTGAATTGCCTGCAGGACAGGGGAGACTGCCGCCGATGCGCCGCCGCCGGGAGTGCCAGCGCCGCTTCCCGAACCACCGCCCCACGGATTGGTACCCGGACCGGTTCCCGGCCAAGGTGTTGTGCCACCACCGGCCGCTGTTCCGCCATACTGTCGCAGCGTCAGCTGGGCCTCGCGCAACACGCGTCGTCCCGCCGCGGTCAGCTGCGGCGAACGGTCAATCTGATCGAATGTGCTGGACGCGTCGGCATAACGGCCCATGCCGGCCAGCGCGACGCCGCGGCCGTAGGCTGCCCGCAGCCCCAGTTCGGTCGATAGCTGCGGATCACGGGCCACCAGAGTATCGAAGTAACGCAAGGCGCTCTCGTACTGGCCCTGGCCGTTGAGCGCTTGCCCCATCAGCCTGGTCGTTGTTCCTTCCAGTTCGCTCCCCGCATACCGCTGCACAAATTGCCGAGCCAGCGGTTCGACCTCGCTGTAATTCTGTTGAGCGATGGCGGCTCGCATCCGACCCACCAGGGCGTCAGCAGCCAAGCTCGAAGCCGGCCAACGTTTCAGGACTTCCTGGAAGTACAGATCGGCGTACGTCCACTGCTGCAATCCGGTATAGGCCTCGCCGGTGTGCAGGTAAGCCACCGCAGCCATCGAGCTGTCGCCAGCCTGTTGAGCCGATGTCTGGAGCGCGGTGACGGCCGAACCATATTGCCCGCGAGCCAAGTCGACCATCCCGTTCCAGAACTGTACGTTCCAAGCGGTCGCGGCGTCGAGCGGTTGGCGGGAACTGATCTGCTGCAGCGTCGCCGCTGACCGGTCCAGATTGCCCGCGAAGAATTCAATCTGCGCCAGTCCCAGCAACCCCAGCGCCTGCTGACGATCGGTGACTTGCCCCGATATGCACTGCGCGAACCACTGCTGAGCAGTGGCCAGATCGCCCTGCTGCAGGGCCAGTTGTCCCAGCAACAACCGCGCGTCGGTCGCCGATTCGGTACCCGGATGTTGAGCCACGAAGTCCCGCAGCAATTGCTGAGCTTCGTCCGGATATTGCAGTTGGACGGCGATTTCGCCGCGGCGATACGCGGCATACATGGCCCACGGTCCAGCCGGCTCACGCGTCAGCACCGACTCGTATCCTTCGGCCGCCTGCTGAGGATTGCCACCAAACAACAACGCCTCGCTCAGAAAAAACTCTACCGATGTTCGTTGATCGTCGGGCAACGCCCCCGTCAGGGCGTGTTGCCAGGACGCGATCGCCCCCGACCAGTTCCCCCGACTGTAGTCGTCAAATCCGGCCGATAGGCTGTCGACCGGATCTCCTGGAGCGTTGAGCAACGGGCCGGAAAAGCCCTGGCCCCACGCGACGATCGGCGCGCAGCCCAACAGGCATGCCATCGTGGCCGCTCGGACGCCTTGGAGGCAGGTGTGTTTCATGGCCAGCCGATCCGTCGACGGTCAGGACGCCCGCCGCTGAGCCGCAGGCGGACTTTTACATGCCGTCTCTTTGGCAGGATCGGCCGCTGGCGTCAAGGTGAATTCGCCCGGTGGTGGCGATGCCAGCAATCTGACAGCAGTGCCGGCTGGCTCAGGCCGCTCGCGACTGCTGCCGCCGCTTTTCCTTGCGCAGACGCCGACGTTCGGATCGTGAAATGCCCGACTCGTCCTGATCGTCATCCTCTTCGTCGTCGTCGGCTGAGGCGGCCGGCGGTGTCGCCACACGCATGGTCGGCGGGGCCGAACTGGGGCGCTGCTGGTCCTTGGTCGTCCCGGTCGGTGCTGGTCCAGTACTCGACTTCGACGGAGCCGTTCCCGAGGAGCTGGAGCTGGTCGCCGGCGCCACCTTCGGTTCGGCAGCGACGACCTTCAGTTTTCGCTCTCCCGCCGAACGCTGTTTGCCGGCCGCTGTGCCGCTGTCGCCAGTCGCCGGCTTGGCAGGCCGTGACCGACGCAATCGAGGCCACCGCCAGCGGGTGAAGTTGAGCCACCGCAAGGGCGCCAGCAGGTTCCACGACCGCCCCGTCGCCCCGCGGCTCGCCCCCTCGGATTCACTCGCCGGCAACTGGTCGCTGGCGTCGAGATACATGCGGCGCGCGGCGAGGACGGCGGCCAGCGCCAGACCAAAATGGCTACTCAAACTCAAGGTCGCCTGACCCGCTGGCCATAACTCGCCCCACAACGCTGGGACTTCCGTCCGGCCAACGACCGACGCTGCCAGCGTTCCGGTCAGCGACAAGGCCACCAGCACCAGGATGCCTCGCGATTCGGTCAGGTCCCAACACAACCGACAAGCCGGTATGGCTGCCAGCAGTGGCAGTCCCCAGGCCAGGTAACGGTCGGCGTGGGGCCAGCGACCTGTGGCGGCCAGCCAGTCGGCGCCCGCATTCAGCGACCGCGACAGGCCGGCAATGCTGTCGATCTGAGCCAGTACCAGCAGCGCGATGGCCGGCAGCCAGATCCGATAGGTTCCCCGGTAGTCGTTCATGCGATGGCTGCGCATCGAGTAGATTGCCAGCGTGTACACGATGGCCACCGTCCACCAGAAATGATTCAACCAGCCCGCCAGGCTATCACGACGCGTCATGTCGCAGCAGGCCGTCAGGTCGGTCGGCAGATGCCAGTTTCCCGCGGCGATGTACAAGTGCAGATTGATCACGCCAAAAATCAGCGACCAGCCCACGAGGACGATCAAGGTCACCGTCCAGCCGCTCAGTGGAATCAGGTGGGCCAGACTGCGATGGACCATCCGCAACGCCTCAGGCTGATAACGCGGCGCGCGGCGTTTGGGATTGCGGGGACTGGTCGCCGGGACAACCCGTAAGACCTCATCCACCAATACTCGCCGACGGCGCGATTCGCGAGTCGATGCGCGGCGCAATTCCATGGATCGTCCGCCCCATCCTTGGCGCGGGACCGAAACTCGCCAGCCACCAAGGGCCAGCCGTGCGGTCACGTCCTGTAAGAGTCAGCAGCTCGAAGATCAGCGGTGTTCGTGTGGCTCCGCCAGACAAACACCAAGGGACATATCGGCCGGCGGAGACGAGCGTCGATAGCAGGTCGGATCGCGCCCGCGCATCCGACATTTTCGGCCTTCCTGACCCGGTACAACCCGTACCACCGGCAGATTCATACCCCGGCGGGAATCTGCCGATCCGAGCCACATCCCTTCAGGCTAGTCGCTCGCCGTCGGTACTGCCCAAGTGCCAGCGGCCAGCGCCTGGCGGCTCGCGGTCAGCGGCTGGCCATCGGCCCGCGGCAATTCAGTTCTTGCTGAAGTTCAGCTGCTTGGCCGGATCACAGCCCAGCGGATCGCGAACGAACTTTTCGTAGCAGGTGCGGCACAGGTCGTGACGCTGACGCTGATAGAGCTCGTCGCCGACTGCCTGTTCGTCCAGATCTTCTGCACGTTCCAGGATCTCGTGCAGTTCCAGCAGATAGTCGCGTTCTTCCAGTTCGTCGTCGAAATCGCCCGCATCCATGGCCGCATGCACTTCGAGCCGAACGACGTATCTCAGTTCATTCGCCCCTAGAACTCGCTTACAACGGTCGCATGAATAGTGGATCATAATGCCCGTCTCGCTGGATTCAGGATATCGACCGGACGGCATACGGGGCCGTGCCGATCAGTTCATCCTACTGACTGCGACGCCGATGAATCAACCCGATAGCGGGTCGGCGGTCCGGAAATTTTGGCCACGATGCGGAGTGCGGCAACGAAAAAAGCCCGTCCTGTTGACAGGACGGGCCTCAATTTCGATGCCTGCAGCGACGGCGGTGAGTTATGCTGGAACTCAGCCGCGCGGAAGCGATGGCCATGACGAGCGAAGTCGAACTACTTCGCTTCGCCCAGCGGATCCTTGCGTTCGGTGATCACCGGGCACTGCGGCGCCATTTCAGCGTTGAGCTCTTTGAACGGAGCCCACTCGGCCGGAATGTTATCTTCGTGGAAGATGGCTTCCACCGGGCATTCCGGGACGCAAGCTTCACAGTCGATGCATTCATCCGGATGGATGTACAGCATCTTGTCCCCTTCGTAGAAGCACTCGACCGGGCAAACCACCACGCAGTCGGTGTACTTGCAGGCAAAACAGGGTTGAGCCACGACGTGAGTCATCGAACGAATTCTCCTGTAGCAAATCACAAAAACCGGCACGCTCAGTGCCGGAGCAAGTCGATTGCAGTCGCCGACGTGCCAGCTTTGCGAGCCGCACTCCGGTGCGCTTCCTCGCCAGCACCCAGGCCCCGCAGGGCCCGTCCAGCATTGGAAGCGTCGTCGTCATTTTAGAGCTCGGCGATTTATTCAAAAAGCCGTCTTGGCGGGAAAATCGGCAAGTTTTTACACGGGCTCCCCGACCTCCTGTCAGCCCTTCCCACGACCGCCCGAATCGCCCTCAAACTGGCCCTCATTTCGGGCTGTCTGACCCCGCAAATGGCCCTCGGCCCCAGTCTCTGGCCTGGAGCGGTCAGTCCCCGGCCGGGAGAGGTCAGTCTTGCTTCGGTCACCCGGCCTACCTAGAATCTCTTAATTGGGGGTGCATGATCCGACCGCGACGACTCAGGTTCGCTTGCGGAAGGACCAACAAGGAGTTCTGGGGTGGCACTGTCCGACCTCGATCGCAATCTGTTGAGACGATGTCTGTCGCACGAAGCGGGTGCGTGGGAAGATCTGGTCGATCGATTCCTCGGGCTCGTGCTCCATGTCATCGACCACACCGCTTCGCACCGCCAGATCGAACTCTCATCGGCCGATCGTGAAGATCTGGCCAGCGAGGTCTTTCTGGGGCTGGTCCAGCATGACTATGGCGCCTTGCGTCGTTTTCGCGGCCAGAGCAGCTTGGCCACTTACCTGACCGTCATCTCCCGCCGCATCGCTCTGCGACAGCTCTCGCGGCTCGCCCCGCAAGGTGTCGCCACCGTTCGTTTCGACGAACACTTGGCCGCCGCTGACGGGACCAGCTGGGGCAATGCGGTCAGCGACCGCGAACAAATTGCCCACCTCCTCGATCAACTCTCCGGTGACGAAGCCGAAGTCGTGCGGCTGTTTCATCTCGAGGGCCAGTCGTATCACGAGATCAGTCGCCGGACTGGCTTGCCGGAAAACTCCGTCGGCCCCACGCTCAGCCGCGCTCGCACCAAAATGCGTCAAGCACTCGGCGATCGCTCGTAATCGCCACTCGGCCGCGGCTTGCGACACGATACGCGGATTTCAAGGCAACGCGACCATCAGAGTTGTGTTGCGCCGGCCGCACGATGTATCGACGCCACGTACGAAGGCCCCTTTCACGCAACAGTGCCTTGAATGCAGTGCCTTGAATTTGGAACGGATTGGTGCCATCTGTATGCCGTCCGCTACTAACGTCTTGAAGCCGGCTGGGTAAATGGCACCTACCAACTTCAATACTGAGAATCGCACTTACCGGCAAATGGTCGGTAACGGGCTCAATTATTGCGTTCCGCCTTTCCAGCGTGATTACTCCTGGGGTGAGGAGGAGTGGGAATACCTGTGGATGGGTATTCTGGATACCATTTCTCCGGGGGGCGAACCCGCTCATTACATGGGCTACCTCGTCTTGCAGACTTCTGACAGTCGAACATTCGAAGTCATCGACGGGCAGCAGAGGATGACGACAGCCAGTCTGATTGTTCTTGCGGCCATGCGGGTCCTCAAAAGAGTGGTCTCTGAGGGGCGAAACGCTGAAGACAACAAGCAGCGGTTGGAACAGCTTCACGCCAGTTATATCGGATATCTTGATCCCGTAACGCTGACCAGTCGCAATAAGCTCACCCTGAATCGCAACAACGACGGCTACTATCGCGATTACCTGGCTAAACTCGCCGACCATCTGCCGCAGCGCGGCTTTCCAGCCTCGACGCATTCCATGCGGAAGGCTTTCGAGTGGTTTGAGCGAAAGCTGGTCGATTATGTCAGGAAGCAAGAAGACCCTGGTCGAGCGTTGGCTCAGTTTGTTGAGTCGATGAGTGATCGATTGTTTTTTACAGTCATCACCGTTGCTGATGAGCTTAACGCCTACAAGGTCTTTGAAACGCTGAATGCACGTGGTGTGCGGTTGTCCGCCACAGACTTGCTTAAGAACTGGCTCTTCTCCGTCCTGGCCAAAGGCGCGACGCCCGAGCGGGATCTCGCTGAGTTGGAGCGAAAATGGGAATCCATGGTCGGTCGGCTGGGGAGTGAAAGCTTTCCTGATTTCCTTCGGATGCATTGGAATAGCCGGCATAGCTTTGCCCGCCAAGCCGATCTGTTCAAGACGATTCGTAACCAAATTCAAAGCTCAGCCCAAGTCTTCGAATTGCTCACCGAGATGGACGAAGATATCGACATCTATTTGGCTCTCACACAGCCCGAGGGTTCGCAGTTTTCGCTTGACTTTCGAACCTGTGCTCTTGAGCTGCGGATGTTCTCTGTTCGGCAGCCTTATCCGATGCTAATGGCTGCTCGGCGTAAATTGAGTGACGACGATTTCTCCGGACTGATGAGAGCCACTTCGGTTATTGCTTTTCGATACAACGTCATCGGCGGTCAACACACTGGCGAGCAGGAGCGAGTATATCACCAAGCGGCAATGTTTATCGGGAAAGAGGCCGCGCCAAATCTGCGGTCTGTTCTGGATGTGTTGAGAAGCATTTATCCGAATGACAAATCTTTTCGACATGTTTTTGCGGAAAGGTCGATTAAGACGACTCAGTCGCGGAATGCAAAAATCGTTCGATATCTGCTAGGGAAGCTTGAAAAACAAGCCGGAGGAACCGAGCTGGATACTGAGTCATCCACCTACACCATTGAGCACATTCTGCCGCAGTCGCCCGAGTCAGGTTGGGATCAATTTGAGGATCGGGATCTGGAAATGGCCGTCTATCGATTAGGCAATATGGTGATGCTGGAAACAGCCAAGAATAATGACGCGGCAAATCATTCGTTTGCTCAAAAGAAACTAGTCTATTGCCAGAGTCACCTCTTGCTGACTCGACGCGTCGCCGAAGAAAACACTGATTGGGATCTGAAGCGACTGGAAGATCGACAGTACCAATTGGCGAGGTTGGCGACCGGAGTCTGGAGGATCGATCAATTATCGTAGTCCGTTCGGAAGTTTGAGCCGCCAGTCGTTGCGCCGGCGGGACTGGTTCAGCGGATCCGCTGGAATGGCCAGAGGGTTCGGCGAGTGGCCATCTGAGCGGATGGACCCGGCTCGGTTGCTGTACTTGGCGGAGGGAGCGGCGGCAGCATGCGGACCGACGTCGTCGCCGGAGCCATCGCGGCGGGCGGTGTTCCAGCCGGCTGTCCGGCCGGTGGGGCTGGCAGCACAATCGGGGGAGCGGTCGTTGGAGCGGCTGTGGGCACAGGAGCGCCGCTGTTGAGATCGATCATCTGCACGCCGGGGATTTCCGGCAGAGCAAACAGGTTCTGGCTGTCGCCCACCAGCTGGTTGATCGAGTAGCCGTAGATCTGCAGGGTGAAGTCGAGTTGAGTTGAGGGGAGTTGGATCTGGACGGTGCGCGGCAACGAGACCTGGTGGACCAGGTCCTGCTGGAAATTGCTGGCCCGCACGGATGCCAGTCGCTGCCCCTGCTGGTCGTACACATGCTGTTCGGTCACGATCGCCCGCTGCCAGTCGACCAGCGACGATTTGCGGATCGTGCCGAGGGGCGAATTGAGTTGTGAGCGGATTTCGACCGTGTCGGCGCGGACGGGGTAAGGGCCTTCGTGCAACGCAGCCGGGTCGAAGAAGACGACGCCCAGGGCTTCAATCAGCCAGTGAGGTGGGATCGGCAGGACCTGCCGCGCCTGGCTGCTCTGGAAATCACTGTGTCGGCCAAAGAACAGCGCCGGCGGATTGTTTCGTTTGGCCCACAGCCAATAGACCTGATCGTTGCTCCCAAGATCCAGCTCCGTCCCGGTGAAGCCGGTCTGCGAGCGGAGTCGAAAGCGGTTGGGACGCTCCATGGCGATGCTGGTCTGCAACTGCGGTGCGCCCGGCACCGACAGATCGGCTCCGGTCGATTGCAGGCTGGTGATCCGCGAACTCGAAGCGTTCACCGCCTGCATCAGTTGATTCAGGTCGGGCTGCGTCTGAAATACGACCGGAGGGGCGTGGATGGCTTGAGGCTGAGTCAAATTGCAGCCGCCGAGCATGACCAGCATGACGATGCTCAGCAGACAACGCCGGACTGCCTGGCGGCCCGACGGCGAGCGGGAGAGCAAATAAGTAGCGAGGGCCAGCATGATCATGGGGCTTCACTCCCGTCCAGCAGTTGCATCAGCTGCTGCTGAATCTGAGCGATCCTGGCCGCATCAACGTGGATCACAGGAACGGTGAATTGCATTTCGAGTTTGGGGCAATCGAGCTCGAGCACGGTCTGGCCGTCCGTCTGGGATTCAGAGACCAGTTTCAGCAGTCGACGTCGCAACATGAACAGCGCCAGGACATAACGGGCATCGGCTTCGCCGGGCTCTTCGTCGAGCTGAGCGAAGTAGTGGAGAATCACGTCGTTGGGGGCCCAGTTCGGTTTGCGGCTCTTCGGATCGGGAACCGTGGCTCGCCACCAGGCGATCGTGTCGGCCGGCGGTCCCGACCAGGCTTCCACGGCAAAATCCTGTCGCTCGACCTCAGCTCCACGTCGCACCAGGGCGGAAAAATACGTTTCTCCCGGCACCAGCGAACGTCCGCTGGCCGTGCACTGTCTGGAGAATCGTTGGAGGTCGACGTCCCACATGCGCGGGGGATTCCTGGCGATTGGGATAAGCGGACGATCCGGACCGGTGGGCGACATGCCGACCGACCTCGCGGCGGGCGGAGGCTACGATATTCCTGGCCGCAGCTCAAGGTCCATTTTAGGGCCGGCCACCTGGCAAGAACTGCTGTCAGGCCCGGCCAGGGGCCCTGGGCGGCTTCCGTAGCTTGGCTTGACCCGAACCGGCGAGCGACCTAGACTGAAAGCATTGGGAGTAAGACCAGAGCCATGTTGATGAACGTGCTGACCCTACGACTGAGCACTCTGCTAGGGCTGCTTAACAGCAGGCCGTAGGGACGTTCTGGCATTCCACGCATAAGAATCTGACCCCGCGGCTGAAGTGCAGTCGTGGGGTTTTTTTGTTGGTGGTCGGCGGTGGACAGATTGGTCGGTGGACAGATTGGTTGATTGAACGAGATCCTTGCGGCCCGGCCCGGGACCAGGAGGTGGAGTGATGGCGGCAGACGGCGAGCGGATGATACGCATCTTTGACACGACGTTGCGTGACGGCGAGCAGTCGCCGGGCGCCAGCATGAACCTGGAAGAAAAGCTGAAAATCGCTCATGCCCTGGTCGACCTCCAGGTCGACATCATCGAGGCCGGTTTCCCGATCGCGTCGGTGGGGGACTTCGAGTCGGTCCGTGAGATTGCTCATGCCGTCCAGGGGGTCACCGTCTGCGGCTTGGCTCGCTGCAATGACGCCGATATCGATCGAGCCTGGGAGGCGCTGAAGCATGCTCAGCGGCCGCGGATTCACGTCTTTCTGGCGACCAGCGCCATCCATCGCGAATTCAAGCTGCGGATGACACGCGAGGAGATCATTGAACGAGCGGTGGCTGGGGTGCGTCGAGCGGCCGGGTATTGTGATGACATCGAATTCTCGCCCGAAGACGCGGCTCGCACCGAGCTCGATTTTCTCTGCCAGGTCGTCGAAGCGGCGATCGCGGCGGGAGCGACTACGGTCAATATTCCCGACACGGTCGGCTACGCCACGCCCGCTCATATGGGCCACGTCATTGCCAGCTTGCGGAATCGCGTCCCCAACATCGATCGGGCCGTCTTGAGCGTCCACTGCCACAACGATCTGGGGCTGGCGGTGGCGAACAGCTTGTCGGCGGTAGAGCAGGGGGCGGGGCAAGTCGAGTGCACGATCAATGGCATCGGTGAGCGAGCTGGAAATTGTTCGCTGGAAGAAATCGTCATGGCGCTTCGCGTCCGGCACGATTACTACAAGGCCAATACTCGAGTCGACTCGCAGCGACTGGTGCCGACCAGCCGCCTGGTGGCGGGGATCACCGGATTGCAGGTGCAACGCAATAAGGCGATCGTCGGCCGCAACGCGTTTGCTCATGAAGCGGGCATCCATCAGGACGGGATGCTCAAAGAACCATCGACTTACGAAATCATGCGTCCGGAGGATGTCGGGTTCCAGCGGACTGAGCTGGTGTTGGGCAAGCACAGCGGCCGCGCGGCACTGGCCGATCGTGCTCGAGCACTCGGCTTTCACATGACCGGCGAACAATTGCAGCAGGTCTTTGAAGAGTTCAAGCGACTGGCTGACAAGAAGAAGGAAGTCTACGACGGAGATATCGCAGCGCTGATCAAGCAGCGGATTCACGGCGCCGAACAGACGGACCAATGGACGCTGGTTGAGTTCCAGGTCCAGTCCGGGACGAATCTCAAGCCTCGCGTCAAACTGACTCTCCGCCGTGGCCAGGAGACGCTGACCGAAGAATTGACCGACGGTGACGGACCGATCGATGCCGCGTTCTTGGCCGTGGAGAAAATCACCGGCATGCGACTCGTCTGCCGCGATTTCCAAGTCCGCAGCGCGACGCTCGGCCATGACGCTCAGGGCGAAGTCAACGTCGAGGTGGAATACCTCGGCGAAAGCGTCAAGGGCCGCGGCGTGTCGACGGACACGGTCGAAGCGACGGTGATGGCAATCCTCGATGCGGTCAATCGGGCCAGCCGCAAAGGCGGCGCATCGGGCGTCAACTAGCCATGAAGGCCAGATAGTAGAAGAGCCAGCCGGTGACGGCGGTCAGGGTCATGCCGACCATGGCCATCATGCCCCATCGGCGGTGCCAGGCACTGTGAGCCCCCGGGACGGGCGGCGACGGGAAACCCCGCCACGCCCCGATCACCACGACCAGCCACAAGAAGAACGTCGGCACCGCGCACGCCAAGTGCACGATCAGACTCCAGTCGACCAGGTCGTTGGCCGCACCGTCGCGCCAGTAGGGTGAGGCCGCTGCGCGAGACTGCCAGCCGTGGATCCGCATGTCGAGCTCAAACAGGACGACGGTCACCAGCAGGACCGTGGCCAGCGCCAGCTGCACCCGCTTGTGCACCCCGTAGGCGCGACGCTTTCGCACCAGGTACCAGCTGGCCACCATCGCCGGCACCACGGCCAGCATCGCCAGCACGACGATGTCGAGCATCAGCGAGCCGCGAGTTCCGAGGAATCCGCCATACCCCGGCAGCCCGTCAACGGCCCACAGCATCAGACACTCGTGCCCCGTCATGTTCTCGGTCCTGTCTGTCATCAGTCCGTCCGCAGGAGAATTCCGAAGAGCCTACCGCAGGCCCCGGGCGACGCCAAGCCGGCTGAGGGCCGACGGGCGCCCCTCGCGCCGGTCCACCGGCTACCCCCCGGCGAGTTCACGGCGAGTTCACGGCCCTGATCCGATCGGTTACCGCCGATCGGGCATGTCGGGTAACCCCTCGGACGCTACTGGGGTGGTCACGCGACGGCTGACCGCCAATAATTGACGCCGCGGTCAAGTGCAGGTGACAGGAACGATTCTCGGAGGGTAGACCATGCCGCACGGCAAGACGTATCGCAATGTGACGGAAACGATCGGCCATACGCCGATGATACAGATCAATCGCCTGGCCACGCCCGGTCACGCGACTGTCTTCGCGAAATGTGAGTTCTTCAACCCGCTCAACAGCGTCAAGGATCGGATCGGAGCGGCCATGATTGAGGCCGCCGAAAAAGATGGCCGGCTGACTCAGCAGACCCACGTGATTGAGCCGACCAGCGGTAATACGGGGATCGCCCTGGCATTCGTCTGTGCCGCCAAAGGCTACAAGCTGACCTTGACCATGCCCGAGTCGATGTCGCTGGAACGCCGAGCTCTGCTGCGGGCCATGGGAGCCAACCTCGTGCTGACCCCCGCCGCCGACGGGATGCGCGGGGCCATCGGCAAGGCGTATGAAATGGTCGAGCAGGAACCGAACGCCTGGATGCCCCAGCAGTTTGAAAACCCCGCCAACCCGGCTGTCCACGAACGTACCACCGGCCCGGAAATCTGGAACGACTCCGGACAGCAGATCGATGCCATCGTCGCCGGTGTCGGCACCGGCGGCACGATCACCGGTGTCGCTCGCTACATCAAGAAACTCAATCCGAACTTCAAAGCTATTGCTGTCGAGCCCAAGAATTCGCCGGTGATCAGCGGTGGTCAACCGGGCAAACACCGCATCCAGGGGATCGGCGCCGGGTTCGTACCCAAGAACCTCGACACGTCACTCGTCGATGAAGTCATCAAGGTCGACGACGAAGATGCGTTCGACTACGCTCGCAAACTGGCCAAGATGGAAGGGATCGTCGCCGGGATCTCCAGCGGAGCCAATATCTGGGCCGCCCTGCAGGTCGCCGCTCGACCCGAATTCCACGGCAAGCGGATCGTGACTGTCATGTGCAGCCTTGGCGAGCGCTACCTGTCGACGCCCCTCTTCGGTGGCCTCGACGGCTGATATGGCCAGGCCCTGGCAGCCGAGGTGTTTCGGAAGTAACGCGGTGTTTCGGGAGTAACTCTGCCATGTCCGACTGGATCGAAGCGGGACAGAAAGCGCCCGCCTTCACACTCGCAGCCGATGACGGTACCAAAGTCCGACTCAGCGAACTGGCCGGCAAGCCGGTGGTGCTCTACTTCTACCCGAAGGACGACACGCCCGGTTGCACCAAGGAGGCCTGCGCGTTTCGCGATCAGCACGCCCCCCTGGCAAAGCTCGGTGCTGTCGTCTTGGGGGTCAGTCCCGATGACGTGGCCAGCCACGCCAAGTTCCGCGACAAGTATCAGCTGAACTTCCGGTTGCTGGCCGATACCGATCACAAAGTCGCCGAGAAATACGGGGCCTGGCGCGAGAAGAATATGTACGGCAAGAAGTCGATGGGGGTCCAGCGCAGCACCTTCCTGATCGACGGTCAGGGAAAAGTCGCCCGCGTCTGGAAAAAGGTCTCCGTCGACGGACACGACCAGCAGGTGCTCGAAGCCCTCAGAGACTTGGCCGCCGAATGATCGTGAAACCGAGCGATCGTGAAACCGAGCGAAGTTCGCTTGGAACGCTCGGAACGCTTGGAACCGACGGCTTGTAAGTCAATGACCCCGCAGCGCTCTGGAGAACGCTGCGGGTTCGAGTTTTGAACTGGCAAGTAGCCGACACGCCGAGCTTCAGATCAGCACGGGCGTTTGGGCAATCATCTTGCCCACGGCCTTTGCGACGCGTTCACAGCGTTGCATCAGGTCCTCAAACTGCGGGATGTTTAGCGACTGGTACCCGTCGCTCATTGCCTTTTCCGGCTCCGGATGGACTTCCAGAATCAACCCGTCCGCCCCGGCAGCGATCGCCGCCAACGTCATGTCGGGGACCAGGTAGGTGTGCCCCGTCCCGTGGCTCGGATCGACCACCACCGGCAGATGGGTCTTGTGGTGAAGGTAGGGGACGCTCGCCAAGGGCAGCGTGAAGCGGGTGTGGGATTCGAACGTGCGGATCCCCCGTTCGCACAACATGACGTTGGGATTGCCTTCGTTCAGCACGTACTCGGCGGCCAGCAGGAGTTCTTCCATAGTGGCACTGGCCCCTCGCTTGAGCAGCACCGGGCGCTGCGACCGGCCGACGGCTTCCAGCAGGCGGTAGTTCTGCATGTTGCGGGCGCCGATCTGCAGGACATCGGCGTATTTGGCGACCAGCTCCACGTCCTCGGTCGACATCACTTCCGTCACGATGGCCAGCCCGGTCTCTTCGCGAGCGGCTGCCAGGAGCTTCAGGCCCTGCTCCTTCATCCCCTGGAAACTGTAGGGGCTCGTCCGCGGCTTGAACGCCCCACCACGCAAAGCTGTCGCGCCGGCAGCCTTCACCGCCCGCGCTGTATTCATGATCTGCTCTTCACTCTCCACCGAACACGGTCCGGCGATCACGCCGATGAACTTGCCGCCGACCGTCAGGCTGCCAACTGAAATCACCGTCGGCTCGGGCTTCACTTCGCGGCTGGCGACTTTGTAAGGAGCCAGGATGGGGACGACTTCGGCCACCCCGGGGCCACTCTCGAGCGACTCCTTGGTCTGCTCTCGCTTTTCGCCAATCGCAGCGATCACGGTCCGTTCAGTCCCGACGATCACATGGGCCTTCAGCCCCAACTCTTCGATCCGCGCCACCATATGCTGGATCTGCTCGCGGGTCGCATCTTTCTGCATGACAACAATCATCGTGAAAACTCCTGACGCCTGGGGATGGTATGGATCAATAAAAAAAGCCCCGGGATCTCGCTCAGATCCCGGGGCTTGGGTTGATTCGGTCAAGTGCTGGTCGCTACACAACACCTCCGGCCCCGCGATCTGAGCGGGTAAAGTAAAAATACCAGAAGTAGTGAGCGAAGATGGACAGCATGACTCGTATTATCGTCCGATCGGCAGGCTTGGCAAGCGAAAATTTCAGCCCGTCCGGCCAAAAAATCTACCGATCGGCTCAGCCCGCGTGATGGCGTCGCCGACGACCCTTGCGACTCGAATCCGGCTGCAGCCGCTCGCTCGACCGATAGCCGTGCTCAATCGCAAACCATTCGGCAAACCGCTCGCGGTCGACGTGCCGCGAATTGCGGTCGTCCAGCAGATGGCCCAGCTCGTGGATCAGGATGTTGTTCAAATAGAAGTCTTTGATCGCCGCCTCAGTCCAGACCAGCTTCCAACCCCCCGGCGTGTCCTCGACCCACCGGCCACCATACATCCTCGCCTCCGTCCGCTCTCGCGGGGTTGGCGGGCGATGGTAGTACTCCACCAGCGTCTCCTCGATCGGATAGAGGTACAGCGTCGATCCCCACTGCATGCCGTAACAGGGGAACCGCTCCTTTTTGCGAGTCATCCGGCTCAGCTGAATCACCTGCAGCGGTTCCAGCATGGCCGGGGGCAGCAGGTTCAGCCGGTCGATGATCTCGTCCGGAGTCAGTACGTGCCGGTAGCCCTTCCCCGGCGGCTGGCACACAAACCGGTACTCGGCCGTCTCCTCGAGCGGTTCGTGCCAGTCCTCAGGCGGCGTGAAGCCCAGCTTCACGTCCTTGTGCTGACCCCGCGTCCGCTGACTGAACCCGGCCGTGTGCCGGAAACGGCGCACCGGCACGTCGGCTCGCGGCACAATGCCGTGATGTCGGCTCAGCGTTGGACGATTGCGATGAGTGGCCATGAATACACGCTCAGACGCTCACGAGGCTCGGCGGCCATCCAGGTCGGTACGAGCCCATTCCGCACTCGAAGGCCGGCACCTGCCTGCCTTCCGCAGCGACTCTCGGCCGGTCGTGTCGGTTATACCGATTACCAACCCGCCGTCTCTTACCATACGTGCTGGCAGCCCCACCTGCAAACAGCCCACCTCAGAATTCCCAGGCCACCGTTCGCCGTTCGACCGCCACCTTCATGCTAGTTACCCCCCAGAGCCATTTTCAAGTCGCTCGTCGCAAGTTCAATTCCTGCAAATGTTTACGAAACTTGTCCTGCGGGCCTGTCCCACCCGCTCGTCCCCAGGCCCCGTCCGCCGCAGGGTCCATCCCACCCGGCCCAGCGTCACCCCTTCGGAGTGCCACCCATTCACTGCAATAACGGTTTCTGCTCGATCAGCCATCGATAACCCCCCTGAAGAGCTATTTCCCGGAGGTCGCACCTACCTCCACGGAGGTCGCACCTACCTCCGGGAATTGGAGTTTTGGGAATGATGGGGCGAAGGGGTTATTGGGGGTCTTTGGGTCGGCGCCGGGCATGGGGCGGCGATAAGGAGTAGACTGAGCCGGTTACTGCTCGTGCTGGTCACTCACCCCAAGTCCGTCGCAAGGGGCCGTAGAGTTGCCCGTGCTTTCATGGCTCAATCGTCTCTGGTCTGCCATCAGCAGCCCACCTCCGGCCCGGCTCGATCGCCGAGTCCGCGTCTATACGCGCGCCGGTTGCCACCTGTGCGATCAAGTTGGCCAGATGCTAGGCCGAGCAGGGATTGAGCCGGAGTGGATCGATATCGACTCCGATTCCCGGCTCCGCGAACAGTTCGATCAGTGCGTCCCCGTGGTCGAAATTCTCGGCCGCGAGCGGTTTCGGGGGCAGGTGAACGAAGTCCTCCTGCGGCGCATCCTCGCCGCCGAACTGAACATCGATCGCTGAATCAATCCACCATTTTCATGTTCGGTCGTCCGGCGAGTCGGCTCAGGGACGCCTTTTCGGATCTTGGGGGGTGCGGGTAAACTGTTCCGCATGACAGTTCGCACCCGCTTCGCTCCAAGTCCGACCGGATTTCTCCATATCGGTGGTGTCCGCACGGCCCTGTTCAACTGGCTCTTTGCTCGCCGGCACGCTGGTCAGTTCCTGTTGCGGATCGACGATACCGACCAGCAACGGAACGTCGAGGCGGCCCTGGCGCCGATTCTGGCCGGCTTCCGCTGGTTGGGGCTCGACTGGGACGAAGGCCCCGAGGTCGGTGGCCCGCACGCTCCTTATTACCAGTCGCAGCGCACGGTTCGTTATCAGGAGGTCGTCGATCAGTTGCTGGATCGGGGAGCGGCCTACTACGACTACAGCCGGCCGGAAGAACTGGAGTTGGAGCGCGAAGAGGCGAAAGCGGCCGGTCGCCCTTACGTCTACAGCCGCACCTGGATGGCCGCGACCGAGGCCGACCGTCGCCGCTGGGAATCGGAAGGCCGGGCTGCCGTCGTGCGACTGAAGATGCCCCGCGAAGGCCAACTGGTGATCGACGATCTGATTCGAGGCCAGGTGACTTTCGCCTGGTCGAGCGAACAGGATCATGTCATCCAGCGGGCCGACAAGTCGTGTCTGTACCATCTGGCGACGGTCGCCGACGACTTCGACTTTGAAATCTCGCATGTGATCCGTGCCGAGGAGCACCTGTCGAATACGCCGCGGCAGATTTTTATTGCCGAGCAGCTCGGGTTTCCGCTCCCGCGATTCGCTCACCTGCCCCAGGTCGCTGAGCCGGGGAGCAAGGTCAAGTTGAGCAAACGGAAGCTCGACAAGTACCTGAAGAACGCCGATTTCAAGGCGTTGCACGAACGGGGGAGCCGGATTGCCGCGGCGCTGGGGCTGTCGACGGCCGTGGAGACATTCAACCCGGTGATCGTGGACTTTTACCAGCAGACCGGCTTTCTGCCCGATGCCATCGTCAACTATCTGCTGCTGCTCGGCTGGTCGCTCGATGACAAGACCGAATACTTCTCACGCGACGAAATGATCGCCAGCTTCACGCTGGACCGCGTTAACAAAGCGCCGGCCAGTTTCGATCCGCAGAAACTGATGAGCTTCCAGCAGCACTACATGGAGCAATTGAGCGTCAAATCGAAGGTTTCGTGGCTGATCGATATCCTGCAGCGAGCCGAATGGTTGCCGACTCCCGTGCCGTGCGACGCCGGGCCGCTGGTCGAACGGATCGTCCGCGCCGCTGGTGCTCGGCTGGAAGTTGCCGGCGATATCCTCAGCTACCCCGAACTGATTCCCGGGCGGCCGTGGGAATTCGACGAAGCGGCTTGGCAGAAACGGATGGTGAAGGATCCTGCCGGCGTCGCTTGGCTGGCCGAATTCCGCAAAGTGCTCAGCGACGTCGAGCCGTATGAGGTGCCCCAACTGGAAGCCGCACTCCATTCGTTTGTCGAGCAGCGGGGGATCAAGACGGGCGATGTGATTCATGCTTTACGAGTGGCGACCACGGGCAAGGGGGTCGGTTTCGGCATGTTCGAGACGCTGGAGATACTCGGGCGCGACGAGAGCCTGCGGCGGATCGATGCGGCTCTGCAACGGCTGGCCAAGCCCGCCGGTACGGCCGGCTCGCCGCAGTAATTGACACGGATCAAGGCGGACGGCGGCAACGAGTGAGTTGGTGACCAAGCGGACGGGTTCGCCTGGGGAATTGAAGTCCAAGTACAAGAAGGATGGACGGTATGTCGGAAGCACCCGAGAAGGAATCTCCCGGTTCGTTGAATTTCATCCAGCAGATCATCGAAGAAGACCGGCGCGTGCAGAAGAACGGCGGTCGCGTCCATACGCGGTTCCCACCCGAGCCGAACGGATACCTGCATATTGGCCACGCCAAGTCGATCTGCCTGAATTTCGGGCTTGCCCAGCAGTATGGCGGTCAGTGCAATCTGCGGATGGACGACACCAACCCGACCAAGGAGAACGACGAATACGTTAATTCCATCAAGGACGATGTCCGCTGGCTCGGTTTCGATTGGGACGACCGGCTCTTTTACGCCTCCGATTATTTCGATCAGCTCTATCAGTGGGCCGTGGCGCTGATCCGCAAAGGGAAGGCCTTCGTGTGCGATCTGTCGGCCGACGAGATGCGGGCCTATCGGGGGACTTTGACCGAGCCCGGGCGGAACAGTCCCTGGCGCGATCGATCGGTCGAGGAAAACCTGACGCTCTTCGAACAGATGCGGGCCGGGAAGTTCCCCGATGGCTCGCGCACGCTGCGAGCCAAAATCGATATGGCTCATCCGAACTTCAACATGCGGGATCCGGTCATGTACCGGATTCTCCATGCTCATCACCATCGCACCGGTGACAAATGGTGCATCTACCCGACGTACGACTATACGCACGGCCAGTCGGATTCGCTGGAAGGAATCACTCATTCCATCTGCACGCTCGAGTTCGAAGATCATCGACCGCTGTACGACTGGTACATTGACCAGCTGGAGATTCATCACCCGCAGCAAATTGAGTTCGCTCGACTGAATCTGACGTACACGGTGATGAGCAAGCGGAAGCTGTTGGAGCTGGTGCAGTCGAAATACGTCAGTGGTTGGGACGACCCGCGACTGCCGACCATGCGTGGGCTGAGACGTCGAGGCTACACGCCGGAGGCCATTCGCGACTTCTGCGCTACGATCGGCGTGTCGAAATACAACAGCACCATCGAGGTTGGCTTGCTGGAGAACGCTCTGCGGAACGACCTCAATCGCCGAGCGCCTCGCGTAATGGCCGTGCTGCGTCCGTTGAAACTGGTGATCACCAACTATCCGGCCGGAAAGGAGGAGTTTCTCGAAGCGGTCAATAATCCCGAGGATCCGGCGGCCGGTTCGCGACAGCTCCCATTCTCCGGCACGCTGTATATCGAGCAGGACGATTTCCTCGAGAACCCGCCGAAGAAATTCTTTCGGCTCTCACCAGGCGCCGAGGTCCGGCTGCGGTATGGCTACATCGTGCAATGCACTGACGTCGTGAAGGACGCCAGCGGCAAGATCACTGAGATCCACTGCACGTATGATCCGGAGACCAAAAGCGGCTCGGAACGGGCCAATCGCAAGGTCAAGGGGACCATCCATTGGGTCTCGGCTCCCCATGCGCTTCCGGCCGAAGTCCGGCTCTACGATCATCTGTTCGGTGTGCCGAACCCCGAGCAGGTTCCCGACGGGCAGGACTACAAGCAGAACCTGAATCCCAATTCGCTGGAAACGCTGCAGCACTGCCTGGTCGAGCCGTCACTGGCTCAAGGCACGGTGGAAGATCGCTACCAATTCGAGCGGCTGGGATATTTCTGCCCGGACTCCGTCGATTGGCGGCCTGACCGGTTGGTCTTCAACCGCACGGTGTCGCTGCGAGATACGTGGGGCAAGATCCAGTCGGGGCAGGGGGGCTAACGGCTTTCCGTCGCCCGCGAAGACAGCTGCTGCCAGACGATCGGGTCGATGTCGTTGGCATAGGGGTGAACTGAACCGTCAGCCATCACCCCATTGACGCGTCCGGTATGGCTGCTGCGCGCCGCTCGCCAGCCGTAGGGCGAGTAGCGTACGCTCACCGGCCCGATACTCAACGCCGCCATGCAGTCAAAATGCGGTGAATTGGGGGTGAAGTAGTGGTTGTACAGACCGCTCCGATACTCGCCATTGGCCCAGGCAAACCCCCGCGGGTCGGTGAAGTTGTAGATCCCGGAACTGCTGCAGGCAGCCGACGTCAGCGGTGCGACGAATGAAAACACATACGACTGCTCAGGCGTGGCAGTCGTCACCGCTCCAGCACTCTTCGGCTGACCGAGAAGGCTTTCCGAAAACGCCACCGTCTTGGACGTCCCGTCCAGAATCTCGGCGAATCTCACCGCCGAATTGACGAAGAAGAGCCCGTCTGTTTCAAACGGCGTGCCTCCGTTGAGCCCGCTCCCCGCACACGCCGCGTAGTTCGTCGGTCCGAAACTCTCATTCACCGGCTGACCATGGTCGCTCGGGCAGAGAAACTCCGGGATCAACTGAGCCACTGCAGCGCGGTTGTCGGGAGTCACTGTCAGGTCGAGCCCGTACAGCGGCTGGTTCAGATCGAGCTGCTGGTAGGCCTGGTTCTGTTCGAGGTACGGAAGTAAATGGGCGAGCGTTGACCAGCGATAGAAGGTATGCGGGTGGCTGGGGGCCGACGGGAACGGCTTGGCATCCGCGCCGACTGGCAGAGTCCCGCGAGCACTCTCGAAATTGAGCACGGCCAGTCCGAGCTGACGGAGGTTGTTCTGGCATTGGACGTTGCGGGCCGCTTCGCGCGACCATTGCACGGCCGGCACCAGGATCGCCACCAACATTCCGATGATGGCGATCACCACCAGCAACTCGACCAGGCTGAATCCCCGCCTCTGCCGCACTCTGGCTACTCCTCGATTGGCCTGCCGTCGTAATCTTGTTGCCCCATCCTCAACCGACGGGTGCCGAGGACACCGGTCAGACGCGTCGTCGCTCAGCGCGGCGAACCGCTCCCAGCACCGCCAGCGATGAACCCAGGCCGAGCATCAGCAGGGAAGTCGGTTCGGGCACCGCCACAGCCGACATCGCCCGGCCCGCGCTCTGTGCCCCAGTCCAATTCTCCAGGAAGCTGGCCAAGTCGGCTGAGTCAACATCACCATCCAGGTCGCAGTCGCCACCGGTGAAAAACGGCGCACGAGCTGTACCGGGATCTGATCCCGTCCAGTTACTGATAAACGTAGCCAGGTCGGAAGAATCGACATCCCGGTCCGCATCGGTGTCGCCGCAAATCAACGGCTGACGCAATGCGGGCGAAACCAACATCCCCGTAGCCTCGACAAATCCCAGCGCCGGATTGCCGGGTTGGCTGGTAGCGAACGTGCCGACCAGTTTTCCGTCGAATCCGTATCGCAGAATTTTCCCTGCGCCCGGGCTGAAGCCCAACACCCCGACCAGCAACCCGTTTCCGTCGGGAGAGAGCGACAGGCTGGCTGGAAATTCCAAGCCTGAAATGGGGACCCAGTTCGGGTCAGGCTCGCCCGTCAGAGCACTGAATTTCATCAACAGTCCGCCAAAGCCAGCCACGGCGTAGATGTCCTCGCCGTTTGTCATGAGATTGCCAAGTCCAACCGTGGCCGGACTGCCGGCCACGAAAGGCAGCAAGGTTTGCGTTCGAGTGTCGAGCCGCAGGATGGAACCATCCTGAAAACTGCCGACGAAGATTTCGCCCTGCGGACCAATCGCGATCCCCGTACGACCGACCGGCAGCCCGCCCGAAAATGCCGGACCAGCCGAACTGCCGTCGAGATTCAACTGAGCAACGGTGGTGCCGTCAAACTGCAGGCCCAGATTCGATACCAGAATCTTCTGGCCTCCGGGTGCAAACTCCACACTCGCGGGAACTGATAGGCCGCCCGTGGCGAACACTTGAGGGTTCGTCGCCTTCGTGCCGTCGAAATCGTAACGCACCACCTGCGAATTCTGACGACTGGCCACATAGAGCTGCGTGCCGTCGGGGGAGAGTGCCATGCCGTTGGGTTCAGCCAGATTCACCGAGTCTTCCACTACGGTGCCCAGCAGAGTGCCCGATGCATCATATCGGAGGATGCGGTTGGTCAGCCGATCCGATACCAGCAGGTCGGCAGCCAATGTGTCAGCGACGGCCCCCCAAAGACTCAACACGGCCGCCAGACAAGCGATACTCGAGGAGCGGCGAATTGACCAAGCCGACGCTCCGAATCCCCACAGCCAACCCGTTCGACTCACCACCATATTGCCTGCCTCTCGCCGGAAAAATCAAATTGCGTTTCAGATTGTGTCGGGTGTCGACTCTTCAGTCTCTCACACCACAGTCGGTCCCAGCTCGACGTCTGCACGGTTCCCCCCCTCCGCGTTCGGCTGCCGTTTGAGCCGCACTCGATTTGCCTGCGCGCACGTGGGATTCACCATCAGACAACTCGCAGCGGACCCCACCGTATGGTTGCCAGGGTCGGCAGACGTTTTCTTTCCCTCGCTCGCCGGCGTTAGGGGGGAGTCCTGTCAGAATTGTGGTGGTAACTGTTCCCTGGAGGCGGGCCGTTGGTCGGGATGCGCCGGCGAGTCCGCATTGTAGTTTGGCCCTCAGGAAGGGTCAATTGGCGGGCATCTCGGACATCCGCTGCAGCCATGCATCGCGCGCGAGAGTCACCTGAGGTTCCAGCCAGTCCCAGAAATCGGCCACGGCGCCCGGAGCTGATGGGTGAGACGTCGCGTCGAGAGGATCAACTTCAAAGACGAGTTGAGCTGCGCCGGTTCTCGCTGGCAACTCAGTGACCCGCCTGTGCGGTTCCGTCATCGCACCAGAGAGTTCGCCCGAGCCAATCAGTTCCTGCACGCTCTGGCCGGCGGTGGCGCGTAACAGGACTCGTCCCGTTGCCGCTCCACGCTGGCGGCCGACCCGATCCAGCCCCCAGCCCAAGCTCAGCGATGCTGCTTCAGGAGGGAGTTGCAATGAGAACCGTGAAGGAGCAACCACGCCCCAACCCCAGGCCATGGGTGATGAGCCGATCGCGAGCCAGCCGCCACGAGCGTTCCGGTCGATCGCGGCTTCCGCTCCGGTTTCGAGCGTCGTGGGGACCAGCGTCAGAGGAACGCTGAGTGGTTCAAAGGAGCGTCGCCAGCCGATCGTTTGACAGCGCACCCACAGCGGTTGATCTGACCAGACTGGCTGCAACGCGTGGATCCAGGTTTCCGACCGCCAGGAATGTCCGATGCGGGCGACGGCAAACGTCTTGGCTGAGGCGGTGATGCGGAGCCCATTGTTGCACGACCAGTGCCAGATGCGGCCTTCGAGTGCCGGATCGTATTGTCGGCACAACTGAGCGTAGGTCGACCACGGATCGGATTCCAGCAGGTGCAGCTCGGCGAGCTCGGAATACGGGACCCGAATGACTCCCTGGTCGCTCAACAGTCGGACTTCGTTTTCGCCCAGCTCCAGTGATCGAGCCCGCCAGGTGCGACCATCGCGGCGCACGACCAGGCCGGGCTGGTAACCGTCAGTTACCGGTCGCCAGACGATGCGGCGCACGAATGCAGCGGAGATCCGCAGCACTTGCGGTCGCGACCAGCCGGGGGCGCGGAGATCGACGGCGGGCTGGACGAGCCATCGGATCTGACCGCCAACGTTGGCAGCTTGTGTGGCAACGCCGGGCAGGCGGTCGCCGAAATGCATCTCCAGATAGGCCGTCGGCTCGGTGGGGGCGGGCACGCTCCGATCGACCCACCAAGCCCAGGGGTCACCGGCCTGATCGAGGACTCGGCCGTCGAGCCTGGGTTGGGTCTGGGGGGCGTTCCAATCGGTCAGCTGACGGGCCTCCCAGCGCGTGCCGTCAGCAAAAGCGATCACGTGACGGGCCGGGACCAGCCGTTGGTCGCCGCCGTCGGTCGCCCCCTGGCCCCAGGCTGTGGTCATTACGCTCAGCCAGAACGCTCCGCAGACCGTCCAAGGGGCGAAGATCAGCGTCAGCCGGGCGTGGCGGGTGCGCGTCGTGGCGGGATGCGGCTGTTCAATCTCGTCCTCGACGACCATAATGCCCGGATTCTTCGGCGAGCCGTCCAGAGCCTGGCGCTGCGTCGAATCCGCGTCGCGCCGGAGCGACGGGCCAATCAACTCAGATTCTCGAACAAACAGGTGCAACAGCCGCATGGTTTCGTTTGGTGAAGATAAGGACATCGACGTGTTCGGTGTGGGGAACGCGCTGGTGGACATTCTGGCGCTGGTCGACCACGACTTTATTCGTGAGCATGCGCTGACCCCCGGCTCCATGACGCTGGTCGATGCTGAAAAACAAGGTTCACTGCTGCGGCATCTCGAGCACCACAATTTGCAGCTCAGCTCGGGAGGTTCGGCGGCCAACACGATTATCGCCGTTTCTCAAAGCGGGGGAACTGGGTTCTACGCCGGAAAGGTGGCCCGCGATTCCCACGGCGAATTCTACCGGCAGGACCTGTTGGAGTCGGGGGTCCATTTCGATGTTCATCCGGCCGATGTGGACCACGGTCCGACCGGCAGCTGTCTGGTGCTGACGACTCCGGATGCCGAGCGGACGATGTGCACGAACCTGGGGGTTTCCGGAGTCCTGGGGCCGGGCGACATCGATGCCAGTCGGCTCAGCCGTTGCCGCGTCAGCTACATTGAGGGCTATCTGTGGGCCTCGGAACAGCCGCGGGCGGCCTGCCTGCGAGCCCTGGAGATTGCCCGTGAGTCGAATGTTCGCACGGCGTTCACGTTTTCCGACTTTTTTCTGGTCGATCTGTTCGAACGCGATTTCCGCCAGTTGGTCCGTGATCATTGCGACATTGTCTTTTGCAATGCCGAAGAAGCACGTCGGTTTTCCAATCAGTCGAGCCTCGATGCGTGCGCTGATGATCTGGGGCAATTGATCGACCTGGCCTTTATCACGGACAGTGCGGCAGGCTGTTATGTCGTCGATCAGGGGCGAGTGACTCACGTGGCCGGTTTTCCCGCTCGGGCCCTCGATACGGTGGGGGCCGGGGATGCGTTTGCTGGCGGAGTGTTGTTCGGACTGTGCCGCGGCTGGGAGCCGGCGAAGGCCGCGCGGTGGGGGAATTACCTGGCGTCGCAGGTGGTGCAGATTCAAGGAGCCCGTCTGCCGGGCCGCATGGATCAGCTCGTAGCCGAGATTCTTCACGACTGAGCAAGGCTCTTCACGACTGAGCGAGCGGCACGAGTCCGCCGGAAGCCAACGATCATGCAGCGATTGCGAACCTTTGTGGCCGTCGACCTGGATGGGGCCTTGCGCCAGCAGATGGCGTCTCAGATTGAGTTTCTGAGCGAATCGGGAGTCGATGTGAAATGGGTCGACCGCGATCAGTTCCACCTGACGCTGAAGTTTCTGGGTGAGATCGCTGAGGTGGAACTGGCCGAGGTCTGTCGAGCGGTTCAGCGGGCGGCGGAGGTCACGACCGACTTCCAGGTCGATGTCCGGGGGGTGGGAGCCTTCCCGTCGCTCGACCATCCCCGAACTCTGTGGATGGGGATCGACGATCATTCGGGCGAGCTGAATCAGCTTTATCGGCGGTTGGAGGAGTCATTCAGTTCGCTGGGCTTTCGCGCCGAGCGTCGGCAGTTTCACGGCCATCTGACGTTGGGGCGGGTCCGGCATGCCGGGTCGGGGATGGGCGACCTGACTCGCCGGCTGGCGGAGCGTCGCGACCGCGACTTCGGGTCACTGGCGGTTGACGAGCTGGTGGTCTATTCCAGCCAGCTCATGCGCCACGGCCCCCTCTACGAACCGCTCGGCCACTTCCCGCTGAAATCCACTCCCTCCAAGTAGTGGTCTGCTCGCCCCCCGCGCCGCGCCGGAGGTCGCACGTACCTCCGTGCTCGTGCTAGCAGTGTCGGCCGGCGGCTTGTCAGGAAGGGGGCTCAGTTCCACAATAGGTCGCCAGTGGTACGGCACGTCCGCGGTGAGTCGGCTCACCCGTACGGGGATCCGCCCAGCCGGCCTGGGGTGACGCGGGAGGATGCATGGCAAGCTGTGTTTTGGCCTATTCGGGTGGTCTGGATACGTCGGTCATTCTGGGCTGGTTGACGACTCAGGGGTACGACGTCCACGCGGTCTACGTCGATCTGGGGCAGCCGTGTGAAGATCGTGACGCGGTCCTCAAGAAGGCTCACCAGTCTGGAGCCAAATCGGCTCGGATCGTCGATGCACGGGAGGAGCTCTGCCGCGATTTCGCTTTCCCGGTTCTGAAGTGGCAAGCCAAGTACGAATCGATCTACCTGCTGGGGACATCCATCGCTCGGCCGCTGATTTCCAAGGTCTGTCTCCAGGTGGCTCGCGAAGTCGGCGCCGAATCGTACGCTCATGGGGCGACCGGGAAAGGAAACGACCAGTGCCGCTTTCAGCTGGCCGCCGAATCGCTCAATCCCAAGATCAAGATTATCGCTCCGTGGCGGATGGCCTCATTCCGTCAGGCCTTTCCCGGCCGGACCGAAATGATTGCCTTCTGCCAGGAGCGGCAGATCCCGGTCAAAGCGTCGATCGCCAAACCCTACAGCTCGGATGAGAACTGTCTGCATATCAGCTATGAAGCGGGGAAGCTGGAGGATTTGCAGGTCAACGGCGTCGAGCTGGTCGACTTCGGCATGACCATCGCTCCTCAGGCGGCCCCCGATCAGCCGGAGCGGTTGACTTTGGGGTTTGAGTCGGGAGTGCCCGTCAGCGTCAATGGTCAGCGGCTCTCGCCACTGCAGATTGTCACTCAACTGAATGAAATCGGGGGCCGTAACGGGATTGGCCGGATCGATATGGTTGAGAATCGTTTTGTCGGGATGAAGAGCCGTGGCGTGTATGAGGCTCCTGGCATGACGCTGCTGTACGCCGGGCTGCTGAATATCGAGCAGTTGACGGTCGACCGGGATTTGCTCCATTTGCGCGACCGCTTGTCACCTGAGGTGGCCGAAATGGTCTACTATGGATTCTGGTACACACCCAAGATGGACGCGCTGATGTCGTTCATTAATGAAGCTCAGCGGTATACGACCGGCGAGGTGTCATTCCAGTTGTACAAGGGGAACATCATCGTGGATGGTCGTACAAGCCCTCACAGCCTGTACGATGAAGCCATTGCGACGATGGAGGGCGGAGGTTCGTATGATCAGACCGACGCGGAAGGCTTTCTCAGGATTCAGGGGTTGCCCAGCCGCGTGCAAGGTCGGTCGCGTCATCGGCCCTACTGATCGATCGGGCGTGGTTCGCCGCAGTCAAGTAATTCTGGAATTGGCTCGCCTGAGCCATCTCGCAGCGGTTCAGTGACGCGGAGGGGTAGGGGGGGCGGCCGGCGATGTTGGTGTTTGACAATCCGGTGCTGCAGCGCGAGTTGCTGGTCAACTTGCGGATGAAGCGGGCCTTTCTGCTGCTGCTGGTTTACCAGGCGGCGCTGGCGGTGGTGGTGCTGATTGCCTGGCCGCAAAAGTCACGGCTGTTGGCCAATTCGGATGACGCCCGCGAACTGGTCGATTTGTTTTTCTTCGGTCAATATCTTCTTGCGTCGCTGATGGCGCCGAGTTTCGCGGCGCTGGCGATTACTGGTGAGAAAGAACGCAAGACGTACGAGCTGCTGTTGGCCACGCCGCTGCGGCCATCCGCCATTACGCTCGGCAAGTTGCTGGCCGCGCTAAGTCATCTGGCGCTGTTGATTTTCGCTTCATTGCCCATCGTCATGCTCTGCCTGCCCCTCGGCGGTGTCTCGCTCTACGAGGTCTTTGCCGCCTATCTGGGGCTGATCATCTCGGTAATCGTGTTTGGCATGATATCGCTGGCGTGCAGCAGTTATTTTGAGCGGAGTGCGGCGGCCCTGGTCGCATCGTACCTGCTGATACTCCCGCTGGCGTTCGCCGGACTCTTCATCTGGATCAGCTTTGAAGGGGCCCTGCGGCTCAGTCTCGTCGTCTTCGTCCTCCCGATAATCGCCATCCTGATCGCCGTGCCGCTGTTCATCACCACGGCTCAGCGACTGCTGCATCCGCCCGATGTGGGGAGCGAAGGGAAGGACGTGATCGATCTCGATCGTGAGAACTCGGAAGCGATCGGGCTGGTGATCAATCGCGACGACTTTCCTGATCGACTCTTTGCGCCGCCCAAGCGAGTGGAGCTGATGCGGGACGGCACGAATGCCGTTTATGACAAGGAGATTCACAGCGAAATCTTCAGCCAGGGGACGCTGATGCTACGGCTGGTCATTCAGATCAGCATGGGACTGGCGGTGCCCATCATGGCCGCCTGCCTGTTTTTTCTCCCCTGGAAAGCGGCTTGGTTTGTGAGCTATGTCGTGTTGTTCAACATGCTGGTCGGACCGGTCTTTTCGGCCGGGAGCATCACCGGCGAGCGTGAACGGCAGACATTGGATTTGTTGTTGACGACGACCATTACGCCATGGCAGATTCTGTGGGGCAAACTGATCGCCGGACTACGAGTATCGAGCGTATTGACGATGTTTCTGCTCTGGCCGATGGTCCTGGCCTGTGCCATGGTCAGTTACTTCTGGGGCCACTTGCCGACCGTCTTGGGATTGTTGGTGATCGTGCTGCTCACCTGTCTGACGACCGCCAACGTGGCGCTGTTCTGCTCAGTTCTATTCCGTCGAACGGCCATGTCGCTGATGACCGGCTACCTGGTGCTGGTCGTTGTTTTCTGTCTGCCGATCGCCGCGACATTTTTGGCTCAGCGATATCTGAGTCCTATCCATCCGGAAGCGGTGGACGGGGCGCGGTGGACGGGCGTGTTGAGCCCGTTTGTGGCAGCGTTTTCGCTCCCGTTGCCCCCGGAAGATTATTCGGCTCGAGCTCGAGAGCAGGGAGCGGCCCTGTTTCCGGTCAGTCTGATGCATTACGGCGCCTACGTGCTGAGCACGCTGGCACTCAACGGATTTCTGCTGGCTACCATGATCTGGCTCTTCCAGCGCCGGTGGCGAGTCGCTCAGTAACTGGCTCACCGGCCGAATTTCTGCACGGGCAGCGGAGGGGTCAGCCTCCGATCGGCCCGAGGACGCTGTTGAACATTTTCTCGCCGAGCGATTCGGCGGCCTGCTGATTGACGATCAGCACGTCGCCGGGTGACAGGGAGTAGTCGGTATCGATGGAGACCTGACGTTTCTGCGGGTTCCAGCGGGCGCCCATGCGATGGGGAGCTCCTCCGTTTTGATCCGACTGGCGGACCAGGACGAGTTCCATATTGGCATAGCGTCGTGATGCCTTCGACTTCTCGAGCGCCGTCTGAACGGTCATGCCTTCCTCAAGAATGATCGTTGTCTGGCGGGGTTTGCCGACCAGCGGATTCATTTCCACCACGATGCTTGGGGGCGGGCTGGCTGCCAGTGCGTCGGGATCGGCCGACGCGCCGAAGGGGAGGGCACAGCCGGTCGAAACGACCAGGCTGGCCAGCAGCAATACGTGGCAGCTGATGCAGGGCAGCAGATTGATTGAGCGCATATGGGGAACCTTCCGTAGTCCTCCCCCCCGTCCGATTGTTTCTCACCAAGTAACCGCACACGGCAGGGGGCCGGTTCCCAATTCCGTGCCCCAGCGGTCGGGTAAAGTTATCGACTTTTCCGGTCGGGCCCTTGAGGAAATCTGCGTCAACTTTGCCGCCCAGGTCCCGCGGTCGCTGCTAGCAGCGACCGGGAGGTACGTGCGACCTCTGAGTGGATGCTAGCGGCGATGGGCTGTGGCTTGCTTTGGCTCGAGTTCGCTTACCTAATGCCCAGCGGCCGGCTAACTCTTGCCGCAGGTGCGATTTGCGCCGATTGCTGTGCGGAGTGCGAGCGGTAGGTGCCGCCGGCTGGGTAAGCTAGCAGCGTCCTGGAGGTAGGTGCGACCTCCGTGGAGGTAGGTGCGACCTCCGGGGGCTGGAGGAGTGGGTGGGGTGGGAGGTTCGGGTGGATTGGCTAGGCCAGGTGAGAGCTGGCGGGCCAGCGGGGGTCGCAGCCGACGACCGAGTTGCGTTGGTGGGCCTTGGCCCACCGCAGGGCCTCGGCCGCGCGGCGGACGGCTTGGCGGACCGAATCGTCGCGGCTGATCGGGAATTCCGTAAACCCGATGCTGACCGTGACCGCCGGGAGTCGGGACTGAATCAGCTGGTCGCGGATGCTGCGGCGAACGCGATGGAGCACATCGGCCGCCGCAGCCCGCGGGGAAGGGCTCAACACAATTCCGAACTCATCGCCTCCCAGCCGTGCGGCCAGATCGCCGCTCCGCAGGTCATCCCGCAGAGACCGGCCGACGCGCCGCAGGACCTGGTCGGCCGTGGCATGACCGAAGGTCGAGTTCAGTTGTTTGAAATAATCGACGTCGACCAGGGCCACGCAGCAGCGCGGGTCCACGCAGCTGGCCGGGGCCTCTCCGGCCGGACTGGCGTGTCGCCGCAGGAAAAGCTGCCAGGCTCGGCGATTGGGGAGTCCAGTCAGGGGATCTCGAAGGGCGAACTTCGCATAACGTTCGCCTCGTTGGCGTTCCAGCAATCGTTCCTGCTGGACGCGGGCCGTCGAAGCGATCTGAGTCAGCAGCAGGCCGAGTTCGCGGGCGGTCACATCTGCGGGGAGTACCTGCGCCCAGTGGTCGGCATGGAAACGTCGGGCCCCCGCATCCAGGACCACGAGCCGGGTTTGTTCCGAGTCGACCCATTGGCGCCACGACCACGGCAGATCGGGATGTTCCAGGTGGTCGATCCAGGTCGGGTCGGCGGCGCGATCGCCGTCCCACTGAGCGTCGGCGGGGCACTCGTTGTGTTCGAACTGGGACGACTCGTCGGGGCCGGTCGGCCGGGCTGAGCCCTCGATCAGGATGGCCAGCGGGGGCCGGTCGTCGGCCAGCCGTCGCGGGTCCAACACGATCTCCCAAGCCGGCGCAGCCCACGTTCGGCATTCGCTCCAGAACGGCTCGTCCCGCGGAATCAGGGCCAGTATCTGCGGCGGAAGGTCCATAGCTTCATGATAATCGGACCCTACGGAGGTTGCGAGCATTCGGCGCAGTGTTAGAATCTCGCGGACGCTGTGGGAGGAGCATATCGTGAGTGCAGAGGTGGCCCCCGTGTCCGAGCCCCAGAGTGCGGGATCTCAGCGAGCCGGATCCCAGACTGCCAGATCGCAGGGTGCTGAAGACCTGCGTGCCGAGCCGTTGAATTATCCGGCCGGCTGGACACGTCGCCATCTGCTCGACCTGGAATCGCTGTCCGTTGACGAGCTGGTGATATTGCTCGATACGGCTCAGCGGATCAAGGACCTGACCGGCGATTGTGCCCGCAAGCTGCCGCTGTTGACCGGCCGCACGGTCGCCAATCTGTTCTTTGAGAACTCAACACGGACGCGCACCAGTTTTTCGCTGGCCGCGAGGCGTCTGGGAGCCGACACGGTCGAGTTTGCTTCGTCGGCCAGCAGCCTGTCGAAGGGCGAGACGTTTATTGACACGGCGAAGAACATCGAAGCGATGAACGTCGACGTGATGGTGGTACGGCACAAGACGCCCGGGACGCCCCATCTGCTGGCCCAGCACGTGCAGTCGGGGATCATCAATGCCGGCGATGGTGCTCATGAACATCCCACTCAGGGACTGCTCGACATCCTGACCATCCGTCAGTTTCGCGGCGAGATCGCCGGACTGACCGTCGCCATGGTCGGCGATATTGCTCACAGCCGTACCGCTCGCTCCAACATCTGGGGACTCAAGAAGCTGGGGGCCCACGTGATCGTCTGCGGTCCCAAGACGCTCGTTTCCGACGATTGGCAGCGGTTGGGAATCGAGGTCAGCCATAACCTGGACGACATTGTCCCCCGATGCGATGTGCTGAACCTGCTGCGGATACAGTTCGAGCGTCAGCAGACTCGGCCGTTTCCCTCCGTACGGGAATACGCACTGCTGTACGCGATGAATCGGCGCCGGATGGAACATGCTCGGCCCGACATTCTGATTATGGCTCCAGGTCCGATCAATCGCGGAGTGGAGATCACGACGGAAGTAGCCGACGGTCCTCAGTCGGTCATTCTCGACCAGGTAACCAACGGGCTGGCGGTACGGATGGCTGTCCTCTGGTTGCTGATGGGCCAGGAACACGCATCGGCAGGAGGTGGATCGTGAATCGTCCGCTGCTGATCCAGGGAGGTCATCTGATCGACCCCAGCCAGGGTATCGATCGAGTCGCGCAGCTGTTGTTGGTCGACGGCCAGATCGTGCAGGTCGATCCGATCGCCGTGCCGGACGGGACCGAAGTCTTCGAGGCAGCGGGCAAGCATGTCGTACCCGGTCTGATCGACATCGGCGTCCAGCTGCGCGAACCGGGCTTTGAAGAGGACGAGACGATAGCCAGCGGTACCCGCGCGGCGCTGGCCGGCGGCATCACCACGATCGCCTGCACTCCCGATACCGATCCTCCAGTGGATACGCCCGCCGGGGTCGAGTTTATTCAGCATCAGGCGCGTCGAGCAGGCTGGTGCAACGTCGTTGTACTGGCCTGCGTCAGCAAGCAGCGTGAGGGGAGCCAGCTCTCGGAAATGGGGACGCTGGCCGAAGCCGGAGCGGTCGGATTCACCGATGCCGACTCACCAGTGATCAGTTCCGAGCTGATGCGGAGGGCGCTGCAGTACAGTCAGATGTTCGGGCTGCCGATTGTCGACCGACCCGAATCTCGCGACCTCGCCCGCGACGGCATCATGCACGAAGGATATGTCTCGACGCTGCTCGGGCTGCAAGGCATTCCGGCTGAGGCCGAAGACCTGATCGCTGCCCGCGACGTCCGCCTGGCCGCCGCCACCGGTGGCACCCTGCATCTGTTGCACGTTTCGACGTCGGGCACGGTGGAGCTGATCCGACGCGCCAAACATTCTGGCGTAGCCGTCACTGCCAGTATCTCGCTGGCCAATTTGCTGTTGACCGACGAGTCGTTGCGAACCTTCAGCGCTCAGTTCAAGCTCAACCCGCCGCTGCGTCCCGAGTCACATCGTCTGCAGTGCCTCGAAGCTCTGGTGCGCGGTGACATCGATATCCTCTGCAGCGGCCACGCGCCTCGAGCGGCGGAGAAGAAAATGAACGAGCTGGATCTGGCTCCGTTTGGCGCCGTCGGCGTCGAAACCTTGTGGGGGCTGGTCGGTGCTCACCTGGTGCGGCCAGGCCATCTCAGCTGGAACGATGCGGTCCGAGTGTTGGCCAATCAGCCTGCCAGGCTGCTGGGCCTCGAACACAAAGGGACGCTGCGGCCCGGCGCCGACGCCGACGTGTTGATCTTCGATCCGACCGAACGAGCCCAGGTGGTGGCTGCGGAGGGCTGGTCAGCCAGCCGCAACACGCCGTTCGACGGCTGGGACCTGCAGGGCGTTCCGCACACCGTGCTGATCGGCGGCCGTATCAAGTACCAGCGCGGCGCGGCTTCACTGCCGGCTGAGACAGTTCGATAAGAGTCGTCTCGAACAGCCAGCGGGCTCGATCGGGAGTCGAGTGCGATCCTTTGAGCTTCAGGTCGAACTCCAGCAGCCGCTGATACATCTCGCGGCACCGTTTCCGACCGAGATGCTTGGTGCGCTCCTGAGCCGAATCGAGCTGGCCACCATAAAACCCCGCCTGGCTCAACGCTCCGCGCAAGTTGCCTCGATTGCCCCCCCGTTCTTCCAGTTCCAGGTACCGAATAGCAGCCGCGTATCTCCGCAGCGTCCAGGCGATCGCGCCGAACATCGCCTGCGGTACTTCGCCCCCCTGCAGCAGCCGTTCCAGGACTCGCACCGCCTCGGCAGCCTTTCCATCGAGCGCCAGGTTGATCATGGCGAATGAGTCCTTCTGGCCCCACCCACCAATCACTTCATCGATCAGCTCCGCGTCGACTTTGCGTCCGTCCATGGCGTAGAGGGCGAGTTTGCTGAGCTGCTGATCCCACAGGCCCAGTTCGTGGAGCGAATTGTCGATCAGGTGCCGGGCCGCGTCCTGGGTGAGCGAGAACTCGTGGACCGCCTTGGCCCGATGTTGCAGCCAGCTCACGATCGACTTGAAATCCAGGACCCCGTTGGCGCCCTTGGTTCGCGGCAGACTGCACAGGACCGATCGGCCCTGCGCGGCGGTCAACTTGGCCAGGTTCGTGTTGCCGGGCCAGCTGGCCACATCCAGCACCAGTACGGCGCGGCCCGCAGTCCGACCCGCCCATTGCTCAATCCTGCCCCGGAACTGCGTGACAAACTTATCGGCGTCTTCCACGATCACCAGGCTGATCGGCGGTCCGAACAACGAAACGCTCGACAGCGAATCGGCCACGTCGGCCCAATCGAACGGTCCCTCACCGAATTTGACCGGTCCGACGGAGTCGTCATCGCCCAGCACTCGCCGCTGCAACGCCTGCAACGCCGTCTTGCGTAACCAGCGGTCGTCGCCGTGAATGGCCCACAGGCCCATGTCGGTGAGCGGCCCAGTCTGTGCGAGAAATTCAAAGGCGTGCATGGAGGATATTCTGTGCGGCAGACGGTCCGCGGACAAGCGGTTGCGCTGGCATCGCTAGCGAGGTTGGCGAGCTGAGGTTGGCAGTCTGAGGTGGTGCTGGCAGTCATAATGCCCGCCGGCCGAGCCCCCCGGACCGCTGAGTCCGTCTTTCACCGCCGGCCCGCGGGGAGTATTCTCCTGAGCGGCGGGGTTTCGCCGGGCCGTGGGGCCAGCCGCCCGACGGGTGCTAACTGAGGGGACGGACATGTCCGACAGACGGATCGCCTGGCTGGTACGAAGTGACATCGACGGCTTCTTCGGATTGTTCACCGACAATCTGGTCCAGCTGTTGCTGATCGTGTCGTTGTGCGGCCTGTGCGGGATCAGTCCGACCAGTGATCTGCTGACCAAATTTGTGATGCCGGCGGCCGGTGTGAGCATCCTGGTCGGCAATCTGTTCTATGCGGCCCAAGCATACTGGCTGATGCGTCGCGAAGGACGGACTGACGTCACGGCGCTCCCCTACGGCATCAACACAGTATCGCTGATCATCTACGTCTTTTTCATCATGATTCCGGTCTACCAGCGAACGCAGAGCGCTGAGCAGGCCTGGTTGATGGGCGTACTCGCCTGTTTCGGCAGCGGGCTGATCGAACTGTTTGGGGCATTGGTCGCCGAAACGATTCGGCGGAACACGCCCCGCGCAGCTCTGCTGGCGACCCTCTCGGGCATCGCGATCGGCTTTATCTCGATGACCTTTGCTCTGCAGATCTTTCAGCGGCCGCTGGTCACCATGCTCCCTCTGGCAGTCATTCTGGGGACGTATTTCGGCCGAGTCTCGTTTCCGTGGGGCATTCCTGGCGGAGTGATTGCCATTCTGCTTGGTACGGCCGCCGCCTGGCTGCTGCCGCTGGTCGTGGACCCGGCCTTAGTCGGCGTGACGATGAGTCGCGAAGCGGTGGCGACCGGCTGGGCCGCTCGAGGCTGGAATCCTCCTCAGCTGGTCGTGCGCCAGTTGTGGGAGCTCGTGCAGCAACGGAGCGAATGGTGGGGCTATCTGTCGGTCGTCGTGCCGATGGGATTGTTCAATCTGATCGGCAGCTTGCAGAACATCGAGTCGGCGGAAGCGGCCGGCGATCGATACTCATCTCGATTGTCCCTGGCGGCCAATGGCATCGGGACGCTGATGGCGGCTATCTGCGGAAGCTGTTTTCCCACCACGATCTACATCGGACACCCCGGCTGGAAAGCGATGGGGGCCCGCGCCGGTTACTCCGTCCTCAACGGCGTCATCATTCTGGTGATCTGCCTGACCGGCACGGTGGGGCTGATCCAGTCGCTGATTCCCATCGAAGCTGGCATCGGCATCGTCTTGTGGATCGGCATCGTGATCACCGCTCAAGCCTTCCAGACCACTCCGTCCCAACACGCTCCGGCGGTCGCGATGGGGCTGTTCCCAGCCATTGCCGCTTGGGGTGCGACCGTGATGCAAGGAACGTTCATCAAGCTCCACGCCACAGCACCCGAGACTCCTACTCTGCAATCATTTCTCGGCGATCCGGCGCAGTTCAACGTCGACGTGAGCAGTTATCTGGTGCACGGCATGGTGACGTTGGAGCGAGGTTATATTTTCACTTGCATGTTCCTGGCCGCTATGACCGCTTCGCTGATCGACCAACGCTTTCGAGTCGCCGCTCGGTGGGGAGTAGCGGCAGCCGCCTTTGCCGTGCTCGGCCTGACCCACGCTTACCAGCTGCACGGCAACGACATCGATTTTCTGTTTGCACTCAACGGCGTCCGCGAAGATCATTTCGGATACCGAGCGACGTCGATTGCCTGCGGTTATCTGTTGATGGCCGTGATGTTCGTGGTCTACGACCAGCTGCATCGCCGACGGTCAGGGGGGGCCGAGCTGAGCTTGTCGGCCGCCGCCACGAACAGTGCGCGTACCGCGGCTGCGGGTCGGCCTCGGGATCTGGCTATTCGCCGCGAAGCGGAGACCGATGAGTGAACTGGTGCGGGCGTCCCGCCTGCCTTTCCCTACTTGCTCTGCCTTCCGCTGCTTCCGGCGTTTCCCCAGCTTCTAGCTCAGCCAGACCGGGGCTCCGGCCAGGCGAGCTGGTCGGCGGCCGAAATGGGGTGGCGCGGTGCGCTGTAGCTGTTCAGTCATGAAAACCAGTGGGGCGAGCCCACTGGAGGGTGGGGCTTCGCGCGGTGGTGGCCCTGTAGCTGTTCAGTCATGAAAACCAGTGGGGCGAGCCCACTGGAGGGTGGGGCTTCGCGCGGTGGTGGCCCTGTAGCTGTTCAGTCATGAAAACCAGTGGGGCGAGCCCACTGGAGATAGGGGGTGGCGCGGTCGGCTGTTGGTTCATGCTCCGACGTGAACGTCGACGGTGCGCGGGTCCGTGCGCTGGATGATGTCGCTGATCCCGTGCTGGTTGAACCCTTTGAAACCTCCATCGCGCTGGAGGATCTCCAGGTGTGAGCCGGCAGCACCGGTGGTCCGAAAGCGATCGGCGGTCGCCGCATCAATCCAACCAGCTTCGAGCGCGGCGGCCAGGCGGTGCGGGGCGACGGGCCACATTTCGGGGCGCGTAAAGCCCTGCTTCAGATAGGGCAGATCCGTAAACGGCGGCAGGCTCGGAATCCCCAGTGCCGTCAGCTGATCGACGGCCGCTCGATAGTCGAACTGGCATTCCAGATGGTGCAGGCCGGCATCGAGAAACGATTCGCCATGCAGAGCGCACCACAATCCTACCGTGCCTACCTGTGAGCGTTTGGGGAGAGGCTGGTTTCGGTAGTCCCAGTCGATTTCGTCGGGGCTCAGATCGACATCCGCAAACACGACGCTCCCAGAGAGGGGCTGTTCGAGGACCTGGGCCCCCCAGCCGGCCTCGGCGCCGGCATAAAAGCGTTCTCGGGAAATCATGCCGAGCGATTCCAGGCACCCGAGGACATGGCCGAAATGCCGACGACTGCACCGGAACGTGTGGTGATCGTGATTGGCCCAGCCGAGACCGAGTTGATCCTGGCGCGATTTCTGGATCTGACCGGCTCGATTGCGGAGTTGCCAGTAGGTACGTTCAGCGGCGAAGAACAGGTCGGCCGCCCAGCCGGTACCGACCAGCTGCTGAGCGGTACGGATCCGCCGATCGGCTTCGTGGAAGCAATCGTCCGGATTGCCGGTACGCGGGCGGGCTGTGATGAGTTGTTGAGCTCGTTGCCAGTCGGAGCGAGCGACCTGTGGAGCTTGCCACGGATCGGCTCCCTGGAATCCATGTCGTTCGACGACCCACCAGGCCGAGCCCCCCTGACGCTCGACTTCAACCACTGTCATGGCGCGCAGGGCGTCGGGATCGAGAGCTTCGGGGGAATACCGTTCCGGAGTGTGGACGGCCAGGAAAGCGTCGACCGATTCCACCTTGAGTGCGACGCCTCTGGGGGCGGATACCCACGCCGGTACAGGCCGGTCGGGGGTAACAGGCCGGTCGGGGCTGCTGGACAGATGGGTGCGGTCCCCTGGGACGCTGGAGGTCACGATTCGTGGAAAGAGTCCGCCGGGGTGATGCCAGCATTGCAGCTCGTCGGACCAGACATACTGGACAGCCGACAGCTGGGCGGCCGGAGCTTCGCCGGAGGGCAGGACCAGGGTGTCCAGCCAGTCGATCAGCCGGGTCCCGGTCTGCGAGCTCATATGGGTGGCCAATCGATCGAGTGCGGGGAGTTCGGCCCGCAAACGGCTTAAATGGCCCTGAATCCAGCGATCGGTGTCAAAGTGAGGTGTCCAGTCCATCGTAAGTCCCCTGCAACGGCAATCCCTGGTCGCACAAATGTCTTCACAACTACAATCGTTACAGTCCTGGCGATTGCTGCGATCCGACTGGCGTCTGCGGCCGCGGATGGAATTGATCCCTTTCAGCTCGCACGACGATGGTCGCGCCAGAACCACTCTATAATTGTACGGCGTCCCACAGGTCGTGGTGCGTCAATGGTAGCAGAGGCAGTGGATTTTGGCTGGAGAGCCGTCGATGGACCGTCGCGTGACGACCTTGGTGTTGGGTGCCGGCAAGATTGGCCAGATGATCGCTCAATTGTTGAGCGGTACGGGCGACTACTCCGTGTGCGTAGCGGACGTCGATTCCCGTTCGCTCGGACGGTGGCCGGCCGGTTCGGACGTCGAGACGAGGGTGCTGGACGTCACCGACCCGCAAGCTCTGCGGCAAGCCATGGTCGGTCGGCAAGTCGTCATTTCGGCACTCAGTTACCACTTCAATCCGCTGGTGGCTCAGGCGGCCCTCGACACCGGTTCGGACTATTTTGACTTGACCGAGGACGTGGCCACGACGCGGGCGGTGCGTGCGGTGAGCCAGGAGGCCGGACCGCACCAGATTTTCGTCCCGCAATGCGGGCTGGCTCCTGGTTTTGTCTCCATCGTCGGCCACCACCTCGTCCGACAGTTCGATCAGGTCGACACGGTTCACATGCGAGTCGGGGCGCTCCCGCAATTCCCGACGGGCCGGCTGAAGTACAACCTGACGTGGAGCACCGATGGGCTGATCAACGAATACTGCAACGTCTGCGAGGCGATCTACGACGGTCGGCGGCGCGAAGTCTTGCCGCTCGATGGCCTCGAAAGCTTCTCGCTGGACGGCGTCCGTTACGAAGCCTTCCACACGTCGGGGGGCCTGGGAAGTCTCTGCGAAACGCTCGAAGGTCAAGTCCGCGAACTCGACTACAAGACGATCCGCTACCCGGGGCATCGCGAGTTTCTGGCGTTTCTGCTGCAGGAGTTGCGGCTCAGCCAGAATCGCGACATGCTCAAGCAGATCCTGGAACACGCGATTCCGATCACTTCGCAGGACGTGGTGATCGTCTTCTGTACGGTCACCGGGCGTCGAGCCGGTCGGCTGGTCAAAATGAGCGACGCTCGGAAGATCTACTCGGCCGAGATGGCTGGCGAGCAGTGGAGCGCCATTCAGCTGACCACGGCGGCCGGCGTCTGCACGATGGTCGACCTGCGACGGGAAGGGACCTTGCCGGTCCGCGGCTGGGTCAAGCAGGAAGAAGTGCCGCTGCCCCAATTTCTGGCCAATCGATTCGGCGCTCTGTTCGCCGGAGGTCCGACGACGCAGTGCAGCCGGCTGACCGAGTCGCCCGGCTTGGCCACCGTCGATTTCTGAGTCCATCTTGAACGAAACCACTTGGACTGGCTTTTATACTCCTACTCGTACTCGTACTCAGCATCGCGGTACTCGTACTCGACTGAGGTGATCATGACTGAGCCAGTATTCGATCACGAGAAGCTGGACGTATACAGGCTGTCGATCCAGTACGTGGCCGATTCGTACGGAACGGCCAAGGGGCTCAAAGGTGCGAATCGACACATTCGCGATCAATGGCTGCGTGCCGCTCAATCGATACCTCTGAACATCGCCGAGGGAAACGGGAAGCAGAATCTCAAGGACAAAAACCATTACTTCCAGATTGCTCGCGGATCGGCGCTCGAATGTGCGGCGGTTCACGATATCCTGACGGCGTGCGACGTGATTGACCCGGCCGTCAACCGGAACGGCAAATCGCGATTGAAGCGAATTGTCTCGATGTTGACTCGACTGATCCAGAGGAGTGACCGCGTGGCACCTGACGCAATCGAGTACGAGTACGAGTACGAGTACCGCGATGCTGAGTACGAGTAGGAGTGTCGCGCGATGCCCGGTTCAGGCCGTTAACCGGAACGGCCGACAACGCGGTGTTTCAGATCAGAGTCTACGGCGGCCGTCCGGTAACGGCTGTCAGTCGGGAGGATAGGCGGTGACCGCTGGCAGCGTCGCGACGGCCGAACGAGTGGCCTGGCTTTTATACTCCTACTCGTACTCGTACTCAGCATCGCGGTACTCGTACTCGACTGAGGTGATCATGACTGAGCCAGTTTTCGATCACGAGAAGCTGGACGTATACAGGCTGTCGATCGAGTACGGAACGGCCCAGGGGCTCAAAGGTGCGAATCGACACATTCGCGATCAATGGCTGCGTGCCGCTCAATCGATACCTCTGAACATCGCCGAGGGAAACGGGAAGCAGAATCTCAAGGACAAAAACCATTACTTCCAGATTGCTCGCGGATCGGCGCTCGAATGTGCGGCGGTTCACGATATCCTGACGGCGTGCGACGTGATTGACCCGGCCGTCAACCGGAACGGCAAATCGCGATTGAAGCGAATTGTCTCGATGTTGACTCGACTGATCCAGAGGAGTGACCGCGTGGCACCTGACGCAATCGAGTACGAGTACTCGACTGAGGTGATCATGACTGAGCCAGTATTCGATCACGAGAAGCTGGACGTATACAGGCTGTCGATCCAGTACGTGGCCGATTCGTACGGAACGGCCAAGGGGCTCAAAGATACGAATCGTCACATTCGCGATCAATGGCTGCGTGCCGCGCAATCGATACCTCTGAACATCGCCGGGGGAAACGGGAAGCAGAATCTCAAGGACAAAAACCATTACTTCCAGATTGCTCGCGGATCGGCGCTCGAATGTGCAGCGGTTCACGATATCTTGACGGCGTGCGACGTGATTGACCCGGCCGTTAACCGGAACGGCCCACAACGCACTGTTTCAGATCAGAGTCTATGGCGGCCGTCCGGTAACGGCTGTCAGTCGGGAGGATAAGTGGTGACCGCTGGCAGCGTCGCGACGGCCCAACGCGTGGCCGAGGTGTTGTCCGAACTGGGAGTGCCTGCCACGTGGCCGGCGATCTGGACGGGATTGGAGCCGGGCACCGGAACCGGGCCCGGTGCGGTGGCTCGCAGCCCGATCGACGGGGCCAATCTGGGTGCATACGGCACGGCGGGCCCAGAGCAGTTGCAGCAGCTGCTGGCCGCTTCGCAGCAGGCCTTTCTGACTTGGCGCCGAGTCCCGGCGCCTCGTCGCGGCGAGTTCGTGCGGCGGATTGGCCAACGGTTGCGGCAGTATCAGGAGCCACTGGCTGAGCTGGTAACGTGCGAAGCGGGCAAGATTGTGGCTGAAGCCCGGGGCGAAGTGCAGGAGATGATCGACATCTGCGACTTTGCCGTGGGACTCAGCCGGCAGCTCTACGGGCGGACCATGCCCAGCGAACGGCCCGCTCACCGTCTGACCGAACAATGGCATCCACTGGGCCCGGTCGGTGTCATCACCGCGTTTAATTTTCCGGTCGCCGTCTGGGCCTGGAACGCGATGATTGCCCTGGTCTGTGGCGACTCGGTCATCTGGAAACCGTCCGAAAAGACCCCCCTGACCGCCCTCGCTTGTCATGCCTTGGCCGTACAGGTGGCCCGTGAGATGGACGATGTTCCGCCAGCCGTGTTGTCGCTGGTCTTGGGGACGTCGGAGATTGGCCGAGCCCTGGCGTTGGCTGCAAGCGTGCCGCTGATTTCCGCGACGGGGAGCACGTCGATGGGGCGGAGCGTCGCGCAGGCCGTTGCCGGACGACTCGGCCGGACGCTGTTGGAACTGGGGGGAAACAACGCCGCCATTGTTGCTCCCTCGGCCGACCTGCAACTGGCCACGCGCGGGATCCTGTTTGCCGCGGTGGGGACCTGTGGTCAACGGTGCACGACCTTGCGGCGGTTGATTGTCCACCGGTCGATCGCTCGGCCGTTGGTCGAGCAGCTGCGGCAACTGTGGACCCGTTTGCCGATCGGCGACCCCCGCCTCCCTGGGACCCTGGTCGGGCCGTTGATCGATTCGTCCTCGCTCCAGTCGATGCAGACTGCGCTACAGGCGGCTCGGGCTCAAGGCGGACGCGTGTGGGGAGGTGAACCCGTGCAGGAAGGCGTTCCGGCCGGAGGCTGTTACGTTCAACCGGCGATCGTCGAGATTGATCCGACGGCGGATATCGTCCAGCATGAAACGTTCGCGCCGATCCTGTACGTCTCGGTGTATGACGACTGGGAGCAGGCGATCGCGTGGCAGAACGGTGTCCCCCAGGGGCTGGCCTCTTCCGTCTTTACCAGGGACGTGAAAGAAGCCGAACGGTTCTGCGGCCCGGAGGGGAGCGATTGTGGGATCGCCAATGTGAACATCGGCCCCAGCGGAGCTGAGATTGGCGGGGCCTTTGGCGGCGAAAAAGATACCGGTGGCGGACGTGAGTCGGGGTCGGATTCGTGGAAAGCCTACATGCGGCGGGCCACGAACACCATCAATTACTCCGACCAGCTCCCCCTGGCTCAGGGCATTCGCTTCGAACTGTGAACCAGTGGCACTGACACCAGCCACCGGCGTGCCGGGACCGCCAAAGGCGTTAGAATGAACGCAGGGTCATGAACATCACGACGGGCTGGAAGAGGCATCAAGAGAAGGGCGACGAGATGGTCGATCAGGGGGCGAGAGGCTTGGGTGACAGCCCAGACACGGTGCATCAGCCGGGTGTCTGCCGGGCTCCCTGGCCGCGCGGCCTCGTTCTGCTGAGCTGGCTGATGTCGCTCGTGGGCCTCGGGCTGCTCCCCGGCTGTGGCGGCCATGCGGCCAAGTCACCGGTCGAAGTCTATGTGTTTGTGCAGGCGGATTGCCCGATCGCCAATCGGTTCATTCCGGAGCTCAACGCGATCGCCCGCGATTACGCCGACCGGGGCGTCCGGATGACGTTGGTCTATCCCGATCCGGATGAGACTGACGAAGTGGTCGGCAAGCACCAGGAAGAATTCAAGATTGTGGCGCCCGTGCTGCGCGATCCTTCTCACCAGTGGGTCGATCGATTTGGAGTGCGAGTGACGCCGGAAGCCGTAGTTGTGGGCCGCGATGGACGCGTGAAGTACCAGGGCCGCGTCAATGATCAGTTCGTCGGATATACGCAGGGGCGCCGTGAGCCACAGCGGCACGATCTCCGCTTGGCACTCGACGCTGTGCTGGCCGGACGCGAACCTGAAGTGTCGAAAACGGAGGCAGTCGGTTGTCTGATCGTCGATCTCAAGCCATGACTGGCCCTCAGCAGATCCCGAATGCGCCGGCCACCGAGCCGTGTGGGCTCGGCCGGTACGGGGTGCCGACCGGCTGGCATCGAGCCGGTGGGATGGCGCTCGTCTGTACCATGGGTTTGTTGAGCTGGTCGGGGTGCCAACCTGCCACCGAGCCCTCGGCTCCTCGCTCCTCGGCCACTTCAGCCGGCGAATCGGCCAGCGTGACACCCGCTCCAGCCGGTCAACCGAATCCACCGGCCAGCGCGGCGACGTCTGACGCTCAGCCAGCGGTCGCCGGCGGACACACGGGCACAGATGCGAGCGCGGTTAAGGGCGCGGCTGAGAAGATCTCAGGGCCGGTGACCTTTTATCAGCACATAGCGCCGATCGTCTACCGGCAGTGTTCCCAATGCCATCGGGACGGAGACGCGGCTCCCTTTCCGCTGCTGACGTACCACGACGTCAAGAAACATGCTCAGCAGATTGTCGACGTGACATCGGATCGGATCATGCCTCCGTGGCTCCCCGATCCCCAGGTCGTGCAGTATCGCGGTCAGCGGGTGTTGAGCGACCATGAGATCGCGCTGTTTCGAGCTTGGGCCGAACAGGGTGCGCCGGAGGGGGACGCGGCTGGAGCTCCATCACCGCCGGTCTTTGCTGCGGGCTGGCAGTTGGGCGAACCCGATCTGGTGGTGACGATGGAGGAACCGTTTGAGGTGCCGGCCAGCGGTCCGGACATCTACCGGAACTTCATCATTCCGATTCCCATCGATCGGCCCCGCTGGGTGAAGGGTTTGGAATTTCGGCCCGGGAATCGCCGGATTGTGCACCACGCATTCATGCTGCTCGACCCCACGCGGACCATTCGCGAACGTGATGCGCTCGATCCGTTGCCGGGATTCGACGGCATGGATACAGGGCCGGCACAAGGGCCAGCGGGCGAGTTCATCAGCTGGCAGCCGGGGCGAGTGCCGCGGTTCGTGCAGCCTGGGATGAGCTGGCGATTGAATCCGGGGACCGACTTCATCCTGCAAGTGCACATGCAGCCCAGCGGCAAACCGGAAACGCTGCAGGCCTCCATCGGTATCTACTTTACCGACGAGCCGCCCACCAAATACCCGCTGAAGATCTGCCTGGAATCGACTGACATCGACATACCGGCCGATTCGGCTGATTATTCGTTCCGTCGTGAATTTGACCTCCCGGTGGCCGTCGATGTGCTGGCGCTGAGCCCTCATGCTCATTACCTGGGGAAGCGGATGTTCAGCTGGGCTGAGCTGCCGGACGGCAAGCGTCAGTGGTTGCTGAAGATCGACGATTGGGATCTGAACTGGCAGGGAGACTATGTCTTTGATCCGCCCGTTCATCTGCCGGCCGGGACTCGGATCGTGCAGGAGTTTTCTTACGACAACACGAGTGCCAACATCCACAATCCCTTTCAGCCACCGCGACGCGTGACTTATGGCCAGCAGGCGACGGATGAAATGGGGAGTCTCTGGCTGCAGCTGTTGCCGGCCAATCAGGACGACTACAAGACGCTCTATCGCGCCATGGGAATCAAGGCGTTGCAGGCCTTCGCCGAGCGACAGCGGAAGCTGTTGGTCGAGAATCCGCGCGACGTGAAGGCTCATATTGAACTCGGTAAGATCGCCATGACGTCGGGGGAGTTCGCCCAGGCGCAGCAGTTGTTTGATCAAGCCGTGCGGCTCGACCCCAGTTCTGCACTGGCTCACTACCACGCCGGCAACGTCCGGCTGCGCATGGGGCGTTGGGAGGAAGGAGTGAAGTTATTGCAGGAAGCACTGCGGCTTCAGCCCCGCATGTTCAACGCGCACCATGATCTGGGCATGGCGGCCATGCAGCAGAAAGATTGGGCTGCGGCCGCGAAGTACTTCCAGGCCGCGCTGGAGATCAATCCTTATCACACCACGGCCTTGCGCAATCTGGCGATGACTCAGTTGCAGCAGAAGCAGATTGCCGCCGCTCGAGACACGCTGCGCCGAGCGGTGGAGGCCGATCCGAGTGACCAGGAACTGGCCAAGTTGCTCAAGCAGGTCGAGCAGTCTCTATCTGCGGGCCGCTGATTTCGCTCCTCGCGAAGACCCCATCTCCAGTGGGCTTGCCCCACTGGTTTTCATGACTGGACAGCTACAGGCCACCATCGCGCGAATACCCCATCTCCAGTGGGCTCGTCCCACTGGTTTTCATGACTGGACAGCTACAGGCCACCATCGCGCGAATACCCCATCTCCAGCGGGCTCGTCCCACTGGTTTTCATGACTGGACAGCTACAGGGCCACCATCGCGCGAAGACCTCATCTCCAGTGGGCTTGCCCCACTGGTTTCCATGACTGGACAGCTACAGGGCCACCACCGCGCGAAGACCCCATCTCCAGTGGGCTTGCCCCACTGGTTTCCATGACTGGACAGCTACAGGGCCACCACCGCGCGAAGATCCCATCTCCAGTGGGCTCGCCCCACTGGTTTACATGACTGGACAGCTACAGGCGGCGGCAAACGAGCCTCCAGTTCGCAACGATCCTCTCGCCGAGAGAACCGTATCGGAGCGATCCGAGCCACAGCGTGAGGAGCTCGAGCCATTCAGTCACAGAACCAGTGGGGCAAGCCCACTGGAGATAGATTCTCACGAGAGAATTTCCTCTAGCCCACTCAGACCGGGGCTCCGGCCAGGCGAGCTGGCCGGCGGCCGGGAGATTGCAGAGCCGATCGGTCGGTGGCAGCTTGCTCCAGTGGGCACGCCCCACTGGTTTTCATGATTGGGTGAGCTAGAAGGTGAGGAAATGTAGCGGAAGAGGCAGGCGAGACGCCCGCACCACAATGGGGTTCAGGCAAAGCGTTCTGGGCGGGCGCGGAGGAAGTCGATGGGGAGAGGTGAGACGCCGGCGGTGACCCAGTCGGCGAGGATTTCGCCCAAGGCGCTGGCGAATTTGAAGCCATGGCCGGAGAGACCGGCGGCGGCGACGATCTGAGGGACTTGCGGGTGGCGGTCGACGATGAAATGGCGATCGGGGGTGAGCGTATAGAAGCAGACGGCGTGGTCGGAGGGAGTGGGGATGACGTCGGGGAAGCTGGCAGCGAATTCGGTCACTCGTCGCAGATCGTCTTCGTCCCGCTGGCGCAAGGAGACGTCGGGCGAATCGATCGTGGTGCCGCCCGAATGTTCGGCCATCTTGACGCCGGCCGCATCGACGGCGGGAAAGCCGTAAAAGCAGCCGTGCGGTAGTTCATACAGGTAGCACGGGCACCCCTGGCTGGACTCCAGCCGCTGGTCGCGGATGGGGAACCAGTGCAGGTGCTTTTCGCAGACGGTCAGTGGGAGTTGCCAGCTGTGGAGGAGCTGAGCGGCCCAGGGGCCGCCGGTAACGACGAGGTTGGCACATTGGTAGGTGTCGGTGTCGGTGACCACCTCAAGCGTCTCGCCGATGGCCCGCCAGCTGCGCACCGGCTGCTGGCGGAATTCAGCGCCGCTGGCCAAGGCCCACTGGAGATGAGCGGTCACGCAGTCTTCGACGCGGAGGTACCCCGCGTTCCGCTCAAAGACGGCCTGGTGTTCGGGCGAGATTGGCAGCATGGGGAAACGGCGGGCGCACTGGTCGGCGGTGAGCCAATCGACGGCCAAGCCGTGTTCGCGGGCGCTGGCTCGGACGCCGCTGAGGACTTCTCCTTCCGGAGGACCGATCTGGACGAGTCCGACGGGGAAGAAGAGCTGTTGGCCGAAGCGTTGCTGCAGTTCGTTCCAGAGCTCATAGGCGCGGCGCAGCAGGGGGACGTAGTTGGGGTGTTCGAAATAGGCCTGGCGAATGATGCGGGTCTGGCCATGCGAGCTGCCGCGATCGTGGGGTGGTGTGTGGGAGTCGAGTCCGAGGACTCGCCAACCACGTTCGGCCAAGTGAGCAAGGGTGGCGGATCCCACACCTCCGACGCCGACGACAATCGCATCGTATCCGGTCATGATCGCTCCTGCCCACGCTCGACGCTCGATCGCTGCGGCGTGATCTGGCGGTGTGGGTATTGAGCGCGAAATTCTACCCGGCCGGCAAATCTCAAGAAACAGCGCGATCCAAGTCGCTGCGGACCCCGTAGGATCGGAAAACGAGACCCGTTCGGGTCAGATAGTTTTCCTGGAAGAGGGGTGATTTTCGTGCGCGCCGGTCCGGTCAGGACCGCCGCGGACTCGGGCAATTGGGGGTGGTTACGCCCCTCTGGGCATCTAGAGGGCCTGAGCGTTCTGGTGTAACCAGGCGGTCGCCAACCCGGTTCTGTCGCGGAACCGTGGCGGGTGCTGGGCAAATTGCGGCTTCAAGCGGGGCGATGCTACGCCCAAAGGGGGTGGAAAATGCCGTATTTGTAGTTCTTGTGGGTGGTTTTCGGGTGATTGGTGGTAGTGGGAAGGCCTGGGAAAATAAGTTTGATTAAAAAAAATAGAAGGGTTGTGCTCAAATTCCTTGAATTGCGGGAATTTACGATTATCTTAGGCCAACAGAGGTGGAGGATTCTTCGGCCCGGATTGCATAGGGGTTTTCCTTAAGGGTTGGTCGCCCGCGGGGAAAAGATCTTGGCTGGAATTTCTTTCTCGTCTCGATTTCCAGGGTCCTACTTGGTTCACTTCTTTTCTCTGTCTCCGAAGTTTTGGAGGGTTTGTATGAAGGTACGTTTTTTTGAGAGGGCGAAGTCGTTGGTTCGCCTGGGTTGCGGCAGCATGGCAGTGCTGTTGCTGGCTACCCAGGCCCAGGCCGCGACGCCCGGTTGGGAAGCGCAGATCATCAACGTGACCGACACGATTGATAATCACACCACGGCCGAAGCCGTGCTAGATTCGAACGGTGTTGGTTACACCGTCGAGTCGAACGCGAAGAAAGTCTATCCTGTGATCGACTTCGTGGGGAACACAGGTGGTCAGCAGTTCCCGTACGACTTCGCTTATCCCGACGGCACGACCGGCTCGGCTGGCAACGATTTCGCGATCCGCGCCAAGGCGAACGTGACGATTCCGGCTGGTACCTGGACCGTGGCTTTCGCGTCGGACGACGGTGGTCAGTTGACCCTGCCGGCCGCTGCTACCTTCACCTCGACGTTTGGTGAGAACCCGACGGATCAGCAGGGTGTTGGTCTCAATCAGATCCGCTACGAAGGCAACCGTGGTCACTCGTGGACCGGCGGTACCTTCACCGCGGCCGCCGCGATCTCGGGCGAGATCGTGACCTCGATGCACGAGCGTGGTGGTGGTGACTCGTTCGAAGTGGCGGTGGCTCAGGGTGCTCAAGGCGGCTTCGGCAGTGCCTTCAAGATCCTGGGTAACGGCACCTTCGGCTGGTCGGTCACGACCAATTCGGGTGCTCCGAATGCAGGTGACGCGGTGGTGAACATCGCCGGCAACGGCGTGGGAACCTACACCGCTACCGGGACCGCTGTCGCGACCTTGAATCCGGTTAACCCCGCTACGGCGACCACGGGTTTGACCCATCGTTATTACAACACGGGCAACCAGGGCAACCTGGGCGCTGCTGACGGTCTCCGTACCAGCGGTATTCCGGCGGCCCTATTCAGCCCCGGCGGTGCGGCTCCGCAGTGGTGGGGTGGTAGCGAAGGTGCGAAGCCGGGTGGTGTTCCTGCTTATCAGCAGGGCCTGGTTGACGCGATCAACGCCGGTAAGTTCACCGGTGGTGGTGGTGCGGGCAACCTGGAAAACTACCTGGGCGTGCTGACCGGTCAGATCCTGATCCCGGCCGGCGTGAGCTCGGTCAACTTCAAGGACGGTGTGGACGACTTCACGAGTCTCCGCCTCGACCTGAATGGCGACGGCAGCTTCCAGGATGCCACTGAGGCGTTCTTGGGCGACAACAACTGGACCAGCTATGACGGTACGGGGAACAGCGGTTCACCGATCGTCACCGCTGACACCAGTGCCGTTCAGGGCAAGTGGATCAACTTCGAAATGATGACCTGGGAAGGTGGTGGTGGTGACGCTGGTGTGCTGTGGTGGGATGCCACCCCGGCCGCGGCGGCAGCATTCCCCGTTGACCAGACTTCGGCTCCGTCGGATCTGGCGGCTGCTTTCGTTCCGAACAGCAACCTGCGTACGAACGGCGTGAGCGTCGCTATCAGTCCGTCGCTGGACAGCTTCGTTCGTTACGATTTTGATGTGCACAGCAAGAACTTTGCCGATCAGATCGTGCTGCCGGGCGGCGCTGGGATGACCAGTAGCCCGTTGGCGCTGAGCGGTGCCAAGCTGAACATCAAGAACGTGGGCGACTTGATCAACGGTGAGTCGATCAAGATCATCGGCGGCGCGTCGACCGGCTCGGCGAACTTCACGTTCCCGGCTGGCACGACTTGGGACGTCTCCAACCTGAACACCACCGGCGAAATCAAGCTGCTCACGGGCGGCCGTGATGTCGGTGGTCCTGGTGGTTACCAGCCCGACGTGGAACCGGACGGCGACGTGGACTCGGCTGACTTGGCCGCGTTCCTCGAAGCTTGGACGGGTGCCTTGGGCGCTGGCAACATGGAAGAAGGCGACAATCCCGACTTGGTTTACGACCCGGCAACGGGCAACGTTAAGCTGGTCCCGACCGCGGGCAGCGCCAAGAACAAGATCGTCGGCTTCGTGCTGGCTAACGCCAGCGGTGCCTTCAAGCCGGAAGCGGACGGTGTCTTCACCGGTCGCACTCCTTGGTCGGACGCCGTGTACGACAACCTGGCCAAGCAGATCGGTTCGTCCGATCTCGGTGGTGTCGGTACGGCTGAAGGCCAGGGCATCGATCTGGGCAACATCTTCCCGACCGGTCTGGATAAGCAGGGCCTGTTCGGCCTGCTGAGCCAAGCCGACGTGCTGTGGAAGCGTGGTGCGGGTGGCAAGGGTGCGCTGGATCTGGTCGTTGTGCCGGAACCGGCCAGCCTGGCTCTGCTGGGCCTGGGTCTGCTGGGTGTGACGAACGTTGTTCGTCGCCGCCGCAAGTAAGCCTAAATCGGGATGCCGTGACGACTCAGTCGACACGGTGCTCCTGAATACGACTTGACCTCTCAAGCCGGTCGGTGGCCTCAGGGCCGCCCACCGGCTTTTTTCTTTTGCTCGCCACCGCGCGAAGGCCCCATCTCCAGTGGGCTTGCCCCACTGGTTTTCATGACTGAACAGCTACAGGGCCACCACCGCGCGAAGACCCCATCTCCAGTGGGCTCGCCCCACTGGTTTTCATGACTGGACGGCTACAGGGCCACCATCGCGCGAATACCCCATCTCCAGTGGGCTCGCCCCACTGGTTTACATGACTGGACGGCTACAGGGCCACCACCGCGCGAAGACCCCATCTCCAGTGGGCTCGCCCCACTGGTTTTCATGACTGAACAGCTACAGGGCACCACCGCGCGAAGACCCCATCTCCAGTGGGCTCGCCCCACTGGTTTTCATGACTGAACAGCTACAGGGCCACCACCGCGCGAAGACCCCATCTCCAGTGGGCTCGCCCCACTGGTTTTCATGACTGAACAGCTACAGGGCCACCACCGCGCGAAGACCCCATCTCCAGTGGGCTCGCCCCACTGGTTTTCATGACTGAACAGCTACAGGGCCACCACCGCGCGAAGACCCCATCTCCAGTGGGCTCGCCCCACTGGTTTTCATGACTGAACAGCTACAGGGCCACCACCGCGCGAAGACCCCATCTCCAGTGGGCTCGCCCCACTGGTTTTCATGACTGAACAGCTACAGGGCCACCACCGCGCGAGGACCCCATCTCCAGTGGGCTCGCCCCACTGGTTTTCATGACTGGACAGCTACAGGCCACCATCGCGCGAATACCCCATCTCCAGCGGGCTCGTCCCACTGGTTTTCATGACTGGACAGCTACAGGGCCACCATCGCGCGAATACCCCATCTCCATTGGGCTCGCCCCACTGGTTTACATGACTGGACAGCTACAGGCCACCACCGCGCGAGGACCCCATCTCCAGTGGGCTTGCCCCACTGGTTTTCATGACTGGACAGCTACAGGGCCACCACCGCGCGAAGACCCCATCTCCAGTGGGCTTGCCCCACTGGTTTTCATGACTGGACAGCGACAGGGCCACCACCGCGCGAATACCCCATCTCCAGTGGGCTCGCCCCACTGGTTTACATGACTGAACGGCTATAGGGCCACCACCGCGCGAAGACCCCATCTCCAGTGGGCTTGCCCACTGGTTTTCATGACTGGACGGCTACAAGGCCACCACCGCGCGAAGATCCCATCTCCAGTGGGCTCGCCCCACTGGTTTACATGACTGGACAGCTACCGGGCCACCACCGCGCGAGGACCCCATCTCCAGTGGGCTTGCCCACGAGAGATAGATTCTCAGGGGGAATTTGCTCTAGCTCACTCAGACCGGGGCTCCGGCCAGGCGAGCTGGCCGGCGGCCGGGCGATTGGAGAGCCAATCGGTCGGTGGCAGCTATCTGCAGTGGGGCAAGCCCATGGGAGATAGATTCTTAGGGGGGATGTCCTCTAGCTCACTCAGACCGGGGCTCCGGCCAGGCGAGCTGGCCGGCGGCCGGGCGATTGGAGAGCCAATCGGTCGGTGGCAGCTATCTGCAGTGGGGCAAGCCCACGGGAGATAGATTCTTAGGGGGGATGTCCTCTAGCTCACTCAGACCGGGGCTCCGGCCAGGCGAGCTGGCCGGCGGCCGGGCGATTGGCGAGCCAATCGGTCGGTGGCAGCCATCTCCAGTGGGCTTGCCCCACTGGTTTTCATGACTGGACGGCTACCTCTTGCGCGGCGGTTTGGACTTGGGTGGTGGCGAGCGGAGATCGTGTTCGAGCTGCCGGAGTTCGGCGAGGTATTCGTCGGAAAAGATCGGGTCGCCCGGCGCCGCTCCGTCGCTCGCCAGATCGGATCGCGGCGTATCAGGAGTCAGATCGTTCAAGCTGGCCAGCCACGCTCCGCAGCTGATTCCCTCACTGCGACGTCGCCGAGCGGCTCGTTGCAGACGCCGATCGTTCGACACGACCGTGAGCTGGCGCGGATGATGGCTCGCCTGAATCAGCTGTTCGATCAGATCGTCGGCTTCCTGGTGGCGGGCAAAGCGGATGCGCAGGCCGGCTGATTGGTAGGAGTCGGGGAGCCCTGGTGGGGCATCGCGACCGTCGAAGACAATCGTCGTGCGTTGCCGGTAATCGGCCGGGAGTCGCGTGGTAAGCCAGCGAAGGAGCGTTTCGCGGGCGGCCTGCAGCTCACCCTGTCCGGTCGTCGGAACGATGCCGCTGGCGTGCAGCAGGTTATAGCCGTCGACGAGCCATTCCATGATCAGGCCTGGTTCAGTGCCTTGTCAGCGATATCTTTGCGGCACCAGGCGCCGTCCCACCGAATGTGCTTGACGGCCTTGTACGCCTGGAGCTTGGCGGAGGCGATCGACGTCCCCAGCGCCGTGACTCCTAGGACTCGTCCTCCGGCCGTGACGACTTGTCCGTCACGGAGTCGAGTGCCGGCGTGGAAAACTTGGACATCTGGGACGGTGGCCGCTTCGGTCAAGCCGCGGATCGGCAGTCCCGACTCGTAGTTCCCGGGGTAGCCTTCAGAGGCCATCACGACGCAGACGGCAGGACGCGGGTCCCATTGCAGCGGGCCGATGCGATCGAGCTGTCCCAGGGCAGCCGCTTCGAGCAGATCGACCAGGTCGGTCTGCAGTCGCATCAGCAGGGGCTGGCATTCGGGATCGCCGAAGCGGACGTTGAATTCGAGGACTTTCGGACCCTGATTGGTGATGATCAGCCCAGCGTAGAGGACGCCGGCGAAGGGGCGACGAGCCCGTTTGAGGGCGTGGATGGTCGGGACCAGGATCTCCGATTCCACCTGAGCCAGCATTTTGGGAGTGAAGATTGGCGCCGGGCTGTAGGCCCCCATGCCACCGGTATTCGGTCCTTGATCGTCGTCGTAGGCGGCCTTGTGGTCCTGAGCTGATTCGAGCGGCAGTATCGTCCGTCCGTCGGTGATCGCCATCAGGCTGACTTCTTGGCCGTCGAGTCGTTCTTCCAGGATCAGTCGATCGCCGGCTCGGCCGAATTCCTTGCGGCCGGCGATCATTTCGATGGCGGCCAAGGCTTCATCCCGCTCGTGGCAGACGACCACGCCCTTACCGGCGGCCAGTCCGTCGGCTTTCACGACCCACGGCACGTCTTCGGATGGGTGCGGGTAGCGGTCGGTGATGAACCGTTGAGCGCTATAGGCATCACGGAAGACGTGGTAATCGGCGGTCGGGACGTCGGCGCTCCTCAGCAGGTCTTTGCAGAACACCTTGCTCGATTCGAGCTCAGCGGCCGCCTTGGTCGGTCCGAAGACAGTCAGGTTGGCCTTCTGGAAGGCGTCGACGATTCCCGCGGCCAGCGGCGCTTCGGGGCCGACCACGGTCAGACCGACCTTATTCTGCTGAGCGAATCGGATCAGTCGCGGGAAATCGTCGCCTGCGATATCGATATTTTCGGCTTCCGCGGCAGTCCCGGCATTTCCGGGGGCAACGTAGATTCGTTCGGCTCGCGGGCTCGACGCCAGCTTCCAAGCCAGGGCATGCTCCCGGCCACCCGCGCCGACCACAAGAATGTTCATGTTGGAGGATCCTTTTTGCCGATCGAGCGTTAACCTGTCGCGGCACGGTCGGTTGATCAGAGGGAAGGGGGCAGCGTCTCAGGCGCAGCGTCTCCCGATTGTAGGGCGACCTGCCGACAGGGGAAACGGGTCCGGCGCCGCTGACCAAATCGACTCGATTCACTCTGGTCGGTGACTTGGTACGGTCCGCCGCATCTGGTAAGCTTTGCCGACCGTGCGGCTGGTGACTATTTGAGTCAATCCGCCGGGAACTCCTGTTGACAGGCGGTTGCGTTCCGTTACAACAGGGGGAAGTTCGTGAAAAAAATCACAAGCCCGGTAGCCGGCTCTGGCAGGGCAGCGGGTAGGCTCGTGGACGGGTGCGCTCGTGGTTTGGAGAGCGGGGTCCGGCGAGTGGGAGATCTGTGGGCGTGGGGGACCGAGTTGGGCCGCGAGGATGGTCGTGACCGGGTGGTGTGGGTCGGCTCAGCACCGCCCGATGATGGCTCGACGATCTGGATGAGCTGATTCTTCTCCGAGGGATGCGAAGCGTCGCCGATGTCAGAAAAGAAGCCTTTGTCGGTCGAGGAGATCCTGGCGGCCTGTCGGGGTCAGGGAACAGGTGGTGCTGCGCCGAAGAAGCCCGTGGAAGCGGCGCCGTCCGAGCCGGCAGGGGAAGCGGCTGATGCCGCGCCCGCTGCACCGGCCAAGCCGGCCGCTGCGAAGCCGCCTGCGGCGGCAGCCAAGCCGGGTCAGATGAGCGTAGCGGATATCTTGGCTGCGGCGCGAGGGCAGGGGGCCGGTGCGGCCCAGCCGGCCGCCGCCAAGCCAGCCGCTGAAAAACCGGCCGCCAAGCCGGCTGCTGAAAAAACGCCTGCCAAGCCGGCGGCGGAAAAGAAGACCGCCGCCGATAAGGCTCCGGCCAAGCCGACGCTCGACACGTCGAGCATCCTGGCGGCTGCCCGGGGCGGGGCCAAGCCGGGGCCGATGTCGAAGGCGGAGGCCGCTGCTTCCGCCAAGCCCGTGGCTGCCAAAGCGGCCCTCGTCGTGCCGACGATGCCCGCCAAGCCGGCCTATGCTCAGCCAGTTCCGGCCAGCAAGGTCACAGCCGCTCCGGATGAGACCCGCCGTGGATTCCTCTCGATCCTGTTTGGATCGGCTCTAGCGATCGGCATGACGTCGCTCAGCCTGATCGGCCTGCTGTGGACGCTGGGTCTGGCACGGTTCTTTTTTCCGAACGTGCTGATCGAGCCTCCCAGCCAGTTCAAGGTCGGCTTCCCCAGCAACTTTGCTCCGGACACTGTCGACGAACGCTTCAAGGCTCAGTTCGGCATCTGGGTGACCAACGTCAAGTACGAGGGTCAGCAGATGATCGTGGCCTTGAAGACCGTCTGCACGCATCTCGGCTGCACGCCGAACTGGCTGGAGGCGGAACAGAAGTTCAAGTGTCCCTGCCATGGCAGCGGTTTTTATAAAGACGGAATCAACTTTGAAGGTCCGGCTCCGCGGCCGCTGGAACGTTACGCGATTCGCTTGTCGGACGACGGTCAGCTGGAAGTTGACAAGAGCCGCGTCTTCCAGCAGGAGATGGGGCAGTGGAACGACCCGCAGTCGTTCGTGCCGGTCTGATCGGGTGCGAATTGAGCGGGCTCGGTGGTTGGGTGCCACGAGTGTTTTGCGGGGAGCGATTCAGACGTTGAGTGTGGGTGCAATTGGTGTCCGGCAGCCGAATTGCTGCAGGGCGGGGGTGGTTGGCGGGGCTTTTTTTTCGAAAGAAGTGCTGTAGGACATGCCAGGCCTGGGCGAGGTAATTCGTAATTCGCAGATTTGGAAGAGCATCTTTCGGCATCCGATGCCGGTCGACCGACGCAACCGCGTCGTCGTGATGCTGACCAACTTCTTCCTCCACCTGCATCCCGTATCGATCAAGAAGCAGGGCATTGCACTCAGTTATACCTGGTGCATGGGTGGAGTGACTTTCTTCCTGTTCCTGGTGGAAACGGTCACCGGGGTGTTGTTGATGTTTTATTACCGTCCGACGCTGGAGTGGGCTTACCCCGACATCCAGGCGCTGCGGGACGTCACCTCGCTCGGGATTCTCCGCGAGATTCACCGCTGGGGGGCTCACGCGATGGTGATCGCGGTCTGGCTCCACATGTATCGCGTCTTTTTAACCGGCAGCTACAAGCCCCCTCGCGAGTTCAACTGGGTGGTGGGCGTGGTCTTGCTGCTGTTGACGCTCCTGCTCTCCTTCACCGGATACCTGCTGCCGTGGGATCAGCTGGCGATCTGGGCCATCACGGTCGGTTCGAATATGGCTCGTGCCACCCCATTCCTGGGTAGTGAAGGCCCGGGAGCTCAGTTGCTGACGGTCGGCGGGATCGATTTGATCACCAATGCATCGGATGCGCGGTTCGGCTTGTTGGCCGCTCGGTTCGTCGGCGGCGAGACGCTCAATCGTTTCTACATTCTGCATTGTGTGGCCATCCCCTTGGCTGTATCGCTGCTGTTGGCGATCCACTTCTGGCGTGTCCGGAAGGACGGGGGGATCAGCGGTCCTCTGTAGTCGATGGACTCAGCCCCGGCCTGCAGGTGCCCGGTCGGTGGTGGACTTGGAGATGAATTGGGCATTGACGGGATAATGTTCCATGCATGGTTCTCCGGCGGAATTTTATGAAGGCATCCAGGGTTTCCTGGGGTCTTACTTTTTGGCTCTGGCCCTGATGAACTCCATTGCGGCGCTCTATGTGTGGCAGCGCCTGAACAAGGGTGCTCTGGCGCTGGCCTGGCTCGGCTTCACGGTCGTCTTTGTCCTTCTGGGCGCCTTGTGCCTCGGTGGCGGCGTGCAGCAGGTGGGAGCCGTACTGCTGCCGCAATGGTTGCGGGATGGCGTCAACGGACTGGCGAAGGCTCAGTATTACACGCTTGGTACCACAGCCATTCTGGTGGCGCTCTATCTGGGCCGCGAGTTTTTCTCAAGGCCGGTCGTCGCCTGGATCATGTTCAATCTGGCGCTGCTGGTCATGGGCATCTCGATGGTCGATCGGAACTTTGCCGACATCGTCACCAAGCCGGACAACGTCCCGATCGTGGCGATGATCTTTCTGCTCGGATTCTTCACCTGGCTGGCGACCCATCGGGCGGTGGAAAACGACCGGCGGGCCGAGCGGGGTGAGGTGCCGTTGGAGAAGCTCGACGATGAAAAGGTGCTGGTGTGGCCCGATCTGGTCTACACCGAGCTGATCTGCATGGTGGCGGTGACCGCCGTGCTGATTCTGTGGGGGATTGCCCTGCGAGCGCCCTTGGAAGAGCCGGCCAGCGGGGTGAAGACGCCCAATCCGTCCAAGGCCCCGTGGTACTTCCTCGGTTTGCAGGAAATGCTCGTCTACTTCGATCCCTGGATGGCGGGCGTGGTGTTGCCAAGCCTGGTGGTTTTCGGGTTGATGGCCATTCCGTTCCTCGATTTCAACAAAGAGGGGAACGGTTACTACACGATCAAGCAGCGGAAATTCGCCTATCTGGTGTTTCAGTTCGGCTTTCTGGAACTGTGGGTGACGTTGATCATCCTGGGGACCTTCCTGCGGGGCCCGAACTGGAACTTCTTCGGTCCGTACGAGCCGTGGGATCCGCACAAGGTGGAGGCGCTCAATAACGTCGACCTGTCGCAGTATTTCTGGATCCGCTGGCTGGGACGCGACTTGCCGAAGGCGTCCGAAGGTGCGGGGTTGCTGACGACGCTTGGCACCATCGTCCTGCGTGAGCTTCCCGGCATCCTGCTGGTGCTGGGCTACCTGGTCGTGACGCCCTTCCTGCTGGCGACGACCGTTTTCCGCAAGTTTTACGTTCGGATGGGATTGATCCGGTACATGGTGATGGCCAACCTGCTGCTGTTCATGGCCCTGCTGCCGATCAAGATGATTCTGCGTTGGTCGTTCAACCTGAAGTATCTGATCAGTATCCCTGAGTATTTCCTGAACCTTTAATCCAGAGATGATTCCCGCCGGTTGAGCCTTAGGGAAAACAAGATGCCAGCAACGGAAAAGACGTGGCGCGACATGAAGCTGATGCACACCGTGTTTGGTGTGAGCAGCCTGGTATTGTTGATCGCAACCGTGTGGATGTTTGCCGCCGATCACATGCGCGAATGGAAGGGGCACCAGCGTTCGTTTCGGACGGTCGAACGGAAGCTGGGGAATTGGCGCCGTGAGTCGCGATCGGGCGAGATTCGTCAAAAGAAGGATGAGCTGGAAACGAAGCTGACGGAGCTGGCCGGTGTGCAGCCGCCGCAGCCGCTGCTCGATCAATTCAAGGCGGCTGTCGAAGCTGACGCTCAGCGCCGCGGTGTGACTCCTCCTAGCGTCATCGATCCCAGCGACCTGGACAAGCTGGTCAAGGAAGCTCGTTTCCGTGAAGACCGGGCCCTGACCGACCGCAAGTTCATGGCCGCCCAGTTCGACGTCGCCAAGGCGAATCGAGGGCTGGCCGTCCGCGATGGCTGGTTGGAAGACAAGTCGCGGGAGGCGGATCTGGCGAAGGTCGATCAGCGGATCGAGGACGTTCGCAATGAATTGGTTCAGTTGACCGAGCAATACCAGCAGGCCTCGGAGCACCGCAAGAAGCTGCAGACGCTGTTCCAGGAGATGTACGCCGAGAAGGATAGCGTGCAGAAGGATCTGAAGGACGTGCAGGCCGAAGTCGCTCGGCTCGATGCGGCGGTCTTTGATAACACGTCGACTTATTTCATGTCGCGTCCGCCCTTCCTGGGCAAGAAGTGGCTCGAACTCCCCATTCTCGACGCGTTCAATTCGCCGTTGAAGATCCAGAACCTGTGGACCGAAGGGCTGACTATGCCCAACGGCTCGTTCGGACAGGTCCGCCGATTTGACCGCTGCACGACCTGCCACGAGGCGATCGACAAGACGCAGGCCGGATCGGCCGTCGATCCGCTGTTCGAGGGCCAGCACGAAGTTGTCGTGAAGTTGATGACTCCGGCCGAAGCGCCGGCCGGTGATTCGTCGAGCGGTCAGCCGGCGGAACTGACGCTGGAATCGGTCTATGGCATAATTTTGGCCGAGCAGGGGTTGCTCGACCGCGACGATGTGACTGTCCGCGGTGTTGTGCCCGCCTCTCCGGCCGCCTTGGCTGAGGCCGTTTCGGGGAAGGCTGCCGGCGATATCGGTTTGCAGCCCGGCGACATCGTCACGTATGTCGGCGGCGACAAGGTGCTGAGCAACGGGGAACTGAAGGAGTTCCTGCTGCAGAACATCTCGTGGGGCAAGCCAGTCGAACTGACGGTGCTGCGCGGTCTGCCGCATCCCTACGCATCCCACCCGCGGCTCGATCTGTTTGTCGGGTCGCTCAGCCCGCACACGCTGGCCGGTATCGGCTGCACCGTGTGCCATGAAGGGCAGGGGAGTGGAACGGAGTTCAAGTGGACTTCGCATACTCCGAACGATCCTGAACAGCGCGGTCAGTGGCGATCCGAATATGGCTGGTTCAACAACCACCACTGGATCTTCCCGATGTTGCCGGCTCGGTTCTCCGAAGCGGGCTGCTTGAAGTGCCATCATGAAGTGGTTGAGCTCTATCCGAGTCAGCGATTCCCGGAAGCGCCGGCCCCGAAGCTGGTCCAGGGCTTCGAACTGATTTCAGAATATGGCTGCTTTGGCTGCCATGAGATCAATGGTTACAAGTCCAAGGATCAGCGGATCGGACCCGACCTGCGATTGGAGCCCAACTTCCACGAGGTCGCGGCCGCTCTGCAGTCCGACCCCGGTTTTGCCAAGCTCTCGCCTCAGGTGCAGCAGCTGGCCCGGGACCTGGTCTTCCATCCGGATCGCGATGCCGAACGGAATCAGCTGCGTCAGGCCGTGCTGGATGACAAGAAGAGCGAAACGCCGGTGCTGACGGCTCGGTCGCATGGCCTGGCCGATCAGAATCTGGCAGACGTCGAGACTCCCGGTAAGCTTCGCAAAGTCGGCCCCAGCTTGCGACATGTGGCTGAGAAGGCGGGGCCGACGTTCCTGTTCGACTGGATTCGCGATCCGAAGCATTTCCGGCCCTCGACTCGCATGCCGAAATTCTTCGGGAACTATGATCATCTCGAAGCGGGTGCGGAACGTGAGATGGTGGAACGGTTCGAGCAGGCTGAAATCCTGGGGATCGTCTCCTATTTGCTTAACAGCAGCCAGCCGACTGAAGCTCTGCCTGCGTCAACTGTGATTCCAACGGCCGTTGATGCGAAGATGGCTGAGCGTGGCAAAGTGCTGTTCGAGACTCGAGGCTGCCTGGCCTGTCATCAGCATGGTGATTTCCCGGCCGGCAAAGCGACTCAGGGACCTGATCTGACGAACGTCGGAGATAAATTGGCAGCCGCCGATTCGCCCTCCGGACTGAAGTGGCTCTACACGTGGCTGAAGGATCCGAACCTCTATCATCCGCGCACGAAGATGCCGAACCTGATCCTCGAGCCGATTCGGCAGGCGGACGGTTCGGTGACCGATCCGGCAGCTGATATCGCTGCGTATCTCTTGGCCAGCCGTCAAGGTTGGCAGCCGACCGCCGAGACTCAGCAGGCTGTGCCGCTGTTGACCGCTCAACCCAGTGCTGCCGCCGGACCGCTGCCGCAGGCCCTGAAGGAACTGACGCTGGAGCACCTCAAAAAGGTCTTCACGATCGACGAGGCGCAGCTCTACATCGAACAGGGCGTTCCCGAGTCGCTCTCTCCGACCCTCAAGGGGGCCGAGATCGAGCTGGTGGGCGGAGCATCGACACCGCAGATGCTGAAGTACGTTGGCCGCAAGGCGATTGCCAAATACGGCTGCTATGCTTGCCACGACATCCCCGGTTTCGAGGACGCGAAACCGATCGGCACGGCCCTGGCTGACTGGGGTCGCAAGGAATCGGCCAAGCTGGCCTTCGAACACATCATGGAGTACGTCGGTCATGGCCACGGCGGCGCACATGCCGACGGCGCACATGCTGCCGGCGAACATGCTGCCGGCGAACATGCTGCCGGGGGTCACGCTGCTGAAGCTGTGGCTGTGGAACCGGCGGCGGAGCCCTTTGATGAAGGGTTCTATCACCAGGCGCTGATGGATCAGGAGCGATCGGGTTTTGCCTGGCAGAAGCTGAAGGAGCCCCGCAGCTACGACTATCAGAAGTACGGCGCGGACAAGACGACCTTCAACGATCGGTTGCGGATGCCGTTGTTCCCGTTCAATGCTCAGCAGCGGGAGGCCGTGCTGACGTTTGTGCTGGGTTTGGTCGCCGAACCGCCTGCGGATAAGTTCATCTACCGTCCGGACGCTCGTCGCCAGACGATCAACGCGGGTCGGGTGGTATTGGAGAAGTACAATTGCGGCGGCTGTCACATCCTCGAGCCTGAGCGTTGGGATCTGGAGTTTGCCAGCGGGACGATTGAACCTCAGTCGGAGGTGGTCACATTCCCGTTCCTGCAGACGAGGTTCACTCCGGAGGAGATTGCCAAGTCGCTGGTCAAGCATCCGGTGCGCGGGACACTGCACGCCACGTTGTTTGGCCTGCCGGGGATCAGCGACGAGGAAGCCAAGCCGCTGGTCTGGGAGGATATCGGTTTGCCGATCGCTGAGCCGGTCGAAACCTACGATCCGTCGACACTGTTTTATCCGTTTGAACTCTGGCAGCCGACGCTGATTGAAGGCAACACGTTTGAGATGGGGGTCAATCTGGTCCCCGTCCCGGCATCGATCGTACATCGGAAGTTCCCCGGGCTGGGTGGCGATCTGACGCGTCTGTTGCTGCCTCGGGTGTTGGAGTTGGAGCGAACATCGAATCCCCAGGCCAAGGGGACGGAAGCTTGGGGCTGGTTGCCGCCGCCGTTGATGGGGCAAGGTAAGAAGGTGCAGACCGGCTGGTTGCACGACTTCCTGCTCGACCCGCATCCGATCCGTCCGGCCGTATTCCTGCGGATGCCGAAGTTCAACATGTCGTCGGCCGAGGCGTCGCAGCTGGTGAACTACTTTGCCGCTCGCGACAACGCCGAGTTCCCGTATAGCTTTGATTCCCGCACTCGCGAGGCCCATCTTTCCGCCAGCGCTCAGTCTTATGCTACGGCATTGGCGGAAGTGCCGGCGGATCAGCGTCCTCGAGGGAACACGCGACTGGATCACGCGATGAATATCGTGGTCGACAGCACTTACTGCATCAAATGCCATCTGGTGGGTGATTTTGCTCCGGAGGGTAGCGATCGGGCGAAGGCGCCGAACCTGGTGGAAATCCAGCGTCGGTTGCGTCCCGATTACCTGCGGAACTGGATTGCCAATCCCAAACGGATCCTGCCGTACACTCCGATGCCGGAGAACATCAAGTACGATCCGGAGGCAGAGAATCTGGGCGGTGTTTCGCAGCAGTTGTTCCATGGCACGAGCGTGGAGCAGCTGGACGGGCTGGTCGACCTGTTGATGAATTACAGCCGTTTCACCGCTGAGCAGACGAAGGTGGCTCCGCTGGTCAAAGCAGCCGCTCAGCAGGCTGCAGCAGCAGCAGCAGCTGGTGGTGGCGCGGCCGGTTCGGGATCGGCGAGCGGTACCGGAGGGGGTTCAGCTGAAGGTGCCGAGGGAAATAACCAGTAATCAGGCGCGGCCTGCAGGAATCGCAGGCTCAGCAATATTTGTTGCCCCCGGGTTGGGAAGTCCGGGTAGGAAACAGCATAAGGCAGATCGTGAGGAATGAAGATGATGCGAGGCAAGTTCGGGTTGGTGTTGTGTGCTCTGCTGGCCAGTGGGGCCGGTCTGCACGCCGAAGAATGGGGCAACTTGACGGGAACGTTCAAGTTTGGCGGCGACGTCGCGGCTCCCACCAAGCTCACTCCGACCAAGGACGTGGAGTTCTGCGGCAAGCATGAGCTGTTTGACGAAAAGATTGTGGCGAATCCCGATAACAAGGGACTGGCCAACGTGGTGATTTATCTGAACCCGGCTCGGAATCAGAAGGTGGCCATCCACCCCGATTTCGAGAGCACGGCGAAGGCAGAAGTCGAGCTGAAGAATAACTTTTGCCGGTTTGAGCCGCGGGTGGTGCTGGTCCGCACCACGCAGACGCTGGTGATTGCCAATCCCGACGCAGTCGCTCACAACTCCAAGCTCGACCTGATCGCCAACAACGGCCGGAATCCGATTATTCCGCCGGGGCAGAGCGTGAAGGAGACGTTCAAGAAGGAAGAACGGTTGCCGGCCAGTGTATCGTGCTCGATTCATCCGTGGATGTCGGGTCGTGTGGTGGTCAAGGATCATCCTTACATGGCGGTGACGGACAAGGAAGGCAACTTCACGATTCCCAACCTGCCGGCCGGCAAGTGGGAGTTCCAGGTGTGGCACGAATCACCGGGCTACGTCCAGGACGTCTCGGTCGATGGCAAGAAGACGAAGTGGAATCGTGGTCGTCTGGAACTGGAGATCAAGCCGGGCGAGAACAAGCTGGGCGTGGTGGAGATTCCGGCGGCGTCGTTCAAGTAGTCCGTGAGCTGAGAAATGGATTGACGGCCGTTGCGAGTGCGCGACGGCCGTCGAGCAGGTTCAGCGAAGGAGACCGAGTGGTGTTCGAGGCGAGAGACTGGGGGGAGCAGATGCAGGGCCATCGTCAGTGGAGTCGGCTCATGGCGGGCGCTGCGGTGCTGGGCGGCGCCCTGCTCAGCGGCAGCGTGGGATGCTCAAATCGCGCTGCTGTCGTGGCGCCGGTTCCCGATCTGGCCAAGGTCGAGGAGATCCGCAAGGCGATCAGCGGTGGTGGTTCGCAGGAATCGGCCGCCGACGCACCAGCTGCTCAGCAGCCGACCGGTTTTGCCACCGTTCGGGGCCGTTTCTTGCTGGAGGGCGCCATTCCGGCTCGCGTCGCACTGAACATCGATAAGGAGACCGAGATCTGTGCTCCGGGCGGCAAGACGGTCTACAGCGAATCGCTGGTCGTGGATGAAGCGACTCAGGGGATTCGCGACGTGGTGCTGTTCGCTGACAAGGTGCCGGCTGAGTGGTGCCACGAGTCGGCCAAGCCGGGCTCCAAGACAGATCCATTTGTATTTGACCAGAAGGAATGCGTCTTTCTGACGCATATGGCCGCGTTGCAGGTGTCGCAGCCGCTGAAGATTCTCAACAGCGACAACACCGGACACAACACCAACATGAAGCCGACCAAGAACCCGCCGATGAATGCTTTGATTCCCCGAGAGGGCGTCGTCTGGCAGCCGAAGGCGGCGGAGAGTCAGCCGTTTGAAGCCAATTGCAGCATCCATCCGTGGATGTCAGCCTGGGTGTTGGTCCGGGACAATGGTTATTTCGCCGTCACCAAGCCTGACGGTTCGTTTGAGATTGCCAATCTGCCGGCCGGTGTGCCTGTCGAGCTGAAGGTGTGGCAGGAGAAGTCCAAGTTCTTGGGCAGCGTGAAGCTGGACGAGGGATCGGGTGAGAAGCCGGTGACGTGGAAGCGGGGTTCGTACATGGTGACGCTGCAGCCCGACGAGCAGCGGGAGATTGTCGTCAAGGTGCCGGCGAGCGCATTTGGGGGCTGAGCGGTGAGTCAAGTGATGGACAAGAGCATGCGGAACACGAAGATCGGACTCAGTTGCCTGGTGGTGCTGAGCTTGCTGGCGGTCGGCTGCGACGCGCCCGACGCCCGGTTCGCACTGAACAATCTGATGATGGCGCGGAAGGAGCGTGAAGTCACCGACCTGAAATACGCTCCTCACAATCAAACCATCGCCGACGCGCTGACGGCGATGTTCGGTACGCCCGACGATCCGCATTTCCCGACCGGTGAATCGTTCGGGCTCGACGGCGTGCTGAACCTTGAGCAGTTGAAGATGGCGGCCGGGTCGGTCGCCAGCGATCAGGACGGCAAGACGATGGGGCTGTACCGAGAGCACTGCGTCCATTGCCACGGCGTGACGGGCAATGGTGGCGGGCCGACAGCGCCGTTTCTGAACCCTTACCCCCGCGACTTCCGCATGGGGTTGTTCAAGTTCAAATCGACTCCGACGGGTGTCCGTCCGGCGCACGACGACCTGCAGCGGATCTTGCGCAACGGCATCGAAGGGACGGCCATGCCGTCATTTCTGCTGTTGCCCGAGGGCGAGCTCGAGGCACTGGTGACATATGTCAAATATCTGAGCATCCGGGGTGAAGTCGAACGGGCGCTGATCGAAGCCGCGGCCGACATGGATCCGGAGGAGATTGATCAGGCGTTGGTCAGCCAGGAGACATTGCAGGAAGCGGTGGCGACGGTGGCTGAGCGTTGGACGAGTGCTGGTGAATCGGTGACTCCGGTGACGCCGCGGCCGGAATTTCAGCCCGATTTCGATCTGGCCGCTTCGGTGGCTCGCGGCCGGGAGATCTATTTCGGTGCCATCGCCAACTGCGTGAAATGTCATGGCGATACGCAACTGGGCGACGGTCAGCGGACCGGCTACGACACTTGGTCGAAAGACTTTTATGACTGGAGCAAGGTGACGCCCGCTGATGAACTGGCGAAGTTGCGAGCCGAATATGAGAAATTGTCGGGACTGCCGCTGCGGAACATCATCCCGCGGAACTTCCGCAAGGGAGTCTTTCGTGGTGGGCGTCGGCCGGTCGACATTTACTGGCGGATCAAGAACGGCATTGAGGGTGCGGAGATGCCGGCAGCCACCGGGCTGACTGAAGAACAGGTCTGGGATTTGGTCAATTACGTGATGAACCTCCAGTACGATTCGCTCAGCCGTCCGGAACGCGAAGAGCACTTGGTGCTCGAACGCGATCGGCTGTAAGTAGATCACTGCACTCAACCAAGGGAGAACTGGTCGTGGGACGGCTGTGGAGCCTCTTGTTTTTGCTGGTGCCGATTCTCGGGGTCGGTGTGTTCGTGGCCGCCGCGTCCACGAACAGCTGGCCGCTGTACGACCACTGGTTTCCGGAAGACATTTCCGAACATGGTGTGGTGATCGACCAGCTGTTTTATTCCATCATGTGGCTGACCGGGCTGATTTTCGTCGGCACGGGTTGGTTCCTCTTCTGGTTCATGTGGAAGTATGACGCAGCCCGGAATACGGCTCCTGTGAAGTACATGCACGGTAGTCATACGCTGGAAGTCGTCTGGTCGATTCTTCCGGCCGCGACGCTGCTGTTCATCGCCTTCTACCAGATGAACGCCTGGGCGGACGCTAAAGTGCTGCGGCCACTCCTCTCCATCGGAGCTGACCGCATGGCCGGCACGGCGGACGATATCCAGCAGCCGCCATTGGCAGAAGTCCGCGGTCGACAGTTTGAGTGGCGGGTGCAGTACGCCGGCGAAGATGGCCAGTTGGGGACTCCGGATGACATTCGCACGGTCAACGATCTGCATGTCCCCGAAGGGGAAGAAGTCGTGCTGCGGATTACCAGCGAAGATGTGCTCCACAGCTTCTTCCTGCCAAATGTGCGACTGAAGAACGACATGATTCCCGGCATGCGGCAGTATGTCTGGTTCAAGGCCAAGAAGGTCGGGCAGTACGACATCGTCTGTGCCGAGCTGTGCGGCTGGGGACACTACAAGATGAAGGGGCGATTGACGGTTGAGAAACCGGCTCAGTTCCGCCAATGGCTGGCCGCCAAGAAGGCCGAGCAGAACTGGCCGAACTCACCCGCAGATTTGGAGGTCGAGAGCGATGAGTAGTGTAACGGTGGGTGGGCATGGCCACGGGGCGGCCCACGCTGGACACGAGATGTCCGTCGGGTCGTTCATTTCGACGTATGTGTTTTCGCGCGACCACAAGATTATCGGTCTGCAATTTCTGTTCTCCACGCTGCTGTGGTTCCTGGTCGGCGGCCTGCTGGCCCTCGGCATCCGCTGGCAGCTGGCCTGGCCCTGGACTCCGATTCCCGTCATCGGCAACATGCTGTTCGCTCAGGAAGGAGGACAGATCTCTCCTGAGTTCTATACGATGTTGTTCACCATGCACGCGACGGTGATGATCTTCTTTGTGATCATCCCGGTGCTGGCCGGCGCCTTCGGCAACTATCTGATTCCGCTGATGATCGGCGCCGACGACATGGCCTTCCCCACGCTGAATATGCTCAGCTACTGGTTCATGTGGCCGGCGTTCATTTGCATCCTGCTGAGCTTTTTCTCGCCCGGTAACGGAGCCGCTTCGGGCTGGACGTCGTATCCGCCTCTGTCGGCCATGCAGACGTCATCTCCCGGCAGCGGCCAGGCTCAAACCCTGTGGCTGATGGGCGTCACGTTCGTCGGCGTCTCGTCGATGATGGGATCGGTCAACTACTTGACGACCATCATGCAGATGCGGGCACCCGGCATGACCATGTTCCGACTTCCGCTGACGATCTGGGGAATGTTCATTACCGCCGTGCTGCAGGCCTTCGCTCTTCCCGTCCTCACGGCCGCCGGCTTCATGCAGCTCTTCGACCGGCTCTTCGGTACCGGGTTCTTCCTGCCGGAAGGGTTGGTGGTGAACAACAGTCCGATGGCCAGCGGTGGTGGGCACCCGTTGCTCTGGCAGCACCTGTTCTGGTTCTATTCGCATCCGGCCGTGTACATCATGATTTTGCCGGCGATGGGAATGGTGTCGGATATCATCAGCTGCTTCGCGCGTAAACCGATTTTCGGCTACAAGCCGATGGTCTATTCGATCTCTGGTATCGCCGGCCTCGGCTTCATCGTCTGGGGGCACCATATGTTCGTGTCGGGGATGAACCCGATTCTGGGTATGGTCTTCATGGTCTCGACGATGATGATCGCTCTGCCGAGCGCCGTAAAGGTGTTCAACTGGCTGGGGACAATCTGGGGTGGTCGGATTGAGTTCACCACTCCGATGTTGTTCGCGCTGTCGTTCGTGTCGATGTTCATCATCGGCGGATTGTCGGGCATCTTCATGGCCGCTACCCCCGTCGATATTTTCATCCATGACACCTACTTCATCGTGGCCCACTTCCACTACGTCCTCTTCGGTGGCACGGCCATGGCGGTCTTCGGTTCGATTTACTTCTGGTACCCGAAGATGTTCGGCCGGATGATGAACGAGTTCTGGGGGAAGGTCCACTTCTTCCTCACCTTCATCTTCCTCAACGGCACGTTCTTCACCATGCACGTGCTGGGCGCCGTCGGATTCCCCCGACGGCTGGCCGACCCGTATCACTATGAGACTTTCCGGCACCTGTTGCCGATGAATCAGTTCATGACGATCTGTGCGATCGGCATGGTCAGCGTGCAGGTGATCTTCGCCGCGAATTTTATCTACAGCATGTTCTTCGGAGCCGAAGCGGGCCGAAACCCATGGCGAGCCAACTCGCTGGAATGGGCCGCTCCGAGTCCGCCGGGACATGGGAATTTCGACTTCCAGCCGATCGTTTACCGCGGACCGTATGAGTACGGTTCGCCCGAAACCGATCGCGATTTCTATCCGCAGACGGAACCGCCTAAGCCAGGTACCGAGCACACTCCGCCCCATGGCGGACATTAACAGCAGTCAGATGCTGGCGAGCCGAGCCGTGACGGACGGCGGCTCGTCAGGCGAGGGGCCACGATTTTGAACGAGCGTCGGGGAACAGGTCGATTCAGCCAGCGAGGGGCCCGCGCGACGCGGGTCCTGGCCTGTTTGTTGGCTGCGCTCACCTTCCCGCTGATCTGGGTCGGCGGCCTCGTCACGACCTACGACGCCGGTATGGCCGTGCCCGATTGGCCCAGCACCTATGGACACAACCTGCTGTTGTATCCGTGGCAGACTTGGCTGGCAGGACCTTGGGATCTGATGATCGAACACGGTCACCGACTCCTCGGCTCGCTCGTCGGGTTGGTGTCGTTGATCCTGGCCGCTACCGTCTGGGTCACTGAAGCGCCGCGGACTGTGCGGATCTGGAGTCTCGTGCTGGTCGTCGGCGTCATCGGTCAAGGAGTCCTCGGCGGTCTGCGGGTGTTGCAGGCCGACCCTCGACTTGCTCAGGTTCATGGCTGTACGGGCCCCGTCTTCTTTACGATGACCCTGGTCATGGTCTGGCTGACCTGGCCCGGGAGCGCCGTTGATACTACGGCTCAGAGCGCTCTCGCGACTGGGCTCGGGCCTGGGACGCCGCGGCAGCGGGCCTTGGCTTGGCTGGTCGCCGGTCTGGCTTTCGGTCAGCTGGTGCTCGGTTCAGTTCTGCGGCACGTGACTTTTGCTACGACGATGGGGACGTTTCGGGGCGCGGTGGTTTTGCATCTGGCAGGTGCAGCGCTGATCGCCTGGTTTGCCGGCCGACAGTATTTGGCCGTGCGTCGGGAATTGCCCGATGTGCGATCGGCTCGGTGGCACGTCGGCGGGCTGGAACTGTTGGTTCTCGCGCAGATTGCGCTGGGGCTCAGTACCTGGGCGCTCCGGTATGGCATTCCCGCCTGGTTGGCCGGTGGTGAGGTGCGATGGGTCAATGTGGCCGGTAGCATGACTCAGTCATTGACCATCACGGCCCACGTTGCCATCGGCTCGTTAATTCTGGGGCTGGCCAGTTTGTGGGCCGTGCGCATTACCTGGCCGACGATGGTCGGCTGGATTCCTTGGATGACCCTGCCGTGGGCGGCCGGATCGGTTCGATCGGAGGTTTGGGGATGAATTGGACAGCAGTGACTGCCGAGGCCGGCCGAGTCGAAGGCGTACTGGAACGCGTCCGGGTCTACATTGAGTTGACCAAACCACGCATCGCCGTGCTGGTGCTGATGACCGTGCTGGTGGGTGGACTGCTGGCCAGTTGGGGCCAGCCCAGCCCGTGGGTCCTGCTTTGGACGGTGATTGGCACCGCTCTGGTGGCTGGCAGCGCCAGTGTCTGGAATCAATGGCTGGAACGGGACCGGGATGCCCGCATGATGCGGACGCGTCGTCGACCGATTCCTTCAGGACGCATCACCGCTCAGGAATCGGTGTATGTCAGTCTGGTGATGTTGGTGGTCGGACTGGGTCTGCTGGCCGGACTGGCCAATTATTCAGCCGCCGTCTGGGGGCTGCTCACGTGGGCCCTCTACATCGGTGTCTACACGCCGCTCAAGCCGCTGACCAGCTGGAACACTGCGGTGGGTGCTGTGGCGGGGGCGTTGCCGGTGGTGATTGGTTGGGTGGCGAGTGGTGGTGAATTGACGTGGCAGATGTGGGCCCTGTTCGGGATCGTGTTCTGCTGGCAGTTTCCTCACTTTATGGCGATCGCCTGGCTGTACCGCGAAGATTACGCTCGTGGCGGTTATCGCATGATGACTGTGGTCGATCCGAGCGGTCGTGCCGCAGGAATGCAGGGCGTCGTCGGGGCTTTGTTCGCGCTCCCGGCGAGCTTGATGGTCATGTTGCCGCTGGTCGACTTCATGTCGGCCGGGGCAGCGGTGATCTGCGTCACGGGGGTCTTTCTGGCGGGGCTGGGCCAGCTGTGGCTGGCTTTGCTGTTTTTGTGGAGGCGGGACGAGCGATCAGCTCGCTGGTTGCTGCGGGCCTCGTTGATCTATCTGCCGCTGGTCCTGGGCTTGATTGCCTGCGGGCCTGCCTTTTGATTGCGAGCGAGGACGGATTGGCGGCCAGCGGCCGGCCGATGGAAGACAGGATTGAGTCACCGATAGCGGAAGCGAAGAAGAATAAGAATCATGACTGCTGCAGGACACGATACTCATAGCGGACATGGACACTTGCATCTGGAATACCAGCCGGCAATGCCGTTGAACAACGGCAAACTCTGCCTCTGGTTGTTCCTGTCAACCGAAATCATGTTTTTCGCCGGACTGATCGGCGCCTACATCGTGTTGCGATTCGGTGCCATGGACTGGCCCGGCCCGCACGATGTGCACCTCGTGGAATTCATCGGCGCGTTCAACACGGCCGTGCTGATCTGTTCCAGCGTTACAATCGTGCTGGCTCTCGAAGCCGCACGGTCCAACAACGCCAGTCTGGCCAAGTTGTGGTTGTTGCTGACCTTCGTACTCGGGACAGTCTTCTTGCTGGTCAAAGCCTACGAGTACAAGGAAAAGTTTTCACACGGAATCTATCCCAACCGGGAAAACCGCAAGATCTACGTGAAGCCCGATGTGTACTACCTGCAAGCCGTTCGCGACACGCTGTCTGGCCGTATTGAAGCCTGGGATCTGCAGAAGAATGCCGGCACTGAGCTCAGCGAAGTTGACCAGAAGCGATACACCCAGTCGACGCTGCTGCTCAACGGGCTGGTGAAGTGGACCGAGCGGGAAGTGGCGATGACCGACGACCCGGTGCGCCGTCAGGAACTGCTGACTCAGGTCGCCACGGCCATCTATCCGCTGCACAGCCGCCACATTGAGCCGGCTCAGATTGACCAGCAATTGACGCAGCTCGCCGCCAGCACCAGTCAGCTGGAAGCTCAACAGCAGAAGTTGATCTCCGCACCCGACGCGGCTGCTAACGCTCAAGCTGTGACCGCCATTACCAACCAGCTCGCCCTGAATAAGGCCCACGCCGATGTGCTGGCCCTGCTCAAGACAGATACCGTGACGCACCACGGCATTAACGGCATGCTGGCTGACGAGTCGAGCGGCTGGCCGTGGATGATCCTTCCCATCATGATCCCCGACGGCAATATGTGGGCCAGCACTTACTTTTTGCTGACCGGTTTCCATGCCGTGCACGTCCTGGTGGGGCTGATTATTTTTGCTCTGGCTTTCCGACGCCGGCTCGACGTGCGGGGGGCGAATTACCTCGAGAATGCCGGTCTGTACTGGCACTTCGTCGACTTGGTGTGGATTTTCCTGTTCCCGTTGCTGTACCTGTTCTAAGCGACGTTTGCTCGGCGTGGCCTCCCGAGATAAGGCCGCGTCGTAACGGCGAATTTCGTCAAGACAGGCCTGGCACTTAGAAGATTCAAACGATCTTTCAGACTTGAATGAGGTGGATTGCGATGGACCATTCGCACGGTGAACATGATCACACCGGACATGGCGGCGGGCATGGTGAGGCCGGTCACGGCGGATTGGGCAAGTACCTGGCCGTCTTCGGTGCACTGGTCGTCCTGACCATCATCTCGTTCGTGATCGGCAATTCCCCCATGAAGGAGACCTCGCCGCACGCTGCCTGGGCGGCCATGATGGCCGTCTCTGTCGCCAAGGCGCTGCTGGTGATGCTGTTCTTCATGCACTTGATCTGGGAAGCCAACTGGAAGTACGTGCTGACGATTCCCGCCGGCATGATGTCGATCTTCCTGATCTGCATGCTGATTCCCGATGTTGGCCGCCGAACGTATTACTACAGCCCCACCCGCTGGCTCTATGCTAATGAACTCTCCGAAAAGGAGATGCATGGCGAAGAGTCGCACGGTGACGAGTCGCACGGTGACGAGTCGCACGGTGACGAGTCGCACGGTGACGAGTCGCATGCGGGTGAGGCTCATTCTGACGATCATGCTGTCGGCGCGGGAGCGGCTCCGGCAGCGCACTGAGATGGGTCATGGCACCAGCTGTTGAGGTTCGAGGAGTCTCGCATCGTTACGGCGACCGACTGGCGCTGCACGAGCTGAACCTGACGATCGAGCCGCGTCAGCTCTACGCCGTCCTCGGCCCAAACGGTGGCGGGAAGACGACTCTGTTTCGGCTGCTGTCGACCCTGGTGCCGCTCCAGTCGGGGCAGGCCAGCCTGATGGGGTACGATCTGGCGAGCCAATCGGATCGTGTGCGCCGGCAATTGGGGGTCGTATTCCAGCATCCAAGCCTCGACAAGAAGCTGACCGTCGCCGAAAACCTGGCTCAGCATGCCGCTCTCTACGGATTGGGGACGCGCGAGTTGCGAGCACGCCAGCCGGAGCTGTTGGCTCAACTCGGTCTGTCGGACCGTGTTGGCGAACGAGTCGAACGTCTGTCGGGTGGATTGCAGCGGCGAGTGGAGATTGCCAAGTCCCTGCTGCATCATCCCCAGCTGCTGTTGATGGATGAGCCGACCACGGGGCTCGATCCGGCAGTGCGCACCGACTTGTGGCAGTACCTCGGCCAGCTCCGACAGCAGCGCGATCTGACCATCGTCATGACGACGCATCTGCTGGAGGAAGCAGAACGAGTCGATCGGCTGGCAATTCTCGACCAGGGACGTCTGGTGGCCGAGGGGACTCCGCGCGAACTGAGCCAACAGGTGGGCGGTCAATCAGTACGGCTCCGCTGCGACGATCCACAGCGCATGGCGGCAGAGGTTGCCGAGCGACTGGGGGTGGAACCGCGTGTGGCTGCTGGACTGATCAGCTGGGATACCGATCGTGGCGCCGAGCAGGTCGACCGGTTGCTGCGAGAATGGGGGCCACAGATTCGGGAAGTGGCCGTGGGACAGGCCACGTTGGAAGATGTCTTTCTGAAGCGAACGGGACACCAGTTCTGGGGAGATGCCGATGGACGCGACCGATAATCGCCAATCGGCCAACGTGGCTTGGGGGGCCGCACTAAGCCTCGCCTGGCGGGAGATTGTGCGATTCTTTCGACAGCGGAACCGAGTGATTGGCGCCTTCGCTCAGCCGTTGCTGTTCTGGGGACTATTCAGCGTTGGCTTGCAGCGATCCTTTCGGGTTGGAGAACAGGATTTTGGCGATTACTTTGTCCCTGGGACTTTGATGTTGATGATTTTGTTCACAGCGATCTTCGCGACGATCTCGATCATTGAAGATCGGCGCGAGGGCTTTTTGCAGGGAGTGCTGGTCTCGCCCGTTCCTCGCTGGGCCATTGTCGCCGGCAAGGTACTCGGTGGAGCGACGGTGGCCATTCTGCAGGGATTGTTGCTGCTGCTGCTGGCCGCCTGTTGGGGTGTGCGGCCGGGCCTGGGGGAATGGCTGGCGATCTTTACCTTTATGGTCGTCGCAGCGCTCGGCCTCACATCATTAGGGTTCGGGATTGCCTGGAGGATGGAATCGACGCAGGGGTTTCATGCGATCATGAACCTGCTGTTGATGCCGATGTGGCTGTTGTCGGGAGCCTTCTTTCCGCTGCCGGCTTGGGATGAGCGGTCGGGGTGGGCCGAACAATTGCTGCACGTCGTCATGCGGGCCAACCCCGTCACGTATCTCGTCGCTGGCGTTCGCCAGTTGATGTACGGACCGCAGCTCGTGGATGTCGCGAGGGAAGCCGGGTTTTGGGCTCCGTCGCTGGTGGTATGCTGGGGTGTGTCCCTGGTCTTCCTGGTCGTGATCTTCGCTTGGGCTTGCCGAACGGCCAGTCAACGGAATAGTTGGGGAGGTGGGGTATGAGTCGAGGTGTGATGTTTTGGCTGGCCATACTGATGGTCTTCTCCGGCGGCGTGGCGATCCGTTACGCCCAAAGGGGCCTGCAGTTGTCGCAGGCGGCCCGCAATGCCAAGGACCATGCACCGGTGCAAGACGCGCCGGAGATTCCGGCCAGTCCAACGATGGATCGCTTTGAGTTGACCGATCAGCGAGGCCAGCCGTTTGATTCGGAGTCGCTGCGGGGACAAGTCTGGGTTGGCAGTTTTTTCTATGCCAGCTGCCCCGGCGCGTGCGTGCTGCAGAACCAGCGCGTGCAGTTGCTGCAGACCAAGTTCGGACCTCGGGGTCTGAAATTGGTCAGCATCACCTGTGATCCGGATCGGGATACTCCCGGTCAACTGGATGTCTATTCACGCAAGTTCCAGGCAGATCCTCAAGGTTGGGTCTTCCTGACTGGCAAGTTCGATTACATCCAGCAGGTCGGTGCGAAGTTCTTTCAAGTCCCCGTGGCACGAGAGACGCACGGATCGCATTTGATCCTGTTCGATCGCGAAGGCAAGGTTGTCGGGACATTTGGTGCCTCGAATGCCGAAAGCTTCGATCGCCTGAATAAGCTCCTCGACGAACTCCTGCCAGCCACACCCGCGACGGCTCCCGCCGACGCAGGCGGGACAGCTGAAGCGGTCGGGGCAGCTGAAGCGGTCGGGGTAGGGGAGGAGTGACGATGGGAGGGAGTGGGACCGTGCCGGACTGGGTCGGCTGGCTTCCGCACTTGAATGCGACGCTCAACGGAGTGGCGCTCGGGCTCTTGCTGTGGGGCTATGTGCTGGTCAAACGAGGCCAGTGGGACGCTCATCGCCGAGCCATGTTGTCCTGCTTCGCGACGTCGGTCGTTTTTCTGATCTCCTACCTGACGTATCACAGCTATGCCAGCGTCGGCCGTCGGTTTCCCGAGTATCCGCCGGCGGCCGTGCGGTACTTTTATCTGGGCATGCTGGCCAGTCATGTCATTCTGGCGGCCGCCGTCCCCTTTCTGGCGGTCGCGGCCATCTACCTGGGCCTGAAGGACCGCCGGGGGGCTCACCGGAGGGTCGTTCGCTGGGCGTTCCCCATCTGGGTCTACGTTTCTGTCACCGGGATTCTGGTATATTTGATGGTTTACCAGATTTACCCACCGTTGAAGGGGTGAACCTACATGTTGGGGCGAAGTGTCATCCGGAACATGTTGTGGATCGTGGGCTGGTGCGTCTGCATCTCGGTGGCCGAGGCCTGTCCGTCGTGTAAGGACGGGTTGGCGTCGGGGCCCAACGGCAGCCTCGTGCGCGGCGTCTTCTACAGCATCATCTTCATGATGTCGATGCCCTTCTTGATTCTCGGTGGTCTGGGGACGTATGGATACCTGTTAGTACGTAAGGCACGCCGAGCCCAGCAGGCGGCTGGGGAGCGGGTGCAGGAACCTTCCATCAAAGAGACATCGCATGCGTAACATTTGGCGAACGGGACTTGGTCTGAGTCTGTGCTTAGTGACGGCGAGCATGTTGAGTGGTCCCTCCACCGCTCGGGCTCAATTTGAAGTTGACGCGGCGTCGGTCGAGAAGGTGAACGCCGCGCTGCCGGAATCGGCTCCTGCCAAACCGGCGAAGCCTCGCCGGCTATTGATCTTCTCCAAGACGAACGGGTTCCGGCACGATTCGATTCCGGTTGGCGTCAAGTCGATGACTTTGTTGGGTGAGAAGACGGGTGCGTTCAGCGTCGTGCATACGGAAGACGATTCGTATTTCGAGCCGGAGCGGTTGAAGGAATTCGACGCGGTCCTGATGCTCAATACGACGGGCGAAATCTTCCAACCGAAGCAGCTTCCCGACGGAGACGACGGCAAGGCGGCTCTGGAACGTGAAGAGCGGCTCAAGGCCAGCCTGCAGGATTTCGTGAAGTCGGGTAAGGGCTTGGCCGGGTTTCATTCGGCGACCGACACGTACCACAACTGGCCGGCCTACACCGAGATGATGGGCGGGACCTTTGACGGCCATCCCTGGCACGAGGCGGTCCCCGTTCGGTTGCTTGATCCCGATCACCCGCTGAACAAGGTCTTCAAGGGGGAGGGATTCACGATCACCGACGAGATCTACCAGTTCCGTAACGGTACGGCTCGGCCCGAAGATCGCCGAATGCTGCTGAGCCTCGATCCGACCTGGAAGGAACTGGCGCGTGGTAATCGCAAGGACGGATTCTATCCGATCAGCTGGATTGCCAAGTACGGTGATGGCCGCACGTTCTACTGTTCGCTGGGGCACCGCCAGGAGATCTACTGGAATCCAGTGATTCTGCAGCACTACCTGGCCGGTTTGCAGTATGCTCTGGGCGACATTGAAGTCGACGCGACACCGATCTCGATTCCGGCCAAGTAAGCCCCGCCCGCCAAGGCCGGGCGGGCACAGGAACGATCGCAGCCAGCCTGCGGCTTGGTGCACGGTCAGGGCCGTGGAGTACGGTCCCAGAAATAATCAAAACCAAGCCACAGGCTGCGGGCGTAGCGGAAGAACCAGAGCGGGAAGAGGATCACGAAAGCGATCGTCACTGCGAAGGTCTGCTGCCGGTGGAGCGTGCCGCTGAACAACAGAATGGGGTAGGCGAAGGCGGAGATCAACGCTGTCAGGCCGTAGTTGAAGTAGATGGCGCCGAGAAAGAAGCCCGGCTCACGCTCGTACTTCAATCCGCATTCAGAACAGGTGGGCGACATCCGGAACCAGCCGGTAAAGAGTCGCCCAATACCGCACCGCGGGCACCGCAGACGCAGAGCCCTTTCGACCTGAGGCAGGAACTTCTGTCGGGGATAATCTTTCACTGTCGGAAGGCTCCCTCAATACAGGGTGATTCGGTCGGAGCCGACCGAGTCGGCTGGGCAATCACCGCCGAGATGGAATAACGAGTCCGGGATTGAATCATGGCAGCTCGTCTGGGCCGTTGGATGCAGATCATCGCCCTGTGGGTGCTCCCCATTTCGATCGTGCTGCAGTTAAGCAACGTGCTGGGGCGGCAGTTGAACGTCAGCCAGATGGTCTACATGTTGGTCTTCGGGGTGATTCTGTTCTACGCCGGCCGGCTGATTGAAGGCTACGGTCAACGCCCATCGGGCTGACACGTCAGTCAACGTGACGCTCGGCCGGTCAGGCCAGCGCGCTCACCAGTTGCCGAGTGAAGCTGGCGACATCCTGCAGGGATTTCTCCCGCCCGTGCTGCTCGGCCTCCGCCATCCGGCGGACGATGGCCGAGCCGACGATCAGGCCATCAGCCACCTCGCGCAGGGCTCGCACATGCTCAGGTTGGCTGATGCCAAATCCGATACAGATCGGCAGATCGGTCTGACCTCGCAGCCAGCGAACGTTGTCGAGGAGTTCCGGGGGGAGCTCGCGACGTTCGCCGGTGATGCCGGTCACTGAGACGTAGTACAGGAATCCGCTCGACTGCTGAGCAATCCGGACGGCCCGGTCGCGGGGCGTCGTCGGGGTGACGAGCTGAATCAGGCTGAAGTCGGCTCGGCGACAGAGTTGAGCGAATTCGTCGGCTTCTTCGACCAGCAGATCGGGGACGATAGCGCCCGCGATTCCCGCTTCGCGAGCGTCGGCCACATAACGCTCCTTGCCGTAGCGATGGATTATCGCGTAGCTGACCATGGTGACTACCGGCGACTGCAACTCGGGAGTCGTCCGGCCCAGGGTCGCCAGAATATCGGGAACGCGGATACCTCGCTGCAGCGAGCGGGTGTAGGAGGCCTGAATGATCGGTCCATCGGCGATCGGATCGCTGTACGGGATGCCGACTTCCAGCACGCTGGCGCCGGCCTGATCGAGTTCCAGCAGGACCTGCCGCGTGAATTCCAGGTCGGGATCGCCTGCGGTGATGAAGGGGATCAGCGCCTTACGGTTCTCGGTCCGCAGCTGCCGGAATCGCTCATCAATGGAACTCATGTCGTGATTCGTGTCCTCGGTCGCGTGACCAGCTTGGATTTGCCTGGGGACTTCTGCCAGCGTTATTCGATTCAGCGTTATTCGATTCAGCGTCACTCAATTCCGCGCAGACGTCGGACTTCAGCGGCATCTTTGTCGCCACGACCCGACAGGCAGACGGCGATGACCTGCTCGGGCCCCAGTTGACGGGCCAGGTTCATCGCGTAGGCCACGGCGTGCGATGATTCGAGCGCCGGCAGGATGCCTTCAGTTTTCGCCAGCAGATCAAATGCCTCCATGGCCTCGCCGTCCTGCACGTTGTCGTACACCACCCGGCCAGAATCTTTCCAGTAGCTGTGCTCGGGCCCAACGCCCGGATAGTCGAGTCCGGCCGACATGGAATGGACATCGCACGTCTGTCCGTCGCTGTCCTGCATCACGTAACTGTAGCTGCCGTGCAGAATGCCGGGCTGACCGTAGCTCAGCGGTGAAGCGTGGTCGCCTGGCTGAGAGCTGCGGCCACCCGCTTCGACGCCATAGAGTTTCACTTCCGAGTCATCCACAAACGGATAGAACATGCCGGCCGCGTTGCTGCCACCTCCCACGCAGGCGACGACCGCATCGGGGAGCCGGCCGAGACGGTTGAGCGACTGCAGGCGCGTCTCACGGCCAATCACGGACTGGAAGTCGCGAACGATCAGCGGAAACGGGTGCGGGCCAACGGCCGAACCGAGGATGTAGTGCGTGGTCTCGACCGAACTCATCCAGTCCCGCATCGCCTCGTTGATGGCATCCCGCAAGGTCCTCGAGCCGGTCGTCACCGGACGGACTTCGGCGCCGAGCAGTTTCATGCTGAAGACATTCGGAGCCTGACGCCGAATATCCTCTTCGCCCATGTAGACCACGCACGGCAGACCGAAATGAGCACAGGCAGTCGCGGTCGCCACACCGTGCTGACCGGCTCCCGTTTCCGCAATCACGCGGGTCTTGCCCATCCGCAGGGTCAGCAGAGCCTGCCCCAGCGTGTTGTTGATCTTGTGCGCCCCGGTGTGATTGGTGTCTTCGCGCTTCAACCAGATCTGGGCGCCGCCGCAGCGTTCGGTCAGTCGGCGAGCGAAATAAAAAGGGGACGGCCGGCCGACAAAGTCCCGCCAGAGCTCGTCCAGCTCGGCCTGGAACGACGGATCCTGCTGAGCCCGTTCGTACTGCTCGGTCAATTCGTCCAGGGCACGAGTCAGCGTTTCAGGAACGTAACGGCCCCCGAACGGACCGAACCGCCCGCGAGCGTCGGGGACCTGGGAGAGTAATTTGCCTGTCATAGCCATCCAGCTGCGGTGACTGAGAATTCTGCCGAATCCCTGACGGCCTCGCTGGCCCCGGGACCAAATTCCTATCCTACCAGCGGGCAGCCCGATTCGCTATGGTAGCCTCGTCACCGGAGCCCTATCGAATGCCCGAACTTCCCGAGGTTGAAACGATGTGCCGAGGCCTCCGCCCACTGGTTGGAGGCACCATCACTCGTGTGGAGTTTCTCCGGTCGCCCTGCCGACCGATCGGAGTGCGGCCCGATCGTCGTGCCGTCCGACAGCGGATGGCCGGACGGCGGCTGGTGGCCGTTGAGCGGGTCGGAAAACGGGTCGTGCTGGTGCTGGACGGCGAGGATCGACTGGTGATCGAACCCCGGATGACCGGCCTGCTCCTGCTGGCCGATCCCCCCTCGGCCGAACATCTCCGGCTGGAACTCGAATTCTCCCTGACTCAAGGGCGGACCAAGCAGTTGCGCAAACTCTGGTACTGGGACCGTCGCGGCCTGGGGCAGATTGCCTGGTGGTCGGCCGAGTCCTGGCAGCGCTCGCAGACGCGGTCCAGAATCGGTCCCGACGCGCTCCTGATCACGCTCGACGAGCTGCGGCACAAACTCCAGAGCAGCCGGCGCGCAATCAAAGTCGCGCTGCTCGACCAGAACGCCGTGGCCGGCATCGGCAATCTCTATGCTTCCGAAATGCTTTTTGTCGCCGGCATTCATCCCGCACTCCGCTGCGATGCCCTGAACCGGTCGCAGTGGAGTGCGCTCTACGACGCCATGCGGCATGTGCTGAGCGAGGCCATCGAGTACGAAGGGTCAACGCTCTCCGATGGCACTTACCGCAACGCGCTCTCACGGGCCGGAAGGTATCAGAACCACCACCGCGTCTATGCGCGAGCCGGTGAGCCATGTCCACGATGCGATGGGGGAACCGTCACGCGCATCGTCCAGGCTCAACGATCCACATTCTTTTGCCCCGGCTGTCAGCGCCGCAAGTAACCCCCAGTCGACGGGTGATGCGGCCGGTTGTTGTTGAGCGCTTACCGATCCGTTCTAATTGGTGGTACGGGTTTCAGGGTTTTGGGTTTTCACTTGTTCTGGGGTTGATGGTGGGACCATCGTTCCCGGATGAATCAAGGAGCCGAATCATGGCGCGCCAACCGTCTCCAGCCAATTCGACGAATCGTGCGGAAGGTCTCGACCGGCGTCGGTTTCTCAGCGTCGCTGGCGCCGGAGCAGCAGTGGCGGCCGGCAGTCAACTCGGTTTCGTCCGGCTGGTCAGCGGTGCGCCCGATGGACGTGAGGCGACGGCCGAATCGTGGGTGCGAGAGCTCTACGCGACCTTGAATCCTCAGCAACGAGCCAAGGTCTGTTTTGCCTGGGATCACCAGGAAGCTGACGGCAAGCCGTTGCGGACGAAGGTCTCGAACAACTGGCAGATCACTGACCCCACAATCCATTCCGACTTCTACACCAAGCCTCAACAGGATCTGGTGCGGAAAATTTTCGAGGCGATTATCCAGCCCGATTGGCATGGGCGGATCGACAAGCAGCTGCAGGATGACGCCGGCGGTTGGGGGCTGCAGCAGAGCCTGGCGATCTTCGGCGATCCCGCCGGACCGCAATTTGAATTTGTCATGACCGGCCGCCATATGACTTTGCGGTGCGACGGCAACACGACGCCCCACGTCGCCTTTGGCGGTCCGATCTTTTATGGGCATGCCGCTGAGGACTTCAATGAAAAGCCCGATCATCCGGGGAATGTCTTCTGGCCGCAGGCACTGGCCGCCAACAGCGTCTTTGAAATGCTTGACCAAAACCAGCGGGCGCAGGCCCTGGTGGCCAAGACGCCGGCCGAAGCCGAAGTCGGTTTCCGCGGCGCGAAGGTGCAGCTCCCCGGCATCGCTGTGAAGGATCTCAGCAGCGATCAGCAGACGCACGTTCAGCAGGTCCTGCAGAAGCTGATCGAACCCTACCGGCAGAGCGACCGCGAAGAAGTGCTGCAGTGCCTGAAGGTTCAGGGCGGGCTGGAAGGGTGCCACATGGTCTTCTACCAGGAAGACGACCTGGGCAACGACAAGATCTGGGACAACTGGCGTCTGGAAGGCCCGTCGTTCGTGTGGCACTTCCGCGGCGCACCGCACGTCCACGTCTGGGTCAACATCGCCGACTCACCCGATGTGCCGCTGAACGCAGTGGGCTGAGCAAGGTCGGCTGCCAGCAGCAGCTACTGGCTCGACTTTCAGCGTGGGGGGATCGAGTCGGCTGAATCGAGTCAGCCGGCTTACGGTTTGACCGTAGCGACCGTCCCCCATTGGTCGATGGCCTGCAGGATCGAGTTGCGGATTTCTTCCAGGCGGAGTTCGTCCTCAACCTTCTGGCCATCCTGATCCGTGACGTAGAAGACGTCGCAGACCTGATCGAGAAACGTGCCGATCTTGGCGATGCGGACCGACAGGCCCTGCTGGTACATAGCTCGAGCGATGGCAAAGAGCAGGCCTTTGCGGTCGTGAGCGAAGACGTCGATGATGGTGAAGTGGTCGGACAGGGTGTTGTCGATGCGGACTTGGGGTGGCGATGGCGGGCCCCAGGTGTCGTTTTCCGATCGAGCGTCCTGCCAGGTGGATCGGAAATGGGGTTGGAAGGGGCCCGGGGTGGTCAACGCGGCGACCAGCGAGTCGGTGACTCGGGTGAACCGCGATTCGGGCGGGCAACCCTTGTAGTCAGGATCTTCGACGTAGAACCGATCGAGGAACAGGCCATCGGCCAGCGAATGGATCTCGGCCGCCAGAATCTGCAGGCCTTGGCTGCTGAGCGCTCCGGTCAGCCGATGGAAGATCCCGGAGGCAACCTGTTCGTGAGCGGCGATGGAGTATTCGATGACGCTGCGGTCTTCGATGAAACGTCCCCAGGCGTGGACCTGATCGGGCCCGGTGCTTTCGATCCGCTGGAGATCGTTCAGAATCTGTTCAGCCGGTGCGCTGTAGAGATAGGCGGCTGGCAGGCTGGCGATCTGGCGGCGATACCAGGTGGCGTTCGGCCACTCGGCAACTCGCCGGAAGAGTTCTTCACGCTGCGGCGACACTCGCTGGTCAGCTTCCGCCGATTCGGCTCCACCCGTCAGCCGATCCATCAGGCGGCTGTAGAGGTCGGTCAGGATCTCCACTTTCCAGTCGTTCAGGACGCCCGGGCCGACTGCTGCCAAGTCGGCGCAGGTCAGCAGGTAGAGCATTCTCAGGATGGCCGGTGAACCGATCTCAGCCGCCGCGCTGATCAGAGTTCGTTCGTCAGTGATGTCGCGGCGGAAGGCCAGGTGATCGAGCATCAGGTGTTTGTGAACCAGAAACTCAAGTGTCTCGCGGTCCTGCGGCGACAGATTCAGCGATTGGCCGACTCGCATCGCCAACCGGCGACCGACTTCGCTGTGATCCTCGACGAATCCTTTTCCCAGGTCGTGGATCAGCAGGGCCAGATGGAGCAGCGTCTTGTCCTTGAGGTCCTGGTAGGTACGCTGCAACACTCCGCGGCGGTGACGGAACTCGGTCACGCACTCCACGGCCCGAATGCAATGCTCGTCGACGGTGTATTTGTGGTAGGCGTTGAATTGCAGCAGGCATCGCGTGTGATCGAAGCCCGGTACGATCCGCTCGAGGATGCGCAGCTCATGCAGGCGTCGCAAGAGCGTACCGAGCTGCATGGGTTGGCTAAGAAATGAGAGGAAACGGCGTTTGGCTTCGGGAGTGACTTCGAGATCACGGTCCTGAGACATCGAGTCGCGAATGGCTCGCCACGAAATCGGGTCGATCGACTTGTTGATGTGCGCGGCGAGGTCCATCAGCCGCAGTGCTTCGTTGATGCTGCTGCTGACCCGCTCGGCGTATTTCTTGGTGGCGACCAGATACTGCGGTCCGACTTGCAGCCCCGGATCGATCCGACGGCCGATCAGGTAGGCGATTCCCATGTTCAGCCGACGACGCCACTTGGCAGTCGCCACAAAACTCTCGACGATCGTGTGGACCGAACTGGTGTGCTCAAAGTACTCCTGCATGAACTGTTCCACCGGCAACACGCCCGCTCGACCTTCGTACTGGTAGAGTTCGGCCAGTCGGAGCTGTTCTTCCTTGGTCAGCACGTCGCACGTGGCGCGGCCATGGAAGTGCATTTCGTTCCGCAGCCGCAGCAGAAACTCAGTCGCGTTGCGGAGCTTCCGGAGATCGTCCCACGACAGTACTCCGGCTCGCCGCAGATTGTCCAGGTCCGCGTGGCCATAGCGGACATAACCGACCCAGCGGAGGAGCTGAATGTCGCGCAGGCCGCCCCGTGACCGTTTGACGTTGGGTTCCAGCAGGTAGACCGTTTCGCCGAATTTTTGCCGCTCTTCGTTCCGTGCCTGCTCAATTGTGCTGATCACATTTCGGCGCCGGTACCAGGCGATCTGGCGGAACCGATGCTGGAGCTTTTCGAACAGCCGTTCGTTTCCCATCAGCAGACGCGCGTCGATCAGCGACGTGTACGTCTTGGGGTCCTGGCTGGCGAGCGAAATCGTCTGGTTGACCGTGCGGACCGCAAAGCCGAGTTCCAGGCCGAGGTCCGACAGGTCGCCCACCAGCTGCCGAGCCAAGGGCTCGACCTCGCCGTCGTGCAGCTGATGCAAGAGCATCAGGTCGATGTCTGAGTACGGTGCGACCTCGCGACGGCCGTAGCCTCCATGAGCGACGACGGCCAGATTGTCCAGCAGTTGCGGATTGTGCTGCTGGCAAGCCGACTGCACCAGACCCATCACCGCTTCGTCGAGGATGTCGGCCAGAAAGGCGCAGATCTGAATCCCCAAGGCACCCTGGCGATGCTGGGCCAACTGCTTGGCACGTCCGGTGGCCAGTTGAGACTGAGCGACCAGAACGCTGTCGCGAAACTTAGGGCCTTCCGCCATGGAACTCCGTTAGGGTGCGGAAACTCTCGCCGTTACAGCGCGTCTTCACCCGTCTCACCGGTCCGGATGCGAATGGTGTTCTCCAGATTGGTGACAAAGATCTTGCCGTCACCGATCTGACCGGTTTGAGCCGCACGCATGATCGTATCGATCGTCGCCTGCAACTGACTGGTGGGGACCACCACTTCCAGTTTCACCTTGGGAACAAAGTCGACCGTGTACTCGGTTCCGCGGTACGTTTCCTTGTGACCCTTCTGGCGGCCGAAGCCTCGGACTTCGGTGATGGTCATCCCGTGAATGCCCCGCTCTGACAAGGCATTCTTGATCTCTTCCAGCTTGAAATGGCGAACGATCGCCTCCACCTTCTTCATTAACTTCACTCCTCTTGCCAGGACGGCTCTCTGGTCGGATCGCTGCGTCTAGCCGACTGCCCGACGTCAATCAGGGACAATTCCAGGGTCAAGGCCAAGCCGTCCGTGCCGGCACAGCCCTCCGCCTCAGCGCCCTCCGACACTGCCTCGACCCTCTGACACTAAAATATATACCCTTCCTCGCCATGCTCTGCGAGATCCAAACCGCGGATTTCGTGCTCCTGGGAGACCCGCAGGCCCATGGTCAAGTCAAGCAGTTTCAGGAGGACGAAAGTCACGGCCGCCGAATAGGCCACCGTCACCAGGACGGCCACCGCCTGACCCCGGACCAACTCCACACCCGACTCGAAGTCGTAGACCAACCCCGTCGCCAGGGGGCTCAGCCCGGGCGACGCGAAAATGCCCGTCAGGATCGCCCCCAGCGTCCCGCCCACTCCGTGGACCCCAAACGCGTCCAACGAGTCGTCGTACCCCAGCGACGTCTTGAAGCGGCTGCAGGCAAAATAGCAGACCAGGCCGGCTGCAGCCCCCATCGCCAGAGCCGGCATCGGCTGCACGTAACCTGACGCCGGCGTGATGCAGACCAGACCCGCCACCGCTCCAGAAGCCGTCCCCAATACACTCGGCTTCCCCCGCTGAAATCGCTCCGCAGCCGCCCAAGTTAACGCGCCAGCCGCGGCGGCCAGGTGAGTCACCACCAGCGCACTGGCCGCTATCCCGTCAGCCCGCAAAGCACTCCCGCCATTGAACCCGAACCAGCCCACCCACAGCATGGCCGCCCCTAACGCCGTGTAGGTCAGATTGTGCGGCCGCATGTCCTCCAGGCCAAATCCCAGCCGCCGGCCAATCAACAACGCGCAGATCAAAGCCGAGATCCCCGAACTGATGTGGACCACCGTCCCGCCAGCAAAGTCAAGCGCTCCCCCCGACCAGGCACCAGTCGCCCCGCGAGCCAGGATGCCGCCGTCCCAGACCCAGTGGCAGATCGGGCAGTAGACCAGCGTCCCCCAACAGACCATGAAGACCACCATCGTCGAAAACTTCATCCGCTCGGCAAATGCCCCGCAGATCAAGGCCGGCGTGATGATAAAGAACATCCCCTGAAAGGCCATGAACGTCAGCCTCGGAATGCGATAGCCGTCATGCAGCGGCGCCACGCCGTCGGACACCGTCACGCCCTTGAGGAACAGAAACTCGTCCGTGCCAATGAACCGGTGCGTCGCTCCATCACCGCCGAAGGCCAGCGTATACCCCCAGAGAGCCCAGACGACGGACATCAACGCCATCAGGAACAGACACTGCATCATCACGCCAAGCACGTTCTTGCGGCGGACCAAGCCGCTGTAGAACATGGCCAGCCCCGGAGCCGTCATGAACAAGACCAGAGCGGCCGAGACCAGCACCCAGGCGTTGTCACCGGTATCGATCCCCGGCACACTCGCCGTTTCGCCCGCCGGTACTGGGACCGGCCCCGGCGATACCGTTTCGATCGCCGGCTGGGAACCTGCATCGGCCGGCACTTGAGCCTCGGCCGAACCGACCAGCAGACCGGCCAATTGGCTCAGCAGAGCCACTGTCAGGACCAGGACGCACGTCGATCGATCCCACCGTCGTCCCATGCCCGGCACTCCCTTCCTCGTCGGATTCCCCAGTTGCCACGAAAATACCCTTCCCGTCGCCGACCGTAAAGTCCCGGAGGTCGCACCTACCTCCAACGAGGTCGCACCTACCTCCGCTGCTTGCTAGCAGCCCGCAGAGTCCGCGCCTACCTCTCGCGTGACCGCGCGTATGCGGCCTAAGTTGAACCCGGACAACAGTTAACTGCCACCGCCGCGTCTCTCGCAGAGTGCTAGCAGTCGGTGGGAGGTACGTGCGACCTCCGTGGAGGTACATGCGACCTCGTTGGAGGTAGGTGCGACCTCCGGGAGTGGGTTGGTGGTTTGGGTGGAGTGCGAAGTGTGCTGTGGGTGGGGTGTTGGTGGTGAGTGGGTGGTTTAGGGGGCGTATTTTTGCCAAGCCACATCGGGGGAGCCGGCGCGGGAGTTGGCGACGCGGCTGAGGACGAACAGGAGGTCGCTGAGCCGGTTCAGGTAGACGACAATCGCCGGCGAAACCGGCTCGCCCCCCTCCGGCAATCGCTGCAGCGTCACCACGCGCCGCTCGGCGCGCCGACAGACGACGCGGGCCAGATGGAGCGAACTGGCGGCGGCGGTCCCGCCGGCGAGAATGAAGCTCTTGAGCGGCACCAGCTCTCGTTCAAAACCGTCAATCCACTGCTCCAGCTCGTCGACCATCACGTCGGCCACGCGCGGAATCCCGACCTTGGTCGGCTCAGGAGTCGCCAGCTCGGCACCCAAGTCAAACAGCCGATGCTGGATATTCAGGAGCACCTGGTCGATCTCGGGGTCGGCGTTCTGGGCTCGAGCTTGGCCCAGCACCGCACCGAGCTCGTCGACCGTGCCGTAGGCTTCGATCCGAGCGTGATCCTTGGAAACACGCGGGCCACCGAAGAGCCCTGTCTCGCCTTCATCACCCGTCCGGGTGTAAATCTTCATGCCATCGCTCCAGTTTTTTCCGCGGTCGGGGAGGTCGCACCTGGCTCTCGCACCACTGAGTTTCCGCCCTGCGTTGAGTCGGGGCGCCGGGAAGGTGCGGCCTGCGGGGGGCCTGCTGCCGTCTGCCACCAAAATTTGGCCTGCGATATCATACCAGTCGTCGGCCACCGACAACCCCCTGATGAGGCTCTGATGACCAAGCAAGACGAACCGACTCTGAAGGCATGTGGGTTCCTGATCGTCCGTGGCTCACCGGTGGAATCGTTTTTGCTGATGCGGCACGCGGACCGTTGGGATCTCCCGAAGGGGCATATGGAACCGGGTGAGACCGAGATGGAGTGTGCGCTCCGCGAGCTGGAGGAAGAAACGGGCATTCAACCCGACGACATCGAAATCGTCCCCGGCTTTCGATTCACCATCCGGTATACCGTCCAGTCCCTGCGGACCGGTCACCAGCCGCGGGAAAAGACGGTCGTTATCTTTCTCGCTCGGCTCTTGACGGACATCGACCTGCAGCCAACGGAACATCTCGGGGGCGAGTGGTTTCCGTGGGCACCCCCTCATCGGATCCAGCAGCGGACGATCGACCCGTTGTTGGCCGAGGCGGAGGCGTTTCTCACGGGGGCCGGGTGATCGCGTCGGCAGAGTTTGCCCGGGCGGTTTCCGCTGATCTCGTTGGCCGCGATTTGGCTCCGTTTGGCCCGGTGTGGGGCGGCACCGGAAAGGTCCGGTGATAGAGTTCTTTGCCCGGCCGACGCAACGCGCACGGCCTTTCATCGGTACGAATCGGCCGTCGGGGCGGCGTCGGACTGGTTGAACCGGGTGTAGCGATCGTAACGGCCGCTGGTTGGTTTTCGGCGAATCTTCCTGTCCCGGGCAGCGCACTTCGGCCGTGCTTCGTTGCCGTGATCTAAGTTTTGAGTGAAACCGCAGGCGAGATTCGCGTGCGGGTGTAATTTCACTGACTGACATGCTTGTTCGAGGCACAACATGGGCTTTTTGAAGAATTTCTTCAAGAACGTATTTCACGAGCAGACGGCCACCCGGTCGATCGCTACCAGCAGCTTTGATCATCTTTCCGAAGAAGCACTCGAAGCCCATCTCGGCGTCCGTCGATACGGTGACTTTACGCTGACCGACGCCATTCGTCCGTCGTATGACCTGAAGGTCGTTCCGCGGCAAGGGTTTCGGCACGACGTCTATCACGACCGCGAGTCGCATGCCAAGATGCCCGTGCTGATGGCCGCCGCATCCAAAGAACGGCTGTTCGAGCTCTTCGTTGAATTGCTCGAGCCGCTGGGCAACACGGTTGACGTGGTGCTGGAGACGAGCCATACGAAGGGGCAGGGGGGTGGTCACGTCGATCTCTACCGCGAGCACATGGACATGCCCGTGCTGTTGAGCTCGCTGTGGGATTTCGAAGATCTCCTGACCAACGACGGCTGCACCGGCATCGCCGTGCTGAATCCCCACATGCCTCAGGAAATCCAATTCGACGAACACAAGCTGTTGATCGTCTACGGACACGACCTGACGGCCTACGAGCAGATCTTTGAAGCTCATGGCGTCCACTGCAACGATCAGCTGCAGTTCATCACCGAAGCCGAGCACGTTCACTCGTCGACCGATACCTTCGTCGATCAGTTCGAACAGCTGCGGAATCGGCTCGGTATGGACGCCGGCTATTCGGGCTGAGCGATTAACCGGTCCGACACGGCAACGTTGTTTCGGCGGTCGGCCAGCGTCTTCGTTTGGAGCCCGCTCCAGGTGAGCTGGAGGGCTCGTTCGTTGAACGGCCGTCACGGCCGGCCGGCCCGCTGCCAGCACCGTGTCGAATGCTCTTGTCCCCAGGGCGGGGCCTGCTATGATTCTCGGGGCAAAATAGCCGGGAGGAGCAGGGGCGGCATGATTGAACAACGTCTGTCAGTGCTGTCGTGGGCGGTGATCGGCCTGCTGGTCGTCCTGGTGTGGCTCGTCTGCGGTGGCCCGGCTTGGGCTCAAGTCGGACCGCTCAATACGTTCTTCGGCCGCAGCGCCGAGTCGAGTGTCCCGCGTCCATCGGTCGATAACGTCTTGCGGTGGACCGATCAGGCCGTCTTCCACGAGTGGAGAATCCAGCGGCACGTGGAGACGGGCGAATACCGTCTATTGGACGGCGATGGACGGCTTCACGCTCGGGGGACCCTCGACGCCTGTCGCGAAAAGCTGCTGACGATCCGCCGCGAGCAGCAGTTGCCCCCCATGCAGGGGCGAGCCGTCGTGCTGCTGCACGGCTTGGCTGGCCCCGCTTGGTCGATGAAAATGCTGGCAGGCTACCTGCACGACAAAGGCGACTACAGCGTCTTCCCCATCGACTACTCCAGCCTGCGATCGAATGTCGACGATCACGCTCGCAGTCTGGCTCGGGTGATCGAGAGCCTGGAGGGGATTGAGCAGATCGATCTGGTCGGGCACAGCCTGGGGAATATCGTCATTCGCCGGTATCTGGCCGGCGACGACAATCCGGACGGCGGCTGGGTCCCCGATCAGCGGCTGCATCGCGTTGTGATGATCGCTCCCCCGAATCACGGCGCCCTGACGGCCACTCGGCTGGCAAATTACTCGTGGTTCAAATCGATCTTCGGCGAGGCCGGGCAGCAGCTCGGAGCCGACTGGGATCAGCTGCAGCCCCACTTGGCGACACCGCCCTGTGAATTCGGCATCATTGCCGGGGGCCTGAAGAACCAATGGGGCTTCGATCCGTTCCAGCCGGGCGATGACGATGGCCGTATCACTGTGGCGACCACCAAACTGGTCGGTGCGTCCGACTTTATCGTGGTCCCCGAACTGCACGAGCTGATCGCTCACGACCCCCGCGTCTTTGCTTACACCCTGCGGTTTCTGCGAGACGGTTATTTTGTCGCTGCCGACCAACGTCAACCCATCACGGCTGACGACGTAGCCGACTACGTTCCCGGCGGAGCCCGGCGAGCTGATTCTCGGCGGGCTGATTCTCGTCCGCCCGAGTCAGGCCAGCGCCCCCGCCGTTGAGCTCAGGAACACCTCCAAGTGCCGAGTGAACTCGGCTGGCTGCTCGATCGGCGGTGCATGCCCGCACTGGTCGAGAAACACCAGCTGAGCTCCTTCAATGTGGTCGCAGAACTGCTCGGCCACAAACGGCGGAGTGATCGAATCGTCACGGCCCCAGATGATCAGCGTCGGGACCTGCACTCGGACCAACTCGTCCAGCATATATCGGTCGCGAGTCCCTTTAGCCACCCGCAAGAGAAACCGGCGATAGTCGCGGTCCCGCAGCATGTCATAAATCTCGTCGACCATCGCATCGTCGACGTTATTCGGATCGTAAAAGATCTGGCAGGCCTGGTCGCGAATAAAGTCCTTGCAGACCCGCGGAGGCCGGCCCCCGCTGAGACTCCGCTCGAACAGCCCCGCACTTCCGCTGAGCACCAGCCGCTCCACTCGCTCAGGAGCCTGCAAACAATAGTCCAGGGCGACCTGTCCGCCGAGCGAATTGCCGACCAGCACGGTCCGGTCGAGCTGCATTTCGTCGAGAAAGCCCGTCAGGTGGTCGGTCAGTTGTCCGATCGATTCGAATTCCGCGTGCCGGCGTCCCCGGTGCCGGTCGATGGGGAGCTGCAGCGACAAAAAACGGTACCGGTCCCCCAACTCGCGCATGGCATGCAGCCAATTGCTCGGACTGCCGAACATGCCGTGCAGCAACACGACCGTCGTGGCACCCGTACCGATGTCGAAATAACGATAGCGAGTCCCGTCTGTTCCCAGGCGTTCGTCGCAGCCGTGAGCTACCGAAATATTCATTTCGCGTCCTGAACAGAATCCTAGTCCGCCGTTCCCACCCGTCCTCGCAATCCCGGGGCGCGGGCCCATCAGTTACTCATTCAGTGATAGCGGACCGCAGCCCGAAAATCAAATGCTGGCACTCATTTCGGGGGGGATTGCTTCCCTGGGCCGGATGGCCGGGAGCCTGGGATTACCTCGTCGGGGGGGCGGCCTAGCGTCGACGCCGGAAAGCCCACAGGGCGAGGCCGCCGAGATATCCGAGTAGTTGCGAGGCCGGCTCGGGGACGGATGCGGCAGCACCGAGCGTTCCCGACTGTCGGAGGCCCTCGAGGTTCATACTGGCCGCGAGCTGTCCGGCAAAACGTTCTGCCCCCAGGGCCCCGGTCCATTGCTCGAGTACCATCAGCATGTCGGCCGAATCGATGTCGGTATCGCCGTCGCAGTCGCCCTCTTCGAAGGTGCGTGGCGGATCACTCGGGTCTCGCACCGCTCCGGTCCAATTGGCCAGGAAGCCCAGCAGGTCGGCCGAGTCGACGTCCTGATCGGCGTCGATATCACCGCACAGCGACGGGGTTTGGAGCGAGCCATCGAGTTTGAGTGAAAAGTCGACGTGTTCCCGGGGGGGGGCGTCGCGGCCACCGAAGCCGACATAGAAATCGAATTCCAGCTGCGCGTTCTGCGGGGCCACGACCTGGGCCACATCCCAGCTGGTCAGGGGACCGCCGAGCAGCGCGAACGTGCCGCCGAACTGGTCTCCCAGCCGCGTCACTGCCAGATTGGCGTTGGGTCCGAAGGCGTTCGTCGGTTCTTTGCTGAACTGCTGGAGATACGTCTCGTACGGGGGCGAGACCGACAGGATCTGACCATTGGCGGCCAGGAAGTGGGTATCGATGTCGGTCAGCAACTGCACGCCGGCCAGCGGTTCGGTCTGTGTGGGAGTCGTGACATCGAGAGTCGTCTGGTGGTGAAGCGGTCCGGTGATCGAGCCATCCCAGCCCCCGATTCGGGCCCCGGATAGACCGACGAGCGTCAGGGTGAAGTTCCACAGGGATTCAGCGCCCGAACCGACTTCGGTGGGAGGGGAGATGTCAATGCGGACCCGTTGACCGGTGTAGATCGTCTTCGCGTAGGCCACGGGGAGGGAGCCAATTCCCCAGCCACATCCGACGAGACCCCCGATCAGGGCCATCCAGATCCGACGTTTCATGGTCTCGCGTGCCTCCCCACCCCGGGTCGTCTCCCTGGCTCATTTCACCGGCTCATCTCACCGGCTCGTCACCCCCCGCGCTGAGCCATCCCATCGACCGGGCCGCGCGACGAGTGCATTATAAATCGGTCGAGCGGCAGGGCCAACAAATCGGCGCGAAAGGGCCAGAAAGTGCCCGAACGGCCACCTGGGCGCTGAGGTGTCCCGAGAAGCCGGGTGGCCCGGGACGAGGTTTACTCGCGGGGGGGAGTAAAGCGGATCTTTTCGATCAGCTTCACTGGCTGGTCGTTTTGGATATAGCCGGTCACGGCGGTCAGGGCTCGGACGACCTGGTCGTACTGCAGGCCGAAATCAGCATCGATTTCCAGTTCGGCCTTCTCCCTCATGCTCCCCGGGCCCTGATCGGAACCGAGCAGTTGCAGGACGTGCTGACGGAGGGCGGCGAAGTTCGGAAAACTCTGATCGTTGAGTCGAATGCCGGAGAGGGTGCCGTCGGCGTTGGCGGTCAGCCGCAGCTTCATCGGCGGCAGCTCTTCCTCGATCACGCCGGCCGAAGGGGCGGCCACCGGCATTTTCACGTTGAAGTCGCCCTCCTGGACGGTGACCTTGAACGACATGATGAAGAAGACGAGCAGCTGGAAGACGATGTCGATCATCGGCGTCATCTGCACGTCCACGCGCACATCCCCGGTTTCTCGTCGTCTTCGCATCGTGTGCTCCAGGACCTATTGCGCAATCGGCGTTGGAGTTGATTCTTCGCTGACCCGCAGTGCGAACTGTTCGAACTCGCTCTGTTGAGCCAGTTTGATCAGTTTCTGCACGTTCCCGGTCTTGGCTCGTGCGTCAGCTCGGATGATCACCGTCGCATCCCGGGGCGACTTCTGTTTGCGCCGAATGACGCCCGCTTCCAGTTCCAGCAGATTGCGGACGTTGTCCAGCGGTACCTGTTCGCCGTTGATGATGACCTGCGAGTCTCGCGTCAGGTGGAGGTAAATCGGCAGGTCGAGCGGAGCGTCTGCCGGCTTGGCCAGCTCGCTGGTGGGGAGCCGGATCCGTTCGTCCTGCTCGGATTCGCTGAAATTGATCAGCAGCAGGAAGAAGGCGATCAGCTGAAACGCCATGTCGATCATGGGCGTCAGGTCGCCTTCAACCACTCCACTGTCGATCTTCGTGAATTTCATGACAGCAGGCTACTTCTTGGGGACCGGGACGGTTTCGAATCGCTTCATCAATCCTTCGCTCAGCACACCGACTTCAAACACCAGTCGTGCCAGGCGGTTTTTGAGAACGTTGAAGACGGCGATAGCGGGAATGGCGATCGCCAACCCCAACAGGGTCGTGAAGAGGGCCGTCGACACACCCCAGGCCAGTTCCCACGGTTTGGGAGTCACGCCCGGAGTCGTCAAGAGCCGGAATGACGCGATCATCCCGTCGACCGTGCCGTACAAACCGACCATCGGGCTGATCGTGCCGATCAACTGCACGAGGCTCAGCCGATGTTCCAGCTTCATGGCCTCTTCCTCGCCGACTTCCTGCATCGCCTCCATGGCCGGCTGATATCCAAGATTCACTTTGGCCAGGCCCGCAGAGAGGACCGTCCCCAGATACGATTCATCGGCCTTGGCCAGTTCGTAGGCTTCCTGGTACCGACGTTCGTTCAGGTGCTGTTCAAATCCCTCCACCAGTTCCGGTGGGCAGATATTGGCGCGACGCAGTTCCACGATCAGCATGATCGACAGGGCGACGGCGCTGATCGACAGACCGAGGAATACCACGGTGTACTTGAGGCCGAGTGCCCGGTAGGCCCACTGCAGGTAAGTCTTGGGAGCGTCGTCCGGAGCCAGTTGGCTGGCGGCATTCCCGGCGTTTTCGGCAGCGGCTGCGGCGGCGGCAGCCGGGGCTGCGGCCGGAGCAGCAGGGGCATCCTGACCCAGGGCCCTGGATGAGCCCCAGCCGAACAGCCCCAGCTGCACGATCAACGCCAAGAGCAACCCCCAGCATCCCAGGAACCGGGCGCGTCGACCGAGCCGTACGCTCCCCGTCGCCGCCGGGATTCCTGCCACGACCAGCCCGCGGCTCTCCGCCGGCTGCCCCTTGTGACTCCGCCCCGCAACCATCGTATGTCTCCCCTCTGTAGATCCTGACTGCTCGCTGTTCCGCGCCCATTGCTATTCCCGGTCAGCCTCGGTCACCTCTGGCCAGGGTGGTGCTGACCGGATCGCGCCATGACGGGGCCAATCCAGAAACTCATTCTAAACCGAAACGTACCCAATCTTTCCCGCGCGTCCGTTCAGGTCGTAAATCCGTTGTCGCCGCGGCCAGTCTGTAACGCTCAAAACGATTCTGCCGCCCGAACCGACCGGCCTCACCGGAACTCCATGGACTCCTGGGCCGATTCCCGGCCGCTGATGTCACGTTGATTTGTCGATCGATCTTCACCCTGTCTTCAACTCTTGGCTGCCCACGGTGAGTTGCCGTAGCGGGATTTGAGGAGCTGGTCGACCTTGGAAGCCTCTTCGGGCCGCTTGAGCGTCGTCCAGAGCCCTTTCAGGTAATACAGGGCTTCGGCGTGCGCGCTTGGATCTTGGGGGAAGAGGAGGTGGACGTGCATGTAAGCCAACAGGGAATCCGTGGGACGCTGCTGATGACGGTAGGCGGCTCCGAGTGCGTTGTAGGCGGCGGCGAAGAGTCGCTGGTGCCGATTGTCGGTCGCTCGGATCAATTCGATGAGCTTCGTTTCGGCCTCGGCCGCTTTGCCCGATTCGGCCAGACAGGCGGCCACTCCGACCTGGGCCAGCAATCGGTCCACCTCTTCTGCCGGATCGCTACCCGAACCGTTCTTCCCCGCCAGGTCCTGCGCCTGCTGGTACCGTTGCAACGCCTTGTCGAACTGGCCGGCACTCTGCAGTGCCTTGGCTTCCAGCAGGCTTCCCTGCAGCTGGAATCTCGCAAACGGGCTGCGGGTCAGTTCTCCGTAGAATTTCACCGCACTCTCGAAGTTGCCGATCCCCATCGACAGGTCACCCAGCACTCGACTGACCGCCAGTCGATAGTACGACTCAGGGTGAGTCTTCCAGTACTCGGCCAGCTCACGTCCGGCTGCCTTGGCGTCACCGGCTCCACGCAGCGCCAGTTCGGCTCGGCCCAGCCCCAGCTGAACCTTCCAGTCTTCGAGGATTTCGGGACGAGAGAAATCATCGGCTTTCAGTTTCTGCAGTTCCTCAACGGCCGACTCGATCTGACCCGACCGGAGCATCTCACGGCCCTGGGTGAGCCCTCTCGGTTCGCCAGCAAAAGTGACACGTTCAATAGCGTCGAGCGGGACTTCCTTGCGACCGCCACGAACTTCCAGCACGGCGCCTTGCCGATTGAGCTCGATCAGCTGGCCGGCGACCGGTGTGCCGTTGAGCTGGTAGACGAAGTCGCGCGGGCCCGTAGGAGCTGTCTGAGCGATCGCGTCGGACGATCCGCCGGTCCACAGCCCCACCGCCGCCACGAGGATCCCCGCCGCAATTGCCAGGAATGCGGGAACGGGCGGGGAGGGCACAGCGGCGGGCATGGATTGCCGGGCGAGGGTTCGGACAGCGATGGCCCCGACGCCTGCGGCGACGGAAAAACTGCCTGCGGCGAGAGGCCCCGCATGGGCCGTCCGTCGGGCTCCGCGCCCACCGCGTACGGGTCGATCGTCAGCGTCCGGAATGTGTGCGGCCAAGTGTGTCATATCACAGACCTTCGAGTTCCTGTGGGCCTCGACCGAGGTGTTGCCCGATCTCGCCCAGCAGTTGCGTGAATTTGGCGCGGTGCTGGTCGCCTCCCAGGTCGGGATAAAGCCCGCGAGTCACCTGGATATCCTGCTCCGCCTGCTTGATCAGATCCGTATTGTGCGTCGCTACGCCCTGTTTGAGCCGACACGAGGCGACTCGCCACCGAGCGTCGAAAAACGTGTCGCGATATTGTGCGTGTCGAGCGGCCACGTTGGCGATTCTGGCCCAGCCCCAGACGGGAGGCTGACCGGCCGGTGACGGCGGACCGTAACCGCGAATAGCATCGGCCCAGGCGTCGGCATGTCCTGACTGGCCCCACTGTTCAAGCGTCTCGGCGGCCTGAGTCTGGATGTTCAGCAGCATCGGTTGACGGGTCAGCACCGTGACGTAGTCCTGCATGGCCAGTTCGTATCGGCCAGCCGTGGTCAACGCTTTGGCTCGACGAAGCAGATAGGGGAGATCCTGGTTGCCGGTAGCGCCGCCCGTTTCGCGGAGTTGAGTGAAGAGCCGTTCGTAGAGCTTCAAACCTTTGTCGATCGCTCCGTCGTTCATCGTGGCTGCGCCACCGTTCGTCGCGGCTGCGCCACCGTTCGCGTCGGTCGCGCCGATCGCTGCCAGTTCAAGATACGTATCGGCGGCCCATGCCTGGACGGCCGGATCCTGGCTGTTCTGCGAAACATGGTCCAGGAAGAGCTCGAGGCCGCGGGCCAGCGGGGGACGTTTCTCCGGTGCCAGCCGGTCCATTTGATGCTTCAGATCACGGGTGACAGTCACGTAGATTCGCGTCAGACGCTGCTGGCCTTCCGCCGAGCCCTGCAGTCGCTGCTGCAATTGTTGCATGGCCTGCTGAGCCTCGGTCAGACCGGCCGCCGCATCCGTGCTCTTGCCAAGGAGGTTGACCTGGATGCGGAGCCAAGCCATGTCGATCGCTTCGACAATGGCTCCCGACTGGACGGCCGGATGGGACGAAGCCAACAGCGTGCGCGGTCCGAATTCGGCGTCGTTCAGCCACTTGGCTGCCCCTTCAGCGTCTCCCTGCTGCAGACTCAATTCAGTCAAAACAAGTACGGCCTGCACGGTCAATGGCTGAGCCGGCCGGCCGCGGTATTTTTCCAGTCCGGCAACCAACGTCTGCTGGATGCGCTGGATGGCCGCCGCTCGGTCGGCCTCGGAGGGACCCGCTGCATTCGGGTTCGCCGCCGATTTAGAAGCGGCCACCAGTTGGGTCAAATACTGATTCCACAGGATCAGCCCAGCCTGCAGCTCGGCCGATGCTCGTTGCGGAGCGTTGGTCGGGAGTCGATTCAGCAGTTGGTCGACCTTTGCCAATTCACCCCGTGTGGCAGCGGCGTTGATCAACAGGGCCACCGCGTCACCGGCCGCATCGGAAGTTGGCCAGCGAGCGAGGATCATTTCCGCCAGTCGTTGCTGACGCGCACTCCAAGTCGTACTCCACAGCTGTGACGGATCGATGGCCGCTGAACCTCCGGCTCCATCGCCCGAGGAGCCTGACGACGGAGTTTCGGGACCGCCACTTTGAGCACCGGTCGCGAGTGCGGTCTGCTGATTGAGTTTTGCCGTGGCGGCCAAAGCCAGGATGGCCGCTTGGCGAGCCGCATCGGGGACCGGGTGATGTTCGGCCACGAACTCGGCAATCACCGCGGCCGACAGAAAGTCCTCCTGCTGGTAATAGAGGACGGCCAGATAGTTCTGAGCTGTGGCGAGTTCTTCGGCCGTCGTCTGAGGGCTGGCCAGCTTCAGGCACTGCTGGAACTGGAGAACCGCTCGCGTCCGCAGTTCGCTCAGTTGGGTCTGGAACTGGGCCGCCTGTTCGGCCGCTTCGGGAGCGGTCCCGAGCGCTGCCAGGGAATTCACCAGCTGCGTGATCGTTTCGAAGGTCGCTTTGCCCTGAGCCAAGGCGGCGGGGAAGTCGGTGGCTTCGGTCCCGTCGCCCCCGGCCGACACGTCGACTCCCAGTTCGGCCAGGAGCTGTTGGGCGGCTTTCTGGTGCGGTCCGGGCCGTTTGGCCACATTGGCCGCCCATCGCCGCGCATTGCGCTGCAGGGCGTCGCGTTCGGGGCCGGTGAAGTCCGCTTGTGACAGCTTGATCTGAGCGGCTCGGGCCAGCCGGACCTGAACCTCCTGCAGCTCGTCGCCGACTCCGTCAATCTTTTCGGCTCGTTCAAGCCACACCGGGCCTTCAGCCAGGACGCGGTCGAGCGAATTCAGTTCATCGGTCATCCAGCAATCAATGGAGTGCTTGAGGGCCTGCAGCTGAATCGACACGATCGGCGGCGACGCCGATTCGGTGCTCAGCAATTCCTCAAAGTAACTCAGCGCCCGGCGCGGATCTCCTAGTTCTTGGCGGCAGAGTCCCTGGTGAAGTGTGGCCAGCATCAGCTGCTTCTGGTACCGACCTTTGCGCGCCTTGTCGGCAACCACTTTGAATTCTTCCAACGCCCGCTCAAACTGCTCACGCCGATCGGCCGCCTGCGGGTCGCCATGCGCGGCCGCTTCATAGATCATCAACGGTTCGGAGTAGATGGCCGCTACGTACTGAGCTCGCAGCCGCTGACGCATTTCCAGCATCGTTCGGTCCGTCGGCTCAATCGCTTTCGGCAAGCTTTCGAGTTGTTTGCGAAGCCGCTCGACAGCCTCATGAAAGGCCGGCTGAGCGGCGGTGTAGGCAGCAGCGGCCTCGCGGTTCAGCTCATCTCGCCGTTGCTCGACCAGATTCTCACGAGCCTCTTTGGCGATTCGTTCGGCTCGCTGCCACAGGACGGTCGCCAGCAACAGACTGGCCTCAGCCCCTTGCGTCGAGTCGCCCGCCTTGTCCAGCACCAGACGCAGCTGCTGTTCGGCAGCCTGCAATGCTTCCGATACCTGCTTGGCCGATCGCTGCCGGGTCGCCAGTTCGACATGGACCTTGGCGATTTCCAGGCCCAGCCCCGCCCGCTGATCGTCGGGAATCAGAGGACTCGTCTCGAGTTGCTTCAGATATTCAATGGCCAGATCGTGATACTGGTTGGCCTTGAGCGCGGTGACGAACTCGTCGACGGGTTCCGCAGTCCAGCCGGGCGAGGGTAACGAGGCGAGCAGTGCGAGGAGCGCAGCGAGCCACGCCACCGGGTGAGCGACCCGGCTCCCAGGCCCCGACTGCGGCCGGGCGGATGTTCGGCTCCGCGGCATGCGGAAACGCTCCTGTCGTTAGCCTCAATAAACTGCGCGACCTCTCCTGCCCAGACCGCGATCGCTCGCCGGGCCTCTGTCCCGAGCCGATCTGCGGCCGACCCGAGGGCAGGCGTCGCAGCTCCTGCGCCGGCGATCGGTCAGGTTCCGGTCTGCCGATCGGATTCGGAATGGCGCCAAGCCTATTATAAACAGGGTTGAACGCGTGCCCACAATTGACCACCCGTCTGCCGGACTGACGGACGCCGGGAGCCCGTTTTTTCGGTCCCACCGGCAGAAACCCCCCGAGGCGGACATTCGTTACCCTGACTGGACATTTGGGTGTTGGCCAGACGTGTGGTGTGGGCAGCCGTCCGGGGACGGAGCACACTGGAGGAAGAGGCACAACTGATGGGACGAAGGGAAGAACAGGGGCGCGAAGCCGAAACCAGGTGGGGCCGCCCCGCCGCGCCTCGACGCCGGCCGCTCCCCACCGGACGGAATCGCCGCGAACAATGGCGGCTGCTCGTCATGACCTTCACGTTGATGGCCGTCATCAGCCTGATGTTCGAGGCCCGCGATCCACGCCGCTGGCGCTGGTTGTGGCAGATCACGGGGACCCCCGAACCTTCCGGTGCCGTGGAGCCTTCCGGTGGCGTGGAGCCTTCGGGTGCAGCGGAGCCTTCCGGTGGCGAAAAATCTTCCGGGACGAACGAGCCGGCTGGTTCGGCCGAATTGCCAACAGCTGAGGCGGAACGGGGGCGATGGACTGAAGTCGAACTGATGGCCCGGCTGCGCGAGTTGCCGTGGTCTCTGGTCCGCGACAATACGGTCTTTCGCACCGAAGAGCAGGGGGCGTGGTTTGGAACGCTGGAAGCTCTCAGGCAGGTCGACCCATCGATAGGGTCGCGGATGAGTGCTCCTGTGATGAGCCCGATTCACATGAACCAGCAGATGGACGCATTTCGCGGCCATCTGGTGACGGTTGAGGGGCGGTTGCGACGAGCGAACTTTGTGAAGGCGCCGGCGAACGAGTCGGCGATCGACGGATACTGGCAGATCTGGTGTCAGACCTCGGCCGATTCGGATATCCCGGTGGTCATCTATGCGTTGGAGTATCCATCGGGAGCACTGCGGGGGATGGAGATCGACGTGCCGGCGCGCGTGACGGGAGTGCTGTTCAAGCGGTGGACGTATCTGGCCGCCGATGGCATTCGCATTTCGCCGCTGGTACTGGCCGCTCAAGTCGATCTCGCGCGGCCGACGGTCGTGCGATCGGCGCCTCCGGCCCTAGGGCGTCAGCAGGTCGGTTGGCTGGCGGTGACGGCGGTCGTCAGTGTGGCAGTGTCGTCGATTGCCTACCGGTGGATACGGCGCGGCCGTCGTCGCGAACCGCTCCCCCATCGCATCGAGCTTCCGGGAGGAACGCCATGAACCCTTTCACTGGTCGTTTTTTCACTGGACGTTCTTTCACTGGACTTTCGAGAGATCGACAGTGCCGCGCGGCTGGGGCGATCGAGTTATCGCGTCGGACGAGGAGCTGGCTGCTGATGCAGAGCGTCGGCTGGATGTTTTGTGCGGTGTTGTTCAGCGGCATCGTCGCGACGGTGGACGCTCAAGAGGAACCGGCGTCGGAGAGTCCGAGTCTGTCGTCGCCCGGTCATGCTCCGGCACCGACCGTCCGCTCATTGCTGGAGGCATTCGGCTATTTCATTGACGATTGGCGTCCATTCCAGGACGGCGAACCGGTGACGGTTGAACGACGTTCGGACTGGGGAAAGTTTCTGCAGCGATTGGGGCGTTGCGATGCGCACGAATTGTCGCTGCTGGCTCGCAAACCGACCGCAGATGGCTGGTTTGTGGGGGATTGGCAGGGAACGGCGTGGGAGCTGCATGGTCGGGTGCATCAGGTCCGTCGCGTGGCTTTGGAGCGAGCCGACGCTGAGCGGTTCGGGACGGCGGAACTCGCCGTGCTCGAGATGACAATTGACACGGCCGGGACGGGGCGGGCCGTGGTGGTGACGTCGCGAATTCCGGCTAGTTGGCGGAAGGAGTCGGCCGAGGCATGGGACGAGCCGGTGCAGGTGGCAGGAATCTTGATGCAGCGCGACGCGGCCGGTGATCCGGTATTTGCGACGCAGGGAGTGGCCTGGTTCCCAGCTCGGCCGCAGCCCGATCGTGGAGTGTCGGCGAATATCGTCTGGCTGGCTCGGCATGGAGTCGACGTGGCGGCGTGGCAGGCGATTGCTCCTCATGGAGCGCTGGCCTACCAAGACCGGCAGCCCTTTTATCAGATGTTGGCTGCCGTCCAATCGCTGGGACCCAAGCTCGTGCAGGCTCCGGCCGGCGAAGTTGTCGGCGGTGCCCCTGGTGACGGCCGACCGACACCGCGCACGGACTGGGATATTGCTCGGTGGCTTCAGGAGCCGGCTCAGCAACGTGGCGAGTTCTATGAATTGACGGGGACGGCCCGGCGAGCGATCGCCATTGAAATCACCGATCCGGCCGTGCGGGCTCGACATGGGCTCAGCCGTTACTACGAGGTCGAGGTCTTCGTTCCATTGCCGAAGCCGCTGCGGCTGGTCCCGCCGCGTCCGCCAGCGTCGGATGCCATTGGTTCGGTGCCGAACGAACCGCCGCGTCCTGCGTCGACCGGGTCGTTGAGTGAAGCTCGCGGCGAGGGAGCCGAAGAAGCGGGCAAGAGTTGGTCGACGTACCCCGTGGTCTTCTGTTGTCCGGAGCTCCCTGCCGGTTTTCACACGGGCGAGAACATCCACGAGTCGGTGCGGCTGGCCGGGTTCTATTTCAAGCTCTGGTCGTATCACGCGCAGGCGACCATGTCGGGAGAGCGGACGGACGGCAGTTCCATGTCGGGTCGACAGGCAAGCCCGTTGCTGGTCGGCAATTCCCTCGCGATCGTCCCGCCGTTGGAACCAGGGAGTGGCGGACTGTCGACGCCCCTGGTGTTGGTCCTGTTCGGGCTGTTGCTGGTCCTGCTGACCCTTGTCCCCTGGTGGTGGGCTCGATCCGACCGAGTGGCTGCTGTCCGCTTGCGACGCTGGCGCCAGCAGCGACTGACTCCCGATGGGGGCCCAGCGGAGGGCTCGGGCCCGGCTGAGCTATCCGGCGACGCGGGTGGTCAGCGTGGTGGGGCGGAGTAGTGGGCATAGGGAGGAGGCGTCCGCGGCGATTTGATCTTGTCGCCGTCTGACAGCATCTTGTATGCTCCGGCCGCTGAATGGCTCGAGGTGGCATGGTATGCCGCCGCACGCCAGTTGGCGGCCACGGCGGTCGGAGACCGGTTGCGGAACGGACGGCTGCAAACGCCCCCAGGGAAGGATCTAGCCCATGTCGACAACGAATGCCTGGCGGACAGGCGTAATCAGTCTGTGTGTGGGGCTGTTGCTGGCCGGCAGCTCCGGTTGCGTGGGGCTGATTGCCAACCTGATCTACGCGGGGACGGGGAACAAGGTCCCGGCCAGGTTTGACGGCCTGAAAGAACGCAAAGTGGCGGTGGTGGTGATCGACAGCCAGGGGGCGATTGGTCCCTCGCTGATTTCGCAGCAACTGGCTCAGCGGATTTCGATCAGCCTCAAGAACAATGTGAAGGAAATCAAGGTGCTCGATCCACAGACCGTGGAGGACTGGATTGACGAGCACAATTGGGACTATCTCGACTTCCAGGCACTGGGCAAGGGTGTCGAATGTGAGTCGTTGGTGGCCGTCGACATCGATTCGTTCAGTCTGCATGACGGGCAGACAATGTATAAGGGTCAGGCGAACATTCACCTGTCGGTCTACGACATTCTCGACCAGGGGAAGGAAGTCTATTCGGTGACGCCGCGGCAGATCGAGTACCCGGTCAACGGCGGCTACCACACGACCGACATTCCCGAGCGCGATTTCCGCAAGCTGTTCCTCGACAAGCTGGCTCAGCGGATCGCTCGCCACTTCTTTGCTTATGAGGCGATTGAGGAATACGCGGAAGACACGACGCTGGTCGGCCCGCGATAAGCCCTCCGCCGAGCGGCGACCCCCCATCTGGTCATCTTGGACTTGACGCCCGCCTGGGTACGCGCGATAGTCCTAGGCTCATTGTTAAGGCCCAGATATCGCTTGGAGGAGCTTGGAAAATGAAGTCGCCAGTGCGGGTGGTGATCACAGGTGCCGCGGGGAATATTGGCTATGCGTTGGCCTTTCGGATTGCGGCGGGCGACATGCTGGGGCCGGACCAGCCCATCATCCTGCATCTGCTGGAGATTCCGCCGGCGTTGCCGACGCTGCAGGGCGTGGTGATGGAGCTGATGGATTGTGCGTTTCCGCTGCTGGGTGGAGTGGTTGCGACTTCGGAGCTGAGCGAGGCGTTTAAGGACGTGAATTACGCGCTGCTGGTGGGAGCCAAGCCGCGTGGTCCGGGGATGGAGCGGAAGGATTTGTTGTCGGAGAACGGCAAGATTTTCGGTCCGCAGGGGAAAGCACTCAACGACCATGCCGCGCGGGACGTGAGCGTCCTGGTGGTGGGGAATCCGGCGAACACGAATGCGCTGATTGCGATGAGCAACGCGCCGAAGCTGAAGCCGCACCAGTTCACGGCGATGACGCGTCTGGACCACAACCGAGCTTTGGCTCAGCTGGCCGAAAAGACCGGGACTCACGTGACCGACATCAAGAAGATGACGATCTGGGGGAACCACTCGGCGACTCAGTATCCGGACATCAGCAAGTGCACGGTGAAGGGCCGGCCGGCCGCGGAGCTGGTCGATCGGCAGTGGTATCGCGAGGAGTTCATTCCGCGGGTACAGAAGCGTGGTGCGGAAGTGATTCAGGCTCGAGGCGCTTCGAGTGCCGCGTCGGCCGCATCGGCGGCCATCGACCACGTGCGGACGTGGGCCTTGGGGACGGCCGAGGGAGATTGGGTCAGCATGGGAGTGCCGTCGGACGGCAGCTACGGCATCGCTCCGGGGATCATCTACTCTTACCCCGTGACGTGCCGCAACGGCCAGTACCAGATCGTGCAGGGACTGACGACCGACGATTTCAGCAGCGAGCGGATGAAGTCGACCGAACAGGAACTGCGTGAAGAGCGAGCCAGCGTCGAATCGCTGCTGATCTGACCTCCGGGCTGCTAGCATTAAACGGAGGTAGGTGCGACCTCCGTGGAGGTAGGTGCGACCTCCGTGGAGGTAGGTGCGACCTCCGTGGAGGTAGGTGCGACCTCCGTGGGCTGCTAGCACGGGCTGGGGGGCTTGTGGAGCGGCAATTCCAGCGACAGAAGCGGCTTTGGGGCTGCTAGCGTCTCGTGGAGGTAGGTGCGACCTCCGTGGAGGTAGGTGCGACCTGTTAGAGTTTGGGGGCGGGGCGGGTCGGTTTGCGTTCGAGCATCCGGCGGACTTCGTCCTGGGGAGGCGGAGGCGGATTGTTGTTGCCCGGATCGTTTGCAGGCGGGGCCAAGTTCGTGAACCGCTCGTCCCAACGCCAGCCCATCGGCTCTTTCAGTTCACGCTGAGCCAAGTAGGCCCACGGTGTCCCGGGGTGCTCCTTCACGACCCGCTCCAGGTACTCCCGCGATTTGTCTCCCAGCGTGCTCAGCCGGCTCCCGACGGTGATCTGCGCGTCGGGTTTGAGGACCCAGGTGTTGTTCTCGGCCTGCTGGAATTCCATGCCCCGTTTGGCCTGAGCCAGCATCGCGTTATACGATTCGGTACGCACCTTCACTGCGGCCACCGTTCCGAGCGCCAGGTCATATCCGGCCTGCCACCGCGGCGCTAATTCCTTCTCGCGCTGAGGCTCGGCCTGAGACAGCACGTCAAACACCGCATCGATCTGCGGCTGAAGCTTGGCCGCATCCTTCTGAGCCTCAGTCAAAGCGGCGACCAGCGATGCGTCATCGGCCTTCACAAAGACCAGCATCGGGTCGTCCAGCCGCTCGATCTGCGATATCTGGGCCGCCTGCACCAACGCCTGGCGTATCGGATTCGCCTTCAGCAACCGCTCGTATTCCTTGCCGGTCACATAGTCCGGGCGGTAGCGGCGCATTACTTCGGCTTCAAAAAAGACGCGCAGATACGACGTGTAATTGGCCACATCGCCCTGGCTGACGTACCGGGTTCCCGTCCGATTCGGATGGACCGTGAAGTAAATTCCGCCCGTCGAGGCACACAGTCGAGTCAGGGCAAATGGCCCGAAGCCCGAATCGAGCGGCTCGGGCATCTCATCCGATCCGGCCACACGAAACTCGGAACTCCCCGTGAATGGCAACACGACGCGTTCCGGGAACATCGATTCCGGGCCCTGATGCACGGCCGGCCACTGCACGGCCGTCTGGTCGAACTTGGGGTCAGGATCGACCCATTTGATTACCGAATTCTGCACTCCAAACGGCGCTGGCACACCGACCACGTAGACCGGCACGGCCAGCTTGCGGCACAGAGCCACGGTTTGATCCAGCCCCTGTTGGTCATCACCGGCTTCGTCCGAGAAGATCACGACCATCACATTCCGCTGAGGACCGTCGGTGCTGCCGCCCCGAGACCGCATCCCTTTGAACCGGTTGACCGCCGCGTAGACGGCTGAAAATACCTGCTCGTTCCCCGAAGTGTCAGGCTCAATGCCCCGCACGGCTTCTTTGATTTCCGTCAGATCGGCAGTCGGCTTGGCCAGTCGCTGCTGAACCCGCTGGCCGAACGACCACACCGACGTCAGCAACGGCTCGGAGTGTTTCCGGAACGCGGCGTTGCCCTTCGACTCCAGCACGCCCAATTGTTCGTAGATCCGGTCGAATCGTGCGATCACATGCTCACGTTGAGTCGCCAGACTCAGGCTCTGGTCGAACAGCCACACGACCAGCGTCGGACGCTCTTCGATCGACAGCAGAATCTCGTGAGCGATCCGGTCGATGGCTCCCTCGGCTCCGGTCACTCCTTCGCCAGCCAGCCCCCTCACGATCACTTCCTGGTCTTCGTGCCGGTCGGTCGGGTCAATCAGTTCGGCGGCGAATTCAATTGCTCCGAATTCCGACTCTTCCAACTCGGTCGGAGGCATGACCGTCAGCTCGCTGACCGCGGAAGAGCTGCTGAGCGCCATCGCGGTTCCATCGACGCTGGCCGCTCCCAGCCGATCGGTCGCTTCGGCCGTGACCGCGAACTGTTGAGCGATCTCGGGCTCCAACGGGACCGGTTCCGGGGGACTGATCAAGGTCATCAGGGGCCGGGTCGTGATAGTCGCCACTGAGACCATGCTGATCAGAATCAACAGCACCAGATGGACAATCAGACTGACCAGCCAAGCTGAGACCCGCCACGGTTCAGCGGGGAGCACGGCGTCCGTCCGTTCATCAGGTTGTTGGAGCGTGGTCGGCTGGTTCACCCGGGTTCCTTTCGATCCCAGCTCTCATTCTGACCAAACGTCGACCCGGCAGCAACGTTTTCGCGGTCGGAACGGATCCGATGTCGGGAACGTAGCGGCCCGTGGGCCTGCGAGAGTAAACGTTTGGCAACCCGCCACTGTACTCAGAATTCGCTCGCACCCCAATCGGTCGACCCCGTGTCGGCCGGGTCTCCCAGCCGCACGGCTTCCGGTCCGGGGGGAAGACCCAAGGGGCGTACGGGCATCGCCGGGCCCACTGATGCGGATGGGGGCGAACCAGGGGCAGGGTAGGGGGAGGGGGGCGCGGAGGTGGCCGACGGACGAGGAGAGACGGGGGCCCAGCGGTCTGGGACCTGGCCGGCGTCTCGTTCGCCGGCCGGCCATTCCAGCTCACTTGGCGCCGGCATCGGGGCCGGCCAGCTTGGCTGGACTGGCGGCACGGTGTCGGCTGGCCGAGTTTGCGACGATTCGGGTAAGCCGGGGAGTTCGGCCGCTGCACTCGGCTCGACCGGCCTGGCGAGGCTGTCTGGGACAGGCGTCGTCCGTCGGACTTTGACCGAGAGGACGGGGAGGATCGGTTCGCGACGGCGCAGTACCGGCCGATCGACATCCGTCGACCGGGGCTCGCCCTGCCACGCCTGGCCGGTAGTCCACGCCTGAGCGACGAGCAAGACCAACAGATTCAGCAAGCGCCGACGGCGCCTTTGCCGGGGAGTCATAGCAGGTTAGGTGCACCATTTCGGCAGAGCATCACGACGTGCGTGCGGCCCTGCCAGCCGGTAGAGGCGACGTCCTGCTGCCTGACCGAGCGACTTCTGGAATCGGGGCGAACTTCCGTCCCTTCCCGGCCGCGGCCTGAGCGGGCGCGGCACTTGTCTGATTCCATCATTCCCGCGCCAAGCGGGCTGAGCCTACAAAAAAACGCGGGCGGGTCGTGTTTTCGACCCGCCCACGGCGTTGGAATCACTCAGGAAATGCTTGCCGATTGGCTCAGCCTTGCCGATTGGCTTGGCATCGCCGATTGGCTAAACCATCGTTTTGGTACGGTTGCTGCCGGATGGGTTGGTCTGCGGCATTTCGTCCGCGCGTCGCAGCCACAGCAGGATGGGTGCGGCGATATAGACCGTGCTGTAGGTACCGACGATGATGCCGCACAGCAACACGAAGGCGAAGGCATGGATCCCCGGCCCGCCCCAGATATAAAGCACAATGACCGTCAACAGTGTCGTGAACGCGGTCAGAATCGTACGGCTTAGAGTCTGATTCAGGCTGGCGTTGATCATCTGTGCGGTGACTTCAGGATTCCGACCACGGACTTCGCGGATCCGGTCAAAGATCACGATGGTGTCGTTGATCGAGTAACCGAGAATCGTCAGGATCGCCGCGACGACCGCGAGGCTGATACGGAAATCCTCGACCAGGGCGAAGCCCAGGAACGGAGCCAGCCAGGAGCTTAGAGCCACCGCGGCGACCATGCACAGACCGTCGTGAATCAGCGCGACCACGCCCGCCAGGCCCCAGGTAACCCGATGGAACCGGAACCAGACGTAGCCGATGATCCCCAGCAGGCTGATGATGATCGCTTTCAAAGCCGTCTTCTGCATGTTGCCGGCGACCGCTCCACCGAACGTGTTGGACGACAGCCACACGGGCTGCGAGGCCATCTTGGCGGAAACGGCGGTCAGGAGCTTTTCGGCGTCAGCTTGAGCCACGGGCAGAATGGCGGTCCATTCCTGGAAGGCCTGTGCCTCGCTGCCGTCCCAATCCGGGTTGACGAGTGTCACGTCGCCAGGGACGGCAATCCCCTGCGCCGTAGCCGTCTCCGAGAAGGCTCGTCGCAGCGTTTCAGCGTTAATCGGCTCGTCGAATTTCAGCGTCGACTGCAGTCGCGGGAAAGCGGCCGCAGATGCCGAGCTGATGGTCGTGGCGGGCGGAATTGTCGCGGCGCCCTGCTTGAGCAATTCCTGCACGGCCTGGGCGGCGTCGGTGGCCTGAGCCAGCCAGATACCCCGCGGGCGGTCGACGCTGGACGAAGTCCCCTCGGTCGTCGGGCTGGGCGGAGCCGGCTCAACGGGCGCCTCGGTTGCCGGTTGAGCATCCGCAGGTGCGGCCGGAGCACTGGGGCTCTGAGCAGGTGGGTTCGCTGCGGGTGGGTTCGCAGCAGGTGACGATTCCGTTGAAGGTGCCGTCTGGACCTCAGCGGGCGGAGCCGTCGTCGACTCGGCTGCCGGAGCGGCACCTGACGTCGGTGCCGGTGTCGTGGTATCGCTTGGCGCCGGAGTGGAAGTGCTGCCTGCCGGAGTGGAAGTGCTGCCTGCCGGAGCGGAAGTGCTACCTGCCGGCGTACCGGTTGAAGTACCTTGCGGGGCGCTCAGTGCGGGCGTCGCCGGGATGGTGGCGGCCGTGGGCGGATCGAACTTCATCGAGTGCATCTGCAGCAGCGTCTGGCCGTTTTCTGCGAGCCGTTCCTGCAGTCCAGCTCGGAGCTTGTCGACATCGTCGAGCGAGCAGTCAATGCGGAAAGCGGTCCCCTTGTCGCGTCCGGCCACATCGACTTCGAAGACCGACACGCTGGGAGCGAGGTTGTTCACCATTGAGCGAACTTGTTCGATGGGGACTTGCTTGTTGAGCGCCACCAGCACGGAGCTGCCGCCGGAGAAATCGATATCGAACAAGGTTGGGCCGCGTTGCCAGGCGGCGACGAGCCCGACGCCGATAAACACCAGCGAACCGATAATGGCCGGATTGCGGTACTTGATGAAATCGATGTTCGTCATATCGAACAGTTTGACGAAGTTGAGTTTCTTCAGTCGCCCGGTCCGTTCCAGCAGTTCAAACACCACTCGCGAGCAGGTAATCGCGGTGAACAGCGACGTGGCGATACCGAGAATCAACAGCGTGGCAAACCCTCGCAGGGCGTCTGTGCCGATGGCGTAGAGCACAAAACCAGTGATCAGCGAGGTCAGCTGGGCGTCGATAATCGTCGTGGAGGCGCGGGAGAAGCCGTTGCGGATCGCAGTCCGCAGACCCGCCCCCTTGGCCATTTCTTCCCGCATGCGTTCGTAGATCAGCACGTTCGCGTCGACCGACATACCGATGGTCAACACGAGGCCAGCCAAGCCAGGGAGCGTGAAGGCGGCGTTGATCTGGATGGCCAATGCGACCGTCAGCAGCAGGTTGGCTGCTAATGCCAGGCAGGCGATCACACCGGCGAAGCGGTAGAACCACATCATGAACAGCAGCACGGCGACGCCACCCAGGTAGATCGCTCGCGTCCCCTGACGCTTGGTGTCTTCACCCAGCAGTGAGCTGATCCGGTTTTCGCTGATCGGGGTCTTCTTGAGCACGGCGGGGAGCCGGCCCGCGTTGAGGATCTGCACGGTCGAATCGACTTCAGCCTCAGTAAACCGGCCGGTGATCTGACCGCTGTCGTTAATGCGGCTCTGGATCCGCGGCGCCGATTCAATCTCATTGTCCATCACAATGGCCAGATACGAGTACCGGCCCGCTTGAGCATCGGGGAGGTTCATCTGGGTCAGCAGACCCATCTTCTGAGCGCCCTTGGTATTGAGCGTGAAGTTAATGCAGGGGGCGCCGTTTTCGTCGAGTCCGCGACGGACGGGGCCGAGATCGTCGCCCAGGATGTTCTGAGCTTCATCGGGTTCCACGACCAGCACTTCGACGACGCCATCCTTGGGTTCACGAGTGAGGGCCGATTCGGGCGGGATCATCTTCAGCGGGCCGAGTTCCTTGGCGTTGCCAGAACGCTCACGGGCGACTCGCAGCCATTCGCCGGCGACCTTGCCTGTCGCGTCACGGACGAACCGTTGACCGGCATTTTCCGGGCTGTTGGCCAGCTGGACGAGTGCCGCGTGCTTGCGCTGGTCGGCGAGGATGCGGAACTTCAGCAAGCCGGCGCTGACGATCTGTTGCTTGATCTGTTCGAGTTCGGCCGCGCTGACTTCCGGGACGATCACTTCAATGCGGTGAGTGCCGTAGGGACGCAGGACGATTTCACGCACGCCGGTCGGGTTCACGCGGCGGCTGAGTGCATCGATCAGGCCGGCCATTTCGGCTGCGCCGAGCCCTTGGCCGCTGGCATTGCCAGTGGCCGCCCCAGCGTTGGGCTGAGCCTGTCCGTCGGCCGGAGTCTGTTGCTCGGCGCGAGTCGCTGCCAGGTCGACTTCGTAAATCAGGTTGGATCCGCCACGCAGGTCGACCCCGAGCTTCGGTGAGCGGGTCGAGACGACCAAACCGGCCAACGTGAGCACGGAGAGAATCACGCCAAGTCGTTTGCCCAGGTCGGGGACTCGCAGTTGAGCGGTCAACCAGTTCCCGAACAGGAACGGCAACACGATCGCGGCGATTACCGCTACGACGATCATCGAACGATTCCAGTCGCCGGCCGCGCTAGTCGCGGTGGCCGCTGCATCCTGCTGCATCCACAGTACGAAAACCGAATCCCAACTCATCGTTCTGAATTCCTATGCGTTCCCTTCGACTGGCGTCGTGCCGGCGTCGGTCGATTTGCTGCCGCCTTTGTCGCGTCCTCCCGTCGCACGAATCGCCGAACAACGGACGCGTAACCGAGTATTGTTCGACTCGTCCACCTTCAGGACCACTTCATCCTGGTCCCGGTTGACGCTGACTACCGTGCCAATAATGCCGCCGATCGTTTCGACTCGATCGTTCTTCTTCAATCCGCCGAGCATCGTTTCGTGCTGCGATCGCCGCTGGTTCTCGGGACGGAACACCATCAGGTAAGCCAGCACGCCCAGCATCAACAGCAAGGGCAGGGGGCTGCGCAGCAGGGCCTCAAGCCCGGAAGGGGCCGGCGCCGCAGGGGCGGCTTCCTGGGCCAGAAGCACCCAGCAGGTGTACCATTGAGCCATAAGAATTGATCCAGACCGGTTCGGCAGATGGACGGCGATCCCTGCCAGCTAAAATCCAAGCGGCTTATGGTAAACCCTTGCGCCATAAGGGGCAAGGCCATTGCCGGTCCCGCCCTGATAGCCCGCTTACAACTGGCTCAGCATCCGCTGGCTGTATGGCACGTACTCGCCCCGCTCAATGGCCCGTCGAGCGTCGGCCATCAGCCGTTGATAAAAGGTCACGTTATGGGCCGTCACCAGGATGGGGCCCAGCATCTCTCCCGCCTGGAACAGGTGCCGCAGATAGCCCCGCGAATGGCGGCAGGCCGGGCATGGGCAATCGTCCATCAACGGTCGCGGATCGTCCGCATGGCACCGATTGCGGAGCCGCACAGGGCCACGATCGGTGAAAGCCAGGGCGTTGCGGCCGTTGCGGGTTGGCATGACACAGTCGAACATATCGACCCCGCGGGCGATTCCCTCCAGCAGGTCCTGGGGCCGGCCGACCCCCATCAGGTACCGCGGTCGATCACCGGGCAGGAGCGGGCAGACGGCATCCAGGATGCGGTACATCTCCTCCGGCGGCTCCCCGACGCTCAAGCCGCCAATCGCGTAGCCGGGGAAACCAAGTTCGATCAACTGCTCAGCCGACTGGCGACGGAGGTCGATATCGAGCCCGCCCTGGACGATGGCGAACTGCACCTGGTACGGGTGTCGATGGTGGCTGCGGCAGCGTTGGGCCCAGCGATACGACCGTTCCATCGCGTCGATGATCTGTTCTCGCGGCGCCGGCAGGCCAACGACGTGGTCCAGCACCATGGCGATGTCGCTGCCGAGTGCCTGCTGGATCTCAACCGCGCGCTCGGGTGTCAGCATCACCTGGCTGCCATCGATGTGCGAACGGAACAGGGCGCCCTCTTCGCTGATCTTCGCCTGGCTGGCCAAGCTGAAGACTTGGAACCCGCCGCTGTCGGTCAGGATCGGCCCGTTCCAGCCCATGAAGGTATGGAGTCCGCCGAGTCGTTCGATCAGCGACTCGCCCGGACGCAGGGTCAGGTGGTAGGTGTTCCCCAGCACGATGCGGGTGCCGGTGGCCTGCAGTTGATCGATCGTCAGGCCTTTGACGGTCGCTTGAGTCCCCACCGGCATGAAGGCCGGAGTGGGGACCGAACCGTGGATCGTATGGAGCTGACCGGCTCGGGCCGCACAGGCCGAGTCCGTCGACTCAAGCTGGAAGCTGAATTGGCCTGACACCGCCGTGCTCAGTCACCACGCAGCTTCAGGCCATACTGGGTCAGCTTCTCGCGGACCTCAGTCAGGCTGGTGACGCCGAAGTTCTTGCACTCCAGCAGATCGTCGCCCGTCTTGCGGATCAGCTCACCAATGGTGGACAGGCCCAGGCGGACCATGCACTTGCGAGCTCGGACCGAAAGATTCAGCTCGGCGATCGGGCGTTCCAGCAAGGCCTGTTCGTCAGGCGACATGCTGTCGAAGTCGAGGACCGGTTCCGGCTCAACGCGTTCATGAGCGAACTGGCCGAGCTGGAGGCCTTTGGAGGAGAGCATATCGCGGATTTCGACCAGCGACGTTTCGCCAAAGTTCTTGCTGGCCAACAGGTCCTGTTCGGTGCAGCGGGTCAGATCGCCCAAGGTGGCAATCCCCATCTTCTGCAGGCAGTTCCGGCTGCGCACCGAGAGCTCAAAGTCGCTGACCGGAATACCGAGCACCTGCGACAGGCGGTCGCGGCGTTTCTGAGCTTCTTCGTCGTAGTACATGTCGCCCGAGGCGGAGGCATCGACGAAGTAGAGCCGAGCTCGCTTGTGATCGGGATAAGCGTCGAGCACTCGTTTGTAGCAGCGCTGAGCCTTGTCGTACTGATCCCGGTCTTCGTACATGATGCCGAGATTGATCAGGGCACCGACGTGGGCCGGAAACCGAGCGGCCGATCGCTGGTAATATTCCAGAGCCAGTTCGTCGTTGCCGCGGCGGTCGTTTTCCAGGGCCAAGCCGAACAGGGCGCCGCTGTGCAGTTCGTCTGCCTTCACGGCCCGTTCGTACAGAGCGACCACTTCGGACGGGTTGCCGCCGATGGCAGCGATCGTGGCACCGCGCTGGTACAGGTACTCGGCCGTCTGTTCGACCGGTCCGAAGAGATTGTCGAGCGTCTGCAGGGCGGCAGCCGGCTCGCGCGCCAGCCGCTGGGTCTGAGCAATGGCGACCTGGCACAAGCCGGCATCGTAGCCCGCCTTGGCAGCCGACAGGAAGCTGGACCGAGCCTTCTCCCAGTCTTCCTTGGCGGTGTAGCACTGGCCGAGGTAGTAGTGAGCCAGGGCGCCGCCGTCGGAGCGGCTGAGTGTTTCGATGGCCCGGTCGTAGCGGCCCAGCAGGTAATAGCCGATCCCCAAACGAACGGCCGAGGCCGGCGTCAGCTCGCCCAATCCCTCCAGCTCGGCCACCGCATCCCGCAGGGCCGACAGCTGCAGCGCGTCGGCACTGATGCTGCCGATCATCGCCTCAATTTCTTTGGGGCCAAACGATCCGTTGTTGACCACCACGTCGTTAATATCGATCGCCGCTGCTTGAGCCATATTTAGCCCTTCTCCTGAGAAAACCTGAAGAGCCAGCGATGGGAGTCGAACCCATAACCCCCGCATTACGAATGCGGTGCTCTGCCAATTGAAGCTACGCTGGCGAACTGTAAACCCCGGAGCTGCAGTCGCCGGTAGTTTACTCGGTGGCCCCGGAAGAGGAGTTCTCGCAGGGGCCCCGCCCGTGCTGACCACCCTAGGCTTGCAGTCAGGCCACTCATGTAAGCCCGGCATTCTAACGACAACCGGCCGGGTGGACAAGATAGCTCTGAGCTGGCCCTGTTTGGCTCAGGGGCTCATTTGGCCGGGGGGGTGGCCGCCGGAATCTTGGCGAGGTAGGTGGCCGGGTCGTCCTTGACCGGCTGTTCGCAGCCGGCACAGCAGACCCATACCGTCCGGCCCTCAACGTCAAACTTGACCGGCGCCCCCATGCTCCCCAGGGCTTCGCCGCTGACCGGGCAGATTTTCTGAGCCTCGGCCGACTGACGGTCTTCCGGGCTGAGCTTGGCCAGGGCCTGCTCGATCTTGGAGCCGGCTCCCTGTTCGGCTCCAGCCGCCGGCGGCTGAGCCGATTGGCTCGCCGCGCCACTCTTCTCGGGCGCCGGTTTGGACGGCGAGCAGCCGGAGGTGGCGAGGGCCAAGCAGGCCAGGATCCCCAGGGAGATAATTCCGACCGGCCAGGGATGTCCAGTTCGGCTTGCCGTCTTAGCGTCCATTGCTTGCTCCTGTCAGTTGTTGGGTCGGCCTTGCGGGTTCTTGTCGCAGCAGCCGGAAGACTCCGCGCCACCGCTCCAGACCCCCATTGTTTTCGTTTTGGCGGAATCTGTCGAGCGGGCCCCCGGAGGTCGCACCTACCTACCTGGAGGTCGCACCTACCTCTCGCACCACTTCCAGTAAGCAGCTGAAGTTGGGCTAGGGCGAGAGGTAGGTGCGACCTCCGGGGCTCAGGTGATGATGCCGACGAGTTTGAGGAGCGAGATCACGAACAGGCCGAAGTAGAAGCAGCCGGCCAGGCCGAGGACGGCGCGGACGAAGTAGCCGGGGCGCAGCTGAGGTGGGAGGAGGGTTGAATTGATCACGATGGTGTGCCAGGCGCTGATCGCAAAGGCCAGGTTGTAGCCGGTGGTCGACAGCTGGAAGACGACTGAGGGGGCGGTGGGGAGCCACAGCAGGCCGAGCCCGACGACGCCGTAGCCCAGCAGGACCGTGAGGTAGACGTAGCCGATGCGGTCGTCTTTCATCTGTCGCATCCGCGGGCTGGCTGTCCACAGGACGTCGACCCAGCGGCGGACGAAGCCATCCATGGTCGTCAGGTGGCTGGTGATCAGCACCAGGAATCCGCACAAGAGCGTGCTGGCCCAGGCGATCTGGCCCCAGGTGGCGCCGGCCAGCCACGGGGTGAGTCCAAGCCGGCTGACCAGGACATCCGACCGGGGCTCGGTAACAAACCGCCGTACCCCGTCGGCTGTCATCGCCGCTCCGCTCCAGTCCTTGGCGTCAGTCCCGCGCTGCAGGAACTCCACCGACAGAATGCTCGGTAACGAAATACCGATCAGGCAGGCCAGCAGCCAGACGCACCACTGTTCGCGGCGGACGTGCCATAGCCAGCGGCGCCAGCGCGGCAGCGACTGGTCGTTCACCTCAAACACCGATCCGACGTGGGAGAGTACGATCCCTTTGCCTCCCACGACGCTGGGGATGGCACCGACGTGGTAGCCCATCCCCCAGCCTTGATCGCGAGTGAAATTGCTGATCGGCGTATTGGTCAACCCGCCGTTGCCGGCGATGGCTGCCAGTGCGGCGATCACGGCGATCATGGACAGATCGATCGGCGGTAGGGCGCGGCCCTGCCAGAGGGCGACCAGCGGATTGTCGACGTTCACTCCGTCCCGGATGGTGTCGTGATCGAGATCCTCAAATCCGGTCACTTTGCCATTAGCGTCTTTCGTGATCGGTTCGATGCCGTCCAGGTGACCGTCGCTGTCAAAGTCTTCGCCCGGATCGAGTAGGCCGTTGCCGTTCACGTCTTCACTGCGTTCCACCGGAACCGTGCCGAATTTGAACAGGCCTGAGGAGATTTCGAGCCACGTTGAGGTGCGAGTGAAAAAGACGCCAAGCATTCCCAGGAAGCCGATGACCAGGATCAACTTGATGGTCATGACGACGCGCAGCGAGTTATAGACCTTGCCGCCGACCAGCAGTGGGATGAGGGTCAGCAGCCAGAGGACCGTGATGAGGATCTTGTGCAGCCACCAGTCGCCGGCATGGAGGTTGGAGTCGGGGAGTCGTCCGAGGAGAAACGCTTCGATGGGAACGGCCGCATTGGCGACAAGGTAGGGAAAGACGGAACCCCAGTCGAGCAGCAGGTACAGGCCGGCCCAGAACCACGGGCCGGGCAGAATACGCAGCTTGCCGCTGAAGATCGGTTCACCGGTATAAAGCGCGTAGCGGCTGATCTCGATGTTGTAAAAGACCTGAAAGAAAATGCTGATCGTGCCGACCCATAGCAGGGCCGCACCGTATTTGGCGGTGACTGCGGGACCGGAGAGCCATTCGCCGCCCCCAATCGCCGCTCCGCCCATCACCAGCCCGGGGCCGATAAGTCGCCACACATTCGACAGTTCGAACTTCGGCGCATCGATCAATTCGTTCAGGTTCCACCGCGGCATGGCATGCGAGCCGGGCCAGGGGGCGAGCTTTGATGATGCCGATGGGGAATGTCCTTGCGATGTCGTGTCGCTCACGAGTCGTTCTCACGGTCTGCCTGGGATGCGATCGGATTGCCTGGCGCGAAGCCCCGGGAATCGGTAGGACGTGAGCCCGGTGCTCGGAGGAGTCACCAGCATAGCAGGCCGGTGGGACGACTGCATCCATGTCCGGTCGCCAACAGACCGGCGTCCTGCTATTTCACCCGATCCAACCCACCTCGCGATTCTCGGCTGCGCCGAGCCGCAGACGCCATGAGTGTTGGCGCGATGTGAGTCTAAGCAGTATCTCGAGTCGGTGGAATTGAGCAAAGTAAATTGAGCTGGCTCATCAAGTTACTCATGTCATCCCAGCAGCACGGACCCGATCAGAGCAGGGCAGAGCAGAGCAGAGCAGAGCAGAGCAGGGCAGGGCAGGGGAGGGCAGGGGAGTGCGGCGTTGGTTTAGCGTACTTTACAGCGGAAGCGAATCACGCCTCCCTTGCCGGCGGGGATGGGTTCGCGGAGTTTCCAGGTCAGTTCGAGCGACTGGCCGTCATTGACTCGGGTGGTGAATTCGGCCTTGTGGCTACACTGCGCTGAGCCGGCGACGTATTCGAGCCGGGTGGTGAGGTTGTCGACGATCACGATTTCTTTCGCTTCGCTGTGTCCGAGGTTATCGAAGCGGATGGTGAAGTCGACGGTATCGCCGGGCTGAGCGGCTTTGGTTGAGGCGAGTTTGATCAGCCGCAGTTTCGGACCTTCGGGATCGCGGAACGAATAGATCGTTCCGGCTTCCTGGTCGCGGATCATTTCGTAGGCCGAGGCATCCTCGACGACGATCTGAGCGGCTTCGTTGACGGTCCAAGTGGTGACGGCGTCGAGGTATTCGAGCATGGCCCATTGTTCGGTCTTTTCGAAGACGCCAATCCGAACGATCTGGAAATCCTCGTGCGGCTGGTAGTCGAAGACCAGCTCTTCGATGGGATGTCGCAGAGCCAGTTCGTCCAGGACGTCGTTGTCGACGAACGGCGTCGCAAGGTCGGTGTGGGTGCGGCCTTCCACCGGCAGCGGTTGATCGACACCGATGGCCGGCGTGCGCCGTTCGGCTTGTTCGAGCAACGTTGGCATCGCGGCCGCTTCGGCTGCCAGGTAGTCGTCGCCGACATGAACTCGAGTGACGCGGCGCGCGGCGGCGAACCGAGGAGCGTAGACGCAGACCTGGTTGCTGGCCGTCAACCGTTTCTGGCCGTCGCGGCCAGCGTAACGGGCGACGGTATCTTCCGGCTCGAGCGCCCGCAGGCTGATGCCGGTGGTGTAGAGCCCGTCGCCGCCGTCGCACAGGTATTCAAATGGATGAGCCTGACCGTGGGCTGCGCAGGAACTGCCGTCAGCCCCCGCGGCACACGGGGCGCCCGGCGCACAGGGAGCACCAGGCGCACAGGGAGCACCAGGTTCACAGGGCAGGCCATTCGACTGGACGTAATGAGCCGATGCGACGCCGGCCGTGACCTGCTGGTCAGTGACTCGCCCAAAAGCTCGGTCCGAGCCAGTTCCGGCGAAGACCGGCGCCTCCAGCATTTCGACATGAGGGCAGCCGAACAGGAACTGGCTGTCAGGGCCACTCGGGCCGACTGTACGGGAACCGATCCGCACGATGGCAATCGGCTTGCCGCGATCATCGGCGACTTTCAAGGGATCTTCATGCGGCAGGGTCTCGAACCAACGCTGATCGTCCAGGTCGTCTTGCTGGGCGATGGCGTCGTGTGGATTTTCGAGGTAGATGACCTTCGTTACCAGGTGTCCCGCGTTGGCTTGTCGCAAGTCGTCTTCGGTCAGTTGAACCTGGATCGGGAACCGGGCCGCTTCTCCGGCCGGCGGGTGGAGTCGATCGAGGAGTTCGAGGGTCGGGTATAGTTCGACGGACTGTTCGCGGTCAATGAAATTGACGCAGAGGCGGTAAGCGGGGCCGACCTGGATACCGACCAGAATCGAACGTGAATCGGGCGTGCTGATCTGGCCATCGGTGGCGATCGAGACGGCCGCGTCTTCGGGGACCAGGACCCGTACCGGCTGGAGATAGCCGGCGACGTCCGGTTGGGCTCGTTTCTGAGGCGAGACCAGTGTGCCGGGGTAGCTGTTGGAGTTGAGCAGTTGATGGGACGGCCGCTGTTGGGCTGGCCGGATTTGAGCCTTGGCCAGATGAGAAGTTGTCAGCAGGGCCAGGCAGGCGAGCAGCCCGCGACCGCAGGTCCGAGTTGCCGATGCTGTCCATTCCGTTGGCGACGTCCGGTCCATCACGGCTGATTCCTTGCTGATCTGGGCTGGTCCGCAACAGCCGAGATCGGGCGGGGCAGGGGACTGTCCCGTCCGATCATGTGGCTGTTTCACGGAAATCTCAATTCAACGATCGGTGACATGGTGTCACGAGGACTACTGGCAGGTCGCACACGGGATTTCGCCAGACGCTCCGTCAAAGAAGTGCCCGAAGATACCGTTGCCGTACTGGCCCTTCGCGGCACCGTGGTGGGCACCGCCCATGCCAGCCGACTGTTGATAGCCGGCGGCCGGGAGGCCATAGTTGTGATTGCCGTACTTCACGTTCGGATGAATGGTGTCTTCCACCACCCATGCTCGACTAGCCGGCTGCGGATAGCTCAACCCCGGCCGCTGCTTGACGTTGATCTTGACCTTCGACGTCGGATCGGGGATGTGCATCTTCGTCCAGTTCTTCATCACATGCTTCTGCAGTCCGGCGGGCGAACCGAGCGGAATGTGGGGCGGTCCCGGGAGACCGATCGGAGTCCCCGTCTGCGGCATGCCGTACTGAGGCAGGTTGTAACCGGCGATCAGCGGCTGCGGCATACCACCAGGAGCCATGGCCATCGTCTGCGGACCGAGCGGCATGTTGGCTCGCGCGATCTGCTTCATTTCATGATGTTGTTGCATCCGCTGGACCACACCTGGATGGGGAGCCATTCCGGGTGGCATCGGAGCCACCGCGGTGCCGGAGAGGTCTTCCGGCGGGCAGTTTTCGAACGCCGCCGGATTGGTCAGACCAGCCGGCGACACCGATTCGTCCTGCAGATAAGCAGTGACCGGACCTTCACCTTCCTGCGAAGTGCTGTAGGTGGCCGGAGCGATGCGAGGACGAGCGGCCGAAGCCTGATATTCGCCCGTCACCGTGTCGCTGGCTCCCTGCGGCAGCTCCATGTCTTTGTTACCCATCCGGATGATCGCCAGGATCGCTCCGCGACGGTCGGCCTCTTCGATCGGGTCGAGACCCGGATCGAGCCGCGTGCTGACCAGCGTCCGCACGCCGGGGACAGCCAGCTCCTGGAACTCAGGATCCGGCAGGTAGATCACTTTCGTCACGAAGTTGCCCGCGGAGACCTGATCCAGATCCTCCTCGGTGAACTGAATTGGAATCGCACTGTGAGCCAGGAACGCTCCGGTGCGGCGAGACGGCGGAGCGATCTCGACGCTGGGATAGAGTTCCAGGCCAGGCCGATTGCCGATGTTCGAGATCTTGATGCGGTAGATGCCGCCGGTCTGGAACACGGCTCGAGCCGGAGTGATCAGGGCCGAGGAATTGAAATCCCCGGAACCGCTGATGTCCCACTGCACCTGCATCGACTCGGGCCGGCCGAACCATAGCTGCACGTCCTGGTTGACCGAGGCACCCGCGGCGACCGCACCCCCTTCATCCAGACATTCCGGACCCATCATCATGCCACCGCCCATTCCGGCGGCCGCAGCCGCAGCGCGGCGATGATGGCCCAGCACTCCGAAGCCGGCCGGCACCACTTCACCTTCCGATCCCGGTGCGGCTGCCAAAGCGGCTTCTTCGCCCCCCGGTCCGCCCGTCTGAACCATACCCATCGGCATGCCCATCGGCGGCATTCCGCCAGGACCCATGCCAGGACCCATGCCAGGAGGCATGCCGCCAGGACCCATACCGCCAGGACCCATGCCAGCCGCAGCTCCTGCGGGCATGCCATGGTGTCCGGGGGCACCGGCCCAACCGCCGAGCATGGCGCCTTCGGGGACGTACGCCGGCTGGTTGGTGGTCCATTCCTGAGGTGGCAGCACGCCGGGGCCCGGACCGGTCACACCGGGGCCGGGATGCATCAGCCGTTCGGCCGGAGGAATGTTGTATCCTCCGAACGAACCGCAGCCGACCGCTCCGGCGACGGTGGTCAGCAGTAATGCGCCAAACTTCAAGCGATGTCTCATGATTCCCCCCTTCATGCCAGACTTCCGCTCGGCATTTCCGTTAGCTAGCAGGAGTGTGGCTCTTCCGTGAAACGGACGACTCGGCCGCCGAGCCGGTTGATGTGGACCCTGGCGCTGCGAGTATCTAGAATCCCTCGATTGGATGGTCGGGCAGCTTGTACACTGCGGTCGACTTCACGATATATGGTCGGCGTTGGGCAACCAGAATCTTTGGCAAAACCGTCAAAACCGTAACATGCCGCAAGCGCCAAAGAGTCTACTGAGCTGGATTCGTCAGCTGTCCGGCTACTTGCTGGTCCCGACGGTCTTCTTCTTGATGTTGATGGCCAGCGACCGGTGGAGGCAGGTGCTCGGACGCCTGCGTGATCCGGCGGCTGCCGCCGAGCCCGCTGGTCCACCGCTGGCCAAATTGAGTGGTGGCCAGCCGACGATCGGTCCCGACGATTCGCCACCTGCTTCGCCATCGACTCCAGAGTCAGGCAGCGCACCGCCGGCGGTCGTGCCCGCCGCACCCACTCAGCCAGCTTCGCTAGCGACACCCCGGCTCGGTTCCGGCTCAGCCGAAGAACTCATCCAGCAGGCGATCGACAAGTCGGAGCAGGTGAGCGCGCTCACGGCCAAGGTTCGCTGCGTCGGGAACCTGTTCAAAGTCACCTTGGAACTCGAGGGACGGTACTGGCAGCTGAATCGTGGCGGTCGGACTCAAGTCCGTTACGAACTGACTCGGAAAGTTCCCAGTACGACGTCGAGCAGTCCGTCGCGAGTACTGCAGATCAGCGATGGTCGTTTTCTGTGGGAGATTTCGGAGCAGGGGACAAAGCGAAGTGTGGGGCGTACCGATCTGCGTCAGTTGCAGGAACACCCTTGGTCCGACAAGCTGGCTGCGTTGCGGCTGGGGACGGGGGGCCTGCCGAAGCTCCTGACTTCGTTCCAGCGCGACCTCGACTGGAAGCACGTCGATTCGAGTGAACTCGACGGTATCCCCGTGTGGCAGCTGACGGGGACCTGGAAGAAGCATCGAGCGGCGATGGTCAGCCAGGGCCAGCCCGATCAGATCGACAAATGGCCGCCACACATTCCCGACGCCATTCAATTGATGCTGGGCAAGGACGATCTGATCCCGTACCGGATCGATTTCCGTCGCGGATCAGGTTCGCTGATGGTCTGTGAGCTGTTTGAAGTCGCGACGCCGGCCGTGCTCGACGAGGATCTCTTCCGGTGGCTCAACGCCGAGCCTCAGATCGAGGATCGCACCGAATCGCTCCGCAGCAGCATCGAAGCGACTCAAAAACCCTAACATCATCCGTGCTGCCATCCTGCCAGATCTTCGCCACGCGCGGAGATCGCTCATTGCCGAGCGGTTCAGCTGCGGAGGCTGGAGCTGGGGAGGTGGAAGACGGCGTTCATGGAGACCAGTTTGAATCGGTCGTGTCGGAGTCGCACCAGGTTGACTCCGCAATTGTCCTGGCTGAGTTCGCGAGCGCGGTGCAGGGGGAGTTCGAGCAGATCGGCGACGAAGCAGCGGTTGACGACGTTATGAGCGACGACGGCGATCATCTGGCCGATGTGGCGTCGCATCAACTGTTGCAGCGCCGGAACGACGCGCGCATGAACGTCACTTAAGCTCTCACCGCCACGATAACCGCACCGGACCGGATCTTCTTTGAACTGCCGAGCGTAATCCGGTTCGGCCGCTTCGATCTCACCCCAGCTCAATCCTTCCCACTGTCCAACATCGACCTCTATGATCGGTTCGATGATGGCCAGTTCGGCGGTGGCGTGGTGCTGGCGGATGGTTTGCGCCGTTTCGACGGCGCGAATCAGGGGGCTGGTGTAGATGGCCGTCAGCGGCATGTGGGCCAGAGCGCTGGCGACGGCCGTGGCTTGAGCTCGACCTTCGTCCGAGAGTCCCAGGTTCACGCCGCGACCCTGGAGTCGAGGCGGCTGAGCAACATTGCTGGCCGTGGCGCCGTGTCTGAGCAGGAGCATCCAGCAGGTTTCGGAATCAAGTTTCCAGTCCACGATCAGACTCCGGGTTCATCTTAAATCAACACTTCGCAATCGAACGATCGCCACTCGGCCGAGTAGTGCAGGGCAGGGCAGGGGAGCCGGGAGCGTGACGCCCGGTTGGGGGAAGTCAATCACGGGTATCGAGCCACAGGGTGACGGGGCCGTTGTTCACGAGGTGGACATGCATGTGAGCCTGGAACTTGCCGCCGGCGACTGGCACACCGAGTCGTGCGGCGTCGGCCATGAACTGCTGATAGAGCCGCTGGGCTTCTTCGGGGCGAGCGGCATCGATGTAGGATGGGCGTCGTCCTTTGCGACAGTCGGCCAGCAGCGTGAACTGGCTGACCACCAGCAGGGAACCATGTTCGTCGAGCAGGCTGCGGTTCATCTTGCCCTGCTCGTCGTCAAAGATCCGCAGATGGACGATCTTTTCGGCGAGTTGTCGAGCGTCGTCATCTGAGTCGCCTTGGGCCACGCCCAGCAGCACCAGCAGGCCGGCGTCGATCTGGCCGACAATCTGACCGTCAACTTCAACTCGAGCCGAACTCACCCGCTGCACACATGCTCGCATGACCCAGATCCAGGTTGTAATGATCGCAGCCGCGCGATGGAACTCTTGTCAGGGAGTTGGACGGCGAGTTATTAGACGGGGAGTCCTTTGTCGCGCCGGATCCGCTGCACCTCTTCCATGATCTCTTCCACCAGCTTGGTATTGCGATGGATGTTGTAGGCTTCGGCCAGAAACGCCCAGGCGATCACGCCCGTAGCGATCATCGCTCCGACGTAATGATATTGAGCGGCCTGGGAACCTCGTTCGGTCGCCAGGCTTCGTCCGGCGGCCGGATCGGCAGCAGCGCCGAGGATGACCACGATCAGGATGGCTACGATCCCGGCCAGGGCCCAAGCATAAGTCTGGCGTTTCAATTGAGTGGCCGCGATCAGACGATAACTGCTCAGCTGATACGTGGCAGTGACTTCCTTACACCAGCGGTTGGTGCCGATGAAGTACGTCAGCGCCACGCTGTTGACCAGCAACACGACGAGGCTGGTCAGCAACGCCATGTTCTTGTGCCAGCTGGCGCGATCGCGAATCGGGAGCAGACGATCGAGGCTGGCCTGCATGTCGGGATGAAGTTCGTGGGACCCGGTGCTGGTCGCCTGGTCACTCTCGTCCAGCCGCTGCCGAGTCTCGGCCAGTTCGAGCACTGCGGCGTGGTAATCGCCGATCTGCAGTCCCAGGACAAACGTGGCGATGAGCAGAACTGTCGCCAGGAGTGCCAACACGAGAAATATACGCGCCAACGATTCGTCCCCAGATCATGGATTGTGGTGCAGGCGTCCCGCTCGCTCTATTGTGGTGCAGGCGTCCGCCCTATTGTGGTGCAGGCGTCCCGCCTGCCTCTTCTGCCTGCCTCTTCCGCCTGCCTCTTCCGCCCCCTTACCTCTTGGGCGTTGTTCGCCGCTCAGTTTAGAAGCTCAGGGGACTCCTGGCCAGGACCCGAGGGGGCAGGGGAGGGGAGGGGCTGGTCCCCTGCCCGTCAACGGCTTTGGGTTTGCTGATGTTGTTCGAGCAGTTCGGCCAGGGATCGGTGGTCGTGATCGGGGGGCGTCTGGGACCAGTCCTGAGGCCGGCGCAGGCCGGTGTGCACCGCCAGTTCGTGCGTCCAGCGATGGACTTCGGTCTTCTCCCAGCCAAACTGTCGCATCAGAGGCGGGTCGCTGGCGAGCCAAGCGAGCAGTACGGCCAGCTTGGCGTAGGTCGATACGTTGGCAAACGTGTCCATCCGCCAGAGCTTGACGGCCGAGCCGAGTACGGAGTCGATGCGCTGGCGGCGGAGACCAAGTTGTTGGCTGCGCAGTTCGTCGAGAACCAGGTGCGACATGAAGCCAATGAAGACGGCTGCCGATTTGTACAGCCGGCTGACAACGTCGTCGCAGGAAGTGATCGCCAGGACGGCCAGGCCGGCAATCAGCGCGGCGGGCAGAGAATGCCACATGCCGCGATGGACCGTGTAGCGGCGCAGGATTTCAGCCAGGCCGAAACGGATTGTCAGGTAGGTGGCGGCGCTGGCCAGTACCATGCCTTCGGGCGAGAGTCCCCAGTGGATGTACTGTTCGGTCATCAGCATCGGAGTGACCGAGGCCAGGAACGTGAAGACCTCACGCTGGGGAACACTTGAGTCGCTGTCGACATCGGGGAGCATCCCGGCGACTGAGCAGAGTCCGCCGGCGAGTATGGCCGTGCTGGCCGGCAGCTCCAGCGACAGATATCCCCAAGCTGCGTATGTGGCTCCGGCAATCGTGCTGGCGGTAATGTGCGTGCGAAATCCGGGCATGGTCACCTCCCCTGCGCGCCCCCCTGCTCACTCGTCTCCGCCCACGCGGGCCGGCCGCAGTTGTTGCGCGACGCAGACTCTAGCAGGCGCAGTCTGTCGTGTCGCCATGAGTTTTTGGTTTGGCGACGAGTGCTGGCGTCGCTCGGCTGACGACCGCTAGCAGCTGGCGTGCTGGCTGATTGAAACTGGCGTTTGGAATCGCGCGACGGGCAGATATACTTCGGGCCGCTTCGGGAGCTGATCGAGCGGCTGGGCGTGTGCCATCAGTGGTCCGTCAGTCGTGTTCAGCGCAAGGGATCCACGAGGAGATGACGGTTGCCATGCAAGCCTATGATTTGATCATGTTGATCGTGTTGGTCGGCGCGACGCTGATCGGCTTCCGTAAGGGTTTGGTATGGCAAGTTGCCTCGTTGGCGGCGATCTTTGTCAGCTATCTGGTGGCCATGCAGTTTCGCGATCAATTGGCGCCGCGCATGCCATATGGCGAACCTTGGAACAAATTCCTGGCGATGCTGGTGTTGTATCTGGGGACGTCGTTGGGGATCTGGTTCTTGTTTCGGATGGTGTCAGGCGTGATTGATCAGGCCAAGTTGTCTGAGTTTGATCGTCAACTGGGTGCGCTGCTGGGTGCGGCCAAGGGAGTCGTGTTGTGTGTGATCATCACGTTGTTCGCGGTCGCCTTGTTGAAACCTGACCAGCGTGAGGCGGTGATCAACTCCAAGTCGGGTTTCTACATCGCTGGGCTGTTGCACAAGTCGCGCAAGATGATTCCGCCCGAGCTGCACGAAGTGCTCGACCCGTATCTGACTCAGCTCGATCAGCGATTGACTCCTGAGCAGCGTCAGAAGCTGGATGAACAGCCGCTGTGGCCGCCAGCTGGAACTCAGTCGGCGGCGGGCGGTCGGTCGAGCGGTGCGCCGCCGATGTCGATACCCTGGGGCCAGACGGCGAATGGCGCCGGTGGCGCGGGACAGCCGGCTGGTGCCAACGGCAACACGCCGCCGACCACTCAGTCGATGATTCAATCGGCCGTGCAGGCAGCCGCTCAAGCGGCCCTGGATTCGGCGACGCAGTCGGTCGGTCAGGCGGCCGGACAGGCGGGCGTGCCGGGTGCCGCCGGGAGTGTTCCGAATGGTGGTTGGTGGGCAGGGGAGGGAGCCACGAATGGCCAGCCGGCGGCCAGCGGAGCGGCCTCGAGCGCGTGGCCGACGACCCCCTCAGGAACTCAGCCCAACCCGCGCCGACCAGCGGTCGATGCGAGCGATTGGCGGCAGTGACGAACGCCAGGATTCATCGGCCAGACGGACGTGTGAATCGGTCCGAATTCGCTCTGATCGAGCAGGGCGGCCCATCGGAATCGGTGCCGCGGCAGATCGCTATTTCCGCGGAAAATCCGGCCCCAAACCGAACATAAGAAACATTATCGGACGTTGCCCACAGCCTTCGATTGTGGTGCAGGCAGCCTCTTATTGTGGTGCAGGCGTCCCGACTGCCTGCGTCGTTTTGTTGTGGTGCGGGCGTCCCGCCTGCGTCGATTTGTTGTGGTGCGGGCGTCCCGCCTGCGTCGCTGAGGTGTGAGTGTTTTCTGGCCGTGTTCTTGGTCCGTCAGGCGGAGAGCGCGGAGGCAGGCGAGACGCCCGCACCACAACGGCGCGGAGGCAGGCGAGACGCCCGCACCACAATGGAGGCGAGTTTCAGTTGGCGGCGCGGCCCCGTGATTCGCTCTTGCGCGCGGCGGCGTGCGGCGGTCCGAGATGGCGAGTCGACGGCGCCGCGGAAGCCGGATCGGTCGTCGCCGAGGCGCCGGAATTCGGCGCGTCGGTTTCGGTTGGACTGGCGCTGGTGGCGGCGGTTGGAATGGCGGGAGTCGCCGAGCTGGCGCCGTTCGCCGAGCCGCTGGCCGCAGTGGTTGTCGCGGGCGCCTGACCAGCCGGCTCAGGGTCGGACGAATCGTCGTCGGGAGTTGTCTGTTCGACGAACATTCCCATGTTGCGGAACTTGCGGTAACGATTCTCGACCAGTTGATCGACGGGGATCGTTTTCAGTTCGCGCAAGGTCCGCACGAGATACTGCTTGAGCCGATTGGCCATCTGGTGATAATCGCGATGGGCGCCTCCCAGCGGCTCTTCAATCACGTCGTCGACGACGCCGAGCTCTTTTAGGTCCTTGGAAGTGAATCGCAGCGCCTGAGCGGCCTGTTCGGCATACTTGTGACTCTTCCACAGAATGCCTGCGCAACCTTCCGGGCTGATCACTGAATAGTACGCATGCTCGAGCATGGCGATGCGATCGCCGACGCCGATGCCGAGTGCACCGCCGCTGCCGCCTTCGCCAATGACGACGCAGATGATCGGTGTGGCCAGCAGTGACATGTCGAACATGTTCTCGGCGATGGCTTGAGCCTGGCCGCGTTCCTCGGCACCGACTCCCGGATAAGCTCCGGCCGTGTCGATGAATGCGATCACCGGCACTTTGAATTTCGCCGCCAGTTTCATCTTGGCGATGGCTTTGCGGTATCCCTCGGGATGACCCATGCCGAAGTTGCGCGTCGTCCGTTCCTTTACGGTGCGACCTTTCTGGTGACCGACCACCATGACTTTGTACTGATCCAGTTTGGCGAAGCCGGTCAGGATGGCCGGATCGTCACCAAACCGACGATCGCCGTGCAGTTCATAGAAATCTTCAAACGCCAGGCTCAGGTAGTCGGACGTGTAAGGCCGGTCTTTGTGTCGAGCGACTTTGACTGTTTCCCAGGGAGTGAGATTCTTGTAGATCTTCCGAGTCAGTTCGGTGACTTCCCGGCGGAGATTCTGAATCTGCTGTTCGGTGTCCGGACGTTGCTCCCGCGTCAGCTGGTCAAGCTGCTGTTTGAGCTGCCGGATGGGCTGTTCAAAATCGAGATCCAGGGGACCGTTGTCCATGGCCGTTCACTCAGTTAATTCAGGAGTGGCAATTGGTCCACGAGCGTCGCTCGTAGCTCAGGTCTTCCAGTAGCGGCGAATGCGGTTGAATTCGTTCAGGGCGTCCTGCATGGTATCGGGCCGGTCGTTCTTGTCCTTGGCCATCATCCTCTGCAGCAGATCGGCCAGCTCGGGCGTCGTGTCGCTGACCATCGAAGTCAGCAGCGGCGGCGGCATCTTCAGCTGACGCTGCAGCAGTTCGTCCGAGCTGACGCCGGTAAACGGCAAGCGTTCGGCGAAGAGTTCGAACGTCATGCAGCCGAAGCTGTACACGTCGGCTCGCTGGTCGAGCGTCTCGCCCCGAATCTGCTCGGGCGACATGTAACTGCGAGTCCCCTGGATCTTGCTCTTACGAGCAAACATCGCGGCGAACCCGCGCGTGATCTTGGTGGCGATCGCGAAGTCGATCAGCCGCACGTCGCCCCCCATGTCGACCAGGAAATTGTCCGGCTTGATGTCGCGATGGACCCAGCCCTCGTCGTTCAGGAAGGCTACCGCAGCCATCCCCTGACGGACGATATCCGGCAGCTGCTCGCGGCGGTCGGGCCACGGCATCCGCAGTCGCTGTTTCAGGTTCAACGCGTTGAACAGTTCCAGGGCCAGAAACGGGATGCCCCGTACGATATCGAACTCATACACCTTGATGACGTTCGGGTGGTCCAGGTCCTTGGCCACCTGATACTCGTGCTTGAGGAACCCGATTTCTTCCTTGTTTGTGCGGTAGGATTCGCGGAGCGCCTTGAGCACCAGTCGCTGTTTGTCGACATCGCGCATCACTTCCCACACCTGACAGGCGTGGCCCGCGCGTATCATTCTCAGCAGGCGGTAAGTACCGATGTAATGACTGGCCACAAAGCCCTTCTCGCTCGAACACTGTTCCAGCACCACCGGGGGGTAGTATCCCGCTGCGACCTTGCCGGTTGTACCGAATATTCCATTCTAGACCACGGGCGTCGGGTGCAAAAGAGCAAGCCGGTCGGTCACCCCAGCCAGGGGGCCGGGTAATCGACGCTGACCAGGAACAGTCCCTGCGGGGGTGCCGTGGGGCCGGCCCGTCGCCGATCGCCCCCCGCGAGGACTTCGGCCGGCCAATCGACGGCCTCCCTCCCCTGCCCCACTCGGGCCAGCGTGCCGACCAGATTGCGGACCATGTTGTAGAGGAATCCGTCCGCCGTCACTTCCAACCGGACCAGTTCGGTGTCGCCCACCAACACTCGTTCGACGTCCAGTCGGGTCACCGTTCGCACCGTTGTTTTGCGAGGTGATCCGGCCGACTGATAGGCGCGAAAATCATGGCGGCCGACCAGCTTCTGCGCGGCGCAGTGCATGGCCTGGTCGTCCAGCACCTGGGGGATGTACCAGGAGTGATGGCGCCAGAAGAGGTCGGGGATACGACCGTCGTTGAGCCAGTAGCGGTAGGTCTTGGAAATGGAGTGCGTGATGGCATCGAAGCCCGCCGGAACTTCCGCGGCTCGCACCACACGGATATCGGGAGTGAGGTTGGCGTTGAGTGCCCGCAGGAGTGTTTCCGGCGCCAGATCGGTGTCGACGGCGCAGCTGACGACTTGCCCCAAGGCGTGCACGCCGGCGTCCGTCCGACCGCTGGCCGTCACTCGGACCTGCTGCAACGTCACTCGACGTAACGCATCTTCCAGCCGTCGTTGGACCGTCGGCTCATGAATCTGCGTCTGCCAGCCGTGAAAGGCTGAGCCGTCATAGGCGACAGTCAGCTTGAACCAGCGCATGGGACGGTGGTCAGGTCGTCTGCAGCTTCAACAAATGCTCAGCAATCTGCACAGCATTGGTCGCCGCACCCTTGCGCAAGTTGTCGCTCACACACCAGAAGGCCAATCCGTTGGGTGACGAGATATCCTCACGGATTCGGCCGACGAAGACATCGTCGTGCTGGTCGCAATTCAGCGGCATCGGGTACTCGTAGGCCGCCAGATCGTCGATCACCGTAATGCCCGGCGCCGCTTCAAACAGCTCGCGCGCTTTGGCCGCCGTGATCTTCTTTTCCGTCTCCACCAGAATGCTCTCGCTGTGACAGTTGGTCACCGGCACGCGAACGCACGTCGGGCAGATCTGCATCTCATCGTCGCCCATGATCTTGCGCGTCTCGGTCACCATCTTCATCTCTTCGGAGGTGTAACCGGCATGCTTGGGCGAACCGATCTGCGGGATCAGATTGAAGGCCACCGGATGCTTGAAGGCCTTGTAAGCGTACGGCTGCTGAGCCAGAGCGGCTCGTGTTCCAGCCAGCAGGTCTTCCTGACCGACCACCCCGGCACCGCTGGTCGCCTGGTAGGTGCTGACCACCACCCGCCGAATCCGCGCGTAGTCGTGCAGCGGCTTGAGTGCCACCACCATCTGGATCGTTGAACAGTTCGGGCTGGCGATCAGCCCCTGGTGGGTCGCCAGTGCATCGGGATTGACTTCGGGGACGACCAGCGGCACGTGGTCGGCCATCCGCCACGCCGCGCTCTCGTCCACCACAATCGTCCCCCGTTCGATCGCCCAGGGGGCAAAATCCCGAGCCACCTCGTCGGGAGTGCTGGCAATGCACAGGTCGACGTCGTCAAACGCCTCCGGCGCCAGTTCTTCCACCGTAAACCGCTGGCCGGCAAACTCCAGCGTCTGACCGGCTGACCGAGCCGACGCGAGGAACTTGATCTTTTCGTACGGGAACCCCCGCTGCTCCATCAACTGACGGATGATGCGACCGACGGCTCCCGTAGCCCCCACCAAGGCAATGCGACCCAACACTGTACGCTTCACTTTCTGATCAAAGTACCAGCCGGCGAACGATCCCCGTCCGACTTCGGCCAACTGTCCCCATGCGGCCCCCGGCCCTGCCTTATGCACGGCCCCGCCTTGCAGACTGCCCCGCGTAGAGACTGCCTCTTGGGACAGACACGCGGGGCCCCGCCAGGTGACAATAACCCTCTCAGTATATTCCCCGGCCGTGCCACCGCACCACTCGTGAGTCGGCGGCCTGGGAAAAAAATAGGGGTGCGGTCGATCGTGCCGGGGCCGCGATGGCCCGCTTGATGGGCTGGGCGTGGCCCGCGATCCGGTGGCCGGCGCCACCCTGTGGCCACCAGCCGGCCGCTTACCGGATGCCCGCCGTCTCGCGCACCGTGCGGCTCGGTCGGCTCCTCATCGGAACCGTCCCCTCCCCTGCCCCGCGGCGCGGAAACACCTTGCTCAGCGCCCACCGCATCTCAGCCGGCTCAACAAAGGCGATGTTGCCGACCAGCATGATCAGCCCGAAGGTGATCATCCCCATGCACACCGCGATGCCCAGATGGAGCGGAATGGCGAGCGACAGCATGGGCCAGCGCCAAGCAGGGCGCCAGATCAGGAAGCAATAACCGATCTCCCAGACGATCGTCAGGTGAGTGAGGAAATTGACCAGATAGAGATGATTGACCGTCCACGTCATGTCGACCGTCTGGTATTCGAGATTGGCAAAGGCACCCCATAAAGCCGTCCCGTCCCACCAGGATGCGCCGAGCAATTTGCTGGTGCCGGCAAACAGATAGATCACCGCCATGTGAATCTGGATCAGTCGTTGAGCGATATTCGTGTCGACGCGCCAGACGTTGTCACCACTGATGCTCCCCTGCCCTGTCCGACGCGCCTTCCACCAGGCATCCCACGAATAGGCCGCGCCGCTCGAACCGACCGCCAGATAAACGGCCAGCATGGCGTTGATCTGGTCGAGCCCGAACTGAGCGACCGCCAGACGGTGGCTGTAGGAGATGGTCAGCAGGGCCGATCCGATGGCGGCCACTCGCGTCCAGCAGCCCACGGTCAGCGCCAGGAAGACCAGCAGTGACGCATAGTGAATCGGCATCAACCACGGCGTCTGCTCGATCCATGGCAGGTGGCTCCAGGCAAACGGGTTGCCCTCCGGATACGTCGGCGATGTGTAGAACGCCCGGTACTGCTCGACGCTCAGCCGACCCTGCGGACCGATAAAGCCGGGCAGATCGAGGCCCCACACCAGATGTGTGTAAAGCAGCATCAGGCCCGTGCAGATGCGAATGACGGCCAGCGTCGCCACATCGCGCGGCGTGAACCAGAAACCGTCCCAGGACTGCCACATGCGCTGCAGCCGGCCGGGACTTTCCGCCCGCTCGTGTCGGCTCATGGTTGCACCTCGTCCCGCGCCTCGCTCGGAGGTCCGCCGGCCGGCCCCCCCTGCCCTGTCGCAACAGGTGATTCGGCTGGCAGCGGCTGCTCAATCCGCTGACCTTGATCGTTCCATTCGCCCAGCAGACGTTCGCGGTACAACGACGGATCGTCCAGCGGCATCCCCTCGGCTACCAGATCGGGTATCGGTATTCCGTGTTCCACCATCCAGAGCTTGACGCTGCGCGCCTGATGTCGGGCTATCAGTTGCCGGGCGATGCCGGCGACCAGCGCATCGGATTTCGCCCGGTCGCGATCGTAGGCCACTTTGAATTCACGATATTCCTCCAGCGCTCCAGGCGGGAGGAGTTCACCTTCGGCCGCGCGAGGTTCCACCGGAACCTGCAGCACACGTTCGCTCAACCCATACGTTGACTCGCTGATCATGAAGTGTCGGTGGTAGAGCTGCCGCGGACGGTATTGCTGCGGGTCGGGGAACTGACCCTTCACCGTCGATCCGTCGGCCATGGTCAGCTCATACCGCACCAAATGGCTGGGCCCCGGATTGGGAGCGAAGAACCGATAGCCATGGTTCAAGTGAAGGGCAAAAAGGTACGGCGACAAGTGCCCGGCCACCGCAGCCGACAGCTGACTGGCAGGCGGCGGTCCGGACCAGGGGCCCACTACCAATGCCAGCACGTGCACTGCCAGGAAACAGCTTGCTATCAGCTTGCCGCGAAGGCTCCAGCGCTGAAGTTGGGGTGACCCAGGACCGGTCGTTGTCCGAAAATTGGAGCTCATGGTCCTAGTTATCGGCCAACTATGGCACGGACACAAGTCGGCCCTCCCCTGCCCCACCAGATCGCCCCATGAGTCGCTCGGCGCGTTCAGCAGCGCCCCAAAAAAAAGACCCTCGGGGTTCACAGGGAAGCCCGAGGGTCTGGAGGATACAGTCAAATACGGACGAGCGTTAGTCGTTCAGCGCGACGTGAGTCGTTTCGAAGTCAAAGTTGACTTCCTGAGTCTCACCGCCGGTCAGCACCAGGTCACGATGCTGAGTCTCGAGCTTGCCGTCCCGCTCCACGGTCACTTCCACGCGGTAGTTCTCCCAACGCTGACCCGGGGACAGCTTGGAGGTCGAGAACTTGCGCGTTTCGCCGTTGGAATCGGTCGACACGCCAGCCAGAGTCACCTTGGCGTTGGCCGGAACCTTCACCATCAGCGTCGTCGTGGCGCTGTCGGTGGTGTTTTCGTTCAGCACCAGCGATTCCCGCTGACCGGCTCGCAGATAAACCATCTGCTCACGCACCACCTTCTCGCCGTCGCGAACCCATTCAGCTCGCAACGCATACGGATAGGTGCGACCCGGAGTCAGTTCGGGCGACGCAAATCGGCGAACTTCACCTCGGCTCTTCATCAGCTGGTCGTTCACAAACAGCTTGGCGTCGGCCGGAACGTTGACGACCAGCATGCTCTGGTTGGTCGAGAACATGGTCGTGTCGCCAGCACCCGGAGCCGGAGCCGGAGGAGTCGCGGGAGCGGCATTCGAAGGTACCGCGGTGCCTTCGGCCGGCGTCTCAATCACTCGCTCGTCGATGATCTGACCTTCAATCACACCACCCGACGAACCACCGCTGGAACCGCCGCTCGAGCCACCACTCGAACCACCGACTCCATACCAGTAACCGCCGGATGAACCACCCGACGAGCCACCTGAAGAGCCACCTGAAGAGCCGCCGCTCGAGCCACCCGAGGAACCGCCCCAGGTGACGGCTTGGCGAGCCATGTAGTAGCCGCCCGACGAACCGCCGCTCGAACCGCCCCAGCCACCGCTAGATCCCGACCAGGCAGCGCGACGAGCCGCGCGACGGGCCACTTTGTAAGCATGATGGCGAGCCAGCCAGCCGCCCGACGAACCACCGTGTCCAGGTCCGTAGTATCCACCCGAGCTGCCACCCGACGAACCGCCGACGTACGACGCTCCGTAGCCGCCCGAGCTGCCGCCCGACGAGCCACCTGAGCTGCCCCACGAGCCACCTGAGCTGCCGCCCCACGAATAGGCGGTGGTCATCACCGCGTATCCGCCTGAGGAGCCGCCCGACGAGCCGCCCCAAGAACCAGCACCATAGTACCCGCCGGAGCTACCGCCCCAGCTGCCCTGGCTGCCCTGATGGAACAGGCCAAAATGACCCCAGCCAGCCTGCACGGGAGCCGTAAACAGACAGAAAATGCCGGCCACCACGGACCACGGCAGGACCTTACCGAACTTGCGCACCATCGAAGTTGATCCCCCCTAAAGTGCTTACGTATTGGAATATGCGGCGAAACAACCCCGCTTCGGCCGCGCTGCGGTCGCCTCAATATGCACCGACAGCATACTAACAATAGATCACAATTCAAGGAGACTGGGGGAAATTCGGGTTCTGCCCATTCTTTGCTTATCAGGTTAAATGGGAGGTTTGTAGGGATTGTGCGGGGGTCGCCCCTGCCCTCCTGGGGTCAGAGCATGTCGTGGGGATCGCAGTCGACTACCCACTGCACCGATTCGTGCGTCTTCCAGTTCGCCGTGGCCTCTCGCACCGTCTGCCGCAGTGCCAGGCCGTCGGGGCCGAGCAACAGCAGATGGAACCGATATTGATTGCGGAGCCGGGCGACGGGAGCTGGGGCGGGGCCCAGCACACGAACGTCCCCGGCATCGGCTGGCCACGGTTCGTGGCTGCTCGCTGCGGATGGCTGTGCGGGAACATTTCTCAGCCGTTCCCCCAGCTCCTCAGCGGCCGCGAGGACTTCGCGTTCCTCTTCGCTGCGGAGGATCAGGCGAATCACGCTACCGAACGGCGGATATCCGAGCGCTTCACGGTGCGGGAGCTCCCACGCGGCGAATCCTTCAAAGTCATGCTCCGTAGCGAACCGAATCGCCGGGTGTTCCGGGTTCAACGTCTGCACCAGCACTCGGCCCCCGCGCACTCCGCGCCCGGTCCGACCGGCGACCTGGGTTACCAGCTGAAAGGTCCGTTCTGCCGCGCGGAAGTCGGGCAGGTGGAGGGCGGTGTCGGCATTGATCACACCGACCAGCGTCACGTTGGGAAAATCGAGCCCTTTGGCAATCATCTGAGTCCCCAGCAGGATCCGGATCTCACCCTGACGAAATTGGCTCAGCGTCAACTCGTGGCTCCCAGCCTTCTGCATCGTGTCGGAGTCCATACGCGCGATGGCATAATCACCGAAGCGGGCTCGGACTTCCGCTTCGAGTCTCTGGGTTCCCAGGCCGCCGTACCGGATCCCTTCGAATCCGCACTTGGGGCAGCGATTGGGAGCGGGAATGCGGTAGTCGCAATAATGGCAGACCGCCAGACTGTCATCTCGATGATGGGTCAGTGCCACATCACAGTGCTGACACCTTACGGCCTCGCCACACGCCGGACATTGGATGTGCGTCGAGTAGCCGCGACGGTTCAGCAGCAGGATCACCTGACCGCGATCCTGGAGTGCTTCGCGCATGGCCAGTTCCAGTTGTCGGCTGATGCCTCCCCGATAAAAATGCTGCCGCGTTTCGAGCCGCAGGTCGATCGTATCGACTGTCGGCAGCGGTCGCGCCATCGCCCGCTCGGGCATGCGCAACAGCTGGTAATGGCCGTTGAGGGCCTGCTGCCAGCTCTCGAGCGACGGAGTGGCCGAGCCGAGCACGAGCGGGACGTGTTCGCGGGCCGCCCGTTCGTGAGCCACATCGCGGGCGTGGTAGCGGGGGATCATGTCCTGCTTGAATGAGCTGTCATGTTCTTCGTCCAGCACAATCAGGCCGAGTTGCGGGACGGGAGCGAAGACGGCGCTGCGAGCCCCTACCACGACCTGCGTCTGGCCGGCGGCGATCTGCTGCCAGAACGCGTGCCGCTCGCTGTCCGATAAATGGCTGTGCAGCACGGCGACGCTGCCGAAGCGAGATTCGAAGCGGCGCCGAGTCTGAGGCGTGAGGCTGATTTCAGGGACCAGCACAATCGCCTGTCGGCCGAATCGGATCACTTCTTCGATCGCCCGAATGTAGACTTCCGTCTTGCCGCTGCCCGTGACGCCCAGCAGCACAAATGTCTGATGGACGCCCCGGTTAAGCGTCTCGACGATTCGTTGCACGGCGACCGACTGCGCGTCGCTGAGCGTCACGGTCGGTTCGGGCGTCGAGTGGTGAGCTGGGGGACGAATGGTGTCCGAGCGCCGATATGTTCCTTCGATCAAACCTTTCTTGCGCAGGGACTGGATCGGCGACTCCTTGCACTCAGCCAACTGCATCAGCTGGTCGACCGTCAGCGGCTGACTGGCTTGCGCCAGAATCTCAACCACGCGAGTCTGTTGCGGTGAGAGTTTCGGGCGACCGGCTGGGGCGAGCGCTGCGCGCGTGAGGCTCAGCACCAACTGCTGGCGAGTTCCGGCCTGAGTCCGGACTCCGGAGGGAACCACTCCTTCCAGCACGCGACCCCACGGACACAGATAATACGCCGCCATCCACTCCGTCAGGCTCAGCATGGCCGCCGAGACCAGAGGGGCCGAGTCGAGCAGTTCGCGGATTTCCTTCAGGCGGCGAGTGGTGGCGGGGCGGCTGGAGATTCCGACGCAATAGCCGACGGCGAGCCGATTGCCGGCTCCCAGCGGCACACGGACCCGCATGCCGGGCTGCATCGTGGCCCGCAACGCTTCGGGAATGTGGTAATCGAAGGTCCCGGCGGCCCCTTCCGGAAAGACGACGCTGGCTACGGCCGACTCGGCAGCGTCATCCAGCTCCCAGGGAGCCGGATCCGTGTCAAACAGCTTGCCCTGTTCCCGATTCACGTCCCTGTTCCGAAGCTGGTTCGCGATGCACCGCCGAGTAACGTCGACAGCCACAAGCGGGGGCCTTGTCCGTCACCCCGCCGGCTGAGACCATGGCATTGTAAGCCACGCGCTGGAGGCTGGATACCGAATCGGCCTGATCCACCAACAGGCTCGGGAATGGCGGGCTTGGTTCAGAATGGGCTTGGTTTATCGCGGAGCTGTCGAACTTGGGGCTGATTGAACTTGAGTCTGGGGGCTCGGGAGGCAGGTTGATCGTGGCGGAGCGGATCGGAATTCTGGGGGGGAGTTTTGACCCGGTCCACTACGCGCATCTGCTGCTGGCGGAAACTGCTCGCGAAACATTGCGGCTCGACGCCGTCTGGTTCATCCCGGCGGCTTCGCCCCCACACAAGGTCGGTCGGCGTCTGGCTGCGGCCGAGCATCGGGTCGAAATGCTTAAGCTGGCGATCGCCGATCACCGGCAACTCTCAGTGCAGACGCTGGAGATCGATCGGGGCGGAACGAGCTACACCGTGCACACGCTGGAGGAATGTCATCAGCGAGTGCCGGGGGCCGAGTTCTTTCTGATTGTCGGCGCCGACATGCTGCACGATCTGCCCAACTGGTATCAGCCACAGCGGATCTGTGAACTGGCCGTGATCGCCTGTGCTCATCGTCCGGCTTCCCCGCCTCCCGATCTGACTCGGCTGGCATCGGTCGTTTCCGAACGGCGGCTGAGCGAGTTTGCGGCGGCCACTATGGCCATGCCGCAGATCGAGCTGAGCAGTACCGATTTGCGCCAACGAGTCCTCGAGGGGCGCTCGATCCGCTACCGCACGCCTCGTGCCGTCGAATGCTACATCGCCGCTCAGGGCCTCTACCGCTGAGTCGGTTGTTCAGCGCCGGATCAAACGATATCCGGTCGGGGCGTGTTCCAGTGACTCCGCGGGGATCCGATCGGTTTCCAGGTCTTTGATCCAGTCATTGTGCCAGAACCAGCGCACGGGGACGCTGGCCAGATCGGCTTCGGGGTCGACCAACAGCTGGTGGGGCCGGCCGTTGTAGGAGACGCTGGTCAAGGCGTGCACCGCCGGGCGCCGTCCGTACTGGGCTTCCCACAGCGAGGCAACTCGGCGGGCATAGCGGCGCAGGTAGAATGCCTGGCAGCTGGAATGCATGTACTTCGAGAGGGTCATGTCCTGCAGGCTGTTCCAGCGGATGCGCGGTGGCGTCTGTCGGTCGCCGAGCGTATCGGTCAGATAGTACAGCGGCAGCAGGTTCTTCACTTCGGCGCCGAGTTCACCCATGTAGACGATCATGGGCTCGCCGTTGACGTTGTTGTCCATCCCCAAACCTGGCTGGCGGGTGGTCGGAGTCAGTTTCCATTCGGTCCGACGGACTTGGGTCGTCCCGTCGGGGCGTTCTTGAATTACTTGCGGGTCGACGACCAGGAAGAATTTGCCGGGCCGTTTTTCTTCACCATAAAGTCCCCACGGGATGATCTTGCGCACGACGGGACGGACGGTGGGGGCCGTCGATTCGTCAGCCATCATCTTGACGACCAGGCTCTGAATCTGCTGGATCACCTGGGTCGCTTCCTCGGGTGTCCCTTCGTGTCGCTCAAAACGTTGAGCTGCCGGGATGAGGTCAGTCAATTTAGCGCACTGTTCGGCCGCCAGTCCGGCAGCCGTGCAGGCTTCGACGATGGCCTGGGTTCCGGCCGAGAGAGTCAACGGTTCGACCAGCTCGGGGTCGCGCCCGTGCATGGCTCGCCACTGAGCCCGAGCTCGCTCCACGGCGACGTCGTCCGGATAGCTCTCCTGCATGCCGCTATAGGGGTTGTAGACGACCCGTTCGCCCAAGAACGGCTCGATGGTGACGGAATACTCGGGCATTCCCGGCCAGTAGACCTGAGTCGGAACGACTTGCCGGTAAATCACTCGTTCACCTCGCCATTGCGACCAGTCGATGCGGGATCGCGCCGGCGGGTCGGGCGTGACGATCTTGGAATCGATGATGAAGAGTTGATGACCGAAGCCGTGGCGTGTATCGGCCTTCAGCCGCCAGCTGAAGCTGAACCCCTCGTAAGTGAATCGAGCGTCGCCGGGGATAAAGAAGTGTCTGGTGGGGAGAATCGACTGCCAGATCAGCCAGATCAACACCAGCGGTGTGACGAAGCCGCTGATCGTGTGCGGCCGTTTCGCTTCCTTGCTGTCGGCCGGCACCGTCGGAGGCAGGCTCCAGCCCAACGTCAGCCCCACCACGGGGAACACAATCCCGCCAATGATCGCCCATCGCCAGTCGGGGGGAGAGATTCTCGGGTGCTTCAGCCAACGCCAGAGTCGTTCGGGCCAGTCGGTATCGAGGAAGATCAGTGACGTCAGAATGCCAACGATGGGGAAGTAGCCGATGTCGTCAAACAGAAAGAACCAGTTCGACGAGTGGAAAATAATCATCAATGTCAGGCCGAAGATCCGCGTGCGGCGACACAGCAACAGGAAGCCAACGGCCAGGTCAAAGTAAGTGCCGATATGACATAGAGCCAGGGCCAGCCACTTGGAGTGCAGGAACTGAGTGATCGCGGCTTCCTGGCTTGCCGTAAGGAACCATTCGTAGGGTTTGAGTATGTTCGGGTCGGCCAGGAACCAGCGTACGGGGACGCCGTCGACCATCCAGTCGTAATGCAGTTTGGCGACCCCCGCAAAGAAATAGGCGATCACCAGCTGGCCGCGCAGGACGAAATAGGGCCAGAACGGTATCGTCAACCGGCTGTCACCAAAGGCACCCCGCCAAGCGTCGATGCTGTACCGCCGGCCCGATGGCGCTCCGGCCATCAGAAAGCAGCAGAGCAGTTCCAGGTAGTAATGGCTCTGCCAGTACGAACGGGTCGATTCGACTGACCAGAAATAACCCCAGATCAGAAAGACGGCGATCGATGAGAGTCGGGTAAATAATCCCATGGCCATCGTGATACCCGACACCACCAGCAATCCGGCCAACGCGTACATGACTGGCCGCGGGAACAGCGGCAGCCATTCCAGGCCCTCATACGGAAAGTGAAAATTCAGATCCGTACCGGCGTAATAGTGGTCGAGCGGTGTGCCCGAAGATATGGCCGCATCGTGCGGCACAAACAGCGCGTAGGCTTCCAAGGCCATCAGGATCCCCAGGGCCATCCGAAATACGGCCAGCCCCGTTCCGCTGACTGGCGTGGCGAGCAGCTCCGCCAGCTGATCGTAGTAACCCAGCCAACCGCTGCGCGTGGTCGACTTGGAGCGGCCATGCTGGGCACGCGACTCAGACCCGGGGGCAATCACGGAAGAGCGGGGATGGCTGGCTGAGGGCATGGGCATGCCAAGGGGTTGCAGGAAGAGAGGACTCAATTTTTGAGTCTAAGTTGGCTCGCCAGAGGCGTCAACTTTCTGCTCCGCCCACCGCTCGTTCGCCCGGAATTTGCCCCGTCCCTTTGCGCCGTGTATCAATTGCACGGCCCAGAACAGTGTGCCCAGCCGCACAGGCGCCACGAATCTTGACACGGCCCGCCCACCCGCGGTCGACGAACCGGGGCACTCAGTCACGCCGCGCGGCTCCACCCCAATACCGCTCGCTGCTCGGTACTCAACGAAATTCCGTTCATCAGCGGGTCGTGACGCAACGAGTCGACGACCTGCTCCAGTTGCTCCGGGACACTCGCCGACACGTCGACAAACAGCAAGCGGCGACCACCGACCAGGCAACATCCACCCCGGGCCCCGCCCAGCCACTCGTGACGCACCTCGTAGCCCATTTGCCGAGCCAGTTCGAGGACCCATTCCAGCCGATCAACCGCATTCATCGCTCGCCTCCTTGCCACCGTGGCCCGCATGGTCGCTCCGTCATGCCCACACTGCCATGCCCACTCTGCGCCGGCCGCCCTGTCACCCGGCAGCGGGAGACGGCCGTGCTCGACAGCCGTGCTACCGGAGCAGAATTCGGGGCGATTATAAGCGTTTGCCGTTCATCGGCCCAGCCAAATTCGACGATACGAAGAATGATACCCGGTGTTCCTGTTGCTAGCACGGCCGGCCGGGTGACGACTCTCATCAGCAGGAAGCCAGGCGACATGACGATCGACGCTCCTTCCCAGACCGCCCAGCTCCAGCAGCAGATTCAGGTCCTCGAGCGCCAGCTGAGTGAATGCCAGCGGCTGAGTGTGCTTGGGGAACTGGTCAGCACCACCACGCACGAATTCAACAACGTGATGATGACCATCCTGAATTACGCTCGGATGGGGATGCGATCGCGCGACGAGGCGACTCGCGACAAAGCGCTCGAAAAAATCCTCGCTGCCGCCGAACGGGCCACGCGACTGACCAACGGGATCCTCGGCGCAGCTCGCAACCGCGGCGATCAACTCGCTCCGACCGACCTGGTACAGCTGGTCGACGACAGCCTGATGCTGCTCGAACGGGAACTCAACAAATACCGGATCCACGTCGAACGTCAGTTCGGTCAGCTGCCGCGCGTCATGGCCAACGGCAATCAGATCCAACAGATCATGCTGAACCTGCTGACCAACGCTCGCCAAGCCATGCCGCAGGGCGGTACCGTCGTCGTGCGGCTGTCCCACGACCCGGCTCAGCAGATCGTCGAACTGGCCGTCCGCGATACGGGCTGCGGTATCCCCGAATCCCAGTTGCCCAGGATCTTCGAACCTTTCTTCACCACCAAGGCCGGGCCCGACGCCACCGGCAAGGGTGGTACCGGACTCGGACTGTCTGCCTGCCGCAAGATCGTCGAAGCGCATCGCGGTCAGATCCGCGTTCGCAGCTCGGTCGGCAAAGGGACCGAATTCACTATCCGGCTCCCCGTCGGCTCAACCACCACTCCTCCAGTCTCAGCGGCTGAATCAACGTCCGCCGAGTCGATTTCGGCGTCCACCACCGCGGTGACCTAAGAAGCAGTGCGATTGTGGTGCGGCCGTCCCGGCTGCCTCCGTGTTCTTCCCTTTGTGGTGCGGCCGTCCCGGCTGCCTCTGCGATCCTCCCTCAGCATCTCGATATCACTCTGCCCTTCGCCGGGACCTGCAGGGGAGAGTAGTAGAGCAGAGAAAGTAGAAAGTAGAGCACTTCCTCAGCCGAGCTTTTCGGCTGACCTGGAAACCGTGCTCAGCACTCGACCGACTCTTTTGGGCACGCCCGGTGACAGGCTCGACGCTTTTGGTTTTTCGGCGATTGGCTCTTGCCGGTTGCTTGGTCGGTCCGAACAATTCCCGTGACCTTTTGGCAGGGAGCCTTTCAAGGTGTGTTTGGGAGCGGGGCCCCGGATGGCATTCAGCTTCGAAAATCTGCTCGTTTATCGACGATCGGTCGACTTTGCTGACGAGGTCTGTTCGATCATCGGCCAGTTCGCTCGTGGCTACAGTTTCCTGGTGGAACAGTTGAATCGGGCGCGCCTATCGATTGCGGCCAATATTGCCGAGGGGAACGGTCGATTTACCAAGGCTGACCGCAAGAATTTTTTCGGCATCGCGCGCGGCTCCGTGCAAGAGTGCGTGCCGCTGCTTGAAGTTGCCCGTCGCCAGATAACGTCCGGAAAGTTGCGCACATTTTGGTGTAGGAGAACCAGCCCTTTATTGGTTAGGAAAAAGTATGTGACAAACCCTTTTTCAAACCACACAAGGGACTGGTTATGGACAATCCAGCAGATACAGTCGCCGCCCGGCTGCGTCACATCAGCGGCACGAAATGGGGCACCCGAGGATACCTGGACATGTCCCACTTGAATTCAAACAGGAGCCCTATGGCAAACACGCAAGAGAGCTAAACTGCACAAGTTTGGGCCCCAAGACACGTGGCGGGGCTGACGCTGGGCGTTGCCTGTGCCAAGGCAACACTTGTTGCAAAGTTAAGAATCAAACAATTCCGGGCGATTCCCTTGGCAGGCAAGGTGGTCGCCCCATGCCCCACGATGGCTATACCTCTGTTTCTTTTCTTGTGCGATGACTTCGCAGATTCGCACGCACGGGCGAACGCACCTACGACTTTCGAGCCACCTTTGTCTCCAGCAGTTGCAATAGGGCTGGTTCGCCTTTTCTTTTCGGAATGTCCAGCGGCGTCAGTGAGGCCTTATTGAGATGTTCTGGATCGGCGCCACATTCCAACAGCATTGCAACCATCTCGTAGTCGCCCCTTGCATTGAATGCCGCCGTCCACAATGGTTGATTCCCATGCTTGTCAGCAATTGAAACGGCTTCAGGACATTTCCTCACGAGTGCTTCCAGTACCTTTGGCAGCTTATGTTCGATCGCACTATGCAACGCTGTCGATCCATCCTTACCTTGTGAAGTAATGTCAGCCCCCATTTCCACAAGCATAAGTGCAGCCTCAGCCTTCTTCTCAGCAATCGCATACTTCAACGGGGTTGTGCCGAACTCATCCAGCTCGTTTATGTCGGCACCATCCTGAATGGCTCGCCGCAATGCGCTGACATCGCCCATTCTTGCGAAACGATGGAGTTCGTTGGACCTCATTTGTCATGCTCCGTTATTGGTGTCGCCGACTGCGGTTCGTTGAACGGTTTTCCGGTCGATAATTTGCAGAGTTGTTGTATTCGCTGCACTTTAGGCGATTTCCTCTGCGTTCGCCGTTGATCGTTCTTGCAACAAAAATGGCCCTCCTGGGATAAGGTGGTTATCACGCACACCGAACCCGGGAGAGCCAAGGATGGCTAAACGTAACGAATCCGCAAATCCGCCGCAAGCTCGACATGGCAGGAAGCCGGCTTCGTCTCGGCATGACAAGCGTCAGCGTCTGGGGAGACCGAATCCGAAACGTCAGAAGACGATGGCAGCCGCGATTCCGCTGGTCGGGCCCTTCAGTGAGCTGGCAAGTAGCCTGCAATCGTGTCTGGACGCACGGTTGGCATTTCAGTTCTCCATCATTCTGGCCGGAGCCCTGCTGGCCAAAGGACGTCGCACGGCCAGTAGATGGTTTCGTGCAGCTGGCGTCGCCGCGATGCCAGTCTGTTCGACTTGCCAGCTCCGCCGTGGCCCGGTCGCCGAGGGCGTCCTCGAATCTACGGTAAGAACAAACTCAGCTTGGTCAAACGAGCCGGACAGCGACACGGCTGGGAATCGATCACCTACCATCGCCGCGGCGTGGAGGTGACTCATCAATACAAGACGTTTCTCGCGACTGACACGCGGTATCATCCGTGTCGTGATTTTGAGGTTTGATGATCACCAATGGGCAGCCTATTTCAGCACCGACCCTGAAATTGCCCCACGTCAGATCATCGAAACAGCTGCGGCTCGATGGGCACTGGAAGAACAATTTCATGACGCTAAGGGAATCTGGGGCGCGGGCCAGCAACAGGTTCGCAAAATCTGGTCGAACATTGGCTGCTGGCATCTGAATCAGTGGTTGTATACGATGGTGGAAATGACCTGCTGGGACGTCCCCTTCGACGAACTCACCGACCGCAGCGGCCGTCCCTGGGACAATCCTGATCGTCGTCCATCGCATGCCGACCGACGACGCTACATCGTCCAACAAATGCTCGAGAAGACATTTTCGCCGCTACTGTCGTCGACTCAAAGCCGGTCAGAAAATTCGAATCTCCTGCGACACCTCCTGGCCCTCGCCACGTGATCCGTGGGCCGGATTGGCAATGATCATTTACAAGATTCCGCAATAAGATCGCCTAAAGTGCAGATCTACACTGACGTACGAGTTTTCATAGATCGGTGCTGCCGATGTTGAACGGCTTGAGATCCCTGTTGGATGGGTGGCTTTGCCCTTTCTGCAGCATCGCGTCGGTAATGGTTTGCTTCTACGTGTTGGGGGTCGGCGTCGCGGCGGGGCAGGACAAGGACGTGAATCAGCTTCTATCCGCCCATTGTGTTGATTGTCATGGTGCCGATAGACCCAAGGCCGGATTTCGGATCGACACCCTCCTCAAGCCGGCCTCGGTGGACGCCGACCTCGCCGCCTGGAAAGACATCCTCGGTCGGCTGGACGCCCGCGACATGCCGCCGAAGGGCAAGCCACGGCCGACCGACGCCGAGTATGAAGCCGCCGTTGCTGCGATCCGGAAGGATGTGGAGCGGGTGGAGGAAGCAGCCCTGGCGAAGACGCCTCGGGCCATGCGGCGGCTCAACCGCACCGAGTACGCCAACACCGTCCGCGACCTGTTCGGCATCGCCTACCGTCCCGGCGACGACTTCCCGGCCGACGGTGCCCTGCACGGGTTCGACACCGTGGCCGACGGTCTCACCCTCTCGCCGGCCCTGGTGGAGAAGTACCTCGCCACCGCCACTGCCGTCCTTGACCGGGCGTTCCGGCCGGCCGATCCCAACCACAAGCCGCAGACGAACAAGGCCGCGTTTTACGAAGAGCATTACACTTACCCGAAGGACACGCCGGTGGGCGGGTTCGGTGTCTACAATGGCAATTCGCACATGACATTTGGTCCGGAGGGGAACAAACGCATCGCCTACGTCGGCGGCCCGGCCATCTTCGTTTACGGCCACATCGACCCGGTGAACAACCCGACCCACGCAATGCACTCCGAGGGGGTGTACCGACTGCGGGCGACCCTGACGCCACGGAACTTCGAGCCGGGCGAGGTGGCTTCGTTCACGATCCTCGGCACGGAGAAGCGGCTGGTCGGCGAGGCGGACGTGACAATCGCCGAGAACGGTAAGCCGATCACGGTCGAGGCCGAGAGCTACTACGACCGGTCGGAGAGCCTCTACGGATTCGAGATCAACTGGACGAACGGCAACCACCTGCAATGGCCGGCCCGCGGCCCGCTGGCGCGTCGACCGCACCCCTTCGAGGGCTCGGACATCAACAAGCCGTGGTCGCACGTCAATTACAAGAAGGAAGGGGACCGGTGGGTGCAGTGGTCCCCGAAATCGCCAGAGGAGTTGCCGTTCAGCTACTTCGAGAAAGTCGAGTTCGAGATAATCGGGCCGCTTCGCGAGGTGCCGAACCAGTCGGCCGAACTGCTCGGCAGCTACGGCACGGATCAGGACGCGGCGAAGGTGTTCGAGCGTTTCCTGCCGCGGGCGTTCCGGCGGCCGGCGACGAAGGCCGAGGTGGAGCGGTACGCCGCCCTCGTGAAGAAGCAGCGTGACAAGGGGCTGGACCCGCTGGAGGCGCTAAAGGTAGGCATGGCCGCCGCCCTCTGCTCGCCGCACTTCCTGCTGCTCGTGGAAGCCCCGCCGAAGGACTCCCCCCGCGGCGAGTACACCCTGACCGACCATGAACTCGCCGCCCGCCTAAGCTACTTCCTCTGGTCCAGTTGCCCGGACGACGAACTGCGGGCGGCAGCCGACGCCGGCCAGCTCAGTGATCAGGCCAACCTTGACAAGCAGGTGTCGAGAATGCTCGCCGATCCGAGGGCGAAGGCGCTCGCCGACGGGTTCGCCCGCCAGTGGTTGAACCTAGACAAGCTGGCCACCGCCATGCCCGAGCCGAAGTTGTTTCCGAACTGGAGCGAAGACCTCCGCGACGCTTGCCGGGAGGAGACGCTCGCCTTCTTCCGCGAGGTGCTGGCGGCCGACCGCCCCGTGACGGACTTCCTGTCCGCCGACTGGACGTTCGTGAACGAGGCGTTGGCCGAGCACTACGGGCTGCCGGCGGTGAGCGGACGGCTGCTGCGGAAGGTGACGCTGCCGGACGACCACCGGGGCGGGGTGATTACGCAAGCCGCGGTGCTGACCCTCACCAGCGAGGCCACCCGCACCGCTCCCGTCATCCGCGGGGCATATGTGCTTGACCGGCTGTTCCACCGCCCGCCCCCGCCGCCGCCGCCGAACGTCGGGGCGCTCATTCCCGACGCGAGCCAAGCCAAGAGCGTCCGCGAGCATCTGACCATCCACCGAGCCAACCCTACGTGCGCCGGCTGCCATGCAAGATTCGACGGGTATGGGCTGGCGCTGGAAAACTTCGACGCCACGGGCCGCTGGCGGACGGAGGAGCCGGCGCACGAGGACCCGGCTAAGCCGGTCCAGCGCAAGGAGGGGGAGAAGTTGCCGACGTTCAAGATCGATACTTCGGTCGAACTGGCCGACGGATCGAAGTTCGACGGCGTGGCCGGTCTGAAGAAACATTTGCTCTCGAGGCAGACGGAGTTCACCCGCGGGCTGGCGGAGCGGCTGACCGTCTACGCCTGCGGCCGGGGGCTGACCTCCGCCGACCGGCCCGGCATCGAGGCGGCGGTGAAGGCCACCGTCGCGGACGGGGACAAGTTTCAGTCCTTGATACGCGCCGTGGTCAATTCCCCGGCATTCCGCACCCGATAGGCTTCGAGGAGTTTTCCCATGTTCCGTCCAATCTCCCGCCGTCAGTTGCTCCGCGGTGCGGCCGGGGCCATTGTCGGCTTGCCGGCCCTCGAAGCGATGTCGCGCTCGCACGCCGCCGAGCCGGGAGGCAAGCCGCCGGTCCGCCTCGTTTGGATTCACACCGAGAGCGGCATGTGGATGCCCAAGTACAAGCCAGCCAAGACCGGAGCCGACTTCGACCTGACATACATTCTGGAGCCGCTCGCGCCTTTCAAGAGACAGCTGACGGTGCTGAGCGGGCTGCGGCACGCCAACGCCTTCAAGCGGAACCCGCAGACCGGCCGTCACGCCCAGGACGGCATGTGCCACCTGACCGGGGCAGACCTTTCGGCCACGCCGGGAGTGGCGGTGCGGAACACGGTGTCGGTCGATCAGCTGGCGGCCGAGGCCATCGGGGAGAACACCCGCCTCCCGGTGCTGAACCTGACGGTGGACCGCAGCGGCACGCTCAGTTACACCACTGCCGGCACGCCGGTGCCGTCCGAGTGGGACCCGCGAGCGATTTTCTCCGAGCTGTTCGCGGACAACTCCCCGGACGCAAAGAAGCAGGCCGCCGCCCGGTTCGAGCGGAACAAGAGCGTGCTGGACGACGTGCTGGAGTCCACCCGCGACCTGTCCGGCAAGTTGGGGGCGACCGACCGGCGGACGGTGGACGAGTACCTGACGACGGTGCGGGAAGTGGAGCGGCGGGCGAAGGTGGCCCGCGACTGGTCAGATCGGCCGGCCGTGCCTCCCCCGTCGGGGACCCCAACCCCCGGCCCGCCGCCCGAGAAGGACCGCACCGCCTATGTGCGGGTGATCCTTGACATGCTCGCCCTTGCCCTGCAAGCCGATCAAACGCGGTTGGCTACCGCCCGCATTGGGTTCATGGGTTGTCAGTACCCGGACATCGACTGCCCGGACAGCTACCACGGGTACACGCACCACGACTTCAAGAAGGACAAGCAGGACGCCATGGCCAAGGTGGACCGCCACCGAGTCGGCCATCTGGCGTATTTCCTGGACAAGCTGAGCAAGGTGAAGGAAGGTGACGGCACGCTGCTCGACTCGTGTCTGATCCACTATGGGGCGGGGATGGGGTCCGAGCACGACGAGACCGATCTCGCCAACCTGATCGTGGGCGGCGGGGGCGGTGTGAAACATGCCGGGCATGTGGGGTACGGCGACAAGCCGTTGGCCAACCTGTACCTGCGGATGCTCCAGACGGTAGGGGTAAAAGCAGCCAAATTCGCCGATAGCACGGAACCACTTTCGCTCGGTTAACAGCGATAAAGCACGCGAAGCAGGATCCGTGTGCTACAGGTCAATTGACTTGTGGGCGGTGGCTTTTGAGTTGTATGTGGATACGATGCCAATCCAACGCGAGCGCCCTGTTCCCGGCCAGAAAAAGTTCGATCGTCATCTTGTCGCGGCGATTTTCGCCTAGGCGAAAATCGAGAGAGTAGGTGTCGGCAGGAGACCGAATTTCTATGGTGCCTCGAGCCCGCAGAGTAGTTTGGTCTGGACATTGCTTCGAGCCCTGAATTGTCGCCCTTCGCTTGAGGGAGCACGCGGAGTAGACTGACGTTTTACTCGATGTCCCCGGCGCCTCACACCCGTTTCATTAGGGGAGGCCGACATGGACACCATCTTTAGTTGCGTCGCTGGACTGGCTACAGGCAGGCCAAGTGACGCGCGCAGCCATGGAAGCGACTGGCGTTTAATGGAAACCCGTTTACAACATTCTGGAGGGCCATTTTGAATTAGTGCTGGTGAATCCACGAGACATCAAGAAGGTTCCCGGCCGCAAGACAGACGTGCTCGATTCCCAATGGATCGCTCAGCTCATGGGATGCGGGCTGCTGACAGGCAGTTTCATCGCTCCCAAGGGGTTGCGGGAATTGCGTGAACTGACTCGACTTCGAGCTCAGTTACTGTCCGAATCTACCCGGGTAGCCAACCGGATCCACAAGGTTCTCGAAGACGCCAACATCAAACTGAGTGTCGTGGCCAGTGACTTCCTGGGTGTATCGGGCCGTGCGATGCTCGAGGCGTTGGTGTCGGGGAATACCAATCCGAAAGACTTAGCTCAGCTGGCGCGTGGCAGTCTCAAGCGGAAAATACCGCTGCTCACTCAGGCGCTGCAAGGCCACGTGTCCGAAAACCATCGCTTCCTCCTGGGTAACCTTTTGGATCATCTCCAGTATCTGGAGGGGCAAATTGCCAAGTTCAGTCAGCGTATAGAGGAGATGCTTCTCCCTTTCTCGCCGACAGAACAGCAGGACAACCTGGACGAGATTCCTGGGGTCAATCAGAGAACGATTGAGAATGTTCTCGCGGAAATCGGCACGGATATGAATCAATTTCCCAGTTCACGGTCCATCGCATCGTGGACAGGAATCTGCCCTGGCAACGAAGAATCCGCAGGCAAACGCAAGAGGGCCCGCATCACACATGGCAACGTCTGGCTTCGGCGAGCGTTAGCCGAAACGGCATGGGCAGCATCTCATACCAAAGACATCTACCTTTCCGCCCAGTACCGCCGCCTGGCAGGACGCCCGCCGACACGCTGAGCGCTATTTGGTCAAACGCCTCCAACAACTCGGCTATGAGGTCCAGCTAACCCCCAAGCCAAACGCCGCGTAAACTCAATTCAAACCACTGCTGCTCGACACACCAACCGGATACCAAACGAGCACCACAGGGTTACTGCGCGCGCCAACCCCAACGAAAGGCGGTATTTTCGGAGTAGAGAGGCACAGAGGCACAGAGGCAGGCGAGACGCCCGCACCACAAGGGAGGGTGAGGGATTAGCGGGGGATCAGGTGCGGGAGGTGTTTTTCGGGAGCGAATTCGCCGTTGTCGGAGAGTCGGGCTTGCAGCTGGCCGAGGATTTCCTGTTCCAGTGAGATATCGCGGCCGATCGGAATCCAGCTCAACGTCAACGGCGCCGTGCGGGTCGGGTCGCTGGGGGGACGGATCAAGGTGCCGTCGTGGCGAGCGGTTGGCGTGCCGACTGCTGAGTTTTCTGGCTGGCTCAGTTCTTCCAGTTCCTTGAACACGTGGACTTGAACCTGGTAGGCGTTCAGCACCGGGATGACTCGCACTTCAGCCTTGCGCCGCACCGACTGGAACGTCGATAGCCAGCGTTCGAATCCAGGAGTGGAATCCTTGCGCCACGATTCGAATATCGTCGCTCCGGTCACAGGATGCGTCTCCATGCGACCTTCCATCAGGACGTTACCGACCAGCTGCACGCGCTGTTCGTGAGCGATCTCGAAGTAGTCGTCGATGGCATCAGTCAGCTGCTCCCACAAGAATTCGCGGTCCACGGCGGGTACCGTTAGCGGGTTGGCGAGCAGCTGCGGGGGAGGTTGTTCGGATTCGGAGCCCCATGGCATCAGACTGCAGCCGGTCAGCGAGATCAGAAGCCCAACGCACGCCAGATAACGCCCTGCGACCGCCGCTGCGGCGCGGACCATGCGCACCGAGCCGGTCGTAGCAGCTGTGGTCAGGCGACTGAAAAGGCGTGTCATGGCAACCCGCGCCGGAATCGAAACAGGAGACTCCATTCAAGGGGGCGGAGTCTCCCCGATTCGGCCAATCGGGGCAAGGCGAGTTACCGCTGGCGACCTGGAAGGGCTGGTAGTGTGGGCTGTCTGGGAGGATTTGATTGGGGGCGGAGCGGAGTTCGGCGGTGGGAATCTGTTTGACTTGGCCGGTGCGGGGGCTGAGAATCTGGCGCAGTCGGGCTGCCGGAGAGGTGCTGGGGAATGATTTCGACGAGCTGAAGGGGGGCGGGGATGAGCAACGAGGCGGGGACGAAAGTCGAGCTGCGGGATCAAGTGGCTGGCGAAAAGGGGGCGACGCGGCGCGAGTTTCTGGGGCGTGGTGCAGCGGCGGCGGCGGCGTTGAGCGTGCCGTGGTTTGTCTCAGCTCGGGCGTTGGGCGGGGCGGGAGTCGCAGCGGCCAGTGAGCGGATTACGTTGGGGGTGATCGGGATCGGTCCGCGCTGTACTTATGACTTGACGGCCATGCTGGGGCTGAGTGACGTGCAGTGTGTGGCGATCGCCGATGTGCAGGCGAGCCGTCGGGACGCTGGCAAGCAGCTGGTGGACAAGCACTACGGGAACCAGGACTGTCAGCTGTATCGGGATTTTCGCGAGCTGCTGGCGCGGCAGGACATCGACGCGGTGCTGGTGGCGACGGGCGATCGCTGGCATGCGCCGGCGTCGCTTCTGGCAATGGAAGCAGGGAAGGACGTGTACAGTGAGAAGCCGTGCGGGATCACAATCGGCTTGTGCCAGGAGCTGGCCGAGATGGCTCGATTGAAGGGCCGAGTCTTTCAGGCGGGGACTCAGCGTCGGAGCGTGCCCAATTTTCAGCAGGCGGTTGAGCTGGTGCATACGGGCAAGCTGGGCCAGCTGAAGCAGCTCTTCGCGTCCGTCTATATCCCGACGCTCGACAACTCGTGGCTCCCTGGCGAACCGACACCGCCGCGCGACGTGGTGGACTGGAATCTGTGGCTCGGCCCCGCACCCTGGCGCCCCTTTAACTCGAAATACGTCAGTGGCGGTTGGCGGGGCTACTACGACTTTGATTCGGGAGCCCGCTTGCTGGACTGGGGCGCTCATACCGTCGATCTGTGTCAGTGGGCGAACCGAGCGGACGACACGTTGCCGATTGAGTACGTTCCGTCAGAGGAGAATATTGTCTGCCGATACGCGAATGGCGTGGAGCTGGTGATTGACTTCCTGGCGACTCCGTTTGGCGATCGGGGGCCGCGTTGGATTACTCGTCTGGGGACGTGTCCGGTCCGGTTTGTGGGCGAGGAGGGCTGGGTGGAAACGGGTGACGAGGGTCAGACCGAGATTCAGCCGGCTGCGTTGGCCAGTCAGTTGCAGGACGCGGCCAGACGGGTCAAAGGGCTCGACGTTACGGCGCACGCCCGCAATTTTTTCGACTGCGTCAAGTCGCGCGGGAAGACGAACGCCAATGCCGATGTGATGCGAAATTCGCATATTGCCTGTCATGCGGCAGCGACCGCCTGGATGCTGAAGCGGAAGCTGACGATCGATCCGCAGACCTATACCTTCGTCGACGACGCCGAGGCGAACGGACTGAGGACTCGTCCCGCCCGTGCATGGGCTCAGGGTTGAAAAACCGGGCGATCGGACGCTGGGAGGCCGATTTGACTTCGCGGCGGGAACTCGCGGGAGCCCGGCAGCGTCTAACTTGGGCGGTTGCCAGTTTGAGACGCTGGCTGGGGGGGCTTTAGGAGCTTTTCGGAACCCAAGAGACGAGGCGACGACCATGGGCAAGAACATGTTGCGACGGGTATTGGGGCTGGCTCTGTGTTGGGGAGTGCTGACCGGCTTGGCGGTGGGCCAGGGCCTGCTGGTGAACGCCAAGGATGGCCATCCGATTCGTCTGCCGCGTCCGCCGATTGTCTGGCCCCCGCATCCTCACCCTCATCCGGTCCCCCCCTCCCCTGCCCCGCCGGTGCAGACGTACAAGATCAAGAGTCTGGAAGCGGACATGCGGTGGGAGGACGGCGTCGCGAAGGTGCAGGTGACTCAGACGTTTGTGAACACGGGTTCGCAGACTCTAGAAGCGGCCTTCGTCTTCCCGCTCCCGGCCGACGGAGCCATCGACGCCGTCACATTGTTGGTCGACGGCAAGGAATTCACAGGGCGCGTGCTGGCCAAGGACGAAGCTCGGCAGATCTACGAATCCTATGTCCGGCGCAACCGCGATCCAGCCTTGCTGGAATGGGTCGGGTACGGCATGTTTCAGACCAGTGTCTTTCCGATTCCGGCGGGAGCCGAGCGGAAGGTGACGATCAGTTACACTCAAGTGACGCGATCGGTCTTCGGGTTATCGGAATGGTTGATGCCGCTTCAGCCGGCCAAGTACACCAGCGAACCGATCGAGCAGCTGCGGATTACGGCTCGGCTGTCGACCAAAGCGCCTCTGCGGAACATTTACAGTCCGACGCACGCAGTCGACATTCAGCGACCTTCGGACACGTCGGCGGTCGTGACGTTCAAAGCAGATCACGTGGTACCGAACACCGATTTCCGGCTCTTCTTTGACCACCAGAACGAACCGCTGGCGGCCAATGTGCTGAGTTACTGGCCGGAGGGGGAGAGCGAGGGCTATTTCCTGATGTTGGCTCAGCCGCCGGCGCTGGAGAAATCAGCGCGGCCGATTCCCAAGACGGTGGTGTTCGTGGTCGACACATCGGGGAGCATGTCGGGGAAGAAATTCGAGCAGGCTCAGGAGGCACTCCGTTTTGTGCTGAACAATCTCCAGCCCGACGATCTGTTCAACATTGTGGCGTACAGCGACAGCGTGGTGACATTCCGGCCCGAGCTGCAGAAGTGTGACCAGGCGACTCGAGATCAGGCCTTAGGTTTCGTGGCCGGGCTCTATGCCGGCGGCAGCACCAATATCAGTGGCGCGCTGGCGACCGGTCTGGAGATGCTCAAGGATGCGAGCCGTCCGAATTACGTCCTGTTCCTCACCGACGGCTTGCCGACCGCTGGGGAAACCGACCCCGCCAGGATAGTGGCTGAGACCAAAACGAAGAACGCCGTGCGTGCGCGGATGTTCAGCTTCGGAGTCGGATTCGATGTCAACAGCCGGCTGCTGGATACGCTGACTCGAGTCCATGCGGGAATGGTCGAATATGTGCGGCCGGACGAGAACATCGAACGCTATGTGTCGAATCTGTACCGCGGTGTCGCGTCCCCTGTGTTGACCGGTGTGCAGATCGAATTTGCGGGTCCCCAGTCCGATGCGTCGGCCGGCCCCGCGGTGACTCGCCGTTACCCCGATCCTCTGACCGATCTGTTCGCCGATCAGCAGTTCATGCTGGTAGGTAGATATCGTCAGTCGGGTGATTACAAGGTGAAGATCAAGGGTCAGCAGGAGAGTACCGCTCGAGAGTATCAGCTGCCGATCAAGCTGAGCGACAAAACGTCTTCGAGTCAGTATGCCTTCGTGGCTCGGCTGTGGGCGTCCCGCCGTATCGGCGAGATTCTCGATAAGCTGGATGTGGAAGGAACGAACCAGGAGCTGATTGATGAGCTGGTGATGTTGTCCAAGCAGCACGGCATCATGACACCCTACACGGCCTTCTTGGCTGAAGAACCGAATGTGCTGGCCGACCGTGGGCAGTTGCTGTCGGCGGCGTCGAGCAGCGTTGATGCGTTGCGGGCCAACGAGTCGGGTCGCGACGCGTTCTATGGCCGAGCTGTCAAGCAGGAACTGAAGCTCAGCCAAGCCGCTCCGCAGGCCGGTGGTTACGGCGGAGCCGGTTATGGAATCGGCGGCTACGGCGGTGCTGCCGGCGGCCGACAGCGTGGTGCGGGCGCCCGATATGGCGGCGGAGTGCCGGCCGGTCCGTTGTCAGCGCCCGCGCAGCCGGCGTTGCAGTCAGCGGTGGCCACCGCTGCGGACACGGAACTGTCGGACACGGTGACGGGACCTGCGCCGGCAGTGCTGAACGTCGGGACCAAGACGTTCTATCGCTACGAAAACCAGTGGGTCGAGGAAGGTCTGCAGGCCGAAGATATCGCGAAGGCTCGATCGATCGAACGCTACAGCGATGACTACTTCGATCTGCTCAAGCGACACGGCGATGACGTCGGGCAGTATCTGTCGATCGACGAAACCGTGGTGCTGAAGCTGGGCGAAGAAATCGTCAAGTTCTGATACTTCGCAACGAGTCACTACCCTGGAAGGCGCCATCCCGCGCCGCGTTCGCCCCGTCGGACGCGGCGCGGAGGGCCGCTCCCCTCGACTCAGTCCGCCCACGCGCGTCCCTCTTCCCCTCTCTCTCCCTCTCCCTCTCCCTCCCTCCTCCTATCTCTGCGGCCTCAGCGTTAAACCCTCAGCATCTCTCGCGCCCCCTGCGTTAAAACTGTTCGGCATCTCCGCGCCCTCCGCGTCCTCCTCCTTGTGCCTGTCTCAGCAGTTCAACCGTGCGTGGGTCGGGGCCTTCGGGGAAGTACCGGTCGAGCAGCTGGTGGAAGATTGAGCCGGGGGGGGAGATGGCTGCGAAGAGGGTGCAGCACGAGCGGAGCTTGAGATCGTCGGGCGATCCGAAGATTTGATGAGCGGTCAGGTGGGTGTGAGCGAGGAGGGCCTGAGCGCATTCGGTCAGACGTGGACCGAGGATGGGATGGTCGAGATAGGCGGCGGCTTCGTCGCGGTTCTGGATGGCGTAATAGCGAGCGGTGGAGCTGGTGCCGAGCCCGGCGAGTTGGGGGAAGACGTACCACATCCAGTGGGACTCTTTACGGCCGCGCTGGATTTCAGCCAGAGCGGAGTCATAGGTATCTTCCTGGGCCTCGACGAAACGGTGAAGTTCCCACGGGTCATGCCATCGATTCATGCGGGACGGGCTCCTGGGATTTCCGGTCTGACTCGCCTGATTTTATCTCGCGGTTCTCCGGGGAGCACCTCCCGAGGCGGTTGGCCTGGCGCATTGGGGGTGTGACCTGCAACCCGGGTCGGCGGTCAGTCGAACAAGCCGTACGGGACGCCGAGTTGCCGGGTTCCGGATCGGCGAGAGTGGACGTTGGCCTTTGGCTCTGGTAAATAATGCTCATTCCCACCGCCGCAGTCTGGACTGAGCGACCGCCCAGATCCGGCTCGGCCGCAGTCGTGCGATCCGTCACCGCAGTTGAGCGGTCCGGGGCGTATCGACTGACCTGCCGCACACGGCGTCGCTCGGCCGGCGCTGTCAGATTTGTTGGTTTTTTCACTAACGACATTCGAGAAAGGTCTCAACCATGCGTTCCTGGATGATTGGCAAGCTGCGGGCGATGAGCCTCGCCGGACTGCTCGGCGCTATCGTGGCTCTTCCCTCGGCCGGTCTTATGGCAGCCGATGTTTACGAGTACGACGGTGTTCATTCCTCGGTCAGCTTCAAGGCGCGTCACATTGATATCAGCTGGATCCACGGCCGGTTCAATGACGTGTCGGGGAAGTTCTCGATCGACCGGCAAGACCCGTCGAAGTCGACGTTCGAGCTGTCGATCAAGGTGGACAGTGTCGACACGGCGAACAAGGCTCGCGACGAGCATCTTCGGCAACCGGACTACTTTGATGCCAAGCAGTTCCCGACGATTGACTTCAAGAGCACGAAGGTGAAGGCCATCGACGGTGGCTATGAAGTCACCGGCGACTTCACGATGCACGGCGAGACCAAGGAGATCACGATTCAGCTGATGGGAGGACAGGAAGTCGAGTGGATGAACAGCAAGCACGTCGGTTTCTCGACAGAGCTGAAGCTGAAGCGGAGCGATTTCGGGTTTGACAAGAGTCAGATCGGGACGATTGGTGACGAGGCGATCATCATGATTGACTGCGAAGGGATGCGAAAGTAACGCATGCCGAACTTAGGGGCGTGGGCCGCCGCGGGCATCGCGGCGGCCGTAGTCGGTCTCTTGGCGGCAGCTCTTGCCGCTCGGTGCTCCCCTGCCCCGCCGACGCGGTTCCAATGGTTTGTGCTGCTGGCCATCTTGCTCGGTGGGCTTGCCGGACATGCGGTACTTGGCATGTGGCCGCGTTGGCCGCCGACGGGCGCTTTGGACCGTTTGCTGGTAGTCATCCTGCCGGGCTCGATCGCACTGGAATGGCTCTTGATGCGCTGGTTGTGGCCTGCACGCCAGGAGATCTTGTGGCGAGTGCTGGCTGGCGGTTGCTGGCTGCGAGTCCTGGTCCATGATTCGGTCTATCTGCAATCGGGAGTGCTGAGCTCGTATCTCTGGAGCTGGCCGGCTCTGGTTGTGGGTGGCGGACTCTGGGGTTCACTGCAGTGGAGCGTGGTGAGACTGGGCCGTAGAACGCCGGTTGCGTCGGCCGTGCCGTTGCTGGCCGCCAGTCTGGGAACGGCTGGCCTGATGATTGTGCTGGCCGGCTATCTCAAAGGAGGCGCGGTGGCGCTCGTCTGGTCGGCTGCGGTGCTCGGCTCATCGTTGGGTGTTGTTGTCGATCGTCGAGCGGCTTCACTGTCGGCCGTGATCGGAGTGGTCTACACGCTCTTGTGCGGATTGGCTCTGGTCGGCTGCTGGTTTGGAGCGGTCGAGGTGTGGGCATCGATGTTGGTGATCGCGGCGCCGCTGGCCGGTTGGTTGGTCGAGTTGCCCAGTTTTCGGAACTGGCCGACGGCTGTCCGTGAACTGATTCGATGGGGGCTCGTACTCGGCTCGCTCGTCATGCTGCTGGTCCTGGCCAAACGGCGTTTTGACCGTGAGCTGCGGCCGCTGTTGAGTCGAGGTCAGCCGGTTGTGGTGACGGGTGGGCTGAAGGGTGAATTGTCGGACGGGTGGGGCCGAGCCTGAATGGTGACGGCCGTACGGGGTGCGATCTGAATGGCGAGAATGATTGGGCCGAGTGCCAGCCAGAAGACGCCGATCAGGAGATACCCGATCGCCATGGGAAGGTAATTTGGGTCCGCATGTCGGGCTGGTGTCGGACCTCGGTACTTTTGCTTGGTGAATCGTGTCGATTCGTAGGCGGTGCGCAGGTCGCCGATGGAAGCAAACGGTTCGATGATCGATTGGTAGGCCGATCGGCTGCGAGTCGTGCGCGACAAGATCCATTCGAGACACATCGATAACAACCCACAGGGAATCCAGACCCAGGCCAGTCCGTTCCAACCCCAGATACTGGTGACGACGGCCAAGCCGATTATTGCACCCGCCGCGACCAGTTGCGTGCTCGACCAGTAACGCTCGGAATGTGTCTCCAGTTGGCAATCGGCTTCCAGCAACAGGAGGAGTCGCTGGAGGTAGTCCCAGTCGCGTTTGTTGAGCTGGATGCTGGTACGACCGTTCTTTTCCAGGGCCGTCGAATCGACGCAAACGTCGAGAAGTTGATCGATGAAGATGGGGAGGATGGGGTCGGTGCCGAGCTGATGCGAATTCAGCTCATGGTCGAACTCTGTGCCATCGAGTCGCCCGTCGAGCACCTGCCTGAGGAGTCGTGCCAGGACGGCGCGCGACAGTTCGGGCGGACTAGCCGGAGCGCCGCTTGCCGATTCCAAGGGCTGGTACGGATTGATCATACGGGAAGATTCTAAAGTACGGCGAGCGAAGGTGCGACAATTCTGCGTTTCGTTAAGGGCTGAATCGACATCGGGGCAGGCAAGTCTCCGCGGATCGGTGGCCGGTAGTTGAGCGTTTCGAGAGAAGTTGCGGGTAAGTTGTGTTACTTCGTCGCCTTAAGAGGAATCTTCACCTGCGCCAAGTAGATGCTGGTCTGACCTTCGTGGGACGAGTAGTAGCTGACCCACAGCCGATCGTCGTGCCAGGCGAGGCCGGCGTAGCTGGTGTCACCGCCGGAGGGGAGCGAGAGGGACTCGTCGAGGGTGCCGGCGACGGGATCGACCCAGCAGACCGATGTGCGGACATGGTTGTCGTAGAGTCGTACGACGGCGACTAAGCGTCCGTCGGGGAGTTGCAGGAGGTGAGGGCCGCCGATTTGTTTGCCCAGGTCCTTCCATTCCCAGTGAGTGTAAGGGGCTTGAGCAGTACCGATCAGGCCGGAGTTGGGTTGCTCGTCGCGACGGAGCAGGCACCAGGCGGTGTGTCCGTGGAAGACGATCGAGGACTCGTTTGGATAGCCGACATCGTACAGGCGTTCGACCAGCGGCTGGAAATCTTTGCCATCCGGGCTGACGTAGAGCCGAACCGACTGGTCTTTACCGCACCCGTACCCGATCGAATAGGCCTTGCCGTCATGCCAAGTGACTCGCCACAGCCAGAAATTCGGGTCGCCGATTTCGTAACGGCGGCTCCAGTTGGTCCCATCGGTGGAGAACCACGCCAGCGACTGGTGCGACTTGACACTGGCATCGTGTAAGGCTTCGGCCCCTGAGAGCATCAGTTGGTCGTCGGGGGTGACAGTGAGCTTAGCGTCGCGGAGGTCGGAGTTCGGTGATCGGATCAGGGCTGCTGACTGCCAGTGCTGGCCGTCTTCTGAGGTAATCACTCGCAGGGCCCCGTCCGGTGAGACGTGCCCCTGCCCTTCCCGGAAGACGCACCACCAGCGGTCACGGTGCCGTATCAGGTCGGTAAATGCATTGTGGGGCGCTTCGTTCCAGATCCGCGTCACGGAGATCAATTCAGGTTCCTCGCCCCGGCCAGCCGCTGAGCCGACGGCGAGCCAAGCGACGCTCAAGGCGACTGCCAGCAAACGTGGATATGGCATGGGCTGGAACTCCTGCGTCGCTATGGGGGCGGAAAACATTGCAATTGGGCCAGTTAGTATTATCCTAAGCGGTGAGCGTGGGAAGGGTTAGCGGCTAGGGGCAGCGCTGGATCTCCAGGAGGTTGAGCATGAGGTTGCCTGCAGTTTCGACGGCGAAAGAGCTTGTGCTGCTCGGTTGTGGCAGCCTGGCCCTGTTGTTGCTGGTGAGTTCTCCGGCTGACGCTCAGCGCTCTGGCTGGGAAGTGTTGTATGTGAACGTGGATGATCCGATCAACGATCAGACGACGGCCGAAGCCATTCTGAATGCCAAGGGCGTGGGGTACACCAACCCGGTGGTGGCGACCAAGACGTATCCGGTAGTGGACTTCGTCGGCAGCACCGGTGGCCAGCAGTTTCCCTACAACTTTGCTTATCCGGATGGCAGCACCAACGCGGGGAATGATTTTGCGATTCGCGCGACATCGACGGTGACGATACCGGCTGGTACCTGGTCGGTCGGATTTGCGTCTGACGACGGCGGTCAGTTGACATTGCCGAGCGGGCTGACGTTCGCTTCGACGTTTGGCGAGAACCCGACGAATGGCCAGGGTGCGGGAACGAGCACGATTCGATATGAAGGGAATCGGGGGCATGCGTGGACGGGGGGTTCGTTTACGGCAGCGGCGCCGGTTACGGGGACGATGGTCGGTTCGTTTCATGAGCGGGGAGGCGGGGACTCGTTTGAAATCGGTGTGGCTCAGGGGGCGCGTTCAGGTTTCAGCGGTTCCTGGCGTCCCTTGGGTGATGGCGTATTCGGCTGGAGTGTGAAGACGAGCTCCAATGCCGCATCTGGTGGTGATGCGGTGATCGAGATTGCCGGCAACGATGTCGGCAAGCTTCACGCGAGTGGCACGGTCAGCTCGGTGGTGAGGAACAGTGGCACGGCGATCGGCGGTTTGACGCACAGGTATTTCAGTTTTCCCAATCAGGGCGATTTCGCTGCGGCGAACGAGCTGGCGAATGGCAGTCTTCCGGTGTCGATGTTTTCGCCCGGTGATGCTCGGCCGCAGTGGTGGGGCGGCAGCGAAGGGGCCAAGCCGGGAGGAGTCAGCGGCTATCAGGATCAGCTTGTCGCCGACATCGGGACCGGTAAGTTTCCTGGGCAGAATGCCAGCAACTTGGACAATTACCTGGCCGTACTGACGGGTCAGATTCTGATTCCGGGGAATGGTCCGATCCGTTTCAAGGACGGCGTCGACGATTTCAGCAGTCTGCGGATCGACGTGAACGGCAACGGGACCTTTGAGGCGTCAGAGCAGTTAATCAATGACAACGCATCGACCAGCTACGCCGGGACTTCGAACAGCGGCTCACCGATCGTGCAGGCGGATTTCTCTGGTATACCGGCCGGCGGGCAATGGGTGAACATTGAATTCATGACGTGGGAGGGTGGCGGAGCCGATTCGGGAGTGCTGTGGTGGGATGCCTTGAATCCGAGCGGATTTCCGGTGGACGCGACTTCGCCCCCATCAGATCTGACCTCGTTCGTACCGAGTTCGCATCTGCGTACGTTTGGAGTCGAAGTGACGATGAATCCGGCACTGGATCCGTTTGCGAAGTACCGATTCGACGTTCACAGCATGAGCTTCGTCGATCAGATCGCGTTTCCAACTGGACCAGATGTCGTCGTAAAACCGCTCGATTTGAACGGGGCCCGGTTGGAGGTCAAAAACATCGGCGATTTAAGTGGTGGTTATACAATCAAAATAGTGGACGGGCCGAGCGTGGGATGGGCAAATTTTGAGTTTCCAGCTGGTACGACATGGGACATGACCAACTTAAACGACACAGGTCAAATCAAGGCACTTTGGAGTGTGGATCCTGATCCTAGGTTCTGGCCGCCTAACTTCGACGTTGATTCTGATCGTGATATCGACATGTCCGACTTGGCGGCTTTCCTGGAAGCATGGACGGGGTCTCTCGGTGCGGGAAATCTGGAAGTGGGCGACAATCCCGATCTGGTTTACGACCCGGCGACGGGCAACGATCAGCAGGGCCTGTTCGGTCTGCCGAGCCAGGCGGACGTGCTGTGGAAACGCGGAGCCGGCGATAAGGGGACGCTGGACGTGGTGGTCGTGCCCGAGCCGGCGAGCCTGGGATTGCTGGGCCTGGGGCTGATGATCCTGGTGAATGTCGCTCGGCGGCGCAGCGGACGACTTCGGAGTCCTTAACGCCACGACGCGAAGCCGCAGAGCGGTTAGGGCCAAGCGGGGGAGGTCAGGGCCAGGGCCGCGATTCGCGGGCGAGTTGGTCGAGCATGGACTGGAGCTGAACGGCCAGCTGGTTCATGATGGGGTCGGAGTCTGAGCGACGTTCGCGTTCTTTTGGGACTTGGATCGGTTCGCCGACTTCGATCACGGCCTTCAGGTTGCCATGGACCCGCAGCTTGTCGGTGAGATCTTCTTCGTAGCGTTCGACGGTTTCGAGCAGTCGGTCGGTGCTGGGCTGGTCGGTCAGGTAATCGGGCGGGTAGCTGGCTACTTGTTGTGCCAGGTAGATGTCGGCCAGGTGTCGCCAGCGTTCGGCTCGATCCTGTTCGGTGATACTCCCATTGATCAGATCGGGCAGGATCTTCGTTCTCAGTTCCTTGACGCGTGGCACGACGGCTCCTTCGCGCGGGCTGCCTAGCCAGCGCGTTTCGAGGGGCTGGAGCAGTCGATTGACGAGTCCTTGGAGTCGTTCGGGGAGTGTGCCGGGTTGGGGCTGGCCGAAGTATTCAAGTTCCTTGAGCGCCAGCAGCGCGAAGCCGACACCGCGAATGCGTTCCATCAGCGGTTCGGTCTGACGTGGATGCCAGCTCAGTCGCTGTTCGATCTCGGTCAGTACCGGCCCGAGGGCTCGGTTCAGGTCACCTTGAAACAGGTACTTGATGGCGACTGGATGTATGACCACGTCGCGCGGGGGAGTCGCTTGAGCGGCTTTGCGGGCCGCCGTGCGCGCGATGAAGGCGACTCCTTCGAGCATGGCCTGGAGTCGGTCGTTGGTCCGCGTGACGGCTCCTTCCGGAAACAGGACCAGCGGTCGTTCGGCCTGCACGATGATATCGACGGCCGTCTGCAGGGCCTGTTTGTCGAGCCCTTCACGATAGAGGCTGAAGGCACCCATCTTGCGGATCGCCCACGCCGTGAACGCTGACTGGTGAAACAGGTGCCAGCTGGCCATGGCGTACATCGGCGTATGGCAGACGCGGGCCAGGAATGCCAGCACCACCGGGTCGTCCGGGCGGGAATGGTTGGGCGTCAGCAGGATGCCATGTCCGGCGTCGAGCGATTTCTGCAGTCGCTCGGCGTGCCGAACTTCATGCTGAACGACTCCCGCATAACGACGCAAGTAAAAATCGACTAGCCGCAATCGTTGGATCCACCACGGCCACCAGGTGCCGCGATGGGGTGGGATAAAACGATACGGTTTTTCGATGACAACTTTCTGCATACCAGCGTCCGGTCGTCCGCGCGATTGTCAGTCGGCGTACCCGTGTGGGTGGGTGGAATGCCATTTCCAGGCTGTGGCCACAATCGATTCGATATCACCATACTTTGGTTGCCACCCCAGTGTCGACCGGGCGAGGGTTGAGTCGGCGACCAATTCCGGAGGGTCGCCCGGACGGCGCGGTCCGATGACGGCCGGAATCGGGTGCCCGGTGATCTTGCGGCACGCATCGATCACCTGCCGGACGCTGTGGCCGTGGCCCGTTCCCAGATTCAGCTTCAGCCCCTGGCCTGGCTGGAGGCGTTCCAGGGCCAGCAGGTGAGCGTTGGCGAGGTCTTCGACGTGGACGTAATCGCGGATGCACGTCCCATCGGGGGTCGGATAGTCGTCGCCGAGAATGGTGATTGACTCGCGCTGGCCGAGGGCCACCTGGAGCACGATCGGGATGAGGTGGCTCTCGGGATCGTGGTCCTCGCCAATCACTCCGTCTGATGATGCGCCGGCCGCGTTGAAATAGCGCAGAGCGGCGTAGGCCAGCCCATGAGCGTGGGCATAGTCAGCCATCGCTCGCTCGAAAACGACCTTGGTGAACCCATAGGGATTGATTGGCTTCTGGTCAACGCTTTCAGTGATCGGCATCCGTTCCGGGACGCCGTAGGTGGCCGTAGTGCTGGAGAAGACCAGCTTGCCGACGCCGGTCAGTCGCATGGCTTCGAGCAGATTCAGCGCGTTGATCACGTTGCACTGGTAGTAACGCTCGGGGTGCTGAACTGATTCGCCGACCAGCGCCAGCGCCGCGAAATGCATGACCGCTTCGATGCGGTGATCGGTCAGGGCCCGTGCGATGGCCGTTCGGTCAGCCAGATCGCCTTCGACCAGCAGTCCGGCCGGTACGGCCGCGCGGTGTCCGAGTGACAGATTGTCGAACACCCGTACCTCGTGTCCGGCTCGAACCAAATGCCTGACGGCATGCGAACCAACGTATCCTGCTCCACCCGTGACAAGAATTCTCATGATCGATGATTTCTACTGCTGTACAACGTGCGAACGAAAGTCGGTCTGTAGTTGATTTGGCGACTGCCTGCCCCGGGGCCTGCTCCCCTGCTCTCCCCTGGGCTGCGGGAGTCGTCCGAATGGACTGGTGGGCCTGCGGGGGACGGCGCCGGGAGGCCTAGGAGAGGGTATCATATGCCCTTTCCCGGGGCCGAAAAGGGGATCGTCGCCGCACGTTCGAGGCGGGTGACGGGGGCGTGTTTGCCGGGAGAATCGTTACAGCAGGTACAGGTGGCTGGCAGGAGCACACGGACATGGCGGCGGAATACATTCTGGCCCTCGATCAGGGGACGACTTCGAGCCGAGCCCTGGTTTTCGACCGTCAGGGGACGGTCGTCAGTCTGGCGCAGCAGGAGCTGCCGCAGATCCTGCCTCAGCCGGGGCACGTCGAACATGACCCGGAGGTGATCTGGTCGTCGCAGCTGCAGACAGCTCGCGACGCGCTGACCCGCGGCCGCATCACGGCGGATCAGATTTCTGCGATTGGCGTGACCAATCAGCGGGAAACAACCCTCTTGTGGGATCGCCAGACGGGGCGACCGGTCGCCAATGCAATTGTCTGGCAAAGCCGCATCAGTGCTCCGATCTGTGAGCGGTTGAAAGCCGACGGCGTGGAGGGATGGGTACGCGAGCGGACCGGGTTGGTGCTCGATCCCTATTTCTCTGGGACCAAGATCCGATATCTGCTCGACCAAGACGCCGGTCTTCGTCGCCGAGCGGAGGCGGGTGAGATTCTGTTTGGCACGGTCGACTCGTGGCTGATTTATCGGCTCAGCGGTGGTCGTCGCCACGTGACGGATGTGAGCAACGCCAGCCGGACGCTGTTGTTCAATATCCACAGCCTGGACTGGGATGACGAGCTGTTGCGTGTGTTGGGCGTTCCGCGAGCGATGTTGCCCGAAGTGGTGTCCAGCAGTGGAGTGTGCGCGGAATCAGATGCGAGTTGGCTGGGACGTTCGATTCCAATTTCGGGGGTAGCCGGCGATCAGCAGGCGGCGACGTTTGGCCAGTGTTGTTTTGAACCGGGCGACGTGAAGAACACCTACGGCACGGGCTGCTTCATGCTGCTCAATACGGGCGACTCCCCGGTGATGTCTCAGCATCGGCTTCTGACGACCGTGGGTTGGAAGATCGGTGATCGAACTGTCTATTGTCTGGAGGGAGCGGTGTTCATCGGAGGGGCCGTCGTGCAGTGGCTGCGGGACGGTCTGGGGCTGATTCAGAGCTCTGCGGATGTGATGGAGCTGGTGCGTTCGGTGCCCGATCATGGAGGCGTCTATTTTGTGCCGGCGTTCGTAGGGTTGGGAGCGCCCTACTGGGACCCGTACGCGCGCGGGATGATTCTAGGGATCACGCGCGGAACTCGGCCTGGGCATATTGCTCGAGCGGCGGTGGAGTCGATGGCCTTTCAGTCGTGGGATCTGTTGTCGGCCATGCAGCAGGACACGGGAGGCAAACTGCGAACGCTGAAGGTCGACGGCGGTGCCTCGGTGAACGATGGTCTGATGCAGTTTCAGTGCGATCTGTTGGACACGGTGGTTCAACGTCCGCGGATTGCTGAGACGACTGCTTTGGGAGCAGCCTATTTGGCTGGGTTGGGGGTCGGTTATTGGCACGATCTGTCGGACGTGGCGCAGAACTGGCAACTCGACCGTGAGTTTCGTCCTGAAATGGACTCGGCCGTTCGCCAGAAGCGTTGCCGGCAGTGGCAAGCCGCAGTCGCTCGGTGCCGAGACTGGGAGCACGACGACGCATGACGCGAGCCGATCTGGTGATCTCCATTGGTGCCTATGTGACGGGCGCCGGCCTGTTGCTGGCAGCTTGGCGCGACCTCCGTTGGTTTTTCGAGCTTCCCAAGCCGGCATGGCTGGTCGAACGGTGTGGCCGACCGGCTGCCCGTTCAATCGTGGCGGTCGTGGGCTTGGTGGTGATCGGAATGGGAGTCATGATTCAGCTCGGCATTCGCCCTTTTCCGTAGGCGGGGCCGGAGACGCTGCACGAGAGTGGCGCGGCGGGTGAATCCGCCTTCCTCGGGGGCGACGGGGCAGAGTAAGATGGCCGGGAGTTGGCACGATCAGGTGGGGAGGACCGCTGGGGAACGCAATGTCGGATTTGATACGGCAGGAGCTGGCGACGGCCGGCACGATTGTGGTGAAGGTGGGAACGCGAGTTCTCACGCAGTCCGACGGTCGGCTGGACTTGAGCCAGATGGAACGGTTGGCGGGGCAATTGCTGGCCTGGCGTCGCGCTGGTCGGCAGGTGGTATTGGTCAGCAGCGGCGCGGTGGGCGCTGGGATGGATACCCTTGGTCTCCGCGAACGACCGCGCGACCTGGCGAAGCTGCAGGCGGTGGCTGCCGTGGGGCAGGCCAAGCTGATGGAGACTTACGATCGAATTCTCCAGCAGCATCAGTGGCCTGTGGCTCAGGTGCTGTTGACCGCTGACGATCTGGACCACCGTGCTCGCTATCTGAATGTCCGCAACACGCTGTTGCACCTGCTGGAACTGGGCGTGCTGCCGATCATCAACGAGAACGATACGGTATCGGTCGACGAGTTGATGACGACCTTTGGTGACAACGATCGTCTGGCAGCGTTGGTAACAAGTCTCTTGCGGGCGCCGCTGCTGGTGATTCTGTCGGATATTGAAGGACTGTACAACGGACCGCCGGACGAGCCAGGGAGCCAGCTGGTTTCGGTAGTGCCGCAGATCGACGACAAGATCTGGGGCTACGTGCGCGACCGCAAGACGGGTTGGTCGAAGGGTGGCATGGCGGGGAAGCTCCGCGCGGCTCAGATCGCCGTGGCGGCTGGTGAGAACGTGATTCTGGCCAGTGGTCGACGGCCGGGAGTGCTGGAGGAGATACTGGCCGGACTGCCGATCGGGACGGCTTTTCTGGCGCAGGGCAAATCGATCAGCCCCTGGAAGCGATGGATTGGCTTTTCCGCCCGTTCGCAGGGAAAGCTGTACGTCGACTCGGGTGCTCAGCGGGCCATCGTCCAGCAGGGGAAGAGCCTGTTGGCAGTCGGCATGGCTCGGGTGGAGGGTGAGTTCGAAAAGGGTGACGTGGTGGTGCTCTGTGCGGCCGACGGCCAGGAGCTCGCCCGCGGCTTGACCAACTACTCCAGCCAGCAGGCGGCTCAAATCTGCGGTCGTCGCAGTGCCGAAATCGCCAGCATCCTCGGCGACGGGCTCTACGAGGAAGTCGTCCATCGCGACAATCTGGTGGTGACGTCAGGGGCGTAGTGGCAGTTGCCTTTACTGGAAAATGGCACAGGCGCCCGATGATCCACGGCCCGGCAGCCATAATCGCTGAGCCGAAAAAACTGGCTCTTCGGCAGAATCTGTGGGTAGTTTCTGAATCTCTTAGTCGGCCAATGTTATCTAGCTCGGCGATTCTGGCGAGTTGCGAGCTGGCAAGCCGCCGGATTTTTTCGTGTTGAGTCGAGGTGATGGCGTAAGCGAGAGATAGCTTACGGGCTCGTCGCTCCCTCGGACTCGGGCTCCAGGAATGGGGGGTTGGAGCTCCTGTGCGTCATCCCTCTGCCTCTGCCATCGGTCGCTTGCCACCTGGGCCCCGCCAAAGTCGTGGGGCTGGTTGGTCGGATGTGGATGGAACGCCAATTGCCCCACCGACTTTGGGGGGCCTCCCGGTTTTGGCGAAGCGACCGACGGCGACGGCGACGGGAATGGGACAGGAAGCGCTGAGCCAGCCCCTCGCGCAAAAGAAGGCAGAAAGAGTGCCCTCGCGTGACAAGCGGTCGTCTTCCTGCGGCCTTTTTGGGCATCGCAGGATGAGCTGGCTGTCAGTCCGCAAGTTCCGTCTCCCGGCGAGTGGTCGAGCCCCGTTTCATGAAGGCATGCGATTCTCGCTGCGAAGCGACTAATGTTCACACAAATTCACCCGCAGATTCTGCCGAAGAGCGAAAAAACTTGGAAAACGATCGTTCGGTCACGGGCTTGCTCTACGTCATTAGTTACGGGAACGAAGCAACGACCTCGCTCAGTAATTTACTTTCCGTCTGGGATGGAATAGCTCCAGATTGAGGGTGCCGGTAGGTGTTCAAAAAATGAACCTCAAGGAAAGGATTCATAGCGACGAACCGCATCCGTTGTGGGACCGGCCGGTAGCCGAGGTGATGTTATGAGATCTTGGGCAGAGAAGTATTCCTGATGATTTTCACACTTTGAAGTTGGAATTCCGAGATGAACAGCAGATCGTTCGGTTGGGTCACTTGCGCCGCCTTGTGCCGATGTCTGCGGATAGTGGTTGTAGGACTATTTTTTTTGAGCGGCTCGCTTGCGCAGGCCGGAATCATGGACGGTCTGATCGGCTACTGGCCGCTGGACGGAGACGGAGCCGATCATTCGGGTTGGGGGCGAGACCTGGATTTATACGGTGATCCAGGGTTTGCTACTGGGCTGGGGGGGCAGGCCCTGGATTTGTACGGGGACGCGAATCAGTATGCGATGCGTCCGATTGACGATCTGGAATACAACTTCGGCGACGGCCCTTTCACGGTACAGGCCTGGGTCAACTACAACCGTGTGGGATTCGAGCAGACGCTGGTCGAGAAGTTTGTGGGCGGCGCCGGAGCGGGTTGGACATTGACGTCGTTTGCCGGCGGTTCGCCTGCTCATTTCTTCACCGACCTAGGTGCCGTTAATCTTCGGTCGTCATCGTCCATCCCGATGGTTGCCGGAATCTGGCACCAGCTCATAGCCCGTCGGCAGGGAAACACGTTTGATCTGTTTTTGGACGGATCTCTTATGGCGACGGCAGACAAGGACGGGCCATTGCCGGTGACTGCGGACCCATTGATGGTTGGCCGCAGAAACAGTCGTTCGTACCCCGTTGACGGACGGCTCGACGAGATCGCGATCTGGAATCGGTCGTTGACCAATTCGGAAATTTCCAGTCTTTTCAACGGTGGTAAGGGGCAGATGGTGCCCGAGCCGAACTCGATGGCGATGATCGCCTGGGGCGTCGGCTCGGTTCTGGCGTTGATTCGCAGCCGCCGACGAGTGTAGGACGGTCGGAGGTGACTTGGCCGAAGTCGGCGGTCGGCTTGACCCAGCCAGTCAGCGTTCAACCCAAGACTTGATTGTTGGCCCGACCTCGTGGAAGACGGCAAAAATCGCCACGCCGGTGATCAGCACGAAGGCCAGCCACAGGCAGACGTCGGAGAACCGAGAGGGGGCCAGTCGCCGGTCGGTACGAAAGTAGCGCAGATAGAGAGCCGCTCCGGCCAGGATGGGGAGCGTCACGGCTTGGGCGTAGCCGCCGACGGTGACCATCAGTTTGGGTTCGCGGAAGGCCAGGTAGAGGGCGAGCGCCAACGTCGGAAAGAAGACGCAGAAACGTCGGATCCAGACGTTTCGCAGTCCCGGCCGATCGTAATGGGCGATTCCCGCCAGCCCCAGGAAATCGGCCGACAGACGCGCGTGGCCGGCTGAGGCCACGTAGAGCGTCTTGAAGAGGACCGCCCAAGCTCCAATCATGAACAGAATCTTGGTCCAGGCCCCGAAGGTTGGCACGTACATCTCGGCCAGCGTCACGATCATCTGCGGGCCTTTGGGGTGCAGGTCCTGGCGATGCAGCACGGCCGCCCCCAGAAAATAGAACGAGACCGTCGCGATCGTGTACACGAGCATGCTGACCCAGGCATCGAGAATCATCACTCGCAACCAGCCTCGAGCCCTGGCGACCCAAGCCGGATCGTCGCTGCGGCGACCCGTCGATCGCGCGTAGCCTTTTTCCAAGCACCAGTAGGGATACGTGTAGAGCTCAGTTGCTCCCACTCCGGTAATGCCGAACGTGGCAAAAGCCGCTGCGACGGCCGCCGGCGGCAACGACAGAACGGAGAGCGAAAATCCGTCGCGGAGCTGCGCAGCGGTGATCGGATAATCGGTTCCGGCCAACATGGCGACGCTCAGCACCGTCACCGCTGTGACACTCACCACCAGTGCCGTGGTGACCCATTCCAGTCGCTGATAACCGCCGGACAACAGCAGCACGATGGCAGCCAGCGCCGTCACGACCGACCACGGATGCTCGGGCCGTTCGTGGACCGCACGCGACAGCTCGGAGGAGATATTGCCGAGCATCTGAGCGACAGCGGGGGATACGCCGGGAAAGGCCATGTGGAGCGCCTGGCCAACCAGCCCGACCATGGCTCCCAGCTGAAAGACGCTGGCCAGCAACATGAAGAACCACCACCAAGCCAGCCAGTGAGCTCCCAGTCGCGGACCGGGGAGCTCATCCAGAGCGGTCAGCGTCGGTTGGCCCGATGCAATCGCATACCGCCCCAGCTCAATCTGCACAAATACCTTGATCACACAGCTGAACAGGATCAACCACAGAAAGACAAAGCCCCAGTCGGCTCCGAGTGACGTGGTGAGAATCAATTCGCCCGATCCGACGATGCTGCCGGCCAGCACAATGCCTGGACCGATTCGCGTCAACGCTTGCCACAGACTCTCGGGCGGCGATTGAATCGCGTCATCGGTCAGCAGATAGGGATCGTCGATCGAGCTGGGTTCGGTCATCGGCACTCACCGGCTGGAAGGTTGGACTCGCTGTTGTAGCACGCCGGTCGGCCGACTTCAAACAGTTCCCGACGCACAACGAACAATTTGCCAATCCGCCGACGAATTTCCCGCCGCCGGTGGCACGTCGCTATCAGTGGCGATATGTTGCCATCTGGATATCTTCCCGATTCTCGTTCGTGCTGCCGTGCCGTTGCGTATCTCACGCCGTTGGGTACTCAGGACTGATCTTGTCATGTCAGAGGCGAATGGAAACGATGCGTTCGAGGCAGATGACGCCGCCGATGATCTGGGTATGTTTCAGAAATTGGCCAGCGATGTCGCTGCGGCTTATTCCCAGGCTGACTTTGAGGCCATTCGCGAGATCAACTGGCGTCATGGCACGTCCTTTGTCTGGGACCGTGATCCAGCGAAGATGCATCGACGGCTGGCAACCTGGTCTGGCGGAGGCATGCGATCGAATGGCGACGCGGTGTCCGACGCCAGACTGCTGGTGGCTCGCATGTTCGGATTTGCCGACTGGAATGCCTTGTCGCGGGCTGCGGATCCCTCGAGCGACCCGACGGCCGGCGATGGAGTGCCGCCTTTCTGTCACTACGATGTTCGTGAGAACCATTTGTCGGTCCCCGGGACACTACCTCGTCGCTGGTGGCTGAGTCTCTGCGATCTGATGGTCGACCGCGGCGTGACTCGATTGTCGGCCGGTGGCATGACCGATGAGGCCATGCCGTTGATCGCTGGGCTGAGCCAGCTGCACAGCTTGAACGTTTCGGGGTCGTGGGGGTTGACCGACATCGGGATGATGCAGCTGGCCGAACTTTCTCAGCTGACTGAGTTGGAAATCGGCGGGCCGCGCAGCCAGATCACCGACAGCGGATTGACGGCGCTGCGACAGCTGAGCCGGCTCCGCAAATTCGCCGCTTGCTGGACGCCGTTGATCAGCGACCAGGGCGTCAGGGCTCTGTCGGCCTGCGGTGAGCTGGAAGAAGTCAACCTGATGGGGACTTTCACGGGAGACGGGTTGATCGAGTCCCTGGCGGGGAAGGCTCGGTTGCACCGTCTGAGCACTGGACGAAATCTGACGGACGCGGGGATCGGTGGTCTGCATCGTCTCCCCAGATTGCAGACAGCTGACGATTCCGAGTTGAACGTGGGGTTGATGAGTTTTCAGGCCGATCGGCATCACGTGATGCTGGACGGACCCTTTACCGACGTTGGTTTGACGCAGCTTGCCGGCCTGCAGGGCCTGCGCGGTCTGAGTTTCTTCTGGCACTGCCCGTCATTCACAGGCGCCGGGCTCGCACCGTTGGCCGAAGTCCCTCATCTGGAATTCGTCGGTTGTCAGGACGAACGCTGCGACGACGCGGCGATGGAGCAGATCGGTCGCATCCCGAAGCTCCGGATGCTGATGGGGCAAGGAGCCGTGGCGGGAGATGCCGGGTTTGAAGCTCTCAGCAGATCGGCCACGCTGGAATACTTTTGGGGACGCGAGTGTCCGAACTTCAGCAGCCGGGCCTTGGCTGCCATGTCGAAGATGCCGAACTTGCGCGGTCTGGCGGTGAGTCTGCGTCAGGTCGACGAAGCAGCGCTGGCGTTGCTGCCGAAGTTCCCGGCGCTACGGCAATTGATGCCAATGGACCTGACAGATGACGGGTTCCGTCACCTGGCCGGCTGTCATCAATTGGAGCAGATCTGGTGCATGTACTGCCGTGAGTCGGGGGACGTCGCGACGGAATCCGTCGCCAAGCTCGCCAAGCTGAAGCATTACTACGCCGGCGCCAGTCAGATCACCGATCGCAGCCTGGACCTGCTGGCCAGCATGAACTTACTCGAGTCAATTGAGCTCTGGAACTGTTCGCTGATCACCGATGCGGGCGTCGCCCGACTGGCTCATGCCCCTGCCCTGCACCGGTTGACCATCGAAAGCTGCCCCCACGTGACTCGGCTCGCAGTCGCTCAGTTTCCTGCTCGAATTGCCGTTCGATTTCATGCCTGAGCAACCACCAAAACCTCAGCGTCCTCCGCGGTGAAAACTCTCGCTTCTCCCGCGCTCCCTGCGTTGAGGAATCTTCTGGCCTTCGATGTCTCACGCCGCCCCGTCCCTGGGACTGGTCGCATTGGACACGGAGGGCCGGAGAGCTACCCGATCCAGGGGGACGGGGACAAGTACCACTCAGTCGGCCCGTTATCACCGACGACGCCGGCCACGGCATAGGACGGCCAGGCCACAGGCCAGGCCCAAGCCACCGGTGGTCGGTTCCGGGACGATGGTCACGTATCGGAAAGCCGCTGGGGCCGGTTGGTTGCGGCCAATCGAATAGAGTCCCATGTAACCAAAGTGGTTCCGCAGTGCGGACGGAAGCTGACGCACAAATTGAGGCGCTGGCTCCGGACTGGCGACTTCCCAGACAGTGAATGTGACCTGTTCTCCCTGAATCGTCAGCCGCATATTCACTTCGGTATCGAACAAGATCAAGTCGGTATCGACCTGCCCGAAAGTTCCCCCGGAAGTACCGATTGAGTAGGAAAGATCAAGATATCTGTCCGGGCCATCGTTGACCAGCAATCCAAAGACGCCTGAACCGCCAGGGTAGTTTACGGCGTCGGTATCGATGGCGTTGATTCCTATGGCAGTAGGAAAATCACCGAGTGCCCGCACTTGCGTGAGTATGTTTACGTCGTGGTACGTGCGGTCCTGCAAATAGACGTCTGTTTCCCAGGTATTGGGATCGTTGGGACTTGGAGTCCCGCTGGTCGGAGGCGTAATCACGAGCGACCCGTTTTGGATGATCACATCGCCCTTGTCGAAAGGAGGGCCATAGCGTTTCCAGTTCGCGGGCGATCCATCGGTAATACTGCCATCTTCAAAGTCCTCCAGAATCACTTGGCCCATCAGTGGTGAAGAGGTGAGGACGGTCAGTACCAATAGTTGCAAAACTCGAAGCAGGTTGCCAAACCTCATGTGTAATCCCCGGGGGTCGATGACTCGGTGAGATGCGTCCAAATGCATCTCGTCAAAGCAGGCAGGTCGGGGACCAGAATTCTGGGTAAAACTAGTCCGAGTCGACGGGCGACTCGCCTGGCCGAATTAGAGCTTCTGCCTCCCTTCTGGCGTCCTGGATCCAGCCCCAATCGGTGTTGCTTGGCGCCATTTCGCGTTGAACCCCTCGTTGGAGCCAAGCCATCGCCTCAGCTTGATTTCCGAGTTTGAAATGAGCCATCGCCAGATAGAAGTCGGTCAGGGCGTCGTTACCTCGCGGAGATTGCTGGGCCCCCGCCAGGGCATTGATCGCGGACTGCCAGTTGCCGGCCCGGAACTCGCACATCCCCAATTCGCGCGGAACCCGGGTGGTCGATTGAATCCGCCGAGCTTCCTGCAGGCCCCGTTGGGCGTCGCGCAGATCTGGATCTGGACAGACGGCATACCAGGCGGCGATAGTTTGGGGGTTATCCCCGGCTGCATTTTGTTGCCTCCAGGCCTCGGAGAAGTGACGTCGGGCCTCATTCGGACGGTCCGTCCGCCACAGAAGGCACGCCAATCGGTAATTGGCGTCTGCCCGCAATACCTTAAGGAATTGCAAGGACGAATTGTGCGTGGAACTTTTGATAGCCTGACGGTAATGCATTTCGGCCGACGCAAAATCGCCGTCTCGTTCGAAAAACTCCCCGTGGGCCAAATGCGCCTGAATCAGCTGGTGTCTGGCCCAATCCGAATCCGGGAAGCCGTTTACGATCTCGGTCAAGTTTCCAAGTGCCGTTGTCAGATACTTGCCAGCTTCTGGCCGACGGCCGAGCCTACAGAGGAGATCGCCGTACTCGAGCAAACCTGATGCAAATCCGATGCGCGAGCGTAGTTGTGCGTCAATGAAATCCCGAATCGGAACAGTTACGTCCAGCGCCTTGGCAATATCTCGCTCGGCGCCAACAAAATCTCCTAAAACGCGTCGCGTCATGGCCAGCTTTACCAAGCCGTAGGCCCATCCGGAACGACATTCCGGATCGGGCTCTTCCTCTCCGGCAAGTGCCTCAAACCTGTTGACGCTTCGGAGCCCAAATTCTAGGGCAGAACGCAGATCTCCATCGTCCGCGCAGAGTGAACCATAAAATTGCTCAGAATATCCTAGTTCCATACGGACAAAACGGTCAGCGGGATCTGTAGCCAGGAGCTCTTCAAGTATCCGCACCGATTCGCCCATGGCTTCTCGGTTCCAGCCTTGTGCTCCGAGGCAGAAGTAGGCTCCCTGAAGAATCAACAAGGCTTCCCTGTCCTGTGGGTGCTGGCTAAGGTGTGATTGCAGGACGTCGACCGCCTTTTCAAAGACCGGAATGGACTGTCTCTCACCGAACCTGAGTCCAATCACACGTCCGAGGGTAACGTATCCGCTGGCGACGTCGAGTTGGACCTGACGATCGTGGCCGGCAAATTCGAGGAGCTTCGCGTAGTGGTCGAGTGATTTAAAGACGAGATCCCGGTGAAGTTCATCAATGTGAGGAGTGTTCTCCAGACTAGCTGTGGAGGTGATCAGTGTGTTGGTCAGCAGTTTCTGGAGCTCCGTGCGGTTTTGATCAGATGCCGCTTGTGCAATCTGGGCATCGTGAGCTGCCTGGGCATACTTCCAGGCCCAAAGTGGTCCAGCGATTGCCAGCACCAATGTCAGGAACGCGGTGCTGATACCTAAGGATGCGAGGAGTCGATGTCGATTCGCCCAACGGGCCGCTCGGGCCCAGGGACTGATGGGGCGAGCTCGAACTGGTTCGCCTTGTAGAAATCGGTGCAGGTCTTCCGCCAGTTCCTGCGCGCTCGAATAACGATCGGCGGGCGATTTTGCCATGGCCTTTTCGATGACCACCGCGAGGTCCCTGGGCAGCGCGGGAGCGTAGTGGGTCGGCGATACGGGCTGCTTCTCGGCCACGTCACGCAAAAGAACGACCGGGTCGTCATCGTCAAAGGCCGGCTGTAAAGTAGTCAATTCATAGAGGGTGGCGCCGAGAGAATAGACATCGGTACGGTGATCGATCATCTTTTGGCCGAGAGCCTGTTCCGGACTCATGTACCGCAGTGTACCCAGTCGTTCCCCCGATCTGGTCAGCTCACTGGCTCCGGGAATGCGTGCCAGACCGAAATCAGCCAGCCAGACATAACCAGCTTGGTCAACCAGAACATTCGACGGTTTCACGTCGCGATGAATTACGCCCTGTTCATGCGCATGCTGCAGGCCTGTTGCAAGATCGAATCCCCAACCAGCCACCTTACGATAGTGATCATGCAGAGAAGACACTTTGGCGCTGTCGCGATGGTTTTGATGAGCCAAAGCATTGAGTCGACGAGACTTGAGCCTTTCGATCAACTCTGCGATGGACCCGCCGTCGATAAGATCCATGGCGTAGAAATGCAGGCCCCTGTCATGGCCGATCTCATGAATCTTGATGATATGGGGGTGGCGGAGTATTGCCGCTGCGTGCGTCTCTTGCTGGAACCTGAATAACTGTTGCGGTGTCCAGGGCATCGCCGAATGCATGATTTTGAGTGCAACCCGCCGTGGCAAGGTGATCTGTTCGGCTTCGTAGACAATTCCCATTCCGCCGCGACCGAGTTCCCGCAGCAGTCGGAAATCACCCAATACGGATCCCGTCAGGCCCTCTACTGGAGTAGATGCGTGCCCCTGGTCCGCCGGATAGTATTCGTCAGCCGACGGAGTAGAGGCTAGAGAATCACCGTGTAACGAGTCACATTGCGATGCAACGCCCGGTGGTGCTTGCCGACCATCGAACAGCGCTTCGAGCATTTCGGCGATCGATTTGAATTCCGACCACCGAGGTCCGATCCGTTCGCGGTACGCCTGCAAGTCGGTCGGCACGCCCGCGGCCAGTTGATCCGTCAGGTCATTAATCAAGTCCGAGAGTAGGTCGTCAGCAGGATCGTCAGCCGGTTGCTGAGTGGCATCCATCTCATAGCTTCCTATTCTCGCACGTCACGTGGCATGATTTTTTTCAATCTGACGAGAGCTCGAGTAAATCTTTTTTTTGCAGCTGCGGGACTGATGTTCAGGGCCGCGGCGACCTGCTCATTTGACTGCGTGCCAAAGATCCGCAACTCAATCACCCGCCGGTCATCGGCGGTCAGTTGCTGCAAGCACAGCCGAAGGCACTCTACTTGTTCGTGATGATCGGCAAGTTCACCGGCCGCGGGGCGTGCTTTGAGATGCCGATTGGCTTGATTCAGCCACGACGATCCATCGGGGAACGGAACCTCCCGACTGACGCTTCGGCGAGCGGCGCGGTGGTGTCGGCGTTGTTCGTCGATCAACCGCTGGTATGCCGTGCGAAGGAACCAAGCACTGAACGGCATGGGGCGTCGTGCCAGGTAGATTGCCAATCGTTGTCGAGCTGCCCAATGAGCTTCGCTGACGATGTCCGATTCGTCAAACCGGGATCGCAGTCCGCGTGGGATGCGCCGATGTAGGTGCCCCCGGATGCGTGGGATATGCCTGCCGAACAAGCGATCGATCGCCGACGCGTCGCCGCTCGCGGCGAGTTTGAGCAGCCTCTCGGTTTCCGCTGAGTCGTCAGACAATCGTGACTCTCCTGGAATTGGGCCTCGCACAATGAAATCCCGCGCCGGCCGGATGGCGGGTATGGCACGCCTCTCGCCACCATCCGCCGCATGACGGCAACGGGCTCTTGTCCGGTCGCCGGCCGTTGCCATCATAATGCCGGCGGGGGGCGAAATACAGTCTTCGGACTGATCGGGCGAGCTCCGCATAGATCGCCTAAAGCCCCGTGCTGGTCAATCGGCTACCGCAGTCGTGTATTGGTCGACAAGTCGAAGTTGCCAAAGCTGTGCGCACGTCACTCGGCTCGCCTTCTCTCAGTTCCCCCCTGAATCGCTGTTCGATACCAGGCCTGAGCCACCACCACCACCACAACCTCCGCGCCCTCTGCGGTGAAAACTCCCGCGCCACCTGCGTTGAAAAGACTTGCATCTGGCGACTTTCATCACGGCCCGATCGCGGGGGGAACGCGGAAGAAGCGGAGGTTTTGACGCGGAGGGCGCGGAGGGCAGGCGAGACGCCCGCACCACAATTGGAGGAGGATAGGGGGCACGAGGCGAGGGATCAGCGCAGGATCTGGTATTCGTCGATTTTGCGGTAGAGGGTAGCGCGGCCGATACCGAGGAGCTCGGCGGCTTCGGGTACGCGATTGCCGGTCCGTTCCAGGGCTTGTGAGATCAAGTGTTTTTCCCATTCATCGATCCGGAGTGACGCGGTCGAGCCGAGGATCCGTTCAGCGGTCGGCAGGGCCAATTCGGTCGGTTCAATCATTTCCCGTTCCGCCATGATTACTGCCGTATCGATCACGTTGCGCAGCTGTCGCACGTTGCCCGGCCAGGGATAATCGATCAACAGCCGCCGCGCCGGTTTGCTCAACATCAGCTGCGGTCGACCATGCAGGCGACGGAAGTGGTCGAGGAAATAATCGATCAGCAGTTCCAGGTCGGCGCCCCGGTCCCGTAGCGGCGGCAGCTCGAGCTCAATCGCCGAGATGCGGTAATAAAGGTCCGAGCGAAATTCGCCCGAACGGACCATCTCCTGCAGGCTGCGATTCGTCGCGCAGATGACCCGCACGTCGACCTGCACGGGGAGTTGGCCTCCCACCGGATGAAACGCATGACCGTCCAGGACTCGCAGCAGTTTGGCCTGTCCCGACAAGGGCAACTCGCCAATCTCGTCCAGGAACAGCGTGCCCGTGTCGGCTTGCTGGAACCAGCCGGGGTAGTCACGATCGGCACTGGTGAAAGCCCCCTGCACGTGACCAAAGAGCTGGCTTTCGACCAGATCGGCCGGAATCGCCGCACAGTTGACGCTTAATAAAGGCCGATCCGATCGCGGTCCGGCTCGATGCAATGCTCGAGCCACCAGCTCCTTGCCACTGCCGCTCTCACCACGGATCAACACGATGCGGGCCGTCGGAGCGACTTTGAAAATCTTCGTTTTCAAAGTCCGCATCGGCTGGCTGTCGCCGATCAGCTCGTCCGTGCTCGCCGCACTGTCGACCAGCCGTTGATGTTCGGCCCATAACGAAGCCTGCGCTCGTGCTCGCATTAACGCCGCACACAGCAGTACGGTGGCCGACTTGCTGAACTCAAAATCGACTTCAGCGAAGGATTTCGCCGTACGGACGAGAGCCACCGAGCCATGGACCTGGCCTTGGTGGAGCAGCGGCACGATGATCTTGCCGACCAGCCCCACCGCTCCTTCGGCTTCTTTGGCTGCCGTCCCGATAAAATCCCGCGCGGGATGATCGCCGTGGTACCAGAGCGCTCGCCGTTCCCGGGCTGCTCGTTCGATCAGCGGCACGATGTCCGACCACATCTGATCGTCGCTCTCCGAGCTCGCCGCCACGCATCGCGACTCCTGCAGCTTCATATGGCCCACGTCGGATCGCCAAAAGAAGCCGACATGGGCACCCCGGTTTCGCTCGGCCAATATATCCAGCGTCTGTTCGATCACTGGCCCGGGATCGGCCGTTCCCAGGAGTCGCAATCCGAGCTGGTAAAGTACCAGCAGTTCGTGGACGTAATCGGCATTCTCGAAGCCCGCGACAATGGCGAGTTCCGGATTCTCGGCGTCAATCCACGAATCACGACCGGCCGGCGACGTCGCCTTCGTCGCTTCCTCCAGCTCGTCGGTCAGCGGCTGTTCCGAGAACTGAACGGTAAACTCCGTGCTGCCGATCCTCAGCTGACCACCGCGGGGCAAAAACGCGTGCTGAATCGAATCGCCGTTCAGGTAGGTCCCGTTGCGGCTTTCCAGATCGGTCACCCACCAGCCATCCTCCTGGTGCCGCAGCTCAGCATGGACTCGAGAACAGAGGGGGTCGGTCAGTGTGATCTGACACTCCGGCCCCCGTCCGATCCGGACCGTTTCGGTCGGCTCCAGCGGGTAGTGGGCGCCAAGCGGCTGTCCTTTGACGACCAGCAGGTAAGCGTATTCCAAGGGTGACCCGTTTCTCTGGTTTCCAACGACCGTGGCGGTCCCTGTCGGCAGGCGGCCGTACAACTGTGCGTTTCGCACGGTTAGAATCAGCATCAGAATACGCCACCATGGCCGATCAATTCAAGCGACTGCGGGGAACCGATATGACCGTGCCACCCATCAGCGGACTGTCTGCCACCAGCGGCCAACCGCGACTCCCCGTCAACTCGCTCAGCGTCACCCGTGCGGCCAGGCTGGTCAGCGAGGTCTGCATGGTCTACTTGGTCTGCTGCATCGGCCTCGGGCTGACGACCGAGGGACGGGCCCAGGGAGTTCTGAGCGGTCGACTCCTCAGTAGACCACCGGCCGGCGCTGAGTCCGGCCAGGAGGGCGTGCCGATGACCGAAATTCGCCTCCTGGGGAACCTCAGCGACCCGACCAGCGAACCGCGAGGGTTCCGGACCTGGGAAATGGCCCCTGCCGGCTGGTTTCGGCTCAGCGGTCCCGCCGGTCGCTATGCCCTGCTCTTCTCCGAACCGGCCCACTACATGCCGCCAATCGTGCGCACCAATATCTGGCTGGATGACGGGCAACTTGCCGACCAGCTCCGCGTGGCACCTGAATTCGCTTACGCTCAGTTCGCTCAACAGGTCTGGGACACTCAGCCGGCCGAGTCGTATTTTCAGCCGTTTGTCGCCAACGGACCCCACGTGACTCAGGTCGGCATCAAACTGGCGACCGATGGTGTCGACGGACCAGGACCGCTCAGCACCGAACTCGTCGCGGCCATTCACGAAGTGACTGACGGCGGTCCCGAGCAGTGGCAGCAGATCGGCCCCGACATGCCCCTGTTGGCGGTCGATTGCGGAGGCCCCAAGAGCTATGCGTATTCCGCTGGCTGGAACAGCGGTGAAGTCCCGGTGGTTGCCGGCCGCCGGTATGCGGTGCGCTGGAGTCCTCGCGATCCGGCGCGGAAACTTCAAGCCTTCTGGGCTCCGGTGGCAGAATCAACCTCCGCGATACCGCCTCGCCCGTCAGCAACTCCAGCATCAGCGGCTCCCGGCGACGCGGAACGACTGTCGGCCTGGCGGCGAGTCGACGGCCAGTGGGAGTCGACCGACCATCAGCTCTGGACGACCGTGGCCTGCACTGGTGACGAGCTGCTGATCCCGGTCAACAAACGTGTCCACCAGAAATTTGGCGAGTTCGCCGGGTCGGCTCGCACCTGGACTCAGACTTATGTCGCTCAAGGTCACGCGCTGGCCGGCGTCGTCCTGTATGCGGCAGTCTCCGGTGCCCAGCCTCCGCTGAGCCGTCAGCGAGTTGAACTGATCATCCACGAAGGCGGTCCGGAGGGACCGGTGATCCACCGAGCGGTCGCGGTCGGTGAAGGACATTACACGGGGGATGCCTCCTGGGGGATCTTCGGCCGAGTCTTCGCACCAAGCGACGTGCGGTTGAATCCGGGGACGACGTACGGACTTGAATTCACCAGCCTCGAGTCGGAGGAGACTGTGGGCGGGTTTGTCAACATCAAGGGTCAACGGAGCGACGGGCGAGCGGCCTTCAATCCCTATCGCAAACATCCGCTGGACGCTGAACCCTCCGGCACGGCTTTCCGACACGGCCACGAGGCGTGTGATTTCGACCTCGACCTGCAAGTGCTGGAATACGTCGATTACCGTTCGGATTGGGAAGAGTCGCTGCGCGGTCCCGGCCGGCTTCGGAAGGATCAATGGGTCAGCTGGCGGCGAGCGAAAATCAATGCCGCTGCGAATACCACCGCGCCGGAATTCGGGCCCTGGCAGCGGAGTGATGCCGGACCGATGAGCGGCACAACGGGCGAGTTGTCGGCCAGTGAACAGGTATGGTCCCAGGTCGTGTCAGACTTGAATCGTGGTGAAACCTACCGGCTGGCCGGTCGCATGCAAGCCACCTGGCCGGCCGACGTCGACCATCGATGTCAAGTTGGAATCGACCCGACGGGTCAGTCGGACGATCCACTGGCGCCGACGATTCGCTGGTTCGATTCGGTTCGCCGGCACCACCAGTGGCAATCGTTCCTGGGGCCGGCAGTCCGGCCGGTTGGATCGTCCGTCAGCGTGTGGTTGAGGGCGGCGAGTGCAGGCGAGGAACGATTTCCGTTCCGAGCGGAATTCGATGCTGTGGGGCTCTTTGAGCAGAACACCGCGCCGCCGCGGTCGCCGATCAGTCGGTGAGTTTCCGGACGACGCCGACGACGACACCTACCACTTGAGCTCGTTTCACGTAGATCGGTTTCATGCGTTTGTTGGCCGGCTGAAGCCGAATCTGGTTTTTTTCCGGGTGCCAGTACTTCAAAGTCGCTTCGCCATCATCCGTTCGCGCCACGACCATCTGACCGGGTCGAGCCCGATTCTGTTTGCGGATCACCACGAAATCGCCATCTTCGATGTGAGCGTCGATCATCGAGTCGCCACGGACTTCCAAAACGAACTGGTCTTCGCGGTCGAACATGGCGTTGAAGCTGACTCGTTCCGTCTGCTCAACCGCTTCGTGCATCACACCCGCCGCCACGCGACCGGCCATCGGCAATCCGTCCACCGCCCCGCCCGCGTCCTCCGACAACACAATCGCTCGTGACATGTTCGGTTCGCGAGTCAGGATCCCTTTGCGTTCCAGGGCTCGCAGATGGCACATGACGCCATTGGGCGAGCGGATCTGGAAGTGTTCGCCGATCTCCCGGACCGTCGGCCCAAAGCCGCGATTCTGGATCTTGTCGCGGATAAACTTCAGCACCGCCAGCTGCTTTTTGGTGAGGCTCTCCAGTCCCGTCTGCGTTTCCATGACCGTGCTCCGTAAGTTAAGCCTGCTACCGAAATATGCTGAGGGGGCCGAGGCGACCCCCAACGGTAGACCCCACTGTAGAAAATATACAGACGTACAGTCAATTGTCCAGATGGGCATGCCGGCCGGTCCAGTCGGGATGGGATTTCTTGATCCAGGGGAGACGCCGGCCGGCGGCCCGGGATCAGTGCCGCATCACATCGCGCATCAGCCAGCTGCCGACGCCGGCCAGGACGAGGTTTCCGGCCCAGACGCCGCAGGCCGGAACGAGACCGTCTTTCGCCTGATCGACCGTGTAAGTCATCAGCGGGTAATAAATGAACAGAATGGGGAGAAAGCAGGCGGCAAAGGTCGTGAAGAAGTTTGTGGTCCGCATCTTCACCGCCAGGGGTGCTCCGACGAAGACGAAAAAGTAACAGCTGAATCCATTGGCCCATCGCCGCCACGGTTCGACGGTCAGTCGGTTCAACCGGTCCGCGCCGGAGTTCCATTGCGTCAGCTGTTCGTCCCATAGCGGACCGCTGATCTGATCGAGTCCTCCGGTGGCGAGCTGGATGGCGGCGGTCTCAGCCATCCGCTGTTGCAGTGCCAGCAGCTGATTCTGTTCCAGCCGCCGCTGGTCACCCAATTGATTCAACGCCACGTCGGAGGCCCGCTTCACCGGCCCACCCTTGCGATGGACGTCGGTCAGGGGCACTTTGAACTCGTGCGATTCATTGAACTCGTAGGTGTACTCGCCGTGCTGCAGGACCCCGTTTTGCAAGGTGATGCGGAGGATGCCCTGTTGAGCGTCGCCGGTGAGTTCAGCGAATCGGGCCGAAATAGTGATCGGCTCCTCGCTGTCATTCGGATAGATCGAAATAAACGGTTCCACCAGCCGGTGCCCGTCGACTCCTTTGACGACGATCGACAAGCGTTTGGTGATATAGCTTTTTTGAGTCCGGAGGACTCCGTAGACGATCTGTTCCAGCGACTCCATGGCGACGCGGTAGATCCCTTCACGGCCCCAGGTCACCGCCATATCGTTCAGCCACACCGCGACGATACTCATCATCAACCCCAGCACCAGCACCGGGACGAAGAGGACTCGGGGGCTGATCCCCAGCGACTTGATGGCGACGATCTCGTTGTCGGCGGCCATCCGACCGAACACCGTGCAGGCGGCCAGCAGGATCGTCGCCGGAACTGAGAACCGCAGGGCCTCGGGGAGCGCAAACGGGATCATCTTCAGCACCGGCCCCACGCCCATCCCTTCGCGCACAGCCTGACGTACGATGCCGACCAGCACCATCAGTACGGTCATGGCCAGCAGCGTGATCAGGAAGACCGCCAGCATTTCGAACAATACGTAACGGGTGAGCCGTTTCACGCGTTGGCGTCCTGAACCGTTCGACAGGGCTCGGCTGAAGGACCGAGCGGAAGCGATTTGTACCAGAACTGCCGGGGGAGCTGAAGAGCCGTTTTCGCCAGCGAAACAGGGCTGCTAGCGGTCTGAGCCAGCTATGCTGACCGGCAGCGCTGGCGGGAAAGATGGGGGGTAATTCGATGGGTTCGGCGGGGTCAGCCGAACAGGTCTCCCTGGCCGTCGTAATTGCGGACCAGCTGGATCAGGTCACGGGTCAGCTGGGCATACGATTGGCAAGCATCGGTCAATCGCGACTGAGCCCGTGCAGCGCGGGCTTGATCGAGGAGCTGCTGGAGTCGGCCGAGCGTGGATTCGTCTTCGACGTCGCGAATCTGGGACAGTGCATCGGCGACCGTGTCATCAATCGAATCGAATTGGTGTGGGGCGTGGGGTACCAGTGACGAGGTGTAGGGGCCTTTGCCCGATCGAGCTGGCCGGTCCGCCGGGGGGCGGCTGGGGGTCAGCCAGCGGCTGGCGGCGGCGAGTAGGGCGCCACCGACGGCCAGTCCGGCGCCAAGCTGGTGCTGACCCAAGATCAGTGCGATCAGGCCGGCCACACAGGCGAGGATGGCTCCACCCAGCAGTCTCAGCTGCGAGCTGCCGGTGGCTGACCAGCTCGGATCGCCGTGACCGCCTCCGGTGGTTCGTCGAGCTTCGGTGACGAGGACCGTGATGTTGTCCGGTCCACCGCGCAGATTGGCCAGATCGGTCAGCCATTCGACGGCGGCTTGCGGCGACAGGTAGCGCAAGACGAGTGCCATTTCGGCGTCTTCGATCTTGCCGGTCAGCCCATCGCTGCAGATCAGGAATCGATCGCCGGCTTCGACAGCCAGCGGGCCCTCCACGTCGACCTGCACATCGGCGTTCGGGCCCAGGGAGCGGGTGATAACGTTCTTGGGGAGTCCAAAGCCGGCGTTATGCTGGCCGATCGCCTGCCCCATGGCTCGCATTTCCCACACCAGGCTGTGATCGAAGGTCAGCTGTTCGAGGTGATCGCCGCGAAGTCGGTAGATGCGACTGTCGCCGACATGGCCGATGACGGCACCGTCGGGGCCCAGCACCAGCGCGCTGCAGGTGGTCCCCATGTTGTGGAACTCCACGTTCGCTCGGCCCCGCTGGTGGATTTCCGTGTTCGTGTCGACGATCGCCTGCCGGATGGCCTCCATCGGGCCCGCCTCACGTCGCTGCAGGTAGACGTGCGACACGCCCTCCACCGCCAGACGGCTGGCCAGTTCGCCAGCCGCATGAGCTCCCATCCCGTCGGCCACGACGAACAGATCGCCGCGGTTCTGCCAGGCCGATTCGTCTTGAGCGATAGCGACGATATACGAGTCCTGGTTATTCGTCCGGCGCCGTCCGATGTCGGACATGACCGCGTAGTTCACACGTTCCGAGTTGGCCGCCGACATAATCGCTCAATTTGCATTCCGGTCCACTGCCCCCGTACGGCAGTTGCTGGCGGTGCCAGCACCCGTCTCGGGCAATTCTATCCTCTTTCCCGCCCCGGTGCAGGCTTGATCGCCGCCAGCTGCGGAACAAACGGCAATCCTGTTCCGGAAGCCCCGCCGGGACCCAGCCCCGCTGCGATTCGGCCCCGCTGCGATTCGGGGGGCGACCGAGTCAGCTGGCATTCCGAGCCGGCGGGAGCCGACTTTCGATCTGGCATGGCTGGGCGGGGCCAACTATAGTTCGCCGCCGTGAACCAGGGAATCCCGGATCGAGGTCCGTCGAACGGCATGAACGCTACTGCCATCCCATCAAAAGGACTGAACTTACGGCTGGGAGTCATCGCTCTAGCGTTGGCTCTCCCGCTGTCGCTCACCGGCTGCGTCCGTCGCCGGATGACGGTGCGCAGCAATCCGCCGGGCGCCGCGTTGTGGGTTGACAATCAGTTCATCGGGACCACACCCGTCTCAACGTCGTTCGTCTACTACGGCACGCGGAAGCTGATGCTGCAGAAGGATGGCTACGAGACGATGACCGTCTATCGCAAGATTCGCCCCCCCTGGTACCAAGTCCCACCGCTCGATTTTGTCAGCGAAAACATGTGGCCGAGCGAACTTCGGGACGAGCGACTGCTGAACTTCGAAATGCGAGTTCAGCCACCGACATCGCTCGAAGAGACCCTGAACAAAGCTCAGGAGTTTCGCCGATCGGTCCGCCAGGATGCTGGCCTGTCACTGTTGTCCAAAGAACGGCAGATGGCCGACAGCCGTTCGCAGCTCCCAGCCGACTCACCGCTCCGCGTCGCCTCACCGCTGCGCCGGCTCCCCGATCCCGACGACACTTCGACCTGGTCGCGCCAGGCCCAAGACTCCGAAGAAGTCCCCCCACGCCGCTAACCTCTCCGTGGTGGTGCAGGCTTCTGGCCTTTTTAGCGGGTGGGGTCCGGCAAGTGCAGCTGCGCGGCCCGGCTTAATGGGCCGGCGGTGGCGACACCCGGGGCTGGAATTTTCGTTACAGCCGTCAGTGGTGGCCGGTTGAACCGGCATTTGTTTGGTGTATGAAAATACCCATTGTCGTGGCTAGGAGCCTGATTAGCCTGAAAGAAACACTTCCGCCCGCATTCATGGCCACGCATGGACAACAGGTGAGCACTATGATTCGGATTCACGCGTTCGTATGTCGGATGTCGAGGTATTGGCTGGCGTGGGGAGCATTGTTTCTGGGGATGTTCCTGACCCAGTCGTCAGTCTGGGGTGCCAATTATCACTACCAGCTGACCGGGACCGTGACCGACGTTCAGGTGGCCGGTTTTCCTTTGCCGGATCCGATCAACGTCGGCGATCAACTGGATGTCGATATCCGCTTCAGCGCGGACACGCTGGTCGACCTGAACCCTGACGCGAGCATTGGGGCATTTATGGTCGATGTGCCCACCAACCAATTGCAGATGATGGCCACATTTTCCAGCGGCACGGTGGTCTACAACACCAGCCAGGCCTTCCTGGTGATATCCACTCTCAGTGGCCTGCCGTCGCCGCAGTTGGATCTGTCGGCGGTCAGTTTCACCAACGACGTGACTGGGGTCGGTGGCGATATGGCCTTCGATCTTGCCGAGCCGACTCCGGGGATCATTATCTCCGAGGCTCCGCCGCTGACGCTCGATGGAAGCCAACTCTCCGGACGGGGGCTGGCGTTTCTGGTTGGTGGAGCGGTGGGGCAGACTTCGGTCACCGCCGCGATGCGGGCCGTTCCCGAGCCGGCGACGTGGCTCGGCATGTGCTGGTCGGCACCGTTGATGCTGGGGCTTCTCCGCCGACGCAAGTAACGTTGGCGGTGTCGACCTTCCGGCCCCCTGGTTGCCCGAATTGTTCGTTAGCTTGACGACCGCCGCTTGACGTAGCTCTCCGTGGCCTCCGTCCTTTCCGCGGTTCAAGAAATCAACCGCGGACGCCGCGGACGCCGCGGAAGGGTACGGCGGAGAGTTCCCGCGGCCTTCAGATGGACTTCAATCGCTCCTCGTGGCGCCGTCCGTTCCACTTCCCGTCTCCAATTCCGCGGCTTCCGTCCTTTCCGCGGTTCAAGAATTCAACCGCGGACGCCGCGGAAGGGTACGGCGGAGAGTCCCCGCGGACGATTATTTCAAGCCGGTTTCCCGAGGCTGGAGAACACCGGAGGCGATGCGGCCGGGGTTGCGAGCGATTTTGTCGGCGAAGACGCGGAGGTCGTCGACGAGCGGTTTGAGTCGAGCGGTGACTTCCTGCACGTTGTGGGCTGCCATCTGGAGTTCCTGGTAGAGGTCGGGATTGTTCACCAGTTGGCCGACGGTCCCTTCGCTGTTGTTCAACGCTTTGCTGAAGGTCGTCAATTCCACGATCAACCCTTCCAGACGTTCGGCACTCCGCCGCACGCCGGTCACCAACGCGTCACCCTGTTCCCCCAGAGGGGCGGTAAAGCCCTGCAGATTGACCAGGTTCTTTTCAGCCTGTCGGCCCACCTGGTTCAGCACGACCATCAGACTCGACGCGTCCGAGATGATATCGGGGATCTGCAGCAGCGATTCCCGCAACCGCAGATTCAGCTCTTCGTCCGTCACCAGGTCGACGACTGATTCCATGGCCGTGTCGATGCGAGCGAGCGCCTGGTTGGTGCGAGTCAGAACTTCCTGGGTCGACTTCAGCACTTCGCCGAACTGTTCCCGGTTGCCGTCGATCAGCTGATTCAGACTGCGCGCGCTGGTGGCCATTTCGTTGCCGGCCGACTGGATAGAGGCCAGCGTCTGACGGACTTCGCCCTCCAGGTTCCCGAGGCTCTGCAGGACTTCCAGCAGATCTCCGGTCACGACACCATTGAGATACATTTCGTCGGTAATCGGATCTCGCGACGCGGCTGGATCCGACCCCGGCACGAACTCCAGCATCGCGTCGCCGAAGATCGAGCCTGTCCGGATACGCACGACTTCGTTCTGGCGGATCGTCCGATCAGCGTCCAGCTTGACGGTAACCAGCACGCCATCCTGGTCCGTCAGCTGCACTTCCTCCACTCGACCGATCAAGATGCCGCTCTTGCGCACCGGAGTATCTTTAGTGACACCCGGGGCTGAGGGGAACCGGACGTAGATTGTCCGCGTGCCGGAGATGAGCCGCGGGTAACGACCGAACAGCAGGGCCAGGAAGGCCAGCAGCAGCACGGTGGCCACCATCAGCACGCCGACGCGGAATTGTACGGCACGATCGTCCATGACGGCCTCAGTCCTCGTGGTGTCTGGGCGGTTGCAATTCGCGGAGCCGTTCGCCGGCCTCGCCACGCACAAACTGGGTCACTCGATCGTCATCCGTGCGTTCCAGATCCTCGGGAGGACCGTCAAAAATGATCTGTGGGGCGCCGGAGCGGAGTCGAGCGGTGGGGTAGAGCATCACCACGCGATCGGCCACCTTGCGGACCGAAGTCATGTCGTGCGTCACGAAAATGCTCGTTACTCCCCCGCGACGGCTCGTCTGCAGGATCAGCTCGTTGATCACATCACTCATGATCGGGTCGAGGCCCGTGGTCGGTTCGTCGTACAGGATCAGCTCGGGGTTCATCACCAGCGCACGAGCCAGTCCGACCCGTTTGCGCATACCACCGGAGAGCTCCGCGGGACGCTTGGCCAGGACCGATTCAGGGAGCCCGACCAGGTAGAGGCTGTCGCGGACCAGCTGGACAAGATCCTTCTCGGCCATCTTCCGGTGCTGCCGCAGCGGGAAGGCGACGTTCTGGCCGATCGTCATGCTGTCAAACAGTGCCGCCTGCTGGAAGACGAATCCGTAACGTTCCCGCAGTTCGGCCAGTCGACGTTCGCTCAGCCCGCGCAGCGGAATGCCATCGAAGATAATCTGTCCGCGCGTGGGGGCGATCAGGCCGATCATCGTCTTGAGCAGCACGGTTTTGCCACAGCCGCTTTCTCCAATGATCGCCAGTGTCTGTCCGCGCGGGACCTGAAGATCGATGGCTCGCAACACGTGTTGGCGACCGAATTCGACGTGCAGGCCCTGGACGTCCATGATCCACGGTTCAGCCGATTCGCTGGGCTGTCGGGCTTCGGGAGTGGTGGCGGCGGCGTTCACCTTACATCAACCCTCCGGTCTCGGGCCACAGCGACATGTAGACCGCTTCCAGGCCGATGTTCAGGAACAGGTCGAGTGCCAGGATCAGCACAAACGAATGAACGAACGCCGCGGTAGCCGCTTTGCCGACCCCTTCGGCCCCGGCTCCGCAGTGAAAGCCCCGGTAACAGCTGATCTGAGCAATGACGACGCCAAAAAAAACGCTCTTGATGATGCCGCTGAAAAAGTCCCACACCTGGACATACTGTCGGGAGTTCTCCCAGTAAAAATGTTCGTCGATCTGCAGCACGAAGACGCTGTAGAAATAGCCACCCACGACCCCCATGAAGTCGGCCATGATGGTCAACGTCGGAATCGCGACCAGGCAGGCCAGCACGCGGGGGACGACCAGGTAGTGAACTGGATTCACTCCCATGCTCGAAAAAGCGTCGATCTGTTCGGTCACCCGCATCGTTCCCAGATTGGCCGCCATGGCGCTCCCTACGCGCCCAGCCAGCATCGTAGCTGCCAGCACCGGACCCAGTTCGCGGACCAGCGACATGTTGATCGCCGCGCCCATCCGACTCTCCAGCCGCAACTGGCGGAACTGAGCGTAGCTCTGCACGGCCAGCACCATGCCGATGAACGTACCGGTCAACGCCACCACCGGCAGACTGAGCACCCCGACCTCATAGAAGTTGGCCAGGAACGTCTGACGGGCCGGCCGGCGCGAGAACATCCAGACCAGCGTGCTCCAGGTGAAGCGGGCCAGGCCACCGACCGAGATCAGGCCCTCGATGGCGACGGCACCCCAATCGGCCACCAGCGATCCCAAGGCCGAATTGGCGTGTCGTGCCGCTGCTGGCGTCGTCGATGTCGTGGACACAACTGCCTCCCTGCGGCCAGCCAGATCGGCTGACCCCGATCAATCTTCGACTGTTAGTTCAGAGAGCTTGAGTCAAGTTGCGCGAGAATGACGATTGTGACACCTGAGTGCTGGCATGGTCCAGCCGAAATGGACCGGGCCGATTCCCACCAGAGGGGCCACCTCTGATCGCAACTCAAGTTCGCTCAAATGCTTGCGTCACAGATCGCCCCGCCACTCCGCGAATTGGCACGCTTGTTGCATTTTCAGTTACCCGATGGGCGAGCAGGACTGCCAAATCGGCAAGCGGCTCGCCAGGAGTGACCGTAGAAGAGAGAGGTGACAAATGCCACGCACAATGATTCCGTTTCGTGATGGGGCTCTGGTTCCGTTTGAGGATCTGTACAAGGAGATGGATCAGCTGTTGCACCAGTTCTGGGGACAGGGCGAAGGTCGCGGACAAGGACCGGCTCAGCCGATGTTGACTCCGATCAATCTGGTCGAGACGGAGCAGGGTTACGAAGTGACCGTCGACCTGCCCGGCGTGAAGGCCGAAGATGTCCACGTCGAGATTCACGAGGGTCAGCTGGTCGTCTCGGGCGAACGGAAGTCCGAGGCCAAAGAAGAAGGCAAGACGTTCCATCGCGTCGAACGACGCTACGGTACGTTCCGTCGAGTGGTGAGTCTGCCGACCACGATCAACGAACAGGCGATCTCGGCGGAATACACCGACGGCGTGCTGAAGGTCCATCTGCCCAAGAGCGAAAAGCTGAAACCGACTCGGATTCAGGTGACGCCCGGCAAGCAGGCGTGACTCTGCGGCTCGCGTGATGTCGGACAGCGGTAACTGAGCGGCTGTAACTTAGAAGCGGTAGCTTAGCGGCTCCGGAGGATCGAAACCTCCGGAGCCTTTTCCATGGGTTGTCGGCCTCTGTCCGCCGCCCATTGGGATATGCTGATCAGAACCCAAACCAGACTCCGGAATAGCCGACGCCCGGTCCGAAGCCGCCGTAGGCACCCGGGAATCCAAAGCCGCCGTAGATGCCCGGCGGGCTGGCGAATCCGCCGTACCCTCGGTAGATGCCGGCGTTGGGCCCGTAGAACATCGTGCGCGGATAGCCATAGCGGTAGGCCGAGTAGGGGCGAGCCGAGCGGTAGACGCCTCCCCGAGCACCATAGCGCGGATAGCCTCCGTAATAGCGACGATACCCGCCCCGCTGGGCTACCATTGGGTCGGTCCGGGCGCTGAGCCGGGCCAGTCGGCCGACCTGACGCGTCAGGGCTGCCCCCTCGGGCACGGCCATCTTGACTGGCGACCCTTCGGCCGTCGTCGACACCCCCAACGCTCCGCCACAGGCCACCACAGCTGTCAGTACGACTGCCATCCAAGTCTTCATCGCTCGATCTCCCGTTGAATGAACTCGCTTCGACCCCGGCGGCCCGGTTCCCTGGCGAAGCCGCCCACCAGCCAAGCTACTGTGCAGCTAGCGGGCCAATTCGTGAATCGAAGCCAGGATTTATTGCTTTGAGCCGAATTGGCCTGCGCCGGGCCCCTGACGAGCGGTGCCCGGCCAGTCAGACGCCGGTCGTCTGGCCAAAAAATTGTCACCCAAACGACGACAGTCGTCCATACCCTGATGACAGGCCCCGGCGAGCGGTGACAATGAGTTGCCGGTGATGTGACCAACGCCCCGACGGCTGGGCGAAGCCCCGCGTCGCGGTGGGGTGGCTGAGGATGAGGCGAGGAAACCGATGTTACATCTGCATAGTGCTTCGGCCGAGCGATGGCTGGGGCAGGTCGACCGCTATCTGGACCAGATCCTGATCGACCACGCTCATTGCGAAAAAAAAGCGGCCGGCACGGCGATGAATCTGATCTTTCAGTACGTTGAGAAAGACGAGCTGTGCCGGGAGCTCAAGGGGATCGTGATCGAGGAGCTGGAGCACTTCGAGCTGGTGCTCGACCTGCTGGCCCGTCGAGGGATTCCGTTTGGGCGGCTGGTGCCGAGCAGTTACGGTCGTCGGCTGAACGAACTGGTGCGGAAAAACGAGCCGGGGCGGGCCGTCGATCGGCTGCTGGTAGCCGGTCTGATTGAGGCTCGCAGCTGCGAGCGGTTCGATCTGCTGCGGCGGCACGTGTCGGATCGCGAGCTGGCCGATTTCTACGACAGCCTGTTTGAGTCTGAGGCCCGGCATCACGCGACTTATGTCCGGCTGGCGAAGCTGTTCGCCGACGAATCGATTGTCCACCAGCGACTGGAAGAGCTGGCAGGGCTCGAAGCGGCCATCATCGAGCAGGGCGACGACCTGCCGCGGATGCACAGTTAGCGAATCCGCTGTTATCGGAGAAGCAACTATCTGCGGAGCAACTATCTGCGATGCAACTATTTGGGGAGCGACTGCGAGGGTTGCTGAGCCAGTTCGATCAGTTCGGGGCGTCGAGTGTCCGTATCGAACAGGACGACGGTGGGTCGGCCGAAGGTCCAGCCACTGGTCTCGCCCGGGTTGATATGGAGCCTGCCGGCCTGGTCGTAACCGAAGCTCGGGCGGTGCGTATGGGCATAGACCAGCACGTCGGCTCCGTCTTCATGTCCGCGGAGCTGACGCTGCATGTGAGCCAGGAGAAAGCGGACGCCGTCGGGCGAACGGTAGCCGAGGGGAGCTTCGCCGAGCTGGCCGACGATGGTGACGCCGGCCAGCAGACCGGGTTTGTTCCCTTCGTTGTCTCCGAAGACGCCCAAGAACGGGGCGCGGAGCTTACGGAGGACGGGGATGGCGAAGGTCGACACCAGATCGCCGGCGAACAGGATCTGTTCGCAGCCCGCCTGATTGAACGTCTCCACGGCGGCCCGCAGGTGGTCGAGATGGTCGTGCGAGTCGGCAAAAATGCCTACCAGCATGGATTCAGCCCTCGTTGCAGTCGTCACGATCGTCAAAGTCGTCTGAGTCGCCGGCGGTGAGGCCGGCCGACGACTGGCAATTGGGCCATTTTAGCACTGTTGGCATGCTACGGTACCAAGGGCATCGAAGGGTGGTCCGTGAGTGACGGGCCGGCTGTCGAGCCCGGTTGGTCCCGACCGTGCGGCGGATTGCATCGCCTGGACGGTGATCGGTGACTGGCAATCCATGCACGGACATTGAGGGGAGCAGACGAATGGTGAAGGGGTACGATCGATTCCTGAAGGGGTTATCTCAGTCCCCACATGGCCGTCCAAAGCTCCCGCCACTTTTGCCCGAACAGTGGCCGTTGCCGAATTGGACCAAGTGGGCCATTGGTGGCGGTGCGTTCGTGTTGCTGGGGATGTTGGCGCTGTCGATGATTCCCGAGCGCCGGCCGGGTGACACGCATCGGATGAGTGAACCGGAGGTGGTCGATGCGACCACCTCGGGGGGCTTCCTCTCGCGGATCTTCAATATTCAGATCGAGTACGACGATCGGCTGGACGAAGAAGCCAAGTTGTCGCTCAGCCGCGGCAAGACACTGCTGAAGGAAGGGAAGTGTCTGGAGGCCATTTCGTACTTTGACGATGTGCTGCAGACCTTTCCCCGCAACGGCGACGCGCTCTTCTTCCGAGCTCAATCACTTTATCGAGTCGGGTTGGTCGATCGGGCCGCCGAGGACGTGGCTGGTGTTCTGCGCCGCTACCCGGACGACCTGGAATCGCTGGTGTTGCACGCGGACCTGATGAGCCAGTTGAATCGGCCGGAGGAGGCTCGGAAATCGTTGCAGCGGGCTGAGCGATTGCAGCCGACGGCCGCTTACGTCAAACGCGTGATGGCTCGGGCCTATCGTCAGGTTGGCGAATGGCAGCGAGCTCAGCAATTGCTGGACCGGCTGTTGCACGAGAGTCCTCGCGACGCGGCCAGCAGCTATGAGATGTCGTTGTTGCTGTCCCAGGCGGACGATCCGAATATTCGCAACCCGCGGCTGGCTCTGCAGTTTGCTCGTCGAGCACTGCGGGAGTCGCCGGAGAACTGGGCGTACGGTGAAGCGGCCGCGCTGGCGCTGGCTGCCGACGGACGTTTTGCTGAGGCGATCCGTCTGCAGCAATATGTCGTCGACGTGGCGCCGAAGTGGGCCTGGAAAGACTGTGCTGAGCAGCTGGAATCGTATCGGCACAGCCAGCGTCAGCAGGTAACCGCGGTCACCACCAAGGGCTCAGAACGGGCCGAATCGCCCGAGAACCCGGCAGGTCGGCCGCAGGGGACTAAGAAGTCAGCCGGCGCACGATAGCACACGCATTGTGGCCACCGAACCCAAAGCTGTTACTCATCGCCGCGTTGACCGTCTTTTCACGCGGCTGATTGGGCGTGTAGTCGAGATCGCAGTCGGGATCGGGATTTTCGAGGTTGATTGTCGGCGGGACGACATTGTGCTGGATGGCCAGCACGCTGATCACCAGCTCGATCCCGCCGCTGGCCCCGAGCGAATGCCCCAGCTGGCTCTTGGTGCTGGAGATGCTGACCCGTCGAGCATGTTCGCCGAAGACGCTCTTGACGGCGACCGTTTCGGCTTTGTCGCCCAGCGGGGTGCTGGTGCCGTGAGCGTTGATGTAGTCGATCTGGTCGGGTGAGAGCCCGGCGTCCCGCAACGCGTTGCTCATCGCCTTGGCTGCCCCGGTCCCCTGCTCGTCGGGCTGAGTAATATGTCCGGCGTCGCTGCTGGCGCCGAACCCGATCAGTTCGCAGTAAATCCGTGCTCCGCGGCGTCGAGCGTGTTCGAGTTCTTCGAGAACGAGGATTCCCGCCCCTTCGCTCAGCACAAATCCGTCCCGATCGCGATCAAAGGGGCGGCTGGCGCGCGGCGGGTCGTCGACTCGTTCGGAGAGTGCCCGCATGTTGGCAAAGGCGCTGATTCCCATGGGTGTGATGGCGGCCTCGGTACCGCCGGTGACCATCACATCGGCTTCGTCGTACTGGATGGCCCGCAAGGCATCGCCGATGGCGTTGGTGGCGCTGGCGCACGCCGTGGCGACTGTGTAGTTCGGGCCCCGCATGCCGTACTTGATCGACAGATTGCCCCCGGCCGCATTGAGCATCAGCTTGGGGATGGTGAGGGCCGAGACACGGTCGGGCCCCTTGTGCAGGAGCCGTTCGACCTGAGTTTCAATCTCCTGCAGCCCGCCGATTCCCGAGCCGAGGATCACGCCGCAGCGGAAGGAGTCTTCACGTTCGCATTCGAGCCCCGAGTCGGTGACGGCGTCGGTGCCGGCCACCAGCGCAAACTGGGTGAACCGGTCGATTCGCTTGGAATCCTTGGCCGTAATGTAGGACTCGGGGTTCCAGTCGTAGATGTCGCCCCCGAAGTTGACCTTGAAGCCGCTGGTATCGAACAGGCGCAGCGGATGCACGCCGCTCTGGCCCTCCAGCAGTCTCCGGAACAGATCGCCCGTCTGACAGCTGAGTGACGTGACGACACCCAGTCCGGTTACAACCACACGCCGCTTCATGGGGTTCCTTGCCGCCGCTAAGGGATCGCCGCCAGTCCGGTTTAGCTGCTACCTGGCCCGCCATTCGGGCCGCGCAACTGGCCTACGCTGCTTTCGGCCTTCGCTGCACCATTCGGCCGACGCCGCACCGCTGCCCGCTCCGGCGTTAAAGCCGGAGCGATGGTGGTGCGTCGCACAGACCGATCGGTGGACCGACGACGCTGGACCGACAACGCTGGGCCGATCACCGCCACCCACCGCCGCTTAGGCGTCTTTGGCAGCCTTGATGAACTCGATCGCCTGACCCACCGTCTGGATCTTTTCGGCGGCCTCTTCCGGAATGTCGATGTCGAATTCCTCTTCCAGCTCCATGACCAGCTCGACCGTGTCGAGCGAGTCGGCGCCCAGATCGTTCACGAAATGGGTCTCGGGGTGGACCTTGTCCTTATCCACACCCAGCTGTTCAGCCACAATATCAATTACACGGTCTGCAACCTCAGCCACCTTGGCCACCCTCCTCAACAAGCACGTCCCCTGCGGACCGGACCACTTGGCCGGTTCGGCCACCTGCGGGGCAAATCAATTCGGATCCAACCCACTCCCAGCCCCTGACTGCCGGGCCGGCGAGCCCTAAAGATAGAGGATTTTCGCAATTCGGGTCAAGACGGCCAACGGGCTCAACCTGAGCCCCAACCCCCTGCCCCAAATGCACTTCCTAGCCGGTCATGCCCCCATCGACGGTCAACGTCTGTCCGGTGATGTAGCCGGCCGCCGGACTGGCCAGGAACAGCACGGCCGCAGCCACTTCGTCGGGAGTCCCCAGCCGTTTGGCCGGAATTCGCTTCTTGGCTTCTTCCTTGACCACCTCCCCCAGCACGGCCGTCATGTCGCTTTCAATGAATCCCGGAGCGACCGCATTGACGGTGACGTTCCGTTTGGCCAATTCCCGGCTGAGGCTGCGGGTGAGCCCGATCAGGCCGGCTTTGGAGGCCGAATAGTTCGTCTGGCCGGGGTTGCCGATCAGCCCCGAGACGCTCGAGATATTGATGATCCGGCCGTAGCGGGCGCGCATCATCAGTTGTGAGGCGGCGCGGCACATCAGGAAGGCGCTGCGGAGGTTGGTCGCGAGGACGGCGTCCCAGTCCTCGTCCGACATCACTGGCAGCAGTGTGTCGCGGGTGATCCCGGCGTTGTTGACGACAATGTCGATCCGGTTCCATCGTTCGACGACATGAGCAAAGACGGTATCGACCTGCTGGCGGTCGGACACATCGCAGGCAAAGGCCTCGGCTTCGCCACCCGCCTGACGGATGGCGTCCACCGTCTCTTGCAGCTTGTCGAGATTGCGCGCCACGCAGGCGACTTTGGCACCGTTGGCACCCAGGGCCCGTGCCATGGCTTGTCCCAGCCCTCGTGAGGCGCCGGTGACCAGCGCCACCTGGCCCGACAAATCGACTTTCAGTTTTTCCAATGTCATGATCTTGAATTTTCCGCGTAGCAAATCGCCGCCTGCCGACTGGCCAGAAACGCTCGGCCACTCCGATCGGCCAGCCGAAGGAATCAATTGTCCAGGACGCCGTGGCAAGGAATCTTGCGCTGGATCCGTTTGAGCAATCCGCGGAGGACGCTGCCGGGACCCACCTCATAGAACTCGCCCACACCGCCATCGAGCATCCAGCGCAGGGAATCTTCCCAGAGCACTGGCTGGGTGACCTGGTTGGCCAGCAGTTGCCGGATTTCTTCCGGATCGTCGTGAGGCCGGGCATCGACGTTGGAGATGACCGGGACCCGCGGCCGCTGCAGCCGGGCCTCTTGCAAGGCCGCTCGCAAGGGTTCCACGGCCGGTTGCATCAGCGGTGTATGGAAGGCGCCGGCCACGGCCAGCGGAATCACCTTCATGGCTCCGGCTGCCGTCGCGGCGGTGACCATCCGCAGGCAGGCGTCTCGATGTCCGGAGACGACGATATTGCCCGGGCAGAGCAGATTGGCGATCTGCAGGACTTCGCCCGGCTGACGCTGCTGGTCGCACAGCTCGGCGACCTGGTCCCGTTCCAGCCCCAGCACGCTGATCATCCCGCTTGGTTCCCGATCGGCGGCCGCCTGCATGGCCCGGCCCCGCTGCTGGACCACCTTCAGCCCGGTGGCGAAGTCCATCACGCCGGCCGCTACCAGAGCGGTGTACTCCCCGAGGCTTAGCCCAGCCATGGCTCGGCAGCTGGCCACCACGGCCGGCTGGTCGTGTTCCAGCCGCGCTAGGGCCGCCAGGCTCGACACAAACAGCGCCGGCTGACTGTATTCAGTGGCATCCAGCGTTTCGGTCGGACCTTCCAGGCAGATTTGCTGCAGGTCGTAACCCAGCAGGTCGCTGGCCTGCGCAAAGAGTTCGCGCGCCGGCGGGAAGGACTCCAGCAGCCCCCGGCACATGCCGACTTTCTGAGCCCCCTGGCCCGGGAAGAGCAATCCTGGGGCTGTTTCGGTCTCCGACAAGGCACGGTCCTCGCTGTGAGCTCGGTGCTGGGCTGCGGACGCCATGGGCAATCCGATCAGCCCTCCTCCATCTCCACGACCGTGCGACCCATGTAGGTGCCGCACTTCGGGCAGACGACGTGGGTCGGGACGGCCGTGCTGCATTTGCGGCAGAACGTCAGCTGACGGGGCTTCTTCGCATCGTGGGCCCGTCGCATCCCGGTCCGTGAATTGGATTGTTTTCGCTTAGGTACAGCCATGGTAATGGTCCTGTGAGTTCTGTCCGGACGTTCCTCCGACCGGGCAATAAAACTTGATAGACTAAGCCCTCTGCGGGGGGCTGTCAATTCCGGTCAGCCGACCGGCCGGTGGCCGGCGAGTGGGCTGACGGTTCAGGCGGACAGTCGATAGGATAAAGGATCGACCAGTTTTCACCACCCCCGGCAGGTCCGCTCCGGGGAAGTTCCCACGCCACAAAGGGTGCACGATGCGTCACGAAACGCTGCGCGCGGCTGTCCGTCAGATCCTGCCGCTCGTTCAGAGCCCCGCTCAATATGTGGGCGGCGAGCTGAACTGTGTGGTGAAGGACCCGGCGTCGGTCCGCGGTCGGATCTGCCTGGCCTTTCCCGATACGTACAGTCTGGGGATGAGCCACCATGGGCTGCAGGTCCTCTATTCACTGATGAACGCCCGACCGGACTGGTCGTGCGAGCGGGCCTTCGCCCCGTGGCTCGATATGGAACAGCAGCTCCGCACGCGCGGTCTTCCCCTGTACGGGCTGGAGACCTTCACGCCGCTGCATGAATTCGACCTCGTCGGCTTCACGCTGCAATACGAGGTCTGTTCGACCAACGTCCTCACCATGCTCGATCTGGGCCGGATCCCGCTCCGTTCGGCTCAGCGGACACTGCACGACCCGCTGGTGATCGCCGGCGGCCCGTGTGCTCAGAACCCCGAGCCGATGGCGCCGTTTTTCGATGTGATGGTGACCGGGGATGGTGAGCCGAGTCTGCCGGCGGTGGCCGATCTGTGGCTTGAGCTGCGTGAAGCCGCCCGGTCAGGCCCCGGTTGGCTCGCAGGACCCGCGGGCGTTCGCCAGCGGCAGGAGTGTCTGGCCAAGATGGCGGCCACCCTCCCCTTCTGTTATGTCCCCGTCTTCTACGAACCCGAATATCGCGACGGCCGTTTCGTCGGACTCCGGCGGACTCGGTCCGATGTTCCGGAGACAATCGAGCCGTCGGTGATCGGCGACCTCGACTCCATCCCGCTCCCCACGCGCCCCATCGTGCCGTTTGTCGAATGTGTGCACGACCGGATCGCCATCGAGATCATGCGCGGCTGCCCATGGCAGTGCCGGTTCTGTCAGAGCACGGTGATCAAACGCCCGCTGCGGATTCGCTCGGTCGATACGATTGTCCGAGCCGCCTGGGAGAGTTACCGGAATACGGGCTTCAACGAGATCTCGATCCTGTCGCTCTCCAGCAGCGACTATCCGCACTTCGAAGAGCTCGTCCGCCGGCTCAAGCTCGAATTCGGACCGCTGGGAGTCAATATCTCGGTCCCCAGCCTGCGCGTGAACGAACAGCTGCGGACGATCGCCGAGCTGATTGGCAACGAGCGTCGGTCGAGCCTGACGTTGGCGCCGGAAGTGGCCCGCGATGACATGCGGGAACAGATCCGCAAGAAAATCAAGAACGACGATCTGTATGAGGGTTGCCGTCAGGCGTTCCGGCGGAATTTTGAGAGCGTCAAGCTGTATTTCATGTGCGGTCTGCCGGGAGAACGCCCTTACGATCTGGATGGCATTATCGAAATGGCCGAGACGATTGCTCGCATCGGCAAGGAAGAACGGGGACGCTATGCCAACGTAACGGCCAGCGTCTCGAACTTCGTCCCCAAGGCGCACACCGCCTACCAGTGGAACGCCATGCAGCGACGCGAGTACTTTCAGTGGGCTCATCAGTACTTGCGCAAGCAATGTCGTATCCGCAGCGTGACGGTGAAGTGCCACGACATCGACACGAGCCTGCTGGAGGGAGTCCTCAGCCGCGGTGACCGGCGCGTGGCTGATGCGATTGAACTGGCCTGGCAGCGTGGAGCTCGGCTGGACAGCTGGAGCGAACATCTCGACGCTCAGCGCTGGTGGGATGCGCTGAAGGACTGCGGAATCGACTTTGATCGCCTGGTCCACGAGAAGTACGAACTGGGGGATCGCCTGCCGTGGGATCACGTCAACGTGAAATACGGCCGGACGTTCCTGGAGAAGGAACAGACCCGAGCCAATCTCCAGCTGACCGCCATGGCGGAGGCCGTGGTATGAGCGACCAGCCGGGCGAGCAGCGAGCCGCGCCACACGACGTGGGACTGGCCGAACTCCAGCGGCTGATTCGAGCGATGTATTACGAGAAGGATGTGGCCCGCGGAGCCGAAGGGACGTTCATGTGGCTGATGGAAGAAGTCGGTGAACTGGCCGCGGCGATTCGTGAAGGTGATCCCGTCAACCTGCAGGCCGAGTTCGCCGATTGCCTCGCCTGGCTGGCGACCATCGCTAACGTCACCGGCGTCGACCTGGCTCAGGCTGTTCGCAACAAATACGGTTCGGGCTGCCCCGGATGTGGACAGCTGGTATGCTGTTGTCCAGATGAGGGGAAGCCCTAGGGTGGGCTGGAACAGTTAGCGGTCCCGAGAAGGTTCAGCAGTATGCAGCGGGTGGAGGGCGAGGCGGACGTTGGTGACACATCCGTACCGTCCCGCGCGCGGCGAATGCCCCACGCCCAGATCGACTCCGGTCAATTCCGCCTCAACCACCCCGCTCGTCGATTTCCGATCACCCAGCTGTCCACCTGCAGCTGGCTTCCCAGCGTCTGCTGGCTCGTCTTGTCCACATGGCTGTTCGTCCAGTTTCCCGGGGCGCCACTGCTGGCTCAGGCCGCCGAGACGGGCAAGCAGGTTTCAGCGACGACGGAAGGGGCCGGCCGTTCGGCAGGAAGAGCCGTTGAAGCCGGCACAGGACTGACGCTCGGTGAACCGTCGATCGGCTGGCAGGGACGCTACAAGCTGGGGGTGTGGACGCCGGTCGCGATCCCCATTCACGCCGGCAGTTATTCCGGGCCGGTCGCTATCGAGCTGACCGCGATCGACGCCGACGATCTGCAATGTCAGTTGCAGTATCCGCAGGTCGAATTGCAAGCGGGTCAGACGACGGTCTGGCGGGGTTGGGTCCGCTGGGGGCGCCGCGACGCCGGCCTGCGACTCAGGCTGGTCGACGAAGAGCGCGTGGTGCTGGAGCAGAGTTGGCGCGGTGCGGAACTTTCGGGGGCGTTAGGGCCGGCCGAGCAGCTGGTGGTCGTCTGGGGACCGGCTCAGTCGCTGCGAGCCACGGCCGATCGACGTTCGCAGAGTGCTCGGGAGCCGATGGTCGTAGTGACGCCCGATCCGGCGAAATTTCCGGTCGATGCGTTGAGCTACGACGGTGTGGACCTGGTGGTGGTGTCGTTGGGGGCGAGCGGTGCCGGGGGAATCTCAGAAGCGGCGCCGGGCCAGATGACGGTGGAACAGTGGGGAGCGCTGCGTGAGTGGGTGCGGCTGGGAGGGCGACTGCTGACCTATGGCGCGCGGGGACTCGACCGTCCGGTGATCGATGGGCATCCGCTGCTGGAGCTGATGCCGGGCTCGGTCGAACGAATAACCGCTCAGCGTCAGACGTCGGCGCTGGAGGGCTTTGTGGGGGGCGGCGAGCCGCTGAGCCGGTTTGTGGCGCCGGGTGAGTTGAATTTCAGTCTGCCGGCGGTGGTCTTGCGGGAGACTGTGGGACGCGTGGTCGTAACGGAGGGCTCGGGCGAGAATCGCGTACCGTTGATCGTGCAGCGTCCGGTCGGGTTGGGGCACACGACGTTTGTGGGATTGGATCTGGATCAGTTTCCATTCACGGAGTGGGCCAACACGAATCGGCTGATTGACCGGTTGCTCGACCTGACACTGGGCGAAGCGTATCAGCAACAGGACGAGGGATCGCAGCGGATCGCTCACGCTGGCTATGCCGATCTGGCCGGCCAGCTCCGTGTGGGGCTGGACCGTTTTTCCGGTGTGGCGGTGACCTCTTTTTCGTGGGTCGCCCTGCTGATCGCAGTCTACATTCTGCTGATCGGACCCATCGATTACTGGCTGCTCCGGCGATGGAATCGGCGGTTCGTCTGGACGTGGGCGACGTTCCCGCTGCTGGTGGTGTCAGGGAGCGGTCTGGCGTGGACTTTGGCGCGTCAGTGGAAGGGGACTGAGCGTCGACTGAATCAGATCGACGTGATTGACTGGGACATTGCCTCGGGCCAAGTCCGCGGGACGCACTGGTTTCAGCTCTTCACGCCCGTCAGCGAGCGACAGTCGTGGCGGCTGGAGCTGGGTGAACCGTGGCGGGCTGGCGAGGGTGGCGGGACGTGGTTGACCTGGCTGGGGTTCCCCGGTTCGAGTTTCGGTGGGCTGCACAATCCGCCGTCGCGGCTGGGGCATGAGCTGGGCTATGCAGCACCTGTGACACGTGACGCGGCGGGGCGCTGGCAGGCTGAGATGCGGGATGTCCCCATGGATGCGGCGAGCAGTCGCGGGTTGAGTGGCCGCTGGTGGCACACGGTAGGAGCGCCGGAGATTGGTAAGCTGACGGCCAATACGGCCGGGGAACTGGCGGGGGAAGTCCGCAACCCGTTCCCCTTCCCGCTCAGCCGTCTATGGCTGTTGCATGGTCGCTGGGTGTATGAGCTGGATGAATTGCCGGGGGGCGGCACCTGGACGCTCAACACTCGGACGCTGCCCAAGACTCTCGAGTATTTGTTGACACGTCGGCGGGTCGAGGGGGGGAAGGATCGGGGGACACCGTGGGACGTCCAGTCGACTGACGTGGGACGGATAGTGCAGATGATCGGTTTTCACTCAGCGGCGGGGGGCAGCAGCTACACGGGCCTGATGAACCGTTACCATGCCGATCTCGATTTGAGTCAACTGTTGAAACTGGATCGCGCGGTGTTGGTGGGTTGGGCCAAAGAGCCGGCGGGACGCTTGTGGAGCCCGACCGAGGCGCTGGAGAGCCAGCAACATTGGGCCATGTATCGGCTGGTGCTGCCGGTGGCCAGCGGCAAGTGAGGTAAAGCTCGGTGATCAAGACACACGATCTGACCAAGAAATACGGTGACTTCTTTGCGATTCAGTCGATCGAGCTGAATCTCGAGAAGGGGGATACGTTTGGCTTCATCGGCCCCAACGGCGCCGGCAAGACGACGACGATGCGCATTCTCTCGACGCTGCTGTCGCCCAGCTGGGGTGAGGCCTACGTCGACGGATACTCGATTTACACTCACCCCAAGGACGTCCGGCGCCTGGTCGGCTACATGCCCGACTCGTACGGCGTGTATGACGACATGAAGGTGATTGAGTATCTGGAGTTTTTTGCAGCGGCCTATCGGATCCACGGAGCGGCTCGGCGCAAGGTCTGCGAAGAGATGCTGGAAGTGGTCGATCTGGCGTTCAAACGCGACGCTTATGCCAGCACGCTGTCGCGAGGTCAGAACCAGCGGCTGGGGTTGGCCCGCGTGCTGATCCACGATCCTCAGGTCCTGTTGCTGGACGAACCCCTTTCTGGGCTCGATCCTCGAGCGCGGATCTCGATGCGGAATCTGCTCAAGCGGCTGGGCGACATGGGGAAGACGATCATTGTGTCGAGCCACATCCTGCCTGAGCTGGCTGATATCTGCAACAAGATCGGGATCATTCATCGAGGAGTGATGGACATTAACGGCCCGGTCTCCGATCTGATGGAGCGGATTCGCCGGCAGATTGTGCTGTGGGTGCAGGTGGCCGATCGATCGGCTGAGTTGGGGGAAGTGCTGTCGAGGCTGGAGGGAGTCGAGCAGGTGCAGGGGGTGGATGGCCGGTGGAAGGTAACGTTGAGCGAGGCTCAGCGGCAATACGACCACTTGGCGACCGAGCTGGTCGGACGCGGGTACCGGTTGACGGAGTTCCGAGAGGAGATTCCGAGTCTGGAGGCGGCGTTCATGACATTTACTCAGGGCATTCAGCATTGACAGGCCGGCTTCGCCCCCCTGCCGGGAGCCTCGGGGCGAAATTTTCTCATGGCAGGGCCAGCTGGAGCGGTAGAATGGTGAGGTGCAGAGTCATGAGGCAAGGTAGACGGCGGTCAGGGCGATGATGACATCCAGCGGATCGTGGTGGCAGGTCGGGCGATTTTGGCGGACTGCCAGCCGTGGCGGGCTGGTGGCACTGGCGGTATTCATCGGGGCCCTCGCTGGCCGACCCGCGGCCGCTCAGTCCGAAGCCCAGATGGCGGCGGCTCGTGAGCAGATGGTGCGGCAGGTCATCGTGGGTGGCGGGATCACCAATCCCGGGGTGATCGAGTCGATGCGGATGACGCCCCGTCATTTCTTCGTGGCGCCGCAACATCGGATGAAGGCCTATCTCGACATGGCCCTGCCGATTGGCGATCAGCAGACCATTTCGTCGCCATACATCGTCGCCTTCATGACGCAGACGCTGGAACCTCAGCCAGACGACAGGGTGCTGGAGATTGGCACCGGGAGCGGATTTCAGGCAGCCGTTCTGAGTCCGCTGGTCAAGGACGTGTATTCGATCGAAATCGTCGAGGAGCTTGGGCAGCGGGCCGCACAGACGCTGGAGAAACTCGGCTACCGCAACATCCACACGAAAATTGGCGACGGTTTCGAAGGGTGGGCCGAGAATGCACCGTTCGACGCGATCATCGTCACCTGTTCCCCCGAATCGGTCCCCAAGCCGCTGGTCGAGCAGCTGAAGGAAGGGGGCCGCATGATCATTCCAGTGGGCGAGCGATACCAGCAGACGCTCTATCGGATGCGAAAGGTCCAGGGGAAGCTGCAGGCCGAGACCTTGCAGCCGACGTTGTTTGTGCCGATGACCGGTGCGGCCGAAGACCGTCGCCGAAAACAGCCCGATCCGACCAAGCCGCTGGTGGTCAACGGTGACTTTGAGTTGGCTCCGCTGGTCCCAGGTCAGCTGGGGAAGAAAGGTGGGGGAGCAGCCGGCGCGGCGCAAGACGCAGCGGGCGGCCAGCCGGGAGCCGCCGATGGCGGCGTGGCTGGTGCGGTGGCCGGTGGGGGGAATATTCCGCGTAGCGACGATGGGCCGTTCATTGCCGGCTGGTACTATCAGCGCCAGGCGCGACTGGGGAGTGGTCCACCGATCCCCTCGGGCAAGCAGTACGCCCTATTTGAAAACGCGGATCTGGGCCGGGACAGTCACATCTTGCAGGGACTGGCTGTGGACGGCAGCAAGATTCAGCGCTTGTGGTTGAGTGCTCAAGTGAAGTGCGCCGATGTGCGGACCGGTCCTGTCGTCGACATGGCGCCGAACATCATCGTGACGTTTTACGACAAGGAACGGCGTGAGTTGAGTATGGAACAGCTGGGACCCTGGAACGGCACATTTGACTGGCAGCAGGTGGCACGTGAGATCCGGGTGCCGGCCGGGGCGCGCGAGGCCATTCTGCGAGTTGGCCTGTTCGGTGCGGTTGGAACGATGGGCATCGACCAGATTCAGTTGTCGACCGAAGCGCCGCAGGGCGAGCGAGCCGATCGGCCGGCGGGGCGGCGGGCTCGTGACCGACGTTCGCGGCGTGACCGGGCCTCGGACCGCTCGCAGCGCGGCGAAGGGAATTCGGCTGAGGAGACTGCCCCGGCAGCCGGTGGCGCCGGAACGGCCGACGGTGCAGCGCCTGGCGGCGCTGAGGCCGGCCGGGCAACTGCCGATGGCGCGGCCGCTGATGGAGCTGCAGCCGCGGACGGAGATGGAGCGGCCGGTGGTGGAGGCGATGCGGGTGGAGCTGACGGTGACGCGGGGGCGGGGGGCGGTACGGACCGTCCGCGTGGCCGGACGCGCGGGAACCGTCGGGGGACAGGGAATGGATCCTAGTCGGGGATTGTCCCTGGCGGCCGACGAGTCAGGCAGACGCTGAGGTCGAGAAGGAGCACCAGCGATGTCGTATCGATCGCTCAAACGCGTGCTGGGTGAGACCAGCCTTGAGCGCAAATGCCGCATCCTGTTCGGGCTCTGCCTGATGGTCCTGATCACGATCGCGTTCTGGTACGCCGAGCGGAACGTGGAGCGATTGTTGACGGACAAGCTGCGCGTCGTGGCTCGCGACTATGCGGATCTCAGCTGGTTTCGTTATCACGTGATGGCTTATGCGAAGTGGCGGATGATCGCCACGAACGAGAGCCCGGACGGCAAGCAGGAACCGGGGGGGCTGGAATCGTCCCAGCCGGCCGAAGCTCGGGGCTTCTACGACATGGTCGAGCTGGCCAACGAAGCTGTGCTCGGGAAGAATTTCCGCTGGGAGATTCTGGTGCGCAGTCTGGCCGGGCAAGACCAGACGATCATCGATCGCAGCCAGGTGGTGCGCCCGGTTCGGGATGATCGGGAAGCGGCCATTTTCGAATGGCTGGCCCAGCAAGTCGACCTGCAAGCGGCGAACATGGAGAAGCTGTCAGAGCAGCGGGATCAGCAGTTTGTGATTCCGGCGGCCACTCCTTCGCTGAACCGAACGGGTGAAGTCGGAGCCAAGATCTCGCCCGACTTCCGGCCGATCTACTATCTGGAGCGCGAGGGGAGCAATTACTACTACTACCAGCCGGTCTATTGGGTCAACAGTTGCTTGAGCTGCCACACGGCATTGATTCCGACAAGTGCCATGACCGCGGCCGACCGTGGCGAAGTGTTCGGCGTCAACTTGCCACTGCGGGTCCAGAAGGTGGCGATTCCCAATGCGGAAATTGAGCACGCGATTCATTTGTCGCGAGCCTGGCTGTTGGCCACCGGCATCGTCACCGTGTTTGTGGCCATGATCGCCCTTTACGCTGTCGTGCGGTATGTGATTGTCAAACCGCTGCAGCACCTGCGCGATGTCAGCGATTCGATCAGTCACGGCAATTACAACCTGCGGGCCGAGATTCACACCAACGACGAATTCGAAGAGCTGGCCGAGTCGTTCAATCGCATGTTGCGGCACTTGGTGGACGTGCAGCGTGAGCTGCGAGATGTGAACGAGGATCTCGACGGCAAAGTCGATCAGCTCGCTCAGGCCAACATGCAGTTGCACGAGATGAATCGGTTGAAGAGCGAGTTTCTGGCCAGCATGAGTCACGAGCTGCGGACGCCGCTGAACAGCATCATCGGCTTCTCTGATGTGCTGACCGGCATTGATCTGTTGAACGACAAGCAGAAGCGGTATGTGGAGAATATTCGCAAGTCGGGCCGAGTGCTGCTCGATATGATCAACGATATTCTGGACCTCGCGAAACTGGAGAGCGGCCGGATGGAGGTTCGGCCCAGCGAATTCAAGATCGAATCGATCGTGGCCGCTCAGGCCGACATGGTCCGGTCGCTGGCCGAAGAGAAGAACATCGATCTGGAAGTGATGATCCAGTCGGAGTTGCCGGAGCTGTTCCAGGACCAGAGCAAGATTCAACAGATACTCACCAATCTGTTGTCCAACGCCATCAAGTTCACTCCCGAGGGAGGGCGGATCGTGGTCGGTGCGGCGCAAAGCCCCGAAGGGGACTGTCTGCTGACGGTGGCCGATACGGGGATTGGTATTCCGGAAGAGGATCGGGAGCGGATCTTTGAGAAGTTCCGTCAAGGGTCGGTCCATGCCGGCAAGGACATGCTGACCCGCGAGATCTCGGGGACCGGGCTGGGCCTGTCGATCGTCAAGGAGCTCTGCCGACTCCTCGGCGGCGATGTCAGCTTTACCAGCGAACTGGGCAAGGGGAGCACGTTCTATATCCGGTTGCCGTGGGCCATACCGGTCCAGCCTCGCCGCGATTCGATGCTTGCCTCGCGACTGGACGAACTGACCAAGGCTCGGCGACGCGAGGAAGTCTCCGGCCCCGCTCCGGCCGGTTCGCCATCGGCGGGTTCGGCCCCGGCCACGTCGGCGGCGCAGGCAACGTTTTCGGCGCCGGCCGGTCTGACGCCTCAGGCCGGACTGGCTGCGGGAGGGATCATTGAGGGGACCAGCGGAGGGACAGAGCGTGACTGACGGTCAGGTGGGAGGCGGTATTCAAGTCCATTTGTTTACCGATGGGGCGTGTAGCGGCAATCCGGGGCCCGGGGGGTGGGCCTTTATTCTGCGGCATCTTTCGACCGGACTGGAACTGGAGCGGTCGGGGGGGGACGCCGAGACGACGAATAACCGGATGGAGCTGCAGGCGGTCGTCGAAGGCCTGCAGGCACTCAAGCGACCATGTCGAGTGGAACTGTTTACCGACAGTGTCTACGTCGGCAAGGGAATTGAGGAATGGATGGCGTCCTGGAAACGGCGTGGCTGGCAGCGCCAGGACGGCAAACGGCTTGTTCCCGTGAAGAATGTCGACCTCTGGCAGATGCTTGACGAACTCCTGCAGCGGCACCAGGTTCGTTACACCAGGGTTGCCGGACACAGTGGTCACCCCGAAAATGAACGGTGTGACGTGATGGCGGTGGCCGCGACCCGGCAGTTCCGGCGGTAAGTCGGAGACGGGCGGGGCCTCGTTGGCCGTCAGGATGTCCGTCACCGGTCGTATCGCCAGGGACAGTCATGAATTCGGCCGATTCGCCTCTCCAGCGTCCTGTCCAGACAGTGGGCGGGATTACTCCTGAACAGCTGCAGGGGCTGGCGCGTCTGGGAATCCGCCGCGTCCATCACCTGCTATTCCACTTCCCCCGCGATTACCAGGTGGTCGATCCCTCGGTGGAGATCGCCGAGCTGGAAGAAGGGACGACCGTGGCCGTGGTGGGTGAGGTGGCCGAAGTCGATTCCTATCAGACGGCCGCCGGACAGCTGATCTGTGGCGTGTTGATTCGACAGGGCTCGCATTTTCTCCGCGCGACCTGGTTCAATCAACCATTTGTCCGGGGCAAGTACCATGTGGGCCAGCGAATCCGGGCGACGGGCCGTGTCCGGTTTCGGGGCCTGCGCTGGGAGATGGCTCATCCACAAGTCACCGTACTGGCGCCGGACGAAGAGTCGCGCGGGCCGCAGGTGATGCCCGTCTATCCATTGACAGCGGGGATCAAGCAGCCGTTTCTGCGGCGACTGATTCAGCGGGCGGTCACCCGGTACGCTCAATACCTGGACGAAGCCTTGCCGCTGGAGCTGCGTGAGTCGCGTCAGCTGTTATCGATTCGTGACGCCGTGCGCATGCTGCACGATCCGGTCGATGAGCTTTCGCGCGATGCGGCGCTTCGTCGGTTTCGGTACCAGGAGCTGCTGACGCTGCAGTTGGCCATGGCCTGGCAGACGGTTCAACGTCAGCGGGTAGTGCGGGCCCCCGAGCTGTTGCTCGATACGCGGATCGATGCGCGGATCCGGCGGCTCCTCCCCTATGCCTTGACGGCTGACCAGGACCGGGTGGTGAGCGAGATTGCCGACGACATGGGATCGTCGGTGCCGATGCATCGGTTGTTGCAGGGGGAGGTTGGGAGCGGCAAGACGCTGGTTGCCGCCTACGCCATGCTGCTTGCGATTGCCCATGGTTACCAGGCAGCGCTGATGGCGCCGACCGAAATCCTCGCGCATCAACACTTTGAAATCTTCCAGCGGCTACTGCAGCAGTCGCGAGTCCGTATGGCCCTGCTGGCCGGTTCGATTACCGCTCGGGAACGTCGCGAGCGGCTGGCGGAACTGGCTGCCGGTCAGCTGGATCTGGTCGTCGGGACGCATGCCTTGGCCAGTGACGAGGTTCGTTTTCAGCGACCGGGGCTGGTGGTCGTCGACGAACAGCACAAGTTCGGAGTGCAACAGCGGTCGGAACTGCGCGGCGGCGAGCTGGCTCCGCACTATCTGACCATGTCGGCCACCCCCATTCCCCGCTCGCTGGCTCGAGCCCTGATGGGCGATTTGAAGATCTCCACCATTCGCGAACTCCCTCCCGGCCGCCAAAGTGTCCACACGTACCTGGGCGAAGAGGCCGATCGAGCGAAATGGTGGGATTTCTTCCGCCGCAAACTGAACGAAGGGCGGCAAGGACTGGTCGTCTCCCCTTTCATCGCACGTCGGGACGACGATGGTGTTGACGATTCGGACGGGGGCCGCGACGAACGGAAATCGGCCGAGACGCTGTGCGAGTCCCTCGCTCAGGGCGAGCTCGAGGCGTACAGGATCGACGTGCTGCATGGCCGAATGCAGCATCACGAACGGTTGCTGGCCATGGAGGATTTCCGCAGCGGCAAGACTCAGGTGCTCATCGCCACGTCGTTGATCGAAGTCGGCATTGACGTCCCGAACGCGGCGGTGATGACGATCGAGCACGCGGACCGGTTCGGTTTAGCTCAGCTCCATCAGCTGCGGGGGCGAGTCGGGCGGGGAAGCTTTCCGGGCTATGTCTGTCTGTATTCGACCAGCGACGACCCGGAGGTTCGCGAGCGTCTGGCGAAGTTTGCTCAGACGACCAGCGGCTTCGATGTTGCCGAGCTGGATCTGCAGTTGCGAGGGCCGGGTGACCTGTTGGGGACGCGGCAGCACGGTTCGCTCCCCTTTCACGCGGCCGATCTGGCACGCGACATCGAGCTGCTCGAATGCGCCGGCGTTGACGCTCGCCAGATTCTGGCCGCCGATCCCGATCTGGCTGGCGAGCAGTGGCAGTGGATCAAGCGGACACTGCAGCGGCGCTATGGGGAACTGATCGAATCGGGTGAAGCGTCGCCGACCGGCAAAACCGTCACCGGCAAGACATTGCAGTCGGAGTAGGCTTTTCAGGAAGAAGTAAGGCAGGAAGAAGGAATAAGGGAGAACACGGAGGCAGGCGAGACGCCCGCACCACAACACAGGCCCGCACCACAACACAGGTCGCCGGCCAGCTTGCCTGGCCGGGACCCCGGTCTGGGTGAGCTAGGGGCCGCGGAAGGAAGAAAATGAAGGAAGAACCCAGCGCGTCCTCGCCTCGCTCGGCCGCAACCAAAGTACACTGCAGAATGTCGCATGGGTGGATGGTCTCGTAAGTGAATGGCGGAGTCTTTTGCTGGCGATAGCCGAGATGCGGTTCTGAACGTGGCCCTCTGTGCCAACATGACGTGAAGGTTTTCATTCGCTAAGAACTGCTGACCACGGTGGTCCAGGGGCTCGGGATTGGCTGGGGAATCAGACTCAAGGTCGCCGTGCGGCGTCTGCTTGCGGTGTGTCATCGCGATTTTCCATCTGTTTCGGGTGGAACGGCATCACCGATGCAATCCGTTCAACCCGCGGTAGGTTTGCCCAACCTTCTTTCCGCCAGGGGCGAAGGAGGAAGCGCTCGAAGATGGTCACCCAGGCATTCGCAAAGACTGATCATTCGTAGAGTGGGAACTGTGGTCTCGCTTCGCAGGTGACTTTCTCGTTGTTGGGGCGGGACCCCAATCGCCCGAGATTTTTATGGCATGACTGGTGAGTTAATTGACTTGATCTCAGGATCCGTGCGGCCAGCAGCGCAAATTAGCCGTTTTGTTGGCCGCTGTGCGACTGGATTTGGCCATTGACCCGTAGCTGACATCCAGCAGCACCAATGTGCAGACTGCATCGCGCGTTGTCAATGTGAAACTCGTACTCGAATCCCGCATCCCAAAGAACCTCACCGTCTCGACGGTCTAGTATGAGTCGGTCGTCCACATAGAGTAATACCCGGGCTGAGTGGTAGGCATGCTGCACACGGACCTGGTGCGCATGTGGAGTTGCGACTTGCCACGATACTGTTGCGCCCACGCTTCGTTTCTCCTTGGGCCCGCTGGTCGGGGCGGCAGCAGCGGACGTTGGCTTCATTATCCTCTGGCGACGGCCGCACCCGTGCGTGCAAAGGTTCGCCGTTTTGATGCGATCTCCAATCAGTCAGGATCTCATTACTTTATTTCACCTGTTGGAATTCAGCACGGGCGTCCTTCTGGTGCTGGACAGACTTTGGATGCTTCGGGGGGTGTCTATACGTACCCGGTGCTGTCGCACTGAAAAGACCGGTGAAGCCAACGCAAGTGGTAGTGTAACCGATTCGGAGGTCCGGCCGGGGCCACGCAGTAGCGGTCGTCTCGCTCGTCCTGCCGCCGGACCACGCAGCCATTTTTCTTCGCGGACTGCACAGATTCGCCAGGATCGGTGCACCCATAGTCGCTCAGGACTGCGATCGGTGGTTTTGCTCGGCGTATCCGTAACGCGGCCCCGGTCGTGGGAATTCGACGGCGGTTGTGATACACTCGGACTCGCGGGTGAGTCCCAGATGTCAGAAAGCGTGGGCGCAACGTGGTCGCGAAGATTTTTGCCGGAGCACTGGTGATTGTCGGGTTGGCTTCGTTGCTGATTTGGAGCCAGCATCGGCCGGTGGCTCAGCGGGTATCTGGCTTTGTCGAAGCCGACGAGATTCGTCTGGGCTCCCGGGTTGGCGGGCGAGTGTCGGAAGTGCTGGTCGACGAAGGTCAGCGAGTCGACCGTGGTCAAGAGCTGGTGCGGTTGGAGCCGTACGACCTTGTCCAGCAGGAGCAGATGGCGGCGGGCGAGCTGGCTGCGCGCCAGGCTGAGCTTGACAAGCTGAAGGCGGGGTTAAGGCCGGAAGAGATCCGTCAGGCGGCAGCTCGCTACGAACAGTTATCGGCTGCGCTGTTGTTGCTGCGAAACGGTGCCCGCCAGGAAGAGATCGATGCGGCTCGCGGTCGCAAGGATGCAGCTGATGCTGAGTTTGTGCTGGCCGAGCAGAATTTTGGTCGGATCAGCCAGTTGGTACGGAATAATTCGGCATCGCAGCAGGAGTACGACGCGGCCGAGCAGCGTCTGAAGACGGCGCGAGCTGCGGTGAACGTCCGTCGCAATGAATTGGGCCTGCTGGAGTCGGGGACGCGTCCGGAAGAGATTGCTCAGGCCGAGGCCAAGCTGGCTGAGGCGAAAGCCGCGTGGGATCTGGCTCAAGCCGGATACCGGCGTGAAGACGTTCAGCAGGCACAGGCTGCTCGCGACTCGGCCGAAGCATCGTTGCTGGCCGTCCGCCAGCAGTTGAAAGAGCTGGTGATTGTCAGTCCGGCGGAGGGAACGGTCGAAGCACTGGAGCTGCAGCCGGGTGATCTGGTCCCGCCGGGCGGCCCGGTGATGTCGATCCTTCAGCACGGCAAATTATGGGTGCGGACCTATCTCCCCGAAACGCATTTGAACGTACAGCTGGGGGACCGACTGCCGGTGACGGTGGACGGATTCAGCGGCGAGCAGTTTGCGGGTGAGGTGTCATTCATCGCTCGCCAGGCCGAGTTCACTCCGGCCAACGTCCAGACGCCGGACGAACGGTCCAAGCAGGTGTTTCGGATGAAGGTGACGCTGATCGACGGACTCGATCGGCTGCGCCCCGGCATGGGAGCCGACGTGTGGCTCGATCAGAAGCTTCCCGCAGTCCAGGAACCTGATAGCCGTGGCCCCGGTCATTGATGTCTGCCATCTCAGCCGCAGCTTCGGCCAGCTGATCGCCGTAAACGACGTCAGTTTTCAGGTCCAGCGGGCGGCCATTTTCGGTCTGCTCGGGCCCAACGGCAGCGGCAAGTCGACGATCATCCGCATGCTGCTGGGGATCCTCCAGCCGACCAGCGGTGAGGCTCGAGTGCTGGGCTACGATGCCACGCGCGATTCGGAGCTGATCAAACCCCGAGTGGGCTACATGTCGCAGCAGTTCAGCCTGTACGGCGACCTGACAGTCCGCGAGAATCTGGAGTTTTATGGGCGGGTGTATGGCTTGTCGCCAGATCGGCTGGAGCAGCGGAAGGCCGAGGTGCTCGACCTGACGTCGCTCCACGGCCGCCTGGATCAACTGGCTCAGACTCTTTCCGGTGGCTGGAAGCAGCGATTGGCCTTGGCTTGTGCACTGATTCACGAGCCTTCGCTCCTGTTTCTCGATGAGCCGACGGCGGGGATTGACCCGGTCGCACGGCGGCAGTTATGGGACTTGCTGTTCGAGCTATCCGCTTCCGGTGTCACCATGCTGGTGACGACGCACTACATGGACGAAGCCGAGCGATGCACGGACGTCGGTTACATCTATTCCTCGCGGCTGCTGGTGCAAGGCAAGCCGGAGCGGCTGAAGCAATTGCCTGAAGTCACTCCACCGGGAACGCGGCGGCTGGAGGTGCGAGTCCCCTACCCTAGCTCGCGTCTGGCAATGCTGCGACGGCTGGATGGAGTCGTCGACGCCACGCTTTTTGGCGAGACAATTCACGTGCTGCTGCGCGATACGGTCCCCGCACAAGTCCTGCTGCGCGAGCTGGACATCGACGCGGCCGTGGCCGACCTGCGGGAGGTTCCTCCGTCGCTGGAGGATGTCTTCGTGACGCTGACATCGGCCGCTGAGCGTTCCGCTCGACATGGGGAATCGCCACCGACTTTGACGGCCGCCGCCTTGGCGCCAGCCGACGTCTTAGAGCCGTCCGACGTCTTGGCGCCGTCCGACGATGATGGCACTCAACCGGAAGCAAGCCCAGAGTCAGGCGCGGTTACCGCAGGTCGCGAGGCGGCCCCGCGTGGCCGGCGTCGCTGGTATCGGGCCGGTTTATGGGCCATGTTGACCAAGGAGTTTGTGCACATCCGCCGCCAGCGTTCGACCCTGGTCTTCGTCCTTCTGGTACCGTTGATGCAGACGATCATCTTTGGCTTTGCGCTCGATACCGAGATCGAGAACATACCGATGGTCGTGCTGGATCAGGACGGACGCCATCTGTCGCGCGAGTTGATCGACTCGTTTGTGAACACGCGACGATTTGCGTTGACTCGCCGGGTCTACGACGAGGAGTCGTTCCGTCGCGAGATGGCATCGGGCCGGGCGAAAGTCGGTCTGCGCGTGCCACCGGGATTCACCGACCAGATTGTGCAGGGCGAACAGGTGACGCTGCAGTTATTGATTGACGGCAGCGATTCGCAGGTGGCGACCACGGCCCTGAACGCAGCTCAACTGCTGGGAGTCAATCGTTCCATGCAACTGGCACGAGCCAAGATTGAGGCATCTCGGATGTCGCCGGCGGCCGATTCCGCCGGTCGTCCAGCGATGCCGGTCGAAGTTCGACCGCGACTGCTGTACAACCCAGATCTCGACAGTTCGCACTTCTTCGTGCCGGGGCTGGTCGGGATCATCCTGCAGCTGGTGACGCTGTTTCTGACGTCGTTTGCGGTGGTCCGGGAGCGTGAAATGGGGACACTGGAACAGCTGTTCGTGACGCCGGTGGGGCGAGTCGGATTGGTGTTGGGCAAGCTGATCCCGTACGCGATCCTGGGTTTTGCCGAGACCCTGTTGGTCTTGACCGTCATGGTCTATGTCTTTGGCGTTCCCATTCACGGCAGTATCCCGCTGCTGCTGGGACTCACGCTGCTCTTCATCTGCTGTTCGCTGGGCCTGGGCCTGCTGGTCTCGACCGTCGCTCGGACACAGCTGGAAGCGGTGCAATTTGCCTTCATCATCATGCTGCCATCGGTGCTGCTGTCGGGGTTCATGTTTCCGCGCAGCCAGATGCCGCTGCCGATCTACCTGGTGTCGTTCGCCATTCCGGTGACTTATTTCATCGAGATTCTGCGCGGCATCGTGCTGCGATCGGCGGACGGCTGGGACTTGATGCAGCCAGCGATCGGCTTGGCTATCTGCGCGTGCTTGACGGTCGGGTTGAGCATCATGCGGTTCCGCAAGCAACTGGCGTAATCCGGCTGACCGATCAACCGGCCGTGCTGGCCACGGCATCTCCGACTTCCCAGCGGCTGGGATCGCTCGGATCACGGAGTACCTGTCGATACAGAGTATCCCGTTCGACCGGCTCCCGGCCCGCCTCCTGAATCAACTGTCGGATGTGGTCGACGGTCAGCTCCTGCGGGGTCGTCGCGCCGGCATCGTGATAGATCAGCTCATGCCGCACCGTGCCATCCAGGTCGTCGGCGCCGTAGGCCAGTGCGGTTTGAGCCGTGCCGATGCCGAGCATGATCCAGTAGGCCTTAATGTGCGGAATGTTGTCCAGCATCAATCGGCTGATCGCCATCGTTCGCAGGTCCATGATCGCCGACGGTTTGCGGATATGCGACAGCTGAGTGTTATCGGGGTGGAAGGCGAGCGGAATAAAGGTCTGGAACCCTCCCGTTTCATCCTGCAATTCCCGCAGTCGCACGAGGTGATCGATCCGGTGATAGTCCTTTTCGATATGGCCATAGAGCATGGTGCAGTTGGACTTCAGGCCCAGTCGATGAGCGACGCGGTGGATGTCGAGCCATTTGCTGGAGTCGGCTTTGTGCTCACAGATCTGGTCCCGCACCTCGGGGTGAAAAATTTCCGCTCCGCCTCCCGGCATGCTCCCCAGGCCTGCGTCGATCAGATCTTCGAGGATCGCCTCCACCGACTTCTTCGCCAGAAACTCAAACCAGTTGATTTCAACACCCGTCCAGGCCTTCAGGTGAAGCCGAGGATAGGCATCGTGCAGGATGCGGATCAGGTGGACGTACCAGTCATAGCCCTTCTGGTGATGCAGCCCGCCGACGATATGCATCTCTGTGCACCCGTGCTCTACCGCTTCGCGCCCGCGAGCGAGAATCTGTTCGTCAGACATCACGTAACCCCGCGGATCCCGCAGGTCAGCTCGGAAAGCGCAGAAGTTGCAGCGGTAGACGCAGACATTGGTGGGATTCAGATGGGTATTGATGTTGTAGTAGCCGACGTTGCCATTCCAACGCTGGCGAACTTGGTTGGCCATCTGTCCCAGCACATGCAGGGGTACGTCGTCCTGCGACAGAAACAGTCCGTCGTCGAAAGTCAGCCGCTGCTGGTCGTCTACCTTCCGCTGCAGGTCGTCAAGTCGAGCAGTCAGATTGCTGGTCATGTCGCTTCCATCCTCTTTCCAACTTCAATATTTCGTCAACAGATCCAACATGCCAGTCGCCAGCAGGCCCAAGCTGACCACCGCATTGATGTGAAAGAATGCCACGTTAACTCGCGTCAAATCGCGCGGAGAAACCAGATAGTGTTCGATGGCCAGCAACACGGCGATGGCCGCCACGCTGGTGTAATAAATCCAACCCCAGTCCAGCTCTGGGCTCAGCGACGGCAGGCAGCCCAGCAGGATCACCATCCCCAGATGGCCAGCGGCTGCAATCCTAAGCGCGGTCGGGATACCAAATCGCACCGGCACGCTCCGCAAGCCGGCCTGACGATCGAAATCGTAGTCCTGACAAGCGTACAGAATATCGAACCCGGATACCCACAGCAGGACGGCCAGTCCCAACGCGACGGCCGGCAAGATATCTGCCGGACGCTCCAGCACCAGTTCGCCCCGCAGAGCGATCCAGGCACAGATGGGGGCCAGCATCAGGGCGGTTCCCAACCAGTAGTGCGCTCCCCAAGTGAAACGCTTGGTCCAGCTGTAGCCGCACAGAAAGATCAACACGGGAAGACTCAGCGCCAGCGGGAGCCAGTTTGGCCAGAACAACGCGGTCGATGCCACAAAGGCCACGGCCATCAGCAGGGCGAATGAGCTGACACCGGCGACCGTCAAGGTGCCGGACGGCAAGTGCCGACCCTGAGTGCGCGGATTGGCCGCGTCGATCCGACGATCAGCCAGTCGGTTGACCGCCATCGCCACACTGCGACCGGTGACCATGCACAGCACGATCCCGGCCAGATGTCGCCATTGGAACTCGGTACCGGGCATCTGCCAGGCCATCACCGCCGACAGCAGAGCGAATGGCAGCGCGAAGACGGTATGGCTGAAGCGAATCATCTCCAGCATTCGCCGCGTCGTCGTCCACCAGTCGGTAGTCTGTGTCGCCGAGTTCATGTCACCCACGTTCATTTCACGGACGTTCATCTCAATCAGCGGCCACTGCGAGGCAAAATTGAGTCAGGCGTTACCGCGCCCGGCCGTTCTTCTGGCTCTCCCCATCGACGCATCAGCTGATGGGGAACTTCAAACTGATCCAGGATTCTCGCTACGACGAAGTCGACCAGATCGACCAGCGAATGGACGCCATGGTACCAGCCAGGCATGGCGGGCAGCACCACGGCTCCCAACTGACTGGCGCGAGCCATATTCTCCAGCTGCGATTGCGAAACGGGAGTCTCACGCGGCACCACCACCAGTTTCCGACGCTCCTTGAAATGCACCTCGGCCGCTCGATGGATCAGGTTGTCTGCCCCCGAGCGAACGATCGAACTGAGCGTGCTCCCCGAACACGGCACAATCACCATGCCCGACGTGAGAAACGATCCGCTGGCAATCGGCGCCATGTAATCTTCGTAGTGGACATAGCGAATCAGGTCCAGACGCGGTGCACCTCCGGCCAGCTCCCAGAGTTCGGGATGTTCCTGCATGTGTCGCGCCAAGCCGCTGCGCCCGCTGGATGCCAGCCGGCCGAGCTGAGCTGGCCAGAGCTGCGACCAGTCGGGACGCCGCAGATCGAGGTTGACGCCCAGCTCTTCACGAATCACCGTGGCCCCGGAACGGCTGATCGTGACAATCACCTGACGATCCGAATGCTGAGCGAGCACCTGCAGCAGCCGAGCGGCGTAGATCGCGCCGCTGGCACCCGTCATCGCCATCACCAGGGGATGCGTCATTTCACACCCGTGTACAGAGTGGCAATCCCGCCGGTCAACGCCCGATAGCCGGTCTGCCGCCAACCACACTCTTCCATCAGCCGTGTCAGGTCACGCCCCGCCGGAAACTCGTGCACGCTCTCCGGCAGATACTGATAAGCGCTCTGGCCGTTGCGGGCAAAGCACTGGCCAATCCGTGGCAGGATGTGGCGGAAGTAGAATCCGTACAAGTGCCGCAGCGGCGGGAAGGTGGGGAGCGAAAACTCCAGGATGCCAACCTTGCCCCCCGGCCGACAGACTCGCCACATCTCCCGTAACCCGCGCATCGTATCGGTCACGTTTCTCAGTCCAAACGCAACCGTCACCAGCTGGAATTGATTGTCGGGAAAGGGCAGCTGTTGGGCGTCGGCTTCGACAAACTGCAGCGGTCCGTCGAGTCGCAGGCGGCGTTTCTTCTGCTCGGCCAAATCCAGCATCGGGCGACAGAAGTCGGCTCCCGTCACCGGCGATTCGCCTCCGTAGTGCCGATACAGGGCGATCGCCAGATCTCCCGTCCCCGTGCAGACGTCCAGGATCGGTCCGGGGGGTTGGATCGGCAGTGCACGAACCGTTCGCCATCGCCAGTACCGGTCGACATTCCCCGATAAAAGATGGTTCATGCGGTCATAGTTCGGAGAAATCTCCGCGAACATGTCCCGCACTCGCTCACCCGACTTATCCACCGCCATGACCTGACACCCCTGCCCGTAACTCGATCCGGCTCACCTCTCGTCCGATTCGGCCGTCCCGAGGGAAGAACCGAAGTCCCCAGGATACGTTAACCGTCCGGTATTGGTTAGAGGTCGGACCCGATCGAGGGTCGGTCAGCGCTGGTAGATGGGGAGGAAGCCGTTTTCCAGCTGCAGGATGGTCAGATTGACGGCCGTGACGTAGATCGGTCCGATGTCCCCCGACCAGGAACCGTCGGCCTGCTGGCTGTTGATGATTTCTTCGTAGAGCCGGTCGCGGAACTGAGTCCAGACGTCGCCCCCTTCGCGGTAGACGACCTGGGAGTAATAGAGATACGTGTAGTGCCAGTGGCCGTACGACCGAGCGTCATTGTTCAGGTCGTACAGGTTCTTCTTGCAGTACTCCTTCATTTCCGGCACATGCTGGCTGTCGTAGTCACCCGCGTTGAACAGGCACGCCAGGGCCGCTGCGGTGATGGCCGGTCGGGAGGCGCCACGATTGGTGGAGCTGTACGAAATGCCGCCGTCTGAGTTCTTGCAGGAATAGATGTACTGTTTGGCTCGGTCGATCACGAACGTGGGGACCGCCAGGCCCGCGTTGCGGCAGCCCCGCAGGCCTTGGACTTGAGTGATCGTGGTCGATCCTTCGTCGAAATTGTTGCCGTCTTTGGCGCTGATATAGCCCCAGCCCCCGGATTGCGTCTGAGCGTTGCCGCTGAAATCGATGGCCCGATTCAGGATCTTGGTCAGCTCTTCGCGACGGTCACGATCTTCCTCTTCGCCCAGCACCTGGGAGAGAAACAGCATGGAGAAACCGTGGCCGTAGGTGTATCGGTTGTCGCGTTGCGGGTCGCCGATGAGGCCGTTGTCGCGGGAGCGTGACGTGAGGTAGTCGACCGCTCGCCGGACTTGCTTGGCGTAGGGGCCCTGAGTCGTGGTGGAACCGGCGGCCAGGAGGGCCGTGCCAGCCAACGCTGTCATGGCCGTGGGGAATGTTCCAGCCGTCCAGTGTCCCAGTTTGCTCTGCGTCCCCGCCACCCACTCCAGTCCCCGTTCCACGGCCCGCCGCGTGTTCGCCGGGAGCTCCGCCGCTCGGGCAGGACGGGCCAGCGGAGCGGCGGCCAAGCCGGCGGCCAGCGCCGAGGCGTCGCGCAACCAGCGGCGGCGGGTAACAGGGAGGCCGATCGCCGCGTCGACAGTGCGTTGGGGCAACGATCGTGTCTCTTGTGGTTCGGGGCCGGGCATCCGAGCCTCCTTTCGGGCAAGATTTGTGGCTTCTGATCATTGTAGGGCAATCCGCCCGATTTTTCACCTTCAATTGCCCCAATGGCGGTTCCGGCCGACCCCACTTGCCCGCGATCGGCCGGCCGAAACGGTCCGGATTGCCCAATTGAATCGACCCCATCGTCAGTCAGTCGCCTGAATCTACGGCACGACCGGTCCTCGGTCGTCCTACAACCGTCAGCCGAACGAATCTGGGTCGAGAACGGTTCCAGGGCCGTCCGATGCTATCAACGTCCTTGGCATCCCGCTGCGATCGGCCAGGAAGGTTCAGCACGGGAAGCCAGTCGGCAGGCAGTCGCACGCACGGGCCGAAAAGGATCCCGGGGGCACTGGAACAGGGAGGTGATCGAAGATGCGAGCAGACCGACACATTGGCGTGGTAATTCTGTTTGATTCACTGGCCGCTTATCGGGGCCAGGTCGGGGCCGCGCCGAACGTAGGAGACGTCCGGGCCCGAGTGCTGCGATGGGTCCAGCACGGCGGGATTCCGGCCACGTTTGCCGTAGCCGATCCGCTGAACAATCCCTGGGCAGCGGCCATCCAGAGTTCGCCACGTGCCGAACTGGCCCTGGCCGTGGAAGGTTGCGGGCGAGCCAGCTGGCAGCGAGCCGCCGAACGGCTTGAGGCCTCACGGGACGCCAGCCTGGAATTGACGAGCGCCCTGATCGTGGGCGACCAGCTGCCGGCCCGCGAACGCCGTCCGATCGGAGTCGACATCTGGGCTTACTGGAAACCGACCCACGACCTGCAGATTCCCGTCCAGCCGTGGCAGGACAAGGACGGGTGGCAGATTCCGCTGCGAGCCTGGAGCGAGCCACGGGGAGGGCGTTCCAGCACCGGATGGTGGCGACCCGGTCAGGTGAACTGGTCGTCCCAGCTGCCGCCAGTCGGCCGCCGCTATTCGTGGATCCTGCCGGTGATGAGCTATTCCGCTAGCCAGCTCCAGTCGTGTGAAGCCTTGTTCAAGCAGCTCGCGACTTGGTCCCGGCAAGGATTGGTGGCCCTCGAGACACTTTCGCAGACCGTCTATTCGCTGCAGAGCCAGGCGCAGCCCGCCAGTCAGCGGTCGATACTGCGAGCCGCCTGAACTCGGCCACCCCAACGTACAACCCCCAGGCCGTTTCCCGGTCGTCCAGTCAGCTTGCTGACCGGAGCCTCTTGGAGATGGGCCACAAGCCTTCGAGCCTACGGGCTCGAAGGCTTTTTCTTTTTTTGGCCTGTCGCTCCGTCACTCGCGCGAAGCCGGCCCGTGATCGACGGAGGATTCGTATGACCACGGATAGCACGGATCGAGGTGCTGAGTATCGCCGACCGTGTTTTTTTTCGCGGCCTCCGCGTTTTCCGTGGTTCAAGTATCCCCGGAAGCGTGCAGAGTCCCGGCCCGTGATCGACGGAGGATTTGTGTGACCACGGATAGCACGGATACCACGGATCGAGGCGCTGAGTATCGCCGACCGTGTTTTTTTCCGCGGCCTCCGCATCTTCCGTGGTTCAAGAATCCCCGGAGGCGTGCAGAGGCCCGGCCCGTGATCGACGGAGGATTCGTATGACCACGGATAGCACGGATACCACGGATCGAGGTGCTGAGTATCGCCGACCGTGTTTTTTCCGCGGCCTCCGCATCTTCCGTGGTTCAAGAATCCCCGGAGGCGTGCAGAGTCCCGGCCCGTGATCGACGGAGGGACATTCAGGAGGGTACTACTCGAGTTCGCGGAAAGTCGTCCAGCTGCAGTACAGCAGCAGGGCCCCGCTGATCAGAAAGCAGATATCGATCAGTACGCTCGGACGACCGAACGGGATGCCCGAGGCCCAATCGAGCCCGAACAGGACGAGCATCATGGCCGCTACCACCATGCCCATGATCGTCAAACCTCTCGCCATTGGCCAGGACCCTAGGGTGTCCATCATCGAGTGCATCCGAAAGTCGTCTGTCGGCCAGTATAATTGGCCCGGCTGGCAGTGTCACCTTTCCGCAGACCGCCAGGCCCCGGACGAGCGACACGGCTGCGGATTATAACGGCAATTCCGATCGTGGGGAGTCGACCATGGGGGAATCGGGTACGGGAAAATGGGCTGCCATGCGGGCCGAGATGCCGGTCACCAGTCATTGGGCCTACCTCGATCATGCGGCCGTCGCCCCCCTCCCCCGCCCCACCGCTGCGGCGATGAAGGCCTGGATTGACCAGGCAGCCGAGTCAGGGGACACGGTCTGGCCTGCCTGGCAGCAGAACCTGAACACGCTCAGGCAGCTGGTCGCCGATCTGATCCACGCCGACCCGGACGAACTGGCCCTGGTGGCGAACACCACGACGGGGGTCAACCTGGTGGCCGAGGGTTTTCCCTGGCGGGCGGGGGATAACGTGGTCCTGCTGGCCAATGAGTTCCCGTCGAATCAGTACCCATGGTTGAATCAGCAGCGTCGTGGGGTGGAGGTGCGACGTGTGGAGGTCGAGTCGGGGCGGGTCGATCTGGAACGGATCGCCGCGCAGATCGACGGCCGGACACGCATCGTGGCGCTCAGCTGGGTCGGGTACGCCAGCGGTTATCGGATCGACGTGGCCGAGGTCGCCGCTTTGGCACATCGTCACGGAGCGCTCTTGTTTCTCGACGCCATCCAGGGTCTCGGCATCTTTCCGCTCGATGTTCGAGCTGCCGAAGTCGACTTTCTGGCCGCCGACGGGCACAAGTGGATGCTCGGCCCCGAAGGGGCGGGTATCAGCTACATTCGCCGCGAACTGCTCGATCTGCTCGCCCCGCTTGGCGTCGGCTGGAACAGCGTCCAGCAGGCTCACGATTTTCAGCGGATTGCCCTGGAGCTGCGTCCGACGGCACAGCGCTATGAAGGGGGATCACACAACATGATCGGTCTGTGGGGACTGGCCGCCAGTTTGTCGTTCCTCACATCGCACGGTGTCAGTTCCACCAGGTCCGAAGTGGCCGAGCGAATCGGCGATCTGGTGGGCTTGGCCGCCGATCTGCTGCAGAATATCGGGGCTCGGCCGATCGGACCCTGGGAGCCACCTCACGGGGCGGGCATCTTGTCGTTCGAACTGCCTGGCGTCGACTTACGCCAGGTGCGTCGCCAGTGCGAGCAGCGCGGCGTGGTGCTGAGTGTCCGGGGCGGGCATCTGCGCATCAGTCCTCATGCGTACAACAACCGCGAAGATCTCGAACGGATGGTCGCCGCACTGATCGACATACGCCAAGCCGGTTGACATGGACGCTCGGTTGTTTTTTCGCACGGAGGCACAAAGGAACAAAGGGAGCACGAAGAGGGAGTGGCCGTCAGGCTCTAGCAAGGTGTCAATCCGTCTCCATTGCGGTCGTGGGTTCCAGCTGAGTCTGCACAGCCGACACGGCCAGCGGTTCGTGGTTGTAGGGAACGGCGTTAACGGCTTGTTCCGCGGGCATGACCTCCAAGGCCGCATGGTTTCCGGTCTCGATCTGCGCGCTCTCTATCCGGCTGGAGGCGATCAGCCTTAGCTGGCGGCGCTTCGTCAGGAAATCAGCCAGCGCGATGCGGACTGGTTCCGGCAACCGCTCGGCATAGTCACCGATCGTGCGGTGGTGGCTGCCGTGAATCACTTCGTCCAGCCAGCGGCTCGGGATCTTCGGTTCGGCCACGGCGAGGACTGCGCCGAGCTTATCGGCCAGCGACGGATACTGACGTTCGGCGATCGAGCGGCGGAATTGCCACGACACTTCACGCAAACGCTGTTCACTGGCCAAGAAATCTTCGGCCGCCCGCCGCGCTTCGCCGTCCCCGGCCTGATACACGGTCAGCAGGAAACTGGCCGAACCACACACCGGTTCCGCGTCGCCAGGCCCCAGGGCAGCGATCGGATTGGAGGTGTCACGTGCCGAACCGTCGTAGGCTGCGCAGCGGACTCGCAAGTAATCGGCTCGCCAGTTGCGCGGTACTCGCAGCACCAGGCCAAATTCTCGCGTGCCGTCCAGCGGCGCGCGGGGCGACGACACCAGCTTGAAATAGGCTCCCGCGCCGCGGTTCGTCGTGCCGCTGGCGGCCACCACATGCTGAGGCGGGAGGACTTCGTAATGATACTGTTCGGCGTGATTCCCCGACGACTGGCCGTTGAACTTCACGTCACCCACCGTTGGCCAGCCGGCGTTGAGATTCACATCGAGTGAATGCTGGCGATTCAGATTTCCCTGGACCTGGACCGACCCGGTCACGTCCGTCGCCAGTTCCGTCTTCGGATCACAATCAACAATACGCAGTGAACGGGTCGGATTGTCGATCACATAGAGGTACTGAAACTCAGCTCCGTCCTGGCCGAACCGGACCAGCGACGAAATCTGAAAACGCATGGCCATCAGTTTTTCGTCGGGATACGTGGCGGCAAATTCCGCCGTTGTCACTTCCTTGGCCGCGACGATATCGGTCACATCGAACGATACGCATGGCGGCGCTGCTACCGCCGCCAGCGGCACGGCGGCTATCCCCACAACGACTGTTGCCAGCCAACTGGACGTCTTCCAGCTCGAACGGATCGATCTCCCTTTCGCACTCCGAGCATCCCCAAACGTGACCACTGCCTCACCCTCCGTGTCGAATTTCAGCTGATCGGCGCTCGCCCTGGCTTCCTCCCCGCCAATTCCCTTTGGCTGACTCAAAGGAATCCTAGAAACCCGCCGGTTCGGGTCAAGCTGCCGGGCGATCGACCGTCGACCGAGGGGCCAATCAACCGCTGATCAGTTCGATCTGGGCAAAGCTGGTAATCTGTGCGTGCTGATGGTCGAGCGGAACGGCCGCATTTCCCGGACGCTGGCACAAGACAGTCTGGAGTCCGGCAACTCGAGCCGCATCCAATTCGGCCACCACGTCGCTGGCGAATAGGATCTCGGCCGGCGCCCATCCCAGCTGGCTGGCAATGCGACGATAGCTGTCGCTTTCCCGTTTGCTCCCGATCGTCGTGTCAAAGTGATAGCTCAGCATCGGCAGGAGATCGCCATGGATCGTGTGGCCGAAGAAGAGTCGCTGAGCGGCTACGCTGCCCGACGAGTAAATATCGACTTGACGACCAGCGGCTACCCACGAGCGGATCGCCGGTAGAACATCCTCGTACAGATGAGCCCGCAGCTCACCCCGCTCGAATGAATCACGCCAGATCAGACCTTGGAGCGCCTTAAGTCCCGTCGCCTTCAGGTCCTGATCCATCTGACGAATGACTTCACTGGCGACGCATTGCTGAGCCTCAGTGGGGCCCAGAGTCCCCAGCCAAGCCGCTGACGACTCGAAGCCGATGTCACGGGCAATCAGGGCACACGTTTCCTGAACCTCGGGATCTTCCCAGCCGTCGGCCAGAAATCCGCTGAGCCGCCGGCGGACTTCGGGAAACATCTTGTCGTAGACAAACGAAACCGAAGAGGTCGTCCCTTCAATGTCCAACAGCAGGCATCGACCGCCAAACGAAATCAACTGATCGGCACTCCGTCATTCACAGCGCGAATCAAGTCCACGTTGCCACCGACATCGATTACAGCCGCACGGCTCGATTGGCCACCGCCGGTTCCTGGCCAGCGCCGGCCGACAGGTATCGAGGGCCCCAGCAGAGAGCCGCGTAGTTCTGGTCGACTCGGTCGTCGACGTAATGAGGCGCCCAGCCAGCCGGGTCAAGGAACAGACGGATACAACGGATCGTGCGGTCCGAACAGAGGTTGAACCAATGCCGAGTGCCCGCCGGCACGTTAATCAGGTCGCCACTCTCCACCTGCACCGCAAACACCGGTCCTCCCTCAGGGTGAATGTGGAAAATGCCGCCACCTTTGACCGTGAAGCGGACCTCGTCTTCGCTATGCGTGTGCTCTTGGCTGAATTTGGCCAGCATCGCATCCAGGTTGGGAGTCTGAGGGTTGACGTTGATCACGTCGGCCGTCACGAACCCCCCCTGCTCTTTCAAACGATCAATCTCCGGAGCATAAGCAGCCAGGATCTCATCGTTGGTCGCTTCAGGACCAATCCGGCCTTCCACGTCCCACTTCTCATACCAGATCCCGAACTGCTGCAGGAAGTCCCGCATCTGCTGCACGTCGTCCAGCGTTCGGCCCTCGTCGGGGATCGAGATCAGTGCCATGGCCAGGATTTCCTTTCGTGCGAATACCGAGCGTTCATGTAGACCAAGGGCCGACGGACAGGCCGAGCCACGGGCGGCTGATACGCCTCTCCCCGCGGACCCCTACCCGCTTCAGATTACCCTTGAACTTACCCCAATCAACTGAGTTCTGCCAGCAGGGGCTCCCCTCCTCCGGTGCGCCGCTGGCGGCGACAAGTCCCGCGACCGATGGAAGCCCCCTCCGGCGATTCGAACCGGATTGTTTTTTCTCACCAAGGCACAGAGTCACCAAGGCACAGAGAAGAGCTAATCAGCAGGTCGATTCCTGCACGGACTCTTCTTCTTTCCTTTGTTTCTTTGTGGCTCCGTGCGAAAAAACAACGGAGCGTCCACTCCTCGGGGGCCGGTACCCGCAGTTGCCGCTATGGTCGAGGAACTACGATTGAGTGGCGGCGGAGAATCGAGTCGCATCGCCGCGGAACATGATGTCCCGAGCGACGCACTCGAAGAGGAACTCGAGGATCTCGACATGGCGTCGAGCGGTGGCGAGGTCGCAGCCCCAGGTATAGAGTCCGTGGCGTCGGATCAGGAAAGCATGAGGCGGATGGAGCGGGCCGCCGTCGAGCCACTGGTTGACGCGCCGAGCGAGGTCGGGGATGTCCTGGGTATTCTCGAAGATGCGCACCACCGTGCTCGTTTCGTGCGTGGCGATCCCTTCGAGGCCCTTGAGCATTTCGTAGCCTTCGATTTCCAGCTGGCCCTGATCGGCGAACCAGTCGGACAGCAAGGTTCCCCAGACGCTGTGAGTGTGCAGCACGGCGCCGCAACCGGGGAGCTTGGCCAGGACGACGTGCAGCAGCGTTTCGGCTGACGATTTGGGTTGGCCGCTGATGGTCGGTCGGCCGTCGCCACCAATCAGCACGAAGTCGTCATTCGTCAGGGCTCCTTTGTCCTTGCCGCTGGCAGTCACGACCAGCTCCAGCGGATCGTGGCGGACCACCGCGCTGTAGTTGCTGCTGGTCCCGAGCGACCATCGGCGTTGGTGGAATTCGTGGCCGATTCCCCGCAGGGCGGCGACTTCGGCCGCGTAGGGGGCCAAGTGACCCGGGACGGGGGCCGCGGTGGGCGGATCGACGTGAGCGAGGTGCAGCGGGAGCATGACGATGAGCTTCCTGCGATGGTTGAGCCCGCCTGGGCTGGCAACAGCGACGGCAGTTCCCAAGTGTATCAAATCGCCCCGGGGCATCAACCGAGCGGTGATTGGAGGGGGGAGTGGCGTCGCCCGGTTTCCTGCCCGGCCCGCGTCCACTACGCTGAACGGCTATGACTGACGAACTCATTCACCAATGGGCCCGCGAACTGTTGAATGGTCAGCTGTCGGCTGACCAGTTCAAACGGCAAGTGCTGCGGTCGGCGGCCGACGATCTCGGCCACACGGTGCTCGACACGGACCGAGCCCGTCGTTGTGGCTTTCCCGAGGTCGTGTACGGGCAAGGGAAGACGATTGGTCAGCTGACCAGCATCGTGGCCAGCTTTCAGCGACGTCGTCAGCGGCTGCTGGTCACTCGCGTGGCCGACGACGCCTTGCCCCGGCTGCAGGAGCTATTGCCCGACGCGATCGTCAATCCTGTGGCCCGCACCTTGCGCTGGGAGCCTGCGGGTGGTGTCGAGCACGATTCGGCTGGTGGCAGCGACGGTGCTTGTCGCGTGCGGCCGGTAGCGGTGATCACTGCGGGGACGACCGATCGGCCGGTCGCCGAGGAATCGCTGGAGACGCTGGCCTGGATGCAGATTCCCGCGCGACCGCTGTGGGACGTCGGTGTGGCCGGGCCGCAGCGTCTGCTGACTCGGCTGAGCGAGCTCGAGGGAATCGCCTGTGCGGTGGTCGTGGCCGGCATGGAGGGCGCCTTGCCGAGTGTGGTCGGGGGATGGCTCGACTGTCCAGTAATTGCGGTACCGACGAGCGTGGGATACGGGGCCAATCTGCAAGGGATCACGGCGCTGTTGGGGATGTTGATCAGCTGTGCGGCGAACGTGGCGGTGGTCAACATCGACGCCGGGTTCAAGGCCGGTTATCTGGCCGGACTGATTGCATCGCGAACGGAGGCCGATTCACCGATTTCGGTTCGATCGAGGGAGAGCCGATGACGGGGAACACGGCTCTGGCGACGTTGACGGCGGTGCTTCCCCCGGGCCTGGTCCCTTTGCCGCAGCGACTGCCGACCGCTCATAAGGGGAGCTTCGGTCGGGTGGCGATTGTGGGCGGATCGCGGGGGATGGCGGGAGCGGTGGCGCTGGCCGGGATGGCCGCGTTGCGAACGGGATCGGGGTTGGTGACGCTGGGTGTTCCCGACCGTTGCGCTGACGTGGTGGCGGGATTTCATCCTTGTTACATGTGCCGGCCGCTCCCCGATGACGCGCTGGGCCGTTTGTCGGCTGAGGGGCGGGAGGGAGTCGACGAGCTGGTGTCGGTGGCTGACGCGGTGGCGATCGGGCCGGGGCTGGGGCAGTCGTCCGGTGTCCGCCAAATCGTCGCTCATGTGTATCGTCGTTCGGCGCGTCCGTTGGTGATCGACGCGGATGGGCTCAACGCGCTGGCTCAGCGGCGTGAGCCACTTTCCGGGGCGGCGGGGCCGCGGATTCTGACGCCGCATCCGGGCGAGTTCGCTCGACTGACGGGGCGGCCGGGCGAGTCGCGTGAGGTGCAGCTGGAGTTGGCGGAGCGCTGGGCGGCCGAGCATGGTGTTGTGATGGTGCTCAAGGGCCATGGGACGCTGGTCACCGACGGTCAGCGGCGTTATATCAATCCCACGGGGAATCCCGGCATGGCGACGGGGGGATCGGGGGACGTGTTGACGGGAATCCTGGTGGCTTTGCTGGGCCAGGGTTTTGCACCCTGGGATGCGGCCTGCCTGGCCGTCTTTGCTCATGGATTGGCGGGCGACCTGGCGGCTGAGCGACTGGGGCAGATGGGATTGACGGCGCGGGACCTGATCGACTGGTTGCCGGCCGCTTTTCAGCAGTTGCATTGACCAGAGACTGCGACTCGATCACCGGGGACCGAGGCGATTCACGGCTGTGAAACTGATTCAACGACTCAATGACTTGCCAGATGCCGTGCGAGGTGGAGCGGTGTCGATCGGCAATTTTGATGGTGTCCACCGCGGTCACGCCCAGCTGATCCGTCGGCTGGTGGAGCGTGCGGGGGAACTTGGGGCGCCGAGCGTGGTCTTCACTTTCGAGCCTCATCCGATCACCATTCTACGTCCTGAGCAGTCACCGCCACCGCTGACGACCGTCGCTCGAAAAGCCCAGCTGCTGGGAGCTCTGGGGGTCGACTATGTGCTGGCCTACCCGACCGATCCCGAGTTTCTGACGTTGACGGCGGAGGCCTATTTCGAGCGGATTGTGCGTCAGCTGCTGGATGCTCGGGTATTGGTGGAGGGTCCGAATTTTTATTTTGGCCAGCAGCGGCAGGGGACGATTTTGGTGCTGTCGAAGCTGTGCCAGGCAGTCGGCATGGACCTGGAGGTGGTCGATCCGGTGCGGCAGGGCGAGCATTACATATCGAGCACTCGCGTCCGCCGCACATTGTTGGATGGCGAAGTGGAACTCGCGGCGACGATGTTGACCGAGCCTTATCAGATAGCGGGCCGCGTGGTGCACGGGGCCGAGCGGGGTCGGACGATCGGTTTTCCGACCGCCAATCTGGCTGAGGTTCGGACGCTGGTGCCGGCCGAAGGGGTCTATGCGGGGGCTGTGCCGATGGGAGGCGAGCAGCATCCGGCGGCCATTCATATTGGACCGAATCCGACGTACGGTGAAGCGGCGAGAAAGATTGAAGTCCATCTGCTGGACTGGCAAGGCGATCTGTACGACCTGCCGCTGGCGGTTGACTTCTGGCAGCGCATCAGGGACATTCGCCGGTTTGCTTCCCCCGACGAGCTGGTTGCGCAGCTGCATCAGGACGTTGCGGCGGTGCGAGATGTTTGCGGTCGATGGGAGCACCACCCGCGATAGGGCCATCCACGGTAGGGAAATTCATGACAGCGGAATCCAATCAGGCGGAATCCAAACAGGCGGTATCCAGTCAGGCGGATTCGATGCCAGTCGACTGGCCAGCGTTTGCAGCCGAGATCGCTCGGCATCAGCGGTTTCTCCTCACCAGCCACATCCGGCCCGACTGTGATGCGCTCGGGAGCGAACTGGGGATGGCGGGAGTTCTGCGGGCGCTGGGCAAAGAGGTGGTGATCGTCAACGGACAGGCAACGCCGCCGAATCTGGCATTTATCGATCCACAGTCTGAGATCCGCGCAATTGGCGAAACCATTTCGCTGGACGAACTGCGATCGATCGACGCGCTGATGATATTGGATACCAGTGCCTGGGCTCAGCTGGGCCCGATGGGCGAGGTAGTGCGCGGTCTCAACGTCACGAAACTGCTGGTCGATCATCACGTCGGCGAGGACGATCTGGGGGCGTTGATCTTCAAGAATGTCCGGGCCGAGGCGACAGGGCGGCTGGTGGTGGAGGCCGCCGATGCGTTGGGTGTGTCGTTGACCGCCGAGATGGCTCGGCCGTTGTTTGCCGCGCTGGCGACCGACACGGGCTGGTTTCGATTTGCTTCGACGTCGGCTCGGACCTACGAGATCGCTGCGCGGCTGGTGGCCGCCGGTGCTCGTCCGGAACAGATCTACGCTCAGCTGTACGAACAGGAAACGCTGGGCCGAGTGCGATTGCGGGGACTGATTCTGGGTCGTCTGGAATCCGAGTTTGGTGGTCGGCTGGTTCACACGTACGTCAATCGGGAAGACTACGAACGGGCTGGTGCGATCCCTTCGGACACGGAGGATGCGATCAACCTGGCGCTGGCGGTGGCTGGGACTCAGGTGGCGGTGATCGTTGTCGAGCAGCCGCAGGGCGGGTGCAAAATCAGTTTTCGCAGCCGGTCCGCTCTGGATTGCAGCCAGGTGTCCCGGCATTTTGGAGGTGGAGGTCACAAGGCGGCGGCGGGGGCGTTTGTCGCCGAGCCGCGTCCGGTGGCCCAGCAACGGGTGCTGGAATATGTGCGGACCACGATGAGGGAACTCGATCCGAGTCTGAAGGGAGGCTGAGCTGATGGCGGCAGATAAGCATGGCGGGCACGTTTTGCCTGTCGACGGGGACCAGCGTCGAGGGTTTCTGGTGTCGATCGGGGCGGTGATCGGTGGCGCCGTGGCCGTGCTGACTCCACTGCTGGCCGGACTGAACTTTGTGCTGCATCCGTTACGGCGCAGGGTGGCGCCGGGAGAGGATGTCTATTTCCGAGTCGCATCGCTCGATGGGCTCCCGGCCGACGGCGTGCCGCGGCAGTTTGCCGTGACCGCTGACCAGCGGGATGCGTGGACGTTCGCCACCAATCAGCGGATCGGCGCGGTCTATTTGCGCCGTCAGTCGGACGGGAACAAGGTGCAGGCGTTCAACGTCGTCTGTCCGCATGCCGGTTGTTTCGTCGGTTTCGACGCCAAGGACAAGAACTATCTCTGCCCCTGCCACAACAGTTCGTTTTCGATTGAAGGGGAAGTGATCGCGCCGAGTCCCAGTCCGCGCGGGCTGGACGAACTGGCGGTGAAGGTCGAACCGGATGGCTCGATCTGGGTCGCCTTCAAGAACTTTGTGGCTGGCCGGGCCGAAAAGGTGGTGCGGGCATGAATGGATTGCTGCAGTGGCTGGAGGATCGGACAGGGCTGGTCAGTCTGACGAAGACCGCTCTGTATGAACCGATTCCGGGCGGAGCTCGCTGGCGGTATGTCTGGGGGAGCACGCTGGTTTTCACGTTCATGATCCAGGTGATTACTGGTGTCGTGCTGTGGATGGCGTACAGTCCCAGCACGCGGACGGCCTGGGAGAGTGTCTATTTCATTCAATACGAGATGACCGGCGGATGGCTGGTCCGCGGGATGCACCATTTCACGGCCAACCTGATGATGGTGCTGCTGGTCCTGCACGTGGTCCAGGTGGTGGTCGGCGGAGCTTATCGTGCGCCGCGGGAATTCAACTACTGGACCGGGCTGCTGCTGCTGCTGGTGATGCTCGGGCTCTCCCTCACTGGCTATCTGTTGCCCTGGGATCAGAAGGGATATTGGGCGACGAGTGTGGCGACCAGCCTGATGGCGCTGGTGCCGGGGTTTGGCAGCCAGATCCAGCAGGTGGTGGTCGGCGGTCCAGAGTACGGACACCACACGTTGACGCGATTCTTTGCCCTGCATGCTGGTGTCCTGCCGGCATTGCTGACCGCTGGAATCGCGGTCCACATTTACTTGTTTCGGCGGCACGGCATCACCGCTCCCAAGTCGGACCGGCCGGCTCAATACTTCTGGCCCCATCAGGTGTGGCTGGACGTGGTCGCCTGCCTGGCGGTGCTGGGCGTGGTGCTGCTGCTGTGCTGTGCGGGGATGTTCCGGACTCCCGAGCCGGGGGCCGTACCGGGTGACTATCTGGGAGCTGAGCTGACGGCACCGGCCGATCCATCGGAGGCCTTTGCCGCCGCTCGACCCGAGTGGTATTTCCTGTTTCTGTACCAGCTGCTGAAGTATTTCGAAGGCGGCACTGAGGTGATCGGCGCGCTGGTGATCCCCGGAGTCGCCTTTTTGCTGCTCTTCCTGATGCCCGTGATCGGCCGGACCGAATTGGGCCATCGACTCAATGTGGTGATGCTGTTTGGCATGTTGGCCGCCGCACTGACGTTGACCATTCTGGCGGTCCGTGAGGATCAACGATCGCCCGATGTGCAGTTGGCCCAGCATCAGGCGGAGGTGGAGGCAGCGCGGATCAAGGCGTTTGTCCGTCATCAGGGAGGCATTCCCTGGGAAGGGGCAATCAGTCTGATGCGTCAGGATCCTGAGATCCAGGGTCCGAAACTTTTTGCTCAACATTGTCAAAGCTGCCACAGCCACGTCGATGCCAATGGCGCGGGGCTGGCCGGTCCGAGCTTTCCAGCTCCTGCCGCGGCCGCCGGCGAGGGGAATGGGGTTCCGGCGTCGTCACCCGGTACTCCGGCAGCGGCACTAGGCGGGCCGAACTTGTATGGCTTTGCATCCCGTGCGTGGCTGACCCGGCTGCTCGACCCGGCCCACTTTGCTTCGCCCGAGTTCTTTGGAGCCACGTCCCATAAGGAGGGCGACATGGCTCAGTGGGTCAACGACAACCTCGCCTCGCTGGACCAGGAATCGAAGACAGCCTTGCAGGACGTGATCGTCGCTTTGTCAGCCGAGGCCGGGCTGGCTTCTCAGCGTGAACTCGACGCTCTGGCAACGTCGTCCGGTGTGATCGCTCGAGGTCGCGAGGCGTTGACGGGCAAATTCAGCTGTACCGAATGCCACAAGTTCCGCGAGACGGGCGACTTGGGGACAGCGCCCGACTTGACGGGATACGGTTCGGTGGAGTGGATCAGCGGGATCATTTCCAATCCGGCTCACGAGCGGTTCTATGCTGACCGGAACGATCGGATGCCTGCCTTCGCCCCCGAGTCGGCCTCGCCTGCTCAGCATGCCCTGTCGGCCGATCAGATCCGGATGCTGGCCCAGTGGCTGCGAGGCGACCTGCGCGAGTTGGGTGGGCCAGCTGAGGCGAGTGCTACAGCGCCGTGAAGTTGAGCTGGCTGAGCGTCTCGACGGTCACGTCGGGCCGGCACGCCTGGAGTTCGGCGGTGGAGTAGTTGCCGGTGGCGACGGCAATGGTCCGCGCGCCGATGATCTGGCCGCAGCGGACATCGCGCGGCGTGTCGCCGACGATCCAGATGTCCAGTTCGCCAGACGGCTCGCCGAGTCGGCCGACGAGATCAGCGTGGGCGTCACGAGCGACGTCGTCTCGGTCAAAATGCCGGTCGCCATAGAACCCGAACGCGAACCGGTGATCGAGGTCGAAATGGCGGAGTTTGGTCTGTGCTCCGCGGGGGATATTTCCGGTCAGCAGACCGATTTGCTGATCGGACTGCTGGCTGAGCCAGTCGAGCATTTCCAGGACGCCCGGGAGGACACTGCCGGGGAGGCTGGCCAGCCGGGCGGGGAGGGCTCGCAGGTAGTGATCGACGAAAATGGCCCAGTTTTCCGGGTGATTTTCGATGCCGTGGTAGGCGAACAGATCAGCGGCGATCGACCGATCGGTGCGGCCGCTGAAGGGCACCTGGCCGGTGTCTGCCGGGCGTCCGAAGGCGGAGTGCAACGCGTCGGCCATCGACTGCTGGCCCGCGCCGCCGGATGAGATTAATGTCCCGTCGATGTCAAACAGCCAGATTCGCATGGGGCTCATTGTAAGCCGGATTGGCTGGTCGGCGAGCCCTGATGGGGCGGGAGCCCCACGGTATCGGTCGTGCGGCCGGTACAGGCTAGGACACCTCACCGCTGAATTTCTCTTGACGCTTTTTCCGATTGGAAAGTAGACTTCACTGGAGACGGCTGTCTGCCTATCCGGGAATCGCTGACGGAACTTGCCTGCCGACGGGGCTCGTCGGTCAGGACCGCCAGCAGTATGGGCTGCGGGTGGAGAGTGCAGATGGAAAACGACCGAGAAGGGTTGCTGCATCGGTATTTTGCCGGGCTGGCGGAGGACACTTTTGAGTCCCAATTGGGGCTGGTCGATCCGCCACTGGTCGATTATGTGACCGACCTGCTGGTGAGATTCGTGCGCAGCGACGGCGTGTTTCGATTGCGAAGCCTGGCGGGTCGCCCGCTGATCGAAATCGTCGACATGATGCGGGAAGCAGACCAGCGGATCGGCGAGGCTCGACGCGAAGTCTACCGCCACATCGGCGACTTCACACTGTTCTGGACGGGTGTTTATCCGGAGCGGATAAGTGCTTTAAATGTGGTGCAGTCGATTGACCATCTGGTCGACTATCGAGAGCACGGCAAACGATCGTATCGGATGGCGAGTCAGATTCAACAACACGACGAACAGGAAGCGTCAAGCGATCTGCTGCAGCGGCTGAGCGAACAGTACGAGCTGTGCGCGTATGGGCTGAGGCAGGTCCGTGAACAATGGGAAACTCGGGCCGGCGAAGGCGACGGACCGCAGATGCTGTTGTGGAACTGACGCCGGCGAGCGACTGAATGGCGACGCACCGCAATGACGCGATTCTATTTACCGGGCTCGGGGTCTTGGTGGTGCTGGGCGTACTGCTCCGCCTGGTCGGACCTCCGGGGTCTTATGAGCTGATTCTATTGTTGCTGGCCGCCATCCCGTCGGTGTTGGCGGTGCGGTTTTTTCGCCGCTCGCAGGCGGACCGTGCCACCGACTTTGATCGGCTGGTAGTGCAGCTCGACGCCCTCCATCAGCCACTGGAAGAGATTGCCCCTCGCTTCCCGCTCCCCCCCATGCGAGTCGTCGGCGCCTGGACGGCCACGCCCGACTTGGCACGTGTTTTGGCTCGCCTGATTCACCAGCAACATCCGCAGGTGGTGGTCGAATTGGGGAGCGGTGTCTCGAGCCTGGTGTGCGGGTACTGCGTCGAGCGGAACGGGGCGGGCCACGTCTACTCGCTCGACCATGACCGACAGTTCGCTCAGCAGACACGGGACACGCTGGTTCAGCATCAACTGCAGAAGATTGTCGACGTGATCGACGGGCCGCTGGTGACGCATCAGCTGAATGGCAAGTCGTGGCGCTGGTACGATCTGACCGGATTGAAGGACGTACGGTCGATCGATCTGCTGATTGTCGACGGGCCTCCGGTGACGGTCGGGCACCTGGCCCGGTACCCTGCCCTGCCGCTGCTGGCCGAACGCATGAGTGACCGGGCAATGATTGTGCTGGACGACGGCATCCGCGACGACGAACGGCAGATCGTCCGCCAGTGGCTGGAGCTATTTCCGGACTACCAGTCTGAGTACCTGCATACGGAAAAAGGGACTTTCATTCTGCGGCGTGTCCGCAGTGTCAGATGACCAGTCCCTGAGTGACCATCATAAAGACGTCCTCGAGGCTGGGGTCTTTGTCAGCGAAGCTGCGGATCCGGACGTTCTGGCGGTGGAACTGATCGAGCAGATCGGCCAGGCCTTCGTCATCGGTCTCCAGTTCGGCAGTGACCGTGTTGCGGTCGACCTGACAGTCCCGCAGCTGCGGATGGCTGTTGAGGATCGACAGTCCGACGTCCATCTTGTCGAGAAACTTGATTTCGACGAAACGATTGCGGCGAATCTTGCGATAGACGATTTCGATCGGGCCATGCATCAGCAGTTCTCCCCGCTCGATAATGCCGATCGACGTGCAGCAATCAGCCAGTTCCGTGAGGATGTGGCTGGAGATGATGACGGTCTTCCCCATGCGGCGGAGTTCTTTCAATAGCGCTTTCATCTCAAGTCGAGCGCGCGGATCGAGACCGCTGGCCGGTTCGTCCAGGATCAGCACGGGAGGGTCGTGGATCAGTGTCTTGGCCAGGCACAGCCGCTGTTTCATACCCCGCGACAGCCCGTTGACGTAATCATCGCGTTTGTGGGCCAGGTCGAGCAGTTCGAGGACGTCGTCGATGATCTGGCGGCGTTTCCCCTGGCGAATTCCATACGCGACGCCGAAGAAATCGAGGAACTCCCAGACTTTCATTCCGTCGTATACACCGAAGGCGTCGGGCATGTAACCGACATTGCGGCGGACGTTCATCGGGTCCTCGGTGACGCTGAATCCGTTCACCTTGCCGTCGCCCCGGCTGGCCTTGAGCAGCGTCGACAGGAACCGGATCGTGGTGCTCTTGCCAGCGCCGTTGGGGCCGATGAACCCGAACGTCTCGCCGGCGGGAATCGTGAGGTTCAGTGACTTCACGGCGGTGAAGTCGCCATAGTCCTTGCCAAATCCGATCAGCTCAATCATGGGAAACGCATTCCTGTGGCGGGTACGGAGCGACGTGCGGGTGATGGGCGAGCTGTGGGGCGGTCACTGGAGACCCTCCAGCGATGACTCGAGCTGTTGGTCCAGCGCGGTCGTCACGTCGCTCAGCAGATTCGTATCCGGCTCGGGGTCAGCCGCAGTTCCCCGCTGCAGGTGGCTGATGATCATGGTGCGGAATAACCGCTGCGACGCGGCGGGAGAAATCTGCAGGCCGCCGACCGATTGATCAGTCCAGCCGACCAGCGTCAGTTGGCCCGGCCGCAGCCGGCTGGGATGAGCGGCCAGTTGCAGCAGCGGGTTAAGGTCGAGGTCGCCGACTCGAGCGGGTACTGAGAATTTCGGTTGGGGACGCTCGTCTCCCTCGTAGGGCCTGAGCACAATCGGCAGGGAGGCCTGATCGGCGAGCGAATCGAATTCCGTCCACACCACACGGTCCGATTCGTCGCGGCCAACAATCAACACGTCCCGCACATTCAAACCGCTCTCATTGCGCAGCAAGTACCGCAGCGGTCCAGTGGACTGAATGTGAATCCCCCCTGGTAAGCCGATGAACTCCTCGGAGTGAAACAGGCCGGTGGAATTCGACGCTACGCGGATTCCGGTCAATTCCGTGTCGCGACCACGAGCGAGGACCAGTTCCTGGGCCCGATCGAAATCGGAAGGAGTCTCGTCCAGCCAGAACGATTTGGCGATCGCGTTCAAACCGGGGAAGTCAAGCCGATAGGCAGTCGCCAGCGAGGTGTACAGCCCCGTGTAGCGTGCCACATGTGCTCGAGGATACGCACCGTGCAGTTCGACCACGGCCAGCTCGGTCTGGCTGCGCACAAAACCGATATCCAGCTGGGCCAGGCGGATCACAGCCGCGGTGCCGGCAAGCGCCAGGACGGGCGTCATCATCCAGGCCCATTCGACTCGGCCCAGCAGCCGGAATACGGCCCAATTGAGCGGGACCAGGATCACCAGATAACCCAGCAGCAAAGCCGCGACAAACGACCGGTCGGGAACATCAATCCCCGACGCGACGTTCAACATGCCGCGCGCCAGTTCCGCACAGCCGTTGGTTTCGTTCCATCCGCCGATGCCGGCCTGGGGGTGAGGCGAGTAACCGGCCACGTCGAATTGCCGCTCCGCCAATGTCGGTTCGGCGTCGGGGTCGTTGACCATCACCGCATCGACGTCACGGGCAAAGTAACGCACGCCCGTCGTAAAACGCGGGTCGTCGGCGCTCTGCGACAGTCCGTTCCAGCTGACAGCCGCCTGATCTTGATTCACATAAAAGTTTCGGCCTGGGTGTCCCAGGATGAACGCGTTCCAGAACGAATCGAATCCGGGCCAGTTCTTGAATGCCGTATCGATCTCCGCCAGCGAAAACGCCGTGACCAGTACCCGACCGCGTCCCGTGGGCCGCTCCCAAACCAGCTGACCACTACCAGCGACCGGTCGCCCTTCGCCCTTGGCCGCCAGTTCATACCGCTCCAGCTTGGAAGCCGGTGAAGGAACCAGTCGCATCGGCCGCTTTTCGCTCCGCACCCGCTCGGCCCAACTGTTCAGCTCAGTCAGATCGCCGTCGGACAGAGGACGGGCCGAGCCGATCGTGGCCGGGAGGTAACCCTCGAGAAATGAACCCTTGAGGGTATCGAGCGAGCGGGGGTTGGCGATGATCAGCTGACCACCCCAATGGAGCCAGTCGAGTAACGCTTCCTGCTGAGTGGCCGTCAGGATGGTGGGGTCAAATCCGTCCCAGACGAGATAAGCAATCGTCGTCCAGCAGGTCGACGTGGTGGGGAGCGCGATGGTGCGGCCGGCGGGGGCCGGCGCCACCACGACATAATCACGGAAGAATCCTTCGCCCGAATCGGCCGTAGTGTCGGCCACCAGGCCAATGGACGTGTTGGGACCCTCCATGCGCCCCGGCGGGTTCATCGAGGGGAGCTGACGGATATAGCCGAGCTGATTCGGTTGATTGGACAGGATCACGAAGAAGTATTGATGAGGGAGCATCGACACGGCGACCGCATTGGATGACCAGTTGGTCAGCCCTCCGGTTTGCGCGAGGGTCAGGTCGAGGCTGCCAATGCGATCCCGGGCGGTGATGGGAAAGTAGGCTGTCGTCTCGACCAGCTTGTCCTGGCCTTTGGGAAGCGACACGGGACGCGAGGTGACGAGATAGTTGAAGCTCGATTCGAGCGGCATCGGTTGCCCGGAAGCGGAGACCGGCATGGCTCGGAGCTGACCCGCGTAGTCCTCGTGATTGGCTCGCCAACGTCCCTGGACGGCCGTCCAATGTCCCGGTTTGTAGTAGTTGCGAGGATTCTTGGCGTCGGTAGCATCGAACGGGACGCTGTGCAGTTCAGTCCGCGCGAACGGCGGCAATTCCTTCTCGTCCTTCTCCGCGTCGTCAGCCTTCTTCTGATCGTCTTTTTTCTTCTTGGCGCCGAGCCGGTTTTCGAGGGCTTCTTCGTCGGTCTGTTTGGCTTTGGCTTTGCCGTCCGATTCGCTCCGCCGGCAACCGCCCAGGGACCAGGCCCAGCCGAGGGCCAGGCAGAGTACGATCAGTCGACTCAGAGGGGAAGCATGTAGCTGGCAATACCGCATAGACAGTCGCCGATCCGACGGATGAGGATCAACCGCGGGCCTGCGTCACCTGGACGGCTCGGAGCAGCCCGCGGGCTTTGTTCAACGTTTCCTGGTACTCCAGCGCGGGGACGCTGTCGGCCACAATACCCGCTCCCGCCTGGATATATGCGGTCCGATCCTGGACAACCATGGTGCGCAGCGCAATGCAGGTGTCCATGTTGCCACGGTAGTCAATATACCCGACAGCACCGGCGTAGGGGCCCCGGCGGTAGGGTTCAATTTCGTCGATAATCTCCATCGCCCGTACCTTGGGGGCTCCGGATACCGTCCCCGCCGGCAGGCAGGCTCGCAGGGCGTCAAACGCGTCCCGTCCCTCCGCCAGCTGGCCGGTGACGTTAGACGTGATGTGCATCACGTGGCTGTACCGCTCAATCGACATGATGTCCGAAAGGTGGACAGAACCATATCGCGAGACGCGGCCCACATCGTTCCGACCCAGGTCGACCAGCATCACGTGCTCCGCCCGCTCCTTGGGGTCGCCCAACAGCTCGGCGGCCAGAGCCACATCTTCCTCTTCGGTCCGGCCACGGGGGCGAGTACCGGCCAGGGGACGCACCGTCACCTGACCGTCGATCACTCGGCACATGACCTCTGGCGAACTCCCGACCAGCGTCGTGTCCCGCGTCCGGAGAAAGAACATGAACGGGCTGGGGTTGACGATCCGCAGCGTCCGATAGACTTCAAACGGGTCACACTTCAGCTCCACCTGCAGCCGCTGACTGATCACCACCTGAAAAATGTCCCCGGCGCGAATGTATTCCACACACTTGCGCACCGCTTGCTCGAATCCCTCGCGAGTGAAATTCGACTGGTAGTTCAGCGTCACATCCCCGATCGTTTCAATGTCGCTGAGCGTCAGCTCGTGCCGAGTATCGGTCAAACGTTCGGCCAGCCGGTCGATTCGTTGCTGAGCGTCGCGGTAGGCTTCAGCGGCCGTGGGGAATTTGTCGAGCCGAGCGAGGGCGACAACGATCATCGATTTATTGACGTTGTCGAACACGACCAGGTGGTCATAAAAGGCGAAGACCATGTCCGGCAGGCCGCGGTCATCGGGAGGTGCGTTGGGGAGCCGTTCAGTATAGCGCACCACGTCGTAGCCGGCGTAGCCGATGGCACCGCCGACAAATGGCGGCAACGGATGGCCAGGGGGGATGTCCGCCTGATAGCGTCCCAGCTCGGTCCGCAACACGTCCAGCGGATCGTCGACCGCCTTCGACTGGCGGGTCTGCCCGTCGTCCAGGGTCACCTGGCGGTCGCGAGCGGTAATCTCCCAGAACGGATCGACGGCGACAAAACTGTAGCGGCCCACTTTCTCGCCACCGATCACACTTTCAAACAGGGCCGCCGTCCCCCCGCGATCGAGCCGATGAAAGGCCGACACGGGCGTCAACGAGTCACTCATCAACCGGCGATACACGGGGACCAATCGGCCAGGGCGTGCGAACTGCTGGAACTCACTGAAAGTAGGCTGGTGCGTCATGCTCAGCAGCTTATCAGGACCTCTCGGTTCTCACAATCGCGGCCCCGTGGCCGGTCGCTGAGGGGCCGGGTCAACCTTGACAGCACCCCCACCAGTGTTAGAATCCATCCGCTTTTCGACCCGGCCCCCGCAGCGGACTTCCCCGCACTTGCTGATCGTAGGCCGGCCGGTAAGAATGCCTGATGGGACGGGTTCAATCCATGAAGTGTCAGCAGTGTGAAAAACCGGCAACGTTTCACATCACCGAGCTTACCGGCGATACACCCCAGGAAGTGCACCTGTGTGAGGAGCACGCGCGGGAGTATCTGTCGCAGCCCGATGATGCCGTAGCGTCGTCGAATACGCTCGCCGGGGCACTCGTCCATCAGCTGAAACTGGGGCAGACGGCCGAGGAACTGGCTGAACTGGACAAGCAGAGCTGTCCGGTGTGCGGCATCACGTTTCTCGAGTTCCGCCAGCAGGGACGGCTGGGATGTCCACACGACTATGTCCGGTTCGAAGAGGAATTGGAACCGCTGATTCTCAACATCCACGGTGCGGCCCACCATGTCGGCAAGCGTCCCCGGTCGGGGGCCCATGAAACCGACAGCCGCACCCAGATGATTCGGCTCCGCCGGGAGATGAAGGAAGCAGTGCTCGAGGAGGACTACGAGCGGGCTTCGAAGTTGCGAGACGAGATCCGCGTCCTCGAGCAGCAGGCAAAGCGACGTGAGTCGGGTCGGGAATCGGCCCCGCCCACCGAAGGCTTGGACTGAGACACGCGATGAATCTGAACCCTAATCTCGATCTTCTGACCAAGCAGTGCGGCGAATGGCTTCGCGGCTCAGGACCCGATTCGGATATTGTGATCAGCAGCCGGATTCGCCTGGCTCGCAACCTGGCTCAGTTTCCCTTCATCCGCCGCTGCAGCGAACATGACCGCGTCGCCATCGAAAACCACGTCCGCGACACCCTCGCACGCGTTCCGCAGCTGGCCGATGTCCTCTACCTCAAACTCGACGGCCTCCCGCAACTCGATCGCCAGTTCCTCGTCGAACGGCACGTCATCAGCCGGGAACTGGCCGAAGGTGGCGGAGCCCGTTCGGTCGCCCTGGATCCCGGCGAGCACTACAGCTTGATGGTCAATGAGGAAGATCACCTGCGGCTGCAGCTGATGAAGAGCGGGCTTGACCTGACCAGCGCCTGGGAACAGATCGATGCGCTGGATGATCTGGTAGAAGCCGAACTGGAGTACGCCTTTCATCCGCGGTGGGGGTACCTGACAGCCTGCCCGACCAACGTCGGAACCGGGATGCGAGTCAGTGTCATGCTCCACCTCCCTGCCCTGGTGATCACGCACCAGATCGAAAAGGTCTTCCGATCGCTCCATAAGATCAGCCTGGCCGTGCGCGGGCTCTACGGTGAAGGCTCACAGGCCATGGGCGATTTCTACCAGATCAGCAACCAGATCACGCTGGGCCGTACCGAAGCCGAACTGCTGCAGCAGGTCGGTGATATCGTCCCCGTGCTGATCGATTACGAGCGAAAAGCACGCGATTTTCTGGTCCGGGAAAGCCGCAAGGATCTGCACGACCGAGTCAGCCGTGCGCACGGCATCCTCTGTACGGCTCAGACCATCAGCAGCGAAGAAACGCTCCGGCACCTGTCGAGCGTCCGGATGGGGATCAACCTGGGCCTGATCAAGGACATCGAAATCCCCACCATCAACCAGCTCTTTATCCACACCCAACCAGCTCACCTGCAGAAGATCCGCGGACTGGAACTCGAATCGACCGACCGCAACATCGAACGGGCCCTCTACCTGCAGCGGCACCTGGTCGGAAAATGGCAATCGGGCGATACCGCTCAGAATTGAACATTGGCCGCAGCCCCGAGCTGAGTGGTGAAGTTCGGGGTTTGTGACCACGGATGGCACGGATATCCACGGATGGTTTGTGGTGATCCTCGTTCGTCCAGCTCGTACTCGTACTCAGCGCAGCGGTACTCGATCTGGTCAGGCGACTCGGCGCTACGTTTTCGGCCGTTCCAGGTCGAGGTGGTTTGAAGTCGCGATTGGCCGAGCTGAGTGGTGACGTTCGGGGTTTTGACCACGGATGGCACGGATATCCACGGATGTTTTGTGGTGATCCTCGTTCGTCCTGCTCGTACTCGTACTCAGCGCAGCGGTACTCGAGCTGGTCAGGCGACTCGGCGCTACGTTTTCGGCCGTTGCAGGTCGAGGTGGTTTGAAGTCGCGATTGGCCGAGCTGAGTGGTGACGTTCGGGGTTTTGACCACGGATGGCACGGATATACACGGATGTTTTGTGGTGATCCTCGTTCGTCCTGCTCGTACTCGTACTCAGCGCCGCGGTACTCGTACTCAGCGCAGCGGTACTCGAGCTGGTAAGACGACTCGGCGCGACATTTTCGGCCGTTGCAGGTCGAGGTGGTTTGAAGTCGCGATTGGCCGAGCTGAGTGGTGAAGTTCGGGGTTTTTGACCACGGATGGCACGGATATCCACGGATGTTTTGTGGTGATCCTCGTTCGTCGGGCTCGTACTCGTACTCAGCGCAGCGGTACTCGTACTCAGCGCAGCGGTACTCGAGCTGGTCAGGCGACTCGGCGCTACGTTTTCGGCCGTTGCAGGTCGAGGTGGTTTGAAGTCGCGATTGGCCGAGCTGAGTGGTGAAGTTCGGGGTTTTTGACCACGGATGGCACGGATATCCACGGATGTTTTGTGGTGATCCTCGTTCGTCGGGCTCGTACTCGTACTCAGCGCAGCGGTACTCGTACTCAGCGCAGCGGTACTCGAGCTGGTCAGGCGACTCGGCGCTACGTTTTCGGCCGTTGCAGGTCGAGGTGGTTTGAAGTCGCGATTGGCCGAGCTGAGTGGTGACGTCCGGTTTTGACCACGGATGGCACGGATATCCACGGATGTTTTGTGGTGATCCTCGTTCGTCGGGCTCGTACTCGTACTCAGCGCAGCGGTACTCGAGCTGGTCAGACGACTCGGCGCTACGTTTTCGGCCGTTGCAGGTCGAGGTGGTTTGGAGTCGCGATTGGCCGAGCTGAGTGGTGACGTTCGGGGTTTTGACCACGGATGGCACGGATATCCACGGATGTTTTGTGGTGATCCTCGTTCGTCCTCTTCGTACTCAGCGCCGCGGTACTCGTATTTGCCCCGAAGTCGGCCTGCGCGATGATTGTTCTTCGCGAGATGCGAAAATTGAGAAGGTTAGTAACAAGGAGGCAAGGCACGGAGGCAGGCGAGACGCCCGCACCACAATTGGATGCAGGGTCGGGGGGGCGAGAAGGTGGTTTAACCCAGTCGTTCGCGCAGGGGCTGGATCAGTGCCTCGGGGACGAACTTGCGCAGCATGTCGTCGTTGGCGAGGGGGGTGATTTGTTTCAGCAGTGAGCTGGAGACGTGAGCGTAGCGCTGGTCGGCCATCAGGAAGACGGTTTCGATCCCTTCGTCGAGTTCGCGGTTGGCGAGCATCATCGTGAATTCGGCGGCGATATCGGTCAATGGCCGCACGCCACGCACCATCACTCGAGCCCCGCATTGCCTGACGAAGGCCACCGCCAGCCCGGAAAAGATGGCGACTCGGACGTTCCCCAGATGCCGAGTGATCTTTTCGACCAGCTCGGCCCGTTCTTCCGGCTCGAACAGCGGCTTCTTGTCGACGTTGATCCCCACGCCGACGATCAGCTCGTCGAACAGCTGAGCCGCGCGTTCGATGACGTTCAAGTGTCCCAGTGTCAACGGGTCGAACGAACCGGTATAGACGGCAATGCGCCCTGGTCGCAGGGACTGGTTCATACGGCGGACTCCCGTGACGTCTCGTCCCACTCCCACCGGTTGGCTCGAGTTGGCCGTCGGTGAGTTATTTCAGTGCGTCGATCACCAGATCCCCGACCTGCGACGTGGAGTATCCCATCTTGCCCGCCGCCTGGCTCTTCATCTTGGTCCCCGTCACGTGCTGTACGGCGGCCAGAATCTTCGCTCCGGACTGAGCTTGACCGGTGTGCTCCAACAGCATCGCCATGGCGCTGATGGCGGCGATCGGATTGATCACCCCCTGCCCTGTGTACTTTGGCGCACTCCCGCCCATCGGCTCGTACATGCTCGTCCCGCCAGGATCGGGATTGATGTTCCCGCCCGCGGCCACGCCCATCCCCCCCTGAATCATCGCTCCCAGGTCGGTGATGATGTCGCCAAACATGTTCGTCGTGACGATCACATCGTAGTACTCGGGATTCTTCACCATCCACATGCAACAGGCATCGACGTGGTTGTAGTCCGCCTTGACGTCCGGATATTCCTTGGCCACCGCCTGGAACGTCCGCCACCACAGATCGTGGCCGTAGGTCAAGACGTTGGTTTTGGCGACCAGCGTCAGCATCTTCCCCTTGGGATTGTTCCGCTTGCGGGTGTATTCAAATGCCCAGCGGATACACCGTTCACACCCCTTGCGGGTGTAGACCGCCGTCTGGCTGGCCACTTCATCCGCGGTGTGCTTCTTCAGAAAACCACCCACCCCGCAGTAAAGGTCTTCAGTGTTTTCGCGGACGACCACAAAGTCGATATCCTGCGGGCCCTTCCCGGCCAACGGCGTCTCGACTCCCTGGTACAGCTTCACCGGTCGCAGATTGATGTATTGGTCGAGTTGAAAGCGGAGCTCCAGCAACAGGCCCTTCTCCAGCACTCCGGGGGGGACGTCGGGATGGCCGACCGCACCCAGAAAGATCGCGTCGTGCTTGCGGAGCTGGTCGACGGCCCCCGCCGGCAGCGTCTCGCCCGTCTTCAGGTAGTGCTCGCCACCAAACGGATAGTCAGTCAGCTCGTAGCGGAAATTGTCCTGCGCGGCGACTGCCTTGAGCACCTTCAACGCCTCGGCCGTCACTTCCGGTCCCGTGCCATCACCGCCAATCACGGCGATGCTCATCGACTTCGTCTGACTCACCCGATTCGCTCCTGAATTCTGAGCGGGCACGTGGAGGCCCGCAGGATCGTCCTGCAAAAAGGGCCAATTTTACCCCTGGCTCGTCCCCCGGGCAAGCTGCCGCGGCACCCCTCACGGTGCCCAACGGCACGACTGAGGACCAGCCCGTGCGACGCCGCTGAGCCGCTTCGGAAGCGGCCATGGTATCTGGTACATCAGAGCAAGTTGCGGTAAGTTCCAGCAGCGCTCGCGCTCTGCTAAGCGCTGTCGTTTGTATCGATTGTATTCAGCAAGGAACTGCCCGCATGGACTTCCACGACCTGATGCGTTCGCTCCAGACTGAAAACGGCTCCAAGATCGTCATGCTGGTTGCCGACGGGCTGGGAGGCCTGCCAATGGAACCGGGTGGCAAGACCGAGCTCGAAACGGCTCGCACTCCCCACCTCGATCGACTGGCTCAGCGCGGCGTTCAGGGGGCGAGCATCCCCGTCAAACCGGGAATCAGTCCGGGGAGCGGTCCGGGGCATCTCGGTCTGTTCGGCTACGACCCGCTCAAATACCTGATTGGCCGCGGCGCCCTCGAAGCGACCGGCATCGGCATTGGACTCCGGCCTGGTGACGTCGCCGCACGCTGTAACTTCTGCACCCTCGATGCCAAACGCCTGGTGACCGACCGCCGCGCCGGCCGGATCGCCACCGAAGAGAGTGCTCCGTTGGCTTTGAGCCTGAATCAGATCAAGATTCCGGGGGTGGAGCTGCGGGTGGAGCCAGTCAAGGAGCATCGGTTTGTCGTCATCTTCAGCGGTGATGGACTGGGCGACCGTGTGGCCGACACCGATCCGCTGGGAACCGGCAAGGCTCCACTCGATCCGGTCGGAGCCGACTCGGCCAGCCAGCGCACGGCTGAGTTCGCTCGCCAGTTTGTGGTGGCCGCCGAAAAAATCCTCGCCGGTCACCCCAAGGCCAATGGCCTGACCATGCGAGGCTTTGCCGCGCGACCGAGTCTCCCGTCTTACCAGGAACTCTATGGACTCCGCGCCGCCGCTATCGCCGTCTATCCGATGTACAAAGGACTCGCTTCGCTCGTCGGCATGCAGATCGTCGGCCAAGCCGAGACGCTCGACCAGCAGATCGATCTCCTGCAGCAACACTGGCCAGACTACGATTTCTTCTTCATCCATTTCAAATACACCGACAGCACCGGTGAGGATGGCAATTTCGCCGAGAAGGTTCGGCGCATCGAACAGCTCGACGCCGTCATGCCGCGTATCGAGCAGCTGGGTCCGGACGTGCTGATCGTCACCGGCGATCACAGCACGCCGAGCTATCTGAAGAGCCACAGCTGGCACCCCGTGCCGACGCTCCTCGTGTCGAACTGCTGCCGACCCGACGGTCAGACGGCCTTCAATGAATCGACTTGCATCCACGGCGGGCTCGGACATTTTGAAGCCCAGTACCTGATGTCCCTGGCCATGGCCAACGCCGGACGACTCTCGAAGTACGGCGCTTAATTCGGCAAGACGATGCGGGCCATCAGCCAGTTGGCCAGATCGCCGGAGTCTCCGTCATCGGCCGGGTCGACGACCAGGGCCAGGCGCTGAGCCCCCAGCAGGCTGACATGGATTGGAACCGGCGCATCGCCGTGGCGCACCGTCTCAGTCGTGGCCCGTTCGCGCCAACCGTCTCGATCGGAGTAAGTCAGCACGCGGAACACCACGCTCCCCGACTCGCCTCCGGAATCATCAACGCCAACGAGCGCCTGGAAGGCCTGCCAGGATGGCTCGACAGCCAGTGTCAATCGTGACAGGCTGCGAGCGCCCAGGCCGTCGGCAAAGTACGCTCCGGCGACGGACAGCGGAGTCCGGGCGGCGCTCAAATTTCGCTGCAACGGGATGCTCGGACCCAGCAGGCTCTGCTGCCGGTAGTTCAGCTCAGGGCGATCGGAGAGCCGCAGCACTCTGGCGATCGGCTCGATGCCGGTGACCAGGTCGTCCCACCACGGATTGCTGAACGACGTGGCTGGCCAGTCGCTGCCATCGGGACGCTGCAGCACCAGGCGGTAGTCGTCCTGCGAGGTGATCTGGCGGACCGTCAGCTGGCTGCCGTCGGCCAACGTCACGCGCAGATTTCCCGGCCCGTTCTCTTGCACTTCGGTTGGTCTGGACCGTCGCCAGGCCGCCACAGCAGTTCGCTCCAGCTGAAATGTTTCGCCTCGATGAGTGCACTCGAGATGGTCGGCGGTCATCCGCACCAGATCAGCGGGAAGCTGGTCGCCGTTGGCCAGCCACAGTGTGGCCGGCGAAGCGTTAAGTGGGAGTCGCGATAGTTCGGCGCTGCGAACGGCTCGGTCGGCTGCGGCTCCTAACGGGCCTTGTAACTCCACGGCATGCAATTCGGCGCGGGCGAACGTGACGCGTCCGAGCAGCGGAGTTTGCACGGCGACCGTCTGATCGTCGATTTCCTGGATCTGTCCGGTCAGGTGACTGCCGTCAGTCAACCAGAGGCTAGGGGCCGCCGGTGGTACAGGGGGACGATACCAGCCGCGAAAATCTGCGTCGGACGGGACAAACGGCTCCGGCGGACTCTCGAGGTTCGGGGAAACGGATGAGTTGATCAGGAAACTCCAGCCGTGTGGTGCGGCGCCGGTCAGGATGGCTCGACGGGGCTCGGTTGAGGCCGACCACAACCAGCCGGGAGTCTGGCCGGTGGCCGGACAGGCGAGCCCAGTGATCAGCGTCAGTGCCAGGGTGGCTGAGAAGAGTGCTGAGACCAGCTTGGTGCCGGTTGACGTCACGGGGGTGGAAAGCGATGGGATCGAGCGGTATCGGGGGGCGTCTGGCATGGACGCATCATAACGCGCAGACGTGCGCGGGGACAAAAAAAGCGGCGTCGCCGGACTGAGTCACCCGGTCCGGGACGCCGCCTGAGGTTACTGCTGTTAGGGGACGATCGGCCCGAGTGGGCTTAGATCCCTTCTTCTTCATCGCCCGACGGACGCTGCGGCCGATCGCCGCCGTCACCACCGCCGCGCGGACCGCGACCACCACCGCCGGGGCCACCACCGCCAGGGCCACCACCGCCAGGGCCGCCACCGCCGAATCCACCGCGACCGCCTCGACCGCCGCCCTGGAATCGCTGAGCCATGGCTTCAATCTCTTCCTTGCTCAGCATGCCATCGGCGTCGGTATCGAGCCGTTCCATCATGCCAGCCATCTGTTCGGGGAGTTCATCCAGGCTGACCTTGCCGTCTTTGTCTTTGTCGAAGGCGAGGATCCGGTCGACGAACGACTGCATGGTCGGTCGCAGCTCTTCGGCGCTGACCTTACCATCTCCGTCCTTATCCAGCTTCTTGATCGCCGCCACGGCTTCGCCGATTTCAGCCGCCGACAGTTCGCCGTCGCCGTCTTTGTCGAGGGCCGTCATCAGGGGCGAACCCATCATGCCCATGCCGCCGCGGCCACCGAAACCACCCTGTCCACCGGGACCGCCACCACCCCGTCGGCCGCCGCCGGGACCACCACCGCCAGGGCCGCCGCCTCCGGGCCCACCGTCGTCCTGGGCCATGCAGACGGTCCCTGCGGTCAGCAACACCATGGCCACGAAGGCCAACATTCTTGCCAAGTTTTTCATACGGGGGCTCTCCTGACAGTTGGTAAATGGCTATAGTAGGGGGTGTCTAGGGGGCTTACGGCCGGAGCTCGATCCGGGTCCGGCCAGCCGATCGACACCTAATGGTAACAAAAAAGGCCCGAGGACGCCGGCAGGAATTCGCCGGCCGCAAACCGTTCCCTGCCAGCGTCTCGGGCTGTCCACCGTCTTCTCGCGTGTCCGCTGCGGAACAACCTGATCGGCTAACCGATCAAGTGGTGGACGGCAGCGTCACTCTGCTTGATTCGACTCCTGCCCGCATGGGGGCTGAAACTCTGTCTGGTCGGCCGCAGGGCTAAGTCGTCCCGACCCGACGGAGCGGCCTGCCGTGGATGGGGGTTAAGACTCAGCCTGGTTACCCCGCTGGAGATAGGGGCTCAGCGGGGCGGTGCCTACCTACCACCTCAAAACGTGGCCGGGCGAGCCAATCAACATGCGGGGAGAGAATTTGCACAAAAATTTTGTCTGTTGGGGCGGATGACTGCCGCAGGTGGTCGGCGAGCGTCACAATAGACTGCAGGGTGCGCACAGCTTCGATCGGGAGAGGGCGGCCCGCAGGGTGGCGGAAGCCGATGTTGTGGCCGGCCCCTTTCTGTCGTAACAGTGGGTAGACGTTTCCATGGTAGAGGATGCTGACTCGACCGAAGCCTGGGTGGGACGGTTACGGACCGAACAGGAACGGGCGTTGGCGGAATTGTTTTCCAAGCATCGCGACCGGCTGTGGCAGATCGCCAGTTTTCGGATCGATCGGCGACTGGCGGGCCGGTTGGACGTGGACGATATCCTGCAGGAAGCCTACCTGAGTGCGGCGCAGCGGATTGACCACTACCTGGCCAATCCCAAAGTGTCTCCCTTCGTGTGGCTCCGCATGATCGTAGGACAGACAATGGTGGATCTGCATCGGCGACATCTCGGGGCAGGCAAACGCGACGTCAAACGCGAAGTGTCGCTGCGCGCCGGTTTCTCGCCCGAGTCGACCTCCATGTCGCTCGCCGCCCATATGCTCGAATGTCTCACCACGCCCAGCCAGTTGGTGGCGCGGGAAGAGCTGGAGCGTCGGCTGGAAGCGACGATTGCTGCCATGGACCACACGGACCGCGAAGTGCTGGCGCTGCGACATTTCGAAGAACTCTCGAACTCCGAGGTGGCCGAAGTGCTCAATATCAGTCAGGCCGCCGCGAGCGTCCGGTATGTCCGCGCATTGGCAAAGCTGAAAAAAATCCTCTCCGGTCTGCCGGAGTGGAACGAACAGGAAGAAGCCGAGGGTTCCGAAGGTGATTCCTCCGGCTCCACGCGACTTGGAAGCCGCTGACTTCGGGCAGGTGAGGCATGGCTAGTCCATTGACGGATCGCGATCCGCTCGAGGCAATCGCCTCAGAGTTCATGGAACGACTGCGGCAGGGCCAGCAGCCGACCATGGAAGAATACTGTCAGCAGTATCCGGAACTGGCTGAGGGAATTCGTGAACTCTTTCCGGTGATTACTTCCGTGGAACGGATCAAGGTGCGGCGGCACCGGAGTTCCAACGGCCGCGCCTCGCTCGGCGGACCCGCTGTCAAACAGCTGGGCGATTTTCAGCTCCTCCGCGAAATCGGTCGCGGCGGCATGGGGATTGTCTACGAGGCACTGCAGCAGTCGCTCGGACGCCGAGTCGCTCTGAAAGTCCTCCCCCGTCAGGCACTCCTCGACCAGAAGCAGCTCGGCCGGTTTCAGCGCGAAGCCAAAATGGCGGCCAAGCTCCACCATACCAACATCGTCCCGGTGTTCGGTGTGGGCGAACACGACGGGTATCACTTCTATGTGATGCAGCTGATCGCCGGCGCCGGTCTCGATCGACTCGTCTTTCATCTCCGCGACCTGCTGAAGAACTCCCGCGGCGACAAGGATCCGTCCTCACGTAAAGTTGCGGCCAGCGTCACCGAAATCGCCCGCTCACTCCTCGATGGACAGCTCACATCCAGCTTCGAGCAGTCGACCGGTGCCCTGCAGGCCTCCACGCCGCAGTCGAGCTTTCCGGAAGCCCGTGTGCAGCCGGCCAACCACGCCAGCCAGGCCAGCCAGGCCAGCCAGGCCGCGCCTCAGCCGGGCGATACGGCCGACTTGATCTTCGGGGTCGGCGGCAGGGATGCGGCGACCACGTCCGGATTTCTCCAGGGGACCGATCTGGCGGCAGATGCCGAATCGGCTGAACGAACCGACGAGGCCAACGACCGACCGATCGATGTGCCGCTGCAGACCAGCTACTGGCACGGGGTCGCGCGGATCGGCTTGCAGGCAGCCGAAGCCCTCGATTACGCGCATCAGCAAGGAGTCCTCCACCGCGACATCAAGCCGGGCAACTTGCTGCTCGACTCGGCCGGCACTCTCTGGATCACCGACTTCGGGCTCTCCAAAGCCCTGGAGGGGGATGATCTGAGCCGTACCGGGGATCTGGCCGGCACGCTCAGGTATATGGCCCCCGAACAGTTTCACGGAGTGACCGATCGTCGCAGCGACGTCTACAGCCTCGGACTGACACTGTATGAACTGATTGCCTTCCGCCCCGCTTTCGCTGCCGCTAATCGCAGTCAGCTGATTCAGCAGGTGATGAACACCGAGCCTCCGCGACCGCGCAAGCTCAACCCCCACGTGCCGCTCGACCTGGAAACCATCGTCCTCAAGGCGATCGCCCGCGAGCCCGCTCGGCGATACGACTCCGCGAAATCCCTCGCCGAAGACCTGCGCTGCTACCTCCAGGATCTCCCCATCCACGCTCGACGTACCTCGTCGCTCGAACACGCGTGGCGCTGGTGTCGACGCAATCCGGCCGTCGCTTCGCTGACCGCTCTGGCCACGACCCTCCTGCTGGCCATGCTGGCCGGAATCAGCGCCGGGTATCAGCGGGAACGTATCCACAGCGAACGCGTCGAAGCGACTGCCCAGCTGTCACTGGACGCACTCGAAAAAATCTTCGATCGCTTCGTCCCCGACCCGGGCGGACTCCAACGCTCGTCGTCCGTTGGATCGTCCGGCGTCGGCGAACTGTCGGAACAAGACGCGTTTGTCCCCGATGTGTCGGCCGTCGTCTCCGAAGATCTCGCCGACGTGCTGGAAGATCTGCTGGTCTACTTCGATCGACTCGCCGCGCAGAATGCCGACAACGCTTACTTCCGCGAACGCTCGGCCGATGCCCGACGCAAAGTCGGTGACATCTATCAGCGGCTGGGTGATTTCGACAAGGCCATTCCCGCCTACGAAGAGGCCGTGCGGATGTACAAGGGACTGCAGACCGCCGACACCTCGGTCGCCCAGGTCGCCCGCGCCCAGACCGCTCAGGCCTTCAATCAGCTCGGTCGAGTCTATATGGTCACCTGGCAATCGGACCTCGCCCGACAAGCCTGGGGCGAAGCACTCACCATCCTGCAACAACTGGCCGGTAAACCCGACGCCGATCCCGCTCTCCGCTACGAATTGGCTCGTACCCATTACCTGCTCGCCTGGCGACTGCGACCCGGTGAAGCCACCATCGACCCGGCTGAAAATACTCGTTCGGGTGGCCCCGGCGGCCCTGGCCCAGGTGGACCGGGCGGACCCGGCCCAGGTGGCCCAGGTGGACCCGGCCCAGGTGGACCTGGAGGTCCTGGGCCCGGGCCTGGTGGTCCCGGAGGGCGGGAGGGTCCCGGAGGACGGGAGGGTCCCGGAGGACGGGAGGGTCCCGGAGGACGTGGTCCCGACGACCGTGGACCGGGGGGCCCCGACCGGAACGGGGGACCGCGAGGTCGTGACGACCGACGCTGGAGAGGACCCCAGATCGACGTCGACAATCTGCAGCAGGCGATCGACATCCTGAGGCAGCTGGTCGCCGCCAGCCCTCAAGTCGGCAAGTATCGGCATCTGCTGGCCAGCTGTCTGAGCGAGTTGGTCCCCGACCAGTTGGCCGAACGGTCGACCGAACAGATGGCGCTTGAGCGAGAAGCGCTTGACATCCTGGAGACGCTGGTGCGCGAATATCCCAAGCAGGCCGACTACAAATTGTCGCTGGCGCAAGTCCTGGGCCGCATCGAGCTTTCTCCTGGTTACTTTGAAAATTCCGATGAGCAGACGCTGGTCAAACCGCAGGAAATCATTCAGCGGCTGCAGTACGCGGTGGCCGTGGCGGAAGGTCTGGTGACCGAACATCCTCAGGTCCCCGACTATTCCGTCGTGCTGTCGAATCTCTATCTCAAACAAGCGCGGACTTTCATGGCGGCTCGCGACTGGCAACGAGCCAGCATTGCGGCTCAGAAAGGTGTGGCCCACCAGCGGCTGGTCATTCAACGATTCCCCAAGGCGACGGTCCAGCAGTTCGGTCTGTCGATGTTGCAGAGCGAATTGGTGTGGATTCTGGTCGCTCAGAATCAGTATGACGAAGCGGCCGAGGTTGCTCGGGAACTGGTGGCCGCTCAACAAGCCAAAGTCGGTGCGAATCCCCAAGATCTTTGGCAACGGATTGTGCTGGCCAACTTGAGAGGCAACCTGGCCTGGATCGATGCTCAGCACGGCGATTACGACTCGGCCACCAAGCTGGTCGAGAAGATCATCACCGACCTCGACGGGATGCGGCAGGAACTGGCCGATGCGGGCGGTCGCTGGCGTCGACGTGGCCCGCCCCTCGATCGGTTCCGCCGGCAACTGGAGGTCGATCTGCAGAAACTGCAGAACCGTCAGCCGCTGGGTCCGGACGCGTTTATCGGCGCTTGGCGCCCCAAGAACCTGCCCGGCAACGGCACCGACACGTCATCTTCGGGGGTCCGCGCCATGCGGCTCGATGCGCGCCCCCCTGCCGCTCCCTTCCGTCCATCAGGCCGTCCCCTGCGACCGCCACTGGAAGAATAGTCCGTGGTGCCTCCCGTTGTGGTGCAGGCGTCTCGCCTGCCTTGGAATTGTGGTGCAGGCGTCTCGCCTGCCTTGGAATTGTGGTGCAGGCGTCTCGCCTGCCTTGGAATTGTGGTGCAGGCGTCTCGCCTGCCTTGGAATTGTGGTGCAGGCGTCCCACCTGCCTTGGATTGTGGTGCAGGCGTCCCGCCTGCCTCTGCGCCTTCCACGGGAGGACGGCTGACCCCGGATGCGCACCGCTGGTTGTTGCGGGAGCGTTCTGCGCCACGTCGCTGTTGTTGGGCGTGTTGCGGTTCATCCTCTGCCCGATCTTGTTCCATCTCGGTCGATTCGACGGAGCCCGCAGCGCCATGATGGTGGCGGCTGCGGTCAATATCCATCTTTTCGTCGTCGACGCTTACATCGGGTGGTCTCCGCGAGCGAAGACCGGCCCGAACGCGTCTGCACAATCGCTTGTCTGACGCTCAAACTGCTCAATCCGGCAGCCGCTCGACCATCAAGTCCTTGTAGTAGACCTTGCTCCCCGGATCGTGGGCCTGCAAGGCGAAGGTGCCAGTGCTTAGCTGCCGCTCGGGCCGCTTCAGATCGTCCGGCTCGGTGTAGTCGGAGACCGTCTTGCCGTTGATCTTGATGACGATGTGCTTGCCGTTCACTTCAATCTCGTAGTCAAACCACTCGCCGTCCTTAGCCGGCGCCTTGTAATTGTCCTGGACGTTGTACAGGCCGCCAGTCTTCTTCGGGTCGCCGTGTGTGTTGTTCACCTGGGCTTCGTAGCCTCGGTCCGGCCAGCCTGATTCGAGAAACTTCGTATGGAAATAGATCCCCGAATTGGCATTCGCCTCGGTTTTCACCTTAGCCTTGAATCGAAAGTTCTTGAAGGTTGCCTTGCCATCCTCGCCGACGTAAAACGCGTGCGACCGGTCACCATGCGTTATCAGGCAACCATCCGCCACCTGAATCGAATCTTTGTTCTCGTTCACCTTCCAGCCAGTCAGGTCCTTGCCGTTGAAGAGCGAAATCCATTCCTCATCTTTGGCATGTCCAATCCCAGCGACGCCAACGCACAACAACAGAGCCCCCAAACTTTTCCGCCAGCACATGAAAGTTTCTCCCAGGTTCACAGAAATACCACTCCACAAAAGTCACACCACTATCCACTCAACGTGCTTCGACCTTCAGTTCAGGTAAGGCCGATCCGTCCGGTTTGCGCAGCCGGCAACAGACACCCCAACTCCCCTCATGGTCGACCACTTTGAGCATGATTCGATTCCAGCCCTTTCGCAGCTGAACGGCCACACGATGGTGCCGCGGAGTGACACCTCCGCCGCCGTAAGTGTCAAAGACCAGCTCAGCGTTCAGCCACGCCTTCACCGCGTCGTCGCTTCCCATCTCCAGTTGAGCTGCCTGGTCCTGGGGGGACCAGACATCCGTCCGAAGGTATGCCGCCGCATAATCGAGATTGCCAAATGCCTGCTCAAGATTTAGATTCCAGTCCGAAACCCCTGTGGTGACCGGCAGCCATTTGTCTTCGGCTAGCTCGTTTGTTTCCGGCTCGAAGCGGTGTTCGTAAACCAGTCGACCGTCGCGCAGATCGGCCGCTTGGAACGGCCCCACCCCTTTCCACTGGACAATGTGATCTTCGAAGCGATCGAGTTCGTTCAGGACCTCGCGAGCGCGTTGCTGGACATCGGCGTTGCCAACTTCCGAGACGACTCGTTGCAGCGACTCGCGGGCCAGTTGCTGGTCGCGGTCCCGAAGGCGATTGGCGATCCGCAGCGCAGCCAGGCCGGCCGTCGCTTGGAGCGGCGGTTGGTCGAGGTACTGCAGCACTTCGGTCAGCGCCGCAGCATCACTCCCCACTTGTTGCCCCACAGCAGCCAGCAACAGCTTGCGCTCGCCGTCGCCGGTCAATTTTCGGGTCAAATCCAGCAGCTGGCGAACACCGGCTGTATCAGGAGTCGCTTGGCGCAAGACGCCCTGCAGCGCCTCGTGACGCAGTCGATCCGACTTGGTGGTCTGTGCAAACTTCACCAAACGCTCCGACGCCCCCGCCTGGGGCCAGCTCGACAGGGCCTGCACGGCCGCCAGCTCAACCGACTCGTCGTCAGAACTCAGATATCCATCGGCTCTCTCCATCGCCGCGGCCGAGCCGATGGACGCCAGCCGCCGGACCAGCACGGGTCGCAGCGTGGCTGAATCATCGGTCATCGCCGCGTCGATCCGCGCCAGTGCCTCACCGGCATCCGGAGCGCGGGATAGGATTCCCCCCAACGCCTGCTCAGCCAAGTCGTGCTGCGGACCGTGTCGAGGATTGGCCAGGACAGAGATCAAGATACGGATGTCGTCGAGTTCGCCGACTCGTGTCAGGCCGGCCAGCGCTGCCCGACGCACGTCCGCTCGACTGTCGCGTGTGCTCGATACGAGGGCCGGTCTGCAGGCCGGTGAATTGCGGTCGACCAGGGCGCGAATCGCTTCGAGTACTCCCAGGCCGTCGCGAGCCTGCAGCCGAGCCACGAGGACTTCATCGACGTTGGGCCCCTGGAGGCCGGCGAGCGATTGCTGAGCTACCGGGCGCTCGTCGGCAGCCCCCTGGCTGGCAATCATCAGCAGCCGTTCGGTGGCCGAAGCGTCGCCACAGCTGGCGAGCGCCTCAATCGCAGCCATGCGGACGGCGACCGGGGTCTGATCTTCGGCCAACAATTCCAGCAACGCATGCGCTGCGGCCGTGTCACGGCGCTTCGCTAAAGCATCGATCAGAATCGCTTGATTCTCGGCCGCCAAGTGAGGCAACAGGGCGGCTACCTGTCGCGTAACTTCGAAACTGCCCGGCTTCAGTAGCGGGATCAACGCCAGACAATCTCGCCTGAACTCGGCATCCTGAGCAATCAAATCAATCACCAGGCGGGGTTCGATGGCGTCCAGCATGACCAATCCGCGCAGCCCGGCGAGCTTCAGCGGGCGCTGGTCGTTCTGATCCCAGAAGTCACGGTAGATTCTAATGGCCGCGTCGCGTTCGCCGGATCGCTGAAAATGTTCAGCACAGGCCAGTAACGCCCGATCGATGGCCGCCGTTTTCTCCAGCTCGGTTGCCTGTGCCGATTCGGTCGATGGCTGTGCCTTGGTTTTCAGGTCCAGCAAGACACGCACCGCGCCGGGACCACCGTGCATGCCCAATCCCGAGATGGCTGCCAGTGCCTCGCGTCGGTTGTCGGAACTGGCCAGCTGTTCGGTGATACTCTGCGCCGGTCGGTACTGCCGCTGTGCCAGCTCGAGCAATAGGCCGATACGAATGTCACCGGTCGCTTGTTCCAAGGCTCTAAGCATGGCCGCGTCGGCTTCGGCGTCGTCTAAGCGCGATAGCGTTCGACGGGCCAGGTGAGCCAGTTCCGGGTCGAGCAACAGTGGCTCGAGCTCACCGATCGACTTGGGCGTCGCCACGTGGGTCAGCATGGCCGCCACCAGTCGTTTGACGTCCGTTGACAGATTGCCCTGCAAACTGGTCAACAATTCCGATTCGATCTCAGATCGCTGAGGGTCGTTCGGGGGCACTTGCAGGACGAGCCGTTCCAGGGACTCTATCGCCGTGGCGTCGTCTCCCAGTCGGTAACTCTGCAATTGACTCAGTTCGTGCCGGACCAACGCCGCTCGATCGGTCGCCGAGGGCTCTGCGACCGATGAGCCGTTCGGGGTGTCAGCCGGCCTGGCCGTTTGCGCGAGACTCGGAGCCACGAAACTCAACAGCACGACGGTAGCCAAGCTGGTAGGCCAGACGCATCGGTTGATGTTGTTGACATACAGCATCCAGAACACCCCTGTCCTCAAATTAAGTTCCAAGGTTCGCGTCGAGGTCGATCCAGCCAGCGAGCCGCCTCAGCGTCTCCTACGATCTGTTCCCCGATCGGATCCCAGCGCAGGGGCCGATTCAGCCAGTAGGCGATGTTTCCCAAGTGACAAAGAGTGGCAGTTCGAAGGGCCACTTCGATGTTTCGAAACGGTTCCTCGCGAGTTCGGACGCAGTGGATGAAATCCCCGAAGATACCGCGCTGGCCATGGTAGTTGGGGATATGGATTGGAGGCGGTTCCAACTTCTGTTCGGCCCGGATCCGCTCCGACAATCGTCCACCTGTCCCGACAAAACTCAGCAAACCGTCCCCTCCGCCGTGGAAGATTTCGACCCCGTTTTCGAAACGGAAAGTCAGGTGCGGTCGATCCGGACCAGCCGGAGGCACGACTTCCGTGGGGCCGGTGCGATGCAGCTCGAGCGCGAACATCGCTCCACCAAACGTATGGCAGCCCCAGTCGGTCATGCCACCGCCCGAATAGTCGCGGAAGGGGCGGAAACCTCCTTGAATCAGTGAATTGTGAAATGGTCGCCAGGGGGCCGGTCCCAGCCACCGATCCCAATCGACCCCCGACGGCGTTTTTTCTGGTGGCAACAGACACATCCCAGACGGTTCGCCCACGTTAACCCATGCCTGCCGGACCTCGCCCGCCGCCCCGCTGCGGATCATGCGATGGAACCAGTTGTAATCCTCCCACACTCGTTGGCTTCCGCCGGAGAAGACTCGCCCATATCGGGCTGCCGTCTCACGCATCTTCTGCCCCTCACGAATTGTCAGGCATTCCGGTTTCTCGCAATAGACGTCCTTGCCATGCTGCATGGCATCGATGGAAATCAGAGCATGCCAATGATCGGGAGTGGCGATCAGTACAGCGTCCAGATCGTCGCGGCGAGTGACGTCGTAAAAGTCGGACGTTGTCTGGCAATCTGTCGAGCGATATCGTTGGTCAACCAGGTATTTCGCCTTGGCAGCATGGTCGTCGACGACATCACAGACTGTGACAAACTGGACTTCGTCAAAACCGAGCAGCGACTGCAGGTCCCCTCTCCCCTGCCCGCCCATGCCAATGGCGCCCATCACGATACGGTCGTTGGGTCCGGCACCGTGAGCGTAGGAGCGGACGAAATACGGCGCGGCCAAGGCCGCAGAGGCCGATTTCAACCAGCTGCGCCGCGTCGCTCGGTTCGACGCCGGCTGATGAGTGGATGCGGACTTGGTCACGCGCGGGGACTCCTGATTTCACGCTGGACAATGGCGGGTATTTCGGCGGGCTGCTGCGGCGGCGGCGAGCCTTCAACTGTAACACGTTTCGAATCGGGTTCCTACGAGGGGAAATGGGCCAGACGGAGGGCGGGGATGGCGAGTCATTTTGGCGCGGCGGCAAGGTGACATCGTGCTGGGCGCAGGGTCGCCGCGGATGGGAGGACGCAATTGATTTTCGGGGAGGGTTATCGCTGCAGAATGGGGAGCAGATTATTGGGGATCTGGAGTACGATCAGCGACATGGCGGTCGCGTACGCTCGCCCAAACTCGCTCTGCCAGCCGCCGTCGGGCTGCTGGAGCCGCAGGATGGTTGGCTGCAGTAACCGGAACCAGGGCCCCCAGTGCTCGGCGCCGGACTGCCACCAAGCCTGAGCGGCGTAGTACTGGCCGTAATGGAAATACTGCTGGCCAGTCGGCAGGTTGCCCTTCGAGTCCGCCCCCAGACTGGTGAACTGGTCCTGCTGAGCAGCCAAGTATTGAATCGCTCGACGCACGTGATCGCTATCGTAGTCGCCGGCCGCATACATGGCTGCCAGGGCCGCCGCCGACCGCGGAAAATCGCTTGGCCCGTCGGCTGCCAGGTATCTGAACCCGCCATCGGCATTCTGACAGCTGCGCACGAATCGGTAAGCCCGATCGACAACGGCCTTGTCCACCGCGTGGCCGGCATTTCGAGCCGCTCGCAGAGCCACCAGTTGGCAGGCGGTCACTGACACATCGGAATCAATCGATTCGGGAGTGTATGGCCATCCCCCTTGGGAACTCTGGCAATCACATGTTAATCGCACCGCCGCGCTGACGACGGAGCGCAAGTCGGCATGACGAGCCATCCCTGAGATTTCCGACAGGAACAGCAGGGAGAATCCATGGCCGTACATCTGCAGACGATCCGCACACAACGGTTCTGCGATCAAACCGTTCGGACGAGCGCCGGCGATCAGGTAGTCGACGCAGCGTGTCATCTCAGATCGAAGTGGTCCGCGGTCGGGTGTCGAGCCACTGGAGAGAAAAGCCATTCCGGCCAGTGACGTAATCGAGACTTGACGATCGTATTCAGAACTGCCGAATGAATTGTCAGCGGCAAGCTGACCGGCCAGGAACTTCAATCCGCGTTCGACGGCCTCGGGCGTATTCGGCAGCCAGCTTGGTGCCGTAGCCGGTGCTTGGCCCAGGACACGATCGTCCGTAACGGCACCATGGAGGGTAGCGAAGGTAGTCGCCAGACACCCGAATCGAAGCCACTGGCGACGCGTCGTTGTTTCACCGCGGCGGTTACCGGCGGTTCGCGCCTGTGCAACGTCGCTATGAAAAAGTGAAGGCTCGTTCATGGTCCCAGCCGTTGAAAATAGTCGCGAATGAATGTTTCATAGCCCGGCAAGAACTGTTCGGCTTCAACGGCAGGAATTTCCTGTTGCTCACGCTTGGGCAGCTTCCCCCATCCGGCCGGAATTCGAATCGGCCCTTGTTGATCGGCTGGCAGTGTCGACGGGCGTCCGGAAGGTGTCGGCTCGGTGTCGAGTGGCCGTGGGCCGCCTGTCGACGCGCCGGCGTCGCCGCCTGCCGTGGTAGAGGGCGTGGGCTCAATCGATTCGGCCGGCACCAACTCATCCAGCCGTTGCAGGATTTGCAGTTGGAGCACGGCAGCTGACGTCAGTTGATGCTGACGCACCAGCCCCGCCGCTCGATCCATGGCTTCGGCAAGTCTCTGGAAATCGGCCAGATCCCGCTGCCAGTCAACTGGCGGTGAATTCGGCGAACTCGGTGAACTCGGTAAGGCCGCCGCCGCAGGGGAACTGTCCCGGGCGGTTGGAGGTGACTGGGATAGGTCGCGACGCTGAGTGGGGGGAACTCCGCTAGGCGGGGCGTCGGGACCGGAAAAAAGATCGCGATCGAGTTCGTCGTCGACGGGTTGCTCCGAGTCACCAGTCTTCGGATTGGGGGCCGTATCCGATCCATCTGACAAGACTTCCTGTACGAGCTCATTCAACAGCATTGCCAGTTCCTGTTGCTGGTCGGCGATTTTCAGCACGGCACTATCGCGTTCTGCGGCGGGTGGGGCGCCGTCGATTGTGGTCAGGGTATCGCCCCGCAGTTGACGCTGAATGGCCACGATCCATTGCAGCCCAGTCCAAAACTTCGCCTGAGCTCTGGAGAGGGCTTCGGGCTTCGGGGTGCTGGAGGTACCACCCGATTCCGTAGGCGTGGGAGCGACTGCCGGTGCGGCTGAGTCGGCCAGTGCGGTGGTCGTGGCAGCGGCCAGTCGCCGCAGCCGATCGAGAGTGCTGTCCGAGCTCGACTCCATTGCTGGTCCGGTTTCACCGGCAGGCTGCTCGGTCACATCATGTGGCAATTCGGGCGCTGGCATCACAGCGGGGTCGGCCGAGATCGCCGCGTAGAAATCGACCGTCACTGCGCGGTACATCGGCAGGGCCTGGCCGATTCGGCCGGCAGCGACTTCCTCGCTCAAACGTTCCATTCGCTGAGCGATCAGACGGGCCTGCAGAGATGAACTGATGCGCACGAAAGGGTCAATCGATTCAGACGGTGAGGGACTTGCCTCCACCGTTGTTTCTGAGGATCGGCCATAGCGTTCGAGCCACGCTGAGAGTTGACGGGCCGTGTCGTGCTGCGCCGTGGCCCAGTCTCGCAGCTGTCCGGCCACTGGTTCCGCGTCAGTGCGTCCTCCGGCACTGAGGACCGCGCGTTGTGCTTCCGACAGACCAGGACTAAGTTCGACCTGACGTTGCCAGATGGTGAGTAACTCCGACGCGGCGTTCCGCTGGTTGCAGAGCATCTCCAGTGCGTCAGCCAGTTTTTGCCAGGATTCTGTCCAGCGGCCATACGTCGAACGATATTCCGCCGATATTGCGTCAGTCGGAGCGTCACTTCTCAGGCCATCCAGCAGTCGCTGCGGGTACGAGTTGAGAGAGTCGGCCCACGCCAATCGAATTTCCTCCAAGCCTTGGCGGTTGCGCGCCGCCAGCAGCTGATTGTCGTGGGCGACCGTTCCTGCGTGCGTCAGTCGTTGCATCAAACCCGAAGAGTCGCCACTGGCCGTTGTCAGGCTGTTTTCAATCAGGCCAATCCACGCCAGGCGTTCAGCCGGAGTCAGTTGGGTAAGAGGACGTTGATCCCTCCAGGCTGGCCAGTCATTCAGTCGCGCCGCCGTCTGGCCAGCCAAACGGCTTAGATCGGCCAGCTCGGCCAGACACGCCGCTTCCAATTGCTGCACGGAAACGATCCGCAACATTCGCTGCGAACTGCGAGTCTCCTGTCCGGCCGAATCTCGGACGACGACTTGCAGGTTCCAGATCGAGTCGGTGGGTGGAATCCAGCCAGTCGGAGGCCAGACGCAATGGGTCGCCATGGTCGTTGTTGGCCAGGAGGTGTCAGGACGAGCGAGGGCGGTCTGGAGCAGCTCGGGCCGATCTGGTGGCCAAGTGACCGAGACCCAATCCAGATTCGGAGCTATCACAGCCGCTGAACCCTCACCCTCGGCGGATACCACCAGCCGATAGTCGGTCACCCGCTGATCATCGGCCAAGTGGATGGGAAGCTGCAGCTGAGCCGTCGGAGTTGCCATTAGCACATTGGAGCCAAAAGAGCCTGGCGGAGGCTGCCATTCCACTGCGGGCGGCTGGTCCTCATGGACGGTCAGGGGTACGGTCCCCACCACCAATGGCGAACTTTCGTTCGAGTATCGCACGGTCAAGCGAGCCAGCATCGGGCCTTCGATCCGAATGGCGCTGCCGCGGGGAAGTTGGAATCGTGGGCCGGCAATGTCGAGCTGAAATCGCTGAGCAGTGTGAGGCTCGGTCCGGCCTTCCGCCGTGTGCTGTGTGGTCGGAGCCGGCGACGTGATGGGTGATGACGGCAGCAATTCGAGATCCACTCGTGATACCGGACAGTCGAATTCACCGTGGATCGCGATTTGCGCGGTCGCCGGAACTCGCAAAGGTCCCCAGGGAACACGGACGTCGATCGTTCGGTCGCTGGCCGGCCAGTGCACTTCCCAAGCGGTCGTTTCCAACAATCTGGGAGGCTGAACCACGGCAATGCGGTGCCACTGGTCATTCGGATCACCATCGCCAATCACCCGCACCCATAGGGGCTCGGCACCCATCGTCAATTCTCCGACCGCCGCGTCGCCCTGTCGTACCAGCGGGTAACGGTCCCTGCGGGGAGTGTTGGGAGAGATTTCGGCGGGCGTTGTAATGCCAGGTGCGGCGGTGAGCGACGACGGAGGATTGCCGTCGGGTGCTGCAGCGCGAGTTTCGAGCCAGACTTCGCCGGGCAGCTGGCCGGTACGGCTGATAACTCTCACAGGGACAGTGGTAAATGGCAAGACCTCAGTCGGCAGTTCGTCAAACATCAGCTGGTACCAGGAAGGCCAGTGTCCCTGATACCAGGGGACCATGACCCTCGGAACACCAGTCAGAATCAGTTCCGAACGGAATCCCAGTGTGCACAAGCCGACGAGCAGAAGTCCTGTCGTCAACATCAATGTCCGGCGAGCGTGCGGCAGGTTGACCCATTGCGGCAATTCGACCTGGCTCAGCTGGACACGAGTCTGCTGGACGACGTGACGCATCAGCGACACTGAACTGCCTCGCTGGTCAATGCGAGCGGGTTCTGAGGCCAGGGAGCGTTCGAAGTCGAGCGCTGCTGGCAGCCGATCCTGGAGGGGCGCATAGCTTTCGCAGAGCGAGGCGACCACGCGGGCTTGGAGATTTCGGCGAGAGGCAATCGGTCGCAGGCGGCGTACGGCCATCCAAGCCAGACTGAACCAGAAGGGCAAGCAGATCAACCATCGTCCGATTACGGAAGCCGGTCGCCAGTAGTAATCGATAGCCACGAGAGAAGCGACCACCAGCATTCCGGTCAGCGCGGTATCGCACAGTCCCTGCAGCAAGCTCCACTGTTGAACAGTGCTCGTCAGTTCGGCCACGAGACCGGTCACCGTCGTGGTGGATTCCGGAGGTCGGTTTAGTTCAGAGGTGGCCAGTGTCGGCGGCATGGGTGCTTGTTATTGTTGCTCGGGGACTGAGGTGATCGATTCTATCGAATGGTCGCCCTGGTGTCGGAGCCACCATTCGGCGGCCAGCAGCGAAATGATTGCCAGAGGTACTGGCCAGACGCTCCACCAAGGGCGAGATTTTAGCTCACGTCCGGGAAGGCTTTTCGCCGCCGGGAGTTGTCGCCAGACCATCTGCAGTTGATCACCGGCCCAGACATGTCCGCCGGTCGGGCCGGTGAACTTGAGCAGATCGTCCAGTGGAGTCGGGAGTTCGGTTGATTCGTTACGCGACGATTCGACGGCGAACGTGCATTCGGACGTCGTTGCGGCTCCACTCGGTTGCACGATCCGACCTGTATAAATGCCGCTGGGGAGCGAAGTCAGGTCTCCGACGAACCGGCGCGATCCATCGGCCGTGGGACGAAGACGTAGCGTCGGGAGGAGAGTGTTTGCGGTGGGGCCTTGATTCGAGCGGACTTCGGCAGTCAGTTCGTTCGCTCCCCCGAGCCACGCCGGGTCGAACAGCTCGGCGACAAGTCGCACCGGGGCCCCTGGCTCAAAGATCGGCCGAGCAGCAGTCAGTTGCACTGGCCGGTGGTCCGGGTTCGGGAGCGGTGTGAGGTAGCGCAGCAGTTGTTTCCAGTAACGAGCGTACAGAGTTTCATCGGAGCGAAACCGCCATCGCCACGTTTCGTCAGTGCCATGCCATACCACTCGTCCCATGCCGTAATACCGCCAGCTGATCAAAGCAGGATTTTCCGCCGTCCCACTTGTGATTCCAGTTGTGCTCTGAGGTTGGCCGTCGGCCACCACCGTCACACCCCGCGGCACTTCCTGCATCGGGATCCACCATTGCACCGGCGGCAACTCGCGCCAGGCTCGATCATTCGCTTCCCGTTCGTCGGTCAATTGCGTTACGGACAAGCTCTCGCCAGCTTCGGTCAGACGCCAACTGAGCAGCGATGGAGCAACAGCCGTCGGAGTCGTGGGTGACTGCTGGGCGATCGGCGGGAGCAGGGGAGCTAAGGGCGTAGCAACGAATTCGGATGGCATGTGCCGTTCACCGGGTACGATCACCAGGCTGCCACCTTTGCGATCGATCCAATCGACCAGCGCCGACATCATCGGTCTGGGGAGTGATTGCGGCGGGACATCACCCAGGATGATGACATCGAATTCGGACATAGCCCGCTCGTCCAGCGGCAGCTGCACGGCTGGCTGATCGCTCCAGTCTGGATCGGCATCCAGCAGCATTGTTGAGAGTTTGAAATCGGGGGGCAGTTCCGAGCTGCTGCGCGATGACCGTTCCAGCAGGTTCTGGAGATAACGAAACTCATAGCGAGGGTAGCCATCCACCAGCAGGACTCGAGTCGGGCTGGTCAGGACGCTGATCGTGCCGGATAGCTCAGGGCCGACCAACGTTACCGGTCGAGCTGAACTGTCGGCGGTTGTCCCATGCAGCTGGAATGAGAGCCCCCCTGCCCTTTCCAAGGGGACGGCGAGATTGATTCGGTGGGACGCGGAGGGCTGGTGCTGATGGGACCCGTCCGCGGCTGGCAGCCGTACGGGCAACCGGGCGAGATTGACGCCAGTTTCCGAATCAACGGCCGTCATTTCAAAGGCGAGCGGTTCGGTGGTGAGGTTGGCCAGCTCGATGTCCAGCATGGCTTTCTCGCCCAAATGAGCCTGTCGAGGATAGGACAGAGTGACCACTTGGGATTGAGCGGCGGTAGCCGAAGCTCCGATCGCGGCGATACTGAAGACGATATTGCGGTTGGCAAGCTGTGGAGCCGAATCTCGCCACGTGAGGGGCCCCGTCTCCATGGTATCCGTAAACAGAATGATTCCTGCCGTTGGGGTAGCAAGTGACGCAGCCAACTGATCGACTCGCTGCACTAATTCGGAAACGGGAACATCGGCGCGGAGTTTGAGCAATTCGGCATGGAGTTGTGACGCATCCTGGATTCGTGTCGGCGGGGAATCCAGCGTCGCAAGTTCGACTTGATATTGCGACCAGATAGGTTCGGGCATGGAGTCGAGCAATCGTTCGACCTCGCTCCAGCGGGTACTGGCGGGCAGGTTCTGTTCTGACTCGGCCGTACCCTTCGGTCGCGGAATGGGCCGTGACATGCTGAGTGAATTGTCGAGCAGCAGGATCAACCGTGGAAGTTCGAGTTCGTATCGGTACTCCACCACTCCCAGCATCATCCATGCCAGCAGGCCGTAAGTCACCAGACGCAACACGACCAACCGCATGTGCGGTCCATAGACACGGCAGGTAAACCAGATGAATGCCAGGAGCAGGACCAGCACAAAGATTCCCCATGCCGGCGACAGCATCTCCCATCGTCGGTCGGTAGTTGCCAGCAACATTGCTACGGGGTTCACATCCATGTGTGTCGGCTCCCGTAGCTTTCGATTGCCAACAGGATTGCGGCCAACAGGATCGCCAAGCCTGCCAACGAATGGCCGACTGTGCGAGATCGAAGCGGGTTCGAGGTCGAGTCATCTGTCGGTGCATTCACAGAGATTGCGAATGCCGATAGGGCATCGACATTTAAGGGCCGCAGATCGCTTTCTTCAGCTGGCACGACCAGCTGGAGCACGTCACGTGGTTGGGGAGTTCGGATTGGCGATATCGGCAGGTAACATCCCGGGAGGTCGGGGGTGGTAGTCGCCGCTTGAGCCTTGGATGGCCCTCGAGCGAGTCGCAGTGGTTGCCAGGTGCTAGGTACAGGCTCGGCCGATGTAAGAGCCCTCCCGGTTATTGATTGGTTGGTGAGGGGACCTGGAGCTATGACTTCGGTGCGTGCCCATTCAACTCCGGCGGCTGCCGTCCGCGGTTGCTGCCGAAAACCGGCGGCCTGAAAGACGGCTTCATGAACCAGCGGCACCAATCCGGGCCACGTTCCCAGGGCCGACCACGGCAAAGCGTCGGCATCGTTTGCCAGCGACGGGTTGGTCGTGAAGATGACTGACATGCCGGCTCCGACAGAATGAGCGACGGCTGCTGGCGATCCATCGGCAAACCGCAGCCAAATGGATTCGTCGCGTGTCTCCGGGGGGCATTCGAGCCGCCAGTACTGCCAGATCGGGATGCGCAGAAAACCTGATTGAGGATAGGCAGCAAAGATTCGATCAAGGGACCAAGTATGGCGTGGCTCGGACAAAGCCAATCGGTACGATCCGCGAGGTGCTACACTCAGCAGCTGATAAGCAGGCAGAAGATCGCCTTGCGCCCGCCATGCGTTCATGGTGTCGGCTGATGATTCGGGTCCCAGGAAGAACACCGCGGCACCACCTTGAGCCAGATAGCCGGAGACAGCGTCGCGTTCAGCCGCCGACCAGCGGGACACTTGATCGACAACGATCACCGGTGCCGATTGCCAGTCGCTGACGAGGAGTTGTGAGGGGCGTCGCGAGTTACAGTCGAATTGGTAGGGCGCCCCGTGGACGCTGTTTAGAATCGCCGGCAGGACACCATCTTTCGCCATCGACTCTCGGACTAGCACCACCGGGAACTGAGCATAGACTTGGACAGGTACGGATCGCACGTTGTCAGCTGGCAGCGCGTCAGGACTGATTTCGGCTGCCAGCTCCAGCAAACCGGGAGCGGCAACGGCGAACTCGAACTCGACGGTTTCTTCGGCCTCAGGTGGGACTGTCACATCGTGACTTCCCACAGACGTTCCGTCCAGGTTGAGCGTTACCGCGACCGGCCGGGATTGCCGATCCCAGTTGCGGACGGTGGCCGTTCCTCGTACTTTTCGGCCGGCGGTCGTTACCGGCTGGTCAACTTGCAGTCCTGAGAGTGTCAGATTGGGCCCGGATGTACCGTTGGCGAGGTCGAGTTCCCAAGTCAATTGAGGCCCGAATTGTCGCCGCAGGGCTTGCAATGATGGGGGCTCGTCCCAGCGCCGCCAGGTGGTCGCTTGCAGATCCGAAATGAAGACGATGTGCTGTTGAGAGAAATCTTTCGATTGGGCTCGAATCAATTGTTCGAGTTGCGGATACAGCTTGGTCCAGTCGAGTGCGGTGTAGGAGACGCGGCTTGATTCCATCGCCTGGCGGATGGTCTCTCGATTGCCGCTGGGATGGTCGGGCACCACGCGGCAGACATCGGAGGCGACAACCAGTGAGACGGCGGCAGTGGAGGGAAGACCATCGAGTCGAGTGGAGAGTCGCTGTTGGGCCTCCTGCCAGCGTGTTCCGGCTGGTGTTTGGCTCTGCATTGACGCCGAGGCATCGAGAACAAAGATCCAATGAGCGGCTGACGTTGTGGCAGGTACTTGGCGGAAACCGTCCGAGTACCAGGTCGGCTGGGCCATGGCCAGCGGAATCAGGAACAGGGCTGCCATCCGAAGTGCCAGCAGATACCATTGCCGGCGATGGTCACGAGCGGCAATACGCGGCGCGTCCTGGCGCAAGAACTGCATCGCTCCCCAACGGACGCTGGCCGCGTTTTCCGGGCGACGTAACCACAGGAGCCACGGTATCACCGCCGCGACGGCCCACCACAACATGCTCAGCCTGGCAAGTTCGAGCGTCGCCCAGACTGGGACGGTCAGCGCATTCACGGTCAGATAGGTCTGGGCGACTGGTTGCAGCAGGCAGGACGTAGTTATGGAGCCGATCACCCCGCCACCTCCGCTGTACCGGCGCGGATGGGCCGAGTCCAACGCTCGACGAAATCGAGCGGGTCGTGTTCGGTCATGACCCGCTCATAACGCATCTGCCGACGTCGCGCGAGAATGCCCAGCCGCTGACAAAACTTTGTCACTCGTTGTCGATACCACGGTGCGGATAGATCTGCCGGGAGGGTGAGCGGCGACTCTCCTTCCAGTCCCAGAAACTTTAATCGCCGCTGGAATGGGAATTCCATTTCGGCTCGGTCGACGACGTGAATCAAGTCGACTTCATGACCGACCGACGCCATGTGATTCAGGCCTTTGATCAGTCCTTCCAGGTCGGACCAGAAATCGCTGACGACAATGACCAGTCCGGGAGTGCGCCAGCGGCTGGCCAACTGCTGCAGAGCGGCCGGAAGGCAGGTTTGGCCGGCGGGAGTCAGTTGGTGCAGTGTGTCGAGTAACTGGCCCAGTCGGGCGGCCTGTGCGCTGGGAGGCCAAGCCACGTGCACTCGGTCAGCCGCTGTGGCGAGCGTGAGAGGATCACCTTGATGCAGAGCGAGCCAGCCAAGGTAACTGAGGCACGCTTGCCCCCAGGCGAACTTCGACTGGGAAGATGTCGGCCCGCGATAAGACATGCTGCGACTGACATCGAGCAGAAAGTGGCACGTTCGATTTCGATCGTCTTCGAACTGACGGACGTAACGCTTGTCGCTGCGGCCGAAGACCTTCCAGTCGAAATACCGCAAATCGTCACCGCTGACGTAGGGGCGGTGTTCGGCAAACTCGCTGGACCATCCGCGCAGCCGGCTGGCATGGATCCCCGCAGCGGGGCCCGTGGCCGGATGACGGGAAGTGAGACGGCGGCCGTGGAGCTTAACGACCCGGTCGGGATCGAAGAACGGGTATCGACGCGGCTGATTCACGAAGTTCCCCTTGTCTGCGACAGTGCTGAACCACCTGCTGCAGGATGTCCGCTGCGGTCACACCATCGGCCTCAGCAGCAAAATTCGGACGGAGGCGATGGGCCAGCACCGGCGCGATCACCGCTTCGAGATCGGCCTGCGAAACCAGCGGCTGCCCGTGCATGACTGCTCGAGCCTTCGCTGCGGTGACCAGCGCCTGTCCAGCTCGCGGACCGACTCCCCAGGCCACGTATTGACGGACGTAATCGCACGCATCCGATTCGTGTGGCCGCGTTCCACGCACCAGCCGCAGGGCGTAACGAGCCAAGGACTCGCCCATCGGAAGCCTGGGTACAAAATTCATGTACTGCAACAGTTCGTCGCCGCTCAGCACAGACTCCACTTCCGCCAACCGATCCCGCTCCACCCTCTGAATGATCTCCAGTTCGTCCGTCTCAGTCGGATAAGTCATCTCAATCTGCAGCAGGAAGCGATCGAGCTGAGCTTCGGGTAACGGGTACGTTCCCTCCTGCTCGATCGGATTCTGAGTCGCCAGCACGAAGAACGGCCTGGGAACCGGATGTCGCTGACCACCGACCGTCACTTGACGCTCCTGCATGGCTTCCAGCAGAGCCGCTTGAGTTTTGGGGGGAGTGCGGTTGATTTCGTCGGCCAGGATCATGTTGCCGAAGATGGGGCCCGGCGCGAACCGCAGCTCGCGACGGCCCGCGGCGTGGTCCTCCTGGATAATCTCGGTCCCCGTGATGTCGGAGGGCATCAGGTCGGGAGTGAACTGGATGCGACGGAATTCGAGCGAGACCGTACGAGCGAGTGCCTGGATGACCATGGTCTTGGCCAGCCCTGGGACGCCGACCACCAGTGCGTGTCCGCCGGCCAGGAGCGTGATGAGCAGCTGGTCGATCACGGTTTCCTGACCGATGATCGCACGGTGAACCTGCTCGCGGATCGCCGCCACGCTCCGTTCAATCGTCTCAATTGTCTGCAGATCGTCGTCCGCCACGTCGCCTCGCCTCACGTTGGAATCCAACTACCGCCGCTGCTCTAGTCGTTCAATCTCAATTCCGCCACCCTGGGCATGCCATGGGACCTAAGGGCACACTGCACTTTAGGCGAACCTACAGCCTCTTGCCAGAGCCGGTCCGGGGGGCGCTGCGGGACTGCACATGGCCAGCCGCTTTGGCCGCCGTGCCGGCTCGCCCGGCCGGAGCCCCGGTCTGGGTGGGCTAGAAGCAGCTGCACCACATCCCGCGCGACGAGGTTCGATCGGGGCGACCTTGCCGCGAACGATGTCCGGAACGTGGCGCTGCATTGAAACGCGGTCGGGAAGTTGAAGGCAAGTTTCCCTTCGGCCAGATTCTGCTCCAGCTAGGAGACTTTATTCCCGGTCCATCTTCGTTGGTCCACCGCACTCATCTCAACGTTCAGGTCGCCGCAAGTACGAACACATCGATTCCAAGGCCCGCGCCAGTCCGGTTCCGAAGTAGTTCTTGGTCACTCGCTGCTGTTCTGTAGCGGTCGCAATCGGCAGCTGCATTCGATTGATCAGCTCCGTTGTCAGATCTTCTGAGGATCTCGCTCCAAGTACGGTACCGATTGGGGTGCCACCGACCAACAGTACCAACGAGGGTAAAGTGACGATCGAGAATTGCTTCCATAGCGATTCGCTTTGCACTTCGTCGGCGTCGCAAGAGACAAACTGGACAATCGTAGTTCGCAGAAGTGACGGCAGGTGCGGTCGGTTTCCATCGGCGCGTTGAGCGATACATTGGCCACCTAAAGTTCGGCGATTTCGGTTAGACCCCCGTTATCGGTTGCTTCCATACGGAGACCATTGTGCCAGATAACTTCCGGGCTCGTCGGCAGAATCTGTGGGTAGTTTCTGACTCTCTTGTTCGGCCAACGTTATCAAGCTCGGCGATTCTGGCGAGTTGCGAGCTGGAACGCCGTCGGGTTTGCCTGCAGCGAGTTGAGGTGATGTCGCCAGCGAGAGACGGCTTGCCGGCTCGTCGCTCCCTCGGGTTCGAGCTCCAGGAATGGGGCGGTTGGAGCTCCTGCGCGCCGTCCCTCTGCCTCTGCCATCGATCGCTCGCCACCTGGGCCCCGCCAAAGTCGTGGGGCTGGTGGGCCGGCAGGTGATGGCGACTTGATTGCCCCACCGACTTTGGGGGGCCTCCCGGTTATGGCGAAGCGACCGACGGCGACGGCGATGGAAATGGGGCAGGAAGCGCGGAGCCAACCCCTTGTGCGAAAGAAGACAGAAAGGATCACCACTCGTGACAAGCGGTCGTCTTCCGGCGGCATTGTCCGGCAGTTCCTGCAGGTCGCATAACGACTCGAATCTTGAGATGCGCCTGTAACTGGTGTCATCGACCATGGAGTTCCGTCGTGCAACCTACCCCAGTTTCCGAAAAATCAACATTAGCAATGTGGGGCGTGATAGCAAGCGTGGGACAATTGACAGCCCACGGCTTTCTGGGCTTGTCCCAGGCAGTTCAGCCACGCTATGATCCCCCCCAATGTCGCCTGCTTGCCGGACGAGAAGCCAGGGAGGTCGTTTCATGTGGTTGCGCATTGGTACGTTGGGCGCCTGTCTGCTGTGGTCAGCATCCTGGTGCTCCGCCCAGAACACCGAGACGTCGGCACTCGCCGAGCAGCAGGTTCTTTTGCGGCAGAAATGCGCTGAGCTGGATCGCTTGGCGCTCGAGATTGCGCAGCTGCGGTCAGCCACAGGTACGGCTCAGCAAATCTCCGTCAACGTGCAGATCCTGGAGATTGCCTTGACCAAGCTGCGCCAGCTGGGCGTCGACGCCCAATGGTTTCCCGGCGAAGGGAACGACGGCCGCGAGATTCGGCGACTTTCCGCCGCGCAAATCGGGGCGCCCTTGGCCGAATCGCTGGTCGATGTCGATTCCAAACTCAGCCAGCGCTACATTGATGCGCTGAAGCAACAAGGGCTGGCCAAAGTCCTTGCGCAGTCGACGCTGGTCGTCGTCAGCGGTCAGCCAGCATGGGTTCATGTGGGAGGTGAATTCGCGATTCCGACCGAAGGTGACTCAAACTCGCCCGTGGAATTTAAACGCTTCGGCACAGAACTTCGAGTCGCTGCGTTAACGCTGGGAGCCAATCAAGTTCGACTGGACGTCGGTACTGAAGTGAGCTCCGTCGATGATAGCCGTGCCGTGGAGATCCATGGGGCTCGTATCCCGGGCATCCGCTCGTGCAGCTGCGAAAATCGAGTGGAGATGGAGCTTGGTCAGTCGGCGGTGCTGAACGGTCTGGTCCAGAAACGCACGGAATCTCGGCAGCTTAAGAACGGGCAAGTTGCAGCGGAGGTAGTCGACGTGGGACTGATGATCGTGATCACTCCTATGCTTGCTGGTCAAATCGACAAATCCGCCGACAACGCCCGCAATTCCGCGGAACCAACGCAAAGCGACATCCGACGTTAATCGAATTCCCGGTCAATGGGGACTCAGCACGGTCACGCCGGCGGCATGGATGGCCAGCCAGAATCGATCGCAGGGTTGCAGTCGGCTGAGCCCGATGCCGGGAAGCTGGAGCGGATAGGGTGGTACGGCCCATAGACCTCGCCGGATGTTCCAGGAATAGAACCAGTCCGAGCCGTCGCGATGGCGGGCAGTCCAGAGGAGATAGCGGCCCGCGAGGTACCCCGGTCCGCCAGCCACCACGGCGGTTGTTTCGGTCGGGAACGGATTGTCGATGCCAGGGTGTAATAGTTGACCGCTGGTGAAATCAATCAGCCAGACACGATGACCGGTCGCAATCAACGTGTCGCCAACTCGACCAACGATTTCCAACGCGTCGAAGTCGCTGGCCGGTACCTGAGTTTCCCAGCTAACCGCGCCGGTAGTTTCGTTCAGTGCCAACAGGTCAGACCGGCTTGGCAGGGCAAAGATCAACCGGCCCTCCGCACGATAGGGTGCGGTAAGGGAACGCCATCGGAACCACGGTTGGCCGTCGAGCCGCCTTGGGGACGAAACAGGAGCCATGTCGCGCAGCGACCACATCAACATCCCCGTCGCTGTGTCGACGGCGGCGATCTGCCCTTGCGCCGTTGCCACGATCAACCAGTTGCCAGCAAGGCTGAGTGACACCGGAGCGGTGTCGTTGGAGGCGTGATCTGCAGCTCCGCCCGAGGGTGGAAACAACGTGTGCCAGACCAGTCGGCCGGAATCGGACTCGTATCTTGCCAGTCCCCAATCGGAAGCCCCCGAACGAGATCGAGTGACTAGCCAGACGCTCTCGCCATCGAGCACCGGGCCACTACTGAATTCAAGTTCGGTGGCCGGTGGTTCACAAACGCAGATTAATCGTCCTTCGGAGGCCAATTCGCACACGATGGCCATCGAACGCGTCCGCTGACCGTCGTTGCCGTTGGGCTCAATCACCATTCCCAGCCGGTCGCCGTCGATGGCAGCTGGCAGCAACTGGGGGCGCCCCTCTCCTCCCTCGCCAGGTTCACCCCCGGCCGACGATTTACCCGCATCCGTCGCTGGTCCGGCGAGCGGATGGACGTCATATTCGCGATGGCCAGTGGCCAGTTCGAATGCCGTGAAACCCTCGATGTCGGGGACCAGCAACGTCTCGCGCCAGACCAGGGGCCGCGGGATATCCCGTCGCTCAGTTGTTCGTCGATCTTCCCTTTCGGCAGCTTCGGTCGTTGGGACGTGATCTGGCGAAGGATCATGAGCCGCCGCCATGGCAGTTGATGATGTCTGGCCAGCTTCAAGATGCTCCCACGTGGCCGACCAGAGTATTCGGAGCTGCCCCGGTCGCCAGTCGTCGACGCCGGATGAGCCTGCAGTGACCATGTCGTGAGCGACGCTGTTCGGGAACGACAAGCGGGCCGCCGCAGAATCCGATGTCAGTGTGAGCAGCGGAGCCAGAACATCGGACCAGCGTTGCGGCCGTCCCCAGAGTTTGCTGGTGGCGTCGGGGTTGCGAGTCAGCAGTTGTTGCACCTTCGCTTTGGCAGTTGGCAGATCGTGGCGAGCGATGTCAAGCAGGACGTGCCGCCCAGCCAGATCGACTGCGGTCGGCGATTCCGAAACTGCTGACGAATCCATCTGACGCGGTGTGCGGTCGGGGACGGAAGCCGCGGCTTTTTCCAGTTCCGCCCGTTCAGCCAACCGCAGCTCAGCCATCCTCCACCAGTGCTCGGCCGAATCGAGCCGACCATCGCCCCACGCCAGGTCGCCCAGCGTCAATTGGGCCTGAGTGGCAATGTCGGAAACGGGATAAAGGATTGCGAGGTCGCGGAGCGTGCGGAGATCCGCAATAGTGGTCGCCGTTATCAATCGACTGCGCAAGGGATCTTCGTTGCGTTGCCCCAAGCGACGAATCAGGTCTCGCTGGAACTGAGCAGAGACCGGGTCGCGAGAGTAACTGACGAGCAGATCATAGAGTCTTTGCCGCAGTGGGATCAATCTCGTGAAACCTGATGCCGGATCGGCGACGGAAACCAGTTTGTCGCCATGATCGTTCAGCAGCATCGATGCGATTTCTGACGCTTCGTCGATTCGCTGGGCGTCGATCAGGGTCAGTAGCTGCGTCAATTGCTGAGCGGTAGCGCCGTCGATCAGAGTGGGTCGGATCGTGACCGGAGTTACCGTCAGCGGCGTGGATGGCTCAGCCGGATTGGCCGACATTTCCGCCGTAGCCGCTGAGCGCGGGTGGGCAACGGCGGAGCCAAGCTCCTGGCTGAGGACGAACTTCGGGGCCAGAGCCAGGCAGACGGCGAGCGCCAGCAGCCGGTTGGTGGCCGAGTCCCGGCGCACGTTTGGAGCTTGGCCGAGAGTACGCCGATGGCTCGGTATTGGACCATCAGGGGCCGGCATCAGCCCGACAGTTGAGCATTGATCCACGACCTCGCCTTGGCGAGAGCGGCCGGGAGCTGTTGCGGATCCTTGCCCCCGGCCTGGGCCATATCGGGTTTTCCGCCACCGCTACCACCGACAATCGTGGCTACTTCACGCACCCAGCTTCCCGCGTTCACGCCTTGATCGATGAGTTCTCGGCTGACTCCTGCGACGAGCGTCACCTTGCCGTCTTCGCTGGACGAGGCCAGCAGCACGGCGCTGCGGGGCGTCTTGCGACGGATCTGATCGATCAGCTGACGCATCAGGTCGGGACCGGCCAGTGGGATTTCAGCGACAATCGTCTTCGCTTCGCCGACTTCGATCGCGGTGGAAATCAGCTGGTCGGCCGACAGGCCTCCCGCCTGAGCTCGCTGAGCCAGTTGCTGTTCGGTGTGCAGAGTTTCGTCCCACAGTTGCTGCAGTCGCTGAGGGACGTCGGCAGCCGGCACATTGAGCAGCCGCGACACCAGCTTCACCTGGCGACGAACGTCATCGTAGGGAGCCGGAACGGGGTTGGCGACGGACCCGCGGCTCAGCTTCTCGGTTTTGGGCGACGACCCGGCGAGCTGTTTCTTGAGGTCCTTGACGCGTTCGTTGAGCTGTCGCGCGGCCGATTCGAGATCACGGATTTCGCAGCCGAGCAGGATCGCGGCCGTGCGGGCCGCCTGTTCGGTCTGGTGGCGCAGATCGGCCGCTCGCTGGCCAGTGACGGCGACCACGCGGCGAGTCCCCGCGGAGACTCCTTCTTCGCTGAGGATCTCGAACGAGCCGACTTCGCGGGTGTTTCGCAGGTGCGTTCCGCCGCACAGTTCGCGGCTGAACTCGCCCATCGACACCATCCGCACCGGGTCAGGGTACTTTTCGCCGAACAGCATCATGGCGCCCTTGGTCCGCGCTTCGCTCAGCGGGAGCGTGGTCCATTGGATGGGCTGAGCCGAGCCGATTTTGGATTCCACATCGGACTGGATCGCTTCCAGTTGATGCGGATCTACGGGTGCCAGGTTAGTGAAGTCGAATCGCAGCCAGTCATCATCGACCTTGGAGCCTTGTTGCTGAGCGTGGCTGCCTAGCGACTTCTGCAGCGCGTGGTGCAGGATGTGCGTGGCCGAGTGGGCTCGCTTGATCGCCTCGCGCCGAGTCGTATTGACGGCAGCTTCGGCCTGCGAGCCAACGGACAGCTTGCCTTGGACAATACGACCGTAGTGCAGGAAGACACCGCCGGCTTTTTGAGTATCTCGGACCTCAAACTGGCCAGTGCTGGTCTTCAGCGTCCCGTGGTCACCGACCTGGCCGCCCGATTCGCCGTAGAACGGAGTCTTGTCGAGGGCCACAATCACTTCGCGATCGGCATCGGCCGAGAGTTCGGCGTTGAGTCGATTGTCGGCGACCAGCCCTTTGATTTCGCAGCTGCAGCTGTCGGTTTCGTAGCCGACGAACTGCGTCTCCTGCAGGGTCTTCTTCAGTTGTTCGATCGGACCTTCGGCAAACAACAGATGTCCCTCCGCGGAGTCGACTTTCAGGGCGGCATGGAAGCCGTCCCAGTCGAACGTCATCTGACGTTCCGTGGCGAGCGTTTCGAAGAGTTCGGGCGGGAACCCGTAGGTGCCATAAATATGAGCGGCCTGTTTGCCGTCGACCAGCGTAACTCCCGATTCCTGCAATTCGTCCAGAATCCGCTGGACGCGAGGCAGGCCGCTATCGATGGTCGCGAACGTGCTCTCTTCTTCCTTGCGGATCACACTGGCGACTCGCTCCGGCGATTCGAGCAGTTCTGGGTAGGGCCCCTTCATCATATCGACGACGACCGGCACCAGCTGGAACAGGAACGGGTCGCGCAGGCCGAGCTGGTGACCGTCGAGAACCGCTCGGCGCAGCAGGCGTCGGACAACGTATTTTTCCTTATTGGGCCCTGGATAGACGTTTTCATGGACGGCCATGGTGCAGGCGCGAACGTGGTCGGTGATGCGGCGGAGCCGACGACCCGAGTCGGACTTCGGATCGTACTTCACACCGCAAGCTTCGGCCGCCGCTTCGACGATGGGTTTCAGAATGTCGATGTGGAAGTTCGTCTCCACTCCCTGCAGCACCGACGCGATCCGTTCCAGTCCCATGCCCGTATCGATATTGCGGCTCGGGAGAGGACGGAGATTATTCGGCGGCGCGCCGACGCGATTGAATTGAGTGAAGACCAGGTTCCAGATCTCGACTTCCTTACCACCGCCCGGCGGATGGTAGAAGATTTCGCTGCACGGTCCACAGACACCGTCGGGACCTTGAGTGGGTGAGCCGGCCGGCCAGAAATTGTCGTCTTCGCCCATCCGCACGATGCGATTGCTTGGCAGTCCGATCTCTTCGTTCCAGATCGCCGCTGCTTCGTCATCGTCGGTGTAGACCGAAACGGTCAGCCGCTCGCCGGGCAGATTCATCCATTTCGGCGAGGTCAGAAACTCCCACGCCCACTGGATGGCTTCCCGCTTGAAATAGTCGCCGAAACTGAAATTCCCCAGCATCTCGAAGAACGTGTGGTGATAGGCCGTGCGCCCCACGTTGTCGATGTCGCCCGTCCGCAGGCACTTCTGGCAGGTCGTGGCCCGCGTGAATTCCAGCTTCACCTTGCCCAGGAAATGGTCCTTGAACTGGTTCATGCCAGCCGGTGTGAACAGCACCGATGGGTCCCAGGTCGGCACCAGCACGTCGCTGGCCACCCGTTTGTGTCCCTTGCTGACAAAAAACTCCAGATACTTTTCCCGCAGCTCGTCAGTCTTCATGGTTCTCTAATTGATTCTAAGCCAGAAGCCACCGCGCACCGGCGGCCGTGCCAGTCCCTAACACAAGCCCAGTATCTTACCGGCCAGCCCCGATCGGGACCAGCCGAGCTCACCTGCGCGTCGGCTCAGCTCACTGGCCAGCGTCGAAAACACGGTCGACCAACTGGTTTTCCAGCGTCGAGGCGGGAGGATCCGCCGGAAGCTCGACGGCCGCCGCGACCTGGCCTTCGACCCGCCATGTTGCGGGCTGGGACGGCGGCAGACTGAGGTCGGGCGGAGCGGCCGGATTCACGCTGCCCGTCCAAGCCTGCAGCAGCACGGTCAGGTCAGCGGAGTCGACGTCGCTGTCGGAGTCCAGGTCACCGGTGTACGCGTCGTGACCCCCGGTGCCAGGCTCCAGGGCTCCCGTCCAGGCACTCAAGAAATCCAGCAGGTCGGATGAGTCGACGTCGCCATCGCCATCCAAATCGCCCGGTGTTTGGTTCAGCACCAGCCGGGACATTTCGACGTTGTCCCAATGAACATTCCCTTCGCCGAAACGACTGAATTGGAATTTCCCGGGGAGGGCATCTAACTCGATCCGGCCAGGTTGCTGTACGGTCATGGCCGCGTAAGCGAATCGTACCCAGGATGGTGAATTCCCCTGTTTGGCGAGGATGGTTCCGCCACCCAGGTTGTCAATGATTCCCTCGTTTGACCGAACGTTGCCGCTCGAGAAGGTAGTAAAGACGCCTCCGTGGCCGACCTGGTCGACCTGGACTCGACTGGCCGAGTAACTCAAATCGAGCTGGCCGCCCGTGATGCCCGGGCCATTCCCTTGAGCGTCTTGAATCCAGACCTCGACAAAATAAGGTTGACCAATCCCTACCTGTGTCAGGGTGGCGGGGACGGCAACGGCGTGGTCATCGTCGGTCAGTTTATTGACGGCGACCAATCGCACCTGGAGACGTTGATCGGCATCGGGCAGCGGGGCGCCCGATGCGGGAGCATTCTCCAGGAGGCTGGGAAGCGGGCCCGGTGCGGGTGTCCAACCGGCGGGATAGCCCGGGGGGAGCACGACGGACGCTTCGCCGCGAACCGCTCCAAAGTTCTGCGACAGCCAGCCGAAATCACCGAAATCGACCGTTCCGGATCGATCAAAATCGGCCCACCAGGAGGTCGGGACATTGGTGCTCACATCTTGCCCAAAGGCTGGAGCAAACAACGCCAGATCGCCGAAATCGACTCGATGATTGTCGTCCACATCGTACGGCATTGCCCAGGAATCGTTGGTGGGAGCCAGACCGGCGACGGTCGGGACTGAGTCGGGTGAATTGTCGAGTTTGACCGTTGGGTTGGCGAATTCAAAGTTCAGCGGATAAGGGCCCACGAAGCGATTCAATTCGTCGACCGTCTGCTGGTCATTGGCCATGGGCTGGAACTGGATGCGGCCAATGAGCACCAAGTCGCCCGGCGATAAATCGAATGCGTCGTCCAGTGTCCCACCGAGGTGACTGACAATACCTGTGCTGTCATCGATGGCCGGACCCGCGCCGCTGAGCTGCACCGCCGGGCCGGTCACCACCTGAGTGGCAGTCGTCAGTGCTGAGTTGTACTTGAGGTCGACCGTGACAGTCTTGAGGCGAGTGTTGGCATCGACCGGACGGGCCCAGACTTCGACCCAGTACGGAGCCCATTCGTCGACATGGGACAGATTGGCGGGGAGCTGCGATATTTCGCCATGAGTGCCGGTGACCGTGGGCTGGCTGACGACAGTCATGGCCAGTTTGGCCCCTGCCAGATGCTGTACGGTTAACGCCTCCGAAAAATCAACCTTGTCGATCGGCACGTTCCCCTGACCGATCAGGCTGAATCGAAGATTGCCGCTGGTGGCAGAGAATTCAGCTAGACCGTTATCGACGGCCTTGATCCAGATATAGCCCAGTCGAGCCCAGTTCGGGGCAACGCCCGCAGTGGGTGAGAGTGTTCCACCGCCGAAGTTGTCGACCAGCCCCGACGACTCAATGACCGCACCGGTAGAAAGCTGATTGAACAATTGGCCGTGTCCCAGTTGTCCGCCGTCGGCCAGCCCGCTGTTGAACCGAACATCGACCTGACCGCCGGCGATGCCGCTCTGGACGGCACCAACATTCTGGACCCAGACTTCGACCGCGTATTTGTCACCAACGTTAACGCTACCAATGGAAGAGGGGAGCTGTTCCAGCTGATCGGTATCACCCGGAGTCTGGACGGCGCGGAGCGACACCAGAATCGTTCGGGCCTCGACGTTCAGCGTCACGCTGGTCGGTGCCGATGTCAGGTTGCCGTCGGAAGCCTGATACGAGAATGAATCGGTGCCGACGAATCCGGCAGCCGGCGTGTAAGTAAACTCACCCGACGGGAGCAGGTTGACGGTGCCGTGGGCTGGGCCGTTCAGCAGCTTCGCGGTGATCGCGTCTCCATCCTGGTCGGAGTCATTCGCCAGAACTCCCCCCGCCGAACTGGCATGGAACGTTCGATTCTGACCGACGCGGTACGAATCCGCAGCGGCGGTAGGTGGATCCTGAGTCGGCGCGACTTGGATATGGACCGTAGCTGGCGCCGATTCGCCGGACGTGTCGGCGATGGTGTAAGTGAACTCGTCGACGCCACTGAAATTCGGCTTCGGTTCGTAGATGAACGATCCATCCGGCTGCAACGTCACCGTACCGTTGGCGGGGGGCGAGCTGACTCGCAGCAACGGTGGCAAGCCGTTGTTCAGGCCATCATTAGAGAGCACGCCGCGCGGTCGAACCTGCTGATTGATCAAATCCGTTCGGAACAGAAAGAGCTGGTTGCCCGAAGTCCGTACAGCCAGTCCGTCGGTCCCCATGCGAAAGACCCGCTTTATCTCCTGAGTCGCCGGCAGGCCGGAAATCGTGTAACGGACCTGCTCGGCCATGGTCTGCGTGTCGGTGATTACCAGCTGATTGCCGGAAATTGTAAAGAACCGTTTGAGTGAGGTGTCTTCCACGCTGCCGCCATAGGGAAGTTGACCGACAATGTCGAGGTTTGGCGCGCTGAGGACTTGTCCCGAGTCAAAGAAGATGTGATTCCCAGTGAATTGCATTTCGCCTTCGGGATTGCCGGGGATGAAGTATTCGCGGTACTTCACTTCGTTCCACTGCTGTCCGTTTTCCTTGACGACCCGGATCGGGCGACTGGAGAGTTCACCGAGGATGCCAGCGGCTTGAGTCCCGTCGTCATTGAAGTCGAATTGATTGTTCAGATTGGGGACGATCACCGAAGGTCGCTTGATCAGGTTGTCGTAGATGGAGATTCCGGCCAACCGAGGGCTGACACCGTTGCGAGCTAAGCTGACCATCACCGTATCGGGATGTCCGGGTTGAGCCTTGATGTCGTCGACCCGCAGGTCGGCGCCGAGTGACACCAGGTCCGATACGACGCCCGTGTCGAGGTCGACTCGGCGAAATCCGTTGGCCGCGTCGACGCCGACGTACAGATACTTGCCGTCGTCCGATACGTCGATCTGGTACGGCAAACCACCCACGTCGATCGGTGTCCCCAGCAGTCCTTGCACCGGGTCGACGATAAACACCCCACCAGCCGGCTGAGGAACCGACACGTAGAATCGATTTCGAGCCGGGCTGTAAACTGTTTCCCAGGCACCACTGGGAAGCTGAAATTGCCGGAAATCCTGAATCACCGCGTCGATGGCCAGCGGCGAATCTTCCTGCGCGTTGTAACTATCGTCCTGAGGTGCCGACAGGACTGGCGCAAGGCCGACCTTCAGACGGGCCGTGGCAGCCGCCGAGGCGTCCGCTCCCCCCACTGCCCGATACGTGAACTGGTCGTCTCCGTAAAAGCCCGCATGGGGAGTGTATTGAAGTCCGCCGTCCGGTTGCAGCGTCAGTGATCCATGAGCCGGACCGTCGATCAACTCGGCCGTGATCGCGTCTCCGTCCGGGTCGGAGTCGTTACCCAGGACCCCGCCGGATGGCTTGGTGTAGGCCACGAAATCGTCGAATTGCACTTCCGGCAAGGCCGTCCCAAAAAAGAGCCGTGAATTCGCGTTGGTGAGGAACCCGCCGTCAACACTCATCTGAACCGTGCGGCTCATATCCGGATTGAATGTTCCGTTGTAGTTCGCGTCGACCTGGAACGTGATCTGGCCCCCAATCTTCTCGATTCGGATGCGATGAGTTCCCGGCGACGTGATATTCCCCATCGTCTTGGCGTTGCTCGGCGAACCGCTGGCCAGCGCTACCAGACCGTTCGCCGTGTCGGCCGAATGGATCCGCAGATACAGCGAACTGGCCGGCTCATTGCTCGCCGTTCCCGGTTGCCCGGAACCAATGCCGACAAACGCGATGCTCGTCTGCCCTCGACTCGGCATCGTCACCGACACTTCGAAGACGAAATCATACTGCCGGTAGTCTGTGCGCTTCGTCGCCACATAGTGACGATCGTTCTGGTTCGCCGCGGCCGACGTATGGATGGCACCATCTTCGATCGTGAACCCTGCCCCACCTAAAGCTGGATTCAAGCCGGGGCCCGAGAAGTCGTCATAGATGGTTCGTGGCGCGGTCGCCGTAGCCACCAACGGCGTGTCCGGAGCGAGGACATACAGGTCGTCCGCAGCCACGGGAGCGGCCATGACCCAACGACATTCCAGCGTCTCTGCCACCAGGCTCCGACCGTGCCGAACCCCGCGACGTTCATGGCTCCGACGCCGCGACCGCTCCGCCTGTGACCGACCCATGATCGCCTCCCGATTCGGCCGAGATCCGACCTGCAAAGTCAGCAATAAACACTCGCCGACTCGGGTCAGTAAAGAATGACCAGTATAAAACCTTGCGGCTTTTATCAGTAGTATGGGCTGGCTGGAGACGCCACGATACGGTCCTGAATCAGGGATTTCCTGATCTCTGCGAATGGAGGTCGCTCGACAGCCGTCGTCGCCCCAGCCGCTTCGGCTGCCACAGCTTCGGCTACGATTGGTCGGTCAAGGAATGGCCAGCTCTCGCCCGTTAGACAACTGGATGGGGACCGGCCCGGTGAGCGATTCGGCGCGGTCCAGGAACTCCTCGGGAGTGGCGATCGATTCGCCGTCCAGCACCTTGATCAGGTCGCCCGGCTCCAGTCCGGCCGTGGCGGCCGCAGATCCCGGCTGAACGTCGACCACCATCACCATCACTCCGCCTTCCATGGCCGCCAGATGCCGGTCGAAGTCGGCTGCGGCCGTGATGTAGTCGACCTGCACTCCGCGCCAGCTGCGGGCGGGTGCCGTGACGACCGCCGGAGGATCATTCACCCGTGGCTTTTTGCTCAGCCGTACCTGCAACACCACCGATCGCTCGCGACGCAGCAGCCCGCCAGGTCGAGCAACCTCGAGCTCCACGCGTTCTCCGGGAGCATGACTGGCCGCCTGCCATTCCAGCTGTTGCGGCGACTCAATGGCCACCTCCCCCAGCCGCGTCACAATGTCTCCATCGCGCAGGCCAGCCTGATGGGCCGGAGTCCCGGCCAGTACGCTGACCACCCGAACCCCGCTCGACTCTTTACCGTCGCCCGGTTGAGTGGTGACCTGATCGGGACGCAGGCCCAGGAACCCATAGCCAACCTCGCGGCCCGCTGACAGCTCGGCCACAATCCGCAGCAGACCGCGATCGACGGGAATCGCGTAAGCGGCACCGGGGTCGTACCCGGCCACCACGGCAGCGGTCGTCGTGATCCCCCGCAATCGGCCGTCATCATCCAGCACGGGACAGCCACTTCCCAGCCCGCTCAACCGCAGGTCGAGCTCGGTCAACTGCCCCAGCTGGTATCGACTGGCATACGACTCGGAGCCCGTCATGCCGCGGCGCGCACTGGCGACCGGACCACGCTGAACGTTGGCCGCCCAGCCCCGAGCCACACTCGGCCGTCCACTCTGCATCCATGCCAAGGGATTCCCCAGCACCACGACCTGTTCGCCCACCGGCAGTGGTCCGGCATCCTCCAGTCTCATCCCCGCCTCCGCCAGGATTTCGGTCCCGGCCTCTGCCGGCGCACCAGAGACCGGCTGTTCGCCCGTTGGCTCAACAACCAGTTCCAGCACCGCCAGGTCACTCCACGGATCAGCGCCGACCAGTCGGGCGGGGAACGCACGCGAAACCGTACCGATATGGGCTTCGAATTGCGGAGTGCCGGCGGAAGATTCGAGCGGCAGGCCCAGACCGTGGTAGGTCGTCAGGAGCCGCAGAGGTGCGGATTCCGCCGCCACGAGGATGGCCATCGTCCAGTGATCGGGCCGATCCAGCTCAAGGCCTGCCCCATTCGGCGGCGCACCGTCCAACGACTCGCCAGCCACGGGCTGCGGTGAGCCGGGCAGCCGGCGCGGGTACCGGACGCTGATCGCCGCCAGGACTGGCGGTGTTCCGGGTTGGCCCGACCACCGCTGGACGACCTGCTGGAATTGACTGGACCACTGTCCGTCGAGTCCGTTTGTCTCGCCCCCTCCGGACTCACCCGAAAGCTCCTCCTGCTGCCGCACCTGGTCCGGCGGTGACTCGGGGTCTTGGCCGAGCAAGGGCTGAGTGCTCGGCGTCGCCGTCAGGCTGACCAGGGTCAAGCTGACGACGATGACCCGTCGGATCAGGTTCGCCCAGCGGTCCAAGCGAACCCAGCCCGCAGGAGTTACGGGCTCAGTGGCAGCGGACTGGGTTGCTGCGGACTGGGTTACTGTGAGCCGCTCGGGTGCCGGAGGGTCGGTCACGATCGGTCGCCGCTCCGCTCCGGGAGGCTCATTCATCGCCGCCGCCGCCGCCGCCGTCGCCATCATCGCTGCTGCCGCTGCTGCGACCGCCGGCCGCCGGGCTTTCGCCGGTCGCTGCCAGCTGCATCACGCGCGTCTTCAGTTCGGCGGTGATCTGCGGATTTTCGACCAGGAACTGCCGAGCCTTTTCCTTGCCTTGACCCAGGTGGACCTCGCCAAACCGGAACCATGCTCCGCTGCGCGTCACCACTTTCCGCTCGGTCGCCAGATCCAGCACGTCGGCTTCGAAGCTGATACCGCTGTCGTGCATCATGTCGAACTCAGCGATCCGGAACGGCGGAGCCACCTTGTTCTTGACCACCTTCACTCGCACCCGCTGGCCAATGGCGATTTCGCCTTCCTTCAGCTGTCCGATCTTGCGGACATCGATGCGGCACGAGCTGTAGAACTTCAGCGCGCGACCGCCGGGTGTGGTCTCGGGTGAACCGAACATCACTCCGATCTTCTCGCGGATCTGATTGATGAAAATCACACACGTCTTCGACTTGGCGATCGCACCGGTCAACTTCCGCAGCGATTGGCTCATCAAGCGCGCCTGCAGACCGACGTGCGTGTCGCCGATGTCGCCTTCCAGTTCCTGACGCGGAATCAGAGCGGCGACCGAGTCGATCACGATCACGTCGACCGCATTCGACTTGATCAACATCTCCGTGATGTGCATCGCCTCTTCGCCGCTGTTCGGCTGGCTGACCAGCAGCGTCTCGAGTTCCACGCCGAGCTTCTTTGCCCAGCTCGGATCGAGGGCATGTTCGGCGTCGATGAAGGCGGCAATGCCCCCCAGCTTCTGAGCCTCAGCCACCACGTGCAGGGCCAGCGTCGTCTTGCCGCTCGATTCCGGTCCGTAGACCTCGATGATCCGCCCGCGCGGAACCCCCTGCCCTCCCAAGGCCAGGTCGAGCGACAGGCTGCCGGTCGGGATCCCCTCGATGGCTCCCCACTTTTCCTTACCCAGGGGCATGATCGCTCCCTGACCGAACTGCTTTTCAATCTGCTGCAGCGTCGTCTTGAGCGATTCGTGGTCAGCCAGAAAGGCCGGCTCAGCCGCCGCCAGCCGATTCGAATCCTTGCCGCGCCCTTTCCCTTTCACCGCACTCTCCTTGGCCGACGCCTCTTTGCCGCCGGCATCTGCAGGCTTGCCAGCAGCCTCCTCGCCCGGTTTCTTGTCTGCAGCCAAGTCGCCTCGACCGCCCTTGATCTTCTGCATCGGTTTCTTGGCCATGGCTCCGTTCGCCTTCGAGTGAGTAATCATGCGACGCCTCCGTTATCGGTAACCAAGCTGACCCGTGCAACGGGGCTCGACTACCCACAGGTAATGAACTAACGTACAGTAAACTTACGGGGGACCGAGTGGCATGGCAAGAGGTATTTTGAGCAAATCTGCGGGCGGATCGGCTCGACCGTCGCTTCCTCCACATCCGTCTGCTTGTATTCTCGGCTGGGCCTGTGACACGTCCGGTCCCGCGGTGAGAAAAAAATTTTGGTGGCCCGGACGTCGGGCCCGCATTGCCTCCCGCTCCGGCCCTCGATACCAATGGCTCGTATCGGCGCACCGCCAACATGAATGACCAAAGCCCCGCGGCATGAAGGACTCGATGAACGAATCACCGTATCACGGGATGGACGACGCGGATGCCGAGTCCGCTGATGGCGCAGACCGCGACCAGACACCGCGCGTCCTGTCGGTCTGGCAAGTCAATACGCTGGTCCGCGACGTCCTGCAGGCCGCCTTGCCGTCGGTCACGGTCGCCGGCGAAATCACCGATCTGGCGAGGCCCCAGTCGGGACATCTTTATTTCACCCTCAAAGACGATCAGGCTCAGCTGCGAGCCGTCATGTGGCGCGGGTCAGCGGCCCAGCTGAGGGTGGCGCTGCGCGATGGCATGGCCGTCGTCTGCGAAGGGACCCTCGATGTCTACCCGCCGCGCGGCAGCTACCAGCTGGTCGTTCGACGGCTCGTCCCCCAGGGCCAAGGGGCCCTGCAGCAGGCCCTGCAACGGCTTCACGCCAAACTCTCCGCCGAAGGACTCTTCGATCCGGCTCACAAACGACCACTCCCCCGTTTCCCCAGCTGGATCGCCGTTGTCACCAGCCCTACCGGAGCCGCTGTCCGGGACTTCCTGGAAGTCCTCCGCCGTCGCTGGCCGGCAGTCCGAGTCACCATCGTGCCGTGCCGCGTCCAAGGGGACGGCTCGGCCGCCGAAATCGTCGCCGGTATCCGCTCAGTCCACTGCTGGTCGCCCCGCCCCGACGTCCTGGTCGTCACACGTGGCGGCGGCAGTCTGGAAGATCTCTGGTCGTTCAACGAAGAACCGGTCGTCCGAGCTGTCTACGAATCGGAGATCCCCGTGGTCTCCGGAATTGGTCACGATATCGATGTGACGCTGACCGACTTGGCAGCCGATGTCCGCGCGCTGACTCCTACCGAAGCCGCTGAGCTGGTCGTCCCGGATATCCGTGAAGTCGAGCAGTCCCTGGCCAGCACCTCCCAACGGCTCACCGCCGGCCTCCAGCGGATGGTCCAGCAAGCTCGGCAACGTCTGGCCTGGCTCGCCGACCGACGCTGTTTCCGACAGCCCCAGCAGATGGTCCTCGACCGGACCCGACGGGTCGACGAATTGCAGCAGCGGTTGCAGCGCGGGGTGGAGCTGCGGTTGATGCGTCAGCACGATCGGGTCGCCGGCTGGGCCGGGAAGCTCGAGTCGCTCAGCCCCCTGGCGGTCCTCGGACGCGGCTACACCGTGACTCTTCAAGCAGAAAGTCGCCGAGTGATTCGAGCGGCAGCTGAACTGAGCGACGGTCAGCTGTTGCGGACGCGGTGGCCCGATGGGGATGTCGTCAGCCGTGTCGTCGGTCCACCCGAACTCGGAGCAACCCTGCCCGAACCCGGCCGGGCCGATTAAGATACGAGGATTATCAGTCATGAGCAGCACTTGCGAGCCAATCAAGGATCCGCCGATGGGGGCCCGACGCAGCGACGAACAATCGGACTCGTCAGATTCCGCCGCCGCCGATCGGCAACCGCCGTTTGAGGTTTGTCTGGGTGATCTGGAGCAGATTGTGCGGCAACTGGAGGACGGTCAGCTGGAGCTGAACTCGGCCCTGCAGCAGTATGAGCGGGGGGTGGCACTGTTGCGTCGGTGTCACAAGTTGCTGGCCGAAGCCGAACGGCGAGTGGAGGTCCTCACGCGAGTCGACTCGGCCCCTCAACCGACCGTCGCTCCGTTCGAGGAATCGGCGCTGACGCTCGAAGAAAAAGCCGCTCAGCGTCACCGCCGCCGTTCGACCGGGGATGCGGAGACCGCCAATCCGGCCCGTCGCCGACGGAAGGCGGGCGAACCGGAAGGGGGCGACTTCAGCCGGGGCGATATCGACGACTCGGGGCAACTGTTTTAGATTTGAGGCTGTGCGGGGCATAACCAGTTTGGGTGGCGAGCGAGATCAGGTATCCATGGAGCGTCGGGCGGTCGAGTTTCCGGCCATGATCGAGCCCTATCGGCATCGAGTCGACGCGGCACTGGAGTCCTATTCCCAGTTCGACGCGGACTGTCCGGCTCAGCTGGCCGAGGCCATCCGCTACAGTCTGCTGGCGCCGGGGAAACGGCTGCGGCCGATTCTGGTCCTGCTGGCCTGCGAGGCGTGCGGAGGCGATGCGGAGCTGGCTCTGCCGGCGGCCGTCGCCGTGGAGATGATCCACGCTTATTCGCTGATCCACGACGACCTGCCGGCGATGGACGACGACGACCTGCGGCGTGGCCGGCCGACCTGCCATGTGGTCTACGGTGAGGCCTTGGCCATTCTGGCGGGCGACGCCCTGCTGGCCCGAGCCCTGGAGGTCTGTGCCCGGTACCTGCCGGCGACCGTGGCCGGCCCGTGCTGTGCCCAGCTCGCTCGAGCGGCGGGGCCGAGCTGCCTGGTGGGGGGGCAGGTGGACGATTTGGCGGCCGAACGGCAGCCGGTCCGGGATCTGGCTCAGCTGGAGGCCATTCATCTCCGCAAAACCGGCGCCATGCTACGCGTGTCGCTGGGATTAGGGGCCATGATTGCGGGAGCTGACCCCCGACATTTGGCGGCGCTCGACGAATACGGATGGAGGCTGGGGCTGGCGTTCCAGATTGTCGACGACCTGCTGGACGCCGGCGGCGACGCAGCTCGGCTGGGGAAACGGGCCGGTAAGGACAGTGTCCGCGGGAAGCTGACTTACCCTGCCCTGTTGGGAATTGACGGAAGTCGTCAGCGGGCCGGTGAGCTGATTGAGGAAGCTTGCGGTTGGTTAAGTGGGTTGCCGGGTGACGCGTCGGCGCTGGCTGCCGGGGCTCGGTATATTTTGGCCCGTGACCACTGAGGTTGGAGTATCCTGGAAATCAGGAAGAGCACAGGAGACTGGCGGAACACATGTCGAAGTTGCTTGCCAATTTGGAGTCGCCCCTGGATCTGCGGAAGCTGACCACGGACGAGCTCGAGGTGCTGGCCGATGAGATCCGCGAGGTGCTGTGCAACCTCGTCTCGACCCGCAGTGCCCATTTCGCGTCGAACCTGGGAGTGGTGGAGCTGTGTCTGGCGCTGCACCTGGTGTACGACTTTCGCGAGGACCGGCTGATCTGGGACACCGGGCATCAGATCTATCCGCACAAGTTGATCACGGGTCGCTACGGCCGCTTTGGTTCGATCCGGACCAAAGGGGGCCTGATGGGTTATCCGAATCCGGCGGAAAGCCCTTACGACCTCTTCATGACGGGCCATGCCGGCTGCAGCGTATCGACGGTGCTGGGCCTGCGCTCGGGCGATCGGATTATGGGCCACGACCATCGTCACGCCGTGGCGGTGATCGGGGACGGCGCGTTTCCGTCGGGAATCGTCTACGAGGCGATGAACAACATTGGCGGATTACGCGAGAAGATGCTGGTCATCTTGAACGACAACAAGATGTCGATCTGTCCGCGCGTGGGGGGGCTGGCCAATTATCTCGACCGGCTGCGCACCAATCCGTACTACACCGGTTTGAAGTCCGAAGTCGTGAAGATGCTCAGCCGAGTCCCCGTGTTTGGCGATCCGGCCGAGCGATTTCTGGCTCAGGTCAAGGAGGCGGCCAAAGCCGGATTGCATGGTGGCATGTTGTTTGAGGATCTCGGATTCCGCTACATCGGGCCGATCGACGGCCACAACATTCCGCTGCTGAAGAAATATCTCGAAATGACCAAGGCCATGTCCGATCCGGTCCTGCTGCATGTGGTGACCGAGAAGGGGCACGGTTACCAGCCGGCGGCCGCCGATCCGGTCTTTTTTCATACGCCGCCAGTTTTGGCCAAGGATCAGGCGTTGGGCAAAGATCAGTCGCCCGCCCAGGATCAGCCCGAAGTGCTGCCGGCCGCCAAGTCGATTCCGGCCTACACCAATGTCGCCCGCGATGCGCTCCTCGATCAGATGGGCTCGAACCACCGCGTGACCGTGATGACGGCGGCCATGTGTCAGGGGAACAAGCTCGAGCCGGTTCGAGATCGGTTTCCCGACCGGTTTTTCGACGTGGGGATTTGCGAATCGCACGCGGTGGCATTCGCTGCCGGACAGGCCAAAGCCGGTCTGCGTCCGGTGGTGGTGATCTACAGCACGTTCCTGCAGAGGAGCTTTGATCAGGTCTTCCAGGAGGTCTCGCTGCAGAACCTGCCGGTCGTCTTCATGATGGACCGCGGCGGTCTGACCGGACCCGACGGACCGACGCATCACGGCGTCTTCGATCTGGCTTACATGCGGATCTTCCCCAACCTGGTTGTGATGGCCCCGGGCGATGAGCACGATCTCCGAGCGATGTTGCCGTGGGCCCTGGATCAAGACCAGCCGGTGGCGATCCGCTATCCGAAGGCCAACGCGGAACGGATTGGCGGGACGCGTGAGCCGATCGTGATGGGGCGAGCGGAGCAGTTGCGGGACGGATCGGACGGAGCGCTGCTGTGCTGTGGCACTCAGCTTCCGGCCTGTCTCGAAGCGGCCGAACGCCTGTCGCGCGAAGGGATTCAGCTGACCGTCGTCAACGCTCGCTTCGCCAAACCGCTCGATCGCGAACTGATCGGACGGCTCTTGCGCGACTTGCCCTTCGTGGTGACGATCGAGGAAGGCTGCTTGATGGGCGGGTTTGGATCCGCGGTCCTCGAACTGGCGTGCGACGAAGGCTGGGACACGCGGCATCTTCGCCGGCTCGGGATCCCCGATCATTACGTCGAACACGCCGAGCGGACCGAACTGCTCTCGGACTTAGGGCTCGACGCGGCCGGAATCGCCGACACCTGTCGCGAACTGGTCGCCTGCCGCTCCAGCCGTTCGTCCTAGCATCGCCTATTGTGGTGCAGGCCTCCCGCCGGCCTCCCGTTGGTTGTGGTGCGGGCGTCCCGCCTGCCTCCTGTTGGTTGTGGTGCAGGCGTCCCGCCTGCCTTTCTTCCTTGTCCTGCCATTTTCCCTTCGCGTCCTCTAGCTCATCCAAGCCGCGGCTCTGTCCCTCCAACCGGCCCTGGCAGCGAAGCTCTGCCCAACCTCCGCCTCTCTGCGGTGAAAACTCCCGTGTCTCCCGCGCTCTCTGCGTTAAAAATCTTCCCGGAAATCACACTGCGCCGGCCGTCTGGAGCTCACCCGGATCAGGTCCATTCGGACGATTTGTAGATTTTTCGGCCGAGTGCGGGGTGGTAGACGGTCCAGCGGCTGTCGGAGTTGGCGTCTTCGTGGATCAGCTGACTGAAGTGTTCGAGTTTAGCGTCGAGGTTATCCAGCAGATGCAGGGCGATGGCTTCGAGGGTCATGGGGACCTTGGGGCTGCCGTATTCGTACTGACCGTGATGGCTGACGATCATGTGCTTCAGCTGTGCCGCTAATTCGGGCGGGAAGGGTTCAGCCGAGAGTTTTTCGGCCGCGACAATCAGTTCATTCAGGATCTCCACGCCGATGACGAGGTGTCCGACGAGCTGTCCTTCGTCGGTGTATCCCAAGTGGCGGTCGTAGGTCATCTCACGGATCTTGCCGATATCGTGCAGCAGCGCGCCGGCGATCAGCAGATCCTTGTTCAGCTCGGGGTATCGCGGCGCAATCGCTCGGCTCAGCTGCATCAGATTCACGACATGTTCGAGCAGACCGCCCTGATAGGCGTGGTGGTTCTTGACGGCTGCGGGGGCTCGAGTGAAATCGTCGAGCAGGTCGGGCTGGATCAGGAGCGATTCGCCGAGGCTGCGAAGGTGAGGGTTTTCCAGGTCGCGGATGAACTCGGTCAGCTGATGGATCAGCTCTTCGCGTCGCTGGCGCGAGACCTGCACGAAGTCGGATTCCTGGACCGAGCTGGGGGCGACCGCTTCGAGCTGTTTGGCGATGATCTGCAGCGACCCGTTGTAGTTCTGCGTGGTCCCCTGGACCCGCAGGTAGTCGCCGTTTTCGAACGAGCGGTAAGTCTTGTCGGTGGCGTTCCACATCATGGAATTGACCATGCCGGTCCGGTCGGACAGCCGCATCTGCAGGTACAGATTGCCGTTCCGGTTCGGCCGGAGCTGTTTGTCGGAGGCCAGGAAGACTTCGTCCACCTCTTCGTTTTCCACCAGCTGGGCGATAAACTTACGCTGAGCCTGTGGCATGCCACACGCCTCCTTCCCTCGCAATTACGGTCGTGACCAACGGGCGATTCTACGGCCGCTGCCGGGCGGCTGCAAGAAAGGACGTCGGGCGACGGGCTTTCTGACACCGGACACGGCCAGTCCAGATCAAGGCGCAGCATGTCGACGCGGGAACTCGAACAGCGAATTCTGGAACATGTCGAGCACCCGAATTACCGGCCGGTCAAGCCGCGAGTCATTGCCGCTCAATTGGGGGTGCTGGACCGCGATGAGCTCGATCGTGTCCGCAAGGCCATCAAACGGCTCGCTCAAGCCGGACAGCTGGTCTACGGCGACCGGCACGTGGTCCATTCCCGACGAGCGCTGGCGCCCAAGAGCTCCGGCAGTCCCCGATCCGGCGACCCGCCAGGGGGTGAGTTGCCGGCCGACGTGGTGCTGGTCACGGGGACATTTCGTCGCGCGGCGGGCGGGTTCGGATTTGTCCGACCGCTGAATGCCGGTTCGCGGGACGAGGACATCTACATTGCCAGTCGAGCGGCGGCGGATGCGGCTCATGGCGATCGGGTCCAGGTGCGGCTGGGGCGAAAGGTCCGTCGCGGGCCGCGGGTCCGCATCTCGGGTGAGGTCATCCGGGTGCTTGAGCGGGCCAGTCAGCAGTTTGTAGGGACGTATCTCGAGCTCTGGGGGCGGGGGCTGGTCCAAGTCGACGGCAACGCCTTCGCTCATCCCGTGTTTGTCGGCGATCCCGGAGCCAAAGGGGTCCGGCCGGGCGACAAAGTGGTGCTGGAGATGGTCCGGTATCCGCGCGGACCGGAGGATGAAGGCGAGGCGGTGATCACGGAGGTGCTGGGCGAACGCGGCTCGCCTGGCTTCGATTCCCGCCTGATCGCTTCGCAGTTTTCCTTGCCCGGTCCGTTCGAGCCCGACGTGCTGGAATCGGCCCGCGAGCAGGCTCGATTGTTCGATGGGTCGATCCCCGAGGACCGCACGGATCTGACCGAGCTGTGCACGATCACCATCGATCCGGTCGATGCGCGCGACTTCGACGACGCGGTTTCGGTGGAGCTGCTGGAGGGAGGCCATTGGCGGCTGGGGGTCCATATCGCCGACGTGGCCCATTTTGTCCCCTTCCGTTCGCCGCTGGACCGTGAAGCGCGTGAGCGGGGGACGAGCATTTACTTGCCGGACCGGGTGATCCCGATGTTGCCCGAGCTGGTATCGAACAATCTGGCCAGTCTCCAGCCGGACAAGGTGCGATACACGAAGTCGGCCTTCATGGAGTTCACGGCCGACGGGATCCTGGTGGCGACGGACCTGATGAGCTCAGCGATTCGCAGCCAGCGGCGGTTCACGTATGAGGAGGTGGACGAGTATCTGGCGGAGGCCGAGTCCTGGCGTGAGCGGCTGACGCCGGCCGTGCACGGGCTGCTCGGACGGATGGCCCAACTGGCTCGGATTCTGCACGAGCGGCGGATGGCGCGCGGCGCGCTGGAGCTTGATCTGCCCGAAGTCAAGCTGGAGCTGAATGCCAAGCAGGAGATTGAGCGTTGCCGGAAGGTGGAGCACACGGAGAGCCATCGGATTATCGAAGAGTTCATGCTGGCGGCGAACGAAGCCGTGGCGCAGCGGCTGAGCGACTGGGGGATTCATTTCCTGCGGCGAGTCCACTTGAATCCCGATCCGCGCAAGATGCTGGCGCTGACCGATTTTGTGCGCGGGCTGGGGATTCAGACCGAGAGTCTGGAGAGCCGGTTTGAGTTGCGTGAGGTATTGCAGCAGGTGCGGGGCAAGCCGGAGGAGTACGCGGTGAACTTTGCCGCGCTGCGGAGCTTGGCGAAGGCCGAGTACGCGCCGGTGGAGGAAGGTCATTACGCGTTGGCCAGCGACTGCTATTGCCACTTCACGTCCCCGATCCGGCGTTATCCCGATCTGACGATCCACCGGACGCTCGACTTTGTCTTTCGCGGCAAGCGGCCGGTGATTGACCTCGATCAATTGATGGAGCTGGGGCGGCACTGTTCACAGCGGGAGCAGCGGGCCGAGCAGGCTGAGCGGGAGATGATCAAGCTGAAGCTGCTGAATCATCTGAGCAGCCGCATCGGTCAGCGGATGGAGGGGGTGGTGACCGGCGTGGAGGATTACGGGCTGTTCGTGCAGGGCCTGGAATTCCCTGCGGAGGGGCTGGTCCACATCAGTTCGCTCAATGAGGACCGTTACTTCTATGATTCCCGTTCCCATACGCTCAACGGTCACCGCGCCGGGAACCAGTTCCGGTTGGGGGACCGCGTCCGGGTGGTGATTGCCAAGGTGGACCTCGATCGCCGGCAGTTGGATCTGCAGGTGGTGGGGCACACGCCCCGCGACCGTCAGGGTACGTCGGATGGCGGGACCGGTCCGGTAGGCGGCGGGAGCGGCGGGTCGGGTGGGTCAGGTGGGTCTGGTGGGTTCCGTGGCGGAAAGGCCAAGCATCGGCGGGGTGGAGGGGGACGTGCCGGAGGTCCGCGCGGCGGTTCGTCGCGACGTGGGCGGCGGCGTGGTTGACGGCGCGGAAAACAGCTTGGGTGGCAAGGTTCCGTCAGCCGGTGTTGGTCGGGTGGCCCCCCTGGTCGCAGCGGGGTCGGCGGATAGAATCGATCGTGCTTGGGAGAAGGCGCTCCCCGGAGTGGGAAGGAAGGTCGGTCGGATGACGGATAGGCTGCTGGAAACGCCACTGGCGGAGTGGCACCGGGCTCACGGCGCGAAGATGGTCGACTTTGGTGGCTGGTCGATGCCCGTGCAGTACACATCGATTGTGACCGAGCATCTGGCGACGCGGAGCGGAACGGGTCTGTTTGACGTTTCGCACATGGGTCGGTTTCGGCTGTTGGGGCCGGGGGCGGCCGGTTTTCTGGACCGCGTGGTGACGCGGCGTGTGTCGGACCTGCGTCCGGGCCGTATTCGTTATGCGTTGGTCACCGACGCCAGCGGCGGCACGCTGGACGACGTGCTGGTCTATCACTTGCGTGATCTGGCGGGGCAATCGTACTACTGGCTGGTGGTGAACGCCGGCAACCGGCAGCGGATCTGGGACTGGCTGCAGGGCCTGAATCCGCTCAGCGACGGCGTGCAGCTGGAAGACTTGACGTTGCAGACGGGGATGATCGCGGTGCAGGGTCCCACGGCCGTGGCTCGTTCGAGCGGGCTGTTGGGTACCGACATCAGCCGCTGGCCCTATTATTCGGCTCAGGAACTGCAGTGGCACGGTGTGACGATCATGGTCAGCCGGACGGGATACACGGGCGAAGACGGCTGTGAGTGGACGGTGCCCTCGGAGCTGACCGAAACAGCCTGGCAGACACTGCTGGACGCCGCCCCGGTGCCGGGAGTGCCGATTGGTCTGGGGGCTCGTGACACGTTGCGGATGGAAGCCGCCATGCCCCTGTATGGCCACGAGCTGACTGAGGAGATTGATCCGTTTTCTGCGGGGCTCGATTTTGCCGTTGATCTGGAGCAGCGGGAGTTTCCGGGGCACGACGCGTTGGTGCGGATCCGTCAGTCAGGCGCACCGTGGATCCGGGTGGGATTGATTCTCGACGGCAAGCGAATCGCTCGGCAAGGTTATCCGATTTACATCGGTGAGCGGCGCGTGGGTGAGGTGACCAGCGGCACGCTGAGTCCTACACTCGACCAGGCGATAGCCATGGGGTATGTTCAACGTTCGAGTTGGCCGGCGGGTGAGCCCATCAGTGTGGATGTGCGGGGCCGTCGCATTGAGGCCCAGCCGGCGCCGCTCCCCTTCTATCAGCGGCCCCGGTGACAGGTCTGGCATGACAACGGCCCCTCAGTTACGACGACGGGGTCAGGTACGACGACGGACGCCATTCCGGCCAACGAAGAGAGCGATAATAACGATCATCTGGTGAAGTCCGACAAGCCGAGGAAGTGAGCTGTGAAACCAGAAGCACTGGCATATGCCAAGACGCACGAATGGGTCGCCAACGAGGATGTTAACGGGCAACGGGTCGCTACGGTTGGTATCTCGGCGTTTGCCGTCCAGCAGTTGACCGACCTGGTCTACATCGAGCTCCCCAAAGTGGGGCGTCAGGTGAAGGCTGGCGATTCGTTTGGTGAGATTGAGTCGGTCAAGGCGGTGAGCGATCTGTACAGCCCGGTGACGGGCGAAGTGGTGGCGGTGAATTCGGAGCTGGCCGATCACCTGGAGTGGTTCAGCGACGATCCGTACGGCAAGGGATGGATTGCCAAGGTCCGTGTCGATTCCGCGGCTCCGACCAGCGAGTTGCTTGACTTCGCCGCCTATCAGAAGCAGTGTGCCGAAGCGGGCTGACGCCTACTTGGGGCTGCTCGTGTACTCGTAACGAACCCTAGGGTCGTACCGGAGAGGAATTGGGGGCATGACGTTCTTTGCCAACACGGAAGCGGACCGTCGAGCGATGTTGGAGTCGATCGGCGTTCGCAGTGTGGAGGAGCTGTTTGCGGGGATTCCGGCCGAACTGAGGCTGCATCGACCGCTGAATCTGCCGCCGGCGCTGGCGGAAATCGAGCTGACTCAGCTGGCTCAGCGTCTGGCCGGCAGCAACGGACACGCCGATTCGCTGGTCTGTTTTCTCGGTGGCGGCAGCTACGACCACTTCATTCCAGCGGTGGTCGACAATCTGGCCAGCCGGGGCGAGTTCTACACGTCGTACACGCCGTACCAGCCGGAGGTCAGCCAGGGGAACCTGCAGGCGATGTTCGAGTACCAGTCGCTGGTCTGCGAATTGACCGGTATGGATGTCTCGAATGCCAGTCTGTACGACGGCGGAAGTGCGGTGGCGGAAGCGGCGTTGATGGCGATCAGCACGACCAAGCGGTTCGGCAAGGTGATCGTACCGGCGTCGCTGCATCCCGAGTATCGCGAGGTGCTGGCGACGTATCTGGAGAATCTGGAAACCGAGCTGGTGGTGTTGCCGCTGAGTGACGGTCAGGCCGATCTGGCCCGTCTGGAAGCGGAGCTCAACGATCAGACGGCCTGTGTGATCGTGCAGCAGCCGAACTTTTTCGGGCTGCTGGAAGATGTGCGAGCGATCGAGGAGTTGACGCATCGAGCCGGGGCGGTGCTGGTGGCGAGCGTTGATCCGATCAGCCTGGGGTTGCTCAAGCGTCCAGGTGACTGGGGGGCCGACATCGTCGTGGCCGAAGGTCAGTCGCTCGGCAATCCGCTCAACTACGGCGGTCCCTACCTGGGGATGCTGGCCTGTCGCGAGCAGTTTGTGCGGCGGATGCCGGGCCGGATCGCCGGACAGACCGTCGATCGGCGGGGACGCCGCTGCTGGGTGCTGACCTTGCAGACTCGTGAGCAGCACATTCGGCGGGAGAAGGCGACCAGCAACATTTGTACGAACCAGGGACTGTTTGCCCTGCGGTCGACGATCTATCTGACCGCCATGGGGCCACGCGGACTGCGGGCCGTGGCCGAACAGTCGCTGCAGAAGGCTCATTATGCGGCCGGTCGAATTGCCGAACGACCGCGGCTGGAGCTCGCCTTTGGCGGGAGCTTCTTCAAGGAGTTTGTCGTGCGGGATACCAGCCAGCGGGTCGACGACCTGCTGGCCAGTGCTCGCGAAGATGGGTTCCTGGCTGGTATTCCGCTGGGGCGATGGTATCCCGAACTCCAGGACTGCTTCCTGGTGGCGGTGACCGAACAGCGTACGCGAGCTGAAATCGATCAGCTGGCCCATTGTCTGCACGTTCAATCTCCTCAAGTGGCGGCCGCCCATCATGCGTAATCCTCATTCGACGACGACGATCTTCGAGCTTTCGCGCCCGGGCAAAGGGGGCGGCCATTGCGGGACGTGTGATGTCCCCGAGCAGCCGGTCAGCGATCTGTTGCCGGCCGATGCGGTGGCGACATCCCTGCCGCCGCTGCCCGAGCTTTCCGAACCGGAAGTGGTACGTCACTTCACCAACCTGTCGACGCTGAACATGTCGGTCGACTCGCACTTCTACCCGCTCGGGTCGTGCACGATGAAGCACAATCCGAAGCGGAACGAGCGGCTGGCGGGGCTCGCCGGTTTCAGCCGGCTCCATCCGTATCAGCCCGAAGAGACGCTGCAGGGGATGCTGCAGTTGCTGTTCGAGCTGCAGGAGATGCTGGCCGAAATCTCAGGGCTTCCCGGCGTGTCGCTCCAGCCGGCCGCCGGTGCGCAGGGCGAACTGGCCGCTTTGCTGGTCGCTTCGGCCTATTACCGGCACCTCGGGCAGCAGCGGACCAAGGTCCTCACCCCCGACAGCTCGCACGGCACCAATCCCGCCAGTGCGCGGATGGCCGGATTCGATACGGTGACGATCCCCAGCACGTCGCGCGGGATGGTCGACATGGATCAGCTGAAAGCCCATCTGGACGACCAGGTGGCCGTCTTCATGATCACCAATCCGAATACGCTGGGGCTGTTCGACCAGCAGGTGAGTGAGATCGCGTCGCTGGTGCACGGAGTGGGCGGCTTGATCTACCTCGATGGTGCCAACATGAACGCCATCCTCGGGATCGCTCGGCCGGGCGATTTCGGCGCCGACATGATGCATTACAACCCGCACAAGACGTTCAGCGGTCCGCACGGTGGCGGTGGCCCGGGGGCCGGTCCGATCTGCGTCGCCGAACACCTGGCCCCCTTCCTGCCGGTGCCGGCGGTGGTGCGGCGCGGCGACCAGTATGCCTTGTCGGATGAGGGCCGGCCTCACTCGATCGGCCGAGTTCGGAGCTTTTTCGGGAATGTGGGCGTGTTGATTCGAGCCTACTTGTACATCCGCACCCACGGTCCGGACGGCCTGCGCCGCGTCTCTGAGGACGCGGTCCTCAATGCGAACTACCTGCTCAGCAAAGTCCGGCACATTCTCCCGGTACCACTCGGCGATCGGTGCATGCACGAATTCGTCGCCTCGGCTGAACGGTTGAAGCGAGAACGGCACGTTTCGGCGATGGACTTGGCCAAACGCCTGCTCGACTACGGATTCCACGCCCCCACGGTCTACTTCCCGCTGACAGTCCCGGAGGCGGTGATGATCGAGCCGACCGAGACCGAGTCGAAGGAGACGCTCGACGCGTTTGCCGAGGCACTGTTCCGGATCACCGAGGAGGCTCCTGAGTTGCTGCAGGAAGCGCCCCATACGACCCTGGTCAGCCGACCGGACGAGGTGCAGGCGGCCCGCAAGCCGATCGTCTGCTGGATGGGCGATACGGGCACGTTGGGCTGAGCCCCATGTTGGTCTACCAGGAGGTTCCGGCGGGCGGAGCCTGGAACATGGCTGTCGACCAAGCCCTGTTGGAGCGGGCCGCCGACGGCATCCCGGCACTCCGTCTGTACGGCTGGGCCGTCCCGACTTTGTCCTTGGGCTATTTTCAGGCCTGGGCCGACCGGGAACGTCATCCCCCCAGCGTCGCCTGTCCGGCCGTCCGGCGGTGGTCGGGGGGTGGGGCCATCGTTCACGATGCCGAACTCACCTATAGCCTGGTCGTGCCCCAGGCTCAGCGCTGGGGACCGGCCGCCGAACGGCTCTATCCCTTGATTCACGGCACGCTGATCGATGCCCTGGCGGGTTGCGGCGTCACCGCTCGGTCGTGGACGCCGGCCCGTGCTTTGGAGGGGCCGAGCGATGTTGAAGGCGGAGTCCCGTTTCTGTGCTTTCAGCGTCGGTCGGAAGGCGATCTGGTGATCGGCCCGCACAAGGTGGTCGGGAGCGCTCAGCGTCGGCTGCGCGGGGCCGTATTGCAGCACGGTTCGATACTTTGGCGTCGTTCACCGTGTGCCCCGGAGCTCCCCGGGATCGCCGATCTTTCCGAATGGGACGCCGAGCGGGCCGAGGAGGCTCGAGGTCAGTTCACAGCCGATTGGCTGGCCTTGCTGGCGAGGACGTTGGGGGTGCGGTGGGAGCCGGCCGAGTTAGGCGATGAGCTGCGTCACGTGGCGGCGCGGATAGAAACCGACCGATTCGGCAGTCCCGCCTGGACCGAGAAGCGCTGAACGCCGTCCCGGGGCCCCCCAAGGCTGGCCCGTGAAATCTGATCGAACGTGAATTTCCTTTGACGAATCCGCCCCGCTCTGCTAAGCTCGACCCCGTGGCCGAGCAGGACGAATGCCGGCCGCCATGGCTGGGGTAGATCCCGGCCCGTTCGCTGTCTGCTGGAGGGTGGACGCGGGCCACCAGTGGGGAATTCAGTGGTACGCTGGTCGACTTCGATTTATTATCTTTTGTAGTCCCGAGTCGATTGGCGGATTGCCCTGGGTTTTCGCGTTGGCGAGCTGCGGTGTGACGGACATGCCGTGACAAGAAGTTCGTAAAGGTACGTACTCGACGCTATCATTGACTTATCGTGTCCGGGTACCTTTGCGAATCGAAAGGCGTTTTGTATGCAAGTCAAGCTGCGTGTGATGCGAGGAAGCAACACAGGCAAGGAGATTGGGTTGAAAGGGCCCAAGTTCCTGATTGGACGTTCGGAGGAATGTCAGCTGCAGGCTCGCAGTGATGCGATCAGCCGTCAGCATTGCGCCATTCTGGTCCGCTCGACAGGTCTCGTTGCTCGCGACTTGGGGAGCCGGAATGGGACCTTCGTGAACGGGAATCGGATTGAGGGGGACCAGCCGCTGCAGAACGGCGACGTGCTGCAGGTCGGTCCGTTGGAATTTTCCGTGATCATTCACGTTCCGGCCGCGACGGCAGTACCAGCTGGCGGGAAGCAGTCAGCGGATAAAGTCGGCGATCTGGTCGGCCAATGGCTGGATGAGCTCGACGAGCCGGGTCCTGCCGATCCAGCAAGCCTGGGGCAGCGCGACACGGGCCGCTTCTATACCGACGACACCGAGGCGGTGACGATTGAACCGACCACGGGCGCGGCGGCCGGACCGGGGACAGATACCCGCGCCGATGGCGCTCCGGTACCGCCGGTGGACGGCTCGACCGAAACTCAGGTCGGGAAATCGGACAAGGCTCAGCCAGCTAAGCCCGAGGCCGGTAAGGCTGAGGCCGGCAAGGCTGAGGCGGGCAAGGCTGAGGCAGGAAAGACCGAGTCGGGTAAGGCTGAGCCCGGAAAGCTCCCCAAGCGTGATATGTCGGCCGACAAGCCGAAGAACACTCAAGAAGCCGCCGCGCAGATGCTGCGCAAGATGTGGAATCGGCGCTGAGAAGTCGATCGTTTCGGCGCCCGTCCTCGGTCACGATGGGGACGGCCGCTGGATTTTTCTGAAACCCCAGCGGTCGGGCACAGGTAGTGGTGAGAGGAACACCGCGGAGGCAGGCGGCAGGAGGAGCTGAGTTTGGCGGCTGAGACACGACAGATTGTGGCGAGGTGCTTGGCTGGGAGCTCGCACGCATTCACGGAGTTGATCGAGCGGTATCGGCACCAGGTCTATTCGGTCTGCTACCGTTATCTGGGCCAGCGCCAGGACGCCGAAGATGCCCAGCAGGAGACCTTTCTGCGGGTCGCTCGAAGTCTGGCTTGCTGGAATCCGGCGCGGGAATTCGAGCCGTGGTTGCTGGCCATCGCGGCCAATCGCTGTCGGACCATGTTGGCCAAGCGAGCACGAGTTCCCCACCCGGCCGACTCGCTGCAAGATCAGCCGACCGGTGAAGTGACGCTGAGTCGTCGAGCGGGGTTGGACGAGGAATTGCAGACGGCACTGGAGCGCCTGCGGCCTCATTACCGGGAAGCGTTCCTGCTGTTTCATCGCGATCAACTGGCCTATGAGGAAATCGGGCAGCGGCTCGGCCGACCCGTCGGCACAGTGAAGACTTGGGTCCATCGGGCCCGTGGCGAGATGATGAGGTATCTGGTTCAGCGTGGTGTTGATGGGGTCTAGGCGGCATGCGGTGCGGACAGTTTTTACAGCGCTACCATGAATGCGTCGATCGCCGGGAGGCTCCCGAAAGCGATCCGCAGTTGATTCAACACGCTACGGTCTGCCCCCACTGCGCGCGATGGCTGGCCGTGCAGCGACTGTGGGAAGGCCGCTGGGAGTCTCAGTCGCCCTCGGCCTCAATTGGTGCGGACGCACTTCCCGACTGGACCAGCCCCTTGCCTGACGACCCCGCTGAGCCAGCCGGTCTGCCCGAGCCGATGCTGCCGGCCGTTACGCCCGCCGTCAATCCAGACGCCGATCCCTATCGGATGACGCTGGCCGAAACCGTCCGCGGAAACTCGGCGTCCAGCCTGGTCCGCACGGTCCGCATTGAACCAACTCCGCAATCCCAGGTCGTGACGACAACGTCGTTGGCCGAGGAAACCCCACCGTCGAAATGGCATCGGTCGCTGATGTCGATCGCGGCGGCTGCACTGGTGACCGCAGTCGCGGCGAATCAGCTGGCGCCGATCCGCACCGTCGAGTCGGTCGCTGAGTTGACAGACGAGTCGGCTGGGGGGGCATCCGTCGCTCCGAATCTGGTCGCCGGCCAGGACGAGCCGGGTACGGTCGGTCGGTCAGACCGCGATGCGGTGAATTGGGATGACGGGCGAATGGAGAAGGGCGATCTGGTGCGCCGGCGAAACGCGATTTCGCCCGATTCGATGGCATCGCAGGTGTGGACCAGCCCGGTTGCGCCGTGGACTCAGATGTACGCGTTCGCTCGTTTCGGCGGGCTCAGTCACGACCCGTTGGCTCAATGGGGGACCAGCTTAGGCCTGGATCGGCCCTGGTCGATGGTCCAGCGGCCATGGGATTCGGTCCGATCGGTGCGTCCGGACTGGGTCGATCCTCTGGTATCGCAGTTGAAGCCGCTGAGTCGTCGGATGGAGCGGGCCTGGTCGCTGCTTCGGCGCACTTGGTCGGGCCGTCCGAGCGACCCCGTGTCGCCCGATGCGTCGGCAGCCGAAGAGCGTCTGGAACTGCTCCGCCGCGTCTGCTGATCGCCGCCGCCGGCCGGTCGCCCCTCTCCCCTCCCTTACCCGGATGGTCGTTACGACCCGAACATCCGTTCTAGCTTGTGCCCAGCCGTTCAGTTTTTCTATCTTCCCTGGGTCCCTTAGCCACGCAGGTTTGCTCAGGCGGTGTATTTTTGCTGGTCGCTAAAGGTTACCTGGGATCATGGGTGGCAATCCGCGACGGCTTGCCGGCCTTCGGGTTGGGTGAGCGGGTAAGGCAGGAGGCGGAAAACGGGGCAGCTGGACGCGGTTTACGGGGTGCAATTTTCTCGGGCGGTGGGAGGTTGGACGTGGGCGTTTCGCAATCGAAGACCAAGAAGGTGTCCAAGGGGAAGGCTCAGTCAAAGTCGGCGGTAGCTGTGAAGGCGAAGGCCAAGGGGAAGGCGAAGGAGGCGGTCACGGGGAAGGGATTGGCTGGCAAGCGGGGGGCGGAATCGGTCGAAACGGCCGAGGTGGAAGTTCCCGTCGATCGTCGCACGGTGGACCGTGAGCGGCGTACGAGCGTGGACCGTCGTCAGCGACAGGAGCCGGTGGCGGCCGAGCGTCGGGTGGGTGAGCGTCGGGCGAAGGTGCCTCGGCGCCGGCAGATTGATCCGACGACGTGCGAGCGGGACTATTCGGGGGACGAGATCGAATTCATGCATGCTTTGGACGCGTACAAGCGGGCCAATGGACGCATGTTCCCGACCTGCAGTGAGATTCTGGAGGTGATTCGCGGCCTGGGATATTTCAAGTCGACGGTGGACGCGTCGAGCGTGCCGGCACCGGCGGTCGATGAGGAGGAAGAGTCGGCCGATTTTGGCGATTCCGAGTCCAATCTGTCTTGATTTCCGGGTGTTGAATGCGGTACTCTCCCACCTGCCTGGACGGACGCGGGCAGGCTGAAAGGGATGGGTGGCCGGATGTCGACGCAAGGCCGACAGCAAGAGATGGACCGACGGAGCGGGTGGACGGTGGGAGCCGTGCTGCCGGTGGTTGACCGATTCGTGCGCTGGCAGATGGCCAGCGCGGCGGGTCTATGGGTTGGAGTCGTGTTCTGTGTCGTGGGCTGCACGTCGTCGTCGACCTACAACGCCGACGGCGTGAATGCTTTTCGGCAGGGTCAGACTCAAGCCGCCGTGCAGGACTTTCAGCAGGCGATTGCCGTCGATCCTCAGGACGCTGACGGCTATTACAATCTCGGCGCGACGTATCACTATGCCGGCAAGCAGTCGGGCGATCGTCAGCAGCTGGCTCAGGCCGAGCAGCTCTACAATCGGTGTCTGGATCTGAGTCCTGACAACGTCGATTGCCATCGAGCGCTGGCCGTGTTGCTGGTCGAAACGGGTCGTTCGGACAAGGCCTTCACGTTGCTGGAGGGTTGGGCGGCTCGTAATCCTCGCGATGCCGACGCCAAGATCGAACTGGCTCGCATGTACGAGGAATTCGGAGACCGGATCACGGCCGAGAAGAATCTGACCGAGGCGGTGGCGCTGAATCCGACGAACGCTCGGGCATGGGCTGCGCTGGGGAGTCTGCGCGAGCGGAATGGTCAGCTGGCTCAGGCCCTGTCGAACTACCAGCAGGCCTATCAGGTGAATCCGCAGAACCCGGAACTGGCGACGCGGATAGCTCAGCTGCAGCAACAGCTGGGCGCTCCGTCGGGGACCTTGGCCATGAATCCCAATGCGGCGGCGCCAGTCGGCGCTGCACCGGCTGTGGCGGCGGCCCCGGTGGGCTATTCGCCGGCAGCCAACTCGGCCGCTGGGTATCCGGCCCCGACCTACACGGCGGCCGCTCCGAGCGCGACGCCGGCTGGGACTTGGCCGGCGACGACACCGCCGCCCGCCACGGCTACGGGGGTACCAGCCACGGGAGTACCAGCGACTGGGGCCGTCTATCCGGCTGCACCAGCCCCGGTTTCGCCGATGGTCATGCCGGTTCCCCGGCCGATCCAATAATCTTGAGCGACCCGTCGGGTGAATGGTGAACCTGGACGGGCAGCGTCTCTCCACCTTCTGGTGGGACCCGACCTTCTAAAGCGGCCCGGGTGAACCTAGAATCGGGCGTTTGGGTCACGGATAGGGTGTCGATGCTGGGTAGGGTTGGTGCGGCGTTGTCCGCCGGGGACGGGAAATGACTTCACGCGTGTTCAATTTTTCGGCGGGGCCGGCGGTGCTGCCGGTGCCGGTGCTTGAGCAGATTCAGTCCGAGATGCTCTCGTTGCCTGGAGTGGGGGCGTCGATCCTGGAGATCAGCCATCGGAGCAAGCCGTTCGAGAAGATTCTCCATTCGGCCGCGGATCGGCTCCGCCAGTTGTTGCAGATCCCGGCTGGCTACCAGATTTTGTTCCTGCAGGGCGGTTCGCGGCTACAGTTCTCGATGGTCCCCATGAATATCCTCAAAGGGACAGGGCTGGTCGGCAACTACCTGCTGACCGGTTCCTGGGGCGAGAAGGCTCTGGAGGAGGCGCAGCGAGAGGGGGCGACGCACGTGGCTTGGACCGGCAAGCCGGCCGGCTATCGGACCTTGCCCCGTCCGGGCGAGCTGCAGATCGGTTCGGACGCCGCCTATGTCCACTTCACGTCGAACGAGACGATTGAAGGTGTGCAGTTTCTGAGCGAGCCGGAGGTCGGGGCCGCTCCGCTGGTCTGCGACGCCTCTTCGGATTTCCTCTGCCGTCCGTTGCCGGTCGAAAAATACGGTTTGATCTACGCCTGTGCTCAGAAGAACGCCGGTCCGGCCGGGGTAACGGTGGTGATCATCCGCGACGATCTGTTGCAGCGGAGTTCGGACGAGCTGCCCGGGTATTTGAATTACCGGCAGCACGCCGAGAACGATTCGATGTACAACACGCCACCGACGTTTGCCATTTATGTGCTCGATCTGATCGCCAAGTGGCTGCAGGAGGATGTCGGTGGCCTGCAGGTGATGTTGGAACGGAATCGAGCCAAGTCGCGACTGCTGTACGACGTGATCGATGCGTCGCACGGCTTCTATACCGGCCACGCCGAACCCGCTTATCGGTCCATCATGAACGTCACGTTCCGGCTCCCGAACGATTCGCTGCAGAGCGAGTTTCTGGCGGGAGCTGCTGAGCGGAAGCTGATCGAGCTGAAGGGGCACCGCAGTGTGGGCGGGATTCGGGCGTCAATCTACAACGCGATGCCCGTAGAGGGTGTTGAGCGGCTGCGGGACTTCATGGAACAGTTCCATCAGCGCCACCATCAATAGTCGGAACACGATCAAAGATTTGAGCCAGAAGGATCTTACTTCATGCCACGCATCATCGTGCTCGATGATCTTTCACCCGAAGGGCTGGCGTTGCTCGACGCGGCTCAAGACGTTCAATACGACGTGCGGACTGGTCTGAAGGGTGCCGAGCTGCGGCAGGCGCTGACCGAATACGAAGGTGCCATCTGTCGCAGCGGTGTCAAAGTGACCTCTGATGCGCTGGAGGGGAACCGTCGTCTGCGGGCCATCGTGCGGGCCGGGGTGGGGACGGACAACATCGACAAATCGGCTGCGACTCGACAGGGAATCGTGGTGATGAACACGCCGGCTGGCAATACGCTCAGCACGGCCGAGCACGCCTTCGCGTTGATCCTGGGCCTGTCGCGCAGCATCGCTCCGGCTCATCAAAGCCTCAAGGAAGGGCGTTGGGATCGCAAGTCGTTCATGGGGGCTCAGCTGGCCAACAAGACGATCGGCATCGTCGGGATGGGGCGGATCGGGATCGAAGTCGCCCGTCGAGCTCAGGCGTTCCAGATGCACGTGATCGGCTACGATCCGTTTCTGACAGCCGACCGGGCTGCTCAGCTGGGCATCGAACGGTCCGAGTCGGTGCACGAAATGCTGCCGCGCATCGATTACCTGACCGTCCATACGCCGTTGACTCCGGAAACGACCAATCTGGTCGGGTTTCCTGAGCTGGAGATCATCAAGCCGGGGGCTCGGCTGATCAATTGTGCTCGTGGCGGCATTTACGACGAAGCGGCGCTGGCGGCCGGATTGAAGTCGGGTCGGCTGGGAGGCGTGGCGCTCGACGTCTTCGTCGAAGAGCCGTGTACCAAGAGTCCGTTGTTTGGGATGCCTGGAGTGCTCTGCACGCCGCATCTGGGAGCCAGCACCGAGGAGGCTCAGACGCAGGTCGCCATCGAAGCGGTCCACCTGCTGCTGAACTATCTCCGCACGGGCGAGATTCGCCATGCGGTGAATGTGGCGAGCGTCGATCCGGCCACGCTCACCACCCTGGGCCCCTATCTCGAAGTTGCCTATCGGCTGGGACTCCTGTCGGCTCAATGGATCCAGGGCCCGCCGCGCGCGGTGCGGCTGCGCTATCGCGGCGAAGTCGCTCAGCAAGACACCAAGCTCCTGACTTCGGCCTTCTGTGCCGGTTTGATGGAGCGAGCGATGGACACCGAGGTGAACATCGTGAATGCTGAACTGCTGCTGGGCGAGCGGGGGATTCAGGTCGCGACGGAGTCGACTGGCGAGCGTGGCGCGTTCAGCTCGACGCTGGTCGCCGAGATCCAGACCGATCAGCAGACGTACGCCGTGGAAGGGACCGTGTTTGGCAACGACATGCCGCGGTTGATCCGACTGGGTAACTTCCGGCTGGAGGCCTATCTCGACGGCGAACTGATGATCTTCACTCACGATGACGTCCCCGGCGTGATCGGCGCGGTCGGGACCATCTTCGGTCAGCATCACGTGAATATCGCTCAGATGTCCGTCGGCCGCAGTCGGGGGACCAGCGGCGGCGAGGCCGTCGGTGTGCTGAACCTCGACTCCGATCCGCAACAGGCCGCGCTCGACGCCGTGCTCAAGCACCCCGGCATCCACTCCGTACGCGTGATCCACCTGCCGGCCTCCGGCGAACTCCCCGCCTGGCTCCCCAGCTGATTGTGGTGCAGGCGTCCCGCCTGCCTCTTTGTCTTTGTCAGTGTCTGCTGCTGAACTGCCAAAGTTGTGCTGGGCGACAGGTAGGTGCGACCTCCGCTCTCTTGTGGTGCGGGCGTCCCGCCTGCCTCTGCTGAGCTGCTGAAGTTGAGTGGGGCGATAGGTAGGTGCGACCTCGGCCCGTCGCGCTGCAGGAGGTCGCACCTACCTCTCGCATATCTGCTGCTGAACTGCCGAAGTTGTACTGGGCGACAGGTAGGTGCGACCTCGGCCCGTTGCGCCGCTGGAGGTCGCACCTACCTCTCGCATGTCTGCTGCTGAGCTGCTGAAGTTGAGTGGGGCAACAGGTAGGTGCGACCTCGGCCCGTTGCGCTGCTGGAGGTCGCACCTACCTCTCGCATGGCCGCTGTCGAGCTGCAGAATTGAACTAGGGCGATAGGTAGGTGCGACCTCCGGCGCAGAAGCCGGATATTCGGCACAACCTGGCGCCTGGAGGGGTTTGTGGTCGAGGCGATGGGTGCGGTGGCTAGTGAGCGGTCGCGGCGTGACTAGAGTGAAGATTGGATCTGGAGTCTGAGGCGGCAGCGTGGTTGATTCGGCCCCAGATCCCTTCATGTGGAGGACCACCGGTGGCTGGTCCGGCATTCTGGGCGATTCTCGGTCTGTATGGGCTGGGAGCGGTCTGGCCCCGTTGGGCCGGCCCCTCGGTCGATTCTGGCACGGCCCTGGTATTCCTCATCGTCTGGTGGGGGACGCTCTATCTCCTGCCACGGCTGTTGGCCAGCTGGGGCCGACGCGTGTTGCGGATTCGGGACTGGGTCTGGCTCGTGACCGGCCTGACCTGGTGTGCCGTGTGCGGCATGCTACCCGTCCATCGAAGTGAAACGACTCAGCTGTGGGACGCCGTCCACGGCCTGCTTCCGCTGGCGGTCGGCTGGTGGATTATGGAGACCTCGCTGTTTGGCATGGCGGCACGGGTCGTCGACGATTCAGCTCAGCGGTCGGGGACGTGGCGTGAGTTTCGCAGCTGGGCCAGTTCCCTGTGGTTAGCTCCGTCCGCGTTGTTGGTCGTTCTGCTCGGCATCTCCGATGTGGCCATCTGGCTGGGCGGTTCTCCGGCGGTCCATTTCGGAGCTCAACTGGCCTTGGCCCTGATGGTTGCCGGTGTCGCCAACTCGCTGCCTGCATTCCGTGTGAGGCGACTGAGTCGGTCCGCTGAAGCTGAGGTGCCGGAATGCGTCGTGTCGGAAACGATGGAGTTGGCCGAGGTGGCTGGCATTTGCCCGCCGGCGGTCGGGTTGGGTTGGCAGCAGACGTCCGCTCGGCTGATAGCCATGTGGGGACTAACTGCCCGTTCGTCCGTCGTCTGGCTGAGCCCCGCGGTAATGCACTTTTCCGCCGAAGCTCGCCGCTGTCTGATCGCTCACGAGCTGGCTCATATTCGGGCCGGCCATCCCGCTCGCCGGGCCGCTCTGTTGGTCTTTCTGGTCGGCCTGACTTGGCTGGGGATCGCCGAACTGGGATGGTGGGGCCGCTACCATCAATGGTCGGCCGGCATGACCGGAGTCCTGACGGTCTGCCTGACGCTGGCCGCAGCCACGGTCGGGGGCCTGATTTTTTGCGGCGTGGCTCGGGATTTCGAGCTGCAGGCGGACCATGAGGCGTGCCGGCTGCTGGCCCGCCTCCAGGGGACTCGGCGTGGCGGATCTGGCGACGTTCCCGACCGAGAGCTGGCGGAGGGCTATCTGGCGGCCCTGGCGGAATTGACCGGGTCCACCCTGGCGGGGTGGCTGCACCCGAGCTGGTCAATTCGCCGGCGCCAGCTGTTGGCCCGCTTGGCCGCGGACCGATTGACAGCCGCCTAAGGACCTGCCGCCGGACGGCTGGGCGTTGCCGGGGGTCTGGGCACCCGCCACGGCCGGTAAGCTCCTTACATCCGGCCTCCGGGGGCCCCGACGCCCCCAAATCCCGGCTTGAATCCGTCTGAAAAATTTCACGTTAGCTAAGACGTGGCCGATAATTCTAGAGCAACGGGGGCCAGGCGGGGCCGGTCGCAGGGACTGCGAGAGCCGGAACCGCCCATCTGGCTGTCGACAGCTGGAAGCTCGAGTGGTGAAACGCACGGATGCTGTCGAAATTCTCGTTTGAGGCGGCACGAGGAATCATGACTCACAAGACGATTTGTTTGCAGGACCGGGTCCATAACGCTCTGAAGCGAAGTCCGTATCTGGCCCAGCGGGGTCTGATGGCTGAAACGAACGAAGGCCGCGTGACGATCCGCGGCGAGGTCACGTCGTTCTTCGAAAAGCAGATGGCTCAGGAAGCTATCCGCCGGATCGAGGGGATTGAGGTGATCGACAATCAGCTGGAAGTCGTCGCGCCCTACCTGACGGCCGACGCTGTCTGATCCTCAGATTCCGGCTCTGCCCCTTGTCGCGCGGCGGTTGCCCCCGGATACTACGCTCTGAATCCGACGGTATTTCTGCCACCATTGGAGTGGCGCACCAGGATATAAGGAGCGAGAAAGATGGGACGATCAGGAGCGGTGACGTTCAAGGGGAATCCGATGACGCTGGTTGGCGCCGAGGTCAAGGCGGGCCAACAGGCGCCGGAATTCACGATTCACGCCTTCGAAGAGGGCGGGTTCAAGACCATTACGCCGGCCGATCTGCGCGGCAAGCCGACGATCATCAGCGTGGTGCCGTCGCTGGATACGGGCGTCTGCCAGATCCAGACCAAGCGGTTCAACCAGGAACTGGGCGCCTTGGCTGACAAGATCAATGCTCTGACGGTCAGCCTCGACTTGCCGTTCGCCATGAACCGGTTCTGTGGCGCCGAGGGGATCAAGAACCTGCGCAGCGCCAGCGACTACCGCGAGCGTTCGTTCGGCAACAACTGGGGGATGCTGATCGACGAGCTGAAGATTCTCGCTCGTGGCACGTTTGTGCTCGATCAGCAAGGCAAGATCGTTTACGCCGAGACGGTCAAAGAAGTCACTCAGGAACCGAACTACGAAGCGGCCCTCGCGGCCCTGAAGTCGTTGCTGTAGTTTCTGCCGCGACTTCAGGCTTGTTCGCAGCTGATCACATCGCCCGTCCGTCGCCCAATCAGGGGCGACGGGCGGGCGTTTTCATTTTGGCTCTGCAGCTGTGAATCGGATTTGTGGCAGGCGCGGATCACTGCTCGGCGGCGAGGATCGGTTTCAGCGCAGCGGCCCAGCGTCGATACCCTTCGATGCTCAGATGCAGCCCGTCCGGCATCACGTCGGCGGGAATCGTTCCATCTTCGGCCAGAAAGTGTTGACTCAGGTCGTGGTATTCCACGTGTTGTCCATCGGCCAGCAGTCGCAGGCGGTCGTTGATCGCCGTGTTATTGAGCCGCAGCGGATCGAAGGGGCCGGTACCCCGAGGGAAGATACCCAACAGTACGACGTGCGTTGTCGGTGATTGGTCTCGCACCAGCCCCACGATCTTGGCCACTCCAGCGGCGACTTGGCTCGGATCCTGGCGCAGGTGGCCCGTGTTGTTGGTCCCGATCATGATCACGGCTTTCTGGGGAGTCTGGCCGGCGAAATTGCCGTGCGTCAGACGCCAGATGACATGTTCGGTCCGATCGCCGCTGATCCCCAGATTCAGGGCGCGTTCGCCAAACGATTCCCGCCAGATCTCAGCGCCGGCGTCTTCCCATCCTTGAGTGATCGAGTCGCCAATGAAGACAAGCTCGTGATTCCCTTGACGAGCGGCCTGATTGAGCTGCTGATTGCGTTGCCGCCACCCGGGCTCGTCGCCGCGTGTGGCCGGGATCACGGCCGAGTTGACTTGATAGAACTCCCGCAGGTCGGCGTAGCGCTGTTGCATCCCCTGCAGGATGGTCGCGTAGCTTGGATCCGCATGGACGCTGGTCAGCTCCTGCGGGTCGGGTTTGAGATCGAAGAGCTGCCATTCGCGCGTCCTTGGAAAGAACATCAGCTTGTAACGGTCGGTGCGGATGCCGTCGTGCACCGGGACTTGGTGGACGGCTGCGTTTTCGTAGTAAGCATAGTAAATCGCGTCACGCCAGTCGGCCGGGGGCGCGGTCGGGTGTTGCAGCACGGGGACCAGGCTGCGCCCCTGCATCTCGGCTGGCACGGGCACTCCCGCGGCGGCCAGGAAGGTCGGGCCATAGTCGATGTTCTGGACGAGAGCCTCACACCGCTGTCCGGCGGGGGCCACATTCGGCCAGCGGACAATCAGGGGCATCTTCAGCGATTCTTCGAACATCCACCGCTTGTCATACCAGCCGTGTTCACCCAGGTAGAAGCCTTGGTCCGAGGCGTAAATCACGATGGTGTTATCGGCCAGTTGATGCTGGTCGAGGTATTCGGTCAGCCGCCCGACGCTGTCGTCCACCGCCGCCACGCACTTCAGATAGTCGGTGATATATCGCTGGTACTTCCACTCGGTGATTTCCCGGTCACTCAGCTCACCGCGCCGCATCCGCGCGATAAACTCGCGGTTCTGCGGCTCGTAGTACGCATCCCAGGCGGCTCGCTGTTCTTCGTTCATCCGTTCGTATTCGCCATCGGCCATGCCGCTGCCGAAATGCTCGGGAAAGAGCGTCTCGCCGTGGAACTTCATGTCGTGGCCCCAGTAGAAATGCTTGGCCACGGTCATTTCGTTCTCTTTCAGCAGGCTGCTGCGCCCCGAGTAATCGTCAAACATCGTCTCTGGCATCGGCAGCTTCTGGCCCCGAAACAGTTCAAAATGTCGCGGATGAGGGGCCCAGTTGCGGTGCGGTGCCTTGTGCTGGCACATCAGCAGGAACGGGCGGTTCGGATCGCGTCGCTCCAGCCACTCGATCGCCTTGTCGGTAATCAGGTCGGTGCAATAGCCCGTGAATCGCTGGGGCTTGCCGTCCATCTGAATGAAGTCCGGGTTGTAATAGTTCCCCTGGTCGGGCAGGATTTCCCAGTAATCGAAGCCGACCGGGTTCGATTCCAGATGCCATTTCCCCAGGACTGCCGTCTGGTAGCCGGCCTGTTTGAGCAACGGCGGGAAGGTCAGCTGGTGTGGATCGAAGACATTGCCGTTGCGAAGGAATCCGTTCAGATGGCTGTGCTTGCCGGTCAGGATGCAGGCTCGGGAGGGACCGCAGAGCGAATTGGCGCAGAACGAGTTGTGGAACGTCACTCCTTCACGGGCCAGGCGGTCGATGTTCGGAGTCTGATTCATCTTGGCGCCATAAGCGCCGATCGCTTGCAAAGCGTGGTCGTCGGTAAAGACGAGCAGGATATTGGGCTGGCGACGCGCCCCATCGGCTCCCTGACACAGATCCCAATTTCCGACGCTCATCACCCAAGCCAGGCAGACGCCCGCCCAATAAAACCACGGTCGATCCCACGCTCGCTTCACGGTCCCGCCCTCCGAAGTTTTTTCCGAACCGCTGACAGTGTACGAGGCCGGAACGGTCGATTCATCCCCCCCTGCCCTGTCCGCTAGATTGTGGTGCAGGCGTCCCGCCTGCCCGGATTGTGGTGCGGGCGTCCCGCCTGCCTGGAGTTGGCAGCAGAGGGCCGATCTCTACGGCTGATAAAGTTAGGATCGGAGCAGGCGGCAGACATGCAGCTACAGGGTGGGTCACTGACGGACACCGCGTTGGCACGGCAAAGCTCGCTCAGCCGGAATTTTTCTGCCACGTCTACTGGCCGGGGACGTCTCCTCTCGAAAGGTCGCACCTACCTTTCGCACGTCGGCCGTCGCACTGCCAAGCGTGGGCGGAGCGAAAAGTAGGTGCGACCTTGGCAAAGTTGTGGTGCAGGCGTCCCGCCTGCCTGGATTGTGGTGCGGGCGTCCCGCCTGCCTGGATTGTGGTGCAGGCGTCCCGCCTGCCTGGAGTTGGCAGCAGAGGGCCGATGTCTACGGCCCGAAATGTTAGCGGCGGTATTTACGGCAGGCATATCGCTGCTGGTCGTTCTCCGCCGGAGTTTCCCTGCGATATCTCCTGGCCGTGTTGTGGTGCAGGCGTCCCGCCTGCCTGGATTGTGATGCAGGCGTCTCGCCTGCCCGGAGCTGGCACCAGAGGGCAGATGTCTAAGGCCCGAAATGTTAGCGGCGGTATTTACTGCAGGCATATCACTGCTTGTCGTTCTCGTTCTAGCCGGGAATCCAGATCGACTTCGCCTGGACGATCTCCACTCCTCTCGGCAGACGCAACGGTTCGTAGGCCTGAGTGTAGAACGCTAAGCCTTTGTAGCTGGTCAGGTACTTGTAGCTGGTACTGATAAAACCGCCGGTGGCAGTGACCACGAGTGCTTCCGGATTACGATTGATTATCGCCAGGAAATCATCCGGCGCGACTCGCACAATGGCCCCGGAGGCCTTGATGGCCTGAGCGATCGCAGCTGCGGCCGCCGCCGCTCCACCTACCGCACCCGCACTCATGTCTGCCTCCAATCCTGCTGCTGCCAGTTCGGCCGACCTCGCCCGAAGGGCGACGCAACCGTCATCCTAATGAACCCTACACCTGATCGCAATTCTCGCCAGTCTGAACTCGAGGCGATTCAGCCGATGCTCGGGTCGGGCGAGCAAGTAGTTCGCGTATTCCGCCGATGCCAGTCCACACGGACACGCTGAAAACGATGAGCGGAATAGCAGCCAGTGTCCACGTTGGCCAGATGTTCCCCACGTTGTCGTTCACCTTTGCAGCTGACGATTCGCCCCTCTGTTCGCACACCGCCGACGATGAACCGAGCGTCGGACCAGGCAAAGAATAGCCACGGAGCCATGAGCAGGCTTGCCACAAAGCCCAGGCACATGCTGCCAATTCGCGGATCTCGATTGACCCGCGAAAAGAACTCGAACAGTTCTGATTTCGCCATCGCTTTTCCTTTTCGAGCGGAGAAGGAACCGGGGCCAAATGCATACGGCTACGAAGGCGGCGGTGGAGAATGGGGAGTGCTGGAGTCCGTTTGCGGCACGGGCTCCTGAACGTGCGGAGCTTCCACGCGAAGACCCTTGGCGTACAACTGCACTTGGCTGTGGTTCGATGCACGCTCCACGTCGTCGTAGAAGTACCCGTTTGAAGTCTCTGTCTCCCGTTCCACCTTCCAGACACGAGTGTTGGTGAGGTAGTCGGGCGTTTCTTTCCAGGGAGTGACAAAGGCGGGGCAGAACCACTGCACGCGATTATTGGGCTGCGCCGCGAAGTTGCCGTCGTCGAGTGCCATGAAGTGAGCACATTTGTGCCCCCCGTCCCCGGCTTCTTCGGAGTCTTCGTTGCCGAACCAATCGAGCGTGAACATGTACTGTCCGCCCACGGATGATCCATCCCTGAGCCGAACTCGAACCCGGCAATTGGCGAGCCGGTCAAAGGCTGTGCAGGTCACGTCGTACGAGAAGCAATCCCAGAACTGCAGCCAGTCCAGCGGGCGCGGGGCAGCGTCCTCTCGGTGGTAGAGTGAATGAATCGGCAGTCGCCAGATCACAGCTCCGTTTTCGGTCAGGACGTGAAACCCCAGCGCCCGACCGTAGACGCTGGCAACACCGAAGACGCACACCTTGATGAATTCGCCTTGATGGGCAGTGCCATCGTAGAGAAACTCCTTCCGGAGCAGGCAGTAGAAGCGGGGGACGTCGATGTTCAATGTTGCCAATGGCGGTGCTTCCCTTGAGCTGAAATGGAGGGGCGAATCTACTGGTGGGTCGATGATCTCCTCACTGTGGGGCAGTGCATTCGTCGCCGATTCGGCCAGCGTCCAGTCGCGATCGTCGCGAGAAAATTGCCGTCAGGATCGCCGAGAAAACTGGGAGAAAGTACACGAAGCCCAGGAACAAGCTGAAACTCGGAGGTGACGCAGACAGAATCAGGCGGCCTGCCGTCATGATCGTGGCGATGGCGAGAATGGCCAACATCAGGGTCCTGAAGGTGAACTGACCACTTTGCTGAAACGCATAGACGATAGAGGTTTGGACAAGCACCACGATCACAAGGTTCGCCACCAACGAAGGCCAATGGATAATCTTTCCTTGGGTCTTACCGAGAGGAGTAATCCAGCATTGCTGACACGGGTACGGCCAGCCAATCATCAATAGGTATCCGGCATGCTCTGGGGACCGCGTGCTGGAGCCCGTCGGGATTTCGATCCTTTTGGAAAGGGGCTTGTAATCTTGCAGGTTCGGAGAGTTCTGGATGACTCCGAACCACAGCCATGGCAGGAAGACCATCCAGGTCAGCATGTGCCAGCGTTGAGGGGCGTAGTGGGCGTACATGTCGAGTTCTCCGGGGTCGAACGACGATCGACAAGCGGCGTATTCTAACCTTTTTTTTATCCGTGAAATCCGGTGCTACTATCGGTGCCGAATCGTTGAAACGCGCGAAGTATCTGGCGGCGTGGGCCGGCGGCAGCGCGATTACGAGTACCGCTGGGCTGAGCACGAGCGGCTAAGACCTGGCAGTGACAGGCGGGCGCGTCATGTAGTGGCTGAACCGGTGCACTCGGCGGTATCCCCTTCCGCGGCCTCCGCAGCTTCCGTGGTTCAAAAACAGATACCTGCCTTCCGTTCCTACGTTCCGTCTCCGTCAGTTGGAACTCGCCGGCTGCGACGGCAGTTGTGGAAGACTTTCGCCACAGGAATTTTTGTTGGCCAAGGAGGTCAGAGATCGCTGTGGTGGTTGGCTTCTAGCTCACCCAGACCGGGGCTCCGGCCAGGCAAGCTGGCCGGCGGCCGTGATGCTACAGAATGGCCAGCGGATTGCGGCGTTCTTCGAGACTGCCGCGAGTGACGCCGACGCGGTTCATGGCGTGCAGCTGCTGCCAGACTTCGCGCGGCGAGCGATGGCCGGCTAAGAGCTCACGGTACAGCCGCACGAGTTCGGCGATTTCGTCCGCCGATTGCTGATCCAACAGCTCCGCACGGAAATGGTTCACTCGCCGCTCCCGCAGCACGGGGACGATCTCAGCCGCGCTTTGAGCGACCTGGTTGTAGAGCGTATTGCGGCAGCCGACGTCGGCGTGCAGCGGATGCTGCATCCCCACCCGGTCCCGCAGCTCCACACGATGGTCGTCGCACGGCCGGCCACAGTTCGTCTTGTTGGTCCCCGGCGAAAGGACCGCACAGAACACGCAGTGCTCCATATGGAACATCGGCATGTGCTGATGGACGACAACTTCGATCGGCCAACTCGGACAGGCGTTGATCAACTCCAGCAATTGATCCCGATTCAGATCGTACGACGCGGTGACTCGATCCACGCCGAGACTCAGCAGCCACTGCACGGTCAGTTCGTTGGCCGCGTTGAGCGAAAAGTCGGCGATCACTGATCGATTGCGGCTCACAAAGTAGTCGACCGCCGCCAGATTCCGCGCCACAATTCCGGCCGCCGGCGCTCGTTCGATCAGCTTGAGGATCCCCTGCTCGCCAGGCTTGAAGATCCGCGGAGTGGCGATCCATAACGGCACCCCCTGCTCCGCCGACAGCTCAGCCGCCGCGCGATACTCGCGGATATCAGCAAAGTCGACGTAGATGCTGTCCGGGCGAGCCGCCAGTACATGAGGGAGCTGAGCTGGCCAGCGGCACAGTACATGCAACTGACTCGTAGCACTCTCCGCCGATCGGTCACTCGCCCGAGCGGATGAATCGTCGACGGCTCGTCGAGCTTTCTCAGGCAGATCGTGGCCGCCGAGCAGCCGCGTGCGGGCGTCCGGTGGAGAAAGCGACCGGACCTGCTGCTGCCGCAGCTCGGTCATCCGCCGCACCAGCTCGTGACGCAACCCACCAAGTACGCTCAGCGGCGCCATCGGCTCACCCGCGATTTGGGCCGTGAGCTGTTGCAGTGTGTAGGGGGAATTCCCGAGCCGACCGAACTGTTCGCGCAGCACTTCGGCGGTCAGCGGATGTTTGCGAGCTACTTCCAGCGGCGCGTCGGTCGTCAATTCGACGCGTCGCCCAGCCGGGTCGGTCGCGACGAGATGCAGCGGTTGCCCAGCATGAGCCGATACGTTGATCGTCAGCGCGGCGCGGCGGACCGGATGGGGGCTCGAAAAGGTCGCTCTCAATTCTCGAGTCAGCTGCGGGTCGTCGGTCTTCCAGAGTCGCTGGCCGATGTGCAGCTGAGCGAAATCGAGCCTACCGCGCTGCAATTCGATCTCGACCTCGTCCCCGGGGCTGGCACCTTCCACGTCGGCGCCACGTAGGCGCAATCCGTAGATGCGGCCCCCCTGCTCGGTCCCCGCCGTCCGGTCGCCGTCAAAGACGACGCCATCGCCACGTTGCAGGCGAGCGTTCAATCGAACGGTGACCCGTCCGCGCCCCATACGTTCAATCTGTCCGACGTAGACGCCGCGCTTGGTGGAGCTTTCGCCGGGGACGAGCCGTTTGTGGTCGCAGCCTTCGAGCCACCCAGGGGCGAGGCCGCGCGAAAAGGACATCTCGACCCGCTGCCGAGTCTCGGTGTCCCACGTTACGGCCTGCCCGGCCACGGCGTGGTCAATCGCCGCCCGATAATGCTGCGTCACGTTGGCGACGTATTCGGGGGTCTTGAGCCGGCCTTCGATCTTCAGCGACGAAATTCCCAATTCCACCATCCGAGGGACGAGTTCATACGCTGCCAGATCTTGGGGGCTGAGCAGATACTGTTGCGATCCCAGATCGACGTCGCGGCCGTCCGCGATCAGTTCATAAGGGAGCCGGCAGGCTTGGGCACACTGGCCACGGTTGGCACTCCGGCCCCCCAGCGATTCGCTCGTCAAGCACTGCCCCGAATAGGCCACACACAACGCTCCGTGGACGAAGACTTCCAGCGGCAACTGTGTCTGAGCGCGGATGCGGGCGATCTCGTCAAGCGAGAGTTCGCGCGCCAGCACCACGCGTTGCAGCCCCAGCTGCTCCGCTACGCGAATCGACTCGGCACAGGTCAGCGTCATCTGAGTCGAAGCGTGGATGGGCAGCTCGGGACAGATTTCTCGAACCAGCCGCGCGGCGCCGAAATCCTGGATCAGCACCGCGTCGGCGCCGGCTTCGGCCACCTGTCGCACGTGTTGTTCGAAGCGATGCAGCTCGTCGGTAAAGACCAGCGTATTCAGCGTCACGTAGCCTCGCACGTCCCGTTCGTGCAGCTGGGCCATCAATTCCGGCAGCTCTTCGACTGTCAGGTTCTCGGCTCGGGCTCGAGCGTTGAAGCCGACCTCCAGGCCGAAATAGATCGCGTCGGCACCGTTCTCGATGGCCGCCTTCACGCAGCTGCGGCTGCCAGCCGGCGCCAGCAGCTCCGGACGCACTCGGCTCGTTGGCGACGTGGACGGCAAGGAGGACGGCGTCGAGTCGGAGTCGCTCGAAGCAGAAAAGTCATTCGGGATGGCAGGATCGGACACGGCTGGCCTGTTAAGTGATGTGACGGATTCCGCCAATGGTCTCATTCTAGACCAACGGCCTCAATCAGGCGACGGCACGATTGGGCGGTGACCGGTCATCAGCACCGCAGGAGACCGCGCGCACAAGAGTAGCCAAATCGGCGGCGAGCCCCGAAATCAGCTCATGGCCGCTTCAAAAGTCTTCGCCAGGCCGGCAAACCCGGCGTGGACCACGTCCAGGTCGCCGTAGATGCTGAACAACTGGCACCCGAGCTGCCGGCAATAGGCGGCGTGTTCGGCGGTTCGGGAGAGCGTCCCCCACGGCTTGCCGTGCTTCCGGCAGGCCTCAGAGACTCGCTGCAGGGCCTCACAGCACCGCGGATGGAGTACTTGTCCCGGGACTCCCAGGGCACAGGCCAGATCGGCCGGTCCGACGAACAGCCAATCGACGTGCGGCTCAGCGGCAATCTCGTCAACACATTCGACCGCTTCGGCCGTCTCGATCTGAATGGTCAGCCAGCGTCGAGCGGTAGCCTGCTCGACCTGCTCGGACGCTCCACGACGGCCGTACTTTGCCTCAGCGTTCCCCAGGAACAGGCCCCGCTGGCCGAGGGGCGGGTAGTGGGCCCACTGAACGACCTGCCGGACCTCGTCGAGCGTCCGGATCTGGGCCGCCATCACGCCGCTGCACCCGGTTTCATAAGGACGCATGACGGTCGCGTAGTCGGTAGGAGCCACACGAGCGAAGGCATCCAGGCCGGCAGCTCGGCAGGCGATCAGGAGCATTTCCAGCCGTTCATGCGAGATGGCCGAGTGTTCCTGGTCGATCCAGATGCCCGCCAGCTGCGGGTAGAGTCCGGCGATTTCGATCCATTTCGGACTCGCCAACGAACCGAGTCCCAGGACCTGCACCAGCTCGCCCCGCTGCAGCCGCGCGAAAATTCCCGTCTCCGTCACAACTCACCTCCCACCCGGGATGATCACCTCGTGCAAACTCAGCCACCACGTTATAACCGCACGTTATAACCGTTCTGGCCCGGCCTGCGAAACCCGGCGCCGGCCGCTATTGCAGTACGAGAGGAGCCCAGCGTGGAAGCGATTCGAGTCACGGTCTGGAACGAATTTCGGCACGAACGCGAAAAGGAAGCGGTAGCCGCGATCTACCCCGACGGGATCCACGGAGCCATCGCTGCTGGGCTTCAGCAGCAGCTCGGTAGTTCCGTCGTCGTCCGCACCGCGACGCTGGACGAACCTGAGCACGGGCTGACTTCGGAAGTTCTCGATCAGACGGATGTCCTCATGTGGTGGGGGCATCTCGCTCACGATCAGGTCGACGACGAGATCGTAAAACGAGTGCAGCACCGAGTGTGGGAAGGCATGGGACTGATCGTGCTCCACTCGGGGCATGCCTCGAAGATCTTTCAGCAGCTGATGGGGACAGGCTGCATGTTGCGCTGGCGTGAAGCGGGCGAGCAGGAGCGACTGTGGATTGTGGCTCCGTCGCATCCGATCGTGGACGGGCTCGATGTGGAATACTTTGAGCTCCCGGCTACCGAGATGTACGGTGAGTACTTTGATATCCCCGCGCCGGATGAACTGGTTTTGATCAGCTGGTTTGCCGGGGGCGAAGTCTTTCGGTCGGGGTGCACCTTCCGTCGCGGCAAGGGAAAGATCTTCTATTTTCGGCCCGGGCATGAAACCTATCCCATCTACCATGATTCAATGGTCAGGCGGGTGTTAGCAAATGCCGTCCGTTGGGCGGTCCCCTCCGGCAGCCCTTACCAAAGGTCGGCTCGGGAAATCCCTCAACCTTTGAACCGTTGGTGACCCGCACGACCGTTCGGACCCTCACATCTGTCACGACAAGCTGCCGTCGGCTCTGGATGGCATCTTAGTACCATCAGCCCCCCTGAGCGGTGAGCTATGGTTGCCAGTACGGGCAATTAGGTGACATTCTGTTTCGAAATGGCATCGAAACGGCAACAGTCCTTCGCAGGGCGTTGCCAAATCGGGCCAACGTCAATCGAAACAGCACACGAATCGGGGCGGGCAACGGACGGGAGATCCCAGCTCATTATCGAGCGGGGAGACGGTCGATGGGAAATCGAATTCAATCAGTGGGCTTTCCGCGTTCGACGGCCGACAGTGTTCGCGTGGCTCCATTGGCAGCCGGCAAAGTGCCGGCGGCCGGTGCGGCAACGGGCGCCCCGGCGGCTTCGTCGACGTCCCATCCCGTGGTGCCGGGGAATCGCCAGTCGCCTGCTCCGAATGCCGGAGTGGCCGCCGGCCGAGGCGCGGCGGCCGAACGTCGGCCCGCCGTAGGGGGTGGCGCAGCGGCCGCTGTCAGTCTCCCGCCAGGGACGGGCAATCGGGTCAACATGCCGACCGCCGACACCTCGCGCGGCACGCCGCTGGCCAAACGCCCGAAGGGACGCTGGTTTATCAGCTCATGCTTGCTGCTGCTGTTCCTCACGCTCGCCTATTCGCTCTGGAACGAGCTCTGGCATTTTCAGGCGCACGGCATTGTCGATTCGCGGATCGTGCAACTTGCTGCGCCCACCGCCGGTCGGATTGCGTCAGTTCACGTGCGCGAAGGCCAGCTGGTACGGCTCGGCGATCTGCTGGTGAGCCTCGATCGCCCCGAATTGACTCAGCAATTGGCTCGGACCAGCGACGAACTCCGAGTGGCATTGGCGACCGTCGCATCGGAGACGGTCCGCTTGCGGTGGGAACAGGAATCGCGCACGGCACAGCAGCGTGAACTGCTGGCCGACTACTTCCGTTTCGTCACGCAGTTAATCGATACCGAATCGAGTTGGCAGCAGCGGTCCGACGATCTGGCTCGGCTGCGCAACCTGGCGTCGCGGGGTGCCGCTGCCAGCAGTGACGTGGAACGACTGACGACGCAGGTGGCCGGACTGGAATCGAATATCGGCGAGCTGCGGAGCGCCATTGAACGGTTGAAGCCTGCTGGCACGACCGATGTCGAGCCGTTGGCGGTCGAACCCCTGATCGCTCCCCATCTGGCCAAAGTGGCCGAGCTGCGCGGCGAGCTGCAGCGGCTGCGCGAACAGCTGGCCGAATGCGAATTACGAGCCCCATGTGACGGACAGATCGTTCGACGGCTCCGCAATGCCGGAGAAACCGTGGCAGCTGCCGAAGTGGTGGTTGAACTGTCCGAGGCCGGTTCCGAGCACGTGGCTCTGTTCGTTCCTCAGCAGCTGGCCGGCAAACTGCAACTGGGCTCGACCGTGGAACTGAATCTGGTGTCATCGCATCGACGGCTGCCGTGTCGCGTCTGGCGATTCGACCCGGCCGTTCAGCCGGCACCTCCGGGACTGGCGAGATACTACAGTCAGCATGAACAGCTGGTGGTCGTGCGGTTGGTGCCCGAAGTTGTTTCGGCCAGCGGTGACGATCCGTGGAACCAGGTCTGGTTGGGGAGTCATGTGCGGTGGGCGCGCCAAGTGCGATTGCCGTGGTCCAGTCCGGCTCGGGTGGCCGAACCCGGAGCGTCGGGGTTGACCGCTCGCGTTGAGAATGTTCAGGGAGGCTGATCCCATGAAGCTCCTCTACCTGGAAGATGATGCCGGATTTGCACGTCGTTTTCACGGCGAACTGTTGAGCTACCGAGCCGTGCAGTGGAATTTGCTCCACTGCCGTTCGATCTCGGAGGCTGTCGAGCGATTGATCGAAGACCGTTACGACGCTGTGTTGTGTGACATCACCAATGGCCAGCGGTCCGATGCCACTCTGGTCGGGCGACTGGCGAGCGTCGCCGATGTGCCGGTCGTCGCCTACGGTGAAACTCGCGACATCCAACTGGCTCTCGATTGTGTGGCTCAGGGTGCCTGCGAATATCTCGACAAATACGCCTTGCATGGCGCTTCGGCCATGCTGCGGATTCGGATGGCGGTGGAACGCCACGCCGCCTACCGCCGTCGTCCGCCGATCGTACCAGCGTTGGCCGTCTCCCGCGCCACAGCGACGGTCGGCGACGATGCCGCCTACGACGACCAGGCATATCCATATCCCGGCGGCAGCACTCTTGAAGTCGGCGGCCTGGATGGTGACCAAGCCGGAGAGAATACCGCTTGGCTGACCATCCCATGCGAGCCGCCGGTGGAGGTGGCTGAGCGGGAGGAGAGGACGCGTCGCCGCTGGCTGGTACTGGATGACGATCAGAAGTTCATTCAGCGGCTGCAGGATGATCTGGCCGATACCCACGAGCTGGTGCGGTGCGAAGATCTGGAGCGGTTGAGCGAGCTGGCGGCCGAACGGTGGGATGCCATTGTGCTGGACACCAGCGAGGGGAGTGTCCGCGGTCTGGAGGCACTTCCCGACGTCCTGCAGGTCTTTGACGAGCAGCCGGTGGTCGTGATCTCGGTGCACGACGACGAATCGACGGCCATCCACGCCATCCAGCTGGGAGCTGAAGATTATCTGCTGAAGGCCAACCTTTCGGCCGAAGAGCTGCGCGAAGCGGTGGCGAAGGCGGGAGTCCGTCGCGAGCGAGCTGCCGCCGCATATCTGGATAGATTGCATCAGGGAGTCGTCGACCGTCGGCAGACTTCGCGCGGACAAGATCGACGAGTCGCCAGCCGATATCTGCTGACGCGTCCCGTGCTGGCTATCCCCATGTTGCCGAATCAGTATCCAGACGAGAGTGGGCAGACGGAAGCGGTGACGGTGGACATCAGCATGACAGGGCTGTCGATGTTGATTCCGCACAGCGACCGGCTCCCCAGTCATCATTGGGTCATTGGCATCGAAGCCGAAACTCAGCGGCTTCATTTCGTCTCGTGCGAACTGCGCAATGTCGCGGTGACTCCGAGCGGCCAGCGGCTTGGGTTGAGATTTCTGGTGGGCGAACGCGATCTGCTGAGCGAAGAGAATCTCGTCCCGCAGCTGAATCCGGTGACGTTTCGGCTGGAGACCCGTCACGATCCACTGGCTTTACGCCGCTGGGAAAAACTCGGCGTGGTCGTGCACCGCCCGTGGAATCGCGTCCGAGTCTGCCCTGACTGTCAGGCGGTGGTGGCGACGAGCTGCGGTTGTCGGGAATGCGGGAGCCCGCATTTGCTCCCCACACGGCTGATTCATCATTTCGCCTGCGCTCATATCGGTTTTGCTGAGGACTTTGATCAGCAGGGGCAGGTCGCCTGTCCCAAATGCCGCACGAAGTCGCTGGTCGTGGGTGCCGACTACGAGATTCTCGACGGTCCGTACCGATGTCAGGATTGCGGCTATCAGGGGACAGAACGAGTTCTGGCGGCCAATTGCCTGGCGTGTGAGTTGCGGTTTCCGTGGGAACGGGCCGTGGATCTGGAATTGATGGCCTACGATGTGGAACGACTGGATACATTGGCTTTCCTCGATGCGGCGCGATGAGCTGGCGTGGCTGCTGCTCCCCATGCTGCTGTTCGACGTCCCGCGCTATTTCGTGGGAAGTCTGGTCATGTGGCTGGTCGATCTGGCCTATCGGGTCGCCGATTGGTGGCACCGAGGCGAAGCGCGGCCAGGATTCCCGTACCAGCCGTCGGTCTGCGTAGTGATCGCCGGATTGAACGAAGGTCCGTCGCTCCGCGGGGGGCTGGAGCGTCTGGTCGGCTCGTATCCCGACTTGCAGGTCATTGTCGTCGACGATGGTTCCAGCGACGGCATGTCGCAAGTGGGCCACGAATTCGCTCGACTCCATGACAATGTGCTGGTGCTGACCAAACGCCGTGGCGGCAAATCATCGGCGATGAATTTTGCGTTGCCATTTGTGCGGGCCGAGATTGTGATTGTCGTCGATGCTGATTCGCACCTGGCGCCGAACGCGATCTGGGAAGTGGTCCAGCCGCTGGCCGATCCGCAGGTGGGTGCCGTGTCGGGCAATGTGCTGGTGCGCAATGAGTTCACCAACATCGTCACTCGACTGCAGGGGCTCGAATACCAGCGGTCGATCTTCATGGGCCGGATGCTGGCCGACCGTTTGAACTTGCTCGGGATCGCCTCCGGAGCGTTCGGTGCGTTTCGGATGTCAGCTTTGCGTCACGTCGGTGGGTGGGACGTCGGTCCGGGCGAGGATGAGGACATCACGCTGCGACTGCGTAAGGTCGGCTATCGCGTCGTCTTCGCACCCTACGCGGAATGCTGGACACAGGCCCCGACCCGTTGGTGGACTTTGATTCGCCAGCGACGTCGGTGGGAATGGGCTGTGGTGACCTTCGGTTCCCGCAAGCACATCGACATGGTCAATCTGCTCAGCCCAGCCGCACGTTGGGGTAATGTGCTGCTGCTGCTGGAACGATGGCTGTTCAATCTCTTCTTGCCGATCGTCTTCTGGGTGGCCCTGTTCTGGTGGTGTCTGGTCGGATTTCCCGATCACTGGCTCTACCTGGGGCTGCTGTATTACTTGCTCTACCTTGCCATGGAGACCGCGAACTGGCTGTTGCTGCTCGACTATTCGGCCCACCGCCAGCGCGACTTCCGGCTCGGTATCGTCCTGCCCTTGATGCCCTTCTACCAGTTCCTGCAGCGCTGCGTCACGACCTGGGCGATTGCCGAGGAAGTTTTCACTCGCCGGTCGTTCCGCGACGGCTTTGTCCCTCAGCACGTGCGGGAAGCCACCTGGCACTGGTGATCGCTGGCCAGACCCCTGGGCACGTCTCGGCACCGCCGCTCACATGGGGCAGCCCTCGGGGCCTACGGGCTGACGTCTCGGAGCGGAAATCTCGTCGAGTGGACCAGTCGTCGGGCCTCAGACCGCTCGGCAATCCCCGCCCTGATGCGATATCCTGACCCACAGAGCGTGAATCAGCGCCGGGGCCAAGTGCATCTTGAGTCTCAGCGAACTGACGGGGAAGCGGGACCGGGTTCCGATTGGGGCGACGATGGCTGCAGTGGTGATTGTGGGAGCCGGGGTGATCGGACTGTCGTTGGCCTACGAACTGGCTCGACGCGGTCACTCAGTGAAGATCCTGGACGCCGATCAGCCAGGACGAGGCGCTTCGTCGGCGGCCGCTGGTATTCTTCCTCCCCCCTGCTCCGGCCTGACCGACGACGCTCAGGAACAGCTGCGAGCCGTCGCACATCAGCTTCATTTCGAATGGCACGCTCGGCTGCTGGCGGAAACCGGGATCGATACCCAGCTGCGGAAGTGTGGTGGGCTCTATCTCGCTCAACGGGCCGCCGAAGCCGCGTCGCTGCGAGTCCGTGTGGCGGAAGCGGCCAGTGAAGGAGTGCGGGCTGAACTGCTGGACGCGGATGAAGTGGTGCGCTGTGAGCCGAGTTTGGTGGCGGTGCGAGAACGGATCCTGGTCGGCATGCTGCTCCCCGACGAAGCTCGCATTCGCGGGCCGTTACATCTGGCAGCGCTGCAGGCCGCCTGTGATCAGTCGGGCGTGGAAATCATGCCGCATCAGCGGTGTGTGGGCTGGACCACTCAGGCGGACCGTGTGGTCAGCGTGCGGGTTGAGGCTGGTGACGGCGATCGGGAGATTGCCGCGGACGTGTTCGTCGTCTGTTCGGGAGCGCGGTCTCCCAGCGTGTTGGCTCAGTTGGGACTGCAGGTGCCGATCGAGCCACGGCGCGGTCAGCTCGTCGTGTGGCATGTCCCGTCGCTGCGATTGAATCACATTGTCAACGAAGGATTGCGGTATCTGGTCCCTCGCGAAGATGGCCGGATTCTCGCCGGAGCGACCGTGGAGGATGTCGGCTGGGAATGTTGCGTGACGGACGAGGGAATGGCGCAGATGGTCGACTTTGCAGTCAGTTGGTTGCCGCAGTTGCGCGACGTCGCCCCCGAGACGGCCTGGGCCGGGCTGCGACCGTGGACTCCGGATGGCATGCCGTACATGGGACCCTTGCCCGGCTGGTCGAATGCCTGGGTCTGTGCCGGACATTTCCGGAGCGGTCTGCATCTCTCGCCGGCGGTTGCCGTCGCGATGGCCGATTCACTCGATGGTCATGGTGGCGCTTGGGACTTAAGTCCGTTTCGGGTGAGTCGTTGATGATTGTGGCAGATGGAATTCGACATGGCACGTGGCACAGCGGCCCGCGCAACTTGGAAAGATGACGATGCACGAAGGTATTCTTGATCCGGAACTGGTACGAGTGGCCATCGTGGGTGGCGGACCCATCGGCCTGGAAGCGGCGCTTTACGCGCGGTTTCTCGGGTACGCCGCGATCGTACTGGAGCAGCAGGCGACGATCGGAGCGGTTGATCGACAGCGTGAACCGCAGGACTGGGCCGGCTCGTGGTCCGAAAGCACGACACCCTTGGGGCTTGCCGCCATCGACTCACAATCCGGCCGAGAGTCGTCGTTGGCAGTGTCCCCTCCGACGACTTGGTCGGCCTACGTCGCTGAGTATCTCGGCCCGTTATCTCAGACCGACTTGGTCGCCGACTCGTTGAAATTAGGGCATCGCGTTGTTGGCGTACGACCGGCCAGTGACGCCGAGCTGCTATCACCGGCAGGCGATGCTGAGCTTGATGAGGAACTTAACGGGCCCTCGCTCGAGCTCCCGTGGGGCGGCTTGGCGCCGGAGGACCGTGAATGGACCGACCGGCCGTGGTGCGTGACGACGGTGGACCTGGCGGGACGTACGTCCGAGTCTTGGTTCGACTGTGTGATCGATGCGTCGGGAACCGGATCCGCAGGGACTGGCCCGGACTGGTCGTGGTACGGCGATCTGCCACTGACACTCGATCCGACAACTCTGGCCCTGCCACTGCTGGCGGCCTGCGGCCTGACCGCCGAACACGCGGTCCGCTGGTCGGACGTCTCGTCGCAGATGCCTCTCGGGGGCGGCGGCGCGCTATCGCTCGGCCATCCCGGGCTGTTTGTGCTGGGGAGCAAATCCTACGGGCGCACCTCTCAGTTCCAGTTCGTCGACGGATACGCTCAGATCCGCGAACTCTTCGCCTGGCTCGGCGGCCGAGGGCAACTCGATCTGTACCGGTCCGTGCGGCGTTGACGTGTGCCGGTAGCCGAGTCGATGTACCACGTGACCTGAAGCGGCGCCACAAGCACGACGCGCCAGCGAGTGAGTTTCCGCGTTCCGGAGTTCCGGAGTTCCCGAGTTTCGACATGAGTTCAATCCCAATCCCATCCCATCCCCGTCCCCATCTCACTCACTCACTCACTCGCTTGCGCGTCGTGCTTGTGGACTGATGATAGAGTATTGTGCGGCTGTGGGCGCAGGCATCTCGTCCAAGGTGGATGGTGATGATCCGTCGCGGCGGACTCTATGCCGGTCGCTGCCAGGCCCAACTGGCTCATGGCCGCGATAGTGACTCGCAGGCTCGTCACTCGATTGCAGCCTCCCCCTTACGACTGGACGTCATTGCCGCATGGAAAAACCACAGGCCGTTGATCGTCGGCTCTGTGGTCTTTCGTCATCTGTTTTCGTTAGAGTTACGGTTGCGGTGCGTCACCTGCTTGCGGTGGGGCGTCGCTATTCACCGTCTGCTTTGGATGGAACAAAACGTTCGGACCGATCTTTCGCACCGAGCACATACTGATCCATCTCGCTAATGAGTATCGCCTTCTGGACCACGCCGTTTGTATCCAGTCGGTAGGATCGGCCCAGATCGTCCACCAACTGATACACCTTAATTGCGTTTGGCCGATACGCCAAGTACGACGGCATACCAGCTGCGGTAAAAATTGCCATGGTTGCCGGACGCCATGCAATGTCATTGTCGGAGTCCGAAAGTAGTACTACTTCAAGAAAGTCCGCCCTCAGATGGTCAGATAGCTAATGAAAGCCGTCCATATGCGTCATCGCCGGCATCAATCTTTCGAAGTCGATGGAAATCGAATCTAGCCGAAAGCGTCGCAACTGATTTCTGAGCGCGACGGACAGTTGATGAAGTCTTGTTCCATTCGCTATGAGTATTGGGGGAGATTGATTCACAATTCACTAGTGCCGAGGCATTCAAGGGCAATTGCCGGTCAGGCGGGTTGAGACCAAGCGAATTTCGGGAGGTGGCGCAGGCGGGCCTGCCAGGTCGAAAAATCCGGAGAGGTACCCGCTTCAGTCTTTGTCAGCTTCACGGTCGGGGGGCGTCACCTGCTGGCGGTGGGGCGTCGCTATTCACCGTCTGCTTTGGGTGGAACTCCATATGCCATGAAAAGGAGTTTTGATGCCGAACGAACATAGACTGCACTAAAGCTAAACTGGTTCCGATTCCGGTCAGTTCCATGTCCCAAAAATCGAACAAAGTCCTCTGCAAGTAGCTCGGAACCAAACGAGGCAATTCCCACCTCTCTGCAAATGTCGTCTGCAAGCTGCCGACCCGAGCCGCCTGTATCCTCTTCTATCGCTTCTGCGGAAAGATCGCCAAAGAAACGTACTACATCGTCGAATGGGACAGTGGCTACAACATACAGCCCTTTCTGAGGGCCAATTGGATCGGTCCGCACTACGGCAACACCGCTGGATATCTCCATCTTTGCCAAGGATTCGCCAATCCATGGCACTGCTTCTTCGAGTGACTTAGCCTGATTCGGTGCGAGATTGATTTTTCTGCTTTTCGGCGACTGTGTAATCCACAGCAAGAAAAATGAAACGAAGACCGCGACAACTGGAATTGCAATAGTGAATCGCAGTCGCTGCAGCGTGTTCGGCGGACGAAAAACGGATTCTCTCATGTGCGATCAGTCAGAGCAACAGTCAATGCTCGTCTTTTGAATGCCGGGCTTATCAAACTCCCAATGAATGTGAACGTCGTAGTGACTTGCCAAAGATCAAGGATCGGGCAGGCTCGATTATAGCCGCCCTGGCGGGACGGAGCCAAGTGAAATTGGCCTTATCAGGGGACGGCTTAACATCGGACGCCAGCCTGACAGGCAGTAGCCACAAAGCGGCTCAGGATGTTTCACTGCCACTGCCGCCACAGTCACCGCTGGGATGAGTGCGACGGTGGACCTCCTTCAGCTTCTCGATCGAGACCCCTTTTTCGGCATGGCAGATCGATCTCCTGATGGCATAGTTCCACTTCGCCAGGAGAACTCGCTGCTACAAGCACGACGCGCCAGCGAGTGAGTTCCTGAGTTTCCGAGTTCGTGAGTTTCGGAGTTCCTGAGTTTCGACATGAGTTCATTCCCAATCCCGCTCCGATCCCAATCCCAATCCCCCGTGCCCCGTGCCAGTCCCCATCCTACTCACTCGCTTGCGCGTCGTGCTTGTGGACTGATGATCGGGTTTGTGCGGCTGCGGGCGCAGGCATCTCGCCCAAGGTGGATGGTGATGATTCGTCGCGGCGGACTCTATGCCGGTCGCTGACAGGCCCAACTGGCTCATGGCCGCGATAGTGACTCGCAGGCTCGTCACTCGATTGCAGCCTCCCCCTTACGACTGGCCATCGCCGGCGCATGAAAAAGCCACAGGCCGCTGATCGTCGGTTCTGTGGTCTCTCGGCTTCAATTCTCGTCAGCGTCACGGTCGCGGTGCGTCACCTGCTTGCGGTGGGGCGTCGCTATTCACCGTCTGCTTTGGGTGGGACTGCACGGGCGCCAAAAATTGACCGTCGTCGTGCCACTCCTGTTGCCCCGTTGATTCAACATGTCGCGGCAGCACGCCGCGGGCATATGCCTGGGAATACCGGATGTCGCATCTGGGCATACCTTGACCCAGTTCTGGCCTGCCATTCTCATCTAATACGATGCAGCTGATAAAAAGCCTTCGCAATTTCAGATCGCGCAAGGCCAATAAATCCTCCGTGTTGTCATAGCAGAACGCCGGGCAGTCTATCTCAAGTTCAATCAGCTTGGAAATCGTCGCGATCCGTGCAAGACACTTTGGGGTAACTGCTGTCTCGCTTAAATGAAGTACTTTCAGATTTGGCAACGTTGCCAATGGCCAAATTCCGTCGTCAGTTATTGCCGTCCGAGCCAAGTAGACGAATTCCAATCGTCGCAGACTTGCCACGTGTTTCATCAGTCCATCGCCAACGCAGGTATCTGATAAATTGAGAATGCGCAACCTCTGGAGGCCGTCAAGTTGTTGAACTGACGCACCGGTCAGAGCGTCGCCAGAAATAGTTAAAGATTCAAGCGACGCTTGGCGGACTAAGTGCTGCCACACTGTGTCGTCAGCGCCAGCGATCTCGATGCTTCGTATGTGACTTTGCCTATCAAGCACGTACCAACTTCTGGGATCGACGTGGTCGAGTCGTAGCCGTGCGATGGATGAAATGCGCGACATCGCGACTGCTGCGTCTTCGCTAATGAGATTGTTTGCGAATTGAATCTCGATGCTTGGCGGTCGCAAGAGTGAGAGACATCGACTTACGTTTCCCGACTTAGATTTGTCGATCTGCCAAACTTGCCCTCCATTTCTTTCGATTATCTCTATCGATTCGAATTGCTGAAGTCTGGGCCGCACAACGAATGCCGCGCAAATACCGACGACTGCCATCGCCCCGAAGAGATTCAACAAACGCGTCTGAAGCAATTGACTCCGAATACTTTTGGTGGGTTGCGTCATGACGACTGCCATTCTCACTTGAATGTCCGGAATATGTCAACAACCTTGAGACAGCTGCCATCGTGAAATTAGAGTACTAACTGAATCGCTTCGCTCTCGATTTCTTCAGAGATGGGGGCCAGCCCCCGAGCCCCCGGGATTTTTAAGGCATGATTCGGGTGTTCAATGGCTTGATCATAGGTCTGAGGTTTATTGATTTGATTTGAACTTGGTGAAACGGAGTCGACCTCTGCGCACGACGCAACTCGACGAGGGATAGCCGAGTCGAGGGTGCGTCAATGACGCCAGGGGCTTCGGGGTGCATTCCAGCGCCCGAATCGCATTTTTTTCGCTGGTTGGCGATGTCGCTGGTGGTTTGATCCACACTGCCGGCGGCACCTGCTTGGGACGTGGGCAGCCTTGGACGAACCGGTCGGGATGACGGGCGTAGGCCGCCTGCATCACCTGGTGACGGTGATCGAGCACCTGCCTCACCTCCGTCTGCTCTTCGGCGCTCAGGGCCCGAGGTTGAACGCTCATCTTCCGCTGAGCCAACCGCTCGACCGCCTTTCCCTTGCGATAGTACGATGCCCGCGGCACACGTAGGATCTCACAACCCTGAAGCGTGCCCACGGCCTCTCGAAGCTCGGCGATGGCCTTTATCTGCCAGATTCGCCGCTGAGGGGCGTCAACGACACTCCAAGCAGACTCGAGACTTTTTTTTGGACCTCGATAATCGCCTCCGCCTGCCGGAGACGTTCGGTCAGGCGAGCGTTCTCTCGTTGAATTTGCTCCAGTTCCACGCGCGTGGGGTCGACCGCCTTGCGCTTACGCCCCCGCTTGGGGCTCTTGCCTTCCGTCAGCTCGCCTGCTGCCCGCTGACGACGCCACGTCGCCAGCTGCGAACCGTACAGCCCTTCCCGCCGCAAAATCTCACCAATCTGCCCAGGTTCCTGGCATCGATCGGCTTCTTCCACGATCCGCAGCCGGTAGGCTGCGCTGAACTTCCTTCGCTGAGCCTTCTCAGGCACTTCCGGCCCACCTACCCGTGGGGTTTCATTGCGCTCATTCATCATTCGGCCTCCTCGCCCTCTACCTTAATTAATGAGGAGGCAGTTGTCTCACGTCATGTTGGCACAGAGGGCGCTGGCGCCTCTTTTTCGATCCACTTTCGGGATTCCAGACAATGCGCAAAATCCCGCGGCAGGATTCCCCATGTCGTCAGGCGGCGGAAATTCCAATTGCCGGTGGACCAGGACAGCTCCCGACACAACGCTCATGCCGTTACGTCCCACCAAACTCTTAGTCCTGTTAGGCAGAGGCCGCCCCAGGCCGGTAAAAAATCCCTCCCGGCTATTCGAACTTACGCCTCTTCCATGCATGATACACGGCTGAGGCTAAAAGAATAGAAAGCCCCAATCCAACTAGCGCCCTGCCAATATCGTAGGTTCGCGTACCGTTGTAAACACTCACCGCAATATCCCATTGATCCCGTATGACAGGCACTCTCGTCATACGACGAAGGCCGGATAATACAAGAGAGCCCCCAGCTAATACCATACCGAGGCCTATCGCATAGAACACGAAAACTACTCTATTTGTCCTATTCAATCGTACAAACTTTCTGTCGCAAGCAATGCGGAGGGTGCTGGTAATACGGCGTCGACGTCGGCGCAAGACCTTAACAAATCGCCTTACGGCCAAAAATCATCTGCCTCAGCCTCCAACAATTCCTTGTCCCATTCAATAACCTGTGGACCGCCGGAGTATGTACCGCCCTCCTCAAGCCAAAGCAATGGATAAATCAGCTCAATCGCTGGCACATTCTCTATTGGATACCTCCACAGGCTTGAGATGAAAACCGGCGATGCTGGCTTATTCTCTCTACGCCCTCCAGGCGATTCAAGGGCCAACGTCAGACAAATGGTGCGGCCAACATCTCGCCACTCCTAAGTTGTCCATCCGCGGATGAATATTGCGGGCCCATGCTGACAGCGTCAAGCACTCGCTGTGCGTTGGCCGTGTTTACATCCTCAGGAGGTTCATTCGTCAGCGTGCCGCAAAGCGGCCGACCAACTACTCGTGACTCACTCGCGCAGCGCCGCGGGTCCATCGGACCAGGTGGAGGCACGGTCCGGAGGAGTCGACCGAACGGTGCCATGAGTTTTCCGGGCCGTGAAGCTGCCGTTCGATGGCTTCGAGTACCGACCGAGTTTCGTCGCGCGAGCCGCGGGCGACTAGCCAGATCGCTGGGGCCTGGTCCAGCAACTGCCGTTCGGTTTCGGATAGCGACGGGGCCAGATCGTTGTTGAGCGGCAGTATCTGCTGGGCGGAGTGAGGCAGCGGATAGACCCGAGTGGCCAGCGGGAAGGCCAAGTACGTCCGCCACTCCTGGAGCCGACGATCGTCAGCGTTTGCACCGTCTTCAGCGTCGGCGGCGTTGTCGATTGCGGGGGTTGTATGGACCGGACGCAGGTAACCGGCTTCGATCAGTTTGGAGCGGACGAGGATCACGTCGCGGCCGTGGGGATCGAGCTGTGAGATGGTCGTGAGTGCTTCTCGCCAGCGTTCGCAGATCCGTTCAGGGCCGAGCGTGGCCGGGCCAAGCTGCCAGGCAACGCACACGACGAGCACGATCGAGGCGATCGTGCGGCAGATGCGTGACGGCAATGAGGTGACGGCGATCGATGCGCCGCACAAGACGCCCAGTTTGGCGCTCCAGATGTAGCGCAGCATCAGCAGTGGGGCCCAGCCGAATCGTGTGGTGAGGAGGACGAGGCCCAGCGGCACGAGTCCCCACAACCAGCACGACAGCAGGGCGGCGCGGAGCAGTTCACCTTGCTGTCGGCTGCCGTCATCCTCCGGGCTGCTCAGTGTCGCCGACGCATTGGTCGGAACGGTGGGTGTTCCCGTTGAGCTCGATGGTGATGCGCAGCAGCACTCGACGAAGAGTGTTGCGAGCCAGCCGGTGACGGGTACCAGGGCGTAGATTCCCAAGTGTAGCAATCGGACGGCTCGCGTCAGCGACGCTGACGAGGGTGCGAGGGTTGGGATCGATTGCCAGTTGTTGCGACGCTGGAAGATTTCCAGCAGCACGGGTGAGGCGGGGAGCAGCGCGACGACCAGGATGGCCGAATCGATGGCGATTTCGAGCGACGTTTGTCGAAAGCCTGGCCGCTGGCCGATCGGTCTCAGCCGGACGCATACCAGGCGGGCCAGCATCACGGCGGGCCAAGTCAGGATGGCGGTGGGGTGGAGGTAGAAGCCAGCGGCCTGGAGGGCCACGGCCAGCAGCCGGTGTGTCAGGTTGGGTGCCAGGGCCAGCGAGGGCGTGATTGCCAGCAGGCCGGCCGTCACCAGCTGTACCGCGGCGTAGGGCCGTGCCTCGACCGAGAAGAAGATAAAGTCCCGGTCGAGCATCATGCAGGCTGCGGCGATCCAACCGGCCAGCGGGTTGTTGGTCCAGCGACGAACGGTCCACGCCATGCCGACCAGCAGGATCAGGCTCATGCCCAGCGATGGCAGCCTCAGCGCCGATTCCGAATGGCCGGCGATGGAGCTGACGGCGTGCAGCAACCAGAAATAGCTCGGCAGGTTATTCCCTTGGGCGGCCCGGCTGGCCACTTCGGACCACGAACCGCTGATCGTCCACGCCGAGTGCAGTTCATCGACCCACAGGCTCTCGCTCAAATAGCCTGCACGCACGGCCACAGCGGCCAGCGCGATCATGAGCGTCACGGTCCACCAGGGTCGCCAATTTTCAAGCCGCCATGCGCTGCGATGGGGGGCTGAGTCGGAAGAGTCCGAAGATTTCATGGTGCGAAAGTCCCCACTGCCGCGGTCCGGCGTCATGATCCAGGACACTGGCAAACAGCTCACGCTTCTGCTGCAGGATCTCTTCGATCCGCTGTTCGATCGTTCCCTGGGTCGTGAAGCGGGTGACGGTCACGGGGCCTGCCGCGCCGATGCGGTGAGCCCGGTTGATGGCTTGGTCTTCGACGGCCGGATTCCACCAGCGGTCGAACAGAAACACGTATTGGGCGAATTGCAGATTCAGCCCGACGCTTCCCGCGCCGTAACTCATCAGCAGCACGTTCGAATCAGGGTCTTCGCGAAACCGCTGCAAAACGGCATCGCGTTGCCCGGCCGGCGTGCGACCATGGTACTGCAAAGGTCCAAAGGGCCGCAAAGGGTCGACCAGCTGAGTGATCGTCCCGACCCACTGGCTGAAGACGATCGCCTTCTGGCCGCTGGCGCAGACCTCTTCCAGGTCGGCTCGCAGCCGTTCCAGCTTGCTGCTCTGTCCCGTGGCCGGGTCAAAATTGCAGATCTGCTTCAGACGCAACACCAGCTCAAAGACGTGCTGGATGGTGATGCCGCTGCCGAGTTCCGTCAGTCGGATGACTCCCTGTTGTTCGGCCAGTTCGTATGCCGCCAGCTGAGCCGGTGTGAGTTCGAGTACGGCGTCGCGATAGAGTTTGGGGGGGAGGTCCTTGAGTACCTGGTCTTTGGTGCGGCGGAGGATGTAGTCATGAGCGGCGTGGCGGAGCTGCTGGGGTGCCATACCGGGAGTCAGGTAACCCGGAGCGAGGAACTCAAAGATGCCGACCAGATCGTCCGAGCAGTTCTCGATCGGGGTGCCGGTGAGTGCCCAGCTGCGAGTGCGCGGCAGATCGCTCACCAGCTTGCTGGTCGTGCTGGTGCGATTCTTGATCCGCTGGGCTTCGTCGAGTACGACCAGGTCAAAATGCCGTTCGGGGCCGGTCGCGAGATCCTGATCGCGGAGCAGCAGCTCGTAGTTGGCGATCTTCACCGGGAACTCGCCCTGATTCCACTGCCATCGTCGCCGCGCCTGGTCGCCGGCGATGGCGCAGACGGGGATTTCCGGGGCCCACAACCGGAACTCTCGCAGCCAGTTGCTGACCAGCGGCTTGGGGCAGACGAGCAGGATCGAACGAATTTCGCCGGCGTGCAGCAGCAGTCGGATGGCGGTAATCGACTGCATCGTCTTGCCCAGCCCCATCTCATCAGCCAGCACGGCCTGATGTTGGGAATACAGAAAACTGATGCCGTCCAGCTGGTACGGAAACGGATCAAACGGCAGGCTCAGCTGCGATTGGTCGAGGAGCGTTTCCAGCGGAGGCTGGAGGAGGTAATAGAGGCGGTCTTCGAGCTTGATGACATCGCGCGGGACGGCGATGCGGGTGCAACGTTGGCGATCGCCGGATGGAGGATCGCCGGACCCGTTTGATGAGGGTCGGCGAAGCGCCTCGGTACGGTCGTCCCGCGCGGCGGGCGGCGAGGTCGTCGCCTTGAGCCACGAGGGGGCTTCGGGGAAGGTGAAGCCACGCACGGCGACCTGAGGAGTGGGGATCTTGAACGAGACGATTCGAGGTGCGTCGAGGGGAGTGACAGGTCGCGTTTCGACCTGGACCCGAGTTTCGCTCAGCAGCGCGGCGGGCCACGGAGTGACGACTTCGATCGGCGTAGTCATGTCGATTGGCAACCCCTTGGCCAAAGCCGGGATCGTGTGGGCGATATCAGGCCGCTCGTTGGGCTTCCCGCACCGCCTGTTCAATGCGTTCAAACGGCTCCGTCAACGGCCACGATCCGGGCAGACGGGCCAGCAGTTTCTGTCCGACGTGCAGATCTTCTGAGTAATCGCGGTGGGCGGCCAGCGACGTTGCGTCGGGAGCGTCGGTCGGGCCGTCGATCATGGGCAGGTACAGCATCGGTCCCTGATGGAGCTCGCGGGCGGCGAGTGCTCCGTGGTGGTTGGTCAGTACCAGCTCGGGGGACGTCTTGCCTCGTTTGAGTAAGGCTGAGGTCAGGAGCTCACCAAAGAAAAACGCGTCGAATGTCGCTCCGTAGAGAATTTGCTGGGCGCGGCTCGGAGCGACCGGGACGGTGCAATGAAACTCGAGTGGGCGACCTTGCGGATTGACCAGCAGGTAGCCGCCTACCCAGCCGAGGGAGTCACAGGCCAGCATCGAGACAAAACCGATGGCGGAGGGTGCGGACGGCAAGCCGACATTCATGCGCGGGGTTTTGGGGGGGCTGGTGGAAAAGGATCATTGTTGCCGACGGGGGTGGTCCTTGGGCGTCCGGCCACCTGGGACATCCATCGGGATGCCGTTTATGTCGACTTTAGTGTCAATCGGCGGGGCCTGTCGGTTTGCCTGGCTACCGCACTCGGGAGCCTGTTGCTGGACAGTCCCCCACCGGCTGCCTATACTGAGACTCAACGGACGTCGGTGATGACCCCCACAGAGGACGAACATGTCGGACGATTCGCGGCAGGTGTTGTTTACACATATTGACGTCACTGCCAGCACCACTGCTGACCGGGCGCATATTGAGCCTCAGGCTGGTGAGGTCGGTGTCGTCACTTCACTGCTGCGGCAGCTGCTAGCGGCTCAGGACCGACAGAACGAGTTGCTGGAGGAAATGGTCCAGCAGATGGGGGCCGCTCAGCGTCAGCGGGCCGGCGAACTGAACCAGTGGAAGCAGGCCAATCCCGAACTGGCTCGACGATGCCGTCAGGCCGCCGAGACGCTCGGCCGCGTCCAGACTCAGTTTCTGCACAACGTGACCGAAGAGATCACGGACAACGCCGAATGCCTGCTCGACGGCGAATTCATGCTCAATGAGTTCGTCGACCGCTTCGGACCCCGACTGGCCCATCTCAATGGTGTGCTGCAAGTCCTGTCGCAGTTGAGCTCCGGGCCAGCCAACTCGTAATATCGGTTCCGCCCACAAGCACGAAGCGCCAGCGAGTGAGTGAGTTCCCCACAAGCACGAAGCGCCAGCGAGTGAGTTACCAAGTTACGACGTAACCCACTCGGCACCCACTCGCCACCCACTGGCCCACTCGCCACCCACTGGCCCACTCGCCACCCACTGGCCACCCACTGGCCACCCACTGGCCACCCACTCGCCACCCACTCGCCACCCACTCGCCACCCACTCGCCACCCACTCGCCACCCACTGGCTCACTCGCCACTCACTCGCTGGCGCGTCGTGCTTGTGGCGCTCCCCCCCCCCCGGAGCGTGGCCGGACTCTGCGGCGGTTGTCAATCGGTGCTGGCTGGGCTATCGTCTAAGGGATTCCACTCCCCTGCCCCGGCCTGGCGTGTTGCCGGCTGGAAAGCCCCCGTCCGATCCACGTGTCTTTCTTGGAGATCGCAGAGGCGACAGGTCATGAATAGTGTGAGCGTAAGCAGCCAGAGCACTCAGGAGCTCGAGCCCAGGATTCGTGCGGCCAAGGAACAGCTCGACGAGCACGTTCGTGAAATCGTGCGGTGGCACTTTCACGAGTCGACGGGGTGTCCGTTCTGGCTGGAGAAGAAGCGGGAGCTGAAGTTTGATCCGCTGACCGAAGTCAATTGTTACGAAGACATTCAGAAGTTTCCGCTGTTTGAAGACGAATGGCTGCGTGGCGGCCCGGTGCGGCGTTGGGTGCCGAAGGGGTTCGACGGCAAGCCGGTCTACGTCTTCGAGACGGGCGGGACGACCGGGGTGCCGAAGAGCCGGATCGTGATCGAGGACCACTGGACCGACTATGAGCTGTTCAGTGCGACGTTGCCAGACAAGTACTTTCCGAAGGGAGCGAATTGGCTGATGCTCGGCCCTTCAGGGCCCCGACGGTTGCGGCTGGCGGTGGAGCATCTCTGTCAGTTCCGCGGCGGGATCTGCTTCTGCATCGATCTCGATCCGCGCTGGGTGATCAAGCTGATCAAGAAGGGCTGGATGGAGCACTTGAATGCTTACAAGCAGCACTGCATTGACCAGGCGGTCACCATCCTGACGGCCGGTCACGACATCAAGTGCATGTTCGCGACTCCGAAACTGCTCGACTCGCTGGCACTGGCTCTGGAAGAACGCGGAACCAGCATCCGTGAGGTCGGGATTACGGGCATCTTTTCGGGCGGCACCGAGTTCACTCCTCAGTGGACCCGCTACTGCGTGGAAGAGCTGCTCGGAGGTCCGCCGGAGGAGAGTGGCGTTTATATGACGCCGACCTATGGCAACACGCTGATGGGGCTGGCCTGCAGCAAGCCAGTGACGGCGGCCGAGGGCTACAAGATTTCGTACTACGCTCCGCAACCACGCGCGGTAACCGAAGTCGTTGACTTTGACGATCCGATGAAGGTCGTCGATTTCGGCGCGACGGGCCGGGTCAAGCTGACGACGCTGACCAAGGAATTCTTTGTGCCGGGGTTCCTCGAGCGTGACGAGGGTGAACGAGAGCGTCCGTTTGATTTGTATCCGTGGGATGGGGTGAGCGGCGTGCGTCCGTACCGTGGGTTCGCCTCGGAGACGACGGTCGGCGTGTATTGATCGGGCCACTGGGGCTCGGGGCCGCTGGGGTTCGGGGCCACTGAGGCTTGGGATTTGGCAGCACAGACGAGGAGAGGGGGCTGGCGGTGTTGAGGATACCGGTCATTCGGTGGGGGAAGCCGTACGAGTCGCTGGAGCAGCAGCAGGTTGTTCATTTCGCGACGGGCGATCCGATCGCTCAGGTCGATCAAGCCAACGGCGGCATCATCACGCGCGACATGCGGACGGCTCAGAAGGCCCGCGATGCCCTGCGTCAGATCGCTCCGAGCGACCTGCTGCAGATGCTCAAGCGAGCCGGTGAGCTCTATGTGAACGGCACGCTGCCGATGGGGGACGGCGTGCAGAGCCCGCAGGACTTCGTCTACGCTCAATCAGCATCGACGGGGCTCCCCGAACACATGTGTCGGGCGAACATGGCCAAGAACGCGTTTGTGCTGGAGAACATGGAGTCGATTCTCGATGCGCTGACGCGCGGGCTCGATCTGAACATTCTGGCGCGGGGCTATGGGATGGAGCAGCGCGGGGTGGTGGTCAGTTACCAGGCTCAATCGCCGATCCTGGGGGCCGTTCTGCCTTCGAATTCCCCGGGTGTTCATACGCTGTGGCTGCCGGCCATCGCCTTGCAGCTGGGCCTGGCGCTCAAACCGGGCTCAGCCGAACCTTGGACGCCCTATCGAGTTGTCTCGGCGCTGGTCCAGGCTGGCATTCCGGCTGCCGCCATGTCGCTCTACCCGGGCGGGCACGATGCGGGCCCTGCCCTGCTGGACGCTTGTCCGCGGAGCATGATCTTTGGCAGTGCCGAGACGGTGGCCCGTTATGCGGGGAATCCTCGCGTACAGGCTCACGGCCCGGGCTTCAGCAAGATTCTGCTGGGCGACGACGTCGTCGATCGCTGGCCCGAATTTCTCGACGTGATGATCGAGAGTGTCTTCAGCAATGGTGGTCGAAGCTGTATCAACGCGTCGGGGATCTGGGCTTCGCGCCACACCCGCGAGATCGCTCAGGCCCTGGCCGAGAAGCTGGGGCCGGTCGAGGTGAAGCCGCCGAGCGACCCGACAGCCGGGCTGGCCGCCTTCACGACTCCCGCCATGGCCACCGGGACGTGGAAGATGATCGAGTCGGATCTGAAGGAATCGGGCGTGACCGATTTGACGTCGCAGTATGGCCCGCGACTGGTCGAGCAGGAGCGCTGCGCCTATCTGCGACCGATGGTGGTGCACTGCAATTCGCCCGATCGTCAGGTCGTGGCGAAGGAATACATGTTCCCGTTCGTGTCGGTGGTCGAATGTCCGCAGGCGGAGATGATCGGCCGCATTGGCCCGACGCTGGTCGGGACGGCCATCACCGAAAACCCCGCCTGGATCGCTCAGCTCTCCGATGCCGTGAACATCGACCGGCTGAACATCGGACCGCTCCCCACCAATCGGCTGAATTGGTTGCAGCCGCACGAAGGTAATTTGATCGACTTCCTGTTCCGCTCGCGCGCCTATCAGTTGCCGGCGGGGCGGATGAGTGAACTGGCCGCAACTGTGAGCCCATGACACCCTTTGATTTTCAACTGCGGACTCGGATTATCGCCGGCGAGGGAGTCGTCGACCGGCTAGGCGAGGTGGCTGGCGAGCTGGGGGCTCGACGAGCCCTGCTGGTCAGCGATCCTGGTATTGTCGCTGCCGGCCACGTCGATCGCGCCCTGCAGGTGCTGACTCGAGCGGGGATCGAGACTCACGTCCTGACCGACGTGCAAGAGAACCCGACCGATCGAGATGTCGATCGGGGTGTGGTCCTGGCTCGTCGCTATGAACCCGAGCTGCTGATCGGGCTGGGCGGCGGCAGCTCGATGGACTGCGCCAAAGGGGTCAACTTCGTCTACAGCAATGGCGGCAAGATTGCGGACTACTGGGGGATCGGCAAGGCCCTCCGTCCGATGTTGCCCATGATTGCCGTGCCGACGACCGCGGGGACTGGCAGTGAGACTCAGTCGTTCGCGTTGATTTCCGACTCCAAGTCGCATGTGAAGATGGCGTGCGGCGACAAGAAGGCCTCCTTTCGAGTCGCACTGCTGGATCCTCAACTGACCTGCACCATGCCGCCGATGGTGACCGCTCTGGGCGGAATCGACGCCCTGGCTCATGCCCTCGAGACCTGCGTGACCACCAAGCGTTCGGAGTGTTCTCGATTGTTCAGCCGTGAAGCGTGGCGGCTGTTGTCAGCCAACTTCGCTCGGGTGCTGCAGTCCCCCGGCAATGTCGAAGCGCGCGCCGCGATGCAGCTGGGGGCCTGTCTGGCGGGTGTGGCGATCGAGAACTCCATGCTGGGTGCCGCCCATGCTCTGGCCAATCCGCTGACCGCCAACTACGGCGTAGCCCATGGTCAGGCGGTCGCCGTGATGTTGCCCCACGTGATTCGCTTCAATGGCGTCGTCGTCGATTCGCTCTACGCCGACCTGGTATCAGCTACGGAAGTTGAGCTGCCACCCGCCGAGACGGCGGCCGGTAGGTTGTCCGATTTCGTGCTGCAGCAGTTGGCCCTGGCCGGGCTGCAGACCAACCTGCGTGGCTGCGGCGTCTCGGCCGATCGCTTGCCCGAACTGGCCGAACAGGCTCTCACCCAGTGGACAGGAACCTTCAACCCGCGTCCGTTGACGACCGCCACGCTGGAGTTTCTCTACCGCGAGGCCTACTGATGAGGAGTTCGATCATGCAACTATCGGTTCCCGGGACCGTCGTGCGTTCGTGGTTCGGAATCCTGCTCTGCCTCGTCACACTCGTGCCCGGCACTTCCAGCCCATCGCTCGGCGACGAGCCTGCGCCAGACCAGCCGTCGCAAACCGCCACGCCAGCGGCTCAATCAGCGCAAGCTAAGCCCGCATTAGAACAGCCGGCTGGTAGTGCGACGAATGGCGATCAGGGAACTGAGGGAGGGGTGTTGCGGGCGACGGAGCGTACGTGGCCGATGTTTCGGGGGAACATTGAAGCGACGGGGGTGGCGGTCAGTCCGCTTCCCGACCAGCTGCAGCTGTTATGGAAATACGAATTGCCCGGCGGGAGTTTTCAGTCGGCGGCGGCTATTGTCGACGGGGTGGTCTATCTGGCTGACGCGGCCGGCAAAGTCGTCGCCTTGAATCTGTCCGATGGCGTTCAACGTTGGCAGGTCGAAGCGTCGATCGGTTTCTCGGCAGCGCCGACCGTCTACCAGCAGCGGATCTACCTGGGAGACGTGGAGGGGAAATTCCACTGTCTGAAGGCCGAAGATGGCCAGTCGATCTGGAACATGTCGGTGAATTCGGAGATCGATTCCAGTGCGACCATTTATCAAGGCCAGGTCCTCTTTGGTGCTCAGAATGCGATCCTGTATTGTCTGAAGGCCGACAGCGGTCAGCAGGTGTGGCAATACGAGATCGGCGACCAGATTCGCTGTTCGCCCAGCATCGCCGGACAGTACACGTTTGTCGCCGGCTGTGACGCTCAGTTGCATGTGATCGATTTGCAGACGGGGCAGTTAGTGCGGAGCGTACCGATTGACGGCCCGACGGGATCGACTCCGGCCGTGTCGGGCGATATGGCTTATTTCGGGACGGAGAGCGGCACGGTCTTCGGGATCAACTGGCAGAAGGGCGAAGTGGTCTGGAAGTATGCCGGCGAGCGGAAGTCGCAATCGGTACGGTCGTCGGCGGCTCTGGAGGGTGGTCTGGTGGTGGTCGGCAGTCGGGCACGACGCGTGTACGGCTTGGCGGCTGAGACGGGTGAGGTGAAGTGGAGCTTCTCGACTCGCAAAATGGTCGATTCGTCGCCAGTGGTTGTTGGCCAGCGGGTTTTCGTGGGGTCGTCAGACGGTCGGATTTACGGTCTGGAACTGGCATCCGGCAAGCTGTTGTGGGAATATGAAACGACGGGTCCCGTTTCTGCGTCGCCAGCCGTCGCGGACGGGAAGCTGATCATTGCCAACGAACAGGGCGTCGTCTATTGCTTCGGTCAGAAGGAGCCAGCTGGGAGCGAGCCGGCTGGAAGGGAGACAAGGGGATCATGACCACCGAGACGGTCAAAACCGAAGTTGGCAGTTACTTCATTTCGAACTATCCCCCGTTTTCGATCTGGTCCGATCGAGAACTGCCGGAAGTGCGACAAGCGATGAGTGAGCCGCCGCAGGGCGGATCGCTGGGGCTGTACCTGCACATCCCCTTCTGCCGCAAGCGATGCAAGTTCTGTTACTTCCGCGTCTACACCGACAAGAACTCGTCCGACATCGAGCACTATCTCTCGGCGCTGGAACGTGAGATTGAGCTGGTCAGTCAGTTGCCCTGCATGGGAAACCGGCCCTTTCGGTTCGTCTATTTCGGTGGTGGTACGCCGTCGTTTCTCAGCGCCAAGCAGCTCACGTCGCTCGTCGATCGACTCCGTCAACATGTCGACTGGTCCGGCGCCGAAGAGGTGACGTTCGAATGCGAACCGGGGACGCTGTCCGAACCCAAACTGCAGACGCTGCGCGAACTGGGCGTGACGCGGTTGAGCTTGGGTGTGGAGAGTTTCGACGACAATATCCTCCGCGACAACGGCCGAGCTCATCTGTCGAATGAAATTCATCGGGCCTGGGAATGGATTCAGCGGATCGGTTTTCCCAATGTCAATATTGACCTGATCGCCGGGATGGTCGGCGAGACATGGGAGACTTGGCGCGAAGGTGTGCGACGCGCTATCGAACTGAACGCCGACAGCGTGACGATCTATCAGATGGAGCTGCCGTTCAACACGGTCTACTCGAAAGACATCCTGGGAAATCAGATCGAGACTCCCGTGGCCGACTGGCCGACGAAACGAGCCTGGGTCAGTTACGCCTTCGATCAGCTGGCCGCGGCCGGATACAGCGTGTCGAGCGCTTACACCATGGTGAAAGATCCGAGCAAGGTGAACTTCAGTTACCGCGACAACTTGTGGAGCGGAGCCGATCTGCTGGCCACGGGTGTGGCAAGTTTCGGGCACGTCGGTGGTGTCCATTACCAGAATCACCCCGAATGGCAGGGCTATTGCGAATCGTTGCTCGATCGCGGCGAACTGCCCCTGTTTCGCGGGCTGCGATTGACTCCCCATCAGATGCTCGTGCGGGAAATGATCCTGCAGCTCAAGCGAGGTTATCTGAATCGAGCTTATTTCGCTGAGAAGTACGGAGTGGATATTGTCAGTCAGTGGCAGGCCGTGTGGGACGACTATGTCGCCCACGAATGGGCCACTTTGGGCGATGAGCGAATTGAACTGAGCCGCGAGGGGCTGCTGCGAGTCGACGGGTTGCTGCCCGCCTTCTTCGAGTCGCAGTACCAGGGCGTTCGGTACACTTGATCCCGGAAGATGCCGGCCGCGCGACTGGTCCTGTGAAGCTGGATTCTGTGGTCCGACACGGATCCGATGGACCAAGAGGATTTTGAACAGGACGCAGGAGACATAGGAGGTGAGCAGGGTGAAAGTCAGTTGGCGCGGTTGGCGGTGCAGTCTTGTGCTGGCCTGGGCAATCTTGTTGGGGTCTGGGTTATCGGGAACAGCACTGGCCGCTCCGCCGCAACTGGTGGTGGTCGTCAGCGTCGATCAGTGGGCCTACGAATATTTCACTCGGCTGGAAGGCCGGTTCGAAGACGACGGGCTGGTGCAGTTGGTGCGTCGCGAGGGGGCTTGGTTCACGAATTGTCACCATCCTCACGCACTGACTTATACGGCCCCGGGACATGCGATTCTGTTGACCGGTGCGTATCCTGAGCAGAATGGCATCGTCGATAACAGTACGTTCGACCGGCAGTTGAACACGCAGGTCTACTGCGTGGCCGATCCCGGGGCTCGATTGATCGGTCCCGAAGTCGACGATCTGCCGGTGTCGCCTCGTCGGCTGATGGTCGAGACGGTGGGCGATCGCTTGAAGGAAACGAGCCAGGGTGCCAGCAAGGTATTCGGCGTGGCCGTGAAGGACCGGGCTTCGATTTTGATGGCCGGCCATCGCGCCGACGCGGCTTACTGGATGAGCGAAGACGGCTGGTGGATTACGTCCAGCGCCTATCGCAAGGACCTCCCGCCCTACCTCCGTCAGCTGAACGAACAACGCTGCCTGGCTCCCTACGCCGGCCAGATCTGGCAACGATTGAAGGCTCCTGATCGGTATGTGAATGGTCCGCAGGAGGACAGTTTCGGCGAGCGTCCGCAGTACGACATGTCGGCCGATTTCCCGCATCAGATGACGAAGGCCGACAATCCATATTTCGTCTATCAGCTCTGCTGTTCTCCCTTCGGCAACGAGGTGACGTTGCGAGCGGCCATGACGATCCTGAGTGAAGAGGGCCTGGGCAAGGATGAACATGCCGATCTGCTGCTGATCAATCTGTCGTCCAACGATTACGTCGGTCACGCCTTTGGTCCGGAGAGTCTGGAAGCTGAGGACATGACCTACCGGACCGATCAGATGTTGGGGGCGTGGGTGCGGCAAGTGAATGAGCTGTTGCCGGACGTGCCGTGGACGATCTATGTCACGGCCGACCACGGAGTCTGTCCGATCCCGGAGCGACTGCAGCGGGCCGGCCAGACCGCCGGTCGCAATCAGTGGGGGGGCACCGATGCGCGCGGGAGCTACGAGCTGGTGCGGGCCTTCCTGGAACGAAACATTCGGCAGTCGATGGGGTTGGGGCAGGAAGTTCGTCCCATCATTCAGGCGGTTTGCGACGGGCAGGTCTTTTTCGTCGCTCAGCATCCTACGCTCAGCGACGAACAATTGATCGCCGCTCAGCGCGCCTGCTGCGAGGCCTTGAAGAAGCTGCCGGAGGTTGAGGTTGCGTTCGCCAAGGCCGATCTGATGGGCGACGGGCCGCTGGACGATCTGCAGCAGGCCTATCGCCGGTCGCTCCACCCGACTCGCAGCGGCGACGTCCTGTTTGGGCTGAAGCGGAATTTCATCTATGGCACATCGGGGACGACGCACGGGAGTCCCTGGGAGTACGACTCGCACGTGCCGCTGATGGTGTGGGAGCGTGCGGTCGGCGGTGACCGATCGTGGCAGCCGGGGAGCTATGACCAGCGCGTGTCGCCCGGTTCGATCGCGGCCACCATTGCCCGTCAGCTGAACATCGATCCTCCCCGGGGTGCTCAGGACGGCCCTCTGCCGCTGACGGCCCGCTGAGTTGCGGCGCCACTTTCCAACGGTCATAATGGCCGCCGGTGTCAAAGGTAACGCGGGGCCACATTCTGGTGGCGGCCGCTGGATATTGACTGGGAGGCCTGTCATGGCGACCACTGGTAGCAGTATCGGGCGCCGGGGATTCTTGAAGACAGCGGCCAAGGCGAGTGCTGTATTTGCCGTGCCGCTGGTTGTACCTTCAAGCGTTCTCGGACGAGACGGCGCGGTTGCGCCAAGTCAACGGATCACGGTCGGAGGGATCGGGATCGGAAGTCGTGGAACTTACGATCTGGGTTGTTTTCTTGAGCAGCCCGACGTGCAGTTCATCGCTGTGGCCGACGTCAAGAAGGCGCGGCGGGAATCGGTCAAGCAGATGGCCGATTCGAAGTACGGCAACCAGGATTGTGCCACCTATCGCGACCTTCGTGATCTGCTGGCCCGCGACGATATCGACGCGGTCCTCATCGCGACGGGCCCCAACTGGCACGCCACGGCCGCCATGCTCGCCGCTCAGGCCGGCAAGGATATCTACTGCGAAAAGCCTTGCACGAAGAATATTGCTCAGAGCTTGGCGCTGGCCGAGACCATGCGGCGCACCGCTCGAGTCTTCCAGGCCGGAACTCAGCGGCGGAATCTCCCCCACTTTGCTTTCGCCTGCGAGCTGGCTCGTACCGGCCGCCTCGGTAAGCTCCACACCGTCTACGCTCATCCAGCTGGCATGTCGACGATCAGCAGCGGTTGGGCGGAACCGGAAGCAGAACCACCGAAGGAAGTGATCGACTGGGATCTTTATCTCGGGCCGGCCGCCTGGCGTCCCTTCAATCCGAAACTGCTCGATGGATTCAACTTTGAAAAAGGTGGCGGACTGGTTGGCGGCGGCGTGCTGGAGTGGGGATCGCACTGTGTCGATCTTTGCCAGTGGGCCGTCGGCGCGGATCACACCGCCCCTGTGGAATACGACCCCCCAGCTGGCAATCAGGTGGAGGCTCGGTATGCCAACGGCGTCAAGTTGATCCTGCGCGAAAACGGCTGGCTGCCGCTCGGCTCCTGCCCAGTTCGCTTTGAAGGCGATCAGGGTTGGGTCGAAGCGGGGGATAGCGGCAAGCTGGTACTCAGCTCACCCGAGCTGATGGCCGGTCGACAGGTCGCCGAGATCGATGGCTATCCGGCCACGTTCCACGTCCGCGACTTCCTGAACTGCGTCAAGACTCGGCGCCAGCCGTTGGCCAACGCCGATGCAGCGTGTTACTCCCACATCGCCTGTCACGCGGTGAACATCGCCATCTTCCTCAACCGGCCTCTGAAGTTCGACCCGAACAAGCATGAGTTCCTGGGTGACGAACAGGCCAATCGGCTCCGCAGCGAAGCTCTGCGCGAGCCCTGGAGGATATAACCAATGAATATCTCTATGTTTTCTTGTTCGCCCTGGGCCAAGCCTCTCAGCCGATCGGCTGGGTTGGCAGTTTTGCTGCTCGCCACGTGGCTAGTCCCTGCGATCGCCACAGCTCAATCGGACGAACCGTCGTTGATCCGTGTGCTGCAATCGGAATCGCCCAAGGCCGATAAGGCGTTGGCCTGCAAAGGGCTGGCCGTTCACGGCACGGCTCAGGCAATTCCCGCGCTCGCGCCGCTGCTGGCCGATCAAGAGCTGGCTTCGTGGGCACGGATTGCCTTGGAAGCGATCCCCGACCCGGCCGCCGATGCGGCGCTGCGCGATGCCGTCGGCAAGCTCGACGGCAACCTGCTGATCGGTGTGATCAATTCGATCGGCGTCCGCCGCGATTCACAGGCCGTGACGCTGCTGGCCGAACGACTCAATGCTGACAACACGGACGTCGCCGTGGCGGCCGCTCTGTCAATGGGACGCATTGGCGACGGCGCTGCGGCTGACGCCCTGCTCTCTCAACTCAACAACGACAACGCCGCCGTGCGATCGGCCGCGGCCGAAGGGTGCGTCCGGTGCGCCGAGCATCGTCTGGCCGCCGGTGAGACCCCGTTGGCCACACGTCTCTATGATGCGGCGCGCGGGGCCGACGTCCCGCGAGCACGCAAGATCGAAGCGACGCGTGGGGCGATTGTTGTGCGCGGAGTCGAGGGGATTCCTTTGCTGGAGGAGCAGCTCCTTTCGAACGATCGCCATTTCTTTTCCCTGGGGCTGTCGACCGCTCGAGAATTGCCGGGCGAACAGGTGACCGCTGCTGTGGCGAAGTTGATTGAAAAACTGCCGGCCAACCGTCAGGCGCTGGTACTGCTGGTGTTGGCCGATCGCCACGACGCGGCGGCACTCCCCACGGTGCTCGAGGTCGCCCGCAAGGGTCCCACGGAAGCTCGGCTGGCAGCTCTCGAAGCCCTGGGGCAGCTCGGTGCGGCGTCCAGCCTGCCTGTGTTGCTCGAAGTCGCTCAAGAGGGCGAGTCCGAAGTCGCTCAGGTCGCGCTCGAAACGCTGGCCGGGCTTAGCGGTGCCGAGATTGACCAGCAGCTGATCGACCGCCTGGGCCAGTCCAGCGGTGCCGCTCGGCGCCAATTGATCGAGGTGATCGGTCGCCGGCGGATTGCCGCCGCAGCACCCGCCCTGATCGCCGCCTTGAAGGATTCAGACGCATCGACGCGCCAGCAGGCGGCGGTGAGTCTGGGTGAAACCGTCTCGCAGCAGGATCTGGGCGTGCTGGTCGATTATCTCGTCAGTGTCTCGGGCTCGGCTGATCAGTTACCTCCCGTCTTGCAGGCGCTCAAGAATGCTTGCGTGCGGATGCCGAATCGGGACGCCTGTGCTGAGCTGCTTGCGAAGGCGATGGCCAAGGCTCCAGCGGGTGGCAAGTCGGCCCTGTTGGAGACGATGGCGGCCGTCGGCGGAACCAAGGCCCTGCAGTCGGTCGGTGAGACTGCTCGTTCGGGTGATGCCGAACTGCAGGATCTGGCTACCCGCCTGCTGGGGAACTGGATGACGGCTGACGCAGCCCCCGTGTTGCAAAAGCTGGCCGAACAGCCGCAGCACAAATACCAGCTCCGATCGCTGCGCGGTCTGATTCGCATCGCTCGCCAGTTCGTCCTCGAGGACGCTCAGCGAGCCGAGTTGTGCCAGGCGGCACTGAAGGCCGCCAAGCGTAACGACGAAAAGCTGATGGTGCTGGAGATTGTCGAGCGGTATCCGAGCCTGCCGATGCTGGGCGTCGCTACTCAGGCTGCTCAAGATCCCGCCCTCAAGGAGGCGGCGGTCAAGAGTGCGTTGACCGTAGCTCAGCATCTGGGCGATTCGGATGAAGTCCGGACCCAGCTCGAAAAACTGGGCCTCAAGCCAGTCAAGGTCGAGATCGTCAAGGCGGAGTATGGTGCCCAGGGGCAATTCAAGGATGTCAGCGACATCCTGCGTCGCCATGCCGGGGTCACTCCGCTGATTCGGCTCCCCAGCGGCTACAACGACACCTTCGGGGGCGACCCGGCACCGGGGATTCCCAAGCAGCTGAAGGTCACGTTCCGGCTGGACGGCAAACAGGCCGAAGCAACCTTCCTGGAAAACGACCTGATTCTGCTCAGCGGGAAGTAAGTTCACTCGGCAGAGCGAGCTTCAGCACCAAAAGTTCTGACCGCAGGGTTCGCGCCAGTCGCGGCCCTGCGGTTTTTCTTTTGCGGTATCGACGGATGCCCGTCGAAGTCAGGTCATTACCACTTCTCAATCAGCTCACCGTCGGCACGATTGGCGAGTTTCTTCAGCAGCAACGGGTCGATGCTTTCGGACATGAAACGGGTCGATCCGTCGGCAAAGCTCATGTTCACTCCACCGCCGCTGTGAAAGCTGGAAAATCCTCCGACAAAGAGCGCGTCGCGCGGAGTGGCGACAGCTGCCACAGCGGTGGACGCCGTCTGCTGGGTCTGCTTCGCTGCCAGTGAACTGCCGTTACGCAACGTGGCTCGAGTGCCGGAGACCCAACCCAGTGTGTCGGCGTCAATCTTCGCTTCGCCGAACAGGATGGTGTGGGAACTGCCGTCGGTAATGTCAGCGTACCGGACGTGGCTGTTGAGATACAGCAGACCGTTGTTGTCCGCGTCGATAGGACTCTCAGAATCGTGATGACAGCCAACGTAGCTGCTCGGACCGACCTCGATCAGCCCGAGTCCCGGGTCAGATGGGCAGATGAATGAGCCGATCTGCATCCGACGTACGGGTTCGTTCTCCTGAGCGTAGGCACCGAGCTTCTGATTGAAATTCTGGAAAGCCGAACCATGTTCAAGGTAAGGGAGCAACTGCACCATCCAGCTGACGTGGATTCCCGAGGGCTCGCTGCGGATCGGGCCCGTGGGATTGGTCACTCCGGGCGGCAGGGATTCCCAGTGGAATTCGTAGTTGTGGGCGGCCAGGTTCAGCTGTGCCAGGGAATTGAGGCAGGTCACGCGACGAGCCGCTTCGCGCGCCGCCTGCACGGCCGGCAGCAGCAACATCACCAGGATGCTGATGATGGCGATCACCACCAGCAGTTCCACCAGAGTGAATCCGCTGCGACGCTCGACGCACCCGGCGGCATCCGACTGGGGCTGGGAATCAAATCGTTTCATGGAACACCTCGAATCAAGAGAAGACGTTGGGCAAAATAGTTCGGTACAGTTGTGAGGACGACTAGCGGGACATCAGTGCGTAGCGGCGAGTGCGGCGGACCGAGTCGATCTGACCGGCTGGGTACTCGGCGACAATAGTAGCCACCTGCGAGGCGGCGCCGTCGGTCGAAACGATCTCGGCGGCAGGGCTCGGCTCAATCTGAATGGTCACCTCGGCCCCTCCTGCTCCGCTGGCTCCGCCCGGGCTGCTGCTGTTCCCCGGAGACACAGCTCCCAGAGACACAGGGGCCAATAACTCGGCCGGCAACCGCCAAGTCTCACCGCGGTAAGCAGAGTCGGCTGTCATCTGCGCCACAGCGCGATCGAATCCGGACTGCAGCAGGAGTTCGACTTGGGCCAGTCTTGCCAGGCTCCGCACTTGGCGCCGGCTGGCGAGGGCCGATTGAACCATCGCGGTCAACAGGCTGGTGGCGACGATCAGACAGACCAGCACGGCCAGTAGCAACGTGCCTCGACGGCTTGACCGCATTGAGCCACCGGCTGCCGACCGTCGCGAGGACCGGAGCGTCGGTCGATCGACGACGATCGATGCCGTGCAGGCAAGTCGTGTGTTCATACGAGCGTTACCCAGAGGGAATGTTTTGTTGGTGGAATGTCCGTTCATGCTTAACGCTCTTTGACGACAAGGGGCTGGTTCGTCCGGTCGGGTTCGGCAGTTGTTTCCACGGAGAGTTCGGTGGCGCGGTCCGCGTCGACCGCCGCCGACTGGATCGCTCCGCTGCGCACGACGACTTCGATCCGCATCTCCTGCTTCGGCTCAGCCGGGCTGGTGTGCGTGGCAGAAGGAGCCTTCATCCAGAGCTCAAGGGTGACTAGCCCTGCCAGCTGGTCGCTCCTGACTGCGGTCACTTGAGCCAGGTCCGGCAGCTGATATGTCTCCTGCTGCTGCTTCTGCTGGTCCACATCGACCTTGCGCACCAGACCGGACTCCTGACGGACCCAGCGAACGGTGCCGCTGCCCGGCTGATCGACGCTCAGCTGATCGACGCTCAGCTGATCGACGCTCAGTTCCAGCCATGGCCCGTCACCGGATGGCTCGGAATGGATGGTCACCGACTTGGCCGTCTCGAAATCGCGTCGCAGATCTGCGGCCAGCCGAGCGAGGACGAGCTGGCTCTGCGCCCACTGTTGGTTCTGACGGTGAGTCGTCATGGCGCGGTGGACCCAGCCCAATGCCGTGGGGAGGAGTAGCGTAAGGATTCCCATGGTCACCAGCAACTCGTGCAGCGATACACCTCGGCGGGGGTAACGGCTTGTGTTCATCGCAGGTCTCCTGTCGGGCGCCAGATCGACATCTGCAAGGGTCGTTCGCGCCGGCCCGGACGGTTCCAAGACAGCTCAACCGTCACTTGCCGACCGTGATCGCCATCAGACAATCGGCCCCGAAGTTGGGGCTCCGGCAAGTTCTGCTTGAGGAATGCTGACGGAGTGAGTTGATCAACGGCCGACTGCAGTTCCGTGTCAGGCGTGTGCCGGATTCTTTGCAGCTGGTTGGATAGTTCGTCGATGGCTAGCCGGTCCTGCCGGACGTCGGTCAGCATTCGCCAGCCTCGCACCTGGATCGAAGCGCCGACCGTGATGGCCGTCACGGCGATGGAACAGGCGACCAGGGCTTCGGTTAACGACACGCCGCGACTTCGCCTGCCCCGGTATGTCAGTTGCCCGCTCATGATGTTCTCCTGAAATCGGCAGTGGTTGCCGAACTGGACGTCGATGGGCCATCCGTTACGACAGGCTGGCAACAAAATTGGCTAAGGGTATGAACGTGGCTGAGGCAAACAGCAGTACGATGGCCCCCAGAAACAGCACGACGAAGACTCGGGCCAGCGAAGTGAAAATGTTCCCCCACTTCTCTCGCCGCTGATCGACCTGTTGTGCCAGCAACTTCAATACCCAGCCGCTCGATTCGGAACTACCGGCTTGGGCCAACAGACCTTGCTGGTCGCCGGTCAACAGTCCGACTTGCCGCAGCGCGGACCACGGGTCGCTGCCGTGCTCGATTTCGTTCCGGGCAAACAGCAGGCTTTGTCGCACGTCGGGGTCATAGTGGTACCTCGCCAGCGTCGAGATACCGCTGACGATCGGACGGCCCGCGCCGCTGGATGTTGCCAGGCACCGCCACAGTTCCGACCGCCGAGAATCAATCGGGGCCAGCAGACGGCCAGTCCATCGGTTGCTGCGCCACCAGCGGCTCAATTCGCCCGACCAGGCCAACCATCCCAGGACCAGTCCGCCAATCAGGAACAACGCTGCGTGTCGTCCGATGAATTCAAACGTCCCTCGGATCGCTTCAAACTGCCAGTTCAGCGACTGGCCGAAGTCTTGATGGATCTGAGCCAGCGTGGGGAAAAGTTTGATGACGGTGAACGAAGCGATCAGCGTCATGGCCAGTCCGACCACGCAGATATATGCTACGAGCTCGTGCAGGCGGTACCGTGAGTTGAAATCGATCTGCTCGTGGTGAGCGATGGCGTCGCGGAGACTGGCCGCCAGCGTCCCCGACTGGACGCCGTAGCGTATTGCCAGCCGATCGGATCGATTCAGCATTCCGCGGGTCGCTTCCACCGCATCCGCCAACGGGATTCCCTGCTCCAGCCGTTCCAAGAACGGTTGCAGCTGGGTTCGCGCCCCTAGCGGAGCCTCCTGCATGTAGGTCCGCAGTAGCGAGGTGGCGTCGAGCTGATGACGGGCGGCCACTTCCAGCAACCGCAGCACGGCCAGCTGATCCTCCGGCGGCAACAGAAAACGGACAGTGGGAGCCGACCGGGGTAACCACGACGGCCACGGGATGTCAATGCGACGAGCACCCAAGGCTCGCAGACTTTGCCACCAGGAGCGAGGTGAATCAGTACTTTCAGGCATGGCAGATTCCCTCACGAAAGGTTTTGGATCAGGCTGATGAGCGGAGCGAACAAGCCGATCACCGTGAGGCCGACCAGCATGCCAACCAACACGATCCCCAACGGCCCAATCAGGCTCGTCAACCGATGACGTCGAACTATGGCCAAGTCGCCGTAGATGGCTGCCATGGTTCGCAACACGTCGATCTGAACCTGCGCCGGCCTGTCCAGCACTTCGGCCCAGCGGCTGGTCGGAGTCACCCACGATTCCGACTCGGCAGTCGGCAAGTCATTCTCGGTTGTCTTCGCAGCCCGAACCGAACCAGGGCCCGGCACCGGACCAATCATCGGACCACTCACCCAGCCCGATAATGCCCCCTGTTCGGCGCAACCTGACGCCTGGGCGGCCAGGCGCCGAGCGGTAGGCCAGTCATAGCCGGCTTCGATCAGCAGCGCCAGATTCTCCGACGATCGGCTCCAGGTTTTCGCTCGAGCCACTCGGCGAAGTCCAGGAGCGAACGCGCGTATCCACCGTCCGACTCGAGATCGGGGGGCCAGCGTTGCCCACAGCCAAGTCCCCAGCACCGACAGAATGACGATCTGGACCACCGGCGACCTCAGGACCGCTCCGACTCGCAGCAGCAACATGGTAATTGCGGGCAGCTCTATGCCGAATTCTCCGAACAACTTCACGAAGGTCGGCAGAATCCACTCACTGATCAGCAATGCCACGGCCCAAGCAACACCAACCAGGGACAAAAGGTACAGGCCCGTCGAACGACCGCTTCCGTCGCCGTCGTTCGGCTGACGCTGGGGAGACGAGTCGGCCGCGATCGCACGCACGGCCGACAGGGGTTGATTCGTACGAACCGAATGAATCAACGCTGGGAGCCACGCCAGCAGCCGTGGGTCGTCCGGGACGCTCCGGTCGTGCCCTGTCGCCCGATTCAGGTGCTCTAACACCAGTTCCAGCTCACGCTTGACCCGTGGCGGCGCTTCGTCCGCCGCCGCTCGCAACAGGTGCGTCAGTCGCTGCGAGTCAGCCACGACGGCCAGCCACCCGTCGAGCAGGTCTCGCTGTACAGGGTCGGAACCGCCGGGCGATTCGCTCGGTCGTTGATCAGACGGTGAACTCATGGTGGATTACCTGGCTGAGACCAGAGGAATGACGAGCTGCTTGAGCATGTCGATCAGCGGCACAAACAACAGCAAGGCGTAGCACAACGTGGCTAGACCTGCGGCGGTCAGCACAATCAGGGCCGGCAACCAGCTTCGCCAGAGTCGCGAGTCCTCGGCGGCCAGCTCCTCGTAGGTCCGTCCCACCTCGTGCAGCGCGTTGGCCAGCTGCGGAGATCCGTCGAGTTCGATCAGCGAGGCCGCCAGCAAGGGCGGCAGATTCACGCCACCATCTGAGGGAACTACAGTGTCGCCGACAAGCGATGTCGGGTCGCTCGTCAATTCGATCGCCGTCGATACGGCTTCACGCGGCGGGACATCGTGAGCGACCAGCGTGGCGGCCAGTTCGGAAAGTATCGCGTGCCGAGCCATTTGATCGCCACGCGATCCACGGCCGGTATGCCACCAGCCGGCCACTCGGGATCGAAGATGCCACCGGCGACTGATCCACAGCAATGGCAAGGCGAACAGAACCATGGCGGCGCCCCGGCCGGCGGCTCGCACGACGATCGCCAGCCAGCTGGGGAGATTCAGATGCATCGAATCGGCAAAACGGGCCATCACCGGATAGGTGAACGTCGCGTACCACCAAGCCAGCAGACCCGCCATGGCGATCACGATGGCCGGGTACAACCAGACGTCCCAGCCGATTCCGCCACGTTGGGCTCCCTCCCGCAGTCGCATCGCTCGCCGAATGCACTCCATCGCTGCTCGGTCCGGCACCCCCGCTGATCGAAGTCTGGCCAGCCAGTGCTGGGCATCCAGGCCACCCGAGCCGGGTTGTGTTCCGGCGAGTGCCTGCAGCAAGGCCGTCGTGTCGTCCACCGCGTCGCTCATCTTCGGCTCCTGTAACTGACGGATCTATCCGCCGGAACTTAGACGGGCGAGGGTGACAAATTTGTTTAATCCATTTGTGGTGCAGCCTGCTGGGAGCGGGATCAGCGGAGGTCGCACCTACCTATCGCCCTAGTTCACCTTGGCAGCGTAGTAGCGGAAATGCGAGAGGTAGGTGCGACCTCCTGGAAGTGAGAGTTGAGTTCGCAGCTACCTCTTGCCCTAGTTCACCTTGGCAGCGTAGTAGCCGAAATGCGAGAGGTAGGTGCGACCTCCAAAGGCGAGAAGAGGCAGGCAGGCGAGACGCCCGCACCACAATAATGCAGAGGCAGGCGAGACGCCCGCACCACAAAAATGCAGGCAGGCGAGACGCCCGCACCACAATGATGCAGGCAGGCGAGACGCCCGCACCACAATAATGCAGGCAGGCGAGACGCCCGCACCACAAAAATGCAGAGGCAGGCGAGACGCCCGCACCACAAAAATGCAGAGGCAGGCGAGACGCCCGCACCACAATGATGCAGAGGCAGGCGAGACGCCCGCACCACAATAATGCAGAGGCAGGCGAGACGCCCGCACCACAATAATGCAGAGGCAGGCGAGACGCCCGCACCACAATAATGCAGAGGCAGGCGAGATGCCCGGGTGTTTACTGCAGAGAAGCGGAGGGCGTCCAGGGGAGCATCGTGCGCCAGGAGCGAGCGGTGGTCGGACCGCCGCTCGGTTCGCGCAGCTGCCACGGAGTGTCCGGGCCCAACTGCTGAGCGAACATCGAGATGCTCAGCGCCGTGGCGAGCGCGGCGACGAAGACCCGCCGCCAGGCTCGATGTCGATTGACGATCTGCCCCGACGACTCCAGCACGCGCGGACGCAGGTCGGGCGAAGCGCCGACGTAATGTTGAGCTTCCCGAATCAGCCGTTCGAGATCGTCGAGTCGCTCGGGGTCATGCTGCTGCAGCTCAGTCATGGCGGAGTTCCTTCTGCAGGGTTCCCAACCGGCTGGCCAGCTTCTGCATGGCGTACTGATAGCGACTGGCCACCGTGTTCGGGGAAATGTCCAGAATCTCAGCCACTTGAGCGAACGTCAGCTCTTCCCAGATCTTCAGCACGACGACTTCGGCTTGGGCCGTCGGCAGTCGGCGCAGGGCCTGCCAGACTGCGCGATGAGTCTCTTCGCGATCGAGCTGGTCGACTCGACGGATCACCCACAGGTCGGTCAGCGAGCTGAGCGACAAAAGCCGTTTGCGGCGCCGAGTCGCTTCGAGGGCCGCATTGCGAGTCATTCGCAACAGGTAGGCCCACGGGCAGCGGGCCTGCAGCAACAGTTCGGGTTCTGTTCCGACGCGGACCAGAACCCCCTGCACGGCATCTTCCGCGTCGTGCTGGTTACGGGTCACGGCGACGGCCAGTCGGACTAGCCGGTCGGATACCAGGTCGTACAGGCCGCCGAGCGCGCAGACGCCGTCCGCCGCCAATCGCTGAGCGTGCTGAGTAACCTGCTGAGTTAATTCGGCGTCCATTCTCACCCCACTCTCGCCCCCGGGCGATCACCCGCCGGAGGCTCGCCGTAGCTCGGTCGCCGGCGGCACCGGCAAAACGACCAGACCTCGACCGCGCACCCCCTCAGTCTAGCCAGGCGACCCGGCATAGAGACGGAAAGCTGAACGGTTTTTGTTTACAAATCTGGCCGGCAACCAAGTTTTGCTGGTCGGACAGCTCCCTGGGGGGGCTGGTTCGAGGGGGTTGGTTGGTGATCTGGGTGGTCTGTGCCGAGTGCGCAGGGGTGCGGGCGAGGATGTTTGCGCAGGGCACTGGCCCTGGTGTCGGGCCGTTGATTAGACTGGTGGGATTGTGACCGCTGGCTTGCACCCGCCGATGGCATGGCAGTGCAGCTTGGAGCCGGTCCTGGTGGCTGCGGGACAGCATCGTGCACCGGGTCGGTTTGGCAGGCGAAGGCGAGCGGAGTATGGAGGCCGGTGGCCGTCTTGTATGACAATTGAGTGTGCTCGGTTGCGGGACGCGTACGATCGTGTACGCCATGACCTGCTGACGCTCCGCAACGCCGATGGATATTGGGAAGGTCAGCTGAATGGTTCGGTGCTGGCGACGGCCACAGCGATCAGCGCTTTGGCGGTAGTTCAGCGTCGCGGTGGGGCGAGCGTTTCTGCTGAGGTCCACGGTGAACCGGACTGGGTAGGATTCATTTATCGGGGTCTGGAATGGTTGGCCGACCACCAGAACGCCGACGGTGGCTGGGGTCATACGCCCGGCGGTCCGTCATGCCTGGACACCACTCTGCTGGTGCTGGCCGCATTTCAGCTCACCGGTGTCCCAGCCGCCCATGACGATCTTCTGGCTCAAGCTCAAGCCTTTGTCGACCGTGCGGGTGGGATCTCCGGGCTGCGTCGCCAGTCGACGGATCGGTCGTGGCTGGCTTTGGTGTTGACCAACTGTGCGTTGGCCGAGCAGGTGGCTTGGCGTGATGTCCCTCAGCTCCCGTTTGAGCGAGCTGGTCTGGAGCGGGCGAGCGGGGTGTTATCGGGGCGAGCACTGGGTTGGTCGCGTCGGCTGCTGGCTCCGGTTGCCTGTCGCTGGTGGCCGGCCGTGATTGCTGCCGGCCAGGTCCGTTTTCAGCAGCTTGCCGGCTGGAATCCGCTGACGGCGGCGTGGCGTCGCGCCTCGGTTGGACCGGGTCTGAAACAATTGGAACAGCGTCAGGCGGCCGACGGAAGTTTTGATGGTCAGGTCGCTCTGACAGGTTTTGTCGTGATGAGTCTGGCAGCGATGGCTCGGACCGATCTGGCGTGGGTCTCGCGAGCGGTGGATTTCCTGATTCGCCAGGCGCGTCCCGATGGGAGCTGGCCTTCGGCGCGGGACGTGGCCGTTCGCAGTACGGCTCAATCGGTACTGGCCTTGAGCCTTGACGGACATCTCGATGCCGAAGATGTCGCCTCGGTCGACTGGCTCCTGGCGACTCAGCAGCAATCGGGCGAGCCGGGTCGCAAGGGTGGTCGTGACGCGGGGGGCTGGAGCTGGTCAGCGGCTCCGGGTGCTGCGGCGACGGTGGTCGATACGGCGACCGTGCTGATGGCCCTGCGTCGGTATTACGACACGGCTGGTCGGGATGAATCCCAGCGGAGTCGCGTAGCGGCGGCGGCGAGATCTGGTGCTGCATGGCTGGTGGCCCAGCAGTGTCGGGACGGTGGCTGGCCGGTCTTTGGCAGCACTCGGGACCGGCAGGGCTGCGATCCGTGTGCGGCGGATGCGACCGCGTGGGCGGTGCGGAGCCTGCATGGCTGGCGCGATCTGGGTGGTACTCCGGGCGGTGCATTGGACCGAGTTCTGGATGGTGCCATTGCTCGGGGGCTGGAATATTTGCAGGAGGCTCAGGCGACCAACGGCAGCTGGTTGGGATGTGGCGCGAGCCGTCCGGCGGGTTCCGAGAATGTTCCTCCGGTGGCTACGACGGCGGTGGTGGTCCGAGCGTGGGCCGAGTGTGGCCTGGCGGACAAGGCACCCGCTCAGCGGGGCTTGGCCTATTTGACGAGCGTTCAGCAGCCGAGCGGGGGATGGGGCGGGCCGCCGATGTCGATTCGCAGCAGTGTGCGGGCCGGCTTGCCCGACGTCAGTACGCTCGACGACACGTGTCTGGCTTTGCAGGCTTATCTGTCGATGGGGCTGCCGGCGGGGAGCCGCGACGCCTGCCAGACGGGCCTGCGATGGTTGGGGCGCGCGATCGACCAGCAGCGGCATCGAAATCCGAGTTCGTATGGGGTACACTTGACCAAGCTGTGGTTCGGCGAGCAGACGGAGCCGCTGGTGGCCGCCCTGACGGTGTTGTCGCTGGCGCCGCACTATGGTCTGGAATTGCCTGAATCCACGTCCCCACCTGCCGTTACAACTCCGAGTGCGTCGCCGTCGGGTGTGTCTATCACGCCGTCGGCCGTGGCTCAGCCCGCCTGATCGACAGTCGTTGCCGATAGCAAGTGGTGCTCTCGGGTTGTCAGCGGGGCCAGGGGATTGGCCCTCACGACCAAGGCTCTTACGGTGAACTCTGACGAAGCGTGGGCTCAGCTCCATGAGCTCATTCCGCTGTTCTACAATGACTGGTCGCGACTGGGAGCGTTTGCGTTGGCCAGACGTCCCTTGCCGGCCGGCTTCGCCGAATTGCTCGACCATCATCACCACATGACGGTGACGGTCGAGTCGTACTTTGATCAGCGGGTCTCGGTGGAGGTGCTGGAGACTCAGCGCCAGCTCGACCACTATTCGCGCAAGATCGTACTGCGGGGTGATCGCGACCGCCGCATACTTATGTTCGGACTGGTGCGGCTCGATCTGAGCGTCCTCAGTGCCGAGGTGCGCGCTGAGATCGAATCGCAAGCCAAACCGCTGGGCCGAGTCCTGATCGAACATGACGTGATGCGGCAAGTCGAACTGCTGGACCTCTGGCGGATCGACATGGGGGACGATCTGCAGCACGCTCTGGAGTCGCCGTCGACGGTGACTTACGGCCGGACCGCCCTGATCCACTGCAATGGCCAGCCAGCCGTGGAGCTGCTGGAGATCGTGACGCCCGATCTGTAGGGCCAGGGGGAGAACGCTGTTGGTCAGCGGCAAGGCAGCGCCGCGGTAGGTGTGAAGTTATAATTGGGTTGTCAGTCGTTATTGGTTCAGATGACAAGTTCGGGGCAGGCCAGATTATTGGGCTGTCGAATTGGAAAGTTCCTGGCCAGTGCCCCGAGGACTTTGTTTCATGCCCCGCAAGGTTCGTGAATTGCTGCAGGACTTGAAGGCCGCCGGTTTCGAGGAGATTTCAGGAGGCAAGGGATCGCATCGCAAGCTCGTGCATCCAAGATATCGCGGCTCAGTGACATTGAGCGGAAACCTTAATGACGATGCCAAGCCGTACCAGGAGAAGCAGGTTCGTCGAGTGATTGAAGAGGTTCAAGCATGAAAAAAAGCGATCTGTATCACAAGTGGGTCGAATGGAGCGACGAAGACGGGGTGTACATCGGCAAGTGCCCCGATCTGATTACAGGCATCCATGGAAACGATCCCAAGCAGGTGTATGCAGATTTGTGCGAAGTTATTGACCAGGTGATCGGCCATTTCGAAACCCAGGGGCGGGATTTGCCTCGTCCTAAGGTAAGACCGATGCAGGAAGTGTTGTGATGGGGGCCGTCGCCGGTGGCCTCGCGAACGTTCGCCCGACTGTCCGCTGCTGGGAACTCGCCACGTCTCCTGGCGTTACTTTTGCTCCTCGACCGGTCCCAGCCAAATGCCCTGTAGTCGTTTTGACTGCGCGGGCCCTGGGCGGGTATTCGGGACCTGTGCGTCGGCCGGGATGGTCCTTGGCATTGCAATCGGTCGCGGATTGCTTACAATTCGGGGTTTCCGGCGTAGTCGAGGGCTAAGCCGGAGGACGGCTGCCGCCGTGGCGGGCGGTGCTCAGGTGGAGTGATTAAAGAGAGATCGAGGATTATGGTTGGTCGTACGGTAGGAAAAACCAAGGCTCGTCGTCGCCCCAAGACGCGGACACGGGCCGCCAAGAAGGATCCAATTTTCATTGACGGCAAGCGGCCGCGGCCGATGTTCGTCGATTACAAGGACGTCGAGCTGCTGAAGAAGCTGACCAACCGTCACGGGCGGATTGTCGTCCGGCGCAAGACGGGTTGCGGTGCGGTCAGCCAGCGAGCGGTGACGCGGGCGATCAAGCGGGCTCGGTTCATGGGTCTGCTGCCGTACGTCGGCGACTGAGCGGCGGAACGCTCCCGGCTGGTCCGCTGACCGGTCGGCGCATCGTCAGCAGCTGAACAGCGTTGGCTGAGTCGCGGTTGCTGGGGGCTTGGCACAGTAGCCGAGCCTTATTTTTTGCGCGGCCCGAAACGGGTGGCTCGCGGACGATGGATGTCGAGCGGAAAGGATGGGGCTGCCATGGGTCAGCCGTTCCAGACGACGCGGCGCGTCGAATTCCACCAGACCGATGCGGCCGGCATCATGCATTTCGCTCAGTTCTATCTCTGGATGGAACAGGCGGAACACGAGCTGTTGCGGAGTGTGGGGCTGAGCGTGGTGCACGACGCGGTCGGGCATTCGGTCAGCTGGCCGCGTGTGGCCTGCAGCTGTCAGTATTTCCGCCCGGTCCGCTTTGAAGATGTCGTCGACGTGGCGGTGAGCGTCGAGCGGATGACGACCAAGAGCGTCACCTATATCACAGCATTTCAGCTCCGTGGCCATGATATCGCTCGAGGTGAAATGACTGCCGTCTGTTGCGAAGTGCGGTCGGGACACCTGACGGCCATCCCGATCCCCGATACCTATCGGCGGCTGCTGTGGCAATTTCAAGCCCACGGCGAAGCGAATCCGTCGTCATCCGCCGATCCCGATCCCACCTGACGAGCGCCGGACGAGAAAAGTACACAACGTTCGAGGAACGGAAGAGGCAGGTGCCGGTCATGGCCGATCTGGAAGTCCAGCAGTTAACGAAGGAATTTCCGACGCGCACCGAGCCCTTACGGGTCCTGTGTGGAGTCGACCTGCAGTTGGACCGCGGCCAGGCGGCGGCCGTGGTGGGGCCCAGCGGTTCCGGCAAGAGTACCCTGCTGCAGATCCTCGGGACGCTCGATACGCCGACTTCGGGGACCGTCCGCGTCGACGGCCAGGACCCCTTTAGTCTGGACCCGATCCGCTTGGCCGAATATCGCAACCGACGCGTCGGGTTTGTCTTTCAGGACCACCATCTGCTCCCTCAGCTGACAGCCTGGGAAAACGTCCTGATCCCGGCACTGGCGGGCGGTCGAGCCGACTCGGCGACCGTTGACCGCGCGCGACAGTTGCTGCAGGAAGTGGGTTTGGGCGAGCGGTTGAGTCATCGGCCGTCGGAGCTGTCGGGGGGCGAACGTCAGCGGGTGGCCATTGCTCGAGCCCTGCTGTACCAGCCCCGTCTGTTGCTGGCCGACGAACCGACCGGCAATCTGGACCCCCACACAGCTCATGCGGTGGCCGATCTGCTGCTCCAGTTGACCCAGAAATCGGGCGGCCAGACGATGCTGATCGTCGTCACTCACAGTAGGGAGCTGGCGGATCGGATGCAGCAGCGGTGGCAGATGCAGGACGGCCGGCTGGTGCGACTGGCGTAAGATTTCCCGGTGGACGTCAACTCGGAACGCGGACCTCGGCGGCGGGCGAACATGAGTGGCTGGCAATATCTTTGGCGCAGTATCCGGTACCACTGGCGCATGCTGTTGGCGGTGGCCGCTGGCGTGGCCGTAGCGACTGCCGTGTTGACCGGAGCCCTGGTCGTCGGCGATTCGGTGCAAGGGAGTTTGCGGCGAGTCACCCTCGATCGCCTGGGCGAAATCCATTCGGCGCTGCTGGCCGACCACTTCTTCACGCGTGATCTGGCCCGACGCATGGCCGCTGATCCTCAATTCCGTGCGGCCTTCGCTGTCGCGGATCCGGCGATTTGGTTCCAGCAGGTGACGGTCGAATCGACCGGAACTCAACCGCAGCGAACCCGCGGTGTGGAGCTGATGGGGATCGAGTCGACTTTCTGGGACCTGCACACGCATGGCCCTCGACCGGCGCGTCTCCCTCAGGGACGTCAGATCGTGTTGAATCAGCCGTTGGCGGACGAGCTGCACGCTAAAGTGGGTGACCGCATCCTGGTTCGCTTGCCGACCGGTCTGTCAGTGGCTGGTGACAGTGTGCTGGCCGACAAGGAAGACCTCACCCGCACGATGGCCGATCTGGAAGTGGTCGACATTATCCCGGCCGCCGGGCTGGGCAGGTTCACCGCTCAACCGTCTCAGCAATACCCGCGGCTGGCTTACGTTCCGCTCGACCAGCTGCAGGCTGCTCTCGATAAGACCGACGTCATCAATGCGGTGTTCGTCTCCACAACTCAGCCGACCGACCCTCCTCGCAATCCGCCCGATGAGACGGTCCGAGCGACGCTGGAAGATCTCGGACTGCAGTTGTCCGAGGTGCGACAGGAGTATCAGCCGGCCGGGAGCACGCAACCGCAGCTGGCCTATCGCTATTACCAGCTGACCGCCGAACGCATGGTCTTCCCGCGCGGCGCCGAGCCTCTTTTCCCGAGCGTGTTGAGTTTTCTGCAGGGCGAGCCGGCCATAACCTATCTGGTCAATCGGTTTGAACGACTTGGTGAGCCCGTGCCAGGCAAGCGGTCGGTGATTCCCTATTCGACGATCAGCGGCGTGTCGTCCACCGGTCCGCTCTCCCCCTTGGTCTCAGCGGGTGCCGAAGCGGCTGGCAGCTCGCCCACGGAAGTTGAAGCGGCCTCGCTCGGCGACGACGGTTTGGTCCTCAACAGCTGGACTGCCGATCAGTTGGGGGCTCAGGTGGGTGACAAGATTCGCCTCCACTACTTCCTGCCGGAAACGACCGATGGCGATCCGAAGGAGACATCGATCGATCTGGTGCTCAAGCAGATTGTGCCGTTGGTGTGGCCGGCCGAGCCCTATCGGCGCGGGCGGGATGCGGTGTACGTGGAGCGACCGGGGCTCACGAATGACCCTCATCTGACACCGTCGGTGAAGGGAGTGACCGACCAGGAGTCGATTGACGATTGGGATCCGCCCTTTCCGTTCGACAACAGTCTGATTCGGCCCGCTGACGAGACCTACTGGGATGCTCAGCGGACCACGCCCAAGGCTTTTGTTTCGCTGGAGACTGCGCGACGATTGTGGAACAGCCGGTTCGGTCTGATCACGTCGTATCGCTTCCCGGCGTCTGACGAGCGTCCCTTGGCGACGGTCCGAGCGGAACTGGAAAAAGTGCTGCACGGTCAGCATGGTGAATTCGGCTTTCGTTGGCTGGCCCTGCGCGGTGATGGGCTGCGGGCCGCTCAAGGGACAACGCCCTTCAGTGGTCTGTTTCTGGGATTCAGTTTCTTTCTGATACTGGCCGCGCTGCTGCTGGTCCTGCTGTTGTTTCGGTTGATGATGGAACAACGGGGCAAGGAGCTGGGATTGCTGCTGGCAGTGGGAATCCCCGAGCGTCGGGCGGCCGGGTTGTGGTTGCGGGAAGGGTTGATCGTGGCCGCACTGGGTGGGCTGATCGGCGTACCGCTGGGGGTCGGTTATGCGGCCCTGATGTTGTGGGGATTGCGGACAATCTGGCTGGGTGCGATCAGCACGCCCTTTTTGCAGGCGGTGATTCGGCCGGTGACGCTGGGCCTGGGAGGGGCCCTCGGAGGTCTGGTCGCGGGGCTGACGATCTGGTGGACCTGTCGTCGGGCGGGCCGGCAACCAGCTCGCGAGCTGCTGGTCGGCCGACTGGGCAGTGCCTCGGTGGCGAAGGGACGGCGTTCGCCTTGGTACCTGGGCTTGGCATTGCTGCTGTTGGTGTTGGCCGCGGTGGCTGTCTTTTCCGCGGCACGATTGACCGGCGACGCTCAGGCCGGAGCCTTCTTTGGCGGTGGGGTCTGCGTGTTAACCGCTCTGTTGCTGCTGTTGCGCGAATGGCTGCGTCTGGATAGTGGCCGGAATCGTCGGCCGGCGATCGGCAGTCTGCTGGGGTTGGCTCAACAGAATCTGGCCCGGAACCCTGGCCGCAGTCTGCTGACGATTGGCCTGTTGGCCTCGGCCAGTTTTCTGATTGTCGCCATCAGTGCTTTCCGTCTGCCGCCGACGGAACGGGGAACCGGGCGGTTCAATCTGGTAGGCGAGACGGACCGCCCGGTCTTTGAGAACCTCGATACGGCCGAAGGGCGCGACGTGTGGTTTGGTACCGACGCAGGTCAGTTAGCCAATGCGCGTGTCGTATCGCTGCGCGTGCGTGATGGCGATGATGCGAGTTGTCGGAATCTGTTTCAGTCCCAACGGCCTCGGTTGCTTGGCGTCCCCGCCGCCGCTCGTCAGATGCTGGCCGACTCCCAGCCTCCTCGGTTTGGTTGGGCGGCTGAGTTGCGTGGTGACGGTCAGCCGGTCAGTCCTTGGTTGCAGCTCCAGCCGTCCGGCTCCGATCAGCCAGACTCGGGGAAACCATCATCGGGCCAGTCATCATCGGGCAAACCATCATCGGGACGGGTGATTCCGGTGGTGATCGACAAGAACACGGCTCTGTACAGCCTGGGGCTCACTGGCGGCGCCGGTCAGGAATTTGAGAAGGACTACGGCACGGGCGCGCCGTTGCGGTTTCGCGTTGTCGGCCTGCTCGACAACAGCTTGCTGCAGGGAGTGTTGATTGTGTCGGAAGAGGATCTGCTGTCGATCTTCCCCGAGACGGCCGGTTATCGGTTTTTCTTGATCGAGGCACCGGCTGAGTCGGCTGAGCGGGTGAGTGAGCTTTTGGAGCGGATGTTGGGCGATCGGGGGATGGACGTTCAGCGGTCGCGCGATGTGCTTACCAATCTGTACGCGATTCAGAATACCTACCTGTCGACCTTTCAGACGCTCGGCGGGCTGGGCCTGCTCCTGGGTACCTTGGGTCTGGCGGTGGTGCAGGTGCGGAACGTGCTGGAGCGGCGGCGTGAGCTAGGGTTATTGCAGGCACTCGGCTTTGCACGGCGACGGCTGACGTGGCTGGTGATGAGCGAGCATTTTCTGGTGCTGGCCTGGGGGCTGCTGGCCGGGTGCCTGGCAGCGGCGTGGGTCGTGGTGCCGCACGGCTGGGCTGGCGGCGCATCGGTGCCCTGGGGGGCTTTAGCGGCCCTGCTGGGGGCGGTCGCCCTGCTCGGAGCACTGACCGGATGGTGGGCCGTCCGGCGCGGCCTGTCGGCCAACCTGATACGCTCCCTGCGCGAAGACTAGCCATCGCCGCCGGGGGCGGAGATCGGTTATCATAGGGTTGATCGACGCGCGCGATCCGCACGCTGTCCCGGGTTCGCCCCGAGGCCGACGTCCTTTGGCGAACGACTCACCTACGAAAACTCACCAACCTGAACTCTCATTGACACAACTGGTAGCCGCGATACGGAACTAGGCCGGCGGGTGCTGGCGGAGGAGAACATTTCATGCAGTTTGTCTATTGTCTGTTGTCGATTGCTCTGACGGCCTGCTGCTGGGGCGTGTACGGTCCGGTGCTGCACTGGGGGCAGGAGGCCATGCAGCATGGTCGTCTGCGGCCGTTGATCTGCGTCGGCATCGCCTACTTCATGATCGGCGTGCTGTTGCCAGTGATGCTGATCTCAACGGGTATGGAGAAGGACAAGGGCTGGACCAGTACGGGGACGTTCTGGAGTCTGGCAGCTGGTGCAGCCGGAGCGATCGGCGCGCTGGGAATCATCATGGCGCTATCCAATGGCGGGCATCCCAGCTGGGTGATGCCGCTGGTCTTTGGCGGGGCACCGGTGGTGAACACGATTCTGACGATTGGCGTGGCCAAGCAGTGGAATCAGATCCATCCGGCCTACATCGCCGGTTTGCTGCTGGTGGGGGTGGGAGCCGTCACCGTGCTGATATTCAAACCCTCGCCGCCGAAGGCAGCTGCCAAGGCTCCGGTCGCGGCCACTCAGGAAGCGGCTGCCGAATCCAAGCCGGCGGCCGAAGCTGCGACCGCGGCCGGCAAACATTGATGCTTCGGTTGTCCGGCTTGGCCGTTCTTCACGTCCGACGTCGGCTGCCGAACCAGACGATGTGTTGGCGGGGGCAGAACTGAAAGCCGAGTTCGGAGCAGCGTGGTTCGAGCCACTTGCCGAGCTCGGTAAGTTGGTGCGGATCGGTCCCTTGGGGCATCAGCAGCACACGCTGCGGGTCGTACGTCTGCAGTCGGTCGAGGTAGTCTCGCACCTGATCGATATCGGCGGGGACGTCGATCACGAATTTCAGCTGGTAGTCGTAGTCGGCGATCAGGCGATTGACCACGGAGAGTTGCTGACGAGTCTTTTCATGTCGCGCGTGCCACCGCGGATGCTGAGCCGCGTCCGGGGCCGAATTGGCCAGCTTGGGGCTGATCGACATCAGGTCGCATTCGACGGGCAGATCGAGTGTTCCGGCCGTCTCGATGGTGATGTGTCGGCCCAGCTCGCGCAGCTGACGGGCGACGGGTACCAGTTCGGCGAACAGCATCGGTTCGCCGCCGGTCAGGACGACGTGGCGTTGGTCCAGCAGCATGACTCGGCCCACGATCTCGTCGACCGCCAGGTCTTCGCCTTCCGGCGACCATGATGTGAAGGGGGTATCGCAGAACCAGCAGCGCAGGTTGCAGCCGCTGGCCCGCACAAAGATGCTGGGGGTGCCGGTCAGCCGTCCTTCACCTTGTAAGGACGGATAGATTTCGGCGATACGCACGCCAGAACGCCTCGTTTTGCGACCAGTCAGGGTGGTGCAGGCCGATCTCCGGGGGCCCGGTCACCGCCTGTCCACTATCGGCCAATCATGGCACAATAGCGGCCGGTGGAAAAGGAGACCCTGCGATGACTGAGCCTTCCCGAAGTGTCCTGGAGACGTTTGCCAACTCCTATCCGGGGCGGGATTACACAATTGAGATCACCTGTCCCGAGTTTACCTCGGTCTGTCCCAAAACGGGCCAGCCCGATTTCGGGACCCTGGTTTTTACCTATGTCCCCGACCAGCTGTGCGTGGAGCTGAAGAGCCTCAAGCTGTACCTCCAGCAATTCCGGCAGGCGGGGATCTTTTACGAAAACGTCACCAACCGAATTCTGGACGATATGGTCGCTGTGCTTCAGCCTCGCCATATCCGGCTGGTAGCCAGCTTCACGCCGCGCGGTGGTATCTCGTCGCGGATTATCGCCGAGTTTCGAGCCAGGGGTGGCGACGGTTGACTGGGTCAGAAGGAGGCCGTTGATGAGCGGAGTGATCCTGAGCGGATTTGCGGACGAGGCATCACGAGATAAAGGCGTCGTCGAGCAATTTGCCGTCATGGCGGCGCTGGGGCTGAAGTATTTCAGTATCCGGTTTATTGACGCTGGTCACGGCGTGAAGAACGTGATGAAGCTGACGCCGGCCGAGGTCGATCGTGTCGTTCAGCTCAAGGCCGACTACGGCTTGCAGGTCGCCTCGCTCGGTTCGCCGTTGGGAAAGGTGAAGCTGCGCAGCGACGACGATAGCACCACCAACGCTTATGTGCCGTTCGACGTCTATCTGCGCGAGGATGTGCCGCGGGCCTGCGATCTGGCCAATCAGCTGGGGACTCGGCTGATCCGCGGTTTCTCGTTCTATCATCCCAAGGGGACCGATCCGCATCCTCATCTCGATCAGGCCGCCGATCAGCTGACGGCGATCGCTGAAGTCTGCGGCCAGGCTGGATTGACGTATGGGCTGGAAATCGAAGCCAACTTGATCGGCCAGACGGGCCAGTTGATGGCCGAACTGCACCGTCGCGTCCATCATCCGGCGATGGTCCTGGTCTTTGACGCGGGGAACATTCTCTGTCAGGGATATTCGGCCGCCGAGGTCTTTGAACAATACGTGGCGATGAAACCGGGACTCGGTTGGCTCCATATCAAGGATTACCTGCCACCCCAGGCCGCCGATGCCGGAGCGAGTGCAGTCGGTGCGGGTGGCCGGCACGTGAACGAAGAAATGCTCAAGCATTTCGTTCCCGCCGATCTGGGCGGGAGCGGCCACGAAGCCATCCTGCGCGACCTGTGCGACTATGCCCCGCAGGTCGCCCGAAGGATGAGCGAGCGTGGTGTGCCGGGCGTGTTTCTCGATCTGGAACCGCACGTGAAAGGGGGAGGGCAATTCGGCGGCTTCAGCGGTCCGGATGGGCTGGGAGTCGCCCTCCGAGGTCTCTGCCGGCTCCTGGATCACGTCGGATTGGGGTACCACCTGCGCGATTTTGACGACATTCGAGCCAGTCGCGGTTTCTGATCCTTAACGCCTCCACGATCGACGACCCCCCACGGAGGGTTCCCGGTCAGGCTGAGTGATTTCCTGGCGTGCCAGATTCAGCTGGGCTAGTACAATAAAGGCTGATCGGTCCCGGCCTTTGGGCTCGGGACGGACTGGCCAGGGAGATCCCGCCGGTCGGTGCACGTTCCTTGACGGAGTGTCATTCGTGGAATCACAGCAGTCGTTCGATCGACACTGGAACGAACTCGTCGGGCTGATTCGCCAGACTTGGAATCAGTTGAGCGAGGACGAGCTGCGCGGGGCGATGGGGAGCTTCCAGCCTCTGATGGAATTGATCCAGCAACGCACCGGCGAGGCTCGTGAACGAGTCGAGAGCCGGTTCATGGAATGGATCGCCCAGGGCCAGCAGGCAGCTCAGCAAGCCGCGGCGCAGACAGCCGATTCGGTCGAGCAGGCCGGGCAGACGCTCGATGCGAACTACGATCGGCTGATGGAGGGAGTCCGCCAGGGAGCCCGCCAAGCCGCCGATTTGGCTCGTCAGCGTCCAGTCGAAGCGGCCGTCGTCGCCTTCGGAGCAGGATTGGTCGCCGGTGTTGTCGTCGGAGCCCTCCTCCGTTCCCGTTGAATTGTGGTGCAGGCGTCCCGCCTGCCTTGAATTCTTTTTGTCTTACATGCTGATCGACCGTCGATTGACGAACACCGAGTGGCTGGTTCTCTGATGCAAGATCGTCGACAGTCTGAAGCGATCGAGATCCAAACGCGTATGGCTGCGGTGCGGACCGGGGCACGCCGTCAACTTGATCAGGTCGTGCATCATGCTCAGCAGTTGACCGATTGGCGTGTCCAGGCCCGTCGGCATCCGATGTTAACGGCTGGAGCTCTGGCAACTCTGGGCTACTTCGTCAGCACTTGGCTGGCGGGGCGCACCGCGCGTACCAGCTCACCACCACCACCTTATCCACCGTACGATCCGCTGAGTGTCATGGCTGTCACAGCCGGGATGGCTGGATCGCCTGCTCGGGGAGACACCGCCGGGCAGGACCGGGATGCGCGCGAATCCGACGAGCACGACCGTCGAGTGGAGGAGAGTTCGCTTTCGAGTACGGTCGTCAAGATGATAGCCGGAGTGGTGGCCCAGCATCTGGCTCGTCTGGCGATGAACACGCTGACGGAATGGCTGACCAAGCCGGTGCCGCCAGCAGGTACGGCTTCGACGACGCCCGAAGTCGATCCCGCTGGGTCGCGAGCGAGTGAACTGGGAGCCTGATCGATGTCGTCACAGCCTCAAGACTCGGATCGTTCATCCGCGCCGCGCCGGCCTGGCCAGGAATCGCTGCGCAGTGAAGTCATCGGTGTGGTGGCCGATCTGATCGAGCTGTTGCAGCTGCAGTTGCGGCTGACTTGGCTCGACGCTCAAGCGGCCCAGGAGCGTGCGGCCCCTGCTCTGGCTCGAGCGGCGGTGGGCCTGGCGATTGCGATCGGCGCCATCCCCATCGCCTTGTTGGCTCTGGCTGACGGGCTGACCCTGGCATTCCACCTGTCGCCACTGGCAGCGCGGGGGGCCGTCTCCGGCGTGGCGATTGTCGTCGGCGTGCTGTTGGTCAACCGGTCGCTTCGCGTCCTGGCGACAGTCGGCGACGACTTTCATCGATCGGCCACCGAACTGCAGCAAAACGTTCGCTGGCTGAGCCATCTGCTGGACCGACACCGCGAAGAATAACGCGGTTCGACGTCAGGGTCATTTCAAATCGGCTTCGTCCTCGTCGGCGTACTCGCTCCGGTAATCTTCGGTTTCATGCTCGCCGTCCAGCTCATCGGCCGGCTCAGCATAGAACTCTTCCGCATCGACGTTTTTACCGAGGTCCGCATCGACGTCGACTTCGGCGTCCGTCGGTTCGTCCCAATCCTGAGCGGGCCGGTAATCCTCCGTGTCTCGACTGATGGCCAGTCGATCGGTCGTATCCGCGATGCCAGCAGCCTTCGCCACATTGACGGCGCTGACGGTGTCCGACGGGGTACCGTCGATGGCTACCACCGGGTCGACGGCCTTGCCGCGAGCACCCTTGGCCACCTTGGTGCGAGCGTTCAGCCGTGACTTCAAGTAGATCTGCACGGAGCTGGCCAGGGCGACGGCGGCCACCACCCAGCAGGTCACGGCCAGCAAGTTAAGAGTCGAGAAGACCGCGGTCGAGAGGTTGGCAATAATGCCCCCCACTGCCAGCCCGCCAAACGCGATGCTGGCTCGCAGCAATACCGCTTGACGAGTCTCCTCCATGGTGTATCGAGTGATCGCGATGCGGGCTGTCTGATTGGCGACGTCGCGGAAAGCGTCGAGCTTGGCGAGCTGCTCGGGAGTCTGTTTCGGTCGGCCCGCCGGACTGGATCCGTCTTTCGGCTCGTATTTTGGAATCCACCGAGTGGTCTTGGCCAGCGATTGTGGCTGACTGGTGCTCGGCTTGGAGGTCGCCGCCTCGGCCTTCGCGGATGGAGCCGCCGGGGCAGTCGGAGCCGCCGCCGAATTCGGCGAACCGGCCGCTCGACTCGGTGCAGCCGGGACTTGCGGGTTAAACGAAGTCGCTCCCACTCGCTGCATCAGCTGGTTCATGTAGGTCTGAATCGCGTCCCCTTCCTCCGATTCCGCGGGGGCCAGACGGCCATAGGGTTCCGTGTCGAGCAGTTCGGCGGAATATTCGGCTGAGGCTTCATCGGCCTCGCTCAGCTCGGATTCAGCGCCGTCGCCGGCCAGATCGGAATCGTCCTCGTCGCGCACCGTCCGGAAGGGATTCTCGTCGTAATCGTTCTCCCTTTCGTCTCCGCCGTCTTCATGCCAGTGATGGCTGTCACCTGAGCCGCCGTCGCCCGAATCGTCGTCGCCGCGACCGCCGCCATGTCCGCTGCCATGGCCACTGAACGCCGGGTGACTCCAAGAGCTGTCGCCGGAAAGTTCGTCATGGTCTTCCGACGGCGGCAATTCGGTGCAGGTCGAATCCGCATCGCCGTGCTCGGCCTTCGCATGTCGCGAAACGTGCGAATACTCGGCCCGGATGGCGGCCAGCTGCCTGCGCAGAGCGGCCAGACTGGCACTCTCAGCCTCTTCGTCCGCCTCGTCCTGCGGCGCTGATTGCTCGTCAGATTCGACCGAAGCCAGCAGCTCCTCGTAGTAGCCTGCTCGGCCGTGGACCAGATCCTCGGTATCGTCGTAGCCCAGCTCGCCGGTCAGTTCGGCATCATGCCCCGCTTCGAATTCGCTTGGCGATTCGAATTCGCTTGGCGGTTCGAAGTGGTCCTGCAATTCGAAACTGCCGGGCTGTTCCCAATGGTTTGCGAATTCGGCGTCGGCGGAGTTCGCGAGATCCCGTACCGGCGCCGACAGGGGTTGAGTCGACCGTACGGATTCCCAAGCGTCGACATCTGCCGCCGGATCGGCCGTGCCGACTTCGCCAGCGTCCGAAAACTCCCGATCGTCCAGCTCAGTGGACTGCTCGGCCGCAGCTTCCACGGGGAATTCCACCGCTGATTCTGAAGCCGTTTCGAGCTTCGTTTCCAGCGGCAATTCACTCGACAGTTTCTGGTGGTGACGCGATCGGTTCTGGCCACCCCAGTCGGCGACGTCAGCGGCGGGTGGGACGAGGAACGGATTGAAGATATTGCGAGTCACTTCGACTGGCGGCAGCGGCTGAGGCTTGACCTCGTCGACCGTCTCCACCACCTCGTTGGCCTCCGGCACCTCGTTGGTCTTCACTGCCTCGCTGACCGCCTCGACCACTTCGGCCGGAGCCGCGTCGGCTTCAGCGGTGATCGGGGCGGGCTCGGTGGCGGGTTCAGGTGCCGTTAAGGCTGGCTGGTCCGGCGTCGACAGTTCGGCCTGTTCCCCCTCGCCATCGTCGCTGGTGGACAAGTCGTTGCAGTCCGGTGCAGCGCAGTCCGGTGCAGCGCAGTCCGGTGCAGCGCAGTCCGGTGAGCTGCAGGTCGGCGCCGATTGGGGAACATCGGTCCGTTCGATCGCTTCACAGACCAACGGCTGGACGTCTGTGGTGACGATCCAATCGTTGGCCACGGATACGACGTCCTCTTCCACCGCAGCGTACTCAGCCGTCGCCTCAGGGAGGTCGGTCGGTGACGTTGTTGCGAGTGGTGAAGTGGTTTCGGGTGTCGAGGCAGTCGGTAGAGGAGTCGGTGATGGAGCCGATGACGGAGTCGGTGAGGTGACCGGTGCCGGGGTCGGTTCGAGGGCGAGTGGTTCGGTGGCGGGTCGCGAGCGGCTACGGCCGAGCCACTGAGAGGCGAGGGAGGCCTGGGCCTCTCGCAGTTCGGTCAATTCCTGCTGATCCTGGTGGCGGCTCGAGCGTTCGGTGTCGAGCTGTTCCTGGCAATCTCGCAGTTCGGTCTGGGCGGCGGCGAGCTTCAGTTCGGCCGTCTGAGCGCGGCGTTCGCCTTCGGCTTGGCGTACGGAGAGTGCATCGACGCTGGTCTGCAACTGACCCACCGTGGACTGCAGTTGAACCACGCCGTCATTGACTGAGCGGATCTTGTTCAGGCAGGTGCGCAGCCGCTGGTGGCCGACGCGTCGCGTGGTGCGGATCTGATTGCGCAGGTGTTCGGTCAGCCGTTCCAGTTGTTCGAGCTGAGGTGACGGAATCTGTTCCCAGCTGGTTGGCTCAGCGGGTAACTCGGCGGCAGAGGTGGCCGGGGTGGGCGTGGTCGTCGCTTGGTCGTTCGCCGAAGGGGGCTGCGGCGAGTCGGCAGCAGGGACCGATGGGGTGGATTCGGGGGCGAGGAGACGAGCGGAGCGGGCTTGTTCGAATAGCTCGGGGCGGGGGCTGGGGGGAGCGCTGGCTTCGACGAACTCCAGTTCGACCGCGCCGACAGTCAGTCGGTCGCCGGGAACGATCTGGGCGTCTTGAAATGGCCAGCCGTTGATACGCGTGTCGGGGTGGACGCAGCGGACGAATACGCCCGAGGGGCCGCTGAGGACCAGGCAGTGGGCCTGGCGGACGCCGGCTCCCTTGAGTCTGAGCTGGCAGTTGGCGCCGGCGCCGATCAGTGCTTTGGAGGTGGCGAGGCGAATGATTTGCCCCTGCCGTCCGGGGGAGGCAATGCGAAAGGCCAGCGACCCTTGACGGGGGGCCGGATTTGTACGGAGCAAGGACGTGCCAACAGCTGGCTCGAGGATGACCACCATGGTGCAGGAATCTCCCTAATTCGCAATGTCGCCAATTCGCAAAATCGCCAGACGGCGGTGAACTTCTCGGGCTTGGCAGGCGTCCCTGAGTTCGAGCGGGTGGGCGTCACGCCCAGCGCGGGACCGTCCACACTCCACGACAACATGTAGGCCACGATTGGAGGCCGGTCAAAGGAGGGTTAGGCAAGCCTGAGAAGATATGCCTGCTGGGTGGAAGATTCCTGGAAAATCGACTGTATCGACTCTTCCGGGCTGCCGATTATCCGATAGTCGGCGCGAAACCGGTGGCGAGGCAGCGGCCCGTAGCGGGTCGGGCTGAGCGGGCCGAGGGGATGGCAACGGTCGTGAGGTGCTCCTAACAGTTGGAATCGATTCAGTTTATTTTCCGAAAACCCTCAAGCTATCAGGTGCGTAGTACATTTGTTACTGAGCTCCTGACTGCCCGAGATGGGGGTGATCGAGGGAGGCAAACGGGGCGTGGCGCGTAACAACAGTGGAAGAAACAGGCCGGCGCATCTGGAGGGGGGCCCTTCAGCGACGCCAATTCCGGGGTCGACAGGATCAGAGGGTGGAACACCAATGGCACGCAAAGAGGCAATTACGAAGATGCGCCAGATTCTGGTGCTTCGACGCGACGCGCTGCGGCAGGCGTTGGCGGGCGACTTGAGCATGCTGAAGGAACTGCGGCAGCAGTCCGGCGGTGACGTGGTCGACGCGGCGCTCGACGCGTCCCAGGATGAAATCAGTTCGCAGCTGGCGGAAGTGGAAAGCCGCGAGCTGGCGAACATTGAAAACGCACTGGAGCGGATGCGCGAAGGGGCGTACGGGATCTGCGAGGTATGCACCAAGCCGATCGCTTTGGCTCGGCTGCAGGCCCTCCCCTATGCCACGCAGTGCATTGACTGCCAGCGGAAATCGGAGCGTCGGGGTGGAGCGGCCCATTGGTCGCCGCGGTTCGCCGAACCGGCCGCTGACGAGGACACCGTGCTGCCCGACATGGAATACGACATTTCCTAGTCGTTCGCAGTCGGATTCTGTTCCCGTTGGCCGGCCATGGATTGCGTTTGAGCATTGCGTCTGACATTTGCCGCAGGAGCCCTCCGCGGGCCCTGCGGATTTTTTTGCGACGCTCTCACCCAAGGAGGGGGATATGCGTGTCTCGGTCTGGAGTTGCCGGGCGGCTCACGTTCGACTGGCCACTTGGCTGCTAGTATTCTCCGGCTGTTGGGGTGTCGCCGAGCCGTTGCGAGGACAGGCCCCCGAGACGCCGCTGGCCAATCCGGCCGCCCCCTCTCTGGCTCGTCCGGGAACCATGCGTGCGGCCGTCGAGTCGCTGGCCCGCACCCGCGTCGCCACCTCCGATCCGCTCGACCGCCAGGCTCAGTTTGCTGAGCTGGATCGTGACGTCCAGGCCTTCGAACGGTTCGGTCGCGTGCTGCGGACCGTCGTGCAGCTGGGCAATCCGAGCGTCGTCCACATTGAGGCGAGCAGTGGAGGAGGGACGGCCAATGGTCGGCGCGAGCCGACGGTGGAGGAGGCCGGTTCGGGAGTGATCGTCGAACTGGCCGGTCGGCCCTATGTCCTGACGAATCGCCACGTCGTGCTCGATGCGGCCCCCGAGCAGATTCAAATGCGGCTACATGACAGCCGGTCGCTGACCGCGGAGTGGGTCAAGGCGGATCCTTCGACGGACGTCGCCGTGGTGGCGGTTAAGGAACGGGAACTGACCCCGGCCCGGTTGGGCGACAGTCAGCTGGTCGATATCGGCGATTTTGTCTTGGCGTTGGGGAGTCCGTTTGGGCTGAGCCACAGCGTGACGTTTGGCATCATCAGCGCCAAAGGCCGGCGCGATCTGCAACTGGGCAATGACGATGTTCGGCTGCAGGATTTTCTGCAGACCGACGCGGCGATCAACCCTGGGAACAGTGGCGGTCCGCTGCTGAATCTGCGGGGAGAAGTGATCGGCATCAACACGGCCATCGCCAGCAGTTCGGGGGGCAGCGAAGGGATCGGGTTTGCCATCCCGATCAACATGGTCGTTTATGTGGCGCGGCAGCTGGTCGAACGGGGCGAAGTCACTCATGCCTATCTCGGCGTAAGGCTGGAAAACGGATTCGGACCCGAACTGGCTCGTGAGCTGGGTGTGACAAGTTCGCGAGGGGCGCTGGTCAAGGCGATCACGCCCGGCTCGCCCGCCGATCGAGCTCGTCTGCAAGTGCACGATCTGATCACCCACTTCAACGAGACTGACGTTGAAAGCGATGTGCATCTGGTCAATCTGGTCGGATTGACGCCGGTGGGTGAGCGGGTGGCGTTGCGGGTGATTCGAGCCGGGCAGCCGGTCGAAGTGGAGGTGGAGGTCGGCGAGCGAAAGAAGTTCGAATCGGACTGATCGAATCAAGTCTCTTGCCCGGCGAACTTCAATCCCCGCTCGATGCTGGCCCGCAGTTCGGCCAGGTCGACGTGCGTCGCGACTTCCATATTCTTCCGCCAGGTCGGCGGGGTCCGCCGATCGAAGACCGTCTGACCGCGGGTCATGTGCCCCTCGGTCTCGACTTCGCCAGCCATTTCCTGAGTGGTGAAGAGTTCCGGCTCAACGACCATCATCAGGGCGACGGCGGCGTTGAGGTAAATCCCTTCGAGCCCGAGAAACTGACGCGACGCTCGGAACAGGAACGGGACCAGTTGCCGCAACAGCTGTCCGGCTCGGGAAAAATCGTCCGGCAACGACTCGATGAAGTCGAGTCTCATGACGAGCTGTCGGGAGAGATCGAGCGGCACGAGGATTTTGGTGGTGGGGGAACGAAAGACTTCCGCCGCCGACTCGGGATCGCAGAACATGTTAAACTCAGCGGCGGCGGAGACGTCACCTCCGCTCTGGACGCTGCCGCCGGACATCACAATCCGGCCGATGGCACTGGCCAGCGACGGTTCCCGTTTGAGAGCGCGGGCCACATTGGTCAGCGGACCGAGGGTCAGCAGCGTCAGTTCGCCTTCGCTGCAGGAACGGACGGCGTCGATGATGACCTTGTCGGCCGCGTGTCGGTGGAGCTGCTGCGAGACGGCCAGGCTGATGTTGCCCAGGCCGTCGGACCCGTGGAGCTGGGGTCCATAGCCGGGCAGGTGCGGCAGGTCCTCGGTCGCTCCAATCCGCGGCCAGCGGGGCGGGTCGAGCCGTTCGATGACCGACTGGACATTACGAGTCGCCTGGGCGCCATTGACGACCCCCGGAGTGGCGGTCACCGCGACGACTTCCAGCCGAGGATCGAACAGGGCCAGAGTCAGCGCCACGGCATCGTCGATCCCCGGATCGCAGTCAATAATTACTTTTTTCGGCATCGTTTCCGCTTTCTGTTCCCATCCTCGCCCTCGCTATCAAAAATTCTAGGACTCCCCTGCCCTATTCACAACCAGGAGTGCCCCATGTCCGACCTGGCCGACTTCACCGCTCGACTGCAGCTCGGCGCATCCCTCTCCCAGGACGAGATGTCGACGGCCGTCCTGGCCATGATGGAGGGGCGATGCAATGACGATTCAATCGCTCAGTTCCTGCTGACGCTCCGCGCTAAGGGCGAGTCGGTCGACGAGGTGGCCGGAGCGGCGGCCGCGATGCGCCGGCACATGCAGCCCATCCGCAGCCAGCGCTCAAATCTGCTCGACACCTGCGGGACCGGCGGCGACGGATCGCAGACCTTTAACATCTCGACCGCCACGGCGCTGGTGACCGCTGCGGCCGGTCAGCCAGTCGCCAAACACGGAAATCGCAGCATGTCCAGCCGCTCGGGCTCGGCTGACGTGCTCCGCGAACTGGGCGTCAATGTTGAAGCGACTCGAGAACAGGTCGAGCGCAGTCTGGATGAGCTGGGGATTTGTTTCTGCTATGCCCCGATGCTTCATCCGTCGATGCGCCACGTTTCGGCCGTCCGCCGATCGCTGGGCGTGCCAACGATCTTCAATCTGCTCGGCCCCCTCTGCAATCCGGCCGGTGCCCCCTATCAGTTACTGGGCGTCGGGCGAACGGGTGTGCGGCTGTTGATCGCCGAGGCCTTGCAGCGGCTGGGAACTCGGCGAGCCGTGGTGGTCTGTGGCACCGACGGGCTGGACGAGGTCACCTTGGCTGCCGACACACTGGTCTCTGAAGTGACCTCCTCCGGTCGCCAGGAAATCGTCTGGAATCCCGCTCAGTTCGGTTTCGCCATGCAATCTCTCGAGTCGCTGAAGGTCGACGGTCCTGAGCAGAGCGCCGCGATGATCCGAGGAGTGCTCAGCGGCGAACCGGGACCGGCTCGCGACATCGTGCTGATCAACGCCGCCGCAGCGCTGCTGACCACCGGGCATTCCACGGATCGAGCTGAGGCGGTGGCCGCCGTCGCCGACGCCGTGGACTCGGGGGCCGCTCGACGTCTGCTCGGCGAACTCGCCCGACTCTCTCAGGGCTGAACCGGATCAGCCGGTGTGGCGTCAAAATAGCCGATCATCATTTCTTCCCACGTCTGGTCTCCCCATGTGACCGTCGCTTGCGGGTCGGGATTCGCCGGGTTCTCGGACGAATTGTCGAAGTGCGCGATGCATTCCAGTTTGGTCCCCGCCGGTAATCGGATCGGATCCTTCGGCACGTAGGCATTCTGCCAGTTGAAGTCGTACGCTGGTACGTCCAGCAGAATCTGTTCGCGGCCGTCGGGGAAATGGGCCACGTAGCGGAACGATTTACCGCGCAGATGCATGTGGGGGAACATGGCCAGCAGCATCACGTCACGACGGATATTTTTTTCCGCTCGCACCTCGTGATTTCCGGCCTGCGGCGGAATCCGGAAATCGTCCGAAAAGGCCTTCAGCGTCGCCACTTCCTTCCGCACGGTCTGGGGGTCGGCAAAGACCAGCCCCACTTCACTGAGGTCTTCCTGGTGCGGCTTGCCGTTGGGCGTGTAATGCATCTGGAAGATCAGCTTCGAGCCGGCTGGTATCTTCTTGGCGTAACCGGGAGGGAGCTGTAGCGGTTGAGCGCCGGGAGCGGTGGCGGTCAGCCAGTCGCTCTGCAACCGGCTGCGGTCGCCTCGCCGAGCACTCCCGGGTTCTTCCAGGGCCACGATGATGTGGTGCACCACCGCTCGATTCCCCGGCCGGCATTCGGCCGCTTGAATCCACTTGTCTTCTTTGAATCCGGGGTCGACGACAAAGTACTGATAGGGGATCGATCCGGTGTCGGCCACCTGATACGGCTGTTCGGCCATCTTGACGACGAGGTCGGGTTTGCCAATCTGCCAACCGGTTTCGAATTTCGGGGGCGGCGGCAGGTCGGCCGGATTTCCCAGCGGTGCACCCGCCGCTACCCAATCGTGGATCAGCTGCTTTTCGGACGCTGACAGTCGCGGATCGTTGGAAAACTCGCCGTGAGCGGGGTTCGCGTCCCACGGTGGCATGCGCTCTTGTTCCACCACCTCGCCGATCATGGTCGCCCAACCGGCGATTTCATCGTAGTCGTCCATGGCAAAGGGACCGATTTCCCCGTCCCGGTGACAGTGGACACATTTCGCCTGCAGGATGCGGCTGATCTGATTGGCGTAGGTTACCGTGCTTTCAGGCTTCGGTTCGCGCATCCGCCCGATCAGGCACCCGACCGCCGGGGTCGACGCCGTTGGGACAGGCCGGTCGGCCAGCAGTGCGTCCAGGGTTTCGGTCAGGTACTGATGTTCGACCTGCGGCCGCTGAACTCCGTAGTCGAACTGATCGTCGATGCGGCCTCGGTAGACGGGCCGGCGCTGGCCATCGAGCACGACGACTTCAGGAGTTCGAGTGGCTTGGCACTGATCGGCCACTCGGTTCCCCACGTCGTGCAGCAGGGGGAAATTCAGCTCGTGCAGACGGGCGAATTGAGCCAGGTCGGCGCGGCTGTCCTGCCGATTCGAATCGACGGCCACGACGGTGACTTTTTCAGCTCGGTAGCGATCGGCCAGTTCCTTCAGCCGCGGCATGTACTGCTGGACGATCGGACATTCCGTCCCCACGAAGACCACCACGATGGCCCGCTGACCTGCGGCGGCCGTCGCCAGCGACCAGGGGACCCCTTCGTGGGTCTCGAGCTGCCAGTCGAGCGGCTCGGTCGGACCGGGCTGCGAGGAGGCTGGCTGCGAGGCGGCTGGGGGTGCCGGTTCAGCTCCGTGAACCATCCCGCTCAGGGGGAGGCTGGCCGAGCCGGGTGGGAAGGCGAGTGCGCCGAGCGTGAAAGTGATGGCCGCGCCGACGGCCAGGTAAACCAGAACGGGACGGGAGGGGGGGGACGGGCGGCGGACGTCGGTCATGATCGGTGGATTCCTGAAACCAACAAGGCGGAGTTCGGGCCGATCCCGCGACTCTTCTGGCAGTATACGCACAACGGGTCTACCCGGCCGAGTCCGTTTCGGTTGCGAAAAAACGGATTGTCTGGGGGCGAAGTCGGCTCGGGAGCGGTCAGAGTCCGCCTTCTCAATTCGCCCGCAGCGCGATATTCTATCGGTTTGTTTCGGCCGGCACGCCTCTTTCGTGGGGTGGCAGCTGCCGGGCCGGGTAGGAAATTGACCGAGGAAAGCAGAGCAAGCAAGATGGCCAAGCCTCATCGTAAATTGAAGAAAGCCAATCACGGACGGCGTCCTGCCAATTCGAAGAACCGTCGGCTCAAGCGCGGCAAGGTCAAGACCTGATCGCGGTGAGCGTGGCTAGCATTCGCACGATTTGTCAGCGGGAGATGTCGCTTTGACCGGCAAGGAACTGATCCTCGACCTGTCCCAGATCGATTTGACTCAGCAATTCGCCGATCTCAATGAGATACGGCGCTGGAATTCGCAGCGCCACGAGATGGAGCAGCTGACCGCGATCGTGCTGGTCGACAACGTGAATCACATCTGTGTGGGATACAAAGATGTGACCGAGAACGACTTCTGGGTGCGAGGCCACATGCCAGGCCGTCCGTTGATGCCCGGTGTGATCATGTGCGAAGCGGCCGCTCAACTGTCGTCCTACTACGCGACGCGGTTCGATTTGCTGGGAGCCGACATGGTGGGCTTTGGCGGACTGGAAGAGGTTCGGTTTCGGGACACGGTCGTCCCTGGCGACCGGCTGTATCTCGTCTGTCAGATGACGCGGCTTCGTCGCGGCCGAATGATCGTCTGCCGCTTCCAGGGACTGGTGAACCATCGAGTGGTGGTCGAGGGAGTGATCAAAGGGATACCGCTCTGGGCCAATGGGGGTCCGTCACAGGGTTCGGCGACGGGAGTTCAGCCGGAGTCGGCCAACTGATCGCGGCTGCAGCGAGCGGTCGCCATCAACAAGCAGCGTGTGGGGGCGAACATGGGGCGGCGGGCCTTACCAAAGATCGATCCGTCGCTCGACCTGGCGTTTCATCTGCGTCTCGAAAACGAGCTCCCCGAGCGAATCGATGATCAGACTCTCTTCGGTCGCCAGCGGCCCTGGGAGCTGGAAATCGGTTCCGGCAAAGGGCTCTTCCTGCGCACCGCAGCGGCCGCCGATCCGCACCGCGACTGGGTCGGCATCGAGATCGCTCGCAAGTACGCCCGTCATGCCGCCGCCGGACTGGCTCGAGCCAGTCTGACGAACGCTTGTTGCATCTCCGGCGATGCGCGTCGCATCGTTGCCGAACGAGTGAAGGATGCGACGGTCAGCGGGGTGCACGTCTATTTCCCCGATCCGTGGTGGAAGAAACGTCATCTGCGGCGACGGATCATGAACGAACAGTTCGTCGCCGAGATTCAGCGGATTCTGATCCCGGGGAGCAAGCTCCATTTCTGGACCGACGTGCACGACTATTTCGAGGCCGCTCTGGAGGTGCTCGAGCAATTCCCTCAGCTCCGTGGTCCACTCCCCGTCGAGGAACGAGCGGCCGAGCACGATCTCGATTACCGCACCCACTTCGAACGCCGCATGCGACTCCACCGCGAAGCCGTCTACCGCAGCGAATTCATCCGGCTCTAACCCTCCCCTCCCGCTCCCATTTCTCTTCTCTATTGTGGTGCAGGCGTCCCGCCTGCCTCCTCGATTGTGGTGCAGGCGTCCCGCCTGCCTCCGCGATTGTGGTGCGGGCGTCCCGCCTGCCTCCGCGGTTAAGGTGAATTCTTGAACCGCGGAACAGACGGAGGCTGCGGAAAAGAGTAACGAGGCGGAACGGTCGACGCCATGAGCCTCGTCCCGCGTCCGCCGGCGTGTCTGCGGTTGATTCGGGGTGCTTCCTTCCGCGGCTTTCGCGGCGTCCGCGGTTAATTCTTGAACCGCGGAACAGACAGAGGCCGCGGAAAAGAGGAACGAGGCGGAACGGTCGTCGCCATGAGCCTCGTCCCGCGTCCGCCGGTGTGTCCGCGGTTGATTCGGGGTGCTTCCTTCCGTGGCTTTCGTGGCGTCCGCGGTGAATTCTTGAACCGCGATTTTCGTGAGGTGTCAGCCGTTGATGGTCCGGAGCGCTCGGCGGACGATGTACTCCGTGGCCGGTGTGGGGGACTGGCGAGCCCAGCGCTGGCAGACGGAGCGAACCCATTGGGGCTGAGACTTGCTGGCGTCGTTCAGCCAGTTGGCGACAGAATCACGGACGTATTTCGAACTGTCGGCGTGGAGTGGTTCGAGCAGGTGCAGGGCCTGCTGCGGGTCGTCTTTCAGTTCGACCAGATGCCGGCACCAGACGCCGCGGGGGCGAGTCAATTCGCTGGCGAAACGTCGCAGGTTGGGATCGGATTTCAGGGGCCAGGGGGTGAGGAGCTGCAGGCCGCGAGTCAGTTCGGCCGCCAGGCTCGGACGCAGAGCCATCCAGGCCGTTTCACGCACACCCATATTGGAATCGGCCGCCAGGGGCCCGATCCGTTTGAACTTGGTGGCCAGATCCAGCCGCTCGTTCCAGCCGATCAGGTAGGCTGCCCAACTGCGAGCGACGTCGGAGCGATGGCTGCTGAGAATCCCCACGGCACGCTGGCATTCCCGAGCCGGGAGGCCCTCGAGCAACGTGCGGGAGATCGCTTCGAGGCGTTTGGGAGCGGTGGGCGCTTTGAGTGCGGCCAGGTTGGTGCGGAGCGCCGGGAGGGAGTCGTCCCAGCCGTGAGTGGTGAAGAGCTGTTGAGCGAGTCGGGCCTGATCGACGACCAGCCATTCGCAGAGGTTGACCGTTTCAATCAGTCCCTGGTCGAGCAGCTGGCGGACTTCCAGCGGCACGGCGGCGGTGGAAGTAGCCCCTTTGCGCGTCAGGATAGCAGCTGGAATCTCAGGGTCGGCAGGAGTTTTTTTCACGGTCTCACCCGCCCAAGTCAGGTGCTGCTTCGTCCCGGCATCCCTACGTGCGGACCGTCGTCGGACGCTCGTATGTCCGGCTGGCCAGCACCGCGTCCGACTCCAGAGCCACCTGATACAGCTGCTGGCCGCACGGGGTCGGATAATGGCCCGTGATGCAGGCTTGGCAGAGCTGATCTGCGCCCATCCCGATCGCTCGCGACACGGCCGAAACGGGCAGGTAGCGGAGTGAGTCGGCTTTGAGCGTCTCGGCCATCCGCTCCTGAGCCTCCTCGGTCAACTGCCCGTCCGGCATGAAGGCCGGCGCGAAGAGCTCATTGACCGTCGACATGTCGATCCCGTAAAAGCACGGCGCGATGATCGGCGGACACGCCACGCGCACATGAATCTCACGAGCTCGACCTTCGTTCCGGATCCGTTCGAGCAACACCTTCATCGTCGTCGAGCGGACAATCGAATCCTCGACCAGGATGACGCGTTTGCCCGCCAGCACTTCCGGCAACGGCGTGTATTTCATCTCGGCCGATCGACGCCGATGAGCACTCCCCTCGATGAACGTCCGGCCCGTGTAGCGATTGCGGATCAAACCTTCGCGGCACGGGATTCCCAGATGGTAGGCCATCGAGTCGGCGGCCGCTTTGCTGGTGTCCGGCACCGGCACCGCAATCACGTCTCCGTCGTCGAGCGAAAACAGCGGGTTCTGTCGCTCAATCCGAGCCATCTCTTCGCCGAGTGCCGTGCGCGCCAGATAGACGCTGCGGTCGTCCAGCGTGCTGGCCACATTCGCGAAATAGATCCACTCGAAAAAACAGTGAGCTGTCGATGTCGATGGAGCGAATTGCTCCAGACGGAATTCGTTGTTCTGGATCGTGATCGCGTAACCTGGCGCCAGCGATCGGATGTTCTCGGGCGAAAAACCCAGATTGACCAGCGCCACGCTCTCACTGGCCGCAGCAAACAGCGGCCCTTCCAGGACATAGCAGAGCGGTTTGATCCCCAGCGGATCCCGCGCTGCCAGGAGGTCGCCGCAGGCGTTCAGCAGCACCAGACTGTAAGCACCATCCAGACGGCGACTCACACCACGCATCACGTCAATCAACGCCGGCCGCCGGTCTCCCGACATCTCCCGGCTCAGCTCATGCATGATGATTTCGGTGTCGGTGTCCCGCGCCAGGTGGTGATCGTTCCCCCGCAACAGCTCGTCGCGGAGCTGCTGATAATTGGCCAGCTGACCGTTGAACGCAAAGCTGAACCACTTGTATTTCTGAATATGAGCCCGTTCGAAGGGCTGAGCGTAGCTGCGATCCTCCAGACCGCAAGTCGCATAGCGGACATGGCCAATCGCCGCCCGCCCCGCGTATTCGCTCATCAACTGCTGGTGCTTGGCCCGGTGCGACAGCCGGAAGACCTCGCTGACCGTGCCAATGTTCTTGTACGTCTTCAGCAGCTGGTCCCGGTCACTGCTGAATGTCGTCATCCCCGCCGCCAACTGGCCGCGGTTTTGAATGTCCAGCAACATTCTAGGGAGCAGCCGGGAGACCTCCCCAGGGCCCTGGTCCGAGCACAAGGGGCTGACGCGGTCGCCGGCAAGATGGTAAATCGCGGCGATACCGCACTCGTGATACAGTTCGCTCATGGCGTTTGGCTGCTCTCCCCAGGGATCGGCTGCCCGACAGCGGTCACCTCATTCACTGCGACATGACCCGCTCCGTGGATTCTATGCCAGCATCGTGCGGGCCACAACCGAAGGAGTCGCCCGACACCGCGATTCTGTCGCGGGACTCCCCACAACCGCCGGTGCCCAGCCCGCAAAACCGACGCAGTCCCATAACTCCGCAGCGCCAGCGGGACTTTGCCGAGCCCCGTCCCGCTGGGTAAAGTGAACCCTATGGAACACGCCTACGATTACGACGTCCTGGTCATCGGCGCCGGTCACGCGGGGACCGAGGCCGCTCACATCGCCGCTCAAATGGGGGCTCGCACCGCGCTGCTCACCACCAACCTCGATACGGTCGGCCAGATGAGCTGCAATCCGGCGATCGGCGGGGTCGGCAAAGGACAGATGGTCCGCGAAATCGACGCCCTCGGTGGCATCATGGGACTCGCCATCGATCGGACCGGCATCCAGTTCCGGATGCTCAACCGCAGCAAAGGACCCGCCATGCACGGGCCCCGCGCTCAGGCCGATAAAAAAGCCTACCAACAGGAAGTCAAACGGCTGATCGAATGTCAGCCCCAGCTCGACCTGCGCCAGGAAATCGTCGACGACCTGCTGATCGATCCCCGCTCCCATGCCATCACCGGGATCGCAGTCCGCGGTGGGGCCATCTATCGAGCCCCTCGAGTGGTGCTGACCACCGGCACCTTCCTGCAGGCACTCATGCACACCGGTGAAGCTCAAACACCGGGTGGCCGCGCCGGTGAAGGGACCACCCACGGCATCAGCAGCGCCCTCGGCCGACTGGGAGTACAGCTCCTCCGTTTCAAAACGGGCACCCCCCCGCGACTCAACGGTCGCACCATCGATTACCAGCAGTGTGAGCTCCAGCCGGGAGACGACCAGATCCATCCTTTCTCCTATCTTCACGATTCGCTCCAGGTTGACCAGCTTCCCTGCTGGATCACCTACACTGACGAAGCCGTGCACGAGGTGATCCGCGAGAATCTGCACCGGGCGCCTATGTATAGTGGTCAGATTCAGTCGACCGGGCCGCGTTACTGCCCCTCAATCGAGGACAAGGTGGTCCGATTCGCCGACAAGGGTCGCCACCAATTGTTCCTCGAGCCCGAAGGTCGGCAGACGCTGGAGGTTTACGTCAACGGTGTCTCGACCAGCCTCCCGCGCGACGTGCAGGATCGTCTGCTGCGGATGATTCCGGGACTGCAGCGAGCCCAGGTGATGCGGTACGGCTATGCGGTCGAGTACGACTACGCCCCCCCCGAGCAGCTCTGGCCGTCGCTCGAATCAAAAATCGTTCCCGGCCTCTACTTCGCCGGCCAGATCAACGGCACGACGGGTTACGAAGAAGCCGGCGCGCAAGGACTGATGGCCGGAATCAACGCGGCTCTGAGCCTCCAAGGTCGGGAACCGCTCGTTTTGAGCCGCGACCAGGCCTACATCGGCGTGATGATCGACGATCTGGTCACGCGAGGGGTCGACGAGCCGTACCGGATGTTTACCAGTCGGGCCGAATACCGGTTGCGCCTGCGGCAGGACAACGCTGATCGCCGGCTGACTCCGTTGGCGATCGAGCTGGGGTGTGCCGACGTCAGGCGGCAGGAGCATTGGCGGCAGAAGGAGGCCGAGCTGAGTCGGGCGGCGCAGTGGCTGCGACAGCTCAAGCATGACGGCGTGACGCTCGAGAAATGGTTGCGGCGCCCCGAAACGACCTGGGACCAGCTGGTGGCCTGGGCCCCTGAACCGCTGATCACCGTCACGCCGGCGGTGGCCGAGCAACTGGTCTTCGACGCCAAGTACGACGGGTACGTTCAGCGGCAGGATCAGGAGGTGGAGCGGCAGCGGCGGCTGGCCGACAAGTCGATCCCCGCTTGGCTCGACTACGCCCAGCTGACCCAACTGCGCCCCGAAGCCAAGGAAAAGCTCGGACGTATCCGACCGCAGAACCTGGACCAGGCCAGCCGCATCAGCGGCATCACTCCCGCCGATCTGGCTCTCGTCCTGGCCCACATTTCGGGCAAAAACCGCTGATTTGGCGAGTTATCGCAAGTTTTTCCACAATTCTTCGCGGATGCAGGCCGCTTATTCGTAAGTGCTTATCTGGCAACGTTTTGCGCAATGCAAAGCAACCTTGACTCGGTCGCCGAGAAGTATATAATGCCCAGCATCGGTAATTTCGGTAAAGCTGGTAGTTACGGATGAGCTTGCTGAATACATCGATATCGTGACGTGTGCAGAATGCACATGACGGGAGGTCTTGCGTAGCCAGGGAGTCTAGGGCTGATGTGATGGACGGCGGGGAGCCGTTCGGGTGAGCGGACGTTCGTTCGCACGCGGTCTAAAGGGGCTGCCTGGGCTGGCTAGGGAAGGATGTTCACAGCCATGAAAACAGTCTTCACGACGGGAGAGGCGGCCAAGATCTGTAAGGTGAGTCAGCAGACGATAATTCGCTGCTTTGACTCTGGCCAGCTGAAGGGGTTTCGCGTACCAGGGAGCCGGTTTCGCAGGATCCCTCGGGATCAACTGTTTTCCTTCATGAAGGACAACGGGATACCGACCGAGGCTTTGGAGAGCGGCAAGCGGAAGGTCTTGATCGTGGACGACGACCAGGATCTGGTCGAGATGCTGGTGGACCATTTCGAGCGGGATGGTCGGTTTGAAATCAAGACGGCCAACAACGGCTTCGATGCGGGGATGCTGGTCAAGGAATTCCAGCCCGACCTGGTGGTCCTGGACTTCATGCTGCCGGACATCAACGGCAAGGAAGTCTGCGTGCGGGTCCGCAGCGACAAGAATCTGGACGACGTGAAGATTATCTGCATTTCGGGGATGGTCGAGCCGGATCGGATTGAAGATCTGCGGGCGGCCGGTGCGGACGACTTCCTCCAGAAACCGTTCAACATCGAGAAATTGATGGAGCGGGCCTGTGAGCTGTTGATGTTGGAGCCGGTGGCCAGCTGACCCGGTAGGGATCTATCCATCGGGCGGCAGAAGTTCGGCGCAGGTTCCCCAGGCTGATGAATCCAGCTCCACTCCTCCCATTCAGTGTGCAGCGACCACTGCCGCTGCTGGACGACACCGTCGAGCAGTTGACGTGTCGGCTGACGGGAGAGCTGGAACGGTTGCTGGAGCAGTCAACCGAATCGATGATCGCCAGATCGCGATGTGCCCCGGCTGAGTCCGGGGCCATCGCCGGCAGCGAAGTGGCGATCGACGGCGCTTCGACCGGGACGCTGGGCGAATTGTTGCGCGGCGATCCCGGATTGCTGGCCTGGGGCCTCCTCCATGCCTGGTGGGGTGAGGAGTTCGAGCCGTACACGGTCGATGAGCTGAGTGGCTGGCTGGAGCCTCAGTTCGTGGAGCTCCTGGCGGGCGATTTGAGCCAGCCGGTGCGCGACCGACCGAACTGGCAGTTTCTGCCGGCCGATTCCAGCTGGCGCGCCCGGTGTGTCTGGGCCCGTCTGATCGTGCGGATGGCCGTCGATCAGGTCCCCTATCGTCAAGCCGCGTCGGCCGATCATCTGACCATGCTGATGGCCGTCCATCTGGTGACGGTCGAGTCGGATCAGCCGTGGGATACATCTCAGCTCCCCGCCTGGATGCTCGACGAACTGGCTCAACTGCGCCAGCCCGCCGCCGGTACCACGGGGTTGGCCGGAGTCCTCCGCTGGGCCATCGATCGGCTGGGCGAATTTGAGACTTGGCGCCGGTGTTCCGTCGCCTCGTGGCTGCATACCGATCCGCCGGCCGAACGGTCCCTGGTACTCCTCTCCCGGCTCGCCGGAATCGCCCAACAAATCGCCCGCTGGCAAGCTCACCTGGCCACCGCCATTGAACAGGCCAAGCTGGTGGGTCTGCGAGAGCTGGCCTACGGTGCCGGCCACGAAATCAACAATCCGCTGACGAATATTTCGCTGCGAGCTCAGACATTGCTGCGGGGCGAATTGCAGCCCGATCAGCGCAAGATGCTGGAGGCCATTCATCGTCAGGCGTTCCGCGCCTACGAAATGATTGCCGACATGATGCTCTATGCCAAACCGCCCGACCTGGAGCTGGCGGAAGTGGAACTTGGCAGCTGCGTGCGGCTGGCCGTCGATCAGCTGGCCGACTGGGCCGCCCAGCAAGGGACCGTTCTCACCAGCCGACTCCCCGGCGATCCGACCTGGATCCGAGCCGACGCCACTCAGCTGCAAGTCGCCCTGCAGGCCCTCGTGCGCAACGCGCTCGAAGCGTGCGGTCGCGCCGGGTGCGTCGAGGTACGGCTGGAGCCCGAGCACCATGGACTGCTGGCCACCGTGCTGGTCGAAGATTCCGGGCCAGGGTTATCCGAGCGAGCTCGCACTCATTTGTTCGATCCGTTTTTCTCGGGACGCGAAGCTGGCCGTGGCCTCGGCTTCGGGCTCTGCAAGGCTCAGCGCATTGTCCAGCTCCACGGAGGTCAAATCGAGGTCCGATCGAGTTCGCCACGCGGAACCTGTTTGGCCCTGCATCTCCCCTTGGTCGTCCCGCAGTCCGATGCGGCCACCGAAGGAGGCCGGTTTCGCGTCCACGGTTGATACCCGTCTCCGGATAGATTGGCTCACCCCGCAAGATTGCTCAGCTCTGCAGATGCTGCCACAGCGGCCGCAGTTGTTTGACTGTGTGAGCCGGTGCGCGTTGTGAGCCATAGGCGAGATCGTTGTAGAGATCGGCCAGCGTGGCGAGGTGTTCGTACAGCGGGTGCTTGGCGCCGACGACGGTCCGGGCGAATTCGGCCGGAGTCTGATGAGCGTGTCGCGGTCGGCCCTGCTCACGAGCCCACGATTCAACCGCTGCAAACGTGTAACGAATCAGCTCGGATGGGTTCATTCGCGTGCTGCCATCCGCCAGATACGGATTGCGATAATCGCTAAACGGCCGTACCGTCTCTGCCGCCTCAGGCTCCTCATCAGCCGCCGCCGATTCGGTTGATCGATTCGGCCACAGCGATCGCCACCATTCTCCCAGGAAATCCCTCAGCTGCCAGCCAATCCAGGCCACGGCGATCAACACGACCAGCCAATAGACGCCCCGAAACATCGATCCCCACGGCAGTTGGATCCCCGACGGGGCCTGCGGTGTCGATTGAGGTGGTGTCGATTGAGGTGGTGTCGAGCTGAAGTCGGCCTTGGAATCCCGCCGCTGCTGATTCGGCTGCCGAGAACTGCTCGAACGACTCCCACCATCTCGATCGGTCTCCCTCTGCGTACCCTCGCCCCGGTCCTGCGATGAGCGGGGAGGTTGAGGGGTCTGGCGGTTTGGGGCCGGACTTTGAGTAGACCCTTCTCGCTGGGAATCAGCGTTGTTGTCAGCATTTGGCACCGACTGATCTCTCGATTCGATCTCTTTCTGCGTGCCCTCGCCCCGGTCCTGCGACGAGTTGTGAGCTTGAGGGGTCTTGCGGTTTTGGGCCGGACTTTTGGAAGATCCTTCTCGCTGCGAGTCAGCGTTGTTGTCATCATTCTGCACCGACTGATCTCTTGATTCAGTCTCCCTCTGCGTACCCTCGCCCCGGTCCTGCGATGAGCGGGGAGGCTGAGGGGTCTGGCGGTTTTGGGCCGGACTTTTGGTAGATCCTTCTCGCTTTGAATCAGCGTTGTTGTCAGCATTCACAGCTGATTCTGCACGATCGCTCTTTGCAGCGTCGTCGCCCGGGACGGACCAGCGGGATGGTTTCAGGTGATCGGATTGCAGGTAATCGGTTGCCATCTGGACGGCCGAGTATTCTGCGGCGGGGCGAGGGAGCAGGTGGCTGGCGAGCAGCACGAGTCCGATCAGGACAGCACCACCGGCGATCCAGTGGCGGGCCATCATCGGCGGCATTTCGACTTGGCGTTGGCGCAGATACCGCCTCATCTGCAGCAGGCTGGTGCACATCAGCAGGCCGAGATTGCTGGCCAGATATACGACGACCAGCATGAATCGTGCGCGGTGGGTGGCCGGGGATTGAAAGACGGCCAGGGCTTGGCCCAAGCCGAACAGAGGCAGCGATGCGACCAGGAAGTACAGCGACCAGCGGCCGGGGACATGGAGTCGCCGTTGATTCTCCCACCATTGTTGCCAGCGGCCGAGTGGTTGGTTCGGATCGGTTGAGCGATCGGTGGTCCCGGTGGTTTCAGGTTGGGATTGGCGACGCGGTGAGTCGGTCTGTTGGGCGGACTTGGGACGGTCGAGCCCGATAGTTTGCAGCAGGCCGGTGGTGCGCGCGCGTTGAGTCTCGTCGATGACGGTGCTGTCCCAGGTCAGCTGATGGACGGCCCACCACGAACCGCCGAGCAGGAAGATGCTGGGGACCAGCAGTGCTGGAGCGATCATGGCGACCACAAACAGCACGGCCAGGGCGAGTGCCAGGGCGTAGGACCAGGCGAGTGGAGCGCTCAGATCGATGGCGATGCGGGTGATGAGTACGGCGGCGACGGCGAAGAAGAAGACGAGCCATTTCATGCGGCCGTCGGCGATGCCGAGGATCGAGACGACGAACCACATCAGGCAGACGACCATGGTGATGATCAATGCCGGCGCAGCGGCGACGACGACATAGTCGAGCGTCGTGGGTGGCAGGCGTCGGTTCATCTCTTCATGCCCAGGTTGCCAACTATCGCGGAGGTCGTCGCGGAGGTCGCACCTACCTCCGCGGTGGAATCAGGTACGTCGTTGGTTTACCGGCCGAGCTGCTGGCGGGCAATTGACCCGACCGATGCACTGTCGACCAACTGGTACGTCGGGATCCCCGCCGCAACCAGCGGTCCCGAGCGGTCCGCAAACTCCACCGTACTGTGCACATTCACAATCGCCGCCACCGAAAAGCCCTGCCGCCGCAGCTGGATCAGCGACCAGGCATCGGCCGGTCGGACTCGGTTCACGATCGCAATCACCGTCGCGTCACGCGGCAGCCGACCCGAACACTCGCGCAGCAGCTCTGGCAGGTCGAGCCCGTCGGTTTTCTCCAACCGAGCCAGCAAGTCGCGGATCCTCAGCGGCTGCTGAGGCCCTCGGCCCGTCGGAATCACGCGCGGCTGCAGCCGGTCGCTCACTTCGCTCGGCTGCGCCGCCGCCAGCGCCGCCTGACGGGTCCTCAGGTCCGAGTCCCAGCCTTCCTCCCTCACCCGCTCGGCTGCGTCCCGCCCATTCGTGATCAGTCCCACCTGCTGGCCCATTTCATACAGGGCGTAGGCCAGCGACACGGCCGTCGTCACCGCCAGCTCGCTCCGCACCGGCTCGTCGCGCGCCGGATAGCTCTGCTCGTGAAAATCCAGCACGACGGTCGCTCCAGCCACTGACGACGGCTCATAGATCTTGCTCTGCAATGACCCGGTCCTGGCCGTGGCCCGCCAGTGGATTTTCCGCAGCGGATCGCCCGGCTGATAAGCACGTACGCCGGCCTGACGTGTCGGATCTTCGAACAGCCGGTGGGCCATGCGAATCTCGCCGATCGGTTTGGGCGATGCGATGTCATATCCCAGGAGCGGTTCGACATCGGGGTAAACCGTCAGAAAGCTCGGCTGTGACAGTATGCGATATCGTCGGTGCAGCCCGAAGACGTCACCGGTTTCGGCCACCAGGGGGCCCAGCTGATAGTAGCCGCGGCGACGCGGAGTGAGCTGATAGAGGAGCCGCATGGTCTCGCCGGCGCCCAGCGAAGCCAGCTTCAGTCGCTCGCCGACGACTTCCAGACTGGGGGGGGTAAAAGCGAGTGCTTTGCGCGGCAGTAGATCCTCCAGCAGCGTCCAGAGGACTCGCCAGCGGCCACGGTTGGTCACCTCTACCACGACTGCCACTTTGTCCCGCTGGTTGACCTCCAGCCGACTGCAGCGACGGTGAGCGGCGAGGTTTTCAGTCCAACGTTGCGTCAGGAAGCGACTGGCCAACAGCACGCCCAAGAGCGCGTAGGCGACGTACACCACGTTGCTCAGCCCCAGCCCGAGGCTGACCGCCAGCAAGAGAATGGCAACGATCCACCAGGTCATGCGTTTTCCGTTGGCATCACGGGGATGGGAACTTGATCGAGCATCTGATCGAGGATTTCGGTCACCTGCACGCGGCGCAGACGGCTTTCGGGTTTCAGCAGCACGCGGTGGCCAAGGACGGCATGAGCGACTCGTTTGACGTCGTCCGGCAGCACATACTTGCGACCTCGCACTGCGGCAATCGCCTGGCTGGTGCGAAACAGGGCGATCGACGCCCGCGGGCTGCCGCCTAGTGCCACGTCTTCGTGCTGACGCGTGTAATGCACCAGCTTGACGATGTACTGCTGAACCTTCTCGGCCACCTGCACCTGCCGCACTTGCCGCTGGCTCGCCAGCAGCTGGTCCGACGTTACCACACTCTGCAACTGGTCGACCGGATGCTCCTTCTGCTGGCCGACCAGCATCCGGACTTCATCTTCTTCCGAGGGATAGCCCAAGCTCAGCCGCATCAGAAATCGATCGAGCTGAGCTTCGGGAAGCGGAAAAGTTCCTTCGTGATCGATCGGGTTTTGAGTCGCCAGGACCAGGAAGGGTGGAGCCAGCCGGTGCGTGATGCCGTCGACCGATACGGACCGTTCGGCCATCGCTTCCAGAAGCGCCGCCTGCGTCCGGGGCGTGGCGCGATTGATTTCATCGGAGAGTAGAATGTTCGTGAAGATCGGACCCGGCCGAAATTCAAACTCGGCCGTCTTCTGGTTGAAGATCGAAGCCCCCGTAATATCGGTTGGCAACAGGTCGGGCGTGCATTGAACCCGTTTGAAAGTGCCACCCACGCTCAATGCCATCGCTCGAGCCAGCATGGTCTTGGCCACGCCCGGGACGTCCTCCAGCAGGATATGTCCTTCGCAGAGCCAGGCGACCAGCGCGAGCGCGATCTGCGGCCGTTTGCCGACAATGACCCGCTCGACGTTCCCCACCACCCCCTTCGCCAGTTCAGCCACATCGCTCATAGTCGGCCCAAGTCGCTCGTTCTGCCGGGTATGCCTGCTTCCCGATTGCAGCTTAACCCAAGCCCCCGCACCTTGCCACACGAATCGCTCGAAGCGATCGAATGGAGCCCATGAGCAACAGAGGGGCGACTCGAGGGCCGGTCGTTCAGCTCGCCACGCTTCGCAATTCGCGCGGTAACGGGAAGTGAACTTCTTCCTGGCGGATCGAACGGGCCTCGACCGTGGCCCCGAATGTCGTCTCCAGATATGACAGACAGTCCTGCACCACCGACTCAGGAGCACTGGCTCCGGCTGTCACCAGCACCGTGCGCGCCTCCCGCAGCCACTCGGGGTCAATATCCTGCGGGCCATCGATCAGATAACCGGCAATCCCCGTTTCGCGGGCGAGTTCCTTCAGACGCTGGCTGTTGGAACTGTTCTGGCTCCCCAGCACCAGCACAACGTCGGCTTCCTTTGCCAGCAGCCGCACGGCTTCCTGCCGGTTCTGTGTCGCGTAGCAGATATCCTCTTTCGGCGGCCCGACGATCGATGGGAACCGTCCCTTCAGTCGGCGAATGATCCGATTCGCATCGTCGACCGAAAGTGTTGTCTGCGTCAGATAAGCCAGACGCTGAGAATCGGCCACCTCCAGAAGATCGACGTCGTGCTCGTCCTCGACCAGCACAATCGCTTGCGGAGCTTCTCCCATCGTCCCGATCACCTCATCGTGGCCCTCATGGCCGATCAGCACGATGGTGTAGCCCTGCTGAGCGAATCGGATCGCTTCGAGATGGACCTTGGTCACCAGCGGACAGGTCGCGTCGATGGCAAACAGCCGACGCTCCTTCGCAATCCGCCGGATTTCCGGAGCCACGCCGTGAGCGGAAAAGAGGAGATACGAACGTTCCGGAACGTCTTCCAGCCGATCGACGAAGACTGCCCCCTGACGTCGGAACATATCGACCACGTACTTGTTGTGCACAATCTCGTGGTAGACATAGACGGGACTCCCGAAGGCCCGCAGCGCCAGATCGAGACTTTCAATCGCCATGTTCACGCCGGCGCAGAATCCGCGCGGGCTGGCCAGTAGCACCTTCATCGTCATCTTGCCCCTTCGCTCCGAATCGCCAGCCATCTCCTCTGAGATGACCGCCAGACCGGCCCTCAATATAACGGGCAGGGCCGGTGGATGGGGAGCCGACTCGAGGCAACACCCACTCAGCGACCGGAAACCCGCCCGTGGCAGAAAAGCCGCCAGTAGCAGGCAATTCATCCGTAGCAGGTTGGGCCCGATCCGCGCGATCGCGAATTTAGGCTCTCTCAATTGGCCGTCGTCACTCCGCGACGCTTCAGTTCGTTCATTACTCCCTGCACGATCTGAGCGATCCGGTCGGCGTCGAATGGCTGCCCGGCCGGACACCCGCCAATCGGCTCGTCCGTAAAGCCTTCCCCGGCCAGCAGGCACTGCAGCTCGCGACTCAGTTTTTCCAGTTGCTGCTGCTGGTATGCCGACTGGGGCTGACGGCCGCGCCCCGTTCGGAACCCGCGGAGACTGAGCGCCGCGCGGAAGCCCTCCGGGAATTCGGCCGAATACAACATGGCGTCGAACAGCGGCAGCATGCGGTACTGCAGTTCTCGAGCCGCGTCGATCTGGCCCGAAGTCGACAGGTCGTAGAGTTTTCGAGTCAGCTCGGGGACAATCCCGCTGGTCGCGTTCGTCCCCCCGTCGCAGCCGACCAGCAACATTGGCATCAGCACGGCTTCCCAGCCGGTCAGAAAACTGAAGTCGGGACGGATTGGCCGTACCGCCGCAATCATCCGCATCATGTTCGCCACATCGCCGCTCGAATCCTTGATCGCCACGACTCGCGGAAATTCCTCGGCCAATTTCTGCACCGTCGGCACATCAATCGGCGAGGCAAAGAGTGGGATGTTGTAGAGCGTGATGTCGACAGGTGAATGACGGGCGATTTCGGCAAAGTAGGCGTAGACCCCCTGCGGAGTCAGCTTGTAATAGAACGGCGCGACAATGGCCACCGCGCGGACGCCCAGCTGAGCGTAATACTCGCAAGCCTTGATCGTCTCCCGCGTGTTGGCCTCAGCAGCTCCGGCCAGTATCGGCACGCGACCAGCCGTCTGGTCGGCGATGATCTCCACGATCCGCTTGCGTTCTTCCAGCGTGAACCGAGTGAACTCGCCCGTCGAGCCGTTCGGGTAGAGTCCGTGCACGCCCTTGGCGATCAACCAATCGACGTACCGCCGCAGCTCACCCTCGTTGATTTCGCCGCTGTCGTCCAGCGGCACCAGATTGGGCGTGAAAATACCCCGGATCCGTGTCTGACTCATCTCCCCCCCCAGTCGTCGTCCTGCGAGATACCGTCTCGCCGTACCCTTCCCCCGTCCGCTTGTCCCCGTCCCGTGGGAACCCGAAAATATAGCTTGCCGCCGCGGTCCGGGCGGTTCGCTCAGCCGACTCAGAATGCGGATTTTGCCAAAAGTGCCGATTTTATCCAGCCGTGGCGAGGGGCAATGGGGGATAGGGAGCCGCTGGACGGCCACCACCGACAGGACCGGGTGAATGAGGTGTGACGATGGGGGGACGATGTCGGGGTTAACCAGCGGTGAATCGGACGGGATGACGGTGGTTTGCTGGGACGCCTCGGACGCGGGGTGCCTGACCGACCGGCTACGTCGCGCTCGCCAGCTGCGCGGGAAGACGTTTGTCGAAACGACCGCACGGATTGGCAAATCAACGCTGGTCATCATTGAACTGACTGGTCCTGACCCCGCTCGATCCATCGGCGATGCGCTGGTCGTCAATCGGCCGCCGTGGATCGTACTGGCCGGTACGGGTGAGGCGATAAGCGGCAACCTGCCGCTCGACACGATCGTCCTGCCGACACGGTTTCGCCGCGGCGACCAATCGCGCGGACTGCAGCCGCTGATCAATCCCCGCCAGCCGTTGCCTCCTCGTACCGTCTGGGGAACGCTGGACGGTTCCCGCTCGCGTCCCGCCTTCGCCGATCCGCCGAGTTCACCAGCCGAGTCCGAGGAGCCTGAGCTGGTGGTCTGGGCTCATACGCTGGGCGACCTGGCTGGCTTGTGCGATGAGCGACACGTGCCGTGGACGGCTGTGTTGAGTGTTCGGCAGAATGCCGAGCGACCTGCGGTGCGAGAAGTGGAAGCGGTGCGGCGGCAAGCGGGCTGGGCCGGCAAGCTCGGCGCTGCCGCCGCCGCCGTCTGGCGCCGCCCCCGCGTCGCTTTGGACCTGGTCCACCAACAACAACGTGACCTCGTCGCCGGCGACCGCTTGGCCAACTTCATCATCTCGCTGCTCTAACCCATTGTGGTGCAGGCCTCCCGCCTGCCTCCGTGTCCTCCTCTCTTATTGTGGTGCGGGCGTCCCGCCTGCCTCTTCTTGGCATTGAAAAAAAGTCCCTAAAAAACTTCGAGTGCGGCCCGACGCTCTAGCCCACTCAGACCGGGGCTCCGGCCAGGCGAGCTGGCCGGGGGCCGGCAGATTGGAGAGCCAATCGGTCGGTGCCAGCTGTCTCCAGTGGGGCTTGCCCACTGGAGATAGATTCTTAGGGGGACTTTCCTCTAGCTCACTCAGACCTGGGCTCCGGCCAGGCGAGCTGGCCGGGGGCCGCGCCTCTCCCGCCTCTCCGCCGCTCTCGCACGTCTCTGCCTTCCCTCTGCTTCTCTGCGGTGAAAACTCACGTGTCCTCTCGCGCCCTCTGCGTTAAAAAAATCCGCACAGAACCTCAACTGCCGCTTGACGTTCTAGCTCACTGATACCTGAGCAACTCGTTGGGCCACGATGGCCACTGCTTTGGCTCCTTGTCTGGCGACGATCAGTGTATGGGGGCTTCCATCGGTGAGAGTCAGCTGTCGACGGAGCGATTCCAGGTCGAAGTGCACGGCTCGACGTTTCACCTCGGTGATTGAGATTCCGCGTCGTTTCAATTCACGGCGGAGCGAATCGGGGCGAAACGGGAGGAGATCGATGACCTGGAAGGTTGCGACGAGTGGCGATGGGATCGAAGTGTGGCCGGTCAGGTAGGCTTGGTCAGCGGTGAAGGTGTGCCACTGGTGTGAGGAGGCAAGTGCGCCGACGAGTCCAGCGGCCAGGACGGCGGGGTGAGGTTCGACGACGAGCGGTCCGCATTCGGGGACGGAACTCGCTCGTTCTTCCCCCGTACCGCTGAGTGAATGGGGGCTCCCCTGAGCGTCCAGCACGGTGGCTTGTCGTGGAGATCCGTTGGCGAAGCGGCCGGTCCAGACGATTTGCTGTTGGCATTCTCGGCGGTGTCCGATCCATTCGCGGCGCGTGGGGACGGGCCACGTGACTTCGGGTGTCGCCGGAGCGACTTTGATGGCCGCGTCGGGGGCCGATTTGAGCATCTCTCCAAGGGCAGAGTGATCGGGCAGCATGTAGTTGGCTGCGGTGACTCGCGTGTCAGCGGGTCGGCGATCGGGGTCGATGTGCCATCCGTCGCAGTCGGTCAGGTTGAATCGTTCAGCCTGTTCGCAGCGGACTTCGTACGAGCCGGTTTTTGAGTCGTGGAGATGTCGGTTGGCGAAGGTACACAGGACTGGATCGAGATCTACGGCCAGCAGTCTGGGGACGACGCGAGCGAGGCTGATGGAATCGCCGCCGATACCACAGCACAGGTCGACGACTTGGCGACACGAGGCGAACGACTGAGCCTTGTAGTCGGCGATATGTTGGTCGGTCGCTTGCTCCAGGCTACGACGGGTAAAGAACATCTGCTCGGCTGCGGCGAATTTGACGCGGGCCCGGGAACGCAGTTCGATCAGTTGAGCGGCCAAGGTTGCCTGATGCGCCGAGAGTCCACGGCGCCGCAGCGCTGTGGTTCGTTCCAGTTCATCTTGGCCGGAGCGGGCCAGCTCAAGCCGCTCGGCGGCAGATTGGCTGACCAGCCATTCGGCGTCGTGGGGTGAGACAGTCTGGTGATTGTCGGGCCGAGGGGATCGGGCCATGAGAGCGAAGTCGCGGGGATTCGGAGCGAGGGCTGGTGTTCCGATCAGTTGCCGAACCGTCGTTCCATTTCGTCTTGGGACATGCCGCACAGCGACGCGGCGTATTCCCGGTCGGAATCATAACACTGTCGTTCAGCGGCCCGGTCGACGCCCAGCGTCTGCAGCATCATTTCGGCTCGTTCCAGGGGATAGCGGCGGACGAGCAAGGCGAGGAGTGATTCGTAGTCTTCGTGTCCGCGAGCGGCCTGGAAGGTCGGCCAGCGCTGGAGCAGGTGGTGCGGGTTGTGCTGAAGAATCTGTTGTCGGCAGTAAGCGGCCACGGGCAACCAGCCCCCTTGGACGGCGAGTTCTCCGGCCAGCAAGTAAAGACGATCGCTGACCATCTGCCGGCTGCGCCGATCGCTGGCTCGAGCCAGATAGAGATAGACGGCCAATTGTTCGATCAATTCGTGCATGGTCGGGCTGAATGACCGGGAAACTGCGTCGACGAGTCGATTCGTCCGCCATGGTAATCGAAATCGGCCGTCGTTGCGCGGCTGTCGGCGGTACGGATCGGGTGTTGGTGGGGCCTGGATGGTGCTGCGGGTCGGGTGGTAGTGCGCGACGGTGCGGGTCAGGTCGGCTGGGTCGGTGTCGGTTCAGGACGGGGGGGCGACCGGTCGATGAACGGAGTGGACGACTAGCGGCGGCCGCGGCTCACCGGGTGTGGTACCTGACGGGGTGGCCGACGGGTTGCCGGATGCGTCTTCATGGGCGGGCCGGATGGTGAACCGGAGCTATTTGTTTGTCGCAGTCCTGGCGGCGTCATTTGCCTTGCCAATGTTGCTGACCAATCCCCATTGGTCGCAGGCCATGCGGCAGCCCGTGGATTGGCTGCAACGGGCCGGCAAGCAATCGGCCTCCGCGGTGTCGGGCGAAACGTTGATGGGATCCGACGGCGGGACGCGGAAGGCGCCGCGGGCCGGTGAGACGGATCCCTGGCCGGCCCCACCCGACGTAGCGACGGATACGGCACCACCGGCGATTCCAGCTCCACGGACTCGAGCGGTCACCTGGCCGCCGGTGGGCGGTCCGCCCGCCCAGACGCTGGCCGACGTGGTCCGTTTTGACGCCACGCCGCAGTGGATGATGGGCAACTGGTCCCGCGTCGCTCGGCTCCCCTTCGACAACGGGTGGCAGGTTTACCGGGTCCCGCTGGCCACCGGGTCTCAGCCCTTCGACGTCTGCGGGTCGCTGACCTATGTCTTCGACGCTCAGCCATCGGTCCAGCGGGTATCGTTTGACGGGTGGACGGGTGACCCGTCGCGGGTAATCGACACGGCCGTACGGTTCTGGAACATGGCTCCGGACGCTACCTACGGTCCGGGGCTCTACCTGGGCAAGGTCGGCGACCAGGTGCTGGGGGTCCTCCAAGTGGGGACGGCCCAAGTCATGCTGGCCGATCGTCCGCAGGAGCGGTACCAGTTGAAACTGGAGCTGAATCGGGCCGGATCGAAGCTTGGTTTGAGCGAGGAGATGACAGGATTACTGAACGCTCTGAAGCCACCCGTGGCGCCTGCGGGCGAGGCGGCTCAGCCCCAGCCGACGGGCCAGCCGACCGCACCCAAACCCATCGCTCCCGAGCAACCCAGCTCGACAGCCATTCGCGGCTAGCCTGCTGATGCTAGCGGTCGTAAGTCTCTGAGCGGCAAAAACTTGTTGCGCTGTTTGCCGCGACCGCCGGGGGGCGGTATAACAGGTTTTCCACGCAACCTTCCGGAAAGTTTGTGCGGTTAGGTTCAGGTGGAGTCTCGGGTTTTCAGCGAGAAAACGAGTTGGTCCGAGAGGAGATTTTTGATTCCCTGAGGCGGGCGACAGGCGACCGTTTGACATGCTTGCTGGCAGACATACAATCGGACCCACGGACGTGAGAACAGCTCGACAAGTGGTGGTTGGCATCAGGCCCGAATCCACTTGCGTCTTGTGGCCAAGACGGTCTGCTCTCGCAGCTGGAATGCAATTCGGGATTGTGATTGCGCTCAGCGTATGCGCCTAGGGATTCTGCAGGAAGTGGCGGGCCGCGATATGGATGTCAACCAACAGCTTCGCAGTGTATTGGTTGATCGACTGGGGCGGGAACGGTTTGAACTGTGGGTTGGGCCTCACGTCCGGTTTGAACGGGATGGGGACACGCTGCGAGCTCTTTCGCCGCAGCGATTCCGTCTGGATCGGTGTCGCAAGTCGCTGCATCGTGAACTGCAGCTGGCGGCTTGTGAGTTGTGGGGTGGTGAGGCGAACGTGGAATACGTCACCTCGTCGACCGAAATGTCGGTCGTTGAGACGCCTGCCGCACCAGTTCAAATCGAAGTACCGAATCCATTCGAAACGTTCAAACAGTCCGGCACCGCCGGCCGATTCAACACAGCAGGTAAAACCGAGAAGATGTCCCCAGCTCGGACGGCAGAACGCGTTGACAGTGCTGACCGTCCCCAGCTGAAGCTGGTCGACGACCGGATGGTCAGTCCGTCACTGGCCGAGGCTCGCCGCAAGCGTCCGTTTTCCAAGCTGTCGGAGTTCGTGGTTGGCTCATCGAACCGGATGGCCGTGCAGGCGGTGGAGCTGATGTCGAACGGCTGGGGCGAGTACTCGCCGCTGGTCATTACCGGCCCGACTGGTTGTGGCAAGACGCATCTGTTGGAAGGGATCTGGTCGCGAGCTCGGCAGGAAAACCCGATGCGTCGGGTAGTTTATCTGTCGGCCGAACAATTCACGTCGTATTTTGTCGAGGCATTGCGGGGGAAAGGTTTGCCGAGTTTTCGGCACAAGTACCGCGACGTCGATTTGCTGATTATCGACGACATTCAGTTCTTCACCGGCAAGCGGGCGACGATTGTCGAGCTGTTGTACACGGTCGATCATCTGTCGCGTCAGGGGCGTCAGCTGGTCTTTGCCAGCGATCGGGCTCCGCAGGAACTGCTGGATCTGGGCGAAGAGCTGATCAATCGGCTGATGTCGGGCCTGGTCTGTCGGCTGGAGCCGCTTGATCTGGAGACTCGACGTGAACTGGTGCGTCGGTGGGCCATGCAGCGGCAATTGCCGTTGTCGGACGAGGTGGCCGAGCTGGTGGCGAACGAGTCGACTGGTGACGCGCGACGTCTGTCGGGTGCCCTGAATCTGCTGCGAGTCGCTCAGCAGCACCAGCAGCGACCGATGGGCCTGCAGGAGGCTCGTCAGACGCTGGGCCGGCTGTTTCCGGTCCAGCCCCGAGCGATCCACTTGGCGGACGTGGAACGAGTGGTTTGTGACGCGTTTGGGATCGAGCCTCAACAGCTGCGGTCCCAGGGACGCGGCCACGCGATGACTCAGCCCCGCATGATGGCCATGTGGCTGGCTCGCAAATACACGCGAGCCGCTCTGTCTGAGATCGGATCGTATTTCGGCCGCCGCAGTCACAGCACGGTCGTTTCGGCTCAGTCGAAAGTCGAACACTGGATCGAACAGGAACGCGTCCTGCAAACCGGCCCCGCCTCCCAATCCGCTCGGCAGATCGCCCAGCAGCTCGAGCAACGCTTGTCAGCCGGCTGAGCGCGAATCGCGAGTGAATCGATCCGCCCGAAGCTCCGCCTCTCTGCCTTCACTCCGCGTCTCAGCGGTGAAAACTCCCGTGTCTCTTGCGCCCTCAGCGTTGAAAAAAGCCTGAAGAAGAAGGTCGCGTGGGGCGCGGCGCTCTAGCTCACTCAGACCGGGGCTCCGGCCAGGCGAGCTGGCCGGCGGCCGGAGTAACTCGGCAGTGGTGACTCGGTTGCTCACCCAGACCGGGGCTCCGGCCGGAGCAAGCTGGCCGGCGGCCGGAGCAAGAGACGGTGAGATATTTAGACCAGCTTGGTCACACCGGGCATGGCGACTTCCACCGGGATCGATACGTCGCCCCAGCTGTAGCTGCTGGGCGTCAGGCTCTGCTGCGAGTTCATCGCGGCTTCCGACGTCACCAGCTCACCCGTGTAACATGCCATTCGTCCCATGATGGCCATCAGGGTGCTGCGAGCCATATAGATGCCGTTGTTGATGATCTGGCCCTTGCGGATCCCGGCGAACAGCTCCTGATGCTCCACATCGTACATGCTGGGCCGTTCCGGACGACGCGGATACCGCCATGACTGGTCCCCCTCGATCTGGAACTTCAGCAACGCGGCCTTCCCCTTGGTCCCCATCACGTAATCGTCAACGTCGGTGTGGCAGCCGGCCATCTGACGGGTGTAAGCGAACACCTTTACGCCGTTCGGGTACTCATAGCAAACCGCGTGGTGGTCGTAGATGTTCCCCCACTCGGGACCCGTCCGAACCTGACGTCCGCCCAGGCCGAAACACTTTTCAGGCAGCTGATCGCCCATCAGCCACAGTGCCTTGTCGAGGCTGTGAATGTGCTGTTCGACGTTGTGGTCCCCCGAGAGCCAGGTGAAGTAGAGCCAATTGCGCAGCTGATACTCCATCTCGCTCCACTGCGGCTGACGACCGCGATGCCACAACGTCCCGGCCAGGTAGTTTTCCTGAATGGCGACAATGTCGCCAATCGCGCCGTCCAGAATTCGCTTGACCGTCTCGCGGACCGCGTAGTCATATCGCCAGCACAAACCGCTGACGATGCTGAGATTCTTCTGGCGAGCCAGTTCGACGGTCTCCAACACGTGCCGCACGCCTGGAGCATCAACGGCCACCGGCTTCTCGCAGAAGACGTGCTTGCCCGCTTCAATGGCCGCTCGCAGATGCATCGGCCGGAAATGAGGCGGTGTGGTCAGCAGGACCACGTCGACGTCGCTGGCAATTAGCTTCAAGTAGGCATCGAAACCCGAGTAGCAGCGGTCTTCGGTGACGGCGAACTTCTCCTTCACACCTTGCGCCTCGGCGTCCGCCAGAATGCTCTGCCGAGCAGCGGTGATCTGGTCGGGGAAAAGATCAGCCATCGCCACCAGCTTGCAGTTCGAATCGGCCTTCATGGCGTTCACTGCCGCTCCATTGCCACGCCCCCCGCAGCCGATCAAGCCGATCCGTAACGTGTCGCCCCCGGCCGCGTGGGCGTTCCGGGCCGCGCCAAGCGTGCTGGCGGCCAGCACAGCGGCGGCCGAACCACCCAGGAATTGACGACGATTGGCGGCGGCCGGTTCACGAGCGGGTTGGGGAGCGGTCATGGTTTCTCCTTTGAGACCAGTTCAGCGGGTGTGCGGGGCCCCGGACGGGGATCGTTGAATAACTTGTCGCAGGACGACGCGACTGGCAGGTCGAAGTCGACCCCACAATCGGCCGTTCAGTCAGGCGGGACTCGCCGGGCCACCCGCAGGGCGGCCAGCAAGCCGACCCTCATCTTAACCCATGCCCGCGGCCATTGCACGCCTATTTCACCTTCTCCATGAACCGGAGAAATTCGGCGTCCAGGGCCGCCAGGTCAGTCCCGAAAATCTGCTGAAACTCCCGCAACCGCTCGTCCGCCGTCACCTTCTCCAAAGGACGTTTGGCCGAGAGCATATGAGAGTATTCGATGAACTGCTGCTTGCGGGTCTTGATCAGGAAATAGCACAACGCCCAGCTCTCCGCGTAGCCGACTTCGGCCTGATTCGAATCGCGCAGCCGATGGTCGTCGATCAGCAACGTCACCAACGAATCGGCACTGCGACCCTTGAGATGGTCACGGAACTGACCCAGCCGAGTGTAATTCACGCCCCCCACCGAGCGCCACCCGCGTCGGTTCCGCGGGTCGGGCGTCTCGAAAAACATCGCCATCCCCTCGTTGTACCACAGCGGCACGTCAGCGAACCGAGTCTGCAGACCGCAGTTGAAGGCCAGCTGGTGCGTCGCCTCGTGGATCAGCGTCGCCACAGTTCGCTCAGCTCGTGGATCGTCCAGCAACTGATTGATCCGCTGCATCAAAGCGCCGTTGGCGCCGTCGTCGCGATTCCCCAATCCGGTCAGATCGTAAGTGGCAATCCGATTCGTTCGCAGGCTGTAATAGCCGATGATCGTCTGGATGCCCTCCTTCACTTCCGGTCGGCCATATTCCTCATACGACTTCTGATCCTGAAAGACCAAGGCCACCAGCGGCGGCGGCGTCCGCAGCTTGTGCTCGCGATTCTCAAAGAACGAGCCGAACGACCGGTACAGCCGCTCAAAGAGGGCTCCGCACCACTGAGCATAAGCGCGCGACGTGTTGTAACAGATCACATAGTGGGCCGTCTGGTGGATGCGGAAGCCCTCCGGCACTTCTTCCAATAACTTTTCGCTCAGCTCTTTCGCCGAGTAGTATTCGAACTTCCCCGTGACCGGCTCGCGTGACTTCACCTGCTCACCCGTCACCGGCCACAGCGTGCCGTCACGGCCTTCCAGCAGGACGCCACCATCCTGAGCTTGTACCAGGACCCGCCCCGTCACGTCGTGGTCCTGGCCGTCGAGGTGGAACTTGATCCGACACAGCGATTCGTCGGCCTCATGAGCCGGTTCCGCTTGGCGTTCGGTTGCTTCCGCCGGACGCTCGGCCGTTTCAGCCCACGCCTGCCCCGAGGTTCCGCCAATCGCCAGCGTCCAGCAGACCACCAAGCCAACGACCAAGCTAAAGCCGGACCGCAGTGGCTGGCAGCCACCCTCGCGCAGCGAATAGCGTCTGTCTCGCAGGCCGCTTCCCGGCATCAGGTTGTCCGTCTCCGCTCGCACCAATCGTCTCTCCGCTTTGTCTCGCCGCTCCGTACCAGTCGCCTAGGTCCCAGTCGCCCAGGTCGGTCTGGTGATCCCCATGAAGATCCATGTTTAGTATACCGGACGGCCGTCGCCCTGCACCCGCGCCGGGCGCGATCGATACGACCCGTTCCACCAGCCCAGCCCGGCCAGGCCCCACGCCAACCCCCAGACGACCAGACACAGCGACGCCAGCTCGTAGCGGGTGCCGTAGTGCAGCGTGCTGAAAAAGGCGACCGAAAACGGCGTGTATCCCGGGGGGGCTACCAGAATCGAACTGCTCAGCTCGTTGAGCGATAACCCGGTCACCAGAAACCAGCTGGCCGCTTGGGTAGAGAATGTGAGCGGCACAACCCACCGGACGTAGGAACGGGCCGACGAGAATCCGTCCAGTCGCGACTGGTCGACCAGCGAATCGGGGATCGACTTGAAGGCGGCGGCCAGCACCAGCCACGCCCACGGCCAGCAACGGATGGTGTGGACCAGCCACAGCGGAAAGAGCGTTCGGTCGTACAGGAAATTCAGCGCTGAGTGGCCCGGTCGGTCGAGCCAGCGGATGACGGCGAGTCCCAGCAGCGGTCCGGGGATCGCCAGAGCCGCGGCGACCAGCGTCAACGGTACGGCTCGACGCCAGGTCGTTCTCAGCCGAGCCCACCAAGCCAGTGGTCCGGCGGTCAGCAGACACCCGGCCGCCACCAGCTGGCTCAGACCCAGGCTGAACAGCAACTCACTACCGTTGTTGCTCAGCGCGGTAGCACACCGCTGGACGACCAGCCCCGGTGACCAGATCATACGCCGAGCGGAATCGTCGGCGACCTGTTCGACGCCCGCCTGGAATATCAGCGCCATCAGCGGCCAACCCAGCACCAGGAAGGCTACGGCCCAGATCCAGATCGATCCCAGCCACCTGAACCTCGGATCACTCGGCCCCGACCAGGCCCCCTGCCCCGCTCTTCGTTCGCCAAGCCGGACGTCGGCCGCCGAGGGTTCGTAGAGCCAGGAGTGGGCCAGCACGGCAACGGCGGCGGCGATTCCCAGTACGCCGGGCAGCACCTGCAGGACGATGCCACCCAGGTCCGGTTGCGTCGCGAACCCGACATACAGTTCCTCGCTGAAGGTGCGCACCTGGTAATAGTCGGTGACCGTGATTTCGTTGAACGTCGTCAACAAGACCAGCAGGGCCATCGTCCAGAGTGTCAACTCCAGCCGCGGCAGTGTGTAACGGAAGATGACCCACAGCGGTGGTCGGTCGAGCCGCAGCTGGTCTTCCATCGAGCTGGGGAGATTCGCCAGGCCCCACCACGCGATGGCCAGCGACCAGGGTACGGCGGCCAGGGCATGGACGCCAATCGCCGCCGCCATTCCCAGGCTGGCCGGCGAGGTGATCTCCGGGGGCAACTGCCCTCCTCCCTGACTTCGCCACGACAGCCACGCATTCCAAGCGGCGTCCCAACCGGCGACGTAGGCGTACAACGGGATGAGTAGTGCTGAGGCCAGCAGCGCGGCCACGGTCGTGCTCCCGCGCACCCGCCAGCGCTGAGCTAACAGGGCCACGGAAAGACTGATCGGCACGGCGATCAAGGTGGTGCCGGCGAAGAGGGCCAGCGAGTTACCCCATACGGCACGCTGTCCGGGGTCGAGCCAGATCCAAGGAGCGAGCAGCAGAGCCACGGTACAGCCGAGCGCCGGTCGCCAGCGGCGCCGATTGTGATGAGGCGAGCTGGAAGATACGTGCTGCATGCGACTGGCCGTCCGAAGTCCGGGACGGCCACTTCGACCTGCCCCCTCACGACCAGATTCTCGCGGCTTGTCCGCTCGAACGACAGGCCCCTATTGGCTGTTCGAGCTGCCAGCGGTCGGACGCTGAGCCGTCTGAGGTTCGGTGATCAGCGTTTCGGTAAACCGGGCCAGGTACTTCATGTTGCTGTCAGCACCATTAAAGGCCAGTACCGACTCGTTCCATTCCAGCTCTTTGCTGACCACATGTCCGGCGTCGATGTCAAATTTGATCGTCCCCTGCGAAAGTCGCTGCACGATCTGAGATCGGACGCGGGCATCGTTGACCGGTGTGATCACCTCGGACCGCATCGAGATCGTGGCGATTCCGGTCTGGATCTTTTCCAACCGGAATTTCTGCCGGATCGTCACTTTCTTGTACTGTCCGCTTTCGGTTCTGGCACGAATCTCAGCATCCGAAGCCCAGGTCGTGCCGACGCCGACCAGGCCCGCTGGCAATTGAATGGTGATCGCACCAAATCCCAGGTCGGTCTGCGGGACATGGTCCTTGCGTTCGATAATCTTGCCGGTGGGATCAATCGTGATGTCGGCCAGCGGTTTGCCCAGTTGAGCGGCGACGGCTTCGTATTCGGCCGGCGGCTGCTTGTCGGTCCGGCTATTGTATTCCACCGGCTTGCGGCCGCTCACTTCCTGCCACATCTGCACGTCCTCGATCGAGTGACTGAAGGAAAACTTCTCGTCGCCAATCGAATCGTGAATCTGCCAGACCTTGGTTGAGACACTGCGGGATTGCGTCTTCTGCTGAGTCCCCTCGATGGTCGTGTCGACCGTCGCCAAGTGCTCGACGCGATAACGCAGTTCCTGCTTCGGGGTCAACCGATAGCGGAGTTCCACTTTCTCAGTCGCCAGTTCGGCAGTCGCTTCTGCCAATTCACTCTCAGTCGCTGAGTCACTCGCGGTCGCCGAGTCACCAGCAGTTGCCGAGTTGTCAGTGTCAGGGTCAGTGTCAGGGTCGGCGGTCGGTGCCGAGGGGGTTGGTGTACCGGTATCTGCCGTGTTCCCGTCAGTCTGCTGAGCGCCGACGTGGGCGGTCAGAGCCGTTGAGCCAGCCAGCAGTACCAGGCCGAAGAAGACTGTATTCCAGGTCGTCATGCTTCATCGCCTCCATGCCCACTAGGTGACAGAGCGTTTCACCAAAACCCGCTCGGCACCCGACCTTGCTTGCGTCGCCCCAGCACCGCTGGGTTCCAGCCGCACCGCAACTGTTACGACGCTCCGTGCTCGTTAATTCGCCGCATGCGGCCACCCCACCCGAGCTTTTCACGCAGGGTGCGATAGTAGCTGCGGCCGACGACTTCCACCAGCTGAAATCGAGGTTCAGCGCGCTGGATCCGGATTCGATCATGAGCGGCGACGTGCTGCAGTTGCTGGCCATCCACCACCACGGCCGTCCCGGTGTTCGGGTGATGCACCAGCATTTCGTAAACGCGATCCGCCGCGTCGACCACCGGACGCATGGTCAACGTGTGGGGACTGATCGGCGAAATGACAAACGCCTGCAGCTCTTTCCGCAGGATCGGGCCGCCTGCCGAAAGGCTGTGGGCCGTCGATCCGACGGGAGTGCTCACGATCAAACCGTCGCAACTATAAGTAGTTACCAATTCTGAGTCAACGTAAAGATCGATGTCGAGCATGCTGAAGGGTTCGCCGGCTAGCACTGCCGTCTCGTTGAGCCCCAGGCGTCGATTCAGGCATTCGCTCCCGCGCCAGATCTCCGCCTGAAACATCAGATGCTCGACCACCCGATACTGGCCCATGGCCAGATGCGGCAAAGACTCGGAAAAAGCAGTCGGTGACAGGTCGGCCAGAAAGCCCAGGCGTCCCAGGTTGATGCCGACAATCGGCCGCTGATTGCTCCCCATGCGCCGCGCTGCGCGGAGAATCGATCCGTCACCGCCAAAGACCATCACCAGATCGGCCTGCACATCGGCCAGCTCGACCTCGCCGTTCGGGTCCTCCAGCACGACCTCGAAGTAACGCCGGACCTCGCGAGCCATCCCGTCCCAGGACGGTACCTGTCGATGACCGATCATGGCCACCCGAGCCGGACCGGCCGAGATCCCCGTGACGTTCGATGAAGGCATGTTCTCGTCCATCTCACACCGCCCCACTCCAGTCCACACGGCCCGCCCGTCGCCACCGGCCCGGACCACAGGGCATCTACGGGCGCCGCAGCCCTTCGATATTGTAGTTCGCCGAGGCCGTCGTGGCCGCAGGACGCCGGCTAGGGGAGGCCCAGAACTGCTGGCAGCGGCCCGTGAGGGGCCTGAGCAGCTGGGCGGACAGTCCGCCAGTCGGCAGACCCGTGCCGCCGGGACGGGAGGCCCCGCTCCATCCCGACACGGCCCGGTCTCGCCCTGCTCGCCCCGCAGTCCGTGGGCCCTGAGTGGTCGTCTCGCCGGCCAGCAACCTGGTCAGCACGGCTCGATCGACGGCGGGGCTTTCGAGCAGAAAACGAGTCCAGGCGTAGGCCAGTGCGTAGTCTTCGGCCCGCAAACGTTCGGGCTGATCGTGAGCCCAAAGCGAATCGGCCGGGGGCCATTGACCACCTCCAGCCAGGGCCGTCAGCCGCTCGGCTGCCGGATGGGCCGACGCGTCAGCATGCTCGAAGTACTCCGCCAGCCCCTCGTCCAGCCACAGGGGGAGGTCAGGCCAGGTGCGGTGCAGCAGGCTATGAGTCAGTTCGTGGCGCAGATCGACCAGCAGATCGGGACCTTGAGCGGCGAGCAGAAAGTCGTCGGTGGGGGTGCCGATGAAGAGTGCCGGTCGCAGCGGCGCGGTCGGGAACTGACGCCGGACGTAGTCGTGGTAAGTCGCCCGGTCGCTGAACAGATAGATATGGACCGGCCGAACGGGGATCTCGTGCTGCAGTTGGCCAGTGAGCTGCTGACGTAACTCGCCAAGCTCTTGCAGTTCCGTCTGGATGTCCTGCAGCGGAAAATCGGCATGCACCACCAGATCGTCCAGCCGCAGTCCGTAGGGCCAACCGTCATGGGGCTGAGCGAAGGCGGCTGGGGAGAATGCGGTAGTGGAGAACGCAGCGGCACAGACCCAAATCGCCAGCCAGACGGCCCAGCCATGCCGGGCGGCACGTTGGGCGGCACGTTGGGGTGGGCGCGGCGAGTACGAACTTGTCGGTGGCAGCATAACTGCAGCGAAAACTCCTGCCGACACCGGCGACTGGCCACCGACAGTCGGCGCCAGCAGTGAATGCGGTAGCGGCGGACCTCTTGCCGCGCCGCCCTGGTTTCGTTGTAATACGCGGAATTGAACGTGGCGAAGTGTATCGTCGTAACGTGAGCCGGGTCAAGGTGATCCGCTGCCCAGGCAGCGCATCGGTCGACGGACCGATGGCTCGCATTCGCGGTCAACAGCGAAAGTAGTCCGACTGTGCCGTACGCAGCCATTGGCCCCATCGCAGTCCATTTCCCCGAGCGGATCGAAACCAACGCCCAACTGGCTGCGGAATACGATGGCTGGGACATGGAGCTGATCTATTCGAAGACGGGGATCGCTCAGCGTTACGTGGCAGCACCCGGCGAGTGTGCGTCGGACTTGGGAGTGGCAGCGGCTCGGAAACTCTTCGAGCAACACCACATCGACCCGGCGTCGATCGATTTTCTGATGCTGTGCACCCAGACGCCCGACTATCCGCTCCCCACCACCGCTTGCCTGCTCCAGCAACGCCTGGGACTGCGCAATTCGGCCGGTGCCCTCGATTTCAATCTGGGCTGTTCGGGATTTGTGTACGGACTGGCGCTGGCCGACGGACTGATCCGCACCGGCTCGGTACGCCGAGTGCTGCTGATCACCGCTGAGACGTATTCCAAGTACATCCATCCAGAGGATCGGAGTTTGCGGACGATCTTCAGCGACGCCGCGGCGGCGACGCTGATTGAGGCGAGCGAATCGCCGACGCTGACCGGATTCTGCTACGGTACCGATGGCAGCGGCGCTGATACGCTGCTGGCCACCGACGGCGGGAATCGGCCCCCCGAACAGGCTCACAAGCCCCGGCATCGCAAGCGGTGGAAGAGTGCTCTGTACATGGACGGCCCGAGCTTGATGGGGTTCACCGTAGCCGCGGTCCCGAAACTGATCGACGACGTGTTGCGAGCGGCGGGCGTCGCGCCGGAACAGATCGACATGTATCTGATGCATCAAGCCACCCGCAAGATGCTCGAACAGCTGATCGAACGCTTGAAGCTGGACGAGCAGCGGTTGCCGATCCGGCTGGACGACGTCGGCAACACCGTCAGCTCGACCTTGCCCATCCTGATCGACCAGCTGCGGCGCGAAGGACGCCTGACCGCCGGCTCACAACATCTGCTGATCGGTTTCGGCGTCGGCTGGTCCTGGGCCGGCTGCGTCTGGCGCGAACTCGGCCACTAACCCCCCCTCCCCTCCTCCTCCTCCTCCTCTATTGTGGTGCAGGCGTCCCGCCTGCCTCCGCGTCCTCCGCCTGCCTCCGCGTCCTCTGTTTACTGTACTGATTTCCTCCCAACTCTCCCGCTCCGCAACTCGCGAAGACGAATCCCCGCATGCCCTCTGCGCCGACTGGGGGTCGAGTACGAGTACCGCTACGCAGTGGGTAAGGTGGAGGCTGGAGGGATTTCCAGCCACCACCTCCCCGTTGTCGCGATGAGGTCAGTTCCTCATATTTACCGGCGTGCAGCTTTCCTGCACCGGGCGACCCCCAGTTCATTGCCTCCCCGCGGCGCGAGGCTCCGAGCCCCGTCGCGAGTTGTGAGAGGAGTCATTCACCAGCTTGCCACGGCCTGGTTCGCATAGTCCAGCATGCTCAAGAGCCCAAGTTTCTTACGGAAAGCTCGGTTTTTCAAGCGATGGTTGTCGTCAAGACATTTACGTTTGAATTTCATGCAGCGGATCCGCATGCGGATCCACTTGTCGAGTTGCCGAAACAGCCCGGTGCATGTCGAGAATTCCGTGGCGAAGTAATTCGCCGTGCCTCGAATAACTTGGTTCAGTTTCTCGATGACGCGAGCCTCCAGATTGTGGGAGCGTCGGGTTAATTCCTTTACCTTGGTCTTGAATTTCTCCAGAGACTTTAGTCGCATCGTGCGTGACTTGTACGAAAGTCGGAACCCCAGGAATTCGTATCCCTTCCCGTAGCTGGCGATTTTCGTTTTCTCTGGGCTCAGAGAGAGCCCTAGTTCAGTCATCACGGATTCAACCAGAGTCAAGGCTGCAACTGCCTGCGCGCGTTCGGCAGACGACGACAAAGTCATCCGCGTACCGCACGAAGCGGTACCCGGCTTGACTGAGGCGCCAGTCGAGCTTGTTAAGCACGATGTTAGCCAATAGTGGGCTGATGACACCACCTTGCGGGGTGCCGATCGAGGTGGGCTTGAAGATGCCATTCTCCATCACACCTGCTGCTAGAAATCTTTCGATCAGGTTCAGGATGTTCCCGTCAGCTACCTCCTCTGCGACTGCGGTCACAATCAGTTGATGCGGGATGTTATCGAAGAAGCCGGAGATATCAGCATCGAGAGTGACGCGATATCCAGCCTCATGTAACGCCAGCACTCGCCTGATTGCGGAGTGACAGTTCCGCTGAGGACGGAATCCGTAGGAGTCATCATGAAACAGTGGCTCAAAGATCGGTTCAAGAAGTCTTCGAAGTACTTCCTGGGCAATCCGATCTCGGACAGCCGGAATCCCAAGCGGACGGAGTTTCTTTCCTTGCGGGTCCTTGGCGATCCACACCCGGCTCTCTCTCTCTTGGGGACGAAGGTACCTTTCGTCTTCAAGTCTTTCATCAGGCTGGCCAGATTCGCGTCGAGGTTTTTCTCGAACATGTCGATGCTGACCTTGTCGATGCCGGCGGCTCCGCGATTCCGCTTGACAGCTTTGAACGCTTCCCTCATGAGCCGTTCGTTGATACGTCCGGTTAATGAGTGGACTTTCTGCTTTTTGGCCATGGGGCCATCCTCTGGTGAAACAACCGCCGTCCTAGGCGATGGATCGCTGGCCACCGTTCCTTAGCCTGCTGAGGAGTGTCTGGGCCAGCAGAGCACAGACCTCTCATTGGGTGAGAGTTCCCTCTTCAGTGCTAACCTTGCGGCATCTATCCGTTCGCGTCCGGACGGACTAAATCAGGTTTCTCCTTTCGTCGGGCAGGCCGGGAGGCCTGATCGACTACTCCGGATCTGCTGTGGTCCCTTGATCGAGGGGGATCCCCTCGATCCCGGTTTACCGGCAAGACGTCAGTGGACTGGATGGGTGCATCCTGCGTCCTGGTCTTGTTCCTCTCGCATAACCGCCGCTTTCGTCGGTGACTTATACGTTGGCTTACTGAGCAGAAGTCGCTCAGGCGAGTTGGGACCTCACCGGTCAAGCTCACGAACCATTTTCTCGAGGTGAAACCACCAGACACCGTAGCGTTGGGCCGACAGCTAACCGTATCTGCTGCCGGTCGACGACCTTTCGAGCAGGTCGCCGTGCTTCATCCTACTCAGGAGACTGGCACTCCGCCTGGGCCGAATCGTGATTCCTCCCCAAGTACTGTTCCTTGGCTCTTTCGTTACCACTGTTTAAGGTGACACTAGCTGCTTACCTCCATTTCTGAAGTTCGGGGAACAGTTTCTGGACCGGTACGGACCAGCCCAGGTAGGTTTTGGCCACCCTTTCGGGTTGCCTCACCGTTTCAAGCCCCGCGTCCGGTGACGCAAGGCGACTTAGTTCGTGAGCCCTGCGGCTCACGCTGAGTACGAGTACCGCTGCGCTGAGTACGAGCAATCGGCCAACTGGGGCCTTACGGGCACGGATCATCGATCGCGTCGGTACGCGATGCCGGTGATCGGCAATTGGATTCTGTCGTACTCGTACTCAGCGCAGCGGTACTCGTAATCGTACTCGATCGCGGCGCTGATGAGCCAATCGATCTTGGAGACAGCGCTGAGCTCTCTGGGTCGCGTCTGTTCTTCCGGCAATCGTCCGGTTCCGGGGCCAGCCAGATGCGAGTAGTCGCCGGCGACGCAGGTGGTTTCAATTCCAAGACGGATTCTCGGGGCCGGTCAGCGGTCCGGCGCCGGAGGTGATATCGCGGCCGATGGCGCGGGTCAGCACATGCCAGCTGTGGTCATCGGGGAGCCCGAAGATTTGTTCGCTGGCGGCGGGGCGAGTGAGCCAGCCACCGCCGGCCATTTCGCGATCGAGTTGCCCGGCGCCCCAGCCCGAGTAGCCGTTGAAGACGCGCAAGCGAGTGGGCGGGTTGGTGATCAGCCGCAGGATTTTGTTGCGTTCGCTGGAGAAATGAGTGCCGTCGACGATCTGCAGATCAGAGTCGGCGGGTCGGCTGTGGAGCAGCATGATGGGGCCGGCGATGGGCCCGCCGAGATAGACGGGGGCCGGGATATCGCAGCTGGCCTGCATCGTCTGCTGCCACATCGCACGGACGCTCACGCCGCTGGGCCGATTCAGCACCAGTCCGAAGGCGCCGTCGGCGTTGTGTTCGATGATCAGCACCACGGAGCGGTAGAAGTTCGGGTCGGTCAGGTAGGGTGATGCGATCAGGAACTGTCCCGACAAATAATTCGACATAGCTCTCTGGCGTCCGCGGTCCGTTCCGGGCGCGACAACCTCAACTAAAGTTCCAGCGGGTAGGGGGTCAGGAGTTCGACGCCGGACGCCGTGACCAGGTAATCGTTTTCGAGTCTCAGTCCGGCTCGCAGGTCGGCGCCGTACAGGCCCGGTTCGGCCGTAAAGACGTCACCTTCTGCAAACGTGTCGTCCCAGTGCGGGTTCAAGTGAGGACCTTCGTGCGGGAAGAGTCCGATGCCGTGACCGAGATGATGGTCGAAGCGTCCGAGCCCGGTCTGATTGAGCTGTTGCTGGACGGCTTCGAACAATCCGCGCGCACTCGCACCAGGTCGCACCCACGATTCGACGACCGGAAACACCTCGCAGACGGCTTGCCAGGCCTGGAGTTGAGCGTCGGTGGGTTCGGTGACAGCCAGAGTCCGAGCGTTGTCGGCGAAATATCCGCGGTAAGCGGGGCCGAGGTCGAGTATGTACAGTTCGCCCGGTTCGATCACCCGATCTCGGGGCATGCCGCCGCGCTGACCCGACTGGTAGTCATTGCCGGTGGCGGTAAGCGGTTCACCCAACTCACGGACGGCGACCGACTGGAGTTCGTTGAAGACGTCAAGTTCGTTGATTCCAGGCCGGACGATTTCCCGTGCTCGCTGGTACATCTTTTCGGTTGCCTCGAGGGCCCGGCGGATCAACGCCAGCTCATCGGGCTCCTTGTGCCGCCGGAGTCGGTAAAGTTCTGGTTCGATGTCGATGATGTGCGTGCGGTCGGTCATCGGCCAGTGCGGCGGAAAGGTGGAGAATTCGCAACCGATGCGGTGGGACGGGCACGGCCCTCGCCCCAGTCCCCCCACCAGGGCCGCGATGCAGGCCGCCATCTGGTCGTTCCGCATGGTGGAGTGCCAGCGAGCGGGGTAGGTGATGACCTCGTCGGCCACCACATGGTCGGGGACGCGGTTTTCGGGGGCGGCCAGCACGACACGTCCGTTAGAGCATAGAGCGGCCGCGGCGCGGAAGAACCAGGCGAATCGGGCCCCGGTCAGCCACTGGACGTGTTCGAGCTGAGTGAGGACGACCAGATCGACCTGCCGGTGGGCCATCAGTTCCAGCAGTCGCTGTCGCCGGCGCTGGCAACCATCGGTCGTCAGGTGGATCCCGGACATGGCTTCCGTCGCCCAGGGTATCGGCCGACCAGGCCGGAGGTTTGTAACGATTATGCCAGCTGGGCGCCTGCCTGACGAATGGTCGGTTCGCCACGGCGCCGGTCGCTTTGTGACCTATGTTTTGGGGAGCAGGCCCCGGGTCGGGTCCCCTGCAGCTCATTGTAGCGAATACGGATTCCCTGTGTCGTCTCCTACGCCAAATCCATCATCTGATCTTCCGGTGCCGGGTCGAATCCGTGCGCTCGATCCGGCTGCAGCGCGCAAACGTGGGTTTCCCGGCGCCGCATCGCCGTCGACCGCCGTGGCTCCTCGCAGCGGATGGACCGTCGACGCACCCGTGCCACAGCGACTGGTGCGAGATCGTCGCAGCGGCCGGTGGCTGGCGCTGCTGATCCTGGGCTGCCTGTTGGTTGCCGCCGGATTGATGTACCAGCACATGTACGGACAGACGATCTATGGACTGACTGTGGGACGAGTCGTCCGAGTCCCCTCGCCTTGGGCTGGCACGATTCGTTCCGTCATGGTGCGTGAAGGGGATGAAGTGCGCGAGGGAACTCCGCTGGGCGTCCTGGACAATCTGAACATTCAGCACGAGATGGAGCAAACCGAGGACGAGCTGGCCATCCAGCGTGCCACGCTGGATGCGGAAGTGGCCGCAGTGAAACTCCGGTCGCAGATCAATGGCGACCGTTATCGCAAAGCGCTGGCTGAGTTCTACGAATTGTGGGGGACGTACCTCGAGGAATCGGCTCAAATGGAGGTCCTGCAAGCCAAACTGCAGCGGCTGGAAGGACTGACGGACAAACGGGTCGTGGCGGAGGAGTCGGTCGAGTCATTGCGTCTGGAGCTTGCCGGCCAGACGGTGAAGGTCGAGAAGCTGAGAGTCGCCGTCCAGCAGCTGCGGACTCGCGCCGAAGAGACCAAACGCGAACAAGGAAACGACGAGGTGCAGCTGCGCCCAATCATCGCTCGGATCGAAGGCCTGCAGGAGCAACTCAAGCGGCTCCGGACAGCAGCCCGGCAGGGCGAGATCCGATCGAACGTCAGTGGTCGGGTGGTGAAGGTGCACCGGGTGGCCGGTGAGCATCTGACGGAGGGGGAATGCCTGCTGGAGGTCCTCGCCGAAGGGACCCTCTATCCGATCATCTACGTCTCCGACCGTCAGACGATGGAAATCACCGAGGGGCAGACGCTGCGGTTGCAGGTCGTCGCCACCGGCGATCATTTCGACTGCAAAGTCCGTCGGCTGCACGATCGCTACGAAGACGTTCCCGATACACTCCGTAAGTTCTACCGCTTCGAAGGTCGTTGCCTCCCCGTTGAACTGGAACCTGTCGACGCGCGACATACGCAAGATCAGTTGCGACTGGGAGGTCTGGTGCGGCTGGAGCCCGACTGGGACCAGCGATGGTCGGAAGGGGCCTGGGGACAAGTCGTGCGGCAGGCGGGGCGGATGGCGGAGAACGTTGGCACACGGTTCCAGCACTGGATCGGTCGCCAGAGGGCCACTACGGACGCTCCGCAGGACCGTTCCGTCGATGAAATCCCCGCGGGTCAGTCAAATCCGGCCGGCACCATTCCGGTGTCCCGTGTGACCACCGCCTACCACGCACCTTGAATCAGGAACGACTGCTGTGAACGGTCAGCCGAACGTCGCACACGCTGCCAGGACGACAGAGGGAAAGCCATCCGGCAATGAGCAAACGTCGACAGTTTCGCCCGCGGTGACCTCACCTTTCCACGCGGTTGCGGCCAGTGGCGGAGGGCATGCGGTGAGCCTGCAGCGGAAGACGGTCAGCAGCGGTGGCGGTGGGTCTGCGTCGGAAGCATGGCGTCATGCGGGTGAATCCGAGCGTCCGGCCAGCCACGAAGGGCTCCACGGCTGGCAACTGCTGGTCGTTTCGGAGAATCGTGACCGACGCCGACAGTTGATGGCTGCCTGTCAGTCGCCCCGGCTCCCGGGCGGCGTGGCGATCGAAGTGGCCGACGTCGATGAATTGATTCAACAGCTACGAGCCCAGTACGTCGACTGCGTGCTGCTCGATCTGCCCCTGCTCGACAACAACTGGTTGACCCGATTGCAACCGCTGGGCGAGCAGTTGCGGGGGGCCTTCTGTCTGGTCGTCGCTCAGCGCTCGCTGCTCGACCCACAGCAAGACCTGTCAACAGCCACGTGGCTCCGCGTTCTCCCGGGCGAGCCTCTCGAATCGGACCGCGTCATTACCCAGTTGCACGATCTGGCGGTGGCCATGGGCTACAAGCAGGCGACGGGTGACGGCCCCGACGTTCGTGGTCGCCACGACGCAGCGAATCTGCGCAACGACGAGCGGTATGAAGTGGTGCGGCCGATGATGGCCATTCCCGTCACGGCTGGTGATTTGCCGCAGCGCGAGGGGACAGTCTACGGTTACACCACCGACTTCAGCCTCCGTGGGTTGCGATTTCATCTGCCCAGCAACACCGGAGCGGTGCCGCAACGCTGGGTCATCGGCGTGGAACAGACCGACGGGCAGATGAGCTTCGCGACCGTCATCACACGAAATGTCACCCGTGATACGTCGGGGCAGCTGGTCATCGGCACGGAGATCGTGCGCGACACTCGCGATTTGTTCTTCGACACGAACCTGCATCCCCAGTTCGATCCGATCTCACTCCGGATCCAGACGGGACTCAGCGAACAGGCTCGCTGCCAATGGGTCGAGCTGGGTGTGCTCGAACCCTATTTTCTCGACTACGTGATGGTCTGCCCCGAATGCGAGGGATTGATCACCTGGCGCCGCGGCTGCACGCATTGCGGAGGAGCTCAAGTGCAGTGCCAGCAGCTGATCCACCATTACGCGTGTGCTCATGTGGGGCCAGTGAGTACCTTCGAGCAGGCGACGGGGCTGGTCTGCCCCAAGTGCCGGATCGGCAATCTGGTGATTGGGGTCGACTTCGAATATCAGAATGGCGAGTTTGTCTGCGACGGTTGCAATTGGACCGATTCGCATCTGGAGGACGTCGCTCACTGTCTGCGGTGCCATCTGAGGTTCCCGGGCCAGCAAGCGGTGGAAAAGGAACTCCTTGGTTACCATTTTCGGCGATTGGATCCACTGGCTATTATCGGCTCCGCCTGAGGAAATTTTCTGGCTGCACTTTCCCGCCCTGCTGCTTGACGGGCCCCGCTACGCGCTCGGTTCGCTCGTCGTCCTGATGATGGACCTGTGGCAGCGGTTCACCGGGAGAACTGGCCAGAATGACGTTCCAGCTGGCGACGGAGGACGCTATACCTACGCGCCGCATATCGCTGTCGTCCTGGCCGGATTGAACGAAGCGGACAGCGTTGCCGCCACACTCGCCTCCCTATGGGGATCGTACCCCAACATGGAAATCTTCGTCGTCGACGACGGTTCGAACGACGGCATGGCCGACCGGGCCCGCGAATTCGCTCGCAATCATCCTGGCGTCAAAGTCTTTCGGCGCCAGCTGAGGGGCGGAAAGTCATCAGCACTGAATTTCGCGCTCAGCCTGACCGAGGCCGAAATCGTCGTGAATGTCGACGCCGACTCAGTCCTTGGCCCACAGGCCATCTGGGAGATCCTCCAGCCATTTCAGGACCCGACAGTCGGGGCTGTCGGCGGAGTGGTGATGGTCCGCAATGCGACCACCAACCTGTGCACGTGGCTGCAAGCGATCGAGTACCGGACGGGGATCTTCCTGGGACGCATCTTCACCGACCGGTTCGACATGCTGGGGATCGTCTCCGGTGCTTTCGGCGCCTTTCGGACCTCCGCCATGCGACAGCTGCACGGCTGGGATGTCGGACCGGGCGAAGATGGCGATCTCGTGCTGCGGCTGCGCCGAGCCGGTTATCGCATTCTGTTCGCCCCCTATGCCGAATGCTACACCAACGCGCCGACCAAATGGAAAGTCCTGATCAAACAACGCCGACGATGGGAGTGGGCGATCGTCACGTTCGAATGCCGTAAACATCTCGGCCTCGCGTACCCCTGGCAGGCCAAGTTCCGCTGGTCCAATCTGGCTCTGGTCGTCGATCGGATCCTGTACAACGTCGTACTGGTCTACCTTTTCTGGATCTTTGCCATCTGGATCGCTCTGCGACCACCCATCCATCTGGGTGTGATGGTTCTTTCGAATTACGTGCTCTACCTGATCTTCGGACTGATTCAGACCGCCGTGATCCTGTATTACACTCCCTACCCCATGTACGATCTCAAGCTGGCGCTCGGCACCCCGCTGATGCCCTTCTATTACCTGCTGCAGCGAGGCGTCACCTGCTGGGCCATCACCGAGGAATTCCTCTCCCGACGTTCGTTCCGCGATAACTTTGTCCCGGTGCGCGTCCGCACTCAGACCTGGCACTGGTAGCGATTCACTCGCCACCCCGGTCACGTCTCTCCAGATCGCCTTCCATCAGCTCGGCCATGGCCCAGCCGGATCCTTGCGACTGCTCTCGCAAGCCGCCGATCACCCCTCGACGGTCCTCCACCGAACGGTTCTGGCTCAACTTCCATTTGCCGATTATCCTCGCCACGGGAAGCTCAATCGCTACGATCGCCTGCAGCAGCCCAGCCAGAAAATCCGCCGGCGCGTCGTTGACCTGCCACGATTCCGCCAGCCCAGCTTCGTGACGCTCAGTCAACCGTTCCAGATACGTTCGAACACGTGATTCATCGTGAACGATCGCCGGCCGCCCATAGGCGTGCACGACCGCATAGTTCCAGGTCGGCACCACGCGTCCATGTTCCGCTTTCGATGGATACCAGTTCGGGCTCACATAAGCCGATGGACCTTGAAACACCACCAGCGACTCGCTATCAGATTGCATGGCCTGCCAGATCGGATTGGCTCGAGCAACGTGCCCCAACAACGTCCCCTGTGGACCACGGTCAACCTCGAGGTACCACGGCAAATGGTTGGCCACCAGCTCGCCGCCGGCCAGCGTGATCCAGCAGCCGAAGGGATAATCGTGGATCAACTGGTGCAGGGAATCGGGATCGTCGACCCGAAACGCCGCTGGCACATAGTGCGTCATCATTCACCCAGACAGTACAGCTGACGGTTGTTCCTCAACAGGAGCAGATTCCCGGACACGGCCGGACTGGCGTTCCAGACAGCTCTCTCGCCCAACGTGTTGGTCGCCAGCAACCGGAACTTGGGCTCGGCCGCCACCACGAATACCTTGCCGTCCCGGCTGGGATAATAAATTCGTCCGGCAGCCAGCACCGGCGAACCGTAAACCTGTGAAGCCCCGTCGATCCGCTCCTGATAGACGACCTCGCCCGTCTGGGCATTCGCGCAGTAGGCAATCCCCAGATTGTCGTGCATCCAGTACAGATGCCCGTTGTGCAAGATCGGCGACGAAACATTGCCGCCCTTCTTGCTGGTCCACAACCGATGCGTCGAAGTCACTTCGCCCGTGCCGCCCAGCCGCACCGCCAGCGAACTCCCCGGTCGGCCACCGAGCGCGTAGACCACTCCCTCGCCGGCCACCATCGACGGAGCCATGTACCACGGAATGTCCGTCTGGCAACGCCAGAGTTCGCGGCCGGTCGACGGATCGAGCCCGACGAGATGCTCAAAGATGGCGACCAGCAACTCAGACCGGCCACCGTGCTCGGTCGCAATCGGAGTATTCCACGCCTCACGAATCTCCGTCGCCTCCCATCGCTGCTGGCCAGTCGCCGGGGCGAGTGCGATCAGCCGCTGACTCTCCACGCTGGCGTTCACGATCAATTGGCCGCCCGCCAACATCAGCGAAGCGCCGGAACCCCAGCCATGAGTCTCTGTGCCGACCGACATGCGCCAGAGTTGGCGCCCCGCATGGTCAAACGCCACCACGCCGGACTTGCCGAAGAACGCATAGACCCGCTCGCCGTCCGCTACCGGTGAACCCGAAGCATAGCCGTGTTCTTCACGAATCGTCTCCTGCTCGGGAAGCTCCGGCTGCAAGCTGCTTTGCCAAAGAACCTCACCCGACTCCCGGTCGAGACACGCGACGTGCAATAGCAGATCGTCAGGGGAACCGGCTGGTCGGTCGGGTTCCTGATACCCCGAATAACACGTCACAAAGACCCGCTGCCCCACGACGATCGGCGTCGAGCTCCCCGAGCCCGGCAACTCGGCTCGCCACCGCACATGCTGCTCGTCACCCCAGGTCGTGGGCGGTGTCCCATGAGCACTTCGCCCCGAACCGTCGTGGCCGCGGAAGGCCGGCCAGTCGGCGGTCGCCAACTGCTGCGGCTCGGGCTTGGGCTGCCGGCGCTGTGGTTCGGCCGCTTCACAGCTCGCGGCCCCGATGACGACCAAGCAACTGACGACGATTAACAGATATCGGCTCGGCAACATGATGTCCGCTCCTAACTCCGGTTCCTCCAGACGACCGTTGATCGAGCACCATCATACTCGGTATCCGAGCCGGCCGGCGCAGCTCGTCAGAGTCTGGATCAGCCGGCTTGAGCGTCGGGACGCAGCAGCGGCCGGCGCTCGTAGTCACCGCCGGGAACCGACGTGATCGGCTCGTCAATCGTCACCCCGGGCCGCCGGTCGGCCACGACGCGCACATAGGTCAGATAGCGACCGGCATCTTCAGCGACGGTCGACAGTTCGGGTTCGTTTTCCGGGGCAATCACACGTTGCCAGTCCAACCAGAGCTGGTAGCCGTCAGGCCGCGATTCGGCCAGTCGCACGTCGACTAGGCCGGTCCGTCCCCAGTGCCGGAGCCACCAATCGGCCGAATGAAGACACCACAGATCGTTCGTCCACCAGCCGCGCAAATGCTCGGGGAGCTCGGTAAACTCCTCCGTCAGCCCGACCCCAGCGGTCCCCAGTCTCCCGCCAGGTCGCAACAGCCGAGCCAGATAGCTCAGGTAAAGATCGTCCGTCCCGTAGTAGAAAAACGAATCGATCGAGATGATCGCGTCGAAGAACTCGGGCGGAAATGGTAACGCTCGAGCGTCGACGTGGAGCGGAAAAACCCGGTCGCTCACACCAGCGTCCTGCACTCGCCGCCAGTTATCCGCCACGCTGAACCACAGATCGGCCGCCCAGACCTGCAGTCCGAACTCGCGGGCCAGAAAAATCGATGACGCCGCTCGTCCGCAGCCCAGGTCCAGCACCCGCTGGCCCGGCTGAAAGTCCATCGCCTCGGATAGCCATTCGGTCAGCCACAGTGCATGAGCGCCGCCACTGCCCGAACTTGTCACCCAATCGGGATGGTAATGGTTGGCCCTCGGAAACCCCGGATGCCACAATTGCTTGCCTTCCAAACCCATGCGTCCCTCCCTTGGCACGTATTGCCCCCCAGACACAGAACACCCCAGACACAGAACGCCCCTGGCGGGTTCATGCCGGCCCAGGAAATGGGGGCTGGGTAAACTGTACCGGTAGGGCCATCTGTTGCAATGGAGCCATGAGGACCGGCGGGGCGAAATCAATTTGACTGCCGAACACCCGGAAACCGAAGTTGAACATGCCGCCGAACTTACAGCAGGGACGCTGAATTCGGTCGGTCGCCTCTGAGCTGATTCAGGACGGTTCCGCACCACTTCAGGGAAGAAGGGATCTGCGCCGTGGGTGCTGCCAGTTGGTTTGCATCTATGTTGTTTGGGCGTTCGCCCAAACCATCCAGTTCATCCTCGCCCGTCACGACCGACACCGAACCCGCCGCCGCATTGCCGCCGACGGCCTCCCCCAAACCCGCCAAAAATCGCTCAACAAGTCCGCGCGCCGAGGCCGACGGGCCCCGATCCGCGACTCCGCAGGGCAAGAAAGCCGCCCCCGCAACCGCGGCTTCGGCACCCCCGGCGCCCACACCCCGGCCCGCCGCCGCCAACCGACCAGCTCCGGCCAAGGCGACGAACACCGGCAGCCGGTGGCCGTTTTCCTCCCGCCCCAAACTCCCGGAAAAGCCAATCGACCGGGAAATCTTTCAACGAGCACCCGGACGCATCCTCCAAGTTGGTATCCTCAGCGCCGAAGATACCCTGCGGATGCTGAAGGTCGCCGAACAGGTGTCGGAAGGCCAACCGATCCACTTCGCCGCCGTCGATCAATTCGATGACCGGCCTGCCCAAAGCCCTCGCCTGACCCTGAAGGAAGCCCACCGACGACTCCGGTCGGCCGTCGAGTCCCTGCAGCTCGTCCCAGGCGATCCCTACTTGGCCCTGGTCCGTTCAGCCAACTCCCTGGGCCAGTTCGATTTCTGCGTCGTCACCCGACAGGCCGATCCCGACTCACTCGAACGAGCTTGGTTCTACTTCCCACGGATGCTGACCCCCAACAGTGTGGTCATGCAGCAGAACGAAACCGGCGAGTTCGACGTCGTCCACCTCACCGAAATCGCTCGTCGAGCTAGAGCGGCCACTCCGGTACGTCGAGCGGCTTAGCTAGTTTGCCTGGTTTTGCTGGCCTGAGGGAAATGTGGTGCCCAGCGGCTAACTGGTGCGGTTCGATCCACCCGACGAGGGGGCGTGCGAACCTGCGCACTAGGATATCCTCTATACTGATACCGGCGCCGTGACCCGGCGTTGGTCGATCAGTAAAGGAACATCTGTCATGGCAATCGATGGCACAGGCCGCGGGCCGATTCGTCCGATGGACGAGACGGTGGCGTCGCTGGACCTGTCAGCTCGCGGCCCAGCTGGTCCGCGGGTGGAGTTGGTCGAGGGGACCGGTCCGGCCCTCTCGGATGAGACTCATTCCTTATTGCAGTGTCGGCTGCGGGCCGCCGCATTGACGCTCTGCATCGGCTTCCTGGCCTATTCGATCTGGGAGCTGGTATGGCAGCGGGCGGATCTGACGACGCGGCTGATGCAATGGTCGGTGACGGCCGTGCTGGCAGTGAGTGGTTTTTCGCTCTGCCGCAAGTGTCGATCGCCTTTGTGGATGCTCAGGATCAAGGAAGCCTTGATCTTTGGCATGCCGGCGGCCTTTCTGTGCCGCGTGGTGGCGCTGGAACTGACGACGTACGCGCGTGAGTTTCATTTTCTGGTGACGCCGTTCGAACCGTGGCTGATGTTGGCGTTCACCTACGCCATGTTCATACCGAACACTTGGCGGCGAGCGGCTGTGAACATCAGCCTGTTGATGGGGTTGCCGATCTTGGTCACAGGGTGGTTGTATCTCACCGACGTGGCGTGCCGTGAGGCGATCAACGGTGGTTGGCAGTTCATGTCGAGCCAGGTGTTGATGATGGCTATTGGGGCGATGATCAGCATTTGCGGTGTCGGGCTGATGGGGAATCTGCGCAGTCAGGCCTTTGTGGCCCGGCAGCTGGGGCAGTACCGTTTGAAGCAGCTGATTGGTGCGGGCGGGATGGGTGAGGTTTATCTCGGCGAGCACCGGATGATGAAGCGTCCGTGTGCGATCAAGGTGATTCGACCTGAGAAAGCCGGCGATCCCCGGCTGGTGGCTCGGTTCGCCCGCGAGGTCGAATCGATCGCCGCTCTGTCCCACTGGAATACGGTCGAAATCTATGACTACGGCCGGACCGAGGACGGCAAGTTTTATTATGTGATGGAGTATCTGCCGGGGCGGAGTCTGCAGGATTTGGTCGACAAGTTCGGGCCGATGCCGGCCAGTCGAGCGATCTATCTGTTGCGTCAAGCCTGTGATGCGTTGCGCGAAGCCCATCAGCTGGGGCTCGTCCATCGCGACATCAAGCCGGCGAACATTTTCTGTGCTGAGCGAGGCGGGCGGCGCGACGTCGTGAAGCTGCTCGACTTCGGTCTGGCCAAGCCGGTTGCCCAGCGGGATTCAGTCCACCTGTCGGCTGACGGCGGGATCACCGGGTCGCCGTTGTACCTGGCCCCCGAGCAGGCCACGGGGGATTCGGAGCCGGATGCACGGAGCGACATTTATTCGCTCGGCGCCGTGGCGTTTTTCCTGGTCACCGGCCGACCTCCGTTCGTCAGTGACCGGACCGCTCGGCTGATCGTCGCTCATGCCCACGACGAACCCCCCAGCCCCCGCCAGTTTGCCGACGATTTGCCGGAGGAGTTCGAGCAGCTGGTGCTCAAGTGCCTGGCCAAGCGTCCCGAGGATCGCTTCCAGTCGGCCGCCGAACTGGCCGAGGCGCTGGACGCCTGCAACGAAGCTCAGCAATGGACCTACGAGTCGGCCGACCGGTGGTGGGAACTAGTGGCCGGCGTCCGAGCCGAAGCCGATCCGGTAACCGTCTAATCAGGCCACATATCTAGGAAAACCGGCTGCTGAGCGGTACACCTCGGAGCACGGCCGGGTCGCCCGATGGACTCTGTGCGGAGGACCGTACCGGCTGGGACGTTCCGCAGCGGGCCCTGCGCTGCGTTGTCGCTTTGGCCGCTGAGGCTTTGTGGCGGTGGGGCCTCAGGGCGTTGAGACGCCGCCCTTCGGCAGATCGGCCCCTTCGGCAAATCCCCGGACAGGGGTTATATTAAACGGTCTGGCCGCCCGCCGAATTTTGCCGAGGGGGGGCCTGACCCGCCGGGCTGGTCAGGGGACCGGCCGGGCTGGTCAGGGGACCGGAGAGCGCATGAGAGGGGAAATGGGGAGACGATGAGCACTGGGAAACCGCGGACGATGTTCCAGAAGATCTGGGACGACCACGTCGTGTATGCTGAGCAGGGTCAGCAGACGATTCTCTATATCGACCTGCATCTGGTCCACGAAGTGACCAGTCCTCAGGCGTTTGAAGGGCTGCGTCTGGCTGGCCGGAAGGTCCGTCGTCCCGAGCGGACCGTCGCCACTCCGGACCATAACGTGCCGACTTCGGACCGGTCGCTGCCGATCGCCGACCCGATCTCACGTCAGCAGGTCGAGACGTTGCGGGCCAACTGCCGCGAATTCGGTGTTCGTCTCTACGATTTGAACGATCCGCAACAGGGCATCGTCCACATCATTGGTCCGGAGCTCGGGCTGACTCAGCCCGGCATGACGATCGTCTGCGGCGACAGCCACACCGCGACGCACGGGGCCTTTGGAGCTCTGGCGTTCGGGATCGGTACCAGCGAAGTCGAACACGTGCTGGCCACTCAGACGCTGCTCCAATCCCAGCCGAAGACGTTTGAGCTGCGAGTCGACGGCGAACTGCCGCGCGGCGTAACGGCCAAGGACATGATTCTGTACCTGATCGGCAAGATCGGGACCGCTGGTGGCACCGGCTATGTCCTCGAGTACACCGGCTCGGTCGTGCGAGGCTTGTCGGTTGAGCAGCGGATGACGGTCTGCAACATGTCGATCGAAGCAGGCGCTCGAGCGGGGATGATTGCTCCGGATGCCAAGACGTTCGAGTACCTGCGCGGCCGCGAGTTTGCTCCGCAGGACGCCGCCTTCGATCGGGCGGTGGCGCGGTGGCAACAGCTGCCCAGCGATGCCGGAGCGGTTTACGATCGGGTGGAGATCTATCAAGGAGCCGACATCGCACCGCAAATCACCTGGGGGACGAACCCGGGTCAGGTCCTGTCGGTAGACGATCGTGTCCCCGATCCGGCTCAATACGCCGATCCGATTGAAAGCAAATCGGCTGCCCAGTCGCTGGAATACATGGGTCTGCAGCCCGGGACGCCGATCAGCGAGGTGGCGATTGACCGAGTCTTTATCGGATCGTGCACCAACGCCCGGATCGAAGACCTGCGAGCCGCGGCAGCCGTGGTGGCCGGTCGGCGCGTGGCAGGGCGAGTGAAAGCGATGGTGGTCCCCGGCAGCGGCAGCGTGAAACGGCAAGCCGAACAGGAAGGGCTGGACCGGATCTTCCGCGAAGCCGGGTTTGACTGGCGAGAAGCCGGGTGCAGCATGTGTTTGGGAATGAATCCCGACCAGCTCACACCGGGCGAACGCTGTGCGTCGACCAGCAACCGCAATTTCGAAGGGCGGCAAGGAAAAGGCGGACGCACCCATCTGGTCTCCCCCGCTATGGCTGCCGCGGCTGCCATCGAAGGTCGGTTCGTCGATATCCGGAAATGGTCCTACCGTTAACCGTTAGAAGTGAGTGTCATGGATCCGTTTACGCAACACAAAGGGCTGGTCGTTACCTTGGACCGAGCCAATGTCGATACCGACCAGATTATCCCCAAGCAGTTTCTCAAACGCATTGAGAGAACGGGGTTCGGTGATTTCCTGTTCTATGACTGGCGATACACCGACGGTCCGAATCTGGTACCCAACGCCGACTTTGAACTGAATCGGCCCCAGTTTCACGGGGCGACCGTGCTCGTGACTCGCCGGAATTTCGGGTCGGGGTCCAGCCGCGAGCATGCCGTGTGGGCGCTCGATAACTTCGGCATCCGAGCAGTCCTCGCTCCGAGCTTCGCCGACATCTTCTACAACAACTGTTTCAAAAACGGTCTGTTGCCGGTGGTGTTGACCGAAGAGCAGATCGAGCACATTTTTGCCGCCGTCGCCGCCCGGCCCGGTTACCAGCTGACCGTCGACCTCCAGACTCAGTCCGTGCACGATGATCAGGGATGGAAGGCATCGTTCGAAGTCGAACCGGCTCGCCGCCACCGTATGCTCAACGGACTCGACGATATCGCGATGACTCTGAAACACGAATCGGCCATCACCGAATTCGAAAATCGACGCGCAGGTTAGACCGCTCCGGCCGCCGGCCAGCTCGCCTGGCCGGAGCCCCGGTCTGGGTGGGCAACCGACTCTGCACCGCACAGTTGCTCCGGCCGCCGGCCAGCTCGCCTGGCCGGAGCCCCGGTCTGGGTGAGCTAGAGCGCCAATCGCCGCCCCTTTTTATTCGGATTTTTAACGCTGAGGGCGCGAGAGACACGTGAGTTTTCACCGCAGAGACGCGGAGAGTTTGCACCGCACAGTTGCTCCGGCCGCCGGCCAGCTCGCCTGGCCGGAGCCCCGGTCTGAGTGGGCTAGAAGGCCAAGCCCTGCCACTCTTCTTATTCAGATTTTTTCACCGCCGAGAAGCAGAGGGCGCTCAGCCGCAGGCCGTTTCGCTCGATCGAGTGATATCGAAGCCCATTTGGCGGATCAGTTCGAAATCCTGAGCGGGTGGCTGGCCGCGGGTCGTCAGGTAGTCGCCGACGAAAATACTGTTGGCGGCGTACAGGCCCAGGCACTGCAGGTGGCCCAGATGCAATTCGCGGCCGCCGGCGATCCGCAGCTCGCTCTGCGGGCAAGCGAACCGAACCAGCGCCAGCACCTTCAGGCAGTAGCGGGGGTTGAGATCCTGCTGACCGGCTAGCGGCGTGCCGTCGATCGGGTTCAGAAAATTCACCGGGATCGATTCGACGTTTAGCTCGCGCAGAGCAAAGGCCATCTGCACCACGTCATCCGGACGCTCGCCCATGCCGATGATCCCGCCGCTGCATAGCTCGAGGCCGGCGTTTCGCACCGCCTGCAACGTCTCGACCCGCTGCTGGTACGTGTGAGTCGAACAGATCGACTGGTAGAAATCTTCGCTGGTGTTCAGGTTGTGATTCACCCGATCGACGCCGCATGCCTTCAGCTCGGCTGCCTGCTCGGGAGTCAGCAGCCCGAGGCACGCACAGATCTTAAGGTTGTACTGCTCCTTGATCTTCGGCACGATCGTTGTGATCGCCCGCATCTCGCGGTCGTTTGGCCCTCGAGCTGAAATCACAATGCAGTACGTCTTCGACTGGTTCTCGGCAGCCACTCGAGCGCCGTCCAGCAGCTTCTGTTCGTTCAGCAGGTTGTAGCGCGGGATCTCCGATTCGGCGATCTTGGACTGCGAACAGTAATGGCAGTCCTCCGGGCACAGACCGCTCTTGGCGTTCATCAGGAAATACAGCTGCACCGTATTGCCGAAGTACCGATGACGCAGCCGATAGGCGGCAGCCAGCAGATCGAGCAGTTCCGTGTCGTCGGACTGCAGGATTGACAACCCTTCTTCGTCGGTCAGCTGATGGCCGTCCAGAATCCGCTGAGCCAGTTCGTGCCAGCGGCTGGCGGCCGCCCGATGCGTGTCCGGAGCTGCAGTCGTCATGCCAAGCGTCGTCATGCCAGGGAGCCTCAAGTCGATAGGGCGGGGAATCACGGTCGTCCTGGTGACGTGCCGCGCCCGGCCCGGAACAGTAGCCGAACTCATCAGTGGTGCACTCTGTCCGAAACGGCCGCCAACACTCAGCTGACAAGCCGGAGGGGCGGCCCGGACAGGCGGCCCCAGTTTAACACGATCGAGCCGATCGACGTATCCCCCTTCGGCGCCGTGCGGCCCACCCGATAGACTACAGAGGCGGTCTCTGCGGAATCGGCCGCCGTCGAGGGAGGGTGCATCGTGCAGCAGTACTGGGTACGAGTCGGACTGGTGGGGAACGTCGGGCGGTTCCGGTCGCTCGAAGCCGGTTCCGTTCCGCGCGGCGCTCAGGTCATTTGTCGAACTCCCCGCGGGCTGGAGATGGGTGAGCTGCTGTCGGTTGCCGAACAGACAGCGGCCGCTTGGGACGGCGACTTGATTCGGCAGACAACTCCCGAGGATCAGCTCCTCTGGCAGCGGTTGCTGCGACACCAGCGCGAGGCGCTCGACGCCTGCCAGCGAATGCTCGATCAGCGCGGCCTGGCTGCCGTGCTGCTGGACGTCGAACCGACCTTCGACGGCAAGTCGCTCTACTTTTATTTCCTCGGTGATGTTTCGCCCGAGGTCAACCAGGTGACCGCCGAATTGGCTGAGGCCTACGACGCCGTCGCTCAGCTGGGGCGATTCGGCGAGGTCCTCACTTCTGGCTGCGGGCCCGACTGCGGTACCCAGGAAGGCTCTTGCGACAGTCACTGCGCCGGATGCGCCGTCGCTTGCGGCTTGCCCCGCTCGAGCGCCCGTTCCGAGTCCACTCAAAGGTAAACTACGCGGCATGACTACCAACGTCGAAACGCAACCACGTGTCGGGCTGATCATGGGGAGTCGTTCGGACTGGGAGACGATGCGGCATGCGGCCGAGGTTCTGCAGAGCTTCGGGGTGACGCACGAGTCGCGAGTGGTGTCAGCGCATCGAACTCCCGAAGCGATGTTCGAGTACGCTCGGACAGCCGATCAGCGGGGGCTGAAGCTGATCATCGCCGGGGCCGGCGGCGCCGCGCATCTCCCCGGCATGGTCGCGTCACTCACCTCGCTCCCCGTCCTCGGAGTTCCCGTGCAAAGCCGCGCGTTGTCCGGGCTCGATTCACTCCTCTCTATCGTCCAGATGCCCGGCGGCATTCCGGTCGGAACGCTGGCCATCGGCGAGGCCGGAGCCCGTAACGCCGGACTGCTGGCCGTACGCATCCTCGCCACCACAGACCCGGCGCTCAAACGACAGCTCGAGCAATTCATGGCGCAGCAGCGTGATCGAGTTCTGGCCGATGCCGTGCTCGGAGAAGCACCGCAATGAACTCGCCTCTTCTTCCCGGCAGCCGGATCGGTGTGGCTGGAGCCGGACAACTCGGACGGATGATGGCCATCGCTGCCCGCCAGATGGGCTATGTGGTCCACGTGTTGACCAATACCGATGACGCGCCTGCCGAACAGGTAGCCGACCACGTGACTTGCGGACACTTCTCCGACCTCGACCTGTGGCGCGAGTTTGCTCGACAGGTCGACGTCGTCACCTACGAAACGGAAAGCCTGCCCCTCGACGGGATGCTGGCCGTGGCCGAGATCGTCCCGGTTCGGCCAGGTATGGAACTGTTACGGCTCAGCCAGCATCGGATGCGAGAAAAATCGTGGCTGCGCGACCACGGGCTCCCCGTCCCTGAGTTTTTTCCGGTGGCGACCCGCCAGCAGTTCCAGCACGCGCTCGACGAGTTTGCTCAGCACGGCGTGTTGAAGACGACCGCGGGCGGTTACGACGGCAAGGGGCAATGGCTGATGCGGCAACCCGCCGACGTCGTGGCTGCCTGGAACGATGTCGGTCCCCAGCTGATCGACGAACATCCTCATCCCGATCGGCACCGATCACTTTCCCATTCGCACGCGCAAGCAGCCGGCACTCCTCCGGTTGTTCCGCCCCCACTGGATGCCCCGTTCATCCTCGAACGGCTCGTTGATTACCAGCTCGAGTTTTCCGTGATCGGTGCCCGTTCGGCCGCCGGTGAGTTTGCCACGTACGGCCCGATGCTGAACGTCCATCAGAACCATATTCTCGATCTGTCGGTCTGTCCGGCGGGGATTCCCGAGCGAGCGGCGGTGGACAGCCGAGCGATGGTACGAGCGATTGCCGAACAGCTGGATGTGGTCGGACTGTTCTGCGTGGAGTTCTTTCTCACTCGCGACGATGATGTGCTGATCAACGAAATCGCACCGCGGCCTCACAATTCGGGACACCTGACGATCGAGGCTCACGTCGTCAGCCAGTTTGAACAGCAGGTACGGACTGTGTGCGGCTTGCCGCTCGGGTCAACTCGGCAATTGTCGCCAGCTGCCATGGTCAATCTGCTGGGCGATCTGTGGCTGACCGGGCCGCTGGCCTGGGATGCGGCGCTGCCGCCTCAGGGGCATCTGCATCTATATGGCAAGCGAACGGCCCTCGCCGGGCGCAAGATGGGCCATCTGACCGTGCTCGCCGAATCGGCCGACGAGGCTCGCACGGCCGCCCTAGCGTCCCGTCATGCCCTGACCTTCCGTACGGCCGTTCGCAATTCCTGACAGCATGCAATCCGACAGCATGAAATGAGGTCCTGATGTCACGCCGAGCGAAACTGGAGGCCATGCTGGCCGAAGAACCTCACGACAAGTTCCTGCGCTATAGCCTCGGCCTGGAATTGGCTAAGGAAGGAGACCACCAGCGGGCCCTGGAGTTCCTCGACGGTCTGACCCGCGATGAGCCTCCCTACGTGCCAGCGTTCTTCATGGCAGCTCAGCAACTGGCCGCTCGACAGCAGATCGACGACGCTCGGACCTACCTGCGCAACGGCATCGAGTCCGCGCGCCAGCAAGGTGACATGCATGCAGCTGGCGAGATGAGCGAGTTTCTGATGAGCCTCGGCAGCTTGCCTTAGATTCCCAGAGCTCCCGGTCGGTGACATTTGCTGTCTGCTATCGGGTGCAATCAGGTGCTGTCGAGTCTGCCGGCCGGAATAATCGGAAAATTTTGCCTGTTTTATTCAACCGGCAGACTGAAGTTGGTCGATACCCAAGCCGAAGTCGTGACATTCCTCGTTCACACTCGGGATCGACCATGGGAAGCCAACTGAAATCACTCGTGTTGCTGGCAGGCGCTTGGGTTTGCTTGCATTCAACCGCCGCTTTGGCTCAAGCACCAGCTGGTGGCAGGCCGCGAGCACTCGACGGATCACGCGGTTGGAATAATCTCCCCAGCCGCCTGGTACCGAGCCAACAGGCCACTCCGCCGGGATACCCAGCTTACGCCACTCAGCCAGCGGCTCCTGTTCAGGACGCGCGTGGCACGGCACTGGCTCCTGCAGTCCAAGCGGGCGGTGCTCAAGCCGGTGGTGCTCCGAATGGCGTTGTGCCGAACGGTGGGGCTCAGTTGACTGGCCACTTTGATTCGGCCGGCAAGCTGGGCGGGTCCACTCAGGGTGCTCCAGGAGCCGCCGATCGGCTGCAACGAGCTCGCACGGCAACCGTGTCGGAATCGACCACCAACAAGTCATCGCGTCGTACGTCGAGTCGTCGCGGCAGTGCGACAGCCAACCCACCGGCTGCCACCGCGCCGGCCGCCTCCGCACAGTCCGCCACCGCACAGGCGACCGCTGCAGCCACTCCGGGCGCTCCAGCTGTGGCTGGCCAGGAACCGTTGCCGGCCCCCCCTGCCCCGCCGACGGCAGCAGCGACCGCAGCTCCGACCACGCCTCCTACCACCGGTGCAGCAGACGTGGCCACCAGCCCGTCGACCGGCGAACCGGCGAAGGTTGCCGAACGGCAAGTGTGGACGTTGGCTCCGGACGAACCGCAGCAGAGGGCGAGTGGCGAGGCTGGGGCGACCAGCGTCGCCACGGAACCGGCCCCGTCGGCGGTCTCGGCTCCTCCTGCGACCGATGCGGCCACTCCCGTGACTCCCGAACAGAATCCATTTCCGGCTCCGGTGGTCGATGCACCCTCGGCGACCGGTACTCCGGCGGCGGCACCCGGTGCTGGTGCGCCGAGCAATGATCCGTCTCCTAGCGACTGGCAGACTCGGCCCGTCGATCCTTCGTTCCGCGACGTGGAACCCGGGAGTGAGGCGGGCAATGCTGCCGTGAATCCCTCGCCCAGCGAACAGCCTGCGGTTGGTCCGGTGGCCGTCGATGCCCCGACCGCTCAGGTGACTTCGGATTCGGACGAAAGCGAATTGCTGAGCAACGAAAGTCCGGTGTTGTCGGTTCGGACCTTGGGGCCCCGCACGGTGGTGGTTGGCCGAGCGGCCGAGTATCGCGTGATGCTGCAAAACGCCAGTGCGGCCGAGGCCGAGAATGTCGAAGTCAAAGTCGCCGTCCCCAGCTGGGCTGAAATCCAACAGGCTCAGGGTGGAAACGGTTCAGCGGTGGTGGAGCCCGATGATCAGGGGAACTCGATTGTCCGGTGGTCGATCCGTCATCTGGGTGGCCGTTCGCAGGAACAGCTCACCATGCAGATCATCCCCCGCAGTAGTCGCCCGTTCGATCTGGGTGTCAATTGGACGTTCACTCCGGCCAGTGCTCTGACGCGGATCAACGTGCAGGAGCCGAAGCTGGAGATTACCGTGGTCGGGCCGGCCGATGTCTTGTACGGCGAGACCAAGGTCTACACGCTGCTGGTGTCGAATCCGGGAACGGGTGACACCGAGAACGTGATGTTGAAACTGATGCCGCTGGAAGCCGGCGAACAGCCGCCGGGTCAGCGAGAGCTGGGTGTGATCAAGGCGGGCGAACGGAAGTCGATTGACATCGAACTGACCGCTCGTCAGGCGGGACGACTGCAGGTGCGAGCTTCGGTCGAAGCCGCCGGCGGTCTGCAGGCCGAAGCCACTCAGGATGTGCTCGTCCGCCGTGCTCACCTCGATGTCACCGTGGAAGGGCCCAAACAGAAGTTTGCTGGTTCCGAAGCGACTTACAAGGTTCGCGTGGCCAACGACGGCGATGCGGGTGCCTCGGAAGTGTCGACGGTGGTGACGCTGCCCGCCGGTGCTCAGTTCGTGGCCGCTACTGAGGGTGGCAATTACCGAGCCGAATCGCGGCAGGTTACTTGGCCGCTGGGAACGCTGCGGCCAGGTACGGTTCGCGATCTGGAGTTCACCTGCCGACTGACTTCGTCGGGTGATAACCGATTCGATGTCCGGACGGCAGCCAGCGGCGATCTGAGTGATCTGGAGACGATGGTAACCGAGGTGGAAGCCTTGGCTGATCTGAAGCTGACGGTGAACGATCCTCAAGGAGCAGTCCCGGTGGGAACGAACACCGATTACGAAATCCACGTCGTGAACCGCGGTACCAAGGCGGCTGAGAATGTCGCCGTCGTCGGCTACTTCTCGGAAGGGATTGAGCCGGTGTCGATCAGCGGATGGCGTGGGACCGTGGGAGAAGGACAAGTCGTTCTGGAACAGATCCCCCGGATCGCTCCGGGCCAGGAAATGGTGATCCGAGTGACGGCGGTGGCCAGCAAGACGGGGAACCATGTCTTCCGCGCTGAACTGGAATGCCCCGCTCCGGAAACCCGGCTCGCTCAGGAAGAATGGACGCGGTTCTACGGCAACGATGAGTCGATTCGCACGGCCCGGCGCGAAGCGGACCCGGCGAAGACTCCCGCTGCCACTCCTTCACCCGACGCTCACCGCTCAGGTGCCGAACTCCGCCGCTAGTCTTCAGCGATAGTTACTGATCGCTCCGGCCGCCGGCCAGCTCGTCTGGCCGGAGCCCCGGTCTGGGTGAGCAACCGACTCACCCCTGCCAAGTTGCTCCGGCCGCCGGCCAGCTCGCCTGGCCGGAGCCCCGGTCTGAGTGAGCTAGAGGCCGCCGAAGAAAAACTGAGGGCGCGGAGGCAGGCGAGACGCCCGCACCACAACGGAGGAGGCAGGCGAGACGCCCGCACCACAACGGAGGAGGCAGGCGAGACGCCCGCACCACAATGGAGGAGGCAGGCGAGACGCCCGCACCACAACGGAGGAGGCAGGCGAGACGCCCGCACCACAACGGAGGAGGCAGGCGACCCCTTATTCGAACCCTTCGACGGGGTCGAGCACGATGGGCTGTTCGGAGAGCGGGTCGACGATGCGCAGGGCGAGCTGTCCGGCGAGGAGCCGTTCGACGGTGTGTCCGATCACTTCGGCTCGCCAGCCTTGAGCGAGAACGGGGAGCGGATCGTCGGGTTCATCAAGCCGCAAGTGGTGGGTGATCAGGTCGCGGATATCCTGCACTGTCCCCACCAGGCTCGGCGCCAAATTCTGTCGCCGGCAGATGCTGGCCAGCGCGGTATTGAGGAACTGGGCGAGTGCCTGGATTTGCTGAGGAAGTTCGGTGCGGCGCGGAGCGGGCCAACGCTCAGCCGGTAACTTCTTGGCGTTGCGGATTACGTCCGCGATCTCCTCGGTCCGATTCTTCTGCCCTCGTCGTTCCATGCCGCGCACAGCGAGGATGCGGCTGATTTCTGCCGAACCGCGGCGAGCCAGTTCGACCAGGAGATCATCGCGCAGGACCCACTTGGGCGGTCGATTCTGCTGGCGAGCACATTCTTCGCGCCAGCGCCAGAGTTCGCGGAGGACGACCAGCGACCGGGCCGGGACGGCGGTGATACCCGACACCCGCCGCCATCGCTCTTCCTGCTCACTGGCGATAATCGCTTCCTGCCAACGCGAGTTCTCGTCGTCCAGCCAGCTCAGACGCTGGAGCCGGGTGAGTTGATCGACCAGTCGATCGCGGAGCTCGATCAGGTGGACGACGTCCTGCAGGGCGTATTCAAGCTGATGGGATGACAGCGGTCGCCGCCGCCAATCGGTGCGAGTTTCTCCCTTGGCGAGGTTCACCCCCAGCAGCTTGCCGATCAGCTTGTGGTAGGCGGCCGGGTACTCAAGGCCAACCAAGCCGGCTGCCAGCTGCACGTCGACCCAGCGCTGCGGGCTGTGACCCAACTCAGCCCAGCAGAACCGGAACTCTTCGCGACCGGCATGCACGATGGTCTCATGAGAACCGGTGGCGAGCGCTTCCCAGAAAGGGCGGAGTTCGGTGACTGCCTTCGGGTCGACGATGGCCAGGTAGCCGTCAATGTTCAGCTGAATCAGGCACAGGTCGGGGCGGTAGCAGTCTTCCGAGACGAATTCCGTGTCGAATCCGATCTGGCGCGCGGTCAGCATCCGCCGGCAGATATCGGCCAGTTCCGCGTCAGTTGTGACGTGTGCAAATTCCACTCAAGGTTCACTTTGAGTACAAACAGTATGGCCGATTCGGGGAGGCAATCGAACCGGGTCGATGGGGGACCCGGGCCATCGAACAGCCCGTCAGCAGCGGTGGGACTTGGAAGATCCAGCGAGCTGCCGCGCCGCCTCGCGATCGCCGCGATCCGTTCAGCCGAACAGTCCGGCCAGTCGACAACCCTTCGGCACGACCCGGAAGGGATGGCTCAGCTCCCGCTGGACAGAATTCCCAGATCGGCATGATATCGCCTCCGGTCGGCCGCGAAAATGCCCGCCAGGATCACTTTCCCTGGCCCCGCCATTTTGGTAAGAACGTTACCAGCTTGGGTTGCCCTTCCCCGTCCGCTCGGGATAACCCATTCTGGAGGGTAAGCGAATGGTTAGCGGCTTCACTGGAAATGAAGTGCCCCCTTGTGGGGTTGCGGGTTCGAATCCCGTGCCCTCCGCTCCTGACCGGTAATAATTCCATCACTGACCGGTCAATTCTGCTTTGCGCTGCCGCTCCGGCCGCCGGCCAGCTCGCCTAGCCAGAGCCCCGGTCTGAGTGAGCAACCGACTCGCCACCGCACAGTTGCTCCGGCCGCCGGCCAGCTTGTCTGGCCGGAGCCCCGGTCTGGGTGAGCAACCGACTCGCCACCGCACAGTTGCTCCGGCCGCCGGCCAGCTTGTCTGGCCGGAGCCCCGGTCTGGGTGAGCTAGAGCCTCGGCCCCACGCGAGTTTCTTGTTCAGATTTTTTTGACGCTGAGGGCGCGGAGGCAGGCGAGACGCCCGCACCACAACGGAGGAGGCAGGCGAGACGCCCGCACCACAACGGAGGAGGCAGGCGAGACGCCCGCACCACAACGGAGGAGGCAGGCGAGACGCCCGCACCACAACGGAGGAGGCAGGCGAGACGCCCGCACCACAACGGAGGAGGCAGGCGAGACGCCCGCACCACAACGGAGGAGGCAGGCGAGACGCCCGCACCACAACGGAGGAGCCCCGGTCTGGGTGAGCTAGAGCCTCGGCCCCACGCGAGCTTCTTGTTCAGATTTTTTTAACGCTGAGGGCGCAAGAGAGCGCGGGAGTTTTCACCGCCGAGTTCCTCAATCAGAATCGGAATCGCAAGATCGCATGCCTGGATGCCCTCGGCGACGCAAATCTTGAGCACTTCCATGATCTCCTCCATGGTAGCCCCGTGATTCAGGGCTGCCTTGATGTGCCGGCGAATGCCCGGTGCATACATGTGGGTGATCGACGCGTCAAAGGCAATGCTCAGAAGTTCAGCCAACTTGGGCGGAAGAGTGTCGCCGATGTAGACTGGCGCGCCGGCCGCAATGAACGCTTCTGTCCACACTGGGTCAAGTTCGAAGAACGGATCCCAGGCGTCGTTCCACTGTTCCGCCGCTTTCATCTTGTCGCACATCGGGGTCTGGCCGACCTCTTTGTGCGTGGGCTGAATACCGGCAGCTTTCGCCTCGTCGAGAAGGATGGGAGCAGCGACGCTGCATGTGTGAATCGACAACAGTGACGCCATCTTGAGAACCATCAGCACTTCATCACGGGTGGCGCCGGCATCCAACGCTCCGCGGATATGGCGGCGGGTTCCCTCAGCATTGAGGTTCGTGCATGCGGCGCACCATGCCAGCGCCACCAGCTCAACGGTCTTGAGCGGCAGGATGCCACTGGTCCACGGGTTCGCGGACATGGCGAGACACTGGTCTGCCCAAGCCTTGTCCCACCCCCGTAACACCTCGAGTGCCTGCTCGTCCCAAGGGCCGATTGTCTCCCCGAACTGGTGGTTGGGCATGCCGATCACTCCTGCTTACTGGTCTCGGGTGACGACCGCTGCGCCCGCGCCTCCCGGAAGAACAGCGAATATAGACGATCTTTCCCCAGTAACCGTCCGGTCTCCCAGACCGCGAACATGGGTAGTAACCCCATCAGAATGACCAGCGTCCGGGCCAGGATCTCCCACACGCCCTGGTCGAGCATGGTATCCCAGGACGCTCGGGTGGTCTTTCCGTGCGCCCAGCCAAGGAGGATGTGCTCCATGACCGAGAACCCCAGTATCAGCAAGCTGAAGCAGATCGTCTTGTAAACGGTGGGGACGATCAGCGGCCGGTCGCGGAATCGCTCCCCCAAGCCGAAAACGCCGCCGAGGACGATGACCTTGGCCAGCACGAAGGCTTCGACGAAGTTGTAACCATAGTGCAGGTACTGGATCTGGTAGGTCTCAAGGACCAGTCGGCGGTATAACGTGACGGCCCCGAGCAGCGCCGCCAGGTACGCGAAGACGAAGAGCATCGTCTTCATCTCCGCCATCAAGCGGTCCCAAACTCCCTGCTCTGCCACGTTCAATAGTGCGCGCTCCTCGCCTGAGCTCTGCCCCACGGCCAAGTGTCGCCGAGCGTTCTTGCTCTCAAGGCGCCGTGGGGCCGGTTCACTCAACGGGCCAGTCACTTTTTCGCGGCCATCAATTTGGCCTGCGCCTCGCGAACCGGCGCCGGCGCATTCAGGCACGCGGCAATCGGGTGCGAATCGCCGCCGATGACCGCCGGTTTGATCTTCCCGTCCGTCGGCCAGGTGAGGAAGCCGGGGTTGAACTCGGTGGGGTTTGGCGGCATGCCGTTATTCTGCAGCGTCTCTTCGACGCTATTGTACCACGTGCCGACCTTGCAGATCTTCCGCGCCTCCTCGGCGGTCGCCACCTTGCGGCCGAACGCCTTGCAGAGGCGCACGATCATCTCGATCTGCTCGACCGACGTCGCCCGCTTACGGTCCGGTCCCCAGAGGTTGTCCTCGTTACCCACGCGCACGTGCTGGCCGAGCACGACGGCCATTGCGGAGAGAGAGAAGAGCCCGCGCATACTGGACCAGAACGTGTTGACCGACCCCTGCGGGACGCGCTGCAGGAAGTGCATCAAGTCGAACGGGTTCCGGCCGAGCGTGCCGCCGCCGTAAGCGCACAGGGCCATGTTCAGCGGCCCCATGAAGACTCCCGCGCGGATCAACCGCTCGACGATTTCCCACTGGTGAACGTGAGCCGGGACGAAGTACGGTAGAATGCCGTTCTTGCGAAGCCGCTTCAAATGCTCGACGTAGAACGCGGGGGTTGAGTCCACCACCATGCCGGACCAGGCCTCCAGCACCTTGGGGTCGTCCATGTGCGTCCCCTTGATGTCCTCGGCGCTGAACATCGACGCGATGTCCCACAGCGTGGTGCCGGTGGTGACCGTTACGAACTCCGGTTTCGGATCCAGCTCGGTCAGCATGTGACGGGTGTCGTAGTCGAGCCACTTCGCCTTTGCATCGGCGGTGTGCGGCGCGAACGAGATCGACCCGCCGACCTGGATGATCATCTCCGGCACGGCATCCTTCACTCGCTTGAGCAGGTAGTTGTACTCGTCGAAATTCGTGGACCCCATGCCGGTCACCGGGTTGCGCACGTGGAAGTGCAGCATGGTGGCGCCGGCCTTATAGCAGTCCACCGCCGCTTTCACCTGCTCATCCCATGTGACGGCAATATCCGAAGCGTCGCCCGGCAGCCACGCCGGACCGTACGGTGCCGCCGTGATGATCAGCGGCTCCATGTTCTCTGGCAGGATCGAGTTGTCCGTGTAGTACATGGTGCGTCCTTGTAAAAGAAGTAGTGGTTAAGAATCGTCCGGCCGTTGATTCGCGACAACGCGGCGGCCGTCAAATGGCCTTATTCAGTCCGGTTCAGGCAGCGGCATGGCCGTCGGGTCAGGCTGCCATACTGCGAAAACGTTCCCCTCAGGGTCGGCCACGACCGCATACCACGCGGTCCGCGCCACGGCCGCCTTCGAGCGTAGGACGCTCCCGCCGAGTCGCAACACCTCGGCGACAGTATCATCCAGCGACGCGACGTGGACGTAATGGACCCAACTCCGCAGGCCGGGCAGTACGCGGTACGTCAGCCCCCCGCCGATCCCTTCCCCGGGGCCCGCGCCGGTTTGTATCTGCCAGTAGGCGATGCCAGGTAACTGCTCAATGCTCCAACCAAACAACCCGCGATAAAAGTCTGCCAGCGTCGCCGGCTGCTCAGCGTAGATTTCAAAATGGGTTACGGCATTCGACATTTGGATCTTAGGGTTCCGATGTTAATGGGATTCCAGTTAAGCGAACTCGCGGTCCCTGCATTCTCCCGGCAGTACTAGCAGTACTAATGGAGCAAGGCTATGTTGATCAAATCTGATTCGTCTTACAATAGCGCGCTCCGCATTCATGGTGAATTCACGATTCACCGTTGCCATGCTCTGCGGCGCGCGTCGCGACCTCTGAGCGAATTGTTTGGATGCATTCGTTACGTCCAGCTTTCGAGTCAGCTTCCCAGATCGATTGTCGGGTTGCTGATGCCCGCGAGAAGAGATTCAACTGGTGTTCTGTGCTCTTGATTTCGGCCAAGCAGGTCCCATAAGAGCGAGGCGAACGGTCATGATGGTACACTGGTATTTCCTGTCTGGGCTGCAGTGTACCTACCGGCTTCGCATGTTTCCATGCTCGTTTGTGGTTGGTATTCCTACTGCTGTAAGGGGGTCTGGCGAACCCCGTGTACCTCCGCGTACCTTACAGTGGTGCCGACGACAGTGCGGCTTCGCAGGATCATGGGGCAGGATCATGAGGGTCGGGTTCGTAAGGCGGTGCGGGTGATACTTCATAACGGTCGTGACGTGAAGGTCGGAGCATTAGGATGACCGGCAACTTCTTGGCGATACGAGGATTCATCGGTGCCGTGCTGGTATCGGCCCCTTGCTTGCTGGCGGTCGGCTCGGCAACGGGAAAGCCTGACGGGAACAAGTTCCAAAACGGCTTACTTATCCGATACGAAGTGCCCAGGGCGGAAAGGGTATCGCTCGCGGTGTATTCCTCCGACGGGCGCATGGTCCGCACGCTTGAGACCGGCCGGCCACACGCTGCCGGGAAGCATTCCGTTGCCTGGGATGGCCTCGACCGTTACGGTCGCCCGCTGCCAGCCGGTGAGTACACCTGGAAACTCGTGGCTACTGACGGGCTTCGCGCCGAGTTTCTCATGCAGATCGGCCAGAACGTCAGCCCGGCCTGGGAGCGGGCCACGGGCAATCACGAAGCCCCGGTAGGAGCTGCGATCGACGCCACGGGGCTCTACCGACTTGGCGCGACCAATGAGGGAGGTCATTGGGGGGCCAAGACGGACCTCGACGGGCGACATCTTTGGGTCAACGATCGCTGGTCGGCTGATCCCTGGGCCCAGCCAACAGTGGCCCTCGCTCTGCTCAAGGATCGACTGTTCGAGTTGATGCCCAATGGGGACCTGTACGGTTACGATACGAAGAGTGGGAATCTCTTCACCGGCGGCAATTACGCTCCGAAGCCGTGGAACCTTGGCTGGCAAGGTTTCGAGGCCCCAGAGACGTCGAGCGACGAAGAGAAGCGAAAGTTGCGAGCAGCGGAATGTCCTCACGACATTGCGGCCGATTCTCGAAACGACCTGATCGTCGCAGCTTACCCGCAACACAAGGCAGTGAGTTGGTATTCGGCTAAGGACGGCAGTCTGGTGGACACTGCTCAGGGATTCACCAACCTGGCCGGTATCGCGTGCGGTAACGACGGAACCGTTTTCGCCATCGACAACGGAGCGGTGGTGGCCTACTCTTGGGAGAAAAAGGAGTCACGAACGGTAGTCACTGCCGACAAGCTCCGGAGCCCGTGGCGGCTCTCGATCGACCCGAACTCTGGTGAAATCCTCGTCGCTGAGAACAGCTTGAAGTTCAAGGACGCTCAACCGCACCATCAGGTCAAGCGGTTCGACTCGGCGGGCAATTTGGTGATCGCTTACGGGAAGCCCGCCGGCAGGGGCGACGGCGAGTACGTGGAGACTGACTTCCGAGGCATCACCGACGTGGAGGCGGACCACGCGGGCGGGTTCGTCGTCACCGAGGGGAATCACACTCCACCACGGCGGACCGCCCGGTTCGACGTTGCCGGCAAACTCGCTCGCGAATGGTACGGAGCGCAGCATTACGGCATCATCGCCTGTCCCGAGCCGGCTAACCCTCGGTTCGTGTGGACACTGGCCAATGCTCCGAAACCAGGCCTCGTGCGGTGGGAGGTGGATTACGCCACCAAGTCATGGCGGGTAGCCGAAATATATCAGGACGTCTTCACGGCCAATTCGTACGCCGGCGTGCCGACCGTCCCCCTGGTCTTCGAGAAGATGGGGCGGATTTACATTCAGGGGAGTCCCCTCGAGCCGGTCGGGTTGCGGCTGGTTGTCTACGACCCTGAGGCGAAGACCATCCGGCCATGCGTTTGTAGCGGCGAGCGGGACAAGAAAGCATACCTTTGGACAGATCTGAACGACGACGGCAAGGCGACCGACGACGAGGTGGCGTGGCTCAAAGGCCACCGGCTCGGCGGGTGGGTCGACCCCGAAACCCTCTCGCTTTACACCACCCCCAACCCCACCAGCTACCATCCAGGCCAACGATATGACGTGGTGCGAGTCACCCCGGGTGGCACTCCTGTCTATGACGAAACGGCATCAGCCCGGTTGTCCTCGGTCAACGAAGCTGGCGGCTCGTATCACCCCTTCGATTTCCGCCGCGATTCGATGGGCGGAACGTACGGCTGCTTCGCTGAAAGTGCGAAGAACCCCAACGAAGGGGTAGAGACCCACGGAGTATGGTACTACAACTCGTGTTCCGCCGTCGATCGTCTCTTGAAGTGGGACGAGACCGGTCAGCTGCTGTGGAGTGTCGGCAGGCACAGCCCGGACGCGGACCACGAGACCGGTTCCACTGCCATGCCTCGTGGGCTCGTGGGCCTGACGCACGATTGCATCATCTGGGGCGACGCCTCGGACGAGGAGGCCGCTCGGCCGACCGTGTGGACCTCCGACGGACTCTATGTGGATGAATTGCTTCGTGTACCGAACGACCTCGCCCCCAAGGAAGTCTATGGCACCTTCAACGCGAATGAGTACCCATGCGGCCGGCTTCACACCGACCCGCAGACCGGCGCGGTGCTGTACTTCGCCCTCAACTCCGGCGGTGGCAGTCCGGTCTACCGCATCACTGGCTGGAATGGCTGGCACCGGCAAGAGGGCAAGATTGTCCTGAAAGAACCGACAAAGGTAGTCGCCCAGCGGGAAGGGACAGGACTGACCGCGGAGTACTTCAACACACCGGACTGTACTGGCGAACCCGCAGTCACACGCCTGGACCCGCTGGTCTATTTCAACTGGGGCAAGGGGACCCCCGACCAGAAAATCACCGCTGAAACATTCAGTGTCCGTTGGAGTGGGAGTTACGAGGCGACCACGAACGAAGACGTACGGTTCGAGGTCCGGGGCAACTTCCCCTGGCGGGACCGGGGCCGACCGACGTACACCAAACTCTGGCTCAACGGCAAACTCCTGATCGAGTCGAAGGAAGAAACGAACACGGTCCGCGTTCGGCTAACCGCTGGACAAAGGTTGGACGTGCGATTGGAATGCGGCTTCAAGAAAGGAGAGGCGGCGGTGGCGCTCAGCCATGACACCCCAGGCTTGGATCGCCGCGCCGTTCTGCCTGAGTCTCTGTACCCCAAGTCCAGCAGCGGCGAGACGGACGTGGAGATCGTCGTACCGAAACGGCCGGCGTTGATCGCCCACTTCGACTTCGATGAGGAGGGCTCGGACCCGCTGTTTTGGAGCTCTCAAGGTGGTGACGTGTTCGGGCGACTGACCGGCGATGCGAAGCGTGTGCTGGGGAAGCTGGGCAACGGTATCGAACTGAACGCGAAGGGGGAGTTTGCTCCAGCGCTCTTTCCCATTGATGAAGAATTAAGACTTCCCGCTACCGACTATTCAGTCGCCTTCTGGTTCAAAACGACCGCCGATCTGCGGTTGTGCGAGGCCAAAAGGTACAGCAGTTACAACAACCGCTGGAGTGATCATCGGGTGGCTGTGGAGAACGGCATCCTGTTGTTTCACTTGCAAGAAGATGAGCCGATCCAATCGAAGACAATGGTTGCCGATGGAAATTGGCACCACGTCGTCACCACCGTGGGGCCGGGAGGCCAGCAGCTGTACCTGGACGGCGAACTGGCTGGCACCGGAAAGCTGGCCCACCGAGCTCGTATCAGCAATCGCCTCGGACTGGACTTTGGGCCGGGCGGGGGAATGGGTAGCGTTACGCTCGACGAAGTTTCGGTCCTGGGGCGGGCGCTGAACGCGGAGGACGCCAGGGAATTGTTTACCAAGGAGACGCGATAAGGCCGCCAAACGAGCCAAGCTGTACCCGAGCCGCCCGGTCGGGTGCTGGCCCGTTGAGAGTTCTGGCGGGTATCCGCAGGCGAACCATGAACTGATTCGTTAAGATCGACGCGTTCGCTGAACTGTGAAACGCTTGTGGCGGAACCCTGGTCACCGGAGGAACAGCAATGCGGACCTCAAGATTAGCGGCTGTCGTGGGCACGATAGGGCTGGCGTGTTGTGCAGGTTGGACGAAGGCCGATGAGCCGGTGCGGGCGGATGCCGCCGTGCATCGATTCGACGGGCTGGGCGAGTTCGGGCGTCGCATCACGACTTCATCCCCGGACGCTCAGGCATATTTTGACCAAGGCCTGAAATTTCTCTACGCATTCAACCACGACGAGGCGATCCGTGCTTTTGAGCAAGGGGTGAAGCTCGATCCGCGATGTGCGATGGCGTGGTGGGGCATTGCCCTGGCGAACGGGCCGCACGTCAACAACACGGTAGTGCCGCCCGACCGAGCCCGCCGAGCGTGGGAGGCCTGGCAGGAGGCTGATCGGCTGACGGCAGGAGCCACGGAGGTGGAACGAGCGTTGATCGGAGCCCTCAAGGTGCGGTATTCACCCGCCGAGGTTGACGATCGCCGACCACTCGACGAAGCCTACGCTCAAGCGATGCGTGAAGTTTGGGAGAAATTTCCCCGCGACGCCGATGTCGGTGCGTTGACCGCTGAGGCGTGGATGGACCTGAGACCCTGGGATCTGTGGACTGCGGCCGGCGACCCTCAGCCGGGGACGGACTTCGTCGTGGCGACTCTGGAGCAGGTCCTCGCAACGGCCCCGCAGCATCCTTTGGGGCTACATCTCTACATTCATGCCGTGGAGGCCTCGCGACAACCGGAACGGGCCGACGACGAAGCGGATCGTTTGCGATTGCTGCAACCGGGCTTAGGGCACATGGTCCACATGCCGTCCCACATCGACGTGCGTCGTGGTCGCTGGTCGGAGTCAGCGGCAGCGAATCGACGAGCGATCGAGGCCGACGACGAGTATGCTCGGCACGCCCCGTCGCCTCAGTTCTACCGCGTCTACATGGCGCATAACCACCACATGTTGGCCTACTCGCTGATGATGATGGGGCAGAGCCGCGGAGCGATCGACGCGATCCAGGCGATGATTGGCGATATGCCATCCGAGTGGATCCGCGAGAACGCTCCCCTTGCCGACGGCTTCACCGCTATGCCGCTGGAGGTCCTGGTCCGCTTTGGGAAGTGGCAGGAAATACTCGACGCTCCGGAGCCGCCCGAGTATCTGCCGCTGGCCCGAGCGATGCGGCACTACGCGCGCGGCATCGCCCATGCCGCGCTGAAGGACGTCGAGAAGGCTCAAGCCGAGCTGAAGCGATTTGAAGCAGCGCGAGAACAGGTTCCGCCCGACTGGATCTTCGGCAACAACAAGGCTCACGATCTGCTGGCGGTCGCCGAAGATCTGATGAAGGGCGAGATTCTCTATCGTCGAGGCGAAGTAGACCAAGGGTTAGCAGCCTTGCGACGAGCGGTTGAACTGGAGGATCAGCTGCGCTATTCGGAGCCTCCGGACTGGATCCATCCGGTGCGACATGCCCTGGGAGCTACACTGCTGCAAGCCGGCCGGCCAGAGGAGGCCGAGACCGTCTATCGAGCCGATCTGGCCAAGCTGCCACTCAACGGCTGGTCGCTCTTCGGGCTGGCGCGAAGCCTCGAGCTCCAAGGCAAAAAGGACGAGGCGGCGGGCATCCGGGCTCAATTCGAAGCCGCTTGGCGCGACGCTGATGTGCAGCTTACGTCCTCGTGCTTCTGTCAGCCGTGATTCAGCGCCAAGTGGTGACGTCGTCCGCCTGCCATCCTATTGTGGTGCGGGCGTCCCGCCTGCCATCCTATTGTGGTGCGGGCGTCCCGCCTGCCATCCTATTGTGGTGCGGGCGTCCCGCCTGCCATCCGATTGTGGTGCGGGCGTCCCGCCTGCCGTCCGATTGTGGTGCGGGCGTCCCGCCTGCCGTCCGATTGTGGTGCGGGCGTCCCGCCTGCCTCTATGTGTTCTTGCCCTCATACTCCTCTTGGCCTCCGTGGTGCTCCTCGCCGTCTGTGTCTTTCTTTTGAGGTGAGCTACTGGACGATCAGCGGTAGTGGGTCACCGTTAACTGATTGCGAAAGGCACAGCCGACACACCCGCACAACCCTAAGGCGGCACGTCTGCGATACATTTACAGCAGCGTGCCGCTCAGTACCGACATGGCGATGGTGAAGTAAAGCGTCAAGCCGGTGACGTCGACCAGCGTGGCGACGAGCGGCGCGGAGGAGGTGGCCGGGTCGAGTCCGAGTCGTTTCAGGACAAACGGGAGCATGGCTCCGGCAATGGTCCCCCAAAGAACAATGCCGACGAGTGAGAGTCCGACGGTCAGCCCGATCAGGGCCCAGTGGGGACCGTAAATGTCGGAGAACTGGGACCAGAGTGCCACACGCAGAAAACCGATCGCACCCAGGATCAGCCCCAGCGCCAGGCCGGAGGCCAGTTCCCGCAGGAAGACGGTCCACCAGTCACGCAATCGGACCTCGCCCACGCCTAACGCTCGGACCAGCAACGTCGCTGCTTGAGATCCCGAATTGCCACCGCTGGAGATGATCAGCGGGACAAACAGGGCCAGCACCACCGCCTTGGCGATCTGATGCTCGAAGAAGCCCATAGCAGTGGCGGTGAACATTTCGCCGACGAACAGCACGACCAGCCATGTGGCCCGTTTGCGGATCATCGTCAGCACCGGCGTGGTGACGTAGGGTTCGTCGAGTGCTTCCACACCGCCCAATTTCTGGATGTCTGAGGTGGCTGCTTCCTCCGCGACGTCCAGCACGTCGTCGATCGTGACAACGCCCAGCAGTTTTCCATTCTCGTCGACCACCGGGAGTGCCGTCCGGTCGTACTCGCCGCACATCTCGACCGCAGTTCGCTGAGGGTCGGTGGCTCGCAGGGCGACAAAGGTGTAATCGAGCAGATCGGCGATGCGAGCCGACGGTTTGGCCAGCAGGATCTGGCGAATTCGCAGGTCGTCGATCAGACGGTTCTCGCTGTCGACGATGTAGACGACGTTCAGCGTCTCGCTGTCGTGGCCATGCTGGCGGATGTGGTCCAGCACGTGCTGAACTGTCCAGTGCGTTCGCACCGCCACGAAGTGGGGCGTCATCAGCCGACCGACGCTGTCCTCCGGATAATTCAACAGCAGTTCGGCCAGATGCCGCTGCTCTTCCGACAACAGCCGCAAATACCGCTCGCGCGATTCCTCGTCGAGATCCTCCAGCAGGGCCGTGCGATCGTCGTCGGCGATTTCGGTCAGCAACGAGCGGATATCTTCTTCGGGGAGGATCCCCAGCAGCCGCAACTGGTCTGCCCGCTCCAGGTACTCGAACACTCGAGCCCGCTGGGGGCCGACCAGCATTCGCAGACCGGCGATGTCCTCCTCGTCCGTCAGCTCGCCGAACAGAGCCACGACGTCGGGCGGCGGCCAGCGGTTCAGCACGTCGCGCAGCGTTTCATCGTCCTTGGTAGCGATCAGCTCGCGGATTTCAGGGACTAGCAGCTCAACTAGCATCAGTGGGGTCCTGCGCAGTAGGGGCCTGCGTGTGGATCGGGAGCCAAGCGCGCGGCAGTGCTCTCCAGCACCATTCCGTAGTATGGCTCAGCGGTGGCCGACTGCCGAGGGGGGCGTCCGCAATCCCGGAACGATCGCCCCCGGGTCGGCCGAGTTCAGACCGCGGGGGCCGTAGAGCCGCTATAATCCGGTCGATCTGATCATCGGCGGGCCGCCGCCCCACGGCGGGCAAGCCATAATTCCGAGAGGGCACGGGTGCACAACGGATGGTACTCGGTGGCACTCCTACCGTGACCGGCGAACAATTCGAGGTGAGCAGCGTGAAGACATCGAGCCGATCGATGCGGAATCTGGTGATCTGGGGACCCGTTCTGACCGAGTGCCTATCCGTCGGGCCATCGACGGTAATCATGGCGGCCCTCATCGCCGTGCTCATGGCCGGCCCGATAGCCGGTCCGGTGGCTTGGGCAGCCGGTGATCCGCCAGCGACGGAGCCAGCTAGCTGGGATCTGGAGTCGCACGGCGTCGAGCGGACTGAGCAGGCGATCGACGTCACCCAGGGGACGTGGATGTCCGTCGATGTCAGCCCCGATGGGCAGCAACTGGTCTTCGACCTGCTGGGCGACATCTATGGAATGCCGATCACCGGCGGCGACGGACAATCCGGCCCGAAACGGTTGACGCGAGGTGTGGCCTGGGACATGCAGCCTCGATTCAGTCCCGATGGGAAATGGATTGCCTTTACGAGCGATCGGACGGGCAAGAGTGGCCGAGCGGGGGACAACCTGTGGATCATGCGCGCTGACGGGAGCGATGTGCGTCAGGTCAGCAATGAAACGTTTCGGCTGGTCAATGGCCCGGCATGGTCGCCCGACGGCAATTACCTGGTAGGTCGCAAGCATTTTTCGAGTCGACGTTCGCTCGGGGCGGGCGAGATCTGGATGTATCACCGAGCGGCGGCGGAAACGAACGCGATGGAAGGCGTGCAGCTGACGTCGCGCCCCAACGATCAGAAGGATGTCAACGAGCCCTGTTTTTCGCCCGACGGCACCTACGTCTATTACTCGCAGGACACCACAGCCGGCGAACAATTCGAATATGACAAGGACTCCAACCAGCAGATCTACGTCATCCAGCGTCTGAACGTAAAGACGGGTGAGACGCAGACGGTGGTGAGCGGTCCGGGCGGGGCGTGTCGCCCGACGCCCTCGCGAGACGGCAAGTCACTCGCCTTCGTCCGACGCGTCGACGGCCGATCGGCCCTGCACGTGATGGACCTCGAATCGGGAGCGATCCGGATGGTCTACGATCAACTGGAACGCGACATGCAGGAAGCGTGGGCGATCCACGGCGTCTATCCGGCGTTTGCGTGGATGCCCGATGGTCAGTCGATCGTCCTGTGGGCCCAGGGCCAGATTCGTCGCGTCCAGCTGGGCGACGGTCAGGCGACGGTCATTCCGTGGCACGTGCAGGATACCCGATCGATCGAGGCCGCCGTCCGGTTTCCCGTCGAAGTCGCTCCGCAGCAGTTCCCCGTCAAAATGCTCCGCTGGGTCCAGGTCTCACCACGGGGTGACCAAGTCGCCTTTCAAGCTCTCGGGCATATCTACGTACGCGACCTGCCGGATGGCCAGCCTCGTCGACTGACGGCACAGCAGGATCATTTCGAGTATTTTCCGAGCTATTCGCGGGACGGTCGTTACTTGACGTATGTGGCTTGGGACGACACGCACCTGGGCTCAGTACGTGTAGCGTCGGTGGCGGCCGGAGGTGAACAGGAGAGCTGGCGGGTGACGAGTCAGCCGGGGCATTACGCCGAACCGACTTTCTCGCCGGACGGTCAGACCATTGTGTTTGTGCGCCAGGCTGGCGGTCTGCTGGTCTCGCCGTTGTGGTCGCGCGACACGGGGTTGTATCGAGTGCCGGTCAAGGGTGGCGAGCCGCAGCGGTTGGTCGAGAGCGGCCAGCATCCGCAGTTCGGCGCCGATTCGGATCGCGTCTTTTTCCTGCGATCCAAGCCGGAAAAAGAAGCCGACAATCTGGGGCTGTACTCGATCGGCATGGACGGCCACGAAGAGCGTCAGCATTACAACAGTCAGTGGGCCACGGATTACCGAGTGTCACCTGATGGTCGCTGGCTGGCGTTCGTCGAACGGTTTCATGTGCACGTGGCTCCTCTGATCGACGCCGGCAAGGCGATTCAGGTCGGCCCGCAAGCGGCCAATATTCCCACAGCCAAGGTCAGCCAGGAGGCGGGGGATTGGGTGCAGTTCTCGGGCGACGGCCAGCAGATTCACTGGGCACTCGGGCCTCAGCTGTATTCGCTCCCGCTGCAGTCGGCCTTTTCCTTCTTGCGAGATCCGCAGGCCGGTCTAGCGGAGACGAAGCCGACGGTAGTTGACCTGGGTTGGTCCGAGCCTTATTCCCGGCCGTCGACCCGATTGGCACTGACCGGCGGACGCATCCTGACAATGGGACCGCAGGGGATCATCGAGCGAGGTGTGGTGCTGATCCAGGGGAATCGAATCGAAGCCGTAGGTCGTGAGGGCGAGGTGCAGATTCCGTCTGGGACAGAAGTCGTTCCGGTCCCTGGCATGGTGATCATGCCCGGGCTGGTCGACGTCCACGCCCATGGCCCTCAGTCGTCCGAAGGCGTGGTACCGCAAGCCAGTTGGGTGAACTACGCTCAGCTGGCCTTTGGCGTCACGACGATTCATGACCCGTCGAACGATACGGCGAGCATTTTTGCGGCCAGTGAGATGGCCAAGGCCGGACGAATTGTCGCGCCGAGGATTTTTTCTACCGGGACGATTCTGTACGGTGCGACAGGCAGCTATAAGGCTGAGATTGAAGGGCTGGAGGACGCTAAGTTTCATCTGCGGCGGATGAAGGCGGTCGGGGCCTTCAGCGTGAAGAGCTACAACCAGCCGCGGCGCGACCAGCGTCAGCAGGTGATTCAGGCGGCTCGCAGTCTCCAGATGATGGTCGTGCCGGAAGGCGGTTCGACGTTCATGCACAACATGACGATGATCGTCGACGGACATACGGGGATCGAGCACACGCTGCCCGTGCAGCATGCGTACGAAGATGTGCTCGACCTGTGGCGCGGAACCGGAGTCGGTTACACGCCGACATTGTGTGTGGCCTACGGCGGGATCTCGGGCGAACGGTACTGGTACGAGGTCGACGATCTGTGGCGTCATCCGCGACTGAATCGTTTTGTGCCGTCCTATGTGCTGCATCCGCGTGCCCGGCGCCGCCAGAAGGCGCCGCTGGAGGACTACAATCACATCCAGGTCGCCGGGATCGCTCGTGATGTGGTCCGCCAAGGAGGCTTGGTGCAGGCAGGAGGGCACGGGCAGTTGAGCGGAATCTGTACGCACTGGGAACTGTGGAGCTTCGTGCAGGGAGGGATGACGCCGATGGAGGCGTTGCAGTGCGGCACGATTCACGGAGCGAAATACTTGGGGTTGGATCGGGACCTCGGATCGCTGGAGCCGGGCAAATTGGCCGACTTGATCGTGGTCCAGCAGGGGCACGATCCCACTCGAGAGATTCGCGATACCGAGCACCTGGCGCTGGTGATGGCCAACGGTCGGCTGTTTGATGCCCAGACGATGGCCGAGCTGACAGGCGAGAAGCGGCCGGCCCCGCAGTTCTTTTTCCACGATCCGGCTCAGCAGCCAGCCTACCGATTGCCACAGCTCCCCGACTGCGACTGCTGCCGCCCATTCAAAGTCTTCAATCAGCCTTAACCCCACCCGCGCCTGCCTTCCCTCCGATTGTGGTGCAGGCGTCCCGCCTGCCTGAATTCCGCCATTCCCTGTCCGGTCGATCTGTTGCCGGGGCCATGCCTGTCGACAAGCAAATTCTGAATTGACGACCTCCCCGCCCCTGCCCTACTTCGTGCCTTCGTGAGAAAAAACAACGTGGCTGCCATCATCTGACGGCCGGAGACTCAACCGGGCCGACTCGAGGGTCGTATTTGCTGATACTCGAGAAGCTCTTCGTGCCGATGTGACTCGGCGCTCGATTGCATCCGATTCACTCCCCATTCCGTGGCGAAATTTTTTTCCTGACACTTGCCTTCCCCAGCCCTCGCGCGTACCTTTGGGTGTACAGGTATTCACCACAGGGACGACGTGAGGTGAGCTATGGATTGGATGATGGTGCCAGACAGGGTGGGATCGGGAGCCGCCGTTGGGGAAGGGCCCGGGCTGAGCGGGCGGCCGGGCGAGCTGGAAGAGGTGTTGCAGCGGAACTTCGGGTTTTCGGTCTTTCGGCCGGGTCAGCGTGAGGTGATCTCGTATTTGCTGGCGGGGCGGTCGTCGGCGGCCGTCTTTCCCACCGGGAGCGGCAAGTCGGTGTGTTACCAGTTGCCGGCGATTGTCTTGCCGGGGCTGACGTTGGTCGTGTCCCCCTTGATCGCTTTGATGAAGGACCAGATTGACGCGCTGACGGCTCGCCGCATCGCCGCGGCACGGCTCGATTCCACGATTAGCGCGGAAGAGGGTCGCAGGGTGTGGCAGGCGGTGCGTCAGGGAGCGTTGAAGCTGTTGTACGTGGCGCCGGAACGGTTCACCAATGAGCGGTTTCGGGAGATGCTTCGGCAGACTCGAGTCTCGCTGTTTGCGGTCGACGAGGCGCACTGCATATCGGAATGGGGGCACAATTTCCGTCCCGACTACCTGAAGCTGGCCGCTGCGGCTCAAGCCTGTGGTGCTGAGCGGATCCTGGCGCTCACGGCAACCGCTCCGGGCCAAGTGCTGGACGATATCTGCCGCGAGTTCCGGATTGATCCCGCGTGCGCGGTGCGAACCGGTTTTTACCGCCAGAATCTGCAGCTCGGATTCACGCCGGTTCGTCAGGCGGATCGCGACCGAGTGCTGATCGATCGCTTGAAGTCACGATCTGCCGGGGCGACGATCGTGTATGTGACGTTGCAGAAGACGACTGAGCATGTGGTAGAAGTGTTGGCTCTGGAGGGAATCGACTGTCGAGCTTACCATGCCGGTCTCGATCCCGAGGTGCGGACCGAGGTGCAGGAGTGGTTCTTGAGCGAACCGAGGAGCGTGATTGCGGCGACCATTGCTTTCGGGATGGGGATCGACAAATCCGACATCCGTTACGTCTATCATTACAATCTGCCGAAGAGTCTCGAGAATTATTCTCAGGAAGTCGGGCGGGCTGGGCGCGACGGATTGCCATCGCAGTGTGAGGTGCTGGCGTGCGCCGACGATTTGCGGACGCTGGAGAACTTCATCTACGGCGACACGCCGGCTGAGCGGGCCGTGGAGTCGTTGGTCAGTGAGCTGTTTGGCGGTACAGCGTCGCTGAAATTGAGTGTCTACGATCTGGCTCAGCGTCACGACGTGCGCGACTTGGTCATTCGCACGCTGCTGACTTATCTCGAACTGGACGGGTACCTGTCGGGTGGGACTCCGTGTTACAACGAGTACAAATTCCAGCCGGTACGACCCGAAGGGACGATTCTGGCGAAGTTTGAGGGCGAGCGGAAGCAGTTGTTGCAGCAAGTCTTTGCACAGGCTCGCAAGGCACGGACGTGGTATCACATCGATGTCGATCAGGCAGCCGCAAAAGCTCGTACGGATCGTGACCGAATCGTGCGGGCCCTCGAGTACTTGTCGCAACAGGGCGATTTGAGGCTGGAGTCGAGTGGCGTGCTGTACCGGTACGAGGTGGTGCGACAGCCGCCGAACCTGCGGGATCTGACCGATGTGTTGTATCAGCGGATGTTGCAGCGCGAGCAACGCGATTTGAAACGGCTCGCACAAGTGACGGGGTTGGTTGAGAGTAAGTCGTGCCAGACGGCGATGCTGGCGGCATATTTCGGCGAATTGCTCAGCGGACAGTGTGGCCATTGCAGCTGGTGCCTGGCCGGCGGACATCCGCAGACCATGGCACCCCGAGCACAGGTCGAGATTCCCGCCAGCGCCTGGCGCGAGATACGCATGCTGCAGCGCGAACACCGGCACGCTTTGGGCGACCCCCGTGCCCTCGCCCGATTCCTGTGCGGCGTCACTTCGCCCCGACTCCAACGCGATCGGCTCACTCGACATCCCTGGTTCGGCAGGTGGGAAGAAGTCCCCTTCCATCAAGTCCTCCGCGCACTCGATACCCCATGACCAATATTGTGGTGCAGGCGTCCCGCCTGCCTGAGCATTGTGGTGCAGGCGTCCCGCCTGCCTGAGCATTGTGGTGCAGGCGTCCCGCCTGCCTGAGCATTGTGGTGCAGGCGTCCCGCCTGCCTGACAGACTCCACTTGTCCATTTTGTTCCAACTTCGCGCCCCGGCTCACAGCCTGCCATTGATGAGTTAGAATCTTCGACATCGAGATGGTCAGTTGGGGAACTTGAGTTCGAACTGAGAGGAGCAGGACGGTGCAGGAACCTTTGCCGCGGACGACCAGTCGAGCGATGCAGTTTGAGCATGGGGTGGCGATCGGGATGAGCCAGCGGTGGCATCGCGGGCAGTATTGCTCGATCCTGACTTCAGCCGGGATCGTCGGCTGCGGGATCTACGATCTGAAAACCCCCGCTGAATTTGGCCAGGCAATCGCCATCGCCAAAGGAACCCCCGCTCATCCGTTGACCGAACCGGAGGATCTGCTCGACGCCAAGATCGTCGGCGTGACTCCTCACGCCGAGTCGCTCGGGATCCATGTCGGCATGACCGGCCGGCAGGCCGTGGAGTTGATGCTGCAGGCCAAGCTGAGCTGAAGGTTGGGGAGCGGCCCGGGATTTGCGGTTGGATCTGTCGGTGCGGAGTGTCGTCGCTCAATTCCCGGCCGGGCAAGGCTGGATCGACTGGCGGCTGAGCCCCGTACAGGGGCAAGTGTGCGGGACCGGGGAACCGGCGCGCTCCAATCAGCACGCTTGTCGGCAAAGTGGACAAACCAGGGCGCGGAAAAGCTGCTAGTAGCCGGGCACACAGGAGAACCAATCATGTCACTCAAGAATCTACTGACTCGACAGGTCGATACGGCTCAACGCGATGAGACGGCTTGGCGGGCGGCCGAGCGGATGCATCAGCATGCGGTAGGAGCCCTGGTGGTGGTCGACGACGACGGCGTGGTCGTCGGGATTGTGACCGACCGCGATCTGGTGGAACGCGTCATGGCCCAGAACCGCAGCCCCTCGACGACGACCGTCGACCAGGTGATGACTCGTTCGCCTGTGACCGTCACCGCCGACGCTCCACTGGAATCCGTCTTGGCTCGGATGAAACAGGGGAGTTTCCGGCGCGTGCCCGTCGTGGATGACGCCGGGCAGCTGATCGGTCTGGTCACGATGGACGATATCCTGATGTGGCTGGCCCACCAATTCGATCTCATGGCTCGACTCGTCGAGCACGAGACGCCCCGCGCCGCCGCTCGCACCTGAGGCTTGTGGTGCAGGCCTCCCGCCTGCCGTATCTCGGCATTTCCGCGCCGTTCACCACCTCCTGCCATGCCTATGAGCCTGCTGGACTTGGGCCGTCACAGGAGGCAAAACCTGAGCTTCATGGTCGCCCCTGCACGCCGTCTCATTGTATGGCGATCAACCGTCCGGTCGTTGCTGGACGACAAGTCACGGCTGGTTCAATTCCCGGAAAGCCATCAAGACGCGCGGATCTTTCTCGGATTCAACCAGCCGGCGGAGCTCATCATCGGTCGGACGCAGTTCCTTGCAGCGGCGCATCGCGTCAATCGCGTACATGCGTACCCACCACTTCTCATGGGAAGTAAGGAATTGCATTTGAGTCATGGTTGCCGCGTGGATGTCGGAACATACGTCCTGGCTGGCACGGCTGGATGTGGCTCGTCCACTTAGATCGACGTAGAGCTGGACAAGGAGCGTGGCTGCGTCAAGTTTATCCACCATGGCTTGCCGGTACGATTCATCGGTCCCGTAGCGTGCTGCATTCTGTTCCACATCGGCTTGTCGCAGTCCACTGACTGTCGCCAGGGGTGCATACGCAAAGGCAGCTGCCCAATATCCGTACGGCAGGCTCTCGTCCGCCACATAGATCGGAAATCCCTTGCCGACAAGATCAAGGAAGTCAATCGCCGATTTCCGCGTTTCCGGAGCCTCCAGCTTGTCGGCCAGGGCCTTCCAGAAGATATCGCCGGTAATCGGGCCGTGCCCCGCCAACTGATAAGCCCAGATCCCCTTGTTCAGGTGCAGAGGGTCGTTGGGGCCGGAACTCTGAGTGATGTCAAAAAGGGCCCGCACGGTCAATGCAGGGTCCTCGTTCGCCAGGGTACTGAACTTGGCGAAAATTTCCTCCTTGGTGGTTGCAATCTTTCCGTCCAGTATCGACGTGATGAAATCGCCGACTCTATCCGCCTGTGAACGCTCTTCGCCAAATCCGCTCGACCCAGCCAGTGACAAGAGAGTCGCGACGGCTGCCCATGTCAAGATTGTCCGTATGATGAGTTGCATCTGCGAGCTCCTGCGATGGCTTGGCGACCAGTCAAGTTTCCCATGCCGCGACCTGATGCTCAGCTTCCTTGGCGATCAACGCCGGCATGGCGATGGTCGACGAGCAACCGCCATCTCAGCTGGCATCCGCGCCGAGTTTCAGTTCGATTCGGGGAGTGGCGGGGCCGGAGCAACGGGTGGTGTGGCAGGAACTGCCGGGACGGGTAAGCTCGGATCGGGCTGGCTCGGAGGCGGTTCATTCAGAGTGGTCGCTTCTGGAACGATCGTGTTCGAGATCGGTGGTTCCACGGCGGGTGGGTACTGGGCATTGAGTTCGGATTGATATTTCTCCAGAGTCTGCGTCAACATCGTGTTGATGCCGTCGCCTCTGCTTTGAGATACAGCAATGGTCTGGATCCGGACAGCCTCCATAAGATTGCCCATCACGTAATGCGCACGAGCCAGAGTGTCGATCATGGCCGCGTCTGCTTGGCCGGTCAACTCGTTGGCTCGTTCGGCAATCCGTAAGGCCAGAGCGCCGTCGCGTAGTTCGGGATTGACCTCGGTCAGGACAAACCAAGCGAGCTTGTTTAAGGCCGTTGGGTCATTCCAGGAAGCTGCCGCTTGCCGATTCCATTGCTCGATCACACTCGATCCGGGAACCCATTGATCGCGCAGGGCCGTCAATAACTGATCGATCATCGAGTTCTCAGGATGGAAGTCGTGATGCTTTTGACAAGCGGCCACCGCGCCAGATCGGTCGCCACGCACCAATGCATCCTCGATGTCTCCCAGCGCGATGCTGACCTGTGATAGATCGGAGTGCTGGCGCCAGTATTCCGCTCGGTCCCAGTTCCCGGCCAGCATCTGGTCGATCGGTTCGGACATTTCGTTGGGGTGGCCAAACCACTCGATCAATCCTTCCGGGCCAACGACAAAGATCGTCGGCAAATGGTCGATTCTCGCGGCTTTCAGATACGCGTCGCTCGTTCGTTGCCCCGCGTCGTCCACCGCCACGGTGTATCCGATCACGTCACCCCACTTCCGCATGGCGGATTCTTCTTCATCCGCCGGCACTTCAGTGGAGCCGCCGGTCACGGCCCCGACGTTACTCTCGGCAGTTAACTCACGGTCACCAACTCCAGACTCAATCCGGTCGCCGTTATCGTTAGGAGACGCCACACGGTTCGGTGAGTTCAGGTCAAACGTCGGGGCTGTCCTGCGGAGAAAGCGGTGCAGCGATGAGCGACGTTCGGAAGTGACACCGATCACCACGAGCCGATCTGGATGGTCACGTTGCAGGCGGCTCAGCTTCACCGTCGGCGGCAGGCTGGGTGGTGACCAGCTGGCCCAGAAGCTGATCACATAAATGCGACCCGGCTCAAACTTTGTCACCGCGGGGCCCTTGATCCACTCCGAGATTTGCAGCGGTGGTGCCGGCTGACCCACCGCCAGCCCCGCTGAATCGGCGCTTGCCGGCTGAGCTACTGCTGTACCCGCTAGAGAAACTAGCCAGCAACAGCCAGCCAGGAAGCAACACTGCAGCCAGCTACCGGTGATCATTCGACACATATGCGGAGGTACCCCACGAAGGAATCGATCCAGTGTACGATAGTATCGTTGTAACGGCAGCGGCCGCGCCAAGCAATCCACATCCGACTCGACCCCGGTTATCGAGGCCTGTTGGCCGAACTGAGGCTCGATTCGATTTCCGGCCTGATTTGAGTGCGGCTGCTGTCATCAATATTCGAGCAGAGATAGCCGATGAGTTGGCGGCATATGAATCGAATGATTTCCCGAGTCGCGTCCCGTCTGCGCGACCTGCCGCCTTGCCTCATCAGCGGATTGTTCCTTCTCCTTGTCATGGCGGCCCCAATTACGGCGGACGAGCGGCCGTCGGAACCGAACCGGTCGGTGTCGGCACTCCAGTCGGCCGAATCGATCGGCGAATTCCTCGAGCAGACCCTCCGGTCGGCTGAACGGCCCCTTCCCTCCCTGGTCGTGGCCGTCTTCAACACCGAAGGCAAACCTCTCGTCGTCGCCCGCGGGCTTCGCAAGATGAATAGCCGGTTCCCCGTGACCGCCGATGATCACTACCATTTCGGCTCCATCACCAAGCCGATGACCGCGACGGTGATCGCCCGAGCGGTGGCGGAAGGCCGATTGCGATGGGATCAGCGTCTGTCGGAACTCCCCGGTCTTCGCGAAATCGATTGGAACGACACGCTCGGACAAGTAACGCTCGAACAACTCCTCCGCCATCGCTCCGGTCTGCCGACCGATCTGCCGGAGCCCATCTGGCAGGCGATACGCCACACGACCCAATCGCCCCGTCAACAGCGTCTGATGGTCGCTCGAGCGATTGCCGGCGCCGTCGACCGTCACCCGACGGGGCCCTATCCGTTTCAATACTCCAACACCAACTACATCCTGGCGGCTGTGGCCCTGGAAACAGCCTACGGCGAACCATGCGAGTCATTGATCGCCCATCGATTGTTTGAGCCATTGCTGATGAACACCTGCGGTTGGGGACCCGTCGGTTGGGCCGGCTCCGATCCCCAACGTCTCGATGCAGAGCACAGCGATGCACCCGAATTGCAGCCGTGGGGACACGACGAACGAGGAACGCCGGTAGCGCCCGGGCCGATGGCCGACAATCCGGCCGCGCTGTGGCCGGGAGGTGGAGCCCACGGTTCGCTGGCCGATTTGGCTCGGTTCGGTCAATTTCACCTGGGACGAGGCCAACACCCGCCGGGACTGCTGTCAGCTGACCAACTGGCTCAGTTACATCAGCCTTTGGACGATCAGGAATACGCCCTGGGATGGCAAGTGGTCCAGCGCGACTGGGCGGGTGGCACCGTCTGGACTCACAACGGTACCAACACCCTGAATTTCGCCGTACTATGGCTGGCTCCCGCCAAAAATTGGGGGGTCGCCGTCGCCACGAATCAGGGCGGTCGACATGCCGAGCTGGCCTGTGATGCAGTGGCCGCTGAAATGATCAAGCGATTCTTGGGCAACGGTGAGTGAACGGAGGAAAGCGATCGTGGAGAACGTCCGGCCGAATATCGTGGTGCTCGACGGTCATACCCTGAACCCAGGCGATAATCCGTGGGATGAGCTGGACCAACTTGGCCAGCTGACGATTCATGATCGCACCGACCCCGCGGATGTCCTCGAACGATCCACCGGAGCCGAGGTGCTGGTTATCAACAAGATCCGCCTCACCGCCGACATCCTCAACGCCCTCCCCGACTTGCGTCTGATTGCCGTCACTGCCACCGGCTACGACTGCGTCGACGTGAAGGCCGCTGCCGCGCGCGGAATCTCCGTGGTCAACGTCCCGGTCTACGGCACGCACTCGGTGGCACAGCTCACGATCGCTCACCTCCTGCACGCCTGCCACCGAATCGACCTGCATGATCGCGCCGTGAAGGAGGGCCAGTGGCAGAGAGAAGCGAACTTCAGCTTCTGGCTGATGCCGCTGCATGAACTGCAGGGGCGGACGATGGGTATCGTCGGCCTGGGAAGGATCGGGCGACAAGTCGCCACGATCGCCAGCGCGCTGGGGATGCACATACTGGCGACGAGCCGTTCTCGTCGCGATCCGCCCCCGTTGCCGCAGTTCGCCTGGGCCGATCTGAGGGATTTGTGCGAGCAGTCAGACGTCATCTCACTGCATTGCCCGGCCACACCAGATACCGTTGGGCTGATTCGAGCCGAAACCTTGGCCTGGATGCGACCGACGGCCCTGCTGATCAACGTCAGCCGCGGGACGCTGATCGTCGAACAGGACCTGGCTGACGCGCTCAATGCCGGACGCTTGGCCGGAGCGGCACTCGATGTGGTCGCCACCGAACCGATCCCTGCCGATTCGCCCTTGTTGACCGCCCGCAATTGCTGGATCACACCCCACCTCGCCTGGGCCACTGTGGAAGCTCGTCAGCGACTGATGCAACAAACGGTGGAGAATATCCGAGCGTTCCTGGGTGGCACGCCGCGGAACGTCGTCACTCCCCCTCGTGCGAACTGAATGGCCAACCCCGCCGCCAATGGAATCGTCTGCTAATAGTCCGTCACGACGTAGATCAGGAGCCGCCACAGTCATGATATTTCGCACGCCAGCCGGATCGGCATGCCGAAGGACGCTCCGGCGGCTTGTCGCGTTGACAATCGTCGTTGTCGCCACCGGCCTGGCCGGGACATCGACGTTCGAGACCGCCAGGATTGCTCGGAGCGCCGAACCGCTGCCGGATCGTCCGAATGTCGTGATCGTCTTTGCCGACGACCTGGGATACGGCGATCTCGGTTCGTACGGCGCTCGATGGCCCACTCCACAGCTCGACCGCATGGCCCGTGAAGGTGTGCGCCTGACGGATTTCTACACCGCTGCCGCCGTCTGTTCGGCTTCGCGAGCTGCCCTGTTGACCGGCTGTTACCCGCAGCGCGTGAGTGTGCTCGGAGCTTTAGGGCCTCAAGCCCAACACGGAATCCATCCCGACGAAGTCCTGCTCCCGGAACTGCTCAAGGCCCGCGGCTACGCCACCGGTTGTTTTGGCAAGTGGCACCTGGGTCACCTGCCCAGATTCCTGCCGCGGCAACACGGATTTGATGAGTACTACGGCTTGCCGTACTCCAACGATATGTGGCCCCGGCATCCGACCGATCGCAGCTATCCTGATTTGCCCCTGATCGACGGCGACACCACGGTGGAGCTCAACCCCGATCAGCGACAGTTGACCAGTTCCTACACGGACCGTGCGGTAGATTTCATCAAGCGACACCATCATGGGCCGTTTTTTCTCTATGTGCCGCACAGTATGCCGCACGTACCGCTGCATGTGAGTGAAGCTCGTGCGGGGACGAGCGGCCAGGGAATGTATGCCGATGTGATCGGTGAGATCGATGCGAGCGTCGGGCGGATCCTCGACGCACTGGTACAACACCAGATCGACCACAGGACGCTGGTGGTCTTCACCTCAGATAACGGCCCGTGGCTCTCCTACGGAAACCACGCCGGCTCGGCGGGACCCTTGCGCGAAGGCAAAGGGACGACCTGGGAGGGAGGAATGCGTGTACCGGCGATTGCCTGGTTCCCTGGACAGATACCCGCCGGAACAACCTGCGGCGAAGTGGCCGCGACGATCGATATCCTGCCGACGTGCGCTCGGTTGGCCGGCGCCGAGCTGCCAGCGCGGCCGATCGATGGTCGCGATATCTGGCCGCTGCTGATCGGCCAGCCAGGAGCGGTCAGCCCTCACGAGGCCTATTTCTATTATTGGGAGCACGGTCTGGAAGCCGTCCGGCGCGGACGGTGGAAAATTCACTTTCCCCACCCGTACCGAACTCTGAACGGAGCCGCCGGTCGTGACGGAACTCCCGCACCCTACCAGACAGCGACCACGGAACTCGCCCTCTTTGATCTCGACCAGGACATCGGCGAACAGCATAACGTCGCCGCAGAGCATCCTGAGGTCGTGCGGCAACTGTCAGACTTGGCCGAGTCGATGCGAGTTCAGCTGGGCGATTCGCTGCAAAAACGGACCGGCAATCAGATCCGACCGGCTGGTCAGAACTGATAGTTCAACCCGATCGTGACACCGTTGAGGAACAGACCGCTCGACGTGTCGACGGTCGCCGTACCGGGGACCTGGAAGTCGGTAACCGCAATCTGCGACGGGGCCAACGCCACACTTTCCAGCCAGAAGAATTGATATCCGGCCACCAGTGAACAGGCGCTGGTCAGCCGATACTGGCCGAGAAGCCCCAGGCCCCCGAAAAAGCCGGTCGTGTCGTCCGTCGCCGTCACATAATCGACGAAACCGGGTACGCCCGTGACGTAGGGGGATGAGCTGGTTTGATCGGCATGATTGGCCATCAAGGCGCCACGCAGGCTGCTGTAGACCGACCAGCGATGGCTGGACCGCCACAACAGCGTGTCGAGCCCCAGCTGGAAACCGTACAGCTGATTGTTCGTGTCGGTGTGCAGGATCGGTTCCGTCACGCCGTCCTGACTGCGGCTGATGTCGATCGAATCGGACAGCTCCAGCCAACGGAATCCGGCGACCAAGGTTGAGTTGGGGCCGATCACGCGTCGGTAGTTGATGTCGACCGTGTGCAGCTCCGTCCCCGTCGAGACATTGAACACGGCGAAAGGAGCTGTCGACCCGACGACCAGTCCGGCTCCCACAAAGACCGGCGATATCTCGCCGCCAGCCTGGCGATCGTCCTGCCACGGATCGCCGCCGAAGTAACCGACGTCCCAGCCGTTGCAGCCACACATCTGCCCCAATCGGACATAGGGAAATCCACCCCAGCCGTAATCCATATCTTGAGCGTTCAGCAGCACATCACCGGTCCCCTGATTGCGGATCAGCGGCACGCTGTCCGCCGACGATCGGTCGAGGAACATCACGCCCACGTCGGCCGTCCAGGTGCAACAGGGCGTGCAGCCAAACACCGAGGCCAGTCCCGGCCAGCCGCTAGCACAGCCGGCCGAATCGCAGCCAGATGAGTCACAGGTTGCCGAGTCGCAAGTTGCCGAGTCGCTCACCGAGGCGAGGACGACCGAGTTGGTCGGTAGCTGCTGATGGGCTAGCGTCGCGTGGTCCACAACCGGTGCCGTGCTGGGTGTCGGAACGCTATCAGTGATTCGCGCTGAGACCGAGTTCGTCGCGGCGGCTCGCTCGGTGTTGACGACTGGAGCCTGGGCCAGCCCGAGTCGAGCTGACAGCAACACCGACAAGACTACGGGGACCCAAGATTGACGGCTGGTATCCATACGGGACGCCTTCCTGACGTGGCCTGAGGGCGGCTCGTTGCAATCGTGCGAGCCGCTACGGACGGTAGAACTACTTCCACAGGATCGGCCGTACGTTTTTACGGAACCAGTTTTGAGGGAATGCCGCGCATAACGGGAACAACCGACAGACTTTGGCTGGTTTGCCCAGGCTGCCAGCTTCCAGAATGTCAGTCTGCCAGGCTGGTGAGGATCGGAAGCGTCGATCAGAGGGTGTCGAGAGACCACGGGTCGCGATAGGGCCGACTGAGCATCTCAGCGGCTTCGTCATCGCCGACGATCTTTTCTTGTTGCGGGTCCCACTGCAGCCGTTCGCGACCCAGACGCATGGCGATGTTGCCGAGATGGCAGATGGTGATCGATCGATGAGCCGTTTCGACTGGTGCGGCCGTGGGCTGACCCGAGTGGATGCAGTCGATGAAGTTGCGGAAATGATCGTCGCTGCGGTAGAGGTGGATCTCGTTGGGGCCGATTTCTGAATCGAGGAGCGATTTCGGATGGGCGTCGATCTGGCCGCGATTCGCCCAGACCCAGCCGTCGGTTCCCTCCCACGTCACGCCACCCTTTTCCTTGTCCGAGACAATCAACGTCACTCCGTTGGCGTAGATGGCTTCGAAGTAGTACTCGGTCGCCGTGTTCCAGATCGGATCAGGAGGGAAGACGCCGCGAGCGTTGCGGATCTCAATCGGCCCGGTGGATTCAGTCCCCATGCCCCACTGGGCACAATCGGGATGATGTCCACCCCAGTCGGTGACCTGTCCGCCGGAGTAATCATAGATCCAGCGGAAGTTGACGTGGCAGCGGGCCGGCGCGTAAGGCGCTTCGGGGGCCGGTCCAAGCCAAAAGTTGTAATCGAAGCCGTGCGGTACTTCGGAGGGCGACTTCTGATCGCCTGTCTTGCCATAGTCGGGCCGGCCGCTGGGGAGTCCGCAGCGCACGGTCTTGAGCTCACCGATGCGTCCGTTCCGAACCAGTTCGCAGGCGCGACGGAAGTTCGGATCGCTGCGCTGCTGGCTCCCCGTCTGAAACGTCACTCCAGACTTCGTCACCGCATCGCTCATTCGCCGCCCTTCGACGATGGTCAGCGAGAGTGGTTTCTGGCAGTAGATGTGTTTGCTGGCTTTGGCCGCCAGAATGACCGGGATGGCGTGCCAATGGTCCGGAGTGCAGACTTCAACCGCGTCGATGTCGGTTCGTCCCAGCACATCGCGAAAGTCGTGGTAGGTATCGCAGCCGACATAGGTGCCAGCCTGACGCTGCTGAGCGTAGTGCTGGTGGACGAGTCGTTTGGCCGGTTCGCGTCCGGCGACACCGCCGTTCCAGTAGCCCGAGCTTTCGGCATTCACATCGCAGACGGCCACGACCTGGACTCGGTTATCGGCCAGGAACGAGCGTAGATCGTTGAAGCCCTGGTTGCCGGTCCCAATCACGACCAGGTTGACTCGTTCATTGGCCGCTACACCTCCGTCCCGTCCCAGCACGGAGGCAGGCACGAACAGCGGCGCAGCGTGGGCCGCTACGCAGCCGGCCAGGGTGCTGCCCAGGAACTGACGTCGCGACAGGTGCGATGGACGCGGGCGCGCGGAAGGTCCGGTCGTCGCACGATCGGCTGAGTCACGAACACGGTCCAGGCGGGAACGCATGGCAGAACCTGGCAGGAAAGCAGTGGGCGGGCGGGACATGGGGGAGGCACCCGCGGCTGGATCGGCCGCGGTGCTGTCGATTCTATCATCCGGCCGAGTGGCCGTCCAATGTCGGGCCGTTCAATGTCCAGCCCCCAATATCCAGCCACCCAATTCCCAGCCACCCAATGCCCAGCCAGGGCATCAGCGAGCCAGGGCCATGCGGGACTCCTTGCGTCGGTCCGACTCCTTCAGCAGCATCTTGCGGAGCCGGATGCAGCGCGGAGTGATCTCGACCAGCTCATCGTCCTCGATGTACTCCAGGGCGACTTCGAGCGACATTTCGCGGGGTGGCTTGAGCAGGATGTTTTCATCACTGCCGGCGGCGCGGACGTTGGTCAGCTTCTTCTCCTTGGTCGGATTGACCGTCATGTCGCCGCTGCGGGCGTTCTCGCCGACGATCATTCCTTCATACACCGGGTCGCCCGGTTTGACGAACAGGTCCGATCGTTCCTGGAGTCCGAAGAGTGCGTAGCCGACGGCCTTGCCCCCCATGTTCGAGATCAGCACGCCGTTGGAGCGACGCGGGATATCGCCTTCCATCGGACGGTAGCGATCGAACCGGTGATGGCAGACGGCCGTCCCCTGCGTGGCATTGAGCAACCGGGTGCGGAGCCCGATCAGTCCTCGCGCGGGGATCGAGAAACTGGCGAGCGTGTATTCGCCGCGGGGTTGCATTTCGAGCAGTTCGCCACGACGCAGCCCGACCAGCTCCATGACCGGACCGAAACGCTCCGTCGGGACTTCCACCACCAGATTCTCAAACGGCTCGGTCTGCACTCCGTGGTCCTGGCCCAGGATCACCTGCGGTTTGCCGACGGCCAGCTCATAACCTTCGCGCCGCATGGTCTCGATCAACACGGCCAGGTGCAGCACGCCACGGCCACTGACAGCATAAGCCTCACGGTCCGTCATCGGCTCGACTCGCAAAGCCACGTTGCGCTGCAACTCTCGCATCAGGCGATCCCGCAACTGCCGGTTCGTGACGTACTTGCCATCCTGTCCGGCCAGCGGCGATGTGTTGACCTGAAAAACCATCTGCAGTGTCGGCTCATCGACCGCCAGTCGCGGCAAGGCCAGTGGCTGTTCGGCGTCGCAGACCGTGTCGCCGATCTCCACGTTCTCCAGGCCGACGATCGCCACCACTTCACCAGCTGATGCCGATTCGACTTCGCGACGGCCCAGATTCTCGAAGACAAACAGCTGAGCGATTTTCGACGACCGTTGCTGGTCGTTGGCCTGCATGACCTTCACGGTCTGGCCCTGTTTGACCTGACCGGCACTGATCCGGCCGATGCCGATGCGACCGACGTAGTCCGACCAGTCGAGCGTGGTGATGAGCATCGAGAAGGGAGCGTCGGGATCGACTTCCGGACCGGGTACGGTTTGGACCACCATCTCCAGCAACGACTCGACCGAGTCCGTACGGACCGCCGGGTCGGAGGTGGCGAAGCCTTCCTTGGCACTGGCAAAGATGTACGGAAAATCGGCCGCCTCGTCGTCGGCTCCCAGATCGACCAGCAGATCGAAGGCTTCGTCCACGACCTCAAACGGGCGAGCGTCGGGCCGGTCGATCTTGTTGATCACGATGATCGGTTTCAAGCCGCATTCGAGCGCCTTGCCCAGCACAAAACGGGTTTGCGGCATCGGGCCCTCAGCGGCGTCGATCAACACCAACGCCCCGTCGGCCATGCGCAGCACTCGTTCAACCTCGCCACCGAAATCCGCGTGCCCCGGCGTGTCAATGACGTTGATCTTGATCCCGCGATACGGGATGGCAATGTTCTTGGCCAGAATGGTGATCCCCCGCTCACGCTCCAAGTCGTTGCTGTCGAGGATGCACGTTCCAGTGAGCTGGCTGTCGCGGAACTGACCCGACTGGCGCAGCAGACAGTCGACCAATGACGTCTTGCCATGGTCCACGTGGGCAATGATAACGATGTTTCGCAAATCTTCCCGTCGCATAACTCCCCTTTGTGGTACAGGCCTCCCGCCTGTTGTGGTGCGGGCGTCCCGCCCATTGTGGTGCGGGCGTCCCGCCTGCTTCTCTGCTCTCTGCTCTCTGCTCTCTGCTTCTCTGCTTACTTCCCCACCGCGTACAGGTGCCCGAACGTCCGTATGTAGATCCGGCCGTTGGAGATGGCTGGTGAAGCAGAGATGGATTCGTTCATGTTGTTCTGGGCGATTAGTTTGAATTCCGGTCCCGCCTCGACGACGCTGATCGTGCCGTCGCGAGCCGACAGGTAGATCTTGCCGTCGGCGTACACCGGGGACGCCCGGTGACGGTCGGCGTGAGTTCGTTTTTCGTACAGCTGTTTGCCGGTCGCCGCGTCGAGGGCAATGAGGTTTCCGTTCTCGCGGCAGAGATACACGAATGGAGGCACAATCAACGGCGACGGGACATCAGGTGTCCGTTCGAACTGCCAGAGATGGGCCTCGGGCCGGTCTGTCAGGTCGCCTTGCTGGTCAGGTTTGAGACAGACCAGTTTTCCTAACTTGGCCGACGGTACGATTATCATACCGGGAACGGCCGCCGGAGACGAGACGAATCGGAGCGTCAGGTCGTAGCCGGCAGGCGGGTGGAGCCCTCCGCATCGCCACAGCTCTCGGCCGGTGTCGAGGTCATGAGCGACAATGTAGTCGGCTCCGTGGGTCAACAGGTACGAACGTTCGGAGTCTCGGTAAATGGAGGGGGAAGCGTACGAATGTTCGCATTCCTCACGAGCGTTGCTCGGCCGCGGGACCTGCCAGATCTCTGCACCGGTCAGTTTGTTGAGCGCCACGACTTTGGCCCCGCCGGAGTGGATCAGCTGCAGGTAGAGCCGATCGCCGTCGAGTACGGGGGAAGAGGTGAGCCCGAACTGAATCTGCAGCTCACCGTAACGCTCGCCCAGATCGACCTGCCAGACCATGTTGCCGTCGTAGTCCAGGCAGCTCAGCAATCCGTTGGCGAACTGGACCCACACATGCTGGCCGTCGGTCGTGGGTGAAGCTGAAGCGGAATTCCCTTCGTCCCCCCGGACGTCCCGGTTGCCGCTGCCGAGCCTTTTCTGCCAAAGGAGCTTACCTTGAGTGTCGATGCTCAGCAGGACCAGGTCGTTGCCGGCCACGCTGGAAACAAAGATGCGGTCTCCCCACACGACGGGGGTGGCGCCGCCTGGTCCTGGCAGGGGGAGCTTCCAGGCCACGTTCTCGGTCGTTGACCAGGTGACCGGCAGCCCCTGCTCGGAGCTGACTCCGTTCTGTTGCGGGCCCCGCCAGCTCCCCCAGTTCCCGGCCTCAACGGTTACGCCCGGCCCATTCCAGCCCATGATGGTGAGCATGGCAAGGGTCCACAGGGTGCGTCGCATAGGGGTGATCTCCGAGGCTTTCGTGTGGAACGAGGACCGACGTGTTAAGATGCAATTGGTCTTAAGTCTCGTTTACATCCCCCGTTCGGTCAACCGGATCGCATGCGCATCTCCTCCCTTCCCCAGATCTACCGCAACGTCAATCGGCTGACCGAGGTCGTCTCCGTCCTCAGCAAATACGGGCTGGCCGACTGGATCAGCCGCTTGCATCTCGATTTTGCCCAGGGCCTGTTTCGGGCTCCGGACGGGGAGGCTCTGTCACGGCATACCCGGGAAGCCCGGATCCGGCTGGCCTTGTCCGAGCTGGGGCCGACGTTCATCAAGCTGGGGCAGTTGCTGAGTACTCGTCCGGACCTCGTCGGGCACCGACTGGCCGACGAACTGCAGCAGCTGCAGGAAAACGTCCCGCCCGACGCGCCCGAGCTGGTGCGCGAGACGGTGGAGGCCGAGCTGGGGCAGAGCATCGCCGAGCTGTTTACCGAGTTCGACGACGTACCGATCGCCGCGGCGTCGATCGGCCAGGTGCACCGCGCCCGGCTGCCGACGGGCGAAGTGGTGGTGGTCAAGGTCCAGCGGCATGGCATCCAGGAGACGGTGCGCAAGGATCTGGAGGTCCTGGGCGGTCTGGCTCGGCTGGTCAGCGGGCTCCCCGAATTCGCCCCCTACCGCCCGGTGGCGATGGTCGCCGAATTCCAGCGGACTCTACGGCGTGAGCTCGACTTTGGCCGCGAGGAACGGAACCTCCAGCAGTTTTCGCAGCGGTTTGCCGGCAATCGGCACGTGGCTATCCCTCAGCCGATCAGCGAGCTCTGCACGCCGCGCGTGCTGACCATGCAGCTGCTGGAAGGAGCCCGGCTGACCGACGTCGAAGCTCTGGCGGCCATGGGCGTCGATCCTCACGATCTGGCTCAGCGCGGAGCCGAACTCTACCTGCAGATGGTCTTCCGCGACGGTCATTACCACGCCGACCCGCATCCGGGGAACTTACTGGTCGTTTCGCCCGAAACGATCGGTTTGCTCGACTTCGGCATGGTCGGTAGGCTGGACGAACAACTGCGGGAGCGAGTCGAAGAGCTCTTGTGGGCGTTGATCAACGGTGACGCGACCCAACTGGTGCATGCGCTGAGCACCATGGGCGAGATACCGCCGCAGACCGATCGGGCCGCCTTGCGAGCCGACGTCTCAGATTTTGTCGCCGATTACTCGACGCAGCGGATCAACCGGTTTTCGCTCTCTGAGGCTCTGAGCGAGATGATGGAGATCATCTTTCGCTATCGGATCGTCCTCTATCCCCAGGTCGCCATGCTGATCAAGCTTCTGATCACTCTGGAAGGTTCGCTGAAACTGTTGAATGCCGAGGTCAGCCTGATCGACATGCTGCGTCCTCACCGCGGCTGGCTCCTCCACCGCCGCCTCTCACCGGCCCGGCGGCTGCGGAAAATGCAGCGGATCTGGACGGAAGTGGAGATGCTGGTCGAGTTCCTGCCACGCTATGTGATGGACATGGCCGCTCAGGTGAAAGACGGCAAGTTCGAGGTCCACCTGAATCACCGCGGTCTGGAGCCGAGCGTGAACCGGCTGGCGCTGGGGCTGCTGGTGAGCAGTCTGTTTCTGGGATCGAGTCTGATGTTGAGCATGAAGGTGCCGCCGCTGCTGTTCGCGTCCCGCACCGTGTGGGGCCTGCACGAAGTCTCCCTGCTCGGCCTCGTCGGGCTCACCCTGAGCATCCTCCTGGCCTGGCGCCTGCTGAGCGCCATCAGCAAGTCCGGCCACCTCGACCGTTCCGACGGCTAAACCCGGAGGTCGCACGTACCTCCCACGAGGTCGCACGTACCTCCCACGAGGTCGCACGTACCTCCCACGAGGTGCTAGCTTGCTGGGGTTCGTGTGCAATTCTCGCCGATGGCCCGGCGTCGGGAGCCGGTGTTGGGCCACGCGAGCCTTCATGAGTGGCCGACCTGCTTGATTGGGCGAGCGCAACTGGAGCGTGGGTGTGGTTTGCCAATGCGGTCGGCATAAGCTCGCTGGCGGTGGAAAGCCGGCAGGAGACCGGCTCACTTGCGAGCTGCTAGCAATCTGCGGAGGTAGGTGCCACCTCCGCGGAGGTCGCACCTACCTCCGTGTGATGCTAGCGGCTGGATTTGGCGCCTATCCTCTTACCCGGAATCAACTTACGGTGCCCGCTTACCGGACGGCTAAACCCGGAGGTCGCACCTACCTCCGTGAAGTGCTAGCAGGCGGCGGTTCGCGTGCAGCTCTTGCCGAAGGCGCGGCGTCGGGACCTGGTGTTCGGTCGCGTGCGACTTTGGGGGAGCGGCCTGTCTGCCGATTGACCGAGCGCAGTTGGTGCGTGGGAGTGGTTTGCCAATGCGGTCGGCACAAGCTCGCTGGCGGTGGAACGCCGGCAGGAGACCAGCTCAGTTGTGAGCTGCTAGCAATCCACGGAGGTAGGTGCGACCTCGTTGGAGGTACGTGCGACCTCCTTGGAGGTAGGTGCGACCTCCTTGGAGGTAGGTGCGACCTCGTGGTGGGTGCTAGCGGCGTGGGGCGGGGCGCGGGGGGATGGCGGGGGTTAGTGGAGGACTGGGCAGACGTCGAACCAGTCGCGGCCGTGAGCCTGGATCCACTCGCCGGCGCCGATGGGGCCCCACTGGGCTGTGTAATAGGGCTCAAGCGGCGGGGCGTCGGGTTTCAGCCAGCTGGCCAGTATCGGGTCGATCACCTGCCAGGCCAGCTCCACCTCGTCGTTCCGCGCGAACAGGCTGGCATCGCCGTTGGCGGCATCCAGCAGCAGTCGCTCGTAGGCGTCTGGAATCTCAGCCGAAAACTCCCGGCGGAACCGGAAATCGAGGTCGGTCATCCGCAACTTCATCCCCGCATCCGGGACCTTGGTCTGGAAGTGCAGCTGGATCCCTTCGGCCGGCTGGATCTGAATCACCAGCCGGTTGGCGTCCGGCAGGCGATTCCCCTCCTCCGCAAACAACATCTGCGGCGGACGCCGGAATTGCACCACAATCTGCGTCGTGCGGCATGACATCCCCTTGCCGCTCCGCAGATAAAACGGCACCCCCTGCCACCGCCAGTTGTCAATCCACAACCGAATCGCCGCGAACGTCGCGGTCGTGCTCTGCGGATCCACTCCCTCCTCGTTCCGGTACCCGACGTACTGGCCACGCACGCTGTTTTCGCGCGGATGAGCCTTATCCCAGGGCCGAATCGACTGCAGGATCTTGACCTTCTCGTCGCGCACCAGATTGGCCTGGTACCGAGCCGGTGCTTCCATGGCGACCACCATCATCAGCTGCAGCAGGTGGTTCTGGAACATGTCACGCATCACACCGGCCGACTCGTAGTACGCTCCCCGACGACCGACGACTCCGTCTTCGGCCACGGTAATCTGCACATGGTCGACGTAGTTCCGGTTCCAGACCGGTTCGAAAATCGAATTGGCAAACCGCAACACCAGGATGTTCTGGACCGTCTCCTTCCCCAGGTAATGGTCGATCCGAAAGACCTGGTCTTCGCTAAAGACCCGGTGGATGTCGGCATTCAACTGACGAGCGGTCGGCAGATCGACACCGAACGGCTTTTCAATCACCAGCCGGCGCCGACCTTGAGACTGGTCGGCCAAGCCGTTGGCGCCGAGCTGTTCGGCGGCTGTGGCGTAGAGTTTGGGGAGCGTCGACAGGTAATAAACGCGACTGTTGGCCGGCGATGGCTCGATCTGCTGCAATAGCTCCGCCAGCCGCTGGAAATCGCCCGCCTGAGTGATGTCGCCGGGTAGATAGTGAATCATCTGCTCGAACGCCGGCCAGATCGTCGGATCAAACGATTCGTCGAACTCAGCCGTCGTCTGAGCCAGCTGTTGGCGCCACTGAGCCGAATCAAACGCGGTGCGCGCCACGCCGACAATGCGCGATCCCTCGGGGAGCTGACCACGCTGGTAAATGTTGTAGAGCGCAGGGATCAGCTTGCGAGTCGTCAAATCGCCCGATGCGCCGAAGATGACAAACGTGTACGGCATGCGTGTTCCATCCCCGCGCTGAAGTCGGCTGGCCGGCTGCTCAGTCCTGCGGCTGCCGACGCAGTTCGAGCCATTCCGTGTGGAAGGTCCCCGGCTTGTCGGTCCGCTGGTAGGTGTGAGCTCCGAAGTAATCGCGCTGAGCCTGCAACAGGTTGGCCGGCAACCGCTCGTGGCGATAACCGTCATAGTAGGCCAAGGCCGTGGCGAACGCGGGGACCGGTATCCCCTGCTCCACCGACGTCACCACCACTCGGCGCCAAGCCGGTTGAGCCTTCTCGATGGCCGCTCGGAAATACGGAGCCAGCAGCAGGTTCTCCAGCTGCGGATCAGCGTCAAAGGCTTCCTTTATGCGATCGAGGAAACGCGCCCGAATGATGCAGCCACCACGCCACAGCAGAGCACAATCGCCATAGTTCAGCGGCCATTGATGCTCAGCCGCCGCGGCTTGCAGTTGCACAAACCCCTGGGCGTAGCTGACGATCTTCGATGCGTACAGGGCCTGCCGGACCTCTTCGATGAATTCCTGTCGCTGAGCTCCTTCCAGACGGGGTGCCGAGTGCCGCGGAGCCGGCAGGACTCGGCTGGCCTTCGCTCGCGATTCCTTCATCGCCGACAGGCACCGAGCGTAGACCGCTTCCGTCACCAGCGTGCTCGGCACTCCCAGATCGAGCGCCAGCTGGCTCATCCACTTCCCCGTCCCCTTCGCACCGGCCGTGTCCATGATCTTGTCGACCAGATGGCCGTGCCCGTCGGGATCCATCACGCTGAAAATGTCTCGCGTGATTTCAATCAGGTAACTCTCCAGCTCACCCCGATTCCATTCCGCAAACACCTCGTACAGCTCTTCGTTCGACATGCCGGCGGCGTGCTTGAGCAGGAAATAGGCTTCGCAGATCAACTGCATGTCGCCATATTCGATCCCGTTATGGACCATCTTGACGTAATGGCCGGCACCGCGAGGGCCAACCCACTCGCAGCACGGAATGTCCCCGTTCGGACCGACTTTCGCAGCAATCGCCTGAAAGATCGGCTTGATCAGCGGCCATGCCTTCTCACTCCCGCCCGGCATCAGGCTGGGGCCCTTCAGTGCCCCTTCTTCGCCACCGGAAACACCCGTGCCGATAAACAGCAGACCCTTGCTCTCGACATACTTCGTCCGACGCTCCGTGTCAGCGAAATGCGTGTTGCCGCCGTCGATCAGCACGTCGCCCGGGGCCAGCAGCGGAATCAGCTGCTCCATCAAATCGTCGACCGCCGGCCCGGCCTTGACCAGCATCATGATCTTGCGCGGTCGGGCCACGTTCTTGACCAGATCGGCCAGCGTGTGGCAACCGACAAATCGCTTACCCTTGGCCCGGCCCGCCATCAGATGATCGACCTTGTCTGTCGTCCGATTGTAGACGGCAATGCTGTACCCCCGGCTCTCCACGTTCAACGCCAGGTTCTCACCCATTACCGCCAGACCGATCAGGCCGAAATCACACCGGCCAGAATTACCTAGGCCAGAATCAGTTTGTGCCGACATGCCAGTTCCTACACCCCGAAGAGACCCGCTGACTGGAAAAGGCCCCATTCTAGACGAGCCCCCCGAGGCCGTGTAGCCGGGGCGATGTGCCGGTCGCAGTGGACGAACAGCGACAGCAGCAGATAAGTCGCTCGCGCCGGGGTGGTCAGCGAAGCCACGCCGGGGTCCGAGCTTCAGCTCGGCCCCGGAGCTTGGTTACCTGTCAGAGAAAAGGCCCTACCGGGGGGCCTGGAGATCCCCGGTCAGCCAGCTGCCGCCGCAGACGCGAGACGGCTCAGGCAGCCCGTCGTCGAGCCGGTTCGGATCGCCGGCCACGTGCATCGGATTTGCGAGCCTGAGCGGCCTGGCCCAGGACCCACGTCACCACGCGATCCAGGACCTGCTGCTGCAGCTCCTGCCGCTGCGGCTCGGTCATCCGCGTGTGCTGGCCCAGCGTCTGACGGATCTGCTGGCGCACCACCACCAGGGCTCGGGCCTGAGCGTAACCGCGTGCCTCATGGTAGCCCATCTCAGCAATCGCCGGTCGGACGTTGGCCCACACCAGCGGCTGGCAGCCGACCGCTACCTGCTGAGCGAGCCCTTCGACACGCCCCACTCCCGCTCGAAAACTGTTGACCCAATCCATCCACCCCATGATTGACTCCTTCCCACCGAGACATACGGCCCAATCCTGTTAGTGGGCATCGAAAGATCCAGCCCCCGCTCTTCAGTCGGACGCCAGTCTGCTGGCACGAACCACGCGATCACCACGTTAGATTCAGCACGGCTAGCACACTCCGGCCAGCTCACGGCCGGCCTGCCACTGGCAAAGTCTGTCGATCATGTCGATCGTGTCAGCCGGCCAACGAATTGCGATCGTCATCAGCGGCCGCCGGCATGGCGGTCGGCATGGCCGCCGGAATCAGCGACGGGCCTGGCCCGCCAACGGGGAGTTCGTCCCAGTCGGAATCCTCCCAGGCCTGCACTCGATGCTGATGGTCGGCTGCCAGCACGTAATAAAGCGCGGGGACGACGAACAGCGTGAAGATCGTACCGATCGCCATCCCGGCGACCAGCACTATGCCGATGCTGTTCCGCGCCTCGGCCCCGGGGCCGGTCACAAAGACCAGCGGCAGGTGTCCCAGAATCGTCGCCGCGCTGGTCATCAGCACCGGGCGCAGCCGAGTCTCGGCCGCCTCGAGTATCGCCACCAGTTTGGCCAATCCTTGTTCCTGCAGCGAATTGGCAAACTCGACGATCAGGATCCCGTTCTTGGCCACCAGTCCGACCAGCGTGATCAGCCCGACCTGCGAATAGATGTTGATCGTCGTCAGCCCGAGGAACGTCAGCACCAGCGCGCCGGAAATGGCCAACGGGACCGATCCCAACAGCACGATCATCGGGTCCCGGAAACTGCCGAACTGAGCCGTCAACGTCAAGTAGATCAGCACCAGCGCAAAGCCCAACGTGACGGTTAACGCTGAGCCCTCCGTGCGGATCTGCCGGGATTCACCTCCGTAGTCGATCGCCACAGCAGGTCCCATCACCCGTCGAGCCACACCCTCCAGCGTCTCCAGGCCGTCCCCTTTCGTCACTCCATCCGCCACGCCACCCGAGATCCGAAAACAGCTCTGCTGCTGAAACCGCTGCAGAGAACGTGGCCCGAGCGACGGTTGTACCGAAGCGATGTTCGAAACGCTCACCAGCTCACCCGACGGACTGCGGATCTTCAAGTCCATCAGGGCGTCGATGTTCTCGCGATCGGATTCAGCCAGCTGCGGAATCACCTGGTAGCTGCGATTGAAGAAATTGAACCGATTGACGTAGCCCCCGCCCAGCAACACGCCCAGCTCACGGCCGACACCGGCCAGATCGAGTCCCATGTCGGCGATTCGATCCCGATCGACGTCAATTCGAGCCTGCGGCAGATCGAGCTTCAGATCGCAATCCAGGTATCGAAACGAACCTGTCGCCATCCCCTGGCCGATGATGGTCTGAATCTGCTCGGTGAGCTGTTCGGGAGGATCATCGGTCTTGATGATCAGTTCGACGTCGGCCCCGTCCGAGCCTGGCAGCGATGGCGGCAGGCTCGGAAACGCGCGCACGCCCGGCGTGGTCGCGACGATCCGGTAGACTTCGTCCAGCATCTGCATGGTCGTCCGCTGTCGATGGCGGAAGTCGACCGTGTGAATGCCTCCGAACCCCGAATTCGGAAAGGCGATCGCCCAGGTGTGAGACGTTTCCGGGAGTTGACCTAGCTTTTCGGTCAGCACCCGAGTCCAAGCGGAGGTTGACTCGAGGGTCGAGTCCGGAGCGTTCTGCAGGGCCACCGAGATGTTGCTCTGATCCTCCACCGGCGCCAGTTCTTTGTCGCTCAGCCGATACAGCGGCGCGGCGGCGGCGGCGATCAGCAGCGTCGAGGCGATAATCGCCCACCGCAATTCAATCGCCAGTCCCAGGCACGACCTGTAGATGCGCCGCACGACGCCGAAGAGCCGATTGACCAGTCGGGTGAGCCAGCGCTCGCGACCAGCCGCGTCGACCGTCTTGGCGCTCATGATCGGCGACAGCGTCACGGCCACCAGCCCCGACACAATCACGGCGGCCGCCAGCGTGAAGGCGAACTCCTTGAACAGCATCCCGGTCAGCCCGCCCTGGAATCCGATCGGAGTGTAGACCACGGCCAGCGTGATCGTCATGGCAATGATGGGACCGACCAGTTCCCGCGCGCCGACAATCGCGGCTCGCATCCGCGTCATCCCCTCCTGCACGTGACGCTGAATGTTCTCCACCACCACTATCGCGTCGTCCACCACCAGTCCCACCGACAAAACGATCGCCAGCAGCGTCAGCAGGTTCAGGCTGAATCCCATCAACAGCATCAAGAGCGTAGCGCCCACCAGCGACACGGGCATCGCCACCAGCGGCACGATCGCCGTCCGCAGCGAGCCCATGAACAGGAAGACGACCAGGCCGACAATGGCAATTGTTTCGATCAGCGTCTTGAAGATTTCCTTGAGTGCTTCTTCCATGAAGGTGGTGGAATCGAAGGCCAGTTGCATATCGACGTGTTCGGGGAGCGTCCCGCGGAGTCGCTCCATTTCGGCTTTCAGCCGGTGAGCGACCTCGATTTCGTTCACGCCAGGCAAGGGCCAGACCGAAACATAGACCGCCTCTTTGCCCTGATACATGGCAATCGCGCCGGCCTCTTCCGCTCCCAGTTCCACTCGCGCCACGTCGCGCAGCCGAATCGAGGCGCCGTCACGCTGGCTGACAATCAGATCTTCGAATTCCTCCACGGTCCTTAAGTCGGTATTCGTCACCAGATCAACCTGGATCGCCGCATTCTTGACACGACCGATGGCCGCCAGGAAATTATTGCGTTGCAAAGCCGAATAGATGTCGCCGGCCGTGAGATTGTAAGTCGACAGCCGCTCGGGTGAGATCCAGACCCGCATGGCCGGCATCCGGCCCGCTTCGATTCCGATCCCCTGCACACCTTCCAGGATGGCCAGCTGCGGTTGAATTGTCCGGCCCAGCCAGTCGGTCAGTCCAGCGATGTCGAGTTTGTCCGAAGTGAAACTCAGATAGAACGACGCAATCCGCCGGTCGGCTCGCTGCACGAACACCACCGGCGGCTCAGCCTCCTGCGGAAGCTCTCGACGGACCTGCTGCAGTCGAGCGGTCACCTCCGTCAGCGCCTGGGTGCTGCTGTGGTTCAGCTTCAATCGCACCGTGATCTGGCTCATCCCCGCCGTGCTCGACGATTCGATGTAGTCGATTCCGGCGATCGACGAAACGGCCCGCTCAATCGGCGTGGTGAGGAAACCTCGCACGGTCTCGGCGCTCGCTCCGATGTAGAACGTCCGGATCCCGATCGATGAACTTTCCAGCTTCGGGAACTGCTGGACGGGCAACTGCATGGCCGCTCGGATGCCGACCATCACCAGGGCCAGATTCAACACCATGGCCAGCACCGGGTGCCGCAGGAAGACGTCCGTGATCGCCTTCATGGAGTCCCCTTCGATGGCTTGTCGGTGATCAGAATGCCATGGACGTTCGGTCGCAGCTTGAACGATCCGTCGACCACTACCCTGTCCTGCTCAGTCAGGCCGCTCATGATCACCAGCCGGTCACCCAGGAACCGACCCGGGAGTACCGTGCGTTCGAAGGCACGCAACTGACCGCTGTTGTCCTTCTCGACCACAAACACGTGCGCTCCCTGTGGCGTGCGGCGGAGCGAACCAGGCGGGATCGCCAGAGCTTGGACCTGTGGGCCGTAGTCCATCGTCACACGAACGGCGTCATTGGGCGACAGGGTCGGCGGCGGCTCGTAAAGCTCCGCCCGCACCCGCATGTTTCGAGTCACTTTGTCGGATTCCGAATCCCAGGCGATGACTTTGCCGCTGAGCGTCTGGTCGGCGTGCTGAAACGTCACCTTCTGGTTGATCTCAATCTGGTCAGCGACCAGCTGCGGCACCATGAAGTCGACGTACACAAACTTGTCGATGCCCTGCAGGGTCGTGATCGCGGTCCCTTCGGTCAGATACTGACCTACCGAGACATTGATCAGGCCCACGCGGGCGACAAACGGAGCCACGACGGTCTTCTTGGCGATCGTGGCCCGTAGCCGCTCAATGTCCGCCTCCAGTTCGGCCTTCGCCGCTTGAGCTCGCTCCAGCTCAGATTCGGACACCGACTTCGATTTGTACAGCTGATTCGTCCGTTCGAGATTCGCTTCGGCCAGCTTCAGCCGGACTTCGGCCATCTCCAACGTCGGCCGCTCGACCGAAGTGTCAAGCTTCAGCAGGACGTCCCCCACCTGCACCGTCTGTCCCGACGTGATGGGGAGGTCCGTGATCTTGCCGGAGACTTCGGTTTTGAGCGAAATCCATTGATGAGCGACGACGGTCCCGACCGCCGTGACGGTCTGCTGGAAGGTGACGGGCGAAACTTCGGCGATCGCCACCTGTTCCGGGACTTCCGGCGGAGGTGGCTGTTGGCGAGCCTGTTCGCGGCGGACGTATTCGTGCCGAGCCAGCAGCCCGCCGACGGCCAGGACACTGGATAACAAGACGACGGAGCCGATAACAGTACGCAGCAGCGGGCGATTCACGGCAGGAGGGACCGACAGGCGGATGGACGGAGTATCAGGGGCGACGACCGGCCGAAGCCCTCGGCTCCATCCTAACGCGGTTACTGAGCCGATTCACCGTCTGGCGGAAATTTTCCCCGTTTCGGGTCGCCGTAAAGTCATCTTGCAGCCCGAACCATGTCCGGTAATAATCCGTCCAACCTTGAGACGGCGCCGTCGCCAAGTGGTAAGGCAGTGGATTGCAAATCCGCGATCCCCGGTTCGAATCCGGGCGGCGCCTCTTCTTTCTCCTCCTCGGCTCGGACGCTGAGAAATGGCCGCCGGCCAGCTCGCCTGGCCGGAGCCCAGGTCTGAGCGAGCTACAGCGCTTCGCCCCGCGCAATTCCCATCTCCAGTGGGCTTGCCCCACTGGTTTTCATGACTGGACAGCTACCGCCCGGCCCTGCGCGATGAAGAATCTTCAGCGCTGGACGCGAGCGGATCCACCCTTGGCGAGCGATTCGACTTCCGGCAGTTTGGCCATGGTCACGTCGCCAGGGAAAGTGGTCAGCAGAGCGCCGTGGGCCCAGCCCAGCCGGAGGGCTTCTTCTGCGGGGCGTCCGTTGATCAAGCCGTAGATCAAGCCGGCGGCAAAACCGTCGCCACCGCCGATCCGGTCAATCACGTCCAGCTCGCACGTCGGGCTGACATACGACTGGCCATTGAGCCACAACACGGCGGCCCAGTCGTGGCGGTTGGTCGAGTGGACTTCGCGCAGCGTGGTCGCCACCAGTTTGACGCTCGGGAATTTCTTCGTCACGTTGTCGATCATGCCGAAGAACGTCTGCGGATCAAGCTTCGACTTCTCCTTCACCACGTCGGGGCCCTTCACTCCCAGCCCCATCTGCAGGTCTTCTTCATTGCCGATCAGCGCATCGACGTGAGCGACAATACGACCGATCCGCTCCTGGCCCTTCTGGAGGCCGCCGAGTGCGTCCCACAGTTTGGCACGGTAGTTCAGATCGAACGAAGTGACGGCGCCGTGCCGTTTGGCAGCCTGCATGGCCTCAATGATCAGCTCGGAGGTGGTGTCCGACAGGGCAGCGAAAATACCGCCCGAATGGAACCAGCGGACTCCCGATTTGAAGAGTGCGTCCCAATCGAAGTCGCCCGGCTTGAGCATCGCGCCGGCTTCGTTCGCTCGATTGTAGAAGACGACAGGAGCTCGGACGCCCTGCCCTCGGTCGCTGTAGACCGTGGCAATATTCGGTCCTCGCACGCCGTCGTGCTTGAACCACTTGTAAAACGGAGTCACTCCCATCTCGCGAACTCGAGCCTGCACCAGCTCGCCGATGCCGTTATTGACCATGGCCGAGCAGATGCCGGTCTTCAGCCCGAAACAGTCCGACAGGTTGGCCGCGACGTTGTACTCGCCACCCGAGACATGGATGTCAAACGAGCGAGCTCGGCGAAACGGGATCACGCCCGGGTCGAGCCGATGGACGAGCGCTCCCAGCGACAGAAAGTCCAACGCGCAATCGTCCTGGCGAATCTGCAGTGCCGACATGGAATGCTCCTGTTTCCTGGCTGAATAATAGCTGGACTGCGCCACATTTGCTTGACTTACAAGCACGAAGCGCAAGCAAGTGAATGACTTACGCCGAAACTCACTGGCTGGCGCCGCGTGCTTGTATCCCTGAGTACGGCGAACAACGTGCCGCAGTCCAGTTAGAATCCCCTGTTGTGCGAATTGGCTTGCCGGTTGTCAAGCCGCCCGAGGTTAGAGAGTAGGAAGTAGAGAGCAGAGAGGAAGGCGATTTGCAGGGCCGAACCCCATCTGCGTCCTCTTCATTGTGGTGCGGGCGTCCCGCCTGCCTCCGCGTCCTCCTTCTCCTTCTCCTTCTTCTCCCTTCTCCCTTCTCCCTTCTCCCTTCTCCCTAAATGGTGACTGCCGAGAACCCTCCGTCGACGACGATGTTCTGGCCGGTGACGAACGAAGCGCCTCGGGGTGATGCCAGCCAGACAGCGGCGCCAGCCAGTTCGTGAGGCTGGCCGAATCGAGCCATCGGCGTGTGTCCGATGATCTGCTGGCCACGTTCGGTATAGCTCCCGTCGGGCTGGTACAGCAGGCTCCGGTTCTGCTCGGCCGGGAAAAAACCAGGGCTGATCGCGTTCACTCGTACTCCGCGTCCGGCCCACTCTCGAGCGAGGAATTTCGTCAGATTGATCACCGCCGCCTTGGCCGCCGAATAGGCCACCACGCGCGACAGAGGAATCATCCCCGACATCGATGCGATGTTGATGATCGATCCCTTCCCCTGCCCGACCATCGACTCGCCGAAGACTTGGCTGGGGAGCAATACGCCACCGACCAGATTGAGGTCAAAAACTTCTTGCCAGGCGTCCAGCGGGAGCCGGCAGAAATCCGATCCCGGGGGCAATGTGGCCCCCGGCCGGTTGCCCCCCGCAGCGTTGACCAGGATCGTGGGAGCCCCCCACTGATGTTCCAGGGCTGTCCGGACCGATTCCAGGGCGTTTCGATCGAGCGCATCGGCGGACCAGAAGGCACCTTCCCCGCCGGCCTGCCGAATGGCCGCGACCCGTTCCTGCCCCCGCTCTTCGCTCCGCCCCACCACCGCCACGCGGGCCCCTTGAGCGGCCAGGGCGTCCGCCAGGGCACCCCCCAGCACGCCCGTCCCGCCCATCACCACGGCAATTTCGCCGTCCAGCCCAAACAGATTGCTAGCCGCCACGTCCGCCACGCTCCTGACTCGCTGGCAAGCGTTGGACGAGCCGAGTCCCGGTGACCGTCCCGCTCCATGCTTGAAGTCGACCTATGATGGAGCCTGCGCGGGAAAGGGTCAATTGGCGGCAGCTGCCGGTCCCCACTCAGCTCCACAGGCCCCGCACCGGCTGCCCCCCAGGAACCAAGGGCGTCGGGCGACCGTCGGGCATCAACAGCTGCCTCTGCGGATCAATTCCCATGGCGTGGTAGATCGTTGCCGCCAGGTCTTCCGGGGAGGTCGGGTGTTCGATCGGGTATTGCCCCGTACGGTCCGAGGCACCCCAGACCTGCCCTCCCCGAATCCCCGCACCTGCGATCACGGCGGGAAACAGCGTACTCCAGTGGCCACGTCCCCATTCTTTGGTCGGCTGAGCGGTCCGGCCCATTTCGCCCAGGGCAACGACCAGCGTTTCGGCCAGCAGTCCACGCTCGTCGAGGTCGATCAGCAGCGCCGAGAGAGTCTGATCGAAGGTCGGTAACAGCCTGTCCCGCACGTCGTGGCTGTGGACGTGGGAGTCCCAGCTGTAGCCGTCGCAGGCGTCGTAGTGGACCGTCACGAACCTCACTCCGGCTTCGACCAGACGCCGGGCCATCAGCGTCGACTGGCCGAAGAGGTGCCGGCCGTAGCGGTCTCGGGCCCGAGCCGGTTCACGCTGCAGGTCGAGCGCGTCACGCGTGCGGGACGAGGTCATCAGGTCGAGCGCCCGCTGACGGATGCCATCAATTTCGCCCGCCAGCTGCGAATCGACGATGCGCCGCTGAGCGTCGAATTCTTTCAGCAGTTTCGATCGTTGCTCGATACGGCTGAGCTCCAAGGCTGTGGGCATCGCCAGTCCTTCGATCCCGCCCGACAGCTCGTCGTCCGAACAGTTTCGCCAATACGGGTTGTCTGTCGGGCTGAGCCGATCGACTTTTGTTGTCAGGGGGTTATAGGCACGACCAAGCCAGCCTGCGTATTCGCCCGGCCGCAAGTACTGGCCATTGTCCTGCAGCCGACCCAGCCGGTTCGGGACCACGGCATAATTGGGCACATCGCTGCGCGGGCCCGTCGTGCTCGCATGATGGCTCACGTAATCGACCGCCGAGCCGATGGAGGGCCAGTCTTGCGAGGTCGCTGAGAATCCGGCGCCGATCGGCACGTGCCAGCGATGGCCGGTCTGAATGTAATGTGCACCGCCACTGTGATCGTTGAAGTCGTGAGTCATCGAGCGAATGACGCAGAACTTGTCCGAGGCGTCGGCCAGCAGCGGCAGGTGCTCGCAGATGCGCAGGTCGGGATTGCGAGCTCGGATGGGACGGAACGGGCCGCGAATCTCGCTGCTCGCCTCCGGTTTCATGTCAAACGTTTCGTACTGGCTTGGCCCGCCGAACAGAAACAGGAAAATGACCGATCGAGCGCGAGCCGGATGGTTGACGCCAGCCGATTCGGCCGCCAGAACCTTCGGCAGGCTCAGCCCCAACAGACCGGCACCGGCCGCCTGCAGCATCGACCGACGGCTGAGTCCTCCGCATGTGCGGCTGTATCGTCCCCTGATGTGCAGCATGATCGGCGCTCCGCCAAACTTCGAACCGCTGCCAACCCCGGAGGGGGTAACGAGCACCAACGTAACCGGTTTGGAACCGGCCGGCAACTTGCAGCCTCTCGCGGTTCCTGCCGGTCGGGGCTCGTGCCGTCGCGCTGAACCGGGGTGTTGGTCAGCAAATCTCACCACCTGTGGCGAATCGTGGAATAGAATGGACCAGGGTCGCCGGGTGAGCAGTTGTGGGGGAGTCAAAGAGTGAAGCTGGCTGGTGAATTGGATGGTGGGGGCCTGAGCGGTGGCTGGATGGCCGCTCGAAGGTTGGTGCTGACCGTCGCGACACTGCATTGTGTGGCGGTAGCGTCTGTGTGGGGTGAGACCGTACGGCTGACCGGAGTGTCACTGGTGGCGCCGTCGGCTGCGGCCAACCGGATTCAGTTGGCCGTTGATGGCGGCTTGGTGTTGGGCCGAGACACCGATCAAGCCGACGTGTCGGGCACCCTGGATCTTGATCTGATGTTCGACCGCGGATCGATGCAGGTGTCGGAGTTGACGGTTGTCGGTGGCGCCTTGGCCGTCACAGATACGCACCTGCAGTTGCTGGGGGGCTTGGTCAAGCTCAATACCAGCCAGGTTGCCGGTCATCCGTCGACCATCGTCCCACCGGGGCTGGTCTCGGGCGGTCAGTTCGATGCCGCGCAGCACCAGATCGTTTTTGATCAAGGGCAGCTCAATTTTGCTAGCCGAAACGACGATCTGGCGAACGATCCCATTGTGGCGGTCGGACAGGGAATGGGGGGCGTTGAGCTGACTTCGGTATCTGGCGGACCGCCGGGCGGGTCCAGGTGGCGTCTGGACGTGCGAGTCCCCATTCAGCTCGAAGAACTCTTTGATCTGGTCGACAACGGGGATGGCCCGAAGATCAAGTTGACGGTGGCCGGGACGTTAGCCGGTCGGACGGAGTTCGATTTGCCGCCGCTCGGCATGCCTTGTGACATCGACCTGGATCGTGACGTCGATTCGGCCGATCTGTTGCAGCTTATTTCGGGCTGGACCGGGTCCCTCGATCCGGGCCAGGGATCTGCCACCGCCGGCGACGGAGATTGCGACGCCGATGGGGACGTTGACTCAAGCGACTTGGCGTCACTGCTGGGCGAATGGACGGGCGCTTTGTCGGCTGTCCGGTCGAGTAACGTTGTCAGTGGCCAGTCGGCCGGTGTGCGGCAGCTGGCCGTCGTTCCGGAGCCCGGTGGGGCTCTGACGTGGATGGCGGCACTGGCCGGGTGTGCGGCAGTGCGCCGATTTGGCCGAGGCTCACGAGTATCATGTGGCGGGTAGGTGTCTCATTTGAATCGAATCGTCCCGCGGACGAGGTGCGCCGTCAGACGGTGCAGCCGCTGGGGACGGTCCTATTCGACGGTGGCTGGGGGATTCAGACCGATCACCTCGAGCAACCGACTGGCCGCCAGGTCGACGGGTGTGCGGTGATTGAGCACCTGTTGGTGTGTGAGGTACACGACTTCGAACGGGCCTTGCGGTTCTTGAGGTCCCAGCTGGAGCCTCAGGCGGATATTGGGACGTTGCGGTTCCACAATCTGACCGACAATCGGCCCATTTATTGACGCCGCGGATGGCGATTAGCGGCGAACCTCGGCTGGTGGCAAGTGTCCAAGCCATTGGCTCCGGCCGCCGGCCAGCTCGTCTGGCCGGAGCCCCGGTCTGGGTGGGCTAGAGGCTCACCACTGCCAAGTTGCTCCGGCCGCCGGCCAGCTCGCCTGGCCGGAGCCCCGGTCTGGGTGGGCTAGGACGGCATCACGCGCGTAATTTCTTTTGAATATTTCTTAATTCAGAGGCAGGCGAGACGCCCGCACCATAAACGGAGGCAGGCGAGACGCCCGCACCACAAACGGAGGCAGGCGAGACGCCCGCACCACAACGGAGGAGCCCCGGTCTGGGGTGGGCTAGCACTGTGGAGTTCGCTGCGAATTTCGGATTCGCAGGTCGGACGGAAGTTTGTAGACTGCCGGGTAGCGAATGGAATAAGGATGTTCCAATGTTCAACTGGCTCGTCGGCTCGACAGGATCACCTTCCTCACTGGCCCCTCGCGCGCTTTATTTCTGGATCGTCGTCTCGTCCGTCGCATGGCTCGCCCGGCCGCTACAGGTGTCCCCCGTCTGGTGCGGAGTGCTGCTGTTGCTGGGCGGCGTCGTGCTGGCCCGCAATTGGCGACCCGCCGAGGCCATGGTGTGGCTGGTGCTGAGGCTCGCCACCGCCGCGTGGTCGCTGCCGTTTCTGACCAGCGCCCAGTTCGTGGCGGTCACCGTCGACTTCATCTGGCTCTGCCATCTGGCCAATGCCAGCCGCGCGGCTTCGATCGAAGCCGGCGAATCCTCCGAAAGCACTGATGAATCCGCCGACGGTCACGACAGCCCGAACACCGACTGTGTCGACCAACTCCCCTGGCAAGGGCTCCCCGTCCGGGCCGTCGTCGCAGTAGCCGTTTTCTTCAGCGGCCTCGCTCGGATCAATTGGGCGTACCTGGCCGAAGTCTCCGCGGAAGCCCAAGTCGCCGGTGCCGCCTCACTAGGGCTGACCGAAGATCTCCTCTGGAAGTCGACGGCCGTCTGCCTGCCCCTCTTCATCAGCGTCGGCATGCTACGCGTCAGTTCCTGCAGATTCGCCCTCACCACCGCTGTCCTCTTCTGGCTGGCTGAAATCTGGAACGGGGCCCCCGACGAACGAAGTCTGGCGGGCGTCTGCTTGGCCGCCGTTCCCGCCTTTCTGGCCCCCTCGAAATGGCTCGCCTTCGATTCCTGGCAGCAACCCTGGCTGGCTCAACTGGTCGAACGCTATGCCGGTCACGCAGTTGCTTTCGGCGGGCTGGTTGTCGCCACTCAACCCCTCGTCCACTGGCACGGCCTGCTCCCTCCCGGGATCTCCGTCGCCCTCTGGTTGACCCTGTTCGCCGTCGCGGCCTTGGTGCTGGTCATTACCGGCCAACCGATCGGCTGCTCGGAACTGTTTCGGCTCGACCAGGCCCGCCGTTGGTCCCACTGGCTCCCTTCCCATTGGCTGGCCGGCTCGCTCGCCGCTGCTGGCGTTGCCCTGGTGCTCGCCAACGGACTCGCCCCGTACCTCGGCCTGAAAACCTTCGGCACCTTCAGCGAAGGCGCTCGGCTCCGCACCGAAGGGCTCCGCCCCAACCACCTGTTCATGCCCCAGATGTACCTGCTGCGACACCAACTGGAACTGGCCGAAGTCCTCGACGTCGCCAGCGCCGAACCCGAAGTCACCCTGCAGGCCAGCCAACCACCCCTTGCGATCCCCAACGACTCAGCCGAGCCGCTGGGGCCGGCGGAGCTGAAGCCCGGTGCGATCGTCCCCGTGTTTGAGCTCGAACGGCTGGCCGAAGACCACCCCGAACTGACGATCCACTTCCGACTCTGCGGCCAGCTCCCCGAGGTCTACCAGCTGGGCCAGGCCAGTGGTTGGCGCGGCGGCCGCTCATGGTGGCAGCGAAAACTGCTCGCCTTTCACCCCGTCCCTCGCGATCCCGCCCGCTGATCGACAACCACCCCCGATCCGGTCTCCTGACGGTCCTAGCTAGCGGGACGAGCCCGATCATGGTAACTTAAGGGGCGCCACGGGGGGGATATGCTGACCCCCCGTTGTACGGTGTGTCCGTCGTCGAGGAGGCAATTCGGCGGGCATTGGGAATGTGTTTGGACTAGTCGGCGCGGGACCGGCGAATTGCGTGCAGGAAGTGGGGCATGCGGTACGCTGGACTGCGACGCGTGAGAAGGAACAGTAGTGATGCGAGTGTTGGTGGCCGATGATCACGAGGTGGTCCGTTCGGGCATTCGTGCCGTCCTGGCACAGACGGACATTGAGATTGTGGGCGAGGCCCTGGATGGCGACGAAGCGGTCGAGATGACGCTGGAAAAGCGCCCCGACCTGCTCATTCTGGATGTCCGGATGCCCAAATGTGATGGTCTGAAGGCACTGGGGAAGATCAAGCTTGAGCGGCCCGATCAGCCGGTGTTAATGTTTTCTTCACATGACAACCCGACCTATGTGGCTCGGGCGGTGGCACTGGGTGCCAACGGTTATCTGTTGAAGGAATGCACGGCGGCTGAGTTCCTGGACGCGGTGAATCGCACGGGGCGCGGGGAAACGATCTGGACCCGTGAGGAGCTCCGTCGGGTGACCGGCGCCCTCGCGACGCCGCGCATGTCGACCGACATCGAGGTCCCGTTGACCCAGCGTGAGAGCGAGGTGCTCAAGCACCTCTCGCTCGGGCTGACCAACAAAGAGATCGCTCATGCCCTCGACATCAGCTACGAAACGGTCAAGGAGCACGTGCAGCATATTCTGAGGAAGGTTGGCGTGGCCGATCGGACTCAAGCTGCCGTCTGGGCGGTCCGCAAGGGGCTGCTGTAACCGCGAGCGTTCCCCGGTAGTTACCCGGGGGCCCATCCATCGATCCAGGCTTGGAGGACCTGCCACCGGCAGGGCGCCGGCCATCGACTCCCGGCGGGTTCGTCGTGACCTGTTCCGCGTTCGACGAGAGTCAGATGGGCGGGCTGACCAGGGAGCAGCTGGCACTCGGTGAGCCCGATCAGCCGGGCTGGGTGATTGCTGGCCATCTCCCAGGTTTGCGGCCAGGGTAGTTCGCCGAGCTGGCCGAGTAGCTCAACGTTTTCTACCAGGTGTCGGCTGGCGCCCGCCAGATATTGGGGGGCGTCAGCGACTACCAGTCGACCGTCGGCCAGCACGTCGACGTTTCCCAGCGCGGTGGACGAGTAGCGACCGGGTGTGACGCCGGCGAGCATCGTCAGGTCGCTGACCAGCAGGCAACGCTGCGTCCCCTTCGTACGCAGCATGGTGCGCACGACCGATGCGGGCAGGTGATGGCCGTCGACGATCAAGCTGGCCGCGAGCCGGTCGTCGGCCAGTTGATCCCACAGGTAATTCGGGTGTCTGGGTAGCACGGCATGGGCGCCGTTACCCAGGTGAGTGCTCAACCGGGCCCCGGCGTCGGCGGCAGCAGCCAGCTGAGCGGTGTTCGCCTGCAGGTGTCCGAGGGCTACGGCGATGCCGATGTCGGATGCGTGCCGTATCAGCTCGAGGGCACCAGGGAGCTCCGGCGCCAAGGTCACCATGCGAATCGCACCTTCGGCCAGGTGTTGCCACCGGTCGAGTTCGGCCACATCGGGGTGTCGGCAATGGGCCCGCGGATGAGCTCCACGCGGCCCGTCGTCGCTCGAGATGTAGGGGCCTTCGAGGTGGATGCCGACGAGCATGTTGGTGAGCCACGGGGGCCCAGAGCGGCGGGCTTCAGCCAGCACGGCAATTGCGTGGTCGAAGACCTCGGCCGCAGCGGTGGTGAGCGTCGCCAGGAAGCGGGTCGTGCCGTGTGCGGCCAGTTGCCGAGCGACTTGCATGACATCGAGAACCGTCAGCTGATCGCTGGTGAAGTTCACTCCGCCGTATCCGTTGACCTGCAGATCGCACAGCCCGGGGCAGATCCAGGCCTGTCGCTCCTCGATGCTCGAACGAGCGGCAGGAGCCAGTTCGCTGACCGTGCGGATCGCGCCTGAGCCCCAGGTGACGCGGACGTACTGTCCGGTGGCGTAGTGCCGTCCTTCCACCGCTCCTTGCGGCGCGGGTGGCTCACCGGCCGCTTGTGGATGAGCGACTACGGGCGGCTGATCGGCGGGCCGCTTGCCTACGGGCCGCTTGTCGTCCGGTGGTCGTGGCATGGAGGCGATGTCCTGGCTGAAGCGTCGTGCCTGAAGCGATGTTCGATCGTTTCAAATTTGAGCCTGAATCGCGGTCATCGTATGCGTCGGGGCGAGTTATGCTAACAGGCCGACCGGGAAATTTCAGTTCCCTACGAGGCTTGTCGATAGCTCGGCCATCCTGGCGGAAGAAGAGCCTCATCGTAGAGCGCAGCAGAGTCGAGCTCAATCTTATTCCTACTTGGTCCGCCGTCCGGCCTCACTGGCGCTTGGCTGCAGCAATTCGTCGAGCGACGCGGCTTGACGGATAGCGGCCATCAGTTCATCGCGGGTCCCCTGGATATCGCGGCCGGAGGCGGCAACGCGAATGGTGTCGTCGAGTGCCTCGACGCGGAGGTCCGACGTATCGAGTTCGATACGGTACTTATCCACGATAGCCGCCTGCACAGCGCGGGCGGCGTAGTCAATGGTTCTGAGTCGATTCATCGTTGCATGGTCCTTTGGCCACCACCGCAGTCGTCCGGCCCGTCGCATGGATCGGGTCGGAGCGCGGAGATTTGATGTTGAATCCTGCTGGCAGCAAGCCCGGCTGTCCCTGGTAAGAGACGAAAAAGCGGCCTGTTATCTGCGAACGCCGCTCGTTAGGCTCTCGGCCGTCTCATTGGCCACGTGCCTGGCGACTGATTCGTGGTCGCCGGCGCAAGACGTCCAGTTCGACGTCACTCGATCCCTGATCGGTCCACAGATGGCTCGCCGTCAGGGGGCAGGCCGCGGACAAGCTGAACTCGCGGCAAACCTGGCTGGGGTTCGTGTGGCGTCAACCCACCGACTGCATGGTACCAGTTATCCGCCGACGATGCCAGGGCTAATCTTCGGCTTCGAACCGGGCACGGCAAATTACCAGAGGAGTGGTTGTCTTTTCGCTGCCGACCGTCGACAATGAGATGTGCACCTACAATATTTGCATCTGCAGGATTTGCTGGTTCAATTGAGGGGAGCGATCTCGAAGATGGTACGAGTTTCACGCGAACAGTTTCTGAGCGATCGGCAGGGCCGGACATTTGGCGACGTGCTGGAGGACCCGGATCAGCCGTTTGGGGATGTGCTGGCGTTCTTCAATGATCCCGACCGGCAACGGCGGATGGACGAATCTGAAATCCACCATAATCGACCGCCGCTGGCAGGCGTGATTCGTGAGCTGGAGGCTCAGCCAAGCATTGATCGATTCTTCCGGTCGCTGCATCCGCAAAGTTCGCTGCGCCTCCGCCAGGCGATCGGAGTGCTGGTGCGAATGATCATGGAACGTCGCGGGTGGCGCAAGACCGGGCACAAGGGATCGCTGGGAGTTCGTGCGGCGGAGAATACCGCCCAGCCGCGCCACAATTCGGGAGGCCTGGCATTGTGGTTTATCCGGGCCGAACGATATGTGCTTGACGCCGGAATGCCCTTCACGTCGGTCAAGAAGCGGCAGGGCGAGTTGAATTCGGGTTCCGACGGGAAGCAAAATGGAAAGCGCACCACGCGGAAGACAACCCGAGGTAAAGGACGGCGCAGTTGATGGATGGTCGCCATCGGCTGACCGTGAATTGTCCGTTTCGGCAAGCAAGTAAGGTGCTCGTTTGCCCCAGGAATACTGCTGGCCAGTCCAGCTGAAAGGAGGCTCGATATGTCCTTACTGCGGTCGGCCGGTACGCCCGAACATCCACTCTTGGCTTTTGTTGCCGATCTGGAACTTGAGCTGAATGTGCTCCGCAAGCAACTTCAATACAGCCAGCACTCGGTGCTGAATACGGTAAATCAGATCCAGAGTCTCTGTGAGGCGGCTGATACGATTTCCGGCCCGGAAGCTCTGGTTCAGATCAGCAGCCTGGCCAGCGAGCTGCAGAAGATGCTGCTGGATCTGCAAGCGTCTCACGATAGCGAAGTCGTCACGGATTCCGTCGACGTCATCGAGTTGCGCCCCTTCATCGAACAAGTTTTTCGCTGGCAGCAGCGGCTGTGTAATGCTCCGTACACGGCCTTGAGGTTCGATCTGGGCGAAGAGACAATCCATTGGTTTCCGGCTCGACTACGGCACATCCTGGAGAATCTGATCTCCAATTCGCTCCGCTATCGCGATACCGCCAAAGGTGAAACTCGGCTCTCGTTGACGCTTCGCACTCAGGGAGACTCCTATGAATTCCGATTGACCGATAACGGGGTCGGAATGTCTGGAGTGGAGGCGGCCGAAGCCGAGCGAGGTGAGGGCTCATCGCCGTCTCGATCGGCATCCCTGGGCGTCGGGCTGTCCGTCGTTACCTTGCTGGTGGCCCAGGCCGGAGGTACGGTGCGAGTGGAATCTTCCCTGCACCACGGGACCTCCGTCGTGGTGATGCTGCCACGCTATGAGCTGGGAGACTACTTGTCATCCTGAATGGGTCCGGCCGGAACGTGAGCCCAGTCGAGGGCCACGTCGAGCGACGTGGCGGAGTGGGTCAGGGCGCCGGAGCTGATCCGTTCCACACCCGTGCGGGCAATCTCACCGATCGACCGCAGGTTCACGCCCCCCGATGCTTCGAGTTCCACTTGCGGAGCCAGCTCATTGCGCAATGCCACGGCGGCGGTGAGCTGATCGAGTGACATGTTGTCGAGGAGCACGATATCGGGTTGAGCGGGGAGGACGTCGCGCAACTGCGACAGCGAATCGACCTCCACTTCCACCAGCAACGGCTGATCGTCGGCCGTCCGTGGCTCGGCAGAAGCCAGCATCTGGCGGACAACGGGAATGGCCGCCGCCAGGGATTTGTCCTGAGCCGTCCAGAAGGCCAGGTGATTGTCCTTGATCATGACACCGGCATAGAGTCCCAGGCGGTGGTTGTGGCCGCCGCCACACCGCACGGCGTATTTCTCGAGTCGTCTCCAGCCGGGTGTCGTCTTGCGAGTGTCGTACACGCGGGCCTTCGTCCCGGCCACGGCCGCCACAAATTGGGCCGTTAATGTCGCGATCCCACACAAGGGGCCCAGAAAATTCAGCATCGTGCGCTCCAGCGTCAGCAGATCGCGCGCGTTGCCGCTGAGCGTCCCGACGATCTGACCGGCTCGTAGACGTTCTCCATCCTCAGCCGCCGGCTGCCATTGCAGGTCGGCCTGAGTCGTCTCCAGCACCAGATCGACGGTGCGGATGCCGGCCAGGACTCCCGGTGATCTGGCTACCACGTGAGCCGTCGCGGTCGCTTCGTCATCCACCAGGGCGATGGTGGTCCAGTCGAGCTGGTTCTCCAGGTCCTCGAGGATCGCACTTTCGATCAGCGTGCGGCAGTCTTCCTCCAGCCGCTCGTCCCAATCGACTTCGGGGTAATCAGCGGTCATGGCACGTTCCGCACAAATAGCCAGGCGACGATCATGAAGACCGGCAGCAACACGGGGACGCTGTACCGGAAGACATACCCGAAAAAGCTCGGCATCCGCACATTCATCTGCTCAGCAATCGCTCGGACCATGAAGTTCGGACCGTTGCCGATGTAGGTCATGGCTCCCAGGAAAACCGCGCCCAGACTGATGGCGATCAGTTCCTGCTGAGCCCTCCCGGGCGAATTGACCAGCGTCGTGAACTCTTCTCCAGGGTGTCCTGCGGCGGCAGTCTGGAAGAAGACCAGGTAGGTCGGCGCGTTGTCGAGCACTGATGACAGGCTGCCAGTTGCCCAGAAGAACTTGTCCGGTGTGTTGATCCCCAGTTGCGGTCCCCGATCGTGCAGGATTTCGATCGCCGGCTGCATCGTGATGAAGATGCCAATGAACAGCGCGGCCACTTCGAGAATCGCCGCATAGTTGAAACGGTTGGCCTCCCGGATCCGCGACTGACCGAGTGCCAGCGACAGGCCGACCAGCCCCAGCTGGACCACCTCACGAAGATACGCGGGCGGAGTCCAGTGGGTGCCGGGGAACGGCTTGTTGGGGTCCAGCAGAGCAACGGCCAGGATGACGCCGACCAGCAACGGGAGATTCAGCCCCAGGCCGCTGATCTGCAGCGGTCGCACTCGGGCTTCGTCCAAGGCAATGTCGCGCCGTGTCTCATGCGGATAGAAAAAGGTCTTGTCGAGCAGCCAGTAGAGTCCGATCAGCAAGCCGTTGGTCACCAGCCACGGCAGCCAGAGGTTATGCAGAGTCCACAAGAATTCCACTCCGCGGAGATAGCCCAAAAAGAGCGGCGGGTCGCCGATCGGCAACAGGCATCCGCCACAGTTGCACACGACGAAGATAAAGAAGACCACGGTGTGCTGGACGTGTTTGCGTTCGGAGTTGGTTTCGATCAGGGGCCGGATGAGCAGCATGGCTGCGCCGGTTGTCCCCACCAGACTGGCCAGCACTGCTCCCACACCCAGAAAAACCGCGTTGGTGGTCGGGTGGGCTGGCAGGTCGCCCTGGATGCGCACGCCACCCGAGATGGTGTAGAGCGAAAAAAGCAGCACCATGAACGGAATGTATTCGCTGAGGATGGTATGCGTCAGCACGTCCCAGGCTCGGCCCGTGCCGTGTCCCGGGACGACTGCGGCGTACAGGCCCAGCGTCAGCAGGGCCAAGCCGCCGGCGACGTAAAGCCGGTGGAGATTGTCTTCCCACCAGTGGCTGGCAGCTGGGATCAGGGGCAGGATGGCAATCGCGCCCAGCAACCCGACGAACGGGGCGACGGTAAAGAGCTGCGGTGTGGCGACCGCTCCGTGAGCCGCATGCTCGTCAGCGTGGGCCGCCGGGGCGAACCAGCCCAGGCCGAGCAGAACCAGATAGACCACGATCACCAGGGCGATCCCGGCCAGAACGGGCCAGTTAGCCGGAGGACGCTGAACATGATCGGTCATGACAGTCCTGAATCGTTCGGATGTTAAGAGCAATGGCCGATTGCCGTCAGCATCATGCCGGAAATCGGTCTGGTCGACCAGCCCTCTTTACCACGCCGCTCGTTCTGGTCTAGGCTCTACAGCTTCCCTCCCCATTCGCCCTGACCGAAATCGGCCGACCGAGGGTGAGAGGATGGAGTTTCGGGGATTGAGTTCAGGGGTGAGATGGGACTGAGGACGGGTGTCGAGCGATGAAGGAGACCTGGCTTCGGCCCAATCAGCGCATCCTGGGTCTGCAGCTGGCTCTGTCCGGACTGGGCTGCCTCGCGACGCTGGTGGTGGCCATCTGGATCGGTCAGGGGGATCGATCGACGGTAGTGAAGCTGCTCAGTTGGCTCCCTTTCCTGGCCATGGCCTGGCTGGTGGTCGGATTGGTACGAGCCCTGACCACACCGAGGCTCCAACTGGTCGACGATAAGCTGGGGGTCCATTTCGCGGCTGGTCAGTCGTACCGCATCCCGATCGACGTGGTGGAATGCTTTTTCCTGGGGCAGGGACCGACCGGCTCGTTGCCAGCCGCCATCCGGGGAGCGGAAGCGAGCTCGGTGGTGGTCCGGCTGAGTGAGCGGGCCGAGGACTGGCATCGTCGGCCCGTGTCGCCTCAGTGGGGGCACTGGTGCGACGGTTACGTCACTTTGCGGGGGACGTGGTGTGAGCCGATCAGCCTGGCCCGCGTCAATGAGCTGAACCACCGGCTGGCGACGGTCAAGCGTGAGCAGCGTGAGCGTCGGCGGGGCTGAACTTCCCGCCGAACGTGGCGAGACCTTTGCGGCGATGGCGGTCGAGTGCTAGACTCAGGCCATGGTTCGCTACATGTCACTACTGACGTTCACTGACGAAGGTCGCAAGCACATCGATCAGACGGTCGAGCGGGCTGAGAGCTTTCGTCAGGAACTCGAACAGGCGGGAGGCCGACTGATCGGTCAATACTGGACGATCGGTGATGTCGACGGCTGCGTCATTTTCGAGGCTCCCAACGACGAAACGGCCTCTGCCCTGCTCGTCGCGCTCAGCCGCAAAGGCAACGTCAGCACTCGGACGCTGCGCGTGTACGACCGCCAGGAAATCCTGCAGATCGTGAAACAGGCGTGACCAACCGCCGCTCGGTGCGGTGTCGAGATCCAGAAAGTGTTGTCGCGTGCGGGAATGCCAGCTGATCTTGACGGTCCGTGGTGCGGCTGAAGCTCGAGCCATCGAGCCCGTGCTGCAAGACCGGCCCGTCGCTGGCCCTACCGTCGCTGGCCCTACCGTCGCTGGCCTTGGCATTCCCTGGCGGCTCGACATCAAAGATCCCACTGCCGGGGCACTCGGTCGGCCGTCCGCCGACAGCGTATCCGACACGCTGCAGTTGGTCGCCGGTCGTTGGCCGGTCAGCGTTGCTTGGGGCGAGCTGACACAGTTCGCTCCGCTGGAACCTCCCGTTCCACCCGACTGGCGCGGGAAGGTGGATCTGCTGAAACTGGGGCTGGCGGGATTGGCCGGGCAACTCGACTGGCCAGAGCGGTTAGCGGCGGCAGCCGAGCACTTCCAAGTCGCGGCGGGGACCGGCGTGGTGGCCGTGATCTACGCCGATGGCCCGCAATGCCACGCTCCGGCACCTGATCAGATCGTGCGGGCGGCGACGGAATGCGATTGTCCGGTCGTGCTGATCGATACGTACGACAAACGCCACGGGTCGCTCACGCAGCTCTGGTCGGCCACTCAGCTGCAACGATGGATCGACACGATCCACGACTCGGGCCGAAGAGCCGCCGTGGCCGGTTCGCTGCGGGCCGAGGATCTCGCCGCGATTCACGCTTGCGGACCAGATTATGTCGCCCTCCGGTCGGCGCTTTGTCACAGCGATCGAACCGGCCAGCTCAGCGTCGAACGCGTCCGCGATATCTGCCGCCGTTGGACTCAGCTCGTGGCGTGTCGGGCCACGACCTCATCCAGCGGCAGCTCAACGCACTTCCCGAAATCGACTCAGGAAGGCGAGCGGGAGCGCGGCGCCGAGGTCAGCTCGGCGGGGTCGGCTGAGGCTGAACGGCGTGTGACTCCACTCAGCTTGGCCGGTCCGCGGGTGGTCGAGCGTTCGGCGGTTCTAACGCACGACGGGAACGGCAAGGGAGGCCGGACATGACGGGGGCTGGGCAGAGTCCTGAGGATGGCGCCGGACCGCTCCGTTCGCGGCCGATCTCTGCTGGAGCTCCGACTCGCGACGGAGAGTCAGATCCCGCAGGGAATTCGGCTGAACACGACAAACTGCCACGAACGGAAGTGAATCTTGATGAGACGGTGACCGAACCCCTGTTGCCTGCCTCACACTCCGCGAATGACCCTGGCGTCGACCTGCCGACCAGCGACTCGTCCGGTGAGTCGGCTGGGTTGCCGGGAGTTGCCAGGCCGGAGAGTTCCCTGTCGTCGGCAGTCGGCGGTGAGGTCTTGGGGGCTCGATCGGCGGCTCGAAGTGCGGCGGCCGGTGTTCCGCCTGGCGAATGGGTGGGGCAGACGCTCGGCCGGTACCGCATCCTTGGCAAGCTCGGCCAGGGTGGCATGGGAGTGGTGCTGAAGGGTTTCGACACTCTGATCGAACGCGAGGTGGCGATCAAGGTGCTGTCGGAGCAGGTCGCCACTAATCCCACGGCGCTGGGGCGATTTCTGGGCGAAGCGCGAGCGGCGGGCAAGTTGATCCATCCGCAAGTCACAGCCATCTACGAAATCGGCCAGGAGGGCTCGGTCTATTATCTGGTGATGGAGTACTTGTCGGGAGGGAGCACGGCGAATGAGCTGCGGCCTGGCCGAGGCGTCGGCGTTCTGCAGGCGACCCGTTATCTGATCGACGCGTGCGACGGCCTGGCTGCGGCCCATGCTGCGGGAATCATCCACCGGGACATCAAGCCGGCCAATCTGCTCCGCACGGCCGACCATCGCATCAAGATCACCGACTTCGGGCTCGCCAAGGGGATCGATACCGGTTCGCGCGGCCTGACGCAGGCCGGTGTGGTGGTCGGGACTCCGTATTTCATGAGTCCGGAGCAGTGCCAGTCGCTGCCGCTGGACTTTCGCACCGACATCTATTCGCTGGGGGCGACCTATTTCTGTCTCCTCACCGGCCGCGAGCCGTATCACGATTCCGACAGCGTTGTGCAGGTGATGTACGCTCATTGTCGCGCCGAGATCCCCGACCCGCGGAGTTTGCGGCCCGAGCTGCCCGCAGCCTGTGCGGCCATTGTTCGGCGAGCGATGGCCAAACTCCCCGAGGACCGTTACCCGGATGTGGCCACGATGCGCGCCGATCTGGCGGCCGTCGCCACGGCGCTGGAGGCCGGAGTCGAACCGGTGCTCCCCTATGAGGCTGAGACCACGGCAACTGCTCCCGCCGATTCGAGTTCGATGACCAGCAGTCCGGCGGGCGGCCCACCGCTGGTGTGGGACCGCCGCAAGCTGCTGGCCACCGGGCTCGGTCTGGCAGCGGCCGGTCTGGCATCGGCCGGCTGGTGGCAGACGATTCGCCACCGTCGGCAGAAACTCCGCGGCCAGCAGGCGTCGGCGGGTTCTAGTGGAGTCGTTCCTGCGGCAGAGGCTTCGGTCAAGATCGGTGTCCTGCATTCGCTGACCGGGACGATGTCGCAGAGTGAAATGCCTGTGATCGACGCCGTGCTGTTTGCCGTCGGTGAACTCAACGCGGCCGGAGGTGTGTTGGGGCGACAGATCAAAACTGAAGTGCGCGACGGAGCCTCCCGCGACGACACGTTCGCCGAGATGGCCAGGGAACTGATTGTCAAGGAAGAGGTCGCCGCGCTGTTCGGTTGCTGGACGTCGTCCAGCCGCAAATCGGTCAAGACGATCGTTGAAGAATTCAAGCACGTGCTCTTTTATCCAGTCCAGTACGAGGGGCTGGAGCAATCGCCGAACATTGTCTATTTGGGGGCCGCCCCCAATCAGCAGATGCTGCCGGCAATGGAGTGGGCACAGCGGGAGCTGGGGAAGCGGCGTTTTTTCCTGGTCGGATCGGATTATGTGTTTCCTCGAGCGGCTCGCGAGATTATTTCCGATTCACTGCAAGGGACTGACGCGGCCCTGGTCGGCAGCTACTTCGTGCCGACCGGCACGGCTCAGTTGCAACCGCTGATCGATGCCATCCAGGCCGCTCGTCCCGATATGATCGTCAATGCACTCAACGGCGACATCAACCTGCCCTTCTTCCGGGCGCTCCGACAGGCTGGAGTGAAATCCGAGCAATGTCCAACGCTGTCATTGAGTATCAGCGAAGAGGGATTGCGGAACCTGGGGCTGGAGCGAGTTGACGGCGACTATGCCGCCTGGACCTATTTCCAGTCGATCGATACGCCGGAGAATCGCGATTTTGTCGCCCGCTTTCAGGCGAAGTACCCCCTGCGTAACGTGACCGATCCGATGGAAGCCGCTTACGTCGGTGTCAGATTGTGGGCCGCCGCCGTAGAAGCCGCCGGTTCGTTCGAACCCGACAAGATGCGTCGCTCATTGCTGAACCTGCGGATGGTCGCTCCCAGCGGCTCGACGCGAGTCGATCCCGACACGCAGCATCTCTACAAGACGCCGCGCATCGGTCAGATGCGGGGCACAAAACAGTTTCAGATCGTGTGGACCGCACCAGCTCCGCTGGAACCCGAGCCCTTTCCACGCAGCCGCACGGTGGCCGAATGGAACGCCTTTCTGACCGATCTTCGCCGCGGTTGGGGTGACCGCTGGACCGCGCCGCCCGTGCCTTGATTCAACCAGTTGGCTCGCTGATTCGATCAGCGGGTCCGGGCTTGTCGGTCGACTCTCGATGGACATCACGGTAAAATAGCGCTTGTCGTGCAGTGGTCGCCCATCGGTCCGCAGTCGGGCGATCTTGCCAGACCTGGAAGCTCTGCGTTACGCATTACCTCAGTCAGAGAGTCGCTCGATGCCAGCTTTTGCTCTGTCGATTCCACATACCCTGGGCAAGGAGACGGCCAAATCCAAGCTCAGCTCTTTTGTCACTCGCCTGAAGGAAAAATACCCCGATCAAGCGGCCGAGGCGTCCAGTGAGTGGGCCGGCGATGATCTGCGGTTTGCCATGGCCAGCATGGGAATCAAGGTCCAGGGGATCGTGACCGTCACCGAAGATCAGGTCTCTGTCAAAGGCGATCTTCCCATCACCGCGATGATGTTCAAAGGGACGATCGTCGATTCGCTGCGCCAGAGCCTTGAGCGGGCGCTGGCGTACGAGAAACGCGACTGATTGGCCTCCGGCAGCGGTGGCCATCGATCCCAGCTACGGGGAATCGGTCTGCACGGCCAGGATCAGTCGCCACTGGGCGCAGCCTTCGACGCCGGGCAACGGCCCACCACTGAGCAGTGTGGCCGTGCCGCTCCGCAGAACGGTCTTTGAACTCGACTGGCGAGTGATGGTGCCATCGGGTACGAACTCGCCCTCGTCACTGCTGGCATGCGGCATACGTTGCGGTTCGGATTTCTCGTAGGTCAGTTCCACCGTCACCTGGTCGCCGGTGACGACCGGGGTGAGTTTGGCCATCAATCCATGTGCGTTCATGGTGAAACTACGGACCTTGCCGCGTTGAGTCTGCTGTTCCGCGGTCGCCATGGGAAGGGTCTGGCCGACCTGCACGGCGGCAGCCTGGCCGTTGAGTGTTGCCAATGCGACATGGTCGAGGATCTTCAGTTGGCCGTCTGACTGTGCCTGCTGCAACCGAGCGCCCACGTCTTCGGCCGATAGGTCTGCGCTTAACATCTGCGTCACGTCCTCCAGCTTTTCGCACGGGATGCCGATCGCCCACAAGCGAACGTGCACCTTTACCGCGGGACGATCGAGGGTCTGAAGAAGTTTCAAGACCACGGCTACCGCGTCGCTCGGACCATGCAGCACCAGCGAGTTGTGCTGGCGCTCGGCTTCGATCCGCAAGCTCCCTTCGTTGCCGATCAGGTCCTGCACCAGATTCGCCAGGTCGGCGGCCGGTATCGATCGAGCTGCGTAGACCGCCAGCGTCTGGCCATCGCTCTGATGTACGGCTCCTCCAAGTTCCTCGCCGTGGGTTTCGGCCACCGGAGGATCTTGTGCCCAGGTGAGAGTTGCCGCGCACAGAACCGCACAACCGACCACGCACCGCAAAATTCGACTCATAGTTCCGCCCCCATATCGACGGCCGCTGATAGTAAATGTCCGCCCGTCATCATAGTCCATCACCCGGGCCGGTGCTCGGTGCGACTCCACCCCTCCTTCGCGGTGCGTGCCGGGGACCAGGCACCGGCGGACCTCGATGCTCCTCTTGACCGGCAGCTGGCGACGATCAGGGTTGATTCTGGGGCTGAGCGGGAGCCAGTCGGACGGTCTGGCCGCTGCGCGACATGCGTGTGTGAGAGGCCTCGGCGAGTTGGCGGAGGACTTCGTCGAGCGTGGCGTTGTTCACTTCCAGAGTCACCCGCTGATCGAGTTCTGACGTCAAGGCGTCGGGGACTTCGAACGTCAGCTGCTGGTGTTCTTCCAGATACCGCAATACGGCCCGCAACGACTGGTCCTGCACTCGAAATTGCAGACGGACTTCCGGGGTCGATTCACGCCGGCGGCCCGCCCTCCCCGTACCTGGCTCCCCGCCGGTGGGTTTACCCCCGCCCGATGGTCGGTTTCCCGGACGATCGTCATCGGGGCCGTTGGGTTCGCCCCTTGGCCGGCGTTCGTTCTGCAGCAATCGCCGTAGAGCGTCATGCATTTCCCACGGGCCACGGACGGCGACGGTTGAGCCACGTCGTTGCGTGGTGGCGCGGGTGTGCTGTTGGGCCAGCTGTTGCAGAGCGGGCTCAAGGGCCGCCGGGATTTCGTATTCACGAGCGATGGCCGGGGGCTCAGCACCGTTGGACACCAGTTGCCAGGTTCCGTCCGGCTGAGGATCCAGATGGAGATCAAATCCGCTGAGGATCAGCGTCAGCAGTTCGCCCATGCGCAGCGGCGGCAACGACTGGTCGGGCCACAGATCGTGAGGCAACTCGGGCGAGCTGGCCAAGTCCGATAGCGAACCGGGACCGTCGGCTGTTGCCTGCCGCCAGATTTCGCTGACCGACGTCGGATAGGGCCAGCTGATTCGTTTTTCAGCCCCCCACTTGCCCCGCTCGACCTTGGGGAGTTTCGAGACGTAGTCTTCGAGCAACGCGGCCCGAGTCGCCAGGGATTCGGCCGTAGCACGAGGTCCCACGTAGATCACCGGACCGACGCGCCCAACCCCGGCGTCGATCTGCTCGCCGATCGTGGAGAGCGTCTCTGCCAAGCTCAGATCTGACGGCTGCAGATTGATCGATTGGCTGGGGTCGATGCGGCGATCGAGCCAGATGGCGACGCGCGTGGCCGCGCTGAGTCTGCGCAGGGCCTCGCGCACGGGGACGTCCTGCAGGGTGATTTTCAGCGGCTGGTTGAGGGCGCGGTCAATCTGTCGCCGATCGAGCCACGTGGCAGCGGCGGGTCCCTGGGCTGAGTTCTTGCTCGCGCTGGGCTGGTCCGACGCCTGGCCCGGCCGAGTCTCGCTGGCAGGCGGCCGAGTCCGGCCACGCAGCGGTTGGGTCTGGCCCTGCAGCGGTTGGGCGCAAACTGAAAGTGACAGCACCAGCCCGACGGCTAAGGTGGCCAGTCTGATCAGCGGCAGGCGGTGGTCAGCGATTGTCACTCGGCAACACGGCCGCCGTACGGTGGGCGGTCCAGGAAAGGTTGTGGGAGGTTCACCGGTCGTGTTCCTATTATGGTTTGCCGGCCCGACGGTGTCTCGCCCGGGCGGGTCCGTTAACCTGCGCAAGTCAGATCGGGCTGTCGGGGATTGGGGACTTCAGGCAAATCTGCCAGCTTTGGTGGGCTAGCGTAGGTGCTTGTACGGCGCAGGCCACAAGATCGGAAAATCTGACGGCTGATGTGGTGGTTTTGCCACATTTGGAGTGCTGCCTTGTTGTGGTCCGGCAACAGGATAACTAGATTCAAGACTTGTTTGCGGCAGCTGGATCGGCGGTGCCGAGCCTGCCATCGAACCCGAAGGAGTCTGTCTGGTGTCCGATTCTCTGGTTCGTCCGACGCTGTTACACGCCTATCGTCAGTTTCTGGACGACCATGACCGAGCGGGATTCATGTCCGCCGTCATGCGGCGGTATTCCGAATCTTCGTTGCAGCGGCTGGTCTATTCCGGGGACCGTTTCAGTCGTCGAGCGGCTGTGCTGGCCTTAGGAGCCGTGGGGCGACAGGGCTCGGTCGATGTGCTGAGCTGGGCATTGCAGGATGAAGACCGAGCGGTGCGGCTGTTGGCCGAGGACGGGCTGGTGTCGCTCTGGGGCCGTGCGGCCGGGCCAGCCGGGACGTACGCCTTGAACAAGATCAATCGGCTCAATCGTGGCCAGCTCTATGACATGGCGGCCGATGAGGCTGAGTCGCTGCTGGAACGATACCCGGCTTTTGGTGAGGCCTGGCATCAGCTGGGCATCGCCTGCATGGGTGTGGCCGACTACGAGCGGGCCGAGAGTTCGCTGCTGGAATGCATGCGGCATGAGCCTCAGCATTTTATCGCTTTGCAGAAGCTGGCCCGCGTGTTGCTGGCCACTGGCGAGCCGTTTGCGGCCCTCCAGCGGCTGGGCGAGACGCTCGACATCCATCCCCACTGTGAGATGGTTCGGCTGCAGTTGGAACAGCTGCGCCGGTCGTGGCAGTCCTGAGCGGGGTTACCGCAGGAAGCTGCCGACGGTGCCATCCACCATCGCTTGTCGGACGGTGCCGGCGTAGGCAGTCGGTTTGACCCAGAATTCCTTGAGCGACTCTTCGCTCGAAAACAGGTAAATCTGATCGCCGTGGACTTCGTCCTTGTAGACGACTCCGTGAGCCCGTTTCCCTTCGACGACTTGGCCCTTGGTGGTCAGCACGACGGGGTCGATGCCGGCCAGGACGGGTGCGAAGCGATCGGGGTTGGCGAGGAATTCCAGCTGATTCTTGCGGCTGGTGAAGAGGTAGGTGCGACCGCGGTGAACGGCGCCCCAACGTTTGTCTCCCTGCTGCCAGCGGTTTTCGGACATCAGCGTGACGGGGCAGAAGCCATCCAGGCCGAGCCGCGGCGGCTGATTCGATTTCGGGCTGCCGGCCACCTGGCCAGCCGGCTTGGCAACCGGAGGAGCCGGGGCCGCGGGCATTGGCGGGGTGGTCGCTGCGGGGGCCGACACAGCCAGAGCTGCGGCTGGAGCTGGTGGCGGATTCACCGGAGCTGACGGGGTGCCAGGGGCAGCCTGAGCCGGCCAGGGAGTCGATTCGGCGGTCTGAGCTGCGGCGACCGGCGGCTGAGCTGCCGCTAAGGGCGGTTGAGCTGCCCCGTTCGGGAACGGCGGGGCTTGATGGATGGGTTCGGCAGCTGGAGCGGCCAGAGCTGGGGCGGCGACAGCGGCCTGGGTAGCGGCTGCCTGGGTAGAGGCTGATTGCGTAGCGGCAGCGGCAGCGGCTTGAGCGGCCAGCGACTGAACGGGCGGCGTGAGCGGCTGCGCGGGCACTGCGGCGGCGACTGGAGTGCCAGGCGGAGTCATCATTGTCGGAGGCGTTGTCGCTGCTGTGGCGGCCGGTGCGGCTGGTGCGGCGGCGGTGACGAACGGGTTGAGCTGTTCGAGCTGACCAGCGGCGGCGGCCGGAGCGGCCAGGGCTTGCTGCTGCACCTGCTGGAAGTTCGACTGGAAGTTCTGCGCGGTCTGCGTTACTTGCTCGGCCGTCTTGCTGATTGCTTCGCCGGTCGGCTGAGCGGCGGTGGCGACCTTATCGACGCCTCGTTGCAGTTGGGTGTTGACTCGTTGGCCCGACTGGTCGATCAGCTGTTGCGTTTGAGCTCGCAGGCCCTGCTGCCATGACTGAGCCTGCTGTTCGGCGGCCTGCTGTGTTTCGGAAAGTTGTTGGGCGAAGGGGCCGGCGAGCTGAGACGCTTGGGCGGTCAGTTGTTCGGCGGCAGGTGCTGCAGGTGGAGCGGCTGCAGGCAAAGTGGGTGTGGTCGGATTGGTGGCGGCCACGGTTTGAGCGACGGCCGTGTTGGCGGCAGCCGCCTGTTGGCTGAGGCGCTGCGCGATCAGAGCCGTGGGGCTTTGCGCGGCTGAGACGAGCTTTTGGACGTACGTCTCGGCATTCGACGGGCTGACCGTCTTGTAGACGATCTGTCCGGTAGGAGTGACGACCACGTCACAGGGGATGGAACGGACGCCGTACTGTTCAGCCAGCTGGGGCTGTTCGTCGGCGTTGACCTTCACGGCGATGAATTGTTCGTTGATGGCCTTCCCGACTTCGGCTCGAGAGAAGACATCCTTTTCCAGCCGCATGCAGGGGATGCAGCTGGGGGACCAGAAGTGGAGCAACACGGGTCGATTCTGGACCTGGGCGATTTCTCGCGCCGAGGCAAAATCGGGTGCCCACTGGATGGTGTCGTCAGCTTGGGCCGAGCGGATAGCCAGTGCCAGCAGGATGGCGAACGTGCAGGCGACCAAGTGTCGGGTGCTCATCTTCCGAACTACCTTCGCAAAATCTTTTGCACTAGTTGGGATCGCGGTCCAATGGGCTGGGCGCACCAGCCGGTCCGTCAGCCGACGCTGCGGCTTGTTACGGTGGTATCGGATAGGAGGGCTGAAAGACGGTAGAAAAAAGGCTGAGCTGGGGAAAGATTGGCTGGTCGGCGGAGCAGATGCCCGAAGGATGGGGTAGAGTTCCGCTGGCGGGACGTCGATCCGCCGTCTAAATCAGGGTCAAGTCTGCCGCCTCAGGGGGGCTGGCCTCTTTTCCGGGGCCGGGTTTCCGGGGATCCAGCCGGGCCGGGTTGTCTCGAGGGCGAGTTCCTCGGGGACCGATTTCCGGGCGAGAGGCCGACTAGATGTTGACACGGACGGGGGAATGAGTAACATGCCCAGTAGAGTGAAGACTCGGTTTAGCACTGAGTGAGGGGCCCACGAGGTCACCTCAGTTCTCACAGACGTCGAGCTGCCGGTCGGCCCCCGAAGATGAGGGGTCCGGGCGCTCTGCAGCGAGCCTCGCTGGTTTTTCCGCGATGGTGATCCTTGGGGAAGGTGCCCGGGGGGCAAAGGCTATCGCCGCAGACGGACTAGTTAGGGTCGGAGGAAATGACCCGATAGCTCCGCGCATGATCGACCATGCAAATGGTGGCTGACCCAGCTGCCAAAGAGTCCTCTAAGGTGTTGCAGGCGGCATCCCTGTGCCAGGCAATTGGGACCGCGCGTTCTGACCAGACTGTTGTAAGGCAAGCAGCGAAGTTGTCTGCGGCGATTGCGGGTAGATTCTGACCGGTGCCCGGACCGTTGGGGGTCCGCGGTTCTGCAGGGGGATTCTTGCAGGCCGGTGGTTGACCGGGGGGTGGCAGTCCGTCGTCTAAGGTGACGGGCGCAGGATTCGGAGTGATTGAAGGATGGACATGGGCAAGAAGAAGCGTTTCCGCCCCAAGCCGGGTGGAAGTCTGAACGGACGCAGTTCAACTAAGGGGCCGGGCCGGCCCAGACGGCGGCGGCGCCCGTCCGACTCGGTGATGCCAGCCCCGGTGGGAGAGGCCGAGGTGTCGGCTGAGGGGAGCGAGGAAGGCGAATTCTATCCGGGCCACGGGATGCTTGAGTTGCACCCGAATGGTTACGGTTTCCTCCGCAGCCCCGACAATAACTATGCCCGAGTTCGCTCCGACCCGTTTGTCCCCGGGACGATGATCGAAAAGTACCGACTGCGGGAAGGTGTCATGATCAGCGGCACGGTGCAGCGTGGCCGCAAGCAGCAGGGACCGCGGCTGCGGGAAATCACCGACGTCGACGGCATGGCCCCCGATGACTACGTCAACGTCAAGCCGTTCGATTCGCTTACCCCGATCAACCCCGAGACGTGGTTGAAGCTCGAGACCGGATCGGAGCCGCTGAGCACCCGGGTGATCGATCTGCTGGCGCCGTTGGGGAAGGGTCAGCGAGCGCTGATCGTTGCTCCGCCTCGCACCGGCAAGACGATTCTGCTGCAGCACATCGCGCAAGGTATCGCTCAGAACTGGCCCGGCGTGAAGCTGATTGTGTTGTTGATTGATGAGCGGCCCGAAGAAGTGACCGACATGCGTCGGAATGTGTCGGGCGAAGTGATCGCCAGTTCGCTGGATCAGGACGTGGAGAGCCACGTGCGGTTGTCGCAGCTGGTGATCGAACGCTGCCGACGGTTGGCCGAGATGGGCAAGGACGTCTTCCTGCTGCTCGATTCGATCACCCGTCTGGCTCGAGCGTTCAACAAGTGGGTCGGCAATACGGGCCGGACCATGTCGGGCGGTGTCGACATCAAGGCGATGGACATTCCGAAGAAGCTGTTCGCCACGGCACGTGTGTTCGAGGAAGGCGGGTCGCTGACGATCGTCGGCACCGCACTGATCGATACGGGTAGCCGCATGGATGAGCTGATCTTCCAGGAGTTCAAAGGTACGGGCAACATGGAACTGGTGCTCGACCGCAAGCTGGCCGACCGGCGTGTCTGGCCGGCGATCGATATCAGCCAGTCGGGGACTCGCCGCGAGGAACTCCTCCATAGCCCCGACACGCTCCATGCCGTGACCATGCTGCGACGGACGCTGGCCACCATGCCTCACATTGAGGCCATGGAACAGCTGACCAAGCAGCTCGGTCGGTTCAAGTCGAATGGCGAGTTCATCAAGCTGATCAGCGGCGCGAAAGTCCTCGACTGAGTGTCGCCGATCGACTGCCGACCCGATCGGCCGATTGACGAATAGGCTCGTGCGAATGAGCTCGTGCGAGTAGTGATGTTGGGGAAGTCGGGCGCGAGGCACAGATGCGTCGGACCGGGAGTGAACGCAGGGAACGGCTGGGGGCCCGCCGTCGGTCGGCTCAGCAGATGCTGCTGATCACCGTGGCTCTGGCCGGTGCGTGGTCGTTGGGCTTGTCGAGCCTGGCGATACCGAGCGGTTCGCCGAGCCATCCCGACAGGTGGTCAGCCGACGGTGACCTGCCCTGGCGGGCCCCGATCTGGACGGTCGACGTGAACCGAGCCGATTGGCCGGAGCTTAGCTTGTTGCCGGGCGTGAGCCGGGCGATGGCCGAGCGGTTGGTCGACGAGCGTCGTCGATCGGGCCCCTTGGATTCGCTGGAGGATCTCGACCGAGTCCCCGGCGTCGGCCCGTCGCTCCTCCGCCGTTGGAACGGCCTCATCACCTGGTAGCTCCCCCCTCTATCGACTATCCCATCCACCCCCCGCTCCGTCCCGGAGGTCGCACACACCTCCGCGGACGTACGTGCTACCTCTTTGGCACTGCTAGCACGGACTGAGGGGCTTTCTGGCGGCAATTTCAACGATCGATGCACCATTCAGGCTGCTAGCAGTTTGCGGAGGTAGGTGCGACCTCCGTGGAGGTAGGTGCGACCTCCGGGGGTGCTAGCGTTGTTTGGGGCGGGGGACGCGGGCGCTAGATTTGCTGCCGCGGCGGCCACCCTTGGCGGGGCCGGAGGGAGCGGGGACGTCGGCCAGAGGCTGGCCGACGTTGTCCCGCAGCTGCTGGATGCGGTCGCGCAGCTGGGCGGCTTTTTCGAAGTTCAGTTCCTGAGCGGCGGTGATCATCTCGGTCTGCAGCTCGGCAATGTACTCCTCCGTCACCATCTGCACTTCGCTCGTCCGACCCACCGCCTCGTTGGCTGCTCGCCGCGCCTGCACCGCCTCCTCGATGCCGCGCCGGATGTGCTTGCGAATCGTCTCGGGCCGGATGCCGTGCGCCTGGTTGTAGGCCTCCTGCAGTGCTCGCCGCCGCTGAGTCTCATCGATGGCCCGCTGCATCGACTCGGTCACCTGGTCTCCATAGAGAATCACCTTGGCGTTCACATTCCGAGCCGCTCGGCCAATCGTCTGAATCAGCGACGTTTCGCTCCGCAAAAAACCCTCCTTGTCAGCGTCGAGGATGGCGACCATCGAGACCTCGGGCAGGTCGAGTCCTTCGCGGAGGAGGTTGACGCCGACGAGTGCTTCGAATTTTCCTTCACGCAGGTCGCGCAGCAGTTCGACGCGTTCGAAGGCATCGAGCTCGCTATGGAGCCACTGGCAGGCGACTCCTTGTTTCTTGAGGTAATTCGCGAGGTCTTCGGCCAGTCGTTTGGTGAGGCAGGTAACGAGCACGCGTTCTCCCACGGCGGCTCGCTCCCGCACTTGCCCCAGCAGGTGTTCGACTTGGCCACGAGCCGGCATGACTTCAACTTCGGGGTCGAGCAGTCCGGTGGGGCGGATAATCTGTTCGATCACCTCGCCGCCGGTCCGTTCGAGTTCGTAGTCGCTGGGAGTGGCCGACACGAAGACGACCTGATTCAGCTTCTTTTCCCACTCATCGAACATCAGCGGCCGGTTGTCGAGGGCGCACGGGAGCCGGAATCCGTGTTCGACGAGGGTCGTTTTGCGGTTCCGGTCGCCGGCATACATGGCGCGGATCTGCGGAACGGTGACGTGGGATTCGTCGACGAACAGGAGGAAATCGTCGGGGAAGAAGTTGTACAGCGTGTCCGGTGTCGATCCGGCGGTTCGTCCCGACAGGGGGCGGCTGTAGTTTTCGATGCCGGGGCAATAGCCGACTTCCTGCAGCATTTCGATATCGAAGCGGGTGCGGGCGTTGAGCCTTTGGGCTTCGAGCAATTTGCCTTCGGCCTGGAATTTGGCCAGTTGGTCGGCCAGCTCTTGCTTGATCTCGGCCACCGCTTGGTCAATCCGTTCCTCCGGCATCACGAAGTGCTTGGCCGGATAGACGTACATCTCCTCGCGGCGCTGCAGCACGGCGCCGGTCAGCGGATCGATGTACGAAAGCTGCTCGACCTCGTCGCCCCACAGCTCGATTCGGTAAGCGAATTCTTCATACGAGGGCCACAGTTCGACGCAGTCCCCGCGGACGCGGAACTTCCCTCGTTCAAAGGCCACATCGTTCCGCTCGTATTGGATGTCGATCAGACGGCGGAGGATATCGTCCCGGTCGACCGCCGAGCCGACTCGGAGGCTGACCATCATGTTCTTGTAATCTTCGGGCGAGCCCAAGCCGTAGATGCACGAGACGCTGGCGACGATGATCACATCGCGGCGGCTGACCAAGGAACTTGTCGACGCGAGCCGCAGTCGGTCGATCTCCTGATTGATCGACGCATCTTTTTCAATATAGATATCGCGCTGCGGTATGTACGCTTCAGGCTGGTAGTAGTCGTAGTAGCTGACGAAGTAGTGTACGGCATTGTGGGGGAAGAACTCGCGGAATTCGGAATAGAGCTGAGCGGCGAGCGTTTTGTTATGGGAGATGACCAGCGTCGGGCGTTGCATCTGCTGGATGACGTTCGCCATGGTGAACGTCTTTCCCGAACCGGTGACCCCCTTGAGGCACTGGAACCGCTGCTGGTGCCGCAGTCCGTCGATCAGCCGTTCGATCGCCTTGGGCTGATCCCCGGCCGGCTGAAACTCGCTGACGAGTTGAAACTCCACTGCTCTCCCCTTCCCTCTCCACCGGGCTATCGCTGCGCGCATCAGCGTGAATTATAAGTCCGCCAGGGGGTCGCGGTCAGCTGCCGTCGGCCTCCGCTTGGTGTCCCTCAAGCTAGCTGCCCGTCGATCTGGCCCCGCAGTCGCTCGACGATTGGGTTCCCGCGGGTGGTCCCAGCGGTGCGGCTGGGGCTGGTAGGCTGGCGTCGGGGGTCAAAACCGGAAAAAATAGTGGCAGGTGGGGCCGAGTCGGGAATAACTCGGGTGGCCCGGGGGTCTTGGAGATAAGGATCGAGCGCGATGGCGGAGAGCGCGGAAAGCGACCTGGACGACGGACGGGGGCCGGGAGGATCGGCGGCCGTGGCGGCGGAGCTGGCGACCGAGCCGGGTCCGGCCCTGGATCGGCTGGTCGAACTGTACCTGCCCGACGTGTATGCGTATGCTTTCCGCTTGACCGGATCAGGACCTGACGCCGACGACTTGGCTCAGCAGGTTTTCCTGGTGGCTCGTCAGCGATGGAGTCAGCTGCGGGACTGGAACCGGGCCCGAGCCTGGCTGCTGGCGATCACCCGCAACTGTTTCCTGAAGGACGTGCGGCGGCGGCAGCCGGTGAATGAAACCGATGGCGGCGTGGAGCTCAGCGGGGTCGTCGGGCCAGGTTGGGAAGTGGAGTCGATCGATCGGGAGCGATTGGCGATCGCTCTGGAGTCGTTGTCGGAACCCTTTCGTATCGCGTTGATGATGTACTACTTCGAAGACCTCGGTTACCAGGAGATGGCCGACGAGTTGGGAGTGCCGGTGGGGACGGTGATGAGCCGTCTGGCGCGGGCCAAGCAACATCTGCGGCGAGCCTGGGAGGCATCATTGGGCGCGTGGGGTGGAACGGTATGAACGACCGCGAATTCTGGGAGGCCTTGGATGCCGGTGCCGGTTCGCCACGAACGGGCGAAGGGGCTGAGGGTGCGGTCTGGCAGGAGCTGCGGTCGCGTCTGTTGAGCGACGATGTGGCGACCGAGCGGGCTCGTCAGGTCCGTGAATTCGACGACCGGGTCGGCAACCTGCTTCAGGACGTCGAATTGCCGTCGGGGTTAGCCGATCGAGTGCGGTCCGCCCTGTCGCAGTCGGCGACACCGCCATCCGGATCCATTTTGCCAAGCTCGCCGGCAACGAGCGTAGCTGTTCACCCCAGCGAAGATACGGCTCAGCCCTTCCCCTGGAAAATCACTCGACGCCAGTGGGTCAGCCTGCTGGCGACCGCGGCCTGTCTGGGGTTGCTGTGGATGGGCTTCCGCGCACGTCGCGCCGGCGATGGCCCCGAGCTGACCAGTAGTCGGATTATCGGTGCGGCTGAGCAGTGGATGGGGCGAATCAACGACCAGACTGCGTGGCGGCAGGTGACGCATCTGCCGACAGGCCGCTACAAGCCCTCTCAAGCGGTCGCCGGCACACCGCTGCGGTTTGCCACGCTCGATACCGAATGGGACGGCCGCACTCGGCTCTATGAGTACCCGCGTCAGGGTCAGTCGGAGCAATGGTGTTTCGTGTTTCGGCCGAGCGAGACGGCCAGTCAGCTGGCACAGCTCCCTCCGGATCAGCCCTCTGGGGGGTCGGGCGGTTGGAATACCGCCTGCTGGCAGGAGGGCCCGGCCGTGTATGTGCTGATGGTCCGCGGTTCGCTGGACGATTATCGGCGGGCCGTCGGTCCTGGCCGCAAATTTGTCTCGCAACCCGCACAACCGATACAGCTGGTCGTCCGGTAATGCTGCGGCGACTGGCGGGCCGAGAACACTCTTAGCGTGCCCGGTTGGAGTTCGATCCTCCGGGCGGACGGCAGTCTGCTCTGCGAGTTCAGCGGAGGCAATCTGGCAGCCGTCGACGACCAGCTACAAGGAGGTAGTCGCCATGCGGTTGTTTGCCTGGATGACGCTGTTGGCCGGGCTATGTGCCAGCGGGGTGGCCGGCGCTCAAGAGCGCGTTCCCCAGCAGCACACGGCTCAGGAGCTGAAAGCGGCTTCGACCAAGGAATTCCAGGACCTCTCGCCGACCACGTCGATGAGTGCCGAGACGTGGGTCTACCTTCAGGAATACCGCAAGCAGGAAGATCCTCAGACGCTGATCTTCCGCCGCGCTCAGCAGAAGGCCGAGAGCCGACGCCGGCGGCTTGAATCGCTGGCGTGGTACGGTTATTCGAATTCGCGACCAGCGGTCAATCCGGTCCCCATGATGACCGGCTCGTACTCGCCGGGCTGGACGGGCAATTCGTACGACCCGTTCCGCTGGTCGGCCTCCGGGCCCGCCTACCTGGTCATCCTGCGACGTTGAGCGACGGCCGACCGGTGGGGTGAGCCCATGGCGGCTCATCCCCCCTGACACCAGATTTCTTGATCAGGCAATTCGCGTGCGTTTCTGGCGGCGTTCCGCTCGCAGCCGGGCACGACGCTTGGTTTCACTCGGCTTTTCGTAGAATTCGCGACGACGCATTTCCTTCTTGATGCCACTGCGTTCGACCAGCTTCCGGAAACGACGCACCGCCTCTTGAATGCTCTCCCGATCCCGCAATACCAGCTTGACCACGATCCCTCCTTAATTGAGTTGCAATACTGTTCTCGTCACGGCTTGCCCAGGCCACAGGGTCGACCTTCCGCCCTCAGTCGGAAAAGTCCCCCAAGAAAACCCTAAAATATATCGAACACTGAACACTCTGTCTAGATCGGCCCCAAGGGGGTTGTCGCCCGAATGTGCGGCCCGCTTGGCCGGATAACCGGAGTCCCAGCCCCGGGGAGAACTGCATGCCAGCCTCACCTGAACTCACCGCCCTGCATCCCGCCCCTCTGGCTGACCCCGGCCCCCTGCACCTGATCCCCATTCTCTCCAGCCCGTCCCCCCTGCCCCTAGGGAGGGCCCTGCCCCTCGCTGGGGACTCGGCCGACACCTCGGACGATCTCGACGATCCGAGCGAAGCCGGTTTGCTCGGGGCCGCTGCAGACTCCGACGCCCCGGCCGATTCCCGCATGACGTTGCTGGAACAGCTCGAGCGGCGGCAGGATCAGGTCCTGCTGGAGCTCGATCAGCTCGATCAGCGAGTGCTCAAACTGATCGAAGAACTGGGGCGGTACCGGTCGAGCCAGTAACCCGGACAAAGCAACCCGAATCACCGCCCCGAGCGAGTGTCTCTAGCCAGTCGCATCACGGCTGTCCGGAATACTCACGTGGAGTACGATGGGTAGGCAGCAGCCGGAAGCGTTTCGGGCTGAGCCTTCAGCGGTGTCCCTGATCGGAGCTGGGCCGCCGTCCGTGTTTCCCGGCAGGTTTGTATTTCCCGGCAAGTTCGTGGGTCCCATGGCTGAGCTGAAGATCGGTTCCATTCGACTCGATGCGCCCGTCGTCCAGGCCGCTCTGTCGGGCTACAGCGACGCGCCGATGCGGATCATCGCTCGTCGGCTGGGCGCTTCGTACACCCTGTGCGAAGTGATGCTCGATCAGTTCCTCGTCACCTACCGGGACCGCCGCAAGAATCAGCATTTTCTGTACATCGGAGATGAAGAGCATCCGATTGGCGGTCAGTTGATGGGGGCTGAGCCCGAGCAGTTCGCATTAGGGGCACAGCGGCTGGTCGAGGCCGGCTTTGACGTCATCGACATCAATTTCGGCTGTCCGGTGCGCAAAGTACTCGGCCGGTGCCGCGGCGGCTATCATCTCAGCCAGCCCGACGTGGCACTCGACATCGTCCGTCGCACTCGCGATGTGGTTCCCCATCACATCCCAGTCACACTCAAAATGCGCCGCGGCCTCGACGACTCATCGCTCAGCCGCGACCGCTTCTATCAGATTCTGGACGGAGCCTTTGATTACGGAGTGGCGGCGGTGACGGTGCACGGCCGAACGGTCGAGCAGCGTTATGTCGGACCCAGCCGCTGGGAATTCCTGCGCGAAGTCAAACAGCATGTTGGTCAGCGGGCAATTGTGGGGAGCGGCGATCTGTTCACGCCTGAAGATTGCGTCCGCATGCTGAGCGAAACGGGCATCGATGGCGTCAGTGTGGCCCGCGGCGCCATCGGCAACCCGTGGATTTTCGCTCAAACGCGAGCCCTCCTCGACGGCCAGCCCTTGCCTTTGCCCCCGACGGTCCACGAGCAGGCCCTGGTGCTGGCCGAACACTATCGGCTGGCCGTGGCCGTCTACGGCGACCGCTGTGGTCCTCAAATGCGCAAGTTCGGCATCAAATACGCCGCACTTCATCCTCAGTACGCATCGGTTCGCGAGGACTTTATTCGCGTTGCCTGTCTGGCCGACTGGTCGTTGGTCCTTCAGCGGTGGTACGCCGAAGATCAGCCGGGGCGCTACCCCGGAGCCGAGATCCACAAGGCTCAGGGGTGCGCCTAACCGATCGATGCAGTCGCTCAGAACGGTGATTTCTCAGCCTTCTGAAACTTGCCGCTGACTTCCCCCGACAGTTCAATATTGTCGGGGTTAAGCACCATGACTGGGGCGCCGGGCTGCAGATTCAATTTGGCCATGTCGACCCAGAAGACGTTGGGGCTGGTCGTCAGTTCAAAAAAGTACCGCAGTTGTTTCAAGTTGATGGCCGTACGGTACTCGGTGTTGTAGATGCCGAAGTTGGCATAAGGAGCACCGAACGGGACCGATACGTTCCGGGCAATCGCCAACACTCCGGCGATCGCTTCCCGCTCGTTCTTCGGTTCCGGCAGCATCGCGCCGAAATACGCCAGCCGCTGGAAGCGGTCCGTCGCCTTGACGTTGCCCGGGAGCGGCATGTTGCTGCTGGGCTGGGAGTAATCTTGTTCGGCGAGCAGTTTCAGCTGCTGATCATAGGGAGGATCGTTGGTCATGATCCGATATTGCTTGCCATGATGGACCACCTGGCGTCCCTGATCATACTCAATGATCGCCGAATCGCCCGAGGCATCTTCAATGGCCAGGTGCACCGTCGCCTTGTGTCCATTGGCTTCGACCATCACTACTTGGATCTTGCTGACTAGCTCGAGTGCTTCTTCGACGGTCGCTGCGTTGTCCAGCACGTACTGCAACCAGAGTCCCGCGTGTACGGCCGGCTTGCTCGTGTCTCGTGGACCAAAATCGGTCGTCTTCAGGTAGAGCATGTGACCGGCCAGCCCCTTCTCGTTGACGCCGTCGGCGGTACCGATTCCGTAGACAGTTGTCACCAGGCTGCCGTATTTCGAGGTCCACTTGGCCGCGTTCTTTTCCACGGCCCGCTCAGTGCCAATCTGACCGCCGTCCCGCTGCATGCCCCGCGGAAATACCGTCAGAATCGGCTCCGTCGATTCGGGCCAGTCCATCGTCCGGCTCACAAACACCCCCAGCGAGTTGTTGTTCCACAGATACCGCGAGCACGGCAGGGCCGGACTGGCCACCACAACGAAGCATAGAAGGACAAGAATCGCACGGTTGAAGAGTCGCATCGATTTTCCCCAGAGAAGTAGTTCGGATCTGGACGGTAATCTACCCGGTCCGGCCGAGCCGAATCCAGGCCTGCTTCCAGAATTCATGCCAGCCCGTGGATGGCCCAGATCAGGCCGTCGCTTGTCGGCTGACCATCGCGTTGATCCAGATCGGCGCGAAAGGCGAGGTGCACCCTTTGGAGCACGGGTAGTCACGATAGACACCGAGCTGCTCGCCGATGGCTATGGCCCGTTCGCGGAGTGCGGGGACATGGATGCCGATGGCGGCCAGTGTGTTATTCATCGTCCACTGCACTTCGGGCTTGGCGCTCACCATCTCGCATTCGATGCGGTCCAGCAGGGCTGTCAGGTTGAGTCCTTCCGGATCCTTAGCGACACGGCTGGCGGTCAGTTGCCAGCCCGCCCGAGCGGCCCAAGGGTTCTCGTCATCCATCCACGGCTCGCGCAGCGATTCGCGGTGCGGGTGCTGAGCCATCACATACGAGTTAAACCAATCGGCCACACGGACGAAGCTGGTCGATCGCACCATCCGATTCAGCTGATCCTCAGATAGCTTGGCCGGATCGACCAGCAAAGTGGCGAGGAACTGAGCGTCGACGTTGCCCGTCTCCCACAGTTCCAGGCCCAAGTCGTGCCCCGCACGGATCTTCTTGGCGACCTTGCGGATATCCCCCAGGCTCACCCCGAACTGATTACTCCCCGCACCGGTCTTGGCGTTTTGTTTGCGTACTTTTTCGTTGCCCAGCGATTCGAGCTGCTGGAGGGTGGCTTGCAGAGTCATGTTGTGGCTCCGGGCGGGGAAAGTTGTCCCGCCAATCTCTCCAGCCGAATCGCTTCGGCTCGATTCATCAGCGTAATCCCCACGAACACCGCAGCGAATGTACCGAGCACCACCAGAGACAAAACGACATCAGCATTCGATTCTGGCAAGGCGAACACGATACCGCCGACGCACAGTGGAGCGGCGTACCAAACTGGCACCAGCCGCAAAAGTCTGGCTTGCGACCGAAACATCCCGCTCCAGAATGCCGCATCATCGGACGAGTGCTTTGTCAGTAGTGTTTCGCGCAAGGCGTAGATCCACACCACGCCGACGATGAATCCTGTTGAGATGAGGATCGTCAGCGCCCCGAGCCATTGCGGCGATCCGTAGGGGCTGAATGCGAATACGGCTGAAAAGCCAACCAGCACCAGCACGGCAGCCACTGTCTCCTGCATGGCCCGATGCCGGGTGTCCCGGATCAGCTTGCGAATGGTCTGTTCGTTCTGCATTTCGTCCCCCCTTGCGCCGAATGGCCGATGAAGTTGACTTGGCCTTTACAGCTTGTTGCCGCACTTCTGACAGAAATTGGCCGTCTCCTGGTTCAGTTCCTGGCACGCACGGCAGCGGACCATAATGACTTGAGTCGGTTGGCTGCCGAGCTTGATTTCTGCTTCGTCGAGAACATCTTTCGCCATGCCACCAGCCATACGACTGAACGGTTCGAGGTCCTGGCGAGCCCGTTGCGGATCGAGGATCACACCCGACCCGGCAAGGCCACGGGCACCGATGGCCCGCACCACCCCGCCGACAATCAGCAATCCCATCCCCGCCATCGCTCGTATGCCGGTCGAACGTACTTGACCATCAAAGTTGTTGAAGTCGCCGAAGTGCATGAAAGACGTGACAAAAGTGGACGCGAAGAGGAGCCCGCCCAGGATCTGCAACCCCAGCCCGATATAGTAGGCTGCCTGCCGTTGCTCTGAGATTCTCGTTGCCATAGGTTTTCCTGTGCGATGACGCCACGTTCGGGACCGAACGTTATTGTACCCAACGGCAAACCTGGCGGCAGTCACGCGGCCAGTGGCCGCAACGGTGGCCGGATTCGGGGCATTGGGCAACGCTTGTGCACCCTGGTCAGTTGGCGCCCCTTGAGGTACCGTCGGAGGGTAACTGGGAAAGGCTGGGGACTTCGGCCAATGCTCCACAAACCACGCAGCGGAATCGCGAGCCCGCGTCGCCGTATCGGCAGTGGATTGCATGGCCGTTCGGGCACGAAACGATCAATTGCCCTTGGCGGACACCCTTTCTACTTGCCTCAGCAGCGATCGTCGATCGCGTATGCGCGAAGACAATTGCCAGAGCCCAAAGAAGAAACATCGTGCATCCGGCGCTCAGCATCGAGAAGAACGCTCCGGGGTTACCGTCCGCCAATAACTGGAATGCCAAAAGAGCCATCGCCAAGGCTGAGCCGATTGCGGAAATCACGGCAATGATCTGCGCGAACAGCAGTATTGTTTGCTTGCCGTCGGAGTGACCGCGATCAAGATCCATTCAGTTTCTCCCGGGCTGATTGCCGGCCGTATCGGTATCGGGTTTTCCGCCATCAGGTCAAGCGACTCCCATCATAGCCTCCAACGTCTGACTTACAATCATCTCTAATCTGGGCTCACTCAGGCCTAAGTTCCTTCGTTGTGGTGCGGGCGTCTCGCCTGCCTCTGCGTCCTCCTCCATTGTGGTGCGGGCGTCTCGCCTGCCTCCGCGTCCTCCTCCATTGTGGTGCGGGCGTCTCACCTGCCTCTGCGTCCTCAGTATCTCTGCGTGGCCTCTAGCCCACTCAGACCGGGGCTCCGGCCAAGCGAGCTGGCCGGCGGCCTGAGCCACTATGGAGGGCCAATTCTCTGCGTCTCAGCGGTGAAAACTCCCGTGCCTCTTGCGCCCTCAGCGTTAACAGAATCTGTAAAAGAAGGATCGAGTGGCGCGTGGCATTCTAGCCCACTCAGACCGGGGCTCCTCCATTGTGGTGCGGGCGTCTCGCCTGCCTCTGCGTCCTCCTCCATTGTGGTGCGGGCGTCTCGCCTGCCTCCGCGTCCTCAGTATCTCTGCGTGGCCTCTAGCCCACTCAGACCGGGGCTCCGGCCAGGCGAGCTGGCCGGCGGCCTGAGCCACTATGGAGAGCCAATTCTCTGCGTCTCAGCGGTGAAAACTCCCGTGCCTCTCGCGCCCTCAGCGTTAACAGAATCTGAAAAAGAAGGATCGAGTGAGGCGTGGCGTTCTAGCCCACCCAGTCCGGGGCTCCTCCATTGTGGTGCGGGCGTCTCGCCTGCCTCCGCGTCCTCCTCCATTGTGGTGCGGGCGTCTCGCCTGCCTCTGCGTCCTCAGTATCTCTGCGTGGCTTCTAGCTCACCCAGACCGGGGCTCCGGCCAGGCGAGCTGGCCGGCGGCCGGAGCCACTATGCGGTGGTGAATTGGTTGCTCACCCAGACCGGGGCTCCATCTGTGCAAGTGCCTGCTGGATCTCGTCGATCACCATGGGATCGGTCTCCGTGGTCAAGCGGTTCTCGAGGGCGGTCCGTGCGGTGGAGGTATTCAGTTGACCGAGAGCCCAGGCCGCGGCGCCGCGGACCAGCGGTTCGCTGTCGTGCAGGCCGGTGATGAGTGCTTCAATAGCCTCCACGTCACGTTGGTTGCCGAGCACGATGGCGGCGTTGCGGAGCAGTCCGCGTCGCCGGGCTCGCCAGAGCGGAGTGCGGCGCAAGTGGTGGCGAAAAGTGGCATCGTCCCAGCTGAAGAGCTGTCGCAGGTCGAGCGGTGCCAGTGAGGGTTGGGGCTGAAAGGCCGGTTCGTCGGTTTCCGGCGTGCGACGATTCCACGGGCAGACTTCCTGGCAGACGTCGCAACCGAAGACCCAGTCGCCGATCAGCGGTCGCAACTCGTGGTCGATGGGCCCGCGATGTTCGATCGTGAGGTAGCTGATGCAGCGTCGAGCGTCCAGGACGTACGGGGCGGGAAAGGCATCGGTCGGGCACGCCTCCAGACACGCTCGACAAGTGCCGCAATGATCTACGCCGAGCGGTTCGTCGATCGGGAGGTCCAGATCGGTCAGCAACGCCGCCAGAAAGAACCAGCTCCCTTCGGTCCGATCCAAGAGCAGCGTGTGTTTGCCGATCCAGCCGAGTCCGGCCAGCTGAGCATACTCGCGTTCCAGCAGCGGTGCGGTGTCGACTACGCCTCGGAGTCGCGCCGCCGGGTAGTGTTCGCGGACCCAGTCGGCCAGCTGATGGAGACGCTCGTGGAGCACGTCGTGGTAATCGGTCGTCCCCCACGCATACCGGGCGACTCGTCCCGATCCAGCGGATGACTCTTCGGTCTGGTATCTTGGCGGTTGAGATGTTTGAGGCTGAAGAGTTAGCAGCTGGGTAGTGGGACGGGTATGGGCGTAGCGGCTGGTGAGCATTACCAGGGAGCGTACGGCGGGGAGGACACCTGCGGGGTGTCGGTAGGCGTGGAGGCGTCGGGCCAGGTAGTCCATTTCGCCCGCCATTTGGGCTTCCAGCCACGCCTGGAGCCGATCGAAGCCGCTGGCTGGAACGGCTGGCGCGACACGAACCCCGGTAAAACCGAGGGTCCGAGCCTGCTGGATGAGCAATTCCTTGAACGTTGTGAGGTCGGTTGGCAACGGCTGGGGCTCCACGTTCTGCCCGATTTCCGGCGGGATTCTGTTGTCGGTTTCAGTATGGGCAATTAGTGTGAAAATTGCAGGGTGGCTCGGATCGGTTGTCGGGCAACACGACGGTTCAGCTTTTGGAACGCGACAGCGAAGAGGTTACACATGCGACGCGCGATGTTTGGATTCACACTGGCTTTGCTGACACTGGCAGCCGTGGCCAGCTTGGGCGGACAGGCTCAGGCACAGATGCCCGGAATCATGGATCCGGGTTTTGCGATGGGAGGCTGGGGTGGGGCAGGTTTTAACTGGCGCCAACCTTACTACACCACCAGCCCTTACTCAGTCCCGTATTACGCTCTTCATCCGCCGGTCTACTTGAGCCATCCGGTGCCGCGGACGTTTGGTTACAGCCCGTTCGCCTACCCCGGATTCTATCGGACTCCGGAAGTGGTGGAAGCTGAACCGGAAATGATCGAGAATCCGCACGTCGAGCAACCGGCCGAGAACAAGCCGACTTCGCACAAGACGGCTGCCGCTCCGCTGGAAGTGCTCAACCCGTACGTCGATTCGGCTCCTGCTGAAACCGGCGTGCGAATCACGGCCAAGTAGGACCACGGGGTCCCACCCCCCTCACTCTGTCTTTTCGTACGCGAGGGTGGACGCGTTCAACTCCCCTCCCCGATCCCGGGCGAGGGGAGTAACGCCGTCTGGTACCCAATCTATGCGTCAAAATCCGCACAGGATATGCAGCGCCGTCACGCGCTGTTGCTCACCCAGACCGGGGCTCCTCCGTTGTGGTGCGGGCGTCCCGCCTGCCTCCGCGCCCTCAGGCTATGTGCGTTGGCGTTCCAGCTCACTCAGACCGGGGTTCCTCCGTTGTGGTGCAGGCGTCCCGCCTGCCTCCGCGCCCTCAGTCTATGTGCTGCAGCTTCTAGCTCACCCAGACCGGGGCTCCTCCGTTGTGGTGCAGGCGTCCCGCCTGCCTCTGCGCCCTCAGGCTATGTGCGGTGGCGTTCTAGCTCACCCAGACCGGAATGCTGAGCGCGATCAGTACTCCAGCACTTCCAGCAGGCTGCTTCGCTGGTCGGTCCACGCGACGGGCGGGATCACGATATCGGCCGGGACAGCGAATTCCGCGTCGGGGATTTCACCGGCGTAGCCTTTGGGGGTGAGCAGTACCCAGATGCTGGTCGCCTGGCGTTTTTCCACCACCGTGTCGTTGGTGATCACGGTCGAATTCATATCGTGATAGATGGCCAGGTCGGAGACGATCGGCAGCAGATCGACGTATCGGTTCGAGATGTGGATCGCCAGGTAGCCGTTCGGTTTGAGATGTCTCAGATAGACGCCGGCCGCTTCGCGAGTCAGCAAATGGATCGGGATGGAATCGCCCGAAAAGGCATCGACGATCAGCAGATCAAACTGCTGGGGATCTTCATGCTCCAGCGCCAATCGTCCATCGCCAATCACAATCTCCTGCTTGGCGCCGACATCGTCCAGATGCTTGAGGAACGAGAAGGCATCGCGCGCCAGCGGCACGACAGCCGGATTGATTTCGTAGAACCGGAACTCGTCGCCCTTGCGGCCATACGCAGCGACGGTGCCGGTCCCCAGCCCGATGGCGCCGATTTTGCGCGTGGGTCGGTTTTCCATGGCAGCGAAGACCTTGCCGACCGCCGAGTCGGTGCTGTAGTAGGTCGTCGGGATCAACTTCATGTTCTCGCGCAGAAATTGCCCGCCATGTTCGATGTTGCCATTGACCAGCTTCAAGTACTCATGTTCGGGGAACCCTGGGGTCTCTTCGGCAACCACCTTCAGCACTCCGTAAAAATTGCGAGTCACCGCGTAGACTCGTTCGTGACGGTTGAGCAGGCCGAGCGACCAGAATCCGCAATGGATCGCGAAGATGGGGAGGATGATCAGCCATAGCAGCTTGCGGCGACCACCATACATGGGCGACTGGGGGCTGCGCACGAGCAGCACGATCGGGATCAGCGAGCTGGCGATCATCAGCAGTGGCAGTTCGAAGTACTCATGGAAGACCAGCGGCGCGACGATGCCGACGAACAGCCCGCCCAGCATGCCACCCGCTGACATGCTCAAGTAAAAGCTGGTCAGGTACCGCGGCGCCGGTTTCAGTCGCTCCAGCTCGCCGTGACAGACCATGCACAGACTGAAAAGGGCCCCCAGATTGATCGTGAACAGGGGGACGAGCGAAAAGGGGGAAGTCCGCCCAAAGCTGGCCGCTACGCCGAAGCTTCCCACCACCATCAGCGGTATGAAAACGCTCCGCCGATACCAGCTGACACGCCCGAAGCAGAGGATAAAGCTCAGCAGGTACAGCGTCAGCGGCACGATCCACAGCAGTGGCAGGCTGGCGATGTCCTGACAGACGAGCGTGGTGAGTGCCATCAGCAGGGCGCTGCCTAGGCCGGCGAGAACTAGCCAGGCGAGTTTCTGTTCGCCGGTCGGCGGGGGTCCTTCTTCGGCTGCGAGACTCTTTCGACTCTCGCCGACGTTCAAATCGCTTGGCGACGCCGCCCCGTCGGTGTTTGGCGGATTGGTCCGCCACACCATCCACTGACAGGCCAGCAGCATCGCGGCCAGACCGACGTAGGTCGCCGACCAAGCATACGCCTGGGCCGTGGTGCCGAGTATCCGTTCGAAGACAAACGAGTAGCTCAGCAGGGCTAGCAGTGATCCGGCATTGGAGAGTGAGTAGAGGTGATAGGGCGAACGGCCGACGACCATGGACCACCAGCGCTGGATCAGAGGAGCGGTGGTGGAGAGCAGGAAATAGGGTAGGCCGACGCTGGTGATCAGTAGCGACAGAACGGCCAGCGTCGGCGACGTGGAGCTATCTACGGTGGTGTCGCGATGGGGCAGAATGGGCAAAGCCAGCAGGGTTAGTCCGATCAGGGTAGAGTGGACGATCAGCTGCGATCGGGGGCGGAGATAGGTCGACGTGACGTGAGTATAGAGATAACCGGCGAAGAGCAGCGTCTGGAAAAACAGGAGGCAGATGTTCCAAACCGATGCCGTGCCGCCGAACCAGGGGAGAATGATCTTGCCGATCAGGGGCTGGACCTGAAACAGCAGGAAGGCGGCCAGGAACGTCGTGATCAGATAAGCGGGTTCCACCCAGCCTGGCAAAGCAGGTCCGCTCTGCTGCGACGGCCGGCGATCGGGCCTTCCTCCCTTGCGTCCCATCGTGCGGTTATCCTCGCGAGCTGGCCAGGCGCCGTCGAGCGGCCCAGCGGCGGAAGAGTTCGTCGGCGATGACTCCGATCAGAATCACCATCCCGATAATGGCGAACTCCAGTTCATCCGAGATCTTCATCAGCAGAATCAGGTTATTGAGTGTCTGCATGACGGCCGTACCGGCGATCACGCCCAGCACGGTCCCTTCACCCCCGCGCAGACTGCACCCGCCCAGCACCGCGGCCGCGATCGCGTAGAGCTCGAAAAAGTTCCCGAAGCTCGATGGCGATACGGAGTTGGCGTCCAGGGCGAAGAGCATACCTCCGACCGCGGCCGACACCGTGCAGATGATGTAGGCCAGCAGGGTGATCTGAGCGGTATTGATGCCGCTGTAACGCGCGGCCTCTTCGTTGCGGCCCAGTGCCAGCAGGTACCGACCCCAGATCGTGCGATTGAGGAAGATGCCGGCCACCAGCGCCGCGATCAGCAGAATAAAGAACGGGAACGGAATCCCGAATGTCTCGGGGCCGGTCGGTCCGTCCCAATGACCCAGGACCCACTTGCCGCTCCCCAACGGGCTGAGCGTGTCGTTGAACTCGTTCCCGAATCCGACTGGCTGATCGTTCACCAGCCAGCGCGACAGGCCGCGGTAGATCAGCAGTCCGCACAGGGTGACGACGAAGGGCTGCAGCTTGAGCCGCGTGACCATCAGCCCGTGGATCAGGCCGAGCAATCCGGCGATGCCGAGCACACTGCCGATCGCCGCCGGAATCGACATCCGCTGCTTGCGCTGGAGCGGTATGGCCAGCCACTGGTCGTTGAAGTCGGCACCCAGCGGCTGATCGAGCTGCAGTTGCGTTGCGTTGTCCGTCGTCGTGACGCTGCGGACACTGAGCTGTTTCAAGCCCTGTTGAGGATGGACCAGCACCACCTGATCGCGGGCTGCGAGTTCCGGATGGCTGCCGGAAATCGTCACGCTCGGCTGCTGATCGCCCCCACCCGGTACAAACCCTGTGATTCCCCAGACCTTGGCTACCTGCCCCGAATCGTCATCGCGACTGAGGGGCGAATCGACGACGATCACGGAACCCGCGCCGAGCGACCGGCCATCCTGTTCCAGCTGCACCGGTTCGACGCTGACCACGGTCAGCATCTCATTCTTCGCGCGACGGCCGCCCGAAAACCGAACTTTGTCGCCGGCGGAAAATCCATCGGCCGAGCCTCGCACGACAATCGTTTTGGCTTGAGACTGGACCTGAAAGACATCTCGCTGGTCAAAGGCGCGGTAATCGACTCTGAGGAACAGAGCCAGCAGGCAGCCGGCCAGGCAGACGATCGAACCGATCGACAGGTCGATGCCACCCGTGATGATCACGAAGGCGACGCCGATCCCGAGGATGCCGTACATGGCCGTACGGCGGAGCAGGTTTTCGATGTTGTTGGGCTGCAGGAAGGTACTGTGAAAAATGTCGTACCATGGATCCGCGGTCATCACGGCCATGAAGACGCACAGGGCCACCAGCAACCCGAAAATACCCAGAGACTTCAAACTCATATCACCACCGCTCTCTGCCGCCGGAACGCTTCGTTGCCCCGGGGCGAAATCCGGATCGCTATCCTACCGCCAGCCGCATGATCGCCTGTTCCGACAGTTCCGATCGCTGCAGCTCGCCCGTCAGCCGCCCCTCGTGCATCACCAGGACCCGGTCGCTCATGCCCAAAATCTCTTCCATTTCGCTCGACACGAACAGGATCCCCATCCCCTGACGAGCCAGTTCTTCCATCAGTCGATAGATTTCCTGTTTGGCGCCGACGTCGATGCCGCGGGTCGGTTCGTCCAGCAGCAGCAGCGAGGGCTGCATGGCGAGCCATTTGCCGAGCACGACCTTCTGCTGATTGCCGCCTGACAGATATCGAGCCACCTGCTGATCGCCGGGCGTCTTGATTCGCAGTCGTTCGATCATGTCGCGCGAATCCCGCAGCTCGGCCGCTCGGTTGAGCGCTCCGAGTCGACCTCCGTAGCGGCGTAAACCGGCCAGCCCGATGTTTGACCGCACGGTCATGTCGACAATTAATCCGTGCTGCTTGCGATCCTCGGGGACCAGCGCCATGCCAGCTCGGATCGACTCTCGCGGACTCTCCAGCCGCAGCGGTTGGCCGTTGACACGCACCGAACCGGCCAGCGGCCGGTCGATGCCGAACAGCGTTCGCAGCATCTCGGTCCGGCCCGCACCCACGAGTCCGGCCACGCCGACAATCTCGCCGCTGCGCACCGCGAAATTCAATTCTTGCTGAGGCCAGGCCGGAGTGACCAGTCCGGCGACTTCGAGACACGGTTCACCCACTGGATGCGACTGACGCGCGTAGAACTGCGAGATGTCGCGGCCCACCATCATGCGGACCATGTTGTCGTGCTGAATCTCGTCCCGCGGCAGTTCGCCCGCGTTCCGTCCGTCCCGCAGCACGGTGACTCGGTCGGCCAGCTCACGGACTTCGCCCAGTCGATGCGAGATATAGATGATGCTGACCCCCTTCGACCGCAAGTCCTTCACTGCGGCGAAGAGCTGCTCGGCCTCGTGCGACGTCAGGCTCGACGTCGGTTCGTCCATGATCAGAATGCGAGCGTTCACGGAGAGCGCCTTAGCGATCTCGACCATCTGCTGCCGGCCGATCGTCAGATGGCTCAGCGTCTCGCGCGGAGAGACCTTCAGGCCGACACGATCGAGCACCTGCTGGGCCTGCTGGTTCAGACGTCGGGAATCGATCAGTCCGAAGCGGCGAGGTTCGCGGCCGAGAAAGATATTTGCGCCGACCTGGAGGTTGTCGGCCAGGTTGAGTTCCTGGTGGATCAGGGCCACGCCCTGAGTCAGAGCTGAGCGGACGCTGTCGAACACGACCGGCTGGCCGTCGATGAGGATCTCGCCGGCATCGGGCCGCTGCACGCCGGCCAGAATCTTCATCAAGGTGCTCTTCCCCGCGCCGTTCTCGCCGATCAGCGCCAGCACCTCGCCGCGGTGCAGCGTCAAGTCGACCTCGGTCAGCGCCCGCACGCCAGGGAAGGACTTGGAGACCTGGCGGACTTGCAGCAGAGGAATAGCGTCCACAAATTCGGCCCGCCCTTACTAACGGAGAACGATCTGCCCTTCAGTTACTGACCCTTTTTGGCTTTCAGGTCAGCCCAAAAGGTATCGACGTTCTCCTTGGTCACCTCGCGGGGCGGCACGTCGAGATACTTCGAAGCGGGGATCGCGTCGGCCTTCTTGTTCAGGACGTCTTTGAGGACCCGGACCGAATCGTAGCCGTACATGTAGGGGTTCTGCACCACCGTACCGGTACACGTGCCATCCTTGATGGCCTGCAGCGTCACGTCGTTTTCGTCGAAGCCGATTAACTTGATCTGGCCCAGCTTGCCGGCCTTTTCCAGCGCCTGATAGCAGGCCGGCGGATTGTATTCGAACAGGCCCACCATTGCGTCCATCTGCGGATAAGTGTTGATCGCGTCTTCGGCCTTGGTCTGAGCGACTTCGGGTTTGCCCTGATCGGTGATCGTGCCGAGCACCGTGTATTTCTCACCCTTGATCTCATTCTCGGGCGGCAGATCCCAGGCGTTCGGTTGAGCTGTGTAGTAGTCGATCTGGCGATCTCGGCCCATCAGCTCGTCAATCACTCCCTGTCGGCGATATTTGCTGTTGTCCTGTTCCAGTCGGCCGATGAACAGCATCACGTCGCCGCCGTCGGGCAGAGCCTGTTTGATCAGTCGACCGCAGGCGCGTCCGGCCGAATAGTTATCCATGCCGATGTACATCAGCCGGTTGGAGGAGGGAGCGTCCGAGTCGTGCGTGACGAGCGGGACCTTGGCCGCCACGCTGTTCAACCATTCGACCTGATTGTCGGCGTCAATCGGGCTGATAGCGATGGCATCCACGCCTGAGGTCAGCAGATCCTCGACCACCCGCTTCTGTTCGACTGCCGTCGCCTGCGAAGGCATGCGGACCTGAACGTCAATGTCGAAGTCCTTGGCTGCGTCACGGCAGCCCGCTTCGGCGATCTTCCAGAAGTCGGCAATCTGGTTGGTGACAAACGCCACGCTCGGCTTATCCCCGGTCGCGCCGGTCGCGCCAGTCGATTGGTTCGCAGTCGACGAGGAACTGCCGGCACCACCGCCACTGACGACACGCCCCTGGGTCGGCGACGGAGTCCGCTCACAACCGGCTTGCATGCCCAATACGGTGACCAGGAACCAACATGGAATCGTCCAGCATGGCAACTTCATATCCGTACCGCCTCCGCATGTTTCAGATCGATGTGCCCACCCGCGCGCCGCAGCCAGCTTGCGAAACGACCACCTCAGCGGCGACCACCTCAGCGGCGACAAGCCCAGCGCCAGAAAGCCAAGCGCCAGAAAGCCAAACCGGTGATTCTAGCTGTCCCAAAAACTGGGGGCAAGTAGCACCGAATTGGGCCCCGACACGAGTCGCCGAGTCACGCGATCTTGTCCTTGCGCTCGGTGCGCCAAGCGGTATCGTCACGACATTTCTGCCGGCAGATTTATCCCAATCGGTGCCGCTTGCTGGCAGCTCTCCCCCGGCTGGTGCGGAAATTGGCCTTGGGAGAATTTCCCCCTCCGCGTATCCTTCGCGCGCTCGGCGGAGTGCCGCCGGCGGCAGGGGCCCCGCGGCCCAGTTCGATTGAAGGCTCATTGTCGGCAAGGATGGCGGGCATGAACCAGTTCCGGATCTTCGTGTGCAGCGTCGGGATGATCGCCGTGCTGGCCGGGTGCCGAGCACCGCAGACTTTCGATCCGTTCGCACCCAATGGACCGACCAGGATTCCGCCCCCCAGCACCGGAGCGATCGGTTCGGCAGCCCGCAGTTATGACGGTGGCGTCTCCACCGCCCAACGAACGAGCGCCAGCACGTTTGGAACGCCCGGCCAGGCCCGCCCCGACCTGGGGACCGGCACGGCCGCTCCGCCCGAAGACCGCGGATGGTCGAACCCGGCCAGCCCCGGTGCTCCTGCATCCGCCCCGGCTGCCGCGCCGCCAGCCGCTCCTGCCGGAGCCGCTCCGGTCGGGCCCACGGGCAATCCGTTTGGTCAGACGACACCCCAGTCCGGCACATCAGGTCAGACGACGCTGGCCAGTCGCACGCCGTTGCCCGACGTCGATTCATCGGCCACCGAACTGAACTGGCTCGATCCGCGCCAGCGAACTTCCAGTGACGGCGAACTCTCGCCAGTCAATATCCCGGCCTCCGATGAGATTCCCGCTGGCTATGCTGACGGGTACCAGCTGGCAGGCGCCCGAGCACGAGTCGTTCCCCGCCTGACAACTTCTGCCGCGGCCGCCGATCCGCTGAACGATTTCAGTTCTTTTGCCAGCGGCGCTGACGGGCCTGACGACAGCGAACGACTGGCCAGTTCCGGCCCGCGGCTTCACTTCTCCGGCTCGTACGGCGCTACGGCCGACGATGTCCGCATGTCGTCGACCGATCTGCCGAGCCAGAGGTAGCACCTGCCTTTCGGGTTGGCGCTGGTCGAGGGCTGAGCGATGATGCGGAGATGACCGCCACGCTACCTACCGCCGCACCAGCTCCGCCCACGACGGGCGACACCCCTGCCCCGCTCAAAATCGGCCCCGTCGTCGTCGACCCGCCCTTACTCCAGGCCCCCATGGCCGGTTTCACCAACTACGCCTTCCGCCAAGTCGTGCGGGAATACGGCGGAGTGGGCCTGCAGGCGACCGAAATGGTCAGCGCCCGTAGCTTCCTGTGGATGGACCAGCGCACGGCGGAACACCCTGACCGATTGTGGGGTGTTCACGACGAACCGCGACCACTGGCGGTTCAGATGTGGGACAACGATCCCCAAACGCTGGCTCAGGTCGGTCAGAGGCTGGCACGCGATTATGAAGTGAGCGTCGTCGATCTGAACTTCGGCTGCCCGGTCAAACAGGTCACTCAACACGCGCACAGCGGCTCGTACCTGCTGAGCGATCCGGAGCGGATGCGAGCGATCATCGAACGCGTGGTTGAGGCATGTGCGCCGACGCCTGTCACGGCCAAGATACGGCTCGGATGTACGCGACGCTGTATGAACGCCACCGAGATCGCTCAGGTAGTCGAAGAAGCTGGCGCGGCGGCGCTCACAGTGCACGGACGGACGGCTGCTGATTTCTTCCGCGGTTCGGCCGACTGGGATGCCATCAGCCAGATCAAGGCCTACCTGCGCCGGATCCCGCTGATCGGCAACGGCGACCTCGACTCGCCCGCTAAAATCCTCCATGCCCTCCGGACTCATGCCGTGGATGGAGTCATGATCGCGCGCGCCTGCCTCGGTCGGCCATGGCTGTTCCGCCAGGCAGCGGCGGCTTGGCGCGGTGAACCGATACCGGCCGATCCGTCGCTGGCCGAACAACGCGACTGCCTCCTCCGCCACTACGACCTGGTCGTCCGCCGATTCGGCCCGGATAAGGGGACCGTGCTGATGCGCAAATTCGCCTGCTGCTATGCCCAAGGAATCCCCGGTGCTCGCCTCTTTCGCACCCGAGTGGCCGGGGTCAGTTCGCCGGCCGAGTTCCGGCAGCTGGTCGCCGACCTTTTCCCGCAGACGGACCCGGAGGCCGCTGTCGGCTCGGATCCTTGATCCATCGGCCACCAGCTAATGCTCAGATCGGCCCACGTGACCGCCCTGACGGCCCCTACCGGGCCCCTTTCCAACGCCCCCTTCCCGCCCCTTCACCGATTGGGCCCTCCTTCTTGGGACCTTCGTCGTGGCGGCCCTTCGTTCTGGGGCCTTTTTCGGCCCAAGTTCCACCAAAATCTGGGCCCACGCCGAACCCTGGGACGACTGCCAGCTTAATTTTCAAATATATACTTGTCATAAATGTGTAAACTGCCTATAACGATAGCGTCGAGAGATCGCAGGGCGTGCCAGTTGAGCTGTTTGCCATTTGGGGGCCTGCCGCTGATGGGCGGCGATGCGATGCCCTGAACGAGTGGATTGGGAGGTGTCGGCGTGGTGGACGAGTTCATGCCGTCGGACGTCGGGTTGATGGAGCTGCTGCGGGAGCGGCGGGACTGGTCGATTGCCGACTTATCGTCGGCGATGGAGGTGACGGCGACGGCCGTCCGCCAGCGTCTGAACCGGCTGATGGCTCAGGGGTACGTCCAGCGTCAGTCGGCTCGTGCGGGACGTGGTCGACCGAGCCATTCGTATTCGTTGACGGCCAAGGGTCGTCGGCACGCGGGGACGAACTACGCTGATCTGGCCGGGGTGTTGTGGCAGGAAGTGCGGAGCATTGTGGACCCGGTCGTGCGGCGGGGATTGCTGCAGCGGATTGCTGGCCGGATGGCGACGATGTATGGCGAGCGACTGGAGGGGGAGGACATAGCGGCACGGATGGAGGCGGTGGCGACGTTGTTTGCCGACCGTCGGGTGCCGATGGTGGTGGAGCGTCAAGAGTCGGGGCTTCCCGTGCTGACAGCTCAAGCTTGTCCCTATCCGGAGCTGGCCGATCAGGACCGGACGGTATGTGCGATGGAGCGGTTGTTGTTCAGTCAATTAGTGGGATCGCCGCTGACGCTGACGCAGTGTCGGCTGGACGGCGAAACGTGTTGTTCGTTCTCCCCCAGTCAGGTGGCTGGGCACTAGAAGTGGAGTGGCCGTTGGTGTACGGTTGGGCATGGGCTGTTTTGTACCCGGGTCCAATCGTAGCTAGGGGTTAGGGAAAGACTATGAGTCAGCCGTGGATTGAGGGGCGATTCGAGGAGAACGTCTTTACGACGACGGTCGAGCAGGCGATCAACTGGGCTCGGCAATCGAGCATCTGGCCGATGACATTCGGCTTGGCCTGTTGTGCGATCGAGATGATGGCGGCGGGGGCCAGTCGCTACGACATGGACCGGTTTGGAGCGGGTGCGTTTCGAGCGACGCCCCGTCAGGCCGACCTGATGATTGTGGCTGGGACGGTGACCTGCAAGATGGCCAGTCGAGTCCGTCGTCTGTACAACCTCATGCCCGATCCGAAGTTCGTGATTGCGATGGGGGCCTGCACTGTGGGTGGCGGTCCTTATTTCAAGTGGGGATACCATGTGGTGAAGGGTGTCGATCTGGTGGTACCGGTCGACGTCTATGTCCCCGGTTGTCCGCCGCGTCCCGAAGCGTTGCTGGAGGGGTTGATGCGGATCCAGGACAAGATCAAGGGTCACCGGATTGCTCGTCGAGCTGCCGCGCCGATTGGCGTGAAGGTCGAGGACGAGCTTCCGATGCCGCATCATGCGGGGTTTGTGGCGGCGCCTGGCCCAGTCGAGGCGTTGACCGATCACCAGAAGATTACCGGTTGAGGTCGCCAGTGGTGCGAGAGCGCCGCGCGACTGGAATTGTCCCAGTAGAAACGGAACGCCATGGATACGCTGACAGTCAAGGACCTGCATGTGGAGGTGGAGGGTAAGCCGATTCTCAACGGCGTGAACCTCACCATCCGTCGCGGTGAAACTCATGCCCTGATGGGGCCCAACGGTTCGGGCAAGAGCACACTGGGGATGGCTCTGATGGGTCATCCGAAGTACGAGGTGACGCGTGGCTCAATCGAGCTGAACGGCCAGAACGTGCTGGAGATGGAGCCGGACGAGCGGGCTCGAGCGGGGATCTTCATGGCCTTTCAGCGTCCGGTAGCGATTCCGGGCGTGAAGCTGGCCGACTTTCTGCGTCACGCGACGACCAACGTTCGCAATCCCGACCGCAAGGAAGGTGAAGAGCTGATTCCGATGCGAGAGTTCCGCAAGGAGCTGAAGTCGAAGATGGAGCAGCTGAAGATCGACCCCGAGTTTGCTCGGCGGTACGTGAACGACGGTTTTTCCGGTGGCGAGATGAAGCGGGCCGAGATCCTGCAGCTGGCCATGCTGCAGCCGAAGTTCGCCATTCTCGACGAGACGGACAGCGGGCTGGACGCCGACGCGGTGATGTTGGCCAGTCAGAGCATCGCGGAGATTGGTCGGCAGCGGATCGGGCTGCTGATTATCACTCACCATGACAAGCTGCTCGAGCACAATCCGCCCGACTTCACTCACGTGATGCTTGGTGGCCGCATTGTCGAGACGGGCGGGATCGAGCTGGCTGAGGAGCTGCACAATCGAGGCTACGAGCGGATCCGGCAGGCCTACCCGGAAGCGGCTGCGGCAACTTCGGCATTGGCCGAAGCGGCCACTGCTGGTTGAACCGGCTGAGATGTGGGACTGCTGAGTCAGGCAGCCCTCTGGCCGATGGTGTCGTGACCCTGGCCGACGGTGTCGGGGGGCGAGCGGAACGGGACGGGGCGAAACAGCGAGGGATATGAGCATGTCGACTGAAGTGGCGGAAGACCGGATCGGCGAAATCAACAAGTATGATTTCCGCACGGAGTCCAACTTCGTCTTCAAGGCGCGTCGCGGGCTGGACGCCGAGATCGTGAACCAGATCAGCGACATGAAGAACGAGCCCGACTGGATGCGCAAGTTCCGGCTTGACAGCCTGGCGATCTTCGAGTCCAAGCCGATGCCGAAGTGGGGCGGCCAGATCAATATCGACTTTCAGGATATCTATTACTACCTGAAGCCGACCGACCATCAAGGCAAGACTTGGGACGACGTGCCGCAGGAGATCAAGGACACGTTTGACAAGCTGGGGATTCCCGAGGCCGAGAAGAAGTTCCTGGCCGGCGTGAAGGCTCAGTTTGAGAGCGAAGTTGTGTACGGATCGCTGCAGGAGGATCTGGCGAAGAAGGGTGTCATCTTTACCGACACCGACACGGCGGTCCGCGAGCACTCGGATCTGCTGCGGCAGTATTTCGGGACGATCATTCCGTCGGCCGACAATAAGTTCGCCGCGCTCAACTCGGCGGTCTGGTCGGGTGGTTCGTTCATCTATGTCCCGCCCGGCGTGAAGATCGATTTTCCGCTGCAGGCTTATTTCCGAATCAATGCGGAAAGCATGGGGCAGTTCGAGCGGACGCTGATCATCGTCGACGAAGGGGCTCAGGTCCACTATGTCGAAGGTTGCACGGCTCCGATGTACAGCACCGAAAGCCTCCATTCGGCCGTGGTGGAGGTGATCGTCAAGCGGGGCGCTCGTTGCCGATACACGACGATCCAGAACTGGGCGAACAACATTTACAACCTGGTGACCAAGCGAGCGGTGGCTTACCGCGACGCGACCATGGAATGGGTCGACGGCAATCTGGGGAGTCATCTCACGATGAAGTACCCGGCCGTTTACATGCTGGAGCCGGGAGCGCGGGGCGAGATTCTGTCGATTGCCTTTGCTTCGAAGGGTCAGCACCAGGACGCCGGCGCCAAGCTGGTTCATGGGGCTCCGAACACCACCGGCCAGATCATCTCCAAGTCGATCTCCAAGGGGGGCGGTCGGAGCAGTTACCGCGGGCTGGTGAAGGTCGAAAAGGGAGCCAAGAACGCTCGCTGCAACGTCGTCTGCGACGCGTTGATTCTCGATCCGCAGAGCCGCAGTGACACGTATCCGTACATCGAGATTGCTGAACAGGAAGTGCAGATTGGTCACGAGGCGAGCGTTTCGCGGATTGGCGAAGAGCAGCTCTTTTATCTGACCAGCCGCGGGCTGACTGAGGCTGAGGCGAGCACGATGATCGTCAATGGATTCATCGAGCCGCTGGTCAAGGAGTTGCCGATGGAGTACGCCGTCGAAATGAACCGGCTGATTCAGCTGCAAATGGAAGGTTCGGTGGGCTGATCATGACGTCTTCTGTGAGCACTGCGGGGATCCATCAGGCAGCGTTCGAGGCGCTGGTCGAACGGATGGCCGAGCCGGCGTGGCTGTCGGCCATGCGGCACGAGGCGTGGCACGAATATCAGTCGATGCCGATGCCCGGACGCGGCGACGAAGAATGGATCCGGACCGACATCCGGCTGCTGAAGCTCGATCAATATCGTTTGCCCGAACCGAGTGACGCTGGGCAGTCGGCTCCTGCCAAGCTGACGGAAAACGTCGAGCTCGCCGGCCAAGTGCTGACGGTCAATGGCAACTGTGTGGCTCAGCGTTTGGCGCCCCACTGGGCCGCCAAGGGGGTGATTTTCTGCTCGCTCTCTGATGCGGTGGCTCAACATGGCCCGCTGGTCCGCGAACATCTGTTCACGAAGGCCCTGGATCCGCATCACGATAAGTTTGCCGCGCTGCACGCTGCCTGCTGGACTTCGGGTACGTTTCTCTATGTCCCGCCTGGAGTTGTCGTCGATCAGCCGCTGCATGCTCTGACGACGATCCAGGGCGGCGGCATGGACCTGGGACACACGCTGGTGGTGTTGGGCGAAGGCGCGGACGCGACGTTCTTGTGTGAGTGGGCCAGCCACGAGCCGCACGATGCCGGCCTGCATGTCGGTGGGATGGAAGTGCTGGTGGGCCCGCGGGCAAAGCTGCGCTGGGTCTCGCTGCAGGATTTCGGTACCGGCGTCTGGAATTTTGGCCATCAACATGCCGTCGTCGACCGCGACGCGTCATTGCAGTGGACCGTGGGCGCGCTGGGAGCTCGTCTGGCTAAGGTGAATCAACGCGTGAATCTGGTCGGTCCGGGGGCGGAATGCCAGGTGAACGGCGTGATGTTTACCGAAGGGAAGCAGCACCTGGCTTATCACACACTGCAGCACCACCAGGCGCCGAGCTGTCGCAGTGATTTTCTGTACAAGGCCGCTTTGCAGGACCAGTCACGCACCGTCTGGCGCGGCATGATCAAGGTCGACAAAGGAGCTCAGAAAACCGACGGGTATCAGCGTAACGACAACCTGATGCTGTCGAATACGGCTCGAGCCGACGCGATTCCGGGGCTGGAGATCGAAGCCGACGATGTCCGTTGCACTCACGGATCCACCACCGCTCGTGTCGACGACGAACTGATCTTTTACGCTCAGGCCCGCGGCTATACCCGTCAGGAAGCGACGCGGATGGTGGTTACCGGGTTTTTTCAGCAGGTCTTTGATCGCATCACGATCGACAGTGTCCGCGAGGCGCTGGGTCGAGCCATCGCTCGCCGCGTCCGGGAATACGAATGATCGCTGACCAGGTGGTCAGGCGATTGTTGACCTGTCGACCTGTCGGCAGGCGAGTTGGACCGTTGCACGGAGACGATCTTGCCAGCGATTCGCTGGGCCCCCGCTGCAATTCGCTGCGGGTGGGATGACTAAAGGGAGCCGAGGCGGATGGCGGAGTTTGTGAAGGTCGCTGAAGTGGGCGAGGTCCCCGATCCGGGCAAGATCTACGTCGAAGTGGACGACCGTCTGCTGGTGCTGTTCCACGTCGGCGGGAAGTTTTACTGCCTCGACGACATCTGCACTCACGATGGCGGACCCTTGGGCGACGGCTGCCTGGAAGGGACTACGATTGCCTGCCCTCGTCACGGGGCGAAGTTTGATATTTGTACCGGTCGAGCGCTGACGATGCCGGCCACCGAGAATACGCTGGCCCATGAGGTCAAGATTGACGGCCAGAGCGTGCTGGTCCGACTCTCGGATTCACCGGCTGCCTGATCCCAACCGATAGCACGCGAGCCTACGGAGTACCCCTCCCATGCTGACTGAAGAAAGCATCCGCGAAGAACTCAAAAAGGTCGTCGATCCGGAGCTGTTTGTGAACATCGTCGACCTGGGGCTGGTCTATGTGGTCACGGCCAGTCCAGCCGAGGGAGAGGATCAAGAAGGGAAGCAGCACGTCACCATCGAAATGACGATGACCTCCCCCGCCTGCCCCGCTGGTCCTCAGTTGATTGCCAACAGCAAGCAGGTCGTGGGGCAGATGGAAGGGGTGTCGAGCGTTGAAGTGCGAATCGTGATGGATCCGCCTTGGACGCCCGACCGGATGACCGAGGACGCTCGCGACCAGCTGGGTATTTTCTGAACTGCGTAATCGCGGCTGTCAGCGACTGTCAGCGACTTCTAATTCCGTCAGCCGTGGACCAGAGCCGGTTCGTCAGCCCATTGACTGTGGCGGAGGTTCCAGCGGGTGGTCGAGATACGGATCGTAGCCGCGCATCCGCAGCCAGGCCGCGACGAGCCAATAGACGGGCAGCAGGAACACTCCCCAACGCTCGTATTGGCGGACGTGGGCCAGTTCGTGTTGCCGGCTTCGCTCCAGACATGCTGTGTCTCGAGCGATGATCACATGACCGAGCGTGGCGGCCGCTCCGCCTGAATGCAGACGCCCGCCGCGCAGGAATCGGCCGGGAAGTCCTCCCCAGGCCTCGATGATCCCGCTCCGCAATCGCAGGCCTCCACCAGTTCCCGCGGCGATCACAGCGACCCCCATTCCGATCAGCGTGACTGGCAAGGCCCAGGCGTAACCGACAAGTCTCATGGGGGCTCCACGACCGACAGTTGGGAAGGGCGAATAGCCACCTTGGATTGTACGACAATGCCGGCCGGTTGATGGGCGTTGGTTTTTCGTTTGCAGCTTATTTGCGGAAGGTTTAGAATTCGGTCAGGAACTGAAGAGGCCGGACCCTGCAGATTGATCAGGGGAGGGCCAGGCGATGTACCGAGTTCTGGTGGTGGACGATTCGGCCACTGATCGAACGTTGCTCAAGGGTTTGCTTGTCAAACACCCGGCGTTTGAGGTGGAGTGTGTCGCGAGCGGGCGTGAAGCGTTGGAGGCCATGGGGCGGCACCAGCCGTCGGTTGTGGTCACCGACATGCAGATGCCCGAGATGGACGGTCTGGAGCTGGTGTCAGCCGTCCGGAATCAATTCCCGCAGGTCCCGGTCATACTGATCACGGGCCAGGGGAGTGAAGCGCTGGCGGCGAAGGCTTTGCGTCGAGGGGCGGCGGGTTACGTTGCCAAATCGCAGAGCGCTCAGCATCTCTGCGAGACGGTTCACCACGTCCTCGATCTGCTGGAAGCGGCAGTTGATCATGCTCGGTTGCTCGAAGCCTCGACTGACGTCCATTTCGAATTTGTCCTGCCCAACGATCCGTCGCTGATTCGCCCCCTGCAGGATCTGGCTCAGCGGATGACGGGCGCGATGGGTGTGTGCGATTCGACGGGGTGTCTGCAAGTCGGCGTGGCCCTGGAGCATGCCGTCGCCAATGCCATGTATCACGGCAACCTGGAGCTGACGGCGGACGAATTTGAGCAGGTGGGGCGGGCGCCCGATCAGGTTCCGCACTGGTTGACCGCTCGGCGGCTATCGCCTCCCTGCTCCGCTCGCCGGGTTCGCGTCACCATCCATGTGACGCGTGATGAGGCGAGGTTTATTGTCGGCGACGATGGTCGCGGGTTCGATGTGCAGGAGGTGACCAACGTCGGTCTGACTCGATCGCTCAGCGGCGGTTCGGGCCGCGGCCTGTTTCTGATGTGGGCCTTCATGGACAAGGTGACCTTCGACAAGACGGGGGCCAAGGTGACGATGGTCAAGCGTCGCGATGTGACGCTCAATCCGTCTGCCGTCGATACGTCGGCCAATGTCGACGACACGTCACTCCCCCGGCTCGATCCTGCGCGACCAGCTGGCGACCAACCTGCGATGGAGCGACCAACAGGCAACTTGGGTCTGCTGGTGGCTCGCGAAGGGGGACGGCCGATTGTGTTGACCAAACCACGATTGACGGTCGGGCGTCTGGAGAGCTGTGACTTGGTGCTCAACCACCCCAAGATCTCACACCATCACTGCGTGCTATGTCTGCACCAAGGTTGGTGGTTTGTGAAGGACCTGCATAGCAAGAACGGAACGAAAGTAAACCAGGCGCCGGTGGTCGAACAAGTCTTGCGGCCCGGGAGCACCCTGACACTCGGCTCGCTCGACTTCGAAATCCGTTACTCGCCACATGACCTCGGCGCTGTCGGCATCACGCCGCCACCGGATCCATTCTGAGGAATACATTGCAGGCCGGCGGCCACACTCCGCGCCCTCAGTCTCTCTGCGGCAGCTTCTAGCTCACTCAGACCGGGGCTCTTCCGTTGTGGTGCGGGCGTCCCGCCCAAGTCTTTCAAGCTAGCAGTTTGCTCCTTTGTTGAAGTATTTTGTAGGTGCTGATGTGGGTAGAGTTGTTGATGGTTCTGCGTTTGGGTGGCGACCGTTTGGGGCCGCGCGTGGTGGATTTGTACTTTTGGAGTTGGGCCTGTTGAGCGATACGCTTGGCCCACTGGTAGAACTGATCGAACGTCATGCGAGCGACTCTACGCCAGTCCGCTTGGTCGGTCATGATTTCCAGCCCCCGCATTGTTTCGGCGATCTCGCAGGCGAGGTAGTACTTGGATAGCTTCGGCTTTTCCTTGCATCGACCGTATTTCAGCAGGAGCGTCTGGAGTGTCGAGATGATGTTGAATACGACCAATGCGACTGCGAAGCCGACCAAGGCGGCTCGGGGGTATGCCAGTGTATTGATCTCCGCTTTAAGTGCTTGAGCCAAATGTCCTAAACATGTTTCAACCGTCCATCGCTTGGCATAGCCGTTGGCAATCTGGACGGCGGTTACCTTGGGAGGAAGATTGGTCAGCACAGAGATCTCTTTGTCTTCGTTGCGAGTGGGAGTAGCAAGTTTTATCACAACTCGGCGGACAGCCTTCCAGGAACCGTCCGGCAATTTTACCTGACTTGCCTGTTCGGAGACCTTCCCTCCGCGGGCGTCTACGCCCTTGTTTTCCAGAGGTCCCGTGGTTTGCCAGACAGGACTTCGCCGATGTTGCCGGACGAGAAAGTAGGCTTTGGCCTTGCAGTACTGATCGATCAAAGGACCATCGCTGAAATTGCGGTCCTGAATGTACAGCGCGCCTTTCTCCAGGCGAGGGATCATCCTCTTCAGCACTTTGCGCTCGCAGGCGTGGGCATCCTCATCCAAAGCGATGTCGACGAACAGCCGATGTTGCATGTCCAGAACGGCCACGCCGGTCCCCGGCAGCGGCGCGTTGGTAATGGACCGGGTTTCCTTGAGACGATGCTCCGTTCCATCCAGTCGCTTGCCGTCGATGACATAGGTCCGATAGCCGGGTATCGGGTCGTCGTAGATAATCCGCGTCCTTTTGACGATTTTCATCAGCGATTCCACCGGAACACGCACCAAGGCCTCCGAAACCGGCAGCTCCACGCCGGCAAGCTTGTCGTAGAGCGCCTGGGAAGAAACACCCACCTCCTGCTTCATGTCGACGAACGCCGCATTCACACTCCGCTTGGAACCCACCACCACCCGTGTCAGCAAGCGGATCATGGTCGAAAACAGAAGCTCGCTTTCGACCTGACGCTCCTTGAACTGGCGGAAAATCTTCTCGAGCTGCTCATCCGAAAACACCCAGGCGACCATCCCACGAAACAGCAACGCGGCCGGAGCTTGCTCAGAAAACCGCTCCATCACAGCCTGAAACATGGCAGACAACCTCCCGTAAACGACGCAACTTCAATCCCTCCTTAATTTTACGCATGTCGAGAGTCGCTGGCACGAATTCAAACTGCTAGCTTGAAAGACTTGGGCGTCCCGCCTGCCTCCGCGTTCTCAGTCTCTCTGCGGCAGCTTCTAGCTCACCCAGACCGGGGCTCTTCCGTTGTGGTGCGGGCGTCCCGCCTGCCTCCGCGTCCTCAGTCTCTCTGCGGCAGCTTCTAGCTCACTCAGACCGGGGCTCGTCCGTTGTGGTGCGGGCGTCTCGCCTGCCTCCGCGCCCTCCGTCTCTCTGCGGCAGCTTCTAGCTCACCCAGACCGGGGCTCCGGCCAGGCGAGCTGGCCGGCGGCCGGAGCTGTACAGCATCACGTAACTTGCCAACTGGAAACAACGCTAGGAACTCGCCGGAGGACCGTGGAGGTAATTGTGGAGCTGTTCGCAGAGTCGGCGGACCTCTTCGTGGAATTGGGGCAATTGTGTGGAGATCAGTTCGAGCTGTGTATCGTGAGCCAGTCGTTCGGCTTCTTCGGCCAGATCGTGAAGACGGCAGCGGGGGACGATGCGCGAACTTCCCTTGATCGTATGAGCGGCTCGTTGGGCACCCACGGCATCGTCGGCGTGGAGTGCCGCTTGCAGCTGATCGACCAGCTGCGGCAATTCCTCGGCCATGGCGGCGAGGACTTCTTTGAGCAGTTCGCGGTCACCACCGACGGCCTGGAGTGCCGGGTCGAAATCGGGCGAGCTGACGGACTGAGCTACTGGGGGCTGCGGTATGGGACCGGAAGTGACGACGCGCTGGATGGCTTCGTGCAATTGATCCTGGCGGACCGGTTTGGAGACGTATCCGTCCATGCCGGCGTCGAGGCATTTCTGTTCGTCGCCGGACATGGAATGAGCGGTAACGGCGAGGATGGGGACTCGATGACCACTCCCCTGCTCCAGCTGTCGAATCTGCCGGGTCGCCTGATAACCGTCCCACGTCGGCATTTGGACATCCATCAGAATCAGGTCGAAAGATCCGGTCTGCCAGGCTCGGACTGCCTGTTCGCCATCGACGACACAGGTGACGTGGTGTCCCCAGCGGTCGAGGATGCCTCGGATCAGCTTCTGATTGGCCAGACCATCTTCGGCGACCAGGATTTCGAGTGAGCGGGAGACGGTCTGCACTGAACGTCGGCCGTTGGCATCATCGGACCACTGCAAGATCCCCATGGCTCGGCCAATCGCTTCCCGCAGTTCGGACTGTTTCACTGGCTTGAGCAGCTCGGCGGCGACTCGCAGCAGTGCACAGCGATCGGGCTGTCGCGAGCTGCTGGAGGAGAGCACTATTACGGGCAGGTCCGACAGATCGTGATCACCGCGGATCTGTTCGATCATCGAGTAGCCATCGATGTCGGGCATATTGACATCGGTGATGACGACGATGGGAGCGGTGGCATCGTGAGTCAGACGCTTGAGTTCGGATACGGCTGAACCGGCATCTGCCACGCTGGAGGGACGCATTCCCCAGTTCCGCAAGATCTCTTCCAGCAGGTGACGGTTGGTGGCGTTGTCGTCGACGATCAGTGCTTGGATCCCGTCGACGCTGGGCATCGATCGCAAGGAGGGTTCCTGGTCCGGGTCGACTTCCAGGTGGATGATGAACGAGAACGTCGTCCCGCGCCCGACTTCACTCTCGACCCAGATCCGCCCATTCATCAGTTCGACGAGTTCTTTGGAGATCGACAATCCGAGTCCGGTGCCGCCGAACCGCCGAGTCATCGAGGTATCGGCCTGCTGGAAGGCGTGGAAGATCTTCGCCTGGTGTTCGGGTGCGATGCCGATTCCTGTGTCGCGGACTTGGAACAGCAGAGCGATGTCGTGTGGGCCTGTCGATGGTTCTTCAGCCCTGGAGACTGCCACCAGGACCTCCCCGCGTTCGGTGAACTTGATGGCATTGCCGACCAGGTTCACAACGATCTGTCGCAGGCGGCCCGCATCACCTCGCAGCACGTCGGGAACGGTCTCCGCCACGTCCAGGAGGAGCTCCAGGCCTTTGCGATGGCCTCGGACGGCGAGCGACTTCATCGTGTTGCCAAGGAGCTCGCGGAGTTCGATCCTGGTCACGTCCAGCTGCAGCTGGCCGGCTTCGATCTTGGAGAAATCGAGGATCTGGTTGATGACCGACAGGAGCGATTCACCGGAATCCATCACCGTCCGGAGGTAGTCGCGTTGAGCCGACGAGAGATCGGTTTCGAGTACCAGCTCGGTCATGCCGATAATCGCGTTCAGTGGCGTGCGGATCTCGTGGCTCATGTTGGCCACAAACTCGCTCTTGGCTCGGTTGGCCTGCTCAGCCTCCTCCTTGGCTTCTCGCATGGCAATCTCGGCTCGCCGTCGATCGGTCACGTCCCAGAAGACGGCCTGAGTGCCGACGATAGTGCCGGCGGCGTCATGCAGTGGTGTTTTGATCACCTGGAAATAACCACGGCGGTCGCCTTCCTGAGTCTCTTCCACGTCGTCGAATCGTCGCTCCGATTCCATGACCCGTGCGTCGTCCCGCCGGTATTTTTCGGCCAGTTCCGCGGGAAAGTGGTCGAAATCGGTCGATCCCAAGATCGATTCGCGCGATTTGCCCAACAGGTCACAGAAGGCCTGATTGCAGAACGTGAACCGACCTGTCAGATCTTTGCGGATCAGGAATACGGGTAGATTTTCGACCAGCGACAGGTAGAGCCGCTGGGAGCTCTTCAGTTCCTCCTCAGCTTCCTTGCGACGCGAAACGTCGGTGATTGACCCGGCCATGACCAGTGGGCTGCCTGATGAATCCCACTCCGCCTGCCCGCGGGCCTGGAACCAGCGATACGTGTTGTCCTTGCACAGCAGCCGGTACTCGACGTCATAGGGCGAGCGATCGGTGAGATGACGCTGCAGTGCGGCGATCGTCGGATCGTGGTCGGCGGGATGGAGCCGCTCTTCCCAGGCCTCATACCGGTTCGGCAGTTCATGGGGGGCGAACCCCATGAGCGCCTTGAAGCTATCGGAAAAGAGGACAGTGTTGTCAGGCACAGTCCATTCCCAGAACCCGTCGGCCGAACCGCGATAGGCTCGGGCCAACGGGTCAAGAATTGGTGTTCCCGGGGGCGCCGCCACGGCGGGTGATGCCGGCTTGGCTTCCGCTGCAGGGACCGCCGGTGGCGAATTTGGCGCACGCCGTGACCGGTCCGCCAGCCACCAGCCGATCAGTATGCCTGCTGCGATTCCGAGGGTGGACGCCAGCAGGCCGATGAATAGACCGGTCACTGCCCACATCGTCGCGCTCCGCCTTGCCGAGGATCAGACACCACCACGCGGTGGCGACATTCTAGCAATCGGAGGCATCTACCGCCAAATCGAACTCGACTCACTCTCCGGATTTTCGCCGTTGTCGGCCCCGGCCCCGGCGGATCGAAACGAATCCGAGTGAAGCCAAGCCGCCGGCCAGTAACAGCGATGAGCCTGGCTCGGGTACCGTGGCCACCGTCCGGCCGGCGGGGGCGCCCGTCCAATTTGCCAGGAACGTCAGCGTATCGGCGGCGTCGACGTCACCATCCCGGTCACAATCGCCTTGCTCGAATGTGCTGGTCCCCTGCCCCGGCTCCAGAGCCCCTGTCCATTGTTCGAGAAATGAAAGCAAGTCGGCCGAGTCGACATCCTGATCGCGGTCCAGGTCACCGCACAGACCGGGCTGGGCGACCAGGTTCTCAGTAATCCAATCTCCGACTGCCACCTCCCGCGGGTCCCAGTAGTTGACGAAATCGAAGAAGGGGGAAGGTGGTACTTCAAACTCATACGGATTCATGGGACTCAACGCCAGGTAGACTGGGGCAGAGTCCGCCAGTCCTGGCATCTTCAGCGACATGGCGAAGAGATAAAAACCGTCGGCCGGGGCGCCGCCGTTCTGCTCAATCTCAAATTCCATGTGCGAGTGGAGATCGCCATTGGCTGCAGTCTGGTCGATTGTGAAGCCAGGAGTGATCGCGTTGGTACCGTCCACGATGACATTTTTCGCGCCCGAGCTGATCTTCAGTTGCAGTCCGGCCGCCACTGGTTGAAAGGCGACGTCAGCGGGAGTGTTTCCCGACTCGCCACTCCAGAAAAACAACGTCCCCGTCAGGCCGCCGATCGTCATCGGCTGGATGACGAAATCGAGTGGCTGGTTACCGGGCAAGGGGCTGGCCGCCGGTTCACCGGACGGATTCTGCACTGAATTGAAGCCGGGCTCGTCCGTCGCCAGGGTATCGCCGACGCGGATCAGGCCCTGGCGCGTGAAGACTTGTTGCCCGGCCCCGATCGTGAATTCTCCTTCGTCGCGGTCAGCCAGGCCGGTAACCAGTTGGCCACCCCGCTGTTGAACCAGAATATCCTGTTCGGCCTGCGCTGTCGGAATCGGCACCAGCATCAGGGCGGTCGCGGCGCAAAGAAATACACACTTCGAAATAACAGAGTTGCGGTACATGGTTCTTATGGGCTCAACAGATACATAGGTCTGAGTGGATGTCAGAATCACGGCACAAGTCTTCGTAGAATTGCGTTGTCTGGGGGGGGCTGCGCGTGAAGGCTGGCAACCGCATCCGTGCCAGTCGACTCCAAAGTGGCTCGCTGGTTGCGATTGGTTTGGCCGGGCGAAACGCTAGTCGGCCAGACGAATGTCGACGGCCAAGGCCTGGTGATCGCGGCCAGGCGGCTTGGCAAAGTTGAAGAACAGCGGCGGTGAGCACCATTCGGAGATCCGAGCCGCGCTGATCGTCTGGACATGACTGTCGGCGAAAAGGTAGTTCGCAACCCCGCCCGGATGACGGTCGACGGCCACTTCGCCTGTCACAGCGTTGTAAACCATCCGCGTCCCCTTCTGGTAATCGCTGGCGATACTCTTCGGATCGAACCAACTGTCCGAATGGGTGTGGTCGTGATGGACGTACTCAGTGGCCTCAAACGCCATCAACGTCCGTGTTGTCGCCGGCATCTTTTCGATGTTGCGAATGGCGCCGGGAACCGACAGCGTGATGTAAGCGTTCAGCACATAGCTGGTGTTCTTCTTCAACAGCCGGTCAGGACCCAGAGGATCCTCAGGGCAGATGCGGATCTCGTCGACCTGCTCCAGAAATGGACCCAGCGTGTAGATCCACGCGCCGGTGTCTGCCACGCCGTGCCCGGTCACCTCGGGGAGATCACCTTGCCGAGTGCCGGCATAGTTGATCATGCCAATCCCGATCTGACGCATGTTGTTGCTGCATTCCATCCGGCGTGCAGCCGCTCGAGCTGATTGCACTGCCGGCATCAACAACAGAACCAACAAGCCGATGATGGCGATCACCACCAACAGCTCGACCAATGTGAAGGCCTTGCGTAACATGCTCCGGCTCCTCGCCGACAAAAGATTGAAGCTGAATCCGTCCTACGACTCGCTTCAGCCCATCGGCGGAGCACGGCCCTGATACGAAGGCGGCGCGGCACTGGCCGGACCGGCAACAGGAGTGGAGCTGATGTACCCGGTCAAGATCCACGCCAAGGGGGCGATCACTCTCGGCGCAATCTCGGACGACTGCAATGCGGCTCGACACAAGGCACAGTCGTCACCGTCCGGGCACTGCCGGCCGTCACCTTCGTCCGGCACTTGAGAGCCCTTAGGCAATGTCCGTTCGGTCGCCCACGGCCATTCGCCCTGCGCGGACTCCAGCCGATCGTGGGGGCAAGGACATCCGGCGTCGCCAGCCACCGAGGCAGAAGATGGGGCGCTGAGCGACACAGCAGACGGATGGTGCCAGTGAGCACCGGCGATTATGGACTGCGCCACCACCAGCCAGCCCAGGGCCAGCCTCAACAGCACCGATCGGGTACGCGGGTGGAGCATTACGAATATCCGGAAGTGTCAACGACTTTGACCGCATTATCGGTTGAGTGTTCAAGTCTGACAAGGTACAAAATGGAGAGCCGGCGGATGCTGGCACGCCGCCGGTTCTCGGGCCGGAGCCCTGCAGCGGTCGGTTGGCCCTCGCAGGGGGCCCGGATAGGCGATTCCCAGGATACGCGATTCATAAGGATGGACGGTCATGAAGAGTTCTCGGTTGACGGTCGCCGGGCTGGCTTGGTCGGTATTGGCGGCTATGGCGTCGGCTCACCCAGGGCACCTGCTGGACGATGCGGCCCTCGATGTGACCCACCGCGTCGGATCAGCCCACCATTGGCTCGAAGCCGTACTGGTCACCACCGTGGCTCTGCTGGCAGCCGGCTGGTTGGCCCGCCGGGCCTGCCGTCGTTCGTCGCTGGCCCCCACCACGGCCGACGCTCACCGCAGCTAGCGGATGCGGATCCTGGTGTTCGAATGGGTCACGGGCGGAGGGGCACTCGGCGGACCCATTCCTGAAGGGTCGTTGTGGACCGAGGGCTTGGCCATGCGGCAGGCACTCGTGGCCGACCTGCTGCAGGTCCCGGGCTGCCACGTCCGAACCCTTCTTGACGCACGCGGCCTCCAACCGGACCCATGTTCCCTAGTCCCGGCTCCTTCCCCGCATTCACCTGACGTTCTAAGTCAAGCCGCCTGCCAGGGGACACCTTCCGTCCGGGATCAAGCTTCCGAACCCTGTCCCTCGAACGGCCCCTGTACCTCGAACGGCCCTGTCGAAGTCCCGGTAGCGACGTTAGCTGAGCTTGGCCAGGCATTTGATGAGCTCGTGCAGGAGTCCGACGCGGTGTGGATCATCGCTCCGGAGATCGGCGATGAACTGAGACGTTGGGTGGTTCGAGCCGAACGACTCAACGCGAAACTGCTGGGGCCGGGGACATCGTTCATCGCGCGGGCTGGCGACAAGTATCAGTTGTCACGCCATCTGACCGCTGCGGGTGTGCCGGCGATCCCGGGCGAGCTATGGCGAGCCGACCAGCCGTGGCCGGACGGGATTCCGTTTCCGGCCGTCGTGAAGCCGCGGCAAGGGGCGGGCTGTTGGGGAGTACGAAGGTGCGACAGTCTGGCATCGGCTCATGCGGCCCTGGCGGCAGCCGATCCGGTTGAGGCGGATCCTGACGGCTACTGGCTGGTTCAACCGTTCCTGCAAGGGGTGGCTGCCAGTGTGTCGGCCGTGGGGGATGGTGCCGGCCATTATCGGCTCCTGCCTGCCTGCCGGCAGCGATTGAATTGGACTCGCCAGCACCATTGGATCGAATCGAGTTATCACGGCAGTGAGTTACTGGCGTTGCCTGAGTTGTCGCGACGTGCTCACGAACTGGCGCAAGCAGCTCTGGGCACACTCCCTTCGGCTCGCGGTTACGTAGGACTCGACCTACTGTTGGACGTTCAGACCGGTCAACCGACTCCCGGTATGTCGGATTACGTGGTCGAGGTGAATGCGAGGCTGACGACTTCCTACCTTTTGCTCAGACGCGAAGTCCCCGGATTGGCGCGATCCATCGTCGACACTTCGCGCGGGATGGTGCAGTACGGTGTTGATCGATGAACTGGCTCGGTATCGACATCGGTGGGGCGCATTTGAAATTGGCTACGGTTGATGGCCGGTCGTTGGCTGCGCCATTTCCGATGTGGCGTGCGCCGGAGCAGCTTGCCGATCATGTGGCTCGGTTGATCGCGCAGCTGGATCCGGGGCGCGATCAAGGGCTGGCCGTCACGATGACGGGCGAGTTGGCCGATTGTTTTGTCGACAAGTCGGCCGGAGTACGGCATATTTCGGAATCGGCTCAACTGGCCGCCAGCGGTCGGCCAGTCAGAATCTACGCCGTGGGAGGGCATTGGTTGGGCGTCGATCGGGCGATCCGCGAGCCGATCCGCGTAGCCGCTTCGAATTGGCACGCTCTGGCGCAATACTCGCTGCGCAGCGTGGAGCAGTGGCCCGCGTGGTTGATCGATATCGGGTCCACGACGACGGATATTATTCCCCTAAACCAACAAGGTCCTGCGGCACGCGGCCATACCGACTGGACGCGGTTGCTGGCAAGCGAATTGATCTACACCGGAGTAGAACGGACACCTGTCTTTGCCGTGCTGCAACGGCCGATCGTCGCCACGGGCTTCGGTGCCGATATCGCCCGTGGTTCGGCTGTGGGAGAGGAATCTGGTCAGTCGACTGAAGGGCCGATTCGTGTCGGGCTGGCGGCTGAGCTATTTGCCACCATGCAGGACGTCTATGTCGCGCTGGGGGATTTGGCCGAGGCGCCCGACAACCGCAATACGGCGGACAACCGTCCACTGACTCGAATGCATTCACTGCAAAGGCTTCGTCGTCTGCTGTGTGCTGACCAAACGGAAGTAGCCGATTCGATCGTCTGGGAAATTGCCCGCCAGGCTGCTGATCGCCAAACGCAACTGGTGGCGGATGGTATGACAGAGTTGTCCAGACGCGTGTGCGTGCCGCACCAGATCGTGTTCGGAGGTCACGGCGAGTTTCTGGCGCGCCGAGCTCTGACCCGTCTCGGCTGGCAATGTGAACTGCGTCGTTTGGGGGATCGATTGCCGCCGCAATTAATGAGAGCTGCAACGGCTTATGCCGTAGCTTGCCTGGCCACCGAACAGTTGGCTGACCACCCGCGAACCGATTGACGAGGGTGCTGGGAGCCCGTGATGCGGCGACAAACTCAACCGTGGCTGGTCAAAATCGGCGGCAGCCTGCTCGACTGGGAAGGACTGGCGTCTGCCTGGCGGAAATGGTCGGCCGAGCGGCCCGCCGGAGTCTGCTTCTGGCTGGTGGCCGGTGGAGGGGCCTGGGTCGATTCGATTCGCGACCAGCAGGCTCGGCGCGGCTGGTCCGACCGCGAGGCTCATGAGCTGGCCATCGATGCGATGGCCCTGACCGCACGTGTGCTGGCACACCGTCTCGCGCTCGGCTGTGACAATCTGCTGGGCGAAAGCTGTTCGAGTACCGCCACGACTCGCGACGCATTTGTTGGCGACAGGCAAAGCGAGCCAGCCATATCGAGTGATGCTGGTGCCGATCGAGTCGTGAATGTCGTGCCGTGGCTGAAACGGGTCGAGTCGCGGGCTCCAGGACCGAAACTGCCAGTCGGCTGGTCGACCACCAGCGATTCCATTGCCGCGCGAGTGGCTCAGCAACTGGGCGACTTGCCGCTGGTACTGGCCAAGTCGTGCGACCCTCCTGGCGTCGACTGGCGGACCTGGGTCGAAACGGGCTACGTCGACCCGTCGTTCGCGCTGTACGGCTCAGGGCTAAGCCAGATGCGAGCGATTAACTTCAGAGCGTACGGCGATATCAGCGAACCGTTCTCGCTCGGCGGCGGATGACTGGCAGGAGGCCGAGGAGGGCGAGGAGTCCAGCGGATGGCTCGGGGACCTGGCCAGTGAAGTAGTCGTTGGCGTAGGCCCAGGCTTCTTTGCCAATGGCCGAGCCAGCGATCCGGCCAGCGAAATCGTCGGACAGAACGTGGATGCCACCCCACAGTCGCGACTGGCCGGCGGCGTCGGCCGCATCGAAGTAGGTGGCGTATTGCAGGTCAACGTCCTGGCTGGGGCCATCTTCGAACGTCAGGTAGCTGCCGGCAGGCAAGTCGTATTCCATGAGTCCGCCGGGGAAGAATTCACTGCCGGTCAACGCGGTCAGAACTTCAGCGCCGGCTCGGCTGAACGTGCTGTGACCTGAGATGAAGCCCGGGAAGGCCGGAGTGACGAATGTGTCGCGCTGGTAGGGGAGCCAATCTTCGGCCAGCATCCAGCCCGTGCCGCCGATATCGTTTTGCGGATCGGCGGGATGGCCGAGCCAGCCCATGATGGCGATCTTGCCTTCGTTACCTGCCAAAGCGGCGTGGCGCTGGCCGGGGGCGGTGGTCTCAGCCGTGATGACTTCGATCAGGCCGGCCTCCAGCGGCAGCCCGTCCGGGCTGTACGACGGACCACCGGGATCCGACGACTGACCTTGGCTGCCCATGTAGCGGATCGCCGAAATCGGGCGGACGCAGTCGTAGGCCTCCTTCACATCCCAGGCAGTAATCGCCGCATTGTGCAGAGCTCCGTTGAGCGCCAGGTAACCCTTGACGTCCCATTCCAGGTTGTCCACCACGGGGCCGGTGCCGCCGATTTTTTTCTTGAGCAGCGGCGATTCGGAGGCGTCGTTGAAGATCAGGTTCCAATGGCCGGGGGGCGTTTCCGAGTGAGGGCCGTCCGCCCAGAACTCAGCCATCACTCGACCAAAATCTCCTTGATTCACCAAATTCGGAGCGTACGGAAGCCCCGTGGCCGGATTCACCGCGTGACCGGTTCCTGAGTTCGAGCCGAGTGAGTTGTTGCCGACTGCGCCAGGGGAAATGTCGATCGTGGCGCCGCCGACCGGACTGAGCAGGCTGGAGTAGCGGATGACGTCGACGAATTCCTGGCGAAACTGGACGTCGGTAGCCGTCCCCATCAGCGGGGGCGCGCCGGGATCGTGATAAATGTCGTTGGGGTTTGTTTTGGTCATGCCGAACGAGGCCACATCACCCCACTGCGGCGTGAGAAACTTCTGAGTGTTACTGCCGATCTTCAAGGGCTGCCATTGATTCGGCGATGCCATGGTGGTGCTCGGCTGGCTCACATCCAGCGGCGCGTTTCCCGCGACGTAGCCGGTCGTGTCAGCGTAGTTACCAGCCTCATTCGAGCCGTCGTTCAGGCCATAAGCGAGGACGGCGGCTGCGATACGATTGCCAACCGCCGCTGGAGAATCTCCCACGGTCGATGTATTCGTCTTGTCGTAGCCGAGCAGCGACATGCGGGCGTCGAGTGCCGGCAGGATGGTCGCATTGCCAGGCGAATTCGCGAAACGGGTCGACAGTATGCGATACGCCGCAAAGCTGATCGCTTCATTCCGAGCGGCTGCGACGTCGCCCGCGGCGAGTTTTTCGTGTGTCAAATAGCCGGCAGCGACCGGATCATAGGCGGCCCAGGCGTCGTACATCGCGACCGAAGTGTGGAACAGATTCCGAGCGTGGACGGTGGGACGCGGCGTGTCGATCCGGATCGCACTCAATAACTCGTCGTCCCATTGCCGGGCCACTGACGATTGCGCCGAAGCCAACGAACCGTTCAACAGCAGGATGCAGGCCATTGTCAACGAAGTCTTCCACCAGCCGATCATGCCCGGATCTCCATCTGCCATCACCAGCCGCCCTCAGTTAGGGTCGATTTCTAGCCTGCTCCGATACGCGTGCCGAGACAAAAAAACCCCCGGGCACGGATCGATCCGCGCACGGGGGCGATGCTTGGCCCGTGAATGGTTTGCGACCAGGACGGGGGTCGCCCACTCATTTCACTCTATTTACGCGACCGTTAACGTCAACGTATTTGCCTCAGGTTAACGAAGAACGTTCCCGCGTCAAACATCAGTTTGTGCCGGTCCTGGGGATTGCCAGTCCCGCCTGCCTCTGCCTTGTGGTGCGGGCGTCCCGCCTGCCTCTGTGCCCTCTTGTGCCCTCTTGTGCCCTCAGCGTTAAAAAATCTGAATAAGAAGGCCGCGTGGGGCCGAGCCTTCTAGCTCACCCAGACCGGGGCTCCGGCCAGGCGAGCTGGCCGGCGGCCGGAGCAACTTGGCGGTGGTGAGCCTCTAGCTCACTCAGACCGGGGCTCCGGCCAGGCAAGCTGGCCGGCGGCCGGAGCAACTTGGCGGTGGTGAGCGTCTAGCTCACCCAGACCGGGGCTCCGGCCAGGCAAGCTGGCCGGCGGCCGGAGCAACTTGGCGGTGGCGAGCGTCTAGCTCACCCAGACCGGGGCTCCGGCCAGGCGAGCTGGCCGGCGGCCGGAGCAACTTGGCGGTGGCGAGCGTCTAGCTCACCCAGACCGGGGCTCCGGCCAGGCGAGCGGGTCGGGCTGAGGTCCTTTCCTGAGCCGGTGGGCGAATCCCGATGGCGGCTTAATTCCACCACCAGTCGGTGGCGTTGTCGGTCGAACGGGCCTTGGCATGCAGCTCGCCCAGGCTGGCGTTCACCTCGGCTTGTTCGGTGGCCTGCCACGAGTCGATCTGCACGCCACCCGAGGCCATGAAGACGTAGCCCCCATTGCGCTTGACGATTGCACATTGGGTCGCCAGCGTCTTGGGGGCATGGTACGAGTCGGGGGTGGCGTCGTGCAGCAGGTTCGGCAGCTGCTTCAGCCCGGCTTTGTCGGCCAATCCTTCCTTCTCGATCAAGGCCGCAACGACGCTCAGATCCATAATGTTGCGCAGCTCCGCGAAGATCAGCTCGCGCTGAGCCAGCTGATCGTAGACGTTGGTCATCTGATCGGCCCATTTCTGGGCGAGCGGATTGGCGCGTCCGGAGGAGGCAGTGATGGACCCGTCGCCGTTGATGTGATTCTCTTCCGTCATCACCTTCACGCCCGGACCACGCAACTGCCACGCCAAGCCATCTTCGCTGCGAGAGAGCGGCTGATAGTTGCAGGCCAGCCACCATCGCGGCTGAACGGATTCGTTGATGCGAGCCCGGGAAGTCTTGAGGATCTGCAGATAGCTTGGCAATCCGTCGACCGACGAATCGTCGAGCCCCATGGCAATTCGCTTCATGCGGTAGTCGGCGGCGACCATCACCCGAGCGAAATGGCTTGTTTCCGGCACTCCGTCGACGCTGATCGTCTGCATGCCACAAGCCTGTTCAATCGCTTGGTTGATCTCCGGAGAAAAGCTCCGCCCAACCTGCTTGAGCAGTCGCTGGACGTTCTGGACACCTTCGGGGGTCGGGTCGATCGAGCAATTCACGGCCCCTTCCTTGGCCGCTCGCACCGACCGCAGGGCGACCAGCAGGTCGTCCAGCTGCAGCACGGGCTGACGGGTGGTCACACCCACCACATTGCCCCGCTCGTCGACTTGCCATCCTTCAGCCGGACCGGCCAGCACAATGTCACCCGGTTTGCCGTCAGCAGCCGGATAAACCATGACGTACTGAATCCGCTGCAAGCCTCCCAGGAAGCGCACCGATTCGGGGACTTCACCACCTTGCTGTACGGCCTCAGCTAAAGCGTGCTCCAAGCCACGCACCGACACCTTGCGGATCTCGGTGGCGCCCTGCATGCCACCGGGAGCTCCCTTCAGAAACTCTTCCCAACTCTGTCGCGACTGGCCGACAACTTCGGCGGGCGTCTCCGAGAGGACCCCGTCGACACTGATCGAAACACCACCGACCGCGCTGTTTCGCAGCAACGCGCTGCCGGCCCAGGCAGTGGAGGACCAGCCTCCAAGGCTCAGCAATCCCAGGCCCACCAAACCCAAGGCCAACAGACTCCAGCGGGTACGTCGCGTCACACGGCTCAACATTCTGTCAGTTCCTGAAGCATGGGTATAAACGGCTAGGGCCATGCTCCAAGATAATTCCGGCAGCGTCGGTTTTCAAGAAACTAGGTGGTCTGGGGGGATATTCCCGAGGGCCCCGCCGGGCGGCGTTGACTGCCAGGGCTTTCTCCATAGGTGGGGTGTTCAGTCTGGGAGGGGGCGGAGTGTGGCGGTGGTTGGGTTCCGGCTTCCTTCGTTGGATGGGCGGGGGTACAGTTGAGATAGGGGAATCGCCATCGATGGAGTGATCGGGTGAGGAGGGGCCTTGCCTGGCTGGCGTCGGACGGTTCTCAGTGGTCGCTCATGCTGGCATATCTCGTCATTCGCGAAGGCTCGAAGTGGACCGACGTTTTCCGGCTGGTGGAAGGGCGGACGGTGACTATCGGCCGGGCCCCGACCAATCAGATCGTATTGAAGGACGAGCGGTGCAGCCGGCATCATGCGGAGCTTTTCTGGTCGCAGGGGGCCTGGGTTCTGCGCGACCTGGACAGTCGGAACGGGACGCTGGTCGGCGAGGATCGGATCCGCGGGGACCGCAATCTGCGACCCGGTGATGTGATCCGTATCGCTCATGCTCAGCTGGCCTTCGTGCAGGATCTGTCGAAGGCTTTCTCGGATTCGGGCTACCGATTGCCCGACGAATTGCAGCCGGTGCGTACGGTGGGCCAAGACACTCGAGACGGCACGAATGTGCTGGACGATTTCGAGCCGACGACGATCACGCATCGGCGTGGCCAGGCGAAGTTGCTCACGCCGACCGCGGAAGATGTGGCCGAGAATACTCATCTCAGCCGAGCGGCAGCCAAGCTCTGCCGGCTGGCCTTCGAGTTGGCCAATCACACGCGCAAGGAGGACGTGGCGAAGGCGGCACTGGATGGCCTGTTTGATGGCGCCAACGTCGACGCAGGCGCCGTGCTGCTGATCCCGCGCGGGCTGAAGGGTGAGCCGTCGGGGAGCGATCTGGAGGTGATTGCTTCGCGCAGCGACGTTCATCCCAAGTACCATCGCGTATCGACCTTTCTGTCGACGATGGTGTTACGCGAGGGCGAAGCCGTGCTGGCTCGCAACATCGAGAATGACAGTACCTTGGGGAGCCGGGACAGTCACGGTGAGATCCTGACGACCAGTGTTGTCTGTGCGCCGATTCGATCGGACGGTCAGGTGGTGGGGCTGATCCACTTGTATTCGAGTCTTCCGGATCGAGTTCCGGAGCCGGATGATCTGGAGTTTGCGCTGGCCGTGGCTGACAACCTGGCGCTGGCACTGAAAAATCTGGGCCGCCAGCAGGAGCTGGCTGAAAACCTGAGCCATTCCAAGGACGAGATCCAGCAGTTGCGGAAGCTGTTGGGTGAGCACAGCGAAATTGTCGGCTCCAGTTCGAACATGGTGCAGGTTCAGCAGCAGATTGCCCGGGCGGCTCCCAGTCGCGCGGCGGTGCTGATCCGCGGCGAGAGCGGTGTGGGGAAGGAGCTGGTAGCGCGTGCGGTGCACTACGCGAGTCCGCGCAAGAACGGGCCCTTCATCTGCCTCAACTGCGCGGCACTGACCGAAACGCTGCTCGAAAGCGAATTGTTCGGGCATGAACGGGGAGCGTTCACAGGGGCGACGGACCGCAAGATCGGCAAGTTCGAAGCGGCCGCTCAGGGGACGCTGATGCTGGACGAGATCGGCGAGATGAGTCCCACGATACAAGCCAAGTTTCTGCGAGTGCTGGAAGGGCACCCTTTTGAGCGTGTGGGCGGGAGCCAGGCGATCAAGGTCGATGTGCGGGTGATTTCTGCGACCAATCGGGACCTGGAAAAGGCGGTGGCGGAGGGGAAATTCCGACGCGATCTGTACTTCCGGCTGCGCGTGGTCGAGATCTTTGTCCCGCCGCTGCGCAAGCGTCCCGAAGACATTGTCGAGCTGGCGAATCACTTTCTGGCTCAATACGTGCTGGAAACAGGTCGGACGATTCGCGGTTTTACTTCGGCAGCCATTGATCAGATGGAGCGTTATCGGTGGCCGGGGAACGTCCGTGAGCTGAGGAACGTGGTGGAACGAGCCGTGGTGCTGGCTCGAGGTGAACTGGTCGACACGGATGACCTGAATCTGTCGAATCTGGCGACGGCCGGTGATTCGGCCGAGCTGCAACCGCTGGTGATCGGCTATGAGCCGGTGACATTGGCCGAGATGGAGCGTCGGCATATCCTGAACACGCTGAAGACGTTCAACTGGAACAAGAGCAAGACGGCCCGCGCGCTGGGGATCGAACGCTCGACGCTCGACCGGAAAATCCGGCGGCATGATCTGAATCCCGAGCCGAATTCGGCCTCGAAATAGGCCTTCTGCGGTGGTTCTGGCGACCTATCGCCGGCGGAGCGTGCGGCCAGGCCGAAAAGTCGGCCGGGCGTCTGATTGAGCCGACTGGTGGGGGGACGTATAATCGCGGGCCACGGATTCGCTCGCCGCCGATGCGCCTACAGGGCGTCGCCAGTCGTGGGATCACCGGTCGTGATCTAATCAGTCATGAGCGCGATCGCCCGGACATAGCCACGGAAACGTCCAGGGCCGGGCGAACGCAGAACCTCAGCGAGGAACTTGCCAAGAGCAGGCAGCAGCAATGAAGCTACGGGTGGGTGTGATTGGAGTGGGAGACGCGTGGGAACAGCGTCACCGGCCAGCTCTGCGAGCCCTCAATGATCGCTTTGAAGTCCGAGCCGTCTGCGAAGAGGTGACGCTGCGTGCTGAACATGCCGCAGCCGACTTTCGAGCGCAGGTGTGCGATGGAGTGCGAGCGCTGGCCGGCCGAGCCGATATCGATGCCGTGCTGGTCCTGGGGAGCCAATGGTTCGGCTCGTCTCCGGTCCTCGCCGCGTCAGAATTCGGTAAGGCGGTCTACTGGGCCGCCGCCATGGACCTCGATCCTCAGCGAGCTCTGTACGTCAAGCAGCGAGTGGAGGAAGCGGGGATCGCTTTCATGGCCGAGTTTCCCCGCCGCCATTCGCCGGCCACATTACGGCTGAAGGAACTGATCGCCACACGGCTCGGCCCGCCCCGCCTGATATTCGCTCATGCCCGATTGATCTACACGGCACGACGAGCTCACCACGAACGGTGTCTCCCGGTCGTGGCCCTCGATCAGGAACTGGTGGAGCTGGTCGACTGGTGCCGCTACGTCGTCGATGCCGATCCGACGTCTGTCGTCGGCGTGGGGCACGACGGCCCGGAGGGGGGCGGCAAGATGGATTATCGCATGATGAGCCTCGATTTTTCCGACCCGGAGAGTGGACCGGGGACCGGCGCGCTGGCTCATATCAGCTGCGGTCATTACCTGCCGGCGGACTGGCCTGAAGCGTGCACGTTTCGCCCGCCCGCCGGACTGCAGGTCTGCTGCCAGAAGGGCGTCGCCTTCGTCGATCTGCCGTCATCGGTCGTCTGGTTCGATCGAGCCGGCCGCCACATGGAACCGCTTGATAACGAACGGCCGGTGGGTGAGTTGATGCTGTCGCAGTTCCATCGAGCGGTGACCAGTCTGGTGCGTCGGACTCGCGATCTGGAAGACGCTTATCGGGCAGCGACGATCGTGGCGCTGGCTGCCGACAGTTTTCAAAAGAAAGAACGACTGCCGATCCGCTTCGATCAACATCGGCCCGAACACGGCACTCCACACCAGCCTGATTGAACCAGTCCCACGGAACCAGCCTTTACGAACCAGCCTTTACGAACCAGTCTGTCGGGGCTTGGCGACCGTCTTGCAGTTCGACTGAAAATGAGTATTCCTGGATGGCATGTTTGATAAACCTCGGAAGAAAGGAAACGGCAATGATGTGGCGTTCCATGACCGTGATCGGGTGCCTGGTTGGTCTGTTGAGCCTGGCGTGGATGGCTAGGCCGTCGGTTTCGGCCGAGAACGCAGCGAAGCCGAAGTCGTTGCGTCACGTCGTCTGCTTCAAGTTCAAAGACACTTCCACCAAGGACGATGTGCGGAAGATCGAAGAGGCATTTGCACAGCTGCCCAAGAAGATCGACGCCATCAAGGACTTTGAGTGGGGGACGGACAACAGTCCTGAAGGGAAGGCTCAAGGATTCACACATTGTTTCCTGGTGACGTTTGCCGATGAAAAGGGGCGCGACGCCTATCTCCCGCATCCGGCTCATCAGGACTTCGTGAAAATTGTCGGGCCGCACGTCGACAAGGTCTTTGTTATCGATTACTGGACGAATGAATGACTTCTTCCACATCGCGCCCAGTGGCCTTGGTCACCGGCGCCAGTAAGGGTATCGGCCGCGGTATTGCCGTGGGGCTCGCTCAACGTGGCTGGGATGTCGTCGTGAACTACGCCGGTGATCGCGCCGGGGCCGAGGAAACGGCCCAGCGGGTGCGCGATGCCGGCGGAAAAGCGTGGACCATTCAGGCTGACGTCGGCTTCGCGGATCAAGTCGATCGACTCTTCGCCGCAGTCGCTGAAGAGGCTGGGCACGTCCACACGCTGGTCAACAACGCCGGTGTGCAGACCTGGTGCAAACTGCTCGACCTGCAGGAAGCCGATTTTGACCGCACGATTCGCACGAACCTCAAAGGGACGTTGCTGTGCACGCAGCGAGCTGCGCGGCAAATGATCGGCCGCGGCGGCGTGATCATCAACATCGGTTCCGGTGCTAATAAGGCGCCGTTTCCGAACTTGGTTGACTATGGGGCGTCCAAGGGCGGGATCGAGCGGTTGACGGCCGTGTCGGCAGTGGAGCTCGGGCCACATCGGATCCGCGTCAATTGCGTCGCGCCGGGGGCGATCGAAATCGAACGGACCAAGCACGAGTCGGCTGATTACGCGGGGACCTGGGCCCCCGTCACTCCGCTGCGACGCGTCGGACAAGTCGACGATGTGGCTCGAGCGGTGGCTTTTCTGGCCAGCGACGATGCGGACTTCATTACCGGCCAGACCGTTTACGTCGATGGCGGACTCTTCACGCAAACCGTCTGGCCCTATCGAGATTGAACCGCACAACGCATTGTGCCCAACGTGTTCTGCGCGACATATTCTGCCCGAAGTATTCTGATGGCGTACGCACTGACTGGTAACGGCGATTGGCGAATATGAATCGTGTCCCCGACGTACCGCTGACCACCACATTGCCGGCTACCGCTGATGTCGTGATCGTAGGGGGCGGCATCTGGGGGCTGAGCACTGCTTGGCATCTGTCGCGGCTGCGACCGCAGTGGTCGGTCTGTGTGATCGAGCGAGGTCAGCAGCTGGCTGGCGAAACGACTCTGCAGGCGGCCGGTCAGATCGGACAGCTCCGTTCACACCCGGTGATGACTCGCGGGGTGGCGTACACGCTGCAGACGTTGAGTCGATTTCGAGAGCTTGTCGGTCATGATCCTGGATTGGAGACGCCGGGGAGCGTCCATCTGGCTCTCTGCCCCGAGCGGCTGGCCGCGTTTGAGCGACATGGGGCGAGCAACAGTCTGCCGCCGGGAACGATCCGCCTGGTGAGTCCCGAGGAGATCGAACAATTCACGCCGATCGTCGATCCGCAGCAGATTTGCGGCGCCTTGCATGTGGCCGGTGATGGTTACGTTGGCGCTCGGCAGACCGCTTTAGCGTACGCCGCAGCGGCCACGGATGGAGGCGTACAGATTGCCGCAGGAGTGGAATGTGTGGGGCTGGTGGCCGATTCATCTGGGCGGCTGGAGCGAGTGATCACTACGGGCGGTGAGATTCAGTCGCGTCGGGTGGTGTTGACCGCTGGGCCCTGGACGGCCCGTCTGGCTGAGTCGCTGGGAGTGCGGCTCCCCGTGCAAGGTATCCGGTTACAGCAGGCTCGCACCGCGCCGTTGCCGGAAGCTCGGCGCGAGCATCCCGTGGTGAGGATCCCCGATGCCAGCTGTTATTTGCGGCCCGAGGCGGGAGGTTTTCTGTTTGGATTTTTCGATCCTGAGCCATTGCCGCTCGATCCGCGCGGTCTGCCGGCGGGGTGGCGCACGGCTGAGTTGGCTCGAGCGGTGGAGCTGGTCGACGAGTCACGGCGGCGACTGCGGGGAGCGATTCCCTGTCTGGGCGACGTGGCGATCGACGAATATCGTCAGGGGATTGTGACGTGTGCCCCGGACGGTTGGTACGTGCTGGGGCCTATTGAGTCACATCCTGGGCTGTGGGTAGCGACCGGGTGTGCGGCGATGGGGATTGCCGGATCGGCTGCGGTCGGGAACTGGCTGAGCCGCTGGATCGCGGACGGCTCGCCCGGCGAATCGCTCGAGCTCATGTCCCCTGCGCGGCTCCCCGAACTGGTCGCTCGTCCGGCCGATTTGCAAGCCGCCTGTTGCCGGACCTATGCCAACTACTACAGCCTCGGCGGCGGCGTCACCTATTCCGTCGGCTAACCCCAAATCCCCCCAGCTCAGCACGCCGGAGGTCGCACCTACCTATCGCCCCAGCTCAACTTATGCAGCTCACTGGACGTCATGCGAGAGGTAGGTGCGACCTCCTAGTTGCGGCTGTTTGGCAAAGTCGTCCGCAGCACCCCCGAGGTCGCACCTACCTATCGCCCCAGGCCAACTCATGCAGCTCACTGGACGCCATGCGAGAGGTAGGTGCGACCTCCTAGTTGCGGCTGTTTGGCAAATTCGTCCGCAGCACCCCCGAGCCCCCATGTCGAACTTGAACCCATACCATCCACCGACCGGCGGCGTATCGCAAACCAGCCGCGCCGACTTCGAGCGCGAATTCCGCGCCTATCAGCACCGCACGGCTTGGTACGGTTTTGCCTCCATGGGGTTGACCTTCTTGCTGCTGGTCGCGGTCGCGCCATTGCAGCCAGCGATCGAGCAACTATGTCTGGATTGGGCCGGCCCCTCGTTTGGCGAGGTGTTGGCGGGACTGGCCCCGGTGGTGATCGTCTTGCCCGTAGCGATTGCCTTTTTCACCTGGATGGCCGTTGGGACTGGCCGACCGGCTCTGCGGTGCGGTGCGTGTCGCCGGCGGCTGGCGACCGGCCACTGGGAATTCAAGAAAGTGCAGCAGACCGGCCGCTGCCCGCACTGCCAAGCGGCCCAGTTCCCCGAACAGCCCGCTCCGCCCCGCTAGCACTCGGAGGTCGCACGTACCTCCAACGAGGTCGCACGTACCTCCGTCCGCTGCTAGCGTCCTCGGTGGGTAGGTGCGACCTTTGTGGTGCAGGCGTCCCGCCTGCCTGGACTCGACTGCTCCAAGGCAGTCTCCATCCGAGAACAAGCAAGCGGTTTAGCGTTTGTCCCCACGATTCCGCTGCCGACGTTGTCCGTCATGGATGCCCGGTCTTAGCTGCCAGCCTCAGGCAGGCGGGACGCCCGCACCACAACCGCGACCTCCGGGTGCTAGCGGGGTTTGAGGTGGTCGTCGAAGAAGGCGAGTCGGCGGCGTTCGATGTCGGCCTTGGTCTCGGGCGATGAGGTGCGGAAGCCGTGGTCGCCGTCGGGGATTGTCATGAGTTCAGCCTCGACACCAGCGGCTTGCAGGCGTTCGACCAGCCATTTCGACTGGTCATAGGCCACGTACGCGTCGCGGGTGCCGTGGATGCACAGCGTCGGCGCGGCGTGGGGAGTGACCCAGTAGAGTGGGCTGGCGCGGATGTGCCGTTGACGCTCCCGCTGGAGATTCCCGCCCAGGAACAGCGGCAGGACTTCGGCCGCATCCACGCTGGCCTCATACGATCGAGTGAAATCGTTCGCTCCGTAGACATTCACCACACAAGCCACGCGGCTCGACTGATCCCTGTTCCCCCCTGCCCCTTCAAATTCGGACACGTCGCTGGTCACGCCCAGCATTTGAGCGAGCGTGCCGCCGGCCGACGCGCCGGTGGTGCCGATCCGGTCGGGATCGATGTGGTACTTGGCCGCGTTGGCTCGCAGCCATCGGACGGCCGCCTTAACGTCGTGCAGGGCGGCCGGGAACTGGTATTTCGGCGCCAAGCGGTAGCTGACCGTCACGGCAACATAGCCGTGCTGAGCCAGCTGGACGCACAGCTCGTCGAAGCTATCGCGCGAGCCGGCTCGGAAACCTCCGCCGTGAATGCAGACCACGGCGGGAAACGGCCCCTCGCCGTCCCGCGGCCGGGCCAGATTCAGTTGCAGATGCTGGTCGTCGACTACGGCGTATTCGAGATTCGGTTCAAACACCACTCCGGCGGGGAGCGGATCAGGGGGCGCACTGGCAGCTGGAGTGACCTGTCCCAGGAGAGAGGCGATCAACAGGCAGCTCGCCAGCCCAACTCGACTCGACTTGGCCACGCCTGAGCGGACACGATCGAACGGCATGCGATAACTCCTTCTGGCAGAACTAGCAGACATTCGACGACCTGGCGGGGGCGATTATCACGGTCGGAGGCGGCCGGTGCAACCTTTGTGGTGCGGGCTTCCCGCCTGCCCGGGCTCGACCGCGCCAAGGCGGCCTCCATTCCACAGCAGGCGAGCAATATAGCGCCATCCGCACTGTTCCGCTGCCGACGTTGTCCGTCATGGATGCCGGGTCTCAGCTGGCAGCTCCAGGCAGGCGCCCGCGCCCGCACCACAAGGGGCGATAGGTAGGCGCGACCTCGGGCTTGCCAAACTGCCCCGCTCTGGAGGTCGCACCTACCTCTCGCATAAGCATGGTCGGAGGCGGCCGGTGCAACCTTTGTGGTGCGGGCGTCCCGCCTGCCCGGGCTCGGCCGCGCCAAGGCGGTCTCCATTCCACAGCAAGCGAGCAATATAGCGCCATCCGCATTGTTCCGCTGCTGACGTTGTCCGTCATGGATGCCGGGTCTCGGCTGCCAGCTCCAGGCAGGCGCCCGCGCCCGCACCACAAGGGGCGATAGGTAGGTGCGACCTCGGGGTAGGTCCTCGTCGGCTGGGGCGGATTCTGGTTTAATGGCGACAAGAAGTGACGGGCGGGTGGCGACGGGGTACGGGAACGAGAGTTGGGGTGTATGTCCGGGATTGCAACTGCTGAATTTTCTTTACACGGCCGGTCGTATCGTCTGGGGCCGTGGCCGCTGGTCGTGATCTGCGTCGACGGGTGTGCGGACGAGTACCTGTCGGTCGCCATGGCTCGGCGAGGGCTGCCCAACCTGCAGCGCATGGCAGCTCAAGGCTACCGCGGTCTGGTTCGGGGGGCTCTGCCCTCCTTCACCAACGTCAACAACTGTGCTTTGGTTACCGGCACTCCGCCGGCGGAGACAGGGATCAGCGGCAACTACATCATCGACCCGCGGACGGGCGAAGAGGTGATGACCAATTCGGTCGAGTTTCTGCGGAACGAAACGATCCTGGCTTCGGCCGCTCAAGCCGGCCGCAAAGTCGCCATGGTGACAGCCAAGGAGAAGCTGCGCAGCTTGTTGTCGAAGGGGCTGTTTGAGGCGTCGCAGGACGCGATTGCCTTTTCTTCCGAGCGGGCGGCGACCGCGACCCGTCAGGAACACGGCATCGAGCAAGTCGAGCAGCTGGTCGGACCGACGCCGCCGATCTACAGCGGTGAGGCCAGTCTGTATGTGTTGCGTGCCGGGGTGAAACTGTTGCAGAGCGGCCGCTCCGACCTGCTGTACCTGACCACCACCGATTACATGCAGCACAAATACGCTCCTGAAGCGCCCGAGATCATCGACTTCTACGCTCAGCTGGACGCATATGTGGGACAGTTGCTGGAACTGGGAGCTGTGATCGGCATCACGGCGGACCACGGCATGAATGCCAAGTGCGATGTCGACGGCCAGCCGCGCGTTCAGTTCGTCGAGACGCTGCTGACCGAGCGATTTGGCTCGGGCTACCGGGTGATCTGTCCGATCACCGATCCGTACGTGGTGCACCACGGCGCGCTGGGCTCAGCGGTAACGGTCTACTGTCCGCCGGGGGCCGATCTGCAGGCTGTAGCCACTTGGCTGATGGACCAGCCGGGTGTGACGGAGGTCCACCACCGCGCCACAGCGACTCGACTTTTGCAGCTTCCCGCCGACCGGATCGGCGACCTGGTGGTCCTCTCGGGCCGCGACTGGGTGCTGGGCCGCACGGCCGCTTATCACGATCTCTCGCAGCTGGCCGGGTCGCTCCGCTCGCACGGCGGTCGTTACGAAGAAATGGTCCCGATGCTGTTGTCGCATCCGTTGACCGAACGCTATCAGCGTCTGGCGGCCGGTGATCCGCGCAACTTCGACATCTTTGATTTTGTCTGTAATGGAACGGTAGTCGCATGAACGCTCGAACAGCTGCCGCTCAGCGGCCCTGGCACCTCCCCGCGTATCTGGCCGGTCAGCCGCTGATGACTGAGCGTCGGCGGGAAGTGCGATATCCGTATGATGGAACGTTGACCGGATCGGTCAGTCTGGTCTCGCTGGAAGACGTTGGTCGGGCGATCGAAGCGATGCAGGCTGGCCGCCAGGAGCTGACTCGCTATCAGCGTTATGAGATCCTCGATCGGACTCGGCTGCTGTTGCAGGAGCGTCGGGACGAGTTCGCTGATCTGATTCGCTGGGAGACCGGTTTGTGTCAGCGTGAGACTCGGTATGAGGTCGGCCGAGCGCAGGATGTGCTGCTGTTTGCGGCCATGGAGGCCTTGCGTGACGACGGCCAGATCTTTTCGTGTGATATTTCCCCGCAGGGCAAGCCGCGGAAGATTTTCACGTTGCGTGAACCGCTGCAGATGATCTTTGCGATCACGCCGTTCAATCATCCCTTGAATCAGGTGGTGCACAAAGTCGCTCCGGCGATCGCCGTCGGCGCACCGATTCTGCTGAAGCCTTCCGAAAAGACGCCGCTGACCGCGACTCGATTCTGCGAGTTGCTGTTCGAAGCTGGCCTGCCAGGTTCGATGTTGAGCGTCTTTGCGGGCGAGGTTGCTGGGGTCGTCGAGCCGCTGCTGGCGGACCCGCGGATTGAAATGGTGACATTTACGGGCGGGACCAATGTCGGCAAGCGGATTGCCTCGATCGCCGGCTACAAGAAGCTTTGTCTGGAGCTGGGTGGCAATTCGCCGCTGATCGTGTTGCCGGACGCCGACATGGATCTGGCGGTAGAACTGGCCGCCGAGGGTTCGTATCGGAATTCGGGTCAACGTTGTACGGCGATCAAGCGATTTCTGGTCCATCGCGAAATTGCTGATGAGTTTACCGCACGTTTTGTCGCGCGGACGCGCGAATACGTCTGCGGTGATCCGGCCGACGAAGCAACTCGAGTGGGGACGGTAATCGACGAAGCGGCGGCAAAGGTGCTGGAACGCCGAGTCCTGCTGGCCGTCGATCAAGGGGCAAAGGTGCTGGTCGGTGGCCAGCGTCGGGGGGCATTGATGGAGCCGACGGTCATTGCCGACGTACCGCGTCATGCGGAGATGGTCTGTGAAGAGTCGTTCGGACCGCTGTCACCGATTCTGGTGGTGGAAGATCTGGAAGATGCCATCAAGCTGGCCAACAGCTCGCAGTATGGCCTTTCCTGTGGCGTCGTCACTCAGCGGATCGACTGGGCGCTGGAGTGCGTGAAGAAGATCCGCACGGGAACGGTGAACGTCAACCAGATCCCGGGCTTCCGCATCGAAAACTCACCCTTCGGCGGGATCAAGGATTCCGGACTGGGGATCAAAGAGGGCGTGATTGAGGCGATGAAGTACATGACGACCGTCAAGACGTTTTCGTTGCCTTGGTGAGCGAACGGGCAGAGCACGTGTTGGAACTGGCCGGGAATGTGGTTTCATGAATCGAAACGCTGCACAGGCTGATGCTGAAGCGAAGTTGCGGCAGGAAGGCGACGTGAATCTGTCGCCGCTGCGGCAAGCCTGGGAAGCCTCGGCCCATGACGCGGCGACTCGGCAGCTGCTGGCCGAAGACTCGCGGTACTACATCCATCAGGCCCTGTCGACGCCCTGTCTGGATGTGGTCACGGCCTGCGAAGGGATCTATCTGTACGACGGTCGTGGCCGAGCGATCATCGACTTCCACGGCAACAGTGCTCATCAGGTCGGTTACCGGCATCCGCGAGTACTTGCGGCGGTGGTTGAGCAGTTGCAGAGTCTGCCATTCGCACCGCGGCGTTTCACGAACGAACCGGCCATTGAGTTGGCTCGGCGGCTGGCATCACTCGCTCCCGGGCGTCTGAACAAGATCCTGTTGGCGCCGGGCGGGACCAGTGCGATCGGCATCGCACTGAAGATGGCTCGATACGCGACCGGGCGATACAAAACGATTTCGATGTGGGGAACGTTCCACGGCGCGTCGCTCGACGCCATCTCGGTCGGCGGCGAGGACTTTTTCCGCGATGGCCTCGGTCCATTGTTGCCCGGTGCATTTCATGTGCCCTGGCCGCGCGACGAGAACGACTTGGCGCTGATGGAGGAGATCTTCGTGCGAGAGGGAGACATTGGCGCGGTGCTGGCCGAGCCGATGCGCTGCACGACGATCGACCGGCCGACGAACGCTTATTGGCAGGGAGTGCGCGAGTTATGCGACCGCCACGGAGCGCTGTTAATCTTCGATGAGATTCCATTGGCGCTGGGCCGCACGGGTCGGATGTTCTGTTGCGAGCATGTCGGTGTGACGCCCGACTTACTGGTGTTGGGCAAGGGGCTCGGCGGCGCCGTCTTTCCGCTGGCCGCTGTGATCGCTCGCGATGATCTCGATTGCGCGGCCGATCGGGCGTTGGGGCATTACACGCATGAAAAGACCCCCGTCGGTGCGGCCGCCGCGCTGGCCGTGTTGGACGTGATTCGCGACGAAAATCTGCTGCTGCATGCCGAAGAGATCGGGCATTACGCCACCAGCAAGCTGCGTCAGTTGCAGCACGAGTGTTCCGCCATCGGTGAAATCCGTTCACTGGGGCTGGCGATCGGCGTCGTGCTCTCCGGGCCTCCGGAAGTTGCGCGGCGGCGGGCCGAGCGGATTCTGTACGGATGTTTGTCGCGAGGGCTGAGCTTCAAGATTAGTGACGGGAATGTGTTGACGCTCTTCCCGCCGCTGGTGATTACCTATTCTCAGATGGATCAGGCGCTGCAGATGGTGGCCGATACGGTGCGCGAAGTGCTGTCGACCGAAAACTGATTGATGGGCTCACCGGCGCGCTATCTCAGCTCTTCAGATCGCCGAGTTCGCTGAGCCAGAGGCGGATCTCATTGTCGTATTCGGCGGCCAGATTCATCAGCACCAGCTGGCGCTGGAAAGCGGCCGCACCGTCTTGCACCAGATCGGCAGCTTCGGCACTGGGGAATCGTCGTTGCGGATCGGCGGCGATCAGGCCGCGGCAGAACCCGGTCAGGAGTTCGTTGCAGGTGACTTCCTCGGGCAGGAAGTCGTGCAGTTGGTGCGGGAGCATCCGTTTGGCATGCAGCAGTTCGGCCCGCTTCTGAGCGTCCGGAAAGATCGGCCGTCCCGACAGCATTTCGATCAGCACATAACCGAGGCTCGCCAAGTCGGAAGTCGGCGTCGACGCGGCCCCTTCGAGGACCTCGGGGGCTGCATAGCGAGGTGTGCAGGAGCGTTGAGCCGGAGGATCGTGGTACTCGAAGGCCGAACCGATGTCGATGATCTTCGAGTTGCCGGTGCACTTGAGCATGATGTTGGCTGGCTTGACGTCGCCATGGACGATTCCCACGCGGTGGAGTGCGGCCAACGCGGCGAGACATTCCCGCACGATGGCCATCGCCACGCCCGGCTTGACCCGCGGCTGACTCGGTCCGGCCGTGACGACGACTCGATTGAGATATTCCCAGCGGCGAGGCAGGACCCGTTGCCGCATCCGTTCCAAGGCCTCGTTGCTCAACAGCCGCCGCAAGTCATAGCCGTCGACCCACTCCATCGTCATGATCCGAATGCGGTCACGGTCGACAAAGTTGTGGACGTCCAGCAGGTTGTCTTGCTGGATCTGCGCCACTTGAGCGGCGACCTGGGCGATCCGGTGCATCGCCTGCTCGTAGTCGTGTTGCGTCGAATACGGAGACGGTGAGAAGACCTTCAGCGCGATCGGCAGCGTGAATCCGTCAGCGCCGCGGCGTTCGGTCAGGTAGACGACCCCCTGCCCTCCCTGCCCCAGCTGCCGAATCAGCTTCTGGTGCGTGGTCCAGCTGAGCCGCGGCGAGCCGAGCAGCTGCTGGTACCGCTGCATCAGCTCGGCACTGCCAGCTTCGCGCGGTCGGTCTTCGAAGGCGATCGTCCGATTCAGCTCGGGAATCGTCGTAGTCATGCCTCATATCATACCGGGCCGCGCCGAGGACGGTCCAGGGGAATTGCAGTCCCCTCAGAATGCGGGGGTGAGTGTCCGGTATAGGGCCCGCCGGGCTCGAAATCAGCTGGGGACCGGGAATCCGAGCCGTTTATCGACTTGATTGAGCAACGGGAGTTGGCCGCGGAAGCGGCGCAGATTTTCGCAAAAGAAGTCGGTCACGTCGTCAATTCTTCGGGCCGACTGGGCCCCGACGTGGGGGGTGATGATCACTTGGGGCATGTCCCACAGGGGGCTGGATGCGGGGAGCGGCTCGATTTCGGTCACATCGAGGGCTGCGCCGGCGAGGTGGCCAGACTGCAGAGCGGCGACGAGTTCGCTTTCGACGACAACTTGTCCGCGGGCCACATTGACCAGGAGGCTGCCGGGCTTCATGGCGGCCAGTTCTGGTTGGCCGATCATGCCTCGAGTCTCATCGTTCAATGGCACGGCGAGGATCACGACATCGCTGGCGGCCAGCAGGCGGTGGAGTTCCTCGGCTGGCCAGAGCTGGTCGACGCACGGTGGCCGATGGTGAGGGAAGCGGTCGGTGGCGACGATCTTGATTTTCCAGGGGGCGAGGACTTCGGCCAATCGTCGGCCGTTGCCGCCGAGTCCGACGATGCCGACGGTTTTGCCGGTGAGGTCGCGGGTGGGCCGGCGGACGAATTCACGCCGCTGTTGGGCCAGGAAGAATGTCGGCAGGCTGCGGAACCAGCCGAGGAGCATAGCGAGGGTCTGTTCGGCGACCTGGTCGGCGAACAGGCCGGAGGCGCTGGTCACCGGGATGGGGGAACCGATGACGCTGGGGACGAGGCAATGATCGAGACCTGCGGCGGAGGACTGGATCCAGCGGAGCCGGCCGGCCTGGACGACGCGGGGCCAGTCAACGGCGACCTTGGCGTGTCCGCAGTAGATGTCGGCTTGGTGGATTTCGTCGGCAATCCCTTCCTGACCCGCATCGACGATTTCGGCTTCGGGCCAAGCGGCCTGGATCTGGTTAAGATGTCGCTGTTCTACCGGATAACACAAGACGATCCGCATGGATAGGCTCGATCGGATGAGGTACGGGACGGACTCGGCCGGGCTGCTTGGCGTCGGCTCGGGCGTGGGGCATAATAGTGTACCCCACCTTGCCGGGATCGTCAGAGGGGCGCTGAGGGTGGCGCCGCTCGCAGTATCTGCCGGATCCCGCGCCGTGTAGCTCCAGCCGAACGAAGGGTAGACTTCTGTTTAACCAGCGATACAAACTCGGCGTGACAGCCGTTCTGGCTCTAGTCCTGTTGCGACTGGCCATTGGCTGGCATTTCTACAAGGAAGGCATCAAGAAGTTCAAGGACCCGGCCTTTTCGTCGGCTCCGCTGATGCAGGCGGCCGTCGGTCCGTTCCGGGAGTTTTACCGGGGGCAGATCCCCGATCGGTGGGGCGAAGCCCGTTTGGACCGGCGGGTGGTGGAGACCGATTTTGACCGCTACGTGAACGAGGCGAAGCGGCATTTCGGCTTCGATGACAGTCAACGGGCGGCGGCTGACAAGGTTCTGGCCAATGCCAAGCGAGCTTATTCGAACTACCTGGATGGGATCGAGAGCGATTTGACCGAATACCGGCTGGAGCTGGAGGAACTGCGTCGCGATGCGGCTCAGTCGATCAATCAGCAAGTGAAGTTTGCCCGGGACCGGCTGGCGGCGAAGGAGAAGGAACTGGTGGCGAAGGCCACTCCGTGGCTCAAGGACATTTCGGCTCAGTACCGCGATCTCCAGCAGCGGATCACTGAGGTGGCGGCCGGCGGTGGGCGAGTCAGGCCGCTGGCGATTGCCGATCCGTCGTGGAGTTTCGGTGATGTGGCCATCAAATGGATCATTGCCGGAGCGGGTGTGCTGATGATGCTGGGGCTGTTCACACGAGCGGCGGCGCTGGTCGCGGCCGGTTTCCTGCTGACGGTGATGGGGACCCAGCCTCCGTGGGACCCGGACGCCAACCTGCAGTTCTTTTACTACCAATTTGTCGAGTTTTCAGCTTTAATGGTTTTGATAGCCTTTGCTGCCGGGCGCTACGCGGGTCTGGACTATGTCCTGGCCGGTTTGTGGTCCCGCTGCTGTGCGCCGAAGAATAACTGACGAGGTGAGCGATGAATCTGACGAACGAAGAGAAAGAGATTGGTCGCAGTAATTACTACGAATCGATCGGCGTATCGCGGCGCGACTTCCTGAAGGGGGTTGCGGTAGCCGGCGTGACATCGGGGGCCGGCCTGGGCGCGATGTATTTCGGCTACGGCAGTTCGGTCAGCGACCCGGTACGAGTGGCCGTGATCGGCACGGGCGACGAAGGGAACGTGCTGATCGGCGCGATCAACCCGAACTACATTCAGGTCAAAGCGATCTGCGATATTCGGCCCTACAACCAGCACCGGGCGTTCTTTGGCGACTGGGCCAGTCCGAGTGCCCGTTTGAACCGCAAAGGTCTGATGGACGTCTACGGCTGGAAGACGCACGAAGAGGCGCTCAACCACGTCAAGGTCTACACCGATTACCAGGACGTGTTGAAGGACCCGGACATCGAAGCGGTGATCATCGCGGTCCCCTTGTTCCTGCACCACAAGGTGGCCATGGACGCGATGGCGGCCGGCAAGCATGTGCTGACCGAAAAGCTGATGGCTTACAACGTCGCTCAGTGCAAAGAAATGGGCCGCATGGCGGCTCGCGAGAATCTGCTGCTGGCCACCGGCCATCAGCGGCACTACAGCGTGCTGTACGACAACGCGGTGAATCTGATTCGCTGGGGTTTGCTGGGCGAACTGCACCATATTCGGGCCCAGTGGCACCGCAACAACCTGCCTGGAAACGACAGCTGGGCGCCGGCGCTCCCCGGTGGACGCTATGACTTCGACAAGAACGCGGTAGTGGACGAGATCCAGAACACCGTGGACAAGCTGCAGAAAGCGGTCGACAAAGGGATCGATAATCCTGTTGAGCGGCACGAAACGGAGATGCAGCTGGCTCAGTGGAAAGCGTGGGCGAAGGATGTCGAAGTCGACGCGGCCAAGTACGGCTATGAAGAGATTGAGATCGGAGGCCGTAAGCGTTCGGCCCTGGAAGAGCTCTGTCGCTGGAGGCTCTGGACCCGGACGGGCGGTGGTCTGATGGCCGAGCTGGGTAGCCACCAGCTGGATGCGGCCTCGATTTTCGTCAGTGCTCTGCGTCGCGACGGCAAGAAGGCTCATCCGTTGAGCGTTCATGCGGTTGGCGGCCGGCACATCTTCCCGCAGGATCGCGACGCGTTTGACCATGTCTACTGCATGTTCGAGTTCCCCGGCCCGGGATACGAACCCCGCGAGCCGAAGGACTTCTACGGCTACTACGATCGGTACAACAACGTGCCCGATCCGAAGACGGGGATTCCGCCGTATACCGACGACAACAACAAGCGGATTGTGCTGACCTACTCGTCGATCAACGGCAACGGCTACGGCGGTTACGGTGAAGTGGTGATGGGGACCAAGGGGACGCTGATTCTGGAACGCGAGCAGGAGATCATGGTCTTCAAGGATGCCGACACCAAGACCAAGATCCAGGTGAAGGACGACGGCGGCGGCCCGGCCGTGATGGCTTACGAAACGGGTTCCAAGGCCGCTGTGGCCGCCCAGGGGGCTCACAATTCCATGGGGCCGGTCAGCCGTGGATACACGGAAGAGATGGAGCACTGGGCATGGTGTATCCGCAACCGCGATCCGGAAAACCGACCGCGATGCTATCCCGAGGTGGCGCTGGGCGATGCTTGCATCGCGCTGACGACGAACGTCGCCATGCAGCAGGCAGCCGCCGGCAAGGGTGGGCACATCCAGTTCAAGGAAGAGTGGTTCCAGGTCGACAGCGACGAGACGCCCGACGGATCGACTCCGCAGAAGATTTAACCGGAGTCGCAAGCGAAACTGCCGCGGCGATCACGAGCATCTGCGTGAGCCGCGGCGGTGTGATCCGAAGCGTTGTTGTGTTGGCATCGCCGTCCAATCGTGGCAGCCGGGGGAGCAGTCGTTATGGAATCGTGGCCGATCGGGGTCTTTGCCAGCATTGACGCTGGCCTGGGTGTGCAACTGGACGTCGCTCGGGACCTGGGAGTTCCGACCATTCAGCTCCACGCTCCGGCCCCGGCGACTCGGACGCCGCAGCACGCCCGGAAGTTTCTCGAGCGGTTGCAGGAGCTGGGGATTTCGCTGACGGCCGTCTTTGGCGGTTTCGACGGCGAATCGTACGCCGACATTCCGACGACTCAGCGGACCGTGGGCCTGGTTCCTCGCGACACGCGGGCGGCTCGAGTCAAGGAAATGAAGGAGATTGCCGATTTCGCTGTGGAGCTGGGATGTCCGGTCGCGGCACTCCATCTGGGGTTTATCCCGCACCACGACAGCGATCCGGAGACTTACGCCGAGGTGCTGGGGGTGACTCGCGACATCTGTGATCACTGCCTGCGGAACAAGCAGGACCTGCACTTGGAGACTGGCCAGGAGTCGGCGGACGGTCTGGTGCAGTTTCTCAACGACGTGGCTCGCCCCAATCTGTTTGTCAACTTCGACCCGGCGAACATGATTCTGTACGGGACGGGCGAGCCGATTGCCGCGGTCAAGCGGATCGGCAAGTACGTCCACAGTGTCCATTGCAAGGACGCCAAATGGGCTGCGCGGCCGGGTCAGGAATGGGGCCAGGAAGTCCCGCTGGGTCACGGCGACGTGGGGATGGAGAATTTCCTCCGCGCGTTGCTGGAGATCGGCTACACCGGACCACTCACCATCGAACGTGAGATCCCTCAGGAACCGGCTCGTCAAAAGGCCGAAATCGGCCACGCCGTGCAGCTGCTCAGCGAACTGAAATCCCGACTGCTTTAGTCGCTCAGGCACTCCCGCGCCCTTACTCCCGCGCCCTTACTCCCGCGCCCTTACTCCCGCGCCCTTACTCTCGGGCTCACGTCTCGACTGGTCAGTGATTGGCGATAGCATCATTGACGCTCTTGGGCGTCCGAGCGCCATATAGGCTGTACAGGACTGGGATGAGATTCAGAAACAGCAGAGTCACGCTCATTCCACCCACGACGACGATCGCCAGTGGCTTTTGAGTCTGGGATCCGATCCGGGTCGCCAGTGCGGCCGGCAGCATGCCCAGCACGGCCGTCAGGACGGTCATTGTCAACGGACGAATTCGCTGTTCCACTCCTTGGCGAATCGCGTCGTGCAGCGGCACTTGATGCAACCGTCGGGCATTGAAGCCTGACACGAGGATCAGTCCGTTCATCATTCCAACGCCCAGAATCGAAATGAACCCTACACCGGCCGAGATATTGAAATTCATTCTGGTGGCGAACAGTGCCCAGATTCCGCCCATGCAGATCACGACGACATTGGACAGAATAACAGCCACATCGGCCAGGGATCGCAGTGCCAGATAGAGGAGAACGACGATCAGCACCATGGCCAGTGATACGACGACCGCCAGCCGTCGGATCGCGGCCTGCATTTCCTGGAACTCTCCCGACCAAGCAGTATGGTAGGGTGCCTGTATGAGCGGCGCGACCTGTTGTTGAGCTTGAGCGACTGCACTGGCCAGGTCCCTCCCCTGCACACTGAACTTGACTGCAATAAACCGCTCTCCCTGTTCGCGAGGAATAATCGACGCGCCGGGGCGAGTAAAAGGGAGGGACGGATTCTTTTCGCCGCTCGCGTCGCGGGGAGTCACGAGGTCAGCGAGTCGACGGCGTGGGACGGCTACCAGGAACTCGGTATCGATGCTGCCGGTGACCGCCGGTTGGGAGGTTGACGTTCCGGCCAACGCGATGGCCCCTGGCTGAGCCTGGTTCCCTGGCACCACACGGTTCTTCAGCACGTCGACCGGGATGTTGAGTATCTGTTCCTCATCAGCTCGCAGATGTGGCGGCCAGCGCAGGGTAATGTCAAATGTCTTCTCACCCTCGACCATCTGCGTAAACGCTTTCCCGCCCACAGCCGTGGCGAGAGCATCCTGCACATCGGCAACGCTGACGTTCCAGCGGGCACATTTTTCGCGATCGATGGAAAACTCAAGATTTGTCTGGCCCATAATGGAGAAGACGCCGACGCTGCTGAGCCCCGGGACCTTCCGCAATTCCGCAGCGACCTGATTCGCCAGACGCTCCAATTCGGCCAGATCGGGCCCGAAGATCTTGACCGAGTTCTCGCCTTTGACCCCGGAGAGTGTTTCCATGACATTGTCGCGGATACTTTGAGAGAAGTTCCAGTCGACGCCAGCCACCGCCGATTCGAGGTCCCGTTGCATCAGCTCGACCAGCTCGTCTTTTGTCCGGCGACGACGCGTGGCCAGACGCCAGGGCCGGAAGGGTTGAGCGATCAGGCGAGGCCATTCGTCTTCGTGCTTCAGCGGCACCAGCAGTTCGGAATTGTAGAAGCCGGTCGGATCGGTACCGTCATTGGGGCGGCCCAGTTGCGAAAGAACAGCTCGCACTTCCGGATACTGTTCGAGTTGATGGCGAGCGACGTCGGACATTCGCGAGACTTCTTCGAGCGAGACGGCCGCGGGAAAGGTTCCGCGGATATAGACGTTACCCTCTTCCAGTACCGGCATGAACTCCCGCCCCAGGAACGGCAGGCTGATTCCAGTTATCGTGACGACCAACAGAAAGCTGGCGATGACCCAGGTTCTGTGGCGGAGCGCGAACTCCAGTTGCCAGAGATAGAATCCTTTCAATTGGCGTACCAGCAAGTTGTCGCGAGCTTCACTGACATTTCGCAGGAAGATACTGCTCAGCGTGGGGGATAGTGTGAGTGCGAGCAGGAGGGCGCCCGCCAGAGCAAAGGCGTAGGCGTCGGCCATGGGACCAAAGATCTGGCCTTCAGGTCCAGTCATCAGGAACAGCGGAAGCAGTGCGCAGACCATGATCAGGGTTGAGAACAGCAGAGGGCGTTGCACTTCTCCGGCGGCCTGAACAATCAACGCATCGACGGACTCCTTTCCGCCGGCGCTGGTCCCGAGTTTACGGTATATGCATTCCACCATAATCACGGAAGAGTCGACGATGATGCCAAAGTCCACCGCTCCCAGGGAAAGCAGATTTGCCGATAGCCCGCGAAAATAGAGCATCGCAAAGGCGAAGAGAAGTGCGAGTGGAATGTTGATGGCCACGATCAAGGCGCTGCGCAGGTGGTTGAGGAAAACCAGCAGCACGAGAGTGACCAGCAGCATCCCGACCATCAAGTTTTCCTGGACCGTCTCGGTGGTTCGGCGGATCAGATTGCGCCGATCATCGAAGACGTCAATTCTTACACCCGGAAGCAGTTTACCGTTCGCATTGAGCTCGGCGACTTTAGCCTCAATGTCAGCTAACGCGGGGAGCGATTGTTCGCCTTTGCGCAGCAGCACGACCCCTTGAACAGCGTCTTCCACGTTCTGCCAGCTTCGGCCGTCGCTTGGGTCCGCGTCCTGCGGTTCCGCGGTCTCTGTTTGAGACAGTTCGCTGACGCTGACTTTCCCCAGCCGCGTGCTGTGCCCGACGATGACTCCGCGATTCGAGGAGCCCGATTCGCTGGTGCGGCCGCCATCGACTACGTCTCCGACCCGAACCGGTACGTTGTTGGTCGTTGCCAAGACAATCTGGCGGATATCATGGAGTCGACGAAGTTCTTCTGATCTCAGGAAGTCGCGGGCCTCAAGTGGCGTGGATTTCAGGCAGGCTCTCGCGGTCGGGTCGGTGCCGTCACCTAACAGGCCAAGACCGCGGACGACTTGGACGGATTGCGGAAGGATCAGGTAGTCTCCGCCAGCGTTCGAATTGCTGTCCCCAATCGCCTTTTCCAGTTGATCGAGCGTAATGTCGAAACGTCGGAGGAGGTCGGGATCAGGATGGATCTCGTAACGCTTGACTTCACCACCAAAGCTGACGACGTCGGCAATACGAGGTAGCCGTCGAAATTCCCTTTCCAGCGTCCAGTCCTGGAGTGCCTTGAGGTCAGCCAGGGCGTAGATCGGCATTCCCTGGGAGTCGAGAGGGTTGGTCAGCGTATAGCGGTAGATCTCTCCGATGGGGGATGTCGGTGAAATGTAGGGCCGTACACCGTCCGGCAGATCCGCCTGGGAGAGGCGGTTGAGCACTTCGAGCCGGGCATCTTTATAGGGGGTGGAAAAACTGAATTGATTGCGAAGATGTGACAGCCCAAATAGAGATTGGCTGCGATTGACTTCCAGCCCCGGCATGCCGGCCAGGGCCACCTCCAACGGGATCGTGACCTGCCGTTCGACTTCTTCCGCGGAAGCCCCAGGATACTGAGCGATGACTTCAACAATTGCCGGAGCCGGGTCGGGGTAGGCTTCTACGTCGATATTGACAAATGCATAGCAGCCGACGGCGATCAACGCGAGCGTGAGGAGAATTACGACCAGCCGATTGGAGACGGCCCACTGGACGAGCGCGAACAACATCCCGGATGTACCCTAATTCTTCGTCGCCTCGGAGGCCGGTGAAGGCGCAATTGTACGTGTGGCATTCATCAATTCCTGCCCCCCGGTCGTCAGCAGTCGGTCTCCCTCTTTTAGCTCTCCACCCATAGATACCACCCTGGCCACAGAGCTCGTCCTCCGCACGACGCGGACGTCCATTGGCCGCAGACGCGTGAGGTCGTCCGAGACCGCCAAAATCACTCGAGAGGCGTTGCCCGAATCAATCAGTGCGCTTAATGGCACTTCCCAGCCGGGCGCTGATTCGGGGATTTCGATGACAGCTTCGACAAATTGACCCACCCGAAAATCCCCGTGGCTATTGTCCAGACTACCCTGGACCACTGCTGTGTGCTGGTTCGGATCAATGATGTTGCCCACGGATTCAATGGCGCCGGACAACGGTTCGTCCGTGGGCCGTGAGCTGATGAAAACCTTCCAGGAGCGTTCCGTCGCCGGTATCGCCAGCAGCGCCGGCAGGTCGTCCTCATAGATGTTGGCCATCACGACCAACTTGCTCAAGTCGGCAATCTTGAACAGATCCAGATCCGCACTCACGACGTCGCCGACGTTCAAATTGCGTTCCAGGATGGTGCCAGAGATCGGTGCGCGAATCTGAATGTCGGCCCAGTGAGACAGACTCGCAGCATTGTCGTCGACTAGAGTGCTCGGTGCGGCCAGCGGTTGCTGATGCAGTCGCTGGGCCTCGTTTTCGATAGCCTTCAGTTCTTCTTCGCTGATCCGCCAAGAAATCAAAGTCCGCTTCAGACGTTCCACCTGAATTACGTCGGACTCGAAGTTACGCTGCATTTCATCAATCGTTCGTTGAGGAATAGCCCCCGGAGACGACAGATCTTGCATGCGGCGATAGATCGCCTGGTGAAGATAGAGCTGCGATAACGCATCCACCAGATCGCTCTTCTTTTCACCAATCTCCTTGCTCCATAACACCGCCAGGAGCTGGCCCTTCTCGACTCGCTGGCCGATTCGCAAGGGTACATCCTCGGTCGCCCCGGCGCCAATCGATACGACTTCGCCCGTGAATCGTGACGTCACATGAGTCAGCCGGTTAACGTCCAGCATCAGCTGGCCAGTCAGACGCAGTGAGCGGGGCGTGTTTGTGCCGCGAATCGGCACTGCCTCGAGCCGCATGGAACGAACTGTCTCGATGGGCACGATCAACGTGCCATTGGCCATCTGCAGCCCGGTGCCGCCAGATTCTTTGGGGGCTGGCTGTCGAGTTTCCGTCGCTCCTGTTCGCAGCGACCAAAGAACGACAGCGGCCAGCACCAGCACGGCGGAGAGTGCCGCGGTGGCGAAGCGGCTTGCTGGCCGCGTCAGAATCCAAGTGCGATTGGTCATCGCCGGACTCCCGATTTCTGCTTGCTGGCCGTCCGGGTTGGCCCAGGATCGGCCGGTCCATCGGCAAGAATCACCCGCCGATCGCCTGATTTCATCTTATCCCGCGGCAATCACGCCCTCTATAGCCGAGTCAGGGTGTCGACCGCCCCGGCCAATTCCTGTGGCGGCAGTCGCCCTGCTGGCGCCAGTTCAACCTTTGTGCGGCTAGCTCCACCCCCCCCCAAGCTACGGTTTCCCTTGCTCTGGAGTTTTTTTGCGGGCTGGCGGCCCGTCGTGGCAGATTAGTTTCTGAGCCGGTTGTGGTGGAGTGATGGGGAGTCACTTTCTTGCAGATACCCATCTGGTGTGGCAGGATGGGGCGACGCGAGGGGGTCGGGTTCCCATTGCGGGGTCGGTCGAGCGGGTCGGCCGGAGCGGGGGGCGCAGGTTGGCGGTATGGGGACGGCGAGTGTCGACGCCATGACAGTTCCATCTTCACCGGACGATCAGGAGTGCGAGTCGAGCGAGATGAGTGCGGCCCAGCTGGAGCGGGCCTTCTTTCGCTATCGATCGCGGCTCAAACGAATTGTCGAACTGCGACTGAACTGGCTGGTCCGCCGCCGGATGGATGCTTCCGACATCTTGCAGGAAGTCTTCGTCGACGCTTATCGGCGGCTGGACGAGTACCGGCAGACGAATGGCTGGCCGGTCTTTCTCTGGCTGCGGTTTCTGGCCAGTCAGAAGGTCGCGGAGATGCATCGGAAGCACCTGCGGACGGAGGCTCGCAGTGTTTACAGCGAGGTCAGTCTGCATTTGGGCGGATTGTCGCGGCAGCAGTCGAGCGAGATGATTCGGCAGCTGATGGACGCCATTGTCTCACCCCGATCGCATCTGATTCGGCAGGAGCAGAACGCTCATCTGATGCAGGCCATTGATCGGTTGACCAACACTGACCGGGAAGTGATCATCCTGCGTCACTTCGAACAGTTGACCAACCGCGAGGTTGCGCAGTTGCTGGAAATCAGCGAAAACGGAGCGAGCAGCCGGTATGTCCGGGCGATCCACCGGCTGCGGCAGCTGATAGACAGGGCCCATCTTTGATGAACACGCCGTCCTCTATGCCTCAGGGTGACAACCAGATCGATGCGGAGCTGGACTTGATTGTCGAGCAGTTTCTGACTCGGCGTCGGGGCGGCGAAAGTGTTTCGATCGCTCAGTTTGCAGCCGGATTTCCTCGGCATGAAAGGCGGCTGCTGGATCTGCTGCCCATGATCCAGCGCCTGGAGCAGCTGGTGCCAGAGACCGACCATCGAGCTGTGAACCATCAGGCTGACAAGGCTGGTGTGGACAAGGCGTCGCCGATCCAGATGCCATCACGGCTGGGCGAATACCGGCTGTTGTCGATCATCGGCGAAGGCGGGATGGGTATCGTCTACGAGGCCTATCACGAGCGGCTGCGCCGCACGGTGGCTTTGAAGACGCTCAGGCCGGAATTCCGCGCTGATCGCCGGTTGGCTCAGCGATTCCATCAGGAGGCGGTCGCGGCGGGGAACCTGCATCATCCACACATCGTGCCGATTTATGAGATCGGGGCGGACGGAGAGATTGAGTATTTGGCCATGCAGTACGTCTCGGGGGAGACGCTGTCGGCCATCATTCGCGAAATTGCCGGTGTGCGGCGGCAACCGAATGGACCGGGCAGTTCGGTTTCGGAACCGCTGGCGAACTGGACCCAAGATCAAGGCAAAGATCGCGGTGCGGAGGTTCGGAGTGAGCCGGAAAGGCTTGTTCCGGCCGGATCGACGGTGGCTCCGGGGGCGCCCAGCAGTTGGACGCCGGACCAGCTGCGCAGTGAGTTGACCGGGTTGAAATATTTTCGACGCGTGGCGCGCATGATGGCGGACGTCGCGGATGCTGTGCAGGCGGCACACGACCGGAATGTCATTCATCGTGACATCAAGCCATCCAATCTGATGATCGATCGTCAATGCAAGATCTGGGTGACCGATTTCGGATTGGCCAAGGTACAAGGCAGTGATCTGTCACGGACTCACGATGTGATCGGAACGATCCGGTACATGTCCCCCGAGCAGCTACGAGGCCAGGCCGATCCGCGTTCGGATGTGTATGCGCTGGGAGCGACCACCTATGAGTTTCTGACGCTGCAGCCGGCATTTGCCGGGAATGACTTTGGTGAGCTGGTGCAGGCGATTGTCGACGGTCGGGCTCAGCGATTGAGAACTGTCGACGCTCGGATCCCACGCGACCTGGAGACGATCGTCCACAAGGCAATGGCCACCGACCGTGCCCAGCGTTACGCGACGGCAGCGGAGCTCCGGGACGACCTGGAACGGTTTGCCGGAATGCGTCCAATTCAGGCTCGACGAGCATCCCCTGTGCATCAGCTCGTCTCCTGGGCTCGCCGACAGCCCCTCGCAGCCACCGCAGTGGGACTGGCCTGTTTGTTGATCGCCGGCTGGTTGATCACGGTGCAAGTCTACAATGTGAGCCTGGGCAGGACGGCTGCCGCCCTGGCCCTCAGGCAGGCCATTTCCGCTCTTTCTTCCGGGGAAGTTGGCGGTGTCCAGGATTTGATGGGGCAGTTCAGGAGTTTTTCCAGCGCCAATCTGGGGGAGTTTGTTGAGAAGAATCGGGATCAAAGCAGCCTGATGATCGACGGACCTTTTCGTCATGCAGTGATGGAGGTCGGTTGGACACCGTCGGGAGATCTGCTGGTGATGGATTTCCTGGGCGACCTGGCGTGCATCCGATTGCCGGATCGTAAGGAGTTGTGGCGATTCCCGCAGATTCGACCACGCGAAGGGGGCGATATCTCGATTAATCAATCCTACAACGAGTTGGTCATGCATACTCGCGACAATCAATTGGTGAGGATTGATTTGGCGACTGGCAAGTCGAAGCCGCTGGAGGATCCCAAGGCGATGGATGCCGTTCGGCCGGTCTACGGCGGAGAGGGGAAATACCTGGCGGAAGCCAGTTACGGGAACTATCGAGTGTGGGACGTGGAGACGGGGCGGATCATCCACAGGGGAACGTTCCCTCCGGGGGCGTATTGTCCGCGAGCGTATCAGTTCGGCGGCGACGACGGCGAACTGCTGGAATATGGCTCGGATTCCGGAGACTGGGTCCAGTGGGACTGGCGCAATCAGAAAATTGTGGCTCGCCATCCGCCGCTCCCCAATCACAACTGGGTGTACCGAGGGCGCAAGGTGGGATGGTTGAGCTCAGGAAGAAACAACACCGAGGCGACGGATATCGATCTGAACGTGAACGTCATCGAGTTATCGTCTCAGAAGATCCTCTGGTCGACGCAGGTGACTCGCCACGGATTGTGGACGATGGCGGCTTCGCCGGATGAAACTCGGTTTGCGTTGCCAACGGTTGGTGGAGTCGTCGAGGTATACGATGTGGTCGAACGAGAAAAGCGGGCGTGGATTGGTCATACGGGTAAGATTCGAGCGGTCGCTTGGGATTTCGAAGGCAAACGGCTCGCCTCGGGCGGCTTGGACCGTACAGTCAGGATCTGGGACTGGGATTCGCCGTCTCCGGTGGCCAGTTGGCAATCGACGGTTCGACCGGTGAGTCGTTGGGAAGGTGTCCTTGAGCCGGTTTTGACTGCGGACCAGAAGTACCTGTTGGTGTACGGGAAAGACACGCTGCGAATTGTCAAACGGGATACGCTGGAGTTCATTGCGACGCTCCATCCGACCGCCAATGAAATCGCCTCGCTGGATGTCTCTCCAGACTCCCGAGCCGCTGCCGTGGGGACGCGGGCGGGTGAGGTGTTTGTCTTTGAGATCGCGACAGGCCGCCAACTGGCTCGATTGCAGATCACCCCGTGCGAAGTCAACCTCTTTTTTTCGCACGATCCGCATCTGTTGGCGGTGCTGTCGGAGAATGGGGAATGCCGCTTATGGAACTGGACGCAGCCTGAGGCCAAAGTGGTCTATAAGGACCGCGACATGCTGATGGCAGTCTCGTTCGATCGCGAGAATCGGAACATGATCGTGGGAGGCATTGGTGGTCAGTTGTGGTTGATAGACTTGCAGGGCGAGCGGGAGCCACGCATCTGGGATCGTCCGGGGATCTCCGTACGTACCCTCGAGTGCTCACCCGATTTCAAGTGGCTGGCGTGCACGGGTGTCACGAACCAGGTTCGGTTGTATCACGTCGAAGGCCACGATTTTCGGCGAAACGGTCCCCCGCCGTACCGAGACCTGCCCACACCGGCCGGAGGCGATTCGGGTCTGCGGTGGTCGCAGTCCGGTGATCTCCTGTGGACCGGCAATGGTCGTCAGTTGCAGGCCTGGAACCCAGTTGGGAATCAGCCGGTCGTCACGTTTTCGGGGTATCTGATTCCCGACGCCATTCATCGTCCTTTGCCGGTCGGCGAGCGTCAGGCGACAGAGGTCATCGCGTACACTGCTGAACATCGCGTGGTTCATCTCAGTCTGGATGGCTCTCAATGGACTCCGGAATTTCGTCGGCACAAGCGGATCTACAGCCGGCTCGCTTGGCTGTTTGAACAGTATGAGCTGACGAAGGAAGTCGTCGACGTGTTGGCGAAGGATACGTTGCTGGATTCTTCCGAACAGGCGGCGGCTATCGAGTTGGCGTGGAAATGGCACGAGTCGCCCTATGAGCTGCTGGAAAAGTGTGAGATGACTGTCCATCAGCGCGGTCTTCCCCGAGAAAGATACCAACGTGCACTGGAGCTGGCCGAACGGCTGGTCGAACTATGGCCGGACCAGGGGCAGGGCCTGAACGTCCGCGCCGCCGCCCTGTGCCGGCTGGACGATCACCAGGCCGCTCTGCCCGCCCTGGAGGCAGCTCGTCAGCGGTTGGCCGTCGAGCCGGTGCCGGATGCCAGTCACATTTATTCCTCCGAACAGCGTCGTCGTCAGCTGCAGCACCTCGTGACCAATCAGATCTTCACGGCCATGTCTCGGCAAGCGTTGGGGAATACCGAAGAGTCCCGCGCGAGCTTGCAGCAAGCCTTGGCCGACTGGAGGCGAGATTTCGGCGACATCATCCCGGTGATGAATGACGACGTTGTTGCTCTGTCCGAGCCACACCAGGACGTGCCGTCGCCGCCCAACCCTTGATAGGCCGGGCGATGCCCAATCGTCGATCCGGGTTAAATTCTGCTGCAGCGGAGATTTTCTTGCGGGGAAAACAGTCAGCTCGGCAGATTTGCGGGTAACCGCGTGATCGGTCGTGCGGCGACAACTGCCGATGCCTGCTGGGACGTCGGTGAGGTGTATAGATCTGTTAACCTTCAGGCTCTCGTGGAATTTCCCCTTATGACGACACTGCTTCGACATCGGACCTTCGGTACCTTGCGACTGACCGCTGCTTTGGCGCTTGCGTTGACAACCAACGGGCTTTGCGCCGGCGAGTTTATTGAGACGTTTGATGCACCGGGAGTCGTACCCTATTCCCTGTCCAATTCGCTCGGTACCGCGCCGGCGATTGTGGCTGGCGGGCCGTCCGGGAATTTCCTGCGACTGGTGACCACCGGGGTAGCAAGCGACAATGCAATCTCCTTTGATGAGACTCCCTTGACCTCCGGACCGGCTCCCAAAGGGAAAATCCTGTCGTTCGATTTCCGCTTGATGGGCGGAACCATGCCGGTCGGTGAGGGTATGGCGTCGGGACACTTCACAACTGCCGCTCATGGCGCCACAGGACCGCGCAACCCGGGTTTTCTGGATCCGGTCAAGGATTGGGAGAAGGCTTCGTTCGCCGGTTCGGTCAATATTTCCTTTGACGTGTCTCCCAATGCTGACAAGGTGAATCTGAACGCATTCGGGACGACGATCGCGGAAGTCGACGTCTCGTCGATGATCGACTTGAATGACGGCGTATTTCATCACGCGATTCTGGGAGTCTTCCCCGATCCGGCTGACAACACGAAGGCTCTGATCGACGTCGACATCATCGAAGATGTGTACGGAGCAGCGACCAAACACGCTGTGCTGGTTGATTTTCCGGCAGCCATCAACATGAATACCCTTCCCGGCAATCGCATGATGGCCGGAGCCCGCACTTCGGCCGATGCGCAGATGACCGTCGACCTGGACAATCTCCACGTTAGCGTGGTGCCCGAACCGGGGATGGCTGGGATCGCCCTGATCAGTACCTTGGGACTGATTCTGTCCCGTCGCCGGGCGCGGCAAAACCTTGCTGACTGACCCTCCGAGCGCTCTCCTCTCCCCGCCAGCTTGATTGCCTGGTCAGGTAGTCCGACTGCGGCGGGGGGAGGCAGGGGTGTCTATTCTTCGAGGTCGCGGATTTCCCAGCGGTAGTGTGTGACGATCGCACCATCCTGCTGGTAAGCGGTCGCCACGAAGGTGCGGAAGCAGCCGAACACATCCAGCAGGATGTCGACCTGGTTCTTGACCATCTGGAAACCAAAAGCCTGATTCGGATCGACTTCGCCAGAGGCCAGCCAGGCTGAGTAGCCATAGTCCGTCCACGACTGGACGATCTGCATCATCGCGGCGAAGTTCAAGTAACTCGCTCCGGCCAGCGGTCCACTGAACTCACCCTCGTTCAACAGCGGCAGCTCGCGCTGCGGGTCGAGCAACTGTTGAGTCGACTGAGGCAGATATCCAAGCACCAGAACCTTGTTCCCCAGTGCGCCATGCGGACGCACGGAGGAGTTCATTCCGGCCTCAGCGGGCAGTGGGTACGAGAACAACTTGCCACTGCTCACATACTCGACGTTTGGCTCGGGCAGTACCGTCCAGGGCCAGTCCTCTGCATCTTCTCCGGCCGTCTCCCGAAGCTTCGCGTAGAATTCCTGAGCAACTCGGAAGAGTTCTTTCAGGCCCTCTTCGGTCGCGGCCGAGTCTTTGACTCCCTGAAGCCAAGCGACGTGAGGCATCACCAGTGGCTCGTCCGACTCCGGGAGATCCCGGTGCCACTTGCGATTGCTCGAGTAACCGTCGATCACCAAAGCGATCTGGCCCAGTTCGAGCGTCGGCAGCAGCTTCTGCCGCACGACCTGATCGGCTCGTTGCAGCAAAGGCAGGAACTGCTCACGCGCCTGACGGTATTCATCCAGATCCTCCGACGATTCCGCTTCAGCCATTTTGCCCAGGTAATAGTCAAATCGCTTCAGGCATGAGACGAGACCGTCATAGCAGCTTTCGTCGAGATTCATGTGCGAGGTGGCGAACATCAGCGGATCGGGGCCAAGGTAGTCGAGCAACGGCAGCGGCGCGGAGCCGTCGACCAGTTTGTTTTCCGACCAGTCGTACGTATAGCCTTCCATGCCGGGCTGACCGGCGTCGGTGTTCAGGAAGACAAAGTCGAGCATCGCACCGGGCTTGGGCATCCAGCCGATGATCGCGCCCGTCACCTTCTCAAAGTCGGATTCCAGTTCACTCAACAGATCCTCGGGGATCTCTTGCTCGGCCGCGGCCTGCAACAGCGTGGCGTGCAGCACGTCGAAGTTCGATTTCAGCTGATATTGCGTATTCCCGGCAGCGTTCATCAGCTCCTGGCTGGCGTACGTGATCGATATCAGGTCCCGGTCGGCGAAGTCTCGCAGAGGGGCCAGCTTCTCGTGTTCGTAAAGTGAGGGGCTGCTGCCGAGCCGCGACAGATACTCGAGCCGGGGGCCGACGGCGATCAAGCCAAAACTGCCCGCCGTACCGATACCGATTTCCAGTTCCATCGGTTCCAGCGTGCGCCGGACCGCCGCGATCAGCTCGTGTTCGACCTCCGTGGTGCCATCATCGGCTGTCCAATCTTCCCATGGCAGGTCCGTCCCTTTGAACGTCATCGAAATCATATCGGCTGGCCCAAACGTTTTCCGAACGACGCGTTCGGCCAGTTGTTTCACCTTGTCGTTTTCGTGCGATTTGAGGTGTGACCGGATCTGTTCGCCAAGGCGTTCCAGTTGCGGACCGGCGGCCGAAACATCCTGCAGGCGGAATCCGATTGTTATCGCCGGCAGCTGGAGGTTCTGCGGCAGCTGCTTCAGTCGTTCGGCCAGTTTCTCGCGGATCGCCTTTTCGTCCTCGTTCTCAGCATCTTCCAGGATCTCCACCTGCATCTCATTGACTTGTCGGGCAATGTCGAGCCACTGGCTGATGGTCGTGACCTGCTCGGAAGGAGCGTAGACAAAGATCTCGTCCTGGACGGCCTGTCGACAGAGCTGCAGCAAGGCCTGATTGTCGGGTGATTCCAACTGACGCTTGACTTCCTGGAGGATCGGATTCGATGAGTCATTCCAGGCGGTGCGAATGCCCATCACGATTCCCTGGTACATTACGCCACCCTGGAATCGGCTCCACGCCTGGCTTCCCAGCAGCAGATCGAGCTGCCGTCGGAGTTGCAGAGTGGAATCGAACATGGCCGCGTCCGACGGCACGAAATGAATCGCCGAGCCGGTCAGATCGGCCTTCGCTTCACCGGCCCCGACCGCCAGTCCCAGCATCAGCAGCCATGCGGCCAGCCCAGCATGTGCGATTCGCGTCAACCCATGTCGCCCTACCATGGTCATTCAGCCCCCGATAATCAGCTGAGTTCTTAGTCGTTGAGTCCACGTTTCGAGTCGGAGTCAGATCCGATCCAGAGTGTCCAGCCAACGCAGGATGGCAGACCGTTCGTCGTCGGTCAATGCGTCCGGGGAAGCCAGCGGCAAATGGGCAGCCGGATATTCGGCCTGCCGTGCCTCCTTCAGGCTGGCTTCCCAATCGACCGCCTCCCCCTGCCCCGCCCGGTACGCGAACAGAATTGACAGCGGGTTTTCCGGCAGGTGCATGGGCAGTCGGGAGCGGGCGGGGCGGCCGGAGTTCATCGGCACCACGCCCCGGACGTATTCCTGCAGCTGAATGGCCACCGTGTACGCGAAAAGTCCACCCGTACGGTCACCCCAGCAGGCAATGCGCTGACGGTCCAACCCGTACCGCCGCACGGCCTCGGGGATCGCCTTCAGGACAAAGAAGACGTCGGCCGGAGTCCAGCGAGCTCGGTCCGTGGGCTCGGGCGCCATGAGAATCCAATGCCGTTCGCGGCAAACCGGTCCCCATTGATCAATCAGTTTCTGCGCATCGAAATCGCCCGGTTCCGGCAGGAGGACGAGCAGCCCGAAGGGGGTCACGCCATTGAAGTTATCTGGCAGCCACACGAAGCACTCAGCCGATTCCTCGGGGAGCTTCAAGCTCTGCTTGCCGACCTCGGGTCGATCGCCTTCGCCGTCCGCGAGCTCAGCTGGTGCGGGAAGTGCGTCGGGGACGTCAGCTCGAGTGTTGGCGAGGACGACTTCAGCCTGCTGCGACGATTCGCCGCGCATCCATTTCAGGGCTACGCGATCGTCGGGGGCGTGGGCGAGGACCTGAGTCCGCAGCGCAGCCGCTCCGCGAACCTCCTGACCGTCCACGGCCGTGATACGGTCCCCGGGCTGCAGGCCGGCCGCCGCCGCCGGGCTATCCGGCATCACATGCCGCACGACAACTCCCGGCAGACTGTCATCCGATCCCGCCGGTTTGTCGGTTTCGGGGGCTTTGTCCCCTTCGGCCGCAGGCCCTTCTGCCACTTTGCCGTCTGGAGCGGGCTCAGTCGACCCGCTTTCAGCAACCGCTTTACGCACCGGGAGAATGCCCAGCCACGGGCGTCGATAGGGGGGGAGTTTGTCGATCAGCTCGACGGAAAACTCCTGTGTCTGGCCCGACCGATCAACCGATAGTCGGACAGTGTCTCCGGCATACAACGGTTCGAGGGTTTGCTTGAATTCGGACTGCCGAGCCACAGCACGGTCGTTAATCGAGACGATTCGGTCGCCCGATTTGAGACCGGCCTTTTGAGCGGGCGAGGTGGGGAACACGGTGCCGATCACGGGCGGGCTGCCGTAGAGATCGCCGCCACGCATCGAGATGCCGAGCCGACCGGGGTGCAGGTCACGGCCTTCCTGCCATTGCGGCAATCGACGGAGTACTTCGGTCATGGGAACTGCGAAACCGATCCCCGAATCGTAGAGCTCAATCTCTTCCATTCCCTCGCCAGTCGAGCTGCTCAGCGGCGAGAGGATCCCGAGCACGCGGCCCTGCAGATCGACCAGTGGTCCGCCGTAGTTGTTGGGCGAAATCTTGGCGTCCGTCTGCACCGCCCTGCCCCAGCCCCGATCCTTGGCACTCACAATGCCCACGGAGAGGTTGACCTGGTCCTGGCTGAAGGTTCGCCCCACGGCGATGGCCCATTGTCCGACTCGCAATTCCTGCGGGTCGACGACCTGGGGGACGGGGAGCGGTGAATCGGATTCGACTTTCAACAGTACCAGTTCCCGGCTGTGATCGACGGCGACCTGACGACCGGGAACCCGTCTGCCGTCGGGCAACGTCACCAGGATGCTGGCCGGCTGGCCGGAGAGTCCGTATTGCGTGGTGACGATCCAACCATCCTGGCCGACGATCAGACCGGTGGTGGGACCGGAGGTCACCAGCCGTCCGTCGACCTTCTCGAGTCCACCCAAGGGCTGTATCTGCACGACAGACGGTGCCACTTCGGCTGCGGCTTGCAGGAACGCGGCCTGTTCGACGGTCGACAGATCGTCGGCCGATTCCTGGCTGCGACCGGTGGCGCTGGTCAAGACAATCAGCGCCATCGCAACCCACCAGGAAGGGAATCGGCGAGGTGGGCTGTGGGGGCGGCAGGAATTCAGCGGAAGTGTGATCATGTAGTCAGCCGGATGTAATGTGACGATCGTCTTGGACGACATGTCGGGTCGTTGCCGGTGGATGATTCCAGGTGACGGGTCGGCGGGCGAATCGCGTCAGAGGCTCTGCGACAGCTGATCCCCTTCGACTGATTGGTTTTATTCTGTTCTCGCGTCCGGTTCGGTGCTCTTGAGTTCAACTTCCAGCAGTTCCTGGCCGCGAAGCAGGATCAGTTTCAACGAGTCACCGGCCTCGATGAACTGCAGTTCACTCTCCAGATCGCGCTGACTCTGCACCGCCTGGCCGTTGACCATGACGACCAGATCGTCCGTCTGGAGACCGGCTTGTGCCGCGGGACTGTCAGGGCGTACGAATTCGACGAAAGCTGGCGTCTTGGACAGCACATTCGGAACCAGCACCACGCCCAAGTTGCCGGTGGTGACCGGGGACTGAGCTGTGCTGCGCGACGGTGTCTCGGCGCCTGGGGTTTTCCCGGCCAGGATATCGGCCACAGACGATCGGACCTCGGCGGCGGGGAGTGCATAGTTCAGCCAGGTATTGTCGGCCGAATTGCGAAGTTCCTTGCCCAGCATGCCCACAAAATTGCCGTTGAAGTCAGTCAGTGCTCCGCCGGCTGCCCCAGCGTTATTGGTCACCGCATCGAGCACATAGACTCGGCCCTGGTAGGGGGACGGAAAGGCGCCTCGGCGAGCGGCCAGCTCGGTTACCGCCGACACGACGCCATGGAGTACGCTGGTCGGTTCGTTGCCCGCCGCAATCCCGTAGAGATTGCTGAACGCCAGGACGCGAGCGCCGACCGATACCTCGCCAGCTGACTGCAGGTCGAAGTGTTCGTTCCCTTCAACGGGAACCTGCAGCACGGCCAGATCGAGTCGCGGGTCGATGCCGACCGGGCGTCCGATGAGTCGTCGCCCATCGTGCAGCACCACCGTGACGGTATCGGTATCCAGCACATAGCTCCAGCTGGTCAGGATATGTCCCTGGCCGGTGACAAAGCTGCCGCTCTGATAAGCCTCCAGGCCCTGCATTCCGCCGGCGCCGTAGATCTTGACCATCTTCGCCTGCACTCGCTGAATTGTCTCTGCCACGGATGGACTGGCAGCGAAGAGCGAATCGGCGTACAGCAACAGGAGCGGGCCTCCGAGCAGCAGGGCCAACAGCAGATGCGTGAGAGTATTCAAGCGGATCGCCAATCGTTTACGGGCGGTGAAGGCCATCGTGGGTCACTCCTTTGCCGCTGCCGAGAATGCTTCTACGGTCAGCGTGCCATAGTGTTTGTCGCCCCACCAGACATCCCACGTAACGGGTATCTGGTCTGCTCCTACCGCCTGAGGAGCACTTGGCTTGAGTTCGCAGGGATCGGTTTCTTCGTCCATCGAAAAGATGACGCTGATCAGCTGATCGGTCTGCGTATCGAATCCGAAACGAGTTTCATAAGTGTCGGCCGTGGCGACGATGACGTGCATTTGCCGGTCGGTCCCCGGGACCGGTTCAATCCCCAGGTAATACGAATCTCCGAATCGCTCGGGACCAAAGACTAACCAACGGCGCCATTGATGCCAGGCCCACAGCAGGCCACCGGATCCCTCGGGCAGCAGTTTATCGCTCCCCTCGCCCGCGACTTTGCCTTCGATCAGGTTGCCGCCGAAGGTGGCCGACCAGCCATCGTCGTTCAGCGTCGCCTGCCACGAATTCGCCTGAGCATCACGGCCCGACAGGACCCACGGACCGTGGCGATCACCCAGCGGCTGACGCTGATTGTTCACATTCCACAGTCGGTCGCGGGCGATTCGGTTGAAATAGTAGTTGGAGAACCCATAGCGGGCTTCAAAAACGGCAGCCAGTTCCGTCGGCAGCTTTTCGCCGTACGGAGTCTTGCCGTCGCTCGATTCCGCCGGCTTCTGGCCTTCGGCTCCCTCTTCGGTCGGCTTCTGATCTGCGTCTTTATCTACGTCTTTGTCTTGATCTGGATCTTGGTCCTGATCGGGTTCAGTCGGTTCGGGTTGGCCGTCGGGCGATTCATCCTGAGGGTGATCTTTATCGCGGGGGCCACGTGGTCGGCCATCCCGTTCCGGCTTCATCCGCTTGGGGCTGACCAGTTCCAGCAGTTCCTCGCGGGCGTGGACGCCGGTCAGTCGGATGGTCGTTTCCAGCGTGTCGCCATCGCGAACGTACGTGACGGGGATCCGCCATCCCTGAGGGAACGTCCCCAGGATATTTTTGAGATCGTTGGCGCTGGTAATTGTGCGACCGCCGAAGGAGACAATCTGATCGCCGTACCGGATTCCTCGCCGATAGGCATCGGACGAGGGGAGAATATTCGTGACGGTCACCCGTCCTTCGTCATCGGTAGCCACCGTAGCGCCCCAGGTAGCGTGGTCGACGATTCGGCCACTCTTCAGATGGCCCAGGAAGTTCATGATCTGATTGATGGAGATGGCGTAGCCGACTCCGACGTTCACACGCCCGCGTTTTTCGAACGAACCGCGCCCGTTGATACCGATCAGCTGGCCCTGAGCGTTGAAGAGTGGACCACCCGAATTGCCCGGGTTGATGGCGGCGTCGGTCTGGATGCAGTCGGCATATTCGAGCAGCGTACCGGCCGGTTCCTGGTAACGGTGAACGCCTGAGACGATGCCGAAGGTGACGGTGGGACGAAAATCGTGAGCCAGCAGGAAAGGATTGCCGACGGCAAAGCACCAGTCGCCCGCCTGCACCGTGTCGCTGTTGCCGATCTCTGCGGTCGGGAAATCATCGCGGCCCAGCAGTTTGATCAGCGCCACGTCGCCGGTGGGATCGATGCCGACCAGGACCGCGTCGTAGAGCTGGCCATCTTCCATGCCCCCCTTCATGTACGCGCCGACCGGCTGGACGACGTGGAAGTTGGTCAGAGCATAGCCATCGGGTGAAATCACGACCGCCGAGCCGCCGCCGCCGGGATTGCCGACGTCAAATACGGCCACCGCCGCTCGCGTCGCCTTGGCTACGGCCGCAATCCGGTCACTCTCGGCCGCCAGCACTCGTGAATCGACCTCGAGCGCCGTCGGAGCGGCTGCGGTTGCGGTTGTGGTTGCGGCTGTGGCTGGCTCAGTGGTCGAAGACGGTTCGACCGAAGGACTGGGTTCCACGGGTGAGGGTGTTTCAGCGGGCGAGATTTCAGCAGGCGAGTTCTCTTCGGTCGATTGACCGCGGAGCGTGGGGGCCCACAAAAGTGCGGCCAGGCACAGGGCCCACGTGGCAAGTGCGGTTCGGGTGAATGCGATCGTCCGAAGCGAGATCTCGCAGTGGTTGAGTGGGGCAGCGTTGGCGGGTGGTCGGTCGAACGTCGTTGGCACGGTCACTCCCATAGCTTCGCGTCACAGAGGTTCAAGTGGTCGCCCGTGTCGTAACCGTCACCGTAGTCGACGACGATCTTCAGTCGGCTGGCCCCGTTCAGGTCGAGGTCGAGCATGCGGCCGGGCTGCTGGCCGTCGATGGCCCCTTCAAATACGGGCCGATCGTCGGCATAGATCGACAGCACGACGTGGCCGGGCCGGGCCAGTCGCGGGTCGATACCAACGGTCGCGGTCAGACGCCGGTATTTTCGTCCCAAGCGATACACCAGTTCCGAACGGCTGTGGATCGCCAGACCTCTGTCGTATTCTTGCCATTGGGCCGATCCGGCCGCGGTGCGAACAGCCAGGGTAGGACTGAGAAACGACCGGTCCCGCTGCGGCTGGAACAACAGCGCCAGATCGGCGGTTTCGGCCGGATTTGCCGCCAGGAAGGGTTGCCACGACTGTTCCAGCGGATCCAGTCGGCTGAGGTATTCAAAGGCGGCGACTTGCGGGACAATCCGCCGCAGTTCATCCGGTTTCCAGCGAATATCGACCCCCGCGAGGGAACGGCCTTGCCAGCCGTCATCGACCAGAGTGAGTGATTCGATCTGCCATCGATCGCCGCGGATCGTTTCGACCACCAGGGGCGCTCGCACGGCGGCCGTTCCGGCTGGACGCGAGAGGAGCACGCCGGCCAGCCGCTGTCGCGGGAGATTGACCGGCTTGTCGCCAAATTCAAACCGCACATCGTTCGCGGAGATCGATTCCACAATGCCGACGGCGTGATCGAGAGCCCCGGTCGGCCGAATCACGACGACCGAGTCGGAGTCGCGGGCCTGTTGAGCCAATTCGTTCCACTGAGCATCCTGTGCCCCCTTGCGGGGGCCAAATCGCACCGACTGCAGCTGGTCGGCCTTCAGTTTCCAGCTGACGTTGCCAGGAGCTTGCAGGGTGAGTTGGCCTTGGTCGAGCGTCAGTTGATCGACCAGCACGCTGGATCCGTCTTTAAGCACGACCGCCTGGCTGGCCGACATGTCGGGCGCCGGACGATCGTCCATGGATTCCACGGTCTGAATCTGAGCCAGTTCGATCGATTTCTCGCCCTGGTCGGTCGCCACGACGGCCGCCGACCCATTCCAGCTGCGCAGTTCCCCCTGGGTGTTCGAACCGTCGTGCAGGGTGACTCGCCACAGACCGCCGGTCAGCAGGACCCACAGAATCCAGTTCATGAAAAACCTGCCTTTGTTGTCGGTGGTGATTGACTACGGTTGTTCGCGGGCCAGGGTACGGAAGTATTCTTCGATCACATCGCGATAATGAGACGGCACGTCCTTCCCCAGCTGCTGCAAAGCGGCTTCTCGTTCCTTGGGAGGCAGATTCCCCCAGTCGGTCGCCGTTCCCGTGGCTTTCGGATCGACGTCACCAGGGCCCTTGGGTCCGCCTGCGATCGACTGCTGAGCGGGTTGAGTGGGCTGATTCGAACCCGGCGCGCCGGCTCCACCTCCCGACTGCTGTTGCTGCTGTTGCAATTGTTCTTCGATCTTCTCGATCATCTTGTCGAGCTTCGCGATGACCTGTTCTTCTTCGGTACGGACGACCTTGCCCGCACGCGCGTTGTTCAACCTCAAGCGGATGCGGTCCATGATCCGAGCGACTTCGTCCAGGGTGTCGGGTTTCACCGGCTGGATATCGGCCAGCATCAATTGAGCGACGGCGACATACCGCCGGGGGACCTGATCGCGATGGTCGACGAGCGGTTGCAGCTGAGCGGCACAAGTTGCCTTGTCGACCAGGCGATAGGCGACGACGCCGCGATAAAACATCAGCATCGGCGGATCAATGACGTCAGCAGCGGCCAGCGGCTGCAATCGCTCCTGAGCCTCTTCAAAGTAGTCATGATTGGCCAGCCAGCGACCATACAGCAGGTTCAGATTCTGACGAATCCACGGAGCGAGCTGTTCGTCGTCCAGGCAGGCAAAAGCAGGGACCTGCCACGACTGTCGCGGCTGTCGGACGGCCTGAGCCAGTTCGGCCACGTCGGGACGCACGACGGCCAGGCAGCTGGCGAGCGATTCCAGCGTCGGCAATTGATTCTGTTCGTGACGCTGCCAGCACGCTTCGACAGCATCACGCTGTTCGGCCGAGAACTGCTGGGTATCGAGCCAGGCCTGCAGATCGGCGAGGACTTCGTCCCTGGTCTTCACATGCCATTCGGCCTGCTGGACAAACCCTTCACCCGACCGTACCTCGGCCCCCCGCAATTCGACCATGCCACCGGCTACGGTGAATTGCATCCAGACGGCGGTACCCACCACCACGGCCTGAGCGATGGCGGCACAGTGCCCGTTCGCACTCAACCTGCCGACGCCAGTTCCCGTAGCTGATCGCGAGCCATCATATCGACTGGTCATTTGTTTTTCTCCAGAACGATGTCGCGGGTGATTTCGTGAATCCGTTCTTCGCGTTCAGCGAGCTGTTGCAGGGAACTGACGACGTCCTGCTGCACGGCCTGACCGGCCGGGTCATCGGCATCTTCCAGCATCGTCGACAGACGAGATGTCTGCGTGTTCACTCGTAGCTGCATGGTGCGAATCATCTTCAGCTCCGCCAGCTGATCGACCAGCGGCTGTTCGTCGTCCCCTTGCTGTTGTTGCTGTTGCTGAGATGGCTGCTGCCGCCGCTCCTCGGCCTTCTGCTGTTCCAGCTGAAGCGCTTTGAGCATTTCCTCCAGGCTGGTCACGATTTCCTTCTGCAATCCCTGAGTCAGCTCACCGAGTTTTTCTTCGCCGACCCACTGAGCTGACCGCTGCATGTCGTCCCGGATCTGCTGCACCGCCTCAGGAAATGCTACCGATGAACCCTCTTCACGCAGCAACTGCATCGCCTTCTCGGCTTCGATCACAATATCACGCTGATCGCCGGCCAACTTGCTGACTCGCACCGAAAACTGGCGTTCTCGAGCCGACGGCGTCACGTTGCTCAGTTGAACCGTTGTTTCATTCACCTTCAGCTGCATCTCGAGCATTTTGCGAAAACGGGCCTCCAGCATCGCCAACGCCTGCTCGATCTCTTCTTCCCGCAGCTGCCGCAGGATCGCCTCCAGCTCGGCCTTGGCCTGCTCGAGCAGCTTCAGCGCTTCCTGCTGCTCGTCGACGGCCTGCTTCCGCTGAGCCTCCTCGAGCTTGCGTTCGGCCTCCTCCATCTTCTGCTGAGCTTGCTCGATCCGCTGTCGCCCCGGGAACGATGGCTGCTGCTGCGGCTGATTCTGTTGCTGTTGCTGGCCTTGTTGCCCCTGCTGGCCTTGTTGCCCCTGCTGGCCTTGTTGCCCCTGCTGGCCTTGTTGTCCCTGCTGGCCTTGTTGTCCCTGCTGGCCTTGTTGTCCCTGCTGGCCTTGTTGTCCCTGCTGGCCTTGTTGTCCCTGCTGGCCTTGTTGTCCCTGCTGGCCTTGTTGTCCCTGCTGGCCTTGTTGTCCCTGCTGGCCTTGTTGTCCCTGCTGACCTTGTTGTCCCTGCTGACCCTGTTGCCCCTGCTGACCTTGTTGCCCCTGCTGACCTTGTTGCCCCTGCTGACCTTCTTGTCCCTGCTGACCTTCTTGTCCCTGCTGACCTTCTTGTCCCTGCTGACCTTCTTGTCCCTGCTGACCTTTTTGGTTCGGTTCGTCTTGTTTGGTCTGGTCGCCCTTCTTGCCTTCGGCGCCATCGCGACCGACCTTGCCGGTATTCTCATCGCGGTCGATCTGGTTCTTCAGTGATTCCGTCTGTTCGGCCAGTTCGCCCTGGGCTTCGCTCAATTGCAACGGATTGCCGCGTCCCTCGGTCTGGCCGCGCAGCGACCGCTGGCGACGAATGAGCTTGTCGAGCTGCTGCAGGTACTCGCGAAGTCGGGCTTGTTCGTTGTGGAGCCGATCAGTCCGGTCTTCACTGAGGAGGAGTTCCAGCAGGCCTCGGAGATCGTCGAGCACTACCGATTGATTGTCGATAGCCCCTTGGTAACGGTGTTCATTGAGGAGCTTGACCAGCGTTTCCATTTTGGTGGAGATCTGCCGTTCTTTGCTCAAGGCGATCGCATCCTTCAGCAGAGCGGACCGGCGCGGATTCTCGGAGGCCTCGAATTCGGCCATCTTCAGCATGAGTGCTTCGAGTCGTTGCAGGCGATCGGCGGTCTGACCTTGAGCCAGAGCGATCTCATCGCCCGAAGCCGTCCCCGCAGCTGGTTCTGGATTTGCCGCAGCCGGCTGGGGATTCGCCGCAGCCGGCTCGGCAGTGGGCTGGGGCGGCTCGGCAGCGGGCTGGGGCGTCGGTTGCTGGTCGGCTGGTTGGGCGGGTTCCTGGCCGGGGACGAAGGCACCCGTGCTGAGGACGAGAGCCAGCACGGCACAGCGGAGGGACATCCAGACTGAGCCACGGTGAGTGATCATGCGTCTCCTTTCCGAGGCACGGTAGGGCGTCGCTGCGCCACGACCATGCCCCTCAGGGGCCGGCTCCAGACTGCCCGCCAGAGCGGGAAGTGGGGTCGGCCGGGGGGCCCGGCAAACCGGTCCTTCAATTATGGCGGAAAGTCTCTCTGGAGGAAAGAAAGATCGCTTCCACCCTAAAGAAGGGTTCGACTCGATATTCTGACATCTTTTGACGCTCCGGGTCGGCTGGGGCCCTGGGTGGGACTCCCAGGAGTCCGCGGGGCGGGTGCGGCCGGTCCGGTGGCGACGGTTGGTTGGTTATTCGGGCAACAGTCCCTCCAACAATTCACGACGCTGTTGCTCCTGAGTTCGTTCCAGCAGCTGCTGTTGTTCATCCAGCAGGCCGCGCAGCAGGTCGAGGACTTCGGTGAAGGATTCCATTTTGAGCATATTGTCGAGGATCGCCTGCATGGCGGCGACAACCTGTTCCAATTCGGCGACGGCCTCGTCGGTCCGTTTCGTGGCCTGAGCGGTATCACCTAGTTCGCGTTCGAGCGACCGAGCGGTGGTATCGAAGGCCGGGAGTTGTTTCTGGGAGATCGCCAGGAGGGGAGCGACAATCAGTTCACGAATTCGTTTCTCACGCTCGGCGCTGTTGACGCGATTGTTGTCGAGTTCCACCAGGATATCCTCGAAGGCGGCGGCGAGCCCGGCGAGTTCCGAGGTGACCTTCTGGTTGAACTGAATCAGCCGTTGGACTCGCAGTTCCCGGAGGCTGGCGGCCTCGGCACCGCTTCCCGCCTCTTCCGCCCCGTCGGCCGCGCCACCTTCCGCCGCTGGCTGAGCCGCCTTTTCTCCTTCTCCTCCTGCCGCTGGTTCCGTGGCTGGTTCAGCCGCCGCGGGCTGGCCGGCCAGCTGTCGCCAGGCGGCCTGCAGTCGCAGGAGCGAGTCGCGCTGTTCCTGCGTCTCACTGAGGATATCCTCGAAACGTCGGCGTAGGCTCAGCTCACGTGCTTCCAGGATGGCCAGCAACTGGTCGGGCCGCACGACCTGCAGCTTCAGCGGATCGGTGGTACCGGCATGAGCCGACTCATCGAGATCGTAGAGGTCGTCGGCAGCGATGGTCACGGTGACGTCTTTGCCCGGTTCGAGCGTCACTGGCTGGTCGGCACTGGCTCGTTGTTCACGAAAATCGACGGCCGCTTTGAGGTCAGGAGATTGGCCGAGCGGGATCGGGAGCTTGAGTTTCTGCTCGCCGTAGGTGATATCGAACCAGGCATCCTTCACGGCATAATCGTCGATGATTTTCCCTTCATAGGGCAACCGCGCATCGGCGGTGATGGCGTTTCCGATACCCAGGACTCGCAATCCGATTTCGGGTGGCTTGTCGTCGATCGGCTGGATGCGGATCGCGTAGGGCTCGGGCGAGACAATACCATCGGCATCGAGCAGAGCCAGGTTGAAATTGACCGGCTCCATGAGTTTGCCGACGGGGATCGTGAACGACTTGGGGTCGCTGGCCTTCTGCCAGTTCGGCAGGTTCGTGGTATCCCGTGAATCGGAGGTCAGTTCGAGTCGTTCGAGTGGCTTGCTGCTGGTCCCTTCCAGGGTCACGGCGGCCCCTTTGGGCAACCGCAGACCGGGAGTCCAAGGCCGTCGCTGTTGGGCGAGTTGCGTGTAGGCGGGGGGCTGGTAGACGACTTCCAGTTTCACCAGCGACGGAAGATCGACGGCGGTGACGGCGTAGTCGTCGGTACGATAGTCACCACCGGCGACTTGGAAATTCACATTCTCCTGCATTCCCTGAAATGGCTTACCGCGAAACACGTAGTTCTGGAAGCCCTCGCGGGGCTCCCCATCGCGGCTCATCGCAGCCGAACCGCGGGAGCCGTCGGCCAGTCGGTAGTAGATCGTGCACAGCGAGGGTGGCGGAGTTCGTCGCGATGCGTCGGCTCGGACACGAATCTCGAGACTGCCTCCTTTGGCAACCTTGCGTTGACGCTGTTCGAAGCCCAGGACTTCCAGGAAGACGAGTCGGGGCCACGCTCGCTGGCTCAGTCCATACAGTCGGGCGACGGCGAGTCCGGCCAGCCCAGGCTGCCATAGGGTCCAGCCCAGGACGCTGGCCAGCGCGATTGACGCGACGATGATGCGACGTCGCAGGCGAGTCCAGTTCAGCACGCGGTCGGGGGCCAGTCCACTGACCATCGCGTCGGCTGACTCGGCCGTACTGTGAACCAGTTCCAGCCCGATCGGCGAGTCGGCCAGTTCGTGCGAGGCAGCCGTCAGTTCGACAGCACCTACCAGGCGACCGCCGAGCTGCGGGAAGAATCGTTCATAGAGCACGGCCAGTCGCGACGGCGTGATGCGGGCCGAAAGTGGTCGCCAGCCCCAGCGCCAGACGATATACACCAGACCGCCGCCGACGAGTGCCAGGTAGATCGCTCGGGCGATCCGCGGCATTTCCCCAAACCCGCTCCGAACAGGGAGGTAATCGAGTGCCAGGAAGATCCAGAACGTGGCGACCAGCCAGAGGGTAACCACGGCGACCAGTTCCCTCAGCACGTACGTGCGGATGGCGCGACGCAGCTCGGCAAGCTTGTCGCTGATCGTGCCGGGGAGTTTGAGGATCGGTTTGGTCGTCATGATGACTTCGGAGGTCGGGGGGCCTGCCCGTCGTTCCGTTGAATCTCCCTACGCTAACTTGTACAAACGGCGGACGAGCCATTCCAGCAACAACGCCGTACAGATCCACGCCATCAACCATCCTCGCCACACTTGCTGGAATCGTTGATCCGAGCTGGCCGGGAGCGGAATCTCCTGGCTGCGGGCCTCAATCGTCGCCAGTCCGGCGGTATCTTGCGTGGCGAACGCATCCTTCACTTCTTCCCAGTACCGGCCGCCGGTCTGCTGGGCCAGTTGAACCAGCAGGACGGCATTGCGCTGCGGGTTTTCGATCTCCAGCTGCGGTATCCGCACCTGCACATTGCGTGTGAGTACTTCCAGATCGCCGCCCGGGATCACCAGTTCCACTCGGTAATCGCCTTCACGGGTCGCCGTGAACTGGCCGACGTACGAGCCGGGTCGAGCACCGCTTTGCATGGGACGGAAGACCAGCGGCTGGCGGGTTCCGTCAGGCAGGATGACGGTGGCGGGGACTTCGGCCAGCTGCAGAGGCCGGAACTGTTCGTCTGAAAGGCTGGCCTGCAGCACGACGGTTTCGCCCAGCTGATAGCGATCCTGGCTGGCCAACAGCGTACCACGGCTGGAGTCGAGCAGGAGGCGACCTTCGGAACAATAGCGGATGAGTTTGGTGTAGAAGAGCTCGAAATACGCGTCGCTCAGCTCGCGCAGCCGCCACATCTCGGCGCTCCCCATGAAGACGACTCGACCAGCCCCGTACAACTGGCTGACGATGTACGGAGGCAGTCGATCGTCAACGGCTGTCTGGGGATCGGAAAAGCTGGCCAGGACCCGTGCCCCGGGTTTCACTTCCCGAACCGCGTAATAGGCGTAGACTCCCTCGAATTCATCCCAGACTCGCAAACCTTCGGCTGGATCGTCAGCCAGCGACAGAAAGGGAGCGGACCGCCCTTCGTCGGTGATCTTGAGCGGCCACGATTTATCTGCCTCGTCTCGCCCCAACTTGATTCCCGCCAGGCCGCTCCGGTAGAAGACCACCGGATACAAATCCTGCAGCTTCGCGAACCGGTTGTCCGGGGTCCGCGATTCGGCCCACTGAGGAAGGTTGATATTGCCGGCGACCAGGACCAGTCCGCCTGCCTTCTCGCCAACCCAACGTTCCAGCAGATCGATCTGGCTGGACGTCAGCTGAGTCCAGTCGGGGTCGTAGGCGACCACGCAGTCGTAGGCGAACATGGCTGCTTCGGTATCCGGGAATCCGGTCAGCAGCGTATCCGATTCTTGAGCGGTCCCTTTCGTCGCCGATTGCAGCCAGACATCCAGCGTAATGTCTTCGTCACGATAGAGGAGATTGCGAACGAATTGGTACTCGCGGTTGGGCCCGCCGGCCAGCAGCAGCACGCGAGTTTTGTTTTCAGTGATCTGGACTTGAGCGTCCTTCTGGTTGTCGTAGGCATGCAGATCGTCGTCCGAGGGACTCAGCTGCAGTCGGTAGGTCCTTGGACCCAGTTGTTCGGACGAGACGTTGAAGGCAACGGGAATCAGTTCCCCGTCCTTACCCATGGTCACCTGTTTGCGTTCGACGAGACTCGTAGCGGCGGCTGGATCGGGTCCATCGGCGGTCAGCAACTGGACATCCAGCGACCGGTTCTCCCAGCCGGAGCCTTGCAGGTAGCCGGTGATCTCAAAGCGATCGCGCGGATAGGCTCGCTTGGGTGCCTCCAGATCGACGACTCGCACATTGGCCGGCAGGGTTTCTGCGCCGAGCCCGACGGTGTAGACGGCGATATTCGCCTCACTGGCGGCCTGGCGAGCGGCTTCCCAGTCGGTTCCGGCGTTCTCACGACCGTCAGTCACCAGGACGATGCCGGCCAGGGGGCCGCCGCGTTCGCGGTCCAGAGTCCACAGCACGGCGTCGCCCAATCGAGTCGACGCACCGCGCGGCTGCAGGATGTCCGCCCATTGCAACCCCTGTTGCGGATCGACTTGCTGTGCCGCGTCAGCCCCCGCAGTGTCGTCCGACGATTTTGGCGAGCGCACGTCGGCGATGCGAGCCAGTCTCGCCAGTTCTTCGTCGGATGGCTCGGCACCGGGACGCAGCAGGTGCCAGGCTCCAGCCAACGCCGGATAGCGGGCATGAGCGACCGCTCCGACGATCAGGGCGATGAACAGCAAGACGACCGAGGCGAGCAGGGCCCAAGATTCTCCTTCGGCGCCACGTCCCCACCGCCCGAATGTGTGAATGGCAGCTGCCACAAGGCTCAGTCCCAGCACGGCCGCGGCTCCCCACAGTATCCTGCGGAAGAGGCCCACGTCGCTCAACGTGAGCGGGACTTGGGTCGGATTGGCGGACTGCTGATCCTGTTCCGACTGGCGGCGCGGCAGGACGGCCACTTCGGTCGGCGCGGTGGTCTGGTCAAACGTGTAGACGACCACGGTGTGCCGCTGACGCCACTGGTCGATCGTCGGGCGGTTTTGCATCAGGCGTGCCAGCAATGAGGCCCGTGACAAGGGTTGTCCGGTTTCGCTGTCGGTGACGTCTTCGACCGACATGCTTTGGCTGGTGTCCAGCAGCACGGCCAGGCGGGACTCCTTGACCAAGCTCCGCTCGGTTCGCAGTTCCAGGTTCAGGAAGTAGGCCAACAGCCCGCCAAAGGCCAGCAATCGCAATGCGGTGAGTGACCAGCGGACTCCGGCCGGCAGCTCAATCCCGTCGCGACGATACATCCAGCCGACGAACGCTGCCACGCCCAGCAGCCCACCCAGCAGGACCATCAGCTGCCACCATTGATCCAGCGACAGCAGTGGCACCCATTCGTACCGAGTGTTGCTGACCGTCTGCCCCCAGACTGGCGCCAGGGCCGTCATCCAGTGAATCCCGTCGGTGATGCCGTTCATCCCTGTCGGCCTCCGGGCTTCAAGTGATAGCTGCAGAAGTACGAAAAGATTTGTTCCAGGATCAGGGCCACGATCAGGAAATACAAAATCAGGTGACTCCAGTTCTGACGCTGATCGTCCAGCGAAGCGGCCGTCCAGTCAGCCGCTTCATGCAGCTGGCCTCCATAGGTCCGCCAGAACTGTTCCAATCCGCTCCGATCGGCCAATTCCATCGCGCCGTCGGTCGCATCGGCGTTGAGTGCCAGGCGGGAGACGTCGGGGTCGCCCGACAAGGTAGTGCGCACCACTTCATAGATCCCCGCCACATCGGTCTCGCCCGTCCGTCGCTTGGTCGCCGGATCGATTCCCAGTTCGTAGTCGATGGCCTGAGTGATATCCGAAACGGGCTGATCAAACTGGCGTTTGATTCGCAGCCGGGCTCCTTCCACCGACGATGGGATCACAAATTCGATTCCGCGCTGCAATCGGCTGACGTCGATCGTGCCGCGAATCGGAGTTCCGGCCTCCTGGGCTCGCCAACGAGCTCGGCCGGAAGCCAGCCGTGCCTGCTGTTGCAGCAACACCACGGGGAAGGTCGGTTCGAGGGCCCAGTTATTCCATTGCGGAGCGAGAGTCGTCAGCCATGTGATCACTCGGCCTCGTCCCACGGGCTGTTCCACGACCAGGGGTCGGTTATTCCTGAGTTGGGCGAGTACTTCACCTTCGGGCCTTTCCGGGACCGTCTCCGCAGCGATATAGCGGTTGACTCGCAGGCTGCGGGCGAACGGATTGGGCTGTCCGGGCCGAGAGGCCAGCACGCGGAAGATCGGGTTGTCCTGGCCCACCACATCGGCCGAGGCGGCTCGTCCCTCGGCTGGCAGATCGGTCGCTTCGGCCAAGTTCAATGGAATCCAGTTCAGTTGATGTTCGGTCCAGAGCCGATTGTAGAACGGGATATCGGCGGTGGGACCAAAATAAATCGCCAGCCCGCCCCCTTCGCGGACGAAGTCATTGAGCAGTCTGGCGGCGGGGATATCGAGGGTGGGGACGTCGGTCAGGTAGACCGCATCGAACTCGGCCAGCAATTCGCGCGAGGCGTTGCGAAGGTAACTTTCGGGATGGACATCGGGCGTCACGCCGGTCACCGCTCGTTCGCCGGGCTGGAACACCGCCTTCAGATAGAATTGATTTCGCTGTTCGGCGTCACCGTCGATGACCAGTACACGGGTTGATTCGGGGAGCTGCACGACGACCCAGCGTCGGTTGTCGTCGAGAACCGCGTCACCGGGCAGCGTTGCTTCGACGACGTGCTGTCCGGCCGAACCAAAGAAGACCTGAGCTTCCCGGGTGACGGTTTCGCCCGGTTCGATCCGATCGATCACCAGCTTGGGCAGCTCATCGGTTTGTGGCTTGACAGTCATGGGCGTCGCGTACCACTGCGTCTTGAGCGTCAGTTCGATCTGCTCGGCGGGCTGATTCCCGAAGTTCTGGATCGACGCTTTGACCAGCATGGGGACGCCGGCGGCCGCGGTACCTTCGGCCAGTTCGAGGCCGACGAGGGCCAGATTCTGATGAATCGTATCGACGCATCGAATAGCGTGAATCTCGCAACCAGCGTCCTGCAACTGTTTGAGCGGTTCCGCCAGATTGCTCTGTTCCTGCCAGTCCCGTTGGCGGTAGTCGCCGATCACATAGACCACAGCGCGCTGGTCGACGGCCTGCGCGACCTGTTGGGCGACCAGTTGCAGTGCTTCGCGCGGCCCGATGCCCAGCGAGCTGGTCGACCACCGCCGGCGGATCTGTTCCCAGCGTTCGTCGAAGTCGGAAGCGATGACTTGGTCAACCAGGTCGAGGCGTGAGTTGTTTTCGGTGGAGCCGGGTGGGGGTGCGATGCCGGCCTGGGTGACTCGCACCAGCGTGATCCGCTGTTCGGAACCTTGTCTGGCCGCCTGACTGACGATCTGCCCGACGACACGCTGCGCCGCTTCGAAGGCCGAGTCACCCGCCTGTTGATCGCCCATCGACAGCGTATCGTCGACAATGACGAAGTGATGTGTCGTCTGACCGGAGAAGATCCGGGTGAGTTGGTCGCTGGTTACGAGGTTGGCCAGCATGGCGACGACGGCCGCGATGGCCAGCATGCGCAGCAGGAGCAACAGGAGCTGTTTCAGCCAGATCCACTTCCGCTGCCGGCGATAGCTCTCCAGCAGGAATTCCATGGCGGCCCATTCCAGCCGTTTGTGCCGCATCAGGTTGATCAAATGGATCAACAGCGGCACAGCGGCCAGCAGGAAGCCCCAGGTCAGCGGTGAGTAGATGAACTGCATGTTGTCTTGGAGTCAGCGGTCGGGATGTGCGTTGGACGGGGGTGAGTCGGATCAGCGATGGCCGGTGAGGGCCATGCGTCGGCTGAGGAAAGCGGCGAGAGCTGGCCCCAGCGACTGGCTGGTGCGCAACAGCTGGTAATCGACCCCCAGCGCCACGACTCGCCGCCGCAGTTCGTCGAGGAACTTCTGCAGGGCGGCCAGGTAGCCATCGCGGAGAGCGCGGGGATTGCAGGTCAGGTGGGCATTGAGTTCAAGTCCTTCAAAACGAGTCGGGCCGTCGAAGGGGAAATCGAGTTCATCGTCATCCAGGATCTGAAAGCAGATGACTTCGTGGCCGCGTTGGCGCAGCGAGCGGATACCGGCGACGGTCGTGTCGAGCGGGGCGAAGAAATCCGAGCAGACGACCATCAGACCGCGCCGCGGCTGGCTCTCGGCCACCTTCAGCAGGACCTGCTGCAGATCAGTCTTTTCCGCGGGGCTCTGGACTTCCAGGGCCTGCACGACGTCGAGCAGCTGATTTCGCTTGCTCCGGACCGGGACCGTCTGACGGATACGAGCGTCGAAGCTGACGCACCCGACCGCATCGTGCTGGGACAGTATCAGGCAGGCCAGTGACGAGGCGAGCGTGGCCGCGTAATCGTACTTGGTCCATGCGCTGCGACCGTACTTCATGCTGCGTGACACATCGACGACCATCATCGAACGCAGGTTGGTGTCTTCCTCGAACTGCTTGACGTACAACCGGTCGTTGCGCGCCCAGACCTTCCAGTCGACGTGGCGCAGGTCGTCGCCGATCGTGTATTCACGATGCTGCAGGAACTCAACCGACTGGCCAAAGTACGGACTGCGGTGCATGCCCGACAGAAATCCTTCGACGACCCGGCGAGCTCGCACTTCCAGCCGTGCGATGTGCTGGATCGCTTCAGGAAGCAAATATTTTTTGGAATCGGGCATCTCGAGTCAGCTCATCCTCACTGGTGGGTGTGGCCTGGATCAACCGTTCGATCAGCTGATCGGTGGTGATTCCTTCGCTTTCGGCGGCAAAGTTGACCACCATGCGGTGTCGCAGAACGGGTTTGGCCAGTGCCTGAATGTCCTCGATGGCAACGTGCGTCCGGCCGTGCAGCAGGGCACGAGCCTTGGAGCCGAGGATCAGAAACTGCACCGCTCGGGGCCCCGCTCCCCAGGACGCATTCTCCTGGATGAATTCGGGGATGCCCGGCGACCCGACACGTGTCTGGCGGACCAGCGACAGGGCATAACGAACCACATGGTCGTTCACTGGCACCTGGCGGACCACATTCTGCAATTGCAGGATCTCGTCACCGCTCAGCACCGGCTCAATCGCGGCCGGCAGCGTCGACGTGGTCCGCTTGGCCACCTCGAACTCTTCGTCGAAGGTCGGATAGCGGACAAAGACTTTGAACATGAACCGATCCTGCTGAGCTTCCGGAAGCGGATACGTCCCTTCCTGTTCGATCGGATTCTGAGTCGCCAGCACGAAGAACGGGTCGGAGAGCAACCGGCGCTCGCGGCCCACCGTGACCTGGCGCTCCTGCATCGCTTCCAGCAGAGCTGCCTGTGTCTTGGGAGGCGTCCGGTTGATTTCGTCGGCCAGCACCACGTTGGCAAAGAGTGGTCCTTCCAGGAACCGACGCTGACGCTCGCCCGTCGCTCGGTTCTCCTCCATGATCTCCGTGCCGGTGATGTCGGCGGGCATCAAGTCAGGAGTGAACTGCACGCGGCTGAAGGTCAGGTTCATCGTCTTGGCCAGACTGCTGATCATCAGCGTCTTGGCCAGACCGGGAACACCTTCCAGCAGGCAATGGCCGCGGCTGAAGAGCGTAATCAGCAGCTCGTCAATCACTTCCTGCTGGCCAACAATCACTCGTCCCAGCTGGTCCAGGATCCGGTCGCGAGCGGATTCCAGTCTGGCCACGGCTGCGGCCGGATTCTGCGGCGTATCGTGCATGCAGTCTTTTCCTTCTCCCTGATATTACCTGTGAATTTTCTGCTGCCGTTCCCCGTCGTGACCGGCATCGGGTCCGCCGGAATCGAGTCCGCTGGAATTTGCCTGCCCGGCCTTAGGGGTTCTCACGCTGACCGACTGCGGCGCGGGGAACGCCGGCAACAGTGATTCGTTCCAACGTCTATTCGTCTTCCTCGCTCTCAAACAAGTCGACTCCCTCCAGGTCGTCGTCATCTTCCGGCCAGATGTCGCCCGGAGCCAATTCGGTTTCATCCGCCGCGTCTCCACCTGCCGGCCCGGCTGACGGGGAGATACCCGGAATGCCCGGTGGTGTGATGGGGGCCAGATTCTTGCCGATCGCGCCGATCACCGACGAAAAGACCTGAGCGGTGGAACCGTCGGGCTGGCCGCGTCGCGCCCCGTCATTGGCGCCAGGTTGGGGTGGCGCGCCGGGCGGTCGTGGCTGGTCGGTGAACTGCAACTGAAAATGGGGGATTTCCTTGGACGTCCGCAACCGAATACTCATGGTCCGCGCACCCGGATCAACCTCAAACTGAGTCGGATAAGCATTATCGCTTCGCGTCGCCTCGTCCAGCACCAGGCGGCCGTCCCGCACATCCAGGCACATCAGCTGCACGCCGACTGTCTTCGTGCTGTTGGTCCGATTCGGCTGGTGACGGAAAAAGGTCAACGCCGGTACGGCCGATGGCTGCACCAGCACCAGATTGGCCTGCTCCAGATAAGCCGGGGTTGCCCAACGCGGGGCGCCCGTTCGGACGTCGAAACATTGCAGCCAGCCATTCACCCACAGCGATTGCTGGTTGGCCGTGCGGACGGGGGGCTGGTTGCAGCAGACCAGCAGATGGTCACCCCAGACCACCGCCTTCAGATCGTCAAACGTCTGCTGCTGCAGCGGGAAGTCGTATTTCGACAACGTCCGGCTCGTCGAAACCTCGATCACTTGAGCGTGCCCGGCGGGATCGACCATCACCAACCGGTCGGCGCCAGCCAGAGTGCCGCGAGTGCGGGGAGCAATCGGCAGCTTCCAGGCCGGCGATTTGGCCAAGGTATCCCACCACTGCAGCTCGCGCGCGGGCGGTTCCCCTGGAGCGGCCTGCGCATCGACTTGATTTTCCCAAGTGAGAATATAACGTCCGGAGACGAACCAGCGACGAGCGATATCGGGGACGCTGACGTCCTGCTCGACCACCTGGCCATCGAGCCGCCGCAGACGCTGAGCCTTCGTCGCCGTTGGCCGCTGCACCCAGACCCAATCCTCATCGCCCCAGATCCACGAACCGTCCTCAACTCCCTGGATCTTCCAGATCACTTCCCGTCGCAACGGATCGACCGAGAACAGTTGTCCGGCCGTCTGCAAGCAGATGCCGCGCGAGGTCAGCTGATCGAAATTGCGGCCGCTGACCCGATCCATCAACTCCGGTTCACTCCCCCACGCGTCATGAATCTCGCGTTCCTGTTGCTGTCTCAGCCGAGCAGCTTCGCCGCTGAGCATCAACGAATCATTGACGGCGGGCGGATTGAAGGTCCAGGTGGAGTTGGTACCCGGTGCCACGGATTCATCCAGTTTGGTCAACCAGTCGAAGGCCATCCATTCACCGCGACGTTCGACGTCGACCAGTCCGAGGTGCCCCAGGGATTGCCAGTGCGAGGCCCGGGGCGTCGACCTTTGACCGCGATTGCCGATGGCCGGTCCCAGGGGAGTTTCGTAAATGACATTCCCTAAGGCGTCGGTGATCTGCCAGAAGTTCGTCGACGCGTCCTTCTGCACGACGGCCAGCCGCGCCTGAGGATCGCTCCCCGCCACACTGCCCGACCGGAAGATCACCGTCGGGACAGACACGCCCATGCCGTTGGCTGGCTCAGTTGCCGGAATGGGCCGCGAAACGATCTGCCCGTCGGGCCATCGATTGGCGTCGGACCAAGCCTTCATCGATCCAGCAAAAGCCGGCATGGCGGTCAGCTGTTCGGCCAGTTCCCGGCCAGTAAGGTTCCCGTCACAAGCCACTTCGGCCAGCTCCGGGGCCCGCAAGATCTCAATCTGCTGAGCGGCTTCCACGACATGCGAGGTGTTGATGTAGAGCCGAGCCAACTGGTTCGCGGCCCAGCCCCGTGAGGACGGGCGATCGGACCGAGCCAGCTGCAACAGTCGTTGTTCCGCGGCCAGCAACTGACCTCGCTCGAGCTGATCGCGACAAGCGGCCATCACCACATCGTCACCGATCGACAGGTCAACCATGATGTCCGCCCAGACCTCGCGCGTGCGCGGGGTGGCCAGCATCGCGGCCCGGCGAGTATCCAAGGCCGCGGCGAGTCGCGTCTGAGTCGCCGAATCTGCCTGCCGGAAGACTTCGTTCAGACGGGCTCGCAACCAGCGATCGCGCCGTATCGACCAATCGGGGCGGATGACATCCCGTGGATAAGCCAGATCGGATTGCTTGGCAACCTGAGCCGCCAGCTGATCAACAAGGCTCAACAGATCCTGCCAGGCGGTTTCCCAGTCGCCTGCCAAGCGAGCATGTTCGGCGCGAATGCGAGTCAATCGGCCACGGTCGGCTTCGCGTGTCACCAGCCGCGCTGCCTCTTGCCACAGAGAATCGTCGAACCGCCCCGACTGCCCGTCCTTGCTGGCCTGCTCCAGCGTCTGAATGATCGTCGTCACCAGCTCGCGCGACAGATAGTTCTCCCACGATCTGTCAGCGGTGGTGCGCGCCTGAGCCCGCACCTGCTCCCAAGCCGCCCGCAGATCGGACAAGGCACCGGTCGAATCTCCTTCGTCGCGGCGGAGGAGACCACGGTACTGCAACGACCACGGATCCTTCTGATTCTGCTGCAGGTTTTCGGCGACAAGCGACTGCAGGCGATCGCGCCGATAGAACACTTGAAGCTTGTCGGGCCGCTGCGAGACAATGTAATCGCCTACGCTGGTCAGGTTCCCGAGCACCTCGACCGTTTCGATCTTCCGTACCAGTTCGCCCTTGTCGAGATCAATTTCCAGCAGTGCGGGGGACGAGATCGGTTGGAACAGATGTCCGTCCGCCACGAATCCTCGTCCGGTAATCACCGCATCTGCTGGCAGCGCGACTTCCCACACGGGCCGGTCCTGTACGGGATCCCAAGCGGTGATGGCGTGCTTGCCGGCCAGCACCACATTACCTCGGTGCAAACCGACAACGTAGATCGTTTCGTCTTTCGGTTTTCCGGCCCCCAGCAGTTTGCCGGTGACGGCATCGAGGCAATACCACTGCCGAGCGTCCGCTGGCGTCAGGACAACGCGTCCCTCCGCATACCGCGGCGCGGCGTCAAACCAGCGATTCTGTGGGTCGTTTGCCGCTACCGCCATGCGCGTGCGCGAAGTCATCGCCCGTCCGCCCGCTTGCAGCTCGCGGATGTCTCCGTACGAAAAGACCCAACGAACCTGACGCGTGTCAATGTCGATCGCCGCGGTCACTCCCACGTGCAGCGGACAGATGATCAGGCCGTCAGCGTACGTCAGACTCACTCCAGCCAGGCGTCGGACCCAGTCCAGCTGTATCGGACGTTCGCCGACCTGCGCCAGCTGCTGGCTCCAGAGCATCTTGCCGGTCACCGGATCGAGGGCCACCAGTCGGATTTCCGAATTCAACTCGACAGCGGCAAACAGCTGTCCGCGTACGGCCAGAGGAGCGCCCAGGAAAAATGCCCCCTTCAACTCGGGGACCGCGCCCCCGGTCAATCCGCCCACACTCCAGGCCAGTTTCCCCTGCGTCTTCAGTTCCAGCGCGACCAGTTCGTTGATCTGCGGATCGACCTCAGTGGCAAAGGGCGCATTGATCGCCTGCTGCACTTCCGAGGCCGTCGCGCCGGTGTGTTCCGGCTGCACCACGAAAATCCGCTCACCGTCGCTGCTGATCTGGCCCGTCAGTGCGTCTTCCCAGACTCGCAGCCGCAGGCTCAGCGTATCGTCCATTTCTCGTCCGACAACCTGCGGCAGCCGGCCCACCAGCGAAGTCCCATCCCAGGGGTAAGGCCAGATCCGTTTGCCCGTCCGGAAGTCGACGCCGAAGACCGCATCGGCCGATCGCATGATCAACCAGTTGCCGACCACCAGCGGCGAGAGGATCGGCAAAGCGGCAATCCCCTGCTCGCGATACGAAGCGGTCATCGATTCCAGCTTCGCCTGCTCGCTCGGCTCCACCGCCACCGGCAGCTCCCACTGCATGCTCAACAGCGGCACGCCGCCTCGCACTGCGGGATTGCGCGACGGCACGCCGTGCGCGTTGAGCCAACTTTCGGCCAGGTCCCAGCCGTTGGCCGAGCTCAGCAGAGGCTGTTTCCATTCGAAACTCGTCCCGTCGACTCGCCCATCCTGCTGACGGAACACGATCACCGCGCGATCGGCGTTCGACTGACCCTGTTCAGCAAACACACGGCGTTTCACGCCCCCCACCAGCAACTCGGCGTCAGGCTGCTCCGACAGCAGACGTCCCAGGACTTCACGCCCTCGGTCGACTCGACCGATCGAGTTCCAGCAACTGGCCAGCATCAGTGAGAGTTGCGGTTCGAGCGCAGCGCGGGCGGTCGGCTGAGCGTCGAGTTTGACCAGCCACCGCAAGGCTGCTCCGGGGCGTCCCTGATCGAACTCCCTCCGCGCCAGCATCCACGTGGCGCGACGTCCAGCATTCGTGGCGAAGAACTGACGCCCCACAGCGACCAGCAGATCCTCGCGACGTTCGTCCAAGGCCTGCTTGAGAAGCTGGTCGGCCGTGGCTCCGTACTGCAGCTGATAGACCTCGCGGGCCGCCGGGTTCATTCCCAGCAGAATTCGTTCGGCCAAAACGCGCAGACTGATCCGATCGGTCTCTGCCGTCGTCGGGTCGTCAAGCAGGTAATCTTCGTCGAGCGAGGATTCCCCCTGATCCTGGAGCCAGCCCCCCAGCGTCGTGACGGCGTCGGCAGGTTGACCTCCGGCCAGCGCTTCCTGAGCTACTTCCAGCTGGTGGACGTATTCCCGCGGAGCGGGTACCAGGGGGCCGTCCGCTTCTTCGGTATCAAAATCTCGCGGTACGGGCTGCGCCAGCGCCGCACTGGACAGGACCCATACCAGGCCCAGACTGTAGAGTCCCCACCAGGCCAGTGAGCAGCATCTCTGGCAATTCGCTCCCAGACGGCTCGCCCGATCCGGTTTGCTTGTCACGGCTGCCGGTGCCCAGGGAATCCGCACCGGGGCCGGCACGGCTCGCCGCCAACGTCCATTGTCGAGCATGAACTCTGATCCCTTTCGGCCGATTGTCCCGGTATTGTGCCCCTGGCACGTCGTTCCAGCTCCGCCGACTGGCCTGAACCTATTACGGCAGACGACCTAACTGGTTAACGAACAATATCTTATTGCCGGAGTGTGCGAGCGGCAATCCAACGGTCGGGTGGACACCCCCCCTGGCCGCACACCCGTTCCCGGGGCGGGCCGAGCGGTGAATCAACCGGGGACATCCCCCGATTTCCGGGACAATCTGTGAGAAAATGTAGGTTTTAGCCAGTTTTTTCCGTATTTTCGCAGAGAGCCGGTTGCATTTTCGATCCCCGGCTATTTAATCATCGCTTTCCGCAGCTTTTCCAAGCATGGCGGACGGACGTGTTTTGCGAATCCATGGTTTTTATCGAGTGCTGACCTGGCAAGGAGGGTCAAAGAATGGCGAAAGCGAGTTCCAAGAAGGCTCCGACAAAGTCCGAGATCCTGAACTCCGTGGCCGAAGCGACTGAACTGTCGCGCAAGAAAGTAACCGAAGTGCTCGACGCACTGACGGTCGAAGTGAAGAAGTCGCTGAGCAAGAAAGGCTCAGGGCAATTCACGATTCCCGGTCTGTGCAAGATCTACATCAAGCGCAAGCCCGCTCAGCCGGCCAAGAAGGGCGTCAAGAATCCCTTCACCGGCGAACTGCAGGACCGACCGGCCAAGCCGGCGACCAACGTCGTCAAGGTCCGGCCCCTGAAGCAGCTCAAGGACATGGTCAACGGCTAACGACTCAACGTCGATAGCTGACGACCTGTTCCCTGGCTATTCTGTGGCTATTTTGTGCCCTGGACACTTTTCCCTCTCCCGCTTCTACGGGAGAGGGGAAAGGTCAAGGCTCCGGGAGCCCATCGCATCTTTCGATTGGTTCCGGACAGTGCGCGACCTACGGGCTTGATGTCGCCTGAATCCGGTCGATGCCAACCGACTGAACGTCGCGCACCTGACCGTTGATCAGAATCTGGTAGCTCATACCGGCTCGGCCTTCCACTACGGCCGTCTCACCATCCAACGTCACCCGAAACGGTGCCACCACGCGCAGGCTGTCGTTACGGACCGCCGACAGACTGTCCACGTGACCCGAGATCGCCATATCCAAGCTGACCACCGCACACGGATTGATGTTCCACGGTCGACGCTCCTGGCCCCGCAGTTCGAACGAATCAGGCAAGAGCCCTGCGTACTCGCCGTCCGCATACTGCATCTGCTCGGCAGCCACCAGAATCCCCTTGGCCAAGGTCGTCCAGTCGATCGTGGAGTCATGGCGGGCGAGCTTGACCAGCGCATACGCGTAGACGCCACCCACCCACTGCACGGGCAAGCCGATCCAGTTAGGTTCCGTCCAGTTCGTAGCCCCCAGCACGGGCGTTGTGCCGTAGACCATCACCGGATAACGGCCCCAGAGATAAACATACGGAATCCCCTGGATGGCCCATCGTCGAGCTTCGTCAAGATACTCGCGTCGTCCGGTCAACTCGTACCCCAGCACGTAGGCCCACACCGCGTGAGCGGCCGCCAACAGATCGGGTGTGTGGAGCGGCACTTCCCAGACCTGCGCGCCGCGGGGCGTGTCGAATCGCCGCATGGCGTCCAGCGTCCGACAGGCTGCCTCCAATGCACGCGGATCGCCCGTCACTTGAGCGTACTCGAGCAAGTTCCGAGCCGGCACCGCACACACTCCGAGTGCCGTCGTCTCGAAATGGCCGCGCGCATACGGGCCGTCATAACGATAGGTGCCATCCGGCTGTTGCTGAGCCATCAGCGACTCCGCCTGGCTCCGCTGGTGGTCGAGCCATTGTTGGGCCCTGCCCGTGACGAAATAGATCGCAGGGTTGGCCAGATGAGCACCTCCCGGGACCAGCTCGGGAAGCTGCGGGATCTCGCCCGTCAATCGCCACCAGGTCGATCCCATGTCGGCGAACGGATGCCGGCCAAACTGGCTCTCAACACAGTGCCCCCATCCCGCGGCGGTGCGCAGCGGTCCGCTCAACGCCCGCACGCACAGGGCTCGCTGCTCAGCCTCCGACCGCGGACGTGCCGGAACTGCCGGTAAACCATGCCGCTGCACGGCCCACACAATGTCGTCTTCGAGTGAATCCCCCAGGCGAACACGGGCCACGATGTGGCGGCCGCGTAAAGCCAGGCGATGATCGGCCGAGCCGTCGAAGAAATTCGGCACGGCATAGGTCGGCTGGAGCGTCATGTCGTCCCAGACCAGCGTTACCGTACCGAGTTCGGTGCGAGTCGACATCAATGGCTGGGTCAGCAACAACGGATCGGGAGCGAAGCGAAGATGGTCGGGCGTTTCCAGGTCCAGCCGCGACGAACTCGTCTCGCCACGTCCCAAATGCTCGACTCCGGCCAGCAACCCCTGCTGCAACGAACCGATCGAACGGACCACCGGACCTTCCACAGTCCCCTCGGCTCGCAATTCAATCCCCAGCTCGCCTGGCAGTCCCTCTTCCCAAGAGAGCCGCACGTGGACGTCATCCCCCTCCAGCACAATCGCTTGTCCATCGACCGCCGGGCGCAGTTTCGGGACACTGCCCTCGCGGTGAACGATCGGCGCCAACGCTGCTACCAGCTGTCCGTTGCGAATCAGCTGAGCCATCGATCCGTCCGGAGCTACTCGCAGGACATATCCCGCCGCCGGCGCTTCCAGCCAGGTGACCGGGGCTTGGGGCTGATAAGCGAACAGCGTTCGCTGCCACGCCGGAAAGCCTTCGCAAGCCAGATCGATCGGCACCGGTTCCAGCGGCAGGCTTCGATCCAGCATTCGCTGAAGCTGCAGATCGGCTCCAGCGGCCAATTGATGAGACTGGCCCCAGAGCGTGAACGTCTGAGTTTGAGCGTCATGATTGTGCACGGTGACGGCGACACGCGATTCGTTCAGTTCCACTTGCGAGACTCGAACCGGCGCCTCGATCTGACGTTCGATCGAGAGCGTGCCTAGCGTGACTTCGCCTGGAGCCTGGCACGGATCGAGCCGCAGGCTTGCCAAACGGCCCTGGACGTGAATGGGGACCAGCACGTCGTGCCATTGGCGGTCGTGTTCCAGCGTGAACGACTGGGCCTTCGATTCATCCTGGTTCGGAGACTGATCGGTCGTCCAGTAGACTCGGCCCCTCCCCTGACTGGCACTTCGCAGCCGCATCTTGACCAGCAGCGTCCCGCCGTCAACGTTCACGGGTCGAGCCAAGAACGGATCGGCGCCATGGGAACGAATGACGAGGCCATCGGGCGACGTACGCAGCTCGCAATCATGCTGAGCCTGCCAAGGTTCGAGCGAACTCGAACCACGATAGTCCCACTGCTCAACCGGAATCCTCTTCGCCGGCGGCGGCACCGGCTGGATCTGCTCGCCCACCACGCCCCCCACCACGGTCCCCACCACCAGCCACCACGCCCCAATCCAACCTCTCATCTCACCTCCCGCACGATCTCAATTGTGTGCCCCCTTGTGGTGCCCCATTGTGGTGCGGGCGTCCCGCCTGCCTCTTCCTCTTCCTCTTTCTCTGCTTCTTCCTCTGCTTCCTCTGCTTCTCTCCTCCCCAGCTTCTCTCCCCTGCATCTTGGCATTGAAAACCCCTCTGTGCTAGGTCCTGCATGATGCTTTGGCTGAGCCAAATGCATCAAGGTAGAACCAGTTGAGCCATCAGGATTGGGAGCGGAGAACGGAGAAAAGGCAGGAGGACGCGGAGGCAGGCGGGACGCGGAGGCAGGAGGACGCGGAGGCAGGCGGGACGCGGAGGCAGGCGGGGCGCGGAGGCAGGCGGGACGCGGAGGCAGGCGGGACGCGGAGGCAGGCGGGACGCGGAGGCAGGCGGGACGCGGAGGCAGGAGGACGCGGAGGCAGGAGGACGCGGAGGCAGGCGGACGCGGAGGCAGGCGGACGCGGAGGCAGGCGGGACGCCCGCACCACAAAGGGGTGCCAAGAATGGACAAGTGCTGGTTTAGAGCAGAACGCTGCCGGGATCGTGTTCGCCACGTTCGTAGACGACATGGGCGCGGCCGACCAGCAGCGGGTCGACGGCGCCGATGGCGCTGATGTCTTTATTGGCATAAGGGAGCTTATGCAACGCGTAGCGCATGGCGTTCAATCGGGCTCGTTTTTTGCAGTCCGACTTGATCACCGTCCAAGGGGCGTCGGCCGTGTCGGTGTAGAAGAACATCGCTTCTTTGGCCTTGGTGTAGTCGTCCCATTTGTCAAGCGACGCGAGATCGACCGGCGAGAGCTTCCACTGTTTCAGCGGATGCGACTCGCGTTCACGGAACCGCCGCCGCTGTTCCTTCCTGCTGACCGAGAACCAGAACTTGATCAAATGGACGCCGCTCCGCGCCAGATTCCGCTCAAACTCGGGGACTTGCCGCATGAATTCCGAGTACTCATCGGGCGTGCAGAATCCCATCACTCGTTCTACGCCCGCGCGGTTGTACCACGAGCGATCAAAGAGGACGATTTCGCCCGCCGTCGGCAAGTGCTGGACGTATCGCTGAAAATACCATTGGCCTCGCTCGAGCTCCGTCGGTTTCTCCAGCGCTACGACTCGTGCACCACGAGGATTCATGTGTTCCATGAACCTCTTGATCGTCCCCCCCTTCCCTGCCGCGTCACGTCCTTCAAACAGGACAATGACTTTCTGCCCGGTCCCCTTCACCCACGCTTGCAGTTTCAGCAGCTCGACCTGCAGCCGATACTTCTGTTTTTCGTAGGCCTTGCGCGACATCAGATGCTTGTAGGGATACTCGCCGTTACGCCACCCCGACGACAACTCATCGTCCGGGTGCCGGCCCCGCGTCGCGTGGGGCTGAGTGGTCCGAGTGAGTATCTCGCGCAGCAACGCGGCGTCATCCGGCGAGGCGCCTGCCAGAACGGCTTCCAAGGTCTGCGAAAGTTCCAGCGGCGCGTCCGCGTGCTGTCGCACCATGTCGGTCACAGCGGCGACCTTGGCCTGCTGAGCCCCTTCCAGCGACTGGGCTACCACATGCTCCTCAATCCCGCGCTGACTTAACGTCGGCGAAGTGTCGCCCAGCACCACCGGCCGCGGCGCTCGACCATTCGAGCCGTGACCTCTCTTCGGTGGAACTTTCTTCGCTGACGAACGCGATTTCGACGTGCCGCGACGGGGGGAACGGCCAACAGCCATATCAACAACTTTCTCAGCTTAAGGTCGTACAATGCTCATCCCTCAAGCATATCGCGCTACCGTGCCACCTGCCATCAACAGCCTCGTTTCAAGCCGCCCAAATCGCCCTGCGGGTTGCATTCTCCACAAAAAACGTGTCATTATGGCACACTCGTCGCATGCGGCGCGCCGACAGACGGTGTGGGACCGGTACCGAACGAATCAAAGCGGGGCAGTGATGTCCGGAAATGAGCGGATTGAGTACTTACGTTGGGCGTCGGTCTGCCTGGCATCGGCCGTGGTGATGCTGGCCGTCGGATCGCTGTTTTATCTCCTCACGAAGCTCCTCGCACCGAGCTTGGATAGGATGTTCGAGGACCATCCGGAAGTCTTCCGCCCGTGGCCGATACCTACCTGCGGTTATATGGTCGCCTACGCTCTGGTCTACGGCACGCTGTTCGGAGCCGCCTATCTGTTTTCGCAGCGTCGTCTGCAGCAGATCGTCGCCAGCTCATAGCTCACCCAGTCATGAAAACCAGTCGGGCGAGCATGAGAACGGTTATTCGCCCGAGGACGCTCCGCACGAATTCAGGAACCGCCTGGTACGTCCAGTGAATTGAATCCTCGCCGGATGCCGCTCGAACCCGATTTGCAGGGATCGCGCGGGCCACAAGTTGCCAGTTGGAGCCGATTCAGGGTAGGATAGGGCCGTCGAGCTGGCTGCGGGCCGGTCGGCGGGCCGGATCGGTGTCACTCCGGCGAATCAGCTTGGCGAAGGAACTTCGATGTCCAACTGGAAACTGACAATCCTGATTGCGGCGGGACTGATTTTGTTCGTGGCCCGGGGAGCGACGGCTGAGGATCCCAACATGAAGGCCTTCCCGCCGGCCGAAGAGGGAATGAAACGGTTCGTGCTGAAATTGCCCGAGCAGGCCGACGAAGCCGACTTCCGGGTGGAACTGCTGGTCGGGCAGATTCACAAGCTCGACAAGCAGAATCGGTACTTCCTGGGTGGCCGGATCGAAGAAGAGAACATCGAAGGCTGGGGATTTCCGAAGTATGTGGTTCGAAAAGTTGGACCGCTGGCGGGAACCTTGATCGGCGTCGATCCGGATGCCCCGAAGGTCGAACGGTTTGTGACGCTGGGAGGCGATCCGTTTTTGATTCGTTACAACAGCAAGCTGCCGGTGGTGGTCTACGTTCCCACGGGGACCGAAGTACGATACCGCGTGTGGCGAGCTGATGCGGAATCCCGCCCGGTTGACGAAGGTTGACGAACTCCCGCCTGAGATTTACCCGCCCGTTTCCATCCTCACCAGTCCTTGCCGGACGGCCGAGCTTAGCAGGCCGGTCGTTCGGAATGCTCACGGAGCCCGCACGCCGTGGAGCTCAACATCCCACGTCAGCAACGTCCTCCACTTGGCGGCGACAGGCCTTCTGTCGCCGCGCAGGGGAATCCCTTGCCGCAACCGCAAGTTCTTCACAGCGCGGCGAGTTTCCTGGCGGCCACTTTCTGGGCGATTGTGTGGGCGATCGCGCTGCTGAGCTGTCATTCGGTTGAGTCTGCCGAGAGTGAACCGGTTGACTATGGAAGTCAGGTCAAACCGGTTTTGAAAGAACGCTGCTATGCCTGCCACGGCGTCCTGCAGCAGCAAGGCGGCTTGCGGCTCGATACGGCCGCCTGGGCACGCGCGGGAGGGGACAACGGTCCGGCGACCGAATCGCAAGGGGGCTCACCAAGCCTGCTCTGGCAACGAGTCACCTCGGAGGATCCGGCGACTCGCATGCCACAGGAAGGTCCGCCGTTGAACGACAAGCAGCTGGCTGCGCTGCGCAGTTGGCTGGAAGCCGGTGCGCCAGGCCCCGCAGACGAACGTCCCCAGCTCGACCCTCAGCAGCACTGGGCGTTCCAGCCGATCTCACGGCCCACCGTTCCCCAGGTCGTTAGGTCTGGCTGGTGCCGCAATCCCGTCGACGCTTTCATCGCCGCTCAACACGAGGCTCACGGGCTGACTCCTCAGGAGGAAGCGCAGCGAGCCCTATTGATTCGGCGTCTCTATCTCGACCTGATCGGACTGCCACCGTTGCCCGCCGAACTGGAAGCGGCGCAGCTCGACGCGTCACCCGACTGGTACGAACGTCTGGTCGATCGATTGCTCGACGACCCGCGTTACGGCCAGCGGTGGGCTCGGCACTGGATGGACATCTGGCGCTACAGCGACTGGTGGGGGCTCGGCGATCAGCTGCGCAACAGCCATCCGCACATCTGGCACTGGCGGGACTGGATCATCGATTCGCTGAACGAAGATCTCCCTTACGACGAAATGGTGCGGCAGATGCTGGCCGCCGACGAGCTCTATCCGAACGACCTGCAGAAACTGCGAGCCACCGGTTTTCTGGCGCGAAATTATTTTCTGTTCAATCGCAATCAATGGATGGACGAGACGGTGGAGCATGTCAGCAAGGGATTCCTGGGGCTGACGATGAACTGCGCCAAATGTCACGATCACAAGTTCGATCCCTTCCAGCAGGCGGATTTTTATCACTTCCGGGCCTTCTTCGAACCGTATCACGTCCGGATTGACTCGGTACCGGGAGAACCCGACCTGGCTCGGAACGGAATTCCCCGCGTCTTCGACGGGCTGCCCGATCTGCCGACCTACGTTTTTGTGCGGGGGCTGGAATCACAGCCCGACAAGACAACGGTGCTCGCGCCACAGGTCCCCCAGCTGCTCGGAGGACACTTGCCGCCGGCCGAGCGGGTTGCTCTGCCGATCGAAGCCTGGCAGCCGGCTCGTCGCGATTGGGTCCTTCGCGATCAGATTGCCATGGCTGAACGATCCGTGTCAGCGGCCGCCAATGCGCAGGCGAAGTCGACGGAAGTTGCCACCGCAACAGGCAACTCGCCCGCGACTTCCGTCGATGTGCAATTAGCGAGTCGACGGCTGGAGGTGGCCGAAGCGGAGCTGATGAGTGTTCGGTGGCGAGCCTGGGCGACTCAGGCACGCTGGACGCGTGATGATTCTCAGTCGGCATGGGGACGTCCCTGGCCGGCATTCGACCACGTGGCGGGCTGGTTCACCGCTCGAGCAGTGCAAGCCGAGCGTCGACTGGCAGCTGTTCGCGCAGAGCTGGCGGTGGCGGAGCTTGAGCATCGGTTGTCAGGTGCTGCCGACAATCAGCGAGCTGGCATCGAAGGTGAACTCAAGACCGCTCGAGAGGGACTCAACAAGGCCCTGGCGACAGCGGCCGAGGCGGTATCGGCGGACGCCCAGTTCACTCCGCTGACGGGAGCCCGCTGGACACCGACGCGATTCGCTTCGTCGTTAGCGGACGACCCTACGGTGGAGTTTCATCCGTACAGCACGGGCCGTCGCACGGCATTGGCTCGCTGGATCACCGATCCCGCTCATCCGCTGACCGCTCGTGTCGCCGTGAACCACCTCTGGAATCGTCATTTCGGCACGCCTCTGGTCGGTACCGTGTTCGACTTCGGACTCAACGGCAGCCCTCCAACTCATCCCGAGCTGGTCGATTGGTTGGCGGCCGAACTGGTATCGAGTGGCTGGAGTTTCAAGCATGTGCACCGGTTGATCGTAACGTCGGCGACTTATCGGCTGAGCTCTTCGGCTAGTGGCCAGGAGGCCAATGTCGCGATGGACGCTGAGAATCGGTGGTGGTGGCGTCGTCAGCCGTTGCGATTGGAGTCGCAGGTGGTGAGGGATTCGATCCTCACGTTGGCCGGTTCGCTCGACTGCCGGCTCTCTGGTCCTCCGGTTCTGCCTGCGGAACAGGATCAGTCGCAGCGTCGCAGTATGTACTTTTTTCATTCCAACAACGACCGCAACTTGTTCCTGACGACGTTTGACGAGGCGACGGTGAAGGAATGTTACCGACGCGATCAGAGCATTGTGCCACAGCAGGCGTTGGCGCTGAGCAACAGTCGGCTGGTGGCGGAAGCGGCTGAGCAGATTTCTGTGCTGATCGAGAAAACAGCGTCGCTGGATGACGACGAGTTTGCTCGCCTGGCATTCCTGCATGTCCTGGGCGTGACCGCCGACGACCGGGAACTGGCCGCTTGCCGGCGTGCTCTGCAGGCTTGGCGGGAGAACCCCGCGGAAGCCGGACAGGCTCGAGCTCATCTCGTGCGAGTGCTGTTGAACCACAACGATTTTGTGACGTTGCGTTGAGGGTGGAGCGACGACATGGCCAGGCGATCGAATCTTGAAGAACGAGCAGCCCAGACGCGTCGTCGATTTCTGGGGGATCTGCAGCGGGGCCTCGCAGGGGTGGCACTCACCGCTATGCTCCATCGTGACGGCTGGGCGAACGGTCCGGCGTGGTTGCCGCCCGACGGCCGACCTCATATCGCTCCGCGGGCGAAGAGCGTGATCTGGCTGTTCATGAACGGCGGGGTGAGTCACATGGAGAGCTTTGATCCGAAGCCCATGTTGACCAAATACGCTGGCAAGACGATTGCTGAGACACCGTTTGCCGACGTGCAGAATCCGGCCCGTTTGGCCATCGAACGGCTTGTCGTACCCGACGGCAACGGCAATCAGCGCAACACGCTTTATCCTCTGCAGGTAGGTTTCCGCGCGCATGGGGAGAGCGGCATTGAGATCAGCGATTGGTTTCCTCATATTGCGCGGCGAGTCGATCGGCTGGCGATCATCCGGTCGATGTGGACGACGGACAGCAATCACGGCGCTCAGACTCAGTTTCATTCCGGACGCCATCAGAACGACGGTGATTTTCCCACGCTGGGAGCCTGGGTGCATTATGGGCTGGGGTCCCTTAACGACGACCTGCCGCAGTTCATCTCGATGGGGACGCGGGAATACTGGAACAAGAAAGACGGCCATTATCTGGGACCTGCTCACGATGCGGTCCCGCTGCGAATCGATCCCTCGAATCCGCTGGACTTCGGTCGCCCGGAACGGCCCGTGTCGGCGGCTGGGGAATCGATTGGCGCGGAGCTGCTGCAGGAATTGAATCAGCGGAGGGCCGAGCAGGAGCCATGGGACGCCGCACTGGCGGCCCGCATTGCGTCGTACGAACTGGCTTACCGCATGCAGCGATCGGTCCCGGATGCAGTGAATTTCGCGGACGAGACCGAAGAGACGCAGCGATTGTATGGGCTCGATCAGCCTCATTGCCGGGACTTTGCCGGTCAGCTGCTGGCCGCTCGGCGATTAGTCGAACGGGGTGTGCGATTCATTCAGATCCAGCACGGAGGCGGTGGAGCGGGTGCGTGGGACGCTCATGGTGGACTGCGATCCAATCACGGTCAACAGGCTCTGTCCGTCGATCAACCGATTGGCGGGCTGCTGGAAGATCTACATCGGCGCGGGCTGCTCGACGAGACGCTGGTGGTCTTCGCCACGGAGTTCGGTCGGACGCCAGGATCGCAAGGCTCGGATGGCCGCGACCATCACATCTTTGGATTCTCGGTCTGGATGGCCGGAGGTGGCTTGCGCGGTGGAGTGGTGCATGGAGCGACGGACGAGATTGGGTTCCATGCGGTCGAGGACCGGCATTACGTGACTGACGTCCACGCGACGATCCTGCACCAACTGGGCCTCGATTCCCGGCGCCTCGAAATCCCCGGCCGCAAACGGCTCGAAATCGACTTCGGCCACGTCATCCACGACCTCATCGCCTGACGACTCCGTCCGCCTCCCCTTGTGGTGCGGGCGTCCCGCCTGCCTCTGTGCCTCTGTGCCTCTGTGCCACTCTACTCTCTACTCCCTCTCGCTCTCCACTTCACCACCTCGAATAGTCGACTGACCCTGGTAGACCTTCAGGTCGATGGTGTCGTGGACGAAGTTGGCGTGTCCGTCGGCGTAGCAGAAATTGGCTCCGCCGGCGTGGTAGCTGCCGAAGGCTCCGTTCTGGCGTTGGCGGACGATGCCGCTGCCGGGGCGAGTGTTCAGCGGGTTGCGGGTGGAGCGGAGGGCATCGGCGTTGAACAGGGCGTACGACCAGGTGTTGGACGATTCCCAGGTATCGGCCAGGACGACTTCGCCGACCATCAGGGTCTTGGAGAGTCCGTCGGTGACTTCGGACACCTTGCGGCGGACGACGTAGACAAAGAGTCCATCGTTCTTGAATTTGGCCAGATGGACCGGAGTATCGGCTCCCAGCGAGCCTTGCACGAGTGCGTAGCTGGCGGTGGCCGCTTCGACGGGCGCATAGACATCGCTGATTTCTTGGGATGGGTCGCTGGGGCAGACCAGAATGTCAATCCGCTGTTTGATGCCGTTGGCCTTTTCAGGTTTCTGATACCAGTAGAGGTCGTCGACGTTGCGGTTCCACAAGCCGCCATGTTCGATGTCGAGTGCCTGGTAGAGTGCTTGGTGTTCGAGATAGGGGAGCAGTTCGACGAAGCCGCTGGCAGCCGTCTTGCGGGTCGGGGGGAGCCCGGGCGGGCAGATATCGTGGACCATGCGGTCACCGGTGTCATCGCAGCCGGTGCGGCCGGGGGGGAGGTTCCCCTGAGCCGACTCGAAGGCCAGGATGGCTTGTCCCGACTGTCGTAGCTGGCTGAGGCATTGCACGCTGCGAGCTGATTCGCGAGCCGACTGGACTGCGGGCAACAGCAGCATGACCAGCAGGCCGATGATGGCGATCACGACCAGCAGTTCGACCAGCGTGAAGGCGGGTCGTGTCGGAGCTGGAGATCGGGACGGCATGTCAGGTCCTGAGAACGGTCCGGGGTCGAGTTTCGGGGAATCGAATTTCCCGCAATAAACGGATAAGCTCAGCACATTGTATATGGTACCTGAGTCCCAGCCTAATTCCGAATCCTCGATTTGCGGTCCGCGGATGGATCAGCACGAATTTGCGCGGCAGTTTGCCGTCGCCTACCCTCGTCTGTGGTTCATCGCGACGAGCCTGGTAGGGAACCGCGCCGACGCGGAAGACCTGGTACAGGACGCAGCCGTAATCGCTTATCGGAAGCTGGACAGTTTTGAGCGAGGGTCGAATTTCACGGCCTGGCTGGCACGAATCGTCCGATTTTGCGCCGCCAACCACCGGCGAAAAACGGGGGGCAGGCGAGTCACGGCGACCGACCCAAACTTCCTGGAACAACAGGCTGCCGGAGACCAGCGAACTGAGTGGGTCGACCCGTTGGGCTGGGTGCAGAAGGTTCCCGGGGCAGATGGTCCCCCGACGAGCTGGAGGGGCATGTCTGAGCTGGTGGACGACAACATGCTGCGAGCGATCAACCAGCTGGCCCCTGAGGTCCGGGCCTGCCTGTTATTGCGAGTCGTCGATGAACGCTCGTATGCGGAAATCGCCGAGTTATTGGAGATTCCGGCGGGGACGGCGATGAGCCACGTGCATCGAGCCAAGCAGCGACTGCGGGACTCCTATCAGGGCGATTGGGGTGATTCGAATCGTCGAGGCGATCGGGCGGGAGGTAGCCGATGAGCGACGCCGGGGAGCGATCCTTCGACGAGCGGCTGGAGCTGTACCTGGACGACCAGTTATCGGCTCAGGAGCGGGCCGAATTCGAGCGACGGCTGGCGGACGACCCTAGCCTCTCAGCCATGGTGGCTCGACAGCGTCAATTGGATGCAAAGCTGCGGGCTCAATTCGGGCCCCCGCCGGTCGCCGCGGCGGACGTGGAACGCTGGTTGATCGATGCCGCGGAGATTGCACCGGCGACATCCTCAGGAGCCCGTGGGTGGCACGACTGGCAGCGGTGGCTCAGCGTGGCGGCAGCCTGCCTGTTGCTGATGGGGACTTTCTGGGGCATCCGAGGCTGGGTGGGGCTGAATGGATCGATTCAGCCGTACTTTGAATCGCGTCCGCTGACGACGCTGTACACCGAATCGGTGCGGGAGGGTTTTCAGCCCTATTATTTCTGCGAGGATGCGGAGCGGTTTGCGGCGACGTTTGCTCGTCGGCAGCAGGTTCCACTGGAGCTGGCGGCGATGCCCCCCGATCGGCGCATGATCGGACTCTCGTACTCGGGCGGATTCACTCGCGACACGACGGCCATTCTTTGCCAGGTTCACGACCGGCCGGTGGTGGTGTATGTCGATCGGCGAGCCGTCGACCGGCCCGAGATTGCTCAGCCAGACCCGAATCAGGACCTCTTTGTCCACCGCCGCGAGCTGGGCGATCTGGTGATGTATGAGGTGAGCCCGTTCGACAGCGCGCAGATTCTGGATTATCTGCACGTTCGGTAGTTCGGGGGCGGCTGAGTTTTTTCCATTAAGCCAACCCATCTGCAATAGAACTCCGGCTCGGAGACATAGTGTTCGCGGTAGCCGATCGATCCAGAATTTCACGCCGGGGGAGCAGAGGCATGAGTTTTCGATTCGGCAGCTGGCGAGCGTGGGTACTCTTGTGGGCATTCTCACTGGCGGCTGCAGCAGAGGCGGGTTTTCCGCAGATCAAACTGGAACCGGTCACCCAAAATTCGCTGGTGGCACCGGTGGCGATCGCCAATGCGGGGGACGGTTCGGGCCGGATGTTTGTGGCCGACCAGCGGGGAACGATCCGAGTGATTGAGAACGGGGTGCTGTTGCCGCAGCCGTTTCTCGATCTGTCCGCGAAGCTGGTCCCCGAGCGGGCAGGTTTTGACGAACGGGGCCTGTTGGGGCTGGCCTTTCATCCCAACTTCGGCCAGACCGGGCAGGCCGGATCCGACAAGTTCTACGTCTTCTATTCGGCGCCGCAGCCCAACGGCAATCCCAACGATCCGGTGAATCCGGTCAATGCGCAGAGCATTGTGGCGGAATACTCAGTCGATTCGCTGGGTGCGAACGTAGCCAATCCGGCTTCGGGACGGGTGGTGCTGTCGTTTGACAAGCCGCAGTTCAATCACAACGGAGGCTATGTCGGGTTCGGTCCCGACAAACTGCTCTATATCTCCACGGGCGATGGTGGCGGCAGCGGCGACAACGAGCCGGGCCACACGGGTGGTGGAGCTGGCGACCCCGCGGGCGGGCTGGGGAATTCGCAGGACCTGTCCAAGTTGATGGGCAAGATCCTGAGGATTGACCCTTTGGGGACGAACAGCGCCAACGGCCAGTACGGAATTCCAGCCGACAATCCGTTTATCGGCCAGGCCGGAGCGCGCGGTGAGATCTACGCTTATGGCTTGCGGAACCCGTGGCGAGTTGCGTTTGACGACGGGCCGGGCGGGACGGGTCGGATGTTTATTGCCGATGTTGGCCAAGGGGCTGTGGAGGAAATCAATCTGCTGGAGAAGGGTGCCAACTATGGCTGGCGGATCAAGGAAGGGACATTCCCCTACGACGGCACGGCGAATCCCAATCCACCGGCAACGCTGACCGACCCGATTGCTCAGTACGCTCATCCGGGGGCCAAGCTGGGGCTGCCGGAGATCGGGCTGTCGATCACCGGCGGTGCTGTCTATCGCGGATCAAGTTCGCCAGCGCTGCAGGGGAAGTATCTGTTTGGCGACTGGAGCAACAACTTTTCGGCTCCGGCGGGTACGTTGCTCGGCTTGGAAGAAAAATCACCGGGCGACTTTCAGCTCTCGGTCCTTGATGTGCTGGGAGGCAATCCGCTGAACGAGTACGTCCTGGCGTTCGGGCAGGACGAGCTAGGTGAGGTCTATGTGGCGACGAAGCGGACGCTGGGGCCGAGTCAGTTGGGGCCGGACGGCAAGCCGACCGGATCGATCTATCGCATCGTGGCCGTTCCCGAACCGTCGGCCTGGGTGCTGATCGGTGTGGGCGTGGCCGCCGCGATACGACTGCGACGGCGACAGCGAATTGTCCGTCGGGTTGTGGAGACGGTCGCGTCCGAGATATCCGCCTCCTAGATGGCCTGGGGGGCATCCGCAGTGGGGCGCGGTGCCGTGTGACGTTCGACGGGGGCGTGTAGATCAGGCAGGATTGCCATGCAAATCATGGACAACGGATGGCGGGTTCTGGCAGGGACCTGCGTGATGATGATCGGTTCGGCGGTCGCTGATGCGGCGACGATCTACGTGCCGCAGGGCTTTGATTCGGGGAAAGCGGAGGGCTGGTCGGGAGCCTCGGGTTCGGCCGCCCCCAAGGTCATGGCTTCGGGCGGTCCGCAGGGGGCTGGCGACGAGTACTTGTTGGCCACCTCGCTGGGGGGAGGTGGTCGGGGATCGCATCTGGCTGTTTACCAGACGAGTGCGGCCTGGGTGGGCGACTTGCAGGGAGCCGGGGCCAAGGGTCTATCGGTGGATCTGATGAATCCGACCTCGTCGCAGCCGCTGACGATGCGGTTGGTGGTATTCGGCCCGCGGGTCAACGAGAGCCGCTGGACGTCGACGGCTGCCCTGTCGATTCCCAACGACGGACAGTGGCATCGATTTTACTTTCCGCTGGGCAGCAGCGTGATGACACGTGTGGCGGGGAACGCCAGTTACGATCAGACGGCAAAGGGGGCTTTGCGCCTGATGCTGCGCCACGACACGCTGACGCCGTCGTCCGGCGGCACGGCGATTCGCGCTCAGCTGGGGATCGACAACATCGCTCTGGTTCCGGAGCCAGCCGGTGGGGTTTTGTTGGCGACGGGGAACCTCGTGCTGATCGGTGTGGCCGGATGTCTCTTCGGTCGGCGGCGGGCGCGTGGTCAACGTATCGACTAGACGGGTCCAAGACAACGGCGAGTCCGGCGGTCTCTTGGTGGGTGCGGCCGGACGCGACTGATTGTTTCGGAACGGGGAGTCAAGAAAATGGGGATGAGGGAGATGGGTGATTGGCTGTGGAGCTTTGGCCCCACTTCAGCAAGGCAGCCGGTCACTGTTCCTGCCGCATCTTCGGCCCCATTTTCTTGCCCCTGCTTCCGGAATCATTCTCGCGCGGCCGCTGGCCTCGCCGGGTCGCCGCAGTCGCTCGGGAGATGAGCGTACTGCGGTAGGAGTCGGAGCAACCGACGGCCGCTCGAGACCCGAATTACTGAGCTGCTTCGCGTCGCATCACGCAACTGGCCTGAAGCGAGTGTTCCCTGCTGACGTACATCGGCGCGGGAAGCCAGCTGACCTGACCATAGGTGAGTCGAGCAGTGACAGTGATTGGGTCGCCGAGCGCCGCGGTACTGGGATTACTCGGCGAGACAGTGACGATGGCATTCGGAACCGAGGCCATATTCAGGCTGCGGTTGACGGAGGTGGTGATGGAGGTAGCGGTGGCACCGTCGAGTACTGCGACGCGGGCGCCTTCGCGCACCGCGTTCGCCAGGACTTGCTGCACCATCACCATCCGGCCGAATTCCATAATTCCAAAGACCAGCATGATGAACAGTGGCGCAACGATGGCGAACTCAACCACAGCCGTCCCTTTGCGTGGTTTCTTCATTCGAGGGCCAAAGTGTCGAGTGGGTAGTCTCATGGCGGTCCCATTTATCGTACTTGAGCACTGAACAGTTCTAGCGAACAACTATCAACGATCATTGCACGATCTTGTACTTGTTCTTGGAGATGATGTCCTCGAAAATCGCTTTCATTTCCGTTTCATACTGAGTCGGGTCGCTGGTGGCAGCATAGGGAGAAGTGTAGGTCTGCCCTGTCTTGCCTTTACCGACCGTGTAGACGCGATTCATGAAGTCGGTATCGCTCTGCAGGCCGATAGCGACCGGAAAGAACATCCAGTTCTTGCCTTGGATAATCGACGCCTGCATCATCGCGGCGTCCTGCGGGTAGTTGCTCGACCCACCGTAGAAATTCGAATTCGGATGGGCGCTGATGTAGCTGCTGATCGTGCTGGACGACGACGAATACAGGTTCGGTTTACCGTCCGTGATCAGCACCACGACTTTGGTGGCCGTGGCTCGTCCTTTGGAGTTGAGGTGGCTGAGGGCTGTCGACAGGCCGGTTTCCGTTGCCGTGCAGGCTGCGTTGTCGCTGCAGGCCTGGAACACGGCACAGGCGTTCATGGCCGAGTCGTAATTGCCGCTGAGCGAATGAGCCACGACGGTGTGGGTCTTCAGTTCGTAGGTCACGATCGAGACCCAATCGCGTTGAGCGGGATCGGAAACGACTTCATTGCGTTCTTTGATGACGTTCAAGGCCGAAATCAGCGACCGCCGAGCACCGTGGGTCGGCATTTCCCGTGGCGGGAACATGAACGTACCGGCGTCGGTAGATTCGGCGTGGTAGGGGCAATCGGAGCTTAGTGTGGAGAGGGGCGAATACAAGGTCGAGGAACTGAAGGGCTTGGTATCTCGGCCCGCCTGTTCAATCACCTGCAAGTACGACTTGTACCCGATGGCCGAACTGTTGGCGGACAGGTAGGACTGCCAGTAGTTGTAGTTGTCCGAGTTCGTGCTGTTGGGCGTCGGCTTGACGTTCGGCATCACGCCTGGCAGTGGCGGGAAACCGGCTACGCCACGAAGCTGAACGTCCATGACCCACGAATAGGCCTTCTGGTTCCGCACCGTCGACGAATCGGTCGATTTGATCTGATACTGAGTCGGTACGGTGTAGGAATAGTTCTTGCCGCCCGCAGTCAGCGTCCGAGGCTGCCGGGTGTTCAACAGCGGGCTGCTGCTGGTGTTGGTCAGCGCCGACAGAGACGTCACTCCCAACGGCTTGCCAATCGCTTCCGATGTCCCGGGATAGGTACCCCAGCCGAAGTCATTGTAGACGTTCTGGAGCAACTGAGTGCCGACGCCGGGATACGACGCGTTGATGGTCGATGCGTTCGACGGGTCCGTGTCGTCGTTCATCGACCCCGAAAGGTCAACCACGAAGCAAATGTCACGCGGGTTCGTTACCGCCACCGCAGATGCTTCCAGGTTCACAAACTTCCGGCCGAAAACCTTGCCGAAGAACAACGGCACGGGTCCACCGTGAGCCGCATCGGCGCGTGCGACGATGCGGACGGCGTTCCCCAGGCCCTGACCGGTCGGCGTAAAGGCCTGAGTCCCCGCATTCCAGTTGCCGTATTCGACGTCGGTACTGGTCAGCTGCACGTTGCGAGCGCCGATCTTGTTCATTTCGGCAAACCGCTTGGCAGCCGCTGTCGAAATGGCCGGGTCGTTGCCCATCGTGGCGGCCGAGGCCAGCGCGGCCGAATCGGCTGCAGTCTGTAGCTGAGTGCGCGCCATCAGCATGTACCCAGTGTCGATCGAAAATGCGGCGAATCCCAACAGGATCACCAGCAACAGAGCCGTGAGGATCAATATTGTCCCACGGCGCCGCGGTAAGCGGCGATTTCTTTTTGTCATCATGATGGCGGTCTCCGCAACGGGGTGCGAATCTGAGTTAGCAAGTCAAGCGGGAAAATGGCTTGTGTCCTCGTAGCGACGGTTTTCAGAGCGATCGCGCTTTTGAACGCTTCGCACCGGTCGGACCGCGCGAACATGAGCCTCTATCGGAAACATAGGTCACTTTGACCGGGCGTCAAATTTCGCCCTGAGAAAATCGACCGGACGGCCGAAAAAGCCGGCTACCCCCCGAACGGCCACCTGGCCCGAAAGTTGTATCCGCCTTCGGCCCTAAAGTCTTTGAATGGCTTGGAACGGGGCCGACTGTCGTCTGGAGAGGGGCGCCCGAGGCTCTGCCCGCTCGAGAATCGGAACGATCACGCCACGTTGGACCAGCTCCACGGCAATCAGGAGACACGCTACTTTCATGGCCTTTTCAAGAGCTACTGCTGTGCGGGCAGATTCACCAGCTCAACGGACACAATGCGAGCCGCTGGTAGGATCAGGCCAACCGGCTGGTCCTCAATCGATTTGAGCACCACGTGGTCAGCACCCACTTCGATCAGATCGTAGTATCGGAATCGTCTGGCTCTGGCCAATGATTCCATTTTGCGCTGAGCTTCCCCACGAGCCCGCTCCAGCCGCACGACATCTTCGGCGGAACGACCAGATCGCAGAGCCTCCTGATAATCTTCGCCGACCTGATCCAGCTCACGTTGAGCCGCGTCATGTTCGGTCTGAGCCGTTGCCTGTTCGGCAATCGACTGACGAGCCTGTTGGCGGGTCGACAGTTGCAGCACATACCCCCCCAGCCGCTCATTGACGTGCACGCCGACCGATTCAGCTTCGGCCAGCCGCTGCAGCAGCGTCTTGGTCGACACCTTCGCCTCAATTCCCCTCGCCTCAGGCCCTTCATCCGTTGCGGCTCCTTCTTCGTGAGCCGTTGCTTCCCCTTGGGCTGCGACTAGCTCTTGAGCTGCCAATGGCGCACTCGAGGCGATACAAAGTCCCCAGCACATGACGCCCAAGATCGCCGACAGTTTCCAGTTCATCATGATTGTTCTCCGGCCTGCTGCTTGAGTCCCCTACCCTGCCTCCGCTTCTGCCAGAAAGGCCTTCGTCACCTCCAGCTGAGGTGATTCGAACAAACGTTCCGGCGATCCCGATTCGGCGATTCGACCTTCGTGCATCACATGTACGGTATGAGCCACGTTGCGGGCAAAACCGAGCCCGTGTGTGACGACGATCATGGTCTGGCCGTCGCGGGCCAGATCGGCCATCACACTGACCACTTCGGCCGTCATTCGCGGGTCGAGAGCGCTCGTCGGTTCGTCAAACAAGATCGCTTCCGGCTGCATGGCCAACGTCCGCGCGATCGCCACCCGCTGCTGCTGGCCTCCCGACAGTGTCCCCGGCCGAGCCTGCAGCTTGGCCTCCATCCCCACTCGCTGCAACAATGCCTTGGCTCGCTCTTCGGCTTGGTCGCGTCCCAGGCCCAACACGCAACGCGGCCCGATGGTGACGTTTTCCAGCACCGTCAAATGTGGGAAGAGATTGAACTGCTGAAACACCATCCCCACTCGCCGCCGCAGTCGCGCCAAGGTCTCGTCCTGCTTCGACGTTCCCGCCGGCAGAAGCTCCAGATCGTCGAAGCGGATCCGGCCCTGGTCAAAGGTCTCCAGCCCGTTGATCGTCCGCAGCAGCGTACTTTTCCCTCCGCCCGAGGGCCCGAGCAGCACGCAGACTTCGCCGCGACGCACTGTCATCGATACGCCCTGCAGCACCGTCACTCCGCCATACCGTTTGTGGATGTCGATCAGGTCAAGCATGGCGAGCTCCTTCGGCCAGCCGACGCTCCATGCGGGCGACCACCACCGACAACGGATAACTCATCGCCAGGTACAGCAAGGCCGTTACCACTCCCAACGCCACCACTCGGCCCGTCCCTTGAGCGTGGATGTAGTACTCCTTGCTCAATTCCACAATCGTAATCACCGAACAGACGGCCGTGTCCTTGAACATGGCGATGAAATCGTTCATCACCGGCGGAATCACCAGCCGGAACGCCTGCGGAACGAGAATCCGGCGAATCGCCATGGCGCGGGACATCCCCAGCGACAAGGCCGCCTCGAGCTGACCGCGCGGGATCGCCTGAAATCCCGCTCGATAGATTTCGGCTTCGTAGGCTGAGTAGTTAAGTGCCAGCCCCAGCACGCCGGCGACTAGCTTGGGGAGCGACAGTCCGATCTCCGGCAACAGAAAAAAGATCACGTACAGCTGCAGTACCAGGGGCGTCCCCCGGATCACCTCGACGTACCACCCCAGCGGTCGCTTCAGCCACTGCGGACCATACAGCCGTCCGATCGCAATCATGATTCCGGCCGCTACAGCCAGCGGCATCGCACAGACGGCCAGCACCACGGTGATCAACGCGGCCTGCAGCAGGAACGGCGTCCGGCTCCGCACGTCGTCCCACCAGCTGCTTGGCACGGGCGGTGGTATCTTGGATACGTTCGGCGGATCGGGGAGAAAATCGCCCTGCGCGCTGGTCAACAGCCCTCGCTGACGCTGCAGCGGGTTCCAGAGCCCATACTCGGCCAGCACCTTGGGGAAACTCCCGTCGGCATAGATGTCAACGATCGCTTGGTTCAGGGCCTTCACCAGTGTCTGGTCGTCCGAACGCGTCAGGATCACGTAGTAGCCAGGTTCCACCGGTTCGCCCAGCCGTCGCAGGCCGGCGAAACGATCTTCATAAAAGGCAAACACCGGCAGATCCTGCAGCGTGGCATCGACGCCGTCCAGCCCCAGCTCAACCGCTCGCATCGCATCCGTACTGCCGTCGTAGATGGCCAGCTCGATGGCGTCGCCAAATTCGCGGCGCAGATAGTTCTCGGCGGCGGAAGCGCCGAGCACTGCGATCTTCGGCTTGTCGGCGCCCTGCGACTTGAGATCGGCCGGTGTCTGGAACCGCTTGTCGTCTTGGCGGACCAGCAGCTGCAGCTGGTAGACGTAGTATGGAATCGTCGTCCCCATCCGATCGGCGAGGCTGGGAGTCCATTCGTAGCCATTGAGCACAATGTCGATATCGCCCCGCTCGACCAATGCCGGCAGCTTGTCCCACTGCCCCTGAGCGAACTCAGCACGCACGCCCAGCTTACCGGCCAGGAGTTCGGCCAGCCGGTATTCAAAGCCCTGATACGATTTCGGGTCGTCGGCCCGCGGATAGATGAACGGCCCGCCCCCTTCGGCGTCGGCGCCGAAGATCAGCTTGCCACGCTCCCGAATCCGCTCCAGCGTGTCAGCGCGACTCGGCAGACTGCTCACCGCCACCATCCAGACACTCAGCCCCAGCACCAGCCCGCCTCGCACTGCGTTCACTCTTGAGTTCCTCCATGGCCAACTACCGTGTCGCGTCCAGGGTAACAGAAACCAGCCGCGCTGTCATGCGCGGCTGAATTCGCAACGCAGTGGCTCCGGCCAGCCGGTTAGGGCACACCACCTTCTTATCAGAATTTATTAACGCTGAGGGCGCGAGAGGGCACAGGAGTTTTCACCGCTGAGACGCAGAGGTTTGGCCCTGCCGAGTTGCTTCGGCCCCCGGCCAGCTCGCCTGGCCGGAGCCAAGCTCTGAGCGAGCTAGAACGCTTCGCCCCGCGCAAATCCCATCTCCAGTGGGCTTGCCCCAATGGTTTTCATGACTGGATAGCTACAGGGCGCGGAAGTTCGGCGGAAGACGCGGAAGGCAGGCGGGACGCCCGCACCACAATAAGAGGCAGGCGGGACGCCCGCACCACAATAAGAGGCAGGCGGGACGCCCGCACCACAATAAGAGGCAGGCGGGACGCCCGCACCACAATCATCACTCACCCCATCTCTTCCTGCTGCAGTCCGGAACGGGTTACGATATCCTATCGACCGAACATGGACCGTCCCTCGGTGTGAAGTGCTGCACGGCAATGAATGTGAATCCCTACCGTCCGCTCGACTCTGAACTGGTTTTGCCGTCAGCCAAGCGGCGCTATTCATCGCTGATGGTAGGAGCTGCCGTCGGTGCCGGGCTGTGGGTGGTGTATGTTATCGTGCATGTCGGACTGATCCTCGCAGGGAACAAGTACAACATTTCCGTCCCCCAATGGACGCGTGCTCCGATTGTACCTCTCGCCGGGTTTCTCAATGCATGGACGCCCGTGTTGGGTAGCCCGTCAGCGGGCGTGGCGTTGTTCCTGGCAGTTGGCGCGACCTTCTACGGCTTTGTCGGCATCCTGATGCAGCTGGCCTGGCGTCTCGTGAAGCCTTCATTCAGCAGGTACTGGCTGTCGAATTAGGACTCTGATCCGTGATGAAGTGAGTGCGTTTGCTGGTTGGGCTTCCAGTACCAGCAATCGATGGCCGCTTGACGGAAGCCGACGTAGCCCCAGGCGATGGTCAGCAGGCAGTAGGCGGCGATCAGCAGCGGGCTAAGCCAGCGACGATCAGCCACATCGCGGCCAACGGCAGGAGGTGATACAGCACGGACGTCTCTCGGTCAGCCGCCAAAGGCGCGGCTCGGCAAGCGGTCCAGAGAAAGATCGCAGTGACGACGGCTAGTCCCGTCAGAAAGCGGGCATTGCGAGTGGTATTGGATTCAGGCCGCTGAGCACCCGTGAGGGCCAGCTGAGCACCCAGCAGACCGCAGATCGCCAGGGAAGCACCGGCCACCGGCTCAGTGGGCAGGGGAAGCACAAACGCACGACAGAGAATGCCGATGGCTCCCGATGCCAGATAGAGCTCCAGCAACCGCCAGGCGCCCACACGCTGCTCGACGATTGCACCGTAGACCAACAGTCCGGCAGCGTTCGGGATCAGATGCCACCAGCCGCCGTGAGGAAAAACGTACGTCACGGATCGCATGATGGCCGTCAGCGGCCCGTCATCGGTGATTCTGCCGGGTCGAGCGCTGAAGTGAAACCCGAGCAGGTTTGCGGTCTGCCCCGTCGCATCGAAATGCTGGACGATCCCGACCAACAACGTGGCCAGGACCAGCATGCAAGTGCCCCAGGGAAACGTCGAGATCTGAGTCCATTGGGAAAGTGGTAACGCGTGGCGATCGCTGGACATAATCCCTCTCACCACACAGCGCTTTCGACGGTCCAACGATTTGAGGTTCGTGACAGGCTGATGGTAAGGTCGGCCGTGAATTGTCCATTCCTTAACCAACCAATCTCAGCCACCGTCGATTCACCGTCGTGCGACACGATCTGCAATCGATTCACGGTAATCGACCGCAGGGCCCAATCGCCGGCCGCGCGGAACTCGCCTCGACCGAGAGCTTGCCAAGCCTCCGATCGATACCATGTGCGCACGGCCGCCCCGATCCGCCTGCATTCCACATCGCTGATGGACTTGGCTCCGGTGAGCTGCCACCGAGGCGTGGAACCAATCATCAACGCAATGATCACCAGCGCTCCGGTCAGACCGGTCAGGACAAAGGTCAGTCGGCTACGGTTCATCGTCTCAGCCCGCCCCCAGAAATCTCGCGTCACTCGGCAACCGCCGTCGCAATCGAGACCAAACTAACACAATCACTCGGTCTTGTCATGCGCAACCGACCCCGCCATGCACCGCCGCCACAGCCCCCAGCCGAATCTGAGAGGGCTAGGACGCATCATTGTTTTCGGATTTTTTTAACGCTGAGGGCACGAGAGGGCACAGGAGTTTTCACCGCTGAGACGCAGAGATTTGGCCGCCGGCCAAACGAGCTGGCCGGCGGCCGGGAGATTGGAGAGCCAATCGGTAGGTGGCAGCTATCTCCAGTGGGCTCGCCCCACTGGTTTACATGACTGGACAGCTACAGGGCGCGGAAGCTCGGCGGAAGGCGCGGAAGGCAGGCGAGACGCCCGCACCGCAATCGTCCCTTACCCCATCTCCAGTGGGCTCGCCCCACTGGTTTTCATGACTGGACAGCTACAGGGCCACCACCGCGTGAAGACCCCATCTCCAGTGGGCTCGCCCCACTGGTTTTCATGACTGGACAGCTACAGGGCCACCACCGCGTGAAGACCCCATCTCCAGTGGGCTCGCCCCACTGGTTTTCATGACTGGACAGCTACGGGGCCACCACCGCGTGAAGACCCCATCTCCAGTGGGCTCGCCCCACTGGTTTTCATGACTGGACAGCTACAGGGCCACCACCGCGTGAAGACCCCATCTCCAGTGGGCTCGCCCCACTGGTTTTCATGACTGGACAGCTACAGGGCCACCACCGCGTGAAGACCCCATCTCCAGTGGGCTCGCCCCACTGGTTTTCATGACTGGACAGCTACAGGGCCACCACCGCGTGAAGACCCCATCTCCAGTGGGCTCGCCCCACTGGTTTTCATGACTGGACAGCTACAGGGCCACCACCGCGTGAAGACCCCATCTCCAGTGGGCTCGCCCCACTGGTTTTCATGACTGGACAGCTACGGCAGCGGGACGGCGGTTCTCACTGGCTGTCACATAGCGCAGCGTCACCCTCTGGAGCGATTGGCTCTACTGTCGAGCTGGAATCGATAGTGCAAAACCTTCTCACGCGGCGGTCCAAGATCGGTTAAATTATTTCTGGACGCGGCCGCATGCGCCTTCCAGGGACTTGAGAATGTTCAATTTCTTCCAAGCCATGAAGGGGTGGTTCCGCTTTCGACTGAATACTCTGCTGGCTCTTTTTGTGCTAGCCGCCCTCGTCGCGGCGTGGAGCGCCCGCGAACATCGACAGTCGCAGCGACAGCATGAGATCGCTCGGGAACTGGAAAAGGGTGGGTCCGTAACTCAGATCGGCGGACCGTTCGATGTTATCAACGTGAAGCCAAGCGATCAGCCGTGGCACAGTCGAGTCTTGGGTACAATGTTTTTTGGTCCCCGAGTAACGGGCCTGTCGATTGGTTTCGAGCAAGAACCTTCGGAACTCGGCAGCATTGGAGAGCTTTCCGACCTCCATACTGTGGTTGTAATTCCGCGATCTGAAAGAGAGCGGGCGTCAACGGATGATTCCGCGTACGATCTTTCGTTTCTTTCGAGTTGCCGAAAAATCGTACAGTTGAACGTCGACTCAAAACCGATTCGCGACCTAACGCCATTGGCCGGCCTTACCCGGCTGCAGGTTTTGGGCATCTGTAGCTCACAAATCACTGATGCCGGCCCACTGACTTCGCTGACCAATCTGCAACAACTCGATCTGTCACATTCGCCTCTGGTGGATCTTGCTTTTGTGACACGCTTGAAGCAACTGAAGATTCTAGGCCTGCAAATGACTCGAGTGGAGGACCTGGCTCCCCTGGCTGGATTGCCTGATCTTGAGACGCTCATCCTGCGGGACACCCCGGTATCCGACGTTAAGCCATTGGCGAGTCTCAGCAATTTGAAGACGTTGCGGCTGGACGGCACTCGCGTGACGGATCTGTCTCCTTTAGCGGGCCTGCAGCAACTGGAGCGGCTGAGCCTCAGCAACACCGCCGTTCGGGACTACACGCCCCTGATTGGCCTTCGGCAATCGCGCGAACTGGCTGTTGAAAAGGACTCCATTGACTCTGAGCAACTGGAGCGACTCAAGCAGGCATTGCCAAACTGCCGAGTGCGCGCGATTTGAACTCGCGTTTGGCCGGATCGGGTGTGGCTGCGACGATCATATTGCTTTCGTCCCGAATGGAACCTCGATCAGTTGTCCGTTCCTGCCGCCAAAGCTCAGCTATCCCGACTTCTTGAGATCAGGCGAATTATCAGTTGGATCAGTGCGCCAGCGGCACCGTAAATGACGACACCTGAACAAAGAAAGATGGCCGTCGCTGAATAGTACGACCACCAACTCGAATTTGAAAGCCACTGTAGCAGCGGGACGTGTTCAAGGATCCAAGCCGGAGGCGTGAACACATAGTCGGCGAAGTGCATCCACCAATCCGGAGCACCAATTCCAAGACCTGAAGACTCCAGCATTTGCAGCCCGAACGAAAGTCCGGCAATAAACAGGAACGAAATGATCCCGGTTGCTGCCCCGTTCCAGAGTGAAAGGCGTGGCTTCTTGGTACTTGGCTTGGCAGGCAATGTGCCGGCCGACTGGTAAGGGTTGATTGGCATCGCCGCATTATAGGCCAATCAGTTGCCTTCCAGTGCCGCAGGCGACCCCTTGTGTTGCACGGAGTTCGCGTGATTGGTTAGGTCACGGTCAATGGGGGTGTCGGTGTCATGTCGGTGGGGGGTTGTTGATTGTGCCTATGTACCGCACGTTCATGCCAACATCGGCGGCCAGCGGAGCGAGACTCGACAACGTCGCCATCTCGAACGATGACTCTCATCCGGGATTCACTCATTTGCATTCGCACCCGCAAGCCTTCCTGGACTTTCCATCAGTTGTCTTTCGGATGATCACCTTGATCGCGGGCTTCGCTGGCGGCCGATTCGCCGTCTGGACCAGCCGTCAACCCAGCGCCGTATCCAGCAGGTAAGGTACGTGACGCTGCCCGGCGGCTGTCAGGAAGTTTGAACGCATTCCCACACCAGCGTTACGTCCTTCGATCGCCTCATTCTTTCTCCGTCACTCCATATAGCTCAGTACCTCGGCCGGCAGCCACGGTCTGGATGAGGTAGGTCACTCAGTCGCACGCATCATTCATTTCAAAGTGGGGCTCTTCGGCAGAATCTGTGGGTAGTTTTTGACTCTCTTAGTCGGCCAAGGTCATCCAGCTCGGCGATTCTGGCGAGTTGCGAACTGGCAAACCGTCGGATTTTCTCGTAGCGAGTCGAGGTGATGTCGTCAGCGAGAGACAGCTTGCCGGCTCGTCGCTCCCTCGGGTTCGAGCTCCAGGAATGGGGCGGCTGGAGCTCCTGCGCGCCCGTCCCTCTGCCTCTGCCATCGATCGCTCGCCACCTGGGCCCCGCCAAAGTCGTGGGGCTGGTTGGCCGGCAGGTGATGGCGACTTGATTGCCCCACCGACTTTGGGGGGCCTCCCGGTTTTGGCGAAGCGACCGACGGCGACGGCGACGGGAATGGGGCAGGAAGCGCCGGAGCCAGCCCCTTGCGCGAAAGAAGACAGCAAGGATCCACACTCGTGACGAGCGGTCGTCTTCCGGCGGCATTTGTGGGCATAGCAGGATGCACTGGCTGAGAGTCCGCAAGTTCCATCTCCCGGTGAGTGGTCGAGCTCCGTTTCACCTCGTGCGTCACCGTCGCCGTCCGTCGCTTCGCCCGAGAGCCGCAGGTCCCCCACAGTCTGTGGGCGAGCCAAAGGGCGGGGACTTCAGAATCGAGCTCGCCGAGCCCACGACTGTGGCGGGGCCAGAGGCAGGGCGAGTGACAACGGTCGACGAAGGGAAGGGGAAAGCGGGGCGGCCCCCCGTGGCTCACCTTTCCGGAGCCCGAGCCTGACAGAGCGCCGTGTCATGAAGGCATGCGATTCTCGCTGCGACTCAACTAATGCCACCCACAGATTCTGCTGAAGAGCCAAGATTCCAAGTGGTCGGGGCCGGGATCGAACCGGCGACACACGGATTTTCAGGGCGACTAAGAACTAGGGCGAAAAAGTGGATTTGAGCCTTGAAAACAAGGGCTTAAGGCAGCTCAAGCAAGCTCGAAATCGCGGTTGGCGTAAACCGAGAAAACACGGAGAAAACGGGGCGAAAAGGTACGTGCGGTTGTCGGCGACAACCGGTCCACTGGGACACGGGGACACGGATGCCGGGTTGCTCGCGGTCAGTGATTCATCTCTCAGGCGACGACGCGGTTTGGCCACCTTCGATTTCCAAGTAGGCGATCCGCGACAGTGGCAGTACGATCTTGGATCCCCGCCCGCCGATCTCACTCAGCGCGATAAAATCGGCCCCGACTTCGGTCACGTCGTAGTACTGAGGTTTCATATTTCCCCTCTGACGCACTCTTGCGGTCATTGAGTTTCGGATCTCTTCAATTGAACCTGCCAACCTTCCGGCAGCTTCGGCGTCCGATCTTTCGGAGGCGTCCGCCTGCTGTCTTTTCAGATCCTGCATCTGTTTGCTAATCGCCCTGTCGTCTGACCTTGCCTCTTCTACCTGCGCTGCACGATCACGAGCCCCCTGGTGGCTCGTCGGTTCAACAACGTACGCGGACAGGGATTGATCGAATCGCATCCCAATCGACTCCACATTCGCCAGCTTATCCTTGAAGGTAGACGAATTCAGTTCTGCCGTTGGTGCCTCCTGCTGCGCCATGACACCCGAGATCGCAACCAAACCCGCCACAGCGGTAAGTGAGAAAGCTTGCCAAGTCTTCACCGCGTTTCTCCTGTACTTGAGGAACCCCAGCGGCCCGGTGACATTTTAGCCACGGCGAAGTCATACGTGCAAATCGGGTCTCGCCACTGGGGGCCGTGAGCGGCAGTCGATGCGAAATCCTGAAGAGTCTCTTGCAGACGTTCGCCGAGGTTACCGGGTTACCCAGTTGAGCTGGGTTCGCAAGAGTGTCGCCATAGAGGTGGAACGCGGGCACCCGGGTACCGAGTGGGTCGCGCTGGGGCACTCAGGCGCCGAGGTCACACGAAACTTGTACATCGGAAGGGCTGCGTACGATGGATGGCGGCAACACGAGACGCTGTGAATTAGCCGCTCCCGGGTTACCGGTCCCACCAGCTACGGGGCACGTCGTCATCGCCGCCACCCTGGGCTCGCTCATCACGGAATGCTTTGCGAACTTCGTAGTCGACCCGCACGTTGGCTATAGCATCCAGCGGGCCGAGTTCGAGGCAGGGGTACTCTTGGGTCAATGCGACGATCCCGCGGTAGGCTTCGTGCCGCGTGATATGGTGAAACGAGCCAGACGGGGGCGTCGGGGAGCACGACATATGAAAATCAAGTCGGAGTAGGATCTCGTAGAGCCGTTCCCAAGCCACTCTCACGCCGACCGGTACCTTGGGACGGTCCTCGAATTTCCAGAAGCAGGTGTGATTCAGCAGATCGAACCCAGATGCCCGGTGGTGGTCGATCCAGTAAGTCTCCCGTTCAACAGCCCATCGTTGCGACTTTTTCGCATCCCCGAACTCTCGCTCCTCTAAGGTAATCATCAGAGGCTCAACTCCCGAGTGCCGTAGATACGCGATCCAAATGAATCTCGGGTTTGCCGTCAGCTTGGCGACGTCCAAATGCATCCGCTTCCGCATCAACGTGTCATTGCTGCGCCCAACGTATCGTATATTCTCCGGCTGTAGTGGATGCACTAGAGCGTAGATATGTTGCTTGAGCACGGCGCGACTCCAACTACGCCTTCCGCCTGCGCCCCAGGTTCAATGCAGCCAGCAGGCCTGTAGCTGCGAGTATCCCCGCGCACGGCTCGGGAATGCAAAGATCCAACGCGCCCTTGCCGCCTTCGCCAAGTTTCCAGAGCACGTCGGCTTGGATGAGTAGATCGTACAGTCCCTCATAGGTCATCCCCGTCGGGAAAATGTTGCCCAGATCGATCTCCTGCCCCACGGCGCTTCCCGTTCCGGTGAGATCAGCCGAGGCGATCTCCTTGGGCAGGTTGTCATAGAAGATATCCTCCCAGGGAGTACGGCTCTTGAAAACTTCATCCGGCTCCGGCGTGAATGCGCCTGTGGCGTTGGCCAGCACAAACTGTACGATCTTGTTCTTTTCGCCGGTGCCCGGAACAAGTCTTACGTTGCCCGTGGCAGGGTCATAGATTAGATCAGGATTGTCCGTGCAACCAAGATTGAGCCTCGCCGAGAAGGCTGGCGACGTGATGGCGACCAAGATAGCTGCGGTGGCAATAATCCGAATCAGTGTCGCATCGATGGTTCTCATTCTCTCGCCTCTCTCGGTTTGTGGCCTCCACCCACAACGACGATTTAAATCAGTCGGTGTGAGGATGTCAATGTTCCGGCAGTAGACGACTGCGCGGGCGCCCCTGTGCCACGAAATCGTCGCAGAGAACGACCAGATGCCGCCAGACACTGATCGTGCGTCAGCGGGGCCCTTAGGCTGAACGCCACCTCGGCAGGGCGGCAGATGGGCTAGGGATGGCCTAGCCAGGTGCTCGGTCGCGGCGACGCCGGGGTACGAGGCGGAGGGCAAGTTGGATCAGTATGCCTGCGGTGCCGTAAATCGCTGCGCCCATAGTCAAGAGTATGAATTGGTATAACCAACCCCAACCCATGTTTAGAGGTAAGCGATGGGCATGTTGAAAAAGAAGCACAACAGGAAGAGCCGGAATTTGTAACCAGAACGGCATGTCGAGCAGTTGATCGTAGAAATACTTCCTGAAAATAAAGTTGGCCGCCACACAAATCACCGAGTAGACGACCCAAAGCCCCGCCCCCACTGCTGCTCCCCACCACATCGGGCGGCGGTGACGACGCGGCGTTATCGCTAGATTGCCGGGATCTGTTCCTGGCGGTTGATAAGGGTTCGCTGGCATCACTTCATTGTCGCCCGACCCTTGGCCAGGCGGCAAGAGCCTAATCATGGCGAGGACGGAACGAGCTGAGCGGAGTTCAGTCGCAACCAAAGGGCGGCCGGTCGGCGATCGTGAGTCCAGTGGCCTGCGGTCGTCGTTTGATGAGGTGATCGACATGGACCGGCGACAACCGAGGGCGTTATTGTAAACCACCCCGTCAAATGCTAGGTTGGCCTAGATAGGGTTGTGGCTGGGTAACCCGAACTAAACGCCTACTCCACTATTTCGAATGGTGAGGGACGGAGCATGTTTCGGACGGCCAGCTGCGCACTACTGCTCTGGATCTTGGGACTCGCCAGCACAAGCAGCCAAGCGGCGATTATTGAGGGCAATGATCCTCGATACCCAGGTACCGCCAACACCACAATCGATACCGCCACCGGCCTCGAATGGCTGGACTGGAAGGTAACGGCTTTGCGATCGTATTCAACTGTCAGCTCAAACTTTCGCAAAGGGGGAAACTACGAAGGATGGCGATATGCCACCGAGGATGAAGTCGGCGTTTTTTTTGCTCATCTTGGGCTGCCGACTACGAGTTTCCCAGCTGCCTCGCAGTCCGTTGACGCGGGAGTGAGTGAGTGGAACGCCATCAAATTGCTTGAGCCATTGCATAGTTCTCCGATGTCTTCAGGGACCTATACTCAAGCGCTGATAGGACGTGGGGTAATAGCAAAAGTCTTTGTTGCCTCATATATGGGCCCTCCCGTAGGCTCTAACGAGATCGTGCGAGCGAACAGCATGAGCGCAACGTACTTCTCTCAGGACCTAGGAAACGCATTAGTGCGGCTGGTGCCCGAACCGAGTGGACTTGCCATGTTGTGTGTCGTAGCGCCGGCGATTGTGCGACTTTTTCGGAGACGGTCGAGGCGCTGAGGACCGCAGTTGCGGGAAGCCGCCACCGTGTCAAGTTGTTCGTCGGTGCCTCGGCTTCCCGGTCGTGAGATAAGGCGGCCGGCTGGCACGAACCGACAATCAGCGACGTCCTTGCCGTCGACGCTTGTGCGCCAAAAGCGTCGCCGCTCCGATGAATCCCAGGAGCGAAGTGCTTGGCTCGGGTATGCAGAAATTCCCGAAATCTAGTGCGCCCTCGCCGCCCGCGCCTCGCTTCCAAAGTACGTCGGCTTGGCTCAATAGATCAAACAGCTCCTGCTTGGACCTCAGACCAGTCGGGAAGATGTTGCCCAGATCAATGCCAGTACCTTCAGTCGTACCGATGCCACCGATGTCGGACGAGCCGATCTGCTTCGGTAGGTTGTCATACACGGCATCGTTCCAAGGCGTCCGTGCGGTGAACACCGCATCCGGCTCCGTCCTGAAGACGCCCGTCGCGTTGGCGAATACGAAGCCGATGATCTTGTTCTTGGCACTACCCGGGGTCGGAAGCAGTTTCACGTTGCCCGTGGTCCCGTCGTAAATCAGGTCCGGGTTGTCGGTGCAAGTTAGATTAAGCCTATCCGAGAATGCAGTCGACGTCATGGACAGCAAGATAGCTGCGGCGGCTAGAATCCGGTTCATTGTGGTTGGCTGCGGGTGCGCGAAGCATTCCGCTTGTGCGCCAAGAGCGTCGCCACTCCGATGAATCCTAGGATCAAGGTGCTTGGCTCGGGTACGTACAGAATATCCAACTGACCCTTTCCGCCCGCACCGCGTTTCCAGAGCACATCGGCTTGGGTGAGCAGATTGAACAGGCCCAGCTTGTCCAAACCCGTCGGGAAGATATTGCCAAGATTGATTTCGTGCCACTCGGCACCACCAACGCCCGAGATGTCGGACGAACCGATCTGCTTCGGCAGGTTATCGTACACGGCATCATCCCAAGGCGTCCGTGCGGTAAACACTTCATCCGGCTCCGGCTTGAAGGCGCCCGTCGCGTTGGCCAATACGAAGCCGACGATCTTGTTCTTGGTGCTGCCCGGGGTCGGAACCAGTTTCACCTCGCCCGAATACGTGTCGTAAATCAAGTCGGGGTTGTCGCCGTCCTCCAAATTGCCTGCCGAAAAAGCGGGCGTCGTCATGGACAACCAGATGGCTGCGACTGCGAGAATTCGATTCATTGATATTGGCTCCAGGTGCGTCATGTGGCCGCTTCGGCTTCCCGTGATCATCGTTCCTGCCGAGCCGGCAGTCAATCAAGGCGGACCGTCGGAGTCGATGGCAATCGGGACGGGCGGACGGAAGTGGCTTTAATTGCACAAAGCCAGCTTCGAGCCCCCTCGAGCTGCGATCTGCCGCAACAGAACGTTGAATTGCCAGCGTGGCCAATGATGGGCCCGTCTTGAGACTGAATGAGGACGATCTTCGGTCTCACCGTGTGAATAACGACGAGTGGCAATCGAAAGCTGGCATTGCCTGCCTTTCCTCTTTCGCGCTAGTGGGGCTGAGTCTTGGCCCCTGTCCCTTTCCCGTCGCCGTCGCCGTCGGTCGCTTCGCCAAGAACCGGCAGGCCCCCCAAAGTCGGTGGGGCAATCAAGACTCCATCAACATCAGACCGACCAGCCCCACGACTTTGGTGGGCCCCAGGTGGCGAGCGACCGAGGGCAGAGGCAGAGGGAGGGCGCACTGGGAGGTCGCTCCGCCCCATTCCGGGAGTCCGAGCCCGAGAGAGCGCGGTGGGGGCGAATCATGCCAGCTCCGTCGGGCTCAGGCTCTGGAAAGGTGAGACGGGGCTCGACCACTCGTTGTCAAAAGACACGCAACGCCGTCTCTTCTGCGCCAGATGTCACGGGCTTCCCGGTAGATCGACGTAAATTCATACGGAGTCGGTCATTGGGGTGTCCTTCCGTTTTCCATGATTCCCCAATCATATTTGAAAAAGCTTGCATTATGTCGATTTTCACGTACAATTGGGGAATGAGAGGTGTTCAAGAATTCATCGACTCCCAGCTCGCCCGCGGGCGGGGGTATTTCACGAAACGGGCTGCGCTGGCCGAGATCAGCCAGACGCCGCAAGCATTTGAAAGGGCTGTTGCTCGGCTAAAACAGAAGGGCGCCCTGCTCTCCCCTCGCCGAGCGTTTTACCTCATTCTACGGCCCGAAGATCGCGCACTTGGAGCCCCCGATCCAGCCCGTTGGATTGACCCGCTGCTAAACCATCTGGGAGTGGATTACCGGGTTTCCTTGCTTCGAGCGGCCGCGTTTCACGGCTCGGCGCACCAAGCAGCGATGGTCTTTCAAGTCATCTGTCCGCGACAGCTGCCGAGAATTGAAATCGGACGCCAGAGGATCGAGTTCCTGTTTCAGTCGCCGACGGCCTTTGCCAAGACGAACCGCCCTGAATGGCTTGACCAACTCAAGACCGAGTCTGGGTTCGCCAAGGTCGCAGGTGTGGAGCTGACCCTTCTCGACATCTGTCGATACTTCCACCGCGCTGCAGGGATCAACGGCGCGGCGCAGGCAGTCCATGACCTGGGAAAGAAAGCCGAACCCCGTATCCTCGCAAACGCAGCCGGTGCCTACGAGAATTCCGCCGTGCGGCGCCTCGGTTATCTACTCGAACGGTTCGGGCATCTCCGCCAGGCTGATTCGCTCCGGCGATACGCTCGAAAGGCGAAATCATTCAAGGCACTTGACCCATCAAACAAACCCATCGTGCCCGAACTGGCTGAGATGGATGAGAAGAATCCGGACTGGAAGCTTGTGATCAACGTCCAAGTTGAGATTGCTTCCTCCCGGTGTGAATTTCACCGACGATGATGCCGTCGCCGCATTTGGCAGGATCTGGGGCGAATTGATCAGGCGGATTCCAGGCGATCCCTGGAAGTCCTCAAGAGGGATCGTCGAAGCGATTCGCAAATCGAAGATTCCTGCGCTGCTCGCCGGCGTTTACGAGTGAACTGGCTAGTGATGAATCCGTATCTCGCTGCCCTGAGCTTAAGTTGGGCAGAGTGCATCGGAAGTGCATGATTATTGGTCGCAATTGATTTTGGCAAAAACCTGACCGTTCGGCAGGATCTGTGGGCGAATTTTCATGAGCTTGTGGTCAGTGCCCAGTGACCGGCGATTGTTTTTGGACGGGGCGCTCTGTCCGGTTCAGGCTCTGGAAAGGTGAACGCTGTTGACCGTCAGCAAGTTCAGCATTTCGTTCACCCAGATGTCGGATGGAGGCGGCCGCTGGTCATGGAGCGGGAGCGCCTGCTCCCTTCGTCAGTACGAGGGGCGCTCCCCGACCCTTTCCTCGAGCCTGAGCCCGAGGGAGCGACGAGCCGCTAAGCTGTCTCTGGCTGATGACGACGCCTCGACTCGCGACAGGCAAACCCGACGGCGCTCCAGTTCGCAACTCGCCAGAACAGCCGAGCTATTCAACCTTGGCCGACCAGCAGAGTCAGAAACTATCCACAGATTGTGCTGAGGAGCCAAAACACTGAGTGTCATACGGGCGGCATCGGAAGCGGGCACGATGCCTGAATTCGTCGTGTGTTGTTGGGAGCCGTGAATGTCCAAGCAGGTTCCAAGTAGTCGCAGCGGCATGGCTGCGGCCCGATGAAGAATCGCCCCAGCCGCCAGCTTCTATTAACCGTTGAGGGCCTCTCATGGCTGGGGCCAATTCGCATTGCCAATGAAATAAATGCTGCAATTTGCGCCCCAAGATCCCTTCTGGCCGGCTACCCGATACTTGTCTCCCGAGAGATTATTCAGGATTTCTGTTTTGATGTCCGTATCCCCTTGCAATAGCCAATCGGAGATCGCATCCACAGCATCTGAGTCAACCTCATTAGCCAAGCCCCATTTAATAAAGTCGATCATTTGGTCTGCCGGCTCCGATTCGGAGGTCGTCCACTTGCTCGGGGGACGGCTTAGCAATAACTGTCGCTCCTTCTCAGACACGACTTCGGCTGATTCAATGAGTGCCGACAAGAAATCGTCCGTTCCATTAGAAGTTGTTCGTGGATCAATCGAGGGAACCTCGTCAGTGCGAATGCGTTCATGCACTAGCCAGATGCGGCTATGGCCGTACAATTTGGCCACCCGATTCGCGCTGATGACTTGCCATTCTTCGGCGATTGGCGCCTGTCCCGGATGTATTGAAGTTAATGTTATCCGGACAGTATCTTTGTCACGTGTCAGTTTCGAGACCGAAAACTCAAGCGGCTTGCGTCGGCCAAACTGCTTGTAGCACCGGCCATCCAAGGTGAAAGTTGTGATCGGAAAGGCTTGGTCAGCAAGACTGGCCATAAGCTGAAGGTTAAACTGATCCAAGCCTCTGCTGGCATTGAACTCCTGAGTCGCTTGGTCATTGGCCTTCCAGTTGCCGACAATTTCGGCGTCTGACAAAGTCCGCTTCGTCAGCAGCGATGAGCCGAAGGCAATTGCGATAGCTAGGCCCCCAAGTCCCCACTTCCACCAGCCCTGGATTACAGCCGATTTCCCCCTGCGCGTCTTTCTGACCGGCGCAGTCGTCTGAATGATTGGCACAGCTGGCGGGCTGGCCGGCGGCGGCCCGTCGACAATGGGCGGGGGGGCCGGCTGTGGAGGATCAGACGACAGCGGCTCTATTTGCAAAGGGCTGCCGCAGTTGCTGCATTTTGATTGTCGGCCTAGCGTCTCGGGCCGGACATTGAAGGACTTCCCGCACCGTGGACAGCAGGTTTGCACCGCAAGCCTCCCGGCTATCTGTCCCCCTGACCGCCCAGCGGTTCCCAAGCCCGGCGGGGAGAAATTAAGGTCGCTGGCAGATTACAGTAAATTACAGTTGCAAGCGTCATATTACAGCTGCAACTATAGCCAAATGGGTTATGTCGCAAGTAGCCCTAAGTGGCTTATTAGAAAGGGTTTAAAGCAGTGGTCGGGGCCGGGATCGAACCGGCGACACACGGATTTTCAGTCCGTTGCTCTACCAACTGAGCTACCCGACCCCAAGTCCTTGCTGCGGCAAGGCTTAAGAATGGACAGTGGAGGCCGTGGCGGGGTTCGGCAGGACCCGATCCGCTGGGGGCTCCCCTCAGCCAAGTCTCCAAGTCTACTCGGCCCGCCATCCAACGCAAGCCCGCCTCCGCTCCGGATCGGCTCCGCACCCAGGCCGACTCAGCTACCCCGGTCAGCGTGGATCGATTGGCGCGATTTCGCCCCCCCCCAGTTGGCGCAGCTGAACGCTGGGAGACCCGCTACGGCCCAACCCCCTAGCCGCCGCCGAGAGACCCGCGGCCCGGGGACCTGCCGTTACCGAAAAAGCTTCTTACTGCCGGAAGATCGTCACCCGCGGGCTGGTGCTGACCACGTACGTCACCTCCTGCTCCCGCGGCTTGCCCTTCTTCCCCCGCAGCTTCAGCACCGTCTTCACGTGCAGGTTCGAACCGTCATTGAAGTGGTTATCCAGTACCTTGTACGACACCAGCTTGCGGCCGGCCGACCAGTCTTCGTCGTTGGCCACCAGCGACGGATCGACTTCCTGCAGCTGAGCCAGTGGCTTGCCGGCCTTCCACGTGTCGAGAAACTTCTGCAAGCTGCCCCGAGCGACCGTTGCGTCGACCGGAGCCGGACCGCGCGTCGAACTGCAACCACTCGTCACGCCCAGCGACAACATCACCAGCGCTAACACCGACCACCAACGCTTGTAGTTCGTCATCGTTTAGTTCTCCAGTTGCAATCCGGCCGCCTCGGTCAATCGATCGAACGAGGCACGATTGGTCGTGTAATAAATCAGCTGCACCACGTCGCGAGGTCCGACCGCCGCCAGCGCGCTCTGGACGTCGGCGTCGGTCAGCACAATCGGCGAAGCGGCCAGGTTACGAGCCAGGCGGAACATCGCCCTCGACGACTCGGGAAACGCTGACCAGTCCCCGTCCAGCGCCCAAATCTGCTCGTCCGTCTGCCCCAACGTCTTCAGCCGACGCATGGCTTCCCCGGTGGCGTACCAGGCCCGGTCCTGGCGCGCCACGATCCAGCTGACCTGAGCCTTCACCAGCGGCGACAGATCGCCCGATTCGTCCGCCTCCAGGCCGCTGACGATCCGCGCCACTCCATGGACGGGAAAATTCGCCAGCAGACGCATCCACTGAGGAATCGGCTCGGTCGAAGTCCAGTGATCGCCCAGCAACTGGCGAGCGGCCTCGTCGTCGACCAGCGGCAGACGCGGCGTACGATGCCGACACAGTTCCAAACGCCGCTCCGCTTCGTCGCGCCCTTCCAGTTGTCGTTTCCAGTCGCCCAGCTTGGGACGGGCCAGCTGAGCGTTCTCGGTCGCAGCCGACGTCGCGGCCCCGGTCTTGGGCTCGGCAGCTTCAGCTCCGCCGGCAGCTTCGTGCGAAGCCACCTCGGTCGGCCGAGCCTGAAAGCGGTCCGCGGTAGGAGTCAAAAAGCTTTCGATCGGCAGCGGCCGGTCTTGAGGCACCGGCTCGGTCTGACGAGCGACGAAATGAGCGGCCGTCGGCTCCTGCGGGATCCCTGCTCCTTCTTTCCAGCGATTGATCGCGTTGTTGCCGGCCAGCGAAAAGATGATCTCGAGGATCTGGGGATCGTTGAAATGCGGCCGCAGGGCTTCGATATCCGCATCGCTCAGATGCTGAGGGTCAAACGTCAGCTTCCGAGCGAACTTGAACGCCGCCTGCTCGGCGGGAGTGAACTCGGACCAGTCACTGTCGAGCGCCGCGATCTGGTCTTCGAGCATGCCGGCCAGCGACAGCTTGATCTCCTGATGGCCGAGACAGTAGTGGCAGTTGTTGGTCCGGGAGACGATCCAGAACATCTTGGTCTTGAACAGATAGTCCAGCGTCATCTTCGGGTCGGGCTGACGCATGAACCCGTAAGCGGCCATGGAGTCGGACGGTGGCAGATAGGCCGACCGCAACTGCGACTCGTACGAATTCATCGTCCCGGCCGGCTGGTCGGCGGCACCCGCGTCGGCTGGCAACGGAATCCGTTGCCGCCGCTGCTTCAAGCCCTCCAGCACGCGTTTCATCTCGGGGCGAGTCAGCGGCACCGGACGCGGCTCGCCGCTGGGCGCTTCAGCCCACAGCGACCCGCTCAGTCCCGCCGCCAACAAGCACGCTCCGGCCAGAACCTTCGCCGCTCGCATTATCGCTCCCCCCTCCCCTGCACACTCGTCACGATCACCACTCTTCAAACACGGGCAGCACGAACGAAATCATTCCAGCGGTACGACTTCGCCACTCTTACGCGTCCCCATGGCGCGCCAGATGGCGAGGTCGACGCCATTGTCGACGAAGCGGACCGAGCCGTCGCACATCACGACGTTCACTCCCAGGCCGTGCGAGCTGCTGGCGGTGGTCATGATCCGTCCCGGCGGGAACATGCACGAACGCGTATTGGGAGGGGCCACGTGCCAGTACATGGTGGTGGAGTGATAGGCCCACAGCCACGGTGCTCCGACGTTCGAAACGCGTTGCTTGGCCAAGTCATTCGAATCGCAGGCCATGCAGTCTCGCAGAGCTTCGTCGGCGGTCGAAGGATACGTACCCGGCTGGAATGTGTCGCTCCCTTCCGTGGAGATGGCGTTGCTGCCGTCCCCCAAGCGTTTTTCGCTGAACGCCGCCGTCTTCGATGTTCCGTCGGTGATGTCTTTGGTATCGATCTTGCTGCCGAGGAAAAAGACGCCGTTCGGTTTGGGCATGTCCTTGTTGGGGTCGTCAGCGGCCGTGGACGGCAATGCGAAGATGATGTTGGTCCCCTGGTTGCAGTAGTAGTTGTTGCGGCCACCGAGCTCGGTGGGCAATTGATCGGCGTCCGAGGGGCACAGAAACGATGGCACTTGGGCCTGCAATGCGGCCGCATTGACCGGATCGTCATAGGCCTTGTCGAAGTTGATCATGTTGTGAATGGCGACTTCTTCCATGAAGGGCAACAGATGAGCGTGAGCGGAGATACCTTTGAAGGCTGGCACGCCCGTGCCGGTGGAGTTCCCCGGAGGGAAGGCCTGATGAGCGGATGAGTAGTTGTGCAGCGCCAAGCCGATTTGGCGGACATTGTTGGTGCAGGAGATCCGCAGCGCGGCGTTGCGGGCTGCCTGGACGGCGGGCAGCAGCAGAGCGACCAGCAGGCCGATGATGGCGATCACCACCAGCAGCTCGACCAACGTAAACGCTGAACGACGTGTCAAAAGATCTGAACGTGAGTGATGCGCGGACACAACGCTACCCCGCCGGAATCGATGGACAATTCGGATCCCACGGGGCCGCGAACAGGCGCCATGGAAACCGTCGAAAACTCAAGAAATGCGGCCGGAGCCTAGCGGGCCAGCAACAAAAAAAGCTCGGAAATGCTCCAGTTGAGCATTCCGAGCTTTCATGGCTCGCTACATTGACGGGGGCTCTCGAGCTGACCAGTCTTGGGCACAGCTCTTCGCTCACTGTAGTTACCCACTCCGGGGCCGTCAAGCAATATTGTGGTGCGGGCGTCTCGCCTGCCCCTTATTGTGGTGCGGGCGTCTCGCCTGCCTCTGCGTCTCTCCTCTCCTCTCCGCCCCTCTCCTCTCTGTATTGCCCCGCGGCCAGGCGATCCGGCCAGATGAACGTCGAGCAGCCGGTGAGGACCGCCATCTCGCTGCCGTAGCTGTTCAGTCAAGTAAACCAGTGGGGCGAGCCCACTGGAGATAGCTTCCACCGATCGATTGGCTCTCTAAGCTTCCGGCCGCCGGCCAGCTCGCCTGGCCGGAGCCCCGGTCTGGGTGGGCTAGAGGAAATTGCTCCTGAGAATCTATCACCAGTGGGCTTGCCCCACTGGTTCTATGACTGAATGGCTCGAGCTACTCACGATGAAACTCGGATCGCTCCGCTGAAGTTCTCCCGAAGAGCCCACTGGAGATGAGTCCTCTCGCGGTGCGCGGCCGTAGCTGTTCAGTCATGAAAACCATTGGGGCGAGCCCACTGGAGATCGGGTCTTTGCGCGATGGTGGCCCTGTAGCTGTCCAGTCATGTAAACCAGTGGGGCGAGCCCACTGGAGATCGGGTCTTTGCGCGATGGTGGCCCTGTAGCTGTCCAGTCATGTAAACCATTGGGGCGAGCCCACTGGAGATCGGGTCTTTGCGCGATGGTGGCCCTGTAGCTGTCCAGTCATGTAAACCAGTGGGGCAAGCCCACTGGAGATTAAGTTCGCGAGGGAATGGGTCCTCAGGGCCATCCAGACCGGGACGCCGGCCCGACGGAGTGGCTGGCCGGAGCAGTTGGCCGGGCGGGCCGCTCGGCAGGGCTACCGGGAGTGTGAGCCGCGGCGGTGCTCGGAGTTATTGCCGCGTTGCAGGCCGCGCAGCTCGCTCCCGTCACTTGCACCTCGGCCATGGTTTCCCCGATCGAAAGGCTCCGGCTGGCGACGCAGCACGTCAGCATTACTGCTGTCTCCGCGACCGCCTCCCTCGAATCCTGACGGCAACGAAGGTCCGGAAGGAATCGACCGGCTGGAGGGTTCAGCGGGACGCGAGCGTTCCAGATCCATCATGCGCCGCACCTCGCCCCGCGACCGCTGCCCGCGCAGGATTTCTCGCTGCGGCACATCCGGAGCTTGCGGCGGATCGATCGCGGTTGGCCGGTTCCCACGATCTAGCACGTCGGCCGAACCGACGCCGCTGGGAATTCCCATGGTTTCCGCAGGGCCAACTTCCATCGCTCGGCTCCGCCCTCGATTGAAATTCCCCAGGTCTTGCGAATCGCCGCGGAGCCGTTGCTGATTCTGATCGCGAAGTTCCCGCAGCTGCCGCCGGAACTCGTCGGGCGACGGTCGCTCCTGCCCGCCCGAGTTGTCGCCTGCCATGTCGCGACGGCGAACGTCGCTCGGCGATCGGCCTCGTCGATTCAGCGGATTCTCGACGGTCGCCGGACCTTGCCCCGGCAAACCCTGGCCTGTCGCCGGAGTGTCAGCGGTGGGCGAAGCGGCATTCGTCGGCGAAACAACATTCGTCGGCAAATCGGGCCTCGCAGGAGAATCAGTCGAAGGCGGCACGTCGCCCGTTGCTGGCCGATTGACTGCCGCTGGGGTTTCGGTCGTGTTGTTCGAATTGGCGTTGGCCATCGAGCGATCAGTCGTCGGTGCCTCGGTGCGACGGCGTTCTCCGCGCGGCTCGGGCCGCGATCGGCCAAACGACCTCTCAGGTGTCCGCCCGTCGATTCGGAACTGATTGCGCCGCAGTAGTTCTTCTGCCTGCTGCCGCCGATCGTCCTGATCGACGTCGGGACCCAACGGTGACCCGGGGTCCATCGACACACGTCGATCCGCCGGGCGGACATCGCGAGGACGCGGCGACTCGACCAGCGGCGAGTCGTGGCGTGGACCCGATTCCGGCATGGCCGCCAAGTTTTCCTGGTTGCGTCGCTGGTTCTGCACCGTACGCCAGTGCTCAGCCTGCTGCCGCACCTGCTGACGCTGGCCGTCGTTAAAGGGCCGGACCGCTCGGTTACCGACCTGTCGAGTCTCGGCGGAATCACGAATCCAATCGGGCCGAGGACGTTTGGCATCGGGTTCCAGTGTCGGACGGTTAGCCACGACGGTCCCCGGTCTGGGGCCACCTTCGCGATGCTCCCTACCGCGATCATCTAGGGCACGATGTCCTAACTCGCGATGCCGATCGTCGAAGACTTTCTGGTAGCGGGCCGTCCAGTCGTTCGGTCGCCCGGGGTGATTCCAGCTGTGATAAACGTAGAGCGGGTCGTAGCAATTCCGGTGTCGATTCGCTGCGTACCACGGCGAATAGAGGCCGCTCTGCCAACCACCGACACCGAAGTAATACAGTCCGCAGCCTGAGTTGACGTAGAGGATGTCGAGCATCGAGCCGGTGTCGAGAATCAATCGCGGGCGGTATTGATAGCCGGCGGTCAGGTAGACCGGTGACGACCAGCAGACGGGGGCGAAGAGCATACCGCGATACTGAGGCAAGAAGTCCCAGTAACCGACGACAAAAACGGCACCAGCTGGCGTGTAACGATAATGCGAAGGGACCCAGACCCAGTTGTTAGCCCCCACGTGCCAGAAGCCAGGTCGCCATACGTAACGCTGATTACGGTGCAGCCAGCAGCCGGGGATCCAAAAGTAATTGTCGCCGGGGGCCGGCCCGGTGGGGCCAAGGTCGAGCGAATCGGGAGGAGCCGGCAGATAGTTGATCTGACCGACTTTCGCATCCGACCAGAATCCGGGAACCCAAATGAACTTGCCCGCTCGCTCGGACCAGTATCCCGGAACCCACTGCCGTCCCGGCGGAATCTTGCGCCACACGCCACTGACCCAGATAAACTGCTGCCGATCCTCACTCCACTGCCAATACCCCGGAATCCACTCCACCTGATCCCCTTCCGGTTTGACATCGGGGGGGACTTCATCGATGGGGGCCGGCGGAGCCTGGTCGACTTCGATCGACTGAGGAACTGCCAAGGGGACCGGTTCGGCAAAGGCTTCGTGGACAGGGCCCTGGTCGAGCACCTCCGGAGCTTGATCGGTTTGGTCACTGCCAGGGACGGGCGGGAGGAGTTCCTGACCCGGGGCGGCCGACGACAACAAGGCCACGACCAGCCATCCTAGCACCGATTCCCGCCATCGAAGACCGCTGCACCCACTGGCCATGTCGCACCTCTCTCGTCTCTCAGCCGCCAGTCGCCCCGTCTCACGTTCCGCTACCCGCGGCAGCCTTCCCCCTCGATCGATCATGGGCGACTCACCGTCGATTAGCAAGCAAAACGAGTGCCAAGCACGGAGACCACCCCAACGGCCGGTCACACAATCCGTACCTGCCGCGAGGTTTCGCAGCGGTTTACCAGCATAATTCCCACGAAAACCGCCCTCCGGCATCATCAATTCCCCGGACGGTCGCCACCGGTCGTTGCCAACCAGTGCCAGAATCTTTCTGACGACACCCGTCATCAGCTCGATGACACCCGATCGCTCGTTGACGGGCATCGCCCAGCCAACTAGCCTCATAGTCAGCGTCCGTTTCCTACGACCGGAACTCATCACCTGAATCACCGAGCACCTTTGCCATGTCGCCACTGAATCTGCTCCTGGCCATCCTGCTGGCTGTCACCACTGGTCCCTCTCCCGATCAGTCGCTCGCCCATCGCTGGACGTGGCTCTGGTCCGCCCTCGCCGCCCCGCAGCCCGTCATGACGCCGACAATTGACGAGGACTCAGACGACAAAGAAGAGAAAGGCGAGAAAGACGACGACTCGGATGACGACGACTCGGACGATGACGACTCGGACGATGACGACTCGGACGATGACGACTCGGACGATGACGACTCGGACGATGACGACTCGGACGATGACGACTCGGACGATGACGACTCGGACGATGACGACTCGGATGATGACGACTCGGATGATGACGACTCAGACGATGACGACTCAGACGATGACGACTCAGACGATGAGGACTCAGACGATGAGGACTCGGACGATGAGGACTCAGACGATGACGACTCGGATGATGACGACTCCGACGATGAGGACTCAGACGATGAGGACTCGGACGATGAGGACTCGGACGATGAACGCGAGGAGGACGCTGAAGAGTCCGACGACGATGAAATGAGTAATGAGGAAAGCGAGAGCGAAGACGAGTCGGAGGCGGAAGCTGAGTCGATGGAATCGCAGCCGGCCGAATCGGCAGCGGCGGCTACGGTCGAAGGCGTACTGGAGTCGACGGAAGTGGTCGGGATCCAGCTCGATATGGAAGAGTGGACTCCGTTGACCGTGGCCGAAGTGGTGCCGCACGGAACGGAAGTGAGCGCTGGCGACGTCGTGCTGAAGCTGGATGTCCGTCAGGTCGACAAAGCGTTGCGGGATTTGGAGGCCGATGTCGCGGCTGACCAATTGGGTCTGGAAGACGCCGAACTGAAACTCCGCATGGCTCGTGATTCCAGCGAGCTGAAACTGGCTGAGTTGCGGCAGGCCGACGAGGAGGCCACACAGGATCTGAAGCGATTCCTGACGCTCGAACGCGACGAACGCGTGAAGTTGGCTGAGCATAGCTTGAAGTCGAGCCAGAACATGCTGGAGTACGAACGCGAGGAACTGCGGCAGCTGGAGAAGATGTACGCGGCCGACGATCTGACTGAAGAGACGGAGGAAATCATCATCCGGCGGACACGCGATGGCGTGGAGTCGGCGGAGATCTCAGCCGAGAACGCTCGGCTGGCCCGCGACAAAGTGCTCGAGATCGAACTCCCCCGCGCTCAGCTGAAGCTCGAACTCGCCGTCCGCCAGGCCTCATTGGCTCTGCGCGAGGGCGAGGAATCAGCTGAACGTGCGATTCGCCAGCAGGAATTGGCGTTGGAAAAGGTTCGCGTCGCCCTGCAGGACAAGCAGGAAAAGCTCGATCGGCTGCGGTCCGAGCGGGAACGGTGGGAAGTGCGGGCGGAACAGAGCGGGATTGTTTACTACGGCGAGGCGAAGCGTGGCGTGTGGCCCGAACCGTCGGCGGCCGAATCTGCGCTGGCCGCTGGCGCGGCGGTCAAGCCGAAGTCAGTGCTCATGTCCATCGTTCCGCCGCAGGCTCAGCGGGTTCGGGCACTCGTTGCCGAAAAGGATCTGTCCAAGTTTCCCGCCGGGAAGGCTTGTCAGATCAAGCCAGCGGCGTGGCCCGATGTGATCCTGCAAGGCTCGGTCGCCTCAGTCTCGCGAGTGCCGGTCGCTCCTGGCAAGTTCGATGTGGTGATTGAATATGAATCGGCGGAAGGGACCGAGCTGCTCGTCCCCGGCATGACGGCCACCGTCGAGGTACGGAACGATGAGTAACCTGCGGCGCGGTTTGCTGACGCTCAGCTGCCTCATCTGTCTGTCGATGGCGGTCGGTTACGCTGAGGAACCTGAGCGGAGTCGCACTGTCGAGTCACTGTTGACGGGCCCTGAGCCTGCGCCGGTTGCGCCGGTGTCGGCGGACGAACGCCAGGCGGCCATCACTCGCGGTGTCGACTTTTTGCTGGCCAAACAGAACCCCGGCGGGAGCTGGGGCTCAGCGACTCAGACCAAAGGCCTCAACATCTACGCTCCAGTCCCTGGCGCCCATCTGGGATTTCGCGCTGCCGTGACCAGCCTGTGTGTCTCGGCACTCATTCAGTCGGGTGACCAACGTCCTGAGGTCGCTCAAGCGATCAATCGGGCTGAAGCGTGGCTGGTCGAGCACTTACCGGAAGTGCGCCGAGCCGATGCGACGGCCATCTACAACGTCTGGGCTCACGGCTACGCGCTGCAGGCACTGCACGAACTCCATCGGCTCCGCGCTGGCGATCCCGACCGTCAGGCGAAATTACGCGAGTTGATGGAAGGCCAGGTCGATCGGCTGGTCCGTTACGCTGGGCTGAGCGGCGGTTGGGGGTACTACGATTTCGGTGCTCACACGCAGATCCCCAACGCTGAGCCGACCAGTTTCACCACGGCGGCCATCCTGATAGCGCTGAAGGATGTTCAGCCCGAAGGCGTCGCGTTGAAACCCGCCGTGCTGGCAAAGGCCTTGGCGAGCCTGCAGCGGCAAAAGAAGCCGGACTTCGCTTACTACTATTCCGATAACGGACCGACTCGCAATCGGCCGATGTGGGCCATCAATCGACCGGGAGGAAGTCTCGGTCGTTCGCAGGCGTGTAACTTGGCGCTGCGGATGTGGGGTGATGAGACGGTGACGGACGAAGTCCTCCGCGTGTGGCTCGACAGGCTGCTGGCCCGCAACGGCTGGCTGGACATCGGCCGCAAACGCCCGGTGCCACACGAATCGCATTTCCTGGTAGCGGGATACTTTTTCTACTTCGGGCACTACTACGCGGCGCGATGCATTGAGGAGTTGCCGGAGTCGGATCGCGCCGAGTACCGTGACCAGCTGGCTCGAATCCTCCTGCCGTTGCAAGAGAAAGACGGCAGTTGGTGGGACTTCCCGTTCTACGACTACCACCAGCAGTACGGCACCGCGATGGCCATCATGGCCCTGTCGGCCGGACGCTAGAATTGATTCATTGGCTAGACCGCGAGGATGTGAAACGATCTTCTATGCGGATTTTTAACGCGGAGGGGGCGGGAGACACGGGAGTTTTCACCGCAGAGGCGCGGAGGGATGGCGGCCGGATTCCTTCCTCGCCCTGCTAACTCTCGCTGCTGCGGCGAAGCGGCTGTGTGCAACATGAGGGGATTCGAGTCGGATTGAAATCAAGACTAGCGTGGCTCGACGCGATTGACGGTCGCGAGGAAGGATTTCATCAGCTCGAGGCAATGTTCGTTGACAGGAACGGCGACATCGAGCGTGTGAGGCCAGCCGGTCAGTCGATCGTAGGCGAAGGGGACGCCCTGTTGATGGAGCCGTTCGGCCAGGCGATCGGACTGTTCGATAGCGACCAGTTCGTCCAGCGTGCCGTGGATGATCAACGTCGGTGGATCATTCGCGTCAACATGACGCACAGGTGAGGCTTGTTCGTAGAGCGTGGTTCGCTGGTCAAAAGAGCCGCCGAGAAACTTACGGACGGGGTCGGCTGTTCGAGCGGCTTCGGTCGTCAGGTCGCTCGGGCCATAGAAGTTCACCACCGAGGAGACTCGGCTGCTGATCCCGGCGTGGCCACCGTCTCCTTCCAGTTCTGGATCGTCACAGTAGCCGACCATCATCGCCAAGTGGCCGCCGGCTGACCCGCCCAGAACAGAGATTCGTTGCGGGTCGATCTGGTACTTGTCCGCCATCGCTCGCATCCAGCGTACGGCACACTTGCAGTCGTGCACCGCGGCGGGGAACGGAGCGACTCCGGAGAGGCGATAGGAGATGGTCGCGGCCACATAGCCCTGCTGGGCCAGGCGTTTGGTGTAGTAGTGATACACCTCGCGTTCACCGCCCGACCAGGCTCCGCCATGGATGAAAATCAGACCCGGGCGCGGACCGGTCGATGCGGCGGGCAAGTGCAGGTCCAGCAGCAGCTGTTTGTCGCCGCCGCGACCGTACTCAACGGCCTTGATCTCTTGGACTCCAGCTGGCAGCGGATCGTTTTTCAGATCAATCAGCTTGATAGTTCCCAATCCGATTCGCGCGATCACCTCGGCGCGGCTGGAGTATCCTGGCGGCTGTTCGGGAATCTGCACGTCCAGACGATTGACGCGGGGGACTGCTGCCGCGGTCGGGACGACGGCCACGGGGGGGTCCGCTGTCGTCGAATCGGCTGGCTTGGCTGGGGCGGGCGGAGACTGCGCGAGGGTCGACGGGCCGCCGATAGCGAGCAGCATGGCTGCCAAGCCTCCCAGCAACGGCTCAAAGTATCCGACTTTACGTTTCATACGGGAATCCGACTGCGCGAGAGGAACTGGGCCGGTTCGGTTTCGGGGCGAGCGGGTCATCGTTCGCAGGGGCCTGGATCTGCGGGAAGCCGCCTGTTAACGCTGTGATTATAGGGACTTCGAGGCGGACCTGTCAGCGTCGACCGAGTGTTGGAGTTGGGGGCCAAGCCGGCAGGATCCGATATCTACTGAGCTGACACGGGACGGCCCACCCTAGGTCGTGAGCTAAACCGTTGAGCTTCAAGAAGTTGCAATTCTTGACATCGGCTATCGGCGGCAGTAGCATTCGAAGTGGGACAGAGGTCGGGGCCAGAGCGGGGCAGGAAACACCAGCGTGGGACACGGTACGGCGTTAGCCAGCACAAAATCTATTTGTAGGGCCTTTGGTCGGCGACCAGTCCGCTCGCCGTCGCTTCTTTCCGCCCCGGCCCGCGCGTTCATGCTGATGCTGGTCGGATGGCTTTCTCTCACGTCGATCAGTTCGGCACAGAAGTACAGTCCCGAACATCCGCGTGTCCAGGCGCTCGTGGGTAAAGGGCTGGCCTATCTGGAGGCCAATGGCCGCGACGAACCTCGGCTGGGCGGCATGTCGCTGATCGGCTTGGCGCTATATAAGGCCGGCAAGCCGGAGTCTCATCCGCTGATTCAGCGAGCGGTGGCCGAATGTCGCCAGGTGGCTCGGAATCTGAACAAAGATTACTCGATGGAGGATTACCCGAGCGACGCGATCTACAATCTCGGTCTGGCTGTGGTCTTTCTGTGTGAGCTCGATCCGGAAAAGTATCGTCCGGAGATCAAGCAGATCTTTGGCTGGCTGTTGCGGGCCCAGAAGGACTCGGGAGGCTGGGGCTACCCGGTGACGCACTCGGACGGTGCCAAGCACGCGGATACGTCGATGAGCCAATATGTCGCGCTGGCGTGCTGGTCGGTCCGCCGCTACGGCGCGACAGAGGTGCCGGACGACGTCGTACGGCGTCTGACCAAGTGGCTGTTGCGCACTCAAGATCCCTCGGGCGGCTGGGGTTATCAGGGAATCGATCCCGGCTTGAATGTTTACCAGCGGACGGCTCAGGAAGAGGTGCGAATTTCGCTGGTCGCGGCGGCCTTGGGGAGTGTCTACGTTTGCAGCGATCTGCTGAATATCAGCACGAAGGGGTTGAAGGGTCCGGCGGAGTATCCGCCGTCGCTGCGTCGGGTGGACGCGCAAGCATCGAATCGATCAGCGGGCCCTGGAGACGTCCCGGTCAAGCTGGTCCGGCAGTCGCTGGAAGATGGCCGCGAATGGCTCTACCAGAACTTCCGCATCGATCCCGACCTGTGGACGCATTACTACCTGTATGCCCTGGAGCGTGCTCAGAGCTTTGCCGAGGCAGGTGCCGGCGGCGCTGACAAACGGTTCAATTGGTACGACCAGGGAGTGGAGTACCTGGCCAAGACTCAATCGGAGGATGGCCACTGGTTCAGTGGCGGCGGCAACCAGGTCGACACGGCCTTTTCGATCCTCTTTCTCCTCCGCAGCACTCGTCGATCGATTGAGAAGGCGGCTGCCGCCTACGACGGCCTGCTGCGCGGCGGACGAGGCCTTCCTTCGGACACGGAAGAAATCCAAGTGCAGAACGGCCGAGTGGTGCGGTCGGAGCTGAGCATGCAGGCCGATGCCTTGTTGGATGTTCTGGAGGATGACGATTTCCGCAACAGTGCCGATCTGCTGGCCGCCGAATACGATATTCAGCTCAGCGACAACCGCATGGTCCGCGGCGAACAGATCAAGCGGCTGGGTCACAACTTGCGGTCAGAGTCGCAGGCGGTTCGGTTGGCCGCAGTGCGCGTGCTGATTTCGCAACGCGATCTGAATTCGGTCCCCGATCTGATATATGCGCTCAGCGATCCCGATGCCGAAGTGGTGCAGGCCGCTGATGAGGGCCTGCGCGCGATCAGCCGCCAGCCCGATGCGCCGCGGTGCATTATTGGCGAGCCGCCCGAGCAGCGAGCGAAAATTGCCCAGTATTGGCGAGACTGGTATCAGGGCATCCGTCCTGGCGAGTCCCTTCAGCCGTCTAAGGCCCCCGAATGACCGCCCGTTCCGTGTCACCACGCCGTCGAGTGCTGCAGCCCGACCTGGAGGGGGTCCAGTTGCAGGTATCGGCTTATGAGCGAGCGGCCAGTCTGATCGTCGCTATGTTGCTGATGGTCGGCCTGTTGGTCGGCATGTTGCTGGTAATCGTCATGACGCGACGGCTGACGACGCGACCGGTGCCGGTTCCCGTGCAGGTCTTGGAGGAATTCTCCGGACGTGGCGATCACCCGATCGGGACCGAGATGGACATGAATGAACCCGGCGTGGAGGAGTTCACGGAACTGTCTGAGCCGAGTTTTGATCAGCTGATACAGAACTTGGAAGGCCTGCTGGCTCAGGAGAATCCCAGCATCAACACGGAAGGTCTGGAATCGAACAGTGGCGAGGGTCGGGGTGATCGTCGTGAAGCGGGTCCGCTGGGCAACTCCGACGTGATCCCGCGCGCCGATCGCTGGGATATCGCCTACGATTCCACGACGCTTGAACTCTACGCCGCGCAGCTGGACTACTTCAACATTGAACTCGGGGTGATTGGCGGCGGTTCCAAAGGGGTCGATTACGTCTCGGGATTTGCCAAGAAGCCGCGTCAACGTCGGCACGCCGACTCATCGGCCGACGAGCAACGGCTCTATTTCACCTGGCGAACGGGTCAGCTCCAGCAGTTCGATCGTCAACTGGCTCAGCGCGCCGGCTTGTCGGTGTCCGGTCGCCGAATTCTGCAGTTCTACCCGGCGGACATCGAGAATCAGCTGGCGGCTCTGGAACAGGCAGCACTCAACGGCCGCCCACTCAAGACCGTTCGCAAGACGCATTTCGGTGTCCAGCCGAAAGGGGACAGCTACGAGTTCTATGTCAAGCGGATCGAAGCCAGGGATTCCTGGTGAATGATTTCAGAACACGACGGGCGATTCATTTAGTGCCGAATCAAAACGGCTTCGGGGACAGGTGAGAGCAGCATGGGCATACTTTTCGCAGCCGAACAGACCTCTCGAGTGGCCGACATCGCAGGGCTTCTCATTTATGGAGCCCAGGCCGCAGTGGCTTTATGGGGAGCGTTCTGCCTGATCCTGGTCTGGATGCGTGTCACGCGCCAGCGGTTCGCCTCGGAAGCGATTCAGAACGAGTTCCTCGGAAAGGTGGATGAGGCGTTGGCTGCTCGCGATTTTGATGCGGTGGTTCAGCACAGCCAGGACGATGCGAGGACGCTCAGCCAACTCGTGTACCTGGCCATCCGCAATCGGCATCTGGGCTACAGCCGCGCTCGGCAGCTGACGATCGACCACTTCCAGCGCGACGTGCTGGCCGACATCGAGTACCGGCTCAGCTGGGTCACCACCGTCATCAAGACAGCTCCCATGCTGGGACTGCTTGGTACCGTGGTCGGCATGATGGCCGCGTTTGGCAAGATCGCCGCTGATGACAGCGTCGGCGCCAACGCGCTGGCCAAGGACATCAGCTTGGCGTTGATCACGACGGTGGTGGGACTGTCGATCGCCATTCCGTTGATGCTGGCCATCAACAGCGTCCGGGCGCGGGTCCGCAAGATGGAGGATTCGGTCGAAACGGGACTGGCGAGGTTTTTGGAGATGTTGAGAGGCGCTCTATGACCGATCGTCCGGACCCGCAACATCGCGACATCGACCCGCACGATCCGCACCAGCGGGACACGCACTACGAACGCGCCGATACGGTCCTGGTACGCCGATCGGGTGTGGCTGAGGTCGACGACGAGATGGATATCACGCCGATGATCGACGTCACCTTTCTGTTGCTGATCTTTTTCATGCTGACCTCCCGCATGGACCCGTCCAAGGGCCTGTTGCTCCCGGTCGCCGAACATGCGACATCTGTTTCGACCAAGAACGCCATCTTCCTGACGCTGGGTGAAGCGCCGGACGGCTCGGCGCAGATCTATCTCGGAAACGGCAAGCAGGACGCGACACTGCTCAAGTCGGCCGACCCGGTGGCCCAGGACGCGGCTATCACCGACTACGTGCAGCGGACCAAGGCGCAATTGCCGGGCGTCGATCAGGTCGTCGTGCAGGCGGAACGGCGAGTCAAGCACCGCGACGTGGCGCGCGTCGCCCGCGTGGCCGAATCGGCCAGCGAAGTACGGCTGCAGATCGCCGTGATGGAGGAGTCGTAGCATGCTCTACTTCACCTGCGCTGTCTGCGGCAAGAAGCTGGCTTGCGATGAAGAGCAAGGTGGCGAGACGATTTCTTGCCCGGATTGCGCTGCGCAGTTGACGGCACCGCTTGAACCTCCCTCGGCTGACGGTCGGTTGCCCGAAGCCATCGAAGCGCCGATGCACGGGCGCACCGATTGGGCCGCCGACTCGGAAGATATGGACATGACGCCGATGGTCGACGTCACGTTTCTGCTGCTGATCTTCTTCATGATCACCGCTTCGTATTCACTGCAGAAGACCTTCGAGCTGCCTCGATCGGAGAGCCAGCAGGCGGCCAAACAGCCGCAGACGCTGAGGGAGATCGAGGATGACGCAGATTTTATCGTGGTGCGAGTTGATCAATACAACACATTTTTCGTCTCTGCGGCCGCCACCGATGACGCAGAGGAACGGGAAGTCACCGACCGGCAGAGTCTATTGGTCGAACTCAGGAGAGTCCGCGACTCGGCCCCCGGCTCGCCCCCCAGTAAGCTCGTGGTCGTAGCCCACGGCGATGCACGCCACGAACAAGTGGTGCAGGCCATGGATGCTGGCAGCGCTGTGGGCATGCAGGACGTGATGCTCGTCACGACCGAAGACGATGACAGCTAAGATGACCGCTCAGAGGATCGACTTTTCATGAATGGCGTCGAATTCCTGCAGAAACTGGCCGAATCGCGGCTGCTGTCGCCCGATGTACTCGACAAGCTGCGCGGGCAGGTCACAGACCGGACCGAACCAGCCAGAATCATCGATTTGCTGGTGCAGCGCAAGTTGGCGGACCGTAGTCGGCTGGAAGCCTTGCTCGTTGACGAATCGCCGCCAGCTGATGACGAATTGCTGTTGCTGGTCGAAGAAGAACCGGCAGATGACGACATTCCGGGGTTGGTCGTCCCCCCGGATGAAATCTCACTGTTCGAAGAACCGTCATCGCCTCCGCCTCCTCCAGTCCCACCCGGATCAGCTGCTCCGCCAGTTGCTGACGCCACCCATCGACCGCCGACTGACAAGGCCTCCGGTCGAACGGCCGAGACCTCTTCTTCGATACTCGACGACGAAGATGCTTGGCCCAGCCCTTTGGATGACGTCACGGACGAACGGGCTTACCCGTCCACATACAGCTCTCCTCGCCGACGGCAATCGTGGTGGCCTTGGTCCCCCGGAGACCGAGGACGGCGGAAGCTGTCGAATAGTTGGGACTCGCCGCTGATCCTCTGGGGCGGTGGTTCACTGATCGTCCTGATGGCTCTACTGGTCGCGCTCGTCATGTACCTCGTGAGAGGATCGGGCGATGAGCTGGCCACCAAGGCTGACGAAGCCTACCAGGCGCAGAACTACCCGGAATCGATCCAGCTTTATCAGCGTCTGGCCGAGAGTTACCCGAAACATGCTCAAGCCAGCCATGCGCGGGTGCGCAGTCGCTTGGCTCAACTGCGTCAAGCTATCGAGCGCGAGAAGAATTTTGCCGAAGCCTTGCAAGTCGCACAGACGGTTCTGCCGGAGCTGAGCACTGAGGCCAACATCGACGAGGCTCACGACGAACTGGCCAGCATCCTGCCCGCTCTGATGGAAGGCCTGGTTGAACAAGCGGCCAAGTCTGGAGACGTTAGCCAGACGCGGCAGCTGGTGGAGCAGGCACAACAGGCCATGCAATTGATCGACAATCCGACCTACATTCCATCCTCGCGACGCCAGGAACGTCAGGCGGCCATTGACCAGATCCTCGCGAACCTCGACGGTGCTCGCCGGACTATTCTCCAGGATGAACGGCTCCAAGCGACGTTAACACAGCTCAATTCGCTCGCCGCTGCCGGAGATTTTCCTGGCGCGCATCAAGCCGCGCGAAGCTTAGTGCTCGATTATCCCGCGCTGGCCACCAATGCTGAGTTGCTCAAGGCCTGGCAGGGGCTGGCCGTACTGGAGGTCAAAGCCACCAAACCGCTGGAGGAAATCCCTACGGCCGTTGCCGAACCGCGGCCCGAGGATCAGCTGCGACGAGTCGTCATCTCGCACCATACCGGTCCGACGCTCAGCGACGTCCCGGAGCAGGCGACATTGACCGTCCTGGTACGCGGCGCAGTTTACGGACTCCAGACCCGAACTGGCCAGGTACAGTGGCGTCGATTTGTCGGGTTCGCTGCCACGGTTCCTCCACTGCAACTCAGCGGCGCCCAGCCGGGCGTGGCGATTGTCGATCCTCGGTCGCGTGAGCTGCTGTGGTGCGACGTGGCAACAGGCCGAGTCCTGTGGCGAGTGACGTGTCCTTCTGAGCCCTGGCAACCAACGGCAGTCGGCGACGTGCTGATCGTCCCCTGTCGCGCCGGACAGGTGATCCGAATCCAGCTGGCTGACGGCAAAGTAACCCACGCAATTCAGCTCCCACTGCCGCTGGCCAGCGGCGGTGCGATCGCCGGTAATTCGCTCCTGGTACCGGCCGATTATGCCACTATCTATCAACTGTCGACTGATCAACTGACCTGTGAGGCCGCGCTGCCGCTGGGCCATCTTCCCGGCGCGATCGCCGTGCCGCCAGTTACGGTCGGCGATCGAGTCGCCTTCTGTCAGAACGTGAACGCCGAACAGGCTCGCATCATGCTGCTGAGCGGTCTGGGCGAAGGCTCCCCAGCGCCAGCCGAATTCCCGCTCCCTGGACGCGTCCTCACTCCGCCTTCGGCCGACGGCACTCGACTGCTGGTGGTCAGCGATCTCGGTGCGATCAGCCTGATCGATGTGGGGCCGGTCGGCAGCAATTCCGCACCGAAACAAATTGCCGCGACCACAAGCCCTCGGGCCATGCAACATCTGCCGCGGGCCATCCTGCACCGCAATCTGTTCTGGACCGTGGAACAACGTCTGCAGCAATTCCGCGCTGTCGCCTCACAGGGACGCGTGGCCGACCAAGGGAGCGTGCTGTCGGATTTGCAGCCCGCTGGAACTCCTCTTCGCTTCGGCAACTACCTCTTCATCCCCGCTCAACTCAAAGATTTCCCCCAAGTCAGCATCCTGGCATTTCAGCTGCAAGGTGAGGAACTGGCGACCGCTGCGTGGAGAACTGACGTTGGGCTGCCCCCCGTCGCACCAGTCACGGTCTCGAACGAACTCAAGGCCATCGATGTGATTACGGGCAATGGAGACTGGTATCGGATCAGCGGCGATGCGATTCGAAGCGGACGCAGTGGGCCACCTGCCATTCGGCTCGAAGCACCCGGCACGGCGGTGCAACTGGGCCCCGGCGAACCGCTAGCGGCTCAGCAGACGGCCTATCCTCGTCGGGGCCCCAAAGCCGGCTGGGCTCTGGCGACGCACGGTGAGTCGCCCCAACTGCAGGTTGTCAACGCGGAACTCAACGGCGATCAACCGGCATCTCAGCCGGGTCCTTCGAATCTCCTCAGCTGGCAAGGAGGTCTCCTGTACGCAGGTGCTCGGCAAATCCATTGGCTTGATGCGGCCACCGGGCAACCCAAGGGAGCGCCCTTTGTGCCCCCCGTGGATCTGGAGGGTGACGCGGCCTGGACCGGTCTGGTTCAGGCTCCTGATCAGCCGGGGCATTTCCTGGTTGCCGACAACGCCGGGCACGTCTACCGCGCCGCCAGCGACGGCCAATCCGGCTCCGCCCTCCAACAGGTCAAACAGAATTCGCTCGAACTACCCTTCTTTGGTCCAGCAGCAGCAGGTAAGCAAATGCTGTGGCTGCTGGTCGGTCCGGTCCAGCAAGCAAAAGTCTGCACGGTGTCGATCACCGATCTCGACTTGCGGGAACAGTGGGAACTGAAATCGCAGCCGGTGATCGGGCCGGTGCGTGTGGGTGACCAGATTCTGGTCGCCGACGAGCTAGGTGGTCTCCATCTGTGGAACGCGGAGTCGGCGGAGTACCGGACGCTGCAGCCCAATCTGGGGCCAGCCGTCGGTCAACCGCTATGGCACGACAATCTGCTCTGGGTCGCCTTCCTTAACGGCCAAATTGCGGCCATCGATGTGCAGCAGGGAACCGTCGTCAAACAGTTCGAAACCCGCGAGCGATTATCGGGAGGTCCCATCGTCCTTGGCAGTTTCGCGTTAGGAATCAGCGGCGATGGCACTCTGTGCGTGACCGAACTGAACAAGAAAGATTGACGTTTGAACTCATTTCGCTCGCCAACCAGATCTCTCGCACTCGGCTGTGATCGGCTCGCCGCCGGAACCTCCCGCCTGCGCACAATCTGGCTGGTCAGCGCCATGCTGGTTCTGAATCTGGTCCTGAATCTGGTCCTGGCCGTGTCATCTGCGTGGGCTCAATCCAACCCTCCGCGAACTGCCGAGACGCAAACCGTCGATGCCTCAGCCTCGAAAGGCAAGGCGTCGGGAGCCGCTGAACCAATCGACTGGTTGACCGCCGAGCCATTCGACACGATCACGCTGAACGCTCAGAACCAGAGCCTCGTACTGCGAGTGGCACCGCTGGAACTTCCCAATCGAGAAGTCCCGCAGCTGCCAAAACGAACAGGGACGCTGCGTCTGAAGATGATTGACGAATCGGGCGCGTTGTACGATCTGGACTGGAACGCGGTGGAAAGCATTGAGTTATTTGAGCAACGCGTGCTGCGTGAGGCCATAGCGCTGAGCGAGTCTAGGAATTTTCTTGAGGCCTATCGCCACTTCGTCTTTTTGTTCGAGAAGTATCCGCGCCTCGCCGGCCTGAACGAAGCCTACGAGAAGTTCCTGGTTGCCGACGCTCTGACCTCTTTTCGAGAGGGACGCTACGAAGATTCACTGGTCGCACTTGGCGAAGTCACTCGACGTCGCCCCGGGGCCGCGGATATGGAGTCCGCGGTACGGCGAGTTGTCGAGAAGCTGCTGACCGACAGCTTTGAGACGGGGCGATATGATCAGGTGCGAGCTGAGCTGGAGCGGTTTGCCACGCGATTTGGACCGGCCGTGGCGCCGACGGTCGAGCAATGGGAGGCGAAGCTGCAGCAGAAAGCGCGCGACAGCGTGGCCCAAGCTCAGCAAATGACGGCCGCCGAACAGGCAGCCGACCGTCGTAAGTTATGCCATGAAGCTCTGCGGGCCTGGCCGGAAGTCCCCGGCGCTCAAGAACTGCTCGAGCAACTCTATCGCGAGAACTCGGTCGTACGCGTCGGCGTACGGACCTTGGGTAGCATCATCGATCCCCAGCGCCTGACTTCCTGGTCGGCCATGCGAGCCTCCAGCCTGACGGACCGAGCCGTGGTTGAAATCCGCGGCTTCAACGATGACGGTGCTGCTTTCGTGTCACGCTTGGGACAGCTCCAATCGCTGCCGAACCAGACGGGCGTGCAGTGGGTCCTCGATCGGCAATCCAGCCCACCCGCCTTTACTGTCTTCCAGGCCTTGCGGACGAAGCTCGACCCGTCGAGCCCCGACGTGGAGCCGTGGCTGGCCGCCAGCGTTCGCCGGTTTCAGCCGGTGGACGATCAGAAACTGGAAGTGATCTGGAAGCGGCCCGGCTTCGACGCCTTCGGGTTACTCAACACCTCGGCCGATTGGCGGGGGCAGCCACCGGCAACCCTCGCTCCTTACACCCGCCGTGAATCGACAACCGAGCCAGGGCTTTTTTCCCGTCGTGATGAAATCCGTTCGGGGCCCGATCAGATTGCCGAGCAGCTGATGCAGTCCAATGACGACTGGCGTCAACTGTGGGATGAAGGCCAGATGGACGTCATTGATCGCATCTGGCCCTCCGAACGCTTGGCCATGAAAGATTGGCCGGACCTGAAGACTGTTCGTTACCGATTCCCCAGCCAACACTGGCTGATGTTCAATCGCCAACAGCCGCGATGGCAGTCCAAGGATTTGCGTCGAGCTTTGCTGTACGGCATCGATCGACAGAAGTTATTGGACGATGTTGTGCTGAACGGGCAGCAGGAGCCGGGGTGCATGGTCACCAGTGGACCTTGTCCTCCAGGGCTGAACCGCGATGATCCGCTGGGCTACGGGTATCTGTGGGAGCTGTCGCCACGCCCCTACGATCCGTTATTGGCCTCCGTCCTGCTGCGACTCTATCAGACGGCCCTGGCAGCTGCTGAAGGCCCCGCCACCGGCAAACAACCTGCTCGCACCGAAGATGGCAAGACTCAGACTCCGCCTACGCAGACTCCGCCAGCCCAGACTCAGGGCGCCGACGAAGCTGCTCAAGAGGGTCCGCAACACGAGCCGCTGTCGATCGTGCTGGCTCACCCAGCCGATTCGCTCAGCACCGAAATCTGCCGATTGATTGCCAAGGGCTGGAAGCCGATCGGAGTGCAATGCGTACTGAAGCCACTCCCCCCGGACCAAACGATTCCCGAAGGTGCTGACTGGGATCTCGTTTTTGTCGATGTGCGGATTCGAGAGCCGTTCTCGGATATGCACCGTTTGTTAGGCCCCAGTGGGCAACTGCCTGACGCGGGTCCGTATGTTCGTGAAGCTCAGCAACAACTGCTGCTGGCGGCCGATCAGGCTCAGGCGCGACAGGCACTGCAGCGAATGCAGCAGGCCGCATACGACGATGTGGCCGTGTTGCCGCTGTGGCAGGTAGTCGATTTTGCCGCTTATCGTGAGCGACTGCAGGGGCTGAGCAACGACATGATCGGACTGTACGACCAGGTGGAGAAGTGGTCGTGGAGCCCATCCTCGGGCGGGGAGGCCACTCGATGATCGCTCCCCTCGCACCGACTCGTACAGTTTGGCTCTTCGTGCTGGCGCTCGCCTGGGGATGCGTTTCCAACTGCACGGGTTGGGGCCAGACGTTGAATTGGCGCAGTACGCCCCAGCGTATTCGCGTGGTCATCGGGCTGGCCCAACAGGCGACCGTTCCGACCGAATGGAGCAGCCAGTTGCCGGCCGACCTGATGCAGCAAAGTCCGGTTTGGCTGCCCGTCGGGTGGACGCTGCCGTCGGCTGTGAGTGTCCCCGACGCTCAATTACTGAATTGGCTGACCGAGAACTCAGCCGTCGACTGGTCGCAGCTCCCCGCCGCCTGGTTGGCCGACGTCGACCAGCTGGTGCTGATGCAAATCAGTGCCGGTCCTGCCGGATACATCGTCAGATCGCGGAGCGTCGACTTGGCGACCTGGGTCGCGACGGGCATCAGCGAGAACTCTGCCGGCGTCGCAACCGAAATCAATCCAGCCATAGTGGCGTCGATCCGACGACAACTCGCTCCGGTCGTCGAGATTGAGGATGTGAACGCCGAGCGAGGCGAGGTGATCGTTCGCGTCCGCGGGCAGCGGTTGATCACCGAGTCGGGAGGCCCCGGACCCATCGCCCCAGGAGATTTCCTGCAGCCGGTCGTGACCATCCCCGATCGCCAAGGGCGATACAGCCCGGCCGGTGCGAGGCCGGTGGCCTGGACACTGCTGCGAGTGACCAAGCGTCGCGACGACGGCGCCTGGCAATGCCAGATGGCGTCGGCCTATTCCCGTCCACTCCGCGCACGTCGCAGCCGCCGTGTTCGACAACTCGCTTATCGGATCACGCCGACTTACGATCACACGATACTCGAATTGGTCTATCGACCACCGCTCGAATTGCCGCGGACCGGCTGCGATGTCTACACTCAGCCCTGGCCAGTACCCGGCCAACCCCCCGGTCCACTCACGCTAATCGGTCAGACAGACTGGCAAGGTCGTTTGACGATTCCCCCCCGCACAACTGACAAAGCGACTGATCGGGGGCAGGTGCTGGTGGTCAAGTACGGCCAACGCGTCGTAGCGACGCTCCCCGTGCTGGTAGGGAGCCATCGCGTAGCCCGCGCCGAATTGCCCGACGACCGCCCGCTGGTCGAAGTCGAATCGTTTGTGAGATCGGTCGAACAGGACCTGATTGACCTGGTCGCCCGTCGGCAGCTGATCGCCCTGCGAGTCCGTAAACTGCTCGCCGAAGGGGAAAAAGCTCGCGCTGAAGATCTGGTCGGACAGCTCCGCAAGATGGAGACTCAAACCGATTTCCTGCGACGGATCGAGGCCCGCCAACGGTCGATTTCGTTGCCCAACGAAGGCCTACGTCAGAAAGTCGACAAGGTCTTCGGCGACATGAGGCAGATTCTCGCTCGCATGCTGACTCCGACCTTCGTCCAGCAACTGCAGGACGAAGTGAACCGCGCCAAGAGCGGCGATTCGACATAGCTCGTGGTGGCCTTGTAGCTGTCCAGTCATGAAAACCAGTCGGGCGAGCCCACTGGAGAATGGGATTTGCGCGGGGCGAAGAGTTCTAGCCCGCTCAGACCTTGACTCCGGCCAGACGAGCTGGCCGGGGGCCGGAACAACTCGGCAGCGCCAACCCTCCGCACCCTCTGCGTTGAAAACTCCAGTGTCTCTCGCGCCCTCAGCGTTCAACAATCTTCCGAAGAAATAGAATCGCGATGAATAGAGATGAGGGGCTTACGAATGATACTCAGCCCAGGACGCCGCGGATCAGGTACAGCAGGCCCAGCATTAACAGACCGCCGGCGATCATCGAGATGGGGATCGAAATTGCCAGCGACAGTAGCACGGCGGTGGTGATCGACTGGCGCCGGTCGGCCTCCATCGAATCGATGGCGGTGGGAACCGGTGGAGGTCCGCCGTTGGGACGGCGCGAACGACTGACTTGAGTCTCCTGCTCGGCTCCCAGTTGCCGCACTGTCGGATCGCTGCTCGGCTGACTCTGACCATTCGACGGCTGATCCAGCTCGGGCTCATTCGCCAGATCAATGGCCGTATCGGCAACACCAGTGGGAATCGGTGGAGCTTTCCATGGCGATGCCAGCAGCCGGCCAAAGTCGACTTTCAGATCGTCGTCGACCCATGGTTCCAGCAGCCCGGCAACTTGAGCGGCCGTCTGCAGACGCCGATCGGGATCTTTCTCCATCATCGCGGCGATGATATCGACGAAATCGTCGGGCAGATCAGGATGAAATCGTCGCGGATGCCACGGTGTTTCTTCGCAGTGACGACGCGCCTTGTCCCGAGTACTTCCACCCGGGAACGGCACCTTGCCCGTCACCGCGTAGTACAAAGTGCATCCCAGCGAATAGATGTCGCTGACCGGCGAGATGCGGTCCGGGGTCATGATCTGCTCGGGAGCCATGTAATCGGCCGTTCCCACCAGCTTCGTCCCCTGCCCTCCCTCGGCGTCTTCAAAGATCCAGCCGGAAAGCCCCAGATCCGAAACCTTGGCGATACCCTCCATCGTGACCAGAATGTTTCCTGGCTTCACGTCGCGGTGAATGAGTCCCCGGCGATGGGCGTGATCAAGGGCCAACGCGGCCTGCATAATGATCCAGGCCGCTTGGGGCGTCTTCAAATGGCCTTCAGCACGCAACAGCCGCCGCAAATCGGCTCCGGCGACGTACTCCGTGACCAGAAAGTAAACGTTCCCGTCGTGGCCGGCGTCGTACGCCCGCACGAGGTTCTCGTGATCCAGCAACGCCTGGGCGCGAATTTCATGAGTGAATCTCGCAATCGCTGAGGGCGTCGATTTGCTCTGAGGCAGCACCTTGATCGCCACCTCGCGTCCCATCAGCCGGTGGACGGCCTTGAAGACCTGACCCATGCCACCCTGGCCCAGCCAGTCCGTTATCAAGTAAGGCCCCAGATGGAACTTGGTGCGGCCCTGCGACAGCTGAGCGACCTGGTAAGGAGTCAGATGTCCGCTCGACACCAATTGCGCAGCCAGCTGCTGCTCGTCGACTTCAAATGACGAGAACGAACCATGGTGAGCGTTGGCAGTGATCTGCTGCCAAGCCAGATCGACCTGATCGGCGCTCACCAGACCGCTCTTGAGAGCCGTCCGGACAAAAATCGAGCGATGTAGGCGTTGAAGGTTCATGTCTGTTGTTGGACGACCGTCCGTGTGTCGCGATCAAGTACCTGCAACCAACTGCCGGGCAACGGAGCAGCAACGTCAATCGGCTCCGCCTGCACCGGATGGGGCACCACCAGGCGTCGAGCATGCAGTCCGATTCCGGCCGGAAACTCCTCGTGGCTCCCATACTTTCGATCGCCAAGGATCGGACAGCCACGAGCAGCCAGCTGGACGCGGATCTGGTGCTTGCGCCCGGTCAATAAGTCTACCACCAACAGCTGCCACGTGCCCGACCGGCCCAAAACTCGGTATTCCAGCTGAGCCAGCTGGCCACGCCCGGCTTGGCGAGTGCAGTACATTCGCTGAGCCCGATCATCGTGGGCGACCTGGTTCTCCAGACGCTCGAAATCGGGGAGCCGGTCCCCCGACACCAGGGCCAGATAAGTCTTGCGGGCCAGTCCCTCAGCAAATGAAGCCGACAACCGAGCTGCAGCTTTGCTGGTCCGCGCCAAAGGCAGGACCCCGGTCACCAGCGAATCGAGCCGCGAGACGACACCCAGATAGACATTGCCCGGCTTGGCGTAGACGCGTTTGATATACCGCCGAGCCCGCTCGCAGGCGGTATCGACCCCGGGCAAGGCGCCCATCGTCGCCAAACCGGCCGGCTTGTCGACAATCAGCACGTGATTGTCTTCGAACAGTACGGGCAGGTCGCCCGCAGATGTCGCAGCGTCCGTCATGTGCCGCCTGCTGTCACCCATCGCTGACCGATCAGCTGCCGAACAGACAGCACGGCAGCTCCCAAGTCGGATCGTAAAAGTAACTGTCAGCAACCGCTGGCGACGGGGCCTGAGCGTCGTAGGCACTCTCCCCACCCACAAAGACCCGCTGCACTCGAGTTGTGTACTCGAACGGATCACCGTCGTACAGCACCAGGTCGGCCACCTTCCCCACCTCCAGACTGCCGTACCGATCGTCAATCTTCAGAATCTTGGCCGCATCCAGCGTCACGCTCCGCAATGCCCGCTCAAATCCCAAGCCGTAGACCATCGCCACCGCGGCTTCCTGGCGGACGACTCGAGTCTTCGGCACGTAGTCTTCAACGCCACTGCTGATCGCCAGCAACAGACCCTTGTCCGACAGATCGGCCGCGTTCCCCAAGTAACTGCGATACGTCTCGTCATCCCCCACGCGCTGCATCGTCGGATGGACGATCACCGGCAGCTTGGCAGCCGCGAGCTGATCAGCCACCAGATATCCGTCAGAAGCCAGAGCCAACGTCCCCTGCAGGTTGAACTCCTTCGTCAGACGCGTAGCGGTCAGCAGATCGTCGGCCCGCTGAGCACAAAAGAGCGCCACGGTCTTGCCAGCCAGCACGTCCGCCAAAGCCTCTTGAGCCAAGTTCCGCTCCGGCCGCTTGTCCGCGTCCGGCAGTTTCTGACCACGAACGTATTGCGCAGCATCGCCCAGTGCCTTGCGAATTAATCCGGCGGTCCCCATGCGAGTCGAAGGAAAACGACCCGGGTAAGCCGTCTTCGGCGGGACGCCCAGATTGAACATCATCCCATGCGGAAACCGAATCACCATGCTGTCCGCGGTCTTGCCATGCGTTCGAAACACGCCCGTCTGACCGGCAATCGCATTCAAACGCCCCGGACAGGCATGGACTACCGTGACCCCCTGTCGCAAGAGAAATCGCTGCAGTGGTTCGGCCGGATTGAAGGCATCGAGCACTCGCAGCGAGGCCTGCTGCGGATCAGAATTCTCGTCGCCGTCCTGGTCGGCGGGTATGTTGTACTCACCCATCAAGGGGACAACGCTATGAGCGTCAATCAGCCCGGGCGTGACCGTGCGGGCGTGAGTCACCGGAACGTCGTCGGGAATCGTCCAGTTCGCCCGCGGGCCGACATACGCGATCTTGCCATCCTCCACCAGGATCGCGCCATCCTGAATCGTCCCCTGAGCCACCGTGTGGATTTCACCCGCCAGGACAACGAAACGCTTCGTCTGATCGTCGATCGTTCCTCGATCGGGAATCCCCACCTGCCACTCGGACGGCGTCGGAGGAGTTACTAACGGTCGAGCTGTCGGCGCCTGCTGGGGCTCGAGAACGGAAAAGCCGCCCGTCTGATAGAGCCTTTGGCGGTCGTCCGACAAGGCAAACACTCGCTGCCCGTCAATGTACGTCTCCAGCACGCGAGTGTAGACGCTGAACGGTGCACCCGAGAGCACTACCAGGTCGGCGTCCTTACCCGGTTCCAGCGACCCGATCCGATCTTCCAGATGCATGGCCTGGGCCGCATGCAGCGTAATCGCTCGGAGAGCTTCCGATTCGGGGAGCCCGCCACGCACGGCGATCGCCGCCGTGCGCAACAGAAATCGACTCTCCGTAATCGGGTCGTCCGTATTGATCAGCACTTTCACGCCGGCTCGATGCAGCTCGGCTCCACAACGTTCCACAAAATCGACGACTTCGGCCTTGCCGCCGGGACTGTCGAGCAGCGTCATCGATACGGGGACGCCCGCCTTGGCAATCTCGTCGACCACCTTGTAGGTCTCCGTGCCGTGCTGAATCACCAGCTCAAACCCGAACTCCTGCCGCAACCTGAGCGTCGTCAGAATGTCGTCTGCCCGGTGAGTGTGAAAATGAACGGTTCGCTTTTTCTGCAGAACCTCCACCAGCGGCTCCAGGCCCAGATCGACAGACGGCGGCGGAACATCCTTCCCTTCGGCCAGTTGAGTGCGGTAGGTGTTCCATTTGCGGAGATACTCCTGAGCTTTGACGAACTCCGCACGCTGCAGAGCGGCGATCTTCATCCGCGTCCCCGGAGCCTGCAGCTTCGGACCGTAGGACTTCTTTGGGTTCTCGCCATTGGCCATCTTCAGTCCGCCCAGGACCTGTGACGAGGAGATCCACATCTGTTCGGGGCTGTGCCCTCGCAGCTTCACGTAGATCGTTTGCCCGCCAATCACGTTACCGCTCCCGGGCATCACGTTCGCGGTCGTCACGCCGCCGGCGGTGGCCATCGGAATCCCCGGATCGAAGGGGTTGAGCGAATCGAGTGCGCGGACCACGGTCTGCACCGGACCGGTCATCTCATTGCCGTCCGCCCCCGACGCGATCGCCGGCCGATTGAATACGCCGATGTGCGAATGCGTATCGACCAGGCCGGGAATAATCACCTTGCCTGTCACGTCGTGCACTTCCGCGTCGGCCGGTACTGTCACCGCTTCGACCGGCCCCAGCTCGACGATCTTCCCGTCCCGAACGACCAGGCAGCCAGGGTCCAGCACCTGTTCCGTGGCGGTTAGAATCCTCGCACCCCGAAAAACCACCGTCCCGGCAGCCAGCGCCGCAGTCGGACTAGTCATGGCAACGACGGTCAGCAGTACGGAGATACTCAGTCGGTCAATCATGGCAGTCGCGTCCCCGAGCGTAATCTGCGGGTCGTAGGGGCCGGAAATTTGGCCTCAAAACAACCCTCCAGTCTAGACTACCCCACGCCAAGATGCGACCGATGCTCAACAACTTGGACCACTGACCTCGCGATGATCAGGGGAACAATCGGTCGGGTTGTCGCCCGGTGACTAGGTACATTAGGATGGAATTTGAGCAGGCAAGAAACTGCCTTCTGGCCGAGTGGGGATCGAGCTTCGAGGGGATACAGGCTGCTGATATGACCGACTTTGCCGCGGGCCCGCTGATCCTAGCCAGCCAGTCGCCTCGCCGCCGGCAGCTGTTGACCGAGGCCGGTTACGTGTTTCAAGTCGTACCGCCCGACGATCACGCTGAGTGCGGGATCTGCACCCGGGAATCGCCCCCCGAAATGGTCGCGAGGCTCGCCTTTCAGAAAGCTCAGAACGTGGCCCAGCGGACCGCCACGGGGACCGTGGTTGGCTGCGATACGGTCGCCTTCTGTGCCGGCCAGATCCTGGGCAAGCCCCAGAACGTCGATCACGCTCAGCAAATGCTGCGACTCCTCAGCGGCCGTGAACACGACGTCTACAGCGGCCTGTGTCTGTGGCGCCGCCCTGGCGACGCACGAGCTGTGCGAGTGGCGAGAACCACTTTGCGCATGGACCGTTTATCCGATCAGCAGATCAGCGAATATCTGGCCACTGAACAATGGCAAGGCAAAGCGGGCGCGTTCGGCTATCAGGACGGCTGGGATTGGCTCCACATCGTCCGCGGCAGCGAATCCAACGTCGTCGGACTCCCCATGGAACTCCTCCGCGAGATGCTCACCCCGTAAAGCGACAAACCACCACGCAGCCCCCTTCTCCAGTGGGCTCGCCCCACTGGTTTTCATGACTGGACAGCTACAGGCCACCACCGCACGCAGCCCCCTTCTCCAGTGGGCTTGCCCCACTGGTTCACATGACTGGACAGCTACAGGGCCACCACCGCGCAAAGGCCCCTTCTCCAGTGGGCTTGCCCCACTGGTTTTCATGACTGGACAGCTACAGGGCCACCACCGCGCAAAGGCCCCTTCTCCAGTGGGCTTGCCCCACTGGTTTTCATGACTGGACAGCTACAGGGCCACCACCGCGCAAAGGCCCCTTCTCCAGTGGGCTTGCCCCACTGGTTTTCATGACTGGACAGCTACAGAGCCACCACCGCGCAAAGGCCCGATCTCCAGTGGGCTTGCCCCACTGGTTCACATGACTGGACAGCTACGGCCGGGCCCCGCGAGAAGGCTTCGTCTCCAGTGGGCACTCCGAGAGAACGTCAGCCGAGCGATCCGAGTTTCAGCGTGATCAGCTCGAGCCATTCAGTCATAGAACCAGTGGGGCAAGCCCACTGGAGATATATTCTTAGGGGAATTTCCTCTAGCCCACTCAGACCAGGGCTCCGGCCAGGCTGGCGGCTGGCCGGCGGCCGAAGCTTGGAAAGCCAATCGATCGGTGGCATCTGTCTCCATTGGGCTTGCCCCACTGGTTTTCATGACTGGACAGCTACAGGGCCACCACCGCGCAAAGGCCCCTTCTCCAGTGGGCTTGCCCCTGGTTTTCATGACTGGACAGCTACAGGGCCACCACCGCGCAAAGGCCCGATCTCCAGTGGGCTTGCCCCACTGGTTTTCATGACTGGACAGCTACAGGGCCACCACCGCGCAAAGGCCCCTTCTCCAGTGGGCTTGCCCCACTGGTTTTCATGACTGGACAGCTACAGGCCACCACCGCACGAAGACCCCTTCTCCAGTGGGCTTGCCCCACTGGTTCACATGACTGGACAGCTGAGAAGGCTTCGTCTCCAGTGGGCACTCCGAGAGAACGTCTGCGGAGCGATCCGAGTTTCAGCGTGATCAGCTCGAGCCATTCAGTCATAGAACCAGTGGGGCAAGCCCACTGGAGATATATTCTTAGGGGGAATTTCCTCTAGCCCACTCAGACCAGGGCTCCGGCCAGGCGAGCTGGCCGGCGGCCGGAAGCTTGAAAGCCAATCGATCGGTGGCAGCTGTCTCCAGTGGGCTTGCCCCACTGGTTTTCATGACTGGACAGCTACAGGGCCACCACCGCGCAAAGGCCCCTTCTCCAGTGGGCTTGCCCCACTGGTTTTCATGACTGGACAGCTACAGGGCCACCACCGCGCAAGGCCCCTTCTCCAGTGGGCTTGCCCCACTGGTTTTCATGACTGGACAGCTACAGGGCCACCACCGCGCAAAGGCCCCTTCTCCAGTGGGCTTGCCCCACTGGTTTTCATGACTGGACAGCTACAGGGCCACCACCGCCAAAGGCCCCTTCTCCAGTGGGCTTGCCCCACTGGTCTTCATGACTGGACAGCTACAGAGCCACCACCGCGCATCTCCAGTGGGCTTGCCCCACTGGTTCACGAGATATTGTCAAGAGTTGTGTTTTGAAAAAATTCTAGGCGGCGTCCTGCAGCAGTCCGTCAACGAAAATTTTTCCTTGGAGTAGTGGGGTCAACTTTTCGTGACCGTTCAGCTTTCGCCAACGCTTCTCGGCCGATTTCGCGAGCTTGAACATCATCGCCAGGCTGGCACGACGTGATCCGCACCCTTTCGTCTTGCGATGCCTCAGGCGGATCGTGGCGAATGTCGATTCGATCGGATTGGTTGTTCTCAGGTGCTTCCAATGTTCGGCCGGGAAGTCATAGAACGCCAGCAATACCTCGCGATCTTTCCGGAGGCATTCGCACGCTTTCTCATACTTGGCGGCGTATTTTTCCAGGAATCGATCAAAGGCCGTCTGGGCGTCAGCTCGTGTTTCCGCCATCCAGATTTCATGGATATCCTGTTTGGCCCTAGGCTGCACGCTCTTGGGCATGCTGTTGAGCACATTCGCCGTCTTATGAACCCAGCAACGTTGCTCGCGGGTTTCGCCAAAAACCTTTCGCAGGGCGGCCCAGAAACCCAGGGCTCCATCCCCGATGGCCAGTTTGGGGTCCATCTTCAAGCCGCGTCCCCTCAGGTCCAGCAGCAGCTCCGACCAATCCTGTTCACTCTCGCGATAGCCGTCGGCGACAGCCAGTAATTCCTTCTCCCCCTCGGCCGTCGCTCCCATCAGCACCAGGATGCACTGGCGAGAATTGGCCTCGTCTTCCAGTCGCACATTGACATGGATGCCGTCAGCCCAAACGTACGCGTACTCTTTGTCACTCAGGTCACGGCGGCACCAGGCTTCGTATTCCTGGCTCCACTGCTCTTTCAGTCGCACGACGACGTTGGGACTCAATCCACTGGCGTTCTCACCGAACAGGCCCTGCAACGCTTCCTGGAAATCGCCCGTGGAAATGCCTTTCAAGTACAGCCAGGGAATCAGTTCCTCGACCGACTTGCTGCGGCGGAGGTAGGCCGGCAAAACCGAGGAAGAGAAACGCACGCGGTTCTTCTTGTCGGGCGAATTATCACGTACACGAGGCTGATGCACCTCGAGCGCACCTGCTCCTGTCTGTACAGCCCTCCCAGGGATGTAGCCGTTACGGACTACCAGACGACGTCCGTCGGCATCCAAACGGTCCGAGTGCTGCAGGATGAAGGCGTTCACCTCTTCTTCGATGGCCGTCTGCAGCATCTGTTGAGCTCCTCGACGCACAATTTCATCCAGCGGGCTCTTGCCCTCAAACTGAGCCCGAAATGTTACGACCTCCGGATCCGCCGAAGGGGATGGATTCTTCAGTTCGGCGTGGTAATCTTGCGCATGGCGTACTCCTCATGCCCTCGTCGGGCTGCTAGTGGAAGTTGAATCAACTAGCAGGATACGCCACCTTTCATTCATTTCAAAGAACACAAGTTCTGGTTATATCTCCTGGTTCACATGACTGGACAGCTACGGCCGGGCCCGCGAGAAGGCTTCGTCTCCAGTGGGCACTCCGAGAGAACGTCAGCCGAGCGATCCGAGTTTCAGCGTGATCAGCTCGAGCCATTCAGTCATAGAACCAGTGGGGCAAGCCCACTGGAGATAGATTCTTTAGGGGGAATTTCCTCTAGCCCACTCAGACCGGGGCTCCGGCCAGGCGAGCTGGCCGGCGGCCGGAAGCTTGGAAAGCCAATCGATCGGTGGCAGCTGTCTCCAGTGGGCTTGCCCCACTGGTTTTCATGACTGGACAGCTACAGGGCCACCACCGCGCAAAGGCCCCTTCTCCAGTGGGCTTGCTCCACTGGTTCACATGACTGGACAGCTACGGCCGGGCCCCGCGAGAAGGCTTCGTCTCCAGTGGGCTTGCCCCACTGGTTTTCATGACTGGACAGCTACAGAGCCACCACCGCGCAAAGGCCCGATCTCCAGTGGGCTTGCCCCACTGGTTCACATGACTGGACAGCTACGGCCGGGCCCCGCGAGAAGGCTTCGTCTCCAGTGGGCACTCCGAGAGAACGTCAGCCGAGCGATCCGAGTTTCAGCGTGATCAGCTCGAGCCATTCAGTCATAGAACCAGTGGGGCAAGCCCACTGGAGATAGATTCTTTAGGGGGAATTTCCACTAGCCCGCTCAGACCGGGGCTCCGGCCAGGCGAGCTGGCCGGCGGCCCGGAAGCTTGGAAAGCCAATCGATCGGTGGCAGCTGTCTCCAGTGGGCTTGCCCCACTGGTTTTCATGACTGGACAGCTACAGGGCCACCACCGCGCAAAGGCCCCTTCTCCAGTGGGCTTGCCCCACTGGTTTTCATGACTGGACAGCTACAGAGCCACCACCGCGCAAAGGCCCGATCTCCAGTGGGCTTGCCCCACTGGTTCACATGACTGGACAGCTACGGCCGGGCCCCGCGAGAAGGCTTCGTCTCCAGTGGGCACTCCGAGAGAACGTCAGCCGAGCGATCCGAGTTTCAGCGTGATCAGCTCGAGCCATTCAGTCATAGAACCAGTGGGGCAAGCCCACTGGAGATATATTCTTAGGGGGAATTTCCTCTAGCCCACTCAGACCAGGGCTCCGGCCAGGCGAGCTGGCCGGCGGCCGGAGCTTGGAGAGCCAATCGGTCGGTGGCAGCTACGTCCAGTGGTCTTCGCTCGGTGAGGGAAGCCACTTACGGCGCCAAAAACAGGCGGCTGGGCGCTTCGAGGTAGCCGATGACGTCGTTCAGGAATCGAGCGGCGGCGCCGCCGTCGACCAGACGATGATCATACGACAGGCTCAGCGGCATCATCAGCCGCACGACGACCTGATCGTCGACCACCACCGGCAGCTTGCGCGAGCGGCCGACCAGCAGAATGGCGACTTCGGGCGTATTCACAATCGGCGTCGAATAGGTCCCGCCGATCGCGCCGAGGTTGCTGATCGTGAAGGTGCTGCCGCGAAGATCGTCTACGGTGAAGCTGTTGGTGCGAGCCGATTCGGTGATCTTGGCCAACGCCCGAGCCATCTCGGGAATCCCCATCTGGTCGGCATGCCGCAAAGCGGGCACGACCAGTCCTCGATCGGTGTCGACGGCCACTCCGACGTTGATGTATTTCTTGTAGATGATCTGTTCCTGCTCGATGTCGAATGACGCATTGAGCAGCGGGTGGTGGCGCAGCGAGAGGGCTACGGCTTTGATGACGAACGGCAGCGAGGTGAGCTTCACGCCGGCCGCGGCGTAGTCGGCTTTACTGGCCTGCCGCACGCGTTCCAGTTCGGTCACATCGGCATCGTCAAAATTGGTGACGCGCGGCACGGTCGTCCAGGACTCGGTCATGCGAGCGGCGATCGTGCGGCGAATCTTCGGAGCCCGTTCGATCTCCACGGGGCCCCAAGCGTCCGAGCCGCTGGTGATGCCCGTGGCGGGCGCGGCAGGCGGTGCGGTCGGAGTGGCGGCGGGAACTGTAGTCGGCGAGACCGCGGGAGTTCCAGTTGCTGCGCCAGCAACGCTGGTCGACGCGTCGACTGCAGGTGCGGCCGATGAACTGGTGGCGGTTGGCTGAGCGACGGGTGGCAGACCAATCGACGTCGGACGAACTCCCGATTGCCGAACGACGGCCATCACATCTTCGCGAGTAATCCGTCCGCCCGGACCGGTTCCCACGACTTGCGACAGGTCCACTCCGACTTCACGAGCTAAACGTCGAATGGCCGGGCCGGCCGGCGCAATCGCTCCGGCGAACGCCGTATCAGTCACCGCCGTGGCGGCCGCCGGTACCACAGGACTGGTCGCGACCGCTGCCGGAGCGATGACCGGCGGAGGCGAGACAGGTCGAGCGGCTGGCGGAGCCGTGACGGGAGCGGGAGCGGGCCCCGGACTGGCCGGGGCTGACGCGACGCTGGTCTGAGCAACCGGAGGCGACGGTGATTGCGGCGGTGGCGTGGGCTGCGCGGCTGGGGCAGCGGGAGCCGGAGCCGGAGCCGGAGCGGCGGCGCCGGCCGATTCGAGCTCGACAATCGTCGCACCGATCGGGATCGACTGCCCCTGGCTCACCAGTACTTTGACCACCTTGCCGGCTGCCGGGCTCGGGACCTCGACGGTCGCCTTATCGGTTTCGATTTCGATCAGCCCCTGCCCTTTGGTCACGTCGTCGCCGGCCTTGACCAGGATGTCCAGCACGTCCCCCGACTTGATCCCTTCGCCCAGGTCGGGCAGCTTCACTTCGATGGCCATGAATAATGCTCTTCCGTCGGAATGCTAACGATAGACGTCGATTCGATCGGCCGCCGCGCCCCAGCGGTTGGCGGCCCGTGCCGACGACCCGTTCCCCACGAACCGGCTCGCCGGTGGTCAGGTTCTGTCAAGCGAACAGCGGATTGATCTTTTCGGGATCGATTTCCAGGTCGCGAATTGCCTGGGCGACGACATCAGCGCCAATCTGTCCACGTTGGGCCAGCCGATACAGTGCGGCCAGCGTGACGAACTGGGCGTCAACCTCGAAGTGTCGTCGCAGGTTCTCACGAGTCTCGCTCCGACCCATCCCGTCAGTTCCGAGCGCGAACAGGCCGCCGGGAATCCAGGGGCTGAGCTGTTCCGAGACAGCTTGTACGTAATCCGAAGCGGCAATGAACGGTCCCTGAGCACCTTCAGTGATCGTCTCCAGATATGACTTTCGACGCGGCTCGAGCGGGTGGAGCATATTCCAGCGTTCGGTCGACTGGCAGTCTCGCCGCAGTTCGTTGTAGCTGGTGACGCTCCAGGCCTGCGAAGGAATATCGTACTTCTCGGCCAGGATCTGTTGAGCGGCCAGCACGTGCCGCAGGATGGCGCCGCTGCCGAACAGCTGCACCTTCAAGTCCTGGCGACCCGCCGATACTTCCGAGACTTTGTAGATCCCCCGCAGAATGCCCTCCTCAACTCCGGCGGGCATCTCCGGCATGTCGTAGTCTTCGTTCTCGACCGTCAGATAGTAGATGGCCGTCTCGCCCTCTTCGTACATGCGCCGCATGCCGTCGAAGATAATCACAGCCGTCTCGTAGGCATAAGCCGGATCGTAGGCACGGACTTGCGGGAAAGCGATGGCGTTCAGCAGACTGTGACCGTCCTGGTGCTGGAGGCCTTCGCCGTTGAGCGTCGTGCGGCCAGCCGTACCACCGATCAAGAAACCCTTGGCGCGCGTGTCGCAAGCGGCCCAGATCAGATCGCCGACTCGCTGGAATCCGAACATCGAGTAATAGATGTAGAACGGAATCATGTTCACGCCGTGCTGAGAATAAGCATTCCCCGCCGCGATGAACGACGACATCGAACCGGCCTCAGTAATCCCCTCCTCCAGGATCTGTCCGTCGACCGCTTCCTTGTAGTACATGATCTGAGCCGAATCGACCGGCTCGTACCGCTGACCGGTATGAGCGTAGATCCCGACCTGAGTGAAGAGGCCCTCCATGCCGAACGTCCGCGATTCGTCCGGGACGATCGGGACGAGATACTTGCCGATGGATTTGTCCTTGAGCAGGTCGCCCAGCAATCGGACGAAGCCCATGGTGGTCGACAGATTGCCGACCATCTTCTTCATCGTCTTACTGTAGTCTTCCAGTCGGGGGACCTGGGTCCGCGGGACCTCGAGGGGACGGCTGGGGGCATAACCACCCAAGGCTTCGCGCCGCGCCCGCAGGTACTTCATCTCGACACTGTCTTCCGGCGGCCGGTAAAACGGCGCCTTGGCGACCTCTTCGTCCGAGATGGGTATGCCGAACCGACTGCGGAACTCCCGCAATTCCTCTTCGTTCAGCTTCTTCTGGTTGTGCGACACGTTCCGGCCTTCACCAGCTTCGCCCAACCCGTAACCCTTGACCGTCTTGGCCAGAATCACCGTGGGTGAACCGCGATGATTGACGGCCGCGTGGTAGGCCGCGTAGACCTTTTCCGGGTCGTGACCGCCGCGGCGCATGCGAGTCAGCTTTTCGTCCGAGTACTTCTTGGCCAGTTCCAGCAGCTCCGGATACTTGCCAAAGAAATGCTCGCGAATGTACGACCCCGGCATCGCCGTGTACTTCTGGTACTGACCGTCGACCACCTCACCCATCCGCTGGACCAGCAGCCCGGTCTTGTCGTCTTCCAGCATCGGGTCCCAGTCGTCGCCCCAGACCACCTTGATCACATTCCAGCCCGCTCCACGGAAGACTCCCTCCAGTTCCTGGATGATCTTGCCGTTACCGCGCACGGGTCCGTCGAGCCGCTGTAGATTGCAGTTGATCACGAAGATCAGATTGTCGAGGTGCTCGCGCGCGGCCAGCGAGATGGCGCCGAGCGTCTCAGGCTCGTCGGTTTCACCGTCGCCCAGGAAGGCCCAGACGCGACGTCCCTCAGTCTTGAGAATCCCGCGATCCTCCAGATAACGGTTGAAGCGGGCCTGATAGATGGCCGTGATGGGACCGAGCCCCATCGAAACCGTCGGGAATTCCCAGAAATGGGGCATCAGCCACGGATGCGGATACGACGACAGCCCGCCCTCCGGCTGCAACTCGCGACGGAAGTTATCGAGATGAGCTTCAGAGAGTCGGCCTTCCACAAACGCCCGCGCGTACATCCCGGGCGAGGCATGCCCCTGGAAATAAATCTGGTCGCCCTGGTAGCCGTCGCCACGTCCGCGGAAGAAATGATTGAAGCCGACTTCGTACAGTGTGGCCGACGAAGCGTAAGTTGAAATGTGTCCACCCAGGCCGGCAAATCGCTTGTTGGCCCGCACCACCATGGCCATCGCATTCCACCGCACGATGCTCTTGATCCGCCGCTCAATTTCGCGGTTCCCCGGAAAGGCAATCTGCTCGTCCGCCGGAATCGTGTTGACGTAAGGAGTCGTCAGCGCGTGTGGGATCGCTGCTCCCGCCAAAGCGGCCTTCTGATGGAGGGCGGCCAGCAGAAACTGAGCCCGCTCCTTACCACGGCTCTCCAGAACGTACTGCAACGATTCCAGCCACTCCTTGGTCTCGGCCGGATCCGCGTCGATCGAGATAGTCGAATCCCCGGTGGGCGTTGGCAGGGTGTCGTCCTGGTTCAATATCTTCGCCTCAGCCATCAAAGTCTCTCGTTCTAGGAAGAGGATCTTGAGCACCCCGGACAGGACCAGCCCCCTCGTCCGGCGGAAGGCCGGACCGCAGGCCAGACCCAGTCACCGACCGTGCCGGGTTGCGCCAATCTGTCGATCATAGCTTATCGATCGACGTCGGGCATCGGCAAGTTGGCTACCCCCCAAAGGGGCCCGTGGGGCTATCCAACCACCAGTGCGGATCGCGATGGCGAGCCACGGCGTCTCGCGCGGCTTTGGTGAGGGCCCTGCGGGTTGCACGGGTTGTCCGTGATTACGACGCGGCGGGCGTCCGTCGCGGTTTGTAGATTTCGACCGCCGAACCGAAGAAGACCTCGGCGGCGTTCATCAGCGTTTCGCTCAGCGTCGGATGCGGATGGATCGTATCGGCCAGGTCAGCCGCTTCGCAGCCCATCTCCAGGGCCAACGCCATTTCCGAGATCAGCTCACCGGCCCCCGGACCGACCAGCCCACAGCCCAGCACCCGTTCGGTCTCGGGTTCGATCAGCAGCTTGGTCAGACCGTCGGTTCGTCCCAGCGATTGAGCTCGACCGCTGGCCGCCCAGGGATACAGGGCAATTTCGACCGGAATGTTTTCCCGCTCGGCCTGCTCTTGAGTCAGCCCGACCCAAGCCAGCTCGGGATCGGTGAAGACTACGGCCGGAATGGCCGCCGGTCGGAACTCGGCCGGCTTGCCAGCGATCGTTTCCACGGCCACTTTGGCCTCATGGGAGGCCTTGTGAGCGAGCATGGGTTCGCCCACCACGTCGCCAATCGCCAGGATATGCGGGTCGGCCGTCCGCTGGCTCTTGTCGACCTGCACAAAACCCCGTTGGTTGACCTGCACTCGCGTGTTTTCCAGTCCCAGACCGCGACTGTTCGGCCGCCGCCCCACCGAAATCAACACTCGCTCGAAACGCTCCACGCCGTACTTGCCGGGCCCTTCAAAGGCGACCTCGATGCGGTCTCCCAGATCGCCCAGCGAGCCGACCTTCGTGTTCAGAAACAGCCGCCCTTCGGTCAGCTGCTCGTAGCGTTTCTGCAGCGGCTTGACCAAGTCGCGATCGGCGCCCGGGAGCAACCCTCCGGTCAGCTCCACCACACTCAGCTGAGTCCCCAGCTGAGCGTAGACGGTGCCCATCTCGAGCCCGATATAGCCGCCGCCGATGACCAGCATGTTGCGGGGGATCGAGTCGAGCTTCAGGGCACCGGTGGAGTCGAGGACGCGGGGCGAGTCGAGCGCCAGGTTGGCCGGGATGGCCGGAGTCGATCCGGTGGCCAGCACCATGCGATCGAAGGTCAGTTCGCGTTCCGTCGGAATCGACGGATGGTCTCCTTCGAGCAGCAGCGTCTGGGAGTTGGCGAAGTGGCCACGAGCGTGAATGACTCGCACGTTACGCCGCTTGGCCAGCTGAGCCAGCCCGCCCGACATCCGCTCAATCACCTGTTCCTTACGGGCCCGCAAACGATCGAGGTCGATCTGCGGCTGACCGTAGGAAATCCCCCACTCACTCTGCAGTTGGCCCACTTCATGCATCACATGAGCGACGTGGAGCAGGGCTTTGGAGGGGATGCAGCCGCGCAGCAGGCAGGTGCCGCCGAGTCTCGCATCGGCTTCGACCAGCGTCACTTCCAGTCCGTGATCGGCGGCGATGAACGCCGCCGCGTAACCACCTGGCCCACCACCGAGAACGGCGACTTGAGTATGCATGTTACCGCGACAGGAATTCGACCACGGTGTTGACGTCGACCGGCAGACTGATGTCGCTCGGCCCCGGCAAACCCTGGACGGTGATACGCAGCGTCGAATTGTCGACCGTCAACCAGTCGGTCGGCTCGCCATGCGATTCCTGAGTCATCAGCAGATAGTACTGCTGAATGTTCGGCCGCGGCCGGACGGTGATCACGTCACCAGGTCGGACCATGAACGACGGGCGGTCGACCTTGTGGCCGTTGACCATGAAGTGACCGTGAGTCACTCCCTGACGGGCCTGCGGACGAGTCTTCGCGAAACCCGCGCGGCGGATGATATTGTCCAGCCGGCGTTCGCAGAGCAACAGCAGCTGCTGGCCGGTGTTCCCCTTCATGGCCGTAGCCTTGTCGAAATACCGACGCAGCTGGCGTTCGCCCAGCCCGTAGTAGTATTTGATCTTCTGTTTCTCAATCAACGCCAGCCCGTAATTCGACGGGCGACGGACCCGCGGACGCATTCCGGGGGGATTCGGCCGACGCTCAAACGCCCGCCCCGCTCCACTATCCTCAAATACCAAGCTGTTCAGACGTCGATTGACTCGAGCCTTCGGGCCAATGTAATGGGCCATGCACCACTCCTAAACCACACCAATTCCCTCTCAGCGCACTGCTGCGACGCTGGCCCAGCCGATACCTTGCCGGGGACACCAAACCTCAAAGTTTGGCGAATTCCCCGATCCGTGGCAAGGGGTAAACCGCTGTCACTGCCGATGAATGCTCATCGAAATTTACACGCCAATCTCCGCCGGCGACTCAAACAGCTGCCAGCGACGCGGATGGAGCCCCCGAAAGGCCCGCGCCAGACGCTCGGCCCCCAGCTCCGAACCGGGTACCGCTCGGATCAATATCCGCTGGACCTGGTGAGGGAAACGCCGAGCCAATGCGCCGTAGATTTCCGGATCTTTCTCGCTGGAATCGCCCACCAGCAGAAACTGACGCTCCGGCAGAGTCCTCAGCAGACCGCCGATGATCCGGCCTTTGACCCGTCGCCGAGCCAAAAACCAGCGGACCAGGCTGCTGTCCCGCAGCCGCAGCGGCCGGAGATGAAACGACCCCTCCGGGAATCGCTCGGCCCACAACAGCTCCTGCAGACACGGATATAGCTGCCACGGGCTGGACGACACGTAGTGAAATGAGGCCCCTTCGGCGGCCCACCGCTGATACACGTCGCTCATCCCCGCCACCGCTGAAAATGGCTCGAGGAAGGTGTTCCGCAGCAGGGTCCTGCGCTCCAGCACCTCCGAATGCTTGATCGTGTCGTCAATGTCCGACACCACCGACCACCCGTGCTGGTCCACCAGGTGAATCACGCCCGGCTGCCAATGCCCCAGCTCGACGTTACGAGCGACGAAATCGAGCCGTCCACGCTGGACACAGCCCGTCTCGCGCAGCGATTCCAGCTCGCCGTCCCCCATCCGCAGCAGGTCGCGGAAATGGCCGTTGCGCCGCGAACGGTGACGGAGCATCCGCGAGCGGTCCCCCAGCTGCAGCTCGATCCGACACCCCTTGCGGCTCTGGACTAGAAATCCCGCCACCCGCCGCTCAAAGACCGGGTCGAGCAGGTCGGCCGAAGAAACTCGCAACAGCCGCTGCAGAATCCTCAGCAACACCCGTCGCCGCAAATTGTCCGGACCCGGTTCGCTGGCCTGACCGGCCACGTGGAGCCGCCAGCCGCCATCCCGGCGGTGATAATAGCCAAACGTCGGATACAGAATCAGCTCAGGATACGCAAACCGCACTCCAGGCTGAATTTCGGTCGCTGCCATGTCCTTTGTCTCACGCGACCATCGGCCCCACGCCCTCGGGTATCGGGATCGGCCTCCGGAACTGGGAACGCCTCAGGCACCGTTAGCCTCCCAGTACCGGTGCAGATTGTCAAGCACAGCCGGGGCTCCGCCACCCGGCGGCGGAGCATCCACCAGCGGCCGACGGCATGTTAAACTGGTACTTTCACAGCCCCCCGTCCTCCCCCGTCGCAAGGAATCTCGTCGATGCCCGGCCCCGGTGAATCTCAGTCCTCCCCCTCCCTCCGCCCCGCTACCCGGCCAGCGACACGCCCCGCCAGTTGGCTCGGCATCCTCTGCGCCCTGACGCTCCTCGGCACCCTCCTCGGCACCCTCATCGGCTGCGGCAAAGGAGCCTACATCGAACGGATGGATAAACGAGTCAAAACGCTGCACGACGAGGCCGAAGCGAACAAAAAGAAACCCGGTGCCGCTCGCCCCAATATCCCCGGTGCCGACGGCGAAGCAGCCGCCGAGGGTGATGCACCTGCCGATGGAGCCGGAGCCGACGGGGCTGATGGTGGAGCTCCTGCCGATGAGGCCGCTGCTGGCGGTGAACCGCCCGCCGAATAAGCCGAACCGATCTCCCAACACCGACGCTCCGCGGCGTCGACACTCCTCCCGCGTCGGCATATCTGCTGAGTGGGAACTGCCGCTGAGCAGAAGATGTTGTGAGCCGACGATGGTGAATGGCTGGCGCCGGGACTTGGCGGCCGGATGCGTCACAAGCGGCACGATCGTTACAGCCCGACGTTGAGTGCTTGCGGCGGCCGATTCGGTTGACGCAGGGGCCTGCCGAGTGGCCAGTCGGATCGGGCGGTCGGAGCTGGGTGAGCTAGACTTGCTGGAATCGAGTTCCAGTCAAGGTTGTGCCCATGCGAATGCATCTCCCCCGTCGTCAGTGGATCAATCACCAGCCCGTCCAAGGGGCGTTGCTCCGCCACACCCTGCTGACCTGGTTCACCGCTCTGGCCGCGTGGGCCCTGGTTGCCACCGCTTGGGATTGGCTATGGGCTGGCCAGAGCAGTTGGTGGGGTCGAGCGTTCGCGGTGACGCTGATCAGTGCGGCGTTCGGCTTGCCGCTGATCCTGTTCCGACTGATCCGATTGACCAACCGGTTCGTCGGCCCCGTCCATCGCTTGAAGCTGAACCTGCGCCGACTGGCTCGGCGGGACGCCGTCCAGCCGATCCGGTTCCGGCAGGCGGATTTCGGCCACGAGCTGGCCGACGCCTTCAACGAGCTTCTGCAGAGCTGGCCCGCCGAGCTGGGCGGCCCCGCACCGGCTCCCGGAACCGCCTCACCGCCGGCCCGCATCTCCTACGGCCGCCGCAAATCCGACTCCCGCAGCCACTCCACCCCCCTCTAACCTCCCACGAGGTCGCACCTACCACCGCTGAGGAAGCAGGCACGTCCACGGAGGTCGCACGTACCTCCATCGAGGTCGCACGTACGTCCGCGGAGGTAGGTGCGACCTCGTTGATGGGGCGGGGGGGTGGCAACTACCTCTGTCGTAAGGCGTCGCGGATTTCGGTCAGCAGCTGCTGGTCGCGGGTCAGAGTCGGTTCGGCTGCCGCCTGCTGCTTCTCCAGTTGCTTGCGAGCCGCGTTGATGCCTTTGACGACGACAAACAAGGCCATGGCCACGATGAAGAAGTCGATCAGCGACTGGACGAAGGCGCCCCAGCCCAGCTGGGGACCGTTGGGGTTGGCAGTGAGCGCCCATGCCTGCGACGAAAAGTCGATTTTTCCCATGAGCAGCCCGATCAGCGGCGTGATCACTCGCTCAACCAGCGACGTCACCACCTTCCCGAACGCCGCTCCAATCACAATGCCGACCGCCATGTCGACCATGTTCCCCTTCATGGCAAAATCGCGGAATTCCTGCCAGATCTTCATCGCAATGTCTCCTGGAAATTTTCTATTCAACCGGTCAACGCTCGCCCCGCCCCAGTACGATTCGTATGCCCGAACGACGTCGGCCGATTCTAAATCAGCTCAACCGATCACGCGACCGCTCAGAGAAGTCCAAAAGTGATCCAGGGGCACTTCATGGCTTGGGGGCGTTGGCCAGGGAAATCATATCAGCAGCGAGTGAAGACGCTGACCGGGGCTCCGGCCAGGCGAGCTGGCCGGCGGCCGGAGCCACCGTGTCATGCTGAGCCGGTTGCGCACTCGGACCGGGGCTTAGGTTTTGACCGGCCAGACGGACATCAAGAACAACAGGTCGGACGAATCGACGTCCCCGTCTCCGTCGCGGTCGCCCTGTCGCCATCCGGCTGAGTGGGTCCCAGGATCGGCCTCAGCCGTCCAATTCGACAGAAAATCAAGTACGTCGAGCGAGTCAGCTCGTCCGTCGAGATTGAGATCGCCGGCGGTGGTGTGCAGCAGATCCTCAATCAGGTAGGTCACATCATCGTTTTTGACCGATCCATCACGATTGACATCCCATTGCGGCTCTTTGGACTGCCCGGCCACAGCCGCCATCAGCAGGTCGATGTCGTCGCCATTGACGGCGTGATCGTGATTCAAGTCGCCGCGCCGGAACGACAGCGTACCGTCGATACTTAACGAGTACGCCGGTTGAACATTTCCTCCTACGGTCAACGTCCGCACGAAATAAGACTTGCCCGCCTGAACGTTCCACACCACCTGCTGCTGTCCGGTGTCGCCAGCAGACACTGTCAGCAACCGCTGGCTGGCGTCGTACAGGAGCAGATCGACGCCCCCTAATCGCGGGTCGTAATTCACGGTGGCAACGAATTGATGATTGTCGGTCGCGTCCCAGCGGAACCAGTCTTCGTCGTTCGACTGATGAAGGTTCAAGCCGCTCAGCTGGTTCGCTCCAACAAAGACCCAATCACCAAGCACGACCGCGGTAGACGCGCTGTTATTCGCCTCCCAAGCATCTGGCAGCAACCCGCCAGGGGCGGTGATCGTCAGATCATATGCTGGCTGAACCACCCCGCCGGCATCCATCACCTGAATCCGGAACTCCTGATTGGCTGTTGCGTGCCACGTCGCGGTCACCTTGGCCCCATCAGGTGCTCCTTGAGCCACCACGGCACCTTGACGATCGACCACGACGACTTTCAGCGTTGAGTCGCCAGATTTGCCCTCGACGGACAACGAAATATCGCCGTCGGATTGGGCGTGCCATCGGAACCAGTCCTGATCACCTGCCTGGTGTAGTGACAGGTTCGTCAACGAAACATTGCCAGTAACCAAGTCGACGGCTTGACTGTCCGTATCGTTCGGCTCAAAACGATCCGCAGTGAACACGGGTCGCAACACGATGTCGTAACTGGGAGTCGCTCCCCCCTCGATGCGGATGAAGTAGTCCACACCGGCATGAGCGTCCCAAGCCAACCGACTGCCAGAGCTGCCACCGACAACCGTCGCTCCATTGCCGGTGACCACCGCCACTTGAATCGGCAGATTGTCGACGGTTGAGACCAGCACGCTGGCGGCACTGTCGGCCACGGCTTTCCAACGGAACCAATCCGCATCGGCCGCATCGTGAAGGCTGAGAGCTTTCAAGTGCCCTCCCAAAGCTGACAACTGAGTGGCCGTGTCAGGTCCGTTGTTCGGTTCGGCCGAATCGGCTGAGTAGCGGGGCGTCACGGCGAACGCATATTGCCCGACGATGTCCTGTGAAGGCGAAGCGATGACGAACCGAATCTGCTGTCCCGCGTTAAACGAAAGGCTTTCGGTATGGTGGCCACTATCGCTCGACGCATGTGACAGCATTTGCCCTTGAGCGTCATACGCGGTGATTGTGACAGCCCCCAACTGACGGATGTAGTCAAGCTGGACATCAAGCGTCCCGGCGTACGGCGATTCCCAGACAAACCAGTCGGTATCGTCAGGCCGGTGGAGCGTTCCAGGAGAAAACGCCAATCCTCGCACGGGGATACGTACCGCGGTCCCCAACGCATCGTTGGGTTCTGCCGAATCGGGAGGCACAACTCCGGAACCGGTCAGTTTCAATGAGTAACTTGGGCTCGTCGCGGCCCCCAGTCCAAAGACTCGCACCCAATAACGCTTCCCGGTTTCGGCCGACCACGTCACCTGTTCGTTGTCAGACGAAGTCGACGAGGATCCTCCCAATCGAACTCCACGTTCGTCATATACATCGAGATTGATATTGCCCAAATCGTTCTCGAAATTGATGCGGGCCGTGGCGCTGCCGGCTTCAATCGGCGACCACACGAACCAATCTTCATTATGACTGGCATGGAGAGTCAGATCGCTCAAGTCCAGATTTCCCCGGCCCAGGTCGAACGCTCCGGCACGATCGTCGTTCGCTTCAAAAACGTCCAGCTGATAGCTGACCGACAGGTCCAAGCTGTACTTGGGCTGCACTTGCCCGCTGAAGCTGTACACCTGGATGTAATAGGTTTGGCCGTCACGGAAATCCCACGCCGCCGTCTGCCGATTGCCCGATCCGCCGCTGGCAGCGACTGTCCGTCCGGACGCGTCCTGCACCAGCAGGTCGAGGCTACCAAGCGTCTCCTGGAACTGTGCATCGACGGTCACACGTCCTTGTCCCGCGGCCGTCCAGGTGAACCAGTCTCTGTCGGTGGTCGAATGGAGCGACAGGTCGCTCAAACTACCGGCAATCGGTGTCGCCTTGGCTGGCTCATTATTGGGTTCATTCGCATCCGCCGGCACAGTTCCCGGCCCATCAATGGCGAAGTTGTAGTTGGGGTAGGCGACATTCTGGCGCGAGTAGATTCGAATATCGAACTCATCGCCTTCGATAAGGTTGAAGCTTTGCTGCTTGATAGCCCCCAAAACGGGGCTGCGGTAGAGTAATTGCCCGAACGAATAGATCTCCATATCCAGCACTTGCCCAGCCACGCGGCTCTCCAGCTTAAACACAGCCGTGCCGTCGGCCGGGGTCGTCCAATGGAACCAATCCTCGTCACCGCCCCGATCAAGACTGAGCCCATTCAAGCGACGGTCGCCGGTAATCAGGTCGAAAGCGCTGAACCGGGAATTATTCGGCTCGAACCGATCTGACGGATAACGCGGTGCCACCGTCAGGTTATAGCTCGGCTGCATAGCTCCATCATGACCAACGACCTTGATCAAGATCTGCTCCCCTTCAGCCACCTTCAACTGCAGAGATTCGCGATCCCCCTGAGTTGTGCTCGCGGCCAACAATTGTTGATTGGCATCGTAGGCCAACAGATCCACGTTCCCCAGGCCGTTACGAAACACCAGAGCCAAATCGACGGTAGCCGCACTGGAAGCTTGCCATTTGAACCAGTCAACATCCTGCGAATCGTGCAACGTGAGACCGGCAAGCTGCCCGCCGAACGTACTGATCGCAAAGGCGGTTTCCGGCGTCTGGTTGCTCTCGGTACTGTCCGGCAAGATCGCGCCAGGTCCATCAAGTGTCAACGAGTAACGGCCCACAGGCTCATCGTCGCTGGCCAGCACTCGCACGAAATACTGACGGCCGCTCAGCACCGGCAACGACAGTGCGCCCGGAGTCGTCCCGTCGGACATGACGGCCACCAATCGATGACGCTGATCGTAAACCTCGACATCGAGTTTGCTGGGACCGCCGAGCGGGTCGGCATGCAGGATCAGGTTGCCATCTTGCGTTGCCATCCATTCGAACCAGTCTTCGTCCCCCTGGGTATCGAGGCTCAACGCCTGCTGCCAATGCGACACAGAGAATAAATTCCCGACCTCAGCAATCGATTCGTTCGGCTCCCAGGCATCGGGCTTAAAGAATGGCTGAATCGACAAACCGTAATAACCGTACGGCGTCCCCGACTTCTGAGTGACTCGGAAATAAACCGGGTCGACTCCGAGTCCTTCCGAAAGAGCCAACTGAGCACCATGAGCGTCCGCGGTGCTGGCCCCCAGGACTCGGCCCTGCCCATCGATGGCCTCGATCAGCAGTGACGCCAGAAGCGGATTGTAGTCGACTCGAGCTGTCACACTGGCCGCCGCCTGCGGATCCCACTGGAACCAATCTTCATCCCCCAAGGGCAACGTCAGCTGGCTGAAGGAAGCCGCCGAAGCTCCCGCCAGTATGGCCTGTGCCGGATCCTGATTTGGCTCCAATGCATCAACCGGCACGACGCCAGGCCCGTCGACACTGAGGCTATACGCCGGGATCGCGTCGAAGAAGCTCGAACTCAACACGAAGGAATAAGTCCGGCCGGCCAATGCCGTCCATGTCACCGAACCTGGCCCGTCGAACAGTCCATCAAGAAAGGCCAGCTCTTCGCCGTTCGAATCGCGGACCGACAGATCGATCCCACCAAACGACAAAGGATCGTAGGTCAACGTCACACGCGTATTGCCTCGAAGCCCCGCCGTCCATTGATACCAGTCGATATCGGAATCATCGTGCAAGGACGCTTTGGAGATCGTGCGATCTCCCACCCCCAGATCGGCGGCGGCACTCGACACATCGTTCGGCTCAAAGACGTCAACGGGTATCGACGTATCCAATCGCAGCGTGTAGGCCGGCTGGACATCGCCGTGCGGAGACAGCACTCGCAGGAAATAGTCTGTGTCTGGAGTTGTTTTCCAGTTCAGCTCCAGCGAATTCCCTCGCATCACAGCGGGCATCACCGGATCGCCAGAACTGTTGAACAACGTCATTTCCATCGAGCCGATGCGGGAACTGAACGAGAGCCTGGCCGTCGCTTGCTCGGGTAAGTCCTCGGAGTTCCAGTGGTACCAGTCGACATCGGAACCCGAGTGCAGACTGCGGCTGATCGAAAGCCCATCAGGCAAAGCGGTGGCCGCATCGATGGTCTCGTTAGGCTCGCTCAAGTCGGGCTTCAAAGTCCCCGGCCCGTCAATCTCCAGGGAATACACAGCCCGAGATACGCTCCCAACTCCGTAAACGTGCAATACGACGGCATCACCTTTCTTGGCCACCGTGTACCGGATCGTTTCAGCATGGTCAGTCGAGGTGGCCGTAGTCAGCAGCTTGCCTTCGGGAGAGTAGAGTGCCAGATCCAGATCGACACTCTCGTCCGACGGAGTCACGGTGATCGTCACCTCCCCGGGCTCCGAGGCCGTCCAGCGAAACCAGTCGCTGTCCGCTGGGGAATGAATCGACAAATCCCGCAGGGTCAAATCTCCCGTGGCCAAGTCGGCAGCAGCAACTGCCGAGTCGTTGGCCTCGAATCGGTCGGGGCCCCCGAGAAAAAATCCGTCCAGCCACGGAGCAAAATTGGCGACGCGCGTGTAAATGCCAGGATATCCAGGTTGCCCGCAGTCGTTCCCCCAGCTGACCACTCCGGCCAGCCGGTACTGGCCTTCAGCGTTCCGGACCATCAGCGGCCCGCCGCTGTCGCCGTAACATGAATCGATGCCCCCTTCCGGCACACCTGCCGCGAGCATGTTATCCGTGACTTGCCCATCGTACGCCGAAGGGTCGTTCGCGACCTGATTGCTGACAAACGGAACCGTCACTTGCTGCAATTCATCGGGCAATGAAAAGTCGTTCGAGTCGAGCTGTCCCCAGCCAATCACGGTCGCCGGTTGGCCTGGAGCAAACAAAGACTGGTCGGCATTCCGTACGTAAGGAATCGGAGTCGCCGAACTGGCATGGTCCAACACCAGCACGGCGATATCCGAATCGAGCGTGAAGGGATTGAAGTTCGGGTGAACGACAATCTCGGCAATTGAAAATCGCTCGCCAGTATTTGAAGACAACTTCTGCAGGCCCAGCACGGCAGTCATGCTCGACGGAGAGACCACATCGCCGAAGAAATCGGTCACGCAGTGAGCGGCGGTCACGACCAGATCGGGGGCGATCAATGATCCGCCGCAAAAATGGCCCGAGACCGGGTCCTGCAGTGAGACCATCCAGGGCCAGGCTCCAGCTGCCGCCGGCTCACCGCCCACAATTCGTGGCTGGACGCTCAGCACGGTAGATTCCCGCATCGGCCCCACCAGGTCGTTCCCGCTGCTTGCGGGACCTGCATCCGCGAGCGGTGCTTGTTCGACCGCGGTATTGAGCCATCCAAGAGCCACATCGCCGGCGAGGTATTGACGTGCTTCCAGCAACTCATGCCCGCAATTGAATGACGCTCGCACAAATGCCTTGCACGAACGCTGCCGCTGGCCAACATAACCCCGCCCCGCTATCCGCCGCCACATAGACGCCTCCAACACAGCCCGTACGGTTGACTCTTAGAAGTTGCCCTGACTGCGACATTCCCAGGACTGTTTCCCACGCCAGGCTGATGAATGCGAGCCGCAGTATTATGTACAGACCCAAGGCTGACCGCAATCAAGAAGCGATCCAGGAGGAAAAGACGGCAAAGCAACGAGAGGCTGAGCGAGCGCGGGTAGCGAGCAGACGAAATCATGCAAACCAATCGGGCAAGCCGACCGGAGAATGGGCCATCGATGTGATCGGGGCTCTAGCTGTCAGCCATGAAGACCCGGGGGACCAGGATTCAGGACTCAGGATTCCTGGCGGCGTTGGCGGAATCGATCGAGCGTCACGGCTGCGATGATAATCACGCCGATGATCATATCCTGAGTGGAATTCTCGATCCCCAGTTGATCACAACCGCTGGTGATCACACCCATGATCACCGCTCCGGCCAGAGTCCCCAGGACACTCCCTCGCCCGCCACTCAAACTGGCCCCGCCAATTACGACCGCCGCAATATACTTCAGTTCCTTGCCGATCCCCTCGATAGGCGTGGCCGATTTGACGAGCGAAAAGGAATAAATACCTGCCACTCCCAGCAACAGTCCGGCCACCACATAGACCCAGACCTTCGTCGCCAGGATGTTCACCCCGCACAACCGCGCCGTGGCTTCACTCGACCCTAACGCGTACAAGTGCCGGCCAAATACGGTGTACCGCAACAGCGCGGCGACCATGGCGGCGATCGCCAATGCCAACCAGACTCCAGCGGCGATGTTCGGCAGCACCCGATTCCAGTCGGGTGGCATTGTCGAGGTCAAATTCAAGAGCCACGCGGGGATCATCTCACGATTGACGGTGACGGTCGTCGCGCCGGCCCAATCGTGAGCCAGTCGTTTGCCGAGCCCCAGGAAGATGGTCATCGTCCCCAACGTCACTATGAACGGGGGAATCTTCAGCGTGCCTATCAACAGACCGTTGATCAGCCCGCAACCGGCACCTGTCAGCAGCGCCATGGCCACCGCCAATGCCACCGGGTATTCCGATCTGAGCGCACAAGCCAGGACGGTGGCGCAGAGCATCGCTGATGTCCCGGCCGACAGGTCGATCCCGCCAGCAATGATCACCAGCGTCATGCCGCACGCGGCCACCGCCACCGGCGCACTGACGGTCAACACCACGCGGATGTTTCGCATCTCGCTGAACTTGCCCTGGCCGTAGATTCGATCAGCGACGGTGAATCCGAGCGCCACGATGACAAGCGCCAGCAAGGGGCCAAGAGTCTGCAAGAGTTGGCCGGAAGATCTCAGACCTGAGTCCGCGGTCTTAACCGCAGGCTGCTTTCCTTCAGATGAAGATTGGCTTGCTTTATTCATCCGCCTCTTCCCCCGCTCACCGCGAAGATTCCAGCTTCCAACATCTCGGGCAGTCGGTTACAAATCGCCAGCGACCGATACCAGCTCGTGTTCCGTCCAGGCCTCAGCCGGTCGGACCTCACGCAATTTCCCGCGAGACATGACGCCAATCCGATCGCACACCGCCATCAGCTCGGGCAGGTAAGAACTCACGAACAGCACGGCCTTGCCTGCGGCGGCGAGCTGTCCCATGGTCCGATAGATTTCAGCCTTCGTACCGACGTCGATTCCACGTGTCGGTTCGTCCAACAACAACACTTCGGCATCCTGGTGTAGCACTCGGGCCAACGCGACTTTCTGCTGATTCCCCCCAGACAAATTGCCAATCGTCTGCTCGGGACTCTGAGCTTTGATCGACAGGCGGTCCATCCACTGCCGCACGGCGGCCGCGCGACGGCCCAGCGACAGCCAACCCCAACGGCTGTACGGCTTCAAATCCGACAAAGTCAGATTGTCGGCGATCGACATGGCTTGCGCCAGCCCTTCGGTTTTACGATCCTCCGACAGCAGGCCCAGACCAAGCTGCATGCGGCGGTGAGGCGAACCGACCAGATCGCGGCCAGCCATGGTGGCCGAACCACCTCCGGGCGGATCGAGGGCCATCAGCTGCCGCAAGGTTTCGGTCCGACCGGCTCCGACCAGCCCGAACAGCCCCAGTATTTCGCCGCGTCGCAACTCGAAGCTCACCTCACGAGGAGATTTCGGCCCTGAAATCCCCCGCAGCGTCAACAGCGGCTCGCCCGGCTCATGCGGTACCTGCGGGAAAAGTGTATCGACACTGCGGCCGACCATCAGGGCCACGATCTGCGAGTCGGAGACATCGGCCAGCCGCCCCGCACCGGCCGGTCGACCGTCGCGCAGCACCACATATCCGTCCGCCACTTGCCGGATCTCTTCCAGAAAATGGCTGATATAGATGACGGCCAAGCCCTGTTGTTTTAGCTTGCGCAGGACTCGGAACAGCCGTTCCACATCGTGCTGCGGCAGCGAACTGGTCGGCTCATCAAAAATCACTACCTTGGCTTGCGAAACAAGAGCGCGAGCGATCTCGACCAGTTGCTGGGCGCCGATGGAGAGCGAACCGACTCGGCGGTCGAGCGGCAGGTCGGGATGGCCCAGCTGTTCGAGTGCCGAACGGACCAGCGCCCGTTGGTCGGCGCGTCGCACCACGCCCAGCTGACGACGCTCCTGCCCCAACATGATGTTGTCTTCGACGGTCAGATCAGGAGCCAGATTCAGCTCCTGGTAGATCATCGCCACTCCGGCGCGCCGAGCGTCGTGCGGACCGGAGGGCCGAAATGGCTGACCATCGACGGTCATGGCCCCCGAATCGGGCGGATGTGCGCCCGAGAGAATCTTCATGAGGGTGCTCTTGCCGGCACCATTTTCGCCGATCAAAGCCACGACTTCGCCACGACGAGCTTCCAGCGAGACTCCGTCGAGCGCCCGCGTGGCGCCGAACCGCTTGCCGATGCCCGTCATCTTCAGCAACGGCAATTCAGGATCAGCGGGAGCGGGGTTGGCGGGCGAAGCGGCGGGCATGGCGTCACAAGGCCTGGCTGAAGCGAACGACGATCGGCCGTGGTATTCCAGCGGGCTATTTACTTGCCGCCAAACTGTTCGGGACGCAACAGACGATTGATCGGGTCGGTCTGCTGGTTCTCGGCCGTCGCGACGTACTCGCCCGTGTCGATCACGGCCTCGACTTTCTCCCCGCGCAGTTTCTTGGTCAGCGTCAGGACCGACTGCCGTCCCATCTCGAAGGGATCCTGCAGCACAATGCCGGACACCGACTGATCCTCGAGCCCCTTGATGAGCGTATCGCTGGAATCAAAGGCGACGAACTTCACCTTGCCCGCCAGCCCGGCTTGCACGAGTGCTTCGAGTACACCGTTGCAGTTCGGCTCGCAGACCGCGAAGATCCCGTTGACTTCGGATCCGTATTTGGTGAGCAGCTGAGTGGCCTTCTCCATGGCCTCCTGAGTCGTGGTCCCTGCGTATTGATCCGACGACAGGATCTCAATCCCCGGATGCTTGGCCATCTCGTCAATAAAGCCCCGCTCCCGCTGCTCCGTGCTTTCGCTCCCTTCCTTGTAACGCAGCACGATGACCTTCCCTTTGCCGCCGAGGGCTTCGGACATCCGCTGAGCAGCCAGCTGACCGCCGCGCAGATTGTTGGTCGCCACGTAGCTGACGATTTCCGGTCCCGAGGCCAGACCACTGTCAAAGATCACGACCGGAATCCCTTCAGCCACCGACTCGCTCACCGCATCGACCAGAGCATGCGAATGATTGGGAGCCAGCACGATGCCATCGACGCGGCTGGTCACGAAGTTCTTGACCACTGAAATCTGGCCCATCGTATCGGCTTCCGTCTCCGGTCCCTTCCACAGAACCTCGACGTTGCCCAGCTCCTTCGCGGCCGCCTCAGCCCCGGCGTGCACCGAACGCCAGAATTGATGGCTGGTCCCCTTGGGAATCACTGCCAATCGCAGCGGGCCCGTTTTCGGCCCGGCCTGCGTAGCGTTGCCGGACGACTTGGGAGCCGTCGACGGGCCGCAGCCGAGCGCCAGGGCGATCCAGCAGAGACAGACAAGGATCCTGCTGGTCAGCCCACGGCCCACCCCGAAACCACTCAACAGGATGACCGGGCGTCGTTCGAACAGCGACTGAGATTCCAAGTGCCCCATGGTATCGAGGTTCCTTCGAGTGAACGGGATCAGGTCGACCACTGACTTGAGCAAACCGGCATCCTGGAGCGCCTAGCGGCCACGCTGCGGACCACGTGGCCCGCCACCGCGCCGACCACGCTGACCGCCCCCGCCCCCGCCTCGCGGCGAGCGTTCTCGAGCCTCCAAGTTGCTTGCTACGACGATCCCCACGGCCGTTGCCCACGACGGAATTAACCGCCGCACGGCCGACTCCGGCCCGTCAGTCTCCTCAGACTCAGCCGACGCGTACTCGACATCGCCCGATTCGTCGTCTCCCTCAAAGTCGAACTCGGTGGCATATTGACGCCGCGATCGATCTTCGCCGCCCGCACCGTGATCATCACGCCCGCGGTCGCCTCGATCCGACTCACCTCGCTCCGAATCGCCTCGCCCCTGCTCACCACCACTGCCCCGCCGACCACGGCGACGACGCGGACGGCGACCCCGGCGGCCTTCGCCCCCGTCAGCCTGCTCGCCCTCACCTCGCCCAGAGGCTCCGCGACGGCCAGCCGCTCCCTCTTCGTCACCCGACTCCTCGCCTTCGCCACCCTCCCACAGGGCATCGACGTCGGCAGGCTCGTCGACCAACTCAACTTCGACCAAGTCGTCCTCACCGCCGGCCGGCTCGCGACGTGGCTCACGACCACTCGCATCCCCGTCTCCCTGGGCTTCGTCCCGGCCACCTCGACGACCTCGACGACCACCCCGTCGACGCCGCCGTGACCGACCTCGGCGCGGCTGCTCATCCTCACCCCCGGCCGCTGAACCTGATTCCGCCTCCGATTCCAGGTCGCTCAAAGCATCATCCAGTTCGTCGACATCTTCGTCATCGATCAATTCCCGGTCGAGCTGTTCGACTCGACTGTCGAGATCGTCGGGCAAATCTGGCCAGGGCTCGTCGAGCAACGCCTCGTCTTCCCACCGCACGGATTCTTCGTCACGCGGTCGAACCGATTCGTCACGGCGACGCTGGCCGCGATCGCGATCCGATCGTTCGCCCCGCTCACCCCGCTCGCCCCGTTCACTGCGATCACCCCGATCGGCACGTTCGCCCCGCTCACCTCGCTCGCCGCGCCCACGCTCATCGCGACCACGCTCGTTACGGCCACGCGGACGCTGGCCCCGTCCACCGTCAGCTCGTCCACCGTCAGCCCGTCCACCGTCAGCCCGTCCACCGTCAGCCCGTCCACCGTCAGCCCGCGCTCCATCGCGTCGGTCACTGTCGCGACGTTCACTATCTCGGTCACGGCGTTCTGCGCTGGTCGTTTCGACTGCCTCATCCACTCCCTGCGGCTCAGCCGAACGGGGTGCCGGACCCGCGGCCGCTCGGCCACCTTCTCGGCTACCACCTTCTCGGCTACCACCTTCTCGGCTACCACCTTCCCGGCTACCACCTTCCCGGCTACCACCTTCCCGGCCACCATCACGACGATCGCGAGCCGCGTCACCACCGGTCCGCTCGTCCCGGTCCCGACGTCCCTCATCTCTACGCCCTTCCTCGCGGCGTCCCTCTTCACGTCGGCCTTCCTCGCGACGGCCCTCATCTCGACGCCCGCCGTCCCGTCGGCCACGGCCGCCTTCACCACGGCCACCTTCACCACGACCGCCTTCACCACGACCGCCTTCGCTGCGGCCACCTTCGCCGCGACCGCCTTCGCTGCGGCCACCTTCGCTGCGACGCTGATCGGAGCGGCGGCCTTCGCCACGGCCGCCTGAGGACGAGCGGCCTTCGGTCGACTCGCCGCCGGCCGGCCGGGCGGCGCGGGCCTGAGCCTTCGCGGCGCCGGGTGGTGGGGCGGGGCTGTCGACGGTCGAGCGTGGCTTGCGAGCCGGTTCGCTGACCGATTCGGTGGGGAGTCCGAAGACGTCGAGGAGGTTCCCCCAACTTTGGCCGCTGTCGGCGGCGGTCGGCTTCGTTTCAGCCGGCTTGGATTTCGATTCGGCTGCCTCATCGGAGGGAGCTGGTCCCGTTGGTGCGGCCGTGCGCGGTGCGCGGCGGGGTGGTTCAGCGGTTGGCTGGGCCCCTAGCAGTTCGGCCAATTGATCCCACGCGTTTGTCGGTTTCGGGTCGTTCATGTCCATCCTGATTCGTGTTCGAAAACTTCCGCTCCGGCTCGCGCGGCACTCCTGGCCGCTGGCGACCGAGCGGTCACCTCATCCTGGCTCGGCCACTGCCGGGCCCTACGAGAGATTCACCGCCAGTTCCAGGTTGGGTTCCCACAGATGCCATCCTTCGGCCTCGGCCCCCGCCACGGGCACTGCTGCCGAACTGGCTCTGTTATTGTACCAGCCCTGTTGAAGAACCGGCCCCGGTAGGCGAACCGGCTCTGGAACCACTGGCCTGGGTCGGGAGTCCACCGCCGCCGGACCTGTCGAGCCGCGACGCGGGCCGCAACTGCCAAGTCGTCGGGGCGGCATCCGGACCACTAGAACGCAGACCTGGGCGTCCACTTGCCGCCGTCGTTAGCAACTGCCCGTGGCCCGCACGATGCGTCCCCACGCCCTACCTCCCGGTGGGGCTCAGTATACCGGCCACCTGATGGCAAGGGAAGAGTCACGGCGAGTCGGGGGCGTAGATCCGCACGTTGTCCCAGGCCGCCGTGTCATCGAAAGATCCGATGCCGATCGCCCCCTCAGCGAACGTCGTGTCGACTGCCTTCATGGCCGGTCGGTCGAGGTCGTCAAAATAAACATCGATCGTTCCGGCTTTCGCGTCACGCTCGATGCGTACCTGATGCCAGGCCTCATCCCAGGGAGTGCCGGGGTTTGTCTGAGTCGAAATCTTGGCTCGCGGCGAGTCGTTCACGATGAAGATCTGATTCGCGTGATCGTCGGTCTTTTGGCCGAAATGGACGTAATACAACCGCGACGGATTCTCACGCCCGAAAAAGACGCACGCATCTCGATGCCCGTAATCAGGATGCGTGCTGCGCACTCGAGCTTCCAGCACAAAACTGCCGACTTTCAGGTCCTTTGCATAGGCCTGATGAAGCGGACTGCGGTGCTGAGGCGTGTAGCTGCTGGACTTGAGATGCTGATGAAAAATATGGTTTCCATCCTCCAACCGCTCGATGCGCCATCCTTCCCGATCGACGGGGTCCCAGCGATCGGCACCGTGTTCAAAGTCATCTTCAAAGACCAGCGGCCAGCCGGTCTTGGCGTCGCGACCGGTTTGCTTGGCGGCAGGTTGCGCCTCTTTTCCCGCGGGGGGTGGGACCTCGGGATCAGCGGCCTGCACACCAAGCGACCAGCAGGCTGTGGCGATCAGCACGGCACAGGCCGTCAACCCGCGCAACCACACAGTCGACTGGAATCTCTCCGACCTGCAGCCGGTCGACAATTCAGCAAACATGGACAGCCTCCGTCAATGAATCTCCGCCCCCAATGACGCCGACGCACCGGCCACCGCCACGTGATCTGGCTGATAACCTGGGTGAAATTGGCAAACTTATCCGGTCGCGCAAACCCTTTCGGACAAAACGAAAGTTCTTGGGAAGTGGATCGTGAGTGATCGATGAATTGTAGCAGGCGTGATCCGGTGGCGTCAGCCGCTGGCTCCGAGTCGATCCAGTCCCGGAAACCCGCATCGGTCGGCAAAGACAGGATATTGTGATCATGAATGCGTGCAAGTTTGGTATGGCGTTGCTGGCCATCGTGGCACTGACCCACTCCGCCAGCGCTCAAGTTCGTCCGCTCGGCCGCGTGCCTGCCACCGGCCAGGTCATGCCGGCTTCCCACTGTGCCAGCTGTGCTGGTGGCGGGGGCTACGTCGGCCAGTCATATTTCGAACCGGGTTACGGTGGCTATGGTTGCGGCCAGCCGGCCTGTGGTGGCTGCGGTCACTGCGGAGCCTGTTGCGGTCCGATCACCAAGGTGGCCGTCGGTGCCGTCGGCTTGGCCGGCGAACTGCTGTGCGACGTCAAGCACGTGGTCGGTTCGAGCGTCTGTGGGGTCGTCCACTGCCTGCTCCCCTGCGGCCACTATTACGGTGCTGGCCCCGGCTGCAGCTCGTGCAGCATGGGGTGTGGGATGAGCGGTGGCGGCTGCGGGTCGTGCGTCGATGACTGCGGCGGTGGCTGTGACAGCGGATGCGATACCTGCAGCACCTGTGGTGGAGGGGGCGGTTACGACATGGTGCCGTCGGCCGCTCCGGCTCCCACCAGCACGCCGACACCGGCTACCGCACCTGCTGGCAATCCGTTCCAGGACGATCCGATCAGCAGTGCTCAGTCGGCCGTCCGCCGCGAAGCCGCTCAGCGTGCGGCTCTGGCCCAGTCTCGGCTGCGATCGGCCAACGGAGTGAATCAGGCCGCCTACCGCCGCCCGGTCGCTCCGGCCGACGCTCAGCGATACCGGCCGCAGCACGCGTCGCACCTGCGTCGCGAAGCGGGCTCGGCTCGAACCATCCCGCAGCAGAATTCGGGCTACTACCGCTAATGAACTGAGCGGTCAACAAATATCCCTGAGGGAGGGGCCCGGCAGCCATCGGCTGCCGGTGATGAACGAGGTGGCTCGCCCGCAACGAGCCACCTCTTTTTTTGCGCGGCGCGAATTCGGTTACCGATCAGCGGTCGCCGCGGTGTCCTCGATCGCCGCGATCTCCGCGGTCGCTTCGGCCGCCCCGGTCACCGCGGCCGTACCCGCCGCCGCCGCCATGTCCACCACCGCCGTAACCGCCGCCACCACCGTAGCCGCCGCCTCCGCCATAACCGCCGCCGCCACCTCGGCCACGCTCTTCGCGCGGTCGGCTCTCGTTCACCACGACGCGTCGTCCGGCGATCTCGGCCTGATTGACGCGCTCGATGGCCCGTTGAGCTTCACCCGCGTCGGGCATTTCCACAAAGGCAAAGCCACGGGATCGACCCGTTTCGCGGTCCTTGATGATGTTTACGGTCGACACGGTGCCAAACTCTTCAAAGGCCTGGCGGATGTCTTGTTCCGTAGCGGTGTACGACAAATTTCCGACGTAAATATTCGGCATCTGCGGAATCCTCAACACCTGAAACACACTCAGCAACTCTGGCCACATCCTCCAGCGGTCACCGCGACGTTGCGTGCCAATCGACGCTCCGTCTTGTCTGACGATTGGCACTTGCTGCTATGCCAACCATGGTGCCGGCCGCGCCAAACGGCCGACCCTCCAGCTCCGGCACCCGGCGCACATTATCCGGGTCGAAAATAGCGCCGTCAATCTGCTATGCTGACGAGCGTCCGTGCCCCGCCGGATTCCTGCCCACCTCATCCTGCCGAACCACAGGACCTCCCATGTCACACGAATTCCATCGTCGTTCTTTCATTCAGCACGCCGCGGTGGCTGCTACCGGCATCTGGCAGATCGCGCGAAACACAACCATCGCAGCGCAGGACGCAGCCGGGAAATCAGCACCGGCCAGCTCAGCCGATAGAGAAGATGGGACTCAGCCGGAAGGGGCTTCCGAGGCTGAGGAGTCGGGCGAACCCGTATCGGTTGGCATCATGGGATTGAGCCGCGGGATGGCGCTGGCCGAACTCTTCGCACCGCTCCCCGGCGTCACCGTGAAATACGTCTGTGACGTTGACACTCAGCGTGCCGCCAGCGCCGCTCAGCGTCTGGCCGAACGATTCCCTGACTCACCCGCACCGCTGATCGTCACTGATTTCCGACGCATCCTGGATGACCCTCAGCTCGACGCGCTCGTCTGTGCCGCTCCGAATCACTGGCATGGACCGGCAACGCTGCTGGCCGCGGCCGCAAGCAAACACGTCTATGTCGAGAAGCCGTGCTGCCACAACCCTCAAGAAGGCGAATGGATGGTCGCAGCGGCTCAGCGGCATCGGACATTGATTCAGACGGGGACTCAGCGGCGCAGCAGCCCGGGGACGATCGAAGCGATCCGCAGGTTGCACGCCGGTGAGATCGGCCGCGTCTACATGGCGCGCAGCTGGTACTCGAATCGACGTCCGAGCATCGGGCATGGGCAAGTCGTACCGGTGCCGGCTCATCTGGATTTCGATCTCTGGCAGGGCCCCGCGCCGCATCGCGATTACGTCGACAACCTTGTCCATTACAACTGGCACTGGCGCTGGCACTGGGGGAATGGCGAGCTCGGCAACAACGGCATCCATGCACTCGACCTGTGCCGCTGGGGCCTGCAGGTCGATTTTCCAACAGCCGTCGTTTCCAGTGGCGGTCGGTATGCCTTTCAGGACGACCAGGAGACTCCCGACACACATACGGTGGCCTTTGAGTTTGCCGATCGCAAGGCAATTACCTGGCACGGCATGAGCTGCAATTCGTTTGATCAGGGCTGGATCACCTTCTATGGCGACCAGGGGACGCTCGATCTGGAAGTCGACGGCGCCTTCACCATCTACGATCCGCAGCGCAAGAAGGTGACGGAGCACCGAGTGTCGGACAGTGGCGAACGTCAGCACGTTGCCAATTTCGTGTCGGCCATCCGCTCACACGGCGACAGCGTCTTGAACTGTCCCATCCACGAAGCCCATCGTTCGGCCCTGCTGTGTCATCTGGGCAATATCGCTCAGCGGATCGGCCAGCGGCTGGAATGCGATCCGGCCACCGGTCACGTGGTGAATCAGCCGGCGGCGATGGAACTGTGGCGGCGTGAGTACGATCCGAAGTGGCCGATCGGCCAATCGTGATCGAGTTCCGTCGTCAACTTACCCGTTGAAGAGTTCGAGCTTTTGACCTTGCCGGTCGCGGACGATCGCCAGGTCGGTGCCATCGACCAGCCGATCGCGATTGACGTCAAAGGCCAGATCGATGGAGGCAGGGAGCAGGAACGATCGCTGGTTGTCCACAACTCGTTGTCGGTCGGCCGCATCGACGACGAACGGTCCGGCGTCATTGGCGGTGTCGCCCACAAGGCTCCCCAGGTAGAACACCACTGGCTCGGCCAGGCCTGTCCGTCCGTTGGCCAGGACGGTCACCTGCAACCACCGGTTCACGATGGCACCGGGAGCCCAGATCAGTTCGATCCGGTCGGCACCGCTGGCCCCAGCTCCGCGGCGAATGTGATCGGCCGTGAGGGGCTCGGGAAGTGCTGCCGGTTGCCACTGAGATACTTCGCCCCCGGTCCCGGTTCGGAACGTGAAGTCGGCCAGCGAGGGCGATTCGCCGGCGGGCAATCCCTGGATGTCGACCGTGAGCCCGGTGATGCCAGCCGGATGCGAAACGACGTTCTGCGGTCCGACCGTCTGGCCGGCCAGCAGTACCGACTTGTCGCCGGGAATCGCGCCGTCATCCTGGCCCAACCCGGGATCGAAACCATCCCAGCTGGATCCATCGTAAAACGGCCGAGCCGCGACGAACGTGGCGACCGGGCCCGATCCGAAGCGGCCCGGAGTCGGCTGAGCGGCTTGCCAGGAAACGGCCAGGTTCGGATTGGCAACCGCGTCAACCAGTTGGAGCGAGTCACCATCCCCATCCGCAGAATCGGCCCACGGTGGATCGTCATCGTAGGTCAGATCGAGCACCGGCAGATTCTGAGCGTCAGTCATGCGAAGCAGCTCGCCGCCGTTGTCCAGCTGGCCGACGTACGGACCCGCCACACGAGCGGCCGTACCGAATCGCAAACGATAGGCGACCGGATCGGCGGCCAGCACCATCGATTGACCAGCCGGCAACCGAGTGTCGGCCATCGTACTGAAGTCAAACGTCACCCCCTCGGTGAACTTCACTCCGTTCAAGTCCAGCTCAGTCGTGCCGACGTTGGTCAGCTCCAGATACTCAAACTGCTCATCGTTTGCACCGGGCAATTCCGCCAGCTCCTCGGCGGTTGGATTCGTCGGATGGTAATAGATCTCGGTTACCTTGAGTCGATCGGTAAGAGGTCCGGCAGGCGAGCCGACGACGAACTGCACCGGCGCCGACCAGCTGCTCCATCGCCCCGCCGCATCGAGCTGCCGGACCCGCACGCGATAGGTCTTGCCGACCTTCAGATCGGTGGCGGGAATCTGAATCGGCTGGTTGGGATCGGTCAGCAGACCGCTTTCCCAGGTCGCGTTGATCTCCAGCTTGCTGGGTTCCGTCGGATCATAGCCGTCGATCCCGGGCGCGCTGACCTCGGCAATTCGCCATTTCAAACCGGCCAGCGTGCTGCCCGACGGACTGACAAACTGGCTGCTCTGGAAGACGAGATCGTTGATCGCGAAGCCCGACTGACCGAGATACTGAGCGACGGGCAGCTGCGGGATCAGCGAACTGTCCGTCAACACGCGCTGGGAGACCGACTGGCGGCGAGCCCGCACGTAATTCTTCATCAGCTGCACCATGCCGGTGAAATTCTTTGTCGTCGCCTGCTGGTAGAACCTCCCCTGCCCTGCCTTGCTGGGATTCACATAACTCGAAGCGAGAATCGGGTTGTAATCCCACATGGCCCGATCGGCGTCGACCCACGAAGGCTCGCCGGGCGTCTGGATCAGACGTACCTTATCGTCAATCAACCAGCCGGCCTGTTCGGGGTTGTAGAGCAGATCGAAGATTTCCCGCAGTCGGTTGCGATAATCCTGAGCGAACTCGGCCCGCTGCGAAACACGACTGAAAAACGGCTCCTGCCCCGAACCGTACATATTGTCGGCCCAGGTCAGGTCGAGATCCCACGGATGGACCTGCCACTTGCCCGTCTCGGGATTGTGGTAGTAGAAGTAATTCTTGCCGTCGCCGATGTCGTAGTGGTGGATCGCTTCGACGATTGACCGATAGCTGTAATAGCGATCCAGATCGAGATTCGCTCGCCACCAATCGGCCGTCTGCGTACCGCTCTGATAAGTATTCAAAAAGGCGTCGAGATCCGAGCGGTCGGTTGGCTGCGTGGGTCCTTGATTGTTCAGCGTGCCGGTGCCGCTTTCCATCTTGTAGAAATTGCCGTCGGGCAGTTCGTGCTCGTCCAGCATGTTGCCGTCGGGTTGCTCGATGGCCAGATAGAGCCCCTGGAAATCAGTCGAATACTGATCGGCTCCTCCTTCCGTCCCGTCTTCCACAATCCGGAAGTGGAGAAAATGAGTGTGGGGCGCTTCGACGCCAGCCAGGTTGAACAAATCAAACCCCACCGACTCGAACAGCCCCTGCTCGCCCCGATGGAGATAATCGCCCTGCTGGATCAGCGCCGAAAAGTTGAGCTTGTCCCATTTCGTGTCGTAGCGGCGGCCGTAGTCGTCACGAGCCTGGAACGAGTGGCCTCGATTGAAATCGAACTTCCACATGTTCTTGCCCATCGAGTAGCGCCAGACTCCGCCGCGGGCTCGATAGTTGATGTGATCGTAGACCTGTCCGTCGTAGACCAGCGTCCCGCGCCAGAGATACTCGCTCCCCGTGTACCCCGACGAACGCGTCGAGCTGGGAATGAACTGAGCGTCTTCGTGGGCCTTACGGGTCGTCAGCAACTGGTAGACCGGGAGCGAGCCAAGCATTTCCGATGAATAGGTCACCGGCGTGGTGACGCCCGGCCGAGCAGCTCCGGTCCAGTCAGGGATACCGTCGTAAACGTAATAAGCGAAGTTCGGCTGACTGTCGTCGGCATACGGGACACGGACGGTGCTCCCCAGCGAGTCTTCAGCGACAATCCGATACCGCACCAGGGCCCGGTGCTGCTGCAGGCTGGCCGGCATCACTACCGAATACGTTCCGTCGCCGGCTGTCGTGTCCCCCTCAAGTCCATCGTCGCGCATGGCGATCGTCGTCCACTCGGACTCATACCGAGCGCTGTCGGTCGAGAAATAATCGCCAGCCGGAGCCAGTTGATAGTAAAGCGTCAGCCGCTGTACGCCGTCCGGGTCGGTCGCCTTGGCGGTTACCGTCACCGGGGTGGCCGTGGTCGGCTCGGCGGGCGAGTGATCGACTTGTCGAACCTGCGGCGGCACGGCCAGGCTGTAGACCGAGTTCCTCGCACCCGGCGTCACCTCCGTCAGCGTCGAAGCATAGCCTACGAGTCGCGCATCGATGAAGGCGTCCGAACTCCCGCCCAAGGACGAATTGAGCAGCTGGATGGCCAGCACGTTCGTGCCGCTGCGCAGCAGATTCCCCGCCGCCAGCTCAAACGGCACAAACTCCAAGTTCTCCACCGCTGAGGTCGAAGTGGCCGTGTAGGGCAAGTCGCCTGCGGGGACGTTGGACGAGACGATCAGTTGGCCATTCAGCCAGATGTTGATGCCGTCGTCGTAGACGGCTTCGACCAGCAGCCGGCCAATCTCAGCCGGATCGACGACCGTGAATGACTTCCGCAGGTAGACGGTCGAATAACTCCCTCGCATGTCGGCCAGCGGCGTGGCGATAAACGTCTCGCCGTAACCCACCGGCGCGGTCCCCGCCGACCAGCTGGTGTCAACAAATTCTGGAGCGGCCCAGCCGGTCGGCGGTGCCTGGGTCCCCTTGAAATACTTCCAGTCGTCCGAGGCTTCGACCAACACTTGGCCCGCTGGGTCGGCCGCTCCCGTGGATCGCCAGCTGCCACCCAAGTCATTGTCGAGCCCCGGGTTGATCAGCTGAATCGATGCGTCGCGGTCGTCACCAACACTCGGCCACGGAAACCCCGCGCCGTAGTTCACCTGATCTCGCTCCAGCCCCTGAGCGTCAATCAACTCCAGCTTCTCGCCGTCGTTACTGAGCGATCCGGTAAAGGGACCGAGCGCCGCGGCTCCATAGTTGGCCAGCAGGGCCGCAGGGTTCTCGGCCACCACCAGATATCCTCCCGCGGGCAACTGAGTCCCCGCGGGAAACGTAAAGTCAATCGCGCCGGAGAGTCGCCAGCCGGCGAGATCGGCGGCGTCTCCCGCGTTGAACAGTTCGACGAACTCCAGCGGCTTAGTCTTGTCAGCCGGGTCGTAGTGAATCTCGTTGATCACCACATTCGCTGCCAACAGCTCGCGCCGCTCCAGACGCTCACCCACATAGATTCGTCGTCGACCGATGCCCCGGCCGTCACGACGTTTGGTCCGCCGTTTCATGCTCTGTCCCGCGCTCGTTCCCACACTTGGTGCCGTACCCATGAGCTGGTGGCCACATCGTCTCGGCTGCCCAGCCTCCTACCCCACCCTATACTGTGGCCCCAAACCCCCTGTCGGTCAATCGTTTGGACCGGTTGGGCAAGATCGGACATTGCGGGCAACTGGCCGGGGCAGCGGCACGGTGGTTTGGCCCAGGACGGAACTAAGTTCACCTTTTTGATCCGGGCCGGCTGTCCTCTATAATGGTCCCCATGCAAACCTTAATCCGGTGGTGGCTGGCGACGTGGATCTGCCTGGGGGCTCTCCCTGGAGTGCTGGCCGCTCAGACGGCTGAGCCCTCGGCATCAGCGGCTCGAATCACCAAGCTGGTCGACGGCCGGGTGAAGGCGAGCTGGGCGGCCCAGGGCTTTCAGCCGAGCTGGTGCGACGACGCGACCTTCCTGCGTCGCGCCTCGCTCGACCTGACCGGCCTGGTGCCGACTCCTGGCGAAATCCGTCAATTCCTTGCCGATCCGGCCCCTGACAAGCGAACGCGGCTGGTCGAACGTCTGACGGCGTCGAATCTGGCCGCCCGACATCTGGCCAATCGCTGGACGCAGGTACTGACCGAAGCTCGCCCCGACGTCGACGGCTCTGCCCTGACCGACTGGCTGGAAGAACGATTCGCCCGCAATCTGCGTTACGATCGAGTGGTCGCCGATCTGCTGGCCAGCTCGGGCACCAATGAACCCGGTCCAGCCGCCTACTTCCAGGCATGCGAGTACAAGCCGGAGAAACTGGCCTCCAGCAGCGCCCGTATCTTCCTGGGTACGCGGCTGGGTTGCGCCGAGTGCCACGATCATCCCTTTGACAAATGGTCGCAGGAGGATTTTTGGGGCTACGCTGCCTTCTTCGCTCAAGTCGCTCCCCGCAACATGATGGACCGCGGTGCGGCACAGCTTGCCGACCGGGCCGAAGGGGATGTGAAGATCCCCAACACCGAGCTGGTAGTCCTCCCGCGATATCCGGACGGCGTCGACGCCGATCGACACGGTATCGGCACGCGGCGGCAGTGGCTGGCCCTGTGGATGGCTTCTCGCGAGAACAGTTTCCTGGGCCGAGCGGCGGTGAATCGCGTCTGGAGCCAGCTATTCGGCCGCGGACTGGTCCATCCGGTCGACGACCTGGGCCCCAAGAATCCGGGTGTCGACCCCGAACTGCTCGATCAACTCTCACAGGCCTTCGTCGACAGCGGTTACGACCTGCGAGCCCTCTACCGCGGCTTGGCCAACTCCGTGCTGTACCGCTTGGCCAGCCGCAGCGAAGCACCCGCCGGCGTCGCGACAGGTAGCGTCGCGACCGGTAGTGATTCGGCCGGGAGTGATTCGGGGGCTGAGCCGGCTGCGACGGCGGTTGTCGCCGATTTTGATTTCTTTCATGCCTATCCGATCCGGCCACTCACAGCCGAACAGCTCTACGATTCACTGGCCCGCAATCTGATGACGGCCCCGGCGTTCAACGAAGTCCCAGGCGGACCACTACAGGCCGCGTCGCAGCGAGCCCGTTTCATCAATCAGATGCGGTCGGTGGCCGGAGACGATGGAACGTATCGAGCCGGAGTGCAGCAGGCGCTGAGCCAGATGAACGGCGAGTTGACGGCGAGCCTGCTCGACCGCCGCGGCAGCCGGCTCCTGCAGTCCCTCTCGGCACCGTTCCTGACGACCCCGCAGCAGATTGATCTGATCTATCTGGCGACGGTCAGCCGCTATCCGACGGCGGACGAACGTCAGCGAGTGGTGGAACTGCTGCAGTTATCGGCCGACAGTCGACTGACCGATGCCGCAGCGGCCGATCTGACGTGGGCCATGGTCAACAGTTCCGAATTCCTGTTTTGTCGCTAGTCGCGAGGAGTGCTGGCATGAACCATCTGGGGACGTACGGCGGACGACACTCGCGACGGCAATGGCTCTTCCGCACCGCCGCACTGGCCGGCTCGGGTGTTGCAGCCGGCTGGTTGGGACCGATCAAGCAACTGCTGGCGGCCGAGCAACAGCCTCAGCGGCATCTGATTGTGTTGTGGATGAGTGGCGGGCCGAGCCAGATCGATACGTTCGATCCTAAGCCCGGTCACACCCACGGCGGACCGGTCAAGTCGATCTCCAGCCGAGTGCCCGGTGTGGCGCTGAGCGAATACTTGCCGAAATTGTCCGAGCGGGCCGATCGGCTGGCCGTTGTCCGCAGCCTGTCAACGCGTGAAGGAGACCACGCCCGTGGGACCTATTTGGTGCGCACTGGCCGACAGCCGGGCACCAACATCAATCACCCGTCGTTTCCTGCCGCGGCCGTGAAGGAACTCGATTCCGGCTCGGCGGCCTTACCTGGTTACGTGGCGGTCAATCCGCAGATCGATCTGATCCCCGAGGCGTATTCGCCGGGCTACCTTGGACCTCGATTCGCCCCAGCCACGGTGACGGGTGCCCCACCGACCGCCGCTGGCACCTTCGCACAACTCGAGATGCGGGACCTGACGATGGCTCGGCAGGCCGGACGCTCCGACGCGACGGGTTCGCCCGCGGCGTCGGACCTGACCAGGCACCAGCGCCGCTGGCAGTTGTGGCAAGCCCTGCAGCACGACTTTCGACAGCAGCATCCGCAGGCGGCCGGTCCGGCGGCTCAACAGATCGTTTACGAACAAGCCTATCGACTGATGAACAGCCAGGAGGTGAATGCCCTCGACTTGAGCCAAGAGCCAACTGAAGTCCGCGAACGTTACGGAAGTGGCACGTTCGGACAAGGTTGCCTTCTCGCGCGACGGCTGATCGAACGACAGGTCCCCGTGGTCGAAGTGACGCTCGGTGAAGTGGCCGGCTGGGACACGCACACGGACAATTTTCGGCAGGTCGCCCAGCTCGCTGCGCAGCTCGATCAGGGGTGGAGCACGCTGATGGACGAACTGGCCGAACGCGGGTTGCTGGAACGAACCACCATCGTTTGGCTTGGCGAGTTCGGCCGCACGCCGCAGATCAATCCGCAGGGAGGCCGAGACCATTTCCCGCAGGCCTGGTCCGCAGTGCTGGCCGGCGGCGGTATCGCTGGCGGGCAAGCCTATGGAGCGACCACCGCTGATGGGATGGAAGTGGCCGACAAGAAGGTCACCATCGAAGACCTGCTGGCGACCGTCTGTGCGGCCGTCGGCGTCGACCCGCATCACGAAAACACCACTGACATCGGCCGGCCGTTCAAGATTTCCGACGGGTCACCCATCCGGGAGCTGCTGACTTAAATGGTCGTCAAGCCGAAGGTCCTGCGCCTGGCGACCATCGCCACCACGCTCGTGCTGCTGACCTGGATCAGCAGCGGCTGCCGACGCGCCGAACAGGCTCCGGCTCCAGCATCTCCAGCCCCTGCGGCAACAGCACAGCCCGCCGCCGAGCCTACATCGCGTGCAGAATCTCCGGCCGCTGAGCAGGCTCAATCGCAGCCATCGACCGATGCGAGTTCGTTGGCCGACGGAGCCCAGCCGACGGAATCACTGTCAGCTGAATCACCGACCGCTCAGAAACTGCCTGCTGAATCGTCGTCCGCTGAGAAACTACCTGCTGAAAAAACACCTGCTGAGACACCAGTTGCCCAGTCGGCGCCTGTTGTCCCGCCACCGCCGGCTGACTGGGCTCAGCGACAGCCCTACCGGGCGCTGGTCGTCACGCCCCGCGGCTTGCTGTTGTTGGCTTTGGTAGTCGATATCGATGGACGTCCGTTACCGCAGGTCTGGTCGGATCGGCTGCAGGAAGTGCTGACGCGGGCGGATACCAGCGGCGATCGGCAGACTCAGTGGACCGAACTCTGGAAAGTGCCCTCCATCGTCGATGGGGCTTACGGGAACATGCCGGCGCCGACCGAACAGACGCAATACCAGCTCCAGCAGGAATTCGATCTCGATCGCAATGGAGTGGTCAACACGACCGAGCTGGAGATTCTGCTCACCGGCACGCGACGCCGGAGCGGTCCGATGCAGTGGACGAGCGATCTGACGACGGAGAGTTTCCACGACCTGGCCGGCACGCTGTGGGAATGGATTGATGTCGACGGCGATCACCGAGTATCGGCCGACGAGCGACAAGGCGTGAACGTACGTTTGGATCTGCTCGACCTGAACGCCGATGATGCGATTCGCGAGAGCGAGTTTACTGCGCGGTCCATGGCCGGATCGTCGAATACCGCTGCGACGAGTCAGCGACACGGCGAACAGCTCTTGTATCCGGTCGGCGCCAAGGCTCGCTGGGCTGATCTGCTCTATGCGCTGGAGCTGATCTACGCTGGCGGCAATGATCTGTCGACCGCATCGATCCCCAATTCACCGCGGTGGATGAAAGACCTCGACCAAGACGCTGATCAACGGATTGACGACGCTGAACTTTCTCTGTGCGAACAGGCCGACCCAGACGTCTTGATTATCGGCCGCTTCACGACCGGGCAGGCGCCGACGATGGAAGTGTGGCAGGCGACTGGCAATCCGGCGTCACCGTGGCAGCTGAACTCTGGCACCCCGGCGGTTCCGGCTGACGGCTCAGCTTTGGCAGGCAATGCAGCTTCGGCAGGCAAGAACGACCGAGCCGAAGCCGCGCTGCAGGATCTGGGAATTCGTCTGACGGCGATCGATGCGTCGGCGGGGCCGGATGGGGCTGGGCCGGCTCGACAGCTGTTGGAGCAGCTTGATCAGGACAAGAACGGCCACTTGGCGGGTGCCGAGGCCGAGCAGGCGGCGGCTGCTGTTGGATCATCGCCGGCGCGGCTTGACGGGAACAGCGATGGCATGGTGACGGTTGAAGAGCTGACACGGCTGTATGACGACCGCCGGTTCGTCGGGTTGGCGACGCTGGAGCTGGTGCTGGGGCGAGACACCGATCGCTGGGGCGGTTGGGATACCAATCGAGACGGAATGTTGGGCGAACGGGAACGAACCATGGGGGCTGAGGTGTGGCGTCAGCGGGACCGGGATGGCGATGGGCTGCTGACGGCTGATGAACTGAGTCGAACGTTGCAGATTCAGCTGCTGCGAGGGGGATCACAACCCACGAACAGGATGCGTGTGCCGGTCCCCGCGGCTGCGTCGCCTGAGTCGGAAACTGCGGCGACTCAGGACTGGTTGCACGGGATGGACGCCAACGGCGATGGCGAGGTGAGCTGGCTGGAGTTTGGTGGGGACGAGGCGATGTTCCAGCAGCTGGACCGCAACCAGGACGGTTTTCTGACGCGTGACGAGGTTCCCGTCGCGGGAACTTCTGGCTGAAATGGCTGACTGGATGCAATCATGCGTTTGAGGTGCCTGCATTGCGGCTGGGAATCGCTGGCCGGCTACACGGAGAAGGTTGAGTGGCTTCGTGGTGCTGGCCGGTTACGTCGCGCGGCGAAGCCTGAGCCGGAGCTGGTGGACGAGCTGTTTGGGCAGATTGTGAATGAGCTTCGTTGTCCCGACTGTCGTGAGATCGGTTTGGAAGTCGACAGCGGGTTAGGGGACGATGGTGACGACGATTGGTTGCCGACGGGCCGAGCGTGCGACCGGTGTGGGGAGGTCATTCAGCGTGAACGGCTAGAGGTATTCCCCGACACGCGGTATTGCACAGCTTGCCAACGCAGCGTCGAGCAGGGCGTCGGTGCCGCTGGCGCTCACGATTACTGCCCTCGGTGCGGCAACCTAATGTCCATGCGCGCCACCACCGCCCGCAACCGCGCCAGCTACCAGTTCGCCTGCACCAACTGCGGCTACCGCGGCACCTGATCTCCCCTCCTATTGTGGTGTAGGCGTCTCGCCTGTCTCTCCGTGCCCTCCTCCCATTGTGGTGCGGGCGTCTCGCCTGCCTCTCCGCGTCCTCCTCCCATTGTGGTGTAGGCGTCTCGCCTGTCTCTCCGTGCCCTCCTCCCATTGTGGTGCGGGTGTCTCGCCTGCCTCTCCGCGTCCTCCTCCCATTGTGGTGTAGGCGTCTCGCCTGCCTCTTCTCCCTTTCCCTCACCACTCCCCTTCACTCCAGGCGAAGCGCCGACGTCAGTAGCAACCTTCTGACATGTAGCCACGTGCGCGGAACGCGCGGATGTCCCCCTCGCATCGACCACAAGGCACTTTCTTTTCAGATTGTTTTAACGCTGAGGGCACTAGAGGACACTGGAGTTTTCACCGCTGAGACGCAGAGAATTGCGCCCGGACGGCTTTCATTACTGAACAGCTACAAGGCCACCACCGCGCAAAACCCCATCTCCAGTGGGCTTGCCCCACTGGTTTACATGACTGAACAGCTACAAGGCCACCACCGCGCGATGCCCCATCTCCAGTGGGCTCTGCGAGAAAACGTCAGCGGAGCGATCCGAGTTTCGGCGTGGGCAGTTCGAGCCATTCAGTCATGGAACCAGTGGGGCAAGCCCAATGGAGATAGATTCTTAGGGGGAATTTCCTCTAGCCCACTCAGACCGGGGCTCCGGCCAGGCGAGCTGGCCGGCGGCCGGAAGATTGGAAAGCCAATCGGTCGGTGGCAGCCATCTCCAGTGGGCTCGCCCCACTGGTTTACATGACTGGACAGCTACAAGGCCGGGCCCCGCGCAAAACCCTCATCTCCAGCGAAGCCACCACCGCGCAAAACCCCATCTCCAGTGGGCTTGCCCCACTGGTTTACATGACTGGACAGCTACAAGGCCACCACCGCGCGATGCCCCATCTCCAGTGGGCTCTGCGAGAAAACGTCAGCGGAGCGATCCGAGTTTCAGCGTGAGCAGCTCGAGCCGTTCAGTCATGGAACCAGTGGGGCAAGCCCACTGGAGATAGATTCTTAGGGGGAATTTCCTCTAGCTCACTCAGACCGGGGCTCCGGCCAGGCGAGCTGGCCGGCGGCCGGAAGATTGGACAGCCAATCGGGCGGTGACAGCTGTCTCTCACGCCGCTGGCAGCTCGCCGCGAACCAGTCGCTCGACCAGCTCAGGTGTGGCCGACAGTTCGGCCTCGATCACTGACTGTACCAGCGGCTGCAGCTCGACGGCGGCCGTGTCGGGGGCGGCGACGAGTTCCACGGCCACCGACCAGGGATCAGCCAGCGGTCGGCCGATTTGGCTGCAGAGCCAGACGTTGACTTCCTCAATTCCCGCCACCGTCGAGTAGATCCGCGTCGCCATCTGCCGAGCCATCTGGTTGTAGATCTTTCCGACGTGGCTCACCGGATTCTTCCCGGCAGCCGCCTCAGTAGTCATCGGTCGATGCAGGCTGATCAGCCCGTTCACTCGATTGCCGCGTCCGACCTGGCCGCCGTCCGCCCCTTCGGCTGAAGTGCCGAGCACGGTCAGGTACATCCCGCCTTCCCCTCGAGCCGGATCGTCCAGCGTGTTGATTGCCAAGTCGATGTCGCTCAGCGTCTCCAGCTGTGCGGCCAGGTGAGCATGCAGGTCGGCACGCACGGCCTGCTTCAACTCAAAGTAGGCCGATGGATCGGTCACCATACGATCGACGAAGGCAGCGGCGATCGTCATGGCGAGGTGGCGATCGCAGCGAAAGGCCATCACTTTGATGTCTTCGCCGACTGCGGGAAATCGCGATTTGAAGTTGGCCGAGTTCAGATAATGCTCGGCGGCCAGGACGAGTTGCTCGGTTTCAGTCAGCGGAGCGTAGCCGACGGCGGCGGAGGTGTCGTTGGCGGTCAGTGTGGGTCGCGCGAAGATGTCAACCAGCTCGGGCGATCCGGGGAGAATCTCGTTTTGCCAGACCAGATGGACCGACGGATCGACAAACCGCAGGTGCTGGTTCAGCCATTTGCTGGCCGCCTCCTGCACGATCTCGCCGACAGGAAACAGCCGATCCCTCCACCGCGAAGTCGCTCGATCGCCAAAGACCAGCCGCATCGGCTGAACCACGCGGCCACCTCCACAACGCGGCTCAGATTGGCCGGCGACCAGCAGGCTCTTGTCGAGGTTGTGGTGCAATACTCGGCCGCACGCTTCGAGGTAGACACGGCTCAGTGCCACGGAAGCGCTATCCATGATCAAATCGCACATCGTGTCCGGGTGCCCGATCCCTTTCCGCTCGACATGCTCGGTCCGCCGCCGAGCGACCGGCACCTGCCGAAACTGCTCCACGGTGATCTGCGCCATAACCTTCGCCTCCCCATTCGACCCGACGTCAGGCCCGTAGCGACATTCATGTGCAAATCGTGCGCCACAGCCCCCGTCCTTCGAACCGCTCGGGCCGATCCCCTGGCCAGACGCTTGGGCCGCGCGTCACAAATCGGGGCGGCGAATCCACACCCATTTGTTGTATTTTCTATTTCAAACTGTCCGCACCAATCAGGCGGGCCGCTGAGTCCTCAAGAAAAGTGCGAATGAAGGATAATCGCCGATGTCCGAATCGCTCGAATCACGCATCGCAGGGAACCCTGACATGAAATTGACAGCTGTCTCTATGCCCGTTCCCGAAGGATAAATAGCGTTCGTGGAAGAACTCCCAGGCACAAATACGCAGGGGTCGACGCTGGAAGAAACTCCGGAGAATCTCAAAGAGGCTGTCCAGATGGTGTTGGAGGCCAATCGGGAGATTGCGGCGAGGGGAGATGCGATATACGACCCGTAGCGTCGCTGACGTTACGGGGATGAAGGGCTCGGTTGAGGATTTCGCACGGAGGCACGGAGGCACAGAGAAGACACGAAGGTGGGACTCGGTATGGAGCGTCTCTTGCCCAAGCGCTCTTCTCCGTGCAGGTCTCTGTGTCTTCGTGCCTCTGTGCGAAAAGACAACGGGGTCGTACCTGCCGGAAACCAGCTTGGGAACTCGAATCTCCTTGACACCAACCGCCTGATACGGTCTGCTATTGTTCACGGGGATGACCTCCTGCTCGCGTACCGACGTCAAGTCGGCAAAATAACGCATTTGAGGCATCCCCGTCTTTTTTGCCCCCCCAGACGCTGCCGAACAGGGCCGGGCAGCCGTTTCCCTTTCCTTATTGCCGACTCCGTCGACCATCCCCAGTCGGCCGATTTCTCGTACTCAGCGCAGCGGTACTCGTACTCGACGGGCGGTCGGTCTACGGGGTCGTTATTCTTCCGTTTCTTTCGCGATTCAGAGTTTTGGGAGGATAGCAGCACGGAGGAGAACACAGAGGAGAACACAGAGGAGAACACAGAGGAGAACACAGAGGCAGGCGAGACGCCCGCACCACAATGGGACACCGTAATAGGCGATCAGGCGGCGTGGCGGCTGGCGGGGGCGGGTGAGTGTTGGGCGCAGAGGGCGATGATTCGGCGGCGCAGTGAGCGGGCGCGGAATCGTTCGTCCAGTTGACGGTAGACGGTGATCAAGCGGTCGATCACGTAGGAGGGCTGCAACCAAACGGGCCAACCGGTGCGCTGCCGCAACATTCGTTCGATCAGCGGATAGTCGTTGGCGACCGGATCGAGCTTGAGTCGGGGATTGAGCCGCCGCGCGAGGACTCCCAGGTTGCGCGAATGGACCGGCGTGACGGGAGTCAGCAACTCGAGCCCCGCCAGCCGACAGGCTCGATCGAGCGTCGCTGGTGTGAAATTGAAAATATGCGCCGCATGAAATTGCCGCTCGGTCAATCGCCGAGCGGCTACGAGGTTGGGGACCTCGATATAGACCACGCCGGTCGACTGCAGCAGATCGGCCGCACGACGCAGCGCGCCAATCGGGTCGCGCAGATGTTCGAGCACGTGGACCAGCAACACCAGATCGTGACGCCCGCCACCGACCAGCGATTCCCAGCCCAGGCAGGCTACATTCGCCCGCAGCTCGTCGCGCGCCAGTCGAGCGAACTCCTCGCCCGGCTCAATCCCGACCGCTTCGTAACCGCTCAGCTCAAACGGCTTGAGATTGCACCCCAGTCCCGCCCCGATCTCAAAGACTGAGCCGCTCTTGGGCAAATACGGCTGCAACTGGCGATAGAGCCGCCAGCCGCGATTCCACTCGCGCACCAGCCGATAGTCGGACGAGGCCCAGCGGCCGTGGTAGTCGCGGCGGTACAGGTTGCGGTAGTACTCGTCCAGGTCGTCGCGCGAGGGGATCGAGGCGTGACAGACCAGCCCGCAATCGCAACATGCCACGGTCTCCAGCGGCTGGCCACGCCGGTCTCGATTCGCGATCGTCTCGAAGTTCCGCCGCCCGCACAGCGAACAGCCGACTTCGCGGACCGCGACCGGCTCCTCGGCCGGGGGTGGCCCGGCCTGGCACGCGGTCGCGGCGACGTTGGTTTTGGTCGACAGCTGGCTCATGTTGCGAAAACCCCAAAAAACCGGTCCTCCGGTCGGCCCAGATAGTAGAAAAATGCCCGGCCGGCCACAATGCGAATTCGGTTCGTTGCCAGCACCGCTGTCCCAGGCCAGAATAGAGCTCGGGACCGGCTTCCAAGGGCAGGACTGAGGTGACAGGCGAAATGGCGACGCATCCGGCCGACGACAGGCAATTGGCCGACATACTGCGGGCCAGCGGTCTGTTTCCGGCCGAAGAACTGACGCAGCTCCTCGAACGACTCCCCCAAATCGGCGCCGCCAAACTACTGGGGGAACACGTACGAGAAGGCCGGCTGACCACCTGGCAGGCTCGACGTCTACTCGCCGGACACTCGCATTTCCAGATCGGCCACTACCGGCTCGAAGACCAGCTCGAACAGTCGTCCGCTCACGTCGTCTTCCAGGCCCGCCACTCGGATCACCCCGCCGTGATGCGGCTGGTGCAGGTGAGTGTCAAAGGGGACGTCGAAGAGGGCCGTCGCGAGTTCCAGCGACTGGCCGCACTCCGCATTCCCGGAATCGTGCCGCTGGTCGACATCCATCGGACCAGCCGCTGCTGGTACCTGGCCTATGCAGGACCCAAGCCGAACGGGTCAGGGACCACCATCTTCCAGCGCACGCTGCCAGCTGGTGGACTGGAGCTTCGACACGTCGACCGACTGGCGTCGGCGGTGGCCCAGGCCCATCGCCTGGGTGTCGCCGACGGGCACCTGCACCGTGACCGCGTCGTGTGGCTCGACGATCAACCGGTCCTCCTCGAATTCGGACTCGTGGCGGCTATCCACCGGCTGGACTCAGCAACAGCCGCCGCACGGCCAACCGTCGCACCGCCACCTGTCACACCGCCAGCCGTCGCACCACCCCCAGTCGCTTCACCAACGGCACGACCGCCGCTTGCGCCACCCGTCGCGCCGCCGCTGAGCACAGCTAAATCGAGCGATCCGCCCGCAGACAGGCCGCCGACAAATACGGCATCACTCAACGCTCAGACGCTTCCCATTCCTCCGCTGCCCGCCAAACCGCTCGCGGTTCAAGCCGACTCGGACTTCGACGGAACCTGGGACGATTGTCAGCGGGACTGGCGGGCGGTCGGCCAGCTGGTCGAGCAATGGCTGGCAGAATCCGCCGACGCCAACCCGACTGCTCAGCATCCCGATTCGGCCACCGTCGTTCAGCTGCGCCAGTGGGCCGATTGGCTGGCCACGGCCACTACGCGTGAGTTGAGCGACAGCGAGGAAGTACAGCGGCAACTGCATCAGGAGACGAACTCAGCCGCGCTGGAAAGCGGTGATGCAATCGTGGCCCGCGTTCGACTCCCCCAAGGCGCAGCGCCGGTCGGCGGGACGAGTCCGACTCAGGCCCATCGCCAGGCCCGGGCCGCCGACTGGACGACGCTGGCCGTGACCTTGGGACTGGCCCTGGTTGTGGTGAGTGCGGTGATCGGGTTTGCGGCCTTCCTGCTGTGGCGAACAGGTGGCTTTAGCACTACGGTCGCTCAGCAGCCCGTGCCGGCATCTCCCGCCGCGGCCGATCCCGACGCTGCTGCCCTTCCAGCGACTGGGGATGCGGCCGGCCCGCTTACCCCTCCCGTTCCCGAGGGTTTTGCGCCGATCGGCGGCTCGACCAACCCCAGCACCACGGCTACCGAACCTGGGGACGCTGAACCGACCACGACCAATCCGCCTGGGCCCGACATGACCGGCTCCAGCTCGACATCTCCGGCGACCGAGCCAGCTCCGGCAGCTCCGGCAGCTGCACCCAGCCCCCCGTCGACAGAATCGCCACCGGCGACGCCTGCGCCGACGAGCGAGAAGCCAACCAGCCCATCGGCCGACGCTTCGCCACCAGCGGCGCCGGAAGGTCCGACTGAGGCGACTGGAGGGGAGTTTGAGACGGAGATCGACATCTGGCCGCCGGCCGAGAAGAATCGCTCGCCTCGCACCGGCCTGAAGCTGGGTCGCCTTGAACCACCAGCCGCCACGTGTCAGCTGGAATGGGAGCCGCTGAGCGACGGTCGACGGACTGGGACGTGGCAGTTGGCCAGCGACGGGCCTCGGGCGTGGTCGCTGAAGTGGCAAGATGGTGACCGCAGCGAGCAGGCTGGATTGCGGCTGGAGATCAATGAGTCGGGCGAGCTGATCGGGAGCTGGCAGCAGGCGGAAGTGCCGTCGGCCTTGGGCGCGGCGATCGCCAATTCGTGGCTGGTCGTTCGCTTTGGTGACCAGACGCGGCGGATTCAGTTGCGGAAGGCCATCCGCACGCCCACCGTGACGCTCGATCTGCAGTCGCCCAACGACCGGCGACGATTCGAGCTGGTTCCACCGCCGCCGGAGAACCTGAAGCTGGAAATGATCGACCTCGGCGGGCTGATGGCGGACGCTCAGCTCTTGTCCGAACCCACGACGGCCAAGGTCGGCAAGGGTGTCCAGCCGGTGCAGTATGTGTTGCGCGAGGGTGCGGCCATGCGGATGCAGGTCTCAGCGGAGGTCTCGTTTGGACGTCGGATCCAGGTGCAGATTGTTCCGACGATGATCCTTCCCGGCACCGGAGCGCTCGTCCCGTACTCCGAGGCGGGACTGGCCAAGCTGGCCGGTGAGATCAATCAGAGCTATCTCGGCAAACAGAAGCTGACTGCCGAGAAGGCGGCCATTGACCGATTGCCCAAGTTGAGCCGATTGCCTGAACCGCAGAAGCAGGCGATGCGAGCCAATTACGATCAGCAGGTGAAGGTGCTGGACGAATACGAAACGGCGGTGAAGGCGGTCGGTACGTACGCCGAGCGAGCTCGCCAGGCCGGTACGCTCGGCTACCGCATCTATGCCGACGGCCCCGACGGCGCTCAGCTCGAACTGATCCGCACGGAAGCGGCGTCACCCAGCCAATAACAATTGTGGTGCGGGCGTCCCGCCTGCCTCTCTGCGTCCTCCTCCCTTGTGGTGCGGGCGTCCCGCCTGCCTCTCTGCGTCCTCACTCCCTTGTAGTGCGGGCGTCCCGCCTGCCTCTCTGTGTCCTCACTCTGTTGTAGTGCGTGCGTCCCGCCTGCCTCTCTGTGTCCTCCTCCCTTGTAATTCGGGCGTCCCGCCTGCCTCTCTGTGTCCTCCTCCCTTGTAGTGCGGGCGTCCCGCCTGCCTCTCTGTGTCCTCCTCCCTTGTAATTCGGGCGTCCCGCCTGCCTCTCTGTGTCCTCCTCCCTTGTAGTGCGGGCGTCTCGCCTGCCAGGACTTGGCAGCTTGAGTGAGAACTCCCTGGCTAAGAGAGGCAGGCCGGAGGAGTAGAGAGAACCCCCACGCGAGGCCTCGCTGCGATCCGCCGCTTCCTCGTGCTCAGCGCAGCGGTACGCCGACTCGACCCGAAATCGGCCGAAGCGGCAGTGATTCTTTGAGCGTTTCGGAGATCTGGCAGGATAGTAGCACCTAGGGAGTAGGGAGGACAAAGAGGCAGGCGAGACGGCCGCACTACAAAAGAGGACAGACGCAGCCGGGACGGCCGCACCACAATGCAGAGGCAGCCGGGACGGCGGCACCACAAGGTGGAGTTGCACGAAGGGGCCCGGGCCGGGAGAATTAGGGGGAGTATCAGCGGGCCACGCGTCGGCCCCTGGCACGGCAGCAATTCTTCCCGGTGGCCTCCCATGGCGGATTTAGCGGCTCGGCATGAGCTGGTCAGTGATCTGTTTTCGATCCCAAAGTCGGCCGATCAGTGGCAACGGTTTGCCCTGTCTCAGTCGCAGATCGACTCCTTTCACGAGCAAGGCTACTTGGCCGGCGTCCAGATCCTGAACGCCGAGCAGGTGGAACGATTACGGGAAGAAGTCACCCGGCTGATGGATCCCGATCACCCCCGTCGCGATCTGTGGTACGAATACCACTCCAATGAGTCGTCCGATCCGTCGACGATCCTGTTCCACGCCCTGGGCGGCTGGCGGATTGAGCCCGGCATGCACGACTCCCTGTGGAACCCCGCGTTTACCGTCCCGGCCAGCCAGCTGCTGGGCGGAGCGGTCCGGTTCTGGCACGATCAGCTCTTCTGCAAACCGGCCCGGCATGGCGGCGTCGTCGCCTGGCACCAGGACTATTCCTACTGGACCCGCACCCGACCGCTGGCCCACCTGACCTGCTGGATCGGCCTGGACGACAGCACTCGCGATAACGGCTGCGTCTGCTATGTCCCCGGCAGCCACCGCTGGGATCTGCTCCCCATCACCGGTCTGGCCGGCGACATGGAATCGATCCGGCAAGTGCTGACCGACGAGCAATGGGAACAGTTCCAGAAACCGGTCTTCGCGGAACTCAAGGCCGGACAAGCCGTCTTCCACCACGCCCTGACGATCCACGGGTCGTTCGCCAATCGGACCGAACGCCCGCGCCGAGCCATGGTGCTGAACGTCGTCCGCGATGGCGTGGCATCCGCTAGCAACGACTCCCTGCTGGCAGGCGTCCCCGGCATCCCCTCCGGCCAACCGCTCGGCGGCAAGTTCTTCCCGCTGCTGCTGGACCAACCCCACGCTCAAGGGATTCACCCGGCCAAGTAATCGGCGACTCAGCCCCCGAAACCCTCGCGTCATCCGGGCTGGCGGTCCCCACGGCCAGCCGTCCCGGTCAGTCTTGCCGCTTCCAGGCAACTTTTCTATGATCCGGCCCCGGTAGGCGGCGGAGGAGGCTGCAGTCAGCGGAGGACGCGGAGGCAGCAGAGGACGCGGAGAACGCGGAGGCAGGCGGGACGCCCGCACCACAATAGAGGACAGAGGCAGGCGGGACGCCCGCACCACAAGGGAAGGTAGAGGACGCGGAGGCAGGCGGGACGCCCGCACCACAATAGAGGACAGTGGCAGGCGGGACGCCCGCACCACAATGGAAGAACTGGCAGGAAGCCTTACGACCTATGGACCAGACGCCCGTAACTCAACAGTTTTCGTGGGATCAGGTGATGGCCTTGCTGGCTCAACTGCAAGGCTTGCTCCGGGAATTCGTGCTGGCCAACGGCATGAACTGGCTCAGCCGGATCGTCCCCGCGCTGGCGGTATTCTGGATCGGCCAGTGGGGCGCGAATGTCGTCGTGCAGGCAGCTGGACGGGCCATGGAACGAGCTCGGCTCGACGAAACACTGGCCAAGTTTCTCTGCCGAATCACCTACGCCGCGCTGATGTGCGCTGTGGCCCTGGCGTCGCTCCGGAACCTGGGCGTCGACACCAGCTCGCTGACCGCCATCCTGGCCGCCGGCGGTCTGGCTATCGGCTTGGCCCTGCAAGGCTCACTGTCGAACTTCGCGGCCGGGATCATGATCATCGTCTTCCGGCCGTTTCGCGTCGGCGACATGATTGAAGCGGGAGGAGCGAAGGGGATCGTCGAGGAGATCACCATTTTCTACACCCTGATGCGGACCCCCGACAACATTCAGCTGATTGTTCCCAACGGCGCCATTACCGGTGGCAATATCACCAATTACTCAATGAAGCCCACGCGACGAGTCGACTTGACCGTATCGTGTGCCTATGACGACGACTTGCGCCAGGTCCGTGCGTTCCTGGAAGAGCTGTTGCGCAGCGACCCGCGGATCCTGGCCGACCCGGCCCCGGTGGTCGCGGTCGACGAGCTGGCTGACCACAGCGTCAACTTCGTGGTCCGCCCGTGGGTCCGCAATACGGACTATTGGCAGGTGCGGTGGAATCTGATCGAGCAGATCAAGATCGGCTTTGACGATCGGGGATTCAGCATCCCGTTCCCACAGCGCGACGTGCATGTCTACCACGAAAATGTCGGCCCTCAAGACGCGACCGCGCCGGCAGCTCCAGCGAAGCCCGAGGACGACGCGGGGATCTTCTACAGCTGGCCGGCCGGCAACCTGGGAGCCATGCGGCCCCGCCGCGCGGCTTGATACCCTTCCGCGGCCTCCGTCCTTTCCGCGGTCCAAGAATTGACCACGGATGCCGCGAACGCCGCGGAAGAAGAGGGGCGGGACTGACTGCAGACACGCAACGGAGTCCTCACGAATCTCGTGGTGCCGCCGCTTCCAGCACTGCCATCCCCTTCCGCGGCCTCCGTCCTTTCCGCGGTTCAAGAATTGACCACGGATGCCGCGAAAGCCGCGGAAGAAGACGGGCGGGCCTGGTTGCAGACACGCAACGGAGTCCTCACGAATCTCGTGGTGCCGCCGCTTCCAGCACCGCCATCCCCTTCCGCGGCCTCCGTCCTTTCCGCGGTTCAAAAATTGACCGCGGATGCCGCGAAAGCTGCGGAAGAAGACGATCGGGACTGGCTGCAGACACGGAACGGAGTCCTAACAAATCTCGTGGTGCCGCTGCTCCCAGCACGCCATCCCCTTCCGCGGCCTCCGTCCTTTCCGCGGTTCAAGAATTGACCACGGATGCCGCGAAAGCCGCGGAAGAAGACGGGCGAGCCTGGCTGCAGACACGCAACGGAGTCCTCACGAATCTCGTGGTGCCGCTGTTTCCAGCACTGCCATCCCCTTCCGCGGCCTCCGTCCTTTCCGCGGTTCAAAAATTGACCGCGGATGCCGCGAAAGCCGCGGAAGAAGACGGGCGGGACTGGTTGCAGACACGCAACGGAGTCCTCACGAATCTCGTGGTGCCGCCCAGTTTCGCGACGACCGGTTCGCCGAGTAGATTGACGTCGGATGATTCCGACAACTATCGACTCAGCGAGGTGACGACATGCGAGGCGGCCCAGCCCGGCAGAAACCGACTTGCCGGTGTCATGTATTCCGAGCGACCTTCTTCCTGACGGCCTGGAGCTTGCTGAGCCTGTGGCCTGCTCACAGCGGACTGGCAGCCGAACCGGGGACGAGCGATTCCGAGTCCAGCGCCGAAGTCTTCCTGTGGGATGGTCAGGCCCCCGAGGCGAAAGGAACCGCGCCCCAGGATCGGCCCCGCGTCTGGATCTACCGTCCGGCTCAGGCCGATCCCAAACATGCGGCCGTGGTGGTCTGCCCCGGCGGCGGCTACGGTGGTCTGGCCCTCGGGCACGAAGGCGAAGACATTGGCCGATGGCTCCGCCATGCGGGACTCACCGCCGTGGTGCTCGATTACCGTCATCGCGGCAAAGGCTACGGCCATCCCGTCCCGATGCTGGACGGACAGCGAGCCCTGCGTTGGACTCGGTCGCACGCGGCCGAGCTGGGGATCGACCCGCAGCGGATCGGCGTGCTCGGATTCTCGGCCGGTGGTCACCTGGCCTCGACCCTGGCCACTCACTTTGACGACGGCAACGCAGCGGCCTCGGACCCGATCGATCGCGTCAGCTGCCGGCCAGACTTTGCCGTCCTCTGCTATCCGGTGATCGCCTTCAATCAGCCCTTCACGCACGTCGGTTCGCAACAGAACCTGCTGGGCAAGGAACCGGCGGCCGAACTGGTTCAGCTGATGTCGAATGAGTTGCAGGTCACCCCTCAGACTCCGCCGACGTTCCTCTTCCACACGACCGAGGACCAGGCCGTGCCGGTCGAGAACAGCCTGGTGTTCTACGGCGCGCTGGTAAAAAATCAGGTCCCCGCCGAGCTCCACGTCTTCCAGCAAGGGCAGCATGGCGTCGGGCTGGCGCGACAGATCCCCGGTGCTCGTCGCTGGCCGGGACTCTGCCTGGACTGGCTGCAGCGACTTGGGATGCTCGAGCAGTTGCCGGCGGAACAGTAGTGCCAGCCGGCGGTCACCAGAAATCGATTTGAGCGGATTCAAGCCCCTGGGAGGAATGGTCGCGTGGTACAGCGTTGGGATGTGTACGAGAAACTAGGGACGTTTTACCTCGGGCGGTTGTTCGACCAACAGCGGGGCGAGCCGACCAGCGAATTATGTCTGTACGATTCCAAAGACCTGGTCACTCATGCGGTGATCGTCGGGATGACTGGCAGCGGCAAGACGGGGCTGGGCGTGACGCTGCTGGAAGAAGCCGCCATCGACGGGCTGCCGACCATCGTGATCGATCCCAAAGGGGACATGGCCAACCTGGCGTTGACGTTCCCCGAACTGCGGTCCGAAGACCTGCGGCCGTGGATCAGCCCCGACGATGCGGCTCGGTACGGCCAGACGGTCGAACAGCGTGCCGAGGACGTGGCCACCAAGTGGCGCAATGGACTGGACGAATGGGAACAGCCGCTGGATCGGATCCGCCGGCTCAGAGAAGCTGCCGACGTGACGATTTATACGCCGGCCAGCGATGCGGGAGTACCGGTGTCGATTGTCGGCAAGTTCGCGGCTCCGTCGGACGAAGTGCGAGGCGAAGCCGACCTGTACCGCGATCACCTGGCCACCACGGCGACCAGCTTGATGACCTTGCTGGGCAAATCGGTCGATCCGGTCCGATCCCGCGAACACATCCTGCTGACGCTGATCCTGGACGAAGCCTGGCAGCGGGGCGAAGAGCTCGATCTGGCGCGGCTGATCACGCGCGTGCAGCAACCGCCTCTGGAACGAGTCGGCGCGATGGACGTCGATTCGTTTTTCCCGGCGGCCGATCGCTTCGAATTCGCCATGGCACTCAACGGGCTGCTCGCCTCGCCCAGCTTCAAGGCCTGGACGGTCGGTCAACCGCTCAATCTCGACCGCATGCTCTACACTGAATCGGGCCGGCCCCGCATGGCAATCTTTTCGATTGCCCATCTGAGCGATTCTGAGCGAATGTTCTTTGTGTCGCTCTTGTTGAACGGAGTCCTCAGCTGGATTCGCAGCCGACCCGGGACGACCAGTCTGCGAGCGCTGCTGTATATCGACGAGCTGTTCGGGTACCTGCCGCCCGTTGCCGAACCTCCCTCCAAACGCCCGTTGCTGACGTTGCTCAAACAGGCCCGTGCCTTCGGGCTGGGGATTGTCTTGGCGACCCAGAATCCGGTCGACCTCGACTACAAGGCCCTGGCCAACGCGGGGACCTGGTTCCTGGGTCGGCTGCAGACGGAACGCGACCGAGCGCGGGTGCTCGACGGCCTGGAGGGAGTCAGCACGGCGGCGGGCGAGTCGTTTGATCGGGCGGCGATGTCGGAACTGCTGGGGGGACTGCGTCAGCGCGTCTTTCTGCTCCACAACGTGCATCAGGCTCAGCCCGAAATCTTTCAGACGCGCTGGACGCTCAGTTATCTGGCCGGTCCGGTGACGCGGAATCAGCTCAAACAACTCCGGCTGGCTGCGACTCCTGCCGTTGCCAATTCGGCCGACGCGAATCTATCGGCAGCGGCGGAGCCCGGTTCGTCCAGTACCGCCACCACAGCGGAAATCGATGCGTCGACCGACCTGTCGGGAACGGGTGGGGGCTGGCGAGGAGGTAGCGACGTCACCGGCTCGGCTCCGGTGGTGGCTCCGGGTGTATCCCAGGTGTATCTGCCCATGGAAGTGACGTTTCCGCGGGCGGGAGCGGGGACTGGAGCCGAGTGGGTCTATCGCCCTCGGCTGCTGGGACTGGTCAAGATCCATTATGTCGACAGTCGACGAGGTCTGTCGGCCGACCGGAGTGTCGGGTGGCTGGCCGAATTCCCGGCCGGCACGTTGCCGGTGGATTGGCAGGGGGCCGACGAGTTGGACCTGGAACCGCGTCAGGTGTCGACGCGGCCGGAGAGGACGGCCGGCTACGGTCGTTTGCCGGCCGTAGCCGGTCAAGTGAAGAACTACGCGGCGTGGGGGAAACAGCTGGTGGAGCACGTCTATCGCACCAGCCGTTACGTGCTGTGGTCCGTCCCCGATCTGGGCCTCTGTTCGCAGCCGGGGGAAACCGAGAGCGATTTCCGCTTGCGGATTGGCGACCGGATTCGCGAAGCGCGGGACGCGGAAGTCGAGAAGTTGCGGGTGAAGTACGCTTCGCGGCTGCAGACGCTGGTCGATCGGGAACGTCGAGCGGCACAGAAGGTGGAAGTGGAGTCGGACCAGGCGGCCGGTGCGAAGCTTGATACGGCGATCACGTTCGGCGCCGCTGTGCTCAATTGGCTAGGCGGACGACGGTCACGAGGGGGGACACTGGGTCGAGCGACGACGGCCGCTCGGGGCGCGACGCGGGCGAATCGGCAATCGGCTGACGTACGCAGGGCGGAAGAGAATCTGGCGAGCGTGCAGGAGCAGCGACGGGAGTTGGAAGAGCAGGTGCAGCGTGAGATTGAATCGTTGGCGTTCCGGTTCGACCCGCTGGCCGCTGAACTGACCGAAATCGAGCTCAAGCCGCGCAAAACGGACGTGCAGCTGCTGCAGGTCGCCCTGGCCTGGGTCCCCTCATCCGGTTGACGCTCAGCTTCATTCCGCCTCCACCCCGCAACTGGTGTCGCTCCGATTCCATCAAGATGGGCAATCTGCGACGGCTACGGAAGCCTGCTGGAATGAGCTGAGGGTTTGGGAAGTTTGGTGATCTGCGAAAACCGTGACGGGAAATTGATTTTGGCCGGCGGGGTGCGAATAATTTGTCGATCTAGCTGCTGAGGCCGTGCGCGGTGAACCTTGCAGGGGCAGGTTGCGTATTAACGAAGGCTGCGGCGGACGGTAACCAGAAATTAACCTCCGGGGGCTTGGCAAGGTCGCAGCTTTTGGTATGTTGATCTTGGGCGTTAACTTCTTCAAGCTGCGAGTGAGAGCTAGTGAATTAAGTTCACCTCAGAGTGCGGTAGATCGAATTCGGAACCCGATTTCGCCATGCTGGGGCGAGCGATCTGAGTTTGAGTTCACACCGGCCGTAGTCTGAGATCTGGAAGCGTGCAGTGTCACCGGGGATCGCCGGTTGATTGGGTGGTGGTCCTGGGAGAGCTGTCGACATGCGGTGTGTCCAGGCAAGCAGTGAGATTTAAAGGAAGTTTTTCAGCTTGGGCTTGGTGCCCATAACAACATGGGGGAGTGACAGAGAAGATGAAACGAATTCTTAGTTTGGCAGCTTTGTTTCTGGCGGTGACTTCGTCAGCGTTTGCTGCGGGCGGCCTGGAAGACACCGACAACCCGGACTTGGTCTATGATCCGGCGACGGGTTATGTCGAGCTGGTACCGGGTACGGGCGCGAAGAACAAGATTGTGGGCTTTGTGTTGGCCAACGCCAGCGGTGCCTTCAAGCCGGAAGCGGATGGGTCTTTCACTGGCCGTACGCCGTGGGCCGACGCTGTGTACGACAATCTGCCGAAGCAGATTGGTTCGTCCGACCTGTCGGGCGTGGGTGGTGCCGAAGGCGCCGCCGTGGGCCTGGGCAACATCTTCCCGACCGGACTGGACAAGCAGGGCCTGTTTGGGCTGCTGAGCCAGGCCGACGTGCTGTGGAAGCGTGGTGCGGGTGGCAAGGGTCCGCTGGACTTGGTCGTGAAGGTGCCGGAACCGGCCAGCTTGGCTCTGCTGGGCCTGGGCTTGGTCGCCGTGACTGGCCTGTCGCGCCGTCGCAGCAAGTAGTTCGCTTCGACCAGCCTGTGGCTGGTCCGACGACTGGAAAGTCCAGCGGGACGTTGAATCCCCTGGCGACGACAACAAATCGAAACGCCCGGTCCGAACAGGCCGGGCGTTTTTTTTGCGCCAATTCGACTCGAGCTCCGTACAAACACTAAGAGTTTGCGACGCAGATCGTAATGAGCGGTTGACGTTTGAGCGGCTGGCTAGACGGGCCGTGAGTTGGAAGGCCAAATCGCATAGCTCAATACTTTACCGGACCGAGTTTGTTGGTTTAATGAAAGCAGGGCTCGCGCAGTCTCCTTCGTCGGACCGCGGCCGTCTTGGCAATCGTGAGGCAGCAGCTTGACAACCATGCATCGATGGCCGAAGGGTTTCTTGGCGGTAGCCGCTCGAACGGTGCTGGCCGCGGTGGCGTGTTCCGGAAGCTTAACCTGGGCTGATACGCCGGCGCTGACGCTGGGGCTGGTCTTTCCCGATATGGCCCCCGTGCCGCTCGACTTTCTGAACGTCCCAGTCATTCCTCCCCAAAGCTTTATGAATCCCTGGCGGCTGACCGACCCCAGCAATCGGTTCGTCAGCGAAGGTGGACTGGCCGGGATGACCGAGCAGCAGGTCCAGCTGGAGATTCTCAAGGGAGTTCAGGAGCGTTATTACTCAGTGGCTACGCCGATCGGAACCGAGCTGAAGGTGAATTTCCAGCTGGGAATGGCCACCGGGCCCAACACGATCAACGTGGCCCTGGGCAAGTACAACATCGAGTCGGACCACTGGTTTGGATTGTCGGACTATCGCGAAGCGTTTGACAAACCGACTGGAAAGATCATGGCGGCGGTGGACCTCCAAGAACTCTCCACGCTGCAAGTCACCTTCGACACTATGGATAAGGTGGTCACGGCCATCGCGAATGTGGCCGCCCATGAAGTTGGCCACCTGTATGGTTTGGTGCATGTCTGCGCGGGCCCGAATTGCAAGGACTGTGTGGCCGGCTGCCCGCTCGTGACCAACCCGTACGACATCATGGCCACCGGGCCGTCGGGACTCCCTGAGGAAGGCTGGATCGCCAAAAACGTCTTCACCGATATCCCCGGCACGCAGAAAGGGGGCCTGTCGACGGTCGGAACGTTGATCAGCGGTATGGGAGTACGGACGATCGCCGACACGGACTACGACAGTGACGTTGATACGACCGACCTGCTGCAGATGCTGGAGGGCTGGACCGGCTCGACTGATTACGGCATCGGCGGGGCGACCTGGACTCAGGGCGATTTTGACCACGACTTTGACGTCGATTCGTCGGATATCCTAGCCCTGCTCGAGCATTGGACGGGCGCCCTGTCGGCATCTTCAGCGGTCAACGTCCCTGCCGGCACCGGTGGAGGAGTGCTCGCGGCCACTGCGGTGATCCCCGAGCCGACCAGCGCCGGCCTTTTGTGGAGTGGCCTCTCAACGGTGAGTCTGCTGGCCGCTGGGCGACGTCGCAGCCGTTAAGGCCTCCCCGCTCACTACGATCCCCCAACTTTCTCCAGCGGGATCCTGTCCAGCCCTACAGGCATCTGGGCAAACACTCGGCGATCCCTACGACTTTCTCGGTTCGCGACGTCTGCAAGCATTGGGGCGGCCGTGCGGAATGAAGCGCGCACTGCAATCAAGCTGCTGCTGTCACTATCAAGCAACCGAAACGAGATGCGGGGACCGGACTCCGGTGTCAGTGCGACGTCGTGTCAGCTGACAAGGTCCCCGGCCAACGCACTGAGGTCGTCGTACCATGAGCGTCACACTCCGCCGTCTGATTGCGCCGTCGGCCTGTTCCGCTCTGATGGTCGCCTCAATCGCAGCGTTCGCCTGCAGTCCCGCTCTAGCGCAGCAGCGACCTGCACCGCCCCCTGCCAATGACTCACAAACCCTCCTGATCACCGCGCCGGCCACCCAACAAACTGCTCAACCGAGCGACGATACCCTGGCGGCTCAACAGTCGCCGGACGGCGAGTCGCTCACCTGGTGGGATGGCACGATCCGCAGTCCCTTGGGCTACGCCCCTGAAGCTCAAGCGGTCGCCGTCGAAGACCTGCTGATTCGCGCGCTCCAATATTCGGCCCGCATTCAAGTCGCCAGTGACATCCCGTTGATTCGCGAGCAGGCGATTACAGTCGCCGATGCCGCTTTCGACTGGCGGACCTTCGTCGATACCCGCTGGGACGATCTGAGCGATCCGGTAGGGAACCAGTTGACCACGGGTGGTCCACCGCGTTATCGCAGCGAGACATGGTCCACCGCCGCGGGTGTCCGACGCCGTAACACGGTCGGTGGTGAATTTGAGGTCTCGCAGCGACTCGGTTACCAGAACACCAACTCGGTCTTCTTTGTGCCGAAGTACCAGGGCAATACCCGCCTGACGCTCAGCTACACCCAACCTCTGTTGCGCGGAGCTGGTCGGATGTACAACACCTCGTTGACCGTCCTGGCCACCATCGACACCGACATCGGCATGGACGAATTCTCGCGCCAATTGCAGGAGCGGCTCCTCGAAATCACCCGCGCGTACTGGTCACTCTATGTCGAGCGTGGAGCTTACTTCCAGAAGAAACGCCTGTACGAACGTGCGGCTCAAATCCAGACCGAACTGGAACACCGCAGCTCGCTGGGGACGCTCAAGAGCCAGCTGGTGCGAGCCCGAGCGGCTGTCGAGGCCCGCAAATCGGATCTATTGCGAGCGGAATTGGCCATCAAGAACGCCGAATCGAAGCTGCGGGCGCTGGTGAACGACCCGCGGCTCGGTGACGCCGTGACGATGGAATTGGTGCCGATGGAACTGCCGGCCCTGGAACCGATGGCGACCGACATGTCCGCCTCGGTCACCATGGCACTGCGCAGCCGTCCCGAAGTGCTGCAGGCGATGCGCGAAGTGCAAGCCAGCAGCGTACGTCTGAACGTCGCCAAGAACGAACTCCTCCCGATGCTGAACGTCGTCCTGATGACGTACGCCGCCGGTTTGCAGGGCGATTTCGATATTGGTCAGGCGTGGCTCGATCAGTTCAGCGTTGGCGAACCCGGCTACGGCGTCGGCCTGCAATATGAATTCCCGATCTGGAACCGAGCCGCTCAGGCACGTCACCGCCAGCGGCTGCTGGAAATGCGGCAACTGGAAAGCTCGTTCCGCGAAACGGCCGAACGGATCAAAGCGGAAGTTGAAATTGCGGTGCGCGACCTCGACACATCGTATCGCGAAATCGCCATGAAACGGAGCGCCTTGGAGGCTCGTCGCAGCGCCGTCGACTATCTCTACGAACGCTGGAAGGCCCTCCCCGAGGACGAAAGCTCCACCGGCCTGCTCCTCGAAAACCTGCTCGACGCCCAGGATCGTCTGGCGGCAGCCGAGTTCGAGTACCTGGCATCCGCCGTATCGCTCAGCCTGGCTCACATGACCTACAAACGGGCCACGGGGATCCTGCTGCAAGCCGAACAGATTTCACTGGCCCGGCTCTGTGAGGGTGGCGTGCCGTCGAACGTCATGAACAAGCTGGCTCAGCGGATCGAGGCCCAGCAGCAAGCGGCTCCCCCTCCCAGCCTGCCGACGCTCGATCTGGAAACGCTGCCACTGAACCCCAATCCCAACCCGCCGCAGCCACCCAATCTCACTCCGCCAGCGTCCGCTCCGACGGCTCCTCCTGCAGCGCCGGCTCCACGCGCCGCTCAAGCGCCTCAGCCCACCGCTCTCCCGACGCGCCGCGCCGTCCGTTGAACCATGCGGCCCGTCCGTCTGCTTCCGCGGCTTTCGCAGCATCCGTGGTCAACTCTTGAACCGCGGAAAGGACGGAGGCCGCGGAAAGAGGAGACGGAGGTGGAACGGGCCGGACCGCGAGATTCGGTAGGGCTCCGTTCCGTGTCTGCAGTCAGCTCCGCCCGTCTGCTTCCGCGGCTTTCGCGGCGTCCGTGGTCAATTCTTGAACCGCGGAAAAGACGGAGGCCGCGGAAGAGGATGAGGGAACTGGAACCGGCGGACCGCGAGATTCGGTAGGGCTCCGTTCCGTGTCTGCAGTCGGCTCCGTCCGTCTTCTTCCGCGGCTTTCGCGGCGTCCGTGGTCGATTCTTAGTGGTGCTAGGGTTTGCCGCCGGTTGCCGTGGGATGTTCGATCACCCACGGCTGACCGTCCGGGATGTCGGTGGCCGGGTGAGTCGTCGTCTGACCGTCGGGCCAGCGGACGTCGACTGAAATGAGCCGCAGTTCCGGATCGGCCGGAGCGGCAATCGACAGCTCAGCCGGCCCCTGGCTCAGATAGCCATCACCGGCGTCCAATTGCCTGGCGACGGTCAGTCCGTCCTGGTACCGAGCCACCAGCCGCGCACCAATGGCAGTTGGATTTGCCCCCGCCTGCTTCAGACGCACGACTCGCGACGGAGCGATGGTCGCCTTGCCAGCGTCGGCCAGAATCCGCGGAGGCCCGTCGTTGATCCCGATCACCAGATCGCGACGAGCGTCGCCGTTGACGTCCATCGCCACCACGCTCTTCGCATCCTCCGGCACGATTATCCCGCTGTCTCGAGGACCAATCGGACGCAGCTGGCCCTCCGGAGTCCCGACCAGCAGTTGGCCCAGGCCCCCGTCCATGCGTCCCGTCTCCGGCTGAGGACTGTAGAAATTCTGAGCCAGCACCAGGTCGTCAAGTCGATCGCCGTTCACGTCCCAAGCCGCGCTTCCAAAACAAGGAGCAATCTGCACGATGCGTGGCAGTGGTCGGAACGTGAATCCCTCCGCGCCACCGTTGATCATCACACCCGTCGATAGCTCGGTAGCCGCAAACCGATACGACTTTTCCAGCTTCTCCGGAGTGTAGATCTCCTGCAGCGATGCGGTGGCGAACGAATGGAACGAATCGAATTTCTGTGCCAGATGAGGCATGGCGGCCGTGGAACAGCTCCGACCGCGCACTGGAAACAGCGTCTCGTCCTCGAACTCAGCCTCAACCAGCTGCATCTGGCCATTCCCCGAAAAATCGCCGTAGTACAGCAGAGCCGGGTGAGCGGCAGTGGCATGGTACTTGGTGTTCAAACCGAAGTTCGTCACCACATAATCCAAATCGCCATCGTGGTCGACATCGATGGGCTCAATCCCGTTCCACCAGCCGGTGACTTCGGCCAGCTTCAATGATTCTGTCTTGTCGACCAATTTTCCTTGCTCGTTCACCAGACAGCGGATCGGCCCCCATTCGATGCCCACCAAGAGGTCGATCCAGCCGTCATCATTCACGTCGCTCCAGACCGCGCTGGTCACCATCCCCAGCTGACCGGCCGCGGCCAGTTGTTCGGCAGTCGCGTCGACCAGCCGCCCCGCATCGTTCCGCAGCAGACGGCTTGCCGGGGCCAGCGGATATTGCCCGGGGATGTAGCGAGCTCCGACGAACAGATCGAGATCGCCATCGCGATCCCAATCGGCAGCCGCGACGCTGCTACCCGCCACTTGATCAGGCGGCAATATTTCCGGACCCGCTCGATGAAACACCAGCCCGCCGTCGTTGATGTACAGCCGATCGCTCAGTAGCGGGCTGTCCACCGGCTGTTCATAGCTGCCTGAGACTACATACAGATCGAGGTCGCCGTCACCTTCCAGGTCGAACCAGACCGCGCCGAGATCCTCGCACGCCTGATCCTGGTCCCAGGCCGGAACCGAACGACGCTCCCACCGCGCATCGGACTGATTCACGACCAGCGTCCCCGGCTGTCCCGCCGCGCCCCCGAGATAGAAATCGAGATCGCCGTCGCCATCGGCGTCTCCGGCAGCCAGGCAGGGTCCCAACTGAGATAGCCGATTGGGCAACAGCGGCTGCAGCTTGTAATCGTCGAACAGCGTTTCGCGGTGAGCCACTTCGGGGATTGGCACTTGTGAAGCGAATATCGCTCCGTCCGGCAGCGTCGGCTGCTTTTCAGCCGGCTTGAGCTGCGGAGGCTCGTCTGGCTCCACCACCACGTACCGCTGACCGGCGGCCAGCCCCGACAGTTCCTGCCGGACGCCGCTGGGCCAGTGAATCACGATGCGCTCGGCCTGCGTCTGGTCCCCCAGTCCCACATGCACCAGCGGCTCGTTGCTGGCTAGAAATCCCGTATTCGGCTGCAGTTGCAGCAACTGCGTCCCCTGAGGAGTGACGACCTCGATGCGAGCACCTACGCCTGATCGATTGCTCCGGCGACCAGTTAACTGCAACTGCAGGGACTTCCCTTGAGCCACATCGTTGCGGTAAATACTCACCGGCTCGTCGAGATTGGCTACTACCAGATCGAGATCGCCGTCACCATCGAGATCCGCGTGTGCTGCCGCCAGACTGATTCCTTCCTTGTCGAGTCCCCAGCGCTGGCTGGTATCCTCAAAATCCAAGTCTCCCTGATTGCGGAAGGCCAGGTTCTTTTCCCGCCGCGGCGGAGTGTTTTCATAAAGGTCCCAGTTCGTCTTGCCGATCAGCAGATTGCCGTGATAGGGGATATCAGAGTTGGTGAAATCCCGCGCACTGCCATTGGTGAAATAGACGTCGGTCCGACCGTCGCTGTCCAAATCGGCCATCTTCACGGTCCAGGTCCAGTCGGAATCAGCTAGACCGGTGAGGTAGGCCGCTTCCTGCATGCGCCGAGTGCCGGTCCCCAGCAGCAGGACATTACGCATGTACTGCCGGGGAATCGCGTGTTCCAGAAAATCGCGGTTCTTCCCCATGTTCCCCATGGAAACCTTCTGACGGTAATGGGTCCGAGCGGACATGTCGGCGACCAGCAGGTCCATCTGCCCGTCATTGTTGACGTCTCCTACGTCGGCACCCATCGAATACCAGGTGGTATGCGGGACGGTGTCGACCAGCACGTCCTGGAACGTGCCGTCACCGCTGTTGCGGTAGAGCTGATCGGCGTCCATGAAGTCGTTCGCCACGTAGATGTCGATCCAGCCGTCGTTGTTGAAATCGCACCAGGTGGCCGACAAACCGTGGCCCAGACCGCGAATCTGCGCCGCTTCGCTCACATCCGAAAACGTGCCGTCCCCGTTGTTCCGCAATAGCCCGTCCGCCCGCGCGACCGGACCGTACTCCCAGTCGTCCTCGACTGCCGTGTAGAACTTGGCGAAGTCCGGGGCGATCACTCGCCGGCCATTCTCGACCCGCACCGGTGATTGTTTCGGCCGCCCGCCAGGACGCTCAAACCGGTACGTCACCAGGTACATGTCGAGATCGCCGTCGCGGTCGTAGTCGGCAAACGTCCCCTGCATCGAAGCGTCATTGAGATTCAAACCGTAGGCAGCGCCCTGCTCCGAAAAACGCCAGTTCCCCTGATTGATATAGAGCTCGTTGGGCGAATCGTAATTGCAGACGTAGATATCCAGCCGCCCGTCGTTGTTGATGTCGACCAGCGTCACGCCAGTTCCCCAAGCCGCGCCGCCGTCGATCCCCGCCTTCTGCGTCATCTCTTCGAACTTCAGCGGCGCCGATTGACGGTAGACACGATTCTGGCCCGGACCATCGACCAGAAACAGATCCGGCCTGGAGTCGCCATCGAGGTCACCCACGGCGACACCACCACCGGTCGTTCCTGAGAAGTACAGATACTTCATGGGATGACTGGTATCGATCCGCAGCACATGGTCGACACCCGTGGCCGCGGGCTCGAGCTCGGTGAACCGGCCAGTGGGCTCGGCCGTCCCCACCACATACGGACGGCTCACCACAGGTTCGGTCGGCAGCGCCAGCGGCGCCGGTGCCGGTGGCCAGACGACCGTTCGCAGATAGAGTGTTCCACCGGCCAGGACGAGAAGGCCCAGCAACAAGGGGAGTCGCGATTGGGAGGCTGACGAGGGCTTTGGTGTGGACATAGGCTTCTGATGATTCCGCCTGAGAATCGCCAGCGGTCACCCACCGCTGTGCGCCTCATCCGTTCAAGATAAAGCATCCGCGCCGAGCCGCCCACCTCCCGGCACAGAACCGGCCACTACCCAGATTGCCGCCCCGAAATGACGCCCCGAAATGACGCCCCGGGAGAGCAGTATCAGAGTCCGCCTGTGCGGGCCTCGCCCTGAGCCGATTTCTTGTGGAGCCAGCCACGCACATGGCGAGCCACGTGCTGGCCCACCGTCCCCGAGGATTGGGCCAGAGTGATCTGAGCTACCTGCCCTGCCCGTAACTCGGCGGCCACCTCGGCCGGCAGATCGACAATGGCCGTCGACCGGGGTTCGGCCAGCTGGCTCGTCTGCCCGTGCGAACCGGTCCCCGAGGACTCCTGGCGGACAGTCACCGCCAGCGGACCTCCAAACGTGGCAATCAGAGCTGGATGAGGGATCAGCGTGCTGGCACGCGGGTTCAGTCGACTCAGCTGACCACCGACCGCCAGACGCCCTGCCCCGCGCACGAAGACTTCGGTCGACTCCCCGACCGCCGCCTGGAATGAATCGACGTCATGTGCGGCCACCGAAGCCTCGACCTGCTTGCGTCGCTCGTCCCCAATGGCCATCAGCTCCTGACCGACCATGACATATTGTCCGACAAGTGCCTCCAGATCGTGTCCAATGACTCGACCGTTGGCCGCCGCGCGAACCGTCAGCCGTTCGTGATCGGCTTCCAGCTGAGCCAGTTGTTGCCGAAGAGCTTCTCGCCGTCGATTCTCGACCAGATACTCGGACGTCAGCTGTTCACGGTGCAGGATCCGGCTGTAGACCTCAGACTGAGCGATTTCCAGACGCAGATCCTCCAGTCGCTGGACCGTCTCGGGATTCCGCAATCGGACCAGAATTTCACCTTCCGTCACCTCCTGCCCGGCAGTGACGCAGACCTCATCGACAAACCCCGGCGATTCAATCCGCACCACATGGAGCGGCGCGTAGCTGACCACGGCCGGTGCGCTGACGCCGCCTGGCCAGGGAAGTTGAGCGACGGCGGCCAGGACAGTGGCCAGAGCTCCGGTGACCGCCACAAACCGCCACCAGCGAACCGGTTGAGGGGAACTCATCAGTCTTCTCCTGCGCCACCACTGAACTGCCGGAACGGCAAACCAGCCGATAGCGGTAATGGCGGCCAGCACAATCCCGAGCCCACGAAACATCCGAGCCGAGACGATCAGAATGCCGACGGTGAACATCACTCGCCAGGCCAGTGAGGCCCAGCCGTACAGCGTCACGATCCACCAACGGCCGCGATCGAGCGGCAGCGGCAGGCTCGGTTGCCCCAGAAACAAACTCCGCAATTGATTCATGACCGACTGACGAGCCGAACCGTACAGGTTCTGCAGCTCCAGCAGATCGCTGAAGATGTAATAGCCGTCGAATCGCATCAGGAAGTTGCCATTGAAGACGACTGTGGCGACGCTGGCCGTCGTCACCAGGTTATGGCACAGCTGCCGCAGCCAACCGTCATCCAGCCGGCACCACGCTAAAGCCGCCAGTGCAGCGATGAAGAACTCGACGTACATCCCCGCCGCCGCCGTGTAGATCCGATGCCACTTGCTGCGGAACTTCCACGACGACGTGACGTCGACGTAGGCGACTGGCGAGAAGAGGATAAACATCAGTCCCGCCTGCGAGACCTTGCCGCCGTAGAGCTTGCAGACCAGCCCATGGTAGAGTTCATGGACGGCCTTCAGTCCCAGCCAGCTGACGAGCAGCCAGAACCAGTTGTGCCGGTCAAAGACCATGGTCAAATGCCGGCTGAACTCCTCTCGCGCTCCCCACAGGCTGATCGAAGCCCACGCCACGACGATCCCCCACACCAGGGCCGCGGGGCGAGTCAGCGTCCAGCGCAGCCACGGAAAGGCTCGGTCGAGCAGACGATCGGGGCAGAAGAGGGGAATCTTCAGGAACAGCGGATTGGTCAGCAGCTGATGTCCCAGATGGTGTCCCGCCGCCTGCGCTGATTGGCTCCGCGGCGGCAATTGCGGCGACTCAACCAGATCGGCCTGCAACAGCCACTGGCAGAGAATCCGGAGTTCATCCTCGTTGAGCGGTTCGTGGCCGTCGGTGGCACTCAAGCCGGTGGCAATTTCCGATACCGTCCGCCGGCCATCCATCCTCGCCAGATAAGCCTGTTCGCGCAAGCCCATCCGCAGGAACCGCGACTGCACTGAATCCTCGATCAGATAAAACTGCCGGCCTCCCGATTCATGCAGGCTCCAGGTAATCCCCGGCTTGACCCGCAGAACCAGGTCGGTGAGTGGTAACGTCGATGGATGTGTCGGTGCGTTCATGCCAGTCGGCTCCTGCCGATCCGTCAGTTCCAGTGGCGTTTTACCACGAAGTCCAGTAGCGGAACTGATCCCAGGCGGGATGGAACAGATTCCAGGCCAGGCAATGCTTCTCACCCACGATGCTCGCTTTGCCGTTCATGCCGGGGCGGAGCTGATCGTGAGTGTTTTCGAGTTCGACAGTGGCGATGAAGACGTTGTGACCGTCGCGTTGTTCGGCCCGGGGATGAATCCGGCTGATCTGCCCCCGAAAAGCCCGATCGGCGGCCGAATCAAACCGCACGGTGACCCGGGCACCTTCGTGCACCTGCCGAATCTCACGATCGGGAATCTGAACTTCGACCAGCATCTTGTCGAGCGGCGCGATTTCGGCAATGGTCTGCCCCATCGCGACTCGAGCTCCCTCGATCTTCTCGGGATCGCCGCTGACAACGATCCCCCGCAAAGGACTCTTGATTTCCAGATTGGCCGTTTGCTCGTCGAGCAGCCGGATCTTCAGCGACAGACGATCCATTTCCAGTCGGGCCATCTGAGACTTGGCTGTGTCACGATCGGCCATCGCCGAATCACGCTGTTTGCGAGCCCGTTCGAGATCGGCCTTCAGACCGGCTAGATTCCACGCCAGTTCCCGGTCGTCCATGCGGGCGATCAGCTGTCCGGCCGCGACGACGTCGCCCGGCTTGACGTAAGTCGACTCCAGCCGCCCTTCATACGGGACGGCGACATACCGGCGATGGACTGGCTGCAGAGTCGCTGTGGCCTTCACTCGGTACGGCATGGGGATCGCCAGCAGCGTGGCCATGGCCAGTACTGCGGTAGCGGCCAGCAGCTGACGAGCACGAACCGACTGACGACTCCACCACGCGGCGGCCGGCGTCAGCGGTCGATGCCACGACCGCTCGTTCAGTTCACTCACGCGCACCAGCGTCGTCAGCAATCGCTGACAAGCTTCGCTGACTTCGCTGTTGGCTTGCGGTGCCGGCTGGCGGCTGGCGAACAACATCGCCGTGCAGGGGCTGGCCGCATCACGACGCCACACCACCAGCCACAAGTGATCATGTCCGGCCGTGCGACGCAGCTGGTCGGCCGCGGCAATCGCTGACACCGATACCCATTGAGGCGTCAGCGACGGTGGTGTGCTGAGCATCCCCTGCTCCATCACCGAAATCGCCAGCCGGGATAGTTCGGCATGCGGATCGAATCGGGCACTCCCCGAGACAAACTCCAGACGCAGCGAACGACGACCGCGAGCGACAAAGACTTGAGTTACGGGCAACAGGCGAGGGATCCGGTCCACCGCATGCTGCAGCGCCGGGCGGAAAGGTCCCGCCGAATCGGCTCGCATCACGGTCTCCAGCAGCAAACGGTCGACCTGGGCCAGCAGCGCTGGCCTCTGCAGAGACCGTTGCAGCAGGTGAACCAGCGTCGGGGCCAACAACTGCAGCATCAGCATGCGGCGCTGCATACCGAGCCGGTCGGGAGTGTCTCGAAACAAGGCCGCCAAGACGCTTTGATGAGTCGGACCGACTTCCAGCGGAACGGTCACCACCACGGCGTCGCTGGCCGCCGAGAGCGCCAAGGCTTCACACCGCTGCCGCCGCACGGGACCCGCCGCCAGCTCACACACCTGCCCCAGCTCGGCCACCGCATCAGCCCAACTGACCGGCTGCACCAACTGGCGGTCGACTGACCAACGGCCATGAGCCTGCTGCAGAATGGCCACCCCATCGGCCTGACAAAGTTCGGCGATCCGTCGCACCAGATTGCGGAGCCCCGTCTGCGGATCTCCCTCGCCCGAGGCATCGACAATCAGCGTCCGCGCGAGGTCTTCCAGCTGAGGGCGCACGCTGACCGTCTCATTGCCGTTCAGCGTTTCGGTGACAGTGGAAACAATCATGGGAATGCGGCCAAAGTGGAAGTTAGAACAGGATATGCTGACGTTGCTTGCGGACGGCAAACGGGCGACGAGTTTGTATCAGGAGCCAGTGCGATTAATTGCGATCCGGATTCTGCCCCGTTTCCTCGTGAGTCACGGTACGAGTCGGCGAGTCCACCGCATCGACTGGGTCGACGGGTTGGCCAAGTCCCCCTTCCAGCTCCACGGTGCACCGCATCCCACTGCGCAATTGACGTTTGGCATCGGTATTGTCAATCAGCATCGTGACTTCCACGGTGCCGCTCTTGGCATCCATCATCGGCGACACTCGCTCCACCGTCGCCTCCACATTCAGATCGATGTCGGGCAGATGGAGCGTAATGGCTTGGCCGGGGGTCAGAGTCAGGGCCTGCTGAGCGCTGACCTGGAACCGCACCCGCAGCTGAGCCACATTCACCAGGGTCAGGATCCGCGGATCGCCCCCCAGAAACGACTCGCCTGCCTCCCGATGGACCTCCGCCACCAGACCCGAAATCGGACTGCGAATCCGGCGTCGTTCGATCTGCGACTGGATCCGTCGGCATTCCAGCAGAGCCAGCTTCTGTTCCTCTTGAGCAATACGGACGCGTGCCTCGGCCACGGTGAAATCGGCTCGTGCTCGAGCCAATTCGCCGGCCGTGGCATGTCCTTTGTCGAGGAGCTTTTCGAGCTGCTCGAGACTGTAGCGGCGGAGATCGCGTTCGGCCGTGGCCGCGTCGGTCGCACCCTGAGCGTCGGCTCGGACTCGAGCTACCTCCAGCGTCGCCTCCAGGACTTCATTGTCCAGTTCAGCCAGCATATCGCCCGCCGCTACCTGCTGGCCCTCTTTGACCAGCAGCTTGGTAACGATCCCGACTTCGCTGGCCGCCACTTCAATCGTCTGCAGCGGTTCGGTGAATCCTTCCAGCAATTCGGCCAGCGCCGACGCGGGGACGATCAGTGTGAGCACCAGAACGGCACTCGCCAACGACACCACTCGCCCGACTCGAACACGACTTCTCGCGCCATCCGGACCAGTCGAATCGATCGAGTTTTGCCAACAGATAGCCAACATCGAACGTGCGTCTCCGCGAGGAATCCTGACGGTACGGCCCCACCGTACCCTGTGGGAAGACTAGCTCAGCTTTCCCCCGCACATTCCTCCCGGCCCCACCCGGTGTGGCCAAAAAGCCACCCTGCCGCCGCTCACCCTGCCCTGGTCGGCATATTCGCTACCAACGGAAGGATGAGAAAGGAAAAAGGAGAAAGGAGAGGCAGCCGGGACGGCCGCACCACAATCAGAGAGGGAAAAGAGGCAGCCGGGACGGCCGCACCACAATTAGAGAGGGAAAAGAGGCAGCCGGGACGGCCGCACCACAATTAGAGGGTGTTGATGGCTTGGCTGAGATCGTGCCAGAGGTCATCGCGATCTTCCAGGCCGACGGAGAGTCGGATCAGGCCATCGGTGATACCGTGTTTGGCCCGATCGGCCGCATCGTAGCTGGCGTGGGACATCAGGGCCGGCTGTTCGATCAGCGATTCAACGGCGCCCAGACTGACGGCCAGATGGAACAGCCGGGTCGATTCGACCAGCCGTTTTGTCTGCTGGATATCGGCGTGGACCTCGAAGCTCAGCATGGCCCCGAACCCACCTTCCATCTGACGGCCAGCGATGTCGTGTCCTGGATGGTCCGGAAGCCCCGGATAGAGAACTCGGCCGACTTGCGGAAGTTGCCGCAGTTGTTCGGCCAGCCACGCGGCAGTGCGAGACTGTTCGCGGACTCGCAGTTCGAGCGTCTTCAGTCCGCGGGCCAGCAGAAAGCATTCCCACGGTCCGAGGACGGCTCCGGTGGCATTCTGAATGTAGTAAAGTTCCTTATAAAGCTGCTCGTCGCTGACCACCAGGACTCCACCCAGCAAATCGCTGTGGCCTCCCAGATACTTGGTAGCCGAATGCATGACGATATCGGCGCCAAGTTCCAGCGGGCGGGTGAAGACGGGAGTGGCGAACGTGTTGTCGACAGCGACAAAGGCGCCATGGTGATGAGCGATCTCGGCGCAGGCGCGCAGATCGGTGATTGACATTAGCGGGTTGCCGGGGCTTTCCAGCCACACCAGGCGTGTGTTGGGTCGCAAAGCGGCGGCGAAAGCATCCAGATCGTGCGTCGGCGCCAAACTGACCGTGATCCCCGCTCGATTGACGATCTTGTGCAGCAGCCGATAAGTCCCCCCATAGATATCGCTCCCCGCCACAACGTGGTCTCCGGCGTTCAGCAGCATCAGGGCTCCGTGGACGGCTGAGATGCCTGAAGAATACGCCAGACTGCCGCAGCCCCCTTCGAGCGACGCGATGGTCTGCTGGACCTGAGTGCGAGTTGGCGTGCCGCTGCGGGAATAATCGAATTCGCCCCACTTACCCGCCTCAGCCTGCACAAACGTCGAAGCGACATGGATCGGTGGCACCACAGCTCCGGTAGCCGGGTCGGGTTGGCTGCCGACGTGGATGGCCCGCGTTCGGAACTTCAACTGCGACAGATCGGAATCATCGGCCATGGCAAGTGGGTCTCGTCGTCGAGGAAGGATGGTACCCGCGGACCGGAATTACTGGACCGCTTAGCGATCCAGTGCCTGCGACAGGTCGGCGATCAGGTCGTCGGTATTTTCCAGACCACAAGCCAGTCGAATCATGTTGTCACCGATTCCCCAGGCCGCGCGATCGGCCGGCGAGACCTCGAAATAGCTCATCACCAGCGGCTGCTCAATCAACGATTCCACTCCGCCTAGACTCGGCGCGATCCTGGCAATGCGGATGGCATCGACGACATCGGCCGTCTGTCGCCAGTCGGCGTCTTTCAGTGCGAAGGTGATCAGACCACCAAAGCCGCGCATCGTACGCCGAGCCACTTCGTAATAGGGGTGCGACGGAAGTCCCGGGTAATACACTCGCTCGACTCGCGGGTGCCCGGCGAGGAATTCGGCGATCGCCTGACCGTTCTCATTATGCCGCTGCATCCGCAGCTCAAACGTCTTCAAACCCCGCTCGAGCAGATAGATATTGTGGGGCGAGTTGATCGCTCCCATGATGCCGCGCAGCTTGCGGACCGGCTCCAGTTTCTCGGTGCTGCCGACAATCACACCCGCCAGCAGGTCGTTGTGCCCCCCAAGGTACTTAGTTGCCGAATGGAGAACAAAGTCGACACCATAGTCCAGCGGTCGGACGTTGTAGGGAGTGGCCAGCGTGGCGTCGATCAGCGTGTCGACGCCGTGCCGGCGCCCCAACGCGGCGAATTGCTCGAGATCGACCACGCTCAAGTGCGGATTCGTCGGCGACTCACTGATCAACAACCGTGTTCGATCGTTGATCGCCGCTTCCATGGCGGCGTAATTGCAGGCTTCCACCTGCCGAGTCACGACGCCGAACCGCGACAGATGCTTCGTACAGAATTCCCGACTGCGATGGTAACACTCGTTGAAAAACACCACTTCGTCGCCGGCGTTCAGCTGAGCCATCAGCAGGCCGACGATGGCGGCCATGCCAGTGGCGAACAGCACCGCCTCCTGCCCCCCTTCCAGCGCCGCCAGCTTCCGCTCGACGACCTTTTCGCCAGGATTCCCGTAGCGGCCATACTCCTCCCGCTGCTGATGCTGCTGGATGTAATCGATCACCGCTTGCGTGTCGCTGAACGTGTACGTCGAAGCACAGAAGATCGGATCGGTGATCGAATGACCCGGCTTCTGGCGATCTTCACCAGCGTGAATGGCCAGAGTCGACAGGCCAGGAGAATCGGTCGAGGGCTTGCCTTGAGTGGCGGATGGCATGGCAGACGTTCTTTCCAGTCGAGGCGGCAGGTCCGCCGCCGGAGGCCGTTCGCAGGCCGCAGCTGCGGAAGTCACCGAGTCACGAAGCATCAGTAAAAGCGGACCATCAACAAAAAAAGCCGTCGGGATTCCGACGGCCACTCGCTCGCATGTGCTTTCGTGCTGGTCAATCCGCAAACCGGGCTACCGGTCTACGATGGCTCTTTAGCAGAAACTGGCTGCAAGCGGCCGCAAATCCCTCAAGCGACCCATTCTAGGCTGAGCCCGGCCGGGTGACAAGGAGATCGATCCCGCTTCGCCCTCGCCCCGGGCCCGGCACTGCACAGCCCCCCGCCACGCGGCGCCCTCGCCCGAAACCCGGTCACGACCTACAATACACCATCGCCCGCATGGGGGCGGAGCGGCTGGCCGCGCAACCCTGGATGGTACGACGATCATGGCCCCACGTCGATTGACTACGACCGCCGCGGCTCTCTGCCGCATCGGCCTCCTGGCTCTTATCACCTCCCCACTGTCGGCCTCGAATCCGGACACACCGGCCCCCTCACCACCCCCAGCAGCACCCGCCGCCGACCCGGCTCCACAGCCGCAACCGCCCACAGCGACTAACCCAGCGGCGACTAACCCAGCCTCGCCCCCGGCACCCGCCACATCGACGTCCACGTCGGCAGCGGGGAGCGGTCCGTCCGAACTGACCGACGATCAGTGCGTGCAGATGTTGGGAGCGGCCGACTTCCAGGCTCGCGACCGGGCGCGACTGGAGCTGGAGCGAAGAGGACTGTCGGCACGCGCGGCCATCGAGGCCGGAGTGAAATCGTCCGATCAGGAGATTCGTCGGCGCTGTGAAGTGATCCTCGCTTCCATTGACGCGGCCGACAAACGGCAACGGCTCGACCAGCTCGTCGCACTGGCCGCGAATTCGACTCCGGAAGCAATCCAGCTGGAGGCGGAAAAGCTGAAGTTACCGGCCTGGACCACCTTCGCTCGCTATGCCGGCACTTCGGTCGAAGCCCGCCAGCTGTACCGCGACATCATGACGCTGGAGTGGAACTTTATTGCTCAATCCGCCGAACAGCCGCAGCAGGCCCCGATGCTGCTGACGCAACGCCTCGATGAACTCACCACCACCGGAACGGGAATCGTCGAGAATCCGTCCGCGACGATTAACGCATTCCTGTTGTCGTCGCTGATCGCCGGCCAGATCGCCGATGCCACTTCCACGCGACTGCAGATCCTGGTCCGAGACTCCTCGTATGGAGCCAACACTTCGAGCCAGCGCGGGGCTCCGGTGCGTCAGCTTCTCAGCGGTTGGGTCACCGATGTGCGCGGCGGTATGCTGAACCACTTCCACGCCCTGGCCGTCAGTCGTACGTATCGGCTCTCCGAAGCCGGTGCGGCGCGAGCCCGGGCAATTATTCAGCTCGACACCAAACAAGGTCCGTTGGCTGGAACGAGTGCCATGCTGAATCGCCAGGCGCTGCAGACGCTGATGGAATTCGGCAATGCGGCTGACGTCAAGCTCCTGCAACGGCTCCTCGACGACTCGTCGGTCGTGACCACTACCTCGGTCGGCGGCCCGGCAGATCCGAACGCCATACCCGCTCCACGTCTGGTGCTCGAAGTTCGCGTCTCGGATTTGGCGCTCTACACCGCCCTGGTGCTCGAAGGACGCGACGTGCGTCAATTCGGGTTCTCGCACGTCCCATCCAGCGAAGCCCGTTATTACTTTGATACGCATGCCGGTTTTGTGACGGACCAGGATCGTCAAGCGGCGATGCGGCTCTGGAACGAACGACCACCGCTGGACGATCAAAAGTAGAAATTGCGTATGGCAGCTCCACCCGCAAGTCCTTCGGCCAATAAGCCGAGCCCGGCGGCCGGTCCCCGCTGGACGCCTCGCTGGTTTCGCGTGGCGGTCCCGTTGAGCATCGCCATGATCGTCTACTCGCGGCTGCCAGCCGAATGGTTGCCGCCGCTGATGCAGGATTCGGCAGTCCCCAACATCATGAACATCGCGGTGATTTCGCTGCTGGTCCTGATGTGGGCGGTGTGGCTGGCGCTGTTCAGCGAACAACCTCGTCGCGTTCGATGGTGGCCGCTAGGGACACTCATCGCCGGACTTCTGATCGCCCGTCTGGCCGTTCGCGTTGACGAAGTCTGGGGCGGCCTTATTCCCTACCGCGTGTCGTGGCGCTGGCAACCGCCACGCGACTATGGCCTGCAATCGCTGACCACCAACTCCCCTCCTAAAGATTCGTCGTCGGCAGCGGCAAATCCCGCCGATCCCTTCGAAACTGGACTCCTGACGGCCGGCGACTCCGACTTTCCCGAGTTCCTCGGTCGCGGCCGGCTGAATGCCGTCGACGGAGTCAAGCTCGAGACCGACTGGAATCAGCACCCGCCGCAACAGATTTGGCGACAACCGGTGGGAAGCGGCTGGTCAGGGTTTGCTGTCTCCGATGGCCACGCGGTAACTATGGAACAACGTGGCGCTGAAGAAGTTGTCAGCTGTTACGACGTCGAGTCGGGAAAACTCATCTGGGCTGCCGCCGAACAGGCTCGTCACGAAACCATGATGGGGGGCGTCGGACCTCGATCGACGCCGACGATCGCCCATGGCCATGTTTATGCCTTGGGAGCCACCGGGATCCTGCGGTGCCTGCAGGGACGGACCGGCGAGGTGCTGTGGCGAGTCGACCTGCGGGAAAAGTTCCAGATCCCGGCCGCAGCCGATGAAGCGAACATCGCTTGGGGACGCTCGTCGTCGCCCCTGGTGATTGACGACCGAGTGATCGTGCCGGTCGGCGGTGCCACAGAAGCTTCGTGGATTTCACTGGTCGCCTTCGACGCGCGAACTGGAGCCGTCGTCTGGCAAGGAGGCCATCACCAGGTCGCCTACGCATCGCCCACTCTCGTCACACTGGCCGGACAACCGCAGATCCTGACGGTGATGCAGGACTTCGTAACCGCCCATGATCCGGCCACCGGCCAGCAACTGTGGGAATACCCCTGGCCCGGTTCGTCGAATGCCAATGCCAGTGTCTCACAAGCGTGGGCCGTGGATCCGAACCGAGTCTTCGTCTCCAAAGGTTATGGCCAAGGCGCCACCCTCTTCGAAGTCTCTTCGCCCGCCAGCTCTTCGCCCGCCAGCTGGTCGACCTCCGAGGTCTGGGCGAATCGGCGGATCATGAAGACAAAGTTCAACAACCCGACGCTCTGGAATGGCTACGCCTACGGCATCGACGACGGGGTCCTTTGCTGCGTCGCACTGGAGACCGGCCAAGCCGCTTGGCGCAAACGGGGCCCCGGCCATGGCCAGCTGCTGCGCGTGGGTGCGTCTCTGCTGGTCATGACGGAGGACGGCGAGCTGGTGCTGGTCGACGCATCCCCCGAAGCCTATCGCGAACAGGGCCGCATTTCGGTCTTCGCCGGCCAGAAGGCCTGGAACAATCTCTGCCTCTACGGCAATCACCTGCTGCTGCGTACGGGCGAAGAAGCCGCCTGCTATAAGCTGGAAACCAGTCAGTAGAGAGACAAGAGAGACAGCCGACCAGCGGCGTTCACGGCGGAGCTAGCAGCGTCAGTCGGCGGACGAGCGGCGATTGGCGGCGTCGGCTGAGTCGGCATCATCCTGAGCGATTCGACCGCCGGCCGGATGCTTCGGAACCGGCTTAGGAGCCAGTCGAGATTGTCGCGCCGCCAGGGCCGCTAGAGAACTGCCAGTCAACGCGGCCAGACCGCACACCAGTCCCAGCTCCCAACCGGACAGTTCCCAAGCCATAAGGAAATCCTTGCGGGTCGAAGCGAGTTGCCGGCGAGTTCCCCGCCGCTATCGGGTGATGTCGGCCGACCGACCAGCAACTCTTCACTCTTCTTATTCTAGTGACCACCTGCGCCGTTTGCCAACTTTTTCGTGCAGGTCCGCTCTCCCGCCTCTCCCACAGGCCCATTCACCGGTTCCAGGCACCCCACCAGCCGACCTCTGCGGCCCGTAAGCCATGCGGCTCCAGGCCACCACGGGGCCCCAGCCACTTGGCCACCCCCAGCCCGCCGGTTGGATCTGCCAGCGGGTCCAGATTCTGGGAACTCTTTCAGGCCCCGATGCATCCTACCCGACGCGGCGTGGGGCCGAAACCGGGCTCGGACCCGACCCCGGCGTGCTCGGACCGTACGCTTTGGGCTCAGCTGGGGCGAAACTGCGGCTGATCGCTGAGCGAAAAAAGGGGCGTGCTGCGTAGTGGTGGCGAGCGCCGAATCGTTATATTTCTACCTGCGGCCAGCCGGACAGTCGGCTGGGGAAACGCGAGAGCATGGCGATGCGTGGGTGCAGGGGAAACGAGCGATGATCAATTGTCTGCCGAGGCGGTTTGGGGTCGGTTACCTGTGGTTAGCAGTCTGCAGTACGGCGATGGGCCAGACGATCCATTTCGAGAAGCATCAGGTCGATAAGGAGTTCCGCAGCGAAGGGGTGGCGGTCGCCGACTTCAACCACGACGGCAAACTCGATATCGCCGCCGGAACGGTCTGGTATGAAGCCCCCGACTGGAAGATGCATTCGATCGACGGTCAGCCGATGACATACGATCCCAAAGGCTATTCGCACTCCTTCGTCAACGCAGCTGATGATCTCAACGGCGACGGATGGGCCGACGTGTTGGTGGTCGACTTCCCGGGAACGCCGACGTGGTGGTTCGAAAATCCCAAGGGACAGGATCGTCCGTGGATCAAGCACGAACTGACGCCAGTCACGAACAACGAGAGCCCGCAGTACGTCGATTTCGACGGCAACGGCCAACGTGAATGGCTGATGGGTGTCGCTCCGACCTCAGATCAATCCGATGGTCCCGATCGCAAAATGGCCCTGGTCACCCGCCCGGCGGACCCGACCGGCCCGTGGACCATCAAGGCCCTCTCGGCTCCCGACGCCATTGGTGCTCGACGGTACGATCACGGCCTGGGATTCGGCGATCTCAACGGCGACCAGCGCCCTGATGTGGCGGTCGCTGACGGCTGGTACGAACAACCCGAAGAGGGCGGCCAGGCCAAGTTTCACGCGTATGCCTTCGGCGGTCCGTGCGCGCACATGCAGATTTACGACATCGACGGTGACGGCGACAACGACGTGCTGAACAGTTCGGCCCATGCCTTCGGTATCTGGTGGCACGAACAGACCAGCCCCGGTGAGTTCAAAACGCATCAGGTCGACAGTTCATTCTCGCAAACACACAGCCTCTGCCTGGCCGACATCAATGGCGACGGCTTGCAGGATTTCGTCACGGGCAAACGCTGGTGGGCTCATGCCGCCGGAGATCCCGGTGTCGACCAGCCGGCAGTGATGTATTGGTTTGAAGCCAAACGTGACCAGGGCAAAGTCAGCTGGGTGCCGCATCAGTTCGATCACGACAGCGGCGTGGGAACTCAGTTTCAGCTCGCCGATCTCGACGGTGATGGCTTGCTGGACGTCATCACTTCCAACAAGAAAGGCACCCACTGGTTCCGCCAGTACCGCGACTAGCGGCCAAGGTGACACAGGTAGCAGGGCATGATGCGTTCGAAATTCGGCTCAATATTAGGCACCATCGCCATGTTCATCGCTACCGCCGCCCCAGTCCGCTCGCGTGTTACCGGCGCCGAGATCGGGTTCGTCGAACACTATGTGCTGGGAACCGATCGAGCTGACGCACTGCGCCAGCTGGTTCCCGGCACGGAAGAGTACTATTACTTTCACGCGCTCCACTACCAGGTCACCGGGCAGCTCGACCAGGTCCAACCCCTGCTCGACGCCTGGGCCCTACGGCTGGGACAGACCCCGCGCTGGGCCCTGATCGATCGCCGACAGCGTCTGCTGAGCTACGATCAGCACTCGCAACAGACGCTCGACTACTTGCGCGACCAGCTGGGTTTGCGGTTCGACCACGCACCACCGGGCGCCGAGGCGGACCCGGGCCTCCCCACGTCGGTCGACCAGGAACGGCTCAGCCGCGAAGTCCTCCGCCAGCAGGCTGCCCGACAGGTCAACCTGCAAGGCTTCGAAGATTCGGCCCTCTGGTGGCTCGTCGAAGGTCCGCTCACTCCGGACCAGCGCCGCGAGCTTCTGCAGCGCTGGCGCGGGCCGATTCACCCTCGGCTGCTCGACGTATTGGCCGAGGACCTGCGTGATCCGCAGAGCCCGCGTTTTGGAGGCTATCCGGTCCATCAGCAATTGCTGCTCGATCACCTCGATCGGCTCGCGGGCCAGTTTCCCGAACTGCTGTCCAACGACACATTCGTCCGCGGCTACCTGCAACGGCTCAAGCCGGGCCCCGACGAGGACACCACCGCCGATCTGGCGGCCCGCCAACGCCACCTCGATCGCATGCAAGCCTTCGCCGCTCGACTACCAGCCACCTACCTCTCGCTCCGCGCCAATCTGCTGTTCCATCAGCTCGTGCTCGATCGGCAACGAGGCCAGGTGACGGCCGAACGGCTCCTGGAGTATCTCCGCTTGCCACGTTCGATCGGCTACGTGAACCCTACCTGGATCCAGCGTCCCGAAAACCGCCAGATGGCCGATCTGAGTACCGACTATTCCGACGTCACGCTCTTGCCCCCCATCGGCAACGACGAACCACTCGTCCGCAGCCTGCTGCTCGAAGTGCTCGCCCACTCACCCGACGCCAACGCCTTCGCTCCCTATCTGCACGAAGACTATCTGCGTAACGTCCAGGCTGAAGCGAAGCTGGTCAGTGGTGCCACGCCAACGGAACCTTGGGCGGCGATGCTGAGCCCCGAACAGTTCCAGGCCCTGCGCGACCGAGTGGATCTCGATTTTGCTCCCGAAAATACGACCTATTTCCAAGCCGAAGACCCGGTGCGGTTCGACGTCTGGGTCAAGAACGTCCCGACGCTGCTGGTCCGCATCTATCGCCTCAACGCCGCCAAGATCTTCCAGACCACCTCATCACCGATCAACACTGATATCAATCTGGATGGCTTGACGCCCGGCCACGAGCTGAAATTCGAATACCCTGATCCGGCCATGGCACGAGTCCGTCGCACGTTCGAATTGCCGCAGCTGTCCGCACCAGGCACGTACGTCGTCGACTTCATCGGTGGTGGCCGCAGCAGCCGGGCCCTGATTCGGAAAGGCCGGTTGACCTTCACCGACACGCCCACCAGCGCCGGGCACGTTATCCGCGTCTATGATGAACGCGGCCAGCTCCAGCCCCAAGCCGCCGCCAGGCTTCGAGGTCGAGAATTCACCACCGATGCGGATGGTAACCTGGTGATTCCGTTCACGCAGGAACCTGGACCGCAGCCGATGGTCCTGGTCGCCGGCCAACAGGCTTCACTCGTCACACTCAACCATCTGGGCGAATCGTACGAACTGCGCATCACGACGCTGGTCGATCGCGAACAGCTGCTCCAGCACCGCACCGCCAAGTTGCTCCTAGGCGCTCACCTGCTGCTGAACGGTCAGCGAGCCTCGCACGAAATGCTGCAGGAACCGACCGCCGAAATCATCACCACCGATGTCGACGGCATCGTGGCCACCAAGGTCGTGCGTGACCTCCAGCTGTCCGACGACCGTGAAACCGAAATCTCGCTCCCCGTCCCCCCACGCACGGTGTCGCTCCGCATCCGACTGACCGCCAAAGTCAAGAATCTCACCCATCGACGCGACGATTCTCTCTCGGCTGAACAACAGTTCGAGTACAGCCGCATCGATCGCACCTCTCAGATCGAGGCCTTCTACCTTGTCCGCAGCGGCGGCAACTACCAATTGCAGGTCCTGGGCCGCTCGGGAGAACCCCAGCCGCAACGAGCGGTGGAAGTGCGGCTCAAGCCGCGCGATTTCCGGCAGGAAGTCACACTCCGACTGCAGACCGACGCCACCGGTTCCGTCGGCTTGGGACCGCTGACGGAGGTGAGTGTCGTCACGGCCCAGTCGGCCCTGGCAGCCGCCCAGTCGTGGCCCATCATCGGCGACCGGATGACCAATCACCCGATCGTGCACGCCACGGCCGCCAGCCCTTGGGCCGTACCCTACTTGGGCGGAGCGACCGAAATGACGGCCGACGAATTCTCGTTGGTCGAACTTCGCGATGGACTCCCGGCGACCGACCATACGCACAGCCTCAAGCTCATCGGCCGTATCGTCACCTGCGATGGCCTTCCTCCCGGTGATTATCGCCTGACCGTCCGCTCCACCGGCCATGAGACACTGGTCCGAATCGCGGCCGGTAAAGTCGATGAGAACTGGATCGTGGGGGCACGACGCTACCTGGAACTGGACGAAGAACGACCACTGCAGATTCAACAGCTGCGAATCGACGGCGATCAGCTGTCAGTCGACTTGTTCGGTGCGACGCCTCAGACTCGCGTGATCGTGGTCGCCACACGCTACGAGCCTGGTTTTGCTCATTTCCCACAACTGGCTTCGCCTCCTGCTCCAGGTCTGACCGGGGTCACCTTCCCGCAATTGCCTTCGTCGATGACGACCGGCCGCGATATCGGTGACGAATACCGCTATATACTGCAGCGTCAGCTGGCCAAACGCTGGCCCGGCAACATGCTCCCGCGCCCCGAACTGCTTCTCAACCCGTGGGAACTCCAAGCCACGCAGACCGGTGCTCAAGCGGCCAAGCCGGGCGAATCCCCGCTCGCAACACCGGCCCCCGCCTCGGATGCCGCTGAGAAATCCAAACTTTTCGGTAGCGATCAGGCTCAGGCTGCGGGCGATTTCCCGAACCTTGATTTTCTCGCCAACAGCTCGCGGATCGTGGCCAACGTTGTCGCCGACGCCGACGGAAAGGTGCGGATCCCGCTCGGCCAGTTCGCCGATCGCCAGGACCTGCATGTGTTGGCGGTCAGCTCCACACAGACCGTCTACCGACGCATTTCCGCTGTCGCCCCTCAGCTGCAAACGCTTGACCTGCGGTTGGCTCAGCCGATCAACCCTCAGCGGCACGTTGCGCTCTTTCATCAATCGCGTGTCATGATGGCCGGCGAGACGTTGACCATGCCCGCCGGACGATCCGCTCGCTGGGCTGTCTACGATCAGCTCAGCAAAGTCCACCAGCTGCTGCTGGGATCGGTTCAGCATCCCGATCTAGCGAAATTCGAATTCCTGACGCGGTGGTCCGAACTCGCTCCGGCAGACAAGCAACGTTTCTACGACCTGTATGCGTGCCACGAATTGCACTATTTCCTCTACCGCAAGGACCGCCCTTTCTTTGATGAAGTCGTTCGACCGTTCCTGGCAAACAAGCTGGAACCGACGTTCACCGATCGGTGGTTGCTGCAGAATTCGAACGACATTGACCGGGGACTCCCGATCCTCGGCCAGTTGAATACCTGGGAACAGATACTCCGGGCGCAGGGCCAATCCGGGGAACTCGAGCCCCTGCGCCGCCGCCTGCGCGAATTGTGGTCGATGCGTCCGCCCCGACCGACAGAGGAAATGCAGCTCTTTGAACTCGCCATCCGCGGCCTGCAGTCCGATGATGACGCCAGTCGCTTGGGACGAGAACAGGCTGGAACCAGTTTGTACTACGCCGCTCCACTCTCAGCAGGCGACGCCAACGTCCATTGGGACCGCGAGGAAGAATCGCTGGGCCTGACCGACGGATCGTCGATGCGCTGGAGCGCCCTGTCCGGCGAAAGGGGTGGGGCCGCCTCCTCCGATCGCGGTCGCAATCGCGGAGTTGCCGTCGACGAGTGGAGCGACAAGCAGTCGATCGCGAAACTGGAAGACTCAACCCTGGGCGCGCGGGCAGGTCGTCGAGCCGGGTTGGCTCGAAAGTACCGAGCCAAGGCCGAAGTCTTCTATGCGCCGCTCGAATCGACGAAGGAATACGCTGAGAGCAACTTCTATCGAGTGGCTCGCACGACCCAGTCACCCGACCTGGTGCCGCTCGACCCCTACTGGCTCGCCTTCGCCGATCACAATCCGGCCGACCAGTTCATCTCGCCCCGCTTTCTCGAACCGCGCCAGTCGCTCAATGCCATCCTCTTGATGCTGGCAACACTCGACCTGCCATCGAAGTCGGCCGAACACGCCGTGAAGCTGGACGGCGACCAGCTCGCTCTGACCGCTGCCAGCCCGCTGGTCGTTTTCTACGAAGAACTCCGTGACAGCGAACCGCCCGCCAGTCCGACCGGCGTCCTTGTCAGCCAGCACATCTACCAGTCCGACGATCGGACTGAGGTGCGAGACGGCCGTCCCGCCGAGAAATATGTGACCGGCGAACTGGTCGTCGACCGCGTCTATGGCTGCAAAGTTGTCGTCACCAACACGACCTCACTCCCTCGCACCTTACACCTGCTGCTCCAGGTTCCCGGCGGATCGATCGGTCTGAACGGGCAGCGGCAGATCGAATCGGTTCCCGTTCAGCTCGACGCTTACGAATCCGAAAGCATCGAATATGAGTTCTATTTTCCCGAGGCTGGCCAGTTCGAGCATTTCCCGGTGCATGTGCGAAGCGATCAGCGGCTGGTCGCGTTTGCACCGGCCCAACCACTGACCGTGGTGGCCCGTCCCAGCGAAGAACAGTGGGAATCGTGGGCCTATGTGGCACAATTCGCCACCGACCAGCAGGTGCTGGACTTTATCGCTCGCCGCAATGTCTTTGAACTCGACCTCGACCGCATCGCCTTCCGGTTGGCGAACCGTGCCTTTTACGATGCCCTGGTCGGAGCCCTCGCCGAACGACAAGTTTTCCATCCCACCGTCTGGTCGTATGCGGTCCGGCACGCCGACGTGCCACGAATTCGCGAGTTTCTACGGCAGAAACCTGAGTTTGTCGCCAGCTGCGGCCCGCGACTCGAGTCACCCCTGCTCGCTTTCGGCGCCGTCGAAGCCGGGTTGTACGAACATCTCGAATACAAGCCACTGGTCAACGCCCGCGCCCACCAGCTGGGAGCCCGCCGCGAAATCCTGAACGACCGATTCCATGCTCAGTACCATCGCTGGCTCGAGGTGTTGAGCTACCAGCCGAAACTATCCGACGATGACCGGCTGGCCACCGTCTATTACCTGTTGCTGCAGGATCGCATTGACGAAGCCATCGCAGTCGGGGACGCAATCGCCGGAGATCAGCTCGACAGCCGGTTGCAATACGATTACCTGACAGCCTACCTGGACTTCTACCGCGAAGACTTGGCACACGCCCGAGCGATCGCACAGCGCTATGCCGCTTACCCTGTCGATCATTGGCGAGCGGCTTTCGCGGAAATGACGCGTCAGCTCGACGAGATTGAAGGGCTGGCAGCGACCACCACTTCGCCGAACAGCGAGTCCGGCTCACGAAACCCGAACCAGCCGTTTCCGTCGACGTCCGAATTGGCCAGCCAGGAACCGGCGCTCAGTCTCAGCCTGGATGGAAACACGGCGATGATTGACGCTCACAACCTCCGCCAAGTCCAGGTCAATTACTATCTGATTGATGTCGAACAGTTATTCAGTCGCCAGCCATTTGCTGTGCTGGATCAACAACAGCGCACTGGGCTGGCGATTGTCGAGCCCAACCGGACGCAGACGGTCGAAATCCAGCCGACGCAAACCCGCTATTCAATCCCTCTGCCCACCGAACTGGCCGGCCGCCACGTCTATGTGGAAGTGACTGGAGGAGGCAAGTCGGCCGGACAGCTTGCTTTCGCCAGCTCGCTGCAAGTGCTGATCAGCGACCGCTTCGGGCTCCTCGCCGTTCGAGACCAAGCATCGGGCCGGCCCCTGGCAAAGACGTATGTCAAGGTCTACGGACAAAGCCAGGACGGGACCGTGGAGTTCTACAAGGACGGCTACACCGACCTGCGGGGACGATTTGACTACCTGTCGCTCAGCACCGACCAGTTGACCCGGACTCGCAAACTGGCCATTCTGATCTTGAGCGACACGCAGGGAGCTGTAGTGCGAGAGGTGCAGCGCCCCTGATTCATATCAGTTAGCGAACGACGGGGCGCGGCGAATCCGGCATGAAGGGACGATGGCGATTCCTGGGCCCCGCGGTCGTGTTGATCCTGTGCGGAGCGTCGTTCTGGCTCCTCTGGCACGAGCTTCACCAGATCCATTTCCATGACGTCCGCTCCGCCTTGCAGCTGATTCCATGGTGGCGCATCGCGGCGGCCACCACACTGACCGCGATCAATTACCTGGTGATGGTCGGCTATGACTGGCTGGCCATTCGAGCGGTTGGCAAACCGTTGAGTCTTCCGCGGACGGCGCTAGTGTCGTTTGCCGGGTTTGTCACCAGCAACAATTTTGGAGCGATGCTCGGCGGGACCAGTGTCCGCTATCGGCTCTATTCGGCCTGGGAATTCTCCTCCGTCGAGATCCTGCAGATTGTGGCCATGATGGCGATCACCTTCTGGCTGGGGGTGACAGCGGTCGCCGGATCGCTCTTCGCCCTGGCCCCCGTGAATGTGCCGGGCCTGCTTGGCATACCGCTGGGAACCACACGACCCTGGGGGATCGGACTGCTGGTCTTCACCGCGGTCTATCTTGGGCTGTCCGCGATCCGGCCGAGCTGGCGATGGGGGGGGACTGAAATGCGATTGCCGGGCCTGGGGACGACGTTCAGCCAAGTGGCCGTCGCCGGTTCGGACTTCCTCGTGGCTTCAGCTTCATTGTATCTCCTGGTCGGCAACCTCGTTCCTGTCGATTTCTGGCACTTCTCAACCGTCGTCATGCTGGCCATGGTGGCTACGGTCCTGTCCCACGTCCCCGGAGGCGTTGGCGTCTTTGAGCTGGTCGTGATCAAGGCCTGTGGAGCCGAACCGACACCGGCGATCGTGGCCGCTCTGCTGGCGTTTCGGATCATCTATTATCTCCTGCCACTCGCCTTGATGATCGTGCTGCTGGCCGGCCATGAGTTTCTTCATCGGCGCACGATCTTCAGTCGCTGGTGGCACGATCTTCAACCTTGCGTCGCGACCATCGTTCCCATGATCCTGGGGTCCGCCGTCTTCCTGGGGGGAGTCGTGTTGTTGCTGTCAGGAGCGACGCCGGTACTGCCAGGTCGACTGAAGGCCCTGGAACTCGTCCTGCCGCTGACCGTACTGGAGGCCTCGCATTTTCTCGCCAGTCTCTCTGGAGCCGGTATGTTGCTGCTGGGAATCGGCCTGCAACGTCGACTCGACTCGGCTTGGTGGATGGCCGTGGGACTGACCTCCATCGGCGCTCTCGCCTCGGTGCTGAAGGGCCTCGACTTCGAAGAAGCCCTCTTCATGCTGCTGATCCTGATGGCCCTGCTGGCAACTCGCGGGTCGTTCTATCGCAAAGGTTCGCTGGTGCACAGCCGTTTCACCTGGGGGTGGCTGGTGGCGATCGCCCTGGCCGTCGGCTGTTCGATCTGGCTCGGCCTGTTCGCTCACAAACACGCTGAATACTCGGCCGATCTCTGGTGGCGATTCGCCTTCCGCGGCGATGCGTCGCGATTTCTGCGAGGAACCGTCGCGGCGGTAATCGTGCTGGCCCTGTTCGCCATCCGCAAACTACTCAGCCCAGCCCAATCCCGTCTGCAACCGCCCGAACCGCCAGAACTCGATCTCGCCGCTGAAATCATCAGCAACTCCCCGGCCACGACGGCCAATCTGGCTTTGCTGGGAGACAAATACCTGCTGTTCGACAACCAGCGGACTGGATTCGTGATGTACGGAATTCAGGGCCGGTCGTGGATCGCGATGAGCGATCCGGTCGGACCAATCGAGACGACCGGTGAGCTGATCTGGCAATTTCGTGAGTTGGTCGACCAGTACGACGGCTGGCCAGTTTTCTATCAGGTCGCCGAACGCAACCTGCCCCTTTACGTCAATCAGGGCCTCACGATGCTGAAGCTGGGCGAAGAAGCCCGCGTACCACTCGATTCGTTTGATCTCAACCAGCCCAGTCGCAGGTCGCTGCGGCAGACGGTTCGCCGACTCGAACGTGAAGACTGCTCGTTCGAGGTCGTCGCAGCTGGCGAAGTCGCCGAGATCCTTGTCAGTCTGCGCAGCATTTCCGATGCATGGCTGCATGAGAAACAGCAGCCAGAAAAAGGATTCTCACTGGGATACTTCCAGGAAGACTACATCCGCCGATTCCCCTGTGCCGTCGTCTCCTGCCGTGGTCAGCGCGTGGCGTTTGCCAATCTTTGGTGCGGTGCGAATCGCGAGGAACTGTCGATCGACCTGATGCGGTACCGCTCGGATGCCCCCAGCGGTGTCATGGAGTATTTGCTGATCGAGGCCATGCAGTGGGGAGCCTCGCAAGGCTACCGCTGGTTCAACTTGGGAATGGCTCCGCTGTCAGGCTTGACCGACCGACCGTTGGCACCGCTCTGGAATCGAGCAGCCAGTGCACTCTATCGACATGGAGATGCTCTCTACAGCTTCGAAGGTCTGCGGCAATACAAGGAAAAATTCCACCCCGTCTGGACCGCCCGCTACCTCGCTTCGCCGGGCGGTTGGGCGCTTCCCGGCATCCTCACCGACCTCACCCGCCTCATCGGCCGACACGCGTCGTGACACACAGCTACCTCACTCCTCCCTTGTGGTGCAGGCGTCTCGCCTGCCTCTCCGTGACCTCGGCTTCCTCTCTCCCTGTTTAATTTGATCTGTTCCATCTTCACTACAGCTGCACACACTTCTTGGCCAGGGAAGACTCCAGTCAGCAGCCGAGTCCAGGCAGGCGGGACGCCCGCACCACAACCGAAGGCGGGCGTCTCGCCTGCCTCTCCGTGACCTCGGCTTCCTCCTGTGCCTCTTTATTCTGATCTGTCCTCCCTTCACTACAGCTGCACACACTTCTTGGCCAGGGAGGACTCCAGCCAGCAGCCGAGTCCAGGCAGGCGGGACGCCTGCACCACAACTGAAGGCAGGCGGGACGCCTGCACCACAAGGGGAAGGCTACGGCTTGCTGGAATTGCGGGAGGGGAAGACAAGCTGCAGGGCTTGGGCCAACAGAAAAATCAAAAGAGGCAACAAGATCATCACCGGCCAGAGACGCCAGATGGGATGAGCGGCAAAGGGAGCGAAAACGCTCTGCAGAACCATCCCCAAGACCAGCAGCACCGGAGTGGCCAACAACAACAGGCAGCCGACGGCCGACATGATCCCCTTAAACGTCTCACGCTCAGTCACCTGCTGGTTGTGAATGTCCAGCGTCTTGCCGCGACGACCACTCAGCTCCATCAAGTCAGCCAGTTCGGCCGAACGATAAGCGTCTTCCCAGGTGAAGTCGATCGTACGACCAGCCAACGCCGATTGCACCTGCTCCCAACTGGCGAGGTGACCGCTCCAACCGTCGACTTTCGCCCAATCGACCGTTCGCGATCTCTCGGCATCTACCGAGCGATACCATTCCACTCCGGCTGTCCAGTCCGACAATCGCTGCTGCATGTCGATCCGCAGCGATCCTTCGGTGCCGCGAGCGACTAATCGCCCAGTGCTCGCGGCATCAGCTGAGATCAACGACCAGCGAGCCATCGGCCCCATCGCCGACCGCACGTGCACGCTGGCCATCTCCCCTCGCCCTTCCCCGGCTCCTTCCATCGCCTGCAATTGCCGAAACTGCCCCAGCAACCGCCGCAAGATGATGGCATCACCGGCAAAGGCGTCGACCGCAGTACGCCGCCCCTCGGGCATCCCAATCCGCTCAATGCTCACCTGGTCAATCGCTCCGACCGGCGAACGTGACGGGTCGGCAATCCAGTCGCGCAATTGAGCCACCCAGGGATGCAACGCGGCCGGAAAGTACGGAGCCAGCACCGCCTTCCGCTCCGCCTGGATCATCGCCAGTTCGCAGTCGAAGATCGGGTCGAAGTCGGGAACTTCCAGCACCAGCGGCATGCCGTAGTCGATCAGCTGCCGCAGCGCGGTGGCTCGTTCCGGAAAAGCCCCGGCCGCGACGGCTACGACGTTCACCGACGAATGCCCCAACAGGTCAGTCCAGGACGTCAGCTCACTCACGCTACCGGCGTTTTTTTCACTCGCCCCCGACCAGCGAGCGACGACACGCTGATCAGGCTGCTGGCTCAGCCAGTCAACCCAAGCATCCATCGCCGAGCTGCTGCCCAAGACGCCCCAACACCAGCTGGCCGGCCGTCGAGCCGTTCCGGAACTATCCCCACTGACCATCGTTACCTTCTATCCTTCAGCATCAATCTGTCCCAATCTGTCGGCCGGCAGTCACTGGCCGCTGCGTCAGAATTCCAGCTGCCGCACACGAGCCGTCACGGGCCAACGATCGGCCAGCTGCCACCCGCCGGGAATCGCGTCCACCACGTGGACATGTTCATGCAGAGCAATCGTCGGACAGATGTGTTTGGGAATGGCAAACAACAACTGGCCAACCGGAAAAGACTCGGACTTCTTCACACGCACCATCAGATGTTCTTCCGATTGACCAATCTGCTCGGGATTCTCGTCCCCCAGCAAGGCCAATCTGGGAAATGGCGACTCGGCCGCCACCGACTTGTACCCCACATCCAGGCAAGCGATGTCGGCCGTCGGGCGGCTGATCACGCGAGTCAACAGCATCACAGCCGGTTCAAACGGCTGCTCGGGCAACAGCTTCTGATAACCGCTGTCCCAAAAGACGCACGTCCCCGGACTGCACTCGAGCAGCGGATTGGCGCGGTGAATGGGAAACGAAGCACTTCCGCCCACCACGGCCCGCGGAACGGGCAGTCCCTGATCGAGCAACTGCTGGCGGAGCATTAATGCCGGATCGACGGCCTGACGTACTCGTTCCGTCCGCACCGCCAATTCCGTGTCGTGCAGGTGGCCGTCGTAGATATGCAAGCCACCGGCCACCAGATGAGGCGATTGGTGAATCCGACGATACAGCTCCACAGCAGCCGGTCCAGGAGCGATCCCGGTCCGATGCATGCCGACGTCGATGTCCAAGAGCACGGTCAGACGCATCTGATGCTCGGCCGCGGCCCGCTCCAACATCTCCACTCCGACCAGGCTGTCCGCCAGAGCCGACCAGCGTGTACCGGGGAAATGCTGAGCCAGTCGAACGAATCGAGCAGGCTGCGGTCCAACCAGCGGGTAAGCTAACAGCACACTCGCTGCGCCCGCTCGACCAGCCAGCTCAGCCTCGGCAATCGTCGCACACTTGAAGGAGTCAATACCCACCTCACGGTAGGCATGAATCACCGGCTCCATCTTGGCCGTCTTGAGGTGCGGACAGAGCCGACTCACGTCGCCGGACATCTCCACCAACCGGCGCAGATTCGATTGCATCCGGTCTCGATACAGCACCAGACAGGGCGTCGGCAACGATTCGGCTTCGGCAAAATACTCCGCAATAGCACCCACCGACCCCATCCTCTCAACAGGCATCCCCCACGAGCCCACCTCCGCCGACTGGCGAAACGCAGGCCCCGATTATCGCCCGGAATCGGCCGATTGGGTAGTTGCCTGCTGCCCGGGTTTGCGGACCGAAATCGTCAACATGCGACGCAGATTCTCGACCGGAAGGTCGTCGCGGATGGCCTTAACGTGAACGTCGGCAAACGCACACGCAGAGACTCCTCCGCGGTGCGGCCCCGGCTTGATCAACGAGCCCACGGCGCTGCTGTCCAACACCGCGATCGACGGATCACCGGTCGACATCCAATGCTGTCGAAACCGCTCTGACTCGATGATCGACAACTTACCACTCAGATCGATTTTTTTATCGGTCAGCTTTACTAGCTGCGACGGACTCCACAACGTCTCATCTCCCACCACCGCCACGTAAGCCGTCGTGTGTTCATCCCCTGGATACCGAGGAACAAATGCCGGACACCGGTAGATGCTGGGCATCTGGTTCCCCACGGCCCGATTCTTGGGATCGGACCACGGCTTGGTGAGATCGATCTTGTCGTACAGCGTCTGCAGTTCCGGGTCGCCCAGGTAGGGCAGGATTAGCACTCTCCAGCTGTGCATCGGCCGCCCCGCCTCGTCCACCGTAAAAGGCGGCGGCAAGTGACCATGGGCCCGGCTATAGTCATAGATGGCCAACTGAATCTGCCGGACTTTCGTCAAGCAGCCGCTTCGCCTTGCGGCTTCGCGACCATCGCCGATTTCAGGCTTGATGAACCACAACAATAGCATTCCAACCGCTATCACCAAGACTGACTTGGGCTTCCCTCGCAGTAACTGCACGGCAATCAATGCCACGCCGCCTAGCAGCACACCGGCGTCGTAGGAGAAGGCCACGGCCGTGGCCAGGGTCAGGAAGAGAATAGCCAGATAGCCGACGACCATACCCCCACGGAGACGCCGACGAGGTCCGCGACCAACTGCATTCTGTGGAGGACCTTCCGCCATCACCCCCCCGATCGTCCGATCACCGCAACCCAGGAAGTCCTAAGATATCACTTAGAAAGTGTCGGGGCAATCATTTGTCACGGCCAGCTGCTGGTTGGATTGCGATTGGATTGCGACCGTAATCCGCCGATTCGGTGGTGTAGATGGAATTGCCACAGGTGATCGCGCGAACTTGCTATGAGCGGTCGTACAAATCGCAGCCATCGTCTAAGATGACGGCGACTCCGCGGCTGAACGATTGTGCTCGAGGTGCTTCGAGCGTTACACAGCCACTTAGGGCACAGAACACGCAAGAGGAACGGCTCCCGATGATCAACTTGAATCACTGCGGTATGTGGTCACTGGCCGGTGTCCGGTCGCCACTTAACAGGTGCGCGGTGATTGGGTTATGCTTGCTGAGTGTGGGGGCGTTGAGTATTGGACAGCTCCGCGCGGACGAATGGCCGCAGTGGCGAGGTGCTCAGCGTGACGGAGTGTGGCGGGAAACGGGGATCGTCGATAGTTTGCCTAAAGGGACGCTCCCTCGCCGCTGGAGCACGCCGATCGGGAGCGGTTACAGTGGCCCCACCGTGGCGGACGGCACGGTGTACGTCATGGACCGCTTGGCCGAGCCGAAGCAGGTTGAACGGATCCATGCGCTGGCGTGGGAGACCGGCGAGATCCGCTGGACGTTCACTTACGACTGTGAGTATCACGACGTCGGCTATGTGGCTGGACCCCGCAGTTCCGTGACGGTCGATGGCAAACGGCTCTACGCGTTAGGGACGATGGGGCACCTGCATTGCCTCGATACTGCAGGCCAGGTGATCTGGAAAAAGGACCTGCTGGCCGAATACAAGTTCGAGATGCCGATCTGGGGAATTGCCGCGTCGCCATTGGTCTACGGGGACCTGGTGATCGTCCAGATTGGAGCTCCTGACAATGCTTGCCTGGTCGCGTTTGATAAGGTGAGCGGCAAGGAAGTCTGGCGAGCACTCCCGGATCGCGCGTCGTATTCGTCGCCGATCATCGTCCGTCAGGCCAATCAGGATGTGCTGGTTTGCTGGACGGGCGACAGCGTTGCTGGCCTCGATCCCCGCACGGGTAAGGTTCACTGGCAGCAGGAATTCAAGCCGACTCGGATGGTGATCGGCATCGCCACTCCCGCCTGGAACGAAAACCGGATCTTCGTTTCCTCGTTCTATGACGGATCGCTCCTCCTGCAGCTCGACCCGAATTCGCTCACCGCTCGCCCGGTCTGGCGCCGGCTGGGACCGGACGAGAAGAACACGGAGAGTCTGCATTCGATTATCAGCACGCCGGTGCTGCGCGGGGCCAACGTCTACGGTGTCGACAGCCACGGCGAGCTCCGGTGCCTGGACGCGGCGACGGGCGATCGGATCTGGGAAGACACGACGGCAGTCCCGACCGCTCGCTGGGCTACTATCCACTTCGTCACTCAGGGCGACCGCGACTGGCTGTTCAACGATCGCGGCGATCTGATCATCGCTCAGCTGCGTCCCGACGGCTACCATGAACTCAGCCGAGCTCATCTGATCGATCCCACCACAGACCAACTGAACCGTCGTGACGGCGTCTGCTGGTCGCACCCCGCTTACGCTTACCGCCACATCTTCGCCCGCAACGACCGCGAAATCGTCTGCGCCAGCCTGGCCAGCGAATAACCAAGCAGCCTTTCTCCTCCTCCTCCCTCCCTCATTGTGGTGCGGGCGTCTCGCCTGCCTCTCCGCGCCCTCTCCTTTCTCCTTTCTCCTTTCTCCTTTTCCAGCACGCAGTTTCTGGCCAGGGAGAGCCCAACTCAGCTGCTTAATTCAGGCAGGCGGGACGCCTGCACCACAACCCGAGGCAGGCGGGACGCCTGCACCACAACGCTAGCAATGCTAACCGATAACATTCGTTGGCAAAGTCTGCCAGGTTTCACCGGTTTGAGCGGTATCCGGTTAAGAAGAAACGGTTATGCGGGCGTCGGGGCGCTGTTTCAAGCGATTGCAACGTTCACGTCGATCATGACTTCGTCCTTCTGGCGAGCCCAACCGTTGCGAAGCGGACGAGCACGCCACTGCTCGAACAAGAACGTCCGCCCGCAATCCAGGCTCAGGCCACAGCGGCCTCGGCTCCCCCGCAGCTACCCCACTTCGGCACCATCCTATGCCACGGTTGATCGACGCCAGAGTACGCCTGTGCTGCCTGAGTCTAATCGGCTTGGTTCTGCTGGCGAGTGGCAATCGATCGACCGCCTCTGAACTCCGCCGGACTGCCTTCGTCGACGCGATCGAACGAGCCAAGCCGGCTGTGGTGAATATCCACGGCAACAAGACCGTCCCGGCTTCCGATGAAAATGGCAAACAGAAGGGAGACGGCGAGTCGCAGCGAGTCAATGGCATGGGGACCGGAGTCGTTATCGACCCGCGCGGCTACATCGTCACCAACTTCCACGTCGTTGATGGCGTGCAGCAGATTCGAGTGAATCTGCACAACGGCCGTTCCACCATCGCCACCGTCGTCGCTCATGACGCCCCCACCGACCTGGCACTGATCAAAATTCCTGTTACCGAGCCGATGTCGACCATCAAGCTCGGTAACAGCTCGGACCTGATGCTGTGCGAGGACGTCGTGGCGATTGGCAACGCCTTCGGCTATGAACATACCGTCACGCGCGGCATCATCAGTGCCCTGCATCGCAGTGTCCAGGTCAGCGACGCGCAGTACTATCACGACCTGATCCAGACCGATGCCAGCATCAATCCGGGTAACTCAGGAGGGCCGCTGATCAACATCGACGGTGAGATGGTCGGTATCAACGCGGCCGTTCGCATGGGCGCTCAAGGGATCGGTTTCGCCATCCCCGTCGACAAAGTGCTCGAAGTCACCTCCCGCATGATCCAGCAGCACGCGGCCGGCGGTGTCGACCATGGGCTGGTGCTCGAAGCAGGAGCCAGCGCGGGGGGCGCCGGCCTGCGGACTCGCAAGGTCAAGCCCGCCAGCCCGGCCGAAAAGGCGGGACTCAAAGCCGGTGACCAGGTGCTGCAAGTCGAAGGTCGACCCGTGCAGCACCGTGTCGACCTCGACCTCGCCCTGCTCGAACGTCGCGCCGGAGACTCGGTCCCCGTCGTGATCCAACGTGGCAGCGAGACGCTCGACGTCAATCTGGTCCTCGGCCGCCGAGGAGCTGTCGAACGCAATCCGGCCGAGGAACAGGCCTGGAGCCTCCTGGGACTCAAGCTGGAGAAAATGGACGAAGAAGATTTCCGCAATATGAAAACTCAGTTCACTGGCGGACTTCGAGTGACTGAAGTACGACGAAACGGCCCCGCCTGGCAGCACAACATCCGCGAAGGTGACGTGCTGGTCGGCCTGCAGGAACTCGAAACGCTGAACCTGAATCACATCAGCTATATCCTGAACCAGGCTCAAACTGACCGCTCACAGCCAGTCAGTTTCTTCATCGTCCGGGACGGCGAACCCTACTCGGGCAAGATGCAGATCACTTGGCCCACCGCCACCCGTACTGCTAGTCGACCGACCGGCCGCTCGTTAGACTGAGCGGTATGGAACGCGAATTTGTGCGGTGGCTGCAGCAGCACGCGCCGGTCAGGCCGGGGACGTCGCTGGGGATTGGTGACGACGGCTCGGTGCATCCCACCGGAGTCCCTGGCCAGTCGATCGCTGTCACTACCGATCTGCTGGTCGACGGCACACATTTTGAACTGGCCCACTGCGAACCCTACCGCGTGGGCCGCAAGGCGCTGGCCGTCAATCTCAGTGACTTGGCGGCCATGGCTGCTCGACCTGTCGCCTGCTGGGTATCGCTCGCCGTGCCCCACGGCATGACGGAATCCGTGCTGCATCAGGTCTACCGCGGCATTCTCGATTTGGCCGACGCTCACCAGCTGACTTTGGCCGGTGGCGATACCAACTCCACCGGTGGCCGGCTGGTGATCAGCGTTACCGCCATGGGACTGGTCATCGGCTCACCCTGGACGCGAACCGGCGCCAAGCCCGGCGATCGAATCCTGGTCACGGGCACTCTAGGAGGGAGTCTGCTGGGCCACCATTTCGATTTTCAGCCGCGACTGGCTGAAGCCCTGGCTTGGCAGCAACGCTATCCGATTCACGCCGCGATGGATATCAGCGACGGCCTGACGCTCGATCTCGACCGGATGGCCGAGGCGAGTAACTGCGGAGCGGCCCTGCAGCTGGAACACATCCCCATCAGCGACGCGGCTCGTCTCCGAGCACAAACTTCCGGGCTCACGCCGCTCGATCATGCCCTCAGCGACGGCGAAGATTTTGAGCTGTTAATCGCCGTGCCGCCGGATGTGGCCGCCAAATTGCTTCACGACACTCAAACGACGATACGGCTGACCGACGTCGGTGAGTTCATCGCCGAACGAGGACTCTTTGCTCGGCAAGCCGACGGTTCACTCCTACCGCTCGCACCACGCGGCTACCTGCACGACACTCAGCCCCAGGAGCCTGTCGGCCCGAGTCGCGTTGAGCAGTCCGTCGAGCTCCACAGTGAATCAGACACGGACCGACTCGGAGCGATCCTCGCTGCCGAGTTGCCCGAATCGTGCGTCGTCGGTCTGATCGGAACGCTCGGCGCCGGCAAGACTCGGCTGGTACGTGCCCTGGCTGAAGGAGCCGGCATCGAGTCGAGCCACGTGCAGAGCCCGACATTCGTCCTGTGCCACGAATACCACGGGACCAACAGCATCTACCACTTCGATGCCTACCGGCTGAAGAACACCGCCGAGTTTCTCGATTTGGGCGCCGAGGAGTATTTTGAGCAGCCCGGCTGGACCGTGATCGAATGGTCCGACCGAATCCAGGATGCACTCCCCTTGGAACGCATCGACATCAAGATGCACGTCACCTCGGAACACGGACGGCGCGCTGTGCTGGTAGGTTACGGCGTGGAACTTGGCCACAGCGTACAGCGGATTGCCAAGAAGTACCGAACTCCTTGAGAGATGCCGCCAACTTGTCTCAACGTCGATCTGGCCAGTCGTGTGCACCTGGGGTCCAGAACGGAGCCTGCTCGGTCAACAGGTCTGGATCAAGTAACTCGGGCGCGGCCCTGAGCCGGCTGATCTCGCAGCAAGTCAGCCTGCCACCGTTGCAGCTTCAGCAATGCGTCGATCGGGGTGAGTGCATGCAGATCGAGCTGACGGAGCTCCTCGACCAGCGGATGCTCGGCCATTTCAAACAACGTCAACTGGTACTGGCCGCTGCGTCGAGCCCTGGGGGCCGGCGGCGCCGAATGGGACGGGTCGCGACGCGATTCCAGTTCGGCCAGAATCTCCTCGGCGCGATGGTTCACCTCACGGGGCACCCCGGCCAGCTGAGCCACATGAATGCCGTAGCTGCGGTCGGCTGCTCCCGGGACAATCTTGTGCAGGAAGATGATCTTGCCGTCCCATTCTTTGACCGCCACGTTCCAGTTGGCCACGCTGGACAACTGCTGAGCTAACTGGGTGAGTTCGTGGTAGTGCGTGGCAAACAGGGTCCGGCACTGCGATTGATCGTGCAGGTGTTCGACGATCGCCCAGGCAATTGACAGACCGTCGTAGGTGCTGGTCCCGCGCCCGATTTCGTCGAGGATCACCAGGCTGCGAGGAGTGGCATGGTGCAGAATCCGCGCCGTTTCGGTCATCTCGACCATGAACGTGCTTTGACCGCGTGACAATTCGTCGCTGGCTCCGACGCGCGCAAAAATCCGGTCCGCAATACCGATGGTGGCGCGAGTGGCGGGGACGAAGCTGCCCAGCTGAGCCATCAGCGTGATCAGGGCCACTTGGCGGATGTAGGTACTCTTACCGGCCATATTCGGACCGGTGATCAGAAGGATGCGGGAATCGGCATCGCAGATAGTGTCGTTCGGGACGAAAGCCCCTTGCGGCTGGAGTCGGTCGAGGACGGGGTGGCGACCGTCGACGATCTGCAGTATGGGCCGTTCGTCGATCGTCGGCCGCACATAGCCTTGCTGGCGGGCCAATTCGGACAGGCCGGCCAGCACATCCAGTTCGGCCAGCACGGCGGCGACGCCCTGCAATCGGCGAGCGGCAGCTTGTACCTCATCCCGCAGCGCCACGAACAACTCATACTCCAACACCTTCGACCGTTCGTCGGCCGACAGGACCTTTTCCTCGTACTCCTTCAGCTCGGCCGTCACATAACGCTCGGCGTTCTTGAGCGTCTGCTTGCGAATGAAATGAGCGGGGATCTTGTCGCTGTGAGCGTTGGTGATTTCGATGTAGTAGCCGAAGACCTTGTTGAATCCGACCTTCAGGCTGGGGATGCCCGAATTGGCCACCTGATCGGCTTGGTACTCGGCAATCCACCGTTTGCCGCCAGCCGCCAGTTCGCGCAGCTCATCCAGATCGGACTGATATCCCGATCGAATGAAGCCGCCATCCCGAGGGAGGAGCGGGCAGTCCTCGACCAGCGCTCGATCGATGTGCGCGCACAACTCCGGGAACAGATGAAGTTCCATTTCGAGCTGCCGCAGCTTGTCGCAATTGGAGGCCTGCAGATGCTCCTTCAAGACGGGGAGCTTGCTGAGCGTCAACCCGATGAACCGCAGGTCGCGCGGGCCGCAACGACCAGTGGCTACTCGCCCCAAGAGCCGTTCCAGGTCGTACACGTCTTTGAGTTCATCGCGGATCAGACGCGCACTGGCCGGCTGCTGTACCAGCTCGTCCACGGCGTCCAGCCGACGTTCGATCGCATCGCGTTCGGTCAGCGGGCTGGCGACCCAATCGGCCAGCAATCGCGATCCCATGGGAGTCACGCAGCGGTCGATCACGGCCAGCAGCGAGCCGTCGCGCCGACCGTCTCGCAAGGTCCGGCTGATCTCGAGACTGCGCCGCGTCGATTCGTCGATCTCCAGCCGACTCCCTTTGCGGTATCTCAAGAGGCTTTCGATATGATCGAGCGACGTCTTCTGCGTTTCGAACAGATAGTCCAGCACCGCGCCGGCAGCGCTGATCGCCGGCTGATCGACTTCGCCAAAGGCAAATCCGAAGCCTTCAAGGGTCGCCACGTCAAAGTGCCGACAGAGTCGTTCGCGGGCCCCTTCGAATCGAAAGCAGTGCGGCGCTCGCTTGGTGATGATCGTTTCCCGCTGCCAGTAATCGGGGAGCAGCGTGCACGCTTCGGGTGTCAGACATTCGGCCGGCTGCAATCGACCGAGTTCGTCGGGCAGGTCTCGAGCCGCACAGACCATCGCCTGAAATCGGCCCGTCGACAGGTCGATCCAAGCTACGCCGACCTGGTCGTCGTCCCGTTGAGAACCGGGGCAGATCGCGCAGAGGAAATTGCTGGTGCACGGATCGAGCAACCCTTCGTCGGTCACGGTCCCCGGCGTGACAATACGAGTCACTTCGCGGCGGACCAGCCCCTTGGCCAGCTTCGGATCCTCAACCTGCTCGCAGATTGCCGCCCGGTAGCCAGCCCGAATCAGCTTTCCCAGGTAACTGTCGAGTTGATGGTGGGGAAACCCGGCCATCGGAATCGGATTGTCGGTCTTGTCGCGGCTGGTCAGCGTCAGACCGAGCACCCGAGCTGCCGTCTTCGCGTCGTCGTGAAACAACTCGTAGAAATCGCCCATGCGAAACAGCAGCAACGCGTCGCCGCAGGCCTGCTTGGCCGATTCATACTGCTGCATCATCGGGGTCGTATTCATGATCGGATCGTATCAACTCCCTTCCTCTGCCAACAGGGGCCCGGCCGCATGAAGCGAGCTCTCCATTCGCTCCGATCGGACTCGTCCGCACGATCGTGCCACCTGCCGCATCTTGCCACGAATCGAGGAATTGTTGAGCCTGGGAGGCGGCAAGGCAAGCTGGGACCGTGACGCTCCATCGCCACAACCCCTACCGCCCACGCCTCGCTCGACCGCTTGGCCAACGACTACCCGGCGCGCGTCAACCCGGCCCGGCGTCCCAGCCGATGTACTGAGCGCACCCCGATATACGGTCCCACCGTCGCGGCTGCCAGGGGTGCCGGCGCCGCAGACTCCCCTGGAACCTACCGACGCCATGGCTCCCGCCGACCGGCTCACCCAGGCCTCCCTCGTACTGGCTCACCTCCCAGCCGATCAGGCCGTCGAAGTCCTGCAACGGCTGGCCCCCAGCCAGCGTCGTGCCGTACGCCGGAAACTGGAGTCGTTCACACCGCAAGAACTCAGCCAGTCGTCTGAAGCGGTCAGCGAATTCGTGGCGGCCTACCACCGCATCGATGCCGCCGACGCACAGCCGGGCCGGCCACATCACGCCCCGGTCGCCGACTTGCCCGCTCCAGCTTTGCCACAGACGATTTCGCCGGAACCAGGGCGGTTGACCGTCCGCCCCAACAACCCGCCCTCCCCTCGCGGCCGAGCAGCCGGGTTCGAGTTTCTGGAGAATCTGTCGGACGATCAGTTTCTGTCGGTGATGCGAGACGAACTCCCCGTGACGATCGCCACCGTACTATCACAACTCAGCCCCGAAGCCCACAACCGATTCTGTGCGGCGATGCCCGAGCCCCTTCGGCGTCAAGTCGTGTCGCTGCTGGGAAAAGACCGAACTCCCCTGTCGATCCTCGAACTGCTCAGTACCATCCTCCGCAAACGGACCACCGGTTTCGGGTTCCCGACTGCGACCGATCCACGTTCGCGATCCTCGACTGTGCCACACCAGTCCGCCATCGAGGGCCGCCAGACGCCAGCTGAGATCCCTGCCAGACTACCGGCCGCCGGCCCCCAGTCTGCCGGCACGGCGCGCGGCGAGTCGACCGAACATCGGATCCGTCGTCAGGACCCGGGGGTCGAAGGCTTCAACGCGATTGCCCACCTGCCAGCCGCTGCCGTGCGACATTTCCTCAACCAGGCCCCCTGGGACGAGCTCTCGGTCGCCTTCATCGGGGCTCAGGAGGCCGTCAAACAGCGTCTCCTCGAACAGATGCTCCCAGCCGAGCGAGCTCTGCTGCGCGAGAACATGCGGCTGCTCGGCCCCGTCCGCCAGGACCGGACCGACCGCCAGCGCGCCCGACTCGCCCGACTCCTCGCCGGCAACACCCCCCCCTCCCGCTAACTCCGAGGTCGCACGTACCTCCGCCAACTGCTAGCACGCAGCAGCGTGACTGGCTGGTAGCGCTGCCAGGCGCGACCGAGCTCTCGTGGTGCGGCTAGTAGAGCGGCGTAAGTCGAGCTGGGGCATCAGCTAAGCGAGATTGCTGAGCTTGCCAATGGGGTGTCTAAGCTTAAGTGCGGCGGGGCGCCGGCTCGAACCCCGAGGCAAGCTAGCACGGCCGGAGGTGTGTGCGACCTCTTTGGAGGTGTGTGCGACCTCCGGGGTGCTAGCGGGCGATGCGGCGGAGGACGTCGATGCCGCGGTCGATGGTCTCGTCGGAGGCGGCGTAGGAGATGCGGAAGTGGCTATCGTGGCGGCTGAAGACCTTACCCGGGATCACCAGCAGCTGTTCGGCCAAGGCCCGCTCCACGAGCTCCGTGCCGGTCCCCACCGGCGCCTGTGGGAAGACGTAAAACGCTCCCTCCGGCACCACCACTGGATACAGGTCGCTGATCCCCGCCAACAGCCGGTCCCGCTTGTGCCGATAGGTCTCGACATGCCCGGAAATGTCGACGTCCAGGGCCACGGCCGCGGCCCACTGAGCGGGCTGCGGAGCACAGACAAACGTGTACTGCTGGAGCTTGATCATCGCATCCATCACCGCTCGCGGACCGTGGACGTAGCCCACTCGCCAGCCTGTCATCGCGTGGCTTTTCGAAAACCCGTCGATCACGATCGTGTCGGGATTCCACGCGATAGGAGATATCACCGGCCGGTCGTAACTGAAGTGGCTGTAGATCTCGTCCGAGATCAGTGCAATGCGGTGCCGAGCGGTCAGCTCGGCCAGCCCCTGCACTTCTTCCCGGGTGGCGACCACTCCCGTCGGGTTCCCCGGGCTGTTCAACAGAACCAGCTTCGTCTGCGGAGTCAGTGCATCGCGGACTCGATCGACATCGATGCGGAAATCGGGGTACGTGTCGATCAGCACGGGGATGCCGCCGACCAGCCGCACCAGCGGCTCGTACATCACAAAGTACGGATCGAAGATGATCACTTCATCACCCGGGTTCACCAGAGCCAGAATGGCCAGCACCAGCGCACCACTGGTCCCCGAGGTGACAAAGACGCGCCGGTTCGGATCACCAAACTCCCGGTCAATGTCCGCCTGCAACCGCTCACGCAACACAGGAATCCCCTGTGTCGGCGCGTAGCCATTGCGATGGTGGTGGACCGCATCGACGCAAGCCGCCTGCACTGCCTCGGGCACATCAAAGTCGGGCTGACCGATCGACAGGTTGATCGGCCGGTCCATCTTCGCCGCCAGTTCAAAAATCCGCCGGATCCCGCTGCTGTCAAAGGCTCGCGTCCGACTGGCAATCCACTCCTCCGACATGGGTTCGTCCCTCACAAAATGTATCGGCTGACATCTTCGTCCGCAGCGACAGCAGACAACCGCTGCCGCACATAAGCTGCGTCGATCTGTACTTTCCGGCCGGCCGACTCCGGCGCCTCGAAACTCAACTCTTCCAGCAAGTGTTCCATCATCGTGTACAGCCGCCGGGCTCCGATATTCTGAGTCTGCTGGTTGACCCGGAAAGCAAACTCGGCCAGAGTCGTGATGGCGTCAGGCGTGAACTCGAGCGCGACGCCCTCGGTCTCAAGCAATGCCGAATACTGGCGAGTCAGCGCCGTATCGGGCTCGGTCAGGATCCGCACAAAATCCTCCTGACTCAAATCGGTCAGCTCTACGCGAATCGGGAACCGCCCCTGCAACTCCGGCATCAGATCGCTCGGCTTGCTCCTGTGAAAAGCGCCCGCCGCCACGAACAACACATGATCGGTCCGCACGGCACCATACTTGGTCTGGATGGTGGTCCCCTCCACGATCGGCAGCAAATCCCGCTGCACACCCTGACGCGAAACGTCGGCCCCCCGAGTCTCGCTGGCCACGACCTTGTCCATTTCGTCGATGAAGACAATCCCGGAGTTCTCAGCCAGCTGAATGGCGGCGGCATGAATTTTCTCTGGATCGAGCAGCGCGTCGCATTCCTGATCGAAGATGATCTGACGGGCTTCCGACACGGTGACTCGGCGACGCTGAGTCGCTTTGGGGATCATCTTTTCCAGCATCCCCTGGAGCTCAAAGTCGAGATGCTCCCCACCAATTCCGCCCAGCAGCACCGGCGCCGATTTCTGCTCGACCTTCAGCTCGACTTCACGCTGCTCGAGCTGGCCAGCGGTCAGCATGTCTCGCATCCGCTGCCGAGCCCGTTGATGGTGAGCGTGCGTATCATCGTCGCTCGCCGATCCACTCGTTCCACCAGCCGAAAAACCAGGTGTCATCGGGGGTGGAGGGACCAGTAGATCCAATAACCGCTCTTCCGCGCGACTCGCCGCCTGCTCCTGCACTCGTCCCCGCTCGGTAGCACGCACCAGCTGGATGCCGTTCTCCACCAGCTCCCGAATCATGCTCTCCACGTCACGCCCGTAGTAACCGACCTCGGTATACTTCGTCGCTTCGACCTTGATGAACGGTGCTCCGGTCAGGCGAGCCAGCCGTCGAGCGATCTCGGTTTTGCCAACTCCGGTGGGACCGATCATCAGGATGTTCTTGGGATGGATGTCCCGACGCAAATCGTCCGACAGCTGCTGTCGCCGCCAGCGATTGCGGACCGCGACAGCCACCGCTCGCTTCGCTGCCTGCTGACCAATGATGTGACGATCGAGGGCCGCGACGATTTCGCGCGGCGTCAGTACGGGCGTCCCGCTCCCTCGCGACTCCAGACCCGCTTCGCCAGCTCCGCCGTCACGACTCCCGCCGTCACGACTCCCGCCGTCACGACTCCCCCCATCGCCCTCCATCCCGTCACTCACTGGCCCATCCGCGTCTAGCTCGGACATGACACCTCCTCCACCACAATATTCCCATTGGTGTAGATGTCGATGTCCGCCGCAATCTCCATCGCCGCGCGCACGATTTCCACGGCTGAGAGCTCGGTGTGAGCCAATAGAGCGCGAGCCGCTGCCGTGGCGTAACCGCCGCCCGAACCGATCGCAATCACTCCGTCGGTCGGCTGAATCACGTCCCCAGTGCCGCCGATCAACAGCGTGTGCTCAGCCGAGACGACGATCAACAGTGCTTCCAGCCTCCGCAACGCGCGGTCCATCCGCCATTCTTTGGCCAACTCCGTCGCCGCTCGCGGAACATTCCCCGGATTGTCTTTCAGCTTGGCTTCAAACCGCTCGAGCAAAGCAAACGCATCGGCCCCCGCTCCGGCAAATCCGCACAGGACCTGCCCGTCCAGCAGCCGGCGCACCTTGACCGCATCGGCTTTGACGATGGCCGTATCCATTGTCACCTGGCCGTCGCCGCCCATGGCGACCTGTTTTCCACGTCGAACGGTCAGAATTGTGGTCGCTCGCACACGCATCGCCGCTCGTCCCCCAGCCTCCGGTCCGTCAACCCGCCTGCCACGAAAGAAAGTCTGCCTGCCACGAAATCCGACCACCGCTATTCGCCACCGCCACGTGCGGCCAAGCCGACCATTTTCTCGGATTTGCTGCCGCTCGACTAGGGGCGCAGCTGACCGGCACGATCCCCGGCTACAATGGTCGGCAGAGACTCCTTTCGGCCGGCTGACGGCCCCAGTGAAGCCTGGAAGCGACCATGGCAGATCGCCCACCCGATGTACCGCTCGACAACGCCCCGCTCCCCCGCAGCCCCTTGCTGCTCCATCGGGACCGCTCAGCCGTCTTGGTAGTCGACGTCCAGCAGAAGCTTCTGCCGGTGATCCGCGGGCACGAACGGCTGGTCTGGAACATCCGCCGTCTGCTCGACGCCGCACGACTCTGGCAAGTCCCCTGCTGGGCTACCGAACAGTATCCGCAGCGGCTGGGGCCAACCGTCGATCTGCTGGCCGATCGCCTCCAGGTAGTCGGGGACAAGCTGGCGTTCAGCTGTGGAGGCTGTCAGCCGTTGCTGCAGCAGCTGCGGCCGAGACAGCTCGACCAGATCCTGGTGGTCGGAATCGAGACCCATGTCTGCGTCCAGCAGACCGCGCTGGATCTGCTGACCGAAGGTTATCAAGTCCACGTCGCGGCTGACGCCGTCGGTACTCGGTTCTCCATCGATCACGACTGGGCCCTGCGGCGAATGGAAAGCTCAGGAGTGACGATTACGACTGTCGAAGCGGCCATGTTTGAATGGTGCACTGAGGCGGGGACCGACGCGTTCAAGCAGACCAGTCAGCTCGTGCGCGAGCTGGCACCGTCTGAGTCAACCGATACACGCGATGAACTCGGTTCGCCAGAAAGGTAACGAACATGCTGATCGGCGTGACCGGAGCGACGGGATTTCTGGGACGCTACATCGTCCGCCGTTTGGTCGCTGATGGCCACTCATGCCGCTGCTGGTATCGAGAACAGAGCGACCGCAGCGGTTTTGAAGGAATTGACCAACACATCACCTGGTCGGTTGGACGGCTGGGCGATCCGGCTCTGTGCTATCAATTCGCCGAGGGCTGCGACGCCATTGTGCATGCGGCCCTTTCGCGTCCCGGCCGCGGGTTCCGCGATCAGGAAGGCCAGCTGACGAACTTTGTGCGAGAGAACGTACTTGGATCGATCGAGCTGTTTGAAGAGAGTCGAGCCGCAGGTGTTCAGCGGATCATCGTGATTTCGACCTGCGCCGTCCACGAAAAAATCCTCGACGACCGGCCACTCGACGAAGCGCACCCCGTATGGCCATTGACTCACTACGGTGCGTCGAAGGCGGCTCTGGAGGCGTTCGTCTGCAGCTACGGCCGCGGCCATGGCTACAACATGTGTGCTGTACGCCCGTGCGGCATCTACGGCCTCGCTCACCCAGCTGAAGATAGCAAGTGGTACGCGTTGATTCGCGATATTGTCGCGGGCCGCCCCGTCGATGTTCGCGGCGGCGGCAAAGAGGTCCACGCCGCCGATGTGGCTCAGGCCGTCTCACGACTCCTGCAGGCGTCCAACGTTGCCGGTGAAGTCTTCAACTGCTGCGATGGCTACGTCTCGCAGTTGCAAGTGGCCGAACTCGCCCGCGAATTGTCGGGCAGCGACAGCGTTATCCAAGGCCAGGCCGGACAACCCAAACATCAGATTGAAACAGCCAAGCTCCGGGCGCTCGGCTTCCAGTTCGGAGGCACCGAACTGTTGCGGCAGACCGTGCGCCAGCTGATCGACCAGATCCGGCAGGAAGGGACGGCGTGAACGAAACCTCGCTGCAGTTGCGGACAGATCAATGCCCCCCAGGGCTAGGCGACGGTTCAATCGGACTGATCATCGTCGACCACGGCTCGCGTCGCGAGGCCAGCAACCTCGGCTTGCTCGATATCGTGCAGCAGTTCCGGCTTGCCACGGGCTTCACCAACGTCGAAGCCGCCCACATGGAACTGGCCGAACCGTCGATCGCATCGGCCTTTGCTAAAGTCGTGGCCCGGGGTGCGACAACTGTCGTCATCCATCCGTATTTCCTGCTCCCCGGACGGCATTGGGAGACCGACATACCGCGACTGGCCGCCGATGCCGCTCGCCATCATCCGCACGTCCGCTATCTGGTCACCTCGCCGCTGGGGATCCATCCGCTGATGCATCAGATTATCCTCGACCGCATCGCGTATTGCTGGCAGCACGCTCAGACTCTCGTCGACGAATGTGATGTCTGCCGCGGATCGGGACGATGCGTTCTGAGCCCTGCCGGCCAGAGTGATCAAGGGAACGCGTCGGACGGCCGGGACGCAGGAGAGCACGGTGATTGACAGAAGCACGGAGGTGGAATCACAACCGGCCATGAGTGGCAACCAACGAAGCAGCTGGCAGGATGAGTTTCCCGTACCCGATCAGTATCTCGATCTGGGACCGGCACGCCTGCACTACGTCGATCGGGGAGCGGGCCAACCATTGCTGATGGTCCACGGCAATCCGACGTGGTCTTTTCATTTCCGACACCTGATCGACCATTTTCAGCCCCGATATCGTTGCGTCGCCGTCGACCACATCGGGTGCGGATGGAGCGACAAGCCGCAGCAATATCGCTATTGTCTCGATCAGCATGCGACCAACCTGCAACGGCTGATCGAACGACTCGACCTGCGGCAGATCACGCTCATTGCCCACGACTGGGGAGGAGCGATCGGCCTGCTGGCCGCCTCCCGCATGCGCGACCGGTTCGCTCGATGTGTCCTTCTCAACACAGCAGCCTTTCCGCCGCCGTACATTCCGTGGCGCATTCGAGCCTGTCGCATTCCGGTGCTGGGGACGATCGGTGTCCGAGGAGCCAATCTGTTTGCCTTGGCGGCGCAAGTGATGGCCGTGGAGCAGCGTCAACGGTTGTCGCCAGCTGCTCGAGCCGGTCTGCTGGCTCCGTATCACAGTTGGGCCGATCGAGTCGCCATCGACCGTTTCGTGCAGGATATTCCGTCGTCTGAGCGGCATCCGACCTGGCAAGTCCTCCAGCAACTCGAAGCCGATCTTCGTCGGCACCCTCTCCCAGCCCTGCTCATCTGGGGACAACGCGACTGGTGCTTCCGACTGGAATGCCTGCGTCGACTGGAAACGATCTTTCCCGACCATCAGTCGGTTGAACTGCACGATGTGGGACACTGGGTGCTCGAAGAAGCGCCCGACAGAGTCATTCGAGCCATGGAGAAATTTCTGGGCGAGCGTGACAGGAACCCGGCATGAACCAGATGGCTCGCGGGAGCGAACCGAGTAGCGCGCGGCCACCGTCGCCGCTCAGCCCTACGCAGGCCCTGACGCTGGCCTGTCTGCTGGAAGTCAGTGCGTCCAAACCGGGTAACGTTCATCGCGGAGCCGACTTCAGTGACCTGACGCTGGTCGACTTCCTGGCCAGCGCCGTGGCCGCGGCGCCCGAATTGGCACTCGCCGGCCAGCAAGGTGTCGGCATGGCCGTGCTGCGTGCCGTTCAAGCTGCTCGCACAGTCACCGCGACGAATGCGAACTTGGGAATCGCCCTGCTGCTGGCTCCACTGGCGGCTGTTCCTCCCGACCGACCGCTCGCCGACGGTATCGTCGATGTCCTGGCGGGACTGACCGCCGAGGACAGTCGAGCGGTCTACACGGCGATCCGATTGGCCAATCCCGGCGGGCTCGGGCAGACTGATCAGATGGACGTGAATCGTGACGCAGCCCCCGCGAATCTGCTCGACGCCATGCGAGCGGCCGCCGACCGCGATACGATCGCCAGGCAGTACGCTGACAACTTCCGAGAGCTCTTCGAGCTGGTGGTGCCGACGCTACGCAACGCGCATGACCAGGGCTGGCCACTGAATCTGGCGATCATCCACACGCAGCTCAGCGTGATGCACGCGATCCCCGATTCGTTAATTGCGCGCAAATGCGGGCTGGAGACAAGCCAGGAAGCAGCTGACCGAGCTGGCTGGGTACTGGAGGCTGGAGCACCGACCGATGAGACTTATCAGGATCGGCTGGCAGAGCTCGATTTCTGGTTGCGTTCGGACGGTCACCGGCGCAATCCGGGAACCACGGCCGACCTGATCGCCGCCGCGATCTACGTTGCCATCCGAGAAGGCTGGCTGCGGTTCCCCTTGGCCTGGTGAAAGGTGTTCTGTATGTACCGTATCGTGTTGACCAAAGACTATCTGGTCTTCAGCGCGGCTCATTTCATCACGTTTGCCGGCAACATTTGCGAACGCCTGCATGGCCACAACTACCGCGTCATGGCCGAACTGCAGGGACCGCTGGATGAGAACTACTACGTCTTCGATTTCATTCAGCTGCGTGACGCCCTGCATCAGCTGGTGCTGGAACTCGACCACCGAGTCCTTCTCCCCACTCGCCATCGCCAGATTGCGGTGACCACCGAGGGTGAAGAAGTCACCGCTCGGTTCGAATCTCGCCGCTGGGTCTTTCCCCGCGAGGATTGCATCCTGCTGCCGGTGGAGAACACGACGGCCGAGCAGCTGGCCTGTTACTTGGGGGGGCGACTGCTGGAGAAAATTGGGGATACCGGACACCTGACTCGGATCGAAGTCGGAGTCGACGAGAATCAGGGGCAGTGGGGATACTGGTCGGCCGACCTGCCGGCCACTCGAAGCTAAGATTTCTGATCGAATGGACTGCTTGGGGCATAAACTCTCGATCACCCGGTCACCTGGCGGCTGGGGTGATATAATGAAGATGGTAAGTGGAGGGTTCGGCGGGTGGAGGAGAGTCGCAGCGATCCGCTGGCGCGGGGCGAGGCAGCTGGGCTGGCCGCTGGAACCGGGATTTCTCACCGCGTAGAAAGCGTTGGCATCCGATGCAGATTCAAGTCAACACAGATAACCACATCCATGGCAGCGCGGGACTTGCGCAGCAGATCGAAGAGTTGCTTGTGGGCAAGCTGAAGCATTTCAGTCCGCGGATCACGCGGCTGGAGGTTCACTTGTCGGACGAGAGCAGTTCGGTGAAGTCATCGGACGACGACAAGCGGTGTCTGATCGAAGCGCGACTGATGGGGATGGACCCGGTCAGCGTGAGTGACCGGAGCGGTTCGGTGCTGCAGGCCGCTCAAGGCGCCACCAAGAAGCTCCAGTCGCTGCTTGAGTCGATGATCGGCAAGCTCGAAGACCGCCGCTGATCGCCGACGCCCGGAGGTCGCACCTACCTCCCGCCCAAAATCAACCTAAGCTGCTTACTTGACGCCCGGAGGTCGCACCTACCTCCCGCCCAAGCTCAACTTACGCCGCTTACTTGACGCCCGGAGGTCGCACCTACCTCCCGCCCAAGCTCAACTTACGCCGCTTACTTGACGCCCGGAGGTCGCACCTACCTCCCGCCCAAGCTCAACTTAAGCTGCTTACTGGACGAGGTGCGGGAGGTAGGTGCGACCTCCAGGCTATTCGCTGGGGCGGAGGTTCTTGACGCGAACGGCCGGGGCTCGGCCGTTGGTGGCCACTGAGCTCGGCGATTGAGCGGTCGCTTCGTTTCCAGCCCGGTCGCGGACGACAATCCTCAGCAGCACGTGCGGCGGCAGACGTTCGTCCAGCTTCCAGATGTAGCTCCCCGTATCGGGAATCCCCGCTGCAATCGTCTCCCATTGCTCGGAAGTCGTCGCTCGGTATTCCAGCGTTACCGGTCGTTCTGCCAGCCACAGGTCACGAGCCACCCAGTTGATCAACAGCTCGGCAGTCCCCTGCCCGGCCAGCTGAATCGATGTGAATTCGACCTGCGGCGACTGAGAGTCGACACAGACCCAAACGTCGGGCCGATCGCCCGGTTTCGGTTTGGGCCCCGCCACACCGCTCTCGGAAACGGCATGCAGCCGGTAACCATAGATGCCATCCTCCGACACGGTCACCCCCGCCGGGCTTCGACGGTCAAGGTCGGCGTCGCGGTACTGCCAAGTCGCTCCGCCGTCCTTCGACTCATACAAGTCGACTCGCCCCAGTTGTTCGGCGGAGACGTTTTCCAGATCATATTCGAGTTCAAATTGCCGCGTCTTGACGGCCCAGGCTTGATCGCGTTCGAGCTGAGCCAACGGCACGTTCGCTCCGGGGAAACGGTCACGATTGAACATCGGTTGGGCTGGAGGAGCCGTCGCCGGGACCGCCGGGCCGCCCGTTAAACTGCCCTGCTCCATAACCCCTGGTCGAACCGGATTCGCCTCGGCACCGCTCGCCGCGCCGGTACTCGGGACCGACATTCGCGCCGCTTGAGTTGGATCGGCCGACGGGTCAGCGGTTCCGACAGGTGGCTGCGGGCTGATTGGAGACGCTGCCGTCGGTGGCGTGTTCGCCCCGAGGTTGGTGTTCGGGATGGTTCCGATAGGAGGAGTGCCTGCGGGCGCCGCGCCAGACGCAGCCGGATCAGTTGGTGGCGGGGCTGGAAAACCAGGTGCTGCCGGCGCCGCATCGGCCGGTGTGGACTGGGCGTTCGAGGTCTGCCAGAAGTTCTGATCGGCCGAAGCCGCTCGCCGTGGAGGCACAGCCGGTTCGGTCGCAGCGGCGGGAAGCTGCTGACCCGGTGCACTCGCTGCTTCCGGAGTAGCTCGTTGGGTCCAGTCGGTGGGCGGCAATTGCGGTTGCTGATTCCAGGCCGGTTCCGATTTCGGAGCCAGCGAGTCGGGTGGCAGCTGGAACTCGTCCTCTTTGGGTTTCCCGCTGAGCCATGCGAATGGATTGGTGACCGATCCAGCGGCCGGAATCGTCGCCATCCCGTTCGGGGTACCGCCGCTGGGCGCCAGACCACCCGCCGCTCCTGGCCCTGGCGGTGTGGCCGGGGCCGAGCTGCCGGGCGAGAAGGACGTGGCGGGCGGAGCGAATGGTGGCGGCGCGAACGGGGGCGGGGCCGTAGCCGCTCCGGCAGCAGCACCAGTTGCAGCGCCCACAGCCGCACCCACAGCCGCGCCAGCAGCAGCAGCGGTCGGGAGTGTTGTCGGTGCCGGTGGGCCGGAGGTGGTCGGCGCAATACTGTTGGCAGGCGCCATGCTGCTGGCAGTTGCGGACGCGTTGGTTGGTTCGGGACCGGCCCCGATCCAGGTCTGAGTGGTGGCCCGATTGCCGGCTCGATCGACGGCTTGGATACGGACATATTGTGGAGCGGGTTGCTGTCGGGGGACGGGTACGGTGGTCCCCTTCAGTTCGCCGGCGGCCGGATTGGTACCTGGAGTGCTGGCCACTGGTACCCACGCCCCATCCGTGTGCTGCACATCGACTTTGACTTGTTGAGGGTCGAGGGCCGGGTCGCTCGCCTTCCAGGTGAGGACGACGGATTGCGTGGTATCGAGGGCGATGTCGAGCTGGACGGCTGGTCGCTGCGTATCGACGATGACTATTTTCTGCGGCGATTCATGCGGCTGGGGCATGGCCGTCTGGAGCTGATCGGCGCTGCGGACCAGGAACCAGTATTCACCGTCGGTCAGATGTTCGACGACAAATTCGCGCTGATTTTGGGGTGCGGAGGGGTCGATCAGTTTGGAGTCAAAAGTCTTCCAGGTGGTCCCTCGGTCGCGCGAGACGAAGAACCAGAGTTTGGTCGGTCGAGTGAGTTGCTGATCGATGACAATCGGGAACTTCAGTCCGGGTTGATTGGTATAACGTGGCGCAGGGAGTCGTGCTGGTGGCAAACCGGCTCCGGGGAACCCAGTGGTTGGGGCCGCGACGTGCGGGGGCGTATTGAGCTGAGCCACTTTGGCGGCGGCGGGCGGCGTTTCGCCGTCGGACGGTTCGCTCGCCGTGTCGGCCAGCGTAGCGCCACCGACGGCGATCCAACCGGCCAGACCACCGGCCAGCCAACCGGCCAGCCACGGGGCGGAGTGAAGAGACTCGACATATCTTTTCGAGAGACCCATAGGCACCACCTGAATAGAGCCCTTCCGCTGCGACTCTAAGGGCTGTATCGGTCGAATGGCCGAGGGGCGTTAGCCTGATCTGCGGAACGGGGTGGAGCCGAGCGTCGGGACCAGCTGAATGGGGGCTGTGTGGGGTCGAATCAGGGTGCCTGCCAGCGAGGCAGATTCGCTAGCGTTTCATCGCCGTCACACGTAGCCAGTGCGCGGAGTTCGGCTCCGCTGACCGAATCGGGCAGGACCAGCACATGGCCATCGACGGTGAGGGCGTGGGCCGTTTGGCCATGAGCACTGCGCACGGTCCGGAGGGCGCTGGAGTTCACACCTCGGGCCAGCTGGACGATATCGATGTCTTTAGGTTCGGCCCAACCGACGCCCGATCCGTGGGACTCGACGACCAGGACGATCTGATCGGCGCCGTCGCCAGCATTCGCCAGTTGGGTGGAAGGGATGACTTTTCCGTCGTACAAGGTGCCGGGTCCGGTCACGAGGAGGTAGCTGGTTTCGGCCATGACGATGGACGAGTCGGCCGGGCAGCGATAGACGCTGGGCGTCTTGTTCCCCGCCAGGGAATTGGTGGGTGAATCCCATGGTTCTTCGAGTCGGTACTGGGCGTAGATACCGCGGGCGTCGGGTCCGAGATAGGGGAGCAGCAGGACTCGCCAGGAGTAGAGGGGTTTTCCGTTGTTGTCATAGACGACGGCGGGGGGGAGTCGTCCGTGATCGGCTTCGTAGGCCAACAGGGCGACGCCGATTTCTCTCAGCTGATCGCGACACGCCTGACTTCTTCCTTCCGCGGTAGTGACGCCGAAGTACTGGGGCCAGTACCGAAAGGCAGCCAGGCCGGCGACCAGCAGGATGCTGATCACGGCCGTGGCGACGGTGACGATCAGGCCGACATTTTCGCGGTGGATGATTCGCTGTCGCTGCTGAGCGGGGCGTGCCACTTCGAGGGGAGGAATGGTGATGAGTCCTCCGCAGTCGAGGCACGGCCCGCTTTGGCCGGCAAACCGTTCATCGACCTCGGTGCGGCGGCCGCAATGGGGACAATGGAAGGGAATGGGCATAAGTGGCGTCGGCTGAAGACCGTTCGGAGCGACTGCGGCGGCCGGCTGACCGGACCGGACGTGACTGGCGGCAACTTGGCAACTCATTCTAGCAGAACGTGCGTCAGCGGGTTCAGCGGAAACTGGCTCCTTGAGGGTCGGGCAAGCTGGACGGTGGCAGGTTGGCGGGGGATAATCGACACAGGGCCCGGTGAGTCACGGGAGCGGTGTCAGCTCCGGCCGGCAGTGCAGAGAGTGGACCGATCAGGGGACTGGTGCGGCGAGAATCGGCCGCAGGGATTCAACCGGCGGGCGAGAGATCTGAGAATCATGGTCGATCTGATTATGCAGCCGGCGGTGCAGCTGGTTTTCTGGTCGCTGGTGCTGGTCGGCTTGACGGCCGCCGGCTGGTACATTGTGCAGAGCTTTCGCGGTGGTGTCGAAGAGTCCGAAACGACCAGCGAGATGCTATCAAAATTTCGCGAAATGCGCCAGCAGGGTTACCTTGGCGAGGAGGAATTCCGAAACATAAGAACGCACTTGGGTGAGAAGCTGAAGGCCGAGCTAAAGCGAGACGAACAAGGAGGTTAAGCATCGTGCTATCAGTCGCATGAAGCGACACGGATAGAACGATTTTTCGGCCATCACGCAACCGCTCAGCGCTGAACAGCGTATGAGAGTTAGTGAGCCCAAGATGGGGTTTGACAATACGTAGATTGGCTCGAGGTTCACGTGCGGACAAGGATGCCCTCCGGGTTGTGTTGGTACTGGTTTGGTACTGACATGACCGCTCCTCGATTCCTGTACTGGCCGATTGCGGCGCCGATTGTGGGGTGCTGCCGGAAAGGCAAGAAGGAGTAACCATGCCCGCAGGTAAAGATGGAGGTGCGAATCGTCGCAGCTCTGGCACGACCAAGAAGAACGCATTTTGTTCGTTTTGTCGTAAGAGCTATCGCGACGTCGGACCTTTAGTGGAGGGTCCGGGTGACGTCTACATTTGTGGCGAATGCATCGATCTGTGCCAGTCCATTCTGGACCAGGAACAGAAGCGACGCGGTTCGACCAAGCCGCTGTTCAACAAGATACCGTCACCGCGTGAGATAGTTTCTCACCTGGATGAATACGTGATCGGGCAGAGCTATGCCAAGCGAGTCTTGGCGGTGGCTGTGCACAATCACTACAAACGGCTCTCGATGGGCTTTGAAGGCTCGGACATCGAGGTCGAGAAGTCGAATATCATGCTGATCGGCCCGACCGGTTCCGGCAAAACGCTGCTGGCCCGGACGTTGGCTCGAATCCTGAACGTACCCTTTGCGATTGGTGACGCCACCACGCTGACGGAAGCCGGCTATGTCGGCGAAGACGTCGAAAATCTGCTGCTCAAGCTCCTGCACGCAGCCGACTTCGACATCGAAGCCGCTCAACGAGGTGTGCTGTACATCGACGAGATCGACAAGATTGGCAAGACGTCTCACAACGTCTCGATCACTCGTGACGTCTCGGGCGAAGGGGTCCAGCAGGCTCTGCTGAAAATGCTGGAAGGCACGGTGGCTAACGTGCCTCCGCAGGGTGGCCGCAAACATCCTGAGCAGAACTATATCCAGATCGACACCACGAACATCCTGTTCATCTGTGGCGGGACCTTCGTGGGAATGGAAGACATCATCAGTCGCCGGATGGGCAAACGAAGCATCGGGTTTTCGTCAGCCGATCAGGCACCTGACGCGAAGAAGTCGGGCAGTCTGCTGCCCAGCGTCACCAGTGACGACATCCTGGAGTTCGGGCTGATCCCCGAACTTGTCGGGCGACTCCCCGTCGTAGCCGCACTCGAACCGCTGGACGAAGCCGGTCTGATGCGAGTCCTGACCGAACCGCGCAACGCGCTGGTCAAGCAGTATCAGAGCCTGTTTCAGATTGAACATGCTGACCTGAACTTCACCGAGGACGCTCTGCGAGCCGTTGCTCGGAAGGCACTCGCCAAAGACACCGGAGCCCGCGGACTCCGCTCGATTGTCGAATCGGTGATGCTCGATCTGATGTTCGAACTCCCCGACCAGCCCGACGGGAGCTCGTACCTGATCACCGAAGACATCGTCGAAGGCCGTGAAAAAATCCGGCTGTCGGAAGATCCCGAGCAGCTGAAGACCAAGAGCGCCTGACCGCAGGAGCCCGATCGCTCGGCGGCTGGGTAACCAGCCAGCGAGCCCTCGGTGCCAGGTCAGTACTCCGGACGATCCACCGGGCCGGCGAAAGGGCCGAACAAGCCACTTTCAGCCGGCCCGGTGTTTTTTATCTCCGTCTCAGTCTCGGCTCAGCCTTCCATGTGCCGCCGCAAGGCTCGCTGCAGGCGTTCTACCGCTCGCAAATGCCGCGCTGACACCGTGCTGCGAGCCACCTGCAGTCGGTCCGAAATCTCCTCCACCGACAACCGCTGAATGTGGCGCCATTCCAGCAGCTGACGGTCGTCCGGCGGCAACTCATCCAACGCCCCGCGCACCACTCCCAGCCATTCCTGGTGAGCCACCTCGCTGCCGGGTCCCTGGCCGCTGTCGAGCAGCGATTGGGCCAGATAGTCGGCACTCGATCGATCGCCGTTGGCCGGTCCCAGACGACGTTCGCGATTGACACTGCGTCGCTGAGCCTGCACGTGCTGACGCTCGATATCGACCAGCCGATTCCGCGCGACTTCCCGCAGCCAGGCAAAGAATGCCACCGGAGATCCCAATGCCTGCCGCAGCGACGATCGATGCTCACAAGCTCGAGCCATCACGTCCTGCACCACATCCGATTCGTCGACCCGGGCGGCCAGACGCGGATCCAGCCGATGGCGGACCAGGCGTTTCAACCGGTCCCGATGCGAGCCGAGCAGATCGCCCATCTCGGGAACCGCAGCCGGATTCCCGAGAGACTGAGACTCGGCGTGCTCCTCCGGCCGCACCGCGGGCGGTTCGATACGATCACCGACTCCCCCGTCGGGATCCTTGGGCGACTCGGACATGGTTCCCCCCCTGCACGTCACTTGGTGACGCCAGTCCGCTCCACGCCATGCCCTTACTGCGGGCTCGGCAACAGCTCTGCCTCCAGCTTTAGCTCGTGCTGGTTCGGCCCCTGAAAACCGCGCAGGATTCGGATCTCGATCCGGTCACCGACTTGGTGCTGATCGAGGAAATCGAATACGTCCTCGAGCGAATTCACGGGCTTGTCGTCCAGCTGGAGAATCACGTCGCCCGGTACGGCGTTCCGATTGGCATCCGCATACGTTGGACGCACCCCGGCCACGGCCGCAGTTCCCCCCGGTATCACCTCCATCACCAGCAGCCCCTGCCGGACTCCCACCCGTTCGGCGGCACTCGGCAGCAGCGTCTGTATCCCGAGACTAACCAGCCGACCGTGCCGAATCAACTGTGGCACGATCCGATTGACCACGTCAACGGGAATGGCGAACCCGATCCCCGCATAGGCCCCCGACGGGCTGTAGATCATGGTATTCACGCCTACCAGCCGCCCGGCGCTGTCCAGCAGCGGCCCCCCCGAATTCCCCGGATTGATCGCAGCGTCGGTCTGAATCACGTCGTGGATCCAACGGCCGTTCACCACCTCAATCGCTCGTCCCAAAGCACTGATGATGCCGGTCGTCAGGGTCTGGTCGAGACCGAACGGATTGCCGATCGCAAATACCTTCTGGCCAACCTGCAGGTCTTTCGACACACCGATGGCGATCGGATTCAGCTGCTGGGCCGGCGCCTTGATCCGCAACACGGCCAAATCCTTTTCGGGCGCCTGCCCCACCAGCTCGGCTTCCCAAGACGTCTGGTCGCTCAGCATCACTGTCGCGCGATCGGCGTTCTGCAGCACGTGGAAGTTGGTGACAATATGCCCATCCTTGTCCCACACGAAACCCGATCCGGTCCCTTGCTGAGCCCCCTCAAGTCGCATAGTCAGCGGATCGACTCGAGCAATCGCCGTTTTGATGAAGACCACACTGCTCGACGACTTCTGAAACAACTCAATCGTCGATTTCTCATCCGCGGCCAGATCGCCCCGCGGCGACACCGCGCGCGGTGGAATGGGAGTCTGATACGAGCGTCCGAATCCCCAGCGATCGCGCAGGATCAGGTAGAGCAGACAGAGGGCCAGAAACAGAATGACCCACGAATTCCAACGAAACCGATCCAGCTCCTGCGGCCGAGCCACAGCCGGTCGCACAGACGAGTCTTCTATGGCCACGCCTAAATTCCTTCCAGCCCTCGAGACATCTCCACCAAGCAGCGCTCTGGGCGCCCCTGTTCGAGCCCACGCACTCCTATAATGGCGCTTTCCGCCTCACTCAACAACCCAAGCCGTCTTTTCCGCCGAGCGACCATTTTATGGCCCGAGTCCCACTCCCCCGCAATGTCCGCATCCTGGGCCTGGCCAGTCTGTTGAACGACGTGGCCAGCGAAATGGTCTTTCCGCTCCTCCCCCAGTTCCTGCTGCAGACGCTGGGAGGGAATCGATTCCAGCTCGGCATCATCGAGGGGATCGCCGAATCGGTCTCCAGTCTGCTGAAACTGGCCTCCGGTGCGTGGTCCGACCGCCTGCGGAACCGCAAAGGCCTGGTGCTGGTCGGCTACATGATGGCCGCCATCGCCCGTCCGCTGACCGCTCTGGCGTCGCAGTCGGCTCAACTGTTTGCCACCCGTCTTACGGATCGAGTCGGCAAGGGGATCCGCACGGCTCCCCGCGATGCCCTGATTTCCGTCTCGACCGAACCGTCGATCCGCGGCCGAGCTTTCGGGTTCCATCGCGCCATGGATCATCTCGGAGCCGCCATTGGCCCGCTGCTGGCCGCCGCGTGGCTCTGGTATTGGCCCGGTCAACTGCGATGGCTCTTCGCCCTCACCTTAATTCCCGGCCTGGCCGTCGTCGCACTCATCGCCTGGGGACTGCAGGAACCTCCCGCCGACAGAACTCCCGAGACAGACTCATCGTCGGAAACATCGACCGACTCATCAGCAGAAACCAACGCGGTCGCGTCTCAGGTCTCGCGGGAGTCGACTGAACATCGGTCGAGCGCGCGAATCCTGCCGGGAGCGTTCTGGGTCTACCTGACCTGTCTGCTTCTGTTCACGCTGGGCAACTCCAGTGACGCGTTCCTGTTGGTTCGCGCCGGCGAACTGGGAGTGCCGACCGGTATCCTGCCGATCCTGTGGTGTGTGTTTCATCTGGTGAAGAGCAGCGGCAATCTGCTGGCAGGCTCGCTGGCCGATCGATTCGGTCCGCGACCACTGCTCCTCGCCGGCTGGCTCGGCTACGCCCTGATCTATCTCGGTTTCGCCGTCGCTGGTGGACCGCTGATGGTGTGGATCATGTTCCTGGCTTATGGCTTAGTCTATGCCCTGACGGAACCGGCCGAGAAGTCACTGGTGAGCCGCCTGGTCGACCGCGAACACCAGGGCCTGGCATTCGGCTGGTTCAACTTCAGCCTGGGAGTGGCCGCGGCACCTGCCAGCCTGATCTTCGGCTGGCTCTATGAGAACTACGGACCGTTGGTGTCGTTCGGTTGGGGAGCGGCCCTGGCGCTGATTGCGGCCGTTGCCTTGACACTTACCGGATCCCTTTTCCCGCCCCATCAGATGCGGACGTAGATGCCGCGCAGTTCGAGCCAACAGATCAGCCGATAGCAGATCGTCAGATAGATGACGGTGATGATGGTCACGTACCAGCCGGGGGCATCTGAGGGAGCCCACGCCCCGACGGCTCGTCCGACCCAATCGTGCAGGATGTAGACTGCCAGCGCGTTGGTGCCGAAGGTCGTCAGCGGGGCCACCACCCATCCGCGACGATCGGTCAGCCAATGAAACAACAGATAGACGGCCCACGCCCAGCCCGACGCGAAGACCAGATACGACAGCGTTCCGGCCCGCTGGCTCATCATCCAGTAGTTCTTCTCCCGCGCCGCGATACCAGCGGGATGGGTTGCCGAGGGTGGCACCGGTTCGGGTGGCGGCATCAATGGCCACTCCGCCACTACTGCCCGCCATCCCTCCTGTGCGACTCGTTCCTGCCAAGCCTGGCGACGCGGCAGCGACGGCCAGACGGGATCGCGTGCCACACCCTCCGGAACGACGACCTCGGCCGGTGGAACGGTTGCGTCAGCCGATGCGACCGGCGGCATCGGGTCGTAGAATCGGGTCCCGCAGGAGAGCGTCCAACCGACGAGCATGGCCAGCGTGGCCCACCGCAGCTGGCGCTGCCATTCCGTTCGCCATTCCGATTCCGGTCGCGGTGTTCGATGGTAGCTGGTGACCCAATCGCAGGCGACGATGCCGGCCACGGCGGGGAGTGTCCAGGTGAGAAAACCGAGCGGTCCACCGTCGATCGATGGGGGCTCGGCAAAGACCCAGTGAAAATAGCCCGCGTACGACAGGATCAGGTGCAGCAGTGCTGAGCCAACTCCCCAGCCGACGATCGTCTGCAGCGAACAGCGGATGACTGGCAACAGCCACAGCATGGTCGCCGCGATGTGCAACAGCGTCTGAAACCAGTCGCGTTTGATCAGTTCGTACAGAACGCCGCCGAATCCGATCTGCTGCAGGTCCTTCCATGAAGAGGCAAGCTCGGACGGGGTGTAGAGCAGGATGGCGATCAGCATCAGGCCGGCCAGTCGCCATGCGATGCGTCCATAAGCGGCCCCCCTCCCCTGCTGCAACTCGCGTTGTCCGAAGGTCAGCCGGAAGGCGAAGCCGACAGCCAGCAGAAAGCCGGGCATGACCGTATCTGCCAGGCTGCAATAAGTATTATGGTGCTTCAGAACATCGGGGCACGCGTCAAAACCACCCAGAAAATTCACCAAGATCATCGACCAGACGGTGAATCCGCGGAATTGGTCGAGCGACACGATGCGCCCGGCCCCCGCAGTTACTGGGCGATCGGCCGTCATGGTTCGTAGCCCAGATTGGGAGCCAGCCAGCGTTCGGTATCACGCAGCGAGGTTCCCAGGCGGCGTGAATACGATTCGGCCTGATCGCGGGTGATCCGATCGACGGCGAAGTAGCGAGCATCGGGATGGGCAAAGTACCAGCCGCTGACGCTGGCTGCCGGCGACATTGCCAAGCTCTCGGTCAACACCATACCCGCTCCCTCGGTCGCTCCCAGGAGCTGGAAGATGGTCTTCTTCGAGCGATGGTCGGGGCAGGCCGGATAGCCCGGCGCCGGCCGGATCCCCCGGTATTGCTCGTCAATCAGCGCATCGTTGGACAGCGATTCGGTCTGGCCAAAACCCCAATCCCGCCGCGCCTGCCAATGGAGATATTCAGCAAAGGCTTCCGCCAGTCGGTCGGCCAGGGCTTTGACCATGATCGACGAGTAATCATCGTGATCGGCATGAAACTTGGCGGCCAGCTGATCGACGCCGTGCCCGGCCGTCACAGCGAACATGCCCAGATAGTCTTCCCGCCCGCTGCCGACCGGCGCGATGTAGTCGGCCAGCGACCGGAACACAGTCTGCCCATGTCGCTGCCACTGCTGGCGGAGCATGGGGAACCGAGTCAGCTCGCGGCTGCGATCCGCCGGATCGAAGATAATCACATCATCGTCCTGGCTGGCGGCCGGCCAAAACCCATAGACCCCGCGGGCCTGCAACGTCTGCTGCTGTACAATGTCTTTCAGCAGCTGCTGAGCGTCCGCGAAGAGCCGTTTGGCTTCGGTACCGTAGACCGCATCCTGCAAAATCTGCGGATACTTCCCCTTCATCTCCCATGCCATGAAGAAGGGCGACCAGTCGATGAACGGTATGAGCTGTTCAAGGGGGACGTTGCTCAGCACCCGTCGGCCAGTGAAGGCCGGGCGCGGAATATCGGTCGACGACCAGTCGATAGCCAACCGCTGCTGGCAGGCGGTCGGGTACGGCACCAGCGTCACTTCGCGCTGCTGATAAGCATCGGCCAGTTGCTTCTGCAGCTGCCGGTTATCCTGCACGAATTTCGGCCGCTGATCATTGCTGAGCAGCTTCTCGACCACGCCGACACACCGTGAAGCGTCGATGACATGCACCACCGGGGAGTCGTAGTGCGGCGCGATCTTGACCGCTGTGTGCTTGGCGCTGGTTGTCGCCCCGCCAATCAGCAGCGGCAACTGAAACTGCAATCGCTTCATCTCGCGAGCCACGTGGACCATCTCGTCCAGACTGGGCGTGATCAGCCCCGACAAACCGATCATGTCGACATTCTCAGCCCGCGCGGTCTCGAGAATCTTCTCACACGGAACCATCACTCCCAGATCGATCACTTCGTAGCTGTTGCAGCCGAGCACCACACCGACAATGTTCTTGCCGATATCGTGGACGTCTCCTTTGACGGTAGCCAGCAGCACCTTGCCGCGAGCCGGCTTGTCGGCTTCCCCGGCCGCGATCTTCTCCGCTTCCATGTAGGGCAACAGATAGGCCACGGCCTTTTTCATCACGCGAGCCGATTTGACGACCTGCGGGAGGAACATTTTCCCTTCGCCGAACAAGTCGCCTACCACCGACATGCCGTCCATCAGAGGACCTTCGATCACTTCCAGGCAACGCCGGAATGACGACCGAGCCTCCTCGACGTCCTCTTCAATGAATTTATCGATGCCGTGAATCAAGGCGTGTGTCAGCCGCGCCTTGACCGGTTGTTCACGCCAAGCAAGGTCAGCAGCCGTTCGCTCGGATTTCTGTCCCTTGTACTGTTCGGCGATCTCCAGCAGCCGATCGGTCGCGTCAGCCCGGCGGTTCAACAGCACATCCTCGACTCGCTCCAACAAGTCCTTCGGAATGTCCTCGTAAACCGCCAGCTGACCGGCGTTCACGATCCCCATATCCATCCCGGCTCGAACCGCGTGGTACAGGAAGGCGCTGTGCATCGCTTCGCGCACCAGGTCGTTGCCGCGGAACGAGAACGAGATGTTGCTCACTCCCCCCGAGATCTTGGCCCCCGGACACCGACGCTTGATCTCACGAGTCGCCTCAATGAAGTTCACCGCGTACGTATCGTGCTCGGACATCCCAGTCGCCACGGTCAGGATATTGGGATCGAAGAAGATATCCTGTGGTGGAAATCCAACTCGCTCCGTCAGAATCCGGTACGCCCGCTCGCAGATCCGTACCTTCTCGGACTGCTCCGTGGCCTGCCCCTGTTCGTCGAACGCCATCACCACGACGGCCGCACCGTAGCGACGGACGAGTTCGGCGCGACGAACGAACTCGTCCTCGCCGTCCTTCAGACTGATCGAGTTGACAACCGATTTCCCCTGCACGCACTGCAGTCCCGCCTCAATCACTTCCCAGCGTGAGCTGTCGATCATCACGGGGACGCGACTGATATCGGTCTCGCCGGCAATCAGATTCAAGTACTGCTGCATCGCGGCGACGCCGTCCAGGAGCGCGTCGTCCATATTGATGTCGATGATGCTGGCTCCGCCTTCGACTTGTTGCCGAGCGACTTCGACGGCCTGATCCATCTGCTGATTGCGGACTAGCCTGGCGAACTGACGCGATCCGGTCACGTTGGTCCGTTCGCCGATCATCACAAAGTTCGTGTCGGGCCGGATCGTCAAAGGCAACGTGCCGCTCAATCGCGTGTACGGCTCAACCCGATCGGGGCGATGGGGCGGCAAGCCGGCGACGGCCTCCGCCACCGCGCGAATGTGCTCCGGCCCGGTTCCGCAACAGCCGCCGACAATATTCAGCCAGCCGTTGGCGGCGAAATCTCGCAGTAGCTCGGCCATCTGCGTCGGCCCGAGATCGTAATGGCCCATTTCATTGGGCAGACCGGCATTGGGATGGCAGCTGATCAGAGCCGTCGAGACGTGCGACAGTTCCTCGATATGCGGCCGCATCGTCTGTGGACCGAGCGCACAGTTCATGCCGATGCTGAGCATCGGGAAATGCGAGACCGAATTCCACATCGCCTCGACCGACTGGCTCGACACAAACGTCACACCGGCCGCACTGAACGTCGTGGAAACCATCACCGGCACGCGGACACCGGCGTCTTGGAAGTATTGCGAAATGGCGAACAGACAGGCTTTCAGATTCAGCGTGTCGATCACCGTCTCGGGCAACAGAATGTCGACTCCCGCTTCGACCAGCCCCTTCACCTGCCGGTAATACGAATCCCGCAGCTCGGCAAAGGTCGCCGACCGATAAGCCGGATCGTCCGGCTTGGTCGAGATGGCCGTCTGCTTGGTCGTCGGGCCGATCGAACCGGCGACGAATCGCGGGCGATCGGGTGTCAGCCGAGTGAACTCGTCGGCCGCCAGCTTGGCACATCGAACGGCCGCCGCGTTGATTTCATCCCCCACCTCCAGCGGCAACCCGAACTCCTCCATCCCCGCCGGGCTGGCACCAAACGTATTGGTGGTGACGATGTCGGCTCCCGCCTCGAAGTACCGCCGATGGATGTTCGTCACATCGTCCGGGCGGGTCAGGCAGAGAATATCGACGAAGTTCTTGAGATCTTTGTGGTGCGAGGCAAACCGATCGCCCCGAGTCGAGGCTTCGGTCAGCTTCAAGGCCTGGACTTGCGTCCCCATCGCGCCGTCGAGAATCAGGATGCGGGACTCCAACAGTTCCCGCAATCGGCTTTCCACGTCACTCACCAGCCCCATGTCCTCTCCTCAACTGGCGAACCCCGCCACATACCCCCACCGGCTGCTCGGCCGCTGGCCATTCTGATCCAACTGCCGGCTGTTGCTTGCCAGCCGCTGGCTGCTGTCTGCCGGAAGCTGGCACCGAGCGGCGCCCGCTACGGACTATGCATCCGTAAACCAGACACCAGCGGCAGGATTCGAACCGCCTAGCATAACGTCCGCCCCGTCGGGGACGAAGAGGCCGCCCTGTTTCTCCAGGTGCCCCGCTCTGCCTGAACCAAGTCTACTTCCCCCCGCCAACCGGTCTGGGCTGAGCCGCCGAACTTCGGGCACCGGCACTGCTGGCGCCAGCACGCACCCCGTCAGCCCTCAAGTTCTGCACGATCGTTACCGATAACCTTGGTGACGCAATCGTTAACCTTTACCAAAGTTGCCTCGGCCGGAGCCGAAACCGATGACCTACGTGCAACCTGGCAACGCCGCTGGCCCGTACGCGACGCCCCATCCCTGGCAGCCGACCGACGACCCCAACGGGCCGCAGGTGTTGCTGCGAGTGGCCGACCTGAACCGCGAACTGGCGACCGGACCGCGGCCCCAGCAGCCGGTCCAGATGGTCCAGCCCGCTGCACCGGCCGTGCCCCAGCGACCGGCGGAGCGTCAGGCCGAGCGCCCGGTGGAACGACCGATCACGCCCCTGGCAACTGTGATTCCGACGGCCGACCCGATGACGCCGCAGACGACGATCAGCGCGGCTGTTTTGCCCAGCATCAGTCCCAATCCTGCGGACACCACGGTGACGGCCGAAGTTCAGTCCGCGGCACCGACATTGGCGGTCCTGGCCACCAAACTGGCTCAGACGGTCGAAACACCCACCGCCCCCGTGGCCACCGCTGCAGCGACCACCACGACGGCCCCCGCAGCCACGGTGACGACCTCGGCCCAACATCGTCCCCTGCCCTTCCTGTCGTCGTTTCTGCTGTCATCACGTCGACGGCAGCTGATGACCTTTTCGCTGGCCGTTATGGCGCTGCTGGTGCTGTTCCGAGCCCCCACCAATCGTTCGGCCAACCAGCCATCGAATACGGAGTCCACCACGCAGCGTGACAATCCGCCGCGACGCGTGGCAGAAGGGAGCGAAGACGCGGGCCAATCGGCTTGGGAAACGGGCATTCCGGCGACACCGCCAGCGGACAGCCGCGGGTCCAACACCACGACCAGCCCAGCTGGTTGGACGCAGAGTGCCAACGAATCACCGGCCCCGTCGACCGCTGTCGGAGGAAATCCAGCGACCACCGATTCGGCGGCCGCAACAACGCACGAGACCGAGTCGGTGCCGGAAGTCGATCTGACCGGCATGGAGTATCCGGCCACCGACCCGGCGACATTTCAGTATCCGGCCAATGCCCACGACTTGATCATTTCCATGTTGGCCCGAGACCACGCCGGACACTGATCGCAGCACAAGCAGACCGTACGAGCGGCCCATCGCCACTCGACGAATACAAGGTTGAAAACTCATGTCGCACCTCGATCGGCTCTTTATCCGCGCCCTGAGCGACTCGTCGACTCCCGCCGTACCGGCCGAGCCGGTTCCGGCTGTTCCGACGAAGCCGCTCCAGGCGACACCGGCCACAGCCAATCCCGTGCGTCCCGATTTGATGGTCACCCACGCGGGTTCTGAAGAACTGTACGTCGGCCGGACCCCGAACCGCTCAACATCCTCTGCTGCCCCGTCCGCCACGAATGCACAGACGGCCAGCAGCACCGCGACACGAGAACTCTACGTAGCCACTCCTACACCCCCTGAGGAGATTGACGTGAAACAGATCCGCACACCATCGCAGGCGAGCTCGACGCCGCAACCGGTCTGGGAAGTAGACTGTTACCAGTGGCCGGCCATCTGCCGTCGGCTGGAAAGCCAACTGGACGAATCATTGCAGCAGTTGGCCCGTCGCATCCTGTCGCTGTGCGAAACGGGCGGCAAGGCAATCGGGATCACCAGCTGCCGTTCGGGTGAAGGGCGATCGTCGCTGTTACTGGCCCTCGCTCGTCAACTGGCTTGGCTCAGCGGCAGCCTGGCGGTGCTCGACGGCGACTGGCAACATCCCGAACTGGCCTCGCTGCTGCAGGTCGAACTCGATCAGGGCTGGGAACTGGCCCTGGCCGGCAAGGCTCCTTGGCAGGAGACGGCCGTGCGATCGTTGCGGGAACAGATGGTGCTGTTCCCCTGGCGTGGATCACAATCACCCGCTCGCACCGACCGGGCACGGCTGCACGAGTTGGTCGCCGAACTGGTGCGATGCTACCGCCTGTTGCTGGTCGACGCGGGCCCCACGGGTCGCAGCCTGCACGAAATCGTCCCCTGCGATCACATGATCCTGGTCCGCGATTGCCGCCGCACCAGCGACGACGATCTGCAGGCGACGATCGAGAAGCTGGAATTTGCCGGCGTTCACGTCTTGGGAATCGTCGAAAACTTCGCCGAACTCGGCACCGCGTCGATGTCGGCCTCGCGAGCGGCCTGAGCCGGTTGCCGCAGCCCCGATCTATCTCGCAGTCAGAACCAGAATTTGCAGCGGTCAGGACGAACACCGCGCCAAGGAGCAGGACCATGTACGAGGCATACTGGCAGCTGGCCACCAAGCCGTTCGAGCAGCGAGCCGAAGGGGCCTTCTACTACCCGGGCGAATCGCACCAGGCTGCGGCATTGAAGCTGCGGTACTGCATCGAGAACGCTGGCGGCGCCGGACTGCTGTGCGGTCCTCCGGGGGCGGGCAAGTCACTGCTGACCCACTGGCTGTTCAATCAGCTTCCCGAGCGATGTAGCCCATGTCGACAGATTGTTTTCCCACAGCTCAACCGCAACGAACTTCTCCGCTACGTGGCCGACGAAGTCTGCGGCTCCGGCGATCCGCTGGCGAACGAACTGGCGCTCGACGTCCAGATTCGCCGCCTGCAGAAGTTCCTGACCGAGAACCATCAACGCGGCCGTCACGCCGTGCTGGTTTTCGATGACGCTCACCTACTGGAAGGTCACGACGTCTTCGAGACGTTGCGACTCTTGTTGAATTTCCACGTTCATCAGCAGCCGACGCTTAGCATGGTTCTGGTCGGTCAGCCCAGCCTCGTTACGACGCTGGACCGCTGCCCGGCCTTCGAGGAGCGATTGGGTGTCAAGTGTCTGCTGCGTCCACTCAGCCTGGAGGAAACGGTGAGCTACATCAATCACCGCCTCCAGGCTGCTCAATCCAAACGGGCCCTGTTCACCGACGAAGCGCTGGAGGTGATCCACCAGCTGTCGCAAGGCATTCCGCGGCGGATCAACCGCCTGGCCGACCTCGCTTTGCTGGTGGGTTACGCTGAAGAAGCCCCCCACATCACGGCCGCGCAGGTCGAATCGGTCGCCGAAGAGCTGATCGCCGTTCGCGCCGACTGAAGTCTGTCGATCGCCGCTGCTTCATTCGCTGGCCGGAACAAGCCGCACGTAGTCGAGCCCGAACATGTGCTGGCCCAGTGCCGCGGGGTGCTGGCCGGTGATCTTGATCGTCAGCCGATGAGCTCCGGCGGCGATGTCGGCCGGCGGGAAGATCAGCTCGCCCGTCGTCACCACTCCCGGGTCGTAGAGATCGACCGGCTGACCCAACGGCTGGTCGTCCCACAGCAGCTGGACCGTACCGTAATCGGGAGCCCGGGTCAGCACGACATGCAGTGCGTACTTCCCGGCTTGCTCAACGGGAATCTCCAGATCGAGCGAATCGCCGGGCCGTCCCCCCGTCCACCACAGCTGCGAACCGTCGCTCCACCGGTCGAGCGGGAACGAGCCCATGGGTTGAGTCCCGACGTTGCCGGTCGACTTGCCGACCACCTTCATCGATTCGGCTTCAATCGCGCCCGCCACGCGCCCCGTACTGGCATCGATCGGCGCGGCTGGCCCCGACGGAGCGACCTGAGTTGGGCTCTGCAAATAACCTACCAGATCGCGAATCTGGTCTTTGGTCATCGGGTCAAGCAGCCCCTCGGGCATCATCGACAGCTCGCTCAGCTTCTGGTTCTCGATCTCCGACTTGGCAATCACCACGGTATCATTGAGCGTGCGCACGGTGAGCGCACTGGGTGTTTCGCGCTGAATCAGCCCCGACACGACTCGGCCATCGTTGAGCTCCAGCACGGACATGCGGTAGTCCTTGCCGAGCACCGCGCTGGGATCGACGACGTTTTGCAGCAGATAGTCGAGATTGGTGCGGTTCGAGCCCGTGATATCTGGCCCGACCTCACCACCCTCGCCGAACAGTCGATGGCATTTGCCGCACGTCTGATCGAACAGCATCCGCCCGTGACTGATCCGGGCCGCCTGCAACCGTTCGGGAGACAATTCCCCTTTCAACTCGGCCATCCGCTGCTGCTTCGCCTCGTTGGATTCGCGAATCTCGCCCCAGACCTCGCGTATCTGGCGTTCCAGATCGGCGTCCTGGAGGCTGACGATCTGCCGGACATGGTAGGCGTGCACATCGGTACGAGGCACCGTGCCGGCGACCATGGCCTGGACCAGTCGCCGAGCGTAAGCGACTCGCGACGCAAGGGCGCTGACCGCGTCACTCTTCTCGGCCGGGGACAACTGCGAGTACACCTTCAACACCGCGTCTGGCGTGCGCTCATCCTCCAACTGGCTCAGTGCCCGCAGCGCGGCCCCACGCAGCTCACCATCGCTCAGCAACTGCTGAAACGTCTCAGCGGCGTCCGTGTCGCGTCCGCGAATCAGGATCTCCAGCGCATCCTGCCGAGCCTTCAGCGGGAGTTGGGCGTTGAGTACCTGCTGTCGGAGCCTGGGGAAGATACGGCGATCGCCCATCAACACGGCAATCTGCTCGGCGTGCTGCTGCACCTCAGCATCGCCGCTGGCCATCAGCCGCGGATAGGCCTTGGCCCACGCTTGAGGCTGAGCGAGGTTCGCCTGACCTTCAAAGGCGCGGGAGATTTCCTCCACCAGCATCTTCTGTTCAGCGGGGTCGGTCGCCGCGGCCAGTCGTTCGAAAACGGCTTCTCGCGTCGCCGGTTCCGCCGCCGCACGCCGGACAATGAATCGTCCCACCGCATCGAGCTTCGACGCGGCGCCTAAAGCCAGCGCCCGGTTGACGTCAGCTCCGACCAACGGCTCGACGCCGTACCAGATCATCAGCGGCAGGTTCTGATCCTCGGCATCCTCGGCGTGCCGCAGCAGCGCCGCTGCCAAATCCCACCGATCGGCGACCGGAATTCGCTGCAGAGCGGAACTCAAGTACAATCGCACGACCGGTGACGGATCGGACTTGGCCAGCTCAACCAGCTGTCGCAAAGCCGGCTCGGAAATCTGGCGATCTTCCAGCTGCAGCTGAATCGCCCACGAACGCAGATTCTCGTCGCTGTCGCTCAGCAGCTTGCCCAGCACCTCATCCGACGCTCCGCCGATGGCGTGCAGCGCCCAGAGGGCACGCAGTCGTTGCGGGACAGTGCCGCCACCGCTTAGCTGGCTCTGCAGCAACTTCTGGACGGAGGGGCGATTCAACTTGCCCGTGGCATGACGGTGCTCAAGAATCCGCCGGCTTGTGCGAACATACCAATCGTTAGTGTGAGTTTGCAGCGAGGCCAGTTCTTCATCGGACATCTGGTCGAGATTGACGCGGACTCGTTTCACATCCCCGTACGACAGGTTGTAGACCCGGCCGTTGGTGCGGTCCCAAATTTCGGGGTTCGTGCGATGACAGGCGTTCGGATCGTACCAGTCGAAGAAATAGACCGAGCCGTCCGGGCCGTATTTGAGTCCGATTCCACGGAACCAGCGGTCATTGGCGAGCATGACGTCGGGGGCCCGGTCGCCGGCATAACCCGAACCGGCCCGAATCAGCCGATCGTGATTCATCCGGTTGCCGTGAATGTTATGCATGTAGATGTCATTGCGGTATTCAGAGGGCCAGTTGTCTCCGAGGTAAATCATGGCCCCACAATGAGCATGACCGCCGCCGGCGGCCAGCGTATCGGCCGGCGTCACTGGCTCCTTGCCCCACCACGCATGGTCAGCGATGTCGCCCGAGTAGTGTCGGTGGCGAGCGATGGTGGCGAGGTCCTGGAAAACATACGGATCAAAATGCTGCCCCCCCTGACGTTGATACCGACCGCCCTGAATGACGTGCCACAGGTGAGGAATCACACAGGCCGTGATGAACGCGTGGCCCTGGTCGTTGAAGTCGACGCCCCACGGGTTGCTCGTCCCCCAGGCGAAGACTTCAAACTCGTGTCGCACCGGATGGTACCGCCAGACGCCGGCGTTGAGCGGTGTGCGATCGGCATCGGGAGTGCCCGGTTTGCCGACCAGCGAATGCGTGAAGACGCCGTGGCAACCGTAGAGCCAACCATCAGGACCCCAGATGAAGGCGTTCAGCGTCTCGTGCGTATCGTGGTAGCCGAACCCGTCGAGCAGAATCTGCGGCGCGGAGTCGGGTTGATCGTCGCCGTCGGCATCGGGGATGAACATGAAGTAGGGAGCGGCGCCGACCCAGACGCCGCCGAAGCCAACTTCCAGACCACTGATCAGGTTCAACCCCTCGGCAAAGACTCGCCGTGTTTCAAACTCGCCGTCGCCGTCGGTATCCTCCAGGATCACGATCTTGTCGCGACCTTCGCCCTCGGGTGCTCGGTTGGGATACGTGTAGGCCTCGGCGATCCAGATCCGTCCGCGGGCGTCGATCGCCATCGCCACGGGCTGATGCACCAGTGGCTCACCGGCCACCAGCTGGATCCGAAAACCTTCGGGGACCGACATGTAGCTGGCCGCCTCGGCCGGGGGCATGCCGCTGCGAAGCTCCCGTTGCGGCTGGGCCTCCGGAAACTTCACCAGCTCCACCGCCGCCGTTTCCCGCACCCACGGCCCGGCTGCAACTAGCCAGAGAAGCGCCGCGCCATACCATGCTTTAGCCAACACCATGTTCCCGTCTCCACCAAAACTAAGCCGCCGAGCCCCCGCGATGGACAATCTTGCCCGATCCGCCTGCGGGGCCTCTATTATTCCTTGGTGCGACGAGCCCAAACAAGCTGGCTCCGCGCAACTGCCCCCGATCAGTTGGCCCAGCACCCGATCAGTTGGCCCAGCGCCCGACCAGGGGCCGAATACCAGGAGTCACCGATGAACGATCCGCTCGCCAACAGCCGTTCGGCGGAAGCAGCACTCGAGCGACGTGCGCCGCCTGGCCTGGGCCATCTGTGGACGCTTGGGCTAGTCCTTGTTGCCGTGGGGTGGATGTTGAGTGTGGAAAGTTCGGCGGGCGGTCCGCTCGACGAACAGTTGGTACCGCCCGAACCGGCCCCCGGCGCGTCGGTCGACGGTGACCCCGCCGAGGGATATCGACTGTTGACTCAGAAGGCCTACCTCCCTCCCGATTTCGACCAGGAGACGATCGATCGCGTGTGGGAGGTCTGGCCTGAGCCTTGGCGTCAGCAGGCGGCGGAGGCGGACTCAGATCGGCGTCGGCAGATGATCTGGGATCGTTACGGTTTGACGCCGCGTCCCGACGATCCGGATAAGCCGCTGCAATATGTGGTGGATGCGGAGGGCCGCTGGACCATGAACTGCCTGGCTTGTCACGGCGGCGCAGTCGCTGGCCAGTCCTTGCCCGGTCGGCCGAATACGAACTACGCCCTGGAGCTGCTGACGGAAGAGACGCGTCGGCTGAAGTTTCGGCTGGGCAAACAACCGGGCCGAATGGATCTGGGCTCGGTCTTCATTCCGCTTGGCAAGAACCGCGGCACGACGAACGCGGTAATGTTCGGCGTCGCCCTGATGGCCTTTCGCGACGCCGAACTGAATGTCTATCTGCACCGTCGCTCGCCGGTAATGACGCATCACGATATGGACGCCCCACCGTGGTGGCATTTTCACCGCAAGCAGAATCTTTACATCGACGGGTTCGCTCCGAAGGGAGTGCGAGGGCTGATGCAATTCATGATGGTGCGGGAGAACGGGCCGGAGAAGTTCCGCGAATGGGAGGCCGATTTTCGGCATGTCTACGCCTTCTTGGAATCGATCCGCCCCCCGAAGTACCCCGCGGCGATCGATCACGTCACGGCCGAACGGGGCCGACAGGTGTTTGAGAGCCGATGCGCCGAATGTCATGGCACCTATGGTCCGAACGGCACCTATCCTGAGCGGCGGATTCCGCTGGCCGAGATCGGGACCGACCGAGTCCGGTTCGATGCGTTGCGTGCTGCCGACCGACGCTCGTATGCGGAAAGTTGGTTTGCGTATTACGGCCAGCATCGAGTCGAGTTAGCGCCTGACGGCTACGTTGCCCCTCCGCTGGACGGCGTGTGGGCTTCGGCCCCCTACCTCCACAACGGCTCAGTCCCCACACTTTGGCACCTGCTGCGCCCCGATCGGCGACCTGAGGTCTGGCGGCGCCGCGGGACGGGGCAGGAGGAGTACGACTACCAGCGGGTGGGGTTAGCCGTCGAGGAGCTCGCGGAGGTCCCGGCCGGGGTGAGTGGCGGGTGGGAGGTGCGTGAATATTTTGACACGACAAAATTCGGCAAAAGCCATGCCGGCCACGACTTTCCAGCCAGCCTGACGGAGGACCAGCGCGACGACCTGCTGGAGTACTTGAAGACGCTGTGAGTGGACGGCGGGCGTGGCCGCGGTCAATTGACATTCCCCCCTCCACTGCTACGATGAAGCGGTCGTTTTCGCCCCGAAAATCCGGCCGTCAGACCGGCGGGTGCACCGCTGACGCAGCGGCAACAGCCGCAGAGCGACCGACGGCCGGCAGCTCGGAGAATTTCGCGGCGGCGAGCCCGGTGTGGCGGTCAACCTCGACGGGCGGCGACTGAAGTTCAGCGGCGGCAGTACACTCAGCAAGGAACGGACATGTCGACTCAGATTCTGCAGGCTCGGGCGGGACATATTACGCCTGAAATGGAGTTTGTGGCCCAGCGTGAGCAGTTGTCAGCCGAGACGGTGCGGAGCGAAGTGGCGGCTGGCCGGATGGTGATTCCGGCCAATCACGTTCACTTGGCCGGACGGCTCGAGCCGATGGCGATCGGTATCGCCGCTCGCTGCAAGATCAACGCCAACATCGGCAACTCGGCCGTCACCGGCAATCTCGACCTCGAACTCGACAAGCTCCACACAGCCGTCCATTTTGGCGCGGACACGGTGATGGACCTTTCGACGGGCAAGGATATCGATCGCATCCGCAAGGCGATCATCGAAGCTTCGCCGGTACCGATCGGCACGGTCCCGATCTACCAGATGCTGGAAGAACTCGGTGGCAACATCGAAGACATGCAGCCGCAGCACTTCCTGGACATGGTCGAGCACCAGGCCAAGCAGGGGGTCGACTACATGACGGTCCACTGCGGTGTGCTGCTTGAGCACCTCCATCTGGCGATGAACCGCGTGACGGGGATCGTCAGTCGCGGCGGCTCGCTCGTCGCCAAATGGATGATGGCTCATCGCAAACAGAATCCGCTCTACACACACTTCGACGACCTGTGCGATATCATGCGTCAGTACGACGTGACGTGGAGCCTCGGGGACGGCTTGCGGCCCGGTTCGATCGCCGACGCCAGCGATGACGCTCAGTTCGCCGAACTCGATGTCCTGGGACAGCTTGTCCAACGGGGCTGGGAACGTGGGACGCAGGTGATGGTCGAAGGTCCCGGGCACATCCCGATGGACCAGATCGCGATGAACGTGCACCGGCAGATTGAGATCTGTCACGGAGCGCCGTTTTATGTGCTGGGGCCGCTGGTCACCGACATCGCTCCGGGATACGACCACATCACCAGCTGCATTGGCGGTGCGATCGCCGGTTGGAATGGCGCCGCCATGCTGTGTTACGTGACCCCCAAGGAACATCTCGGCCTGCCGAATCGGGAAGACGTCAAGCAGGGCGTGATCGCCTACAAGATCGCCGCTCATGCCGCCGATGTCGCTCGTCGTCGGCCGGGCGTACAGCAGCGCGACGATGCGCTCAGCCGTGCTCGTTTCGCCTTCAATTGGGAAGAACAGTTCCGCCTGTCGCTCGACCCCGAAACGGCTCGCGCTTACCACGATGAAACCTTGCCTCAGGACACCTTCAAGAGCGCCCATTTCTGCAGCATGTGCGGCCCGAAATACTGCTCGATGAAGATCACCGAGGATATCCGCAAGATGGCGGAGAGCGATCAGCTGGTGGAACTGAGTGTGGAGGGGGCCAAGTAGGCCGTCCCCCCTCAGCTCGGCTTCGGCAAGAGCTCGGCCTGCCCATCGCACTACGCAAGGGACCGTCCGCATGGCCCACCTCGGCAACCGCCGGCATCGAATAACACGTTGCTGGCGAGCGATCCGGGTGGGCCCCATCGTGACAGCTTTCGTGGCCGCGATTGTCGGCTGGTCGTGGATGGCCGAAGTGGTGACTGTCCGCGCGGCCGAGCCAGCGGCCGCTCAGGCCGATCCCTCCGACGACCAGCAGGCTCGGGAACTCTACACCCACCACAAAGCGTCGGTGGTCGTCATTCGCGGCCGAGATCGGGATGGTCGTGAAGGGGGACTGGGGACCGGCTTTGTGGTCGATCCGCGGGGCCTGATCGCCACCAATCTGCACGTGATCGGCGAGGGTCGCGACTTTCAGGTGTTTCTGGCAGATGGGCGGGCCGTGCCGGTGGTGAAGATTCACGCCATGGACCGCGGACTCGATCTGGCCGTGCTGGAAGTCACCCCGACCGATCCACTCCCCGCCTTGCAGCTCGGCACCGATGCGCCCATTCAAGCCGGCGAACCGGTCGTCGTGATCGGCCATCCTCAAGGGCTGCAGCACAGTGTGGTCCAGGGAGTGTTATCCGAACGACGGGAAGTCGAGGGGCGTTCGATGTTGCAGCTGGCGATGCCGATCGAGCCGGGCAACAGCGGCTCACCGGTACTCGACCAGCACGGTCGCGTGCAGGGAGTCGTGACGCTCAAGTCGGCGGTGACCGACAATCTCGGTTTCGCCGGCGATGTGCGAGATCTCCAGAAACTGCTCGATCGCCCGAATCCGATCCCGATCGAAACGTGGCGCCGCATCGCCGGGCTCGATCCAACTCGCTGGGACGTTCATTACGGCGCGAATTGGCATCGGCGCAGTGGTCGCATTCGGGTGAGCGAACCGGGAACCGGCGACGGAGGCCGAACGTTCTGCCTGACGCGAGAGCCTGCGCCAGGCTCACCAAGCGAAGTCAGCGTCTGGGTCCGCCTGGATCAGGAGGACGGAGCCGCGGGCTTGGTCTTTCTGGCCGAGGACGGCGATCGGCACTACGGATTCTACCCGTCGGGTGGCAGCTTGCGGCTTACCTGCTTCCAGGGCTCGACCGTCTTCACTTGGGAGGTGCTTCACAATCAGCCCCATTCAGCATATCGACCGGGAGAATGGAATCATCTGAAAGTGCTGATCTCGCCGCAGAAGATCTCGTGTTATATCAATGATCAATTGGCTATCGAGACGAACGACGTTCGTTGGACTGGAGGCCGCGCCGGCTTGACCAAATTCCGCCAGACGTCGGCCGAATTCCGCCAGTTTGAGTGGACGGATCATGCCGCGGCCAAAGCGACAGAATCTTCCCGGACTGGAACTGACCCGACAAGCCTACCTGGCATCTCGCCGCGAAGCGATCCAGTGACAGCTCTGGCAACCGGACCGCTGCCGAAATGGGATGACCTGATCCACGGTCAGGGCGAACTGGTGTCGCGCACCGAGCTGTTGGAACGAGCCGAAACGTTTCGCGCGCAGGCCCGCCGGTTCGATCGACTGGCCGAAGACATGCACGTGGCGGCCGTCTGTCGCGAATTGTCGCAACTGGCCGGCCAGGGCGATCGACCGATTGATGTGGTGCGCGGAGCCCTGTTGATTTCGCGTCTAGACAATCCGGATGTCGAAGTGGACGAGTATCTGGATGAGTTTGAACGGCTAGCCGACCAACTGCGTGAACAGGTTGACTTGTCGAGCGGCGAATCGGAGCGTCTGGCCAGCTTGAACCGGATTCTGTTCGAAGAGCTGGGATTTCACGGCAGCCGAGCTGATTACTACCACCGGGCTAACAGCTACATGGATCGCGTCCTGGATGACCGCGAGGGGATTCCGATCACGCTGTCGGTCCTGTACGTCGAGTTGGCCCGCCAACTTGGCTTGAACATGGTGGGAGTGCCGCTCCCGGGTCATTTCTGTGCCGGACTACTCCCTCAGCCAGCCCCGCCACCGCCGCCAAGGGACCTGGGGCCAGAGGCACTCGACGACTGGCCTGCTTCCTCGCTGGTGCTGGTCGATCCGTTTGACCAAGGTCGTGCCTGGACGCGTGACCACGCCGACGCGAAAGTTTTCGAGATCACCGGCCAGCGACTGCAGGACGACGAGCTGCGAGCGGCTGAGCCGCCAGAGATACTCCACCGCATGTTGCGCAATCTGCTGAATCTCGCCGAACGGGACCGAGACCGCGCCGGCATGCTGCGTTATTTGGAAGCCATGTTGGCGATCGACCCGAAACTCGGTCCGGAACGGGGCGTCCGAGCCATCTTGCGATTCGAACGAGGTCGAGTGGATGACGCGCTGAGCGATCTCGATTGGATGCTCACTCATCAGCCACCGGGTGTCGATCTGCAGCGCGTGGTCGAACTCCGCCGAATGATGGAAGAACGACGCGATCAGGCCGGACAGACCGCGCCCTGACGAAACCCTTGAACGCTCGCTTCCACCTGTTCGGGCTCGAGCGCGATGATCGCTCTGCCCGCCGAGTCGGTTCACACGGCCGGTGCGCCGGTCTGGGTGAGCTACAGTGGCATCGATTGCGGTTCGATTGTTTCGTAGGAGTTATTTAACGCGGAGGGCGCGGAGACACGGGAGTTTTCAACGCAGAGGGCGCGGAGGCAGAGGCAGAGAGGCAGAGAGGCAGAGGCAGGCGAGACGCCTGCACCACAATAATACCCAGGCAGGCAGAGATGGCTGCACCACAACAAGATGAAGCTCGGTAAATGGCGTCAGACGGGCGGATGAGAGAGGAGCCAATCTTCGAGGATCAGCTGTTTTACGTAGGGAGCCCTGAGCAGCGCGGTTCGTTTCGGCAAGACTCGATTCAGCCACGTGCGGCGGACGGCGACCGACAGGGCTCGCATGCCGGGATTCTGTCGCGTCTGCTGTTCGACGTTGGCCGCCAGACGGCTGAATGTAGCCGGCACGATATTCGGAGCCGGTCCGACGTGCAGCACCAGATCGATCCCCATGGCCATCGTCTCGTAGACGGCATCCCAGAGCCGCTGAGATCGATCGACCCATTCGGCCAGCACCAATCGGTTGCGCACTCCGTCGTAACCGAAGCTGGCCGTAGCCAGTGAAAAGATCGGCGGCTTGGGGATATTGAATCCGCCGGGGAGCTGATGCAGCATCACGGCTGACCGGTTCGGGATGTTGCGGTTCCACATAATGGGCGTATGCAACGGTGGCCAAGGATGCTCGTTCTTGCGCAGTTGCACGCCACGAGGGAACTCGGATTTCACTCGACTCTTCAGTTGGTCGACGGTATCGGAAGTCCCCATCACCAGCAGCGAGTTGGGAGCCAGCTGAGCGGAGATGCCGATCACTCCCTGGCCCTGCTGGTTGATCTCCTGGCAGAGCTGCCAGACGCGATCGTACGAGACCGATTCGCCACGCGAGAACAGGATCCCCAGAGTCACGTCGGCGGCCAGGCTGACGCAGTCGTCGGACATAGCCAGCGGGATTCGGAGCGCGTCGGCCATGGTCGCGACTCGGCCGTAGACCAAGGCGGCGATTTCACCGAGGCTGAAACCGAAGCTCAACCGCGCGTCATGAGCGTCGATGCTGTGGCAATGTTCGAGCATCGCCAGCTGAGCTTGCTCGACGGCGACGATCAGCGAGATGGCTTCGGCATAATCGGCCAGCGCCGTCTCGCGCTGTAGCTCGACCCGTGATACCAAGTCAACGTTTCGACCGATGGCTTCCGAGCAGATCGCGCTGGCCTCGATCAGCTTGGGTCGCATGATCGGTCCGTAGGCGGGGTGAGCCATCAGTTCGGCGGTGCGACCGAGGTTCGTCACGTTGTAGCCGCGAAACGCCAGGGCCGAGTTCACGACAGCCAGGCGCAATTCCTGCGGGCTGAATTCCGGCTGATCAGGTAGCTCCGATTCCATGCGGTCTTAGGGTTCCTTCGTCATCAGCCGGGGTTGTGGCATAATAAGCGCGGCGGCGCGCAGGATCTGGGAATTGTAGTCGATCCGATGACGGGGCGTCACGAGTGGCGGGCAAATCGGGGCAGATCGCAGCAGGAGATGTACGGTATGAATGGGCTTGGAACCGACAACCCGAACTCACCATGGGATCAGCCGCTGGCAGGCCGAGCGGCGGTGGTGACGGGGGCGTCGAGCGGCATTGGGCGAGCGATCGCCTTAGAGCTGGCTCGGCGCGGCGCCGATGTGCTGGTCCACTGCCGCCAAAATCAGGCTGGCGCGGAAGAGACGGCCGAGCAGGTTCGGCGGCTGGGTCGACAAGCGACAGTGGTGCTGGCCGATATCGCGCTCGACGCCGACCGCCGCGAACTGGTCGACCAAGCGTGGTCATGGCGGAGTGACACTGCCATCTGGATCAACAATGCCGGGGCCGACGTGTTGACCGGCGCACACCGCCACGCGACTTTTGAGCAAAAACTTGACGTGCTGTGGCGGACCGACGTCGTGGGGACGATTGAGTTGAGCCGGATGGCGGGCGAGCGACTGCGGCGACCGGGTGGCGCGCTGCTGAATATCGGTTGGGATCAAGCTTACTGGGGCATGGCCGGCGAAGCGGGACAGCTGTTCGGCACCATCAAAGGGGCCGTGATGGCCTTCACGCTGGCGCTCGCCCGATCGCTGGCCCCAGACATTCGCGTCAACTGCCTGGCACCTGGCTGGATTCGGACTCAGTGGGGCGAACACGCCAGTGAGTACTGGCAGGAGCGGGCGATCCGCGAATCGTTGGTGCAGCGCTGGGGGACTCCCGAAGACGTTGCTCAGGTGGCTGCGTTCGTCGTCTCCGATTCAGCCAGCTTCATCACCGGCCAGATCCTCCCCATCAACGGCGGCTTCGCCGGCTCGGCGTGAAAAGATCTCCAATCGCTTAGGCCGCCGGCCAGCTCGGAAGGGCGGAGCCCCGGTCTGGGTGAGCTAGAGCCGCATCGCTCGCGGTTCGTTTTTGCTCGGAAGATTTTTAACGCGGAGGGCGCGAGAGACACGGGAGTTTTCACCGCAGAGGCCGCAGAGGCAGGCGGGACGCCCGCACCACAACGCCGGAGCCCCGGTCTGGGTGAGCTAGAACGCCACGCCACGCCGCCCTTCTTATTCGGATTTTTAACGCGGAGGCGCGAGAGACACGGGAGTTTTCAACGCTGAGGCCGCGGAGGCCGCTGAGGCCGCAGAGGCAGGCGGGACGCCCGCACCACAATTGGGGTGAGGTTTTACGTATAATGGTGGCTGCCAAAGCTGCGTGACGAAATGAGTGCGTGTCGAGACTAGAGGACTGAGGTCGGTTGGCGCGCGACGCGAGGATCGCCTTGAGGGGCCTGATGATTGCCGACCGACATATCGTCTTTGTGACCGGGCGTCTGGCGAGCTCGGCGGTGCAGCGAGTCGTGGGGGAGCTGGCCGATCAGCTGCAGTTCGGCCATACCATTGTCACGCTCCCCATCACAGTCGCCGCCCTGATGACGACCGACTGGATCGCTCGACGGCTGCAAGTCCCACCCGAGGCGACGGAAATACTCCTCCCGGGCTACTGCCGCGGAGATCTCGCGCCACTCGAACATCAAACGGGGCTCCCGGTGAAGCTCGGTCCCCGAGACGTCTTCGATCTCCCGCAGTATCTCGGCCGACCCGCCGCCAAGCGAGCCGACTACGGTGCGTACAACATCGAGCTGATCGCTGAAATCAATCACGCCCCCGACCTGCCGCTGACCGAACTCCTCGCCGTCGCCGATCAACTCCGTCGCGATGGTGCGGACGTGATTGACCTGGGCTGCAATCCGGGCCAGACCTGGACCGACGTCGGCCGAGCTGTGCGCGAGCTGCGAGCGGCCGGACATCGCGTTTCGATCGACAGCTTCGACCCGACTGAAATCGAACAGGCCATTGCCGCTGGTGCGGAACTGGTCTTGTCGGTCAATTCCACCAATCGCGACCGGGCGATCGGCTGGGACGCCGAACTGGTGGTGATCCCCGACGAACCGGCAACTTTGTCCGAGCTGGACGCGACGATCGAGTTGCTGCAGCGACATCATCGGCGAGTCCGGATCGACCCGATCCTTGAACCGATCGGATGTGGCTTTGCGCAGAGCCTGATTCGTTTCGCTGAGGTCCGGCGTCAGTATCCCGAACTCCCGATGATGATGGGCGTAGGCAATCTGACCGAATTGACCGACTGCGACTCGGCGGGGATCAACGTGTTGCTTACCGCCTTTTGCCAGGAGCTGCAGATTCACAGTCTGCTGACAACGCAAGTCATCAGCTGGGCTCGCACGTCGGTCCGCGAACTCGACGTCGCTCGTCGGTTGAGCCATTACGCTCTTGCGCAGCAAACGATTCCCAAACATGTCGACTCCCGGCTGATCATGTTGCGGGACGTCCCGGGCCGGTCGCTGAACAGGCAGGCGATTCACGAGCTGGCGGTTCAGCTGAAGGACGCCAACTACCGCCTGTTTGTGGCGGATGGAGCGATCCATGTGGTGGCCGCCGGGTTGGAGCTGGCAGGAGCCGACCCGTACGAATTGTTCCGACAGCTGATGGCCACCGCCCCCCGGAACCTCGACATCAGCCACGCGTTCTACCTGGGTTACGAACTGGCCAAGGCCAAGACCGCCTTGACGCTGGGCAAGCAATATCGTCAGGATGAGGCGTTGGACTGGGGGCTGTTGACCGAGCCGGAAGAGTCGCACGACCAGCGGCGGCGACTGGGCCCGCAGTCCGACGGTTAGCCCGAAACACGTTGTCCGCCGGGCTCCGAACCAACAGTGGGGAGCGATTTGTGCACGATCCAGGCTCGACGACCACCGTCGCTCCCGCCGGAACTCGCGTGCGTCCATTGGAGTCCGACTGGACGGCCGAGCGGGTGTTTCGGGCCGTTAGCCATTTGCCGCACGCCGCCTTTCTCGACAGCGGCGCCGGACCGGCCCATCTAAGCCGATACTCGTTCGTCGCGGCGGATCCGTTTCAGTGGGTCAGCTTGCCCCGCGAAGCCGAGCGTTCGATGAGCGTGCTTGGCGAAGCGGTGCGGCTCTACAGCGCACACGCTCCGCTCGTGAGCCCAGAACAGCTCCCTCCGTTTCAGGGCGGGGCCGTGATGTGGTTCAGCTACGATCTGAATCAGACGTTCGATCGCATCGCTCCACCCCGTTATGACCAATGGCAGCTCCCGGGGATCTGCTGGGGCCTGTACGACGTCGTGTTTGCCTTCGACCACCGGATGGGCCAAGCGTGGATCATTTCGCAAGGTCTCCCCGAACTGGACGGCCCCGGGCGGCGCCGGCGAGCGGCTGAACGCGAAGCCGAGTTTCTGGGTCATCTCCAGGCGGCGCTCAGTGGTCAGTATTCCGAGCCCATCGTTTCGGCTCGCTGGCCGGCAGATTCCCTCCCGACTCCGGCCAGTCTCCAGACGCCGCAGTTCCCGACCTGGGGGCCAGAAGAGCTGACCAGCAACTTCTGCAAGGAAGCTTACCTCGAGGCGGTGGGGACGGCCGTTGAATATGTCCGCGCCGGGGATGTCTTCCAGGTCAATCTGGCTCAGACATTGAACTATCCGGCCACCTGCGATCCGGTGACCCTGTACGGCCGGCTGCGATCAGCCAACCCCGCGCCGTTTGCCGCTTATCTGGATCTCGGCGATCAGCAGGTACTGAGCGCATCGCCGGAACGGTTCCTGCAAGTGGTTGGTTGCCGCGTCGAGGCTCGGCCGATCAAGGGGACTCGACCGCGACGTGACTGGCCCGAAGCCGATCTGTTCGCGGCTTTTGATCTGCAGACCAGCGCCAAGGATCGAGCCGAAAACGTGATGATCGTCGACCTGATGCGGAACGACTTGGCGCGCGTCTGCCGACCCGAGTCGATCCGGGTTACTCAGCTGTGTGAGCTGGAGCATTACGCGTTCGTCCAGCATCTGGTGTCGGCCATTCACGGTGAGCTGCCTGAAGAGCTGCCTGCGGAACAACTGCTGGCGGCCACGTTTCCCGGCGGGTCGGTGACCGGCGCGCCAAAGATCCGCGCGATGGAGATCATCAGTCAACTGGAGCCGACAGCGCGGGGAGCCTATTGTGGCAGTCTGGGATACTGGTCGTTCAGCGGCACGATCGATCTGAACATTCTGATTCGGACGATCACTGTGGCCGGCGGCTGGTGGACGATGCCGGTCGGCGGCGGGATTGTCGCTGATTCCGATCCCTTACGCGAATACGAAGAGACCTGGCACAAAGCGATCGGACTGCTCCGCCCCGTGCTGGCCAATCGTCTCGAGCCGCTGATATCTCGCCCGAGGGAGCTCCGGTGATCCTGGTCATCGATAACTACGACAGCTTCGTCCACAACCTGGCTCGCTATCTGGTGTTGCTCGGCCAGCAAGTCGCCGTCGTACGGAACGATGCGTTGACCGTGGACGATGTCCCCAGCTGGTCGCCACAGGCCATTGTGCTCTCCCCCGGACCGTGCACACCGCATGAAGCGGGCTGCTGTTTGGAAATCGTCCGACGCTGGCAGTCGAATTACCCGATGCTGGGCGTTTGCCTGGGGCATCAGGTATTGGGCGAGGCCTTGGGCGGATCGATCGTGCGGTCGGACCATCCGACTCACGGCCGGGGGAGCGATGTTTTTCACGATGGCCAGCGGGAGTTTCGCGGTGTGCCGAATCCGTTTTGCGCGGGACGGTACCATTCGCTGGTCGTCGATCCTCAGCGGTTGCCCGACTGCCTGGAGCGGACCGCGTGGACGGCCGACGACACGGTGATGGCGATCCGTCATCGCGAGTGGCCGCTGGTCGGCTGGCAATTTCATCCGGAGTCGATTTTGACCGAATGCGGGTTTCAGCTCCTGGCCAACTGGCTGACCGACATCGGCCTGCAGGTGCCAGACGTTCCTTCGTTCGACCGAGAACTGGTGCGAAGATGATTGTCGAGGGACTGTGCACCACCGTCGATCTCGAGGGTCGACTGAATCTAGCGCCGCTGGGCCCGATCGTGGAGGGCGACTTCGAGTCGCTCATCCTGCGGCCGTTTCCCGGTTCGAAGACCTACGAGAACCTGAAGGCCCGGCGCCGGTGTGTGTTCCATGTGACCGACGACGCGGCCACGATGGCCCTGGCCGCCATTGACCAGCTGGACGACTGGCCCCCCTGCGTGCCGGTGGCGATCCTTGAGTCACCCGAAGGGTCACCGTCAGCGTGGGATGTCCCCCATCTGGTCGACTGCGTCCGCTGGTATGCCCTGGAACTGGTCAGCTGGGACGAATCGGGGCCGCGGCCGGTGGCCGAAGGTCGAGTAGTGGCGAGTGGTCGCGAGCGGGATTTCTGGGGATTCAACCGGGCCCGGCACGCGCTGATCGAGACGGCTATCCTGGCCACCCGACTTGCCTGGCATTCGCCGGAGGAAATCGCCCGGCAGCTCGATCACTGCCGGACGGTCGTCAACAAAACGGGGGGGCCGGCCGAACTGCTGGCATTCGACCGATTGCACGCCTGGATCTCGGCCCGAAACGGCGGCGCCTGACCGGGCGCACTTGCGTCGACAGAGCTCATTTTCCCCGTAGATTTCGGGGTCGCCTCAGTCGGAAAAACCGTTATGATTGGAAGCCTCGGCGAACGAGCCGTATTCCCTTTCCCAAGCACCCCCCACGACGCGAGTGATGGCACAGCGAGTAGTTGAGATCAGCGCGCCGAGCCGGCTTCATTTCGGGTTCCTGTCGTTTGGCCATGCTCAGCAGCGACAGTACGGCGGCGTCGGCGTCATGCTGGAAGCTCCGCGATTGAGCCTGCGGCTGGTCGAATCGAGTTCATTCCGAGCGACAGGGCCGCTGGCCGAGCGGGTGCGGGCGTTTACGCGGCGCTGGGCCGAATCGTGGGAACTGCCGCGGCTACCTCGGGTCCACATTCGCGTGCTGACGGTTCCGGACGAACACGTGGGCCTGGGCGTGGGGACTCAGCTGGGCCTGGCCGTAGCGGCGGGACTCAATCGACTGGCCGGTGTCCCTGACGACACGCTCGACGTGATGGCGCGTCGCGTGGCTCGCGGCCTGCGATCGTCGGTCGGTACCTACGGATTCCGGCATGGTGGACTGATTGCCGAAAACGGCAAGCTGGCCGATGAAACTCTGGGCCAACTGGTGGCCCAATTCCAGTTACCGTCGGAATGGCGATTCGTGCTGTTTCGTCCAACTCAGCTGACTGGCTTGGCTGGCCGATCGGAACAGCAGGCCTTCGAGCGACTGCCGCCGGTTGACGAGCGGGTTCGGGATCGGCTGTGGCGCGAACTGGTGGAAGGCATTCTGCCGGCCGCGCAGCGGGGCGACTTGGATGCATTTGGCGAAAGCGTATATCGCTACGGTCGCCAGGCCGGCATGTGCTTCGCCGCCTACCAAGGCGGTCCGTTTGCCAATCCGACACTCGCATCGTGGGTGGAACGAGCCCGCAAGCTGGGAGTGCGCGGCGTGGGGCAGAGCAGCTGGGGGCCGACCCTGTTCGGCATCCTCCCCAATGAAGATGCTGCGGCTGAGTTTGCTCGGGACCTGCAGGCCAGCCCGGGTGGCGACGAGCTCGATATCCTGATGACGGCGGCCAGCCCGGCCGGAGCCTCGATCGACGAATCAGGCTACTCGGTCACTCAGGACGTCATCCGCTCGACAGCCCCTCGGCGAAACGCTTACAAGCCGGCCTCTTGAGCAGGACGGCCGAGCCGACAGCGAAGCTGCTGGGCTCATCAACCATGGCGCCGAACCTGGTCGCCGATTTCGGGGCGGCGAATCGGGTACGTTTGGCAGCGGGGCAAGCGAGAAGCAAGCGAGAATTCCATCAGGCTGAGCCTACGGGGAATGAGGCGGGAGAGTTGTGTTATGGCGACGCTGGGAGTGAATATTGACCATGTGGCGACGCTGCGTCAGGCTCGGCGTACTTACGAGCCCGACCCGGTATGGGCGGCGGCGTTGGCCGAGCTGGGTGGCGCGGACTGCATCACGATCCATCTCCGTGAGGATCGGCGGCATATCCAGGACCGCGACCTGACGGTGCTGCGCGAGACGGTCCGGATCAAGCTGAATCTGGAGCTGGCTTGTGCCGAAGACGTGGTGGCGCTGGCCTGTCGGGTGCGTCCCGACCAGGCGACGCTCGTACCGGAGCGGCGGGAGGAAGTGACGACCGAAGGGGGCCTCGACCTGCGGCACCAGCCCGAACGGTTGCGGGAGGTGATCGGCCGGCTGCAGGAAGCGGGGATCGTTGTCAGCCTGTTTCTGGACCCCGACCCTGAGCAGTTGGATCTGGCAGCTCAGCTGGGGGCCTCGGCGGTCGAGCTGCACACGGGCCAATACGCCCTGGCTCGTGGCCCCGAGCAGGGTGCCGAACTGGCCAAGCTCCAGGCCGGCGGCCATCAGATCCGGAAGCTCGGCATGACGCTCAACGCCGGCCACGGCCTGAACTACCAGAATGTCCGCCCGGTGGCTCAGATTGCCGACATGGACGAACTGAATATCGGGCACAGCATCGTCGCTCGGAGTGTCTTTGTCGGGCTGGAGAGGGCGGTGCGTGAGATGAAGCAGGCGATCGGCTGAGGGGCGGTCCCTGGCCAAGCTGGCGGCCGCTACGTATGATGGTCGCGGTCTGAGCAGGTACTGGGATCAAGTCGGACGAGTCATGCGGAAGAGGGATGGGGATGAGCAGGAAGGGATCGGATTTTGCCGGACTGGCCGTGGCGCTGGTCACACCGTTTCGCGACGATCAGCTCGATCTGCGGCGGCTGCGTGAACAGGTGGAGTTCCAGATTGCGGCGGGGACGCAGTGCCTGTGTCCGGTGGGGACGACGGGCGAATCGCCGACGCTGACCCACGAAGAGCACGAACGGGTGATTTCCGAAGTCGTGCAGGCGGCTCGCGGCCGTGTGAAGGTGATGGCCGGAACGGGCTCCAACAGCACGGCCGAAGCCTTGCGGCTGACCAAATGGGCCGCTCGTGAAGGGGCCAACGCCGCACTGCTGGTCGCTCCCTACTACAACAAACCGACTCAAGAAGGCTTTTATCAACATTACCGAGCGATCTCGGAGGCCGTCGACATTCCGTTGTGCGTCTACAACATCCCGGGGCGCACGGGGAAGAATATCGAACCCGAGACGATCATTCGGCTGGGCGAACTCCCCAACATCACGATGGTCAAAGAAGCCACCGGCTCGCTTGACCAGGCCTCGCAGATCCTCGGTTCATCCAACCTGACGGTCCTCAGCGGCGACGACAGCCTGACGCTGCCATTGATGAGCATTGGCGGGGAGGGAGTGATTTCGGTGGTCGGCAATATCGTCCCGAGCGATATGCTGCAGATGCTGAATCTGTACACCCAGGGCGAACTGCAAGCTGCCTGTCAGGCTCACCACAAACTGTTTGCGTTGTGCCGCGACCTGTTGTCGCTGGCAACCAATCCGATTCCGATCAAGGCGGCCATGGAGCTGCTGGGGCGTGACACGGGCGAGCTGCGGCTGCCGATGACGCGACTCGACGACGCCGGGCTCGGCAAACTGCGCAAGACTCTGGAAGATTACGGTCTGTTGAGCCGGAAGGCGTAAGCGATTTCCGTCGATGCCATCGAGGCTCGGCAAGTCGTGCCCAACGGTCCGGTACGATCGGCGGTGACAGGCGACACCGATGGCGGAACCCGACTTTGACATCGACGGCCTGGCGGCCTACCTGCACTTGATGCCACGCCAAGTCGAACGGCTGGTCACTCGCGGCCAGCTACCTGGTCGCAAGGTAGGTGGTCAGTGGCGGTTCTCACGCGCCGACATTCATCACTGGATGGAAGCCCGCATGGGCGTGCTGGACGACGCCGAGCTGGTGCAGGTCGAGACCGCTCTGCAGAGAACGGATTCGACAGTCGTCGTGCGGGACCTGATGCACGCCGAGGCCATCCGGTTGCCGCTGCAGTCGCGTAGCCGCACGTCGGTGATCACCGAAATGTGCGAACTGGCCGCACAAACCGGACTGCTGTGGGACGCCGACGCCATGGCTGAGGCGGTGACCGCTCGCGAAGACCTGCAATCGACCGCCATGGATAACGGCGTCGCGCTGCTCCACCCGCGGCGGCCACTGACTTCGATTCTGGCCGAGCCACTGATCGCTGTCGGCATCTCCTCGCAGGGGCTCCCCTTCGGCGGCAGCCGAACTTTGACCGATGTCTTCTTCCTGATCTGCTCGACCGATGATCGGGGCCACCTGCGCACCCTCGCCAGACTCAGCCGCATCCTGTCCGTCCCCGATTTCCTGACTCGACTGCGGGCCTGCACGGACGCCCCGGAAATTCTGGAACTGATCGACACTACAGAAACTCAACTCGATACCAGCCGCGGCTGATGGCTGGCACGTCCTGGAGTTCCTGAACACGCCCTGAGAGTCCCTTGCGAAAGACGAGCTGAGTGATGTCCCGATTTGAGCGAGCTGCAAGGCGATATCGACAGGAACTGACGGGCAACCGATCGGCCAGTTGCCTGTGGATTGGTCCGACGCATCGCCAGGAGCTGGCCCATGTGCTGGCTCAACTGCAACGTCAGTACTGGTTGATCCACGCCGCGTCGCCCGATGCGTTCTTGCGATCAGCCCTGGAAAATGCCCACCCCCTGTCGGGATCGACTGACAAATTGAATTGGACGCCCGAGCTGATTGTGGTGGCGCAGACGTTTGCCGGTCAGTACACCGAGGCGTTGTTGGGAGCGTTGAGTCAGCGGTGGCCGAGCGTTCCGCGAGTGGTGGTGGCCGGTCAGTGGTGTGACGGCGAGCACCGGACCGGGCGGCCGTTGCAGGGAGTGACACGAGTGGCCGCGCTGGCAGTAGCCGAAAACTGGGGCTCCCACTGGCCTTGGCCCGTCCCGGCTTCACCGGCCCCGGACGGGGCCAGCGAATCGAAGGGGTGCCCGACGGGATTGAAGGGCTGTTCGCTGGTCGTCTCGCCCGACGCCGAGCTGGCGGCCGCTGTGGCTCAAGGACTCTGGGCGGGGGGGTGGTTGGGGATCTGGGCCCCGTGGGACAGTCCGCTGTTGATCGAGCGACCGGCCGTGCTGATCGTCGATCTGCCGCGGGGGGATGAGTTGCAGGCGGAGCTGTTGCAGGGGGTGACGGAGCGTTACCCGGGTGTGCCGCTGGTGGCCCTGGGGGCGTTTGTCCGGTCGGTGCAGCGGCATCGACTGATGAAACTGGGAGCCGCCGAGGTACTGTCTCGACCGGTCGACCTGGACGATCTGCTGAAATCGCTCGACCGCTGCCAAGTTAACCCCACATTTGGTCCACAAGGACTCGCCTGACCGCCCCCTGTTTGATACGATTCGCTGAGAGCAATGCGCTAGATCGCACATCGGCTCGCTGGGACGAAGGGGGGGTTCTGAATTGACGGCATCGACCGAGAATCTGGTGCAGATTGCGCCCCGGCGGGGGGACGATAAGGGGACTTATGCCTTTGTCAGCCTGGGTTGTCCGAAGAATCTGGTCGACAGCGAGCGGATGCTGGGGCTGTTGAAGCTGGACGGCTATCGGCTGGTCCACGACCCGGACGGCGCGGACTTTGTGATCGTCAACACGTGCGGGTTCATCGAGCAGGCGCGGCAGGAATCATTCTCGGCGATTCGCGAGATGGTGGCACTCAAGCAGCAGGGCCGAACCCGGGGAGTGATTGTGTCGGGGTGCCTGGCCGAACGGCAGAAGGAAAGTCTGCTGGACGAGTGTCCGGAGATTGACCATCTGGTGGGAGTGTTCGGCCGTGAGGAGATCACGAAGGTCGCCGACCGGTTGTTGGGGGACCTGACCGAGCAGCGGACGGTATTTCGACCAGCGCCCGTGCAGGCACTCGACGACACGCGTCGTCTGCGGATCACTCCACGTCACTTCGCTTATCTGAAGATTTCCGAGGGCTGTGACCGGCTGTGCACGTTCTGTGCGATTCCGAAGATGCGGGGCAAGCACGCCAGCAAGCCGATCGAGCGGGTTGTGGCTGAGGCACGGGAGCTGGCGGCGGATGGTGTGCGGGAGCTGATTCTTGTCGCTCAGGACACAACCTATTACGGGCTCGACTTGTACGGTCGCCCGCGGCTGGCCGAACTTTTGGCCGAGCTCGATCAGGTTGACGGGATCGACTGGATCCGCCTGATGTACTTTTATCCGATGTACATCGACGGGCCGCTGCTGGACCAGATCGCCGGCAGTCGTCGGATCATTCCCTACATTGACATGCCGCTGCAGCACATCAACGACACGATGCTGCGCCGGATGGCTCGACGCGTCACGCGTGCGGAAGTCGAGTCGCTGCTGGGAATGATGCGGGCTCGCATTCCTCAGCTGGCCCTGCGGACGACGATGATTACCGGGTTCCCGGGCGAGACGGAAGAACAGTTTGCCGAGCTGATGGATTTTGTTGCTGAGCAGAAGTTCGAGCGGATGGGCGTCTTTACGTATTCGTTCGAGCCCGACACGCCGGCAGCTCAGTTGCCCGACCATCTGCCCGAAGAAGTGAAAGCTGAACGTCGCGAGCGATTGATGGCCGTTCAGCAGGAAGTGGCGTTTGGCTGGAACGAGCGGCAGCAGGGGAAGAAGCTGGACGTGATCCTCGATGCTCCGTGGCCGGGCGAAAAGAACGTCTGGTCGGGGCGCAGTTACGCAGACGCGCCAGACGTCGACCAGATCGTGGTGGTGACGGGCAAAGGGCTCGCCGCCGGCAAGATTGTCCCGTGCGAGATTGTGGCCAGTCAGAACTACGATCTGATTGCCGCGGCGGTCGGGAAGGCTCGCTGAAGTACAAATTGTTTCATGAATGCGGCATGAACAGTCCCAGCTCGGGACCATCTCCGAGCTGGAACGACTCAGAACACTACTGCGAACCGAGCACAACAGGAATGCGACCGTGACCAGCCTGGCACAAACAGCTACAGCGGGCGTCTGGAATCTGCCCAACCAAATCACGGTCGCCCGACTGGTGATCTCCGTGCTGTTATTCGCGTCGCTGGCCCAAGGGGCCTTTGTCTCGGCGCTGGTCCTGTTCATTCTGGCAGCCGGAACCGACTGGATCGACGGTTATCTGGCCAGGAAGTATCAGCTGGTCACTCAACTGGGCCGCATCCTCGACCCGTTCGCCGACAAGTTGTTGATTCTGGGAACCTTCACGTACCTGGCGGCTTATCCCGCTTCCGGAGTCGGCGCCTGGGTAGCCGTGGTAGTCCTGGCTCGAGAATTGCTGGTCACCGCCCTGCGAAGTTTTCTCGAACAGAAGGGGCACGATTTTTCGGCCACGATGTCGGGGAAGCTGAAGATGGTCTTTCAGTGCGCCTTGACGATCGCCAGTCTGATGTTGCTGGCTCAGGGAGCGACTGCGCCGGTATGGCTGCCCCGCGTGGTCACTTTGTTGTGCTGGCTGACCGTAGCTTCAACCATTCAGTCCGGCTGGGCCTACATCAGCGCTTCGTTGCACCTCGTGACCGCTCCTGACGCCGACTGAATTCTGGTTACGCGAGGTCACTGGAGATGGCGTTCTGGGGCACGCTGCTGTTGGGCCTGATTCTCGCGGCCTGGACGCGGGTCTTGGGAGGCTGCTGGCAGCGACTGCGATCGGGTCAGCGGCTGATCGACCACCGGCCCAAGCCGGCCGTGCCCTGGGGCGGTCTGGACCTGGCCCTGTCCGTGTTCGTGATCGGCCTGACACTGAGCCTGGCCCTGCGGCAGCTCCACAACTGGTATCCGGCGCTCGCCGAAGGAGCCGCGACGGCAACCGAGCGGTTGGCCAGCCTGCCGGCCTCAGACCAGTTGAAGGCGATGCTGGTGAGCAAATCAGCCGAGCTGATCGGTCTGGCACTCGTCGTCGGATTTACTATCCTGCGTTCCGGAGCGAACTGGTCCGACTTTGGATTTCAAGGGGGACCCAACTGGCTGGATGTGCGCCAAGCGGCTCGCATGTTCGCCCTGATGGTCGTCCCGGTCTATGGGCTGATGTTTGTGCTGCAGCAACTCGCCCCCAAGCAGTATCTGACCAACGTCCACCCGATTCTGCAGATGTTGCGTGATTCGCCCGAACCGGCTCGGCTGATGGGTGGCATCTTCGTGATGGCGGTCATTCTGGCACCGCTGTCCGAAGAGCTGATGTTTCGCGTGTTGCTGCAGAGCTGGTTTCAGAACGTCGACGTGGCCGCTCGATCCCGCCGCCTATGGCTCACCACTCGCCGCCCGTTCGACGTCCAGGCGGTCACAGGTAACCTGCGGCCGTCGACTGGTGAAGGGCTCGACGTTGAGCAGAATGTGCCGGGCATCTGGCCGATCGCCAGCAGCTCGATCCTGTTCGCCCTGGCTCATTTTGGACATGCCCTCGATCCGATCCCGCTGTTTGTCCTGGCGCTCGGCATCGGTTACCTTTACGCTCGCACGGGACGGTATTGGCCGTGCGTGCTGATGCACATGATGAACAACGGCCTGTCGTTCGTCATGATGTGTGCTTACCTCGCGTCTGGCCAGCTGCCAACCGTCTGACCTCAGAGAGCTTGGGGCCACTCGAGTGCCACTGCCTGGCGGCTTAGCCGTACCTGCAGCGATCACAACCGCAACCGACAACTACAGGAATTTACGCATGACGGTGGGATTTGGAATCGTGGGCTGCGGCATGATCGCCAGGTTTCATGCACGAGCGATTGCCGAACTCGACGGCGCACGGCTGATCGGTTGCTATAACCGCTCGTTCGACAAGGCGGCCGAGTTTGCCGCCGCTAACCATTGCCGGGCCTTCGCCACCCTCGACGACATGCTGGCCGACCCGGCCATTCAAGTCGTCACCATCTGCACGCCCAGCGGTGCTCATCTGGAACCGGGCCGAGCGGCGGCGGAAGCCGGCAAGCACGTGATTGTCGAAAAGCCGCTGGAGGTGACCCTGGCCCGCTGTGACGAACTGATTGAAGTTTGCCAGCGGCGCGGAGTGACGCTGTCGACCATCTTTCCGTCGCGATTTCACGAATCGGCGCGACTGATGAAGCAGGCAGTCGACGTTGGACGATTCGGACGCCTGACTTTAGGCGACGCCTACGTCAAATGGTTCCGTCCGCAGAAGTACTACGACAGCGGCGCCTGGCGAGGAACCTGGCAACTGGACGGAGGCGGCGCCTTGATGAACCAGGCCATTCACAGTGTCGATCTGCTGGTCTGGTTGATGGGCCCCGTCACGGAAATCACCGCTCACACGGGAACGCTGGCCCACGAACGGATCGAAGTGGAAGACGTGGCCGTCGCGACGTTGAAGTTCGCCAGTGGAGCCCTGGGAGTGATTGAGGCGACCACCGCCGCTTATCCGGGATACTTGAAACGAATTGAGCTGCACGGCTCGCTCGGATCGGCCGTACTCGAAGAAGAAGACATCAAGGCGTGGGACTTTGCCGAGCCGCGGCCGGAGGATGAAGCCCTCCGCGAACGCATGCGAGGTCGGACCCAGACCGGCGGCGGAGCGGCTGATCCCGCAGCCATCGGTCACCACGGCCACGCAGCTCAGTTTCGCACGGTCCTGTCAGCCATCACCGGCGGGAACGCGTTGCCGATCGACGGCCGTGAAGGACGCAAAGCCGTCGAAGTGATCCTGGGCATCTATCGAGCCGCCAGCACGGGCTCCACCGTGCGCCTGCCACTCGACTCCTGATACTCAATCACTCGGTAGCTCCGTTGCTCCGGCCGCCGGCCCGCTCGCCTGGCCGGAGCCCCGGTCTGGGTGAGCAACCGACTTGCCACTTCGTAGTTGCTCCGGCCGCCGGCCAGCTCGCCTGGCCGGAGCCCCGGTCTGAGTGAGCTAGGGCGGCTCCCCATCCCGCCACCTCTGGACGGCACCGATCCACTCCCTCTCCTGAGTTAACACCACCCCCGAATTTCGGTTGGCCCACCAGACGACCGTTATTTCAGGAGAACGACATGACACCGGAACGCGGACGAGCGGCGGTGGTGATTGCCGGTGGCAGCGGCTTCGTAGGAGTTTCGCTGGCGCATTATCTGGCGGAGCGCGACGTGCCGGTGATCATCCTCACCCGTCGGCCTGGCAAGCTCCGAGGACCATGGCGCGACGTCGAGTGGGACGGTCGCACCGTGGGGGAGTGGCAAGAGGTGTTGGAGTCGGCGGCAGCGGTGATCAATCTGGCGGGGCGGAGCGTGAACTGCATCAAGACGCCTGAGCACCAGGATGAGATCTTGCGGTCGCGGGTCGAATCGACGAAAGCCCTAGGCCAAGCCATGGCCAAGTTGAACAATCCGCCGCCCGTGTGGATCCAGATGAGCACCGCGCACATCTACGGTGACACGCCGGTGGAGCTGTGCACCGAGGATTCGGCATTCGGATACGGTTTGGCGCCGTTTGTCGGTCAGGCTTGGGAAGAGGCGTTTCGCGAGAGCCTGCTACCTGACCAACGTGGCGTCGTGTTACGGACCAGCTTTGTGCTCGGCCGTGACCGAGGAGCCGGTGCGGGCGCTCTGCAGACGCTGGGATTTCTCACCCGCTGCGGCCTCGGAGGCACGATCGGCCGGGGAACTCAGGGAATCAGCTGGATCCACGAGCACGATCTGAATCGGCTCTTCGAACGGGCGACCAACGACGACACCATGCAGGGACCCTATATCGCATCCGCGCCGAACCCCGTCGCTCAACGCGAGTTTGCTCGGTCTCTGCGGCAAGCGTTGGGCGTTCCGCTGGGGCTGCCCGCCTTGGCCTGGATGGTGCGATTGGCCGCGCCGATCCTGCTTCGCTCGGACGCCGAATTGGCACTCTGTGGGCGGTACGTTCGTTCTCAACGACTGCAGGACGAAGGCTTTCGCTTTGAGTTCGCTCAGCTCGATCATGCCCTGAAAGATATCTTCAGCGGCTCGGCGGGTCGTTGAGTCCCGGCGGGGTGGCTTGGCCAGGCGGAGCGGCGACGGGTTCGCCGATCAACCAGCTCCACCGCCAGCGTCCGTTCCGAGAACTGTCAGCGCCTGGCGTTCCGGGAAGGTCTTCGCGCTGCACGGGTTTCGTGAGCTCCAGTTTCAACGGCCCCTGTGCGCTGTCTCCCGCTTCGGGCTCGTCGCCAGGCGACGGGACTTCCTGCTGAGCGGGCTCGTCGGCACCGTCGGCTGGGAGCGGCTCGAGCCCCGGGGCGGGCTGACCGGGAACGTGAGTGTGGACCGGCTGGCAGGGACAGACTCGTTCCAGCACGAAGTACAGAGCGGGAACACGCATGCGTCCGACCTGCACCGTGGCCAACCCGAGCAGATGGTCGTTATCGAGTTTGACCAGTTTGTCGACGATCAACCGTTCGGGCGAACGCTTCGGATTCGACGCTTGGCCGTAATTCAACTCGACCGCTTGCGGGTAGGGCTTGGTGCAAGCATCGAAGTTGATTTTGAAATTGCCGTGGCGATCGATCTGGCCGTCTTTGATGGCGGGGCGCCAAGCTTGGGGATAGTACCAGCAACTGGGATCCTGCTGGCAGACGGTAATGTTGTCACCATGAGGACAATCGGTCAGTGTCCAGAATTCCTTGGTGAACTGCGAGATCCCGGCCATGGCGGGGAAAACGCCCTTGTTCAATCCTCGCCACTGACCGTGCATTTCCTCGGCCGTCGGCGGCTCGCCCTTTTCCAGCAGTTCTTTGAGGTACGAGCGACGCATGCCGATCAGCGACGGCAGCGACAAGTCGTCGGCCGCCGGGTCGGAGGGCCGAATCGCGCGAGCCATATGCCACTGCGCCGATTTGATCCGCATATTCATCGGCGCGGGTGGTTTGGCTTCCACCGAACCGATGGCACTGCTGAGCATGGCGATAGCGATCAGCTTTGGCCACAGTAACTGAGTCATGCGTCGGTCCTCATCAGGCGGCCTTCGGAGGAAACAGGTCCTGCAGGGTACTGTCCTGACGGATGCCCACCGCAATTCGTTCGGCAATCGCGGCAATGGTGAAAAACGGATTGGCACCGAGCGACGTGGGGATCAGCGCTCCATCGGCGACATACAAGCCGTGATGGACGGCCGGCACGGTGCTCCCCCCTGCTCGATAAGCAGCCAGGTCGTAGACATTTCCCAGGTCATTCGTGACTCCGCAGTCCGGTCCGTCACCCATGGGGCATCCACCCAGCGGGTGGACGGTGATCGAACGCCGCCCCAACATCTCCGGCTTGCGGTAGAGCCCACGATTGGCCAGCGCCAACTGCTTCAGCTGTTCGTGCGCGTACTGGTTGTATCCGTTGGTCGGTCGATCTGGCCAGACGATGGCTGCATGACCGTCCCGCAAAACAACTCGACCATTCGCGCCGTCATGCCCCAGCGCGAACAGCGGTAATGAGCGGTCCAGGTTCATGTCGGGCAATAAGCCACCCAAGGCGTTGGCGAACGACCGCGGCACCGATCCTTCCTGAAGCAGCATCCGTTTGGAAAGCTCGGGATGATGAAGCTTCAGGTGCATCTGCTGAGACACACCCACGGGCATTCGTTTGGCTTCGTGAGCGCCGATGCCGGCGGCGTTGGTGTCGCACAGTCCGCCGACAATAAAGCCGTAAATGTCTCCGTTGCCCGACCACTGGCACCCGAGTCGCTCGGAAAACTGAAATTCGGCGCACTGCGACCGCAACAGAATCCCCGTGCTCCCCATGCTCCCCGCAGCCAGAATCACGACGCGAGCCCGCACCGTGCCCGGCACACACTGGACTCCGTCCGGTGTCTGCAGATACTGCTGGAATCCGACACGGTATCCCGTATCGATCTTCTGGATGCTGGTCACTTCAGTCTGAGTATAGACCTCGGCGCCGTAGCGACGAGCGATCGGCAGATAACTCATCGGTAACGTGTTCTTGGCGCCGATGTTGCAGCCAGTCGTACAGTCACCGCACAGTTCGCAGCACCGCTGGATCATCCCCTGAGCGTTGCGACTCTCGGCGTTCAAGCCTCTTCCCTGGTAGACGGCCGTCACCAGACACGGTTCGATCGTCCCTCGGCCACAAGTCCGCTCGGCGACTCGACGCAAAGCGATCGTCTTGGGGGTTTCGCAGTCAACGATCTGCAAGTTCAACGTTTCGGCGACGAGGTCGTAGTAGGGGTAGAGCACACTCCGGCTGCGCATGGCCGCCGGCCAGCAGTCCTGCTGAAAGACTTCATCGTCGGGAACCGCGGCCACTCCGGCATTGATCAGCGATCCGCCCCCCAGACCGCTCCCCGACATCACGTACATCTCGTCGCTGAAGCTCAGATCGATCAGCCCGAGCGGATTGCGGATTTGTTTGCGGGCCGGTCCGAACAACCCGAGTCGGCTTTCTTTGAGCAGCCTTGATAACGTGTCGGGAAACGTGCCGGGGACCCATTCGCGTCCGCGCTCCAGCAGGACCAGACGTCCTCCGGGTCGCAAGTGAGGGGCCAGCCGAGCGGCACAGACGGCGCCGCCGTAGCCTGAGCCGACGACCAGAATATCGACCTGGGCATCAGCACAGGCCGATTCGCGCAACTGCTGAGCTGGATTGGATAGGGCTCCACCGTAAGTCGCGACGCTCGATTGATAGTCGCGGATCGCCCGCAGCTTCAGCTGAGTCAGCTTCGCCTGCCGCCGCTCCAGCGGTTCGGTCAACTGCTGCAAGCCGGGGCCCGCCGCAGCTTGACGTGGGCGCAGCAAGCCAGCTGACAGCAGGCAGCCGGCGACCTCACGCAGCAGGCTGCGCCGAGAAACCTTCGGATCACGCCCCTCACCCGTGTGGCTATCCAATGATGTCGCTCTCCGTTCCAGTCGTAACCGATTATCGGCCCGTGAGCGCGCAGGAAATTCTGCGCCACTTCAGTGCCTTCGGCGGTTCGACCAGCGGAGTTGACTCGGATAGAAACTTTGACGGTTGTAGCGGACGTTCGACTACCAGCGTCCCCAGAAGTTACGCATGATCGACCAACGGGCCACGTCGAGCGACGTGACGAGCGGGGCCGGACGGACATACTCCCTCTGCTGAATGGGGGGATTGTTCGCTGGAGCGGCCGCGAGGGCCTGAGCCTCCGACTGACGCATCGCGGCGCGTTCTTCCATCGCTTGCTGCTTGAATGCTTCCACCAGCTTCACTTGCTGGTCGCGGAGCTGAGCTGAAGTGGCAGCACCCTGAGCCAGTTGCGACCGGCGGGTTTCGATCTCATCGAGCATGTCCTTGAACTTGTCCGTCTCGCCCGCTTGCGCGGCTGCCAACACTTCCTGCCGCATCGCCTCAATCTGCTCGTCGCTGTAGATCGCTTGCACTCGCAGGAATTGCTTCAGCCACTTCTGAGTCTCTTTCCATTCCGGACTGTCGAGTGCAGCTCGCATGTCGGCCGTACGATCGAGCCATTCCTGGGCCTGTTCGGGAGTCGCCTTGGAGAGCCGATCGCGGACTTTCTTCACATCGGCTTCGTGAAAGAGCACGGTGTCGCCACCGAACTTGTCGATCCACGCCAGGGCCTCTTCGCGCGCTTTGGAGTTCCCGCCGTCGCTGGGCGCGTCAGCCGTTTGAGCTGACAACGGTTGTGCCAGGCTCAGCGTCAACGCGACCGCCGCCCAAAGTCCCCAAGTACGCCGTCCGAATTTCATCATGTCAGCCATCGTCTTGCCCCTCTCGCGTCACACCAAGCCAGAATACTCTTGAATACCCACCCGCCGTCCCTGGCTCGCCGATCAGCAATTCTACCCCAGATTGAGCGACACACTGATGTCCCTCAAGCCGCCAAGCCCCTTCCTAACCGACATTTCACGCCGGACCGCGATGACACCCCCTACTGGAAGTATGGCAGGTCCCCACCATCGCAGGCGACGTGTTCGAAGTGTACCGGTCATGCCGGTAGTGCTGAAACTGTGCGGGCCCGCCCTAGCCTGAAATGTAGGCCGCCGTATCAGCTGACCGGACGACTCGTTCGAACTCGAGACGCGGATCATGGCCGAAGTTGATCAGCATCCCCAGTTGCAGGCCCGTCGCCTTGAGGTAGTTGTGCAGCTGAGCGCGGTGAGCGTCAGCCAGATCCCGGACCGCTTTGATTTCCACGACGATCTGTTCGTAGCAGACGAAATCGGGCTGAAACTGCTGAGTCAATCGCTGTTGTTTGTAGCTGAGCTGTAGCGGCAAACGGGCCACAAACGGCACGCCTCTGGCCGTGAACTCCAAGCTCAAGCACTCCTGGTAGACACTTTCGAGAAAACCCGAGCCCATGGCTGAGTAGACCTCGAAACAAGACCCCAGAATCGCATACGACTGCTCCTCGTAAATCAACGCCATCTCTGCTCCTCCTCCACTGCATCTGCCCCAATTCCGCTCCTCACATCGGAGGCCACCGCGAAACCCCACCTACGGAATAATACAGACATCCATTCGAGCGTCAAATCCTGTTCCCTCCCCTTTCCGCGGCCTCCGTCCTTTCCGCGGTTCAAAAGCTAACCACGGATGCCGCGAAAGCCGCGGAAGGAAGCAGACCGGGCAGAACGCTGTCAAAGACCTGGATCGCAACGAACCCTCCGACCTCCACACCTGCCACTCGCTCCCCTTTCCGCGGCCTCCGTCCTTTCCGCGGTTCAAAAACAAACCACGGATGCCGCGAAAACCGCGGAAGGAAGCAGACCGGGCAGAACGCTGTCAAAGACCTGGATCGCAACGAACCCTCCGACCTCCACACCTGCCATTCGCTCCCCTTTCCGCGGCCTCCGTCCTTTCCGCGGTTCAAAAACAAACCACGGATGCCGCGAAAACCGCGGAAGGAAGCAGACCGGGCAGAACGCTGTCGACGAACCGGATCGCAACGAACCCTCCGATCTCGACACCTGCCACTCCTCCCCTTTCCGCGGCCTCCGTCCTTTCCGCGGTTCAAAAACCAACCACGGATGCCGCGAAAGCCGCGGAAGGAAAGGAAGGCAAGATGCATGGTCCACGGCGACCGCTAGCACACGGTGGACGGATGATCTTGTCCGGCGGTGGGGAACGTTCTATTCTGGGCGACGCGTGAAGGAGTACGGGCGGCGGGTGTTCCGCTGGGAGCAGGTGGTGCATTGGTCAGTCAGACGAGCAGACTGAGCTGGATACGGACTTGGGCCGTTCAGCGGTTGCGGTGGGTCGCCGATGGGCTGGTCTATCTGATCGTCCGCGTGGTGCTATGCGTGCTGCAAGCGCTGCCGATTGAAACCTGCGACCAACTAGCCCGCGGATTGGCTTGGCTGGCCTACGATGGGCTCCGAGTTCGAAGACGGATCACTGACGAGAATCTGGGATACGCGTTTCCGGAATTATCGGCCGAGCGACGAGCGAACATAGCGCGGGGCATGTGGCATCACTTGGTGCTGATGGTCTGCGAACTGGCTCAACTGAATCGCAAAATCCACGAGTCGAACTGGACTGATTACGTCGTCTGCCGAGACGTGGCGGAGCACGTGCGGTGGCTGACGAGCTCCCGGCCGGTGGTGATGGTCTCCGGACACTACGGCAATTTCGAGGTCGGCGGCGTGCTGGCCGGGCTCCTCGGCTTTCCGACCTACACCATCGCTCGCCCACTCGACAACCCCTTCCTCCATCGATTTATCACACGTCATCGGAGTGCTAAGGGCCAGTTCATGTTGCCCAAGAACGGGTCCGCTCAGGATGCCGACCGCATTCTGTCCGCTGGCGGGACGCTGGTACTGCTGGGCGACCAGTACGCCGGAGCCAAAGGATGCTGGGTCCCGTTTTTCAACCGGCCCGCCTCCTGTCACAAAGCGATTGCGCTCTTCGCCCTGGCTCACCAGGCCCCGCTGGTCCTCAGCTACGCCCGGCGGCTGGACCGTCCGATGCGCTTCGAAGTAGGTATCGCGGCCGTGTTCGATCCGAAGGAGCACCCGCAGGCGAATGTGCGCCAGATTACCGCTTGGTACAATCAGCAGCTGGAAGCACTTGTCCGGCAGCATCCCGAACAGTACTGGTGGGTCCATCGGCGCTGGAGGGAACAGCCTCCCGCTCGGACTCCGGCTTCGGACCCCGCCGCCGGCCCGGTGCCGCATCGAGCGGCCTGACGCTCGACCCGACGCTGGCCAGACGTCCCGAGCGACCGGTCGTACGCCCGGCAGCTCATTGCCAAGTTGGAACGAACTGTGAATTCATCTCCGCCTGGGCCGACCGACTCTGCCGGGTCCGACCGTTGGGTCACCGTGGCGACGGTCGACGAATGCCCTGCCGGTTCGACCCTGGAATGCATCGCCGGCGACAGGATTGTGGCGCTGTACAATGTCGACGGCCAGTTCTTCGCCCTCGACGGCATCTGCCCCCACCAGGGCGGTCCGCTGGGAAAAGGCCGGCTGCACGGCTGCATCGTCACCTGCCCCTGGCATGGCTGGCAGTTTGACGTTCGCAATGGTCAGAGCCAGATTGCGGCGAGCATCGTCCAACCGCAGCTGGCAGTGCGTGTCGACGGAGTCCGCATCCTGGTCAACGTCCCCTGAACACAACTCACCTTCCCACAAAACTCGCAGCTCCCCGGCAGCACACACCTGAAACACCGTGGTCCACATCCGTTCTTTCAGTAACGCCGATCCACCCGGCATCGTCGACATCTGGCGCAGCCATCCTCCATTGCGAGGACTGATGCAGCCCATGTCGCTCGGGCTGCTCGAACAGCACATCTTTTCGAAGCCCTATTTCGATCGGCACGGCCTGCTGGTAGCCGAGGATCAGGGGACGCTGCTCGGATTCGCTCACGCCGCGTTCGGCCCCACGAATGACCTGAACGACATCTCGACGGCCAACGGCATGACTTGCCTGCTGATGACATCGCCGCACGCCGATCAACAACAGACGCGTCAAGCACTGCTGAATGCCAGCGAGACTCATCTCCGACTTCGTGGCGCCCAGCAGATCTTCGCGGGCAGCGTCTGGCCCATGACGCCGTTCTACCTGGGACTCTACGGCGGCAGCGGCATTCCCGGAGTCCTGACCTCCGACCGCACGCTCGACGACCTCTACTTGCAGGCAGGTTACCAGGCGATCCGGAGCAGTGAGGTCTGGCAGCGCGAGCTGTCCGGATTCCGCTCGCGCGTCGATCGCCGCAGCATGCAGATCCGCCGCGAATATGTCATCGAAACGGCTCAGGATGGACCGTGCAGCGAATGGTGGACTGCTTGCGTCCTGTCGCAGTCTTTCTACGTGCGATTTCAGCTGATCCCCAAAGCCGGCGGCCAGCCAGTCGCCAGTGCCACGTTCTGGGACATGGAACCGCTGGCCAGCGGTTGGGGAGTACGGGCCATGGGGATGGTCGAACTCGAGGTCGTTCCCCACCTCCGACGTCAGGGTCTCGGCTGCTTCCTGCTCGGAGAAATCCTCCGCCAACTGCAGTCCGAAGGAATCCACCTCGTCGAATGCCAGGCCCCCGACGACAATCCGGCCGCCCGAGGACTCTTCCAGTCACTCGGCTTCCAAGTCGTCGACCGCGGCACGTGGTATCAGAAATCGATCGTCAGCTGACAAAATGGCTGCTGCTGAAAAGGCTCAACGGACGCCGTTCAGCTGCGATCGGCGACCGGCGCGGGGCCCCGTTCGGCGATCAGCTGATCGAGTTCGTCCTTCAGCCGGCCGAGGATCTCATCGTAGGGAAACGCGCCCAGCTCGCGAGGGCCCCGTTTGAGATTGACGAAGTTCGGGCCGCACCACAGACCGAGATCAGCGTCATCGGTTTCGCCCGGTCCGTTCACGCGACACCCCATCACGGCGATGGTGATCGCATGCTGCTGAGCGTAACGAGTCATCTCTTTGACTTGTTCTGCCAACTCGACAAACGCTTCGTTTTCCACTCGCGAACAACTGGGGCACGAGATGATATTCAAACTGTGCAGATTGAAATCAACGACGCTCCGCACTCGCCCCGCGTAGATATCCGCCAGGATCTGACGACCGGCCACAATCTCTTCCGGTTTGCGGTCGTTGGGGACGGTCAACGACACGCGAATCGTATCGCCAATACCCCGTCCAATGAGTTGTTCGAAGGCAATCCGAGTCTTGATAATGCCGTCTGGCGGAAGCCCCGCTTCGGTCACTCCAAGATGCAGTGGCACGTCGGGCCGACGTTCAGCAAACCGCTGATTCAATTCGACAACCTTGCGCGGATCAGAGTCTTTCAGTGAGACGCAGAAGCGCGTGAAGCCGAGTTCGTCGAGCAGTGCGCAGTGTTCCCAGGCGCTGGCGAGCATGGGGCTGAGCGAATCGCCGGGCTCGAACTGCGTCAGCTGATCCGGATCGACGCTGCCGCAGTTGACGCCGATCCGCATGGCACAGTCGTGGTCGGTCGCGACTTGAGCCAGATAGGCGACTTTTTCGCGCCACGGACGCTGCCGTTCGTGGTGATACAGATGCCCCGGATTGTACCGCACCTTGTCGACATGCGGCGCGACCAGCTCGGCCAGCCGATAATTCTCCTGCAGATCCACGCTCAAATTGGCAGCCGTCTGCCGCCGGATTTCAGCCAGAGCTGCGGCGTCAGCCTTACTGTCGACAGCAATCCGCACGACATCGGCACCGGCCGCATGGAGCGCGTTGACCTGAGCGACGGTGGCATCGATGTTCTGAGTCGACGTGGCGGTCATGCTCTGAACGGCGATCGGATGAGCCGCACCGATAGAGATGCTGCCAATGCGGACGCTCCGCGTGGGATTTCGCTGGATTTGCACCACGAGCTGTACTGCCTTCTCTGCTTCGCCTGATGGACTCCAAGCCCGCGAGCCGTCTGGCCGGGCCCAACTCATCTGTCCTGGATTACGAACCGGTCGACAGGCGATCGGTTCACTGTTAATTCATCGACGTTGCCGGTCTCTACTGAGTCACTGCCCGATCGACGTGCAGTTGCTGAGCCTGCAGTTCCACCAGGCCGCTCGGGAGCCGCCGAGCGGTACCTGCCAGATAGAGCGTTTCGGTGCCGGTCCATTGGAGGAGCGGGCGAAGGTCTTTCGCCTGGGGCTGACCGTCGGGTCCTACCAGCACGACCTTGACCAGCTGCCCCATGGCCCCGGCTTTGGCCTTGCGAGCCTGGCAGAAGGGACAGTTATCGTCGTGACCGGCATGGGCATGGTCGCCCAGTTCGGTGACGTAGAACGCGGCCCCTCGGTCATCCCAAGGGTAAAGCGGAATGGCGGCTGCCAAGTCGGGCGACGGACCTGCCAGGCGGGCCTTGAGCACCAGTTTGAGCCGACCTTCCGAGTCCACGGAGCTGGCAGCGGGCTGGGCGACCTCCGGTTGAGCAGCCGCAGAGGGCTCTGTCGCCGCCGGCTGTCCGTCGGCGGGGGTCGAGCTGGTTGGGGCGTTTTCCGCTGGCGCCAGCTGCTTCCACAATTCGGCCACGGAAATCGCTCCGTCGGGTACCGCGTCGGTCAGGTATTGCTGAGCAAAACTGGCCTGTTCGGCCGGCGATGGGCCCGCGGGCGCACATCCCACCGCCAGGCCGACCGCCAAGCTGACGGCCAGGGCCAAGTTGAGGGCGGGGGCCAAGTTGAGTGCGGGGGCCGCGGTCCGGGAAGTATTCAGCCGGCCCTGATGGCGTGGGAGCGAAAGGGGGCTCAGCGGTGTCAGGGTCTTGGTCATAAACGCTCCTTGATTCATCGCATTAACCGTCTGTCCTTGCTCCATGCTAGTGCCCAGGCCGAACGGAGCCAAGCCGGATGTGACGCAGATCAGCTTGTTCGACAGGGGTCACGTCGCTGCACGGATCCTCTCCGGTGATTTCGCGGCGGTGGCGGGAAGCTTGGCCGGGCTGACCTCGCCAGGGGTACAAAATCCATTACAATCGGACGCGGTTGGCCGGTTCGGCGCCGCGGGTGGCATCGGACGGAACCGTCTGAGAATTGCACGAATCGCACGAAGGAGTACACGTCAATGGCAGATGGACGATGGGGCTTGGGCCGCTGGGCGGTCGGATTGGCGTTCGGGTTGTGGTTGAGCTGCTCGGTGGGCTGCGGCCCGAAGCCAAGCGGCACGGCGGCGAGCAAAGCTGCCGAGCCGACAGTAGCCGAATTGCTGGCCGATCTGGAAAAGCAAGCGGCGGCGATCAAGGATGCTTACGCCAAGGGGGACATGGAGGCCGCTGACGAACCGCTGCACCAGGTCGCTCGTTCGGTTCAGGCCATCACTGGGGCCGCGAAGAAGTCGGGGATTTCGGGCGAGAATGGCCGGAAGGTGGAAGCGGCCGCCGAAAACCTGCTCGACGCCTTCGGAAAACTGCACGACAACCACCATGACGGCGGCGGGACGACCAAGTACGAAGACGTCGGCGGCACGATCGACACGGCGATCGCCGATATCAAGGCCGCTACGGCGAAGTAGCTCTATCGGCTGGGCCAAGCCCGGCACAATCCTGATGAGTCCCCGGTCGATTTCATTTGACGGTCCACCGGGGGCGTTTTATAACCAAACAGATCTGCCCGCCGCACGATTTCCCTCCCGAACAGCCCACAGGAAGTGCCGAAATGTCGAACCGACGCCGCGGATTTACGCTGGTGGAATTGCTGGTGGTGATTGCCATCATCGCCATCCTCGTGCTGCTCCTCCTGCCAGCCGTGCAGGCGGCACGCGAAGCGGCTCGGCGCACGCAGTGCATCAACAATCTCAAGAACCTGGGGCTCGGCTGCATCAATCACGAATCGGCGATGGGCAAGATGCCTTCGGGGGGCTGGGGCTGGCAGTGGGTGGGCGACTCCGACATCGGTCCGGGTCCGGACCAGCCGGGAGGTTGGATCTTTGCCATTCTGCCGTACATCGAAGAAACGTCTTTTTACGATGGAGCGGGTGACGGGCAGTTGGCGACCATGTCCAAACCTCAGCTGGACGGCGCGGCCCTGTGCGTCCGATCGCCGATCACCATCATCAACTGTCCGACGCGTCGCGAATCCCAGGCCTATCCGACCAGCTGGTTCGGATTGAACTACGTGGCGCAGAACGCGTCGGGCTGCCGGGAAGCCGGCCGGACCGACTATGCCGGCAACGGTGGCGACTTCGGATTGGAACACGGTTCGGGCCCAGGCAACCTCAAGTCCGGGCTGGCCGGCCAGGGCTTCGTGAACAAGAAGTTCACTGGCGTGCTGTACGAGCGCAGCAAGGTTGAAGTGGGGCAGATCAAGGACGGCACCAGCAAGACGTATCTGGCGGGCGAAAAGTACCTGAACCCGCAGCACTACACCACGGGGGGCGACCCGGCCGACAACGAAACCTGGTGCACCGGCTGGAACAACGACAACTACCGCATCGCCGGACTCGACGGCCGTCCGACAACCTCGGGCATGCCGCCGTTGCGGGATCGGGTCGGTGTGGGGAACGCCGAACGGTTCGGCAGCGCCCATGACCTGGGCTTCAATGCCGTCTTCTGCGATGGCCACGTCACTTCGATTGAATACGGCGTCGACCCCGAGGTTCACCGCCGCATGGCCAATCGCGGCGACAATCTGCCGGTCAGCGGTACGGGCGACTGAACCGCGCGGAACGGAAGCCAGGGTCGAATGGAAGCTTTCTTCGGCGCGATGACATGCCGAAGACATGCCGATGACATGACGCATGGCTCGCTGGGAATCGCGAGAATCGTTGAGCGAACGGAAATTCGAGGCGGGGATATGAACTGCATGGGGCGATTGGGAGCGGTGATCGGCGTATCGATTCTGTTGGGAACGGCCGGCTGTCCGTCGCGGCAAGCTACAGTCGAAGCACCACCCGTGTCGCCGACTTCGGCAGCGGCCAAGGCGATCGAACTCTATGACGCCGATAAGGATGGCGCGCTCTCCAAGAAAGAACTCGATAAAGTCCCCGGCATCCTGGCCGCCTTCGATCGCTATGATCTCGACAAGGACAAGAAAGTCAGTCAGCAGGAGATCGCCGATCGACTGCAGAAGTTTGTCGACAATCAACTGGGGCTCCTTTCATTCGTCTGCCAGGTGAATTCGTCGGGACGACCCTTGCCGGGTGCTCAGGTCCGGTTCGTCCCCGAACCGTTTATGGAAGGGATGATCAAACCGGCAGTGGGCGAGACGGGCGAGACAGGCGCGGCGCAGATGAGCCTCGATCCGGCTGATCCGTCTCCCGATCTCCCGCTGGGCCTCGGCCTGCAATGGGGCATCTACAAGATTCAGGTCACTCACCCGTCAGCTCAGATCGCCGAGAAATACAACACGCAGACCGAACTGGGCGTGGAAGTCTCGCCGATCGACATGAATTCACCCCTGGTCGTGGTCGACGTGAAGGGTCGCTGAAAATCGCCCTCCTGGCCGACTCTCTCCGCGTCCGGAATCGCCCTTCCATGGCCAGGCGTTCTCACCTGCGCTTGAATTGCGTTGTGCCCCCAACGTAAGTACGGTCATCGTTGGAACGCGTTATCGATTGCGCGGGGAATGACGTTTGGCAAGACTTTCATCAGATCGAGAACTGACACGGCGCTCTGTCCGGCTCGGGCTCTGGAAAGGTGTGCCACGGGGGGCGCCGCCCACTCGCCGGGAGACGGAACTTGCGGACTGTCAGCCAGTTCATCCTGCGATGCGTACAAATGCCGCCGGAAGACGACCGCTTGTCACGAGTGGTGATCCTTGCTGTCTTCTTTCGCACAAGGGGCTGGCTCCGCGCTTCCTGCCCCATTCCCGTCGCCGTCGCCGTCGGTCGCTTCGCCAAAACCGGGAGGCCCCCCAAAGTCGGTGGGGCAATCCAGTCGCCATCACTGGCCGGCCAACCAGCCCCACGACTTTGGCGGGGCCCAGGTGGCGAGCGATCGATGGCAGAGGCAGAGGGACTGCGCGCAGGAGTTCCAACCGCCCCATTCCTGGAGCTCGAACCCGAGGGAGCGACGAGCCGGCAAGCCGTCTCTCGCTTACGACATCACCTCGACTCGCTACGAGAAAACTCAGCGGCTTGCCAGCTCGTAACTCGCCAGAATCGCCGAGCTAGATAACCTTGGCCGACCAAGAGAGACAGAAACTACACGCAGATTCTGCCGAAGAGCCTACCTCTAATACTATGGTTCGTGCACTATGGCGACTCCCTGCCAGCTGTCATGAAGCAACTGGATTTCCGTATCATTCCAAGAGCTGCCTTTAATGACGATTCTCGTGAGGCATTTCGGCAACTCCAGTTTCTGCAAATCTGCGCACGATAAACTCGGCTCGTCGAAATATACGGTATCCAAGCACGCAAACATCTTCAATCCATAAACGTTCTCCATCCGATTCTGGCTTAAGGCGAGATACGACAACTTGGGGCAGTTAAGTAGCTCTTCCATAATACGTTCATCTGCCAAGGTCTTCATAATGCAGACCGTTTCAATGTTGTTGGGCAACTTATTGAAACCAGTCGCCGTTACGCTTGCCTCGAGGACAGCTAGATGGCGCAAATGTTCTCGATTTGCCAAAACCTGATTCAGCAGTTCGTCATCCAGGCCATCACCCTTCACTGTAATTCCTACCAAGTTCGGCAGGCGTTCTAGCAGTTGCAGCAATTCCTCGCGGTGGCGAAATGCAGTGCCCTGCAGGTCGAAATCCACCTCTAATGCAGCCACGATCCGAGGAAAACGTACTGGGGCGATTCGCTCGGCCGTATACAGAGGTGCGGGAAGAGTACTCGCAGTAACTTTGCACCCCAGATCCTGAAGTCGTCGCGTAACGTCACAGTGAATCCGATACGACCGCCAACAATTTCCGCCGACAGCAATACAAACCGCTGTCGCCACGGCGGCTGCCATTAAGGCTCTTAGTCGAAACTTCACGCGAGACATTGCCTGGTCACCCCGACAGTCCAAACATTATACCGCGCTGTAAAACTCTACTCAGACGTAGTAGACAAAATGCTTGGCAGGAAAATGCTCCACACGGCATGTCAAGACTTGCAAGGTCAACTGTCGTCTCGCCGAAAATAATGGCCGCTTGGTGAGGATAAATTGGTGGATCAATGACCTGCTCACAGGGGGCGGAATTCCGCCCGTGGGAGGTTACGATTTTACCACGATTCTTTCGCTCGAGAGGTACCTGGCAGGATGCACACCAGGTAAACCGGATGAGGTGCCCGCAGGCCAGGGGATATTCGTCGGCGGTCAGAGGAGCCGGACGCTACGCAGCTCCTCTCCATCGAGCTCGCCGCGCCAGTAAGCTCAGTGTCACGAATCCACTTGGCCATAGCGTACGTGCTCAACGCTCGGTAGAATCTCGGCCAGTGGTGCCGGGGTGGGAAGCGGACGACACAGAAGGAACACAGTGGCTATGGCGGCAAACAATCGCACCATCCAATTTTGCTCGTGGCCTCGACCCGGCTTTTTGTCCACATGGCTTTGGTCGGCCGTGATGTGCTGGACCCTGGCATTCTCCGCCGGGCTGCTGGCAGCTGAAGACGAGCCGGCCAGTCGTCGGCGAACGATACTCCCTCCGGCCGCACCCGAGTTTCGCGGCAAAATCGAGACGAGCTACAAGGATTCGGTCCCCGACTGGAGACCGGCCGAAACGTTGAGTGCTCCTGCCGGCGCGCCGAACGTGCTGATGGTCGTCCTGGACGACGTTGGATTTGGCCATCTCGGCTGCTATGGCGGACCCGTGGAAACGCCCCATCTCGATCAACTGGCCAGCCACGGTTTGCGCTATACGAATTTCCATACCACAGCCCTCTGCTCGCCCTCACGAGGTGCTCTATTGACCGGCCGCAATCATCACGCGATCGGCCTGGCAGCGATCACCGAAGCGGCCACGGGATTTCCAGGCAACTATGGAGCGATCCCCAAGAGCGCCGCGCTGGTATCTGAAACGCTCCGCCAGAACGGCTACAACACGATGGCGCTGGGCAAATGGCACCTCACGCCCTACACGGCTTACACCTCAGCCGGACCGTTCGACCGCTGGCCGCTGGGCCAGGGCTTCGAGAAGTTCTATGGATTCCTCGGCGGGGAAACCGATCAGTGGGCGCCGCTGCTAGTCCAGGACAACACGTTCATTGAGACGCCATCCAAGCCCGGCTATCACCTGACGGCCGATCTGGTCGACCGCACGATGCTCATGATTCGCGATCAACAGCAGGCGAACACCGGCCGCCCCTTTTTCGCCTACCTGGCGCTGGGTGCCAATCATGCTCCGCTGCACGCGCCGCCTGAATTCATTCAGAAATATCGGGGGCGTTTCGATCAGGGCTGGGACCAGGTGCGCGAGGAGACGCTGGCTCGACAAAAGGCGCTCGGAATCGTGCCGGCCGCGACACAACTCGCCCCTCGTGACCCCCAGGTGCGACCGTGGGCCGAATTGAATGAGACTCAGCGCCGAGTCTACTGCCGGCTGCAGGAAACCTATGCCGGCATGCTCGATCACGCCGACCACCATCTCGGCCGACTCCTCACGGCGCTCGACGAACTGGGCGTGCGGGACAACACGCTGATTCTGGTCGTGTCGGATAATGGCGCCTCGCAGGAAGGCCTGCAGCACGGAGTGACTAACACCGATCGCTATCGCAATTTCTTCCCCGAGCCGGTGGAGGAAATGGTGCAACACCTCGATGCCATCGGAAGTCCGTCCACCGATCCGCATTACCCCATGGGCTGGGGACTGGCGGGCAACACGCCCTTCAAGAAATGGAAACAGGATACGCACGCCGGCGGCAACACGGATCCGCTGATCGTCTCCTGGCCCGCTCGCATCAAGCAGGCTGGCCAGGTCCGGTCGCAGTACCACCACCTGGTCGACATCGTGCCGACGATTCTCGAAGTGACCGGACTGCCGGCACCGGAGTGGGTGAATGGCGTGAAACAGATGCCCCTGCATGGAGTGAGCATGGCCTATTCGTTCGATGACGCCAGCGCCAAGACACGCAAGCAGGTCCAGTACTACGAAATGCTCGGCAGCCGCGCTATCTGGTCGGATGGCTGGACGGCCGTGGCCTGGCATCAGAAGGATACCCCCTGGGAACAGGACCGGTGGGAACTCTATGCCCCCGACGACGTCTCGCAGGTCCGCGATCTGGCGGCGAAGATGCCCGACCGACTCAGGCAGCTGCAGGCACTCTGGACGGCCGAAGCGAAAAAGTACCAGGTGCTACCCCTCGACGACCGCCGCTACGAACGGGCCGCCGATCCGGGGCGACCAGTCGCGGCGATCGCCCGCAAGAATTACACGTTCTATCCCGGCACGTCGATCCTGCACCCGCTGGCCGCCCCGCAACTGCTGGGCAAGGAACACACGATCACCGCTCATGTTGACATTCCCGACGGGGGCGCCGAAGGCGTGTTGGCCTGTTCGGGGGGCGAATTTGGCGGCTGGGCCCTGTTCGTCCAAGAGGGCAAGCTGCGCTACGACCACAACTACCTCAAAGTGGAACACTTCGACGTGACTGCCCCCGAAGCGTTGACCGCCGGTCAACACACGCTGGGCGTGCGGTTCGTGCCGACCGAGACCCACGACAAGCCATCGTACTTTGTGGGCAACGTGGCCCTGCTGGTCGACGGTCAACAGGTCGCCGAACGCGAAGGGATCAAGGCGGCCGGTCAGTACAGTGCCATGACCGGCTACGGTCTGCTGATCGGACGCAACTCGGGAACTCCAGTCAGCCACGATTACCAAGTTCCGTTCGCCTTCACCGGACAACTTGATAAGGTAACTGTCGAGCTGAAATAGGGCGACCGAACGGAGCAACCGGCGATGGCCTACAGCGAACCCTTGGCGAGTCGAATTCGCCGTGAACTCATTGGCCAGAAGGCAATCGTCGAGAAAAAGATGTTCGGCGGCGTCGGTTTTTTGCTCAACGGCAACATGCTCGTCGGCATCTGGAAAGATCTGCTGATCGCTCGGATCGGCCCCGAAGCCGGACGGCAGGCGCTCGACGAACCGTTCGTCCGAGAGTTTGATATCACCGGCCGTCCGATGAAAGGCTGGGTGATGGTGGAACCTGGCGGCCTGGCCGAGCCCGGGGCACTAGCCAGCTGGATCGATCGGGCTCGACAGTTCGTCAGCCAACTGCCGGCGAAGTAAAAAACTGGCTCTTGGGCAGAATCTGCGTGTAGTTTCTGTCTCTCTTGGTCGGCGGCCAATGTTTTCTAGCTCGGCGATTCTGGCGAGTTACGAGCTGGCAAGCCGCTGAGTTTTCTCGTAGCGAGTCGAGGTGATGTCGTAAGCGAGAGACGGCTTGCCGGCTCGTCGCTCCCTCGGGTTCGAGCTCCAGGAATGGGGCGGTTGGAGCTCCTGCGCGCCGTCCCTCTGCCGTCGTCTGCCATCGATCGCTCGCCACCTGGGCCCCGCCAAAGTCGTGGGGCTGGTTGGCCGGCAGGTGATGGCGACCTGATTGCCCCACCGACTTTGGGGGGCCTCCCGGTTATGGCGAAGCGACCGACGGTCGACGAAGGGAAGGGGAAAGCGGGGCGGCCCCCCGTGCCCCACCTTTCCTGAGCCGGAGCCTGACAGAGCGCGCCGTCTCTAAAGCAGTCGCCACTCAAAGGGTACTGAACGCATGCTCATGCCAATTCACCCACAGATTCTGCCGAAGAGCCAAAAAACTACGACCCACAAGTGGCCGCTCGAGGCGCCGAACCCCGACGCCTTACCGGAGAAGTAGGACACCAACCCATGGATGCCGGGACAAAGGCTAAGCTCGCATAGCATGCTGCTGAGTTCTACTAGGTCACCGATTCCAGCGCCCGGTCGCGATTCTCAATTCGCGCACTGGACAACGAATAACTCGGGGCGGGTCACTCGGATGAATTTTCTGCCCTTGCGGGAACGTCCCACAGTTGGATGGTCGCACCAGTAGACGTTGCCAGCATCTTGCCGTCCGGACTGAAAGCGAGGGCTGCCACACCCCGGGGACGGAGAGTGGCGCGAAGCTTGCCCGACGGCACATCCCACAGCCTGATTTCATCGGTGGGATCGTAGCTGCGCGACCACACGGCCAGTGTCTTCCCGTCGGGGCTGTAGGCCACGTAGCCTAATCCCCATAGTCCTTGTCCCAGGTCGAGGAGTTGTTGATCGGCCACCGCGTCCCAAAGCACGATGACTGAGGGCCGGTTGACATAGCCGATTGAATAGGCGATCCCCCTCTGTGCCAACCTGACGTGAGACAGATGCCTCCTCATTCATTGCGGTCGAGAGCGAGGTCATCGTCAAGTCGTCCGCGGGCGCTGCCTGTCCGAGTCCGGCTGGCAATCCGCTCGCCCGTGTACCCGCGGAGACTGCAATCGGCCGGCAATCAGCGTCAGTTGGCTGTGGGGATAAGCGGATAGCGCGAGTTCCCCGTAGCACAGCGCTCGTCTGCCTCTCCTCGAAGTGGCCGCTCGGGGAGTCGAACCCCGACGCCTTGCGGCACAAGATCCTAAGTCTGTTAGGGAATATTTGGTTCGGTGTGTGTTGGCAGTGGCGCCGTGTTGCAAGTCCTTCCAGCTCGGTGAGATGGAATCGAAACGCGTTGCTGACGTTGAGCGGCCGGTGTGCGTCCGCTGTAGCACAATTATCCCCAGTTTCTCCCCAGCCTGCAATCTGTTTAAGCCCCCCCCGCAAAAACGGCGAGTTTCTGGTTCAGGTTCGATGCCACGGTCGATGTGACCGAATGACGTTGCAGCTAGAATAGCGGAACGAACGCATCCCGTTGCTCCTTTCGATACAGTTCAACTAGCAAGATTCGAAGTTCTAGGCGTATTCGGCGAATATGCGAATTTGGATGCAACCCGGCGAAACCTGACATTGCCGGCATGGACACGCTAGCAATCACCGGGGAAAATATTGCCCTGTCGGATCAAGGCAGTTCTCGGGGGCTTTTTCATGCTCAAGAAGTTCGTATCGATCAAGAACGTCGGGGTATTCCGCAACAGTCCGGCCTCGGGCGACACCGAGTTTCGGAAACTGACCCTTATCCACGCGCATAACGGGCGGGGTAAGACCACTCTTTGTGCGATCATGCGGTCGCTAAAGACCGGTGATTCGACGCTGGTCATGGAAAGGAGAACGCTTGACGGTGCCGGAGATCCCCATGTCCATATGCTGATTGGCGGCGGGACGGCGGAATTCAAAAACGGAAGCTGGGGATCGGCCTGCGATCATCTTGAGGTGTTCGACGCGGACTTCATCGCGGCCAATGTCTACTCGGGCGACGCGATCACGCACGAACACAAAAAGAGTATATGCCGCTTCGTATTGGGTGCCGATGGCGTGAAGCTAGCTGTCGCCTACGATTCCGCTGACGGTGCGGAGCGGGCGGCGGCGACAGCACTCAGTACCGCAAAGTTCGATCTCCAAAAAATCATCGCGCGAGGGATGGTGATTGACACGTTTATCGGCTTGGTGGAAGACCCCGAAGTCGATAAACGGATTGCTGATAAGAAAGCCGAAATCGCCGTCATTAAAGATTCGACGACGATCGAGACGAAGGCCTCCCTCGCGAAGCTTTTGATCGAGGACTTGCCGCCTAACCTTGACACGCTGCTTGGAAAAACGATTGATGGTGTGGCAGCTGATGCCGAAGAGCGAATCAGGACACATCTCGAAAAGCATAAAATGAAGAGCGAGGCGTGGCTTTCCGAGGGGCTAGGATACGTCGTGGAGGAGGATTGTCCGTTTTGCGGACAAAGCCTTGCAGGCTCGCCGGTGATTGGTTCGATCAGATCGTTCTTCAGCGACGCCTATCGAGCGTTTCAAACCGAACTATCGACCCTTCAATCCTTCGTGATGGGCATCTCCAACGACGCGACGCTTCTCAAAGTCCAAAAGGTCATCAAGGACAACGCCGCTCTCGTTGAGTTTTGGAGAAAATACACCGACAAGGCGGAGCCGACGCTGTCGTTCGATGATCGTGTTCAGCCTGCTGCCGTCAAGCTCCGCGTGGTGAACGATCTCCTGACGACGAAAATCTCCGCTCCGTTAGAAGCCGTCAAGAACACGGCCACCAACGAGATGGCTGATTGGAAGAAATTACGGGAGGAGGTGACGGCTTACAACGCGGCGGTCGATGCGTTCAATCTAGCGATCACCGGCGTCAAGAAGTCGTCTGAGTCAAAGAGCACGGCTGCGTTGGAGCAAGAGCTTGCCACGCTTGAGGCGAGGAAAGCGCGACACGGCAAGGAGGGAGCGGCGGTGGTAAAGTCGTATCAGGAGGCGGTTGCAAATAAATCCGCAGCTGAGAAGGCGAAGGAAAAAGCGAAAGACGATCTCGACGCGTACAACGACAAGGTGATGGGAATGTATCAGTCCACGGTAAACGACATGCTGACTCGGTTCGGGGCGGCGTTTCGGCTCTCACGGGTGGAGATTGAATACACGGGGCGGGCTCCCCGCGTCGGATATGCCTTCGGACTTCGTGGGGTCGATGTTGAGCCGGGCGGAGACAACACACCCGCGGGTACACCGTGCTTCCGGAACACGCTAAGTTCTGGCGATCGTAGCACGCTCGCACTTGCCCTCTTCATGGCCCAAATCAAGAACCGAAAAGACTTGGCGAGTCTAATCGTCGTCTTCGACGATCCCTTCACGAGCTTGGATGATTTCCGGCAGCAGTGGACCTGTTATGCCCTCCGGAGGCTTGCCGAAGACGCAAAGCAAGTCATCGTTCTGTCCCACAGCCTTGAATTCTTGAAGTTGATAGCCAATCGTTGCGACAAACCGAACACCCGCACGCTAAAGTTGGATCATATCAACGCGGGGGACTCGCGGATTATCGAGTTCAACCTTGATGATGCCGCGGCGGCGTTGGTCGATAAGGACGTTCTGAAGCTGCGGTCATATCACTACGGAGACGAAAAAGATGCCCCGGCTACTGTCCGCTGCATCCGGCCAATTCTGGAAAACCATATGCGGAAGCTAGCGCCAGACGACTGCCCCGAAGGAAATGGCTGGCTTGGTACGTTCCTTGGAACAATTAAGAGTGCTTCGGCCGGATCGGCGCTTGCGGTATTTCAGCCGGACTACGACGATTACGATTTCCTGAATGCGTACACCAGCCCGTATGCCCATGATTCAGGGACCTCGCCGGCAATCGACGAAGAGGAGGCCAGGAGCGCGGTCGGTCTGACGCTGAAACTGATTGGCAGAATTTGAAAATCAAAGACGCTGCCGGGCTTTGGCGGTGTTCACGTTGTGCGGGGACCTCGTAAAGCGACCGCAGCAGCGAGGATCGCAACGATCTGAGTGTTTGGGTGGGCTTGAGGGACAGACGTTAACTGGCGACCGAGTGGCAGGGGAGGCATGATGGCAGTAAAAGTCAAGAGAGACCTCGTACAGCTGTCAATCGCTCCAAGTCAGACGGAGCGGGAGAAAGCTGCCCGTACGCACGTCGCAATCCGCGAGCACCTCGAAGCCGATCCTGCGCTCAAGAAGTACAAGATTGACACGTTTCTCCAAGGGTCATACAAAAACTCGACAAATGTTCGTGGAGACAGCGATGTTGACATGGGAAGCGAGACTGATGAAGTCTTCTACTACGACACCGATTGGCTGCCATCGGAGCCGCAGTACGAATACGGAGTCTCGATGAGTTCGCTTAAAGAGTCCGTCGAACAGTCGCTAAACCAGCTTGGAAAAGGTGCTTTCACGTTTTGGGAATACCGGGCTGATGTGCTCGCTTCTCTGCAAAGAGAGTACGGTGGTCAAGCCGTCATTGACGGAAACAAGGCCATCACGGTTAAAGGGAACACGTATCGGCTCGATGCGGATGTTTTGCCATGCACTTCGTTTCGCCAGTATTTCAAGAATTGGCAGGGCAAAGCCAGCTACCACACCGGTATCGCCTTTTACACCAAAAGCTACGACCGCATCGTTAACTTTCCGACGCAGCACTTCGAGAACTTGGCGAAAAAGGACCAGAAGAACGACGGCAAGGTCAAGGGTTGCATTCGTATTCTTAAGCGGATTCGGAATGAGCTTGAGGATCAAGGACAATGGGACCGCAAGCGTTCACCGTCGTTTTATCTTGAAAGCTTAGTATGGAATGCGCCCGATGACAAATTCAATGGCAGCTATGAGTCGGTCGTTCAGAACGTGCTTGCATACCTGCACCAAGACCTCCAGGATAAGAAGGCGAAACACGAACTTGATTCGTATGCACAGGCGAACAACATTTTCACGCTATTTCACACCAAGTTCTGGAACGTGGATGATGCCATCGCCTTCATCGAAAAGATTTGGGAAGCCGTTTTCACGGTGACAACATGAGTGCTCGCGATCCTGAAGTCGAACAGACGCCAGCTCCGGCGAAGACGTCCGCGCTTAACGCTGAACACCCAAAAGATGGGAAGCTAAGGATTCTTAGTCTCGATGGAGGTGGCTCGAAGGGCTTTTACACCCTCGGTGTACTTCGCGAGATCGAGGCCGCATTGAATTGTCCGCTGTACAAGCATTTCGACCTTGTGTACGGCACAAGCACCGGTGCGATTATCGCCACACTCATTTCGCTCGGCTACGAAATCGAACAAATCCATCAGCTCTACAAAGAGCATGTCCCCAAGGTGATGCACGTTCGCAAGCCCGACCAAAAGTCGCGTGCGCTAGCCGAACTCGCCAATAAGCTCTTTGAAGACAAAATGTTCACTGACGTGAAAACTGGGATTGGCGTTGTTGCGACCCGCTGGGTCACCGAAAAACCAATGATCTTCAAGGCAGATCCTTCTCAGGCGCATGGTCGTGCTGCGTCATTTATGCCAGGATTTGGAGTCAAAATCGCCGATGCAGTTCAGGCATCATGCTCGGCAGCTCCATTTTTTGATCACAAAATTGTTACGACCTCTATGGGTGACCATGTGGAACTGGTCGATGGCGGGTTTTGTGCGAACAATCCGACGCTCTATGCGATTGCTGACGCGATTCATGCCATTAAGAAACCGGCCGAGGATGTGCGGGTAATCAGCGTTGGAGTAGGTGTTTATCCGGAACCTAAACCAAGTTGGATGATGTGGTTCGCGAAGCGCTATCTCGTTAGTGTTCAGCTTCTGCAAAAAACGCTGGAAATAAACACGCAGTCGATGGAGCAACTACGAGCAGTGCTCTTCAAGGATATTCAGACGGTGAGGATCAGCGACACATTCGAGCGGCCCGAGTTGGCTTGTGATTTCATGGAATACAATCTCGCCAAACTCAATCTATTGCGGCAGCAAGGAAGCGAATCATTTGCAAAACGGGAAAAAGACATCCGCGTGTGTCTCTTCAGTTGAACTTCATTTGCGCCGCAACTCAGCCATTTCGACAGGACAGAATGCCGCCGTCCCGGCGCGGCGACGAATCGCGGAAGATAAACGCCCGGCACTGCGGTATTATCTTAGCTACTCCCCGAAGTGGCCGCTCGGGGACTCGAACCCCGACTCCTTGCGGAACAAGATCCTAAATCTTGCGTGTCTGCCAATTTCACCAAGCGGCCCTTCGACTGGGGAGATTTGCGAAGCGGCTGTGGGTCGCCGCCGATTTTCCATTATCCAAACTGTCGTGCCTAACGCCAAGCCCTGCTTCAAATCAAAAAGCAGGCCCGACGGGATCAGATTTCCACGTAGCCGTTACGCTTTAACCAGTCCTTCACGGCTGACTCGACGATCTCTTGTTGAGTCGCCGGTCGGACTCGCTTGAGGCGCTGCTCAAGATTTGCTCGCCGGAGAGCGTCGGCGGTGGCGGGGTGTAGTCGAGTTGTAAGTGGGACCCGAAGTTCCCCGAGAAGCGATGGACGTTCCTCAGCTTCGCGCAGTTCTCCTCCTCGCGCCGCCCGCCGAGACGTTTTTGGCCGCTCCGGCCGAATCTCACCGGACACCACACTTTCGTCGATTCTGGATTCTGGCGGCTCGGTTGCCATTGCCGTCGGTTCGGCAAACGCCTGCGGCGGTTGTAATTGCTCGGACACTGGCGGCTGATTGTGGATAAAGGCCAATGCTTCGGCCGGCAACTGCAACGCACTACCCAGCGGTCTTCTTCCTACCATACGTGTTCCTCCTATCTACAGATTCTGTTTTCGTGATCGACTGGGATATCATCGAGCGTCAAAAAGACGCAGTCCCAAAGGTCCGAGACCTCGGCGGACGATAACCCTCCCCGCGCGACGCGGCGCTCGACTTCGGCGAGCGTTTGAAAGGGAGGCTTCTCGTGGAGTTTTGGGTATTTCAGACCGCGATTCGGGAACGGCCGCTTGACGAGGCCCATGTTGAGCGACGAATTCCAAATCGTGCGGAGCGTGACGAGGTCTTTTTTGATGGTGGTGGCGCTGACGTTGCGGCCGTAGTTGCCTTTGTCCTTCGAGCGTTTCTCGATGTAGCTCTGCAAATGCGCGGCTCGAGCGAGTGAATCGGAAAGGTTGCACCCAGCTTTCGCTTCAAATGCGCCACGTGAATTCGCATGCCCGAAATCGTGCCTTGCTCCAGCGAGCCGATGGGGAGCGAATCGAAATACTTGTCGCAGAGCTGCTCCAAGGTTTGCAGGCTCGGCAGCGACGGCCGGCCGGCAGCGTTTCCGTCGGACAGCAGAAACGTGGCAATATCCGCTCCGTCGGGCGGAGTGAGGAGGCCCAAGTCGTATCGACGAAGGTTGTCCTCGAAGCGAGCGAGGCTGGCCAGAGCGGCTCGCTCGCTCGTTGTGCGCAGCGACCGGCTAAAGCGGCGTGAGGAGGTCCAGAAGACGATGCGGTACTGATTACCCCGCTTTTCGAGAGTGGCCATGACGGTATTGTCCCTTGGTTCCGCTGGAGGAACCAAGCAACACGAATCCACTACCGCCGCACACCTCTCCCCAATTTCTCCCCAGGAGGCTGTTTTGCGTTACGCAGCGCGCTCGCAAAAAAATGCCGTAAGACTTTGCGTGCCAAAAGATGCGAAAGCCGGGAGTCGAACCCCGACGCCTTACGGCACAAGATCCTAAGTCTTGCGTGTCTGCCAATTTCACCAAGCGGCCTGCGGGCCGGAGAGAATCCCGAGTCGGCTGTGCACCGCCTGAGATATACTATTGTCCAGTTTGCCAAGCCCAACGCCAAGCCCGGGTTCGTTCTGACAGGGAGCCCGGACATCAGGTTCAGACGCCCAGGTAGCCGTATCGCTGCGGGTCGGCTGCCAAGCGAGCTTAGAACAGGGGATCGCGGCCCAACACACGACGCACGATCACCCACTGCCCCGAATGCATCATCCAGTGACTGGCCTGCAGATCGAAGGCCGCTCCCACGGTCGGCGCATAGTCGCGAAACGAATCGGGCGATGGTCGCTCCAGGTCGTCGTCGTTCAACTCGGCCAGCGCAGCCACTGTCCCCTCGCGCTGCTCGTTCATCAGCCGCAGGAAGACGTCTTTGGTGTCAAAGGCCTTCGGATCGTTCAGCTTGGCCGTTTCTTTGGTGTATCGAGCGGCAAAGCCGTCCGGCAAAGCGGGCATGGCACCCGGGCACACCGCGCTGATCATGTTGTGCTCGGACAGAATCAGATGGCCCAGCTGCCAGGCAATGTGATTGGCACCCGGCACCGGCCGAACCAACAGGTCAGCGTCCGTCAGGTCCGAAAGATAGGCGTTCACACAGAATTGGGCCGTCGCCAGCGAAGCACGAATCACGTTGGTCGCAGTGCTCATAGGAATCCGATCCACCTCTAATTGTTCAGTCAAAATCCAGCCGGAGCCCACCCGGTCGCTCCGCGGCCGCATTCTATCCGAACTGAGACAAGGTCGCCCAGTGGCCGGCAAAAGTCAGCCGATCCCTGACCCACGAGCGGGGGGCAGCGGGAATCCGACGACGGATCGGGTTCATCTCAGGGCCCTGCGATTTGCTGGCCGGACGAGCGGCGAAGGTGAGCGGCCATGTGTAGAATCGTGAACTGTCCGTGCGTATGAGTAGGCAGCGGCAGAACGGGCGAGGGTCGTCCGAACCGTCTTCATGGCGAAGGGATCGTGATTGATGAAGGCAACACATTGGTCGATTCTCGGCTCGAACTGCATCGTGGCCTGTTCGGTTCTGCTGGCCGCGGCGAGCGGCGGGCGAGCTGAAGGAGCGGACTGGTCGAGATTTCGCGGGCCCAACGGGAGCGGCATCAGCCAGGAGACAACGGCGACACCTGTCAGCTGGAGCACGACCGAAAATATCCGCTGGAAGACGCCCCTCCCTGGACCCGGCGTTTCCAGCCCGATTGTGGTGGGCGACCGGATCTTCGTCACTTGCTGGACTGGATACGGAACTCCAGAAGCACCAGGTACTCCCCAGCAGGATCTGCGCCGACACTTGCTCTGCATCGATCGCCAGTCGGGCAAGATCCAATGGGACAAATCGATCGAGCCCGTGTTGCCGGAAGATGAATACGGCGGCATGTTCGCCGAGCACGGTTATGCGTCGCACACGCCCGTTTCGGATGGCGAGCGGGTTTATGTCTATTTTGGCAAGACCGGTGCGCTGGCGTTCGACCTGGAAGGCAACCAACTGTGGCAGACGGCGATCGGTACTGAATCCGATCCTCGCGGCTGGGGTTCGGCCGCCAGCCCCGTGCTCTATCAGGACGTGCTGATCGTCAACGGTTCGGCGGAAAGTGAAGCCCTCGTCGGACTCGACAAGAAGACGGGCAAGCAGATCTGGCGTCAGGAAGCCGCCGGATTGTCCGGTGTCTGGGCCACGCCTGTGCTGGTCCCGATCAACGACCAGCGCACGGACCTGGTGATCGGCGTGCCCAATGAAATCTGGGGCCTGAATCCGCTGACCGGTAAACTCGTCTGGTTCTGCGAAGGGGTCGCCACCGACTCGGTGCGAGCGAGCTTAGCTGTGAAGGACGATGTGGTCTTTTTCAGTGAAGGCCGGGGGGGCAGTGTGGCCGTTCAAGCGGGTGGCAAGGGCGATGTGTCGACCACCCACGTCAAATGGCGGACACGCGACGGGGGTGGAATCGGTACCCCGATACTGCACGACAACAAGCTCTTCTTGTTCGGTAACCGGATGGTCCGGGTCGTCGATGTGACCAACGGCGAGACGCTGCAGCAGCTGCGGCTGCAGGCCGGCGGCGGCGGAGGGGATCGCGGGCCAGGTGGCCCTGGCGGACCCGATGGCCCCGGTGGACCAGGTGGTCCCGGTGGTCCGGACGAGCGAGGTGGTCGGCGCGGCGAGGAGCGAGGACCGGGGTTCGGACCGCCGGGCGGTGGCCCGCCGGCTGACGGTTTTGCTCAGGGACCACCCCCCGAGGGACGCGGCCCAGGTGGACCTGGTGGCCCCGACGGACCTGGTGGGCCCGGGGGACCAGGTGGACCTGGCGGACCTGGCGGTGGTCGTGGGGGATTTGGGCGTGGCGGTGGCCGTCGGGGAGGCCCGGGTGGCGGCCAGGACTATGCGTCGCCCGTCTTGGCTGGCGACAAGATCTACATCACGTCGCGGTCGGGATCGATTGCGGTGGTGCAGCTGGGGGACGAGCTCAAGCTGGTCGGCACCAACTCACTTTCGGCTGACGGTGGCGATTTCTCAGCCACTCCCGCGATCGCTGACGGACACTTGTACATCCGGTCGAGCAAGTATCTCTACTGCATCGGCCAATAACCCCCGCTACCAAGCTACACGCCTCCCCCCCGCGCCGTCCCGGAGGTCGCACCTACCTCCGGGCGCTGCTAGCAGGTCGTTCGAGGTCACCGCAGTCGATATTGGCGGGCGGTGGCTGGGCAGCGGCAACAGAGATCGGCCAAACCGGCGGTCAGCGACGGGCGTTTTTGCGTCCGTTCGACCAAGTGCCTCGACTGCATCGGCCAGTAACCCCCGCTACCAAGCTACACGCCTCCCCCCCGCGCCGTCCCGGAGGTCGCACCTACCTCCACGGAGGTCGCACCTACCTCCGGGCGCTGCTAGCAGCGGGACGGGGTGGGGTGGGGTCGATTTCTTGGCCAAGTTCAGGTCGAGCGGCTGGATCAACGTGGTGCGGGAGGTAGGAGCAGCTTCCTGGCGGCGCGGGTGGCGAGGTCGAATGCGCGGCGAGCGTCCTGGTTGTGGGGGTCGTGGGCCAGAACGACTTTCAGTTCCTCCAGCGCCTCGTTTGGCCGGCCAGTCGCCAGCAGAGCGACACCGTATTCCAGCCGCAGCGGCATGTCGTCCGGATGCATCGATACCGCTCGCCGGCCAAATCGGACCACCTGGGCGAACTGGCTCAACTGAGCCCAAGCGATTGTCACGTTCCGTAGCAGGGCGGGATCATCGGGCTGAGCCTCCAGCCCCAGCAGGTACCAATCGATGGCCCCTTCGACACCCCCCTTCTGATGACGGACCAGGGCCAGTTCGAGACAGAGCGGCGCAGCCAGCCTCGCCACCATCGCGTGATAACCCAACGGCTCGGCCGCCGAAATCAGCTCCCGCAACGGGTCGGAGATATCGACACCGTCCTGCACAACCTGCCGGCTGAATTCCATCAGCTTTGCATTGAATGTTCGAAAGGCCCGCAGACGCTCGGCATCGACGTCGGTCATCCGCACGTCACTCAACTCGTGACTCGACAGCTTGGCGGCCCAAGTTAGATTGTCGCGCAGCCGTTCCGACGCTGGACGCTCGAAATCCCGTCGTGAAAAGAATTCGAGAATGGGCCGTTCCAGCGAATTCGCTTCGGCCTCGGGCAGCTCGCCCGCCAGGATAGGCGAGTCAGCCACCAGCAAACCCAGCAACGATTCTGGCTGGCGCCAACCGTGTCGCCGAAAGCTCGCCAGCGCCGGCTGTCCCAACCGTTTGGCCACCTCAGTCTCGTTCCAATGAATCGGTTTCCGACTGCCAACCCAGTACAGCGAGAACGGCGGCTCGCACCAGACATAGATGTGCTCAAAAGAGCTCCGCATCGTGGCAAAAATCGTCGCCAGATGAACGGCTGGCGTACTGGTCGGCACCCACTGCATGAAGATACCATCGTCGGTCAATCGTTCACGGCACAGAGCGTAGTACTCCGTGGCGAAAAAGATCGCATTTCCCGCATGTGTACTGACCGACTTGCCATCGGAGACAATGACGTCGACCGGATGACCTAGCCGCTTGAGAAAGAACAACCCATCGTCCTGCACGACCGTCACTCGATCGTGATGCAACACATCATCGTTCCACCGTCGAAACTCCGCAGCGGCCTCCACCACGGTGGGCGATAACTCCACGGCCCACACTCGGTCCATCGTCGGATGACGGGCCATCTCCGCAGCGACAATACCGGTACCCAGGCCGATGGTCAGCCCCTCTCGAGGAGCCCGGTCGGTCATCAGCAGCATCGGCAGATGGGCCAGCATCTGCTGTTTTTCGTCCAGCTCCACTTCGCTCTGCCCGATGATCACTCCGTCGATCGCCATCAAACGTTGATTCGCATCGGTACCGCTCTGCAATACGGCTACCGTGTCGACGGGTCCTTCGCGGTAGAGAACGACCGGCGAGCCACCTGGCGGTACCGCTCCGGGGAGCGGCCGACCATTAACGGTCCGACTGCTAATCGCCGTCACCACAGCCACGCAACCGAGGCCAAGCCACGCGATACTTCGGCGCCAACTCAGTCGCTGCAACACTTCGCCACGACTGGCCAGTCCCCAGCCAGCACTCACACAGGTCAGCAACCCACAGATCAGCACAGCGCACCTCACGCCGAACCAATCGGTCATCGCGAATCCTGCCAGCAGGGCTCCCAGCACATTTCCCAACGACGCGGCCGCCCAGATTCGACCGACCGATTCCCCGTCACCACGGCCGTGTTGTTCGTACCATCGCGACGCCAGCGGCAGAGCCACGCCCATCAACGAAGCGGGGACCAGCAACACGGCAAAGGTCCAAGCGTATTCGCGCCACCAGCCACTGACGGTCAGAGCCGCGTGCCCGGCCGCCACGCCCAGATTCATATCTTGCGTGCCGCCACCCGCTCCCTCACCGAACAGACTCGGCCGCCAGACGCCCAGCAGGGGCAGCGTGGCCCAGATGGCGCCGGCCAGCCACAACTGCACTAAGCCGTAGGCCCATCGCGGATCTCGCCACCGGTCCCCTCGAGCGTACAGCACCACGCTCCCCACCACGATGCCGGCCAGAAACGTCGCCACGACCAGCGCAAATGCATAGCCGCTGGCGCCGACCTGCAGCACGATCAATCGCATCCAGAGCATCTGCAGAGCCAAGGCTACGAATCCCGACAGCCCGACGACGCTCAGCCCCAGCCGTTCCTCACGCGCACTCGCCTGCCCTGCTCGACGCCCCGACTCCGTCACGCGATCGCGCGCCGGCATCGCAGATTCCGTCCGTTGCTCCGCCGCCACGTGAACTGACGGCGCCAGCGACCACACCCAAGCGACTGCGGCCAGGCAGAGATTGACGATCAGTGCCAACCCCAGCGTCGCGTGCAGCCCGAATGCAGCCAGCAAATAGAACGAACTCACCAACACACCGAACATCGCCCCCAGCGTGTTGGCGGCATACAACGCGGCGACTCGGCGTCCAAACGTCTCCGGGGACCGGTGACCGTGAGCGACCAGAGCTGGCAACGTGGCTCCCATGCAAATGGTGGCCGGCAGAATGACCAGTGCGGCCAAGCCGATTCGAATCACCATCAACGGCCACGGCGCCCCGTCCAGCTGACGGGCCAGCCACAGATGCAGCGGCTCGACGCCTCGCAAGCAACCGATCCCCAGCACGACCGATCCGGCGACGCCCAGTTCCAGCAGCGCATACCACCGCAGCAAGTTCGCCTGCCGATCGGCACGTGGTCCCAGCCACCAGCCCCCGACGGCCAGCCCGCCCAGAAACGTCGCCACCACCGCGGCACCAGCATGCCACGAGACGCCAAACGTTTCGCGGAACAAGCGTGTCCAGATCACCTGATAACCGAGGGCCACGGCCCCGGAGACCAACGCCAGGGCCAACAGCCGTCGGTCGATCGTCCCCGTCGATTCGATAGCCGACGCCGAGCAAGCTGAGCTCAAGTCTGCCGGTTGTGAGGACCGGTCGGGTCCGGCGAAGTCGGACGCTGCGCCTTCTGCCGCTGGGCCTACTGTCGCTGAGCGATCTGACATCTGGCGACACCCCACTATCGGCGATTATTCCGCCGGTCTCAGGTCGGTTGCCGCGGGCCGGGCTGAGTTCCCCCCCTCGCCCGGCGCGGCATAACGACTAGGATATCGATACTTCGGGCGACCGGTCGTCAAACTTGATCTCTGGCCGGCCCGACCTCGCTGTCGGCAATTTCTGCCGCGCCGTCAGCAACTTCAGACAAGGATACCACCTGCATGACGAACCGGACTCCCCAGATCACCCGTCACTGGATCCTCGCGTGCGTTCTCGGACTGTTGCCGCTGGCAAAACCGATCATGGCAGCCACCGACCAGGAGCTCGTCGCAGCCATTGCGGCTTTGCAATCGGTAGCCAACGAAGGTCAGCATCATGCTGAGGCTCAACAGGCCTGGCAGAAGCTCCGTCAGGCCGAGGCGGTGCAGCTTCCCGTCCTGCTGCAAGGGCTTAAGCCAAAAGCGCCGCTGGGGAACAACTGGCTGCGAGCGGCCATCGATGCGGTCGCCGAGCAGACATTGGCGGCCGGCCGCCCGCTCCCCAAGGAACAACTGGAGGCGTTTGTGCGGGACCGCGATCGGGTACCTCAGGCCCGGCGACTGGCCTATGAATGGCTGATCAAAGCCGATCCGTCGGCCGAGGAACGGCTGATCCCGGGGATGGTGGACGACCCAAGTCTCGAGTTGCGTCGCGACGCAGTGGCTCGGCTGCTGAAACAGGCCGAACAATCGGCCACCGACTCCAAGAACGATGCCGCTCAGCAAACCTTCCAGGCTGCACTGGTGGCGGCCCGCGATCAGGACCAGATTGAAGCTGCGGCGGCCGGACTGGAAAAGCTCGGCGTGAAAGTCGATCTTCCGCGGCATTACGGATTCATCACCGACTGGCAGATCATCGGACCGTTTGACAATCGCAACAAGGTAGGTTTCGACGCGATCTACGCTCCTGAAAAAGAAATCAAGCCCGATGGATCGTATCCCGGCAAGGAAGTGCAGGTCAGCTGGAAGGCATATCACACCGACGACAAGTTCGGGCTGGTCGACCTGAATCAGGGACTCGGCAAGAACATGGGCGCTGTGGGATACGCTTATGCCGAATTCTATTCCGACACTGACCGCCCCGCCGACATTCGACTGGGTTGCATCAACGCGAACAAGGTCTGGTTCAACGGCCAGCCGATCATCGCCAATCACGTCTATCACGCGGGGACTGCCATTGATCAATACGTGGCTCAGGTCGAGCTGAAGTCGGGCAAGAACACCATCCTGGTGAAATGTCTGCAGAACGAGCAGACCGAATCCTGGGCACAGGATTGGCGGTTTCAGCTGCGGGTATGTGACGCGATTGGCACGGCCATCTTGAGCCAAAAAGAATAAGGATGCAGAACCATGACGACGACGACTTCTGCGCCGGCCGCCCGGCACTCGACTGGCCAGCTGATGGGAAATCTGATCCGGGTGTGCGCGGCGCTCGCCTGCTGTGCGCCATCGGCTGTGGCGTTTGAATGGAGGCAGTTCCGTGGTGACGACCATTCGTCGGTCGCGAACAGCATCAAGCTGGATGAAGCTTGGGGTCAGCAGGCGCCGGCCATGGCTTGGCGTCAGGATCTGGCCGGCCGGGGCGTCTCCAGCCCGATCGTCGTCCGCGATCGAGTCGTGGTGACGGCCTCCAGCGGACCGAACCAGGAACGGCTGCACGTGCTCTGCTTCGACGCAACGACCGGTCGCCAGCTCTGGCATCGTCAGTTCTGGGCGACTGGCCGCACGGCCACTCATCCCACCAGTGCCAATGCCGCACCAACGCCGGCCAGCGACGGCGAATCGATCTTTGCATTCTATTCATCGAACGACCTGATCTGCCTGGACCTGGACGGCAATCTTCGCTGGTTCCGCGGTCTTGGTCATGATTATCCGCTGGCCGCCAACGATATCGGCATGTCCTCGTCTCCAGTCGTCGCGGGTGGAGCCGTGGTCGTCCAGGTCGAGAACCAAGGCGATTCGTTTGCTGCCGGCATCAACGCCCGCACGGGCGAGAATCTGTGGCGGTTGAACCGGGAAGCTTCAGCCAACTGGTCCTCGCCGGCTCTGGTGCGAGGAACCAACGGCACTCAGGACCTCGTGCTGCTGAAAGGCTCCAGCGACATTTCGGCCCACGATCCGCTGACCGGTCGTCCGGTCTGGAAATACGAAACGAAAGATGCGGACGGCATTCCGTCAGCGGTCGCCATCGGCGATCTGGTCCTCGTCCCCGGAGGTAACCTGACCGTACTGCGCGCCGATCCGCGCGAGGAATCCCCCGAGCTGCTGTGGCAATCGAGCCGCGTGCGACCGGGTCCCTGCAGCCCCGTCTTCGATGGCCAGACAATCTTCGCACTGGGCGACGCCGGCGTGGTGACAGCGGCCAGTATCGAGTCGGGTGACGTCATGTGGCAGAAACGCGTGAAGGGCTCCTTCTGGGCCACACCAGTGCTGATCGACGGAAGGCTGGTCTGTGTCAACCAGAATGGCGTCGTTCAGATCCTGTCAGTCAAGGATAAAGGTGAAGTCCTGTCGGAAATCGAACTGGGCGAAGCCGTCCTGGGGAGCCCGGCGGTGAGCGACGATGGGATATTCTTCCGCAGTGACGCTCATCTGTGGAAATTTGCCCTGTAAGCGCCAACCGGCCACCGATCGGTTCGATATCAGTTGCCTGCAGCTCGACCAAGCCATCGGCACTCGCCGCGTCCCTGAGCTTCACGATGAACTCACCCGTCGATCAGATTGAGATCCGTCCGTGCGGCCCGGTGCAGGGCACGATACGGCCCCCCGGATCGAAGAGCATCACGAATCGAGCCCTCGTCTGTGCGGCGTTGGCCAGCGGCACGAGTCGGCTGACCGGAGTGCTGCACAGCGAAGATACGGCCGTCATGATCGACTGTCTGCAGCGGCTCGGGATCGAAGTCGCACCGGGCCCGGCCGCCGACGAACTGATCGTCGCCGGCTGCGGTGGCCAGATTCCTCGTGATCGGGCCGAGCTGTACGTAGCCAACAGCGGCACGACGATCCGATTTCTGACGGCGCTCGCTTGCCTGGGTAACGGCACGTACCGACTGGATGGCGTCCCGCGAATGCGAGAACGACCGATCGCCGATCTCCTGTCGGCGCTGAACCAGCTGGGTGCCGACGCTCAAGCGGAACTCGGCACAGGCTGCCCACCCGTGCTCGTCAACGCCCGTGGTCTCACCGGTGGACCCGTGCAGGTTCGCGGCGATATCTCCAGCCAGTTTCTCAGCGGCCTGATGATGGCCGTCCCTTACGCTCATCAAGACGTTGACATCCAGGTCGTCAGCCAGCTGGTCTCGCAGCCGTACGTTCACATGACCGTGGAACTGATGCGGGCGTTCGGCGGCGAAGTCGATGTCACCGAAGCGGGCTTTCAGCGATTCCTGGTCCGCGCGCCGCGATGCTATCGAGGCCGTGAATATGCGATCGAACCCGACGCGTCGGCCGCCAGTTACTTCTGGGCCACAGCGGCCATTACCGGCGGCCGAGTGACCGTGTCCGGCCTGGACCGCCAGGCACTTCAGGGCGATGTCGAGTTCTGCCAGTGCCTGGCCAACATGGGCTGCACGGTCGATTACGGGGAGAACCAGATCACCGTGACCGGCGGACCCTTACGTGGCGTCGATGTCGACATGAACGGAATCAGCGACACCGTGCAAACGCTGGCCGCAGTCGCCGTCTTCGCTGAGGGACCAACCCGCGTTCGAGGCGTCGAGCATATCCGTCACAAGGAAACCGACCGCATCGGAGATTTGGCTCGTGAGATTCGCCGCGTGGGCGCTCACGTCGACGAGCACCACGATGGGCTGACCATCCACCCGCGGCCGCTCCACGGCGCTACGCTGCACACTTATCACGATCATCGCATGGCCATGAGCCTGGCACTGATCGGGCTGCGCGTCCCGGGAGTTGTGATCCGCGATCCGGGTTGTACTCACAAGACTTATCCGAACTACTTCGCGGACCTCGAACAGCTGGTGGGTAAGGCTTGACCTGGCCAGTCAAGCTGGCCGGAGCAACTCGGCGGTAGCGAGCCTCTAGCTCACTCAGACCGGGGCTCCTCCGTTGTGGTGCGGGCGTCTCGCCTGCCTCCGCGCCCTCTTGTGCCCTCAGCGTTAAAAAAATCTGAATAAGAAGGTCGCGTGGCGCCGAGTCGCTAGCTCACCCAGACCGGGGTTCCCCCGTTGTGGTGCGGGCGTCTCGCCTGCCTCCGCGCCCTCTTGTGCCCTCAGCGTTAAAAAAATCTGAATAAGAAGGTCGCGTGGCGCCGAGTCGCTAGCTCACTCAGACCGGGGCTCCTCCATTGTGGTGCGGGCGTCTCGCCTGCCTCCGCGCCCTCTTGTGCCCTCAGCGTTAAAAAAATCTGAATAAGAAGGTCGCGTGGCGCCGAGTCGCTAGCTCACTCAGACCGGGGCTCCTCCATTGTGGTGCGGGCGTCTCGCCTGCCTCCGCGCCCTCTTGTGCCCTCAGCGTTAAAAAAATCTGAATAAGAAGGTCGCGTGGCACCGAGTCTCTAGCTCACCCAGACCGGGGCTCCTCCATTGTGGTGCGGGCGTCTCGCCTGCCTCCGCGCCTCTTGTGCCCTCAGCGTTAAAAAAAATCTGAATAAGAAGGTCGCGTGGCAGCGTTAAAAAAATCTGAAAAAGAAGGTCCGGCAGTCTCTAGCTCACTCAGACCGGGGCTCCTCCATTGTGGTGCGGGCGTCTCGCCTGCCTCCGCGCCTCTTGTGCCCTCAGCGTTAAAAAAATCTGAATAAGAAGGTCGCGTGGCACCGAGTCTCTAGCTCACCCAGACCGGGGCTCCCCCGTTGTGGTGCGGGCGTCTCGCCTGCCTCTGCGCCCCCTTGTGCCCTCAGCGTTAAAAAAATCTGAATAAGAAGGTCGCGTGGCGCCGAGTCTCTAGCTCACTCAGACCGGGGCTCCTCCATTGTGGTGCGGGCGTCTCGCCTGCCTCTGCGCCCCTCTTGTGCCCTCAGCGTTAAAAAAATCTGAATAAGAAGGTCGCGTGGCACCGAGTCTCTAGCTCACCCAGACCGGGGCTCCTCCATTGTGGTGCGGGCGTCTCGCCGCCTGCCTCTGCGCCCCTCTTGTGCCCTCAGCGTTAAAAAAATCTGAATAAGAAGGTCGCGTGGCACCGAGTCTCTAGCTCACCCAGACCGGGGCTCCTCCATTGTGGTGCGGGCGTCTCGCCTGCCTCTGCGCCCTCTTGTGCCCTCAGCGTTAAAAAAATCTGAATAAGAAGGTCGCGTGGCACCGAGTCTCTAGCTCACCCAGACCGGGGCTCCTCCATTGTGGTGCGGGCGTCTCGCCTGCCTCTGCGCCGTGCCCTCAGCGTTAAAAAAATCTGAAAAGAAGGTCGCGTGGCGCCGAGTCTCTAGCTCACCCAGACCGGGGCTCCGGCCAGACGAGCTGGCCGGCGGCCGGAGCAACTCGGCAGTGGTGAGTCTGGTGTGTGGAATCAGCGTGGTTTGCCGGGGCGGCCGGGGAGTTCTTTTTCGAGAGTCTGGCCACCCTTCAATTCGACGACGACCTCGTCGGTGTCATCTTCGCCGCTGCTGGGATTCGGGCTGGCGGTGATGCGGTAACGTCCAGCGGGAATGTCGTGAAATTCGACGGTATTGTTTGCGTCGGCTGCCGCCGAACCGCTCCACAGACCCGCCCTGGCCCCCGATTCGGGCGCGACTTTCACGGCATAGTCAACTGGATGAGAGTCGTCGGGGAACTTGATTACGACTCGAAGCTGAGCGGCTCGGTCCATCGCCAATTCGACTCCGTCGGACGGCAAAGCGACCGAAGTTCCCAGACCGGGACGGCAGTAGCCCGACTTGAACAGCATCACGACACCACGCCCCGCCGGGATCTGATCCAACAGGAACTTGCCGTCGCCATCGGTCTTGGTTTCGCCCCCCTCCAACAGCTCATACCAAGTCGACTTGCCGTCGATCTCGAAGTTTTGGATACGGACTTGCACTTCGGACAAAGGCTGGCCATCCGGGTCAACCACCCGGCCGGTCAATCGCGAAGCGGGGGCTAACCAGGTCGATTGATCACGCCAGCCGACCGGATGCTTGTCAATCGTAACGTAACTGGCGATCCGTGGAGCGTAATCGGGGGCTGAGACGACCAGACGATAGTCGCCAGGAGGGACTTGAGTGAGTACCCAATGTCCTTGAGCGTCCGTCGTGACGTGTTGCTTGTCGGTGTACCGATAACCCCCTTCGGCCAAAGGCTCGATCGAGTCCAGACGGACTTCAGCACCAGCCAGCGGTTTGCGCGGAGCTGCTCCATTGGACTTCGCGTCCTGAGCAGCATCTGAACCGACCGCTTGTACGACTCCTTCAATCACCTGACCGTCCGTTGGCTGAAAGCCGTGCGCGGCCAGACTGTTGTCGATCACTTTCAGACCTGCCGGCACTTTGACGTCGCTCCAACGCACCTGACCACCGGTGTAGACGATCAGTTCAGGAGCACCAGCCGCTGCGTCGTCGGGCCCACGCAGTTGAGCAGGCCGAGCCTGATGACGGGCCCATTTGCCCGGCTCCCAGACCGAAAAAGTCCAATCCACCTCAGCAGCCGCTTCACGTTCGGCCGAACGATTGGGGTTCAACCAGAAACTACGGCCGATACCATCGACCAGCACCACGCGTTTGTCAGGAGCTTCGATCTTGGCGAAGTCGGCCAGCACCTGCGACAGCTCGGCAGCTTTGCCCCGACATTCGGCCGTCCAGTGCCCACCTCCGAACGGCGGGCCTTCCCACCAGGCGACGCGTGTGGGCGAATTGAAGACGGCGGCCGCACCCTTCGGCCAACCAGGGTCTCCCAGCGGCTCCGCCCCTTCTCCCCCTCGAATCAGGGCCTGAGCAGGGCTCGCCACACACCACATGCCGATCGCCACACACAGCGACCACAATCCGGACCGTAGAAACCTCATGATCGGTAACTCCCGCAGATTTTTGTTGATTCGTCTCATCATGGCCCGGTCGAATCCGTATCCCGAGCCACATTCTACCGTGCGCAACCGCTGGAACATCCAGCTTAGACTGTCTGGGTAGGTCTGGCCCTGCCTGCCTGGGGCGGCAGAGCCAGCGACACACCGTTTTATTGGACGGTGACCCGAACAGGTGTTGGCCGTACTAAGACGCAATCTGCAATGGAAAGTTCCGACCGACCGGCCTCAGCCGACGTCGCGAAACGACTCAGCACCGCGAGTCCCTACCTCGCTCGGCAACCAATTCAACAAGGCATTGGCCCGTTCCATCAACGGCTGCGACCGAACCCCACTGGCCGGTTCGTCGGTTGCCATGAACTCACCACGGCAGTGAGGGCAGCCGATGAAGCGTCCGAGCAACTCCACGCGGACCTGCAACGAGCGCCCGCAGATCGGGCACTCCTGAAAGAATGATGTGCTTCCTGGCATTTCTCCGTCTCCCGTCACATGTTCCTCGAGTGACCCCGTGCGGGACGTTCAGTAAACATAACAGACGACCCGCCGGCAACCAAACTTTTTCTCCCGTCTTGGTGATATTCCTTTCCGACACCCTGCCCATTCGAGAGGTTCGGCAACCCAGGAAAACTGGCTAAATCTATCCGGTCCCGCTAACCCGCTCGGATGGTGGGATTCTCCGCCCATCGGGTGGGCGTCGCTTGAATTCATTGGGGGCGGGTCGGCCGAGGCCGAGCACTCAGCGGAAGCTCGTGATAGGCTGAGGGCTTGGGGTCAGCGTAAGGTTTCAAGTCGGGTGGCTGACCGACTCTGCCGGCTGGCGTGCTGGGAAGACCGGGAACTGGTAACAGAGGAGTTCGTTCGTCGATGCTGCCGCGACGCCTGGGCTCGGCCATCACCGTTCTCGCTTGGCTGTGTGCCATGACGTGGCTGATCACCACCAAGATCGTCCCCTCGTACCGAGCTCCGGCCGAGCGTGGGTACCACGACCTGCTGAGTCAACTGGACGATCAGCACATTGACGCTCGATGGCGGATCCAGTGGGACGGCCAGCCGATCGGGGAAGCCGATTACCTGGTGGAGCGTCAGCATGATGGCGGAGCGATGCTGCGGTCGAAGGTCGAATTCCGTCAGCTCCCGGTCGCTCAATTGATGGAGAGTTTCCTGGGCGGAGTGGTCCATTTGATGCCGGCCGATGTGCGTCAGGAGATGAATGTGAAGCTGGACGCGACGGTCGATACGGTCGTCCACTTTGACGCTTACAATCATCTGATGGACATCGAAGCCTCGGCTGGACTGGCCGGTTCGCCGCCGATGCTCACCATCCGTGCCACTCAGGCGAATGGAATCCTGCGGGTCCACAGCCGCATGACCGACGACGACAGGAATGTGCGTGGCATTTCGTACGTGACTGAGATTCCGATGGAAGCGGACGGTTTCCAGATCGACGCGCTGGCTCCTTTGCCGCGTCTCCAGCGGCTGCAGGTCGGTCAGTCATGGCTGCAGCGGACCTTGCGGCCGCTGTCGACCACCACGCGCTGGGAGACGGTGCGAGCGGAGGTCGTGTCGTGGGACGAGATTGAATGGGACGGCAAACGGCAAGGGGCTTATTGCGTCGAGTTCGCCACCGAGACGGCCGGGAGTCTTTCCGTGACGCAGCGTCCGGTGGGCAAGATGTGGGTGTTACGCGACGGACAAGTGGTCCGCCAGCAGCTCAGACTGGCCTCGGTCACTCTGGAATTCGAAAGGATCCCGTGAACGTTTCGACCACCAGCCGCAATTGGAACGGACGTGTCGCCGGAGTTGCTGCATGATTTCACTGCGTGGGGTCTCCAAGCTGTACGGCACCCACTTGGCGCTCCATCCCATCGATCTGGAGATCCCTTGCGGGCAGATTTTTGCCTTTTTGGGTCCCAACGGTGCTGGCAAGACAACCACGATCAAGCTGATGGTCGGGTTGCTGCGTCCATCGACGGGTGAGATCCGATTGGGCGATATTGATTCCGTCCACTCAACCGAACGAGCCAACCGGTTGATCGGCTACGTCCCTGACGAACCTTATCTGTACGACAAACTGACTGGGCGGGAGTTTCTGGAATTTGTAGCGAGGATGCACGGCCTGGACGCTGATCAGACGCTGGCCAGTATCAATCGCCAGATTGAGCAGTTTGAGCTGCGGGATTTTGTCGACCATCTGTGCGAGACCTATTCGCACGGCATGAAGCAACGGGTCGTCTTTGCCGCCGCGATGGTCCATGATCCGCCGATTCTGATCGTGGACGAACCGATGGTCGGGCTCGACCCGCGCAGTGTTCGGCTGGTCAAGGACCTGTTACGTCGTCGAGCTCGAGCGGGGACGACCGTCTTCATGTCGACTCACACGTTGAGCGTCGCGGAGGAAATCGCTGACGCGGTCGGGATCATCGACCATGGGCGACTGCTGTTCCTGGGGCCTGTCGCCGAGCTGCACAGCCGGCTGAGACAGCAGTTTGGCGATCGCCAGGTGACGCTGGAAGACTTGTTCCTGGCCATGACCAGTCCGTCGGCGGAGTGGCCATGAATGTCAGACCGATGATCGACGACCGGCTGGAGGGACGTCTGTTCCGCCAGCTGCGGCTGCGCCAGCTGATGCGGACCCTTCAGCAGCATCTGACTCATGGTATCCTGCGAACGGCTACCGTCGTCGTCTTGACCGTTGTCTTCTGGTCGGGGATGTACTGGTTGTTCTACGAGGGATTCCAGTTTCTGCGCAACACGGTCTCTGACGAACCGACGCGCGCGTCGCTGGTCCAATCGGTCTACAACACGTTCTTTTTTTCGCTGATGGGGATGCTGGCAGCATCGGCGGGCATTCTCTTTTACACTGCGGTCTACGGCAGTCCCGACACGGCCATGTTGTTGACCTCGCCAGCTCGGCCCTCACGGATTGCCCTGGATAAGTTTCTCGAATCGGCAGCGGCCGCCGGCTGGGCATTCGCCGTGCTCGGTACGCCCTTACTGCTGGCGTATGGAGTGGTTTCCGGGGCGCCCTGGTACTACTACGTGCTGATGCCGCTGTTTCTAGCCAGTTTCATCACGGTGGCGGCCGGCTTCGGGGCACTCGCCTGCCTGGTGATGGTTGCCAAACTCTATCGCTACCGTCGCTGGATTGTCGCGCTGATTCTGGCCCTCTTTGCTTGCGGGGGAGTGGCGCTGGTGTGGGGAGCGTTTGTGGCCGCGACTCAGGATGCCACGTCGCCACGGTGGTTTCATCGCATCCAACAGCGTCTGCAGGTAACGCAAGTCCCGTGGCTCCCCAGCTGGTGGCTGAGCGCCGGACTACTCGAAGCCGCACACCCTTCCCAGCCATCGGGGCATCGCCATACGGCTTCGTGGCGGGAAGCCATGGGCTATCTGTCGGTATTGGCCTCAACAGCCGCCCTCATGCCGCTGCTGATCGGCGGGGCGGGCGATCGATGGCTCCGCGACAGCTTCGGACAGCTGCGTGGACATCGGCACCGTCCCCGATCAGAACAGACGGCGCCGATCGACCGATTCCTGGAACGGCTATTGCGTCCCGTCTCACCGCCGCTGCGACTTTTGCTGATTAAAGACATCCGGCTCTTCCGCCGTGATCCCATCCACTGGTCACAGCTGTTGATCCTCGTCGGTCTGCTGGGGTTGTACTTCCTGATCGTCCCTCGACTGCGCTATGGGTCCACGGGAATCGTCTGGCTCAACTGCATCGGGTTCTTCAATCTGACCGTTGTCGGACTACTGTCGTCGACACTCACCACTCGGTTCATTTATCCGCTGATCAGTCTGGAGGGTCAGCGATTCTGGATCCTGGGGACACTGCCGGTGCGTCGCGACGAGATTCTATGGAGCAAGCTCGTCTTTTCAGTCTGCCTGCTGGCCTTACCGTGTTCCACGTTGGTGTTGTTGAGTGATTTCACGCTACAGATCCCTCAGGAAACCCCCTGGATGACCGGACTGCATCTAGCCCTAACGCTGGCCATGTGCCTGGGACTGGCGGGGCTGGCCGTCGGATTAGGCGCCCGACTGCCCGACCTGCGCGAGACATCTCCGGCCAAAATCTCGGCCAACTTCGGCGGCACGTTGAATCTGGTCCTCAGCGCACTCTATATTCTGCTTACGGTAGCTGCCGTCGGCATTCCGTCGTGCTGCTGGCTCCATACCCATCGCGATCCGATGGCCCATCCGGCCGTCGCCCGCTGGGGGAGTCCCGGCTGGATCGCCGCTGGGATCGCTACCGCCGCCCTGCTGACCGTCCTGGTGACCCTGTTGCCGCTGCGAGCCGGGTTCCGACATTTCCGGCAGCTCGAAGTATAATCACAGCTCCACTACCCTACCCCACACAGCACGATTCCAGGACTAAGTTCCATGAAGCCTACCGACCTGATCCGCAATCTGATGATCATGGCCGCCATCGACGGCAAATTCACTCAGCCTGAACTGGAATACCTCGGCGAACGTGCACGGCTGTGGGGAATCAGCCCCGATGAATTCAAGACGCAGATCTCGGCGGCCGTGCGTCCCGAAGCAGATTTCACCATCCCGCCTACGATGGGCGAACGGCTGGAGGTACTGAGCGAAATGATCCAGGTCATGGCAGCCGACGGCAATCTGGACGAAATCGAGAAAAAATTTCTCGCCTCGGCCACCATCGGCATGCACGTCACGCTCGAACAACTCAATCAGCTAATCGACGACCTGGTCAAGTCATGACCGCTCACCGGCCGGCCGAGGGGACGAGCCATGCAGCCCAGCGTTCTGAGGATCAGCGCCGGAGTTCTGACCCTCTGCGGTTGTCTGCTGATCGGCAATAACGGCCGATGTGACTCGCCGCCCCAGGCCGGATTTCTGGCAACCTACGTCTCTCCCGACGGCACTCGCTTCCAGCGGATCGAAAGTCACATCGCCGTCGATGCATCGAGCCGGCCTGAGCTCATTGCCGCCGACCGACCGGTCCAGGTTCGTTACCGAGCCGAGCTGGCGACACCCACACCGGGACAATATCGTTTCGCGGCCGTCGTTGCGGGGAGCGTGACCGTCACCATCGATACGGACGTCGTGCTCTCCGCAGATGAAGTCCCTGCCGTGACGCTCGCCGGACAACCCACAGAAATCGTTCAGCCCACCGTATCGATCGACGTCGAATACAAGTCCCCCACTAACGCTCCACCGTGCCTCGTCTTGTATTGGAGCGGTCCCGACTTTGGCTTCGAACCCGTTTCGGCTGATGTGGCCCGAGCCGAAAGGCCTGACGAACGCAGCCAGTTGGCAAGCACCGGTCATGAACTTTTCCATCGGCTCGGCTGTCATGCCTGCCATGCGTTTGGCCCCGACCAGGCAGGCGCTACGTCGACCGCGAGCCTATCCGGCTCGAACATTCCGCTGGCCCCGTCGCTGGCACAAACTCCCCTGCCGCTCCGCCGCCCTTGGCTCGTCGATTGGCTGACCTCAAGAACTACAATCACGCCCCATCCATCGGAGGCTCAGCGGGACTCGCGAGATTTTCCGCACCATCCCCGCTGGTCGCTGACCGAGCAACAGGCCGACTCGATCGCCGACACGCTATTGGCTCAACCATCCGGACCACCTGCTCCCGCATCAGCCGCTACGACAACGCCCCACTCCGCACAGCTCGGTGATCCAAGCCGCGGACGACAGTTACTGCTGACGATCGGCTGTCTCGCCTGCCATCGTTACGAACAGATCGGTCGCGAATCGATCTGGTCGGCTCCCGACCTCACGGACTTCAGTCGCCGACGTCCGTCCGGATTTGTCGCCCCATGGCTCAGCGATCCGGCAGCCATCCAGCCCGATCATCGCATGCCCCGATTTCCACTCACGAAGTCGGAGATCGCCGACTTGGCAGCCTGCCTCGAAACGTCCAGCGAAACGGATTCGGCCGGTCGAGATGCAGCAGCAGCAGCAGCAGCTGAAACAACAGCCCCGTCGCCGGCCGAGAGTTCACCGACAGCGCGTCGGCTTCTGGCCGGACAGTGCGCGGCCTGCCATCAGCTACCAGCGGACATCCCCGCTACGCGGCCCAATCTTCGCTTTACGGCTCCCGTCCGCCCCGACCACGCCTGCTGGTCACGTACCACGTCCATCGACCGGCCCCAGTACTCGTTGACCAACGATCAGCAATCGGCTCTACGGGCCTATCTGGAATGGGAACTCGATCGGCACAGACCATCGTCGACGGCGGCCCCGGACCAGGCTCCGACCAATTCGAGGCCGGCAAAGCATAGCGACGTTTTCTCGTTTATGTGGCGCAGGCAGCAATGTGCTGCTTGCCACGAACACCCGGCGATGGGAACCGGACTGCGGTCGATCGTCGAAGAGACTGCCAGGATCGAGCCGGGACTGGCGGGATGGCTGCCGTCGATGTTGCCACCCAGCCTGCGGACCGCTGGAGACAAGTTTCGCGACCAGGCATGGGAGGATTGGCTGAGAGTCGCCCCTCCAAGACGACGTTCGTGGCTCAGAGTCCGCATGCCCGACTTCCACCTGGGGGCTGAGGACGCGGCCGCCATTCGCCAGTTCTTCCAACTGCGAGACCGCGTCCCCGATGACCTCCTCGCCTTGTCCTCACTGGCGTCATCAGACCGAGATCCCGGCCGGCAAGCCAATCGTCCTGACGAGCGAGAAGTTACACAGTCGCACCCCGAGTCAACCAAGCTGTCCGCTTCGTCACTGCAAGATGCCAGCCAGCTGGTGACCGCTCAGGGATTCGGATGCATCAGCTGCCACGAAATTGGCGGCGTCCGACCGGCGGCCGCGTCGCTCACCGCCCTCGGACCGTCACTCACCGGACTCGGCGATCGCATCCGCCCCACGTGGTTTCGGCGATGGCTGGCGAATCCCGCGCGGATGGTCCCCAATATTGAGATGCCGGCCATTCAGCGTCCTGTCCCGCGACTCGTCGGTGGCGAACTGACGCCGCAGTTGAATCTGATCTGGGCCGCGTTGAACGATCCGGCCTTCCAACCTCCGGCTTCGGCCGTGGTCCGCACCGTTCAGCATTCGGGCGTAGCAGCCCACCACGAACCCGCCGTGATGCTGACCGATTGCATTCAACTTCCCGCGGGCATGGTCGTTCATCCAGCGCTCTGCGCCTTGCCCAACCAACACAATGTGCTGATCGATCTTGGAGAAGGACATTTGGCCGCGTGGTGGGCCGGCCCGGCCGCTCAACAGCGAACTGCGGGCAAATCCTGGTTCTGGGAGCCGGCTACCTCCGAGTATCTGATCAGCCGAGGACCGGCGTCTGAGCTGGTCCTGATCACACCCGACGGATCATTCGTCGCCGGACGCCAAGGCCAAGTCACCGCCAACCTCGATCGCTGGGAATCGACGCCCCAACATGGCCTGCGACTGATCTATCGAGTCCTCTGCACTCCCGACGGTCGCCCCGTGTTGCCACGCCAAGCACCAAGCCCCTTTGCCGAACCGCTGGACGATCCGCAGGCGACTGAACACGGCGTCGACCGATCGCAAGCCCTGGCGATCCACGTCGACCAACAGATCCAACCCGTTTGGCCGCCCGACCGATCACCGTCAGCAGCCACTTCCCCAGCAGCGACTGACGGCCACGACGAAGAAAACGAGAATGCAGATGACGGGACGGGCCACGTCACCGAGCGAAGCCGATCGGGGTTTGACCGCTTGGTAACGCTGCATCCGGACGCAGCTTGGCCTGGGGGTGAACTGAGGTGGTATCTCGCGCCGGCCGATGATACGGGTGTGAAACTGACGGACCCGCGCACGATTGAGTGGACCGGCACTGGGGCGACGATAACGTTGAAGGAGCCCGCCGACGGACAGCTTGGCAGCGACGAGCGAGGACACTACGCCCGACTGACGACGACTGGTGATGGTGAGCAGACGCCGATTCGATTGGTACTGCATTACCGCGTCAACTTGATTCCTACCAGGCAACGAATTGTCGACGTGGCGCCCGCGCCCCCTCCACTCGAAAGACTCGAGGGCATCCCGGGATACTCGGCCCACCGATTGCCGCTTGACGATCGCTGGATGCCTACCGCCATGTCCTGGTCTCCGGCCGGGCAACTCTTCGTCACATCGCTCAAGGGCGAAGTCTGGCGAGTGACCGACACCGACCGCGATGGCTGGGAAGATCACGCGGTGCCCGTATCGGATGAACTGGCCGCGCCGTACGGAATTTTCGCCGGGCCGGATTATCTCGACGTAATTCACAAGTCGGCCCTTGTGAGGCTGGTCGACGGCGATCGGGATGGGCGATACGAATCGGCGACGACGCTCGCCTCGGGCTGGGGCCACACGGCCGACTATCACGACTGGACGATCGGCTTGCTGCCCGACGATCACGGGGGTTATTACGTCGCCACGGCCTGTCAGCAGGACGAACGCTCGGCGGCTGCCGCTCAATGGCGAGGACGCATGCTGCACCTGCGACCTCGGACGCCGACAGATGACGATCCACGCCCGCTGGACGTGCACGTCGTCTCGGCTGGCCACCGATTCCCGATGGGCATGGTCCGGTACGGCGACGACTCCCTGCTGGTGACCGACAATCAGGGGAATTTCAATCCCTTCAACGAATTGAACCACGTGCAGCCGGGCCGGCGGTTCGGATTCCTCAATCGCTGGGAACTCAATCAAGGGCTGGCCTCATCCGAAGTGCCGCCAGCCGTCTGCCTGCCGCACCCTTGGACGCGGAGCGTCAACGGGATCGCGTGGCTGAATGCACCGTGGTCGGGCCAGTTGGTCGGATGCGAATACGACACGCGCCGTTTGATTCGCATCAGCGTGGAAGAAGTCGACGGAGTCGTGCAAGGAGCCGCGTATCCGCTGAGCGTCGCCCCGGCGAATCCGGCGCGAGGATTTCTGGGACCCCTCTGCTGCGCCGTTTCGCCTGCGGGCGACCTGTATGTCGGAGGAATGCGTGACAGCGGCTGGGGAGGGGGAAACAACACGGGCGAGCTGGTCCGTTTGAAATTCGAGCCCGAAGCACTCCCTCTCGGAATCGCTCAAGTCTCCGCGCGAGCCCACGGGTTTTATGTCGAGTTCACTCGGCCGGTCGACGCCAAGTGGCTAGAGAATTCCAGCACCTACCAGCTGGAATCCTACTTCCGAGTCTCGACGCCGGCCTATGGTGGTGACGACCACGATCGGCGGCCGGAGCGGGTAATCAGTGCCAAGGTCGTCAAACAGCGACGTGGCGTCGAGCTGACAGTCGAGAATCTCCAGTCGGGCCGAGTCTACGACTTGCGACTGAACTTGGCTGACCCAACCGTGGCAGAATCCGTCTTTCCCGCAGAGGCCTATTACACACTGCATCGCATCCCGCATTGAACGTCGCCTATAATGTCTCTCTAAAGGAGACACTCATGCCAAATCGACGACGATTTCTAGCGACTTCTGCGGCGATCAGTGTCGCGTCCCTGGCCGAAGTCCCCTGGCTGGGAAAACTGGCTCCAGTGGGTGCCGCCGAAGCCGACTTGAATCCGCAAGCCGTGCGGCTCGATCCGTCGATGGAACCGCTGGTCAGCCTGATCGAGACGACTCCGCGCGAGTCGCTGGTCGAGGAGATCGCTCAGCGGGTGCGCCGCGGATCGCTCAGCTACCGCGATGTGCTGACCGGACTCTTCCTGGCCGGAGTCCGCAACATTCAGCCGCGGCCATCGGTCGGTTTCAAGTTTCACGCGGTGCTGGTCGTGAATTCCGCTCATCTTGCCAGCCTCGCCTCCGCCGACGAAGATCGGTGGCTGCCGATCTTTTGGGCGCTCGATCAGTTCAAGAGTTCTCAGGCCCGGGATGCCCAGGAAGGGAACTGGACCATGGGCCCGGTCCGGGAAGATCGGTTGCCGTCGGCCAGTGGCGCTGAAGAAGCCTTTGTGCGAGCGATGGAGTCGTGGGACGAAGAGGCCGCCGACGTGGCTACGGCAGCCATCGCTCGGCATCTGCCAGCTCAGCGAGTCTTTCAGCTCTTCGCCCGTTTTGCCAGCCGTGACTTCCGCAGCATCGGACACAAGGCAATTTACCTGGCCAATAGCTGGCGGACGCTCCAGTGCATCGGCTGGCATCACGCCGAGCCGGTCCTGCGATCGTTGGCCTACGCATTGCTGAATCATGAAGGCGAACCGAATCCCGCCCAGAATCAACTCGCCCCGGACCAGCCCTGGCGTGAAAACCAGCCGCTGGCCGACCAGTGGCGCGGTGACTGGTTTGAGGCTCGTTCGTCCAGCGACGGAATGACCAGCGAATGGATCGACGCGTTGCGAACGGTCAGTCCGAACGAATCGTGTCAGCGAGTCACTCAGATGCTCAATGAGGGCCGCCCCCTGCAGTCGATCTGGGACGGGCTGTTCGTCGCCTCATCTGAACTCCTGATGCGACAACCTGGGATTGTTGCTTTGCATGCTGTGACCTCGACCAACGCGCTGGCCTACATCTTCCAGCAGGTCGGAGATGACCGGCTCCGTCGGCTGACATTACTGCAGAACGCCGCATTCGTGCCGTTGTTCCGGGAAGCGATGAAGGGTCGTGGGGCCGTCGGCGACGAGTCGGTGGAAAAGCTCCAGACGGCAGCGCGCGAGGTGAGCGAAGCCCAGGGGAACGTCGAGCGAGTGTTTGATCTCGTCCACAGCCAGCCCTGGCAAGCAGCCCAACTGGCCCTCGCCACGCTGCGTGGGGGGACGACAGCGGAGGATCTGATGCGAGTCGCCCGGCAGCTGGTCTTCCTCAAGGGTGATGATTCCCACGACTACAAGTTCAGCTCGGCCGTCCTGGAGGATTACTACCACGTTTCGCCAACTTGGCGCAACGAGTTCCTGTCCGCGGCGACTTATCACCTGCGCGGCCGGGGAGAGCCGACCAATCCGCTGGTCGACCGCATCCGGACGGCATTGGCTTGAGCCAATCGGATTCGGTCCCGCCCGGGCGAGCGATCGCTCGTTCGACTATACTGAACCTTTCCCTGTTGGCCTTCCTGCCTCGGCTTCGGAGCCTTCCGGCCATGACCGGTCCCGCCTGGAATTCCGCTCGACTCGGCCCCAGCCACGCGATGCTGCTGGCGTTGCTGCTGGCGTGCGGCCCCGTCTCAGCCGTCGCGTGGTCCCAAACGCCCCCGAATGAGGCGGCAACTAGCCAGGCGGCAACCAGCCAAGCGTCAACGACTCAGGCGGCCCCTGCGGCAGCGGCGGCGTCAGCCGATGAGCTGAATTTCGCGTTTGACATCCGCCCCATCCTGGCTGATCGCTGCTTTCGATGCCACGGACCCGACGATGAATCGGTCCAGGCCGGACTGAGACTCGACGACCGGAGCCGAGCCACGGCCACTCTGGATAGTGGCGAACGGGCCATCGTCCCGAACGACGAAGCGGCCAGCGAGCTGCTGCAGCGAATCGCGACCGACGACGCTGACCGCCGGATGCCTCCACCCGAAATGGGCCCGCCCCTGACACCCGCTCAGCAGGAACTGCTCCGCCGCTGGATCCAGCAGGGCGCCCCCTATTCCGATCACTGGTCATTGATCCCGCCCGTCCGTCCGCAACTGCCCCAGGTCTCATCACTCACCGGCCAGGCCCGCAACGGCATCGATCGGTTTATCCTGCAGCGATTGGAGCGGGAGCACTTGCAGGCCCAGCCGGAAGCCGACCGCTACACCCTCGCTCGGCGTCTGTACCTCGACTTGTTGGGAGTTCCACCCACGCCAGCCGAGGCCGACAGTTTTGTCAACGATCCACGCCCCGACGCTTACGAGCGGCTCGTCGACCAATTGCTGGCCGACCCGGCGTTTGGCGAACGGTGGGCCCGACTCTGGCTCGATCTCGCCCGCTACGCCGACTCTGCTGGCTACGCTCAAGACCCGCCCCGCGCCATCTGGCGCTACCGCGATTGGGTGATCGGCGCGCTGAATCGGAATCTGCCGTACGACGAGTTCACGGTCGAACAACTGGCCGGTGACCTGCTGCCCAACGCCGCCCCCGAACGCTTGATCGCCACCGCTTTCCATCGCAATACGATGACCAATAGCGAAGGCGGGACCGACGACGAAGAGTTTCGGAATGCGGCCGTCGTCGACCGCGTGAATACGACGATGCAGGTCTGGATGGGGCTGACGATGGAATGTGCCCAGTGCCACAATCACAAATATGACCCGGTGACTCAGCAGGAGTACTACCGCGTCTTCGCCGTCTTCAACACCTCACAGGATGCGGATCGCCCCGATGAGAGCCCGCTGTTGGAAGAGTTCTCGGCCAGCCAGCTGCAGCGGCGTGATGAACTGCAGACGCTGATCGCCGCAGCCGAAGCAAAGCCCGAGTCCGAGCGACCTGCCGAACAGCTCAAGGCCTGGAAAGACGAACTGCAGCAGATTCGCCCGATTACCACTCCGGTAATGAAGGAACTCCCGACCGAAGCCAAGCGGCAGACGCACGTCCAGATCCGCGGCAACTTTCGCAAGCACGGCGAGCAGGTTGAGCCAGGGGTTCCGGCCAAGGTGCACGCATCGTATGCCACAGCTGTCACCGACCGACTGGGACTGGCCCAGTGGCTGACCGATCGCCAGCACCCGCTGGTCGCCCGAGTGGCCGTCAATCGGCTCTGGGAACAAATCTTCGGTCGAGGCATCGTTGAGACCGGGGAGGACTTCGGTACCCAAGGTGCTCTCCCATCCCACCCACGACTCCTCGACTGGCTGGCCTGCGAATACATCGACAGCGGTTGGGACACCAAACATATGCTGCGACTGATGGTCACGTCCGCCACGTATCGCCAATCGTCTGAGGCCACCGATGCATTGAATCAACACGACCCCGAGAACATCCTGCTGAGCCGTGGCCCACGCTTTCGGCTTCCAGCGGAAATGGTCCGCGACCAGGCCCTCGCTGCGGCCGGGCTGTTGAGCCGCAAGATGATGGGCCCCAGTGTACGACCACCCCAACCGAAGCTGCAAATGAACGCGTCGTTTGGTGAGAGTGTCGATTGGGATCCAAGCCCCGGCGAAGACCGATACCGACGCGGCATCTACACGCTCTGGCGTCGCACCTCACCCTATCCCTCCATGATCACCTTCGACGCACCCAGCCGCGAGTTCTGTACGATTCGACGCATTCGCACGAACACACCGCTCCAGGCCCTGGTGACGCTGAACGATCCCGTTTACATCGAAGCCGCTCAAGCCCTGGCTCGACGCACACTCGCACAACCGGGGACTCCCGCCGAGCGGGCCGCTCAGCTGCATCGTTGGGTGCTCACTCGCCCGGCAACTGAAACCGAGATCAGCGAGTTGGTCGCACTCTTCGACGACTCCCAACAGCATTTTGCCGCCCATTTGGAGGCCGCCACCGCACTGGCCACCAATCCGCTCGGACCACTCCCAGCTGACATGTCTGCCGCGGAGGCGGCCAGCTGGACCGTGGTGGCCAACGTCGTCTTGAATCTGGACGAAACACTCAGCCGCCCGTAGCAGTTCGACTGGCAGCTGAACCATGAGGAACACGATGAATCGACGGTTCGAATCACCGGCCCACCCCAGTCTGCTCGATCAGACCCGTCGCCATTTCCTGGGACTCGGCTCCTTAGGACTCGGTGCCGCTGCGCTGACCGAACTGTTGGGACATACTCCAGCTGCCTCGGCCGCCGCGGACCTGTCTCGCGAAGCCAATCCGCTCCAGGTACGCTTGCCCCATTTCGCGCCCAGGGCGACCAACGTCATCTATCTCCACATGGAAGGCTCGCCGCCCCATCTGGACCTTTTCGACTACAAGCCCGAGTTGGTGCGACGGCATGGCGAGCCGTGCCCGGACAGTTTCCTGGCGGGACGGCAGTTCGCCTTCACGACCGGTGTCCCGACCTTGCTCGGTACGCCGCGGAAATTTCATCAGTTCGGACAGTCCGGAGCCTGGATTTCCGACGCCCTGCCCCGCCTGGCCTCGATTGTCGATGACTTGACCATCGTGCGGTCGATGAACACCGACCAGTTCAACCACGCCCCCGCTCAACTGTTGATCTACACCGGCTCGCCCCGCATGGGTCGGCCCGCCCTCGGCTCGTGGGTCACTTACGGCCTCGGCTCCGAAAACCAGGACCTCCCCGGCTTCGTCGTCCTGCTCTCCGGGGGGAGTAACCCCAGCGCCGGCAAGACCGTGTGGGGGAGTGGTTTCCTCCCGTCGGTCTACCAGGGCGTGCAGTGTCGTTCGAAAGGCGACCCGGTGCTGTACGTCACGAACCCCGAAGGCATGGACCGGGAATTGCGCCGCCGCAGCCTCGATACCCTGGCCAATCTCAATCGCCAACAGGCCGATCGGCTCAACCACCCCGAAACGCTCGCCCGCATCGCTCAGTTCGAACTGGCCTACCGCATGCAGATGAGTGTCCCCGACGCGATGGATATCGGCCGAGAAACGGCCGGCACGATCGAGGACTACGGTGCCACGCCGGGCGAAGCCAGCTTTGCTAACAACTGCCTTCTCGCCCGCCGGCTCGTCGAACGCGGAGTTCGCTTCGTTCAACTCTACGACTGGGGCTGGGACTTCCACGGCACCAATCCGCGCGAAGATCTGCGCGACGGACTCACCGAAAAATGCCGCGGCATGGATCGAGCCGTCACGGCACTCATCTCGGATCTGAAACAACGCGGTCTGCTCGACAGAACACTCGTGATCTGGGGAGGCGAATTCGGACGCACGCCGTTCCGTGAAGGACGTACCGCCAAAGGGGATATCCTCGGCCGAGATCATTACCCGGATTGCTTTACCATGTTCATGGCTGGCGGCGGAGCAAAACCGGGAACTGTTTACGGCGCGACCGACGAACTCGGATTCCAGATCGTCGAAAACAAAGTTCACGTGCACGACCTCCAGGCGACCATTCTGCATCTGCTGGGATTCAACCACGAACAACTCACCTATCGCTACCAGGGCCGTGACTTCCGATTGACCGACGTCCACGGCAACGTAGTCCGCGATCTCCTGGCCTGACGCTCGATCCACCACTGGCCCCGCCAACCCATTCCAAAACTGCTCACCACGTGACTCACCTCGTCGAACAACCGGTCGAATTGCTGGAATACCTCAGCCAACAATACCCGACGGCCAAGAAAACCACGCTGCGCCAATGGCTGAAGTTCGGCTCAGTGCACGTCAATAACCGCAGAGTCACTCACACCCGTCATCCCCTGCAACCGGGTGATGAAGTGTCGATCTGCTCCAAGGAAGAGGCTCGAGCAGCCTCCAAAATCGCTCGAGGCCTGGAGATTGTCTACGAAGACGATGCACTCATTGTGATTGATAAGCCGGCCAATCTGCTGAGCATGGCCAGCGACGCCGAACGACAGAAAACGGCCTATGCCATGCTCACCGATTACGTACGCCGCGGACAGGCCCATAGCCCGCATCGAATCTGGATCGTCCATCGACTCGACAAGGAAACTTCGGGACTGATGGTCTTCGCCAAATCCGAAGCCGCTAAAGTGGCCCTGCAAGACAACTGGGCACATGCCACCAAAAAGTATCTCGCGGTCGTCTCCGGCCAACCGGCCACCGATGAAGGGACCCTCCGTTCCCATCTCGACGAAAGCGATCGGTACCTGGTCCGCAGCGCTCCGCCCAGCGATCGGACTCGCGAAGCCATCACGCACTACCGTGTCGTGCGCCGCGGCCGCTATCGAGCCCTGCTCGAATGCACCCTGATCACCGGTCGTCGCCATCAGATTCGCGTCCAGCTGGCCGACGTCAAGCTGACCGTCGTTGGCGACCAACGCTATCAGAAACGCAAAGACCACGTCCGACGCCTCGCGCTCCACTCCAGCTACCTGGAATTCGACCACCCCGAAACCGGCGAAAGACTCTCCTTCCATTCGCATCTGCCAGGGGAACTGGCTCGATTGATCTAATGCCGGAAGGAAAGGGAAGGATTTTTTAACGCAGGGGGCGCGGGAGAGGGCGGAGTTTTAAGGCAGAGGGCGCGGAGAGTTAATGCAGAGGGCGCGGAGATTCTGCGCGGAGATGCTCGCAGTGGCGTTTGAGGCCGGCGTTTTCTTGCTGCAACGACGCGCCGATGCGGGACGCGATCCACGGCCAGAGGAGCTGACCGAACCAGCCCTCCATCTGCAGCGTCAGGACGCTCATCGTTGCATGGTCCCCGCGGGGCTCCATCTGATGGATCCCCGTCATGTGCATGCCACGCACGGAAGCCCGCCAGGCGAAGCGCCGATAAGGTTCGACCGCCGTCACCGTCCAGACTGCGGGAGGCAAGCCGGGTTGTTCGAGCCGAGTTTGACTCCCGAGGCCGAACGGCCCGTCATCCAGCCGATCGGCACGCGTCACGGTCGGCGTCCAAGTTGGCCAATTCACCACGTCCAAGGTCACCTGCCAGACCAAGTCGACCGGAGCGTTGATTTGAATGGAGTCTTCTACCTTGCGCATCGAGTGCTTGCCTTTTTTTCAGTATCCGGCTGCCTGACCGTCTTTGCGAGACTCCGACGCGCCGTAATAGACGTCCTGATCAGCGTCGTACAGGATCGCCTGATAACCGCCGAAGTTCCCTCGCGACCACTCCACGCGGTGGCCCCGTGCCATCAGCTCGCGCACCGTCTCGTAATCGATTCCCGACTCAAGCTGGACCTGTCCTGAATCGGCCATCACCTCGCCAGTCGGTTCCGAAGATCCCATGTGCACCATCCGCGGCGCGTCACCGGCCTCCTGCAAGTTCATACCAAAGTCGACCAGATTCAGCACGATCTGCACATGGGCTTGCGGCTGAGTCGCTCCGCCCATCACGCCGAAACTGACCCACGGTTTGCCATCCCGCGTGATGAACGCCGGGATGATCGTGTGAAATGGCCGCTTGCCAGGCTCGAGTCGATTCGCGTGCCCGGAATCGAGGCTGAACATCTCACCACGATTCTGCAGACAGAAACCCAGGCCGGCGGGGCACATCCCGGAACCAAAGCCCCGGTAGTTGCTCTGAATCAACGACACCATGTTCCGCTCGCTGTCGGCCACGGTCAGGTAAATCGTGTCGCCGTGTTCCAACACACCGACGCCCGCCGCAACTCGGCTGGCCGCGTGCTTCGCGTCAATCAGCCGCCGCCGCTCGTCGGCATAGGACTTCGAAATCAGACCTTTCACCGGCACTTTAGCCATCGCCGGGTCGGCATAGTAACGCGCGCGGTCTTCAAAGGCCAGCTTCTTGGCCTCGATCAGATGATGAAGATGGTCAGGACTCCCAAACCCGAAACCGGACATCGGGAATGGTTCGAGCAGGTTCAACATCTGCAGAGCGGCAATCCCTTGGCCATTCGGAGGGAGTTCCCACACGGTCACCCCATGGTAATCGACCGATACCGGATCGACCCAATCCGAATGATGGGCCGCCAGATCCTTGGCCGTCATCAGGCCACCTTGGCTCTGGATCACCTGCTCAATCGCCGCGGCAATCGGCCCACGGTAATAAACGTCGGGCCCCCCTTCGGCGATCGACTGCAACGTGGCGGCGAGCTGCCGATTACGAAATAGCTCTCCCTTCCGCGGCGCGCGGCCCCCCGGCAGATAGATTTCAGCGAATCCCGGATACTGCCGATATGTCTCCGCTCCACGCGCCCAATCGTCGGCAATAATCTCGCTCAGCGGAAACCCTTCCTCCGCGTACTGAATTGCCGGCGCCAGCAGCTCCTTCATCGGCAACTTTCCGAACTTGCCGTGCAACGTGTACCAGCCGTCGACACAACCGGGGACCGTCACGGGCAACGGACCGTACTTGGGAATCTTCTCGATCCCGCGCCGCCGCAGCTCGTCAATCGTCATCCCCGCAGGAGCTCGCCCACTGCCATTCAGTCCGTGCAGCCGCTGAGTCTTCGCGTCCCAGACGATCGCAAACAGATCGCCGCCGATCCCACAACCGGTCGGCTCCATCAGCCCCAGGCAAGCGTTGGCGGCAATAGCGGCGTCCACCGCTGTCCCCCCTCGCTTCAACACGTCGATAGCTACCTGCGTCGCCAGCGGCTGACTGGTCGCCGCCATGCCGTGCCTGGCGATCACTTCGGAACGCGTCGCAAACGATCGACCCGTCGTTCGGTCCGCTGCCATCAATCCGCCTCCGATCACACTCCAGATCACATGACAGATCACTGCCCCAGCCAACGCCGTGAAGCGGAATGCCGTGCGGCCGCAAACCGTCCGGCCAGTTACCAAGTGTCGAGCCATGGTCCAATTCCTATCGGTTGAATGGCCTCACTGCGCAGATTCGTGTCGGGCTACTTCGGCTCCGTGACGCCGAATCGCCTCCATGACTTCGATCAAGTCGGTTTCGGTAGTCAGCGGGTTGATCACCGTGGTGCGCAGGGCCCCGACGCCGTCAATCGTAATCGGCACGACATAAGCATCCCCCGATCGCACTAACCGCTGGCGAAGCCTCAGCTGCAAGTCTCCCAACCGCTCCGGCGACCAAGTCGACCAGTCCGCCGGACAATATCGAAATACAACAATGTTTGCCTGCGGCTGGTAGAGCAACTGAAAATCGGCCGCCTCATCGAGCATTCGGGCCCAGGCAGCCGCCATGGCAAAGGTCTGGTCAACCAGTTCGCCAAACAGTTCGGGCCCAAACGCCGACCACAACCCAAACAACGCCATCGCGGCCGCCCGCTTGGTACACTCCAGCGTCTGCGTACCGTTATCAAATTCCACCATGCCCGGTGCGGCCGGATCGAACAGATACGAAGCGTCCTGGTGAAAGGCGGCAAACCGATCGGCCTGGCGACGATATAGCACGAACGCGCACAGTGCGGGGACAAACATCATTTTGTGAGCGTCGATAATCAGGCTATCAGCCAGCTCGAGCCCGTCCAGCAATCCACGGTGCCGCGCACTCAACAATGCCGCTCCACCGTGAGCAGCGTCGACATGGAGCCATACCCTGTGCCGTTGGCAGATCGTGCCGATCTCGCGCAGCGGATCAAACGCGCCAATCGGCGTCGTACACGCCGCCGCACACACGGCCACCACCGGACGCCCCGCCGCTGCCAAATCGCAAAGAATCTGATCGAGGCGGGCCGGGTCCATGCGCCGCCGATCGTCGAGCGGCACTTTGACCAGCTGCTGCGTCCCCAGTCCCATTATGCCCGCCGCTCGAGTCACGCTGTAATGGACATCGCCCTGCACGACCATGACCGGCGATCTGCCGGCGGCCGATGCCGGTACGCCTTCGCGCCAGACATTGCTGAGTGCCACGTTGCGCGCGGTCAGCAAGGCGGTCAGATTGGCCAGCGACCCGCCATGCGTGCAGATACCGCCAAAGGTTCCGGCCGGAAAACCAACCAGGCTCCCCAACCTGTGAATCAACGCCCGCTCGACCGCCGTCGACCACGGCCCCATCTCGTAGATCGCCATCGCCTGGTTCGTGGCTGATCCAACCAGATCAAACAAGGCAGCGATTGGAGCAGGAGGCGGGACCTGATGCCCCACGTACCGCCGATGGTGGAGATTCTGGCCACGGCTCAGCGACTCGCGGACCAAAGCCACACACCGCTGCGCGATGGAGTCTGGCGTCCATGCCTCGGGTGACTGCCGTTGCTCGGCAAATCGATTCAGCCACGCCTCAGCATCGGCGATATTCTCAGTCGGCTCGCGCCAGTTCAACGCCTTCGGAGCGTTACATTTCGGGTCAGATCCCGAGTCGCATTCCGGGTCGCTGCTCAGCCGCTCAAAGTGCTCCGCCAGCGTCTGGACGATCGCCGTTCCGGTTCGGCGAAACGCTTCCGCATCGTAAGCAGCCTTGATCCGCTCCGACGGCATCCCGAGTTCCCGAATCTTGAGTCTCTGGCGGTGAGCTGCCTGTCACGAAAAATTCATCCGCTGACGGACAAGAGGGCTCGCCAGCATGCCAGAGTGTAACACGCCCCCGGCTGAATTCACACCGCTGGGGCGGGGGCAAACGATCGTCGCGCTAGGGGGTCTGCCCGCGTCAAGAACGTGCGACGTTAATGAAATTCCAGCCGTGTACGTACCAGCCGTCGCCGAAGCGATCACACCACCGACACTCGGCCAGCAGAAAAACCGGCGGACCGATCGTACGGTGAATGGCCAGCTTGGCAACCATTCCCAGATCGACCGGATGGGGAGTCACCAGACCGATCCCTTGCGGCGAGACGTTCTTGGAGAACGCCTGCCAGACCGTGCCGTCCTCTCGCCGCGTGTTGATCGACACGGGGCGCATGAAGGGCTGGCGGTGAGCCGAACGACGTTCCACCGGACCCGGATCGCGTTCTTCCTGGACGAGCGCCTCCAGCACCTGATCCAGCGAACCGGTGAGAACTGAGCTTGGGCTGCAGGTCAACATGGAGAGTCCTTGTCGGGATCCGTGGTACGATGTGCCCCACTTTGAAGCCTACTCTACAAATCGACCGGGCGCTGGCCAGCTCCGCCTCGCAGATCCAGAAGCCCTGACGATCGTAGCGATTATGCCGGCGGAGATTGCCACACACTGCCGACCAGATAGTAGCCAATCGTGAAAATAGCCGCGTCGACCACCATGTGGCTGATCCACGGACCCAACAAGGATTGCCAACGCTGATAGAGCATGGCCCAGAGAAATCCACCCACCGCCACGCTGGCGGCAAAGAAGTACGTCCAGGGCGAACCCCAGCCGAAATAGTGGGCCAGCAGGATTACGTGGTGAGCCATGAAGCCCAACGATGACACGACGGCCGCCCCGATCACTGGCATCCGGCGACGCAAATCGCCAAAGACAAACCACCGCCAGTAGTACTCCTCCAGCCCCGCGTGAGCCAAGGCATAGAAGACGCCCAGCGTGATGTAGGCCGTCGGCGTCGACAGCCCCAGCCCCACCACCTTCTCCTGCATGGCCGACTGCGGCCCCAGGAAGACTCCCTGCGGTGACAGCACGAATGCGTACAACACCCCCATAGCCAAACCGATCACACCCCCCAGAGCGGCCCCCCACGCCAAGCCTCGGTTGACCCGCAACGAAATCTCCGGATGCGGCCGGCTGACCCACCACCACACCACTGGCAACAGAAACTGCACCGTCTTGCCGAGCCCGTACGCCAGCTGCTGAAAACTGGCCGCCGAGTCATGCAGTACCACGAAATAAAGCCAAGTCACCGCGCTCGGCAGGACAATTCCCAACGCCACCAGCCACCAGCCGGACCTCACCGGCCCCGACTCGACCTCGTTCGCCGATCGACTCGCCGCCCCCACTTCGGTCCCTGAGTTCATTCGCTTGTCCCTCGCTCTCCGGCAGTCGCGGTCAACCTTAACGATCGCCCATTCTAGTCCGACGCCGTAATCTGTACCGCCCGGCGGACAAGTCGAAAAACTTTCGGCCCCAGTGGACGATGAATGATTCAGACGAATATGCGGCCTGCACCCGTTGCGAGACGTCTGCCGGAAACGCCGTTCGGCCCCGACCACCACGGCACGCATCGATCGTCGGTTCAGCCTTTGCCAGAATCCGCCGAGCCTCCCTGCCAAACCCGCCCGCCGCGTTCCCGTTTAGAAACCAGATCGCTCGCGATTGAGCGCTCGCCTTGCGAGAAACTCTCCATGAGTGAAGTCTTTGTTCCCCGATTGAACTCGATGAGCAAGACGACAAACGCCCCGACTCCAACGGTCCCGTTGGCCACCGACCATGGCTTGCCGGAACCTATCGTTGAGATCTTTCGCGAACACGTGGCGGATCTGAATCCCGCTGAGATTCAGGAATCGCTCCTGATCCGCAATGGCCATTACTGCGGGCAGAAGCTGGTTTACGCCGGCTGGACCGTGATCTGGTTCGTCGAAGAGGGCCAGCTGAAGGTCTTTGGCCCGGACGGCCAGCTCGAAAGGGTCTGCCGGCTCACGCCGACCCCGCAGCACACCGCGCCGGCCCGACGGGCGGCGTGAGTCGTGAGTCGGCCGGAGTCCACTAGCGTTCCGGCCGCCCCTCGCGGCGTGCGCAGACTCAGTCCTTGGCCGAGCCTTTGCCCTTGCTGGCCGGCGTATCGGACTTGGCCGGCTTGGAACTGCTCGAATCGGCAGATTTGCTCGACGAATCGGACGACTTGCTGCTGCTGCCGCCTGACGAGTCCTTATCAGCCTTCGCAGCCTTCTTGTAAGACTCGCTCCGATAGTCGGTCTGGTAAAAGCCCGATCCTTTGAACATGATCGCAGCGCCGGTACCGAACAATCGCCGCGCCTTTTTCTTGCCGCAGGCCGGGCACTTCTTCACCGGTTCTTCCGTGATCGACTGAAACAGCTCGTACTTGTGGCCACACGCATCGCATTCATAGTCATACGTCGGCATGCGGATACTCCTTGGTTGCTGGCAGCGGCGAACTGCCGTCGATTCGAATTACGGGGCCGAACTGACGACGACCTGAGCCGGTCGGATGACCCGGTCGTGCAGCTGGTAACCGTCCTGATGAACATGAGTCACGGTGTGGGGCGGATATTCGGTCGACGGCTGCTGAGTCAAAGCCTCGTGCACTTGAGGATCGAAGGCTTTTCCCAACGCGGCGATGCGGCGGCAATGGTGTTTTTCCAGGACTGAGCTCAGCTGGTGAGCAACCATCTTTACTCCGTCGACCAGTCCACTGGCATCGGCCGATTTTTCGGCTGCCTGCACCGCTCGCTGAATGTTGTCGAGCACCGGGAGGAGATCGACCAGCAATGGCTGCGCGGCGTACTTCCGCTCGTCCTCAGCTTCTCGTCGCATCCGCCGGCGGAAATTTTCCAGTTCGGCCTGAGCACGAAGGACTCGGTCGTTGGCTTCCTGCAGCTGGCGTTCGAGCGATTCGCCGCCAGCCATATCGGTCTGGCTCGCATCGCCGGGCGATGGTCCATCCGGGCCAGAATCCGCGTTTCGCCTTGGGTCAGCGTTCGACATGATGACGTCTAATCCTTTCCGCGAAAATAATCTTTCAGTGAATCGAGAAAGCTCTTGCGGTGCGGCGTCACTTCCGCATGTTCGAGCTCAGCCAGCTCGCGCAACAGAGTCTCCTGCCGAGCATTGATCTGTTTGGGGACCTCAATCATCACCTGGACGATCAGATCCCCCTTACTGCCGCCTCGGGGATTGGGGACTCCCAGGCCGCGCAGCCGGTACAGCTCGCCCGCCTGAGTCCCCGCGTGAACCGACAAGGTCTGCGGACCGTTGAGCGTCGGAATTTCGATCTCGGCGCCAAGCACGGCCTGGGTGTAGCTGATCGGCAGCTCCACAAACACGTTCGATCCATCGCGACGAAAGAGCGGATGGGGCTGCATGCGGATCAGGCAGTAAAGATCGCCCGAGGGCCCGCCATCCGGGCTCGGTTCACCCTCGCCCGTCAATCGCACTCGCATCCCTTCGTCCGCTCCGGCCGGGATGTTCACTTCCAGCCGAATTGGCTTGGCCTGGAACCCCGCACCGCGACACTCTTCACACGGATCCGTGATCACTCGACCCGAACCGCGGCACGTCGGACACGTCGTCTGCACTCGCAGGATGCCGGCCGACGTCACCACTTCACCCGCTCCACCGCACCGCCGACATTGAGATGCCGACGCCCCCGGACGGCTCCCCGATCCATGGCACGTGCCGCAGGGAGTGCTCCGTTTGAGGTCGAGCGTTTTCTTGATGCCGGTCGCCGCTTCCTCAAGAGTGAGGACGACTTCGCACTGCACATCGTTGCCGCGATGGACCCGACGGCCTCCTCGCCGCCGACCGCCTCCGCCGAACAGATCGCCAAAGGCGCCGCCAAAGAGATCGCCAAAGGCGTCAAAGATGTCCTCGACGTCGTGGAACCCGCCTCCGGCCGGTCCCCCCAGGCCCGCATGCCCGTGACGATCGTACAGGGATCGCTTTTCGACGTCGCTGAGCACCTCGTAGGCCTCGGCCGCCTCCTTGAATCGAACCGTCGCCTCTTCGTCACCCGGATTGCTGTCCGGATGAAACTGGATCGCCAGCTTGCGATAGGCCCGAGCAATATCCTGCTCGTTCGCATGGCGTTCCACGCCCAGCACTTCGTAGTAATCCCGTTTCGTCGCCATCGGCATCTCACGAACCTGATAAAAAATGGGCCACTCCACCAGGGGAGGAGCGGCCCAAGAGTTCGTCAGCACGAGCGGCATCCGGCCGCCCGCCAGGTGACACGGCAGTGCTTAACGCACGCTGCCTTCCACCCGGTGCTTGTCCTTGTCGTCCTTGTCCAGCGTCGTCACCATGGCTTCGGTGGTCAACAACAGCCCGGCAATGCTTGCCGCATTCCCCAAAGCCGTCCGCACCACCTTCACCGGATCGATGATGCCCGCCTTCATCATGTCGACGTACTGGCCGGCATTGGCGTCATAGCCCATGTTGGCCGGCTTCTGCAGGACTTCGTCCACGACGACCGAACCGTCGATGCCGCAGTTGTCGGCGATCTGCTTCATCGGAGCACTCAGCACCCGCAGAATGATGTCGACACCAATCCGCTCGTCGCCCTTAGCCGACGAACGAGCCGCCTCGATGGCCTGAGTGCATCGCAGCAGCGCGACACCACCGCCGGGGAGAATTCCCTCTTCGACGGCGGCGCGAGTGGCATGCAGAGCGTCTTCGACGCGAGCCTTCTTCTGCTTCATGTCGGCTTCGGTCTCGGCACCCACCGACACGATGGCCACGCCACCCGCCAGCTTCGCCAGCCGCTCCTGCAGCTTCTCGCGATCGTAGTCGCTGTCCGACTGCTCGATCGCATTCCGCAGCTGCGAAATCCGCTTCTGAATCTCTTCCGTCTTGCCAGCACCCTGCACGATCGTCGTGTCGTTGCGGTCGACCACCACGCGCTTGGCGCGGCCCAGATGCTCGAGCTTCAGGTTTTCCAGCTTCAGCCCCAGGTCCTCGCTGATCAGCGTCCCGCCCGTCAGCACGGCGATGTCGCCCAGCATCGCCTTGCGGCGGTCGCCAAAGCCCGGAGCCTTCACGGCACAGACGTTCAGCACGCCACGCAGTTTGTTCACCACCAGAGCGGTGAGCGCTTCGCCTTCCACGTCCTCGGCAATGATCAGCAACGGCTTGCCCGACTGGCTCACCTGCTCGAGAATCGGCAACAGCTCACGCAGATTCCCGACCTTCTTCTCGTTGATCAGGATCAAAGCGTTGTCCAGCTCGCACTCCATCTCGGCCGGCTTGTTGATGAAGTAGGGAGAGATAAAGCCCTTATCGAACTGCATCCCTTCCACGATCTCCAGCGTCGTGTCGGCCGTCTTCCCTTCCTCGACCGTGATCACGCCGTCCTTGCCGACCTTCTCCAGAGCGTCGGCCAGCAGATTGCCGATCGACCGGTCGTTGTTGGCGCTGATGGCGCCCACATGAGCAATCTCTTCCTTGCTCGATACCGGCTTGGCCATCGACAGCAGATGAGTCTCAGCAGCCTGCACGGCCTTGTCGATCCCGCGACGGATGGCCGCCGGATTGCTCCCCGCCACAATGTTGCGAATCCCCTCGCGGAAAATCGCCCGAGCCAGCACCGTGGCGGTCGTCGTCCCGTCACCGGCTACGTCCGAAGTCTTCGAAGCCACTTCGTTCACGAGCTTGGCGCCCATGTTCTCGAAGCGATCCTCCAGCTCGATCTCTTTGGCCACCGTCACGCCGTCCTTGGTCACCGTCGGACCACCAAACGACTTGTCAATGATCACGTTGCGACCCGTCGGGCCCATCGTCACTGCTACGGCGTCAGCCAGCTTGTCGATGCCCTTGAGCATCCGCGCTCGGGCGTGATCCTCGAATAACAGCTGTTTTGCCACGTTATTTCATCCCTTTTCCAAATGTCCGAATCGATTGCCGTCAGCCCGCTCAGCCACTTACGAAACGACCTTGGCCAGGATGTCCGACTCACGCAGAATCTTGACTTCCTCGCCGTCGACTTCGATGTCCGAGCCGCCGTACTTGCCGTAAATCACCTCGTCGCCGACCGCCACCGACAGCTCGCCGCGCGAGCCATTGTCGAGCAGTTTGCCGGGGCCCACCGCCAGCACCGTACCACGCTGCGGCTTCTCCTTCGCCGTATCGGGGAGCACAATCCCGCCCGCCGTCACTTCCTCAGCGTCGCTCGGCTGCACCACCACCCGGTCATCCAACGGTCGAATCTTCAACTTCTTAGCCATCGTTCGGTGATCCTTATCTTCTGGTTTTCCATCCAATTCAATTTGTCAGCTGATTCTTTGCCAACGCCAATGCCCCACTCGGAACACCGGCGTCCGGCGGCCCTTACATCATGCCGCCCATGCCACCCATACCTCCCATGCCACCCATATCTCCCATGCCGCCCATGCCATGGTCGTGGTGATGGTCGCCACCGGCTTCTTCTTCCGTCTTGGGGATGTCGGTCACGAGTGCCGAGGTGGTCAGCAGCAGCGAAGCGACGCTGGCCGCGTTCTGCAGCGACGTCCGGACGACCTTGGCCGGATCGATCACGCCGGCCGACACCAGGTCTTCGTAGACGTCCTTATCGGCGTTGTAGCCTTCGGTCGCCTTCTTCTGCTGGCGGACACGATTGACCACCACCGCGCCGTCCTTCCCCGCATTGTTCGCGATTGCTCGCAGCGGGTAGTCCAGCACATTGCGGATGATCTGAGCGCCGAGTGCTTCGTCGCCGGTCACCGGGAGTTTCTCGAGCGACTTTTCGGCGCGGATCAGAGCCACACCACCGCCGGGGACAATCCCTTCTTCCAGAGCGGCTTGAGTGGCCGCCTTGGCATCTTCGAGCAACGCCTTCCGCTCCTTCATTTCAGTCTCGGTCGCCGCACCGCACTGGATCTGAGCGACACCGCCGGCGAGCTTCGCCAGCCGTTCCTGCAGCTTCTCGCGATCGTAATCGCTGTCGGTGTTGTCGATCTCCCGCCGAATCTGCTGGACGCGCCCTTCGATCTCGGCCTTCGTCCCCGCTCCGCCCACCATCGTCGTGGCGTCGGTGGTGATCTTCACCTTCTTGGCGCGGCCCAGATCCGACAGCTTGACGCTTTCCAGTTCAATCCCCAGATCCTTGAAGACCGGGGTGCCGCCGGTCAGCACGCCGATGTCGCCCAGCATGGCCTTGCGGCGATCGCCGTAGCCCGGAGCCTTCACGGCACAGACGCTGAGGATACCTCGCATCTTGTTCACGACCAGCGTCGCCAGGGCCTCACCCTCGACATCTTCGGCGATGATCAGCAGCGGCTTGTTCGCCTTGCTGACCGCTTCCAGAATTGGCACCAGCTTTTTGGCGGTCGAGATTTTTTCTTCGAAGAGGAGCACGAAGCAGTTTTCGAGCTCCACGACCTGGTCGTCGGGGTTGGTGACGAAGTGGGGGGACAGATAGCCCCGATCGAACTGCATCCCTTCGACGACTTCCACCGTCGTCTCGCTCCCGCGACCCTCTTCCACGGTGATCACGCCGTCCTTGCCGACCTTCAAGAAGGCGTCGGAGAGCACGCTGCCGATTGACGGGTCGTTGTTCCCGGCAATCGTGGCAATCTGCTGGATCTCTTTCTTGTTCTTCTCATGAATGGGCGTGGCCATCTTGGTGATCGCTTCGGTGACCGTGCGGGTCGCCTTGTCGATACCACGAGCCAGGGCCATCGGGTCGGCACCGGCGGCCACCATCTTCAGCCCTTCGCGGTAGATCGCCTCGGCCAGCACAGTGGCGGTCGTCGTGCCGTCGCCAGCCACGTCGTTCGTCTTGCTGGCCGCTTCCTTGACCAGCTGAGCGCCCAGGTTTTCGTAGGCGTCGTCCAGCTCAATGTCCTCGGCCACGGTCACGCCGTCTTTGGTGATCTTCGGAGCCCCCCAGCCTTTGTCGAGCACCGCGTTGCGGCCGCGCGGCCCCAACGTGCTGCGCACCGCCCGAGCCAGCTTCGAGACGCCCGCCAACAGAGGCTGTCGTGCCTCGTCCTCAAACACCATTTGCTTGGCCACGTCGTTTTCTCCTCCAGATGTCGTGAATCGTTCTCAACAATGCGTCTTTGCCGCCCGACCTCCAGGCCGGCCGGCCCACGGGGCCCAGCCCCGATCCACCAGTTGATTTGCATGGGGCCGCCACGTCGACTGACCGGTGCGGCCGTATTGGCAGCGTCACCGGCTGCCACGGCCCTCTTTTAGCAACTTTGGTGCCACAGCCGCCATTTTTGACGTAAGTCATTTAAAAACAATGACTTCCGCCTGCCGACCCACCTCCGTCGACTCGCCTCACTCGCGTCCCTCCCAGCGACAACGTGCCAACTTGGCAGCTACGCCCCCTCGACCATGCCCCCCCCGCTTAGCGCTAAACCCCTCTGCGTCTCTCCCTCACCTCGCAAGCTACGCAGACACCCCAAAGATCCCAAACTTCCAGGCGGAGGTAGGTGCGACCTCCGGCGCGGCGCGGGGGGGGACAAGAACCGTAGACTAGGGGGTGAAGTCGTCGGCCGCCCTCAGGCTTACCAGGAACTCGGCCAAGAGCTCAGCGGCGTGGTCCAGGTCGCTCAACGAGACCGTCTCCACCGCGCTGTGCATGTAGCGGTTCGGGATGCTGACCAACCCCGTCGCCACTCCCCCCCGATTGACCTGGATCGAATTGGCGTCGTTCGAAGTCGCCCGGCCGATCGCCGATACCTGGTGCGGGATCGGCACGCCGGTGGCCAAGTCGACCAGCCGCCGCGTCACCGCCAGACTCATGTTCGGACCCCGATAGATCACCGGCCCCCGGCCTAGACTCACCTCACCCTCCTGCCGCCGGTCGATCGTCGGGCAATCGGTCGCGTGCGTCACGTCGACCGCAATCCCGACCTCCGGATCGATGTGGAACGCGGCCGTCTTGGCCCCCCGCAAGCCGATCTCTTCGGCCACCGTCGAGACCGCGTGGACCGCCCAGGTCACTCCCCGCTCAGCCGCCCGACGAGCCCCTTCGATCACGACCCACACCCCCGTCCGGTTGTCCATCGCCGGACCGGTCAGCAAACCATTCCGGAGCTCGCGGCCACCCAGTTCCAGCGTGACCGGATCTCCCACGGCGACCACCGACGCCGCATCGTCGCGGCTGGAGGCGCCAATATCGAGCCACAGGTCCTTGAGCTTGATCACCGCTTTCCGCTCGTCCTCGGTCTGCAGATGGATCGGCTTGCGGGAGATCACGGCCGAAACTGGGCCGCTCGCACCCCAGATCGTCATCCGCTGACCGACCAGCTGAGTCGGATCCCACCCGCCGATTGGCTGGGCGTAGACAAACCCGTCGGCATCGATATGGACGACGATCATGCCGATCTGGTCGCAGTGTCCGGCCAGCATCACTCGGCGCGGAGCGTCGGGATTGATCACCACCGACACGTTGCCGTGATAATCGGTCTGGACGCGATGGGCAAACGGGGCCACATACGCTCGCACCACGTCCTGCACGGTCCGTTCGTACCCCGAGGGGCCGGGGGCAGTGAGCAGCCGATCCAGAAATGTTCGCTGGGACGATTCCATGTCAGATTTCCTCGACTCGCCGGCAACGGAAAGCCCGTCAGGGTAATCGCTCAGGACCGCTTCGCCAATCCGGCCGATCGTTTCGGCCAATCGTTCCGTTCGAGTGGCCCGGTCATCGAGCCCCGTCGGGCGGCCGGGCCGGGGCGGCTGTCTCCCTTGACTGGCTGCGCCCCCGACTCCTACGATACGCGTTTACTCTATCGACCGCGTCCGGGCCCGGCTGGTCGGCAGGCTCCTCAAGGCGGGCGCAAGGTATTTCTTGAAAAAAGCACCATGCAAGAAACCAAGGTAGCCCTGATCGGGATGGGGACGGTCGGCACGGGCGTGGCCCAGATCCTGCTGAACCATGCGGACCGGATTGCCCGTCACGCTGGTCGCCGGCTGCAGCTGGCCGCCGTGGTGGTCAAAGACCCGTCGAAGGCTCGCCGCGTCGATATCCCATCGGCCATGATCTCGGACGACCTGCGGCTGGTGACCGAGAACCCCGAAATCCGCGTCGTCGCTCACCTGATGGGTGGCATCGAGCCGGCTCGTACCGTGATGCTGAAACTGCTCGAAAGCGGCAAGGACGTCGTGACGGCCAACAAGGCACTGCTGGCCGAACACGGAGCCGAACTTTTTGATCGCGCCAGATCGCTGGGGCGTTCGATCGCTTTCGAAGCGTCGGTGGCGGGCGGCGTGCCGATCATCACAAACATCAGCCAGTGCCTGTCGGCGAACCAGATCCTGCAGCTCAGCGGCATCCTGAACGGCACGAGCAACTTCATCGTTTCGCAGATGGAAGAGCATGGCCGGGACTACCATGCCGCGTTGGCCGAAGCTCAAGCGCGCGGTTTTGCTGAAGCCGATCCGACGATGGATGTCGACGGCTCGGATGCCGCACAGAAGCTGGCTATCCTCGCTCACCTGGCCTTCGGGGCGCGCGGGCCCTGGCAAGCGATCCCCCGCCAAGGCATCGACGCCCTCGATCCGCTCGACTTGAAATTCGCCAAAGACCTGGGCTACCGGATCAAGGTACTGGCCACCGCCAAGCTGCACGGAGTGACGGCGAAACTCCCCGCGGCACCGGCCGAAGGGGCACTCGAGTTGCACGTGGCGCCGACGCTGGTCAAGATCGGCACCCCGATGGCTGAAGTTCGCAACGCTTACAACGCCATCAGTGTCGAAGGGGATTACGTGGGCCGCGTCTTCTATCACGGCTTAGGGGCCGGAGCCGAACCGACGGCCTCAGCAGTGATGGCCGACATGATCGACACGGCGGTTGGCCGGACGGCGATCACTTTCCGCACACTGGAACTCTGGTCTGAAAAGCATCCGCAGATCGCGCTGGTCGACCACGCGTTGGTCGAAGGCCGCTATTACCTGCGGCTGCTGGTCGACGACCATCCCGGAGTGCTGGCCGAAATCGCCAGCATCCTGGGCCGGCACCGCATTTCCATTGCATCCCTGATCCAGCGTGAATGGGAACCGGCTCACCCCACCGCTCAAGCGTCGCTGGTGATCATGACGCATCGGGCCAGCGAAGGTGCCGCAGCGCGAGCCGTAGCCGAGCTGAATCGATTGAGCTGCGTGAAGCAACCCTGTGTCCGCATGCGAGTCGCTGAGTAACCTCACCGGAACTACCCATGAAATATGCCATCGTAATTCCCGACGGGTGTGCGGACGAGCCTCAAGAGGGCCTCGGTGGGCGCACGCCTCTGGAAGCGGCGAAGATTCCGCACATGGACGAGGTCGCTCGCACCGGCATCATCGGCCAGGCGTCGCACGTACCAAGCCACTTGCCGGCCGGCTCGGACGTGGCCAACCTGAGCCTTTTGGGCTATGACCCCAACGTCTACTTCACCGGCCGCGCACCGCTGGAAGCTGCCGCTCAGAACATCGACTTGGGCCCCGGCGACTGGGCCATCCGCTGCAATCTGGTCACAGTCGAAGACCAGATCATGCGCGATTTCACAGCGGGCCACATCAGCACCGACGAGGCCCGCGAGCTTCTCAGTTCGCTCCAGACGGCCGTCAACAACGCCGCGTTGCAGTTCATGGCCGGCGTCAGCTACCGCAATCTGCTGATCTACCGCGGCCAGGCAGACCGACCTCCGTTCAGCCGCGACACGCGGACCACTCCCCCACACGACCTCACCGACCAGACTGTGCTGGACGATTATCCTCGTGGCCCGGGGAGCGACTTGCTGAACGAACTGATGACGCTCAGCGCCGACGTCTTCGCCGGCCACCCGGTCAACGATGCTCGGCGTCAGGCCGGGAAGCTCCCCGCGACCAACGTCTGGCTGTGGGGGCTCGGCAGCGCCCCGCGGCTCGACAGTTTCCAGCAAGTCTATGGCGTCCGCGGTCAGATGATTACGGCCGTCGATCTGCTACGCGGCCTGGCCAAATTGATCGGCTGGGATCGGATCGAAGTCCCCGGCGCGACAGGCTATCTCGATACCGATTACGCCGCGAAGGGTCGTTACGCGATTGATGCCATCGACCGGACCGACTTGATCTGTGTCCACGTCGAAGCGACTGATGAGGCATCGCACGAAGGGAACGCCGCGGCGAAGATCGAGGCACTCGAACGGATCGACGAGCTGATTGTCGGGCCGCTCCACGCCGCCCTCAAGGCTCACGGTGACTACCGCATCCTGGTCAGCCCCGACCATCCGACGCCGATCCGGACCAAGACGCACAGTCACGGCCGCGTGCCATTCGCCATCGCCGGCCAGGGGATTGCTCCCAGCGGAGCGTCGGGCTACAGCGAGCCGGTGGCGGCAGCCAGTCGCTACGATTTTCCGGCGGGCCACCAATTGATGGAGCAGTTCCTGCGGGGGCTGCAATCGTAATCCGCACAACACAGCAGCACCAGACTGCACTCAGCGAACAACTTCCAACGAAGAGGGTCTACTGAACATGGCGTTGATCGTACAGAAATTTGGCGGCACCAGCGTCGCGGACAGCACCAAGATTCTGGCCGCGGCACGCAAGGCGATTCAAGCCAAACAGAACGGCAACCAGGTCGTGATGGTCGTCAGCGCGATGGGCAAGAACACCGACGTGCTGGTCGATCTGGCTCATGAAATCATGCCCAACCCGCCGGCGCGGGAAATGGACATGCTGCTGTCGACTGGCGAACAGGTCAGCGTGGCCCTCGTTGCGATGGCCATTCATTCCCTGGGGCACAAAGGAGTCAGTCTCACTGGCGGGCAGATCGGCATCCGCACCGACAGCACGCATACCAAGGCCCGCATCCGCAGCATTTCCACCGAACGGATGCAGCGACTGCTGAACGACGACTGCATCGTCATCGCGGCCGGCTTCCAGGGGATCGATGAAGACTTCAACATCACCACGCTCGGCCGCGGCGGTAGCGACACCACGGCGGTAGCCCTGGCGGCCGTGTTGGGGGCCGATTCGTGCGAGATCTACACCGACGTGGAAGGCGTCTACACGACCGACCCGCGCATCGTCCCGGAAGCTCGGAAGATTGCCGAGATCAGCTACGACGAAATGCTGGAACTGGCCAGCCTCGGCGCCGGAGTCATGCACAGCCGGTCAATTGAGTTCGCCAAGAAATACGACGTGCCGGTCCACGTCCGCAGCAGTTTCGCCGAAAGCCCGGGGACCATGATCCGCGGAGCGGTTAGTGGTGAGCTGCGGCCGGTGATCGGTGCTGCTCTGAATCGCGGCGAGGCGCGCGTCACCATCACCAACGTCCCGGACGTGCCGGGAACCAGCCACGAGATCTTCTCGCGGATCGCTGCGCGGAACATCTCCGTCGACATGATCGTCCAGAACATCGGCTCAGGTGGCAAAGCCGATATCTCGTTCACGGTCCCGCGCAGCGAACTGGCCGCCACCCTCGACGCCCTGAAGCTCACCACGTTCGGCTGGGAAAACTGCACGGTCACCCACGACGACCAGGTCGCCAAGATCTCCGCCGTCGGCACCGGGATGGCTCATCAACCGGGAGTCGCCCAGAGCATGTTCGGAGCCCTGGCGGCCGAGAACATCAATATTCAGATGATCACCACCAGCGAAATCAAGATCTCGGCCCTGGTGCAGAGTGAAGATGCCGTGCCGGGCCTGCGAACCATCCACCGCATCTTCCAGCTCGACGCCCCCTCCACCAATCTGCCGTCTTCCGGAGGGCCCGCGGCGGCCATGCAGCCGACTCGAACCGCCGCCGCTCAAGCCGACATCGTCGCCAGCCTGCAGCACGTCGACATGGAAGAACTGGCCATCACCGGCATCGGACTCGATGATACTCAAGGACGCATCACCATCCGCGGCATTCCCGATCGACCCGGTGTCGCTCACCACGTCTTCTCCGATATTGCGGCCGCTGGCATCTCGGTCGACATGATCATCCAGAGTTACCGGGCCGACAGCCTCGCATCGCTGAGCTTCACCGTTCCGCGAGCCGATGTGACGCGGAGTGAGCAGATTGCTCGCAAGATTGCCGCCGAACTCGGTTGCCAGGAAGTCAGCAGCAGCCCCCAGGTCGCCAAGCTGTCGGTGTCGGGGATCGGTCTGCGGACTCACACCGGAGTGGCCATCCGCATGTTCCGCGCACTGGCCAACGCCAAGATCAATGTCTTGTTGATCAGCACCAGCGAGGTGCGGGTCAATGTCGTCGTCGACGGCTCCGTCGGGGCTCAGGCCCTGCAGTGCCTCGAAGCGGCCTTCGCTGACGTCCTGCGCACCTAACGCGAAGGTCCCGGCCGCTGGCAGCATTCAGAGTCGGCAAGCGGCGTCCTTCGGCCCGTTCCTGTCGTCGTGGTCGGCTCGGCCGGCCCCGAGCAGGAACCGGTTGAGTGCGCCTCCGCTGGTCAGCATCTCTTCGAGGGCCTGATCGACGTCGAGTTGACTGAGAGCGGCGTTGCTGTCGCGCTGCAGCGAGCACTGCATGGCACGGCGGACAGCTTCCTTGATGAACGCGGCACTGACTCCCTCCGTTTGGTTCACCAGACGCGAGACCACGGCGTCGTCCTCGAAGGTAATTCCCTTGCCGTACAGTCGGACCAGCCGTTCACGGCCGGCGGCGTCCGGCAACGGAAATTCGATCGCCTGATCGATCCGGCCCGGCCGAGCGGTCAACGCGGCCTCGAGTGCTTCCGGGCGATTGGTCGTCGGGATAAAGAGCACAGACGCGTCGTCTCGCAGACCGTCCATCTCGTTGAGCAGTTTGTTCAGCAACACTTCGCTGGCCGGATCCTCGTGCATGCTCCGTTCTCGGGCAATCAGATCGACGTCCTCCACCACGACCATGCTTGGCTGGAGAAACCTTGCCAGGGTCATGTAGTCCGCCAGATGCTTGACCTGTTCGGCAGCAATGATGAAGACCGTTTGATCGGGGACCGCTCTGGACAAGTAGTGAATCGTGTGAGTTTTCCCGGTCCCCGGCGGTCCGTAGAAAAGCAGTCCCTTCTTGGTCGACTGACCAAAACGGGCCAGCGAATCGCGGTGACGAGAAAACTCGATCACATTCCGCTCGAGGAGCTCCAGAGTCGATTGGGGCAGGATCACGTCTTCCCGGCGAACGGTCCGCAGATTGTGGATCGTGATGCCGGTCGTCTCGCCGGTATAGGAATCCTGGGCCTCAAACGAAAGGATTTTGCCACGGTACGACCGGCTGTCGGCCACCGCCTGCTCACATTGCTGGAACAGCTGGCGCGACCAGTCGGCACCTGGGGAATCGTTTGGCGTGATGACCTGCAGTCGGACCGATCCGCCTCCGCAGGGGTTGGTATCCTGGGTCGACACGACCGCGAACCGAGTCCCGCGCCGGTCACCCAGCCACAGACCATTGCGGATCACCGACAATGGACGATCTTCGCCGATATTGATCTCTTCAAACTGAGGCGCACTGGCGAAATGGCGGCTGGTTTCGTCGACCATCTCCGTAAAGGAAACCTCAGCAAATGAATACTCCTTTTTGATTCCCAGGCACTGCAGCAGAGTTGCTTCGTTTTCAAACGTCTGACGGAGAGCCCGGTCGATTTCTCCTCGCATATGGAGCGGAAATCGGCGCTCGGCCACCAGCAGCATTTCGAGGTCGCGCGTGCGAAAATGTTGACGCAGAACGTGGGGCATCCAGCGTCTTACAGATCGCCGACGGTTCCACTGTTGGCTCCCGAAGGCGACGCAGACCGCACCAGCAACAAACGCGAACAGATACCGGATGACCTCGGACATGAAAGTCGCCGCCTGAGCCATGATTCGTCAGCTGGATTGGCCGAGATCAGATCCCGGCACATCACGGCGCCATTGTAACCGACCCGCTCGCCCATCTTGTGGCGAGCGAGTGGTGGTTTCCTGGCTATTCTCCGCCGATTGATTACCTACCGATGAATTGCCCGACGGATTCCTCAGCGGCGGGGCGACCCATGATACGACGAGGCCAACTGCGGTAAGCTGACAGAAGTCGGTACCCGGTGGTGATTACTTCCCGCCGCGCGGCGGTTCCGCAGCGGCCCCCTGGAAGCGGCGGTTTTTGGCCTTTTTCAGTTCCTTGTCCAGCCACTTCAGGTCGCCATTTTCGGCGTCCAGTTTCAGACCGGCTTCGACGTCTGCCTTGGCTTGATCGTCGCGCCCCTCGTCGGCATGCAGCTTCGCTCGCTCAACGTACATCCAGACGTCGGGGCCGGCCGCGATCGCCGCATCGAGTTCCGTCAGAGCGGTGGCTTTGTCGCCCGTTTCGAGCGCTTTGCGGGCGGCCACAAAGTGTTCGGCCGCCGGATTCAGCTTCTGCTCTTTGGGACCACAGCCCGGTGCCACCATCAGACAGGCGGCCGCCAGGGCCCATCCGGCCAGCATACGACCGGTCTTCTTCGCGTCCGCTGCCACGCTTCCGTTTTCCAGTAAAGACTGAAACATCTGCTCTGCTCCGTAGGTTCTCGAAAACCAATTCCGTTCCGGTCTGATCTCGGTCAAAGGTAACAGGTTTGGGTACAATGTCGAGTCGGGCTGCTGGCCTGCAGACCAACCTGCCAGGAGGGTCTCGATGTCCCCTCCGGACGGGCTTCATACGCCGGCCCGTTGCGTTCCCGACTCACCGCCCCGCGGATTCCGGTATGGCTGACCTCACCATTTCGCCACACGAGCCCCACCGGGACTCTGCACCGCCAACTGGCCCGCTGTCGGGGCTCGGCGGTGGGACCGTCGGCCGGTGGGGACTTTGGCTCGAATGGCTCAGCCTGTGGGTGCTGCTGTTCCTCTACGCCGGGCTCCCCACTCCAGGAGTCAACGAGGTCCACTACTTGTGCAAGGCGCGGCATTTCTGGGACCCGAATTGGTGCGACCGAGATATCTTCCTCCATTCCGCCGACGCTCATGCGGTCTTTTACGCGCTGTTCGGATGGCTGGCCAAGTTCCTGCCGCTCGATGCGGCCGCCTGGATCGGACGGCTGATCGGCTGGGGCCTGCTGGCGTTCGCTTGGCAGCGACTGAGCTGGGCGTGCGTCCCCGTGCGAGGCGCGTCGCTTGTTACGGCCAGTCTGTTCCTCACCGGTCTGCATTACGCTCATCTTGCCGGAGAATGGGTCGCGGGTGGATTCGAAGCCAAGGTGATTGCCTATGTGCTGGTCCTGATCGGGCTGGTTCGAGTGGTGCACGGCCGCTGGTCGGGATGCTGGCCCTGGTTCGGAGCGGCGGCTGCGTTTCATGTGCTGGTCGGCGGCTGGACGGTCGTCGCCTCGGCCCTCGCTTATGCGTTTACGGCTCGCCTGCCGGGCGAAACGCTAGTTCGTCAAATTCGCCCGCTGGTGATCGGCGGCGCGATCGCGTTGGTCGGCGTTCTGCCGGCGCTGCAATTGACGGCGACCGCCACCCCGGCCGAGGTGTCCGAGGGGGAGCGAATCTACGTCTTCGAACGACTGTCGCACCATCTGGTCTTCCATACGTTTCTGAGTGAGCGAATTCAACGCCACGGACTGTTGCTAATCCTGCTGGCCGCCGTCACCTGGGGAACTCGACGCCAACCGCATGCCTGGCGACTGGCGTGCGTGGCCCTGGCATCGGTCGCCATCGGACTGATCGGCATCGCCCTCGACCAGATGCTGAGCCACGATCCGGCTCGAGCGGCTCGCTGGCTGAAGTTCTACTGGTTCCGGCTGGAAGATGTCCTGGTACCGCTGGCCACCGCCCTTTTGGCCGCTATCTATGCTCAATCCCTGATCGACCATCCGCCGACACGAGCGCCGCGAGCCGGCTGGGTACTGGCGGCCCTGCTGTTCCTGGTTGGCCTGGCCGGGGTGAGCGGAGCGTGGTACGAGCACCGACAGGCGTTCTGGCCGGAAGCCGATTTGCAGAGCGAGCTGTTGTCGAGCCAGAATCCGCCGCGAGCTCGACTCGATTGGATCAGCATCTGCGAGTGGGCTCGAGCGAACACACCCGCCGACGCACTCTTTCTGACCCCACTCCATGTCCAGACCTTCAAATGGTACGCTCAACGAGCCGAATGGGTCAGCTGGAAGCACATTCCGCAGGACCCGGCGTCGCTGGTCGAATGGCAGCGACGTCGGAACAAAGTGCAACAGCTGGCGTGGAACCCGGAACTGCTGCCGAGTCTGCTGGCCGAAATCCATCGCGATGACGGTGTTGAGTACGCCGTGATTTCAGCCAGTCTGCTCCCGTACGTTCAGCACGCGGTGGTGCGGACTCACAATGGCACCTACGCCGTGCTGCAACTGTTTCCCGAAACTCAACCATCATTGGAATCCGAACACCAACCGGAACCGCAACCCGAACTTCAACCTGACACGACTCAACCTGAATCCGACTCCCTGACACCGCCGTAAGCGAGCGGTTCGATTGCTATCTGAGCTTGACATGAATATGGATACTGACTGCCTGGATGTTGTGCGAGCCGTCGCGTTTGACATGGACGGCCTGCTGGTCAACACGGAAGAGCTGTACGAAGAGGTCGGCGACCGATTGCTGCAGCGTCGCGGGCATCGGATGACGGACGATCTGTTGACTCAGATGATTGGCCGCCCGAGCCGCGTGGCGTTGCCGATGATGATCGACTGGTATGGGCTGAGCGATTCCGTGCAGCAGTTGGAGGAGGAGACCGAGTCGATCTTCATGGAGATATTGCCGGAGGGGTTGGCGCCGATGCCAGGGATTGTGGAGTTGCTCCACCATGTCGAACGGCTGGGCCTGCCGAAAGTGGTAGCGACCAGCAGCCGGTTGCCGTTCGCTCACCGGGTGCTGAGCCAGCTGGAGTGGCTGCCGCGGTTCGAGTTTCTTTTGACGTCTGAGAGTGTTGAGCACGGCAAGCCGCACCCGGAGATCTACCTCACGGCCGCTCAGCGACTGGGCGTCACACCCGCTCAGCTCCTGGTTTTGGAAGACAGCCACAACGGCTGCAAGGCGGCGGTGGCGGCGGGCGCCTGCGCGGTGGCCGTACCACACCGGCGGACCAGCAGCCACGACTTCACCGGCGTCCGCTTCATCGCCGACACGGCCCACGACCCGCGCATCCGCCAGTTGCTGGGCGAGATTTAGTGCTTTTTCCAGTTGGCGATTCAATCGGCCACCGAGCATCCACTGCACAGTTGCTCCGGCCGCCGTGCCAGCTTGTCTGGCCGGAGCCCCGGTCTGGGTGAGCCACCGAGTATCCACAGCAAAGTTGCTCCTGCCGCCGGCCAGCTCGCCTGGCCGGAGCCCCGGTCTGAGTGAGCTAGAGCCGCATCACTCGCGCTTCATCTTCGGAAGATTTTTAACGCGGGGGGCGCAGGAGACACAGGAGTTTTCAACGCGGAGGACGCGGAGGCAGGCGAGACGCCCGCACCACAACGCCGGTGCCCCGGTCTGAGTGGGCAACCGATTATCCACTGCACAGTTGCTCCGGCCGCCGTGCCAGCTTGTCTGGCCGGAGCCCCGGTCTGAGTGAGATAGAGCCGCATCACTCGCGCATCATCTTCCGCAAATTTTCAACGCGGAGGGCGCGGAGGCAGGCGGGACGCCCGCACCACAACGCCGGAACCCCAGCCTGAGTGAGCCACCGATTATCCGCTGCACAGTTGCTCCGGCCGCCGGCCAGCTCGCCTGGCCGGAGCCCCGGTCTGAGTGAGCTAGAGCCGCATCACTCGCGCATCATCTTCCGCAAATTTTCAACGCGGAGGGCGCGGAGGCAGGCGGGACGCCCGCACCACAACGCCGGAGCCCCAGCCTGGGTGAGCTACCGAGTATCCACTACACAGTTGCTCCGGCCGCCGGCCAGCTCGCCTGGCCGGAGCCCCGGTCTGGGTGGGCTAGAGCCGCATCACTCGCGCTTCATTTTCTGAAGATTTTTCAACGCGGAGGGCGCGGGAGACACTGGAGTTTTCACCGCTGAGACGCGGAGGCAGGCCGCCGGCCAGCCCAGCCGCCCGCATCCAGAACAGTTGAACGTGATTCTTTACCCAGTTTGGCACGGCTGCATCTGGCGCGGCTTGCCACGCACTTTTTCTCCCCTATCGAATTGCGTCCCGAAACGTCCGACAGAGGCAACGCGACGAAATTTGGGAGTGGTTACAATCCCAACTCCGCGAACAATTTCGAAGCCACGACAACAGCGCTCCCCCACCCTTCTGAGCCATGGAACCGACGAATGTCACCTGTAGTAGTGCATCAACACTTGGCGAACGGGTCAGATGTTATTGAGTACATCTTCCCGGTTGACGAAGTAACGGGGATCGATTTCCCACCAAGTTGCCGCAGTTTTCTGCGATCAAACGGGAAGGCGGTAGGAGAATACTTGAATGCCGTTTGGCGTGCATCGCACGGATCCCCTGCGGAGGTGCTGGCAAGATTTTTGTCGACCCTCGTGCCCCGACCGATCACCGTGGTTGACAACACGTGGTACATCATTCTTCCTGCCCCCATCGATGCAATGCATCGGATGGTGCCGGTCCGCAGCGTCGACCGCGCTGAATTCCAGTTCGAGCACAACTCTTGGACCATGCTGATCCCATACTTGGGGCTGAAGTATGGCACGGAGTGTTTTCCATGTGCGGGATTCGTAGACGAGCCCGAGTTGGTCCGAGACGACATTTCCATGCGATGGGAAGTTCCCGTGACGGAATGGGAAGGATCATTGACCTTCTTTAATTCCGGCACGTTTCGTGATTTCCTGATCCGCAATGACGGCGCAATCGGAGTTTGGGACGCAGAATCTACCCCTCAATTTCATCGCGCATATCGCAATTTCGAGGAGTTTTCCGAGGACTGGATCAAGCACCTCAGAACTCACGCTGTAGCATTCTTTCGGTGATGCGCGTCAATTTGATACGTGAGCTCCTCCCTGTGCTGCTTGGAGGCCAGGTTATGCTGGAAAATTTCGCACTCTTCTGTAAGGGACGGCAATCTCTATGACGGTCAACTTGATTCCCTATTCTCCGGTGCGGACCGATTCCAAGCCGTTTTCCGTGGCAACACGTACACATGGCAGCTTTGAACTGTCTTGCGCCCCTCAGCTCCGACTGCTCGTTTTCCCAGTCGGTTCGCAGGGTGAAGATTGGTGAATTTGTCGTCACCGCGAGCCGAGGCGGCATTTCGTTGTTTCCGGCGGTGCGATTGAGTCCAGGCGCATGATACAATAGTGGTCCAACCTGGGTTATGCAGAGGGTCGGGCATGATTCTCCTGGCTAAAGGGTAGCGATCCGTGCGCCGGGGGTCAGAAATTGAGTCGTCCTGGGCTTTGGTAAGGCACATGAACCAATCGTCACAAAGCCGCATCGATCAGATAGAAGCATGGTTTCTGGCACATCAGGATGGTGAGTTCGCGGTAACTTCCAGTGTGTCCTCGTCGATACGCACAGGCGATGCATCCATAGCGCGAACAATCGTCTACACGACAAAGCACCAGTGCCTTCCCCGCCTTCGCGCCCTGCCCGAGCTGCCAGGGCCAATTGCAACGTTGAGCCGATACGGTCTTCCGGTAGTCGATGACCTACCGTTTGTCCGCGGTGCGACTCCGGATAGAATCTTCTTCGGCGACTGCGATCCTCCGGACCTGTTGGCTTTCGCTTGGCTCAGGGAACATTTCCCTATCGTATGGCGCGGAGTGAACGACGGCTTCCTGCAACAGCGCGGGCATCGCAGCGCAGGTCGATTTTGCCTTCAGCTGTCAGATTCTGAACTCCAATCTGTATCGATCCTTCCGCAGCTCTGCCCGGATTATCGAACACTCTTAGGCGAATACTGCTCATCCGTTATCGACCAGGGGTTCAAGATCGAGCTCGAAGGGGCGCTATTCGAGGAAAACATCACCAAACTCACGGGATAGCCCCCGCCATCTGAATTGCAGCAAGATGCCATTCCAACCCTTCCCTAACGGTCACGGCTATACCAGTGATACCGAGTGCATCACTAACGTATCCGAACGGCCACGACGCCTACGGTTTTCCTTGTCCCGATTGCTCATCTTGATGATCCCCCTTGCACTCGGCCTCGTCTGGTTACAAATGCACCTCAACAACCAACCTATCAGCTGGACGAGTTTCTCTCCTGCTGAACTTGATCGGAATCTCAAGGACGGCTATGTCGTTCTCGTCAATTTCCGTGCGACATGGGACATTCAAACGGTGAGGCACGAACAATTGGCTCTGGAGCAAGTGTCAGTTAGGCGATGGATTCGCGCTCATCATGTGATGACAATGCGTGCGGATTACACAAACCGGGCTCCCGAGATCACGGCGGCTCTGCAATCAATAGGTCGCGTCGCGATACCGGCCGTGGCGATTTACCTGCCTTCGTCGCCAGATGAGCCTATTTACTATTCCATGAAATGATCACCGAGAGAAACGTGCTCGACTCACTCAAGCGGGCCAAACGACAGCAATAGCTCGACCGACGCGTAATGGACCGATCAACTCCCCCGCAAGACACCGGACGGGGTTCGCCCTACAAAGCGTTTTTCACAGGGCAAATCGCCGAGTCGGCCTACCATAAAGTGAAAGACATTGAACCGTCATTGCCATTCGCCGCGACAACTGGAGAACCCATCGGCGCTGGCGATCTACCCGTTCACCATTGCTGCCAGAAATCGAGCTCGATGGTCACTCCTCGTCATGGCTGGGCTCGTCTTCGTTGGCGGAATAATCACCGACGAACGAGCATGTATTGTACTCTCTGGCTTCCTCGTCATTTGGATAGTCCCGCTGGAAGTGTTCTTCCATTCCGTCAGACAGAAGCGATTGGCGGCGTATACCAACGGAGAGAACCGTGATGCAACCGTGGTCGCAAAATATACTCGTCCCATAGGCCCCACATTCGTCATGGAGGTGCGGTACTCAGCCGGCCAGGACATCCTACAGGCTTCGCGACGGATACCCTATCGTATCTGGCTAACACTGCATGTGGGCAGTTCCGTCCGAATCCGGGTTGACCCCAAGCGACCGACGAACTGGGCTCCCTGCTGGGATGACCTTCGCACAGAACTACAAGATCAGGCCAATCGACCCGCGGCTCACCCGCCCGAATGCTTGGACGATTAATTGAGTCTGCACGTCGCCGCAATTGATGGTCACTTGAGAAACCCTCCGACGCCGCGATGATTGCGCTCACTGATGCCTTGGCTCTTGCAAACAAGGAATGCCAGCCGAGCCGAAACACAGTGTTTCAAGTCGTTCAGTTCACTACTCTGACGGCAAAGACACTCCATGAGTTGCGGGCTTTAACCGAATGGCGTCGGCAGGACAAATCTCATCCAGATGTGGCTCGCTTTGCAGCGTTTCCCGAGCCTATGGCGCGGTTGACCGCTCGTGAAAACTCGCCATTGGACGGGTTCCTGTAGCCTTTCGTGAAGAACTCCTACGGCGAATGGGTCGTTGGCCCACGGCAACGGCAAGATCTCACCGGATAGCCGCCTGTGCCTGAGCGGCTATAATCGGGGGTGCTCCACCTCGGCATTTGCCGAGCAGATCCACCTGGACGCTGCCGGCGCAAGCCCCTTCTATCCCGACATGACCATCAAGTTGCGATATCCTGCTGGACTTGCCGACGCCATCGCGTCCTATCGAAGGCGTAGACGCATGTTCTTTCCCATAAGCGTTGGCCTGACCCTGGTCTCAATCGCTGCCACATTTCAGCCAGACGCGCAAAATGTCTGGCTGATACGTGGAGCGTCGTTTTTCTGGATCGCACTTTGGTATATCTTTGAGAAAAGCATTCGGCGCGTTGAGGATATTGATCTAGCAGTTTGTGCTACTGAAATCGAGGTGGACGACGAATACATCACACAACGAGACCCAAACGGACACATTATGGGGAAGCTACGCCGTGCTGAGCTGAAGTGCCGTAGTTCCGTAGAAGCGGTCGGCAACGCAGCATACTACCTCACGTCTCGGGCAGATAAAGATGATTGCGTGATAGTCTTTACTTCGAAGCTAGATCGAGCTGCTTGGCTCGTCAGGGATGTGATCAAGTGGAGGCATTGATTTTATGGGCAGTCCCATCCGGTACGGATGGTAGGTGGCTGCGCCCACTGCATGCGAACAAACGAACCTTGCTTCAATTCCATCGCATCTATTGAGGCTTCGCATCGCGACTATGCGTAAGATCCGGCTCATCCACCTACTCATTGGCATGGCGGTCCTAGCCAGCTCGCTTGGCTTGATCAAGCTGACTCAACGGATGCCGCTCCAAGATGCGATCCTGAACGCTTCGATGGACGTGCTTGCCGAGCCATTGCCGACATGGGATCTACTAACCCAGAATACTGTACATCACGGACTGGCCTACCGATTCAAAAACAACGAAGGAGCCCATGTTGTAGCCATCGTCAGCGTAGTGACAAATCCGTATTCGCGAGGCATTTACTATCCCGAGCCTATGCATGGCCTCAGTGGGTGCGACGTGCTGGATCGCACCGCCGTTACGTTCGGGGATCCTACGGAGTGCCTCGGTTCATTGCGGATGGAAACATGCGTTTCCCGGGCGATGAGTCCACCGCGCCACGTGGTGTGCAGGGCTTTTGGCTTCTACGACGGAAACTGTTGGCGGAGCGACCTGCAAGTACTGGCTAAGCACCCTCAGACTGCCGTTGCCGAGGTGTGCGTTTATTCGGACTATAGCCAAGCCCACCATGACCAGCAGCGTCTCCGCGAAACAGTTCAATCGTTTATTGACGTCGCGATTCCGAGGCTCGAACATCGACTGCGCCAATTGCCCTTTGTCCTGAACCCAGACCAACTCGAAAGTGCCAACGCTCCATCGCCAACGGATGCCAACCAGGGACGGTGATGCTGGCCCAGTCGTGCCGCAGGAATCGCCGATTATTCAATTTGGCACAGCCCCAGTGGCGTTGCACGGCCCTGGAAATTCGCTTGGATTCGACTGGTCGGCCCGGCTATAATCACAACTGCAAAAGCAGGGCTTGTTGGGCTACTGACGCACGCATCGTCCGGACGATCAGAACGTGTAATAGCACCCCTGAATTCCGCTTAACTCGTTACGCTCGTTGGTTGGGGAACCACTCGGCGATTTGGAAATCGTTCACGGAACCCGCAAGCTCCCGGTTACTAACTGGACCGAGAACCGAGGGACTTGGCTAGCATGGCATTTCGTGCCGCACAACTTAACTTGCGTTATCTACTTTCGCTGCTCACGTTGTTGGCCGCCACCTTCGCGGGCATCGCGACAACAGGAACATTACTTGGCCGGGCGCGTCAAGGCTACCTGTTCTGGGCATTTGTGTGCTTCACCGCTGGCGCTTCCATAGGGCTATCGGTTTTTCAGTTACGTCGAAGGCGCTGTGAAGATCAACTGGCGCGAAGACTAGCATTTCTGCAGTTTGCTAAGACGCGCCGACGCGAACTCGTGATTACTACCTGCTTCTTAGCAGCAACACTGCTGCAGGCCGGGCTTGTGATGCCTGCTCTGTTGCACGACTGGGGACCTCGAGGCGGCCCCCCCACACTTCGCTATACCCAAACTGCGTTTTACGGACTGCTGACGACATCTGGGCTTGCCGCTGCGTTACCGTCGTTAAACCTTGCCTACCAATCGCACGCCGGCTTGACCTTACATCAACGGGGACTGTTGATCGAAGGTTGGAGGACACTCCCCTTCCAGAATCTGACGCTTGCCGCACGGCTAGATGAAATCGGAATCTACCGCCTGAAATTTGGCAACGTGCCAGTGGACCTTCGCTTAACGCCAACGGAGAGAACTGCCTTGGCGACGGCTATTCGCGAATTTACCGGAGGGCGGGACCAGGCACTGCTGGATGACTTAATAGATTGAAGTCCATGCGTTCGCGCTCGATCTGTAGCTGATCCGACGCTTCGCTGAGCTTCACCCGATGCCAGCGTCACCGTCGCCCCAAAAATGAGCTGGCGCCGATGGCGTCTCGGTGCTTTCCGCCCTTGTCTAATGAATCGCTTCAGCGAGTCAAGAATCAAATTTGGACAACCACCAAGTTCCCTTCCGAGCCGAACTTGCTGGCCAACTGGACTCTGCCGGCTGCCCCCCGGCGGGGACGGGCGCCAATCCACCTCAGAAATCCCCAGAGAACCTGCACCTGGAAAACCAACGATGCCCCCTCTTATAATCTATCTGTACGTGCCTCACTTCCGCTGAGGCAAATCACCCCAACGAGCCAATCGCCGTCCTGAACACATCGCCGAGCGAAAGTCCAAAATGCTTGTTCGCATTGTCCGGTTACAATCGGTTTTCCTGGCGATAGTCCAACTCGGGCTCGTCGTCTTTGATTCTCTTGGTGATGAAAACAATCACCGGGCATCCAAGTCGCACACGGAGTTGATTCGCGCGGCGTATAAGCTGGATACCGCTGTGGTCGAATCGATTCTGGCCGATAGCGTTGATCTTGACGCGACAGTCACTACGTCAGTGGTCGATCCTCGTTTTGACAAGCCGCTTGCTCCACAGTGGACAGCATTACTGGCGGTAGCTAACAGCGGGCCAATCCTCCATTTTGTCGAGCGCACAGACGAAGACGGAGAACTCCGCCGCTGGGCCTTGCGAAAGGCGAAGGAAATCTCGTACCCCACGGATGAAGCCCAGATTCGGCGACTGGAGATAACAAAGCTCCTTGTTGATAAAGGCTGTTCGCTGGAAGTAGATGATGGCCGTGGAATGACGCCGTTACTAGCAGCAATCACCAAGGGAAATCACGCGATTGCCCTGCTATTGATTGAGCTCGGCGCCAACGTCAATGTGGCCACGAGGCTAGAAGGCGACGGCAAAGGCAAGATGACGCCATTACACTTAGCGGTTCACGACCCGCAAGTTGTCGCGGCATTGTTGCGCCGCAATTGTGCAGTCAATGCAACGAATGGCCGTGGCGACTCACCGCTCCACGAAGCGATCCGCCGCCGATGCTTGAAGTCAGTAGAGCTGCTCGTGGCCGCAGGTGCTGACGTGCACCTGAAGAACTCCCATGGCGTATCTCCATTCGAGGACAGCGAATCCCAGGTCCATTTCCTGGGAGATCAATTGGCTCGTGACATCCATTCCATCGTCTCTCGGCGAAGATAGGGTTCCAGGCGAAACAGACGGCAAATGACGGCGCACTACCGCAAGCTGCGTAATCCATCATCGAGCCTGATTCATTTGGCAATTTGCACTTGGCAGTCTCGCAGCGAGCTAGAAAGCAATGAGCCTTTTGAGTTCGGGCACAGAAGCACAGCGCCCGTCGGAAGCGGACGCCGCACTCAGTTACTCACCTGAACTGAAATCGAGCGTATCATGGAACGAGTTTGGCTAATGGGATTCGTATTGCTGACCATGGGCTGTGGCCGGTTAAGCGGCTTTGATTTCGAGTCTGCTGAGAGGGCGGTGGATGAGGAGCTTCAGCAGGTGCGCACCGGGGCGCCCGATCCCGGCAAATTCGACACGGAAGTTGGCCCCGCGTACTTTACTAGGCTCAGCGGCGGGGATTCAGCCGTCCTGTTTACCACGTGGCGCGGCAAAGGCCGCAACTTCCACGGATACTTATTCCATACATCGAAGTCGGCAATTGCCACACCCGCTCAACTCGAGATTACCGTCCCGGATATCAACGGCTTGGATAAGCGGTTCGTTGAACTCGATGAGCAAGTTCGGCCTCATTGGTATCTGGTTCATTACGATCTGGATTAGCAACTTCATCACGAATTTTTGCGGCTCGATCTTGCTGCAGACCGCCAACCATGGCCACTCGAGGGCCGTTCATAGACGCGGCCCCGTCTGGTAGCCTGTAGAATGGTTGACAACCTGTGTCTGCTGAGCCTGAAGGTGTTGGGCTCGCCAGGCCGAGCGGTGCGAAACCTTCCAACCGTTCCCGGTACTCGAATTCACACGGGGCAGACGACCATCCTGGAAACGCGATCGATGACAGCCGGCCCGCCTCGATTCCGCATCAAGCATCTCCTGATCACCGTCATGCTCTGGAGACAACTGCCACCGACCGACTGGCTCTCCAATCTCCCGGCCGCCGTGCCAGCTCGCCTGGCCGCAAGTAGGCATAGACGTCTGCGTCTTACGATCCAACTCACTACTCAAGGCAATTGACGCATCGAGCGTCGAGTACTTCCAGGACGCGGATCTGCCGCAATAGAATATTGTTTGCGCACGATGGCATTTGCGATCCCATTCCAGACTTGGTCATCAACTTTCCCAAGGCCTGGGCTTAGCGCAGCCAGGACTCGCGAAACGCACAAGCCCCAAGAAGAGCCGAGCCAAATGTCTATTCGAACACTTGCCGGATTAGTTGGCCTGGCAGCTATAGTGCTTTCAATAGCGATCTACCGGACGCCTTTGACGCCCCACGGACATTTCTCTTATCTCACTGGTTTTGCCGTCCAGCCAGGCGATGTCGTAGTCTATGATAACCATTCATTAAGAGACATCCATCTTTACATGCAAGTCCGTGTCCCAAAATCGACCATCGGCACTTGGCTGTCAGGTAGTCCGCCATGGCCGGGCCAATGGGAACGCTCACCAATCGACGACCCGGTTCTAGACAGCTTGCCAGCCATTTCTTCGCAGCCATATCGCGCCGAACTAGCGAAGATAATGAAGAGCGGCACGTTTTTCGTTTCGAAGATGCAGCGAGGAGACTATTGGTGTGTCCTGGTTCTGTTTCCCGACCAGGAGATCGCAGTCCTAGCGGAATGGTCGCTATGACCCAATCTGGTTCAATCTCCAGCAGACGGTGGATGACGGCGTACAACAACTAATGCCCTCAGATCTGGAGATAATCAACCGTGACGGCCACTCTTAGGGGACGATGGAACTGGGAGTATTACTGGGACGAGTTCCCCATACGTTCGTCTGAATCTATTGAACGGGCTGGCCCAACAGCGCTCGAACTGAGCAGTCGCGATGCCGCTCGCCGGTATCTCCGCGACCGCTGGAGCGGCATCCAGTCGGCTTCGGTCCATGCTTTCGGGCAGTACTTGGCCCAGGTACCTGCTCTAGGCCTGCTGCGCTGGAACCAATTCCCGGACGGATTGTGGCTTGTGCTGTCTGCCTGGCCTGTCGGATCAGTTCTAGAGGCCATCCAGGGCGCCTCGGCGCTGCCGCATACGTACTACTGGCCGGTCGGCGCCCGAGTTGAGTCCAAGTATGTCCAATATCTCAGCAAATCGGCCGTCAGAACTTTCGTGACGTGGTTCAAGGGTCTTCGTACGGCGCCGCCCGGATCAGGTGGGCAGTTCGTTGACAGGCTGGTGCCGGAAGTCTCGTTTGCCCCGGCATTGCGTCATTACTGGCGTCTTTACTCAGATGGAGTGGGCGATCAGCTGATGGTGGCCCCCCATGGCGGTCTGGAATGGCTGTCACACGAAACCAATGAATTGATCCCGTTCTGCCAGGACTTTGAAGCCGTGCTGTATCGGCTGGCAACTGGCCAAAACTTAGGAATCGGGCCGACAGCTCAACTTCCAAAGACGTCGCCTGCTGTTCTGGCTGAACCGCCAGAAGATCCCGTCGCCGATGCTAACGAACTGGCGAAACACCTGGCCGAACAACTCAGACAAGCACTCGATGATGGAGTGCAACTGACGCTGCACGATCTTGCGCCTACATTGTCGCCAGCCCAATTGCAGATGCTTCGACGGGAGATCATGGTCGGCTCAAAGACACAGATTAGCTTGTTGTTACAACGACCCAATCGCCTGAAGATCCACTTGTATGTGTTCCGCGCCGCCACGACGCTGATGCATCCGTATGAACTCCAGGTTGAATCGTGTAGTTCGGATCAGCAAAAGGAGCAACTCGTTAGGCAGGCCGTTGAGCGATTCCGCGATCAGACCAGTATCGCTGTGGATTGGGCGCGGGACCACTTTGAGTCCTGGATCCATGACGAATTGGGCCTGCTGTTCAAACTGGTGCGTAAGGAAGGTAAGTCGACCGTTGAATACGGCATTCGAACTGCCCCGACGGTCGGCTTTCCGGATTTTTTTGTCTTCGAGCCGACGGATCGCCGTTGAACCAGTGATTATTCGGAAAACCAATGGCAACAGGGTATTGGATTCCACTGCAAACCGGCCAATAGAAAAGGTGCTTCGGCAGAATCTGTGGGTGAATTTGCATGAACCTGTGTTCAGTCCCCATGGAGTGGCCATTGCTTTATTGACGGCGCGCTCCGTCAGGCTCGGGCTCTGGAAAGGTGTGCCACGGGGGGCCGCTAGTCAGGGAGCGGGTGACCGTTCTGCCTTCGTTCGCACATGGGGTTGGCTCCTAGCCTCCTGTGTCCCATTCCCGTCGCCGTCGCCGTCGGTCGCTTCGCCATAACCGGGAGGCCCCCCAAAGTCGGTGGGGCAGGTAGTGCTCCATCCACGTCCGGCCCACCAGCCCCACGACTTTGGCGGGGCCCAGGTGGCGAGCGACCGATGGCAGAGGCAGAGGGACGGCGCACAGGGGCTCCAACCGCCCCATTCCTGGAGCCCGAGCCCGAGGGAGCGACGAATCGCTCAGCTGACTCTCTCTCTTACACCAACGCCTCAACTCGCTACCGGCAAACCCGACAGCGTTCCAATTCGCAAATCGATCGAATCGCCGGGCTATTCAACCTTGGCCGACTAACAGAGTCAGAAACTACCCACAGATTCTGCTGAGGAGGCAATTTTTAACGCGGAGGGCGCGAGAGACACAGGAGTTTTCAACGCGGAGGACGCGGAAGCGGAGGCAGGCGAGACGCCCGCACCACAACGCCGGAGCCCCGGTCTGAGTGGGCTAGAGGCAGGCCGCGCAAAGAATCTATCTCCATTGGGCTCGCCCCAATGGTTCTATGACTGAATGGCTCGAGTTGCTCACGCTGAAACTCGGATCGCGCCGCTGACGTTTTCTCGAAGAGCCCACTGAAGATCAGATCATCGCGCGGGGCTCGGCCGTAGCTATCCAGTCATGAAAACCAGTGGGGCAAGCCCACTGGAGATGGGGCCTTCGAGAGGTGGTGGCCCTGTAGCCGTCCAGTCATGTAAACCATTGGGGCGAGCCCACTGGAGACAGCTGCCACCGACCGACTGGCTCTCAATTCTTCCGGCCGCCGGCCAGCTCGCCTGGCCGGAGCCCCGGTCTGAGTGGGCTAGAGATGCATCATTCGCGCTTCATCTTCCGTGAATTTTCAACGCGGAGGACGCGGAGGCAGGCGAGACGCCCGCACCACAACGCCGGAGCCCCGGTCTGAGTGGGCTAGAGCCGCATCACTCGCGCTTCATCTTCTGCAAATTTTCAACGCGGAGGGCGCGGGAGACGCAGGAGTTTTCACCGCAGAGGGCGCGGAGGCAGGCGAGACGCCCGCACCACAACGCCGGAGCCCCGGTCTGAGTGGGCTAGGGACGCATCACTCGCGCTTCATCTTCTGAAGATTTTTAACGCGGAGGGCGCGGGAGACACGGGAGTTTTCAACGCAGAGGGCGCGGAGGCAGAGGCAGAAGCAGAGGCAGGCGAGACGCCCGCACCACAATGCCGGAGCACTGGTCTGGGTGGGCCACCGAGTATCCACAGCACAGTTGCTCCGGCCGCCGGCCAGCTCGCCTGGCCGGGATGGAGCTTGGCGTGGAGATATCAGAGCTTTGCCGGCGTGAGGCTATCACTCCGACGCAATGTTACGGGCGGGAGAAGACTCTGATGTCGATTGCTTCGCGGCCCTTCTGCCGCGTGGCGACACTCGCAGCCATGCGAACAGTGGGGTCAGCGTGATGAGCAGCGGCAGGATCGCGAATTGTGGCTCTGGCACTGCGAGGACCGCCCGTCCGCCCAGAGCTCCGGTCCAATTCTCCAGGAACTCCAGCAAGTCCGCCGAATCGACATCAAAATCAAAGTCAAAATCCCCGTTCGTGTAGTCGGCTGTGGCGGAAGGCTCATCCAAAGCGCCCGTCCAGCTGCTGAGGACTTGCAGCAAGTCACTAGAGTCGACATCGGTATCCGCATCGTAGTCACCTAACGTGACGAAGACCGGCTGCAGAGCCCGTTCGTCGTCGCTGGTCATGCTGGCGTACGATGCGACTGACCACAGATCATCGGCGTTCACACTCGCATCAAGCGATGGCAGGACGGCACCCAGACTGAGCCAGTTGCTTCCCGTCGTGGACGTGAAATCGACCAACAAGTTTGGGCTCGCCAAAGCCGCGGAGGCGCTGTTGGCAAAGGGCGAAACAAAGTTACCCGACAGAAATTGCGGTCCTGCACTTTCCGGACGCAACAGAAACGCTCGCAGACCACCTTCCACGGCGCGAGCGTCAATGAACACCTCTCCGGACTTCGGCACGACGACCAGCTTCGCCGCCGGCTGACCAGCCACAGCTTGCTGCGTGAAACCAACATGCTCGGCCCACTGAGCGTAGTCCGTTGCATCTACCTTACCCGAACCGTCGGAATCGCCTTGAGCCCAGCCACCGTTGTGGCCGAAACCATGGGCCACCGCCATCAGGTCCGGAAAGTTGACCGTGCCATCCAGATTGGCGTCGCCGAACATGGTACGACGCTGGTCAGAGACCCATACGTTGCGATCTTGAACGTCGATCTTCGCATCTTCGTTGACATTAAACAGAGCGTTGTGGCCCCCATTGCGAATCTCGGCCGACAACAGGTCGATGTCTGTCGCTGTCAGTTTTCCGTCAAGATCGAAATCACCAGGCAGAGCTGCAGGGTTAACGGAAAGAAGTTCCAGCACGACGTCGTTTCCGGTGTAGCTGACAGGTTTCCAGGTCAGAGAGCGATTTGCGATGTTGGCGGGCAGAACCGGTGTCCCAAAAGTTCCGTTAACGACGTTGGTGGTCGTCACCACAGTAAATGTGCTACCGGGCTCGGGGATAAACCCCGGGAGGATCGTCACTTCCAGCCGTGTATTCGCGTTGCTGATCGTAATCGGGCCAGTTCCGTTGAGCTGATCATAGCCCGTTCCCGGCGTTGTGCCACCGATATCGACGAGCAGACGTCCGCCACCGCCCAGCTCATACGAGCCTTCAACGGGAACGATCGCCGAGTTCCCCGCGTCCCCCAGAGTGTGTCGACCGCCCATGTAGACGTCCTTCAGCGTGCCGTCGCCGCTGATATCTGCGTTGATCACCAACGGTTCGGCGGCCGAAAGTCCTTCCAGACGTCCATGATTGATATACGTACCCCAGGTGATTTGCCCATTGCCGCGAATCGTATGACCGGCGGCCTGAGTTACCACCTTGTTTGCCTCCCACGTTTCCATCCGGGCACCAAGCCCCGAATTCAAGATCACTCCGGTTCCGTTCAAGATCATGTCATTCTGAAAACGGAGCGTGCCACCCGTGGTTCCGGCCGGGTTCATTTGCACTTCGCCCTGATTGGTAAAGGACGAGCCCGCCAATCGCAAGATGCTGAATCCGCCGGGAACCTGAATATTACCGGCATTCGTCACGTCCGTCAGCGTAGCGTTCGTCGCCACGACCAAGCCACTGCCTTCTGTTTCGAGTCGGCCGCCGACAATATTTGCGTTGGGCAGCTCGACAGTTCCGCCCGCGGCTGCTCGGATTCGCCCAGTACCGCTTTGTGTCACGGACGCATCGCTTTCCAGACGCAGCTTGGCTCCGGCATTGGCTTGGATCAGGCTATTGTTGTAGCTGGGCCCCATAGGAGCCAACCGCAAGAGCGTGCCGTTTCTCGGTTCCGCCAGAATCGTGCCGTTGTTAACGACGCTCGCTCGAATCGCACCTACGCCGCGAATGGTGTGGTTCGTGCCTTGCGTGAAGAGTCCGCCCAGGATACGAACTCCGTTCACAAGATCGCTTTCGCTGTTGAGGATCACCGTCCCCGTCCCCCCCAGGGTCGCGCCATTCGCCAGACTCAATTGGCTCTGCAATCCAATATTGTCGAAGGTCATCGTGCCGTTGTTGGTGATTCCCGCTTCCGTCACATGGACGCCCGCGTTGTTCACGAGCACGTCCAAATCGCCGTTGACGGTCACGCCTGAAAGCACCACCGTGCCAAATCCGGAGTGCACGAATTTGCCGCCATTGACGGCGTCGATCGAGCCGCCGTTGATCGTGGACGCGCTGAGCTGGATCGGTTGCACATCAGCAATGAATTGCCCGGTGGCACCCATATTGAGCGTGGCCGTTTCCAATCGGATCGTGCCAGTCGGCGAGGATCGAATCACGCCTTGGTTCGCCATGGTGCCGCCGATCGTCAGTACGCCCGATTGGTCACCGGTGGTTTCCTCCCCACGGATAAGACCCTCGTTGAGCCATTTGCCGTCCATGTAGCCTTCACCCCGGATCGTGTGCCCCGCTCCTTGCGTCACGTAACTGGCAACATAGGACGCGCCGTTGAGTCTAGCTGGACCCAGGACATTGCTGTTCTGCAGAATCACTTCGCCGCTCCCTTGAAGGAGCGTAATGTTCGGGTTGGATTCTCCGATACCGAGCACACCCGTGAGCGCGATGTCCCCGTCATTGGCAACCCCCGAAGAAACTCCGAGTGCACCGCTGATATCCAGAACGGCAGACGGACCAACGGTCAGCGTAGTGACGTCAAAGAGAACTGCGGATCGTAAGACATGACCAAAAGGTATCTCAGCGTCATCGCCAGCAAACGGTTGCTGGCCCGTGCAGCCTGGAAACCCTTCATTACCTGACCAGTTGCATCTGTCCTCCCAGGACACCCCGTCACCCCCCGCATCCCAAATTCGTCCTGAACAATCGGGGACGTTAGCCCAAGTGACTGAAGCGGCGAATAAGACACCTAACGCCCGACGAGGGAACAACATGGGAAAACTCCACAAATCCTATCCGACGGTACTCAAGTTGGCCGCTACGGAACTGCGCGAGAGCTCGACCGGCACAAACCAAAAGTCCGACGGCGAACGAATCCTTTCAGAGAAACCACTCCTGAAGAAAATTTTTCTCGACCAGAACCGGAAATACCCCCACCAATGGACACAGACTGCCTGACGCGAGGCTCCGGCTCGGCCAAGTCCCCTCCGCCGTGGTGACGGCGGTCCGGCAGACCGATATTGACTCGACGATGCCACTCTCGCGCGTCGGCGATCAGGTAGCTACTGCAGCCAAGCAGCGACGGTGTCGGCGCCGAACCGGTCACGGAGGAGTTTGAATTCGTCGGATGTCAACACGGAGTCCTTCGCTGCTGCGGCGGTAGTAAAGTACCCGTCTTTGGCCAGCTGCTGCAACTGGCCACTCACCTGCTGCAGACATTCTTCCAACACCGGACTCGGGGACTGTTCAGCGGTGGAGTCGATTGAATCCGCAGCCGACATTGCATCGGCTACGTGCACAGCGGCAACTGCAATTTCAAATCGTTGCTGGGAAGACGATACATGCTCCAGGGAAGTCCGAATCTCGTCGAGCGCCTGCTGCCATTCGTGTGCCGTCGCCAATGAACGAATCAAATTCGTTCGGCAGAGATGGGTCTTGCTGTCGTCGATCGATCGGGAGATCGCCAAACGCCAATCGCTGACACCTTCTTCCGGCGGATCCTGCTGCCCCTTGAACATCGCCCGATTTGCGTACAACATGCACAACTGATCGTTGGTGGACGGATGTTCGGGATCGACCGATCGGGCCATTTCCAGCAGTTCAATACCCCGAGAGCAATCGCTGATAGCACCCGGCAAATCCTGCTTGAACGCAGAAATGTTGCTCAAATTCAGATAAGCAACGGCCATGGCCGCGATTGTTCTGGGATCCTTGGGCCGACGCTGGAGGGCTCGATTGAGCGTCGCGATGGCATCACGGAATCCCGCTTCCGCCTCGTCGGTGCGATCGGTCACCATCCAGCACATCGCCTGGCTGACCTGAGTCTCTGCGAGCGAAGTGGGCAATTCTTCATTGTCCGGATTCAGCTCCCGAGCGCGACGCAGCAGCGCGACAGCCCGGCCGTATTCTTCGGCAGCCCGTGCATGGTCGCCCATCGAGGTGAGCACGCTGCCTAAGTTATCGTACACCCACGACAGACCATCGATTGCCGACAACTGTTTCGGGAACTGCTCGTGTAGCTTGACGGCCAAAGGCAGCGTTCGGTTCAAGATGTCAACTGCCGCTTGAGGATCACCTTTGGAGTTTCGTGTAATAGCCAGCTTCACTTGGCTGGAAATCAGGTCGGACACCAGAGTCTCATCTTCCGGAAACTGCCCGACTTGAGTCCGCAAGTATTCCTGAGCGGCTTCGAACTGACGCTGACCGGCATCAAATTCATTGCTGGCTACGAGTGCTGATCCATATTGAATCCGAATGCGGGCCAATTCGCGCGCGGCAGCTGGAGTTCGCTCCTGTTTCGACAAGCGTTCGAACAGGTCGTGGGCCGTACGGAACTGAGATAACGACATCTGGCGAAGTTGGGGAATGTCAAACTTCGATTCGCGGTGTGTTGTATCCAGCATGGTGCGAATAGCCTTCCGTGTCGCATCGTAGCTGGCCCGAGCCGCATCGCGCTCGGTGGTTAAGCGGCGTTGATGAACGAGCAGTCCTGATATTCCAGCCAGAATGCCGAGCACGATCAAACTGCCGACCGCTACTGGCCATGGATTTCGAATCATCCACCGAGCGGACCGCTCGATGGTCGACACGGGCCTCGATTGAATTGGCTCACCACGCAAGTATCGCCCCAGCTCGTCTCTCAGCTCGGCGGCGGTGGCAAAACGGTGAGCTGGATGCTTCCTCAAACATCGCTCGCAGATAGTCGCCAAGTCGCGTGGAACATCACCGCGCAAGGACTTGATCGACACCACATCGGTTTCGATGACGGCCCTCAATATCTCCGCGGTCGAACTGCCAGCAAAGGGTGGCCGGCCTGTGAGGCATTCGTACAGGATGGCTCCTAATCCATAGACGTCGATTGCTGGCCCCAAAGCATCGCGCTGGCCCTGCGCCATCTCAGGCGCCATATAAGCCGGAGTTCCGAGGACTTGTCCGGTTTGCGTCCGGTAGTGCTGGTCGTCCATCTGGGAGATCCCGAAGTCGGCAATCTTGGGAACGCCCGGTAGTCTCGCAGGGACCGGATCGGATGAATCGTCGGACTTGATTGTTGAGTCGGTCGGACCGACAGCCCGGTCGAGCAACACGTTTTGTGGTTTCAGATCGCGATGGATGATTCCTTGCTGATGCGCAGTCTCCACGGCGTCCGCCAATGATCTTACGATCATGGCGGCCTCGCCCGGTTCCGGTAACTGTTGCCGAAGCCACTCGGCGAGCGTCGGCCCGTGGATTAGCTCCATCGCGAGGAAAGGTGTGCCGTCGAGTTCCCCGGTATCGAAGACTTGGACGATATGGGCATGATTGAGCCGAGCCAGTGCGGCGATTTCGCGGCGAAAACGGGCCAGCTCGGTGGCCGATGCGTCACCTCCGGCCGCCAACACCTTGACCGCAACCTCGCGCGCCATGCCCACTTGGCGTGCCCGGTACACAATACCGCTGCCACCGCGGCCGATTTCGCCCAGGAGCTCGTAACCGCCAGTCAGTCGAGAAAGTACGGCTCCGTGAGGTCGATGAAGGGCCGCCAACTGTCGTTCAAAATTGTCCGACTCCAACGTCTCTGCTAAATTCTCTGCCAACACCTGACATTCTGGACACGCCGTCAGATGTTCCTCCACCGTGACACATCGTGCAACGTCAGTCTCGCGACCGCTCAAGAACGCCGCTAGCTCGTGTTGACTCGGATGCCATTGCAGATCAGGTACCATAATCGTCATTCACAAATAGTGTCAACATCGACTAGACCTTGGCCAATCTCACGGAGCCTGCGCATCACTCGCGACTTCGCGATTAACACCGCGTTAACGGACAAGCATAAATGTTCGGCGACATGTCGTGGCGATTGTTCGCGCAATACCTGGCGATCAAACGCTTCCCAAGTGGTGGCGGTGAACTCCTGCCTGACCACATCGAGTATCCGATTCACCAGAAATGCGTCGTGCTCCCGGTCCCACACGGCATCGAACTCATCGTCGACCGGACACAAATCGTCCACTTCGGTGAAGAGCGACGTACCGTTCTGCTGCTTGGCCCGCATATAACGCCAGACACGCTGAGAGACGATTGTCTTCAGCCACTTGCGAAACGCACCAACTCGCCCGTTGTGGTCAAACGATCGGATCCCCCGACAGACTTGTACCATCGCCTCTTGATAAAGATCGTCGAGGTCGCGCGTCGGAATCTGGCGGGCCTGCAGCTGTCTGCGGACAAAGGGCTGATACAACTCAACAAAGAGCCGCCAGTCGGCTTCGTCATTGCCGCTGCATAGCCGGTCCAGCAAGGTTATCGATGTGTTCTCAGACAATGCCGACGACTCCCAAGCGAATCGCTCACACCTAGCGTCGAGAGATCTTCTCCCGAAGTTCGCCGAAGCAACGCGTCCGAGGACTTTTCCGCAGAGACTGCTCCACGTCCGAATGGATGTCGATTATACACCAAAGGTCGGCCATCAAGCCGCCATTTCGGCGTGGTTCCGGCCGCCGGCCAGCTCGCCTGGCGTCAGGTAGGCATGTATGCGAACTCACTGACTGCAATCAGCTCAGAACCCAAACTGCCGGACTTGCTGAACGCTCCGCTGCGACTTCGGAACTTCAGGGCTCAGGATAACTTCGATGGCGTCGACTTTGGTGTCACCCAGCAGCACCAGGCAGCGCCCATCGGGGAGCGAAAACGCTCGATGCGGGCCGGCGATCTGCATCTCGACTCCTGAAAGCCCCCGTGTGGACATGATCTCAACCGCCCGGCTCATATTCATCCCGACCGTCAAAGCGGGCGAGCTGCGGGAACAGCCAACGAGGCACATCGCCGCAATCAGGTAACACAGCAGAATTCCGTACCCCAGCCGGACTCTCCAATGCTCGGTCAAGCTGACGATTTGCTGGCTACCGCTCATCAGCGTGCCCCCCAAGAGCGACTGGCTCGACTACCGAGGAACATTATAGCTTTATCGACGCTTTAGCCGCCATGCTACGGAGACAGGTCTTCGCGCGGGGCTCGGCCGTAGCTGTCCAGTCAAGTAAACCAGTGGGGCAAGCCCACTGGAGATGGGGTCTTCGCGAGGTGGTGGCCGTGTAGCTGTCCAGTCAAGTAAACCAGTGGGGCAAGCCCACTGGAGATGGAGGCTTCGCGAGGTGGTGGCCCTGTAGCTGTTCAGTCATGAAAACCAGTGGGGCAAGCCCACTGGAGATGGGGTCTTCGCGAGGTGGTGGCCGTGTAGCTGTCCAGTCAAGTAAACCAGTGGGGCAAGCCCACTGGAGATGGGGTCTTCGCGCGGTGGCTCGCCAGTAGCTGTCCAGTCAAGTAAACCAGTGGGGCAAGCCCACTGGAGATGGAGGCTTCGCGAGGTGGTGGCCCTGTAGCTGTTCAGTCATGAACACCAGTGGGGCAAGCCCACTGGAGATGGGGTCTTCGCGAGGTGGTGGCCGTGTAGCTGTTCAGTCATGAAGACCAGTGGGGCAAGCCCACTGGAGATGGGGTCTTCGCGAGGTGGTGGCCGTGTAGCTGTCCAGTCAAGTAAACCAGTGGGGCAAGCCCACTGGAGATGGGGGCCTCGCGCGGTGGTGGCCGTGTAGCTGTCCAGTCAAGTAAACCAGTGGGGCAAGCCCACTGGAGATGGAGGCTTCGCGAGGTGGTGGCCGTGTAGCTGTCCAGTCAAGTAAACCAGTGGGGCAAGCCCACTGGAGATGGGGTCTTCGCGAGGTGGTGGCCGTGTAGCTGTTCAGTCATGAAGACCAGTGGGGCAAGCCCACTGGAGATGGGGTCTTCGCGCGGTGGCTCGCCAGTAGCTGTCCAGTCAAGTAAACCAGTGGGGCAAGCCCACTGGAGATGGGGGCCTCGCGCGGTGGCTCGCCAGTAGCTGTCCAGTCATGAAAACCAGCGGGGCAAGCCCACTGGCGAAGGGACTCGCGCCAAATCGACTCGGCAACCATCGTATGGAATCCCCGGGGGAATGGCGGAATTCGTCGCCCTGACCGTCCGGACGGTGTGATCGTTACAAGTGGACCGTGGGACGGCGGTTCCGGGCGGAGGTGCGGGAGTGGCGGGCGGATCGGCGGAGGGCGGTGACCTATAAGCCTGTGGCGGCCGGGCGGTCTGGTTCCGGCAAGGATTCCGTTTCTGCGAGGTTTATTCCATGAACGCTCATCTGCACGATCCGTCCGGTTCCGTCCACTCGCCCGCGAATTGGGGCGATCACTTTGACGGCGACGACCCGAACTGGGCTGTCGCGGCAACCGACGGTGGCGTGCGGCAGGCAGCGCGACCTGTCGATCCGCAGCCGAATACCGTGCACTCGCACGACAAGGATGCCACTCGACCGACCGGTCCCTTCGTGCCGCTCGAACCGCAGACGCTGCGTGAAACGGGCCTGCGACCGGCGTTGATCGAAAGCCTCATCCTGAAATACCTGCTGACAGCCGGTCAGGCGTCGGGCCGCGAGATCGCTCAGCAGCTGGCTCTCGCCTTCCGCTGGATCGCGCCGCTGCTGGATCGCATGAAGAACGAGCAACTGCTGAGCCGCGAGTCGGCCACACCGCTGGGCGACTTCAATTACGCATTGACTCCCAACGGCACCGAACGGGCTCGCCGCTATTCGCAACAGAACACCTACTGCGGCGCGGCGCCCGTGAACGTCGACGAGTATGTTCGCAGCGTGGGCCTGCAGAGCGTTCGGCTGGAAAAACCATCGCTCGAGCGAATCCGCACCGCCTTTCGCGAACTGGTGATCGGTGAGACTCAGCTGATTCAGATCGGCGAAGCGCTGAATATGGGGAAGGGCTTCTTCGTCTACGGCGCGCCGGGGAACGGCAAGACCAGCATCGCTCAATACGCCATCTCAGCCTACTCATCGTCGATCTGGATTCCGCGAGCTTTGCATCTGAACGGCGAGATCGTGCGGCTGTACGACCCGACGCTTCACGAACTGGCGCCGCAGGAACCGGCTGACCCGGCCACCGACGCCCGCTGGGTAAAGATCCGGCGCCCGATGCTGCTGGTCGGCGGCGACCTGCAACTCGAACACCTCGACGTGACAGCCAACCCGTCGACGCGGATCAACGAAGCGCCGATTCACTTGAAGTGCAACGGCGGGGTGCTGGTGTTTGACGACTTCGGTCGCTACAAGTTCCCGATCGACGCCCTGCTGAATCGGCTGATCGTCCCCCTGGAACGCCGTACCGACTGCCTGCACCTGGCCAGCGGACGTCCTTTCGAAGTCCCGTTCGATCTGCTGGTGGTCTTTTCCACCAACCTCCGTCCGCAAGATATCGTGGACGAAGCCTTCCTGCGGCGGATCCCGTACAAGTTCAAGGTCGAATCACCGACGGAAGATCAGTTCAGCCTGGTCTTTCTGACTGAGGCCCAGAAATCTCACCTGGCCTGCACCCGCGAGGCGGTCGAGTATCTGCTGGACCACTACTACCGCAACGGCCGATACGCGATGCGGTTCTCGCACCCGCGCGACTTGATCCGTCACATTCGCAACGCGTGCGAGTTCCGGCAGGTCGCCTGGCAGGTCACTCCTCAGCTGATCGACGCCGCCGTTTCGACCTGCCTGGGTCACGAACTGCCACAAAACGCCTGACGCAGCACGGGTGATCAGTGATTGGCGGCGACGATCGAGTTCCGCTGGTCGACATGCACCACGACAGGGACGTGCCGTTCCAGCTCGTGCGGTTGCAGCACCGTGTAGCTGCAGATGATGACGCGGTCGCCGGTGTGCACCAGCCGAGCGGCGGCGCCGTTGATCACGATATCGCCGCTGCCGGGCGAGCCGGGAATCACATACGTCTGCAGCCGCTGACCGTTCTCGACGTTGTAAATATCGACCCGCTCATAGGCGACCAGATCGGCGGCCTCCATCAGCTCCTGATCGATCGTGATGCTGCCTTCGTAATGCAAATTGGAGTCTGTCACCACCGCTCGGTGGATCTTGGACTTGAGCATGAACCGTTGCATGAACTTGTGACCTCCAGTCGACTTCCCCGTCCTGCGATCAGATCCGGTCTATCTTTCCATCCCACCGGACAAAACCCTCGATCGCCTGGTATTCGGCAAGTCCCAGAGCATCGAACAATTTGGCCGTCTGAGAATTCCGTTCTTCAGCTCGCTGCCAGAACTCACGCATGTCGGGCCCCGGAAAGAGAGCCCGGTCCTTCTGCGATTCGTGCTTGAAGATGGCGTCGCGTTTCCGAGCCACCTCGTCGGGGCTCAAGGGCACCGACATTTCAATCTCGTGCGGATTCCATTCCTGCCAGGCACCGCGGTAGAGCCAGACCTGGCAGGTCGCGTACCATTCGTCCTTCTTGACGCGGTCGCAGGCCTGCACCACGGCACTCAGACAGGTCCGATGCGTGCCGTGCGGGTCGGACAGATCGCCGGCCGCGTAGATCTGATGCGGTTTGAGCTGGCGGATCAGATCGACCGTCATCTGAATATCTTCTTCGCCCAGCGGCCGTTTCTTGACGCGTCCCGTTTCGTAGAACGGCATGTTCATGAAGTGGAGATTCTCGGCGGGAACGCCGCAGCAACGAGTAGCCGCCCGCGCTTCGACGCGTCGAATCAGACCCTTGATGGCCTGAATCTCGGGGCTGTCGACCTGCCCGGCTTTCTTGTTCCCGAGGAACTCGTCGATGTGCTTCTCCAGCTCCGAGGTCCGCTTTGGATCGATGTCAAACATCCGGTTGAATTCGGTCACGAACTCAGAGAACCGGCTGGCGTCATCGTCGAATACGGCGATGTTCCCCGAGGTCTGATAGGCCACATGGACGTCGTGTCCGTGGTCGACGAGCCGAATCAGCGTCCCGCCCATCGAGATCACGTCGTCATCGGGATGGGGCGAGAAGATCAGCACCCGCTTCGGATGGATATTGTCATACGGATGGCTGACGTCCCCGGGCTGCTTCTCCGCGTCGGGCTTGCCACCCGGCCAGCCACGGATGGTTGATTGGAGATGCCGGAAGACGTTCAGATTGATGCTGTACGCCGGACCGTGCTTGGCCAGCAGGTCCTGCAACCCCTCTTCGTTGTAATCGGCTTCGGTCAGCTTCAGCAGCGCTTTGTTCAGGTGCCGAGCCAACCAGATCACGGCGTTACGGATCGTCTTGTCGGTCCATTTGACCGGTCCGAGCAGCCACGGGCACTTGCGCCGAGTCAATTCGGCCGAAGCGGCGTCGTCGAGCACGACTTGAGCTTGGGGATGCTCCTGCAGGAAGCTGGCTGCCACCGCTGAGGTGATCGGCCCCTCAACCGCTTTGGCGACGATCCGTGCCTTGTGTTCGCCAAAGGCCAGCATGATGACCTGGCGCGCATTGAGAATCGTCCCGACGCCCATCGTGATCGCTCGGCGCGGTACGTTCTCTTCGCCAAAGAAATCGCTCGCCGCGTCAATTCGCGTCACTCGGTCGAGCGTAATCAGTCGCGTACGGCTGTCCCGGTGGGATCCTGGCTCGTTGAACCCGACATGCCCGGTCCGGCCGATTCCGAGGATCTGGATATCGATCCCGCCGACTGCCGCGATCTTCGCTTCATACCGCTGACAGAACTCGGCCACATCCCCTTCGGGCAGCGTCCCGTCCGGAATGTTGATATTTTCGGGGGGGATGTCCAGCAGATCGAACAGATGCTCGCGCATGAACCGCACGTAGCTCTGCAGCTCGCTCGGCTGCATCGGATAATACTCGTCGAGATTGAACGTCACGACGTTGGCGAACGAGAGTCCTTCCTGCTGATGCAACCGAACCAGTTCGTTGTAGACACCGACCGGAGTGGAACCGGTGGCCAGCCCCAGGACGCAATGCCGGCCTTCTGCCGCCCGCGTACGGATCAGGGTGGCGATCTGCTGAGCGACCGCCGCGCTGGCGTCGCGGGAATGGGGGAAAATGGCCGTCCGAATCCGCTCCCGAACGGTCATGTCCGGGATATAGGGAACGCTGGATCGCGAGATCCGATGGTCAATCATCATGGGCGCTCAGCTCGCTGTGCATTCAGCACAATCTACTTAACCGGTAAATCTCCACACACCGGCTCTATACTACCAACGGACGCCGCGGATGGAAACGGCGGCCGGCTCGTATTCCGCTGGGCCGAGGGGCCTTCCCGGGGCCGTCGGAGCCTGCGGGCCAGACCGCAGGCTACGCGTGCTGCGCCCGTGGCGCGGCCGGCTCGCTGCAGTGCCGTCTGAGGGCCAGAAATCGGGCAATAAGGGCCTGGGGGGACGGGCGGCGCCCGGCGCCGGTCGGCCGGCCCCTCACGGGCGACGACTTGGCAGTAACCTTACCGGCGCGTTTGGCCGATACAACCGAAGGGACCGATTCCGCCGCCGCAGTCGCTGTCCAGCTTGCATCCTGACATGGTCGGTATCAAATTAGATTAGACACCTCAGATCCCCCACTCGGCCCACAACTCATGATTTCCTCGACCAAGTCCATGCTGAGAGTCCGCCAAAAGCTGGGGAAGTACCGCATTGAGAAGCGGTTGGGGGTCGGCGGATTCTCGGCGGTGTTTCAAGCCATGGACACGATCGAAGGGATTCGGGTAGCGATCAAGGTCCCCCATCGCTCGCTGGTCAACGGCCACACGATCGAAGAATTCCGCAACGAAGTCCGGCTGACCGCGCGGCTCGATCACCCGAATATCCTGGGGCTCAAGGACGCCAGCATCGTCGACGGCCATTTTCTGATCGTCACACGGCTGGGCGAGCAGACGCTCGACGACCGCCTCCACCGACGCCTCTCGGTCCCCACCGCTCTGCAGTTCGCCGAACAGATGCTGGAAGCCGTGGCTTACGCTCACCGACATCGCGTGATCCACTGCGACATCAAGCCGGAGAACATGATTCTGTTTGCCAATCAGCGGCTCTGCCTGACCGACTTTGGCATCGCCAAGATTGCGCAGCGAACGATCACTGGCCGCGGAACGGGGACGGTCGGCTACATGGCGCCTGAACAGGCCATGGGTCGCCCGTCGGCGCGGTCCGATGTCTTTTCGTTGGGGCTGATCATCTATCGCATGTTTTCCGGGGAATGGCCCGAGTGGCCCTACAAGTCGCTCCCGGGCCTGCATCGGGTCCGGCGCAAGGTCCATCCCGATTTCATTCCTTTCTTCCGCAAGTGTTTTGACATGGACACGCGCAAGCGGTTTCGTGACGCCGAGCAGATGCTCAATGTGTTCCGGACCGCTCAGCGCAAAACGCTGCGATTGCTGGCCCAACGACGCAGCCGCGGCCGCAATGGCCGGGAGTCGGCACGTTGAAGCCGCTGATCCTCACCGACGCCGACGCCACGGAGGCGATTTTCAGCCCGTGTGGGCCCGGCACGGTGGCCTATTTCTCGGCGCGCAGTCCGGCCAAGCCAGCGGGGAACGAGGACGGCCTGTTGATCTGGAGCCACGAGGACGCGGCGGTGCTGGCCGTGGCCGATGGAGTCGGTGGCGGGCCGGCCGGTGGTGCCGCGGCACTGGCGGCACTCGAAGAACTCGCCGCCGTTTTGCAGGAGCCGGGTGAAGAACGGCTCCGCACCCGGATGCTCGATGCGATTGAAGCGGCCAATCGGGCCGTGCTGGCGATCGGCTCGGGCGCCGCCACCACACTGGCTGCCGTCACCATCGTGCAGAATCGACTCCGCTCATTCCACGTCGGCGATTCGGCCGTGCTGGTGTGCGGTCAGCGCGGCAAGCTGAAATGGCAGACGGTGGCCCATTCGCCGGTAGGGTTCGCCGTTGAGGCCGGACTGCTGGACGAAGAGAACGCGCTGCGACACGACCAGCGTCACGTGATTTCGAACTATGTCGGGTCGCCGACCATGCGGATTGAAATCGGGCCCCGTATCCAGCTCGGCGCTCATGACACGGTGATGCTGGCCAGCGACGGCGTCTTTGACAACCTGCGGATCGACGAGATCGTCGGCAGCATCCGCAAAGGCCCGCTCCAGAAATCGCTGCAATCGCTCAGCGATGCGGCTCGGCGGCGTATGACCGCCCCCGAGCCGGATGCCCCGTCGAAACCGGATGACTGCACGGCCATCGTGTTCCGCACCGAGGCGTGTTCCCTGGAGCACCGGGTGGCGTGAGCCACCCGGTGCCCAGTCTAAGCTCCACTGCGAAGCACCCGTTCATGCAGTCGACCCAGAAACTGCATGGTGAACGGGCTAATTGCTTCAACCCAGGAGGGAGGGCGGCATTGAAATCCCGCAATTCCAATACCGACAGTGGAGCTTTCGCAAATGGTTCGTCAGGAACTCCCTAAAGTCGTGGGATCGATCGTCGGCCAGCACCATGCGGAAGGGCCGGCCGACGAGTAACTGGTTCCGGTGTAGTTTCGATTGCGTCGCTGGGAGACAGTGGGCCCTTCGTCCGCCTGCCAGCTGGCCAGTCGAGCCAGTCCGTCCGGCAGGTCATCGACCTCGACCACACACGTTCCCGGCCAGGGGACCAGCCCCTCATGATCGGTCATGACGCCCAAGGCGCCGCGTGCAAATGCTTCATAGGCCGACAGCATCCCGTCTGGCGAAACGGGGACGATGTACACATCGCCCGTCTCAACCTCGGCCAGCTGTTCGGTCACCTTCCCCACCGGCTCCCAGGCTCCGCCCAACGGCGGCATGGCGGCCAGCTTTAAGCGACCGCACACCAGCTGCGTCAGGGCTTCGATGGTGAGGTACATCAAGTTCCTTACTTTGCTCAGTCGTCCGGCAGCAGGGAATCTGACAGTTACGCAGCGGCCCAATTCGCGCCGCTGGCCTGATCAAAGGCGTCCTGCCAGGCTCGCACCACATCGATGTCTCGCATCTGCGGCTGAGCTCCGTCAGCTCGGCATTTTCGCTGCGGGCCGACCAGCACCACCGAATCCTGGGGACCGGCTTCGCTCAACGCCCAGCAGATCGCCTTGGCTCGATCGGGCATCACATGAGCTCGACCGGGTCGGGCATAACCATCCAGCAGATCGTGAATCACTCGCAGCGACGTCTTACGCTGCAGTCGATGGCTCGACAGGACCGTGACATCCGCAAATCGTTCGGCCACGCGTCCAAGGCGAGCTCGATCGGTGGGGGCGAGATACCCGCCTCCGACCACGACGAAGACGCGTCCGGCCGTGACGCGGCGCACCGCGGACAGGACCAGGGCCAGCGATTGCGGCGACCGGGCTTCGTCCGTGTAGACAGCCGTTCGCGTCACTTCACCAATACGTTCCAGCCGTCCCGGGATCGAGTCGACGGCCTCCAGACCGCGCACGATGACGGAGGGCTCGATGCCCAGTACCAGAGCGGCGGCGGCGGCAGCCAGGCAGTTCTGCAGATGATGTTCGCCAAACATCCGGGACTCGACCGCCAGCGATTCATCACCCAGGTGGAGCAGCATCGACTGCTGACCATGGTTCGATTCAATGACCTGGCCGGTCACATCGGCTCCGTCCCGCAGCCCGAAGGTCAGGACGGGGACGTCGAGCGATTCGAGCCACGGTCGGCAACCGGCATCGTCGAAGTTCAGGACGGCCGTGCCGCCCGGTTTCAGCTGAGAGAAGATGCGTTCCTTGGCAGCCCGGTACCGTTCCGGAGTGCCGTGGTGATTCAAGTGATCGTGGCCGCAGTTGGTGACGACCCCGACATCCCAGCGAAGCAGGTCGAGCCGTCGCGTGGCCAGCGAACGACTGCTGGCTTCCACCACGCAGTGACGGGCCGAATTACGCCAGCATTCGCCGAGCCAGCGGGCCAGCAGATCGGGAGTCACGCCGTCGATCGGGCGTCGCCGGACCTCTCGACCGTCGAACATCCCCAGGCTCCCCCACACACCGGCGGGATGGCCTGCCTGCTCGAGAATCGACGCCAGCAACCACTGAACAGTGGTCTTGCCATGAGTACCGGTCAGGCCGATGGTGGTCATCCGATCAGTGGGATAACCGGCCAGAGCGTCACAGAGTCGAGAGAAAGCGGCCCGCGAGTCGTCGACGACACACTGTGGGGCGGCGTGGGGCAGGTAACGTTCGCCCAGGACGCCACAGGCGCCTCGATCGACTGCCTGGCGAGCCGAGTCATGACCATCGCGAGCACCGCTGTCGACGGCGACGAACAGGTCACCCGACCGACACCGATCAGCGTCCGACGTGCATGACTGAACCCACAGGTCATCCGCACCGAAAAATTTCGCCTGCGGAAACAACCCGCGGAGTGAGACTCGGACTACGCGTTCGCGCGATGACGCCATGCTGGTCGGCCTCCATGCCTGACAGCTTCGACGACTGAGTAATTGAATTTGCTAGCCGGCCGGAGCTTTCACCGGAACGGCCGGACACCTCCTGTGTCCGTCGCCCCTTCCTGCTCCGTCCGTTGCGTGGGGGGAATTTCCGGGAAATCGGCTCAACTGTCAAGGCGACTTTTTTGCCCCCGGCAACCCCTACAACCGACACGGCTGGCCGATTCGTGGCACTTTCCGCTCAGTGGCCGACCGTTCGGCTACAGATAAGCTAGGTTTGTCCATTGCTAGGAGCCGCCTGGGCCCGCAGGGGTCAGTCGGCTGGGGCTTTCCGCCGGGCCCTTTTTCCCGAGGCGGGACCGACTGATTAGTTTCCCCATGGACTGCCAAACACTCGCTCAGAAGATCCAGTACCTCGACCCCACAGCCGACGTGGACACGGTGGCTCGTATGTGCCTGCTCGTCCATCAGGAACTCCCCGATCCAGACGTCTGGGATGATGCCGATCGGATGGCTCAAGCCGTGGGTCAGGCCCGCGTCAAACGGGCAGCGGCCGACGAACAGCGGGCGGCGGTGGTCGACGAGCTGCAGGAACTGGCGGCCTCCGATCCAAAACGCTTCTCACCCGACCAGGTCTGGGTCCTCGTCCGAGCGATCAAGGTGCTCAGCCACACCGCTCACCTCTACGCCGGCGACGCTGAACTGGACGTCTGAGAAACCTGCTCGCCCAAGAAACCCGCACGTCACGCACGACTGTGGCTGGACTTCGGGCCCCCGCTGGTACAGACTAGATCTCCAGTGGCCTACCTTCGTTTCGCGTTGGACAGTCGCGAAGCCTCCGCAGCGTGACTTCGCGATTGCCCAATTCGATGCGAGCCCTTCCCACCAAGTCGACTCAAGCGGTCCTCCGACGATGACCGCGCGAGGAATTTCTGGCGGAGCTGTGCTCGATGAGTGCTGAAGACGAATTGGCGTCTCCCGACCAGGAGCGACTGGCGGCCTGCCAGGAACGGCTCGGCTACCAGTTCAAATCGATCCAGCTGCTGCAGTCGGCTCTGACGCATTCCTCCGGAGCGACTCACAAGCTGGGGTCGAACGAGCGTCTGGAGTTTCTGGGCGATGCCATTCTCGGGGCGATTGTCTGTGACGTCCTGTTCCACAACTTCCCGCGTTTGCTGGAAGGCGACCTGACCAAGATCAAGTCGGACATCGTCAGCCGCAAGTCGTGCGCGAACTACACGCGGGAACTCGGGCTCGAACGGTTCCTGATGGTCGGCAAGGGGATGGGAAATCCCGAGCGTGTGCCGCGGTCGCTGCTGGCCGACCTGTTCGAATCGCTGATCGCCGCTATCTATCTCGACGGTGGCATGCCGGCCGCGACGGAGTTTGTGCAGCGGGCTGTCCGGCCACTTGTTCATCAGGCTGCCGAACAGGGATCGCCCGAGAACTACAAATCGCTCCTGCAGCAGAAATCGCAGCGAGAGCTGGGGACGACTCCGACCTACGAAATGGTCGCTCAGCGCGGTCCCGACCACAACAAATGCTTCAAGATCTCCGCGGTGATCGGCCGCAAGAGCTATCCGCCGGCCTGGGGTCGCAGCAAGAAGGAAGCTCAGCAGCGAGCGGCCTGTAACGCGCTGTCGGAACTCAAGGGCGAGCTGATCCCGTATCCGGCCGATCAGGATCCGCTGGAGTTCGTCAACTTGCACGTCCCGCCCAATTGAACGCCATGGATATCGGCTCGTCCCGTTCGCCCCACCGACGTTGCGTGGCCCTCTTCTCGGGCATGCTCGACAGTATCCTGGCCGTCGCCCTGGTGCAGCAGCAGGGCGTGGAGGTGCACGGGCTCAGTTATCGCACGCCCTTCAACTCGGGCCAGGAAGCCTGGCTGCACGAAGCCGCCACGCGATTGGGGATAACCTTGGAAATGATTCCGCTCGGTGCGGATTACCTGCAGCGGATTCGGTACCCGCAGTTTGGCTTTGGTCGTGGAGCGAATCCGTGTCTCGATTGTCGTCTGGTGTGGCTCCGCGATGCAGCTCAGCGAGTCCAGCGTGGCGAGGCCGACTTCGTGATCACGGGCGAGGTCTTGGGGCAGAAAGCTTTCGGTCAGAAACGGCGCGACCTGCTGCGACTGTCACTGCATTCCGGCCTTGGCGAACGGCTCGTGCGGCCGTTGAGCGCTCGGCGATTGCCGGAGACCGAAGTCGAACAGTTGGGGTGGCTCGATCGCCAGCAGCTGGGCGAACATTCGGGGAGCAGTCGCAGTGAGTTGTTGCGGGAGGGAGCCCGATCGGGCTGGACCGATGCGCCGAGTTGCGGCAATTGCTGCCGGCTGATCGAACCGGGCTATGCAGCCAAAGTCGAAGACCTGTGGGCCCACGGCGGCCGGCCCTCCACGTGGGACTTTCGGCTGCTCAACGGCGGCCGACACTATCGGCTTTCTGGCACGGCCAAGCTAGTGGTCGCTCATAACGCTGCCGAGTCGGAGTGGCTGATGGCGATGAGTGACGATGGGTTGGCGAGCCCGTCCGTGCTGCTGGAGCCGGCCAGTTTCACCGGTCCCACCGGGCTCCTGATCGGCCCTCCCCTGCCCCGCCACCTGCAGCTGGCCTGGAGTCTGATTCGACGGGCGGCCCGCGGGACCGACGAGAGACCGGAAGGATGGAGCAAGGCGACTGGCAGCGAGCGTCAGCGTGAGGTTCTCCCGGAATACGCTCCTGAGGCCGAGCTGCTGACGACGATCAGCCAGGGGGCGAAGTAGCCCCCCAATCCGGCGCGGTATGCGATCTGAATTGTCACCCCCGCCAGTCTGGGTTAGACTCAAACGCGGATCGAGGTGACTCAGATCCCGACGAATGAACGTCGGCCCGCCACATTGAGGTCCCAGATGCTATCCCCCCCAGTGCCACCTCGGCGAAATATTTGGCGCGAGCCGGCCCGACGAGGTTCCGAATTGAAAGCAGGATTCACGCTGGTCGAGTTGCTGGTAGTGATAGCTATCATCGCGATTCTGGTGCTCTTGCTGTTGCCAGCCGTCCAGGCGGCGCGGGAAGCCGCTCGGCGAGCCCAGTGCATGAACCAGATCCGGCAGATTGCCGTGGCGATGAACACTTACGAGAGTGCGGCTCGAGCGTTTCCGGCTGGACTCCCCAGCTGCACAACGAAGTCGTGGAACAGCGTCGGGACTCAGAAAGGAAACATCTGTGCCGGCCCGAACTGGGCAATGGCCATCCTGGGTCAGATTGAAGAGGCGACGCTGGCCGACGACGTCATGGCTTGCATGAAGACTCAGTGGAACGCGTGCGACGACTGCGAGCATGAAGAAGGCAACGTGGGACGGTACACGCCGCCGTTCATGATCTGCCCCAGCGCCGAAGAGATGACCGTCGAACACAACTCGGCCACGACGATGCTCGAACGCATGTCGAAAGGGAACTACGCGGGCTGCTTTGGGTCCGACACCTACCGTACGGCGCTGGACGTGCGTGAGAACGCGACGAAGGTCGGCGTGCTGAGCGTGGTGATGCTGAAAGATTGGCAGCGGGCCGTCCAGCAGGAGCTGCATCCGACGATCGTCGGTGAGTGGAAGATGGGAACGGGCCAGGGCGTGCCGACTCAGAAGATTCAGGATGGCGTTTCCAAGACGCTGTTGATCAGCGAGATACTGGGCTGGAACACGGCCGAGGACATGCGGGGCGTGTGGGTCTGTGCCGGGATGGGCGGATCGTCGTTCAGCACGAAATTCACTCCGAACTCCATCGAACCCGATCAGACGCCGGCCTGCGATCCGACGATTCCGAAGGAGCACAAGTTGCGGTGTGCTCGACCGTCGAGCCAATCGGGGAACGAGTGGGCTTCGGCTCGCAGTGCCCATCCCAACGGTGTCGTGGCTGCGCATGCCGACACGTCGACGCACTTCTACACCAACGACATCGACCCGGTGGTCTGGAATCAGTTCGGGACACGTTCGGGCGGCAATCCCGCTCAGCTCGTGCCGCTGCCGTAGACCGGCGTCGACCGCAGAGTCAAGTTGGCGACGGCAGTACGTTAAGTCCGACGGGCATATTTGTTCCGATACGATGTGACACGCAGAGGATGGGGTTCGATGGGGTGGATTGACCGAGGCTGGCGGCGAGCGGTGATCGCTGTGGTGTTGAGCGTAACCGTGGCTGGCAGCGGGGCGGGTTGTTCGCGGGCCAAGCGGGAAGCGGACCCGGACACCAAGGCTCTGGAGAATCTGGTCTACGACATTTCGGATATCGCGCTCGACGCGCGGCGATTCAACGGTCAGTTCGTCGATAAAGGGGCTCCCCCCGGCGACCAGCGGGTGAAGTACCGGGATTACGTCTACAAACTGGCGGCGGCCCCGGAGGTGACGGGGGATGAGGCCAAGCTGTCGGTGCTGGTCTGCGATGCTCAGGGCGAACATCCCGTGACCTGGACAGCGACGAAGACTTCCAGCGGCTGGCGGCTCAAGACGGCCCCCTTGAAGTGAGCTGGCCATGGAGCGCCGCGGCTCAGCCGAGGACCGATCGACCGCGAAGCCGGCTTCAGATAGCAGGTCATCGTCTGGTGGCTGGTTGTTTTCTCCGGCGGCCGATCTGATGTCGATCGCCAATCTGTGGTGGGTCGCGGCGGCTTGGCCGGGTTGGCTGTTGACCGACGGGACGTCGATGCTGGAGTTCTGGCAGGTCTATTTCTTATCGACTCCCCATCGTTGGCTGACGTTGTTGCTGGTGGCCAGTGACCCGGAGCGGCGGACGGAGCGGCCGAGACGATTGATCTGGTGGGCCGTCGGGTTGCTGGCGTGTGTGGTGGCCGTACCGATCGCCGGCTATTCGGTCACCTGCCTGCTGGTCGTCGACTATTTGTGGAATGCGTGGCATTTTGGTGCTCAGCATGGCGGGATCCTGCGCATTTATTCGCGGCGGGACGGGGGACCTGCGTGGCGGCACGAAGCGTGGGTCATGAGAACGCTGGTCCCCTACACCAGCTTGCGGCTGGCCGGCTGGACGACCGGGTGGATGGCCGCCGATTCGCCGGCGGTGATGGCGCTGCGAGGATTGGATATTGCAATCGCGGGCGTAGCGGTCGCCTGGTGTGTCCGGGAATGGCTGGTCGGACCGGCGGTGCGTCTGGCCAAGTGCAGTTACGCGACGAGCGTGATCGCGATTTATGTCAGCCTGTTGCTGGCCGTCGATCGGCAATCGGTCCGCTGGATCGCGACCTTGGTGGTAGCATCGGCGGCCTTTCATGCGGTCGAGTATCTGGCGATTGTGACGTATTACGCTGAACGACGCCGGACGACCGGCAGAGCGGCATGGATTCAGCGACTGGCCCGACAGTGGCTGGCCGTGCTGGTTGTCTTTTTGATTGGCATCGCGGTGGTAGGCTGGTGGGGAGACCGTCGGTGGCCTACCGTGTGGCTGGGCGTCAATCTGTGGGTGGCCTTCCTGCACTATGCGTATGACGGCCTGATCTGGAAACTGAGGCAGCCGGCGACTGCTGAGCGGCTGGCGGTGAGTGGGAGTCCGTGAGCAACCGGCATGCGCAGTGAAGTTTTGGTAATCGGAGCGGGGGCGGCGGGGATGATGGCGGCGTGGCGAGCGGCCAGCCGGGGCCGGCGTGTCGTGCTGCTGGAGAAGAATTCCAAGCCGGGTGTGAAGATCCTGATGTCGGGTGGCACCCGCTGCAACTTGACCCATCACACCGATCGTCGGGGAATCGTGCAGGCCTTTGGCGACCAGGGGCGTTTTCTTCATTCTGCACTTGCTGCGCTGGGTCCGGCCGAACTGGTAGCGTGGTTTGCACAGTCGGGCGTGGCGACCAAGGTGGAAGAGACCGGGAAGGTCTTTCCGGTCAGCAACAGTGCGGTCGACGTTCAGCAAGCTCTGGTGCGGCGCTGCCGTGAAGCCGAAGTCGACCTGCGGCTCAAACACGGAGTGACGCATCTGGAACGCGACGAACTGGGATTTGTGGCGAGGACCGAACAGGGCAACTTTCAGTCGCGGCAGTTGGTGGTGACGACCGGCGGCCGGTCGTATCCCGGGTGCGGCACAACCGGCGACGCCTACGCGTGGCTCGCCGACTGGGGCCACACAATTGTCGCTCCCGTCCCCGCTCTGGTACCGCTGAAGGTCACCGCTCCGTGGCTGGTGCAGCTGGCCGGCCTGACGATGCCCGAGACTCACGTGGAGGTGCGGTTGGCCGGGGTACAGGGAAAGTCGGCCGTGTTGGCTCAGCGGCGCGGGAGCCTGCTGTTCACTCACGTCGGTGTCTCGGGGCCGGTGGTGATGGACGTCAGCCGGGCGGTGAGCCGGGTGAGTCCCGACCAGTCGCTGGTGTTGCGGTGCGATTTTTTGCCCGGCGAGCCGCTGGACCAGACGATGGCCTGGGTGCGTACGGCGGCGGCTGAGGAGGGACGGCGTCCGGTTGCGGCCGTGTTGAGCACTCGGTGGCCGCGACGGCTGGTGGAGCTGGCGATGTCCGAGCGACGGGTCCCCATCGATCGGCGCGGAGCCGACTTGTCGAAGGTGGAGCTGCGGGAATTGGTCGAGTTTTTGCGGCAGCTGGAATTGCCGGTCCGCGGCACGCTCGGCTTCGCCAAGGCTGAGGTGACCGCGGGCGGGGTGTCGCTGCGTGAGGTGAGTTCCCAGACGATGGGCAGCAAACTGATCCCGGGTCTGTTCCTGGCCGGCGAGGTGCTCGACCTGGACGGCCCCATCGGCGGCTTCAATTTCCAAGCCGCCTTCAGCACCGGCTACCTCGCCGGCTCGTCCCTCGCCTAACCCCGGAGGTCGCACCTACCTCCCACCCGCTGCTAGCTGCCCGGGAGGTCGCACCTACCTCTCGCCCAAGCTCAACTTACGCAGCTTACTTGATGTAGTGCGAGAGGTAGGTGCGACCTCCGGGCACGCAGTTGAGTTGCTAGCAGCGGGCGGAGGTAGGTGCGACCTCCGGGCGGTGCGGGTATACTGGAGGTCCTGCCTGAATTGCCCGCCGCAGTAAGTTGGCTGAGCACGAGCGATGAGCTGTGTAGGTGCCCGAGCGCCGAAGTTGGTCCTGGCCGCCGTACTGACCGGATGGGCCCTGACGCTCCCAGTTCGCTCCACTGCAGCTCAGCCACCTGCCCCAGCCGAGCCGCCGCAGTCGGTCGCGACAGCGGCACCGGCCGCAGCCGATCCGCAAACGCAGTCGACTGGTGGGACGGGGAGCCGTGCGGGGATCGACTTTTACGAATCGCGGATCCGCCCGCTGCTGGCTGACCACTGCTATGCCTGCCACGGTCCCGACAAACAGGAATCGGACCTGAGGCTCGATACGCCCGCCGGACTAATGAGCGGCGGCAAATCGGGTGCAGCCATTGTCCCTGGCCAGCCTGCGGCGAGCCTGATGCTGACCGCCGTCGGATACCAGGACGCGTCGCTGCAGATGCCCCCCGACGGCCGACTGACCGAAACTCAGATTGCTGACCTGCGGCGGTGGATCGAGCTGGGAGCCCCCGCCCCGACCGACACAGCGAGCCCGTCGACGCCCGGTCGAACGACCAGTCCTCGCACGATCGACATCGAGCAAGGGCGCCAGTTCTGGGCCTTCCAGCCACCCCGGCAATCGCCACTCCCCACCGTCAGCGACACGCAGTGGCCTCAGACACCGATCGACTACTTTATCCTGGCCAAACTCGATGCGGCCGGGCTGAAGCCAGCCGAGCGAGCCGACAAGCTGACGCTGATCCGTCGGGCCACGTTCGACTTGACGGGTTTGCCGCCAGAGCGAGCCGCGATTGAGGCCTTTCTGGCCGATAACGCTCCGGATGCCTACGCCCGGCTGATCGACCGGCTGCTGGAATCACCCCACTACGGTGAACACTGGGGCCGACATTGGCTGGACGTCGCCCGCTACGCCGACTCCAACGGCTTGGACGAAAACATCGCTCATGGCAACGCTTGGCGTTACCGTGACTGGGTGATTGCCTCATTCAACGGCGATATGCCGTACGACGAGTTCCTGCGGCTGCAGCTGGCCGGCGATCTGTTCCCAGCGGCCGAGCCATCCGAACGCCACCGGCAGTTGATCGCGACCGGTTTTCTGGCCCTGGGCCCCAAGGTGCTGGCTGAGGTCGATGAAACCAAGATGGAGATGGATATCGTCGACGAACAGATCGACGCCGTTGGCCGGACCGTGCTGGGACTGACCTTGGGCTGTGCCCGTTGCCATGACCACAAGTTCGACCCGATCACGCAGGCCGACTACTACGCACTGGCGGGGATCTTCAAGAGCACCCGCACGATGGACAGTTTCACCAAGATCGCGAAGTGGCACGAAAACGAGATTGCCAGTGCGGCCGAACTGGCCGCGCGAGAAGCCCATCAGCGGCGGATCGAGGGTGCCAAAAGCGTCGTGAACGACCTGGTAAGCCGCTCGAACGCTCAGCTTCAGGCCGAGCTGGGGGCGGGAGCGGCCCTGCCGGCGGACCCGGAATCGAAGTACCCGGAACCGGTCCGCGACGAGCTGAAACGACTGCGGGCCGAGGTCGCTCAGCTGGAACAGAGCACTCCTGAATTACCCAGCGCCATGGGGGTTACGGAAGGGACGCCGGTCGACGTGGCCATCCACGTGCGCGGCAGCCACCTCACTCTGGGCGAAGTCGTCGCGCGGCGGTTTCCCACGGTCCTCACTTCGGCCGGCCAATCACTGTCGGCTGTGACCGGGAGCGGACGTCGCGAGCTGGTCGAATGGCTGACTCGCCCCGATCACCCGCTGACTGCTCGAGTCCTGGTTAACCGCGTCTGGCGCTGGCATTTCGGACGGGGCCTCGTGGGCACTCCGGACAATTTCGGGGCCCTCGGCGAGCCACCGACTCACCCGGAGCTGCTCGACTGGCTGGCCGTTGAATTCACGCGCCGTGGCTGGTCGATCAAGGAGTTCCATCGGCTGATTATGCTGTCGGCGACCTACCAGATGACGAGTGCCGCAGAACCTGCTGTGCTGCCGGCCGATCCCGACAACCGGCTCTACGCACGAGCTCCGATCCAGCGTCTGTCGGCCGAATCGGTCCGCGACGCCATCCTGGCCGTCAGCCGACGACTCGACGGCCGCATGGGCGGCTCGCTGCTGCACGTCAAGAATCGCGAGTTTCTCTTCGACCACACTTCGAAGGACAATACGCGTTACGATGTGAACTGCCGATCGGTCTACCTGCCGGTGGTCCGCAATCACCTGTACGACGTCTTCCAGCTCTTCGACTACGCCGACGCCGGTGTCGTCGAAGGCAACCGGCCCACGTCGACCGTCGCCACTCAGGCGCTGTTCCTGCTGAATTCCGACCTGGTGATCGACTCGGCCGACGCGCTGGCCGGCCAGATAATCGGCGCAGCCGTACCTCCGGCCTCTGACTCCACCGCAGCTCAACAGATCGACGACCTGTACTGGCAGGTGCTGGGCCGACCGGCGCGAGCCACCGAGATCGACCGGGCGAACCGATTCCTGACCACCACCACGGCTCGACATGGCGGCGACCACCGCCTGGCTTGGCGAGCCCTCGCGCAAGTGCTGATCGATTCCAACGAATTCATCTATATCCCGTGACCTGACCGCGCCGCCTGACTGACAGACGCCGCTGGCGAACCACAACATGTATCCATCACGACGCCAACTGCTGCAGTCCACGGCCCTGGGATTTGGCCAGCTGGCACTGGGTTCCCTGCTGGGCGAACGTCCCGTGCTGGCCAGCGCCGACGACGGCCAGTCGCAACCTAAGACCGTTCCCCATTTTCAGCCGCGGGCCAAGCGGATCATTTTTCTGTTCATGAAGGGGGGTCCGTCGCAGGTCGACACCTTCGACTACAAGCCGCTGCTGCAGCGGGATCACGGCCAACCGCTCCCCTTTGCCAAACCCCGCGTTCAGTTCGCCCCCACGAACAACCTGCTGGGGTCGCCGTGGAAGTTCCACCGGCATGGCCAGTGCGGTCAGTGGGTCAGCGAACTTTTCCCGCACCTGGCGCGGCACGTCGACAAACTGTGCATGCTGCACAGCGTCCACGGCACCAACGCAGCTCACGGCGGCGCGTCGCTCAAGCTGCACACGGGGAGCGACAATTTTGTCCGTCCGAGCATGGGGGCGTGGGTGTCGTACGGGCTGGGGGCGGAGAACGCCAATCTGCCGGCCTTTGTCACGATCTGCCCGACGCTGGCCCACGGCGGGGTCCGCAACTGGGGTTCCGCCTTCCTGCCGGCCGCCTGCCAGGGGACTCCGCTGGGGGTGGCCAGCCAGCCAGCACGGATGGCTCAGGTCAAGTATGCCTCGAATCCCCGGCTCCCGGCCGATCTGCAGCGCGAACAGCTGGATCTGTTGAGCGAGATCAATCGCGAACATCTGGCGACAAGCGGTCCGAACAACGATCTCGAGGGTCGCATTGCCAGCTTTGAACTGGCCTTCCGCATGCAGGACGCTCTGCCGCGGTTGCAGGACCTGTCAGACGAGACCGAGGCGACCGGCCGCCTGTACGGGCTCGACGATCCGGTCACCGAGAATTTTGCGCACCAGTGCCTGCTGGCCAGACGGTTTGCCGAAGCCGGGGTACGGTTCATCCAGGTGACGCACAGCGACGCGAATGTGCAGTGGGATCAGCACAGTGATCTGCTGGCGGGCCACACCAAGAACGCTCGGGAAGTCGACCGGCCGATCGCCGGACTGCTGGCCGATCTCCAGCAGCGCGGACTGCTCGACGATACGCTCGTCCTGTGGGGAGGTGAGTTCGGCCGCACGCCGACCGCTCAAGGCACCGACGGCCGCGATCACAACCCCGAGGGCTTTACGATGTGGATGGCCGGCGGCGGCGCCAAGCCGGGATTTCGCTACGGGGCGACCGACGATTACGGCTACTACGCGGTCGAGGACAAGCTCCACGTGCACGACCTGCACGCGACGCTGCTGTACCTCTTGGGCCTGGACCACCTGCGGCTGACGTACCGTTACGCGGGCCGCGACTTCCGCTTGACCGACGTCGCCGGCCAGGTCGCTCATGGGATCGTGAGCTGATTTCACTGGCCGCCCGACGTTCGCTCGGGACGATAGCTGCTGAGCGGGCTGGGCGAGCGCAACAAAAAACGGCGGTCACTATCCCGAAGATAGTGCCGCCGTTTGGATTTAGGCACGGTCAATCATCGGCAACCACTGGGGCGCCAATGTTTGAGTTAGCTGACCCGACGACGACGCCAAGCCATACCGGTCATTGCAGCGCCAGCCATTCCGAGCAGGCCGAAGGCCGGTTCGGGAACAGCACGGACGTTCAACGTGCCCGAGTATGAAGCAAAAACGCCACCAGCAGCCCCGCTCTTGCCCTTGATCTTCAGGACCAGCGGGCCCGTCAGATTGAGCTCAACCGGCGTGAAACCGGTTTCGACAAACCCGTTCGGCGACAGAGTCAGCGGATTCCCGTTCAGCTCGGCTGAAATGAAATCGATGTTCTGCGCGCCGGCACCGATCGTCGTCAAGCTGGCACTGACATAATACTGCCCGACCACGTTAACGTTGATTTGGTCTTCAAAGTCAACATTGTCGGTGTGCAAAGCGCCGTAGTACGTCGTGTCACCAGTTAGTCCCTGGTTGACAATGACGTTATTGGCCATCGCGGTCGACGAGGCCAAGACGATCGCACCTACCAAAGCAAGAAATTTACACTGCATAAGCATAGTTCTCTCAAAAAGTCAGACCGATTTACTTAGATGCAAAACCCCAAGTGAATCTCGATCTCCTTCGTCACGTCACCTCTGCACTGTCCTATTTTGACGCCCGAAGGCATCCTCCGTCCAGTCGACTCAACAGAATTTCTACGGCATAGGGGTACCGCATGGTTCGGTCAGTCGCCAGCAAAGGGGTGTGGTTTTGCCGTCCACACCGGTTGTATCATAGCAGCCGGATATGACGAGAGCAATAACTTTGTATAAAAAGGCCAAGAAACACAGAATAGACAATCTACCGCCTCCCCTGGTCTCCGTACCCCCCGGTCGCGGCACTGGCCCCGCCGCAAACCACCCCTATGAACAAACCAAACACCCCCACAAAGACAATTTCCTGTCGATAAAATGGGCTTTTCGAGCGGTGCAGGTGGCTAAGTTATCGGCAGTTCAGCCTGCCAGCCTCAATTCGGCCCGGAGTTCCGCAGTTGCCCATCCCCCCGGCAGCCGACCGCCACGGACCCGCCGCCCCTCTGCCAGCACTCCCGCTGGCCCAAATCAAGCTTGGTCGGCCGGGAACGTCCGGTTATCCTGAGGCGAAATCGAGTCGGCTCGTCTCCCGTTCAAGGATGAACCCATGCCACCGGCCGCAACCGTTGAGCCTGACCGGACGTTCAGGCTCACCCGTCCGCACGCCCCAGGTATCCTGCCGTCGGCGATTCGACCGGCCGGCCTGGTCCTTGCTATCCTGCTGACCGCCGGACTGCTGACCGTCATTGGACGCCCGGGAGAGGCCCCGGTCTACGAAAAAGCCGCGATCAGGCTCAGCCAGGGAGAGATGATCTACCGGCCGGACGACCCGCCCGCCTTCACCTATCCGCCGTTCTTCGCACTGGCCTACGTCCCCCTGCTGGCGCTCCCTGCTCAGCTGCGTCTATTCGCCTGGAACTCCCTGAACCTGGCCCTGCTGACCGCAATTTTGGCACTCCTAACAGATCTGGCCGCCCCGTGGCTGAAACACCATCTGGAAGGCCGATCGGCAACCCGCTGGACAGTCGCCGGCCTGATCGCCGTGATTGGCGTCCTCGGCACGAGGTTCTTGATCAGCCCGCTCGAATACCGCTCGCACGATTACTGGGTCCTGCTGGCCGTGCTGCTGGCCGCTCGAGCCATCCGCGACGAGCGCGAAGGGAGGGCCGGCATCTGGGCGGGCCTGGCCGCCGCCTGCAAGGCCACGCCGCTGTTGCTGTTGCCGATGTTCATCTGGCAGCGTCGTCCGCGGGCCGCCCTGGCAATGACCATCGCCGGGCTGCTGGCCACCCTGCTACCCGACGTGCTCTTTCCCAGCCATACGGGAGACATCTGGTCGGTCGCCTGGTACCGGTCGTTCGTGTCCAAAGTCGAAATCGGCTCGGCCCCCGATGCCGCGGGTGCCTGGGCCAGCTGGAATGCACTCAACCAATCCCTCTCCGGCACGCTCTACCGCTGCTTTACCGCCGTCCCGGTGGCCGAGCATCAGTGGGACATCAGCCTCGTGTCACTGACTGCCGGCCAGCTGCGGGTCGTCACCGTAGGGCTGGAACTGGCCATTATCGGTTTGCTCGCTTGGGCCACATGGCGTCGGGCCGACCAGGAGTCAAAAACCCGAGGCTTCTGGGTGCTCGGACAATTCAGCCTCGTGCTGTGTGCCATGCTGCTGTTGTCGCCGATGAGCAGCAAGCAGCACTTTTGTGCGTTGATCCCCGGCCTGACGTTTCTGACCTTAATAGCCTGGGGACAGCCTCCGGCTCGCTTGGCCCGAGTCGCCTTGATGGTCGTCTTTGCCGTGGGGACTTTAGGAGCCAAGGATCTGATCGGAGCGGCGGCCAGGACCCAATTGCAGGCTTACGGTTCGGTCACCTGGTGCACGATGGCCTGCTTCCTGGCGATAGCCGGAGTGCTGATCAACCAGTCGCGACGAATGGGTCAGGCAGCCGCCTGATCGTGGGTCGGCCGTTGGTTGGCCGTAGCGACCTGTCCGGATGGCAGATGGTGGGCCGGGACGGACCGAACGGGAGCGGTCGGCCGGGAAAAGATCCAGCCTCGGCAGATCTGATAGTTGAACCAGGCCCCCGCCACAATTCCAGCCGCTGCCGCCGCCATGGGCCATCCGGCGCCCCGGCCACTCCAGCGGAGGATGACCAGCGACACCAGCCAGTTGACGGCCGCGCCGACGGCACAAGCGGCGCAGAATTGGCCGTAGCGAGCCCACGACAATCCGCGGGCTGGCCGGAAGGTGAACCGTTCGTTGCCGATGTAATTGGCCGTCATGGCCAGCAGCACGGCGAGCCCTCGGGCCGCGGCCACTGGCACGCCGACGGCCAGCAACCCGGCGAAGGCCGACAGGTCGACCACCGCTCCCGAGCCGCCGACGGCGAGGAATCGCAGGGGTGTCAGGACGCTGTCGTACCGGTAGGCATAGAGCCTCGCCAGGTGGCGCAGATAGAGCGCCTGCTGGCGCCAATCCATTTTGCTGGTCCCAAACTGCCGGTCCTCGAAGTGAATCGGTATCTCCGTCGGCTTTTGAGGAGCGGCTTTCACCAGCAGCTCGAGGGCGATCTTGTAGCCGACGGGGTTCAGCCGTTGTCGAGCCTCAGCGAAGAGACTTCGGGGCATGGCGAAAAAGCCGGCCATGGGATCCGTGAGTCGGGTCAGGGGGCGGGCCAGCCAAGTGGCGATCCGTGAATTCCAGCGGCGGAAGAGCCCCCAGTCGGTCGCCGTGGATCCGCCTTTCGTGTAGCGGCTTCCCAGCACAAACTCGGTCGCGCCCGATGCGAGCTGAGCGACCATGTCGGGAATCCGTTCGGGCGGGTGGGACAGATCGGCATCCATGACGACGAGCCATTTGCCGGTGGCCAGTTCAGCACCGCGGATCACGGCTGACGACAACCCGCGTTCGTTCTGGCGGACGATCAGCCGCAGCGGAAACTGCCGGCTTAACTCTCCACACACGGCGGACGTCGGATCGGGGCTGGCGTCATCGACGACGATGATTTCGTACGACAGCTCAGCCTGGCTCATCGCCTGCCCGATGCGACGCACCAGCACGGGGAGATTCTCGGCTTCGCGAAACGTCGGCACAACGACGCTCACCTGCGGCTCTGTGTCGAGTTGCATCAGCGGCTGGCTCCCTGAGCGAGTTCGTTCCTGTCTCTGCTGCCCCGGCGGTCGGGGCGGCAGATAGTAGGGCAAGCAAGTCGCCAGCAACAAGGTCGATTCGCCCGTTCTGACGGTGAGTCGGGAAAGTTTTTTCTCCTGCCGGGCAAAAAAGTAGTATGGTTCAGATGGGCCCGGAAACTGCCCGCTCGTCTTCACCCGATCGTCAGCTCATCTCGTCCTCGCCGACAGCTCGTCGTCCGAGCCATTCAGCCGTTCGGAGCCACACTATGCCATCACTCTACGTGGCCGCGCAGTTCGTACGTAGCCTGTGGTCACGTCAAGCGTCTCGTCGCTCGACGCCAGCCCCCCGCAGTTCGCTGTCGTTGATGGTGCTGGAAGATCGCATCTTCTGCAGCGTCACGCCCATCGACCCGGGACAGGTGACCGGATCGACTGCGCTTGCCGGTGCTAAACTGGCAAATGCCGATCTGGCGGGTACCGCCCAGTTCGGTACCGAGCTGGGCGGTACCGATGCGGCGGATGGCGGCGGGTGCGACGGTGAGTCGACGACGGGTGGGGGCGGACCGACGGCCGGAACGAACGGGCCTGCCGCCGTCAGCTCGGCTGATGCCGGGCTGGCGGATGGCGGGCTCGTCGCTAGCGGGCTGGTCGATGCCGCTCACGTGGATGGCGAAGCCCACGTGGATGGGGATGGCGACGTGCACGTTGACGCTGAAGGCCACCAGTACGACGCGTTGACGGAGTTGCCGATCCTCGATCTGGCACCCGTATCCGCCGAATCGGGGACGATCAGCTCGGGCCTGGTGCCGCAGGACCAGACCTTCCGTCTGCACAGCAATCCTGGCGCCGAGCATGTGATTTACCTCGACTTTGACGGGCACGTCACGTCGGGAACTTCGTGGAACAGCAGCTTCGCGGGCGGAGCGAATATCGGCTCGCGCCCGTTCGACTTCGACGGCAACGAAGCCTCTTTCAGCACGGCCGAACTGGAGCGCATCCAGTACATCTGGCAGCGTGTGGTGGAGGATTTCATTCCATTTGACGTCGACGTCACCACAGAAGATCCCGGCGTGGCGGCCCTCAGCAAATCCGGTTCGAGCGATCTGGCGTGGGGAGTGCGAGTCGTGGTGGGAGGGAGCAGCAGCGACTGGTACGGGAGCTCCGCCGGCGGTGTGGCTTACATCGGATCGTTCAACTGGTCGACCGACACACCGGCCTTTGTCTTTGAAGATCAGCTGGGGAACGGCAACGAAAAGTACACAGCGGAAGCGATCAGCCACGAGGCGGGGCATACGCTGGGGCTGCGGCACGACGGAACCAGCGCCACGTCGTACTACAGCGGCCAGGGAACGGGCGACACGGGCTGGGCACCGATCATGGGCGTCGGTTACTACAAGAACCTGTCGCAGTGGAGCAACGGTCTGTACCTCGACGCCAACAACGCCGAAGACGATCTGGCGATCATCACCTCAGGCAATGGGTTTGGCTATCGAATCGATGACGTCGGCAACACCGACAGCTCGAGCTCCTTGCTGTCGGTCAGCGGCGGAGTGGTCACGGCCAGCGGACTGATCGAGCGGAGCACTGACGTGGACGTCTATTCGTTCAGCACGGGTGCGGGAACGGTGAGTCTGCAGATCAATCCGTTCGCTCGGGGACCGAACCTCGACATCCTCGCCGAACTCTACGACGCATCGCATCAGCTGGTGCTGAGTTCCAACCCGGCGAGCCTGTTGAGTTCGACCATTAACGCGACGTTGGCGGCCGGTCAGTACTTCCTGCACATCTCGGGAGTCGGTTATGGTGATCCGCTGAGCACGGGGTACACCGACTACGGCAGCCTGGGTCAATACTTCATCAGCGGGACGGTCGTTCCGACCAACACCGACTACCTGTCGATTACGGCGGCGACGGTGAGTGCGGTGGAGGGTCAGTCGGGCGTGACCAATGCCGTCTTCACGGTCACTCGCACGGGCGATCTGTCGGCGGCGACTTCGGTCGACTTCTCCGTGCTGGGGACCGGAGCGAACCCGGCCTCGGCGTCGGATTTCACCAACGGCACGCTCCCGTCGGGAAGTCTGTTCTTTGCCGTTGGCGAGTCGACCAAAACGATTTCCATCGGCATCGCCGGCGATTCGGCGGTCGAGGCGGACGAAACTTTCGCCGTGCAGCTGGCTAACTCGTCGGGGGCCACCCAAATTGCCAGCGGCACGGCGAATTTCACTATTCTCAATGACGATGTGGCGCCGCAGGCTGGATTCCGGATCAGTCAGCTCAGCAGCACCACGACCGAAGCGGGCGGCACGGCTCAGTTCACCGTCGCATTGACGAGTGCGCCCACCGCCAACGTGACGATTTTCCTGATCTCGCTCGACACCACCGAAGGGACACTCGATCGCACCAGCCTGACCTTCACGGCTTCGAACTGGCAGACCGCTCAGACGGTGACCGTCCGCGGCGTCGACGACACCGTGCGTGACGGCAATATCTCGTACACGGTGCAGCTGGGAGCCGCTCAAAGCGCCGACGCCAACTATCAGGGGCTCGACCCGACCGATCTGCGGTTCGTCAATCAGGACAACGAACGATCGAGCAAGGGTGGCGGGAAAGGAGGAGCCAAAGGGGGCGTGGCACTCGACCTGCTCGGCGACCCGGAAACGCTCTTTGACATCTCCCGAGGGGGCGACCGGGAGTCGAACGAATGGGCTGAGTTCCTTGCTGGCTGGAACTGTTCGTACCAGGAATTCCAGTCGCAGCTGCACGATGTGGCGACTGCCGGTGTCGACAGCCACTTCGAACTCAGTGCGTCTTCGTCGACGGATCGTCCGGCGGCGCGGAGCTGGGCGTCAACACCAGCAGGTTCGCATCGTAGGTGAGCACTCCCAGCAGTATCGCACTGATCAATCGGTCGAGGGGCGCGTGATAGTACTGCCCCTCGGCCAACGGATTCGGGAGGTAGGGGTCGGCCACCAGCACTCTCTGGTGCTGGCGGTCGATCCCGCACAACACCACGAAGTGGCCGGTGGGCACTCCGCGCAGATCGTCCGACCGGTGATCGGTTTCTCGTTCCCGTGAGCACTGATAGAGATACGTTACGCTCAGCCCCGTCAGGACCGGAATGGACTGTTCCAGATACCCGGCGATCAGGTTTTCGCTGAGCGTCTCCATCAACAGCTCGCCACCCAGCCGCAGAAACTCCAGATACGCATGACTGGCGGTGACCAGACGCGGCTCAGTCTTGTACTTCAGTTGAGTTGTCAGCCGTTCCGTGATGTCGATATCATCGCTTTGAAACCAGGTCGGGTCGAAGACATCCAGGTTGTAGGTATAGATCCGAGCGTGATATCCGTGTCGGAGAGCGTGGCAACCGAGCATCACGGCCAGGGTGCCGCCATGCGGAAACCTGGGGACGCTGTCGATCAGTTCCTGCAGCGGAATTTCCTGACCAAAGTACCGATAGATGGCCTGCAGGCAGGTGGGCCCGCAGGTCGTTTCATCCGGCTGCGGGAGGATTTCCAGCGGTCGGGACAATGTCATGGCTGAGCCCTCCCGCCAGTCGGCTGTGAGTCATCAGACGTTTCAACGTGAGCACCTTCGGCCCAGACTTCAACTTCCGTTACGCCGCTGCGAGCCGGCTCGCGATGACGGAAGTTGATGCGAACTTTGGCAGTCGCCACGGGCCGGAACTGCACGACGTTGGGAGCACTCCCCTGCGGTTCAGCGGGACGTCGGAAGACCTCATCCACCGGCCGCCACTGCTGGTCGTTCCAGACCAGCACCTCATAGCCGGCGGGCGCCTGCACACCCCCGCCGTCGTCATACAGATGGAGCACCACTTGATCGATCACGCGCGAGGTTCCCCAATCGACTTCCCACCAATCTTCCGCAGTGGGTGATTCGTAACTTGTCCATCGATTCATCGGCGTGGCCGCATAGCAAATCCGGCCATCGATGGCCGCCGACGGCTCCCCGCCAAACCGATCGGAAAACGAAGCCGCGGCGCGAGGAAACTCCTGACCTGGACGCTGCCAGGCGACGTTCCCGGCTGGCGGCGGGGCCGGTCGGTAAGGCCGCTCTCCTTCGCCCCAGATCTCGAATTCGGTCAGCCCGGCTGGTCCCTCGGCCGCGTGTTCGATCACGGCGCGAAACCGCTGGTACTTGCCAAGCGGAATCTGGAACTCGGTCGGCCGATGCGCGACGACCGGTCCGGCTACCGAATCTGCGACGGGCAACGGCATCCACTTGCCATCGTCCCATGTCTCCAGCCGAACGCGCCGAGGAGGCGCGAGATGGGGAACCGCCGCGTCAGGCACGACAGACGCGGTGGGCGCGTCGGCCAGAAAGTACAGCTTGACGCGTTCCACCAGTCGAGGCTCGCCGAGATCGACGGCGATCCAATCTTCGGCGTGAGGTGTTCCAGCGGCGGTCCAGCGATTGGGGGGATCTCGGTGGTACCAGTAATTGCCGTCGTAGACTTTGGACAACGACGTACCCGGTGCCGTGTAGGAAGCCGTCCAGCGCGGATAGTAGTTCCCGTCGTTATTGACTCCGTGATTCACATCGCTCGGCCGTTCACCAACCGCCGCGACGCGTTGTTCGTCACCAACTGGCGACAACGGCACGGTGACCGGTCCCAGCTCAGCTGTCGCGTGCAACGGTCGTCCATCGGCCAGAATGTGCAGGCCCGGGCCCATTCCGTAGCGAGTCCCCGACTTGTCCCACACAATCGACAGCTCTCGGCCGCGATACGGAACTCCGTCCAGCGCCCAGTATTCCCACTCGAGCGGCGCCAGCGGTCGCAACTCCAACACCTCATCGTCACGAGGGACCAGCCCCACCAGTCCGGTAATGACCAGATCGCAGAAGCCCGAATGAAAATAATGTTCGGAGTGGTTGTAGCCGTCGTGCCCTTCAAACGAACCCGTATCGGGGTGCAGCGCTTCGGCCAGATAAGGCCGTCCGTCCTTCCGGTGTGAGCGGGCGTAGGTATTGAGCAGTCGGACATAGTCGGCCGCTGTGACCTCGGTCTGCTGGTAGTGCTGCAGCAGATTGGCCATCGCCTTGAGCGTCTGCGTGGTGGCATAGGGCCACGACTGACCGCTCCACCAGCAGCAGGAATTCTTCAGCAGAAACATCGGATCGTTCCGCTCGACGGTCGTCGGGCCAAACGGAGCGGCGAAGTAATGGGCGTCCATCAGGAAACGCCAAGCCCGCTCGTAGCCGCGCCCGGGTTCGGGGAGCCGAAACTGCCACGGCACGTATCCGATCAGCTCACGGCCATGGTCACTCCCGGCGAATTCACCCGTCTCATAGGTTTTGCTCAACGCTTTGATCTGATGTCCCTCGCGAGTTTCATCGTCGCGATACGCCTGCAGGAAAAATTCACGGCGTTCATCCCACAATCGGTCGAGCATCCGTCGGCGGATGCCATCCGATTTGGCGTCATACTCGTCGGCGACTCCCGTTTCACCAGCCAAGCGGGCAACCTTGGCGATGGCTGTGGCGTCGGCCGCCAGATAACTGTTGAGCGTCGGGCGATATCCGGGCGCTCCGCGCAGGATATCCTGAGTCTGCCGGCTGTTGATATTGAACTCCATGCCGTCATCATGCCCGGTTTGCCAGAACAGGCCGACCTCGGGAACATAGTGCCGCTCTTCCCACCCCTGGTAATTCTTGATCATGTCGGGGAGGAGCTCGACGACGAACGATCGTTCGGGATGGACCTGATGGAGGGCCCAGACGGAATCGGCCAGCCACGTGCTGTAGTTCCGTGGCTGAGCGCCGGGAGTGCGAAACCAGTACCTGGCGTAATCGCGAGCGTAGCGGGGGGACCGCAACCAGCGGGCTTCGTAGAGCTGGTGGCCGGCCGGACAACTGATCGCTCCATAGGCCCCGGACCAGAAGGGGCGATCGATGAATTCGGTGAACGAATAACCGCTGTCCGGCGACCCGTACGTCAGGTGCTTGGTCAGCAGTTCCCACCGATAATAGTAGGTCGTGGTGATCTCCTGATCGGGACATTCAAAGAAGGGAATATTCCGCAGGTACCAGTCCCAATCGCGATTATCCCAGAAAGACTGCTGCTGCAGTTGACCGAGCCGATTCAGAACTTCGGCTCCGTGGGAGGCCATGGCCGCGCCCCACCAGCTGAAAGCGACCAACACGACCCGCAGTGCCACTGCAAGCGAGGCAGACGGCGCAGGTTGCAGTCGCTTGTTCCCCGAGCGATCGATCATCGTACTGACGCACCTTAATCGGCTGACGCGATCAGGGCGTCGAGCCGGCAGTTGGATTCCGGGATGGGGCTTATTCCGGGATGGGCCACGCCCAACCCGCAGTGAACCCTCCGTCAACGTACAGGACCTGGCCGGTCATGAAGGCACTCGCGGGGGAGGCCAGAAACACGGCCGCCCCGACCAGATCCTCCGGTTTACCCAGCCTCCTCTGCGGCGTGTGGTCCTCTCCCCACCGCTGCATCTTCGAGTCCGACCACAGTTTACGCGTCAGGTCGGTCAAGATGAAGCCGGGAGAAATAGCGTTCACGCGGACGCCTCGCGACCCCCATTCCAGCGCCAGGGCGCGTGTCATTTGAGCCAAACCGGCCTTGCTGATCGCGTACGGGACGACGTTTTTCAAGGGACGGTCGGAGTTCAGGGAAGCAATATGGATCTGCGTCCCCGACTGCTGATGCAACATGGCTCGGCCGACCCGCTGAGCGAGAAAAAATGCGCCACGCAGGTTGGTGTTCACCACGAAATCGTAGTCATCCATCGTCAGTTCTTCGGCCGGGAGCCGCCGATTCACGCCGGCCACGTTGATCAGCGTGTCGATACGGCCCCACCGCTGCAGAACCCGATCGACCAGCGCCGACAGTTCGTCCTCCACAGCCATGTCGGCACATTCCCAGGTCACTGGGTGGGGGACAGCATGAGCACCGGCGGAGATCTCGACAGCCGTAGCGGCCAGGGTCTCCGGCTGGCGTCCGGTGATCACCACATGAGCACCGCGGGTCGCAAAACCGGCAGCAATCGCTCGTCCGATCCCTCGACTGGCCCCGGTCACCAGGACCCGCTGATCGGCGACCGAAAACAATTCGTCTGGAATCATGTCGCTTCCTCTCTTCGCGCCGGCGACCGAATCCGCTCAATATTTCGGCGCGAAACCGTTCCGGCTACCCGACCCCGGAAGGTGGCCGAACGGCGGCCGGTCGTCGACGCAAACCGTCCTATACAGGCCCGCTCTGACCGTCGCAAGGGCCAACATGGGATCCCGGCGGTGTGAAATTTTGGGGCGTGGTGCTACACTCTGACACGATTACCAGCTCCGTGCGACTCGATGCAGTTCGTGTCGCCCCCGAGCGGTCTGGCGAACTCCGCACCTTGGAATTCCTGAGTCATGAAACAATCGAAACTGCCCGTGGTGATTGTCGGGAGCGGCCTGGCCGGGCTGTGCTGTGCCCGAGAGCTGACCGAACAGGGCGTGGCTGTCGAAGTGCTGGAGGCCGGTGACGGAGTCGGGGGCCGGGTGCGCACCGACGAGGTGGACGGCTTCCTGCTCGACCATGGATTCCAGGTCCTGCAGACTGCCTATCCCGAGGCTCAACGCGTCCTCGACTACCCGGCGCTGCAGCTGCGCCCTTTCGAACCCGGAGCACTGATTCACTGGAACGGACGCGTCGATCTGTTATCCGATCCTTGGCGTCGGCCCAGCCAGGCACCGCGGTCTCTGTTCAACGGCCTGGGTTCGCTGATCGATCGCTGGAAACTGGCCCAAATGCGATTTCATCTGGTCCATACGCCTCTGGCTTCCCTGTTGCGCGAACCCGATTCCACGACGGGCAGCTACCTGAGCGACGAGTGGAAATTTTCGGATGAAATGATCGAGCGTTTTTTTCGGCCGTGGTTGAGTGGCGTATTTCTGGAGCGGGAACTGCGGACGAGCAGCCGGTTTTTCAAATTCATCTTCCGCATGTTCGCCCTTGGCGACACGGCCTTGCCGGCTCGCGGCATGGGAGCCATCACGGCCCAATTGGCCGACCGCTTGCCCGCTGGCTCGATCCAACTGAACACGCAAGTCGCTCGCGTGGAGGGGACCGAAGTCCGGCTGGCCAATGGTCGCACTCTAGCCGCTCAGGCTGTCGTCGTCGCGACCGACGGGCCCGCCGCCGCTCTGCTGACCGGTCGCCCCGAGCTGAAGCCCGAATCGCGCGCCACGACGTGCTTCTACTTCGCCGCTGAACGACCCCCGGTGGCGGATCCGATTCTGGTCCTGAACGGCGACCCGACCGGCCCGATCAACCACTTGTGCGTCCCCAGCCAGGTGGCGTCGACTTACGCACCGACGGGGAAGTCGCTGATCAGCGTCTCAGTGCTGGGCGAAGCGGCCGGCGATGAGCTGGCTCGCCTGGAACTCGACGTCCGCCATCAGCTGGCGGACTGGTTCGGCCCTGAAGCACTCACCTGGCGTCCCCTGCGCAGCTACACGATTCGCCATGCCCTCCCCGCTCAGCCTGTCGGCCGCTGGGATGAACCTTCGCCGACGAATCAGTGCGGGCCGCGACTCTTTGCGTGCGGAGATTACCGTGAATCGGCGTCGATCCAAGGAGCGATGCTCAGTGGCCGACGCACAGCCGAGGAAGTCTTGACGCTGATCAGCTGACTCGGCGAGCCCGGCAGCGGCTGACCAGGCACAACAGACCGCCGGCCAGCAACAGTGCAGATGACGGTTCGGGAACGTTCTCGCCATCAGGCGGATCCGGGGTGCGGACAGCACCGAAGCGGACGTTGTCGATGGCGAAGCCTTCCCAGTCCATCCCGTGGCTGGGGACGTAGATCGAGATACCGGCGATCGTGCGGTTCCCGGTCGTTTCGCTCAAGTAGAAATTCTCGACATCGGCGACCGTGTTCCACCAGGTGCCGAGACTGACGCCGGTGGGACCGAACGCTTCGATCAACGTCGTCTGGCCGTGGTCAAACCGACCGGTGTCAAAGCTGACCCAGCCGACCGGTTTGCTGAAGGCCATCGCGATCGGCGTGGTGAAGTACTTGAACTTCGTCATGTCCATGCCGCCCAGCACCAGCTTGTCGCCGGCCCATTTCTCCAGCACCACACCGACGGGCGCGGCGGCCATGTCGATCGTCAGCGGGCCGGAGGGGGAGGTATCGCCGAGCGAATTGGCCATGGCGCCATACGACTGGCCGACAAAACGGCTGCCGAACTGAACAGTAATGTCACCCAGCTGGTCGACGTTGCTGAATGAATAAGCGGGATTCGGCTTGAGGTAGCTCACCAGCTGGCCGTTGGCGGTGGTTTCACTGAACGTGATCACCGGCGTGGATGACGGAGCCGATGACTCCAGTCGCACAACGCCGGCCTCAGCGACCGCCCCGCAGGCGACCACAGAACATACCGCTAGACAGACCCTCAGCGCACGGGCAATGCTCGTTCTCATGGCAGGCAGCTTCAAGGATGCGTGAGCAAGATAGTAAGTAGAGCTGAAGCGCGGCCGAGGTTGATGAGACTGTTCCGGTCTCTCGGCACAAACCCCGCTCTACTTTTTGAGCATAATCAGGCGTGCAGAACCGCCAAGCATTTTCTGGAGAAAATCGCTCTTTTGCTTCGAAATCGTGACATGCCCGGGCCAGTACCGGGCTGGCATCGGGCTGGAAGCCAGCCAAACCTCACAACCGGAACAACCGGCCCGTCCCGCCGCACAGCCCGCCGCACAGCCCGCTGCCGACTGGCTCGACCAGCCGGCAGCGTCGCTTGGTTTGTCGAGCGTCGCGAGGTCAAAAAACTCTAACGCCCGTTACTCGCCCCTCAGCGCCGTCCGTTTCGTCAGGGGAGTTCCTGAACTTCGACCTTGCGGATACTCACGCGGCTCCCCGGATCGTGCTGCTGGAAAGCGAAATGGCCCGACTTGAACGTCTTGTCGAAGTCGAGGTATTCGTACAGCTCGGTGCCGTCGACCGTGATCTTGATCCGCGTCATTTCGCGACCGCGCCACACATCGTCACGCACTTCCAGTTCGTAGGTGAACCACGTGTCGGGCTCGACCAGCCGACGATAAACGTGGCACATGCCGTACAGAGATCCGGTGCGGATCGGATCAGTGTGCGTGCTGTCGATCTGAGCTTCATAGCCGTCGGTGAAGCCGGGCTTGCGTGTGGTGCGGAAGTAGAGCCCCGAATTCCCCTTGTCGTTGATCTTGATCTCGGCTCGGTACTTGAAGTTCTTGTACGGACCGGTGGTATTCACCAACATCGAAGCCGCACCGCTCCCTTGAATCGCGCCGTCCTTCACTTCCCATCGACTCCCTTCGTCGCCGACGCGTTCCCATCCGTCGAGTGACTTGCCGTCAAAGAGGGCCACCCATTTGCCTTCCTGAGCGGTTTGGTTTTCCTGAGCGTCAGCCACTCCGATCAGACACCAGCTGCAGATTCCGGCCGTCACGGCGGCCAACATCAGACGAGTTCTCGTCCCAGACATGTGCGTTGTTCCTCAAGCTCGAGTGTTGCAGTTTCGATCGACGTTTCGGGACGCTGGCCCCGTGTTGCGGCCCAGAGCGGCCGCCGCTGGAACTTAACCCAACTTCGGCGGCGATACCAGATACGGTCCGACGGGTTTCACCCACGTCCCACGAACCGCCGTGACCCAATTCAGGTCGGTTCAGCAGCCGCCTTTCAGGGAGCAGGCGGCGTCCAGTCGGCCGGTTCCGGCTGAGAGATCGACCAGGGAGCCCGGTCGCCTAGCCGGGTCAGTTCGGCCTGCAGCTGGTGCGACAGACGCTGGACCAGCTCATGCCGCTCGGGACGATCAGCCACGTTGGTCCGTTCGGCCGGATCGGCCGCCAGATCGAAGAGCTGGACGCGGTCGATGTGCGGATAGCGGATCAGCTTCCAACGCTCAGTCGCGATCGCCCGTTGGACTTGGCCGTACCCCAGCACCACCTGGTCGCGAGCCGACCGACCGGGGTCGCGCAGGACGGGAGTGAGATCGGTAGTGGGAGCCGTGTCGGGCCCAGTGACACCGCACCATCGGCCCAGGGAGGGGAGAACATCCGCCAGATAGCAGAGCGCATCGGTGGATACTCCTTGGGGAATGGTCGGGCCGGCCATGATCAACGGCACACAGACCGAATGTTCGTACAGGTTCTGCTTGCCGATCAGACCGTGGCTGCCCCGAGCGACGCCAGAATCGGAGGTGAAGACGACGATGGTCCGGTCGGCATGGGGCGAGGTGGCCAGCGTGTCGAGGATGCGACCGAGCTGAGTGTCGACATACGAGACGTATCGGTAATATTCGGCCAACAGGCGCCGCACGTCGGCCGGTTGTCGCGGCCAGGAGAGTAACCGTTCGTCGCGGACGACCATCTCTCCGTTATTCCACGGATGCTGCGGAAGAAAGTTCGCCGGGAGAGGTATCGATTCGGGGTCCACCCTGACCGGGAAGTCGGCGGGTACGATATGGGGATCGTGGGGGGCGTTGAACGCGACGTAGAGAAAAAAGGGTCGTTCGTGGGGCTGCTGCAAAAAGTCGACTGCCGCTTGAGCGAAGACTTGGCAGGTATGTTCGGTGGATGGCCGAGGGTCGAGCCACTTGCCGGCTGCGACGCGACCGAGTGAGGCGTGGAGAGGATCGACCATTCCTCCCAGGAATATTGGTCCGGTATCTGGGAAGATGCGGCACAGCGACGGCTGACCGTTGTGCCATTTGCCGGCCATGAAGGTCTCGTATCCGGCCGACCGAAAGGCCTCGGGCCATGTCGAGTATTCCTGCAGGCTCTCGTCGAGCCCGAAGAGCTGGCGACCGGCCAACAGCATGGCCCGCGACGGGACACACGTTGCGCCATGCATGCTCCCCTGAGCATACGCGCGACGGAATGTCAGGCCCTGCCGGACGAGTCGGTCGAGGTTCGGCGTCCGGATCGCATCATTCCCCGTAGCGTGGATGGTGTCGGCACGCTGGTCGTCGGTCAGCACGACGATGACGTTGGGCCGATCGTCGGCCGAAGCGACTGATACAACTGAAACGGCTGCCACGACTGCCACAACTACCCCGATTGCCCTGATCGACAGGGAGTCCCAGCAGATCGGCGCTGGCCGCTGGAGTTCACGGGCCGGATATTGCGGTGACTTGAAGTGGACGGTCGGATCAGATGAGATCGCAATCACGGACCTGGCCCTCTCTTACGGCGAATCCGACGGGCCCGATGAGGTGCGTGGGTCGTCGGAGCAACTGGGCCCTCTCTTGCTAGCGACGCCGTTGGCGGTAATCAAGGGCGAGCGGTGGCGGCAGGACTGGGACTGCCGGCAGGGGGGGTAAGCTCACCGAGCTGGACTTGCCATCGCTGTCTGGAATGTGATATAGTCTGTGTGGGTCGGATGTTCGTTAGCGAATAGTGCTGCTGGTTTCTGTTGAGATTGGGCGCACGTCTTCCTGCGTCCTCTACCTTGGCGGGCCGCCGATTTCGGCCCTTTCTCGTTGGTCCGGAAAGCAATTGGGCCAAGCTAAACAGGTTTTGTGGAGTTCGAAAGATGGGTATGAAATTGTACGTGGGCAACTTGCCCTACAGCATCACGGACCAGCAGCTGGAGGAGATGTTCGCTGAGTTCGGCGAGGTCCGCAGTGCTCAGGTCGTGATGGACCGAGACACCGGACGCAGCAAGGGCTTCGGATTCGTCGAAATGACCGATTCGAATGCGGCTCGCGAAGCGATTCAGAGCCTGAGTGAAAAGGATCTGGGTGGTCGCCCGCTGACGGTCAACGAAGCTCGTCCGCGTGAGAATCGTGGCGGCGGTGGCGGTGGCGGCGGCGGTGGTCGTGGCTACGGCGGTGGTGGCGGTGGCGGTCGCCGATATTAATCGGCCGCCGGATACCGTACGGATGTCAACCGTCGGGTGAACCTTGTTTGCCCAGCAGCCGCCGTTTAGCGGCTGAACAGTCAGAAATTTCAAACAGCGTTCCGAGCTTCAGTTCGGAACGCTGTTTTTTTTCGCCCTTCGGCACCTCAGCAGGCTCAGCCCAAACAAGGCCAGCACCGCCGCTCCCGGTTCGGGGACAGCCGTCACGCGACTCTGGCCGACGACCGCAGCCAGCTCGCCCCGCATCGCCTGCAACTGAGCGGCGGACGACGTCCATTGGCTGAGGAAAGACAGCAGATCATCTGAGTCGACATCGCCATCGGCGTTGCTGTCGCCATCCTGCCAGGTCTTATCAGCTGGCGGATAATCCGAGCCGGTCCAGTTGGCCAGGAACGACAGCAGGTCGGCCGAGTCGACGTCATGGTCGGCGTCCAGGTCGGACGCCAGCCCGATCATTTTGACGGTCCCGCCCGAATAAAGCTGACTGATATCCCAGATCACGCCATCTTCGGTCTGCACGTCGAACTGACCCTGCGGCTGCACGCCAGCCCAATTGAAGAGGTTGAAGGTCCGCCCGGTCTGTTGTGCCAGGATGACGTTGTCCTCAAATCGCAGGTCGAGGATGCCGCCAAGCTGGACGGAGACTCCGGGGCTGAAGGAGAAGCGAGAGTCCCACGGATCGGCATCAAGCTTCAAGACGAGTGAGCTGTCGCTGGCCAGTGACATGCCCGACTGAACCAGGATGGGAATGGGAGCTCGAGCCGCCAGCCAGGGGGCCGTGGGATCGGGGGCTGCCACTCCGTCGTCGTCACGCACCAGCAGTGACTGGCCGGCACTCAGGGTCAGCCCGTTGATATGCCCGTCGGGCAGGATGGCGTCGTCGGTCAGGGCCGAGCCGGGCGAAAACGACACGGCGCCTCGCAGATCGGATCGATCGAGCCGGGTGCTGTTGAGCTGCGTGCCGCTGAAATTCCCGTTCGTCAACTGCTGGTCGCTCAAATCCCACTCGGACAGATCGTTATTCTGCCATCCGATCTGATGGAGTGTCCCGAGCTGGTAGCTGGCGGTCGAGTAGATCTGCTGACGCGTCAAGCCTGCCGATGTGGCGCCGTCCAAGGTGGCGCCGGCGATCTGAGCACCTTGAAACTGGGCCTTTTCCAACGTGGTCCCAGTCAGATTAGCTCGCCTCAGGTCGGCGCCGCGCAGATCGGCGAACGCCAGCGAGGCCTGGTCGATCTGGGCCCCGGCGAACGTGGCCCCTTGCAGATGAGCACTGCTGAGTGTCGCGCCGGTAAGATCAGCGCCCGTTAAATTGGTGCCGACCATCGTCGCGGCGTAGAACGATGACTCTTCGAGGTTCTGATTGGCAAGATTCCAGCCGCTGACGTCGTTGTACAACATCCGCAGCTCGCGGAGATTCCGGGACTGGTAGTTGGCCGTCGAGTAGAGCTGCTGGGCAACAAAGCCTTGCGAGGTGGTGTTCGAAAAATCCGCCCGGCTGATATTCGCACCAGCAAACCCGGCCCCCGCCAGCTTGGCGTCGCTGAAGTTCGCTTGAGTCAGATTCTGATTGTCGAAGTTCCAGCCGGTCAGATCGTTTCGCGACAGATCGATGCCGGTGAGCGTGCGGAATTTGAAGCTGGTTGTGGAGTAGAGCTGTGACGAGGTGAAGCCAGCGGATGTGGTGTTGGCAAACGACACGCCGACAATCGACGAATTGGCAAAGCTGGTCCCGGCCAACGCAGCCGATGTGAAACTGGCGTTGTCGAGCGACTGGCCGCTGAAGTCCCAACCGCTCAGATTATTCTCGTCCAGCCGCACGCCCAACATCAGCTTGGTCACGTAACTGCTGGTCAAATAGAGCTGATCTTTCGTGAAACCTCGCGCAGTCGTATCGCTGAGATTCGATTCGATGATGATCGCCCCCGACAGGTTCACGCCGGTCATCTTCGATCCAGCGAAATTCGTCGACGATAGATTCTGGCGGCGCAGGTCCCAGTTCGTCAGATCGTTGTTCGACAGATTGACCGCCTGCGTGGCCCGATTCTGATAGTTGATAGTGGAATAGAGCTGTTCCTTGCGGAATCCCAAAGCCGTGGCGCCGCTCAGATTCGCCCCTCGAATCGCCGCCCCCGTGAAGATGGCGTCGGTCAACGTCGCTCCGCGGAAATCGACATACCCCAACAGCGCATTGGAAAAGTAACCGTTGGTCAGATCCGTGTTCCGCAGATCAGCCCAGATCATGTCGGACAGCTCAAAAGTCGCGTCCTTCAGATCGACTCGCTGGAGATTGGCATACTGCAGGTCGAGGAAATCGAGCACCGCTCCCGGTTCGGGCACAATGTCCTCGGTCCCCGGGATCACTTCACCCGTGTTCCAGCGGTAAATCTGCCCATACCCGGTCCCGGCCAAATGCCACCAACATGCGCACCAGCAGAGACATCCGCCGAGCGTACGTATCAGTCGTCTCACCTCCGCCCTCCTCCGCCGACTTCGGCACCCACCACTCCACCTTTCGCCACCCTCGGTCCGGCCGCTGTCCCCAGCCGGCGACAAGTTCGCGAGCGTCTTCCAACCTGTCATGGTAGTCCGAGCCTGCCGAACGGGCCAGCAATTGGCCGGGCTGATCGCCGTCGTCTACTCCGTACTACTTCTCCTGCCCGCCTGCTGGTCGGCCGGCAGTGTTTCTGAAACAATACGCCTCCATTGCTGCCCCCCTCCTACGAGCGATGCTCAGGGGAACACCGGGCGGGACATACGGACACAAGGGAGCCAACCGTGGGCGATCCAGGCGGACATGCGGTGGAGGATCGGGAGTTTGAACCCGAGCACATCTCGGCGCGAAACAGCCGGTATGGACGGGCTTTGTTTCTGATCTACCTGACCGCCTACGCGACGTTTGTCCTGCTGAACACGTTCTGGCCGGCAGCCATGGACGCGGTGCCGGCGGCCGGTGTCAACTTGGCCATCTGGATGGGGATGGGGCTGATCGTCGGCGCCCTGGTCCTGGCGGTCATCTACTGCTGGCTGTGCCAGGATTCGATCGGCGTCTCGTGGCGACGGAGCTCGACGCGATGATTCACGAAACGTCGTACCTGGCCATCGCCGTCTTCGGCCTGTTCGTCGCCATCACCCTGGGGCTCAGCTTTTTCCTGGCCGCGCGGGTGCGCAGCGCCCATGGTTACTTCGCAGCCGGCGGACAGATCCACTGGTTCGTGAACGGGATCGCCTTTGCCGGCGACTACCTGTCAGCCGCCTCGTTCCTGGGTATCTGCGGGATGATCGCCTTTTACGGCTACGATGGATTTCTCTACTCGATCGGCTATCTGGCCGGCTGGGTCGTGGCCCTGTTCGTCGTCGCTGAACCGCTGCGCCGGCTCGGCAAGTACACCTTCGCCGATGCCCTCGACGCTCGCTTCCATTCGCGCGGTATCAAACTGGCAGCGGCGATCAGCACCCTGGTCGTCAGTATCTTCTACCTGATTCCGCAGATGGTCGGTGCTGGGGCTCTGATCCAGCCCCTGCTGCAGCTGCCACATTGGGTCGGCGTGGTGCTGGTCGGCGCCGTGGTCGTCGTGATTGTCATGACCGCCGGCATGGCCAGCACGACGTACGTGCAGTTCCTCAAGGGCGGCCTGCTGATTCTGTTCAGCACGATCCTGACGGTGTTGATCCTGCAGCGAGGCTTTGTCGCGGTAAACGACCCTCAGGCCACCGAATCGCAGACCGTCCAGCGAACGCCGGACGGGAAAACGTTGATCAATGGACTCCCCCGCGGCAAAGGACCCGGCCAAGGACAACTGCGATCAGTCGGGCACATCTCGCGTCTGCCAGGCGGCATCGAACGAACGGGGCCCGTGGGGCCGATCGAATTCTTGCGGGTGCTGCGCGAGAGCGAAGTGGTGCTGTGGAAAAGCGAAGTCACGACGCCACCCGACGGTGGCACGCTGACAACTTATGTCGCCAATCCGACCCCCGGTGCCGCGATTCTGCGTCCGGGTCAGGCACCGATGTTTCGCGGGATCCGCGGCGATGCGCTCGCGCCCAAGATCGATTTCCTGTCGCTGATGCTGGCTCTGTTCTGCGGCACCGCGTCTCTGCCACACATCCTGATTCGCTACTACACGGTCAAAGATGAGGCGGCTGCCCGCAAGAGCACCGTGGTCGGCATTGCCAGCATCGGCTTCTTCTATGTCCTGACGCTGTATATGGGGCTGGGTGCCATGACCAGCGGCGCCATCGACGTGACGGACACTAATATGGCCGCTCCGCTGCTAGCGCGCAGCTTCGGCGAACTCCTGTTTGCCATCATCTCGGCCATCGCCTTCACGACCGTGCTGGGGACCGTCAGCGGACTGATCGTCGCCGCCAGTGGAGCGGTAGTGCACGACCTGCTGACCAGCTTCCTGCGCTGGGAGCTCTCCGACCACGAAAAAGTCCGTTTGGGAAAGATTACTGCCGTCGGAGTCGGCGCCATCGCCATCGTCCTGGGAATTCTCTTCCAGAAAATGAATGTCGGATTTCTCGTGGGATGGGCCTTCAGCGTCGCGGCGTCGGCCAACCTGCCCGCACTGGTCATGCGTCTGTTCTGGAAAGGGACGACTCCCCAGGGCATTACCGCTGCGATCCTGGTCGGCATGATTGCCTCACTGGCCTGGATCCTCGTCAGCGCTGATTCGTTTTCCAAGATCTATGGACTTCCGGCTGAGAACGCTTGGGTGCCGTTCAGCCAGCCTGGCATCGTCACGATTCCGCTCGGATTCCTGGTGCTGATCGTAGTCTCACTGGCGACAAGAACAACCAAGTCGTGATGGCAGCCGGCCCCACGTGCCTCTATCCCGATGCGGCGGGCCGATCATCCAACGGCGCGAAGATGACTGAACCCAAAGGTTCCAAGCTGTACGTCAATCTGGGCGCCTCGCAGACGCGGCGGCGTTTGAAGCACTTCGGTCACGGAGTCCGGAAGGTCCAGAGCGCCGGACGAAATCAGGCATTGATCATCCACACGGCCACCGGCGATCATCTGGCCGAGCTGCAAGCCAAGTTTGCCGATGTCGGCTTTGCCAGCCACGAATCGGGGCTCAGCCCGCCCATTGAGAACTTACCCAATCTGGGCCCGCGCAGCTGCCAGTGGCTGCGCGATGTGGGGATCGCGACGATCGGTCAGCTGGAACGACTGGGGCCCACTGCCGCTTTTAGGCTCGTGCAGCAGCGGTACCCGGCCGCGACGCTGAACCTCCTGTGGGGACTCGTCGCCGGCCTGCAGGACCGAGACTGGCGGACACTCACCGAGTCCGAAAAAGAGCACTTGCGCGACGAGCTGAGCGATTGATGGGCCGGCCAGCACATCCGGCTTCGGGTCCCTACGCCCACACAGCGGGGGGTTGGATTTAGCGCACTCCAGCTGGTATCCTGAAGGGGTCATGGCACACCCATGATCCCCGCCCGCCATTGCCTCGATCGAACAGTCGATCGGCGGCCCTACCGTTACCCATTGCCGATGCGAGTTGCCAACGCAACCGATTGCGATGTTGCCATGAAGCCTGCCGTCATCCGCCGAGGCTGGTCCATGCTGGCCCTGGCAATACTCCTGACGAAACCGACGCTGCCAGCGACTGCGGCCGACGACCTGGGTGCGGTCATTTACCGTGAACAGTGTGCCAGTTGTCACGGCGCCGACGGCCAGGGGACTCCCGAAGCGTACAAATCGCCGCTGGCCGGCGAACACTCGGTAGCCGCCCTGACACGCTTGATCGACCGGACGATGCCCGAAGGGGCCCCCGAGGAATGCGTCGGCGCCGAGGCTCGAGCGGTGGCCGAGTACATTCATCGCGAGTTCTATTCGCTGCCGGCCCGTGAGCGTCGAGGGCTGACCGTCGCGCCGCGAGTCGAGCTGACTCGGCTGACCGTGCCGCAATTCCGCAACGCCGTGGCCGACCTGCTGCTACGATTCACACCCCCGCCTCCGCAGCCCAATTCGCAGCAATCACCATCTGGGTCCACCAGCGGTGAATCGGCGGCGGGAGAACCGGGTCTGCGAGCGGAGTATTTTCAGTCGAAGGGGATGAGCAAGGCCGATCAGCGCCGGCTGGAGCGGGTCGATCGGCGACTGGAGTTTGATTTTGGTACCGAGGGTCCCACGACGGACATCACGGCCGACCAGTTTTCGATCATCTGGGAGGGCTCACTGGTAACCGCTCACACGGGCGACCATGAATTCCGCATCCGGACTCCCAACGGTGCTCGGCTCTATCTGAACTTCGACAACTCCGAGCGACTGGGTAAGCTCCGCGACGACAGCTCAGCGGCCGGCCAGACCGCGTTGATCGATGCCTGGGTCAGTTCGGGAGAAATGCGGGAAGAGACCGCTCGGACCTATCTGCTCGGTGGCCGCACGTATCCGCTGCGGCTGGAGTTCTTCAAGTACAAAGAACCAACCGCGTCGGTGGTGTTGGAGTGGAAACCACCGCACGGTACCTGGACGGTGCTGGATCACCACCACCTGACCACGGCTGGCAGTTCGCGGACGTTTGTCGTCGATACGCCCTTCCCGGCCGACGACCGCAGTCTGGGTTACGAGCGGGGCCGTTCGGTATCGCCGGAGTGGTTCGCAGCCGTCAACCGAGCGGCCATCGCCACGGCGGCCGAAGTTGTCGACCGATTGCCGCTGCTCTCCGGCGTGAAGGACGACGCCCCGGACCGCGCGGCCCAATTGCAGGATTTTGTAATTCGCTTGGCCACTGCCGCTTATCGGCGGCCATTGACCGATGCCGAGCGGCAGATGTTTGGCGAAAAGATCTTTGCTGCTGCGCCGAATGTCGACACGGCCGTGCGACGGAGCGTGCTGATGATCGTCGCTTCGCCCGAGTTTCTCTACAACGACCTGACACCCGCCGACGGCGTCCCGACTCAGCATGCCGTGGCAGCTCGCTTGGCCTGGGCACTGTGGGACTCGGTGCCCGACGCGGAACTCGCCGCGGCTGCCGACTCGGGCCAGCTGTCCACCGCCGGCGAAGTGGAACGTCAAGCGATCCGGATGATGGCCGATCCGCGGGCTCGATCGAAGATCGGCGAGTTCTTCCAGCAATGGCTTGACCTCGAAGAGCGCGACGTCGCCAAGGACCGTCAGCTGTTCCCGCAGTTTGACGATCAAGTGACGGCCGATTTGCGGCAGTCGCTGGAAATGTTCGTCGATCGGATCTTCTGGAGCGAGACGTCGGACTATCGGAAGCTGCTGTTGGCCGATTCCATGTGGCTGAACGAATCGCTGAACCAGCTCTACGGCACCGGCCCGCTGCCCGACCTGCCCAGGCTGACCAAACGCGTCCCCGTACCGACGAGCGATCCACCGGTCCCCGCCGATGTGACTCCGGCGCCACCGCCTCCGGCCGGTCCCGCCGAAGGAATGCTGGTCGACGCCGGGCCTGATCCTCGTACGTTCGTGGAGGTTCGCTTTCCGTCCCACGAACGGGCCGGTGTGCTGGCTCATCCTTACTTGCTGAGCATGCTCGCCTACCACAACAACACCTCTCCGATCCACCGTGGCGTCTTCCTGACTCGCAAGGTGGTGGGTCGGAGCCTGAAGCCGCCTCCCATTGCGGTGGCGTTCAAGAACGATGAGTTCGCTCCGGATCTGACGATGCGCGAAAAGATCACTCAGCTGACCCAGGACAAGGCCTGCATGGGGTGCCATGCGCTGATCAATCCGCTCGGCTTCGCCCTGGAACACTACGACCCGATCGGCCGGTGGCGAACGACCGACCAGAACAAGCCGGTGAATACGGTCAGCACCTACGTGACGGTGGAAGGCCAGCAGCTGAACGTCACTAGTGCCCGGGATATCGCCGATTACGCGGTGACCAGCGAATCGGCTCACCGTTCGTTCGTCCACCACCTGTTCCATCATCTGGTGAAACAGGATACGGCGGCTTTCGGCGCTGACACGGCAGAGATGTTGCGATTGGAATTTGAATCGCAAGGGTTTAATATGCAGAGGCTGGCAGTCCGAATGGCCGTCCTGGCCGCTCGGCATGGCGCGGCGGAACCCGCCCCGCCGGAACCGGGCCGACCAGAATCAGGCCCACCAGAATCTGTGGTACAGGAATAGAAACTGGAGCAGCGACGATGGATTTACGTGGCACCACTCGACGCCGATTTCTGCGTGACCTGGGGATCAGTGCGGCTGCGATTCCTTTTCTGAGCGGGCTGAACAGCCTGTGGGGAGCCGACTCGACGGGCAAACGTCGCCAGCGGCTGATCGTGATGTTCTCGCCGAACGGCACGCTTCCTGACGAGTTCTGGCCGGCCGAATTCGGCGCCGACAAACCGCTGGCGCTCAAACCGATCCTGCAGCCGCTGGAACCCTTCCAATCTCAGGTCCTGGTGCTCAAAGGGGTCGACAACAAGATCCGCGGTGATGGCGACAACCACATGCGCGGCATGTCGTGCCTGCTGACCGCGACCACGCTCAACCCCGGCAACATCCAGGGCGGTTCGGACACTCCGGCCGGCTGGGCCAGCGGCATTTCGATCGACCAGGAGCTGCGCGGATACCTGCAGTCTCGCGACGACTCACGGACTCGCTTCGGTTCACTGGAGTTCGGAGTAGCGGTGCCGAATCGAGCCGATCCGTGGACTCGCATGTGCTATGCGGGGAACAACAAGCCGGTGGCGCCGATCGACGATCCCGCTCAGATGTTCGAACGACTCTATGGCGGCGCCAAAGATCAAGCCAACGTAGCCAGTGTGCTCGATACGGTCTACGAAGATCTGCAGCGAGTCAGTGGACGGCTGAGTTCTGCGGATCGAGCGTTGTTGGACGAGCACATGCAGCTGGTGCGGCAGATGGAGACCGAGATCGCCGCGGCCGGCGACGCGGAACAATTGTCGCATCCCGCTCCGGAGATCGATCCGGAGGTCGAGCTGGTGAATGACAACACGCCGCAGATCAGCCGGATGCAGATTGATCTGCTGGTCAGTGCTTTGGCGAACGACATGACTCGAGTGGCCAGTCTGCAGTACATGCGATCGGTCGGCCAGGCCCGCATGCACTGGTTGGGAGTCGACGAGGGGCACCATTCGTTGTCGCACGAGCCGGACAACAATGCTGAGGCCTACGACAAGCTGAAGCGGATCAACGCCTGGTTCGCCGGCGAGCTGGCCTATCTGGCGAAGCGGCTGGCGGAGACGCCGGAGCCGAGCGGCGTGGGCGGATCGATGCTCGACCATACCCAGATCGTGTGGCTGAACGAACTTGGCAAGGGCAATTCCCACACGTTGTCGAACATCCCGTTCGTGCTGGTGGGCGGCGGAGCGGGCTTCCCGACCGGCAAGGCGCTCGACCTGGGCGGCATCGCTCACAACCGACTCTGGCTCTCCCTGGCCCACGCCTTCGGACACACCGACCTCAAAACCTTCGGCACTCCCGATTACTGCGGCGACGGCCCGATCAGCTGGGGTTGATCTCGTCCGGTCAAAAAAGAGCCGACCGCGTTTCGCGCGGCGGCGGTTCATGCCAGTTCTTTGGCGGCTTTTTTCGCGGCGGCGGTTCGCGGCGGTAGAGCGTGGCGGTAGAGCGTGGCACTTGAGCGCGGCGGTTATCCTGGCAGCTGAGCGTTCTTGCCGAGGAGATTCCCGGTCACTTGCTCACCATCAACACTCCGGCCACTTGCTCACCATCAGCACTCCAGCCACTCGATAACGATCAGCACTCCGGCCCCCGAGCCAGCTCGCCTGGCCGGAGCCAGGGTCTGAGCGAGCTAGAACGCTTCGCCCCGCGCAAATCCCATTCTCCAGTGGGCTCGCCCCACTGGTTTACATGACTGAATTGCTACAAGCCAGGCCCCGCGCAGCAACCGTCACCTCCGATGGCCCCACACCGCGCGAAGACCCATCTCCAGTGGGCTCGCCCCACTGGTTTACATGACTGAATTGCTACAGGGCAACCACCGCGCTAAGACTTCGCGCAAAGAAATCTCCCAACGCACCTCATCCATTCATCGCGATTCTATTTCTTCTGAAGATTTTTTAACGCTGAGGGCGCGAGAGACACTGGAGTTTTCAACGCTGAAGGCGCGGAGGGTTGGCCCGGCCGGAGCCCCGGTCTGAGTGAGCTAGGAGGTCCTGCAGAACAAGAAGCGCGGGCCCTAGCCTTGGGCATAACGTCCAGCAAGTTGCGCACATTCTGGAGTAGTAAAACCAGCCCCTGAGTGGTTTGGAAAGGAATGCCACAAACCCTTTTGACCCACACAAGGGACTAGCTATGGACCATCTAGCCGACCCAGGCGAATTGTTTAAGGTCGATAGCGTTATCCAGGTGGACGGCCCGCAGCCAATCGCGACCATCTGGCATGGATTTCCCGGCCCCTGCGAGCCGACCGGGTAACGTCCAGGGACGTTTCACTCCATCCGCCAGTTCGCCATCCGACACCAGATCGTCTCGAATCGCGGCACTGCCAGTTTGCCCCACCGGATCGCCTTCAGCGATAATCGAGGAGACCGGAGCCACCGGCTCGCCAGGCAGCGCAGCGTCCGAAATACCAGCACTTCCTAGCCCGCGGACAACTGATCTGGGCTAACATGCCGCGCATCCTGCCAAGTGCCCATCGTGCGAAAGAATCGTGGCAACATCGTAACCTTCCACGAACGGAGATCCGTCGCCTGTGAGCCGGTCATTGATCCACACGTCAGCCAGAAGGTGTTCCCTGGCAGTTAAAGTGCGTTGATCGCCGACAGAATCCCTGTTGGTCACTTGCTAGACGGCGATTTAGTCGATGGTAGCACGGTGGTCGGCTCTTCCTTGACCGCATCAAAGTCGAACCGAAACACCCCTTCGCCCCTAACCCCATTTGGCTTGATGATCCGCGATAAGAAAATCCGAACCGTCTTGCCCTCGTTCTCATTAATCAGCTCATACGCCCGATCCGAGTCTCCCAAGACTATCACTGTGACTCCGTTCGGATGACGCATTGCCCAGCCTTGTTGGGTTGCGACGGGCTCCTTGTCGAATGAAACCGATGCCTCGCCCGTCCAAACCAACGGAACATTTACGACCCCACCTCCTACAAACTTCGACCACGACATCATTTGCCCTGCAAGATGGAAATCAAAATCAGTTGAATCGGGGATACTTCTTTGCGAATAGCCGATACCAGCGAGGGTCCCGAGAAGAATTAGTGCGATGACAAATCTGTAAGGTTTCATTCTGGCCTCTGACGAAATACGGCGAGATCGGGAACCCTCATTGAGTCACCCGCTACTTGAAAAGACCCGATGGAATTTGCGCTGGAAAGCGAGGGCGTGCCTGGGCTCCCAGGGAACTCGGCGCGCCAGTTGATGGGTTAACGACTTGTGAGAGGGCATCCTGCCATCCAGGTCGCCGCATCGTGCGGCGAAGGTTTATTGCGTACGGCCAAAATCGGAAGGGAAGGACGCGGCTGGTTATAGCCGCGCAATCATTCCGACTTTGGACCGCCGGAACGCTCGGGGCGCACCCTCGGCTCGGCTATCCCTCGTCGAGTTGCGTCGTGCGCAGAGCTCAACTCCGTTTCACCAAGCGCAAATCAAACTAATGAATCTCAGACCTTTGATCAAGTCATTGAACACCCGAGTCATGCCTCAAAAATCCTGGGCGCTTGGGGGCTGGCCCCCATCTCGAAAGAAACGGAGAACGAAGCGATACAGTTAGTACTCCAATTTCAAGATGGCGGCTGCCTCAATGTTGTTGACACATTCCGCCCAATCCGACAAAGATGTAGCTACATCCAAAGCCTGACGCCAATCGTCCGAGTATGGCTACAAGGAAACGGGACCCTATCACAGATTCAGGGCGGCATCTTGATGAACCTCAACGTTTCGCAGGCTGCGGTCGTCGCCGCCCTTTGGCTCGCCGCTTCAATTGCGGAGGCCCAAATCTATCGGTGGGATAACGGCCAGTTGATTCCAGGGACGGAAAGTATTCTACCTGCGCCGGGCGCCGAGCTCGATCATTTGAACCTGGAATTCGCCAGACTCAGGCCGTTTGACCTCACCGGTGCAACTTTTGCCCAGTCGAACATCAGCAACGCCGACTTCATCACGTCGAACTTGTCGAACGCAGATTTCACGGGAGCCACCATCGCCGGTGCCCGATTTGGTTCGAGCATTGGGCTGGAGCAGATTTACTCGACGGCAAGTTATGAATCCGGAAACCTCAGCGGAATTGACTTATCGTTTGCTAAGCTGCCTGGAGCTCAGTTTGCGGGCCAAGATCTTTCCTTCGCCAACCTCGACTCCACGGTAATGACGGACTCGAATCTATCAGGGGCCACCCTCCGGGGTGCATACTTGCCATTTACAAAGCTCGCGGGAGCGAATCTGAGCGGTGTCCAAGGTGGTTTTTTCTATTTCAACGACTTCACGGATACGAAGTTCGTCAATGCTACGGCGATCACGCGTATGCAGGACGTCCACTTGGTCCGCACGGATTTCTCCTACGCGGACTTAGGAGGCGTGACAATGAATGCAGATGACATGACGGGGGCCAAATTTATTGGCACTAATTTGGCATGGGCATCGTTTTACGGGCAGAAAATCAGTACCGCCGACTTTTCGTTAGCCGACTTGCGACTCGCTACGTACGACTTTTCCCGCGAGCAACCCGTACTCCGGAACACAATTTTGCGGGCTGGCGACGTAAACGGATTCTCACTGCTGCCAAGCGACCGAATGATCATCCGGTCAGGTGGTCCTCCGGTAACGGTACACGACGAGTTTCGCATGCAAACCGACTCGGAGCTGGTCTTTCGCTTGACAAGACGGCCAGACGGCCCGGACATGGTCATCGACATGAACGTGGTACCAGCACTTGCCGGAAACCTGACTCTCGAGTTTTCAGATGAGGCGAAGGTCTACACGTTGGTCAATCAGACATTTCAACTATTCCGCTGGCCAGTTTCACTTGTTCCGGGAAATGACTTTGACCACATCCGACTTCCGGAACATACGCTTTGGAACCTATCTGGATTGTATTCGACGGGTAACGCCGTGTTCCTGGGCGGCGACATGGACCTTGATACCGACGGTGACGTCGATTCCGGTGATCTGCTCGGATTTTTGAGCAACTGGACAGGTTTCAAAGACCCAACCAGTAGCACCCGGTGGGAGCCTGGGGATAGCGACTTTGACAGCGACGTCGATTCTGCGGACTTGCTGCAGTTACTGTCCCAGTGGACCGGGGCTTCGGCTTCTCAATCCACCCTCTCATCAGGCGCACTTACCAGCCGCCAGCTAACCACCGTGCCCGAATCCTTGAACTGCAGCATGATGGGGATATCGTTCGTCTTCGGTTGCATTGGTTACCGACGCCGAGTACATCGCGATCGTAATCATAAATCTTGCCCGACAGCGATGAGTGATACGGCTAACGGGTAAATAGTTTACCCGGCCCCTTGAGCGACTGAAACGCTGCGGCTTGGTCGCTCAACGCCACATGAGCGCGGATCGCCAGAGTCAGCCGAATGACGCTGTGCCTGGCCAACCGTACGGCAATTATCTCGAAAGAGCCCCAACGGCCGTTATTTGGCGCCGGCCCAATTCCCTCGTCTTCTAACAAGCGGACTGGCCGTGCAGATCGCTGATCAACTTCAACGCGACTGGCAGGTTGGTAGCCGCGGCGCTGTTGACGGTCTCGAATACCCGCCATCACTTCAGCGTACGAGCCCCTTGGGCCGTCTATGGGCTCGGTTACCACGCGTACCTTAACATCCTCAAGAGGCAAGCGTTCGTCCAAGGCGACTGTCTGATGGTCCGATATGGTGCCGGTGACGGCATAGGACAACGGCAGTCTCGGTGTGGTAATGTCTTGCAACCCACCTGGGATGTGGATGACTACCGTGCAAGGTGGAGTCGGCGTTGATCGAACCGACACACGGAAAATACTACCGAGACCTGGGATCGGATGTCGAGTGTCAGGGCCGACATCAGCGATCAAGCCGATTTGCGTTGACAGGACGTTGGACCGGCCGTCTCGGCCCAGCGTAACCTCTTATACCAAAATCATTTTTGGCGATTACGCCGGATCCCCATTTTTGATGGCACTCCAAATGACGCCGCGATTCCCCCTCCAAGCTGCAACTACGTGTTTCCCAGGAACTTGCGACAACCGCCCTGCGGCCATTCGAGCCGATGCTTAGAAGTTCAAATCCTCTCGAGGATGTTTCCCATCCCAGCCGGCAAAACGCGACAACGGGCGAGCAGCCGCGGCATCGACCAAAAGATTCTCGTACACCATAGTGTGCCCATTTCCCAAAAATCAAGCACCTCTGTGAGGAGCCAAAATGGCGGGACAATCGCGGCCCTTTCGTTACCCGTGTCGGCCAAACGACTGGGGGCCGGAAGCCGACTGTTAGGTGGGTCAGTGTCGATCGTAAAAACTGAAGGACCCCTGAAGGACGGTCTTCTAAATGATTCCTACGCCCTGATGCGTCCCGTCCAGCTTGGGCCGCCAACGAAGCGCCCCAGGCAATCATCAGTATCCTGCTGACGATCAATCTGATAGTTTGAGTCCTATTGGATCGGACAAGCCATGGCAACCAAGCATCACTTGAGGAACCAAGTCACTCCAGACTTAAGGCAGCTGACAACTCATCCATTCCGTGGAGCGGCGCGGGCACAATTCCTCTATGTAGCCATACGTCACGCGCGTACCTCAGGAATCTAGATTTGGTAAGGGGCTGGCACGCGGGCTGGATTCGAGGGGGCAACTTCTGAATTGTTATGGAATACATGGAGTTTAAAGTTCGACTTCCCAAAGTCAGTTGGCCATTCAAACGGATTCCATTGCGAGCGTTCTTTGGGGCAATACTATTCGTGGCGTGCCTGCTGGCAGCCTACCGCATCGGACAGGAATCAATACGGCAACAGTATCGCCCAACGAATTCATTCTATTTGGTGTGGGAAGATGCCGCGGGCACATCAACCGTATCAGCTCTCCCCATAATCGGGAATGAGACTGTATGGAATGTGATAACCATGTTGGGTGGTGCCCCACAACTCAAGCACAAGCAGATTCAGATCAGCCGCGCCGCCCCGAAAAAAAAGGGAGGCATAGACACGCTCGATGTAAACGTCAATGCGATTCTGTCCGATGGAGATCTGACGACAAACTACGCATTAGCACCTGGCGACCGAGTTTTCATATTGCCAGCCTCACGCACAGGCAGCGTCAAATACCAGAAAATTGCCGAATAGAGGCTCGAATCACCCCGGGGATCCTCCCAGCGTCAACGAGTCTGAGCTAGAAATTGAGTAACAATCCGCGACGATACAGGGTCCATGAAAACGCACATTGAATCGATCAGCGAAGACCGGGCCGAGGGCGAATTGGCGCGGGTCTATCAGGAGTGGTTTCGAGACAACCCCGGCCGCCAGGCGGTTCCCGACATACTTCGATGTTTCAGCCAGCGTCCGGATTTCTTGCGAGATGTCAATGCGATTTCCGACCGCATTCACTTTTCAGATGGACATTTGGACTACCAGACTAAGGAACGGATCGCCACCTACGCATCGGCATTGAACCAATGCCGGTACTGCAAGGGGATGCACGCGACCTTCCTGAGACAACAGGGCGAGGATGCGGAAGTCGTGAGCGCCCTGGGGTGCGCTCATGGCGATATCGCTGCTCTGTCGCCTGCCGATCGGGAACTGCTGAGGTTTGTGGAAATCCTGACAACTCATTCCCACCTTTGTACTGCCGATGACATTCAGCGGTTGCGGGATGTTGGCTGGAGCGATCCCCAAATGGCGGAAGCCGTCTACGTAACCGCTCTGTTTGCCTTCTTTAATCGGGTCGCAAACGCCTTCGGTCTACAGATGCCCCGCAACGATCAGTTTGCCAATCCGCCGGAGTCATCCGAATTTACTCAAGGTACGCCCACTCCCGAAACCGACTCCGAAGATCGGAAATGAGACAGGCACTGACGTTGGCGTTGATTTGCTTCGGGCGGGGCCGAACCTGAGCGAACTTCAGACGCCGGACAGCTTGCAGTCGATCTGGCTCGACTCGGTAATCGTCGACCGATCGAAGGTAGCCGAGGGCGCTACGCCACCGGTCGTTTTTTGGCGGTCGACGATCGACCTGAGGACCTCCTCGTGTTGGAACCGGCTCTCCCGGGGCATTTCCGACTGACCATTCGGCAATGCGAAGCGCCAGAGCGGGTCTCCTATTCGGAAAAAGGGTGTGGCTGCGATCTGCGGATATCCGTAAGCTACTACCGCAAAACACTTTACGTTCATCTCGCCTGACGGCAGCCGGTTCCAACCTTGACTCCTGGCTGTTTTGTTATATTTTAGTTATATTCCTAGCCGATGAATTTGTGCTAGGGGGAGCACGTAACACCACCACACCATGTCGGAGTATGCCGGCCCCGCGTTCCAAGACCGGACAACAAAAATGGCCAATTCACTGCTGCCCGATGATCCCCAGACGTTGCAACGCCTGGATTCGGTCGCTTGTTTACTCGAGTGGATGAGCTCGATGCCCGCTCCGACACGAAAGCTTTTTTTTCGTGCGATTGCCGAGTTTGGCGACGCCATGCAGCAAGTAGTCATGAGACTCATCGTCGTCATCAAGAATCCGAAAACCACGCCTGTCGAACGTCAACGAGCGCTGATTGCCATTGCTGATGCGTTGTTCCCAAATGCGGATGAAAATGGAGAGCATGGGGTGACATCGAAAACGGACACTGCAGCAGAGAGCCCTTCGTTGATTCGCGACGTTCAGCAGACGGACGCGCACCAGGCGACGTTTGCCCTGCGATTGCGCGAGTCAATGGAAGCGAAGCGAATCTCTCAGCAGGAACTGGCCGAACGGGTCGGTTGCTCTCAACCGGCGATTTCTCAGATGCTCAACCGCAATAGTCGGCCTCAAAAGAAGACGATCCTAAAGTTGGCACAGGCCCTCGGCGTGAAACCTTGTGATTTGTGGCCGGATATGGATGTGGCCGAGATGTTGGACGCTGTCGCTAGTTTCCAGCAGAATGACTATGTAATGACGGAAGCAGAAGCTCGCGCACTCAGCGACACATCTCGACCAAATCGCCCCAAGATTCAGCCGACGCCGCTCCCTACCCGTCGTCGACAATGAGGCTGGAGGGATGACGGACCATCCTCATCAACTGTACGCAACATTGTTCAGCCAAGCCGACCAGACTCGCTTGGCCGGCTTTTCCTGTGGGGACGAGCCGTGGTCTGAGCACGTTACGGAGTGGATTCGTGGCTCCGACGTGCTCGAATCGATGAAACGCGGTACTCGCGTCTGGCTTTTCTAGACGGCGCAAGATGAGATCGTCGGATTCGGCTCTGTGGGGATGTCCGTATGGCGTTGGCCTCCCCCCGACGGCGAAAGAACCACCATTGTCCTGATTCCGATGTTGGGAATCGATGCACGGTTTCGTGGTCAACCGCCTGATTTAGATTGGAGGTACTCGCGTCAAATCATGTCACACCTTATCGCCGACGGGCAACGGGTAGCTCGCGAATGGGCCGGAAAGCCTGATATGAAGCCAAATTGGCTCATGATAATGGTGCATCAAGATAATGCCCGAGCGATCCGCTTCTACGAGCAGTGCGGATTCGAATTAATTCCAGATGTCATCCGACGAAAAGACCACACGGTCATGAAGCTCTGGATTGGGAACTGAGTTTGGCTGTCCGGTCAAGAAAATTCTGGCTCTTCGTCAGAACCTGTGGGTAGCTTCTGACGCTCTTAGTCGGCCAAGGTTGTCTAGCTCGGCGATTCTGGCGAGTTGCGAGACCGCCTATTATGACTTGCCGACTGTCTGAGATCCGCTGATGCATTACACACCGTGGAATGCCACATCGGGCGATGATCCTCCGCACTCTCCAGGAATGACGACAGCCAATCCGCATGCCCTACGTCTGACCGCCAGCATCGTTTGCGTTCGTGCTCTGATTGCTAAGCCCATCCGATCACGTCCCACATCCTCCAGCCCTGGCAACTGCTCCCCGTGTTTCTGGCCAGCTGGATCAATCGTCAGCAAGCCGAGGTGATCGAGTATCTCCAAACGGAAAACCAAGTGCTCAACGAGAAGCTTGGGGGCGCGGCGGATTCTGCTTAGCGACGACCCCTCGTCCGCAGCAGTACACACAGGAGAGCCAGCAGTTCTTACTAAGGCTAGCGCCGTTTACGATACCGGGCCATAATGGGCATGGAAAGATACATCAACACTGGCATAGTTGGCTCTGGAACCGTTGCTATCCGGAATCCGATGTAATTACGTTCAAGTTGGGAAAGCACGCCGTCGCTATCACCTCCAGGATCGTTGTTAAATGAACGAAAAGACCCGCCCCAGACTGTGTGACTCTTAGAGTCCTGACTTTCCGACCACTCGTACGCGTTGCCGGCCTGATCAAATGTGCCAAAAGGGCCAGGTGACTTAATGTAAGCACCGACGTCTGAAAGATAATTCAAGTCATCGCGGAACACCGCATCGCCCGTCAGCGCATATGAGTCCCCTGACAAACCGTCACGGAGATTAGCACTGTTCATCAGGCCGGAGGATGGCGAGGCACTGGTCGGAGGAACGTCGCTTGCGGTAGCGTAGTCATAATAGCGGTTCTCGATGGCATTGTAGAATCCAGCCTTGTACCATTCATTATCGTTTGGCAGAAACCATTTTGCTGCTGGGTTTCGGAGAATAACGTCACTGTTTTGCGGCACAGCGGTACCACCCAGCAGCGTATACGCCCCGTCTTCCGTGTCTGCCTCGCCTTGACCATTGTTCACCCAGTTCGCAAATCTCACCGCGTCATACCAGCTGATAAAAACGACCGGATTGGACCCCCTGCCCTCCTTCACCTTAAACCGTTGTCCTTTGGGGTTGGACGGTGCTGCAACAATGCCGCCGCTAGCGTCAGTCGACATAAACGGGTTGTATAACTGCAATCGATTTGCGCCGGTTGGGTCTTTGGCATTCAGAAATTCCACGTATTGAGCATTCGTGACCTCGTAGGCGCCGACCCGATATTCGTAGCTTACCGCTCCCAATCTTTCTCGCAGAGGATTGCCGCTGTTGTTGGGTGAACCTACAGGAACGGTCACAATTGTGCCGGCTAAAGTTCCTTGGCAGAACAGAAGCGTCCAAAGCGAAGCGATGACCTGTATTCGAATCACCATGGCGAATTCTATCGACCTCGAGACTTGTGATGCTAAAACTGGCCAGAATGTGCCCAAAACCAGTTGATTCCTTAGTATTGCAACAACTCGTCGCTACCGGCAAGTCGTTAAACTCATTTTACGCGGTAGCTGATAAGGCAATTGTCAAGCTTCCCGTTGGTGTCGTCTACATCCCATAGTGATGGACTTGGTTTTCGGACTGCCACAGGGCGGCCAAGAATAGCCGGCGACGGTTCTCGTCTCGCGGCAATTGATGGCCGCTTGGTGAGGATAAATTGGTGGTGTCGTCTCGCCGAAATTGATGGCCGCTTGGTGACGATGAGTTGGTGGATCCATGACCTGCTCACAGAGGGTCGCACGGGATCAGCCGCTTGGCTCGCGCACCGAGATTCTCGGCAACTTTTCTAATTCGTCATCGGGAACAAAGACAATACGCATACCCCATCCTGAATACGTACAAAGCATCCTGCCGAAGTCGTCCCATGAGAACTCCTGATTGTCGACATAGACCGTTGGGAGCGATCCGTCATCGCCACCACCATCTTCAATGAAGCAGCGGAGTACTCCACCGCGTGGCGTCCATCGGCTCGCCGCACCAGGACAGGACTCGACTTGCGGACTACCAACAGGGACCTCGATTGCTTCGTATTCACCGAGTTCATCGCGAGCACGGACTTGACTGACGATCATCCGATTGAAAAGAAGCAAGATATCCGCATCGGACATCTGGTGCGAGTGAGGGCCGATACCCAGATGAGTTGCGGCAAACATGGAATCAAGGAATTCGATCGTTGCGCCGTCGGCATCACGACTAATTTTCACTTCATCCGATCGAGCTATGCGGCGTCGTTTTTTCGGCATCGGAGTCACCTTGCAATGGAAGGGGAATTGCATGCCGCTGATTGTATCCGGACCGCCTCAGATGGCCAATCCGCAGCGAGCTCTCCGGAAACGTGCCAATAGGGTTGTCGTCCGCAAACAGATAATTGCGGAAGTCGAAGCGTTAATGCCGGAATGCTTGATGCCACCGGCATTCAGCCGAAGAAAACCTTGGCCGCGAAGATCCTCACCAAGTCATCGTCGGCTTTAATGTCGTGGAGAACCTCGTCGCGGTGATCAAAATAGAATGCAAGTGCGGCGTGGATCTGCGCGAGCGAGATGTGAGGGTGTTCACGAGCAATCTGCTCGGGCGAAAGTCCATGGCGTTCATAGTCCGACACAATGTCCTGGACGCGCACCCGAGTACCGACAATATAGGCCCTAAGCTGGCCGTCACGATTAGGTCGAAGTTCAATATGGCTGATCGACACGGTTTGGGTATTCATAGCCTGAGCCTACCACAAAGACTCATTGGGCTCCAGAAGCTTGTCACCTGGGCCCTGCCAAAGTCGTGCGACTGTAGGACCAGATCCGCCCCTGGCACCTCAGTCGCTGATCCCGACGCGATTCTCGGGCCGCGTTCGCAGCAACAGCGCCGACGCGATCAGCTCGCCCCGAATCACTTGAAACCGTAGACGATCAGCATCTGGCCGACGCCGTAGGTCAGCCAGATCCAGTCGACGGGCCGCATGTCCCAGCCTCGGAAAATGCCCAGACCCAGCAGCAGGTCGCTGATGAAGAACAGCACAGCTCCTGCGGCAGCGCGCGAGTAGGCCGGCTGCTCGATCGCCAGCCCGATCATTCGGCCAGCCACCGCGGCCAGAAACAGCGTGTACAGGAGGCTCGGCACCAGCAGCGGCCCCGCCAGGTTCGCATCACTGCTGGCCACGACCCAGTACCAGCTGACGCCGCCGACCAGCAGGCTCGCAGCCACGGCCATCCCCATGGTCTTGCCAGACGCCACTGGTGAATGCTGCCGAGCCAGCGCAATGGCTCGGAGATAGGCCACGTGCCCGGCGCCGAACAGCAACATCGAACCGGCCAGCGTCACCGCTCGCGAAAATGGCCGGCCCCAGAACGGACTGGCGTCACCGCACATGCCCAGCGTCATGCCGATCGCAATCCAGACGGCTGTGCTCGACGAGCCACAGACGCTCCAGGCCGCCACGGCCAGCGCCACGGACGAAGCGAGCTTCAGGGCCGCTTCCCACTCCTGCCACGGTACGGCGACCGCTGACGCGGCCAGCCCGGCACTCAGCAGCACCAACCACAGCAACCAGCACGTAACTCGGACCACCAACATCCACTCCCTAAATGCTCGCAACCCACATCGTCCAATCCCGCTGGGCGGTCTTCACGGGCCAGTCGGGATAACTCAGAGAGCGTTATAGGGGGCGACCGACGGCGAGTCAAACGCCGGGGCTACGGCGCGACGCATGCCGAGTCCCATTAGCCGTCGAGTTGGTTTACAATACGGCCCTGCCAAGTTCCCGCACCCATCCAGCCCGCCCCGGAGGTACACCGAGATGACTCATCCCTACCTGAATCGACGTCACTTTCTGCAATGGGCGGCCGCCAGTGCGGCTTTGACCGCCGCACCACGGTGGGCGCGAGCGGTTTCGCCGAACGGAAAACTCCGCACCGCCCATATCGGCGTCGGCGGGATGGGAGGTGCCGACCTCGATTCGATCGCGTCGCACCCCAGCGTCGAAGTGGCCGCCCTGTGCGATGTCGATGCGGGGAATCTGGACGCGGCCCGAGCCAAGCACCAGAAAGCGGAAGGATTCCGGGACTTCCGCGAAATGCTGCATTCTTTGGGCGATCGCATCGACGCGGTGATTGTCTCGACTCCCGATCACACTCACGCGCCAGCGGCCATGACAGCCCTACAGCTGGGCAAACCGGTCTATTGCCAGAAACCGCTGACGCACGAAGTTTTTGAAGCCCGTCGGCTGCGCGAGGTGGCTCAGGAAAAACAGCTCGTCACTCAGATGGGCATTCAAGTCCATGCGAGCTACGAGTACCGGGCGGCGACGCACCTGGTGCAAAGCGGCGTGATCGGCAAGGTCAGCCAGGTGCATGCCTGGTCGAGCAAGAACTGGGGCTATGACGGTCCGGCACCGACCACGCATCAGGCCCCGCCCGCCAACCTGGACTGGAATCTCTGGCTCGGCACGGCCGCTGATCGTCCGTACGTGGAAGGCATTTACCATCCGGCCAACTGGCGCAAGCTGGTCGACTTCGGTACCGGGACGCTGGGCGATATGGGAGTGCATATTTTTGACACTCCCTACCGCGCCCTGGAACTGACCGCTCCGAATTGGGCTCAGACCAGTTGCCGACCGCCAACGGGCTTTGGGCACCCGGAGAAGAATCGAGTGACCTACGAGTTTCCGGGGACCAAGTACACGACTGCGACGATGACTTGGATCTGGTACGACGGCGGATACGCACCGCCGGCGGCCGACGAGTTGGGCTTGCCCGCCGGGACAGCGGTGCCCGATCAGGGTGCCCTGTTCGTCGGTGAGGACGGCATTTTGCTCCTCCCTCACGTCAGCACTCCCCTTCTGTTCCCGGCCGACAAGTTTGACTCGGTCAGGATGCCCGAGCTGATGCCACTGGACCATTACCATCAATTCGTCGATGCATGTCTGGGCAAAACCAAGACGAGTGCCCATTTCGGCTACGCTGGTCCGCTGACCGAAGCTCTGCTGCTGGGCGTGGTCGCCAATCGTTTCCCCGACCAGCGACTGGCGTGGGATGCCGCGAAACTGCGAGTGACCAACATCGAGGCAGCGAATTCGCTGATCCAGCGCAACTACCGCAGCGGCTTCGAAGTCACCGGCCTCTCCACGGCCAAATCGTGAAGGCACTCCCGGGTCGGCACGCCCGGAGACCCTGATTGCGAAGGGCGGGCTGTCGCACCACGCCTGGCGGATGTAGCGAACGACTGACCCAACAGACGCCCCCGTCGGTACTCGAGTGGTATCGGCTGGGGACTTACTGGGCCGATTCCGCTTGGCGAATGCAGTACAGCCGCGCGGCGGTGCGGATCAATAGTCGATCGCCGGCGATAGCGGGAGTGGCCATCCCCATGTCGTCCTCGGCCAATTTATTGGTCTGCAGCCACTTGAACTCGTCGCCCGCTGCAAAGACTTGAGTGACGCCGTCTTCATTCAGACAGAAAATCTTGCCGTCGTAGGCCCAGGGTGACGCCGTAAACGCCCCTCCGTCGGGAACTCGCTGGCGATCGTAGACCTGCTCGCCCGTCGCCGCCCGATAGCAGGCCAGCATCCCGCGATCGTACAGCACATACAGACGCTGGTCGTAAACCAATAGCGACGGATTGTACGGAGCGATCTCGCGGTTCGCCCAGACAATCCACTCATTCGACGTCGCGTCCTCGGCCAACGAGATATCTCCTCGAGCGCCGGGCCGGATCGCGTAGACTGGTCGTTGCTTGTCCAGCACATAGCCCGAGCTGACATACAGCAGTCCGTCAGCCTCAAAGGGAGTGCCGATCGTGATGCTTGACATGCCAGTTAACGTCCACAGCACCTTGCCGTCTAGATCGTAAGAACGAACTTGACCGGTACCCGGCGTGACGATTTCCGTTCCGCCGTCGTGCTGCCAGACGAACGGAGTCGCCCAATTGCTCTTCTCATCGCGATCGACCTGCCAGACGACATCCCCAGTCCGCTTGTCGAGCGCCGTCAGGGTTGAATGTTCCTCATTGTCATCGACGACGTAGATTCGATCGCCGAACAGCACCGGCGAGGCGGCCGTTCCCCAGCCGAGCCGAGTGGGGTGCGGGGCGAAAGGACGCTGCCATAACAATTGCCCGTTGAGATCGAGACAAAACATCCCGACGTTGCCAAAGTAGGCATAGATCCGCTCGCCGTCGCTCACAGGCGTCTCGGACGCAAAGCTGTTCTTCAGATGGATCGACGTCTGAGGCTTGCCTTGATGGACCTGCACGTTCCAGCGCTCAGCTCCAGTCTCCAGATCAAGACACATAACTCGCCATTCGTGATCGGCCTCCGGCGGCACGGGTCGATCGCCGCCGAAGTACAGGCCCTTCTTCGGCTCCTCACTCTCCCCCCGATTGACCACGGTCGTCACAATAACGCGATCGCCAACCACAATCGGCGACGACCACCCGCGACCCGCCAGATCGGCTTTCCAGGCCACGTTCTCGGTACTCGACCAGGTGCTGGGCAATCCCCGGTGATCGCTGATCCCCCGAGCTCCTGGGCCGCGGAACTGCCACCAGTCATCGGCTCGCAAGGTCCGGCCCGCACCGAGGCCAGTCGCGAGAGTGGCGAGACACACGAGAAACCAGATACCGCAGCGGACAGGGCAGGAGTATTTCATGCGAGCAATTATCGAGCGGACCGCCGGACCATGCAAGCCGACGGCAGGGCCGCTCCGATGGCAAAGTTCGGTCCAATCACACCGGGTCGGGTTCCCAGACCATTCAGTTACCAGAATCGGCGCGAACCACTTGGGCCGGCCCCACCTGGGCGTAGGCCACCAACCCCAATCGAAAAAACATCACGCTGAGCATCTGCACCAGATGAAACAGCCCATGATTGTCGAAGCTCCAGAACAGATTCAACCGCAGGCCCGTTTGAGAATCGACTCCTCCGGCGAGCAGAGCGATCAACACGCCCACGGCCAGAAACCCGGTCCCTTGAGTACCAGTGAGGGCATAGCTCCGAGCGTACAGGGTCAGGGCAAACAGCAGCATCAATCCCTCGTACATGATGAACAGCAGGAACGAATCGCTCCAAAGTTGCGTGACGCTGAAAAAGATCAACGCTACGACGACTGCCCAAGGGAGCGATCTGTAGGCCGGACGTTCACCGATCGTCAGTGCCACCGCTGCCACGACGAATAGCGCGGCGATCAGCCCCAGCATCAAGTACAGTGGTCTCCACCACGACACCAGAGCGGCTTGCGACCAGTCGAATCCGTGAGCGATAGCGCCGAGGAGGCTGGCCAAGCTGAGCAGCCCCAGCACGACCATCCAGACTCCATACCCAACCGGATGCACTGCGCGATGTCGGCGCACGACCAGCATGGTGATGAAGGCTTGAATCGACAGGAGCAGATCGGTCACCGCCGTCGTCTGTTCGGTAGGAATCGCCGTAAACATCGCCACCCTTTCAATCAGGCAGGTGCATTTATCGAACGATCAAAACAGAAAGCTTCAGTGGGCCGCGTTTCAAGGAGGCGAATGTCGTGCCGGGACTTCCCGGCCGACCCGAGACTCACTAGCAGCCGGGAGTCTAGCAGATTGGCCATCGATTTCCCATCTCCGCAATGGCTTGCGGCGGAGGGCCAGTTCCTCGGTAATGGTCAACTTCGCCGTTGCTCAGCCGAGCAGTGAAATATGCATGGTGCCGGGTCGGCGCGGACAATTCACCCCGTTCAAAAGGAGCTGACCAGAATGCCGGCCAGCAGTCCAAGGCCGATGAGGAGTGCGGTGAATCCACAGATCCGTATGATCCACAGCGTACGGGCGCTCGGCGTCCGTCGCCGGAGCATCCCCAGCTTCCCCTCACGGCGCATCCGGTCCATGAACTCCGGCCGCTCTTCGTTCATCTCCTCTTCCGTGACGTATCCGGCCAGCATGCTCATGTCGATCGGAAACTTCTCGCCGCGCAGATGCGTGTTGAAGAAGTGAATCGAGAAAATGAAGCCCGTGGCCAGCAACGCTTCTTCGGAATGAATCACTTTGGCAATATTCAGGACCTGGCCCGGCAGGAACCGGCAGAAGAACTCGGGGAACCACAACAGCAGCCCTGAAGTGCCAATGATGCCAACGCCCCAGAAGACGGCCCAATAGTCAAACTTTTCCCAGTAGGTCCACCGTTCGAACACGGGCTTGCGTCCGGCCCCTACGAACCAGCGTCCCATACCGGCCAGATCCCGCAGATCGCGCGGATTGGGGATGGGCGAGTCGGGGCCGAACAGGATCTGCGTCCAAGTCTTGCCGGTGCGGCGGACAGCCAGTGCCTGACCGATGATCCAGATCAGATGGAAACCGAAATACCCGAACGTGATCGCTCCACAAATGTGATGAAGTACGGCGGTGGTACCAAAACCACCCATCGCGTCGGCCAGCCGTTTGGCCCAATCCTGGCTACTGAATTTCAACGGCAACCCGGTAAGTGCCAAGCCCAGGAACGACACGATCACCACGGCATGCAGCCAGCGATGGACCGCGGCAAATCGCATGATGGCGATCTGATCAGGCCCGATGCGACGTGCTCGGCCGTGACGAACAGCGTGTACCCAGCCGCGAATCAGCCACAACAGCGTGTGGACTCCGAAGAACCCGAATACCGAGAAGACCAGGATCTCCATGAATCGATACACCGCGTGCAATAGCGGATAGTTTTCGCGATCATGGTGGTTGGCATGGGGATCGAAGGCTGCGAACTTTGTCGTCGCCCGCTCATGACACTTCTGACACGTCGCCAGTCGATTCGCCGCAGAGACCATCGAATCGGGATGGTCGACGCCCTGCACATCGTGAGCACCGTGGCAGTCGGAGCACCGCGCCGCCGGGCCATAGCCCAATTCGGCCAACTGACCATGGAGGCTCATCCGGTATCGGTCAATCAGATCCTGATGGCAGTTGCCACATCGATCGGCTGATTGCCCACGGAACGCGTCCGAACTGGTATATGGCAGGTCGTGTCCCTGATGGCAGGACGTGCAGCTGGGCCGAGGCTTATTGGCCAGAGCTGCGTCCACTGGCCGCTCGCGCGCCGGTCGCTCGCCCCGACCATGGACGCTTGCCTCCAGCCGTTCGGCGACAAAACGATGGCATTTGCCACACGTACTGGAAACCTTGTCGAGATGCAGCAGCGAGCGGGAATCGGTCGCCTTGAAGATCCCATGAGCGCCGTGGCAATCCGCGCAACTGGCTGTGACGGCCAAACCCAACTTGGTCAAGCCATGGCCGTGCACGCTGTCGAAATACTGCTTCAGCTCAGTCTTGTGACACTCACCACAGACCTGCACCTGATGATCGAGAAAGACCGGCGATGACTCGCTCTTGGCCGGCACCATGTCGTGGACCGAGCCGGTATGGCACTTGACGCAGGCCAAAGCGGCATCGGCTCCCTGCAATGCTGCCCCCTGTTGATTGGGCGCCTGCTGCGGAGCGTCAGCTGAGGCCAGCTTGGCGGCTGCCTGGACATGGACGCCGGCCAGCAGTCCGGTCTGCTGATCCGCGTGGCAGACGACGCAGGCTTTGGACAGATTGTTGGGGTGAGTCAGCGAAGCCAAATCACTTGACTGTCCGATGGCATGCGTTGGATGACACACGCTGCAAGCCGCCAATCGGGATGGCTGACCTTCCACGGGCGTATCGGAGGCATGAGCCGACAGATGCTGACCATGGACGCTGGCCATGAATCGAGCCACCGAGTCGGTCCGTGCCTGCGGTGCCAGGCGCTGCATATAGGCCGCATCGGCATGGCAGTGGCCGCAGAACTTCGCCTCGTCCGCCGGCGTTTCAATGACTCGGAATCCGTCATCAATCGCGTGGGCCAGCCGCACATTCGTCGTGTCGGCGTTCCCGCCATGACACTGCTGACAGGTGATCCCCTTGCGAGCGTGAACATCACCAGCTAGATGCTCGGCCGTCACATACAGATGCTGAGTGTCACCCTCCCACAACTCCGCCGTGCCATGACACTGCAGACACTGATTGGCCTGTAACGCCGGGTCAGTCGACTCAGGTTCACTGGATTCAGACTCAGCCGAATCCGTCGCTGCGGGTTCGGCGGCCGTTGACGCAGGCGACGTCGAATCGGGCGAGGACGACTCAGGAGTAGCCGTATCAGTGGCCGGAGAGTCACGCTCTGCTTGCGTCGCCGAAGTGGCGTCTGGTGGCTCAGCCGAGCCCTGTTCCTGAGCCAACGACAGACCGGCCAGGACCAGCCAGCCGCAGAGAACTAACGCGCACCCACCCAACCGTAGCGCCATGCCATGCCACCGTTCACGCTCACCGACCCGCCACACCCCACCCAGCCGCTGCCACATTGAGATCCCTTCTGGCTATGCCATAGCCATCTTCGGCCGTGGCCTTCCAGGCGTTCGTTACTTCTTGCGCAGCTCGGGTGGCGTCATCGATTCGTGGTGGCCCTGAACCTTATGGCAATCGACGCAGATGTTGCGGGGAGTCATCAACCAGATGGAGTCCCGCACTTGCTTCTCCTGCTCAGCCGACAGCTTTTTGACCTTCGCAAACTGCTCGGCCACCTTCTCGTGTTCGCTCCCCGGGCCGTGGCAGTCTTCGCAAGAGACGCCGACCAGTGACGGCGTGGAGGCCTTGTCCTTGAAACCGGTCGGCTTGCCGAATCCCGTAGTATGGCACTGCAGACACTTGGCGTCCGTCTGATACTTGGCGGTTAGAATCTCAAATGCCTGCGCGTGCTTGGTCTTCTTCCACTGATTGAATTGATCAAAGTGGCACGAAGCACACCGGATAACAGTCCGATCTGGCCGAGCATCCTCATAGGCGTTCACCAAACTCCCGCGCCAATTTCGCCGAGCCTCTCCACCAACAGAGACCGCAGCTACTTGGACTCGTACTTGCTGGCACAACGCGTCAGCACCTTATCACCCTCCAGGTGCTGCGTGCCATCCAAACGCCCCTCGACCACTACTTCCATACCTTCCGCCAGATTGTCCGGTAACGGACCACCACACCGAGCCGGCAGGTTGCCCTCAACTCCTCGCAGCGTGAAACTGGCCCATCGGCGATGCGATTCGACCTGCAAAGTCCCCTCGGCGACGCAACCACTCACGCGGACCCGCTTTCCAGCCAGCTGATCGGCGTCAGCGACACACTCGTCGACGGTGACGTAATACTGCCAGCTTGTCGACGCGGCTTCATAGGCCAAATAGGCCATCACGCCCGCCAACACCACGCTGCCAATCGCCAGCTTGAGACCGATCGTCATTCAGTTTCGCCTTCGCACGCGGACATGCCGACCGGCCGTCGCGGTGAAGCCGAACCACGGCTGATCGGGCGGCGGTTTATATCAGCCGCCAGAAACCATGTCAAACCAGCTTGCTGCCGCCGCAACGCAGACTCGTCCCATCCAGCCACACGGCCGCTGCGCCCCATGGCGACCATCCCACAGCCATGCCTGTCAGGCGTGCCGCTCGAGCGCGCCCTCCCCGCAACTGGCGTGCGGAATCGCCCAACCAACCGACCCGATCGGCGCTTTACCGCGGCCCAACCCCCGCATTTTGACAACTCCTCCGGCTGGTACGCAGCGTGCACTGTTCGCTAGCCGAGCTGGAATCGCCGAGGCAGCACGCGCCGGCGATCGCTAGCAGACTGGAGCACAATCTCATGAAGTACGTATTCGGCCCGGTACCGTCCCGTCGCCTCGGCCAGTCGCTGGGCGTCGATCCGATCCCTTTCAAGACCTGCAACTGGAATTGCGTCTATTGCCAGCTCGGCCGGACTTCACCCTTGATCAACGACCGGCGAGATTACTTCCCACCGGAGGATATCCTGGCCGAGGTCCGGCAGTCCCTGGCCGAGCGTCCACCAGGATCGATCGACTGGATCACCTTCGTCGGTTCGGGCGAACCGACGCTCCATGCCAGCCTGGGCCGCATGATCCGTGCTGTGAAGTCCGAGACCGATATACCTGTCGCGGTGATCACCAACGGGTCGCTCCTGACCGACGCCGCTGTCCGTGACGAGCTGCAGGCCGCCGATGCGGTCATGCCGACGGTAGATGCCGGTAACGAGCGACTCTATCTTCGGATGAACCGCCCTCTGCCCCAGCTCGATTTTGACACGTTCGTCCGTGGTCTCGTCGATTTTCGGGAGCAGTACTCGGGCAGCCTGTGGGTTGAAGTGATGCTCGTCCGGGGATTGAACGACTCCGAGACAGCTCTACGCGAACTGGCTCAAGTCCTCGCGCGCATCCGTCCCGATGCGATTCACGTGAACTCACCGACTCGACCAGCGTGTGAACCGTGGGTGCAGCCGACGGACGCCGCAGGGCTCCAAAGGGCGCGCGAGATCCTGGGACGAGCAGTCCAGGTGGTCCAGCCATCGCATGGCGAATTCGACCTATCGGGCTATGCAGGAGTGACCGATGCGGTGACTGCCGTCATTCAGCGGCATCCGATCAGCGAAGACGAACTGATTCAGGTCCTCACACGATGGCGTCCCGGATTGGTCCGTGAATCGCTGGCCGAACTGAAGCGTAGTGGGCAGGCCCAGGTCGTCGACCGTGGACAGCAAAGATTCTGGTCGTGTGCGGCAGCCCGGTATGTCGACCCCGCTGAGCAACACCAGGTATCTACCGTGGCAGCCGATGTGGAACAACATGCCGACTCAGCTCAAGAACGTCAGAAGTCAAACTGATCGATGTTCTCTGCGGTGAATCGATACGGATCACCGAGCAGAATATTGTCGCCATCGATTCTCAGCGACTGCAGGCGGCCCGCGTTGAACGTCGTGGCCCCCGTTTGCAGTCGCCCCGTGGCGAGGGCGTGACCGGCCTGGATCGTGAGGTAGCCCAAGTCCATGGTGTTCCACAGAATGACCGTGTCTGTAATCCCCTCGTGAACATATCGCTTGTTATCGTTCGGCAACCCCAGTCCAATCACTTTGACATCCTTCCGCCCCGACTGCTTGACCGCTTCCGCCGCTCCGGGAACGGCCGGCGAGCAGATTGACATGATCAGCCGAACGTTCGGATTCGACTTCAAGATAGCCGCCGTTTCGTCGAACGCCTTATCCTGCTTGTCGTCCGAGGGACGTATCATCGCCAATTGGATCTCGGGATATTTTTCGGCCAGTCGAGCTTCAATGTGTTTGATCCACTCAATCTGATTTCCGGCTGTCAATGAAGCGGTGACGATGGCGAACTCACCACGCCCGTCCAGGACCCGCGCGGCCGTATCCATCAGCGAGTATCCGATCTGCTGCGGCGTCGCCTGGTTCACAAAGTATTCGCGCGCATCTGGGGTCGTATCGGCGTCCCATGTGATCACGTGGATCCCGGCGGCGCGTGCCTTCCTGAGAACAGAGGCGATTCCGTCGCGATTCTCGCACGCCACGGCGATCACATCGCATCCGCGAGTTATCCAAGTCTCGACAACTTCATTCTGCTTAGCCGGGTCGGTGTCGGTCGGACCGTCCCAGATCAATTCGACACCCAGCTCACGTGCCGCCTCCTCGGCTCCCTTTCGGCAGGCGATGAAATACGCGTTCCCCTTGCTCTTGGGCATCATCGCCACCGTCACCCGTCGGGCCGGAGCTGGCGCCGCAACTGAGCTTGCTTCTGCGACTGTCGTGGCGGGCGTGCCGGTAGCCTTCCCATCCGTTGACGCTTCCCTTGGCGCAACTCCGGGCACAGCGGAAACGGTCGATCCCGGACCTCCCGTTGGTCGTCCCGCCGTACTTGAGGAGACCAAGCGTTCCACCGATTCCCGCATCGATCGGGCCAGCCAGATATTGCTGGCTGCAATCAGACCGGCGGCCGCCAGAATCACCACGGCCAAGATCGCCACTTGATAGTTCTTCACCTGGAACTCCTCGCTCTCGTCGCCACCATGTTCCATCAACGAATAGTGCGTCAGCCATTGATCCGAGCCAATTGTGATCAGCAACAACAGACCGGTAAAGACACCTGCCAGTTCCGCCGGAAGGTCGCTCAGTCTCAGACCGTTCTGCAGAATCACAATCGCCAGCAGGCCCAGCAGTGATCCGTGAATAGTTCCGCGACCACCAAAAATCGACGTACCACCCAGCACCACAGCCGTAATCGCCAACAACTCATATCCGGTCCCGGCATCCGCTTTGGCTTGCCCGACATGAGCCACGTAGATCACGGCGGCCAGGCTCGCCGTAACTCCCGACAGGATGTAGACGCTGGCCGTGCAACGATCGACATTCAGCCCCGAATACCTTGCTGCCGACGGGGAATAGCCAATCGCCACCAGCCAGCGTCCCCAGATCGTGCGATGCACGAGATACCAGAAAGCAGTCGCCGCCAGCAGCAGGATGGGGAGCTGCGCCGGGAGAAATCCAAACCAGTACCCCTGCCCAAGAAAAACGAACGTGTTGGGAAAGTTGGTGTAGTTCTCCACGCCGCCCGTCGCGCCCTCCGCCAGCCCCCGGAACAGCGAATACGTTCCCAGCGTCACAATCAGGGGCGGCAGACGCAGCCGCGTAATCAACACCCCGTTCAAGAGTCCCGCGCAACCACCTCCCGCCAGCACGGCCACCACTGCCAACCACCAGGGCCATCCGGCATCGCGCCATAACATGCCGAGCATCACGGCCGCCAACCCCATCCAGGACCCCACCGACAGATCTATGCCGCCACTCAAGATCACCGGAGTCAGGGCCAGCACCAGCAAGCCGAGCTCGGTCGCCAGACGCAGAATCTCTAATCCATTGGTCACCGTGAAGAAATTCCGGCCCGTCCAGCCGAACAGAATTAACTCCAGCAGCAAACAGATCAGCAATAAGGCGGTCGACGCGTGCCGATCACCGCGAGACCAGCTCCACTTCCCCACTGCGACAACATTTGCGGCACTCGCTGGGCCGCCGTCACGACGTGGCTCAATAGCAGCCGGTGATTCTGGGCGGTCGTCCATCGTCAATTGCCCCGCCTACGACTGGCCGACCAGATGGCATCTCCGGCGACCGCCGCCAGAATGATCAGCCCCTGCAGCGCCTTTTCCCATTGCGGCGCCACGTCCAGAAAGACCAGCGCTGGACCGATCACGCCCAGCAACAGCACACCCAAGGCCGTACCCAACAGCGAGCCGCGCCCTCCGGTGACCAGTGTCCCCCCAACAACCACCGCCGCGATCACTTTCAATTCCAGCCCCGATCCAAAATTCGGATCCGCATGGGCGAAGCGGATCCCGTTGAGCACCGCGGCCAACGCAGTCAACATCCCCATCGCGACAAAGGTGGCGAAGATCACTCGCGAGGGCCGGATGCCCATCAGTCGGGCCGACTCCGGAGCAGCACCCACCGCAAAGACATACCGCCCGGCCGCCAGATTCCGCAAGCCCCAGGCGGCCACCCACAGCACGCCGATCGCAGTTCCAATGATCACCGCCTGACCGGCCCCCTGCGACAGACCAAACCACTGGTAACTTATCGGCAAATCTCGCACAAAGGCCCCTTCACGCCACCACCGCAGCGATTCTCGCCACAACACCATCGTCGCCAGAGTCGTCACAATCGAGGGGAGCTGCCACCAGCCCACCAACACGCCGTTCACGGCCCCCAATCCCGCACCGAACAGTAGCGTCATCACGACGACCAGCGGCATCGGCACCCCGGCCTGGGCCAGCAACGCAGCGACAATGCAGTCGAGCGAAAACTGTGAACCGATCGAGATATCGATCTGCCGCGACAGAACTACCAGCGTCATGCCAACGCTGCAGATCAACACTGGAGCGGCTGTGACCAGAATATCTTTGAGATTCCCACCGCTGAAAAAGTGCGGCGCCCGCCACGCCAATATCGCGAAAATCCCCAGCAGGGCCAGCAGTACCGATATTTCGCGTCGACTGGCAATCGATCTCACGGCGCCCTCCCGATCGGGCTGCCAACCGCCAGCGACAAAATACGCTCCTCCGTCGCTTCGCCGCGAGACAGAATCCCCTCCAGCCTCCCCTCACGCATCACTCCAATGCGGTCGCTGACCGCGAGAATCTCGGGGAGATCCGACGAGATCATCAGAATGGCCATCCCGCTCCGGGCCAAGCTCCGCATCCACTGATGAATCTCTCCCTTCGACCCGACGTCGATCCCCTGAGTCGGTTCGTCGAGGATCAGAATCGACGGTTCCGTCGCCAGCCACTTGGCCAGGGCGACCTTCTGCTGATTACCTCCCGACAGATTCTGCACTCGAGCCTCGACGGAATCGGTCTTGATCTGCAGCTGCTTCACAAACCGCTCAGCCTGTCGACGTTCGCGCTGACCGTCGATCTGGACCCCGGAAGCGACTCGTTCGAGGCTGGCCAGCGAGATATTGGCCGCCACCGGCATCTCGAGGATGACACCATGCTGACGGCGATCTTCGGGGAGATAAGCGATTCCCAGCTCAATGGCTCGCCGCGGGTCGCCAATCCGCACCGTCTGACCGTGGATTCGAATCGTCCCGGCATCGGCTGGCTCCAATCCGAAGACGACCTGAGCCAACTCCGTTCGCCCAGCTCCGACCAGTCCCGCCAAACCCAAGATCTCACCACGACGCACTTCCAGCCACACGTCGTGCACTCGTACGCTTCGGCAACTCACCCCCTGCAGTTCCAGGGCGGCCTCGGCGATTGCCTCCGATACACTTGTCAGATCGTGTGTCAGGCCGCGTGTCAGATCGCGACCCACCATCAGCGACACCAGCTGCGAATGGGTCACATCCTGCATCGGGTAGGTACCGCGATAACGTCCGTCCCGCAGCACCGTGACTCGATCGGCAATTCGCGATAGCTCGGCCAGCCGATGCGAGATGTAAATAATGCCGACTCCGTGCTCGCGCAGCGACAGCAGAACCTCGAACAAATGATCGACTTCGCGATTGCTCAATGAGGCCGTTGGCTCATCGAGAATCAGCACTCGAGCGCCCGCCTGTAGGGCTCGGGCGATTTCGACCAGCTGCTGTTCGGGCATCGACAGCGTCTCGACCGCCGCTTGTGGGTCCATGCGGGCCCCGACTCGATCGAGCGCCAGTCGGGCGTGCTGCAGTCGCTGGCGCCAGTCGATACGACGCCAGGCCGCCGGAGGCTCCAGGGCCAGCGCGATATTCTCAGCCACACTCAGCGTCGGAAAGAGCGAGGGCTGCTGGTAAACGACGGCAATTCCCAGCGACTTGGCCAGCGTCGGATTCAGCTCGCTGTATTCGTCACCCTGCACCACAATGGCACCGCGATCGGGCCGATGAGCGCCGGTCACGATCTTGATCAGCGTCGATTTGCCGGCGCCGTTTTCACCGACAATCGCCTGGATTTCGCCCGGATTCAGCTCCAGCTGCACATCGCGCAGCGCCTGAACGCCCCCGAACGATTTGCTGATTCCGCGCAGCTCAAGCAGATCCGTCATCGCCGGCTCAGCACCTCCCGCTCGTACTGACGGACTCTCTCCATCCAGCTCCAGTCGCCAGGAACTCCCGAATTCTGGCAATAGTGCTCCCAGACCGATCCTACCGGGAGCAACTTGGTTGCTTCCAGCAGGGCCAATCGGCGAGTGTAGTCGCCCTCAGACTCCAAACGCCGCAGCATTTCCGTCGGTTCCAGCAACGCAGCCAGAATTGCCTGCAGCAGCGCACGCGTACCGATCACCCAGGCAGCCACCCGATTGATGCTGGCGTCGAAGAAGTCGAGCCCCAAGTGGACTCGATCCAGAAACCCGCCGCGTACGACCTCCTGAGCAATCGCCTGAAGCTCGTCGGTCCAGATCACTACGTGGTCACTGTCCCAACGAACTCCTCGACTGACGTGCAGCAGCAGCTCCGGTATCCAGCATAGTACGGACGAGATCTTGTCGGAGATCATCTCCGTCGGATGAAAATGTCCGGCGTCCAGACACAACAGCAGCTGATGTCGGATCGCATAACCCAGATAGAACTCATGCGATCCCACCACGTAGGCCTCAGATCCCAATCCAAACAGTTTGCTCTCGACCGCGTCGCGCAGTTGTTCTCTCGGATACGGGTCGGCGAAGATTGCATCGAGTGACTCGACCAGACGCTGGCGCGGCCCCAGCCGGTCGATTGGCAGATCTTTCATGCCGTCGGGTATCCACAGATTATTGACGCACGGCGACGGCTGGTTCGCACCCATGGCAGCTGCGATCCGGCGACTGGCCATTCCATGTTCCACCCAGAACTGGCGAACCGCGGCGTCTCGATGGGAGAGCGTGAAGCCGTCTCGCGCCAAAGGGTGAGCGAAAAAAGTCGGGTTGAAATCGAGCGGTACGTGCCGATCCGACGACCAATCCATCCATCCGCGGAAGTGTTCAGCCGCCAGTTCGTTCCGAGCCACCTGCTGGCCGCCTGTTTCCGCATACGAGGCGTGCAAGCTCAGCCGATGCCGGCCGGGAATCAACGACATCGCCAGTTCCACGTCGGACCGCAGCTCATCCGCCGTACGGGCCCGCCCCGGATAGCTGCCGGTAACCGCCAGTCCACCTCCGATCGCTTCGCCGACCGATTCCAGACCGGCTACGTCATCTCCCTGCCAGCACTGCATCGAAACAGCGATGGAAGCCAAACGGCCCAGGGCCGCGCCGACATCCACTCCTAACGCCGCATAGCGTTCGGATGCCTCCGCAAACGACGCCGTCTTCGTGTCCTTCATAACTCCTCGGAGGTAGCAGCTTCCCGATCGTACCTGTGGCGATGACGCCCTGACATGTGCGGCAATGACACACTCGAAACGGCCCATCATACCCGAAGGTGCCACGGATGCGAACTGGCACCGAAATTGCTCGATCGTCAATTCCGGTGGACCTCACCAACAAGGAGCCAGCCATGCACGATTATGTTCAGACCATAGCCAACCTCACTCAGCTCGGAGTTCACATCGCGGACATCTACACACGCAGACTGATGGCCGCCGAGGAATGTTTTGTCCGCAGTTGGCTGGCAGCGGCCGAAACAATCGCCAAAGCTCCGAGTCCGACGACCCCTGATCCGTGGTCGGCGTGGAACGCCTATGTGACCGACTGGTGGGAAAGATCCGTCCTGACCATCGATACGCTGCGCCGACGCGGCAATAATTTCCTCGAGCACGAACGGGCCGGGAACCCGCCGGTGCTGGCCTTTCAGTACGAGACAATCATCGACGGACGGACTCTCTCCCGATCGGTCAACTATGCGCTCGTCCGTATTATTCCGCCGGCAGGAACCGCAGTCGATAACAACAAACGTCCATTCGTGATCATCGATCCGCGTGCGGGTCACGGCCCGGGCATTGGTGGCTTCAAACAGAACTCCCAAGTCGGCGTCGCCTTGCAAGCCGGTCACCCGGTCTATTTTGTGATCTTTTTCCCCGAGCCGGTTCCGGGCCAGACAATCGTGGACGTTTGCGAAGCTGAGGGAAAGTTTATTCAGGCTGTTGCTGACCGTCATCCGCAGAGCCCCAAGCCGGCACTGATCGGCAATTGCCAAGGAGGATGGGCGTCGATGATGATCGCCGCATCGCGCCCCGAAGTGACCGGGCCCCTGGTGATTAATGGCGCGCCGATGTCTTACTGGAGCGGCAGCTGGCAGGGAGGCGAAGGCGAAAATCCGATGCGTTACTCGGGCGGTCTGCTGGGGGGGACTTGGCTTGCACTCTGGACCAGCGACTTGAGCAACGGAAAGTTCGATGGCGCTCACTTGGTGACCAATTTCGAGAAGCTCAACCTCTCGAACACTCTCTGGACGAAGTACTATCACCTGTTTGCGAACGTCGATACCGAACCTCCGCGATTTCTGGAATTCGAGCGTTGGTGGGGTGGGTATTCGTTGATGAACGAGGAAGAGATCCGGTGGATCGTCGAGAATCTGTTTATTGGCAACCGATTGGCCCGCGGAGAAGTCCGTGGATCGGCCGAGGGGACGATCAACCTCAAGGACATTCGGTCCCCCATGATCATTTTCTCATCCAACGGAGATAATATCACTCCACCGCAACAGGCCCTGAACTGGATATCCGACGTTTACAGCAGCACCGAGGAGATCAAAGCGAACGGGCAGGTGATCGTCGGACTGCTGCACGCCGATGTCGGGCACCTGGGAATTTTTGCTTCGGGACGCGTGGCTCGCAAAGAACATGCGCAAATTGTGGAGGTCCTGAAGCACATCGAATCACTCCGACCCGGACTGTACGTGATGGAGATCGACGAGTCGACCGATGCGGAAGGTCGGCCGGTCTACGCCGTGTCGATCGAACCGCGACGACTGGAGGATCTGCGGCGTCTCAACCGCCTGGAGCGGAAAGACGAGCAGGCGTTTGCGGTCGTCGCAGACGTTTCCACGTGGCTCGAAAAGAGCTACGTGCTGCTTGCGCGACCTTGGGTGCGACTATGGGCCAACGAGCCGACGGCCGAGCTGGGCCGGATATTCCACCCGCTCAGGTCGCAGCGATGGTCGGTCAGCGACCTCAATCCCTGGGTCTGGTGGGTTCCCGCAGTGGCGGCGTCGGTCCGGTCCGATCGCCACTCGGCGCCGATCGACAATCCATTTCGCTGCTGCGAGCGAGCCGGTTCCCAACTGATCGCTGCCAGCCTTGATCTTATCCGTGACCTGCGAGATGCGACTATGGAAGCGAATTTCTTCAGGATCTACGGTCCCTGGGCGGTCCTTCAATCCACCGATTCCGAATCACGGGGAGAAATCCCCTCGCATCGAGCGCTCGACGACGTTCCGCAAATTAGAGCAGCTCTGGCCAGGATCGGCGTCGGTGGCTACCCGGAGGCACTCGCCCTGATGGGAGCCCTGATTGGACACGCAGCCGGTCCGATCACGCCGGCCAAGCTGGAACTGATTGACCAATCGATACAGGCAGATCGGCAACTGCGCGACCTGCCGCCCGATATCGTGCGCCAGCTCAAGGCAGTCGCGTCCGTGATCGCCGAACTGGAACCGGAGCGAGGTCTTGAGTCGCTCCCGCGGTTACTGGCACAGTCCGACGACCGGGTCCGCGCCATTGGGGCCCTCGATGCGGCGACTAAGGCGACCGAGCTGACCGACGGTCAGCTCGAATGGGCCGATCGAATTCGGACCTTGCTGACCGCCGCCGAGCATCTCCGCGAGGGATCGGCTCCAGACTTGGCCGCGAGCGAACTGACTGTCACGGTTTGAAAGGGGTGTGCCATGACCGACGGGAAACCGATGACCAACGTGGTCTTCGATGAAATCGAGATCGGACGCTCAGCTTCGTCGACCCGCACGCTCAGCCAGGGCGATATCGACCTGCTGGCCCTGGTATCGGGGGATGTCGACCCGTTTCATGTCGGTGGCGACGCGCGTGACAAGCACACAATTGAAGCGGCCGCGGCAGTCGCCTTTGTGGCCGGAGTCCTGGGGACACAGTTGCCCGGTCCGGGGATGACGATCCGGCACAGCCACCTCAGCTACGCGGGACGCATCTCGCTGGGCGATACGCTCACCGCTTCGGTGACGGCTCGGAACAAACGATCGGCCGAGCATGAAATTGAGTTTGATTGTCGATGTGTCAATCAGACCGGCGAGGAACTCATTCACGGTATTGTCACGGTTCGGGCACCCACCCGTCGGCTGGCCTATACGGATGTTGTTCCCCCGGAGCTCATCCTGCGCCGCGGTGACGCATTTCGTCCCTTGTTTGACGCCTGTGAGCCGCTCGCTCCCGTCCGCTGCGCTGTGGTCTACCCGTGCGACCGCGCTTCGCTGCTGGGCCCGATCGAGGCCGCTCGTCGGAAGCTGATCGATCCGATTTTGGTTGGCCCGGAAGACCAGATCCGCGCAGTCGCACAGTCCGAAGGGATCGAACTCGTCGGCTATCGGCTGGAACCGGCGGCTGACGGTCGCGCGGCGGCCGCGCGAGCTGTGGCGATGGCCCGCGAAGGTGGCGTCGACGCACTGATGAAAGGGAGCCTGCACACTGACGAACTGTTGAGCGCCGTGGTACCGTCCGCCACGGGGCTGCGCACTTCGCGCCGGATCAGCCACGTATTTGTGATGGACGTCCCCACTTACCCGAGAATGTTGTTGATCACCGACGTGGCCGTGAACATCTACCCGAAGCTGAAGGAAAAAGTCGATATTGTGCAGAACGCGATCGATTTGGCGCGGATTCTGGGGGTCACGACACCGAAGGTCGCCATTCTCTCCGCCGTGGAAACGGTCAATCCGGAGATTGAGTCGACGTTGGAGGCAGCCGCTCTGTGCAAGATGGCTGATCGGGGACAGATAACAGGAGGTATCCTGGACGGGCCACTCGCCTTTGACAACGCCATCAGCGTCGCTGCGGCCAGAACCAAGAAGATTGAGTCGCCAGTGGCCGGTCAGGCTGATATCCTGCTGGTACCCGACCTGGAAGCAGGTAACATGCTGGCCAAGCAACTGTTTTACCTGGCGGGGGCCGAAGGCGCTGGTATCGTGCTCGGCGCCCGAGTTCCCATCGTATTGACCAGCCGCTCCGATTCCGTCCGGACTCGGCTGGCGTCGACAGCCGTGATGGCACTCGTGGCCCACGCCCAATCGACGGGCCAGTATCCCGTGACGTGACGGACGAGGTAATGACCATGGCTGACGTCGTCCTGGTGCTGAACGCCGGCTCCTCCAGCCTCAAGTTCTCGCTGTTCACCGCAGCCGCTCAGCCGCTGTCCCTGATTCGAGGTCAGATCGAAGGGCTGTCCACCCGACCTCGTTTCTCGGCAATCAACGCATCTGGCGAGACTGTGGGAGAGCGAGATTGGGGGCCCGGCGTCAGCCTCACGCACGAACAGGCGGTCGATTTCCTGCTCGACTGGGGACGTCAGCACACGCTGAACGGAAATCGAATCGTGGCCGCCGGGCATCGAGTCGTCCACGGTGGGCTCGATTACACGCGCCCCGTACGCATCGACGATCAGGTCCTCGCCTACCTCGACCGACTCGTCCCGCTGGTACCGCTTCACCAGCCGCATAATCTGGCAGCGATTCGGGCCGTGAAGCAACGAGCCCCGGAACTGCCGCAGATCGCCTGCTTCGATACGTCGTTCCACCGGACTCAGCCTCCCGTGGCGCAAATGGTGGCGATCCCCCGCCGCTATGCCGACGAAGGGGTCTGCCGCTACGGCTTTCATGGCATCTCTTACGAATACATCGCCGCCACGCTGCCGACAGTCAGTCCTCGCGCGGCTGAAGGTCGCACCATCGTGGCTCACCTGGGCAACGGAGCCAGCATGTGCGCGATGAAGCAGTGCCAAAGTGTCGCGACAACGATGGGGTTCAGCAGTCTCGACGGAATCCCGATGGGGACGCGGTGTGGATCAATCGACCCCGGCGTGCTGCTGTACCTGATCGATCAGCACGGTATGGATCTGCAGGCACTGGAGGATCTGGTCTACCGTCAGTCGGGATTGCTGGGAGTCTCAGGCATCTCCAGCGATGTGCGGGTCTTACTGACGAGCCCCGACCCACGCGCCGCCGAGGCGCTGGATCTGTTCGTCTACCGCGTCGGCCGGGAACTCGGCTCGTTGACTGCGGCCCTCGAAGGACTGGACGCCGTAGTCTTCACCGGCGGCATCGGCGAGAACGCCGTCTCGCTGCGGCAACGCATCTGCCAGGCTGCCAGCTGGCTCGGCCTGGAACTCGATGAAGCCGCGAACGCCTCCAAGAAGACTCAGATCAGCCGCAACGGGAGCCGCGTGGGGATCTACGTCATCCCGACCAATGAAGAATTGATGATCGCGCGGCACACGATGCAACTCTTGGCAGACAATTAAGTCGCCGAATGCTGCATTGGCACCACGCTGAGAATCCGTCAGTTGCAGTCCATGGTGCAGCGACCGGTCCGACGTCTGATCGGAAGAAAAACTGGCCGGGGCAATCGCTAGCAACTTACAAGACGCCGCCGCTGCGAGTGTTGAGCAGTTGCGATCGGCCAGAGAACGCCTACGCATCGGTCTATTATGAGGGTAGATGGTTTTGGATTGACAAGCGTGACTTTGCCTCGAAGAGAACTATGGCTTATCTCCTGGTGCTGCTGGCCCTGGCCGACACCGGCCCCAAGGAAAGTCTTCCGGTGATCACGATCCAGGCTAACTGAACAATCGACCAAGACTCTCGGCCAGAGCAGCTTTGGTTTTCGAGCATTCCTGGCTGGCCAGCAACCCCTGCCTTAGTTCCAGCTCGATACCGACGTACTGCGAATCTGGAAACTTACGCCTCAGCCAAGTCGACAAGCCATCAGCAGAGCCCCGGTACGGGTAATTTCGCCGCACTCGCAGCCACGGTGCCGATTCCCGCAGCAAAAGCTCCCAGCGCCGGCAGATTTCACGCTCTCCACGCCGCGCCGGATCATACAGCAATCCCACATCAGCGTTGCGAATTTCGTCGTCCAGTTGATCGGTGAAGCTGTGCACCGCGATATGGACCACGCGGCCTCCCTTTCGCAGCACGTCGCGCACACAGGTTTCGACCTGGTCACGATGTGGCTGCCAGTATCGGGCCAGAATCCGCTGCCGCTCGTCGACCGACAGACCCGAAGTGTATTTCGACCAGATGCGGGGATTCGTGGGCGACCGGTTCGATTCCACCAGCAGCCGACTCCAGAAGACTGCGGGTACCTTGAGCTGAAAGCGGCGCCCCAAGAACTTCGCCACATCCATCGCTCCGGGATCCCAGCCCCGATGTGAGGCCAGCACGTCGGACGCTCCGCGGAACAGTTCAGCATACTCGCGCGGAATCCGATTCCCGGCGTGCTCACAGGTCAGTAGCAACTGATTGGGGCGACGAGACGATTGCGCCGCACGTGCCATCTTATGTCACTCCTGAAGATTTGGGCCCGCTCGCCCCGTCCTTGGGCTGAATCATCAGCAGATTGGCGTCGTCCGATGCGGCACCCAGGAACAGCGCGCCGATGAATCGATATGCTGTGACATGATAGTACTTGGAGCCGAACAGCGGGTTATCGAGCAACGGATCGGCAATGCTGACCGTTTCATCCACCGGATCGAACCCGCAGACGACAACGAAATGGCCAAACGCATCCCCGGCCACATCGTCGGCACCATCAGCTGTTTCCCTCGAGCACTGGTACAGGTAGGTGCCGTTGACTCCAGCCAGAATGGGAACCCCACGTGCCAGCACCGAATGAATTGCGTCCGGGGACAGATCTCGCCAATGCACTTTTCCGCCGAGTGCAAAGAATTGCTCAATGGCAGCCAACCCGCCAGCAAATCTCGGATTGGCAAGCATCCCTTTGGCTTCCAGCCGAGCTCGCAGTTTCGATACGATGTCGGTCGGCGTCTGAAACCACGTGGGATCCATGTGAGCCACGTTGCAGGCCCACATGTCGGCCTGGTACCCGCGCTGCAAAGCGTGCACGGCCAGGTGGACCCCCAACGTACCACCTCCCTGCAGCTTCGTAATCTGCTCGATTACCTCAGGCAAGGTGATGGAATCGCCAAAATATGAATACACCGCGTGCAGGCTCGTCGGCCCGCACGTGGTGTAATCCGGCTGTCGCTGAATCGTCACCGGCAGCTCAACTCGAGTCGTCCGTGAGTCGTCCATCATCGCCTCCTTCGTCTGGAGCCAGCGTCTCCCAACCGACTTCTCTGGCGCTGTGGTCGACCGTTCCTGATGCCACGCGCCAAGTCCTACTTGGTTTCGGCAGTGATCTTGCGCACCCGCACGTTTCGGTACCGCACGAACTCCTTCGTGTGGTCGCCGCCGCCATGCACCTGCAGAGCAATACCGCCGGTGGCCGGGTGCCGGACTTCCTTTTCCTGCCACTCCATGATCTTCACACCGTTGATCCAGGTCGTGATGTGGGGCGGATTGCCCACGATTCGAGCTCGCAGCTCGTTCCACTGACCGTGCCGCCAGAAATGAGGCCAAGCGTCGGCCAGGACGGGGAGCGGTGTGGGTGGGTCGCCAGTCGGCGTCGGATCGATCTCCGTCACCAGTTCCTTGAAGTTGTAGTTCCGCACGTGAGGCCGACCACCCAGACCTTCGCCGTAAATCCCCATCAGATTGCCACCGGCATGGTAGTCGATCATGGCTTGCCACGCCTTGCCATCTTCCGTGCTGCGCAAGAACAACCCGCTGTCGGGGCCGAAATCATTCTTCATCTCCACGGCCACTTCAAAATCGCCAAACTTCTCGTCCGTGATGATGATGCCGCCGTTCCCCGGAATGTCCTGCGAACCGACTATCGCTCCGTCTTCAATCACCCACTTCCCGCCACTCTTGTGCTGGCTGGCACCCGAATGCCCCGTCTCAGCACTCACGTGCCAACCCTTCAGCGACGTGCCGTCGAACAACACTTGCCACGGCCCCGCCTCAGGCTCAGCCGAATTCGCCGCAGTGCCCACCATCATCAGACCGGCGACTGCCGCCGTCAGCACCAACCATCCTCGCAACATCTTCATCGTGTGATTCCTCGCGTCAATTCCTAAACCGCAATTGAACAATTCTTCCCTTAACCTCCCCAGACCCTCAACGATCACCTTGCTAGCCGGTCTGCCGGTCAGAATCAAGCGGCCCGGACCTTTCAGCACCCATCACAGTCCGCGAAGGGGAGACTTCGGCCCACGATTTGGCCCAGAGTTGACGGAAACACGGCCGCTTGTAGGGCAGGAGACCAGTTGGTTGGTGGCCGGGCAGTCCACGGCGCCCGAGAGAGCGCGACGATCTGGATTACGCGAGATCGGCAAACAAAAGATCGACCGCATGATTCGACGGGGGAACCGCTGTGGAAACCATGCCCGTCGGCGCAAGTCCGGCCCCCAGACTCCCGGTCCACATTTCCAGAAATGCCGCCAGATCACTCGAGTCGACATCTCCGTCGTCGTCGAGATCGCCGGGTGAACTCTCCATGCCACCCGTTCCGGGCTCCAGTGCGCCAGTCCAATCGGCCAGGAAACCGACCAGGTCGGCCGAATCAACGTCGCCGTCACCGTCATAGTCGGGTGTGTTTTCGACAACTTCCAACACGTCGGTCACCGACACGGCAAAGATCTGCTCCGTCGACAACCCGCCCGCGTCCGTACTGCGCACACGCACCGAATAGCTGCTGCGCGTCTCAAAGTCAAAACTCGCCGCCGCCTGCAGCTGGTCGCCGACAATCTGAAAGCTGCCGTTGTCTTCACTCGCCGTGCCGCTGACCAGGGAGTACGTAAAGCTACTGCCGGCGTCAGGGTCGACCGAACTGAGCGTACCGACCACCGCGCCAACCGGTCCGTTTTCGGCCACACTGGAATTGCTCAACGCGACCAGCGTCGGTGCCTCATTCACGTCGGTCACTGACACGGCAAAGACCTGCTCGGTCGACAACCCGCCCGCGTCGGTGCTGCGCACCCGCACTGAATAGCCGCTGCGGGCCTCAAAGTCAAAGCTCACCGCCGCCTGCAGCTGATCGCCGGCGATCTGAAAGCTGCCGTTGTCTTCGCTCCCCGTGCCGCTGACCAGCGAATACGTAAAGCTATTGCCGGCGTCGGGGTCGACCGTCGAGAGCGTACCGACCACCGCTCCGAGCGGACCGTTCTCGGGCACACTGGCGTTGTTCAAGGCGATCAGCGTCGGCGCCTCATTCACATCCGTCACTGACACGGCAAAGACCTGCTCGAACGAGAGATTGGCGCCGTCCGTGCCGAGAACTCGTACGGAATAGCCGTTCTTGGATTCGAAATCGAAGTCGGCCGAAGTCTGGAGCTGATCACCGACAATCGTGAAGCTCGCGTTGTCGTCGGCTCCGGTTCCTTCGACCAACGAGTAGGTGAAAGCCGGATTGTCGCCGCCATCGGGATCGATGAGCGACAACGTCCCGACCGTAGCGGCGAGCCCTGCGTTTTCGGACACCGTCGCAGTGCTCAACTGAATCCCCGTCGGGGGCTCGTCCTGATCGGTCACCAAGATGGCGAATACCTTCTCCACCGACAAACCACCAGCGTCCGTGCTGCGGACTCGCACAAAGTAGCTGCTCTTGGCTTCAAAATCGAAACCGCTGACCGCCTCCAATTGATTCCCCACCAGCTGAAAGCTGCCGTTGTCCGTGCTTCCGGTTCCGCTGACCAACGAATACGTGAATGTATCGCCCGTATCCGGATCGGTAGTGGTGAGCGTCCCGACCTGAGTATTGGCCGGTGAGTTCTCGACGATCTCCGCATTGCTGAGTGCGATACTGGTGGGAGGACCATTGACCACCGGATAGGTCACCGTCCAGCCAAGATCGTCGAGACCGGCCAGGTCGAGCTTGGTCAGCACGGATCGCTCGCCGTAGAAAATGGAGGGATCCATCAGCGTCGCTTTGCCGCCCTCGGTCACGCCGTTGGCCCAATGTCCATCTTCAGGGGACAAGGGAACATCGCCATCACCGTCGTATTCGGCTACCGACGCCGGTCCGGAAAACTTGTCCGTCGTGGTATTCACGTAACGGTCCCACGAGTCGGAGATGCCAAATCCCAGCAGATGGCACAGTTCGTGAGTGGCGACGGTCAGAAAATCGGCTTCGTTGCTATCCAATCCGGCCGTCGTCGAGCCGTAATGCCATTTGACGGATGAGTTGGTTGTGAAGACGATCGAACCACCCCAGGGCCCGAAGTCCGTGGCCGGGTTGGCCAACGCTCCACTCTGGCCCCGCGCCTCCACCGTGTCGAACCATCCTTTGTTGCCGGACGCATTCCAGCCGCCGGGGCCACCTTGGCCGAGCACAAAGCCGCCACCCGATCCGCCCAGATCGCGCCCGCCGGCGTAAACCAGGATCGTGTTCGCCGGAATCGTCAAATCGGATTCCGAGACGTTCAGCCCGGTTCCCGGCGCCGTGAACAACGCGGACCACGAGCCGGCTCCCGGCTTGTTGCCGGGCACGATCGCCGAGAGGCTGTCGTTCAGATATTGCCCAATCGAGTCGGCTGCCTGCTGCAACAGGTCCCGTTTGGCTTGCGTGTCGAAGAAGTTGTTGGTGTCATACGAATAGTCGATGGCAATGGTGACCGCCATCACTCGGCGAGCTTCCAGCTGCTCGATCGAATCGGTCCATCCCCCGCGTCGCCTGGAACGCCGCGTCGCCGCTAGTTTGCCCGGCCGCCGTGCCGACCAGCGCCGCATGAACTGAAACACCATAATGATCCTTTTCGCCCGCGTTTCAGACGCCCTCTGACCGCCTTGGTCAATGCCGCTCAGCGCCCGCCTGCGATCCACATCCTCATTGTGCCCTGCCGCTGGCAGAACCTCCAGCCCCTGGCAACTGGAAACGCCGATCTGGCGATCCAGTGTCCAGCTGGCGTTACCTTCGGTCGCCGAACCGGCCAGAACCCTTGGCGGCCGATGCAAAACATGCGGCCGGCTCCTGCTAACCGTCGACCCGACGGGGCAGGACAGGCCGGCCGCTTGCCGACCTAGGGGGGTCGGCCCTCGGGAGTCAAGATTCTCGAGCATTCACAACGTGGAACAGGAGATGGCAAAGATGAAGAAACGAGCCAGGCTGGGGACGGGATGGGAAGTGTGTGAGGCACGTCGATGCTTGTCGGTCAGCGCAGCGTTGTCCGCGGGGGGCGACCTGGTCGTGAAGGGAGACGCCGACGGTGCGGTTGAAATCGCTGCCGTGTCCAGCGACTCCTACTCGGTCACCGACAACGGCGTGGCGATTGGGACCGTCACTGGAGTGACGGGCGGCATCCGGGTCGCGTTGGCAGGGACCGGCGACGGTGCCAACGACGAAGTGTCGATTAACCTCGGCGAACAGGCGGTCGACAGCGTCTTCGTCAACCTCGGCCAGGGTACCAATTCGTTCACCCTGACCGGCGGATCGGTCTCCGGCGGAGTCAGTTACCGCGGAGGAAACGGCGGCGACTCGGTCGACATCAATTCGGACATCACGGGCCTGCTGGACGTGCGGATGGGTGGAGGGACCAACGACCTGAACGTCGCCGGTGCCGCCGGATCAATGCGGGTGCAAGGTGGCAATGGCGACGATTCAGTTACGCTGGCCGAAGGGAGTGAAATTGCCGGCAACGTGATGGCCACGCTCGGCGGTGGAGCCAACTCGATGTCGATGGCCGGTACGATCGACGGTTCTGTCCGCCTGAAAACGGGCAACGGCGACGACACCGTGTCGCTGGCTGAAACTGGTTCCATCGGCGATGACTTCTTCGCGTCGCTCGGCACAGGCACCAACTCGTTGACCCACGACGGCAACACAGCTGGCAACCTGGTCGTGCGAACCGGAACCGAATCTGACAAGATCGATGTGGCCGACGGGACAGTCGGCGGAGACACGTCGATCGAAACGGGCGTCTCCAGCCTGCCGATGGGCGGCGGACCCCGTGGCCATCATGGTATGGGTATGGGCTTTGGTCCAGCAGGCCAGACCGACAGCGGCTCGAGCGGCAGCACCGGCCAGTCGTCCAGCACAGGCGGCACCGGCGGCTGCCAGCACGGCTCGGACACGGGGACCACCACGGGCACGACCGATGGCACGACGACGGGCACAACCACGGGCACGACGACTTCGGCCCTGCAGGCGTTGCAGTCGTCGAGTCTGACCAGCTCGTCCGGTACGGCCTCCACGTCGGCCTGGGGCAACCTGCGACAGGCCATGGCTCGCCACTTCGGTCGGCGTTAATGGCGAGGGAACGGACACCGGGCCAGGAATTGGCGACCAAATACTTGTCGAATCAACTGCCGGCCGTACGTTTAGAGTACGGTACGGCAGTTGGTCTAGTCTGAATTACCGATCGGATCGGCTATGGCAATTACCTCCGATTCCCGTTCTTACCCGAACCCAGCTCGGCTGCTGCAGCTGATCCAGCACGGCGACTGCAGCCGGCTGGGGGAGCTGCTGGAGGCGTATCGGAACTATCTCGGTTTGCTGGCCGACAGTCAGCTCGACCGGAAGCTGCGGGCTCGGCTGAGCCCCTCGGACGTGGTGCAGGAGACCATGATGGAGGCCGCTCGGGACATTGGTGAGTTCCGGGGGCGATCGGAAGCCGAATTTCTGGCATGGCTGCGCCAGATTCTGGTCAATAATCTGGGCCGGACGATAGAATTACATGTCTTGGCGGGAAAACGCGACGTCCGACGCGATGTTTCCTTCCAGCAACTGCGGACGTCGATGGAACGTTCGACCGCTCAGCTGGCCCAGGTCTTCGCCGGACGGGACGAATCCCCCAGCGCGGGTGCGGAACGGCGCGAACAGTCGGTGATTCTGGCCGATCTGCTCGAATCGCTCCCCCCGGCTCAACGTGAAGTTCTCATCTTGCGCAATTTGCAGGGATTGAAATTCAAAGAAGTTGCCGAGCTGATGGATCGATCGGTGGCCGCCACCAAGATGTTATGGATGCGGGCCATCAAGAGTCTCCGGCAGGCATACGAGAGTCGCAGCGATGACTCATGAAGGCCGCTCCCAGCCGCCGACCATCACTTCGAGCGATCTGTCGCCCGAAGTGGAGCAGCACATCGCGAATCTGCTGGACGGCTATCTCGAACGGATTGAGCGGGGCGAACGGATCGACCCGACCGAACTGCAGGCCGACTATCCCGAATGGGCTCCGATTCTGTTGGAGTACATCGAAGGTCTGCAGCTGCTGCAGCACGGAGCCGCCGGTCTGAGGAACTCGGATTCGAGCCGCCCTGCCCTGCGGCCGAAGTTCGCGCTCAATGACGCGTCGGTCGACACCTGCACAGCGGGCTCGACCGACAATGCTCAACTGGATCAGGACGATTCGGGCGATGCCGATTCCCTGGCGGTCCGGTGCTTGGGCGACTACGAGCTGATTCGTCCGGTGGCTCGCGGCGGCATGGGCATTGTCTACGAGGCGCGGCAGAAGTCGCTCAACCGACGCGTCGCACTGAAGGTCCTCCCGTTTGCCGCCACGCTCGACCGCAAGCAGATCGTCCGGTTTGAACACGAAGCACGCTCGGCCGGTCAGCTCCACCACGACCACATCGTCCCGGTCTACGAAGTCGGTTCCGATCGCGGGATTTATTTTTACGCGATGCAGTTCATCGACGGCGTGACCGTCCGTCAGCTGATCGACTTTCTGCGCGACACCATCTTGCCACCTGCCACCGTCGCTCGCCCCGCTGAGGTGCCACTCACTCGCACCGGCGATCCCTCGGATCTGCCCCAGTCGGATCTGACCCAGCCGGAACTGTCACTGCCGGAGCTAATGCAGTCGGATTTAATGCAGCCGGATCGAACAGTGTCGAGTGCCGGCGACGACGACAAGCGGGAGCATGCCGAGTTGATGGGGGCGTGGGCCGTCCTGTTCCGTCAACAGTCGTCAGAGTATGTCCGCCGGTGTGCCGCGGTAGGACTGCAGGTGGCTCAAGCTCTTCAAGCGGCCCACGAATGCGGGATCGTCCATCGCGACATCAAGCCTTCGAATTTGTTGCTCAGCCAGTATGGCAAGGCGTGGGTCACCGATTTCGGTCTGGCAGTTGGTCAGACACCGGCTCATTTGACGAAGCCAGGCGAGCTGATCGGGACATTGCAATACATGAGTCCCGAGCAGACGCGCGGGTCAACTCGACTGGTCGACGGACGCACGGACGTCTATTCGCTCGGTGTGACGCTGTACGAACTGCTGTCGCTGAAGGCCCCTTTTGATGAGGCGAGTCAGCCGGTGGTGATGCACCGGATCGAAACGGGTTCCTACTGCCGACTTCGCAACATCGCGCCGTGGGTTCCGCGCGAGCTGGAATACGTGGTGCTGAAGGCCATGGCGGTCAATCCGGAGGATCGGTACGGATCGGCGGAGGAATTGGCCGACGATCTGCAGCGATTTCTGGCGGGCCGGTCACCATTGGCTCGCCCGTTTCCCTTCTGGCATCGGGTACGGCGATGGTGTGAGCGGAACCGGTGGCTGGTGGCGGCCGGCGTAGCCGGTTTGGCTGCCCATTCGTTGATTTCGACCAGCCTGGTGCTCTGGGGAGCCCGCCAAAATCAGCTGCAACAACGCGCGCTGCGTCAGTCAGCGGCGTATCTGGAAGAGGCGCGCAGTGCGATCGAACACTTCGGGTTGCGAGCGGCCGAATTGCTGGGCAATACCCCGGCCACCCATCAGGTACGGCAAGCCATTTTGCGCGACGTGCTGGACTACCATCGACGTCTACTGGCCCAATCAACTGACTCACCGCAACTCAAATTCGACGTCGCTCTGGCTTACGGAAAGATCGGGAAACTGGAATCGGAGCTGGGAGACTTGGAGTCGGCAGCCAAGTCGCTGAACGCCAGCGAACAGCTGTGGCGCGAACTGCAGCTCGAGCAGCCTCAGCGGCCGGAACACTCGGTACAGCTGGCTCGCTGCCTTAACCAGCAGGCGTCCGTCTTCCAACAGCTCAATCGGTCCGAAGACGCTCTGCGCACCTACCAGACGGCACTGGCCGTTCAGTCGCCCTTGTGCGACGCGTGGCCCGGGAGTACGCCGTATCGCGTGGAACTGGCGCGGACCTGGAACAATCTGGGCATGCTGCAAGCGTCGCTGGGCCGTGACGACGATGCCGAAACGGCCTACCAATCGGCCCTCGAACGGCTTCGCTCGACCACAACCTCCGCAGGGTCCCCAACCGCGCCCACCACCGACAATCAGCTCGGCTTGGACGATTTCGACTCGCTGCGGACTCAAGCCACCACGCTGAACAACCTCAGTGTGCTCTTCCAGCAATCCCGGCCAGAGCAATCGCGGCCCGAGCAATCGCGGGCGCATGCCGAGGAATCGCTCAAGATCCGCCAGCAACTCCTACGGCAACAACCGGACAATACGGAAGTGCTGACCGATCTGGCCGGGTCCTACAATAACCTCGCCACCCTGGCAGCCTCAGCGGGTGACTTGTCGACCGCACTGGAGAACTATCAGTCGGCCATCGAAATCCAAACGCAGCTCACGGCGCGGGCCCCGCTGGTCCTGAACGCTCGACGGGATCTGGCGGCTACCTGGAACAACCTGGGGCTGGTCTACCACAGGCAACAAGCGTGGGATCGCGCCGAAGAAGCGTTTCGCAAGGCGATGGATCTGCAGGTCGCCCTGTTGCGTCAAGCTCCGACCGAAGCCGACCACAGCCGGCTCGGAGGGGTCTACAACAATCTGGCCAGCATCTACAAACAGCTGGGAGACTGGGAACGGGCCACTCAGTACTACGGGCGGGGCATCCGCCAGACAGAGCTAGCATTCAGGGGTGCGCCGGATGTGGCTGAGCACCGTGATTTTCTCAGCCGGACCCTGTATAACAGCAGTGAGGCGTTGCGGCACGTTGGGCGACTGGAAGAGGCCGTCCAACAGACCGTCCGGCGCCGCGAACTGTGGCCCGATGATTCGGATCAACTGGTCGCCGTCGCCGACGAACTGCGATCGGCCTGGATCCTGGCCGCGGCCGACAACCAATCATTACGCTCATCAATCGTTCAACAGATTGCCGTCACGTTGAAGCAGGTCAGGAATACCGGCAAGTCTCTGGCGAATACCCCTGCGGTCGAAAGGCTGCGGACCACGTTCGCCGACTACCCGGAGATTCTTGAGCTGCTATCGCAGGACGTCGGCCAGTCGACGCAAGGACCAATCCATGACATCCCGACGAGTTCCGCAAGCTCGTGATACGCGGTCCGGCTCCCCCGAGCCGCGCCGACTGGTCGTCGAACCGCTCGAGACCCGGGCGCTCATGGCCGTCCTGTGGGGTGAATGGAGTGGACCGCGGGCCGAACACGCCGACCGATTGGCCAGTCGCGAGGCTGACCGCTCCTCAAGCTTCGACAACAAGTTTACCGCTGGGTCTCACAGCGGTGATGCCGACACCTTTGTCGGTCGTGCGGTTATGCCCAACCTCGGCATCCGCAATCACGATAGCGATCGTTCAACGGCCAACCGATCCGTATCGACCCAGGGATACGATCGCCAGACGTTCGATCAATATCGCTCGTCCGTCGCTCCAGCCCAGCGCTCCAACTCGCTGATCATCGTCCCCGTCAACGCACTGGTCAGCGTCCGGCCAGCCAGCGGAGCAACTTTCGTCACGAAGCCCGCACCGCAGCAGATCAGCCTGATCGCCGTCCCGATCACCACGGTCAGCAGCACAGCGCCGACGACCAGCAATCTGGTGCAGTCGGCGAGGAACTCGACGCCACCGGCAACCCAGACATCACGTCCGGTACAGAATCGATCCAGCACCAGCCTGCTGACCTCTGGTTCCAGCAGCAATCAACGGACTTCCGCGCCAGTCAGCTCGATTCAGATCGTCGTACGCCCGGTGTCGTTTGTATCATCAGCCGGCACCAATGGGAACCATTCGAGCAACCCGGCTGCTAGTCGTGCGGCGGGGCATTTCGATTGGCTCTCCGGAGCGGCCAGTGGTGTGAGCTGGTTGTCAGGTACGCACGACGTCCCGCTCACCGATGGACCGAGCGACGCCAGTTCGGCGACGTCCGACGTTGCTACCACCACGGCTCGATCCACGGTGTCAAATCAGTTTGGCGGTGTCGTCGCTTGGTCCACCACACCCGATTTCGGCAGGCCTTGGCGGAAAAAAAATGGGGTCGCTGGAGCTGAGGGGATGGCGGGGGACACACTAAGTGCCGGCAGTGACTCAAGTGCGACCGACCGTCCTGACGTCAGTTACCTGGGCCTGATCGAACTCCCCTTCTCGGACCCCATCGAGGCTCAGCAAACTGAGTCACGGGATGCCGAGCCGCAGGGAGCCGCATCGGAATCGCACACCCGGCGGATGATCGGCGACCTGGAACTGCCAATCGATCCGGCCAAGGATGGTCGCGATGCTCGAGATGGTTTCGTTACTGACGAAGACTCCGCCGAACGCTCGTGGGACGCTGTTCCTGAGCTCAAGGGCTCAGGTGAACAGACTGCAGTGGAGTCCAGTGACCGAGCCGAGCTGGCTGATGCAGCGTTTGTGCCGAGCCCTGAGCACGATCAGTGGGGCGGCCTGGTCGCGATCGGCGTCGACGTCGGCACTCAACGAAGCCAGGGTCGTCGGCAGGGAAGGAACGCTCATGATCGAGCCGATGTTGCCTCGCTGGGCGCCAACGGTTCGGTCGGATACGGCTGGTCGGGAGTTGTCGTGGAGCTGGATTCGATCATGTCGAACGCTCAATCGTTCCAGCTGGTTGATAACGCTGCGGTTGCCGATCCATCTTTCGACGCGACTTCATTCGCAACATCGAGTTCATCCTCGACAAACGCATCTCATGCCGCTGCCCCTACTCACGCACCAGCAGTCACTTCACCGGCCCAGCCCGCACCGCGGACTGAGTGAGCTTACGACTCTACGCCTCGCATGTTGCTCCGGCCGCCGGCCAGCTCGCCTGGCACGGCGGCCCGGTCTGGGTGGGCTAGAGACTGACCACTACCAAGTTGCTCCGGCCGCCGGCCAGCTCGCCTGGCCGGAGCCCCGGTCTGAGTGAGCTAGGGACTGGCAGCGTTTAAATCGCGACTTCCGCAATCCCACGGTACGAATCGATCGTCGACTCTAGACAATTCTTACGGGACACCCGAGATCGCCCGTCACCGGATCGGTAAGTCGGGGATAGGCGCCGACAACACGAGCAAACTCGATCGTGTCAAAAGCCATGTTCAGCAGAAGATGGCCAAGCGAATCTGCGATCGGCAGCTCTGGCTGGCTGCCCTCATGATCTGTGAGGTAAATTTCGCCATTTCCCGACAGATCAACGACGAAGCCGTTCAGAGAATGCGACACTTCTCCAATGGCAACTCCGTTCGTAAACCACTTCGGATAGGACTTATGTCCCATCTCGGCATAGATCTGCTTTAACTCAGCCGTGTGATGAGACCATTCATTCAACGGGTACAGCCACATCAACGAGTGATCCGACTTGTTATCTCTGAAGAACTCACCTCCGTCGATCAATGAATAGAAGTCGACCAATTCATCGGTTGGATCGCAAACGAAGCTCCGCAGGTGTGCCAATTCTCGATGCGAAGCCCCTGATCTCAGCTGATGCCGAGCCGAAGCGCGAAAGTAGATGCCCGGTCGTGCTAATGATTCACACTCAAATTCTGGCTCGGCGACTATCAAGTGCCTGGCGATGTCCACTATCGACATTTCTGGATCGTATTCAGGTTCCATCTGGTGACTTTCATCGGTATCAGTCAGGCGAATTGAAGCATCTTAGGGTGCATTGCTCTGTCGGCGAAAGAGGCTTTGCCAAGCGAGAACCAACAATCGCTCGTTGTCGCGAATGTCCGCAGTAGACGATGCGCGAGCGTCATGTCTCTAGCTCACTCAGACCGGGGCTCCGGCCAGGCAAGCTGGCCGGCGGCCGGAGCAACTGGGCGGTGGCAAGTCGGTGGCTCACTCAGACCGGGGCTCTCTCCGTTGTGGTGCGGGCGTCTCGCCTGCCTCTGTGCTCTCTGCGTCTCGTCCTTTTTTCGTTCGCGCCGTCTAGCCCACCCAGACCGGGGCCCAGGCCGTGCTACGTAGTGTTCAATTTGTATTCGTGCTAAATTGACCCGCTTTGACCTCACATCCTGGCGGACATCCCGCTGGTGACAGCCATATCGGCATATCGGAGCGCAATGATGACGACTCGACGGGATTTCATGCAGGCCCTTCCTGTGGCCGGTGCGGCCTTTGCCGTGGCTGGAAAATTGATGGTGGATGGCCAGCCGGCTCAGGCTCAGCCCGCCGCCCCTCCGGCGGGGCATTTCCATCCCAAGGGCAAAGCGCCTTCGAAACACACCGTCGAGGTTTTGCGGCGAGCCAAATCGGCGCTGCCGTTCCAGGATCGGCGCGACTTTGACGAGCAGAAGCGGGGGCTCATCGCCACCATGAAGGAGCTCAAAATACCCGCTGACGCCGGGCATGTCGCTTGGGACATGGAGCGATTTCAGTTTCTCGAACAACAGGATGAGTTCGACAGCATCCATCCGTCGCTGGTGCGGCAATCGGTGCTGAACAACAATTACGGTCTCTATGAGGTCATGCCGGGGATCTACCAGGTTCGCGGCTTTGATCTGTCCGATATCTCCTTCGTCCGAGGCAAGACGGGCTGGATCGTCATCGATCCGCTCGTGTCAGCCGAAGTCGTCCGCGCCGCCTGGAAGTTGTTCCAGGAGCATGTCGGGGACGGACTCCCCGTGTCGGCCGTGATCTATTCACACACCCACGCTGACCACTGGGGTGGCGTGCGCGGGATTATCGACGAAGCCGATGTGCGGTCGGGCAAAATCCCGCTGATCGCTCCGGTGGACTTCATGAGCCACACAATTTCAGAGAACGTCTACGCCGGTAACGCGATGAATCGGCGGCTGTTTTACCAATATGGCCTCCTGCTGCCAGCCAGCCCGTACGGCTATGTCGGCCAGGGGCTTGGACAGGGCGTATCAGCTGGCGCTGCGGGACTGATCGCACCCAACCGGTTCGTGAGTGAGCCGATTGAAGAATTCGAAGTCGACGGTGTCCGGATGATCTTCCAGAACACGCCGAACACCGAAGCACCTCGGGAAATGAATACGTACATTCCCGACATGAAAGCACTCTGGATGGCGGAGAACGTCATCGCTTCGCTCCACAACATCTACACACTCCGCGGCGCCCCCGTCCGAGATCCGCTGAACTGGTCCAAGTACATCGCCGAAGCCCTCTATCGATTCGGGCTGGAGGCCGAGGTCATGTTCGCTTCCCATCACTGGCCGCGTTGGGGGAACGAACGGATCCAGGAAGTGCTGAGGGCCCAGCGTGATCTGTACGCTCACATGAATAACCAGGTCCTGCATCTGGCCAATCAGGGAGTGACGATCAATGAGATTCACAACGTGTACCGGTTGCCGGAGAGTCTCCAGGCCCACTGGCACTGCCGCGGCTATCACGGGTCGCCCGAACACAACAGCCGCGGAGTGATTCAGCGCTACCTCGGTTTCTGGGACTGCAATCCAACTCATCTGATTCCAGCACCCCAGCGGGAATCGGCCGAATTGTACGTCGAGATGATGGGGGGCGCCGAAAAGATCCTGGCGCGAGGACGTCAGCTGCACGATGAAGGCAAATACCTGCTCGCTCAGGAGATTCTCAATCAGTTGGTGCAGGCAGAACCTGACAATCAAGCAGCCAAGGACCTGCTGGCCGATGTCTTTGAACAGATCGGCTACCAGCAGGAAAACCCGGGGCTGCGAAACAGCTTTCTGGCCGGCGCGTACGAACTGCGGTCGGGTATTCCGCAAGGGGCGACGGCCAGCACCAGCAGCCCGGACGTGATTCGAGCGATGTCGACCGAACTGTTCCTGAACTTCCTGGCGATCCGGATGGATAGCCGCAAGGCCGAAGGACTACGGTTCACGATTAACCTCATCACGCCGGACAACGGCGAGAAGTTCGTGGTCGAACTCGAGAACGCGACCCTGACCAGCATTCAAGGCTTCCAAGCCGACCGGGCCGATCTGACGCTGACCATCAACCGCGCCGATCTGGAGCAGACGATGATTGGCGTCAAGACTCTGGAATCTCAGATTAAGGAGGGCACCGCCCGTGTCGTCGGCGACGTGACGATCCTGGCGAAACTGGCCGACACCATGATCGACTTTGATCCGCGGTTCGAAATTCTCCCCGGCACCAAAGGCCGGTCAACGACTCCGCCCCATGACGATCCCTACGAAGCGGTGCCTGGCGCCACGATCGCTGAGTAACCTGCTGCTCAGCTGCAGGCTTCACGCTGGTCGTCGTCGGCGAACGCTTATGCGGCGGAACAGGCCGCAAGCGAACGGGGCAGCCCAACCGAACGACGTCCCCTCGGGGACGGCGACGATCTGGTCAGCGGTAGCGGCGAGCTGGCGGCCGGCGGCCGAGGGGCGGGCACCGGTCCAGGCCGACAGAAAGCCGACGAGGTCGCTGGAGTCGACGTCGCCATCCAGGTCGCAGTCGCCGTCGTACCAGCCGATGGACGGATCACGGGCCGCGTCGGCTCCGGTCCAATGCTCGAGAAACGCCAGCAGGTCGCCCGAGTCGACATCGCCGTCGATGTCGAGATCGCCGCAAGCTGGACGAGCCGCGGCGCTGATCGCCCACGCCGCCTGCTCCAGCCGCTCGGCGTCCAACCCGTTATTGAAAATCACCAGGAACGGGTCCGACGAGTCGTATGCGGTCGAGGTGAGCTGCGCGAAGAAGCCGTAGGCTCCCGCAGCGGCGGTCGGGTCATCGTCGAGCAGGTAGCGCAGGAAGTGGACATGCTGGCCCAGCTCGTCAGGTTGCACGTCCGTAATCAACAGCGGCTCAGGAGCGGCCGTCGCGATCTGAGTCAGCCGGCCCTGGCCGAACTCCGAGATCACATCCATAGTCTGACCGTTGGGCGCTAGACTCACTTCATCCGTCAGGCCGTCGGCAAACCACAGCAACCGCTTTTCCCCAGTTTCCGATCCGGAGACCGGCCGCAGCTGAAAGTCCAGCCACAGACCGCTCCCGGGTTCGAGGGTGCGCAAGTCGAGTCCGGGGAGATTGATCAATCCGACCGGCCCGAAGTTCGGAAGTGTGACGTGATCGAACTGAGCGTCCTCGGTCGGATCGAGGAAGATCATCGGGCCAAAGTTTCCCGGGTCCATCACTCCGTTGGAGACGATCAGTTGATCGTTGGCAGAGTCGACCACGATCGGCACGCCATGTGCCTCCGCTCGACGACTCAGCGAGCCGACGAACGCGGCGATCACCAACATCGAATTCCATATCAGCAACTGTGCGATCTTCACGAAATAATTCTCCGGGCCTCACTGCGGCCGAGCAAAATCGACCCCATCCCGCACCCACTGGTAAATGTCTGCCGCCGGCAAGACGGCCACGTGAGCGTCGGCATAGAGGTAATGAGCGGACCCTTGATGGCGGTCGGGTTGGATGTCACGTTGAATCTGCCATTCGACCGTCCCCATTTTCTGGTTCAAGGGCGAAAACCATTCCGACGCATGCACATGCTCATTGGCAAACTCGGTCGAGCGTTGATCGGAACCTTCGAACACGGTCATGGTGCGCGAGAGCGCTTTGAGCTTGTTCATGTTTCGCACGCCCCCTTTGACCTTGGCGGCGATGTAGTCATTGATCACGTAGCTGGTCGATTCGGTTTCCAGTCGAGCCGGACCTTTGGGATCTTCCGGGCAAATCCGGATCTCGTCGACCTCTTCCAGAAACGGTTGCAGTTGCCACAGCCACGACTCGGAGGCGTTTTTGATATTGTGCGCGTACGTCGGAAACTCGCCATCGTGCAGATCGCAGTACTGGACCATGGCCAGACCGATCTGACGAATGTTGTTCTTGCAGGTCGTGGAGCGTGCTGCCGCCCGTGCGGATTGCACGGCCGGCAGCAGCAGACTCACGAGAGCCGCGATGATCGCGATCACGACCAGCAGTTCAACCAGCGAAAAGGCACGCCGGCGACGCGTCATTGCTCCATCCTCTTCGCACTACGCACGTCGAGCACGCCGGCTGCCTAAAGCCAGCAGACCGCCCAACAGGACCACCGAAGTCAGCGCCGGTTCGGGAACCACCTGAATCCGATCCGCCGGGACTCCCAACGACTCGACCGCCAGGGCCACATCTGCGGCCGAAGCGTTCTTGGACAGGACGAAAAAATAGGGATCCGACGCCGTAACGTTGGTCTGCGTGCTCGACAACTGCAGCGTCAGCAGGTAGACCCCATCGGGACTGGCCGACGTCGGCGAGCTGCCGTCGCCTAGGAGAACATAACGGAGCGAGTTATGCATTTCGGTCCCCTCATCCCCGTAATTGAGGGCAATCGCCGGCAATGACAGGCTGTCCCACGTCGGGCCGTTACCGGTGATGGCAAAGTTCTCGGCCGGACTGGTAATGTCCGGATTCGAACCGCGAAATGCCTTGAGTTCCGTGGCTCCGGCATCGACAAACGCGCCGCCGTTCCAGATCTTCAGGCCGGCAGTCAGAGTGACTGACAGCACGCTCCCGACCGCGAACTGCTGTTCGCCACCGTCGGCCAGGTCATATCCGTACGCCAACCCGGGTCCCGAAGGGAACGCCGGCGCGAGCGTAATCGGATCGATCTCATTGTTGGGCCGCGAATACCACGCGCCGTTGTAGGGGAGCGCCGGCATGACGTAGACCGACTTGGGTGCCGTCAGCGACTCGGAATACGGTCCGTCGGGAATCACTTCGCGGGTCGTAATCTTGCCGCCGTCCAGAGTGATCTGCATCTGCGGACCGTGAGCCACTGCCGAAGCGCCGCTACTGAGCGCAGCCGCCAGCGCCACGCACGAAACAAAACGAAAAGAATTCATGGTGAAATATCTCTGTGAATGTAAAGTGTCATCGAAAGAACAAACGGTTCCGATCGGCCCAGCCACCCCACTGCAGAAGTCGACTCAAACCCGATTGCACATCGCACGATCGGCCAATGGCTGGCCACGATGGGTGTTGTCCACGCCCGGGCACGTTGCGTGCCGCGAACGCTGCAGCGGGAGTCCAACAGAACTGCAGAGGCGCCAGCAGGCGCTCACACGTTCACAGACTCAGGTGGCGGCACCTGAGGGAGATCTGAGCGTCGCGGTCCGCCTGAAGCAGGCGACCGACCGACCCATTCACGCGCAGAGAGAGAATGATCGAAGGCGTGCCAGACCAAAGGCAGTATGGGCGTCGACACACCAAACAGGACCGTCAATCCGCGGCACTTCAGGGCCGCATCACCGATCACGACCACGGCCGATGGACTCGACGGCAGCTCGGCAGCGGCCGCACAACAGCTGGCCCGACCCCTCACATGCTCGTCGGTCGCCGCGGGTGAATCCGTCGATCGACGACTGCAGCACGTCGACGGTTGAGAGTTGATTGGATTGCCGGCCGCATCGGCTGACAGGCCGGCGGCGATGAGCTGGTGGAGATATTCCGGTGGAGTCACGCCGTGCCTACGCGCCCAGGCCAGTCGCTGGAGGGGTGTGTGGCAACAGCAATTTCGCCAGCACGTCTGAGCGTCACGGCATCCACAGCGTCCCACTTCGCAGGGATAACGGGCGTCCGGACGATCGGCCGTTCGAGCAGCAGAAGGGAACGGCAAGCCGAAGACGAGCAGCAGATAGACGGCCAGTAGCAGACCGGCCACGGGTCGAGCGCCCGAGCGTCCCGGCAGCAACAAACGCAGACAACGTCGACCGTACTGGATCATGACGATCCAGTATCCGGCCACTGGCGGCGGCTGTCAACGATCGGTCATGCCAAGTTTAGCGGCTGCGCAACAAAAAACGGCGGTCAGCCTCTGTTCGGCCAACCGCCGTCTGCTAAGTGTCTCGATCGATGCGGCCCGTAAGCAAAATTCGATCAGGCTACGACAATTAGCCGATGCGTCGGCGACGCCAAGCCAATCCGCTGCCCACAGCAGCCATCAGGCCCATCAGGCCCATCGCAGGTTCCGGCACCGCCTTGACGTTCAACGTACCGGAGTACGAAGCGTAGACGCCGTTGGCCGAACCACTCTTCCCCTTCACCTTCAACACCAGCGGACCTGTCAAATTCAGGTCGGTCGGCGTAAACGCCTGTTCGACAAAGCCGTTCGGGGTCAGCGTCAACGGCACGCTGTTCAGCTCAGCCGACAAGAAATCAATGTTCTGAAACCCGCCACCAATCGTGATCAGGCTCAAGTTGGCCATCACGTTGCCTGGGACCGTGAAGGTGAACTCATCTTCAAAGTCGGCGTTGTCAGTATGCAACGCACCGAAGAAGGCTGTGTCACCCGTCAAACCCTGGCTGACCACCACGTTGTTGGCCATGGCGGAAGCCGTCAAGCAACACATCGCCACGACAAAAGACAAAATTCGACACCGCATAAGGACTGCTCCTTCCACACCGTGGACCGACTACACTCAGCTGCAAACCTCACGAAGAACTCGATCTCTGTGCATCCAGCGCCTCGCCGCCATCCTCTCTGTTCGTTCCAGGAGTTCCCAACGGATGGACTGCTAAAGGCCTTCTCAACTCAGGGTCGCCGCCGGAACGGCAGTTCTTACGGGCCACCTCAAAACCGGCCAAAAACCCCGAGCGGACGCGTCCCTTCGCTGATCGCACTCCTGCTATCATAGGTAACGGGACCCAAGGGATCAATCATTATTTCGAAAATTAGTAAAGACCAATTTTGAACAGATTATCCCCTGGGATGCCACCCAGGCTCGAATTATAGTCGGCCAACCCGACCTTTGGGCATCAATTTTCCCTCCCTCAGGCCCCAAAAAGGCTCAACTCTCTCCCTAAAGAGGGGATCGATGTTAACCAGCGGCAACATCGGTGGACTTCAGCCAGCCTCCGAGGCAGCTATCAGTTGCCGATTGTCGACGCCGGGGCCCGGACGCTCGGCCCGGCTCGCAGCCCGAACTGGTACCCGAAAATGATGAACATCCGGGCGTCCGGGGATTCGCTGTTGGTCCCGAACAGGCCCACGACGTCCAGAAACGTCCGGTTCGTCGGCCGGAGCTGTAGGCTCGGACCGATGATGAAACCGTTCTCATGCTCGCCCCGGCCACCATGTACGGTCGTGCTGGTCAGATTCATCTCAATCCCAGCCATCAGCACGCGGTCAATCACCGTCCGGCTGATCGCGTGGCTCCACTGGAACTCCTGCTCCAGTTCACCCGAAGTCTCCTGCTCCAGGACCAGGTTCGTCGCGTAGTACAGATTCTCCGCCAACTGGTCACCCAGCAGCAACTTCAGCTCGTACACGTTCGGCTTTTCCTGCGGGCCGCCTCGTTCAACCCACTCGGCGTACAGGGTCGGATTCAGCGGTATCTGGCCCCAATCGGCCACCGCCCAGCGCAGTTCAATCTGCGTCCCCTCATGATTCGCTTCCTGCATATTCTGGTCGTTCGGCTCAATATTCCACCGCTCATAAAGGTCGAGCTGAAATCGGCCCGGCAGGCCGATGGCGAATTCTTCGAGGAACCGGAACTCGGGCTTCTCACCCCGAGGATATGTCGGCCGAACCCACTGCTCGACCTGGGCCTGCCCGGGCGGGAGAACATAGACCCGCGTGGTGGCCCAAGGACGTTGAGTCGTCCACACCGGCTGCTGATACGGACCAACCAGCTGGCTGTCGCTGTAGATCGCACCCGAGCCCCAGGAGATCGGCGTGCCAAAGAGGCCGTTCAGCGGACCGCTCGCACCCGCCCCAGCCTGCCCCGCCCCGCCATAGCCACCGCCGCTGGTCGGCCCCGGTTCGCTGACGACCGGCTCGTACTCCGGTCGGACTTCAATCGGAGGCAGCGTCGTCTCGGGTCCCCCTTCCGCCGCGGATTCCTGCTGAGCCACCGGGCGCACGTCCAGTAACGTCGACGGCTGACCCAGGCTCTCGGCCTCCTGGTCAGCCCCCCAAACGATCGCGCTCATACCCGTCAACGCCACCATGGTCCAGCCCGCCCGCCGGAGAATTCCCGTTCGCATGGATTAATGCTCCACTTGGTCGATCGAGCCACCGACGGCAGTCGCGATAGGGCTAAGCTCATCGCGGGACTCCAAACCGCACTGTCGGCAAATTCGGAATTGCAGCGCAAAGGTCTTGAATCTCTGGCGACCAGCCCTCAAGGTCGATCAGCAATCGACAGCGGCGACAGCAGTTGCGTGTCGATTTTCTGAACGCCAGCTGTCGACAAGTTCGACAGGCAACTTCCCCACACCCTGCCCCGTCGCTGCGTCGCCGGGGCGAATTGACCGAGAACGATTCGATTTCGACCTGTTTTTGGGATTCGCCAGAGCTCGGCACGGCAGTTGCCTTAGCGGCGGAGGTAGCGACCCGGCCCTCGAGATGCCATGATAGTGTTCATGGGCTGAATTAACCGACCGTATCGGGCCGACCATTACGTTGACCACGTTGCAAGGCACCCGGCCGATGCCCGATGGCGAACAGCCCTCCGAGGAAATTCCCCGTACCGATTCTCTGCGGGAAGAGTTGCCCGACGTTCATCGGCCGCGGATGATTGATTCGAGTGAACTGTTTCAGGGCCGACGTGAGGTCTGGATCGAACACGGTGGTGAGATGTACCGCCTGCGAGTCACGTCCCGCAACCGACTGTACCTCTCCAAATGAAATCCCCGCTACCGAGTCGTCTGTGAGTCATCGGCGTATTTTCCATGTCACACGAATCCTTGGCATCGACGGCCGTCTGTCGCTGTTCCAGAGCGTGGCGTGTTCCTCGGCCGCTCATCTCAGCGGCCTGGGACTGGTCGCCTGCCTTACGGCTGCCCACGTCCAGGATCTGAGCCTGTCCGGACACCGGAACGTATCGCACGTCGAGGTTTCCTTCGCCGCCAGCGCCTCGGTCGATTCGCCGTTGACCGTCACCGTACCGGCCGACCCAACGCGCGAGCTGGAACCGGAATCCGTTGAGCCGACTCGGCCGCAGTCGGCCACCTTGCCGAGCGAGCTGACGGTGGAGAGCCCATCCGAACTTCCCGCCGTCGTCGTGGAGACTCAAATTCCTGATCTTCGGCCACCCCGCCGCGCCGAGCTCCGGGATGAACCGAACCCGATCGAACCGACTCAGGTCACCCAACGACTCAACGAAACGCGGCCCCGCACCATGCCGGCAACCGCACCTGGCATCGCTTCGTCGGTTTCCATTCCGCAATCGGCCGGCTTCGACGAAGATACGCCTGCCGACCTGTCGTTGAACGTTCCGCCGAAATACCCGGCTGAAGCCGTCCGCAGAAAACTGCAAGGGACCGTCACCTTGCGACTTGTGATCGACGAACTGGGCGCAGTGACTCAAGTCGAGGTGGCCCGGACCAGCGGCCACTCGCTGCTCGACGACGCCGCCGTCAGTGCCGTCCGCCACTGGCACGCCGTCCCGGCCACGCACGGTGGCCGACATGTCTCGGCCACCGAACTTCTCCCCATCCGATTCCGGCTCTGATCGGGACGAACCCCGAACTTGCTTCCGCCGACGGACTTATGATCACGGACAGCCCTATAGGTGGGCGGTCGGGCGAGTTGAGAGTGGGGCGAGTTGAGGGTGGGGCGACAGCTACCAGCCCGTCAGAGGCTGGGTGTCGGCGCGGTGGGTGTCGGCGGGGTGGGGACGAGCGGTGAGCACAACAAATAGACGCTCAGGATCAGAGCCCACAGGGGAAACAGGAGCGAGATCCAGACGAAGTCGGCGATGGAGGCCAACAGCACGGCGCCGAACACAAAACCGACGACCGATAACGCTCGCGGAAACACCCCCGTCTTCATCCCGATCGACGAAGTCACAAACATGAACACGGCGGCCATCCGCATGCCAAACCCGTTCATCAACGAATACGTGATGCCGCGCGCCAGTCGGTAGGCTGAATCTTCGCCCGGATTGGGCAAATGTCCGAAATCGTCCAGCATGCCGCGCGAAACTCCAGCACAGACAAACAGGGTCGCGACAAACAGCAGTCCGCTCCCGAGAAACACCGTCGCCAGCAATCGGTCTTCCAGCAGTCCAATGTGATTGCGCAGCACGGCCATGTACCACAGGAAAGCAATCCCGGCAAACGGCACCAGATTCAAGCCGAGGCTCACCCATCGCCGCAGACCGGGGTCGGTCATCCAGACTCCAGGGTCCCGCGGATCCGCGGGTACAGCGGCGTGAATCAGCGCAAAACTGGCGACAAACAGCGTCGCGAATAAGATCCCCGCCACGGCAATCACGCGCTGCAGAGGCGGATCGCCCGAAGTCACTACCGATTGCTTGGCCATCGCTGCCCTGCACTGAATTCTCGTCGACTCCCACGCTGTTCGCCTACTATCCTATCGGCCACTCCGACGAATGCTACCCGAGTCCGCGCCGTACGGAGTCAGAAATGCCCTCAGGAGCCAGAAATATCGGGCTATCGGCGAGAGAGCGCCAAGCTGGGCACCGCGCCCCCTTCAGCAACTGGCGGGCTTCGCTCTATAATAGCTGGCGTACACGGCAGAGGAGGTGGTGGAGCTGATTTCGGACCTCTGCTCGAGAGCACGCTAATTCACTCCGCAGCCCCATGTCGCTGGCCGATCTCACTCCGACCCTGCAGCTGGCCATCGGGCCTGTGATCCTGATTTCCGGTGTCGGGCTGATCCTGCTGAGCATGACCAATCGGTTCGGCCGAGTCATCGACCGCGCTCGCCAGCTCACCCAGACGCTCAAATCGTGTACGGCCGCTGAACGCCCCACCATCCTGCAACAGCTGAAGATTCTCTCGCGCCGAGCCCGTCTGGTCCGGGCGGGCATCACGCTGGGTCTGCTCAGCGCTCTGCTGGCCGCCGTCATGATCATCAGCCTGTTCGTCGGCGCCCTGTTCCAGCTGCACGTCGTCTGGCTGATTGCCGGACTCTTCATCCTCTGCCTGGTGACGCTGATCCTCTGCCTCGTGCTCTTCATCTCAGAGGTCAACCTGTCGCTCCGCGCACTCTGGCTGGAGATCCCTCCCGAAGGCCGCAGCACTCACTTGGGCGGCCTCGAACGACTCATCGCCCGCCCAGCGGCTCAAGATGTTACCGGCCGCGGCGCGTAATCGTTCGTCGACGGTCGCGGATCGATGATCGCATCGGCCTCCGGCAGCCCCACCGCTTGTCGCTTCGCGGCGTCCCAGTCGATCGGACGTTCCATTCTGAGCGCCAGCACGCCCAGCATCCCGACCTCGGTAATCCGCGCACCGATTTCAAATGGCGAATAGGTCCTGGTGTCGCCCGCACAAGCCAGAACCCATTCGAACATGTGGGAGTTGTTCACCTGGCTCCAACGAGGACGCTGACCCTTGGCGGCCCGGCGCGGATCCCACTTCAAGACCTCGGTGTCGATTCGCGGCTGAGTCTTCGGAAGGTCGGCAATCTTCGGATGGTCCGCCCCCTGAAAATCGCGCGACCCTTTCCACCGGATATTGCAGTCGGTGTTCCACAACCCGGCTGACAGCGTCCCCTCGCTGCCGACCACCAGGCACCCCGTCGTTCCGACAGCCCCTTGCGTGACATCCGCCGGCGGGAGATGGTTTTCGCCGGAGTAAAAGTGGAGCTTCACCGGACCGCGGTCTCCCTTCGCAGCAAAATCGAATGTCACGTGGCAGCGATTCGGAAACGATTCATGCCCGAGTCCCTCCCCTTCGGCAACGATTCGCGTTGGCGCATCAAGCTCCAACGCGCGATAGGCCAGCTGAAAACCGTGACAACAGAAATCGGCCAGCGACCCGCCACCGAAGTCATACCATCCCCGCCAACTCCCCGGGTGGTAGATCCCTTGGGCGTACGGTCGCGTCGGTGCCTGACCAAGCCAGAACTTCCAGTCGAATCCGTCGGGGACCGGGTCGCTGGTGGCCGGTCGATCGACCCCATGGGGCCAACTATGAGCCGGATGCCAGACGTGAACCTCGGTGATGGGCCCCAGCACACCCGCCTGAATCACCTCGAAGCTCCGCCGAAATCCCTCCGTCGAACAGCCCTGGTTGCCCGTCTGAGTCGCCTGGTTGGGATGACTCGTCGCCAGCCGCTCCAACAACCGACATTCGGCCACCGAATGGGCCAGCGGTTTTTCGCAGTAGACATGCTTGCCGGACTCGAGGGCTGCCTGACAGATCGGCACATGCCAGTGATCGGGAGTGCCGATGATCACGCCGTCCACATCCGTCTCACGATCAAGCAGCTCGCGATAATCGGCGTACCTGCGGGACGAAGCGAGTTCCTTGACCTGGCTGGCAATGTCCAGCTGTCGACGATCGACGTCGCAGATGGCCACGATCTGCTGATCAAGCTTCGTCAGCTCGGGGACCAGATACCCGCGCATCTGGCCCCCCATCCCGATGCAGGCAAACGTCAGCCGACTGTTGGCGGTCGTACCGGCGACTGATTGAGCCCGTACGATTGTCGGCGCCGCGATGACGGTGGCAGCAGCAGCGGCAGAACTCAGGAACCGACGGCGCGACAGATTGAGCGACATGGAGTTCGGTGCTTTCCGGGCGGGAGAAATGAGGTGGGAAACCGCGGTGCGGTCAAGTTCTCCCTGAACATACCGGGCTCGACACCGGCTGGCAAACGAAAAAAGGCCGAGCGACGTGCAGGTACGCAAGTCGCTCGGCCCGGATTTCGATCAACAGTTCCAATCAGATCGTTCGACCGAGACCGGCAAATCAGCCGGTTCGGCGGCGACGCCACAGACAGCCAGTCGCCATCGCACCCATCGCGCCGAACAGCCCGGTCGCCGGCTCCGGCACCGCTCGCACGTTCAACGTCCCCGAATACGAAGCAAACGTACCCCCTGCCGCACCACTCTTGCCCTTGATCTTCAAGACCAGCGGACCGGTCAGATTCAGCTCCGACGGGGTGTAGCCGTTCTCGACAAACCCGGTCGGGCTCAACGTCAATGGATTGCCATTCAAGTCGGCCGAAATGAAGTCGATGTTCTGAAGCCCCGAGCCAATGGTGACCAAGCTGACGCTGACCGCCACCTGACCATTGACGTTGAAGTTGAACTCGTCTTCGAAATCGACATTGTCCGTGTGCAGGGCACCGTAATAGGTGGTGTCCCCGGTCAGTCCCTGATTGACAATGACGTTGTTCGCCATCGCCGTCGAACTGAGCACCAACGCTCCCACAACCGCCAGAAATTTACTCCGCATTGTCCCACTCTTTCCACTCTGATGATCGAACATAACCAGTTGCTGCCTCAAGGATAGTCCGACCGACCTGGCCTCGCGAATGTCGTTGTCGACAGACGCTAAGGCCGATCAGCCTCGATCCACTCAGGCCCGACACGCCGAACCTTGTGGGTTCGACACACCGAGCCCTTCGGGGCCCGGCCGGAAAGACGTGCGGCTGGTAGAACCGCACAACTTTGATGCTAATCAACGGCCCCCGAACACCTCTATGGCGTTCCCCCCCAGAATCACCCAGTCCACTCACACTGATGGTCGGGTTGTAGCGACCACGTCGGTTCTCCGGCCACCAACCAGCCCGCCGCCCGCCATTGACCATTCGCCCACCGCCGACCTTCGCCCCCCCTCATGATGCGGCGTGGCGCCAAAAAAGTTCGACACCCCGTGTTACCTTCCCGGCCCACTCCCGGCCAGTCGGACTGTGGGAACCCCCTCGGCCACTCGGCCGCACCATGTTCACAGCGCCGAGTCTGGCAGAAGGGAAACGTCGACGGTCACGCCGACAGGAGGCTGGATATGTGGTGGAGATCGATCTTCTCGTCCGACGCATCCCGGCTGAGCATGCGACGACTCCGCCTGCGATCCTCCAAGTCCACCAGGCCGTCCGGCGGCCGAAGAACGAGCCACCATGATCGCCTGACCGCCGAATCGCTCGAAAACCGGCTGCTGATGGCCTGTGATTCGCCGACCACAGATACCGTGTCGTCCGCCTCCACAGCCCACGTGGCCAGCTACCTTGCCGCCTCTGCTGCCGCCAGCGATGACCGGTTCGAACCCAACAATTCGCGCGCCACCGCCGCGAACCTGGGAACCGTCTCGACAACTCAGACCATCGGCAATCTGGTCGAAGCCGATTCGTACGACTGGTATCGATTCTCGACCACCTCCAGTGGCCGCACCGGCCAATCGGTCTCCATGGCCTTCGATCACTCCCTGGGCGATCTCGACCTGAGACTCTACTCCTCCAACGGACGACTTCTGGCCACCTCTGACGGCGTCACCAACAGCGAACAAATCTCACTCGCCCGACTCCCCGCCGGTACCTATTTCATCCGCGTCAACGGCTACCGCGGCGCGACCAACCCCAACTACTCGCTGACCCTGAACCTCGGCAACCCGACATCAGGCGGGACCGGTACTGGTACTGGTACTGGTACTGGCACTGGTACTGGCACTGGAACTGGTACCGGCACTGGGACGGGCACTGGCACTGGCACTGGGACGGGCACTGGCGGGACGGGGTCGACCAGCAGCACGAGCGGGTTTGATATCCAGTTCAACTTCAGCGGATTGACGTCCAGCCAGCAGGCGATCTTTACTCAAGCGGCTCAGCGATGGGAGTCGATCATCACTGGCGATCTGCCGAACGCCACTTATCAGGGTCGCATCGTGGACGATCTGTTGATCGAAGCCCGAGCGACTTCGATTGACGGGCGCGGCGGAGTGCTGGGTCAAGCGGCTCCGGATCGATTTCGCAGCGGGTCGCAGCTCCCCTACCACGGCATGATGGAATTTGATTCGTCCGACCTGGCGTCGATGGAATCGAACGGGACGCTGTTGGGTGTCATATTGCATGAGATGGGGCACGTGCTGGGAATCGGAACGCTGTGGGCTTCGAAAGGACTGTTGGCCGGAGCCGGCACCAGCAACCCACGCTTTACCGGACGTCAGGCCACAGCCGCTTACAACTCCATCTTCGGTCAGAACGCCAGCGGAGTTCCGGTGGAAGGATCGGGGGGGAGCGGCACGCGTGACGCTCATTGGAGCGAATCGATTCTGGACAACGAGATCATGACGGGCTATGTCGGCCCGGGCAGCAACATGCCGATCAGCCGCATCACCGTCGGGTCGTTAGCCGATATCGGCTACACGGTGAACCTGTCAGCTGCCGACGCCTACAGTCGCCCCGGAGCCAGTTCGGTCGACGCCGCGCAAATCGCGACCACGGGGATCAACGCCTCGCGCGCCACGGCGTCAGCGGGTTCCTCGACCCGAACCTCCAACTCCCGTTCGGGCTCATCATCCGATCTCGCTTCGACGCCTGACGGGGCGTCAACATCCGACGTAGCGGCGGCATGGCAGGCGCATCCTTCCAACGCGGCGTGGTCGCGGCCTTGGTCTGCTCGACGCAGTCTGGGAACCAGTGCGGTCGACGCGTGGTTCGGATTCAACGGCTGAACTTTCTTGAGCGCCAACTCCCGTTGCTGCTGCTATCCTGCCAAATTTGGCTCTTCGGGTAGAATCTGTGGGTAGTTTCTGACTCTCTTGGTCGGCCAACGTTATCTAGCTCGGCGATTCTGGCGAGTTGCGAGCCGGCCAGCCGCCGGATTTTCTCATTGCGAGTCGAGGTGATATCGTAAGCGAGAGACAACTTACCGGCTCGTCGCTCCCTCGGGTTCGAGCTCCAGGAATGGGGCGGCTTGAGCTCCTGCGCGCCGTCCCTCCGCCTCTGCCATCGATCGCTCGCCACCTGGGCCCCGCCAAAGTCGTGGGGCTGGTTGGCCGGCCGGTGATGGCGACTTGATTGCCCCACCGACTTTGGGGGGCCTCCCGGTTTTGGCGAAGCGACCGACGGCGACGGCGACGGGAATGGGGCAGGAAGCGCGGAGCCAGCCCCTTGTGCGAAAGACGACAGAAAGATCACACTCCTGACAAGCTGTCGTCTCCCGGCGAGTGGTCCAAGCCCCGTTTCACCCCGTGCGTCACCGTCGCCGTCCGTCGCTTCGCCCGAAAGCCGCAGGTCCCCCACAGTCTGTGGGCGAGCCAAAGGGCTGGGATTTCAGAATCGACCTCATCGAGCCCACGACTGTGGCGGGGCCAGAGGCAGGGCGAGTGACGACGGTCGACGAAGGGAAGATGAAATCGGGGCGGCCCCCCGTGGCACACCTTTCCAGAGCCCGAGCCTGACGGAGCCCGCCGTCTCTCGAGCAATTTCCACTCCATGGGTACTGAACACAGGTTCATGCAATTTCACCCACAGATTCTGCCGAGGAGCCAAGAATGGTTTCCACCTGTGTGTACAGAAAGAAGACTCCGCCGGTGGCGTAGTTCGGCACGTCGGCCACAGCTGCCTGGCCTTCGGGAGAAGCGATAATCTCGTCAAGTTGTTCGCGTGACTCGGCGTAAAGATCGGCCACGAAATAGAACTGCGGGTGGGCATCGCCAAGTACCTCGGTGACTTTGCCGATCGTCCAGTGGGTGAGTCCCTGCATTCTCTTGGCCAGCGGAATATGGATCGACTCGTAGTAGCGATCGAAAGCCTCGGGGTCTTCAGGCTGCAGATAAAGTACTAACAGACGGATCATGAAAGGGCATCCTTGGTAGAACGATTAGGCAATAGTGAATTGTGCGGCCTTGAAATCGCCAATGCCACACCTGCGCAATTCCTGTTATGGCTCCAGGTCGCTGCGACGCGGTACGAAGCAGGCCAGCAAGCACCCGACGATATAGATCAAGCTGGTCGCCGCTCCCATGTGTCGCACGTCTCCCAAAAAGAATTCGCTCAGCCGAGTCGACGAAATCAACACGCCCGCGGAGAAAATGCGTCCAAAGTTAAAAGCGATACCCGTGCCGCTGGCTCGATATAGAACGGGGAAAAGCGTCGGCAGAAAGAAGGGTAGCCAACCGAAGAACATCGTGCCGACTAACCCCACCGCAAATGCCGCTGGCAAAAACAGCGGTTGCCCGGGGACGAGGTACAAGAATGTGATCACGCTGAGCGCCAGGGATAGGGCGCTCATCAGAAAATAACTGGCCCGATCGCCGAGTTTGTGAGCGACGAGTCCGCCGGCCAGCGAACCGACGACGGCACCTACGGCCCAGCAGATCAGCACCTGAGCGCTGAGCTGCGGCAGACCGGCCGCTTCACCGACCTGTACGGCCCACGGTACGAGCCGTTGGCCCGACGCCCATCCGCCCAGCAGTGGCACGGTACCCAGAGCTATGCCCAACACGGTGCGCTGCAAATAGGGGGGCCGGAATAATGCCCTGATTGAGGTCGCCTCGCCGGGGTTCCCGACAGCGGCCAGCCAACGTGGGGACTCGGGGAGGAAGCACCACACCAGAATCCCCAGAATGAATGGCGTTCCGCCGAACAGGAAGACCCAGCGCCAAGTGTCGGGAGTGATCGGATATCGAAGCATGAGCAATCCCAGGAGCAGGAAGCCCACATTCGCCGAGGTTCCAATCCAACCGGCCAGGAACGCACGCGACATGCCCGGCACGGATTCCATCAGCAAAGCAACGCCACACGGCCACATGCCGCCGATCCCCAGGCAGGCCAGGAACCGCAGAACCAGCAACTGACCGGGGCTCGTCGCAAAGTAGCTCAAGCCCGAGATGGCCGAATAACAAAGAATGCTCAGCCCCATGGCCTTCGCCCGACCGATGCGGTCTCCCAGCCAGCCGAAGACCATCCCGCCGGCGGCGGCGCCCAACAGGAAAGCGGCGACAAACAGGGATAACCACTGATCAGCGGCGGTGTTCAGTTCGGCTGGTGACTGGCCTGTCCGAGCCGCGGCCGCGGCCTGAGCTTGCCGCTCAGCCATGAACCCTTGGATGGCCGGTCGAGTCGCCGGAACCATCAACGCCATCTCCATCCCCGCTCCCATCCAACCCAGGAACGTGGTTAACAACACCAGATACTGGGCAGACGCGGCCAATGACCGGACAGCGGTCGCGCCGATTCGCGAGTTCATTGCCGCGCCGCCTCATCGCGCCTGAGCATTTGGCAGAAATGGCGGAGCAGCTCGGTGTTGTCCTGATAGCCCCGAGCGGTTACCAGATCTCCGTCGACCACAACCGGCTGGTCAACGTAGATCGCGCCTCCTTGCTGAGCATCCAGCGCGCATTTCGGGACCGTTGTCACTCGCTTGCCTCGAATACAGTCTGCGGCCGTCAGGATCTCAATGCCGTGGCATAGGCAGGCCATCGGTTTACCTGCCGCGGCGATTTCACGCGTTACGCGCAGCAGGTTCTGGTCGTAGCGAATGTACTCCGGCGCTCGGCCGCCCGAGATAAACATCCCGGCATAGTCGCGAGATTGCAGATCGGCAAAAGCAACGCTGGCCCTCAGATGGTACCCGGGACGCTCCTGAGTGATATCCCAGGGGACATCAGCGTTGGGCGGGATCTCGTGGAGCACCAAGTGGTAAAGCCGAGCTTGAGGTCCGGCGACCACTACTTCCCAGCCATCTTCGGGCAAGCGGTAGTAGGCGTACATCGTGTCGAGAGTTTCTGACGCATCGCCAATCGGCATCAGGATCTTACCTCGCATGCCACAGCCCTTTCAGATAGTCCGCGGTAAGTCTCGCCGTGTCGGCAATCGGCCGATCAGCAAATCCCGACTGGTGAGCGGTGATGGGTCCGTCGTAGTCGATTGCCATCAAGCCTTCCACCACACGACGAAAGTCAATGCCGCCAGGGTCGTGAATCGGGACCAATTGCAGCGAGACCGGACCGCGGCACCACGTTTCCAAGGTGACGTCCCCGTCGGGGCGCAGGATCTGATTCTGCAGGTAGACGTTGACGATCCAGGGTGCCAGACGGGCGATGGTCCTGGGCCCGTAGTCCTGACCGCAGATCTCCAGGTTGGCCGGTTCATAAATCAGGCCGAAATTCGGTCGGTCGATCTTCTGTAACGTGTCAACGACATCGTCAACCGTTTCAAAGAGGCTCGACGTATGACACTGATGAGCCAGGGTCAAGTCGTACGCTTGTGCCTCATCGGCTGCCACCTGAGCCCACGGTATGTCGTCCTGAGACTTGAGAGCGACGCGGACGATGGGCGCGCCGAGTTTTCTGGCCAGTTCCAGGTAGGGAAGTATGTTCCGCAGGCAATTCGGTCCCAGATCATTGTTGTAGACGATGTCGAAGTCACCCGTGACCATCGTGACCCGCAGTCCGCTAGATGCGATCTGATCGGCCGCGGCCTGTTGCCGTTCGGCCGAGTCGCGGATACCGACCTGAGAGGCCCGCATGCAGAGTCCGTCGTAGCCGGCGTCTTGGGCGAGTTCGGCTAAAGCGGGGAGCGCCACGCGAGCGTGTTCCTTGGAAAGGAACTCTTCCGCAATTCGTACCGAGAGGGATAACTGCATACGGGAAGCTTCTCGGAGGCCAGGGTGGCACGGAACGGTGGGGCGTGAGCACGACAGTGTGACTGATCCCAAACCGCTTGGGAAGCCGGAATAATACTGTCACGTGGAAGATCACTGAAGCGCCTGCCAACGGATCGGGCAATTCAGCGAACCACGAAAGACTCGCACGCCGCGGAAAAGGGCCAATGCCGCAGAAGTTTCAACTGGTTCGGACCCCAACGAAGTTCTCTGTGGGTGTCGTGGCCCGTTCATCGTGCGTCGGATTGGCACGAGTGGCTTTGGGGTCAGGTGGGCAACGTCGTCGAGCGAACTTCGTAGCCGAGGTTGGTCAGCAGCTTGGCGAGCGTTTGATGGTAGCTCGTCGGCAAGGGCTGGATTGGCGGTTGAGGGTCACCGACTGGCGGCCCGATCATGTTGAGGGCGGCTTTCATGGTGCTGAACCAATGGGCTCCCTCGCCTTTGGCATGGTAGGCCTGGAACTGGAGTCGCATCAGGGGAGCCAGCTTGAGCCACAGGGCGCGAGCCTCGGGCAGATTCCCTTCGATGGCGATCAGTTCATAGAGTCGGCGAGCGGCTCGCGGAACGGTGCTCGGGATGCCTGAGATCCAGCCGTGCGAGCCATGGCAGAGCCCTTCGAAGGCAGCGGTGTCGATACCCGCATAGACAGCGAAGGCGCCGCCGGTGGCCTGCAACAGCTGGCACTGCCGATCGGGTTCGGGGTTCGACATTTTGACTCCAGCGATCGCCCGTTCTTCGAACAGTTTCAGGAGATGGTCGGTGGTCAGATCGACCGACGTGAGCGGGATGTTGTGATAGACGAGGATCGGTATCGAAACCTGCTCGGCGATGCGGCGGTAATGGTCCATCACCTGAGCGGGTGTGGGGGCCATGTAATAGGGCGGGACGATCAGCAGTGCGTCGGCGCCGTGGGATTCGGCGAACTTGGAGAGCCCGATCGTGCGGGCGGTGGAGTAATCATGAGTGCCGGCGACGACGGGGACACGGCCGTCGATCGCTTCCAGGGCCGCGGCCAGCATCCGTTCGCGGTCGGCGCACTCAAGGGCCGGGAACTCTCCCGAGCTCCCTAGCGGCGAGATCGCGTCGACTCGTTCGGTGATCAGCCAGTCGATGTGTGGCTTGAGCCGCTCGAGCCACAGGCTTCCATCGGGACGGAAGGGCGTGATCGACGAGGCACAGACGCCGCGAAACAGGGGCTTGGGCATGCGAATTCCTGGTGGGTTAGCGGTTAGCGGTGCGCGGTTATGCCAACATCATACGATAGGTGGTTACGACCGAATCGAGACCGACGGTCAGAGAGAATTTGAGCATGAATTCCCGGGATGTGGAAGCTGACAGTCTCGCCTGGGCGATACGATAGCTTGCTGGCTACCAGCACTGAGCGAGGTCCGAGGTAGTCGCATCATCGCGACTGGCAACTTACAATTGGAGGTGTGGGAACTGGTGTCGTTGCTAAGGATGGAGGGCAAGTCGATGCATTGCCGACGTTTTCTGGTTCCCAGTTCTTTCACCGGTTCGATCATTCTTGGTTCGGCAGTTGGACTGCTGATGGTCTTGGCGGTGACCTGCGATGCTCGTGGCCAGGAGTATCATGTCGGTGACAGGGTGGTGGTGATTGAGCCATGTGCTCTTTCAGTTGGGCAGGACAAGGTTTGCGATCTCGAACTGGGGGCCGCTCTTTGGGTAGAGTCGATTCACGGCGATTACTTGTGGCTGAATAGCGGAAAGCCGGGGTGGCTCAACAAGTCACACGTCGTACCGCTCAATCGACAGGTCATCGACCGGATCAACGCGTTAATCGCGAAGGACCCGCAGGACGCTCAGTTGTACAAAAGTCGAGCGAGCGTGTGGACGGCCCTGGGGAAGCTGGGTCTGGCCACCGCCGATAGCGAACAAGCCATACTCCTCAAGCCGTCAGCAGAGAACTGGTGCAGTCGTGGAACTGTGTATTGGCTGCGGGGCGAGCATGACCAAGCCATCGCGGATTTCAGCGAGTCGCTGCGGCTCGATCCCGAATATGTCGGGGCGTACACCAGTCGAGGCCTAGTTCGAGTGGTAACAGGGGAATATGAGGCAGCGATTGCCGACTTTACGGAAGCTTTGCGACTGGATCCGAACTCAGCGAATGCGTATGCGAATCGGGGCGCTGCCTGGTTGATGACAGGGGAGTTTGATAAGGCAATTGCTGACCTTGATGAGGCTTTGCGAATGGACCCCATGGATGCCAGCGCGTACAACATCCGTGGCAATGCTTGGATGGGCAAGTCGGATTTCGCCAAGGCAATTGCCGACCTAAGTCTGTCCATCAAGCTCGCCCCGAACAACGCAAGTGCCTACCACAACCGCGCTAATGTTTGGCGGGAGAAATCGGAGTACGACCGGGCAATCGCCGACTACAGCCAGATTCTGCGTATCAAGCCCGATGATGCGAAGACTTACTACCGTCGCGGCGAGATGTGGCAAGTCAAGTCGGACCTCGACAAGGCGATCGCGGACTACACCGAGACGTTGCGATTGGAGCCCAGTCATTCGTGTGCGTTCTACAAGCGAGGGCTGGCCTGGTTTGGCAAAGCGCAATACGACAAGGCGATTGCCGATTATCGCGAGGCTCTGCAACTAAACGCCAAGAACAGCGATCTGCTCAATGATGCCGCTTGGCTGATGGCAACCTGCCCGGATCCGGCGATTCGGAACGGGAATCAAGCAGTACAGTATGCCACTGAGGCCTGCCAGAGCACGGAGTTCCCCATCCCTAATCGATTCGGCACGCTGGCAGCTTCGTACGCGGAGTCGGGAGATTTCGAGAAGGCGGTCGAGTGGCAGCGGAAGGCGGTCGAGATTGCGCCGGAAGGGGAGCGGGAGGACTATCGGCAACGCTTGAAGCTGTACGAATCGGGACAACCCTACCGACTCTAGCAGGGCAGGCCCATAATCGGGTCTGGTCTACTACGTTGAGGCGCCTCGGCTGGTCGATTCGCGGGTGCTTTTGCGCCCTCGCTGACGACCTCTGGAGCTTTTTCCGGCAGTTGTTATTCTTGGGGAGCCCACGAGCCGGATTGGGGGCTGGCCGAGCATCGGATCGGCCGGGATTCGGGCCGGTAAGTGGGGCAAGGGGGGTCTGGGGGCGAAAGCCACCGAGTGGGGTTGGGCAGCAGCAGCGGCGAGAAGATAGGGTGCAGTCGCGATGATGGACACGGTAACGGTTTCGATTGCGGCGTTCGCTTGTGTGTTTGGAGCGGCGATGTTCGGAATGTTGCTGCGGCGGATCTTACCAGAGCATCACCTGACGGGCGACACGAAGGACACTGTGAAGCTGGCCATGGGTTTCGTAGCGACTATGGCCGCCTTGATCCTGAGCCTCTTGGTGGCAGCAGCCAAAGACGGATACGACAAGCAGGCGGTCGGCGTCACTCAGATGGCCGCCAAGATCGTCTTTCTTGACCGCATCTTGGCCAACTACGGCCCGGAAACTCAGTCGATGCGATCGCTCTACAAGACCCTGGTCGAGCAGGTGACCGGGCGGATGTGGCCGGGGACCGAGCCACGAGAGTCGGAACTGGATCCCACGGGGCTGAATACGGAACAGTTCTTTGCCGAGATCCAGTCGTTGAGTCCCAAGAATGAACTGCAATCGGCGCTGAAGTCTCAAGCCGTTTCGATCAGTCTCGACCTGGGCCAGATGCGTTGGCTGGAATACGAGCAGGCCGGTATGACGGCATCGATGCCGCTGCTGTATTTTCTGATCTTCTGGCTGGCTGTCCTCTTCTCCAGTTTCGGCATGTTCGCTCCGCGCAATTTCACCGCCGTGGCGTCGCTGATGCTGGCCGGCCTGTCCGTGGCCGTGGCCATTTTTCTGATCATGGAACTGCGGAGCCCGTTCTCCGGCTTGATGCAGATCCCCAGCGCGCCCTTCGTCAACGCGGCGCAGCATCTCGGCAAATAAGGCGGCTCACCCCTGACTGACCCGAGGCATCGCATTCCGGCAGCAGGTTTCGCTGAGACGCCGACAAGGTTGCTGCGAAAGAACGCGAAGACGGACCTCCATCGTGGCAACCACCAAGTAGGCAGGTTCCTTGGGGGCGCACCTTCTAGCTCGACCAGACCGGGGCTCCGGCCGGGTAAACCGGCCGGCGGCCGGAGCGACCTTGAGTTCGCTCGAACGGCTTCGGCTAAGGGAATTATGAGAACCAATCGGCCAGCCCGCCGGGCGAGATGTTGCTGGCGGGGGCGCGATGGAAAATGTTGACTCGGGTTAAATCCCTGTTAAGCTACGACGCGGCGGCTGGGATGGGCGATCAGCGCGGTTCGCGGCCCGCAGACGCTGGCTCTTATACCTTCTGAGGCGGGTGGCATCATGAGCGTTCTACGAGCAGGCGCCGTGCGGCGCGGGATCGGATTGTGCTTTGTGGCCTGGCTGCTGGTCGTGAGCGGAGCTGGTCGGCTGTGGGCTCAGGCCAATGTGCTGTTCACTGAGAGCTTCTCGACGGATGGCGACGGCGATCGATATACCTTGAGCAATCGCGGTTACGTACCCGTGGCGGGGCGGTTGCCTAACGGATTTGAGCATTCGTTCAGTTTGCCTGGGATCGAGCCGGGGGGGGCTTTCACGTTCCCCGCCCGCCGCATTGCTCTCCCTTGGTCCGGCACGGTCAACGGCAGTGAGTACTCACCGACAGCGTTGGCCACGATGGATTCGGCGATCCAGTGGGCCGGCAGCGGCGCCACGGGCTTGGACATTGCGTTCCTGGCGAAGGACGGAGCCACACCCACGACACTCGATCCAGGCGATCAGTTTCTGTACAACCGCTTGGTCAGCCAGGGATTCAACGTCCAGGTGGCGGACGCCAACTCGTTCACTCAGGGGCTGGTTTCCAACAGCGACCTGCTGCTGCTGTCCGACACGGTCAGTACGGCCGGTCTGTATCGCCAGGTCAATTTGCGCAACATCGATATCCCGGTGGTGAACTACAATCCTCAGCTTGCCAGCGACTTGCTGCTGACTCGATCGGCCGGCGGAATCGCGCCCAGTCAGCAGGTGCAGATCCGTGACGCGAGCCACCCGGCGTTGCCGAGCGGGCTGGTGAACAACCAGAATATTGGCTGGACCACGTCTCCCCAATCGCTCCCAACCTTCGGGATGGTCCAACCAGGAGTCAGTACGCTGGCCACGTATAACTCGAAGTTTGCCACCTCCGTCGATCGTCTGGCGGTGGTTGACGCGATGATTGGCGGGCAGGCAGCGAGCAACAAGTTCACGGAGCAGGCCACCGATGCCGACTACTATGATTCGGGCAACTCGGGAACTTGGGGAATCAATTCACCGATTCCGGGGGGTGGCGGAGACGACTATGCCATTGTTGCCACGGGGCAGTTCACGGTTCCCGCGTCGGGCAAATACATGTTTGGTTTGGGGAATGACGACGGCGGTCGCTTGCGAATCGATGGTCAGGATTTGATTGTGGACGATGCGCTCCACGGTTTCGGCTACCGTGTCGGGCAAACGCAGCTCACCGCTGGCAATCACACGCTGGAATGGGTCGGCTTCGAACGGGGCGGGGACGCGGGGTTCGAGTTGGCGGTCAGCCCGACACCGGATCAGACTGCCGTCGACGACGTGTTATGGGAACCCCTCAGCACAACATCGGCACTGGGCGGTCCCAAGCTGACGTCACCGATGAATGTCACGGCGCATTACCTGGACGTGGCCAATTCGCCCCTGGTGTCCAGCGACCAGACAGCGATCGTCGCCGTTGATGGGGGAGTTACGATTGACGTTCAGCGGTCGCCGTTCCGCACCACGACTGGTGAGTACTTGTTTGCCAAGGATACGAATGCGGGTGGTTTGCCGAATCCTGCAGAGCCGAGGGTCATCACGTTTGACCCGGTGAATCTGGCGGGCGTGGCCGATCCGCGGCTCACGGTGTCGCTGGCAGCCAATGTAGCGGCCTGGAATCGCGAAGATCACTTTGTCATCAAGGTGAACGGGCAGCCGCTGGTCACTTTCAGCCCTGATGAGCTGGGGAGTTTGAACGACGGATCGAATCTGTTGAGCGCCTCGTTCAAGAACCTTACTTACGCGCTCCCCAAGGGATTGGCGCAAGCGGAGATCTCGATGGAGATTTTGGCTCCGGACGGCGATCAGCTGATCGGTATCGACGAAGTGCGTGTGAGTAACGGGCCGATTGTTGGGCTTCCCGTCTATCAATCCCCATCGCCAACCAGCTTCCAGCAGGGGATTCGGGGGTATACGGGGACGGTCGACACGGAGATCTGGCAGAGTCGTCCGAATGACGGGCACCCGAACATTCAAGATCCGGCCGAGATCGTGGAAGCCCTGTCGCTGGACCCTCAAACCAACCAGGACGGCGGACCGGTCGAAGTCCTGATCCGTTTCGATCGCATTTTTGGATCAGGCGCCGGGCAGATTCCGCTGGACCGTAAAATCAAGTCCGCGCGGCTGTCATTCGAAGTCTTTGGCGACGGTGACCAGTTGAATTTGCACCGATTGCTCAAGCCATTCAAACCGACTGACACCTGGAACAGCTTGAATGGCGGTATTCAGGCGGACGGGGTGGAGGCTTCGGCGACGCCTGAGTCGACCTCGGGAGGTTTTGTGAACTTTGGGCAGGTGGTGTTTGACGTTACCGACAGCCTGAAAGCATTCCAGGCGAACCCGGCGACCAATTTCGGCTGGGCGATTTTGCCGACGGGCGGCGACGACGTGAATGTGCTGTCCTCTGAAGTCGTGTTGGTGGCCAACTCTCAGGAGCAACTGACGCCGCTGTTGGAATACGAGCTTTATTCGCTGGTGCTGGGCGATTTCGATTCCGACGGCGATGTCGACTCCGACGACCTGCTCGACTTCCTCGTCAACTGGACTGGGTCGGATTATCCAGCAGCCGACAAGACGTGGGATGATGGTGACAGCGACGAAGACGGCGATGTCGATTCAGCCGACACGCTGGTCTTCTTGAGTAACTGGACGGGCGCATTGTCGGCAGAGTCGGTGGCCAGTGTCCCCGAGTCGGCAGGTTTGTCCTTGTGGCTGTTGGCACTGCTCGGTACCGCTCGTCAAATCCGACGTCGCTCGTCCTGGGCCAGCAACCGCTGAACGTCCGACGGGCCTGCAATGTGCCGCAGGCCTACGCGAAGCTCAGACCGTAGTCAGTAGATTGCAGAGCCGACGACGCTCGTCGACGCGTCAGTTCTACTTTCTACTCACTACGATCTACCCACTGATTTCCGGTCAGATTACGGTGTTAAAGCTTGGTCGGAGGTGATGACTGCTCGCGGATAGGCCTGCCGCAGTCGTGACAGGCCCTCAGCGGTAATCTTAGTCCCCCTGATATCCAGGGAGTGCAGGTGCTCGAAGCCGATCAGGTACTGGATTCCTTCGTCGGAGACCTGGGTGTTGGCGATGGATAGTGATTGCAGGAACTGGTGCTGAGTCAGTTGGGCGAGCCCTGCGTCGGTGATCTGGGTTTCGCCGATATCGAGAGAGCCGAGGTCGGTCAGTTCTCGCAGGTATTTCAGGCCTTCGTCGGTCAACGGCGATTTCGAGAAATCAAGGCCGGTAACCGTCGGGAAACCTCGCGAGATTCCCGCCGCTGCTCGATCATCGACAGGCATGAAGTTGACACCGCTATGCGCTTTTTGGATCATCAGCATTTCACCACTTCTTCTGGAGGTAACTTTGTCCTGTTGCGGGCGCTTTTCATGACTTGCGTACAGAGGTTCGGTCCAGTCAGGTTGAGACGGGGCATTCTCGCTGGACACCATCGACTGCCATTGTTCGTCGGTCAATCGATCGTTGACGGGGTGCCAGAATTCGTAGTACGAGTAGGTAGGTCCAACGTATGACGTGACGCCGTCCTTTCCGTCGATGGCCACGACCATCAACTGGACGTCGCCCGTTCCTACCTCCAGCACTTCATTCCCATCGACATTGGTGTGCACGTCGGCAATGGTGGGCTTCCATTTCAGCGCATCCTCGAAGAGTTCGTCCTGATGACGCTCATAGTACAACCGGCAATACCAACCGTCGTACTTGGGTTTCGAGCTGCTGCCGAAGCTAAAGGAGCTGCGATTATCAAATGAGTTTCTGATGAATGACTTCTCTTCTTCCGTCCACGCTTCGCCGGCCAGTTCCTTGCGCGCGATCGACTCAAGCTGACTCATGGTCTGAGCCATCTCGGCGAAAAACGCTCCTTGACGGTCGCGCAGATTCGTTGGGGGATTGGAGGCTGGGTCAATTTCGAGTGGCTTCCCGGGTTCTCGGACGGGCCAGCGATGAGTCACCTGCTCGGCATCAAAGTGTTTCATCCCGGCCAGTTGCCGGCTGGCTTTCTCGGCCAGGTCCTTCAGCCGAGCGAAGAACTGGGGGTAGGGCTCCACATAACCGTCGGGAAAGACGCAGCCAGGGACTCCGTACGACTGCTTCGCGTAGAGCAACGTGTCGTGCCTGAGTTCCGACCAGGAGGCCAATTGGGCCTTCAGTTGCTTGCGTTGCCAGAGTTCTGTCTTCATGACGGTTGGTGCTTCGGGCTGCGCAGTCAGATCGACGTGCAGGGCTCGGAGGCTATCGATCCACATGCTATAGAGGCTCTGGTCCCAGAAGTCGCTGGGGCGCTGGGCGATGAACTGGCGACATGCCATAAGGTTGCCGCTGTAATTCCAGGTCTGCAGTTCTCGTTCGAGCAACGGTAGGACGTTGTCGTTGCCGATTGCCACGGCCACGTCGAGGGCCGTCGGGCGCATCCGGTCAACTACTTGCCCCTGGTAAGTGATCTCATCGTGGACGACTTTGGATAAGGCAAACGAGTCGATCACGAAACGCTGCCCGAATGTCTGGTAGATCGGCGGCGCCATCGTGGGACTGTTGGAGCCATTAGGCTTGAGGGCTTGAGACCGGATCAGCTGATTGCCGTGTCCCAGGTCAAAAAGCTGTTGCTGCAATGTCTTCACATTGTCTTCTGTCGATAGCCATCCGAGGTCACCACCAGCCGTATTGGTCAGGAACTGTTGCAGATCGAACGGCCGCAGGTTATCGCTCTTCCCGACCAGCAGCTGAAGGGTCTGCTCCATTTCGTCCAGCCGCTCCATCCCTTGCGTCTTGGCCAGCAGGTGGGTCAGGAGTGCTGCGTTGCGCAGTTCTCGCACCGGATCGACCTCGATACCCGAAGCCGGATCGACGGGATACAGATGCCAGCCGCAATCGGCTCGGCCGAGCCACATCATGCAACGGAAATACCGCTCCAGTGTGGAGCTTTCCGTGTAATGTCCGCGCGGCTTGAACTGAGAGTAGTCGATCGGACGGCGTCCACCGTAGATTTCTGTCGCCCCGCCGCCCATGGGATTTTGCATCACCAGAGATTTCACGTTGCTCAGCAACTGCTCAACGGCCTCCTCCTGTCCCAGGACGCTAGTGGCCACCGGTGAATCGAGATTGTCCGTCGTCAGCAGGGCTCGGGCTACTGCGAGGTAAAGATCGACGTCACGCTGGCTGTCGATCCACGGTCCGGTCTTCCGCGTCTGATGCTCTTCCGTTAGAGCCGCCTGACAATCGGCCAGGACCTTGTCGATCAGTGGGGCAAAATAGTTTTCCTCAAGCTCCTTGAGCACAGCGTCATACGACTTGTGCAGTGCGTGCAGTATCGAATCGGTCGTGATAATGACTGGCAGATCGGCCGCATAGATCTGCTGGTAAGCAGCGATAAAATTCAGCTTCTCGCCGGTGTCGACCGTTACCAGGCCGTGAGACTTGAAGTGTCCCGATTCTCTTAACGTCAGACGCAGACGGTGTTGGATAAGTTCAAAGTAGCGGGATTCAGCAGGGTCGAAAGGCAGTTGGGTGGCAAAGTGAGGGGGCTGAGGGACGGCTGCTCGCAGCTGCTCGTAAGTCATATCCTGATAGCGGGCCCGAAGCGCATCGAACTCCTTCTGCATCGCGGTCGGCAGTTGAGGCTTGGGATTGGGCGTGATCGGCGGCGCGTCGTCGGCTTGGGACGGTCGGCCCGGAGGCAGCACTATCAGGCTGGTGACAATCAGTGCCGAGGTCGTCAGGGCACCAAAAAGCCATCGGAATGAGTTGTTTTTGAGGAGTGACCGTAGCTTGAGTGGACGCAGATTGATGGACGCCATCGACGATTCTCCCGTGATGCTATCAGGGACAAAAACCAAAACGCTCCTTCTCGGGAAGCTCCGCCTTGCCACGTGATTGCGGAGCTGCCATGCAGCTGTGCTGGTAACGTAGGCCGAGGGACGGAGGCTGGTGAAGGCCGACCTCCTGCCGTCGGATTTCGCTATAGACGCCCCTTGTTGGCAGAAAATTCCGTCGCGCGGGGCAAATTTTGCTCAATCGGACCCCGGCTCAGCATGCGTTGATCATGCGGGGCCGACGGTCTTCACAGAAAATGCGGGGCCGTGATCGGCTCTGCTGGCTTCCTTGTTCTGTGGGGGCGGTTCCCTCGCTCCCGGGATCGACAGGGCTAGAAACGGGAACTCAATGAGCTGCCGTGATTATTAACCAGTCGATTGGGCAAGGCAAGCGGTAATGTTCAGCGCCATGCGTAGATGTGTAGACGACGCGCCGAACAACAGATTGGATAAGATAGCATGGCGTGGAGGGAACGGAGTATTGGCCGCTGCATGCATTGAGCGTTCACCGCTGAGAGCGAGGAGGCTCGATGTCGGTATCGCTTTTCTCACGGGCGAGAATCTTGGGGGTCAGAGTGACCAGGGTCAGCGTCTCCGAGTCCGCACCCGGCTCCAGGGAGAACGTCCGAGGTAGGGCGATGACGATCGATTCGCCAGAGACCAGGTGGACCGTCGAGCTGGCCCCGGAATGCTCAACGGCGGGAACCTGAACCGTCACGTGTGTTGCCTGCTGTGACGGTAACTGAACCGGAAGGTTGGCATACGCGACGTCTCTGATGCTCGAAAAGTCGACATCAAACTCCAAGTTGACGCCGTCTTCATCGTCAGCGCGGGGAGTGACGGTCAGCTGGAGACCATCATCCAGCAACGATACGACTCCCCGGAGGCTTCCATCGGCGTTCGGTTCGACGCTGGTGACGAAGGGACGTTGAATCTGATCGGCAATCGTGGCCGTCTGACCATCAAAACAGGTCACCTTCGGCGCAAACATGATATTACCGCGTCGATCCGACGATACGGCTCGAACCAGGTCACTCAGCTGCTGCTCGGACATGTGAGCTGCCATCGCCGGACGGAGTCCTTGGACCTGCAGGTTGTCCACTCGTCGGGCCGACCAGTCGATCGAACTGGCCTGACGGATCGACGTCTGAATGAATCTGGTTTCGACCACCACCTGTCGTGGCTCGCCGTTTCGCCATACTTCCAGCGTTTGAGCGAGCAGCTCGTGCTGGCGGGCATTCAAGTCGGCGAACAAGGTAGATCCTTCGACACGCAGACCGGGACTTACACCGGCCAGGCCGGGAATCCATGCGATCAACGGCGATTTCAGGTCTTGGCCGTCGGCTCTCGTCGCCGCGGGCATGGTCTTGAGAATCGCGTCGATGTCGTATTGTCTGGTAAATGCTGGCCCATCGCCCACTCGTGCCTGCCAACGATCGAGCTCGATTGGCCGTGGTCGAGTCAACTGGAAGTCGGTGGTCGGCAAATGAACTTCCGGTACCTCGGCATTATCGACGACGCGGGCGTCAGTCAGGCCGGTCAGGGCCAGCGCCGCGACCAACACAGTTGCTGATCGCTTAGCCCATGTTCCGCGCGAAGCTGATCGGTCCAGCAATTGCTCAATGCGCGGTTTGAGCCGGTTGCTCGCGGCGAACGACAGAAACCCCAACGTCGGCGAACCCAAAGGAGCCGTACCGTTCGTGGCAATCCGGAGCAGCAGTCTGCCGTAGGCCGACGCCTCGTCAGTCGAGAGTCCGTCGATGGCCAGCCGATCGGCCGCAGATTCCACCGCCGCTCGAAATCGTCGGACCGACAGCCAGACCAGCGGATTGAACCAATGGCAGGCTGTTGCGATGGAAGCCGCCACGATCACCCATATATCGCGTCGACGAATATGAGCGAGCTCATGCCGCAAGATCAATCGCAGCTCCTGACAACTCAATGTCTCGATCAAACTGGCCGGAACGCAAATCGTCGGCCGTACCAAGCCGAACACGGCCGGCGCTGACAATTCGGGGACTTCGCGAACGATTGGCCGCCGACCCACTCCCAAGACATCACACTCGCGAAGCAGCATATCGGTCAAATCTGAGCTTTCGAGCTGCCGGCAGGATCGCAGGCGTATGGCAAATCGGATGTGGGATATGACGCCGCGCAGGACCAGGGTGGCCGAAATGAGCATCAGTAGCGCGGCCAAACCGCCGGTTATGTCCACTGGCGAGAACTGCGGTTTGGGCACCAGTCGCTGTCCGGTGTCGGTCGGGTGCCAAGAAATAACCTCGCTCGCAGCGTCTGCCCGCTCGGCATGACCGAACTTGAATGGGCGTTCGGGTGGTTGCTGAGGATCAGCGTCAAACGCCTGAGACACCCAAGCGTCGAGGGGGCCGTGAAGGCTCCACGGCGAGCCCGCGGAAACGGGGAGCAGCAATCGTGCGACGGCGATCGTCCAGAGAAGAGCGTGGGTCGCCGGGGCCAGCCTCCGGCGGAACACGAGAGTCAGGGCCCACACCACGCACAGAATCGGTAGGGCTCGCCACGTGGCCAGCGCTACTAACTCCAGCCAACCTGATCCAAGTTCGGCAATCCGCTCCATCGAATCGGCAATCATGACGCGTCTCCTTCCGTTGAGTCGATCTTCTGATCGAGCAGGGCCCGGATTTCAGCGGCTTCGGTGGCCGACAATCGAGCCGTCTTCACGAAATGAATCAGAGCCGGGGCGGCGTCGCCGCCAAAGACTCGATCCAAAAACGATCGACTCGCCTGCCAAATGCACGCTTCCCGACGAACAGCCGGCCGGTAGCGATACTTCTTCCCCGCCTTCTCGGTGGCAATCACGCCCTTGCGCACCAAACGATGCAGCATCGTCTTCACCGTCGCGTCACTCCAGCCATTCGCCGACGCCACTCGGTCAATGACCTCCGCCGCTTCGATCGGTGACGAATCCCACACCACATTCATCACGATCCATTCCGCGTCCGATATCTGCATGCGGACACCTCCCTTCAGGATGCCCGTAGATTACATTTGTAAACGATTCTGTGTCAAGGCAGCTTTTCCTTGGTCGTTCCGGGACATGGCGGGTGGGGGCACGGTAAGCGTTTTGAACCGTTGCGGCATGACAAGCGGAACAGCAGCAAGTCGGCGCGGGGAATTCGACGAACGGTTGGCCGATCAGGCGAACAGGTCGTGGTGGACGTTGCCGTAGACGTCGGTCAACCGAAAGTCTCGGCCAGAATGCCGGTAGGTCAGCCGGGTGTGATCAAGGCCGAGTGCATGGAGCAGCGTGGCGTGCAGGTCGTGCATGTGCATCGGCTGGTCGACGGGATGGAAACCAAAGTCGTCGGTGGCGCCGTAGGTCAGGCCACCGCGAACACCGCCGCCGGCGAGCCACATCGTGAAGGCGCTCGGATGATGGCCACGGCCGTCGCTGTTCTCGACGGTTGGTGTCCGGCCAAACTCGGCTCCCCACACCACCAGCGTATCGTCGAGCAGGCCGCGGCGAGCCAAGTCGGTCAGCAGTCCGTGGATGGGTTGGTCGACCTTGGCGCACTCACGCACCATCCCGTCGTTGTTCTTGGAGTGATGATCCCAGGTGTAGTCGGTCGAAACCTGGACATACCTCACACCACGCTCGGCAAACTTTCGCGCCAAGAGACATTGCCGAGCGAAATTGTCGGTAGGATCATGGCCGACGCCATACAGATCGAGCGTTTCCAGAGATTCATCGTCCAGGCTCAGGATGTTCGGAATCGCGGTCTGCATCCGGAAAGCCAATTCATAGCTGGCGATCAATCCCTCCAGGCCGCGGTCGGTCTGAGCCGACTGGAGATGGTGTTGATTCAGGGCCTGAATCACGTCGAGCTGCTGACGCTGCGTGGCCGCGTTCCATCTCGGGTTGGTGATGTTGGCAATTTTCGCCTTGGCAATCGGAATCTCGGCGGCCCCGATCGCTGTCGCCTGGTGCACGGCAGGCAGAAACGCGCTGCCGTAGTTTTGTACTCCGCCATGGCCTCGCGGCGGTGAGATCGTAATGAAGGCGGGGAGGTCCTCGGCTTCGTTCCCCAGCCCATAACTGACCCACGCCCCGACGCTGGGACGGACCAGATTGGCATGTCCCGTGTGCAGGTTCAGCAGCGCTTCGCCGTGAGCTGAGCCGTCGGTATGCAGCGAGCGCACAACGCACAGCCGATCGGCGTGACGGGCCAAGTGCGGAAACAGCTCGCTGATCCACACCCCGCTCTCACCATGTTGCCGGTAACGAAACGGCGAACCGAGGATCGTCCCTGCCGGAGGCTGATTGCCGTTCAGGGCCTCGGGCGTGACGGCACGGCCGGCGTACTCGTTCAGACGCGGTTTGGGATCGAACAGATCGACGTGGCTTGGCCCACCCCACATGAACAGAAAGATAATGCGTTTGGCTCGCGGCAGATGGTGAGGCATCGGACGGTGCACTGGCTGATCCGTCGATCCTGCAGGAGTCGCATTAGCGCTCCGCGCCGTCGTAGCCGCCATCGCGGCCAGGGAGAGGCCAGCAAATCCGCACGCCGATTGACGCAATAACTCGCGACGCGTCGGAGTCTCGGTGAATCGAAAGCAGGCCATGGCAAATCACTCCAGGTACTGAAATCGGCTCGACGCAATCACCGCGTGACAGACTAAAGCCCACGCCTTCAGCTCAGCCTGATCCTCACCCGCGCTCCGCAGTTGAGCTTCTGTCCGAGCTACATAGTCGCCTAGCGTCCGCATCTCCTGTTCGTCGGCCTTGTCCTGACACAGGACGCCGAACAGCTGCTGAATCCGGTCTTCGCTTGAGCCGGCAGGTGTCGCAGCGATCAATTTGCCGGCGATCATCTCCGCAGTCGACATCACTTGCATGTCGTTCAGCATGAAGAGACCCTGAGTCGGGACGGTTGTCTGCGGTCGAGCGCCCGTGGCGAAGTGCGGATTCGCAAAGTCAAACGCTTCGAAGATTTCGGGTAGATCGTTGCGGATCACCGGAAGGTAGACGCTGCGGAAATTCCAGTCCGTTCGCCTTCGCACAAGGTTCTGCCCTACGGCCGTGGCCTGATCGCCGAGGTACGAAACGGTCGAGTCGGTGGCGCTCAGATCGAGCTGCCCGGCGGCGGAAAGCATGGCATCTCGCAAGCTTTCGGGGTCGAGCCGACGACGGTGGGCCCGCCAGAGCCAGGCGTTGTCCCCATCCCGCTCGGCATTCGTTTCGTCATGTTGACTGCTCAGCGCAAACGTACGGCTCAACACGATCTCGCGAATGATTGCTTTGCGCGACCAGCCGCTGTCGATGAACCGCTGAGCCAGATAATCGAGCAGTTCGGGATGGCTCGGCGTTTCCCCGGTGCGGCCCCAGTTGTCGACCGTGCGCACCAGACCTCGGCCCATCAGCTGCTGCCAGATCCGGTTGACCTGCACGCGTGCCGTCAGTGCGCCGACGCGGGTTTGCGGGTCGGTCAGCCACTGAGCCAGTTCCAGGCGGCCGCTGTGGCCGGACGGAAGCGGGGCCGGGGGCGAGTCGCAGAGCACTTGCAGGAAACCTCGCGGTACGGCCGCGCCCGGGGCGTCGAACTTGCCGGCCAGCCGGATGGACTCGTCCGCCACCTGGTCTCGATCGGCCGAGACCATGGCCCGCGGTGGAATCGACGGAGGGTGGGCAATCGCTTCCTTGAGTTTGGATAGCAGGGACTCCTGCGCGGCGATACGATCGGCCACGGGTAAGTTCGGGTCCTTGGCCCCTTCGGCGAAGCTGTCGGCGTCCGCCATCAACTTGGCGGCAATTGCGGTTTCATCCTTCTTCTGCAATACCTCCAGCGCAGCGGCTGCTCGTTCGGCCCGCGTCTTCCCATTCGCCAAGTCGCGCCAGTAGGCTTCGTATTGATCGTCAAGCGATTCGCCGGTTTCACCCAAGCCGACCAGCCGTTCCATCACGCGCTGTTCGTTGAGCATGAACCGCTGTTCCATCACTTGCGTCGAGGTGAGGATGCCGGCGAGCGCGTAGTAGTCGGCCGTCGGTACCGGATCAAACTTGTGGTCGTGACAACGGGCGCACCCGAGGGTCTGGCCGAGGACGACACGGCCGATTGTGTCGAGCTGTTCGTCGGCCACGTCCAGCCGTTGCCGGTCGGGATTGACACCCAGCAGGACTTTGGGACCCACCACCAGAAATCCGGACGCAATCCGTTGGCGATCGCGTTGGACCAAGTCGTCGTACGGGAGCAGGTCACCAGCCAGTTGCTCGGTCAGAAAGCGGTCGAAGGGGAGATCCTGATTCACCGCTTCGATGACCCAATTGCGATACCGCCATGCTTCGCGAAAGAGGAAGTTTTCATCCAGTCCGTTGGAATCGGCATAGCGAGCCAGGTCGAGCCAATGGCGTCCCCACCGTTCACCAAATTGCGGCGACGCCAGCAGTTCGTCGACGATGCGGGCCAGCGTCTGGGGTGTGGGCGATGACTGATAAGATGTCAGATGCGATGCTCGAGGCGGCAGGCCGACGAGCTGGAAGCTGAGTCGCCGGAGCAATGCTTGATGATTGGTGTCAGCGACCGGATGCAAGCCTTTCTCGTCCCAACTCGCGGCGACCCAACGATCGATGGTCGATCGTGGCCAGTCATGGTGCCGGACGGCCGGAGTAGTGGCTGTACGCAGCGGCTGATAAGCCCAGTGCGACTTGCCCGTTTCGGGGTCCGATGGCAACACCAGGCCCTGGGTCGTGTCACCGGTTGGCGCGGGAGCACCCAGCCGAATCCATTTCTCGAGGGTGGCAATGGAGTCGTCGGTAAGCTTGGCCGTTGGGGGCATCTGGAGATCGGGATCGATGTAGCGGACGGCCTGCAGAACCAGGCTGGCCCCCGGATCACCGGGGATGACGGCTGGTCCTCGGTCGCCACCTTGCAGCCAGGCGTCGGACCGATCGAGCGACAATCCCCCTTCCTGCTTGCCCGCTCGCTGCGAGTGGCAGGCATAGCATTTGTCGACCAGCACGGGCCTGACCTCGGTTTCGAAGAACGTCAGCCCGGCATCGCCTGGATCTTCGGCGAGCAGCCAAGATTGGCTCAAAGGCCCGAACAAGGCAGCCCATAGAAGACAGCAAGCGAACAGACTCTGGCGCTGCAGCCGTGCGGCGTGCAGGCCGGCGGACTGTGACGTCGCAATGTTCAGAGTCGGTACGGTCGACGGCTTCATTCGGGTGGGCCAGGTGAGCTGGAAGGTAGGCGGGCAGGGATCTCGCAGCCGGCCGCGAGGGCCTGCCGGGATCCATGTTATTGTCGTGGAACCGCACGTCCAAATCCAGAGCGCCGTCGGAGTGAGACCAGCCGGAATCACTCGTCGCCGAACGATCAGTGGATTCGTGGGGCAGCGAGCAGTTCGGGGCGGGAGCAGAACGGGGAGGCCGGGAGTCCGTCGCGGTTGTAGAGATGGCAATGTTCGGGCGCCGTGGCGTATCCGTAGCGAACGGCCACCGGTCGCTTCACGCCGTCGGAACGGACGACGACGGTCGAGTCGACCAGCGTGGCTGTGGCCGGATGCCAAGTGCCCTGACCGTCGGTAAGCTCAAAATGTTCGAGCACGACATCGGGTCGTTCGGCGGGTGGGCTGAGCCCTTCCTTGACCGCCACCATCAGACCGCCATCGGCGTGGAGAAAATGCGCGGTCGTCGTGCCATCGGCGGCAAAATCAACCTTGGCCAGTTCAGGGCCCCGACAAGCCACGGGCCACAGGTAGGTTTCGGCCAGTGCCCAGCGTGCCAGGCGGAGACCGACGTCGACCTTATTGGGAGGATGGATATCGCCGTCCAGCAGGTCGATCGTCACGACCATGCCCGTATGAGGTAGCTGACTCGCTAGCCGCTGCTGTTCGCGCAGGTACGGCCAACCCTCGCGGGCACCGCTACCAGGCAACTGCACAAAGTAGCACGGCAAGTCCGGATTCGATAGCTTGTCGCGCCAGCCTTCCACCAGAGCTCGCATCTTGTGCTGGTAGTCGCGAGGATCCTCCCTGTCACCGCAATTCGATTCGCCCTGATACCAGATCAGGCCCCGCACGGGAAATGATGCGATCGGAGCGATGCGCGAATTGAAGAGTCGACCGGGGAGCCAATTCGCGTCGCGGGCGCGGACTCCGCCAGCGAGTCGCCAGATGCCTTCCAGATCACCGAGCCGTCCGAGCTCCAGTTCCTGGACCAGCGTGGGATGTCCCTGGAAGGCCGATTCGGGGATGTACGGCTCAATCGGTGTCCCGCCTCGCGAAGAGTCGATCACTCCGACGGGCAGTTGCAACGTGCGGGACAGTTCCCGCGCAAAGTAAAAGGCCACACCGGAAAAATCGCCCACCGAGTCCGGGCTGCATGTTCGCCAGACTGCGGGACGGTTCAAGTCGGCGAGCGGACTGGCTGATTCGCCGTGATCAATTCGACAGAAGCGAATCTCGGGGAGATCGGCACGCGACATATCGTGCGAGACGGAATCGAGTCGAGCTGACATCGCTCGGACCGACATCTCCATGTTCGATTGTCCGCTGGCGTGCCAGACTTCGCCGACCAAGATGTCGTGGACCTGCAGCCGCTGAGCGGGATCGGTCGTTTCAACAACCAGCGTACCGGGCGAGTGGCTGGCCGGCAGGGGATCGAGTCGCACTTCCCAGCGACCCTGTTCGTCGGCCACGCCTGTCGCTTGGCGATCGGTTGGACTGAAACGCACGGTGATGGTGTCGCCGGGATCAGCCCAGCCCCACACCGTCTGCGGCTGATCGCACTGCCAGACCATGTGGTCGCTGAAAATAGCGGCCAGCCGCAGTTCGGCGGCACCAATGGGAGCGACTCCCAGCAGGCACAGGACGAAGATTATCGCCGACAGATATCTCAAGATGGTCTCCATCCGCCGCAGTAGCTTTAGGTTTGAGCCTGCGTATTCTAATCGCCCCCGAGGCGGGATTTGTGGCTGGCGGGATTTGCTTGAGGATTGTAACCCAGATACAGTGGCAGCGCGGGCCGGCGTTGCTGAATATCAATACAGGGAGTGGCGTGTTGCGCGTCCGTGTCTCGGTGCATGGTCGCTGTTCGGGCTTGGCAGCGAGAACCAGAATCTGCCCGGTTTCATCAGTTTGAGTCCGTCACTCTATCGCGGCGGTGCTCAGAACTACGGATCAGCGTTTCTGCCGGCCACATACCAGGGGACGCGAACTGGCGATGGGAGCACGAATTTCAAGGATGCCCGGCTGTCGAGTCTGTCGCCCTGTGAATCCCCAGAGTTGCAGCGGCTGCTGCTAGATCTGTTGAAGCAGCGTAAAGAGCGACACCGACGAAACCTTGGCGGCGACTCAGCTCTGGAAGCCCGCATCGAGTCGTTTGAAATGGCCTTTCGAATGCAGGTGGAAGCTCCGGCGGTGGCTGGACGATACACTGGTCGTCTTCGGGACGGAGTTTGGACGTACGCCCGCAGCCCAAGGTACCGACGGTCGCGGACACGTTGTGCGCGACAACGTCGGGTGACCCGTCGCACCGTATCCCTCGCCCAGGCCGCCATCTCGGCGGCGTCCCCGGGATGAATTCTGGGGCGAGGTGGATGGCCCGTAGGGTGGGTTTTGTGGGGGCACGGGGGCCTAAACGCCAATTGCGGTGAACATCCAGCCTGGGCGGAACGGGAATATTGGCATAAAACTGGGAAGAATCGGTTAAATCGTTAATTTGGGAGGAATTGGAACTTGCGGGCGGGTGGGGGCCAGATAAGCTTGGAAAAACCGGTAATCTGATCCGTGATGTCTTACCAATCGTGGGGGTGTTTTATGCGTAGGTTTTGGGCCGGTCTCGCCGCGCTGGCCGTGGTGACCGCGATCTCGGGCACGTCGGGTGCTCAGGTGTTGATCGACGAAGATTTTGAAGGGTTTCAGCTGAAGTCGTATACCAGTCCGACGGAAACGTCGGCTGGCGTATCCAAGGGGGACGGGACGGACTGGACGGACGAGTTGCCGGCCGGTTGGTCGATGACGTTCAGCGGTCCGTTGGGGAATCCGATTGAGTTCCAGGGATGGCGGATCATGGACGTCGATTCGTGGATCGCTACCGAGGGAAACCAGGAACGCGGCACGTGGACTCGCGGCGGCGTGGGCGTTCATGGCAGTGTTATCTTGGCCGACGGTGACGCTTACGACGACGGTACGAACGTCGACACGTCGCTGTTCAATTCGTACCTGAAGACGCCGACGATTGATCTGGCGACGTTGGTGCCGGGTTCGGTGGTGATCTCGTTTGATTCGTTCTGGCGGAACGAAGTCGAGCAGATTGGCGTGCTGGACGTGACCTTTGACGACGGTGCGAACTGGACGACGCTGAAGAAGTACGATTCGGCGGCTCTGGCCGACGGCCAAGTGATTGACGAGCAGGTTTCGCTGCCGGTGAACAATCCGGGGAGCGGCAAGATGGCGTTCCGTTTCGGCTACATCCTGGCCAGCAATGACTGGTGGTTTGCAGTCGACAACGTGAAGGTCCAGGGTCAGCTGGTTCCCGAGCCGGCCGCCGGAGTCCTTTTCTCTCTGGCTTCGCTGGGGCTGATCTCGATGCGTCGCCGCCGCTAAACTGCCAAGTGCTAAATCCGATGCCTGATTCGCTCTGCGAACGAAGGCAACACACTGACCCTGCTCCGCCAGTGCGGACGCGGGGTCTTTTTTTTTTGCGCCTACCCCAAGACCGACTCGAGCGAGTGCAGACCGACGCATCTGAAGTTTTCGGCGGATTGAATGTTCCAGGGTTCAATTCCTTGTCGCGCTTGTGGTACCATCGGGGGCTCATAGTCCTGCGTCACGGGTGGAAAGTTCAGCGAAAGGAATGGGGAATGGCGATTTCGATGGCGAAGGCCAAGTCGATCTGCAGTGCGGGAGAGTTGGCGTTGGTAGCGGCCAGTTCGAAGCAGGAGATCGGCAGGCATACGGCGGCGCGGCTGCGGCAGAAGGAATCACGAGCACGGAAGTTGCGGGACAAGTGGCGGGATCTGTCGAACGACCAGCAGCGGTCGTCGCAGGCCAAGGGAGTCGCCGAAGGAGTGAATCAGCGGACGGCCGAAAAGGCGGCGCTGTTTGACGAAGTGCTGGGGCGGTACACGGCCGAGCTGGCCAAACGCGATGCGGCGGGTGAGACGCCGGGACCGATGGGGCGTCGCCGGTCGACTCGGTCGACGCGATCCCAGACTCACCGCGCCGACCGGGCCATCGTACGCGACGCACTGGTCGACATGAAGCGCGATCTGAAGGCTCAGGCCAAGGCGGAAGCCGAATCCAAATCCGAGGCCAAGCCGAAGCCGAAAGCCAAGGCGAAAGCGAAGTCATCGACCAAGGCGCCAGGTTCGACGCAGGTGAAAACGAAAGCCAAGGGGGCTGGGAAAGGGAAAGCGAAGGCTCCATCGGCGCCGCGGACGGCAACATCGGTCCGGGGGACCAGCCTGTCGCAGCAGGTCGGTCTGGCGTCATCGAAAGGACGCGGCTCATCGCCGGTCGCCGGATCGAAGGGGCTGCAAGTCTCAGCAGCCAAGCTGCGTGGAGCTCAGGCGGCTGCCAAGCAGAGTCGGCTGAGGGCGGGAGGCCTGGTGAATATTCAGAAGCATCGCTCAGCGGCGAACAAGCGGAGCCAAGGCCGAAGGGACGCACGCTGACCGTCTGGTCGGTTGCGAAGTGGCCCTGTGAGTTGACACGCCCCGCGGCCGGTTTTAGTCTGGCCGGGGCGTTGATCGGTGGCAAGTGTTGACGGGTGGCAAGTGTTGACGGGGGACGGGCGGTGATGCAGCGGCTGAGTCTGATTCTGGCATTGGGCCTGACGTCGTTGAGCGCCGGCAATGATTGGCCTCAGTTTCGCGGACCTGAATCCGACGGGCACGTGCGTCATGCTCAGACTCCGCTTCGCTGGTCAGAGACCGAGAACACTGGCACCGAGAGCACTGGCACCGAGAGCACTGGCACCGAGAACGTCGTCTGGAAGGTACCTGTGCCGGGTCTGGGGTGGTCGTCGCCGATTGTGGTCGATGGCCGAATCTATCTGACGACCGCCGTACCGCAAGGTGCGGGACTATCGCTGCGCGCGATGGCCCTCGACGCGGGGACGGGGCAGGTGATCTGGGACCGCGAGATCCGGTCCCTCGAATCGGTTCCTGCGATTCACACCAAGAACAGTCACGCCAGTCCGACGCCCATCTTCAGCGAAGGGTCGATCTTCGTCCATTTCGGGACTTTCGGCACGGCTCGACTTTCGGCCGCCGATGGGACGATCGAATGGCTGTGCACGGAGCTGGTCTATACTCCGATGCATGGCAGCGGCGGTTCACCCGTCCTGCGCGACGGGAAGCTGGTGATTGTCTGTGACGGCAGTGCGGATCCGTTCGTCGTGGCGCTGGATGCGTCGTCAGGCAAGATTCTCTGGAAGACCTTGCGCGACATCAAGGCTCGCGTCAACCATTCGTTCGTCACTCCGCTGGTGGCCGAAATCGACGGCCAGCTGCAAGTGCTCGCCCCAGGTCCTGACCATTTTGCAGCTTACGATCTGCAGTCGGGGCACGAGTTGTGGCGAGTGATGGCGCCAGGATGGTCGGTCGTCCCTCAGCCCACCCTGTTTGATGGGCTCGTCATCTACAATCACGATTACGACAACCCCGAATTGATGGCGGTGCGGCTGGGCGGGCACGGAGACGTGACGGATACGCATGTGGCCTGGCGGCGTGACCGAGGAGCGCCGAGCACTCCGACGCCGCTGCTGGTCGACGGACTGCTCTACACCGTCTCCGACAAGGGGATCGCTTCGTGTCTGGATGCCAGGACGGGCCAGCAGCACTGGCTGGAACGGCTCGGCGGCAACTTTTCCGCTTCACCCGTCTATGCCAATGGCCACGTGCTGTTTCTCAGCGAAGATGGCGTGGCGACCTGGATTCGTCCCGGCACTCAGTTCCATATCGAGCAGAAGAACGAAATCGACGGACGGACCCTGGCGACTCCAGCCTTCGCCGGTAACGCCATGTACATGCGTACCGACGAGTCGCTCTACAAGATCGCCAACACAGCCCGCTGATCTACTCGCTCATGGCTTCCAGTAGCCGGCTGCTGCGACGCCTCCCCTCCCGCGACAACAACCGGTGCGTATCCGATGTCAGCCGATCTCCCAGGAAATCGGCCACGACTTGCCGCCGTCTCGGCGGTGCGACATCGACGATTGGTCCATCGGCGGATGAATTTTCCGGGCTAGGGACACGCCTGGTGTTTGCCCGATGATTCGCTGCGCCAGCGCTCTCTCGAGCTCAGGCTCCAGGAGCGGTACAGGGGGCCAGGAACCAGCCCCACAATAAAAAAATGCAGGCAGAAGATGCGCCGCTCCGATTGCCATCGGTCATCATCCGCTCGGCGACATTGAAACTACGGTGCCCACGCGTCCGAGGAGCGCCCAGGGAGTTGGCATCTGACGACGGTCGACGGAGGAACGGGGAAGCGGGGCGGTCCCCCCGTGGCGAACCTTTCCAGAGTCAGAGCCCGATCAGGACGGCGATGATTCCTGTCCGCGGGAGGTCGGTGCTGTCGATCCGAAATGCTTGGTCGGTAGCCGACGGATTCACGGCGACTGCCGACAGAGTTGTGTGGCCGGTCCCCGGTTGGTGAGTGCCGGCATTCACTGCCAATGAGCGATCGGAAATGAGATCTCCGGCGGTCACTCCCAGTCCCCATGCCGAGGCCGAGAAGACTTCACGACGTTCCAGCGACTCCACGGCCAACTTCTTGCCAGCGAGCATGACGCACCTCTCTTAACGGGAACAGGTTCGTAGTGTCTTGAGCGGGCCGTCGTTCGGTCCCGCGACTGAAGACAGGTAGGGGAGAGGAATCGAAATCTTTCAGGCGGCGGCATTTTTTTTCGAGGCTCACCCCAACGGGGAATATTTGGCGTTCAGAGGATCTTTTTGCCAAATGTCGGGTCGTCGACAGGGAATCGTCGGCCTGTCGTAAATGTTTCTGTGTAAATGGCTTGCGTCTTGTCGGTTGGGGGCGTTGCGAGTGCCGGGTAGGAAGTGCCCCCTCGAATGGTGGTGTGTTGGGGCGGTTTTGACGAACAATTCTATTGTCAGATTTGCCGGATCTGGGGATGATGCGCGAAGTGGAGAGGGTCACGGGTTGTCAAGGATTGCAGCACGAGGGGAGTGATCCATGCGGATTTGGCAAATTTGGGCGACAGGTATCTTGGGTGCGGTGTCGGCTTTGGCAGCGCCGGTCGGCCTGCAGGCGGCATCGATTGTCCCGGGCTCGGTTTTGATTCCGGCGGCGGCGGAGGCTGAGCCATCGGGTGGGCTGATCATCGCGACAGCTGCGACGCCCTTTTCAGTACCAGGTGCGTTCAGCGGAACGCTCTACAGCGACGTGATTTCTGGCGACGCTGCGAATCCGCTGGGTGGTCTGACCTTTGTCTATCGAGTCACCAACGACGGGGTGTCGGGGCCCAATTCGATCGGCCGGCTTTCGATTGACGATTTCTTTGGATTTCTGACCGATGCTTCGTACAATCCGTCAGCGGGGGTGGCTCCGGCTTCGATCGACCGCAACGTGTCGGCCGACGTGATCGGGTTCAACTTCTTGCCGACTCCTGTCGATCCGTTGGCCGGTTTCCTGGCACCGGGCGCCTCGAGTGCTCGGCTGATCGTGCAGACCAATTCGCCGGCGTACAAGGGCGGCCTGGCCAGTTTGATTGACGGTGGCGTGATCAGCGTGGCGACGTTTGCTCCGGCAGCTGTCCCCGAGCCGGGAATGGGAGTGCTGGCGGCACTGAGTCTGGCCGGCTTGGTCGCGGCTCGACGCCGCCGTTAGTCGCCGTTTTCCGCGACTCCGTCATTCGACGAACGAACATGCTCGCCTTGGTTCCCAACCGTGGGGACCAAGGCGAGCTTTTTTTGTCGCCCGATTTGCAGGCGTCGTTCACCCCGACAGGTCGGCTCAGTCCATAATGGTGCGGCGCGATGAGGGCACATGAGAGTTTGGCGTCCGAGGTGTGTTCGTCGATGTGGTGCTGTGTAACGGGGATTGAGTTGGCGAGTTGAGAGCGCCGAGGGGAGCGGTCAGATGGCGTCGAGTTGGCCGGAGCGGATCAGCACCGAGGAGTCGTTGGATGACGAGTTGAGTCGTCCGAACGCTGAGCTGATTGGCTCGTTCGGACAATTGACCAGTCCGCTGGTGATTCTCGGTGCGGGTGGGAAGATGGGCCCGTCGCTGGCCTGGTTAGCGGCTCGGGCGTCTCGCGAGTCGGGGCATCGCTTGGAGGTGGTGGCAGTCAGTCGATTTGGCTCGGATCCGGGAATCCGCGAATGGTTGCAGCAGCGGGGGATCCGGACAATCGTCGCCGATCTATCGGAGCCGGCTGATTTCAGGCGGTTGCCCGACTCAGAGAACGTTGTCCATCTCGTCGGCATGAAGTTTGGGACGTCATCGAACCCAGGAGCCACGTGGGTTGCCAACACGCTGGTCCCCGCGAATGTGGCTCGGCGGTACGCGTCGTCTCGGATCGTCGCCTTATCGACCGGGAACGTCTATCCGCTGGTGCCGATTAGTGCGGGCGGCTCGCGCGAAGCCGATCCGTTGACTCCCACCGGCGAGTACGCTCATGCGGCCGTCGCTCGCGAACGGATCTTCGAGTACTTTTCGCTGGCCAATCAGACGCGGATAACGCTGCTGCGGCTGAACTACGCCGTCGATCTGCGGTATGGAGTTTTGGTGGATGTGGCGCGACGGATTTGGTTAGGCGAGCCGATTCGTCTGGAGATGGGGTATTTGAACACGATCTGGCAGGGCGACGCGAATAGGCTGGTATTGCGAGCCTTCGGGTTATGCAGTTCGCCGCCGACGCTGCTGAACATCACCGGTGTCGACTTGATCTCAGTAAGGCAGGTGGCTGAGCGATTGGGCGAATTGATGCAGCGTCGGCCGCGTCTGGAGGGCGATGAGAGCGACACGGCGCTGATCAGCAATACAGATCGGATGTTGGAGTTGTTGCCCGGACCTCAATTGCCGCTGGAGAGGCTGTTGGAATGGGTGGCTCACTGGGTGATGATCGGCGGTCGTTCGCTGAATCGTCCGACTCATTATGAAACGCGGGATGGCAAGTACTGATGGCGATTCAGTATCCTCAAGCTCCTGAGTGGGTTGCGGGGCGTCTGGCGGACGGCCAGGTGATCCCCGCTCATCCCCTGGCGTTGACTCCCCAGCGGAAGCTGGACGAAACGCGTCAGTGTGAGTTGACGCGTTATTACCATGCGAGTGGTGCTGGCGGAGTCGCGGTAGGAGTGCATACGACGCAGTTTGCGATCCGATCGGCCGCGCATCAGCTGTTGGAGCCGGTGCTGCGGTTGGCGGGTGAGACGGTTCGTGAGTTGGATGCAGCGACGGGGCGGCGAACGGTGTTGGTGGCGGGAGTGTGCGGGTCAACGGATCAGGCGGTTATCGAAGCTGAGTTAGCAGCGCGGTTAGGGTACCACGCCGGACTGTTATCGCTGGGGGCTCTGGCGACCAGCGGGATCGATGAGTTGCTGGTCCATGCTCGAGCGGTGGCCGAGCGATTGCCGCTGTTTGGGTTCTATCTGCAGCCGGCAGCGGGCGGCAGGATCTTGCCGTACGAGTTCTGGCGCAAGTTTGTCGAGATTCCGAACGTCGTGGCGATTAAGGTGGCTCCCTTCAATCGGTACCAGACCTGGGACGTCGTGCGGGCGGTGGGCGAATCGGAACGCCGCGGAGAGATCTCGCTGTACACCGGTAACGATGATTCGATTGTGGCGGATCTGGTGAGCGAGTATCGGTGGACGGCTTCGCGGGGCGAGGTGGAGGTCCATTTTGCGGGCGGCCTGCTGGGTCACTGGGCCTGTTGGACGCATCAGGCTGTACGGCTTTTGCGGCGATGTCAGGAGGCTCGGCGCACGGGAGACATTCCGCTGGACTTGCTGCGAGATGGGTTGGCCATTACCGATATGAACGGCGCGATCTTCGACGCGCGGCATCAGTTTGCCGGTTGCATCCCGGGGATTCACGAAATTCTCTGTCGGCAGGGGCTGCTGCAGGGCCGCTGGTGCCTGGATCCCGACGAAACGCTCAGCCCAGGGCAGGCGGCCGAGATCGACCGAGTTTGTGCGGCCTATCCGTGGCTGGTGGAATAACGGCCCGCGCGCTGAGGGACAAACCAGTCAGCTCAAATGGGCTCTATTCATCTCATCGTGGCCGTCGTGGCGTTGGCAGCATTTCTTGAATTTCTTGCCGCTGCCGCAGGGGCACGGCTCGTTGCGGCCGACTTTGGGTTGATCGGAAACATACGTGACGGGCTGGTCGAACTCTTCCTCGAGCTCCACTGCCGGCTCGGTCGGCTGTCGATCGACGGTTTGGGCACTGCGGTTAAAATCCTGAAGGAACTGTTGTCGGCCTTCAGGGTTGGTGAGGTCATAGCCTAGTCGCTCAGCCTCGGCCATGATAATTCTTTCGAAATCGAATCCTGGTTTGTGCCGCTTCAGAACGGTTTCGAGGTCGGCCAGACGACTGGACTTATTGAGCCATTCCAGGATAGGCCGCGCATCGGGGAGCTGGTATTCACGATCCATGAACTCCCAGAATCTCTGCATTTCGGCGAGGATTGCCGCAGCCGCAGCCGGTTCGACGATGATCGTTTTTGGAAAGTGCCTGAACAGGTAATCACGGATTGTGCTGGCGGTCATTTCATCGACCAGCAATCCCTCGTATTCGGCCCCGTATCGCAGCAATTCTCGGACGACCATCCCATTTTCGGTTGTCTGGCCCCATTCGGGAGACTGCCTGAACTCGCAGAACGCGCGTTCCGAGTATTCTTCATATGCCGAGGTCAGTTCTCCGTATTTGTCGAATACGGGCAATGCGGAGAAAACACTGGTCGCTGCCGAGTCTGAAAATTCGGAATCATCGTCGATGAAATCATCATCATCTTCGAATTCTTCATCGTCTTCCTCGTTTTCTTCGTCTGCCGCTGCTTCGAACTCCTGCATGAGATCGTGGTCTTCGATCTGCAGGCGCTGCCGCACTTCCTGCCACGAGCCGACGGCCTGCGTGTTGATTCGATTCTGGGAAAACAGACGATGCATCGCGCTGGCCAGTTCCTTGGCTTGCAGCTGGATCACGGTCTGAATGGTCGGGGCAAGATCGCAGTCGTCCTTGAGGGCAGCTACGCGGACGAATTCGTCGAGATATCGGATCACATTGGGTCGATCATGCGGCGAGCCCGCGATCAACATCCGGAGCGACTCCACGGCCAGAGCCCGCACCGATTCATCATGGAAGGGCTCGCAGGCCAGCAGTATCAGGGGCGGGGCAATGGCTATGCCGACCTGACCAATGATATCAGCCAGTGCTTGTCGACTGTCGGTATCCCCCACCAGGACCGCGTTGCTATTGGCGACCAGCTCCCACAGCCGTAGCACGGCGTCGAACTCGGAATGACGCACCTGCTGGGTGAGCTCGGCGACTGAGATCAGCGTCGGGGCCATGATAGCATCCTTGTTGCCAGAGGCGAGGACTAGGGGATTCCCCTAGTGTTGATCGTTTGTCGTGTCAGCGAATTGAAGCTCGGCTTACGTCTTGAGCACCTTCCCAAGGGGATCCGAGGCAATCCGGTGTTGCCGTTTGATTCGTCCCGTCGGACCATTTATAGTAGGCGCCGCGGTAGGTGAGGTGAAGTGCTGGTGTTGGCTGAGGAGCTTCATCGTCAGCGGTAACCTGTCATGGCCGAAGAAATGGCTCGTGCAGCTGTTATGGTATCCTGGTCCCAAGTGGCGGGAGGCGAGACGCTGTCGTGGAATGATGCCAGTTCGGACGCGACGGAGTTGCCCCCCCGGCTCGTCCGTTAGCGAGGCAGTTGTCGTCGACATGGGCCCTGCGACCGACGAAGCCGGTCGTGGTGGACAATTCCCCGGTCCGTACAGTTGCACGACGCGCGGCGCTGGCGTCCTCCGTGATGGGGCTGGAGTTTTCTGAACGCCGGTTTTTGTACGATCCTTCGCGAATCGGCAGACCCGCCGCTGGCCGATTCGCACGATCCTGCCAGACACTCGACCGCCGACCGGTATGCTCGACGCCGGCCCTCACTCCAATTAGGCTTATGGGTGCCGCCTGCCACGGCTGGCCCAGCAACAATGCTGCCCGCCCAGTATTCCGGCCCGCCCAGTAATGCTGCCCGTCCGGTAATGCTGTACGTCGAGCGTGCTGCTGGCTAATGGCACGTACTGGCCAGTTGCCACGAGTTGCGAACCCCTCCCGAACCCCTCCCGAACCCCCCCGCCTGCACCTGCCTTGCCGATGGACGACATTCGCCCCACCGAATCCCCCCCGCCTGGGAGACTGAACATGAGCTTGCTTCACCGGCCAACTGGCGTCTGTCCGCCGATTCGAGCAGCAACATGGCACTGCGCGAGGGTGTTATTGAGCGTGGTGATCCTGGCGGCCTGGTCGGTGCCTGGGGCGCGGGCCCAGGAGGCAGCCGCTCCGCAGCCGATCGATTATTCCCAGTTGGCCGACGCGTCAATCGCCGAGCGGCTGGAGCTGACTGACGTTCAGCGAGCCGAGGTGACGCGGTTGTTGGACGAACTGGCTCAGCGGCTGGCCGGGGCGCCTCGCGATCAATGGCCGACCGTCCGCGGGGAGATTCAGCAGCAGCTGGCGGCCGTGCTGACGGAGTTGCAGCGGACCCAATTCAACGAACTGCGCGGCCAGACTCGGCTGCGATTCAATTTTCGCGACCAGAACTGGACGGAGGTGCTGAACTGGTTTGCCCGTCAGGCCGATTTGTCACTGGTCCTGGACAAGACACCGCCGGGCAATTTCACTTACAGCGACACTCGAGATTATTCAGCTGGCGAGGCCATCGATTTGCTCAACAGCGTGTTGTTGACCAAAGGTTACACGTTGATCCGGCGTGACCGCATGTTGATCGTCGCTCAGCTGGGAGGCGATCTGCCGACGGACTTGGTGCCGCGAGTCACCTTGGACGAACTGGCCGAACGCGGGCGGTTTGAAATCGTCAGCATTCTGTTTCCGTTGGGCGAACGCCCGGCGGATGCGGTCATGAAGGAAGTGCAGACGCTGGTCGGTCCGTACGGCAAGGTCGTCGCGTTGCCACAGACTCGACAATTGCTGGTGATTGAAACGGCGGGCAAGATTCAAGCGATCAACACGCTGATCAATTCGATTCCCGACGGCGTGATGGGGCCGGGCGGAGCGGGTATGGCATTGAGTCCGGGGGCCGTTTTCAGATCGTATCCGGTGCCGGGGTTGGATGGTAAAGGAGTGGTCGATACGCTGCAGCGGCTCGTCGGCACCGCTCGCATGACGTACGACGCGCGGGCTGAGCAGTTGAGTGTTGTCGATTCGCCGCAGAATCAGCAGGTGATAGCAGCGGCGGTGGAGCAGATGTTGGCGAACGCTCGAACCGCCGCACCAACTCGATTGGAGATCTACCCTGTCCGCCACGAGCAGCTTACGGAAGTCTCTCAGCAGGTACGGCAGTTGCATCCGTCGCTGACCTTAACTGTTGATAATGAATCAGACCGGCTGTTGATTGTGGCCAGCGACAGCGAGCATGCGGCGGTCAAGGATCTGCTGGAGAAGCTGGAGACGGCCGAGCAGCCATCGGACGTGGTCGTGATCGGTTACACGCTGGAGCATGCGGACGCCGAGGTGGTCTCGAAGGCCTTGACCACCTGGCGGCCGCAGCTGTCGGTGCAGGTCGACACTCGTGACAATCGCCTGGTGGTCGGCGGTCGGGCGGCAGATCAGCCGCGGATCGCCGCGATGATCGAACAGCTCGACATCCCTTCGGCCCAAGGTGGCCGATCGACGCTGGAAGTCTATACGCTGAAAAATGGCAGTTCCGACGTGGTGGCCGAACTGGTGCGGAAGATGTTCCCGGAGATGGAAATTACTGCCGACCGGCGCAATCGGCGACTCATGGCGACCGGATCACCGCGGGATCACGAGAAGCTTCGGCAGATGCTGGAACGGGTCGATCAGGGCGGGCCTGGCGACCGCACGGTTGAGACTCACAGCACGGGAAAACATTCACCTACCGGTGTGCGAGCCATTCTGCAGCAGTTGGTCCCCGACGCCGTGATCTCGGCCGATCCAGCGGGAGGGCGGGTCTTTGTGTGGGGGGACGCCGAGGACCAGACGCGGGTCAAACAGATCATGCAGCAGGTGCTGCAGCCATCAGCTGGGCCGGTCCGGAAGGTCCGAGTGTTTCCGCTGAATGTCGAACGGATCAGCGCCGAGTCGGCATTGGATTCATTGGACGAAAGCCTGACTGACAATGCGACGATCGAAGTCCACGAAGATTCGAACAGCCTGATTGTGCGCGCTGACGACGAGCGTTTGGAGCAGATCGAGCAGGCTCTGCAGGCGATCGAAACTCAGTTACCGGCGCCGCGGGAGATACTCACCAAGGGCTATCCGCTGCAGTACGTCGATCCGTTCGACGCCCGGACGGCCGTGGCAGAACTCGTGCCGCGTGCCAAGCTGACCAGCGACAGCGAATCGCGAACGATTCTGGTGGCCGGTACGCAAGCCGAACACGACCAGGTGGCTCAGGCCCTGAAAGGGCTCGATGTCCCCCGCAGCGATCAGCGAACACTTAAGACTTACAACCTGGCCGAGGTCGCGGATGCGGAAGGAATCTATGAATCGCTCGAACGGGCTTTTCGCTTCGAACGGACGGCTCGGTTAAGCTTCCAGGAGGAAACAGGTACCATCTACGCCTACGCGACACCGGTTGCTCATCAGACGATCCAACAGCTGATCAACGATGCTCGCCAGGCCGACAAAGGCCCACAACAGATTTCGCGAGTTTATTCGCTGCGCGATGCCGATGCTCGCAATGTCTCGGAATCCCTCGCAGCGTTGTATCGACGCGAAACACCGCGAGTGGCCGTCGAGGCGGATGGGTCAAGCAACTCATTGGTCGTTAACGCCACGGCCGTTCAGCACACCAGGATCGCCGAAACGCTGAAGCAGCTCGAGGGCCAGCAGCGTCAGGTCGAGGTCTTTGTCCTGACGTCAGTCGACGCGCTGACGGCCGAGAATGCCGTCAATCAGCTCTTTCAGAATGTCCCGAACGGAGTCGCTCCACAGATCTCGAGTGATCTGGTCAACGCTCAGCTCTTCGTGCGGGGAACGGCCGAGCAGGTTGGGCAGATTCGCGATCTGCTGACCAAGATGGGAGAAGAGGTTGCGGACGCCAACGGTCAGCGGGGAAACGTGCGTCGCATCCCGTTTGACGGCGATGTCGACGAGGCGATGCGTGAGATCGAACGCGTGTGGCCACAGTTGAGGGCAAATCGCATCGATGTGGTGAAGCCCGGTGGGCTAAGGCCCAACAGTTCGTTCGGACCTTTCGCTCCCAAGCCATCGACTCGACCGTCCAGCCCACCGTCGGCGCCGTCCGAGGGACTACCCGCACCGTCAGTTCCTGCTTCGGGCCCTCCCGAGCCTGCGTCGCCAGGACCGGCCAGGAATCAGCAGGGGGGAGCACGAGCGGACATCCGTATGTTCCCTGACGGCGTGCGGCCCCCCGATCTCCGAATTGCTGCCGGTCGACGTTGGCCGACGATCCCCGTCGGCTTGCCGGCCGACGACCCTGCGTCGCCGAACCCGCTTGACGCGTCGCCGGAAGGGGCGGCAGCCGAAGGGGCAGAGCAGGAATCGGAACCGAAGGCGAATGCTGATGCCGCGGCGAAGGAGCAAAGCAAAGCGGCTAGTGACAAGGGTGTTGATTCGCCCGCGATCACGATCACGCCCTACGACGGAGGGTTGACGATTTCATCTTCGGACCGTGAGGCCTTGGATCAGCTGGAAAGTTTGTTGCGAGCGATGTCACGGCCGACGGGTGTGGGGGGGAGTGCGGCGGGTTTCGGGGTTTATTTCCTGGGGAACATTTCGGCGACCGAGGTGGAACGGTTGCTGAATCAGTTGATCAAGCAGGGGGCTTCCACGGGGACCGGGAGGCTGGGCGGGTTGAGTTTTGCGGCTGAACGGCGACTGAACGCGTTGATCGTCTACGGTCCGGCCAAGGATCGGCGGTTGGTGGAGGATCTGCTGCAGGTCCTGGACTCCCAGGACTATGCCAATGCGCTGATGCTCGAAAAGCCGACGATCGTCCCCGTCCGGTCGCTGGAGGCCAGCGACGTGATGACCATTCTGGAAAAGGTCTATCGGTCGCAGATGACGGCCAACTCGGCGCCGCGAGCGGCCGATTTGCCGGAGGGGTTGAGTCGCGAGGTGATGAGTCTGCTGCAACAGGTCAGTGCGGCGGCGAACAGCCCGCTGTTGACCTTGAGTGTCGATGCGAACACGAATTCGCTGATCGTGCGCGCCCCCGACTCGCTGCGGGAGGAGATTATCGAGTTTGTGCGTCAGCTGGAGGCTCAGGCCCAGAATGCCCCGGCTCGACGAATCGAGGTCATTCAGCTCCACAAAACGCGGGCTCAAAGCGTCCAGAGGGCCCTGGAGCGGCTGACGAACCCCAACGCCCGTCGTCGGCAGCAGTAGCTAGCTGCCTGCGTGTCGATCCCCCCGTTGGGGGCTATTTTTCGAGCTTTCCCTTGACCGGCGCCGGGCACAGCGCTAGACTCAGGGCAGCTTGGATCGACTTGGCCGGTTCTACCGAGGGCCGCTGGTCGCATCCGGGAGCCCCACGGAAGGTCCCACTGGGCAGGGACGACCCCCAATTCCCGCCTCCAACCCTACCTGAATACCGGCCGCGTTGCTGATCGCCCCGCAGTGGTGCTAGCAGCGACGGGCCCCCAAGCCATGCCCGACGCGGTGGACCGTGCTCGTTGGCAGACGGTCCGCAATGGTGTCCCTGGGCGGGGCGAGTGGCAGCAGAGAAAGAGCTGAAGGTCACGATGATCGGACAAACGGCGAATTCGAACCTGGATCGGTCGAGATTGGCGGCCATCTCTCAGGCGCTGCAATCTCAGGTGTCGCTGGATGACATTGCGCTTGAGCATGGATTTGCCAGTTCGGACGAGTTGTTGATGGCGTTGGCCGAGACGCTTGACCTGGACCTGGTGAATCTGGACGAGCTGGAAGTTGAGCCGGAGTTGGTGACGGAGTTCCCGGCGAAGTTAATTCATCGCCACGAGATTTTTCCGCTGTCACAGCAGGGAGGCCAGTTGCGGCTGGCGGTCAGCAATCCCTTTGACTTTCACGCTTTGGATGCGGTGTCGGCGGCATTGCGAGTCGGCATCCAGCCCGTTCTGGCTCGCCCCGAGCAGCTGAAGAAGCTGATCAAAGCGACGCTGGGTGTGGGAGCGGAGACGCTGGACGGTCTGTTGGCGTTGCAGCGCGACGAGGTCGATCCAGAGTTGCTGAAATCGCTCGACGGCCAGGACCTTGAAGAGGCTGCTCAAGCTCAGGAGGCTTCGGTCGTCCGCCTGGTGAACGAGATCTTGGGTGAGGGGATTGAGGCGCGGGCCAGCGACATACACGTCGAGGCTCAGGAGCAGGGCTTGAAGCTGCGCTACCGCATCGACGGTGTGTTGCAGCGACAGCCGACGGCACCGGAGATGAATCGTTTTCGATCGGCGATTGTCAGCCGATTGAAGATCATGGCCAAACTGAACATTGCCGAGAAACGGATTCCGCAGGATGGTCGGATCAAGCTGCGGTTGAAGGGCCGTGAGGTCGATATCCGCGTATCGATCATCCCGATGCTGCATGGTGAGAGCGTGGTGATGCGTATCCTGGACAAAGAGAACCTCAAGTTCTCGCTCCAGTCCCTGGGGATGCCATGGAACGTGCATACGCGGTTTCAGCAGTTGATTCGATTGCCGCACGGCATTGTGCTGGTGACGGGTCCTACCGGTTCGGGCAAGACGACAACGCTGTACAGCGCCTTGGCCGAGATTCGGAGCGAGGATACAAAGATCATCACGACGGAAGATCCGATCGAGTATCAGCTGGAGGGGATCAACCAGATCCAGGTCCATCAGAAGGTCGGGTTGACGTTTGCTGCTTGTCTGCGGAGCATCTTGCGTCATGACCCGGATGTCGTGTTGGTGGGTGAGATCCGCGATTTTGAGACGGCTGAGAGTGCGATTCAGGCGTCGTTGACGGGGCATCTGGTCTTCAGCACGTTGCACACCAATGACGCGGCCAGTGCCTTTTTGCGACTGTGCGACATGGGTGTTGAGCCGTTTCTGGTCAGCAGCACGGTCGAGGGCGTGATGGCTCAGCGGCTGGTCCGTCGGCTCTGTCCCGAATGCCGTCGCGGCGTTCCGCTCGATTCGATTCAGTTGCCGGACGACTTTCCGTGGTCGACGCTGCCGGCCGGTACAGTGTCAGCCGGTACAGTGCCGGAGGTCTTCGAAGCGGTTGGTTGTCCGCAGTGCCGCGGGACTGGCTATCGAGGCCGAGTGGGTATATACGAGCTGCTGACGACCAACGACGAAATCCGTCATCTGGCAGCTCATCGGGCGCCGACTCAGGACGTCCGCAAAGCGGCCTGCCAGGCGGGGATGCAAACTCTCAGACAGGATGCCTGGGCGAAGTTGCTGGAAGGAGTCACCACTGTGGACGAAGTCTTGCGGGTGACAAAGCCGGACTGATTGTCTGGCGCCGTCATGAGGCCATGCCGGAATATCTCTATCGCGCGAAGACATCAGCCGGCCTGACGACAGGTGGGTCGATTGTGGCGACCAGTCGTCGGGATGCGCTGTCGCGATTGACCCAGCAGGCGCTCTTTCCGCTGGAAGTCACCGACGCGGCGACGGCCGGGGCGTGGAAGCTGGCGGACTTCAAAGGCTGGTTCGGCGGTCGAGTGAAGTCTGAGGTGATTGCCGACACCCTGACCCAGCTGGCCGATCTGTTGAACAACGGCGTGTCGCTCCTCGAATCATTGAACATCATGGCCACTCAGTCGGCCGACCGGAAGATGCGGGAAGTGCTGACAGCGGTGCGATCAGCCGTGGCAGACGGGCGCAACCTTGACGAAGCGCTGGCCGCTCATCCGGCCGTCTTTTCGCATCTGACGATCAGCATGGTCCGGGCGGGGCTGGAAGGGGCCTTCCTGGAGGAATCGCTCGAACGGGTTTCGGGTTTTTTGAGGAAACAGCATCTGATGCGGTCGCGGATCATTGGCGCGATGATCTATCCGGCCATCCTGGCTGGCGTGGGCCTTTCGGTCACCATGGTCTTGATGCTGTTTGTGGTGCCGAGATTCGAGGGATTCTTTGAACGACTGGAACGCAGCGGTGTGGGGCTGCCGAAGATTACTCAGATTCTGCTCTTCGTCAGCCACTCGCTGGCCCGTTACTGGATTGTCGTTCTGGTGGTGGTCGCCGGACTGTTCGTGACCATCCGCGCTCTGCTGAGCACTCCGCGCGGTCAACGCTGGTCGGATCGAGCCAAGCTGAAGATTCCGCTGGTCGGTGAAATCCTGCACGATGCGGCCGTGTCGCGGTTCTGCCGAGTCTTGGGGACGCTGCTGGCCAACGGAGTTCCCATCCTGAAGTCGTTGCAGATCAGCAGCTCGTCGGCGGGAAACAGCTTGCTGGAGGAAGCCATTCAGCAGTCGGCAAAGAACATTTCCACTGGTAATCTGCTCTCTCAGCCCCTGGCCAGCAGCGGACTGATTCCGCCGCAAACGATGGCCATGATTCGCGTGGCGGAAGAATCGAATTCACTGGATGCCGTGCTGGTGCGCATCGCTGACCGGACCGACCAGAAGGTCGAGCAACGGCTGGAGGTTCTGGTGCGACTGATTGAACCCTTGATGTTGTTGATTATTGGCGGAGTGGTCATGTTCATCATCGCGGCCATGTTGCTGCCGATCATGGACTTGAGCTCCGCCGTGGAGTGATGATCTTGTGGGGCGGCTGCCGTAGTCGGCCGTCGACGTCGAACGATACACGAATTAGGAGGAGTGAAGGATGAGGTCTCAGGGATATCGACGCGGCATGACACTGCTGGAATTGATGATCGTGTTGGTGATCATCGTGATGCTGGCGGCCATTGCCGGTCCGCGGCTGTTGGGACAGCAGAAAAAGGCGGGCATCAAGGCCACACAGGCTCAGATCGGCAACCTCGAGACGGCACTGAAGATGTTCGCCGTCGATATGACGTCGTTTCCCACGACCGAAGAGGGCTTGGCGACGCTGATGAAGGCCCCGGCTGACGAGAACAAGGCGCGGAAATGGGGTGGCCCTTACCTGGATGACGAATCGCTCCCCGTCGACGCCTGGGGTAATGCCTTCGGCTACGAATACCCGACCACGAAATCGACTCGGGATTTTCCCGCCATCTGGTCAAATGGACCCGACGGTACGGCCGACACCGAGGACGACATCCGCAACTGGAAGGGCGATTCGGCTGGTGGTGCTGGGTCGGCCAGTGCCGAGTCCGATGCAGCCGCTGCCAGTCCGTGAGGGTACGAGGTATGTCGATTCGCCATCGTAACACTGCGCCAGGCTGCGATCGGCTCCACAGCGGATTCACGCTGCTGGAACTGATCCTTGTGCTGACGGTGATTGTGATGGCCTCAGCGGTGGTAGGTCCTCGCCTTCTCCCCAAAGTTGGTGACAGCGCGCTGAAGGGGGCTGCGTTGCAGTTCCAGAGCGATCTGGCAGAGTTACGCGCAGCGGCAGTGGAATCGGGAGCTCCCATGGGATGCCTTGTCTGGCATCAACGGGCTCAGTATGTCGTGGGACCGGCCAGCGAACTGCTGGCCCTCGCCGGCGATCCGACTGGAATCACGGCAATCGGCGCGCTCGATTCCGCGGGCACCACGCTCAGCGATCGACCCGGTCAGTCGACGGCTGCGACGGCCGGCCCGCAGGCGCTCAAATCGATCCCGTCACCGCCGGAGCAGACGACAGGGCCATCGCCGACTCGCGGTTTCCCGATCGCCCCAGCCATCCGATCGGTCGATCTGCCGATTGGGCTGAATCTCGTGCCTGTAGTCAGCGCTGGGGCCAGCCTGCCAACCGGCTCATCGATCGACCAGCCCTTGTCGAGTGACGTTTCGACGGCGTCGGCCGATGGTGTCGGCTACCAGTTCGCCGGCAACTCGTCGTTCCAGACCGGCAGCCCCCAGCCCAGCAGGCAGCCGATGCTGCAGCAGACAATGCAGCCCTTGCTGCAGCCGATGTTGCCAGACTCCGGTGCGGGGGGAGTCGCGGGCGCAGCGGGAGCCGTGGTATCGACACTGATCGTGTTCCAGCCCTCGGGACGCACCAGCGATCGCCAGCTCGCATTGTGCGATTCGGCGTCGGGGAAGTGGCTCGCCGTGCGGCTGCGCGGGCTGACCGGCGGTGTGACGTTGTCGGCGATCGAGCGGTTCGAACCGAGCACCAGTGGTCGTCGTGCCAGCGCGGACGGGTCAGCAAGTCTGAATTCGGTGCCGTCGACAGGCGAATCCGCAGCGGCGGGGAACTCTTCCTCGTGGTGAAGAATATGAATCGGCCACACAATTCTCTACGGGGTCAGCGGAGCCGATGCCAGTCAGCATCCGATTTGGGTGGTCGCAGGGCGGGTTTCTCGCTGTTGGAAATCATCCTTTCGGCAGCAATTCTGGCTGCTTCTTCGATGGTTCTGTTCAGCACATTTTCGCTCGGCGATCGCCAGGGGACGCAGGCCGTCGCCGATCAGCAGGCGATGCTCCTCTGTCAGTCGCTGGTCGATGAGTTGGTGGCGCGGCCCGACAAGCTGCTTCCGGCCGAAGGAGTAGCTTTTCCAGCCGCTCCCGAGTGGGCCTACTGGATTCAATCGACGCCCACTGGTGTCGACGGCTTGATGGCGGTGACCGTGCGAGTTGCCAAGGGAACGGCTGTCCCCGCGGGCACGTCGGCCACCGTACCGGCTCAGCCTGGCGAACGCACTCCAGTCGTGGCTGCTACGCCCGCCAGTTCTATACCCGCCAGTTCGACAACCGCCGGCTCTGGCACGCAGTTGGCCGGAACATCGGCCGCTGCACGCAGCGGGCCCGAGTGCACGATCGTTCGCTGGATACGGGCCAGCGCTACCAACGCCGACAGTCAGGCATCTCCCGCGGGAAGATCGGGGAGTGACGCAGCGACATTCAGTCCTCCATCTTTTCTGGGCAGTCAACCGTGAGACGACCAGCCTCCCCAGATCGAAATGGTTTCACACTCCTCGAAACGCTGATTGCGTTGGCGCTGGTCGGCATCATTATGTCGACTGTCTGGTCGTTGTTGACAATGTTTGCCCGCGTCGAACGGCAAGGGGCCGAGCGGGCGTTGAAGCTGCAGCTGGTCCGGTCGATCTGCATGCAGCTGCAGAACGATCTCGATCGTTTGGCCGTGCCGGTCGACGGATCTGATGTGTCCGGTGCGGCCGCCCCGCCACCGGCGATGCTGATCGGCTCGTCCTCCGAACTGCAGATCTTCTGTCGTACCGCGGTTGATCCGTGGTCTGGGGCCGCTGGCAGGCAAACACTCGCGACCAATCCGATATCCGACGCCACATCCAATAGCAGCTCCTCGACCGTTTCTGCGACCGGTGGGCGTTTCGGAGCAGATTCGCCCTACCAGCTGGTGCGCTATCAGTTCACGCCGTCGTTGAGTCTGCCGCCGAACTCGGCCATGCAGGTCGTTACTCCCGGGCCTCTGGACAGCACTGGAACGGCGGACAATTCGCCGCTGAGCACCCCCTCCGGCCCGATGGCCGCAGGGAACGACTTGTTGCCTGGAGCAATGCTTGCGTCATCGCTGGATGCTCCGACATCATCGGCGATCGGCACCAGCGCCATGGACGGGTCGCAACCCAACGTCGTCTGGGCCGGGCTGAGACGCACCGAATCGTCGTGGCCGGTGGCAAGTCCGCTGGTCGGCGCGCAGGTACCCGGGGATGAAGTTCCCGAGCTCAAGCGGTGCCGGTTTCGGTATTTCGACGGCGCGCGGTGGCTCGATAGTTGGGGGACCAGCCCCACGACCGTCGATCCTTCGATGCCAACAGCTTCGGCGAGTCCGGTATCGACCGACAGTTCGTCAGCGGCCGGAACGACCTTGGGCAATAGGACGGTGGACCGGTTACCTCTGGCGGTGGAGATTCAGTTCGATCTGGAGCTGACGAGCGAACAGCGGAACAAACGGCCGAATGAACTGCGAAGCAAGGAGGGCGACGAGAAGCCGGCTCTGATGGAGCTTTCGGGGAATTGGACGCCCGAGTATCGATGGGTTGTCTATCTGCCGGCGGCGGAACGCGCGGCAGCGACAGCGCAGTCCGCAGTGTCGGCTCAATCGCCGGCGTCTGCCGGGGAAGGGCCGGCGCCATGAAGATTCGGCAGCAAGTCTCGTGGTGCGGTGTCGACACGCGTCGGCGGTTGAAGGCACATCGGCTGGAGGCGCATCGGCTGGAGGTAGCCGTGCAGCGAAGATCGCCTGATTCGTCGAGCCGGCGCGGCATGGTCGTGGTGGTGGTGGCGGTTGTGATTTTGATGGTGAGTGTTTCGGCGTACGGCTTCCTGCTGAACATGCGGACCGAGTATCAGGGGGTGAAGGCCGAACGCGGTCGAGTGCTGGCTCGACAGGCGGCTCATTCCGCGCAGGAACTCCTGCTCCATTTGTCGTCGGCTCCACTGACGCGCCGGCGAGAGCTTGGCGGGTTGGAGCAGAATCCGACGTTATTCGGTCCGACGGCCGTGTTGCCAGCGACAGCGCAATGGACGGGAACGACCGACGTGCCGAAATTCTGGGTCTGTCGACCCGGAGCGGAATCGCCGACGGGGGCTGTCATCTGGGGCGCGGTCGACGAAAGCACGAAGCTCCATCTGTCGAGCCTGGTGGCGTGGGACAAGAGTCAGTCGGGTGCCGGTCGTCTGGCGCTGATGCGAATTCCGGGGATGACCGAAGCGGCCGCCGATGCACTGCTGGACTGGATCGACCCGGACGACCAGCCTCGGCCAGTGGGGGCCGAACGCGACTTTTACCAGCAGCTGGGGAGTGGCCAGCTGCCTCAGAACGGTTTGCCGTGGACTTTCGAACAGTTGCTGGGGGTACGCGGGATCGACCGGTGGTTGTTACTGGGCGATACACCGATGCTCTCACTCGCAGCAGCCAATCCAAATCCTGGTCTGCCATCGACATCAGGATCAGCATCAGGATCAGCATCAGGATCACTCTTGGAATCTAACTTCGGTCAGGCCAACAGTCAGGTGGGTGCGAGCGGGCCGAGACTGGAGTTGAGTTCGGGCGTGGAGCGGCAATATCCCTGGACGCACTATCTGACGATTTACAGTGCTGAGCGAAACACGGCAGCGGATGGACAGCGGCGGATTGATTTGAACCAGAGCGATCTGGCGTCACTCCACCAGCAACTCTCCGTACGGCTTCCCGTGGAGTGGGCCAATTACATCGTGCTGTGGCGGCAATTTGGGCCGGCGCCGTCGACACCCTCCGGTGGTCCCTCGGACCTACACGGGGCATCTCAAGTAACCGTTGATTTCAGCCGACCAGCAAAGGCCACGCTGGGCAGTCCGTTGGATCTGCTGGGAGGTGGCGTGTTGGTTGGTGAATCGGGTCAACAGCGGTGGATTGGCAGTCCCCTGTCGGACGACCCGGGACAACTGAGGGAGGAGCTGCCTCGTCTGCTGGACGCAACGACCACAGACGCGAATGATCGCATTGCAGGTCGAGTCAATGTCAACACGGCGCCGCGCGAGGTGTTGCTGGCGGTGCCGAGGCTGACCGAGGAACTGGTCGAGCGGATCGTTGCGGCGCGAGCGAATCTCAGTGGTTCGGCCATCGTAGGCCGTGATCCGGCGTGGCTGCTGACCGAAGGACTGGTCGACTTGGCGAAGTTCAAGGAACTGCTGCCGCTGCTGACGATAGGCGGTGACGTCTATCAGGCTGAATGTTGGGGATATGTCCAGCCACGCCTGCCGATGGCCGGCTTTCGGGTGGTCATCGACGGTGCGGCGAACCCTCCCCGCTGCGTCGACTATCAGGAGCTTCCAGTTGTCGATCGGCAACGCTGGGAGACGCTGATGGCGATGTCGGCAACTCCTGGCGCCAGTTCGCCGCCTGGTGATGAGGGAGCGAATCGTACCGGTGGAAATCTGCCCCCCACGACGAACACCGGAGCCACGGCTCCCGGAGTATTGAATCCATGATGACATTCGACTTCCGAAAAGCCCTCGATTCGCTCCAGACCATCTATCGTGGCCGCGGGCAGACGTTTCTGGTGCTGAGAATGGAGCATCAGCGGCTTCGGTATCTTGTCGTGCGCCCAACGGCGGAATCGCCACGATTGCTCGGCATGGGGACGATCACGATCTCGGACGATGTGCCCTGGCAACAGCAGCTGGCCGAGGAGCTTCGTGCAAAGCAATTGAAGTGCAGCCAAGCGGTCGCGATGTTGACTCGGAGTCAATTCGAGCTGGTGACGGTAAAACTTCCGCCGGCCGGGCTCGATGAACTCCCCGACTTGGTTCAGAACCTCGTCGCCTCTTCGGTCGAGGATCACTCTGACGAACTTGAGATGGATTACCTGATCACTCAAGAGCATGACGACGGTGGCCGAGACGCGATCGTCGTGGCGACACCGCGAAGTCGGATCGTCCAGTTGGCCCAGAACCTCAAGGAGATCGGGCTTACATTGCGGGCGGTCACGACAGGCGGTATGGGGGTGGTGCAACTGGCCCGTCATCGACAGAACGAGCCGCTCGAGATGAGCGTGGTGGTGGCCGTCCAGGAACACGAGGTCGATCTGGCCGTGCTGGAGGGGACGCGTCCGCTACTGTTTCGCACGCTGGCTCGGCCGATTGACGAGACGAGCCATCCCGCCGACCTGCTGGCTACTGAAATTGACCGAACGCTGACCTTATTGAGTCGCCAGAACGAAATCGATCGAGTCTGGCTGGCCTGGGGAGGCGAGAATTCCGATGAGTCTGCCGAAAGATTGGCGACTCGCCTGGCGTTGCCGGTCACGTTGATCGACCCGTTCGCCGGCTGGCAGATTGAGACCGGCGAGACGTCCATGGCAGAAATGACGGCCTTTCGAGAGCTAGTTGGCGATTTTGCCGCCATGATTGGTGCTGCCTATGCGTCGCTGGATGAGCGATTCGAGCTCGATCTGTTGCATCCGCGCCGACGGCCCAGTCCGCCTCATCCGGGGCGCAAAGCCGCTATATGGAGCACGGCTGGGATTATCGTCCTGAGTCTGTTGGCCAACGAAGCCTATCAGCGACATCGCGAGCGGCGTGACGAGTTGGCCGAGTTAAAACAGCAGCACGATCAGCTGGCCAAGGAAGTCGGCAAACTGACCGAGCTGCAGCAGGTCACTCGAGCTGTAGCTTCGTGGCGAAGACCCGAAGTGAATTGGCTGGACGAAATGCTCCATCTCAGCCAGACTCTCCCCGGCTCCGATCAGACGGCCATTCAGAACCTGACCATGGGCGCACTCCCCAACGGCAATGGATTCATGACGATGGGCGTTCAGGTATCGGCGCCGGAAGTTCGTTCGCAGCTGGAAACGAAGTTGCGCGACGATCAGCATGGAGTGACGAGCCATCGAGTGTCGGAGTCGGGAGCCGACCAGCGACTGCGGTGGCAGTTTGAACTGCAGGTGGAATTGGCCGGCCAGCCACACCGTCACGGAGCGCCACCCGAATCGACGGCCAGCAGCGATGCATCTCCAGCGTCTCCCCAGCCCAAGGCCAGCCAGGGGGCGCGACAATGAATCGGCGCACGCGGATCTTGTTGTCATTGATGCTGGGAGTCGGATTGCTGATGGCCGGTGACTATGTCTACCGGCATTGGTTCCAGGAACCGGCTGAGCAGCACGAGCGGAGCATGGTCGCTTTGCGAAAAAAGATTGATGACCTGAAGGTTCAGGCCGCCGTCGCTCGCAAAGAAGCTCGGCAATTGCCGGAACTGGAGCAGCGGTCGTTGCCCTACGACGTCGAGATGGCCCAGGCAGGTTATCAGGCTTGGCTCCTGCAGCTCGTGAAATCGGCCGGGCTGGCCAGTTCGACCGTCAACGCGGAAGCGCCAGTGGTCGTCACCGGGGTGGCAGGGAACAAGAAGAAGTCGGCCGAGCTGTACAAAAAATATGTCTACACGGTGCGCGGTCGAGGAGAACCACGGCAAGTCTGCCAGTTGCTTTTCACCTTCTATCAGGGGGGCTTTCTGCACAAGATTCCCTCCGTGTCGCTGAACCCCATCGATGGAGGCCGCCAGCTTGATATCACGCTGCGTATTGAAGCACTGGGACTGGCCCGCAGCGATCGGAAGTCGGAGATGCCCCAACCGGGCCGACCGGAGACTCAGTTGCCGGATCTGGCTGCCTACGATTTCATCTCGCGGAGGAACATTTTCTCGCACGAAGGGGATTCGATACTCGATCGGATCGTTTTCACTGGGGCCAGCTACGATCGGAACGGCGTGGCCGAGACGTGGATCACGCTGGGAGGTCCGAACAGCACTCGAGTGCTGAAACTCGGTGACAGCATTGCCATCGGTCCGCATCAGCTGGAACTGATCGACCTGCAGGGCGATCGCGTGCTGATCGTGTTTGACGGTGAGCTGCGACTGGTCGGTCTGGGCAAGTCCCTGAGATCGGGCCGGATCATCCCTCGGTCGGCGGAGATCGGATCGGAGAAAGAATTGGGCCAGGAGACACTTAAGGGCTCGGGTACGGGGGCGGGGCGCGAGCCGAGTCGCCGTGTGGGGGCGGAATTTTTGAGTCAGAGGTTGCAGCGTTGAGGCGCTGCCGGCACTGGACTTAGCTGAGTGGCCTCCGGCCGGATTGACGCGCCGGGGCCTCTTTCCTATGATCCGCCCGGCGATGTCGCAGCGGCACGACGCTAGCTGTCGTCGAAGGCGTAACAGACGTCAACCGCGGAGATTCTATCGAGAAGCTCACTACTCAGGCGGGGTATCCCACGGATGAGATATCGAAGACTGGTCGTCGCGTGCATGATGGTGGGGCTGTTGAATGCCTCGTCTCACGTCATGGCGCAGGCCTTGCAGACGGACTTCAGTGTCTATCCATGCGGCAAGCAGTCGGCGATCGCCCTTCAGCGACATCTGCAGGACCTGCTGGCGGACCGGTCGGACGTCCAGATTGTCGCCGACGATCGCCAGAATCAACTCCTCGTGCATGGCAATGCCGAAGTGCAACGGCTGGTCACCGATCTGCTTCGGCAAGGGGCTCGACCAGCACCGGCCGCGAAATCACCCGATCCGCCGAACCCGAAAGCAACAACCAAAGCCGCGGCACCCTATGTTCGGTTCCTGCCCATGGAACCCGACGGCTGGCAGCAGTTTCGGCAGTTAGGTCCACTTGCGGCACGGATTGTCGGTCCGCAGCTGATTGGACAACGGCAACTGTTTCTCATTTCGCTCCGGAATCAACAGCGATTGGAGCTGGAATACGATCAACAGCGATCGGGGCTGCTGGTCGCAGGACCGCAGCCAGCCGTCGATCAGTTCATGATACTGGTCGATTCGATGCAGCAGACGGGCGGCAGCAGTTCACAGTCGACGACGCGAGTGATTCGCATTCCGCGGGAGATTCACGGCAAGGTGGAACAGTTGCTGAAGTCCGGAGTGACACCTGCGTCGCCCGGTTCGGCGCTCAGCACGCCGGGATCGCTCCCGGCATTACCGGCCAACGATGCATCGGGCCAGTTGTTGCAGCCACCGCGTCCATTGCCAGTGATGGAAGCCAATTCAGGAGTCGTACCCGCTCAGTTTGTCTTTCAAGAAAGTTCACCGGCGACGGCTGGGGGACAGGATTCAGCCACGGCTCCTGGCGCCGGAGATAACTCGGAAGACGATTCGCAACCGGGCGCAGCGACAGGTGGTCAGCTGGGCGGAGTTGAAGTCCAAACGCTGCCCGATCTGGATGTGATCATTCTCAGAGGTCGCGACCAGGATCTGAATCAGTTGAGCGACATCATCGAGCAGCTGGAAAGAATCAGCCAGGAGACGCAGCCGGTAGTCACCACGTATCAGCTGCAGCATGCGCAGAGCCAGGCGGTGGCTGAGCTGATTGAACAGACGAGCCCCGAGCTGGTCGGGACCCGGCAAGGACGAGTCACGGTCACGGCTCTGGCCAAGCCGAACGCCCTGCTGCTGATCGGCTGGGGGGACGCCGTCGCAGCCATGCTCGATCTGATCCGTCAGCTCGACACGCCAGTCGACCCGGCAACTCAAGTGGAGGTGTTTCGGCTGCGGTCGGCCACTGCGGAAGACGTTCAGCAGACCCTGACGACTTTTTTCGCGGATCGCCAATCGCTTGGTCCTCGCATCACCATTGCTGTCGACAATCGCACGAACTCACTGATTGTGCACGCCAGCCCGCGTGACCTGCTGGAAGTGCGGCGCATTGTCCAGGAGGTCGATTCGCCAACCAGCGGCGCGGTGCACCAGGCGCGGGTCTACCAGCTGCGACATACGCTGGCCGCTGATCTGGCCCGGACTTTGCAAGAGGCCATTGTCGGTGCCCAGTCGGGCGACCAGTCGGCGATTCTCGAGCTGCCAACACTGGACCCGTCCGGCAAGCAGATGCTGCAATCCGGGACGCTGGACAACGTCCGGATCACTCCCAACGTGCGCAACAACACGCTGGTGATTTCGTGTCCGGCAGAGAGCCTCGAGTTGATCACGGAACTCATCCGTCAGCTCGATTCGCCGTCGGCTCGTGTTCAGATCAAAGTGTTTCAGATTGAGAACAGCGATGCCGCAAGCCTGATCGAGACCATGCGATCGCTCCTTCCCAGCCAGGCCGGGGATACCGCCGGTATTCAGCTTCCGTCTGGGGCCGACGAGTCGTCCCTGGCTCCATTGCGGTTCTCGCTGGAGGCTCGCAGCAACAGCATTATCGCTACGGGATCCGAGGGAGACCTGCGGATCGTCGAGGCTCTGCTGTCCAAGCTTGACCAAGCCACGACTCAGCAGCGAAAATCGAACGTCTATCAGCTGAGGAACTCGCCGGCCGTCGACGTGGCGAACGCGGTCAATCAGTTCCTGCAGAGCAAACAGCAGATTGAAAGTGCTACGCCCGGCGAAGGGAATCCGTTCCAGGAGCTGGAGAGTGAAGTGGTCGTGGTCCCTGAGCCGATCGCCAACAAGCTGATTCTGAGCGCCACGCCGCGGTATTTTGACGAGATCAGTCAGTTGATTCAGAAGCTCGACGAACAGCCTCCCCAGGTGATGATCCAGGTCCTGATCGCCGAAGTAGCGCTGAACAACGCGGATGAATTTGGGGTCGAATTGGGTCTGCAGGATTCGGTGCTGTTCGATCGCAGTCTGCTGGGCGACTTGCTTACCACGACGAACACCACGCAAAAGTCGGATAACAATGGCATCGTGACGGCAACCGAAGAGATCATTCGATCGGCCACGAATGTTCCCGGATTCAATTTCAACAGCACTCAGCCGTTAGGAAACAGCGGCAGCAATCAGGCGCTGGCTGGCGCCGGAGCGGTGGGTGGGCAGGCCTTGTCCAACTTCGCAGTCGGTCGCGGGAACGATCAGCTGGGGTTCGGCGGTATGGTGCTGTCGGCCAGCAGTCAGAATGTGAGTATCTTGATCCGCGCTTTGCAGGAAAGCCGCCGAGTGCGAATCCTCAGCCGACCTCAAGTCCGGACGCTGGACAATCAACCCGCCTTCATTCAGGTTGGCCAGCGCGTACCACGTATCGTCGGGTCGACGGTCAATACGAACGGCCAGTCGAACTCTGTGACGCTGGAGAACGTCGGCTTGATCCTGGGGGTGACACCTCGCATCAGCCCGGACGGCACGGTGGTGATGGAAATTGACGCCGAAAAATCGAACCTCGGACCGGAGGCGGAAGGAATTCCTGTCGCCGTGTCGATCGATGGCACGGTGATCCGGTCGCCTCGAATCGATACGACTACCGCTCAGACCACCGTCAGTGCGGCCGACGGCGAAACCATCGTTCTGGGCGGGTTGATTACCAAGAGTTCGGAAGAACTCCATCGGCAGGTGCCCTTCCTGGGTGATATTCCGTTGCTGGGGAGCTTGTTTCGGTATGACGGCGTCCGCGATCGCCGGACTGAGCTGTTGATTATTCTGACGCCGAACGTGATCCGCACGTCGACCGACAACGAACGCGTGCGACAGGCCGAGATCGCTCGCATGCATTGGTGTGCCGCTGACGTCCATGCCATTCAAGGTGATGTTGGTACGCTGGGACCATCCGATCCGAACTTGCTCGAATGGTCCGCCACCGAAACCGTCTATCCCGATTTGAATCCGCGGGGTGAGCCGGGTGGCCCGGCTCCGGTACCGGACGAACTGGAGCCCGCCACAGTGCATGAGCCCGCCACAGTGCGTGAGCCCGTCAATTCGAGACGTCGCACCGACGATCGAACTGAAGTCCTGCCCCCTTTGCCACGAGATTGAAAACGCCGGCCGTAAACCATGTTCAGCGCTGCACGATATTGCCTGATGTTGCCTGTCACGCTCTGCCTGATCTTATGTCTGGCCGGCTGCCAGTCGCTGGACATTAATGGGCCGAGCGAGTGGTTGGGGGGCGACGATGAGGACAAGCTTCCCGAAGAGATCGTCGCCATTTGGACCGATACCGTGCTCCACCAGCCCAACCAGCCGGCTGTGCGCGGGTTTGGGGGACGGGTCTACTTCTACGCCGATCGGAATTCCGAACCGATCGAGGTCGACGGATCGCTGACGGTCTACGCCTTTGACGCGACCAAAGTCGACGCCGAATCGAATCGACCTTTGAAGAAATATGTGATTACGGCCGATCAGCTCGCCTCGCATCACAGCCAAACCCGCATGGGACACTCGTACAGTGTCTGGGTCCCCTGGGATCAAGTCGGTGGTCCGACTCGAAACCTGAGCCTGATCGTGCGCTGGGATGGGCGCAACGGAGGTACCGTGGTGTCCGAGGCGACCAGCAAGATCTTGCCGGGACTGAAGCAGTCGGGCGATACGACCGCTGACTCCAAACATGCCGCTTCCGCTACGACCGACGGCAGCGACGACAAGACTGGGGCCGCGGCGGCCGCCACTGGACTGCCTGTGACAATCGTCGATGGGGCTGTGCGGCAAGCATCACACACTGAGGAAGTCCGCGTGTCGAGTTCGAACGATCCGTCGCAGCACGACGCGGCGACGACCGATGGAGGAGCTGCCACAGTTCTCGATGGGCAATCCGGGACCGAGTCGGCTTCGTCGGCGAAGGGGCATTCGCTGCAGACCTTCTCGATCGATGTGCCGCCGAGTTTTCAGCAGCGATTGCGGGCACAGACGCGTGGGGCGGAGAGTTCGCCAGCGGATAATCAGAGCAAGGCGAGCCAACCGTCAACCAGCACGCAGGAGTTGGATTTGGCGCCAGCGAAATCGTCGCGTGGGAATGCCGTGCGATCGACTTCAGGGGAGCACAGGTCGGAATCGTCGAATGGTGAGGCAGCCGGATCTGAGTCGGCTAGTTCTGATTCGCCTGAGGGGACGGGGGCCGAACTTGAAGCTGGTTCTCGACCCGTGAGATTCCCGGCGAGAAGAGGACCAAGGACTCAGCCAGGTCGCGATCCGCTGCGGAGGCTACCTCACCCTGCAACGTGGCCGTCCGCTCTGCCACCGACACCAAGATCCTCGGGAGGCCATCCGGCGACGACGTCAGACGGCCGGACGCTGCGAGCTGACGAAGATCGCCAATGATCTGTTCCTCGAGTGCTGCTTGACTGTCAGCATCGGGAGTGGGCGTGGCGAAACCGAGTTCGATCAGAGGCTGGTACATCTCACGCGAAGTCGGCCGTCGTAGCGGTTGGTTGACACGCCGTCGCTCGACGCGATTCTCAATTCCACTGACTGCCGATGCGACCGGGCCTGCTGTGCGGCCCTGCTCGAGTCCAACGAAGCCACTGGCGTCCTGCACATCGGCGCCGACGAACGCTCGTGGATTGCGGTTGCCGCGGATAAACCGTTCGTTCCCCTGCAGTTCGCCGACGCCTGAACCACCCGGCGCGGCCTGGCGGGAGAGTGGGAGCCCCACCGTGCGGCGTCCAAAGAGCTGAGCTTCGGCACTACCCGTCAGGCCGGGCAGGGCCCACGTCATGAGCAACGCCGCTCCCAGGCTTCCGGCCAGATGCAAGCGAATCGGAACAGGCATCAGAGATTCCCCCAGCCAGGTTGGCGGTGTCATATCAGGTGGGTTCGCGACCGGCGCCTCACAGCTCTACTATAGTTCACGACCGTGAAGGGGGCCAAGTCAGCTGGATTCCGGGTAGAGCGGAGGCTTATTCACGGTCGCACGGGGCCCGCCGAGCCTGAATTTTGCTGGACTCGGTCTGGGGGCTCTGTTAGAAAGGGGCGCCGAGTCGGTTGGGACGAAGTTGCTCAGCCGGGCTAGTCGGCTCCGTCGGTTGGCAGGTGGTGGGTGCCGCGTGCTGTCGAGTGCGGGAATCGTCCCGGCGCGCGGGTGGAACTGGAACCGGAGGGCTCCTCTGATGGCTCACGAACTGCATCGTGGCAACGCGAATCGTCGAAATCAGCGGTGCGAGCGACGCCGGGGTTGGAGGTGGTCGGTTCGTCTGCAGGCTGAGCCGCTGGAAGTTCGGCAGTTGATGGCCGTGGATCTGTCGGCGTCGACGTTCTCACCGGCGTTGATGGCCGCTGCGATCGCTGAGCTATCGGCGGGGAATGCGGTCGGATACGGCTATTCGATCAATTACCACGGCGACGCCAACGCTCGCACGGGAGGCGATGGTTTGGCGCGGACTGCAGCCGACATCCCTGCCCGCATCTTCAATTCGCTGGTGGAAATGGAGGTGTCGAGCGTATCGAAGCCGATCACGGCCACGGGGGTCCTGCACTTTCTGCAGTCGATGCCAGGTGGGCTCGACGCCGCGCTGAAAACCCGGTTGATCGATTACCTGCCGAGCGACTGGAATCCCGGACCGAACACACAGTTCATCACGCTGCGCCACTTGCTGACTCACACCAGCGGTCTGTCGGAGACGAACAACGCGATCGGAGTCAATTTCGAAAACTACGGGAACAACACGTACGCCAATCTGCAGAATCTGATTCAGACGGGGTTGTCGGCTCCCAATGTGGCGGCCGATGACATATTTGATGGTCCGAGATGGAATTTGGGGGACAACTACAGCAACGCCAACTTCACGCTGCTGGCTCGAGTTGTGCTGCCCAAACTGCTCAACCCAGCTCTCAATCTGACAGCTGCGTCGTTCCCCGGTTTGCGGGATTCGATTTCGGGCACAGTCTACGCCAACTACATCAACACCGAGATCTTCGAGCCGTTGGGAATTACCGGCGCGGATCTGGTCGGAAACGATGCGAATCCGGCCAAGGGTTACAACCTGGGAGTCAACGCGCCGGGGCTGTCGATGAGCAACCATTCCAGTTTGGGTGGGGCATTTGGCTGGAAACTTTCGGCTCGTGAGCTGGGCCTCTTCCTGGATGGCATTCAGCGTGACAACAGTATCCTGTTCAATTCCACGCGCGTGATGCGGGATGCTCAGGAGCTGGGGTGGTTCAATACCTCGGACGCCTTCGGCAACTATTACTCGCACAACGGGGCGACATCTGGCAACTCAGGCAAGTTCCGATCCCTGGTCGCTGCTTACCCGGGTGGTATCGAGGCGGCCTATCTGATGAATTCCGACGACGACAGCCTGCCCGGCGGCTCTATCGGCTCGATGCTCAAAACGGCTTACGTCAATGGCTGGAGCGAGCTGACGGTCGACGGCACGTTGAACTCCGATAACTTTCAAGTGCAGGCGACTTCGGTAAATTCCCGACCCGTCATCACCGTGACGCTCAATGGCGTCGTCCAGTTCACTCGGTGGCTCGATGGTCTCGAGAAAATTACGCTCAACGGCGGACTCGGGAACGACACGTTCAATATCTTGAGCTGGGACTCATCGGTACAACTGGTGGTCAACGGCCAGGGAAATGATGATTTCTTGACCGTGACTCAGGGACCGGGGAACCTCGAGAAGGTGAACGGTGCGACCTTTAATGGCGGGTCGGGCAGCAACCGATTGTATTTGTACGATCAGAACAATCCCAATTCGATGCCGGGGCTGAGCCATATCTATGGGGTGACTGACGGAGCGGTATCGCGGTATCGCGGGGTGAACGTGCCGAACGTCGGACTGGTTCCGTTCCCTGTGACGTTCAATTTCAGCAATGTGGACAATTTGCGGCTGGTGACTGGCGATCTGGCCGACGTCGTGAATGTGGTCAGCAAACCGGATGGCCTGACCGAGATCTGGACAGGAGATGGCGACGATACGCTCCTGGCTCTGGAAACTACCGCTAATCTCGAAAAGGCCGATGGCCTGTCGTTCAACGGCCAGGGAGGGACAGATTCGATCCGGCTGTTTGATCAGAATCGGTCGGTCGGAGACGATTTTCTTGCTCAATACGATGTTCAGTCGGATAGTGTGACGCGGTATATCACCGGAGGGTTGATCATCAATCCGAATCCGCCTCAGTACACGGTCAATTTTCCGCAGGTGGAGAACCTGGAGCTGACCACAACTGAAGGCAAAGACCGGATTCGCGTCCATGCTGTGCCGGTCGGTGCGACGGTGATCCGCGGCCAGGGAAGTGCCGACGTGCTGACGACAACTCCGAACGAAAAGAACATGGAACTGGTGCGAGACCTGACGTTCGAGGGTGGTGCTGGTGTCGATGCGATCGTGATTCGCGATGAAAACAATCCGTACAGCCACGCGACACTCAGCAACGACTACAGCGTGAGTGCCTCGCGTGTCGCGCGTTCGATGCAGGTCCGCGCACTGACGCTGCCTGTGGCAGTTGATTTCAGCAGCGTTGAGGACCTGACGCTGTTCACAGGCGGACAGGGGGACGAAGTGAGCGTGCTGAGCACGACCAGTGGCGAGACGACGATCGATACCGGCCCGGGGAACGACCTGGTGCTGGCCAGCTCCAGCACTCAGAAGCTGGAGTCGGTGAAGGACCTGACGGTGAATGGCGGTACGGGGACCGACCAGCTGAATCTGCTCGACGCCAACAACCCGTACGACCTGGGGCCGGGAGGGGGCGTCTACACGATCACATCGAGTCTGGTGAAGCGGTTTGCCGAGCATCTGTTGTTGCCAAACGTCGCTGTGCCGGTCGAGATCGGATTCCAGGCCATGGAGCTGGTGGAACTGCAGGGTGGCCCCCAAGCCGATGTGTTCAACGTGTCGGGAACGGCGGCGACGGGCGCGTTGACGCTGGTCGGCAACCTGGGTGGCGACCAGTTCCATATCGTCAGTCCGGCCTACGCCACGATTGCCGTGCGAGGCGAGCTTCCCACGCTGGCCCCGGGCGATCAGCTGATCGTGAATGCGAACGGCACTTATCCCACGGCGCTGATTCCCGGACTCTATCCGCCGGGTGCTGGAGCGACGACACTGGGACCGGCCGCCGTTCAATACACGGGAATCGAGACGACTCAGATTCTTCCCCAGACCCCGTCAGTACCTGGCGACCTGGATGGCGACGGCGACGTCGATTCGGCCGACATACTGGAGTTCCTCGAGAACTGGACGGGTGCCTTGGAGCCGGGGATCGGCGACCATGACGCTTCGACGGGCGACCTGGATGGCGACGGTGACGTCGACTCCAACGACATCCTGGAATTGCTCGAAAACTGGACCGGCAGCCAGTCGGCCAGTCCCGATCTGGTCTTTAACGACGCCGATTGGTTCGCCCTTTGATCAGCGTTCGACCGGAAAGTCGTGACGGTGATTCGACTCGGACGCGGAGCCTCTGGCGGGTTGCGAACCGGTCACTCCCTCCACCGTGAACGTGACTTCATTGGTTTGGTCGGGAATGATCTGGCAGCTGAGCTGGCTCGTCTTGTACGATCCGAACCGGGGATGGACCAGTCCAATCTTGGATGGCTTGAATCCGCGAATCGCTTCCACATTCACCATCTGAATCACGACGGCGTCATGCCAGCCTGCGATGGCACCGTCATGGGGGCGGTAGGTCGACAGCTGAAACTGGCCATCCTCCGAGATCGTACCGCGGGCCTGAACACCGTGTTCTCGAGATCGAAGTTCAACCGTTCCGACGTGGACTGGTTTGCCGTCGGGGAATTCGACACGTCCCCGCACGGGGTAGGGTTTCAGTTTTTGGGAACTGCAGCCGGATACGAGACCGACGGCAGTCCATGCCACCATCACCAGGACTCGTCGGCACGCCAAGTGCCGCGGTTGCTGACCCGTCGGGCGAGGCGAACGAGGAAGGTGAGTTGATCGTGGCCCGAAGGGACAGAGCGTTATGTGGTTCATGGGTTGGGTTGCTCAGTGCTAGGGATTCCCCAGCGGCGAACCTCCATCTGCTCGATGGGACAGATTTCCCAGGATTTCGGTGTCGAGCATATTGTCGAGAGCTTGTACGCTGCCGTCGCACAGCACAAAGTAGCACAGACCACGGTGAGCACTTCCCCAGCTGAGGAGTCCATTGGGCGAGGTATCGACGTCGGTGACGATCGGTACCGTCGGGCCGCCGATCCGAGTCGAATAGGAGAACTGATCGCCGTTAAAGATAAACGCGTCTTCGGGCGCCTGGCCCAACTGGCCCGTATTGACGTGCATCTCGCCGGCCAACAGCGTCTTGCTGAATCCGTCTTTCAGATTTCGGGCGCCGATGCGATCGATCCAGTCGACGGGTTTGTCCTGTTGGCATTGAGCCCGGCTGGAGATAATCACGCCGGTACCGTTGCCGCCGTAATAGAAGTCGGTGGACATGCCATACGAACCAGGCGAAAGGTCGCCATGATTGCCACCATAATCCCCCACGGCACCACGCACTGTGGTCGAAGTTTCCGAGACCAGCGGATACCGACAGCCGCAAGGGAGGACCAGCCACTGTGTCGACGTTGACGCAATGACACCCGATCCCACCGTTTCGTCTTCGGATCGTCGCGTGGGGCACCGATACAGACTGATCGTTCGAGTCCTTACCTCTTCCGGATGGTCGTCATAGGCTCGCGACAGATCCCATGCTTGCGCCACCTCAGCGTGCTCCAGGTAGGGCAGAATCCGGACCAGCCAAGTTGTCTCCGAGCCTCCGCATGAAATCTCGGGCGCTTCGTACGGGCGAGACTGGTATCTGGCTGGCGGAAAGACCGTCAGGGCGTTCTCGAACGCCAGGGTCGCCAAGCCGATTTGACGGAGGTGCTGCTGGCATTGAGTGGCTCGGGCTGCTTCTCGTGCCGACTGAACAGCGGGCAACAGCAGGGCGACCAGCATGCCGATAATCGCCACGACGACAAGGAGTTCGATCAGCGTGAAACCGGCCGTCCGCACGATACGCATGTTCTATCTCCACTGAGGGAGGAGCCGGCTCGTGGTTACGTGCCCGCCCAGGCCCTCCAGCTTGATATTTTAGCTTGGATTTGCCATTGGGGCGAGCGATCGGCGGTCACCATTAATGATCACGGGCCGTGTGATGTGAAAACGAGCTTCTGACTCGGCGGTGGGCATCGGTAATCTGGAGTCGGAGGTCCGGTACTCGGTCAAGCTGTCCGGCCTGCACGGAGTCCTTCAGTTGTTCGAGGTGGTCTCTGAGGGCTTTGGCCCGCAGTCGCTGATACTCATCGAGCTCTAGATTCCGCAGGTAGTAGCCCACCTGGAGACGCCTCGTCAGATCGTCGTATCGTTCGATATGCCGTACCGTCTCGTCGATGTCGCCACTCACGGCAGCAGACAACGCGTCGGCCTTGACAATCCGCATGTCTTCGAGCGTTTCGGAAGGGGAGGGGAAGTAGACAAAGCACCCCACCAGGCTCAATACGACTCCACCGACAGCGGCCGTCATCCCGATGGTTATGGGTGAGAGCTGCCGATTCATAACCGACTGCAACCCCGAAGCCTCATCGGCGGGCCAGGCGGTGATCCACTTGGTAATCCAGTCACTCGCACTCGACCGACACAAAACGAATCCAGCAGCCGACGTGCATGCCAGGGCAATGAGGGCCCAGCGCTCGTGCAGCAGAGAATGGCGGATCAGTTTGCCGTGCACAGCGTCGGCCATGCCAGCCTGTCCGACCGCGAACGGAGCGCTGTAGCCGTCGAATGCGTGCGAGTGGGGGTGGTCGACATTGCCTTCTGTACGCAGCGAAGGCTCCATCAGATAGGCCAGCGGCAGGACCACGACCAGAACCAGCACCAAGAAAGCGGCGGCACGGCTCATCCCATACTCACGGCCGGCCCAGGCCAGCAGTCCGAGATTGGTCCCGGTGCCCAACGACAGCAGGACGTACGCGGCGGCGATGGAGTTGCCGTGGGTGAACATCGAACCAATCTGCTGCATGACCGTCAATGGTGTCGCGTAAACGGGGATGGCGATTGCGGCCATCTGCAGCGGCGCACGCCAGTCGCCGGCCGCCAGAGCGTTACCCAGGCAGCCCTTGGGGAGCACAACGCCAAGCACTAGATTTCCCGCAGCACCGACCAGCAGATAGACGAGCAGTGTCCCCGAGGCTGTCTGCAGCACCGACCAGGCGACCGCTGCCACGCGTCTCAGTCCTGGCTGGATCGGGACCGCACGATCCGACGGCCCGATCGTTTCGGGAAACAGGCGGTCCCACGTCCAACCGACCACGGTCACCACTGCCAGCGATGCCAGGGCAAACGTGACGATCGCCAGTGGTACCGAGAGCGACAGGCCGTAAAGCAGCGACAGGGGATTGAACAGTGGAGCCGTCAGGGCGAAGGCCAGCACCGTACCTCCTGGCAGACCGGCACGCCGCAATTCTCGAGCGACGGGAATGACTCCAATCGAGCAGACGGGCAGCAGCATGCCCCACAGCCACGCTTGGGGAAGGCTGCGCCAGCTGTGGCCCCCGAAGAGTCGATACACGGAGTTCGCCCCGAGGCCGTATCGAAAGATCGCTGCAACTAGCAGTCCGACGATCACGGTCGGCGCGGCGGCGAGAATGGCCTCGCCAAACCGCTGCAATCCTCCCCAGAAAATATGATCCATGCCGCCTTCTCCTCATCATCCAGACAACGGCGCTCGCCGGAGCCGGCACCCGTGTTCAAGCACCTTCTGCGTGTTCGACTGACTTCTTCGACAGATCTTCCAGACTCTTGAGCAGAGTCCCGGCCTCATCGGCGGCGGCTGCCAACCCGTCGCTGGAATCGGACTTGCCAGCCGGCGTGTGCATCGACGCATCGATGTCGGAAAAGATCTCGAACAACCGATCGGAAGCTTTTTTGACCTGCTCCCATTCAGGCTTCGACAGATCGCTGTCCGCCGCCAGCTCCGGCAACTTTGGCAACAGCGAGCCTACGTCATGCAACGCGCCATGCGCCGATTCGAGATCGCCCGATTGGCAGGCCGACTGGATCTGGCGCACCAACGGTCCCAGCTCGTTGACGCCGGCCGCGAAGCTCGTCGGCCGTTTTTCTTCATGTTCACCGTGTTCATGAGCGTGGTCATGATGGGCGTGTTCGTCATCCTGAGCAGGCTCGCCCTGCTGAGAACTGGTCGCTTGACGCGACGGAGACGCGGCTGAGTGTGTCGGAGTTGTGGAAGGACTGCAGCCACAACACGTGACCAGCAGTGAGGCGCCGGCGGTCGCACAGATCCAATTGAACCGATTCCAATGCATCGAAGTTCTCCTCGATTTGGTATTGATGATGATGGCGATGAAGACGACGGGAGGTTCACGCTTGAATGGCCGAGCCAGGTATGGCGACCTGAGCCAGGACTTCATGAGCCAACTGGTCGGCCAGGCCGTGGTCGGAGGCCAGCCGGAGGCCGAGCACAGCCGGACCGGTATCCTGGACATCCTCGGGGACGACAAAGTCGCGGGATTGCAGGAACGCCCGAGCCTGTGCTACTCGTTGCCAGATCAGCAGGCCCCGCGGGCTGATACCACAGACGACGCGCGGATGATTGCGAGTAGCGGTAGCCAAGTCGATCAGATACTGTCGCACCGGTCCGGCCACAACCACACTGGCGACGTGCCGCTGGATAGCACGGAGCCGATGCAGGGGGAGGGCATGGGCTGTGGCTGCGGCGGCTTCGCGACCAGCTTGACCGGCATCCTCCGCCAGCATCTCGAACTCGTGGGCCTGATCCGGATACCCGATGGTCAATCGCAGAGCGAAGCGGTCGAGCTGGGCGTCGGGGAGCGGATAGGTTCCCTGGCTGTCGATGGGATTCTGAGTGGCAACGACGAAGAACGTGTCAGCCAGCGGATAGGTCCTCTTGTCGATCGTCACTTGACGCTCAGCCATAGCCTCAAACAACGCACTCTGCGTCCGCGGCGTCGCTCGATTGATTTCATCGGCCAGCAGCACATCGGCAAAGATCGGGCCCGGTTTGAACTCGAATTCCCGAGTCCGCTGATCGAAAATGTTGAACCCGGTCACGTCGCCCGGCAAGAGATCTGGAGTGCACTGTATACGACCGAACTGGCCATGCACGGATTGAGCCAGAGCTTTGGCCAGCGTTGTCTTGCCAATCCCCGGGAGATCTTCCAGCAACAGGTGACCGCGGGCAAAGAGGCACGCCAGCACCAGCTCGATCGTTTCGGCCTTCCCTTTGAGCGAGTGGTTCAGTTTGCTGCGCAGCGCGCGAAGATCGGCCGCAAAGTCGTTCGGTTCCGGCAACGGTTCGGGTGTTCGACCGTGAGGTAGCGACGTCGTGTCACACGATTCGTGAGTGGAGGTGTTCATGTGCGGTTCAAGTTCTGAGGGCTGGGTTCGGATCAGCGGCAGGATGCGGCCAGGACCTCCGGGCCAACGCCCAGTAGACGTTCCACGGAAGGCTGCGGCAGGCACGACGGACAACCGTCTCGTCTAAGGGACAGGGAGCCTGAGGAGAATAGAGGGCCCATTGGACGACGGACGACCATTCGTGCGTCGTCAGGTGCCGGTCAAGGCCCGCTGGGTCAGCCTGAGTCGGCTCAGCGAACCAGTCGCGTCTGCCGTTCAGCCACCTGCCCCATGCTTGCTGGACGGGGCGTCCTTGTCCATGCCAGAGGGCCATGGCTTCGATCAGCCACAGTGTTTGGCTGACTTCGCCGCGCAGCGATCGCCCAGGTCGCGGCAAGGCATTCCAGGCGAGCGCCAGCAGGCTGAGTACTCGACGGCGACGGACCACGGACCATGCGGCGATCGCGAGGCCGAACGTCAGGCCGATAGCGTGCCGGCGTACCGACCGAGCCACAGTGGTCCAGCACTGCTGCCAGAAATCGGGCCAGCTGGGAGCCGCGAACGGCTGCTCATAGCCCGGAGTCGCGTCGACGGCGGCCCAGGAGCCGTCGATCAACCGGACTTCGGTCCAGAAATGGACGTCGTCGGAGGTAACCGCCGTCTGACCCGATATCGGATTGTGGCCTTTGAGCGACGCATAAAACCCGCTGACGACTCGCGATTCGTATCCCAGTTGCCGAAACATCAGCGCCGCGGCCGTGGCAAACAAATAGTCACTTCCCTTGCGCGAGGTCCCCAGGAAATAGTCGACCGCATCAGCTGTCGACGGCGGCACGACAGCCCGGGGATCGACGGTGGCATGAAGCCGCAATCCTTGGACGATCGCGTCGATCTGCGGCCAGCCTGGCTGCGAAGCTGCTGACCACTGACGGGCCAGTCTGGCGACATGCTGATCGCCCGAATCGTCGTCCAACGTCTGCCGGCGGTACACAGGGATGGCAGCACACTGGTTTCGCCGAATACTGCGCGACTCGATGTGCAACACGGTCAACTGCGGCAAATGGTCGCCACAGTAGGCCGCCTGACCGTCGTCTTCGATTCGAAACACGCCCGCGTCGCTCAAGCGGTCTACCAGCAGTCGGTGCATCCGCGGCGGACCGGGGACACGGGCAGTGCGCAGATTGGCGATTCGCAACGTGTGCTGCTCGGCCCGTTCCCAGGGCTTCAGATCCTCAGCAGGACGTAGGGTCAGCCATCGACGGCCGTCATTGTCCGGCGGATCGAGCACCGGCGTTGCCAGTGGCTCGGAGTCGGGGACGTGCGACAAATTGGCTCCGTCCCAGTGATTGAATGTCTCGACGCCCAAGTGAACGGGGATTCGGCCTTGCACGTGGAACAACGCGGCGACATGAACGTCCTCCGGGCGTTCCATCGTCCCACGCGGTTGTCGATGCACCGAGAACTCTCGACTGGCAGACTGATTGGTCGCTCTCTGCTGGTGACTCGTCCGCACATCATTCGGTGCCAGGGGGATGGCACGACGAGTTGATTGAAGGCGTTTGGGGACCGGCGGTTCATACGATTCATTGTAGGCATCGTATAGCGTCGGCATCTCAGACTCGATAAACAAATCGGTCTCAATCGGACCAAAGCTCATCGCATCGTGCTCTGCGGCGACGAGCTGATCCCCGCTGCCGATGCCCCGCATGGCCCTGAAGTCCGCTGCACCCTGTCCTCCTGAGCTTGGTAACCATCCCGGCCATCCGCTGGTCGATGCGATGGCAGATTGCCACAGCAGTAGCGGGGTCAGCATCAGCAAACCGACCGTCGTCCAGAACAGGCTCATCTGCTGCCCCGAAAACTCAACCGTGGTCAGCGGCCGGTGTGGATGGAGTCGCTGCCAGCAACGAGCCGCCAGATGGCACACGGCCACGATTCCAAACAGCACTACCAGCACCGTGGTAACCACGTGGGTCGACCAGAGGAACGAGTACATGACCAGAAAGAGACTGGAGACGAGTACAAGTGGTGTCGATGAGCCGATCCAGAGCTGTCCCCAAATCAAGTTCTGCAGCGTAAAGGCCAGCAGGACTTCGGGGAGATTGCCTGGTCCTGACCAGGTGCGCGACAAGCCGTCGGTCAGCCAGGGAGCGGTCACTAGAGCGAACCAACCCCAGGCCGTGAACCATTTGGACTCCCTCCAGCTGTGGGCTTTGCCCAGGCCGGCGTGCCGTACCGATTCGGCTGGTTGGAGCTTCGATCCCCAAAATGGCCGCCAGACCAGCAGCACCAGGCACAGAGCGGCCAGTTGCAGCAGGGGGCCGGCTTCGTGCCAACTCGGCTGATGTGACCAGACCGAAGCGTGCAATGTCGCCGTGGCCAGGAGGCTCAGCAGTATCGGCCCGATCTTCCCTACCGATGGGCTCCTCCCCGCATCCTGCGCAACAGACTCAGGCGACCGCATGATTGCGTCTCTCCGGTCGAGCGTGCGTGCGGAAATCGTCCCTGAGAGCTGGCATGGAATCAACGCCATGCGGGAACTGATGCTGGTGAAGCGGCCGGGTAGTGGCCTGCGGCGGTGGCAAAGCTCGGTCGGACAGATACACGGCGATCCCCAGCTTCTCTACGTGTGGGGGCGAGGAGACGGCCGATGGATCGACGACCGGCTGCCGCAGTACAGACGCATTCTCCAACAGCGTTGAGACGGAGATCGCTCGACCATCTCCCTGCCACGAATCGCCCTCAGGAACGATCACAATTCGCCGACCGATTTGGCGAGTGGAACCGACGTTGGATGTTGACCGGTCGGGACATCCGCATGTCGACGGTGAGACAACGGCCAGCCAGTCCATCAGCTGGCGAAGGTCGCCGGGGCGAGCACCTGCGGTGCGCGCGGACTGATCCATGACACACATCGCCATGTGTCCCTGCCGGACGGCTTCCGAGCAAAAGCTGGCGGCCAGGCGGATCGCCTTGTCGAACGAATGACAGTCGTGGGCTGGTGTCGGTCGGGTCGCATCGGCTTCACTCGGCCCGGCCTGGGGGGTCGGCCAGCGGATTTCGACGGTGAGCAGGCTGGAGACCGAAGTCTGAAGTTCGCGCACCATCAGGTCGGTGGCTCGAGCGGTCGCCGCCCAATGGACCATGCGTACCGAATCGCCGTGGCGATAGGGCCGCACGCCACACGTCTCGCCATGATGACCGATGATCGAGGTTGGGCTGTTTCCGTGGAGTTGACTGATAGCTGCCGGTGGCAAAGCCTTCAGCTTGACAACGGCCGGCCAGACCAACAGTGGTTGCCGGACGTCGATTGATCTTCCGGCGCGCGTGATATCGAACGGGAAGGCAGTGCCAATACGCCAGCCATGCCGGGGGTAATTCCCGCGGCGAGTTGGTTGAAATTCCCAGCGGAGCACCGTTCGCGAAGCACCAGGGAGGCTCGGTATGGCCAGCAATAGTCCAACGCCGGGATCAAGTGCCGAAGCTGGCGTGATGTCCTCCACCGTCAGGCCCCATACAGGCCACGGCCAGCGATTCACGACGTTCATCCGGACCAGGGCCACTTCAAATTCTCGGCCTCGCGGAGTTTCGAACTCCAATTCGCACGTCACTCCCCAGATGGTGATCCAGGGCCAAGCGGTACCGATGGCCAAGACCAGAAGCAGACTGGCCAGCAGGACATAGCCCTGGGGAGCGACGAAGATGCCACCGAGGAGCGCAACCACTGCGGCGGATACGAGTACCCACACGATCGAGAATGTCGAACGGTCAGCTGGTAAACGCATCGCATGGTATCCTGAGCGAAATCGAATCGCCCCGATCGCTGGAAAGGAGACTCCGCGATCGAGGCGTTCGACTTGGGAATGATCAGCCAAGATCAATTTCGTCGGCGAACGGCGAACAAGCCAAGCAGTCCGAGGGCGCCAAGCACCGCCGAACCAGGTTCTGGAACGAGCGTCTGTTCGACCCATCCCAAGGCCATGTCGTGCACCTCTTCCGACAGACCGTTGTTGTAGACCAGGTAAAACGGTTCCGAGTTCTTCAGGTTGCTCCCCGGCGCCGTCAACACCAAGCTCAACAGATAGATTCCATCGGGCGCGTTGGGTGCCGACGGGTCGACGCTGTCAGCGTATTGGAGGAGTGATTCCAGGTGGACGTGCAGCCGACCGGAGGTACCTGTGTTGCCAATGGTCGGGACCGTCCCCGATTGGCCGCTGCCGGAGATCGAGACCATGTTGGAACCTCGCTTTAACCCCAGGCTGACGTCGGTCGGGGCTGGACCAAAGTCGACGGCGTCGGCTCCATCCCAATACCACAGGTCGGACACGGGGGCAAAGCCCAGCGTAATGTTCTGGGGAAGTAGCCCGTCGCCCGGGAAGACACCAATGGCAAACGAACCGTTATTGAAACCCGGATCGCCAATCACGTACGGATCGGCCGGATCTTCGCCGAAGTCCAGGCCGAAGACCCGCTCGGTGATCGTGTCGGTACCTAGTACGTCATCGTGTCCACCTGTGACGATCTGATTGTCGACAGCGTAGGGCACAATGTCGTCGTGAGCGACACTCGCCGCCGCTGAAACAGACCAGATCAATAAACCGCTCAAGAACCATCGCATGATGTCACCTCGTGATAGAGTTGGAAAAACGTGAGTTGCAAAAAAAGTACGGTTGGCACCCAGTCGCTGCAGGGCTATTCCGGCGGCCGGGCGAAGTCGAGTGGTTTCTCTGCCCATTCCCGGACTTGGCCTTCAGAAACCAGATCGACATGGCAATCGGCATACAGGAAATGCGATCTGCCGCGGTGGCGGCCAATATCGACTTCAGCTTGGATTGCGTCGAACACCAGCTGTCGGTTGATATTCGAACGGCTGAACCAACTGAATGAGTGGACGTGATCGTTGTAGGGATCGATGTCGGCCGGGTTGCCGCTGCGCATGGCACCAGCATCCTTCTTGGTCGCCAGTTCAAACGCGATGACGGTCCGGGAAGTAGCCTTCACCTTGTGCATCCGATCGTAACGAGCTCCGGCCTCGCTCGACAGAAAACCATTCATCGTGTAACTCGTACCCTTGCCTCTCAGACGCAGATCTCCCAACTCGTCGCTCGGACAGATGCGGATCTCATCGACCGATTCCAGGTAGGGTTGTAGTGAGTAGACCCAGGCTCGAAGGAACTTGCCCGTCAACGGGTCGGGTTCCACGGTGTGGCTGGTTTCCGGCCAGTGTCCATCGTGAGTGTCGGCGTACTGCACCACTGCCAGGCCGATCTGTCTCATGTTGCTGGAGCACATCGTGGCCTGAGCCGCAGCACGGGCCGCTTGGACCGCCGGCAATAACAGCCCGATCAACGCCGCCAGGATGGCGATCACCACCAGCAGCTCAACCAAACTGAACGCTTGACGATCACCCTTGCCATTCATCTTGACACCTTGGATTTCACTCGGCCGTGCCCGAGTTTGGCGAGGATTCAACACCTTGCATCGTGGACGGAAATCTGTGCAGTCCACCCTTGGGGGCCGGCCGTGATGCCGGACTTACGCGGGACTTGGTCGGACCGCTGCGCAATTCCAGACACCGCGACCGGCAGACCCCGTCGAAGGGTGTGTGCAGGATGCGAGAACCGAACGGTTCGGCGGGCGCGAGGAGTCAGCTTGGGCTTGGCGCAGCAATCACTGCAGGAGCCCAATACAACATGCGTCCGCGCCGACGCGGCCAGTTAAGCGTCGTTCAGATCGCAGCTGGAGGCGCCCGCGCTGGATGAGGCGAACGCTGATCCGGTAGAATGGCCGCTCGTTCCACAAAAACGGCCGCATATACGGGGGAAGTGGCCCAAATCGCGCCCCCCTGACGCGCTAGATGCTGGCTCATCGCCAACAGTCGGCAAATGCCGCAGCGTTCCGGGTTATGCTCGCCCGCCGTCCGCTTAACACTCAACCCAATCCGCTCGCCAGAGACCGATTCAGCTGGCTCGGTACGATGGCAACATGAAAAACCGGAGAGGCACACCGACCTGGCCGATGACGGGACCGAACAGGCAGAATCAGACTGATGGTGATCCGAGCAAACGGCCCAGTGCAGCAGATGCGACGGATCGAGCAGCAAGTGCAGCCCGTCGCCCAGCAGAGCCGTGGCAGCCAGCGCGGTTGCCAAGGTCCAGGTGATTACCGACCGTTGTCTAAGCCACATGAGAATAAACCGACCGCTTGGTGATCAATACAGGTAGCGGCGGTCCGACCGGTGTTCAGTATTGGCTGGATCGACAAGGTTGTCAAGCGGGACCGGGAGACTTGTGATGAGGCGTGTGCGGCGGGGCGGCCAGAAAGCCCTGCAACCCGTGCGACCGTCCGATCAGGCTACCACCCGCAACTCGGGAATCGGAATGATGAACTTGCCGCCCCAGGAGCGGATGTAGTCGAGCTGCTGAGTGATTTCGCGTTCGAGGTTCCAGGCCAGCAGCAGCACGTAATCCGGGCGAGTTTCCGCAATCCGCTTCCCGGCATCCTTGGCCTCGATCAGAAAACTTAACAGGCGCCGCTTCGTATTGGCCACTCGATCGGCAAAGCCACGGTAGACGCTCAGTTCCAGATAGCCCCGCTCAAGTTCGACGCCCATCAGCCGCTGCACGTTGTCCGTGACGGGCTTGGTGGCGTCTTCCGCATGACGTCCGTAGACGCGAATCGAACCACCGTGAGTCGGGATCTCGTCGACGTCAAACAAGGCCAGCCCATGACGGGCAAAGATTCGTTCCAGCGCGCTGACCGTGAAATAACTGTAATGCTCCTGGTAGATCGTGTCGAACAGGTTGTGCTCGATCACCTTCACCAGATGAGAAATCTCGGCCGTCACCACGCCACCTGGCTTGAGCAGAATCTTGATGCCGGCGACAAAGTCGTTCAGGTCGGGGACATGAGCCAGCACGTTGTTGGCCACCAGCAAGTCCGGGTGGCATCCTTGAGCAACCAGCTCGCGAGCTGTCCGCGTGCCGAAGAACTTGACGCAGCAGGGGATCCCGCGGGATTGAGCGACCGCGGCGACGTTCGCTGCCGGCTCCACCCCCAGGCACGGTATCCCATTCGCCTGAAAATACTGCAGCAAGTATCCGTCGTTGCTGGCCAGTTCCACCACCAGGCTCTGTTCGTTCAGCCGCCACCGTTCGATCATCTGCGCGACGTACTGGCGGCTGTGCTGCAGCAGTGTATCGGAATACGACGAGAAATAGGCGTAGTGCGAAAAAATCTCTTCGCCGCTGACCAGCTCATGGACCTGCACCAGCCAGCACGAATCGCAGACATAGGCCCGCAGCGGGTAGCACCGTTCGTATTGATTCAGCTCCTCCCGCGTAACCCGGCTCTGGCACAAAGGCTGGAGCCCCAGGTCGACGACCACGTGCCGCAAAGGATGACCACAAAACAGACAGCCGCGCAGATCCAGACTCAGCTCGGCCGACGTGGGAAGGTGGCAGGGCGAGCAGTTTGTGGTCATGAGATCGCCAAAACCCTCCAAAAACGGTCCAGGTTCGGGATTCCAAATGGGCGGACCCGTAGAATATCCTCATCAGCAGAGGGGGCAAGGGGGCCGCCAGCCGGCTGTCGAGATAAATCGCCGAAAGTCTCCCCAATCCGCTTCGTAAGGGTCGCTGCTAGAATCTGGCGTATTCTCACCAGGAAGCGGAATCTCATGACTTCTCCCATCCGGCAGCTGGACATCGTCGAACGTTGGGATTGTCACGGCTGCTCGTTGTGCTGCCGCGGGACCACCATTGTGCTCAGCGACGCCGATCGGGCTGAGCTGACTCGGCAGGCTTGGGATGGCAGGCCCGAATTCCGCGGAATGCGGGTCATCGAGGGTGGGGCCTGGTGGAGCGGCCCGGCCCGGCTGGCTCAACGGCCCAACGGCGATTGCGTCTTTCTGTCCGAATCGGGCCGGTGCCGGATCCATGAGGAGTTTGGAGCCGAGCGGAAGCCGAGTGTGTGTCGACAGTTTCCGTTTCAGGCCGTCAGCGACGACCAGCGAACGGTGCTGACTTTGCGGCGCAGTTGCCCGTCGGCCGCTGCCGATCGCGGGCGCACGGTGGCCGAGCAGCTGCGGGAGGCGGTCGCCGTGCTGGGGAGTCGACCCGAGAGTCCGGCAGTTCTTCGTCCCATCTCCCGCCGCAATCCGGCGACCTGGAAAGGTTTTCACCGGGTGGCCAAGCTGTTGGATGAGTGCTTCGCTGTCGGGCGGGAAGACTCGGCTCTGGGGTTGATCCATGGGCTCCGGGTCTGCCGTCTGCTCGAGAAGTGTCGCTTGGGAAATGTAGCCGATGCGGACTGGCCCGAACTGCTGCGACTGCTCAGCGACGCGTCGAAGTCCGAGGCGGAAGCAATCTGGCAAGTTCGAGAACAGCCGTCGTCGGCAGCGTCACGGCTCTTTCGCCGGCTCAGCGGTCACTTCGTCCGCTGCATGCCCGGCGGAAATTACAGCCGACGCTGGCAGGACCGGTGGCTGGCGTTACGAGCTACTGGGAAGCTCGCCGCCGGACGCGACACGACGCCGCCGATGCATCCGGACTTTCCGGAACGCTCGTTCCGGGAACTGGCGGAACCGAATGCCGCAAGTGTGCGGGAGGCAGCGACGCCCCTCAATCGATTCCTCCAGACTCATCTGCGATCACGCCAATATGTGTTGCTCGGGACAGGCGGGACTTTGGTGAGTGCTTATCGGAGGCTGTCGCTGATGTCGCCGATAGCCTGGTGGTTGTGGCGTTGGCAAGGCAGCAACGATCAGGCGACGGCGATGGTGCCGATCGTGGCTGGACTGGAGCGCGGATTCGTCGCCTCGACGGTTGACTACGCAGCGCAATGGCTGGCCGACACCGAACAACTGGAACGGCTGATCGCCTGGAACGCTCCGCGATCAAGTTGACTCGGGTCAGCAAGCAGCATGCCGTCAGGACTCGATGCGAGAAGCTGCCTTTGATCCAAACGCAGTGGCATGGTGATCGATGATTCAGACGCCAGGGCGTTCGCCGAGTGTGGCGGGTGGGTGAACGCTGGCCAGGAGTTGTGCCGAATCGCGGCCGAGTCGTTCGCAGATGGCTGACGTGGTATTGAAGTCCAGAGGGAGTGGTCGCACTCGCCAGGGTTCGACCAGCACCACGGTACCCGTCCACGGATCCGGGGAGCCGGGGAGGTAGACGATGACGAGGTCCGTCTTGGTTCTGCCGGACTGGTAACCGAGTCGGATGGAGTCGTTGAATTCTACGGTGACGGGGACGAGCGTTGGAGTGTGGTCAGGGCCGCCGACGTTGCCGGCCAGGATGTCTTTGTAGATGGCGTACTTCGGAAAGACCATGATCAAGTGCTTTTCGACGGTCTGGGAGAACTTCCGAGCGATAGCGCGTCGGCCGGCCAGTCCACTGACAAAGCAGACGAGAAACAGGATGGCGATGGCTGCGACAAAGATGACGGCCGTACCTCCCACACCGCGCAGCGGCAGGTGGTCCTTTAGCGGTTCGTACACCATGCCCACGACGCGATAGACGTGCCCCAGCAGCCAGACGATTGCGGCCAACGGCAGGAGGAACAAGATGCCGCCGACGGCCGTCGTCTTCAGAAATTCCCAAGACCGGTTGACGTGTTCTTGCATGGCGATGTGGTTCCAGTGAGAGTCAAAAGTCATGAACTGGCTCAAGTTTACACTGGTGTCCCCGACAATTAGAATACGTCCCGGCACAGTCGTGGAGGCAGTTCGATCGGTGGCTCGGTAGCGTTCGGTACGAGCCTTCTGCGCGACTGGCGGTTGGAGGCCAACGATGGCGAATCAGAATCGGTTCGAGCCGGGTTCCTCTGAACCGCGACGTGATCGAGCAATCCAGCTGACGATGGTTGCTTTCTCGGTGCTGTTCGCGGGACTCGAGGTACACGCCCTGTGGACCGGTTCTCGCTACAAGTGGGACTTCATCTTCATCATGCTGATGTGGCTGGGGGTGTATCTGTTGCGGAGCCGGATCGATCTGCGGCCAATCCCCTACGCGATGCTGGGGCTGTTTTTGTTCCTGCATTTTGCCGGGATGTTCGGATGGTATCAGACGTATCCACTGGGGATCGAATACGATTATTGGGTGCACGGTTACTTTGGATTCGTCGCCATCCTGCTCGTCCTGCAGGCCTACCATCATTACGCAGTCTATTCGCCTCTGCTGATCAGTCTGGCCTCGCTGGTGCTGATCTTGGGGTTCTCGGCATTTCACGAGATCTTTGAGTATGTCGGCGCGATGCTCTTGGGAGAAGGCGAAGGGGTGTTGTTCATCGGAGCTGGCGACCTGGATGAATGGGACACGCAGAAGGATATGGTGAACAACGTGCTGGGAGGGATCCTGGGCCTGATCGTCTTCCATCTGGTCTACTTCGCTCGACGCCGGACACCCACCGTCAAGCTATCCAATTGACGGGTCACGGTCAGCGCGCAAACCAAGGCCGTGGATCGAGGCGGAAGAGCTCGCGCAGCAACTGGAAAAGTTCCGGGTGGCTGACCGCCAGGGCGTGAGGCTGGCTGAAGTACGCCTCACACGAGACGGCGAAGAATTCAGCCGGATTCGAGAGTCCGTAGGGGTCGAGCACGGTGGGTTGGCCGGCGGCCGTCTGTTGTTCAAGACGCCGCGATTCGCGGTCGGCGACTTCACGCCAGCGATGGGCAAGCTGTCGCGATGCGAACGGCGGGGCGCCATCCAGGGCACCGTCGAGGTCGTCAACGTGATGAGCGAATTCGTGGACGACGACGTTGTGGCCGAACGCGGGATCGGCGCATTCGAGCTGGACGTCGCGCCACGAAAGGGCGATCGGCGCACCCTTGGTGTAGACGCCGGACGCGGTCAGTTCGCCGACCAGCCCGATCCCGTCGCCGTGATGAATCTGCTGTCGAAAGGGACGCAGTGTCAGGATGACGGTCTGCACGCGGTCGAAGCAATACAGATCATCGAAGCCCAGCAGCATCTGACAGGCCGCGGCAGCGACGGTCAGACGAGCGGCGTCGGCCTGATGAATCTCGGCTGGCACGACGACTTCTTTTTCGTGCAGGAAGATGGCCACCAGCCCCAGCAGGCGATGTTGCTGTTCGGCAGTCAAGGCCGACCAGAGCCACAACTGCTGGTTCAGCGTTCTGGCCCATTCCTCCGGCCGTGGCTGGGCAAATAGCTTCTGCCGGCGGACACTCTTGGGCCACAGATCAAACATGCGGATTCGTTCCTGAAAGACCGTTGTCGGCTGACCCGTCAGTTCGCGTTGTACTCGAATCGAGCCGATCCGTCGACCCGGTGCCGTTCCTCCCTTGTGGTGCAGGCGTCCCGCCTGCCTTCAAATTGTGGTGCGGGCGTCCCGCCTGCCTTCAAATTGTGGTGCGGGCGTCCCGCCTGCCTCTGTGCCTGCCTCTGTACCGCTAACCGTGAACTTCTGGCAGCGGCGCGAGGATTTTCATGCTGCTGACGTGAGTTTTTGTACACTTGCGCGGTGCGCGGAGATGACGGCAGCAGTTAGGGCTCTGCCGAAGTCGGTCAGTTGATAGCGGTGAGTGGCGTGGATTTTCTGGATGATGCCGTGTGCACGTAGCAGCCGGAAGCGGCGGGTCATGGCGGCAGCCTGGCGTTTGCGGGCCTGAGGATCACTGTCCCCGGGCGAGATGTTGAGGATGCCGCGAATATCAGCGTTGCGGAATCCTTGCAGGGCGAACTGGCCCTGCGAGATGGCTCGCAACAAGGCGTGGTCATCCTGGTCAAAGGGCCGGAGTGCCCGGACGGAACCGCCATGGAAGGTCGTGCGTTGGGTCACGGGTTCCAGGAGTTTTCCCAGCGGAGTGTCCAGTTCCATTTGCGCCAGGCCATCCAGATAGCGTTCGTTGGCCTTCTGGGAGATGTGGGCCCGGCGATGGGAGTCTGCCACGCCTTTGCGCATCTGTCGCCAGGACTTGGGACCTCCCGAGTCGCCTTCCTTGGCGCGATAGACCTTCATCTGCGCGGGTTGATTGATGGTCGTCTCGACGCGCAGTACCAGCCCGAACTTGTCATCGAGGAAGTAATGGTAATAGTGCAGACACTGACGCTGAGTGTATTCCAGGTCCAATTGCTTCGTCTGATGATTCCGACGTATCTGATAGGAGCGACAAGGCTCCACGCAACTCAGGATCGCCACGAATCCAGGATCGCGTCCTCGTTCAGCCAGGATGTCCTGGACGTACGCTTCCTTGTTGATGACCGGACTGCGGAGATATCTGACCTCCATCCCCAATTGATCAGCCTGCGCCTCCACCGCTGACCGGATCTGGCGAGTCGTGGCGTCGGTCGCTTCGCCAACAACCGGGAGGCCCCCCAAAGTCGGTGGGGCCATCAACGCTCCATCCACGTCAGACTCTCCAGCCCCACGACTTTGGCGGGGCCCAGGTGGCGAGCGGCCGATGGCAGAGGCAGAGGGACGGCGCACAGGGGGCTACCCCCGCCCCTTCCTGGAGCCTGAGCCTGAGTGAGCAATGACGCACCGAGCCATACAACTGTCACTGAGATCTATCCCGAACGAACCGAAACAGTTTGGTTGCGGCTGAGCGCAGCGAAGCCGGGCCAAGTTCTCTCCGTGGTTACTCGTTGTGCCCAACGAAGTTCTACCCGCGCTCGAGGTCGCACCTACCTCTCGCATGGCTGCTGTTGAGCTGTCGAGGTTGGGCTGGGCGACAGGTAGGTGCGACCTCGGGCGGCCCCTGGACGGGGCGGCGTGTGTTATATTGGGTTGGCGTCAGAGAGGGGACGTTTCGGCTTACCGGGAATCTCCAGGAGGAATCGTCATGCAGACCATGTTGCGACGCGAGTTCATGGGAACGGCGGCTGCCGGCGCGGCGGCTTGTCTGGTATCCGCTGGGAATCCTGCCTGGGCTGCTGACGATGTGCCTCCGGTCCCGCCGCAAGTTCCGCTGGGCCGGACAGGGATTACCTTGTCACGTGTGGGCCAGGGGACGGGCGTTCATGGCGGGAATCGCCAGAGCGATCAGTCGCGCATGGGATTCGAAAAGCTCGTCGGATTGTTCCGCCACGCTTACGATCGCGGGATCACCTTCTTCGACATGGCCGATCTGTACGGGACTCATGTCTACTTCCGCGAAGCCTTGCGTCACATGGAACGTGACAAGCTGACGATTCTGACGAAACTCTGGTGGCGGTACGACGGTCCCGAAGATGACACACGGGCTCCGCATCGCAAGGAAGGTGCTCGAGCGACGATCGAGCGATTCTGTCACGAGATTTCGACCGACTATCTTGACATTGTCCTGTTGCATTGCATGACGACTAAGAACTGGACCGATGACCTGGCTCCGTACATGGAAGCGTTGGCGGAGGCGAAGGAGAAAAAGCAGGTGCGTGCCGTTGGCGTCTCGTGTCACGATTACGGTGCGCTGCAGGCGGCCGCTGACAGCCCCTGGGTCGACGTGGTGCTCGCTCGCATCAATCCCAAAGGCGTGATGATGGACGGAACTCCCGAACAGATTACCGACGTGTTGCGGCGAATCAAGCAGAACGGCAAGGCCGTGATCGGCATGAAGATATTTGGTGAGGGGAAGCTGTCGAGCGAGCGGGAGCAGTGTGTCGAGTTTGCTCAGAATCTGGGGCTGCTCGACTGCATGACGATCGGTTTCCAGGAGACTGCTCAAGTCGACGACATGTTGCGGCTGATCGCCAAATACCCAGCCAAGCCGGTGGTGACGGGTACGACCTGAACCGCCTTGAATCACGGGCGGTTCCCCCTGACCTGATACGAAGGAGCGCGAGTTTGATTCGACTTGTTTTGGCGTCCGTGGTACTGCTGTCCACCAGTCAGCTGAAGGCTCAGGCACCCTCGTTCCAGGATCTTGGCCTGCAGTTGGACGTCCAGCAGCCGGTTACTATTTATTCGGCTCGGGAAATCATTACCCTGGACCCAGGCAAGCCCAGGGCTGAAGCGGTGGCCGTGGTTGGCGACCGCATTCTGGCAGTGGGGACGGTGGCTGAGCTGCGAGCTGCAGCCGGAGATCGGCCTGTCGAGGTCGACGAGTCGTTGGCCAATCAGGTAGTTGTTCCTGGCTTCATCGCTCAGCATGACCACCCTATGCTGGCCGCACTCACGATGACGTCCACGATCATCGCCATTGAGGACTGGGTATTGCCCCAGGGGGTTTCCCGGGCGGCCGCGAATCGTGAGGAGTATCTTCAGCGGCTAGCGGAGGCCGAGTCAGAGCTGGCTGATCCGAATGAAGTGCTGTTGACGTGGGGTTACCATCACTATTTCCACGGCCAGTTGCTGCAGGCTGATCTGGATCGGATCAGCGCGACTCGGCCGATCATCGTCTGGCACCGGTCGGCGCATGAGTTCTTCCTGAACTCGGCGGCTGAGCGAAAGTATGGAGTGACGTCGGAGTGGTTTGAGAAGCAGAGCGCCAGCGTCAAGAAGCAGGCTGACTTCGAAAACGGTCATTACTGGGAGCAGGCCTCGTTTGCATTGATGCCACTAATCGGTCCCGCAATCGCTTCGCCGAGCCGAGTGAAGAAGGGGCTGGAGTTTGTCGAGGAGTATTTTCACGCCAATGGTGTGACGTTGGGCTGTGAGCCGGGCGGAATCGCTTCGGAAAAGATGCAGAAGGTGCAGAACGCGGTGATGAGCGATTCCGGTTCGCCATTCCGGTTCTACTTCATTGTTGACGGTAAGTCGATCACAGCCGCTCATCCGGACGACCGGGTGATTGCCGAGACGGAAAAGCTTTACGGATGGGGCGAAGGAATGACGGCCTATCTGCCGCGACAAGTGAAGTTGTTTGCGGACGGCGCGATTTTTTCCCAGTTAATGCAGGTCAAGGATGGCTACCAGGACGGCCATCGGGGCGAATGGATGATGGACCTCGATTTCTTCGCTAGGACGATGCGAATCTACTGGGATGCCGGCTTTCAGCTTCATATTCATGTCAACGGCGACGCTGGATTGGAGATGGTACTCGATCAGTTGGAGCAGAACATGCGCCGCAATCCGCGGCCCGATCATCGTACGGTTATCGTTCATTTCGCAGTGTCGACGCCCGAGCAGGTCAGTCGGATCAAACGGCTGGGAGCAATTGTCAGCGGCAACACGTACTATCCGATTGCCTTGGCGGACAATTACCGTTCGAACGGGCTGGATCCGCGGCGAGCCGATACGATGGTGCGGATGGGAGATGTTGAGCGGGCAGGCATTTCGTTCTCTTTTCATTCCGACATGCCGATGGCCCCCGGACAGCCGCTGCTGCTGATGTGGGCCGCGGTCAATCGGGTGACGAATGCCGGCAATCTACGGGCTCCCGAGCAGCGGGTCACCCGCGAGGGCGCGCTGCGGGCCGTCACGCTCGACGCCGCTTATTCGCTGCGGATGGAGCAGGAAGTGGGGAGTATTTCTCCGGGGAAACTGGCCAACTTCACCCTCCTCAACGACAATCCGGTGACGTGTGATCCCATGAAGATCCGCGATATCGGCGTGTGGGGGACCGTGCATGAAGGTCGAGTGCTGCCGGTGCGCAAGCCGCTAGGTCAGGTGCAGCGAGCTCAGCCTCACGCCGGCCCCGAGTTGGAGTTCATCCGGCAGTTGAATGCCGGTTATCAGCAATCCGCTCGACTGGGCCAGCCATGGTTGGTGAACCAGGCCGAGACTGGCCGTGCGGGCGGACAGCTGTCTACCGAAGGTTGTCCACCGAGCTGTTTGTGTGCCCTTTCGCGCAGTTTGACGGCGGCGATCGAATCCCAGCTAACGACTGAGGTGCGCGGCAAATCGCGGTAATCGTTTCGACTTCGGCCGTCGGCAGCTGGCAGAATCGCTGGAACTTGTGGCCTTGCCGGCCCTCTGCTGCTTCTTTCGCGGCCTCAATTTGCTGGCCGAGCCCCAGATTTTCGTTTCCAGGTATGGTACGATCGGGGGGGCGGCCGAGCATCGTGGAATGTCGGAATTCTGGGGCACATGCAGGGCAAGTTCTTTCAGCAACTGAGGGTGTGGGCTGGCTGCCCGGCCGTTGTGATCCACCAGGCGGCCTGGCGGTCGTCGTCGTGGCCGAGTCCGTCACGTCAGGCAGGTTTCGAGGCGTTGGAGTCGCGCCGGTTGTTAGCGATTGACGTGAGCGCTTCCACGTTCGACGCGACTCTGATGGGCGACGCGATCAAGTATCTGGCGGCGGGGAGTTCCGTCGGCTACGCATATGCCGTGAACTATGACGGCCAGTCGAATGCCGTCAGTGGTGGTGGTGGACTGGCTCGGACCAGCTACGACCAGCCGGTGCGCGGGTTCAACGCCAACGTCGAGTTCGAAGTTGCGACGGTGACCCACCCGATCACAGCGACAGCCGTGCTCCATTTTTTGCAGTCACTGCCGGGTGGGCTCGACGCGGCACTCAAGACCAAACTGATCGACTATCTCCCCAGCGATTGGACGCCAGGTCCCAATATCAAGTACATCACGCTGCGCCATCTGCTGGCCCATACCAGTGGGCTGTCCGAATCGAACAATGCGATCACGGTCAACTTTGAGAACTTTGCGAATCATACATTCGCCAATTTGAAGAGCCTCATTCAAGCCGGGTTGCCGGCGCCAAATGTTCCCACCGACACGGTGTATGGCGGTCCCCGCTGGAATCTGGCTGACAGTTTCAATACCGCCAACTTTACGCTCCTGGCTCGGGTCGTGCTTCCCAAGCTGATCAATCCGTCGCTCGATCTGACCGAGTCGGCGTATCCTGGACAGCGGGATGCCGTATCGGGATCCCTATATGCGAAGTATGTTCGGGAGCAGATCTTTGAGCCGCTGGGAATTGTGGGAGCGGATCTGGTCGGCAACGACTCGAATCCGGCGAAGGGATACAACCTGGGGGTGAACGCGGCCGGAGCACCGTTGGTTGACTATTCGAGTCTGGGTGGGGCGTTCGGCTGGAAGCTGTCGGCTCGTGAGCTGGCGATCTTCCTCAACGGCATACAGCGCAACAATATTCTGCTGTTGGCCTCCACTCGAGCTCTGCGGGACGCTCAGCAGTTGGGTTGGATCCGGATCACTGATCCTTTTGGCGACTCGTATGGACACTCGGGAGCGGTCAGCGTGTCGTCGGGCAGATTCCGAACTCGAGTCGATGCGTTTCCCGGCGGGATTGAAGCCTCGTTCTTGATGAACTCAGATGACGTCAACCTTTCGACAGGTGCAGTCGGCTCGCTGCTGAGAAAGGCTTACGTCAACGGCTGGACGAATCTAACCGTCGTCGGGACTCCAGCCGCCGACACGATTGAACTAACGACGCTGACCGACAACGGCAAGCCGGCCATTCGCGTGACGCTCAATGGCGTCGTGCAGTTCACTCGCTGGGTCGAGTCCTTGCAGTCGGTGACCATCAACTCCGGCGCGGGCGACGACACAATCCTGGTGCAAGACTGGAAGTCTTCGATTCATCTGGAGGTGAATGGTCAGGAAGGGAACGACAGTCTGCAGCTCCTGCAACCAGTCGGCAACATCGAGCTGGTCAGCGGGATGGTGTTTGACGGTGGCGGCGGGACCGATCGGTTGCTGGTATTTGACCAGAGCAATCCGTATTCGATCTCGGTATTGGGCCAGACGTATGCGGTGAGCAACACCAGTGTGCGCAGACACCGAGGGGCCCTGGTGCCCAACTCAGGCTTCACGGCAATTCCGGTAGTGGTCGATTTTCGGCAGGTGGAGGGCTTCGAGTTGACCACGGGGGACCGCGGCGACACGGTGCAACTGGCGAGCAAGGTATCGGGGGCGACGCGGTTATTCACCGGCCTGGGAGACGATCTGGTGGTCGTGGGGCAGGTGGATGCTGATCTGGAGCTGTTTGATGGGCTGACGATTGATGGTTCGAGCGGCAATGATGCGGTGCAGCTGTTCGACCAGAATCGATCCATCGGGGCGGCTCAGCTGGCGTGGTATGACGTGGATAGCGACAGCGTCAGCCGCTATGTAACGGACGCTTCGGGGGAGAACGCCGTCTTGCCCGCCGAGGCGGTCAGTTTCGTTGGAGTGGAGAACTTGTCGTTGACGACGACGAGTGGGAACGACCGAATTCGGGTTGTCGCCACCACGTCGGGGACCACGACGATTCAGAGCGGCAATGGGGACGATTTGTTGACGGCCGTCCCGGTCGACAAGAACCTGGAGCTGGTCAATGACTTGATCTATCAAGGTGGGCCGGGTATCGACTCGTTGGTGCTGAACGACCAGAAGAATCCGTACAGTCGTCCCGTCGTCAGTGGTACGTATCTGGTGACCGCCGATCAGGTTTCCCGTTCGATGGGTGCGAGCAACGGGTCGGCGCCGGTGAAGGTTGCGTTCAGCGGTGTCGACAATCTGTCGCTGTACACGGGCGATCAAGCCGATGTGGTCAACATTATGGGTACGGTCCCCGGCCAGACTCTGATCGATACGGGCAAGGGGGACGACACGATTGAGGCGAGCAGTGCGACACGGAACCTGGAGTCGGTGAATCATCTGACCGTGAACGGGGGCGCGGGGATCGATGAGCTGACTTTGCAGGACTCCTCGAATCCGTATGGTCTGGGTAGTGCGAGTGGCGATTATGGGGTGACTCCGTCTGCCGTGTCACGTTTGGGCGAAGACCCGGCGCACAGCGATCAGGCGGTGGTGGTGGAAGTCGCCTATCTGGGGGTCGAGTCGATCGCTGTAAATACCGGCCGTCAGGCCGATGTGGTGACGGTGTCGGGTGCTGCCGGACCGGCTTCCCTGACACTCGATGGTAATGGCGGAAGCGACCTGTTTCGGATGGTGGCGCCGGCCTTCGCGACGATGCGAGTGCAGGGGGATTTTCCGACGTTGGCCCCTGGCGATCAGCTGGTGGTGAACCCCGACGGGACGCTGCGGACAACCGTGATATCCGGCGAATATGGAGTGGGGGCCGGGGGAGTGGCTTTCGGAGCCAGTCAGTTATTCTATGAGGGAGTGGAGACGGTTGATGTCTTCTGGAACTCGGGCTTGCCGGGCGATCTGGACGGTGATCTGGACGTCGACGCTGCCGACATGCTGACTTTTCTGGCGAACTGGACGTCATCGCTCGTTCCCGGAACCGGGGACAAGAACCCATCAACCGGCGACCTGGACGGCGACGCCGACGTCGATGCTGTTGATCTGCTTGAAATGCTTGCCGCTTGGACCGGGAGTTCGAGCGTCTGAGTGCAAATCAGAGGCTCGGAGCCGGTTCGCCATCCTGGCGGTTGCCGGCGCGTCGGTGGACCAGGGGGTCGATGTCGAAGCCGAGTGCGTGGACGCTGCCGTCACAGAAAGCGGCGTGCCAGGTGTTGGCGTGGGCGCTCCCCATGGCAGCCCAATCTTCGACGCCCGCCCGGTCCCGATGCGGGGCTCGCGCAGTGCTCCGATAGTTGTCGTTATTGAAACCGGTGCACCATGTTTCGTTATCGCCGAGATCGATGCCCGATTGGTATTGAGCAGCGTCGATATATTTTTCGCAGACCAGGTAAGTCTTCGACATGCCGTCGGTGAACTGTCGGACTTCCACTTCACTGCGCACAAAGCTCGCGCCCGTGAACACTCGGGGATTGGGCCATGGGTACTTGGCCGCCGCCGACAGTGAGCTCGGGCCCTGGGTTTGGGACAGAGTCAGCTGGTCGCCGGTATTAATCGCATAGTCGCTGCGGCCAGCCACGGCGACCGGTTCGGAGTTGATCACCTGGTTCCACTGGGCCGTCTGGAAAAATGCCTGCGTCGAACGTCGAGTGGGACAATTGATGATGGTGATGGGATTTACGATCACGATTGCTGCGGCCCGCTTCTGCTCGGTCGTAATCTGTTCTGGCTTATGGTCCGACATCTGCTGGTGAAACGAAGTCTCTTCAATGAAGGGGAGAATGTTGAAGATCCAGCCGCCGGTTTGATCTTGAGTGTACCCACGGTCCGCGTCGCCGACCCAGTTCCAGCCCCAGCCCCCGGTGGGGAGGTGCCCTTGAGCCGACTCGTGTCCCAAGCACCCCAGGCTCAGCTGTCGGAGATTGCTGGCGCATTGCGTGCGACGAGCTGCTTCGCGAGCCGCCTGAATGGCCGGCAGCAGGAGCAGGATCAACAGGGCGATAATCGCGATTACGACCAGCAGTTCGACCAGCGTAAACGCTGAACGTGACTGCCTGCTGCCCTGACATGGATGACCAGGTTCTGTCGCCATTGCCACGCCTATCCTGGAATGCTTCCAAGGCCCTGAGATGGAGGCGAGTATACCGGCTGAGCAGTCGGAATGCCAGTTTTACCGAAGATTGGCGGGCCGGCCGGCTTCCAGAAAGTGCCGGCCCTACATCCCCAAGTCGGGCGAACGGATGGCCCTTCGGCGATGGATGCTGAGCCATTCGGCGTTTTCCGAGAGTGCCTCCTGACCAAGCTCTACCAGCAACTCCTGGGCTCCCTTCAGGTCGTTTTCTCGCAGCAGGGCCCGTAGATGGTCTTCGGCCGTCTGGTACAGGTCGCGCATAGTGGCGTATTGGTTCACTTGTTCCGACCAAGCTCGAGTCTTGGCGTAGACCAGCAGGGTGGCGGCCACCATCGGCGGGATAGCTGCCAGGGAGATGAGCCAAGCGGTCCAGCCCTGCGGGGATTTCAGCATGCTCAGTGCAAACCCGAGCCAGACCAGGACATTGGCCGCGCGGACATAGAGTTGGTGAGAGCGCCGCTGTCGAGTCAGGGATCGGCCGAAGAACTGCCGCTGGTCGACGACCCAATCCTCCAAGGCGCGTTCCATGGATTCCCGACTTACCCTGTCAGATTGCTGTGCATCGGGCAGTGGCCAGTCCCAATTCAAGAGTGCTCGACGAACCCATTTCAAGACTCCCTGCTGCCGGCCCAGGTAGTGATCGGCGGCCCGCTCCGCCAACCCGGCAACTCGCCACGCTTGCTGGATACGAAGTCCTTCCGCCACAGCCCGATAGTCAAACGCTCGATTCTCGAGCTTCATGCGTTTGGACCAGAAGTAGATGCCGTAGGCTGCGATCATGAACGTGACGTAGAGGACGGTCAGCGGTACGGACCAGCGGCCGTCGATTCCGCGGCGCTGGAGACAAATCAAGGCCAGCAGCGACAGTGTCAGCATCCAGGCGAAGGCTCGCCATGTGCGCGTCTGAAAGCGGATCGCCAGCCGATCGATGGCCCGAAAGCGTGCTGTCTCAGCCGACGAAATTTCAGTTCGCTGGCCCTGCAACGGCTCAGCCAACGGCTGCGGTGCCGAATGTTGGGCGTCGGCCCGCAAGTCACGGTTCAGCTGATCGATGGCCAGGCACGTCGATTCGGGCTGCCATTGTGACGCGGGCTTGGCTGTCGAGTTGCCTGGCACCAAGATACGGGCTTCGCTCGTAGGTGGACCAAGTTCGCGGCGGGAGGCTCTAGGAGTCGCAATGTGGTAGACGTCGCCGGTGTATTGAATCAGATAGCTCCCCGATCGGATTGACGAGCGTGGACCGCCGTTCAGCCGATAACAGACGACATCGGCTGTGCCGCCTCGCTTGTCGGATGGCTCGCCGTCCCACAGGGCCAGCAGCAAGTCGCAGTGTTCGACCAGGAAATAGCCGAGCCGAGCGTAGTGCGTCGTCCGGTCCAAATTCACGTCTTCGCTCGACTGGACGACGTAGATGGCGTGAGCCTGAGCCATTAGTCGGCGGAACTCGTCCACAGAAGCCTTTGAATCAAAGTCCCGCTCGTACTCGGCCGCTTCCATCGGCAGCACGGCGGCCAGTTCGATCGATTCGTTCAGGGCCACGCGGGCGACCAGTCGATCGGCTCCTTCGGCCAATCCAGAGAGGAGTCGGATCGGCGATGCCGGGTAAAGAGCCTTGAGCCGTCGAAAGCAGTCGGCCGTTGCTCGCTGCAGCTGATCTGAGTCTTCAGGACGCAGGTCACGGTGACCGGTCACGGCGACGACAATCGGGACCAGTACTGATGAGAGGCCGGGCTTCGGGAATGAGTCGGTTTCTTGGCCGAGAGGACCGGATGGCGACAACTGGGTCATGTCAATTCCGTTGTGGACCTGATTATCCAAACCACTCTGCCTCGACCATCAGCCGTGTCCACGATCGATTCTCGTCTTCCAGAGTCATTTCAACATCTCGCAGCACGCGAAGCTGGCCATCGACTTGTTGATTCTTGAGTCGATCGTGCAACGCCGCCTCATAGTGACGGAGCTGAATCCATGTGCCGTGAAATCGATTCGCGTTGCGCCCGAATTCGAGCGCTGCGCGATAAGTGCGGATCCCCGCACCGATCGCTGGAAGGCAAGCAGCGATCAGCAGAAACGAGAGCTCGAGATTGGAGTGGTACGTTGTGTGGCCGTGCGTGACGCCGGGTTCGCTTCCCGCGAGATCAGCGACGGCGTGTATGGCTTCTGTCGACGGCTCGGCGTGATGTCCGAGAAGTCTGGGGACGACAAAATGAGCGATGGCGGCGATCAGGCTCAAGAAGAACAGGCTGACCGGAAACCATTTCGAAAACGATTCCATTTGTTCCCGGATCTCCGCCTGCCGGTGAAAGTACTCCGCCTGATACCGAATTCGCTTCCGCAGGAAATACGCGATGATCAGCGGAACCGTGGGGGAGCCAGACGAGCGCGGGTCGAAGTCATCGACGTTCACCAGCTCCAGATCGCGGCGCACCCAACGTTTGGCGGCCGTGCGGAGCGCCGCTCGCTCGGCGGGCATATCAAGGGCATGGAGTCGAGTCAGTCCCTGTACCAGAAACTGTCGGGCTTCTGCGGGTGACGATGCACAACGCAACAGGTAGCCGAACTTGAGAAACCGGCATTGCTCGGCCTGCAGCCGCCTGACCTGCCACTTCTGTGACCAGGCCGCAATCAGACCGATGACGACCGACACGAAGGCCAACACGGCCGAAACAATTTCGACGGCTTCCAACAGTCCAGTCGGACCGTGGAAGGGACCGCTGTTGGCCACCAGCTGAAAAACGGGCCATTCGGAGATCCCCAGCCGCAGCCAGTCGGCCAGAGGCAATTGCAGGACGGCCAGCACCACCGCCAGCACGGCTGTGATCCCGGCGACTCGAACGAACAGGATGTGCCTCCGCTGCATATGATTCGCGTCAGCGTCCCACCGATCAAAGGACTCGATCAATGACCACCGCCGACCCTGCGACTCGACCAGCGGTTCGGTGGTGGGAGCGAGCAGGTGGGCAAAATCGGCCCTAAACTCCGCCGGAATCCATGCTTGCCATTCCGCCTCCGAATCGTGAATGTCGTCACCACCAGGACCGAAGTGCGGCACCTGGCGTGGATCAGGCGCCACTTCGGCTTGGGAAGGCCGATTGTCGGAGCTTGCACCGGGATTCGTGTGGGCCATCATGACTCTCCCTGCGGTGCCCCATCATGGAGCGTTTTCGGGGCGGAGGCAAGATGGTCAGAACCGCTCGCTGGTGGTCCCAAGGCCGCGACGAGATGTACCTCCCGATGCTTCTCAAGCTTCACGCGAGAAAGTATACTTGGCACGTCGTGAGGCGGTTGGCAGCGGGCTGGCGGGCGGACCAGGACGTGGCCTGACGGTGTTCTTCCAGCAATGCGCTCACGACTTTCCGGTCGACCGAGGCAGTCAGCATGCCGCACGTCTTTGTCAGTCACGCTTCCCAAGATCACGATGTGATTTATGCCCGCATCGTGCAGCTGTTGAATGAGCATGGTCTGACGACATTCTATTCGCGAGATTCTATCCTCGGGGCCCAGGAATGGGAAAAGCGGATTCGTGAGGGACTGGAGGATTGTCCCTGGTTTCTCGTGGCCCTCTCGCCCAATAGCGTCAAATCGGAATGGGTGCAGGCCGAAGTCGGCTGGGCACTCGTTAACCGCCGTGGCCGTCTGATCCCCGTGCTGGTCGGCGATTGCCGGCCCGAAGACTGCAACCTGCGCCTCTGCCAGATCCAATATGTCGATTTGCGAGCCGACCACCCGGAGGCTCGTAAGGCACTGATCGACATCCTCCAGAACTCGGGGACGGAGCCCGATGGGTCGGGCTCCGTCGAGTGGGACGAGCGATCCGATGCGCACGGACGGGCGCCAGTCCGCGGGACGCCATCCTCGACCCGGAAGTGGATCTGGCCCGGAGTGGCCGGCGCTGTGCTAGGGGCCGGGTTGGGGGCATGGTGGCTGTGGCCGGTGCCCGATCGCGTGGCCGGGCCAGACGCCCCAACCGTGCCGCAAACCGATTCCGGAAGTCCGTTGTCCGGAACTGGCAACCCAACAACCGTCGGTTCGGCTTCAACGTCGGCCCCTCCGCCGGTAAATCCGCTAGTCAGTCCACCGGCCAGCCCGTCTGTCACGATCGCTTTAGGGCTGGACCAGGAGACCGTCGTCCCTGAGCCGGAGGCAATTAATGTTGAGGGCCATGCCGAGGTCGACCCGTTTGCCCTCCGTTATGACTACGCCATGCGGGATAGTGTCCTGGTAGTGCGGTACACCATGCCCTACCTGGAAACCATTCGTCGCGGGGAGGTCGTGCGGGGCGTCAAGCCTCGGCCGTTCAACTGGTACTTCCCGAAACTCTCGGTCAAGACACTGAACAATTCTCCGCAAACCGTACTGCTGACCGAATGCGTTCTGGAAGTAACTGAGAGCAGTGTGATCCAGGATCCGTTGATCACGGTCGCCGACGGCTCGTTCAATTTCCTGATCTTTCTCAACGATGGTTGGGGACCGGTCATCGATCCGGTCGTTACTTTCAAGTTCGGAGCCAGCTCGAGCGAAGAGGATTCTTCGTCGGCCGTTGAACGTCATACGCTGGAGTTGAAAACGTTCGACGATGTAGCGCGGATTCCCATGGGTCGGTATTTGCCCGCGGAACTAGAAGGGGCGGCATCGGTCGACGTGTCAGGAGTGCTGGAATACGGAGCGGCTGGAGCTCGGCAAAGTCTGAAATTCACCACGTCGGTCAATCTGGAGAGCTATCCTGGCGACCCGTCGCCGCCGACTCGCGAATATGATGTGATGCTGATCGCCGGTGAGGCACCGAAGACAATTCGCCGTCCGATTGCTCAGGAGATCAAGTCGACTGAATCGGACCAGTTCCTGTTGCGAATGGGGTCCGATAAATCGGGACGTTACCTGGTGACGGTCAAGTTCCTCGGAGTGGATGGCCAGGTCGTGGCTGAACGGAAGCTGGAGCTGGAGGTTTTCGTGCCGCGGATGGCTTCCAAGCACGTCAAATCGGCCGTTGGATCGGCCGCTGAATCGGCCAACGCCGAGTCCACAGCGCCGTAGTATTCTTGTGAAGGGAAGAGCATGTTGCACCGCATCGGTTGGTTGGTACTCGGATGCTCGGTCGTCACGGCAGGCGTCGGCTCGGCGTTATCATTCGGCCAGGAGTCTAAGGGCCAGGAATCTGGTGGAGCAGGCGCGCCGGACCAGAAACCGTCGTCAGCGACTCTGCCCCCGGCTCCCGATCAACCGATTGACGGCGTCGAGCCAGGCAAAGTATCGAGTCGCCAGACGGAGCGAGGACTGAAGGTCATCTCCAACCAGCCCGGGAGCCGCTATGCGCTGGAGATTGCCGGCAAGGAATTCAAGCTCCAGCATCCTGAGCGGCTGGTCTGGTCCGTCGATGACAAAGTGATCCAGGTTCTGGCCGTCCCCCTGGATGACAAGGCCGACTTCAGCGATCCCAAGGCCCTATTGAAAGCTCATCAAGCGTACGAATCCGAGTTCATCGGCCAGGGGGGCTGGAAGGAGATCCCGGAGGCCACCAAGTGGCTGGAATTTCCCGCCGGGGAGCCGGCGTTGTATTGGGAGATGAATCACCCCGAACCCAAGGAAGAGTCTGACAGTCGGGCCGACAAGCATCTGTTCTGCACGACGATGAACGGTAAATCGATCATCCTGATCAGCGTCTCGGTGTTTCCGGGGATGAAAGAGCAGGAATGTTCGAAGTGGCTGCAGGAGACGATGTTGTCGGTCGTCCGATATGAACCTGCGGCCAGCGAAAACAGCTCGGCAGCTGGCGCGGAAAGCAGTGCCGGGAATGGGGCCGAGTCGAAGCCCAAGCTCTATCCGGCCGACGCCTCGGCGCTGCTGTACAACTCGGACCTGGCGACCGCCCGCGACCGGAAGGAAGCGTCGGCCATCGTTGTGGAACCTCAGTACCTCCTGGCCGTGTTGCGGTTGGCCTTGGTGCTGGAAAAGAATCCAATTGTCATGACCGAGTTGACTGACGGTCAGTCATCTCACATGGTGAATTTCGAAGGCTACGATGAGCAATCCGGGCGATTCCTGTACTGGGAACCGCGCGGTCAAGGGAGTTTTCTAGCGGAAGGAAACAATGTCGCCGGTGTCAAAGCGGAGCCGCATCCGGAGAAACGCAAGTACTTCTACGTGAAAGAGGACGAACTGGCGACCGTCGTGAGGGCCATCATCACCGAGGCTCAATATTACCGTCTGCTGGGTGCGACTGGAGATCTGAAGCAGGCAATTCAGGAGTACGACGCACTGCACAAGGAGTGGCCGGAGGCAGCGGAGACGAGCCAGGATCGGCTGCTGGAGGCCGGCCGGACGCTGATCGACATGGATCAGCTGGCCCGTGGTCAGAACTGCTTTGCCGTCTGTTATCACCTCTATCCGAAGTCAGCGCGGGCGCTGGCCGGCATCGGCGAAGTCTTTGTGAAGGCCAAGGAATCCGAATCGGCAGCCAATTTCTATCGGTCGGCCATCGAACAGCTGCCGGGGGACGATTCCCTCGACGCCGAACGCCGAGCGTCGCTCAGTAAAGAATGGCAGGCCGCGCTGGACAAGCTGCCGGCAGGAAAATCGGAATAGCTGCGGTTCTTTCGCGACGAATCATCCGTCCAAAATCGGGGCGGCAATTCAAGATCGTGCCGAACGCGATGAGCCACGGATTAACCCGGAAAGCTCATCCGCCGATGGACCTATAATCACGGATAGCCAATATACGGGGGCGGTCGGGCGAGTTGCGGGTGGGGCGGCAGGCTGTTGCCGTTTACCCCCAGATAATACGAGACGTCTGGTTTATCGCACCATCGCATCAATCGACAACGGCCGATCGTTGCTCTGCGCCGTTTCAAAATTGCTGATCGGAACCCACGCTACCCGGATTTGAATTGAGCTGACATGATGACGTCACGCCGACTTGCGGTCGGAATACTGGCCTCGTTATTGTGCATCGCCGTGGTACAGAATGCCTGGTATTGGTCGCAACTGCCGCCGAAGGTGGCTACACACTTTGACGCCGCCGGGCAGCCTGACCGGTGGATGTCGCGCCCATCCGCCGTCGGAGTCATGTTGTTTTTTCAGGTAGGCATTCCACTGTTCATCGTGGCAACCGCCCGACTGTCAGCGATCTTGCCCGAGTCGATGATCAACATGCCTCACCGGCAGTATTGGCTGGCGCCGGAACGACGAGCAGCAACGTTGAATCGCGTTGCGGCGACCATGGACTGGGTGGCCGTGCTGGTGTCGTGCCTCATGATGTCCGTCAATCACCTGACCTTTGTGGCCAATCGGGATGGCCTGCGCCTGAACTCAGGCCGATTCATCGCAGCAATTGGGCTCTTTTTGGTGAGCATGCTGGTCTTGGTCGTCAGGATGCTGCGACACTTCGGCCGTGGCGCACGGGGGTGCTGACGCCACCCGCCTCCACGCCCCAGCCCACGCATGAGCTTGTGCCGGCCTTAGCTGCGAGCCGGGCGTGGTGAGGGGCACATCAAACTGGGTTAAATGGAGCGAAAGGGCGCGCCGTGAAGTCAAATTGGTTCGCCGAAAGGTGCTGGATTCTGTTCGGCTTGATCCCGTGGGTGATCCCGTGGCCAGCGTCGGCGGGGTGAATCGTTTTCTACGAATCGCCGGAGATGCAGCTGCAGGCCGCCGAAGTGGGTAGTTGGTTCGAGGAGCTCAATGAACCCGGATCGACGTGGTCCCCCGACAACGCGACCGTTCGAATTGAACTGCCTTCAGACCGTCACTTGCGGCTCGGAATCCAGGGGTACCTGAGCGGCTCCCTGTCGCCGAATTCAGATTCGCTGACCGTCTGGCTCGAATGGCTCGACGCTCCTGATCGGATCGCCCCCGGGACTCAATTCGACATGAGCTATGCGTCGCCGCCCGTAACGACGGCAGGACAGCCAAGACGGCAGGACAGCCAAGCCTGCCGCGCCTCGGCCATTCGTTCGGCGCTGCGGAAATTGGGAGTGCCACGCGGGGCTCAGTCATACAACGCGATGGCTCGACCTGGGCCGCCGTGGCAATCGCGGACTTTTACCGGAGCGAAGAGGAAATAGGCTCCCGCCGGAATCTTGTCGGCATTCACGAGGAACTCCACGCCGACCATGTCGCGCGATCCGAGTGCCCAGTAGGTCATCAGGGCACGTTTGGGATCGACACCGCCCAGGTCAGGAGCATCGGTGGCAACGCAGCGGATCGATTGGGACTGGAGGTAGGCGATGGCGGCGGGGCCAGGAGCAGGCCAGCCTTCGGATTTGCCGGCCAGCGGGTCGAGCCAGAGGCCCGTATCTGCCGGCTGCGGCTGCAAATGGCGGGCGACGTGACCGGTGTGGAAGATGACCACATCGCCAGCGCGAAGTGGACCATGCTTCGCTTCGTAAGCTTGAATGTGATTCACCGTAATCTCTGGTGAGGCGGGCCATTGTCGAGCGGGAATGGTACCGACCAGCGACGTGACATCGATGACGCGTGCCGTGCCGCAGGTCCAGTCGATCGGAACCCGATCGGTGGTCCGTGTGCTGTGGCCGCGCGGTCCAAACTGAGCCTCGTATTCGGACAACCAGCCACGCACTTCCGGCGCGTAATGGATCGGCTCAGCGGTCGGCGGCAGTGCGTACGCGGGGGGGACAAGATGTGTACCCGCCATGGAGTCCATCAAGTGACCGTGGTGCCACATGTCGAGGTACTCGGCATAGAGAAAATCGATCTTCAGATACGTCTGCCGATGATTGCCGGTACCGATACCGGGCGAAGTGAGCGGCAGGTTGGGGGCCAGAGTGGGCGAAAGGTCGACGGCCCGCTTGTTGCGACACGCGTCGATCAAGCGCCGTGGCAGATCGCCACCCACAATCGAGAATGCTCGCCCTTCACTGTACGGTCCGCCTTGATGTTTGGGGGCCAGCATGCAGTAGAACGCGCCCGTTGCGGGCAACTCGCCCAGCTTCGTCGCTCCCTCGGTCCAGATCATGCCATATTTGAGTCCCGCGTAATGAGTCGGCTCCGCCAGATCGGGGAGCGGCCCCATGCTGGCGCTGTCGGTTCCCAACGTCAGCACTCCACGGTGCCCGAGCAGCTCCATGCAGTCGGGATCGGGATCGGGATAGCCCGGGGCCAGTCGGTCGACAACGTCGGCGATGAATCGGCGTCCTTCCGGGAGCGGCCGGTAGTACTTGTCGGAATACTGACTTTGAAACAGGGCCACATCCCCCGGTCGCAAACGACGATGCTGAGCCTCAAAGCGTTCGACGTGTTCCGGTCGCACCAGCGGACTGACTCCCTTGGGGGCCTGATCGAGCAGATCTCGGATATCAATCACGCAGGCCTCGCCGCCGAATTGCCACGGCTGGATCTTGTCGGTGTAGGCGAGTCCCAAGGGCCCTGATTTTTCGCGATTCAGTTCGGGTCGGGCGACAGAGTGGGGTGGGACATCGAGCTGAGTTCCGGTGTTGCCGTCGATCAGCAGCGCATCGACGTGATAGGGTCCATCCGGGCCCGGTTGACGCTGGTGGATGATCGCGAACCGGGGGAAGGGATATGCTGGCCAGGTACACGGATACTCGGGGGCGATCAGCAGTGAATGGTCAAGAAATCGAGTCTCCTGAGCCTCGATTCGCGACGCGCTGGCAACGGTGGCAATCAGGCACAGCAGCAGGGCGAACGTCTGTCGGTAACGAGGACCATGAGACATTCCGAACATGGCAGTACTCCTTGCCCAGGTGCTTGGCAGGGAGAGACCTATTCCGCCGCGAACCGATACCCGACCCCCTGCTCGGTAAGAATATAACGAGGGCGAGCCGAGTTGTCTTCCAATTTTCTACGAAGTCCGGCGACGAAGACCCGCAGGTAGTGATGTTCCTCAGATTGCTGAGGCCCCCAGACTTCGCGGAGCAAGAATCGGTGGGTCAACACCTTGCCAGCATGTTTGACCATGGTCATCAGGAGCTTGTATTCGATCGGGGTAAAATGAATCTCTGTTTCGCGTCGGAAGACACGACGGGCGCCCAGATCGAATCGGAGGTCTCCGATAGTGATCGTCGTCGATTGCGACTGAGGGTTGTGCGAGTGCCGAAGGGCCACTCGCAGGCGGGCCAGCAGTTCATCCAACCCGAACGGCTTGGTAACATAATCATCCGCACCGGCATCGAGAGCGGCGACTTTCTGAGATTCCCGATCACGGGCAGACAGAATAATGATCGGCCCGGTATACCATTCGCGCAGTCGGCGGAGGACATCGCCGCCATCGGCATCCGGCAGTCCCAAGTCGAGCAGGATCAGGTCGGGAGGCTCGCTGGCCGCAGTTCGAGTCGCCTCTTCGCCCGTCGCCGCCTCGCGGACTCGATATCCGGCGTTCTCCAACGAAACTCGCAGTAGCCGGCGAATAGGCGTCTCGTCGTCGACTACCAGGACCAGCGCATCGGGATGGGACATGAAACTACTTCTTCATATTTGTAAAGCATATTCCAGGGCCACGACGGTGCCGATGTTTGTTCCCCGGTGAGGAAACCTCGCAACTTGAAGTGGACCAGGTTTTCGTTTCTGGTAGAGCTACGAACAGTGTCGATTCGCTCCCTTCAGGGATTCTATTTCGTCCAGTCCGAGAACGGAACGGGGATGGCCAGCGCGATCGGTCGACGAGGCATCTATATTCAGGTTGGGATTGTCAGGTCCGGATTGGGCGATACGTCGGCCAAGGTGCTCGGCAGATCACAGTGACGAATTGACGTCGACATGTGGAGAACCCGGTGCCAGGGGGAGCCGGACGATGAACTCTGCGCCGCCCATAGGTCGGTTCGCTCCCTGAATCGTGCCGCCATGGATGGTGACGATGGCTCGGCAAATGGCCAGCCCCAGCCCGCTTCCGCGTCCGCTGTCGAAACCCTGCGTGCCGCGATAGAACTTGTCAAAAATCCGCTCTTCAGCGCCAGCCGGCAATCCCGGGCCCTCATCGGCGACCGACAGTCGCAGGGTCCCGCCGTCGACGGCCGCCGTTATCGACACGGGAGTTCCCGCCGGTGTGTAGTTGATGGCGTTTTCCAGCAAGTTGACCAGCAGTTGTTCGATCAGGAGTCCATCGGCCCAGATCAAGGGGATGTCATTGGAGATCGAAATGGCTATCTGCCGGTGCTCCAGCTGGCTGCGGAGTCGATGCAGGGCCGAGCCAACGATCTCCTCCAGGACGTGCCACTGGCGATTGGGTTGCACGGCACCTGCGTCCAGCCGAGACATCTGCAGGATGTTTTCCAGGAGTCGATTCAGACGCTGAGCTTCGCTGCTGACCGTTTCGAGCAGCTGGCGACGGGTCGGTTCGTCCATCGCACTCGTCTGCAGCAGGCTGCTGCTGGCTCCGGCAATGGCAGCCAGTGGCGTCTTCAGATCGTGCGAGACGCTGCTTAACAGCGTACTGCGCACCTGTTCGGATTCTGCCTGGATACGAGCCTCGGCGGCATCGATGGCCATCCGGTCGCGTTCCAGTGCCAGGGCCAATTGGTTACAGCAGGCCTCCAGCAGCTGCCGTTGTTCGGGTTCCAGCAGTCTGGGCATGTCGGCGGTTTTCACTGCCAGAGCCCCCAGGACCTGTTGAGAACCGTGCAAGGGGAGGAATAGAGCGGGCGAATTGGGGAGCGTATCCGTGCCGGCGCCGGCAATCTGCTCGTTATCGATCACCCAGCTCGCCACCGCTGAACTCAACTTGTCGGCGGCGATTGTCGTCTGAATGCCGTGCATCAGCTGAGGTGCCTGACCTGAATCTCGCAAGTAGATGGCGACCTCCCCGCCGATCATCTCAGCAATCTTCTCGCCAGCCGCCGACACCAGAAACATGGTGCCGTAGAGCGAGCTGAGCAGTTTTCCCATCTGGTAGAGGGCCGATGTGCGGCGTTCCCGTAGCTGAGTCGACTCGACCTGCTGCTTCAACCGCGATGTCAATGCACTGATCAACGTGGCAATGGCCAGCATGACCGCGAAGGTCACCACGTACTGGGCATCATTGACCGCAAAAGTGTGGAACGGCGGTACGAAGAAAAAGTCAAACACGAGCACGGCGAGGATGCTCGACGCGACCCCCAGCAGATTGCCGAATCGAAATGCGATGTAGGCCACCGCGGCCAGAAACAGCATCACTGTGTTGGCTTCTGCATCGGCCAGATGGAGCTGCCGCAGGGCCGTCGCCACCAGGCTCACGCCGATCAGAATACTGCCCGCCTTGATCAGGTCTCCATACGACAACTGACGCGCAGCGCGATTCGGAACCGCTGCAGGTGTCGGCTCGCCATGACCGTGAATCACATAGACATCGATATCCCCGCTCTTCTCCAGGATTCGATCGACGATCGTCCCCTGGACCAGACGTTTCCACCAGCTTCGATTCGTCTTGCCGATGAAGATCTTGGTAACGTTGCGCGAACGAGCGTATTCGAGGACGGTGGTGGGTACATCCGAGCCGGAAATGGTAGCGATCTCGGCTCCCAGTCGTTCGGCCAATTGAAAGTGTTCGGCAATCTGGCTCCTGGCCGAAATCGACTGCGGTTGCCCGGCCAGGTCGATCGCTACGGCCAGCCAAGGGGCGTGCAGTGCGGTGGCCATCCGCTTGGCCGTGCGGATCACACGTGCCGTCGTCGGGCTCGGGCCGATGCAGACTAGCAGGCGTTCGGCGGTCGCCCAAGTGCTGGTGGAGGCCCGTTGCCGCCGAGCGGACTCGACATCGGTGTGGATTCGTTGGGCGGCTTGGCGCAGGGCCAGTTCACGCAAAGCGGCCAGATTGGACTTCTGGAAGAAACTCTGCAGGGCACGTTGAGCCTGTTCCGGGAAGTAGACTTTACCGGATTGCAGCCGAGTCAGAAGTTCATCGGGCGTCAGGTCGATCAGCTCCAGTTCGTCCGCCGCTTCAAAGATCCGGTCGGGAACGGTCTCGCGGACTGCAATTCCGGTCACTTGACCGATGACGTCATTCAGGCTTTCGATGTGCTGGACATTCAAGGTTGTCCAGATATTGATTCCGGCATTGATCAGCTCCTCGATGTCCTGCCATCGTTTCGCATGGCGGGAGCCTTCGACGTTGGAGTGGGCGAGTTCGTCGACCAGCAGCAGGTCGGGATGCCTTTCCAGCGCTGCGTCGACGTCGAACTCGGTCAGCGTCATCCCGCGATAGCTGAGGTTCTGGACGGTGAGCTTCTCCAGCCCTTGAGTCAGTGCCTGTGTCTCGGGACGCGCATGGGGTTCGATGTAACCCAGGACGACTTCACGTCCTTGCGCTTGAGCCCGACGCGCTTGTTCGAGCATCGTGTACGTCTTGCCGACTCCGGCGGCATAGCCAAAGTAGATCTTCAGCGAACCGCGGCGATTGCGGTTTTCGTCGGCCTGGACCTGGCTGAGGAGTTCGTCCGGATTCGGGCGTCGGGGATCCATGGCGCGGCTAATTTCGGTTGGCCATCCGGTCGAGTTCCAGGTTCAGCATCAGGACATTGACCGTCGGTTCTCCCAGGATACCCCATCTCCGGTCCGTCGTATGCCGGACGATGGCCTGGCGGACGGATTCCTCGGAGATTCCTCGCGCCCGAGCCACTCGACGTACCTGGTACTCGGCGGCGGCCGGCGTGATATGGGGGTCGAGCCCGCTGGCCGATGAGGTGACCAGATCCACGGGTACCGGTTCGCCAGAACCACCTCGCGACCGCAAAACGGCCACGCGCGCTACGGCCGCATCCCGCAATCCGGGATGCAGCGGACCAAAGTTGGACCCGCTCGATGCCGCCGCGTTATAAGGGACTGGCCCCGTCGCCGACAGTCGTCCCCAGAAATAGACATCGGCGTCAAAGTGCTGCCCGATCAGCTCGGATCCGACGATTTGCCCCTGTTCCACAATCAGACTGCCATGGGCCTGTCGCGGAAAGAGCCACTGCCCGGTCACCGTGATGACGGCCGGATAGAGACCGCCCGTGAGCAAGGTAAAGAACGCCAGCATCGAAACGGCCGACCGGAACTGTCGGGCGAGGGAAAGGTTCATGACGGGATACACCTCAGTTCGTGTTCTGAATTGTCAAGCCGCGGACGGTCCGGCCGTGCGCCGCCGATATCAAATGAGGGTAGCGAGAAACGTGAGACATACTGTGTCCTGCGGAATTGTAGTTGCGTCGCTCGAAATCAGACGCTGGTCATGATCACCGACATCAGAAGGTCAATAGCTTTGATCCCCACGAAAGGAACAATCAGCCCGCCGATGCCGTAGATCAACAGGTTGTCGCGGAGCAATTGAGCGGCGCCGACCGGACGATAGTGGACCCCACGCAGGGCCAGAGGGACTAAAGCCACAATAATCACCGCGTTGAAAATGACTGCCGACAGAACGGCACTGCCGGGAGACGAGAGTCGCATCAGGTCGATCGCCTGGAGTTGAGGATAAGTGGCCGCGAAGGCCGCCGGCAGGATGGCAAAATACTTGGCGACGTCATTGGCGATACTGAATGTGGTCAGCGCCCCGCGAGTCATCAGCAGCTGTTTGCCGATATTCACGATTTCAATCAGCTTCGTCGGATTGGAATCGAGATCGACCATGTTGCCCGCTTCTTTGGCCGCCTGCGTACCGCTGTTCATGGCCACCGCCACATCCGCTTGAGCCAGTGCGGGAGCATCATTGGTACCGTCGCCGGTCATGGCCACCAGGCGGCCACCTTTCTGGTAATCGCGGATCATCGCCAGTTTGGCCTCGGGAGTGGCTTCAGCCAGAAAATCGTCGACCCCGGCCTCAGCTGCAATGGCTGCGGCAGTCAGCGTATTGTCGCCAGTAATCATGACCGTCTTGATCCCCATACGCCGCAATTCGGCAAAGCGCTCCTTGATCCCTCCTTTGACAACGTCTTTCAGCTCGATGACTCCCAGAATCCGCCCGTCGCAGCTGACCACCAGCGGCGTAGCTCCCGATTTGGCAACTTGCTGTACCAGGCTATTGACGTCGTCGGGCATGAATCCGTGGAACATCGCGACGTGTCGGCCAATCGCCTCAGATGCCCCTTTCCGAATCTGCTTGCCATCGAGATCCACTCCACTCATCCGAGTTCGGGCAGAGAATGGGACAAAATGGGGTTTGGTCTGTTCCAGGTCACGGCCGCGTAACCCGAAACGCTGCTTCGCCAACACGGCAATGCTCCGTCCCTCGGCAGTTTCGTCGGCCATCGAAGCCAGATGGGCCGCCTCAGCCAGTTCCCGCTCCTCCACTCCGCCAGCGGGCAGAAAACGTGTCGCCTGGCGGTTGCCCAGCGTGATGGTCCCCGTCTTGTCGAGCAGCAGCACGTCAATGTCCCCGGCAGCCTCCACCGCTCGCCCCGACATGGCAATCACATTGGCTCGGCTGAGTCGATTCATGCCGGCGATCCCGATGGCTGACAGCAGGGCGCCAATGGTGGTCGGCGCCAAGCAGACAAACAGGGCCACGATCACGGTCAGGCTGATCGGCTTCCCCTGCCCGGCCCGCTCGACGCTGAACGCCGAATATGGCACCAGCGTGGCAACGACCAGCAGGAAAATCAGCGTCAGTGCGGCCAGGAGGATCGACAGGGCGATTTCGTTCGGCGTCCGCTGACGCTTGGCACCCTCCACCATAGCAATCATCCGGTCCAGAAAGCTTTGGCCCGGCAGCGTGCTGACCCGGACGGCCAACCAGTCGGAAATTACTCGCGTTCCTCCGGTCACCGCGCTGCGGTCGCCGCCGCTTTCGCGAACCACCGGCGCGCTCTCACCAGTAATCGCACTCTCGTCGACTGATGCGACGCCGATCACCACCTCACCGTCGGCCGGTATGATTTCTCCCGCTCGAACCATCACCACGTCGTCCGGCCGCAGGTCACTGGCCGAAATCTGTTCGGTCGACCAGAGATTTGCTCCTTCCAGGTCCTTCAGTCCGCCTGGCAGATCGCCAGCGGCGCGCAGTTTGTCCAATGCAGCGAGATCGGCAATTCGATGAGCGGGGACGGCCGTGCGAGCTCGACGCAACGTGGCTGCCTGCGCTCGACCATGTCCTTCGGCAATCGCCTCCGCGAAGTTGGCGAACAGCACGGTGATCCACAGCCAGGCCGAGATTCCCCCCACGAACCACGACGATTCGGCCGACTGCGAAACCAATGACTCAATCCAGAACACGGTCGTCAGGATGCTCGACAGATAGACGGCGAACATCACCGGGTTACGGACTTGAACTCGCGGATCGAGCTTCGTGACGGAACTGGCCATGGCCTGGCGGGCGATCGGCCAATTCCAGATCGATGGTTGGGTGATGGTGTGTGACATGAAGGTTTGAATTGGTTAGGGAGCGAACAACAGCAAATGTTCCACAATGGGTCCCAGCGCCAGGGCCGGAAAGAAGCTCAAGGCGCCGACGATCACCACAATCGCCACCAGCAGACCGACGAACAGCGGCGTGTGGGTGGGGAGCGTTCCCGGTCCCGGCGGAACCGATTTCTGACGGCCCAGCGAGCCGGCCATGGCCAAGACAGGCAGAATGACCCAGAATCGACCGATCAGCATGGCCAGTCCGAGCAGCCCGTTGTAGAAGGGCGTGTTCGCGCTGAGTCCGGCAAAGGCGCTGCCGTTGTTGTTGGCGGCCGACGACAACGCATACAGCACCTCACTGAATCCGTGCGGGCCCGGGTTCATGATCCCCGCTCGACCCGCTTCGGTCGCGACCGCCAGGGCCGTCCCCAGAATCACCGTGGCACAAGGCAACAGTATGACCAGGGCGGCCATCTTCATTTCGTAAGCGCCGATCTTCTTGCCAAGATACTCCGGTGTGCGGCCGACCATCAGGCCGGCGATGAAGACGGTCAGGATCACGAACACCAGCAGCCCATACAGCCCCGATCCGACTCCGCCAAAGATGACTTCGCCCAGTTGCATCAGCCACATCGGCACCAAGCCGCCCAAGGGAGTGAACGAATCGTGCATCGCGTTGACCGAACCGTTGGAAGCGGCCGTCGTGGCGACCGCCCACAAGGCCGAATTGGCGATCCCGAATCGAACTTCCTTGCCTTCCATGTTGCCGCCACCCTGGAGCAAGCTGGTCGCCTGATCGACGCCCGCCGCGGTGAAGATCGGATTGCCGTGTTGTTCGGCCAGGCAGACGAGCAGCGTCAGCGGCACGAACAGACTGGCCATGGCGGCCAAGAGCGCCCAGCCTTGACGCGCGTCTCGCACCAGCTGCCCAAAGGTCACGCAAAGCGAGGCGGGAATGACCAAGATCGACAACAGTTCCAGGAAGTTCGTCACCGGAGTCGGATTCTCAAAGGGATGAGCGGAATTGGTATTGAAGAATCCGCCCCCGTTGGTCCCCAGCTGCTTGATCGCCTCTTGGGAAGCGACCGGACCAAGCGACAATGTCTGCTGATCAGTGGGGGCGTTTTCCGATGACGCCGGGCCACTTTCGGCTGAGCCCGCGACGTGAAGTCGTCGCTCAGTCGTTACAGCTGGCCCGAAGGTCTGCGGTACACCCTCGGCGACCAGGATCAGCGCCAGCAGCGTGGAGAGAGGGAGAAGAATCAGCAGCACGCCGCGCGTCAGGTCGACCCAGAAGTTGCCCAGCGTTGTCGACTCCTCTCGCACCAGGCCACGAACGAGGGCGATGAGGACCGCCAATCCGACTCCGGCCGACAGAAAGTTCTGTACGGTCAACGCCGCGGACTGCGTGAGATAGCTCATCGTTGTCTCGCCAGCGTAGCCTTGCCAGTTGGTGTTCGACACGAAGCTGATGGACGTGTTGAATGCTGAATCGGGCGACACAGCGCCGAGACCGGCCGGATTGAGTGGCAGGGCAAACTGCAGTCGCTGCAGCAGGTAGACCGCGGCAAAACTGATCGCGGAAAAGATCAGCACCGCTCGAGCGTACTCCTGCCAGGTCATTTCGGCATCTGCATCAACACCAGCCAGTCGCAACAGTCGCCGTTCCCAGCCGTCGAGCGTCTGGTGTAACGGACTCCGGCGCGTCGGGGCGAAGACCCAGGCCATGTAGTGGCCCAGTGGCCAGACGCAGAGTGCCAGAGCTCCGGCAAACAGAACCAATTGCAGCCACGAAGCCAGCGGCATCAGAATTTCTCCGGCATCAACAGGGCTACTGCCAGGTAGACCGCCAGTATCGCGGCGGTCAACAGCGCAAGGAGTGTGGTGAGCGCCATGGCTAATCCTCGTTCCGCAAACGTTCCAGGAAAACAATCAGCGCGGCGCTAGCCAGGAAGAATACCAGGCCGGCTGTAATCCAGATCACGTCCATCAGGAAAATCTCCTCAGTTGTCTGTCGTCATGTATTAGACACCAGCCTGCGCAAAAAGGGGCTCAATTCGCGGTCCGCAGGTATCAAATTCTCATCAAAACCGTGTGCAGGATTGCCAGAGCACCCTGGCCACTGTGGCGTCTTGATAAAGGTTTAATGTCCGGCGAGCTGTTATTGAGCCCTTTTTCACGCAGCAAGTGATTGAATTGCAGATGGAGGACGAGCCATGTGAATGGCCGATCTGGCATCGAGTGCCGCGTGACGAAAGGAGCTGACGATGTACCGTGTCGAGTCAATTCAACGTGCGGCGGCTGAGGATTGGCGGAGCACGATTCGCCGGTGGTACGCCGGGTTCAAGCAGTGGATGATGACTAATCCTCGTAACGACCTGGTCTGGCACACGGTCGGGATCGAAACGGGACCGAAGTGTTTTGAGTCGAGTCGACCGAAAACTCACGAAGAGGATTGGGCGGACGACGACTTTGAACTCTTCGGTGATTGATTGCCCAAAGGACGGCGATGACTGGCCCGGCGCGGGGCTGTCTGTTAGCATAGGCGGGCTCGTGAATCGTCCCCGCGATTTCCCCCGCCAGTCCCCTCAATGGCCCGTTCATGAACCGCCTGCGCATTCTGCCGCTGATGATGGTCTTCGCGGCCTGGGCGCATTTCAATCGGCTGAGCATGGCGGTGGCCGGGGCCGAGCAGATTGTGCCGGGAGGTCTCCTTTCCAAGACTCAAATGGGCTGGGTCTACACCACGACGTTGGCCGTCTACACCCTGTGCATGATTCCCGGCGGTTGGCTCGTGGATCGGTGGGGGCCCCATCGCTCCTGGATATTGCTCGCCAGCGGCAGTGCCATCTTGATGGCTGCCGTCGGTCTGCTGGGAGCCGCGGTTGCCGAGCCGACGACGTTGCTCATCGGTCTCCTGGTGGTGCGAGGGCTGTTCGGCGCTGTGACTGCGCCGCTGCATCCCACGGCTGCCAGGCTGGTTCATAACTGGTCGCCGGCCTCCTTTACCGATTCGGCCAACGGTCTGGTCACGGCGGCGTGTTGTCTGGGGATGGCGACGACGTATTTGTTGTTCGGTTGGCTGATCGATTGGCTCGCGTGGCCGGGTGCGTTCCTGGCCGCGGCCGGGGTGACCGCCGTGGTTGGTTGGGCCTGGTACCGACACGGAGCTGATTTCCCACCTGATTCTCTGCTGAAAGCCGGACACGAAGCCTCTCGGGTCGCATCGGTTCGCCAGATCGTCGGCCCGGAAAGCGACAGCGGGCTGGAACCTGGGGCGGGTGCGTCGACGGAGGATAGGTCGACGGAGGGTGAGTCGAACTGGTCGCTGGTCTGTCTGACGGCCAGTTATGGCATGGTCGGCTACTTTCAGTACCTGTTCTTTTACTGGGCTGAGCATTACTTCCAGGAGACCTTGCGGTTGGACACATCGGCCGCACGCTGGGCCACCAGTCTGCTGACACTGGCCATGGGCGTTGGCATGCTGTTGGGGGGACGATTTTCCGACTACGCTCGTGGCCGGTGGTCGGGCTGGCTGGGTATGGCTCTGGTGCCAGTGGCCGGATTGACTTTGGCAGGAGGAGTGACCGCGATCGGGGCCTATATCAGTGGCGCGGCGCTGGTCATCGGCTGTTTTGCCACGGCCATGGTCGCGGTGGGGCTGAGCGAAGCGGCTCATTGGAGCACGGCCGTCAGGCTGGGAAACGAGCGTGGTGGCGCGGCGGCAGCGATCATGAACACCGGGGGGAACGGAGTCGGCTTGCTGGCCCCCGTGTTGACCCCTGTCATCGGCGAAACGCTCGGCTGGCGGTTCAGTCTGCTGGTGGCCGCGGCCGCTTGCGGGCTGGCAGCAATCGCGTGGCTGGGCATTCGACGTCGCGGATAAACTGATGAGAGGGTGGGCGGCAAGATGAAGATTGAATCGGTCGATTTTTACTATCTGTCGATACCGAAGGTCGAGGATGTCGGCGACGGAAGCCAGGATGCGCTGTTGGTGCGAGTTCAGGCCGGTGAGCATGTGGGGTGGGGCGAATGCGAAGCGGCTCCGTTGCCGACCATAGCGGGCTGGATCTGTCCGATGTCGCACAGTGCGTGCAAACCGGTGAGTGCCTCCGTGTTGGGCGAACGCCTGGAATCTGCCGACGACATCCGGCGGATCCATCAGCAGGTGCGGGCGAACAGCTTTGATCTTCTGCAGGCCGATCACGTCCTGTCGGGAATCGATATCGCTCTGTGGGATCTGCTGGGACGTCGACTTGGCGAACCGGTTTATCGGCTGTTGGGCGACCGTGTGGCTCATCCCAAGTTGGCCTATGCTTCGCAGCTGTTTGGCGACGATCCGCAGACGACGTTTCGGCGAGCTGAGGAGGTGGCACGGCGCGGATATCGAGCTGCCAAGTTCGGATGGGGGCCCTTTGGCCGTGGCGAATTGTCGACTGACGAGCAGCATGTGCGGGCGGCTCGGGAGGGATTGGGCCCTGACGGCATGTTGTTGATCGATGCGGGCACGATCTGGAATGACGACGTGGAATTGGCCGCGTTGCGATTGCCTGTGTTGGCTGAGTGTGGCGCTGTCTGGCTGGAAGAGCCTTTCGTGTCGGGAGCGTTCCAGGCTTACGCCGAGCTGGCTCGCCGATCGTCCGTCAAACTGGCCGGTGGTGAAGGGTGTCACAATGAGCATCAGGCGATGGGAATGATCGATTTCGCCGGGCTGGGATTTGTGCAGATCGACACCGGGCGAGTTGGCGGAATCACATCGGCCAGGCGCGTCGCCGAATACGCCGTCGCCCGTGGCGTTCAGTTCGTCAACCATACGTTCACAACGCATTTGGCTTTGAGTGCCTCGTTGCAGCCATACGCGGGCATGAGTGGCGACGACCTGTGCGAGTATCCAGTCGATCCATCGGCTTTGGCTCGAGAATTCACTCGGTCACAGCTAATACCGGGGAACGACGGTAGAATCGCGATTCCGGACGGTCCTGGATTGGGGATCGAGCCCGATGTTCAGGCCTTGCAGAAGTATCTGGTCGATGTCGAAATCCGCGTGGCCGGTCGCACATTGTTTCGCAGCGTCCCGCTCCAGTAGTACTCAGCCCGATCGTGACGGCGTTACGCGGTCTGTCGTCGTCGGGAGTGGCCGTAGAAGAGGCAGCCGGCGACGGAGACGATCTGAGCGGTCCAGTGGAGTCCGTCCTTTAGTGCCAGCGGGTTCAGTTGGGCGAGATCATGCGTTGTGTTTCCTGGCAACCAGTGACCGACAGTGGCCCAGAGGGTGGCGACTTCGTGGCTTTCGGCGATCATTTGCGTAGCGGTGAAGGCCAGGATAGCGGCTCCGACATAGAAGAGCCATTGGCATCGATCCATGATGGTGGCGATCGTGTTGCTGAACAGGACCATCAGCACGACGGATGAGATGAGGCCGAGCAACATATGCGATTGGTCGCCGTGACTGGCTCCCGATACCGCCAGCACATTGTCGAGGCTCATCGCAACGTCCGCGACCGCGATGGTGCGGATCGCTGCGCGAAGGTTATCCGGCGCTGGTCGGTACGGTTGGTCGGACTCAGGAGAGTCATCGCTTCTGTCGGCCAGCAGCTGGCAGGCGATGTAATAGAGAGCGACTCCGCCGGCGATCATCAGACCGGGGACGCGGACCAGCCAGGTAGCGAAGCAAGTGAGCGCTATGCGGAGTCCGATAGCAATCAGCAGTCCCCAGACGACGGCTTGGCGCCGCTGTTGGGGCGGAAGACGATTGGCGGCCATGGCAATGACGACGGCGTTGTCGCCCGACAGGACCAGATTCACCAGGAACACGTGGAGTGCCGGACCAGCCCAGACCAGAATGGAATCCATGGTTCGTAAGCAGGGTAACTTTTGGACAGGAGACAGGCCCACCAAGGAGTGGTGGGCACCTTCCAGGTAGACAAAATTGTCAGAACTAGCACCACTGTAGCTCGGACTTTGCGTCTGGGTCGGAAGTCACCGGTCAGATCGTGTGGTGGAATTTCCTACGGCCGGCGTTGGGCCGTAGGGTTATTGGTTCAGCAGTACCCAGACGATGGCCCGATAGACGAGATCGGCGCCGTCTTTGGCGCCCAGCTTACCGCGGATGCGTTCGCGATAGGTTTCGACGGTGTTGGTGCGCAGTCCGAGTTTGCGCGCGATGCGTTTTGTCGAATCACCTTGGCCGATCAATTCAAAGACTTGAGCTTCACGTTGAGTGAGCCGGCCAAAGGGGGTGCCGGATTGGCCATCTCCGAGAAAGGGCTTGGTGAACTGGCGACCAACGAATGTCTTGCCGTTAGCGACGCTCTGGATAGCGTCCTGAATCTCTTCTGGTCCGGCCGAACGATGGAGGTATCCCAGCGCGCCAGCTCCGATGACTTGTCCGGCATACAGGAGGTCATCATGGGGCGAGCTGGCCAGGAGGCGAGTGCGCGGATTGGCGCTGTGCAGTTCTTCGATCAGATGCAGTCCCATCCCACTGGAGAACGAGAGGTCGACAAAGGCCACGTCGGGATCCGATTCGGCGACACAGCGCACAGCCTCTTCGGCGGTGGTTGCTTCAGCGCAGCAGAGGCAGAAGTTGTTCTGTCGGGCCAGTTCGAGGACGGCCAGCCGGATCAGCGGGTGATCGGAGATGACGGCCAGTCTGGAGTTTGACGTTCCGGCCGGACAGGGTGCCCCAATGGCCTCCGGTTCCGGAGTCAGCTCTGATGGCTTCTCCAGCGTCGGCAGCTCCGCCGACGACCCCGTTGTCGGTTGGTCGGGAACAACCAGCTCAGGTTGCACAAACCTAGCGGATCTCGACGATGGTAAAACTCTTGACGTGCGCCCTCCTGGCTGCTTAATTGATCCCAGAGGCGTCATTACCAACTCTTTCAGCAAGGTCGTTACTGCGAAGGTCCTCTTCTAAGAACGCAGAACGGTCCATTCATGTGCCAGTCTCCTGCAGAAAATTCGGTGACCGAGTGGATAACCGCTCTTATGGAGGGTTCGGACGAGGCGGCTCAGCGGTTATGGGGCCGGTATTTTGACCGAATGTGCCGGGTCGTGCAGGGCTATCTGCACGGTGCCGGATGCCAGGTGTCGGCCGGATTTGATGCTGAACAGGTGGCATTGGACAGTTTTCGCCGGTTCTGTGCGGCTCATCAGGAAGGACGTTTTCCGGAATTGCAGAACCGCGACGGGCTATGGCCACTGCTGGTGACGATTACATTGAACCGGACGCGAGACGAGCTGCGGAGCGAGGGGGCTCAGAAGCGGCGGTCGGACCAGCGGACGTTTCTGGAGTCGGAGCTGAAGTTTGCCGCCGGTGAGGACAGCGAGTTTGCTTCGCTGGATCAGATCCCTGGCCGGATGCCGCCGACTGATCTGGCGGCCGAGATGGCCGAACGGTGTCGGGAAATGCTCGACATGCTCGAGGACCCCGAGCTTCGGCAGGTGGCGCTCTGGCGACTGGACGGCCTGACGAATGACGAAATTGCCACTCGATTGGGCTTTTCACGCCGCACGGTTCAGCGCATGCTGCTGGTGATCCGTTCGATCTGGGAAAACCATCTGCAGGGCCCCGACTCCAGGTCCTGAATCTGCCGGTAGCCGTTGTGAGGCGTCGCTGATGAATGTGCGTCCGGAAGCACCTGCGTACCAGCTCGGCTGGTCGCGACTTGACGTTTCGACGCTGCGCGAACTGGACCGGGTGACTCGTGAGTACGAGGCCATGTGGCGAGAGGGGCGTGGCGAGTCGATCGAGGCGGTACTCGACAGGACACCGCAGCTCGACCGACAGTTGTTGCTGCGCGAATTGTTGCTGGCCGATTTTCATCGCTACCTTGCATCTGGGCAAACGCCGCCGATCGATGACTACGTCCGTCGCTTTCCCGAGCATGTCGATCTGATAGCCACCTGTCAGGGCGAACACGATAGCGGCTCTTCGCTGGAAGGCGACGTCTGGACCGGCTCGGCTTGGGGAATGCGCGGTGTGTTGTCAGGTGATCGGGAGTCTGAAACGACCGAAGCGATCGAGTTGCCCGATCGCTATCGGTTGGGGCCAGTAATTGCTCGTGGCGGCATGGGGCGAGTCTATTCGGGATTTGACGTCGAGCTGCAGCGCGAGATCGCCATCAAGGTGATGGACACAGCGGCCGCGAATTCCGACGAACTGACTCAGCGCTTTATCAACGAAGCCACGATCTGTGCTCGACTGCAACATCCGGGGATTGTTCCGCTGCATGATTTGGGGCGAGCCAGGGACGGGCGTCCGTTCATCACGATGAAGAAGGTGGATGGCCGCACGCTGCAGGAGATGCTGTCGGACCGTCGATCCCCGGCCGACTTGCGCGATCAGTTTTTGTCTTATTTTGGTCAGATCTGCCAGGCCGTCGCCTATGCTCATAGCCAACAGGTCATCCATCGCGATCTGAAGCCGGCGAACATCATGGTGGGCCGGTTTGGCGAAGTGCAGGTGATGGATTGGGGCTTGGCGAAGCATCTTGGAGATGAATTGGAACGGGTCGGCGCTGAGCCACTCGAGACGACGACGGCCGCGGCTGAGAGGCCAGAGGGATCGTTGGACGACGCAGTTGGGGAACCCGTGCCGCGCGAGGAGGTCGAATATGCGACCGAATTCGGACGTGTGTTGGGGTCGCCGGCGTACATGTCGCCCGAGCAGGCTGGTGGGCGGAAGGACGCCGTGGGGAAGCGGAGCGATGTCTTTGCGCTGGGGGGCATCCTGTGCAAGATCTTGACCGGCCTGCCGCCTTACTGGGGGGCCAACGCGGTCCGTGTGGGCCGCAAGGCTCTGTTGGCCGACGTCAGCGATGCACGGTCCAGGCTGGAGAGTTCCGGATGTGACCAGGAGTTAATCGATCTGGCTGTGAAATGCCTGTCGGCGGATCCTGAATCACGGCCAGCCGACGCGTACGAGGTGGCCAGTGAGTTTCAGCGATACGAGCTGTCACTTGCTGAGCGCCTGGAGCGGGCTCGCCTGGGGAAGGCACATGCCGAAGCCGAAATCGCCGACCAGCAGCGACGCCACACGCGGTTGACGAAGTATCTGCTGGCGGCGGGAGCGGTCCTTGTCTGCGGTTCGATTGTGGCCGTATGGATGGTCCGATCGTTGTGGGAAGCGGCCATTGACCGCAAAGTCGCGGCGTACCGGCTGGTAGAGATCGAAGAGCGTTTGAAGGATCTTGCCGGACTGGCAGCTCGGTCGGCCGACCCTGAGGACTGGGTCTCCGTGCGGATTGCCTGCGACGAGTTTCTGACATTGCGCGGCCTGGGCCTCGTCCCCCAGGCGGAGGCGCAACGAATCAGCCCGCTGATCTCTCAGTTCGACCGGGAAATGTCCGATCGCAAACTGCTGGACGCTGTGCGGAAGTTCGAAAGTGGTCTGGCGGGAACAAATGGCGATTCGCGGCAGTTGTTTATCAGCCGCGCGCCGGAGTCGCTGCGGATCGCCTTCCTGGATCAGCAATTCGCGCCGCTGGTCGAGTCGCCTCAGCGTGCGGCCGGACGATTGACGTATCATCCGTCGGCAACTCAGGAGGTGTTGACAGGCGGATTCTATACCTGGGCGGCAGTTGAAATGTTTGGTGATGAGCAGGTGCGGACCTGGTTGCTGGACACTCTGCTGCTTGTCGAATCCGATCCCTGGCGCCGCGACCTGCTGCAAGCCGTGCGGGCGGGGGACCATTCGAAACTGACTGAAATGGCCACGACGGTCGACGTCGCCGGTCAGACTCACCAGGCGCTGTTGTTGCTGGCGCGGAGCCTGATCGACAACCGCCGAGCGGAGATTGACGCGATCGTCGTGGACTTGCTGACGCGAGCCCGACAGGCCCACCGCACGAGCTTCTGGTTGACCCACGATCTGGCGATGGCCCTGCATTACGGGCCCAACCACGATCTGGCTCGTGCAGTTCCGTGTTACGCGTCGGCGTTGGGCATGTATCAGAACGCCGAGCTGAATCTGCGGCTGGGGTTGGCGTTGCAGGAATTGGGCCGAATGGACGAAGCGAAGGAAGCCTTCGAGGCGGCGTTGGCGATTGAACCTCAATACGCAGTCGCTCGCGAACAGCTGGCGGCAATGGCCGCCCCGTAGAGCGGTCGGGCGGTTATCTGGATCGATGGGTAAAAGGATTTGCAAGTGAAGCTGAATTATCTGCTGGTGTTTGTGCCGATCTCGCTGTTACTGGACTGGGTCGGCGCCAATCCGGTGTTGACGTTCGCCGCTGCGACCATGGCCACCATTCCGTTGGCCGGAATTATGGCCGAGGCTACGGAGAGCCTGGCCGTCTACCTGGGGCCGTCGATTGGTGGCCTGCTCAACGCCAGCCTGGGCAATGCGCCGGAGATCATCATAGGTCTGCTGGCCTTGCACAAAGGATTGCCAGACGTCGTCAAGGCTTCCTTTACCGGTTCGATCCTGGGGAATCTGGTCCTCGGTCTGGGGCTGGCCATGGTCTTCGGCGGCCTCAAGCATGGGCGGCAAGTATTTGATAAGCATCAGGCGGGGATGAGCGCGGGACTGCTGATGTTGGCTGGTATCGGGCTGATCATGCCCGCGATGGCTCAGCACGTCACGCCAACGCATGATGTGGAAGTGACCACCGGCACGGCGGTGATCCTGCTGACCGTCTACGCGTTGAGCGTCGTCTATCTGCTGTTCGGGGCCGGCGGTCAGTCGGATGAGCCAGCGGAGGTGACGGAAGGGAAAGGCGAACCGGAGGCGGCGCCGAAGTGGAGCCGTAACAAGTCGCTCGGGATTCTGACCGGAGTTACGGTGGTCCTGGCCATCGTCAGCGAAGTTCTCACTGGAGCAATCGAACCGGCCTCGGCCTCTTTAGGATTGACCCCCGTCTTTGCCGGCGTGATCGCTCTGGCGCTGGCCGGCAACGCAGCTCAGCTGTACAACGCCGTCCGGTTTGCCACCAAGAACCAAATGGATCTGGCACTGTCGATTACCGTCGGCGCCAGCACCCAGGTCGCCCTGTTTGTTGCTCCACTGCTGGTCTTCGTCAGCCGACTGATCGGAGCGCGAATGGATCTGGTCTTCACCCCGTTTGAAGTAGTGGCCATCGTGCTGTCAATCTCCGTCGCCGGTCGACTCACCACCGATGGGGAGTGCAACTGGATGGAAGGGGTCCTGCTGGTCGGCGTCTATCTGGTCTACGCGGTGGTGTTTTTCGTCTTACCGGCATAATCAGTGCGACCGTCATTCTGCGACAGTTCGTCGGATTCGCTCTGGTGGTGATGCAACGAGTTAGTGCCAGCCGATGGGAAACCTTGACATGATGTCTTGCAGGTCCGGAATGGAGTCGCGTAGATGGCAGGGGTCGCCGGGTGGACCACCTGGACGAGGATCGTCCTGTTCCCGAGCTGGGGCTGGATGCTCGTGGGGCTATTGGCGTTGGCGGTTCCTGTGCTGGGTGCTGAGCCGATTGAGCCTCGTCGGCAGCCGCGAGTGAATGCGTCTGGCGATGTCGACTTTGAGCTGAACAAGTACTTTGAGGACCGGCATGTCCACAGTCGCGGCATGGAGCCCGCTGAGGGTGGGAGCGTAGGCGGCGAGGGAGACGACGACGAACCGAACATCTCGGAACCCGGCCCCGACATGGGCGACTTTCCCAACAGTGCCTTCACACTTCCGAAGGGGCGGGCCTACATTGAAATGGCTCCGGCCACGGTGGTCGCCGCCGACTCCAACACTCCGGCCGCTTACGTCTGGCCATTTCTCCTCCGCTACGGGCTGACCGATGACGTGGAAGTCCGTCTGTTGGGGAACGGACTGACCGCTCTGTTTGGTGAAAACGGCACGACGGGATTCAGCCCGCTGACGTTTGACATGAAGATCCACCTGTGGGACCACGACCATTGGTGGATGCCCGCCGCGTCGCTGGAAGCGTATATCCTGTCGACCTGGGGGAGTTCGGCCTTTCAGGGAGGAACACAGCCTTCGCTGAACATGAACTTTGACCTGCCGCTGACCCGGGCCACCAACCTGGAATGGACGCTAGGGCTAACCGGCGTTGAGAACACGCTGGACGTCGTGACCGGCGAACGCTACGTCACCCGCCATAACTTTCGCATTCCGCTGATTCAGCAGGTCGGGGTCACCGAGAATCAGTTTTCGGCTCAGTGGGCCATCGAGCACCAGGTGACCGAACGGCTGCAGCTGTTCCTGCATGGCTACTACAACGGCGCGATCTTCTTGCAGCAGGGGGCCGGCAACGTGGCGGGAGCCGGTTTCTTCTGGAAATCCAATTCCCGGCTGATATATTTCGGCTCGTGCAACGCCGGTCTCGACAACGACGTGGCGCCGATTTCGGGGCAGTTCGGCTTTGCCGTCGCCTTCTGAGCGACCGTGTGCTCAGGATGCTGAACGCCGACCGTTGTCAGCTCAGCGCCTGCACCAGCTCGGCCGTAATCGACTTCTGGATGACCCCACGGAATGGAGTGGCCAGGAGTGGGAGTTTACCCTTAACCCGGACGATATCTTCTTCGACGATCATCTGGCCCTGCACAGTCATGCCGCTGGTCGTGAGCGAGAAGAGAAGCACGTTGTCGGTCCACTGGCCATCGACGTGCGAGATCTGATCCCGGTAGCGCTTCTGAGTCTGCTCCACAAAATCCTGCAGACGCGTTAAGGCTTCTTCCAGCCCCAGGTCGTGGGCTACTTCCGTGCTGAAGGTCGTCATCGGTCACTCCGCGTTCAAGATCCTGAATACCCGTTGCTATGGGGGGGTGGCGGGATCGCCCCATGGACGTTGATGGTACAGATCCCCCCCGGATCGAGATAGATGGGGTTGGAGGGGATGTAGCGGTATCCACCACAGGGTATTTGCGATTTGCTTCTGGACGGCCGGAGAACTGAGATTCAGAATATTTAGTGCCATCTTTCCCAGTCGATACAGAGCACCAGGAGCACTAGCGATGACAGCAGAATCGAACGAATCGCCCGCGGCCAACCAGGAAGCTGGCGAGAACCCGGACGTATTGAGCAAGGTGGCTGGTGCCATGGTGGCGGCGGCCGACGCGATGAAGACCGGTGCCGCTGACGCTCAATCGGCAGCAGCCAAGGTCTTGCCGGCGACCAGCAAGATTCTGTCGAAGTCGGCTTACGCGACCTGTTACTACGTTTCGTACGGCGTCGTCTTCCCGACGATGCTGGTGGCCGGACTCTTCCCCAAGAACAACCCGCTCTACTACGGATTGGTCGATGGGGCGAGTGCAGCCAAGGAGTCGGTCCATAAGATGCACGAGCGCCGAGCGGCCATGAAGGCGGCTTTGGCCGAAGCCCGTCAGGCGGTCGATTCGGCAGCCGCCGCTGCGAGTCCCGCTTAGTGTGTTTCACGGAAAGAAGCAGATTGGAACTCAAGCTACGGAGAGAAGAGAGCGCATATGCCCACTCGAAGTGAGATGATGTATTTTGCTGTGGGGTTGTCCATTGGCGGCATGGTGGGCGCCAACTGGTCGAAGATCAAGCCGATTATGGAGCAGTTTCTGGGGCCGGCGGCCAGTGGCATGGGCGATGCCTACGGTGATATCGCTCGCATGTTTGCCGACGGGTTTGAGTCGTTCCAGGACAATGCTGCTGAGCGTCGGCATCAGACGAAGGCCAAGACTGCCAAGGCGAAGGCCAAGACTGGGCGAGCTGCTGCCGAGGATCGCAACGCTGCCGAAGATGTGGCATGGCCCGACTTCAGCTCCCTGCGTGAGGCGACTCGCAATGCAGGCCGAGTCAAAGCCGAACCGGCTCATACCGCGAACACTCGGCGTCCCAAACGGACCCGCAAGACGACGACGCGAACCGAACGGGCGTATGCTCACGGCTAGCCCATCTCCCTCCCTGGGCGCGACGTTTCCCGATTCAACAAGGTAATTGACGATGATTACGCTCTCCACAAGCTTGACGACTGCGGAACCGGAGAATGCTGAGCAGGAAGCGCCGCTGAAGGGTTGGCGCCGCGCAGTGTACGGGGCCGGTTTCTGTCTGTCGTACACGGTGACGGTTCCCAGTCTGCTGGTGGCAGGACTGTTACCAGGCGGAGTGATCAAGCAAGGCATGGCCGACGGTGCCCGAGACGCTGGAGCGGCTTCTGAGGCCGTGCGTGAGAAGACTTCGGCGGCTGTTACTGCGACGTGCCGGCGCGCCAATGACGCTTACGCCGGTGTCGCGGCGGGGGTCGCAGAGCGGGTGGAGGCCATTCAAGACGCGGTTGCCGAACGAAGCTACCGCCGTCGAGTGGCGACGGTCAGCTGATAGTTGGGCAGGGAGTCTTTCCAACGCTCGAACTCGATACGCCTCGATTGATCGGATGAGTTCATGGACATTGCCGTGTCGTTTCCTGCGGATGGCAGGATTGAGTTCCGCAGCGAGTTCCTGTTTGCGGCTCCCGAACAGCAGAATTGCCGTAACTTTGTCCAGCGGCTGATGGGGCTGGAATTGATCCAGAGTATTCTGATCGATTCCGTCCGGCGCCGCGCCGAGGTGCGGTACTGCCCCCGGACGGTCTCCCGGCAAGAGGCCATCGAACGCATTCATCGCAGCCTGGTCGAGCAGCCAGCCGGGCATCACGGCGACGCGGATTCCGAAGCGGCCAGTGCTGAACCGCGGTCGCGAGGTTCGAACGGTCGAACTCGGTCCCGCCGCAAAGTACTCACCCCAGTCGGCGCCGGTTGCGATTCCGACGGAGCCGATGTGCTGTCCAACGGACACGCCTCAGGCAAGTCGCGAGCCAACGGAAACGGTCATGGAAGTGGCAACGGCCACGGCAACGGCAATGGCCACGGTAATGGCAATGGTTCGGCGAAGTCCAAGTCTCGGCGGGGCGCGGGCAGTGCGGCCGATCATCAACCGGCCGGCGGGGAATCCGAACACGGTCGGCATGGAGCGGGTCCACGAACGACATCGGTGCCACAGCTGCGGGCTGATGCTCAGGGGCAGGTCAAGGTCTATCGGCACGGCCATATCGTATCGACCTGGGAGATCAAGCACGAGTTGCCGGGGCGGATGCGGTTGCGGAACGAGGCCCTGCATCGTCGTGGCGAAGTCTGCCAGGCGATTGAGCGGGAGCTGATGAGCGTCCTGGGGATCAAGAGCTTCAAGACGAATCCGCTGACCGCCACGGTGCTGGTGAGTTACGAAGAAGACAAAGTTCGCCGTCATCAGGTGCTCGAGATTCTGCAGTCGGCCCTGGATCACGCGAAGGTGGAGGGAGAGCGTGACAAGCACCAGACGGAGTTTGCTCTCTGCACGGCCTCGGTGCCGTTGGCCGCTGCCGCCCAGTTCGCCGTGCCAGCCCTGATGCCGCTGTCGGCCGGTCTCTTCCTGTACACTTCGATTCCGACCCTCCAGAGTGCTCGCGATGTGCTGTTCAAGGAACGTCGGCTGGGTGTCGACGTGCTGGACTCGATTGTCGTGGCGGCCTGTCTGGCGACCGGATCGCTGTTTGCCGGCTCGATGTTGTGCTGGTGCCTCGGTTTCGGCCGGATGCTGGTACAGAAGACCGAAGACAACTCAAAGAAGATGTTGCTGAACGTCTTCGGCAAGCAGCCGCGGTACGTGTGGTTGCTCACCGACGGTGCTGAGGTCGAAACGCCGCTGGAGCAGGTTCAGCAGGGCGACATTATTGTGGTGCACACGGGCGAAGCGATTCCGGTGGATGGCACGGTGCACGAAGGGATCGCGATGGTCGACCAGCACGCCTTGACGGGCGAATCGCAGCCGGCCGAGAAGACGGTGAACGATAAGGTATTTGCCTCCACCGTCGTCATCGCGGGCAAGATTCTGGTGGCAGTCGAACAGGCCGGCGGTGAGACGGCGTCGGCCAAGATCGCGCAGATTTTGAACGACACGGCCGGTTACAAGCTCACGTCGCAGCATCGGGGCGAGATGATGGCCGATAAGGCGGTCATCCCGACGTTGTGTCTCGGCGCGCTCGGTATGGCCGCCATCGGGCCGCAGGGGGCGACGGCCGTCCTCAACAGCGATTTCGGCACCGGTATCCGCATGGCCGCTCCGCTGGGAATGCTCAGCTCCCTGGCCCTGTGTGCTCAGCACGGCATTCTGGTCAAGGACGGACGGGCGCTTGATCTGCTGCACGGCATCGATACGGTCCTGTTCGACAAGACGGGTACACTGACTCGCGAAGTGCCCGAAGTGGGCCAGGTGCTCAGCTGCGGCGATTACACGCCCGACCAGCTGCTGACCTTCGCCGCCGCTGCGGAAAACAAGATGTCGCATCCGATCGCCAAGGCGATCCTGCAGAAGTTTGCCGAGCTGGGTCAGCCGTTGCCGGCGATCGAAGATTCGAAGTACCACGTCGGGTTCGGGATCACGGTCGACGTCGGTGGCAAGACGATTCGCGTCGGTAGCCCCCGGTTCATGGACATGGAAGGGATTCGGATCCCCGACCCCATGCGAGAAACGCTCAACCGCGCCCATGCCGACGGCCACTCGATGGTCATGGTCGGAGTCGGGAACGAGCTGGGGGGCGCCGTGGAGCTGCAGGCGTCACGTCGGCCTGAAGTGGAAGGGATCATTGAAGGGCTCCGTCATCGCGGCATCAAGCATCTGGCGATCATCTCCGGCGATCACGAAGGACCGACCCGCAAACTGGCTCATGCCCTGGGGATGGACGAATACTTTGCCGGAGTTCTCCCGTCTGATAAGGCGATGTACGTCGAGAAGCTGCAGAAGGAAGGCCGCCGGGTCTGCTTCGTCGGTGATGGTATCAACGACTCGATCGCTCTGAAACAGGCCAATGTGTCGATCTCGTTGCGGGGAGCCACGTCGATCGCAACGGATACGGCTCAAGTCGTTTTCATGGAAGAAAGCCTCGGCAAGCTGTGCGATCTGCTCGATATCGCTCATAACCTCGACAGCAACGTCAAACGCAGCTGGACTTACATTCTCATCCCCAACGCACTCTGCATCGCGGGTGCGTTTACCATGGGTTTCGGTATTCTGGCCTCCGTGCTGACCAACAACGTCGCCTCGATCGCCGCGCTGATCAATGGCGTGATGCCGCTGCGGGAAGTCGCTCGGCTGCGGGCTCAGCAGGAACTGGAGCAGGAACTGCGGTTGATGATGCATTCGCACAACTAGTCGATTCAGGGACTGCTGGCAAAGCGGAGTTGATTGAGGGAAGACTGAGATGAGTACAGCCGATACGACGACCCCAGGATCACCTAAGCCGGCTGGCGGCGGGCTCGACTTTTTCGTCATCGATTCGGGCTGGAACGAGCACGCGAAGAAGGTCCTGGATGACCATCTGCAGATGTTTGAGGACCTCCTGTCGGATCATCGGCTGTATGTCCTGAATACTGAACAGTCGAAGGGGTTTCTGAAGCAGAACATCGAGCTGATTGGCAAGGACCCCGTGCTGGTGATGCTCGATAGCGATGCACGCGTCGAAAAGCGGCGGTATGGCTATGGATTTCGACTCTGCCTCGGCGTCATGTCACCCAAGAAAATGCGTGAGCATCTTTCGACAGTTCTGCGGATCGCCTGTGACAGCCGGAAGAATGGCAAGCAGATGATGGACGAAATACGCTCCACGGCCCACCGTGAAGGCTTCGACGGGATGATGGAGCTGATCGGCGAAGTCGTGCGTCCGGAAGCGTGAATAGATCAAAATGGTGGTGATATCGCGATAGTGGTATAGCAGACAAAGGCGGAGATCGAACGATGGAAGAATCCGGCTCAATTGTCACCCTGGCAGTGCTGGCTCTGCTGACCGGTTACCTGGGGTATCGCATCAATGCCGAACGGAACCGACTCAGGGAAGCCGTCTCGCTGCTCGGCGAAAACGATGTCGCCATGATCGATTCACTGGAGTCGCTGGTCCGCAGCGGGGAAATCAAACCGGTCGGTGCGTGATGATCAGACGCCGGACCTGGCACGGGTCCGGTGAATGTGGCGGCGTGAACTATGGTCTGGCAGATCGTCCACTCCATCCCGGGCCGAATTCGGCTCAGATATCGCGATCTGATTCGCCAGCCACTCGTCGTGCAACTGTTCGAACAGCGGCTCCGTCAGGCCCCTGGCATCGACAGTGTCAAGGTCAGCCAGCTGACCGGTTCGGCACTGATCCGCTACGACACGGCGGTCTATGACTTGGCCGACATGCTGCGGCTGGCCGACGAAACACTGATTGAATCGCAGCGATTGCAGCAGCGCGGGTATGTGCACCCCGAGCGGTCGACGGCAGTCGTCAACACGTCGCTGGGCCTGGGTGCCGTCGCCGACTTTGCCCTCCCCGCCGTCGCTCCCGCCAGCGCCGCCCTGTTGCTGCTGTCCAACGTCGGAACTTTCGGCTCAGCGGTCGGTGAGCTGCGCGGACGGCGGCCCGGTACCAATCTGCTGTACTCAGTGATCGTCGTCGCTACGGTTGCCAACGGTTCGTTCTTCGCTGCGGCCCTGATGGGCTGGATGATGAATTTCTGGGATCGCCGGTACCATCGCCAACTTGAAGTCGCCCAGCGACGGTTGCTCGGTCAGTTTCAGCGGAGACCGCGGCAAGCTTGGGTCTGTCAGACAACCGGCCAGACGGCGGCCCGTTTCCAGACCTGTTCTCAGGTCCTGGTAGATGTTGACAAGCTCGAGCCCAATCAGGAAATCTGGGTCCCAGCCGGCGGCTGGATTCCCGTTGATGGCGTGGTGGTCGCCGGCGAGGCTCAAGTCGATGAACGGCTGGTGGCGGGAACGACCGGCCTGAGCGAGAAACGTGACGGCGATCAGGTTTGGGCCGGTGCGTGGGTCGCTGCTGGAGAATTGATCGTCCAAGCGGTGAGCGTGGCGGGAGAGACTCGGTTGGCGGCCCTGGAACGCATGATTGAACAGGGCTCGACTGCGTCACCCGCTCCGCTGAAGGTTCGCGGCCAGACCTTTGCCCGGCGAACGGTGTTGCCAACGCTGGCGACCGCGGGGACCGGTCTGATGGTCGGAGACCTGTCGACGGCCTTGGCCATTCTGCGGCCCGACTACGCCACCGGGCCAGGTATGTCCGCCCCGCTCGGCGTAGTGCAGGATCTCCATACGGCCGTCGATCAGGGAATCATCGCTCGCGATTCGGAACTGTTCCATCGAATACGACACGTCCAGCTCGTGCTGATCGACGTCCCACGGGGGTCGTTGCACGAGTGGGATCGGTCGGCTTTTACCGAGGCCGCCGCAGACGGGGCCGGAGAGTCGTGGTGGCATGCCGCTCGACGCCAAACCCGGCACGAAGCGGAACTCGGGTTGATTTCCGAAACGTCGACGGCCGGTCTATCCGATCTCGCTCGTCAGCTGGATGCCGACTTCATCCACGGAGGGATGAGTCATCAGCAGAAGGTGAGGTTTCTCGAAGAGCTGCGGCAGCGGGGGATTTCGGTCGGTTATGTCGGCAGCGGTCCGGGGGCCGCAGAACTGGCGCGACTGGCCGACGTCGCGGTCGCTGTCGGCGACCTGGACGCGGTTCGGTCCGATGCCTTCCACGCAGTGGTTCTGCAGAACAGCCTGGAACCACTCCGAGAACTCTGGATGATTGCCCACCACAAACTTTGGCGTGAGCAGACTCAGAAGGGCTTCACCGTCATCCCCAATCTGTGTTGCGTCGCCGGCGCTTTCATGCTGGATTTTACTGGCATGTCGAGCGTGTTGATCAGCAACCTGGGTGTCTGGTCGGTCTATCGGCACGGTACGAGTTGGTTGCGGAAGAAAAGGCCTGCCGCTGGCGCAAATTCGCCCGCGCGGCTGAACCACCCCCCACACCTGCGGCGTACAGAACTAGAGACAAGCATCTCGACGAACGGCCACCGCCGTGCCAGGAGACATATGAATCGCTCTACCAACGCCGATTCGGGACATCACGTCCATCATCAGGCCTCAACCGCCGCCGACCCGGCTCCTCAGCCAGAGCCGGAGAACGGTGGGGGGAACGGTGTGGGCGCGGCACCGGGCTCGCATCCGACGATTGAAAAGATCAAGCGGTTGCCGACACCGGTAGGCGTTTTGTTGATCGGCGCCGGAGTCGCCGGGCTGATTCTGCCCGGTCCGGTCGGAACTCCGCTGATCATTGCCGGAGGATTGGTCTTGGCCCCCCGGACGTTTGATCGGGTCGCCTCGTACTTCGGCGATCGGTTCCCACATCTCCACCGCACCGGGCTCGACGCCGTCGAACGGTTTCTCACCGACATGGATCGACGGTTCCCGCCTGAGACGCCGTAGTTTCGGTGATTGACTCAAGCAATCGCGGGAACGGGAAACTGTGGCTGGTCGAGTAACGCGGGCGAAGTCGGTTCGGGCAGGCGGGTGAGTTTCAGTGAAGGGAGCAGGACGACGGCAGCGATTTCTGCGGCTGTGATCACTCCCACGGCGGCCAGCTGAGCGGGTGCCATTTCGAACATCAGCACGAAAGCACCAGTCACCACCACCGTGATGGCGATTGTCTCGAGCTTCACCACGCCTCGAACCGCGTGGTAATTCTGCCATTCATGAGCCAGTCGGCCCAGCATCCAGGTCTCTTCAAGCCACCTTTGCAGGTGATTCGACGACCTGATGGCAAAGTAAATCGCCGCGATCAGAAACGGGGGCGTTGGCACTACGGGTGTCGCCAGGGCAGCAAAGGTCAGTCCGAGATTCGATACGGCCAGCGCTCGATAAATCCGCCGACGGATGCCGTGCGATAGTTCGGCCTGCAGAAGAGTCGACAGCTGATCATCTTCGATGTGCAAAGTCTCAGCCGTCAGTTGGCGTAACAGGCGAGCGACATCGGCTGGTGTCAGACGAGACGGTTCGTAGCGGACTTCGATCGTTGGCCGATACCAGCCAGCAGTCGCTCGTCGAATCGAATCGCACTCCGCCAGCCGTTCGGCGAACTGGAGCCGGAGTTTCCGCTGGGCACACAGCTCCGGATGACTCGCGTACAGAAGGCCTGGTTTCGATGCGGCGACAGTCCATTCCAAGTCCATCTTGCGCAGCCGAAAGCCGCTGCCAATCGGCTCGGTCAGGCAACCAGGTACCGTCCAGTGAGCATTCCTGGAGTCAGACTTGAGGTCCGTCAGCTGTTCGGCGAGCCGGGTCAGAAGTTGCGGAGCCGACACGGACTGCTGGTCGAAAAAGATCTCGATACAGTCCTGAGCACAGTAGGCTCGCACCTCGAAGACGCTGTCGTCTTGCAGGACACAATGGACCAGCCGCTGGGCGGCTCCGTCGGATTCGGCATTGAGCAGTCTTCGAGCCCGGACACGCACCCGACCTCGACGGCCGTTGACGCCCACCGCGATTTGATTTCCCGAGACAACTCGTTCCTGGCGCATCACCATGGCCGAATTATAGTCCGAGAGTGAATTCCTTCAATTTGACAAATGGCTCGATTTTGGCCGATTTTTTTCAGGTTTCCGGCCGTCGACTGAGGCTGCGGCCGTGTTTCAGCCCGAGCTGGACGAAGCGGGCCAGCCAGAAGTATGGAGCCCATCTGGTCAGCAGGCCGCCTCAGGGCAGTGCGTGCCGATAATCTGATCGGCAATGCGGCGGGCGATGGCGATCGTCTCGGGGTTGCCGGTTACCTGGCGAGTGACGTAGGTCCCTTCCATGACCAGGCAGAGTTCCTGGGCCAGACGACGTGGATCATCGGCCTGGGCCTCGGCACCCAGGGCACACAAGATGTCCTCAATCGACTTCTTGTTCTCAGCCGCCGCGACATGAGCCGGTTCGTGAGGCAAAGGGAACTCCATGGCCGCGTTGACAAAGATGCAACCCTGGAAACTGTCCGATTCGATGATGTGTTGCACGACGTCGAACACGGCCCGCAGCTGACCGATCGGCGTCGGCCCACCCCGTTCGCGAATCATCGTCCGCAGCGTATCCTGCAGCCAGCAGTTCTGCATCTCCAGCACGGCCAGCATCAGGTCTTCTTTGCTCTCAAAATGCTTGTAGAAGGCCGTCTTGCTGACCCCCACATCGGTCAGCACCTGGTCGATCCCCACGCTGCGGAACCCATCACGGTAGAATCGCCGCAACGCGGCTTCGATCAATCGCTGACGCGATGAAGTGCGCATGGCTGCAGCTCTCGGGCTCAGGGATCGCCTGACATGCCAATCGTGGATTGGCCGGGGTGTACTGGAAGTCAACCCATGAGTGTACCACAAGTCAACTCAACAACGGCGACGATCGGGCGATAATCCCCACATGCGTGGCCGGGTGCGAGGGCGACGGGCCTGAGTGACGGGCGTACGTGGGGCGGGGCTGGAGGGGGCCTCGCAGGGTGCAGAGGGTATGAGCGATGAAGCGTCTGGTGTTTCTGGTCTATGGTGTGGTCTGTCATCTGCTGTTTCTGGCGACGTTTGCCTATCTGGCGGGGTTCGTCGGGAACCTGGTGGTTCCCAAGACGATTGATTCGGCTCCGGCTGGTCCGGTGGGGCCGGCAGTGGCCATCAATCTGTTGCTGATCGGGCTGTTTGCCCTCCAGCATTCCGTGATGGCTCGGCCGGCATTCAAACGCGTCTGGACGCGGGTGGTGCCTCAGCCGATTGAACGAAGCACCTATGTGTTGGCGTCCTGCATCGTGACGGCGGTCATGATGTGGCAGTGGCGGACGATCGATCTGACGATCTGGGATCTTCAGTCGCCCTGGCTGCGGGCCGTCGTCTGGTCCCTGTTCGTCGCCGGCTGGTTGTTGGTGCCATTGGTCAGCCTGATGATCAACCATTTTGACCTCTTTGGTACGCGTCAAGTGTGGCTGCACTGGCGGGGGGCCGAGTACTCGCATTTGCCTTTCCGCGAACCGATGTTGTACAAGCATGTTCGTCATCCGTTGTATGTCGGTTGGGGGATCGCCTTCTGGTCGATACCGACCATGACAGCCGGCCACGCCCTGTTTGCCCTGGGGATGACGGTCTACATGGCGGTGGCGGTGATCTTTGAGGAACGCGACCTGGTGGCTCATTTTGGTCATCAGTACGTCGAGTATCGTCGGCGAGTGCCGATGGTGATCCCGCGATGGCTGAAGCGGCGGTCGGTAACCCAGGAGGTCGAGCCAGCTGCGAGTCGGGCCTGAGTTCGACAGTGCGATCGAGCGCTCCAATTCGGCCTCAGCGCGTCACTCGGCGCGCTAAGGCCCTCGGCCACAGGGCTGACGGGCCTGGCATGGGCACGGCATGCGATTTGCACCCCGATCTTTCTGCTGCGCTGCCAGCGGTTCGGCCGCTGGCCGTGCGAAAGGAGGGTCGGCAATGGCGACTGCCTTGGTGGAGCGACGGGGGCCCGGTGATAGTCTTACGGCCGGTCAGGGAGCGGGAGGTGGTTTGCCGCGGGGGGCGGTGTCGGAACGGCGGGCGGTTCGGCCGTCCCCGCCTGAGCCGGAAAGCGATGGAAACTGGGACCGGCTGCTGCGGGCACGGATCGGTCGGACCAGTCTGGGCATCTCGCCTCCCGGCTTGGCGCTGGTCTATCTCGACTGGTGGCTCCATCTGGGTTGTTCTCCCGGAAAGCAGGCCGACTTGGCTCGCAAAATGTTGCGCAAATGGGCCAGATTTGCTCATTACGCTGCCCTGACATCGCTCGGTCATTCTCCGCCGCCGGCCATTGATCCGTTGCCGCAGGACAAACGATTTGAGCACGAGCTGTGGCAGAACTGGCCATTCAATCTCTATTACCAGTCGTTTCTGTTCGTCCAGCAGTGGGTCCACAATGCGACGACAGGAGTGCGGGGAGTATCGCGGCACGACGAACAGGTGGTGACGTTCATTGGTCGCCAGCTGCTGGACCTGTTCGCTCCCACCAACTTCCCCTGGACGAATCCAGAGGTGATGCAGGCGACGATGACCGAATGGGGAGGCAACTTCGTGCGTGGAATGTGGAACTACTGGGATGACTGGGAACGAGCCGTGCTGGGGCGGGAGCCGGCCGGCGCAGAATCGTATCCGGTGGGCAAGGCCATCGCGGCGACGCCCGGCAAGGTGGTCTTTCGCAATCGCCTGATGGAGTTGATCCAGTACGAGTCGACGACAGAGACGGTATACGCCGAGCCGGTGTTGATCGTGCCGGCCTGGATCATGAAGTACTACATTCTCGACTTGTCGCCTCACAATTCGCTGGTCGATTTTCTGCGTCGGCAGGGACACACGGTCTTCATTATCTCTTGGAAGAATCCCGGTCGCGAGGACCGGGACTTGGGGCTGGAGGACTATCGCACGTTGGGCGTCATGGATGCTCTGAAGGCTGTCAGTGCGATCACGGAGTCACCGCGGATACATGCCGCCGGGTATTGCATTGGTGGCACGTTGTTGGCGATCGCCGCAGCGGCCATGGCTCGAGACGGTGACCAGCGGTTGCAGTCAGTCACGCTGTTTGCAGCTGAGACTGATTTTCACGAGCCGGGTGAGTTGGGGCTGTTTATCGATGAAACTCAGGTTACCTTTCTGGAAGACCTGATGTGGGATCAAGGATTTCTTGACACTCGGCAGATGGCCGGCGCGTTTCAGTTGCTCAGATCCAACGATCTGATCTGGTCAAGGATGATTCGGGACTACTTGATGGGTCAGCGTCAGACCATGAACGATCTGATGGCCTGGAATGCCGACGGGACTCGTATGCCCTGCCGAATGCATTCCGAGTACCTGCGTCAACTGTTTCTGCGGAACGATCTGGCCGAAGGCTATTATCAGGTCGGAGGTCGGCCGATCAGTCTGCAGGACATCGAGACGCCCATGTTTGTGGTCGGTACGGTGCGCGACCATGTCGCTCCGTGGCGGTCGGTCTACAAGGTCAACCTGCTGACCGAAACGGAGCTGACGTTTGTGTTGACCAGCGGTGGGCACAACGCGGGGATTGTCAGCGAGCCGGGGCATGCGCATCGGAGTTTTCGGCTGGCGACTCGGCAGCCGGGCGATCGCTATGTGGACGCGGAAAGCTGGGAACTGTCGGCACCGAAGCAGGAAGGTTCCTGGTGGCCGGCTTGGGAAACCTGGCTGGCTGATCGGTCATCGGGGCGCGTGCCGGCTCGTGCTGTCGGGTCGGCTCGCAACGGTTATCCCGAGATTGCCAGTGCGCCGGGGAGTTACGTGCTGCAGCAATGACATGGATGGGCTGTCAGGAGGAGGGCTGCATCGCGAAGGCTTCGGCAACAGGCTATGATGACGAGGGCGTCATGCCGGCGCCGCGACGGGGCTGCGGATTGCCTGGAAGGGCAAGCGGCTCGTCGAGATACGTGCTGGGGGAGTGGATGCGTGTTCGGTTCGCTGAAGGGAGCCTGGCGAGATTATTTCTGGTCCGACGAAAAATTCCGTCAGCGGGCCGATGCGGTGGTCCCCCAGTGCCCGGTCCCCACGTTCTGGATGTTGGGGAAGACGGGGAGTGGCAAGACGTCGATAGTTCGATACTTGACCGGCGCGAACGACGCCGAGATCGGCAGCGGCTTTCGGCCTCAGACTCGCCATTCCCGCCGGTATGATTTTCCATCGCCGGAGTCCCCGGTGCTGAGATTGATCGACACGCGAGGTTTGGGCGAGCAGGGCTACGATCCCGAACCGGATATCGCCAAGTTCGATGCGCTGGCCGATTTGGTGCTGATCACGGCGCGGTTGAAGGACCAGGCGATGGCCGACCTGGTGCAGATGGCCAGGCGATTACGGTCGAACCATCCTGAGCGACCTGTATTGCTGGTGGTCACCTGTCTGCACGAGGCCTACCCGCAACAGCCACATCCGATCCCGGATCCGTTTGGCGAATCGATCGAAGGCGATGCGGCGGTCAGCAAGCTGCCGGCCGAGGCTCGGCGACTGCTGGTCGAACATCGCTCGCGATTTGGAGACTCGATCGACCGCATGGTGGCCATCGATCTGACCTTGCCGGAAGACGGATTTGCGGACCCCGATTATGGCGGTCAACGCTTGAAAGATGCCTTGGTCGACCTGTTGCCTGATGCCTATCGTCAGTCGCTGTTGGCCCTGGAGAATGCTCACAGTCCACTCCGGGCCGAACGGGCGTCACCGACGATTCTGGGCTACAGTCTGCTGGCCGCCACAGCTGCTGCCGCGCCGATTCCGTGGATCGATATTTCGTTCGTGATGGCGATCCAGACCCGGTTGATCTATCGGCTGGCGAAGTTGTATGAAGTCGATCTGAATCTGACTCAATGGTCGACTCTGGCAGCGCCTCTGGGAGGCCGGATGGTGCTGCGGATGTTGCTGAGCGAGCCTTTGAAAATCGTGCCGGTGGTGGGGATCGCAGCCAATTCGGCGCTGTCGTATGCCTACACGTACGGCCTGGGCCGTGCGTGCTGCTGGTATTTCGATCAGATTCGCGGCGGACGGACTCCTTCACGTCAGGAACTGGAACAGATTTGGCAGAGCGAACTGCAGGCGGCTCGGAAGCATTGGACGGCGGCGCACGAGTCAAGGAGTGGCGCTGATACATGAAACGCTGGCAATACCTGACGATTGTGTTGCTATTTGCATTTCCGTGGGCGTTGCTCTTTGGTTTGTCGTTCTGGATGCTCTGGCACAGCCCGCATTGGTGGTGGGTCTGCTGGGCATTGCCGGTCAGCTGGGGACTCGGCTGGGGACTCTTTTACTTCTGGGACGTTAAGCCCTCCGGCAAAGTCACTCGAGTGTTTACGCCGCCAGGTCACTGGTCGGCAAAAGATCGCGAATCGTTGGCGGTGATCAGCCGGTATCAGCAGATGATCGTCGGTGTGGCCACCGACCGGCTGGTCGATCCTCACTACTACCTCGATCTGGCCCGGCAGATGGCCTTCGATCTGGCGCGGCAATACCACCCGGACGACGACGATCCGCTCGGTTCGGTGACGATCAATGAATTGCTGGCGGTCGCCGAATTGGCACTGCACGATTCGGCCGAATGGATCGGGCAGCATGTTCCGGGGAGCCACCTGTTGCAGCTCAAGCACTGGCGCTGGCTGGGGCAAGCTCCTCGGTATGCTCAGATGGCCAGCAATATCTCGTGGGTCGCCGCGATCGTCGTGAATCCGCTGAACATCGCCCGGTATCTCACGTCCCGAATGACGTGGGACGGCGCTACTCGATTAGTGCAGACGAGCGTCCTGCGGGCGTTCGGCGAATTGTTCGTGGAACGGACCGGTTTCTACCTGGTTGAGCTTCACAGCGGGCGGCTGCGGCTGGGGGCCGATCGATACCGGGCCGCTCGCGAGCAGGCTCGAGCCGATCGACGGCTGGGGACGGGGCCAAGTAGCGACGGGGCGGGCTCAACTCAGTCTGCTTCGTCGGTGCAGACTGTTGTCGCGGTGGTGGGGGAAGTGAAGGCGGGCAAATCGAGCCTGATCAACTCGCTGCTGGGCGAACGAATGGCCGACGTCGACATCCTGCCGCGGACTCGAGGAGCACAGCCGTATCGTTTGACTCTGGCCAGCGGCGACTCGCTGACTCTGCTGGATACTCAAGGCTACGGTGACAGCGGTCCCGGAGCACTGGAAGAGGCCGAGTTGGTAGAGGAAGGGTTGGAGCGGGCCGATATTGTACTGCTGGTATTCGACGCGACTTCTCCTTCGCGGCAGAACGACGCGGTCTTTCTGGAGTCTCTGCAGCAGCGGTTTGCCAGACGCCCTCATCGCCGATCGCCACCGGTGATTGGCGTGATGACGCATATTGATGCGTTGCGTCCGCCGCTGGAATGGAATCCGCCCTATCTTTGGGACCGTCCGCATACGGTGAAAGAGCAGAACATTCGAGCCGCCTTGGATTTCAATTATTCGGCTCTGGGGCGGTACCTCGTCGGGCTGGTGCCGGCCTGCACGGACCAGGAACGGGGGCGGGTGTATGGCGTCGATGAGTACGTCCTGCCAGCGTTGATGGCTCAATTAGATGATGCCAAGGCGTGTGCGGTGCTCCGTGTGTTGCACGAGGATTGGGAACAGGAACGGGTGACGATGGTTTGGGGGCAGTTGAAACGAGCCGGCTTGGCGGTCGCGGAATACCTGGTTCAGCCCCGTAGTTCGCTCCCCGGCGATTGACACCGCGTGCGCGACGCTTATCAATAGTAGTGCTCCCGTCGGGAGTATCTCCGTGGGGGCCTCGGCACCCGGGGAGCCCGGTCGTCGATTTGGCCGGGGCACATCACTTCAATCCACGGAGACCTAACGGTGCCTACGAAGCTCATCGAGTTCGGTTCAACAACAAGATCCCATCGGCTGATGAAGAGCCTGGTGGACGGGCGGCAATCAGGGGCAATGCTGATGCTGGTCGTTGTGCTGGCGTGGATGCTGGGGCCGGTGGCTCATGGCGCCGACCGTTATCGCGTCTATCTGGGGACCTATACGGGTGGCGAGAGCAAGGGGATTTATCAGTGTGAACTGAATACGGCAGACGGATCGTTGTCACCAGCGACGCTGGCCGTCGAGACCAGTGGTCCGTCGTTTCTGGCCATTCATGGCAATCGCCAATGGCTCTACGCGGTGAATGAAGACGCGGAAACGGTCAGCGCGTTCAGTATCGATTCCGACACGGGCAAGTTGACGCTGCTGAATTCTCAGCCGACTCAGGGCCGTTCACCGTGTCATGTGATGGTCGATCCCAGTGGGCGCAATGTGCTGGTGGCGAACTACAGTGGCGGGAGCTGTCTTTGTCTGCCGATTGAGCCCGATGGCCGATTGGCCAAGGCATCGTCGTTCCAGCAACATGTTGGACCGCGCGTTCATGGCCATTCGATTCACGTCGATCGCGACAATAAGTTTGCCCTCTGTTGTGACCTGGGGCTCGATAAAGTCCTGATCTACGCCTTCGATCCGGCTCGTGGGACCCTGACTCCCCATGGTGCGCTCGACACTCCGCGCGGATCCGGGCCTCGCCACTTCGCCTGGCATCCGAATGGAAAGACGGCTTACATCAATGGCGAGACCGACCTGACTGTCATTGCCTGTGACTATGACGCGGCGCGGGGCGAATTGAAGCAGAAACAGGTGCTGTCGACGTTGCCAGAGAATGTGCAGCGACAGGGGGGGAGCACTGCCGAGACCGTGGTGCACCCGTCAGGCAAGTTTGTCTATGTGTCCAATCGCGATCCCTACAACTCGATCGCCATCTTTGCTGTCGACTCCCAGACCGGCAAATTGACTCCGGTGGGACACCAGAGCCAGGGGATCAAGACGCCGCGGAATTTTGCCATCGAGCCATCCGGCCGTTACATGTTGGTGGCCAATCAATCGGGCGGGAATGTGATCGTGTTTGAGATCGATCCGCAGACCGGGAAGCTCAGTCCGACCACATCGGCCACGCAGGTCGATTCGCCCGTCTGCGTAAGGTTTTTCGCTTTGGAATAGTTGGTGCAGCCCCGGACCCAACATGATGACGGGCCGCACGGACCCCACCCGGCTCACCCCCAGCCCCACTTACCGCCCCAGCCACCTCGCAATGCCTCCAGCGCCACGCAATTCGGGTGCCTTGTCTTCGTCGTTGCCGGAGAGTGCTAGCACTCGACCTAAGACGTGTGTGTCTTGTTTTGCTCGAGCTCGAGGCTGCTAGCAGTGGGCGAGAGACGTGTGTGTCTGGTCTTGGTTGGTGGCCGCCGCTGAGGAGTGCTAGCGTTTGGTCGGGAACTTGTGTGTCTTGAATTGGTTTTGTCTTGACTGGCGGGAGGGTTAGGGGGCAGGGATGGTGGTGAGTGGCGAGTCGGTTTGGGCGGGGGGTTGAGATGGCCGGTTCGCGTTGCGGAGCGGGATGGTCAGTCGGTATACTCAGGCCGCTGTGACGGAGAGGCCGGGAATTGAATTGGATTCGATAGGGGACGCGTGCATGAGGCTGCTCGGAGTTGGTCAACCGTTGCGAAACGTTTTCGCGTTGGCGTTGGTGGTGGTGGTTGGGGTGTTGAGTGCCAGATTAGCCGATGCAGGCCAGATCGCGTTCACTATGTCGGGCCAGGGAGTGATCGAAGCAGCGCCGGTCACTGCGGGGACTCAGTCCGACTATCAGGAACAGGGGACGGCGACTCTGTTTGGTCATTACACGGGCGACGGTCGTCTGAGGTTCGACGAACTGATCACCGCGACGAGCGGCAAATTTTCCAGTGCGCTCCCCTTTATTGTCACCGCCGAGAACGGCGATCAGCTCTGCTTTACCTATGTCGGTGACGTGGAGCGGACGGATATGGGCGATGGTTTGATCACCACGCGCTGGGTGGCCGATTTCAAGCCGATTGTGGGATCGGGGACGGGGCAGTTTGAGCAGGTGACCGGGGGAAGTTTTCGGATGACGGCCGAAACCGACGCGTTTTCCCCAGAGTCGAATGCCAATGTCGCCTACCGTACGGCCGGAACCGGCTCGCTGTTGTTAGTTCCCGAGCCGGCTGTGGCTCTGGGTCTGACCGCCGGTGGCCTGGCCCTCTGTTTTGCCGGCCCGTATCGCCGCGCGACCCTGCGGCGGCGGTAGCTCGGACTCCGAAAGATCGCACGCTCCAATCTCGCTGGCCCCTCCTTGGCGGGGTGTGTTTCGGTTGTAGGGGCCGAGGTGGCTCGACCGGTTATTGACGGCCGGTAACTTCATTGAATGATCACTCGGGCTCCATTATAGGTTAATGATTGCCATGTTTGGGCCATCAAACTCACTCTGATTTCGCGCGCCGGCGGGGCGTGACGACGTCGCACTGCGGACTTCGGCTTCATGCACGCCATTTCGTCCATCGCCGAGCGGTCCGAAAAGAGGACAGCACCACCCGACGGAGCTCCATTCCGGGGAGCGGTCTATCTACCTGGAGTGTTGATCAGCAGTCGCCGACTGGTTCGACTCCTAGGGCTGACGGCCGTGACGTTGGCCGCAGTCTCCTTCGCTGCTCAATGTGTGGCCAGTTCGACCGATTCCGAGGCCGTTGCGAAGCTGGCGAAGTGGATCGACGTCGACTCGGAGGCGAATCTGCCGACTTGGTTTGCGACCATGCTGTTGGCGGGTTCCTCGGGTCTGTGCTATTTGATCGGTCGTTCGCGGTCAGAGATCGGAGCGACGACATCGCGCCAATGGCTCGGCTTATCCCTGGTGATGCTGTTCATGTGCATCGACGAGGCCGCATCGATTCACGAAAAAGTGGGGCTACTGATGGAGCCTCTTCATTTGTCGGGCCCGTTCTATTTCGCCTGGGTCATTCCCTGGTCGGTGCTGGTCCTGGTGGTGGGGATCTTCTTTTGGCAATTCCTGTGGCAACTGCCGTCGATCGATCGGTGGAACATCATGCTGGCGGGATGCGTTTTCGTGGGTGGGGCTCTGGGTGTGGAATTTATTGAAGGGCTGGTCGCCAGCGCTCAGGCAGAGGCCGATTTGCGTTACGAGTTGATAGCGACCGTGCAAGAAGTGACCGAGATGATTGGCATCATCCTCTTTATCCGCGCCGTCCTGCAGGTATTGAGCCGTGTGGGCGGACTTCGCTTGCGGATCACAGCTGGCTGATTCAAAGCGGCCAGAGGCTATTCGCTCTTTGGCGGCTGAGTCGGCTGAGTCAGCAGTTTCTCGAGCTGACGGAAGGCCAGGTAGCCCATGACCACGCGGGTGCCGTATCCGATGGTCCCCGCCGCGGCGTAACACATGACGGCGTGGCGGGCATCGACGGCCGGGATCAGCAGGACGGCGAAGGTAGCCAGCGCCATGGCGAAGGAGTAGACGATCGTCTGGGTCAGCTGCAGGTCCTGGCGTTCGATGGCTCCCAGCGCATAGTTGACGGGGCCTGCCACGAATTCCGCAATGAAGCGTGGAATCATGATCGCCGCGAAGATCCCTGCCTCTCTCCATTCCGCTCCGAAAACCCACGGAAACAACCATGGTGACGGGAGGATACAAGCCAGTGAGATGGCTACGGCCATGGCGCCGAGCGACAGGTTGAGTTTCTGGTAGAGACGTCGCAGATGGTGTTTCTCGTGAGCCTCAACTTTCGACGCGGCAGCCAGAAACGCGGTGCCGACGGCGCGGCCGATCAACATCACTGGCAGCAGCAGGAGTCGGGTCACCAGTTCAAAGCTGCCGGCGACGGTCATGCCGAATGCGGCGGCCAGCACCAGTGAAGGGAGTCGCGCGCACACCATATCGACCAGGCTGGCTGGAGCGGTCATCAGGGGGAAGCGGCGATAGCGATAGCCGGCGGCCAGCATATCCGACCACCGAACCTGCCGGAATGCGGCTGAGCTGGTCCGATAACAGTGGATCCACAGCGTCCACGATCCGAGGCTGCGTCCAATCAGATCGCCGATCAGGAGCCCGACCGGGCCATGGATCAGCCCCAGGCCGACCTGGGCGGCGACTTGAGCACCGGATTGAGTCAGCTTGGTCCTGCCGAGCAGGCTGATCTGATTGGTGCGGACCAGCCAGTAGCTCAGCGTCTCATAGCTGCCAGCTCCACCGAAGCCGAGCGGGACGAGCCACAGGTAGGGGTAGAGAGCGGGCGCGTTGAGCCACTGGGTGATGGCGCGGCCGGCCAGCAGCAGCAGGACCGACAGACCCACGAAGAATCCAATCTGGATCACGACGGCCAGACCGAGCAGATTGGCTGCTTCCTCGTCCTGCTTGGGCAACGGGAAGGCCAGTTCGTAGCGCAGGGCCGAAGCGGAGGTGGCGATGGCGACCAGCGACGTAAAGACCGAGAGGACTCCCAGGTCGGCTGGCGTGTAGAGCCGAGTGATGATCGGGCCGCTGAGCGCAACGAGGATGTTCGCCAGCGCGGTCGAACCGCTCAGCAGCGCCACATTTCCCAGGAACCCGCCACGTCCGAACGAATCGCGGAATCGAGCAATCGTGGCCAGCAGCAGTCTGTGGCAGCCATTGGGCGATCTAGCGTTGTTCATCAAACCCATCATAGGCTAAGCTCCGGGACGGCTCAGCCGTCCCCCAATAGCTGGCGATAGAGATCAAGCAGTCGACTCTGTTCGCGTTCCCAGTTGTACTTTTCTTCGATCGCCTTACGGCCCTGTCGCCCCATGTGCTCGGCTAGATCCGGATCATCCCACAGTTTTCGCACAGCTTGAGCGATGGCTGCCGGGTCGTCGGAGGGGACGGTGATTCCGGAGCCGATGCCGTTGACTGTCTGGACCCAGTCGGGAAAGTCCGCGGTGATCACCGGTACTCCGGCCGCCATGGCTTCGAAAAACCTATTCGACCGGACGTGGAGATGATTGGGGCTGTTGGAGTACAGAACAAAGGCAATTCTTGCCTGATAGAGATAGACGTTCATCTGATCTCGTGTCAGGACGCCTTTGTATTCCATTCTGTCCATGGCGGGCAGGCCGCGGACGGCCGACAGGAATGATTCACCATCCGAGATTCCTGCGATCACCAGTCGGTAATCGTATTTGGGCTCGAGCAGACTAGCCGCTCGAATGACCATGTCACCGCAGCGATGGACGTTCAGTCCGCTGAAGCTGACCAGCAGATTCGATTCACGTCGGGGTCGGTAGTCGGTGGGGGCCGGGTAGTCGGCCATGCGCGGGTAATTGTGGACGCTGATCGCCGGCTGTCCGGGCCTTCGGAACAACACGGTGATCCGTTCCTCAGCCCCGATGACGGCCGTCATCCGGCTGGCCAGGCGCTGTTCCACCCAGCCAATGGGCCGGGCCAGGACCGATCCGACGGCGTGGGGAATCCACGGTTTATCGACGAGTGTGGCGGGCAGATCTTCGTGCGCATCGTAGATGACTTTCTTCCCCTGTTTGCGCAGTTTCAATCCGATCGGCAGCAGTTCGGGGTCGTGCAGGTGGTAAATATCTGCGTCCAGTTTCCGGGCGACTTCCAGCACGTCTTTGGTCGTGCGCGTCGCCCGTTCCCAGCGTCCCTTTTTGGCCTCGGGGACCGCGTGCACCGTCACGCCGTAGGCTGACGCATTGGCCGGAAGATCATCTTTAGCGACGACCAGATGGACGTCGTAGCCAGCCTCGGCCAGCGACCGGCACATGCGCGCGTAGATCCGCGTGTCGTTCCATCGATGGACGGAGGTCAAATGGGCCACCCGGCGGCCGACAGGCTTCTCTGCCACGCGTTTTGCTCCTCTTGCCACAGACTCAATGTCGCCAATCGGATTGCCGCACTAGCTTGGCTGCAACTCCCGCGATCGCCGGCCGCTGAGCACATTGTCCATGATCTTCAGCAGGTCTGCGGCGATCTGGCGGCGGTCATACTCACGGCAGGCCAGCGTCCGAGCGTTCTCGCCCATGCGCTTTCGCATGGCCGGATCCCTGCCCAGCGTGCGGATGTTGTTAGCGAACGCCGCCAGATCACCCATCGGCGACGAAAGTCCTGCGTCATTGGCACGCAAAGCGTCTGCTTGCCAGCCACCGTAGTTGATCACCACCGGGACGCCGCACGCACAATAGTCGTAATACTTGTTGGCGCTGTTCGCCTCCAGCACGGGATAGGGTGCAAAACAGACCACGCCGATCGAGGCTTCAGCAAACAACCGGCCGACTTCTTCCTTGGGGACCGGCGGCAGGAACTTGAGATTGGTCGGCTTGACTTCGTCGGCCACCGCCTTGACTCGCGGAAAATCGTTCCCGTTGCCGAGGACATGGAAGACGATGTCCGGCTCGGATTCCAGCATCTTTGCGACTCGAACCACTTGGCTCACATCATTGGCCACGCCGACCGTCCCCGCATACAGCACAATGGCCGGTCCGTCCGGTTTGCTGGCGGAAGGGACAAACCGGTCGATGTCGGTCCCATTGAACGATACGGTCACTTTGTTCGGGTCGACGCCATGCGACAGGACCTGATCGCGCATGCCGGGCGAGAGGGCCGCCACGTGAGACGATTCGCTGTAGATCCGGTTGACTCGACTGTCGAGCCAGTACAGCAGCAGGGGGTTCCGGATAATCCCCATCCCTTTGGGCACGTCGGGCCAGACATCGACCGTTTCGAAGATGAACGGAAGCTTCCATTTACGGGCCGCCTGACGTCCAGCCTCTCCCACACATGGCGGCGTCGAAGAAGCATAGATGATATCAGGGCGGGGGAGTCGAGGGAGGGCTCGCAGGATCTTGCGATAGAACTCGATAAACGCCTGGACTCGGGACGAGTAGCGCATCATGTGGTTGTAAGGTACGTCCAGCACATAGACGTTTACCTGGCCATCGCGATAGCGATAGATTCCCCCTTCGAGCAGTTCGGCGCCCAGCCGTTGCTGCCAGCCCGCGGGGAACGACGCCGTGGACGTCACGACGCTGACTTCAGCCCCTTGTTGAGTCCAGTAGGCTGCCAGGGATCGCGAGCGGTCGTTGCCGCTTCCGCCCGGCGGCAGGTAGTACTGGTGCAGATAGAGAATTTTCATAAGGGCTCAAGTCCTGTCTGAGTCCGGCGCGAAGCGCAAATACGAGCGGACGTGCCGCCCTGCCGGGTTGGCCGCGCGAAAATGGCTGAACCGCCGTGATTATATCGGGTTTCATCGGAGCCGGCACGGAATTGACTTCACCCGCCCACCGACAAATGACAGCATCATGTGCGGGATATTTGCCGTTCAGCGGATTTTTAGCGGTTGTGCCATCCGTAGGGGACGCAGTAGGCTGCGGGCCGCCACGGATCGTCCGGGCCGGCCCGTTTCGGCGGGCCAGGCTGGCCGCATCTGTCGCCTGGGGGCGATCTCGCATTCTCGCCCGAGCGGGACTGAGGTTAGAATTTGGGTGGGCCTCCGACCACGGTCGTCCCGCACCGACCGTCGTGACGGCCCGTTTCGAAGTCGACCCTGACCGCCAATGAACAACGCGATCACTGCCTATCTGATTTCGGCCATTCATTGGCTAATCGTCTGTGTGCTGACCTTGCGGATCGTGATGCGCCGTCCTCCCCAGGGGGTCGCCGCCGCCTGGTTGGTACTGATTGTCACCATCCCGTTTTTCGGCGCGTTGACCTATTTTCTGATCGGCGAACGGCGTATCGGGGAGAAACGTACCAAATCAATCGCCGCTCTCCGAACTGACTTCCGAGTGATTCTTGACGCCCTGGTTCATCGCGATTTGACCGAAGTCGACTGGACTCGCCACGACGCCTCAGCCCAACGACTGGATCTGCTCGGCAGAAAACTCTCCAATTCGCCCACCGTCCGCAGCAATACGCTGCAGCTGACCACAACCTCCGGCGAGATACTGCGTGCCATCGCCGCGGATATCGACAGTTCGAAGACGAGCGTGTTGATGGAGTTCTACATCTGGGCCGAAGGGGGTAGTGCGGACGAAGTCGTGGAGGCAGTCATTCGTGCGGCAAGTCGCGGCGTTGATTGCCGGCTATTGATCGATGCCATTGGAGCTCGACCGTGGTGGAAAGGAAAGCAACCGCAGCGGTTGCGGGACGCCGGAGTGCGAGTGGTTCCCGCTCTGCCCGTAAGTCTGTTTCGAACTTTTGTTGGTCGCACCGATTTGAGGCTGCATCGCAAGATCGTCGTGATCGACGGTGACGTCGCCTGGACGGGGAGCATGAATCTGGTCGATCCGAAGTACTTCAAGCAGGAGGCGGGGGTCGGCGAGTGGGTCGATGCCATGGTGCGAGTTGAAGGAGCGGCCGTGGGATTGCTGGCGGCGACCTTCGTCGGCGACTGGCTCCTCGAGACATCCGATTCGCTCGAACAGCTGGTGCGCGACGCCGGGCTGAAGCTGACGGCCTCCGGTGGCACGGCCGACGTTCAGGTCTTCCCGTCCGGGCCCGGTGAGACGGACGATGGACTGTTGCAGATGGTGATTGAGGCGGTGAATGCCGCTGACTTTCAGTTGACCATCACCACGCCCTATCTGGTCCCCGACGATTCGTTGTTGCGAGCGTTGAGGCTGGCGGCGGGACGCGGAGTGAAAGTCCAGTTGATCCTGCCGGAGAAAGTCGACTCGGTCCTCACTCGCTACGCCAGCCGCTCGTACTACGACGATCTGTTGAATGAAGGAGTTGAGATCTATCTGTTCAAGGGAGGGCTGCTTCATACCAAATCGATCGTAGCCGACCATTCCATTTCCATGTTCGGCACGGTCAACATGGACATGCGCAGCCTATGGCTGAACTATGAAGTCGCTCTGTTCATTTACGATCCTGACTTCGCCGCGCAGCTTTATCAGCTGCAGACTCAATACATGCGAAACTCGGTTCGTCTGATCGGTGAAGTCTGGCGTCAGCGGTCGTTTCACGAGCGAGTGATTGAAAACACGTTGCGGTTGATGAGTCCACTTCTGTAGAGTCAAGAGCAGCTGGCCAGAACGGCGCGGTAACGGACCATGCGATTTCGTGTGATGACGTACAATATCCACAAGGGAATTGGAGGTGTCGATCGCCGATATCAGCTGGAGCGAGTGGCGGAGACGATTGCTCACTGCGAACCGGATATCGTATTGCTGCAGGAAGTCGATCGGGATGTACCGCGATCTGGCCGGCATGACCAGGCGCATCGTCTGGCCGAATTGCTCGACTTCCCCCATTACGCCTTTCAGATGAATGTCCATCTGACCTCGGGCGGATATGGAAACGCAGTACTCAGCCGCTATCGCGTTGAGCACACCTGGGACCTGGAATTGACCGTCCCCTTCAAGAAGCGGCGTCGCGGTTTGGCGGTGGTGGTCCGGCCCCGGGCCGACCAGCCAGCTCACGACGTGTTAGTCTACAATCTCCATCTGGGCCTGGCGGGGTACGAACGCCGCATGCAGCTCCGGCGCCTCCTTGGCTGCCCGTCGCTCGGCGCCGATTCGCACTATGCCACGGTCATCTTGGGAGGCGATTTCAACGATGTCTGGGGGAATCTTGGCCGACAGATTTTGGAGCCGGTACGGTTCGAGTCGGCTGCCGGGAATTTTCGCACCTTCCCCGCCGTGATGCCGCTCCGACCACTCGATCGGTTATTCTATCGGGGGCCTGTGCGTGCCGAACACTCCTTTGTCTGCCAGACGCAGGTGGCTCGCCGGGCTTCCGACCACTTGCCGCTGGTGGTCGACTTTCGAACGTTGCCGGGCCGGTGATCCCTGTGAGGGGCTGCTCCGCTGGCGATACCTCGATTGAATCGGACTTGGTTCGCCCTGATGACAGGAGACATGGCATGAACGATGGGCTCGTAAACTTGCCCGCTTTCCGGCTAAGCAATTGCGCGATCGCATGCTATGTCTGGATGGGGTTTTGCCTGTTCGTCGGTCTGCCGACTGTCGCTCGGGGCGATTCTCCGGCGACCGTGGTGGTGGCTCCCGACGGCGACGATCAGCACGACGGGACGCTCGAACGTCCCCTGCGAACTCTGGCGGCGGCGCAACAGGCCGTGCGACGCCTGCAGTCGCGTGATGCGAAACTTGAGCCGATCACGGTCTATCTGCGGTCAGGTACTTATTACCTGACCGAACCGATTCTGTTCGGCGCCGCGGATTCGGGGCGAGAAGGCGGGCCGGTCGTGTGGTCCAGCTGGGCGGGTGAGCAGGCAGTGATCAGTGGCGGCCAACGGCTGCAGTTGACTTGGCGTGAGATTGGCTCGGGAGTCTGGCGAGCCGAGGTGCCGACCGGAACAGTGATCGATCAACTGTTTGTCAACGGCGAGTTGCAGCGGATGGCCAGGTACCCGAATTTCGATCCGGCCGCGCAGTACTACGGTGGCGTGGCCACCGACGCCCTGTCAGCCGACCGCGTCGGTCGCTGGAAGTCCCCTGCGGGAGGTTTTATCCACGCGATGCATAGTGCCGAGTGGGGCGATTTCCATTATCTGATTACCGGCAAGGACGCCAGCCAGAACCTGCAGTACGAAGGTGGCTGGCAGAACAATCGGCAGATGGGGATGCACGCTGAGCGACGATTTGTCGAACACATCCGCGAAGAGCTTGACGTTCCGCATGAATGGTATTTCGATGCCACGCAAAGCATGTTGTATTACCAGCCACCCGAATCGGTGGAGTTGAAAGATGCTGTGATCGAATCGGTCCGGCTGAAGACGCTGTTTGATTTCGTCGGCGCCAGCCACCTCGAACTGAAAGGGCTGAAGCTCATTCATGCCGCGCGTACGTTCATGGAGAACCGCGAGCCGTTGCTGCGCAGCGACTGGACTACGTACCGAGGTGGAGCTGTCCGGTTTGCCGATTCGGCTGATTGTGGTGTGGTCGACTGCTGGTTCGATCAGGTCGGGGGGAACGCGATTTTTGTTGACGGGAGAAACCGGCGACTGCGGATCACGGGGAATCGAATCGAGAGTGTCGGGGCGAGCGGTATCAGTTTCGTCGGCCGGCCGGAATCGCTTCGATCGCCATTGTTTGAGTACCACCAGACGCAAGATCTTGAGTCGATGGACCGGACGCCGGGTCCCCGCGACGACAACTATCCGGTCGATTGCCTGGTAGAAGACAACCTGATCTGTCGGGTCGGCCGAGTCGAAAAGCAAACGGCGGGCATTAATCTCTGCATGGCCGCAAGAATCGTGCTCAGACACAACAGCATTTATGAGGTTCCTCGAGCGGGCATTAATATTTGCGACGGCGCTTTTGGCGGAAATCTGGTGGAGGGGAACGACATCTTCGACACCGTGCTGGAGACGGGCGATCACGGGTCGTTCAATTCATGGGGCCGGGACCGGTTCTGGCATCCAGATAGGACGGTGACCGAGTCTTGGGTCAAGCAGTATCCGGACATGCCGCTCTGGGAGTGCCGCGAGCCGAACGTTCTGCGGAACAATCGCTGGCGTTGCGACCACGGGTGGGATATTGATCTCGATGACGGCTCATCGAACTATCTGCTCTACAACAATCTCTGTCTGGCCGGCGGCATCAAGCTGCGCGAGGGTTATCGTCGGCGAGTGTGGAACAATATCCTGGTCGATTACACGTTTTGTCCGCACGTCTGGTATGCGAACTGCGATTCCTGGTTCCAGCAGAACATCGTCTGGGTGGACAGTTACGCCCCGGCCGGCATGAATGTCGCTGATTTTGCTCAGCACTTCGACTACAACTTCGTGCACATGCCAGGGATGGTGGACGTCGAGCCAGCGTCGGGCCTCCGCGGTGAGGGGGCGAACGATCAGCATTCATGGCGCGGGGACGCCCGATTTATCGATCCGCTGGCGGGCGATTACCGGATTTCCGAAGATTCGCCGGCACGCCGCACGGGGTTTCAATCGTTTCCGATGGACGAGTTCGGCGTCCGCAGTCCGCGGTTGCGGGCCATCGCCCGGACACCGGTCCTGCCGGGCTCGCTGGCCGCCGCCCGAGTGCGGAGCGGCGGCTGGGGACGCGACTATCGGTTGCCGGGGAGTGCTCAGTGGTTAGGGGCGACCGCGAAGAATCTGGAGACTCCTGGCGAACATTCGGCTACGGGGCTCGGCGCCGATCATCGCGGAGTGCTGTTGACCAAGGTCCCCGCTTCGAGTCCAGCGGCCGAGCGGGGGCTGCAGTCGATGGACGTGGTGCTCGAGATCGGTGGGCATACCGTGGCCGATCTGGCGCAGCTTGCCGAGCAATGGGAGGCGTCGGCCGACGGTGCGATCGTTGTCTGGCGAAACCAGGGACGGGTGACGGTCGATCGACGAACGAAGTGAGCCAGTCGTCGGTAGGCGTCCAGGAGACTGGCTGGTGGCGGTCTCAAGCTTCAGCGGACGCTGAGTCGTTTTTTGAGTTCCACGGTCCGTCGGCGATCTTCTGTGAAAAGTAAGTGATCGGAATGGCTGCAAAGACCAGCCGGCTCAGGTCAATACTGATCACCGACACGGCGATAGCGACGAAGCTGATGACGGGGGTCATGGCCATGCGGACCCACATCTGCCGGACGGCGTCGTCGGAAGTCTCAGGGCTGACCAGTCGCCGCTTGCTGGTCGCGTAGGTCCACAAGGCCATCAAGCAGATGCCGCAGACGGCCTGAGTCACTCCGTACAGGACGATGGCCAGCTCATCATCGCGATAAACTGCCTGAAGTCCGGTCGGGAAGGGGACGAAGGAGACGCAGAGCAGGAAGAGGCCGTTGAGCACGACGAAGGTGCGATCGACGCGTGTGATGTAGTGGAAAATCACGTAATGCTGCAGCCAATAGGTTCCCACCAGAACAAAACTGCTGACGTACCCCGCGACCGCGTGAAACGAGGTTCGCAGGTAATGCGTCAGTTCCTGCTCGGGAACCTCATGGACCGAGGGAACCTCCAGGCCGAGTACCAAGAGGGTGATGGCAATCGCGATCACGCCATCGCTGAAGGCCGCCAGACGTTCCGGCTTGAGCATCTTAAGTCCGATTCCGCTGAGTTGAGCAACAAATCAGCCCAATTGATACATTCTCCACCTCGCCGTTGTCAATGTCGGCAGCCGATTCAGTGGTGCCGATTCAGTGGTGCCGATTCAGTGGTGCCGATTCAGTCGTGATGGTCATGTGCGGCGTGCTCAATGGCTCCCCGGTATTGTTTGCCAGCGATATCCACGACCAGCTGCGGGGCGGGGGAGGCCGTTTCCAGCCAACCGGCAAATACAGTGCAGTACCGGGTTCGATCGGCTCGACGGTGGGAAAGTCCGTATCTGCTCGCCGTGCTGTTCGGCAATGATGGGGCGAGTATACTGGTCACCGGTGGGAGTGAGAGCTATAGCGCCCTAATAGAGGTGAAATGATATGCAGTCAAACCGGCGTTCGTTAGTAGGTGCGGCGTGGGCCGTTGGCCTGTGTCTGGGCGGATTGTTTCTCCTGACGTCTCGCGGGACGGAAGCACAAGAGCGAGCGTCAGGGGTGGTACGTCCAGCGGCACAGGTCCGCACGGCCGGCCAGCCATCGACGGTAGGGCAGGGGAGGCAGGCAGGTGACGAGCTGCCTCATCCCGATCCACCGTTTCGGGGCAAGATCGGCGAGACTTACAAAGATTCAACGCCGAACTTTCCGCCACCCGTGAAGGCGCCGGCGGGGAGTCCTAACGTGTTGCTGATCCTGCTGGATGACGTCGGCTTCGGCATGTGCTCGACGTTTGGCGGTCCGGTGGAGACGCCCCATCTGGAACGACTGGCTCGAAACGGGCTGCGCTACACACGATTCCACACGACGGCGTTGTGCAGTCCGACACGTGGAGCGCTGCTGACTGGCCGGAACCATCACAGCTGTGGCACCGGGGTGATCATCGAAATGGGGACCGGATATCCTGGCTATACGGGAATCATTCCGCGCAGCACGGCTCTGGTCTCCGAGGTATTGCGAGATCACGGTTATGCGACGGCCATGTTTGGCAAGTGGCACAACACGCCGGAACCCGACATCAGTCCTGCCGGTCCATTCGATCGCTGGCCGACCGGTTTAGGTTTCGAGTACTTCTACGGATTCAATCAGGGTGAGACGCATCAGTATTACCCGGTCATCTACCGCAACACGACCTGGGTGCCTCAGCCAAAGTTGCCCGAGCAGGGATACCATTTCACAGCCGACATGACGGACGAAGCGATCGCTTGGACTCGCAATGTCCGGGCGGCTAATCGCGACAAACCGTGGTTTGTGTACTTCAGCACTTCGGGCGTCCATGCTCCTCATCACGCTCCGCCTGAATATCGGGAGAAGTATCGCGGCAAGTTTGATCAGGGCTGGGATAAACAGCGTGAACTGACGCATGCTCGACAGTTAGAAATGGGAGTCATCCCGGCGGGCACGAAGTTGACACCGCGGCCTGAATCGGTTCCGTCTTGGGACAGTCGGTCGGCGGATGAAAAGCGAGTCTACACCCGGTTGATGGAGAACTACGCCGGCTACATGGACTATACCGATGCTGAAGTTGGCCGATTGCTGGAGAGCCTCGAAGCGGCCGGTGAGTTGGATAATACGCTGGTCATGTACATCGTCGGCGACAATGGAGCCAGTGCTGAAGGTGGGCTGGAGGGTACGTTCAGCGAGATTGCCAGCCTGATGGGCCTGCAGCTGGGATTGCAGAGCACCATCAATCGCATCGACGAGATTGGCGGTCCTGACAGTGAGCCGCACGTGCCGGTCGGTTGGGCCTGGGCGATGAACGCCCCGTTTCAGTGGACCAAGCAGGTGGCGAGCCACTTCGGCGGTACTCGCAATCCGATGGTCGTACACTGGCCGCGGGGGATTAAATCCAAAGGCGAGATCCGCACTCAATTCCATCACGTGATTGACGTCGTGCCGACTATCCTCGACGCGTGTCAACTTCCAGAACCGAAAGCCGTGAATGGTATCGAGCAGAAACCGATCGAAGGCGTTTCGATGCGTTATTCGTTCGACGACGGTGCGGCTCCTGGCCGCCGTCCGACGCAGTATTTTGAACTGGCGACGAACCGGGCCATTTATCATGACGGCTGGATGGCGTGCAGCCGTTACGGTCTGCCGTGGTTGACGGCCGGTCGTGGCGATGATTTTGTGACAGCGCCCTGGGAGCTGTATCACGTCGATCAGGACTTCAGTCAGGCCGACGATCTGGCGGCTAAGAATCCCGACAAGCTGCGAGAGCTCCAGGAAAAGTTCCTGGAAGAAGCTCGCAAGTACGATGTGTTTCCGCTCGACCCTCGATTTTCCGAGCGATTTGATCCACGTCTGCGGTCGGCCGGAGCGCCGCCGACCGAGTGGACCTATTTCGGCAATCAAGTCTGGCTCCCCGAACCGATCGGCCCCCAGACTTTCCCCAGGCCTCATCGGATGACGGCCAAGTTGTCAATTCCCGCCGGTGGCGCTGAAGGAGTGGTGGCGTGCGTGGGAGCCTTTTCCGCCGGCTGGTCCGTTTATGTCCGCGATGGTCGGCCCCATTTTCGCTACACCTACTTCGATGTGGCCGATGTGACCATTCCCGGGACAGTGGCGTTGCCCGAGGGCGAGGTCACTCTGTCGACGCAATTCATCCCCGATGGCACTCCGGAAGGGAGCGGAACCTTGAAGTTGTTCGTGAATGACCAGCCCGCCGGCGAAGGTCATATCAAACGGTCGAATTTCCGCCACGGGCTCGAACCTTTCGAGATTGGCCGGGATTCGATTACGTCCGTGGATCCGAGCTATCGGGATCGCGGTAAGTTTCCGTTTACCGGGCGCATCGAGCAGGTGAAGTTCGAGCAGATGGCCAAGCCGTAATGATAACCTTTAGTGTCGAGGGACTCGCATGCCGGTGAACACAATCGATCCCTACGAACGACTCGGGTATCCGGGCTTTCCGCTCGCCCAGGCCCATCCCAATCGATTGTCGACGCTGGCTCGATTGATGGGCATGGCACCTGCTCCGATCGAGACGATGCGAGTTCTGGAGATCGGCTGCGGCGATGGGACTCACCTGATTGGAGTCGCCGCTGGAATTCCCGGAGCGCAGCTGGTCGGGATGGATCTGGCGGCAGCCGGGATTGAAGTGGGGCGCAGTGCGATCGCCGAGCTCGGGCTGACCAATATCCGGCTCGAGCAATGCGATTTGATGGACTTCGATATCCGGTCCCAGGAATTCGACTGTGTGATCGCCCACGGATTCTACTCGTGGGTTCCGCCCGCGGTGCGCGATCGTTTGCTGGACGTCTGCCGGCGAGTCTTGAGCCCGCAAGGGGTTGCCTACATCAGTTACAACACGTGGCCCGGCTGTCATCAACGGCAGATGCTGGACGAGATGATGCGGTACCACGTCGCGGAGGTCGAGGGGATCAGCGAGAAGCTTGAGCAGGCTCGGCAGCTGGCCCGTTTTCTGTCCACGGCGGTCAGTGACAAGCATGCGTATGGGGCATCAATTCGGCATGAAGCGGAACTAATAGCCGGCTATCGGGACAGTTCCCTCTTTCACGATGATCTGGCCGAATTGAATCAGCCGGTCTATTTCCACCAGTTCGAAGCCCATGCTCGACAGTTCGGTCTGCAGTATCTGTCCGAGGCTCAATACTTCGAAACTCAGACGGCCGGAATGTCTCCCGAAGTGGTTCAGACTCTGAGTCAACTGGCGGACGACGTTGTGGCCTTTGAGCAGTATCTGGATTTCATCAAGGGGCGGCGGTTCCGACAGACGCTGCTCTGTCGTGACTCGGTTCAGCTGGATCGCCAGGGAGCCGCGTCCCGGGTGGCCGAGTTGTCGGTCGCCGGCGCTCTGCGGGAGGGAGCGGTGAGTGTTACTCGGGATGGCCAGGCGGCGGTGACGTTTCAGGGTCCAGGTGGAGCGACGATGCAGACGGATCAGCCCCTGCTGCGATCGGCGTTTGCGTTGTTGGGAGAGACCTGGCCGCGGGCCATTCCCTTTGATCGGCTGCTGCGTGAGGCCATGCAGCGGCGCACCGAATCGTCTGGTCCCGAGCCGCTCGACGCAGACGGGCAGCGGGCGATGTTGAGCCAAGCCATGCTGCGGGCCTACTCCGCCAACTTGGTCGAACTGCACGTGCTGCCGTCGCAGTTCGAGCTGGAACCGGGCACGTATCCGGTGGCGAGTCCTCTGGCTCGTTGGCAGATCACTCGTCGCGAAACGATCACCAACCTGCGTCATTACGACGTGCGGGTGGAGGACAACTTGCCGTGTCGCCTGATCCCGCTGCTGGATGGGACTCGGGATCGTGCGGCACTCGTCGACTGGTTTCTGGCCAATGCCGACTCATTGCCCGAAGGGAAGGAACTGGCTCATTCTCGGCGTCGTTCCCAAGGAATGGCGAGCCCATCGGTCCGGATGCGGGCTGCGGGCCTGATCGACGCAGCTTTGAAGGAGCTCGGGCGGCGAGCCCTGCTGGTCGCGGGCACCTAGTTCGGATCTTGCTGGATCCTCATTCAGGAACAACTCTGATGCCGAATCGAATGATGGTGGTTCTCTGGTGTGTGACGGGGCTGATTGGGTGCGCGAGCGTCGGCCGGGCGTTTTCGGCCGAGTCCAAGCTGGCTGGGCGGCGACCGAACATCATCGTGATCCTGACCGACGACCAGGGATATGGCGACATCAGCGCCCATGGCAACCCCTTGCTCAAGACACCGCAGCTGGATCGCATGCGTTCGCTGAGTCTGCGGTTCACCGATTTTCATGTCAGTCCGACGTGTGCTCCGACTCGCAGTGCTCTGATGACGGGCCGCCACGAGTTCCGCAACGGGATAACGCACACGGTGCTCGAGCGCGAACGATTGACGCTGCAGGCGACGACAGTGGCGGAGGTGCTCTCCGGAGCCGGCTATGCGACGGGCATTTTCGGCAAATGGCACTTGGGGGACGAGGCCGAGTACCAGCCGGGGCGACGCGGGTTTCAAGAGACGTTCATTCACGGAGCGGGCGGGATTGGTCAGTCGTATGAGGGATCGTGTGGCGACGCGCCTGGGAATCGTTATACGGATCCTTACATTCTGCATAACGGCCAATTCGAGAAGACGCGAGGTTATTGCACGGACGTATTCTTTGAGCGAGCAACCGCGTGGATGGATGAGCGTCGGCAGTCGAGTGAGCCGTTTTTTTGCTGGATCGCCACCAATGCGCCGCACAGCCCCTACATCGCCCGGCCACAGGATTTTGAACTCTATCGGGAGACCGCGCCGTCGCCCGAGATCGCTCAGTACTTCGGCATGATTCACAACATCGACCAGAACGTCGGGCGACTGATCGATCGGCTCAAGGACTGGGGCATCGACCACCAGACGCTGGTCATCTTCATGAATGACAATGGAGGGACGGCTGGAGTACCCGTATACAATGCTCGGATGCGAGGTCAGAAGGGGACGGCCTGGCTCGGTGGGACTCGGGCCAGCAGTTTCTGGTTTTGGCCGGGGACGCTCCGCGGGGCCGACTGCCGAGCCTTGGCGGCTCACATCGATCTCTTCCCGACCCTGGCCGAGCTGGCTGGAGTGCGGATGGACGACCGACTGGCGGAGCAGGTGGAAGGGCGCAGTCTGGCGGGCCTGCTTTCCGATCCCCAGGGAGCCTGGCCGGATCGCACGCTGTTCACTCATGTCGGACGCTGGCCGTCGGGGGCCGACCGGCCCGAATACCGGTACGCGCAATGCAGCGTCCGGACGGCCCGCTGGCACTTGGTCAGCGCCGACGGGGGGCGGGAACCGCGCTGGGAGCTGTTTGACGTGTCAGCCGACTATGGCGAGCAGCATGACGTGGCGGCCGAGCATCCCGAGGTCGTGCGGGATTTGGCCAGCCGGATGGATACCTGGTGGGACGACGTCCAGCCGCAGCTGGTGAACGAGGATGCGGTGGGGCCGGCGGAGAACGCCTACCATCGGCTCTTCTGGAGCCAGTTCGGGCGGGGCGATGCCGGCGGGAAGGCCGAGGGGCCCTGACCGCCGCCTCAAGACACTGGCCGATCCAGTTGAGCCACAACGGTTTGGGCGGGGGCGGTGAGGGGGTGGTGTCCGTGAAAAAGATTGACTCGGGCCCTACTTTCGGGTATAAGCAGAGCGTGTCTGTTTCTTCATATTTCTTGTCATTTTTTCGTAGTGTCCAACCATTTCGATCGGAATGCCGACCGAGGTGGTCTTGGGTCACGTAAGGGGTTTGGGAGATGTCAACTCGCTCAAAGGGGTTCACGTTGGTTGAGCTATTGGTGGTGATTGCCATCATAGCCATCCTGGTGTTGTTGTTACTGCCTGCAGTCCAGGCGGCACGGGAGGCTGCTCGGCGCACCCAGTGCATCAATAACCTCAAGCAGATGGGGTTGGGCGCGATCAACCACGAAGCGGCGATGGGCTATCTGCCGACGGGTGGTTGGGGCTGGGACTGGGTCGGTGACCCGGATCGTGGTTTTGACGATCAGCAGCCGGCTGGTTGGGTGTACGCGATGCTCCCCTACATCGAAGAAGTTGCCTTCTTCAACGCTCCGAAGGACGGTCAGCCGGAGACGATTACCAAGCAGCAGAAGGATGGAGCGGCGGCGGTTGTGTCGCAGCCGATCACCATCATCAACTGTCCGTCGCGCCGTGAATCTCGGCCCTATCCGGCCTCGTGGACGGCCAACTTCGTCGGTTTGAACGCTTCGCCTTCGCCGGTGGCCGGTCGTCTGGACTACGGCATCAATTGCGGTGACGCGGCGAACAATGAGATTGACGGTGGACCGGGGAGCCTGTCGGGTGCGAAGACATTCGGCTGGGGTAATCTGAAAATTTACACGGGCGTCTGTTATCGCCGCAGCATGATCAAGATCGGGCAGATTCCGGACGGCACTTCGAAGACGTATCTGGTTGGCGAGAAGTACTTGAACGTCACTCATTATGCGACGGGTGGTGACCCGGCCGACAACGAGACTTGGTGTTCGGGTTTCAATAATGACAATTTCCGCAACGCGGCGGCACTGCCGCTCAAGGATCGCGTCAACTTCCAGGACACCATGCGTTGGGGTAGTGCTCACGATACGGTCTGGAACGCGGTCTTCTGCGACGGTCACGTCGATTCGATGAATTTCGACATCAGCCTGCTGGCTCACAAAGCCCATGCCAATCGTCGGGATGGAGCGGTGGTGAGTAACTAGATCGTGAGGCGGATCTTCCGCTGGCAGCCGGCCCTGATCGGGCTGAAAAATTGCGGTCAGGACAGCTGGGAGAGTTGTTGACCGGTAGGTAAAAACGGGGACGTGGTTGTGACTATGGGAAACAGCCACGTCCCTTTTTTCTTGGCAAGTATTTCTCGGACAGGTATTTCTTGGATAGGTATTCCCCGGAATCGATCAAAAATGATAACCAGTCGATCGTGGCTTGTTGGTTTCGTCGGTAGCTTCGCGGTGGTGCTGATTGCCGGCTGCAGTTCCAAGGTGGTCAAGCTGGAGCCTCCTGCGGTGACTCCGTCGTCGGCTGCCGCCAAGGCGCTGGAGCTGTACGATGCCGACAAGGATGGCGGGTTGACCAAGAAGGAACTCGAGAAGGCGCCGGGCCTGACGAAGGCCTTTCCTCGTTATGATCTGAACAAGGACAACAAGATTGACCAGCAGGAGCTGGAGCAGCGACTGCAGCGGTTCATGGACAGTCAGGTCGGGCTGATGTCGTACGCCTGCCAGGTCTCGATCGGTGGCCGTCCGCTACCCGACGCGAATGTCCGATTTGTCCCCGACGCGTTTCTCGAGGGGATGATTCTGCCGGCGGTGGGAGTGACCGACGTATCGGGGCGGGCTGAGATGGGGATCGATCCGGCGACTGCCACGGATCCCAATCAGGTCGGCATGGGAGTCCAATTTGGGCTCTACAAAGTCGAAATCTCACATCCCTCGACCAAGATTCCCGACAAGTACGGAGCGAACTCAGAGATCGGCGTCGAACTCTCTCCTGTCGATCGCGATCCGCCTGTCGCGGTGATCGATATCAAGGGCCGGTAAATCGTCGGCTGGGGAGGATTCGGAGCGGGACAGGATTGATCCCCAGAAAACATATTGCTTGAACTCAGATCGGAGAGCCGTCATGGCATTCGATAGCAGCAAGGCGTCCCTGGGATCCGTTCGGTGGTGGGCCGTCTGCTGCTGGTTGCTGACGGCCTCCGTCGTCACCGCTCAGGCGCCGACTCGCGAAGAAAAGGTGCGGCGGGACCGTCAGACGGTCGAATCGACCGGATACTGGATCTACAACGATCTGCCGCGCGCCTGGGCAGAGGCCAAGGAGACGGGAAAGCCGTTGGTCGTAGTGCTGCGGTGCATTCCGTGCGAGGAATGCGTGAAGCTGGACGACGAGCTGATCGATACGGATCCGCAGCTCAAGCCATTGCTGGAACAATTTGTGCGAGCGCGGGTCGTCGCGACCAATGGCTTGGATCTGTCGATCTTCCAGTTTGATACCGACCAGTCTTGGGCCATGTTTCTGCTCAATGCCGACGGAACGATCTACGGGCGGTTCGGCACTCGATCGCATCATTCCGAATGGATTGGCGATGTGTCGGTGGAAGGGATGGCGGAGGCCATGCGGGGCGCATTGGAGCTGCACGGTAAGGTTGCCGAGCACCGGGACGCTTTGGCGGCCAAGCGGGGTTCGCAGCCGGAATTCGATCGGCCCGAAAAACTCCCCGCTCATCAGGGGAAGTACACCGATCAACTTGACTGGCAAGGGAAGGTCGTCCCCAGCTGTATTCATTGCCACCAAATCGGCGACGCGCAGCGCGGCTTGGCCCTCTCGCGCCAAGGGCGATTGACCGACGAACAACTCTTTCCGTTCCCGCATCCCAAGACGGTGGGGCTGGTCATGAACCCGGCTGAACGAGCCGTGGTGACGGAAGTCATGCCGGGGAGCGACGCCGAACGGGCTGGGATTCGGCAGGGCGACCGGATCAATCGCATGGCCGGTCAGCCGTTGTTGTCGATTGCCGACATTCAGTGGGTGCTGCATCAGACACCGGCTTCCGGCGGGAAGATACCCATGGAATTGGAACGCGATGGGAAGACGGTGGACCTGCAGCTGGAGCTTCCCGCTCAGTGGCGTCGTCGCGACGATATTTCGTGGCGGGCGAGCACTTGGGAGCTGCGGCGCCGAGCACTCGGCGGATTGTACCTGATACCGCTCACCGCCAAACAGCGTGAAGCGACGGGGCTGACGGAAGATCAGCTGGCGCTGAAAGTGGAGCATGCGGGCAAGTACGCGCCGCACGATCTGGCCTATCGAGCTGGAGTCCACGATGGGGACGTGGTAGTGGCCTTCGATGGCCAGACGAACGCGGTTCGCGAGACCGATCTGATTGCCGCTACGCTGGACAATCGCGTTCCGGGCGACAAGCTCACGCTGACCGTCTTGCGGGACGGCCAGCGTCAAGAGCTGTCGTTCGTTATGGGAGAGTAGTGGCCGGTTTCGCCGATTCGTTCGTGGCGTGCAATTCGGCTTGGCTGCGATAGGCCAAGCCCAGCCATCCGGCGATAGCCATCCAGGCTGTGATCAAGGGGAGCATGGCGGCAGCCAGGAAGGCGAGCGGCGTCCCCGTACTGACCATCCAGTCGCATGCTTTGCCCGCCGCCACGTCGCTCCCCCGGAAGACGACGGTTTCCGTGAAGGCCTTCGATTTGTATTTGTCCTCGCGCGAGACGACGGTGAACAGTACGTGCTGAGCGGGGACGAGCAACCCGTAGGCCAATATCTGTTGTCCAACCTGGCCGGCGATCAGCGTGCGAAGGCTGGGGTCGTGCCACAGCCAGACGAAGAGGACAAAGGTCAGCGTGGCCGGAACCAGCAGTGCCGCGCCGACTCCCAGGCGCTTCATGATCCAGCCCACGATCAACGCCTGCACAAGCAGGCTTCCCGACTGCGAGTAGAGATTGATCCGTGAGAACAGGGCAGTCCGTTCACTGGCTGCCGGCATCTGATCGAGAAGTGAGACCTGTAAGTTGTTGTAGACAAACGTCGCTGCGAACTTGCCGGCCGAAACAAACAGGCATATGGCCAGCAGGTAAGGTGACTGCAGCACGTGCGTAAATCCGGCCCACACTGTGCCCCCCGTACCGCTCTCCTCAGCGGGCCTGTTCCGCTGAAGATCGTCAGCCGGCTGAAGGGGACTACTTGAGTCTGCGGGTGCAGTTTCGCCGGTTTGCGGACGGCGCAGCGACAGCAGGATGATGCTGATCAGCGAGGCCAGTTCCAACGCCACCAGTGACGCGACGATCAGCCCGGTCGTGTTGGTCCATTGCGACAGACGCAGGGCAATCGCCGATCCGCAAACCGAGCCTACGCTGCCGGCCGCCGCGATCATGCCAAACCACATCTTTCCCTGCTCGGGATGAAACAGGTCAGCCATGACGCTCCAGAAGACCGTCACCACGAACAGATTGAAGACACTGACCCAAACGAAGAACGCCGATACGACCAGTAGCGATTCACGATGGGACGAACTGAACAACAGGCCGAAGCCGACCAGGCAAACGGCAAAAAACTGGTACACCGCGGCGACGAACGTCCGTCGGGACACCACGGCCACTAACTTGGAGTAGAGGCTCACCGAGATAATGGTCGAGATGAAGGTGACCAGGTAGAGATCACCCAGCCGACCAGCCATTTCGGAAGCCAGCCCGTCTCGGAGGGGTTTCAGGCAGTAATACGACAACAGCAGAAGGAAGAACCAGCACCAGCTGAGGGCGATTTGGACATAGGGCCGCTGGGTTGGTGAGTCGGAATCGGTCATCGGGCCGTTGCCGGGGCGTGACGGGAATGAGGATCGGTAGTAACAACTGACCGGCGGGAGCGAGTGTAACACAGCGACTATCGGTTTCCCACCGCCGGGACGGTGCCCGGGGAGGCCCAGTGTTCGGTCGGGGCCGGCTCGTCCATAATGATCTCAGTGCGGGAGTTTTTCGGAATTGGGCCCTGTGATGCCGCGAGCTTCAAGGTGAATCGACTCATGAAGATGGATGAACTGTTGGAACGTGCTCACAAACTGGCCGACCACTACTGCATCACGGACGGCAAGAAGTTCAAGCTCAAGGATATCGATCCGGGAGATACAGCCTGGTTGAAGGAGGAACAGCGTCCTCAAGCCAAGGAGGCTCTGGCGGAGGGTATTGAGGCCCTGGCCGAAATGCAGGATATGCTCTACGCGCAGGACCGCTGGTCGGTTTTGTGTATCTTCCAGGCGATGGATGCCGCTGGTAAAGACGGCGCCATCAAACACGTCATGTCGGGCGTCAATCCGCAAGGCTGTCAGGTATTCAGCTTCAAGGCGCCGACCAGCGAGGATCTTGACCACGACTACATGTGGCGCTGCATGAAATGTCTTCCCGAGCGGGGACGGATTGGCATTTTCAATCGATCGTACTATGAAGAGACGCTGGTCGTGCGGGTTCATCCCGAACTGTTGGAAAAGCAGAAGCTCCCTGAATCGCTTGTCACCAAACGGATCTGGGACGAACGATTTGAGGATATTCGAAATTTCGAAAAGTACCTGACTCGCAACGGCGTAGTGGTCCGCAAGTTCTTTCTGCACGTCTCGCGTAAAGAACAGCTGAAGCGGTTTTTGAGTCGTTTGGATGAGCCCGAAAAGAACTGGAAGTTCTCCACCGCTGATGCTCAGGAACGTCAGCATTGGCGGGACTACATGGATGCTTATGAAGAGATGATTCAGCAGACGGCGACGAAGGACGCGCCGTGGTACGTGGTGCCGGCCGATAACAAGTGGTTCACTCGGATCGTCGTGGCGGCGGCCGTGATTGACACGCTTCGCTCACTCAAACTGACCTACCCTGAAGTCGACGAAGCCAAGCGTCAGGAGCTGGAACAAGTACGCAAGTTCCTGGAAAAGGCCGACTGAAACTCCCCTCCCTCTCCTCCCATTGTGGTGCAGGCGTCCCGCCTGCCTCCGTTGTGGTGCAGGCGTCCCGCCTGCCTCGCTTGTGGTGTGGGCGTCCCGCCTGCCTCCGCGCCAAAAAATCTTCAGAAAAAGATGATCCAGGGCAATCGGTCTAGCTCATCCAGACCTTGGCTCCGGCCAGGCGAGCTGGCCGGCGGCCGGATCCCTGGTTCTCTGCCTCCGCGTACTTCTCCACCTCTTCCACGACGTTGCCGATCCCTCTGGTGGCCAGTATGCTCGTAGCATAGGAGGGCGGAATGATGCGACGAGTCTATTGCGCTGGCTGGGCGGTGTGGTGGTTGAGCTGGATGCTCACGGCGGCTGTAGCTCAAGGTCCGCCCATCCCTGAGCCGCTCAAGCCGTGGCAGGATTGGGTGACGTGGGGGGACCAGCACCGCAATTGCCCGACGGTGTTCAATGACGCTGAGCGGCACATTTGTTTCTGGCCGACGCGTTTGACCGTCAACGCGGACGCTCAGCAGGCTACCTGGCAGCTCGACGTGACGACATTTGCCGAGACGTGGGTTCCGCTTCCGGGCGGCGAGGCGAATTGGCCTCAGCGGGTGCGGTTGGCGAACGAGCCTTTGGCGGTGATTCAGCGGGAAGGTGTCCCTCACGTGCGGCTGGTGGCCGGGACGCATCAAGTGGTGGGCGAGTTCCGTTGGGACACGATGCCGGAGAAGGTGGCGATTCCGCAGGAGATCGGGGTAGTTTCGCTAAGTTTGCTCGGCAAGCCGGTCCCGCTTCCCAACTGGGATGCTCAGGGCGATCTGTGGTTGCAGCGAGTGCGAGCCGAGGTGACCGACAAGGATTTTTTGGGGGTTCAGGTTTATCGCGTGATTGAGGACGGCATTCCGGTTTGGTTGCGGAGTCGGATCGAGTTGACCGTATCGGGCAAGAGCCGCGAAGAGGATTTGGGGAGCATCTTGCCGGCGAATTGGACGTTGTCGTTGGTCGACAGTCCGTTACCCGTGGCGATTGACGAAGCTGGCCGCATGAAGGTTCAGGTTCGTGCCGGGAAATGGACGGTAGACCTGCATGCATTCCGCACGATTCCGGAGGGTGAGATTCGGTTTGGGGAGGGGGCGATGCCACCGGTGGCGACCGAGCTGATCGGGTTCAAATCGAACCCGGCGTTTCGGATTGCCGAGCTGGAGGGGGTATCGTCGGTGGACGTGACTCAGACGACCTTTCCGGACGATTGGCGGTCACTGCCCGTCTTTCAGTGGACCAATAGTGCTCCGTTTCGGATTGTTGAAAAACTGCGTGGCATGGGGGACAAGAAGCCGGCCGGGCTGACGATCCGGCGGCGTTTCTGGTTGGACGAAGATGGCCGTGGCTGGACGTATGACGATCTTGTGCGTGGGACAGCGCAGCAAATCTGGCGGCTGGACGTGGCGGAAGGTCAGCAGCTGGGTGCGGTGAGGATTAACGGTCAGGGGCAGTTGATCACTGCCAACCCGCAGACGGGTGTCGCGGGCTTCGAAGTCCGTTCGCGGAATCTCGACCTCCAGGCGGTGGGGCGTGTGGAAGGTCAATCGCTGTTGCCGGCGACAGGCTGGCGGGCACCGGCGGGATGGTCGCCGGAGAGCGCCGATTCGCTGCAGGTGACGCTGACATTACCTCCGGGTTGGCGAGTCTTTGCGCTGTTTGGCGCGGATCGGGTCGACGGCGACTGGCTGACAGCCTGGTCGCTGTTGGACTTGTTCCTGTTGTTGATCTTCGCGCTGGCGGTGGTGCGCATCTGGGGCGTACCGGCTGGTGTGCTGGCCTTCCTGGCGTTCGGGCTGGCCTATCACGAACCCGGTGCGCCTCGCTTAACGTGGTTTTTCCTGCTGATGCCGGTCGCCCTGTTACGGTTGGTGACCAAGCAGCCCGGAATGCGTTGGCTGCGCGCGTGGCGGTTTGTCGCGTTGGCGTTGCTGGTGGTGCTGCTGATTCCCTTTTTGGCTCGGCAGGTACAGACGGCACTTTTTCCGCAACTGGAAGTTCCGGGGACGAATTTTCAGCCACGCGGTGATTGGTGGCCATGGTTTCCAGGGATCCGAGCCGCTCGACAATCAGAATACGCGTCAACTTCGGCAGATGGTGTGTTTGCCCCTTCGGCCATCGAACAGAACGCGATGAACGCTGAAGAGTCGTTGCGGCGGAATGCCCAGCAGAATCTGAAGTCCAAGATGGTCGACGAGATTATGGCCTTTGATCCGAAAGCCAGGATTCAGACCGGGCCGGCTCGACCGAACTGGTCGTGGAATCAGGTGAACCTCTATTGGGACGGTCCTGTGTCGTCGGACGAAACGATTCGTCCGCTCCTGATATCCATGCAGATGCACCGAGTGTTGACTGTGGTGCGTGTCGTGTTGCTGTTGAGCTTGTTGGCTTTGATCGCCGGCGGCCGTCAGGTATGGCCGCTGCGTCGCCAGGCGGTCCCCTCGTCGGCCGTGGCGATGCTGCTGGTGACGCTTTTCTGTTTGTGTGGTGGAACGGCCCAAGCCCAGACGTCGATCCCCGATGGGACGCTTTTGGAAGAGTTGCGAACGCGTCTGTTGCAGCCGTCGGACGCGTTTCCGAATGCTGCCGAGATTGGCAATGTGCAGCTGAAGCTGGAGCAGTCGCGAATCAGCATGGAGATTGAGGTCCATACGGCCGTGCCGGTGGCGGTCCCTTTGCCTGGCAAGCTACCAGCCTGGTCGCCGCTGAAGATTCAAGTCGACGGTCAGCCCGGTGGGACCATCTGCCGTCACGAAGGTTATCTGTGGATTTCGTTGCCAGGTGGGGTCCATCGAGTGCAGGTGGAAGGCATGTTGCCGGACGTCGCCGAATGGCAATGGACTTACCTGCTGCCGCCGCGTCGCGTCGAGATTCAGGCACCCGAATGGCAAGTGACAGGTGTGGGGCCGAACGGTGCGCCGGAAGGCCAGGTCTTCTTTACCCGCCAACAGCAGCTGGCGCCGGGGTCAGTCGCCTATGATCGCAAGGATTTTCAGCCAGTGGTCGTCGTCGAACGTCACCTGGAAATCGGCATCAACTGGCAGATCCGCAACGTGGTTTCGCGGTTAGCGGGATCGAATCGAGCGGTCGAGTTGCGGGTCCCGTTGCTCAATGGGGAGAGTGTCCTCAGTTCCAACGTTACGGCCGAGAACGGGGTGGTGCAGGTTCGGATGGCGGCGGACGAAGCGACCGTGGAATGGCGCAGTGAGCTGCAGCCGGTATCTGAGTTGCGGCTCACATCGCCGGTCGGTGCCCAATGGGTGGAACGATGGCGGCTGGCCGCTTCGCCGATCTGGCATGTAACTCATGAAGGTCTGGCGCCGATTTTTGAAACTCAGCAGCAGGCGCTGTGGCCTGTCTGGTATCCCTGGCCAGGCGAGTCGACGTTGTTGAAATTCACTCGGCCCGAAGCAGTGCCAGGCGATACGGTCACCATCCATTCGGTTATTCATCGAGTCGCCTTGGGAGATCGGCAGCGAACAAGCGAGCTGGCAATGGAAGTGGAGTCAAGTTTGGGGGGCGAGTTTCCGGTACAGATGGACGCCGGTGCGGAAATCTCCACGCTGACCGTTGGTGGCCAGTCGGTTCCCGTGCGTCAGAGTGATCGTGGACTGCTGTTGCCGCTCCAGCCCGGCCGACAGGAGGTTAAGGTCGAGTATCGGACTGCTGAAAAGCTTCGTTTGGCAGCCCGCGTCGGCGCGGTCACGCTTCCCGAGCCGAGTGCTAATGTGACGACTGTGGTGTCCGTACCGGAGAGCCGTTGGATCCTGTGGACTCATGGTCCATTGATGGGGCCGGCGGTACGATTCTGGGCCATCCTGGCCTTCTCGCTCCTCACTGCCTGGGTCCTGGGAGTCGTGCCCGGTGCGCATCTCACTCGCTGGCAATGGATCCTGTTGGCCCTGGGCCTGACTCAAATCCACGTCATCCCTGCCCTGATCGTCGTCGGATGGTTCTTTGCCATGTCGCGGCGCGGCAAGATGGATGTGGAACGGACGCACGCCTGGTCGTTCAATCTGCTTCAGGTTCTGTTGGTGATCTACACGTTCGTGATGCTGGGGATCTTGGTTGCCGTCGTCGGCGAGGGGCTGCTGGGGAATCCCGAGATGTTCATCGTCGGGAACAGTTCCACTCGGAGTTCACTGCAGTGGTTTCAGCCGCGAGTAGAGAGTGTCTTGCCCAGGCCCGAAGTCGTGTCGATTTCCGTCTGGTATTACCGGCTGTTGATGTTGTTTTGGGCTCTATGGCTGGCCGCAGCCCTGCTGAACTGGCTGAAATGGGCCTGGGAACAATTCAACACCGGAGGCGGCTGGAAGAAGCCCGAAGAACTGGTCAAAGCCGAGTTGAGTGGCCGCTGAAGGTTCGCGTCACTTTCCCGTGCCGGCGTAAGGTGCCGTACTTCCATGGCCAGCGCGGACTTCCCGGACTTCAGTCCCCCGGCGTTCACGAATCAAGACGGCAAACGGGTCGTTGTTGTAGCAGACTTCATTGAAGAAAGTGAAGACGGAGGAGTCTTCGTTAACGAACATCGGCCCGAGTTTCCCTGCCGTGGTGGTGTAGCTGAAGCCGCCCAGCACTTCCGTCTGGCCGCCGTTCAACGTCTCGATCAGGGTCCCACCGCGCTCGGTCTTGAGTCCGAGGATCCACAGATTGCCTCCAGTATTCTGGATATGCGTCCCTTCGTTTTCGACGTTCAGCTGGCGGGCCCACACTCGCATCTTTTGGGGACGCAGGCTATGCGTTACCACGTCTTCGAGGAACAGCGTTCCGCCGGCCGAGCGAGATGTGAAAGTCAGGTCGCAGTCTGCGATGCTTCTCAGCACCACAGTGCGCGCAGTATCGATTTCCAGGCCGCCGTGGACATTGGCCAGATGTTCCATCACGACGTTGGAGGAAGTTCCATCGGCGATACGGAAATCGGGCTGAGTTCTGCCGTCGTAATCAATCCATCCGCCGATGCCTACCAATCGTCTCACGTTACCACGAATTACGACCGTGCTGGCCAGGGCGTAATTGCCCGGGAAAAACACCGTCGTGGCTCCAGAATCAATGGCCGATTGGATGGCGGCCGACGAGTCGTGCTGGCCCGACGGATCGGCTCCGAACTTGTCCACGTTCGCCCAGTCGTCCGGTGAATCAACGGCCACTTCGGGAGGCGTTGCCACGGCCAGCCGAAGCGATTGGCCGACCTGCCCGAATACGACGGTCGCCGGATGAGAACTGTATTCCTCGATCGTTGAGCCAAGACTTACGACTGCGTCCGACGATGGGTTGTTTACCGCCGACGCCCAGTCGGGCGACTTGACATCGATCAGCGATCGGGAGTAACCCATGGCGGTGACGTCACGCACGAAGATGCGCCCCTGATTGTAATTGACGATAGCCGGCAAGCTCGACTTAGGGTCCGGGTTCCGCAATTCGGAATCGATCAGGCACAGCGTCCCGTAGGACCGGACAGAGGGTACGCGATTCACCGATGACAAAGTGCGGACGCTGATCGTTTGTCCTTCGTTGTCCAAACCCACGTCAGTCTGGCCTTCGAGCGTAACGTTCTCGAACGTCTGGCTGTTCACCCCACCGGCCGTACGGATGCCGCGAGAGAAACCTTTGACTTCGCAATTCGAAACCAACAGTGGACCGTTCATGTCGGTGTGGCCCAGGTCCAGCCCAATGCTGCCGCTTTCCGGTTGGGCCGTAAATCGGCAGTCGCGTACGGCCCCAGAGTTATTCGAATAGAACTGCAGGCCGATCGCTCCGGGATTCCCCGCGCCAGCGTCAAACGTGAGGCCCTGTACGTAGTTATGAAACCAGTCCGCCGATCCGAATCCGCCGCACCACATGATCGCCATGGACTGCTTGGGGTCCGTACAGACGCGATCGGCGAGACGAATCACAGTGGATTCGGCGTGCTCGCCCTGCAACCAGTTGAAGCCCCATGCCTCGACTCCCGTGGCGTGCTGTTTGGACCATCGCAGCGTCCGCGAAACAAGGTAGGTTCCGCGGGGGAAATAGACGACCCGCCGCTGTCCCATCGCATCATTTAATGCTTTCTGAATCGATTCTGTATCGTCCGTGCGGCCGTCGCCCCGGGCCAGGTAGGGAGGGCGGCTGACGTCAATCACGGCAGGTGATTCGGGAAACCGCATCGCCGGCACCTGCATCAAGTTCGCGCCGCATTGGGGTTCCGCGTGGACCAAGCCGACGCACAGAGTCCAGGCAACCCAGCCCATGATCATTCGACGGCCACACTGATAGTTCATCTTCGTTGATTCCGAGGGGCGGTTTTCGATCCGACTGCCGCTGCCGGCACCTGACAGCGGCCGGCGCGCGGTTCGCTGAACTCCCTGGCCACGCGATTCGGACCTGAAGTTTCGTGACAGAGCTTCGATTGCTATCGAGTCGCCTGGATCGACTTCTGCACGTCGAGCATGGCTTGCTGGCTGACACGCAGGAGTCCTTGATGGGAGCGATCGAGGTCGGCGACCAGGAACACGACCAGGGCGAAGGTCATCGCCAGGGCCACCATGGCTGGTGAGCGTTTGGTGGTCGTCAATCCCGCCTGGTAGCCGACCGAGGCCATGGAAACGATCGACAGCGACAGCAGCACGAACCAGATGACCCACGGGATCTGGCTGCGCACGCCGACCAGCACTCGCTTGGCGCCGACGTCGATCAGATTATTCAGCGACTGTACGAACAGCCCGATGGTGATGGAGGTGGGATTCTGTTCGGAAAGCTTGATCGCGTGTTGCCAGATTTCTTCCTGCAGTTGGTCGGACTTGGCAAGGCTTTCGGCGAGCCGCTCCGGGTGGCTAGGACTGGCTAGTCGCACGGCGACGTACTCGCGCAAGCGGTCCTCAATTGCAGTTCGGTGAGGTTCAGGCAGGATTCTCGCCCGCAAATATGTGGTCCCCACGGCATTGGCTTCTTCCAGCACCACCTGGCGACGGGCTTCGAACCGAGCAGCCGCCAGACTGAAGGTGAACCCCAGCACCAGCGCCAGCAAGCCGAGGATCGACGCGACCATGGCGCCGACGGGCTGATCCCGTTCGCCGGGCACCAGGTGGTGTCGCCAGATTCCGATCCGGTACCCCAGCTCAATGCCACCCCAGAACAACGCCACGATCGACAGCAGGAAGAGCCATAACGGGCACTTGGAAAACAATTCCTGGAACATGACTAGTCAGCCAGACGGTGAGAAAGTGTGGTGGAGTTCGAGACGTCGTTGCCAAACTGGTCGAATTTGCTGAACGTCCATACGACCTTCTTGGTGCGCGGGTCAAGCTCAATCACCTGAGGATTCTCCGGACCAGCGTGGCAATTGCCGATCAGGTAGTTGCCGTTGGGCAGGACGTCCAGCGTCGTGACCCAGGCCAGCGTGATTCCCGGCAAGTCGTTCTGGGCCACCTTCCAGACGACTTCCTTGCCCGGAGTCACCTCCAGGACGCTGTGACCATTGCCGGTAGCGATCAGCGTATTTCCGTTGGCCAGCCGCTGCGCGCAAAAGGCTTTGTTTCCGAAGGCTTCCGGGCCGTGGCCGTCGCGCCGCTCCTGACCGAACAACGGAACTTCGTATTCCCAGACGACTTGGCCCTGGTCGTCGTACTCGCGGACGTAACCGTCCCCTTCGTGACAGACCAGATAGTGGTCGTTGGCCAGCTTGCGGACCAGACGCGTATCGGTATGCGGATGAGGATGGTCCACCTTCAGTTGAATTGACTTCAGCAGCTTCCCCTGCCGGTCCACTTCAATGATGCGGCCCCGCCCCGATTCGGCAATCATCACAGCCCCGTCCTTCAGGGGCTGGAATGCGTGCACTTCCACCGGTGAATCGCCGACAACATTCTGCCCCGACGAGTCATAGGTCCACACCACCGACTTGGTCCGCGGGTCGATTTCGGCAATCCGATTCGATCCCTGCTGGACCATCACATGGTCGTTCTCCAGGACGTGGATGTCATGGATGGACCCCCATGGCATTTCCCAACTGATCGATCCGTCGGGTTCCACGACCGCCAGGCGGTCCTTCCCTTGCAGGATCAGTCGTTGCTGGGCCTTAGCCGAAGCACCAGCGAAAAAGCCTGTGATGGCCAGCAAAACGGCGATCCACGTCCGACGGTGCATGTCACGACTCCCCTGATTCAGCGGGCAAAGGTGGCAATGTATCAGCTAATCAGCTCGTTGACCACACGAGCCCCCTCGACGCCGGTCAGCCGGAAATCGAGGCCCTGGAATCGGACCGCCAGTCGCTGATGATCGATCCCCAGCTGGTGCAGTAGGGTGGCATGCAAATCGTGCACGTGGACCGGTTTCTCAATCGCCCCAAATCCAAACTCGTCCGTTTCACCGTAAACCAGCCCCGGCCGGAAACCTCCGCCAGCCATCCACATGGTAAATGCGTCGATATGGTGGTTGCGACCGGTCGATTCACGGACTTCGCCCATGGGCGTCCGGCCGAATTCGCCCCCCCATAGCACGATCGTACTGTCGAGCAAGCCGCGTTGTTTGAGATCCCGTACCAGCGCCGCGCACGGCTGATCGATCTCTCGACAGATGGCCGGCAGGTGCTGTTCCAAGTTCTCGGTCGGTCCGCCGTGATGATCCCAGTTGGTGTGGTAGAGCTGGATGAATCGGACGCCTCGTTCCACAAGTCGGCGAGCCAGCAGGCAGTTGCGAGCGAAACTCGATTCTCGCTGATCGGCGATGCCGTACATCTGCAGCGTTTCGGCCGACTCGCTGGCTGTATCCATCAGCTCCGGGGCACTCGACTGCATGCGATAGGCCATTTCGTAGGCACTGATCCGCGTCGCGATCTCAGCGTCACCGGTGGCAATCAGTCGCCGCAGATTCAGTTCCCGCACCTTCTGCACTACTTCACGCTGTTGCTCGTCGGTCACTCCGTCGGGTGGCGCAAGATTCAGGATCGGGTCACCGGTACTCCGCAGCGGCACGCCCTGATAAGCGGTCGGCAGCACACCACTCCCCCAGAGCACCGCGCCGCCTCGTGGGCCCCGAGGGCCACTTTGCAGTACCACGAATCCCGGAAGATTCTCGCATTCGCTCCCGATCCCGTACGTGATCCACGACCCCATGCTCGGCCGTCCAAACAGCCGGCTCCCCGTGTTCATGAACAACTTGGCCGGCGCATGATTGAACAGGTCCGTGCGACAGGTCTTGACCAGGCACAGCTCGTCGACCATCTGACCGGTATGCGGCAGGAGATCGCTGACCCATGTTCCGTTCTGTCCGTACTGCCGGAACTTCTGTTTTGGACCTAGCAGATTCGTGCGATGGCTTGACCCCATGAACGCGAAACGCTTCCCGGCGATGTAGCTCTCCGGGATCGGCTGACCGTTCATCGCGGCCAGCTGCGGCTTGTAATCGAACATCTCCAGCTGAGACGGCCCGCCCGCCATGAACAGAAAAATCACCGACTTCGCTCGCCCCGGGAAATGCGGCGCCCGAGGACTCAACGGATTGTGCGGTCCGTCACTTTCTGACTCGGGTCCTGAATCTGTATCTGGATCGGGGCCGTTGGCCAGCAGACGCCCGTCCGACAGGAGTGAGGCCAGGCCGATGGCGCCGAGCCCGATTCGGCAGTCACCAAAAAAATGGCGACGCGTCATCGCTCGCAGATCGTCGGGCTTTCTCAGCGGATCATTCACGGGTAATGGTCTCGTCCAGGTTCAACAGAATCCGCGCGGCACTGGATGGGGCGACAGATTGCAGCAGAGCCAATTCTTCCGAGTCGGGCCAGCGCGACGTGCAACGTCGAAAGGCGGCGGCCACTCCGTCCTTGCGAATCGTGGCCTCCAGCGCCTGGGCAAACTCTACGCTGGTGTCGTCGTTCAGCAGCGTCAGCGCCTGCAAGGGCGTGTTGCTGCGCAGCCGGCGAGTGCAAGCGCTGTATCCATCTGGAGCATCGAAGACATTGAGTGCTGGTGGTGGTGACGCACGAAAAACGAAGGTGTACATCCCCCGCCGATAACGGTCCTCGCCCCGACTGACGTTCCACGCATGCTTCACCTGCCCCTGGCCCATCACGCCGTCCGGGATCGGAGGAAACACGGGTGGACCGCCGAGCTTTTCGGCCAACAACCCGCTGGCGGCCAGGGCCACATCGCGAACGATCTCAGCATCCAGCCGCAAGCGGTGTTGCCGAGCCAAGAGATAATTCTGCGGGTCGCGATGGTGCAGATCAGGTCGCTCAATCGACGACTGACGATACGTATGCGACGTCACCAGCCGGCGATGGAGATGTTTCAGGCTCCAGCCGTGGCTGGAGAAATCGATCGCGAGCCAGTCGAGCAACTCCGGATGGGTCGGGTAACTCCCCTGAGTGCCAAAGTCGTTCTCTGTCTCCACGATGCCTCGACCAAAGTACTGTTGCCAGACGCGGTTGACGATCACTCGCGAGGTGAGCGGGTTGTCGGAACTGGTCAGCCATCGGGCCAGATCGGCTCGGTTAGGAGAAATCACGTCGGCCGGCAGTGGCGGCAATAGGGACGGAGTGCCGGGCGACACCGTGTCGGCCGGACGGGTAAAGTCGCCCTTGATCAACACGTTCGTCTGTCGCGGCTCCCGGCGTTCGGCCAGGACCAGGGTTGAGGGGGCCGAATCGACACCGTTCGCTGAGACTTTCAGTGACGGTTCGTCCTGGTTGTTGAAGAACGCAAACAGCCGATAGTACTCCTGCTGAGTCAACGGATCGAACTTGTGATCGTGGCACTGAGCGCATCCGATCGTCAGGCCCAGCCATACCGTGCCCGTCGTGGCGACCCGATCGAAGATACTTTCGATCCGGAACTGCTCGGGATCGATCCCACCCTCTTCGTTGATTTGCGTGTTGCGGTGAAACCCGGTCGCAATCTGCCCCGATAGTCCTGCGGTCGGAACAAGATCGCCGGCGAGCTGCAATAAGGTGAACTGGTCGAAAGGGAGATCGGCGTTCAGCGACTGGACGACCCAGTCACGGTAAGGCCAGATCTGGCGCGGGGCATCGATGGAATACCCGTTGCTGTCGGCGTACCGTGCCTGGTCGAGCCACCAGCGGCCCCAACGTTCGCCATAATGCGGACTGCTCAGCAAGCTGTCGACCAGCCGCTCATAAGCTCGTTCCGGAGCCCGCTGATACTCGGCCAGAAAATTGTCCAGGGTCTCCGTGTCCGGGGGGAGCCCTGTCAGATCGAGGGAGACGCGACGAGCTAGTGTGGCCGGATCGGCCACGGGGCTCGGTTGCAACCCCTCACGAATCAGCCGGTCAACAATAAATCGGTCGACCGGATGCGTCACAACGGGTGCGTGCGGCGGTGGGGTGGGGACGAGTGGTTCCAGTGACCAGTGACGCTGATAGGGGGCCCCTTCGGCAATCCACCGCCGCAACAGCTCGCGCTGGGACGCCGTCAGGCTCTTCTGCGTCGCGGCCGGTGGCATTCGCTGATCGTCGTCGGATGTTTCGATGCGTTGGATCAGCAGGCTGTTGTCTGCCTCGCTGGGGACTATCGCTTTGCTCTGCACCGCCTCATCGCGGACGTCCAATCGCAGATCGGCCTCTCGATGCTTGGCATCAGGGCCGTGACAGGCCCAGCAGTACTCGGCCAGTATCGGCCGGATGTCGCGGTTGTAGACAATTGAATGACGGGTCGGGGTGTCGGCGTGGATGGGGCTGGTCAGGCCGCCGATCAGCGCAGCCAGCAACCAGCCCAGCATGAAGGGGCGCAGCCCAGGAAGCCCCTCGCGCATCCAGCCCATGGAATCACCTGTGCGGCCGACGTTACCGCTGATTCGTCCGGCTGCGGAGGCCGGCGACGCTTTGACTCGACTCCGCTTCATCTCGTTCTGATCGCCCCGCCGCACGACCTGAGCTTGCCCTCCAGTCCGATTGGTCTATTGTAATCCAACGGTCGGGCTGAGTGGGGTTCGCCACTTGCGGGCCGCCAAACGGCTCGAGTAGGCTCAGATCCACGTACTGATCCGGCCGGTTGAGGGCCGACGAATGGGCGGAGACCAGGACCAGCGATGGAACCGCTGAATTACTACAATCTTTACACCTTCTGGACGGTGGCTCGGGAGGGGAGTATTGTCGCGGCCTGTGACAAGCTGCTGTTGGCCCAGCCGACGATCAGCGGGCAATTGCGCCAGCTGGAGAAGTCGATTGGACAGAAGCTGTTCGAACGGGAAGGACGCGGTTTGACGCTGACCGAAACGGGTCAGTATGTGTTTCGATACGCTGACGAGATCTTTGCGTTGGGCCGCGAACTGGTCGATGGCCTGTCGGGTCTGCCGAGTCTCCCCACCGGTCGCCCGGTCAAGCTGCAGGTCGGAGTGGCGGACGCGTTACCCAAGGCCGTTGCCTTCAAACTCCTCCAGCCCGTGTTGACGATCCCGCATGTCCGCATGATCTGCCAGGAGGGGAAGACCGAGCAGCTGTTGACCGAACTGTCTCAGCACCGTCTGGATGTCGTACTGTCCGACGTGCCGCTGAACCCCGCTTTGAAGGTGCGCGCGTTTTCGCATCTGTTGGGCGAGAGTACGGTGTCGATCGTGGCGGTCGAACCGCTGGCCGTTCAATACGCCGAAGGATTTCCCGCATCACTCGACCGCGCACCGTTCCTGCTGCCAACCGAAAACACCGCCCTGCGCCGATCGCTCGATCAATGGTTCGACGCCCACGGCATCCGTCCGGCGATTCGGGCTGAGTTCGACGACAGTGCGCTGATGAAGTTCTTCGGACGTCAAGGCGGAGTGGTCTTTCCCGTCCCCACGACGGTGGAGGATGAGGTTTGTCAGCAGTTTGGTGTGCGGACGGTGGGACGTATCACCACGGTCCGCGAACGCTACTACGCTATCTCGCTCGATCGCCGGCTCAAACACCCTGCCGTACTGGCCATCAGCGAGCGGGCTCGACGGACTCTGCAGGCCGCCGCACCATCTTGAGCAGTTCGAGCAAGGCGGCCGGAGCGACCGAAAGTCCGCCGATCAACAGCCACTGAGCGGCCGTCGGGTACGATTCGATGCCGAAGGCAGCGTGTAGGGCCGGTACCAGCACAATGATCAACTGCAAGACGAGCGAGACGCCGACGGCGCCCAGCAAGGGCCGGTTGGTCGCCCAGCCGAGTTGCCAGAGCGGCGTCGTGCTGCTGCGGCAGACGAAGGCGTACAGCAGCTGCGAGATGCCGAGGATGCAGAAGGCCACTGTCTGGGCCGCCGCGAGATTCTCCTCGGACCCTTGGTACACCGACCAGAACCCAATCAGCGCCGCAGTGGCGCCCAGGGCGCCATGAGCCACGATCCGCGTCGCTCGTCGCCATCCGACCAGCGGCTCGGCCGGGGACCGCGGCGGACGTCGCATCAGATCGTCATGCGTCGGCTCGGCGCCCAACGCCAGGGCGGGGAGCCCATCGGTGACCAGATTCAACCAGAGAATCTGGATCGCCAGCAAAGGGGTGTGCCAGCCGGCCAGGGCGGCTACCGACATGAAGAGCAGTTTGCCCGCGTTACCCGCCAACAAGTAGTCGACAAAACGCCGAATGTTTTCATAAATAGCCCGCCCCTCTTCTACGGCGTGAACGATCGATGCGAAGTTGTCGTCGGTCAGGATCATCGCCGAAGCTTCTTTGGTGACGTCCGTGCCGGTGATCCCCATCGCAATGCCGATGTCGGCCGACTTGACCGCCGGCCCGTCGTTCACGCCGTCGCCTGTCATGGCGACAATCTCGCCCCGGCGCTGCAACGACTGGACAATCCGATGCTTCTGCTCAGCCGTGACCCGCGCAAACACGGCCGCTCGCCCGATCGCCTCGTCGAACTCTTCCGGCTTCATGGTTTCCAGTCGAGCACCAGTCAGCACCTCGGCCCCAGGGCGCAGCAGCTGCAGCTCGTGAGCGATCGCCTGGGCCGTTTCCGGATGATCGCCGGTAATCATCACCGGACGAATCCCCGCGCGATGGCACTTCTGAATAGCCACGCGGGCTTCTTCACGCGGCGGATCGGTCAGGCCGACTAGGCCTACAAATACCAGATGACTTTCCACATCGTTAAGCTCCTGCGGTTGGAGCCCTCGGCGATAGGCCACGGCCAGCACTCGCAACGCCTGGCCGGCCAGCTGGTCCACTGCAGCTCGAATCGACTGACGAGCGGCCGCATCCAACGGTCGAATCTGGCCGTTGTGCTGATAAGCGGTGCAGCATGTCAGGACCGATTCGGGTGCACCCTTCACCATGGCCGTGCGCATGCCCATCAGATCCTGCACCACCACGGACATCCGCTTCCGATCTGAATCGAATGGCTGCTCGTGCTCAATGTCATACGCCACCGCGTCACGCTCGAGGCCAGCCTTGGCGGCTAACACCAGCAGTGCCGCTTCTGTCGGGTCGCCGGTGATGTGCCACTGGTCGTCCCCTGCGGCTCGCCGCGAAATCACAGACCGATTGCACCATATGCCGATCGTCAATAATTGATGCAGGTCGATCGCTTCGACGAGGTCCGAGTTGGACTGCCCGTCGGGCCGTCTCAGATCGGCACCCTTCGCTCCAAATACTGGCCCGGTGTCCGGCAGGCGGTCAATGGTGCCAGCTACCGAATAGCCGGAACCGCTCACCTGGTAACGGGCCGCCGGCAACCAGATCGCCTCCACAGTCATCTGATTGCGAGTTAACGTGCCCGTCTTGTCCGAGCAGATCACGCTGACCGATCCCAGCGTCTCCACGCTGCTCAGTCGGCGCACCAGTGCCTGACGACGGGCCAATCGCTGAGCACCTAAGGCCAGAGTAATCGTCAACACGGCGGGCAAGCCCTCAGGAACCGCGGCCACCGCCAGACTGATTGCCAACCGGATCGTCTCCAGCCAGCTCTGGCCCCGTGCCATCTGCAGACCGGCGATCGCCGCCACCAGGACCACGCATAAGACTACCAGCACTTGCCCCAGCCGATGCACCTGCTTCTGCAAGGGCGTCAACACCTCGTCTTGTTGATCCAGCAGCGTGGCCAGTCGGCCCAGTTCCGTCGATTCGCCCGTGGCGGTCACCAGCGCCTGCCCCTGTCCGCCCGAGACCACCGTTCCCTGGAACAGCATGTTCGTGCGGTCCGCCAAGGGCGTTGCCGCTGCCAAAGTCGCCTGCGGTTGCTTCGCTACGGGTACCGACTCGCCAGTGAGTGCCGCCTCGAGCGTTTGCAAGCCGAAGCCCGATATCAGACGCGCGTCGGCGGGAACCTGATCACCGGCCTCCAGCTCAATCACATCGCCCGGTACTAGTGCCCGTGATTCAATTCGCTGAGATCGCCCGTCACGCCGCACGCGGGCCGTCGGCGCCGAGTAGCTGCGGAGTGCCTCCAGAGCGTGCTCAGTCTTCCAGTGCTGGTAAAGGCCTAAGGCCGCATTGAGTACGACGATGACCAGAATGGCCAGCGTATCGATCCACTCACCTAACGCTACGGCAATCACCGCAGCCGCCAACAACAACAGAACGACAACTTCCCGCAACTGGCTCAACACCAGCTTCCACCATGGCGTCCCGCCCTGACGGACCAGCTCGTTCGCTCCATAGTCGAACTGCCGAATCGCTGCCTCGGATTCCGACAGCCCTCGCTGGAGATCGGTCCGCAAACGCTCGGCCACCTCACCCGCGGACTCCGCGTGGGGCTGACGCACCTCGTCGGCCGGCTCTGCTCGCCTCTCAGACTCCCTGGCCGGTTCCCTGGTCTCCGTCGCCTGCATCAATGTCATCGCTTCCGTTCTCAATTCCGAGCCACCCCGGCTCGGGGCAGCATGCCGCGTCCGGTCCGGCTCCTGCCCCGCGGCAAAACCCCGTTCCGGCCCTCTACAGACAGAATACGGATATTGCGACCAATCGACAAATCGGAAGTGAATTTGCAATGCATCGGAAAATTCGATGAGTCGAGCTTTTGGGGAGAGGGGGCGCGAGAGGGGGCGGGAGCACGGTACTTACTGCCTGGTGCCCGAGGATCAGCGGGGTGCTGGAGAGTCGGATACCGGTCAGAATCGGTGCGCCGTCGCCGCCGGCTCCGATCAAGGGGGCCGATCGTCGCCGTGCCGACTTTGATGACGGCAGCCGTCTTGATCCCGAGGTGTTGCGGACAATCGGCAACAAGCTGTAGCAGAACAGGGCGGCCAGCGACAGCGATACGGCGACCAGAAACAAGTGTTCGGCTGTTGTCTTGGCCAGCCGCCGCCCGATCCGCAGAAGCTGATCGACGTGCGTCATGGCCGGGAGTGTCAGCTGCAAGCCGAGTTCCCGGTTGAGGAAGTTTCCGGCGGCGATGACTTCGGGGATGCCATCCATGCGAACGGCCGCTGTCACGGCGACCATCTCCGGGGTCTGGATCAGTCCGTCGAGTCGTCTTCTCCAGTGAAAACACGATCGGACTCCGGCGCGCAGCATGAGGGCCGGGCATTGGAATTGGCCCGACTTCAGCGAATGGCCCGCACCATGATAGTCGACTCCTGGTCGAGTTGCCACGGCTTGGGCCCGGTGCCGATGGACTTGCGATCGGGATGGGTTTATCCTGTCAGGCGTCACTGGGTCAGGCGTCACTGGGTCAGGCGTCACTGGGTCAGGCGTCACTGGGTCAGGCGTCACTGGGTCAGGCGTCACTGGGCACAACCTTAACGAACAACAGGGTGATGTATGCGATTTCAGCTCAGCTCCACGACGTTATGTTCGATCCGTGATCCGCTGGTCACCTGGTGCCTGATGATCGCTTGCGTGCCAGGGCTGTCGGGTTGGGCGCATGGTGCCGAAGGAGACTGGCCTCGGTGGCGTGGTATTGCGGTGGACGGGGCATCGACTGAGCAGGGGCTGCTGACTTCGTGGCCCCAGGAAGGTCCACCGCTGGCTTGGCGTTCCAAGGGGCTAGGGCGTGGTTTTTCGAGCCTCGCCGTGGTGGGTGACCGCATCTACACGATGGGCAATCTGGATGATGAAAGTCATGTGTTCTGTCTGAATCGTCGGGACGGATCGGTTCTGTGGAAGACCCCCTTGGGCGACGGCGACCCCAACAGCACGCCGACAGTGCAGGATGGCATGGTCTATGCTCTGGCTCGCAGTGGCGATCTGGCAGCCCTGAGGGCCGGCGACGGGACCATCGTCTGGACGGTCAGCTTCACAAAGGACTTCGGTGGTGCCGTCCCGGGCTGGGGCTACAGCGAATCGCCGCTGGTTGATGGCAACACGGTCGTCGTGACCCCTGGTGGCCCCGAAGCCTTCCTGGTGGGGCTCGACAAGCAGACAGGAAAAGCCATCTGGAAGACGGCCTGGAAGGCTGATGACCATCGCGGACATGGAGGCGCGGGATACGCCTCGCCGGTGATCGGCAATGGGGCGGGAGTCCGCCAGTACGTGACGTTGACCGGCAAAGGGCTCGTGGGCGTCGATGCCCAAACAGGCAAACTGTTGTGGGTCTACGATCGCATCTCCAACGGCACGGCCAACATCCCGACGCCGATCGTCGTGGGCGATCTGGTGTTGACGTCCAGTGGCTACAGTGACGGCGGTACGGCCCTGGTGAAGCTGGTCCGGTCTGGTGATCGGATCGAGCCGCAGGAGTTGTATTACTTTGAGGCCAAGGAAAAGCAGAATCATCACGGCGGCATGATTCTGCGCGACGGCTACGTCTACATGGGACATGGCCACAACAACGGATTTCCGCTTTGCTTTAAACTCGACACCGGCGAAGATGCCTGGCGCCCCGGTCGAGGGCCGGGCGAAGAGTCAGCGGCTGTGGCCTATGCTGATGGACATCTTTATTTCCGCTACCAGAACGCCACCATGGCCCTGGTCGAAGCGACTCCCCGCCAGTACCGGCTGAAAGGGACTTTCAAACTGGCAGCGCACAACGGAGAAAGCTGGTCGCATCCCGTGATTGTCGGCGGATTCATGTACCTGCGAGACCAGGACGAGCTGTTGGTCTACGATTTGCGCCGTCAGCCATAATTTCGGCTTGCGCAAGTTGCCCCAGTCGTCAGCCAAAACGGATCGGCGACACCAGTTCAGCTGGTCAAGATCTCGGCCGTTTCTGCATACCGTCGCGCGCGGGCGACGTAGTTGGCAGCAGTCTGCGCGATTCGAGCGATCTCGTCTTCGTTGAGCTCCCGTTTCACTCGACCCGGGATACCGACGACCAGCGAGCGGTCGGGGACGGCCATGCCTTCCGGAATCAGCGTACCGGCGCCGATCAGGCATTGCTGGCCGATGTTGGCGCCGTTGAGCACGCGAGCGCCCATGCCGATGAGTGTTCCGTTGCCGACCGCACAGCCGTGCAGAATGGCTTGGTGACCGATTGTGCAGTCATTTCCAATGGTAAGGGGGAATCCGGGGTCGGTGTGCAAGACACACAGGTCCTGCACATTCGACCGGGATCCGACCGCGATCGGTTCGTTGTCGGCGCGGATGATGGCTCCGAACCAGATACTAGCGTCTTCGGCCATGGCGGTCTGGCCGATGACGGTGGCGTTGGGAGCTATCCAGACTCGGGGAGCGAGCTGGGGTGTAAGATTGCCTAGCCTAACGAGCATCGCGTATCCGGCAAGCGGCGCGTGACCACTGATTTCGGGTGGCCCGCGCCGCTCTGCCTCTCCAGGCCTGCTAGATCGAACTCAACTTGGTGATGTTGAGGTTCAGCGGTATGACCCCGTAGATGCCGCGGGTAAATACCAGCTCGATAAAGTTGTCGGCGACCAGAATCGACCGCTTGGGGACCACCACGATATCGGAGTCTCGCAGCCAGATCTCGTCGGCCGGGCAGGGGGTCTTGCCGTACAGGGCTCCAAAGACATCCAGTTTGGTGGCCATCAGATCCCAGTTCTGATCTCGGCGGAAGACGACAATCTGGTTGAGGTTGCCGCCCACGTTCCACCCGCCGGCCAGCGCGACAGCCTGCATCACGGTCGTCGGTGCTTCCAGCGTGTATCGGCCAGGGACCTTCACTTCACCCACCACATAGACATAGCGAGGTGCCCGTTGGATCAAGATCGGAGTCACTTCCAGCCCGCGAACCAGCTTGTTGTACCGAGCGTCAACTTCCTGCTTGAGTTCATCCAGCGTCAGGCCCTGAGCTGAAATCGAACCGACCCACGGCAGTTGAATCGTACCTTCGGGCGTGATCCGAGCTTCACGCGACTGACCACCGCGGCCGTACCGGTTGTCGACCGCAGCTCGCAGTTCTTCCAATCGCGTGTTGATCTTGACCGGCGACACCGTAATCGTCGGCTGCTGAACCTTAGTCCGGTACTTCTCCTCCAAGCTGGTCCGCAGCTCTTCGACGCTCAGCCCATAGGCGGGAACTTGGCCCAGCAGTCGCACGGAGATCGAACCGTCAGGTTGAACCATGGCTTCCCGGTCAAGTTCAGGAGCGGTGAGCGACTCGATCTTTACCACGTCGGAGACTTCGAGTCGGTAAGGTTCATCCGACGATTCGCGAGTGAGCCGGAAGACGAAGTCAACCAGGTCGTCGACGCGCAGACGATACTCGGGGACGTGTGCCGTACGCGCTGGCCCGATGTATTCACCGTGACCAAAGGCTTCCCACGGAATCGGGCCCGCGCCGCGCCACTGCCCGGGGGCTAGAGCGGCCCAGGGGACTGCACCGCCGTGTCCGAACTTCTTGTCGGAACATTCAGGGCAGCCGACGCAATGGAAACCACGTACCGGGCAAGGGGACATCGGCCCGATCGTGTTGCACATCGGCGTCATTTCTGCGGCCGGACCGAACGCCTCGGCTGGCATCGCCCCTTCCTGCTGCACAAATTCGTGCTGGCTGACCAACTTGGTCCGCAATTTCACCTCTTCCTGCGCCTGTCCGGCCAGCGGTTCAGGCTGCGCAGGTGCCATGGCTACGGGAAGGAGCTGAGTGTGATCGGACGGCGCCGGCTGCGCTGGGGGCTGCTGCGCTGAAGGCTGCTGCGCTGTGGGTGGCAGTGCTGCCACCAGTTCGGGCTTCCGAACCACGGGCTCCACCGCTCGGGCCTCAGAGGCTCGCGGCGCCGGGGTCACGACTGTTGCCGGAGCGACGGCCTTCACGGCGACCGATGGGGGAGTTGTGGTCAGCGCCGGGGCCGAGGCGAGGGCGGGCGTGGGGGTGGGCGCCGGCTTGGGTGTGGGGGCAGACGCCGGTGCCTTGGCGGGCGTGGTAGCTGGAGCCGAGCTAGTGACGGCGGGTGGGTTCGCTACTTGGGGTGCTGCCGCGTGGTGGTTCACCGCCGGTGAGATGGCCTTGAGGATGGCCTTGGTCAGCGACGGTGCACTGCGCGCTGTTGACGGAGGTGCGGAGGGCCCGGTGAGTTCTGTGTTGGCTTTGGTGCTGGGAACCGTAGCGACCGGCGGCGCGATCGTCACCACGGGAGCCGGGGTGATCGACGGCGGAATCGACAGTGGGATGGTCGGCGTGGAAGACCGCGCGGGAGCCGGTGTGGCGGTGAGCGAGGGGGACGGCACAGGGGCTGGTTGGCTGGCCGCGGAGGGCGCTGGCGGCGGCACCGGCAGAGGGGACCGCGCGGGCGACGGGCGCGAAGCGACCTTCACGGCCTTCGGTGTCGCGGCCGCCTTGATTTTGACGCCGCTGGTGGAGTCGGCGGCGCCGTCGGCCGCCAGCCCGTGAGCAGCGGAAATGAGGGCCATCCCGAAGACGCTCAGTCGGACAATCTGCGCGGCGTGCGGCAGCCGTTCAACGACACGACGGAATAGCTGGAGGATGTCAGTAATCATGCCGGGGACCTTATATCACCGCGTTGGGTTATCGTAACTGGGACGGGTGTTGTTGGTTTCTTGAGGTGTATTGGCGGGACGGAATCCATCCATCGACATCTGATCGGCAGCCAATCGAGCGTTAGGTTCGGGCGATTTGCCAATCCGGAAAAATGACTTGACCTGGTTCCAATCCGTAGGTTTCTTCTTGTTTGTGACGGCTGGGCGAGCTGCGTCAGCGTTGGCGGTGGCGTTGGCCGGTGGGGCCGGGTCGGAGACGAATCCATGACCGGGTGATTGTGAGAACGTGTTCGGATCGACCCATTTCACCTGCGAAACCAGCGGGTTGGCTGCGCTGGATCTGGATTCTCGGGTTTGTTCTGAGCGAGCAGTGGCTTGACGACTTCGTTCAGTGTCGCCGAGTCGTTCGTAGATGACGGCCAGGTTCTTCCAGATTTCCGGCTCGTCGCTGATCGACACGCCATGTTCGAGCACTTGACGGGCCTGTTCAGTCCGTCCGCAGCGAGCGAACAGCACGCCCAGTTCATTGGCCGCTCGATAGTTGCTTGGGTCCGCGGCCAGAGCGACTTGAAACAGAGCGATTGCTTTGGCGACGACGGCGGCTTCATCTCCTTCCGTCGCCTGGATCAGATAGACGCGTGCCAGGCCGAACAGAGCCTCGCTGGCTCCCGGTTCGCGTCCCATGGCGACTGTCAGTTGGGATTCGGCGAATTCGTAGTATTGCTGGAGAGCAAACAGGGCGGGAATTTCGGACCCTTGATAGTTCTTGAGCACGGGCGTCTGGTGAGCGTCGATGAGGGCTCGAACGTTTGTCGTAGCGACCGGATTATTGAGTGCTGCGTTGAAGTGATCGGCTTCGGCGAACGCGGTCAGGGCGACTGCCAGGGCTTGGCTGTGCTGGCTTCCTTGTTCGCGTTCATCCCACAGCTGGGAGATCAGTTTCAAGGTCTGGAGGAATTCGGTTTCGGCGGCGTAGATCGCGCCCCGTCCGGCCATCTCGGTGGCGTGTCGCGTCCGTTGTTCGACCACCGGAGAAGCGACGGCGGCGGGCTGGCGACCGGGCTGAGGAGGGGCGTTGGCACCGACGCGACCTGGTGCCGCTGCCGCGGGAGTCGCTGTAGCGGCAGAACCGGCCGCCACATTGGGCAAACGTCGCATGTCGGTCGGTGTGCCGACCGGCGGCGCAGCCTGCGAAGTGGCAACCGGCGGCGGTGCAGCGAGCGCGGTCTGGCCGAAGACCGTGAGAGCGACCAGAGCCGCGGCTGTTGTCCGGCGGAATGGCGAAATCCTGTTCGTCATCAGTCCTCGTCCTTGAGGTCCGCAAAATGTCCCTGCTGACTTATCGGCCGCAGAATAGGAGCACGTGGGAGAGAACCCGCTGGACGTGCAGACCGTTACAAGCCGGCCAAGCGTTCTACCGGGCAGGGTCGTTACACTCAGCACGACCGGCCCCGACCGGAAGGACTAAACGGCACAGATTATCATCCGCAGCATCGAACCGCCCGCTGATTGCCAGCATTGCCTGAGCTAGCAGCTCAGAGGACCACCTTAGCGGCGTGGAATCCTTCGGCGAATCGTGAGGGGGAGTTACACTCCAGTCCGCGAATGCGGAGCAGGGCCCAGAACGTATCTGGCGTGAACCAGGGCTTCTCCCGTTGGGAGGGGAAGGCGGTCAGCAGCGTATCGATCTTGCGTTGGCAGACCGACTCGTCGAGTGGCACGAAGATATTCGGGCGTCCGAGATCGCCTTCGTATTTGGCGATTTCGTATTCCAGAATCAAGTGATTACGGAAGGCGTTCCAGGTCAACTCGCCCACCAGGCGGTGGTCTTGGTGCAGGTCATCGCGTCGTTGGGTGAAGACGAGATCGGGGGACACCTGGCCGGCCAGATCGTGAATGAAGTTCTTGATCGTCTCGCCCTGGTAGGGGAAATACCGATCGCGAAAGTCACCGATCACGATCCGCGGTTGGCGGGCTTTAGCGAGAAAGGCCGCGGCGCTTTGTCGAGCTTCGTCAGCCCGTTCACCGGCGGCGCTGAGGACGACCCAGGTGACCTGCAGGTCCGGGTGTTGGTCCAGGAGCCGCAGGAGTGTTCCGCCGCAGCCGATTTCGATATCGTCGGAATGGCAGCCGAGGCAGAAGACCGACTTGGGTTGTCCGAAGCCGAGATGGAGCATCAGCGAGGGACCCTTGCGACAAGCCGTTTGGTCTCGTGGCGTTCCGGAGCGACGGTGGGATGTTGCCAGACGGCCCACGGAGTCTGGCCACGAGCATGCATGTCGTCGAGTTGTTGTTTCTGCTTGTACGTATCCATGCACCCGAAGAAGCCTTGGTGTTTGTACCCGCGGAGGCGTCCTTCGGCGATCAGGCGACCGAAGGGTTCGGCGACCAGTTCTTCACCCTCCTGGATGTAATCAAAGATCTCCTGCTGCAATACGAAGAAGCCGGCGTTGATCCATGAGTCGGTGGCGCCTATCGAGCCGATGGCTTGGACTTCGCCGTCGTCGCCCATGGACACGGTGTGAAAGCTTTCCCAAGGCCGGACGGCCATGAACGAAGCGACCGAATCACGCTGATAGTGGAAATCGACCAGGTCGGGGAGGTAGAGGTCCGACAGGCCGTCGCTGTAGTTGGCCAGGAAGGTCTCTTCGCCGTCCAGGAATTTGCGGGCTCGAAGGAGCCGCTGGCCGATATTGCTGGCCGCTCCGGTATCAGCGAAGGTAATCCGCCAGTCGCCAATGTCGCTGTTGATCAAGTCGACTTGGCGGCCACCTTCCGACAGCACAAAGTCGTTCGACATGCATTCGTTGTACTTCAGGAAGTACTCCTTGATCGCATCCGACTTCCAGCCCAGGCAGAGGATGAAGTCCCTGTGGCCAAAGTGGGCGTAGTACTTCATCAGGTGCCACAGGATGGGGCGGTATCCGATCGGGACCAGTGGCTTGGGGATGGCATCCGAGAACTCGCGCAGTCGCATGCCATAACCACCGCAGAACAAGACCACTTTCATCGTACAGACTCCCTAGTTGCGTCACGAAGAGGCGATTGTCGTACGGACCTCGGCGACTTTCCTCAGTTGAATTTTCGGTACACGATTTTCGAAGGCGGTCCCACCAGATAGGGCTCGTAGCTGCCGCAGTTGAGCGCTTCCCGGTAGACTCCCAGTGCGCCGTCGAAGGCTCGCACTGTCTGTTCCACATCGTCGGTGGAATGGGAATAGCAAAGGATCAGATTCGGTGCCAGGATTTGTCGGCGGACAAGTTCCTGCAGCATGAGGGTGCGGAAGCCCTGGCAGGGGCGTCGGTCCGGGCCACGGGCTCCCCAGATCATTTTGCAGGGGAAGCCTTCGATGGTCACATAGTCCTGCAGGCCGTGTGCGGCGATCATCTGCCGGCAACCATCCACGAGCTGCTGGCCGCGCTGATACAGGGTGGCCACCACCGGTTCATCGCGGTAAATCTGCATCGTGCGAATGGCGGCTGCCATCGCATGAGTCTCGGCTCCGTGCGTCGTCGACAGCAGGAAGACTCGTTCCTGATCATGGTCCATGCCGCCGCGCCGCATCAGTTCACGTTTGCCCGCCAGGGCGCTGATAGCAAATCCGTTCGCCATCGCTTTGCCCCAGGTCGAAAGGTCTGGCGTAATGTCGTACATGGCCTGAGCGCCATGGGTATGCACACGGAACCCGGTGATCATTTCATCCAGCACAAAGACCGCTCCATCGGCCTGGCAGGCCTCCTGCAGGCGGTGGAGGAAATTGTCGGCCGGATGCTCGTACTTGCACGGCTCCAGAATCACCGCGGCGATCTGGCCTCGGTACTGCTGGAACATCCGCTGAACGCTCTCCATGTCGTTGTACCGGAACGTCACGGTCATATCCCGCACCGCGGCCGGGATACCCGCATCGATGGCGGTCGTGCCGATAAACCAGTCGTCGTACGAGAAAAACGGGTGAGTTGAGCAGACCGCCACCAGATCGCGACCGGTGGCGGCGCGGGCGAGCTTCAGAGCGGCGGTGGTGGCCGTCGAACCGTCTTTGGTGAATTTCACCATTTCGGCCGTACGGATCATGCTCAGAAACATCTCAGCGCATTCAACTTCGATCGCGGCTGGCCGGGAAAAGTTGACTCCCAGGTCAAGCGACTTCCGCACGGCCTCCAGCACCGGCTCGTACGCGTGCCCCAGCCCCACCGCTCGGCTCCCCATGCCATACTCGATGAATTCGTTGCCGTCGACGTCCCAGACGTGCGAGCCCAGTCCCCGGGCGATGAAGCCCGGAGAGAGGAAGGGAAACTGATCATCGCCTTTGAAGTAGGTATGGCAGCCGCCCGGGATCGCCGCGTGCGCTCGACGCTGCAAATCGCGGGTCTGATCGAACGTCTGAACCCTTAAGGTTGATTTCAGCATAACTGTTTGCTTCGTCTTGAAGGTCACACCTGATCAGGAGGCCGTGGCAGCCGCCGCGTCGGGGACAAAGATCGATTCCAGTTCCCGACGCAGCGCCAAGCTGGTCAGGTCTTCCGGGAACTCCACATCGTCGTAGGTCAACATCGCATCGGCCGGCACATCGCGGATGACGCGGCATCCAGCGCTGAGCCCCATCGGCAGAGCGTTCTGCGAGCGCGAGTCGGAGTAGTTTTCGATGCGACCGTAGCAGGTGAAGCCGCCGATGCCATCCAGCAGGTCGCCGGCCCGCAGGGGGCGCTTGGCCACAGCGACCACATCGGCCACCGGGCCATCGATGGCCGCCACGGCGGCGTCGCTGAACAGGACCGCTCGGCCGATCGTGATCGCAATCTCCAGGTGGGGCAGGTGGAACGGCGTGTAGAAGACATACAGCGGACCGTCGCCCATCTTGAAGTACCGCATGTACTCCATTTTCAGCGGTTCATCGTTGTATCCGACGACGAATGCTCCCGTCCCGGGTTGAGCTCCAAGGGCGTAGTCGACCAACGGGCGAGCCAGAAGTTCTTCGGGCGAAAAGTGCTGAATCACGTCCTTCACGTGTTCGCATTTGTGCCCGAACATGCCGCTTTGTCCGACGGTAAGCCCTGTGGCATTGGCCAGAATGGTGCATTCCATACTGAGCTTGGTGCCGTCGGCGAACGAGGTGATCATCGTCGGATCCTGGCCGACTTGAGCGGCAAACGCACGCTGCGTATCGGGATTCCGATGGACGTCGACAAACCCCTTGATGTTGCCCGCCATGACGGGACGACAGCCAATCGTCTTGACGAAGCGATACAGCTTGTTGGCCACCCCCGGTTCATCGCCGTCGGTGTTGGTAAGAACTACTCCGGCGTCATCGGCGTATCGCTTCAGGAGGGGACCGACGGTCGCGTCAAGCTCGGCGTTCACCAGGATCAGGTGCTTGCGGCCGGCAAGCACGGCCAGAGCCAGCCGCGCGCCGTACTCCACCTGGCCGGTGGCGTCGATGACGATATCAATCGAGTCGGCGTCGCAGATGATGTGAAAATCGTCAGTCACCGCGGGAATGCCCTCTTCGACAGCCTCATCCAGCTGCTTGGCTGTCGTCACACGCCGGCTGGGTTCGCATTGCTTCTCGGCAAAAATCCGCTCAGCTCGTTCCGTAGTACGGTTACAGATCGCGACCAACCGGATGCCGGTCAAGGGAGTCAGCAGCTGGTGGGCAATCCCGCGGCCCGCATAGCCGGCGCCGACCAGTGCCACGCGAATGGGGTTGTTGGCGTTCGCTCGTTCCTGCAGCGCCTTGTCCAAAATAAACATCGCTCTAATCCTTGTAGTCTGTCGGTATAATCTGTCAGTTATTGGTAGCGGCACGTTCGGGCAACACGCTGCGAAGTCCGGGCCACTGCTGGTCCTGCGACGACACCACGGTAACGGGAAGGGGCCAGTTGATTGCCAATGCGGGGTCGTCGAACGGCAGTCCGGTCGCCGATTCGGGTGCAAACACGTGCGACGTCTGATACATCATCCAGGTGTCGTCGCACAAAGTCTGGTATCCGTGAGCAAAGCCTTCGGGGATATAGAGCATGCGTCCGTCGTTGGCCGATAACTCGAGCCCCAGCCATTTTCCATACGTGGTCGACTCGGGACGCACGTCGACAATCACATCGAACATCGCGCCGCGGAGACAACGGACCAGTTTGACCTCAGCGTGTGGGGCTTTCTGGTAGTGCATTCCGCGCACCGTCCCCTGCCGGATCGAAACGGCTTCGTTGATCTGCACCAGATCCGTATTGAGTCCAGCGGCGGCCATCTCCTGACGGCACCAGGCTCGCGCGAAGTAGCCCCGATCGTCGCGTCGAGGTTCGATTTCGACGAGCCAGGCACCGGGGAGTTCGAGCGGGGTGAATCGCACGGCGAGTTACACTCCTATACCTTCATAGTTGTCGATCGAAGCAGGGTCGATCATGCGCCGACCGTCGACCAGCAGTGGCTGAGGCGTCCGCCCGCGGAACAGTTCGGGAATTCGGGCGAATTCATCCCAGCGGGTAACCAGCAGGGCCGCATCGACGTCAGCCACGGCGGCCTCAAGCTCGCAGCAGAACTCGACCGGCACATCGCCCAGCAGTCGGCGAGCGTTCTCGTTCGCGGCCGGATCGTAGGCGCGGACCTGAGCCCCTTCGGCGATCAACTGACGAACGATGGGAATAGCCGGTGATTCCCGGATGTCATCTGTGTCGGGCTTGAAGGCCAGACCCAGCACCGTCGTCTTCAGGCCCGCCAGGTGAGGAAACCTCTTCTTCAGCAGGCCGATCATCCGCCCCGGCTGACCGTTGTTGACGTCCATGACTGCGCCCAGCAACGGCATCGGCTGATCATGATCACGGCCGTGACCGATCAGTGCCTGCACATCTTTCGGGAGACAGCTGCCTCCAAAGCCACAGCCTGCCGACAGGAAGGCGGCGATCGGAGCCGTCTGGCGTTTTCCGTCAGCAGTGCGGGGCGTGAGATACTGCGAGAGATGGACGCCGCGGAATACATCGCGAGTGTCGATGCCACCGATGGCCGTGCACAGGTTGCCAATTTCGTTGGAGAACGAAATCAGGGTCGCCAGCAGCGAGTTGGATGCGTACTTGATCATCTCGGCGACTTTATTCGCGACCTGCAGCTGCGGTACTCCCGGAAACTGCTCGTAAAGACCTGCAATCAGGTCTCGGCAGCGCTGGTCGTTTCCGCCGATCACAATTCGGTCGGGTGCGAGGAAATCGGCGATCGCGGTCCCTTCGCTGAGAAACTCGGGGTTCGTCCCCACTCCCAGTTCAGCACCGGCTTGACGATGAGAGTACTCTTCCAGAATGGGGATCACGACATCATCGGTGGTCCCCGGAACGACGGTGCTCTTCACGACCACAACGTGATAGGTCTCTTTGCCGGCGATAGCCGAACCGACTTCACGAGCCGCCTGGCGGACGTAGGTCAAGTCGATGCGGGAGCCGGAGAACGGGGTACCGACCGCGATCATCGTCAAGTCGGTCCGACGGACGGCATCGGCCAGATCGCTGGTCACTTCAAACCGCGATCCGAGGTGGCGCTGCAGCAGTTCATCCAGGCCCGGTTCGTGAATCGTGGCCACACCGCTGCGCAGAGTCGCCACCTTGGCCGGATCGGCTTCGACGCAGATCACGTGATGACCCTTCTCGGCCAGGCACAGACCCGTCACGAGCCCGACGTATCCGGCTCCGATCATTGAGACTCGCATCAGGCGTCCTCCGCTTGCGGGTGATAATGGTACCAGGAGAGAGTCCGTCGCAGGCCTTCGTCGAGCGAGATGCCGGGCTGATAGTTGAGTTCGCGGCGAGCCTTGCCGATCTGCGGGCAGCGACGCTGCGGGTTGTCGACCAGATAGTCCTGTTCGGGGCTCGGTTGTCGGATCACCGGGACTTCGCGGCCGAAGAGTTCGCCGCCCAGTCCGGCGATTTTGCACGCCAGGTCATACATCGAGATCTCGGGCGTTTCCGTGCCGATGTTGTATGGCTCGCCGGGCCGTCCCCGCAGGAGGACCTTATAGTAACCGGCGACCGCATCGGCCGAATAGCAGAAGGTCCGGGTGGGCGATCCGTCCGAGTACATGACGATCGGTTCGCCTTGCATGGCACACCGGCAGTAGTCGGGGATCACGCGACGATCGGAAATCTTGAGCCCCGGTCCGTAGTTATTGAACGGGCGAGCCATGGCCACGGGGACGCCGTAGTGTTTGGCGAAAACGACGCAGAGCGTTTCGCCGTATCGTTTGGATTCGTCGTAACAGGCTCGGGGGCCAGTGCAGGAGACGAAGCCGCGAAATTCCTCGGGAGTGGGAACATTCTCGGCAGGCGGGTCGCCGTAAATCTCACTGCTGGAGTAGAACAGCAACCCATCGACCGGAGTGCCGCGGTCGGCTTCGCTGCGGGCGTATTCCAGCAGCGAGCGCAGGCCGTTGATATTGGCATCCATCGTTTCGAGAGGACGGAGCCGATAGTACTGCGGCGATGCGATCCCGGCAGCGTGGATGATGTAGTCATAATGTCCCATGCCTTCGGGCAGAGGATCGCGCAGGTCGTACTTCTGCAGTGTCAGGTGGGGCTGATCCTGCAGGGCCAGCAGCCAGCCGGGGACACCGCGAATGTAGTTGTCCCAGACCGTCACATCGATCTGTGAATTGGCGTCGTGGCGACGATTCCAGGCCAGAGCGGTCTGGACCAGATAATATCCCAGGAAACCCGCTCCGCCGGTGATCAGCAATCGCTTGCCAGCCACGCGAGGCAGGTCGTCGTTCAACTGCGAAAGAAGATGGTCGAGGTCGGTTTCCAGCAGCTCCGACAGGGCTGGAATCCGTGACTCAAGCGTGCTCGTCATGTTGTCATTCCTCTGGCTGATCGGCGCCTGTTCGCGAACTTGAACAAGCGGTCGTCAGTCCCAGTCTAATTTGGTCAAGGTTCATTACTAGTTAAGTCGGGCTGCAGGCGGTGAGTCGATAAGGACTCGAGCCGGCATGACCTGTCTGGTGCGTGCAAACGTTCAATCAGGATTTGTCGTCATCTGAGCATGTTGCCTTTTGTCAACGTCATGTTGCCGTGAGGTTAGACACCGAGTTCCGGTTGTGATGGCTTCACTGGCTTCACTGGCTTCACGGCAGCTGTCTGCGGAATGCTGACGGTCATGCCCGTCCCGCGAATTGCTCCTCGCACGATCTCCGGCCAGCGTCGCACCTGGAACATGAACTGCAGGAAGCGTCCACCGCAGGCGATCCGTTCGGAAAGCGACAGGGGGTAACGCCACGGTGCGATCAGGTAGCCCCACGCGCAGGCCGGCTGATGAGGCCAGACGAATCGTTTCTTGGATTTTGGTTTCCAGTGGCTGTTCTGGACGCTGGCCTGCGGGTTGTTCGTGAACCGTTCGTTGTACCAGCGGGAAAAGAACAGGGTTTCCGGGATCTGGACCATGCGCCCCAACATGCTCATCTCGGCCAGGAATACCTTTTCTGAATTGGGGAACGGCCTCAGGCCCGGTGTCTTGCGGAGCGCGTCGGTGCGGATCACCGCGAACAGCTCGTAGCATCGGCGCGACAGGACGATGACGCCGTAATAACGGCTGGCGGCCGATTTCGAACTCAGGTAGTCCCAGCGGTCAGGAAAGACTTCGTCAGTCAGGATCTCGCCGGTGCTCATCCGCGCGCCCTGATCGCAATCGCCGACGATCAATTCGCTTTTTGAGTTGATGACGGCCGCTCGGGGCATCGCCAGCACGATCGACGAATCGGCTTCGAGCAGATCGACGGCCTTCTCCACGAAGGTCGGCGCGATCAAGTCATCGGCGGCTACCCAGGCAAAATACTTGCCGCGGGACAGTTCGATGACTCGATTGAAATTCCAGGCCGCTCCGTGGTTCTCGTCAGCACGCTGATATCGGATACGGGGGTCGCGGGCGGCGAATTCCTGGCAGATCTGCGGCGTCGCGTCAGTCGACGCATTGTCGCTGATCACCAGTTCAATATTGCCGTATGTCTGTCCCAGAGCGTGCTCGATAGTTTGAGCGACGTACGCGGCGCCGTTGTAGACGGGGAGCGCCAACGAGACCAGAGGTCCGTGAGGCGAACCTTTGGTGGACGGATTGGCATCAGCCATAGAGCAGTTCCTCAGTGGGGGGTTGGCAGGCTTCAGGGTCCTGAACTCGGAGTCGAGTCATCTGCATGCCGAGCATGGCGAGGTAGAGCGGATTCAGGACGATGTATCGGTTCCACAGGCGTCGGGGTTCGCAGCTGAGTCGGAAGAGCCACTCGAGGCCCCACCTTTGCATCATCGGCGGTGCTTGGGGGAGCAGACCGGCATGAAACGGAAAGGCGGCGCCGACGGCCATCAAGGGCATCGACAGTGCCTCGCGAAACTCAAAGGCCCAGACTTCCTGACGCGGGCAGCCAATGCCGACCAGCGTCAGATGGGCGCCTGAGCGGCGGATGTTGTCGATCGTTTCCTCTTTTTCGGCCGGCGTCATCCGTCGGAACTTGGACGCTTGCCGGCCGACAATCTGCAAGCCGGGAAAGCGAGCGACGAGGCGTTCGGTGAGCGTATCGAGCAGGTCGTCGGGACCGCCGAAGAGGAAAATTCCCAGGCCTTCCGCGGCCGCCCGATCGCAGACTCGCAGCATCAGCTCGGGACCGTAGACCCGTTCCCGCAGACCGCAGCCGTGCAGCAGATTCAAGGCCCACCGCACCGGCTGGCCATCGGGAACCACCAGATCGAGCTTGTTGAGTCGCCAGCGGTGGACGGGATCGAGCGCACCGGTCATGACGCCGTGGACTGCCAAGGCCGTTACGGCGAGCGGTTCGCGGCGCCGAGCCGACTCGATGATCTGTTCCACGGCCGCGTCGTAATCAACGGCGTTAATTCGGACCCCGAGCACGTTATGTTTTCCGCGATCGATCATCGCTGAGCGGCCTCCAGCCAGCGCTCGCAGCTGGCTTCGTAGATTTCCTGGCAGATCTGCCGGACGTCGCGGGTCAACTGCCAATTGGGATAGTGCGACTGGAATTTGCTGACATCGCTGATCCACCAGATGTGGTCCCCGACGCGATTCTCGTCGCGATAGGTCCACTGCAGCTGGCGGCCGCTGATTTCCTCACAGATCGCGATGGCTTCGATCATCGAGCAGTTGCTGAAGCGGCTGCCGCCGATGTTGTACACTTCGCCGGCTCGCGGCGCCCGATAGAAGGCGTCAAACGCTGCGATCAGGTCGGCACTGTGGATGTTGTCCCGCACCTGTTTGCCGCCGTAACCGAAGACGGAATAGGGAGTACCAGTGACCGTGCATCGGACGAGGTAAGCGAGAAAACCATGAAGCTGAGTGCCGCTGTGGTTCGGGCCGGTCAGGCACCCGCCGCGGAAGCAGACGGTGCGCAGATCAAAATATCGACCGTACTCCTGCACCAGCACGTCGGCAGCCACTTTGGAAGCGCCGAACAGGCTGTGCAGCGTCTGGTCGATCGACATGTCTTCCCGAATGCCGTGCAGGTAATCGTGGTCCGGACTGATTTCCCAGCGGGTGTCGAGTTCGACCAGCGGCAAACGATTGGGCGTATCGCCGTAGACCTTGTTGGTGGAGGTGAAGATAAAGACGGACTCCGGAGCATGCCGGCGCATCGATTCGAGCAGGTTCAGCGTCCCGACGGCGTTGACCGAGAAATCGGTGTGCGGATCGCGGGCCGCCCAATCGTGAGAGGGTTGGGCTGCCGTATGGACGACCAGCGAAATGTCGCGTCCGTAGCGAACGAAGAGCTGTTCGATGGCATCCTGGTCGCGAATATCGATCGTTTCATGCTGATAGGACGCTGCCAGCTCTTTTTCCAGCTGCTGACGCTGCCAGCTGGTCGATGCCTCCGCGCCAAAGAATCGCTGACGCATGTCGTTGTCGACACCGACCACCTGCATACCCTGGCCGGCGAAATGCCGTGCTGCCTCGGAGCCGATCAGGCCCGCTGAACCGGTAATGATTGCCACACTCATGATGTAAGCCTCAAAGGTTGCGAAGTGAATTTCAGCGTTTCCGGCGGCTGGCCAGTGCGCTGGCCAATGCCGTTACCAGGTCGTCTGCTCCCTGCCCCGGGGTCATCTCCACGACTCGTTCGCGAGCCTTCCGGCGCATCCGATTCAGTTCGTCGTGCGGCGTGGTAAGTGCCGCCTCAACCGCTCGATCAATCTCGGCTGGCATGTCCGTGCGGAATCGCCAGCCTGTCTGTCCCTCCTCACACATTTCGTCGACACTCTGAGCGTAGACGCTGCCCAGCACGGGGAGCCCCGACGTCATGGCTTCGTTGACGGAGATCCCCCAGTCGTCGGAATAGCTGGGGAAGGCGAAGATCCCCGCCCGCTGGTATTGGGCCGCCAGCTGCTGATAGTTGCAGTGCCCGGTCAGTTCGATCCGCAGGTTTTGGGATGCCGGAAAGGCTCGCAGTTCGGCCTCCAGCGGACCGCTTCCGGCCAGCGCCCATTCCACCTGGCGTTCGGGATGGCGACGAGCGAACCGGTCGAGTCCCTGCAGCAGCGGCAGCAAGCCCTTGCGGTCGATCAGCTGACCGACGGTGAAAAGCCGATACGTGTTCTCCTCCGGTCGGTCGGTCGGACCATGATCGAACAGCCCCGGCAGGCAGGAATAGTGAATCCGATGAAGCTTGTTGTCGGGTACGCCGAGTTGAGTCAGGTACCTCGCGCCGCTGGTACCGTTGACGACCACGGCCGTGGTGCGCGGCAGCAGTCGGCGGCGGAGCCAGTGGCGGACCCAGCCTTTGCTCTGCTCGGTGTGTTCTGAGAGTCCGCACCAGACGACCAGCGGAACTCGGGAGTTCAGCGTGGTGTAGATCGACGACATGGCCGTACGCGCGCCGAGTTCGGCTGACAGGACGACGTCCGGTTTGAGCCGACGGAGCTGGCCGACAGTGTCCCAAGGGATATGGACATAAGTCAGATCGTCGAAGCCCTTTTTGTGCCGCAGCATTTGCGGAAAGGTGGTGGTCCGCTGGACGACGACGTTCAATCCTTCCCAGTCGGGCTGCCATTTTCGATTGGCCTCCATGGGTGTGGAGAGCAGAATCGTCAGGCGTTCTACACGCTGCGCCAGTTCGCGGTAAACGGGTGCCCGGTGAGACGCGATGAAGTTAGTCACCACGACGACGTGGGCCGGCAGTGAGGGCCGGTCGTCGTGTGATGCGCCCAACTGTAGTTCCTTAACCGCGGTGCTCATGGACCTTCCTCTGCCAGTTGGTTGATGGCGGGGCCCTGCCGCAACAGCAGGGCAATCAGAAAGATGGTCGTGAATCCGTCGGGCAACGACTGCAGGATGCTGACATCGGCCAGGCCGACCACCAATACCAGGACCAAGACGACATCAGCCAAGTCGTTGGGATTGAACATGGCTGCCCCGATCATCCACAGCAGGGCAGCTGCGATGCAGAATCCGCCGACCACGCCGGTCGTCAAGAGGACGTTCAGCAGCTGATGGTGAGCGTGATGTGTTTCCCAATCGCGGCCGGCCAGTACGAAGCGGGCACAGGCATACCCGTGCCCGGTCAGTGGCTTTTCCATGAACCGTGCCCACGAGTCCCGCCACAGCTCTGTCCGCCCCGAAAGCGAGGTGACTTCTTCCACGTCGCCGCTGCGAGAACTGCGCGCCATGACTTCATTCATGTTGGGCTGAAGGACGCCCAGCCCGGAACCGAACAGAGCCAGCGACACGACGATTGTGCCGACCAGCCCGGCGACAATCCGCAGGCTATCATTGAGGTGGCGCCATCCGAGCAACGACACGGCACACATCGCACCCAACATCGCCGTGCGGCTTCCCGTGGCCAGCAGCGTGATGCCCGCCAGCAGAGCTAAACCGCCGCCGAAGAACCGGCTGATGTGCCGACGGCGGATGGCGATCAGCGACATGGCCAATGCCAGGGCACAGAGTCGACCCGTGCAGTTCGGGTGACTCAGTCCCCCGAAACGCAATTCGCCACCCATGGCCGCTTCGTCGTAGGGGTCGCGGCCGAATTCAGGAAATACGACAAAGGCGATCCACGATCCGATGATGTAAATGGTCAGTGCGAACAGAATCGGACGGATAATCTGACCTTCCGATTTCGTGGCGACCACACTGGCGGCAAAGGTCAGCACGCAGAACAGGCCCAGAGCTCCCGCTGCCGATTGGATCGGCGAATAGGCGATCGGGGCCGTAATTAACGCCCAGATGGCGTATCCGCAGGCAAACAATCCGGGGACTCGGCCCAACATCGGCCAAACCACCTGGAGATTGGCCAGGCCGACCAGTCCGCAGCAGCCGCAAATGGCCAGTCGCACGAACACCTGATGGTCGATCCGGTAGTCATCGACGGTCGCCACGCGGAAGTTGGCTTCATTGGCTACGACGATGGTCAGCAGCAGCAGGGACGACGCCAATTGGAGGACACCGACGTTCCAGAACGTGTCGTTCGACTGACTCCAAGTGCGCCAGGAGAACTCTTGAGTGGAAAGGGAGGACGTGGCTCGGTTCATGCGACCTCCTTGGCCTGAGTGCTGGTGCTGAATGACGGAGTGTGCGACCGACCTGAGGTCTCGCGACATTCTTCGATCAGGCCGGCCAGCATCCACAACGCGGTGACTCCGTGACCCATCGACGCAGCGATGGCCACGCCGACCGTTTGCCAGGGTCCGATCAGGAACCAAGCTGCCACCAGCATGACTCCGCTGCCGACGATTCGCGCCCAGACGCCCAGTGCCGCGCGGTGTCGGCCCTGCAAGTAAGCTTCAGCTGATCGGGCGACGCCGTTGAGTGCGAAGGCAGGGAGCAGTGCGAGAGCAACGGGGACGGCGTCGTTGAAATCGGGGCCGAAAACGAGTCGGATGATCGGTCCGAGGACGACAGCGAAGGCCGCGGCAGTGATCGCCTGGAAGGCCACCAGCTTGGCGAAAGCATCCATCACTCGGCGGAATTCCAAGGGGCCGGAATGGCGAGCTCCGGCATTGAAGGCGAACAGTGCCAGAGCGTGGGGAGCGATCAGCATCAGGCCCGCAGCCGGCACGGCCGCGGCATACAGCCCCTGGTCGCGAAAACTGGTGAACCACAGGACGAGGATCAAATCGAGTCGTTCGAAGATGGCAGCGGAAACCTGTGCGGCGCCGTACGGAAGTCCTTCCCGCACCAGATCTCGCGGCGCCGGCTGGTACGGACCCCACCACAACGATTCGCTCGCCCCCAGCCGCATGGCAGCCAGTCCAACGATGGGTGCCACGACAGCGGCCGCCAGGATTGTGTTGAGCGTCGCGTGGCCGCCCAGCCACAGCCCGGCGACCAGGATCGGGTAGACGGAGGCTGCGAAAAGCCGTTGAGCGTTATAACGGTGAAAGGCTTCACGACCGTGGTCGACGGCCAGCAGCGCTAGACGGGCGTGTTCGATGGGCAACATCAGACCGCAGGCGACACACAGCAGCCAGAGTGTTTGTTTTTCGGCCGGCAGGGCGGTGAGCGAAAGGATGCCGACGACGATCAGGTTGGCCAAGCCGATCCACCAGCCGGTTCGCAGGGCCGAACGCCGCAGCTGTTCGATCGGAATTGCCTCGTTGGCCGCACGCCGCGCGATCGACAACAGGGTCCCCAGCAGGCCGGCATAGAGCAATGTCTGGGTGTAGAACAGCGCGGTTGCGTATTGCCCGCGAGCTTCGGGGCCCAAAGCCCTGGCCACGACGATGGCCTGCAACGTCTGGATGCCCATGATCAGACACTGGCACGAGACCGTGCCGAACATCAGCGCAAATCGAGACTGCCATGGGCTTGGCTTCCGACGGATCTGGCTGGTGCTGGTGGGGTGGTTCATGTTCCGTGAAGGGGGTGCGTCGGCCGCCACGAATCGTGACGGTAAAACTGCTGGGAGTCGCCTGCAGCCCCGATTGCCTCCAATCGTGGCTCTCCATTCCGGCGCGACAATTACTGGGTTGGCTCAGTGAAGTTGGAGGGGTACATGGTGGGACAAAATGGGTGACTGAATCTACTTGGCGCCACGGCGCAGCAGAACGGCCGGCAAGGTGGCACACAGCAGTCGGAGGTCGTTCCAGAACGACTGGTTGCGAACGTATCGGCGGTCCATACGCATCCAGACATCAAACGAGACTTCGGATCGTCCTTCGACTTGCCAGAGTCCGGTGAGTCCGGGGAGGACATCGAGTCGATGTTGCTGCCAGGGGAGGCAGGCTTCCTGTTCGGCCAGCGGCAGCGGTCGGGGCCCGACCAGCGACATTTCGCCGCGGAGGACGTTCCACAGCTGTGGCAGCTCGTCGATACTCGTGCGACGCAGAAACCGTCCGACCGGAGTCACCCGCGGGTCGTTGGTCAATTTGAACGCGGGGCCATCCTGTTCGCTTTGGGGGCGCAGCATTTCCTGCTGCTGTTCGGCGTCGTTCCGCATCGTGCGCAGCTTGTACATGCGGAACGGACGTCCCGCTCGCCCCGCTCGCCATTGACAGAAGATGACGGGGCCCGGCGAAGTCAACCGAATCGCCGCGGCAGCCACTCCGAGGATCGGCAGGGAGGCAACCAGTACGCCGCTCCCCACGGCAAGGTCCATCAGTCGAGTCCATTTGGCGTGGGGCCGTTCGTAGAGCGTTGCCGCGGGACGCATCCGAGCCTGAATGGCAGCTTCGTCGATCGGCAGTGTCTGGCCCGGGTAGGCAAACACATCGCACTCGAGCGTCGGGCCCTGTCCTTCGTACTCGCGCCGCAAGTCGGCTAGGACCTTGAGCCCGCCCTCAGCTGGCGTGTCGGGGAGAAAAGCGGCCACGGCGTCGTCACCGAGAACTCCGCACTGATCGGTGAATCGCAGCCAGCCAGACAGCAGCCCGGCCAGACGGTCGATCTGGTGGTGACGACCGTCCTCGGTCACCAGCCGAAAGGCCAGCACGCAGAACGGGCTCCCCGTGCGGTCCGTGCGCATGCGTTCCCGCAACAGCAGGTGCTGGAAGGCATCCGAGGTGAGCAGGTAGCCGGCGGGGGCGTTGCGCTGTCGTCGCCGGCGTTGCGCTTCGCGTGTACTGATCGAGGTCGACGATGGTGAAGTTGTGCTCATTGAAGTCTTATCATCCGTCGGTGGAACATGCATCCGTGAACGCACGTCGAAAGCTGGCAGTGTTGGTATTCACCTCAGCATTCGATGTCCGCTGACCACAGGTATTCCTCAAGAACCACGTTGTTTATTGATCACTACGCCCAGCAGTCGTGACTGCCAGGCAGCCAGTTGCCGGTTTGCTCGTTCGACATCGGTGCGCCGAGTTCGGTTGGCCTCGACCACCAGTACGACGCCGTCAATCGCGGAGGTCAACGATGCGCTGCCGCGCAGTTCGTCGACCGGTGGCAGATCGAAAACGACCAGCTCAAACTCGCTCCGGAGCTGGTCGAGCAGCGGAGGCAGCCGGTCGGAGGCCAGGCCAGTGGTGGTGGCGTGAGCCCAGTTGCCCGCCGGCATCACCGACAGGCCGGGGACTCGCGTGCGGTGCAGGCAGTCGCCAAATAAAGCTCGATCGTGCAGCAGATCGGAAAGTCCACAGGCACCCGGCATATGCAGAAAACGCTCTCCGCCCGTCCAGCGGCGATTGGTGTCGACCAGCAGAGCGGGTTGACCGACGACTCGCAGCCCGGCCAGCGCCAAATTGATGGCCACCGTGCTGACACCCTCACCGCGCTGGCAGCTGGTGATGCCGACGACCAGTGGAGGAGCGGCGTGGCAATTCACTCGCAGCTGCTGAGCCAGCGAGATGTAATGATCGCTGGGAGCCGCCACCGTTACCGATCGCCCACCGTCATTCGGAATCGAGCTGACGCTCGATTCGCGTCGCGTCAAAGGCACCCCGCTTTCCGTTCTCGCCCCGCGCTCGACCGTGTCAGCGGACAGACGTTCCTTGTGTCGCAGGTCGCCGGAGCGATCGTCGGTGCTGGTAATGTCACTGTTGCGGCTGTCGGCGGCCAAGTCCAAGTTCGAGTTCTCCATGACGATTGAATCCTGTCTGTTCACGACACCGTCACTCGCTGACGCGGTCCCCGCGGCACGCCGACGACCACCGGAAGGTCGCGTGCGAATCCGAGATCGGTGGCGCTGTGGACCTTCCCGTAACGCATCTCCCAGATGGTTGCCAGGATGGTCCCTGCCAGCAGGCCGAACAGAACGCCGCCACCCAGCACCAGCGGTTTCTTGGGGCTGATCGGCCGATCCGAATAGGTCGCCGGCTGAAAGACGTTGACGTTGCTGATGCGTTGAGCTTCCAGGGCCGAATCGATGCGGGCCTGTTCGTGATTCTCAGCGTATTTGCGCAATCGGTCGGAAAGGACGGCGACTTCGCGTTCCCTTCGAGAAATTTCAACGGCCTGCTCGTTCAGTTGCTTCAATCGGTCGACCGCCTTCGCGTGCTGGCCCTCAAGTGCCTCGATCTGCTTGTCCATCGCCAGCATCTCGCCCTCAGCCGTACGCATGTCGAGGTCAAGCTTCTGCAGGTTCGGATTCATCGCCTTGGTCGACTCGACCCGGCTCTTGGGCTGCTCGGCCAACAACGCTTGAGCCCCGTCGACTTGATCGCGAATCGCTTTGAGCAACGGATGGTCGGGGCTGTACTTGGCCAGATGGTTCTGTTCCAGGATCCGCAATTCGTAGAGCTTTTCCTGGATCCGGTCGAGCGCTTCGTTGTTAATGCCGCCGACTTCCTGAGCCAGGACGGTCGGTTCCAGCTTGGTCGTGGACTCCTTGAGCGCGGTGACTCGACCTTCGGCTGCCGCACGAGTCGCTTGAGCTGTCACCAGCGAGGATTCGATCAGCGAAACTTCCGTTTCGAGGACTTGCTGCTGGCCGAGGAGCGACACCAGGCCGCCACGGTCCTTCGCGTTCCGCAACGCCTCTTCGGCATCCGCCAGGGCCTTCCGAGTGTCTTCGTATTGCTTCTGGAAAAAATCCATCGAACCGGGTGTGTGATGCAGCTTCAAATGGATGTCGCCGTAAGCGTCGACCACGCCTTGAGTCAGCGTCTGAGCCAGGGCGGGATTGTCAGCCCGAGCGGCCACCACCACCACGCTCGACTTGCGCACCACGTCGATCCCCAGACTTTCCGAAACGCTCCGGATGGCCTCCTCACGCGCGGAGATCGGGTCGCGCAGCCCGAGCCAGTCCATCAGCGACCGTACGGCAACCGTCAGCAGCGACGACGATTTCTTCGCCCCACCGCCCGCCGCCACATCGCCCGACGGATTCGAAGCGGCGCCGGCCCCGTTCTGAGGCGGAACCTGCCCCAGCACCACGTCCGCACCCAACCGGTCGACGACCGCCTCCGATACGGCACGGCTGCGCAGCACACCTAGCACCGAGTTCAGCTCGGTCTCGCGGGAATCCTGCACCGAAATGTTCTGACCCATGGTCGCCGTCGGGTCGAGCGAAACAGATTCCCGACCGACCCGCACAAACAGACCCGCCTCGGATCGGTACTTGCGCGGCCAGATGGCCAACAAGGCCACTGCGGCCAATGTCGAAATCAAGGTCACCAGGGCCACCTTCCCCTTGTGGCGCCACACCGCGCGGCCGATATCCAGCAGCGACGGTCCGCTAATCGAAGTTTGCATAGATGACGTCCAAAATTGAGCCGGCCTGGGTCGAAAACGGATGCCGTTTCCCGACCTAAGGTCTTATCTGGTAGATACTTATCAGTCGTTGCCGCCTGATCTATCCACTTGGTTTCCCCGGCGTCGTGCCGCTCGGTTTATCCGCCCCAGTCTGCTCATCTTAATTGGACTGCCCACATCTGCCAGAATTCCCAGATGGCCGATTAACGATAATCTTCCTGTTCCTCCTAGTCAATCTAGGCACGATCGAACTAGGCGCCAGAGCTGTTGCGATCGGCTTGGCCGGCAGCTTGGGCCAATCCGTCGGAAGCCGTTGGTGGAGGGGGCAAGGTGGAGAACTTCCCGGCTTTCCGGCCACAGGGGCTCGTCGGATGGGTACTCGTTCGAGTAGCGTACAGGCGAAGGAGTTGGCCGGTCGGGGAGACGGGAACTTGGTACGCCGGCAGCTGTCGGCGTGTGGCCGAACTGGGCGGGACATGGCAGAGCAGGGCAGAGTGGAGTCAGGAGGGGAGGGTCGGGATGGACCAGATGCAGGGAGTGGCCGGGCAAGTCGAGTCGGTTGACCGTTCCGCGGCGCGTTCGTGGTGGCTACGCCCGTTGACCTGGATGTGGCTGGCCGTGGCGGCGCTGTTTCAGCTGGGGCTGGTGATCTGGTCGACCCTGGCGGTCTATTTCTCGAATCTTCCCTGGCCGGCATTGCGATTGGCGTTAGCTCTGGTGGTCGCCGGCTTGGGGGTCTGGTGCTGGTGGGTGGATGGGCGACCGAAGTGGCGTTGGGCCTATCTGGGCCTGTTTGCCGTGCTGGTTATCTGGTTCCTGCTGATTCCGCCGTCGCACGATCGACCCTGGCGTCGGGAAGTGGCCGTGATGCCGCGTGCCGAGGTGGAGGGTGACCGGGTGCGGTTGACCGGCGTGCGGGACTTCGAATATCGCGGCGTGCAGGATTTTGACGAGCGATACATCGAGCGGGAGGTCTCGATTGACCACCTGCAGTCGGTCGATTTGTTTCTGTCGTATTGGACGCCGGGGCCGGTGGGACACACGTTTGTCAGCTTCAACTTTGACAACTCACCACCGGTCTGCATTTCGATCGAGACGCGACCGGAAGAGGGTGAGGGATTTGCGCCGATTGCGTCGTTGTTCCGCCAGTTCGAATTGATTTATGTGGTGGGCGAGGAGCGGGATCTGGTGGGGGTGCGAGCGAGCCATCGGCAGGAAGAAGTCTACATGTACCGGATCCGGATGACTCCCGAGGCGGCTCGTCGGCTGTTCCGGATTTATCTCGACCGCATCAACGAGCTGGCCGAGCGTCCGGAGTGGTATCACTTGTTGAAGAACAGCTGCACGGTGAACATCGTCCGTTATGCCAACATGGCCGGACGCGAAGGCCGTTTTGATTTCCGTCATCTGCTCAATGGCTGGGTCGACGCCTATCTGTACAGCGCCGGGCGCATTGACACATCGTTGCCTTTCGACGAGCTGCGGCGGCGGAGCCACATCAATGACGCGGCTCGGGCCGCGGCCGGGTCTGACGATTTTCATGCTCGGATCCGAGTCGACCAGATCATCCCCGAGTAGGGGCGGTCCAGTTTCGTGAACATCGTGTGTTGAGCCGGTAAATTCGGCCGGTGGACGGCTGGCGTCTGCCGAGGTTCTCTTTTACATTCGAACGGGTGATTCAGCCCATATGCTGGGCCGCCGGACTGACGAATGTCCGCAGGGGTACGGCCGCCGGAGAAGGGGAACGCGCGTGACGACGAGACGAGATGGGTGGCAGTGGACGGCTGGGGTGAGCTGGGGGCTGGTCGTGGTCCTGTCGACGTTTGTCGGCGGGTCGGCCGTGGCTCACGAGGGTCCCGACCCGGTGGCACATTGGTATTTCACTCCGAACACCGTGCAGGCTGGGACCGTCAAGGCTCGGCTGGGCCCCGACGCTGAAATCATCGGTCAACCCCGTCTGGAGACCGACTCGCACGGCTCGGCGCTCCGGCTGGACGGCGTCCAGGATCGGCTGTTGGTGGCGACAGACGTGCGGAAGCTGGCCGGTCGGCTCCCCGACAAGCTGCTGACGGTCGCCATCTGGGCCACTGTTGACCAGGTACGTGACGGAGCCGGTTTGATCAGTGCCATGCAGGTCCATGCTGAAGGCCAGAAGGGCTGGTCGCTGGGATACGGTCAGCGGGGATTCCGGTTTGCGCTGGCCAGTCTGGGGAGCGACGACGGCAACGGACGGATGACGGTACTGGAGAGCGGTACGCCGATCGAGCCGAAGCGGTACTACCGGATCGTGGCGACGTACGACGGGTCGGAAATGCGTCTGTACGTCAACGGCGAGCAGGTGGCGAGCAGTCGCGATCAGTCGGGGCCGATTCTCTACGGAGCACGGACGTCGTGTGTGATTGGAGCGGCGGCCGATACGGACGAATTGATCTGTCACGACGGACTGCTGCGCGACGTCAGGATCTACGACATTGTGGCGACTCAGGCCTGGGTGACTCATGATTATGAGGATGGCAACGAGCTGGTACGGCAGGGCGATCCGTCGGTGGCCGACGATGAGCTGGTCTTCGTCGTGACTCCTTACCTGCAGCGTGCGACGCAGGACGGGATGACCGTGATGTGGGAGACGAATCGTCCCGCGAAGGGACGTGTTCGTTTTGGCTTGGACGGGTCGACGCCTCAAACTGTCGACGGAAACGAGGCGACCATTCACGAGATCCGGCTGGGCGGCCTGGACGTCGAGACTCCTTATTACTATCGGGTCGAGGCAACGGACGATCGTGGCCGCAAGATTGAGAGTCCGTTGTTGTCATTCCAGACGGCCAACCGGCCGGAAACGCCGTTTGCCTTCGGCGTGATCGGCGACACGCAGTACAATCCGCGCGTCTCCAAGGCGTTATCCGACATGTTGTGGATGCAGCGGCCGCACTTCGTGGTCGTAGCGGGCGACCTCGTCGACGATGGGCCGAACAAGTCTCAGTGGACCGAGCAGTTTTTTCCCGGGATGAATCCGCTGATCTCTCGAGTCTCGCTCTTTCCTGTGATCGGGAACCACGAGCAGAACACGCATTTCTATTACGACTATATGTCGCTCCCCGAACCAGAGTACTACTACACGTTCCACTACGGCAACGCTCAATTCTTCATGCTCGATTCGAACAAAGAAGTTGGGCCGGGGAGCGAGCAGTGGGAGTGGCTGGAGAAGGAGCTGGCCAAGTCAACGGCCGAATGGAAGTTCGTTGCCTACCATCACCCGTCGTATTCTTCGGATGAAGACGACTATGGGGACATGTGGCGTGGCCGGAGCAAGTATGGCGATCAGCGGTTGCGGCCTCTGTCACAGCTGTACGACAAGTATGGCGTCGACATCGTCTGGAACGGGCATATTCACTCGTATGAGCGAACTTGGCCTCTGAAGGACGACAAGGTTGTGGAGGATGCGGGGACGATTTATCTGGTCACCGGCGGCGGTGGCGGCGGCCTGGAAACGGCCGGACCGATCAAGCCCTATTTCCAGAACAACGTCAAGCACGGCCACCATTACTGCCTGGTCGGAGTCAACGGGCGGACGCTGGAGTTCAAGGCGTTCGATCTGGAGGGACGGCTGTTCGATTATCTGAAGATCGACAAGCGGACACGCGCAGCCGGGCCGACGACGGTCCTCGCCACCGAGCCTGCTAGTCCGCAGAAGCCTTAGCATCCGCTGCAGCGGCGGGTTCGTCCGGCGTCGTGGGCAGGGCTGCTGACGGTTCCGGTTGAGCCGATTCGGCTGCGCGGTCGACGAGGATGGTGCCGCGGAGGGTCCATTCGACGGCCCCCAGGTCGGCGGCAGCGATTTCGGGGGTCAGCGTCACTTCGAACGGAATGGGCTGATCCTTGTGGGCGGAGACCGCGACTCGGTCGGCCAGATTCAAGGTCAGCTTCAGCTGCGAAGTCTGGAGCGGGCCGAGCTGCATTCGCGAGGGGTGAATGCGGGTGCAGCCACACGAGACGTGGATGGCGTCGATGGAGATGGTTTGCAGCGACGGATTGCGAATCGGCAGATAAATGACGTGCTCACCGGCCGCCGACATCTCGCCCAGATCGAGTGACTCGGCGTCAACGATGGGGAGCTGTGCCGAACTCGTTCCGGCGTAGATTGCGGCGGCGACCAGCACCAGGCAGATCGCGGCGCCCCAGATCCCTCGTGACAATCGAATGTCGATCGACATGGCTCGCGCCCCGCACCTCTGGCCCCGATTTTGCTCCCTGCAGTCAGTCTACCCTATTGGCTGGTGCCGGGCGAATCGTTCGTCCACGTTTCCAGTTCAGCGGGCGAGATGAGTCGCGTGGCGACGCCCTTGTTGATGAGGATTCCGATGGGGGGCGTGGCGATCCAGCGACGGCCTGGTTGCAGGCGGCCAAAGACGACGCGGGGAGTGGCTTGGCCCGGAGCGGTTTCGGGAGTCTGGTCGCTCAGGGCTCCAGCGGCTTGTCCGGCCGACAGATCGACCAGTGCCAGGCGGCGGGGCGAAGTGTCGCTGGCGGCGAGGAACTGATCTCGCAAGCGTGGGACGATCCGCAAGCAGTGGGCGCAATCGGGCCGGTAGAGGACCAGCAGCCACTCACCCTCGTTCAAATCGCCGCCGAGTTCGACATAGTTGGCGATCGGCAGACGCTGGCCGATCCAGGTCTCCGGCTTGAGGGCCACTGCTTGGGCGTTTTGGGGTAGGGCCCCGGATGCGGATAGAGTGGTCGGAGCCGTCAGATACGAGCGGGCGGCCAGCCCGACAGCCAGGGCGACGGTCGCGGCCAGGGCGCTGTTGGTGAGCCACGACCATCGTCGAGCCTGAGGCGGGAGCGGGAGAATGGCGAGCAGTCCGACGGCCATCAGATCGAAGACCAGAGTGGCAGCGGGGGGAACGGCGTCGGTACCAAAGCACTGACAGGGTTGGCCTCGCACCACGGCGTAGAGTGCAAAGGCGGCCAGGAGGGCGAACAGAGCCATCGCCGCGCGGCGCACCAGGGCGGGGTGTTGACCTGCCAGGAATAACAACCCGCCGGCGGCCAGGACTTCGATGGCCACGACGGCGGCCAGCAGCCAGGGGATCTGAAACAATCCGGTGCGTTCGTCGGGGTCGAGCCAGATCGATTTGGCCAGGGCGGCGACCAGCAGCACGGCGGCCAGGAGCCAGTAGTAGCCCAGCGAGAGCCACGGGACGACAGGGCGGAGCTGGGGGGGCACGATCGCCTGGACGAACGGGTCGTGATTGGGGCGGTCGGTCACGAATCGACCTTGTCCAGCATGCGGACCAGTCGCTGCAGCAAGGTCACATCTTCGACGGTATCGCGCGTATTGCGTGATTCGTTGAGGAAGATCTGATGGAGCTGGGGGTTGCCACGGAAGCGTTCTCCGTCGCGATGGACCAGTTTCAGGGCTTCCAGACGGCGCAGGCTATCGAGAATCTGCGCGCGGTCAGCGAGGGAGTTGCCGGGTCGGCTCGATCCTTCGTGTTCGGCCACTTCCTGCAGCGTGGCACCGCGGACCGAGCCGGCGACCCAATAGAGGACTCGATAGTCAAAGTGGCTGAGGTCATCGATACTGTTCACGGCTTATCTCCTCGTGAGACAGCAGCACGGCAGACAGCAGCACGGCCGGGCGGCACGGAGATCCGGGGGGGTGGATCGGCTGTGATTGTAATTCACTTGGCCGTTGCATTACAACTGTCGTTTCGCAATGTCTGGCAGGCGGCTGGAAGGTTGAGGCGACGATGGCAAATCTGGCTCCGTGGGGACGTGACGATCTTCCCGAACCGCTCCCCTATTCCTGGCGCAATGCGCTGCGGGTGATTGGTCCGGGGGCGATCCTGTTGGCCACGTCGATCGGAGGGGGCGAGTGGCTGGTGGGCCCGGCCATGGCCGTCAAGCACGGCGTCGGCATGATGTGGATTGCCTCGGTGGGAATTCTCCTGCAGGTGCTGTTCAATCTCGAAGCGATCCGCTACACGCTGTACACCGGCGAGCCCGTATTGAGCGGCATCATGCGGCTCAAGCCAGGAGCCAACTGCTGGGGGACGTTTTATGTTGTGTTGACGGCCGCTCAGCTGGGAGTCCCCGCGCTGGCGGCCGCTTCGGCTTCGGTGATCTTCACGGCGTTCACCGGTCGGATGCCGGAGGCCGGTACGGCCGATGCTCAGATGTTGATCTACATCACCTACGCCGTGATGGCCTTGGCGACCGGTATCCTGCTCTTCGGTGGAACGGTCGAACGGATGCTCGAATGGGCTTCTTGGGCGATGGTGGCCTTTATCTTCACCTTTCTGGTGGTGGTGAATGTGATCTTTGTCCCTTTCGATCATTCTCTGCGGACGGCAGCTGGCTTTGTGCGGTTCGGGTATATGCCGGCCGATGTCGACTGGCTGCTGCTGGCAGCTTTGGCGGCTACGGCCGGATCGGGCGGGATCGGCAACCTGACGATCTCCAACTGGGTGCGCGACAAGGGCTGGGGCATGGGTGGGACGGTGGGGGCGATTCCGAGCACCTTTGGCGGGAAGCACATCGAGCTTTCGCACACGGGTCGGACGTTTCCGATCACCGAGGGCAATCTGGCGAAGTGGCGAGTCTGGTGGCGATACGTTGTCCTCGATCAGGCCTGTCTGTGGGGCGTGGGATGTCTGTTGGGGATGTTCCTGAACGTGAACCTCGCGGCGGCGATCATTCCGCGGGATGCTCAGCTGCAGGGTGCGGCCGCCGGCGCGTTTCAGGCTCAGTACATGGCCGAGCATTTCTGGCGGGGGCTGTGGTACCTGGGGCTGCTCAACGGATTCTGGATCCTCTTTTCGACCCACCTGGGGAACACCGACATTCTGGTCCGCACGATCACTGACGTGGCGTGGGTCGCCAGTCCGCGGCTGCGTCAGTCGCCAGGAGCGCAAGTGGGACGGGTCTATGCCGGGCTGCTGCTGTTGTTCACCGTTTGGGGGGCGGTGATCACGAATTTCGGGACGGCCATGCAGCAGTTTCAGGTCTTGGGGGCGATTGCCGGACTGGTATTGGTCCCGTCGAGTCTGCAGATCTTGCGGATCAACACGACATTGCTGCCACCGGAATTGCGGCCAGCCTGGTGGCGCCGCGTGGCCCTGGTCGCGTGTTCGTTGTTCTACACGGCGGTCTGCCTGCTGGTGCTGGTCGACCGCCTGGGCGGATGAGCGGACCGGTTGTGCTGGACTTTCGACCGTCAGTAGGCGACAATCGAAGGCGGTCAGAACAGAGAATTGGCTGGGATTCCGTAATTGTCCACCGAACCTACCGTACGAGGGCGGACCCGTGCCAATTGTGCTTTGTGTTGAAGATTCCGAAGTCGATCGTCGTTTGATGCGTGGTCTTCTGGAGCGAGACGTCGACTGGCTGGTGCAGTTTGCCGCCAGTGCGGAAGAGGCTTTGGAAAAGATTGAGGATCTCTTTCCTCACATCATTGTCACGGATCTGCAGTTGCCGGGAGCCAATGGGCTGGAGCTGGTGCGTCAGGTGCGTGATCGCGCGCCGGACCTGCCGGTAATCTTGGCGACCGGTCATGGCAGCGAGAATCTGGCTGTTGACGCGCTGGAGATGGGTGCTGCCAGTTACGTACCTAAGGAGCAGATGGCCGAAGCGCTCCGCGGGACGATCGAGCAGGTGTTGGGGATTGTCTGTCGGGACGAGCAGCGTGAGACGCTGAATGAGTGCATGACGGGCGAATGTTTTTCGTTCGCGCTGCGGAGCGACCCGGAGCTGATCGCGCCGCTGGTCCGTCGGCTGCAGCAGACGCTGAAAGCGCTCGGTTTACTTTCGCCGACCAAGCGGATGCATGTCGGAGTGGCGCTGGAGGAGGCTCTATTGAACGCCCTCTATCACGGCAATCTGGCCTTGCCGGCAGACGTGTGGCGTCGCCATCGAGCTCAGTTGCGTCGCGGCGTGGTGGAAGGGGACTTGCGCCGGCGGCTGGAGCAGGCCGTGACTGCGGATCGGCGCGTCTTCGTCGAGATCGCCGTTGATGGTCGACAGCTGAAGATGGTCGTCCGCGATCAGGGGAAAGGATTTGACGTGTCGGCGGCGCCTGTGGCTCATGATGCCGAATCGCTGCAGGCAGGGCACGGCCGCGGCCTGGTACTGATGCGGAATTTCCTGCAGCGCGTCGATTTCAACGCTGAGGGGAATCAGGTCACCATGTCGATGTCCACGAGTTGAGGCAGCTATTCAGTCGGGCGCGAAGCTAAATGGATGGTTCGGTCGAGGCGGCGATTCAAGAGGCAGTCTTAGCACTTCGAGCCGGGCGGCTGGTGGCCTTGCCGACCGAGACCGTGTATGGGCTGGGGGCGGATGCCGAGCAACCTGGTGCCGTGCGGCGTGTCTTTGAGGTCAAGGGCCGCCCGCGATCGCATCCCTTGATCGTTCACCTGGCCGAGGCGGCCATGCTAGGCGACTGGAGTGATCGGGCGCCGGGCTATGCCTGGGAGTTGGCCGAGCGATTCTGGCCGGGGCCGCTGACGCTGGTCGTCCGCAAGTCGTCGCGTGTGATTCCGGACGTGACCGGCGGCCAGGATTCAGTGGGATTGCGCGTCCCGGCTCATCCGGTGGCTGCCCGGCTGCTGCAGGAATTCGGTGGCGGCGTGGCGGCTCCGTCGGCCAATCGATTTGGTCGAGTGAGTCCGACGACGGCCGAACATGTGCGGCGAGATCTGGGGTCGGACGTCGATCTGGTGCTCGACGGCGGGCCGTGTCGCGTCGGCGTGGAGTCAACGGTCGTGGACTGTACGGGGGTCGTGCCAAGAATCCTGCGTCCGGGCGGGGTGACGCGTGAGGCGTTGATCGAGACGTTGGGGATGGACGTTCCCGTGGTGCAGCGGAGCGACGTGCGGGCTCCTGGACAATTGCCCACGCACTATGCTCCCCGAGCTCAAGTGATGCTGGTGGCGGTGGACGAGTTATCGGAGCGGGTGGACCTGTTGCGACAGACGGGCCAACGGGTCGTCGTGCTGACCGAGGCTGAGCTGGCTCCGGAGCGGCTGTTTGCCGCCTTGCGTGAAGCCGACGAATCGGGGGCGGATTGGATCGTGGCGGTGCCGCCGGCGCCGAGTGGTGTGGGGTTAGCGGTGTTGGACCGTCTCCAGAAAGCCGCCGCTCCACGGCCCGCGTCGGGCTAATCGTCGGTGGGTCGGCTGTGGTCCGTGGCGCGTTGAAGTTGAGTGGACGTTGAGTCGATGGCTGAGAGGGCGTGAGGATGGCGACGAATGTGGGCCTGCGACCTGTGACGAGTCTTCGCTTCACGCCGGACGATGCGCGGCCGCGCCTGTCGCTCTCGGGGAGCCTGAATGGTTCGCTGGCGGCCAAATTGCATGACGACGTCTGGTCTTTGATTGGGCCTGGACGGGTCGTGGTGGTGGATTTCGCCGGTGTGACGGATATTTCCAGTCTGGGGCTGCGGGCCTTGTTGCTGTTCGCTCGCCACGTCCGGGCGGCGGGGAGCGTGATTGAGATGGAGGGGAGCCACCAGTCGTTGCTCGACATGTTCGACGCGATCGGTTTTTCACGGCTGTTGGTGCGACCGACGGCCGGGCATCCACTGTCGGCCGCCCCGCCGTCGCTGATGCCCATCGACGCCTATCCGACTCATTTCCACCGCGGCATAGCCTTTCGTTGCGGGATCCCGCTCCCCTTAGGCGCGACGCTGGTCCCTCGCGGCGTGAACTTTTCGATTTATTCGCGACACGCTACCGGATGCACGTTGGCGCTGTTCGAAGCCGGCACATGGCAGCCGTTGGCGGAGATTCCGTTCCCGCGCGGATTCCGGCTGGGGGATGTCTTTGCCATGACGGTGTTCGATCTGGATCTGGAGAACGTCTGTTACGGGTATCGGCTGGAGGGACCGTACGAGCCGAGTGCCGGGCATCGATTTGATGCGCAGCGACTGCTGCTCGACCCCACGGCTCGTGCGCTGATGGGTCGAGCCGTCTGGGGTGAAGAGCCTGAGACGGGTCAGGTGGCGCCATTTCTGGCTCGGCTGGTGCCGCAGGATTTCGACTGGGAGGGCGACACACCGCTCGAACTGCCGCTGCAGGATCTGGTGATTTACGAACTCCATGTGCGCGGGATGACTCGCAGTCCGTCCTCTGGGGTGAAGTTCCCCGGAACGTTCGCCGGTCTGCGTGAGAAGATTCCCTATTTGAAGGCGTTAGGTGTCAACGCGGTGGAGCTGATGCCGGTATTTGAGTTCGATGAGCTGGAAAACAAACGCGTCAATCCGATAACGGGTCAGCCGTTGTACAACTACTGGGGGTATAGCCCGGTGGCGTTCTACGCTCCGAATTCAAGCTATGCGGCCAGCGGCAAGCTGGGGTTGCAGGCGGATGAGTTCAAGGCGATGGTCAAGGAGTTCCACGCGGCGGGGATCGAAGTGATTCTGGACGTCGTCTTCAATCATACGGCGGAAGGGAACGAGCACGGACCGACGATTTCCTGGCGGGGGATCGACAACAAAACGTACTACCTGCTGACGCCAGACGGGCGGTATTACAACTTCAGCGGTTGCGGGAACACACTGAACTGCAACCACCCGGTGGTGCGCGATATGGTCGTCGACTGCTTGCGGCATTGGGTCGCCGAATATCACGTCGACGGATTCCGTTTCGACCTGGCGTCGATTTTGGGGAGGGACCAGCAAGGCGTGCCGCTGGCTAACCCACCGTTGCTGGAAGCCTTGGCCGCCGATCCGGTGCTGGGACGTTCGAAGCTGATCGCCGAAGCCTGGGATGCAGCCGGCTTGTACCAAGTCGGCGAGTTTCCAGCCTATGCTCGCTGGGCGGAGTGGAACGGCAAGTATCGGGATAGTCTGCGCAGGTTTCTGCGGGGCGATTTCGGCATGGTCAACGAGGTCGCTACACGGCTGCTTGGTTCCGAGGACCTCTATTCCGAACGCAGCCCTGCTCACTCTGTGAACTTCATCACTTGTCACGACGGCTTCACGCTGCACGATCTGTTCAGCTACAACTCCAAGCACAACGAGGCGAATGGCGAGCAGAACACGGACGGGACGGACGAAAATTACAGCTCGAACTGTGGCATCGAAGGTCCGACGGACGATCCCCGCATTGCGACGCTGCGTCGGCGACAGGCCAAGAACGCCCTGACCATGCTGTTGATCAGCCAGGGTGTCCCCATGTTCCTGATGGGGGATGAATGCGGTCGGTCACAGCAGGGGAACAACAACGCCTACTGTCACGACAGTCCGCTGAACTGGTTCGACTGGACGTTGCCCGCATCGAACGCTGAGCTCTGGCGATACACTCAGCAGATGATACAGTTCCGTCGGCTTCATCCGGCCCTGCGACACCCGGTCTTCGTCGGTCATGCCGACTCGCGTGGCGGCACGTTGCAGGTCACTTGGCATGGAACGCGAGCCTATGCGCCCGACTGGTCGGCCGCCAGCCGAGTCCTGGCCTTTTCGCTCCTCCACTCCGACGGCCACACTGGCCACGCTCACCTCGACGAGATCTATGTGGTGCTGAACATGCACACCGATGGCCTATTGTTTGAGCTCCCTCGCATCGCAGACGGAAGATGCTGGCACGTCTTCGCCGACACCAGCCGTCCGGCCCCGGATGATATCGCCGAACCAGGTGAGGAGGCGGAGCTGGCCGATCAGCAGGCCATCTACGCGGCCGGCCGATCGGTGTTGATCCTGGTCGCCCGCTAATCCCCGACTTAGCGGATAGCGTACAAAGCTCGGTCGGTGCGGATATAGAGCGTATCGTCCAGGGCCGCCGGGGAGGCCATGATCTGGCCATCGAGCGTGTTGGTCGCCAGCAGTCGGTATTCGGGACCGGGCTGGATCACGAAGGTCGATCCTTCGCGGTTGGAGACGTAGATGCGTCCGGCTGCGAACAGCGGTGATGAACTGAAGTTGCCGCCAAGTCGCTCGGAGTAGACCAGATCACCGGTCAGCGCGTTGAGGCTGGTGAAGATCCCCTTGTCGCTGACCACGTACAGCTGGTCGCCGACGAGCAGTGGTGACGGCTGAGTGGTCATCTGTCGTTTGTAACGCCAGGCGATTTCTGGTTTGTTGGGCTGCAGTCGGACGGCGATCAGCTCCGGCTGCATGAACCCGGTGCTGAAATAGAGCATTCCATGGCCGGCCACCGGTCGCGGGACGACCGAAAATCCGAGTTCGCCATAGGCCATCTTCCACAGTTCACGGCCGGAATACGGATCGTAGGCGTAGAGCCAATTCGAGGCGGGCGAAATCAGCACGGGTTGGCCGGCGATCTCCACGACCAGCGGCGTTCCATAAGACTTCTTCATCTGCGGGTGGGGATTCATTTCACCCGAGCGGTCGGTCTTCCAGGCAAGTTTTCCGGAACGGGCGTCGAGCGCGGCGATGTATTGCTGGTCGCTGCCGTCGCAGTGGACGATCAGCATGTCCTTCCAAAGTGCGGGGGAGCTCCCCGCGCCATTCTCATGATTGACGCGCAGGTCGTGATTGACCCAGACGACCTTCCCTTCGCGAGTGTCGACACAGGCCGTGCCGCTGGAGCCAAAGTGGCAATAGAGTCGGCCGTCGCGAATCACGGGAGTCGGTGAGGCGAAGGAATTGAGGGAATGGATTGGCTGCGGGTCGTTGTCGACCATCACTTCCAGGTTCGATTTCAGTTGGCCACTCGTGCGGTCGACTCCCAGAGCCCGCAAGGTGACTCTTCCGGCCACGACCAGCGGCTGGTCACCCGTGTTGCCGGCGGTGCGCTGGGCAATCTGTTCAGCGGTGGCCGCCTGTTCTTCGGAGGCGGTCAGCCAGATGGTCTCACCTTCGATCACTGGTGACGACCAGCCCTTGCCGGGGAGTTCCGCGCGCCAGGCGACGTGTTCCCCTTCGCTCCATTGCACGGGCAACGACGTGACTTGGGCATGGCCCTGCCCGTCGGGACCGCGGAATTCGGGCCATTCAGCGGCCTGCACGCCCATCCCGATCGTCAGAAAGGTCTCGATCGTCAGAAAGGTCCCGATCCTCAGGCACGTCAGCAGAGCGGCGGGCGCGTAGCGTGTTAAGTGGCGGCGCGTATGGATCATGGAGAGGTCCTTGCAGCGGGTGTGGCTCGTACGGCATCAAACAGGTGCGTGCTGAAGTAGCGTTCAGCTCGGTCGCACAGCAGTGTCACTACGGTGGCGGTGGGGCCGAGTTCCTGGGCGAGCCGAAGTGCGGCCGCCACATTGGCTCCGGATGAAGTGCCGACCAACAGCCCGAATTGGCGATGCAGCCGGCAGGTCATCTCCAGCGCTTCGGCGCTAGTGATCTTGATTTCTCCATCGAGCGGAGCTTCTCTCAGGAGGGGAGGAATGAACCCGTCGGCGACCCCTTCGATCAAGTGGCAGCAGGGGCATTCGCCGGCCAGCAGTGCCTGTTCGGCGGGTTCCATGGCGAAAATCCGAGCGTGGGGCCAGCGGGCCTTGATCGCTCGGCCGCAACCCCCCAGCGTTCCACCCGTGCCGAAACCGGCGACAAACGCATCGATCGGACGGGCGAGTTGAGTGATGATCTCCTGGCCGGTGCCGTGTTCATGGTCGGCCAGGTTTAACGGGTTTTCGAATTGCCGGGTCAAAAAGTAGCGGGGATCGCGGGCCGCCATTTCATGCGAAATCTCGATCCCCTTCTGATAACGGCCTTCGCTGTCAAACAGGATCAACTCGGCCCCCAGTTGCCGGATCAGATGCCGCCGTTCTTCGCTGGCCCCCGACGACATCAGGATGGTGACACGGTACCCCATGGCCGCCCCGACCATCGACAGAGCAATACCCGTGTTGCCGCTGCTGCATTCGAGAATGATCGAGTCGTTCCGCAACAAGCCCCGCTGGTGGGCATCGACCAGGACGGTCTTGGCGAGCCGATCCTTGATGCTGCCGCTGGGATTCATGAACTCGCACTTCACCCACAAGGTGCAGTTTTCGGGCTGCAGGGTCAGTGGGATCAGCGGTGTGTGCCCGATCAGGTCGAGCACGGGGACGGGTCCCGACTGTGAGCGGAGGGCGTTCATCGCGCAGGCGGCTCGGCAACGGGTTGCGGCGGCGGGGGGGGGCACCTGGCGCACCGACCACAGAAAGCGGGGACCAGGCTGCGGGGTTTTCGACGATTGTAGCACGAGAACGCGGTCGACGCACCGAGCACCAATTGCCAGGGAGCCCGGGGGAGCTAAAATCGGGGCTGGCCGGATGCCCCTTCAGGGCAGCTTTCCCCCGCCGAAGAGTAACCTGGACGATGATCTTCCTGTACCTGTTGTTGGCTTGCCTGCTGGTCGCCCTCAACGGTTTTTTCGTGTTAGCCGAGTTCGCGGTCGTCAAGATGCGACCGTCGCGGGTCAAGGAACTGATCGACGACGGGGTCAGCCGAGCGCGGTCGGTCCAGCAGATCCAGGACCATCTGGACGAATATCTTTCGGTCTGTCAGGTCGGCATCACCTTCACCTCCATCGGCCTGGGATTTATCGCCGAACCGGCCGTGGTGCGGCTAATCGAACCACTGCTGACCTGGTCGGGACTGTTTGCCGACACGAGTCACATGAAGTGGCTGACGGCGCATGGAGTCGCCTTTACTATCAGCTACCTCCTGGTCAGTTTCGTTCACATTCTGGTGGGTGAGCTGCTTCCCAAGTCGATGGCCATTCGCATGACCGAATGGGCTTCGCTGACCACGGCCCGTCCCCTGCAGCTCTTTCGGCTCATGTTCTACGTCCCGCTGGCGGTTCTCAACGGATGCGCCCGGATCATGTTGAAGCTGCTGGGGCTGGGCGAACCGGTAGGTCACGAAATTCACAGTGAGGACGAGCTGCGGATCATCCTCGAGCAGTCGCAGTCGCAGGGATTGATGTCGTTTCGGAGGCTGCTGTTTCTGGAGAACGTCTTCGATCTGGGCGAGCTGGGAGTGCGGGATGCCATGCGACCGAGATCCCAGGTTCGCTGCATGAGCACTTCGATGTCGTGGGAAGAGAATCTCTCGATCGCCCGCAAATACCGCTTCAGCCGCTACCCGCTGATCGACGGTCAGTCGGACGATCCGATCGGCCTGATTCACTTGAAAGACATGCTGCTGGCGGGCGCTCATCAGCCCGATCTGCACGACCTGGTTCGGCCGATCATCACCGTGCAGGATGCGACACTGCTGGAATCGCTCCTGGCTGAAATGCAGCGCAAGCGGATTCACGCGGCTCTGGTCAAGGACAGCCATGGTGCTTGGGTCGGCTATTTGACCTTGGAGGACGCGATCGAGGAGATCATCGGTACGATTCGCGACGAGTTTGAGGACGAAGAACACGTTCAGCTGGCCGATGCGCTGCGCGAAGATCGCGTGGCGCTCGATGTGGTGGCTGACAACACGATTCAAGCGGTATCGGAGGCCCTTGACCGAGCCGACTTCAGCCAGCTGCCGGTCACCAAAGAACAGGTGCTCAAGGCGGTCGAAGAACGTGAGCGGCTGGTCGAAACCTATCTGGGACGCGGAGTCGGGATGCCCCACGCACGGCTCCCACGCCTGCAGAAGCCCATCGTCTTCTTCGTCCGGTCACGTCAGGGGATTACGTATCGGGGTACCCACGAACGAGCTCACTTCCTGTTCGTCCTGCTGACTCCAGCCGGTCAGCCTCGCGTCCATCAGCGATTGCAGGCGGTGATCGCCACCTTGCTGGATGAAAGCGAATTCATCCCCGAACGGCTCGGTACGGCCACTTCGCCCGCTGAAGTGCTCGATATCCTCCGCACCGGCGAACAGGCGGCCCTCGACTGAACCCCGCGAGCCGGCTCTGGTGGGGTTGGTTAGGTGGGAGGCGCGATTGATCACGTCACGTACGGATAAATGGTTTGCCGCCGGACTGTACTTGCTGACCATTGTCGTCGGAATCGGGTTGCTGGCTGGCATCATCTGGTGGGGCGAGTACCGTTTGGGGAGCCGAGTGATCGGGGGGCAGCCTGTCCCGGTCGACGGTGGTGGGGTGGCGGGCCAAGTCGTTCCGGAGAAGGCGTCCAGCGTCGACGTGCTCCACCATGTGTTGCTGACCCTGGCCGTCGTGATGATGTTGGGGGGAATCCTGGCGCGGCTGTTGCGGTGGGCTGGTCAGCCGCCGGTGATCGCCGAGGTGGTGGCGGGGATCTGTCTGGGGCCATCGGTGCTGGGGGCTTTATCGCCGCAGCTGATGCACGGACTGATCCCCGGTCCGGACGTCGACCCACACGGTCGGGTGACGGCGGCCATGCAGGCCATCGCTCAGCTGGGGATTCTGCTCTACATGTTCGTGGTCGGGCTGGAGCTGGACGCTGGCGAGCTCCGTCAGCGGGCCCGGGCGGCGGTGACGATATCGCATTTCGGGATTCTGGTCCCCTTCGTCCTGGGGGCTCTTTGTTCGCTCTGGCTCTATCGCGCGTACGCTCCGCCGGAGGTGAGTTTCACCGGGTTTGCGATGTTCGTCGGTGTGGCCATGTCGATCACGGCCTTTCCGGTCCTGGCGCGGATTCTGACCGACCGTGGGCTGGCGTCGACGCCGATGGGGGCGCTGGCGCTGACCTGTGCGGCGGCCGATGACGTGACGGCCTGGTGTTTGTTGGCACTGGTGGTGGGTATGATCCGCTCGCAGGTCGACATGGCGATCTGGGTAGTGTGCGGAACGGTAACGTTTGTGGTGGTGATGGTGTGGGGAGTCCGTCCCTGGGCCGCTCGCTGGTGTGCTCATTGGGACACTTTGCCGGGTCCGGTGAGTCCTGGGGTGATGTTGGTGGGTTTATTGAGTGTGCTGTTGGCTGCGTTGACGACGGAATGGATAGGCATTCACGCGATTTTCGGGAGTTTCATGTTGGGGGCGGTGGTGCCGCACGACAGTCGGCTGGCGGTGGAGCTGCGAAACCGGCTGCGGGACGCGGTGACGATCGTGATGTTGCCGGCTTTTTTCGCACTGACGGGGATGCGGACGCAGATTGGGCTGTTGTCGAGTGGCTGGGACTGGCTGGCCTGTTTGTTGGTGATCGGCATGGCGACGGCGGGCAAGTTCGGGGGGACGTGGGTCGCGGCGCGGCTGTCGGGGGTTGGGGCCCGGGAATCGGCGGCGTTGGGCGCCCTGATGAACACTCGGGGCCTGATGGAGCTGATCGTGTTGAATATCGGCTTGGACCTGGGAGTGATCTCTGAGCGGCTGTTTGCCATGATGGTCTTGATGGCTTTGGTGACCACGGTCGCAGCCGCTCCGATTGTCGCCAGGCTCTATCCCGTGAATCGCCCCGAGCTGTTATGATGGGGGCCTCTGTGGGTGCCCTCCCGCCAAGATTGTCGGCTTGGCGGTGATTCGTTATAGTTTGCTCGCTTGACGGAGTCTGGAGGGCCAGGCTGGGAGTCGGGTTCTGTCCAGGACGGCGATCATTTTTTTCATTTCTCAAGTATCAGAGGGCCTAATCGTGAGTGGGATGAAGCTGCGGATTGGCATCTGGGTGAGCCTGGGGTTGTTCGTCGGGGCGATGATGTTGGGGTTTGTGCCGGAGTTGCAGGCCAGCGAGGCCAACTTGGCGATTCCCGATCTGCACGCGGGTAAGTTCCAGATTTTCTCGTTTACGATTTCTGCCTGGAATCTGCTCTTCTATGGAGCGATGGTGATTACCGGGACGTTGGGGATCAGCCTCTATCTGTTCTCACAGATCGCGCGCCTACCGGCTCACGAATCGATGTTGAAGGTCGCCGACATCATCTACACGACGTGCAAGACGTATTTGATCCAGCAGGGTAAGTTCCTGCTGATGCTGTTCTGCTTGATTGCGGCGGCGATGATGTATTACTTCGTCGGGCTCCAGGGCGAATCGTTCCAGACGGCCCTGATGGTGTTAGGATTCTCGCTGGTCGGGATGGGCGGATCGTATGCGGTGGCGTGGTATGGAATCCGAGTCAACACGCTGGCCAACGCTCGCACGGCCTTTGCGTCGCTGCGGGGTGAGCCGTGGGACGTGGTGAACATTCCGTTGCGGGCGGGGATGTCGATCGGCTTGTTCCTGATTTCGCTGGAACTGGTCATGATGGTGATCATCCTGCTGTTCGTCCCGCGTCATATCGTCGGGTACTGTTTCCTGGGCTTTGCCATCGGCGAATCGCTGGGGGCGTCGGTGTTGCGGATTGCCGGCGGTATCTTCACGAAGATTGCCGACATTGGTTCGGACTTGATGAAGATCGTCTTCAACGTTAAGGAGGATGATCCTCGGAATCCGGGCGTGATCGCTGACTGCACGGGTGACAACGCCGGAGACTCGGTCGGTCCGACGGCTGACGGTTTCGAGACCTACGGCGTGACGGGTGTGGCGTTGATCTCCTTCATCACGCTGGCTGTGACCGAGGCGGTGATTCGTGGCAACGGTGGCCTGGCTCTGTTGCCGAACTTCTCGGCCACCGACCCTTCGACGGCAACCACGAACTATCTCGATCTGCAGGCGAAGTTGATCGTGTGGATTTTTGCCATGCGATTCCTGATGGACTTCATGTCGGGGGTATCGTACTTCGTCAACCAGCGGATCTCGGAGAAGAAGTACCGGGGTCTGAAGGAGTTTGATTTCGAACAACCGTTGACCCGGTTGATCTGGATTGCTTCGATTCTGTGCATCACGACCTCGTACTTCATGAGCTGGCTGTTGCTGGGTGACTTGGCCGTTTCGATTCAGGGGCAGGATCCCAAGGCCTTGCCGCATCTGTGGTGGCAGCTGGCCAGCATCATCAGCTGCGGTACGCTGGCCGCGGTGTTGATCCCCGAGTTCACCAAGGTCTTCACCAGCTCACATTCGAAGCACGTGCAGGAGATTGTGACGGCTTCGCGGGAAGGTGGAGCTTCGCTGACGATTCTTTCCGGCTTGGTGGCGGGCAATTTCAGCGCCTTCTGGAAGGGGATTCTGATCGCCGGTCTCATGGCCGTAGCTTACTTCATCAGTATGTTCGGGTTGGGCGATGTGATGGGCGTGCACGCGTCGGTCTTTGCTTTTGGTCTGGTAGCCTTCGGGTTCCTCTGCATGGGGCCGGTCACCATCGCCGTCGACAGCTACGGGCCGGTCACCGATAACGCTCAATCCGTCTTCGAACTCGCTCAGACCGAGAGCATCCCGGGCGTTCGTGAGCAGATTAAGCGGGATTTTGGTTTTGAGCCCAACTTTGAGCAGGGGAAGCATTACCTCGAGGCCAATGACTCGGCGGGGAATACGTTCAAGGCGACCGCCAAGCCGGTGTTGATCGGCACGGCGGTGGTGGGTGCGACGACGATGATCTTCTCGATCATTTTGTTGCTGGAGAACGCCGGCCGGTTGAGGCTCTCATTGACCGACGCCCCGGTGCTCTTGGGCTTCATCTGTGGCGGATCGGTAATCTTCTGGTTCTCGGGTGCCTCGATTCAGGCTGTTACCACGGGAGCCTACCGCGCGGTGGCTTACATCAAGAAAAACATGAATCTTGAAAAGGGGACGGCGGATATCGAAGATTCGAAGGCCGTGGTGCGGATCTGCACGGAATACGCTCAGGCCGGCATGTGGAACATCTTCGTGGCGCTGATGGCTCTCACCCTGGCCTTCGCCTTTTTCAACGCTAACTTCTTTGTCGCCTATCTGATTTCCATCGCCGTGTTCGGCCTGTTCCAGGCCATCTTCATGGCTAACGCCGGCGGTGCTTGGGATAACGCCAAGAAGCTGGTCGAGGTGGACCTGAAAGAAAAGGGGACCCCGCTTCACGCTGCCACCGTTATCGGTGACACTGTCGGCGATCCGTTCAAGGACACGACCTCAGTCGCCTTGAATCCGATCATCAAGTTCTCGACCCTCTTCGGATTGCTGGCCGTGGAACTCGCGATCGGGATGCAGCCGCCAGCCGATTCGGGCAAGTTCGATTACACTCCGGTGATCGGTGTGGTTCTGTTCGCAATCGGATTGGTGTTCGTCTACCGATCGTTTTACGCCATGCGGATTCCGCGCGAAGTCTAAGGCCGACTGCCTGGTCGGGTCGATCTCCGAGACCGGGAAACTCATCGCTTGCTCCGGCCGCCGGCCAGCTTGTCTGGCCGGAGCGCCGGTCTGAGTGAGCTAGGGACATCGCACTGCAGAGTTGCTCCGGCCGCCGGCCAGCTTGCCTGGCCGGGGCCCCGGTCTGAGTGAGCTAGGGACTTCGCACCGCAGAGTTGCTCCGGCCGCCGGCCAGCTTGTCTGGCCGGAGCCCCGGTCTGGGTGAGCTAGGGACATCGCACTGCAGAGTTGCTCCGGCCGCCGGCCAGCTTGCCTGGCCGGGGCCCCGGTCTGAGTGAGCTAGACGCCGGGCCCCGCGCAACGCCCATCTCCAGTGGGCTTGCCCCACTGGTTTTCATGACTGGACGGCTACAGGCGCCACCTCGCGCAACGCCCATCTCCAGTGGGCTTGTCCCACTGGTTTTCATGACTGGACGGCTACAGGCGCCACCTCGCGCACCGCCCATCTCCAGTGGGCATGTCCCACTGGTTTTCATGACTGGACGGCTACAGGAGCCCCGGCGCAAATCGTGGGTATAATGCGTGGTGAGTTATGTCTTGGCTCAGCCCTCGTTCAAGTTGCCGCGCGACGAGGGAGTGAAGGTCCAGCACTGCAAGGCCAACGGCAACTTCTCGGGACCCGATGAAGTCGAGTTTCCAACGCATGACGCCACTTTCAATTTCACGGCACTGGTCAACGCCTCGGGAGCGGTGTTCGGACGCTACTACAATTCACCTTACGGGAAGCTGAGCACCCTCGGCTCGGTTATCCCTCGTCGAGTTGCGTCGTGCGCAGAGCTCGACTCCGTTTCACCAAGCGCAAATCGAACTAATAGATCTCAGGCCTTTGATCAAGTCATTGAACACCCGAGTCATGCCTTAAAAATCCCGGGGGCTTGGGGGCTGGCCCCCATCTCTGAAGAAATCGAGAGCGAAGCGATTCAGTTAGTACTCGAATTTCAAGATGGCAGCTGTCTCAATGTTGTTGACATATTCCGGACGAGCACATTGGCGGTGAATTCGACGAAAAAAGCACCACTCTGTACGCACTTGGAAATCCAAGAATCTACGCACACGGAACATTTGTGTGGCAGACATCGACACTGAGGTCCGTGTATAGATGGTTTGGACTGGCTTGCCGATCTGAATACGGCGTACATGTGTCGGGTGTGGTGAAGTATACGTTGACTGATTCCTTCACGAAGCCACTAAATGTTGTCAATAATATCAAAACGCTTGACCGAGAAATCAAAGGTGGATTAGCGTATGAGATTAAGGCGACATGGGAATCAGGACCGTTAGAAGACTCTGAAGCAATTGTGTACGGAAAAGGGATCGACAACCTCACAGATTAAACTTGCCATTCGGCTTTTCTCGACTAGAAAGCTAGTGACGCACTGTGAATCCGGCGAATAGATTTAAATCGACAGAGGCTGTTGCTAGACGCACTTTTAAAGTCGCGATTACGTTTGTGGTGCTACTAACTGCCGCTTCATGCTCGCCGCTTGGCCCCGAACAAGCGTGCTCCGTTTTGCTGCCCGGTGGTCGACCAGAAATCGTGTATCACAGACAACGAATGCACGTTAACTCGGAGTACGCTCAGTCGATTACTATCGACTTGCAGGGAACTAAAAGAAATCAGCCGCTGCTTCTAAATACGGGGGGAGTTACAGCCGTTAATTTGCATTTGCTCGGCGATACGTACGTGACAATTGAAGATGCCTTTGGTGAATATCTTTTGGATCTTACAGATGGTGAACTTAGCTTGATTTTGCGAAAAGATGGGAGAGTTTTTGGTGGTCGCTTTGGTGATGAAAGGGCACTAGTTGAAATCGAAACCTTTGACGGAGACGAAGCGTCGGTTGCCGTTAGAATCGACGGCGTAGCGGCTTCCGATGTAACAGGCCTTTTTAATGAACAGCAGCGTATTTTTGTTGGTACAATCGAAGAGGTTGGAGACGGAATTCGTTTCGTTCCATCCAAAGCAGACGGTGAATAGCGACGACCCACCGCAAACGGATGACGCACCGCGACCGTAACGCTGACGAAAGCTGATGACGAAAGACCACAGAGCCACTGATCAGCGGCCTGTGGTTTTTTCATGCGCCAGTGATGGCCAGTTGAGGGGAGATGTCATAAGCGATCGAGGAGCTTGCGAGTGACTGATCGCGGCAAAGAGCTCGGCGCGAGAGGAAATCCCAAGTGCTGCGAGCCAGATTTGAGGCATCGGAAGATCGCGGCGACGCGGAATATCCACGCTCTGCGCGGACCGCGATTGACACGAGCCATGGGAATGGCTGAAAAGTTGACGCCGCGTCGCGGGATGTAAACGAGTGGGTACGTGTCATGACTTCCTACGGCGGTCGAGCGACGGCGTTGGACGGATAGACGGTGTGGGCAATCATTGATTTGAGCAGCAGCGCTTCGGCGAGTGTCTCCGGCACAAATGGCCGCAATCGCGTGAAGCGGCGCGTAGTGCGGTGGCCGGGCACATAGCCGAGCCAGCACATCGGAGTCTGCTGACAAGCGAGACAGCGAGGCAGTGTCTCCTCGGCTTGCTCATCGTCTTCACAGTCGATGACGTCTTCTTTCTCGTCGCTGTTTGGCAGGTTGGAGTCTGGAGTTGAGTCATCCCCTGAGGAGGCAAAAATCGCTTGGCTCCGGCCTGCCCGGACGGCTATAATCATAGCCTGTTCGGTCCTGATCTTTGGCAAGTCACCGCCCGTCGCCGCCACCTGGCCTTCGGCGCCTGCGCGCCGGAGTCGTCGCACCGCAAATACGAGTCAAGAGACGTGCTGGGCAACTGCAAACATTAAGCAAGAGCCGCTCAAGGATAGCATGCCTCTCACAAGTCGTTACCCCGTCATCTGTCGCGCCCAGTTCCCGGGGAACCAAGACAGGATAGCGGATGTAAAAACCTGGGAGGGTGTTTTCTATGGCGGCACTTTCGGGGGTTCGGTGACCGGTGGCGGATGATTTGTCGGCGAGAGCATCGAGCATGGAGATTGGGTCGATGTCAATCTCGGGGTTGGGGCATCTGCTACGCCGGTAAGCGGCAAATCAAATCCGCAATACTATAAGTTGCTGGGCAAGCCAGACAAATTGTCCGACCTCGGATTATTTGATATTGCCTCCTTGAACGACTGACCTATCGTCGGAAAGCCCATATGGAAACAACTCGGTTCTTGAGTCAAAGAAATGGAGGCCCTTATGGTTGGTCTTCGAGAATGGACGTTGTGGAGCCCGGTTTTCAGCTTGATGGTTGCCCTTGTGCCTTGCTGCATGTGCGCATGCAGCAAGGACGACGAATCGCAGAAGCTTGTGAAGAGCATCATTAACTGCACCCCAGCCAATGTCGTCAAGATAGTTGTTCGTCCTTATGCGAGCAATGCGGCTGTCTATCGACAATTCGACCTTGTTCCCAAGCCCATCGAGATCCAGAGCCCTGCTGAGATTGCAACGATCTGCCAAGCACTTAATCAAGCCAAGGAACTCTGGCCTAACCATCAATCACCGGTATGGAATGCGACGCTCGAAATCGTTCGGAAGAGCGGTAGCGTCACTTTGGATGTGCATCACACAGTACAACCCGACAATGGTACGATAATCCGAATTTTTCGTGGCGGCTGGAATTGTGGCAGTTTTCGATCAGATTCACTCGGGAACGTACTTGAGCAACTGGCGAAGAGCCCGGAGAACGACACATCTGCGGACAGTGGTGGAAACACACAAACTGGTGTTGACGGTGCCGTTCCATCCAAAGCAGACGGGAGATGACAACGCCCCACCACCAGCGGATGACGTACCGCGGCCGGGCCACTGACGGAGACACAAGCCGAGAGACCACAGAGCCTACGATCAACGGCCTGTGGTTTTTTATGCGCTAGCGGTGGCCAATCGAGGGGAGATGCGGCAATCGAGCGAGGAGCTTGCGGGTGACTGATCGCTGCGAAGATCTAGCCGCGAGAGCCAATTGTCCATGCACGGAACCAAATGTGATGCATCGAAAGGTCGCGCTGACACGAAAACTCCCGCTCGGCGCAGACCGCGAACGACACTGGCCGGCAGACTGACTGAGCCAGCAGACACTGAGCACGGGAACAATCGGTGGCCGGTGATTACGATTCCAACGGCGCGTCGGTTGGTGAGACGCCCTGCTGTTGCAGTTGTCGCTGTAGTTGATGTCCGAGCCGGCTGTGGTGGACGCCGTAGACGAAGTACAGGGCCAGGCCGAGCGCCAGCCAGATGACCAGCCGCAGCCAGGTGTCGATCGGCAGGAAAGCCATCATCACAAGGTTCACCAGCACGCCGGCCGGGGCGACCACCCACACCAGCGGGCAACGGAAGGGCCGTTCGGCGTCGGGACGCGTCCAGCGAAGCATCAACACGGAACCGCAGACCAGCGCAAACGCCATCAACGTCCCGATGCTGACCATCTCCTCCAGCATCCGGATAGGAGTCAATCCGGCCACCAGACAGATCAACACACCGGTCAGCAGCGTCGAGCGGTGGGGAGTGTGAAATCGCGGGTGGACGACTCCGAAGATGCTGTGCGGCAACAGCCCATCGCGAGCCATGGCCAGGAAGATCCGAGCTTGGCTGAGGAACGTCACCAGCAGCACGCTCGTCATGCCAGCCAGAGCTCCGACGGAAATCAACCACGCTGAGGCACTCAGCCACCAGCTCGATTCCGCAGTCGCTCGACGTCGAAAGGCCGCCGCGATGGCCGCCTCCGTGTCGATCTCCGGATAAGGCTCCATCCCCGTAATCACGGCGGCCACCAGCATGTAAAGGATGGTGCAGATGACCAGCGACAGCAGGATCGCCAGCGGCACGTCGCGCCGTGGACGAATGGCTTCTTCGGCATGAGTGGAGATCGAATCGAAGCCAATATAAGAGAAAAAGACGAGCGACGCGCCGACCATTACGCCCGACAGACCATACGGCATGAACGGACTCCGGAACTTGTCGTCCCACGGCTGCAGCCAATGTTTGATCCCCAGCAGGCTCAGCACGCCCCATTTCTGGACCTCCGGTTTGAGTTGCCTGATTTTCTGCTGCTCTTCCTGGTTCATTCCGGCAAAATGATCAGGGAATTTTTTCAGCAACTCGCTGCCGCTGGTGAATCCAGTGACAGCCCCCGGGGGCAGCTGAGCGACCAGCTCGGGATGTTCGGCCAGGAAATCGGGGACATCGGAAATCCGACGCTGATCGACGGGAACGCTGGTCCAGTGATCGGTCTGGACGTAATTCAGCCCGAGCACGATCACGAACAGGACGACGACCAGCTTGACCAGCACCAGCAGGGCGTTGGTGAAGGCGCTTTCGCGGATCCCCAGCACCAGGATGCCGGTGATGACGGCCATGATCAACACGGCCGGGAGATTGATCCAGGTTGTTACCGGCTGGCCGTCGACGAACTTGGGGGTAAACGGATCGGAAAGGAGTCCGACGGGCAACTGGTATCCGAACGATAGGTAGAGGAATTCCTCCAGGTAGTGCGACCAGTGGGCAGCCACGACGGAGCACGACATGGCGTATTCCAGGACCAGGTCCCAGCCGATGATCCAGGCCCATAGCTCGCCAAGCGTGGCGTACGTGTAGGTGTAAGCGCTGCCGGCCACCGGCGCCATTGCGGCGAATTCGGCGTAACAGAAGGCGGCCAACAGGCAGCCGAGGCAGGCGATCGCAAACGACACGACGATCGCTGGCCCAGCATCCTCGGCCGCGACGCGTCCGGTGATCGCGAAGATCCCCGCCCCGATGATGGCTCCGACGCCCAGCGAAGTCAGTGCCACCGGCCCGAGCACGCGCTGCAGTCGGTGCTCGCCGGCCATCTCGTCCAGCAGAATCTCCAGCGACTTGCGCCGGAACAGATCTTTCCATTCCATCGAGAAGGTCTCCTGCCGGGGATGGCCTGTTCCGTTAAGTTTCTGTCCGACCCACGGCTGTGGCCAGCACCAGGTCTCCCGTGACATTCAAGGTGGTGCGGCACATATCGAGCAGCCGGTCGACGCCCAGCACGATGGCAATCCCCTCGCTGGGGACTCCCACGCTGTGCAGCACGACGATGATCAGCGGAATGGCGCCGCCTGGCACACCCGCCGTGCCGATCCCGGCGAAAACGGCCATCAGCACCACGTAAAACTGCTGCACCAGATCGAGGTGGACTTCAAAGACTTGCGCCAAAAACAGGACAACGACCCCCTCAAAAAGCGCCGTGCCGTTCTGATTGCCGGTCGCTCCGACGGTCAGCACGAACTGCGAGATCTCGGGGCGCAGGCCGAGATTCTCTCGAGCCACCCGCAGCGAGGTGGGCAGCGTCGCATTCGAACTGCTGGTGGCAAACGCCGTCCAGATCGCTTCCCGGATCGACGCAAAGAAGGTCCTGGGATTGATGCGAGCGAAGGCGACCAGCACCAGCGGATAGACGACGAACATCTGCAGACCCAGGCCCAGCAGCACGGTAAAGACGAAGCTGAGCAGGGTCACCAGGATATCAAGCCCGATGCGAGCGGTGACCGAAAACAGCAGGCAGGCGACGCAGTAGGGGGCCAGCCGCATGGCGAACTGGATGATCGTCATGCAGACGTCGAAGATCCCCTCCAGCAACCTGACCAGCGTCTCGGTGCGCCCGGGAGTAACCGCCAGGGCGATGCCGATGGCCAGGGCAAAGACCATTACCGCCAGCATGCCGTTCCCCTTGCTCGACCCGTCAATGGCGCCGACCATTTCCTGCAAGGGATTCTCGGGGAACAGATTCAGCAAAGTTTCGGCCAGAGATTTGCGGGCGTTAGCCTTTGACTCGTGGACTTGAGCCTCCTGGGAGTAGCGTTCCTTGAGCTCCTGACGCTGTTCGGCCGACAGTCGGTCTCCAGGCCGGATGAGATTGACGCAGCCGATGCCGATCACGACGCTGAACAGGGAGAGCAGCAGAGTCAGGCCGAGCGTTTTCAGTCCGACGCGGCCGAGCGTGCGGACGTCGCCCAGTTCCTGCACGCCCAGCGTCAGAGCGGCGAAGACCAGCGGAATCACCACCATCACGACCAGCCGCAGAAAGAGCTTCCCGAGCGGGTCGGCAATCTGCGAGGCGATCCACTGCACGGTTTCCTGCGGCCCCAGATTGCCAGCACTGGCGGCGTTCCGGGCGTAGAGATTGGCCGCAGTTCCCAGCACGGCGCCGACAATCAGGCCGAGCAGGATTTTGGTGTGCAGCGGCAGTCGTCGGGATTCCATGTCGTCGTTGCTCCTGATTGGGACCGACGACAGTTTACCCGATTTACCCGATGATGACGCGGGGCTGTTTGGCCGGATCGGGTTCGGCTTTCAGAATCAGCTCCCGGACCATCCAGGGGACATTCCCTTCACCGAAGAGGACGAACTGGAGGTTGGCCGCCAGGGGCGATTCGTTCGACCAGCCGAAGTGGATTTCGGGTGGGTGGCCGGTCTTGGATAGCTCCAGCCCCACGGCCGCGATCACGTGGGGGATCGAGGCGCAGTTGGTCGCTTTCAGCACGATGCGGCCCTGCTCCTGCTTGACCTCCATCGTCGGCCGGTGCAGAAACTCGCTCACATCTCCCCGCTGCACTTCCAGGAACACAATCGGATCGTCCTGATCAAGATGGTGCTCCGACCGGATGCTGGTGTCTTTTTCGTCGATCGTACGGCCACCTGGGCGGTGAGGAACGATCACGGGGAATTCGACATAGCGCAGGCTGTCCCACAGAAAGGCTGACGTCTCATCGGCGAACTGAAAACCTACGAACCGCAGTTCGGTGCTGCGCAACGTCCGCGAGACGAGCGACGAGATCAGCACGGCGGTGACGAAGCAGGCGGCGATGCGCATCCCGGCCGGGCGTTCGATGATGATCGCGACCATGGTGTAGATAAACAGCACGGCGATGGCCAGGTAGCCCCACGGCAGGCGGTGCCACCAGCGTCCGATAGCCGCGCGGTACTTCTCAATTACCACGGCGACAGCCGCCGAGGCCATCAGCACCACCACGCCGGTGGCATAGGCCGAGCCTTGAGCGATGACGTCGGCGTCGAAGAGCCAAGTGACCAGCAGATTGATGCCGGTAAAGAGGAACACGAGGGGGCGTGTGGCACGAGCCCATTCGGGTGCCATCCCGTAACGAGGCAGGTACTGGGGGACCAGATTCAGCAGTCCAGCCATAGCGCTGGCCCCGGCAAACCACAGGATGGTGACCGTGGCCACGTCGTAAATCGTGCCGAACAATTCGCCAAACAGCGGGCTGATCGGATGGTGGCTTTCACCATGAGCGATAAACGCCAGCGCGCGGTTGGTGGCCTTGCCGGCCGGGTGGCCATCGTGGGCTGGGGCAAGATCCGCCGGATCAATCAACGTCACGGTGACGATCGACGATCCGATCAGGAACAGCGACATGATCACAGCGGCAGTTAACAACAGTTTGCGGGCACCGGCGATCCGATCCTTCAGCTTTTCTTCGGGGGTCGAGCCATCGCCGCGGATCAACGGCATCACCGCCACGCCCGTCTCAAAACCGCTCAACCCCAGCGCCAGCTTGGGAAAAAACAAAGCGCTCAACGCCAGGATGGTCAGCCATCCCGTGCCGCTGATCGGCAGATGCTCAGCCGGTATGTGCCAATTCCCGGATTGCAGATCACCCAGCCAGTCCGCGATCAGGCTGGGATGAGTCAGCAAAAAGAACAGACTCAGCAGAATCAGCACCATGTTCAGCGACAAGTAGACGGCCACGATCACGACGGCCAGCCAGATGACTTCGCTGAAGCCGCGCAAGAACGAAGCGCCCAGCATGACCAGCAGGATCATGGTCAGCAAGACTTGATGGCGGAGCAGACCCGGGGCTTGGGCCCATAATGGATTGTGGATCAAGTGCTCTGCCGCGTCAGCCGCCGACAGGGTCTTGGTGATCACAAAGTCGGTCGCGGCAAAACCCAGCAGGACCAGGATCAGCATCTTGCCGCCCCAGCCACGCACGAGACGTTCGAGCATGGCGATGGAGCCTTGGCCGTAGGGCGACGAGCCGGCGACGTACCGATAGACGGGGACCGCTCCCAGCAGCGTCACCAGAATCAGAACCAGCGTGGCGATCGGCGACAGTTTGCCCGTCGCTTCAAAGGCAATCGTCGGCTGATAACCCAGAGTGCTGAAGTAATCGACACCCGTCAGACACATCACCCATAGCCAGGGGCTCTGATGATGGTGAGTCTCTGTGTGAGTGTCGGGGGGACCGGCGTGCTTGTTGAGCGATACGGTTTGAGACATCCCAGCCACGTTCAGATTGTGGACTTCCGCAGTGCCGCAAATCGCAGCCGCGTTACGGCCAGCACATCCGATTCGTGCGGAATCGAAAATCGGCCAAACTGCGCGGTCGACACGGTCGTCAAGCCCCGAATTCTACTTCAGCCACCGGTCGACGCAATGGGAGGCCGCCCGCTGCCAAGTTCATGCCCATACGCCTGGGCTGCTGCTGCCAAAGTTTGCACGCTGCGCAGAAAGGTTGCATGGCAGCTCGGCTGGTCAGGAATGTGGCAGCCCGCCCGGGGCTCAAAAATGGGCAGCAAACCCGCATAAAGAAAGCCTTTATGCGCTGCGTTCAGCGAATCGTACGCACCGCTGCTGGCAATATTGGCATGCCAATTGCTTAGGCGAGTCTTATCGTCCGCAGTGGTCTGGCAGGCTCGTGACAGGCTGAAACGAGTCTCGCTACCGGTACGCGCAGGCTGACAATCCAGCTCAGGATCTGATCTTCGATCGGGGTCGGGTCGGTGGAGTGGGAGCAGTGTACTGGCGAGAAGTTCACGTTGCCAGATCGATTGCGATCGGTTGCCACGAGGTGGCAGCTCGCGTCCTGACGGGCGGAGAGTTGAAAAACAGGGCTCTTACCGGAGTTTGACGATGGAATTGATCGGTCGATTTTTGCAAACGAAGTATTGGGCGGCCGTCGGTTGCGGCCTGGCGATTACTTGGACCGGCGTGGCGATGGGACAAGAAGCGGCGACTGCCGAGGCTCCTCCTGCCGCCACCACGGAGGCTGCCCCCGCCGCAGCTCCTGCTGAGACACCTGCTGCGGCTCCTGCTGAGGAAGCCAAGAAGCTGCCGGCGTATATGGCTCCGACGGCTGAAGCACCGTGGCCCGATGCGGGTGGTGCCGCGGCCGGTTACTGGACGACCCCCTCGGCCGGCCCTGTCGGCGACGATGATCCGGCCGCACTGACCAGTGCTCAGCTCTACGATCGCATCGCCCACAATCTGTTCTCGATCAACATGGTGTGGGTCCTGATCAGCGGGGCCCTGGTGATGTTCATGCAGTTCGGGTTCATGATGGTGGAAACCGGCTTGTGCCGAGCCAAGAATGCCGCGCACACGGCCGCGATGAACTTGATGATCTATCCGCTCGGCTGTCTCGCCTTCTGGGCCTACGGCTTCGGCATCGGTTGGGGGAACTGGTGGAATGCGCCGGTCCCGCCCGGCTGGTACTCGTCGCTCGGTCCCGGCACGGTCATCCTGAACGAAGGGTTCTCGATCACCGGCGGTACCGAAGAGGCTCCTAAGAGCTACGGACTGTTCGGCACCAAGGGATTCTTTTTGAATGGTATGGACGACGTGAGCGTCATGGCGCTCTTTTTCTTCATGATGGTCTTCATGGACACCACGGCCACGATTCCGACCGGAACACTGGCTGAACGCTGGCGATGGGGGAACTTCGTCCTCTTTGGGCTCTGGGTTGCCCTACCCTACTGTCTCTACGCGAACTGGGTCTGGGGTGGTGGCTGGCTCGCTCAATCAGGATTGAACTGGCAATTGGGCCATGGAGCTGTCGACTTCGCCGGTTCGGGCGTGGTCCATTCGATGGGTGGTGTCATCGCTCTGATTGCCACGATCATTGCTGGTCCTCGTATCGGCAAGTACGTTAACGGCAAGCCTCAAGCGATTCCGGGCCACAACATCCCGATGGTCGTCGGCGGCACCTTCGTGCTGGCCTTCGGCTGGTTCGGCTTCAACGCCGGTTCGACGCTGTCGGGGACCGATCTGCGGATCGCTACGGTGATCGTCAACACGATGTTGGCCAGCGTCGCCGCTGCCTTCTCGTGCATGCTGTACATGATGATGATCAAGATGAAGCCGGATCCGTCGATGATCTGCAACGGCATGCTGGCCGGTCTGGTTGCCATCACGGCTCCGTGTGCCTTTGTCGACACCTGGGCTGCGGCTCTGATCGGAGCCATCGCCGGTGTGCTGGTCGTGGTGTCGGTCTTCTTCTGGGATCGCATGCAAATCGATGATCCGGTCGGTGCCATTTCGGTGCACGGTGTCAACGGTCTGTGGGGCGTGATCTCGCTGGGTCTGTTCGCCAACGGCAAGTACGGAGCGGGCTGGAATGGCGTGGTCCGTGACGCGTTTGTCGAGAAGTTTGGATCGGACGGCGTGCGTGGATTGTTCTATGGCGATCCTTCACAGCTGATGGCTCAGCTGCTGAGTGCGGTCACGGTGGTGGTGTTCGGCGGGATTGTGGCGTATGTCTTCTTCAAGATCAGTAACGCCATCATTCCGATCCGGGTCAGTGCTGCCGACGAAGTGGAAGGGCTGGATGTGCCGGAGATGGGCGCTCACGGCTATCCCGACTTTGTGCTCAATCCTCATATGAAGAACATGAGCGCTTGAGCGGCCTGGCGCCTTTGAGTGTCCAGTCTTCCCAGTCATAACAATCAGTTCAGGAATGAAAGCCATGAAGAAGATAGAAGCCATTGTGCGTCACCATCGGCTGGATGAGATTAAGGAAGCCTTAGTCCGTCTGGGCCACCATGGAATGACGATTACCGAAGTGCGAGGTTTCGGTCGCCAACGAGGCCACACCGAAACCTACCGCGGTACGGAGTACACCGTCGATTTCGTCCCCAAGACCAAGATCGAACTGGTCGTCAAGGACGAAATGCTCAGCTCGGTCCTCTCCGCGATCGTGAACGCCGCCAAGACCGGCCAGATCGGTGACGGCAAGATCTTCGTGTCGACACTCGACGACGTCGTGCGGATCCGGACCGGTGAGACGGGAGGTGCTGCGATTTAGACGAACTGCCGCTCAATTAGCGAGTCGCTTGTACGGCGGGCGGTTCCCAGTAGAACCGCCCGCTGTTTTTTTGTCGTCAGCAGTGGCGGGGCAAGCCGGCCGGCATTCGTCGGGACCGGATGCCGGCGACTCCGATAGCATTCGGCCGCGGTTCCGGTTACCATGCCAGCCAACTCATAGTGGGAGGTGAGCTGGATGCAATCGATGCCGCTGATCCTGGGCGTGCTGGCGGTGATGGCCGTCGCCTATCGTTTCTATAGCCGCTTTCTGGCCGAACGGGTGCTGGGACTCGACGACAGCCGACCTACCCCCGCTCATACGCTCAACGATGGCCAGAATTATCACCCCACGCACCGCTGGGTCCTGTTCGGACACCACTTTGCCGCCATCTCAGGGGCCGGGCCGCTGATCGGTCCCGTCCTGGCGATCCAGTTCGGTTATCTCCCCGGATTGCTGTGGCTGGTCGTCGGCGTCTGCCTGGCCGGCGCCGTCCAGGATATGCTCGTCCTCGGCTGCTCCGTCCGAGCCGATGGCAAGTCGCTGGCCGAGATGGCCCGGCGAGCCCTCGGCACAATCCCGGGCACGCTTGCCGCTATCGCCATCTTCTTCATCGTCGTGATCGCTTTGGCCGGGCTGGGCATGGTCGTCGTCAAAGCACTCGGCGGCGAAGAGATCCCGCTGGCCGCAGGGACTCGGCTGGAACCCCCGTCGGCGCCCACGGTGACCTCCGACGCCGGTTTGCAGCACGTCAGTCTCCCGCCGGGAACTCGCGTCCGATACACCAATGGTGCTGAAGTCGCACGCACCGAACCGTTTGAGATCCGCGTCCCAGCAACAACAACGATTGGCGACGGCCCGCTGGTCCTCCCGGCCGGCAGCAGCGAACAAGTCGCCGGCAGCAGCTGGGGGACCTTCACCATCGCCTGCACGATCCCCATCGCGCTGGCCGTCGGGTTCTACATGTACAAGCTCCGCAAAGGACATGTCACCGAAGCCTCGCTGCTGGGGGCCATCGGAGTCCTGGTCGCCACGGTGGCCGGCAACTGGATCCCCCACTCGCCCCTCGAACCCTACTTCTCGCTCACCCGCGGAGGCATCATCGTCGCCATCTGTACCTATGGCTTCGTCGCCTCCGTACTCCCAGTCTGGGTCCTCCTCTGTCCTCGCGACTATATTTCCAGCTTCCTCAAGATCGGCACCATCGGACTGCTTGTCTTCGGCGTCGTCCTGGCCAACCCGCGACTCGAAGCACCCGCCATCAATTCGTTCTTCGCCGGCGGCGGCGGACCGTACTTCAGCGGTGCTATCTTCCCGTTCGTGTTTATCTGCATCATGTGCGGAGCCATCTCCGGGTTCCACGCCCTCGTGTCGTCCGGGACCACCCCGAAGATGATCAACAAGGAGTCCGACGTGCGGCCGATCGGCTACGGCGGCATGCTGATGGAAGGACTCGTCGGCGTCGTCGCCCTGATCGTCGCCGCTTCACTCCCCTCCGGTGATTACTACGCCATCAACATCGATCTGGCACGCGTCGATCAATACGCCCCCACGCTGGCCAAAATGGGAGCCGATGTCGATCATCTGGCGGTCATGGAACAACAGGTTGGCGGTGAGTCACTGCGGGGACGTACCGGTGGCGCCGTCACTCTGGCCGTCGGCATGGCCAAGATCATGACCGATGCCTCTCAACGCATGTTCCCCGGAATTCACGTCGAAGCCGTCATCAAGTACTGGTACCACTTCGCCATCATGTTCGAAGCGCTCTTCATTCTCACCACCATCGACACCGGCACTCGGATCGCCCGTTTTCTGTTGCAGGAAATCCTGGCTCGGATCCACCCCAGCTTCGAACGCGTCGACTGGCTCCCCGGCGTCATCCTCTCCACCGGCGTGGTCACTATCCTGTGGGGCGGACTCATCTGGACCGGCTCGATCGATACCATCTGGCCCATGTTCGGTATCGCCAACCAGCTCCTCGCCGCTATCGCCCTGGTCGTCGTCTCCACGGTGCTCGTCCAGAGCGGTCGACGACGCTACCTCCCCATCACCGTGCTCCCCTTGGCCTTCGTCACCATCACCACCATCACCGCCGCCTGCCAGCTGATCACCGGACGCTTCTGGGCCATCCTGCAGACTGGCCTGAAAGACCATAACTGGATGAAAATCCTGCAGGGGAGCCTGAACATCTCCTGCACCCTGTTCCTGCTGATCGCCTTCGCCGTCATCCTCGTCCAGGCCGTCACGATCTGGATTCAGCCCAAATCAAACGGAAAATTGTCGGCCCAGGAGTGATGCGCCTGCGGTTGGGCGGCGACTAACAGGAGCAGAGAGCAGAGAGCAGAGGCAGGCGAGACGCCCGCACCACAAGGGAGGCAGGCAGAGGAAGAAAGGTAGAGGAGGCGGAGATGCACGCGAATGTGAATTTTGCGGTCGGGTGGGGGACGCTGTCGCTGATCAACGCCGGGTTGGCTCAGGGGAAAGGCCGCAGCGGGCTGCTGTGGTGGTTCGCGTCGTTGCTGCTGGGCCCGATCGCCACGTTTCTGATCGTCATTCTGCCCGCCGTGCCATCGCCTTACGGCTGGCCTCGGAACGAATGAACTGGGAACGGTAGCTCGACGTCAATCCATCAGCGGGGCCCAGCGTGGATGGCTACTTCTTTTTCTTCAGCGTCAGCTCGAAGTTGACCGGATCGGTCTTGCCTTTCTCCACCGTCACCTGCAGCTCGGTTTCGTTGTTGTAGCGCGGTGGGAGGACTTCGTCCAGCAAGTCCTGGACTGGGCTGTCGGGCGTATCGTAGAGCTTTTTCTTGCCGACGACCTTCGGTGAGCGGATCTCGACGCTCTGCACTCCGTAGGGCACCTCGACCTTATACTCGCCCTCGACAATTTCGCCGCCCGTGGTCGACGATTTGCCGTCGACCGGCTTGAACATGATCGAACCCTTGGCGATCGGCGTGCCATCGATGGTGACTTTTCCCGTCACCGTCGCCATCTTGTCGTCACTGCACCCCACCAGACAGACCAGGCTCAATACCAGCCACCCTGCAGCTCGTCGCAACATGCCACCTCCGGTTCGAATAAAATCCTTGAACCCGCGAACTAGTCGACCGACGACACCGGCTCCTGCCCGTTCATGCTGCCGAGCGCCTGCCAGACCGTGAGTGCAACGTCGCTGGAGAACGACCGAGCCGACCCGTCAAACAGTGACGCGTTCACGCCGCCTGGATGGCGGCTGCGCGCGGCGTTGACTTGAGCCGAACCGCCACCGGCCACGGCCGGCATGCGAGGATCGCCGGTGTTCTGGAACCAGCCGTTCAAGATAATGTCCGGTGCCGACGTGTTCGGCGTCAGCAGCGTGTGGAACCGGAACACTCCGTCGTCATTCTGGATGTCCCCCCGCCAGTCATTGTCGTCGGGGCTCCACGCCTTCAAGACCTCCGACATCATCAACGTCTTCGATGTGCCATCAATCAGCTTGGCGACCGTCGTTTCACGCGGTCGGCTTCTCGATCCGTTGATGTGTGAAAACGGAGCCTTCCCGAACGGCTCCTTCGAGTTGCCGTAGGTCGTGTTCCCCCAGTTCACCACATAGTTCCCCCGCCGGCGCTGGTAGGTCCCCCGCGTCTGATCCGACCCCAGGTCGCTCGGGCAGTAATACATCTCGACGTACTGACCGGTCAGCCCGTTCAGCGTGCCGGCGATCGTTCCGGGAGGGAGATAAAAGTGCTGGTCGATGTCGTTCTGCTTGTCCAACGGGCCTTCTTCGATGAAGCCCCACAGGTACATCACCCAGGTCTGCCGCGGATTGTCTCGTGCCCCTGGCGGGTACTTGCCGAAGGCGTCGTGTCGCAGCTGCATCGCCAAGCTCCACTGACGCAGCTGATTCAGGCACTGAGTCTTCCGGGCCGCTTCCCGAGCCGCCTGGACCGCCGGCAACAACAGCGTCACCAGAATGGCAATGATCGCAATCACTACCAGAAGTTCCACCAGGGTGAACGCCGATCGACGCCTAGTGCGGTATGACATGCCATGACCCTTTGTGATTTCGGACGGCAGCAGGCGATGGACGGGGGAGGGCGGCCGGGTGAGTTCCTGCTGAGCGTGCATCGTAGGAACGCGGCAGGCCATTGTCAAGAAAATAAGGCCCCGCACGAACGCTTTTGGAGCCCCCCGGCGATGGACCGCGCACGCGTCGGAGGAAACGGACCGGCCGTCACTTTTCGACCGTCCGCCCCCCCAAGAGCCGGCGCATAGCGGGATTAGAGCTGGGAATAGTCCAGTTTGAACAGCTGCTGGCACTGACCCAGATCGCCACTCTGGAAGCCTCGGCTGAACCATTTCACCCGTTGAGCCGAAGTGCCGTGCGTGAATCGCTCGGGAATCACAAACCCCGTCGCTTGCTTCTGCAGCGTGTCGTCGCCGATCTGATTCGCCGCTCGGATCGCCTCTTCCAGGTCACCCTGTTCGAGAATGGCGTAGTCGCGATGAGCGTGATGAGCCCAGACGCCGGCCAGATAATCGGCCTGCAGCTCTAACCGCACAGAAGCCTGATTGGCCGCTTCCGACGATCCCCGCTGACGGATTTGATTCACCGGTCCGTCAAAACCCAACAGATGTTGAACGTGATGAGCCACTTCATGAGCAATTACATAGGCCGAAGCAAAGTCGCCGGGGGCCTTATGGCGCCGAGCCAGTTCGTCGAAGAAGGCCGGATCAATATAAACCTGCTGATCGCCCGGACAATAAAACGGACCGACCGCGGCACTGGCCGTGCCACACGCCGTCTGCACAGCGCCGGCGAACAGCACCAGCCGTGGCGGCTGATAACGGCCTCCTTGCACGTTTTCCTGGAACAACTTGGTCCAGACCTGTTCGGTATCGCGGAGCACCACCGCGACGAATTCCTTGTTGTCATCTTCGACACCAGCGCCCTTGCCCGCCCCCGGAACGACCGCTGGACGCTGAGCCTGACCGACCAGACCGGCCACGTCGCGCGGATCGGCGCCCAGGAAGAGGGCCACCACCGCCATGATCAGCACCAGAATACCGCCACCACCCATCGCCATCGCCGCTGGTCCCATGCCACGACGATCCTCTACGTTCTCGCTCTGCTCACGTCCTCGCCAACGCATGTGAATGTATCCTTCGGCTGATCTCAAATCTTGTGATCGGTCAGACTCGCCACGCGACACGGCCTGGCAACTAAACCGGGTACCGCCGGGTGGTCCCCGAGCACTATTCTGGTCGCTAGGGCACGGACCGACAAGGGTTCCAGACTCGTCCCACATGGGCAGCCGGCCGTAAGTGGGCTATTATCCAAGAGGTTATCTGGCGCGGATCCCGTTCGCCGCGCCTCGGCTTGAAATCGGATGGAGATGTCGCGAAATGTGGGGGTTGCTCTGGACTGCACTGATTGGCATCGCCGCCGGCTGGTTAGCTGGGCAGATTACCAAGACCGGGAATCTGGGGCTGGTCGGCAACCTGATTATCGGCGTGGTCGGTGCCATGCTCGGCAACGTGGTGTTCCGGGTCGTGGGACTCGCCCCCACTTGGCTCCTGGGCCAACTGATCGTAGCCACCATCGGATCGGTCGCTCTGATCGCGATCATCCGCTGGGTCCAGAGCCGCAAGATCTGAAGCCGTCGAAGTGCAGGCTGTGAGCATTGAGTGGGCGATGAGGGACTCGAACCCCCGACATCCGCCTTGTAAGGGCGGCGCTCTAGCCAACTGAGCTAATCGCCCGCAGCCCGGGTCCACCCCGGCGACTCGCCTTCGCCCGACTAATGTCCGACTAAGCGGGTGCGGGGCCGATACCGGCCGAGCGGCCAAGTGTACCGGTCGCTTGGCGGAACGTCAATTGTCGGTCGTTGCTCACAAGCACGCCATGGACCAGAATGATCGGCGGTGAAGTCAAAACGATCCAGCACGTCGGTGAGCTGGTCGGTGGAAGTCGAAGGCCGGTTGACGCGAGGTGGCGATGCAGTGGTTCGTTTGGGCCGTCCTGGCGGCTCATCTGTTAAGCGTCAACTTGGCAGCCGGCGGGCCGCTCGCCATGGTCCTCATCCGTGGACGCGGGCCACTTTCGTCACACGCTCGCGTCTTGGGCCAACGCGTCATCCGCTGGACCATGGGCGCCTTTCTGGTCGGCACCCTCCTCGGTCTGATCCTGCTGGCCGTGCTCTGGTGGGCCGATCCTGAACGCTGGAGCCAAACGCTGTGGCCGCAGTTTCGTGGCAAACTGCTGTGGGGTGCCGGCCAGCTGGTCACGTTCGTCGTTGGCTGGGCTCTGGCCGATCGAGTCTGGCGCCGCCAGCCCGACGGGGCCCCCATGGGCTGGAAGTTCCCCGCCCTGGCAATCTTCTCCGCCACTAACCTCCTCTATCACTTCCCACCACTGTTCACCCTGCTCGCGTCAGTCCAGCACGGTCAGCTCGCCTTCGAAGGCCCCCTCACCGCCGCCGCTTTCCGTCAGTGGGCCTTTCAGCCGCCCACCGCCAGCCTGTGGGTCCATGTGACTCTGGCCGCCGTGGCGTATGCAGCCCTGGTGATCGCCCAACTTGCGCTGTCAGAACCTGACCCCAGTCCGACGACGGCCGCTCCGCAGTCGCCCGATCCCGCCGGCGTGCGCTGGGGTCAGCGAGGGTGCCAGGTCGCCGCCCTGCTGACCGTCCTCCAGCTCCCCGTCGGCTTCTGGGTCTTCGTCAGCCAGCCGAGCAATCTGCAGCGACAGTGGATCGGCGGCGATTCGGTCAGCACCGTGCTGCTGTTCGCCGGAGTCGCTCTGACCGTCTACTTGTTGAACCAGCTGAGCGAACAGTTTTGGGCTACCGCCGACTTGCCGTCGGTTCGTCGATCGCTCGTCATCATGACCCTGATTGTCCTGCTAATGACCGGTGCTCTCTCGCGAGCGCGTCGGTTGCCCAGCGAAGAGCGGGTATCGTTTGCCTCGAGCTGTGACGATTTAATCCCGTGCATCGCGGACGACACTCCATGGACGGCATAACCCTGCGCGACCCGAAATTCGGATCTCAAGCCCGCATCGCGGTCGATTTGGGCTGCAGCTGTTATTCTTTTGAAACGGTCGTGGATGGACGTCGCTGGGAGACGCTGTACGCTCATCCCGAATTCGCCGCCGGTCAGCAGCGTCCCTCGGGAAGCGGCATTCCGATCCTATTCCCGTTTCCGGGCCGATTGCGCGGCGATCAGTTTGAATGGGGCGGGGTTCGCTACCCCATGCCTCATCGCGATCCGCTCGGCAACGCGATCCACGGTGCGGTCTACACTCGGCCCTGGCGCCTGGTCGACCATACGGCGCAAGAGATGACAGCCGAGTTTCAAGCGAGCCGTGACGGAGTGGATGGCCGAGTGAACTGGCCGTCCGACTATCGTATCCGGCTCACCTATCGACTGGCCGGCAACTCGCTCGCCGCCCGGATCGAAGTTCTCAACTGCGGCGATGCCCGATTGCCGTACGGGCTGGGACTCCATCCGTACTTCCGGCTCAGCCCGATTGGCCAGCAGGGCTGGACCGACGTGCGACTGCATGTCCCCGTCACCCGACGCTGGCCCTTGCACGAGATGCTGCCGACGGGCGACTCGGAGCCGGCCGATCCGCGTCTGAGTTCGCCCGACGGGCTGCTGCTGGACGAAGTTCAACTGGATGACGTCTTCAGTAATTGTGCACGAAGCGAGGACGGTTGGGCTCGCAGCGAGCTGTTGTTGAAACGCGAGCTGATCCGGGTGGCCGTGGAGTGGGATGCCGGGTGGGATCGGTGCGTCCTGTTCACCCCACCTCACCGGGAAGCCGTCTGCATCGAGCCCTACTCGACGCTGCCCAACGCTCCTGAGCTGGAATCCCGCGGGGTGGCCACGGGATGGCGCGAGCTGGCTCCTGGCGAATGCGATCGACTGGATTTCCGCGTGACGGTGAGTTCGTTCGAGTCCATAAACGACACATCCGCTGATCGAAATTGATTCGACCAGCGGATGGGAAGAGTTTACTCAGTGGATTCAGCCGAGTCAGGCCGATTGCCGACTACGGCCGGATGGATGCCGTGCCGTCGAAGTAGGCCTGGTACTTGGGCCAGCTCCACGTGGCGATCTCACGGCCCACTCGGAGGCCGACGTTGTTGTCGATCGGGATGTGGTAGCCGCCCAGGGCCCGCGACTTGGCTGCCATCTCCGCCGTGGCGCTCCAGGTGGGCAGGTCCAGCGTCATCGTTTCACCGGCCGTCTTTTCCGTCAGCTCGCAGTGACGACGCTGTTCGACAAAGCCGTACTTGTCGCTGCCGGTGAAGAGTTCCAGCATCTTCGAGCACGCACCGCTGACCGTAGCATGGCCGCTGGTGTAACCGGGGAACGGGGGAGTGACGAACGATTCGGGCGAGTACGGATGCCAATCCTCGCCCAGCATCTCCTTGGTGCCGCCATCGGGGCCGGCCCAACCCGTGATCTTCTTCCCCTTGTAATAGTGATGGATCAGCGTCCAGGGGCGCGACGAATCGTAGACACGCTTGGTCTCCCAGCAGGAGATGAAGGCGTCAAAGGCGACGTTGGCCACCACGAAATACATCTTCACGTCCTGATCGAGCGTGTGCTTGTCGCGCCGTGACACGTCCTGGGCGAAGCGAAGCCAGTGGCCGCTCTGCCCTGTCGATCGCGGGCCGTCCCGCATGAACTCCACGATCGCCTTCTCTTCGTTCGTCAATCCGGCGTTGTAGGCCAGGACTTGAGCGGTTTCCTTCTTCAGAGTCTCTTCGTCCGTGGTGGTCATCGGCGGCGGTTCCGGACGGAACTGGTGGCTGGTTTCCATCGCGAAGGGCTTCACGCGATACCAGTGCGGCGTCAGGAACCCCGGCGTGATACGTTTGCCGTCCGGCATCACAAACTCAATCGGCTGCCAGCGGTCCGGGTCGAGAATCTTGTCCGGCGGATTGACCGGCCGGTAGAAGGTGTAGTCCGAGTAAGGCTGGCCGGTCGAGCCAATCTCATCCCCCAGTTGATTCGCGCCGTCGTGCCGACGGTATTCGATCACCGCTTGAGCGGCCAGATTGCCGACCCCTTCCGGAGTCGTCGGGTCGGTCGACACGATCGACGGGTCAAAGCCGAGCTTCTTCATCTCGGCGGACAGATAGTCTTTCGAGTCGGGATAGACGAACAGCAGCGCCTGATACGATGCGTAACTGATCGCCTTTTCCTTGTTCGCCAGCGTGTGCTCGGCTGTGGGACGCCGGAGCTTGCCGCCCAGACGCGACCCGACGGCCTTGTCGTCGTAGGCCGACCAGGCGTCGTACATGGCGGTGGCCCAGACGGCCAGCGTTCGCGAGACGATGGTCGGACGGGCACCCCGAGCGTCGACCTCTTGGGCAGTGGCTTCTTCGGCAATATCGAGCCATTTGTAAGCCAGCGATACGTCGGACTTGTCCTCAACCGGTAAGAACTTGTGCAACGGCTTCTCGACGACAGCCGCCGGACGTGTGGTCTCCTTGGCTGCCGGATCCGCGGCATAAGCCGACGCGGATGCCACCAGGACCAGGGCGGCGAAACGCAACAGGGAATCTTTCATGCGACCGAACCTCGTTGAAATCGACGGGGGACTTAAGGACCAATCAGCGACTTGCGCTCACCCAGGCAACCACTGACCGTCAGGTACATACCGCCAGATCGATCGATCTGAACTAGCTCCGCCAGTGGAGGGGCACACGGGGCCCTGGAGACGTAGACCAGCGGGGGCCTACAGATGTCAACCTTAATCGACATTTCCCCCCTGTCAAGCTATTAGCGGAGATCGATATCCGCCTTTCAGGGGGACGGGACGGCTGGGGCCGTTTGTGCAGATGGGACGGTCAAGCGGGGGGTGAAAAAGGCAGTGCGGAGCTTGGACTCCGCACCGCCACAAGGTTGTCAATTCAGTCGACTTGCGGTCGCTTTCTGGCCAGAGATGACTGGCCAGCGATTACTGGGTAACTGGCAGCTTGCCGGCCTTCAGCAGTTCACCAAAGGTCTCGCCAGTCGGCGACTTCATCTCTTCGACCTTCTTGAAGGCCGCGTCGAGTTCCTTCAGCAGTTTCTCGGTCTCTTCCTTGTCGGTGCCGTTCGCCTTGGCTTCCTTCAAGCGAGCCTGAGCATCGCCTTCGATCAGCTTGTTGAGTTCTTTCCCGTAAGCGTTCTGCTTGTTCTTTTCCTTCTCACCCTTCACATGGCAAATGTTGCAGCCTTCCTTCTTTACGAGGGCCTGCCAGTCAGCATTGGTGCTGTCCTTGACATACTTCTGCTCAAAAGCGTTTTTGAACGGAGGCAGGGCCTGAGCCGTGGAGGTCAGCACTCCGAACGCCACGGCTGCGATCGCGAAACCGGCAAACAAACGGACCATCTTCTGATACCTTTCCTGTTGAGTCACGACGAAACGTTGATCAGATCTGTTCCGGAAAACAGACGACTACCAGTTTCCGGCCAGGTTGGACGTTGCTCGGTTGAACTGGCAGGTGGGCTATTGTCGACCGGTGCGACGGCACTGGCCGCAGTTCTCGCCAAGTAGAATCCCCCCGCATGCCAGTGTCAAGTCGCACGGTCTCACCCGATAGCGCTCTTGCGAGCTCTTCGTCGGCCCGGTACCAAGGACACCTGCGGGCTGACGACCGCCGCTGATCCCCCGGCCGGTCGGCCCGCCGGGAACGTCCAATCGGCTGCATGCGCCCGCCACAGGTGGGGGCGGCCGCCGTGGCTGCCGCCAGGACCCGTTGTCGTCGTTGCCACCAGCCCGCCTACCGCAGGAAAGCACTCGCCGCATGGCCCAATATCGCACGCAACCAGTCGCCACGACCGGGCTGCCCCCCGGAATTCCGTACATCATTGGCAACGAGGCGGCTGAGCGGTTCAGTTTTTACGGGATGCGCGGGATCCTGCTGGTCTTCATGACGACCTACCTGCACTGGATGACGAGCGACCCGAACGCCACGGCCATGTCTCCGGCCGCCGCCCGCGTCTACTACCACGACTTTGTCCGCTGGGTCTACTTCACGCCGCTGCTGGGAGCCCTGCTGGCAGACGGTTGGTTGGGCAAGTATCGGACCATCATGTGGCTGAGCGTGGTCTACTGTCTGGGACATCTCAGCCTGGCCATCATGGGCCAACCTCCCCTGTCGCCCGCCGTCTGGCTCTTCATCGGGCTGGCTTTGGTTGCCTTGGGGTCGGGCGGGATCAAGCCGTGCGTGTCGGCGAACGTCGGCGATCAGTTCGGCAGTTCCAACCGGCACTGGCTGAGCAAGGTCTACAGCTGGTTCTACTTCTCCATCAACGCCGGCTCATTCATCTCAAACCTGCTCACCCCCTGGCTCCTCAAATGGTACGGCCCGCACTGGGCATTCGGCGTCCCCGGCGTCCTGATGGCCATTGCCACGGTCGTGTTCTGGATGGGGCGCCACAAGTTCGTCCACGTCCCTGCCGCGGGTGTTCCGTTTCTGCGCGAAGTCTTCAGTGCCAACGGTCTGTGGACGATGGTGAAGCTGAGCATCATCTTTCTGTTCGTCGCCATGTTCTGGGCACTCTACGATCAGACCGGTTCTTCGTGGATTCAGCAGGCCGAGGATCTGAACCTGAATTGGCTGGGACGAGCCTGGCTTCCCGCTCAGATCCAGGCGGTCAATCCGATCATGATCCTGGTCTTCATCCCGCTGTTCGATTTGTGGATCTATCCGCAGGTGAATCGATTTTTCACGCTTACACCGATTCGGAAAATCAGCATCGGTCTGTTCATCACGGCCCTTTCATTCGCTCTGATCACGGTCATTCAGCAGTGGATCGAAACTGGCTACCAGCCATCGGTCGGCTGGCAGATCGTGGCCTATCTCGTCATTACGGCTGCCGAAGTCATGGTGTCGATCACCGCCTTGGAGTTTGCCTACACGCAAGCCCCTCATCGCATGAAGTCGATCATCATGGCCCTCTTTCTGTCCAGCGTAGCACTCGGAAACACGCTGGCGCTGAAAGTCAACGAATCGATCCAGGTCGCCAATCAGCTCGATACCGTCACCGAAGCCCATGCCACATGGTTCGATCCGACGCAAGCCGTCGGTGCTCCCGACGCCGAGCAGCAGAAGGGGATTGAGAAGATCAAGGACATCAACGGTCAGCCTGTTCGCTGGGAGTCTCGCGGTGAAAATGCCTATCAATATGTCCTGGCAGGCGCTGATCAGACGACCGGTACTCCCGACGATCTGCGAGTCATTTACGATGCGCAGGGGGTTCGGCGAGGAGTGGTGACGGCGGCCAATAACGGATTGGCCAGTGCCGCGGAACGGATTCGAGCGGCATTCAATCAGCAGTCTGCCGGTCAGCAGGCCTTGCCCCAGACAGCCGCCGGGCAAGAGGCGATCAACGACCTGCGTGATCCGTGGGGCCAGCCCTACCAGTACGCGCTGGTCAATCGTCGCACGTTTCGCATCACCAGCCTCGGCCCCGACGGCAAGTTTCTCACCCCCGACGATCTCTCGATCGTCACTCAGGTCGATTTCCAAGGCGAAGCGGCCGCCACCGAAGAGGCTGAAACCTGGCTGGCCCGTCGCCAGCGGGAACTTCAGAGCCTGCGCCAGGAGTCATCTGGCCAGCAACCTGTCGCGGTCGAAATTCCGGATATGCTCCCCGATGTGCAGCTCGGCGGCCTGGTCACCCTCGAAGGCTCAGCCTACTACGCCTTCTTCACCAAGCTGATGCTCGGTACGGCAATCCTGTTCGTGTTCGTCGGCCTGGTATACAAGCCACGCGAATACATCCAGCAGGAAGCCTAACCTAGCCCGGTAGTCAAGGCTGAATCGCACTGATGGTTCGGCCGGAGGCGGCGGGCAGCCGTGGCAGTCCGGTGTCGACGCCCGCATTGCGAAAGTCGGCTGCGGAACGCATGGCCGGATTGCTGATCGATTCCCGCAGCCGGTAATCGTTCGGGGTATGGAGCTCCAGCGGCAGCTGAGTCGGCGGGGGTTGCAGCCATTCCACGGCATCAAATCGCGACGAGTTCTCGCTCGAACGCCAGTAAGTCCGCCAGGCGGCCGGATTCCAGGTCCGCTCAGGCTCACTCACCGAAGCAATCTTCCATAGCGCGCCGAAGCCTTCATAGAAATTGCGATTCCCGGTGAACATCACTTGCCGCTGAAATCGTTCCGATGACGCAGTTCCTCGCTGTTCGATCAGCACGGAACCATTGCGAGTCAGAAAGATCGTGTCGTCGCATTGCACGTCGAGCGGAATCAGGTTGGCAAACCGCTGGTTGTTGGTCAGATAACAGAGCCCGCGTTGCAGCATGGCCGTGACATGGGACAACCGGAGCACGATCTTGGCGTCGCCAGTAATCGACTGAGCTGTACCGCCAATCGTCGCCAGACGGTCGCCGGCCATCAATCCGTTCTCCCAGTCGACCGTCAGCGACGTCGCTTCGGAAGCACGAACCAGCGACACAGGACCTCGGACGATGCAGTTGGACAGGGCCAGTTGCACCGGCCGCAGCTTGGTCGCATCCAGGGGCTGGCTTTCCGAGGAACCGTTCGTCACCGAAGTCCGGGGATGAGCGGCCACGATGGCGATGTCGGGTGGAGTGCCGGTGATCGGAGCTGCAGTTCGGACAGTGACCGTAGTATTCGCCAGAGCGACCTCGCAACCCGGTTCGACTCGCAGTAACGACCACGGCACAAACGAATCCTGAGGCAGATCGAGCTCAAAATGAATTCGCTGGATCCGCACACGACTGTTGTCCAGTCGCAAGAAGGTTTCAATCACAGGCATCGAGTCGGGATCGGGCTGAAAGACGACGACCGGATCAAATCCTTCGGCCGCCACCAGCTGCAGATCGCGGCCGGAAATCGTCGCCGCACTCGCCCGCAATCGGCCATGATAGGCCAGCTCGATCCGCTCAATCGCCGGGTCCTGGCCGGCAATCGACAGGGCCATGTCGAGCGAACTGACGACTCGAGACTGTCGCGTCGCCGCGGTCGGCCGCTGTTCGTAATTCGGATCGACCACGATCGTGGCCGTCGCCTGGCTTCCAGCCCCTCGACCGATCGATTCCCCATTTCCGACGGGTCGCGGTCGCTCCGAACCACTATCTCCGGTGGCGATGGCCGGTTCGACACCGGCCGCTCCATCACTTGGCTCGTCTTCCGCCGTCGACCTCGCGGTGTCAGGCGATGGTGTGGTCTTGGCGACCGACGTTGAGCCGTTGGTCGTAGCGCCGATTGCCGTCGGATTGGCGGTGGCCGATTCCGCTGAGTTGCCGGCAGGCCGCCCAGTCCCCGTTCGCTCGTCAGCTCGACCCTGCGAATCCGCCGTTGTCTCACGCCCCGAAGGCACACCCGCATCCGCCGGCTCGCGGACGTCCGATGATCGATTCGCCGTACCGCTCGCTGATGTGGTCGATGGTCCCAGCAGTTCGGGAGAACCGGGGACAATAAATTGGGGTACCGCCAGCGCTACTGGCTGGCGGTAACGAGCGTAAATCTCAGCTCCGGCCGCAATCGCGGCCACCATGGCGATCGGGCCCATCCACGTCAGCTGCCGCTCCCAGAACCCCACCGCCCGCTGATGCGAATGGACAATCAGTGTCGGAAAATGATGCCGCTCTTCCCAGCCAAACCGCTGACACATCTGGCCAATTTCGACAATGATCTCCCGAGGATCCTGGTACCGCTGATTCGGATCCTTGGCCATCATGCGCTGCATGAGTCCCACGACTTCGTCGGGAATGTCGCCTCGGAATTGTCGCGGATCGGGGGCCGGATCGTTCGTGTGGCTCAGCAATTTCTGCAAAGCCGTACCGTGCGGAAAGGGTGGGGAACCGGTCAGCATGAAGAAAAGAGTGCAGCCGAGCGAGTAAATGTCGCTGCGCACGTCGGCCACGCGCGGGTCTCGAGCCTGCTCGGGTGAGATGTAATCAAACGTTCCCAGCGTCACGCCGCTGGCCGTCAAATCGTCTCCCGGAGCGTCGATCTGATGCAGACGAGCCAGACCCATATCGACCAGCTTGACGTGGTCGGATTGATTCAAGACCACGTTGGACGGCTTGATGTCGCGATGGACCACATCTCGCTCGGCCGCGTGGTGCAGCGCCATCGCCAGCTGCTGCGTGTAATGCATCGCATCGGCCACGGCCAGTGGACCCGACTGTTGCACCAGGTCCCGAACGTTCTGCCCTTCCACAAACTCAAAGACGATGTAGTGCCAGCCGGAGTCTTCACCAAAGTCGTAGACCCGAGCGATGTTGTCGTGATCGAGCCGAGCGGCGCTGCGAGCCTCGTTCTGAAAACGACGGACCAGATCGCTGTCCGAGGCCTGTTCGCGAGCCAGTACCTTGATCGCCACGGGCCGGTCCAACTTGAGGTCGTGCCCCCGGTAAACAGCTCCCATCCCTCCACCGCCGACGAACTCCAGCAGCTCGAAATGGGCCAGCCGTGTCCCCTGCAGTCCGATCGGCATGGCCGTCGTCTTGGTCCCCGCCGACGACGATCGACCCACCGGACGCACGGAAATGACCGTCTTGTCCCCCAGCAGGTCGGACGGCTGAGCCGCCGAGGTCGAATCCAGGTCCCCCCGCAGGGCGACCGACGAAGGGGTCGAAACGGAGGAACCACCCGTCTGAGGTTGGACAGCAGCCGAGCTTGGCGTGGCCAGCGCCGGCGGAAATTCTGCTGGGCCGACCGACGAGGCTGGGCGTGATTCGGGGAGATTTTGCGCGGAGTGAGTGCCCGGCGGGGCACCGAGAGGATGCACGGAGTCCGGGGTTTTGCTGGGACGTACGGTGGACATGATCGGGCCGACCCAGGGAAACGCCGCGTTGCGATTCGGCCGTTGGTCGGTCCGGGTCCTGGCCACTGACCGCCCTGAGCTTTGATCGGGGGCCGTCCGCGCGTGGTCAGGGCCGTCTGAGCCGCAGGCCCCAACCTATGATTCTAGCCGAAGGGGCTCGACGGTCAAACGAAAACCCAACGGCAGACGGCACTTAGGCGCTGGAAACGATCCCCCGATCGTCAGCCCGCTTTGCGAGGTGAGCTGGCTGGCAGGGGGATGGTGGCGGTGGAGCGGGGATCGGCGACGAGTTGTTCCAGAATCTGGCGGCAGACGGCCAGGGCATGGCGCCCCTGCTCGCCGCCGACTCGTGGATTTTCTTCCCGCAGGACGCTCCGCAGAAAATTCGTCTGCTGGAGCTCCAGCGGATTGGCCTCAGCGTACACCATGGCCTGTTTATCCAGCAGCGAATCGAGAGCCGCTTGGCGTGTGCCGACCGGTTGAGCGGCCAGGGCGGCGAGCGACGAGGCGAGTGGCGTGGCATGATGTCGAGTCCGCAGCATCTCGACGCTGCGAGCCCCGAAATCAATCCGCGCCTGCCAGTCGGCTCCGAAGAGCCGCATCTGCCGCTCGCCCTGACTGTCGACGCGACAGGCGAACAGGTCGGCGACCATACCGGACGAGAATTCAAGTCGAGCCTGGCAGATATCTTCGTGCTGGCTGATGAACGACGTCCCCCAGGCATGGATATCGACCGGGAGGCTGCCGGCCAGGTGGAGGACCAGTTCGAGGTCGTGGATCATCAGGTCGAGGACGACGCCGATGTCGGTTGAGCGGAACGTGTAGGAACCGGTGCGTCGAGCCGAAATGTAGTGGGGCTGAGGGAGTTGTTCGGCGGCCCAGTTGAAGGCCGGGTTGAAGCGTTCGACGTGTCCGACCTGCAACACAACGTCATGGCGTCGTGCCATGCCGAGGAGCGCATCGGCGGCCGTCAGGGTATCGGCGAGCGGTTTTTCGACCAGCGTGTGGATCCCTTGTCCGACGAGGTCGAGACAGATCGGAGCGTGGGTCTGCGTCGGCGTGGCGACGATGGCGGCGTCGACAGTGACGGGGACCTGGCGCCAGTGCGCGTAGGCCTGCACGCCCAGCGATCGGCTGACCGCTTCGCGAGCTGTTGGCGTGGTGTCGACGATGCCGACGAGTTCGGCCAGCGGGTTCTGTGCCAGCAGCTGAGCGTGGATCCGGCCGAGGTGTCCGGCTCCGATAACGACAACCTTGACCTTGTTCATGCAGCGGCTCTCCTGGCTTCGCGGGCCCGACCGTGGCGACCGCCCTGCTGGATCTGTACGAATCCCAGCAGCTCGATCACCTGGGGCAGCAGCTTTCCTTCGGTACGCAGGATTTCCCGCGCGTGCTCCAGCCCCACTTTGGCTCGGTAGAGCAGACGGTGAGCGTCTGAGAGGGCGTGGATCACATCCGCCGGGAAGTCGTTTCTCTTGAGTGCCACGACATTGATGCAGCGGGGCCGCGTCGGGATTCCTTCGACCAGCATGTAGGGCGGCACGTCGTGCAGGACTCGGCTGAGCCCGCCGGTGAAGCTGTAGCGGCCCACCGTGGTGAAGTGATGGACGGCGACCGCGCCAGACAGGGTGGCGTAATCGTGGACGTGGACGTGTCCCCCCAGCAGCGTGCCGTTGGCCATGATGACGTGATCGCCGACTTTACAGTCGTGAGCCACGTGGCTGCAGGCCATGAAGTAACAGTGGCTGCCGACGGCGGTGATTCCGTCTTCCTTTTCCGTCCCCCGGTTGATCGTGACTCCTTCGCGGAAGATGTTGTGGTCGCCGACAATCACCCGCGTGGCGCTACCGCGATAGCTCAAGTCCTGCGGCTCGCCGCCGATCACCACTCCCGGATGGATTTCGTTGTACCGGCCAATCACCACGTGCCCGCGGAGCTGTACGTTCGACAGCAGCCGAGTCCCTCCTCCGATTCGCACGTGAGGGCCGACGTAGCAGAAGGGCCCGATTTCGACGTTGTCGGCGACTTCGGCGCGAGGATCCACGAAGGCCAGCTTATCGACCTGAACAGTCATGGCAAGTTGCTCCCCTGGGAGTCTGAGCGGAAACGGGATGTGCGGTTACGTACCTCAATCAGGCCGAACGACGCAGGGCCGGCCGGTGGTGCGACAGCGTTTCGCGGTCCAGCAGCTGGGCCACGAGTTCACCATTCAGGCGGTGTCCGCTGCGATAAGCGACGAAGTGACCAACGAGGTCACAGCCGCTGAGTGCCAAGTCGCCAATCACGTCGAGCATCTTGTGACGGACGCATTCGTCTGCGAATCGCAATTCATTGTCGATCAGTCCGGTCGGCGCGAAGACCAGCACGTCGCTGGTCGTCGTGCGCAGCGCCAGACCCTGGGACCGCAGCCATTCGGCTTCGTGCTGCAGAATGAAGGTCCGCGCCGGGGCCAAGTCGGCCGTGAAGCGGGCAATGGAGTGAGCGTAACGACGGGACTGAGGCGGGATCGCCGAGTGCTGGTCGTAGTCGAGCCGGTATTCGAGCGTGAACGAACCGGGGTTGGTGGCCGGATGGGCTTCGATCCAGCTGCTGTGGTCCCCGAGCCGCACGGGCCGGGTCACCTCCAGGTAGGGTCGTTCCTCAGGCTGACAGACACGACCGGCGTCCCATAAGGCTTCCACAAACGGAAGGCTTGAGCCGTCCACGCCGGGCATTTCTGCCGCGTCGACGACGATTCGGCAGTTGTCGATGTGGAGCCCGGCCAGAGCGGCCAGCACATGCTCGACCATCTCGACCGTCGCTGTACCCTCGGCCAGCGCGGTTCGTCGCTGAGCCTCAGCGCGGTGATGGACCAGCGCCGGAATCTCCGGTTGTCCCGGCAGATCGCTCCGCACAAACACCAGACCCGTATCAGGGTCTGCCGGCTGAAACTCGATCCGCACGTCCTGGCCTGACCAGAAACCAAATCCGCTGACACTGGTCGCACGGGCAATTGTATTTTGAAATCGACGAGCGTTTACCAACGTTGTGTCCTTCGCGTCGACGGCGCTCCGCAGGCTGCTCGGGCCTCGAAGTCGCCAGCAAATCCGGCTCGAAATGCCTCCCGTCAGCGATCCGGCTGAATCGAGTCAGCCGGATCGCCAGGCGGCAAGGAAAACAAGACTACTTGGGCACCGCAGCACCAGCGGCAGGACGACGATTCGCCTGCGTGGCGGCCGCACCCTGGCCGGCAGTCGACTTCAGATAGGTCACAATCGCATCGGTAATGTCCAACCGAGAGTTGTAGTACACCACCGGACGATTCACGCCCTGCAGAATCGTGTTGCGGTCTTCAGCCTTCATCTCGATCCGGTTGAATCGCAACACCAGCTGAATGTTGTACGCCTGAGCGTACTGCTGGACCAGCTTCTGCACGTCGTTGTAGGTGTCGTAGTACAGCTGAGCTTCACGCTCGATGAATTCCTTGCGTTTCCCCTGAGCTTCCACAGCCAGGTCGGCCTGCTTGCGGGCCATCGCCTCTTCTTTGACCTTGTATTCCGGAGCGCCCTTCATAGCGGCCTGGGTGTCCAGCTCCTGCTTCATCGCCATCAGCTCTTTGCCTTTGGCCTCCAGCTGCTGCTCGTACTGCTGGACCTCTTTCTTCAAACCTTCCATCCGGCTGGTGAACAACGGATGGTTCTGGAAAATCTCGCCGACGTCGACCACAGCCACTTCGCTGGTCGGACGAGCTGGCGCACCAGGTTGAGCCGCACCGGCCTGAGCCGTATTGGCGGTGGTGGCGGCCGGTTGAGCGGGAGCCGTCTGAGCCAGAGCGGCCGAACCGAAAGCAAACGAGATGGCTGTCATCACAGCCAGGGAAAGATTCTGAGCCTTCACTGCATGCACTCCTTGCCGTTGGAGGTCGTCCTTGACCGAACTTGAACCGAAAGCGGTTCCTGGCAGGCTCCTCCTGCCAACGCTCTCAGACCAAGGTCGCGGTATTCTGTCGTCATCGGTTCAATCCGTAAAGATCATTCAATCAAAAAAAACGAAAAAACCGATTGAACTTCTGCAACCCTTACAAACTAACGCCAATCGGCTCCCCATCCTCCGATTCGCTCCGCCTTCCCGACACTCCGCTAGCGGCTCGACCCGCCGGATCCACGCCATCCGCTCGCCGCGTTTTCTGCTTTGACAGCCTCCGCTGAGATTGCTAATTTCGCCACCCCGGCGGCCAACCAACGGCCGCCAGATCCGAGCCAGGACGCACCCTGGCAGATCGGTCCGTTCCAGCAGTCTTCCAGCTTTTCAGGGTGAACTTGCCCATGGCTTTTCGCAGTCCGCCCACCTCGCTCAGCCAACTGTCGGCTCATTCTGAACCACGGCGTCCGGCCAAACGCATCCTGATCGTCGATCGTTCGGACGATGGCCGGGAAGTCCTGGCGATCGGACTCTTCCGACAAGGTCTGACCACGCTCAGCACCAGCAATCCCGAGGAAGCTCAACGCGTCCTGCAGGAACTCGAGCCCGATCTCGTGCTCGTCGATGCCGACACGGCCGATGATTCCCTGCGGCGATTCCCCGACGCACACCGCACCGATCGTCCCCGACACGAAGCCCGGTGGCTGGTCGTTTCCAAGCCCTATCATTACCGGCCGCTCATCCGTAAAATCGTGGAGATGCTCGACGATGAGCACTCAACGCCGGTCGACCGCCTGTAATCGTCACCGCGCCGAGACGTGCCAAGGGGCGTAGCCGTGACATCGCTGTTCGTCATCCAGGGACGTGACCAGGGGCGCCGCTTTGAACTCAATGCGGACCTCGTTCGACTCGGTCGCGATCCGTCCAACCCTATTCGGCTCCACGATACCGAAGTCTCGCGGCGCCATGCTGAACTTCGCGCTCAGTCCGACGGCTCCTATCGCTTGTTCGATCTCGGCAGCTCCAACGGATCCTACGTCAACGCCCAGCGGGTCGCCGAAGCTCCGCTGCAGAGCGGCGACCGAATTCAGCTCGGCCAGACCGTGCTGATCTACACCGGCGGCCAACGACCGGCTGCCGCCGGGAAGATGCCCAGCGCCGTCGACATCGTGGAATCGGTCGAGTTCGACGATCCGTCCCAGATTGTGCAGTCGATGAGCCACGAAGAAGGGAGCCGACTGCTGGGGGCCGATGAGGCTGCCGCCGGACCCTGGCTGACTCGAGCCCGACGTCACCTGCAGATCATGTACCGCACCGCCTTGGCCGTCAGCCACACGCAGGACATCGATCAGCTGCTGCAGAAGATCACCGAGCTGATTTTTGAGTGGGTGGAGGCTGATCGAGCATGCATCATGATCTTCGATCGGCAGACCGGTGAACTCGTGCCGAAAGTCCGCCGAGATCGAGCCGGCCGAGTCGACGAACAGCGGATCCGCATCAGCGCTGCCATGCTGAAATACGTCTGCGACAGCCAGCAGGGCGTCCTGACCAGCAACGCCCCCGAAGATGACCGCTGGGAAACCACGGCCAGCATCGTCAAGTTGGGAGTCCGCGAAGCGATCTGCGTCCCCATGCAGGGACGGTACGGCATGGTGGGAGTGATCTACATCGATACCTTCACCACCGCTGGCCGGCATCTGCGCGATGAAGGTCGCGCCAAGTTCACCGAAGAACACCTGAAACTGATGATCGCCGTCGCTCACCAGGCCGCACTGGCTGTCGAAGAGACGCATTTCTACAGCGCGATGCTCGAATCGGAACGGCTGGCCACCATCGGCCAGACCATCGCCAGCCTCTCACATCACATCAAGAACATCCTGCAGGGAATTCGCGGCGGCAGCTTCCTGATCGAAGAAGGGCTCGCCGGTAATGACCCCGAAGTCGCCCGCAAAGGCTGGCGCATCGTCGAAAAGAATCAGGAACGCATCTCGGCCCTGGTCATGGACATGCTGACGTTCAGCAAAGAACGGCAGCCCGAAATGATCCCCTGTCAGCTCAATGAAATCGTCGGCGATGTGCTGGAACTCATGGCCAGCCGAGCTCGGGAAAGCGGTGTCGAATTGGTGGATCGCCGAGCCGCTGAGATTCCGCTGCGAGCCTTCGACGGAGACGGCATCCACCGCGCAGTGCTGAACGTGGTGAGCAACGCGATTGATGCCTGCCAGCAACGGCCCAACGCACGCGTTGAAGTCAGTACCGCCTGGGATGCGCCTAGCGGCCAGCTGTCAGTCTCTGTCGCCGATAACGGCGAAGGAATCCCCGCCGATCAGCTCGAATCCATCTTCAACCTCTTTCATTCCAGCAAAGGTCACCGCGGTACCGGGTTGGGGCTCCCCGTCAGCCAGAAAATCGTCCGCGAACACGGCGGCGAAATCCGAGTCGCCAGCGAATTGGGGCACGGCAGCCGATTCACCATCCAGTGGCCCGCCCCGCCCCCCGACTCACTCAACGACCTGGCCGCTTTCCCCACCGATTTCGATCTCCCCGCCATCGACGCTCAGGAAATGGCCATACAGGAAATGGCCATTCAGGAGACGGCCAGTCACGATCGGGCGACGGACGACCGGACCACCGGCGATAGCGGGCCGGGCGAATGGGCCGCGGACGCTTCGTCACAGCCGCCGAGCGTGTAGACCCACGTACGGATTCGATCGCTTCTCTTCGCCGATCGTGGTCGGCGGTCCGTGGCCGGGGAGCACAATCGTCGTATCGGCCAACGTAAACAGCTTGTCGTGGATCGCGCTCCGCAACTGCTCAAAGCTCCCCCCCGGCAAGTCGGTCCGCCCGACGCTGCCAGCAAACAACACGTCGCCACCAATCACCACCGCGGGGGTACCGTCGTGCCAGACGTAGACCACGTGGCCGCTCGAATGACCCGGCGTCCATCGCACTTCGAACTTCAACCCGGCGTGCTCCACCCAATCCCCCTCCCGGACCAGCACATTGGCCGGTCGTGTGACGATCGGGAAACCAAAGCCGGCCGATAGATTCAGCTCGGCATCGGTCAGCTTCGGAGCCTCGTCGGCGCCGATTATCAGCGGCAGCTGGGGCCATTCGTCCAGCAGCGGATCAATGCCCACAATATGGTCGGCGTGGCCGTGCGTGATCAAAATGGCCGACGGCTCCCGACCCAGCTCCTGCAACGCCTCATACGTCGCCGCCGCGTCGAACCCCGGATCGACCACAATACACCCGCTGGATGCGTCGTCATACACCAGATAGGTGTTCTCCGCGAACGGCTCCGAGACCACGCAGACATATTTCAACATGCTAGCACCCCGGTTTGGGTTTTGTGGTGGCGCCTGGAGGCGCTACAATCACCATACCGCACCCTCAGCGGGCTGGCGAGGTGCGACCGGCAGGGTAGGGGTGGGAACGATTAGTCGGATCAGCGCGTGGGCTGCAGGGAATGTTATCACTTGAGGTGTTCCGGGCGATACTCAGATAATGACTCACCCGACCGCGGCAGGGAGGCGGAATCCTGAGCAGGTGGCGTCGGCGTCGATCGGGCACAACATAGGGACGTGCCGTTCGCCGATGGCTCTGCCGGGGGAGCGGAAATAAAGGAGTACGTGGGAGATGGTCGTACGGAAATACTTTCGAGCGTGGGCGGCCGCTTGCGGCGCTGTCCTGATCCTGAGCAGCACCACCGCTCGATGCGGCGCCGAAGAGCCGCTCAACCGAGAAAACCTCGTTGAGCCGATCTATCGGGTGTCGAAGATCAGTCCCGCGGACAAGCAGCTCGATGCCATCGATCAGCATCCGCTTGACCCCGTCCTGCACATGGCGGGCGAGATTCACGCCAATGTTCGGCAGAACGTCCGTGACTATACGTGCACGCTGGTCAAGCGTGAGAACGTGGGTGGGACGCTGCTGGAACACGAATTCATGCATTGCAAGATTCGCAATGAACAGGTCGTGGACGGACGCGTCGTGGTGCCGTTCAGCGTCTACCTGAAGTTTCTGGCTCCGGCTGCGATGAAAGGTCGCGAAGTGATCTTCGTGCGGGGGCAGAACGATGATCGCCTCGTCGCTCACGAAGGTGGCTTCAAAGGTCGGCTGATCCCAACAGTGAATCTGGTTCCGGACAACATGCTCGCAATGCGCGGCAATCGTTATCCGATCACGGAAATCGGCCTGGAAACGCTCTGCCGTCGGTTGATCGAAAAGGGTCAACGGGATCGACAGCTGGGGGACTGCATCGTCGAGGTTCGCGAAACGGCGATGGTCGACGATCGGCCCTGCACCTGTGTCGAAGTCACTCACCCCACTCGTCAGCCTCAGCTAGACTTCCACAAGGCCCTCGTCTTCATGGACAAGGAGCTGAAGGTGCCGATCCGGTACGAAGCATACGACTGGTCGTCTGACGGCAATGGACCCGGCGATCTGATCGAGGAATACACCTATCGGAAGTTGAAGATCAATGTCGGGCTGACCGACGACGACTTCAATCCCGACAATCCTCGGTACGGCTTCCGTTAACAGCTCCAGCGGGCTAAGGTTCGCCAAGAAACACTCGCCGCATCAAGTCACGTGACTGAGCGGCGATTCCCGGACACGTGCTCTCACGTGGACCAGCGCAATTCAGCACGCCAATGGCCGATTCGTGCAGCCAGTGGCGGATGGCCGCCGGATCGGGTTGACCGTTGAGGTCCAGGGCCAGGCAGGGCCGACGGTGTTTGCGAGCCAGCTGGACCGTCAGCCGCGTGCCGCCACGGATCTCGCCTCGGTGCAGGACCAGCGTGCCGTCCGAGTCGATGACATTCTGTTCCGTCCGCACCGCGTAATCGGCTGAGGCCAGTTCGAGCAGCGGGTAACAGGCCGGAATGGTGCCATCTTCCGCTCGTCGCCCTTGCGGGCACCAGCCTCCCGCCGGCAGCCCGGCCTCCAGCGCCGCGTCGAGTGCCCCACGGTCGACTCCCGTCTGCCCTCCCGAGACGATACGCCGCAGGCCATGCGGTGGACCGGGTTCGCCGAATGTCACAAACTTCCCGCTGCTCACCGCCGCCACGACTCCTCTCACCCACCACCCCAGTTCCAGATCCCTATCGACTACCGAACCTACCCCAACCTCAGGCGGGCCGCCAGATACGGTGCCGCAGCGGAGCGGATTGCCGCAGCGGAGCGGATTGCCGCAGCGGAGCGGATTGCCGCAGCGGAGCGGATTGAAGATTTCGCACGGAGGCACAAAGACACGGAGAAAAGAGCACGGAGAAGAGAATGCGGAGAAGAGAGGGCGGAGAAGAGAGCACGGGGTTGGGTACGGACGGCGAGTAGCCCTTCGGCGGTTTGCTGAAGGGCTACTCGATTCCGTGGGGTTCTCGCCGATCGGAGGTCTATCCGGCGGCGCTGTTCAGGAAGCCTTCGAGCAGGCCGCTGCGGACGGGATTCTGCAGTTTGCGGACCGCTTTGGCTTCGATCTGTCGGACGCGTTCGCGAGTCACCTTGAAGATGCGGCCGACTTCTTCCAGCGTATAGGTGTAGCCGTCGCCCAGTCCATACCGGAGCTTGATGATTTCACGTTCGCGGTACGTCAGAGTCTTGAGGAGCGAATCGATCTGTTCGCGGAGCAATCCGTTGGCGGCGGACCGCACCGGATTGTCGCTCGTCTGATCCTCCACAAACTCTCCGAACACCGTGTCATCGCCCTCGCCGATCGGTCGGTCGAGGCTGACCGGATGCCGGCCGATGTCCAGCACTCGGCGGACTTCGTCCACACACATGCCGGCCCGTTCGGCAATCTCCGCTCGCGTCGGTTCACGACGCTTCTCCTGCAACAGCTGCTTCTGAACCTGCCGCAGGCGCGACAGCACGTCGATCATGTGGACCGGAATGCGGATCGTGCGAGCCTGATCGGCGATCGCTCGAGTGATCGCCTGGCGGATCCACCAGGTGGCATAGGTCGAGAACTTGAAGCCACGGCGATATTCGTACTTGTCCACCGCCCGCATCAGGCCCGTGTTCCCTTCCTGGATCAGATCCAGGAAGCTCAGCCCGCGGTTGCGGTACTTCTTGGCAATCGACACGACCAGCCGCAGGTTGCTGTTCGACAGCTGCCGCTTCACCGACTCGTACAGCGTAAACTCCTTCCGGAATCGCTCACATCGGCTCCGCAGACTGCGGGGGCTTTCGTGCGTGGTGACCAGCAACGTATACAGCTCGCGACGCAACGCCTGCCGGCGCTGAGCCGCCTGCGGATTATCTCCCAGCTTGGCCAGCTCGGCTCGGATCTGGTCCATCCGTCGAGCGTACTCCTCGAGCTGTCGCATCAACGGCTGCACTCGCCGCGTCCGCAGACTCAACTCTTCCACCAGCTGCAGACACTTGCGTCGGCGGCGAACGAGCCGCCGACGGACTTCCCGTCGCAGCTCGACGTCGGTCGACTTCCGCACCAAGAGCTTGAAATCGTCCCGATTCTCCTGAATCAGATGCCGCAACGTCTTGAGGTTGTGCGGCATCCGAGCCTGAATCTGTTCCTTTGTCAGGCACTCGGTCAGGCTGACCTTAATCGTCCGATCAAATGGCAGCTCGCCCCGATGGACCCGCTCCAGCGTCTCCACCGTCGCTTCCAGAGCAAAATTGCAGCTGAGCACAATGCGGCGGAATCGCTTGCGAGTCACTTCGATCTTCTTGGCATGAGCAATTTCTTCCTCACGCGACAGAAGAGGGATGTGCGACATCTGGCTCAGATACATCCGGATCGGATCGTCGCTCATCTTCACCGCCGGTTCGGGCGACAGCGCGACCGGCTCGGACTCCTGACCCTGCGGGCTCTCAAAACCGTCCTCCGACGGCCTCGTTACCGGGGCCCGATCCACCAGCTCCACTCCTTTTTCTTCCAGAGCCAGCAGCAGATTGTCCAGCTTTTCCGGCGTGACATCTTCGTTCGGCAGATAAGCACTGACTTGGTCGTAAGTCAGATAGCCTTGAGCACCAGCCTTGTTGATGAGCGCATTGAGCTCCTGATCGATGTAAGTCATCGGGTCTTTCCTTCTGCGCTTCCTGCGCGTTGAGGAATTCGACAAACGGCGCACGAGCACGATTGCGGGTGTGCTCGAGTACCGACCGGACAGAGGCCATTTACCCTTCCGTGGGCGTGGCTATTCCCTGCCGGATTCTGTGGCTGTCAATCAGATTTTTCAGCAGATCCAGCTGTTCCGTTTCGCTAAGCTGCTCCTTTTCTAAGACAGATAACTGCTGGCGGCAGGCCTGATCGTGCCTGCGCCGTTGATAAGCGGCGATCAAATCGTGAAATCGTTGCTCCTGGTCGGTCTTCGCCCGTTGATGGATCCGATCGTCAAGCTGAACCAGCAACCGCTTCAGCTCGGCCGATTCCACACGAGTCATCACATGCTGAAAATCGAGCGGCAGACTGTGAGCGTCAAGGTCCTGGTAAACGGCCAGCAATTGCCGAGCCGACTCCGATACCAGCTCGTCCGGATCAATCTGCTCCAGCACCGGTGACAGAAATTCGGGCCGCTCAATCAATAGCTCAAACAACTCCGTCTCCCATTGATCCAGCATCCGCGGACTCGCCGCAGGAGATGCCGGACGACTCGTCGATTCACCACCCTCCCGGTCGTATCGGAGCGATGTCGGTCGAGTCTGACGCAGAGCCATCAACCGCGCACGCAGCTCGGTTTCGTCAATCATGAAATAACGAGCCAACCGGACCAGCGTCTGCTGCTCTCGCAATCGCACCGATTCGGTCGTCGCTCCAGGAGCCATCCGCGGCGCCTTGGCTACCGTCGCCAGCACGTCTTCGAGCGCCGCATGAGCCCGATGTGTGTCAACCGCCGGGTCAATCCCCCGCATCGCCGATCGCAGCTTGAACTCCAACGCGTCGACCGCACCGTCGACCAGCTGCCAGAATGGCTCGGGACCCGATTGCAGCACAAAGTCGGCCGGATCGAGCGCGTCGGGTAACGTCACAATCCGCGCGTCGATTTGCCCGGCAATGAACAGCTCCAGAATCTCCTGCGTCCGACGCTGACCCGCGTCGTCCCCGTCCAGGACCAACACCACTCGGTCAGCAAACCGACGCAACAATCGAATGTGGTTCGGACCGAGCGCCGTTCCCAGAACGGCCGTCACATTGTCGATCCCCGCCTGGCGAGCCACAATGACATCGGTGTAGCCCTCCATCACGATGATCTCGCGCCGCCGCTGAATGCCGTCACGAGCGATATCCAGCCCGTATAACTGCTCACTCTTGGTGAACAGCCGTGTCTCGGGTGAATTGATGTACTTCGCCGATTCCCCGTCCGTCAGGCCCGGGATCACCCGCCCGCCCAGAGCGATCGAACGACCCTGAGCGTCATGGATGGGGAACAGCAGACGGCCCCGAAACCGGTCAAACGACTGACCCGTCTTGTCGCTCCGCCCAGCCAACCCCAAAGCGTACAGCGTGAGGTCCGTCCAGCCGGCCGCACGAGCCCGGTCGACCAGCCACTGCCACTGCAGCGGCGCGAACCCCAGCCGGTAGCGGCGAATCGAATCAGCAGAAATCGATCGCTCAGCCAGATACTTCCGAGCTGACTCGGCCGCCGGTGACTGCAACAACTCGCGATGAAAAACCTCTTCCGCCCAGGCCATCACCTGGTACAGCAACTTCTTGTCGCTCTCTGGCGAAGCCGGGCCCGTACCCCGCGGACGCTCAGCCAGCTCAATCCCGGCCCGCTCCGCCAACATTTCCAACGCCTCGCGGAACTCCACCCCCTCATGCTTCATCATGAAACTGAAGATGTCCCCGCCGTCGCCACAGACCCAGCATTTCCACGACTGACGGTCCGGATTCACCTGCAGACTCGGACGCGAATCGTCATGCCAGGGACAAAGAGCCACATAGTTGCGGCCCTGACGGCGCAAGGGCAAGAAGCCCCCCACGAGATCCACAATATCTATCGCGGCTCGAATCCGTTCTTTCGCGTCTGATTCCATGCGGTGCGACACCGACTACTCCCGGTCACGGCCCGGCGCCATTGCTGGTGATCCCAGCCCTGACCTGAAGAACGAAGAAGGAGCCTTCCATGATTCCTTCGCACTATCAACGGCCGGCGGTTCCCCGCCCACTGCTGACAGGCACTCATCAACGGGACAATTATAGCCGGAGCCGAAAAAATGGGTCAAGCTGAACCTGCGGACCGGTCAGGGGACGACTTCCCCGGCTCCCGACCGCCCCGCCACTCACCCCGTCAGCATATCAGATCAAGCTGCTGACAGCACCCACTGACAGCAGCCACTGACAGCACCCAACGCCGAGCCACCGCGCAGCAAAAAAGGCGGGAGTCGACATAGGGCAGTTTCGACTCCCGCCTGCCAGTACCCGCCGCTGGTTGGTCCGTCCACCGGCAGTTCTGGAGGGTTTTCCCTGCAAGCACTCCGATCCGGCTTCCACCGCAGCCCGCGAATTCTCGCGGTCCGCGTTCATTCGCCGCACGCCGCCCCAGCCGGGCAGCTTACACCGCGTGGGCCGGGTTCCAGCTCATCTCGGCAGCCGTATCGTCGTCGGGGCGAGGAGTCGGCAGAATGCGCTCCAGTGAGTCCAGATGCGGAATCAGCTCGGCTACAGAAGGCAGTACAAGATCGGGGCAATAGGCGTAACGAGCCAGATCTTCCTGACGAGTCCCACCCGACAGGACCAGCACCGTGCTGTATCCCATCTGCACCCCGCCCAGTATGTCCGTCTCCATCGTGTCACCCACCACCACCGTCTCAGAAGTCGCCAAACCCAGCTGCTTGCGCGCACCACGCAACATCACCGGACTCGGCTTCCCCACACTGAATGCCTTCACTCCTGTCGCTGCTTCCAACAACGCCACCACAGCCCCAGCTCCCGGCCGTGTGCCGTCCTTCGTCGGACAGTTGGGATCAAGATTCGTGGCAATCAACTTCGAGCCACCCAGGATCATCCGCACAGCCTTCTCAGCCATCTCAAAACTCAGCGTTCGACCTTCGCCCACAATCACATAGTCAGGCTTCTGATCCACAATCGCGTAACCATGGACATGCAAGGCGTTCAGCAGCCCCCCTTCGCCAATCACAAACGCCGTACCACGCGGATGCTGACGCTCGAGAAATCGAGCGGTCGCCATGGCACACGTGAAGACGTCCTCCTCGTCGATCGCTACCCCCATGTACGCCAGCTTGGCCACCACGTCCCGTCTTGTATGTTGGCTGTTGTTCGTCATGAACAAAAACGGAACCCGCCGCTTCTTCAACAGCTTCACGAATTCTTCCGCTCCAGGTATCAGCTCGGAGCTCCGATAAATCACCCCGTCCATATCGATCAGGAATCCCTTGCGCATCCTCTCGTTCCTCCAGTTCTGAATCGACCCTGCCGCCGTAGGTGTGGACTCGCATACACGTGCTCCGCATAAGCTCTTCCTCGACGAACGGGCCGATCCGCTCATCTCTCCACGCTCATACGTTGCAAGCGGTGTGCCATCCAGGGCCCAAAGACGCCTGGGAATCCCCACAAGTCGGCATTTTCCTCGAAAGATCACGAAATCCTTCGTTCCTGGCCCGCCAGACGCTCCGCTCGGCCGTGATCCATGACGGATATTACTACCGCACCTGCTGCCAGCTGTCTGCTAATGCTCGATCACTTGGCAGACGTGCCATGCTGTTAGGCAGCTGTCACACGATTGCGCCTCACCGGTCGATCGGTAGCATGCACTTTGACAGCGAAGAGAATTTGAACACCGCGTGAATGGCCCAGACTTATTGTGGCCAATCAGCTTGTTCTGACACGCGTCAGCTGGCGGAGGCTTTGAGCTCGGCCAGATGCTGAGCCGTCCCGACCAGCCGGTCCCAGTTGTCGCGGATGTATTCCGGCGGACCACCAATCTGAGCGACCCACAGCGCCACCTGTTCGGTCGGTACCATCTCAATCGCGTTCCACGGACAAACGGTCAGCTCGTAGGGATTCGTCTTCTTCTGAGGAATATGGACGCAGACTTCGCACCCGACGCACCGCTCGATGTCAATCTCGCACCAAGCCTGATTCCCCTTCACACCATGCTGAATCGACTTCAGACTGATGCAGTCGACCGGACATACCTCCAGGCACGATTCACACCCGGTGCAGTTATCCGCATTGATGACTGCCAGTTCCTTGGGGAGTTTCTTGCGAGGTCCCTGCTTGGCCATAGCCGCTGACGCTCCGATGGTCAAAATCCGGCCCCCATCAGATGGTGGGCCGATCAATTGAGGTTTCCGAAGAATTATAGGTGGACATCGGCAGACGACCAAGGAGGCTCCAGCCGATTCGGACCGCCCGCCGCCGTCTGCACACCCATCACCACCCAGTATTCCCTGGAATGGGGGGTGGCTGAACCGCCGGAGGGCACTCGGTCAGACGCTCCAGTCGGGGATCGATTCTCCGGCGATCAGGTCGTCGAGCGACTGGCGGCGGCGAGCCAGATGGGTCCGCTGGCCGTCGATCACCACCTCCGCCGCCAACGGCTTGGAATTGTAATTCGAACCCATCACAAACCCATAAGCGCCCGCCCGCTCCAACACCAGATAGTCCCCCACCTGAGCCGCCGGGAGCTGGCGACGACAGACGAATCCGCCCTCTTCCTGAGTGAAAATGTCGCCCGATTCGCACAGCGGACCGCCGACCACCACCTCCTGCACGCCTGTCGCCCCGTCGCGACCCGACGCATAGGCAACCGACATCGGATGGTAGGCCCCGTACAGGATCGGGCGGGCCAAGTTGTTAAATCCGGCGTCGAGCAAATAGAACATGTTGCTACCCATGGTCTTCACCGCTCGGATCTCGGCAATTAGGTAGCCACTCTCGGCCGACAGATATCGGCCCGGTTCAATCTCCAGCTGCACGGCGTGCTGGAACCGATCGGCCAGACGATTTCGCACCGCGTCCCACAACTCGAAATAGCGTTCGAGATCGACGTAGTGCTGATTGGCCTGGTAGGGAATCGGCAGACCGCCGCCAGCACTGATCGTGGTCACCGTGCGGCCGATCTGTTCCGCACAACGCTCCATAGCCGAACAGACTTGGCTGAGATGTTCCAGATCGGTCCCCGACCCGATGTGCATGTGGGCACCGCTCACGCCCAAACCCTGGCGGTCGGCATGCAACAGGCATTCTCCCAGCTGTTCGTGCCAGATCCCGTGCTTGGATTGCTCGCCCCCTGTGTTCGTCTTCTGACTGTGACCGTGGCCGAACCCGGGATTGATCCGCAGCGTCACGTTGCGTCCCGGAGCCCGTTCGCCCAACTGGTCAATCATGTCGATCGAGCCCGCATTCACCTCAACGTGCAGGTCGACAACCATGTCCAGGGACGTACGATCAAAAATGTCGGCCGTGTAGACAATCGGCGATGGATTGCCCGTCGGTGAGTAACCGGCCTTCATCGCTCGCCAGATCTCACCGGCACTGACCGCGTCCACCAGGACTCCCTGCCGACGGACAAAATCGAGTATTGCCAGGTTCGAACAGGCCTTTTGAGCATACCGGATCACGTCAAAACGACGCAGGTCTTCCACTCTCTGTCGGACAACATCCAGGTCGTACACGTACGTCGGCGTGCCGTACCGGGCGACCAGCTCAGTAATCGGAACCCCGGCAATCTCAGTCCTGACCGTCGGAAAAGCCAATGCTTGTGACATGCGAAAACAATCCTGCTATCTGATTCTGAATATAAAGCCAAAGATGGCCTGTGCGATTCGTGTACGCGCCATGCCGTCGGGTTCATCGATCTTGAGGCTACGGCTGAGCTGCCAATGAAACGCAGATCAGTTCCTTGTCATTGCGTACGAACATCGCTCGATTGGCAAACGCCGGATACGTCCATGCCACTGACCGGCCAAAGGCCTCGGCCGTCGGATCAATCACATGAGCTCGACCCAGCTCCTCGAATTTCTCGGCACTCAATCGCACCAACACCAGGTCGCCCTTTTCGGTGAAGATCCAGTACCGATCGCCCTGCCGCGTCAGAAACGCCGTGCCACTCGATTCACGTCGGTTGCCGCCGGTCGTCAGCACAAATGTCTCCCATAGCCGTTTCCCCGTGGCCAAATCGACCGCTCGGAAATTGCCCATCTGGCAGTCCGAACCGTAGATCACGCCGTCTTGAAGAATCGGAGTGGAATTCCCGCAATAGATCGCCGTCTCCTTTTGGCCTTCCCAGACCACCTCCGCGTCGCGGCCGTCCGCCGCCAGCTTGAACAGCGCGCCCACGGAACCGATCCCGCTGGCAAACAACAGATCGCCCGACTGACGCGGACCCATGATCGCCATGCCATAGTTCGGCTTGAGCGGTTTTGACCAGTAAACCTTCCCCGTCGCCGGATCGAGCCCCTGAATCGATTCGGAATGCCACACGACCAGCTGCGGGCCTGACGGAGTCGAAATCATCACCGGCGGACTGTAGCCCGGTTCTTTGGCTTCCAGTGCACGCCATATCTCTTCGCCCGTGTGCTTGTTGAACGCTACCACCACCGAACCTGGGCCTCCCACCAGACAGATCAATCGATCGCCGTCGATCAGCGGGTGACCACAAAAGCCCCAGATCGGCGCTTCAATGCCATAGTCAGTCTTCAGCTCACGCTTCCAGACCACTTTGCCGTCAGCCAGGTTCAGGGCCTGCAAACGACCTTCAGCTCCCAGCGTGTAGACGCGACCGCCATCGATGGCCGGAGTCGTCCGCGGTCCAGCCGGATACGAAATCTTGTACTCGCACGGCTCCGCCACCTGCCACAGCAGCTTCCCGGTAGCGGCGTCGAAACAGTGCACCCGCTCCTCACCCACCAATTCGTTTCGCTTATCCGGATCGTTCGCGCTGTCGCCGCTCTGCTTCAAGAAATCGGTCACCACCACCTTGCCATCAGCCACCGCCGGCCCGGAATAACCGCCGGCCACGTCCGCCCGCCACAAGACCTTCAGCCCGTCAGCCGGAATCGACTCCAGGATCCCCGACTCCTTCCACTCACCATTCCGCTCCGGGCCGTTCCACTGCGGCCAGTCATCGGCAATCGCGACGGTGCTCAGCAACAGTAACAGCAGACTCACTGCGCTCAACACCATCAGCCGCGACGCAGCCGCGCTACGGTCAACTGGACGCCACCACACCTTCACATCTCGTACACCTGTGCCTGACTTCATTTTCCGCTCCTCGTGGCTGTCCTGGCGGCCGCCGAGCCGCTCCCCTTCACCGCGCGAATCAAAAACGTCGGGTTCAGGGCTTGCAATCGGAGTGTCTCCAGCTGATCGGTCGCATGAGCGATCTGGACCATGCGCACCGTCACGTTCTGTGTCGTCGCCGCCAACGTTTGATGTACGGCGGTCAAATTCTCAAGACTGTTCACGTTGGCTACCAGCCGACCGCCGGGCCGCAGTCGCTGCATGGCCGCTTGCACAATCGCCGCGATCGAACGTCCCGTCCCCCCCACAAACACCGCATCGGGGTCGGGGAGATCTTCCCAGGCCGCAGGGGCCGTTCCCAGTACGGCGACCAGGTTGGTCACGCCGAATCGCTGAGCGTTCTGGCCAATCAGCTGGTAATCGTCGACGTCCATCTCGATGGCGTAGGTCGTGCCGTCGGCCGCCAGCTGAGCAGCCTCAATAGCCACCGCGCCACTCCCCGCTCCGATGTCCCACACCGTGCTCCGCGGACCCAAGTCCAAATCGGCCAGGCTCAGCACCCGCACTTCCTGTGGAGTCAACAGGCCGCGTTTCGGCTGCGACTGCAGGAACGCGTCGTCGGGATTTCCGAAGACCTGCTTGCCAGCCCATTGAGCCGGGCGATCGGGCACGTCGGGGTGCCGTACCAGCACCATCACGTTCAGCGGCGCGAAAGTCTGCTGTCCCACTTCCGACAACGTCCCCTGGGTCACCCGTTCGTCCGGCGAACCCAGGTTCTCACAGACGTAGACCGAAAAGTAATCAATGCCGCGCTTCAATAGCTCCTGAGCCACCCGAGCCGGAGTGACCTGATCGGAAGTGAACAGGCCGACCGTCTCCGCCCCGCGTATCTTCTCAACCACCACCTCGATCGATACCGTCGCCAAGTTGGCCAGGTAAGCGTTGTCCCAACTCTCCTTCACCCGAGCGAACGCCAGCTGCATGCTGCTCACATGCGGTACGACCTCAAAACGGTCCTTCCCCAGCCGCTGGCACAGGAAACGGGCAATCCCGTAAAAGAGCGGATCACCCGTCGCCAGCACGACCGTCCGCCGGCCTGGCTGACGCTGCAACGACTGAACCACCTCCTCCAGGTCGTTCCCCACCACAATTCGCTCAGCCGATGACTTCACACCGTTCAACACCACCGCGGTGCCAACCAGCACCTGAGCTTCGTCGACCAGCTTGCGCACCGAGGCGGTCAGTCCATCCGGTCCATCGTCGCCCACGCCGATGACGTGGATCTTTGCATCCTGACTCAAGGTCGTCTCCCCCCCCGGACATGGCTCGATCTGCGACGTCTGAGCCCGTCTGGTATCTGGTTCACGTGTTCTATTACTTGCCAAGACAATACAGCTTGTCCATCGTCCGCAGATAAATGCGGCCGTCCAGCAGCACCGGAGTGGCAATCACCGACTCGCCCAAATCGTTGCTGGCGACCAACTCGCCCTTGTCACCCCGGTCCGACACGATAAACGTGCGGCCATCCTCTCGCGTCACGTAAATCTGGTCACCGGCCACCACCGGCGATGCACTGTAAGCATTCCGGTTGCGTTCCATCGGCAGCTCCCAGATCGTTTCGCCCGTCTTCACATTCAGACATTCCACTCGGCCCTGGTCGTTCAGCAAATACAGGCGATCGCCTCGCAGCGCCGGAGTCGGTACGTCCGTGAACTTCCCTTCGCGATGCCAGGCTACGTTCGATTTCGTCACGTCGCCTTCTCCTCCCAGGCGGACTGCGGTCAGCGTGTTGCCCCGCGCGTAGGGAGCCACCACCAGCTCGTCATTGGCCACTGGTGAGGCGATCGACCGGAAGAATCGCTCGCCTCGCGGATTCAATCCTCCCACTCGCCACAACTCCTTACCCGTCCGAGCGTCGTGACCCGTGACGTGGTCCGCTCCGGCAATCACCAACCGCTGCGCATCGCCCTGGCCCAGCACCAGCGGCGTCGTGTAACTCTGAGCCGCTTCTTCCGGAGCGTCCAGATTGCGGTCCTGCTTCCACAGTTCGCTACCCGTCTGACGATCGAGGCCGACCACGTACGAGCCGCCCGTCTGCATCACAGCAATTACTACCGCCTGATCGGTCAACACGGGCGATGTCCCCAAGTCCCACCACAGCGTGTCTTCGCCATATTTCTGCTGCAGGTTCTGCTGCCAGACCACCTTGCCCGTCATGTCAACACAGGCCAGATCGCCACTCTTGAAGTAAGCGTAAACATACTTGCCATCGGTCACCGGTGATGGATTGCAGCCACTGGCCTTTTTATTCTTTCCCGGAACTTCCGTCCCCAGATTCACCTGCCAGAGCTTCTTGCCGTCCCGGTCCAAGCACCACAGCTCGTTGCGCCCTTCATCGGGAACCGTCAGAAAAATCTTGTCGCCCGATACGACGGGCGTGGATGTCCCCTTGCCCGGTAACGCCAGCGACCAGACGACGCCCTCCGTCGCAGACCAATGCGTCGGATAGGGACCGCCGGCTGCCACTCCATGGAAATCCGATCCTCGCCACGCGGGCCAATCAGCAGCCTCCAGCGCGACGCACCCCATGGCCACGATCAGCAGCGACGCCCAGAGAGAACCGTTGGCCGTGACGGACCGTCGAACCCCGCGGACTACGGCCAGAGGTTGGGGAGACTTATTCATGGGAGAGACTCCTGGATCATTGGTAAATCAAATCGCCAGCCTTCATCCAAACCGAGACTGTGCGGATGCCACCGGTCGTCATTATCGCCGCTGGGCCGATATCGTCCCATATTGTCCCAGCCAAGCCGGTATGGGTCCCGCCGTCTGGCAGGCGGAACAGTAGAAATTTACCAGCCGAGACCCCCGCCCGGCTACGGTGCCGCTGGCAGGGGCACCTGTTTGGGGTATTGCAGGTAGGCGATCAGCTGAGCCACCTCGTCGGCCGTCAGGTCGTTCAACTGGCCCTCCGGCATCATCGACGCCAGCGACCGGTCGCGGGATTCGACGTCCGACAGGGCGAGCACCACCGTCTCGTTCGGCGTCCGCACCCGCAATGTCTCGCCATCCTCGAACTGCACCAACCCGGAAATCACTCGGCCGTCGACCAGAGTGAAAATCGTCAGCTGGTAGTCCTTGCCGACCAGCGCATTCGGATCGAGGACGTTTTCCAGCAAGTAGTCCAGGCTGATACGATTTGTTCCCGTCAGATCGGGCCCCACCGTCTCGCCTTCCCCAAACAGCTTGTGGCATTTCTGACAAGTCCGCTGAAAGATGGCCCGCCCGCGACTCACGTCGGCCTTGGCCAGCGTCTCGCGGTTCAGCTGACCCCGATACTTTTCCATCAGTTCCGACTTGTCCGCCGACGCCGGTCGGACCTCACCCCACACCTCCCGCAGTCGACGCTCCACCGGCTCTCCCAAGGCTGACAGCTGACGAGCCGTAAAGGCTGTGATCGCCTGACGATCGACCTGGCCCGCCCCCATCGCGTCCAACAAGGCCAAAGCCGTCGTCGGCCGAGCACTCAGCGTCTGCACCAGATGATGGCGGTCCGCCGCGGGCCATTTGGCATATACAGCCAGCATCCGCGGAGCGATCCGATCATCGGTGTATGCTGCCAACGACTTGGCTGCCAGAATTCGTACCGCCGGATCGTCCAGCAGGTCGAGCAACGCCGTCAGTCCGGCCGGCTCCTGGGCCTGAGCCAAGGTCTCGATCGCCCCTTCTCTCAAGTCCAGCTCGCGTTTGCCGTCGCGGGCCGTCTCCACCAACGCCGCGATCGCTTCCGGCTGGCCAAACACCAAGGCCAATTCCTGGACCACCTGACGCAGCTCGGGCTGATTGTGTTCGTGCAGCTTTTGGTAGACGGCAGGCCATCCCGGCGGCATCGTCACTCGCCGCCGACCCTCGAGCCCCGTCCTGAGCCCGTTGAGCAAATCCAGTCGCAGGGCATCGTCAGCTTCGCCCGCCACCAGCTCCAATACCAGATTCATCTGTTCCGTCTCGGCCGCGTCCGAGTCACTCGGCGCGGCAACCGGCTGCGGCGGTTCGCTGGGAGGAGCCGCCGAAAGGAAGGACGCCTCCCACGCTGTCGAACTCAACAAAACAAACAAGCCGGCCCACAGGCAACCTGTCGATTGCCATGCTGGCCACTGATGTGCAATCCAGCTCATCCCATTCCCCTCGTCCGCCCTCGAACCGTGCGAACCTCCATGATATTCGCGCCAGTCATGTCGCTCTAGAGACTGGGGCCTGACGAGCGAACTTCTCCGAAAGTCCGGCCGCGAATCTGGCCGCACGTGCCAGATCGGCGTCGTCGGGACGTTTCCGGTGCAGGCCACCCAGGATCCATAGAGGTCCGACGGTGTCCCAGCCCGGACAGCTGAACTGGTCGATCACCTGGCTGCCGCGGCGCTGCAACGTCCGAACCAGAGGCTGGTGCCACAGGCTGGCCAACGACGAGATGCCCGCGGTCGAAAAGACGAACGATCGCCGCGGCAGAGAGGGCCAGGTCGCGGCCAGCTGCAACAACTCGGGGTGGTGCCGACCAAAGTAAATCCCCGAGCCCCAGCCGACCAGATCGTACTGAGTCGCGTCGGCCTCGCCCGCATCGGCCAGGGTCAACAGATGAGCGCCCAGCTGACGCGACATCGCCTCGGCCACTCGGCGAGTATTCTGGTGATGGACCGATTTGTAGATGATTCCAATTCGCATCTGTCCCCGCTACACCACTCCGCTATCACTCAAAAAACCGCTCGTTTAGCACGTCGACCTTCACGAATTGTCTTCCGCGATCTCCCGACGATGTCCATGCTCGACAGCAAACCCATCAGCCGGCCCTTGCCGTCCGTGACGGCCAACCGGTGGACTCGATTGCGGATCATGTCGGCCGCTGCGCTGCTGAATGCTTGTCCTGGTCATTATCCGTCCCCCGCCTGGATTGGAATGCGATATCTAACTCTGGATTTTCCCCCTGCCACTTCTGGAATGCAATCGGGGGCCACCGCTGAGCCAAGAAGGGGCGGTGAGTAGTTCAGAGCGCAGAGGCGGCGGTGGTGACGGAGAAGGGTCGGGCCCGGCATCCGACAGCTGCGGTCAGCTGACGGAGGATCTTCTCACCTCGACCACGCAACGCTAATTCGCCATAACGGCTGTTTTGGCGACTGCTTTGCTGGTCGGACTGGCGAGCTGTCCGGCATCCTTGACGGCATCGATGATGATCGACGTGTAGTTCAGCTGGCCTCCCGCATTCCGTTCATCAAATCGTTGGGAGCGATGGATCCGCCCCTTGCTGGTATCCCACGGCACGTGGTGAAACTTGCCGTCCGCGTCACAATACTCCAGTAATTCCACTCGGAAACCGGCTTCCTGGAAAACCCGCGAGAATGTTTCGTACGTGTAGAGTGCCTTGTGGTCGTCGGCTCCAATTCCCGACCCGCCGATTTTGACTCGATCAATATACTGAGGATCAGGATGTAACCCGTCTGGAACGGCCGCGCGCAAGTAGCCTCCGGGCTTGAGGTACTGATAACACTGCTTGGCCGCTCTGACGCCGTCAGCAGGTGTCAGATGTTCCCAGACGTGTTCCGCCAGGATGGCGTCCATCGAATCCTTGCGAAAGTAATGTTCCCAGTGGGAGGGAACAAGCAGATTCAAGTATTCGACATCCGTACCGATCCACCCGTCATCGACAATTCCCGAGGCGCCGATCACGATGCGCAGCGGTGATGTCCGGGATTGCCGCTTCAGCCGATAGGGTCCGGTGACTGATTTCCAGTAGCCGAGCGTGGCCTGTCCGAGTCTGTGCAGCGGAGGGCATTTCTTCAGGAGTTGTTTCATGGGATGCTCATCAAGTGCTTGGCAACAGCGTAAGAGCTGCGCGGGATACATTTCGACGGTCAGCTTCTGCTGATCGACTCGACCAAGCCTAATGTCCGATCGCGAAGTCTCCGCAATCCCGCCTCAAATCTATTTGCCCATCGTCTCTATCTTACCTGCTTAATCAGTTCGAAGCAAACCAGTGCCATCGACTTGGGGCCCCGAACGGTTTCCGGGGCACAGCGAGTGCCCAGAATGCCAAAAACCCTGGGAGACCAGGGTTTGAGAGCGGAGAGGACAGGATTCGAACCTGCGGACCAGGTTACCCCGGTCACCGATTTAGCAAACCGGCGCTTTCGACCACTCAGCCACCTCTCCGAGTGTGCGCTGGCCAGAATGCCGACCTCTATCGGCCGGCTGACCGCGGCAGCTTGAGCGAGTGTCGTATTTTGATGGATCGGGCCATCCAAGGCAACCCACCCCGGCCGTCGTTTGGATGACTTCGGACTGGCATGACCGCCATCACCGGGTATATTTTCCCCAGACACCCAGCACTATGCCGCTCGACAGGTTTCCCACTATGGCCCGCGGATTCGCCCACCCCGCCCTCGTTTGGCCCATCGCCGCCTGCCTGGCCGGTGTTCTGCCTGCCGGAAACCCGGCCAACTCCCGCCTGACAGCAGCCGAACTGGCGGCCGCCCATGCGGCCGCACACGTCGCGGCCCTCGACTCGATCCGTAAGGACGACCTCCAGCAGGTCGTCGGTGTCCTGGCCGATGATGCGTTCGAAGGGCGGGAAGCCGGATCGCGGGGCGGTCACGCCGCGGCCGGGTACATCGTCGAACGGCTTCAGAAACTGAACCTCGCCGGGGCGGCCGGGGGCGGCAGCTACCGTCAGCCGTTCGGCAACGGGTGCCACAACCTGATCGCCACCCTCCCTGGCCGTGACCCGCAGCTCGAACAGGAAATCATCCTGATTTCTGCCCATTACGATCACGTCGGATATGGCTCCCAGCGGAATAGCTTCGGGCCCTTCGGGTACGTCCACAACGGGGCCGACGACAACGCCAGTGGTGTTGCCGCGCTGCTGGAAGTCGCCGACGCTCTGGCCCTCAGCGGCTATCCCATGCGACGCACGATCTGCTTGGCTTTCTGGGATGGGGAAGAGCAGGGGCTGCTCGGATCGAAACACTGGACTCAGCAGCCGACTTTGCCGCTGGACCGCATCAAGCTGATGATCAATCTCGACATGGTTGGCCGTCTGCGAGACGATCGCGTCGAAGTCTACGGCACGCGTTCGTGGGCCGGTTCGCGGGCCCTGGTGGCGCGGGCCAACGCCGCCACCTCGCTGCTGCTCGACTATCGCTGGGAACACAAAGACAACAGCGATCACGACAGCTTCTTCCAGCACTCCATCCCCTACCTCATGTACCACACCGGGCTGCACGAGAATTACCACCGGCCCAGCGATGACGTGGAACGCCTGAACTACTCGGGCATGGAACGCGTCAGCGAACTGGTCTGGAATACGCTGGTCGAGATCGATCAGCAGTCCGAACTGGCACCCTTCCGCCCTGAATCGCGGCAAGAAACCGAGCACGATCGGACCCGTTGGCAGATGGCCGGATCTGCGCCGGCGCCCCGATTGGGAATTCAATGGGACCCCCAGTCGATCTCGCCGGCTCAGCCCGGACTGAAGATCACCTTTGTTGCGCCTGGGAGCCCGGCCGATCGCGCGGGGCTTCACGTCGGCGATCGACTGATGACCTGCAACAATCAGCCGATCGAGTCGGCGGATGAATTTCAGCGGCAGGTCTTTGCCGCACAGAACTTGCAACTGGGCATCCAGCCTCGATCGGCAGCCGCTCAGGCCTCCCGGTCTCCCGTGAGCTCTGTCGCCACAGCCGACACGGTCGCACCGGCCGGAAGTTCAGCGGTCCAGCCGGCGTCAGCGGCTGAGCCGTTGGGGCCCTGGCGGGAAATGAACGTGGCCTTGCAGGGCGGTCCGCAGAAGCTGGGTATTTCCTGGCGTGAAATCCCCGGCGAAGCCTCCAGTGTCGTCCTGGTACAAGTCGCCGCCGGCTCCCCCGCCGCTCGGGCCGGCCTGCGCATCGGCGACCGCCTGGTCCGGCTCGGCCCGCACGTGTCACTGCAGGCCACCGAACTCACTCGGCTCGCGCCGCAACTGGAGCTTCCCGTCGAAGCGGAGATCGAACGCGACGGCCGGTTGCAGACCGTCCAGCTCAGCCAGTAACCGGCCAATCACATCCCGGCCAATCAAAGCCCGGCTAATCAAAGCCCGGCCGTCAGACCGAGGCCGAGTTTTCTGTTCACGCTCCGGGAGGCTCGTTCCCGAGTGCCTGTCGGACGACATCGGCGTCGAAGTAGTTGATCGACATGCCGGCGTCGACGATCAGCGACTGCGCATTGATGCCGCTGGACCGAGGGCTCAACAGAAACGCAGCCGTATCGGCCGCTTCTTGAGTCTGGACGGCTCGTCGGCGCGGGATCACCTGTTCGGCAAACAGGTACGCGTCGACGTAACCGGGAATCCCGGCCGATGCTGACGTCTTCAGCAAGCCTGGCGCAACAGCATTGAACCGGACGCGCGAAAACCGGCTGAACGACTTGGCCAGGAAGACGACCGCCGAATCGAGGGCTGCTTTGACCGGGGCCATGAACCCGTAATTCTCGCTGGCCATGCGGGTCGTCGAAATCGAGACGGTTACGACCGAAGCGTCGGGATCGAACGAGTTCTTCAGCGCGTTGCTGAGCGCCATCAGCGAAAAACACGAAACGTCGATGGTTCTGAGGAACTGAGCCCGCGTCGTTTCGTGGAAGGGTCGCCAGCCGTCCTGGTAATCGGCAAAGGCAATCGAGTGGAGCATGCCGTGGATCGGTCGGCCTAGCTCTTCGATCTGCCGCGCCAGCCGATCGATCTCCGCTTGATGTTCCACGTCGCAGACCAGCATGGTGCGCTGGCCGAGTAGTTTCTGCAGGGACGCTCGCCGCTCTTCCGAACGGACCGCATAGATCACTTCCGCGCCGGCTCGTTCCAGCACCTGAGCGACGTGGTAAGCCACGCTCTTGCGGTTGGCGACGCCCAGCACCAGCAGGGACTTGCCGCGGAGCTGCAGGAAGTCCTCGACTGGCCCCGACTTCGGTTGGTCGGCGCTCGATTGGTCGGCGCTCGGCTGATTCATAGTTCCGGCTGCGCGATCATGCAGGCGAATTCGCACCGCATGGCGACCGAATCGCCGAGCATGACTCGGGCCTTCATGAAGTAGGCATTCGCCGGCCGATCGGTCACATCAACGTGGACGGTGATCGTGTCACCGGGATGGACCATGCGGCGAAACTTGACTTCGTTCAATCGAGCGGCGACGGGAATGCCGGCCTGATTGGCCTGTTCGGCCAGCAGCACCGCGCCGGCCTGCATGGCCGCTTCGCACAGCAGCACACCCGGAACCAGCGGGAAGTCAGGATAGTGGCCCTGAAAGAAATACTCGTCGTGCCGGAATGTCCGCCGGCAGACGATATGCTCCGACGATCGTTCCAGTACCTCGTCAATCATCAGCATCGGCTCGCGATGCGGGATCAGGGCCTTGATTTCGTCCAGCGTCAGGGCGCTGGAAGCGTTTGTAGACATGAGCTGGTTCCTGACTGGCCTTTCATCAACAGAGCATCGACGTCGTTGGCCACAATGACCCCGTAATTGATCGCTCCTAACCACCCGGACATGATAATTCCCACACTGCCGGCATGGTATAGTCCACCGATCTGTTCCGGCAGGCTGCGGCTGACCGCCAGGCCCTCGAACTTCGTCCCGAAACTCGCCCCCCGCACGTGCTTGGTGTAGTGCTGGAACGTCCGCGGAGTTGCCGCTTCGACATGAGCGACCATGTCTCGGACCCCCGGCACATAGCGGTCCAGGGCGCAGAGCGTCGTCTCGATCAGGTCCTGTTTGCTGAGTTCATATTCCTGATCACTCAGGCCCGCCCAGTCCTCGTACCGGGCATTGGTGCTCGACACGACCAGATGCCGCGGGCGGCTCTGCGGTCGAGTCCTCGGATAGTAGAACGAAAAAGTCCGGCTCGTAATGTCACGGCTCAACAACAGGTCGGTTCGAAACAGAGGAGCTGTTGAGCTGAAGAGCAGGTCGCCGGTCGATTCCTCAATCGTCGCCTCGGGCTTCAAGGCGAGATAGACCTGAGTACTGGAGTTGTTGATCCGGACTGCGCGGGCCTGGTCGACAAACGATCGGTCGAAGCGGTCCTCCCCCACCATTTCGAAGATCGTGCTGTACAGATTCCCGTTCGACACCACCGCACCGGCGCCGATAAACCGGCCGTTCACCTCCACGCCGCGCACCTTGCCCCGTTCGACGACGATCCGATCGACATCCGACCGAATCCGAATGTCGACTCCGCTGCGAACCAGCTCGGCCTGCATCAGTTCAATCAGCCGGTCGGTCCCACCGGAAAACGTGTAGACGCCCTTCGACATGAAGTTTGAAAAGACGATGCCGTACGTGATCGCCGGATCCTCCAGCGTCGAGCCGTTGGCGTACGTGATCGGTTCCATCAGCAGCCGGATCACGTCTTCGCGCCCCGGAAAGAACCGATCGAACAACTGCCGCGTCGTCAGCCGCTGGTCGTCGTAAAAGTTCATCTGCCGAACCGTGTTGAAAAACGATTCGACCGTCTCCTGAGCAACTCCGAACCGGTCGACCAGCAATCGCGTGAAGTCGTTCCGGTCGAAGGTGGTGGTGAGCGAAAACATGGGATTGTCAAACCGGATGTGCTCCAGCTGGACAATCGAATCGGCAATTTCGGCCGACCAGTAACGCCGACAGCTCTTGATCATCCCGACCGGGAAACCGTGGAGCGAGATGTCGAAGATGTAGCCGCCAGGACGCTTGAACCAGGTCGCCATGCCCCCCAGCTTGTAGTGCTGTTCGAGCAACAGCACGCTGCGGCCCGCCCGAGCCAGGACGTTGGCCGCCGTCAGTCCGGCCAGCCCGCTGCCAATGACCACCACGTCATAAGCGGCTCGTGTTCCCTGCAAAAAGTCTTTCGGCATGTTCGGCCGGCCTCCGGAAACGACTTCGCAGCGGAACAGGGTCGGGAGGGTCAGCCGTCCTGCGGCGGGTTGGCCGCATCGGGCTCCCGCAGACAGTGCTGATTGGCGATCGAGATGCCGCTGATGATTGCCCCGACGATCCCCACAAACCCTTGATCTGTACCGCAGATGAAGAGGTTGGACAAGTGGGTCCGGCCGTCCAATTGCTTGTCCGGAGCCCCGTAAACCGTCCCCCCCTGATGCCAGGTAAACCGCTCAATCGTCCGCGGCGTGAAGACGTCCGTGTCGATCACATGACGACGGAAATCGGGGACAAACCGCACCGCCGACTCCACCGCTCGGTCGTACCAGCGGACCTTCTGCCGCAGATACTCGTCCTCCGACAGCCCACGCCAGCGATCGTAATTGGCGATCGTCGTGATCCGCATCACGCCGTCCGGCAAGTGCCGGTCCGTCTGGTCGGAATCCCCATAGAGAAAATTGTTCGGCGAACAGACGACTCCCGTCCGGACGTCACACAGATCGTCGCATCGCTCCCAGTGAAACTGCGGCGAATCGTTGTAAAAGACAATCGTCTGGTCGTGCCCCAGCTGCTGAGGCGTGCAGTCGAGGACCGAAATCGACTCCACAAACGACATCCGACCCGCCGCCCGCTCGACACTCGTCGGCGATCCACACAACCGCATCGTCTCCACCCAGCCAGCTGACGACAGGATCCGCCGACCGAGTATCTGCTCCCCACCGTCCAGCTCCACGCCGATCGCACGATCCCCGTCCGTCAGGATCCGCTGCACCCCGCTGCGCAGCTTCAGCTCGCCCCCCAGCTCCCGAAACCGACGAACCAGATTCTTCAGAATCAAACGCACGCCGGCGATCGGCCGAGCCAGTCCTTCGCTGAAGATCGACCGGAACATGATGCAGAACTGGCCGAAATCCATGTCCCGCTCGCGCGCATTGCCATACCACATCAACGGACAGAACAGCATCTCCAGCAGCAGCGGATCGCGGATCAGCCCTCCGACCACCTCGCGACCACTCAGTTGATACGTCGCTTCGTCCAGGTCGTCGTAGTCGACAATCGCCGCACACAGCCGGTCGAAGTTCTCACGCTCTGACGGAAACGCCCGAGCGACCTCCGAACGCAAGAGCTCGAAATCGTTCCCGAAACGGAGCGACACGCCGGGAAACCGGATCGACGATTCCAGCTGCGGAGAAAGCGAGAAGTCTTCCCAGCGGAATCGCAGCTGTCGCAGCAGACGAGCCAGGGGACCCTTCCGAGCTCCCTTGGGAGTGAAATTGGTCAACGCGTGCAGGCCCACATCATAGTCGCGGCCACGCAGGCGATAGAAAGAATTCAACCCGCCGATCGTGTTGTGACGCTCCAGCAGACAGACCCGCTGGTCGTAGTAAGCCAGCCGGATTCCCGCGGCCAGCCCTGACATCCCGGCGCCAATGATTATCGTGTCATACATGGCGCGATCAGCGACTTCAGGATCAGCAGTCTCTCGGCAACCACGCTGCCAATCCCAGCTCCAGGACTCCCCGCCGGCCTACCGCGATATCCGCTCCAGGTCCTTCATCAGCGGCGCCAAGTACGTCGTCGTGCTCGCCATACTGGCCAACGCCGGATAATCCTCTTCCGGGATCTGGACCCGATACCGCTTCCGCAACTCCATCACAATGTCCAGGAAGTCCATGCTGTCCAACTCCAGCTGGTCCCGAAACGCGATGTCGTCCTTCAAATTGCTGAGGTCCTCATCCGGAGCAATGTTTGCCAGGATGTCCAGGATCTCCTCACGAATGTCCGCCGGCGTCATTCCGCTCAGTCTCCCTATCAACGAGCTCCGTACCCAACGATTCCTAAAGCCCGATTCCTAAAGCCCGATCCCCACAGCCCGATCCCCACGTCTCGCTCTCGATTGACTCGGGCTTTCCGGTCCTCGCTTAGCGCCCCGCCTCGTTCGGGGGGCGTCCGACTAACGGCTGCGACCGACCGCTCGACCGGCGCGTCGCTCAGCCGGTCCAGTGTAACCGGTCCCGCTCCGCAGCCCCACAGGGGCTCGACACACATTTCCCAGAAAACGCACCCCCCTCGGGAGGTGACGAGCCGCGGGTCAGCCTCGCAGCCGGCGAATGATCACCGCCGAATTGATCCCCAGCATCCCAAAGGAATTGTTCAGGATGTATTCGACATCCGGGAGCTCCTGCGGCTGATTCAGCACCAGGCCGTGCAGTTCGCATTCCGGATCGAGCTGGTCGACGTTAATCGTCGGATGGCAGATCCGATCGTCGAAGGCCGGCAAGTTCCCCGCCAGCTCCAGCGAACCGGCCGCACCCATCGCGTGCCCGATGAAGCTCTTGGCATTGTTGAAATGCGTCCGCCGCGACTGACCAAATACCTCACGCAGGGCGGTGCATTCCTGAGCGTCGCCACTGCTGGTCCCCGTGGCGTGCGTACTGACGATGTCGATCTGCTCCGGCTCCAGCCCCGCTCGGGCCAGTGCCAGCCGCATGCATTCCGCCTGACGTTCCGGATTCGGCAGCACAAAATCCGTGGCGTCCGTGTTGATTGCGTACCCCACGAGTTCGCCGTAGATTCGCGCTCCGCGCCGACGAGCATCGCTGAGCCGCTCCAGTGTAAAAATACAACCCCCTTCAGCGACGACGATGCCCGTGCGAGCCACGTCGAAGGGACGCGATGCCTTCGTCGGATCGTCGTGCATCGCCAACGCCCCCTGGCTGCGGAAACTGGCGAAGATGCCGAACGTGTGGATGCTCTCCGAAACACCACCGGCCAAGGCCCAATCGCAGTCGCCCAGGCGGAGCATCTGAGCGCCTTGGATCAACCCCGCGTTCCCCGCCGCACAGGCCGCTCCGATGGTGTAGTGAGGGCCCGTCGCCCCCATGTTCAACGCAATCTCGCCCGCCGGATTGTTGGCCACCGTCCGTGGATTGTGGTGGTGAGACCAGAACGACGTGTCGTAGTCGTACTGCTTGATCGCGTAGATCTCGTTCTCGGTCTCGACGTTGCCGTGCTCGGTGACGCCGACGTAGATGCCGACCCGAGAACGGTCGATTTGAGGCCAATCCCAACCCGCGTTGCGGACCGCTTCCTGGGCACAGTAAATGCCAATCGATCCGGCTCGCGTCCCCCGCCGTACGTCTTTACGGCTCTGATAGCGGGTCACCTCGTAGTCGCAGACACCGGCCAGAGTCGCCCCGAAATAGCGGATTTCGTACGGCCGCACTCCGCTCCGTCCGGTCAGCAGGCCGTGGCGGAAGGTCTCCAGATCGTTCCCGTTGGGGGACGTCAAGCCGATCCCCGTGATCACGATCCGCTGATCGTCGCTCAGTCGCGTTGGCGAAGACTCAAACCCCATTCCCCGCGTCCTTGATTCCAATAGACGCACCCCTGTGGCTCGGCGCGAATCCCAGAGGCTAGCCGCTGCTGAGCCACTTGGCAAGCCGCCCCATCCCGTCGGCCGTCGAGACGCTGGGGTCAAAATCCAGCAGCCGGCGGGCCCGGTCGATGGAAAAGTAGTGGCTCTTGGCCAGCTGAGCGGCCAGGAATCGGGTCATGGGTGGCTCCCGCCGCTGACCGGTCAGCCGGTAGACGCACTCCAGCCCCCACCCCAGATTCCACGCCTGCCGGAAGGTCAGCCCGCGCTGAGGGAGCTCCAACTGCTGCAGTCCCAGCAGCTGACCGATCCAGTCCCAGCAGTTCACCGGTTCGCCCTGGCTGATGAACACCGGCGTGCCGGCCAGCGGCGAACCCGGCTCCAGACGTTCGACGGCCGCCACGTGGGCAGCGGCCGCGTTGTCGACATAGATAATGTCGATCAGATTGTCTCCCGTCCCGACCCGGCGCAGCCGTCCCGACCGGGCTCGAGCCCACAATCGGGCCAGCAAGTGTGGGTCGCCCGGCCCCCAGATCAGATGGGGCCGCAGAGCACAAGTCGCCAGACGCGCCGAGTTGGCCTGCAACACCATCTGCTCGGCCACCGCCTTGGTGCGCGGGTACTCACACAGCCACCGCTGAGCGTACGGCGTCGTTTCGTCGACGCCGCACTGATCGTCGGCGCTGAACGTGACGCTCGGGCTGCTGGTATACACCAGCCGTCGCACGCCATGCTGCTGGCAGGCAGCCAGCACATTGGCCGTACCGGTGACATTGATCGATTCGTACTGGCGCCGCGGACCCCAGATGCCGGCAATGGCCGCCGTGTGCACTACCGCATCCATGCCCGACACGGCGTCGGCGACCCCCTTCGAGTCGCGAATGTCGACTCGCTGCTGCTCAATGCCCAGATTGTCCAGCAGCGGATAATGGTTCCTGCCCAGACCCCGCACGGTGTGGCCGCTGGCCAGCAATTGACGACAGACGTGCGATCCCAGGAACCCTCCGGCGCCGGTGACCAGTACTCGCATCCTGCCCCGTTTTCGCCTTTCAGGTCAGCAGCGGCCGCGCCCAGAATTTCCCGAGCAGAGAAACCTGTTGCGGTCGTATCCTGCGCTAACCGTTGTATCGCGCCGGACTGCTTTCGGCGACGGGGGCTTCGCGATCGCCGGTCGGATTGCGGCGGCCCAGTCCGGGGCCAATGCCGGCTGATTTGCCGATCAACGGCCAAGCCGACTGAGCTTCGATGGCATCCAGCCGTTGCTTGGTGTCGAGGAACTCCTGCTCGCACTCGCAGAAGGCTCGGACCACGATCGGATCAAAATGGACACCACTGCCAGCCACAATGATCCGCCGCGCTCTGGGATGAGTGAAGGCCGGCTTGTAAACCCGCTTGGTCGTCAACGCGTCGTACACATCGGCCACGGCGACAATGCGGCCACACAGCGGAATCTCGTCTCCCACCAGGCCGAACGGGTAGCCCGAACCGTCAAATTTCTCGTGGTGAGAAATCGCGATGTCACGGGCCATGGTCAGATATTGAGCGTCGGGGTAGAGCGACGCGGCGGCGTCCAGCGTATCGGCCCCCAGCAACGTGTGCCGCTTCATCACGGCAAACTCCTCGTCGCTCAGCGGCCCCTCCTTCAACAACACGCGGTCCGGAATGCCCACCTTGCCAATGTCGTGAAGCGGGCTGGTCAAATAGATCGTCTCGACGTAGTTCGCGTCGACAATCTGCTCGTAGTCCGGTTGCCTCGAGAGCCACGTCGCCAGAATCCGACAGTACTCACGCATCCGTTCCAGGTGAGCACCCGTCTCGGGATCGCGAGATTCAGCCAGCTTGGCCAGACTGAAGATCGTCACATCGCGGCTTTCCAATGCCAGCACTCGCCGCGCTACTCGCAGCCGTACAAACAGCTCCTGCGGATTGAACGGCTTGCAGAGAAACTCGTCCGCCCCGGCTTCCAACCCCTCAATGATGTTCTCCGTCCCCGCTCGAGAGGTCAGCAGAATGATGTACGTGTAACGGAACCGGACTCGATTGCGAATCTCGCGACAGATCTGCAGCCCGTCGACGTCGGGCATCTCCCAGTCCAGAATCACAATCGGGAATTCGCCCGACCGAGCCAGCTGCAGGCCCTCCCGCGCATCCACGCAGGCCGTGACTTCGTAGCCGAACTCGCTCAATGCGAAACGGACCATTTCGGTCGAAACCGCATCGTCGTCGATCACTAAGACCCGCATGGACGTACCACCTCTTGTCGCAAGTGCCTGGCGGGTCGCCGAGCCGGTCAGGCCCCTCGCGAAGCGCACAGCAGTTTCCGTGTGCAAGGCTAGGGCAGGTCAGGGGTGTTGTCCAACGCGACCCATCCCAGAGCCCCTAAAAGGGCCCGGATCGGGGAATCTCACCTAGCAAGCGTACCGGAAGTGCCGGTTATAGCACCCCTGCTTCGGGTGGTCGTCCGTGGCTCAACGCTGGGCCAGACGTCGAGCGATGTACGTACGCAGGGGGCGGGTCTTTTCCCCTTCCGGCAGGGCACACCGGCTGGCCAGCGTCAACGCTCGACGGCCATCCGCCGCCACCAGCGGCTCAATCGCGTACCAGTACATCAGCTCCAGGTTGTGGTCGTGGACGTCCTCCGCATGCCCAACCAGCCCCTCCGCAATCGACCACCGATCGGCTACCGGCAATCGCTGCATCGCTGAAGCCAGATAGAGCCGTACGACCTGCGACGGGTCGCTCCGACTCAGCTCGGCCAGCTTCGCCACCACTTCCGGCTCCGCCTGCCGCTGTTCGGTCAGCAACTGGATCGCCCAGCTCCGCAGATACTCGTCCGGATCGTCCAACAGGCTCCGCAACTGGTCTGTTGTGATCCCGCCGCTGGTGTGCAGCGCCCACAAGGCCCGCAATCTCAGCCCCGAAGTGTCGCCGCTCTGGAGCTGCTGGTGCAGTACGGCATGGGCGTCGCCAAGCTTGTCACCCGCCACGGCCCGTTCGGCCAGCAGCCGACGAGCATGTCGCACCTGCCACTCATTGTCGCTCGCCTGCAACTTGGCCAACTCCTCAGAACTGCTGGCCGCCAGGTCGACCGGCAGCTCCTTCGTGTCGCCATAAGAAATGCGGTACAGCCGACCCGTCGACTTCCCGGCCGGCGTCTGCCCATGACAGATCTGCTGGTCATACCAGTCGATGAAATACATCGAGCCGTTCGGGGCCTGCTGCAACGAAAACCCAATAAACCACGGATCATTGGCAAACAGGAATTCCTCGAAGTGATCTCCCGTGAACCCCGAACCGGCTCGCTCCAGCTGGTCAATGTATATGCACCGGTGATGGATGTTGAACATGAACAGCTTGCCGCGATACTGCGGCGGAAAGGTCGTCCCCTGGTAAAGCAACGCTCCACCATGAGCAAACCCGCCTTCGCGACCCTTGAAACCCTGATGATTGTGCTTGGCAATCGTCTTGATGTCATCGTAGACAAACGGATCGAAATGCTGGCCCGCCTGTCGATGGTAACGCCCCCCTTGAACGACATGCCAGAGATGGGGGATCACGCAAGCCGTCATCAACAACTGACCGTGATCGTCCCAGTCGATCCCCCACGGATTGCTCGTCCCCCAAGCAAAGACCTCAAACTCCTTCCGCACCGGATGGTATCGCCATACGCCGGCGTTCAACGGCGTCCGTTGATCCTCGGGCGTCCCCGGAGCTCCGACCTTGGAATTCACGAACACGCCGTGGCAACCGTAGAGCCAGCCGTCGGGGCCCCAGCAGAATGAGTTGAGCGTCTCGTGCTGGTCCTCAGCTCCCCAGCCGTCCAACACCACTTCGGGCGCACTGTCCGGTACGTCGTCGTGATTCCGGTCCGGAATGAACATCAAATTCGGCGGCGATCCGACCCACACGCCTCCATGGCCGACTTCCAGTCCGCTGACGTACGTAATGTCCTCCGAGAACACCTTCCGCTCGTCAAAGACCCCGTCGCCGTCCCGGTCACTGAAAATCAAAATCCGATCTCGCTGATCCGGTTCCCAGCCGTACTTCGTGTACGTGTAGTTCTCGCCGACCCACACCCGACCCCGGTCGTCGACACAAAACGCGTTCGGCTGACGCAAATCCGGCTCGCACGCACTCAACGTCACCCGAAATCCCTCGGGAACCGTGATCGCCGCCCGTGCCTCTTCCGGAGTCAAGTTGTAATGCTTGCCTCGCTCCAGAATCTTCAGATCCAGAAAACCGGCCGCCTTCTCGGCCTCCTCCAGCTTGCGACGAGCTTCCTCTTTCCGCGCGTCTTCCTCGGTTGGCTGATCGTCGTCTTGCTGATCGTCGTCTTGCTGGACGTCGGCTGCTGCGGGTTCTGCGGCGACGGCCACACCGACCCAACCGCACGGACTGCTCAGAACCCAGCTCACCGCGACCAGCCACCACACGTGTGTCCCCACACCTCGAAGCAATCCGCCTAGCATCGCTGACTCCTCCACCGAAAACTGACACACGTACCCGACCACGACCAGTGGACCCGTCGACCGGTCAACGGGAAAACCGGACTGAGTGTACCAGGACGGGCGACCCATTTCATCAACTCGCCAGCGGGCCGCCGACCGGTCGACGTCATGTGGGGGCGGGGAGATCTCGCCGGGAAAAGATGGCCAGGCCGACAGTGAACAAGACGAAGCCCAGCCCGATCAGCACCAGATCGCAGCCCACCGGCCCCAGACCCCACGGGTGCGGATGGCTCGGCGTCGCCCAGAACGCCCACGCCAATTCGGGAGTGCGGGCCGCACTGGTGACGAAATTCACCGGCTCGTAGCCGGTGAAGAAGGTCAACCGTTTCAGCCACACCGATCCCAGCGACTGGCCAAGGAGCTCCACCAGGGTCTGAGCGACGTAGAACGCCACCACCAGCCCGATCGTACGCCACCGATACCGGTCGGCCGCCGACACGCACATCGACAGCCCGATCAGAAAGATGCCCAGCGACGCGTAGTTCGTCGCCGCGATCGACAACAACCGTTCGTCGATCAGCTGCCACATCGGTACCAGCTCTTCCCGTGGAGTTTCCGCCGACAGCGGGATCTCCACGTTCAGCCCAGGAACCGTCCACCGCACCGGCTCGTCGACCACCTTCGTGGAACAGCTCACCAAGCCAAACCACGTGCCGGCAATCGCGGCTGCCGCCAGAACGGCCGCACCCCCTACGGAGACCAGGCCCTGCGTGGTCATCAGCTGACTGCGGCTGACAGGCTGAGCGGCCAGCATCTCCAGGGTCCCGCGTCCCACTTCCCCGCTGACGACGTCTGATCCCCGAGCAATCGCCCAGACGGCCATGATCAGATAGACAATCGGCTCTTCAAAACTGAACGCGATCCGCCCTTCGTACGTCAGCAGGTCCTGGATGGGAACCGGAATCAGTTTCTGCACCGCCGGCGGCAAGTTCTCAAGGATCTTCTGGAACCGGCCGACCTCCAGCTGGCTGACGATCCAGACACGCACCCAGCAAAACAGAATCAGGCCGCCGACACAGCTGGCCAGCAACAGCCACGAATCGTGGATCGACTTGCGGATCAAAGTCCAGGTCATGCCCCCACCTCTTCCCGCATGCTGACTCGATTGGTTGACGGATGAATCCGTTCGTAAACCGATTGCAAGCCGATCGGTTCGATCGAGACTTCAGTCAAGCTCAGGGTGCTTAACCAACCGAGCAGTTGGCCGAGTTCGCCGAGCATATCGAGCCTCAGTCGGCCCGTCGCTCGATCGTGGTCGACAATCAACTGGCTCTGCAGCCCCGTGGGGATCGGCGGCAGAGGGCCCGAAAGCTGAGCCGTCACGCGGTGCTGCCGCCGCAATTCATCAAGACACTGCGTGTGGACCAGTCGGCCGCCACGCAGTATGGCCACCCGCTGACATACGGCTTCCGTTTCGGACAGCACATGAGAGGAAAAGACAATCGTGTGACCTGAGGCCTGGCATTCTCGCACCAATTGCAAGACCTCGGCCCGCACCGTCGGATCGAGATTCGAGGTCGGCTCGTCCAGAATCATCACCGGCGCTTCCGTCGCCAGCGTTACGGCCAGGGCCAGCTTCTGTCGCATGCCCGTCGACATCCAGGCCACCCGACGCCGCAGATCCAGATCCAGCCGCTCGGCAATCCGCAATCCCAGCTCAGCCCGTCGACCACTCCGCAGACGCGAAAAAAAATCGACCACTTGCCGGCCCGTCATATGGCCCGGCAGCCGCGCGTCGCCGGGCATGTAGGCCACCTTACGATGAACGGCGACATAGTCGCGATGGCAGTCGAGCCCCATGATCAGGGCGCGGCCACGAGTCGGACGGATGAAGCCCATCAGCAACCGCAGCAAAGTCGATTTGCCGGCGCCGTTGGGGCCCAGCAAACCAAATACGGCACCCCGCGGTACCTCCAGCGAACAATCGTCCAGCGCCGTCAGTTGCCGGTATTCCTTGGTCAGGCCCTCGGTCACTATCAGCCGCTCGGAGGTTGAGCGGTCTGCGGCCGACAAGTTGTCATTTATCGGCGGGCCCGCCGCGTCGATCACCCGCGGCTCAGACACCATGCGGCCACTCCTCGACCATCGGCAGACCCCTCGTTGACAATTCCAAACCGTCCATTGTTGGCCTGACCGTACGAATTGGCAATCAGTAACCCGCCAAATCTCGTTTCGAACCCCAGCTCGTCCCGCCACGACCCGGCAAACTGTCGGCTATCGCCCGACCAGCTCTCCGGATATCGTACTGAAGTCCGGCAGGAGTACCGCTGCCAGTGGGGCGACAGCCAGAACGGAAGCGGGCAGAGAAGAGGTGGAGCTGACAGGCAACAGGTGAGCTATGTGGCGGTGGATCGCGGCTTGGTGCGTAGTTGGGTATCTGATGACCGGTGGAGTGGCGAGCATGGGGGCCGATGCGGGGACCAGGCCGATGGAGATTGACGATTTGTTCCGGTTTCAGCGGGTGGCCGAGCCGCAGTTGAGTCCTGACGGGCGGTGGGTCGTCTATCAGGTCGGGCAGATTGACCTCGAGACGCGCAAAACGACCACTTCGTTGTGGCTGGCCACTACCGATCGGCTGGGTGTCGGCGGCGCCACTACGCCGCGACGGCTGACCGAACCTGTGCAGAAGAACGACCGGCATCCGCGCTGGGCCCCCGATGGTCGGCGGATCTTGTTCGAATCGGATCGCAGTGGCACGAGTCAGCTGTGGGTGATCGACATCCACGGTGGCGAAGCTCGCCAGCTGACAAGGCTCAGCTCGGGCGCGGCCACCGGGATCTGGTCGCCCGATGGATCCAAAATTGCGTTCGTGTCGGCTGTCTATCCGGAGTACAGCGAGCTGGAGCCGGCTGAGAGTGACAAGAAGAACAAGGAACGAGCCGAGCAGGCTGAGTCGGGGCCGGTGAAGGCCCGCGTGACATCACGGTTGTTCCTGCGTCACTGGGATTCGTATGTCGACGGCAAGCGGCAACATCTGTTTGTGTGTGACGCCGACGGCCAGAACTGCCGTGATGTGACTCCGGGCGATCGCGACGCCTATCCCACTTCGACAACGTTCAGCGTCGGAGATGATTTTGTCTTTTCGCCCGACAGTCGAGCGGTGATCTTCACGGCGGTCCCGGCCAAGAATGAGGCTTGGAATACCGGGTATGAGTTTTGTCGAGCGGTGATCGATCGGCCGACGACCGAGTGGCAGTCGATTGTAAGTGTCGAGGGAGCCGCCGTCGGTTGTCCGCGATTCAGTCCCGATGGTCGGCATCTGGCCTATCGTGCTCAGCAAGTCCCCGGTTACGAGGCCGATCGGTGGCGGTTGAGCGTCGTGCCGTGTCAGCCGGATGGCCAGCCGACAGGGAAGGGACGCAGTCTGACTGAGAATCTCGATCGCTCGTGCGACGAACTCTGGTGGCTCGGTGACGAACGGCTGGGGATGGTGGCCGAACAGCAGGCGTCACGAGTGGTCTACTGTGTGACGCTCGATGGTCGACCGGCCGTGCAGACCGCCGTGTCGGCAGGTCAGATCGGTTCGGTCAGCGTCGGTGGTACCTGGCTGGGTTTCCAATTGGCGCGAATGGACCATCCGGCTGAAGTTTTTGTGCATCCCTTGCAGAACTCCGGGGCTCAGATCGGTCTGCCCGTCGCCACGGAATCGACGATGATCAGCCATGCCAACGACGGACTGCGAGCGGAGCTGAAACTGTCGCGGCCCAAGTCGGTCGAAGTTCCCGTCGAAGGGAACGTGAAGATGCAGATGTGGATTCTCGAACCGCCCGGTTTTGATCCGAGCAAGAAGTGGCCCGTAGCGTTTCTCGTCCATGGCGGCCCTCAAGGAGCCTGGGAAGATGGCTGGTCGTTCCGCTGGTGCGCTCAGGCCTGGGCCGCTCAGGGTTACGTCGTCGCGATGCCCAATCCACGCGGCAGTACTGGTTTTGGTCAGCAGTACGTGCGGGAGATCAGTGGTGACTGGGGCGGCAAGGTCTACCGCGACCTGATGGCCGGACTCGATTACCTGGTCGCTCAGCCCTGGTGTGATTCCCAACGTATCGGCGCGGCGGGAGCGAGTTTCGGCGGGTACATGATGAACTGGTTCGCCGTGAATACCGACCGCTTCCAATGTCTTATTTCCCACTGCAGTGTCTGGAACCTGGAAAGCATGTGGGGCACGACCGACGAGCTGTGGTTTGATGAGTTCGAACATGGCGGGGTGCCGTGGGAGATCCCCGACAAGTACCGCGAGTTCTCGCCACATGTGAAAGCGGCCAATCTGGCTCGGTTTCGAACTCCGATGCTGGTGATCCACAACGATCTCGATTTCCGCTGTCCGATCGGTCAGGGGCTCGAGCTGTTCACGACCCTCCAGCGCCTGGGCGTGCCGTCGAAATTTGTCAATTTCCCCGATGAAGGACACTGGGTGACCAAGCCGGCGAACAGCCGATTCTGGCACGAACAGACCTTCGACTGGCTGAAGACGTACGTTCCACCTGGGCCCCGCTAATCGGTGATTGGCCGACGTGGTTCACCAGCTTCGATTCGGCGCGTCTCGCCAGCGGGGGGGGCGCTCCGCGAATCGGGCTAGTCGTCCGGTCGTGCACCGGCCACAATCATGGCCAATCCGCGAACCACCGCACCGCTCGCAGGCCCTGCGGCCGCTGTTGGTGGCGGGGACGTTAAGGACGCTAGCTTCGGGCGCGGCTCGAGTTGGTCTTGACCCCTCGAATGATGCTGTGTATCCCGTCGTCAGCTGGTTGATGGCGGCGATGGCACGATCCGGACGCTGGCTGCTGGGTAATCGGTGAACTGGGGGGGGACGACATGGGGGCGATTTTGGGGCCAGGAAGCTGGTGGCGACGGGGCACCGCACGGTGGGGCACCCGACGCATCATGCTGCTGATTGGCACGCTGGCTTTCCTTTCGCTGGGAGCCTATCTGGCGTGGCCCCGTACGCTGCTCAATCCGACGTACGAATTGACGATCAGCGCCGGCCCGGACGGGTCGAGACGCTATATCGTGGCCGAATATCTCGTCCGTCAGGCAGAAACAAGTGGTCTGCAGCTGACGCTGGTTACCAACCAGGGGAGTGAGGAATCGCTCCAGCAGATGCGGGCCGGAATGCTGGACGTGGCCCTGATCAGCAACGGGCTGGTGATCAATGACAATGATCAGGTGATGGTGTTAGGGGTGGTGCAGCACGAGATGGTGCAGGTACTGGTCCGCCCCGAGCTGGCTGAGACTGGTCAGCCGCTCTCGAAGCTCATTCGCGGCAGGCGCGTCAATCTGGGCGGACGCGGCAGTACGGAAGCCATCCTGTCGCGTGAGTTTCTGCGGTTTGCCAATATCAAGCTGCCGACGGAATCCCAGCCCGGTGATGTGCTGACGACCGAGCTGGGGTATCAGGAGCTGATCCGGCGGGCGAAAGAGATTGAGACACTGCAGGGAGATGAGCGGGTGGCCAAGATTGCCGAGCTGCCCGACTGTCTGCTGGTGCTGGCGTCGATTCCGTCGACCGTGGTGGAACAGCTGATCGAAACGGCCGATTATCGGATCATGTCGTTGCCTGGAGCTCGGGCGTTTCTGATGGACAATCTGCTCGACACGGCTCCACAGGGGACCATTCTCGATCGCGAGTTCCTGGAGCAGGGGATTATTCCGGCGAACAGTTATTTTGCGCAGGCTGGTCAGCCGGCGACAGATTTGGAGACGGTTGCCGTGCGGCTGGTGATTGTCGCTCGACGCGATCTCCCCGCAGCGGCCGTGAAGTCGTTGATGGAGACTCTGTACGAAGGTGAGTTTCCGCGACGGATACCGATATCGTCACCGGTTGACGTAGCGACGCCGTACGAGATTCATCCCCTGGCGGCTGCTTACCTGGAACGCCATCGGCCGGTGGCCATTCATGACCTGATGGACTCGGTGGCGAACGGTTTGAGTATTTTTGGTGCGTTCAGCGCCGGGGCGCTGACGCTGTGGAGCCTGCTGCGCTCGGCACCGCCGCGCACGCCCGTCGACTACTACGAGAACATTCGTCAGATCGATTCGATCGCACACGGGCTGGAATCCGATTCGCGAGCGCCGGTGCATCCTTCCGAGCTGCGGGCGTATCTCGAGGAAAAACTGTTACGGCTGCGCCACGATCTGATCCAGGACATCTGCGAAGGTCGGATCAAGGGCGATCAGGTGATCGGGAATATTCTCGCCTTGCTGAAAGAGGCTCGTGCGAACCTGCATCGGCAGAAGATGGATACGGACGCCAAGCAGGGCTCGTTGAGAAGTGGTCCGGGGACGAACGATCAGCACGTTGCCTGATAAGCGAACAGAACCCATTCACGGAAGAAGGGTGACATCGATGTGGTCGAAACTGCATGCCGCGTTCAGTATTCAGCGGTCGGGTCCGTGGGGAGTCGCTGGCCGGTCGCTGATGCTGCTGGGTGCGATCGCCTGCCTGTACTGGGGGCTCTCGATGCTGGTCTCGGGTAACACCGGGCGGCGGCATGTGACGCTTCGCTTCAGCGCCGGGCCGCAGGGGACGCGACGCTTTGCCGTGGCTGAGTATCTTGCCGAGCAAGCGCGGACACATCGGCTGAGCCTCGAGCTGGTGACGAATCATGGTAGCGAAGAGTCGTTGCACCAGCTGCGAGCGGGGACGCTGGACGCCGCGGTGATCAGCAATGGCGTAGTCGTAGCGGACGATGACAAAGTGATGGTGCTCGGCGCCGTGCAGACGGAGCTGGTCCACATGCTGGTCCGGCCCGAGCTGGCGGAATCGGGTCAGCCACTAGCGAAGCTCGTTCGAGGGCGGCGTGTGAATCTGGGAGCTCAAGGGAGCACGGAGGCGATTCTGTCGCGGGAGTTCCTGCGCTTCGCAAAATTGAGACTGCCGACCCAATCGACGGTCGGCGATGTGATTCCGTTGGAGATGAGCAAGGACGAATTGGTTCGCAGGGCGGAAGAGATTGCGAAGCTGAAGGGGGCCGAGCGGGCGGCGAAGGTGGCCGAGCTGCCCGATTGTCTGCTGGTGTTGGCCTCGATGCCGTCGATTGTCGCCCAAAAGCTGATGGATGCGGCCGGCTACCAGCTGATGCCCTTGCCAGGTGCTCGTGCGTTTCTGTCCGACAATTTGCTGACAAACCTGGACGGAGAATCGGTGCTGGACCGTGAGTTCCTGCAGCAGGGAGTGATTCCGGCGGGGAGCTATTTCACGGGCCAGAGTCATCCGGAGCGGGATTTGGAGACGGTAGCCGTGCGGCTGGTTGTCGTCGCTCGCCACGACGCGCCCCCGGCGGCGGTTCGAGCGTTGATGGCGGCGTTGTTTGAAGGTGAGTTTCCGCGGCGAGTGAAGGTGGCTTCCCCTCGCGACGTGTCGACACCCTACGCCCTCCATCCGGTGGCCGCTTCGTTTCTGGAACGACATCAGCCGGTAGCCATTCACGACCTGGTCGATTCGGTTGCCAATGCGTTGAGCATCTTTGGTGCGTTCAGCGCTGGAGCGTTGACTTTGTGGGGATTCCTGCGGACAGCTCCGACGCGCCGTCCGTCAGATTACTTTGCCAGTCTCCGCCAAGTCGACTCGATCGCACGCGGGCTGGTCGCCGACAACGAAGCGCCGATCGGTCCGGAGGAACTGAAGTCTTACCTTGAGGAACGCCTGTCGCGGCTCAGGTTCGAGCTGATGCAGGATATCTGTGAAGGCCGGATCCGGGGCGATCAGGTGATCACCAATATCCTGGTGCTGATGAAGGACGTCCGGGCCAACTTGCTCCGTCAGTGGCCCGACTCGCCGCCGCTGGCGATTGTCGGCGCGCCCGATCGTCCGCTAACCGACACAACGGGCCCACCCACGCCGGCCACTTCGGCAGCCCACCTGCCAACCTCGCATCTCCCGTTACCCGATTCCTCCCCCACCCCCCACACTCGCCCTCGACGGATCGCCGCCTGACCTCCGTCCGCCCCACTCAACCTCCGTCCGCCCTTCGCCGCTAGCGTTGCTATCGCCCGCGGCCAATTCAAGACACCTACGATTCGGCGTCGCGTGGCTCCTTCCGCGGCCTCCGCGCCTTCCGCGGTTCGCCGCAGGCAGTTATCGCTCCGTGGTGGGCTGGACGCCGCGGGCCAGCCAGCGGCCGAGCGGGCCGGCCAACAGCGCCGGCAGAAAGATCAGATTGCAGATCAGCGCCGCGGACAGCAAAGCGATAATCAGCGTCCCGAAACGGAAGGTCGGTACGAACGAACTGAGCGCGAAGACTGACAGGCCCACGCCGATCACCCCCCAGCTCTGAATCATCGCCCGGCCACAGCCCGCATAGGCCAGCTCCACGGCCTTCCGCTGACTCAATCCCTCGGCTATCCCTCGGCGATACCACAGCACGAAATGGATGGCGTCGTCGATGGTGACGCCGAGTGCCACGCTGGGCGTCATCATCGAACCGATATCGACCGGCCATTGACACCAGCCCATCAGGCCAAAGATCACCGCCATGGGAAAGACGCTGGTCAGCAACAGCAGCACGCCACTGCTCCAGTTCCGCACCATGGCGATCACCGCGATGACCACCAGCACCACGTCCGTGGCGAATCCAAGTGTCAGGCCGTCGAGCAGGCTGCGCCGAGCCTTATAAATGATCGGCACGGCACCGGTGTACATCACCTCCAGGCCGTGAATGCCCGCGGAACGTTCCTGCGCCAACACCGGTTCGATCTGTTCCCTCAATCGCCGCTCAAACTGCTCGCCGTCAATCTGCTCACCCTCGGTCGCCCGCACGCTGATCCGCCACGCCTCCTCGTCACCGTCCGCATACAGATATCCGGTGTCGATCAGATTCTGACGAGCATGCTTGAGCCGCACGTCGGTCACCACGCTCCACACCGACCGGCCGCCAGGCCGAATAGGCGGAGTGAACGTGGCTGCCGATAGACTGCCGCTGACTCCAGGGATTTCGCCGATCAGCGTCTGCAGGTGCTTGATCAATTCCAGCCGCTGAAATGTCCGTTGGGAATTGGACGAGTCAAATCGAATCACGACCTCCATCGGCACCATGGCACCGAGGTGTTCCTCGAGCCACGCGTAACTGGCAATGATCGGTGTCGCTGGCGAAAAGAGCCGCATGATCTGGATCGACGTCTCGACCCGCGACAATCCGATTAAGCCCATGCCCAAGAGAAAGGCAAACGCGGCCGTATACGCCCAGCTGTATCGCGGCACATGCTCGGCGACCCGCTGCCAGAACGGCGATAATTCCTCCGCACCTTCCATGACGCCGGCGGCGCTGGCCGAATGCGAAGTCGATGGCGAACCTGAGGCGGCCACGCCGTAAGGTGCTGCTGAACTCAGCGGCGCCCGCTGCGGCCAGCAGCGAATGAATGCCGGCAGAAAGACGATCTGCATCCCCAGACCGATCATCACGCCGACAGCGGAAAAAATCCCGAACAACCGGATCGGAGCCAAGTCGCTGTACCAGAGTGAAAGCAGGCCGATCGCCGTGGTAACCGCTGCCAACACCAACGGCAATACCGCATGACGCACGGCGGATTCCACGGCCCGCTCGGGACCGTCTCGACGCAGCGATTCCAGATAGTAGTTCGACAGGTGAATGGCGCCCGACATGGCGGCCACGTACACCAATGGCACCATGGTAATCAGGATGGCGTTGAGCGGTACGCCGACCAGCGGCAGCACGGCAAGGCTCAGCGCTGCCGCGTAGCCAGCTACCGTGAAGACGATCAACGTCAGACGGACCTCGCGGAAGCACAGCCAGGCAATCACCAGGCCAACCGCGGCTGCCAGGCCGGCCAGCCGCAGCAGCGACTGCGAACTCGACTGATTGATCGCGTCGTTCACCACTGGCGGGCCGCCCAGATGCACTTCGCCGCTCTCCAAGCCGCTGTCGACGGCCGCTGCTCGGATCTCGTGCAGCACTTCACGCAACCGCGGGCCGTGGGTATCGTCCAACGCCACGACCACACAAGTCTGACGGCCGTCGGGACCCACCACCGTCCCTTGCAGCCGATGGACGGCCTGCTGTTCCGACAATCCGATGCGGTCGGAGGTCAATTCGTCGATCAGATCTCGACCCGTCGTCACTCGGATAAACAGCTCGGCACCGCCCTGAGCCGCGGCCTGAGTGGATCGTTCCCTCAATCGACGGGCGACAATATCCATCCGCGGATCGTCCAGCGTGCAGCCGGGCCAGCTGACAACCACAAAATCTTCCCGGCCAAATCGCTCCTTGAACCACCGATACTGGCTCGTTTCGATGTAATGGGCCGGCAACCAGTCGCTGACGTCATTCAAGTTGCTGCGGATCGCCGCGCGGACCAGGACCATAGTTACCGGCAGCAACAGCAGGCCGATGGCCAGCACCAGCCAAGCCCGCCGCTGGGGGCTCGCCAGAAACTGCCGCCAGCGATGATCGTCAGTCAAGCTCATTCTGGCCGTCTTCCCGTCGCCCTCGCTCCGCCGCCCGCTCTAAGCTGCCCCATGATGGTGCCCGATCTGCTTCCGCCGCTGGAACTTACTGCAACTCCACCCCCTGGGCTAGCTACCTGTGTATGATTGTTGCCAGATCAACGTCCGCGATCAACGTCCACGACCAACGCCCGTGGCGCCAGGCGGTAGGATCGGGAGACGGGATCCGGACGGGGGAGGAACGACAGTATGGCAGCGTATGGGAAGTTTTCTCTGGGGGCTTGGATCGCAGGGTTCGTCCTGGTTATCCACCTGTGGGGAGCCGAATTCCCGGAGCCTCACAACACTGAGCCTGACACGACGACGCCTCGGCTGAGCCCTGCCGAGGCGGTGGCGAAGTGGCAGCTTCCGCCCGGTTTTCAGGCCCAGGTTTTCGCAGCCGAGCCCGACGTGCAGAATCCGATCGCTGTCGCCTGGGACACTCGGGGACGGCTGTGGGTCGCTGAAAACTACACCTATTCCGATCGCATTCAGCGGTTTGACTTGTCGTTACGGGATCGTGTCGTCATCCTGCAGGATTCGGACGGTGACGGGGCGTCCGATCAGCGCCGCGTCTTCACCGATCAGGTCCAGATGCTGACCAGCGTCGAGCTGGGCCGAGGGGGGGTCTGGCTGATGTGTCCGCCCCAGCTGCTGTTCATCCCGGATGCCAATCAGGATGACGTGCCTGACGGGCCACCCGTAGTCGTTCTCGACGGCTTCACGGTGGCTCGTGATAACTACCACAATTTTGCCAACGGTTTGAAATGGGGGCCCGACGGTTGGCTCTATGGACGCTGCGGTCATTCTTGCCCTGGTCTGCTGGGAGTTCCCGGTACTCCGGACGAGTTACGGGTCCCCATTCGTGGCGGTATGTGGCGATATCATCCCGAGCGCCGTGTGGTGGAGGTGTTGGTCCATGGCACGACCAATCCCTGGGGCCACGACTGGGACCGGCACGGCGAACTCTTTTTTATCAACACGGTGAATGGACACCTGTGGCATGTGATACCCGGGGCCCATCTGGCCGAACAATCAGGCATCAGCGCCAATCCGGACGTATTTGAACGGATCGACACGATCGCCGATCACTACCATTTCGACACTCAGGCTGGCTGGCAACACTCTCGCGATGGCCGAGCGAACGACCTGGGTGGCGGTCACGCTCATATCGGTATGACGATCTATCAGGGGACTCAGTGGCCCACGGAGTTTCGCGACAAGCTATACACGCTGAACATGCATGGTCGTCGAGCGAATGTCGAACGGCTCGAACGGCGCCTGGCCGGGTACGTCGGCCGCCATGATATGGACGTATTCCTCAGCGCCGACCCCTGGTTTCGCGGCATCGAGATCAGCACGGGGCCGGATGGCTGTGGCTACGTTGTCGACTGGAGCGATGCGGGAGAATGTCATGAGCACACCGGAGTGCATCGCACCAGCGGCCGGATCTATCGCATCAGCTACACCGCAGACGGTGAAACTCCAGCCTCTGATTCCAAGCAACTCTCGCCAATGTCGCTCAAGTCAATCGACCAGACTGCCAGTGGACCTTTGCCGTGGGGCCCGCAGTGCGCTTACGGCGAAGGAGTTCTGCCGAAAGTGTGGAGTGAATTTCGTCGAGGAGAGATCGAGCGAAGTCGGTTGCTGTCACTGACCGCCGATCCGGATGAGCACGTACGAGTCTGGGCAGTGCGACTGTTGACCGATGCGTGGCCCCTCGACACGCTGCTGGGCCCCCTTCCTGGTGCCGCTTATCCTCAAGATGAGCCGACGCGGGAAGCCCTGGAAGGGATGGCTGAGCGGGATCCATCGGGGCTGGTCCTGATGCAGCTGGGATCCACGATTCAGCGCATTCCCGTGGACCGTCGCCTGGATCTGGCTCGACGTCTGGTGCGGCGCGTGGAAGTCGCCGACGACTCACAGCTCCCGGCGCTGGTCTGGTTCGGCTTGATCCCCGTGGGGCATGCGAATGCGATGGGTCTGGCGGAGTTGGCGAGCGATTGTCGCTGGCCCGACACCACGCGTCGCCTGTCGAGGTTCCTGGCGTCGCGGGTCGAGACGCAGCCACAGCCGGTGGAACGACTGTTGCAACTCGGCCGGGACCTGGCGCCTGCTGAGCGTCGAGCGATCGTGGTGGGTCTGCATGAAGCTCTGCGTGGCTGGCATCGTGCTCAGCGTCCGGCCGGATGGGACGAGTTTGCGACGGCTGCGCGCGATGGCAACGCGGACCTGGTCCGCGATCTGGATCTGGTCTTTGGCAGTGGCCGGGCGTTGGACGAAGTGCGAGCGATAGTGGTGGACTCCCAGGCCGACCTGCAGGCGCGTCAAGCCGCTTTGCGATCGCTGATTGCTGCGCGCCCCGATAATCTGAAGTCGATCTGCGAGCAGGTGTTGAACGTGCGCGGTCTGAGTCGTGTGGCGGTCCGAGGGCTGGCGGACGTGGATGACGAGCGATTGAGTCAGCGACTGGTGAAGGGCTATCGGCAATTTCATCCGGACGATCGACCGGCGATTCTAGAAGTGCTCGTATCTCGTGCCACGTCAGCTCGCCTGTTGTTGGACGCTGTTGGTGATGAGGCTGGTAAGATTCCGCGGGCCGACATTACTCCATTCATGGCGCGACAGATCATCAGTCTGGGCGATGCGGCCCTGAATGACCGGCTGGCCGAAGTGTGGGGGACCGTGGCGACTACCAACGAGTCGCGTGCAGCGGCGATTGCACAATGGCGAACGAAGTTGACGGCAGACAGTCTCGCTCAAGCCGACCTGGCGCGGGGAGGTGTGCTGTTTCAGAAGACGTGTGCCAGCTGCCACCGGTTGCGCGGGCAAGGAGGAAAGATTGGCCCCGATCTGACCGGCGCTCAGCGGACGAATCTTTCTTACTTGCTGGAGAACATCCTGGATCCCACCGGCGTCGTCGGCGCTGAATATCGAGCGGTTATTCTCACCATGCGAGACGGACGGGTGTTGACCGGCATCGTCACAGCTCGCGATACCAGAACGCTGGAATTGACCACCCCGACCGACCGGCTGACCATCAATCTGGACGATGTCCAGGAACAGGCCAGGTCGACGGTGTCGCTGATGCCCGACAATCTGCTGCAGGGGCTAAGTGACCAGGAAGTCCGGGATCTGCTGGCCTATCTGATGCACCCGGCGCCCCCGGAACCGCCGGTCGCCGGTTCCTGACGGAAATTCGACCGAGTCCGCTGACAGTTTCACTCCCTCGAACTAGACTTAGAAGTGCTTTGTAACGATTTTGCCACCTGGGAGTGTTGTTCCATGGCTCTGGGGTTTCGCGATCTGAAGTTCCGCACGCGCATGCTGATCCTCGTCACGACCTATCTGGCGGGGATTCTGCTGACGCATTTGATGTACGCCATTGTGATTCAGCAGGTCCGCGTGGGTGGCGAGGCCTATGAGCGGATTGATCGCCGCAAGAACGCGATCAACGACATTACGCCTCCTGGCTATAGCCTGGTCGAGCATTTCCTGGTGGTCCACCAGATGATTGCTGAACAAGATCCCGTTAAACGCGGTAAGTTCATCGATCGATTCCGGCAATTGCAGGGGGAGTATCAGGAGCACCACAGTATCTGGCAGGAAAAATTGACCGATCCGCAGCTGCGTCGGTATATGCTGGTCGACTCTCATCAACCGGCGGTCGACTTCTTGCGTGAAGTGGACGGAAAGTTGATTCCGGCGCTCGAGAAGGGGACTCCGGCCGAAGGTGAGTTGGGGCGCATCGAGCAGTTCTACAATACGCACCTGGCGGCCATCACCCGAGCTCAGACACGAGCAGCCGAGCTGGTCAAGGAAGATGAGGAGGCAGCGTGGGAATCGTTGAGGTTCTGGATCCGCGTGCAGGTGATTTTCGCGGTGCTGGGATTGCTGCTCCTCATGGCGATCAGCGTAATCACCATCCGGAGTATCCTCAGGTCAACCAGCTCGGTAATTGAACGAGTGGGGGACATGGCGACCGGTGATGCCGATTTGACGAAGCGTGTGACGGTGACCTCCAATGACGAAATGGGCCAGGTTTCGTCTTTGATTAATTCGGTCATTCAGCGGATCCACGACCTGATCGTGCGAGTGCGCGTGTCGACTGTTCAGCTGAATGCGACGGCTGCCGAGATTGCGGCGTCGGCGGCCGAACAAAGTCGAACGGTGCAGCATTTCAACGCGTCGACCACACAGATCTCGGCCGGAGTTCAGGAGATTACGGCCACCGGCCAGGGCCTGATGACGGCCATGGATGAGGTTCACTCGCGAGCTCGGGATGCATCATCGCTGGCTGGAGTGGGACGCGCGGGGCTGGTCGAAATGGAATCGACCATGCAGCAGCTGGCAGATGGAACAGGATCGATCTCGGGCAAACTGGGGATGATTCGGGAGAAGGCTGGCGGCATCAATTCGGTCGTCACGACGATCACCAAAGTGGCCGATCAGACCAATCTGTTGTCGATCAACGCGGCCATCGAAGCTGAGAAGGCTGGCGAGGCCGGCCGGGGCTTTCTGGTCGTGGCCCGCGAGATCCGTCGCCTGGCCGATCAGACGGCCGTCGCCACGCTGGATATCGATCAGATCGTCCGGCAGATGCAGGGGGCCGTTTCGGCGGGTGTGATGGAGATGGATAAATTCAGCGATCTGGTGCGTACCTGTATCCAGCAGGTGAGTCAGATCAGCGGCCAGATGGCTCAGATCATTGAGAACGTTCAAGGATTGACGGGGCGATTTGAGATCGTGAATGACGGCATGCGTCAGCAGACGGATGGCGCGAAGCAGATCAACGAAGCCATGTTGCAGTTGACCAATGGTGTGCAACAGGTGAGTGCCACTGTGCAGGAGTTTTCCGCAGCGGCTGAGAATCTCCGGCAGGCGGCTCGTGGTATTCAAGATGAAGTGGGACACTTTACGGTGTCCGGCTGAAGGACCCATATCAGAGAAACCAATCACGACCAGCGCCCAGCATTCTCCGGGGAAACGTCCGAATCATGCTCTGCCTGATGTTCCATGCAGGTTACAATCGCTACTCGCTCCCGGTCAGCGACGTGGTCGAAGTCCTGCCGTACATGACGCTGCAGCGTTGGCCGGAGATGCCTGCGAGTGTAGCTGGGATGTTCGTTTATCGGGGCCAAGCCACTGCGGTGATCGATCTGCAGCACTTGGCCGGCCAGGACTCTACCGCTGCTCAATGGAATACCCGTGTGCTGATCCTCCGCGCTGGCCGGTCCGCGACCGAAACGGGTGACGGCTCTGCTGGCGAAATGATCGGACTGTTGGTCGGCCGCGTATCGACCTGTGAAGTGGCGGACGGCGAGGATCGAACGAACCAGGTTGATGCGGCTTGGGGGCATTATGCTCAAGATGAGCACGGCTTGATTCAGCGTCTGGATGTCGATCGGCTCATCGCAGCTGCGATGCCAGCTTCGGTCGTCGTTTCGGGTGCGGTGAAGGATAATCCATGACGGGCCAGGGCTCGGTGACCATCCTGCGGGACGTACAACGTCTGCTGCAGCAGCGCATCGGGCTGTCACCCGATTCGCTCGGTACCACGGCCATCGAGTCGGCCGTTGTTCAGCACGTGCAGGCTCTGAGCGGCCTGCAGGCTGACCAGTATCTGGATCTGATTCGAGCGAATGGAGAGGAATTCGACGAGCTGGTAGAGCGGATTGTGGTCCCCGAGACCTGGTTCTTTCGCGACGCGGCTTCGTTCGAGTGTCTGCGGCATTATATGCGACAGCGTCGCGCGACCGTGGGTCTGTCTCCGCGTCCGCTGAGGCTGTTGAGTATCCCTTGCAGTACGGGCGAAGAGGCATATTCGCTGGCCGCCGTGATGGCCGATGAAGGATTCTCCAGCTCCGAGTTTCAGGTGCTGGGTGTCGACATCAGTCGCCGCCTGCTGAGGTTGGCTCGCGAGGGCCGTTATGGCGCCAATTCGTTCCGGCAACTGTCCCCGGCAGGGTCGGTGCTGGTCGACCGTTTCCTGTCACTGATCGACGGAGACCGGGTCGTGGGCGCCGAGCTGAAGCGATCGGTGTCATTTGAGCGAGGGAATCTGGCGACCGACGATTTTCTGGCTGGGCAGTCGCCTATGGACGTCATTTTCTGTCGAAACTTGCTGATCTATCTCGACGACGCCGCTCGGCGCGTGGCGTTGATGCACGTCCGCCGATTGTTGGCGCCGGGTGGCCTGCTGTATGTCGGCCACGCTGAGGCCGGGGCGGTAACCGACTCGCTTTCCGGTACGACGTTTCAGAGGTATCACCAGGATTTCCCGTTCGGATGGATTCACTCGCCGGGGCACCTGCGGGCCGACGATCGTTTCGATGCACGAGCGATCTCTCCGGGGCAGCGTGAACACTCGCCGGCAGCACCGTCCATCTCGAGCCGACCGCCCGCGAGTTTCTCTGGCGTCGCCGGAGGTGGAATGCCGACGGCCCGAACCGTGGGGCCATTGCCGACAGCAGGAACGTTGACCCAGCGAACCCCGACGCAGCGAACCCCGACGCAGCGAACCCCGACGCCAGCGTCGAGGGCTAAGGAGAGCGGGTCGGCGAAGTTGCTATCGGAGGCCCGCGCGGCGGCGGATCGCGGTGAGCTTGACCGTGCCGCGACGATCTGCCAGCGATTGCTGGACGAGTCCAATTTGCAGGCCGAGGTGTATTGTCTGCTGGGAGTCGTGCGGCAGGCCGCCGGTCAGGCGGGCGAAGCTGAACGCCTGTTTGCTCAGGCATTGTTTCTGGAGCCGCGAAACGTCGAGGCCCTGACGCATTTGATGGTGCTGAAGTCGTCTCAGGGAGACGAGCAAGCGGCAAGCAATTATCGCCGGCGGCTGGCGGCGGCTGGGCAGGAGCACATCGGATGACCACCATCGGCAATGACGATCGGCTGAACCATCCTATCGACGATGGGATGCTGGTCGATGACTGCTGGAACAAGATCGGGATCAAAGGCGACCGGAGTTGTCCGGAGCTGAGCAAAGTCGGCCATTGCCACAACTGTGCAGTCTTTTCGGCGGCGGGCGAACGTCTCTTCATGCGTCCACTGCCGGCTGACTGTCTGTCCGAGCATCCCGGGCACGAACAGGTGTTGGAGTCGAGTGGCGCGCAAGAGCGGGCCGTTTTCGTGTTTCGGCTGGCCGAGGAATGGTATGCGCTCGATGTCCGTTCGATGGTGGAGGTCGCCGAGCCGCGAAAGGTGCATCGAGTCCCGCATCGCCGAGCGGCGTTATTGCGCGGACTGGTGAACGTGCGTGGGGAGCTGCAGTTGTGCGTTTCAGCGACTGAGCTGTTGAATATCACTGTGGAAGGTGAACGGAGAACCTCGGCTGACACTACGGGCTGGTTGTTGATGATTGAGAACCAGCATGGTCGATGGGCGCTGGAAGTCGACGAGATCGCCGGGGTGCAGCGTGTGATGGCTCAGCAATTGGGAGGTGTTCCCGTCACGGTGGCGCACAGCAAGAATCCGTCGTCGCAGCACGTCTTCGTCGACGGGGACCGCAGGATTGGGCTGCTCGATTCGACGAAACTTTTCGCCAGCATCGAACAGGGCAATTGGTAGGAGTGCCGGGAAGGCAACAGGCGAGCTCGCTATGGTTGATGATTTTTTGCTGGATCTCTTTCGTCAGGAAGTGAATACCAACGCGCAGACGTTGAACAACGGTCTGGTGCAGCTGGAGCAGGACCCCGGCAATGCACGGATGATCGAGCCGTTAATGCGGGCCGCTCATTCCATCAAAGGTGCCGCACGTGTCGTCGGGTTTGATCTTCCCGTGCGGCTGGCTCACGTCATGGAAGATTGTCTCGTGAAAGCTCAAGAGGGAGAGCTGACCCTGGGCAGTGGTGACATCGACGCACTCCTGCAGGGAGTCGATCTCCTGGTCCAGATAGCCGCCGCGGCTGGTCCCGGCTGGGATGACTGGTCGACCGCTCACACTGCGGAAGTTGAATCGCTGCGCGATCGACTTGATGCCATCTCGCGAGGCGAATCAGCCACTTCTCCAGCAGCCGTGGCTCCTGCACTGGCCGAGCAGCCGGGTCCGACAGTCGTGGCATCCGTCGCGGCGCCGAATCCGCCGGAATCGTCGGTTGCAGCGCCGGTCTCTGTGCCCGAGGCTCGGACACCTGCCGAAATCGAGAGTGGCGGCGCTGGAGTGAAAAATGTTGCCGAGTCAGTGGGCCCGGCAGCGGCGGTTGAGTCTCATGAGCGGGTGGTGCGCGTCACTGCTCAGAATCTGACTCGACTGATGGGGTTGGCCGGTGAATCGTTGGTGGAGGCCCGCTGGCTGCAGCCATTTTCGGATTCACTGCACCATTTGAAGACTCAGCAATCGAAGATCGGTGACGAACTGGATGAGCTGCTGCAGACGCTGCCGGTCGACAGTCGAGGACATCGCGGCCGAGAACTGGTGGGAGAACTGCGGCGCCGTTTGAACGACTGCGAGCAGTTGTTGTCGGATCGGATCGTAGCCTTCGAGAATCATGCTCGTCGATCGGATGATTTGAACAGTCGTCTGTATCGCGAAGTAATTGCCAGCCGGATGCGTCCTTTTCGGGATGGAGTGCAGGGCTTTCCGCGGCTGGTGCGTGATCTTGCCAGGCAGCTGAACAAGAAAGCTCAGCTGGAAATCGTCGGTGAGATGACTGAGGTCGATCGCGAGATCCTGGAAAAACTTGACGCACCGCTGAACCATCTGTTGCGAAACGCTCTCGATCATGGGCTGGAATTGCCCGACCAGCGACGAGGGGCGGGCAAGCCGGAGACCGGGACATTGCGTCTGGAGGCGCGGCATGTGGCCGGTATGCTGGCCATTTCGTTAAGTGACGATGGACGAGGCGTCGACCTGGAACGACTGCGCGAAAAGGTGGTGTCGCGCAAGCTGACAAGCCCGGAGATGGCCAGTCGGTTGAGTCCGCCGGAGCTGCTGGAGTTTCTGTTTTTGCCGGGCTTCTCGACGGCGGAGGCGGTGACGGAAGTGTCGGGGCGGGGAGTGGGCCTGGATGTGGTCCACAGCATGGTGACTGCCGTCGGAGGGCAAGTCAGGATCGACACGCGGTTAGGGCAGGGGACCACGTTTCACATTCAACTCCCGCTGACGTTGTCGGTGATTCGAGCGGTTTTGGTGAAGGTGGCTGGCGAATCGTATGCCTTTCCGCACAATCGAATTGACGGGCTGGTGCGGATTCCCGTTCAAGAGCTGCGGTCGATCGAAGACCGGCAGTTTCTGGAGCGGGATGGCGAAAACATTGGCGTGGTGCTGGCCAGCCAGGTGCTGCAGTTGAGTGGCGACGAACGCATGGGGGCGGATGCATTTGTCGTTTTATTCAGCAATCGCGGACGGCGATACGGAGTGATTGTTGATCGGTTTGAAGGTGAGCAGGATCTGGTCGTGCGGACTCTGGACGGGCGCCTGGGCAAGGTCCCCGATATTGCGGCGGCGGCCATCCTGGACGACGGGACTCCCGTATTGATTGTCGATTTGGACGATCTGCATCGGTCGATCGAACGGTTGCTGGAAGACGGCCACCTCAAGCGGGCTCAACGGCGAGATCGGTTGAATCAACGGAAGCGACGGATTCTGGTCGTCGACGACTCGATTACGGTTCGCGAGGTCGAGCGGCAGTTGCTGGCCGGACAGGGCTATGATGTCGAGACGGCTGTGGACGGAGTCGAGGGGTGGAACATGGTGCGTGAACACGGGTATGATCTGGTGGTGTCCGATATCGACATGCCGCGGATGAACGGCATCGAATTGGTGCGGAAGATCAAATCCGAGCCGCGGTTGCACTCGATTCCGGTAATCATCGTGTCGTACAAGGACCGACAAGAGGATCGTCGACAGGGGCTGGAGGCCGGAGCGAATTTCTATCTGACCAAGAGCAGCTTCCATGATGAGACTCTGGTCGACGCCGTGCGGGAGCTGATTGGATCGGCATAGAATTCCTGGCATCGAGCGCTAATGGTGATCGGCGACAGGGCGGATATGGGCGTGAGCGGAGAAGTGGCCGATCGTTTTGAGAAAGGATGCGTGCCATGCGGGTGGCCATCGTCAACGACGTGGCACTGGCGACGGAGGTCTTGCGGCGGGTGGTGTGCAGTGATCCCGGGCACGTGATCGCCTGGACAGCCGCCGACGGTCGACAGGCCTTGGATTGTTGCCGTCGCGATACACCGGACGTGATCCTGATGGATCTGGTGATGCCGGTCATGAACGGCGCTGAGGCAACGCGTGAGATCATGCAGGCCTGCCCGTGTGCCATTCTGGTCGTGACGGCGACCGTCTCCGGAAACTTTTCGCTGGTCTGCCAGGCACTCGGATACGGCGCTTTTGACGCCGTTTGCACGCCGTCGCTCGGAGCCGGTACCCTGGCTCAAGCCGGCGCGCAGTTGCTGGCCAAGTTGAGCCAGGTTGATCGTATCAATCGTCGACTGGGGCGGGGCGACAGTTCATCGGGACTGGCGGCAGTTCGTCCCCAGCCAAGCGATACGGCGGTGACGGGGCTGCCAGCCGCGGCGAATCCGCCTTCGGTCCAAGCTCCAGCCAGTTCCCAGACCCTGCCCGGCTCCCAGGCCGCCATGCCGCTGGTGCTGATCGGTTCCTCCACCGGTGGACCGCCCGCGCTACAGTCGATTCTGTCGCGGTGGCGGCCCGATTTTCCGGCGGCTGTCGTCGTCGCTCAGCACATTGGAGCCGACTTCGCTGCTTCGCTGGCCCAGTGGCTGCAGCAGACGTGTCGGTTATCGGTGGGCCTGGCTCAGCCCGGCCAGGCATTGCGAGCAGGTGCCGTGTCGATTGCCGGCACGAATGATCATCTGGTGGTGAGCCCGAATGCGACGTTGCACTATACTTCACATCCGATAGACTACCCCTATCGGCCGTCGGTGGACGCCCTGTTTCAGAGTGCCGTCAGCTGGCCCCGACCGGGAATCGCCGTGCTGCTGACCGGATTGGGTCGCGATGGTGCTCAGGGGATGCTGCAACTGAAGCAAGCCGGCTGGTACACGATTGCTCAGGATGCTGCGACCAGCGTCGTCTACGGCATGCCCCAGGCTGCGGCCCAGCTCGACGCAGCGCGGCGAATTCTGCCGATCGGAGAGATTGGCGATCACGTGGAATTGCAGTTGAAGCGGCTGGTAGCCGGATAAGGATTGTCGGATCGATCATGAGCACTGCCGAAATTGCCGCTCCATCTCGAGTCAAGCAGCACCGGATCAGCGTACTGCTGGTCGATGATCAGGCCATCATCGGAGAAGCCGTCCGACGCATGCTGGCCGAAGAGAAGGACATTGATTTCCTTCATTGCACTGACCCCACGCAGGCCCTGGCAACGGCCAACACTGTGCGCCCGACGGTGATCTTGCAGGATCTGGTGATGCCCGATGTCGACGGCTTAACCCTGGTCAAGTTCTTTCGAGCCAACCCGGCGACTCGTGACGTGCCGATGATCGTTCTCTCATCGAAGGAAGAGCCGAAGATCAAGGCGGAGGCTTTCGCTTCGGGAGCAAATGATTATGTGGTCAAGCTCCCCGACCGATTGGAGCTGGTGGCGAGAATTCGATACCATTCCAAGGGCTACATCGCTCAATTGCAGCGCAACGAAGCATTTGCTGCTTTGCAGGAGAATCAGCGGCAGCTGGCCAGTCAGATTCAGGCAGCGTGCAAGTACGTCCGGTCGTTATTGCCTGAGCCGTCAACCGCAGCTCCACGCATCGACTGGCGCTATGTCCCTTGCGCTGATCTCGGCGGTGACACGTTTGGTTACCACTGGTTGGACGACGATCACTTCGTCATGTACGTGATCGATGTTTCCGGTCACGGCCTCGACTCGGCCCTGTACGCAGTGACCGTGATGAATGTGTTGCGGTCTCAATCGCTGCCCCACGCAGATTTCCGACACCCTGGCCAGGTGTTGACGGCCCTCAACGAGGCCTTTCCCTGTGAAAAATACGGCGAGAAGTTTTTCACGATCTGGTATGGCGTCTATCAGCGTTCAGCGTCCCTCTTGCGATGGTCGGGTGCCGGCCATCCCGACGGGCTGCTGTTCGAACAACCGGGTGTTGAGCCGCACCGGCTCGATTCACAAGGTCCTGCCATCGGCATGATGAGCTGGCCGCAGTTCGATGAATGCGAGCGGCCCGTGCCAGCAGGCGCTCGACTGTTTATCTTCAGCGATGGTGCCTTCGAAATCCACAAACTCGACGGGTCCGACTGGAAGTTCAATGACTTTGTCGCCTTTATCGGCCAGCCGGCTCCCGCCGGCTCGTCGATTATGGACGTGCTGTACGAACACGTGCGAGCCATCCACGGAGCGCCGATCCTGGACGATGATTTCTCGATTCTGGAAATGAATTTCTGAAGCGATTCGATGCTGCCGCGGTTAGATTTTTGAATCAAGGAAATAGCTGAGGCCGCGGAACAGGACGAGACTGGATCAGCCGGCCCCGCCTATGGCTTGGCGAGCCAAGATTTCACCAGAGCGCCCGAGCTGGCGTCCCAGAGTCGCAGTTCGCCATTCATCGCGCCAGTGACTATCTGGCTGTCGTGGGCTGCGATCGCCGCTGAGATGACCCAGGCTCCGTGTCCGCCAAACTCCTGAACGATGGTGTTGGAAGTCAAGTCGATCTTCACTGCACGCTGGCCGGCGCATGGCACCACGATCCAGTTGTCACCGGCGACCAGCTTGAAACCTTCGGACCCCAGAGCGACCTCGGCGATCTTCTTGCCCGTACTCACTTCCCAACGCAGCACCTTGCCGTCGGCCCCACAAGATACAGCCTGCGAACCATCACCCAGCAATGCCACTCCGCGTACAGACGCCGCATGATCCTGATAGCTGGCCAACAATTCGCCCGTTTCCGCGTTGTAGACTTTCGCCGATTTGTCCCGGCTCCCCGAGATCAATCGCTTCCCATCGCTGCTCCAGCCGACCGCATAAACCCAGTCGGCATGGCTCGATAGGGTTCGCTCGGTTTCGAGTGTCGCCGTGCGAACGATTCGGATTAAGTTGTCGGCCGACGCGACCGCCATCAGTTCACCGTCGGGACGGTAAGCGAGGTCCAGCACCACATCGGCAGATCGAGCCGCCGACCCGACAACTTTGCCCGTCGACACGTCGACCAATCGCACTTCTCCCAGGCGGCCCGGTTGACCACAGCCGACGGCCAGCAGGTTGTCACGAGGGCTGATCGCCAGCGAATAAATCCGCTCGCCGACGTTCGGCACTCGGTTCGCCAACGAGCCATTCGAAAGATCCCACACCGTCACCTCATGATAGCCGCTGGCATACAACCGTGGACCGTCAGTCGCTGCGGCCAACGCGGTAACAGGGAGCGGGTGGGCATACGTTGCCGGCGGGGCGGGGTAATTGGCCGGAGGAGTGACCTGCCACAAGGGTCGGTCGCGATGCTGCCCGTCGAAGGTCGCTCCTTGATCGATCCATTTGCCCAGCAGTTGTGTTTGAGCTTCTGCGAGTGGTGCATTTTCGGCCGGCATTCGCTCGGCTTCCGAACTGGCCGTGATCCGTCGGTGAATCTCGCTTTGTGCCGATGACGATACCGTGATCGGTGACTGGCCCGAATCGCCTGGCTTGAGCAGATCGTCGAACGTGTCGAGTCGATATCCGCCTTCGGCCTTGCGGGCGCTGTGGCAGGCGACACAGTGGTCGATCAGGATCGGGGCCACGTCGCGGCAGAAACTCACCTGATCGTCGCCACGACCGGTGCTCGAAGCTGAGAGACAGCCGAGCAGTGCCAGGGCCCCGCAGATGTATGTCCCGGACTGCGTCATCGTAGATTCTTTCTCTGAGCTGCGGTCGCTGTACGGTCGGGGATGCCTGAAGACGCTGGTGCGAAATGTCTTGTCGAATCGTCAATGCTGAAAGAGGAACTCGTCTGAATTCACCAGAGCCCAGGCGACATCTTCCAGGCCGGCAGCCGGATCCGGTTGTTGTTGGCAGTGCTCCATCGCGGCGGCCAATTCAGCGTCAGCCGGTCGGCGGCTGAATGCCGACAAATAGAGTTCTCGCAGGATGTCGTCGAGAGGGCGTCCAGCGGCCAGAGCCCGCCGGAAGCGATTCTGGGGGTCTCGTAACTTGTCATGGACGGTAGGTCCATTGAACAACTCGAGGGCCATCCCCAGATTGGAATCGCTCCCTCGTTCGCACGCACAGACGGTGCTTCGTTCTGGCTGACCGAAGGTTTTCAGGAACCCGACTTTGACGAGATCCGGCGCGGGGAGCTGTGTGGCGCGTGTCCCCTCCGGCAATGGATTGAACGATTGTGCGACACCCACCGTCTGATTGATGGCATCGAGGAGTTGTTCGGCGTCCAGCAATCGGGGCGCCTGATGCGAAAAATAGAGCTGATCGTCTTGATTGAATTCGTTGGTACGACAGCTGGCTTGATAAGTTCGGCTGTTCAAGATCACTCGCAGCAAGTGTTTGCGGTCGTAGCCGTGGGCGACGAAGTCGGCAGCCAGTGCGTCCAGCAGCGGGCCGTTGGAGGGCGGGTTGGAATCGCGGAAGTCATCGATCGGATCGACGATTCCGCGCGCAAACAGCTGGCTCCAGATCCGGTTGGCTTCCATTCGGGCAAAGAACGGGTTCTCCGGAGCGATCAGCCATGCGACCAATGCTTTTCGGCGGTCCTGCCCCGCGGCCACATCGATCGATCCGGCCTGGGGGAGCCACGGCTGAACGGGACGGCCCGTACGCGGCTGAACGACTTCACCGGAATCAGCGGTCCAGATGAACGTTTCACCAGGCCGTTGCGTCTGGCGCCGTTGCAAACGATGAAAGAATGCTCCCAGACCGTAATAGTTGTCCTGAGTCCATCGCTCGAATGGATGATTGTGGCACTTGGCACACTGCAGTCGGACTCCCAGGAAGAGCTGCGAAACATTTTCGACGCAATCGTTCATGTCGGCCGAAGTGCGGAAGAAGCTCGCTTGTGGATGAGCCAACGTACTGCCGGAAGCCATCAGCAGTTGCGCCACGAACTGGTCGTAGGGCAGATTGTTCCGAATAGACTCTTCGACCCACCGGTAGTACTTGTGAAGGCCGTCCTCACCCAGGTTCTGGCGAGTGATTTTCAGCAGGTCACCCCACTTCAATGCCCAGAAGCGAGCAAACTCTTCTCGCTCTAGCAGTTGATCAATCAGTCTGGCTCGCTTGTCAGCTGAACCATCGGCAAGAAACGCGTCGGCTTCTTCGACGGTGGGCAGGATCCCCAGCAGATCGAGGTACACTCGCCGCACGAACTCTTCGTCAGAACAAGTCTCAGCCGGCAGATACTGCAATTGGCGGAGTTTATCGTTGACTAACGTGTCGACGTAGTTGGATTCAATCGGCGCCGACCACACAAATCCCGGGACATCTTCGATGAACATCAATGGCACGGTCTCGATGTGCTCCAGGAACCGTACCAGAATCACCGTCTCACCGCGCCCCTTGGGTGTGACGCGGCCATGCGCGTCGATCGTCGCCACCGTCGTGTTGGAACTCTCGTAGGCAACCAGATGAGTCACATCGCGTCGGGTTCCGTCAGTGAGCCGGGCGATAGCTGAAAGTTGCTGAGTCCCGTCTTTGAGCCGCAGGATGCGCTTGGCGTCTGGAAAAACCAGCAACTGTTCACATCGGGCGGTTCCGGGCGGATCAGCGTGGCCACCTTCGGCGATCCAAGTTTTCAGCAGGTCATAGGCTTCGTCTGATTCCCGAATCCGTCGACCACCGCCGTGGCTGACCCGCATCAACGGCTTCTGCAGCAGCAAGCTCTGCTCTGGCTCCCAGGGATTAATCCGTCGGCCGAAGTCCTCGCGGATCAGCGTCAACTCGTCCAGCTGCGGATCGAAGGCCCGCAACGACAACCGGAACATGCCTTTGCCACTGGGTGAGCCATGGCAGGCACCAGAATTACAACCTTGCTTGGAAAGAGCTACCAGCACTTCGGATTCGAACGCGACTGGCCGAACAGCAGCAGAGCCCGTAATACGAAGTGGCAGAACGGATTTGAGTGGACCGAGCTCGACCACCAGCTGGGTGTCACCGTCGGCCCGAGGGTAGACCACTCCGTCTCGAACCTCGGCCAGCTCGGGATTGTCGACCGTGATCCGGGCATCTCGGGTCCAATCACGCGGTCCGTTGGCCGTGTTGTAACCCGTTACGACCAGCTGTTGGCGATCCCGTCGATCGGTCAGGATAATCGTGTTCGGGTAGACCTCCAGACGCTGCGGTGCGGGGAGAATGGCCAGTTCGGGGCCAGCTCCACGCACGGTGTAGGGTTCGCCATCAAATTGCCCGGTGGCTTCGTAGCCGAGTCGCGACGGAGTCGTCCCGGAGTAGTCTGCGGCGACCGACAAGGCCACTTTCGCCCGAGTCTGGTCGGCTGGTATTTCAACCACGTCTGGCGCGGAAATTCCCGCTGGCAGGCCAGTGAATTTCATTTGGACCGGCGACGTCGCTCGCCGGTGCCGGCTGAGTTCCACCGTTATCGTCGCCGAACCGCCGGCTGCCACGCGGTCGGGAACATCGATCCGCACCTCCACGGGTTCGACCCACCGTACGGGAACCAATACCGTCGCGATTCTGCCATGGCCTTGATGTTCAGCATACGCCACAAGCTCGACCTGCTCCGGCTCGGTCGTATCGCCGTCGGGTCGAGTCCAGACGGTTGTCAGTTGATCTTTATCAATTTGCGATGTCGATTGCCATTCGGCCGGGCGAATTCCTCGGATCACTGTCACTGGGCCCTGGAAACCCTCCTGCACTCGTTGGACCCCCAGCAGACCACGCTGACGCTTTGCGCCGCGGGCGAATTCCCACGGTTCGGTCGGTATCAGCGAGAAGAAGTCGCCGACTGGAGGAGTGCCAACCAGCCACAGTCGACCGTCGATCCACGAAGGCGGAAAGGGGAGCGATGGTTGCTTGATCCGAATGAGCTCCAGGCTGCCGACCCGCTGTGGAGTCTCAGGGTGATCGAGCTGACGGGCGGTCAATCGGACCCCCATGGCCTGACTGACATTCCAATCAGTATTCGCAGCGACGTAAACGCGGGCCTCGGCAGAACCTGCCGGGATGATCGGGTTCACGAGATGAAGGCCGCTGTCGTGCGGTTGAAGTTGCAGTTCGATCGGTCCGTCGTAACCAGATCTCTTGACCGCCAGATCGACGGCGCACGCGCCCGAGCCGGCGTCGATGGCAAACTCTTGCTTGACCGCCGCCTCGGGCTTGAGGCCGACAGTGAACGGAGCCGGGGCCTGCAGTTGAACCAGATATCCATAGTCCGCGCCACCACGACCCAGCAAGTCGGTCACCTCTAAGGTGTAAGCTTCGTCGTCCGGAAACCTATACTCCATTTGCCATTCATCGGTATTGCCGACGCTGGTTTCCGCCACCAACTCGCCGGTGGATTTGCGGAGAGTCATCTTCAACAGGGTTGGACAGCCAATGCTGCGGGTCCTGGAGGTGATCAGCACCGTTCGATCTTTCTGACCGCGAACCGGAAAGGCATCACGTTGGTCGGGCGTTTCTAAGCGTCCGCTGATGGCAACCGGCCAACTCAGGGCTTCGCCGGCCACCGCCGGGGCTTGCTGACCGGCGATCGGCTCGGAGTGGACGGGAATGTCGCTGACAGTGATCGCCGCCCAAGTCGACGAACGCCCATGGGGTGTGCGAGCGGCGACCCAACGCTGATGGTCTGGAAAATCGACCGGTATCGTGGCGGTTCCGGCCGAGGCAAAACCGCCGTCCGCACTTTCCGACTCGCTCGAAGCTGGCAATATCACGTCAGCTGATGCACCGCGCTGGACGGCCAGCGGCTCGACGTGACCCGCCATCGGAAAATCACCGATTCTCAGGTGATACGGTTCGCCCGCCGCATAGTGATTGTCGTGCACTTCCAGCAAGTACTCACCCGCCTGCGGAAACGTCACGGCAAACTGACAATCCGGGCCAATTTCGCTGTCATCGGCCTCCTGAATCACACGTCCGTCCAAAGCCATCAGCCGCACTACGGGGTCCATCCGCGAGTTGATCTGCTGAGTGATCACGGAGAATGACACTCGCTGGCCGCTGCCGACCTGAATTCGGTAGAAATCGCTGATCGGGCCCTGGCTGAATCCATCGATGCACGTCAGAGTCGAAACATCCTGGGCCCGTGTCCGCTGATGATTGTCAGGGCCGTCAAGAGTGATCGGCAGATCATCGACCAGCAGGCCGTATTGTCCCAAAGGTCCATCTTGGGTAGCCAACCAGATCCCCATGGGACCCAGGTCGGCCTGGCGCGGCAAAGTGACAGCTATCACTGCCCGTTCCGGCGCAACGGATTCCAGTACCACCTCCGCTTCCGGTCGGCTGGTTACTGCCCGCAACGACGCATTGAGATTCTTGCCTTGGAGAATCAGACGCGTGGTTTCACCCGGCCGGCAGGTGCGCGGTGTGATGGCAGTGACGGTTGTCTGACCGGCAACGATTGAGGCTGAGGCAAGAAAGATCCAGCCGCCCAATATCCAGCCTTTCAGTACCCAGCCGCTCAGTACCCAGATTCTTGATCGAAGCTGGAAGTCGGTGGCTGGCATGGCATTTTCTGGTAAGCGGTTCATGTAGGTTGCGTGGCGAACTTTCTAGATCAGGCCGGCGATCGGTTGTCCGTCGTAGATCTGGTGCGGACGATTTTGGGCGTCGTGCCAGACGGCCTCGGACGGAATTCCAAGTGCTCGATAAATGGTGGCTGCAAAGTTCTCGGGCTTCACCGGCTCGGAATCCGGATAGGCTCCGTGAGCATCGGACGAGCCGATGACACGACCACCTGGCACACCACCGCCAGCCAACAGGACCGACTGAACGGCTCCCCAGTGATCGCGGCCGGGGAGTTTGTAATGCTGAGCCAAGTGCGAAATCTGTGGAGTGCGGCCGAACTCACTGGCCATCACCACCAACGTTTCATCCAGCTCACCCGTGGCCTGCAGGTCGTCCAGCAATGCGGACACAGCACGATCGGTGGGCGGGAGCAGATTGTTTTTCAGATGCGGGAATGCATTGCCGTGAGTGTCCCAGGATTCGTCATTTCCCAGATTCACCTGTACCAGGTTGACGCCCAATGCCACCAGACGCCGAGCCATCAGCAGAGACCATCCGAAGGCATTTCGGCCGTAACGGTCCTGTGCCAAGTCGTCGGCCGCAGTCACATCGAGCGCTCGACGTATGTCAGGTTGAGTCAGCAGTGATACGGCCCGTTCACGCAAGTGGTCGAGCCTGGCGACTTCGGCGTAGCGATCGAGGACTTCTTGTTGAGCGGAGATTTGCTGCAGGAGCTTCAATCTCCCTTGGAGCTGCGCGTGATTGAGACCCGCCGGGAGATTCAATTGAGGAGCTTGAAAGATTCTGTTGTCTGGTCCGCCACGCTGCTGGTGGTCGAATTCATATTCGGGATACGCCCCGTAGGATTGATTGTGGAACGGCGAGGCTTCGACGATCCAGGGGTCTCGACCGGGACCCATGGGTCCTGCATCCTGTCCGGGGATGATCCGGCCAGTGGAGTGAACCAGTCGTTCGGGAAGGACGACTGCGGGTGGCAAGTTGTGGCGAGGTCGAGTGGCCGCGTTGGCCACCGCCGTGATCGAGGGATGATCGGTGCGTCGGGGGGCGTTGGGATCAAACCCCGGAGGCAAGAGCGAGCGACCGGTCAGCATGATGTGATGGGCGGCCGAATGATCGTTGGAGCTGTGGGTCAGCGATCGGCAGAGAGACCAGGTCGAGCTCCGTTCGGCCAGCATCGGCAGATGCTCACAGATCTGGAGTCCTGGGGTACGAGTCGCTATGGGTCGGAACTCGCCCCGGATATTCTCGGGTGCGTTCGGTTTTGGGTCAAAACTTTCGTGTTGAGCGAGTCCGCCCGAAAGGAAGATGAAGATACACGATTTGGCTCGCCCTCCGATCGGGGCTTCTTCGGCTCCGCGCGTCTGCCGCAGCCCGGTCAGATGGTTCATGCCGAGTCCCAGGACGCCAATCGCACCAGCCTGCAATGCCTGACGACGCGACAGGGGAGGGTGGCTCCAAGCTCTGTCCGAATCAGCGTGTCGCCGGCCGTTCATGAGCTGCGTCCCGTGTACAGAGGCGAAATCACGGTGCCGTTCTGCAGGTGATGAGGTCGCTTCAGCGGATCGGTGATGGTCACGTCTTCCGGCACGCCCAACGCGCTGAAAATCGTGCTGCAGACGTCGGCGGGGGTCCAGGGTCGAGAGACGGGATACGCGGCTTGGCTGTCTGTTTCGCCGATCACTTGCCCACCCAACACCCCGGCTCCGGCGAAGAGCCCGGAATAGGTGTGAGCCCAATGGTCGCGGCCAGGGACCGTTTGGCCCGGAAGCGTGGAGATTTTCGGAGTCCGTCCGAATTCTCCCATCACGATCACCAGGGTCTGTTGGAGCAGTCCGGACGAATCGAGGTCGTCCATCAGAGCGCCGAGTCCCTGGTCGAGTTGAGGCAGCAGAGTGTTTTTCAGACGGCCCCAATTGTCAGTGTGGGTATCCCAGGTCTGGACGATTCCCATCGCAGCCTGCACGACGGGGACACCGGCTGCGACGAGCCGTTTGGCGAGCAGCAGCGATTGGCCGAATTTGTTGCGACCGTACCGCTCGCGGGATTCCTTCGATTCCTGCTGCATATCAAAGGCATCGACAACTCGAGCCGAGGTGAGCAGGCTCGCTGCCATCTCTTGTTGATCGTGAAGCCCTTGCGCGGCGGCTCCGAAGCTGCCGTGATGCTGCTGGTTCAACCGATTCAGCAGCTCGCGCCGCGACTGCAACCGTTCGCGCGTCACTCCGTCTCGCATGGTCAGTGCCTGCATGCGGAATGCTTCGTCGTTGGGATCGCCTTGAATCTGCCACGGATCGTGTTTGGGGCCCAGAAAACCGGCATGCTGACCCGGCCAGGTCAGAGGCCCTTCGATGAAGTAGTTCGGCAGCGAAACGCCCGAGGGGACTCCGTCGCGACGCGGCCTGACAAAATCCAGAGCCGCAGCCATGTTCGGAAAATCGCTGCGAGATTCAACGCGATCCAGATCACTGCCGCCGCGCGGGATGGGGGTCGGTCGGCCGGTCAGACCGACATGAGTGGCGAGCAAATGGTTGTGCTCGCGATGAGCCAATGTCCGGACGATGGCCCAGCGATTGGTCTGCTGCGCCATGCGTGGCAGGTGTTCGCAGAACCGGATGCCGGAGATCGTGGTGGCGATCGTCGAGAATTCGCCGCGCACTTCGGCGGGCGCATCCGGCTTGGGGTCCCACGTGTCGAGCTGGCTGGGTCCGCCGCTCAGCCAGACCAGCAGGACCGACTGAGCTCGTCCGCCGCCGGGCGCCGAACCTGACCGACCACTGGACGGCTCAGCCCGTGCAGCGGGAATCATCGGGGACGCCCAGTGGGCCATCGCGGCCACGCCGGCTGCGCCAACGCGCAGTAAACCTCGGCGGTCCACCAGATATTGCGGACTGGGCATGACGAACCCCTCCGGCGGGAAATCAGGGGATGCAGGCAGGATAGCAGGCAGGCTGCGCGTGACGCTCTTGGCGCCCCACGCTCAGCCGCCATTGTTCCGCAACGGAGGGCCAAATGCAAGACTTGGCGGAGAGGAGGGCCGGGTTGTGGCCAGCCGATCAGCGTCAGCCGTCAGGACGAAGCGGCATTTTCGGCCGCGACGCCCTCCAGAAAAACCCGGCCTTGCTTTTTGCCGTCATCGATCAGCCGACGAATATGATCGGGCTGCCGGGAAAGTTTGCTGACATAATCGAGCGTCGACTGAAGTTCATCCGACATGGTGATATGTCGGATACGAACCGGCTCGCGCCGGGTGAAACCGTGACGTGCGATAGCGTCGGCGTCGACTAGTTTCTCCCTCAGGAGCATATTCATGAACTCCACGAAATCCAGGCTCTGCATCAACGATACGTTCCCCTCCAGCTCATTCCGGCGATCGATGATCTGTGAAGTCGTGCCGGGGACCTTGTCGACGGCGATGGGATTGATCCGTATTACCCAGATTTCGTCAGGAACATTCTCAGCGCCGACATAAATCATCCGCATCAGTTCCTTGATCGGCGGATTGTCCGAGAACAGGCCATCCCAATAGTAGTGGCCATTTATCTCGACCGCGGGGAACAGGGTGGGGACTGCGGCTGAAGCCAGAATCGCCTCGACGCAGATTTCACCATCGCGTGAGTTGAACTTTTTGAGCTCTCCGGTCAGAACGTCGGCAGCGCCCAGCAACAGGACGGGACTGTCAGGTCGGATCAACTTCGGCAGTTCAGCAAAGTCGATGTGCGCTTCGAGCGCGGCTTTGAGGTCGGTAAAGAAACGCCGCGGGAGGAACGTCGTCAGCGCCGACATGAACATCTGGCTGATCAGCGATACCGGGCTCAGTTCCAAATAATGATTCGCTCGGCAATTGGAGCCTCATCGCCGGCTGCGGACCTCAGCAGGCCATACCAAGCCAAGGCAGCGCAGACGCCTCCGCCCGATGTCCCGCTCAATCCGACAAGGTGCTTCTGATGGTGGAGTCCATTCTCGAAAAAAGCCGATAATACGCCCGCCGTAAATGCCGTTTGGCTTCCGCCGCCCTGGCAGGCGATGGCAATTTTTTGCTTGACCATGAATCACGGTCCGCTGCAAAGCCGTTCAGACGGCCACGCAGGCCCTTCCAGTTAATTATACCATCTTCTTGGCGGTCTCATCTTTCATTCTAGTTCGCCCCGACACCGGTTCAAGTATCCGCTGCGCAGGTGGGCTGATGATTCCTAGGGCGCGGCCTCTGTGGGTGTTGAGGAATTTGACATCGAACCGGCAGCTCCGGCTGACGAGTCGTTGCTGCCATCAGAAGAGTTGTTGCTGCCGTCGGCCGTCGGATGGGACAGAATCCACTCGTGAAGGTTGTACAGGGGTTGTTGTGTCACCTGGACTAAAGCGCCGGCTGCACGATCGAGATCGGCAATCAACGCGATAACTACGGCAAAGGACACCGCCAGAATCGGCTGGGCAAAGGACCTTCGCGATCCGGCGATTCCAGTCTGGTAGCCCAAGCCCATCATCCCCAGTGAGATCAATGCCAGCAGCACACACCAGATTCCCGCTGGGATCCGCAACTGCAGCCCCACCGACACCCTGGCGGCGCGAATCGAGATCAAGTCGTTGACGGATTCAATGTAGAGAGCGGCAACGTCTGAATTCATATCTTTTCTGGCGTTGGCGACCGCCAGTCCCCACAGACGACGTTGGATGGAGTCCGCTTCAGAGAGGTGGCTGGCAACTTGCTCCGCGTCAATACTGTTCGATTGCACAAAGGCCATGGTCGCTTCCACGTACCTTCGCAACAACTTCTTGGTTTCGGTGCGGTCAGGCTCCGACATGAATTCGCTGCGCAGCCAAGCGGTTCGGATCGCGTTGGCTTCGTCCCTTACCAACGCCTTTCGGTCATCGAACCGGTTCGAGACGATACCGAAGGTGAAGGCGAGAATGAAGGCCCCCAATCCGAGAACGGACCCCGAGATGACGGATACCGGCGACTCTTTCTCGTCCTCTGAGCGTCGGTGGGCCAGACGACCGAGTTGGAAACCTCCCTCGAGCGCGGCCATGACCATGGCGATGATGCCGAGGAAAAATACCCACAAGGGGACGGCGTCTGAGAGCATGAGCAGCCGCGATGCTGTTGGGTGATTCGGTTCGGCGTATCTGTCAGGCCAGAGCTGCCATCACGGTTTGTTCGTGCCTTCGGCTGCGCCGCCGTCAGCCGCTGGCTGGGGTGGTTGGGCATCACCGGTGGTATCGGCCTGATCCTCGGGTTTTGGAAGCCGAACCAGCAACCATTGCTCGACGCGGTCCTTGGAAAAGTGGACCAGCACCGGGGCTTCATCCTTGGTCAAGTTGTAGATGCCCGTCTCCATGACGCGAGTCTTGTTGGGGCCGATCGTCCAGGCCGCTCGCTGAGTCTTCTTGTCGACCGACCCGTGGATCGGCAGCGTGTCATCAGTCAGCTCAGCAGTGTAATTCCCGCGGATCTCCCCGTTCTTGTTCACCGCCAGCTGAATGATCAAGTTCGGCTTCGCCTGCTCTTCGTGCGACAAGGCAAAAACGCCCAGCGGCATCCATTCTTCCTTGGGATCCGGCTGGGACGAGTCTTGACCGTCGTTTCCCGCCGTGGCCAGCTGCTGAGCCTGCTGGTAGTACTCGTCGGCCGTCGCTACCTGCTGGCCATTCATGTAGACCGCGTTGTTCTGGTAGGTGATGTTGTTGCCGTAGTCATAATAGATGGGCTCCATCGTGCCGTAGCTCCACCAGCCCATCAGCATCTCCCACGGGACCACGCCCCACACATCGCCGTAGCCCCATAGCCCCGGGTACCACGCGCCGGGATAGCGGCGGTACCAGCCGAGCGAATACCAGTCGCCACGTCGAAAAGCAGCGCGAGCCCAGTCGGCGCGATTTCGAATGTCGCGAGCAGGAAAGTTGGTCAAGCCTCGCTGATCCATGGCTCCCGGCCGAGTCAGCCCGTTGGCGCGAGCCCCGTTCGCCAAATTGCGATTGCCAGCCATGCCATGCAGTCCGCCGTCGGAAGGGAGCCCGAGGAATTGACCCAGCCGATCGGCTGACGGCGCGCGATCGCCCGTCTCGGCGCGTCGGCCTGCGGCACTCGCCGCCCCGCCTGCCGCACCACCGGCTCGGCCGAACCCCGACGCCGCTCGTCCCGGATAGCCCATGCCGGCTCCTCCTCGCGGCAGACCTCGACCGGCCATATTGTACGGCCGCGAATGGTAGGCATTGGCATTGAGTGCGCGATAGGCACCATAAGCACCGTAGGCACCCAGGCCCCCATAACCGTAGCCCCCGTAACCAACGCCGGCCAGGCCTCGATAAGCGCCGACGCCTCCGTAGGGGAGCCCGTATCGCATCCCGCCGTACATGCCAGGTCGCATGCCGCCGTACCCACCGAAACCTCCGTAGCCGCGCATCCCCATGCCGCCCATGCCACCCATGCCGCCGACCCGGCCTCCCCCGAATCCACGGCTCCAGGCACTCGATGTCGACAGACACAGCACCATCAGAGCGATACCGAAGCAACGAGCATATTTCATCGGACACCTGTCCTCTTTCGAAATCAGTTTCAGGATGACTCTCTAACCTCGCGTCGACCGCCTCTCACTGGTCGCTTGGAACTAGCGAGTGGCAGGAGCGGCCGGCTGGCGTTTCAGTTCAAACGGCCCGACATCGGGCAACATCGCGTCGTCTACACTGCGGTTCTTCGAACTCCAGCTCAACGTCTGGTCGTCCTTCTTGGAATACTCATTCGTCGCTTCCATCGGTGTTCCATCGCCGAGCGATCCGACCAGCTGTACGGTCCAGCCTTTGTCGTTTGGAAACCAGTAGCCAATCGTATGGCCGCCGTCGGAGGTAAAACTCCAGCTGGTGATCTGGCCGGTTGATGGTTCGACACCAATGACTTCCAGCCCCGCAGCTTTTTCTTGATTCCCTTCACGCAGCGTAAATGTGCGGGTCAGGAACTTCTTTTCGGCCATCCAACGGTAGTGGACTGTCAGCTGACCACCAGGACCTGAACCTTGCCAGTTGCCGATCAGTGATTCGAGATCGGCCAGGTCTCCATTGTGTGGTGGCACCGTCTCGGTCGATTCCCGGACGTCAGTCATCAGCCATTTGCCGTCCTGGCGCACATGGACCGCCGTGTACCGACTCATCAACCGCGATTCGCCCTCAGGCTGAGGCACCACGGCCGACCGCCCTTCCTCGATCGCCGTGTCCGCTCCCACCTGCCTAATCGAATCGACTTCCAGCAGGAGCTTCGCGTTCGGATTGGCAGCAAAGAAATCCTTGTACTCGGCCTCGATCGCCGCTCGGCCTTCCATCCGCACGCCCGAGTCGTCGGTATAGACACCGTCGTTGGTCCAATGGGCGGCCACGGCCGTCGCATCATGACGGTCAAACGCCTCGACGAATTGCTTGGCCTGAGCCCGAAGCTGCTGGTCGGCTTCGGATTTTGCCGCCGGCGGATCCGCCGCGGTGGCCACTGACAGACTGACAACCAGCCAACTGATTACCGGATACCAACCAAAGACAGCGCGCATGAAGGTAACTCACTGTAGAATGTGATGGCCGCCACAATTCCCACCGTCCGGCCGTTCGTTAGAACCGAACCGGGGTGGAGATCGGCGGCTAATTGCCATTAGAACGGTCGGCGACAACCCTGGAAATAGGGGCAGCGGCGAGTCAATCCAGGGCGACAAACTTGGGCTCGGTCCGCTCGCTCGACAGGAAGATCACCGCCCGTTTGCCATCGGTGTAGTACGGGTCGCCGGTCAGATTGTGGCGAGGGGCCTGGCGGCTGCACTCGCCAACTCCCGGCACGTAGCCCGCCAGTTCCAGCCGGCCCAGCTGCAACAGGTCCTCCACGACATAGTCTCGGGCTTCGTCCACGTCAGCGTCGATGCGATGCGTCGTCAGATTCCACGTCTTCCAGGTGAATCGGACCCCAATGTCACGGCTGACCTGGCCCACCCATACCCGCTGGCCTTTGAATTTCAGCTCCGTGGACCACAATCGCAAGTGAAGTCGCTGATTGATCGAATCCCGGATCCGCTGCAGAGCGAAATCCTGACAGCGAGTCATCAGGTACAACGCGCTGACAGGCGAATAACGATATTCGGTCCCCATGATGAAAGCACGAGCCGTCTTCCAGCACGTCGACAGGCTGATCACTTCAGTTTCATCCCAACACGCGCCAAACGAGCCAATGATGCGCGAAAAATCGCCAATGACGACCAGGTTCACCGGGTCGCCCGCCCGCTGACCGTGGACGTTTGTCGTGGCGGCCGGCGCAGAAACCAAATAACGACGCAGCTCGTCCTGGTCGACCTCACGCAGCGATTCGTCCGGATGTAGCGATTCAAACGCCCGGTGATGGTGGTCGACCTGCAGCCCCCGGACCGGCACCGAGAACTCAAAGTCATGAGCTCCTTGGGTTGTCAGTAGCCGAACCGGGACCACCTTGGTCCCCTCCGAGAGGTTGGTGAAGACAAATCCGCTTTGCGTGGCACCCGGCTCGATCGGTCGCATGCGGAATGCGTGCTCGTGGAAGTAATCGTCCATCTGCCGGTTCGCACGGTAGATGGTGCGCAATCGGAACGGAAGCAACAGCAGCAGCGGGAGAAAGAGCCAAGCCAGGAAACCGAACTCCAGTAACCGGCGGCCTCCCGAGTAATGGCAGCGAGCGGCCGCCTCAAGCGGTGAAAAATAGTTCGGATCCATGGCGACAAACTGCAGCCGGCAGGGACGCTCCGAACGATTCGTCACCTCCACCCATACCGGCTGGACTCCGCGCCGAGCCAGCCGCGTCCCAAAGAACTTGCGACTTGACTCGTCGTCCAGCACGGCGACCCGTACCGCCAAGTTTTCCCGCTCCTGTTGATCGGCCTGCTCCAGGAACCCGCGGGCAGTCGGTTCAGGATTGTACGACATCGGAAATCGTGTCCATCCGGGAAAATGGTCGCTTCGAACCCTGGCAGGTCCCTAAGTCTACCACATCTTGTAGCGCAGACCGCTCGCCTCCCTGCCCATTGTGGTGCAGGCGTCCCGCCTGCCTGCATGTTGTGGTGCAGGCGTCCCGCCTGCCTGCTGTTGTGGTGCAGGCGTCCCGCCTGCCGTGCTTGAATTTGCCACACCTGACCAACTCTTGGCAACAAGGTCAGAGCACTCGGCAGAGTGAGAGCACAGAGTGAGGACGCGGAGGCAGGCGAGACGCCCGCACCACAAAAGAGTGAGGACGCGGAGGCAGGCGAGACGCCCGCACCACAAAAGAGTGAGGACGCGGAGGCAGGCGAGACGCCCGCACCACAAGGGAGTGAGGACGCAGAGGCAGGCGAGACGCCCGCACCACAAAAGAGTGAGGACGCAGAGGCAGGCGAGACGCCCGCACCACAAGGGAGGAGGGCACGGAGAGGCAGGCGAGACGCCCGCACCACAAGGGAGGAGGGCACGGAGAGGCAGGCGAGACGCCCGCACCACAAGGGAGAGGTGTCAGGGCCGTTCGGCGGTCAGTTGGTCAAGCATCCCTTGGACGGCTCGCTCAAGCGTCTCAGTCAACTGCTCGGCACCTCCCTTGCGCCCGCGTTCGCCGTCGACCGGCACGGGAGGGCCCAGCTGTACGACGCACCGTCGTGCAGCGCGTACCGATGGGTAGGGGACTCCCAGCACATCCTCTTCCAGCTTGTCGACCGTTTCCGCCAATCGCTCCACGCTCGGCGATTCCACCAAATAGTCGCCCGGATAACTGTACAGTTGCGTGACAAAGAACATGTCATTCATGTCGTGAGCCAGCTCGCGACGACGCTCTTCGGTCAGGTCCGCCGCACTCGACTGGTCGATCACCCTGCGACGAATCTCCTTGACTCGTTCGGGGATCAGTCGCGCGGGCTGAGTGATCCCCAGTCGCTGCTCGTGCATCCCCAGCACCGACTCGGCCAGGTGCTTGATCCGCTGAGCGATCGTCCCCTGCTGAGACGCCCCGAGCAGCTCGTATTCCTTCAGGGCCAGCAACCCTTCGGCCAGCCGGTAGATGCGTTCAGCGACAGGCATGTTGTCGGCCGGTCGCCACCAGACGCGTTGCTCGAGGACCTGCAGCGTCTTGACGACCTGGGGCATGGGGTCCTGGGTGTACCAGCACTTGAGCGCCGCCGGAACACAGACCACTGGCCGGTCCGCTTTGCGCGCCGCACTGATGGCAATCGCCGCGGCCCCTTCCCGGAACGGCGTGATCCGCTCATTCGTGTGATAGACATCTCCCTCAGGAAAAATCACCAGCGGATTCGGTTTCGTTTGCAGAATGTCGACCGCCGTCTTGAAGGCCTCCAGATCGGCCCCTTCGCGATTCACGCTGAAACAGCCACTCCGCTGCATGATCCACCGCCCGAACGGGCTGGCCATGCCGAAAACCTGCCACGCTGTCATGATGTAAAACGGACACCGCAGCTGATCCGCCGCTCGCAGCAGACAATACGAATCGAAATGGAAAGAATGGTTCGGCGTCAACAGCACGCCGTGACCGGCTCGCAGAGCTCCGTCGAGATGTTCCAGGCCGCGAACTTCGACCTGCTGAATCTGGTTCTTGCGGAGATCTCGATCCCGCATATGCCGCATCACATGAAACCAGAACGGAGTCAGCTTGGGAGGCCAGTGCCGCGGCGGTTTGTCGTAGGGCTGGATATTCATGGCCGAATGCTGGACTTCACACCCCTTGATCCAAGCAGATCATGGCATATCTCTACCAGCGTCGGCCGGTCCAGGTCAACCGAAATCGCGTTACCCGACCCAAAAAGTCGCCGTCCCAAAAAAGTCACCGACTGAGTCCGGTCGTCCGGCTGAGTATTTCTTGGAGGTGTCGGCTCGATTAAAATGGTCCGTGGCGAATGCTACCCGCCCGGTTCCGCCCCGAAGCCTCCAGCCGAACAACACTCGGATCATGAGCTGTCTCGTGTCAGGTCGATGTCGCGCCAATCCTGACGGGATCTCCGTGGGGCTGACGGAACCGGCCTGTCCGCAGATGTCGGCCACTCCGCAGAAATCTGCCCGGCCCGGGACTGGCCTGACGATCTTGGCCAGCCTGATCGTTTGGCTGGCGGTGACAAGCGGTCAGGTCCTGTCAGCTGCGGAACCGGATCGCAACGTGACCGATCGTGGGCAACAGGTCACTCGGTTGCTGGTCGACCGATGTCTGGAATGTCACAGCGGCAACCGGCCCGAAGGTGGGCTCGATTTGACTCGCCGAGCTGCGGCCCTGCAGGGTGGCGACTCGGGACCGGCCTTCCAGCCCGGCCAACACCAGCAGAGCCTGATCTGGGAAAAGATTCACGACGGCGAGATGCCGCCGAAGCATCCGCTGGGAGCCGATGAGGTGGCCCTGATCGAAGGCTGGATCGATCAGGGAGCCGTCTGGGCCCAGGACCCCATCGATCGGCTGGCCCTCTCCACCGATCGTCGCGCGGGCTACGACTGGTGGTCGCTCAGACCATTGGCCCAGCCGACGCCACCAGAGGTCGGCGATCCCAGTCAGGTGACCAATCCGATCGACCGGTTCTGGCTGGCAGGACTTCACGCTCGGGGATTGTCGCCCAGTCCCCCGGCGGCGCCACAGCAGTTGATCCGTCGACTCTACCTTGATCTGACAGGACTTCCGCCCGAACCGGAAGTCGTCGAGCGATTTGTGCGAGATCCGAGCGAGACGCAGTACGAACGGCTGGTAGACCAGCTGCTGGCTTCGCCTCGCTACGGCGAACGCTGGGCCCGACATTGGCTTGACGTAGCCAGATATGCCGAGAGCAACGGGTTTGAGCGAAATGAACCGCGCCGGTCGTCTTATTACTACCGGGACTGGGTCATCCGGGCTCTCAATGACGACCTGCCTTACGACCAGTTTGCGGCGATGCAAATCGCCGGCGACGTATTGAAGCCTGGTTCGATGGAAGGAGCCGCGGCTGTTGGATTTCTCGTCGCCGGAGTCCACAACACGGTCGTCGGTTCGAGCGAACGGATGCAGAAGCTGGCTCGGCAGGATGAGCTGGAAGAGATTATCGGTGCGACCGGGCAGGCGTTTTTCGGCTTGACGGTCCACTGTGCCCGCTGCCACGATCATAAGTTTGATCCAATCACGCAGGTTGACTATTACCGGCTGGCCGCGACATTGGCAGGAGTCTATCACGGAGAACGCCAACTGCTGATGGACTTTGATCAGCAGAGATTGGCCGCCGCCAGACAGCGGGAAACGGAACAGGCTGAGCGTCTGCAAAAGATCGAACAACCGGCGCGGGAGCGTGTTCTGGCGGAGCGGCGTGGGCGTGGACAGCCAGCCGATCTGCCCACGCCCCTGTGTTGCTGGGAATTCGATCAGGAAGCGCATGATTCGGTGAGCGGCTTGCGAGTCGAGTTGCATCGAGGGGCGCATCTGGCGAGTGGCGGGCTGGCTACCGGTGCGGAAGGATTTGCGGTGACGCTACCCGTTCCCTGGTCGCTGCACGAGAAAACGCTCGAAGCGCTGGTGCAGCTGGCCGATCTGCAACAGCGAGGTGGCGCGGCGATCAGTCTGCAGTCGGCCGATGGCTCGATCTTTGATGCGCTGGTGTTCGGTGAGCGGGATGCTGGTCAGTGGATGGCAGGCAGTAACGGCTTTGTGCGATCGCAGAGCTTTCAAGGGCCAGTTGAGACAGAGGCCGATCGTCGGCCCGTCCGCATGACGCTGGTCTATCATGCTGACGGTCGGATTGAATGTTATCGCGACGGTGTGCTCTACGGCCAGCCGTATGATGCGGGTGAGCTGCAATCATTTGAGGCGGAAAAATCACGTCTGAATTTCGGCCTGCGACATGCTCCTCCCTCGCCCGATCGACTCCTCCGCGGTCAGGTGTATCAGGCCAAACTGTACGATCGGGCGTTGACGGCGGACGAAGTGGCCGCAGCGGCCGGTGCCACCTCGAACTTCGTGGCTCGCGATTCCCTGCTGGCCGCACTCGACGAGCCGGGCCGGAGTGATTATCTGCGCGTGGAGGATGAGTTGAATCTGCTGCGCAGCGAGATTCGACGGCTTGAGCAAGGGCAGCGTCGTGACCTGCATACGGTGACCCCGCAACCGCCGGCAGAGACTCGGGTGCTGCTGCGAGGCGATATCGGCATGGCGGCCGATGTGGCAGTCCCCGGGGCCGTATCGGCTCTGAAGGCCCTGCCGGCCGAATTCTCGCTGGCATCCGACGCGTCCGATGCTGAGCGGCGACTCGCACTGGTGCGCTGGATTACCGATCCGGCGAATCCGCTTTTTCCTCGAGTGATGGTCAACCGGCTGTGGCAGCACCATTTTGGTATGGGAATTGTCGATACGCCCAGCGATTTTGGTTTCAATGGCGGGCGGCCGTCGCATCCGGAACTGCTGGATTGGCTCGCCGATCAATTGCGCCGTAACGACATGCGTCTCAAACCGCTCCACAAGCTGATGGTCATGTCATCGGCCTACCGGCAGGCGTCGTTGCCGAACCCCGCCGCTCAGAAGTCAGATGCCCAGAATCGGTTCCTGTGGCGGTATTCACCGCGACGCATGGATGCCGAGACATTGCGCGACGTGATGCTGGCCGTTTCGGATCAGCTCAACGCGGCGGCCGGCGGTCCCAGCTTTGAAGATGTGGTGACGGAATACAACAGCGGCACAAATTACTATTTTCCGTTTGATCGCGACGATCCGCAGATCAGTCGCCGGTCAATCTACCGCTTCTCGCCCCGAGGTGGCCGCAGCCCGTTGCTGGATACCTTCGATTGCCCCGATGCGTGTTCAGCCACTCCGCGGCGAGCGGTCACGACGACCCCGCTGCAGGCCCTGACGCTGTGGAACGACGCCTTCGCCTTCCGCATGGCGCGGGGGCTGGCGCAGCGAGTCGAACGGGAATCTGGTGGTCCGACCAGCGGAACGGTTGCCCAACAGGTGAATCGGGCCTACTGGATCGTCTACGGACGGGAACCCGCTGAGGATGAAACGTCGGTGGCTGAGGAGTTTGTCGGGCGGCGTGGTCTCGAGGCGTTGTGCCGAGTGTTGATGAACAGCAACGAGTTTGTCTTCGTGCGCTAGAAACGGATGGAAATGAATGACCGAGCGACGAAAGATGCCAGCGACTCCACGGCGCGATTTCCTGCGGTTTTCGACCGCCGGTATCGGTGCCACCGCACTGCTCGGACTCCTCGCCCGCGACGGCCTGTTGGGGACCGCTGCGGCCAGCGAATCGTCAATCGCCGCCGGTCGGATGCCCATGCTTCGTGCCAAGCGAGCGGTCCAGATCTGCCTGGTTGGCGGATTGAGCCACCTCGATTCATTTGATTACAAGCCTGAACTTAGCCAGTTTCACGGGAAGAGCCTGCAGACCGATCAGCAACCCGATGTCTTCTTCGGGCAAGTCGGCTTGATCCGCAAGAGTGACTGGGAATTTCGGCGCCGAGGATCGAGCGGTTTGTGGGTCTCCGAATTGTTTCCCCATCTGGCCCGGCAGGCCGATCTGATGACCGTCATCCGATCGATGGTCTCGGAGTCGGCGAACCATACCCCGGCATTGTTCTTTGCCAACAGTGGATTCCAGTTCAACGGGTTCCCGTCGCTGGGCAGCTGGCTGGCTTATGGGCTCGGTTGTGAGACGGACAATCTGCCGGCCTATGTCGTCTTGCCGGACGGCCGCGGCGGACCCAACGGAGGTGCTTCGAATTGGACCTCTGGATTCCTGCCGGCCGAACATCAAGGAGTGGAGTTTGCGGGAGGCGACCAGCCGGTGCGCGATCTGCACGCCGCTGAACCGGTCCCCGGAGACGTGGAAGCCGATTCGCTCGGACTGCTGCGGCACATCAATTCACGAGATGCCGCTCAATGGGGAGCCGAAGACGCGGTCCGAGCTCGGGTCAGGTCGTACGAACTGGCGGCCAAAATGCAGCTCGCCATTCCGGAAGTGGCCGACCTGGCGAGCGAGACGGCGGCCATGCACGCGATGTACGGCATCGATCTGCCCCAAACGGCCGAATGCGGCCGCCGCTGCCTCCTCGCGCGACGCCTGCTGGAACGCGGCGTGAGGTTTGTGCAGGTCTTTTCGGGTGGTCCAGTGGCCGGCTCTCCCCGCGCCAGCTGGGATGCTCATGAAGATGTCATCGAGAACCACTCGATCGAAGCGGGCCGGATCGACCGCCCGGTCGCCGGACTGCTGGCCGATCTACATCAGCGCGGAATGCTGGATGACACGCTGGTGCTGTTCACTACCGAGTTCGGCCGCACGCCGTTCGCCCAGTCCAGCGCCAACGAAATCGGCAAAGGACGCGATCACAATCGCTATGGGTTCTCGTGCTGGATGGCCGGAGCCGGACTCAAGCCCGGCATCACCTACGGCGAGACTGACGAGATTGGGTGGAAGGTGGTGGAGAATCCGGTCAGCTGGCACGACTTTCATGCCACGATCCTGGACCTGTTCGGCATCGATCACACTCGTCTGACCTATTACCACAATGGCATCCATCGTCGACTGACCAACGTGCACGGCGAAGTCATTCGTGACATCCTCACCTAACCTCCGTACCCTCCTCCCTTGTGGTGCAGGCGTCCCGCCTGCGTCTGCCTCCGCGTCTCACTCCGTCCGCCTCTGCGTCTCACTGCCTCTGGCCCCGCCACAGTCGTGGGCTCGGTGAGGTCGATTCTGAAATCCTTGTCGTTGGGCTCGCCCACTGTCAGCCAGTTCATCCTGCGATGCCCCCAAAGGCCGCAGGAAGACGACCGCTTGTCACGAGCGGGCACCCTTTCTGTCTTCTTTCGCACAAGGGGCTGGTTCCTCGCTTTCTGTACGGCATCACCTCGACTCGCTACGAAGGGACTTGAGTGGCTATGATACGTGTCGGCAGCTCCCTGATCGTGGCTTGGGTGTTGGTGGCGGCCGGTAGGACAAGTATCGGAAGCGCGGGGTGTCTCACGATTGGAGTCATTTGGAGAGGCGACCGATGAATTGCGGGCAGACGCGTCGGACGGGAATCTGGCGAAGAGTGGCGGCTGGCGTAGCCGTTGTGTTGTGGGCTGTAGGAAGCGTGTCGACGGTGAGGAGCGACGAGCCGAGCGTGGTCTGGCTCGACCTCGATTCCCAGTCGCAGCGGCAAGTGGTGGTCGATCGCGAGTCGGGGGTGTATCTGGGGCACCCGTCGACATTGTTGCTGGAGGATGGCCGGACAATCTTGTCCGTTTATCCCCAGGGACATGGTCGGGGAGCGATTGTCTACAAGCGGAGCGAGGATGGCGGGTTGAGCTGGTCGGAGCGTTTGCCGACTCCGGCCAACTGGGCGACTTCGCAGGAGACGCCGACGCTGTTTCGCATGACGGACGTCGGTGGTCGGCGGCGAGTGGTTTTGTTCAGCGGTCTCTACCCGATTCGGACGGCGATCAGCGAAGACGATGGACAGCATTGGTCGGAACTGACACCGGTCGGCGAGTGGGGTGGGATTGTCGCGATGGGGTCGATGATCTCGGTGCGGGATCGGCCGGGCGAGTATCTCGCCTTGTTTCATGACGATGGCCGTTACATCGACGGTCAAGGCGGCGATGGCGGAACGTTTACGCTCTATTCATCGCGGTCGACTGATGGGGGAGTGACGTGGGGGCGACCGGAGACCATTTATCAGTCGAGAGACGTCCATTTGTGTGAGCCGGGGGCGATTCGATCGCCCGACGGTCGTCAGATTGCCGTGTTATTGCGAGAGAATCGTCGGGTGCAGAATTCGCATGTGATGTTTTCGGATGACGAAGGTCAGACATGGACGGTGCCGCGGCCCCTGCCGGCGACTTTGAATGGAGACCGGCATGTCGGTCGATACGGACCCGATGGCCGCCTGTTCATCTCATTTCGCGACGTCCCGCCGCGGGGCCAGCAGAGCCCGACGGCCGGTGACTGGGTGGGGTGGGTCGGGACCTATGAGGACCTGGTGCAGGGCCTGCCGGGCCAGTACCGCGTGCGGCTGAAAGACAACAAGCGCCAAGCCGATTGTGCGTATCCCGGTGTGGAACTTCTGCCAGACGGCACGTTTGTCGTCACGACGTATGGGCACTGGGTGGAGGGAGAATCGCCGTACATCTTAAGCGTGCGGTTTACATTATCCGAGCTTGACCAGTTGGCACGCACGCCGCGCTAGATCTCTTCCTCAGCGCCCTCCTCCCTTGTGGTGCAGGCGTCTCGCCCTCCTCCCTTTGTGGTGCAGGCGTCTCGCCCAAGTCTTTCAAGCTAGCAGTTTGCTCCTTTGTTGAAGTATTTTGTAGGTGCTGATGTGGGTAGAGTTGTTGATGGTTCTGCGTTTGGGTGGCGACCGTTTGGGGCCGCGCGTGGTGGATTTGTACTTTTGGAGTTGGGCCTGTTGAGCGATACGCTTGGCCCACTGGTAGAACTGATCGAACGTCATGCGAGCGACTCTACGCCAGTCCGCTTGGTCGGTCATGATTTCCAGCCCCCGCATTGTTTCGGCGATCTCGCAGGCGAGGTAGTACTTGGATAGCTTCGGCTTTTCCTTGCATCGACCGTATTTCAGCAGGAGCGTCTGGAGTGTCGAGATGATGTTGAATACGACCAATGCGACTGCGAAGCCGACCAAGGCGGCTCGGGGGTATGCCAGTGTATTGATCTCCGCTTTAAGTGCTTGAGCCAAATGTCCTAAACATGTTTCAACCGTCCATCGCTTGGCATAGCCGTTGGCAATCTGGACGGCGGTTACCTTGGGAGGAAGATTGGTCAGCACAGAGATCTCTTTGTCTTCGTTGCGAGTGGGAGTAGCAAGTTTTATCACAACTCGGCGGACAGCCTTCCAGGAACCGTCCGGCAATTTTACCTGACTTGCCTGTTCGGAGACCTTCCCTCCGCGGGCGTCTACGCCCTTGTTTTCCAGAGGTCCCGTGGTTTGCCAGACAGGACTTCGCCGATGTTGCCGGACGAGAAAGTAGGCTTTGGCCTTGCAGTACTGATCGATCAAAGGACCATCGCTGAAATTGCGGTCCTGAATGTACAGCGCGCCTTTCTCCAGGCGAGGGATCATCCTCTTCAGCACTTTGCGCTCGCAGGCGTGGGCATCCTCATCCAAAGCGATGTCGACGAACAGCCGATGTTGCATGTCCAGAACGGCCACGCCGGTCCCCGGCAGCGGCGCGTTGGTAATGGACCGGGTTTCCTTGAGACGATGCTCCGTTCCATCCAGTCGCTTGCCGTCGATGACATAGGTCCGATAGCCGGGTATCGGGTCGTCGTAGATAATCCGCGTCCTTTTGACGATTTTCATCAGCGATTCCACCGGAACACGCACCAAGGCCTCCGAAACCGGCAGCTCCACGCCGGCAAGCTTGTCGTAGAGCGCCTGGGAAGAAACACCCACCTCCTGCTTCATGTCGACGAACGCCGCATTCACACTCCGCTTGGAACCCACCACCACCCGTGTCAGCAAGCGGATCATGGTCGAAAACAGAAGCTCGCTTTCGACCTGACGCTCCTTGAACTGGCGGAAAATCTTCTCGAGCTGCTCATCCGAAAACACCCAGGCGACCATCCCACGAAACAGCAACGCGGCCGGAGCTTGCTCAGAAAACCGCTCCATCACAGCCTGAAACATGGCAGACAACCTCCCGTAAACGACGCAACTTCAATCCCTCCTTAATTTTACGCATGTCGAGAGTCGCTGGCACGAATTCAAACTGCTAGCTTGAAAGACTTGGGCGTCTCGCCTGCCTCCGTGTCTCCGCGCCTCCGTGCCTCCGTGTCTCCGCGTCTCCGTGTCAAATCAGGCTGTCTTGCCACTCAATCAGCGCAATCCCTTGAGTGTCATGCGGAGGGCTTCGGGGCGCAGCGAAGCGCGCAGAGCGGTATCGAATTCCACGGTGGAGTTCATGACGAGCCGTTTGAGGGAGAAGTTGAAATCGTGCGAGCTCTCCCAGTCGCAGTCTTTTTCGTTGGAGATCAGGTCGGTCAATCCCGATTCACGTTCTTTGTCTCGCAGGAATTCCTTGACGACGGGCGTGCTGAGCAGCACTTCGGTCGCCGGTACTCGTCGAACGCCATGTTCTTTGGCGAATTTGTCGTTCGCGGGGATCAGCATCTGGTTCATGATGGCGATCAGGGTATTGGCGAGGTTATGCCGGACGGCTTCTTCTTCGTGAGGCGGGAAGAAGTAGAGGATGCGGTTGAGTGCTTCGGGGGCGGAGGCAGTATGGAGGCTGGTCAGCACGAGGTGACCGGTTTCCGCAGCGGCGACGGCTGCCCGGACGGATTCGCTGTCACGAAGTTCGCCGATCAGGATGATGTCGGGGTCTTCACGAACGACAGCTCGGAGTGCGGCCGGGAACGTGGCGAAGTCCTGGCCGAGTTCGCGCTGATTGATTTTGCACTTCTTGTTCTGCAGCACGAATTCGATCGGATCTTCGATGGTGACGATGTGTTTCTGTTCACGCTGGTTGATGTAATTCAGCATGGCGGCCAGGCTGGTCGACTTGCCGCTCCCCGTTTCGCCGCCGATGATGATGATTCCTTTGGGCCGCAGGGTGATGGCTTTTTCGTAGACCGGCGGGAGGAAGAGCTGTTCGAATGTGGGGATGTCGAGCTTGATGCGTCGGAGCGCGGCGGTCAGATGTCCACGGCAGCGATAGAGATGCATGCGGTACCGGATGGCCTTCGTCTGACCGGGGGCGATGGTCAGGGGCGTTTCGTAGGCGAAGTCGACGTAGCCCTGGCGATCGTATTCATCGCGGCGATCCTGGTTCAGGGTGGGGCCGAGCAGATCGAGGATCGACTGTTCGGTCAGTGGCTCGGTCTTGGCACTGACCAGCTTACCTCCGACTCGCAGAAAAGCTGGCTCGCCAACCGACAAGTGGATATCGGAAGCGTCGATGGACTCGGCCGCCTGGAAAAGTCGGTGTAGAGGTTCACTCATCAGGTTCATCCTGTCGATTGGATTTCCGGCTGAGCGATGGCGGGCCGGAAAAGTGGGCGACTGCGTGATTGTTTCTGGGGTGGTGGGGGGACGAGGCGACTCGACGGTAATGGGGCCGGCGTGGACCTTCAGGGGCGGATTATAGTCTGCCGATTGTCGGGGCCGCCACGGAGTTCTGCTGGCAATGTCGATGGTGTGCGGATTGGCGCGCCAGTCCGCGGTTTGGCGACTGGGATTGCTGCTATCAGGGCTGAGGGGTTAGATTCTTGGGGAGCGTCGTGGCGGAGCCGGGGATCGCTTGGTTCGCCCGCGATGTCGGAGCGCGAAAAGGGATTGAGATGTTGACTGGGCACGGAGGGACGAGCCGGTGGTGGAGTGCCGCCGTGCTGACGTTGCTGTTCGGGTGTGTGCCGCTGGTGTTTGGCCAGCGAGCCGAGACGGGAGCGGCAATCGACGAACAGCCGACCGAAGAGAAGAGTTACGCGGCCGGCGACCTCTATCTCGACGGCAGCCGCGTCTACGCTCGGGTGGGCAAGGTCGGCCTGGGGCACGAGCACGCTGTGGTCGGCCGTCTGAAACAGGGCCATTTGACGCTCGGCGCGACGCAGGACGGTGGCGAGCTGACGTTTGACATGACGTCGTTTGTGGCCGACACCGATGCGGCTCGCAAGTATCTCGGACTGGAAGGGGCCACCGACGCTTCGACTCAGCAGCAGGTGACAGCCAACATGCTCGGCACGGCCGTGCTGGACGCCGAGCATTTTCCGACGGCGAAGCTGCGGGTGAAGTCGGCCAGGTTAACCGAGGAAAAGAGCAAGTCGGGGCGTCCGGTCTATCAGATTGAAGGCGACTTCACGCTGCATGGCAAAACCAAGCCGATCCGGATTATGGCTGAGGCGGAAGATGAGCGGGGGTGGGTGCATTTGCGGGGTGGCTTTTCCGTCCTGCAATCGGAATACGGCATCAAGCCCTTCACCAAGGCTTTCGGAGCGATCGGCGTGGCGGACCGCGTCGATATCTGGGGCGATCTGTGGGTAGCTCAGGCCGCCAAGGTTTCGCAGCAGTCTGATGGGGCTCAGCGTTAGCCGACCGGCTAGCGGCTGTCGACTATCAGCTGCCGCGGATGCTGGGGCGGGGCGGTGTTCAGTTCTTGTGGAGATGGAATTCTATCGATGATTACGTGTGCAGCGGTCGACCAGAACGTGATTCGTTATCACTACGATCTATCGACGGTGTTTTACCGTCTGATGTGGGGGCGTCATATTCACCACGGGTTGTGGGAGGCCGATGAGTCGCCGGAAGTGGCTCAGCTGCAGCTGACGCAGATGCTGGCTGCGAAGGCTGGCATTCGTGCCGGGGATCGCGTGGCGGATGTCGGCTGTGGCATGGGGGGATCGAGCATTTATTTGGCGCGTCAGGGCTGCCATGTGGACGGGATCACGATCAGTCCCTTTCAGCGTCGATGGGCCAGCACCGCCGCTCGGTGGCACGGCGTGTCGAATCAGACGAAATTCCATTGCGCGGACGCCGAGAAGTTTGAGTTGCCGGCGGGTTCGCTGGATGTGGTGTGGAGCATCGAGTGTACTGAGCATCTGTTCGACAAGGGAGCCTTCTTCCGGCGCGTATCCGAGTGGCTCAAGCCAGGAGGTCGCGTGGCCATTTGTGCGTGGCTGGCGGGCCCCCAACTGCACGACCACCACGAGGACCGGCAGCGGGTCCAGCAGGTCCATGACGTCTGCGAGGGATTCTACTGTCCGTCGCTGGGGACGATGCACGATTACGCCGACTGGATGACCGCGGCCGGATTGCAGGTCGAGCACACAGCCGATCTGACTTCGCAGGTGACGCGGACATGGGAGATCTGTCAGCGGCGGGTTCGCTGGTCGGGTGTCCGCTGGATGACGCCGCTGGTCGACCGGACGACCGGAATGTTTCTCGACCGGTTCCAGACGATTCTGGATGCTTATCGATCGGGAGCCATGCAGTACGGCTGTCTGGTGGCCAGGAAATAGTTCGAGCCGAAGCTGGTTGCGAGCAGAGTGGAATGGACGGCCGTGGGAAGTGACCGATGACCGGTCACGGCAATAGAGATGGAAGCACGGATGCGGCGCTGGTTGGGAATCGCCTTCGGTGTGGCGACGCACGTGTTGTTTGCTGTGACCGTGTGGCGGCTCTACTGGTTCCTGTATGGTCGTCCGGCCCCGGAGCATCCTCAGGCCCTGTGGATCGACGCCGCTCTGGCGATACAGTTCGCCGTGCCTCATAGCCTGTTGCTCTGGCCCCCCGTGCGAAAGCGTCTGGGGCGATGGATCCAGTCCGAGTTCTATGGCTGTTTCTACTGTGTGGCGACCTGTCTGTCGTTGTGGGTGTTGTTCGACGGTTGGCGCAGTTCTCCGGGGCTGTGGTGGGAGTGCGGGCCATGGGCTGCGTGGCTGGTGCGCGGCGGATTCTTGGCCTCGTGGATCGGACTCTTCTACAGCCTGCATCTGACCGGGTTGGGATATCAGACAGGGTTGACTCCCTGGCTGCACTGGCTGCGGGGCGAAAAGCTGCCTCGTCGTGATTTCGTCCCCCGCGGCGCTTACCGGTGGTTTCGCCATCCGGTGTACCTCAGTTTTCTCGGGCTCATCTGGTTCACTCCGGTGATGTCGTCTGACCATGGGGTGCTGACCGCCGTGTGGACGGTCTATATCTTCCTGGGGAGCTACCTGAAGGACGAGCGGTTGGAGCATTACCTGGGGGATTCTTATGGCGAGTATCGTCGTAGCGTCCCCGGTTATCCGTTCTTGCCGACACCGCGGCGAGGATCGTGGCAGGCCCACCCATCTCGGCCGGTTTGACCCGCCTGGGGGGACCGTACCCATTGCTGTCGGCCAGGAATTGGTACAATTGGGTCCGCCGGTGATGGCAAGGAAACGGAACAGGATGAGTACTACGCGCAGTTTGGAGGCACGCCGTCTTCAGCCGGAGCTGATGGACCAGCCCTCGTTGCCCCCCGACGACCACCATCGCGCGCTGACCGGCCTGAGGCGAGTGAACTGGATCAGTCGGGCTGGGTGGCCGGTCTGGAACGCTTTGCGGCGATTGGCTGAGGAGATTTCTGATCGGCCGTTGCGAGTTCTCGATTTGGCCAGCGGTGGCGGGGATTTAGCCGTGTGGCTGGCCGGGATGGGCTGGAAGAACCGATTGCCTTTGGAGGTCACCGGGTGCGACATCAGCGACAGGGCGGTCGATTTTGCTCGTTGCCATGCGGCTCGAGTGGGACACGGCAACGTCGCCTTCCAGCAGCTTGACGTGTTGCACGGCGACCTGCCGACAGGTTTCGATGTCGTGATGTGTTCTTTGTTTCTGCATCATCTGTCCGAACCGGATGCCGCGGCGACTCTGCGGCGCATGTCCGAGGCTGCCGGGCGGTTGGTCCTGGTCGACGACTTGCAGCGCTGCACACTGGGATACACGGCTGCCTGGCTCGGCTGCCGATTGTTGACGCGTTCTCATGTGGTGCACGTCGACGGACCACTGTCAGTGGCCGGGGCGTTTTCGCTGGATGAGATCCGGCGGCTCAGCGATCAGGCTGGGTTGCGGGATGCGAGTGTGACCACCCACTGGCCTTGGCGATTCCTGTTGTCCTGGAGCAAGCCGCGTTGAACGATGCGAGCCGAGTCTGGGATGTGGTGGTGATCGGAGCTGGCCCCGCGGGCGCTCTGGCCGCCACCACTGCCGCCGAAGCGGGCCTGACGACGCTGCTGATCGATCGCAGTGCGTTCCCGCGATTCAAGGTCTGCGGAGCGTGTGTCAGCTGGCGGGCCGTCAAGGTTCTGCGGCGGCACGGATTGGACGAACTTGTAACTGGCAATGTGGCCGTTTCGTTACGGCACTTTCAGTTGCACGCCGCCGGATATTCCGCTCGAGTGGAATTGCCGGGTGGCGTGGCGGTGGCCCGAGAAACGTTCGATCAGATGCTCGTCGAGGCCGCAGTCTCACGTGGTGCCAGCTTTCTGCCGGAAACCGTGGCCGAAGTGGTTCCCGGCCCGGCCGTCGATTACCGCCAAGTGCGACTCATGCCGCGCGGAAGTCTCCAGCCGGGTACCCTGCATTCGGCGCGCGTTGTCGTGGTCGCCGACGGTTTGGGACACCCGAGTCTGAAGCTGTGGCCCGAGTTTGCCTGTTGCGTGGAAGGGGCAAAGATCGGCTTGGGAGCCGTGTTCGACGATGCCTCGCACAATTTTGAATCGGGCGTGATCTACATGGCTGCGGCGCGAGCCGGGTACGTGGGCATCGTCCGTCTGGCCGATGGACGCCTGAATGTCGCGGCAGCGCTTGATTCGTCGCAGATTGGTCGGGAAGGAGAGCCGGTGGAGTTGATGGGGCAGATTCTGGCCCAGGCCGGCGTCGCTGTACCCGATCTGCGGTCGGCCGATTGGCGAGGAACTCGCACCCTCACTCGACGATCGCCGCGCACTGCGGCTCCACGCTTGTTCCTCGTCGGTGACGCTGCCGGCTACGTCGAGCCATTTACGGGCGAAGGGATTGCGACGGCCCTGGAGTCGGCCAGTGCGGTTCAGCCATTGGTGCAACAGGGCGTCGTTAACTGGGATGATGCCTTAGCCGAACAATGGGAACGGCTCGGGTTGACTGTGGGGATCGGTCGTCAGAACGTGTGTCGGCATCTGATCTGGTGGATGCGTTTTCCATGGGCCGTCCGGCTGGGTCTGCAGACGTTAGCCTGGTGTCCTGGTTTGGCCGATCTGCTGGTCAAGCGAATCAATTCCACGGCCTTACCGTCGGCGAACTGGGGACAGGTGGCTTGACGGTTAAGCACCGGCAGAAAGAGGAGATGGGCTTGTCGAAGGAATTGACTCAACGAGTGCGTGTGCGGCGAAAGTCGCGAAAGACGAGAGTCGTCATCTCGGGTCTGGGGACGGCCCTTCCGGGTCAAGCGATCGCCCAGTCCGACGCGGCCGAAATTGCCGCCAGCCTGACCGGCTCAGATGACGCAACGCGCCGATACATGGCGAACATGTACGAGCGGTGCGGCGTCCATCAGCGGTACAGTGTCGTCCTGCAGCCGGTAACAGACGGCGACCGCGTGGTACAAAGCTTCTACTACCAGGCTGCCGGTGCCGGCGACGGTGGTCCGAGCACGGCCGATCGCATGCGTCAGTACGAGCAGCATGCGGGCGAAATGGCGATCATGGCGTCGGGACGAGCGCTACGGCAAGCGGGCGCCGTGGCCGATGAAATCACTCACCTGGTCACCGTTTCGTGCACGGGATTCTCGGCCCCAGGAGTCGACTATCGGTTGATAGAAGGCCTGGGACTGGCTCCGCAGGTCCAGCGAACTCATGTCGGTTTTATGGGCTGTCATGGAGTTCTGAATGGTTTGCGAGTAGCCAAGGCCATCGTCGAAGCCGATCCGCGATCGGTGGTGCTGGTCTGCGCCGTTGAACTTTGCTCGCTGCATCATCAGTACGGCTTTGATCCGCAAGAAGTCATTGCCAACGCTCTGTTTGCCGACGGAGCGGCGGCGGTCATCTTGCGCGGTTCCAGCGATGACAGCGAGGCGCTGCCGCAGTTACTCCAGACAGCGTCCCGCATTGTCCCTGGAACAGCATCGCTGATGTCATGGCGCATCGGCGACCATGGCTTCACGATGACGCTCTCGCCGCAGGTCCCCGTGGTACTGCACGATCACCTGCGTCCGTGGGTCACCGAATGGCTGTCCGATGGTCAGCTGACTCTGGAGGATATTCGATCCTGGGCGATTCATCCGGGCGGGCCCAAGATACTCGACGCCTGCGAATCGGCGCTCGGACTGTCGCCGGCACAGATGGCGCCGTCACGATCCGTGCTCGCTGAGTTTGGCAACATGTCGTCGCCCACCGTACTGTTTATTCTCGAGCGACTCTGCCAGCAGGGCGATGTGGCCCCTACGGTGTTGATGGCCTTCGGGCCCGGCCTGACACTGGAAGCCATGTTGGTGGGCTAATTGGGGTCCACGTCGCGGGCTTGAGTCAGGACCGGTCGCCCCTGCTGAAGATGGAGCTGGAGAATTCGCCAGACCTCGTCTGACGCCTTCTTTTCGCGGTGGATCCAGGTGTGCGATTCCTCCAGCAACAAGGTGCTCTCACACCGAGGATGTTCGGCACTGCGTACGGTGACGATTCCGTCAGTCGGCTCCTCAAAGGGAATGGAACTGATGTCGCCGATGATGTTGTGCAACGTCACCTGCTCGGATATCTGCAACTTCTGCATGGTGGTGAGCAGCGGGGAATCGGGAGCCAACAGGTCGACGCTGGTGGGAAATCGCCGCTCGACTGCCGGCCGAAATGCACCCGGATTATGACGAATCAGCTGTTCGTGCATCATGCGATCTCGATCGGCGGTCCGGACCAGCAGATCGGCACACCCGCCCACCACCGAGGTCGCGATCCCCGAACCTCGATGCGGCGTGGCAATGAAGATGACCCGTGTTACGTTGGGCGAAGGATCGAAGTACGTGGCTTGAGTGAGTCTCATACGCACGGCCTCACTGGCTTGAATCTCTTCGATCGGACGCGTGGCCACTTGCTGCCAGATCTTCTCGCCCGAATAGGTAACCTGCAACTTGGCCATCAAGCCGCCCATGCTGTGGCCGATCAGCACGAGCTGCTGCAACTGAGGGTCTTGTTGGTGAGGGTCGAGTTGAGTGACGACTCGGTGCAGCTCCCGCCGCAGAGCCGTAGCGCCGGCCAGAAATCCGGATCCGGTCGGATATCGGAACTCCCACAACTGAAAGTGATCGACAAACCCGGGTGTGGCCCGCAGGTCATTGATCATGTCAGCCCAGCTCTGCGGATCGGAAAACAAGCCGTGGATCAGCACCACCGGGACTTTCCCGGGCTGATAGGGTTCCAGAAACATCAGCCGCGGCGCCGCTGATTCCTCACCGGGAGTGACGAAACCGGCAAAGTAAGTTCGCTCCGTCCGATCCAGGATCTCCGCCAGCGGAGCCGTCAGGTCCGTCGCCAGACGCAGAGAATCCGGAGCCTCGCCGCTGGTGCGGCTGCGCAGCGGATCGTGGAACTCCAACACCATGGGGAGTGATTCGGAGCTATGACCGTCCGCACTGGAGCTGGCGAACTTCAGGATGGCCGTGGCTCCAAAGAAAGAGCTCTTGGAGTAGAACTCCTGCTCAATCGGATCCGTCGGCCGGATCTGCCGTTGGACGACCAGCGGTACTCCCCAGCCATCAGCCGCATAGTAACGCCGGATACTCGTCTTTTGGTTCCGGTCCCGAAACGTCAGCTGCTGGAAATCGGCCGGAGTCCAGACGAATCCGTAATGAGCCACCGGTACGATCGTCCATTGCCCACCAGCTCTTACCTTCAGCCCTTGCGAAGCGTCGAGCCGCTGATGTTCAATCCCCGTACGCAACAGATCCTGCAGGCATTCGTTGTAGGCGGCCTGCGCAGCAGAGAACCGATCGGAAGTCCCGGCAAGTTCCTGGGCTCGCCACCACCGCCGATGCAGCTCGGCAAAGTAGACGTCGACACAGCCCGCATGACCGGCACGCTCCAGCGATCGAGCCTCGGTCATCAGGTCGGTTGTGCCAGCCGGGATCCGGACAGCGGTGTCCCGTGACGTTGTCGGACGAAACGCCGTGCGGCCAGTCGGGCTCTCCGGCTCGGCCGCAACAGACTCCGACTCCGCCATCGCCAGGAGACTGGCTAGGGTCAGCAGCAGCGCCAACAAGATGCCGGATCTGGACACGTATTAGGCTCACCAACTAGCGACTGGCCGCCATCCCTGTGAGCAGAATAACCGTCCATGGTTCCGCTTCCTCGTTTTCGGCCGGCCGCCAATCTGAGATCCAGTCGATCGGCCTCGAACGTCTCCAGGAACGCTGCCCGGGAAGAGCACCATCGATAAGGTTTACCTGGCGCCCGCGCAATCGGCCCAGTCGGCGGAATCGTCCGAGTCAACGTCCAGCGAAATGACAATCGTCGCACGGGCGTAATGAGTCCCCGGCCCCTCAGCCGCTGCTGCGAATCAATTGCCCAACCAGCGGCCCGATGTGGTCGGCGTACGAGAATCCGTTCGGAGCATACTCCTGACGTTCGTTGTCGAACTGCTTGACCATCTTTCCCGACCGGTCAAAGACTCGGACCACCGGGATTGCAGCAATGCCCAGCTGAGTGTATAGGTCCTGATCCGCGACGGTGCTGATCAAATGAGCGTCCAGCGACTCGACGCCAGTCTGCTGCAAGTACTTCGCGATCCGCGGCTGCAACGATTCGAGCGGATCGTCGCCCGTGAAATCACAGTTCAACGTCAGGCAGGCGATCGCATCGCCAAATTCTTTCTTCAAGCGAGCCAGACCGGGCAATTCCTTCAAACAGGGCGGACAGTAGGTGCTCCAAAGATCAAGCACCACGATGCGGCCAGCGTAGGTGCCAATGTGCTGCTGAACCTGATTCCAATCGGCAGCGATCAGACGAGACGCAACACGCTGATTCGGATCGTCAACCAACCCTCCAGCCGCCGCGGCCGCCGCCGGCACTGACTTGGCGGGCGCTGACGTGGCTGGTGCTGACGTGGCTGGTGCTGACGTGGCTGGTGCTGATTGCCGGTTTTGTCGGCTGCAGCCGATTCCAGCCCAGGTCAGCGACGAAGCGGAGACCAGGCGAAGCCATGTGCGACGCGTGCAGTACATGAATGCCGAGCCCTGCGGAATGGAACCTGAGACGTGTCGGCGATGATCGACCGCCTTCGTGCCAAACAACACGGTCCGTGCTCGAACATCGCCGAGCACGGACCGGGTAGAGAATACAGTTCGGCGAGTGCTGAATGGTTACTTCAGCAGCACGGCCGTATCGGCCACGATCGACTCAATGGCCTTGTCGTTCAGACCGTCCTTATCGAGCGCCGTGTTCGATTTCACTTCGCCCTTGTTCCACATCAATACGGTCAAGTTAGCATCCGGCGACAGCTTATAGTCTTCCGGGCCGTTCTTGCCGTTGTAAATCGTCAGCGGGATGTTCTTGATGTCGTGCTTCTTGGCGAGCTCTTCCAGCTGCGGTGTCAGCTTGGCAGCGTCTTCGGCCATCACAATCACGAAACCGGCCATCTTCTTGCCGCTGTTCTCAGCAACCACTCCGTCCAGCTCCTTTACCAGCTTGGCCAGCTTCTCGTCGACCTGACGAGTGAACAGGCCAACCACCGGTCGCGAGCCGTAGCTGCATCGGTAACAGAGCGACTTGCCCTTGTTCGGGCCCGTCACGTCGGTCACCTCGAAGGCACCCACTTCGTCGCCTACCTTCAGCCCCGACTGCAATTCGGCAGCTACCGCGGCGAAGGCAAACGAAAACAACAGCACGACGCTCGCCAAAGTCCACATCTTCTTCATGTTTTCTATCCCTCCAGATCCTTTGACACCGACTGCCGAATGGCAGCCTCCTGCGGCCGACAACTGACCATAAAGATAGACACCGCAAATCGAAAGGCAAGCGCTGACCGCGAAACCTGGCCCCGGCCAAACGCCGGGAACCCCTCTGTGGAGCTGGTTCGTGGTTGCCGGATCGAGCGGTATGGCTGAGGATCTGGGTAGACAGGGTGGGTTGCGGGCGAGTGGAATCCCGGCCAGACGGTGTGAAGGCTTGCCGCCGTACGTGGGAGCACGCCATGGACGTTTGCGTGACCGAGACTGATCGGCACATTCACCAGACAACCGTCGACGAGGCACTTCGGCGGCTGGCCCGGAAAATTCATCCGCCGATGGACTTATGATCACGGACAGCCCTATAGGGGGGCGATCGGGCGAGTTGAGGGTGGGGCGGCAGGCTTTTGCCGTCGGGTGCGCAGACCGCCCCCTTTCCCCCACGGGTCCGGCGAGCTTCGAGTTGCTCGCGGCTAGCCGGGAACGGGCTGAACTGGCGGAGCGTCGATCAGCGAGGCGACCACGCGCCGAAAGAGGTCCTGGCAGCTCGTCCGGTCAGCGAACAGCATCAGTTGCTGCTCTTTAATTCGATTCTCCATCTCACCACGCTGCACGTACACATCGTCGTACAACGACTGGGGCGTTCCCGAGAGATTGGTGACCACGAAGCGTGTATTCGGCCCGGCCGGGAGTCGTTCGGCTTTCATCAACACGCGTCGCTCCAGGATCTTGTTGCCGGCCACCCTCAGAATGTACGAGACGTCGTGTTTGTCGCACCATCGCATCAATCGCCAACGGCAGAACCCGCTGTCAGCGCGGAGGGTAATCTTCACCTCGGGCCAGCGGTTCCGAATAGCAGTGACAAGCAGTTTAGTGATGGCGCGGGAATGCTTGGCACCGTCAATATTGCTCGGCCGCAGATCAGCACACAACAATTGATCACCGCAGAAGACGTACAAGGGCAAAAAGCAGTAGCTCTGGTAATAGCCATGAAAGAACCGTTTCTCCTGATTGCCGTGGACACGGTCTGCAAGCGCCGGGTCCGTACGCATGGTCTGCTGATCGTTGAGATCTTCATAGCCCAGAGCCAGCGAGATTACCCGCTGGGCCAGCATGGCACGCTGGTCGTGAATGGTGTAGCGAGGATCCCGCAACAACAAGGCACCCGCATCCGAGGTCAGCCGACCTCCCAGGAAATCGGCCACGACTTGCCGCCGTCCCAGCGGTGTGAAATCGACGGTCGCTGCGATACACTCTGTCATGCTGGCGGGACCTCGGTTTTGGTATGAAGATGTCGTCGAAAACACTGTCATACCCGAGTCGCGGCCCGCTAGCAACTTCTATTTGTCCATCGGCGGATGAATTTTCCGGGCTGGGAACTCCCACCGCCGGGCTGACCGCCAGCGAGGCGTCCGAGCGGTTCACAAAGTTTGGGGCCAACGTCCTGTCGCGACCCTCGTCGTGGCGGTGGGTCCGTCAGCTTGCCAAGCCTTTTTTTGAATTTGTTCAGCCTGTTGCTGGTCGTCTCGCTGCTCAATTCACTCTTCGCCTGGGCCCAGGAATTGGGGGCGGAGCGGGCGATGGAGGAGCTGAGCAGCGAATGCTTGCCGAGCAACTCGTCCCAGGTGATGTGGTGATCCTGACTGAAGGAGATCGAGTGCCGGCCGATCTGCGTATGATTGCGGCCAAAGGATTGCCGGTGAATAACGCTCCGCTGACTGGCGAATCCCGCTCGCAGCCCCTCACAACCGCTCCCACTCGCGAATCACTGCTCGACAGATTGAGCGTCCAGCGTCGACATTATCGTCGCCAATGTGCCAGAGGGATTGCTTCCCACACTCACCCTCGCGCTTTCCATGGCCAGTCTCCGTATGGCGCGAAAGCAGGTGCTGGTCAAGAGTCTGGAGAGTGTCGAAACGCTGGGAGCGGTCCATGGGATCTGCACTGACAAGACTGGTACGCTGACCAGAAATCAGTTGGCCATCACCGCCCTGGTCGACGGCACGTCTGGCGAGGCTTTGGTCAATCCAGCTTCTCGCCGTCGGTTCCTCAAGGCCGCATTGATCGCCTCGGAAGTCCGCCAAAACGCCGATCGATGGGCTGGCGATCCGCTGGACTCTGATTCGCAAACGGTTCGCCCGAAACTCAGCTGGGCCTACAGCATGCCAAACGGCGACTTCTTCGTCGGTTGAGCCATAGCTCCCAAGTTGCCCGTCCAGTTGGCCAGGAGTTCGAGCAGGTCCTTTGAGTCGACGTCCATGTCGCCATCCCAGTCGCCGTCCCGCCACCCTGCCGTCCCCTCGCCCGGCGCTTGAACACCTGTCCAGCCCGCCAGGAAATTCAGCAGGTCGTCGCTGTCGACATCAACGTCGTCATTGATGTCGCCCGGTGTCAATTGCAGCAGATTGTCGACCATGAACGCGCGATCCAGCAAATCGACCTTGCTGTCTCCATTCAGATCCCATTCCGGCTTGGTCGTCTGCTGCCAGATCGCCCGAGTCAATGCGTCGAGATCGTCCACCGTCACCGCTCCGTCGTTGTCAATGTCACCCGGAGTCTGGATCACACCGACATAGCTGGTGCCGTCCGAGTCTGTGACCTGACGAGTTTGCAGCAAGGTGTCCGTGTAGGAAGCGTTCGCAGTACCGGTGGTGTTCTGCACGCCCGCCACCGCTACCGATGTAGCGCCGTACAGCCACACCTCGCCGGGTTCAAACTGGCCATCAGCGTCCCCGGTCACCACTTGCTTGAATACCGGTACCTTTCCGGAACTGTCGCCGATGACCAGTTGCGACAGCGTCACGTTGCCGCTATTCGCTACCTGATAGTCCCAGGTGACCTGGTTGCCTACGGCCACCGAGAGTCCGTCGCCGCCGTTGGCCGAGACCGCGATATCCAGGTTCGGATTCGCGCCGAAGTAGCTGCTGCCGTCGGTGTCGCTGGCCGACTGTTGCTGACTCTGTGAATCAGTGTACGACGCGGTGGCTGTCCCTGTGTTCGCATAGCTGCCCGCCGCCGCCAAACCGCTGGCTTGGTACAGCCACACCTCGCCCGGTTCGAATTGGCTGTCAGCATCGCCGGTGACGACCGAAGCGAACGTCGGTACCACGCCCTTGCTGTCCGTCACCTGCAGGCCGGTCAACGTGACATTGCCGACATTCGTCACTTGGTAAGTCCACGTAACGTTGTTCCCGACGAGAATACTTGGACCGTCGGAACCACTGGTCAGTACGACAAGATCCATCGCGGCGCTGCCACCAAAGTAACTGCTGCCGTCGGTGTCGCTGGCCGACCGCTGAGCACCGAGCGAATCGGTGTACGATGCGGTAGCCGTGCCGGTGTTCGAGTAGCTACCGGCTGCCGCCAGGCCATTGGCCTGATACAGCCACACTTCACCCGGTTCGAACTGACTGTCGCCGTCACCGGTGACGACCGACGCAAACGACGGCACCACACCCTTGTTGTCTGTCACCAGCAGGCCATTCAACGTGACATTGCCGGTGTTGGTCACCTGGTAAGTCCAAGTGACTGGACTCCCAGTCAGAATATTGGAACCATCCGAGCCATTGGTCAGCACGGTGAGGTCGAGCGCCGGGCCTGCTCCGAAGTAGCTGCTGCCGTCGGTGTCGCTGGCCGACCGCTGAGCACCAAGCGAATCGGTGAACGACGCGGTGGCGGTGCCGGTGTTCGCATAACTGCCGGCCGCCGCCAGACCGCTGGCCTGGTACAGCCACACTTCACCCGGCTCGAACTGACTATCGCCGTCACCGGCGACGACCGACGCAAACGACGGCACCACACTCTTGTTGTCTGTCACCTGCAGGCCAGTCAGCGTGACATTGCCGGTGTTGGTGACCTGGTAGGTCCAGGTGACGTTGTTGCCGGTCAGGATGTTGGGTCCGTCTGAGCCGTTGGTCAGCACGGTCAGATCGAGTGACGGGCCCGCTCCGAAGTAGCTGCTGCCATCGGTGTCGCTGGCCGATCGCTGGGCGCCGAGCGAATCAGTGTACGACGCGGTGGCGGTGCCCGTGTTCGAGTAACTGCCGGCCGCGGCCAGACCGCTGGCTTGGTACAGCCAGACTTCACCCGGCTCGAACTGACTATCGCCGTCGCCGGTGACGACCGAAGCAAACGACGGCACCACACCCTTGTTGTCTGTCACCTGCAGGCCAGTCAGCGTGACATTGCCGGTGTTGGTGACCTGGTAGGTCCAGGTGACGTTATTGCCGGTCAGGATGTTGGGTCCGTCGGAGCCGTTAGTCAGCACGGTCAGATCGAGCGTCGGACCGGCCCCGAAGTAGCTGCTGCCGTCGGTGTCGCTGGCCGATCGCTGGGCGCCGAGCGAATCAGTGTACGACGCGGTGGCCGTACCGGTGTTCGCATAACTGCCGGCCGCCGCCAGTCCACTGGCTTGGTACAGCCAGACTTCACCCGGTTCGAACGAACTATCGCCGTCACCGGTGACCACCGAGGCGAACGACGGCACCACACCCTTGTTGTCTGTCACTTGCAGGCCAGTCAGCGTGACATTGCCGGTGTTGGTGACCTGATAGTTCCAGGTGACGTTATTGCCGGTCAGGATGTTGGGTCCGTCGGAGCCGTTGGTCAGCACGGTCAGATCGAGTGACGGACCGGCTCCGAAGTAGCTGCTGCCATCGGTGTCGCTGGCCGATCGTTGTGCTCCGAGCGAATCAGTGTACGACGCGTTGGCGGTGCCGGTGTTCGCATAACTGCCGGCCGCCGCCAGTCCACTGGCCTGGTACAGCCAGACTTCACCCGGCTCGAACTGACTATCGCCGTCACCGGTGACGACCGAAGCAAACGTCGGCACGACGCCCTTGTTGTCTGTCACCTGCAGGCCAGTCAGCGTGACATTGCCAGTATTGGTGACCTGATAGCTCCAGGTGACGTTGTTGCCGGTCAGGATGTTGGGTCCGTCTGAGCCGTTGGTCAGCACAGTCAGATCGAGTGACGGACCGGCCCCGAAGTAGCTGCTGCCGTCGGTGTCGCTGGCCGTGTGTTGCTGATTCAAGTTGTCGGTGTAAGAGGCAGTGGCAGTACCGATATTGGAATAGTTGCCGGCAGCCGCCACGCCACTGGCTTGATACAACCACACTTCGCCCGGTTCGAACTGATTGTCCGAATCACCGTTGACAAATGAGGCGAACGTCGGCAACACGCCTTTGTTGTCAGTCACCTGCAAATTGGTCAGCGTGACGTTGCCGACATTGGCCACTTGATACGTCCAATTGACCTGGCTGCCAGTGAGCAGATTGGGGGCTTCAAACCCGTTGGTCAGTACTTGCAGGTCGATAGCGGGGACGGATTCGAGGTACAAACCGGGAGTCGGAACGGAGGCGACCCAAGATGTTTCTGGGCGTCCGAAATCGGCCGGATTCTTGCGGTTCAGCGAGCTACCTAGTCCATCGGCGGCGGCAGGCCACGGGAGGTCGTCGTCATAGGTCGCTACGTCGACCAGTACGTAGGGAATCTGAGTTTCGCCGGCCGGCGGCGTGTCGGGTTGTTTCAACAGCAGGTTTTCGCCACCGTTGTCCAGAGCATCGCCGATCTCCCAAGGTCCGAACAGCGGGACGGAGTTGCTGATGCCGTAAGCCGTGCGGAAGGCGGTGGCGGCTGCGGCGTTGAGCGGATCAAAGCTGACGATGACCGCCGCTTGATGAGCCGGCAGGATTGTGGCGTTCGGCAGGTCGAAATCGACACCTCCCCGCAACTGCCAATTGCTGATGTCGACCGGATTGTCGGTTCGGTTATAGATTTCGACGAACTCCTGCTGCGTCCCTTGGGCCACGCTGGGGTTGTATTGGATTTCGCTGATCACCACGCTGTTGACACGATGAGCGGTATTGGCCTGCCCCAGGCTGGTTTGAGCCAGGGGGACGAGCAGATCGTCACCGGTGCCGTTCGGTAGTCTTCCGATCGAGACGCCATTGAATGTGGCGTCGAAAGTGACCCGATCGACGAAGCGTAGTGGCCGGCCCGTCGTCGGATCGGCGGACAACAACCAGACGTCATCGCCGGTACTGGAGAGCGAGAAGTCGTTCGGATTGAGACCGCCTCCGGGGTTGAAATCGTTCTCGTTCAGCACTCGATAAGCGCCGGCGGCGAGTTGCGTATTGGCCGCAAACTGATATTTGAAATAGTTGGTATTCGAGTCGCTGACATACCAGCGGCTCATGTTGATCGTCGCATTGGTCGTGTTGACCAGTTCGATCGAGTCGAGTTGAGGCAGATCGGTGTGTGCCAGGACTTCGTTGATGGCGACAGTCGGGGCGGCGTCCACGCCGGTGGCGCCGGGCGAGCCGCCATACTCGACGCTATTCCGCCAATTCGAGAAGAGGTTGGGGTCGGCATTCGCGTCGACGATCTGCAGCGAGCTGCCGTTGCCGTCAGCTCGCCCTGGCCAATTAGCGTTGTCATCGTAGGCAATCTGCTGAATCGTGGCCCCGAAAGCGTCCACCAGGCGCACGGTTTCGCCACTGTTGCTCAACTGCCCGCCGAACTCTCCAGCCGGTCCCTGCAGCCCATCATCGCCGGCGGCAATGACGACCGATGTGCCGTATCGCGATTGGAAGGCGAGCCGATTGCTGACGACGACCAGACGCTGATTGGGGCCAAGCGTCTGCGGAGCGAAGGTGAAGGTCATCCCCTGCAGATCGCCGGCAACGTTGGTTTCCGCGAACCGCACACCCGTCAGGTCGACGTAGGACGAAGAGACGTTGGTGACTTCGACGTATTCGAATTCGTCATTGTCGACGTTCAAATCCCCGAACTGAGTCAGCGCATTGTGGGGATTGTAGTTGATCTCGGTGATCTTCAAATTGGCCGACGACGGTGGCACGGTCGGAGTGACGAAACGAGCTGAATTCAGTGCGCTCCAGTTGTTGTTCTGCCGTAGCCGAGCGTTGACGGTGACGGGCTGATTCAAGTTGATGGGCTGCGAATAGACCAGCGCATTGGGGCTGACCGTCCCGTTGCTCAGCATGGGATCGCTGCCATCGAGCGTGTAGTAGGCCGTTCCCGCCGGAGCCTGGAAGACGCCGCCGAGCAGTTCGAGGTCAAAGCTGATATCGCTGCTGCCGCCACTGCTCTGGTGCACTTCGACGGCCAGCAGATTGGTCCCTTCCACCAGGTCGGACTTGTTGATTACAAAATCGAAAAAGTTGTTGTCCTCCACCGAACTGCTGGCCAGAGTGCTGTAGCTGATCGGATCAGCCGGCATGTTCGAGCGGACGACTTCTTTGCCATTGAGGTAGACGATGGCGCCGTCGTCCCGTTTCAGACGCAGCGTGATCTGCTGATAGTTGGCCAGCCCTGTCACATTAAACGACTTGCGAAAATAAGTCGTGATGTACTTGTTGTTGCCGTCAGGACCGTAGAGGACGGTGGTCGTTTCGTCACCGTCGCCATAACCCAGCTCGGCTGGTCCCGACTTCCAGCTGCCGTCGGCAAAGCCCGTTTGGCGCCAGGCCGTTCCTTGATCAACGCCGTTATCAATGTACTTCCATGTCGAGCCGGCGGGGAGGAGGACTGAGTTGACGACCATCCCTTCGGAGAAGAGTGTCAGTTGCGAATTGTTCCCCACATCGCCTCCATGCTGAGGCGATCCGTTGACGGCGAACTGCGGCGGATCGATGCTCGGGTACCAGCCCTGTGCTCGCAATTGACTCAGCAATACCGCATTGCGATTGCTGACGAAGCTCAGGACGGTGTTGACCGCATTCTGCCAGTCGGTTTTGGTCAGCGCCGGCTCGCGTTTCGAGTCACCCCAACGAGCCGACTCGGCGATAATCGCCATGTTGATCTCGGCGGCTCGGCTCTCCAGCAGCGCGCGGGCGTTTTCCGGCGTCAGGGGGCCATCGTTGAAGAGCCGGCTGTAGACGCGATCAGCCCACATCATGCGGTACTGGGAATTGGAGGCCGCCAGTTGTTCGTGCATCCACAGTGGGTTGAAGTAGACGAAGTCGCTTCCCGAGCTGGTAATCTGCGCAACCAGATTCGTCTCACCCTTATCGAGCGTGTGTTCGGAATCGTGGTCGAAGAACTTGAAGCCGTCCGGGTTCTCGCGATTGAAGACGCCGAAGTAATTGTTGACACGTTCCGGCACGAACCGAGTCACCGGGGCGTCTCGATCGCCCTGGTAATACGTGCTGATCATGTAGTCCATCAGGTTTTCGACGTCCAGCAGCCGTTCGTAAGCCGTGTTGCGACTGCCGTCGGGATTCTTACCCTGAGCTTTCCAGAAGTCAGCGGAGTTCGCGTCGCTCAGCCCTCCAGGCTGATAGAAGTAATTCGCCAGCCGCTGGTACGAGTCCATGTTGCCGTCCGTGGCTTCGTTCTGGTAACCACCGGCATTGCCGGCCGATTTGACGACGTCATAATCTTCCGGCGATCCGCCAAAATAGCTGGCCGCGTAATCTGCTTCAGAACGCTCCTGAGTCTGATACAAACCCCAGTACTGGCCGTTGATGTAGAGGTGATAGTATCGGCTGCGCGTATACGGCTGTTCCATCTCACGCTGTACGTCGCGGGCGAATACGTCACGGAGGAACGTGTTGGTCGCGTCGCCGCCGAACGACCATGAGTAGTTCTGTGTGGTGCGCAGGTCGAAGCCGTCGAACTCGTCGATGCCTTCGTCGCCAAAGAGTGGATAATTCAGCTTGTCCGCACCGTACTCGCTGCGGAAGAAGAACCGGAACGCGTGCTTGGGGTTGTCGCCACTGCGGCTGTAGCCACCCCGGATACGCACCCCCGTGTTCGACTGGAAACCTGTCGAGCCGTCGGGATTGATCAGTTCCAGCGATCCGGCTCGTTCCCAGGCTTGCCCGCGATTATTGGCGTGAGTGTAAATGCCGGTGTCGGGATCGAGCAGGTCGTCGACATCCATCACCAACGACATCGTCGGGATCTGAGTCAACGCGGTGATCATCTGCGGTCCCCACGTTGCGTTGTTGACGATGTCCGGGTCCATCCCGTAGTTCAGGATCTGGCCATTGATGTTGGTGGACACGGGCCAACCAGCGGGAGCCGTGCCGGTCGGCGATTGCTGCAGTACTTCCGCCAGGAAGATATAGGTCGCTGTCTCCACGTTCGAAGGGGCTTGGCCAGCCTTGAAGGCGCGGGCTCGCAGCGTCGTCGTCTTGTTAATGGCGACTGGAGTGGAATAGACAATGCCGTTCGTGTCGGTCGGTTCACTGCCGTCAATGGTGTAGCGAATCGTTGTGCCGGCCGTTTCCGCGGCGATGGCCAGATTGAAGCTGTTGGAATAGAAGCCGTGCGGATGGCTTAACGTGATTTCGTCCAGCAGATAACCGTCCACGGTCGACGTGGTATTGAATGTGCCCGGAGTCGGTGTGGGGAAGAACTTCAAGGCGCCGTTGGTTACCGTCAACTCAGCCAGTTCAGCTCGAATCAGGAACTCATCGCTCGCCATCGCGTCGTTCATCGCATGGATGGCCAGCAGGTTGTTGCCGGCCTGCAACAGCGATTCATACTGACTCAAGTCAATATTCACCTGCAGCTGGGCTTGAGATTCGGCGCGGTCGGTCAGCGCCAGAGTGCCGGCGGGAGTCAAGGCGGGCGCATTGCGCCGAGCAATCTCGACGCCATTCAGGTAAGCCACAAAGCCGTCGTCGTACTGCACCCGGAGCGTCAGATCGTCAATCGATTGCGGGTCGGCAACCGTGAAGGGGACGCGGACGTAGATGTCTGCCGACTTGTTGTACATCACCGATTCGACGTTGGCGCCGATCAGCCCCGAAAACCCGGCTGTCACTCCCGTTCCCAGGACGGGCGTTTCGACAGGCAGGCCGCCATTGGCCACGTCACCAATCAGACGGAACTGACTGCCGAACGCAGCGAATGATCCGGCCGCCGCAAACAGTTCGACTTCCGCACCGCCACCCCGTTCAAAGAACACCAGCTCCAGCGGATACGTTCCCGCCGTCAGGCTGATCGTGCCGAATCGGTTCTCCGGAGCATGGAGCGAATCGTCGTTGATCACCATCACTCCGCCGACCTTCAGCTGCAGGCCGTCGTCACTGTTGGTGCCAAATGTCCATGTGCCGCTCGCCGGGATCGTGATCGTGCCTGTGGCGCGGATCACGAAGTCATTGTCGTCCGCTCCGGAGTTGTTCGGAAACGCCAAGTCACTCGCAAAGTTGCCGACTCCGCCACCCCCCTCGCTGTCGATGAAGTTGACGACCGACGTGATCGACGTCTTTTCACTCACCAAGCCCTGGCCGCCCAAGAGGGCCGTCGCTTGAGCAATGTTGTTGATCGTCGTGCTGCTTCGAACGTCTCGGACCGTAAAGCCCGGCACGGCCCGCTGATAGCCGACACCACCGGTCCCCGTCGTCCAAGTGCCATCGTTGTATCCCAGCTGGTTCCACCCAGTTTCGTTCGCTTGCCCCGTCGGGATCTTGTACTTGAGCGATGATTGCGGCGACACGACCGTCTGCGAGGTGATCGTCTGCACCACGCCATAGCTGACATTGTCCGGTAACTGTGGATAAGAAGGCAGGAATTGCGAAACCACCACCTGCCCGCCACCTGCGGCGTCCTGGGCCAACGCCAGATACTCGCCCGCTGATGTCAGCTGAAAACTGGTGTGCAGCGGTTGCGTCGGATCCCGTCGGTCCTTGCCCGATGCGTAAACCAGCATCGAATTCTTCGCCGGCAATGTGACCGCTGGGAACGACCACTTGTCCAATAAGGCAGCATTGTCGGTCAGGTACCAGCCGTTCAGATTCACGTCGTCCGGACCACTGTTGTAAAGCTCAATCAGATCCGGAGTGTCACCATCCTCGTCAAATACCAAATCGTTGTTCGTGGCGACGATTTCAGAGATGATGACGTTGGCCGCGAGCATGGCACGCGGTTCCAACGATTCCAATGGCCGGAAGCGAAATGCGGAACGACGCGATCGTCCCTGTCGAGCCCCTGCGAATCGTTGCTTCCTGCCAGAGTCCGAATTGACTGATCGTCGGCGCATGAAAACTCCCCACTACCACCCGCGGTAAACTGCCGGCCAATGGACGAACGTGCCACAGAGCAAGCGAAGAAACCCGGATCGACTCACGGCCCAACCGCAATCATGCCCGGGGGACTGCCCCCATTCGGCTCTGACCGCGCCCACTGAGCGATCCCGGTTGACGTTCAGATTTCTGAACCGGCTACGCCTGCCCCACCGTTCGGCTGCCTCTCCAAGCGGCCCCGTTCGGTAGCCCGGTCGTGCGGTCCCCTCCGACTGCTCCATTTCTGATTCTAATACCCATCGGGAGGGTCGCAAGGTTTTTGCGGGCAGCGATATGCAGGGGTAAAGATTGGCTAACGCCGAACGCTCCAAAACCCCACTGCAGGCCACCTGAAGCGGAAGATGGTTTGGCCACTAGCCAGCCGATGGCGGGGTCGGACGGGGGGCCCGCTTGGTGTTCAGCTGGTCGTCCGCCAACTGCAGATCGGGGAGCGTCTGTCCGCCCAGAATTGTCTGCTCAATGATGCGGCTCGCGTCCGCCGGTTGTACGCCACCGTACCAGATCCCCTGCGGATAGATCACCAGCACCGGGCCCAGCTCGCACTGGTCCAGGCACCCGGCTGAATTCGCCCGCACCTGGCCCTCCAGGCCGCGTCGAGCGATCTCGGCCTTCAGGGCCGCTCGGAGCGCATCGCAACCCTGCGGATCACAGCAGCCCCGCGGATGGCTCGGGTCGCGCCGATTGCCACAGACAAAAATGTGGTGAGTGAACTGGGCCATCGATCACAAAGCTTGAGATAGAAGTCGCAGAACGATGTACAGACCAATCATGAAGACCACCACCCAACCGCCAAATTTGAGGGCACTGATCAGAATCGGCCGCATCATCTCGTGACGCGTCGCTCCATGCACCAGGCTGATCGCCACGATCAGCGGCAGGGCGTACCAGACGGGAATCGCCCACAGCGGCATGATTCCCAATTCGCTCAGCCCTATCATGGCCTGCCTCGCAATGCCTGAATCATAGTCGTCATGGCTCTCGTCCGTCGTTAATCGTCCGCCGCCAGTCGGCTCTGGGCGGCTCTCAGTAGGAGATGGCGCCAGGTACTTCCCGACAAATCATCTCGCGTCACGCCGCGTCACGTCTTGGCTGGCTCGCCCTGTGGCGGTGGCTGGTCCTCGCGATTCGTTTGATCCAAATGAGCCGGACCGCCGTAGGCATCGAACACCGCCAGGATGTTCAGCAAACCGGCGATCATCGTGTACAGCGTCCCCAGCTCGAAGTTGCGTCCCAGCGTCTTGTGCCATTGCGACAGCTGGTCGAATGAGGTCTGAGGTGGAGCCATTTTCGGTGGATTCTCGTCGATCGACCGAGGCCGGTTCCGCGCCGCTTGGTAGACGGCCGGGAAAGCCGGAATGCCGACACCGGCTTGCAGCAGAAACGGCCAACGCACATCGGGCCGCTTGAACGCCGCATAGACCACTCGGCCATCCCCCAGACCCAGCCCGAAAAAATAGGTCCCCAGGATGCAGACCATGAACAGAATCCCCTTGCCGTACCGAGCCTGGTAGATGTGCCCGGCACCCGGCCAGAGCCATGCCAGTAGCGCGGCCAGCGGGGGATTCTTCAGTTCCAGAGCCGGGCTCGAATCGGCCGGCGGCAGGAACGGGGGGCGCGTTACGGCGGGCTGGTTCATGGTCGATCCCATGTCGGGGGGGGAATTGAGCGATGACGGACAGGCAGGCCCTGCCCGACGCCCTATTCTAGAGATGTGTTCGCCCCGCACCAGAGCAGCTTGGGGGATCCCCGCCCCAAACCGTTCAGCCCCAATTATCCAGGCCGGCCGCAGCCACCGCCAACTGCTCGGCCGTCGCCGACACCGCTGAATCGTCGATCCGTTCCACCTTCTGAGCGGCCCCGGCCAGCAAAGCCAGTTCGGCCAGCTGCACGACGCGTCGCGGCTGACCCTCGGCCAACTCGTGGATCCTCTGCAACGCGGCCGCATTGAAGACCGGGCCGCGCCGACCCGCCTGCTCCAGGCTCCATTGCAAAAAGGCCGTCGTCTGCCACAAATCCCACAGCTCCAGCTCGATCTTCAGTTCGGCCAACTCCAGCAGCCGTGATCCCAGCAACGGGACGCGGCCCTGCGAAACGCTCAGCACGACGGTCAGCTGCGACTGCGGACCCGCCTCACACTGCACCAGCCGCTGGATGGCTCGCAGCACGTCGTGGTCAGCGTGGTCAGCGTCATCCAGCAGCAACACGGTGGCCAGATGCTGCAAATGATTCACCGTCAATCGATCCTGGACCGCCTGCCAAGCGGTGGCCGGATGAGCCGCATGGCGAGTTGATGCACCGAGCTTCTGTGCCAGGCGCCACAGGAACTCGCCGTAGTCCATCCCCAGAATGCTCAAGCTCACCGTTTCCGCCGGACGGCGTCGGAGCCGATGAGCGAAATGGGCGAGCGTCATGGACTTCCCGACGCCCGACGGGCCGACCAGGATCCCCAGCCGACGCCGCTGGTGAACCAGAAAGTCGAGTCTCGCCTGGGCCTCCTCGTGGGTAGGGCTGAGATAGTACCAGCCCGGATCGCCAACGGTCGAGAAAGCGGGACGAGTGAATCCCCAATATTCCTGGTACATCGTTGGTCCTCGCTAGCAATTTCCACCACACCTCCGGACCGATCCCGGCGCAGTTTCCAATTCGGTAAAATCGGCACACTCACTTCAACAAAAAAAGTCAGACGCCAGCGGGGCTAGCAGATCACGATGAATGCACGCGTCTTTGTGCCCGAGCCGCCGATGGGAGATCGATACGAGCTGAGCGGTCCGGAAGCCCACCATTTGCTGCACGTGCTGAGAGTTGCCGTGGGCCAACCGGTGACGCTGTTTGATGGCCAGGGAATTGAGTACCAGGCGCAGGTCGAGCGGGTCGATCGCCGCTCGATCGACCTGACCGTGCTGTCACGCCGGTCGGTCAATCGCGAGCTCAGCCGGCCGCTGGTGCTGGTCGTCGCGCTGCCCAAAGGAGATCGACAGCGATGGCTGGTCGAAAAGTGTGTCGAGCTGGGAGTCACCGAACTGCGGCCGCTGGTCGCGACCCGCACCGTGGCCGAGCCCGGCGACAAGACTCAACAGCGGCTCGAACGCTACGTGATCGAAGCCAGTAAGCAATGTGGTCGCAATCGGCTGATGGCGATCGGCTTGCCGCTGGACGTCGGCCAGCCATCGCAGCTGCTGACCCCCGTAGCGGCCCCCGCCGGCAACTCCCCTTGGGCACGCTGGATCGCCGATCCGTCGGCCACGGTCGGCTGTGCCGCTGCTATGCGCGAGCAGCTGAGCGCCGGGGTGCCGGGCGGCTGCCTGCTGATCGGCCCCGAAGGGGGCTGGACGGCCACCGAGCTCGATCAGATCGGCCAGGCCGGCTGGCAACCTGTCGGGCTCGGCCCCCGCATCCTCCGCGTCGAAACGGCCGCCCTCGCCGCCGCCTCCATCTGGTCCACCCTCGCGGAGGTCGCTCCTACCTCCGCCCCTTGCTAGCACACGGAGGTCGCACCTACCTCCACGGAGGTCGCACGTACCTCCCGCACGCTGCTAGCATGCTTGCGGCCGTGTGTTCGCGGCTGGGTTGCGCCTTGTGCCAGGTAAGCCGGGCAAGCTGGGTCTGGTGCAAGAGGCCGGAGCGACGTCGGGGAGTTCGCTAGGCGAGCGGCGTAAGTTGCTATCCAGGGCAAAGTTACGCTCGTCCGCTGAGCGGACTGCCGGCGTCCTGCGCAAATTGTGCTCACCGAAATCTGGACGCGACCTCGGCGGCCCCGCTGCCTGCTAGCATTCAGCGGAGGTAGGTGCGACCTCGTTGGAGGTAGGTGCGACCTCGTTAGGATTTCTTGATTGAGCGGGACTGGAGCCCCGACCGCCAAGTGATGATGGCAACGATTGCCAAGGCAATTGCTCCCAACAAGTACTCAAACTGATGAGCCATGGCCACGGCCATGATGCGACGATCGAAATCGAAGGTGGGCCTTCGGATCTCGACCGGAATGGTGTTGGCCAGCGCCAGCACTCCTACCAGGATACCCATCATCACCATCCAAAGGATGACGCAGGATATGGCCGACCACTTCAGAATTCGCCCCGGCTCGATCGGTTCCTGGCGGCGGTGATTGATGGTCGCAACGATCAGGCCGGCGACGGCACCGAACCACCACGAAGCGCCAATCCCCCACACAAGCGCCATCACCCAGGGGCTCTCAGAGTCGACAATATGCGGGTGATGCACCGTGAAGTACTCCACGGCCACATGCGCCGTGACCAGATCGACCGCAATCCCCAAGAGACAGGCGAGCCCCGTCGCTCCCAGTACGATAGTCAGGAACCGCCGCAGTGAGTGATGCATATGGGAACTTGTCCTTGTTGAGTTGACCAGAGACAGCCGTTGTCCCGATCGAATTCTCGGCGTTCCCGACCGAGACCATTCAAAACTTCATTATGCCCCGCACGACGCGGATGCCGCCGAGCAGGGTTGATCCGCTGTAGTCTTTAGCCAGCCGCAGCAGCGCGCGGTGGAAACCGCAGTTGGGGAAGGCGGCCTCGACTCGAGCGATGTCCGATCGGGCGATCCCCTTGCGCAACAGCCCCTGAGTGGCATCGATCCAGTCGGCCTTGCGACAGGCTTCAATCACTTCCCGGTGAGGGCCCCGGTAAGCAAACAGCTTGTGGTGCCAGTGGATGGCCCCGCGCAACGCGTCCGGGTCGAGCCCCCAACCGTAACGTTGATTGTCGGCCAGTGCCCGAGCCTCCGAGGGCTCCAGATAGGCCAGTTCCCGGTCGGTCCACAATCCAATGTCGTGGTACACAAAGGCCGTCTCAACCAGCGGCTCCCATTCGGCCGCTTGTCCCAAAAAATGCATGGCGAACGTGATCGCCCGATAAACATGATTGCGGTAGCCGTCGAAGTCGTTCCCAATCGTCTGGCGATACGGGCGGAAGAGCTCCTCCACACGCGGACGGTCAGTCTGGATCGGCAGCTCGAACATGAACGGCTAAAGCTCAATCGTCTTTCACTCGGTATCATCACGCCGCAGTAACATCACGCCGCAGTATCATTTCCTGCGGCAGCCGATCGTTACTTGCTGGAAGTGTCAGCCGGTTTGTCGGCCGGCTTCTCAGCTGGTTTCTCAGCCGGTTCGAGCGGTTCAATACTGCCGAACATGTGGCCGCCGACGTCGCCATGAGTCCACGTGCCGACGTACTTGTCGCCGTGGATCAGGACGCGCGCATCGAAGGTCCCCAGGCCGGGAATTGTCAGTTGATCGAGCGTGATGACCGGCGTGTCTCCGGCCCACAGGACGGGTAAGGGGAGCGGCACCTTAACGTCATGATCACCGTACTTGATCTGGCACTGAAATAGCCACAGGTTTCCATCCGGCAGCTTTTCCACTTTGTCGATCACGTAGCGTTCTTCGCGAAGTTTGTCGTCGTGGCCGGGAATCGAGAATTTGCCGATCAGCTGACAGCCTGAGAGTCTTTTCGTCAGCCATGCTTCGCGCCGAGCGATTGCCGCTTTGTCATCGGCGTCACGCTGAGCTGTCTCGGGCTGCTTGGCCACTGCATCGTCAACGGCGGCCGGACGCGGAGTCTGAGCGATAGCAGGCGTGGCCAGACTCAGGCCGATCGCGGTTACCAGCCATGCGGCGGCCAGCGATCGGCCGCGAAGCGACCACCACTTTCTCTCACATGCACACATGATCGATTCTCCTTTGTTCCGATTTTCCCGGGATTCGTTCGTCTCTGTTGGCTGGAGGCCGGTCAGGCCAGCATCAGGGCTCGCAGGTATTGTACGCCGGCGGCGACTTCGGCTGGAGGTCCGTCCAGGCCATCGCGGTCGACGGTCACGTAGCCCCGGAACTGATGTTCATGGAGCGTCCCCAGGATTTCCGCGAAGTCGACCGATCCTCGGCCCAGTGGGACTTCTATGCCACGTCCACGAGCCAGATCGCGAGTCGCATCGCGGGCGCTGACATAGGTAATGTACGGTGCCAGCACCTGCAGTGCGTCATGTGGGCTGAAGCCCTGCACCAGCAGGTTGCCCGGATTGAAGGCGACCGGCAGGCAGCCTTCCGGAATCGCTTCAATCAGCTTCAGCAGGGCCGCACCGTCTTCGCTCCCTGTCTCAGCCGTCAGCATCGTTCCCGCTCGCTGGCCGAACCGCCCCAGCTCGCTGAGCGATTCCACCAGTAGCTGCCACGATGAGTCATCGGGCGTGCCGGGGACCGTGCCGATTTGATTGATCAGTGTGGGAGTTCCCAGGCGATACGCCAGGACCATCATGTCCCGCGTCGCCTGCAGTCGCTGTTCGAGGTCGTCCGGATGGTGGTAACCGCGGCGGGTGCGGAAGCGGACGGCGGCGACCCGCAGATTGAAGTCGTCAATCCATTTGCGGATCTGACGCACAGCCGAATCACTCATCTGGCGGATATCGACGTCCCGCCGGAGGTCAATCTCCACTCCGCTGGCGCCCGTTCGCGCCGCCAGTTCCAGGCTCTTCCGGAAAGGCTGACGGAAACTCGACAGCTGGACGCCAATCTTCAGCAGACTCAATGTTCAAGCTCGCTAAGGTATAAGGCCGCCGGACGACGTGACGAATAGTGGCATTCTAGCACAGGCCAATCACCGACAATGGGGTGGTATGCCCGTCGACCGGCCTCAAACGCCCGCGGATGACCATCTAGCGGGTACGTCTACCGAGAGAACGGGGGGTGTGGGCTACGACCTGTCCGAGATCGAGTAAACTGAAGGCGCAGTCTGGCATTCAAATTCACAGGAAGGCGGGCCGATGCGAATTGGTGATGTGTTGCAGTTTCTGGAACGATTGGCGCCCGTGGTATTGGCCGAGGACTGGGACAATGTCGGCCTGCTGGTCGGCGATCGCGATGTGCTGGTCAAGCGGATCATGACGTGCCTGACGCTGACCGATCAGACGGTCGCGGAGGCCATCCAGCGAAAAGTCCAGCTGGTCGTCACTCATCATCCGCTCCCGTTTCGTCCTCAGACACGCCTGACGACGGATCACACTCCTGGTCGACTGCTGTGGCGACTGATGAACGCCGGCGTGTCGGTGGCCAGCTTTCATACCGCTTACGACTCGGCTGCCCAAGGGATCAACCAGCAATGGGCCGAGGCGCTGCAATTGACCGATGTCGAACCTTTGCGGGAAGTGCTGGGGCACGCGGGCGGTTCGGCCGGCAAACTGGTCGGGACGGGTCGGTTCGGCCTGCTGACTCAACAATTGCCGCTCCACGAACTGGCTCGTCGCGCAGCACGGTTGTCCGGGGCTCGGGCCTGTCAGGTGGTCCGCGGTGCCTCAGAGCCGGTGAAGCGGGTAGCGATCGGGTGCGGGAGTGCCAGTGAGTTGATTGCCGACGCCGTCCGGATCGACTGCCAGGTCATGATTACCGGCGAGGCCAGTTTTCACGCCTGTCTGGAAGCCCAGGCCCAGGGCTTGGCCCTGATTCTGGTCGGGCATTACCCCAGCGAACGGCTCGGCATCGAACGTCTGGCCAGCGACCTGCATGCCGAATTTGCCGAACTTGAGGTCTGGGCGAGCGAGGCTGAGCGGGATCCGCTGGAATGGGTCGCGGTAGAGTCCGTCATTTCGGGTGCATAAACCAACTCAAACGAACCATTCGGCCCGCGGAATCCGCCTCTTCCGCTGAGCGACCTATGGCTTCCGTCCGCCGCCGGTCTAGAATGACCAGATACTCCCCGTGGCCCGCCGGCTGCTGACTCAGCAGTCTGGTGCCTGAGCGGTGATTTCCGCGTCAGATGGCCCGTGGAGCACGTAGCGACCGTTAGGCGATGAATGGCTGTCGGTGCACGGACGTCGTGGACGGATCCTGCTCGCCGCAGTCGATCGATTGGAACTCCATGGCAAGGCGGATGGAATGCGATTCCTGACGGCACTTCCCGTGTTCAACGAAGTGGACCATGTCCAGCAGGTGTTGAGTGAAGTGCGGAAGCACAGCCGGCACATTCTGGTGGTCGACGACGGTTCAACGGACGGGACCAGTGAGCTGCTGGCGCGACAGGACGAGGTCGAGATCGTCCGACATTCGCGGAATCGGGGCTATGGCGCTGCGCTGCTGACCGCTTTCGACTATGCCATCCGACATCATTACGAAGTCGTCGTCACGATCGACTGTGACGGACAGCACGAGCCGCAGCGGATACCGCGATTTGTAACTGCGTGCCGCAACGTCGATATCGTCTCGGGCAGCCGCTATCTGAAACAATACAAGGGTGATAACGATGCCCCCGCGGATCGCCGCTGGGTAAATCAACGCGTGACCGCCGAACTGAATCGGCGGCTGGGTCTGGAGCTGACCGACGCTTTCTGCGGCTTCAAAGCCTATCGCGTGGAAGCTCTCCAGAAGCTGAGTCTTTCCGAAGTCGGCTATGCCATGCCGCTGGAGCTGTGGGTGCGAGCGGCTCAGGCCAAGTTGAAGATCATTGAGCTCCCCGTGCCACGGATCTATCTCGATGAGAAACGTTCGTTCGGCGGAGTGCTGGACGATACGGCCACGCGGCTGGAGTATTACCATTTGGTGATCGATCGCAGCTTGGCCAACGACGGCAAGGGCCAGCCAACGGCCGCGACATGGGGAGTCGATCGGGAGACGGGATGACCCCTCACTCGTCCGCCCGCTGGGCGACTCCCAGTTTTGATCAACTCTACCTGCTGGATCCGGTCTGGTCCGAGTGGCTGCGCGCCGGAAAGTGGCAGCCGATCTCCGCTCAGCCCTCAGGCCTGTTGGGTTCGGCTACCGATCTGGTGGCCTGGCGTGCCGCGGCCCGGGCCGAAGTCGCTGAGCTGATTCGCTCGCGCAGTCATGCCAACCCGCCAGAGCATCTTGTTCAGTCGCCAGCCACCGCCGACAGCCGATGGATCGTGGCCGGTCACCAGCCGCAGCTGTTCCATCCCGGCGTCTGGTTCAAGAACTTTGTGCTCAGCCGCCTCGGCCAGGAGACGCAGAGCCTGGCGTTGAACGTGGTGATCGACAACGACCTCTGCCGGTCAGCGGCCATTCGCGTCCCCGCCGGCGATCACTGGGCCCCGCGTATCGAGCATGTGGCCTTCGATGAGTCCGATCAGCCGTTGCCGTACGAAGAGAGACGCATTCGGAACCGGCAGATCTGGTGCAGCTTGCCGAAACGAGTCGCCGAGGTCTTGCCGACAGGATACGGTGAACCGCTGCTGGAGAGCTGGTGGCCCGAGGTCGACAGGCTGGCTGAGCACGAACCGAACCTGGGCAACTGCTTGGCTCGCGGCAGGCATCAGCTCGAGCGGCACTGGGGACTGACGCACGTTGAGTTGTTGATGAGCGATCTGTGTCGGTTGCCATCGTTTGCCAGATTCGCCGCGCTGCTGGTGTGGCATGCTGAGCAGGTGCGGCGATCCTACAACGCCGCGCTGGCCGATTATCGACGAGACCATCGCGTGCGCAGTTCAGCTCATCCCGCTCCCGACTTGCAGCAGCATGCTCCCTGGTGCGAGATTCCGCTGTGGATCTGGAGCCGCGATTGTCCGTTGCGGAAGCCGGCGTGGGCGCGATCCGACGGGACCGATCTGATTGTCGGCGACGGCGGCGAGCTATCGTTGCGCTTCTCCGCGCGATCGCTCGACGAGTTCACTCATGCCTGGCATGCGGCCGCTCAAGGGTCGGTGCGATTGCGACCTCGTGCCCTGGTGACGACGCTGTTCCTGCGGACGTGGCTGAGTGACCAGTTTCTGCACGGCATCGGCGGCGCGAAATATGATCTGGTGACAGATCGCTTGATTCAAGAGCTGTTCGGCGTCGCACCGCCAGCTTATGGCGCTGCCAGTGCCTCGGTGCGACTACCGCTCGATTTGCCCCTGGGGGCGGGGAGTCGGAGCCGTGAGTTGCAGCAGCGACTGCGCGAACTGGTTTATCAGCCGGAACGGTTCATGACCGAAGAGGCTCTCCGGCAACCCGATGTGTCGGCAGCGGTGGCTCGCAAGGAGCTGGAAATGAAGCGGCAGTTGCCAGCTGGACTCGAGCGGCGATTGCGACACGCGACGCTGGTCGACTGCAATCAGCGGTTGCAGCCGTGGGTAGCGGGGGAACTCGCCGCAGCCCGCGAAGAACTCAACCGACTCCAGCCCGACGTGCGCCGCTGCCAACTCTGGGGATCACGCGATTTCGCCTTCTGCCTCTATCCGGCGACGACGCTGCCGGCGGCCTTTGAAGAGGCGATTCGGGATGCTCAATCCGACAATGACCGATAGTTTTACTGACCGGTTCACGGGTCATTAGGCCCTACCGGCCGGGAAGCGGCGGAGGGACAGGTGAGTCGAGTTGAGGCAGAGGCGGTGTTGCTTGGTAACCGCCGTTCGACTGGCCTGGGCCGTTGAGAGGGTTGTCCGGCTCTGCCGGCCTCAGCATCGTATCGGAGTCGGGCGTTATTTCCGAGTTGGGAGTCGAGTCTGGGTCGGGCAGTTCGTTGACGTCTGGAAGGGCCTGGATATTGCGAGGCGCCGAAAGGTCGAAGAACTTTTCGCTGGTCGTCTCTTCATTCGAGTATCGCTCGCTGGGTTCCGTTGGCGTGAGTGCCTTTGGATAGCACTGCGGTGCGGCGTGGCGTCCCCACGGGCTAATCGACCCGTATCGCTCTTCCATCATCCGTATACCGTGGATCTCGAGAATGGTCCCCGTCGCTCGCTCCAGTTCAGCCAGCGCTATGTTATAGCTGGCAAGCGCCTGAGCTTCGGCGCTGACATTGTTTCCCCACGATTCAACCGCTTGCAGGAAATTGAGGTAGGTCGCATTACTTACCACTACCTGCCCCGCAGTATTCGGATTGATACCGAGCCGCAGTCTTGCTTCCTGCAATTCCAAATTTACCAGCGAGGCTTGGCGAGCTGTACGGTACGCTTCGTACTGAGCGTAAAGCTGATCGATCTTGCGGATGTTCAGCGCCAAGTTATGCAGCATCTGGTGGATACCCTGATCGAGGTTCGCTTGGTCGCGGGCGATGATCAGTTCTTGCTGCCGCAGATTGGCTCGAGCTGTTCGCAGGCCGAGCGGCACGGAGAAGTTCACAGCCAGCTGCCAGTCGGTGTACTGCCCCGAGTCTGTACGGATCCGCGAGTTGGCCGGGATTTCTCCTTCGAGTCCGTTCCAGCGGTACAGGGCGACGCTGTCGAGTTGGGGCTGAGCCAGATTGTCGTTTTGCGCCAGCACTTGGCGATCGGCGGCGAGGATCAATTTGAGCTCAATGATGTCGGGACGTTGTGCTTCTGCGGCTTCGAGGAGTTGATTCCAGTTGAATGTCAAACGTTCTTTGACCGGGGCGGTGACGGGGTCGAGCAACGTTTGGCCATCGGGAGGTAGCCCCAATACGTTGCGCAATGCGGCGTCGCGATCGAGAAGGTTGGCTTGCGCTGCGACCAGGTTGGCACGGAAATTGGCGAGGCCCGCCTCGGTCTGTGCGCGGTCCGCATCACTCGCGATGCCTGCTCGGCTCTGGGCCGCTGCCAATCTTGCCGCTTCTGCCGCTCGCATGACTTGTTGTTCGCGAGCCCAGCGGTCGACGTGGGCGGACATGAGGTTCCAGTAGCCGGTAATGGTGCTGGCGACCAGTTCCTGCAATGAGTCCTTGAATTGAAAGTAGGATCGGTCGGTGTTGATCCGAGCCAGGACGATGGGAGTGACGTTCACGGCCAAGCCGCCGCCGCGCAGCAACGGCTGGACGTAGCCGACTTCCCAGAAGTAATCGTTGAACGGGTCGAGCACGGGGACGGGCAGGTTGGGGTCGGTCTGGAGATTCTGCCACCGTGCGGTCGCTTGTCCGCCAATCAGATTTCGTTTGGACAGTTGCATCAACGTCTGAGATGTCTCGACCTGTCGCCCGTCAAAGCGGACGGCGCCGGGAAGGATCGGATCGAGTGCGGCGATGGGGCGTTCGTTCTGGAGGAAGTCCTGGCGCGCGGTCAATACCGGGTCGAATGCGCCTTGGGCTGAGTCGATCGTGGTGTTGACGATAGCCGGATCGTAGATGGTCCGGCCCGTCGAAGTAGCGGTGATCCCGGTCAGCACGCGGACAACTTCGGTCTCTTCAATCGTCTCGCGCAGAATTTCGTTCAGCCGCACGGGGACAATGGTCGGCTTGTCGGCCGGTTGCAGCACGGTGCGAGGCGGCGTCGTGGGAGTGATGGGGGCTGGGGTGAGTTGTGCGGGGTCCAGCCGGCGAATCGTTGTCTGTTCTGGGGGTAGGCGGAGCAGGGGCGGGGCCGCCGACAACGGGGCCGTGACCGGAAACAGGTTCGCCGGTGAGAAGCAGAAAATCAGCACGTAGATCAGGTTACGCCGCCACATCAGCTAAGATGGTCGGAACGATTCACCGGCCGGTTCCAGGCAAATCGGTTTGACGGCTCGCACCTGCCGATGCTATCACAACGGTCGTTGGGGTGTTGCCGGATGTGCGGGCGATGCTAGCGATATCGCTTATCCGGAGACAGTCGCAAGTGGGAAGGGGGGGCGATGAAGCGTGCGTCGAGGGGATTCAGTCTGGTGGAGCTGCTGGTGGTCCTGGCGATCATCGCGGTGGTGATCGGCATGCTCTTACCGGCTCTGCACAGTGCTCGGCGCCGGGCGATCGACCTGGTCTGTACCAACAACCTGCATCAGCTGGAGACAGCGGTGCACGGCTACATTTCGACTCGGCATCAGCTGCCGCCGGTGGCCAAGCCGGGATTTGTGGGGGGGTGGTCGTACGAGGTGCTCGATTTTCTGGAGGAGCGGCCGCTGTACAAGGTGATGACGCCGGGGACGCCGCTGAATGCGGTCCCCGAGGGGGCTCGGCGCCGTCCGCTGATCATGACCTGTCCGATTCTGCAGCTGACCGATCTAGCTCCGGACCGCCCCGATCCTGCTCACTATGTGCTGTTGGTCGACGCCAAGCGGAAGTCGTGGGGGTTGGCGCATGTGGGTGCCGAGCTGAACCGTCCGTGGCTGGCGGGCCCGGAGGGTCCCATGGCGATGTCGAGCCGGTATCCCGACCCGCACCAGCGTTAGCCTCAACGAGGTCGCACGCACCTCCGCGGAGGTACGTGCGACCTCGTTCAGCGAAGCTGATCGCCGACGACCACGCCGTCGCGCAAGGTGATGGTCCGTCGAGCGTTCTCGGCGATTTCCGGGGAGTGAGTCACCAGCACCACCGTGATTCGCTCCTGCTCGTTCAATTGCCGCACCAGCTGGATGATTTCCTCGCTGGTTCGCGTGTCGAGATTCCCGGTCGGCTCGTCCGCCATCAGAATCGACGGTCGGTTCACCAGGGCTCGAGCGATGGCCACTCGTTGCTGCTGGCCGCCCGACAGCTGACCGGGGTGGTGGTCGAGCCGATTGGACAGGCCGACGGTCTCCAGCAGTTCGATGGCACGCTGACGACGCTGACGAGCTGTCAGGCCCTGCGAATACATCAGCGGCAGTTCGACGTTTTCCACCGCCGATGTGCGGGCCAGAAGATTGAAGTTCTGAAAGACAAACCCGATGCGGCGGTTCCGCAGTCGAGCTCGTTCGTCGAGCGACATCGTGACGACTTCTTCGCCATCCAGCTTGTACGAACCGCTGGTCGGCCGATCGAGGCAGCCCAGGGTGTTCATCAGCGTCGACTTGCCCGAACCGGACGGACCCACCAGCGCCACGTACTCGCCCTGCTCAATATCGAGCGTCACTCCTGCCAGCGCTCGGACCTCGACTTCTCCCAGGCGGTAAGTCTTGCGCACATCTCGCAATTCAATCAACGCCATGGTCGACCGTCATTGTCGGAGTCAGGGGGCTACCAGGTCTTGCGGAAACAATCATAGTACAACAGACCGATGATCGTTTTCGCATCGCAGATTTCACCCGATCGGACCCATTCCAGCGCCTGAGCGAATGGCACGATCAGATTCTCGATCTCTTCCCCCGTTTCGCGGTGGGGAGCTCCTTCGGTCAGCCCGGTCGCCAGGTACAAGTGCATGTGCTCGTCCAGAATCCCCGGCGCCGCGTAAAAGGCGCTTAGCGTCCGCCAGTGGCTGGCCGTTAATCCGGTCTCTTCGGTCAGTTCCCGAGCGGCCGTGGCATCGTGCTCCTCGCCCGGCTCGAGCGTCCCGGCGGGGAGTTCGATCAGTTGGCGCCCGGCGGCCGGACGGTAATTCCGGATCAAACAGACCCGGTCGTCGTCCCACATGGGGAGAATGACCACCGAACCGGGGTGGCGGATTACCTGCTTACGGACGGTGTGTCCGTCGCCGGTGGTGTATTCCACTTCATGAACGGTGAAGCGGCTGGTGGTCAGGAGATGTTTTTCCTCGGGCCGCGGTCCCGGGGGGAGTGCTGGGTTGCGGGCATGCGGATCGGGACGGACGGGGGCGTTCATCACGCGGCTCCTGAGGGGCGTTGAGCGTTCCGGGTTTGGGGGGTGGTCCCAGCCGGTTGGGGTGACCACGGTCAGCGACGCCGGCCGGCTGCCAGCAACTTACCCGGATCTGGCCCAGCTGCGAAGGTGTCGCGGCCACAGCTGGTCGTTCGACGGATCCGAGCTGACCGGACAAATCTGGTCGGCTGGGGGAGAGCAGGGGAGTTTTAGGTCGGCAATTCATTGTCAACCTACCCTGAGCTGGTACACTGGAGTCAGGTCGGGCTGGGCCGGGCGAACGAGGGTGTCGAATGGGTGGCGGGAGACCTTCGGGTCGAGCCCGGGAACTTGGTAGGCGGATCCACGAAGCGTCAGTCGTATGCACGAGTCGCTGCCCGAAACGGCCGTCTGGAGTTTCCCGCTGGTTAATGTGGGAACGCTTCGTCTGCGTCTGCACGGCAGTTTTCTGATCGCCGCGTTAGCCGTCTTTTACCTCGGCTGGTTGACCACAGACGTGCTGAAGCAGTCGGCTCTCGGTTGGTCGTGGGCTTGGTCGGTTGCGTTAGTGGCCGTCTGGTTGGGGTCGGTTGTCTGGCACGAGTTCGGGCATCGGCTGGTCGCCACGCGATTAAATGCTGCTTCGCGGGAGATCGTCTTAACGCCCGTGGGTGGCAGCTTGAGTCCGTCGACGGTCACCGAGCCTCAGAACGATCTGGTGTTGCTGGTCGCCGGTCCGCTGGCCAATCTGGTGCTGGTCCTGCTGGCGGCGATCGGTTTGACGATGGTTCAGGGGAGCTTCGATGTGCTCGGCGAAGCGGGGCGCGGCGTATCGGAGGTGGCGACGACGGCCAGTTCGCTGGGCCGGATGTGGAAGCTGATTTTCTGGGTGAACTGGGGCCTGGTCCTGGTGAACCTGATACCGGCTTTTCCATTCGACGGCGGTCGCATCCTGCGAGCCGCGCTCCATCTGGTGACACCGCAGATGCCGTATGCCGAAACCTTGCTCCTGGTCAGTCGGATTGGCCGAGCGATTGCGGCGGTGGCCGTCTTTACGGGGTTGATGTTGCACGACCGGAGTCCCTTGCCGATTCTACCGGGCTGGGTGATCGGCATTGGGTTGGGGATGGTCATTTATTTCGCGTCGCGGCGTGCCGAGCTGGCTAGGGCGTCGGACGACCAGGAAGACTTGCCGTTTGGCTACGATTTCTCAGCCGGTTACACGAGCCTGGGATGGACGAGTCAGCCGGCTCGGAGTGTGCCGAACAAGCCCAATCTGGTCCAGCGCTGGTGGACGCGGCGTCTGCAGCAGCGGACTGAGCACCGTTTGCAGCGGGAGGCGGACGAGGATCTGCGCGTCGACGAGCTGCTGCAGCGGGTGCACGAGCACGGTTATCATTCGCTGACGGTGGACGAGCAGCGGTTTCTGCGCCGCGCCAGTGCTCGATATCGACGGAAGTCCCAGTAGCAGTCAGCACGGCTCAGTCAGCACGGGTAGCGTGGAAGCGAGGCAAAGGGTGGCTCGGCTGGAGCAGGATCGCGAGGACTTGATCCGTGAGGCCACAGCGCTGGTCGATCGCTGTGAGTTGATCGTCGCGTGTCGATCCGACCGAGCCAACTCGGGCTCTTCTTCTGCGGCGGCGGTGGACGAGGATGAGGCGTGGGTGGTTGGTGTGCGGGCCGGTGGTGCGGTGAGTCTGTATTTTGGTCCCGGGCGGGTCTATCACTTCAACGCGGCCGGCGAGTTAAGGAGGGCTTACGTCGGCGGGCGGCTATGGAAGGCGGAAGGTGGGAAGTTGGTCGGGCTGGAGCGTCGGCGTGGCGCGGGGAATGGCGCGGGGAGTGTGGAGTTGGTGCGGAGTGAGATGGGGGAGGCGGAGACGCGGGAGTGGATGGACGAGCTGGAGAGTTGGCTGGTGAGGTTGACGGCTGAGTGGGAATCGGGGGGGCGGCGGGTGAGTCGCGAGGTGGTGCGAGCTGGCGGGGAGGGGGGGATGTTGAGTTGGTGGTTGGGCTGGCAGGCGGGTCGGGCGGGTCGGATCGTGGTGGCGTCGCGGCCTCATGTTGAGGGTTGAGCGGGCGGGGTGCGCGGTCGGTCGGCGTCGGGGGCGGATCGGGGTGGGGCGGTCGACCGGCAATCAGTTGACCGTGGCCAGCGGGGCACTTAAAGTACACAATTGGTGCTTGTTTCAGGCCGCCGATCGGCTGGTCCTGTCCGCTGGGGAACATGCTGCGGCCTTTAAGCGTCCGATCGGAGTCTATGCTCGCCAAGCGAATCATTCCCTGTCTGGATGTCGATCGAGGGCGGGTGGTCAAAGGGACCAATTTTGTCCAGCTGCGCGACGCGGGGGACCCGGTCGAGGTGGCCGCTCGTTACGAGCGTGAGGGTGCGGACGAGCTGGTCTTTCTGGACATTACGGCGAGTCACGAGGGGCGTTCGATCATGCTGGACGTGGTCCGCCGGACTGCCGAGCAGGTCTTTATGCCGCTGACAGTGGGCGGGGGGATCCGCAGCTGCGACGACATTCGTCAGTTGTTGACGGCGGGTTGCGACAAGGTCTCGATCAATTCGGCGGCCTGTCGGGATCCGGAGTTTGTGCGGCAGGCGGCGGAGCGGTTTGGCAGTCAGTGCATCGTGGTGAACATCGATCCGAAGCGAGTGGTCCGGGAGGGCCGGACGGTGTGGGAGGTCCACATCAACGGCGGTCGGGTGCCGACGGGTCTGGAGGCGGTGAGTTGGGCTCGGGAGGTCGAGCGTCTGGGGGCGGGTGAGATTGTCTTGACCAGCATGGATTGCGACGGCACTTGTGACGGTTACGATTTGGAGCTGACGGCGGCGGTCAGCGATGCGGTGGGGATACCGGTGGTGGCCAGTGGCGGAGCTGGGAAGCCCGAGCATCTGGCGGACGCGATCAGCCTGGGGCATGCGGATGCGGCGTTGGCGGCCAGCATCTTTCACTTCGGGTGGTACTCGATCGCCGAGACCAAGCGGGTGATGGCCGCACGGGGGCTGACGGTGCGGCTGTAGCGGCTTGGGTTTTCGGAGCGTGACGCACCGGCGGCCAAGCTAGGGAGTTGAGTACGGGAGAGTGGCGATCGGGCGGGAGAGTGGCGATCGGCGGGATGGGGCAGAGGACGAGGAACTGAGCGGAGGAGGGGGCAGACATGGGCGGAGCGAAAGTGGCCGAGACACCGGCCCAGGCAAAGCCGGCCTTATCGACGGACGAGATGATTGCCCGTTACACGCAGAAGCGTGTGGAGCGGGAAGTTGACAAGTTGTTTCGGGCGTTGGTGAAGCACGAGGGGAGCGACCTGCATTTGAAGGTGGGTCGTCCACCGATGATTCGGGTCAAGGGATCGTTGATGCCCTTGAATCGTCCACCGATCGAGGCCGAGGAGATGGCTCGGCTGCTGTTCCCGATGCTGGACGAGCGCAATCGGGCGATCTTTGACGCCAACGGTGGTGCCGACTTTGCGTACACGGTGGACGTCGACGGGACGGAATGGCGGTTTCGCGTGAACATGCTGCAGCAGCTGGGCAAAATCGGCCTGGTGGCTCGCCGTATCAACAACTTTATCCCCAACTTCGAGGGCTTGAATCTGCCTCCGGTGATGGAGGAGTTGTGCAAGTACGAGCAGGGGATGGTGTTGCTGGCCGGGGTGACCGGATCGGGCAAGAGTACCACCATTGCTTCGATGTTGAACTGGATCAACCGGAATTACCGCAAGCACATTCTGACGCTGGAGGATCCGATCGAATTTGTCTTCAGCGAGGACAAGTGTCTGATCAACCAGCGTGAGATCGGGATGGACGTCAAGGATTTCTCGATCGGCATGAAGCATGCGGTGCGTGAAGATCCGGACATCATCCTGGTGGGTGAAATGCGTGACGAAGAGACGTTTATGACGGCGATTCACGCCGCCGAAACGGGGCACTTGGTCTTTGGCACGATTCACGCTTCTTCGGCCCCATCGACCATCGGACGTATTCTTGACCTATTCCCCGAAGAAATGCACACCGCTCTGCGCAGCGCCATCGCTTTCAACATGAAGGGTATTGTCGCTCAGAAGCTGCTCCCCTCGATCAAGCCGGGTGTCAGTCGGGTGCCGACGGTGGAGGTCATGACGTTCACGCCGATGATCCGCAAACTGATTCTGGAAAAGGAAGACAAGAAGCTCAGCGATGCGATTCGGCTGGGCGCGGAAGACGGGATGCAGGATTTTACGATGAGCTTGAAGTCGCTGGTCGAGAAGGAACTGATTGACCGCGAGACGGCGTTCCGTGTGGCTCCCAACGTGGAAGCGCTCAAGATGTCTCTCAAAGGGATCGACGTTTCTCAGCCTGGAATTCTTTGATGTCGCAGCGTGTTGTCTGGTATGTACTGTTGATCGCCGCCTGCTGGGGGTTGGCCGATGTCGCTTGGGCTCAGTCGGAGACCTGGCCCGATTACCCCTTTCCGGCGCCGCACACGATCAATCGGGGGCCGGGCGGGTATCTCAGCTGGTGGAAACTGCTGATCGTCTGGCTGTTGATGCTCTTCTGGGTCAAAACGGCCGACTGGGTGAATCGCGACTGTCAGACGCTGAAGCTCCCCTACGCCCTTTGGACGCCGATCGTCTCGCTGCCGTTTTTTCTGCTGATGGCGTTGAGTTTCCTGTTGCCGAGCTTTTGGATCTCGCTGCCGCTGCTGGTCCTCGCCGCCACGGTACCGCTGGGTGTGTATATCACTCAGCGAAACGCGGTCGTCGATCCGCACGAAAAGGTCCTCACCGCGGCTCATCTCCGCTTCCTGCTGGCCACCGCTCTGGGGCAAGTTGGCATCAAGATGCGAGCGGAGGCGGCGGCAGCTCACGAAGCTGGAGCGCCCGTCGACTTCACGCCGATGGGGGCTGCCACGCCGCAGTTGGATCAGGTGAATCTGATCAACGCCCGTCAATCAGAAGCTTATGTGCCGACGAAGGACTTGATTGCCGATGCCATAGATCGTCGCAGCGAAAAAGTGATGCTCGACTACGGCCGCGATTCTGTCGCTGTCCGGTATCAGATCGACGGGGTGTGGCACGAATCGGACCCGCAGGAACGCGAAGCGGGGGATGAGATGCTGAACGTCCTCAAGATGATGGCAGCACTCAACCCCAAAGAACGCCGCGAACGCCAGGCGGGTGATATCGGGGTCAAGTACAAGAACGCCAAGCTCCCCATGAAGATCTTCTCGCAGGGGACCAAGACCGGCGAACGGGTGATTCTGCAGTTCACCACTCAGCCGGTGAATTTCAAGAGTCTGTCGGATCTGGGGATGCGTGGGAAGATGCAGGAGCAGCTGGCCAAAATGCTGGCTACCCCCAAGGGTGTCTTCCTCTTTTCGTCGGTACCCGCCGGAGGGCTCAGCACGACGGTCTGCAATGCGCTGAAGATCACGGACCGCTACATGCGGGATTTCGTATCGTTCCAGCCCACCGGGATCCAAGAGCCGGTGGCGGAGAATGTGGAAGTCATCACCAGCGAAGATTCCAAAGGGACGGTCGAAGAACAGCTGTTGAGCATCTTTCGGCGCGAGCCGAACGTGGTGGTGGTCCACCAGATGACGAGCAGCCAAATGGTCGAGACGATGTGCCAGCAGGCGGCTAAGGACAAGCTGGTGCTGGCCTGTATCCCGGCCAAAGAAGCCGTCGAAGCTCTGCTGCGAGTCCTGCTGCTGAAAGTCCCGCCCAAGGTCTTCGCGCCGGTGGTCTTCGGCGTCCTGAATCAGCGGCTGATCCGCAAGTTGTGCGAGGAGTGCAAAGAGCCCTATGTTCCGGCTCCCGCCCTGCTCAAGAAACTGGGGTTCCCCCCGGGGCGCGTCGATACGTTTTACAAGCCGCCCGATCCCAACGAAACCGAAGAAGTCTGCAGCCATTGCGGCGGGATCGGCTATTACGGACGCACGGCCCTGTTTGAACTGCTGGAAGTCGGACCCGAATTAAGGGACGCACTGACGAAGGAACCCAAGCTCGAGACGCTGCGCAAGATCGTCCGCGACGCTCAACTGGGTGGCATGCAGGAAGAAGGTCTACTGCTGGTCGCCCAAGGGATCACTTCGCTGAACGAATTGACACGTGTCCTCAAGGAATAAGTGAATCGGCAATGGTATTGAACCTCGTCCTGCTGCTGGTCTGGATCATCTGCATTGCCTTTTTGTGGAATGAAGGCATGTGGAGCAATATGTTGTCGTTTCTCAATACGTTGCTGGCGGCGCTGATCGCCACCAACTGGTACGAACCTCTGGCGAATTTCCTGGAAGGGCGCGAGTCGTCGTTCACGTACTTCTGGGATTTCCTCGCGCTGTGGATTCTGTTTGCCCTGTCGCTGGCGCTGTTGCGAGCCATCACCGATTCCATTTCCAAGACTCGGGTTCGGTTCAAGATGCCGGTGGAGCATACGGGCCGCGTGCTGCTGTCAATTCTGACCGGCTGGGTCTTCGTCTGTTTCGTCACCACGACCCTGCACACTGCCCCGCTGGCACGGGAAAGCTTCCGCGGTTCGTTCGGCGTCAGCCCACAGGCGCGTCCCTTTTTCGGGCTCGCCCCCGATCTGACCTGGCTGGGGTTTGTCCAGAATGCTTCGTTGACCGGTTATTCCCAGCCCGATGCACAGGCGACCGGAGTCGAATCAAGCGACCAGGGCATGCGCGTATTTGATCCGCAAGGCGAATTCACCATCAAGTACGCCGCGCGTCGCCACGCTCTGGCTCAAGAGGAAAAGATGCGAGTGCGGAAGTAAACGCGGACCGGTCGTTTCGCTCGACCCGAGTTCCCGTGTCCCCTGACTCGAAACCATGCGAACTGTGATGGCGGAGGCCATGACGCAGAGCAATTTTAAGATGCATGATTGCGGCGACGACGAGCAGCTGGCCAGCTATCGGCCAGTCAGCTGGCTGGCGGTCGCTACGCTGTTGACCGGCTTGTTGTCGGCTGTGGCCGCCGTTTCCACGTACTTCATCTGGCTCCCCGCTGTGCCGCTCTTGCTGGGCACCAGCGCTCTGGTGCAGATTCGACGCCAGGAAGGTCGCTACCTCGGTCGGCTCGCCGCCCTGATCGGCATGATCCTGGCCGGAGTGTTCTTTGGCTTGAAGGTAGGCCAGCTGGCTCACGCTCATCGTGTCGCCAGCAACGAAGCACGACAGTTTGCCGACGGCTGGTTGAAACTCCTCACCAGCGGACGCTGGGAAGCCGCCGACCAGGGGACGCTCGCTCGCTCCAAACGCAACTTCTCGTCGCGGACGGTCCAGACCGGCTACGAAACCGACCCCAAGCTCCAAAAGCAGTGGGCCGATTTCGTCAAACAATCACCCGTCTGCCAGAAACTGCTCGATTGGGGGCCCGATACCCAAATCCGCTACGTGAAAGATCTCCAGCAACGGTATCTCAAGGATCAGCGGGCCGTTCAGCTGTTGTACGAAGTGACCCCGCCAGGGCAGCAGCCCCTTCAGGTCCGAGTCTGGGTGATCCGCGATGATCCCCTCTTCAGCCACCCCGCCACGTGGTGGGCCAAGCAGGTTGAGCTGGTCGAGGACTGACCGGCTGATTCGTTTGCGTCGATCAGCGTGGATAAGCGGGGAGTTCGTCGGCCGAGGTGACGTACTCAGTTTCGGCGCCGTTCAATACTCGGCGGCCCGAACGGGCGGCGACGAGCGTCTTGAACAGACCTGACTGGACGAGATCGCCGTCATGGTTGTACAGCTGACGCAGCCAAGTTACTTGCCCTCGACGCCGGGTCACGCCCTCAATCGACATCACCTCATTGACCAGATAGAGTCGGTCGCCGGGATACACCGGACGGCAGAATCGCCAGTCGTCGACGCTGACCAGGACCACTTCATGCAACTCGGGGGCGATGCTCCCCAGACCGGCGCTGATCGCCATGGTCAGCAACCCGTGAGCGATAGGCCGGCGAAAGGGGGTCTGGCCGGCGTAGTCGGGGTCGAGGTGGAGCGGGTTCAGGTCGCCGGTCAACTTGGCGAACGCCCGGACGTCCTGATGAGTCAGCTCGCGCATTTCGCTGACCCAGCGGTCGCCGACCTGCAAGTCGTCCAGGAACAATTTGCCAGTCATCGATTCGCGGTCCTGCATTGATCGCCTCTGGCCCATCGGACGCGCCTCCATACCGTGGCCCCGGAACCTCCGCCCGGACGCCGGCAGGCGATCAAGCCGACCCCCTGCACCCCTTCAGATTGGCATATTCAACCCTAGCCGACAATCGATTCGCCCCACAAATTTAGTAAATTGAACAGATTCGCCAGCCAAATCTGCGGAACCTTGCCGATTGTGGGATCTGGGCGAATTGGGGTCATCCCCCGAGCGGATAAGGGGGCGAATCACACGGCTTGGCGAAGTCGGTCGGAGCGATAAACAGGGCGCCGACATTGGCGCAACGAGCTCTCAGTTCGGCCGGCATCCCTTCGTCGGCCGTCGTCAGTACCAGCTTCACGCCGCCCTGGTGGCGGATCAGCTGCGGGCAGGTCACCCGCGGCGATCCGGGGCATTGCCAGACAGTTTCCACCTCACCCGTGGCGATGGCGTATTGGCGAGCCTCGCCGATTTCCCGGTCGCGCGGATCGTACAGCGCCACGATCACACTCCGACCGTCAGGACTCAAAATCATCCCGTCCGGAAAAACGCCTTCCTTCGTCAGATCGACAATCACTCGTCGATCGCTCACGCGTCCCGCAGCAAGGTCGAGGTTCCACGAGACGACTTGTTGAGTCTTCGAGCAGATGTCGTACAGCACGTGCTGACCGTCACCGCGAACGGCCACGGCCTTACCGTTCGAACAGGTCTGGTCGCTGCGCAGCTGAACCGGTTCGGCCTGTCCCGGACGGAGCAGATACAGCCCGGCCTTCTGCTCGGCGAATTTCACATCCTTGCAGCCGAAAATCAGCTGGTCCTGCCACACCATCCCATCGTTGATGATGGTGCCGGAAACTGATGCATCGACTTCGGTAGAGATGGGGTTGACGGCCTGCGTCCCTGTGTCGAACAGGACCACGTGCCTTTCCATGCCGATCACAAATACGCCCGGCCGCGACGTCGGAAAGGCGAAGCCAGGCCGTCCGGGGAGCGGATAGCAGACGTTTTTTCCGGAGTTGAGATCCAGCAGGTTCAGCGAACCGAACTTGGCATCGGCTCCGTGCTGAATGGCTACCCACGACAACCGGCCGTCCGGAACAGGGTAGGGTCCTTCCGGCAGAAATTTCTGCTGTTCCGTTTCAGGGCGATAGAGGACAGAAGCGGTAATCGTGTTCATGCAGAATCTCAACAGCTCGGTACGAAGTTACTGGCCGGCGGGGATACGAGCGACGGCCTCCCGCATCTTGCGGATCCCCGTCTCGACGACCTCTTTCGCCGGTCGTTCGTAGTAGGTCGGATTGAACAGCTCGAGCGACAGGGCGCCCTGGTAGCCGTTGCGGTAGAGCTGCGTCAGGATCTCCGTAACCGGCGCGATTCCATCGCCTGGATAGACGCGATCGGAATCGCGGATCGTGTCGCGTGGCGGCTGAGCCGGGTAGTCGTTGACGTGGAAGACGTGCATGGCTGGCCCGGCCAGTATCTTGAGCCCGGCGAAGTCCGAGCCACCTTTGTAGATGTGGTAGATGTCGGGGAGCATACAGGCCAGGGGATGAGCGGCTTCGGTGGCCACGAAGACGAGCTCGCCGAGACGGCTGAGCGTCTTCGAAAAGCCCCAGAGTTCGAGCTGGGGGGCGATGCCCATCTGCTGACCCACTTCCAGAGCCGCGCGGTAACGCTTGGCGATCACGAACAGATCCATCCCTGACTGCTCGGTCGCTCCCGCCGGCGGCGCTGCAATCCGCGTTCCGCCGATCTGACGCACGAGGTCCATGTCGTGCTTGAGCGCCTCCAGGCCTTCTGCTCGGCGTTGATCATCGTCCACAATCCACTGTGCGAAGCCGATCGCACTCTCCACCTTCAGACCGAGGTCGGCGATCCGCTTGCCGAGATCCTTCAGCGACCCGCCGGCCTGCTGGTAGTCGGTCAATTCGCCGATCCACGGCTCGATTCCCTGGTAACCGGCTGCGGCAGCCAGTTCCACCTCTTCCACGATGCCGAGCTTCTGGCCGCGGATGGTGCTGGTGTTCAGGCAAAGACGAAATGTTTTGGCTGGATCTGTGGGCATGGTGGTTCCGCCTTGTCGAGATGGTAGGGCATCAGCAGCAGGTTCTGCGGCCCGCGCGGACGCAGAAAAGGCGCCGGAGATCGCCAGCGAACCTAGTACCGATGCCGTGCCGGCCGCCGCCACCGAGGCGACGAAATCGCGGCGATTGGAAAGTGGTGGATTCACAGGTATTTCACTCATGATCGGTTGCGTCGACGCCCGGGCCCGCTGGATGTCGATCCGGTGCGGTGTTGAGCCCGGGGACCCGATTATAACGACTGTCCCAGGGCCGGCGATCGGGTGCCCCCCTTCGGAACGGCTCGCCGGCTGGCCGCTACCCAATCGGCCCCCCAACGGGTATCCTTGGCGCGTCACAGGGCTTTCCCGTGCCGCTCCGGATTGGACCTGGCAGCGAACCGGCCGAACGTCGGCATCGGGAAGTCGTAAGGAACTCCGCATGGATCTCGTCTTGTGGGCGGCGGCCGACCCGCACCAGCTGAGCAGCAATCCGATCCTGGCGCTGCTCGCCCTGACCGCCATGGAAATCATCCTCGGGATCGATAACATCGTCTTTCTGTCGATCGTCACCGGTCGGCTCCCGCCACACCAGCAATCTTCGGCGCGACTGATCGGCCTCGCCCTCGCCATGCTGATGCGGATCGGGCTGCTGCTGACCATCAGCTGGGTCATGCAGCTCAAGGACCCGATCTTCACCCTCAGCGACGTCGGCGGGCCGCTGGCATGGCTGGCGGGAATGAAGGACACCAATGAGGTCAGCGGCCGCGACCTGATCCTGCTCGGCGGCGGCCTCTTTCTGATTGCCAAAAGCGTCACGGAGATTCACGAGAAACTGGAGTCCAAGGAGCATGCCGAAGGAAAACCGGTCTATGCCGGTTACTTTGGAGTCCTGGTTCAGATCGTGCTGCTCGATATCATCTTCTCTCTCGATTCCGTGATTACGGCCGTCGGCATGACGGACGTGATTTGGGTCATGATTGTCGCTGTCGTACTGGCGGTGGCGGTGATGATGATTTTTGCGGGGCCAATCAGCCGATTTGTGATGCGGCACCCGACGCTCAAGATGTTGGCACTGAGCTTCCTGATCCTGATCGGCGTCATGCTGGTCGCTGAAGGAATCGGTCAGCATATCGACAAAGGCTACATCTACTTCGCCATGGCCTTCGCTCTGGGCGTTGAGTTCCTGAACCTGCGTCTGCGATCTCATGCTTCCAGCTCGACGTCCCCTCCAGCCTCCACGTAACATTGACCGTCGCCAAACGGAGCATGATCGCCTATCCCTGAGTTGTTGGAACGGTACGTCAAGTGTTCGACTCTCTCCGCCGGAAACGATGGCAACCGCTGTTGAAGTGTCCGGCGTGGACACAGTGGTTGACCGTCACACTGTGGATGATCGGTTTGGTAGGCGGCTTGTCGGTCGGCTGCCAGCGCCGAACTCCGCCAACTCCCCCCCGGCAGACTCCTCGCTCAGGGCCAGTTCCTGCGCCGAGCGGCACGGAGACGGTCGGCCCGGAATCCCCTGGATCGAATCCTGCTGGCTCCCATGCTGGTGATCCGACCTTGAATGCCGACGTGAGCGATCCGGGGCCGATCAGCCGGACGTGTGCTGAGTGTCACGCGGAACTGGTCCGCAGCTACGCCACTCATCCTATGGGAAGGTCCCTGGCTCCCGTGGATCAGGCTGAGCCGATTGAGCGATTGGGAGCCGAGCATCAGAATCCGTTCGAGCGAGGTGGTCTGCGGTACGAGGTGAAGCAGGTCGACTCGCAGGTCGTCCATGGCCGGTCGGTAGTCGTCGACGCCAATGCCTCGCAGCAGGGCACCGACCTGCACGAAGAAGCCGTCATGTCATGGGCGGTTGGATCCGGACACCACGGCCGCAGCTATCTGTTCGAACAGGACGGCCGCATGTTGATGTCGCCGATTACCTGGTACCCACAGCAGCAACGCTGGGATCTCTCGCCTGGCTACGCCACCAACAACTACGGCTTCCAGCGCCCCGTCACCGACGATTGTCTCTATTGCCATGCCAACCGAGTGGTACAGCAGGCGGGGCAGCTGAACGCTTACCAGCACCCCGTCTTCCGCGGCGGCCACGCCATTGGATGTGAGCGGTGTCATGGGGTCGGTGAGCGGCACATGGCCGCTTATCGTTCTACAGGGCGTCCACCAGCCGGCGGCGACGATGTGGTTGATCCCGGCAAGCTGGAACCTTCGCTGCGAGAATCGGTCTGCCAGCAATGTCATGTGTCAGGAGCCGCTCGAGTGGAACGGCGAGGACGGAGCCGCTGGGACTATCAGCCCGGGCAGTTGTGGAGCGATTATGTGCGGTTGTTTGTGACGCAGTCGACACAGGTCTCGGACGAAGAATTTGTGGGACAAGCCGAGCAGATGGTCCACAGCCGATGTTATGTGGCCAGCGCCGGAAAGTTGGGCTGCATCTCCTGCCACGATCCGCACCGTTTACCGGCGGCTGAAGAACGAGTGGCCTATTACCGAGCTCGATGTATGGAATGCCATGGCGAGGCCGATTGTGGTCTGCAGCCGGAAACGGCCGAGCGACACGCGGTCGGCGATGCGTGCCAGGAATGCCACATGCCGCGCCGAGCTACGGCGTTGCAGCACGTAGCGACGACCAATCATCGAATCCCCAAACTGCCTCCAAGTCGACCCGCCGATTCCGATGCCACCTCGCCGTCCACGACGCCATCGCCTGCACAAGCGTCCGACGAAGGCCGCCGTGGAGCGATTGAGCTGTTTCCGCCGGCACAGGGCGAACCAACGTCGGAAGAGGACCGCGACGAACTGCAGCGAGATCTGGCGATTGGAGTCGTCAGCACACTCGGAACGTTCCCCGAATTGATCCAATCTTCGCATCTGGCCGAGGCTGTGGTGCAGTTGAATCGAGCGGTGGCTCGCCATGCCGACGACGCTGCGGCCTGGCAAGCGCTGGCCGAGTCGTGTCTGCGATTGGGACGGCTGGAGCGAGCTGAGGTGGCCTTGAACGAACTACTGCGATTGCAGCCCGATAACGAGTACGCTCTGGCCAGTTTGGCACTGTTCGAGAAAAATCGGAGTCGTTGGCTCCAGGCCGAACCGCTATTCCGACAGCTCGTCCGTCGCAATCCGGCAGACGCTCGATACCGACACGAATGGGCAACGTGCCTGGTGGAACTGGGGAATTGGGAAACGAGTCAACAGGTAGTAGCCGCGGCCGTCACACGGTTTCCGCTGCAAGCTGATCTGCGACAATTGCAAATCCGGATCGACCTGCGCCAAGAACGCCAAGCGGAGGCCGACGCCGGGCTCCAGACCCTGCTACTGCTGGCCCCCGAACAGAAAGCTGAGATCGAGTCATGGTACCGGCAACTGGCCGAATCCATCCGCCGCCAGACTTCCCGCCGCAATTGAATTAACTCTCTCTTCTCCTCTCCGTGCTCTTGTCTCCGTGCCTTGGTGTCTTTGTGCGAAAAAACAACCGAGCGTCCATCCCTCACGACCCCGCGCGGTGTTGACGGCTCGGGTTCAGGCCCTTCACGGTCGCTGGTTCTGGTGGCGATTCGCACCGGGTTGAAGATTTCGCACGGAGGCACGGAGGCACGGAGAAGATTCAGTGCGGACACACTCCTCTCCGTGCTCTTGTCTCCGTGTCTTGGTGCCTCTGTGCGGAAAAACAACCGAGCGTCCACCCTTCACGAGCCCGCGTGGCGTCAAGGGATCGGGTTCAAGCACTTCGGCGTCGCGACAGGGCTTCGATGGCACGTTGCACGACGACGTAGAACAGCGGGACGAAGAAGATTGCGAGGACGGTGGAGGTGAGCATCCCGCCGACGACGGCGGTGCCGAGCGACCGTTGGCTGGCAGCACCTGCGCCATGGGCTCGGACCAGCGGCACGACACCTAGAATGAAGGCGAACGAAGTCATGAGAATGGGGCGAAGCCTCAGCCGCGACGCGTCGACAGCGGCTTCGAGGATTGAGTGGCCCTTCAGATGGAGTTCGCGCGCGAACTCGACGATCAGAATGGCGTTTTTGCTGGCCAGAGCGATGATCAGCACGGTGCCGATCTGAGTGTAGACATTATTGTCCATGCCCCGCAGCCAGGTCCCGCCGACGACCCCCAGCATGCCGATTGGCACGACCAGGATCACGGTGATTGGAAGCAGCCAGCTTTCATAGAGTGCGGCCAGGACGAGGTACACCAGCAAGACGGCCAGGGAGAATGCCATCCAGGCTTGACCTCCGACGAGCTTTTCCTGGTACGCCATGCCGGTCCATTCGGTCCCCATGGTATCGGGGAGGACTTCCTGTGAGAGGCGTTCCATGGCCGCCAGGGTTTCCCCCGAACTGCGGCCGGGAGCGGCCGAGCCGATGATGGACGCGGTGGGGTAAAGATTGTAGCGGTTGATGACCTGCGGTCCGAAGGCTTCTTGAATCTCCAGCACCGAGCCGATCGGGATCATCTGTCCCAAGTCGTTGCGGACGCGGAGCCGATAGACGTCTTCGGGTGAGTTACGGAATTGCGGTTCGGCTTGCAGCCGCACCTGGTAGGTTCTGCCGAATTTGTTGAAGTCGTTGGTATAGAACGAACCAAGGTTGGCCTGCAGTGTGCTGAAGACATCGTTCAGATCGAGCCCCAATTTCTGGGCCTTGGTGCGGTCGACATCGACAAACAGCTGCGGCACACCGGCTCGAAACGTCGACTGCATTGGACCGAACTCGGGCCGAGCCTTGGCGGCGTCCAGCAAGGCCTGCAGGTTCTGGTACAGTTCGTCTCGCGTGACTCCCGCTCGATCTTCCAGCTGCAGCTGGAATCCACCGGCTTGGCCGAGTCCACGAATCGCAGGCGGCACGATCGGAAAGACATTGGCTTCGACAATCTTGCCCATCTGGCCCCTGAGCCGTCCGACGATGGCTTCCTGCTGCAGTTCGGGGGCATGACGTCCGGTCCAGTCCTTGAAGACGGCGAACGCGGTGGCCGCATTCGGCGCCGAGGTGCCGTCGAGAATTGACAGGCCGCCGAGTACCAGCCAGTTATCGACGCCGGGTTCCTCGTCGAGGATGCGGTCAATCTGGTTGACGACCGCCCGAGTTCGGCCCTGCGAAGCACCGTCGGGGAGCTGAACGTTGATCAACACATAGCCCTGATCTTCGGTGGGCAAGAAGCCTTTCGGCAAAGCGATGTACCACCACAGCGTGACGGCGACGAGCCCGGCGAAGGCCAGCATGCCTAGCCAACCGAGCCGCAGAAAGCCGCGCAGCAACCAGACGTACATCCCTTCGACGCGGCTATATCCCCAATTGAATCCACGCACCAGTGCATTGCGTTTTTCCGGCAGCGGTCGGAGGTAGGTGGCACATTGGACTGGCTTGAGCGTCAGCGCGTTGACGGCGCTCAGGATAGCCGTGGCGGCGATGGTCAGGGCGAACTGGCGGTACAGCTGACCGGTGATACCACCCAGGAAGGCCGCCGGAAGAAAGACGGCCGACAGCACCAGCGTAATGCTGATCACCGGACCGGTCATCTCTTCCATGGCTCGAATAGCCGCGTCACGTGGAGCCAATCCGCGTTCGATATGGTGAGCGGCATTTTCGACGATGACGATCGCATCGTCGACGACGATACCGATGGCCAGCACCAGTCCGAACAGCGTCAGGAAGTTGATGGTGAAGCCCAGCAGGGGCATGGCTGCAAATGCGCCGATGATCGTCACCGGCACCGTCGTCGCTGGCACCAGTACCGCTCGCCAGTCATGCAGAAACACCAGAATCACCAGCAGCACCAGCACACCGGCTTCGATCAGTGTCCGGTAGACTTCGTGCACACCGGCTCGAACAAACTTGGTCGTATCAAAGGGGATTGTGTAGTCGAGCCCTGGTGGGAAGTCCTGTTTCAGCTTTTCGATTGCCTGTCGGACATTTTCGGCCACCTGCAGAGCGTTAGCTCCTGGCAGCTGAAACACGAGTATCGATACGGCTGGAGTGCCGCTGCGGACGCTGAACGAATCGTATGACTGAGCCCCCAGCTCGACGCGGGCGACATCCTTCAGATAGGTCAGGCGTCCTTCCTGCTTTTTGATGATGATCTTCTCGAACTGCTCGGGATCGCTCAATCGCCCCAGCGCCGTGACTGGAAACTGCAGCTGCTGACCTTCCGGCGCCGGAGCCTGTCCGATCTGACCTGCCGCGACCTGCACGTTCTGGTCCCGCAGGGCGGCAATTACATCTTGAGTGGTGAGGTTGCGGGCGGAGAGTCGTTCTGGGTCGAGCCACACGCGCATGGCGTAGTCGGCGCCCCCTCGGACGTCGACGCCACCCACGCCCGACACTCGACTCAATTCGTCCCGCAACCGCAGCGTGGCGTAGTTGGCCATGAAGAGACTGTCGAGGGTCTGGTCGGGTGAGGTGAGCGAAATCACCAGCACAATGTCGGTCGACTGCTTCTTGACCATGATCCCCTGGCGCCGCACCTCTTCGGGGACCAGCGATTCGGCGGCCGCGACGCGGTTTTGGACCAGCACTTGAGCGGTATCGAGGTCCATGCCGATGCCAAAGGTGACCGTTAAAGCATAGCCGCCGTCGGCTGAGCAGTTGGAGGACATGTACATCATCCCCTCCACGCCATTCACCTGCTGCTCAATCGGAGCGGCAACCGTGTTGGCGACAACTTGAGCGTTGGCGCCGGGGTAGACCGTAGTCACCTGAACGGTGGGCGGCGTGATCCGCGGATACTGCTCGACCGGCAACTGAAACACGGCCACCAGCCCGAGAATCACGGTCACCACCGCGATCACGTTGGCAAAGACGGGCCGATCAATAAAAAACTTCGACAACATCGTTCACTCGTCGCCCTTAACGATTCGCAGGGCTGGTCTCCGCAGGCTTGTTCGTCCCCGAGTCACTGGGCGGCGCACTGGCCGACCCAGTCGCAGGTGGGACGATCGTCTGAGGTGCTGTTTTCTGAGCTGCTGCTTTCTCGGGAGTAACTTGCTGAGGGTTGACGATCGCTCCGGGGCGAGCTTTCTGTGTACCGGTGACGATCACTTCGTCGGTGGGAGCGAGGCCGTCTTCAATCGCCAGGTAACGCGGGTATTCGAGGTTCCGAGCGATGACAATGCGTCGTTGGGCGACCTTGTGATCAGCGTCGACGACCAGCACATAGCGACCGCGCTGGTCGGCGGCCAACGCGGTTTCGGGGACCAGCAGCCTCTTTTGGGCCTGTCCGACCGGGACCTGGATCCGAGCGAAGAGTCCGGGGACGAGCTGTCGCTGGGAGTTTTCGAGCGTTCCGCGGATCAGGACGGTCCCGGTGGCCGATTCGACCTGATTGTCGCGGAAGTTCACCTGGCCAGGATGCGGGTAACCGTCTTCGGTCTCGAGGCCCACAGCCAGTGGTGCGTCGAGCAGCGACCAGGAGGACGTTCCGTTCTGATGGACGGCTTCGAATCGCAGCAGATCGCGTTCGGGGATTTCGAAATAGACGTAGACCGGATCCATTTTGATGATAGTGGTCAAAAGAGTCGGTTCGTTGTACCCGACGAGATTTCCCTTGGTAACCATCGTCCGTCCAACGCGTCCCGCGATCGGCGCATGGATCTTGGTGTAGCTCAGATTCAGCTCGGCCTGTTTCAACGCGGCTCGAGCCTTCAACAGTTCGGCCTGCTGAACCTTCAGCGTGGTCTGCTTCAATTCCCAGGCTTCCTTGGAGACGGCGTTGCGCTGGTAGAGTTCCCAGGCGCGGTCGACATCGGACTGGGCCATCTGAAGTTCGTGTTCGAGCCGTTGAGTTTCGGCGGTGCGTTCAGCGACGGCCGCTTCGAACTCGGCGGGATCAATGTCATACAGCAGGGCTCCCTGTTCGACTTCCATGCCTTCCTGGAAGTGGATTTGCAGGAGTTCGCCGCGGACTCGAGCTCGGACGGCGACCTCTTCGACGGCGGCCAGGTGGCCCGTGTATTCGCGCGTCTCGGCCAGCTCAAGCTGCAGTGGCAAGGCGACTTCGACGACTGGAGGTGGCATAGGGGCGCCCGCACCTGGGCCGCCGGGCGCCTTCGCAGCTCCGCTGGCGCCCGCGGCGCCATGCGCCACGTCCGACGGCGATCGATGACAGCCGCTGGTCGCCAGCGCGGCCAGGATGAGTCCGACGGCCGCACGTAGCGCGAGGACTTGTCGGGTGAGTGGTCGCGGTAACGGATCGATCATGGGTGCGGAGTCCATTGTCGGCGTTCGCCCTCGGTCAGGATGCCGCGAAAGGCGATATCGACGAGATCATGAGCCTGGTCGCGGAGCGGTTTCTGACGGCCGGCCATGTGGTTGGTGAACATAGTGCCGTAAACGAGATCGCTGAGGACCGATGTGATCCGGTCCACCGGGATGTCCCGAACTCGTCCGGCAGCGATCAGCGACCGATAGAATTCCTGCCAGCGGCCAAGATTCTTTTCGCGGTGTTCGATATAGGTCGGCTTCTTGCGGTCCCGAAACAGGGCTCGTTCCTGAATCAACAGTTCGGCGAAGTGGGGATGTTCGTCGAAGAAGCCGAGGAACCGTTCAATCGCCAGAGCGATTTGGTCGAGCGGGTCGGCGGGTCCGGAGACGACTTGGTCGAGTGTTTCGCGGAGCATCTGCATGGCCCGATCGACGGCGGCCAGGAACAGGTCGCGCTTGCTGGGGAAGTATCGGTAGAGGGTCCCCTTACCAACTCCGACCCGATCGGCCAGCTGTTGAGTATCGGCCTGGTCGTAGCCTCGTTCGGCGAACAGTTGAGCGGCGACGGTGAGTATTTCGTCGCGCCGCCGTCCCCACAGTTCGTGGTCAACGGGGCGACCTGGCCGCGTCGTGTTCACAGTCCTACTCCTCGTCCCATTCTCCCTCAGTCGCCTATCCCCCCGGAATGATTAGCTGACTGACTGGTCCGTCTGTATTCTAGCTCGGTAGAAATGGGTTGTCGAGTGGCGTTGACGGCTCGGGTTCAGGCCCTTCACCGTCGCTGGTTCTGGTGGCGATTCGCACCGGGTCGAAGATTTCGCACGGAGGCACGGAGGCACAGAGAAGACTCGGTGCGGACACACTCCTCTCCGTGCCTTGGTGTCTCTGTGTGGAAAAACGACCGAGCGTCCATCCCTCACGACCCCGCGCGGTGTTGACGGCTCGGGTTCAGGCCCTTCACCGTCGCTGGTCTTGGGGTGATTCGCACCGGATTGAAGATTTCGCACGGAGGCACAGAGAAGACTCGGTGCGGACACTCTCCTCTCCGTGCTCTTGTCTCTTTGCCTTGGTGTCTCTGTGCGGAAAAACGACCGAGCATCCATTCCTCGACGGCTTGGCTAGAGCAATCCGTTCAGATCGGCCAGTCCGATCGGTTCGCGGCTGGCAAAGGGTTCACCGTACCGAGTGCCGATCAGGCGTCCCCAGTAGCCTGATTCTTCTCGGATGCGTTCGATCAGTGGCGGGTCCATATGTTCGCGGCCGCGGACGAGCTGGCTGTGGTAGGCCTCCAATGAACGTTGTTTGGCGTCCCACTGGTCTGAGATATCGCACACAAAGGCTGGCTGGATGGCCAACCGGAGATGGACGCAGAAGTAATAGTAGATCCGCTGCGGATGGTGAGGCTGGTGGGGCAGGTCGGACTTGGTCAGTTTCGACCAGAACCTGGCAGCTTCGATCAGTTCGGTGGCAGCGACGTGGTCGGGGTGAGCGTCGGTCCAGTAGGGAGCGAAGACCCACTTCGGACGGGCTCGGCGAAAGACCGATGCCAGCTGGAATCGGGCCTCGAGAGTCGGTTCGAGCTGCCGGTTGGGCAGGCCGAGATTCTCGCGCCAGGTAATCCCGAGGGCTGAGCTGGCGGCGGCTGTTTCCGCCGCTCGGATTTCTGGGGATCCGTGCGGCGTCGGTTCGCCGTTGGTCAGGTCGAGCACGCCGACCTTCCAGCCCTGTGAGATCAGCTTGGCGATTGTCCCCCCCATCCCCAGTTCAGCGTCGTCGGGATGTGGGGCCACGACCAGGATATCGAGTGGCGTAGATTCCATGAGTCGATTGCTGGGATCACCTCCCTAGCGCTTGATCTTGGCCTTGGGGAGTGCAGCTTGCAGTTTGGCAAAGCCGTCGTCTGTGATGCCCGGATTGTATTCCAGCGACAGTTCGGTGAGCCCGGTCATTTTGCTGAGCGTCTCGACGGCGGCATCGGTGATACCCGTCTTGTTGATGTTCAAGTAGGTCAGCTTGGGGAACGAGCTCTGAATCGTCGCCACGCCAGCGTCGGTGACTTTCGTGCCGTCCAGGTTGAGCCATTTCAGTTGATCAAGCGACTTGATGGCAGCGAGTCCTTCGTCGGTGACCTTGGAGTTCCACAGGTCGAGGTGGTGGATCTTGGTCAGCGGTGCGAGGTGAGCGACTCCGGCATCGTTGACCAGGGTCTCGCTCAGGTCAACTTCCTGCAGGTCCTTGGCAGCTGCCAGATGAGCCAACCCGGATCCGTCGATTGTATGATCGCGCAGGGTCAGTTTTCGCAGCTTGGACATCTTGGCGACGTTTTCCAGCCCGGCATCCGAGATGCCGGTCCGCAGCAGGTGCAGCTCGACCATATTGGTCAGTTCGGCCAGATTCTTCATACCTTCGTCGGTGAACAGCTGAGCGTCTTCGACGTTGAGGACTTTGAGTTTCGGATAGTTCTTGACGACGGCCAGCCCGGTATCGCTGACGCTGAAATTTCGCAGCTTGAACTGTTCCATGTTCGTCAGACCGCTGAGGTGTTCGAGTCCGGCGTCGGTGATCAGCGTGCAACCGCGGATATCGAGCAGCTTGAGGGTTTTGATCTCTTTGAGGTTCTCGAGAGCGGCGTCGGAGAAGTTGTTGTAGAGCAGGTGAGCTTGTTCGAGTTGGGGAAATTTCTTGAGTGCAGCCAGGCCCGCGTCGGAGATCTGGACGCAGCGGCGGAGGAAGAGCGATTTGACTTGATTCATCGCCGACAGCTGGTCGAGCCCGGTGTCGGTGACGGCCGAATTGAACAGGCCCAGATCGACGACCGTTTTCAGTTTGATGATCTCGGGTGCGCCGGCATCGGTGATCTTAGCGCCGTAGAGGTAGAGTTTTTTCAGGTTGGGGAGCCCCTGAAAGAGCGGGATATCAGCGTCGGCCACCGGCTGGTTTTCAAAGTCAATCGCGACGATGTGGCCGGAATCGTCTTTGGTGATGACGGCGTTGAGTGATTGAGCTTTGGCGATGGCGTCGGCGCTGTCGGCCGGCGTGGCGGGAGCGGCAGGAGCGGACGACGTGGAGCCGGGGGCGGCACCGCCGGTGTTACCCGGGGTCGCCGGCTGAGTCGGACTCGAGGGAGCTCCACCACCGTCAGCGGTGCCCGTGGTCTTGGCAGGGGGGGCGGCCGGTTTAGGGCAGCCGGTGATTGCCAGGGAGGCGATTGCCAGGGCAGCGAGTGCCAGGGCGGGGGCCGGCACAAACAGGGGGGAGTGTGAACTGAGTCGCATGGGTGATGATTTCCGCAAACTTGGAAGGACCGATACCGTCGACCGGTCGAACCCTGCCCGCCGGTCGATCGTCGCGCAGCGCGACGACTGGATTCCTTTTGTAAGGGTTAGCGGAGCGGGGGTCCAGTGTGGGTGACGGCCGGGGGGCTGCAGGCAATTTTAATTGGGTGCGGTGCCCCTTATAATGTCGGGCGGTCAGTGAGGGTCCTACGACGGTGTAGCCCCAGCCGAATCCGGGCGGGCGACTTGATACCGGTTTCGCGCGATCATTCATGGTTGTTCATCAGGTTTCGATAGGAGGGCAACAAGTTATGCCTCAACGTTCGACACGACGTACGTTCATGCAGACCACGGCGGTGGCTGGGGCGGGATTCTGGGCGGCCGGGTCTTTGCGGGCTCAAGAGAGCAAGTCGGCCAACGGCCGGATCGCTTTTGCCTGTATTGGCGTCGGCGGCAAGGGGAGCAGTGATTCGGCGGATGCCGGCAACAACGGCGACATCGTGGCCATCTGCGATATCGACGACAAGACGCTGGAAAGCGCTGCGAAGAAGTTCCCGAAGGCGAAGAAGTACAACGACTTCCGCAAGATGCTGGAAGAGATGAAGGACAGCATCGACGCGGTAACGGTCAGCACTCCCGACCATTGCCACGGTCCGGCTGCTTCGATGGCCATGCGGCTGGGCAAGCACTGCTTCTGTCAGAAGCCGATGACGCACAGCATCTGGGAAGCTCGTCGGCTGGCTGAAATCGCTGCCGAGCAGAAGGTGGCGACGATCATGGGGAACCAGGGTACGGCTGGCAGCCCCTTGCGTAAGCAGGCGGCGATTGTGAAGTCGGGCGCGCTGGGGACGATCAAGGAAGTCCACGTCTGGACGAACCGTCCAATCTGGCCGCAAGGCGGCAAGCGTCCGGATCCGGCCACGCCACCGGCTCACGTTCATTGGGATCTGTTTCTCGGCCCGGCGCCCGAGCGTCCGTACGGGGCGGGTTACCATCCGTTCGCTTGGCGCGGCTGGTGGGATTTCGGCACCGGCGCGTTGGGCGACATGGCTTGCCACACGATGAACATGCCGTTCATGGCCTTGAATCTGCGCAACCCGACGTCGGTCGAAGCTCAGACCTCGGGCCACAACAAGGACAGCTATCCTCAGTCGTCGCAGATCAAGTACGAGTTTCCGGCGATCGGCGATCGTCCGGCGCTGGTAATGCACTGGTACGACGGGGGCCGACGTCCCGACTCGAGCCTTTTGAACGAAAGCTTTGAGGATTCGGGCTGCCTAGTGATCGGTGAGAAGGGGAAACTCTACTCGCCGGGCGATTACGCCGAGAAGCCGTACAAGGTGATCGGTGTGGACGAGCCGAAGGTCGAGTTCGAACTGTCGCCGGGCCACTTCGAAGAGTGGGTCCGGGCGATCCAGGGCGGTCCCCCCGCCATGTCGAACTTTAAGGACTATGCCGGTGCGCTGACCGAAACCGTGCTGCTGGGTAACCTGGCGGTGTGGGCCGACGGCAAGAAAGTCGACTGGGACGCGACTACCATGACGGCGAAGAACATGCCCGAACTGGACGCTATCGTTCGTCCCAAGTTGCGGGACGGCTACGAAGTCTAACGGACTTCTGCCGCAGCGATCGATTGCGCCGCGGAGTGGCTGGTGACGGCCAGCCACTCCGCGGCAATTTTTGTTGAGCTCCCGCGGTTTTGGAGTCAGGTGGGCCCCGTATGAGCACCAGGTCTGACGCAGATTGGGCTCATGAGCCGCGGGCCGTGGATCGGCGTCGGGCCGTTCAGCTGATTGCCGATCGGACTCTGGTCGAAGGTGTGGCTCGTGGCGAGTCGACCTCAATCGAGTCGCTGGTCCATCGTTTTGCTGGCCGTATCGCCTGCTTCCTGATGACGCGGGCCGTGCCACCTCAGCTGGCCCGTCAGCTGACCGTCGATATTCTGGCAACGGCCATCGCTGAGGCTTCGGAATATGACGGCTCGGCCGGTATCTACTCGTGGCTGCGCCGCAGGGCCGTCCAGCAGCTGATGGACATCACCCACCAGGCTCATCGCCGCTGGACCCGTCCCAGCCATCCGTTGCTCGATCGTCTGACTCCGGCCGAACTGGAATGGATGGTCCGCACGACTCGCATTGACCAGATCGGCTTTGCCACTCGGGCCGCCGATCCGCCCGTCGACAGCCTGCGGGAACAAGTGGCTCAGCTGCCACGTCCTCAGCGGGAAGTCTTGCTGGCGTATTACGGCGAAGACCTGGGGCTCGAAGCGATCAGCGGTCGACTGCATCGCGGCGAAGCGGCTTTGCGGAGTCTGTTGGATCAGGCCGTTTCAGCCTTGGCTGACGCAGGCGGAATGTCGCGCCGCGCGAAGGCCGGGGTGAGCGAAGTTGACGGGTCGGCTGACGGGGTGGCAGAGGGGGTGGCTCGAGACGTTACGGTCCGCGAGACGGTCCCCCTGCGTCACAACTTCCTGGCCGCACCGCGGCGGGAGCAGGTGACGGAGATCGATTTGTGGACGGGGGGCCAGGCGGCTCCGGACGAGCTCTCGCTGGTGGCCGACTGGCTCGGTCTGGAGGAATCGGTCCATCTGGTCTTTCACCGAAGTTCGATTACCAGCGCAGAGGTGACGCTGCGACGAAGGTTGCGCCCCGCGCGAAACTGGCGATCGTGGGTGGTGTCGGCTGCGGCCACCGCCGCGCTGGCGCTGCTGGCCTGGCAACAGTTCCAGTCGACGGCGGTTGAGGACCGAGCGGGAGACGCACGATCGTCCGACGTGGTCGCCCAGGGTGACGGGGAACCGTCAGCTCGGTTCGACGAACGCGACGTGTCGGGTTCCGGCGAAGGGCGTGCCGAGTCGAAGCCCGAGCCGGATGAATGGACTCCGTTTGGCGACAGCGATTCAGTAACCGGCAGCGATTCAGTGACCGGTAGTGACTCAGTGACCGGTAGTGACTCAGTGACCGGTAGTGACTCAGTGACCGGTAGTGATTCAGTGGCGGACGGCGATGGCGTAGAGGAGCCGGCTTGGTGGGATCAACCGGTGGAACCGGCGGCGCCAGCGATTCCCCAGTCACGGCCGGCCGATGGTGCACCGACGCGACCGGCGCCGGCAGTGGTGGCCAAGCGGATTGATGATCTGTCGGCCTGGCGCCAACGGCTGTACGAACTCGTTTACGCTCGCGATTGGGTGGCGCTGCGCGACTGGACGATGGCGAACGATTTCCAGGGCTCGGCTACTCAGCGGCAATGGGGTCAGGCGCTGGCGCGATGGGGAGCGGGGATGGCTCGAGTGGAAGGGAATCCTGAGCTGATAAAAACGGGGAAGCTTGCCCTGGCACTCATCGATCGCGCTCATCACCAGCAAACGTACGACGCCATGCAGGAGTACTACGCATCGTTGGACGCCGAGGCGGACGACGAGTTTGTACGGCTTCATCGTCGGTTCCTGCCGACGCGATATCCGGGTTTGATCCCATGGCCGGGCGATCCGGAGCAGCTGGTGACGGCTTGGGGAGCCGCTGAGTTGGGTGGCGTCCTGCGCAAGGTGGCGATGTCAGAGGAGAGTCTGGCTGCGGCGAGAATTGACGTCGCCAGGCGGCTACGCGGCGCGCGTCCCGATACGGTGCGTGAACTGGCTCGGCAATATGCCGGGAATCCGGCCGTGGGACGAGTCTACGAATGGATGGCCGAACGAAGTCTGGAGGCGATGCGTTGGGCTGATGCTCGGCAGTTGATTGAACTGGCCGGCTCGACGGATCCCAGTCACGCGGAACGCTGGAGTGCATGGCGGGTCGCCCTTGATCGACTGCAGGGGCGCCCCGTATCGGGTGACGTTCCCCAGGTCGACTGGGGGCGCAGTTGGGGACCGCCTGGAGTCCTGCCCGCTGATTGGTGGCAGGGGAGCGGACCGGTGGTCGCCGGTCGAGCTGAACAGGCAGGAGCGGGGACAGAAGCGGACGAGTCACCATCGCGGGTGGGGATTCGTCCGGTCCGTTGGGATGTTGAGGGACCGCCGATATCGACCGGGTTGCGATGGGTCGACCAGCCGTCCGGCGTCGATTCAGTTCGCGTAGCTCAACCGGAAGCACTCGGTTTGGCCGCAAGTCAGTTGATTGGGACGAGTGTACAGAATCAGCTTTACCTGTCGGGCCCCGAACAATGTGTGGGATGGGACCCGATCGCCAAACGCAGCGTCTGGTCGTACGAGTCGCCTGTCCGGGCGATTCGGCCGCCCGCAAAGACCGCTGGATCTCCCGTTCGGCCACCGGTTATCGACGGCGATCGTGTGGTGCTGACCCTGGGGACACAGTGTTATTGTCTGGAGCGAGAGTCGGGTGAACTGATCTGGCGAACGTTGTTGCCGCCGAACATGGTGGCCATATCGAGGCCGGTGGTCCGTCCCGATCGGTATTCATGGTTAGCGTTGAAGTCGGACGAGGGGGAGCTGGTCGTCCAGTTACTGCACCTCGATCCGTTCACCGGGGACATCGTGCAGTCGCACGAGCTTTTTCGGCTGCGAAACAGCTGGCACGTTTTCCAGCAGTGCGAGCTGGCCGAGATGGGGACGCTGATTGCGGCGAGCTGGGGTGGAGCGACGAGCGTATTTGATCTGGAGGGGAATCTCTACTGGGTACGGGAGACCACGGCCGTACAGCCGTCGGTCGATCCGTACCTGGGGCGAGTTGCCCGTCAGGCTCCGGTCGTCAGTTCCGCTCATGTCTGGTCGTGGCAGGCCGGCGCGCCGGTGATCGATTGTTGTGAATTGCGTACCGGCCGACGCGTCTGGCGGGCAACGGTGGCCGATCTGCAGCGCTATATTGGCGGCACGGATAAGTTGCTGGTGTTCCAGTTGCGGCAGGGCCTGGTTGCCCTCGATCGGATGACCGGTCAGATAGTCTGGCAGCGCCGAGTGGTTCAGCCATGGGGGCCCGCCAGTTGGGAAAATGGCGCCGGGCAGGTACTGGTGATCACTCAGAACGCTGCGACGTCGACCGATGCTCCGGCCTGGTGGGCGCATTGGGTGAACCTGGCTGATGGTCGACTGGTTACGAGCTGGCCGCTGAATTTTGGTGGCGATTCGGTGCGGGTGCTGGGAGCCGTTTTTTCACAGCCTGCCGGTCTGGCGATCGCGGGTGTGAAGTCGGGCGAGACGGAAGTGAAGATCTGGTCGCTGGCGGTGCGATCCTGAGTCCTTTGAGGTACAGGTGGGCTATGCGAGTGACAGAACGCCTGACGCGTCCGACGCACGTGGCGTGGATGGTGGTTGGGATCCGAAGTGCGATAGTCTGGTCGATTGCCGTGTCCATCGGCATATCGGCGGCGGTTGGCCAGGAGATGACGGAAGCGAGTAAGCTGGCCTTGCAACATGGTCTGGAGTGGCTGGCGGCCAATCAGGGTCCGCAGGCGAACTGGGAGTCGGACGACTTGGGGTTGGTCAGTTTGGGTGCGTTGGCATTCCTGGCCGACGGTCATTTTCCCGGGCGGGGGACATACGGCCAGCCGTTGCAGCGGACGTTGGACCACATTCTGTCGCATGCTCGGCCGAACGGATTGCTGAACATTTCGCCGTCGGCTCAGCGTGACATGTACAACCACGGTCTGTCGACGTTTGTGTTGGGGCAGGCCTACGGCATGGCCGAGGATCCTCGGCTGTCGGGTGTCTTGAATAACGCTTTGCAACTGATCGCCGCCACGCAGTGCGGTGACGGTGGCTGGCAATATGCGGCCATCAGCATGCCGGAAGGGCACGATTTGAGTCTGGTGGTGATGCAGGCCAAGGCTTTGCGGAGTGCGGTCGACAGCGGGTTTGAGGTGTCGCCGCAGGTGGTGCGGAGTGCGATTCGGAACGTGCGCCAGCACTATGCTCCCAACAACAATCGAATCGATTTGCCTGAGGAAGTCCAACGCCAGCTTCCCGGCCAGTTCTGCTACTTGAAGAACGGCCGGAACCGATCGGTGGCGATGGCCGCCGCGGGCGTAGTCTGTTTGCAGGAGTTTGGTCAGTACGATGACTGGCGGATCGGCAAGAACATGGAAGTGATCGCGGCTGCGGTGCGTCAGTTGTCGACCAAGTCCGAGCCGGCGATGGACCCGTACACGCTGTATTACGTCGCTCAGGCCGCCTATCAAGTTGGCGATCCCTGGTGGTCGGAGATCTACCCGATTCTGCGCGATTATCTGGTTCGCATTCAGGTCGACGCCCCCGGAAGCATCCAGCGCCGCGGCAAATGGGCGGCGTCGGGACACGTCAATGGCAAGCCGGGCGACCTGTACGCCACATCGGTAGCCTGTTTCGTGCTGGCCATTCCGAATCGATTTCTCCCCATTCTGCAGGAAGGGCGGATCGAGGGCCTGCGGCAGCAATTCGGGCCCGTCTCGCGTCTCGATCGTTCCGACGGACAGTTGTCGCAGCAGACAGCTCGTGCGGAGGTCATGACGACGAGCGTCCGCTCAGGAGGCAACTGATGGGAGGGTGGTGGGCAAGCGGTTATTGGTGGGCAGGCATCGCCGCGGCCTCCATTCCGGTGCTGGTCCACTGGTTCCGTCGCCAGCAGCGCCGCAAGGTTCGTTGGGCTCCGATGGCTCTGCTGCAGCCGACCGTGGTTCGTCGTCAGCGGCGCTGGCGACTGCGCGACGCGGGTTTAATGGCGCTGCGGATCGCCGCGATGATCCTGATCGGCACCGCACTCGCTCGACCACGGTGGTGGGGCAGTCAGGCCTTCGTGTCGAGTGGCGATTCGTCGGCCGTGATTGTGGTGGTCGATAACAGCTTCAGCATGGGGTTCACGCGATTAGGGCAGACGAACTGGGATCGTGCTGAGCCCATCCTGGCAGAGCTGCTGGACACGCTGCCGATCGGAACTCAAGTCTGCCTCGTCCCCGCTTGTGTCGACGATCGGGCCCTGACGTCGTTTGGTTTTGGTCCAGCGGGAACGGCCAAAGATCGTTGGCATGAATTGAGCGTGCTGGATCGGGCCGTGGAGCCCAGCCAGGTGTTGGCGCGATTGCTGGAAGTCGCCAGGCAGGCCCCGGTCAGTCCGCAGATGGTGTATTGGATTACCGATCATCAGCGTCGGAACTTCCTGACGTTGGGTGCGGAAACCTGGCCCGAAGAACTTCCGCCGCTGCGCGTGGTTCCGTTAGACGAGTCGACTCCTGGCAACCTGTGGATTGAAGATCTGCAGGTCCGCCCCGAGGTGCTGGTGGCTGGTGACACGGCCGAGCTGCAGGTGTTGGTCGGCCGCGTTGGCCCTGACTTGCCGCCCCAAGTCCCAGTTCAGCTGTGGGCCGGAGACCAGGAAATCGGCACGCAGCTGGTCAAGGCCCCGGACGAGGGAAGCTGGGTGACGGTGCGATTTGAGTATCGGGTACCGCAAGGCAAGGAACCAGCTGCTGTGGCGGTCGCCGATTCGATCATGTTCCGCGCGTCGTTGCCCGCCGATGGCTTGCCCGGCGACGATCAGCGATTTGCAGTCGCTTCGGTCGTTGCCGCATCGCCACTGGCATTTGTCTCGACCGAGCCATCTCGATCTCCCGACGCGACGGGGGAGGCAAGCTTTTATCTGCGCGAGTTCTGGCAATCGACCAACGCTGCTGAATCAGCGCCGCTCGCTGCGGTGGAGTTACTGAATAATCTGGTCGAGAGCCGATTGCACCAGCATCCGGTCGTGGTGTTGACGGGAGGTCCTCCGCCAAGCGACGGGGCGGTGCGTATGTTGAGGAACTACGTCCGTCAGGGTGGTCAACTGTGGATCGCTCCGGACGACGACTTTGATCCCGAGGCCTGGAATCGAGCCGCCTGGCTCAATGGTGATGGCCTGTTGCCCGCCCCGCTGAGGCCGATAACGGGGAGCCCTGTGCGGGAGAAGTTGCAGGCTGACGCGATTCGTCGGATCGATCTGAAATCTATTCAGAACCGGTCGCTCGGTGATTTGCCAGGTGTTTCGTCCGAGGCCCTGAGTACGCTCTACGGCGAAGTCATCCTGTTGGCGCTGATTGCCACCGAGGAGCTTCCCGAGGTCCCCGAAGCTGGTGCCGCGCTTGTCAGCCGGCCGCAAGTTCTGCTGCGCACCGATCGTGGGGAACCCCTGGCGACGTATCGATCGTGGGGTGATGGCGGGGTGTTGTTTTGGGGGACTGGATTGCGCCCCACCTGGAACAACATGGCTGCTTCGAGTGGCGTGATCTGCTGGGAACACGTCGTCCGTTTTCTGTTGAACCGGGCCCGACAGAGAACTCAGTTTTTGCCCGATCAGGTGCCGGCGATTCGGCTGGGAGCCTTGGATAGCAGTTGGGAATGGGAGCTGCAACGGGTGGCAGATGGTCGACCTGTCGATGTGGCGTGGCGGGTACGGTCGGTGCTGAAGGGGACTCGAATTGAGTTTGATTCCACGCTCCCGCGAGGTGGGTATCTCTTGCGGGGAACGAGTCGCAATCAGGAGCGTCAGTTGGTGGTGCCGGTGGGAATTGCGCCGGCACCGACGACATGGGAATCGTCTGAATCGAATCTGGGTCGGATGGATGCGGCCACCTGGGCGTTGGTGGAGGCTCGCCTGCAGGCATCGGGAGGGGGGACTGCGGAGCGAGTTTCGGTGGGAGAAGTCCAGGGGGATCACGCCTGGCGCATGGTGATTGTAGCCGTGCTCGTCTGTCTGCTGATCGAAGGACTGATCTGTGCTCGTCTGTCGGGCGACGCGACTCCGGCGACGACGGCCAGTGGCGGGACGGGAGTTGCGAGCCCAGGGAGGCTGGCATGAGTGCAGGCCGATGGTGGCTTGGCATTCCTTCGGGCGGCCAGCTGGAACAGTTCAGCTGGACTTGGGGGAACGTTCAGTGGTTCTCCGGGTTAGGCTGGTGGTTGGCGGTCGTGGCAGTCGTATGGTTGTCCTGGTTCTGTTATCGCCATCAGGCCGTCCGGGGGAAGCGGCGGTGGATTCTGACAGCGCTGAGGTCGCTGTTGCTGTTGTTGTTGCTTGTTTGTCTCCTGGATCCTCAATTGCGTGGCGTGCTGCAGTCGCCGCGTCCGCGGCTGATCTACTGGCTGCTCGACAATACGGCCAGCATGACGCTGGTCGACAATCTGACTCCGGACGACCGCACGTCGCTGGCTCGCGTAGCGGGAGTTGGCGGGACCGAGCCGGTCTCGCGTCTTGACTATCTGCACGGCTGGTGGCGGACGAGCGGACGAGCGTTGCTGCAACGATTGAACGAGACGAGCCAGACTCGGTCGCAACAGTTTCTGCTCGGCGGCCGATCGTTCGTGCCGGTGGTCCCGTGGGAGACCAACGGCTCGGACGAGCTTGCGGCTTGGACTGGCAGCGGAGAATTGACCCCTTTGGGCGAGGCGATTGAATACGTGACGCGTCGCGCCCCTGGGGGGATTCCGGACGCGCTGGTGGTGGTCAGCGATTTTGCTCACAATCATGGCGTCTCACCTCTGGACGTCGTCGAGCGGAGCAAGGAATCGGCTCAGCGGTTGCCGCAGATCTTCACGGTCGGGATGGGGCCGGTGCGGGCGGTTGATCTGGAGGTAGCCCTGGTTCCGCCGACTCGATTGCGTCGCGCGGAAAGAGCTCAAGTGGAAGTCGTCGTCACTCAAAACGGTCTGGATGGCCGTACAGCGGAGCTGGTATTGCGATTCGGCCAGCTGAACGGTGTCGGCAATGAGGTGGCTCGGCGGACGATTCGTCTGGCTCAGCAACAGGAGTTTGTGCGGCTGGAGTTTACGCCGCCGGCGGCCGGCTATCAGCAGCTGGAGGTGGAGGTGAAGCCGCTGGCCGATGAATCGACGCCGGCCAACAATTCGGCGCGGCAGACGGTGACGGTGGTCGACGACTTTCTGCGAGTTGGGTTTGTTTCGTATGAGCCGACTTGGGAGTGGCGGTTTGTGAAGGAGGTATTTCACCGGGATCCGCTGGTCGGCATGCGGGGTTTTCGCACGTTCCTGCAATCATCGGCGGCCCGTGTGCGCGAATCGAATCCATTGTTTCTGCCAGGGCTGGTCCGACCGCGGAACGAGTTTTTCGCGACGGATGTCTTTGTGATGGCGGACATGCCGCCCAGCGCGGTCAGCCGGCGATTCGGTGAGCTGGTGACGGAGTTTGTGCGGGATTTTGCCGGTGGGCTGATCGTTCTGGCGGGACCCCGCTTTGGCCCTCATGCGCTGGCTGAGTCACCAATCGGCGACATGATGCCGGTAAGCTTCGCGCCCGATGTCAAACGGCTCGACACCGAACCCTTCACGTGGCAATTGACGGCCGAAGGCGAACGGACGAGCTTCCTGCGGCTGGGCGATACGGGTACCGACCCGCAGTCGGTCTGGTCGTCGGTGCAGGGAATGAACTGGTACTTTCCCGTGCAGCGTGTCGACCCGCTGGCGACGGTGCTGGCCGTTCATCCTCAGCATCGCTGTCCCGACGGTCAACATCAGCCGCTGGTCGTGATGAAGCGTTTTGGTCGAGGGCAAGTCGTCTACATTGCCAACGACGAGCTCTGGCGTCTGCGACGGGAGCATGGCGAGAAGTATTACCGCCAGTTCTGGTCTCAGCTGCTGAACCATCTGGCGCTGGGGCATCCCTTGGGCGAATCGAAACGTTTTCAGCTGATCGCCAGTCCGTTGGAAGCTGGAGTCGACGAGCCGGTGACATTGTCGCTGGAAGCGTACAATCCTGAATATCATCCCTGGACGGTGCGCGGCGGCGAAACACCCGACTTGAAGTTGCTGGTGAAGCCATTGACCGGAAACCAACCTGCCGAATCGATGGCCGTCGAGCCTCGTCCGTGGACGACGCTGGCCCCGGGCCGTTTTGAAGCTCAGGTGCAGCCTCCGGGGCCGGGAGTTTATCGAGCTGAGGTGATTGACGCTGAGCAGCGTGTGGTGGCGACGGCCGACTGGCGCGTCGTCGACCAGTCTCCGGAACTGCGCGACCCGGCCAGGAACCGCGAGTTGCAGCAGAAGCTGGCCGAGCTGACGGATGGGAAATCGTATGAGCTGTTCGATATCGACCAGCTGACCGACGACTTGAAGTCGGAACCGGCGACCCAGCGATTGCCCTGGCAGCGGTCGCTCTGGCAGACCCCGCTGGCCTTCGTCATGCTGGTCGGACTGCTGGCGACCGAATGGTTTCTTCGTTTGCGGTGGCAGTTGCGATGAGTGAATTGAGCGGATTGCTGAGCCAACTCGATCGCGTCATGCGTCAACGGCGCCGGGTGCGCGGGCTGGAGTGGCAATGGCGATACTGGGCGCTCTTGCTGGGGTGTCTGGCGTTGATCGCCCTGGTCGACATTCAGTGGGGAGTACCGCTGGCGTTTCGTTTGCTGCTGACGTTTCTGGGGATCCCGTTGGCCGCCGTGATCGCTCGACGCTGGCTGTCCACTCGCTGGACGATCGCCGAACGTCCCATTCAGATTGCCCGCCAGGCGACTCGCCGCGGCCGGCTCGTCGGTGACGTGATCGCCGCCATGCAGTTCCAGCAGGGGCTGCACGGGTCCGACGAACTGGCGGAGGCCGGTGAATCGATCGCGTTGAAGCAGGCCGTAATTGGCGACGTCGCTCGGCACCTCGAAGAGATTGATCTGCGAAGTCAACAGTTGCGGTTGAGTCCTGGTGGCTGGATTTCCTCGCTAGTTGTGCTGGCCACCGTGACCGCGTCGGTTGTGGGAATGGACTATGCGGCGACTTTTGTCACGCGAATGTGCGGGTTTCCCGCCTACTACCCGACCCGGACGCAGATCCGTTCCGTCGAGTTCGATCGACGGGGGGCTAAGCTGGTCTGGCATCGAGTTGTCGATGCGTGGGTTGTACGCGGCGAGATTGCCCCGGTGCGAATCGAATGTCTCGGGGCGCGTCCGGAGAAGGTCGTATTGGAATTGCGTGAGCCGGGTACTTCCAGTGTAGTTGTCCCGTTGGGGGCCGATTCGCCGGCAGGAGATGCTCAGGATGGAGGACGTGTCGTCTATGAAGGGAAACTGCCCGAACTGCAGCGCGGCGCTGAGTTCCGAGTATTGGCCGGCGACGCACAGACCCGCTGGTCGCCCTTGGCGGTCCGCGATCGACCGGTCGTCGCGGCAAAACTGATCGTTCACTCGCCTTCGTACACTCATCGGCCACCCCTGGAGGTCGCCGACCTGCAGGTTGACGTACTCCCCGGTTCGTCGGTGGAATTGCACCTCGAGGCGGATCAGCCCTTGCGACTGGCTGAGGCCCTGGTGACGCAACCGGAAGGCGATCGCACGATGTCGCTGGAAGCATCGGGGGCCGAACGCCAGAACTGGATATTCCCCACGACCGGCTCGCCCCTGGTGGCGATACTTGATCCGCAACGATTGTGGCTGCAGGTGGAATCTGACCAGGGCGTTCAGCTGGCTCGTCCATTGCAGCTGCAGATCGGACTGGAGCCGGATCAATCACCGGAGGTCAAGGCGGCCGTGGAAGGGGAACTGGTGGTCCCTCAAGCCAAGCCGGTGATCTTCTACGAAGCTCGAGATGATTATGGGGTCAAGCAGGTGCAGTTGCAGGTGGCAATCCATCGTTCCGACGGACAAGTGGTCGAACACCAACTGGTGCTCCATCCAGACGGGGCGGAGAAACTACCAGCGGTGACCGGAAACTATGTCTGGGACCTATCGACGCTGGAGTTGCGGCCCGGAGATCGAATCGTGGCGACACCGCGAGTTACCGATTTTCGTGAACCACTCCCTTCTCAGACCGCTGATGGCCCGTCGTTTGAGCTGCGGGTGGGCGATCCGGCGGATGTGCTGGCTGAAATCTCGAAGGCCGATGCCGACTCACTGCGGATGTTGGATGAAATCATCGGGCTGTTGTCGGAAACGGCGGCCGAGAATCCAGCGGCCAAGTAGCCGAGAGGTGATCAATCGTCCGCTGGCCGGCGGTGACCAGTTTTCATGGCGTCTTTCGTGGTCGGGAACTGAGCTGCTTGGAAGAACGACGGACGGAGAGGGGGTTTACCGTGAGCCAACGGCTGCACAGGCTGCCAAGTGCCGGCGCATCCGCGAGTTGACTGCCTTGGCGTCCTCAACGCTCGGGCTAGGCCGCTTCGAAGTTCTTTGCCACTTGGTTCCAGTTGACGATTTTCCAGAAGGCATCGATGTAATCGGCACGGCGGTTCTGGTAATTCAGGTAATATGCATGCTCCCAGACGTCAAGGCCGAGAATTGGGGTTTGTCCGGTTGACAGTGGGCTATCCTGATTCGCCGTGGAAACGACATTCAGTTTATCGCCGTCAACGACCAGCCAAGCCCATCCGCTGCCGAATTGAGCGGCTGCTGCCTTTGCGAATGAGTCCTGGAATTCCTTGAGCGATCCGAATCGCGAGTCGATTGCAGCGGCCAGTTTCCCGCTGGGCGCAGAAGTTTCGTTAGCGGGCATCATGACCTGCCAGAAAAACGAGTGGTTTGCGTGACCACCGCCGTGGTTCCGCACTGCGGTCCGGATAGCTTCAGGAATGGAATCGAGATTCTTGAGCAATTCTTCAACTGGCTTGGCAGCCAAGCCTGAGTGGCCCTGCAAAGCGGCGTTCAACTTGTCGATGTAGGCTTGATGGTGCTTGGTGTGATGAATGGTCATTGTCCGTTCATCAATCACAGGTGCCAGAGCATCGTAGCTGTACGGAAGTTTGGGAAGCACAAACGCTTGGCGCTCGGCTTCTTGACCGCAGGTGGATTCCTCGGTGGCGAGCATCGCGCTACCGGCGACCATGACTGCGGTAGCAGATAAAAAGCCACGACGATCCAGGCTGGTCGTCGCGTTCGATGACGTCTTTCCGTCTGTTGACTGTGGCATCTTAGCTTTCTCCCGACATGGAGTTCGTTTAACTGGGGTGACTATCTCGTCAATTGTCGTAGTGGCAGACGGTCGGGTCAAGATAAGGTGGCTCCCCTGGTGGTGTACTTTCGGATTGAGTTTGTCAAGTTGGCGTACGATCACTACCCTGACTGGCCCCGCTATTTTTGCGAGTGCCGCGTGGGGAGTGAGTCGCGCCAGGGCCTTGGACCGGAGAGCAGGTTTTTTGGCGCATGGGGTGGTGTTCTTCCGCACCGGCGGTGGGGCGCAGTTTCCTGAGCGCATCGGGAAAGTTCGGCGCCGTGACCACGCCGCGAAAGATTTCTTTGGTGTCTGGACGTGCTCGCCGACGGGTCGCCGGAGGGCCCCGGGGACTTGCCAGCCCCTCGTAAGGGTGCGGCAATCTGCGACATTGATCTCGGTCCATGGTCCTGAAATACTGCCGGCAGGCTTGAGCACCTTGTAGCGTTCTTTCGACTACGGCGTCCTTAGTGACGATGGCTGGGATAGCACCATGAAGTCCGGTCTGGTGGTGGCACTGCTGGGGAAGATCTGGCGAGCAGGCTGGATGGTCGCAGCTGGGTCGGTGATCCTGATGTGGCTGCTCACCGGCATCGCGATTGTTCCGGCGACCCAACTCGGTCTCTACTGGAGGTTGGGGCGACGCGTATCCGAGCCGTTGGGGCCGGGTGTCCATTTCCTGCTTCCGAGGCCGTTCGGGCAAGTGCGGTACCTGAGTGTGGGACGGCCGGTTCAGCAGAGGCTGGGTTTTGCCCAGTCTTTCGATACGTCCGGGAATTCACTGGAAAGCCGGCCAGCGGGGTTGTGTACCGTCGAAGTGCCGGTGGTGCAAATCACGGGGACGGCCAATGAGCTGATCCAGTTTACAGCTTCGGTCGTCTATTGCCTGAGCAGTTCTTCCGACCGGCTGGCGGAGTACGTTGAGATCCACAGTCAGCCAGACCGGTTGCTGAGGTATCTGGCTGAGGAACTGCTGACCGAAGTGTGCAGTACTGCGAACCTGAACTCCTTGATGTTCACGGACAGGAAATCATGGAGCGATTCCCTCACTCGGCGTCTTCAGGATCGAGTTCGCAGCAACCGGCTGGGAGTTAGCGCCTTGGCCGTTATCGTATCCGACGTTCGGCCGCCAGATGAGGTGTGGCCTGCATATCTGGATGTCCAGAACGCCGAGATCGAGACACTTCAGCAGTCGCAGGACGCGACCTCAGCTGCGAGGACGGAACTTGTCCGGATGGAGATGATGAGTTGTTCTGAGGTTGCCGATGCGCGGGCGGCAGCGGCGTCACGGCTTACTCATGCCGAGTCAATTGCGCATTTCGTCAACGCCACGGCAGGTTTGGCCTCATCTGATTGGGATGGAGTTCGGCATCGATTGTTCAATCGTGAAATGGCGGAAGCATTGGGCCGTAAGGCCGTTGTTCTCGTGGACCAGAATCTGTCCCCCGAAGTGCGGCTCTGGATGCCCGGTGAAGGCCAAAGAAGGCAGCCGTGATTTTGGCAGCGTTTTATCACACCCATGTTGCGGACTGTCTGCTGTATGTCATTTCGACGCATCGTTTTTCAAGGTGTTCAACTAACACTGCTGACCATCGTGGTGGGATTGTTCGTATGCCATAGCACGTTCTTCTGCGTAACTGACGGGTTTACGTCGGTCATTACACGTTTCGGCCGGCCGATTCGCGTCCTTGCCACTCCGGGCCCCTACTGGAAGCTTCCGGCGCCCATTGATCAATTGCACTTGATCGACAATCGTCGTCAAATTCTGGATACACCTTCAGTGACCGTTATTACTCGGGATCGTCGTACGATCATCGTGACGCCGTTTGCCATCTGGCATGTTGCTGATCCGCTGTTGTTCTTTCAGGCTTTTGAATCCACTGCAATTGCCGAATCCAGCATGGCGGACCTGCTGGTGGCTGCGACGAACCAGGAGTTGTCACGTCACGACCTGGGAGCTCTCGTGTCGACAGATCCAACGACTCTTGAGACCGCCGACGTGGGGGTGGGTATTGGAGCCGATGTGCAGCGGACTATTGGAGACCGCATCGGCGTGAAATTCGATAAGGTAGGTTGGCGACGTCTCGAATTTCCTCAAGAGAACATCCAGGCTGTGCTCAGCCGTATGCGCGCCGAACGCGAAGCGGAGGCAGGTCGTCTGCGCGCCGAGGGAGCAAAAGCTGCTCAAGCGATCCGTGATGCGGCTCACGTGAAGGCCCAGGAGCTTCTTCGTCAAGGTCGCGACGAGGCAAGCCGAATTTCAGCCGATGCCGAGCGGCGAGCTGCCGATGTCGTGGCGACGGCGCGCCGGCAGAATCCGCAACTGTACGACTTCTGGAGTTCGCTGCAGGCCAGCAAACAAGCACTCAATAAGGACTCAATTGTTGTGCTGAGCAGCGATCAAGGGTTCTTTAGCGCCCTCATACCGCCCTGCGTGCCGCAAGCCGAGTCGGGCGGTGAGCCATTGGATGATTTGTCTGAGCAGCGTCGTACGGTGAAATCCCGCGCGATAGAACCTTGAATCGAGCCCGAAGAGAGTCGATACCGCCATATGGCTTTCATAACGTTCCTGAAGTGCACGATCTTCAACCGCCGGGGCAGCTTCGGACTTCGGGCCATCTGTGGGGCAGCCGGAGTTCTCCTGCTGTTGACCTACTGCATCTCGGGAGTCACTACGATTCCCCCGGGCGAAATTGCGGTCGTCTATCGCTGGGGACGAGTCTCCGCCGATTCCCAGGCTGGCCCTATCCGTCCACCAGGTATTCTACTGGCTCTCCCCTGGCCCATCGATCGAGTGTGTCGATTGCCTGCCAAGAAGGAGCTTTCGGTGCCGATGACCAGTCTCATCGGCGGGCCACTTGAGTCCGAAGTTGCCGGCCAGACCGATAGCCAGCATTTCCAGCCATATTTGCTCACCGGCGACCAGAGCCTGATAAATATCTCCTGCTCAGCAAAATACGTCATCACTTCACCTCTAAAGTACCTGACGTGTTCCTCGAATACGGATGATCTGATCCAACGACTGCTTGTGGATCAAGTTCAGTCTGTCCTCAGGCGTGCGACGGTCAGTGATATCCTGCAGCGGAAGCTGCGAGATGGAGAGCAGTCTGATGAGAGTTTAGCGGAGGCCGTTCGCCGACAGCTTGTGCGCGAAGTGAGTCTGTTGGAGTGCGGTATCGAGGTGACGAGGATTGAGATTGATCGTGCCGAGCCTCCGGCAGAAATTCGGGATGCTTTTGACGCGGTACAGACAGCCCAGATAGATCAGGCAACAACAAGTGATCGCATGATTGCAAAGGCCAATGAACTGGTGGCCGACGCCGAGTCAATCAGCCGCCAGACCGTTGCGGAAGCACTCGGCCGGGTAGAGACCATTGCATCGAATGCTCACAGAGAGGTGGTCGACTTTCAGGCTGTGGTTCACTTGGCTGATGCAGTTCCCACAGTAGCCGCACAAGACCAGCTCAGGCGAGAAGTTTTGCAGTCGATTGTGCAACAGCCAGTCAAGACGTACGTGGTGCCGCGGAACTTTCCGGGGCGCGAGCTGCGCATCAGCCTACCTGCCCAAGGGTCTGAAGATGCGGTTCCGTAGGTTGAGCGTTCCGACAGACTTGAAGTGCCGCTCAATACTCCTCTATCGAGCACTGGCGTCTCCTTGGCGGAGGGTGGGGCGTTGGATGGTTGGCGTTGGAATCCTGCTGGTGCTGTGGCCGGAGTTCGCCGAACACGTGACTGTCATCCTCCCTGCAGCGGTACGTCCAACCTTGCAGGGGCTGGGCGCATGGCTCTGCACGATTCCGTACGTCTTCAGGGCATTTCGATGTACCTTGAGCGGCGACGATGAGTGTCACTCGGCTCAATTGATGGCCGTAGGGCTGCTCGCCACTGTCGCGACGGGCGATTTCCTTTCGACGGCGATAGTCACGATCGTAGTCGAACTGGGGCATACGATCGAAGACTCCAATCTGCTAAGAGCTGAGACCGCTCTCGATGGATTGCGTCGCTTGCTACCCCGGCAGGTAGCCATCGTCGAAGAGGGAACTGAGCGGCCGATAGCTCTCGAACTGTTGCGGCCCGGGCAGGTGATGTTCGTACGTCCTGGAGATTTGTTGGTCGCCGACGGTGTCGTGACATCAGGCAACACGTCGCTCGACACGTCGCTCATCACCGGGCAATGTGAGATGCGGGATGTCGGTGTGGACGATGCTGTCTTGGCCGGATCGTTGAATCTGACGGGGCTCATTCAAGTCCGCATTCTGACATCAGCAGCGGACAGCATGGTAGGGCGAATCGAGCGAGTGCTGGCCAGGGCCATATCGAGCGAGCCTGGGATTACCGGCAGTATCGAGTATTGCGCGGCCTTTTACCTTCCTGTGATGCTGCTCGCCGCCGCCGGGATACTTGCCACCACGCACGACGTATCGCGAGTGGTGGCAATGTTGGTTGTTGCTTGCCCTTGTGCTCTGTTGATCGCCGCACCTACGGCAGCCATAGCTGCAATAGCCGTGGCGAACCGTCGCGGTGTGGTTGTGAAGCAAGTCAAGCATCTCGAAGCCCTGGCCGATATTGGAACTGTAGTATTTGACAAAACTGGGACAGTCACTACGGGCCGGTTGACCGTCCAGGCTCTCGTGCCAGCGGCCGCCGACGCGTCGGGCGAGTTGCTCTATGGCATGAAAAACTGCGCTGCCGCTTCCCTGCATCCGGTGTGCGCAGCGATTCGTCAATACAGTAGTCCTGGCGAATTGACTGCCGCGGTGCCAGGGGGGGACGCCTGGGAGATTCCTGGCAAGGGAGTTCGTTGTCGGATCGGTCAGAGAGAATGGCTGCTGGGCAGGCACTCCTGGCTGCTGGAGCTCAGGATAGATCTTCCCCCAGTTCCCGACCATTGTGGCCCGGTCGTGGCGGCAGCCGTCGACGGACAGTTTCTGGGGTTTGTTCTCCTGCACGATGCCATTCGTGTTGGAGTCGAGAGTGTGGTCGAGCGATTACGCGAACTGTCGGTGGCTCGCATAGTTCTGCTGACGGGTGATCGAGCCGCAGCTGTGGCAGCAGTCAGTCGGACGATCGGTTTTGATTCCGTCATCACCGACCAGGCTCCCGACGACAAGTATCTGCACGTCCGCGAGGAACTGGGTCGCAGCACTGTATTATTCGTCGGCGATGGACTCAACGACGCACCTGCGCTGGCCGCGGCGACTGTGGGGATGGCCATGAGCCAGACCGGTGCTGAGGTGGCGATCCGCAGTGCCGACATCTGCCTGACATCGGAAGACCTGAACTGCATTCCCTATGCAATCTGTCTCAGCCGACGGCTTCGACTAGTAATCCGGCAGAACATCTCCATCGCTGTCGGTTCGACAGTGGTGTTCGCGGGACTGGCCGCAGGCGGAGTGATAAGTCCGATAGTTGGGGCCTTTGCACATCACGCAGGCCCACTGCTTGTCGCTCTGAATTCAAGTCTGTTTCTGTATCGCGAGCTCCGGCGGCCCTTGGCGGGCTGCGGTCGATGATGGAGCTGTTTCCCAACCATGTTTTCTGGAAAGTGAGTAGTCGTATGCATCTTGCCAGGTCAGTAGTCGCCATTGCATTTGTGTTTCTGTCCAGTGTCGCTTCTTCCGCCGAGTGGGGTGATCTGGTGGGGACGTTTGTGTTTGACGGAGAGCCACCGAAGCCCGCGAAACTCGACGTCAACAAAGATCTTGAGTGTTGCGGAAAGTTCCTCGACATACTGGTCGATGAATCAGTTTCGGTTGGCCCCACGGGCGGATTGAAGAACGTGTTTGTGTACTTGAAGTCGTCGCCGGGCAAGAAGGTGACGATCCACCCTGATCTGGCCCAAGCCGCCCAGCCGGTCGTGCTTGATAACGTCAAATGCCGATTCGAGCCACACGCGCTGGCCCTCTGGGCCGGCAATCAAACTCTGCTCGTTACGAACAGTGATCCAATTGGGCATGCTGCGAAAATGGACTTCCTGAAGAATGCGCCAGTGAATTCCCTGCTTCCAGCAGGCGCCAAACAGGAATTCAAGTTGCAGAACGGCGAGGCGCTTCCCACGCGGGTTGCGTGCGGTGTGCACCCGTGGGAGTCTGCCTTTCTGAAGGTTCACGACAGCCCGTATTTTGCCGTGTCGGATGAGAACGGTCGGTTTACGATTCCGAAGCTCCCGGTTGGGGAGTGGGAGTTTCAGATCTGGCATGAAAAGACGGGCTATCTGGCAGCCAAGCCAGAATGGACGCGGGGACGATTCAAGTTTAAGATAGCGGCGGGGGAGAATGACCTGGGGACGATTAAGACTGCGGCCTCGCTGTTTGACAAGAAGTAGAGGTGGCGGCGGAGGGCAATCTGTCGACCGACGCTGATCTTCAAGTCTGCGATCTCTGCAACAGCATGGAGAGCGAACAATGCTCGATGCGTCGAGTGAACACAGTTCCGCCAACCGACAGCTGAGGGCGCGAGTGAATCTGGTTTGGTTGACGAGATTGCGTTGGGCAGCGATCGTTGGTCAGGCGACCGCGATCGCTGTCACACAATGGATTCTGAACATTAACATTGCCTGGAGACTGCTTTACGCAATTGTCGGATTGGAGATTGCCATCAATCTGGCGTTGCAGTTCAGTCTGAAGGATCGAGATCTGAGCGATCGCGTCAATGACCGATTGCTCAGTGCTCTCATGGCGATGGATCTTGTCTTTCTGACGGGCCTGCTGATCTGCTCGGGAGGGCCTTTGAATCCGTTCAGCGTCTTCTATATCGTAAATGTGTCGTTGGCTGCCGCGACGCTCTCAGCAAACTCCGCTTGGGCCCTGACAGCGTTGGCAGTACTTGGCTTCGGTTCTCTGTTTTGCTTCCATGTTCCCGTGGCTGAGCTCAGTCATGAACATCCGTCATTGAATGTCAGTGGTCACATGGAGCACCACGCAGGTTCATTGCCGGGGGAGCCATCATCGATGTCCCTTCACCTCCGCGGAATGCTCTTGGCGTTTGCCGGTGCCGCTGGCTTTGTCACGTATTTCGTGAATCGCGTTCGACGCGAATTGCATGCCAAGGAAGCAGAGCTGGCAGATGCGGAACGAAACAAGATTCAAGCCCTGAGGCTGGAGTCGTTGGCGACTCTTGCCGCTGGCGCTGCTCACGAATTGGCGACGCCCCTCGCGACGATTATGGTCGCATCGCGTGAGATTGAGCTGAGGGCGGTGGAGCAGTCACAGCACGCGGAGTTTCTGGAAGAGGCTCGAGTAATATCCGGTGAAGCGGCCCGCTGCCGCTCGATTCTCAGTTCACTCCGGACCGAAGCCGGCGAACGCGGCGGTGAAACGTGGTGCTGGAGTGGGTTAGCGGATATCGTCGACGAGGCGGTTCGAGCAACCGCAGACCCCAATCGCATCCGGTGGAATGCCCTGGCGACGGGACCTTCCCACCTGGAGTTTCAGTTGCCACGAAAAGCCGTCGTGCAGACGCTCAAATCTTTGATGCAGAACGCTTTGGCGGCTTCGCCTGAAGTTCAGCCAGTGCAAGTCCTTGTCGGAGCATCCACGGATCGAGTGGAGATCCGGGTCATTGACCAAGGAGTGGGGATGTGTCCCCAGATTCTGTCTCGATTGGGTGAGCCGTTTTTCACGACCCGCCCTCCCGGGCAAGGTATGGGGCTGGGGGTTTTCCTGGCCCAGCGAGTCAGTAGGCAACTGGGCGGTGACCTCACATTCGTTTCTCAACCAGATGCTGGTACGACGGCGACTCTGATACTTCCTGCGAAATCTCGGCTCGTGGTAAGTTCATCGGGGGAGGGCTTACTCATTGAAGGCAGATGAGTCTCCGGCTGAATCGGAGAGGCACGTTCGGCGGATTCTGATCGCGGACGATGATGACGTTCTGCGGGAGCAGTTGCGGCGTGCCTTCGTGCGGCGTGGATTCGTGGTGAGCGAGGCCGCAAATTGCACCGACGCGATCGCCGCCATCCTGGCCGCCCCCTGCGATCTGGCCGTCGTCGATCTGCGCATGCCAGGGGAATCCGGGATGCAGCTCCTGGTGGAATTGCGACAACGTTCGCCAGGTACAAAAGTCCTCATGCTGACAGGATTCGGCAGCATCGCCAACGCCGTCGAGGCTGTGCGGCTAGGCGCGACGAACTATGTTTCCAAGCCAGCACATGCGGACGAAATCCTGGCAGCGTTTGAAGAGCTCGATGAGCCGCGTTCGTCTCGGTCATCAGGAGCGGAAGGCGGCGGTCCGTCACTGGCGCAGGCTGAATGGGAGCACATCCAACGTGTGCTCGCAGACTGTGAAGGTAACATCTCTCAAGCTGCTCACCGCCTGGGTATTTCCCGACGGTCTCTCCAGCGTAAGTTGCGCAAGAGAGCTCCCGATTCGTGAGTGCATCGGAAATTCAAGAGCGGAAAGCCCGCGAGACAGGAAAAGGGACTGTCCGGGGGTGTCGATCGGAGGTCTGGTGTGGGCCACCGGGTTGCAGACGGCGTCGGACACTCGGTAAGTCCAACTGCCCGACGCCTTTGCTACGGCCCTGATCCGTCAGTCCAGGCTTAGCTGCGAGTCGTCCAGCGATACCTGCTTGCCGCGACGAGCCCGGCAGAGGCTCGCCATCGCTTTCCGCTCCGATATAGACCCGATACGTCGCGGCATAGATCGATTTCAGCGGATTCAAGACGGCATAAGCGTTGTGCTGCATGGCGCCGGTCCATTTCCACCGATCTGTGTCGAAGGTCAGAATCTCAGGCCATGTGTCACCACTGCTGAATGCCGGCGGCCGCAGAAAGGTCTCCAGGGCATCGTCCGCCGTGATCCGTTCAATCCAGATCCCGGTGTTGCTCGGAAGCGTAATGAATCCGCCCGGATTCCATGCATACTGGTAGTTGTATGCTTTGTCGATCAGTACAGACCAGGGCTGTGACGGATCGAATTCGTCAGGTGGGACGAGTGGCCGCAGTTCGGGGGTCGGTACTGTGTCATCGACGTGCAGAGAAATGGTGAACACCCGCGCACTCGACACGCCGAGGCCCCCACAACAACTGATTCTTAAATCGAATTCAGACTCGGACCCAGCGTACTCCTGAAGACCGCACTTTTCATACCCAACCCACAGTTTGCGGACGAAGACAGCGAATCAGTGGGGTTCCCGGTTCGCTATTCGCCCGTCAGCCGCCTGAACGGAGCGGGACCTGCTGGACCAGAGCGACAGCAGTGTGCAAGGAAGCACATTCGCTGTGCTGTTCCGTCAGCCCAGGTAAAATGCCCCATCTCCGAAAGGACACCCCTCATCGGGAGCCTCATGGTTCCCGGCTCAGCCGTGGGGACGCCATGTTATGGAGCAGAGTCGCGTACTGGAATCGGCCACTACTCGGCGGGGAGTACTCACGTCGTGTTCCTTCGCGCGAACGTGGACGCCTGGCTCTTTCCCCGTTCGAGCGAGGCGATACGATCACGAGTGGCATCGTCCGGAGGGTCGGACTGCCGGGCTTCGCTGAGCAGCAGTCGGACGAAAGAGGTCTTGGTAAAGGCGTAGAACGAATTGCCGCAGGCGATGATGACACCGGCAACAAATAGGGCAACGAGATATCGCATGGCAGATACGGCTCTTAACTTGCGGCAGCGAATGGCGCGAGTCTATCTCCTGGATCTTGACAGGTCAAATGCTGGCCAATGACGGGGTGCGGTGTTGCGGCTTCTAGCTCACCCAGACCGGGGTTCCGGCCGGGCGAGCCGGCCGGCGACCAAGCTGTGACAAGTGGAGAAATGGGTAAAGGAAGGCGGAGATGGCGGAGGGGTGGGGTGAGCGGCTTGGCGTTGAGGTGCCCACCGAGACCGCCGGACCTCGAGAAATGGTACAATAAGGCGTCTCGTCAGCCGGTCGGAACGGTGTCATGAGTCCGGGAGCTGTGGAACGCACAAGAGCCGCCGTATGAAGTTCAGTGTAGTCGCCAGCAGTGACGACTCTCCGCACGACACCTTGGCCGGAGGCCGCGTTCTCCCCAAGCTGGGTGCTATCGAAGCCGGCTGTATGCGGCCAACCGCATCCCTGTGCCGCCGCGCGATGGTCGTGCTGCTGGGACTGTGGTGGGCACTGTCCGTGACTGATTCGATCGGTGCTGAGCCGCCGGCGGGACGGCAGGCCTACGAACAGGCGCACGATCGGACCGGGCAATGGCTGCGGCAGGTGCTGGACAGCCAATGGCGGCAGCTGGAACAGAACGGATTGACCGATTCGCCACTTGGCGCGGCCGTCGCCGAAATGCGATCGGACGTGGAACACCTCTCGGCCGATGATCTGACCTCGCTGCAGCAGCTGGCCGAAACTCTTGCCCAGTCAGCGGCCGAGAGTCGCGGGGAGTCTCTGCAACAGCTTCGCAGCCAGACTCGCCGCGTCCTCCAGACACTGCTCGACCAGCGTCTACAGGTCGTCATGCGTCTGCGGGAGGCTGAACTGACTCGCCTGGCTCAACGCGCTCGGGACGCTCAACGCACCGTCGAACAGATCATCATTTCGACCGAGAATCTGCCAGCCGACCAACAGAACCTGCAGCTGGTGCGTGCCATGGAGACTCAGCGCGATGTGCAGACGCTGGTCGGACAGCTGACCGCCACTGTCCAGCAAGCCGTATCGTGGGAAGGTGAGCCGGCCATCGTGGCCGCGAAGTTGAATGGCTACTTGGGCGAGCTTGATTCGCAGCGTCGGTCCGAGGCGATTATCCATGATCTCGGCCAAGCCGATTTGCCAGCGGCTCTGGAGCAAACCGAGGAATTTCGGCGGGCGCTCGACCAGGTACTGGCGATGGCGCAGAACCGCCAGCAGAGCCTGCGGGAGCAGATGGCCGAGGCAACGCGATTGAAAGAACAACAGGACCGACTGCGATCGGATGTGGCCGCTCAGCCGCCAGCGGTCCCGTCGTCGAACGAGGTGCAATCGTTGGCCGACCGACAACATCGCCTCACCAAGTCGATCGATAGACTGGCACGCCGCATGGCCGGCAGCGGTACCAGTTCGCTCGCGCAAGGTGCGATGGCAAACGCCGCCGATGCAGCAGCACGAGCTGCCGACGAGCTTTTCCGCGGGGCGACGCAGCAGGCTGGCGCATCGCAGGAGCAGGCGGCCAGCCAATTGGCAGCCGCCGCCGGACAGCTCGCCCGGGCTGAAGAGGAAGCCACACGCAGTCCCGCTGAGTTGGCTCGACTCGGACGCCAACTCCAGGAGATCCGACAGCAGCTCGACGCGGCCGCCAATACCACGACGCAAATCGCTCAACAACTTGGCCCGGACGGATCTGGTGCCGAGCAAGCCGCATCGCATGTCCAGCAGGCAGCGGCCGAGCTGCGACGACAGGCCACTCAACTGGAACGCGACCAGCCCGCTGCGGCCGCCACACTCGATCGCGCGGCCGAACACGTAGCACAACTCGCTCGGGAACTGAGTCCACAGGGTGGTGGCGCCCCTCAGCCAGGAGCGGTCGCGCAGACGCTGCCTCAGTTGGAACGCCAGCTCCAGTTGACGCGAGCCGAATTGACGTCTCATACGTTCGACCTGCGACGGCGACAGCTGGCCGTGTTGAGCGGAGCCTGCAGCCGATTGAGTGAAGTTGTTGAGCGGGTTGCCGCGCAGCAGCGTCGTCTGGCGCGAGTCCATGATCCAGGTGAAGCCGATTGGCAGGCCATGAAGGGCCAGCATCAGTTGACCATCAGCACCACACGATTGGTGGTCGAAGTAATTCAGCGAGAGCTGGGTCTGCAATTGCCATCGCTGGCACAGTCCATGAGCGCCCTGAATCAGCTTGATGCCCAGTGGAGTTCGCCGGAACGATTGGCATCGGACAATCCACTGCGAAACACCTGGCGTCAGGCTGCTCTGTCAGCTGCATCACGGCTGGAGGCTGTCGCTGTCGAACTGCGTGGCGAACTGGAACGAGCGGCGACGGAATGGGACCAGCTGGAGCAGCGAAGAAATCAAGCTGCACAGCAATGGCGGGATAACTGGCGGACCGCGGTGGCTCAGGGGCAATCAGCCACTGCAGATGTGACGCAATCCCCGTTGCCGGAGGACACCGCGGAGCAGCTGTCGCACTTGGCGACCAGCATCGCCACGTGGTTGCCGGCTGCTGCTTCGGCCGCGCCGCTCAACTCGCCAGCGGATGGCTCCCGTCAGGCCTGGCTGGCTTGGGGTGCCGATGCCGATCGACAGCTCGACCAGCTCATCGCACGGGGGCAGTCAGATCGAGATCGGTTAGGTCAGTTGATGCAGCACGTACGGAAGCAAGGAGACGTTCGCCGAGAACTGGCCCGGTTGGTCGACGATGTGCAGAAATCCGGCGCCCCGCAGCCCAGCATGGAGCAGGAACAGCAGCTGCTGGAACTGGCCGACGGCTTCAGCACTCAACTGCTGGGTGTCGGCAAAGTGCTGACCCACTGGCTGGGCCGCGAACCTATGGAGTCGGCTGGCGTGCGAAAATGTTTGCAGCAGGGATCGCAGCTGCGGCCGTGTGAGCGGGCCGACGATCTGCGTCCTGATACGGCGGCCGTCCAATCTGAAGCCTATGCGATGGGCGATTCGATCGTGCCGGGCAGTGCCGAAGTGACGGGCCGAGCGATTGCCGGGTTGCCACTCCCCGTGCAACCTCCCGATCTCGACTCATCGGGGGGCTCCGGTGGCTCCGACTCATCCGGCAATCCAAATTCAGCCGATTCCGGCGCAAAAGACTCAGCTGCTGGCGAATCCGGCGCTGGTCAGTCAGGCCCTGGCGAGTCAGATTCTGGGGAGTCAGATTCTGGCGGTTCGTCGGGCGCGGCTGGGGATGATTCTGGTGGCGGTTCTGGTGGCGGTTCTGGTGGCGGTTCTGGTGGCGGGGCGAGTGGGGTTTCGGGAGCGTCGGCGGACGGTGGCCCGCCGTCTGGTGGATCGTCTGGTGGATCGTCTGGTGTTGCTGGCGGAGCGGCCCGTCGGGGTGGGGCGGTGAGTGGGGGGGCGGTGGAGGCGTGGGTGGCCGAGTTGCCGCCGGGTGTTCGGGAGTCGATTCGGGCTGCGGGGAGTACGGCGCCGCCGGCCCGATATCAGGAAGCATTGCGCAAGTATTTTTCGCGCGTCCGTCCGGATCGATCGAGTGCGGCGGGGAGGACGGAGCGATCCTCGGGAGGTTCACCTTGACAGACGAAGTGCGGCAGGTGGAGCAGGCGGCGGTGACCTACAATCGGCTCCGCGACGAACTGGCTCGCGTGATTGTCGGTCAGCACGAGGCGATCGAGCAGGTGATGGTGGCGTTGTTTGCCGGGGGGCACGCGTTGCTCGAAGGTGTTCCGGGGCTGGCGAAGACGATGCTGGTCCGTTCGATTGCTCAGACGTTGACGCTGACGTTCAAACGGATTCAGTTCACACCCGACTTGATGCCGAGCGACGTTACGGGAACGGAGGTGTTGCAGGCCGAGGGAGATTCAGGTCGTCGCGGATATCAATTTCTGCCGGGTCCGATTTTTGCGAATCTGGTATTGGCAGACGAGATCAACCGAACGCCCCCTAAAACGCAGGCCGCGATGCTGGAGGCGATGCAGGAACGGCAGGTGACGGCGGGTGGCAAGCTGTACGCACTGCCTCAGCCCTTTCTGGTGCTGGCGACTCAGAATCCGATCGAGCAGGAAGGGACGTATCCCTTGCCCGAAGCTCAGCTGGACCGATTTCTGCTGCAGGTGGTGATGGACTATCCGGACGGCGCTGAGGAATGGGAGATCGCTCGTCGGTTTACCGGAGGTGAGCTTCCCGAGCTGGAGCCGTGTGTCGAGTCGGCGCAAGTGCTGGCCATTCAGCGTCTGGTGCGTCGTGTGCCGATCAGTGACCAGGTGCTGGGCTACACTTGGCGGCTGGTTCGCGCCACGCGGCCGCGGACACCGGAGGCGGTGGGTCCGGTGAGCGAATGGGTGACGTGGGGTGCGGGGCCGCGCGGACTGCTGGCGATACTCAGCGGAGCGAAGGCGCGAGCTGTGCTGTACGGTCGCTACCACGCGACGATGGAAGACATTCAGGCACTGGCTCGGCCGGCGCTGCGACATCGGCTGTTGCTGAGCTATGCGGCGCGTGCTGAAGGCGTGACGCCTGACCGAGTGGTGGACCGGATTCTGGAACTGGTGCCGCAGGATGCGATTTACGAAGCCCCCCAGTTTGTACCACGCGGATGACTCGATCAGTTCTGTACCGATATGTCGACGCGGAGTTGCTGGATCGGCTAGAGCACCGGCCGCTGCAGCCTCGCGATCTGGTCCTGGGGAATCTGTCGGGGGGCCACAAGTCGCCGTTGGCGGGATTCGCTGTGGAGTTCGCCGGTCATCGCGAGTATGTGCCGGGTGACGAGCCCAAGCATCTCGATTGGCGAGTCTATTTCAAGCGAGAGAAGCTGTTCATCAAGCAGTACGAGTTGGAGACGAACTTTGTGTGTCATCTGGTGCTCGATGTGAGCGCTTCGATGACGTACGGCGAGGGGGACCAACAGAAGCTGCAGGCGGCGATTCGGCTGTTGACCAGTCTGGCTTATCGCATGGTGCTGCAGCGGGACAAGGTAGCCCTCTATCTGGCCGGAGACCGGTTGCTGCCGATGCTAAGTGCCAGCAATACGCTGCCGCATCTGGTTCAGTTGGCTCAGCATCTGGAGTCGCTGCAGGTCCAGCCGATGGCGCGGCTGGGTGCCGATCTGGCGGAACTGGCCGATGTCTGCGGCCGTCGGGCGATTGTGATGGTCTTCAGTGACGGGCTAGGGGACCACGTCGCGCTGGAGCGTGGGATACAGCGATTGCGGTTTCAGCGGAACGAGGTGGTGCTGTTCCAGGTGGTCCATGGGGACGAGTGCACGTTTCCGTTTGTGGGCGACTTTGAATTTGAAGGGCTGGAAGGGGATCTGACGTTGTTGGGGAATGGCGAGGACATGCGGCAGGCCTATTTGGAAGCGTGGGCCGAGCATCAACGGGGCCTAACGGATCTGTGCCACCGGAACGGGGCCGAGCTGGTGACGATCCGAACCGACCAGAGCCTGGCGCGACAGGTGACGCTGTATCTGGATCAGCGGCACCGTTAGCGGTGAGCCCACAGGGGCGCTGGCTCGAACGGGCGCTGGGAAGCCGGCGTTCCAGTCGCCGAATGGCCGGGGCGTGCCGAACCTAACGGTTGCGGCCTCTTTTGCTCGACCCTGCTATGTCGAGCCCTGGGGGGGGAAGTTGAGTGCTGTCCGAATGCCTTGGCATCTTTGTTCCCCATTTCGAACGGAAGGATGGCCAGCGACGTGTTGGAGTGTCGCACCGCACCGCGGCATGCTGCGTGCCGTGGCTGCCGCGCTGGTGATCGTAAGCGGGAGTTGTCAGCTGGTGTGGTCGGGGCCGCCGTCGGTGGCGCGGATTTGGGACGAGCAGTTGTTGCATGCGATCAGTCAAGATACGGCTCGGCCAACGATCCACGCTCGAAATCTCTTCCACCTTTCGACGGCGATGTACGACGCGTGGGCGGCGTACGATTCCACGGCCAAACCGTACATTCATCAGGAGTGGAGTACGGCCGCGGACGTCGAGCAGGCGCGGAATGAAGCGGTCAGCTATGCCGCTTATCAGCTGATTCTGAATCGGTTTGTCACCGGGCCGGCTGGCGTGGGGCCTGGCCGAGCGACTACGTTGGCCGACATCCGTAAGCAGATGACTGACCTGGGTTACAACCCGGACTTCACGTCGACTCAGGGGGATTCGCCAGCGGCGTTGGGAAACCGCGTCGCTCAAAGCGTCATTCAATATGGCTTGCACGACGGGGCGAACGAAACGGGCAACTATGCGAACCCGCCTGGATTCGCTTCGGTGAATCCATCGCTTACGTTCGATCTCCCTGGCACGACGATGAATGACCCGAATCGTTGGCCCTGCAGCCTATGAGCTGGCGACTCAGTACTTTGCCGGCGTCCCAGAGCCAACGGTTCCTGTGTGGGTGCTTGCCCTGGCTGGCGGCTCGCTGATAGCCCGCTGCAGGCGCCGGCGGAAGCTCGACCGAAGGTCTCCTTGTCACCTGCCAACCGGCCGCGGTTTGCGGTAAGTTTCTCTGCAGTCCTTTTGGCTCCACGGGCGGGCCCCTGCCGTGCAGGGAGATCCCCGCGGGAGAATTCCAGGTCGTGGCATGGTGTGAGGAGGCAGGTTTCATGGAACTGGCCGGTCGAGTGGCTCTGGTGACTGGCGGAACGATGGGGTTGGGGGCGGCCATGGCTGTGGCACTGGCTCAAGCCGGTGCGGACGTCGTGCTGGCTGCCAGAAATCTGGGTGAGCCGGCCGAGCAGCTGGCGAGTCAGATCCGACAGCTCGGCCGTCGATGTGAATTGTGGTCGGGGGACATGAGCCGTGCGGAGGATTGCCGGAGCGTCGTGGAGTTCGTCGACCGGACCTTCGGCCGACTGGACGTGTTGATTCCCAACGCCGGAGGGCCTTCTCCAGGCTCGGTCGAACAGATTACCGACGAGCAGTGGCTGCAGACGATGGCCGTCCACGTGAACGCCCTCTTCTTTACCACTCAAGCCGCCGTCCCCATCATGCGTCGTCAATCTCAGGGAGTGATTGTGACGGTCTCTTCGGTGGCCGGATTGCGCGGAGTTCCTGGGGCACTCGCTTATGCTACGGCCAAAGGAGCCGTGCTGCAGTTCACTCGGTGCCTGGCTCGTGACTTGGCCAACGACAACATTCGGGTCAACTGCGTCGCACCTGGTGTGATTCGCACTCGATTTCACGACGACATGACGGCCGAACGCCAGCGGATCAACATCGAACAACGCATCCCGCTCCACGCTGAAGGGAGCCCCGATCAGGTCGCGCAGGCTGTCATGCTGCTGGTCACCAATGACTATATCACCGGCGAGGTCATTGTCGTTGATGGCGGGTTGTCGATGCGGGTCGCCTGAGCGGCTCAGCATTGCGCTCGGTATTGAAGTCTCCGGTCGAAGGTCGTTCCGGAGTTGGAGTGGTGGGATGCGACGCCTATAATTGAACCGGAAACTGGGCGGCTGACGCAGTCGTGGTGGCGGCGGCGGGCGGGCCGCAATTCGCGGATGGATCGCTCATGAGAATCTTGAAGTGCCCGCACTGCGGGAATCTGTTTCGGCAAGACCAGTCGTCGGCGCTGCCCTTTTGCAGTGAACGCTGTCGGCTGATCGACCTGGGAGGTTGGCTGGATGAGAAATTCAGTGTTCCCGTCCAGCGGGACGACGACGAGGAAGAGTTCGATCAGTTTTCCCGGCACGATGGCAACGAAGAGGACTAGACACGATGCAGGATCGAATTGAATCGACCAGCCTGGCCGGTATCGGTGGAGACGATTTCGGGCACCGGCGGGGGATCCTGCCGATTCTCGCCAAGATTGCCGACACCTACCGCGTTGCCCTCTCGACACCGATGCTGGCCCTGGCCGTGGTCGGATGTCTGGTGGTCCCTCTGGGTTGGCTGTTGTTCGATGTTCTGTTCGCCCCTCCTGTCGAATATCGTGACGCTCAGCTCCTGAAAACCTGGCCCGGCCAATCGGCTCAGCTGAATCCGTGGATCGGTCCGGCTCCGACCCCGCTGTCAGCGCCTGGCTTGGCAGCGGGTTCTGGCGGTGCCGCAGGATCTCTCTCGACAGTCGGTCCGGATTCTGACGCGGAGATTGCCGAGTTGGCGCCGCCGGCAGCGTCTGGCTCGGTGCCGCAGCCCCCCGCACCCCCCGGTGGCGAGCAGTTAGCGGTAGTGAAGTCGCGTACGGCGGCCTGGTTGAGCACTTTGCATCGCAGCCCGCGTGGGTTTCCCGAGGATCCGGTGCTGGTGGTCCCTTATCGAATGATGCGCCCGTTCTGGCGGGTCTTTGATCGCAAGTTGTCTTGGTCCGCCTGGGCTTACTTTGTGCTTGGTGCTCTGTGGACATTGGGCGTGTGGTCGCTGATCGGCGGGGCGATCTGCCGGATGGCTGCTGTGCGGCTGGGCCGGGATGAGCGAGTGGGGATTCGCGAAGCGATGCAGTATGGCGTATCAAGGTGGACCGAGTTCGCACTCGCGCCGCTGTTGCCCATGCTCGGCATCATGCTGTTGGCCATTCCGCTGGTGGTGCTGGGACTGTTGATGAAGACGACGGTCGGCCTCCTGCTGGGCGGCCTGAGCTACATCCTGGTTCTGGTGGTGGGACTGGTGATGGCCATTCTGACACTTGGACTGCTGGCTGCCTGGCCGCTGATGTGGGGTGCGATTGCCAGTGAGGGGACCGACGGATTCGACGCGATCAGCCGCAGCTACGCTTACGTCATGCAACGCCCTTTCGCATGGATCGGGTATCTGTTGGTCGGAGTGATCGTTGGTCTGGGAGGCTGGATGATCACCACCATTTTCTGCGAAGCCGTGTTGGCGGCGTCGTTTTGGGGCGTTGCCGTCGGCATGGGGTCCGAACGAGCTGCTCAAATCGCCGATTGGCTCAACGGCGGACAGGCAACTGGCGTGAGTCTGGCGGGGGTATGGTTGATTTCGTTCGCCATGGACGCCGTCCGGCTGGTCGCATCGGCCGTCTCTTACGCTCATTTCTGGACCCTGGCGACTGCCTGGTATCTGTTGTTGCGGCGGGATGTCGATGACACCGAGCTGTCGGAGATTTATCTCGAAGATGAGGATGAAACCCGCCTGGGGCTGCCACCTACCGAATCGGTTCCACCGGCGGAACGTCCATCGACGGTTCCGTTGCACGGAGATTCGGTTAGCGGCGAAGGCGAGGTCGGTGACGGCTGACGGCGGCGCTTGGCACTACGATGCGAAGAGTTCGTCCGCTTGCTGGTGCAGCTGACCTCGCGACCAGACGCGTTGGCAGCCGGCGGCCAACGCGGCGGCCAGCCGTTCGCGATGGACATGAGGTCCGAACGCGACGGTGGCAATCGATTGCGAATGGAGCTGGTCGAACAATTCTGTTTTCAGTTCCAGCCCCGACAGCGTGAGATCGATCACCACCAACTTCACGTCGCGTCCCGCCGCTGGTGCTTGAGCGATCGTTTCCGTCATCGCTTGCCAGTTTCTGCACGACACCAATTGCCAGCGCGCGCGGCCAGCCGGCCCGCTCAGCATCGAGCTGAGCATCAAATCCTGACTCAGCAGCACGGCAACAGGCATACGGCTCGGTCCTTAACGAGGAAAATTCATCCGCCGACAGATCAATCGAAGTGGTCGGCCGACATCGGCAGCAAGTAACGGTCAGACGCCTTCGGGGCCACGGACCGTTTCGCCGATCCGAATCGTCTCATCAACCGGCATCAGAAAGATCTTGCCATCGCCGATAGTCCCTTGCGAACCCGTGCGGGCCGCTTGAGTAATCGTGTCGATGGCGCGATCGACGAAATCATCGTTGACGACGATCTCCAGCGTAACCTTCCTTAGCAAGTTTGTCTGGTATTCGTGTCCCCGGTAGGTCGGCGTGCGACCTCGCTGACGCGCATAGCCTTGAGCGTCCAGGACCGTCATGCGTTCCACGCCGACACGCTCCAACGCTTCTCGCACCGCATTGAGCTTCGTGGGCTGAATGACGGCCAGTATCATGCGCACGTGATTTCTCCCCGCTTACGTCACCCCTGGCATCGGTCGGCGAACCCCGCTCGGATCGTGTCGCTATCTCCGTGACCACCGAGGCATTCTATCTTCGGCATCAGCGGTAGTCGGGGGAAGGGGGGAGCCAGAGCTGGGTGGAGTCGGTGGCCGTCGCACCGGGCGGCGCGGGACGCGCCAGCTGCTGGAGCTCGTCCAATCGCCCGGCCACGGCGGACCAATCCGGAAACTCACGACGTTCGACGTAAATCCATTCGGCCCAGCTCAGCCCTGACAGGTCGACGTTGCACTTGTGAAACAGCTGAGCCAGCTCGAGCTCGGCGGGTTCCAGTGGCCAGACTTCCTGGTAGGCACTCAGCCCCAGTTCCCAGCTCCGCGTGTCGCGAGCGACAAGGCTGCCGAGCAGCCGACCGATATCGGCTGAACGGTGTTCCCAGTTCACCGCGCCGAAATCGATGAATCCGGTCAGGCGGTCGCCTTGAAAAAAGACATGAGGGTGCCAGATGTCACGCAGGCATGGTTGCAGCGGCCAGGAATGCTGGCAGGCCGTCTGCAGCACTTGACGCCACGATTGACCGGCATTCAGAGGCGGCGCCGAACCGCCCAGCCACACGCTGGCGTCGGACGGAGCGGGGCCAAGCAGGGGGAGGATGAGTTCGCCGATGCGGTGCCGAATCTCGGCCGTTGGCCAATCTCCGGGGCTGGTATGCCACGCCGCGGCAATCGCATCGATGCGCTGCGCCAGCTGATGGCGGTATTTCAGCCCTGGGGACGGACCTGTCTGGGGTGCAAAATCTCGAGTCGCCCGATGGAACTGGGCCAAGCCCCGCATGGCGACGGCTAATCGGTCGTCAGAGGGGTGGAGCCGAAGGTCGGCCGCGCCAGGGAGCCACGGGGCGAGTTCCCACAGATGATCGAGGCCCTGGACCCACGTGGGACCGCGATCGGTAGGGAGTGGGCCGGCGAGGGGCGGGGCACCGTGCCGCTGGGCGTGGGCCAGTACCCGGTGAATGAACTCCAACCGCCGCGCATCGGGGGCACCGGGCGGCCAACGGCGCAGAGCGTAGGTCGCCGTCGGCGTCTCCACGCGCCAAATCCCCGCTCCGCTGAAACCAACGCTGCTGAAACCTGACCCGCTGGCTCGGCGCAGAACGGGGGGATCGGGGCCGGCCAATCCTGGCTGGCCTCGATACTCCATCAGGATGGGTTCCCACCATTCCACAATTCTTCCTCACCGTACCCGCTGCTTGCCGATTCGAGCGACCCGCTCCCGTCCCCGCTCGGTCCCGGGCTCCCAGTCGCGTCAACAATCGATGACGTCGACCGATCGCTGACCCGAACCGATCGCTGACCTGGCTCGTTGGGTTGGGTTATACTGCGAGTTTGGCTGAAACCGAGCGCAAAAGCGAGCAGCGTATGCACGTTTGTCGAATCCAGTGGGTGGTCGGGGCGTTGGGCCTATTGGCGATGAGCCTGTGTTGGGTGGCCGACAGCCGGGTCGAGGGGGCCGAGCCCAAGATCGATTTCATTCGTCAGATTCGGCCGATTCTGTCGGATCGATGTTTCCGCTGTCACGGGCCGGACGATGAGGAGCGTCAGGCGGGGTTGCGGCTGGATTTGCTGGAATCAGCCATGCGTCCGGCGGAATCGGGTGCGGTGGCAGTCGTGCCGGGGGACGTCGAGCGGAGTGAGCTGTTGAAGCGAATCGACGCCGCGGAAGCCGACCAGCGGATGCCACCGGAGCATTCGCAGAAGACGCTGACGGCCGATGAACGCCGCCTGTTGCGAGATTGGGTTGCACAGGGGGCCAGCTATGCTCAGCATTGGGCGTTTGTCCCGCCGGTGCGGCCGGCGGTACCGGACGTTCAGGGGGCGGACTGGCCGCGGACTCCGATTGACGCGTTTTTGCTGGCGAAGATGGGATCAGTGGGATTGCGACCTCAACCGCCGGCCGACCGCGGCACCTGGATTCGCCGCGTGACGCTCGATCTGACCGGCTTGCCGCCGACGCCGGCGGAGGTCGACGAATTTCTGTCGGATGCATCGCCGACGGCCTACGAGCGGGTCGTCGATCGCTTGCTGGCTTCACCTCACTTTGGCGAACGCATGGCCCTGGAATGGCTCGACGCCGCCAGGTTCGCCGACACCAACGGCTACCATCTGGATAACGGCCGCGACATGTCGGCTTGGCGCGCGTGGGTGATTGACGCGTTCAATGCGAATCTTCCCTTTGATCAATTCACCGTCGAACAGCTGGCGGGAGACTTGCTCCCTGAACCATCGACAGCTCAGTTGGTCGCCAGCGGCTTCAACCGCAATCACATGATCAATTTCGAAGGGGGAGCAATACCGGATGAGTACCAGAACGCGTACATCGTCGATCGGGTGAATACGACCAGCACGGTGTGGCTGGGGCTGACTGTCGCTTGTGCTCAGTGCCACGACCACAAGTTCGACCCGATCTCACAGCGGGACTTTTATCGGCTCTACGCCTTCTTCAACAGCGTCCCGGAGAACGGGCTGGACGGCAATCGCGGGAACGCGGCGCCGATGTTGAAGTTGCCTACGGCCGAGCAGCAGGCGGCGCTGGATCGCCTGCGAGCCGATCTGCAGGCGGCCGAGGAAAAACTCAACGCACTGCCGCAGGACTCCGGGGACCAGCAGCCGTTGCGAGATCAGGTGGCATCGTTGCAGAAGGAGCTCGAGCAACTGGAAGGGAGTCTGCCGACGACCATGATCATGGGTGAATTGCCCGAACCGCGGGCCACATTCGTGTTGATGCGCGGGCAGTACGACAAGCGGGGCCAGCAAGTCAGCGCGGGTGTGCCGGAGAGTATCGCGGGGTGGGACGCCGAGCTGCCGAGCAATCGCCTGGGGTTGGCCAGGTGGCTCGTGTCGGACCGCAATCCGCTGACCGCTCGAGTGATCGTCAATCGCTACTGGCAGATGCTGTTCGGCACCGGTCTGGTGAAGACGGCCGAGGATTTCGGGTCGCAGGGCGAGCTGCCGTCGCACCCGGAACTACTTGATTGGCTGGCGGTCGAATTCCAGGAAGGGGCGCTGGTACCGGCCGGTGAGTCGCCTCGATGGAACGTCAAACGGCTGATCAAGCTGATGGTCATGTCGGCCGCTTACCAGCAATCGGCGATCCGGCCAGCTGCCGATCGACAGATCGACCCGGAGAATCGTTATCTGGCGGCCGGACCTCGATTCCGGCTGCCGGCGGAACTGATTCGCGATCAGGCTCTGGCGGTCAGCGGCCTGTTGAAGCATCGGATTGGCGGACCGAGCGTCAATCCATATCAGCCGGAGGGTTTGTGGAGCGAGTTGTCGCAGCGCGGCGACAGCGGTAACTGGACTGCTCAGTTCTTCAAACTCAGCGAGGGTGAAGATCTCTATCGCCGCAGCATGTACACGTTCTGGAAAAGAACTTGTCCACCGCCGCAGATGTCGACCTTCGATGCGCCGGATCGCGAAACGTGCACCGTGCGGCGAGCCAGGACGAACACGCCACTGCAGTCGCTGATCCTGATGAACGATCCGACCTACGTCGAAGCTTCGCGGAAACTGGCCGAGCGGCTGATGCACGAATCGGCCGAGCCTGCGATTGACCGTCGCATCGATCTGGCTTTCCGCCTGGTACTGGCTCGCCCCGCACAACAGGCCGAACTGGAAGTTCTGCGTGGGCTCTACCAACGGCAGCTGGACCGTTACCGAGGCGACAGTGCGGCGACTGACGAGCTGTTGCACAACGGCCAGTCGCCAGTGGACGATGCGCTGGATCGCAGTGAGCTGGCGGCACTGACCATGTTGGCCAGCGCCTTGTTGAATCTGGACGAGACAGTGACGCGGCCCTGAGCGGCCAAAACATTTCTGCCACCGTCGGGCAAAGGGACGACAGATGAGAGATCAAGGGGAACGAGATCACCGCGATCGGATGCAGCTTGCGCGCCGGGCGTTTCTCTCGCGATCGGCAGGCGGAATTGGCACGGCCGCGCTGTGGTCGCTGCTGCAGCAGGATGGTCTGGCCAACACCGAGGGGGACCGGGCTTACTTGGCTGCCGGTACGCATTTTCCCGCGCGGGCCAAGCGGGTAATTTATCTGGTCATGTCCGGCGGCCCGTCGCATATCGACTTGTTTGACTACAAGCCGGCGTTGCGTCAGCACCACGGCGAAGAGTTACCCGATTCGGTGCGTCAGGGTCAGCGGATCACGGGCATGACTTCGGGCCAGAAGCAGTTCCCCTGTGTGGCGCCGATGTTCAAGTTCCAGCAGCATGGAGCGGCCGGCACCTGGCTCAGCGAACTCCTGCCGCACACGGGGACCATAGTGGACGACATCGCACTGATCAAATCACTCCACACCGAAGCCATCAACCACGACCCGGCGATTACGTTTCTGCAGACCGGCTCGCAGCAGCCCGGGCGACCTAGCCTCGGTGCGTGGTTGAGCTACGGACTGGGGACCGAGAATGCCAACTTGCCCGCCTTTGTGGTCCTGATCTCGCAGGGGAGTGGCAACAAGACCGACCAGCCGATCTTCACGCGGCTGTGGGGGAGTGGTTTTTTGCCGTCGCGGCATCAGGGTGTGCGGTTCCGCAGCGGCAGCGATCCGGTCCTCTATCTATCGAATCCTCCTGGCATCGCCGCCGATGACCGCCGTGCCATGCTCGATGCCGTTGGCAGCCTGAACCGGCTGTCAGCCGAGTCGGTAGGGGACCCGGAAACGGCGACTCGGATTGCTCAGTACGAGATGGCTTTCCGGATGCAGACCTCGGTCCCCGAGTTGACCGACCTGGCTTCGGAGCCGCAGCACGTGCTGGACGCTTATGGAATCAAGGACGACGCCACGGACGGCGGGTTTGCTCGCCACTGCCTGCTGGCTCGGCGGATGGTCGAGCGGGGTGTGCGGTTCGTGCAGTTGATGCATCGCGGCTGGGACCAGCACGGCGATCTGCCACGCCAGATTCGGGGTCAATGCAGTGACGTCGACCGACCCGCCGCGGCGTTGATCAAAGATCTCAAGCAGCGCGGGATGCTGGACGAAACCCTGGTGATCTTCGGTGGCGAGTTCGGCCGGACGGTTTACTCGCAGGGCCCGCTGACCGCCGACAATCATGGTCGCGATCATCACGGCCGCTGCTTTTCCTCCTGGGTGGCGGGGGGTGGTGTGCGCGGCGGAATCAACTACGGACAGACCGATGAATACTGCTACAACATCGTCGAGAATCCGGTCCACGTGCACGATTTCAACGCCACGCTCTTGCACTGTCTGGGGATCGACCACCAGCGTCTGACGTACCGATTCCAGGGACGCGATTTCCGTCTGACGGACGTCCACGGTAACGTCGTGCACGATCTGCTGGTCTGAACGACACCGCTCCGCCCGCTGACAGGACTGCCGCCATGCGACCCGATCCCCCCGAATTTCCCGTTGGCCCGCCAATTCCGGTCACAGAAGTGACCGATGACCTGCGGCGTGCATGGATGGCCGACCTCGCACAATTGCCGATGCAGCTCCGCGACGCCGTCGAGGGATTGTCCGAGGTCCAGCTCGACACAAAGTATCGCAATTGGACGATCCGACAGATCGTGCATCACATCGCCGATAGCCATGTGAACAGCTACATTCGGTTCAAGTGGGCGCTCACGGAAGAGACGCCCACCATCAAGGCGTATGACGAAGGCCTTTGGTCGGCCCTGCCCGAATCCCGCTGCGGATCTGTCACTCCGTCGTTGCAGTTGATCGACGGCCTCCATGCACGCTGGTGCCAGCTGCTGGCGACGCTGACTCCCGCGGATTTCGCACGGGCATTTGTTCACCCGGAAACCAAGTCCACGATCCCACTCAACTCGGCCTTGTCGTACTATACCTGGCACGGCAAGCATCACGCTGGACAGATCGTCTGGTTGCGCAACGCGGGTCGTTTCTAACTTCATTGTGGTGCAGGCGTCCCGCCTGCCTTTGTTGTGGTGCAGGCGTCCCGCCTGCCTTTGTTGTGGTGCGGGCGTCCCGCCTGCCTTTGTATTCTTCTCTTCACTTCCGCGGCGAATCTAGCTCACTCAGACCGGGGTTCCGGCCAGGCAAGCTGGCCGGCGACCGGAGCTATGCTCGATGTTGCCGGTCTTATGCCTCGTCGCCGGCCTGCAGCACGGTATCGACGCTGGTCGGATCGACGCCGCGGCAGCATTCGACCAGACGATTGCGGATCTCCAGCAGCTGAGTCTTCCATTCCTCAGCTTCTCGCTCAACGGGACAGATCCCCGCAAACTCGCTCAGCAGCAGGATCAATCGCAACAGGTGGCGGAACAGAATTCCTTCCTGTTTCGACAGCTGGTTGCTGGTGATGTACTTGTTGAAATCGCCTCCGAACGTCAGGACTTCGCCCGCCACCCAGACCGGCGTCATCGGGACGTTCTGGACCGCGGGGAAATCGTTCTGAAAGAGTCGCCACAGTTTGTCGGCCAGCGTCAGCGGCCAGACTCGCTGTCGAGGATCGCGATCTTCCCAGCGATCTTGCTCCTCGTCGTCGTCCGTCTCCGGAGACACACCGAGTTCCTCAGGGGTCGCCAGGCCCATTTGCAGCAGGAGGGGATCGAGCCGTTCGGTGGCCAGCGGGCCAGGCGGCAACTGGTCGGCCCGGGGGACGCGGACGTAGCGAGCCACGGACCCGGGCATCTCCAGCACACTCTCAAAGGCCTGCAGAATCTCGTGCTCGGCGGCAATCCCCAGCTGATGGACGAGGAACAGACCGTAGAGCGGATTGACGCTCCGCATTTGAATCAACTGCTGCAATCGCTCGGTCGGATAAGCAAATTTCGGTCGATACTCGACCGGCCGCGGCGGAGGAGGCCGGCGCGACGGCTCGTCCCAGCCCCGGATCAGCGGCATTTTCAGTTCGGGCGCCGATTCGCTGGGCACTTCAGCCTCTGCTGTCGCGTCAGTCGCTGGTTGCTGTGGGCTCGATGCCGGGCCCGGCGGTGGTTCGAGCTGGACGTAGGCTCCGGTCGAGAGCGTCAGCAGCATTTCGGTCAGCTCCTGCTGAGCGGCTTCGAGCTGTTTGGGGGGCATCAAACGTTTGCTGACCAGGTGCCGGATCAGCTCGACGTCGGGTGATGCTTCGAGCATATGGGCCAGCAGCCGCCATGGGATGGCACCACAACTTTGCAATTTCGCCGGCGGCGCCGCGCACAGCTGTCGGAATTGCTCTTCCGACCAGTATTTTTCCGTGTTACGGCGAGTCGGCATTTTTTTCTTCATCGCCTTCTTCGCTCGCAACAGGTTCGGATCCTTGGTGTCCTCGGGGATCTGGTCGTATTTTTCACGCCACCGCAGAATCTTGACGTCGTCTTCATGAGCCAGAGCGAAGACAAAGCCCATGGTGTCGAACTGAGGTCGTCCGGCGCGGCCGAACATCTGGTGAGCCGAGCTCGGGTCGATCAGCCGTTTGTTGTTGGGTGGGCCCTTCAGCAGGCTCGGTACCACGACGCTGCGCGCTGGCAGGTTAATTCCTGCGGCCAGCGTCTCGGTGCAGACGGTCACTGTCAGCAGCTTCTGCTGAAACAGCTCTTCCACCACCCGCTTGTATTTGGGCAGCAGACCGGCGTGATGGACACCGACTCCCCGTTGCAGAATCTGTCGCAGCTTGGGCCCGGCTCCTGTCGACCAGTCGTAACGCTGCAGGGCGTCGGCGAGCAGCTGCTGCTGGTTCCCCTCCAGCAGCCCTTTCCCTTTGAGTTGTTCGGCGACGTTCCAGCATTCGTCACGGTTGAAGCAGAAGATCAGCGCAGGAGTGAACCGGAATTCGCCGTTGCCGCGTGCCATGATCTCAATCTGCTCGTTCAGCAGTTGATCGCCGACCCACTGAAACGTCAGTGCCACTCGACGCTGCTCGCTGCGCACCAGATCGACATCGCGTCCATGAGTCCGATGCATCCACAGCACGAACTCGACCGCGTTGCCGACCGTGGCTGACAACAGCATCAACCGGACGTGCTTGGGGAGCAGGCCCAGCGAAAACTCCCACACAATTCCCCGTTCGGGATCATTGAAGCTGTGGAATTCGTCCATCACCACGGCCGAGACTTGATGGAAGGCGAACTCTTCCGGATGGAGCAGCCGATTGAAGAGGATCTCGGCGACCACCACCAGCACCGGCGCATTGGGATTCACTCGACGATTGCCGGTCACCAGTCCGATGTCGGCCGGCGAGAAGCCCCAGCGTCTGGCGGCCGATTGCAGTTCTTGCAACTTCTGCTCAGTCAACGCAATCAGCGGCGTGGTGTAGTACAGCCGGCGCCCAGTCTTCAACGCTTCGTAGATAGCCGCTTCGGCGATCAGCGTCTTTCCTGTCCCGGTGGGTGCACTGACCAGCAGATCTTTCTGGCTGGTGTACCACGTCAGGATCGCCTCTTCCTGCACGGGATACGGGACGTATGGCAGACCCTCCAGGTACTGCGTCGCCAATTCGTCTCGGTCGACCGTCTCGCGATCCATGAGCTGCCCTGTCCTATGCCGTGGACTGTCGAGTGCCGGAGCGGAAGTCCGCCAGCCGGACGTGCGGACAAAGGGCCACAGGCACGGACGAGCAGAATCAGACGGTCAGCTTAACCCACTGCGGGCCCTTTTTCCATGCGGCCAAATCGCCACCCGATCGCTCCCCGCCAGTCCCCAACCGCTCGGCTCTCGCCTACAATAACACCGTGTGAACAGGTAGCTGACGGCGGTCGGCCAGCAGAACGGAGAAGCAGGCACATGAGCCCTCGGAATGTCCTTGGCGAAGAACTCGAGCTGTGCAGTACCTCACCGATGACCGGCTTTTTTCGAGACGGATGCTGCCGCACCGGAGCCGGCGACGTGGGACTCCATACGGTCTGTGCAGAAATGACCGCCGAGTTCCTGCGGTTCTCTCAGTCACGCGGTAACGACCTGTCGACCCCGAACCCCGATTTCGACTTCCCGGGACTCGAACCGGGTGACCGCTGGTGCTTGTGCGTCCAACGCTGGAAAGAAGCCCACCAGGCCGGCGTCGCTCCTCGAGTCAATCTCGCCGCCACACACATCTCCGTCCTCGAATTCGTCGATCTCGAAGATCTCCAGAAAATGGCCCTTGATCGAGAACTCTAGCCACCTGGTCTCGCCGAACGGGAACGGAGAACCTCGGCCGACGACCGGCTTGTTCGGACCAAGCTGCGGTTTAGGTGAGCCAAAGACGTAACGCGTGGCAATTTTTCCGGAAAGAGTTTGATCGCAGGGGGCGCGGGAGGATGCAGAGGTCTTCACCGCGGAGACGCAGAGATTCGGCCGCCGGATTTCTCGAGAAGATCCCTTACCGGAGGACTTTGCGCAGTGCGTCTTGCACGGCTGCTTTGCTGGTCGGAAGGTTTGCCGGGAGATTGCCCGGCAGGGGAACATGAGCGGTGATCTGCTGCTTGACCCACGACAGCTGCTGGTCGCTTAGATTCAAATCAGCCAGGATCTGCTGTTGTTTTTCCTCCAGCTTCGTCTGCCATTGGCTCAGCTGCTGCTGGACCTCTTCGTCGGCTTCGTCCAGCAACACGTCGCTTCGTCGCACCAGCTCGCTGCGCACGGCCTGATTCATGCCATCGGCCAGCTGTGAGCCGAGGTTGGATCGAATCTGCCACGCTGGACGTTTCCAGTGCCCGGCCAGATGGATCTGCACATCAAGCTGTTTGACATTCGAGGCGGCCTCCGTCAGAGCCGTCTGCAGACTGGCGGCTTTGTGGCCCTGAGGGACCCGCGGAGTTACGGTGACGTCCGGACGCACCAGCCCAATCTGGCCCGAAAGTTCTTCGCCCACGAGTTTCACTTGCATGCCCAGCGAGCCCGTCCCGCGCGCCAGCTCCATCGCCAAGCCGTCGCGCTTGCCCAGCAGCTTCGGCGGCTGCACAATCCGCGGGCAGTTGATCGACAAGATTTCAGTCGGCACCGGACCGGTGTGATCCACGGTCAGCTCGACAGTGGCTTGATGAGCGCCGGCGAGCTCTACCAGCAGCCGCGCTGGCTGCTGCACGATCTGCGGGTCGGAGGTGAAATTGGTCAACACACCTCGGAACGTGAAGGGTTCGCGGTTCGCCGTCCCGCTGCCGTCCAGGTCGAGTTGCTTGACCAGCCAGCGCGGTTCCGGGAAGGCCGACAGGAAATCGATCGTCGTCCCGCGGCCGGCGATCGTGGAACCCTTTGGCCGAGTCGACAGATTGGTGCGTCCCCACTGGATCCACCCAATCAGCTGATCGATGTACGGTTTCCAGTCCGATCGGACCAAGTATTCAGTTAAAGCTTCCGGCTGCAGAATCTCCGGAGTCAGCTTTTCTCGCAAGAATCGCTGGTCGTGACGCCGAGCCTCGTCGACCGATTTCCGATCCACCTCAAGTTGGCTCCGCAGCGCCAACAGTTTCTGTTTGATCGCCGTCCCTTCCTGCCGCAGCCCATCAATGCGAGTCACGATCTGCGGGAACTGCTCGACGGCCGCCCACGGAGTCTCTTTCCATTGCTTGGCGTCCGTCTGCAATTGCTTGGCGTCATCCCGGATTCGCTTCGCCTGCGATTCCAGTTCAGCGTACTGAGCCGGCCAGCGCTGGCTCAGCTCCTTGGCCAGGGCCGGTGACTGCAATTGAGCCTGCAAATCCTCGCTCATCTGCTGGCCGGTCCGCGTAAACCACTGCTCGCCCGCCTCGAGCATCTTGTCCGACCACTCCGAACCTGTACCGCTTTCGTCCCCTTCCGGTGGGACTGGCAAACTGCCATCCGTCAATCGCAGTTCGCCCAGCTGCAGACCGGTCAACGATCCGCGGTCGACCACCCAGTTTTTGCGCAGCAAGGCTTGGGAGTTGAAGTCGAGCTGAATTGATGAACATTCCAAGGCGTTTTCCTCGGGCTTCTGCGGATTGGCAAACGCCAGATCGGCAATTCCCAGACGGCTGCGGCTGAGCTGGGAATTCACATGCCCCACATCGACCCGCGCACCTGTCAGTCGTTGGCCGACTGTGATCAGTCCCCAGCGGGCCAGTGGATTGAATCCTACGTAGAGCCCAACTGTAACGATGAGCATTACCAACAGCCGCGGTACCAGATAGCTCCAGCGAATCATCAGGCCGCCTCCCGCTGCTCAGTTCCATCGCTACGCTCTGGCGGTTTCACGCTCGTGCCGGCGGGATGGCTCACCGGACGGATCACTCGGAACAGACCCGCCGATGCGGCATCGGCCGATCGGGATTCACCATGATGCCAGGGGCGCCAGGCAGGACGCAGACGAGCGGCCAGCGGCTGCAGACGCAGCACGATGCCCAGCGTCACGCGATAGCAGGGATAGAACAAAGCCCAGCCCACGACCAGCGTCCCCATCACGACCGTGTTGTTGATGCTGAGCCACGGGACGAACGGCTGCCGATGAAGGTTCTCCCACATCCCGCGCAGCGCCGGCGCCGACAGCAGTCGCCAACCCACGGCATGAAACAACGGGTCGCCCAACGGTGACAGGTAGGAAAACACCAGGGCACTTAAGAGCGCAGCGCCCAGATTCAGCTTCAACAGCGCGAGGACCATGGCCAGCACCGTGGCCGTCAAGTTCCCCTTGGGGACCAACCCGATCACCATCCCCAGGGCGATTCCCAGAGCGAGTTGTCGGGGTGACCGTTCCTTAGTGCAGGCCTGCCACAGGTAATGCAACGGCTGCAACCAGCCCGAGTCCATGGGCGTGACTCCTTCAATCGACAGTGGCACCGCGCCATCGCAACGGACGCACACGAGCCGAATCGCCGACCGTTGTCGGCCCAGGGAACATCGTGGTGGAGTTCGTTGCGGAGCCTCCCCTGACGGAGAGGGGCGAACTGTAGCCCAAGGACGGCTACGGGGCGAGATCATTTCGCCGGCCGGGATGGCGAGCGGCCCGCTGACGCTGGCACTGCTGGCAGATTACTTGTCCGAGCGACGGCGCCAGGCCTTTTCGAGGACCAGCTGGTTTCCCCGCCCGGTATATTCCACGAGATCCATGTAATTCTGGATCAGATAGAGGCCCCGCCCGCCAGGCTTCTCGAGGTTCTCCAGGCAGGTGCAGTCGGGCACCGCCGACGGATCAAACCCCGGCCCCTCGTCTTCGATCTCCAGCCTAACCCGTTCGGCCGACAGATGACAGCTGATCCGGACCTGCTTATGCGGGTCGCGACGATTCCCGTGACGAATGGCGTTCGTCACTCCCTCTTCCAAAGCCAGATGGATGCCGAACAGCTGGCCGGCTTCCCAGCCGTGCTGATCGAGTTCGCGCAGAATCTCGTCAATGACGCCACGACCAACTTGAGTGTCGCTGGCTATCGTCCACTCTTTTTCCCACAGCACCTGGGGTGTGGCGTTCATCGGCGAGCTCTTCCCCGAAAGTGCAGGCTAGAAGGACTCCAGAGCTTCCAGCTCAGTGTCGTATATGTCGAAGACCTGATTCAGTCGGGTCAGCTGGAAGACTTCATAGATCTCCGGCCGAATATTGCTGAGCTTCAACTTGCCGCTCAGCTTCTTGACTTTGCGCTCCAGCGACAGCAGCTTGCCCAACGCGGCACTCGACAGGAACTCGATGTGGCAGAAATTCAAAAGCAACTGGTTCCGCCCCTCTTTCTCGACCAGAGCACTCAGCTCGTTGTCGAGTTCCTGGATGATCAGCTCGTCCAGTATCTTTCGGTCGACCAGGCGGACCACGGTCACGTCCTTAATCTGAGAGACTTCCAGACGCTGAAAATCCGACATGTTCCAACTTCCCCACTGTGCGAAAGGACCATCCAACAGCGAGCCGACCACCGGTCTGCCACCCTGCGCCCCGTCGACTGACGATCACGGCGCCAACCTGGGCCACCGCAACGGTAGCCAATTAGGCCATGATAGAAAGGGGGTGGTACGTGTCAACCGTTCCAGCCCAGGGAGGGTCGAAAACGGACTACTTTCGAAAGCACGGGTAGCCGAGCGTCAGAATGGCGCCAGCGGACATCAGCGACAGGCCTAGCCATCTGGGGGGTGAGAACGTCTTGGGGGGCGAGGTGTCCGTCAGGCTGGTGTAGGCGGTCGAATACGACCCCGGACCGCCGGAAATGCCGAGCGATTTCAGGGTGGAGCCATCGTTATCGGGGAGCCGTTCGTCGATGAACTCGCTGACCTTGGGGTTCAGGACGTAGGTGTGGACCTGACGGACCTGGACACCGAGCAGAAACAGCACGACACCGAGAATGAAAAGACGCGTGGCATTCATCGGTAGTCTCCTCCGCCGGAAAAGCTTCTGTAATCTGAGGCATCGGCGGGACCGGCCAGTAAACTTTCGCTCCCTCGGGCGGCGACCGATGGTAGCGATTGCAGGGCCCGTGCGCGGGTCGGGTCGATCACACGATTCGGAGCGAATTCCGCCGCGGATCCCCCCGCCAAGGCTCCGCCCGACTTGCCAATTCTGGTATGGTATCGGCCAGTATCAGCAGGTACGGGCCGGAAGGAGGCGGGGTTGGGATTGGACAGGGACAGTTTGATGATCGGGCTGCTCGTGCTGCTGGCCCTGCCCGTGGTCGGGCTCGCCGCCATCGCGCTGCTGACCTACCTGATGCCGTTGGCCTTTCCCCGCTTGGCCGTCGGTTGCGTCCTGAACCTGTTGTACCGCCTGGAAGTGCGCGGGCAGTCGCACGTGCCGATGACCGGCCCGGTTCTGCTGGTGCCCAACCATGTCTCCTGGCTCGACGGACTCCTCGTCCAGTACTGCAGTCCCCGTCCTGCCCGCTTTGTGGTCTATGGGGGAAACTTCCGAGCCGGCTGGCTGAAGTGGCTGGCCGACCAGTGGCGGACCATCCTGATTGATACAAATCCGAAGTCCATCGCCCGAGCTCTCCGCGAATCGCGCGAAGGGCTGGCTCATGGGGACGCCGTCTGTTTTTTTCCGGAGGGAGCGATCAGCCGGACTGGTTACCTGCAGGAATTCAAACCCGGGGTACTCAAAGTCCGCACCGATCCGAAAGTACCTGTGGTGCCGGTCTATGTGACCGGAGTGTGGAAGACGATCTTCAGTTTTGAACGGGGACGATTCTTCTGGAAATGGCCGAACGGTTTCCGATTGCGGGTGGGAGTCACCTTCGGGGCTCCGTCCTATCCGCGGGATCTGTTCGAATATCGGCAGCTGGTCTGCGACTTGGGAGCTGAGGCCGTGAGTGAACACATGAATCGGGAGCGTGCTGTCGGGGTGCGGGTGATCGAAAGTTGCCAGCGCCGCAAGTTCGTGAAGAAGATTGCCGATTCGGCCGGAGAGGCGGTCACCGGAGGTGAGGCGCTCATGCGATCGCTGATCCTGCGACGGCTCCTCCGCCGCCACGTACTGGCTGACGACGAGCGGAATGTGGGCGTGCTGCTGCCACCCTCGGTCGGAGGCGTGTTGACCAATCTGGCCCTGCTGTTCGATCGGCGAGTCGCCATCAATCTGAACTATACGGTCAGCGGCAGTGTGCTCGACGATTGCCTGCAGCGAGCTGACGTGCGCCACGTGCTGACCACTCGCCGAGTCCTCGACAAACTCGACGTGAAGCTCCACACCGACCTGGTCTTCCTGGAAGATCTGCGGCCGAAAGTGACGCTGGCCGACAAGCTGGTGGCCGGTCTGCAGGCGTATGTCCTCCCCGCTTCCGTCGTCTCCAGATCGCTGAAACTGAACCAGGTGACCATGGACGACGATCTGACGATCGTCTTTACCTCCGGGTCCACGGGTGTCCCCAAAGGCGTCGTGCTGACTCAACGCAATGTGATGTCGAACATCCTGGCCATTGAACAGGTGATCCGATTGACGCACGATGACGTGCTGATCGGTATCCTTCCCTTCTTTCATTCCTTTGGATTGACGGTGGCATTGCATACGGTCATGTCGCTCGACGTGGGAGGCGCCTATCATTTCAATCCGCTCGATGCGCGGCAGGTCGGGAAACTGGTCCGCGAGCACAAAGGGACCATCCTGCTGGCGACGCCTACCTTTCTCCGCTCGTACGCTCGACGGTGCACTCCCGAAGACTTCGCCACGCTCGATACGGTCGTCGCCGGGGCCGAAAAACTGCCGGTCGACTTGTGCCAGGAATTTGAAGCGAAATTCGGCGTCCGCCCCGTGGAAGGCTACGGCACCACCGAACTCTCGCCCCTCGTCTCGGTCAACGTCCCCGCCAGCCGTCGACTCTCCAACCTCGGCCGCGACGCCTGCGAAGGATCCGTCGGCAAACCGATTCCAGGAGTCGCCGCGAAGGTTATTGACCCCGAGACCCTGGTCGATCTCCCGGCCAACACGCCCGGCATGCTGCTGATCAAAGGCCCCAACGTGATGAAGGGCTATTTGAAACAGCCCGAGAAGACGGCCGAAGTGATCCGCGATGGCTGGTATGTCACGGGTGACATCGCGAAGCTCGACGAGGAAGGATTCATCCACATCACCGACCGACAAAGCCGATTCTCGAAAATCGGCGGTGAAATGGTCCCCCATGGCCAGGTCGAAGAAGAACTCCTCCGACAACTGGGCTCGCGCGATGACGAACTGCTGCCGTTGGCCGTCACCGCCATTCCCGATCCCCGCAAGGGCGAACGGCTGGTCGTCGTCCACCAGCCACAACTCGGGAAAACTCCGGCCGAACTGTGCGATGGACTGAGGTCGGCCGGACTCCCCAACCTGTTCATCCCCGGCCAGGACAGTTTCCTCGAAATCCCCCAGCTGCCGCTACTCGGAACCGGAAAACTCGACCTGAAGCGGATCAAGCAGATCGCTCTCGAACGTCTCGCCGCAGAAACCTGATCCCCGGGCCAAACACGTCAGCGTAACACGTCAGCGTAACACGTCAGCGTAACGCCTCAGCGTCGCAGCTGCGGGGTGTGTCGAGCCGGTTCGGACGAGGGTTGCTGCGCCGTGGCGGGCTGGCCGTCATGAGCCCGGGCGGCTTCATGAGCGGCTACGGCGACCTGTACGAACTGCTCCCGCCGCTCGGGACTGACCTGATCGAGTCGAGCGGCCAGGTTGCCGATCGCCGGACCATGTTTCTCCGCCGTCCGCCAGACTCGTTCCACAAAGCGGACCGTTTCGATAAAGTTCTGATCGGCCGACTTCACCACCAGCGGCTGCAGGGTCTTGGTCAGCACGTCGACCCCGACGTTGTCGACATTCAAGAAGACGTCCAGCCGGTCGACGATCTGGTGCGTCCCATCCTTCTGGTCGACGGAACCCGTCTCCAGCAACAGCACGCAGTCACCCGTAATCGGCTTGGGGTAGAGCGATCCTTCGTATTTGCCGCGGCAGAAGTAAAGGTGCTTCTGCTGGTCGCCGTAGACCAGTTCCACGTCAGCCACGGTCCCCATCCCGTCGGCAGCCGCGAAGGCAAACTGGTCCTTGCGTTCCAGCGATACCTTCGTCACTCCCATCAACTGCCAGATATTCACCACCACTTCCGGATTGCGAATCAGAAACTGATGCAAGTTCGGATCGCCATAGGTCAGGCTCAGCGGCATCCGGCGAAACAATGTCGGTTTGCGGACGACCGCGTTGATCTTGGCCCGCGCTTCCGGAGTCAGTTTGTCAAACGGCATGCTGCGCAGGCTCTCGTCCCGAGCGGCCCGCGAACTGGTCGCCGGCTGAATGGCTTCGGCTCGAGCCGATGGACTGCTGATCGATGCCAGCAGCATCGCGCAGATCGTCCCCACGGTCCAGGTCCACAGCGGCCGACTGGCGCGACTTGACCTCAGCCAGACGCACGCCGACGTCGCCGCAGTCAGAGCCAAGCCCTGACGCGGTAAGGGCAATCCAGCCATGGTCCCCCCTTATCACCACCCGGCCTGAACGGTGCTCGGATAAAACATGCCGAGCGTATCGATTGTGCCGGTGCTAGGGATAATTCGGCTGATTCGCCGATCGGTCCACAGCCAATCTCAGGTCGTCAACCGGAATTGGCCTGCTATCATGCCAGCGCAGCGGGCACTCATGTAGTGGCCAGTGTATTAGCGGCCACTATCTTCCAGCACAACGACGCGAGTCGCCGTCAGATGTTGTTGCTGGAGCGCGGGAAGAAACCCGTGCGTGCCGTAGATCCCCACACGCTGACGAACGTATTCCCGCAGCTCAATGCCGTCGCCCGCCGAAACGAACAGCACGATACGACCTTGGCGGTCGGTCAGTGCAAACTCCGGTACGTCGGTACGGCTGGTGAAGACGGGCATCAGAATCCCTTCGCCATCGAAGGACGAGTTACCGGTCCCCGCGCGATACGACTCAGCTTCGTCAGCAGCCAGAGCTCCGGCGGGAACGACCCGTCCATCGCGAGCGCCACTCCGCGGACCGTTGGATCGTGTTCGGTTGGCGGTCGGCAGAGTTGCCGGCAACTGACGCTGCGCGCGGCCCGACTGGCCAATCAGTCGAGGTGCTGCAGCAGCCGGCCGGCCATTCACATGAGCCGATCCGGTCGACCGCCCACTCAAGGCCAGCTTCTGATAGCGTTCCTGTACCCGCTCGAATTGAGCCATCCGGCGGTCGAGGCTTTGCAGATATTTGTCGGCACGGGGATCGCTGGCCGTCTGTTCCGCCAGACCGCTGGCCGCCGCCCGCAAGCTGGCCAAGTCCCAGGCTTCGACGGGTTGAGCCACCATGGCTGACAGCTCCAGGTCGAGCGCGCGAATCTGGTCCGCCAGCTCCGTGGCATCCAGCAGCGGTTCGAGCGGACCAGCAGCTGCAAGTTCTTCGGCGCCACTAGCTTCGTTGGCACCGCTGGCATCGTTGGCACCGTTGGCATCGTTGGTGTCACTCGCGTCGGCTGCTGAGTCGGCAAGTTCATCGTCAGCGGGCGTCGCTGCGGCTGCACTGGCCAACGTGGCTTGGACCGAAGTGCCACCGCTGCTGCCGCGAGGTCGCCACATCTCCTCCGCAATTTCGGGTGTGCTCGAGTCAGGTTCCGCCACGTCGGCCAACGGTTCCGGATCGCCAATCGAAGCGACTTCCCGTCGTGATGCGCCGGGGGTCGTGGCCGGACGATCGGGTTGGGTGGATTGGTTGGCCGTCGAACGACGGGGGGCTGTCGACAGATCGGGGGCATCAACCGAGCGTAGGGGTTGGGGCGGGGCAGTGAGGGGACTGCCGTCCGCGGGTGGGGTATTTCTGGCTTCGGCTGCCGTACCGCTGGTTCCTCGAGCCTCATCTGAGGGGGCCGCGTCGGCTGTCTCCCAGCTGGCAGCTGTCACCACACCGGAGTCAGGGCGTCGAACGGCGGCGGTTGCACTGCCGGCAACTCGTCCGAGGTGCTGGCGGTGAATCCAGCGGAACTCGCCGTCCGGGGGCGTCACCTGAACCCATTCACGCTGCTTGCGGGTCTGCGGATCCGCCAGGACTTTAGAACCGAGCAGCCGGACTTGTTCGCCGGGCTCCAGCGGGATGTATTCGACGTGATGAGCGGTGGAGAGTTTGGAACCGACGTAGGTGAACGCATCATCGCTGACGACCCGCGCGTGGACGCCGTCGGGTTCGACTTCCAGCATTTCGACCGGTATCCAGCTGAAGCTGCCGACGGGTGGGCGGATGGCGCACCAGTCTCCCTGTTCGTGCCGATGGACCTCGACGGTCGATCCCTTGGCCAGCCGATCCGTGGCGTAAAAAGCCTCACCCGGACCACTCATCACGTCAGCCACGTCGCTGGTCACCTGCGCCTGGTAGGGGAAGGTTTCCGCAGCCTGACAGTAAGCGGCGAGGACGATGAGCCACGGGATGCAGCTGGCAGGACGCCAGCTGATGAGCCTTGTATTCACGGGCCGCGAGCTGTTGCACATTCCGATCAGGATGGCCGTGCGGTGGAAGAGGGCATTCATATTCGAGCTGACTCCTCGGTGATCGCTCGTCGCTGACCGGCGCAATCTGACTGCAGGAAGTTGGGTCACGGAATCTGCCTGGTCTGGCCGTTCGACGGCGCACGGCCGGCTCGATCGCGCATGGTCGGGCGGTCACTGGCCGCTTGTAGGAAAAATGCGCCGACCGCTCAATCCCATTTTTCCCTCCCTTCCGGCCGACTGTCTGTGTGTTGCGCCAACGGTGTGGCACGGATCTAGCGGCGCTGGCAATGCCATTGCCGTCGTGGAAGTGCAGGTGGTGCGCGCGGCATACGACCGGATTAATCGTCCGATACGTGCTCCGGTCGGGCGCGATTGAACCGGTCGAGGCACGTAATAACGTCACGTCAAAACATCCTTGGCTCTGACTCGACCTTTGGCCGATATGAGAATCTGGCCACCCACCAGTGGGCCTCACCGTCCGACGCAAGGATCCCGCCGGGAACATCGGAAGGTGGACTGCAACGCTCAGCCCTCTGCTCGTCGCTTTGCTGGCACGCAGAGGTGCTATCACCAGGAGGGACGCGGCGTGTCGGAAGACATCAATGTGCTGGCACTCGTGAAGGGAAACGAACGGTACATCTTCCTGTACGACGATCGCAACCGGGCTCAGCTGCTGCGGGTCCTGGGGCGGTTTGCGTCGAGTCCCGATCTCAGCTTCACCTGGTACGACGCGGCCGTGTTGAGCCAGAAGGTACGGCGGGCGGTGCCGAGCGAGCCGGTCGAGACACCCCGGTTCCGGCTCCCCACCAAGCTCGACAAATCGGGGACCGACCCCAGCTTCTAACGCCCCCACCACAGGTTCCCGGCAGTCCGATTCCGAGAGGCTCGGTCCCATGAAAGCGGCAATGGGCCGGTTTCTGAAGTTTCTCAGCGCTGAGCGGAATGCATCCGAGCTGACGATCAAGAGTTATCGGGAAGATCTCAGTTCGCTGATCGAGTATCTGACGGACGACACCGGACGCTGTCCCGCGCCGGCCCAGATCACGACGCTCGACCTGCGCGACTACGTCGCCGCTTTGCACGAAGCCGACTACGCCAAGTCGTCGATTGCCCGTCGCCTGGCATCGTTGCGGACCTTCTTCCGATTTGCTCAGCGCGAGGGATTGATTCAGGAAAGTCCAGCCGCACCGCTGCGGAACCCGCGCAAGTCGCGGACGTTACCCCATGTCCTGTCGAACGAAGAGATCGATCGGCTGCTGCAGGCTCCACCCGCGAATTCGCCGCAGGGACTACGAGACCGGGCGATTCTGGAGACGATTTACTCGGCCGGCTTGCGTGTCAGTGAAACGGTGGGCATGAACGACGGCGACCTCGACTGGGAATCGGGCTTGGTCCGCATCCGAGGAAAGGGGCGACGGGAACGCCTGGCGCCGTTGGGATCGTACGCCATCGAAGCTCTCCGCCGCTGGCTGCCAGTGCGGCAGCTGGCCGGACAGAGCCGACCAGGTCCGACCAGCCCGGTTTTTGTGAATCGGTTTGGCCGCCGATTGACGACGCGCAGCGTCGCGAGAATGCTGGAGAAACATCTCCAGGTTTCCGGGCTCGATCAGCGGACCACCCCACACACGCTCCGCCACAGCTTCGCCACGCATCTGCTGAATCACGGCGCGGATATTCGCAGCGTCCAGGAACTGCTGGGCCACAAAAGCCTCACGACGACGCAGATCTACACGCACGTCAGCACGGCCAGCCTGCTGGCCGTCTACGAACGGGCTCATCCTCGCGCGTCAGCGTGAATCGTTCGATCAGTCGATGACGCCGCGGACCAGTCCCTTCTTGACGGCCCACACAGCGGCCTGAGTCCGGTCGACGGCGTTCACCTTGCGCAGGATGTTCTGCACGTGTTCCTTGACCGTCTCGACGCTGATCCCCAGCGACCGACCGATCTCGCGGTTGCTCAGCCCCAGCGCGATATGACGCAGCACTTGCAGCTCGCGGCTGGTCACCGGCACCTCTTCTTTTTCCGCCTTGTCGCCGCGACGTTCCATCTCCGTCCGGATCCGCGCCATCATGCTCGCCGCCGCCGGGGCTTCGCCAGCCGCTATGCGAGTGATGCAATGAATCAGCTCGTCCCGCGTGCAGCCCTTCAGGATGTAGTCGCTCGCCCCCAGCGCCACCGCTCGAGCCACGTAGGTCGGATTGTCGTAGGTCGACAGCATCAGGACCCGGGCCTCGGGGCTCTGGTCCTTGATCGTCTCCAGGGCCAAAAAGCCGTCTTCCTCACCCAAGCGGATATCGAGCAGGATGACGTCGGGCTTCTTCTGTTGAGCCAGCTCAACAGCGTCCTTGACGTTCCCCGCCTCGGCCACCACCTCGATCGACGACCGGCTCAACATGCTCTTGAGCCCCGTGCGGACGACCTCGTGGTCGTCGACAATCAACAGTGAAATGCTCATGTTTGCTCTCTGTTCTCTCCCCTGAAGGGGGTGTTCCCAAGCGCCGCCTAGGCTGGTGCTCCATGCCCACCGGCCACGACGGCCAAGTCATGGTGATGGGGTCATCGAACCGACTGCGCTGCCTTGACGGCTCGGTGGATGCACACCCGCCGTCTGCCCCACTCGCCGGGGACTCGGCTGAGTCCCAAACCGTGACGCCAGACGCCGCGGGAAGACTCAGGTAATCCCCTATGCCAGGCAGCCGGGCGGCCGCCTTTTGCCCCATTTTGGCCCGGCCGGAGTCGAGAGTCAACCTCGCGGCTTCGTTCGGGATCAATATCTTGTAGGGTTTGATGGCCCCTAAAGGTGGTGCTTTTCGACAGTCCGGGTGATGGTGGCGGGGCCGGGGCCGTGTTTCACTTTGACCGCACGGCCGGGGTGACCTAGAGAATAGTGTGGCCAAAAGTCGACGGTCGGCGCGGAGAGTCAACGAGTCTCCGAGGGTCGGTCGAGAGGTCGTCGGGGCAGTATCTGGGCAGTGGTTCTCAGCGGAACGGGGCAATTGAAATGGCTGGCGAAAAGCTGTTGTTGGTGGACGACGACCGTCATTTGCTCGAATCCATGGCGCAGTGGCTGCGGGGTTGCGGGTTTGAGGTGACGGCCGTATCGACGTGCCGGCAGGCTCACAGCTGGATCGACCAGCAGGCTTTCGACTTGATACTCGCCGACATCCGGATGGGGGATGGAGACGGGTTCGAGGTATTGGGACATGTGCGGCGCGTGCAGTCGGACACTCCGGTGGTCCTGATCACGGGCTATGCGACGGTGGAGACGGGGATTGAGGCGTTGCGGGCGGGTGCCTTTGATTTATTGACCAAGCCATTGCTGGACGAGGAGCTGCTGGTCTCGATCCGTCGCGGGATGGCTCAGCGGCAGGTGATTGCCGAGAACCGTCAGCTGAAGGCTCAGCTCGACCAGCGTTTCGGGCTCGACAACATTGTCCTGGGGCAGGACGACCGGATGCGGCGGCTGTACGAGGTGATTGAAAGTGTGGCCGCGACTCGGGCGACGGTGCTCATCACCGGCGAGAGTGGTACGGGCAAATCGATGATCGCTCGAGCCATTCATCGTCGCAGCCCGCGCAAGGACCGGCCGTTTATCGAAGTGGCTTGCGGCGCGTTGCCGGACACGCTGCTGGAGACAGAACTGTTCGGGCATGTCGCGGGGGCCTTCACTGGTGCGGTGGGGAGCAAGATTGGCAAGTTCAAGCAGGCCGACACGGGGACGATATTCCTCGATGAGATCGGGACGGCGTCGCAGAGCCTGCAGGTGAAGCTGTTGCGGGTGCTGCAGGATTTTGAATTTGAGGCGGTCGGGGGGACGGAGACCCACAAGATCGATGCGCGAGTGATCCTGGCGACCAACGAGAATCTGCAGGAGGCGGTGAGTGCGGGGACGTTCCGGCAGGATTTGTACTACCGAGTGAACGTGATCAATCTGGAGTTGCCGGCTTTGCGTCAGCGCGTGGGGGACATCCCGCTGCTGGCTCAGCATTTCCTGGCGAAAGTCGCCGAGGAGATGGGGAAGGAATTTGAGGGATTTTCGTCGGAGGCGATGGATGCGCTGCAGCTGCACAGCTGGCCGGGGAACATTCGCGAGCTGCGGAACGTCATTGAGCGAGCCGTGCTGTTGGGGAAGGGTCCGCTGGTGCGAGCCGACGATCTGGGGTTGCAGTTCAGTGCAACCGGGGGGGCTCGGCTGGCTCCGCTGGCCCAGGCGGGGGCGGCGCCGCTGAAGTCGGCACTGGCTGCGCCGGAGCGACAGATCATTCTGGAGATGTTGGAGCAGCATCACTGGAACCGGAACGCCACGGCCGAGGCGCTCGGGATCAACCGCACGACGCTCTACAAGAAAATGAAGCGGCTGAAGCTGGAAGATCCGCGCCAGCTGGCTCGTTGACCCTCGCGGCGATCGCCTTCATCTTTTCGCCAGACGCCCGGCGCGACCCGGCGGCTCCTTGACCGTTTGGCCGACCGGCTTCTATAATCCGCGTCTTTCTGTCTGGCAGCTCGCTGGCTGCCCAATTCCAGGTGGCCGGTGAGGCTGAGAGCCGATGAAAGTTCACGAATTCCAAGCCAAGCAGTTGTTTCGGGAGGCTGGCATCGAGGTTCCTCCTGGCCAGGTGGCCCGGACCCCGGCCGAAGCGGCAGCGGCCTTCAAGTCCCTGGGCGGACCGATCGCGGTCGTCAAGGCTCAGATCCACGCCGGCGGGCGCGGCAAGGGGCGGACGGCGGCCGGTCAGAGTGGCGTGCAGCTGGTCCGGTCGGCTGACGAAGCGGCTCAGGTGGCCGAACGCCTCCTGGGTCAGTCGCTGGTCACCATTCAGACTGGTCCCGAAGGGAAGGTCGTCAATCAGGTGCTGGTCGAAGGGGGTTGCGACATCGCTCGTGAACTCTACCTCGGCATTGTCCTCGATCGCGCCGCGGCTCGTCCCGTCCTGATGGCCTCGCAGGAGGGAGGGATGGAGATCGAGAAAGTCGCGGCGGAGACTCCGGAGAAGATCTTCAAGGAGCATTTTCATCCGCAGATCGGTCTGCAGAGCTACCAGGTGCGGAAGCTGAGCAAACTGCTGGGGCTGACCGGTCCGGCCGTGCGTCACGCCGAATCGTTCATGAAGCGACTGTGTCGGTTTTATGTCGAGCAGGACTGCAGTCTGGCGGAGATCAATCCGCTGGTGGTGACCAAGGATGGCAAGCTGATGGCGCTCGACGCCAAGCTGACCTTTGACGACAACGGACTCTTCCGCCACCCGCAGCTGGCTGAGCTGCGTGACATTACGGAAGAGAACCCGGCCGAGCTGAGGGCTCAGCAGACGGGGCTGAGCTACGTGCAGCTGCACGGGAACATCGGCTGCCTGGTGAACGGCGCCGGGCTGGCGATGAGCACGATGGATCTGATCAAGCTGCATGGCGGCGAACCGGCCAATTTTCTCGACGTCGGCGGCGGTGCGAATGTGGCTCAAGTGACTGAGGCCTTCCGCATTCTGCTGAGCGATTCGAATGTGAAGGCGGTTCTGGTGAACATCTTCGGTGGCATCATGCGGTGCACGACGATCGCCAATGCCCTGGTGGAAGCCTACCAGTCGGTCGGCTTCACCGTGCCGCTGGTGGTGCGGCTGGAAGGGACCGAAGTGGAGCAGGGCCGGAAGATCATTGCCGACAGTGGCGCCGCCATTATCTCGGCGACCGGTCTGACCGATGCGGCCAAGAAAGTGGTCGCCGCGGCGCAGGGAGTGGCGTGAACGGGCTGCGGTTCGGCCGCTGTCCGGCTGTCGGTCCGGTCGCCTGTCCCTGGATTCAGCTGATGGAAGTTCTCTCCGGAAACAAGTGAAAACATGAGCATCCTGGTCGATCGCAATACTCGGGTCATCTGCCAAGGCATCACGGGGAACGTCGGTGGTTTCCACACGCGTGGTTGTCTGGAGTACGGGACGAAGATGGTGGCCGGCGTGACGCCCGGCAAAGGCGGCCAGACGGCTGAGGGGCTGCCAGTCTTCGACACGGTGTATGAAGCCGTGGAGCAGACCGGCGCGAACGCGACGATGATCTTTGTCCCGCCGGCGTTCACGGCCGACGCCATTCTGGAAGCCGTCGACGCGGGGATTCAGGTGATTGTGGCGGTCACCGAAGGGGTCCCGCCGCTGGACATGGTCCATGTTTACGATGTGGTCCGTCGAGCGGGTGTGCATCTGATCGGCCCGAACTGCCCGGGGGTGATCACACCTGAGCAGTGCAAGATCGGGATCATGCCGGGCTATATCCACAAGGCCGGCAGCGTGGGGGTGATGAGCCGCAGCGGGACGTTGACCTACGAAGCGGTCTGGCAGCTGTCGAGCCTGGGGTTGGGCCAGTCGACCTGCGTGGGACTCGGCGGCGACCCAATCGTCGGCACGTCCTACATCGATCTGTTCAAGATGTATCAGGCCGACGACCAGACCGAAGCGATTCTGATGATCGGCGAGATCGGCGGGACGGCCGAGGAAGAAGCGGCCGCGTTCGTGAAGGAGCACGTCACCAAGCCGGTGGCTGCCTTCATCGCCGGTCGGACGGCTCCTCCGGGGAAACGGATGGGCCATGCCGGGGCGATCATCTCGGGCGGGAAGGGGACGGCCGCCGAAAAGCTGGCTGCCCTCGAAGCGGCCGGTTTTGCCATCGCCGAAAGCCCGGCCGACATGGGCGACGCCATTCAGCGGGCCATGCGTCGTCGCTGATCCGAACCCAGCTGCATCCGACGAGCGGCAGCAGCACCTTCGTTGCTCCTCGACGCCCGTTGGATTACGATCAAGAAGAGTGTTCGTGTGGAGTGGGTGAGTGGGGCGATTGCAGGCCCGGGGAAGGTGGCCGGCTCATGGGGAAGAAGCACCAGCTGGAAATCACGCGTCGTCGGCTTCGCGAAGCCGGCTTGCGGGCCACCGCCGCTCGAATCGCCGTGCTCGACTACCTGTCGGCTCAAAGCGGCCCGGTCAGTCATCAGGAAGCGTGTGACGCGTTGGCGGGGATGGCCGTCGACAAGTCGACCGTCTTTCGCGCCCTGCAGGACCTGACCGAGGCTCGACTCGCACGACGCCTGGAGCTGGGGGATCACGTGTGGCGATTTGAAGGGGTGGAGGCCGGTTCCAAGCCGGTCGCCGCCGATGGCGGTCATCCTCATCATCTGTGCGTCGACTGCGGCCAGATCACCTGTCTGACTCCGAAGGACGTCAAGCTGAACGTCTCCAAGTCGATCGGCTCGGTGGCGGAAATCCTCCTCCGCGGCACCTGCCCCGACTGCCAATCCGGTTCCCGCTGAACCCACCCGGCTCCCGCCGCACCGCTGCGCCTTCCCCCTCCCGCGGCAGGCTCCTCCGGGTATCTCCGTATTGACAGACCGGCCGCCCTGCTTAGGATATTCTTTTTGCAATTGGCATGCATCAGCAATCTGCGTGTGGTTGGAGGTGTCCGTCGAGCGGGCAAGGGGCGCAGCGGAGCGGTCTGTGTGGGGCCGAGTCTCTGGGGCTGATGGACGAGCGGTTGACAACCGAGTGGCTCAGGCGATACGTCGCGGGGCCCGGGAGTGGCAGAGTGATGAGCGACAGGGCGATGAATGACAGGGCGATGAATGGGGTGTCGATGAGAAGCGGGGTGGATCCGATACCGGTGACGGTACTGTCGGGGTTTCTGGGAGCCGGCAAGACAACGGTGTTGAATTACGTCCTGGCGAACCGGCAGGGGTTGCGGGTGGCGGTGATTGTCAATGACATGAGCGAGATCAATATCGATGCGGCGCTGGTGCGGGGTGGGGGAGCGTCGCTGTTGCGGGCCGAAGAGCAGTTGGTGGAGATGACCAACGGCTGCATCTGCTGTACGCTGCGGGAAGATCTGCTGATCGAAGTCGCTCGGCTCGCCCGAGAAGGCCGGTTCGACTATCTGCTGATCGAATCGACGGGGATCAGTGAGCCGATGCCGGTGGCGGAGACGTTTGCTTTTGAGGACGAACAGGGGCGTTGTCTGAGTGAGCTGGCGCGGCTGGATACCATGGTGACCGTGGTCGATGCAGCGAATTTTCTCGATGAGTATGGTTCCGGAGACGAATTGCGCGACCGCGGGCTGGAGTTGAATGAGGAGGATAACCGGCATGTCGTCGATCTGCTCATCGATCAGATCGAGTTCGCCGATGTGCTGGTGATCAACAAAGTCGACCTGGTCCCCGAGGCTCAGGTCGAGGCCTTGGAGCGACTGTTGAGCCGGATGAATCCGACGGCGGAGCTGGTGCGGGCCAGCCACGGGCGGGTGCCGCTGGAACGAGTCCTCAACACGGGCCGCTTCGACATGGATCGAGCCGCGGCGATGAGTGGCTGGATGGAGGAACCGCGGGGGTCTGAGACGACGGAGACGGACGAATACGGGATCAGCAGTTTCGTCTTTCGCGCACGCCGTCCATTTCATCCGCAGCGGCTGTGGGAACTGCTGACCGGCGACCGGCTGGAAGGCGTGTTGCGGAGTAAGGGATTCTGCTGGCTGGCGACGCGTCCTGATGACGCCCTGTTGTGGTCGCAAGCGGGCTGTTCCATCAGTCTGTCGGAGGTCGGGCTGTGGTGGGCGGCCGTCCCTCAGGACGACTGGCCGGAAGATGCCGAGGAACTCGACCGGATCCGCCAGAACTTCCGGCTCCCCTATGGAGACCGACGTCAGGAGCTGGTCTTGATCGGCATCGACATCGATCAACCGGCCCTCGAACAGGTCCTGGCCGACGCACTATTGACCAGCCCCGAGCTGGCTCTGGGGCCGGACGTCTGGTCGAGCTGGGATGACCCGTTTCCCGCCAGCGAACCGGCCGATGCGCTCGACGCCGACGACGAACCCGGCCGGTCCGACTAGCCCCGATACCGTCTAATCAGCAATAACTGCTGATTGGGCAAAGGTTTGGGAATGATTGGGTGCAGGCCGATGTTCTGGTCGTTTCTTGCTCCAGTTCGACATTGCTTGCTTGCCCACCCGGCCGCGCGATTCGATCAGAACGACACGCCGGCTCCGAGCATCCAGGTGTCATCGAGGTCGGTCGTGTCGGTAGGTTCCAGCACGTAGTAGATCGACCGATCGAAGACGTAACCGGCTTCGAAATAGAGATGGAACCGGTTGATGTTCCATCCTTCGACGCCGACGAAGACGCGGATATCGTTGATGTCGATCGAATCCGACGCACCGGGGGACGGCGGCTGCTGTCGTTCGATCGTCCACGCTCCGCCACCATACTCGCCAGCGACGTACCACCACCACTCGGTGTTCCCGCGATTCGCCAGGTAGTGCGAGAGCTTGGGAGCGGGAAAGAAAATGTCGTAACGCGACTTCTTATTCGGTTCGCACAGGATGCCGATCGCCGGCAGCAGCTTGATTTGATTGCGATCGATGTACGCGATCCCCAGCTTGGCGCTCGACGACGGTGTCAGTTTCAAGACGCCCAGGCCGGTGCCGATATAGCGGATACTGTCGTTGGTGAAGGTGTTGAAGTCGCTGTAAACACCGATCCGCAGATTCAGCTCGGCCGACAGGCAGGCCGTCAGCTTGGGGTTCCAGAACGTGTCGAAGTAGGCGGCGTAGAGCTGAGGCGGGAGATCGGCTGGCACGGGGCCTTGCGGTCCGGAGAGCAGGTCGAGCGTAAAGCCGGGGCTGAACTTCAGCCCACCAATCGTGTTGGGCAAGTTCAGCGTGGTGCTGAAGTCGAACTCGTTAATCATCAGCTGATCGCCATCGTCACCATAGAGAAACGTATAGCGAACGCCGGTGTTTTCAAACAGACGCTGGAAGGGCGGGTTGGGGCCCGTGAAGGGATCGGTCGGGAACAAAGGTTGAGTCCCGGTGGGGGCCGGTGCGGCACCATAGGGATTCGTGTAACCGGGGGGCGCCGGAACTCCGGTCGGTGAGCCGGCCGGTGTGTAAGGGGATGGCTCACCCAGCCCCGGAGTGGCCGTCGGCGCAGGCGGAATATTGCCCGGCAACCAGGTGTTGCTGGGATATCCGGGGCCGGTCGGGACCGATGTCGAGTAAGGGTCAAACGGCTGCACAGTACCAGCGGTCGGTGCGGCGGCCGGGGGTGGCGCTGGAAGCGACGGAAAACTGGTGGTGGCGGGCGGTATGGTGGCTGCCGGAGCGGTGGTGGTGGGGACCGATGTGGCGGCTCCCGCCGGGCTTGGCCAGACGCTGGGAGCAGTCGCCTGGGGAGGGGCCGTGGCCGCAGGCGTCGTGCCGTACGGCGACGCTCCGTAACCGGGGGGGTACTGCGCCCACAGTGGCGCGGTACTGCCCATCAGGCAGTAAGTGGCCAGCAGCAGGCGGACAGTTCGATTCATTGGTGGCACCCATCGGGACGTGCGCAACGGAGGACCGGCCAGACGGTCCGGCGCCGCACAGGGAAATACTGCCGATTCGGCTTGGCGGTCAAGAGCTAATTGCCAATCGCCCTCTTGCTGAGCAACCGCAGCGGCTTGCTGTCACCCGCCTTGCAGTCTCGTCCTGCGCCAGCTAGCAAGACCTGAACCTGAAAAACTCATCCGCCGGGCGAATCTCGGGTGGGGCGGGCCGAGTCGATGGGAACGAGTTGATGGAATCACGCATTTACCTGGACAACGCGGCGACGTCCTGGCCTAAACCTGACCAGGTGTATCAGGCGGTCGACCGTTATCAGCGTACGTCGGGTGCGCCGGCCGGGAGGTCGGGATATCGCGAAGCGGCCGACGTGGGCCAGGTGATTCACGACCTGCGATGGAACTTGCTGCAGCTTCTCGACGCTCCCCCAGACACCTACGATGCGCTGCTGGCTTACAGCGGCACCGACGCGCTGAACACGTTACTGCTGGGATTGTTGCGACCGGGCGATCGCGTGGTGACGACGGCGGCCGAACACAATTCGGTCCTCCGGCCGCTGCGGTATCTGGCCGACGAGCGGGGAGTGGAGGTCGATGTGGTGCCGCTCGCTGCCGACGGACGCTTGTCGCTGGAGGCCTGGGAACAAGCCTTGCGCGAGCCAACGCGGTTGGCCGCGGTCACACACGCTTCGAACGTCACGGGCGTTGTGCAGCCGATTGAGGCCGCTTGCCGGCTGGCTCAGGCGGCGGGCGCACGGGTGCTGATCGATGCCGCTCAGACGGTCGGCCAATTGCCGCTGAGTCTGCGGCAGGTTCCGGCCGACGCCGTTGCCGCTCCGGGGCATAAGGGGCTGCTCGGTCCGCTGGGGACGGGCGTATTGTGGCTGAGCAAGGATTGCCAGCCGCATGTCTTGCCGCTGCGCTGGGGTGGCACGGGAACCAGCAGCGAGTCGGACCGACAGCCGGTGGAATATCCGGACCGAATGGAAGCGGGGAATGCGAATGTCCCGGGGCTCCTCGGGCTGGCTGCCGGCGTCGAATGGTTGCTGGCCGCCGGAGTGCGAGAGCAAGGCGCTCATCATCGGACGCTGATCGAGGGTCTGATTGCCGAGCTCGGCCGGCTCCACGGCGTGCGGCTGTACGGCGCTGATTTGAACGTCGAGCGGATTGGCGTGGTCAGCTTGATGGTGGACGGCTACGAACCGCAGGAGGTAGCAGCCAGTCTGGAGACAGCGGCGAGGATTCAGGTGCGGGCCGGGTTGCACTGCGCGCCGCGAATGCATGCGGCTCTGGGCACGCTGACCTCCGGTGGAACGGTCCGGGCCAGTGTGGGGCCCTTTACGACGCGTGACGAGATCGACAAGTTGGTGGAGGTGGTGGGAGCCCTGGCCGCAGCCGGTTTGGATGTGGCTTGAGGGGGCAACGAGCGGAATAGCTGGAACTGAAGCGGGAATAAAGGAGAGGTGGTCGATGGCCAGCAGCGGGAAGGGAGCCGACAGTGCGAAGGGGAGCGGTGGAGCGGGGAAGGGGCCCTGGTACCGGGATGGACTGCAGTTTGAATGCACTCAATGTGGTGACTGCTGTGGCGGCGCGCCGGGTTATGTCTGGGTGAACCAGGCCGAGATCGATGCCCTGGCCGCTCGACTGGAGATGGACGTCGACGAGTTCGAGAAGGTCTACGTGCGTCGGGTGGGTATCCGGCGGAGCTTGCGTGAGCACCGCGACGGGGACTGTGTGTTTCTGCATCCGACGGAGCGGCGGTGCACGGTCTATGAAGAGCGTCCTCGGCAATGCCGGACGTGGCCCTTCTGGGACTCGAACCTCAAGGACCCGGAGGCGTGGCGGCAGACGTGTGCTGTCTGTCCGGGGAGTGGCCAGGGGAAGCTGTATCAGCTGGCGGAGATAGAGGAGCAGCGACAGCAGTTTCGGGTCTGACCGAGGCCAGTTCAACGCATCGTAACGATTTTGCGGGTTGGCTAAAGTCTGCCGAAAAATCGGCCGATAATGGCTGGTAGACCGATCGTGCCATCCAGAGCGGGGCAGAGCGGTCGGGCGGATGGGGCGGAAGTCGAGTCCCCTAAGTCGTTGAAAACTAAGAGGTTATTGGCACCACGCCCGGTGGCGGACTGGTCGCCGGGGGTGGTTTTGAGACGTAAGTTGTTATTTTGAAGGAGGTTGCGACGCTTGGGCTGGGCCAGCAGGCCTGGGTGGTGAGGCTGGTTGAGCGGTTGAACTTGGATCGTTTCGCTTGACACTAGTCTTTATGCCACCTACACTTGGAGCGATTTGACGATCCCCAAGATGGCCTGTTTTCCCCGGGGGTGGAAACCCTCCCCTGCTGGCTTCGACGGAATGCGGGAGCTGGTGTCGTGACCAAGAAAGAGATCGTAAAGACCATTTCCGAGGAACTCGGGCTGACTCAGCTGCGGACCAAGGAGATCGTTCAGAAAACATTCGATGCGATCGTCGAGACGCTGGTGGAAGACGGCCGAATTGAGTTGCGGAACTTTGGCGTGTTTGAGGTGAAGAAGCGGGCCGCTCGGAAGGCTCGGAATCCTCGGACGGGTGACAAGGTGAGCGTCCCCGAGAAGTACGTGGTGACGTTCAAGCCGGGTAAGGAGATGGAGGAGCGGGTGCGGCAGTTGCAGGAGCAGAAGGAGGCCAAGCTGGCCGCCCTGGCTGCTCAAGCACAGCTGCGATCCGGAACCGTGGCGGCTGGATCGAGAGAGCTTGGCGGGCCCGGACTGGGACGCGACTAGGACGTCGGTCGGTACGGGAGAAGAGCTGAGTTCGACAAAGGGACCAAGGACGGTGGATCGGTGGTTCAATCAGGGGGAAGGTCGGGTGCCGACCTGAGCCGGGATGAGCCGCCTCTCACGGAGGAGTTGTAGGATGCGTCGTCTTATCTGCTTGATGCTGTTGGGTTTGGCGGTGAGCTCCAGCACCGGGTGTTTCTTGCCCATCTATTCGGGCGACCCGGCGCGACGTGGCCGTCAGCTGCTGTTCACCTCCGAAAACCTCCGTATGGCCATGGACGAATGGGAGCGGATCTGGTTTCTGGATCAGCCCTCGCACATGACGCCCTACCGCACGCACGGCGGCATCCTGTAGTCGTTGCGGGTGAGCCTGCGGCGACTGAGGTCGGCCGTGCATTGTCGGGCGGCGGTCAGCGGACTACATTGACAGTTCGTGCCCGACGCCCGGGCATCCGGACGACTCACGGGGCCCCCGACGGAGGCCCTAGTCAGAGTCCCGCGTGATCGCCGCTCAGGTGGGGGCCCGTTCCGCGCGCTTGCGTCCGGCGCGTCCGATCGACGTCCACCGACCGCGGGAGATCCGATGTCAGCCCAGTCCGTCGACCTGTCTGTGCAATTGGGTCGACTGAGCCTTCCGAACCCCATTCTGGTGGCCTCGGGCACGTTTGGTTACGCCCGAGAGATGAGTGGCGTGGTCGATCTGTCACGGCTGGGAGGGATGCTCCCCAAAACGGTCACCCGTTCGCCTCGTCCCGGCAACGCCCCTTGGCGGACCGTGGAGACGCCGGCCGGTCTGTTGAATTCGATCGGACTGGACAACGACGGCATCGAGCGGTTTGTCGCCGATTATCTTCCCTATCTGGCCACGATCGGTTGTCCGGTGATCGTCAGCATTGCCGGGGCGAGCCGCGAGGAGTTCGTCGAACTGGCTCAGCATGTCGACGGGCGTCCGGGAGCTGCCGCGCTGGAGCTGAACATTTCGTGCCCGAACGTCAGTCACGGCGTCGATTTCGGGACCGATCCGCGTCAGTGCCACGACGTGGTGTCGGCCGTAAGAGCGGTGACGAGTCTGCCGGTGTTGGCCAAGTTGACTCCGAATGTGACGAGCATCGCGACGGTGGCTCGAGCGGCCGCGGAAGGGGGCGCCGATGCGGTGTCGGTGATCAACACGGTATTGGGAATGGCGGTGGACTGGCGTCGTCGTCGACCGTTGCTCGGGAATGTCGTGGGTGGGCTGAGCGGTCCGGCGATCAAGCCGATTGCTTTGCGATGCGTCTACCAGGTTGCTCAGGCAGTTCAGATCCCGATCGTCGGCGTCGGCGGCATCGCGACGCTGGACGATGTGCTGGAATTCATGGTGGCGGGAGCGACAGCCGTACAGCTGGGGACCGTGAACTTTTACGACCCGACCGTTTCCATGCGGCTGCTCGATCAGTTGCCGGTTGTGTTGGCCGAGCAGGGGGTGCAGCGAGTGCGCGATCTGGTCGGGACGTTGGCCATTCCCGCTCCGCGCCGTTGACGTTGAGATTGGCTGGGGGAGTTGAGGGCAATTCCAGTGGCGGATATGCACATCGTCGGCATCGGGACGGACATTGTCGAATGTCTGCGGATTGCGCAGATGATTGAGCGTCACGGTGAGACGTTCATCGGGCGAGTCTTCACTGAGTACGAGATCGAGTACTGCAGCACTCGCAAAGCAGCCACTCAGCATTACGCTGGACGCTGGGCGGCCAAAGAAGCCGTGCTCAAAGCCATCGGCACCGGCTGGATTCGCGGCATCAGCTGGCGGGACGTTGAAGTCCGCAATCAAAAAGGGGGCCGCCCCACCATCGCTCTCGGCGGCGGCGCTCGCGAAGTCTGCGAAAAGCAAGGAGTGACGGAGATCCTGATCAGCATCTCCCATTGCCGCTCACACGCCACAGCCTACGCCCTGGCCATCGCCGAACACCGCTAACCCTTGTGGTGCGGGCGTCCCGCCTGCCTCTGCATTGTGGTGCAGGCGTCCCGCCTGCCTCTGCATTGTGGTGCAGGCGTCCCGCCTGCCTCTGCATTGTGGTGCGGGCGTCCCGCCTGCCTCTGCGTCTCCGCCTCTCCCTACCCGCATCACTCCACTGCTCGACTGCGATTACCTGCAAGTGGTGTCCGTAGCTGAGCTGCGGAAGAAAGGCAGGCGAGACGCCCGCACCACAAACCGTCGACGTTCTTGGTTTTCCCCATTCCGCGGCCTCCGCCTTTTCCGTGGTAAGAATTTTCCTCCGCCTCTCCCTACCCGCATCACTCCACTGCGCGACGACGATTACCTGCAAGTGGTGTCCGTAGCTGAGCTGCTGAAGAAAGGCAGGCGAGACGCCCGCACCACAAACCGTCGACGTTCTTTGTCTTCCCCATTCCGCGGCCTCCGCCTCTCCCTACCCGCATCACTCCACTGCTCGACTGCGATTACCTGCAAGTGGTGTCCGTAGCTGAGTTGCGGAAGAAAGGCAGGCGAGACGCCCGCACCACAAACCGTCGACGTTCTTGGTCTTCCCCATTCCGCGGCCTCCGCATTTTCCGTGGTGAGAATTTTCCTCCGCCTCTCCCTAACCGCATCACTCCACTGCGCGACTGCGATTACCTGCAGTGGTGTCCGTAGCTGAGCTGCGGAAGAAAGGCAGGCGAGACGCCCGCACCACAAACCGTCGACGTTCTTTGTCTTCCCCATTCCGCGGCCTCCGCCTTTTCCGTGGTAAGAATTTTCCTCCGCCTCTCCCTACCCGCATCACTCCACTGCGCGACTGCGATTACCCGCAAGTGGTGTCCGTAGCTGAGTTGCGGAAGAAATGCAGGCGAGACGCCCGCACCACAATCTGTCGTCGTTCTTGGTCTTCCCCATTCCGCGGCGTCCGCCTTTTCCGTGGTCAGAATTTTCCTCCGCAAGGCAGGCGAGACGCCCGCACCACAATTTGTCCACCGGTTCGGCGATCCGGTTGCTTACCTTACTGGCTCCCGGCCGCGGAGAGCTGCGCGATTTCTGCGGCGCTGAGGGCTCGCGGCCAGATGGCGACCGTCTCGATTTCGCCCTGGAACAGTCGGTCGACCTGATCGCCCATCGGTTGCCCGCCGATGATCAGCCGATCGGCGGCGGGGACCAGGGTACCGGCGTGAGCGGTACGGGCGACGACCTGGCCGTCGCAGGCCAACACCAGTTGCCCGCCATCGTAGGAAGCGACCCAGTCGTGCCAGGCACTGGCGGCATCGGCGGTCAGCTCCCAGCAGGCGGATGCGAGGCCGCGGTCGGTGCGCACTTCCCAGCACATCCGCGGGCCCGTCGTGCCGGCAGCCGGTTGCATCGCCAGCCGCACTCGGACCGCGCCCTGAGGATCGAGTTGACTGAAGAGCACTCGGTCGTGAACGTCCGGTGAACTGGCGGCGCGCATCATCACCGTGAGTGGGCGCTGGGAATCGATCAACTGGCCAGATGCCTCAAAGCGTGCGCCGTGGACTCGCACGATCTTGGTATCCGGCCGAGCGCCTGGGCCGGACGGACAGACGTTCAGCTCGAATTGGTCCCAGGCCGGGAAGTGTTTGAGTGGTGGCGCGGCGCCGTGTCCGCCCGTCTCCATCTCCCACCAGGCTGTGGCATCTTTGCGCAATGCGGCGACCGCCGGCGGCAATTCGGGACGCGGCGACGTCAGGGGTTGAGTCGGAGTCAGGAGCTTCAGCCGGATGTTCCGGAACTGAGCGACCGTGGGTGGACCGCTGTGGAGCTGGAGGGCCAGGATGCCCATCGGCTCGGCTCGATACTTGTCGTTGTCGGTGACCTTGGCCGCCGGCCGGCCGTCAACTTTCAGTTCGATTTGCGGGCCGCGGCAGATCAGGTGATACTCATGCCAGTCATCCAGTTGGAACCAGGCCGGCCCGGCTGCGTCGGCCAGTGGTTCAGTGTGCGTGGTCCCGTCGGGGTCGATGCGTGACGCTTCGCCTCGCATGGCTAGCGTATGGCGTCCGAATTCATCGTACAGCCGCACCAGCCAGGGGGTCTGGAGGTTGTTGTCGACTTGGTAGCCGCAAACATCGTGGTCGGGGAGCAACCGGCTGCGGAACTGAAATCCGTTGTTGATTCCCCCTTCGCCTCGCACTCGGCTCTCCAGCTTCAGTTCAAAGTCCGACAGCTGTCCGCCGGTCCAGACCAGATACTGGTTCACGTCGCACGGATGTTCGCGCGAGATCGTGGCGGTCAGTGCCCCGTCGACGATCGTCCAGTACGAGCGGTCGGGGGTCTCCCAGCCGTCGAAGGTCCGTCCATCAAAAATCGATTGAAACTCGACCGGCTCCGCCGCCCCCAGTTCCCTGGGGTCGAGCGGTGCGGAGGCAAGCGACACGAGGAGGATCAGGATCGCCCAGACCGGTCTGGCCACCAGAGTGATGCTTGGCTGCGTCAGCGCGGTCCCAATTTCGGGTCGGCGGAGCGATGACGTCGGGGAGGCGACTGAGGGGCGATCCATGACAGTGATCCTGGTCTTGGGACAGCATGACGCGAACGGGGACCGCTCGCCACGCAGAACGCCGGTCCCGGAGTCGGATTGTCGCGCGCCCATTGGCCGCTGACCACCCCGATCGGCAATCCCAGTCAATCGGCAATGCCAGGCGATCGACCAGGAGCGACTGCGGTGAGAGTCTTGGTAATTTGCGAATCTTGGGAGGATAGGCTGGCGAAGGTAGGCGAACTTTGACGATAGGGGACTTTATGGCGAGCCGTTGGATGGCTGGGTCCGGAGCGGGCCGGGCCGGCGAGCGGTCAGTGTAGTGGGCCCTGAGTGAGGTGCATGCGTGGATCGTCCACTGTATTTTCTGTTTACGACCGCTCAGGACGAGGCGGGTTTGGCCGGGGGACGCTGGCAGTTTCAACTGAAGAGCGTCGACGGGCGTGGCGAGCTGGAGGCTGGGGACGCTGAGCACAGTTCGGCGGGCGAACGGCTGGAGTTACTGGCGGTGGTACGGGGCCTGGAGGCCTTGGATCAGCCGTCGCGGGTCAAGCTGGTGACGACCAGTCGGCAGGTGGCTCGCGGTCTGCGGCACGGCCTGGAGGCCTGGCGGGCGAACAACTGGCATTGGGAACGATTCGGCCGGTGGGTCCCCATCAAAGACGCCGATTTATGGCGGCGAATCGACCGGGCTTTGCAGTTCCACGAGGTGGAATGCCAGTCGGTGGCGACTCGGGTCGATGCGGTACCTGCGGTAGCCGAATCGGTACCGGCAGTGACCGGATCGGCATCTTCGGCCGCGGCGGCAGCCGGTTTAACGACCGGGACGTGGCAGTCGCGTGGTGCGACCGTCTGGGGCGATCGGGCCGCTGTACCGGGCGACCGGGGTATGTCGGGCGATCGGGGGTCGCGGGAGGGCCGTGAGCCGGCTGCGGCGCGAAGTCGCTGGCATGATCTATGGCAGGAAGTGACGAGTCGGCTGGCCTGGCGAGTGCCGACGCGGTCGATGGCCTCGTAGCAGTTCCCGGGGGGACTGCCTGAAAAAAGGCCCTCTTTTGGGGATGTTCACCCTGGTGCGGTTCCTGCGGACGAGTTTTTTTCAGTTAAGATCTTGGTGATAAGGAGAACGGTGTGCGCACGGCTGTTTCGCTGAGCGAATTGGGATCATTGCTCGAGGGGCGACACGAGAATCCATTTCAGCTGTTGGGACCTCACCAAGTGGAGCACGAGGGGACGCGGCGGGTGGCCGTGCGAGCCTTTCTCCCCCAGTCGACACAGGCTTGGCTGGTGGACGAGCAGCACCAGCAGTCGGTCCCCATGCGTCGCATTCATCCATCAGGTCTGTACGAAGCTATACATCCGATGACGAACCCTGATAAGCCCAAGTACCGCATTCGCCACCAGGACCAACGGGGTCAAACGGTCACCATGCACGATCCGTACGCATTTTCGTCGACGCTGACCGATTTTGATCTCCATCTGTTGGGAGAGGGCCGGCATTGGGACTCCTACGAGCGCCTGGGGGCTCATCCGCGCACGATCGACGGTGTGGAGGGGGTGAGTTTCTGTGTCTGGGCGCCCAATGCCACGGGGATCAGCGTGGTGGGCGACTTCAACGACTGGGACGCTCGGCGCCATCCGATGCGCAAGCTCATTCCGAGCGGTTTTTGGGAACTGTTTGTCCCGGGCGTGGCCGCGGGGACTCGTTACAAGTATCGCGTGAACCGCGGTGGGCACTTGGTCGACAAGTGCGATCCGTACGGTTTTGCGGCTGAGGTCCCGCCGTTGACGGCGTCGGTGGTGGCCGACTTGAATCAGTACAGCTGGCAGGACGCGGAGTGGTTGGAGCGGCGTCGTGATTTCCGCTGCTGGGAGCGGCCGGTCAGCGTCTACGAGGTGCATCTGGGGAGCTGGCGGCGCACGAGCTCCGACGTCGACGCGTGGCTTGACTATCGAGCGCTCGCGCATGAACTGGTCGCGTACTGCCACCAGCAGGGCTACACGCACCTGGAACTGCTGCCGGTCAGCGAGCATCCGTTTACGGGAAGCTGGGGCTACCAGACGGTCGGCTACTACGCGGTGACAAGCCGTTACGGCAAGCCGGAAGACTTCATGTACTTCGTCGACTATTGCCACCGGAACGGCATCGGTGTGATTCTCGACTGGGTCCCCGCTCACTTCCCCCGTGACGACCACGGTCTGCGCCAGTTTGACGGCACGGCTCTGTACGAACATGCCGATCCGCGTCAGGGCGAACATCCTGACTGGGGGACGTTGATCTTCAACTACGGCCGCAACGAGGTCCGCAACTTCCTCGTTTCCAACGCCCTGTTCTGGCTCGACAAATACCACATTGACGGTCTGCGAGTCGACGCCGTGGCCTCGATGCTGTACCTGGACTACAGCCGTTCCGAGGGGCAGTGGATTCCGAACAAGTACGGCGGTCGTGAGAATCTGGAGGCGATTGAGTTCCTGAAGGAATTCAATACCGAGGTGCATTCCCGTTATCCGGGCGTGATGACGATCGCCGAGGAATCGACCGCCTGGCCGGGCGTTTCGCGACCCGTGCACCACGGTGGCCTGGGCTTTTCGGTGAAGTGGAACATGGGCTGGATGAACGACACGCTCAGCTACATGCGGCACGATCCGATTCACCGGCGATTCCACCACGATGAGCTGACATTCAGCTTGATCTACGCCTTCACCGAGAACTTTTCGCTCCCTCTGTCGCACGACGAAGTGGTCCACGGCAAGGGTTCGCTGCTCGATCAGATGCCGGGCGATCTGTGGCAGAAGTTTGCCAACTTGCGGCTGCTGTACGCCTACATGTGGACGCATCCCGGCAAGAAGCTGCTGTTCATGGGAAGCGACTTCGGGCAGTGGCACGAATGGAACCACAACGAGAGCCTGCAGTGGCATTTACTGCAGTGGGAGTCGCATCAGGGGATCCAGAAGCTGATCGCCGACCTGAATCGGGTCTATCAGCAGCAGCCGGCCCTGTACGATCTCGATTTCGACGGCGCCGGATTTGAGTGGATCGACTGCCATTCGCGTGAAGACAGCGTGCTGGCTTATCTGCGCAAGGGCAAGTCGGCGGACGAACAGGTGCTGGCCTGCTGCAACTTCACTCCGGTCCCCCGACTGACTCACCGCGTCGGTGTCCCCGGTCCGGGTTGGTACGAAGAACTGCTCAATACCGACTCGGCCTACTACGGTGGCAGCAACGTCGGCAATCTGTTGGGGGCGGTCGCCGAGCCGATTCCGTGGCACGGTCGCGAGTGGTCAATCAGCATCCAGTTGCCACCGCTGGGCCTGGCCGTCTTCAAACGCCACCCGCAGGGCAAGTAATTCGATAATGAAACGATAGTGCAGGCGGGACGCCTCCCTTGGGGTGCAGGCGTCCCGCCTGCCTTCTGTCCTCTCTGCGGCCTCGCTCTGTGCCAACATGACGTGAGACAACTGCCTCCTCATCAATTAAGGAAGAGGGCGAGGAGGCCGAATGATGAATGAGCGCAATGAAACCCCACGGGTAGGTGATCCGGAAGTGCCTGAGAAGGCTCAGCGAAGGAAGTTCAGCGCAGCCTACCGACTGCGGATCGTGGAAGAAGCCGATCGATGCCAGGAACCTGGGCAGATTGGTGACATTTTGCGGCGGGAAGGGCTGTACGGTTCGCAACTGGCGACGTGGCGTCGTCAGCGGGCAGCAGGCGAGCTGATGGAAGGCAAGAGCCCCAAGCGGGGACGTAAGCGCAAGGCGGTCGACCCCACGCGCGTGGAACTGGAGCAAATTCAACGAGAGAACGCTCGCCTGACCGAACGTCTCCGGCAGGCGGAGGCGATTATCGAGGTCCAAAAAAAAGTCTCGAGTCTGCTTGGAGTGTCGTTGACGTCCTTCAGCGGCGAATCTGGCAGATGAAGGCCGTCGCCGAGCTTCGAGAGGCCGTGGGCACGCGTCAGGCTTGTGAGATCCTGGGCGTGTCACGGGCATCGAACTATCGCAAGGGAAAGGCGGTCGAGCGGTCAGCGCAGCGGTACTCGTACTCAGCGCAGCGGTACTCGTACTCAGCGCAGCGGTACTCGTACTCAGCGCAGCGGTACTCGTACTCAGCGCAGCGGTACTCGTACTCAGCGCAGCGGTACTCGTACTCAGCGCAGAAGCCGGCTCACACGGTGATTATTCTTCGCGCGTTTCGAAGATCTGGCAGGACAAAAGCACAGTAGCACGGAAATCTCACAGCAATATCCATGGCATCCGTGATATCCGTGGTATCCGTGGTATCCGTGGTATCCGTGGTATCCGTGGTATCCGTGGTATCCGTGGTATCCGTGATATCCGTGGTATCCGTGGTATCCGTGGTATCCGTGGTATCCGTGGTATCCGTGGTATCCGTGGTTCCTGCACCTTGGCGGGCGGATTGCACCATCCAGCGAGAGGACGCGGAGGCCGGCGATCAGGCTCAGCTGGGGCGAGCCTGGATGGGCGGTCGCTTCCACTGCACGTTGTTCTGCTTGGTGAAATCGATCAGCCAATCGTTCATGACCAGCCGCATGTCCTGCTGAGTCAGGACGCGGAGCGGCGAGTAGGTCAGTGCGTTCTGGAGGAACTGTTCCTTGAGCTGAGCGGTCTCGATCATCCGGCGCTTGACCTGGAAGACATAAAAGATCGTCTGCGGCTGGTTGGGGATCACAGCGACCTGGCCCGGATCGAGGGCAAAGGCGGCCTTCATGAAATCTTGGCCGGCGGCTTCCACACCCGGTATGGTACTCAGTCGCGGCGCTGTCGAGCCCATGGCCAGATTGCCAGTGGTCAGCCAGGTGAACTCACCGGTCGGTGTCACCGTGCGCGTGGTACCGAAGACTTCCGACAGCGGCTTGCCGGCCGTCTTCACCTGATCGGCGTCGCGCTGCGCGAAATCTCGAGCCAGTTCGCGGGCCTTCTGCATCTTCAGAGCGGCGACGACTTTGTCCTGAACTTCTTTCAGCTCGGGAACCCGTTCAGCCTGATCGTCGGTCTTCCAGAAGACAAACTCCACGCCTGCTTCCAGTCCCTGAATGTCCTTGGGCTGAAACTTGGCCAAATCCGGGTCGAATGCCATCTGCAGAAAACTGACCTGGACCAGACCTTGGGGAGTGAAACCGCCGAACTGGAACGATTGGCCCAGCTCGTACTGCTGCACTTCATACATGTCGGAGAGCGGAATCTGGCCGTATTCCAGACCTTCCTTCGTGGCCAGCGCGGCCAGGTCCAGACGCGGCTGTTCGCCAGCATCCTGCTTTTTCTCTTGAACGTTGATCTCCCAGACAATGTACGTCTGAGTGAATTTGTTCATCGCAGCGCGGACGTTCGACAGGGCGACGTCGAGCTTCTGCTGAGCGATGGGGATGGCCAGCTTTTCGCGGATCTGATCCCGCACTTTTTCGAGCGGTTGCACTTGGCCGGGTGGTGTCGCCGTCGTTTCCGCACCGGTCTGCGCCGCAGCCGCTTCGGTGCCGGCCGGAGTCGCGGCTGTGTCCGCTGCGGCAGCGGCCGATTTCTCGACGTCCGGCAGACTGCTGGTTGCAGATTCGGCCGTCGATTCTTGAGCGGCGGCGTAGGCGGCCGTCAAACGGACCGGATAATCGCTCTCAGTCGGCACCCGACGGCTCTGCGATCCGCCACCAGCAGGAGCTTCACCGGCTGGCGGTTCGGTCGCGGGAGCTTCGGTTGCCGGAGCAGTCGGAGTGTCAGTCGCCGGAGTGTCAGTCGCCGGAGTGTCAGTCGCCGGGGCTGGTGGAGCTTCCGCCGCTGGAGGAGCCGCCGGCGGGTTTTCAGTGGGAGGTGTGGCGGGCGAATTCTCCGTCGGCGGGGTCTGCTGACCGCTCGGAGGCGCTGGGCCCGAACCGGGCTGACCAGTCCCTCCTGCAGCCGGTTCGTCGAGCTTCAGGTCCTCGAACGAGATGCCGCTGTCGGTCGGCAGCTCGGGGGCCTTGAACTGATCCTGGTTCGCCTTGTAGTACTCTTCGACCTGCTGGTCGGTGATGGATTGCTTGGCCGTGTCGACAAATTTGTTCAGATCGGCTCGTACGAACTCAAAGGACAACCGCCGGGGCAGCTTGAAGCCCGGTTCCGGATCGTATTGGTTCGGCAGCCGCTCCTTACCCTTGGTGAAGGCCGTCTGGATATCGGCGTCGGAGGGAGCGGGGACCCGGTCGACGTATTGCTTCACGTCCACCGCCATCGACTCGCCTTCAATCCCCTGACGCAGGCGTCGGAAGGTCTCCCAGGCGGCGGCCGGCGTGGAAGGGAACAGGAGCCCCTTGGAATCGGCCGGAAAGACCCCCGCACTCACCAGACTCATGGCCTGCCGAGCCAGCACTTCGTGCTTGAGCTGATTGATCAGCGTGCGCTGATCGGCACCCCCCCGCAGCGTCTGGGCAATCCCGGCCAGCTCACCCCGCTTGACCGTATTCGACGTCAGTTCGTCCAGAAATTCCAGCGCCGTTTCATCCGAAACCACCATCCCCATCTGCTTCGCCCGATCGGCCAGCATGGCCGACAGGAGGATATCTTCTTCGTTGGTCGACATGTTCACCGGCGGACCATCGGGCACACCCCGCGACACGGCCAGCTGACGAACCGTCTCCAGAAAATCGCTCAACTGCCGACGCCGCACCCGCTGCATCTGCATTTCAGATTCGGTTAACTGTCCACCATTCCAGGTGACGACCGGTTCCTGCCCGACATGTGCCACGCGGGAGTAGTTCAGCCAGCCGCTCACAGCCGAACCAATGGTGAAGACGATCATCAGCAACACGCCGAAAATCGCCAACAACAGACGCGAATGTTCCCGAAGGGCACCCAAAGGATTCATGCCGACCGTCTCCGCAAACTGATTTCCGAAGCCGACCCCGCGTCAAACCGGTGGCTTGACACGTCCTGGGGGACGACAATATTGGATTTGACCGCACCAGACTGGATTTGCCAAGACGGACGATTGTAGGAATATTAGTCCCAAGTTCAATCCCAAAGCAGTGTTATGGCAAACCGGCCCGCTGCCGGCCCACCCTCGCGGCCCGACCGCTCGATGAAGTATGCTGGACGAGCTGTTTTGCCGATCGTGCTGGTTGAGCCGATGAAGCCGTTCATGTCAGGCCGTTGACGTAAACTGGGGAATCTGTGTAGAGAAGGCGGATAAATAAGTTCGCTGGGCCGGCGGGGCGCAAGGGCTCCAGGCGGAGGCCCGTCCGGCGGCGTTGGCCCGAGATGGAGATGGAAATGCCCAAAAAATCAGGTGGGGATCACAAGACGGCCCTGGTCATCGTCGAGTCGCCCGCCAAGGCGCGGACCATCGGCGGGTTTCTGGGACCGAACTATCGGGTGGAGGCCAGTATCGGGCACGTGCGCGATTTGCCCGAACGCAAGACCGACATGCCCGAACAGTACCGCGGTGAATCGTGGGCCTACCTGGGGGTGAATGTCGACGATGAATTTCAGCCGATCTATATCGTGCCGGCGGAAAAACGCCAGCAGGTGAACAAGCTGAAGCAGGCCCTGCGGGACGCCGACGAACTCTATCTGGCGACGGACGAGGATCGAGAAGGGGAGGCCATCAGCTGGCACCTGACGGAGCTGCTCAACCCCAAAGTCCCCGTCCATCGGCTCGTCTTTCACGAAATCACCAAAGAGGCCATCACCGAAGCTCTCCGCTCGCCACGCTCAATCGATGATGGGCTCGTCCGCGCCCAGGAAACCCGGCGCGTGCTCGATCGGCTCTATGGCTACGACGTCTCGCCCCTCCTGTGGCGAAAGATCCGTCCCGGTTTGTCGGCCGGACGCGTGCAGAGCGTCGCCGTGCGGATGATCGTCGACCGAGAACGCGACCGGATGGCCTTCCACAGCGCCACCTACTGGGATCTCTCCGTCGTCCTGGGGACCAACGCGGGTGAGACCTTCACGGCACAGCTGGTCGCCTACAACCAGCGAAAAATTCCCGCTGGCAAGGATTTCGATCCCAAGACCGGCCAGCCCCGTAACTCGGAACTCCTCGTCCTCACCGAAGTTCAGGCCGCCGAACTGGCCACCAAACTCCGCTCGGCAACATTCCGGGTGACCGAACTCGAAGAAAAACCCGATATCAGCCGCCCGTATCCTCCGTTCACGACCAGCACGCTGCAGCAGGAAGCCAACCGCAAGCTGGGATTCACGGCCCGCCGCACCATGTCCGTGGCGCAAAGCCTCTACGAGAACGGGCACATTACCTACATGCGTACCGATTCGACCAACCTGGCTGAAGTCGCCATCACGGCGGCCCGGGAACTGGTCCGGTCGGAATATGGTCCCGAATATCTCCCTCCCCAGCCCCGGATCTACAAGTCCAAAGTCAAAAACGCTCAGGAAGCTCACGAAGCGATCCGACCGGCCGGTCACCCCTTCCAGCTTCCAGAGGCCCTCCGCGGCCGGCTCAATACCGACGAATTCCGTCTGTTCGAAATGATCTGGAAGCGCACGATCGCCAGCCAGATGACCGATTCGCGTGGCCGCCGGATGGTCGTCACCATTGAAGCCGAAGGAGCCGTCTTCCAGGCACGCGGCAAGACGATCGATTTTCCCGGTTATCTGCGGGCTTATGTCGAAGGATCGGATGATCCGGTCGCCGAGCTGGAAAATCGCGAGATGGTCCTCCCGCCGATGAAGACCAGCGATCAGTTGAATTTCCGCGACATCGAAGCCAAAAGCCATACGACTCAGCCGCCCGCTCGATTCACCGAAGCGTCGCTGACCCAGGCCCTCGAACAGAACGGCATCGGACGGCCCAGCACTTATGCCACTACGATCGATACCATCATCAATCGCGAGTACGTCTACAAACGCGGGTCGGCACTCGTCCCCAGCTGGATGGCGTTCTCCGTCTGCTCGTTGCTCGAACAGCACCTCCCCAAGCTGGTTGATTACGCCTTCACCGCTCAGATGGAGGATGACCTGGACGCGATCAGCCGCGGCGAGGTTGAATATCTGACCTATCTGGAGAATTTCTACTTCGGCAACAGCGATCCCGGCCTCAAAGCTCAGCTGGCGAACAAGGTCGAAGAGATCGACGCGCGGGCGGTCAGCACCTTTCCGATCGGGACGCATCCCGAGGGCGATGAGATTCAACTGCGGGTCGGCCGCTATGGACCGTTTCTGGAATGGCGAGATCAACGAGCCAGTCTCCCCGATGATCTCCCGCCCGATGAACTGACCATCGCCAAAGCGACCGAATTCCTGGCGGCCGCATCCAAGGGTGAAGAGCCGCTGGGGCATTGCCCGCAGACGGGCAAACCGATCTTTCTCAAGCAGGGTCGGTTTGGACCGTACGTTCAGCTCGGTTCGACCGAGGATGACGAAAAGCCCAAGAACGCTTCGTTGCTCAAGGGAATGTCCCCCGATTCGGTCACGGTTGAGGTCGCCCTCAAACTCCTCTCGCTCCCCGCAACCCTCGGCAACGACCCGAATTCCGGCCAGCCCGTGGTCGCCTCCAACGGCCGGTTCGGGCCCTATGTGAAATGTGGCAACGAAACGAGGTCGCTCCCCAGCGGCTGGTCTCCCATCGACGTGACTCTTGAGCAGGCCCTGGAGTTGCTGGCCAAGCCCAAGTTGGGACGTGGTCGAGCCGCTCCGAAGGAACCGATCAAGGTCTTTGAAGCCTCGCCCGTCACGCAGAATCCGGTGCAGCTGCTCGAAGGACGTTACGGTCCCTATGTGACCGACGGGACAACCAACGCCTCCGTCCCCAAGGGAGTCGACGCGGCCGACGTCACGCTCCCGATGGCCCTGCAATGGCTGGCCGATCGAGCGGCTCGTGAACCGGCCAAACGGCGCGGCCGGGGTGCCAAGAAGACCTCCAAGGCGACTGCGTCACCAGCAGCCTCCCCGAAAGCGTCGACCGGGGGGCGAGCCAAGAAATCGGCCAAGAAATCAGCGACCAAGAAGTCGGCCGCCCCCAAGTCCGCCACGAAAAAGACGACGGCCAAGGCTTCAGCTGCCGGCAGCGGAGGCGGCTCGGGCAAGACGACCGAGTCCTAAGGGAGCCGAGCGACCCGTCGGCCGCGGCACCGAGCCGGGCCGTGCGGCGACGGCCAGACGATTCGCCGAACTCGCGCCAGGCAAAGATCGATTGGGAAGTCGGTCGACGGCGTGGTAAGATGATGGCAGCTAGCCCCAATACCGTTTGATGAAGACATAAGTCACAGCCACCTGCTACTTTACGAGCCGTTATTGGCGTAACGATAGCTCTGGCAGCAAGGAGGCTGTGACCATGTCAAATTTGGAGGATTCGTCGTGGGCCGAGGGTTCGGACGACCGTGTTTTGGATCGGTTGGCCGGCCTGGAGAAGATTATCTCGCCGGTCGCTATCAAGCAATCCCTAAATGCCACCGGTCGAGTCGGGCAGCGTCGGTGCGTTTTGACCCATGAAATCATGCTCTGGATCGTACTGGCGATGGGCATTCTGAGTGACTTGCCGATTCGACAGGTGTTTAAACACGCTCGGCGACTGCGTAAAGGTGAAAGGTCGCCGCACCGTTCGAGTCTCTGCTTGGCGCGACAACGCCTCGGCGTGGCTCCGGTTCGCCACTTGTTTGAGAAAACCGTTCGTGCTCTCGCACTGCCAGATACGCCCGGGGCGTTTTACCGTGGCTTCCGGTTGGTGGCCATCGATGGCGTGGTCTACAACACCCCCGATTCAAAAGCCAATGAGACGGCATTCGGCCGCCCATCTGGTGGTGATCGGGGCCAAGGCGCTTTTCCGCAGATTCGCAAAGTGAGTCTCGTGGAGATTGGAACTCACGTCGAACTGGCTATCGTCCTGAAACGGATTGCTTGCGGAGAAACGACGGCGGTTGAAGCGCTGTGGAGGCACATCCCCCAGGATGCCTTGTTATTGGAAGACCGCGGTTTTTTCAGCTTTAAGCTGTGGAAACGGGCATTGCAGGAGCACGTGGCCGTACTCGCGAGAGTCAAGAATTGGCTGATCCTACAACCAATTCAGCATCTCAGCGACAGCTCGCACTTGGCCAAGATTTATCCTACGCCGCGCGATCGGGATAAAGATCGAGGCGGAATTGTGGTACGGGTGATTCGCTACAAAATCGACGACCCTCAGCGAGTTGGCCACGAAGAAGTTCACACACTTATCACCACGCTACTCGACGAAGTACAATACCCCGCGTCCGAACTGATTCCGTTGTACCACGAGCGGTGGGAAGAAGAACTCACCTTTGACGAACAAAAGACCCATCAGGATCCTCGGCGTCCGACCAAATCAGCGCACTTGCGAAGCGAAACACCAACTGGCGTTATTCAAGAGCTGTATGCGCTTTCACTCGCCCATTACGTGATTCGCGCCTTGATGTTTGAAGCGGCCCAGGGCATCGGCCTAGATACCGATCGACTCTCATTTACCGGCTGCTTCCAGGTCCTGAAATGCCGCCTGCCGGAATGCGACACCAGAACGGCCCAGACGCTCCAAACATGGTACGAAAATTTGCTCTGGGAGATGCAACACGAGCAGATCGAATCACGACGTAATCGAATTAACCCACGCGTCATCAAGCAAAAAATGTCGAACTGGAGCAAGAAACGACCCGAACATCGGCCCGCACCCAAGCTCACCAAAACCTTTGCGCAATCAGTAGTTATGCTTTGTTAAACGGTATTGCAGCTAGCCCATCGGCGGCGCCTGTTGCGGGGGAGGCGATCATGGTCGCTCAACGTTTATCAATCAGACGAAGGGACGCGGATCGTTCAGCAACCGCTGACATCGGCCGGGCCGTCCCGGTCTCGTCGCGTTTGCACCGACTGGTTTGCTGCGGAATCGTCTGGCTGGTCGCTGTTGTCGGCTGCTCTCGGGCTCCTCAAACTCCGACCGAACAAGCTCAACAGCTGATGCGAAAGGCCGATTTTGCCGGCGCGGCCGTGAAGTGGGAGGAAGTCCTCCAGGAAGATCCCAGCGTCGTCGAGGCCTGGGTCGGTCTGGGGCAATGCCGGTTTGCCCAAGACGACTACCACGGTGCTGTCGACGCTTACTCGTCGGCCATCAAGATCGAACCTGAGAACGGACAGCTGTTTCTTTATCGCAGCGATGCCTACGACAAACTGAATGATCACGATGCTGCCACGGCCGACTGGAAACGGGGGACCCAACTCCATCCCGACGGCTGGGCTCGACTCTCACCCGATGCCGGAGTTCCCGATTCGTCCGCATCGACGACCACGCCCAATGCCGATAGCTCGACCGGTTCGGCCGGCATGACCTTGCCACCGGCTGCTCCCAATCTGGCCGGTTCGTCAACGCCCGGCTCGGGTCCACCTGGCTCGATCAAACCAGGCGTCATGCAGCCGGGTGTGTTGCAACCGGGTGTGTTGCAACCGGGGATTGGGCCGACGAGCCCCGTTCAGCCGCAGCCGGGACGTACCGACAGTGTGCGGTCGACTGAGCCTGGACGTGGTTCGGATGGTGCGCCCGCCACACCTCCCTCGCGGCTGCAGCCTCCATTGGCGACCGGACGCGATCGCGCTGAGGCCGACGACCGCGGCGGTCCGGGGGCCCCACCCGCTCAGAATCCGCTGGCCGCCCTCGCCGCCGGTGAAAAGGTGACGGGACCGCCGTCGCGCGGAGCGACAACTCGGCCCGGCGACCTGGACGCTGAGGCCGATGACTTGGACGAGCCTGAATCGGGGGACGAGGAAGAACCGAAGCCCAAGCCAAAACCAAAGGCGAAACCGAAGTCGGCGGACCAGCGTCGACGGTACGTGGTGCCGGCCAGCCCGTGGGGGAGTCCGTGGCAGCCACCAGATCAGTACGGTCCGTGGGGCATTCCGATGTGGAATACGTCGCCGGAGGCGAACAGTGCCGGTCCTGCGTCAGGTTTCGGAAGTTCGAATTGGGGAGCGGGGACCGGGTTGTCGGCCCCGACGGGCGTGACCGGCCGCGCTTATGCCGACACGTGGAATTCGCCAGCTGGCGCCCATGGTTTCGCCGGGAGTGGTAACGCGACGGTGAACCAGACGCCCCGTCAAGCCGAAGGCGGATTGCCGGCTCCGGATGCTGGATCGCCCTGGCGAGCGCCCATGGTCCGGCCGCATACGGGTGTGATGCTGATGGACGACGCTCGGTTGAATCTCGATGCCAATCTCGGCGTGGGGCCGGGCACGGGCATCTATCAGCCTCGATACAACTTCAATCGACCCTCGTGGAAGGAGCAACCGCTGCCACGTCCTTACGGGTTCGAGCGATCGATTGTGCCGGTCCCCCGATGAGTCTCTCTGCGACTTCGTTTCCGCTGCGGCAACTGGGGCGATCCGAATTGATGGTCAGTCCCGTGGCCATGGGGTGCTGGCCCATTTCTGGCATGACCAGTCTGGCGGTGAATGACGCTGACAGTCTGGCGACGCTGCGCATGGCCGTCGAGCGAGGCCTCAATTTCTTCGACACGGCCTATTCGTACGGCGCGCGGGGTGAGAGTGAACGGCTGATCGGAAAGGCGCTGGCCCCCGTTCGCCATCGTGTGGTGATTGCCACCAAGGGGGGCGTCTATTGGGACAGCGACGGAGTTCGCCAGCAGGACGCTCGGCCGGCGACCCTGCGAAAGCACTTGCACGAAAGCCTGCAACGGCTCGGCTTCGATCATGTCGATCTGCTCTACCTGCATGCACCCGATCCGGCCGTGCCGGTGGCCGAGTCGGCCGGCGCTATCCGCGAGCTGTTGGCCGAAGGGGCGACGCGTGCCGTCGGAGCGTCGAATCTGAACGTCGAGCAGCTCGATGAATTCCAGCGGGAATGCCCACTCACCTGCGTGCAGTCCCCGTACAACATGCTGCAGCGGCAGATCGAAGACGATATTCTCCCCTGGTGCCGACAACACGGTGTCGGAGCCGTCGTCTATTGGCCGCTGATGAAAGGACTCCTGTCAGGCGGACTCTCGCGGGATCACCGGTTCGATCCCAAAGATGGCCGCGCCAAGTATCCGATGTTTCAAGGAGACGAGTGGCAGCGGAACCAGGATTTTCTAGCCGAGCTGACTCAGATCGCCGCCGGAACCGGTCACACCGTCGCTCAGCTGGTCGTGAACTGGACCATCCATCAGCCGGGGATTACGGCCGCTTTGTGCGGAGCCAAGCGGCCGTTCCAGATCGCCGAAACGGCCGGCGCCATGGGCTGGCAAATCGATGCGGAAACCCTGGCTCGCATCGACGCGGCCCTCGAACGGCGGGGACCGGCCGCCACCGGCCGAGCAATCTGAATCGGCTTTGAATTCGGTTTTTCAGGCCGATTCGCGAGTCTCAGGGTCTTCGGTAGCGTCCAGGATCGCCAGATCCCGAATCGGGATCGGTTTCCCGCCGCGCGACACCGCTTGATGTTCATCCTGTACGGCCTTCACCAGATTCGCCGCGTATTGGCGAATCCCATGGTCCGTCAGCATGTCCAATCGCCAATTGCCAAATCCACGCAGTAGTCCTCGCCAGCGATCGCGACTGCGCCAGATCCCGCTCAGCCGGCGAATGCGACCGTTGCGGTCGAAGTAGACTTCGTGGCCCCCATGCCGATACCCCATGAACAGCGGCGGCATGCGGGTGACAATGTCGTTGTTGTGGACCCAGCGGAAATGAGTGATCGGTACATGGCGGATATAACGTCGACATCCGACTCGCGGTGATCCGAATGTGTGCAGCTCCTGCGGGTCTCTCACCACCGACGAACCTTTGCACTGATAAGCGCAAATCGTCGCCATGGCGCCCCCCAGCGAATGACCGCAAAACCAGACCGGCTTATCCGATTCACGCAGCATTTCTTCCAACGTGGGCCACAGGACCTTCACTTCTTCGTAGAACCCGCTGTGGACCCGCCCCACCGTCCCGAGTACGGCCATGATCGCGTTGACGTCGGCCTGGATGTCATTCCATTCGTTCGGCTGAGTGCCACGGCAGGTCAGTACGATGTCGGATTCGTTACGGAACCAGTAGGCTTGAGCCCCCTGGTTCTCAATCAGCCTCGCTTCGGGGAATCCAATGGCCGCAGCGGCTCGTCGAGCCTCATCCTGATCGTTGTAGGCAATCATGGCCAGCTCGGCCATGACCAGCGATCGGCGAAGAAAACTCAACTTGGCGAGCGGTCCCCGGACGTCCGAATAGAGCTCCAGCGGGACTTCGCCGATGTCGTGAATGACTTTCGGTTCCAGCAATTGTGTGGTCATGCCGACATGATACTCCCAGCCTGCAAAGGGAGGAAGGACCGGTCAGGCGGCGCCACGGCTCCGATCGGCCAATCGGCGATCAGTGGGGCGCTCGTGGGCGAGCCAGCAGGATCTGAGCCAAGCCGATCTTCCGCTCCAGGAAGCCCGCTGCGCAGTAGCTGAAGTAATAATTCCACGCCCGCAGAAACTCGTCGCCGAAGCCCAGCGATCGGATCGCCTCGGTATGAGCGTTAAAGGTCGTCTGCCACTTCATCAGCGTCCGCGCGTAGTGGTGAGCAAAATCGTCCAGCCCCAGAATCTGCAGATCGGTCTTCGCCTTGATCGCCGCATTCATCGTCCCTAATGAAGGGAGGAATCCTCCCGGGAAGATGTAACGCTGAATGAAGTCCATCGAACGACGGTAGTCGTCCATCCGCTGATCGGGGATCGTGATCGCTTGCAGCATCATCGTGCCGTGTGGCTCCAGCAGCTGACAGCATTTCTGGAAAAACGTCGGCAGATAGCGGTAGCCTACCGCCTCGATCATCTCAATCGAAACCAGCTTGTCGTAGGTCCCCTCGAGATCCCGATAGTCCTGCTGCAGCAGGCGAATCCGTCCTCCCAGGCCCGCCTCGCTGATCGCTTGCGCCGCCCATGCGTGCTGCTCATTGGAGATCGTCGTCGTCGTCACATGGCAACCGTAATGGCGGGCCGCGTGCACCGAAAAGCCACCCCACCCGGTGCCGATTTCGATGACTCGGTCCGACGGCCGCAACCGCAGCTGCCGACAGATGCGGTCATACTTCTCTGTCGACGCTTCTTCCATCGTCGCGTCACTGTCAGCGAATAACCCGCACGAATAGGTCATCGTCGGGTCCAGGAACAGGCGGAAGAATTCATTCCCCAGATCGTAATGAGCGGCGATGTTACGGCGACTCCCGCGACGCGTATTCGAGTTCCACCAGTGATAGAGGCTGCGAATTGCCGTGGAACATCGGCCCAGCGGACCGTCCAGCGAACCAAGTGCCGCGTCGTTGCGAGCCATCACTCGCAAAACAGTCGTCAGATCGGGAGTCGTCCAGTGGCCGTCAAGATAAGCGTCCGCGGCGCCCAGCGAGCCCCCCAGCACGATCTGCCGGTAGAACTCCGCGTCGTGAACGTGCACTTCCGCGTCCGGCAGGTCATCCACTGCGCGGCCGAAGACGCGGCGATGCCCGGCCTCAGTCAGCGACAGGCGTCCTTCGTTCAGCAGTTTCAGGGCGCCGTCGATCGCTGAGCGGTAGCGGCCGTTCAGCCAGCCGGTTCGGCAGTCCGCAAGGGGAAAGGCCGAGTCGTGCGGCCAGTCACGGTGCGTTCGACGCTCAACGGATCGGCATTCCGCGGGTGATTGTAAACTGGACATCGTTTCCACCACAGTCGCAAGGCCTGATAGTAAATTCCCGCCAACATCCGATAGTTTGTCAGACTCAGCCGCCACAGAGTTCCCGCCGTCAGCGGCTGTCGTCGCAGTTTCATCCCCGCCCGGAACACACGGTCTGTGGCCCGATAGCAGTCGAGCCACAGGTCAAGCTGGGGACCGGGCGCATTCAGCGACCAGCCATACTGTAGGTTCATTTCCCAAAACGGCGAGACATGAAATTGCTTGGTATGGGACACCGTGTAACGGTCTGCGCCAGCGTCCGTTGCCGTCGCCGGCAACACATACCAGTGACGCTCACCCCACGGAGTGTTCGTCACTTCACCGATGATTCCCGTCAGCCGATCGTTTCGATCATACAGGTAATAAACATTCAACGGGCTGAAGGCGAGTCCCCAGTTGCGCAATTGAGTCAACAGCCGTACAGGACCGTCGGCCAATAGACCGTGCTCTTGGGCACGCTTTCGCACCCATGACACCAGCTCGGAGACTTCCTTGTCACCCCCTCCATGGTCCGCGGCACGAAACGCCCAAGGTCGCACAACGCCGCTCAACAGCTTTCGCAACGCGACGTCGTGCTGATATTCGTCCAGATCGATCCAGCAATAGCCGATCCCGTACTGAAACCGATGGTCGGCTACCGCCCACCGGTGATGCGACACGATGCCTGTGTAGATGCTCGATCGCATGCCAACCTCGTCCGGTCAACCCGCCGCCGTCAATCGTCCCGCCGGTCGATGCCCATCGGATGCGCTGTCGGGCAAGCGATCGAAGTGGGGAGGGTGGCCGCCCGATGCCGTTTGTCCCACACAATCGGCGAACGCCACTCCCAACTCGCTGGCCGCCACAATCGCCGACTTGACCCCGTCTTCATGGAACCCGTAACCCCAGTACGCGCCGCAATAGTGAGTCAGCTGCTGACCCCGCAGACGCGGGCGCTGAGCCTGAGCGGCGGCGGTCCGGAGATCAAATACGGGATGCTTGAAGTGCCATTGGTCCAGCACGCAACTCGACCGAATCCGCGGCGGAGGGTTTAACGTCAGGAGGAGCGGATTTTTCAGGCCCAGGTTCTGCAGTCGATTCAAGTCGTAAGTCACCGCCACCGGTCGGTCCGATTCGCCCGGGATATGATAGTTCCAGCTGGCCCAGGCCCGCCGACGCTGCGGCAGCATGCTGGCATCCGTATGCAGCACGGCCAGATTGCGCTGGTAAGCAAACGTCCCCAGAATCTCTCGCTCTTCCAAAGTCGGCTCCTCCAGGATCCGCAACGCATCTTCGGCATGCAGGCCCAGCACCACTCGATCAAATTGATGGCGGGAGCCGTCGGCCAGCAGCAATTCCACCGAGTCGGTAGTGCGCCGCACGCGTTCCACCCGCACCCCGGTGTGAACTCGATTCCCCAGCGGACGCAGAAGCTGCTGGACGTATCGCCGAGCCCCGCCGGGGATTGTCAGCCAGCGCGGTCGGTCTCGTAACTGCAGCAGGCCGTGATTGGTCATGAAGCGGATCAGGAATCGAATCGGAAAATCAAGGAACGATTCCGGCCTCGCCGACCAGATGGCGGCTCCCATTGGCACCAGATAGGCATCCATGAAAGGACGACCGTAGCCCTCGCGCTGCAGATACTCGCCTAACTTCACATCCTCCTCGTTCCGCTCCAGCCACGCCGGAGCTTCCCGATTGAACCGCACAATATCCCACAACATGCGGTAGAACGAGGGACGGATCAGATTCGAACGCTGAGCAAACAAGCCATTGAGGTCGCTTCCTTGATATTCCAGGCCCGAGCGTTCGCAGTGAACGCTGAAACTCATGTCGCTCAGCTGGCCTTCAATCCCCAAGTGCTGCAACAGCTGGCAGAAATGAGGATACGTGCGGCGATTGTAGACCATGAAGCCCGTGTCGGCGGCCACCCGGCGCCCTTCGAGCTCCAGGTCGACCGTCTTCGTATGCCCGCCTGGTATCGGCTCCGCCTCAAACAGTTCCACCTCATGCCGGTGCTGCAATAGCCAGGCGGCCGTGTTGCCGCTGATGCCGCCCCCGACAACCGCAATCCGCATTCCCTGCCTCACTTCCATTCAAATACACGCAGCTCGCCCAACGCCCGCACGAAGACCTGGCCATCCGCCACGCTCAGATGAGCCCACGTGGAATCGTCGCTCACTCGAGCTTCGCCCAGCAGCCGGTACTCTTTCGGATCGGCCGCGATCAACCGCAGTTCACCCGTTTCGTCCAGCGCCAGCATGCGGTCGCCCTGCGAAACCATGCTCCAATACTTCCCGAATGGCTTGGTAATCCACGCCTCTTCGCCCGTCTTCCAGTTCACGCAGGCAAATCGCTGATTACGCAGATGCAAATAAATGTGGTCCCCCACGACCACCGGCGAACTCATGTACCCCTGCAGCTTGTTCTCCCAGTCCATCGACACCGTGAATCCGTCGGGGTTGTTCTTGATCGAATACAGCCACGACTTGCCGCCGTAACTGCTGGTGAATATCTGATCGCCAATCACTGTCGGCGTCAAAATGTTCATCCCGCGAAACGACTCAATCGTCTGCGACCACAACACCTTGCCCGACTCAAGGTCGACACCCGCCAGCTCGGATCGAGTCTGGACGACCAACTGCCGCACGCCACCGATCGTGGCGATCACGGGCGACGAAAATGCGCTGCCGTTCATCCCGCCGCCGTCCTCCAGCGCCCGCCAGACAATCGTGCCGTCCAGCTTGTTCAGCTTGGCCACGCCACCACCGGCCTGGACGTAGAGCCACTGGCCGTCGATCAGCGGCGAAGAAACAAAACCGAATGACGGCAACGTACTCTTCAACTGCTCCACAAAGTCGACCCGCCAAGCCTCCTGACCCGTCGCCAGGTCGAAACAGACCAGCACGTCGCGAATCCCCGCTACGTACAGACGCTGGCCGTCGGTTGCCGGCGTCGATCGAATCCAGCTGCCGTTGGATCGAGCAAAAAATGGAACACTCAGCGAGCCCTGCCAGGTAGCCTCCCACAGGAGTTCGCCCGTCGAGCGGTTCCAGACACTGACCCGCTCTTCCTTCTCGTCACGAGTCTCCGTCGTGATCAGCCTCTCGCCAGCCACCACTGGACCCGAATAGCTCGGGCCCAACGGCTGACGCCATTTCAACTGCAGTCGCTCAGCCGACAAACCGTCGGGCCATGGTACTCCCGAATCAAGACTGTTTCTCTCCGGTCCTCGCCACTGAGGCCAATCGTGCCATACACCTTGGGCCGCCACGCCGTCTAACTCCGCACCCCACGCCGAAAGCGGACCACCCCAACTGCTCAACACGGCGATCAGGCTCAATCGGGCCACCCACCAACCACATCGTTCAACCGCACACGACATCGATTTGACTCCTTCCGTCAGTCCACCCGTCAGTCCACAGATCCCAACGACGTAACCGCCGACTCCACGGGCCGCTGAGGACTCAGATCGGCCAACTGCTGCAGCATGTCGGTCATGCTGTGGCCATAGACCAGCTCCGGCAACCGAGTCCGAAATTCATCAGATACCCCGCGTCCGCCGACTAACACCCGCGCGCAGGGCAACTGGTGAGCTGCCTCAAGCAACTCGCGGCAACCGGCCGCCAGGAGGTCCTCATCGTCCACATGCGACACGCTTACCCAGAAGACTTGCGGCCGAGCGTCACGCAGGGCCGCCGTCATCGCCGCAAAGGGAAGATTGCAACCCAAAGAAGTGGCGTGCCAGCCCGCGTCACGAAGTACCAGCTCAATCATCCGAGTCGGTAACGCATAGTTGTCCCCCGGACCCGTGCAGCCGACCGCTACCGGTGCATCAACTCGCGGCGGCACGATCGCCGAACTCAACTGGTTCAATACCCGCAGACACAACTCACACGCGCGACGCTCCTGGTAAATGTTCAACGTATCGCATTGCCAGCCTGCCCCGACCAACTCAAACGCTCGCGCTAAGACCTCATCGCAGACCGTCGCCAGCGGAACACCGCCGAGAAACAGATCAAAGACGATCCGCGTGCAGGCCTCTTCGTCGCCATGGGTCAACGCCTCCAGCAACGTCGAGCGGGCTCGGTCCAAAACCAGCGTCCCGCGACCCGTACTGACCGGCAGCCCCAGCACCTCCGGTTCGACCAGCTCGAACCGCTCCCGACGCAAGAACTCCAGCACATGGTCGATCGTCAGCCGACGATGGCCGCCCGCCGTCTTGGTAAACGGCAGCAGCCCGCGATCACACCACCGCTTGAGCGACGACTCACTCACACCGATCGCTCGAGCCACCTGTTTGGGGGTTAGTGATTGTTTCATTGCCCGCTCAGCTTGACCTCAATCCCACCACGCTCGGCCAACCACCACGAACCCGTCGACCCCCCACAGTTGACTTACCACGTCCCCGCCCTATTGTAGACAACGGTGAACGATTTGACCGAATTCTAGGGCTCACCGATTCGAGCTGCCAGGGGGTTTCGGTTGATAAATTGTGGAAAAACCGGGCGGTCGGGTGGCCCCAGCCGGGGTGGGTTGTCTGCAGGGGCGGTTTGGCGGTTAAGAATCGGGGCGGTCGACCCTAGGCGGGCGACAGGCGTCGACGCGATCAAGACAGAGGAGGGCGAGCGATGCGGGTAGCGGTGACAGGAGCGGGTGGATTAGTCGGTTCGACGCTGGTACCTAGGTTGACTGCGGGGGGGCATCAAGTCGTGCCGGCCGCGCGACGGTCCGGCGGAGCAGGGGGGCTGCAGTGGGATCCTGAGCGGGGACTGGTCGATTCGTCTCGTTGGGAAGGGTTCGACGCGGTCATCCATCTGGCGGGAGAGAACATCGGCGAGGGACGGTGGACGGCCAGTCAGAAGGAGAAGATCCGGACGAGCCGGGTGGTCGGGACGCGAAAGCTGGCCGAGGGGCTGGCCGCTTTGCAGACGCCTCCTCGGACCCTGATTTGTGCTTCGGCGATCGGATTTTACGGTTCGCGAGGGGCTGAGCTGTTGACGGAGCAGTCGCCGGCAGGGACAGGGTTTCTGGCCGGGGTCTGTCAGGAGTGGGAGTCATCGGCCGATCCGCTGCGAGCGGCCGGCGTCCGCGTTGTCCACGCTCGGTTCGGCATTATTCTTTCGCCGCGGGGTGGCGCATTGCAGAAGATGCTGCTCCCCTTCCAGCTCGGTGCTGGCGGGATTGTCGGCAGCGGTCAGCAGTATTGGAGCTGGGTGGCGATCGACGACGTGGCATCAGCGCTGGAGTTTTTGCTGGGGGCGGACCAGTTGCGCGGACCGGTGAACGTGGTGGCTCCGGAGGCGGTGACCAACGCTCAGTTCACTCATGCCTTGGGCCGAGTCCTTCACCGACCGACGCTGATCCCGATGCCCGCCTTTGCCGCACGGCTGGCGCTCGGCGAGATGGCCGACGAGTTGTTGCTGGCCAGTGCTCGAGTCGTCCCGCAGCAGTTGACCGCAGCCGGTTTCACCTTCCACCATCCCCAGCTCGAACCGGCCCTCCACTCCCTGCTCAACCGCTGAGGTCGCACCTACCTCCGCTGACGTCGCACCTACCTCCCGCACGCTGCTAGCTTACCCCGAGGTCGCACGTACCTCCGCGGAGGTCGCACGTACCTCCGCTGAGGTCGCACGTACCTCCCGGTCGGTGCTAGCTTGGCGAGCAGGCCGCGCCGACTTCTGGCAATGCTGCCACGAAGCGGCGCAAGTTGAATTGGGGCAAGCCAAAACGTCGCGGCTGACGTTCAAATTGGTGCCCGTGGCTCAGCGTGCGTTGAGCTTCTGCGGAGCGGCGGAGGCGACCGCGGAGCTGCTAGCAGTTCGCGGAGGTAGGTGCGACCTCAGTGGAGCCGGATGCTGGTTTCGCTGGATGGGGGGAGTGTGGGGAGGGACTGCAGGGACCACCAGAGCCCGAGGGCGGCGATGAGCCAGCCGAACCAGGCGGGAGCGATCAGCCAGCCGAGCAGCCCGCCGGCGACAAGCGTGATCAGCGGGGCCCAGCGGTTGCGCCAGCCGGTCAGCACCGCCCGGTCGAAGCGCCGCAACACGACACCGACGGCCACCAGGATGGCGGTCAGCGTCAGCAGCAGGCCCCAGAATTGCGCTCGGCGCCGGCTGGTGTCCAGCTGGAGCAGGACGAGCCGCGGAGGCGTGCCGCTGTGAGCCAGTCGGGTCAGCTGACGGTGCGGGAGCGCCAGATACTGGCTCACCTCGCCCGCTTCTCCGAGAGCCACGTCCCCGCGACCGGCTTGGGCGGAGTCATCATTGCCGGTAGTCGGCAACCGGTCCGGCTGCTGACTCAGATTCACCTGTTCGCGGACCGCAGCGACTCGTTGTCTCCAGCCGGCAAAGCCTTCGGGGAGGGGCGTCTGAGCCAGGGCGACCGATTCGGGGACGAGGTCGAGCAGGGCGTTCAGTCGTCGCTGGTTCGCGTCAGCTTCTGAGAGCCACTGCCAGGCCGGCGCGTCCCCGGGGCTGGCCAGATCGCCGGGCGAGGCGACGGTGATCAGCGATTCGGCGACCGACCACGGCTGACCGTCGGCGTTCATCAGTTGGGGGAGTTCCCATTGGAGTCGGCCGGCAGCCGGGCGTCGCATCTGATAGATGATCCGGACATGTTGAGGGGCCGTGCTGCCGGGGAGCTGAAGTTTCCACAGTCGGTCGCCGGCCGGCTCAGCCAGCGCCGGGGTATTCTGCACCAGGACGCTGATCAGATCGAGTTCAGCGGGCATCTTCAGGACGCAGCTGCGGACTCCGGACGACGAAAAGTCGAAGCTGGTCCAACCTGCCGGCTTGCTGGCGTCAGTCCAGTCGAGCCACGTGTCGATCAAGCGGACGCGGGGTGTGCTCGGCACATCGCGGGCCGTCCCGGAGAGTCGGAAGTCGGTCCCGTCCACTTCATAAGTTTCCGTGCGCTGCGACGTCTCGGCTGCCTCCGTCACGGCGCGCAGACCGCGCCCCTCCCACACCAGTTGTTGCCCTTCGTGCTGGCGCGGCACCACGACTCGCAGCCGATGTTGGCCGGGGGTGAGCATCAGAATGGGAGCGATCTGTGGCACTTCGCTGAGCGGGACCTCGGTGCTGCCGGAGATCTCCAGTACCGAACCCGGATTCGCCGTGGCTGGAAGTTCAATCAGCAATTGAGCTCGGTCGGAAACGAACGAAGGCCGTACCTCGAACCGAATCTCTTGGCCGGCTTCCACCGTGCGAATCCAGCTGGCGGGAAGTTCGTAGCAGATTCGATCGACGTTCCCTGCCGGCGATTCGATGCGATGCCGCAGAGTCCATTTCCAGTAATTCTCACCCGGTTCGATCTGAAGTTCGGTGCGATGCGACATTTCGGATTGATCGGGTCGAATCGTGACGCGGAGATCTTCGGCGACGGCCCCGATGACAGGCGCTGGTCGACTCGCGGTCAGGTCAGCCACTCGGGATCGTTCGGCGCCCAGCGTGGTGATCCAAGTCGAATCGGTGGTCGTTCGTGTTGGTTGCCAGACGTTCGGCTGGCCGGCGGTGACGAGCTCGACGGTAGCGTCGGGACCGCGCTGGATGCGGGTGCGCTGTTCGGTCAATGCCACCGCGGCCATCTGGCAGCTCGCCAACTGCACTTCATGAGAGGCATCGCCCCCTGGCAGATCGGTTCGGCGGCCGTGCACGACAACGCGATAAACATCCGTGACCGTTTCGTGCAGAAAAAGTCGCACGGCACCGGTCGAATTCCGGACCCAGTGGCTGGGAATCTGCCGGCCACCGGCGATCACATTGACCGCATCGATCTGCCAGGCCGGCGGGAGAAGCAACGTATGATCGCGGGGCGCGACGCCGTCTGGGGTGAGGGCGATTTCCCAGTCCGAAACGATTTCACGCCAGCCGATTTCATGGAGGGCCAGCGAACGAGCGGTGGGTGTCGAGCGAATCGGTCGGACTTCGACCGTCCACGACGGATCGACCGAATCCCGGACGTAGATCAGGTCCGGGTTCGGACGCAAGGCTCCCCATTGGCTCTCCAGCGCGCTACGCGTCAACCGAGTCGCTCGTCGAAATGAATTCGACACGCATTTCACGTCGGGGCTGATGGAAAAAGCGACCAACTGCTGTTCGACATTGCCTTCGGTCACGGTGAATACGGGGAGTCGCCAGCGAGATTCGTAGGTATCGGCCGCATTCCACAGGAACTCGGCCGTCAACCGGTAGACTCCGTCCGGGTCGATCGGTCGCCACGGGAGCGAAAACCGCTGAGCCGCACTCAGCGCCAACGAAGTTCCTGCCGGCCCGCGTCCCGACTGCATGGCCAAAGGTCGGTCGCTGACGATCTCCAGCGGACCTGGCGGTGCGCCTGGCGAAAGATACTGAGCGTGAAGTTCCACGCGCACGTTCGATTTGTCGACGTGTGCCCAGGTCAGCAGACCGACGCGTGGCCGAGCGGCAGCATCGGGTGACTTCCAGCGCAGCCGTAGCTCGTGCGAGGTGCCCAGGTGAATCAACGAGGTGCCGGTCGAAGCATTGTGGACGACGGGACCCGGATGATTGGGAAACTCGGGCGATGGTTGGCCGCTGGGATATCTGACGACGGCCGTCGAGCGAGCCACGGGCGGAATCGCCAAGCTCAGTTCCACTATTCCCGACCGTTGTTGTTCGGTCGGTTTCAGCTCCAGGCTGATTTCGTGCAGACCACCTCCGGACAGTTCCACGACTATCGATTCGATCGCGCCGTCGGCCACCGGTAACTCCGGCCGCTCTCCGGCCGTCTCCGGCGCTTCAGAATTCATGGAGGGTTGTCGCTGATTCGACAGGGAATTCGGGCGACCTGGCAGTGGCACTGCGGCGACTCCGTCGACGGCCACAGAACGGACCATCTCGCGCGGGAAAGGGACTTGCCAAGTAGTCACCGGCCGTTGCGTGAGGAGATTTAAAGTGACCACCAACGGCGCACTGTCCGAGTTCGTCGACCCAGCCGACTCCGCCGCCGAGTCGGTTTGGTCACTGGCGGCCAGCATGTAATCATACGTGGCGCTGACATACATCCAGTCAGCTGGATGGTCGCCTGAAGGAGCAGCCCGATCGGCCGACCGCAGCCAGGATTCGGGAACCCAGACGTATTCACCCACTGGCTGACCTTGATCGTCGATCGGGATTAGCAGTTCAAGTGGAGCTAAAGCGGCCGCCGATGTGGCTGCGCGGTCGGACGATGAGTCGGCGGGCAGTTCAGCGGACGACATGATGCTCGACCATCCCGCCGCGACGGCAAACGCCGTCACCGACACCGCCATCCGACCGAACGACGATCCCCAGCGTCCTGGCGATGTTCCATGCCGTTCGCGGCCAACGCCTGGCAGACTGGCCAATACCAGCAGGACATGGATCAGCATCCCGGCCATCGCCGCCTGGACAATCAGGTGATAGGGTGGCGGGACCAGCAGGCCGATCAGCGCTAACGCCGGCAGTGCGAGCGCCGACCAGCGGAGCTGCCTGGCGGAGGCAAAGGTCCGCATGACTCCAAGCACCGTCAGCAATGCGGTGATCGACCAGAGTCGAATCGCGACGGGGCGGTAGACGCGCAGTTCCAGTACGGGCCCGGAGGTGCTCGCCTGCACGACGTTCCACGACATCCGATCGGCGTAAGGCGTCTCGCTTGCCGTCTGCTGATTCCAGATGGCCGGACCGCGCGTGTGAGTGCGGAGCTGATCGAGTGACACGAGATCTCCGGCGATCGGTTCGACAACCAGTGGTCGTCGGGTCAGCCAGATCTGAGGATCCTCGGTGGCCTGGAGCAGGTCACGGTGCCTGACCAGGAACTCCGGACCGACAATCGCCAGTTGCCCCGGGGCGGCAACCAGCGCATGACCGTTGCGTCGGAGCGCCGCGCGAAGTCGTTGCCGGTCGTCGGTGGGACGGTCGAGGCCCTGAGTGCTGGGCCAGCCGGTGAGCGCGATTTCCCGATCCAGCCACACTCGCCAACGTCGCGATGGTGAGTTGACGGGGTTGGTCCGCCATGCGGTCAGGATCTGCTCCCAATTGGTCTGTCGTGGCTCGGAGCTGAGCTGCTTTCCCCAGTCGCTCAGCAGTTCGTCGAACACCTGCGGTGCCAAGTCAGCACCCGGCGAGGTAGTCAGCAGCGGCCACGGTGCCGACATCGGTTCGCCGCCCCGTCGACGGCTGGCCCGAATCGGCTCGGCTTGATATCCGGGGGGCAGCCAGGTGGTCCAATCCCAGCGCAAGACGGGAATCGGCAGATCCAAAGCCCGCAGCGTGACGCGTTGCGCCGCAGGACTCGGGAGCGACAACGACTGCTGAACGACCGAGAGGGTCAGAAACCGCCGCTCGGCAGGTAGCGGAATCAACGCGGCCGCCTCACTGTCGGTCCAGTTGACCGATTGGCCATCGATCAGCACGTGAGCGATGGTGCCGGTCCCTGTTGACTCGAATCTGAGTCGATCCATGCCGACGTTTTCAATCAAGTAATCGATTCGCGTTTCGACATGGCCCGATTCAGTCCAGTGGGCACTGGCGAGTGCCTGCCAGCACCAGGCGCGACCGCTGGCCAGACTGTTCGCCGGCTGACGGATCTCCAGCCCGGCGCGATTGACGCTGGTCGGTGAGTAAGTAAATCGTCGCTGAACAACGGGTCGAGCGGACGAAAGACGGTCGTCAACCGGGAGTGGCTGTAACGAGCCCAGCAACTGAAAGTCGGGTGGCTGACCCTCGACGACACTCACTTGGACAATCGACGTCTGTTGAGCGGCTCCGACGCAGGCCATCAGCGATATCGGGGTGACTGCGGCGCGTGTCGATGTTCGTTCACCGACGATCGTGAACGGTGGCTGCACCGACTCGGGGACATCGACGATCCACGTCTCGGAATCGGCCGGAGCACCTTCGGGCGCCGGTTCGCGGCGGGCCTGGAGCCCCTGGCCCGAAGAACGACCTTCGAGGCTCCATTGTATTTCACCCCTTCGTGGCGGAAAGCAGCGCAACGCCAGCTGACGGACGGGGCCGCTGGCGGTCACCGTCAAGCCGTAGCGTTCCAGCAGTCGATCGGAATAAACGGTGACCTGAGTGTTGAGTTCCACCTGGTACTCGGCCTGCTCCTGGGTCAGCCGGAAGCGGAGTCCTCGGTTGATTCGGTTCCACGAGAGGAGCCAGTCTCCGACCTGCGTGGCCACGAGCTGTCGCTGTTGATCCGACAATTGGCCCGGTACCAGCCACTGCACGCCGGGATCCGTCTGTCGAGTCATCCGATAGGGTGGCGTCGAGCGGAGTGCGATGTGGGCTGAGCGACCGGTGGCATGGACGACGTCCAGCGGCCAGCAATCGGCGAGGCTCAACTCACGCTGATTCGGTTCCCACGTGCCACGACGCTGAGCGCGAATTTCAATCCGTCGATCGGCATCGGTCCGAATCGGATCTCGCAACCGCACGACCAGACGGCGGACGCCCGGTGTCGGCTCGACCAGATTCCAGTCGGTAACGGCCGTTCGGTCCAGACCTCGCACGGCATCTATATCCCAGTCGTCGTGCACGTCGGCGACCAGTTCGAAACATTCTCCGGTCAGGCTGATGGCGTTGATCTGTATCGTCGCTTCGAGCAGGCTCGGGCCGATTTCGACCGAGCTGCCGATCTGTGTTTCCAGTTGGACTTGTTCCCAGTCGGCAGCGATCTGCAGATCGTGAATTGGGGAATCGAGCCGGAATCGATGGCGTTCCGTCGGACTCCGAGTTGCCCCCAGGTAAGTGGCGTGGCTGGTCTGAAAATCGACCAGAGTCAGCGGCGCGACGACGTCCAGGGTCATGAATTCCTGAGCCTGCCGGTCGTTCAGCTCGACCACCGGAAAACTGGTGAGTCGTCCCAGTTCGATGGGCATCATCAGCTCGAGTTCCCATTCCGCGACGACTGCCACCGGATCCGTCTGACCAGTGCCAGTGCCGGTCGACGAAGGAATTCGGTAAGTCTCGGTCGACGGACGTCGCGCGGCCTGCAGCAGCTGCCGGTCGCTCTCTTCCGATCGGGCGGTCGACCAGGCAACGTCAACTCCTTGATGTCGCACGGCAATGATATTGGCCAGTGCCGGCAGATTGACATGCAGATCGTCAAACCATTCGCCCTGATCGGCCATCGTCCAGTGGATCTTCATTTCGATACCGGCTGGAGTGACGCGTGCCAGAGTCTGCTGTTGGACGGCAGCTACTGTCTCGTCGTCGGCAGCCGCGCGAGCCATGGTCACTCGAGCGGGATCGGCTGGAACGCAAGTCAGCTGCCACATCGACTGCTCGGCCGAACCTGCCTGCCAGCTGCGGCCGGCCAACCCTGCTCGCTGAACGGCGGCCAGGTCGGTTTCCACAGGACGCCAGGCCACGGGGACGGTCAGCGTCAATTGCGACGGCAGCTGATCGGCGATCGGCAACAGAAATGACTCATGCTGGTCGGATGCCGTATCCTCCAGCGGCACGGTCCACTGCAGCTGGAGTTCGCCTCGACGATCGACATAGACCCATGTCCGCCCCGCGACGTCGCTGGCCACTCGTGCCGGCTGAGACGATTCGGCCAACGGATCGTCTGACTCAGTCTGATGCTCGGCCCAGACCGCTCCACGCACCGCCCAGCGCCGAGCAGGGCTCAGCAGTGCCCAAGCCGGTAGTCCATCAGCAGTCACGGCGATCTTTGTGGTACCCGATACCGATCGGTCACCATCCCATAGCACTTCGTGGCGAATTGACGTCCATCGGCTCGCCGCACCATTCGCGCCGTCGATCGGCAGGCTGTCGGGGAGGAGTTGCAGCAGGCGGTCACGTTCAACCGGAAGGAATCGCCCAGGATATCGGCTTAGCTCGGACTCGGGCACAAAGATCCTGCGCACCGGCCGCCGAGCCGGCTCAGTTGATCTAGGCGACGAGGTCGACAGCCGTCGATCGACAACCTCAGGCTGGGCGGGGATTGGCTGGCACCAGGCGACGGCACCGCCCAGGATCCACAGCACGATCCCGCATCTGATCGCCAGCGAGGATCCCATCATCGTTCTCCGGCCCCCGATGCAGCCGAGGCTACCGATGACGGCGGACGCATATGGCTGGCCGGCTTGATGATCGTGCGAGTGGAATTCGACCCGATGGCCATCGGTTGGCGCCGGCTGGAGACGATGCGCATCCAAAGTTGAGCCACGAGGAAGGCGAGCACACCGACCACAGCGGCTTGGCCGAGCATCAAAGCGGGCGTCGGTGCCCAGATGCCCAGGCACAGGAGTGCGAAGGCCAGGGGCACGGTCAGTCCCCAATGACGAAGGACTGGATATTGTGTCCAGGCCAGCAGCATCAGCACGGCCAGTCCAGCGCCGATGATCAGGACCCAGCGTTGTTCGAGGAGCCACAATTGAGCCGAATCGGCGGGACGCAGCGAGGTGAAGGTGTACTGGTGTGACGCGGCCGGGATCGGTGGCTGCCGACTGGCCTTCAACCACGACTCCAGATCGGCCTGCTGCCACGTCGCCGCTCGAGCCCAGTACCAGCCCTGCCAGTTCCAACGGTCGAGGGGGGTCAGATTGATCGATGTCGCATAGACGTGCTGGTCCGGACCTACCACCACCTGCCAGATCCACCGTCCGATCCAGTTCGCCTGCTGGATCTGCGGCAAATCGATCGAAGCTCGCCACCCCTCCGGTCGATACGGGACTCGATAAGCGATCTCCACGAGCGCTCGGTCGTCACGCAGTTCGGGGAGCCGAATGGTCAGCACTCCGGCCGGCGATGTATCGGCCGTTTGCGGCGATCCGTTGACGGTGACCACACACTGCTCAGGTACCAGACCTCGCGGCATCCGGCACAACAAAGTCCGTTCACGAGTTTCGACGTCAAAGACGGCCCGATCGAAGCGGAGTCCGTCCGACAGCCACGTCTGCAGCCAACCACCGTGGATCGAGGTCCGCGGCGTCTCGCCCGGCAGGCCCGGACGCAGCAACACCGTGCACTGATCCTGCGCCTGGGAGGTGGTCAGTGCCAGTTCACAGCCGATGCGGCGACGCAGGTCTTCGTCCGTCTGCCATCCACCGGCCGCGTATGGCTCCAGTCGCAGCGCGCCGGCGTCACGAAACCAATGAGCCTCCTGAGTGGTGATCTCGGCTCCTTGGGGCCCGATCAGCGGAATCGTCAACGGCAACGGGCCGCTCGAGAGCGACGGAAACGGGACCGTGTAACTGGCCACGACTTCAAAGCTCCCCGCACCAGCCGCCGTTACCGGCACGCTAATCTGCGGACGACGTTCGGTCGGAGTGACCCGCACGCCGTTGACCGCCCAGCTGATCTCGGTCGCCGGATTCAAGTTGGCCGGGAATTCCAGCGTCACACTCGACAGCGGCTCGTAGGCCACGCTGTACGAAAAAATCTGACGTACCTGAATGCTGCGAGTTCCCACTCGGATGCGATTGACCTGCTGGACGTCGATTTCGCGCTGATGAGTGGCCACGTCGAGCACCAGCCGGTCAACGGCCGCGTCGCGAGGGAGCCGCAGCCCGACCGTGCGCATGCCCGCCATCTCGGCTACCAGCTCGGTTGCCAGCTGAGTCGAAACCGATTCGGGAGCCGCCGAAGGCATCTCGTCCAGCACGGGCGTGACGGTGCGATTACCCGTTGTCGCCAGCACGACTTTTGTCGGCAGCAGGGAACCGATCGGGCGAGGAAGCGGGATCGACATCCGCCCCGTCTCCGCCGGGAGTCGTCGATGAGCGGTCAGAATGACTTCCAGATCGCCCCGCACGGCCGAGGGCAGTTGGATGGTGATCGGCTGGCCGCCGTCGACAACCGTCGTACCGAGCGACCCAGCACCGAGCGCCCCAGTACCGAGCGCCCCAGTACCGAGCGAACTGACTCGAATGTCCTCCCAGCCGGTGCAGTCGATCTGCAGTCGAGTCGCCTTGGCGCCGCGAATGTGGTAGGTCAGCCGGCCGGTCAACTCCACATCCTGACGCTGGAACTTCAGCCAGTAGTCGGGCTCGACGTCCACGCGACTTTCCCGCGGACCGATCTTCAATCCCAGTCCGCATGGCTGCTGATAGATGGCGACTGCGGCCAGCAGCTCGTCATCGACACTCCCCGCCGCCGTCCCCGGGTCTGTCGTGCGAGCCGCGGCAGTGTCGAGCCACTGCACGACCCAGTCGTCGCTGGCAAACAGACGGACTCGCCCCGTCTGCCGCAGGGCGCCGACGACCGTGTAGTCAGCGCAGCGCAACCAGGCATCCGCCGACTCAGTGTTCGCAGGCACAGTGTTCGCAGGCACAGTGTTCGCCGTCTCGGGGCCCGTCGTGACAGCCTGGAATCGGACGCGAACCTTCAGCTGTGGGCTGCGCAGCCGAAACTTCATCACCGTCGCCGTATCACTGGTCGATTCCGCCGCCACGTCATAACGGACGGTCGGGTCGAGCGGGTCCTGCGGCAGGAGCTGCGTGCCGTTCGGCAGCATCAATCGGAATTCGTGCAGCGGCTGGCCATACGCCGTCAACTCCAGGTCCCCCAGCGCCGACACCGTCCGCGGACCATCGACCCTCAGATCCAGATTCAGCACGGCCTCCCAGATACCGCTCACCGGTTGAGTCGGTGCGCCGGTGGGCTGCCAGCGGATCAGCGTATTCCCTGCCAGGCCGCGCGCTTCCCAACGATCCGGACCATCGTGGGCGCCTCCGGAGTCGACCGCCTGCCCACGTTGCCCGCCGAAGTCGACCACCATTCCGGACTCCAGCGGTACCAGCTCGACGCGACTCTCCGTTGCCGAGGGGAGGTTCAACTCCAGGCGGCGTTGATCGCCCAGCCGCAAGGGAGTCACGATGCCCGACAGTCCGATCGTCACTTCCTGATCAGCTTGACCCTCGACCCACAGCCACCAGCCCGACTGCGGGTCGCGGCGCAGCCAATGCCGCGGGCCGCCCGTGATGACCGGTGCGCCCTGCAGCTTCAGTTGGTCCAGTTGCAACGGCAGGGCGGTCCAGCCGCTGCGCGCCAGCCGGACGACGACCGACAGCTCGGCCTGAACCACCTCCGGCCGTTCCGTCAGGATCAATTCACACCGAGTCGTTTCGTAGGTGGGGCGAGCGGGGTCCCCGGGGCGTCGGCCAAACAATGCGGCGAAGTCTTCATATTTCCAGCCCAGCACGGGGACCAGGTCACCCCGCTCGTTCGGCAGATAAATCGTGTCCGGCAAGGCCGAAGCCGGAAGATCTGGTGACTCGGCCAGTACGCCCCGATCGAGATTGCCAGCCTCAGCCTTCGGGGGCGTTGGTCGGGTTGGCTCCTGCCCGCCGGGCGTCTGGGCGGTTGGAGCTGCGTTGGCCTGAGTGGGGCTGGCCTGAGTTGGGCTGGCCTGAGTTGGGCTGGTAGTGGACTGAGCGAATGCGGGCGAACCGCAGGGTGGGACGAGCCAGAGGGTACAGCTGCAGAGCCAGGCGGCGAGGGTGAGCGCCGACGCGGAGCGGACGGAGCGGAGTCGGGCCGAGAGCGCCGCGGAGCGCGGCGGTCGGGTTGAGCAAACCGGCAGGATTGGCCGGACCGGCTCCATAGTACTGGCGGTCTCCGCGACAAGGGGTGATTCGCTGTTCGGCAACGGCGCGTTCCCAAGGATGAGCTGAGGGGCCGGACGTTGTGCTGGTTCTTGCCAGGGGACGGAGGTCACGCGGCCTGAGCTGGTGACGGGCTAGTCCGGCCCCTGCGGGTCGCCGAGCCGTGGATGAGGAGTGAAAAGGGTGCGGCGACACGTACTGTTCAGTTTAACTGAGAGGCGCGCAGGAATCGGCATTTTGCCCGCGGAAAAAACTGGCATTCCCCCCATTCGGTCCGTGGCGACTCAGCGGGCTGGTCCGGGGACTGCCTCCAACACGGCGACGATTTCCCGCTGGAGTGGGGGCGTGCTGGCGGCCAGGATATCCCCGACTCGCAGATCGATGATTCGTCCGTCGATGCGACTGGTCACCCCTCCGGCCTCGGTCACGACCAGCAATCCGGCGGCCACGTCCCAGGCCTGCACTGAGGTAGCCCAGTAGGCGTCGATCGTTCCGCGGCCCACGTAGCACAAATTGAGGGCGGCTGAGCCGAGTCGCCGGACGGCCTGGGCTTGGAAGAGGACCTCCAGAAATCGGTGGACTTCGGCCGAGTCGCGGTGGACTCGGGCCGGCAGGCTGGCGGCGACCAGGGCTTGGTCGAGTCGTTGGGTCGAGCTGACTCGGAGAGGGGCCGCATTGAGTTGAGCGCCGCCTCCCCGGCGGGCCTGGAAGAGTTCATCGCGGACGGGATCGTAGACCACGCCGACACAGACTTCCCCACGGACGGCCAGGGCAATCGACACACCGTAGTTGTCCAGACCGTGGACAAAGTTGGTGGTCCCATCGAGCGGATCGACGATCCAGCAGCGTTCGAGTTCGGGGAGCCGGTTCAGCACGTCGGCTCGCTGCGGATCTTCTTCACCCAGCACACCGTCATCGGGCCAGTGGTCGCGGATCCGTTGCATGATCAACTGTTGCGAAGCCAGATCGGCCTCGGTCACCAGGTCGGCCGGTCCCTTTTCACGCACCGTGATGCCGTCCTGCATCGATCGCAACAACTCTCCCGCTTGTCTCGCCGCGTCTGCAGCCACGTTCAGCTCGGCCAACCACATGCCAGATCAACCATCGAATCAGGGATTCCCTGATGCCCTAAAAATGAACGGGGGGGATCAGTCGAAATTGTGCTGAAATTGTAGCGAAAATTCAGCTGATGTGTGTTCGCCAGCACGGTCGATGACGAACGTGGGTGAGGGTCTTGACGGAGTCCGACGGGGTGGGGCGGGGAAGCGATTTATTTTCATGAGAAAGTCTGGACATCGCGCAGAAACTTGTTAAGATCGTGTGTGTGTGAAGGGGTGAACGTCAACGGCATTATCTTTATCATTCGTTCGACTCAGCGGTAACGCTAAACGGCCTCTTCTCTGTTCCGGCCCCGCCGATGTGCCTTGTGCCTCGGCGGGGTTTTTTTATTGATCTCAGCGGCCGCCTGTCGGTGATCGGGTGGCGACGGGCCTGCATAACTGGCCGGAAATGCGGTAGGCTACGGGCTGAGTCTTTGGCGCTGCTGGACGGTTCGAGGAGACGACCGGTGCAGCGCCGGGTGAGCCGTGAGTCAGCTGAGACGGGTGGAAGATTTGCGATGGTGAAGTTATCTCCGTGGGACATACGCGGCTACAAGGCGCACGTGCACACGCCGACCTGGCAGGCGGTCGTCGATCTGCTGCATCCTCAGCTGGGTCTGATGGACGTTCAGGTGCGTGGAGTGCTGTTGACTCAGTGTCAGCTGCTGCAGGTGATCACACCGGGCAACACGGGTGAGCTGGATTACGACGAGACGTTGGAGGAGGCCTATCAGCGTCTGGACGATCTGGTGGTGACGTACGGCGAGTCGGCTCGGCGTCCCATTCGACCGCAGCTTTACTGGCGTGTCTTGCGGGGCCGACAGTGGCTGGGCGGGATGGAGCTGGTCGTTTCGGTGCAGACACCGCTGTTGGATTCGCGGCCGGCCACTTGGGTGTCAACACGCTGGGCTCATGGCGAAGCGTGGCGTCTGCTGGACCCGGCATTTGAGTTGTTTGAACCATTGACGCTGGATCCTGAACAGCCGGCCTATCTGACTCCGGCCGATGGCGCGGGACTATTTGTCGTGCGTCCGCAGTCGGCGACGTTCAGTCTGGCGCTGGCGATCTTTCCGGCCGACTTTGCGCGGGTCGAGATTGGTCCGAGCGCCGATCGTGCGGGGCACGAGTTGAGTTTTGAGTTGTTCGCTGACTCGTTGGAGAAAGGTGTGATTCGTCGCAGCCGCTTGCGCTGCTGGCTGCTTCCTCGCGACGAAGACATGTCTTTGGCGTGTGCGGCCTATCACGACTTCTGTCGCTCACCGTTGCCGCTGACGACCTGAGAGCCCGTGGGGAAGGTGCGTCGGGTGCTGGAGTGACTCTGCGGGCGAACTGCCGGCGTGGACTGGGAGGAGAGAGCATGTCGACATTTCTGCGTCAGCGGTTGTACGAACAGTTTGACCAGCTGGTGTTGATCGATCCTCATTCGCACATCAATCCGCACCAGGCGGCATCGCGGACGCTGGCCGACATCCTCGGTTATCACTACTACACTGAGCTGGTGCATTCGACTGGGGTGCCGCGGGCCGAGATTGAACAGCCCGATCTGTCGCCGCGAGACCGAGTCCGGTTGCTGGCGAAGCATCTGCCGGCGCTCGACAACACGATCCAATCGAGCTGGCTGATCGAGATGGCTCAGCGATTATTCGGTTACACCGGTGATCGGGTCACAGGCGACGACGCGGATCGGTTGTTTGATCTGGCGGCCGAACGGATGGCGGCTACCGACTGGGAACAGCAGGTGCTCGACGCCAGCCGTCTGGAAGCCATTTTTCTGACCAATGACTTTGACGATCCGCTGATCGGATTTGACACGCAGCGTTACGTCCCCTGTCTGCGGACCGACGATCTGGTCTTTCACCTGGTGCGTGCCGGTGTTCGAGAGCGGCTGGAGCGGGCAGCGGGGACGAGCCTGGTCGATGTGGCGAGTCTGCGGCGGGCGATCGGCCAGCGGTTTGAACATTTCGTGGCGCGCGGTGCGCGGGCTTGCGCCATCTCGCTGCCACCGACATTTTCACCTCAGCCGGTGTCGACCGCCGCCGCCGAATCCGCTTGGCACGAACTGCTGCGGCTGGGCGAAGGACCGGCGGTTGCCGGAGCACGGGAAGTGATGAGTCACTTTGTGTTCTGGACGCTGGCCGAATACTGCGTCGAGTTTCGTCTGCCGTTCGACTTGATGATCGGCGTGCATCGAGCTGTCTACCCGGGGGGCGTTTTTCAGGGACAGGATCTGTATGACAGTCGGGTCAGTCTCTATCAGTATCGCGAGCTGTTCAACGCGTTTCCTCAGGTGACATTTCCCATTTCGGTACTGGCCAGCGTGACCAATCAGGAGCTGACCAGCTACTCGTGGATCTTCCCCAACGTGATCACGCATGGTCACTGGTGGTACTCCAACACCACGGCTTACATCGAGTCCGACACGGCCGCTCGGTTGGAGGCCGTACCGCGCACCAAACAGATCGGCTATTACAGCGACATGTACAAGCTGGAATTCGCCCTGCCGAAGTTCAATATGTACAAACGCGTTCTGGCCAAGGTCCTGGCGGACCGCTTTGTTATCGATCGGGGCTGGTCGGAAGAGCGGGCGGTGGAGCTGGGGACGCAGGTGCTGCGCGGCAACGTCGAACGGATCTTCTATCCGGAGCGCGCTTGAGACCCTTTATTGGCTCAGCAGACGCTCGAATTCGTCTTCGGTCAGCACGGTGACGCCAAGCTGCCGGGCTTTGTCGAGCTTGCTGCCGGCTTTTTCACCAGCCACGACGAAGTCGGTCTGCTTGGAGACGCTCCCCGAAGCTCGGCCGCCGGCGGCGACAATCTTCTGTTCGATTTCGTCGCGTGAATGGCGTTGCAGTGTACCGGTGACGACCAGCGTTTTGCCGGCGAGTGGCTGAGCGGTCCCGTGGCTCGGTCCCGTGACGCTGGTGGTGCGCAGGCCGAGCGCCTGCAAGTCGTCGAGCGTCGTCTGGCCCGTTTCGCCATGCAGGAATTCGTAAACACTTTGAGCAATCACCGGGCCGATTTCCGGGACATTGCTGAGCTGTTCGACGGAGGCCTCACGCAGGGAGTCCAGTGACTGGAAATGTTGAGCGAGCAGCGTAGCCACTCGCGTACCGACGTGGCGAATCGACAAGCCGCTCAGCAATCGCTCCAGTCCCTGCTGTTTGCTCGAGTCAATCGCGGCCACCAGATTGTCGGCCGACTTCTGTCCCATCCGGTCGAGCGCTTTCAGCTGGTCGGCGGTCAGCCGATACAGATCGCCAAAGCTCCGCACGAGTTGCTGGTCGACTAGCTGTTCGATCAGTTTTTCGCCCAGGCCCTCGATGTCCATGGCGTTGCGGGTAGCGAAATAGCGAATGCGCTGTTTCAGTTGAGCCGGACAGAGGACGCTCGGGCACCGGATATAGACTCCCCCTTCGTCCTGGACCAGAGCCGATTGGCAGACGGGGCAGTGGGTGGGGAACTGGAACTGCGGCAGTTCCTCGGTCCGCAGGTGTTTCTCCACTCGTACAATATGCGGAATGATTTTCCCCGCCTTCTCCACGACGACGACATCGCCGACCCGCACGTCCTTCCGCTCGATTTCGTCAGCGTTGTGCAGGCTGGCGTGGCTGACGGTGGTCCCGGCCAGTTCTACCGGTTCCAGATCGGCCACCGGGGTGATGGTCCCCGTCTTGCCGACCTGGACGCGGATGGCGTTGAGCCGCGTTGTGGCTTCGTATTTCTCGAACTTATATGCGACGACCCAGCGTGGGCTCTTGGCCGTGGTTCCCAATCGCTCACGCTGCTCAAATCGGTCGACTTTCAATACGAGCCCGTCGACTTCGAAATCGAATTCATGCAGGCTTTCGATCAGGTGATCGCAGTAGGTGAGGGCCTGTTCGATATCCGGCAGCGTCTTGGCGTAGGGAGTTGTCGGGAGTCCCAGCACGCGAGCCTGGTGGAGGAAATCGGCATGGGTCTGGGCTGACAGGCCGGTGCTGGAACCGAGTCCATGGACGAAGAACCGGAGTCGACGCTGGGCGCACAGACGCGGGTCGAGCAGCCGGATACTTCCGGCCGTGACGTTACGCGTGTTGGCAAACGGACTCTCGTCCCGCTTCAGCTGGTCCTCGTTCAATCGCACGAGATCCGAGTTGGTCATGTAGACTTCGCCGCGCACTTCCAGCTCGGCTGGTGGCTCGTGGCCGCGGAGCACCAGCGGGCAATCGGCGATGGTGCGGATGTTGTGCGTGATGTTGTCACCCACACGACCGTTGCCCCGAGTGACCGCCTGGACCAGTTCGCCCCGCTCATAGAGCACGCTGACGGCCACTCCGTCAATCTTCAGCTCCACGGCCCACGATACGGGCTCGCCGTCCAGCCAGCCCTGCACACGTTGAGCGAACGCGCGGACCTCGTCGGCGCTGTAGGTGTTGTCGATCGACAACATGGGGACTTTGTGTGTGACCGGCTCGAGCTGACTCAGCGGCTCGTCACCAACTCGCTGCGTCGGACTGTCGGGAGTCACACTCTCGGGGTGCTCGGACTCCAGCTGACGCAGCTCGTCCAGCAGCCGATCGTAATCGAGGTCCGAAATGACCGGCTTGGCTTCGACGTAGTAGGCGTGGTCATGTTGGCGAATGGCCTCGCGCAGCTCCAGGATGCGCGTGCGCCAACCGCTCGAACGATCCGCCGCTGTCACTTGATCGCTCCACATTCCGGCACGGCCGTAACCGGAGCGTTGGCGGCCGAGTTGGGGATCAGGCAGAGAAACTTCAGCGGACTGGCCCCCGTGTTGCGGAATTGATGAATCTCGTCCGGCTGGACGTAGACCACGTCGCCGGGGCGGAGCGGGTGAGGCTGGTCACCGGCATAGACGACCCCTTCGCCTTCCAACACGAAGACTTCGTGTTCGTAGGGATGCTGGTGGCGTGGCGTGAACCCACCCGGCTCGACTTCGAACTGCCGCATGGCGAAGTTGGGCACGCCTTCGGACTGGCCCAGCAGCCAGCGGACCTGGCATCCCGAGGCACCTTCCATGCGGACCGGTTGCAGCGCGACTTGATTCGTATTCTGGACCTTCATGGGCGTTCCTTCACAGTTCAGAGGGTTTGTCAGATCGGTCGGCGATTGTCGGGGGATTGGCCGGCGGGCCGAAGTAGTCATCCAGGCCGATAGCGGCCAACGTGGCGACAGCCAGGACGCCCAGTTCGGTGACCAGCAGCCAGACACCATAGCGGCTGATCCAGGCCAGCCAGAAGACCGGTTCCTGCTGGCCGAGCCGGCGTAGTTTCAATTCTCGTAACAAAGCCAGTCCATAGACGCAGGCGGTCAGCCCGAAGGCGACGCCTGCCACGATCAGCAGTACGTAAAACGGATTGACTTTGGGTCGCGGCAGGCGGCTCATCGCAGCGGTCCGTCGGGAAGCGTCCGAATAGGTGGCGATTCGTAAGGACGTTGACCGGCCCCATCGATGGCGGCGGCAGCCATTCCCTGACCGGGGACTGTCCGCTTGGTATCGACCTGCCGGGGAAGTTATCATAGGGGATTCCACTGCGGGTCGACTATTGGGGTAGGGCGGGGTATCGAGTAAGTGCGGGGCATCGAGCAAGTGCAGGGTAGCGTGTTGAGTACGGTGACCTCTGACAGCATGATCCGGCTCCGTGGCGTCTCCGTCCACAACCTGCGCGACTTGGATCTCGATCTGCCCCACCATCGGCTGATCGTCATTTGTGGAGTCAGTGGCAGCGGCAAGTCGAGTCTGGCGCTCGATACCTTGTACGCCGAGGGACAGCGGCGGTACATCGAGTGTTTTTCGGCGCACACGCGGCAGTTTCTGGAACAGCTGGACAAGCCCGAAGCCGAATCGATCGACGGGATACCGGCGGCCATTGCCGTCACTCGAAGTGCGCCGTCGCGGTCTTCCCGGGCCACTGTGGGAACGGCGACCGAGACCAGCGATTATCTGCGGTTGTTGTTGTCGCGAGTCGGCCAGACGGTCTGCCCCGATTGTCAGCAACCGGTGCTGTCGTGGACGGCCGATATGGTTGCCAACTGGATCGTGACGACTCTGCCGGCCGGTTCACGAGTGATGGCCGGTTTCCGCGGCGCCGCGGCGAGTCCTCACGATTGGGAATCGGCCGCCGCTCAGCTGCGCGAACAAGGGTTCCTGCGCGCCGTGCTCGGCGGTCGTACCGTGCGGTTCGATGAACCAGCGGCATGGGAGCAGGGGTTGCAGTCGGCCGAGTCGTACACTGCCGAGCAGGGCGAGGGGGCTCCGGCAAGCGGTGTCGGCGAGCTGTGGGTGATTGTCGATCGATGGCGAGTCCCCGAGGGTGCGTGGTCGGCTCAGGAACTGATGCGGGTCCGCGATTCGCTCGAAACGGCCTTTGCCGGTGGCGGAGGTGAGGTGTGTGTCTGGAGCGAACTCCCCGACGCGCGCGGATTGCGCCACGGATTTGAGATCGATGGTCAGAACTGGAGCTGGCTCGCGTTCTCCAACCGTCAACGCTGTGCCAGCTGTCAAAGGGATTTTCCCGATCCCGAACCGCAACTCTTCAGCTTCAACAGTCCGCTGGGAGCCTGCCCGCGGTGCGAAGGGTTCGGCAACCTGATCGAACTGGATATGGATCTGATCGTTCCGGACGCCACCAAGTCGATTCGAGAAGGAGCGATCGCGCCCTGGAACACGCCCGCTTATCGTCACGAGCTCAAGGAACTCATCGCGCTGGCCGACGACTACAGCCTCCCGCTGGATGTCCCCTTCGCTCAACTGGAGCCGCCCCACCTGCAACTGATTCGGGAAGGGGTCCCCGAGCGTAAATTCGGCGGTCTCAACGGATTCTTCCAGTGGCTGGAGAAACGCAAGTACAAGATGCACCTGCGCGTCTACCTGAGCCGTTGGCGGAGCGCCCGGCCATGCCCCGACTGCGGCGGCTCGCGTTTGCGACAGGAGGCTCTGGCTCGACGGATCGGTGGCTTGAATCTGGCCGAACTCTCGGATCTGAAGATTTCCGCCGTCCGAGAGTTTTTCCGCCAGCTGCCGCTGAACGATCACCAGTGTCAGATTGCCCGCACGATGCTGGAACAAGTCAACGCTCGACTCGCCTATCTCGATTCGGTCGGGCTGGGCTATCTGTCGCTCAGCCGCATGCTGCGTACGCTCAGCGGCGGCGAAGCGCAGCGGGTCGCGCTGACGGCCGCCCTCGGCTCGAGTCTCGTCAACATGCTGTATGTCCTCGACGAACCCTCCGTCGGGCTCCATCCCAGCGATACCGATCGGCTGCTCAAGGCCATCACCAGCCTCCGCGATCGGGGGAACACGGTCGTTGTTGTGGAGCACGAAGAGTCGCTGATGCGGGCGGCCGATCATATTGTCGAGATCGGGCCGGCGGCGGGTGACCACGGCGGTGAAGTCGTCTTTACGGGGACACCCGAGGAACTGATTCAGACGGCTGACACGGTTACTGGAGACTATCTGTCGGGCCGTCGCGGCCGCGCGCTGCCGACTCAGCGGCGCAGCACGACGCATGGCTGGTTGAAGCTCTCCGGAGCCCGTGGCCACAATCTGCGCGATCTGACGGTGGAGTTTCCGTTGGGCGTGCTGTGCGTCGTCACGGGCGTCAGCGGATCGGGCAAGAGTACGCTGGTCGAGGACACGCTCTATCCGGCCGTCTGTCGCCGCAAACGGAAGGAGGCTCCAAAACCGCTCCCCTACACCAACGTCGTTGGGGACGGTCAGATCGATGATGTGGTGCTGGTCGATCAATCGCCCATCGGACGCTCGCCCCGCTCGATCCCGATTACCTACGTCAAAGCTTTCGACGCCATCCGCCACGTCTTTGCCGAAACGGTCACCGCTCGGACACACAACTTCGGCGCGGGCCATTTCAGCTTCAATGTCGATGGCGGTCGCTGCAACACGTGTGAAGGCGACGGCTATATCCAGATCGACATGCAGTTCATGGCCGACGTCTACATGCGGTGCCGCGAATGCAAAGGGAATCGCTATCGCAAGGAAATCCTCGAAGTCACCTATCGTGGGCGCAACATCGCCGAAGTCCTCGATATGACGGCCCGCGAAGCCTTCTCGTTCTTTCGGGGCCAGACCAAGGTCCAGGCCCGCCTCCGACACCTGCTCGACGTAGGACTCGATTACCTCAAGCTCGGTCAGCCCGCCAATACGCTCTCTGCCGGCGAAGCCCAGCGGCTGAAACTGGCCAGCTATCTGGCTACGGCCCGACGGTCGCGGACCCTGTTCCTGCTTGATGAACCGACCACCGGGCTCCACTTCGCCGACGTGGTCAAACTGCTCGACTGCTTCGAAGCGCTCCTCAGCCACGGACACTCGTTGATCGTCGTAGAACACAACCTGCAGCTGATCAAGGCGGCCGATTACTTGATCGACCTGGGTCCAGGAGCTGGTGACGAAGGTGGCCAAGTGGTGGTGGCGGGAACGCCGGAAGACGTGGCGCAACACGCAGAATCGTTGACCGCCCGCTTCCTCCGCCCTGTGCTGGCCGCCGGGAGGTCCGCCGAGTGACCTGGCATGTGGCCGTCGATCGGCTGTCGACGATGTCGGCGCACCTGAGCGTCTGGGCGGACGCCTCGAGCGGGCAACGCATCACCGGCGGCCTGCTGGTCGGGCCCATCAGTCAGCTAGGCAAGACCCTCAAGAGCCGCTCGCCGCTCGCTCCAGTCCAACCCGGCAATCCTGCGTCGCCCGCCGGTCATGTTTCGCCTGCCAGTCATGTTTCGCCCGTCGATGGGGGCCGGTGGGAGGTCACGGTCCCCGAGCCGACGACGTGGTCGCCCGACAGTCCGACCTGGTACGAACTGCGGGTCGATCTGCAGACGGAGGGGAGTGCGGCGCCGATCGCCGAGCGCCGGCGAGTCGGGCTGAGGCTGCTGGCCGCACGGGCCCGATCGTGGGCCTGGGGGGGCCGCCGCTGGGTCGTGCGTGGTCTCGTGCCGTCGCTGAGCGTGATCGGAGACGAACTGGGGATGGAGGAACAACGGCAGTCAGGGAGCACGTGGGTGGTGCGGGCCGGCCAGACCGAACTGCTGGAGGCCGCTTCGGCCTGGGGGATCCCCGTCATCGGTGATCTGATCGCCGCGGGGCCCGATTGGGCTGCCGCCCTTGACCGACTGGTGATTTATCCGGCCGTCGTGGGTGTTGTTGTCCACGACGTAGCTCAATGTGTGGCTGTCCGACGCGGCTGGCCTCAGCTGATGGTGATTGTCCGTTGGTCGGCCAGCGACATGGCCGACAGCCGCGGTGTTGCGGGTTCCGAGCTGAAGCTGGCGGGCGCGGCACGCCCCGATGCGGGCCTGGTGCCCGAATCTTGCATCGCGGAGGCCGTAGCGTGTGGGTGGGACGGTCCCCTGATGATCGTGCGAACTGTCGACCGCCAGCCGCAGGGCGGGGCGCGGTCGGAAGTCGACCGCCTGCAGGCGGCCATGGCTCGCTGGGGCGATTTCGCCGGATATCTCGTCCTATCCGCTGATGATCCCCTGATCCCCTGATCGCCGATGCGGGGCTCGCTCGCTAGCCCGAAGAAATTGCTCCTCAGCAGAATGTGGGCAGATTCTGAAGCTGTTAGTCGGCCAACGTTGAATCGCTCGGTGATTCTGGCGAGTTACGAACTGGAGCGCCGTTGGGTTTGCCTGTAGCGAGTCGAGGCGTCGTCATCAGCGAGAGACAGCTTAGCGGCTCGTCGATCCCTCGGGCTCGGGCTCCAGGAATGGGGGCGGGGAGAGCCCCTGCGCGCCGTCCCTCTGCCTCTGCCATCGGATCGCTCGCCACCTGGGCCCCGCCAAAGTCGTGGGGCTGGTTGGCCGGCCGTGGATGGAACGCTAAATGCCCCACCTTTCCGGAGCCCGAACCTGACAGAGCGCCCCGTCCCAAAAACAATTTCCACTCACTCGCCACTGAACATAGGCTCATGCAATTTCGCCCACGGATTCTGGTGAAGAGCCAGAAATCTGATCGGCGGGAACGAAGTGCCGGTTCCCCCAAATCCGAATCCGGGGTGACATAGCCGTCGCTCAGAATAAACATCTGAAGTGCTGGCACAGCAGACGATAGACGAGCCACTTTCTGTGAGTGGACCAGGTTAGCGAAAGTTCTTGGCCTTTGACGACTCAATTAACTTTGACTACGCGTCGGTTGCACGATGATTCGCCCGCCGTCCTCAGGGCCCAGGACGATGCCGTAGCGCCGGGCCCTGGAGCGAGCGTTTGGCGGACGGGTCGGCCGCGGCGGCCCAGCCAATACCCGGTGAGGCCGACGCGACACGTCCCGACGCGTGGCTGGTGCCGGAAGCTCGCGTGAGTGACGCTGTGGCGCAGATCGACCGCTGCCCGCTGATGATCGTGCGAAGGTCGGCGCTCGTCGGCGAACCGGCGCGCGCCGAAGTCGATCGGCTGCAGGCGGCGGTCGCTCCGGCCGGTGATTTCGCCGGGTTTCTGGCCCTGCCAGATTCATTGGCCGCCCCCTGGGAATCGGCTTGAATCGACGAGCGCAATTCTGTGGCTCTCGACGGTTTCCGCCACAAGGCGGGAGCACGTTCTACTTTGAATCCCCCACTTCCAACACGACGAGGCCTGGTTTGGTTGTCGACCGCTTGCCCTTTGTCGGTTTTCTCCTTGCCGATCGAACGACGATCTTGCCTCCCGCTGCCGTCAGGGCGCGAACCAATTGATCCAGCGAGACGTCCGATGCAGCTCGTTCGATCTTGGCTACACGAGGCTGACTGGTTTTCATTTTTTCGCCAAGCTGCTTCTGCGACATATTGACTGCTTCGCGTTGCAGGCGAATCGCTCTTGCCAGTTCGACGCGCGCATCGAGCAATTGCCGCTCTTCCGCAGTCATTTCCAAAAAATCCGCGGCATCACCAACATTCCAGCCAGCCGCTTCAATCGCCTTACGCTTTTTGGCATCCATCAACTTGTCTTCCCCTCGAGGCTACCTTTTCTTCGCTGCCTTAACAACGACATCGTATTGCTTCAATCGCTGCTGACAGCCTTGGATGACTTCATCCGGTATCATTCGTGTCTTCTTCGAATAGACGTCCAAGATCAGGATCGCGTCGGAGTCTATTCGATACATGATCCGCCAATTGTGCTGGGCATCTCGCACTCGAAGGGCGCCGCACCGTGGTCCCACATCGGGCAAAGGTTCCGCCTGAGGCATGCTCAAACGCTCGCCCTCCTGAAGCAGTCGAAGAAGCATTCCCGCTTCCTGTCGTCCCTCGGCAGTGAATGGTGGAGTCTTGACCTCACCGTGCAGCCAAACCAAAGGCTTCCGACCTGGTTCGTCACTCCCAACCTTCCTCGCTTTGGCCATCCTCCGCACACGCCTTGTTTTCCCACTGAATTGTATATCGTATACGATATAGACTCAAGTGAGAAAAAATGCGGTTCAAGCGACGTTCTTGGCCCCGGAAGGATCTCGATCAAGACCAGGACGCCGACTGAGCGATCTGACGCCGAGACCCGCCCGATGTTCGTAAGTGCTGAATTGGCGGGATCTTATCTTTGGCCAAGCGATGGGGAATGTCTGCCTCCAAATGAACGGATTGCATTGAAAATCACCCATCTGACCAGAATGCTCCGCCTCGTGTTGGTCCGAGCATTTTCCAGCGCCGATCGGGGCCTGCTAGCAACGTTCATCATTCCGTCGGAGGAACAATTCTTCGGGCTAGCGAGTGCCAATTGCGGCGGCCGAATCGCGTCGAGTTTGTCTTGGCAGATACGGGCCGTTCTGTTAATCTCCCCGCTCGGTTGTCGCGTCGGTGTGGACAAGGAGCGTGTCGATGTCGAACGAAGTTCAAATCGTCGGGGCTGGCAGGGAGGACGCCAGATGAGCAACGCTGGGCTGAGCAAGCTGTGCGTGCATATTCGTTGGATGATTCGCCGCGATATGGCGGATGTGCTGGAGATCGAAAAGCAGGCGTTTGAATTTCCCTGGCTCGAGGAAGATTTCATTCGCTGTCTGCGTCAGCGGAACTGCATCGGCATGGTGGCCGAGTATTCCGAGCGAGTGGTCGGATTCATGATCTATGAACTCCACCGCTCACGACTCCACATCCTGAACTTCGCCGTGCATGATGAATTCCGTCGCCGGTCGGTCGGATCTCAGATGGCCCAGAAGCTGATGGGCAAGCTGACCTCAGATCGCCGCAATCGGATCTTGCTGGAAGTGCGGGAACGCAATCTTCCGGCTCAGTTGTTCTTCCGCAGCGTCGGATTCCGAGCGATCTCGGTGCTGAGAGACTTCTACGAAGACTCTCCGGAAGACGCCTATCTGATGGAAAACCGTTTTCAGGTCGCGGCGGCCGAAGGGGCCTTTCCCGACAATCGCATCTCCCGGCTGGCGGGCTAATTGCCGGTTCAATCGGTCGAGTCGAGTGAAATAAACGACAGGAGCCGGCTGCCTGAGCCGGCTCCTGTTTGTTCACTTCCAGCTGCCGAGTTCTGGCAGCGGATGGTTCTGAGAGGCTGCTGTTGACGCTACGCCTGCTTGGCCAGGTGATCGCGGACTTTCTCCAGCAGTTTTCGCGTGGCGATGATCCCGTCTTTTTCAGGAAGCTTGTCGCCTTCGTACTCGATCCCCACGTAACCGTGGTAGCCGGCCTCGAGGACGAACTGCATCATGCGATAGTAGTCCGTGTGGATCTCGTCCCCTTGAGCGTTGAAGTCGTGGCTCTTGGCACTGACTGCTTTGGCATAGGGGAGCAGTTCCAGGACGCCCTTGTATCGGTTGTAGACGTTATCGGGGCCGATCACGAAATTGCCGAAGTCGGGGAGCGTTCCGCAGCGGGAGTGGTCGACCTTGGCGATGACCGCCGCCAGCCACTGGCCATTGGATGAGAGACCGCCGTGGTTCTCCACGATCACGTTGATCCCCAGCGGGTCGGCGAATTCGGTCAACGCTCGCAGTCCGTCCGCCGCGCGGTGAATCTGATCGTCGTACGACCCGTCGCTGGCCGCGTTGACACGAATCGAATGGCAGCCGAGGAACTTGGCCGCTTCAACCCACTTGAAGTGATTTTCTACAGCCTGATGTCGCCCCTTGAGGCTCGGGTCACCCAGCTTGCCTTCGCCATCGCACATGATCAACAGGCTCTGGACCCCGGCGTCATCGGCCCGCTTCTTCAGCTCGGCCAGATACTTCTGGTCCTGAGCCTTGTCCTTGAAGAACTGATTCACGTGCTCCACGGCGTCGATCCCGTAGTCCTTCTTGGCGACCGGGGCGAAATCGAGCGCATCGAGCTTGCCGTCGAAAAGCGTCCGGTGCAGGGACCATTCGGCCAGTGAGATCTTATAGAGCGGTTCGGCCGCCGATTGGGCCAACACGGCGGATGAGGCGAGTCCCATCCAGGGCCAAGTGGCCGCCGCCGTCAGTGCGCCTCGATGAAATGCCCGTCGATCGAAATTTGGCTGCATGAATCGTCTCTCCTGAGCGTCTGTTGAATCTGATTGAAGGCTGTTTCCGCTGATCATACCACCGGCCCGGCCGCCCCGCACGCTACCCTTTCCCTCTCTTCCGCGCCACCCAGGAGCCTCGCCGGCCCCGCGTCCCGACAGGCCCCGCGTCCCGGCCCCAAACCGTTCGCTCAGCCGGGGCTACCCGGTCGGGCCGAAGTGGATCGGAGCCCCGCTTTTGGGTGGTGTGTTAGTCTGGGGCGGGAAAAATGGATCTGAACAGTGTTTTTCTTGGTAGCGATTTGGTTGACGGGAAAATAAACTTGATTCGGGTAGGAACAGAACTTATCGGGGCAAATCTTTTCGGCTCGATGATGATCCGTCTGCGCCGAGGGGGTCCGCGGCTGACAGACGTCGGCGGATGATCGTCAGATGGAACGATGAAGGGAGCATACCTGCGATGGCAAAACACTGGGCGGTCACTTGGGGCTCGTTGGCACTGTTGTGCTGCTTTGCGCCATGGGGGCGTGGGGCTGAAGAGCGAGTGTCGAGCAGCTTGGTGCATGGTGAATTGTTGACGTACGAGCACGATGCGTCGCGTTTTGGCGCTTTGTCGTTGCAGTTGGATTCGCAAGCTTGGCGAGAGCAGCCGGTGACGGCTCGCCACGTGCTGGTGCTGGTCGACACGTCGGCCAGTCAGATCAATCTGTATCGCCGCGACGCAATTGCCTGTGTGAAGGCGTTGGCTGAGGGAGTATCGGCCGACGATCAGTTGTTCCTGATGGCCTTCGATGTGCAGGCGGAGCCGTTGACTGAGCAGTTCTGTGCGAGTGGTTCGAGTCAGTGGACGCTGGCCGTTGATCGGCTGCAGCGACGCGCTCCGCTCGGTGCCACGGACCTGGTGTCGGGATTGAAAGCGGCTTGTGAGCGATTCGCCGGTGTGCCGGTGAGTGGTCGTCATGTGGTGATCATCGGCGATGGTGAAAGCCGAGCGAATATGATTTCGCAGGACGAGCTGGCTTCGCTGGCTGAAAAGCTGGTGGCTGAGCGAGTTGTCGTGTCGAGCTACTCGATTGGTTCGCGGCGCGATGTGAGCTGTCTGGCGTGTCTGGCCAACTTGACGGGGGGAGCCATCTTCATTGATGGACCGCAGACCGATGGGCAGCAGGCCGGAGCTGAATTGGCTCATGCCCTCTCTGTCCCCGTGGCCTGGGTCGAAGGTGCGGACTTGTCGGGCGTCTTTGCCGAATACTATCCGAAGTCGGTCCCGCCGCTGCGAGCCGATCGCGAGTCGATTGTGATGGGCGCTCTGGCCGAAAAGCCAGCCGGCTCGGCCGAATGGAAACTGGTGCACGCCGAACAGGCGACTCAGGCTCCTGTGGAATGGACCGTGCAGAACGTCCAGGACGATCTGGTGGGTCTGCCGCGGTTGGTCGCCATGGCCAAGCCATCGCAGGGGATGCAGATGCCGACGATCGGCATGAAGGGGCTGAAAGAGACTCAGCGCATCCTGCTGGCCTCAGCTCAGGAACTACTGGAGCTCGGCCGCCAGGCCCTGGTCAGCGGTGATCCGGCGAGTGCTGAGCAGTTGGTGGGTGAAGCCCTGCGACGCGATCCGTCGAATCCCGAAGCGGTGGCGCTGCGCGACGCCGTGGCCCGAGTCCGCCGCGAAGGTGCTCAATCAACTCAGCCAACTCAGGTAGCTCCATCAGCGACCGGGAAGCCGGCTGCCGACGGAGCGGAGACCAGCGATGCTCGGTCGACGCAGTCGTGGCGGACCCACTTTGTCCAGCTGGAAGGTTTCGATGAGACTCCGGCGGTGGAGGGTGTGGGTGAAGTCGATACCCAGCCGGCACCGGCTCGTCAGCCGGTAGCGCCTCCTCCTCCCAGTCCTCGGAACCAGCCTCCGGCAGCCGCCGTTCCCGCGCCGGCCCCTGCCAGTCGAGAACTGCCGATTGACGAACCCTTGCAACTGGGCCCCGCTCCGGCCGTGGAAGCCATGCCGGCTAATCCGTTTGTCGAAGACGATTCACGAAATCTGATCGTCGACGCCGAACGTGAGACGAAACTCAACACCGAAGTGCTGCGGACCGAAGTCACGCAGGCACTGACCGATGCCCGCAACCGGATGCGCGATGATCCGGAATCGGTGATTCTGGAGCTGAAGGAGATTCGCGAGTCCGTTCAGCGGGCTCCGAACGTGGACTCGGATGTCCGCCGCACCCTGCTCGATCGTATCGAAATGGGGCTGCGGCAATCGTCGCGTCAACGGATTATTTTCGAACAACGTCAGCAGGCGGCTCGGGCCAATCGAGCGGCAGCCGAAGAACAGATCCGTCTGCTCGACGCGGCCACGCGGCGTGAGGAGCTGATCAAGCAATTGCTGGATCGGTACAACGCTCTGGTCGAAGAACGCCGATTCGCCGATGCTCGCGAGACGGCTCGTGAATTGTTGAACGTCGCCCCGAACGAAGTCGTGTCGGTGGTGGCCTACGACAAGTCGGAACTGCAGGCCAACTATCAGCGGTCGGTGGACTTGATGCGACTCCGGCAGCAGAAGGTCCTCGACGTGCTCTACTCGGTCGATACCTCGGCCACGCCGTTTGATGACAGTCAGCCGATTGTGTATCCGCCGGCCGAACGGTGGCGTGAACTGACCGAAGCCCGCGAGAAGTACAAGGCCGTCGATCTGGCCAACCCGAACGCGGCTGAGAAACGGATCTACGAGGAACTCGACCGACCCACCGAGCTCAACTTCAATGACGCACCCCTGGGTGACGTGTTGAGTTACCTGAAGGAGTACCACAATGGCATCCAGGTCGCTCTCGACGAAAAGGCCCTGGAAGACCTCAGCGTGACGACCGAAACGCCGGTGACTGTGAACCTCAGCGGTATCACGCTCCGGTCGGCCCTGCGCATCATGCTGCGGAACCTCGACCTGACCTACATCGTCAAGGACGAAGTGCTGCAGATCACCTCGGCCGACGAAGCCCAGTACAACCAGCTGACCAAGGTCTACCCGGTCGGCGACCTCGTGATCTCCCCAGGCGCCCACATGTCGCTCGGCGGTGGTATGGGCGGTATGGGCATGGGCATGGGCATGGGCATGGGCGGCGGCATGGGCGGTATGGGCATGGGCGGCGGCATGGGCGGCATGGGTATGGGCGGCATGGGTGGCATGGGCGGCATGGGCGGCATGGGCGGTATGGGCATGGGTGGTATGGGCGGCATGGGCGGTATGGGCGGCGGCATGGGTATGTTCGACGTACCCGACGCGCCCCGTCGTGCGACTCAGCCAGACGCCACCGCGCAGCCAGCTGGTGCTGCGAAGCCGGCCGCTACTGCGAAGCCGGCCGCTACTGCGAAGCCGGCCGCTACTGCGAAGCCGGCGTCTGCAGGCAAGGCCGCCGGTGAAAAAGCGGTGTCGGCGAAGGTGCTGAATCGGGGGGAGCAGTCGTGGTACGACTTCCTCGCGGCCCAGCAGGATGTGTCGGACGATTCGGTGCGGGCCACGGTATCGCAGCTGATGAACGGACGGAAGTTTGACGAGGCAGCGGAGCTGATTGAAGCGACGCTGGCCACCGGGCATCCGCAGGCCTGGATGTATGACGGTCTGGCGCTGGCCTATCAGGCGTCTGGCAAGTCTCCGGAAAAGCTGGGGCGCGCCCTCCTGTCCGGGCTCGACCTGGCCGACAACTGGGACGAGGTCCTGATGACGGCGACCTACCTCAGCAGCTTGGGACTGGATCGCCAAGCCTATCCGCTATTCAAGCAGCTGATCGAAATCCAGCCGTTGGCGGTTGAGCCTTACGTGCATGCTTTGAGTTCGGCGCGACGATTGAAGGATCCCGAAGCGATTGGCGAGATCTGCGTGAAGATTCTCCATCAGTCATGGCCGGGCGAATCGAAGGAAGTGGCCATGCAGGCCATCCGTTCGGCGCAGGTGGCTTTGGCCGACATGGAGCGGGACGGTAAGGCGGAGCAGGCAGCCAAGTTACGAGCCGATTTGAAGGAAGCCTTGGTGCGGGACTGCGTCGTTCGCGTCAGCTGGACGGGTGACGCCGACGTCGATCTGCTGGTGCAGGAGCCGTCGGGATCGATCTGTTCGCTGCAGAATTTCCGCACAACCGGTGGCGGTACCTATCTGGGTGACGAAGCCGCTTTGCCGCAGCAACAGAAGACGGAAGGCGTGTCTGAGTACTATGTCTGTGGTGAAGGCTTCAGCGGTCAATACAAGCTGCTGGTCCGCCGTGTCTGGGGTGAGGTCACCGGTGGCAAAGTCACCGTGGAGCTGGTGCGGCACTATGGCTCGGACGAAGCCACGTACGTGAAGGAAGAGTATCCGCTGACCGACAAGGACGCTCTGGTGCTGTTTGACCTCGACAAGGGCCGTCGCCAGGAATCGCTCGACGAACATCTGGTGGCCAATTCGGCGATCAAACAGATTCAGCAGAATCGGGCCATTCTCGCTCAGCAGGTCAATTCGATGTCGGATCCTGAGGCCATGAGCGACTATCTGTTGTCGCGAGCCGAGAATCGGACCGAAATGTTGTTGGCCGCCAATCCGGGCGCCTTGGCTCGGATGCGGAATCGGGGTGTCGGCTACTATCCGGTCATCGGCCAGTTGCTCGACGGTCCGACCTTGACGTCGCAGGCCGTGGTGTCGGCCGACCGCCGCTATGTCCGGATTTCAGCGTCGTTTACCAACATCACCAACCCGGAAATCCAGACCTTCAGCATCACCCAGATCGGCCAGTCCGGCGGCGGTGGTGTGGGTGGCGGTGGTCTGGGTGGTGGTGGCCTGGGCGGCGGTGGCTTGGGTGGTGGCGGCCTGGGTGGTGGCGGTGGGATCGGTGGTGGCGGTGGTATCTTCTAGTGTCCCAGCCCCCGAACGGGGAGTGTTCCCGGGACGTCGGGAACAGGGAAAAGTTTCCCAGCGAATTTTTCCAGCCTGTGCGAACCTTCGGCCGACGACTGCTGTCTTAGCTGGGTCGGTCGGCCGATGGTCCTCTGAGTTCCCTTGGACACGAGGGGGCCCGTGCGGTAGATTGACATGTGTCCAGTTCGTCAGGCGTTGGTCGCCTGGGACTGGTCGGGACTGACAGAACCTGTCCGTCCCACGGCCGGGAAACGCCGATAAGGTGAGTAGTTCCCGGTCTCCGTCGAAGGGGATGATTTTAGTTTTTCTCGTCAGCGCCATGGGCGCGGGGAGTGATGTCATGGATCGCCAAGCAGACAGCCGTATCGCACAGATCTCGAGCATTCGCCGTGATCGCTGCGCCAACGCAACGCTGCTGGTCGCCCTGGCAGACCTGCCGCGCTCGTGCGCCATGAAGCGTTGTTGGGGCAGACTGCGCCACCACGCGCTAGCCACGATGCATGTGGGCCAGCGCGAGGTACCGGTAGTCCATCGGACGTATCGAGTACCGACGGTAGCGACGAAACGCAGCGAAGTAACGAGCGTAACGTCAAGTCGCAGCTGAGGGCCGAGCGTCGTCGAGCAGAACACTGAGACGACGCGGGCCTAGTTCTTCACCTCCCCAATTACCGATCCGGCCGACGCCATCCGCGCTCGGAATGCCCTTCGCGGCTTCCGCCGTGGCCAGGCCGGTTCCCGACGAGAGATCCCGATCATGGACACTTCGATCGATTCCGCGCCCTCCACTGGAGAGCTGGTGTTGGCCGCCCAATCAGGCGACCGGCAAGCGCTGGGCGAACTTTTCCTCCGTTTCCGACCGACCATCATCGCGCTGGCCCTCCGAAGACTCGGCAATCTCGCCGAGGCTCAGGAGTTGAGCCAGGAGGTGTTTATTCAGGCGATGCAGAAGCTGGATCAGCTGCGGGCTCCCGAATGCTTCGCCGGCTGGATCCGGTCGATCACGGTGCGCATGGCGATCAATCGAGCCGTGCGCCGAGCGCCGATGCTGGCCACCGAACCGCAGACGCTGGAGTCGACCTGCATCGATCGACGGACTCCGGCGGCCGCCGCCGTGGCCGGCGAACAGGCTCAGGGCGTTCGCGATGGGCTCAAGCGTCTCCGGTCACTCGACCGCGACACCTTAGAGGCGTTCTATGTCCGCGGCCAGTCGCTGAACGAAATGAGCGCCGAGTTTGACGCGCCGGTGGGGACCATCAAACGACGCCTCCACGTCGCTCGACAACGACTCGCTCGCGAACTTGAACACCTCGTCGGCGTGTAGATTCTTCAGCCTGTAAGTCCTTCAGCCAACTCGCGCGGCGGTCGTTCGTGGCGGCCGCCGCGCAGCCCTCGGGCTGCTCAGTCGTCAACCTTGGCGGGACGCGGGACCAGCTGCAGCCGCAACCACGGTATTTCCGGACTCGCGACGGCCGGCACATGCTGGGCGTCATGAGGGTGGTGGAGTTCCATGCCGAGCGCCACGCGAGCGGTGAGCACGGCAATCTTGGCCCGCGAGCCGGGCTGAGCGGTGGTAGGGGGTGGTAACGGACGCCGGAGGATCCGTTGGTCTTCACCGAGCGGTTCGGCGTTGCCGACAAGTTTCAGGTGGCAGGCAATCATCACTGGTTTCCTTGAGTTGGCCACAATCCTGGCGGGCCCCGCGACCGCGCCAGATGTCGACGATTGTGCGTCCGGATATAAACGCCCGATGACCGCCAAATGAAGAATTGACGCCGACCCGTCCCCTGGTGGGCACCAATTCTCTCCCTCCCTTGTGCAACCTGCCGACCGCTGCTCTACAATAAGGCGACTTTCGCGGTGTTTTGTACTCTCGAGCGGATGAGGTGTCGTATGTGGCGCGCGTTGATCTTGGGTGTCGCATTCCTGGGTATCGGATGGGGCAGTGTGCCGGCAGACGCTCAGGTAGCCGAACTGCTGAAGATCATTCCCGACGATGCTGCGGGGTTTGTGGTGGTGAACGACCTGGCCGCCACCAGCGGCCAGATTGAAGCCTTGGCCGCCAAACTCTCCACGCCTCTCCCGAGCCCACTGATGGTCATCAAAGCTCAGGCCGGGCTGGACAAAGGAGTCGCCGACCATGGCAGTCTGGTAGTCGTCGGCCTGCTGGTCCCTCGTGGCGGCCAGCAGCCTCCCGACCTGCACACAGTGATGCTCGTTCCTGTCGAAGACTACGGCCAAGTCATCGCTCAGCTGCAGCCCGATGACGCCGCGGCCAAAGTCGCACAGGTGAAACTGCGTGGAGCGTCGATGCTGGCGGCTCGGCGAGGAGCCTATCTGGCGCTGGCCCGCCCTGAACATCGCGCGTCACTCGAAAGAATGCTCGACCCGAAACGCGATATCAGTCAGACCGCGGCGCCGCTGGCCGAGTGGCTTGGTACTCAGCAGCTGAGCCTGGTGCTGACCCCGGCGGGTACCCAGGCTCTCGGCGATGCAGCCTGGAACGGTCTCGATGCGATCAAACGACAAGGATTACCCGGGCAGGACCCGCAGATGACCGCCGCTGGACTCGGCGTCTATCAGGATCTCGTGCGGGGAATGCAACACGAGTTCGCTCAAGTCGGTGTGGCCTTGAACGTTGATCCCGATCGCGGGCTCGGCATCGAGAAGCTTGTCATGCTCAAGCCCGAAAGTATCTTGGCCACGGCTTCGGCGGACGTTCCCGCCCTCACACGTCCCGCCCTCTCGGGACTCCCCGGCGGAACTTACATGATGGCCGTGGAAGGGCCCATGCTGCCGGTCTTGATGGAAGCCATGATGGGGATGTCGATGAACGTGATGCGGCGATTGCCGGCGGCAGGAGGCGAGTCTGGTCTGTCCGAAGAACAGTATCGGGAGATGATCAGCGGCAGTATGGAGGCGATGCGCGGAGTGAAGTCGATGTCGATGGTCTTCGGAGTGGGACAGCCCAATGAAGGGATCTACGGTCGCACGGTGGCCCTCATGAAAGTCGATCAGGCCGACAAGTTTCTCGAAGCCTACGAACAGTCGATTCAGAAGATGCAGGGGGTGACGGCCAATCTCAAAGTGCCGTACATGGCTCGATTTGAGACGGGGCATGAAGAGATCGATGGCAAGTCTGTACTGAAGATCACGACCGACATGTCACAGATGAATATACCGCAGACCCCGGGAGCGCCCGACATGAAGAAGACGATGGAGTCGCTCTTTGGGCCCGACGGCAAGCTCCACATCTATGTGGCCGCGGCCGATCCGCAGACGGTCGTGCTGGCTTATGCGTCCGCTGAAAATCTCCGGCGGGGTCTGGCCGCGGCACGTTCCGGTCAGCCCGAACTCGCCGCCGACCCTCAGACCGTCACTACGGCCCAGCTTTTACCGGGCGACTCACCGTGGGTCGGCTATTTGAGCCCGCAGGGGACCTTAGCCTTCGCGCGGAACATGGTTTCAAAGTTTGCAGCGCCAGTCGCCATGATGATACCACCCTTTCCCGACAGTCCTCCCATCGGAATGGCCATGCGGCTGAAAGCCGATCGGCTCGAAGCGACTGCGGTCGTTCCGGTCGACTTGATCCAGGCGATCGTCGCCTATGGTGCGCAGGTTCGAGCGATGGCCGTGCCGCCTCCTCAGGTGCCGCCCCAGGCACCTCCCGCTCTCCCGAAGGAGAAACCGACGGACGGGCAATTTGAATCTAACAACTAGCCGATCACCAGGAGTTGACTCAACATGATTTTGCGGAGCGTCTGGCTGGGATGTCTGGCCGCCATCGTCTGGGGATCGACCGGTTGGTCCGGCAGTCCTTGGGTAGCTGAGGCCTGCGGCCAGGTTGTCTCGGATCGGCAGACTCAGAATGTGATCCTCATCACCATTGACGGCTTGCGCTGGCAGGAGGTATTCCGAGGGGCCGAGGAGCGGTTGATTTCGGAATCCGACGGAGGTGTCAAGGATGTGCCGGCCACGAAAGAGGCTTTCTGGCGCAGCGAGATTGTCGATCGGCGGCGGACGTTGATGCCGTTTGTGTGGGACGTGATCGCTCGCGACGGCCAGTTGCTGGGGAACCGGGATCGCGGCAGTCAGGCGCGGGTGTTGAACAACCAGCACTTTTCGTATCCGGGATATCAGGAAGTGCTGTGTGGTTATCCCGACGAGCGGGTGACGTCGAACGACAAGATTCCCAACGCGAACATCACGGTGCTGGAGTGGTTATCACGTCGCCCCGAGATCGGTCCGCGCGTGGCCATCTTCGGGTCGTGGGACACGTTCCCGGCGATTATCAACGACCAGCGTTCGGGGCTCCCGATCAACGCTGGCTGGCAACCCCTCGAAGTCGCCCGTGATCCTCAGACGCTCGTGGAAATCAATCGGTTGACCAGCGAACTGCCGCGGACCTGGCCTGGCGTCCGATATGATGCGATTACTGCTTGGGGTGCGCGGGAATTCTTTCTGGTCAAGCACCCGCGGTTGCTGTATCTGGCCCTCGGTGAGCCCGGTGATTGGGCGCACGAGGGGCGTTACGATCAGTACCTCGCGGCGACTCAGCGTTGCGATCGACTGATCGCCGACCTCTGGCAGACCGCACAGTCGCTCCCCGAGTACGCCGGCCAGACGACGCTGGTCCTGACCGTCGATCACGGTCGCGGCCGCGACGGAGACGGCTGGAAGAACCACAGCACGTCGATTCCCGGTTCGGATGAAATCTGGATCGGCGTTCTCGGCCCCGACACGCCCGCTGCCGGTGATCGTCAGGGCGTGACAGCGACACAGAGCCAAGTGGCGGCGACGGTGGCCGCGCTGCTGGGGGCCGACTATCGAGCCGCCGTTCCTCAGGCCGGAGAAATCCTGCCTGGAGTGATCAAGTGATTTCACGAGTGCAGGTGGAAATAGTCGGATAGTCCAGACAGAAGAGCAGCAGGTGAGCGGGGGACGAATGTCAACTGGAACGGAAGCAACCGTCGAGCGGATTCGGGAATTGTTTCGGGAGCGGGGCGGGATGCGTTATGGCGTGGAAGCCGTAACTCAGTTGCAGCATGCACTACAATCGGCCAGCTTGGCGCGGAAGTCGGGCGCTTCGAGCCGTCTGGTGGTGGCCGCTCTGCTGCACGACATCGGCCATCTTCTGCCGGAGTCCGAGGCGGGTGTTGTTGAGCAGCATGGGCTGGACGACGCGCATGAGCATCGCGGGTTCGTTTGGGTCGCAGCGAGGTTTCCCGCTGAGGTGGCCGATCCGATTCGGTTGCACGTGGCTGCCAAACGATATCTGTGTACCGTCGATGGCTCGTATCGTGATCGACTCTCACCGACGTCGCTGCAGAGTTTTCTTGATCAGGGTGGCGAGATGTCGCCGGCCGAGTTGGCGGAGTTCGAGCGTGAACCGGGCTTTCGCGAGGCGCTGCTGGTCCGACGGTGGGACGATACGGCCAAAGAGTCCGATCGGCGCACACCCGAGCTGGATGATTTCCTGAGCGACATTCGGGAAGCTTTGCGTACCGATCCGGTCTGACAGGGAGTAGGCTGTGATCCACAACCCTGCGCCACGTTCACAATACTGGTTGGCGGATCGGTCGGCCGTGGTATTGTCGGTGTGGTGCGCTACGGCGGCCTTCATCACCTATTTCTCCATGTATGCATACCGCAAGCCGTTCACGGCGGCGACGTATGATGACCAGGAGATTTGGGGCGTTCCTCAGAAGACGGCATTGGTCGTAGCGCAACTAGCCGGTTATACGCTCTCGAAATTCATCGGCATCCGGTGGGTTTCGGAACTGGACCCAGCGCGACGGGCTGGGGCGATTCTGGGGTTGGTGGGCGTCGCTCAGCTGGCCCTGGTGCTCTTCGCCATGGTGCCGGCTCCCTGGAACTGTCTGGCATTGTTCATCAACGGGCTGCCGTTGGGGATGATTTTCGGGCTGGTTCTGGGGTACCTCGAAGGGCGCCGTGTGACGGAGCTGCTGACCGCCGGGTTGTGTGCCAGCTTCATTATTTCCTCAGGAGTGGTGAAGTCCGTCGGGCAATCGCTGATCCTGTACGGAAGCGTCTCTGAGTACTGGATGCCGGCACTGACCGGGCTGTTGTTCACTCCCGTGCTGATGCTCGGAGTCTGGATGTTGACTCAGGTTCCGCCTCCAGATTCGCTCGACGAGGAGCATCGATCGGTGCGAGTACCTGCCGGTGCTGTCGAACGGGGTAAGGTGATCCGTCGTCATCGTTTCGGTCTGCTGCTGCTGGTCACTGTCTACGTCCTGCTGACCGTGTTGCGTGGCATTCGGGACGATTTTGCTCCGGAAATCTGGAATGGCCTGGGTTTTCAGGGGCAGCCGTCGGTCTTTACGACATCTGAGTTGTGGGTGACCATGGGAGTGCTCGCAATCAACGGCGCCGGGGTGATGATTGTCGACAACCGCTGGGCGTTTCGTACGGCCCTGTTCACGGTGATGCTGGGATTCTGCTGTTTGCTGGCCGCGGTAATCGGCTTTCGTTACGGATGGTTGTCCGGTTATCACCTGATGGTGCTGGGGGGCTTAGGAGCCTATCTCCCTTACGTCGCCTACCACACCGCTCTGTTTGAAAGGCTGATCGCGGTCTTTCGCGATCGCACCAATCTTGCTCATCTCATGTACGTCGCCGATTCGGCCGGTTATCTCGGCTACGCTGGCCTCCTGGCGATGAAAACTTCCGGTATTGCCAGCCACAATTTTCTCGAGTTGTACATGCAGGCGGCGGTCTGGATCGCCCCCTTCTGTCTGATTCTGGTGGCCGGGACCATACTGCACTATGAGCGGCGAATGTCGAGCAGTTGCCGTCCGGCCACGGACGAGGTGATGTAAGGACTTGAGCCAAATGTTGCGAATCCAGCAACTGCTCAGACAACGCGAAGCGATTTTCGCGTGGTTCGAACAGCACTCGGTAAGGTCGATGTTCTGCGTGGTTGACCCGGTGGTGGCCCGTTTGCCTCTAGGGGTCGAGTTTCTGCAGCTGCTAGGCCGCCGAGTCAAGGTCATGCGTCGCGAACAGGTCCGCCCCAATCCCGAATACTCAGCGGCCATCGATTCGGCCGCTGCATTTTTGGCTTCCGATGCAGATTGTCTCCTCGGGTGGGGCGGCGGATCGGCCATCGATCTGGCCAAGCTTTCTCGCTGCGAGCCGACGTGGATTGAAGATTTGACCGCCGGTCTGCCAGTCGACGCCGATATGGCTCCCGACCCGCGCCCCATGCTGGCCATGCCGACGACGGCCGGTTCAGGCAGCGAAGCCACCCCGTTTGCCGTCGTCTACCGGCAGGAAGCAAAGTTTTCGGTCGCTCATCCGGAACTGCTACCCCACGTGGCGATCGTCGATCCTGCCTGGACCTACAACATGCCCGGCTCACTGGTCGCCGCTGCCGGGCTCGATGCCCTCTGCCAGTCGATCGAGTCGATGTGGAGCGTGCGGTCGACGGTCGCATCCCGATCTGAAGCCCTGCACGCACTTCAGACTGTCTGGAGACACCTCGGCACGTCATTCGAGTCGGGCACTGTGGAATCGCGAGATGCGATGGCCTGGGGAGCCCATTGTGCCGGGCGAGCGATCAGCGTTTCGCAGACCACGGCGGCACACGCCCTTTCGTATGCCCTCACCGCTCGCTGGGGAGTCGCTCATGGAATCGCCGTTGCCTTGTTCATGCCGGCACTGATTAAGTGGAATGCCGAAACTCCAGAAGATCAAGTGAGTGACCCGCGCGGCCCGGAACATTTGCGGCAAGTGATGCAACAAATTGTCGATGCACTAGGGGCCAGCTCGCCCGACGATGCTGCCGACCACTTCACCCACCTGCTGAGACGGCTGGAGGCTCCGGTCAGATTGCGAGACGTGGGGCTCGATCGGCGTGACGTCCGCTGGCTGGCTGAGTCTGTTAATGCACAGCGGTTGCAGAACAATCCGCGGCGGATCGACATCGAACAACTCCCCCAGTGGCTCGAGCAGATCTGGTAGAATTCCGTGCGGGTGATTCCGAAACGCACCGCGGACTAGGGGCCAAGGGGAACCAGATGCGATCCAGCCACACGCCAGCGGCGACCAGCGTCCATCGATCGGACATCATGTCGTCGAACGCACGCTTGGCCCTGGCCGCCACGTCGGATTCTGCCACGCGTGGTGCGCTGCCGATCTTCGTGCTGGCTTGCGTGCTCTCGGGAATGCTCGTCGGCGCCGATGTTGTCCGGGCTGAAACCCTGCGAGCTCGTGTGATCGATGCGGCCACCAGACGGCCAATCGAGGCGCGTGTCTATCTCGTGGACGATGCCGGTCAACCGTATTGGGTCAATTCGGCGGCGGCAGAAGGCCGTGCTATTCGCTACGACAAGACTAACTGGATCAACGCCCGATCCCAGGAGAAACATACCTCGGTTTCGGCTCATCCCTTCCAGGCCGACATTCCCGCTGGACGCTACCGCTTGACCGTGGAACGTGGTCAGGAGTATTTCCCAGAGACGGTCGAGGTCGACGTGCGAGCGGGGGCGCCAGCCGTTCAAATCGCACTGCGTCGCTGGTCCGATATCTCAGCACAAGGCTGGTATTCCGGCGAGACGCATCTGCACCGGTCACTCGATGAACTCCCGCTGCTGATGCTCAGCGAGGATCTGAATGTCGCCCTCCCGCTCACCTACTGGGTCACCCATTCCCACGTCAATCCTACGGCCGGCGACAAGAATCAGTCGGGTGAGATCCCCGGTGAGTTGCTGAAAATCGACGACCGGCACGTGATCTGGCCGCGAAATACCGAGTACGAGATCTTTTCGGTGGGCGAACGGCAGCACACGTTGGGCGCCCTGTTTGTCTTGAATCACCAGAGACCCCTGGAACTGAGTGTCCCGCCTTGGGGACCGGTCGGTGATCAAGCTCGTCGGGAAGGCGCGTTGCTGGATATGGATAAACTCGACTGGCCTTTCGCCATGACGTTGCCGGAAGCGACTGGGGCGACACTCTACGAACTGGCCAATAATCATCTCTGGCGAACAGAGTTTGCGTTCGATAAGTGGAATGTCCCCGCCACGCCGTTGGGACAGCCACCGCACGGTGGGCAGGGCGGGAACGAACGCGACTGGCTGCATTACACTCTGAGCATGTACTACGCCCTGCTGGATGCTGGCTATCGACTGGTCCCTACGGCCGGTACGGCCAGCGGTGTCCATCCTGTGCCGGTCGGATTCAGCCGCGTCTACGTCAAGATGCCGGAGGGGGAATCGTTCAGCTACGAGCGATGGCTGCAGGGTCTGACGCAGGGACGTTCGTTTGTGACGACCGGGCCCAGGTTGCTGTTGACGCTCGCTGGACACGATCCGGGCCATGAGTTCCGCGTCAAAGATCAGACGGTGGCACTGAGGCTGCAAGGTGAGGTCATCACCGCTCAGCCACTCGCTTTCGCCGAGGTCGTCGTCAACGGTCGACCGGTGCGCACTGTGATGGGGCCCGGCCGAATGCTCGACAACGGTGCTTGGCGGACGGAAGTTGATTGGGAGTTGACCGTTGAAACGAGCGGCTGGCTGGCTGTTCGCTGTTTCGAGGAACGCCCCGACGGTCGGCTGCGGTTTGCCCACACCGCTCCCTGGTGGCTGTCGATCGAAGGACGACCGTTGGCACCCACGCCGGTGGAAAAGCAATATCTCGTCGACCGGATGCTCAACGAGATTCAGCGCAGCCGGGAGATTGTGCCGCCCGAGGGTTTGGCGGAGTACCAGCGGGTGTTGGAGAAGTTCAAGCAGCTGCCGGTCAGCCCGACGCCACGCCCCGACGCTCGGCGGCCCGCAGATTCGCTCGATCAAAAGCGCTGGCTCGAGAACATGGTCTGGTACCACGGTTACTCGCGCGATGAAATCCTGGAGGCTCTGGACGTGCCCCCCGAAACACTCGACGCGATGCTGGCCAGCGACGACTTGGCTCATAATCGGCGACCCCAACGCGACGCCGTCGCGCCACTGCGGCTGCTTCCCTACCCGGGCGGCCGACATCCGCGTCGCGGGTTTCTGGACGGCGCACTGCGACCTCAGCGCGATACCAAGCTCAGCGTCTTCCTGCCGTGGACGGACGGTGACCAGCGGGAGCGGGATTATGTCGTCGTCGATTTGCCCGAAGCCATCTTTACCAACCTGGGGCTGACCTACCTCGCTCATACCCATGTGCGGACCATCTGGGAGGAGCAGGGCGTCGCACTCCAGCCACTCGAATGGCGACCGATGGCTTCCGGCGGCTGGGAATCATCGCGGGAGTTACCGAACGGCCTGGCGTTTGGTGCCACAGCGACTCCTGAACGGGATCAGGTCGACATGCAGCTTTGGCTGCGCAATGGCACGGATGCCACCGTCACGAATATTCGGGCCCAGGTCTGTGTGATGCTGGCCGCCGCCACCGGATTCCATGACCAGACAGGGTCGAATAAGCTGATTCGTGAATCCGTGGTGGCCGTACACAATGGCGACAGCGGCGAAGACCGACGCTGGATTCTGACCGCCTGGGAGCCGCTCCATCGCGCCTGGCAGAACCCTCCGGTCCCATGCCTGCACAGCGATCCGTCGTTGCCCGATTGTCCTCCCGGAGCGACCGTGCGTGCTCACGGTCGGCTGGCCTTCTACCAGGGGACCGATATCGAGGGCCGGATGCGGCAGCTGCAACGCGAAGTTGCGACGGCGGCCCCTTCGAATCGATAGCACTGCACTCAGATCACACTCGATGATTCAGCGATCCGTCGTCGGTCCACTCTGCGGACGGAAGCAATCGGTCAATCCGCGGACGCGACGGATCATCGACATCATGCAGCCACCCAGCACAATCAGGCTGGTGGCGTAGATCAGCGCGAAATCAAGTCGCTCGATAGGTGAAGGTGCCGAAGAGCGTTCTCGGTTCGGATGGCTCGTCACGCGACACACTCGGAGGATTGCCATTATTTTTCGGCGACCGCTTCCAGCGAATAGATGGGCATCTGCCGGTAGTAGACTTCCAGGATCATCGTCGCCATGGCGGTCACATAGAGTCGGCCTCCGATGCCGGAACCGAAGTCATCTTCAAAGTACCAGCTCCCCGCGGAGTGTCCTTTGAGTTCCTGAGTCTGCACGAGATGGTCGCGCAAGGCTCCGTTCCATTTTTCCCAGACGGGACCTTGGTAGTGATTGACGACCAGCGTGGCGTAGTAGTCGAAATAGACGTTGTTGCTCGACGGGCCCGTCGTCCCGAGGTAGTCGACTCCGTTGACGATTGCCGGATGTTCGCGTCCCCATCCGCCGTACATGCGACACAGGAGTCCGATGGCGGTGGTCGCTGGCCGCGGAGCGGGATTCTGATATCCGTACTGTTCCTGATAGGCTCCCGAACTGACCGAATCGAGGAAGGCATCGAGCCGTGACCAGGTTTCGGGGTAGACGTTCAGCCCGGCCAGCTTCGCGCTGCGCAGCGCCATCGCTTGCCAGCCAACCACCGACGTGTCACCAGGCTGACCGGGCATATAGCGCCAGCCACCGCCGGGGTGCTGACTCCGCTGAATGTAGTCGACAGCTCGCTGAGCTGCGGGGCGGAGCCGTCGCCGCAAGTGATAGTTGCCAGTCCCCGCGGAGGCCGATTCACGTCCCAGCATCCCGGTGAGTTCGCACAAGGCGAGCGTCGCCAGGCCGTGGGAATACATCGTCCCCTGAGGTTCATGAAAACTGCCGTCGGAGGCTTGGTGATCGAGCAGATACTTCACGCCGCGTTCAATGACACCGGCATGTTGCCCGTGTTCGTGAGTCTGGCCGGCGCCAAGGAAGGGGAGCAGGGCCATGGCAGTGGCGCCGTTGACGGCCAGATTCCCGGTCCCCGAATTGGCACATCGGCCTCGACAGCGTCCGTCTTCGAGATGATAGTTCCAGCTGCCGTCATAGTTCTGATGAGCTGCCAGGTAGGCCAGCGCTCGGTCGACAGCCGCTTCGCTGTCGGCCGTCGCGCCGGCCTTCCCGGCCAGTGCTCGTCGAGCCGCTCGGCCACCGAGCGCGTCGAGCACTCCGGTTCCATCGCCGTCCATTGCTTCGGACAAGCCAGCGTTACCGGTGGCGCCCAGCAGCGTGGCGAGTTCCGCATGGGCGGCCACGGGCATTGCCGCCGCTAGACTCGCTGTCGCTTGAGCCTCCGACAAGTCCAGGTCGGGGGTCAGGCTGGGCACGAGTTCGGACAGGGAAACCGGCTGGATCGGTTCATCTTCCGACATTTCCGGCCCGTTCTCGTCGGGCTCGTTGGTGATCGCGATCGATGTTCCGGTGGAGGTCAGGGTCAGTCCGTCGGATTCCGGGCCGGCCAGGGTCAACACGAGGAGTGCCTGGTGGCGGAGCGTGGGGAGGGTGAGCAGGGCCATGATCAGCAGCACCACCAAGTGGCAGAAACAGCTGATCATCCAGCCCGGTTGGCGCTGAGCCCATTCGGCCAGCAGTCGCCACAGCGCCGGGATTCGTCCGGCACGCCGTCGAACGCGCGACCCGTCCATCGGTGCATGCTCCTCGCCGCGTTGCCGCTCGACGCGAGTCGAGCGGCGACGCTCGGATTGAGTGAAATCGACCGATTCATGGCGTCTGGGCCATGAACTCAAGCCGTCGCCGCGGCGATTACTCCGAGGCGGCCAGTCGAGTCGACGCGTAGTCGGCTTGGCCGGAGAGCCGGGCGAGCCGTTGGCGGGCGAGGTCGGCCAGATCCGAGTCGTCGGCCAGCATCCGCAGGGCGCGACGATAGTTCCGTTCGGCTGAGGCTCGATTGCCAGCCCGTTCGGAAGCCTGGCCGCTGTCGATCAGCTTGCGCGCCGATCGCTGCCGAGCCTCAGCTCGTCGAGCGGCTTTGTCGGAGCCATTGCCGAGCGATTCGTCGTCGGGGAGCGCCGCAGCCTCTCGGGGGGGCGTGGCGGGGATCTGCTGCAGGGCGGCCAGCTGCTGCATCCGCTGCTGGTTCTGCCAGATCAGAGCCTGCTGGCGAGCGAGCTGGGATTGGTACTGCATGGCCATGTAGTTGGCCATCGGGCTGGTCATCAACGGGTTGTACAGCCCTTGAGCACTCCCGGAAATCCCGTTCTGCATCGCCATGGGGCTCATCGAACCCCCAGCTGATCGTCCACCCCCCCCTCCGCGATTGCATTGGCCGTAAGCTGCTGACGTTCCCACACTCAGCAGCCCCAGCACCCCCATCGCTCCGACCATCCCCGCCACCACCATCCCGAAAGTCTGTCCTGTCCGTCGCATGTGCCTCTCTCCTCTCTGTTCCCCTTGATCCGTAGCCGGGCGGTCCTGTTCCACGCACCACCCCAATCCCTGCTGGCCGGAAAAGGATGTTCAGGTAACGAAACTTTTTTCGATTCGAAGAATTTCGGGCCAAGGTCGGGCGAGCCGTGGGCACGTGGAGGGCCGGCCGATTGGCAGCCTCCAAGTTTTTTTGGTAAACCGCGTCCGGTTCTCTCCTGAACCGCAGTCTTTCAACCAGGGGAGTCATCCGATCTTCGGACCGATTCGACTCAGGGCGTCGTGGTATCTTGGTTGAGCAGCCTTGATTGGGGGGGGAGAGATGCGACAACAGGTATGGGCCCGAGCGGCCCTGGTGATGGGAGTCTTCTTGACGATTTACGGCGGGAAGGCCGTGTTGGCCGGTGCGCCCTTCGTGGACACCTTTGAGGACCTTAACCATCAGGACGGTAACCCTGTCACTTGGTCTCGTTATCCGGCTCCGTTTGACGACGGCACAGTTCAATCGATCAACGGCGACCTGGTGATTACCCCAGGGAATACGTTGATTCCGGGTTTTGTGCAGTATTATGAGACGGACGTGGTCGTCGAGGATCGGCTCTACCATGACGTCGACATTCACGCCATAGCTCGGGCCCAGAGTTCGAGTCTGTCGGTATTCGGAGTTGGTGCTCTGGATACCTTTTTCACCTCTGGGACCAGCGGCATTGGGCTGTCGGGCTACATCCGCAGCGATCTCAAAGAGCTTGGGATGAACATGATCACGGATGACGTCACAACGAATCTGGGCCTAAAGACGTTGTCGTTTGATCAGTATCAGGGTGACGTCCACCTGCGGCTGCGGGTTCAAGGAGCGAAGGCGACCGTCACGGCGTGGCTGGACGGCACGGTTGAACCGGCGCCGCAAATTTCTGTTACATTGCCCAGTTCACTGCAGAACGTTGAGGGACGTGTGGGGATATTCGCCGGTAGCAGCACGACGAAAGTGGCGACGGCATTCCGTTCTGTGGCAGTCGTACCCGAGCCCTCTTCATCCTTGGTGGTGGGGGCATTTCTTTTGTTACCAGCCTGGCGCCGTCGTCTGCCTGACCGCAAGCTGTTAACCGGGCGGGAACAATGATGAATTGGTGGAAGCCAGCAGCTTGTCGACTTGGGGCGAGAGATCGCGTTGACTTCGTCGACGATATGGTACTCTAGGGTGATCCCAGGGGGTGCGTATCGTGGCCGACGACGAGACCCGATTTGTCGAACTGCTGAGGGCTGCGCAGGCCGGTAATGAGGAAGCTCAGGGAGAGCTATTCGACCGCTACCGCAAGCTATTGAAAACGCTTGTTCGATTGCAGCTTAAGAGTCCGTTAAGTCTTCGGGTTGACGCGTCGGACCTGGTTCAGGAGACGTTGCTGCGGGCGTACGAGAGGTTTGACGATTTTCGGGGGCAAACCGAAGGCGAGCTGGTGTCTTGGATACAGGCGATTCTGGCATCCCGACTCGCTTTAGCGATGCGTCATCATTTTGCCGAACGGCGCGACGTGGGGCTGGAGGCCTCCATGCGTCGCGACCTGGAAAGTTCGTCGATGGCATTATCGACCGCTTTTCAGGACTCTGGGTCGGACCCTCGCGAAGCCGTTTGGCGGCATGAACGGGCGTTGCGGCTGGCGAGTGCGATCGAAGATCTTCCGGAGGACTATCGCACGGTAATTTTGTTGCATCATATCCGCGGGCTCACGTATCATGATGTGGGGCAGTTGATGGGGCGATCAGCGGAGGCCGTCCGCAAGTTGTGGGTGCGCGGGCTGGCCGAATTGAAGCGTGCCATGGAGCCCCTGCAGTGAACCATTCTGCCAGCCCTCGCAGCGCGATTGACGACCCCTCCATCTCGCTGCGGCTCGAAATGTATCGCTTGGCGTCTCCTCTGGAACGTCGTGAGCTGCGATCGGCTCTGGTGAACGATTATCCGGAGCTGGGCGAAGAACTGAACGCATGTTGCGACGGTCTCGATTTTCTCGCCGATTGGCCGCAGGAATGGTCCTCACTGGTAGCGCACAGCGCGGATGAGTCCGTTGGCGCACTGGGCGTGCTGGGCGATTTCCGCATCGTCAGAGAGCTGGGGCGGGGAGGGATGGGAATTGTCTACGAGGCCGTCCAGAATTCGCTGGGGCGGCGCGTAGCCCTGAAGGTCCTCCCCTTCGTGGCGTTGCTCGAGCCCCGCCGTCTGCAGCGATTTCAGCAAGAGGCGCAGGCGACGGCCAGCCTCAGGCATTCGAATATCGTCAATGTCTACTGCGTCGGATGCGACCGAGGTATCCACTTCTACGCCATGGAGCTGATTGTCGGTCCGACGGTCGCTCAATTGATTCGACAGCGGGCTCGCCAGAATCGCGACAGGTCGGGCGATACGACGGGCCCTTCGACGGATGGCTTCGAGCAGGCTGGGGCTGTCGGCGACGCGGAGACTCGTCGAACTGTGCCGAATCCGACGGCGACCGGGCTGTCGACCTTTGACAACGCCTTCTTCCGGCAAGCGGCCATCGTCGCTGCACACGTGGCTGAAGGTCTTCAGTTTGCCCACACCATTGGAGTGATTCACCGCGACGTGAAACCGTCGAACTTACTGATTGATGGTCAAGGCAAACCATGGATCGCCGACTTTGGTCTGGCTCACGTGCAAGGTGACCCAAGTGTCACCATGACCGGTGATATTTTGGGGACCCTGAGATACATGAGTCCTGAACAGGTCGAGGGACAGTTCGTGGATCATCGTACCGACGTCTATTCACTGGGGGCGACGTTATACGAGCTGGTCACTTGTCATCCCCTGATTGAAGGCGAAGACCGACAGCAGATACTTCACCAGTTGCAGTTTGGCCGGCCTGTCGCTCCACGAAAACATGACTCGAGAATTCCGCATGATCTGGAGACGATCATTTTGAAGGCAACCTCGCGGGTGCCGGACGAGCGTTATGGATCGGCAGGGGAGCTGGCCCTGGACTTGCGCCGCTTCGCCGACAATCGGCCAATTGTAGCGAGACGGGCAAATGCCATTGTTCAGCTGCAACGATTAGTCCGGAGGAATCCGGGGATTTCGGCACTTGTGGGTGGGGTCGTAGTGGCATTGAGCTTGTTGTCAACTCTAGCGCTGGTTCAATCGATTCGTTACGCCAGAATTGCACGGTTTGAGTCCATTGCCAGGTCGGATGCGGATCAATCACGTCGGCAAGCCGATCAGTTACGAGGTGAACTCCAATCGCTGCTCACCAATACGCTGACTAAGACTGTCGAGACGCTGGAGAATCTGCCGGGCGTCGACGACGTCCAGAAGCAGCTGTTGGACGATACCGTAGAGCGTTACGAGACGCTGCTGAAACATGCGGCAGAGGATGACGTTCAATCTCGGCTGGAAGTGGCTGGGGCGTTCAATCGTTTAGGTCGTGTTATCAAATTTCGATTCGATGGATTGGACGGAAGTCAGCTTTATCAGCGAGCCGTCGAGGTGCTGACGCCGCTGATTGAGGCACATCCAGAGCATCTTGAATGCCGGTCTGAATTGGCTTGGTCACTGACCTTGGATGGATGGACCGAATGGGAGACTGAGCCGATCAGGAAGAGTGCTGTGATTCTCGATGAGCTGGTCCTGGCCGCCCCGGATAATCATTTCTATCGGTTCCAGCGTGGAGCGAATCGCGGCTTTCTGGGGTACGTGCTGTTTGTTGCCGGCGAATTATCCGATGCTGAACAACTGCTGATGCTCTCTGAGCGTGAATGCCGCGAAATTTCCACCAGAGTTCCGGACAATCATGAATATCGGGCCAATTGGCAGTTCTTCAAGGGGATGCTCTGTGAAATGCATCTGCGGCGCCATCGATTTGAAATCGCCGAAACACTGTTGCATGAAACACTGGCCACTAGTCAGACCGTTCCCGACTTTACGCAAGATCAGGCGCGGTATCAGATCGCCTACGGAGAATATCTCGTCTCGCTCGGCAGGGCTAGGCGAAGCCAGCGAGACGCAGAGCAGGCAGCGACAATTTTGGTGGATGTGATCGAACGATTGACGGCGCTTGCCTCAACGTTTCCCAGCGGAACTTGGCCCGATCAAGTGGTGAACCGTGCACGCCTTGAGCTGATGGAGACCTGGCTAGATATGGGGCGGATAGACGAAGCAAACGAGGTTGCCAGCCAGGTGTCTGATTTCTTGATAAATCCTCCGAAGGAGGCGAAGAAAGAAGGAGTTGCCTCTCAGACAAATCGCGTGCTCGGCCGAGTGGCTTGGCTAAGCGGGCGTACCGACGAAGCTAATCGGTATTATCAGCAGGCGATCCAGCATGCGCAGCTGCCAAAAGGCTGCGATATTCTCGCTGAGCTTTATCTATCATGTCCAGTGTTGGCGTGCCGGAACCCCAGCTTGGCCCTGAAGCTGCTACGGGAATACCCCAGGACAGATGACGGAGAGTACTTGCGCTGGCTGGGAGTTGCGGAGTGTGCGAATGGGGAATGGTCAGCCGCCCGCGGCTCAATGGAGGCCGCGCTTCCGTTGCTCGATGGCGGAGAAGCGTTCGACTTTCTCTGGCTGGCCTTGGCCTGTCAGCATTTGGGCGACACTGAGTCCGCGCGCCAGTGGCTGGAAAAGGGATTGGCCAGTGAGCACGGTGAAAGGACGGTGTCGCCAGAGTTTCTCGCCGAGACCATGAAGTTGGCGAGCGAGGCAGTCCGATAGCGTCATCGCGCCATGGAATATGTCGACAACCTTGAGTCAGCTGCCATCTGGAAATTAAGGCTCTTCAGCAGAATTTGTGGGTGAAATTGCAGGAACCTGTGTTCAGTACCCGTTGAGTGGCGATTGCTTTAGAGACGGCGCGCTCTGTCAGGTTCGGGCTCCGGAAAGGTGTGGCACGGGGGCGGCCCCGCTTTCCCCTTCCCTTCGTCGACCGTCGTCACTCGCCCTGCCTCTGGCCCCGCCACAGTCGTGGGCTCGGTGAGGTCTATTCTGAAATCCTTGCCGTTCGGCTCGCCCACAGACTGTGGGGGACCTGCGGCTTTCGGGCGAAGCGACGGACGGCGACGGTGACGGGAAGGTGAAACGGGGCTCGACCACTCGCCGTGAGACGGAACTTGCGGACGGTCAGCCTGTTCATCCCGTTATGCCCACAAATGCCGCCGGAAGGCGACCGCTTGTCACGAGTGGGGATCCTTGCTGTCTTCTTTCGCACAAGGGGCTGGCTCCGCACTTCCTGCCCCATTCCCGTCGCCGTCGCCGTCGGTCGCTTCGCCAAAACCGGGAGGCCCCCCAAAGTCGGTGGGGCAATCAAGTTGCCATCACCTGCCGGCCAACCAGCCCCACGACTTTGGCGGGGCCCAGGTGGCGAGCGATCGATGGCAGAGGCAGAGGGACGGCGCACAGGAACTGCAGCCGCCCCATTCCTGGAGCTCGAGCCGGAGGGAGCGACGAGCCGGTACGTTGTCTCTCCCTTACGACATCTCCTCAACTCGCTACGAGAAAATCCGGCGGCTTGCCAGCTCGCAACTCGCCAGAATCGCCGAGCTAGATAACCTTGGCCGACCAAGAGAGTCAGAAACTACTCACAGATTCTGCCGAAGAGCCCAAGTTTTAAGGCACGGCGGCAGCGCGGGCTCAAATCGAATCCAGACGGGCTGTTTCTAGCCCGGAAAATTCATCCGCCGATGGACAAATAGAAGTTGCTAGCGGGCCGCGACTCGGGTATGACAGTGTTTTGCACGACATCCTCATACCAAAACCGAGGTCCCGCCAGCATGACAGAGTGTATCACAGCGACCGTCGATTTCACACCGTTGGGACGGCGGCAAGTCGTGGCCGATTTCCTGGGAGGTCGGCTGACCTCGGATGCGCACCGCCTTGTTGTTGCGGGAGGTCGATCGGCGCAGCGGGCTCCTGGACGCCATGAACGAGGCGATCCCCGATCCGCGGGATCCTCGCTACACCATTCACGACCAGCGTGCCATGCTGGCCCAGCGAGTGATCTCGCTGGCTCTGGGCTATGAAGATCTGAACGATCAACAGACCATGCGTACGGACCCGGCGCTGCAGACCGTGTCCACGGCAATCAGGAGAAGCGGTTCTTTCATGGCTATTACCAGAGCTACTGCTTTTTGCCCTTGTACGTCTTCTGCGGTGATCAATTGTTGTGTGCTTATCTGCGGCCGAGCAATATTGACGGTGCCAAGCATTCCCGCGCCATCACTAAACTGCTTGTCACTGCAATTCGGAACCGCTGGCCCGAGGTGAAGATTACCCTCCGCGCTGACAGCGGGTTCTGCCGTTGGCGATTGATGCGATGGTGCGATAAACACGACGTCTCATACATTCTGGGGGTGGCCGGCAACAAGATCCTGGAGCGACGCGTGTTGATGAAAGCGGAACGACTCCCGGCCGGGCCGAATACACGCTTCGTGGTCACCAATCTCTCGGGAACGCCCCAGTCGTTGTACGACGATGTGTACGTGCAGCGAGGTGAGATGGAAAATCGAATTAAAGAACAGCAACTGATGCTGTTCGCTGACTGGACGAGCTGCCAGGACTTCCTGGCGAATCAGTTCCGGCTGCTCCTTTCCAGCTTCGCTTATGTGTTGGTGGAAACCTTGCGTCGCGAGCACCTGGCCTGTGTCGATCGATTCTGCACGGACTTGGCCCAGGCGCAAGTCGACACGATCCGATTGAAGCTCTTCAAAGTCGCCGGTGCGTGTGGTGACTTCCGTGCGGCGAGTCGTGCTGCATCTTTCCGGCAGCTATCGCGGTTTTCAGCAACTCTGGCCAGGACCTCTTCCGACGCGTGGTCGCCTCGCTGATCGACGCCCCGCCAGTTCAGCCCGTTCCCGGCTAGCCGCGAGCAACTCGAAGCTCGCCGGACCCGTGGGGGGAAGGGGGCGGTCTGCGCATCCGCTCGCAAAAGCCCGCCGCCACACCCTCAACTCGCCCCATCGCCCCCCTATAGGGCTGTCCGTGATCATAAGTCCATCGGCGGATGAATTTTCCGGGCTAGGGTAGGGGATTGTCTGCGTGTTGCGACAAGGAAAGCCGAATCATCGGCTACGATCACGAACCCCAAGCCGCAATGCCGTGACATACTCTGCCGACTCGATTCGCGGTAGCGCTGTGCACCCTTCCACGATGCAAGAGCGACCAAGGCCATGATCAGCAGAGTGGTGCGCAGTCGGTATCGCATGATCCGATTTCGTCGGGCAACCGAGGCGGCGTCCGTCGGACAGTTTAGTCGATAGAGTGTCGAGCGGTTATCGGCGTTTCGGCTTGCCAGGCTTACCGGATTTGCTCGACTTTCCAGTCTTGCCCGGCGATCGCCGATCAGGACGATGGCGGGCGTTCGATCGCTCTTGCTGCCAAGTCTCGTGTTCCTGCCTGAGCCACGGCAGGTAGCCTTTAGTTCCATCCCACAATTCACTCAGTTCGATGACGCAGACGGCTCCCTCCTCGAAACTGCCCGGTGCATATGAGTTCGATTCCGGAGGAAACTCGTTGGACTTCAGGAGTGGGACAACGTGCCGATTGGCTTGCAGGGCGTCTCGAAGGGCCTTTCGGGCGGCCGTTGAACCCCCGCCGCTGCGCTGGTACTCGGCGACCGCCTTCAAATGCAGCCACCCGGTGGTCTGTTCCGGGTAAGCATTCAGGACGGTCCAGGCGCGATCGTTTTCGTCCTCCGCCAGCAACATGGTGACAAACTCGTACCGCACACCTTGGTTGTCGTCGGGATTCAGCCGCAGCATTTCGCCGTAATGCTCGGTCGCTTCGTGGACTCGCCCAGCTTCCCTGAGTGCCGCGGCCAGTCCGTGAGTCGCCCGCATGTAGGGCCGAGTCTGTTGGAATCCCCAGAATTGTCCCGCCAATTCCTGCATCTCGGATCCCAGCGCAGCAGCGGCTATCGCTTGAGCCTCCCGAAAGATTTCCACGCGTTGATGGGGCGAATGAGTTGATTCGGCCAGCAGGATGCGAGCGTCGGCGTGGTTGGGATCCTCGGAAAGTGCCTGGCGAGCCAGCAGCAGTCGCCGACGGCCGAACGATTCCAACGCTTCCTGGTAATAAGCGACGGCTCGTTCAGCGGCCGTGTTTCGGGGCAATTCGGCCGGCTCTGGCGGAGGTCCTGTGAACTGCTGATTGATCTTCCTGTTCAACTCCTCGATGCTCATCCCCTGTCCCGCACCTTCCATGAATTCGCGGATTTGATCGAATTGGAGCTCATGGCTGCGATTGTCGGGCATCTGGCCGCGCCGCAGCCACTCCGCTCGGTCTGGCGGATTGAGCAGATTGGGGACTGAGAAGACGCATGCCTGGGGTCGGCCCTGGATTTCGACCGTAGTGGTCCATCGTCCCGAATCGAGCTCTTCTTCGGTCGATTGAGCGAGTCCCCAGAGGATCAGCGTCAGAAAGTCGAGTTCCTTGGGCGTCGGACGACGCGGACCGGACGGTGAGAAGACATTGACTTCCGGAAAGGCGTCGTCTGGCTCCTCAGGCAGAGCGAGCTCTTCCCACAGATTGACGTCGCCCGATGCGACATCCGCCGGGTCTTCAAAGGTCAGGCTGAACAGATTCAGCTGCAGAGGATCGATGCGTCCGGACATCAGGGCGTGATGGTCTTCGGGGCTATCGTACAGCCCCAGGCCGAATTTTTCGCCAGCAGCCCCCAGGATCACGGCGTATTTCATGAACTTGGGCGGCTTGGGCGATTCGATTTGGATCAGATCGACGTCATCCAGCAGTTGCCACCATTCGGCCCGACGATAGGCCGCTGCAGCTGCCGCGAAGTCGGCGACCTGTCGGTCGGAACAGCCGGCTTCTCTGAGCGACGGGAGTAGCGACTGGCATTTCTCCAGCTGGTCGGCAAACTCTTCGATCAGCCCCTCCCAGATCGGCATTTCCGCCTGGAAGTGCACTTCAGTACCCGATCCCTTCAATCGCTGATTCAGATCGCCGGTCAGTTTCCGGTCGTTGCATTCCAGCCGCGCCGGCCGACCAGGTGAGGGGAGCTGGTCGGCGAATTCATGCAGAATTTCGGCCATTTGCTCGAGCATTGGGCCATGGTCGAGTGTCAGCGGTCGGCCGTGAACATGGTCGCTGGTAATGCTCTGGCACAGAAACAGCGGAGGTGGTCCCGGCTCGTCCGGCTCGATCCCCAGCGCGGCTCCCAGGTCGGCAATGCCAATCTGCCATACCTCGTCGGGATTCACATCACACGCGAGCAACTTCGCCCAGATTCCAGTCGCCATCGTCGATTGTTCCCTTGGTAATTCTCTGGTGCACCGCTTGGTTCGCTTGTCGCCACCGACCGCCATGATAGGCCTGGGACAGCGGCATCGAAAGTCTGGACGCTGCCGATCGGACGAAACTAATTCCGATTTCCCTTGATCGCACAGAGACACCAAGGAGCAGAGCCAGGAGATGAGTTGGGCAGCGGGAGGTTGGGGGCCAACCTGTGCTGCCGTAGCGACTCGTGACTCGCCGGCCGTCACGATTGGCGGGGTCGATGAGTGACCCTGGCGAATCAGCAGGCCGGGAGATCCAGCTTGCCTTGCCAGGCCTGTGAGAAGACGGAAGTGACCCCGACGGGACTCGAACCCGTGTTACCGCCGTGAAAGGGCGGTGTCCTAGACCGCTAGACGACGGGGCCTCAACCGGAATGTCGTATTAAAGGGCTTGACCTGCCGGACGTCAACCCGACAGACGGTGCCCGCAGTGTTGATCGCTGGACGGCTCGACGAACTTCAATCTATCGGCCGTTCGGCGACTCCGCCGCGACAAAAGATCATTCGCGGGCGGAAATTTGCGTAGTTTGACCGCAGCGGGCCTGAGATGCTGAGTGAAAGTGCGGTGTTGCCGGCTTATTCAGCCGATTCGGCGGCCGGAGCCGGGTCGTCGGGGGACGAATGGCCCGCCCGATCGAGCTCTTCCGAACGCTTGATGGCATCGTACACTTCGCGGCGATGGACGGGGACATCCTTGGGGGCTTCCACTCCCAGTCGCACCTTGTCGCCACGAATCTCCACCACAACGACGGTAATGTCGTTGTTGATCACGATGCTTTCGTTTTTCTTGCGAGACAACACTAGCATGGCTCATTCCTTTGCCGAGCGATCGAAGGATTGCCCCCGATCAGGGGATTGTGGCTTGACCTCCAAGCCCGGTCCAGGACCGCGCCGACGCAATCCCCCTGACACAACTCCTCACCCATCACTTTACGCGCCAAACGGGTGGAGTCAAGAAACCTGGAGAAAATTGCCCACTTTTTGTTCAATTTTTCCCGGCCGACAGTCCAGTTACGACGTCTGTCCCAATCGGCTCACCCCGTTGCGATTCGCCCGCCGGCGCCTATACTGAGTCACTTTCCGCATTCCGTTTCTGCTCGTCGCCGACCCGGCAACGCCTCCGCTGCGGCGCCAGTTCGGCCAGTTGAGCGGCAGAAATACTACTTTCAGGGGCCGAGGGTTTGGCCATGTGGGCTTGGTTTCGCAATTTGGCGACCGCGGTGGGCACGGTCGGTCAGGGCATGTGGGTGACCCTGCGTTACTGGCTGATCACCTACCAGGCCGACCGAGGTACGTTCACGGAGAAGTTTGAGTACCCGGAGAAACCGGTGCCGGTGGCGGCCCGCTATCGCGGCTTCCATCGCTTCGATCTGACCACCTGCATCGCCTGCGACCAGTGCGCCAAGGCCTGTCCGGTCGACTGCATCTACATCGGCAAGGAACGCGTCGAGAACGGCAAGGGCTTCAAGGTCACCGGCTACACCATCGACTACTCCAAGTGCATGTTCTGCGCTTTGTGCGTCGAGCCGTGTCCGGTCGACTGCATCTTCATGGGCGGAACGCACGATTTGAGCTGCTACAATCGCGACGGTTGCATCGTCGACTACTCGCGTTTGCCGCTGGACGTGGCCTGGGGCCGAGCGACGCTCAATCCCACGGCCGTCGCTCAGTCGAAGCTGATCGTCGAGCCGGTGCATGGGGGACCGAATCAGTAGTCAGCGAAATTGCAGCGGTGGCCGATCGCCCGGCGAGCAGTTACCAGGGGCGAGTGGCAGGCGGCGAGTTACACGATTACCAAGCATCATCATGTGTCGATGGCCGGGGGCTGTTGAGCGTGGGGTGAGGCGAGGAAGGGGCGAGCGACAATGAGTGCTGACGGCGCGACAACGGCCGTGGTGGGCTATCTGGCCCTGTTTGCCGGAGTGGGCTTTGTCTTCATCTTCGTCAACCTGCTGGTCGGCCGTTTTCTGCGACCGGCCGACCCTCATCCGGAAAAACTCGAGATCTACGAATGCGGCGAGCCGACGATCGGTTCCAGCTTCGTGCAGTTCGATCTCCGCTTTTACGTGGTGGCCCTGGTCTTCATCATTTTCGACGTCGAAGTCGCCTTTCTCTTCCCGTGGGCTACCGTTTTTGGCAAAGCCCAGACGCTGACCAGCGAACGGACGCCCGTAGTGGAAGTCGTCGGCCAGGAGACGAAGCTGTCACGGCCAGCGGGCTTCGTGCTGAAGGAGCTGGGCGTGGCCAAGCCCGAGCTGGGTGGCCTGTCGGGTTCCGAAGCGACTCGCCAAGTCCGTGATGGCGGTCGTCAGTTGCTGCAGTTAAGTATCGCGGCGGTGGCGTTCTTCTTCGTCGTGCTGTTCGTCGGCTTCGCTTATGAATGGCGCAGTGGCGCGTTGGATTGGGTGCGAGCCACGACGTCGCATCGTGGACCTCCCCCCGTGGGACGCTCGGTGGTCGCTCGTCGTACCCACCAGGAAAGCGTCCTGTCGGCGTAGCGTGGGCGGAGTGCGAATCGGACTGGGCGAATCGTTTGAATTGGCCGGCAACTCGAAGTGGCCAACAGGTCCAGATGACGGGGGGATAGGATAGCGATGGCAGGCAAAGGGTTGGTCGACACGCTGAAGGCCAAGTTCGGGGCCAGTATCACGGGATCGAATCTCCAGGCGATCGACCCGTGGATTGAAGTCGCGCCGGCGTCGCTGGTCGATGTCTGCCGATTCCTGCGCGACGATTCGTCGCTGCAATTCAACCTGCTCAACTGCATCACCGTCGTCGATTACTTCATCGCCGATCCGAAGAAGGCCGAGAAGGCTCCGTGGCCTCCCCACCTGGAAGTCGTCTACCACCTCTCCAGCATTCCGCTCAAACACACGCTGGTCGTGAAGGTCAAGTTGCCGCGCTGGAAGGACGATCAGCCGGGGCAGTTGCCCGAGGTGCCATCGGTGGCCGGGATCTGGTCGACGGCCAATTGGCACGAACGCGAAACGTACGACTTGTCCGGCGTGCGGTTCGTGGGGCATCCCGACCTGCGTCGGATCTTGTGCCCCGAGGACTGGGTCGGACATCCGCTGAGAAAAGATTACGAGATGCCGCTCGAGTACCACGGCATCCGATGCCGTTAGGCCGGTACGCTGACGGCATACGCTGGAGTCACTCGCTGAACGGGCACACTCAACGCATACGCTGGCCGACTGGGCCGCAGTCAGACAAGAAAAAGGTCGAATCGAACCATGGCGACTGAACTAAGCCCTGATTCCCGTATCGTGGAATTTGACGTGCGCACCGACGAGATGTTGGTGAACATGGGACCTCAGCATCCCAGCACGCACGGGGTGCTGCGGCTGGTGCTGCGGACCGACGGCGAGATTGTGTCGGAAGTGACTCCGCATATCGGCTATCTTCATCGCTGTGCGGAGAAGATCGGCGAGAACCTGACGCCGCGGCAATGGATCCCCTATACGGACCGCATGGACTACCTGGCCGGGATGAACATGAATCTTGGCTGGTCGCTGTGCGTCGAGAAACTGTTGCAGCACCAACTGCCGGAGAAGGCCAAGCATCTGCGGGTGATCATCTGCGAAATGGGGCGGATCGCCAGCCACCTGGTCGGCATGGGCGCGTATGGGCTCGACCTGGGTACCTTCAGTCCGTTTCTGTACGCGTTCCGCGAGCGTGAAAAGATTCTCGATCTGTTTGAAGAAGCCTGCGGGGCTCGACTGACTTACAGCTATCTGACGCCAGGAGGCGCGACGGCCGACCTGCCGCGCGGCTGGCTGCAGAAGTGCGAGGAGTTTCTGAAGCAGTTTGAGCCGATCATCAGCGAATATCACGCGCTGCTGACGACCAATGCGATCTTCATCAAGCGGACGGCCGGCATCGGGCTGCTGACCCCGGAAATGGCCGTCGACTACGGCTGCACGGGCCCCGTGTTGCGAGGTAGCGGCGTCGATTACGATTTGCGGCGTGACGGCGAAGCACGCTACACCGAGATGTACGACGGTTACGCATTCGAAGTGATTGTCGAGCGGAATGGGCACTATCCGAAGGATCACAATTATCCGCCGGTTCCGCCCGATGCCGTCCTCGGCGACTGCTGGCACCGGTTCTACGTCCGCATGCTGGAAGTGGTCCAGTCGATCGATCTGGTGCGGCAGGCGATTGAGCGTTACAGCACGGCCAGTGGGAACTGGGGTGAACCGATCAAGCTGACTCAGAAACTGCCGGCCGGCGAAGCGTATCTCGAAACCGAGGCCCCGCGCGGTCAGATGGGCTTCTATCTGGTCAGCGACGGCGGGTCGATCCCCTGGCGAGTCCGGGCCCGGTCGAGCTCATTCTGCAACCTGTCGGTCACTCACGAGATCTGCCGCGGTGTGCCGATCGCCGACGTGCCGGCCATCGTCGGGTCGCTCGACATCGTGATGGGCGAAATCGACAGGTAACTTCAGATTTCTCATGTCGTTTTAATTCAATGACTTGTGGAATTGAAGAATTGCTGAAAATGTGCCGAATTCGGTGCATTTACGGTGCATCACAAACTCGACACCGTACCAGGAACTGCCGGACTTTCCGTCACTGGGGGTGGTCAGCTTTTTGTTGGCGTCCAGCCACCCCCTGGTAAACACAGCGGCCGGCACTTTCACTTTTATTGTCGATTTCACTGATCGGTGAAACAGTGATTCGTGGCGAAATTGGGTTGCCAGCTTTCACTTTTTGTGCTATTTTCACTTATCGGTGAAATCATGAAAAAAGTGAAAACTGCACAGGACCGAGCCTTTGTTCCCGCTGCCGAATGGGTTCGGCGACTGGCCGAGGAGACTACGGCCTTTGAGATCGTCAACGCTGTCGAAGAGAAGGCAAAGCGTGCCGACCAGCGGAAGGTGGAGTGGGATCAGGTCATCACGCTCTCGGTGAAGCCCGACCAGCGACGGGTTGATCTGCTCGTGCAGACTCGGCAGCACCTTTTGCCGAACACGGCTCTGGGCATCTTCCAAAAGCTCAACGCAAATCGCCCGGACGGTGCGATTCTGCTCTGCGCTCCGTACATCTCGCCACGTGTAGCGGAGATGTGTCGAGAGCAGAACGTCAGCTACGTCGATGGCGTGGGAAACTGCTGGATCGTCGCACCTGGACTGTTCGTGCATATTGCCGGTCGCCCGAATCGTCCAACCGTGAGCAAGGCCGTCGATCCCTTCTCCAAAAAGTCGAGTCGGGTCGTCCGCACGCTTCTCACGCATCCCCAAAAGGGATGGCAGGTGCAACAGTTGGCACAGCAGTCCGACGTGAGTCTGGGCTTGGTGTCGAAGGCAAAGACTGCGCTCGTGGAAGATGCTTACCTGGAGGAGCGTGACCGACTGCTGTTCGTGCGGGATGGGGTCAAACTCCTTCAGGGATGGTCGGCGGAATATCGCCCGCATGTGACGCGGATCCAACTCTTCGCCATCCCTCGGCCCAACGAAATCGAAAAACGCCTCGCCGAATGGTGTCGGACGAACAATGCCACTTACGCCCTGACGCAGATGGCAGCAGCTTGGCGGTATTCGCCGATGGTGCGATACGACAAGAGCGTGGCCTACATCGACAGAAAATTGGAAACGGGCAACAAGCTGAAATCGCTACTTGAACATCTCGACGCCAAGGAAGTCGAGACGGGGGCAAATTGCTTTCTGTGGATCACAGATGACCCCGCCGTGTTCACGGACTCCAAAGAGTTCGGCGGCGTGAAGGTTGTCTCCCCGCTTCAACTTTACCTCGACCTGATGGCATTATCAGGACGGGGAAAGGACGCAGCGGAAGAAGTCTTCGAGCGGGAACTGCGTCCGCTGCTCGCTGTCGGCGAATCAAAGTCAGGAGGCGACGAATGAACAAAGTTTATGCGTGCCGAGCCGTCCTGATTGAAGTGCTGACCATCCTCGCCAAAGACCTCGACAAGTTGGCGATTGTGGGCGGCTGGGTTCCCGAACTGGCATTCCCCAACAAGGGACATATTGGATCGCTTGATGTCGATCTCGCCCTCGACGCCCGACAGCTCGAACCCAAAGCATACGAGTCGATCCGAAAGAAGCTGGCGGACGCTGGGTATCAGCAGTCCCCGGAGATGTCGAATCGGTTCTTTCGTGACATCTCCGACACGCAGGTACAGGTGAAGGTCGATCTCATCACGGGAGAGTTCCCTGAAATTGCCGCTGAGGGAACGCATCACCACATTCAAGAACTGGCGGTGTGGAAGGCCCGTGGAGTGGATTTGGCATTCACTTTCCAGCAGGATGTCGCCGTCGAAGGGACTCTTCCGAACGGCGGACACAACAAAGTCACGGCGAAGATGCCGATCATCGCCGCCTACCTCTGCATCAAGGCCATCACCCTCAGCGAGCGCAAGAAGGAGAAGGACGCCTACGACATCTGCTTTTGCATCGAGAACTACCACGGCGGGTACAAAATGCTGGCTGAGGAGTTCCGGGGCAAAACCGATGACAAACTCATCGCCGAGGGCATTGGCATTCTGCGGGAGAAGTTCGGGAAACTGGACAGTATCGGCCCGATGTGGGCGGCGCAGATAGCCGAGGAAGCGACTATCGGAACCGGCTTCGACTTGGAAATGGAACAGCGTCGAGCCTACGAAATCGTCAACGCTCTGTTGCGAGAGATCGAAAGCGTTTCCAGTAAATAGGACAACTCATCACTCTCCCCTCCTCACCACCAGAATCCACGCCTTCGGCCCGTCGTTGCTGAAGCTGGCGTCCTTCGGATCACGGGCCTTTGAGCTGTCGCAATTCGGCTTCCAGTTCCGTGATCCGGCTTTGCAGTTGCTCGATGACCGGAGCAATCTGCTGCTGCGAGAACCGTTTGTGAATGTGCTGCGGGCAATTCACGTCCCAGGCCTCGAGCTCGAACAGGATGGCCCGTTCGACTTTGCCGGGATAGGACGGATCACGCAGGCGGTCGAGCAGTTCTGGATCGTCCTCCACGACACGAGCCCGCCCCCAGAGCTTGATGCGGCGGCTGCGGGCGTAATCCATCAGGAAGATGAACGCCTGAGGGTTTTCCGCCAGGTTGCCTAACGTAATGTATTGCCGATTGCCGCCGAAGTCGGCAAAGCCCAAGGTCGTCGCGTCGAGCGTCTTGAGGAAGCCCGTCGCACCGCCCCGATACTGGATGTAGGGTTGCCCCGCGGCGTTGGCCGTCCCCAGATAGAACATATCGAGATCGGCGAGGAAGGCGATCAGTTCGGGCGTTACGGTCGTCTGCCAGCTCCCGCCAGATTCCATGCGGGCATAGCTCGACCGCGAGCCGTTCTTGGTCTGGATGGCCTTCACGGCCGGAGTGAAGGCAATATCGCTGGAAAATGAACGCATCACTGGAGTCCTTCGGGCCTACGGGTGTCTCATAAGTCGCCCGTCTGTCTGGACGGATCGGTGGTTATCGAACAGCGGGAATCCCGGCGTCATTAGCGGGTCGCGGGCCGGGAGCAGGCCAGCGGAACTTTCGTTCGCTTTCTTGAATCGGCATGTCGTTGATGCTGGCCTCCCGACGCCGCATCAGTCCGTCGTGGTCGAACTCCCAGAGTTCGTTGCCGTACGCTCGAAACCACTGACCGGCCGCCGAGTGGTACTCGTACTGGAAGCGAACAGCGATTCGGTCATCCGTGAAGCTCCACAGCGATTTGGTGAGCCGGTAATCGAGTTGTCGCTCCCATTTGCGGGTCAGGAAATCCCGAATCTGGTCCCGACCTCGAAGAAACTGATCCCGATTGCGCCACTCGGAGTCTTCGGAATAGGCCAGCGCCACTCGCTGCGGGTCACGGCTGTTCCAGGCGTCCTCGGCGGCTTGCACTTTGGCCAGCGCCGTTGCCGGCGTGAAGGGTGGTCGCAGGATGGTCATGGCGCGTTCCTTTCGTGGGCGTGGTGGGCCGAGGAAAAGCCGTGTGCTTGGTTCGCCCAAGCACACGGCCAGATCATCAATCGCTTAATGCACCGAGCAGGCAGCGGTCCCGCAGGTCGAAGTCGAACTGGCTTCCAGCGGCGAGGCCTGGGGAATGTCGAGTTCGGTGTCGGCCACGTTGTTCAGGAAGTTCGTGAAACAGCCCAGCACGACGCTGGCCACGATCTCGACGATCTCGGCATCTCCATAACCGGCCTCACGGACGGCAGCGAGTTGCTGGTCGGTGACCTTGCCTCGGCTTTCCAGCACGTGGTGAGCGAACGTCAGTGCGGCCTTGGTGCGACGGTCTTCGGAATTGCCGGTGCGACCGGCGAGAATGTCGGCAGCAGACAGTCCGGCCGCGGGAGCCACGGCGCTAAGGATCGACGTGCAGTATTCGCAGGCATTTGTTTCGCTGGTGGTGAGCTTCACTTGGTTGTGCAGTTTCGGGCCGAGCTTGGCTTCGCCCATCGCCGTGCTGAAGGCGAGAAAGCTATCGAGAACAGCGGGCGAGTTCGCCATCACTCGGGCGGTGTTGGGGACGACCCCGAAGGCTTGCTGCACGGTGTCGAGCAGTTCCTTGGTGCGGCCGAGAGCGGTTTGCGGGTTGACGGAATTGAGGCGTTGCATGGTTCATCTCCATAGGGTTCTTGGGAACACTCGGGTCCGCCCTGCCGAGTAACGTACTCAGCCGAGCATCTCCCGACTCATAAAATGACAGACAGGTCTGTATAGTTTTTGGTAAAAAAAGAGACGTCGCGGGGCTATTTCCTTTGGGTTCTGGCGACGAGCGCCACGGCGGCGTCTCGGGCTACGTCCGCCGCTGAGGATGACTGCTGCATCACGGCGGTGACGATCGCTCCCTCGACCAGCAATGCGATCGCCGGAGCGACGGCTTCGGCCGTCTTTTCGCCAGCGGTTTGGGCAATGATTTGAGCCAGCTTGGCATGGAACCGGTCCTTGTGGCAGGCAGCGAACTTGGACCCTTCGTGCTGAGAGTCGGCCAGTTCCGCTCGGGCGTTGATGAACATGCAGCCTCGGAAGCCGGGACTGTCGAACCAGTTCTTGAGCGCCGCAAAAAAGGCGTCGAGTTGGTCCAGCCCAGCGGCAACATGCCGTTCCATCCACTTTCCGAACAGGCTGTCGAATTTCTCCTCGCGGTACTGAAGTACGGCCAGGATCAGGTCGTCCTTGGAAGGGAAGTGGTTGTAGAGCGACATCTTGGCCACTTCCGCTTCGGCAATAATGCGGTCGATTCCCACCCCCCGGACTCCCTCGGAGTAGAACAGCCGTTCGGCGGTTTCCACGATCCGCTGGCGGGCGTCGGAAGATCTGGTTCGTCCCTTGCTCATGCCTGAAGTATACAGACCTGTCTGTACTTGTCAAGCGAGTCGGAGTGTTTTTCTAAAAAAAGGAGGGACGTGCGGTCGGGCAGGCCGGCGACAGGGCTTCGGGCCGACGCGCCGCCGCCGCGGAAGTCCCGGCCGCCGAAGTCGCGGCTCGCCTGTTCCAATCCGGGCCGACGGCTACACTTTGAGCGTGGTGGGAGGGGAGGCACGGCGAGGTGAGTGCTCGATTGAGCTGGCGGGAAGGGGAGCCCTAATGGACTGGATGGACTGGTATCAGGCGCTGGCCAAGCCGAGCTGGACTCCGTCGCCGGCGACCATCGGGCGAGTGTGGCAGACCCTCTATCCGATCATCCTGGTGACGTTCGGCTTTGTCTTCGTCCAGGCCGGGCGCGGGAAGATCCCCTGGCAGGTCGCCTTGCCCTTCGCCCTGAATCTGATTGCCAACCTGATTTTCACCCCCATTCAGTTCGGCTGGCGGAACCTGTGGCTGGCCGCGGCCGATATCCTGGTCGTCTGGGGGACCCTGGTCTGGATGATCGCGGCTATCTGGCGCTACTATCCACTGATCGGCGTGCTCCAGATCCCCTATCTCGTCTGGGTCTCGATCGCCACGGTCCTCCAACTGTCGATCACCTGGATGAACCGAGGACGCTGACTGGCCACCCGTCCGGTCGCTGTCAGTCGACTTTCGCGCCGAGCTGGCGGTTTGGACTATGCTCGAAGGGAGCCGCACGCGTGGCTGCCGGTGGGGAGCGGGGAGAATGGGGATCGAGTCGGCATTGACGTAACGATCGTCGGGAAAGTCAGTGGGAAAATCAGTCGGGGGAGCGGACGAGATGGGTGAGCAGTTGCCGAGAAGCGTTGATATTGCCGATCAGGAGGCGGTCGAGCAGGTGCTGCAGTCGACCATGTTGGGGCTATGGGAGATCATCAGCAACCTGACGCGGATCCGGCCGAAGCGGAATCCGCGCTACCGGGTGACGATTTTCGGGTCCGCTCGAGCTCAGCCTGGCTCGCCCGTTTACGGTGAGGTGAAGCGGTTGGCCGCTGTGCTCAGCGGTATGGGGTGCGACATCATCACGGGTGGCGGGCCCGGCTTGATGCAGGCCGCCAATGAGGGGGCCGACGAGGCCGACGCTCAGGATCGGCTGCGCTCCGTCGGGATTCGGGTCGATTTGCCATTTGAGCAGCACGCGAACCCGTTTGTGGAGCAGGTCTACGAGCACCGGACATTCTTCTCGCGGCTCCACCATTTTGTCCTGATGTCGGACGCCTTTGTCGTGACGCCGGGCGGCATCGGGACGCTGCTGGAGATGTCGATGATCTGGCAGCTGCTGCAGGTCCAGCACATGCACGACACTCCACTGATTCTGGTCGGATCGATGTGGAAGGACCTGCTGGGGTGGGCCGAGCACCATATGTTCCGGTTCCAGCCGCCGTTGGCCAATCCCGGGGATATGCGGATCCCGACCTGTGTCGGGTCGGCGGACGAGGCGGTCGAGCTGATCCGGCCGCACTTCGATCGGTGGAACGCCGGCTGATCTTTGCCCGCCCGAATCGCTGGTTTCTCAAGGGTCGAGGGGGGCTGTTCGTCGCGTGGACTTTGTGCCATATTTCACAATCCTCGCAGGGGGGCTTCGGGGCGACGCGGGATCATTGTGGCGTCGAAGTCACGCCTGGAAGTCTGAGCGGGGTTCTGCTGACAGGAACCAAGGCTGTGGGTCAAGCCATAAACAATTTGCTGAACATCCCGTTCAGCTGGATCGGGTGGGGCGTCAGCCCGGATCATTGGATCGGGTATGTTCTGGCTGCCCTGGTCCACTGCGTGCTGCTGATTCACGTGATTGCCGTCGGGGCGCTCGTCTTTATCTGGATGGAGCGAAAAGTAGCCGGTCGCATCCAGGATCGGCTCGGGCCAACCCGAGTGGGTGGCAAGTTCGGCTGGCTGCAGACGCTGGCCGACGGCATCAAGCTGATTGCCAAGGAAGACGTGATGCCGGCGGCGGCCGATCCGCTGCTGTTCCGGATTGCTCCGTATCTGAGTTTTGCGGCGAGCTTCACAAGTCTGATCGCATTGCCGTTTGCCACCGGCTGGGTGGCTCAACAGTTGAACGTCGGCGCCTTCTTCCTGCTGGCCGTTCTGGGGCTGGAAGTTTTCGGCGTGATCCTGGGCGGCTACGGTTCGGGCTCAAAATGGTCGCTGTTCGGCGGCATGCGTGAATCGGCTCAGGTCGTCAGCTATGAAGTGCCGCTGGGCTTGTGTGTGATTATCCCGGTGATGTTGTGCGGGACGATGAATCTGGTGACGATTGCCGACATGCAGCGCGGCTGGTTCACCAACTGGCTGGTTTTTCACGATCCGTTCACCTTCATTGTGTTCTGGGTCTACTTTACTTGTGCTCTGGCCAGCGTGAATCGAGCGCCGTTCGACTTGGCGGAAGCTGAGAGCGAGCTGGTGGCGGGCTTTCACACCGAGTATTCGGGGCTCCGCTGGAGCGTCTTCTTCATGGCCGAGTACGGATCGATGTTTGTGGTGAGTGCGCTGGGGGTGATTCTCTTTTTCGGTGGCTGGAACGGGCCGATCCCTGTCTTCGAAACCTTGGGCTGGACGTACGACGTCGGGGCTCAGGATTTCAGCGTCTGGGGTTACTTGGCGAATTTGGCCGGTTGCTTGAACTTGCTGCTGAAGGGTGTTCTCGGCGTGATCGTCATGATGTGGGTGCGTTGGACGTTGCCCCGTCTGCGGATTGACCAGGTGATCACGATGTGCTGGAAGTACTGCGTGCCGATCGCCGCGGTCTGTTTTGTGGGTGTGGTGGTCTGGCAGTATTACGGTTTACCGACTTTGTTCCTGGGGCCGGGCGTGCCGCCCGCGGTTCCCGAGAGCTGGGTCGTTGATTTGGTGGAGGCGCGTTGATGTTGCTGGCCGCCATTAACTGGCACTCGTTCTTGTTTCTCCTGTGCGCCGTGCTGGCCTGTGCCTTCGCGATGGGCGTGCTGTTTTCCAGTAATGTGGTCCGGATGGCCTTTTATCTGGTCGTGTCGCTGGCGGCGACGGCCGGTCTGTTCATGCTGGCCGGCGCGGTCTTTATCGGCGCTATGCAGATCATGATTTATGTCGGCGGCACCCTGGTGCTGTTGATCTTCGGCGTGATGCTGACGGCACAGACGAACTTTATCTCGATGAAGACCAGTGGAGCCGACTGGGTCGTTGGTCTGGCGGCCGGTGGTGCCCTGCTGGGGCTGCTGGTCTCCAGTGCCATGAGTGTGCGGGATTGGGCCCCTGCCGCTCGGCCCGACACGGTGGCTCAAGCCGACATCGAGTCGGCCACACCTCTGGGGATGGGTCTGGTCGGTGTGCGGGTTGATTCCTTGGAGAGCGAATCGGCGGCGGATCGGATTTCGTACTTGCTGCCGTTTGAAGCGATTTCGGTCCATTTGTTGGTGGTGCTGATCGGAGCGGCTTACTTGGCGCGAGCCAAGCGGAAGCGATCCGAGGTGATCTCCTTGCAGCAGGAGTCGGTAGTCGGATGATGGGCTTGCTGACCGAACCGGTGGGGGTAGTGCACTTCATGATCGTGGGCGCGGTCCTGTTTGTGACCGGCGTGCTGTGCATGGCCACCAAACGGAATGCGTTGGGCGTGTTGATGGGGATTGAGCTGGTGCTCAACGGCGCGAATGTCAATTTCGTGGCGTTGGGGAGCAAGCTGTTGCGGAAGGACGCACTCGGTCTGGACGGGCAGTTCATTGCCCTGTTCGTGATTGTGCTGGCCGCCGCCGAAGCAGCTGTGGCACTGGCCATCGCCCTCAACTTTTACAACAACAGTTCCACGATTGACGTCGACAAAGCAGATAAGTTGCGAGGCTGATGGATACGCAAGTCGAATTCCTGCTGCAGTTGTTGCTGGGCTTCGCGGTCCTGGCGCCACTCTGTTCCTTCTGGGTGATCCTGCTCGCCGGGCCGCAGCTGGGTAAGCATGGGATTGGCGCCGGATACCTGGCGACCTTCGCCATCTTCAGCTCGTTCGTTCTCTCCACCGGAGCGCTCGGCATCTGGCTGACTCACCACTGGCCGGTGGCCGTGCATCACAGCACGGCTGACGCCGCCCACGCGGACGCGGCTCATGCTGACGACGGCCATGCTCACTCGGGAAGTGGCGAGGAGGCCGCCCATGCGTTGGCTGGCCATAGTGACGCTGAGCATGGTGGCGCTGAGCATGGTAACGCTGAGCATGGGGCTGCCAAAGTGGCCTACAGCGGATCGTGGTACAAGCTGGGGCAGTTCGGTTCGCTGAAGCTCGAAATCAGCTACTACATCGACGCGCTGACCGTGGCCATGTTCTGCATGGTGACGCTGATCGCCACCTGTATCCACTTCTATGCTCAGGGGTACATGCACGACGAATTGCATGAGATTACTGACCATGAAGTGACTCTGTCGGACGGCCATCATCTCCATCGCCCGGGTCGGTATCACCGGTTTTTCCAGGCGTTGTCGCTCTTCTGTTTCAGCATGCTGGGGTTGGTGGTGGCGGGCAACGTCGCCATGACGTTTGTGTTCTGGGAGCTGGTCGGTATCTGTTCGTATTTCCTGATCGGGTTTTACGTCGAGCGGAAGAGTGCATCGACGGCGGCCAATAAGGCGTTCATCGTCAATCGTGTCGGCGACTTCGGCATGATTCTGGGGCTGATGGCCCTGTGGAGCGGTCTGGGGACGTTTGATTATCGGGAGATGTTCGCTCAGGTGCGGCCTGAGGGGCAGTCGGGCTTTGTGGTCCCAGTGGGAATGATCGCCGATGCGATGCCGCGAGAGGTGGAGGCGGTGGTGAAAGCCAACGCGGGCCAGCCTCGCGAGGTGATCGACGCGGCCATTGCGACGAAGATGGTCCAGTTGCGGGAGACCGATGGCGGCAACAAGTTCGGCTACGGTCTGCTGATTCTGGCCGGTATCGGCATCTTCTGCGGCTGCGTCGGCAAGAGTGCTCAGTTCCCGCTGCACGTCTGGTTGCCGGACGCGATGGAAGGGCCAACTCCGGTATCAGCGCTGGTCCATTCGGCGACGATGGTGGCGGCCGGTGTGTTCCTGGTCGCTCGGTTTTATCCGATGTTTGTTCCGGAAGTGCTGCTGGTGATCGCCGTGATCGGCACCATCACGCTGTTCCTGGCGGCGACGATTGCGATTACCGCCACGGACATCAAGCGAGTGCTGGCTTATTCGACGGTCAGTCAGCTGGGCTACATGATGCTGGCGCTGGGGGTTGGTGGCTGGTTGGCTGGCGTGTTACATCTGTTCACGCACGCTTTCTTCAAGAGTCTCTTGTTCATGTGCAGTGGCTCGGTGATTCACGCCGTCCATACCAACGACATGCGTCAGATGGGTGGCTTGCGGCGGAAGATGCCCTTCACGGCCTACACGATGCTGGTCGGCTGCCTGGCGATTGCCGGAGCGGGGATTCCGTTCCTGATCGGTTTCAGCGGTTACTATTCGAAGGATGCGATCCTCGAGCAGGCGTTGCTGTTCCAGAATACGAATGGTGGCCTGGGGGTCTTTTTCTTTGTGACGGCTGCGGCGGGGGCCAGCATTACGGCCTTCTACATGTTCCGGTTGTGGTTCATGACCTTTGCCGGCCAGCCACGCGACAAACACCGCTATGACCATGCTCATGAATCGCCGCCCCTGATGTACCTGCCGCTGGTCGTCCTGTCGGTCTTGGCGGTGGGCGTCGCCTGGGGGCCATTCCAGGCCCTGTTGGGTGCGGGTCTGGTGGCTTTGGTGATCATTGTTTACCGGTTTGTTCATCCGGCCGACGATGAGGAATCGAAGGCGGTCAGCCAGTTGCTGCTGGTGATGTTCGGTGCGTTCGCAATTGTCGGCGTCCTGGAGTGGGGCGTGCAGCGCAACACGGAGATGTCGAGTCTCTGGAGTGGTGAGGGGCTGACGTTGGCCAACGTTCTCGAATCGGCTCGGCCGGAACGGACGGGTGGCCAGCAGACGGGCGCCTACACACGGATGGTGTGGCAGGACGAGCATCTGAGCCACGAGCCGGAGTATAAGGTGCCGGCGACGCTGGTCGCTTCAGCGACGGCTTTGGCCGGTTTCCTGTTCGCGGTCGCCTTCTACGGGCTCCGCAAGCTCGATCCGGAAGATGTTCGTCGCCAGTTCGCGCCGATTTACAGCCTGCTGGTGAACAAGTGGTGGTTTGACGAACTCTACGACTGGATTTTTGTCCGGCCGACACATTGGGTTTCCAAGTTGATCTCTCAATTTGACCTGCGCTGGATTGACGGTCTGATTCACCTGGTGGCCCGGGCCACTCGGTGGATTGCCGAAGCGTGGGATCGAGTCGTTGATCGGACCGTGGTCGACGGCAGTGTGAATCAATTGGCCAAGTGGACGATGAATGCCGGTTTGTCGCTGCGGAAGGTCCAGACGGGCCAGTTGCGGCAGTACGTGATGTTCATCGTGCTGGGAACAGTGGTCCTGTACCTGTTGCTCAGCGTTTTCTGGAGTTCTTCGTTAGCTCGATAGTCGATGCACTGAGGATCGGGACGCATGACCCCTGACTGGTTGTTGTCATTAATCGTGTTTGTGCCGGCGGTAGCGGCGCTGATTCTGATGTGGCTTCCTAAAGCCATGGAATCGACGGTCCGGGTGTTGACGCTGGGCGTCACCGTCGTCGTTTTCGGGTTGACGCTGTTGTTGATCGGCGATTTCAACGCTGACAGCGGCATCATGCAGCTGATTGTGTCCCATCCGTGGATACCGTCATTTGACATCCAGTACCTGCTGGGCGTCGATGGCATCAGCCTGCCGCTGATTGTCCTGACCTCGTTTGTGTTTCTGGTATCGTTTCTGGCCAGCTGGAGCATTACCAAGCACGTGAAAGCGTTCTGCGTCCTGTTTCTCCTGCTGGAGACGGGAACGCTGGGTGTGTTCGTATCGCTGGACTTTTTCCTGTTCTACGTTTTCTGGGAAGTGATGCTGCTGCCGATGTACTTCCTGATCGGCATCTGGGGTGGTCCCCGCAAGGAATATGCCGCGATCAAGTTCTTCCTCTACACGCTGCTCGGTAGCGTGCTGATGCTGATCGCCATCCTGATGCTGTACTTCAACAGCGACGTGAGCAAGCTGGCGGCTCAGGATCTGGTCGACACGCATGTGGCCTCATCGCTGGAGCAGGCCGAGCAGATTATCAGCGGCGGCGAAGGGTCGCCGATTCGGTCGACGCACACATTCAACCTGCTGGCCTTGGCCGCCCTCGGACAAAAGACCGATCTGTTTAACCAGCCGCTGCTGTGGGGCTGGACGCTCCAGCATTGGGCGTTCCTCCTGCTGTTCATCGGTTTCGCGGTGAAGGTCCCCAGCGTACCGGTGCATACCTGGTTGCCCGATGCTCACGTGGAAGCCCCGACTCCGATTTCGATGATTCTGGCCGGCGTGTTGCTGAAACTGGGCGGCTACGGCATTCTGCGGGTCTGTTATCCGATCTGCCCGCACGCGGGATACGACTTCGCCTGGTTTGTCTGTCTGCTGGGCGTGGTGAGCATGGTCTATGGAGCCTACGCGGCCCTGGCTCAGAAAGACTTCAAGCGGCTCGTCGCTTACAGCTCGGTCAGCCACATGGGTTACGTGGTTCTGGGGCTGGGAGTCTGGTCGGCGACGCTGGCCAATAACTTCGACACGCGTTACTGGGACATGGGCGTCAAAGGTGCCATGTTCCAGATGATTGCTCACGGTATCAGCTCGGCCGGCATGTTCTTTATGGTCGGCGTGGTTTACGACCGGGTCCATCATCGCGATCTGGAAAAGTTCGGCGGGCTGTTCGGCCGCATGCCGGTCTACACGGCGTGTGCCATGGTCTTGTTCTTCGCCGGCTTGGGGCTCCCCGGACTGTGCGGATTCATCGGTGAAGTCCTCGTCGTGCTGTCGACCTGGAAATTCAGTCACGCGTTGGCGATTGTGTCGGCGGCCGTGGTCGTTCTGACCGCCTCCTACATCCTGTGGGCTTTGCAGCGAGTGTATCTGGGAGCGGAATACAAGGGTCCGCACGGCGAAGACCTGACTCCGATTACTCTGCGGGAGCTCGCGGTGGCCATTCCGTTGTGCTTCTTTGCTGTCGTCCTGGGTGTCTTTCCGCACCACACGCTGCTGCGGTACATGGACAAGACGATTGATCGGCAGGTGGAACAGCTGGCCGATTGGACTCGCACGGTGAAGCAGCCGCTGTTGGATGCAGCGGCCGGCACGAAGCAGGCCAGTGCAGTGATTGACGGTGGGGCGGGACAAGCGGAGTTGAAGTTGGTCAATAACGGCCAGTAATAAGTTGCCTGCAGATCGACCTTGAGGATACTCAGGTAGAGGATATTCGAGTCGTGGAAATTTTTAATCTCATCGAGGCCTCGATCCAGAACGCTCGCCAGTCCTTCTGGCCGGCTCTGGCTCCGGAAATCCTCCTGGCGCTGACGATCATGGTCATTCTGATCGTCCGTTGCTTTACCTGGGGAACGGTCCTGCAGAAAGTCGACGCCTTCGTCCTGACGCTCGCCGGTTGCTCGATCGCTCTCTATTACGCTCTGCCGGCTCAGGCAACTGCAGCCGCTCAGGTGCAGAACGGTCTGTTCAATGGCATGCTGGAGCTCGACAGTTTTGCGATTTACATCCGAGTTCTGTTGCTGGCGTTCACCATCCTGTTTGCGATCTTCACGTGGCTGACCAATACGCCCGATCGCGATGATGGGGCCGATTTCTACTGTTTGGTCCTGGGTGGTGTCCTGGGGATGTGCTTCATGGCCTCAGCTAATCACCTGCTGATGGTCTTCATGGCGGTGGAAATGGCCAGTATTCCTTCGTACGCTCTGTCGGGCATGCTGCGGAATCGGCGGGACAGCAGCGAAGCGGCTCTTAAGTACTCTGTGTACGGTGCCGGCGCGGCCGGGATCATGCTCTACGGTATCAGTCTGCTGGCTGGGGTATTCAACACGGTCCATTTGCCGACCATGGCTCAGACCATGGCCGCTCGCCTTCCTGAACTGAACAGTGCCGAACAGCTCGTCGTCGCTCTCGGTGGTCTGATGGTGATGGCCGGAGTGGCATTCAAGTTGTCGGCTGTCCCGTTCCACTTCTGGTGCCCCGACGTCTTCACGGGTGCGTCGGCGGAGGTGAACGCGTTTCTTTCGGTGGCATCTAAGGCGGCCGCTCTGGCTTTGCTGGTACGACTGGCGGTCGGACTCGGAACCCTGGAACCGGCCACGACTCCGGCTGTGGCCGCTACCGCTCGACCGGCCAGCGTAACTGCTGAGGATCCTGCGCCTACGGTCTACGTCGCCCAAGCGGCCGAGAACGCCGGTGCTGCTCATGCTGATGAGGCTCATAGTGCTCCGGCCAGTCCGACCACGGCGAATAGTGATCCTCTGTCAGGAGTTCGATATTTTCTGGCCGCGCTGATTGGCGGGATTGCGGCGGTCAGCTGTACGTTCGGCAACTTGGCCGCCTATGGTCAATCGAACATCAAGCGGATGATGGCCTATTCGACCATCGCTCATGCCGGCTACATGATGTTGCCAGTGCCTGCCGCCCTGCTGTTGGCGGGAAGTCATCCGGCTGAGGCTCGAGCGGCTATTGCTTCGTTGGCTTTTTACTTATTTATCTACCTGTTCATGAACCTTGGGGCCTTTGCCCTGATTGCCTTCCTGCGGGGATCGTTGGGGACCGAACAGATCGCCGACTACGGTGGACTGGTCCGGAAATCGCCGATTGTCGTCGTGCTGTTCTCCATCGTCCTGTTCTCGCTGGTCGGACTCCCTCCCTTGGCTGGATTCACCGGCAAGATGCTCGTCTTCGCGTCACTGGCGAATGGCTATCAGGCGACGGGCCAGCGATTGCTGTTGGCGTTGCTGGTGATCGGCGGCATCAATACGGCCCTCAGCCTCTACTATTACCTGCGGGTCGTTAAGGTGATGACGATCGACCCCGAGAGCGAGGTTGTGCGGAGTTCGGGCTCGACGCTGGGATTCCTGCGAGGTGTCTACGCGGCGGCCGTTGTGATCCCCATCCTGGTCTTCGGTATCTTCTGGGAACAGATCAATCAGATTGCCGGAGCGGCCGCTCGGGGTCTGTTCTAAGCATCAATCATTGGAAATCGTCGGACATGGCCGGTAAGACTGGCCGGTGATCAGCGGGGTGAGACGGGTGTTGACGCAATCGAGAAACTCCACAGTCCTTTTGATCCGGCACCTGAATCAGTTGCTGCAACTCCATAGCCGGTCGTTGCCGGTCTATCTGGCTTGTGCTCAGCCGTGGCGCCCAGCCGGGCAGGAACAATCGGCCGAGCTGCTGGCGGCGATGGCCGACGATCATCAGCGGCGAACGAATGAAATCGCCGATTACATTCTCGACCTGGGCGGAGTGGTCCAGCTGGGGGAGTTCCCGCTCGATTTCGCCGATTTGCACGACCTGTCCCACGACTATGTCTGGCGCGTCGTCGCGAGCCAGTTGACCGACCACGTGGCCCAGATCGAAGGGCTGGTTGGCAAACTGGGGACTGACCCTCGTGGTCGGGCTTTGGCCGAAGAAGCCCTGGGAGCCGCCAAAGGGCACTTGCAGTCGGTGACCGAGCTGCTGAGCCAGCTGAAGTCCTAGACTGACCATTGAATTCCTCGTATTCTGCGGATCGGTATTCGTACTCTTCCTCGTACTCGTACTCAGCATCGCGGTACTCGTACTCGAAGGAGCCGCGCATGTCCGAAACAATCCGGCATATCCCGACCCGATCAAGGTGCCATGGAATGTGTCGATGCGGAATTGATGGATCGAGCGGACTGACGGCGTGGTACAAGATTCAGTCGAGTACGAGTAGGAGTTGTGCGCGAAGCCTGAACGGTCAATTCTCGAATATCGTGCGGAGCCATGCACGTCGTTGACACCCACGCTCATCTGAATGATCCGCACTTGCTGGCCGACTTACCGGGAGTGCTGGAGCGGGCCGCAGCCGTTGGCGTGACTCGCATCATGGCGATTGGTACCACGGCCGCTTCCAGTCGAGAGTGCTGTGAGCTGGCTGAGCGGAATGCGGGGGTCTGGGCGGCGGTGGGGATCCAACCGAATTACGTCGCGGAAGCCGGCCCGGACGACTGGGACTCGATTGTCGCTCTGGCTGCCCATGGGCGAGTGCGGGCGATTGGCGAAACGGGGCTCGACCGGTACTGGGACGACGCGCCGTTCGATCTGCAGCAGGATTATTTCGACCGCCATCTGCGACTGGCCCAACAGCTCCATCGGGCGGTCGTGATTCACATGCGGGAATGCGAATCGGATGTGATCGCCATGCTCGACCAGGCTCGTCAGCGGGGAAGGTTGCGGGGCGTGATGCATTCGTACACGGGGACGGCGGCCGGGGCGCTGGCCTGTGTGGAGATGGGTTTGCACATCAGCTTTGCCGGGATGGTGACCTTCAAGAAGGAGTCGGCGCTGCGTGAGGTGGCGGCGGCGGTGCCGGCCGATCGGCTGCTGGTGGAGACCGACAGTCCGTATCTTTCGCCCGAGCCTTGGCGGGGGAAGCGACCGAATGAACCTGCCCGCGTCTTGCACACTCTGAGTTGTCTGGCCGAAGCTCGCGGAGTGTCGCTGGAATCGCTCGCCGCTCAGACGACAGCCAATGCTTGCCTGCTGTTCGATCTCGATTGATTCGGACCAAGGGGCTAGATAGTTGCCGCTCAGTAGTTGATGTGGCGTGGTTGGTGTGTTGCTGTGGGGGAGTGTCGACCGGCGGCAGGCGTGCCCCCCGAGTGGGTCGTGAATGCGGGTTCGGTCAGCGATAGGGCGGGGCGCGGCGGGCTGGACCGTGGAACGGCGGCAATTTCACTCGGTTCGAGTGGATTGGTTTGACATGTTGGCTGGCGGGGGGGTAAATTGTCGGGTTTTCCTGCTCGGTTAAGGGGCTAGTCGGACGAAGGACAGGGGCCTTGGAAGAAGCGATTCGCAAAGCAGACGTCCTGATCGAAGCGTTGGGCTGGATACGTCAATTTCGGGACAAAGTGACTGTCATCAAGTTAGGTGGCAGTGTCATGGAGGACGAGAACGCGCTGCGGCACGTCCTGTTGGATGTCGTCTTCATGGAAACGGTCGGCATGCGGCCGATTCTGGTGCACGGCGGTGGAGCGGCGATTTCCCGGGCGATGGACGAAGCGGGGATCGTGCCGCGTTTTATCCAGGGGCGTCGGTACACGGACCCCGAGACGCTGGCGATTGTGGAACGGATCTTGGCGGGGGACATTAACGAGCAGATCGCGGCCCGGATTGAAGAGCTGGGCGGGCGGGCCATGAATCTGAACTTCAAGACCACGAATGTGTTATTTGGTCAGCGTCTGTCGATTGCTGGGAGTGGCGGCGAGCCGATCGATCTCGGTTACGTCGGGACGGTGACGCGGGTCGACCGCATGGTACTGGACAATCTCTGTTACGCCGGCCAGATCCCTGTGATTCCTTCGATGTGCATTGATGAGTCGACGGGGGGCAAACTGAACGTGAACGCTGACACGGCTGCCACCGCTGTCGCTCAAGCCTTGGGGGCTGAGAAGCTGGTCTTTTTGAGCGACGTGAATGGCGTGCGGATGGACAAGAACGATCCCGAAACACTCATCCATTCACTCGACGCGGCCGAAGCGCGGCGGCTGATCGTGGAGGGGCGGATCGAAAGCGGGATGATTCCCAAGGTGGAAGCTTGTCTGGAGACGCTCAGCCGAGGCGTTCACAAGGTGCACATCATCGATGGCCGACTGCGTCATTCGCTGCTGCTGGAGATTTACACCAATCGGGGCGTCGGGACTCAGATTGTGCGCGAACGCACAGCTGGCTGAGGATCCCGCTGCGGGCTGCGAATTGTCTCGGGCAATCGGGTGGCGAGCGGGTCAGATGGCTGGTAGTTGAATTGGCCTGTGGTTCAGATGGCCTGTAGTTCGGAACGCGAGGGAGGTGAGAGATGGCTGTGGGTACGAAAAGCTGGCAGTCGATCAAGGAAACTTTTGAGCGGTATGTGATTCCGAACTACCGTCGCTACCCGGTCTGCCTGGATCGCGGCGAGGGGTCGTATGTCTGGGATATTGACGGCCGACGTTATCTCGATTTTTTCCCCGGCTGGGGCTGCAATCTGCTGGGGCATTGTCCGCCGCGAGTGGTGGAGGCAGTGCAGGAGCAGGTGGCGAAGCTGATTCACATCCCCAACTCGTGGCACATTGAATCGCAGGGTCGGTGGGCTCAGATGTTGTCTGAGCGAAGCTTTGGCGGGCAGGCGTTTTTCTGCAATTCGGGGGCGGAAGCGAACGAAGGGGCGATCAAGCTGGCGCGGCTCTTTGGCGGCCCGGACCGGTATCAGATCATCACGTTCCAGGGTGGTTTCCACGGTCGGACTTTGGCGGCGACCACCGCCACCGCTCAGCCCAAGTATCACGAGGGGCTGGGGCCGCTGGTCCCCGGTTTCCGTTACGCTCCGTTTGGCGATCTGACGGCCGTGGAAGGGCTGATCGATGCTCAGACGTGTGCGATTCTGGTCGAGCCGGTGCAGGGCGAGGGCGGGATTCGGATTCCGCCGGCCGGATTTCTGGAGGGATTGCGTGAGCTGGCCGATCGTCACAATTTGTTGTTGATGTTTGACGAGGTGCAGACAGGCTGCGGACGAACTGGCGAGTGGTTTGCTTATCAGCACTTCGGGGTGGTGCCCGACGTGATGACGCTGGCCAAGGCGACTTGTGGCGGGATCGCCGGTGCGGCGTTGTTGACGACGGCTGAGTTGGCCAGGCATTTGCGACCGGGCATTCATGCATCGACGTTTGGTGGGAATCCGATTGCGGCTCGTGCGGGCATCGCCACGCTGGAGACGATTGAAGAGGAGGGGCTGTTGGCGCATGCGGCTGAGCGGAGTGCTCAGTTTGCTCAGCGGCTGCAGGCCTTACAGCAGGCCTGTCCGCTGGTGAAGGAAGTGCGTGTGCTGGGGATGATGATCGGCTTGGAGCTGGAGATCCCTGGTACACCGCTGGTCCAGTCCGCCATGGAGCGCGGTCTGCTGATCAATTGCACTCAGGACGTGGTGCTGCGGCTGTTGCCGGCGATGAACGTGACGGCTGAGCAGGTCGACGAGGGATGTGACATCCTGGCCGACGTATTGCTGGCTGTTTCGGAATAGGAAGGGGCTGAGAGAGATGCGGCATCTGTTGAGTCTGTTTGATTTGAAGCGGGAAGAGATTGAAGAGCTGTTCCGGCTCTCCACGCAACTGAAGGATCAGTGCCAGCGCGGGATTCGACGTCCGCTGCTGGCGGGGCGAGTGATGGGGTTGCTGTTCAGCAAGCCATCACTGCGGACCCGCGTCAGTTTTGAAGCGGGTATGGCTCATCTGGGTGGCCAAAGCCTTTATTTGGGGCAGGACGTTGGTTGGCGGAGTCGGGAAAGCACGGCCGATTTTGCGCGGGTGTTGAGTCAGTTTACCGACGTGATCGTCTGCCGGACTCATCGCCACGAGGAGGTCGAGGAGCTGGCTCACTTTTCATCCTGTCCGGTGATCAACGGGCTGACGAATCGGTCGCATCCTTGCCAGGCTCTGGCCGACGTGCTCACGCTGCAGGAGCTGCGAGGCAACCTGGACGGAGCGAAGATGGTGTTTGTCGGCGACGGCAACAATGTATCGCGGAGTCTGGCGATCGGTTGTGCGCGGCTGCGGATGCCCTTCGTATTGGCTTGTCCGCCGGGCTATGAGCTGGAGCGGCCCTTTGTCGAACGTTTGCGGGCGGAGGTACCGCAGGTCGATTTCCAGATGACGCATGATCCGTTCGACGCGGTGAAGGGGGCTGCGGCGGTCTACACGGATGTCTGGTCCAGCATGGGGCAGGAAGACGAATCCGAGCAGCGTCGGAAGGATTTTGCCAACTACCAGGTGAACTCGGCCTTGATGCGAGCGGCGCCGCGGGACGCGATCTTCCTGCATTGCCTCCCCGCTAAACGCGGTGAGGAAGTGACCGACGAAGTGCTCGACGGGCCACAGAGTCAGGTCGTCGCTCAGGCGGCGAATCGCATGCACATTCAGAAGGGGATTCTGGTCTGGCTGTTGGGCGTAGCCGATCAGGTGGGCTGACAGCAGGAACTTCCCGGCGGCGGCAGACGTGGTGATGAAGATGATACGACATGATGGCCGAGGACCCGACGAGCTGCGCCGGATGAAGCTGCAGCGCCATTTCACGCGGACGGCTCCGGGAAGTGTGCTGGTGGAGGCGGGCGGGACGATTGTGTTGTGCACGGCCAGTCTGGCGGCGGAGGTACCGCCGTGGCGCAAAGGGCAGGGGAGCGGCTGGCTGACCGCTGAGTACTCCATGTTGCCCGGCAGCACGCTCCCGCGCAAACCCCGCGAACGCTCGAAGATGGACGGGCGGACGACTGAGATTCAGCGGTTGATCGGGCGGAGTCTGCGAGCCGTGGTGCAGCTCGATCAGCTGGGCGAGCGAACGCTGATGGTCGATTGCGACGTGTTGCAGGCCGACGGAGGGACGCGGACGGCCAGCATCAATGGAGCCTGGGTCGCCTGCGTCGACGCGCTGGTCGTCGCCGGACTCGATCCGCGCCAAGTGCTTTCGGACAGCGTGGCCGCGATCAGTGTCGGGGTGTCGGGGGGCAGAGTCCTGGCCGACCTCGACTATTCGGAAGATGTTTCGGCGGCAGTCGACATGAATGTGGTGATGACCGGCCTGGGACGTTATGTCGAGGTGCAAGGGACGGGCGAAGAGGCGACGTTTTCTGACGAAGAACTGGCGGCCCTGTTGCACTCGGCCAAGCAAGCCATTCAGCGAGTGACGGCCATTCAGTGCGAAACGCTCGGCGGCCTCTGGGGGTAGGCCGGTTCACCCGGCCGGTGCCCTCAACTCGGTGGCCACATCGGCGGCCCCCAACGGGCGAGTTGTGGTCGGCGCGATGTGAAATCCAGGGTCCGTGTGTTACACTCCGGCAAGTCGGCGAGTTCTCTGAGTGCGGAGGCGAGTGACTGTGGGACCTGAGCAGGGCGATTGGCAACAGCTGCTGGCCGTGCTCCCCTTGCCGGCCCTGGTATTCGACGTGGCGACTCAGCGCGTCGTCGGCGTCTCGCGACGTCTGTCCACGCTGACTGGTCGAGGCGTCGACCAGTACGTGGGCGAATCGCTGACGAGTCTGGGATTGAGTGGTCTGTTGTCGAGCAAGACTGGGGTGGTATTGCGGGACACGGCCGGGTGCGTGGTGGCCGAGAGTGTGCAGGCGGTTGACTGGCCGGCCAGCGGCTGGAAAGTGGTGACCTGGACCGAGGATGCGGGGATCGCCGCCGAATTGACTGAGCTGCGGCAGAGCGACCGGCGCTTGCAGGCTCTGCTGGATAACGCGACGCCGGTGATTTTCGCCAAGGATCTCGACGGACGGTTTCTGTTCGTCAATCGTCGTTTCGAGGAGCTCTTCGGGTTTACGCGTCAGCAGACGCTGGGGCGGCGGACGACCGATCTGTTTCCGGCCGATCACGCCGTTACGTACGAAGAGAATGATGCTCGTGCGCTTCTGGTGCAGGGAACGCTGGAGGTGGAGGAGCAGGCTTGGCAGCCCGACGGAATGCATACGTACTTGTCGCTGAAATTTGCCTTGCGCGACGAATCGGGCCGACCCTATGCGCTCTGCGGGATTTCGACCGACATCACGGCCCGCAAGCAGATGGAGGCGAATCTGCGGGAGAGCGAGGAGCGGTTTCGGCAGCTGGCGGAGAATCTCCACGAGTGTGTCTGGGTGCGCGACGTCGAGTCGGGGCGGTTGTTGTATGTGAATCCGGCCTTTGAGCAGATCTGGGGTCGTCCGGTGGAGAATCTCTATCGGTCACCTAAAGTGTGGCTGGAGGCCATTCATTCGGCCGATCAGGCCATGGTGCTGCGCGGTTTGTCGGAGCAGACGGAGCGAGGGGAGTTTGAGGAGGAATACCGGATTGTCCGTCCGGACGGACAGATCCGGTGGGTGCACGACCGCGGCGTGGCCATTCGGAACGACGCGGGGGAGGTCTATCGAATTGCGGGGATCGCCGAGGATATTACTCAGCGACGGATTCTCGAGCACGCGGTCTCCGAGGCGAGTCGTCGCGAGCAGGAGCGGATCAGCCGCGAGCTGCATGACGGAGTGGGCCAGCAACTGACCGGCCTGGCCTACCTGGCGGGCAGCCTTGCCAAGCGGCTTGACGGGTCGGACGCCGAAGCGGCCATCTCGATCCGGGACGGCTTGAAGGAGGCATTGTCCGAGGTTCGGCAGATCGTGCGGGGCCTGACGCCGGTCGGTTTGGAGGTCGAAGAACTTCCGGCGGCTCTCGAACGGCTGGCTCAGAGTGTTTACAATCGTTACGGGACTGAGTGCAGTTTTGTCCAAGTCGGGGAGGCTCAGATCGACGATCCGGCGGTCGCCATTCACTTCTATCGGATTGCTCAGGAAGCGGTGAATAACGCGGTCCGTCACGGCGAGCCTTCTCGTATTGAGATCCGGCTGGAGTCGACTGTCGGTGCTTTGACCCTGATAGTCAACGACGATGGCCGGGGCATGCGTGATGAGGAACGGGACAGCGGGTTGGGGCTGAAGATCATGCGCTATCGCAGCGGGATTATCGGAGCCATGTTTGACGTGGTTTCGAAACCCTCCGGTGGAACCTCCGTAATCATTCGACGACAGAAGGACAATAGCTGTGACCATGAAGGCGGAAAAACTGCACCAGCTGATGCTGGTAGATGATCATCCCCTGGTCCGACGCGGTTTGGCTGAGCTGATATCGGAAGAACCCGGGCTCGAGGTCTGTGCTCAGACTTCATCCGCCGAGGAATGTCTGAAGAAACTGGCCGAGTGTCAGCCTGACTGTTTGATTATCGACATCAGTCTGCCGGGTATGAACGGGCTGGAACTGATCAAGCGAGTCCGGAGCCGTTATCCGGACGTCAAGATTCTGGTCGCATCAATGCACGAAGAATCGCTCTTCGCCGAACGCAGTCTGCGGGCCGGCGCGAATGGATTCATCAGCAAGGAAGAAGCGACAGAAAAGGTGATCGAAGCCATCAATCGAGTCCTCTCCGGCCAGGTTTATCTCAGCGGCCCCATGACCAGCCGCCTGCTCAGCAACGTCGTCTCTGGCGAAGTGGGACGCAAGAGCCAGATCGAATCGCTGACCGATCGCGAACTGGAAGTCTTCGGGCTGATCGGACGGGGACTGGCGACTCGCGATATCGCCGAGAAGCTCCATTTGAGCGTCAAAACGGTCGAAACACACCGCGACCACATACGCAACAAGCTGAACCTGGAAACCACGCACCAGCTCGTGCGACACGCCGTGCAATGGGTCCTCGAACAGGGTTGATGCGGCTGGGCAGGCAACCGGCTCAGTGAGACGCAGTTCAGGCCCGGCCGAAGCCGAGGCCGCGGATGAGGGCCAGCAGAGGGTCGCTCAGCCGCTGCCACCATGCACGACGTTGTACGTCCTGAGCGTTGGCCGTCTGCGGGTTGGCCAATCGGGCCACGCGGCGAAACTTCAGATAGCTGTTGCGGTGAACAAAGGCGAACCCCGCTCGTGTCTGCTGACCTTCCCGTTGGCACCACACGACTCGGGCGGGCAAGTCGGTCGTCGACTCGTCATCTTCATCGACCAGCCGTAGCAAGACTCGTTGGCCAAGACTGGCAGGTCGAGCCGACAGCAGGGCCTGGAATCCACCCGCAGAGTAGTCGACTACTCGCGCCACGCACCAGAAGTCGGCCAGTTCGAACTTGATCTGCGCCGGCATGTCGACCGGAAACCGCGGATCTTGACGACGTTCGATGTGTCCCTGATGGGCCAGCCGGCCGATCAGTCGGTCGCAGACAGGTTCCGCCAGCTCACAGCTGATCCACCAGTTGCTGCGGACCGACATCTGAGCCCATTCGACGATGGCCGGGCAGTCAAAGCCAGCCTCGCCGTCGTGCAGTTCCAGTCGAATGATGACCGGCGACTGTGCCGGCAACGGTTCGTCCAGCTCCAGCAACATGCGTTGAGCTGAGATTTCGAACAACTTCACGGCTTGCCATGACGGTGAACCGGCCAGTTGAAGTAACGCCAGCTGCCGATCCCGTGTGGCTACCGTGAACCGGTAGTCGCTGGGCGTTGATGTTGTCGGCGGCGGTGTGGGCATGGTCGCTGCTTGCGTCAGGCTGGAGAACTCGGTGTCGGCAGGGCGCCTTGTGAGCCCCCTATTTCTTAGCATTTTTTTCCTTCACCGGACGCCACCGTTCCGACGCAACAGCCAGTCGTCCCTGTCGACCGGCTGGCACCGCCGTTCCACCTGCCAGTCGCGCGATCTCCCCCGCCAATGCGACGCGCCGATAGGTGATGAGCTGGGAAAAATGTGACGGTCATGGGGGTCAATCGGATGGTAGTGTCGCTCGGCGCAGATTCCGTACGGCGTCGGTGCGGTTTGTAACTGCGGCGACGATTGACACGACGATAACGATAGCAGGCAATCCAACGGTTCGAATCAAAATGACGGACGAACCGGCCACGAGCCTGGAATTGGTCGTATCGAGGAATCGGGGATGATCCGACAGCAGCGAACCGCTGGCATCGCCATGCTGACACCGCTGTCGGTCGTCCTGGTTGACGTTGCGACCGATCCGATCGTCCCTCCACGGGACGAACCGGGGTTTGCCAGTGAAAACGAACGACTTCCTGCCTTGCCATTCCCACCTCTGTCCGACGACGGAGCCGGCGGCCAGGAGGCGAACGGTCGGGTCGTCTCATCCCCAAACCGTTTGAATCCTCCGGCAGTCGAACCGTCACCCGCCTGGTCACCGTTCGCGTGACCGTCCGGGCCGCCCCGCTTCGGCCCACCTGAAATGCCCGCTGGTGCCGTTCTCCCCGGCACCAGCGGGATTTTCTGCCGCTAGCCCCGCCTCCGGCCGCTGGTCTATAATGCGGCCTGACCACAGAACGACCCTGTCAGCTCGGGTCGTACCGCCCCGTCCCCCTAATCCTTCCAGGCAATATGCTGGCAGCCACTCACCCGGTTCTCGTTGACCAATTGCGGCAGATCGTGGGAGTGGCCAACGTCCTCGCGTCACCCGACGACCTGCTGGTCTACGAATGCGACGGGTTCGTGATCGAGAAGAACAGCCCCGATCTGGTCGTCTTTCCGGAGACGGCCGAGCAGATCGCGAAAATCGTTCGCGCCTGCAACCAGGCCGAAGTCCCCTTCCTACCGCGTGGAGCGGGGACCAGTCTGGCGGGAGGTTGCCTGCCGGTCGGCGGCGGCGTCATGATCGTATTGACGCGGATGCGGCGGATCCTCGAGATCAATCTGCGGGATCGCTATGCCGTCGTGCAGCCCGGTGTGGTCAACGTCTGGTTGACTCAGGCACTTAAGGGATCCGGTTTTCATTACGCGCCGGATCCCTCCAGCCAAGGAGCTTGTACGCTGGGCGGCAATGTCGCCACCAACTCGGGCGGTCCTCACACCCTGAAGTATGGGGTGACGGTGAACCATGTGCTGGGAGTCGAAGTGGTGTTGGCGGATGGCCAAATCGTGCAGCTGGGCGGCCCGGCCGAACCGGCCGCAGGGCTCGATCTGGTCGGCGCGATGGTCGGCAGCGAAGGAACGCTGGGGATTGTCACCAAGATCTGGGTCCGGCTGACGCGCGACCCCGAGGGATACCGGACGCTGGTCGGTGTCTTTGATTCGGTGGAGGATGCGACCAGCAGCATCAGCAGCATCATCGGCGCGGGGATCATTCCGGCGGCGCTGGAGATGATGGACCAGGGGATTCTGGTGGCCGTCGAAGAGGCCTTTCAGTTTGGATTTCCCCTCGATGCCAAGGCCGTCTTGCTGATCGAAGTCGACGGTCTGAGTGCCGGTCTGGACGAACAGCGGGACCGGATTGTCGAACTGTTGCAGCAGAACGGTGTCCGCGAAGTGCGGCTGGCCAAGGACGACAAGGAACGGCTGAAATTGTGGAAGTGCCGCAAGCAGGCCTTCGGCGCGATCGGACGGCTGAGTCCCAGTTATTGCACTCAGGATGGCGTCGTCCCCCGCACGCGGCTCCCGCATATCGTCCGTCGGATTGAGGAGATCGGTCAGAAGCATCAACTCAAGATCGTCAATGTGCTTCACGCCGGTGACGGGAACATTCACCCGATCCTGCTGTTCGATGAGAGAGATGCCGACCAGCTGCGGCGAGTGCTGCTGGCCAGCAACGAGATTCTTCAGGAGTGCCTCGACTGCGGAGGGAGCGTGACGGGTGAGCATGGTATCGGGGTGGAGAAGATCAGTTTCATGAGCAAGATGTTTTCGCCCAGCGATCTGGCCGCGATGAATCGGCTGCGCGTGGCGTTTAACCCAACGAATCGGCTGAGCCCCGACAAGATGTTGCCGACCGCGGGAGGGTGCGGCATGGAGCAGCGTCATCCTGGTCGAAGAGCGGCGCTGTAGTCCTGAGGGAATCTTCAATCGGCTCGCAGAGCGGGTCGCAAAGCGTGGGGGAAGTACGCGTGTCGGAAGTTGCCAGTCAGCTGCCGGTTCGAGCCGAGGTGACACCGCAGAGTGTGGACGAGCTGGTGCAGGTGGTGCGCTCGGCCTATGCGCAGTCTGAGCCGGTCTATCCGGTCGGTGGCGGCACCAGTCTCGGGTACGGGCTGCCGGCTGTCCGTCCGGGGACGGCCCTCCATATGTCGGCGCTCAACCGCGTCGTTGATTACCCCGCGCGCGACCTGACGATTACGGTCGAAGCCGGTATCACGATCGCCCGTCTGCGGGAACTGCTGGCCAGTGAAGGTCAGCAATTGCCGATCGACGTTCCTCACGCCGATCGCGCTACGCTGGGCGGAGTGCTGGCCACGAACTGGAACGGGCCCCGGCGGCTGGGCTACGGGCAGCTGCGGGACCACGTGATCGGCGTTCGAGCGGTCGACGGACGGGGCGAAACGTTTTCGGGTGGCGGACGAGTGGTGAAGAACGTCGCCGGATACGACTTCTGCAAACTGCTGACCGGCTCCCTGGGGACGCTGGGAGTGATCTACGAAGTGACGCTGAAGCTCAAGCCGATTCCACCAGCATCAGTGCTGGTCGTTTGCGCTCCGGACAATCATCAGCACATGGCGCGGCTGCTGGACGATCTGGCATTGGGCCCGTTGCCGGCGACGTCGATCTCCTGGGTGGCGGGACCCGACTGGCGGTCTGCGGCTCCGTGGAGTGACTTCAGCGACCCGATTGCTCAAGAGACGGGATGGCTGGCCGTTGGATTTGACGGGACTTCGGCCGAAGTGGAATGGCTGACCGCTGAGTTGCAGCGGCGTTGGGCTCGTAACGACATGTCGCGCGCGACTGCCTGGACTGGTCAGACCCTCTCGGATGCGTGGCAGACACTGACCGAATTCCCCGACCAGGCGCCGGCCCCGATTGTGCTGCAGGCCGTCGGTGTGCCGAGCGGTACTGGGAAGCTTGTCGCCGCCATGCAGGCGATCGACCCGGCCTGCTCGATCCTGGCGCATGCCGGGAGCGGCGTCGTCCTCGCTCGGCTGAGCCGTGTGCCGGCGAGTGGGCTGAGTCGAGCGTTGACCGGCGAGCTTGGCATGGCCGCCGCAGCGGCTCAAGGTTACGTTCAAGTCATTTCGAACCCTGATCGCATCGAAGTCACTCCTCGGATCACCTGGGGCGGTGCCGACCTGCCGCGTCAGCTGATGCTGAGTATCAAGCGGCAGTTTGATCCCCGTTTTGTGCTGAATCCACAACGATTTGTCTATCACGAGCCGAGTCCAGCATGAGCGCCGAACCTTCCGACCCGAATCCAGGGGCAGGGATCGACTACGAGCGGTTTCTCGACTGCGTGCACTGTGGTCTGTGTACGGCTGCTTGCCCGACCTACCTGGAACTTGGAAACGAGAACGACAGTCCGCGCGGACGGATTTATCTGATGCGCGCGGTGACCGACGGCCGACTTGATCTGACGCCGCACGTGCGCCGACATCTGGAACTCTGTCTCGACTGCCGCGCCTGCGAGACGGCTTGTCCTTCGGGTGTTCAGTATGGGCGGCTGATTGAACCTTTCCGGCTGGCCATGGATCAGGCCCCTTCACAGGCTCCGAAGACGCAGGACTGGTTCCACCGCTGGATCCTGTTCCGGCTTTTCCCGTACTCCAATCGGCTCCGCCTGGCACTCGCTCCGGCCCGCATCGCTCAGCTGTTGAAACTGGACCGGTTGGCCGAAGCGACCGGGCTGCTGAATCTTTTGCCGCGTGAACTGCGGCAGATGGCTCGCATGCTGCCGCCAGCCGTGCGGCATGACCAGGGGGAATTACCCGAGCAGTTGCCGGCAATCGGCAAACGGCGAGCACGAGTCGCTCTGTTTACCGGTTGCGTCGGCGACGCCATTTTCCGGCATACGAACTGGGCGACCGCCCGCGTCCTGCAGCAGAATGGTTGCGATGTCATTGTGCCCCGAGATCAGGTCTGTTGTGGAGCGATCCACTTTCACGGCGGTAGCGGCGAACCGGCTCGTGAGCTGGCCGATCAGAACCTCCGGGCGTTCCCATGGAAAGACGTCGACGCGGTGATCGTCAACATTGCCGGCTGCGGCGCGATGCTGAAGGATTACGGTCACCACTGGCATGACACTCAGCAATCGCAGCGATCGCAGTTCGCCGGCAAGATTCGGGACGTGCATGAGTTTCTCGATCAACTGGGCCTGGTCGCTCCAACCGGCGAGATTCCCGTGCGAGCCACCTACCACGATGCCTGCCATCTGGTACACGCTCAGCGGATTCGTGAGGCTCCGCGGAATCTGCTGCGTCAGATCCCCGGCCTGACGCTGATCGAAGCCGTTGAAGGCGAAGTCTGCTGTGGAGCGGCGGGAACGTACAACCTGACCGAACCGGAAATGGCCGGACGGTTGGGCCAGCGGAAGCTGAACAACATCCTGCAGACGCGGGCGGAGATCCTGGCCAGCCCCAACGCCGGCTGTTCACTCCACATCGCCGCTCAGGCTCGCCAGCAAGGCCACCACCTGAAAGTCCTCCACCCCATGGAACTGCTCGACCTGAGCTACCGCCACGCCTTGCCCTGAAGGTGATTCTCCATTGTGGTGCCCATTGTGGTGCAGGCGTCCCGCCTGCCTTTGGATTGTGGTGCAGGCGTCTCGCCTGCCTCCGATTGTGGTGCGGGCGTCCCGCCTGCCTCCTGGCGCAGTTGCTTCCAATCTTATCTCCTCGGACACGGTTTCCGGCAGGTTCCAACTCCGTTGTTTTTTCGCACAGAGACACAAAGACACGGAGAATTGCACGGAGCAGAGTCTTGGGGCAAGAGACGCTCTCTACCGGGTCCCAGCTTTGTGCTTTCTCTGTGTCTCCGTGACTTCGTGCGAACTCCCCAATCGAGTCCGTCACCCTCGTTACGTTGGCCACGCTACGGGCTGTAAGTCGCATCTCCCCGCACAAAAGTTGGTTGGCCGTGGTGTCGGCGTCCCGCCTGCCTTTGGATTGTGGTGCAGGCGTCCCGCCTGCCTCTTGGCGCAGTTGCTTCCAATCTTATCTCCTCGGACACGGTTTCCGGCAGGTTCCAACTCCGTTGTTTTTTCGCACAGAGACACAAAGACACGGAGAGCTGCACGGAGCAGAGTCTTGGGGCAAGAGACGCTCTCTGCCGGGTAGGAGAGCGTTGTGGCGGAGATGTTTGCGTGAGGACGAGTCACATCAAGCGGCGGTGGGGCGTGATTGGTCCCAGCGCATGGGGAGTGTATCGATTTCCAGCTGCAGCAGGTGGCTGATCAGCTCGGGCATTGAGCCGGGGCGGCGGAGCGGGTCTTTGGCCAGCAGTTGATGCGTCAGTCGACTCACCGCCGGAGGAACGTGCGGCACCATCTGGTTCAGCTCGGGAGGCCGCGAATGGAGATGAGCTCGGGCCAGATCGGCTGGACTGAGCTGACCAAAGGGCGACGTGCCGGTGAGCAACTCATACAGCGTGGCGCCGAGCGAGTACATGTCGGCCGCTGGACCGATGGCTCGGTCTGAGGTCAACATTTCGGGCGCGACGTAAGCTAACGTGCCGATCAGGGGCCGCTCACGGCCCCCACGATTCAACTGTTGATCGCGACGCATGACACTTCCCAAGTCGATCAGCGTTGCGTGTCCTTGAGTGGAGACGACGATGTTGGCCGGTTTGATGTCGCCATGCAGCCAACCGGCTTCATGCACTGCCGCGATGGCTTCGGCAATCTGCCGCACGATCCATAGAGCGTGAGGGACCGGGAGCGGGCCGGCATGTCGGAGGACGTGGTCGAGCGACGCGCCGGGGAGGTGGGGCATCACCAGGAATGGACGCTCATGTCGCGCGTGATGTCCCAGAACGGGAATCAGATGTGGATGGGAGACGGCTTGTCCTACGGCCGCCTCGTCGGCAATCGCGCGACGGATGGCCGGATCGCTGGCCGCCGGTTGACGGATCAGCTTCACGAGGTAGAGGCTCAAGTCGTTGTCGGACTGACCTGCCGGCCGCGCGCGATACAAATCGGCTTGGCGCGACCGCGCCAGCAGCTCGGTTAGCTGCCACGACTGAGCATTCTCGTCGTGCAGCGGTTCGTCGATATCAATCGGGTCGACCAGGCGCAGTCGATGAGCGGACGACGAGCTGTGCGAAGCCATGAGTGCGGAACGCTGGGGGGTGATGTGGGTCGGGAAAGGACCGGGTGGCCGCGGGATTGACCAACCCGGTCCCTGCTGATGCGGGGTCGTGCCGTTTCCGACGTCACATCGGTTACCCGGGGCGGAATCGGCACTATGCTCATCATCGGTCCAGCCGGCCGCTCGTCTTGACCGCTCTTCCCACCAGAGGGAGCCCCGTTGAGTGTCTTGGGGCCCGGGCTTAGAATGTCCCCCTGGTGAACCGCTCCGGTTCACCGGGCATTTACTGAGGAGAGTGTAAAAATGAAGAAGCTGTGTGGATTGTTCTGTCTGTTGGCCCTGGTTGCTGTCGTGGGATGCAAGCCTGCTAGCGAACCGGCTCCGAAGAAGGCGGGCGACGCGAAGGCGGAGACGAAGACGAACACCAACACGACCTCGGTAGAACTGATCCGAGCTGGGGCGGTCGCCTGAGCGACGACGCACACCGTCCACCGTCAATTCGTTGGCTCATGACTTGCCTTTGGCGCAGGTCATGAGCTTTTTTGTGCGCGGATCATCGTCCTCAGCCCTCGCCCCGCCAGTGCAATGGGTTGCCAGGGAGGTCGTGTTCAGCGGGGAGAGGAGCCAAGCTGTTGTGGTTCAGTGTCCCACATACCGAGCGTAGAGCGCGCGGGCTTCGATTTCGTCTTCGGTGCCCCCGATGATCGCTCGACCGTCCGGGAAGACCGTGATCGTATGCTCGGGCAACCGGCAGCGAACCAGGAAAGGATTGGCCTGCACGGTTCCCATCGCTGAGAGCTTATTGGCCAGTTCGGCGAGATTCAATCGCGACGATTCGGGGAACGTCAACTGTACCGAGTTGCGTCCGCACAGGACGGCGGATTGGCTCAGCCGGCCGCCATCCAGCCACGGATACTCGGTGCCGCTGCAGGTCGGGCAGGCCGATCGGTCGGCGAGTGATGCCAATGAGATTTGCCGCAGGCGGCTCTCCCACACGTCGATTACCGTCAGCCAGGGACTGACCTGATCCGCGTGACCGCTCAGGATCTTGATCGCCTCGGCCGCCTGCAGTGAGGCAATCACATTGATCACGGGCGCCAGGATGCCCGCCGTGTCACAAGTCGGCGCTGATCCGGGTGGAGGTGGCTCAGGAATCAAACATCGCAGGCACGGCGTCTGGCCGGGAACGATCGACATGGTCTGTCCCTCAGCTCCCAAGCACCCTCCGTAGACCCACGGCACGCGGAATTTCAGAGCCGCATCGTTCAGCAGAAACCGAGTTTCAAAGTTGTCGGTGCCGTCGAGGACAACGTCGATGTCATCGAGCAGTCCGGGGAGGTTGCGGTGATCGACGTTCACCACCACCGGTTCCACTGTCACGGTGGAATTAATCTGCCGCAGCTTGGCCGCCGCCGCTATGGCTTTCGGCAATCCGTCGGCGACATCCTGTTCGTCGAACAGTACCTGTCGCTGTAAGTTGCTCAGCTCGACAAAGTCCCGGTCGGCGATTCGCACGTGGCCCACTCCGGCGCGGACCAGCGTATTGGCGATGACTGTTCCGAGGGCTCCGCAGCCACAGACCAGGGCTCGGCCGTCGCCGAGTGCCCGCTGACCCTCTTCCCCCAACGGCGCAAACCGGGCCTGTCGAACGTACCGGTCGGCGATGGGAGTCGGGGCTGTCATGAACGTCTCTCTTAGCTGGACTCTGCCACATTTGCTTGACTTACAAGCACGCAGCGCAAGCAAGTGAATGACTTAGGCCGAAACTCACTCACTGGCTGGCGCTGCGTGCTTGTATCCCCGAGTACGGCGGACAACGTGGTGCAGTCCAGGTAGAGTCGCTGCGCGTTCTCATCCCGCGGCCGGCAGTTGCCGATCGCGGGCTGTATAAGTTCAGCTTACCACCGACCGTCACTCACCGGCAGGCCGTAACCGGAAATGCGTTACGAACCACTCGTTCCCCCCGGCGTAACCGAACAGCTCGGCGCACGACATCATGAACATCCGCCAGCGCTGCAGCCGCAACCGGCCCAGGCGGGGCGAGTTGGGGTCGCTGAGGACTTGCAGCAGGCGCTCGCGGTGGCGGTCCAGGTTCTGCAGCCACGCTTCGCAGGTCCGCTGGTAGTGCGTCCCCGAGACGTCCCATTGCTGTTCGCAAACCAGATCTTCCGAAAAGACGGTCAGCAAATCTCGGGAGGGCATGGTGCCGCCGGTGAAGAAATGGCGAGACATCCAGTCGGTGGCCCCGCGGTCTTCAAACTTGTACGCCATGGAGCGATGACAGAAGACGTGTCCGAAGAGTCGTCCACCGGGGCGGAGCAACGGGGCCAGCCGCTGCCACAGCAGTCGATAGTTCCGCATGTGCTCAAACATCTCCACCGACACGATCCGATCGAAAGTGTCGGGCAGATTCAGCTCGGCCATGTTCTGTGTCAGTACGCGCAGATTGCGCAGCCCGCGCATGGCGATCTGACTTTCGATGAAGGCTCGCTGAGTCCGCGAATTCGATACGGCCGTGAATCGTGACTCGGGGTAGCGAGTGGCGGCCCAGAGCGAAAATGAGCCCCAGCCGCAACCCAGGTCGAGCACTTCCTGGCCCGGGGCCAGCAGGGCTCGTTCGGCGGTCAGTTCCAGCATCCGGCGTTCAGCAGCCGCCAGGTCCGGCGTCGAATCGTCCCACCAGCAGCAGCTGTACTTCAAGTGCGGACCCAGCGTGAGCTGAAAAAACTCGGCCGGCACTTCGTAGTGCTGCTCATTGGCCGCCTGCGTCTCGACGCACAGCGGCCCGGTGCCAAACTCATCCCGCCACTGCCGGATACACGATTCGCGGTCGGCCGACACATTCTGTTCACCCAGCCGCCCGGCCAGCAAACGACGAATCCCCGTGCGAATCGCCCAGTCCGGCAGCCATCCCGATTCGGCCCAGTCAATCAACATCGGCCCGGCACTCCATGTCTCTTGTCCCTAAAGACCGGAGTTCAAAATACCGTCGGGATCGGGGAGATACAATCGGCCGTTAACCCGGCGCGCGGTCTTACTGGGGATCCGTTTTCGCCGATGATTGCTGTTTCTTCGCGGCAATTGCGGCCACCTTGTCGGTGAACGGTGTGTGCATTTCCCGCAGCAAAGTGACGATTTCTGGCGGTGCCGTCAGGCAGGAACCGGAATGATAGGGCGGCCGTGGATCATATTCGGCAAACAATTGGGCTGCCTGCGCGAACGTATCACCTCGAAGTTTTCCCACCAGAGTCAGACCGAGGTCCATACCTGCAGTCACACCCGCGCCGGTAATTCGATTTCGATCGATCACGACGCGTTCATCGACGGGAGTAGATCCGAACTGGCTCAGCGCGGGACGTGCCAACCAATGGCTGGTGGCTCGGTAGCCGTCCAACAGGCCGGCGGCTGCCAGCAGCAACGAGCCGGTGCAAACGCTCGATATCCATTTGGTATGTTCGGCACGGTCGGCCAGGAAATCCAACGTCCGACGATCTTCCATGGCCTTCAGCGTTCCTTCTGTGCCGCCCGGGACGAACAACACATCCAGCTCCTGCGGACATTCGTCGAATGTCATCGTCGGACGGATTTCGATACCCCCTTCCGACTTCAACGGCTCCAAACTGGCTGACACCAGATGCAATTTGGCACCGCTCATCAACAGAAACATATGATGGGGTCCAAAGAAATCCAACAAGGTGAATCCATCGTAGAGGACCATGGCAATGGCTTCGTTTCCTTGCCAGCCTTGCATCAGTTCGGCATGGATATCCCGCGCCGGAGGCTGGCATTGTCCTGGAGTTGTACCGTTGAGCAGTCCGGATCCCAGCAACGCTGTGCCGACCGTCACGCCGAGGAATTCACGTCGATTCGTCATGATAGCTCCCTGTTGAATGGTTGAACCTGTTCAGGTTAAGTGTTGCCCGCAAGGTTGGCTTTGAGCCGGATGGGGAGTAGCGTATTCTCACCAGGCTTGACGACTACCTGAGCCACGGGGCGATTGGGGTCGGTGAAACGCAGTCCCAGACGGTCGATGGCAAGTCCACCTTCCGACGGTATCATCATCCACACGACGAGGACTGAGTACGTTCCGGCCGGGGCTCCGTCGTCTACGCCGTAGAATCCGAAAGCAAACGAACCGTCGTCACGTACGATCGCCGTTGGCATTCGGCCGGGGCGGTCCGCTCGATAAAGCTTGATCCAAGCTCCCCCTGCCGGCTGGCCGTTGATCGTCAGGGAACCTGTAACAGGATACGTAGGGACGCCCTTCGGACTGGAGGCGGGTTGACATCCGCAGATGGCCAGCAAGGCGATCAGCAGACATTGATGGGGAGATTGCCGACAGACTCCAGTCATGGCTCGGCTCCTTGGTCTCCCCGCGACCTGGTGACCGTGGCGTACAGCAACTCAGCTGTGATCTCAGTCGTTAGGTGACGGACGTGTCCATCTAGAAACAACGCCATCGAGCCGCGCGGGTGGAACGAATACACCCCCTGATGGTTGCTGCAGTTGATGTTGCAGTCACCAAGGCCAGAAGGAGCCCAACTGGCGCCGCCTTCGATGTACGACAGTAACCACACACAACCCTGGCCGGCCCAGGGGGCCCAGTCCTGAGCCAGCATGGGGGCCGGATCGGTCATGGTCCGGCCGACCCATCGTCGCATCGTGTCGGATCGTTCGACAAAAGTTAACGAGTGACTGGCGCCGTCAGTGGTGAACTTTCGGAGCGGACGCCGGAATCGTCCATCTTCGTGCAGCGGTGACAGAGCGCTGACTCCCCAGATATCACGGTCGGGTCGGGCCGCTGGGATCGCCAGCGGGTGGCCCCAGCTGTAGACGGCCGTATAGTCAGTGACGGCCGCGCTTCGATCTGGAAAATGGGCACCTGCCGGGCCTCGCAGCCCGATCTGGATCTCCTGTCCGGGGGACGATGGACATCGGAAATGGGGGATAAGCGAATTAACGACGGGCTGGTTCTCGACGGCGTACCAATCCCGGTTCCAGTCGTAATGATTGGCGAGTGCACTATGGTCCATCATGGGCAGCAGGCGGGTAAAGATACTTCCGATCACGTCGCCGGGATTCTCCGGGAATTTAGCATAAGGCCGACCATAGGCGGCCATCGGAAGTTCCTCGATGGTGTTCTCGAACGCCGCCACTGCCAGCCCAAGCTGCCGGAGATTGTTGCGGCACGCAGCACCACGTGCCGCTTCGCGCGCCGACTGCGCCGCCGGCAACAGCAGGGATAACAATGCTCCAATCACTGCGATGGAAATCAAGACCTCGACCAGAGTGTAGGCACTGCGGTCGAGGCCCGTGGAAACTCCGAAGCAATGGGTTAGCGACTTGCCCTTCATGAGGTCGCCAACCGGCTGGCTCTCCTCGTGCGCGACGACCGCAACCAACAGATAGTTCCGCCCAGCAGGATCAATCCGGCTGAGCCCGGCTCGGGTACCAGTTTGGCACTCAACTCAAAATCACCGAAGTTCGTGCCGGTGACGGCGGAGGGATCAAGCGCCGTCAATCCGCCGGCCATCCACAAATCTCCGGTAATCGACAGCGTATTGTCGTCGGACACCGTAATCGATGCGTTGGCGATATCGGCAAAGGCCGCTCCCAGGAAATCGATGTTACTGGTCAGCACCAAGCCTGATAGATTGGCGTTGGCGCGGCCGGGGACGTAACGAAGGGCAAAATCGCCGTAGAGCAAGACACCCGGGAACGGGCCGGTCCACCGCTGCATGCTGGTAAACGCGATCTGTTCTCCGAGTGTCGTGTTGCCGACAAACACGACGGCATCGTTCGATGGCGTCCAGCTGCCAAGAATGTTGTCGGGATCGAGATCGAGCGTGGTGAGCTGGGGTGACCGGCTGCTGCCAGGTGTTCCTGGGTAGCCGGCAGGGACCTCACCAGACGGACGGATCGGGTCGTTCAGTTGTACGGTCGACGGCGGTGTACTGATGAACGGAAGATTGCCGGGCGCCGGGTCCGTCAATGTCTGCGATCTGGTCGCAGTCGCGTCAAAATAGGCGTCCAGTTTATTGACGCTGTTCGCCAGCCCTTCAGTCAGAGTAATTTTCGCGGAGCCGGACACAATCGTTGCCGCTGGGGTTTGGCTGATCAAGCCGAAGATTCCCACTGCAACTGTCAGGGTTGTCAAAAAGTATCGCATTCTATCACGTCTCCTGTTGCTGAATCGGTGTTCTGAATTAGTTGACTGTATGTGCGCGAATTGTTTCAGTTGGATCATGCTTACTCTGCGTGTGCCGGATGACTGTCTCCTGTTGATGTGGGGCCGGAGCCAGCATGTGACGCTCCTCCGGTTACCGTCGCATCCAAGGGAAGCAGTTCAAAACTGGCGGCTACAAACCGCCCGTTCTCGATCTTGCCGGTGACCTTAGCCTTTCGGCACACGTAGCACATGCCATCAGACGCATGTGGATTTCCATGGTCGCTCAGCCGACTGCCGTCAACCATATAGACCTGATCGTCAATGCGCACAGCCAATGCGCAGCCTTCCTCGGCATGAGCGTTAAACTGGCACATGCCACATCCTGCTTCCACAGTCTGATCCTGAACCGAGATCGGTGCCGTGGTGGGCGCCGGACCGGCTTTCGGCGTACTTGAGCCGGAAGTATCTGTCGCTGAAAGGCCGGTCGCTGGGGGCGCAGAGTGCTGATTGCACCCATTCAGGACGACGAGACAGCTGAGAATGACCGCCGACGGGATGATCTTGGTCCAATTCGTGATTGATCGTGACATCAGAAACTCCTCGGGAGATACGACTCCCGTTGCAAATTGTGGAAAGGGAAGTGTGAGAGACGAGTGCCTGCCGATGGGCCATGTACCGCGACTGGACCACTGTCCAAATCTGACTCGGATCCAAATAGCACCATGTCAGCTCGCTGCCTGATCGCATCGAGCTCTTCCTTATTGGTCATGCGGATTCCGGGCCGCACCTGCCTGATGTCGAGTCCCTGCTGTTCATAGCAATGAGGACATAGCAGCGTCGATCCTTCATTTTTCGCAAACTGACTGAAGAATTCGTTCAGCCGTTCCGCGTGGGGGGCACCGTCGAACGTGGAACCCAGGATCACGGCGTCGAGATCCAGGAACAAAACGACTTCTGCCTTGGCAGCTGAAAGGGAGATCGCGGTGTTCAGCACCCGTTCGAGGGTCGCACTGTCCAGCGGGTCGCAATTCAGGTTTACCAGAAAGCACGGTCGCTCGACTGCTTCGGGACTGTCCGTCTTCACCACGCGCGAACAGCCGCATATCGAATGGACCACCAACACCAGCAGCAGCAGCCTGCGACTGTTGCCGAATGTCGTATGCTTCTCCGATTTCAACGTGTACATATCAACTCACAGAAACTAAGGGTACTGGCAGACGCAAAAACAGCTCAATCTCTGCGATTCCGTCGTGACACCACTCTGCAGAAGCCAGAGACTAACGGTGGTCTTTCAGGTCGGCGATGGAGTGGCAATTGCTATAGCTTGCGGAGATCCGCGGGTAATCCGACGCGCCCGCGGTGTCTCCGACAGGCCGGTCTGACGAGGAACGGGATGCGAAAACCGCTCGCGAGCGCGTAGGACTACCGGCGGTCAGCCGTTGCCTGAGCATGGGCCACGCGGCCGTGGCGGGGGGACCCACTACCACGCTCGGTTGCCCGGCGCGACACCATAACCGCTATCGCATTCAGATCTTTGCCAAGATGCGTGGCGGTGGAACGTCAGGATTAGCGACGATAGAGAACCAATCCACTTGTATCTCGGGGTAGTACCGGCCCGTGCTGGTCGGCAAAGTGACCTGCACTTCGTCGCGGGTCACGAGACTCGCCCCCGAAAACACCCATTCCGTCCCCGCCCCTCGGCATTTACGAGCATGGGCCCCGATCACCCAACCTTCCGGCCCGAACGATGGCGCCTCGTCAGCCTCGTAAACCGTCGACGGCTGGTCAGTTTTCTGGCAACAGCCGCCACACCGCGGTTTGCCCGGGGATGGTTCTTCCGACTCAGTACCTAGGGCCAGCTCTGGTGGGGGGGAGACGCTGTGGCGACGCGCCCAAGCCAGCTTTTCGGTCCGCGTCATGCAACAACACGATTCCCAGCAATGCTTAGCGTCCATGCAGCCGCATTGGTGGTGCTGACAGGGATAAGCCTGCATACCGCGAGGCTTCGGCGCCGCCGGCTTGGGGTGTCCGATGACGGTCAACATCAGGGCAGAAACGACCGCACCGACAAGCAGTCGCTTGCCAGCCTGGTATAGCGGTCGAGCTGGAATTAGGTGGGCCATTCGCCAGATTTCTGGAATAAGCCCGTTCCTCGTCTGCATCGATCATCGCCACAGCCGAGCCACATGTCAAGTGCTCAGGTTGGCCGCCACGCCCCCACCGACGCACAAACGTGAAAGGCCCGTCCGTCAGATCGCCTGCCGCGACATGGCCGCCAGACAGTCGACCAGATCTTGTCCCCCAGAACCGGTATTCCTCGGGCTCGGTGATCAGACAGCGGCGTCGGCCGTTGTTACCAGTGTCGTGCCCAACTCTTGAGCCGGGGCCACGAACTCACCGGCATACGCCGAGCAGTGGTTCATGGTAACCAACTTCAATACTTGGTCGGAGTTGGCTTCATATTCGTGATCCGCCATCAGTTGCAGAGCGCCGGACATAATCTGTTGACTGGCTTCCAGGGAAAACCACTGTTTGCGGAGATATATGGCCAGCACATTGCGAAACTCACTCCGCCAGAGCAAAAGTGCTACCCAATGCGCATCTTTGAGCAATTCGTACAGATCCGGCGGGATGTTCTTGAGAGTAATCGTCGGCATGGGCAACTCGCAGGTGGGGATGCGATAAGGAACCATTATGGCGTCTAGATGGCCATTTGTCAGGATGGCCGGGAGAGTGCAAAGGCAGCCGAGACGGCCGCACCACAACGGAGAATCTAGCGCACCAGCCCGGGTTGGGCGTCGAGGTCGAGGGGGGCGAAGTGGCCGCTGCGCAGATGCTCGACGGCGATCGCGCCCATCACGGCGTTGTCGGTGCACAGATCGGGAGGAGCGATGATCAGCTCGAAGCCGTCCTGTGCGGCTGCCTCCTGCAGTCGCTCACGCAGCCTTCGGTTGGCCGCCACGCCCCCACCGACGCACAAACGTGAAAGGCCCGTCCGACGGATCGCCTGCCGCGACTTGGCCACCAGACAGTCGACCACCGCCTCCTGAAAACTGGCTGCCAAGTCGGCCAGCTGCTGTGGCTCAATCTCCAATTGCGCAAAATCGTGCTTGCCCGGTCCCACCAGCTGATACCGGACGGCCGTCTTCAAACCGCTGAAACTGAACTGCAGCCGCTCAGGATCGTCCACAAACGCTCGCGGAAAGGCGTACCGACGCGCATCGCCTTGCACGGCCGCCTTCGCGATCGACGGTCCACCCGGATAGGGCAGACCCAGCATGCTCGCCACCTTGTCGAACGCCTCGCCCGCCGCGTCGTCGATCGTGCTGCCGAGCAACTCAAATTCCGTCGAACTCCGGCACTCATACAAGTTGCTGTGCCCGCCGCTGACCACCAGCCCCACGCACGGAAAGACCGGCCGACCAGCAGCCAGCTGGCAAGCATAGATGTGAGCATGAATGTGATTGACTGCCAGCAGTGGAATGTCCAGCACCAGGCTCAACGTCTTCGCCGCCACCACGCCAATCAGCAGTGATCCGGCCAGTCCCGGCGTGTTGGCCACTGCCACCGCCGCCAGATCCGATAACCGCACATCGGCCCGCTGGAGCGCAGCATCGATCACCGGCAAAATCCGCTCCAGATGAGCCCGCGCGGCAATCTCAGGAACCACGCCGCCAAACTGCTGATGCAGCTCGTCCTGCGAAGCGACTACCGAACCCAACACGTGCAGCGATTCGTCGACCACCGCCGCCGCCGTTTCGTCGCACGTCGTCTCCAGGATCAAGATCGGGCGCGAACCAGGCCGCGCAGATTCGCCGCTCAGCGGCTCGCGGGCGGTCATGGCTGAGGTCCAGTCAACTCCCGCATTCGCCGGTCGGCTTCCTGCGCTTCGGCCGGTCGGCCAAGTTTTTCGTTCAGCAGCTTCAGGGCCAGCCAGTACTGAGCCTCACGCGGCGCGAGCTCGACGCAGCGCTGCACCACCTTCAAGGCCTCTTCGGGGCGATCCTTCAAATAGAGTGCCATTGCATAGCGGTACTGGACGGCCGGCAGATCAGGCGCTCGCTGCGCGTCACGCTCAAGCAACACAAACTCGTCGGCTCGCAGCTGATTCGCTCCCTCCACCTGGCCCTGCTGTTCCAGCAACGCCGCAAGATTGCTCCGCGGACCCGCCATGTCCGGCTCGATGCGAATCCCTTCCCCATACGCAATCACCGCCTCCGCTGCCTCTCCAGCCTGCTCATGAAACTGCCCGCGATCGACGTACGAACCGGAAAGATCTGAATGGTATGACCACATCTGTTTCAGCTCAGCGACCGCGCGATCCCGCGCTGCCTGGTCGTCGGCGCTGAGCCCTCCGGTAGCCGCGGTCGCGCGAGCCGCCTCGGTACGGACCCAGCGGATTGGATCTCGCAATAGCGGCACGACGCGCAGATAGAGCTCGGTGGGGGCCAGCAGGGAGGAGAGCGACACGGCCGTGCCGCGAATCAGGACCTGTGGATCGTCCAGCCCGCGAGTGATCCAGCTGACCGCCTGCTCCGGCGCCACCTGAGCCAGGTGATAGAGCGCACTGGCCCGTACGATCGGCGGATAACGCAGATCACGCAGCACCTTCTGCAGTTTCTCGCCGGCGTCCGGCTGACGCTTCCAGGCCGCGTCGAGCGCCGGTCCGAACGATGGCGGATCGTAGTCGGCCGGACCATACCACTTCACAAACCACTCGTTGGCCCACTGATCGGTCTTGGCCAGTAACGCTCGCACTGTCGCATCGCCGGCGTCTCGCGCGTCCAGCCAGGCAGCGTAGTGCGGGAGTTCGGCGCGACGGGACTCAGGGAGCTCTTTCGTTGGCAGGTGGCATTGAGTGCAGGCGTTGGGTGTTTCGAGCTGCACGGAGAGATCGGGCCGCGGAATTCGCAGGCTATGGTCCCGTCGGAAGTCGACTTCCATGTATGGCCGGTCGGGCATATGGCAATTGACGCACTGCGCGCCGGCCGAGCCGGCTTGATGGTGGTGATGAGCGGGTGAGTCATATTTGGCCGGCGAATGGGTATGGCACGAAGTGCAGACCTGGTTGCCGGTATGTTTGAGCCGTGCGGAATGCGGATCGTGGCAGTCGGTGCAACGGATCCCCTTGGCATGCATCTTGCTTTGCAGAAACGATCCGTACTCGTAGACCTCGTCGCGAATCTGACCGTCAGGGTAGTACAGCCCCGGTTGCAGCAGTTCGTTCGTGAAATGATCGTGGTACGGCTGACCGGGTTCAGGGCCGGCGGCAATCATCGAACGACGAGAATGACACGGCGCACATGACTCGATCTCAACCTGCGGATCAGTCGACTTCAGTTTGGCCAGCCCGTAGCCGAGCCGACGGTCCCAGAAAGGCGACCTCGCGCGAGCCAGCTCCACGTGCAGGCTCCCCGGACCATGACACGCCTCACAGCTGACATCGATCTCGCTGAAGGTCGTGTGGTATTGCTTCGCCGCCGGATCAAAGTTCTTGCGCACATTCGTCGAGTGACAATCGGCGCACATGTGATTCCAGTTCTGACCGATGCGGGTCCAGTGGAGCGGGTCGTCGGGCTCCAGCCGCGAGTGGACATCGGGAGGATCGAGGTAATACCACTGTTTGCGTTCCGTGTCCCAGCTGATCCGGAGTATCTGCAGGCGCCCCAGCCCTGGTGACGATGTCGCCGGGGGACTGTCGAGCGACACGATGTACTGCTGCAGCGGCTTGACGCCGAAGACATACTCGACTTGATAGTCGTGCGGCTGGCCGTCGGGGCCCTCGGTCTGGACCATATACCGGTCCCCGTCGCGGTACATTCGCGACTGCTGGCCATGGTGTTCGAGCCGGGCGTCGTTGAAATCGCCGAGGACCGTGTCGGGAGTGGCCGGGGCCATCGCCAGGTCATGGTGCGAGCCGGTGTAAAGCTCCGTTTGCTGCTGGTGGCATTCGGCGCAAGTCGAGCGACCGACATATTGAGCCGACCGGTCGGGCGGAAGGCCGCGGTACCAGTCGTTGGCGAGCCAGACGACCACGCCGCACACCACCAGAATGGGTATGAACCAGAATTTCCGGAGCAAAACGGGCACCGGGAGCCTCGAGGGGTGGTGCGGCGGCAGGGAGCGGTCTCAGGACACGGACGAAATCATTGCCCGTCCAGACCAATTAGTGACAATGCAATGAGCCGAAAGGCTCCGAGTATCGTACTCGTTTGGGGGGCGATTTACAATAACCGGTGCCTGTCGACATGGCCGCTCGTTACCAGGATGGGTGGGCGTCCGATGTCGGGCAACGGGGAATTGCCTGCCGCAGAACGAGTTCCGGGCAGAGGGAGTGAGCTGATCGTGTTGGACGTGAAGCGACGCGCGGGCTGGGTGCGCGCCACGATTGCAATTGCGAGTTGGGTGGGGCTGATGACTTCAGCCGGCGCCCAGACTCCGTTTGTTGCGCTCGGGGCCAAGCCGAGTCTGGCGCTGGGGCAGCCGCGGGTGACGACGCAGTTGTTGACCCAGACCGGCACATCGCTCGGCCCACGGCTCAACGGCACCTTCTTGCTCGACACAGGAGCCAACTCGGTCCTGGTTTTTGCTCGAGCGACGCAGGAGCTGACTCAGTCCGGATACGAGGTCGAGGGGACGTACGACGAGCAAGGAGTGAGCGGGACTCAGACGTTTGACGTCTCGGCGCTGTACGACGTGTCGGTGCGAGGATCCGACGGCCTTGCGGTGGCACTTGACGACATCCGCGTGTTGTCGAGCAATTCGGTGGAGGTCGATTCGACTGGTTTGTTGCAGATCAACGGGATCATCGGCATGCCGGCGATGGCGGGGCGAGTTGCCTCGATTGATATCGCTCGCGGCCCGACCGACTTTTTTGGGTTTGCGCTGTACACGACTTTGGGAAGCTCAGTCCCGCCGAGTCTGGGCCACCGCTATTCGGTGCCGCTCGGTGCGCTCGAATTCCCCCAAACTCCTGGCGACGTGCTGCCGATTAACGTCCCCTTGCCGACGCTGCAGGCCACGCTGGTCGACGGCTGCTCGGCGCGGAACACAAACTTCATTCTCGACACCGGGGCGCAAGTCTCGATCTTGTCGACTCGCGTGGCTTTGGAGCTGGGCTTGGACAAGGATGGCGACGGGGATTTCAGCGGTGAATCGATTGGATCATTGCCGATCGGCGGCATCGGTGGGAACGTCAATGCGCCGGTGATCATGGTCCCTGAGCTGAGGTTACCGACCAGCGAAGGGCGGGAGCTGGTGTGGCGGGACCTGCAGGTGCTGGTGCAGGACATTGATCCTCAAGTCGAGGCGGTCTTTGGCATGGACTTTCTGGGAGGTGGAGGGCTGCTCGACCCGACGCCTTCGTCAATGAAAAAAGTTCATTTGGACTTTCGCAATTTTCCCGACCAGACCGGTACAATGATTCTGGACATTGTGGACTCGCTCGATCAGGCTCAGACGCCGCAGTGGCCGACCGAGCTGGGAGATACGAATTTTGACGGAGTGCTTGATCGGCAGGATCTGGACCTGTTGGCCCAACATTGGGAGCGGCAGGTTCCCGGTGGTCCGATCTGCGGCGATTTGAACGCTGATCGGCGAGTCGATATCAACGATCTGGTGGTGTTGGCGGACGCTTGGGGACAGCAGTCGGGCGGATTGCCGCCGGACTGGCAGGAGTGGACCAGCAATCTGCGAGCGGTGCCGGAGCCCTCCGGTGGCCTGTTGGCGGGGCTGGGACTGGTCGTCCTGAGTTGGCATAGAAGGAGGCGGGCGCGATGACGGAAACTGCCCTGAAGACCTCGAGATGGACGACTTGTCGGACGCTTGCCGCCGCATGGCTGATTGTCGGCTGCTGCGCGGCTCCAGCGGCTGCTCAATTCCGGGTCATGGGGCCCGTGGCGTTTGGAGGAGCCTACGACCAGCCGTTCGTTGAGCTGACAATGTTGGACAACGGCCGCGAGCTTGGTCCGACAGCTCAGCGCAAAACGTTCTTGCTCGACACCGGCGCTAACGGGATTCTGGCCGTTGGCGGAGCGGCCAGCGATCTGGCCTCGCAGGGGAACTTCAACGTCGGCACCTTTGACGAGATCGGGGTAGGCGGCGCGACGACGTACCGCGTTTCGGCTCCGTACACAGCCAAGATTGACGGTACCAATTCGATCACGCTGGACAACGTGCGGATTCTTTCGGATCCACTCACCAATTTCGGCGAACAGGTCCCCTTCGAGGGGATTGTCGGCATGCCGGCGATGGTGAATCGCGTCACGTCGCTCGACATGTCGGCCACTAGCGGTGGCGGATCACTGGATGGAGTCGATCTGACCGATATTGATGCCTTGATTGCCGCGCTGTCCAACAGCTTTTCCGGCATCGGCGTTTCGTTTCACGACAGCGTGCCGGCGTCGAACGGTCATCGAGTCGGCGTGCCGGTCCGAGCCTTGCATTTTGATTCCGAGCAGGGGGGGCCGAATCCTTCGTACGCACCTTTGGCGGTGACGACGGCCGAAATGTACGCGAACTGCCAGACGGCGTCGAAAGACAATTACATCATCGACACGGGTGCTCAGCTCAGCTTTATCTCGCTCGACGTCGTCCGATCGCTGGGGCTGAATCCTGACGAACCTTTTGGGCAGCTGACGATCGCCGGTGTCGGCGGTACGCGCACCGTGCCGACGTTTCTGATTGATGAACTCCGAGTTCCGACGACCGACGGCTCGGATCTGGTCTGGTATGGAGCGGAAGTCGTGGGGTTGGATCTCGACCCCAGCATCGATGGTGTGATCGGTTCGGATCTGCTGACCGCTGGGATGATCGAAGTCGACTTCTCGGCAATTAATCTCGATGACATGTTCAAGATCGGTCAGGGCCCGATACGCAATGTCCATTTCGATTTCCGCGATCTCGACCGGCCGGCTCAGGACGGAGTGGGAACGATGTACCTGGACTTGAGCGAGCAGGCGGATACCCTGATCGTCCCCGGCGATGCGAACATGGATGGCAAAGTCACTCAGGCGGATCTGAATGTGCTGCTCGGCAACTGGGGGCAGGCATTCCCCAAGCAGATCGATGATCAGGTTTTCTTTGGCCAGGAAGTGGCCGACTTCAATTACGATTGCCACGTCGACATTACCGATCTGACGATGATGGCCCAGTACTGGCAGCATGGCACGGGACTCTCCGCCGCGCCGCTGAATGTTGAGGCCGTGCTGGCGACAATTCCCGAGCCGTCGACCGCTTGGCTGGGACTGGCCGGCATGGTATCCCTGATCTGGGGCCAGCGGCGCTGTGCCAGGCACCGAGCGAACGGAGGTCGCCGTGGATACAACCTATCGACTTGATTACGGAGCCGGCTCGACGCTGGATATCCAACTGGATCCAGCTTCCCTCGTCGCCGATTGGCGGACTTCGCCCTGCCCATCGGTTCCCGCTGAAGAGGCCGTGCGTCAGGCCTTGCGCGAACCGCTCGATTATCCCCCGCTCGATCAATGGACGACGCCCGGGGACCACATCGTCCTGGCCGTCGAAGAGGCCTGTCCGGCTGCCGAGCATATCGTGCCGGTGGTGGTGCGAGAGCTGTTGCGGGCTGGCGTCGAACCGGCTGATATCACCCTCCTCCGCGGCCCCGCTCAAAGAGCTTCGGTCCCCCAAAGCTGGCTCGCCTCACTCCCGGCTGACATCGGTGGGGCTCTGAACATTCGCCAGCACGATCCACACGACGAACAACAACTGGCCTTTCTCGGCGTCGGTGCCGACTCCCAGCCCATTTATCTGAATCGACAGCTCTGCGAAGCCGATCTGGTGGTCCCCATCGGATCACTGAAAGGACACGATTCGTGGGGCTATTGGGGGATCGGAGGTCAGCTCTATCCGAGCTTCTCCGATGTCACGGCCCGGAAGCGGCATCCGTCCATTCCATTGAGTCTCACACAGCGGCAGCGTGATCAGCGTCGTCGTGAGGCTCAAGATGTCCTCTGGCTGTTGGGCTCAGCATTCACCTTGCAGGTCGTACCCGCCGGCGGCGATCAGCTACTGGCCGCTTACGCGGGGTCGATGGAGAAAGTGACTCAGGCCGGTGAGCGGCTCTTCAATGAGGCCTGGTCGCGCCCGGCCGTTCCGTCGGCCGACCTGGTAATCGCCGGACTGACTGTCGGACACGACGAAGAGGTCTGGTGCAATCTAGCCAGGGCACTGATGTTGTCGTTGAGTCTGGTGGAGGACGGCGGCGCGATTGTGCTGTGCACCGAATGGCAGCATGCGCCCGGCTCGGGCCTGCAGTTACTGGCTCAAGCCGAATCGCCCGACACTGCCGGTCCGGCTCTGCGCCGCAGTCGAGCGGCTGACGCACCGCTGGCCGAACTGCTCCGCTCCGCCCTCGAACGCGTCCGCGTGCTGCTCTACAGCCGCTGGTCGGTCAATCAGGTCGAACAATTGGGCGTCGGTGCCATCACTCGGCCTGAACAAATCACCAAACTGGCCCACCAGTACTCACGCTGCATCCTCCTCGGCCACGCGCAATTGACCGAACTCTCCACTCCCGTCGCCGCTCTTTAATGACTGAGTCGGTTGTTTTTTCGCACCAAGACACCAAGGCACGAAAGAGAAGCTTCTCTCCGTGCTCTTCTCTGTGCCTTTGTGCCTCCGTGCGAAATCTTCTACCGGGTCAGCATAGGCAACGCGCCGTGGCGACGCGCCGTGGCGATTCGCCGGTCCGAGTGCTGGCCGCTATTTAATGACTGAGTCGGTTGTTTGTCGCGCAATAAAAAGGCTCGGCACCTTCCGCTGAGGGTACCGAGCCGAAAAGCAGGATCTGGCGAACGGGTCAGCCCGCGAGCCGCTGCTGGAGTTCGCGTGCGGCGAATTAGCTGCGGCGGCGGAGCTTAGCGCCGGTGGCCAGCAGGCCCAGGCCCAGCAGCAGGCCACAGCTCGGTTCGGGAACCGCGATACCGACGTTGTCGATGCCGACCAGCGTCGATTGGACGGGTCCGGCCAGTCGGATTTCGAGCGTACCGACCGATTTCATCACGTCCGCAAACGGAGGGCTGACCAAAGCGGACGGTTCGACGTCCTTGTCGGTCAACCAGCCGGCGGCGGAGGCCTGAGCGTCGGTCCAGGTCGGATCGAAGCTGACCGAGTACGAGTTCCAGTCGTTCAGCGGAAAGGTATCGGTCAGCGGAAAGAGCCAGCCATTGGACGTGCTATCGCGACGGACTCGGACCCATGCGTCGCTGATCGTATCGGTCAGGAAGTTCAGGTCGACCGAGATCTGGCGGATACCGGCCGCCGCATAGTCGCCCGTGAAGTCGGCTCGAGCGGTCAATGCGCCGACGTCGAACACCGGCGGCGACAGGTCCTTGCGGACCAGCAGATGGCCGGCCGGATTGCCACCCGTGGCATCGAAAACGACCGTCGACGAAGTTGTATTGGCTTCGAAGCCCGCCTTGTCGGCATCGAACGTTTCCAGGGTGGGCTGAGCCGCCTGGGCTCCGGCGGCGAACGCCAGCATCAGCCCGGCGCCCCACAATCTTGCACTGAAGATTCTCACTGTCTGTTTCCCATCAACAAGTTCAATCGATTCGTTCCCCAGCACCTCACCAGGGTCCTGACAACAATCGCTAGTCTAAACATCCGCCGGTCGGCGACAAGTCGGATCTGTCGTCTATCTGGGGAGAACTTCGGCCCCGATGGGGGATATAACGGATCGACGGGTGGGAGGTTCAGGGTTCGAAGCAACCCGTTCCACACTGTTCAAGTCGCTTGACGTCGCCTTGCGACCCGCCGTCGCCAGTCATGACAATGTGGTTGAACGGTGCGATACTGCTGGGTCCGGAAAGGCTCCAGGGCGAGCCGGGGAAACATGAGGCAGCGGTGGACATGAATGACATCGAGGGGGTGTTGAGCGGAGTGGGGTGGATGCCGGTATCGGGTCGGACGCAGCTGGGGCTGTCCGGCGCAGATCGGGCCAAGTTTCTCCACAATTACTGCACTGCCGACGTAAAGGGGCTGGCGGTTGGTTCGGGTGTAGAGTCCTTTCTGACGTCTGTTCAAGGGAAGACGCTCAGCCACGGCTTCATCTGGTCGGACGACGGGGAGCTGGAGTGGGAGAGCGAGCCGGGGCAGGCCGAGCGTCTGCTGGCTCATCTCGATCGCTATCTGTTGCGTGATGAAGTGCGGCTGGCCGATCTGGGCCCCGCGCGTTGGCAACTCTGGCTGCTCGGTCCTCGTGCGGCGGAGGCAATGGGCCGAATTGGGCTGGCCGTTCCGGCCGAGCGGCTCCGTCAGGCAGTGACGGACGTCGAGGGGAGTCGGACCTGGGTGAGGCGGTACCCGGACCTGATTGTGCCGTGGCTGGCGGTGGTGGGGACCGGGGACAGGGAACGAGCCGAGTTGATCCGTCGTTTGAGCGAGGCGGGAGTACCGGAGGTTGATCCGTCGACGTGGGAGATATTGCGTGTGGAGGCTGGCTGGGCGCGGTACGGCATCGATCTGGGGCCCGACAATCTGCCGCAGGAGCTGGGCCGGAACGCTCAGGCTATCTGTTTCACCAAAGGGTGTTATTTGGGGCAGGAGACTGTCGCGAGGATCGACGCCTTGGGGCACGTCAATCGCTACCTGGTGGGATTGTGGTTTCCGGGAGCGGTGGATGATGGCCTGCCGGTGGCCGGGCAAGAACTGACGGTCGACGGCCGGGTGGTGGGCCAGGTCACCTCGGTGGTCAGTTCGCCGCGACTCGCGGCTCGAGTCGGCATGGGGTATATTCGTCGGGAATTGGCTCGGCCCGGTACCGTGGTGGAGTCCTCCGCGGGCTCGGTACGCGTGGTCGAGTTTCCCATGACCGTGGAAGGTGTCCGATGAGTTCCAAACCTCAGCGCAGATTGTCACCGCTCAGTGCCGTGTGGCTCCGTCCTTATCAGTCTCGCCTTTCCAGGTTTGGCAAGATCTGCGGTGTGATGAGTATCGTCGGTTGTTGGATAGTCTCTGGGACGGGATTCGCGGCCGACGAATCGGCGAGCGGGCAAGTCGATTGGCAGCCGCTGAAGGCTCAGGTTCAGCGCGTGGTTTCTGCGCTGGACTATCTTGGCGAGCCTTTGTCGCCGGAGATGTCGAATGATTTGAAGGCGGTGATGTCGCGGAGCGAGCCGTCGGTGGCCGAGCTGCAGCAGTTGTTGGACCAGCAAGTGCTGGCGACGGTCGAGATCAATCCTGAGAGCCGCGTGAAGGTAACTCGAGGGAGCCGACCGGCGGTGCTGGTCGAGAATGGCTGGTCGGTGTTTCTGGTCAAGGTCATCAATCAGGCGGGGATCACACCTCAGCTACGAGTTGAGAGTCCACACGCGCGGCCCGTGTATCGGGGTTCGACGGGGAGTCCCGAGCCCAAGCAGTCGGTATTGCCATCGGAAGTTCCCGATCGATGGCTCGACGTAAGCATGTTCGACGATCGCCCACTGGTCCCTCAGCTGAGCGGCTTGGGGATCGAGTATCGCATTGTGCAGATTTACAGCCGGGATCGAGGCCAGCGTGAGGCGTTGCTGGTATTCGACATTGGGCAGGGCACGCAGGATCTTGGCTTCCGCAATGAGCTTCCGGTCCTCTTTACCATTCGGCCGGCGACGGAGCTTGAGCTGGAGATTTATGACGAGCGAGGTGAGCCGACGACGGGTCAGCTGGTGATTCGTGACCGGCTAGGGCGCGTCTATCCAGCTCGTTCTCGCCGGTTGGCTCCCGACTTTTTCTTCCACGATCAGATTTACCGGCACCACGGCGAGTCGATTCATTTGCCGGCCGGTGATTACGAAGTGACTTATTCTCGGGGGCCGGAGTATCAGATTGAGAAACGGTTGTTGCGGGTCGAAGACCAGCCGAAGCAGACGGAACGCTTTGATCTGCATCGCTGGATACACTTGGCCGATCTCCATTGGTATTCGGGCGACCATCACGTCCATGCGGCCGGCTGTGCTCACTACGAAGCACCGACTCAGGGGGTGACTCCTGAGGTGATGATGCGGCACATTCTGGGCGAGGACCTGAACGTGGGCTGCGTCCTGTCGTGGGGGCCGTGCTGGTACTTTCAGAAGCAGTACTTTGAAGGCGATGTGCACAAGCTTTCTACGACCGACAATCTGATGCGATACGACGTGGAAGTCTCCGGTTTCCCCAGTTCGCATGCTGGCCATCTCTGTCTCTTGCGTCTGAAGGAAGACGACTATCCTGGCACAACGCGGATCGAGGAATGGCCGAGCTGGGATTTGCCCGTGTTGAAGTGGGGAAAGGAGCAGGGGGGAGTGGTCGGGTTTTCGCATAGCGGCTGGGGGCTGGAGATTCCCGAGACGTGGGATCTGCCGAGCCAGGCGATGCCGAAGTTTGATGGTATCGGCGCCAACGAATACGTGGTCGACGTGGTCCATGACGCCTGCGATTTCATCTCGGCCGTCGACACTCCGGCTCACTGGGAACTCAACGTCTGGTACCACACCTTGAACTGTGGATTGCAGTGCCGGATCAGCGGCGAGACCGACTTTCCATGCATCTACGGCGAGCGGGTCGGTTTGGGGCGGGCCTATGTGAAGCTCGATCAAGGCGGGCCGCTGAACTTCGACCGCTGGGTCGACGGTCTGCGCGATGGACGCAGTTACTGCTGTGACGGGCTAAGCCATCTCCCCAATTTTCGCGTGAATGACTTGGGGGTCGGCGAGCCAGGTGAGGGGGGGCGACCCAGTGTGTTGGTAGCCAAGAAAGGTCAGCGTCTGACCGTGAAGACTCAAGCTGCGGCGCTGCTGGAGCAGGAACCGCGCGAGGATATCCGCCGCAAACCACTAGCCGACAAGCCTTACTGGCACGTCGAACGGGCTCGCGTGGGAGATACTCGCAAGGTGCCTGTCGAGCTGGTGGTGAACGGCCGCAGTGTGGAGCGGCGGGAGATTCCGGCGGACGGGACACTGCAGGATCTGGAATTCACGGTCGACGTGGAACAGTCGAGCTGGATAGCGTTGCGGATCTTTCCGAGCTGTCACACGAATCCGATTTTTGTCGAGGTCGACGGCCAGCCGGTCCGGGCCAGCCGGGCGAGTGCCGAGTGGTGTCGTCGAGCGGTCGACGTCTGCTGGGAAGCGAAACGCGACCAGATTCGGCCGGCCGAGCGAGGGGATGCGGAAGCAGCCTACGATGTGGCCCGAAAGTACTACGACGACGCCATCAAAGCCTCGCCGTGACTTGGTTCAATGCCTCAGAGTTGACAGTGTGGCAGGAATGAGTCAACCTGAAAGCGTTGGCCGCATGTTCGTTACTGTTTCCCCCAGCGGTAGGGGGAGCTCCTGTCGGGATTTCCCCTGTGAAATGCAGCGACGTTAACATGCATGAGGAGACATCGTCGACGCTGTTGCGTCAAGCGCGCCTGCACGATCCCGGGGCCTGGGATCGGCTGGTGCAGACGTACAGCCGGCACGTCTACCGCTGGTGTCGTCAGGCTGGATTGCAGCCGGCCGATGCGAGCAATGTCGTTCAGGAAGTCTTGCGCGCGGTAGCTCGGAAGTTGGATGATTTCCGGCGCGAGGAGTCGGGCGATTCGTTTCGAGGTTGGTTGCGACGGATCGCCCAGAACAAGATGCGGGATCACTGGCGGGCGAGTCAGCGGCGCGTCGATTCTGCGCGGGGGGGGACGGATGCTCATGAATGGTTGATGCAGCAGCCGAATCTCCCTGAACCGCTGACCGCCACTCACACCTCGCCTCTGCCGGCTCAGAATTCGGCCGAGGTCGATACGATGATCGCTCGAGTTCGAGGAAACTGTACCGACCGTGACTGGTTATTTTTCTGGAGAATGGTTGTCGACGGACAGTCGGCTGCTGAAGTCGCCGCGGAGTTTGGGGTCACTGCCAACGCCGTGCGGCTGGTCAAAATGCGCGTGCTGCGGAAAGTCCGGCAAGCCCTGGCAGACTGACGATGACTGAGCAACAGGCCCAGCAACGGTCGACTGCATGTCCGGTGCCGTCCGAGCTCGAGCAGTATCGACTCGGCCAGCTCACTCCGGCCCGCGCCGCTGAGCTGGAACATCACCTGGAGTCATGCGATGACTGCCTCGCTCGGCTCGAATCTGGCGACGATCTGACCGACTCCCTCGTCGATCTGCTCGGCGGACTCCCCTGTGCTCGGGAGGACGAGCCTGAGTTTCAGCACCTCTACCGCAAGCTGTTAAGTCAGCCGCCGAATGCCGAAGAAGAGCTGACCGAGACGGCGAGCGTCGACTTCGAGTCGACTCGTCCGCACGGTTTGGGGCCCTATCCTGAGCGGTTGGGTGTCTATCGGCTCCAGACGTGCATCGGTCGCGGCGCGCACGGGGCAGTCTTCACCGCCCGTCATGAAAAACTCGACCGGACCGTTGTGATCAAGATCCTGCGGTCACCTCCGACGGGTCGCGACCAGGCGGTGGAACGGTTTCTGGCTGAGATGCGGGCGATTGGTCAGCTGGACCATAAGCACATCATCCGCGCTACCGACGCCGATGAAGCGCAAGGGTTCCACTTTCTGGTGATGGAGTACATTCCGGGCCTGGATGCCGGCAAACTGGCTCGACTCGCCTCCGAACTTACCATCGCCGACGCTTGCGAGATCGCTCGACAAGCCGCCTTGGCACTCCACTTCGCCAGCCAGCATCACCTGGTCCACCGCGACATCAAGCCGTCGAATTTGCTGGTCACCTGGAACGGTGTTGTCAAATTGCTCGACCTGGGACTGGTCGCCAATCGTCGGCCGGATAGCGGTGAGGCCGAGGGGGTCAGCGTTCCGCATGGAACGGCCGACTACATGTCGCCTGAGCAATGGACGCAGTACGATGCGGTCGACGTTCGAGCCGATTTGTACAGTCTGGGCTGTACCCTGTATCGACTGATCGCGGGCCGACCGCCATTTTTCAGCAAGGGTCACGATCTGGCCGTCAAACGCGATGCGCATCTCCATTCGCCCCCTCCGTCGTTGCGTCAAGCTCGCAGTGACGTGCCGCAGCGATTGGCCGAATTGATCGAACGTTTGTTGGCCAAAGATCCGGCGGATCGCATCCAGTCTCCCGCCGAGTTAGCTCAGGCGCTCGAGGAGTGGACGGAGGGTTGCGATCTGGCGAAGCTGGTGGCTGGAGTGGGGGTGCGGCCGCCGGCGGTCGGGGTGGCCGCCGATCAGAAACCCATCGCCGCTCGGCTGCTGCGACTGATCTCGCGCCGACGCTGGATCCAGCGGGCCGCGCTCGCGATCCCCGTGCTGGCCACGGCTGTTTACTTGGTTCGTGCATTCCGCCCGAAGCCCCCCATGCTCCGGACTGGCGTCTGGCGGGCACTTACCCCGGCCACGACCTCGCCCCTGCTGTCCATCTCGCCAGCCGCCCAACTGATCCCGCACAGCGAAGGCTCGCTGGGGGCGGTGCTGTCGTCCGATCGGCTCTGCCTGTGGGAACTCGGAGCCGCCTTGCGGGGCAGGTATCGGTTCCGGGTCCGATTGCGAGCTCTCGATCCGGATAGCGCCGGTGGCCTCTTCATTCGCTACCGACATGGTTTGGACCGCGGCATCATCCGCAGTTCGCTGGTCGCCTTCGAATGGGAACCGGCACCGTCCGGGATCGCCCCCGGCAAACGGGGGGAGAGCGCAGGAGCAGCCGACATCGCTGAGATCGACGACACCGCCGACTTGGCTGACAATCCTGCACCGACAACCCCGCCCTCACCGACAGCCATTCCCTCACCGACGACCACGCCAATTCCGGTGGGGGGGGCGCCAGCGGCTGGTGAAATGCGCTTTCGTTGGAAACAATATGAGGTATTCGAATCGGACGGCAAATGGACGGTGGACGAGCAGCACTGGGCTGAGAGTTGGGTGGCGTCGGTGGGGGCCAGCGACGCGTTTCACGAGGTGACGTTGATCTCTGGGGTGTCGGGGATTCCGGATGTGAAGTGGGATCGTCCCGAATCGCTCAACGCGGAATGGACTGTGTCGCCGGCCGGCCGATTGGTCAGCCAGACACGTGAAGAACGATTGCCGGAAGTTTTTAATGGTAGCTTGGGAGTCTACGTTGCTCGGGGCAAGATGGAGTTCGAGCGACCGGAGCTGATGTATGAAAAATGAATTGATGCAACGCCGAGGGTATACGCTGGTCGAGCTGTTGGTGGTGATCGCCATCATCGGCTTGCTGCTCGCCCTGCTACTCCCCGCCATCGGCGCCGCTCGCGAAGCCGCTCGGCGGACCAGTTGCATGAACAATGTCCGCAACGTAGCACTCGGCACGCTGGAATATGCCGGCGCGAAAGATGACAAGCTGCCGGCGATCTGGCAGAGCGAATTGGCTCGGCCCTGGCAGACCTTCAGCTGGCGCTGCGCGGTGCTGCCGTTCATCGAGCAGCAGGCTTTGGCCGATCAGCTGCGGTGGCAGGAGAGTCCGTTATCGGCCACGAATCTCAAAGTCGGTTCGATCCCCGTATCGATTTTTGAATGTCCGAGCGCGCCGGGGAGTCCTCGCCGAGTGACTCAGCTGGGGCAGCCCGGCAGCGAGATGAAGGAGCTGAATCTGGCCGTTGCCGACTACATGCCCGTTTGTGACGTACAGACCGCGATTCGCGCTTTGCCGCTGCGCGGCGTCTGGAACGGCGGACCCGACCTGGAGGGGTTTCTGACACCACCTCATTCCAGTGGCGATCTGACCGCTTCGGGGTCGACTCCTCAGGCCACTGCCAAATACGATTACGAGCTGTGGGTGACGCCGGCCCTGCGACCGTTGCTGGACCAGCGTTGGCAGAGCGGCCGGCTGAACCAGATTCTGGACGGCATGTCCCGCACGGCGTTGATTGTCGAGCAGGCGGGCAAGCCCGAGCACCACGGTCCGTCGGCTCCCAAGGATCCCTTCTATTTCACTGAAGGGGCTTGGATCACCGGTGAGATGGCTTCGTATTACGGGGCCGGCATCAATCAGTACAACTACTTGAATCCATTCGGCTTCCACCATGCGGCAGTGGTAGCCATGTGTGACGGATCGGTCCATGCCTGGGACGAGGGGATGGACATCGCCGTCGCAAGAGCCCTGCTGTCGCGCGACGGCGGCGAAATCGTCAGCCCCGAAGACTGGCAGGCTCAATAATCGCTTGTACCTCAGTTCTGTAGCCGTCCAGTCATGAAAACCAGTGGGGCAAACCCACTGGAGATGGGGCTGAGGGTCAGTCGTAGCGGATCCAGAAGGGGATGAGTGTGCGCAGGCGTGGTTCGCGGAGGTAGAGTGCCACCCAGATCAGGACACCGAAGACGATGTGCATCAGAAACGGGTCGCCGACTCGCCAGTGAGTGCAGATCGCCCCGCCCATGTAGCCGGTCAGCAGGATGGCGCCGAGCACTGAGGTGACCGGCAGTAAGTAGAGCACGGCGCAGGTGAGTTCGACGACGCCCAGCGGCGCCATCTGCGCGGTCGGCAATTGCAGCTTGGCCAAGCCCTGCTCAAATTCTGGGCCGCCCCGGAACTTCATCGCGGCACTCATCGTGAACAACGCGGCCATCAGCACGGTGATGGCGAAGCCGATCCAACCCGATAACTTGCCGCGTGGACCATTTGTTTCACTGGGCATGCTGTTCATGATCACCTCTTGAGTTTCAGGCCGATGCTCCCGACATCTGACTGTGGGCCGCCTGCCACAGCTTGTCCAGCCGCTGCGGCGACGCTTTATGGGCTGTCCCCAGTTGCTGAGCGAATAACGACACTCGCAGTTCTTCCAACATCCATCGCAGTTCCAGCCACGGGTCCTGTTGACTGACGTGGGTAGGGAGCTGCGTCAGGGCTGCGCGGAGCCGTTCGGCGTAAGGGGCCACGACGGCCAGGCCCTGCGCGTCCTTCGCGGCTCCACCAGCCGCCAGTTTTTCGCAGCGGACCGAAATCCCCTGCAGGTACCGTGGAAAATGCTGCAGCCACTTCCAAGGTACTTGAGCCAAGAAACGGTCGGACGTCAAGTCGCCCAATTGCCGGCGCATGTCGTCGATGGCCAATTGATGCCGGCCTCCCGGGTTGGTCACTCCCGCCAGGCTCAGCTGCGCCTGATGCAAAGCGGTGAAGAGTCGTGTCAGCACAGGCGTCACTTCCTGCACGACTTCCGGCAACAATTGTCGAATCACGAGTGCCAGGCCGCCGAATTCCTCCGCTGATCGAGGTATGCCCGACACGTGTTCCCACGCGCGAGCGACCAGCAGGTCGCCCAAGTCGGCCCGCAGATCGGTCGTGACACCGGCCGTCGACAGCGCCACGCCCCATTGGCTCAGGCCCGGGAGCCAATCGACTTGAGTTTTCACAATCTTGCGGTGCGTGAGCTGAAACAACCGCAACAGGGCTCGATTCGTCTCCCAGTTTGCATCCTGGGAAGTGCTCAGCACAATCTGAGCGATCGAGTCCCCGCGGTCCTGCAGCGCCGGATACATCGGCACCACCACTCCCGCTCGACGCACGTCAATTCGCTGCGGCAGTTCGCCCCAGTCCCATGAGGTGAGGCCGGTGCGCTGCCAGTCGAATCCGGCCGTCTGTTGCGGTGCGAGCGACCGGCTCGCCCCGAACTGACGCTGAAGCTCATCGAGATCGCGATTTTGCGCTAGCAGTTTTCCCTGATCGTCAACGACCTTCACGTTGGTCCGCAGATGGTCGGGTAAGCGATCCAGCTGAAAAGCGCTGGCAGTGAACCGTTCGCCGCTGATCTGACTCAGATACTCCGCCGCCGCCGACAGCAGGCCACCGTGACCGAACTTCAGCTCAGCCGCAGCTCGCCCAGCAACTTCGTTGGCGGGGATCAGCTGGCGGCGGAATTGTTTGGGTAACGACCGGATCAGGGCCAGCAGTTTGTCGGCCAGCATGCCGGGGACTCCCCAATCCAGCTGGTCGGTGGTCAGCTGAGCCAGTGCGGCGGCCGGGACGACGACCGTCAACCCATCGTGTGGTTCGCCCGGTTCGTAAGCATACTCCAGCGGAAGTTCGAGCGCACCGGCTCGGAAAAAGTCAGGATAATCGTGCGGATTGGGATTCCAGTCCAATCCACCCAGCAGGTCGGCCGGTTCCATACGCAGCGTCGCGTCGCGTTGCGGTTCGGCCTTGATCCATCGATCGAGGGACGGCCCGTCGAAGACATCGGACGGCAATCGTTGTTCATAAAAGGCGACCTGCACACCGGCGCCGATGATCAGATCGTTGCGGCGGGTTCGTGCAGCCTGTTTCTCCAGTTCGGCCACCAGCCGCCGATTCGCCTGAAAAAACCTCTGGCGACTGTCAAAGTCACCTTCGACCAGGGCGTGTTCGATGAACAATCGTCGAGCAGCGGCGGGGTCGACATGGCCATAGGGTCGGCGCCGACGGGGGACGATCGGGAGCCCGAACAGAGTCACCCGTTCGTAGGCCAGCACCGTACCGTTGGCTCGCGACCAGAACGGGTCGGTATACGAACGGCGGATCAGATGTTCGGCTTGCTTTTCGATCCATTCCGGTTGAATGGCCGCTACGGTCCGCAGGTAGCGTCGAGTCGTCTCGATCTGCTCGGCCCCCATCACCCACAACGGCCGCTGATTGAACAGCGTCGAGCCGGGCCAGAGGTAACATTTGCTTCCCCCGGATCCCTGGTACTCGTTCGTATCCCCCTTCATGGCAACATTGGAGAGCAGCCCAGCGAGGAGTGCTCGGTGGATCGAATCGGGTTGGTTTCGGCGCGGTCCGATCCGCCAGCCCGCTTCGTGGACCAGCTGTCGCAACTGCAAATGCAAGTCGCTCCATTCCTGCAGTCGCTGGAGCGACAGAAAATTCTGTCGGCAGGCGAGCCGCAGTTTGCTGCGCGACAGTTCGTCTCTGAGCCGGTGGTAGAAATCCCACAGGTTCAGCAGTGTCATGAAGTCGGATCGGCTGTCAGCAAATTGAGCATGAGCGGTGTCGGCGTCTGCTTGGCGGTCGACAGGTCGCTCACGCGGATCCTGGATCTCGAGCACGGCGGCCAGGATCAGCATCTCGGGGAGACATTGCTCATCTTCAGCCGCCACAATCATGCGAGCAATACGCGGATCGACCGGCAGTCGACTCAGCTTGCGCCCCAGCTCAGTCAACCGACGGTGATCGTCGACTGCTCGCAGTTCGGTCAGCGTGCGGTACCCATCGCGTACCGATTCGGGACGCGGCGGGTCGATCAGCGGAAAACGATCGATTTCGCCCAGCTGCAGGGCCAGCATCCGCAGGATCACTCCGGCCAGATGGGTGCGGCGGATTTCGGGATCGGTGAACTCGCTGCGGTTCAGGTAATCTTCTTCCGCGTAGGTGCGGACGCAGATCCCTGGCCCCACTCGACCACATCGCCCTTTACGCTGGTCAGCCGACGCGCGCGAAATCGCCTCGATCGGCAACCGCTGGACTTTGGACCGTGGCGAATACCGGCTGATGCGGGCCGTCCCGGTGTCGATCACATAGCGGATGCCGGGAACGGTCAGCGACGACTCGGCCACGTTGGTGGCCAGCACAATCCGGCGCCGCCGACCGACGGTGAACACAGCCTGTTGTTCGTTCGTCGGCAATCTGGCGTACAGCGGCAGCACCTCCGCCGACGCCTGCCGCACGGCCGGCCTTCCCCGCAAAAGCTTCGCCAGCTCACGTATGTGCCGTTCCGTCGGCAGAAAGACCAGCAGATCGCCTGGGCCCTCCAGCAACAGTTCCTCCACCAGATCGCCCACATAATCGGCCGCCGTCTCTCCCGCGTCGGCTTCACGGCCCCCCGGTGTTCCCGGAGCCGGACGATAACGCAGTTCGACTGGGTAGCTCCGACCCGAGACTTCGATTACCGGAGGCAATTCGTCCGTTCCCAACTGGGCCTGGAAATGGGCCGCGAATCGCTGAGCGTCAATGGTGGCCGACGTGACAATCAGCCGCAGGTCGCGTCGTTTGGTCAGCAGTTGTGTCAGGTAACCGAGCAGGAAGTCGACATTCAGCGATCGTTCATGGGCTTCGTCGACAATGATCGTGTCGTAACGCTCAAGAAAGCGATCTTGTTGAGTCTCTGCCAACAGAATGCCGTCGGTCATCAGTTTGACCAGCGTCTGCGGACCGGTCGCATCCTGAAAGCGAACCTGGTACCCGACCTGCTGGCCTAACGATACTCCCAACTCACTGGCCAGTCGCGTGCCGATCGAGCGAGCGGCCAGCCGACGCGGCTGAGTGTGGCCGATCATCCCCGAGATACCTCGACCCATTTCTAGGCAGAATTTGGGGAGCTGAGTCGATTTGCCGGAACCCGTTTCGCCGCAGACGATGATTACCTGGTGGTCGCGCAGCTCCGCCTGAATCTCTTCGCGACGCTCCACAATCGGCAAGTCAGGCCACGCCTCGAAGACCGGCAGGCTCGAACGACGCTGGTCAAACTGCTCGCGCGAGTGGTGCCATCGGTCGAGCCATTTGCGCCACAGCGGTTCGGCTTCTGACAGCCGATCACTTCGCAGCAGGCCTCGCAGGCGATCGGCTTCGCGCCTGAGCGTGTGCCGGTCGCGGACCATGGCCTGGTCCAGTTGCGCGGCGAAACGCTGGAGTTCATCGAGGGTCAGCGGTGGCGGAACGTCCGACATCAATCATCTGCGTCCAGTGGGTTCCGCCGCTGCCGTCCGGGCAAGCTGGTCGAGCCATCTCCAGTAAGCTCGACTGGCCAGCCATCACTACGGCTCTTGCTTGCCTCGTTCGAGTCGTCCCCGCAGCCGGTCGCCCAAGCGTCCGCGTAAACCGCCTGCCGGGCCGCCGTCCGGCTGGTCCTGCCGCCGCTGTTCGCGCCGCTCGATCCGCTCCTGCCGCGCCTGCCCCATCGCTTCCAGCAACGCCGATAGCTTCTCCGGATCGGTCAGCTCCGAGATCACGCCGCTGGCGATGGAGCCATCTCCCTCGATCGAGAATTTGGGATCGTCCAGCGTTCCTCGCACGGGAATTCGCAGTTGCTGATTCCCCAAGGCTTGGGCTAACGGGCTGTTCTGCAGCAGCGCGAATGGCAAAGGAGCTTCCAGGAGCAGGTTGAGCTGACGGTCGAGCGACACGGAACCGGATGTTTTCAGCACCAGTTCCGGGGCCACTTCCGGGAGACCAAACGCCAGACCCGAATGGGAGACCTGACCGTCGGCCAGCTGAAACGGCACGACGGATTCGTCGGCGATCTTGATCTGGGTCACTTGAGCCTGTTTGGCCAGGGCGCTCAGCGCATCCGTAATAGCCACGACAATGGGGCCCTGAGGACCGACCGTGATGTGATGCAGCGACAACTGCCCCTGCACCTGGCTTTGCCGCGGATCGTCGAGGTTCAAGCGGCATTGTTCGAGGGCCAGAGAGACCTCGCCATTTACCCAGGCCGCTTTGGTCAACACGGGAGCCACAAACTGGAGACCCGAGCGGCACATCGCCGGAGTTGCCACTGCGCGGTCGAGGACTCGCACGGGATCGATCGTCAACGTCCGCGCTGTTCCCGTCTGCTCAAGATGCAGATCCATCGACAACGACGGGATCAACGTCTCGGTTGGCTGAGGAGGCTCGGTCACCGTGACCGTCGCATTGCGGATGTGGATGTGCAGTGTGGGGGCCGCGCGGCCGGTTGAACTCGGTGCTCGAGCGGCGGCCGAACCGTCGCTGGTCCCGGCTGGCTGCAATTGAAAGTTGGTGCCGTCGGGTTTGAGGATCAACGGAATGTGCGGGCGATCGATCGTCAAGTCGATCTCGGTTGGCCGAGAGATTACCAGCCGCCACCACGGGACGCTGGCTACGATCCGATCGACGTCAAGCATCGGTTCGCCGATCTGATTGGCCAGGCGAACTTTCTCCACTGCCAGAGGTGACGTCCAGCCGAGTGCCAGCCGGTCGTAGTCGATCTGCAGTCGAGGATCGTCGATCAGTCCCAGCAGCAGGCGTTTACCCCAGGTTGTTTCGCCGATGAGATACGGCAGTCCGGCGATCAAAACGATCAGCGACAGCAGGGCACCGATCAGCCAGTGCCACCAGCGGCGACGATAGGGGGCAGCGGGGGGAGTTACCATGGTTGCAGTTACTTTTGGTGCGTGCTGAACAGAGCGATGCTGGCCGTGAACCCATGCAAGAAGTTCTCGGCGCTCACCGGTCCGATCTCACCTTGAGCGAAAAATCCGGCGACCGGAATTGGCCCCAGCGTCCGTTGAGTTACCGTGACATCGTGGTGGGGCTCGCCGAACAGGTGCGTGCCGCGGCCATTGCAGGTGAACAGCAGAGCCGCCGCTGGGGGTGGTGTCTGATGACGGGCCTTTTCCAGCAGGAGCTGCAGATCACGGTGAGCGGACCCGGCATCGCGCAGATGGAACTGCACGGTTTGACCTGGCCGGAAATAATCGCCGACGATCAGTGCGGCTCGCTGGCCGTCGAGCGAAAAGACATTCCGGATCAGGAAATCGCCCGCTTCGAATTGCTCTTGATACTCGCTCACGACACGCCCCAGATGCAGACCCCGCTGCAGCATCTCTTTTTCGTGATTCGGCAGCGATTGGAAGATCCGCTGCAGTTGAGTCACCGCTGGTTGGCCTCCCAGTTCGAGCACGACGTTCCGTTCGGCTCGCGTGACAATCATCGGATCGCCAATCGGCCGACAGCCCTGGGAAACAACCGGAGTGATATTCAGCGGTCCGCTCACAGCCAGGGCAATGGCACCGTGGTCAAACGTGCGATCGTTCAGCACCAGGCGGTTTTCGCCAGGGGCCGACCCGCCGCTGGCCATCCCTCCCATCACCAGGGTGCCGGGACGGTCTTCACGCCAACGCTCCAACAGAACATCAGCGGGGAAGGAGAAGGGATCGGCCAGCAGGATCAGCGACGAGTTCTCAGGGAGCTCGCGGTCAAAGCCGGTGAATGCCATCCCTTCCGGCGTCTGCTCCAGACTCAAATGGGCCGCCTCCAGTTCGGCCGAGGGGCTCCAGGCTGCCCACAGCGACCAGGCCGGATCGTCTTCGATCTCCTGGCCCCGTCCCGCCGCGTCGGTCCCGATCACCCCTTGGCCCAGGCAGCCGATCTGCTGGCGGGGTCGGAGGAGCTGATGGAGCTGCTGATTCACGGCTCCCCAGTGTCGGCGGTGGTGGTGAGTCGCGAAGCAGACCAGCAGGTCGGGGGGCGCCTGACCGGCCCATCCCTGCAATTCCAACTGCTGGCTGAGCTCCGCGACCACTGGACCTGGATCGGCCTGAAGGGTCAACGCGGAGGCAAATCGTGTCCCGGCGACATCCGTCATGAGGGCCTGATTCCCGAGTGACGAGGTTCTGGGCAGAGCGACACCGTGTCGCGACGCAGCCCATCGACAGAGCTCTGTCACGCCGCCCATGCGACTGCGTGGCCCAGCCCCGGCCGCTGGTTGACGGCCCGCCGACGGTGCCGTTACACTGCCGCTGGATTTTACCCGCAGCCGGCGGCTGTTCTCAGTATATCGGATCGGTGGTCGGACGACATGCCGGTCCAGTTGGACGGAGTGGAAGTGACTATGGATAAGAAGGTACTGTCCCAAGCGGCGACGGTGGCCCGCGGATTGGCAATTGACGCAGTTCATGCCTGCAACTCGGGGCATCTCGGCTTGCCGCTGGGAGCTGCCGAAGTGGGAGCCGTCCTGTTCGGCGACCAGCTGCAGTATGCGCCGCACGATCCACAATGGCTCAATCGGGACCGCTTTATCCTCTCCGCCGGCCACGGCAGCATGTTCCTCTACGCCTGGCTCCATCTCTCGGGCTACGACCTGTCGCTGGAAGAACTGAAAAACTTCCGCCAGCTTCACAGCAAGACACCCGGCCATCCCGAATATCGGGAAACGCCCGGCGTCGAAGCGACCAGCGGTCCGCTCGGGCAGGGGGTCGGCAATGCCGTCGGCTATGCCCTCTCCGGCAAACTGGCGGCCGCCCGGTTCAACACGGCCACTCATCCCATCCTCGATTACCACGTTGTGGCACTGGCCGGTGACGGCTGTCTGCAGGAAGGTGTCGCGGCGGAAGCGGCCGCGCTGGCCGGACATCTCGGTCTGGACAACCTGATCCTGATCTACGACGCCAACGACGTGACTCTGGACGCCATGGCAGCGGTGACGCAAAGCGAAGACACGGCTCAGCGATTCACGGCCTATGGATTCGACGTCGTCACCATCGACGGCCACGATCTGACGGCGATCGCGAGTGCCGTAGAAAACGCCAAGCGAAATGACAACGGCCGTCCCAAGCTGATCATCGCCAAGACCGAGATCGGACGCGGCATCCCCGAAGTCGCCGGCACCGCCAAGGCTCACGGCGAAGGTGGCGCCAAATTCGCCAGCCAGGCTCGCCAGGGACTCGGACTCCCTGCCGAACACTTCTACGTCGCACCGCAAGTCACCGAGTTTTTCGCTCAACACCGTCAGCAGCTGCGCAAGAAATACGACGCGTGGCAGCAGACGTTCCGCGGCTGGCAGGAAGCCAATCCCCAACTGGCTCAGCAGCTCTCGGATGCCCGCACACACCGCCTGCCGGTCAATCTGTCGGAGCTGATCCCGCCGTTCGCCGCCGATTATGCCGATGCGACGCGCGGAGCGGGGGGCGTGGTGCTGCAGGCCCTGGCCGATCGACTCCCCATGCTGATCACCGGCAGTGCCGATCTGTTCGGTTCCACCAAAAACTATCTCAAGGGCGGCGGCGACGTCAGCCGCGAGAACTTCCAGGGACGGAACCTGTGGTTTGGCATCCGCGAACATGGCATGGGCGCGGTGCTCAACGGCATGGCCTACGACGGTCTCTTCCTGGTGTCGGGTGCGACGTTCACCGTCTTCGCCGATTACCTGCGCCCCTCCATCCGGCTCGCCGCCCTCGCTCATCTCCCCGTGCTCTATATCTTCACTCACGATTCGGTCGGTGTCGGCGAAGACGGTCCGACTCACCAGCCGGTTGAGACGTGCAGCGGGCTGCGAGTGATTCCCGGTCTGGATGTGATCCGCCCCGGTGATCCGGAGGAAACGGCCGGCGCGTTTGCCGCCGCGCTGGAACGCCAGGACGGCCCGACCGCGATCCTGCTCAGCCGTCAGAAAGTCGCCACTCAGCATCAGATCCCCGTCGCCGAACGTCGCGAAGGAGCTCGGCGTGGCGCTTACATCGCTCGACGTGAAACCAGCAAACTCTCCGCCATCATCCTGGCCACCGGCAGCGAACTCGAAATCGCGCTGAAGGCTGCTGATAAGCTCGGTCCCGAAGTCCGCGTCGTGTCGATGCCGTCGATGGAACGCTTCGATCGCCAAGAGGCCGCTTATCGAGCAGAAATCCTGCCGGCCGGCTGTCAGAAGCGGGTCAGCATCGAAGCGGGTGTGACCGGCCTGTGGCACAAGTACCTCGGCACACACGGCGTGGCGATCGGTATCGACCGCTTCGGCATGAGTGCTCCAGGTGACGTCGTGATGCGGGAGCTGGGCATTACCGTCGATGCGGTCGTCAGCGCCGTGCAGGGGCTGAAGGGCTGAGGCTCGAGCCGCGTGCAGTTGTCGAGCGGCCGAAGTCGGGCCAAGGGACTTTGGGCCCCAATCTTCAACACTTGCGAAGATTGTGATTCATTCCGCGAACATCTCCGCGAGCGCCGAGATTATGTCGGCCCGGGTCTTGCCTCGGATGGTGCCCAGCTTCTTGACCAGACGCCGTTTATCCACGGTACGAATCTGGTCCAGGGCGGCCACTCCCTTGTGGCCCTGTACCCGCGTGGGAACACGAAACGCGTACGCTCGACCCGTGGTCAGTGGCACGACAATGACTGTGTTGAGATGGCTATTTAATTCGTCAGGGGAGACGATTACGGCCGGTCGTGTCTTCTTGATTTCGCTCCCCACCGTCGGGTCCAGATTGACGAGCCACACGTCAAAACGTTTCACCTCCATTCTCCGTCGAAATCGCCACTGACAGCATCCCAGTCGGCCAAGACATCTTCGGATGCAGCTCGGCAGCTGGCCGCCTCCTGCTGCCAATCCTTGCGAACCGCGCGGATGGCACGCAAGACAATCACTCCGTCTCCGACTTCCAGCTCCAGCTCGTCCGAAAGTTGAGCCTGTTCAATGACTGCCTTGGGCAACCGAACACCCTTTGAATTGCCGATTTTTACCAGACTCGTTTTCATTCTGACCTCAACTGGGAATGGCCGGCCAAGTTATTACAATGTAATATCAAGTTATTACATTGTAATATATCGGCGGTAAAGTCAAGGAACCGAAGTTCCGAGGGGGCCAGCCGGGTATTTGTGGGGTGTCGGAGGACCGAGCTGACCGTATCTTTCCAGGAAGTAATGTTCAGGCCGTATCGAGCAGGCTGAGGTCGGGGGCCAGAGCGGCCATCTGTTCGCTCAGGTATTGCCGGACGGCGGTGGCCGTTTTGAGTTTCTGGGCGTGGTACCAGATAGCCTGAGCCTGGTCGACGGAGATCAGGTGAGCGAGTTCCTTCAGGGTCGGAACGAACGCGGGGCTCATGCTGAACTGCCGCAGGCCCATCCCCAGCAGGATCACAAACGCTCGTGGCTGGCCGGCCATTTCACCGCACAGCGTCACCGGTATCTGGTGGTGCCGGCAGACTTGCAGGGTGTGGTCGAGGACTCGCAGCACGGGCGGGCTGAGGGGCTGGCAGAGATGGCTGACCTTCGGATTGTCGCGATCGGCGGCCATCAGATACTGCACGAGGTCATTGGAGCCGATCGATACGAAGTCGACGGCTTCGATGATGTCGTCCAGAGCGATGGCGGCGGCGGGGACTTCCAGCATCATGCCGATGGGGACTTGAGCGTGGGGTTTGCCTTCCCGCTCCAGGCGCCGAGCGGCCCGCAGCACCAGAGCTCGTACCGATCGCATTTCTTCGAGCGTAGTGATCATCGGGAAGAGGAGCCGGACTTCGCCGCCGGTTCGCTCAGCCTCGACGGCCGCGCGGAGGATGGCGCGGATCTGAGTGGCAAAGAATTCCGGATGCTCAAACGACAGCCGGATGCTGCGCCAGCCCATAAACGGATTGGCTTCGTGGTGAGCTCGTCCCAGGTAGGGGACCGTCTTGTCGCCGCCGATATCGAGTGTCCGGATGGTGACCGTCTTGCCGGGGAGTGCCTGCAGGATATCGGTGTAAACCCGCAGCTGTTCTTCTTCGTCCGGGACATCGGGGTGGGTGAGGTAGAGGTATTCGGTCCGGTAGAGCCCCACGCCGGCCGCTCCCATCGCCACAGCCGCTTTGGCATCGGCCAAGCCGTTGATATTGGCCAGCAGGGTCAGCGGCGTGCCGTCGGCGGTGACTGCCGGCTGATGGCGGTTTTCGGCCAAGTGGTCCTTGAGGTCGAAGAACTCGCGTTCCAGCTTCAGGTACGCCGACAGGGTCTCGCTGTCAGGATTGACGATCACGTGGCCTTCGCGGCCGTCGACGATGATCCGGTCGCCCGTCTTGACCTGTTCCAGCACCCGCGGGACGCCCGATACGGCGGGAATGCCACGGCTGCGCGCGACAATCGCCGCGTGGCTGGTCTGGCTCCCCCGCTGAGTCACAATCCCTTTGACTTCGACATCGCCCAGCATCACTGCTTGGGACGGCACCAGTTCGTCGGTGACGACAATCAGCGGACCGGGGAGCGATGATTGGTTGGGGCTGAGGACCTCGGAGAGGTGGCCGCTGAGCCGGATGACCACGTCGCGGATGTCGGCCAGCCGTTCACGGAGATAGCTGTCTTCGTGCTTGGAGAAGATATCGGTGTAATGGTCGAGCAGCCGGGCGAGGGCCGCTTGAGCGGAGAGCCGGTCCCGCGTGATCCACTGCACCACTCGCTCAGTAAAGGCCGGATCCTGCAGGATGGCCTCGTGTGCCGCGAAGATGGCTCCCTCGTCCTTGCCGACCTGAGTCTCGACTTTGCGGCGCAGGGCCCGCAGCTCGGCGGCCGATTTCTGACGCGCGTCCTCGTACCGCACCAGCTGGTCGCGCGCTTCCTGGTCGGAGAGCGGCTTGGCAGAGCGGCTGGCGAAGACCTGGGCGATACAGTAGGCCGTCCCCACCGCGACGCCCGGGGAGACCGCAATGCCTTTGTTCGAATTATGCACGGCTGACGCTGAAGGGACCTAGGAACGATGCCACAACTCCCATTAAACACCGCCCGACAGAGGGACGCAAACCGCCCGGATCGGTTGACCGTCCACCGTCGGGACCCCGGGACCCCGCCGAGCGGCCGTCTGGGAGGGCAAAAAGGCGTCAATTCTGAAAAATTGGGTCCCCTGGGGGGGGCGGGTGTCGGTTGAGTGACGGGCGGGGGAACGCTATATTTGGCGGCTTGGATTAACGGCGATGATGCCCCCAGGGGGCGGAGATTCCATGACTCGTTTCACTCAGATCGATCGCATCCAGGAACTCGTTCCCGGACGGCGACTGGTAGCCGTCAAGAATCTGACCCTGGCGGAAAGCTACCTCCACGACCATTTTCCGCGATTCCCGGTGATGCCGGGCGTCATGATGCTCGAATCGATGTACCAGGCCGCAGCGTGGCTGGTGCGGATCTCCGAGCAATTCGCGCACAGCATGGTGGTGTTACAGGAAGCCAAGAACGTCAAGTTCGCCGATTTCGTCCAGCCCGGGGATCAGCTCGTCGTCACCTGCGAATGGGTTTCCGAGACTCCCCAGACGGTCGTCATGAAATGCGAGGGGACCGTGGGGAGCCGAGCGGCCGTGAAGGCCCGGCTGACCCTGGAACGCTACAACCTGGTCGACCGCGACCCGGCTGAGGCGCCCGTCGATCGGCACATGATTCTGGAGTTCCAACGACAATTCGCCTTGCTGTATCCTCAGGGGGCCGCCGCTGATCATGCGGCCGGACCCGTCTGACGTCAGGCAGGATATTTCTCGGCAGGATAGGTTATTTTGGGAGGATAGCGAGATGGCACCGACGAACGAAGAGATTTTTGACCGGATCCGGAGCGAGCTGGTCGACGCGCTGGGCGTGGACGACGACCAGGTCACTCCGGATGCGACGCTGGTGGGCGATCTGGGAGCCGAATCGATCGACTTTCTGGACATTGTGTTCCGGTTGGAGAAGGCATTCGGGATTGAGATTCCGCGTGGCGAGCTGTTTCCGGAGGACATTCTGACGAACGCTGAGTACGTTGAGGATGGCCGGGTGACTCAGACCGGGGTGGCCGAGCTGAAGAAGCGGATGCCGTTTGCCGATCTGACTCGGTTCGAAGCCAATCCGCTGGTGCAGGAATTCGGCAATTTGTTGACGGTCAATGACATGTGCCGCTATGTGGCGAGCAAGCTGAAGCGATAAGCATGCGATGGTTCTGGATTGATCGGTTCACGTCGTTCGAAAGCGGCCGTTCGGCGCGCGCTGTGAAGTGCGTGTCGATAGCCGAGGAGCAGTGCGACGAGTATTTCCCGGGGCATCCGATCATGCCCCACACGCTGGTCATTGAAGGGCTGGCTCAGTCAGGCGGTTTGCTGGTCTCGGAAACTCGCGACTTCAAGATCCGCCTGGTGCTGGCCAAAATCGCTCGCGTGCACTTTTATGACTCGCCGCGACCCGGCGAGCAGCTGCGGTACGAGGTCATCATCCAGAGTCTGCAGGACGAGGGCGCGCTGGTCGCCGGCACTGTGCACGTGGAAGATCGGTTGTTGGCCGAGGCCGATCTGTATTTTGCCCGAGTGGACGGAGTGGGGGGCCGCGAGCTCTTCACGCCGATCGGACTGCTGAGAATGCTCCGCTGTTTCCGGTTGTTCGAAGTGGCCGTAGACCGCGACGGAAATCGATTGCCGATCCCCGAACACCTGCTGCAGGCTGAACGGGACGAGCTGGCGCAACGGAGTGGCGAGTAGCCTGGAGGACGGTCCATGAGACGCCGCGTGGTGATCACCGGAATGGGATGCATCAATCCCATGGGATACGACGTCGAGACGGTCTGGAACGGGCTGAAGGAAGGCCAGTCCGGCGTCGGCTATATCTCGATTTTTGAAGCCAGCCAGTTTCCGACTCGGATTGCCGCTGAGGTCAAGCAGTGGGATGTGGCTCGGACCGGTGAGGATCCGGCGTTGTGGAAGCGGCGAGCTCGGCATACCCAGTTCGCAGTCGCCGCGGCTAAGCAGGCTGTGCATGGCAGCGGTCTGCTCGACGACTCGTCGCTCGACCCCACCCGCTTTGGCGTCTACCTCGGCTGCGGTGAAGGAAATCAGGATTTTCACTCGTTCACCAAGATGATGGCCTCAGCCCTGCATGGTGGTCAGTTTGATCTCGACCGCTTCACCCGCACCGGGCTGGAGACGCTCGATCCAGTTGCCGAATTGGAGCAGGAGCCGAACATGCCGTCGGGCCATCTGGCTGGCCTGTTCAATGCTCAGGGGCCCAACGCCAACTGCCTGACGGCGTGTGCGGCCAGCAGTCAGGCGATCGGTGAGGCGACCGAGATGATTCGCCACGGCATCGCCGACGTGATGCTCTCCGGGGGCACTCACAGCATGATTCATCCGTTCGGCGTGACCGGATTCAATTTGTTGACCGCCCTGTCGACCAACAACGAACATCCCCGCCAAGCTTCACGACCCTTCGATCGGCTCCGCGACGGTTTTGTCCTCGGCGAAGGGGCCGCCATGGTGGTGCTGGAGGATCTGGAACGAGCTCGGCGGCGCGGTGCGCCGATCTTCGGCGAAGTACTCGGCTATGGCACCACCGCCGATGCTTACCGCATCACGGACATTCATCCGGACGGACGAGGTGCCATTGCCTGCATGCGGATGGCCCTGGCCGACGCTCAGCTCAATCCGTCCGACGTCCACTACGTCAACGCTCACGGAACCAGCACTTCAGTGAATGACCGAGTCGAGTCGCTGGCGTGCCGCCAGGTCTTCGGCGAGCATGCGATGAAGGTCCCCGTCTCTTCGACTAAGAGCATGATGGGGCACTTGATTGCCGCGGCTGGGGTGACCGAAATGATCGTCTGCCTGATGGCCATTCGAGATCAGGTGCTGCCGCCGACGATCAACTACGAGCACCCCGATCCGGCCTGTGATCTCGATTACGTCCCCAATCAGGCCCGGCCCGCCCGCTGCGAAGTGGCACTCAACAACAGCTTCGGCTTCGGCGGACAGAATATCACGCTGGCAGTCGGCAAGTTTCGCGACTGAACGCGACGATCGGCCATCGGCCGGACCCGGATCAGGGTGCCGGCCAGTTCCCAGATCGGGGTCGCACGATCTCGTGATCAACGGCCCCGGGATGAGCTTACCGCCCGATGCTCGGCGGGTTCGGATTCAGAAAGTCTCGCGGGCCGCGGGTGGTGTAGTAGGGATAGCCGACCGTCGGCGCCGCTGGACCGCTGGCCGGACCCGGCTGGGCTCCCAGATGGGACTGAGGGCCAACGTACTGGTGTCGATGCATGCCGGTGACCGCGTGGGCCGGTGCGACGTAACGTCCGCCCGGATTCGCGTTCGGCATCCCGGTCGTGGCAGGCGACATGCCCGGTGCGCCAGCCATTCCAGCGCCGGCCATACCAGCGCCAGCCATACCAGCGCCAGCCATACCGGGGCCAGCCATACCAGCCCCCTGTGGCATGGCCATGCCAGCCATTGCCGGGCCACCCATGGCTGGGCCACCCATCGCTGATGCGCCCGGTCCGCAGGAGGTACATGAGCCCGAGGTGCAGCCTTTGGCCTTGAACGCCGAGTGGCAGCCGGTCGTCAGGGCCAGGCACAGCAGGCCGGTGGAGAAGAGCAACTTTCGCATAACGCCATGTCCTTTAGCTGGTCCGTGTCGTCCCTGACCGCAACGGTTGGCCGGCCGACCGACAGAAAACTGGTATGCTGTTCCATTCCTGGGCCGCTCGAACGTCCCTAGCGGTTCGCACGGCTTGTCGCTTTATATCGGTTGGCCAGCCTGTCCGGGTTAAGACAATCGTTACAATCGGAACAGTTTCCAGCGACAGCGTCGCCAGCAGCTTGGGCCCCAGCCAATCCAGGACCCGCCGGATGCCGACCTCCCACCGCCGCTATCAGTTCTCGCTCTTCTCCATGATGCTGCTGATGCTGGTCGCCACCGTCCTTGGCGGCGTGGGGGCTCGCATGCGCGCCGCTACCGAATCGGGAGTGCAGGGCCGCGTCATCTTCGTCTTCTTCACGCTCCTGGCCCCCATGCTCCTGCTGGTGGTTCTCACCGCCGGCCGCCAGGTCTGGCTCTGGTGGGATCGCTCCTCCCGCCGCTGAACGTGGAGGAGCGAGTTGGTAGGTTCGGCCGCGGCGCGGATTGACACGGTTCCGTTGGAGGCCCGCGGACAGTCCCAACTGCATCCTTCCGCGGCTTTCGCGGCTTCCGCGGTAGGGATCCTTGGACCGCGGAAAAGACGGAGGCCGCGGAAGGGGAGGAGCGAGTTGGAAGGTTCGGCCGGGGCGCGGATTGGCACGGTTCCGTTGGTGGCCCGCGGACATTCCCAACTGCATCCTTCCGCGGCTTTCGTGGCATCCGCGGTAGAGATCTTTGGACCGCGGAAAAGACGGAGGCCGCGGAAAGAGAGGAGCGAGTTGGAAGGTTCGGCCGGGTCGCGGATTGACACGAATCCTTTGGTGGCCCGCGGACAGTCCCAACTGCATCCTTCCGCGGCTTTCGCGGCTTCCGCGGTAGAGATTTTTTGACCGCGGAAAAGACGGAGGCCGCGGAAAGAGAGGAGCGAGTTGGAAGGTTCGGCCGGGGCGCGGATTGGCACGGTTCCGTTGGTGGCCCGCGGACATTCCCAACCGCATCCTTCCGCGGCTTTCGCGGCTTCCGCGGTAGAAATCCTTGGACCGCGGAAAAGACGGAGGCCGCGGAAGGGGAGGAGGGAGTTGGAAGGTTCGGCCGGGTCGCGGATTGACACGAATCCTTTGGTGGCCCGCGGACATTCCCAACTGCATCCTTCCGCGGCTTTCGCGGCTTCCGCGGTAGAAATCCTTGGACCGCGGAAAAGACGGAGGCCGCGGAAGGGGAGGAGGGAGTTGGAAGGTTCGGCCGGGGCGCGGATTGACACGATTCCGTTGGTGGCCCGCGGATAGTCCCAACCGCATCGTTCCGCAGTGTTCGTGGCATCCGCGGTAGAGATCTTTGGACCGCGGAAAGGACGGAGGCCGCGGAAAGGGAGGAGGGAGTTGGTAGGTTCGGACGGGTCGCGGATTGGCACGGTTCCTTTGGTGGCCCGCGGACATTCCCAACTGCATCCTTCCGCGGCTTTCGCGGCTTCCGCGGTAGAAATCCTTGGACCGCGGAAAAGACGGAGGCCGCGGAAAGGGGAGGAGGGAGTTGGTAGGTTCGGCGGGTCGCGGATTGGCACGGTTTCGTTGGAGGCCCGCGGACAGTCCCAGCCGTATCCTTCCGCAGTGTTCGCGGCATCCGCGGTAGAGAGCCTTGGATTGCAGAAACGGGGGCGACGCACGTCCCGATCGCCCCAGTCGCGTCATTTTGGCACGCTGTTTGCTAATGTGTGCACCGTCTTCGCAGACGATGACGGGGCTGGACCCGAGAAGAGGCACTGGGGCCGGGCGCGAGACTGAGGCAATCACGCACCCTGCAAGACTGCGGAGTCAGAGAACGGGGCCGTTTTTGCGGCCCGGAACCAAGAGGACTGCTGATTTTCGGTCGGTTTTGACAGAGGACCTGCCGAGATGTCAGCAACGCGATCAAGGGCGAGCCGTCCGCAGGGCGGCTCGCCCTATTCGTTTTCTGGTGTATGAAAACGATGCAGCTGTTCAAAAATGCTGCATCATCTTGCTCAGGTCGAGCCATTTCGAGGCGACCGGTTGTAACGGCTGGAAAAGATTTTTCTCATTTTTTGCCGGTTAGTCGCCGGGGCTCCGGTGGCCCGGTTCTGGGGTAGTGAGCTGCGGACGGGCGGGAAATCTTATTTCTGAGTACGATGGGAAGGTGGGGTTAGTTTGAATAGTGTCTTCAGAAGGTCGCAGGGGCCGCGGCCGGTGTGGAGACCATTCCGGGTACTCGTATGGACGGCAGGCAGGCATTCTGGCGGGCAATCGGGCTGTGGGGCATTGAACCCGTTTTCAATGCTCGGCCGGGCGTCGCGAGCTGTAGCATCAAGGGGCAAGGCAGCGGGACGTTGAGTGTCACAGTGAATGCCGGCCAGAATTCCCGCAACGGGTATCGTCCAGCGACGCACTTGATCTGGGCGTCGGCCTTTCTTCTGCTGGGCGCCGCCACGCTGGTCGGCCAGGAGTCGAAGCCTGAGGATCGTCCCGGAGCGAAGCCCGGTCTCGAAGCCGCGGTCCATGCTCAAGCGAAGGCCAGCGCTGATGCCAAGGCCAGTGCTGATGCCAAGGCCAGTCCTTCGGCGGAGATTGGCCGGCTGATTCGCGCGGGCTGGCAGGAGCACGAGGTGGTGCCGGCAGCGGCGGCCAGTGACGGCGAATGGTGTCGCCGCGTCTATCTCGATCTGATCGGCCGAATTCCGACAGTGGACGAACTGGATCTGTTTTTGGAGAGCCGTGATCGGAACAAGCGGGCCGAGCTGGTCAAGCAGTTGTTGTATGGCGACAGGTACCAGCCGGAACTGGTCGGTTATTGGGCCACCAACTGGCTGAATATGTGGGTCGGCCGCGATGCGGCGGCGGGTGGCAATGACCGCATCGACAGCGGGGGGTTTCGGCGGTACCTCGAAGAGTCGTTGCGAGAGAACAAGCCGTATGACCGGCTGGTGTATGAGCTGTTAGCGGCGGAGGGGACGAATCGTCCGGAGACTGCCGGTTTCAACGGCGCGGTGAACTTTCTGGCCGCGAAGCTCGACGACAAGGCAACTCAAGCGACGGCCGATGTGGCGCGGTTGTTTCTGGGGGTGCAGGTCCAGTGCACTCAGTGCCACAATCATCCCTTCAACGACTGGAAGCAGGATCAGTTCTGGGGGCTCAATTCGTTCTTCCGTCAGACGGTCGCCTTGCGCAAGACGTCGATGGAGGTCGACGACAACCAGCGTGTATTGGAGCTGACCGATCAGGATTTTGCCGGTGAGAATTCGCGGCGAGCGACACCGGAGAAGGCGGAGGTCTACTACGAGTTGCGTAATGGCGATCTGAAGTCGGCCTATCCGACCTTTCTGGACGGCCAGAAGATCGACCCCAGCGGCTATGTCGATTCGGTCCATCGGCGCCGCGAACTGGCTCGGCTGGTCAGCAAGTCCGATCTGCTGGCCGTCGCACTCGTCAACCGCGTCTGGGCTCACTTTCTCGGCTATGGTTTCACTCGACCCATCGATGACATGGGACCGCACAATCCGGTGTCGCATCCCGAGCTGCTGGAGTACCTGGCCGGCGAGGTGCGCGGTGCCGACTACGATCTGCGACGGCTGATGGAGTGGATTGTCCTGTCCGAGCCCTACGGTCTGTCGAGTCGCGGCGGACGTCGGGTTGATCAGGACAATCCGTCGCTCGGCAGCCCGCCGAAGTTCGCCCGTTTTTACGTCCGGCAAATGCAGCCGGAACAAGTCTACGATTCGATGTCGCTCTTCGGCCGCTCCGGAGGAGCTCCCGCCTCGGCTCGGGTCGGACAGTCGACTTCGATGGCCATGTCCAAGGAATCAGCCAAGGGATCTGCTAAGGATTCTGCCAAGCCAGCTGCGGAGCCGGGTCAGGACAAGCCGATGGGGCCCGACCGGGAGGGTCGTCAAGCGTGGCTGCGGCAGTTCACGATCAATCTGGGGACCGACGACGGCGGTGAAACGACGACCTTCAACGGTACCATCCCGCAGACGCTGATGATGTTCAACGGCGAATTGACTCGCGAAGCGACGAAGTGCGAACCTGAGACATTGCTGGGTAAAGTCTGGGCGCGAAGCGATTTGTCGAGCGCCGACAAGGTGCAGCGGCTGTATCGTGCGGCGCTTGGTCGAGCGGCGACACGGCGTGAGCTGACCGCCTACGGTCAGCTGGTGGCGGCCGGCCAGGGGGACGAACAGAAGGCCATCGAAGATCTGTGGTGGGCCATCCTCAACAGCAATGAGTTTATCCTGATCCATTGATTGGCCGGCGGTGAGATCGATGTGGTGGTGGCGTAATTGTCCGGTGGCCTGATTCGGACGGGGATTGAGACGCGGGGCGACGGCGAGCAGAGAAGTCGACGAGAGGTGCGAGATGGTGAACCGAGCTGGGCAACGTCACGAGCTGGGGAGCGAATTGGGGGCACCGCGCGAGTTGTCGCGGCGTCATTTTCTCGAGCATCTGTGGGGGGCGTCGGCCATTGCGCTGCCGGCGTTGAGCTTAACGAGTTCGCTGTACGCGAATGCTGAACAGTTGCGCAAGAGTGGCAAGTCGGCCATTCTGTTGTGGATGGGGGGCGGGCCCTCGACCATTGACTTGTGGGATCTCAAGCCGGGCGCGCCGACTGGGGGTGAGTTCCGGGCGATTTCGACGACCGGTGACATGCAGATCAGCGAGCACTTGCCGAAGATCGCTCAGCAGATGCAGCATCTGTCGATCGTCCGTTCGATGGACACTCGCGAAGCCGACCACAATCGTGGCCGGTATTACATGCACACGGGGTTTGTCCCGAATCCGAGTATTGAGCATCCCAGTTATGGCGCGGTGATCGCGAAGGAACTGTTGGGTCAGCGGCCCGAACTGGAGATTCCTCCGTTTGTGGCGGTCGGCGGCGGGAGTGTGGGGCCCGGGTTCCTGGGGATGAGTTACGCGCCGTTTGTCGTCCAATCGAACGGCGACGTGCGGGATCTGCAGTTCGGCATGGATGCGGCCAGGCTGCAACGACGCATGGCGGCGCTGAGCATGATGGAGAAGGGGTTCATCGACCAGCAACGCGGGATGGGGGCCGAAGATCATGCCAAGGTGGTCGGCAAGACGGTGCGGTTGATGACGAGCCAGCAGATGGCCGCCTTCAAGGTCGACCAGGAATCGTCGGCGGTGCAGGATCGTTACGGCCGGACCGACTTCGGGCGGGGCTGTTTGATGGCCAGACGGCTGGTCGAGGCCGGGGTGCCGTTTATCGAAGTCGATTTCGGTGGTTGGGATAATCACTCCGACATCTTTAATACGCTCAAAGACGACAAGCTGCCGGTGATGGATCAGGCGATGAGTGCTCTGGTGGAAGACCTCGCTCAGCGCGGGTTGCTCGACAATACGGCGATTGTCTGGATGGGTGAGTTCGGTCGGACTCCTCGCATTAATGCTCAGGCGGGTCGGGACCATTGGGCTCGAGCCTGGAGCGTGGTGGTGGGAGGTGCCGGGTTCCGGCGAGGGATTACGGTTGGTCAGACGAACGAGGATGGGACTCGAGTTGAGTCGACTCCTTATACGTCCCAGGACCTGATGGCCTCAGTCTGCCGGGCGCTCGGCATTTCGCTCGATATCACCTACACCAGTCTCAACGGCCGTCCGATGAAGATCGCCGCCGGGGGGAAAGTGATTCCGGAACTGTTTGCCTAGGCCCCCTGGGGGGGCATGCTCCTCCAAGGGCCGGCCGCCACGGGCTGGGGTGGGACCTGCCGGGGGTTGCCAGAACTCGGCTGTAACTCGGTTCGGCCCCTGGGTCAACCGAAAAAAGCCGACCACATGAACTTACAGAATCGGAGGTGAGTGGGATAAACTGAGTACATCGGCACGGGAAGGTACGTTATCCAAATAGCAGCACGGGCATGGCGTCTGAACCCAAATCGGTAGGATTCGATCCGGTTCGCGTGATTCAGACGCACCAGGCTGGCGTGTGGCGCTATCTGCGTTCGCTGGGCTGCTCCGCCGAAGAAGCGGATGACCTGACGCAAGATACGTTTGTGACCTTCCTGCAGCGTCCCTTCGAGGAGCTCAGCGATGCGGCTACGGCCGCCTACCTGCGCAAGGCCGCCTTCCATCGATTTATCTCCAGTCGCCGCAAGGCCGGTCGTGAGATCGCCATGGAGCAGGTCGAGACGCTGACCCAATGGTGGACTCAACATGCCGAACATGACAGAGGCGAGACGGCCCTCGAGTACCTGCGGGATTGCCTGCAGCGACTCCCCGAACGAGCCCGCCGCTCCCTGGAGCTGCGGTATCGAGACGAACAGTCGCGACAGGACATTGCCCAGCAGCTTGGTATTACCGAACACGGCGTACGGAACCTGATGCAGCGAGCGAAGCATCAGTTGCGATCGTGCGTGGAAGCGAAGATGAATCATGGATCAAGAACCTGACCCTCAACATCGACCACCGGGCGGATGTCCGGAGGAATGGCTCGAAGGAGCCCTGGCCGAAGCCCTCGGCCAACAGGGCCCTCCTGACTTGAGCCAGCAGATCCTCGAAGCCTTGGCGCACGGCCGGAAGGTCGACGTGGCCCCGGCCGTCGATCGTGGTCCGGTTCGCCGTCGACGGTCCCGCCGGCGCAACTACCAGCTCCTCGTCTGGTGGGCCTCGGCACTTACCCTGATGTTCGCCGCCAGCTTGTCGCTCCGCTGGATCCTCGACCATCCGGTATCCGATCAAGGTGTCGCCAAGGACCCTCAGGACCCGCCTCGGCCGAAGCCTGGATTGGACCGGCCGGGCGGGTCCGGCGGGACCGGCCTGGCAGGGAAATCGACCGATTCGAACGAGGCAGTTCCCCCTTGGGAACATCCCGACCAGCGACTGGCTCCGTCGACGAATCCCGACGTCCGGACCGTTCCCCGGACATCTCCCGACCAAGTAGCTCAACGAATCGATCAGCATTTTCAGACGCTGTGGACCTCGAGCGGTAAATCGGTCGACAGCGAGGTGACGGATGACCAATGGCTGCGGCGGGTCTGGTGGAGCCTCTTCGGGACCGTGCCGACGGCTGCCGAGGAATCGGAATGGCTGATCACGCTCGCCAGCACCTCGCGCGCTGAGACACTCGATCGGCTGATGGCCGCGCCGCGCAGTCAGATGTGGCAACAGCATTGGGGCCGTTTGCTCGCCCGCGGATGGCTGAATCTCCCCGGGGAATCCGACCAGGTTGATCCGGTCCAGGACCATCAGCGACTGGCCGAGTATTGCCACGAGCGCCTGCAAGCCGGCGACGGCCTCGACGATATCGCTCAACGACTGGTCACTGCCACCGGTTCCAGTAACCCGTCGGCCGGCGATTATTCGCCGGCGGTCGCCTACTGGCAGGGAACCAAGTCCGAGGATCCCGGCGTGGTTGTCGATCGGATCTGCCGAGGAATGCTCGGCACTCGACTCGACTGCGCCCGCTGCCATGATCACCCGGTCGGCGCCTACACTCAGTCTCAATATTGGCAGCTGCGCGCCTACCTGCAACTGGTCCGCATCGATGGCCAGGCCGATGGACATCGACGAGTCTTCGATCAACCTCCCGATGGCCGCACCGGTGCCAGGAAATCGAATGACAAGACGGCTGTCCACGTCACGTCGGCTGAGAATAAGTCCGCTGAGAACAAGTCCACCGAGAACAAGTCCGCTGCTGATTCACTCGGCGTCTACTACCAGCGGACGGATTCGACGATGGGGATCGCCCTGCCGCAGTGGCCGCTCGATGTCCAAGAAGCAGGCTCGAGTGATCCCGAGTCGATGGCTCGACTCCGTCAGGAAATGGCTCGACGCATGGTGCGGTCTCGCAGTTTTGCCAGAGCGATGGCCAACCGTATCTGGAGCGGTGTGGTTGGAGTGGGCCTGGTTTCTCCGATCGACGACTTGGGGCCCCATGTTCGTTCTCCCCACCTGCCCTTGCTTGACCAGCTGACCGATGAACTGATTGCTCAGGAGTTCGAGCTGGCCGCAGCGGTCAAATGGGTACTGCTCAGCCAGCCGCTGCGAGTCGAAGGGGCCGAGACGCCGATGACTCAGCATGAAGTCGTCCTGTTCGAACGCTTTCCGCTCAGACCGATGCAGCTGCGGTCAACCCCTGCGACGCTCAGCCTGTTCGCATCCATGTCCGGTGGTGCGGTGACTCTGGAAGAGATCATTCGGAAGGAGTCGATTGTGTTGGCGCAGTTCCAGCCCTCGGGCCGAGCCGCAAACGGCATGGATCCGCAAGCGGTCGAAGTACCCCCTTCCCAGGTTGCCGAATGGCTGACCAGCATGGCCGCGCACCCTGAACTGGATGAAGCCGACGAAGCGCTGGTGGTCCGGTTAACCGCCAAGGAACTGGAGTCAGAACAGCTGGTCGATCATGCCTTCCTCGCTCTGCTGCGACGGCTCCCTTCCGCCGGTGAACGTCGCGATGCCCAGCAGATCCTGGCCGGCAAATCGTCGCGAGACGGTCTGCGTCGAATCTGGAAGGCCTTGCGGACCGCCGCCGAAGCCGGTGATTATCGGTAGTTCATCCCATCCAGACGCTGCGGCATCTGGCATGTCAGCCAAAGTTGCTGTAAGTTCCTCCTGCGGTCACCGTGCCGCTGACCCTTCAGCAAGTAACAGTCTCCAGGTGGGCTGACGGATGGATTTGAAGAACTACGTACGCGACATTCCCGATTTTCCCAAGCCGGGGATTCTGTTTCGGGATATCACGCCCCTGCTGGCTCACCCGGCCGCCTTCAGCGAAGTGATTGATCGATTCGTCAATCATTACGCCGGTACGCCGATCGACGCCGTGGCTGCCGCCGAAGCACGTGGCTTCATCTTCGCCGCGCCACTGGCCCTGCGTCTGAATGTCGGCTTCGTCCCGATTCGCAAACCGGGCAAACTTCCGGGAGACACCCACCGCTTCGAGTACGACCTGGAGTACGGTCAGGACGCTCTGGAAGTCCACACCGACGGAGTGAAGCCCGGGAGCCGAGTCCTGGTCGTTGACGATCTGCTGGCCACCGGCGGCACGGTCGACGCCTGCTGCCGATTGATTGAACGGGCCGGAGCGACCGTCGTGGGCTGCGCCTTCGTGATCGAGCTGGCCGAGCTCGGCGGCGCACAACGCATCGCCCCCCGCTCCGTATTTCGCATCCTGAGCTACTGACGCGATTAGACCTCCGATGCCATGCTGCCTCCAGATTTGCAGCCCCCATGATCGGTTGATCCAGGCCAGTGAAGCAGAATTCGCGGGCCGTCCAGCAGCATCGTTCGGGTAGAGCAGTAGAGAGTAGAGCAGTAATGGCCAGAGGCTTTATGCATGGCACCCTCGTTGCAACGCGTCGACCAGCTCGACGACCCGCGTCTGGCCCCCTATCGTGATCTGCGCCATGCGGTACATACGCCTCTGTCAGGTCTCTTTGTCGTCGAAGGGCGAACCCTGGTCGCTCGACTCGCCGCCAGCCGTTTCCCGCTGCTCAGCCTGCTCGTCAGCGAACGCTACGTCGATCAGCTGCCGACCGATCTACCGGACCATACGCCGGTCTTCGTGATCGGGCACCGCGACGTCGATCAACTGATCGGCTTTCATTTTCATCGAGGCATGCTGGCCTGCGGTCAACGACTCCCCGATCCGGACCTCGCGGAACTGCGAGGAGCAGCCGGCGCGGGGAGCCTTTGGTGCATCTGTCCGCGGATCCTCGATCCCACCAATCTCGGGTCGATCATTCGCAACGCCGCGGCGCTCGGAGCCACCGCGGTGATCGTGGGCCCGCAGTCCGCCGATCCCTTCTCACGCCGCACGATTCGCGTGTCGATGGGTGCCGCTTTGACCTTGCCCATCATCCGGGCGAACGACGTCCCGCAGACGTTGATGTGGCTGAATCAGGCAGGAGGTGTTGAGCTGATGGCTACCGTCCTGCAGCCCGACGCCGAACCACTCGACCGCGTACTCCGACCACCTCACCTGGGCCTGGTTTTCGGCAGCGAAGGGGAAGGACTCCCCGATGAATGGATCGCTCTGTGCCAGCGCCGCATCACGCTGCCCATGGACTGGCAGACCGACTCGCTGAACGTCGCCTCGGCCACAGCCGTTTTCCTCTACCACTTCGCCCGCATCGCTCCTGCCGCCAGTTGACCAGCTTCGCCCCGAGCGCCGGCGGAATTCGGACACACTTTCGGGCGCACTTTCGGGCGCACTTTCCGTACGGGCGCACCTTCCATTCGAGCGCGAAGTGCGCATCAGGACATGCGCATCAGGAAGCCGACGATGCCGGCCAGGACGAGGAGTCCGAGGGTTCCGACGGTCCACCAGACCCAAGGAGCTGTCCCCGGCGGCGCGTGCATATTCTCGGAGGGTTGCAGGCGGCGCTCCACTCGAATCCGTTCGCCCGACAGGAGCGAGTCGTGTGAGGAATGTTCGAGTGGAACGAGTTCCTGTTCGAGGATGTTGACCTGAGCCTCAAACTGTTCTTCGTCCACCGACTCGGCGGTCGGTTTGGCCAGACTCCCGGAGCTGGCGGACATGATGTGGCTGGACGCGCCCGACCCGAAATCGTCGGCCACAGCCAGTTCCAGGTCCTCGTCGCCATAGGTCGGGGCAGAGGGAGCCGCCGCGGCAGGGCCCTGGCTGGTGCTGGTCGAACGATGGGGTGGAACGCCGATCGGCGCTGCAGTCCCTCGACCGGAGATCGGAAACGACGCACTGGCTCCTGGTGCGCCTGGGGTCATCATGCCGGTTGCCGCCGATCGGCGGCCGGAGGCCAGCAACGCCAACAGCGGCGCTTCGGCTGGAGTATCCGCTCCCTGGCGTTTCAGCCAGGTGACAAGTTCCTCGGCGACTTGTTGCGCTGACCCGATCCGCTGGTCGGGGTCCTTAATCATCATCCGCCGACAGAGATCCTCCAGCGCGAGCGGGACATCGGGTCGGTCGACGCGGATCGCGGGCGGTTCTTCGCGCTGGTGTTTGACCACGCGCTGGGCCAGTGTCCCCTTGGGAAAGGGTGGGTGGCCGGTCAGCAGAAAATAGAGCGTGCAACCAAGACTGTAGATGTCGGCTCGGTAATCGACCTGGTGGCTGTCGACGGCCTGTTCCGGGGCCAGGTAATCGACGGTCCCCAGTACGTTGTCTTCATGAGCCAGGGTCAGTGAGGGGAGCGAATCATCGTCGAACTTGGCCAGGCCCAGGTCGAGCACTTTGATGACGCCGTCTTTGGCGGCCAGCAGGTTGGCCGGTTTGACATCGCGATGGATGAGTCCTTCGTTGTGAGCATGTTGCAGGCCGACGGCTGCCTGAGCGATATAGTCGGCGGCTCGCGTAAACGGCATCGGCCCTTGTTCGACGACCAGCGTCAACAGGTCCTTGCCGTCGACAAACTCCATGGCGATGTAATGAGTCTTCCCTTCCTCGGCAATGTCGTACACCCGGACAATGTTCATGTGGTCCAGGGCGGCAGTCGCCTGAGCTTCACGGCGGAAGCGTCCCAGGTAGGAGCGATCTTCGACGCGGTGCCGAGGGAGGACTTTGATCGCCGCTCGACGCTTCATCAGACGGTGTTCGGCCAGATAGACCGTGCTCATCCCACCGCGCCCCAGCTGGTCGAGCAGGCGGTAGTTCCCCAGGATAAAGCCCTTGTGTTTGCCTTTGAGCAGATTGTCGGCCTGCCAGGAGGTCAGCAGCCGGCGTTCGACCAGCTCCTTGGCAAATTCGGCCGGGCTCTTCTCTGGTGCCTCGCGTCGCCATTGATCGACGACCGGCCCCAGGTCGGTCTCGTCCACCAGCTCACTGCGGCCGACAAGTTCAAAGAATTTTTCCAGGTCGGTCCCGGTCGACATAGGCATGGCGAATGCTGAGACGTCCCGCGACCGGCCGTGGACTTATCGCGGGAGTCGGATAACTGGAGATGCCCCCGAAGTCTCCATTAGACCATGAATCGGTCCGGCGGGGAAAGGAACTCTGGAGAAATGTGGCCCGGAATATCGTCCGAGTGCCTCGAGGTCCGCCCAGCCGCCATGTCCGACTGCCCTGTCCGACTGCCCTGTCGAACTGTCATGGCCGCTGCGGGGGATGCCCAGGTCGGCTCCCTCTCGGCCCAGGGTTACGGAAAGAGCTGCTGCCGCCGCAGACGTCGCTGCACGTACTGAAAGACCTTCGGGGCCAGCCAGGCCAAGCCGCGAGCCGCATGGGAATCGTGGAAGATGTACCGCATCCGCGAATCGTAAGTGGGGGGGGCCGCCCCCGGTTCACCGGTCAGGTCAGCATAAAGTCGTCGCCAGACCTCATGGCGGAACAGGCCCTGCCAGTCGTGATCGGCCATGCAGTACTGCCGCAACTGGTACTTGGGCAGCAGGAAGTGCCATTGCGACTGATCGAGCACCACCAGGTTGTGCAGCTGACTTGGCAGGTCGTGGCGAACGCCCGGATTGGATAGGTCCAGTCGGTCGCGAAGATCGACGTGCAAAAATTTGTTGACAAACTGCAGCCACAAGTACTGCTCAGGAAAGAATCGGCAATGCGCGTGGGCGTAGCAGTCGTGGACTTTGGGCGGCCGCGGATGGAACGTGAACCACCGGCTGGTCGACGGCTCGGGGGCCAGCGGAATGTCGAACAGCAGTTGCAGGTCGTCCCGGAACCCGAAATACAGAAAGTCGCTCGGATGAAACACCATGGCCGTCTGCCGGCCCGGTGCCCCGGCCATCCGCCGAGCGAAGATGCTGCAGCTGAGCATCCTTTCGGCGGTGAACTTGTAGGCCCAGTCCCGTTCCGGGAAGAGCCCCCAGAACTGGAGGAAATGATCCGAGTTCAGCAGCAGGTCACTGCGGATCTTCAGGCAATAGGGCCGAGTCGCGCGACGGATCCCGCCCACCGAGGAAACGATTTGTCGGTTGACGTTGTTGCGGACCTGGTAGGCATCGTCGCAGATGACCCCTCCCGGGTCTGCATTCCAGACGATGTGGTCCGCGTACAGGCCGTCGACTTTGGCCCCTTCCCAGGTCGACAGAATGATCTCCGCCTGAGGCAGGACGCGGCGGAGTTGTTCCAGGCAGAGTTGAGTCAATCGATAGCGGCGCTTACGCTCGTCGGCACCCGAGATCGGACCCTGCACGACGACCGAGATCTGGTCCGAGGTCGGCGCCGGAATGCTGGTCCGCTGACGAAGTAGCCAGAGACGTCGAAAATCGGGATGCCACAGCTGAGTGTCACCGATCGGTGCTGAATAGTCGTCCGACACCGTTCGTTCGGCAATCGGATCGGCGTGGCCGGCCACCAGGCGATGCGACCAGCAGTCGAGCTGACGGAAGAGCCGCTCCCAATGTGCCGTGGAGGCCAGCTGGCGATAACCGAGTTCCCACGGGTCGCTCGACGACCAGAACCGATCGCCCGGTTCAAACAGCCGCGGGGCCACCGTGTCCACCACGTCCGTTTCAACGACCATCGCCGAACTGACTCGCAGGGCTTGAGTCAGCGAATGGCGCGGCTTGCGGAGGTAGGGGAGGAGTCCCTGGTGCACGACGAGATCGAAGCGGGGCGTGGCCGGCCAGCTGTGGTCAAGGTCCAAAATCTCGTCGGGCCGAAACGGCTGTTGGCTTCCACCCGTCTCTCGCGGCTCGTCGCGGTGCACCCACCAGACAACTTGAGCGTCGGCGGCCCGCAAGGCGGCGACCGTCCCTGCTGCCGCTCGACCCAGACACAGAACCCGTTTGTCCCGCCACCAGGTCTCGGCAAAGTGCTGGGCCAGCAATGGGGTGAGCGAACGGCCGTAGTGCTCCTCGGCTATGCGATCATGTGGCAACATCCCGGTCTCCTTCACGCTGCAGGGACCAGGGCGTTGAGATGGCCATCCACCAGCTGTTCGAGGTCGATCTGCGGCCGTTTGCCGTAGGTCGCCAGGTTCAGCCAATCGCGGAAGCTGACCAGAGCCAGATTGCGGTGGAGGTCGTCCTGGCTGATGCGATGATCGTCAGCGTAGTTGTACTTGTACCAGAAGAACTCGACCATCGATCGATCGACCACCAGGAATCGTTCCGCCAGGGCTCGCCACCACGTTTCGATACTGGTCGGCTGGTCGACTCCCTCCCGGCGCAGGTAATTGCCGCACAGCAACACCTCGGGGATCGCATCCCGGATGAAATCGCCGAAGCGATGAGGATGTTCCAGGACGACGTCGGGGCCGAACTCGGGGATCTGCCAGTAGTCCAGCATATCGTCCAGCAGGCCAAACATCAGAATGTCCGAGAGATGACCGGGGACGTATTTCCGCGTAGCCAGATCGAGGGCAACCAGCCGCCCGCGCTGGCCAGTCGACGATCGGGCAGCGTCACCGGTCAGCGGGAACTGGCGGACCAGCGCGGCCAGGAAATCGCCCACATTGGCGGCATACAGTCGCGTGTCGGTACGAGTCTTCAGGACAAACTCGGCCGAGGTTGCCCGCGCAGCGGCCAGGCCGGCCCGCACGGAACGGACCTGCAGGTTCAGGTTCGATGGCCCCGCACAGTCGGGAGGCGAGTTGGCCAGAACTTCCACTCCCAGATCGCGAAATGATGTTTCGAGTTGTCGGTCCAGCGGAGCCCAGGTGGATAGAATCAGCGGGCTGGCGGGAAACGTTTCGCGGTAGAGTCTGAGCGTTTCCAGGGTAAAGTCGTGTTCGGTGACGACCGGTCCCTGCATGACGACCGCAACGCTTTCCAGCACATGCAGCTGCTGGCTGCCGGGCAGAGCAGGAATGCGGGCTCGGCGGTTACCCACCTGCCAGTATTCACGATGGCGATCGAGTTCACGAGTCAGCCGCTCCTGCAGCTGACACAAACGCTGCATCCGTTTCTTCGGATCGGGCGTCGCTCGGCAGATCAGCCACAGCAAGAAGTTCCACTTCCACATCGCGGGGACCTCCGGTCAGGCGGCTCGACGGGGCCGTTCTGCTTGACGACGTACTTCATCTTCGTAACCGGCCTGCAGAAATTCTTCCAGATCTTCGGGCGTTCCCAGACCGTGCATGCCATCGACGTCGGTTCCCACCAGGCACGTCTCGACGTGATAGCCCATGCGGATCAGCCGCGAGTAAACCGGAGCGACATAGAACTCGCCCTTGGAACGCTCGTTGTCTTCGATCATCTGGGTCGCTCCAAGCACAAAGTCGGTGCCGCGGCGGAAGTTGTAGATGCCGACCGTCGCCTCGGGAGATACAACCTCTTTCTCCACTACCCGCTCGACCCGGCCCGCCGTGTTGCGCTGGACGTACGACCACTTGGGCGCATCGGCCTTCATGGTCATGATCCAACCGTCACAACGCGTCGCGTCCCACTCATTCAAGTAGCGGTCGATGTTGTAGTTGATCCACTGGTCGCAGTTGGCGATCATCAGCGGTCGACTGTCGTTGATTTCGTCACACGCCAGCAACACCGTGCAGGCCGCTCCAGCCGTGACGCCGTCCAGCGTGATGACCGTGGAACCCGGAGCCGCCTCGCGCAGGACTTCGTCGAGCTGAAAAGTGTCGACGTGCTGCTGCTGGCAGATAAAGATGAATCGATGGCGACGACGGGGTGTCAGGTTGTTGATCACCACCTGAATCATCGGAATGCCGTGGACAGGAATCAGAGGCTTGGGGTGCTGATAGCCGGCTTGAACAAACCGTGATCCGTGCCCGGCCATGGGAATGACAATGTTCAACATGAATGGGTCCTCAGTTCCGAATCCGCCAATTCAGCGCCGCTGTCGGCCCGCTGTCGCGATAGTCGAACAGTCGCCAGGGTCGCCAGTTGAGATAACCGGTCAGTCGACATACTTGTCGCCCCGCACGCTCGGTCGTTTAACCACCACGGTGATGGTGTCCTCCACCGCGACGAAATCAGTCGATTCGCCCGGCTCAATCACTACAATGTCGCCCGCCAGATACTCCTGACCCGACATCCGCACTCGTCCCTGAGCGATTACGGTCAGTTCCCGCGCAATGCGATGATGGTGGGACGCTTCGCTATCGCCCGATCGGTAATACTTCACGGCCACTTCCATCTGGTCGGTTCGTTCCACGGTCGGTTGGAAGTCGCCTACAAACCATCCGCCGATCATTTCCTGCAGTCGGTACTTGTGCATCGCAGAACCCCATCACCTTCAGCCCGCCGTCCTTGTACAGGATCTCGGCCGAAGATTTCAATGGCAGTGTTCGCGATACCAGCCGACCAACCGCCGGAACCCGCCACGCCGGTATCGAACGGCTGCAATTGACATCTCTTCACCGTCGTGCTCGCACTGCAATACTAGCACTGGCATGCTGGCAGTAGCTTGCCGGCAGTAGCTTGCCGGCAGCAGCGCTGGCTGGCGGCCGGGGGGGGCGTCAAGCCGCGGAAGAGACGACTCGCGGTTCCACCGTGACTCGTCCCTCTTCAAATCGCCACACGACGTCGGCCAGTTCCAGCAGTTTGGGTCGGTGAGTGATCAGGATCAGCGTGCGGCCCTGGCCGAACTGACGCAGCGTCTGCAGGATCAACTCCTCGCTCTCCACGTCGATCTGGCTGGTCGCTTCGTCCAGGATCAGAATGTCCGGATTCCTGAGAATGGCTCGGGCCAGCGCAATCCGCTGACGCTGACCTCCACTCAGCCGATGCCCGTGCTGGCCGACTCGCGTCTGGTAGCCTTCCGGGAGTCGGCGATCAATGAACTCGGCCGCATGAGCCAGTTCGGCCGCGCGACGCACCTCAGCTTCAGTGGCCTGCAGCGTTCCGTACCGGATGTTGTAGTCGATCGTCTCGTTCATCAGCTCCGTCTGCTGCGTCACCAGCCCGATCCGGCTCCGCAAATCAAACAGACTCATCTGCCGCAGATCAATGCCGTCGATCCGGACCGCTCCCTGATTGGGATCGTAGAACCGGCACAGGAGGTTGATCAACGAGCTCTTACCGGACCCGTTGGGACCGACGATCGCCAAGTGCTGGCCATGAGGAACCGTCAGATTCACGTCCCTCAGTACCGGATGTCCTTCGCGGTAACTGAAGTGGACTCGCTGGAATTCGATCTGGCGGTGCGGTCGCGCCGGGACTTGCGGCTCGGCCGGATCCAGAATCTGGGTGCGGCGGTCGAGCAGCGGGAAGAGCATATCGGCCGCCACCACTCCCGTGTTGATCCCGGCCAGCACGGTCGACATCTTGCGGACCGGATCGCTGGCGCCGACCAGGAGCCCGAAAAAGACCAGGATCTGGGAAATGCTCAAGGGCCGATCGGCCAGCCGGATTCCGCCGATCTCCGTCACCTGGTTGATCACCAGGTAAGCCCCCACCACGATGGTGATGCCGACCATGCCCAGCCCCAGCAGTTCGGTGATGGGGCGAGTCAGCCCGTTCAGGACTTCCATCTGCACGCCAAAGTCCCGCATCTGCTCGGTCGCCACAGCAAATCGGCGGCGTTCCTCCGACTGCATGTTGTAAGCCTGCACCGTCTGCAGGTTGCCGAAGGCTTCGTGCATGACGTGGTGGAAGCCGATCGAGCGTTCGATCATCCGCCGGCACGCTAGCTTGATGCTGCGGCTGACCCAAATCACCAGCACGGCGACCAGCGGGACGACGATCAATGAGACGAGGAGCAATCGCCAGCAGACGAAGGCTGCTCCCAGCAGGCAGGAGATCAGCTTCAGCGGTTCGCGAATGGCTCCGCCAAAGACATTGGTGATCCCCATCGTCAGCATGTCGGTGGTGTTGGTCAGGTAGGCCACAAAACTGCTGGTCCCATACCCGCTGAACCCCGCTCGATCCATGTCGATCGCCTGCGCAAAGACTCGCTGCCGGATATCCTGGGCAATCGCGTTGGAGACGCGTGCGACCAGCCAGGTGTTGAGGAGCAGAAAGGCATGCTTGATCACCGTGGCGATCATCAGCATGAAGACGATCAGGACGACGGTCTGGAGTGGATCGTGCGGAAAGTAGTCTTCCAGCCAGGGCCGTAGACGTTCTGAACGGGCCAGCGAGCGGACTTCGACCTCCCGCTGCTGCTGCAGCCGGTCGACCGACTGCTGGAACTGCTGCCGCTCAGTCGCCGTGGCTGGTGGGACCTTGGCCTTGAGTGCCAGCAGCTGGCGGTCTGCAGCGGCGATGCGTTCCTGGGAGTGAGTGATCTCGTCGGCAATCCATTCCTGCAGCGACGAGCCGCCGAAAGTCACTTCGATGATCGGGTAGAGGGCGCCAATATTGCCGCCCCAGAGCGCGGCGACAGCTAGCGAGCATAGCGTGGCCAGGGTCAACGCCGGCCAGTGGTGCAGGGCGTCGCGTAATGCGCGGCCGAAATTCTTCATACTCGACAGCGTAGGCTGCTCAACAAGGTCTCTGACTTGGCCCGCAGCCCTCGGTGCAACATCTAGGTGTTACCCTCAGGTGCGGGGGGCCTGGCCCGTAGGACTCGTCGGTGGCCGACGAGCCACCGTAATGTTTCGGTTCCCGGTGCGACTGCCATACGGTCCTACGGAACGGGCCCGCGGAGTTTTCCGGCTAGCTGATGCAGCCAGTGCGTTCTGGCAGGATCAGCGAAACCTGGTAACGCTGTGAAACAACTCCGGTTATGCCCGGCGGCGGGTCGGGAAAATGGCCCGACAACGAGGTTTGTGCGAGAAAATAACTCACATCGAGTCGATTTGATGGCCAGGGACCGACTCCCTGCGCCACGGGCATCACCTGCGCTCGTACGGCTCTCGTTGGATCGGTCCCGCCCACCGGCCCCACCCTATTGTGAGGCTAGCATGCACCAGCCGACCGTTTGTCCGACGCAGTTTGGTACGCCGAAGTTCAGGATATAGTTCGCGATGTTGATTGAGCCGAATCAGATTCTCGCCCACCGAGGCCTGTGGACGGAGGCGAACGAGCAGAATTCGTTCGTGGCCCTCGCCCGCGCGCTCGACGAAGGGTTCGGGATCGAAACGGACGTGCGCGACCACAATCAAGATCTCGTCGTATCGCATGATCTGCCGACCGGACAGTCGTGGCCGCTGGTGAGCCTGCTGGAATACTACGAATCAAGTCGCAGCAGTGCTTGGCTAGCACTCAACATCAAAGCTGATGGCCTGGCCGACTCGCTGCGGGAACTGATGGCACTCTTCTCGATCGGCAACTACTTTGTGTTCGACATGTCGGTCCCCGACATGCGACATTACGACCGGTTGAGCATTCCCTTTTTGACTCGTCAGAGCGAGCTGGAGGCCGAGCCGGCGCTGTACGACCGGGCCTGCGGGGTCTGGCTGGACGCGTTTGACGGCCAGTGGTACAGTTCGGCCATTATCCAGGGGCATCTCGAGGCGGGGAAGCACGTGGCTGTGGTCTCCCCCGAGCTGCATCGGCGACCTGTAGAGCCAACGTGGAACCTGCTATGGAACCTTGTGCCATCCGATCGAACCGATTCGTCCACCGACCGGAAAATGACACCCGGTCGGTCGGAACTGCTCGTTTGCACCGACCATCCCCGCGAATTCCGCCAGCGACAAGGAACCTAGCCGTGTCCTCGATTCGTGCCATCGTGTTCGATATGGACGGCGTGCTGATCGATGCCAAAGAATGGCATTTTGAGGCATTCAATCGGGCGCTGGGACTGTTCGGGCATACGATCAGTCGCTTTGAGCACACGTCGCGGTACGACGGTCTGCCGACGCGTGACAAGCTGATGATGTTGACCGAGGAGCGTGGATTTCCCGTCGGGCTGCACCGCGTCGTGAACCGCATGAAACAGCTCTATACGCTCGAAATCGCCGCGGAAAGATGCCGTCCCAATACGGGCCACCTTCGCACTCTCTATCGGCTCAAACAAGAAGGTTTCCTGCTGGGGCTCGCTTCGAACTCCATCCGCCAGACCGTCGATGTGCTGATGCAGAAGAGCTGTCTCGATCAGCTGTTATCGTTCACGATCAGCAATGAGGATGTGACGCACGCCAAGCCCGATCCGGAGATCTACCGCAAGGCCATGGAACTGGCCGGCGTCGCTCCCGACCAGACGCTGGTCCTCGAAGACAACCCCCATGGCGTCGCCGCCGCTCAAGCCTCCGGCGCTCATGTGCTGAAAATCGAGACGGTCGAAGACGTCAACTACGCCAACATCCGCGCGTGCCTCGACCTCGTCGACCGCAATCGCTTCCGCCGCGTCGGCTAACCACCGCCCCAGCCCTCTTGCCACACAGCCCGCGCCCGAGAGGTCGCACCTACCTCCCGCCCAAGCTCAACCTGAGCTGCTCACTTGATGCAGTGCGGGAGGTAGGTGCGACCTCCGGGCTTCAGCCTGTCTTCGCTCGTACCCACACGGCAAACTTGCCAGATACGTAGCCGGCCGCGACACATAGCAGGGCTGTGAACAGCGAAGCAAATCGTGCGGGGGGACCCCACATGTTCGGCGGCGGCGTTTGAGTCTTCAGCCTGTACTGAGGAAATGAAAGATCCAACTCATCTTTTGATTGAACTTGAGGGATCCTTGCGTAAGCGTCCAGCATCACCTCATCCACTAGCTCTTGCAGGTGGAAATTGGTCCAGCCGTGGGTGTCCGCCGAGTAGATGCAGAGCGGGATCAGCGACCCGATGGCGAAGGTACGGTATTCGCCCCGACCAGCGATTGCCGTGATTAATAGCGCCGTGACGACCGTGGCCAACACCGCCAACGCCAGCAGGTTTGCCATTCTTCCACCGGTCAGCCCCGCAAAACTGATTCCGATCAAAAAGACCACCAGCAGAATCTCACGGATCGAGAATCTCATGATCTGTCTCCCTGCCCCGGAGTTCGCTATTACTTCCCGCCCCTCTTGCCACACAGCTCGCGCCCGGGAGGTCGCACCTACCTCCCGCACTGCATCAAGTAAGCTGCTCAGGTTGAGCTAGGGCGGGAGGTAGGTGCGACCTCCGGGCGGACAACCGGCTACTTCGAGTCGGCTCGATCGTCGGTCTGCGATTTTCCGGCAGTGGACGTCGTGTCGGTCCGGTAGTCCTCGACGATCGTTCCCTCCGGAAATGAATACTCCAAGTCGACGGGAACATTCAACCGGTACTCCTGGACATCTACGTCGTAGAACTCGGTCAAGACGCCCCGTTGAATCAGCGTGGCCTGCCAGCCTGACGGGACATAGACTTTCGCATCGCGATCGTAAGTGTTCTCGATGTCGATCAGAAATGCTTTCTGGCCGTTAATCGTGCATTGCAGCTCGACCAGCGAATACTCTGCCTGGCTGTCCAGGGCCAGCGTGAATTGTGCGCCGTCACTGCGGTTCTCCGTCACCATCAGGCACTCCTTGCCATGGATTCGCCGAGTCTTCTCTTCGCCAGCAAATTGCCAACGTTCGGGATCGAGCCGAATCGCCTCAGGTGCCCGGTTTCCTGACTGGTGCCAATAGAATATGGGCGTGAAGAACAGCGTGGTGGCCAGCGGATCGAGAACGCCATCCCCTCCGATCACGCCCTTTGCTGGTTGACCTTCGTCCAGAGGTGCCATCAAGGCTCGGTAATTCTTGCCGTCGAAGTCGAGCAGATACTGAGTGTCGACGAGATGCTGATGCTGCAGGTGATAGATCTGTCCCTTCAGAGTGACTCGCCATGCGTTTTCTTGCAGGGAAGCTGTCAACTTATTTTTGGCCACCACGTCATGGAGTGGAAGGCGTGGTTCGGGTTGTTCCGGGGGCGTCATTGTTTGGGCTCGGAGCACTCGGCGGCAATCCATCACGAATAACGCCGACTTGATTTTCGCTTGCCGGTCACGCCAAGCCTTCACCGCCAGATCCACTTGAGACACTGCAGTCGCGCTTGTCTTCCGCACCAAGCTCAGCGTTTGGCGATCACCGCTATCTGGCGTATCACTTTGGACTTGGCCAGGGAGCAAGAGCGACCTCTGCACGCTCTGAACCGGCTCGTCGCCTTGACATTCCACCACCCAGACTTGCAAGCAGATCACAAGGATCACCAGCCAGAATTTCATGAGTGATGACTCCAATTTGCCAATTTCGCCACTCTCGCCACACAGCCCGCGCCCGAGAGGTCGCACCTACCTCCCGCACTGCATCCAGTAAGCTGCTCAGGTAGAGCGAGGGCGGGAGGTAGGTGCGACCTCCGGGCTTCAGTATCTATGGTGGCGGAAGTGTTGGCAATCTGGCGCGCTGGGATGGGGAGGGCGGCGAGAGGGCCGAGCGATATTCAGGTCCAGAATTCGCGATCGAGCATCCGGTAGTTGATCGCCTCCTGCAAGTGCTCGACAGAAATGTCCGCCACCCCGCCCAGGTCGGCAATCGTACGAGCTACGCGGATGATCTTGTCATGGGCTCGAGCCGACAAGCCGAGCTCGTTGACGCTCGATTCGAGCAACTGCCGACATTCCGGACCCAGCCGGCAAAAACTCCGCAGCTGCCGGGAACTCATCTGAGCGTTGTACCGAATCCGGCTCTTCACAAATCGCTCAGCCTGAATCCGTCGAGCCTCCACCACCTGCTCCCGCATCTGCCGAGAGTCCGTCCCAGTCTGCTCCGATGCCAGCTCCTGATACTGCACCGCCGGTACCTCGATATGGATGTCAATCCTATCGAGCAACGGACCCGAAATCTTGGACATGTAGCGTTCCACTTGATGAGGCGTGCACTGACAACTGCGGCGAGGATCGCTGCGGAAACCGCACGGGCAAGGATTCAACGCGGCTATCATCATGAAATCCGCCGGAAACGTCGTGCTGGCCAAAGCCCGTGAGATCGTCACGTGGCCTTCCTCCAGCGGTTGCCGCAAGACTTCCAGCGTCCGCCGGTTGAACTCCGGCAACTCATCAAGAAACAGCACGCCATTGTGAGCCAGGCTGATTTCGCCCGGCGACGGTGGACTGCCCCCGCCAACGAGTCCCGCTTCGCTGATCGTGTGATGCGGCGCTCGAAACGGTCGACATGCCATCAGTGGCTGGCCAGGTAATAACTTCCCCACCGCACTGTAAATCCGCGTCGTCTCGATCGACTCGGGAGGCGTCAACGTCGGCAGGATGGTCGGCATCCGAGTCGCCAACATCGACTTCCCCGATCCGGGCGGCCCCAGCATCAACAAGTTGTGATTCCCCGCCGCCGCGATCGTGATCGCCCGCTTCGCCATCTCCTGGCCCCGCACGTCCGCATAGTCGACGTCATAGTTCGACCACGCATCGAACAGTTCGGCGATCTGCGACGGAGCCGGCTCAATATCCAGCTCACCCGTCAAAAAGGCGACCGCCTCGCTGAGACTCGAGACCGGAATCACACTGATCGATTCCACCACCGCCGCTTCCGCCGCACTCGCCGCCGGGATCAAAATCCCCTGCAATCCCAGCCGCGCCGCACTGATGGCCATCGACAACGCCCCTCGCGCCGGCCGAGTCTGACCCTCCAGCGCCAGCTCACCAACCACCGCATAGTCGTCCAGCCGATCGGGCGACAACTGGCCCGTCGCGGCTAACACTCCCACCGTAATCGGAAGGTCCAGCGACGCGGCTTCCTTCGGGATCTCCGCCGGCGCCAAGTTGATCACGATCCGATCCATCGGGCAGGTGAAACCGGAGTTCACCGTCGCTCGAGCCATCCGATGCGTGCTCTCCCGCACCGCCTGCTCGGGTAAACCGACCAGCACCGTCTTCGGTACGGCCGACGGCGAGACGTCGACCTCCACCTCCACCGGCAACGCGTCGATCCCGGCCATTGTGAAAGTCCTTAATTTGGCCAGCATCAGCACCTCCTTTCGAGCGGCACGGCAATTATGGCCAGATACCCCCTGTGGGGAAGGGCCGGACGAGTAATCGGCCTGGAATCGGCGTCAGAATCCGATCGGTCCCTACCTGTCGGCCGCTCCGTCACCGAAGGCGTGTTATCCTACAGCAGGGCTCGGACCGACCGCTCCGCATTGGCGGGCGAAGGGGGCTCCGGTTGTCGTTCCAAGTGTCTGTGATTACTGAAGTTGCGTGGATTTCCGCCGAGCGTCACGGGCGGGGCCTCGACGGAGGAGAAGGGCGAGATGGGGAAATATCTGGTCACCGGTGGGGCAGGGTTCATCGGCTCACACATCGCCGAAGCGTTGCTCAAGCGGGGCGATTCGGTCCGCGTACTGGACAATTTTTCGACCGGCTACCGGCACAACCTGGCAGCCCTCCCGGGGAACCTCGAGCTGATCGAGGGGGACATTACCGACCCGGTGGCGGTGAAGCAGGCGGTGAAGGGAGTGGAGGTCGTCTTTCATCAGGCGGCGCTGGCCAGTGTGCCTCGCAGCATTGAGCGGCCTCTCGACACCCACGCGGCCTGCGTCACCGGAACGCTGATCGTGCTGGACGAAGCCCGTCGAGCCGGGGTGCGACGCGTGGTCTACGCGGCGTCGAGCAGCGCGTATGGGGACCAGCCGTACAGTTCCAAGCGGGAAAAAGATCTCCCCGCGCCCCTCTCGCCGTATGCTGCCGCCAAGCTCGCCGGCGAATACTACTGTCAGGCCTTCTGGCATTCCTACGGTCTGGAGACGGTCGGCATCCGTTACTTCAACGTCTTCGGTCCGCGGCAGGATCCGAACAGCGCCTACGCTGCGGTAATTCCCTGCTTCATCTCGCGCATCCTCAGCGGCAATCGGCCTCTGGTCTACGGCGACGGCGGGCAGACGCGTGATTTCACCTACGTCGCCAACGTCGTGCACGGCAATCTGCTGGCCGCGGACGCTCCCGGAGTCTGCGGGCGGGTCTTGAACGTCGCCAACGGCCGTTCCACCAGTCTGCTCGAACTCCTGAACAAGATCGGCCAGTTGCTCGGGTCGGAGATTCAGCCCGAATTCGCTCCAGGTCGGACCGGTGACGTGCGGGACAGCTTGGCCGATATCACCGAAGCTCGGCGACTCCTGAGCTACGGTCCCGTGGTTGACTTCGACGAAGGGCTCCGCCGCACCGTTGAGTTCTATCAGCAGGCGCTGGCTGCCGTCTGACGGCTCCGAAACGAACCCAGCGGCGGGGCCGACCCGTTGCCGATCAGCTCGTATCGACTGAGAATGCGGCGTTGTTCGGAGCGGCGGCGGGAGTCGAAAGGAGTCGTGAGTGGCGACGCGCGAGCGAGTGCTGGTCTGTCTGTGCACGTACAACGAGCTGGCCAATTTGCCGACGTTGCTGCCGGCGATCTGGCAGCACTTGCCGACCGCCGATCTGCTGGTGGTCGACGACAATTCGCCCGACGGTACGGGCCGCTGGTGTGACCAGCACGCTCAGCACGAGCCGCGTCTGAAGGTGCTGCACCGAGCCGGCAAGTTGGGGCTCGGTTCTGCCACGGCTGAGGGGATGCGCGTGGCGATCAGCGAGGATTATACGTGGTTGATCACGATGGATGCGGATTTCAGCCACCCGCCGGAAGTCCTCCCCCAGCTCCTGGATCAGGTGGACTTTCCGAACGATTCACGCCGACCCGTGGATCGGCCGGTCGACGTCGTCGTGGCGTCTCGCTACGTACCCGGAGGTGGAGTCGTGGGCTGGCCGTGGCGTCGTCGGTGGATGAGTCGGTGGGTGAACTGGCTGGCGCGGACTGTGTTGCGGATTCCGGTTCGCGACACCAGCGGCGCGTTCCGCTGTTACCGCGTGTCGCTCCTCCCATCGCTGCTGGCCGGTCCGTTACACGCTACGGGGTACGCTTTCTTCGAAGAAGTCCTGTGGCGTCTGGCCCGCCAGGGGGCTCGGTTTCGCGAGGTCCCTTACACTTTTCGCGACCGGACCGCGGGACGCTCGAAGCTGAATCTGCGGGAAGCCGTTCGCGCCCTGCGGCTGATTCTGTGGCTAGGGGGGGTGGAACGCGGTTGGTACGCTGATCAGCGGGCCCTGGGTTCCGTTCGTTGAGTTTTGTGATCGCGGACGCTATGCTACAGGCCGGTTCGGGAGGAGGGGACTGCCGGGGCGAACTGTCGTTCGGCCGGGCCGCTCGTCCCTTACCGTACCCCGCCCGCAGCCCAGCCAGTTCAGCCTGCCCAGCCCTGCGTTGTCCGATCGGAGACGCTGTCAGTCGGGTTCAGTCGACTGGCCGCATCTGCCAAACCGTACGAATGACCCGCAATAAAAAATTTCCCACACCTGCCGGACGGGAACTCAAGAGGGAGATCACGACCATGAAATGGCTCAGGTACGCGGGAGATCCGGAGACGCTCATCAGTATGCCTCGTTCCACGCAGATGGTGAGATCGCTGAGTTGTGGGATCGGAATCGCGCTCGGACTCGTGTGGGCTGGTTTCGCGTCGGTAGCCTCGGCTCATTCGGTTGAGGTAACTGTTGAGCCGATATCAGTAGCCGGATTGACCGGTGCGGTGCCGGTACGTGTGTTGGTCGCCGTGCCGGCGGAAGTGTCACGAGTGAAGCGGGGCGAGTGGGTGGAGGGGGCCGCTGCGGGTGCGCGACTCCCCGTTCAGTTGACGGCGCCGGGACTGGTCTCGGAGTCACGCATCGCCGAGTTGCCCGCTCTTACCGATGGTCAGGTGTGGCGTGAAGCACATTTTCTGCTCGACGCCGCTGAGCTTCAGGGGCGGTGGACGGGCAAGTTCACGATTGCAGCGTCAGGGGATGGAGCGAAAGCCGACGAGCCCGGTTTTGCCTGGACCGAAAAAGCCGACCGGTGGATTGAATTATCCGATCGTGGCCGACCGGTGTGGCGTTACATGTTCGAACCCCTCGACGAATCGACTCCTGAACGTCGAGCTGAAACGTACAAGGTCTATCATCATGTCTATGATCCGACGGGTCAGCGGCTGGTGACGAAGGGACCCGGTGGGCTCTATCCTCACCATCGAGGTCTGTTCTATGGATTCAACAAGATTTCCTATAATGGCCGCGAAGCCGATGTGTGGCATTGTCACCACGGCGAGAAACAGGCTCATCGAACGGTTGTCGCGTCGGAGGCTGGTCCGATTCTGGGACGCCACCTGGTGAATGTGGGCTGGTACGGCCAGGACGGGGCGCCGTTTGCGGAAGAGCTGCGTGAGCTGACCGCTTATCATGTGGATGGTGGTCTGCTGCTCGAATTCGCCTCGAAGCTGACGCCGCTGGTCCCCGAAGTCAAGCTGGCCGGTGATCCGCAGCATGCCGGGTTTCAATTCCGAGCGTCGCAGGAGGTACCTGACAAGACGGCCAAGCTGACTTATTACGTGCGACCTGACGGGGTTGGGAAGCCGGGCGAGTTTCGCAACTGGCCCGAGAATCCGGATCATGTCGATCTGCCGTGGCTGGCCCTGTCGTTCGTGTTGGGCGACCAGCGTTACACCTGCTGTTATCTCGACAGCCCGCAGAACCCCAAGCCGGCTCGGTACAGCGAGCGGGATTACGGTCGCTTTGGATCTTACTTTGAGTACACATTGACCAAGGAAAAACCGTTGCTGGTCAATTACCGTGTCTGGCTCCAGGAAGGCGAGCTGCAGCCGCAGCAGGTGGCCGCTCGGCGCGAGGCTTTCGTCGCGGGCCCGGTGGTCAAGGTCGAATAGTTCAGAAAGGGATGAGCATGATCATGAGTAACCGTCAGTGGTTGACGCGGCTGCTGTTGCTGAGCGCAGCTGGCATGTCGTGGCTGGTGTCGGGATGGAGCGCGAATCTGTCGGGAGCCGAACCTGAGGCGCCGGCCGGATTCACTTCGATCTTCAATGGCAAGGACCTGAAGGGCTGGGACGGGAACCCCAAGTTCTGGCGAGTCGAGGAGGGGACGATCACTGGTCAGACGACGGCCGAGAATCCGACCAACGGCAACACGTTCTTGATCTGGCGCGACGGTGAGGTGGCCGATTTTGAGTTCCGTTGCCAGTTCAAGATCATCGGCGGCAATTCGGGCGTGCAGTATCGCTCGAAGGAGTCGGACAAGTGGGTGATCGGCGGCTATCAGGCCGATATCGACGCCGGCAACACCTACACAGGAATTCTCTACGAGGAACGTGGCCGCGGCATTCTGGCTCAGCGTGGTCAGCAGGTCGTGGTGAATGCCAAGGGTGAGAATCAGGTGGTTGGCAAGACGGCCACCAACGACGAGATTCTGGCGGCGGTGAAGTCCGAAGACTGGAACGACTACACGATCACTGCGGTCGGTAACAAGCTGCGGCACGTGATCAACGGCAAGGTCACGATGGAGCTGACCGACGAACAGGTCGACGCGCGCGCGATGAAGGGTCTGTTGGCCTTGCAGCTGCACGCCGGACCGCCGATGAAGGTTCAGTTTCGTCATCTGTTCTTGAAGAAGCTGCCAGCCGCCGGTGATCAGTCGAATGCGAAGCCGTCGGGACCAGCCAAGAAGATTGTCTTTCTTGCTGGCGGGCCGAGCCACGGGTACGGCAGCCACGAGCACTACGCGGGCTGCATGTTGCTGGCCAAATACCTGCAGCAGGCGATGCCGAACTACCAGTGCGAAGTGATTCGCAGCGGTTGGCCGGCCAACGGGACCGACGAATTGAAGGACGCCGATGCCGTGGTCGTTTACTGCGACGGTGGTGGCGGGCATCTGCTGAATCCGCACCTGAAGGAGTTCGATCAGGTGATGGATCAAGGTAAGGGCCTGGTCTGTATTCACTATGCGGTCGAAGTTCCCAAGGGCGAATCGGGCGATGCCTTTCTGAAGTGGCTGGGGGGCTACTTCGAGACCCACTGGTCGGTCAATCCGCACTGGAAGGCGAAGTTCGACAAGTTTCCCGAGCATCCGGTGGCTCAAGGGGTGGAGCCATTTGAGATCGACGACGAGTGGTATTTTCACATGCGGTTTCGTGACGGCATGCAGGGCGTGACGCCGATCCTTTCGGCGGTCGCGCCAGCCGAGACGATGGCTCGTCCCGATGGCCCTCACAGCGGCAATCCCGACGTGCGCGCTTCAGTCGCTCGGCACGAACCGCAGCATGTGGCTTGGGTCGCCGAACGTCCCAACGGCGGACGTGGATTCGGTTTCACCGGAGGCCATACGCACTGGAACTGGGGCGACGATAACTTCCGCAAGGTGGTGTTGAACGCGATCGTCTGGACGGCCGGTGGCGAAGTCCCGGCCGGTGGCGTGTCGACCGATCATCCGGATCAGGAGGCGCTGGAAGCCAATCAGGACGAGCCGAAGCCGGCGGCGAATTCGTCGTCACAGCGGGCCGTAACTCCTGCCACCCGCTACGTCGCTGCTCCCAAGGTCGAGCACGATCCGGCCGAGGCAGTGACCAATCTGGACGTCCATCCCGAGCTGGAGGCGACGCTGTTCGCCGCCGAGCCGATGTTGATGTCTCCTTCGAACACCGATGTCGACCACCGCGGTCGGGTGTGGGTCTGTGAAGTCGTCAACTATCGCGGCCACAACGGCAAGCGACCCGAGGGGGACCGGATCCTGATTCTGGAAGACACCAACGGCGACGGCCGGGCAGAGACCACGAAAGTCTTCTATCAGGGGGCCGACCTGATGTCCCCGCACGGCATCTGCGTGCTGGGCAATCAGGTCGTCGTCTCGTGTGGTGACAAAGTGATCTGCTTCACCGATTCCAACGGCGATGATCAAGCTGACAAGAAAGAAGACTGGTTCACCGGCATCCAAGGCGTGCAGCACGATCACGGGATTCACGCTTTTGTCTTCGGGCCCGACGGAAAACTCTATTTCAATTTCGGCAATGAAGGACACCAGTTGTGTGATCCCGAGGGGAATCCGGTGGTCGACGTGGCCGGGAATACGGTGAAGACCGACCGCAAACCCTATCAGGAAGGGATGGTCTTTCGCTGCAACCTCGATCGGACTCAGCTGGAGACCCTCGGCTGGAATTTTCGCAACAACTGGATGGTGACCGTGGATTCCTTCGGGACGATCTGGCAGTCAGACAATGATGACGACGGCAATCGCGGCGTGCGAATCAATAATGTGATGGAGTTCGGTAACTACGGTTATCGCGACGAACTGACCGGCGCCGGCTGGCAGACGCCACGCACTGGAATGGAAGAAGAGATCCCGTTGCGACACTGGCACCTGAACGACCCGGGCGTGGTCCCCAACCTGCTGCAGACAGGAGCCGGATCACCGACCGGAATCACGGTTTACGAAGGGGATATGTTGCCTGAGTCGCTGCGCGGACAGTTGATGCATTGCGATGCCGGGCCGAGCGTTACTCGGGCGTACCGTATTCAGTCGCAGGGGGCCGGTTATCGAGGGGAAGTGGTGAACATCCTCGAGGGGACTCGTGACAAATGGTTCCGACCGTCGGACGTGAAAGTAGCCCCCGACGGATCGCTGATCGTCGCCGATTGGTACGATCCGGGTGTCGGTGGGCACGGAATGGGCGACCTCGATCGCGGGCGAATCTTTCGCGTGACGCCCAAGGGGCAGGGGGGGACCTATCGCGTTCCGAAATGGGATCTGTCGACTCCCGCCGGCGCGATTGCGGCCCTGAAAAACCCGAACTTCGCCATGCGGTATCTCGCCTGGCAAGGCCTCCACGCAATGGGGGCTCGAGCCGAGTCGGCTCTGCAGACGGTCTGGGAACACGATGAGAATCCTCGCTATCGAGCTCGCGCGCTGTGGCTGTTGGGGAAGATTCCGGGGCGCGGACAGAAATATGTTGACGCCGCCATCGCTGACCCCAATCCGATGCTCCGCGTGACCGGACTGCGATTGGCTCGACAGCTGTCGGATGTCGATCCGCTGCGCACCATCCAGACCCTGGTGCAGGACAAGGATCCCATGGTGCGACGCGAATGTGCGATTGCGCTGCGGTTTGACAAGCGTCCCGAAGCGGTGGCCGCTTGGGTGAAACTGGCTCGCCAGCACGATGGCAACGACCGCTGGTATCTCGAAGCACTCGGAATCGGTGCCGATTTGAAGTGGGATGCTTGCCTCGATGCCTATCTGGCTGCCGTCGGAGATGACTGGAACAGTAAGAGTGGCCGAGACATCGTTTGGCGGTCGCGCGGCAAGCAGACGCCGGGGCTGTTGGCCAAGTTGATCGAAGATCCTTCGACGCAAGTGGCCGAGCTGCCTCGATACTTCCGGTCGCTGGACTTTGTGTCAGGCCCCGAACGGGATCAGGCGGTCTGGCAGATCGCCCAGACGCCCTCTCAGGACACCGCTCGACAAGCACTGGTGATGGCCGAAAGTCTGCAGCGAGTGAATCTGTCGTCGGGGGCGGATGCCAGTGGCCAGCGCGAGCTGATCGGTCGCCTGGTGGCACCTCTGGCTGGTACTCAGGAGTTTGTCGAGCTGGTGGCCCGCTTTCAGTTGCAGCAGCATTATCCTCAGCTGCTGGCCATGTTGGGGCCCGGCGCTGATCGGGGTCGCGCCGCTGAAGTCGCTCGAGTTCTCCTGTCACGAGGTCAGTCGACCTTGTTGCATGAGGCCTTGGGGCACGAAGAAGCGGCGGCCCGTGAAACGGTCATGACCGCTCTGGGAGATTCGGCCGACAACCGCGCCGTCCCGGTGCTGGTCGATGTGATTGAAAGTGCCAAGAACCCGATCGAAGATCGTCGCATCGCCGTGCGGAACGTCGCCAAGCTGCGAGATGGCGCCAAATGGCTCCTCGAAGCGGCTCGCCAGAACGGGCTCGCGCCCGACTTGCGCGACGCGACGGCCGCCGCGCTCCATACGATCCCGTGGGACGATTTCCGGCGCGAAGCATCTGAGCTGTTTCCGGTTCCGGCGTCGAAGGACGCGAAGCCCTTCCCGACCCTCTCCCAACTCGAACAGCTCCGCGGCGATGTCGCTCACGGAGCCACCGTCTTTCGTGAAAGTGGCACGTGCGCCAAATGCCACAAGGTCGGCGATCAGGGTCAGGAAGTCGGGCCGGCACTCACCGAAATCGGCACCAAGCTCAGCCGACAGGCGCTCTACGAGTCAATTCTGTATCCCAGTGCCGGGATCAGCCACAGCTATGAAACATGGTCAGCCGTGTTGAAGGACGGTAACGTCGTGACTGGCATCATCACCAGTCAGACCGATCAGCAGATCACCATGAAGAACAACGAGGGACTGGCACGGACGATTCCCCGGAGCGACATTGAGGAGCTGCAGAAGCAGAACGTGTCGCTGATGCCCGCCGATCTCTACAAGCTCCTTTCCGAACAGGACCTGGTCGACGTCGTCGAGTACCTGCTGACTCTGCAGAAAAAGTAGCCAGCGTCATTGTGGTGCAGGCGTCCCGCCTGCCTTGTAACGATTGTGGTGCAGGCGTCCCGCCTGCCTCTCAGCGTCCTCTGCGTCCTCCCTCACCGCAGTAGCGCCCCTGCGTGTTCTTGTCCCCTCACCGATAAAACATTCGACAAAGAGCTGAGTCCGGCTCGCTCCTTCGAGTTCAATCAGACAGCGGCTCGGGCCAGCGCAGATTTGTGGTGGCCGGAGCAACTGTGTGGTGGCCGGAGCAACTGTGTGGTGTCCGGAGCAAGAGGAGCCGATCAGCTCAGGTCATGAGTGGATTCGAAATCGGGGATGCGGACGTTCCAGTTCAGCCGGTCGTGCAGGAGGGTGCTGAGTGCCTGGGCGGAGGATTCTTCGCCGTGGGTCAGAAAGACACCGCGTGGCGCCTTGGTGAAGGCGCTGGCCCAATGCAGCAGTCCTTTTTGGTCAGCATGTCCGGAGAGACCGTAGATCTGCCGGACTTTGGCTTTGACGGGCCAGTTCTGTCCGTGGATGCGGACTTCTTTTTCGCCCGAGACGAGCCGTCGGCCGAGGGTACCTTCGGCCTGGAAGCCGACAAACAGGATCAACGAGTCGGGGCGCGGCAGGTTGCGTCGCAGATGGTGTTTGATCCGGCCGGCGGTGCACATCCCGGAAGTCGCCATGATCACGGCCGGCTGGCGGTAATCGTTGATCGCTCGAGATTGTTGAGATGAGCTGGCCAGGACCAGACCTGGGAAGTGGAGTGGTGGCTGGCCCGAATTGACTCGCATCCACGTTTCATCATCGTATTCGTCGCGATGTTTGCGGAAGATGTCAGTCACGTCGACGGCCATAGGGCTGTCGAGGAAGATCTTCACGTCCGGAATGCGGTTAGCGTGGACGAGTGAGCTGATGAAGTACATCAATTCCTGAGCTCGTTCGACGGCGAATGTCGGAATGACGACGTTGCCTCCTTGCCTGAGCGTCTCATTAAGATTCGCTTCCAGCTGGTCGACGATCGCACCATGGTCGGGATGGAGCCGATCTCCGTAAGTGCTTTCCATCACGACGTAGTCGATGTCATCTCGGGCGAACACCGTCGGGTCTCGCAGCAGGGGCTTGTTCCATTGTCCGATGTCGCCCGAAAAGATGATGCGGCGTGTCTGGCTGTTGTCGGTTACGATGAACTCCAGCATGGCAGAACCGAGAATATGGCCAGCTTCGTGGAAGATCACTCGCACGTCCGGAGTGACTTCGACTTCGCGGTAGAACGGGGCCGATTGCCGCAGGTCGAGTGCCCGCAGCACGTCGGGTTCTTCAAATAGAGGCTGTTCCATGAACCGTGCGTGACGGTGTTCTCGTTCGTGACGCTTCTTCTTGTACTTGGCGTCTTCCATCTGGATCTGCAGGGCGTCTTCCAGCATGATCTGCAGCAGATCGTACGTGGCGGGCGTGCAGACGATCGGATTGCGGAATCCTTCGTGGACAAAGCGAGGGACGAGCCCGCAGTGGTCGATGTGGGCGTGGGTCAGCACCATCGCGTCGACCGAGCTCGGTTCAATCGGACTGGGGGACCAGTTCCGTGTCTGGAATTCGCGTTCCTGAAACATCCCGCAGTCGACCATCACTCGCGATCGACTCGTCTCGATGCAGTAGCGTGAGCCGGTGACTTGTCTGTTAGCGCCGAGGAAGTGGATTTTCAAGGTCCGGTACCTTTGCCGTCTGTTGTGCCTGGGAAACCATCCTTCGAAAGTTTGGCACAATCCTCTCAGTGGCGAAATCCCCCTCCCTCCCCTTGTGGTGCAGGCGTCCCGCCTGCCTGGAATTGTGGTGCAGGCGTCCCGCCTGCCTTGAATTGTGGTGCAGGCATCCCGCCTGCCTCCGTGCTCTCCCCTTCTCCCCTTCTCCCCTTCTCTCCTTCTCTCCTTCTCCCCTCGCTCCTCTTCCTCCCTGGATGTGCAAACTTCCTGTTGCCTCGACCAACTATCTTCTGGGCCATCCTTTCACCCGGCACCCTGGCTCACCCATCCCGCATCCCGTTGTCTCGTCCGGCGATTTAGAATAGAGGCCCTGAGATGCAAGAAGCGGACACGGAGGCAGGCGGGAAGCCCGCTTCACAACCGAAGAAGACTGGACCTCTCCCGGGACATGCCATGAAATCCCACACCGAGTACCTGACGTTTCAACTTCCTGAACGGATGGGGTTTGCGAACATTACAGCTCAGGTGGAGAGCGTCCTGATGCGCAGCGGCGTACGCGAGGGTCTGCTGTTGTGCAATGCCATGCACATCACGGCATCGGTTTTCATCAACGACGACGAACCGGGTCTGCATCATGACTACCGGAAGTGGCTCGAGGAGCTGGCGCCGTTTGATCCATCTCCGACCCGCTATCATCACAACCGCACTGGCGAAGACAACGCCGACGCTCACATGAAACGGCAGATCATGGGGCGAGAGGTGGTGGTTGCCATAACGGACGGGCGGCTCGACTTCGGGCCCTGGGAGCAGATATTCTACGGAGAGTTCGACGGTCGGCGGGCCAAGCGGGTGTTGGTGAAGGTGATCGGCGAATAGGCAGACGGTGGAGGATGAGAGGTTTTTTGGTGGACGAGCAGGGATCGAATCACGTTTCGAAATCGACTCGCACGAGGCTGCTCGGCGACTTCGGTCAGTTTCCCGGTGGTCAGCGATCGGGGTCCGCGCCGCGGCTGGCCGAACTCCCCTTGCCGCGTCCGCCGCTGCCGCTGCTGGTGACTGGCATCTCGGGAGTCGCCGGCTACAACGCGTTTCACTATTTCCGGCATCTGCTGGGTGACCAGGTGATCGGGATCCGGCAGCGCAACAACTGGCGTCTGCAGTCTCCGGGGATCGTAGCGTGCGACGCCGAGGATCGAGACGGATTGCGGGATCTGTTCCGTCAGTATCGCTTCCGTGCGGTGCTGAACGCGGCCGGCAATTGCGCGCTCAAATCATGTGAGCTTGACCCGCTGATGGCTTGGCGGATCAACGTCTACGGGCTCCGGCAGTTACTGGACGTGATCCACGACTTCCCCGCTCGGCTGGTCCACCTGTCGATCGATCTGGTCTTTTCGGGACGACGTGGCGGGCGGCACAGCGAACGTGACTGGACGGATCCGGTAACCGTGTATGGCCAGACGATGAGTGTGGCTGAGCAGCTGGTGATGTTGGCCGATCCGGCAGCCTGCGTTCTGCGGATATCGCTGCCGATGGGGATCAGCTTCAACGGTCACGCCGGGGCGATCGACTGGATTCAATCGCGATTCCGACAGGGAAAGCCGGCGACGTTGTATTACGACGAGATCCGGACGCCGACCTACACGGACTGTCTGAATCGCATTTGTCAGCACGCCCTGGCGAACTCCTGGTCGGGGCTCTTCCATGCCGGCGGACCACGATCGCTGACCCTCTACCAGATCGCTCAGATCGTCAACCGAGTGGGCGGTTACGATCCAGAACTGGTGGTTGGCTGTCATCGAGTCGCGGCGGGGCCGTTACCGCCGCGGGCGGGCGACGTCACGATGGATTCCAGCAAGTTGGCGAATCAGCTGGGAGTCGATCCGTTCGATCCCTGGCCGCTCGACGATACGTGGGTTCCGACCGACCGTCATTGGCACGCGCGGCGTCATGAGCGTGGCTCGCCAGAACTGCTGGCCCAAATTCTCTATCGCAATCCGCGTTGGGAACCCCTCGGCGGCTCCGGCTATCGACAGGCCACCTGATCCGATATAATTGCCCCCGAAAAGGGGTGTCTCCCCCAGAGGGCCAGCGGGAGTGTCGGGTCGGCGGATTCAGCCGGCGTGAGGCGTCGCGACTGGGTGGCCGCTCGCTGGTGGCGAACAGTGAAGGGCGTGGGAACGGCAATTGTTTGCAAAGGAATTGGATTGATGGCAAAGACATGGTGGACCGCGCTGGTCCTGAGTGGCGCTGTGGTGCTCGGCACCGGTTGTGGGCCCAGCAAGCCGGCCGGTGAAAACGAGGTCAGCGAGGATCTGACTCCTCCCAAGGTCGACATGTCGACGCCGGGCGGTCAGTCGGATGGGGCCGCCGCGCCCGGGGCCGGATCCGGGGCCGCTGAGCCAACGGAAAAGGCTCCGCCGTTCCCGACCGAACCGCCACCCACCAGCGGCCCCGAAGGTTCCGCACCGGCCAGCCCAGCGGGGAATCAGTCGAGCGACAATGGGTCGAGCGGCAATGGGTCGAGCCCCGTGCCGACCGCCCTGGTTTCGCAGCAGAAAACGGCGGCAGATAAGGCGACAGATACCGACGCCTCCCAAGAGGCCGTCAAGAAGGAAGAGGCTGGCAAGGCTGAGGCTGGCAACGAAGAAGTAGCCAAGGAAGAAGCACCCGTGCCGGCCGATCCGGCTGCGATGACGGACGAGCAGTGGATGTCGAAGGTGCAGGAGGCGATTCAGGCGGGCGAACCGAAGAAAGATTTTTCGGAAGTGATCAAGCTGGTTGAGCACGTCAAGGACTTGCCGAATGCCAGTCCCGAACGAGTGGCTCAGGCGATGATCATCTATTCGGGGGTCGCCAATGTGAAGCGATTGGCGAACGTGACCGAAGGAGTCGAAAGTCACTTGCAGAATTCGCTGGCGCTGGCCGTGCGATTGATGTCGGGAACCGTTCCGAACGTCCCGGACCGCTATCGCCAAGCGGCTGCGATGTTGGCGTTGAACGATCTGTCCAAGCTGGGATCGGTACCGGAGGGCGTGAATGTCGTCGATCTGGTGAACAAGGCTATCGATGCCGGCTGGGAAGAATTTGATTCGCTGGAAGAACCGGTCTGGCAGGGGTTGCTGGAGAAGAACCCCGAGCTGAAGTCGGCCATGGATACGGGCCGGCAGAAGGCCCTCGATCGCCACCTGGCGACTCTCGAACGGGAGATGGCCGAGTTCAAGTCGTTTGAGTTCAATTTCGACCTGGCGGGGACTCAGGCCGGTCAGCAGTTGAAGCTGGCTGACATGAAGGGGAAGGTGGTGGTGGTCGATTTGTGGGGCACTTGGTGTCCGCCGTGCCGGGCTGAGATTCCGCACTTCGTCCGGCTGCAGGAACGGTTCGGACCGAAGGGGCTGCAGATTGTCGGTCTGGCCTTTGAGAACGAAGAGGGCGAAGCGGCGGTCAAGACAGTCAACGAGTTCATGCTGCAGGAGAAGTTCAACTATCCCTGTGCACTGGGGACTGAGGATGTGATGAAGCAGGTTCCCAATGCCGAAGGATTTCCCACCACGGTCTTCGTCGATCGCCAGGGGAAAGTGCGGATGGTGATGGTCGGATACCAGTCGGCCTTGCGTCTGGAAGCGGCCGTCACCAAGTTGCTGGCCGAGCCGGCTGCGGTCAACTGAGCCAGTTCCGCCGCGCCCGCAATCAGTGAATGACCCTGGGTCGATGGCGTGTCACGACGGATGAACGATCTCCGCAGAGCGATGCGGGCCGGAGGTTTGAAAGCCGTTTCTAATCCCAATCCGAATACCCTCGCCCCGGTACGCCGGGGGGAGGGCAGGGTAAGGGAAAAATGCGGTCAGCAGCCGGGTAGAATCATTCATGCGTGTTTGCTCGTGCAGCGCGGCCCGCTCAGGCTGGGGTGCGAGAGTCGATACTCTGCTCGCGGCACGCCATGGCGAACATGATCGGCGAAGAGCCTTTGATCGTTACGGAAAGGCTCTCAGCGAATTGTCAGACTTCCGGCTCAGAGTCTTTGTGTCTCTGTGCCTTTGTGTCTTCGTGCGAAAAAACTGAGCTGTTTCCGTGCAGCTGCGGTTGGCATGCTGGTACGGAGATGGATCACGGTGTTCTGCAGTGGCGCGACTGCATGATCGACCAAAGATCGGGCGCGGTGTTGCAATGGGCTGCGTGGGTCAGCTGACTTCCAGCAGGCTGGCGCCGAAGGTGAATCCGCCACCGAAGGCACACAGGCCGAGCCGGTCGCCGGCGTGGGCGGCTGGCAGGACTTCGGCCAGGCAGAGCGGGATGCTGGACGAAGACGTGTTGCCGTGGTGCCGGATGTTCGAGAACACGGGTGGCTGCACGCGCTGCTGGATGGCATCCAGGATGCGTTGGTTGGCCTGATGGGGGACAATCATCTGCAGGTCGCTCACATCGAGCCCGTGATGCGTGCAGACGCGGCCGAGGCTGTTGAGCATCATGCGGACCGCTTCGGTGAAGACCTTGCGACCCTGCATGCGAATGAACCCATCGTGCAGCAGCGGGACCGAGAGGACTCCGCCCGCGTCGCTCTTGGCCGACAGCTCGGGACGACGCAGTTTGGCGACGGCTTTGTCGAGCAGTTCTTCGCCATACACGACCGTCGCTGATGCGGCGTCGCCGAACAGGATGGCCGTGTCGAAATCTTCGGTGTCGAGCAGCGGTGAGAGGACTTCGGTCGTCACCACCAGCACTCGGCCGTGCGGCATGCTCTGCAGATAGTCAAAGGCGGCTTGCAGGGCATAGAGGTAGCCCGAGCAGGCGGCGTTGATGTCGAAGGCCTGGACCAGGGTTTCGGTCCGTGTGCCGGCGAGTTGATTCAGTACGTGGCAGGCCATCGATGGAGTGACTGACGTGGGGCTGGTCGTGCTGCAGATCAGCAGGTCGACGTCGTCCAGGATCAGCTGCTCCTGATCGAGCACATCGCGGCATGCCTTGGCGGCCAGGTCGATGGCCGATTCGCTGGGCAAGGCCCACCGTCGCGACTCGATCCCCGTGCGGCGCATGATGTCTTCGGTCGACCGTTGCTGGCCCAGCGGCAGGTCGCGGTTGTGGACCAAACGGCCCCCTTCGACGCTGCAGACCATCGAGATGCCCGTTTCGAACCAGCGCGGTTCGGCGTCCCGTCGGGGGACCACCAAACGGCTCGGCGGTCGGCGATGAAGGACCGGTCGGCGTTTGGGTTGAGCGGCCGGTGAGAGGTTGGGGAGAGTCTTGGCGTCGGGCAACAGCTGGACCAGCGGCGCTCCCACCGGGCATGACGAGCCGGCGGGGACGAGGAGCTGTTTGACTTGGCCCGCGTACGAGCTGACGATCTCAAAGACCGACTTGGTTGCTTCCACCGTCGCCAGCGGCGTCCCTGGCTGAATCTCCTGACCGACCTCGACCAGCCATTCCACGACCTGGATCTGATCGTCGGCCGGCCCGGAGCCCACGGCGACGATATCGACCAGCTGGTTCGGTGCCGGTGGCGCGATCTGTTGCCATTCGAGTTCCAGGTCGAGGAGCTCGGCGGCGGCAATCAACACCGACTCGACCGATGGCAACAACTGCAGTTGGCTCGCCAGATGATACGGAATGTGCGTGTCGGGTCGAGTCACACGGCGCATGGCCACCGGGACTCGAGCCCGTTCGGCGATTGTGGCCAGGATTTCGCCCCCCAGCCCGCACGTCAGGTTTTCTTCGTGGACGACGATCAGATGAGCCGTCTTTTCGGCCGAAGCGATCACCGTCTGTTGGTCCCACGGGCTGAGGCTCCGCAAGTCGAGAACTTCGGCGGTCACCCCGATGCTCTCCAATGCGGCAGCCGCCTCAACGCAGACATTGACGGTATTGCCCCAACCCACGAGCGTCAGGTCGCGACCAGCCTGGACCTTGCGCGCCGGGCCGATCGGGATGAACTGGCGATCGAGGTCGGCTGAGGTGAGTGTGTTGCGGTCGTTCAGCAGAGCCTTGGGATAGAAGAACATCGTCGGCCGGCCCGACTGGAAGGCGGCGTTCAACAAGCCGGCGGCATCCGTGGCCGTCGACGGCATGACGACGTCCAGGCCGGGGATGTGAGCGTAGGTCGATTCGGGCGACTGAGCGTGGTAGGGGCCCAGCCCCGGTCGGTAGGCGCCGCAGGGGGCCATCACGATCACCGGAGCCTGCCAGGCACCGGCGGTGCGCCAGTGTATCATCGCCAGCTCGGATACGATCTGGTTGTACGCCAGGGGGAGAAAGTCGGCGAACTGGATCATCGCGACCGGGCGCTCGCCGGCCAATGCGCGACCAATCGATTCGCCCAAAATCGTCGATTCGGACAGCGGCGCGTTGCGGACACGGTCGCCGTGCCGGGTACTCAAGCCCCGCGTCACGCCGAAGACGTCCCCTTTCGGATCGGCAATGTCCTGGCCCAGCAGGCTGACGGCGCTGTTGCGCTCCAGCTGCAGATCGAGCACTCCCAGGAGAGCCTCACGCATGGTCAGTTCGGCCGGACCGTTGCCGCGTCGCTCACGCGAACCGTGGGTCAGTTCCACCGGCAAGACCTTCTTCGCCGAGTCGCTGGCCACTGGCGGCAGTTGCTGCCGCGAAGATTGCTCGGCCAGTTGCAGTTCGCGCCGAACCTCCGCGTGGCACGCCGCGATCTCGTCGGCAGGCACGCCGCAGTCGAGCAGCTGCTGGTAGCACCTGCGGATCGGGTCCCGATGTTGCTGGTCGAACTGCAAATCGTCGGTGGGCCGGTAGAGCCGCTGATCGTCGGCGTTGGTGTGGTTGCACAGGCGGGCGACCTGGAACCGGACCAGCTGCGGCGAGCGCTGGCTGCGGATGCGGGCGACGAGCTGTGCGAAGTGTTGGTCGGCCGCCAGCACGTCGGTACCGTCCACGGTGGTAATCGGAATCCCGCAGAATTCGGTCGGGTGATCGGTCAGCGTGAAGCAGGTCTGGCCGGCGGTGCGTGTGGAGATGGCCCAGCCGTTTTCCTGGACGATGAACAGTACGGGGAGCTGCCGTCGCTGAGCCTGGGCGCAGGCCTCATAGAACTCGCCCTGCTGAGTCGTTCCGTCTCCCAGCCCGCACATGACCAGCGGACTGCCGGACCGGTCACGCACCGCCTCGGCGATCCCGACGGCCTGCAGGCAATGATTGCCGACCGGCGTGACCATGCTCAGGATGTGCAGCTGCGGATCGCTGAAAAAGGCCGTCATGCGGCGACCCTGCGAGTCCGACCGCGAGTTACCAAAGAGGTTATCGAAGAACCGTTCGCTCGCCACTCCCCGCGCCAACAGCAAGGCCCGGTCGCGGTAGTGACAATGGAGCCAGTCATCCCGGGTCAGGTGGAGCGCCAGCGCCGCGGTGGCTTCATGGCCCGCACCTCCGAGATGGAAGAACGCCTCGCCGCGCCGTGTGATCTCCTCCTCGCGCTGGTCGATTTCGCGAGCAGTCAGCATGGCGCGGTAGAGCGCTAGCAGTTGTTGTGGGTTCATCGGGATTCTGGGTCGCTCGAGGAAAGGGCGGTTGCCAGCCACAGTCGGTATCCGAGCGGGACTTGTAGCGAAGATCCACTGGGAGGGTAAGCCCAAAAAATCAAAGGGGCCCACGACGGCCGCTGCCTGGAGGCGGTCGCGGATCCCCATCCTGTTATCGACCTCTCCTTAGCGGTTGTATCGGTTTTCACTGGGGACTTTTCCGACCCCGTTCAGCTAGCAGGGAGTTTTCACTGCCGAGGCCGCAGAGAGAGCAGTGCTGACTCTCCGCATTGTGGTGCGGGCGTCCCGCCTGCCTCCGCGCATTGTGGTGCGGGCGTCCCGCCTGCCTCCGCGTTGTGGTGCGGGCGTCCCGCCTGCCTCCTCGTTCTCCGCATTGTGGTGCGGGCGTCCCGCCTGCCTCCGCATTGTGGTGCGGGCGTCCCGCCTGCCTCCTCGTTAAATCCTCAGCGTGCTGGGCGCTCACCGCGTTGAAATTCAGGGCCGGGAGTCGGGGTGGTGGTCGAGTCGATTTTTTTCGCGCTGACGTCCTGGTGGGGGATCGAGTAACCTCTGGGCGGTTGGAGTCGGGGACCCCGCAAGCGAGAGTTGGCCATGAAATTTCGACGAAGGCTGTTGCCGGCCGAGCGGTCGTTGCCGTGTGATATTGTCCACTTTGCTCGGCAGGTGCCGGTGGCCCGAGCGGAGGCGGAGCTCGATCTGGGGGAGGTGGCTGCGGCGCGGTCGCAGGCGGATCCTCGGATTTCGTGGACGGCTCTGTTCGTCAAAGGGCAGGGGATGGTGGCCGAGCGTCACGCGTGGCTGCGGCAGACGTTTCTCCGCTGGCCGATCCCGCACGTCTATGATCATGCTCAGAGTACGGCGATGGTGGCCGTGCAGCGCGAATACCAGGGCCGCCCGCGGCTCTGCTTCGGCCGGCTCATCGATCCGGCTCACCGGTCCCTGGTCGACCTCCAGCAGCATCTCGACCACTACGCTCACGGGCCGGTGGAGGAGGTATTTCGCAAGCAGTTGCGGTTGAGCCGCATGCCATGGCCGGTGCGGCGGATGGCCTGGTGGGTGACGCTGAACATCGCCGGCCCAACGCGGGCTCGGCAAGTCGGCACCTTCTCACTCTCGTCGCTGGCCGGTCAGGGGGTGAACAACCGGGACCATCCGACGCTGTGCACGAGCAGTCTGAGTTACGGGCCACTCGACTCAGCGGGCCGCGCGCTGGTGACATTGATCTACGACCACCGTCTGGCCGACGGCCGTCAGGCTAGCGACGTCCTGCATGAGCTCCACCAGACCCTCCTCTCCAGCCTCCTCGCCGAACTCCACCAGCTCCGCCGCGCCCAAGCTGCTTGAAAATTGCCCAGTTTGCCAATTCGTAGCCGCGAGTCCATTTTTCGACCATTTTTTTGAGGCGCGAAGTGGACACTTGGGCGAATAGGACAAATTCCGGCTGCTTAACTTTTGAGCATTCCTTCGGTTGTCGCGATTCGGGCAGCTCTGCTGCAATTTTTGGCAGCACTGACATGACAGCACTGATAGCAGCGCAAGTACTGAAGTTATCAGCATTTGCGATGCTGGTCTTGACGTGGAAGCAAAGATTTCGGCATAACCGCACGCGTTGGTAGCTGCGGGATGTGGTAACTGACTTTTTCACAGGCAAGGTAAATCGAGTAGAGAGGAAGGAGCCCAGCAATGGAGACGGGAATGATGCATCACACGACAGGGACGTACGGAGCGACCACCGGCGAGGCGGTCCGCACTGAGGGTCGGACGGAGAGCCGCGAGACGCAGGCGCTCCGGATTGCCAGCGACATGTATCGCCAGCAGCCCGATTGGGTGACGTTTTTCCGGGAGGTCCTGGGGGTGGATGGGGCGGTCCGCAAGATCTTCCCGAGCCCCGACGATCTGCTGGCGTTTGAGCAGAGCGCGGAGTACCTGGAGATTCAGCAGATGGTGGCCAAGCTCCGCGAGAAGTCGCGCGATCCGATCGACGATCGCGAGCCGACTCGGGTGATCACGGTCCGGCTGCCGAAGAGCCTCCATGAATCGCTCCGCAATGAAGCTCATGAGCGGAAGACGAGCATGAACAAGCTGTGCATCTCCAAGCTGCTGCAGATTGTCGACGAGTCGCTCATTCCGACCGACTGAGGTCGGTTAGTCGCACCCGCGGCCGACGAGCAAAGTACGGCTGAGCATGGTACCGCTGTGGCCGGCCCGGAATCGGGCCGGCCCGCGGTAACCGAGAGGGTGAGTGGGGGCCAGCGTCGGACGTAAGCCGGGTTCTGTCGGCAGGCTGACGCCTGCGGACGGTCATTTCTCTAGGCGCCGAGTTGCCTCGACGCTCGAGCGGCCTACCCGGCGGACCGCACCGGAACCAGTGCGCGCCTCAGCCGAAGCTGAGACCTGCCGCCTGCTTGGCCTTGCTCCGAACGGGGTTTGCCGAGCCGAGCGAGTCACCTCGCCCGCTGGTGAGCTCTTACCTCACCGTTTCACCCTTACCGATCGACGACCTGAGTCGCCGACGGCGGTTTGCTTTCTGTGGCACTGTCCCTGGCCTGACGGCCGGTCGGTGTTACCGACCGTTCTGTCCTGTGGAGCCCGGACTTTCCTCTCGCCTGTCCCCGCTTGGGGGACTGGCCAGCGACCGCCTGTCCGGCGCTGGCCCCCGCAGAACCTCAACCTTGCAATCTACTCGGCCAGGTCGAGCCCTGTCGAGTTCCCCGCCGATCGAATTCCGCCTGCACCGCCTGCAGGAAGCTCGCCTTGTCCCGGCACCATGCCGGCCCGACCAGGTACTTCGACGGTGCCTCACCACTGATCCGCTCCACCACCATCGTCGGCGGCAGCCGTTCGATGAAGTCGACCAGCACCGAGATGTACTCATCCCGTTCCCACAGCCGTACCTCGCCGCTGCGGACCTGATCGGCCAGCGGTGTTCGCTCGACCGCGTACAAGTTGTGGATCTTCACCGATTCCACCCCCGATGCGACGACTGCCTCGGCCGTCGCCATCATGTCCGCATGGCTCTCCCCCGGCAGACCCAGGATGACGTGGACGCACCGTTCCAGCCCTCGCCCCCGACTCCGCTCAGCCGCATCCACATACGACGCATAATCGTGGCCTCGGTTCATCCAGCTCAGCGATCGGTCGTGACGCGACTGCAGGCCCAGTTCCAGTGCCACGTAGCGACTGGTCGCGATGTCGGTCAGCAGATCGAGGACCGGGTCGGGGACGCAGTCGGGGCGAGTTCCCACGGTCATGCCGACGACCAGCGGGTGGTCCAAGGCACTGGCGTAGAGGGGGCCGAGTCGATCGACGGGGGCGTAGGTGTTGGTCCCCGGCTGGAAATAGGCCAGGAACCGGTCGCACCCCGGATAGCGGATCCGCAGCCTGCGGATCCCTTCGTCGATCTGGTCGCGGACCGACAGCCGCGGCAGCCGGCGGCTCGGGCTGAAGCTCCGATTGTCACAGAAGTTGCAGCCCCCGGTCGTCACGGAGCCGTCGACATTTGGACAAGTGAACTTAGCATCGACGCTGACCTTGCGGACCCGTCCCCCGAACCGCTCCTGCAGGTAGAGGCTGTACGGATAATACCGAAAGCCCGCTTGGCGCCACGCCATCTCCGGGGGGGCTGGAGCAATCGGCTCTGGGCGATTCGTTGACGACATGTGCACCCCTGCGTACCATAAAAATGGCGTTCAGGCGGGCTTCCGAAGGCCGGACTCGGCGGGCACCACCCGCTCCGGTCCCCTCGGAGGTATCTTACGGAGCGACTTCTGTTCCCACAAGGTAAAGCATTCATGTACGGCGAACTGGTTCCGTTGGGTGGGGGTGACCCCATTCCGCTCCTCAAGAAAGAGCTCCTCGTGGGGCGCCGCGAAAGCTGCGACATCGTGCTCCGCTTCGCCAACGTTTCCGCTCATCATTGCCAGCTCCAGGTGCGAGACGGCTACTGGTACGTCGAAGATCTGAACAGCCGCAACGGCGTGAAGGTCAATGGTCGTCGGGTGACCAAGAAGCGGATCGACCCGGGTGACGAGCTGAGTGTGGCCAAGCACTACTACAAGTTCTACTACGTCCCCGGTGACCTGGGAGCGGTGGGCCCGCCTCCGCCGGAGAGCTTCGAGGACATCGAGTCGATGATCATGAGCAAGTCGCTCCTGGAACGCGCTGGCCTCGAACGGCGCAAGGACGAAAACAACAAACGCTATGATGTGACTCGGGACAAGGGCGGTACCTTCCGGGACCCTAACGAGCCCGTTTAGTGGTCGCCACGGGCACAGCACTAACCGCTACAGGCATGACCGCTACGGCTATGATCGCTACGGCCGCTGACCGATCGGCGCATGGCCCGAGGCGCGGTACGATGTGGGGTCTCTAAACACCGCCACTACTTCCACGAAGGACGGATATGCCCGAGCTGCGTCGGTTTGCCCACTGCGTCTATTTCCAGCTCAAGGACAATTCCCAGGCAGCCATCTCGGCGCTGCTGGCGGGATGTGACCAATACCTGACCGGCCATCCCGGCACGGTCTTTTATTCAGCCGGATTGCTGGCCGATTGTCAGAGGCCGGTGAACGACCGGAACTTCGATGTCGCCCTGGTGATGGTCTTCGCTGACCGGGCCGCCCATGACGCTTACCAGGTGGCCGAACGCCATCAGGAGTTCGTCAAGGCGTATCGGGACAACTGGCAGCTGGTGCGAGTGTTTGACGCGGATGTCGCTTGAGCCATTGCCAGCGACGGCAGTAACGACCGACGTGCCACAGCCGATGGCGGACTTGGGCCAGCGTCTGTCGTGAGGCCAGACGCAGCCTCATCTGAGGACGACGTTCGGCCCCCAGGCTCGCCTTGTACGATTCATCGCCGCGCAGGAAATCGAGGCCTGTGAGGCCGTGCTCCCAGGCGTGTCGCAGATGGCCGCAGTTCAGCAGCCAGCCTGGTTGATGAGCGGCCGCGGCCGGATCCATACCGACCAGATAGACGTAATGGACGCCCGCTTCGATCAGTCCCAGGCTGCCGGCGACGGGCAAGCCGTCGAAGGTGACCAGAGCCGCATGGACGGAGCCGCTCGGCCAGAGCCGCTCCAGCACCTCGGGCAGGAATCGATCGAAGGCCGCATCGGCAAAACAGCCTGCCACGCCGTCCGCCTGCCAGCGTCCCTGATGCAGCTGGCGAGTCGTTTCCGTGATCGACCGGAGCTGGTCCAGCGTCTCCGCCACCTCGTACTTGGCGGGTGAATCGGGTTGTTCGAGCAGCTCGAATTGTTTCTTCAGCAGCCGGCGCCGTGATTTGGATCGTTCGCTGAGATAGGCTTCGCGGGACGCCGGGAGTTCCAGTCGCCAGCAGCTGGGCTGCTCGAGCTGAGTGATGGAGACGGCCCGTTCGGCCATCCGTGTCCGCCAGGCGTTGATGTGGGGATCGAGAGCCTCTACGCCGTCCAGGTCGATCGTGTCCCAGCGGTGTTCGCCCTGAGCCGCCAGCAGCCATTCGACGGCCGCCTGCAACACATCGTCTGCGAACATCGGGTCGACCAGAAACCGCTGATAGTCGCTGCAGGCCTTCCCCGATCCCAGCAGTTCGAGGCAATGTCCCTTGTCGAGCGACCAGCGTCGGCAGAAGGGGAACAGTCCGACGACCAGTCCACCGCTGTCGCGAAAGCAGAGGACGTAGAGTTCGCGGTGCTGGCCGAACGCATCCCACCAGCTGCGCATCCACGTGTAACTCTGCAGCGGATTGCCGCCGCTGAGACGTTGCCAGTCCGCTTGAATCTGGTCGAGTTCAGCGCCGGTGCGCAGTCGTGATACGAACATCAGCCCTCACCTGTTTCTGGCCTATCCACAACCTAGCTCTTATTCCGAAGCCGAGCGTGGAAACCGCCGGCGGGGGTTGTCAAATTCCGTGAATTTGTCAGCATGGAAGGCTTGGGCGGCGACACGGGAACACACCGTGGAGTCGGTGGTCGCCTGCTCAGGGAACAGACAGGAACGATCGTGTCGAATAAACGGATTAAACGGACCGTGCGCGTAGCACGCACTCCGGTCGGTCAGGGTGTGTTTGCTGAACGACCTTTTCGAGCTCAACAGGGGATCGGCCGAATCGCCGGAGATGTCATCGCAGATCCCGACTACACCTCGGACTACTGCATCGAACTCGACGAAGGCTCGGTCCTTGAGCCCTTCGCTCCCTTCCGGTTCTTGAACCACTCGTGTGAACCGAATTGCGAGCTGGTCGTGTGGGACCGGACGGCCACTCGTCGTGAGCTCTGGCTGCAGGCGGTGCGGTCGATTCGCGTCGGTGAAGAGCTGACGATCGACTACGCCTGGCCAGCCAACAACGCCATCCCTTGTGCCTGTCAGGCCGACTCGTGCCGAGGCTGGATCGTCGACGCCACCGAGCTCAACCGAGTCCGGCGCCCGCGTCGTTCGGCCGCGCAACAAAAAAGCCGATGACCGAGCGGGCTGCTGCGGTCATCGGCTTGGGTTGTCAATCGTCGTCAATCAAATTCGCTCAGCACGCGAGGTGCTGAGCGATACGGTCGATCAGTTCGTGTCGTAGACCTGGCCGTCACGACGATCGCACATCGAGTCGAGGATTTCCTTGGCGATCGTGTACTCAATCGACGTCACGTGGCCGTCAGCGTACGAGGCGTTGAACGCCAGGTCGTGAGCCGAACCGAAGTGATAGCCGACGTCGGCGCTGATGTTCTGGTCACGACCGACCGGGAAACCACCCGAACGAATCGTGTCCGGATCCCAGCCGTCCGTCCAGCCGCGGTCGTCGTGCCAGTCGCCAACGATGTAGTTTTGCGGCTTCAGACGCTTCTCAGCCACCAGCAGCGTCTTGCTCATGCCGTCCTTCACCTGGCCGTCGGTGCACGGCTTCGAGCTGTCACAGTACTTGCCGTTCTTGGGGCCGCCCGAGAAGACGTCCCAGTTGCAACGGACGATGATGCCTTCATACGACTGCTTGCGCGGCACGCTCCAGGTGCTCCCCTTCCAGAACGAATCGGTGTCGTTCCAGCCATAGGGATTGCGGACGCCCGTCCCCAGCTGGCCACGCAGTCCACGGGGCTGAGCCGAAGCGTAGTCCATCAGCACGCGACCACCCTGAGCGACTGAGCCCTGCTGCTGACGCCGCGAGGGACAGCCGTACATCGGCACCGCCAGCTGATCCATCTGAGCCTGAGTGGTGATCTTGGTCACCGCCAGCTCTTCGATGAATGGCAGCACTTGGAACGACCAGCACAAACCCATCCGCTCCGCTTCGTTTGGCTGACCGTTGGTGATGTAGTTCTTGATGTCTGGCCAGGGGACGTCGCCCCCCGTCGGGAAGTAGCCGAAAGTCGAGAGGTGAGTGTTCACCGCCAGACTGATCTGCTTCAGGTTGTTAATGCACTGCGTACGGCGAGCAGCTTCGCGCGCGGCCTGCACGGCCGGCAGCAACAGCAGCACCAGAATGGCGATGATCGCAATCACCACCAAGAGCTCGACCAGCGTAAAGCCAGCCGCTCCGCGCGACTTCCAGCGTGGTCTCATGATCCAGTACCCTCCCATTCAACGAGAAAAATAGAATTTAGAACGCCAAGACAAGACCGAAAATCTGCCCCACTGTTCGCTAACCGCAGTCTCTCCCAGCCCGTCAGACTGCTGTGTATTCCCCGCTCATGCTTATGCGTCAGCGCCCACGACCCGCCGCCCGTTACTTCGCATCCGGCACGGCCGCCTTGAACTGCTCCGCATCCAGCTCCTCAACCGCTCCGCTCAGCGACGCCGCAAACCGCTTGCCGTCCACCCCCACCGCTTCATACGCAAATATCGGGTCGTTGTTGAGCCCCGGGTTATTCGGCCGAGTCTTGTACTGAATCACGTACTTCTGCTTGTCACGCGGCGATACGAAGAGGTCTTCGATGTTCGTGATCCCCGTCCCCTTCACCTCCTCGGCAATCTGCTCCATCGCCAGGAACTTCCGAAACGCCTCTTCGCTCGGCGGCAACACACCACGGCTCATCGCCTGATAACGTCCATAAAATCGAGCCAGAAAAGTCATGTTCCGCTGGCCGGCCGCCGTTTCGTCGGACGTCTTCGGTTCGCCACAGCCCAGCGCACCGACCATCAGCAACAAACACAGAGCCCACCACATCGTTCGCACTGGCCCGATCGACTGACGTCCCATCCGCTGGCTTCCCCTATCTGACAACAACCCTGAAAGAATGTGCTCGGCAACCTTTCCCGACCCGAGCACCGGATCGGGCCGCAACGCGCTGCCTGGCTTCCAACGCCCGTCCGCCGGACGTATTTTTTGTTCAGACACCTAGTTTGAGCGACTTGACGGAAAAAAGCAAGCTATTCTCCCCCAGCCGACTTGACTCGCAGACGGACCGGCCGCGACGTCGGCCGCCCGTCCGTCTCCCCTTCGACAAATACCCACCGCTCCCCAGGCTCCAACCACGCTTCGGCCGTCAGGAATATCGTCCGCCGAGTCTCCCCTTCGGGCAACAACACCCCGTTGAGCCCCGTGTTGTCCACAAACACCCCGTGCGGCACGTTCCAGACCGCCCCCTCACTCCCAAACCCAATCGGACCACCAACCCCGCGGCGGTCGATCAACAACTCCGCCGTCACCGTCTCTCCCGGCCGGATCTCAATCACCCCCGGCTCAGCACCCGCACCCTCAGCACCCGTGCCGGCCTCACCGCCCGCCGCAGGGCCCAAGGCCACGTGGATCTTCGATTTCTGAACGTCCAGCTCGTAAGGTCCCAGCGTCAGCCCCTCCTGGACCCGCAACGCCCCGCCAATCTCAGCTTCGGCCCGCAACGGAATCGTCCAGCTCTGGCCCGCCAGCCGCTCCGCCCCTTCCGACTCCACAAAGACCGTCCCCCAAGCCCGACGATGGCCGGCCTCAACCACCAGCGGGCCAGCCACCACCACGCCCGCCGGGACCTCCCCGACCTCCAGCCGCACCGGACCCTCGTAGCCGTCCTTCCGCACCAACTCCACCCCGAACCGAACCCCAGTTCCCGGTGACACCTTGCGATCGTCGTGCGTCAGCCGCACTTCAAAGCCCGGCTCCGGACGCCGCCCCGCCAGCTCGTACGTGTACGCCGGCCCCGACTGGCCCCGTACGTCCCGCACCGAAACCAGGTACTCCCCACTGGCCGGCGCCGTAAAGGTCACCCGCGAATCGCTCCCCCGGCTGCGGTCCGACGCGTCGTCGTTCTCGTACGGCACCACAAAAATCGGCAGACCGTTCGCCACCAACGTCTCGCTCGGCAAATGAGCCTCCACGACATAACACGGTTCGTTCAACGCATGGGCCAGTGGTGTCGTATCAAAAAACGTCTCACGCTGTCCAAAATTCGGATACACATTGAATCCACTGTCCGGGCCCCGCGGATAGTGATACAGCTTTACCACCTCCCCATTCGCATAGACGTACTGGTTCAGCCGCATCTCTTCCCAGTTCTGCAACCGGAAGTCGCCGGTGTCATCCGAGTTCTTGCCGCGAAAGGTAAAGTACGAGTCGCGGACCGCCTGCAACTGCACTCGCGGTACCGGCTGGCCGTCCGCCGTCAGAATTGAGATGATCGAATCGAGCGGGCTCTGCTGGCTCTGAGCCGTCACCTCAAAGATCCATGTCTCGCCCTCCCGAGCCGTAAAGCGATACAGGTCCCGGTCGCCCTGCAGACCCTCAAACCGACCGCGACCCTCCTGGTCCACATCAATCACGCCCCGCACCCGCATCGGTAACGTAACCGACACCCCCTGCGATATCTCGTCGTTCGGCTCCACGTCCGACTGACCCGCCGATGAACCGCTCGCAGCGATGTTGTTCGAAGCAGCGTTACCCGAGGCAGTGCTTTTCGAGGCAGCGTTATTCGAAGTCGTGTCGTTCGCGTCGGTTGGCGAGCCGACTGCGCTGGAGGACGCCAGGCCCAGCTCGTAAGCTCCCCAAGTACCGTCCATTCGGCCCACCCAGACAGCCGGCTCACGATCGGCGATCGCCAGGACTTGGGAGCTGGCCGGCTGCAGGGCCAGTTCACGCTCCAGCCGCATCTCGGGGACACTCCACACCTTGATCGTCTGATCAGCGGCGACGGAAACGAGCTGTCGGCCGTCACTGCTGAATCGCACGCGGTAAATCGTTGCCTCGTGAGCGAATCGAGCGACGTGAATCGGATTGATCTGAGCCTCGGTAGTGGATACCAGCTGCCACAGTCGGACCCGATTGTCCTCGCCGGCGGCCGCTACCCATTTCCCGTCGGGACTGATGTCGACCGTCAGCTGTTCCTTCAGCGGCTGGCTCATCGTGTCGAGCCGTTCTCCGGTCGCCACGTTCCACACTTTCACGGTTGCGTCGGCACTGGCGCTCGAGAGGACTCGGCCGTCGGGTGAAAAATCGAGGTCAAAAATCGCGCCGTTGTGCCCTTCGAGGACGTGATGAGCCGTTGCATCGCTCAGTCGTCGCACCACGATCTTGCGGTCGTATCCCGCTGTGGCCAGCCACTCGCCGTCACGACTGATCGACAGGGCGTAGACGGCGTCGGCGTGGTCGGTCCAGCGGGCCGTCTGTCGTGGTGGGCTTGGTGTCAGGTCCCACCGAGTCACCTCACCCGGCGATCCCGCCCAGCCGGCGGCAACCACCAATTGTCGTCCGCCGTCGAGCCATCCCAGGCCAGTCACCTTCCCCGGTAAGCCACTCAGTACCAGCTCGGTCTGCGACGAAGGTGATTTCTCGCCTGCCAACGCCTGACCCGTCCCCTCGGTTTCATTCAGGCCGGTGATCACGACTCGACCGACTTCACCTCGCGCCCACCGCTGGCCAGCCGAGTCGACGGCCAGGGCGGTAATCGCTGACGGTCGAGCCACGGTGTGGGCTGAGCCCGTTGATGGGCCAGTCGCTTGACGACCGGCTTCGTCGGACGGTGGGGAAGTTGAAGGCGAATCGGGGGACGGTCCTTGGGCGCCTGCGTCGATCCACCGCTTGAGAAGGGCGATCGATGCCGCGTCGGGTTGTGGTTCCTCGGCCGGCGGCATCTTCGGTTCCCGAGTGCCGGAAATCAGCTGGATCATCTTGCTGCCGTCGGCGTCCTTGGGCCGCAGGATTGGGCCGTGTTCGCCACCGGCCTGGATACCGGCCAGCGAGTCGAGTCGGAGTTCGCCCTCGGTCGTATTGGGTCCGTGGCAACCTGCGCAGTATCGGTTCAGCACTGGCTGGACGTCGCGGGCAAAATCGATCGTCGACGCATCGTCAGCACCACGGACCGGGTTGTGGCTGGTGGCGACCAGCAGCACGGTCACCAGCTGAGTAGCCAAGGTGAGGAAGCGAATCTTCATGCTAGGCCTTCGGACTGTGCCAGATCGGACTCGACGAATTGCCGATGGACTTTACGAATGGTCAGTTTCTCAATGATTGAACAGAAACTCGCGACTGCTCAACACACTCCAATACAAATCTTCGATGGCCTCGCGCCGCTGTTCAGCCGGAACCGATTCGAGTTCGCTCAACAGACCCGATTCCTCAGCTTCGGTCGGCAGGCGGCCGAGCGAACGGAGGTAGATCGACCGGACGATTTCTGGCCAGGGCCGCTGATCGCCGGCCCAGCGCGAGACGCAGCTGCGCGGATTCTCCAGGCGGTCGTTGATCGTTGTGCCGTTGCTGATGTGCAGCACCTGCACCAGGCTCGGTGTATTGGACCGTTCACATTCGCAGGTGATGTCCCGTTCGTTGCGGCCAAACGCCTTGAGGAAGTTCGAAACGACGGCCGAGTCGGCCAGCTGGATGGCGCGAGTCCCCATCGGGTAGCGGGTCGTCTGTTCGACATCGCTGCCGTCATAGCCGATCTGAGTGAACTCGCTCGGCACCTCGGTCACTTGTGCGATGGCATCCAGCAACACTTCCGCTGGCAGGCGGTAGGCAAAGTAATGGCTGAAGTAACGCTTGTCGCCGGCGTTTTCGGCCAGCGGTTCACCGCTGCGCTGGAACGTCTCCGACTGCAGGATCAATTTCATCAGCGCCTTCAGATCGTAATCCTGCTCGACCAGGTAGTCGCTCAAGGCCTGCAGCAGACGTTCGTTTGAGGCCGGATTGGAGGCCCTCAGATCGTCGACTGGCTCTACCAGGCCGATACCGAACAGGGCCGCCCAGACTCGATTGACCACGGCTCGCGTGAAGTAGGGATTCTCGGGTGACGTCAGCCATTCGGACAAGTGCTCGCGCCGGTCGCCGGGGGCGTCAAAGTCGAGTGGCGTGCCATCGAGCGGCGTGGGAGGCTGAGGCTTGCCACGCAGCGGTTGGATCAATTCCCCGTCGTTCGCCACGAACACACTCCGATTCCCGTCACCGCCGCGCGGGTCGCCTCCCCAGCCCTTGGCTCGCACTCGAGCGAAATGGCTGGCCATCGCGTAGTACTGGTCGTTCGTCCATTTTTCCAGCGGATGGTTGTGGCACCGCGCGCAGCCGATCGACAATCCCAGGAACGCCTGGCAGGCATTCTCCGTCATGCCCTCGGGGTCCTGATGGAGCGAATAGAAATTCGCGGCGCCGTTCTCCAAGGTGCTCCCCGACGCCACGACGATCTCACGCACGAATTCGTCCCACGGCTGGTTGCGGCTGACCCGTTCGTGAATCCACTTCGAATACGCTTCGACGGCCGCGGGACGTAACCGGCGGCCATTGACCAGCAGCACGTCGGACCAGCGGTAGCTCCAGTAGTCGTTGAACTCCGATCGAGCCAGCGCCTGGTCGATCCAGCGGTCGCGTTTGTCGGGATGCGAATCGCTCAAGAATTCCTGTACCTCCTGCTCCGTCGGTAAGGTCCCCAGCAGGCTCAAATACATCCTCCGCAAAAACTCCGCATCGCTCGATCGAGGGGACGGCGCCAGATTCAGGGCCTGCAACCGTTCCAGGACCAGCCGGTCGACAAAGTTGCGCGCCGCTGCCTGCTCGTAGACCTCCGGTGCCACCTGGTACGGATAAGGGGACATCACACGCGCCAGCACAATCTGGCTCGAAAACCAGACGACGACCGCTCCGTCGCCCGGACCCAGCACCTTCACCTGACCACCGTCGGTCACTTGAACCACCGACTCATCCGCTGAACTGAACTTGGCCCACCGTGTCACGTCCTCGACTCGATTGTCGCTGTAACGAGCCAGCACAGTCAGTTGCAGCTCATCGCCGACCGCTGCGCTGGCCATTGGCGGAATGACCGACAGTTCCACCAGATTCGGGTCATCGGCGCGCGGACCGGCCACACCCTGCTCAATCCACTCCACCAGCAGCCGGTAATCGGCCGACTGAGGATCCAGACGCAGCCCGCCCTTGTGTGGCAGCTGAGTCGTCGGCTTGGCCAGCAACAGACTTCGCGCCGGGTCGGTCGACTCAATCCGCCGACCGCGTCCCTGCTGCGTGATCGCGACGTAGTCTCCCTGCGGGTCGTAACCTCTCAGCGATAACTTGAACCCTCCCTTGCCCGCCAACGCTCCGTGACAGGCACCCGAATTGCACCCGGCTTTGGTCAGCACGGGGAGCACATGCCGCCGGAACTCCCACGGAATCGACTCGGCCGCAGCCTCGGCCTGGGCCTCAGTCTGGGAATCAGCCTGGGCCTGCGCATCACCGTCGGTCTCGGCGGACCAAGCCGTGGCGGCGGTTGAACACCAGGCAAACGATCCCCAGAGGATTCCCCAGGCAAGACTTCCGGCGAGAGCTCGGAGCCAGATTCCGTTGGTGCGATGCAGATCGGTGTCCATGGCTGACTTTTGTGAGGATCGGCGGCAGGGAAGGGGAGGGCTCTCCCACGTTGAGCACGCGGGGGGCTGGCATCCGTCAGTGACTAAAACAGCTCGTGAATTTCGCGGCGTCCGAAATCAACCAGCGGGAACGGGCGTCCCGCCGGGCCGGGGAGGTGGGATTCGAGGTTCAAGCCCAGGCTGTGGAAGATCGTCGCTGCCACATCGCCCGGCTGCACAGGCCGGTCATCGGGCACCCCGCCGATCGGATCGCTGGCCCCCACCACCTGACCACCGCGCACACCGCCACCGGCGAAGTAGACGGTAAAGCACTGCGGCCAATGGTCGCGGCCCCCCGCCGGGTTCACCTTCGGAGTGCGACCAAACTCGGCTAGACAGGCGACGAGCGTTTCGTCCAGCATTCCGCGGCGCGAGAGGTCTTCGATCAGGGCCGAATATGCCTGGTCGTACATCGGCGCCACGATGTCGCGCATCCCTTCGATCGACGTGAACGGCTTGGAGCCGTGGATGTCCCAGGTGATTTCATCGAAGACCGTCAGGAACGTGTTGATCGTAACGAACCGCACTCCGGCCTCGACCAGCCGCCGGGCCAGCAGACAGCACTGGCCAAACCGATTCATGCCGTAACGTTGCCGCACACTCTCCGGCTCGCGCGAGAGATCGAATGCCGCTCGAGCCGATTCGCTCGTCATCAGCCGATAGGCGGCCTGGAAGTTGGAGTTCAGCAGCCGAGCGTCGTCGCTGGTTTCAAAGTCCTTGACCGTCTGATCGACGATCGCCCGCAGTCGCTGGCGACGATCCAGTCTCACCGTCCCGATCTCTGGCGGCGGCAGAAGGTCGGGGACTTTAAAGTTCGGTTGCGACGGGTCGGCCATCAACGCAAACGGATCGTGGCTCTTCCCGAGAAAACCGCCCGCCTGGCCGTTGGGAAGATTGCCACCGCCGCGGCCCATCAGCTCGGGCAACACCACAAACGGCGGCAAGTCCGATTTGCGCCCACGCAGGTAGCTGACTACGGCGCCGACGTGAGGAGTCTCCACGCCACCGGTAAACTGGCGGCCGGTCTGCATCATCTGCCAACCGGCGTCGTGGACGGCCGCCGCCGTGTGATGGCAGCTGCGCACCAGGGCAATCTTGTCAGCCACCGCGGCGTGACGCGGCAGGATCTCCGATATCTGCATCCCCGGCACGCTCGTCGAAATGGCGCGGAACGGACCTCGAATCTCGGCCGGAGCCTGCGGCTTGGGGTCAAACGTATCGAGCTGGCTCGGCGCACCCAGGTTAAAGATCATGATGCACGAACGATTGTCACCGTCCGGTCGCACCGCTCCCTGATCCTTGGCCCACAGATATTGCGGCAAGCTCAATCCGATCGCACCCAACGCGCCGACCTGCAGAAAATCGCGACGCGTCGTCCCCTGGCAGGTATGCGCTTGCCCTCGGCCGGTGAAGGTCAGCATTATCCGTCGTCTCCCTGGCTTTCTGCCTGTGATGGCTCCCCGTCTGGCCCACATCGCCAGCCACTCAGGATAGCCACAACCGATGACCGCCGCAAACAGCCCGCTCACTATCCGGGCTCTCCGATCGCCGGCGGGCGTTCCCGTCCGGCGGCTGAGCTGTTTCGGGAGTCCTTGGGGGTGGACCAGCGGGTTGAGCCGGCTGATTCGAGTCGCGCGGAGCGGACAATTGGCCGTCCCGGCCCGCTCGGGCTGCTTCCAGACGCTGGCCGATATCGGCCGCCTGGGGCTCGATCTCCAGGGCTCGTTCATAGCACTGAATGGCGGCCGACCAATCTCGACGCTGTTCCAGAATCAGGCCGATATTCATCCAGGCGTCCGACAGGTCCGGTTTGATCTCCAGAGCTGCCTGAAAGGCTTGCAGGGCCGCGTCCTGGTTCCCCTGCATCTGCTGGCTCACACCCAGATTGTAGTAAGCCAGAAACGATCGCCGATCGATGGCAATCGCCCGCTCGTAGGATGCTTGAGCCGACTCGTAGTTGCCCAGGATGCGATGGGCCAGTCCCAGGTTGATCAAGACGTCCACGCGATCCTGCCGACGTGGAGTGTTGTAGCGCAAGGCCCGCTCAAAGGATTCGATGGCCAGCAACTGTGAAATGGCGTAGCCTTGCGCCGGCGTCAGTTGCTCCAGCCGAGGCAGGCTCGACCTGTGTTTCGCTGGCAGTTCAGCAAACCCCGCTCCCACGACCACGTGCTGCTGAGTCCGTCCTCGCAGGCTGTAATAATCGAACCGGACCGAACTGCAGCTGACCAGCGCAATCAGAAACAGCCCGGCGCAGAAGCCGCCACGCAGCAACGTGGCGGCAGTCAGCCACGATCGATGTCCGTTCAGCAGCCAGGCGGTGGCGCCAATGGCGGCGGCGGCCAGCGGCAGCGCCCAGTGGCCACCGGGAATATCCATCCACCAGCCAGCGGCGGCCAGCGTCGAGACCGACATGATCCAGCCGCCCAGCCATATCGTCTGACGGCGAGCCACGTCGCCCGTCGATGCGGCGACCTGTTCCAGCCAGCTGGTGGCCCAGGCGGCTGGCCACACGACGGCTCCGCCCGCACACCAGACCACTTCCGCCGGGAGCAGAAAGAAGCAGGCGAGAAAGATCATGTAATAGCTGAACCACTGAATCGTCAGTCCCATCATTTCGTTGTTGAAATGCAGCCCCATGGCCAGCAACCAGCCCAAGGTTGCCAGCCGTCGCGGCCACTTGCGCCATGGTTCGTCCTGCACGGTCGCGGCAAAGTAGCTGGCGGCCAGAGTCAGCTCGAGCGGTATCACGGCCGTCGCCGCCAGACTCCAGAACCACGATCGCGGCAGACCCCACGTTTCCAACCACGTCGCGACGGGGCCGAGCACTACCGGTACGTCTCCGACTTGTTGCAACGTGTAGCCACGGCACCATTGTGAATCCATCTTGGCGATCGACGTGTAGATGTAGACGATGCCGACGGTGGCGGCGAGCATGCGGAAGGCCGGGGCTGATGTCGCCGGGCCGCTCCACCTCGCCGCGCGGCGCCAAGTTGTGGCGGCCAGCACCAGCACGCTGCTCAGGAACACGGCCAGCGACAGCCAGCCCGTATTCCAGATCGGTGGAATTCGATAGACGGCGATCAGTCCCCACACGCCCAGCGTCCAGATTGTCAGCTGACGGCCATTGATTCCGTAAGCTGGCTCCAGTCGTTCGCCCCGCGCCAGACCTCGATCGCGACGCAGACCGCCGGCCACCAGGATATCGACGGCCGTGGTGCGCGGGAAAAAAATCAGCGCGGTCAGAATCAGCGATGTCAGATAGTGGTGCAGGTAACTGTCATAACGGCTCATCGTCCAGCAGTACGTGTAGCCGACAGCCGTGGCGATTGCTCGGCCGACGGAGAACCCCGCAAAGACCTGCAGCAGGGCCAGGACGGCGACCAGCATCAGACAGCCGACGTACCAGGTTGCGCTCGGCGCAGGCTGGAGGGTATCCAACCAGCGGAAATGGGCGACGTTGAACCCGTCGACTCCGTACCGCGCTCCCCGCTCAGTCATCAACACCACGGCGTCGGTGGCAATCAACAGATAGAAACACTTCATGAACAGATAGGGGCGGATCGCCGCGACGGGACCGGTCCAGAGCTCGTCCCAGCTCGTCAGCCAACTTGAACCGTCAGCGGATTGCCGCAAGTCTGCCATGACTGTCACTCACCGCTCACGGCGAATCTCACCCGTGTCCCGCACGGCGACCAGCCGGATCGGCTCGGTCCGCTCACCGTCGGGCAGCACTCCCTGTGCCACGTACTCGACCCGTTCCACTCCCGGTCGCGTCAACCAGCGTCGCAGGAACTGTTCGACCACGTCCAGCTGGCCGGCGTGCAGATGGGCGACCATGCTTTCTTCAAGGACGGCGTCCAGCGGCACGTCCCGCTGCACCGACTGGCCATCGACTTCGATCGTCTCCACGACCTGACAACGCCAGTTCGTCATGTGGACCGACGAGAACATCCGCCAGGCAAAGCGTTCGGTCGTCGGTTCGCCACGCAGGTAGTAGATCGCCGGAATGATCGCCTGGCTCAGCAGAAAGCCGGCGATAGCCCAGCGCATCCAGCGACGGCGCCGTCCTGAGGGTGGAGCCTGGATCAGGGCGAGTTGCGAGCGGGAATCAGTCATCGGGTGGTGGGGGGGGAACGAGTCAGGATGGATTGACGATATGGATATCTTAATCTTTGAGCGGGCTGGGTGGCTGCGGCATTCGCCAAATTCTACTGAGCCCTTCCCATTTTCGGCGCAAGATCGGTCGGCCCCTGGCATCTGCTGGTCCAGGGCGGATCGGCCATCGGGCTGGTCGCCGCCTGGCTACGTGTTTCGGGGAGGGCTTTGTCATGATCGAGCGCCATCTGCAGCTGATATTGGCTCAGGCATTCCGTTCGCTGTGCCGATCGACCGACGACGATGTGCTGGATGATCTGTTCGACGAACTCGATCAGTTGCGGCGATCGGTGCCGCGGGCTTTCTGGGAGAACGAGCTGTGGCAGTTCGCTCAGAATCACCCGCTCTGTGATTTTCTGCTGGAGGATCCGTACACGCGACTGGCTTTTGACAGTCAGCCGTCTTCTTTGGCGGAAGCCGAACTGCTGGAGCTGGCCTGCAGCTGCGAATACACGGTGCCGGCGACCGATGTTGGCCGACGAGTCTTTCGGTGCACGCGTCGGCTGGGGATGCGAGCCTTCCAGGAACGGCGTCAGACGATGGTGCATCTGATCCGCGAACTGCTGCGCGAAAAGCGCGGCGTGCGGGTGGCGATGGTTGGCTGCGGTGCGCTGCGCGAGCTGGAATCGATCGAAGATGCCGCGTGGGAAGGAGTCCAGGAAGTCGTGGCGATCGATGACCGACAACCGATGCTGACCCTGGCCCGCAAAGGCTATCGACGCCGGCCCGTCACTTTCGCGTCAAAGGGCGTGTCGCAACTGCTGCAGAGCGATCCGCTCAAGTGGCAACCACAGGACCTGATCTGCGTTCCCGACTGGTGTGACTACGCCGAGCGGGCTGAAGTGCGCGAGCTGGTGCGCTGTCTGGCCGGCCAGCTCAAACCAGGTGGACTGCTGTTTCTGTCGGCTCGCGCCGACCAGGCGCCGGGCTCCGGCTATCGAGATCTGTTCATGAACTGGCGCCGCCCGGCCTGGACCGAGGAGGACTTTGTCACCGAGGTGGCTCGCCCGTCCAGCGAACTGCTGGCCGATATCGACCTGCTGACCGGGCCCCGGCGCAGCACGCTGCAGCTGGTCGGCCGACGCTCGCCCGATATGCCCGGCGACCCGTCAGGCTCAGCTGCTGCTGGTCGAGGCCAGGAACTGGCGTTTTGAGAAGGCGAGTCCGTTCTCGCTGAAGTCGAGTCCCGTCGCCGTGTCCCCATTGGCCAGCTGGATAAAGAACTGATCGTTGTTGCTGGTCAGCCGAATCTGCGTGTTGGAGTTCTGACCGGAACCGACATTCTCCGGACCATCGAAGAAGTACGACGGCTGAGTCTCCGTCAGCGTGTAACTGCCCGGCAGCACGGTCGGGAACTCGTAGTTGCCGCTGGAATCCGTCACGGCGGTTGTGGAGACCGATTGGCCATTGAGCGCCGTGCCGACCAGTGTCAGGGTCACACCGGATATTCCCGTGTCAGTCCCGGCCGTGTATTCGCCATCGCCGTTGTTGTCGTAGTAGACAAGCCCTTCGATACTTCCCGGTGTGTAGACCACGGTGTCGGTGTCGGTGGCCGAATTGTTGGCGGTGTTCGAGTCGGTCACGCCAGCGGGGGCCGATATTGTCACCGTGTTCGCCAGGCTGGTCGTGCTGATCGTCGGACTGACCGTCCCTGTCACTGTGTAAGTGACTGACGAGCCTCCGGGCAGCGTCAGCGTCTGACTCAGGTTGCCGGAGCCTGAGGCGGTGTTCCCGGAAGCGCCCCCCGATGCGACGCTGGTGAACGTGACGTTGGTCAGTGTGGTCGGGAATGAGTCCGTCAGCGTGGCGCCAGTGATGGTGCTCGGACCGGCGTTGGCCGCGACGATCGTGTACGTCACTGTCTGTCCGGGAGTCACCGTCGTGACGTTGTTGGTCTTGGTCACCGACAGATCGCCCGACAGGACGACCGTATCAGTTTCCGTGGCCGAGTTGTTGGCCGTATTCGAGTCGGTGATGCCGTTCGGCGCCGCGACCGTGGCCGTGTTGGCTACCGAGCCGGTGGTGGTGCCCGATACGGTTGCCGTCACTTGATAGGAAACCGTCGCTCCGGCCGGCATGGTCAATGTCTGATTGATGTTCCCCGTCCCGGCGGTGTTTCCGGTAGCGCCCCCTGTGGCCGAAGTGGTGTACGAGACATTGGTCAATGTGCTCGGGAAGTTGTCAACCACCGTGGCACCGGTCACCGTCGTGCTGCTCAGATTCGTCACGGTGATGGTGTACTGCACCGTGCCGCCGGCAGTGACTTGCGTCACGTTGTTCGTCTTGGTGATTCCCAGATCGATCGTGCTGTTGATCGGGTCCGAGTCGGTGGCGGAGTTGTTGGTGGTGACCGAATCGACGACGGTGTTCGGCGGCGTGACGGTGGCCGTGTTGGCCAGCGTCCCGGTCGCGTTGGCAGCGACCGTGCCGGCGACGATGTAGGTCACCGAACTGCCCGAGGGCAAGTTCAGTACCTGGTTCAGGTTCCCCGAGCCGCTGGCCGTGTTGCCGGTCGCTCCGCCCGCTGCCGTGCTGGTGAACGTGGCATTGGTGAAAGCGGCGGGGAACGTGTCGGCGAAGGTGGCCCCGGTGACATTGCCGGGTCCGGCGTTGGCGACGACGATGGTGTACGTCACCGCCTGGCCAGGATTGACCGACGTGAGACTGTTTGTCTTCGTCACCGACAGGTCGGCCGAGATCGAGACGTTGTCGGTTTCGCTGTCGGTGTTGTTGTCCGTATTGCTCTCAACCACTCCCTGCGGTGGCGTCACGGTGGCCGTGTTGGTGATCGTGCCGGTCGCCGAATTGGATACCGTCGCGGTCACTTCGTACGTGATCGAGCTCCCGGCGGGCAGATTCACGGTCTCGTCCAGATTGCCCGACCCTGTGGCGTTGTTGCCGGTCGCTCCGCCCGAGGCCGTGCTGGTGAACGACACGCCGGTCAGCGCGGCGGGGAAGGTGTCGGTGATGCGAGCCCCTGTCACACCGGTTCCGCCCGTGTTCGATACGACGATGGTGTACTGGATGGCCCCTCCCGGCGGAATCTGGCTCGACGTGTTCGATTTGGTCAGCACCAGGTCAGGAGGCAGACCAATCTGGTCGATGTCGGTGGCCGAATTGTTCTCAGCATTGATTTCCGTGACCGTTTCGGGCGCGGTGACGGTGGCTGTGTTGCTGACCGTCCCGGTGGCTCCGGCGGCGACCGTCGCTGAGACGGTGTAGGTGACCGTGGAGCTGGGGGGGAGCGTGACCGTTTCGTTGAGGTTGCCCGCGCCGCTGGCCGTGTTTCCCGTCGCGCCGCCGCTGGCCTGGCTGGTGAACGTCACATTCGTCAGGTTGCCCGGGAACTGATCGACCACGGTGGCTCCCGCCACGGTGCTCGGACCCGCGTTGGAGACCACGATCTGGTAAGTCAGTGTCCCGCCCGGAGCGACCTGAGTGACAGAATCGGTTTTGGTGATGCTCAGGTCGGCGGTTGGGGTGAGCGTATCGGTGTCAGTCGCCGTGTTGTTGGCGTTGTTGCTGTCGGTCGTCCCCTGAGGCGCCGTCACGGTGGCGGGGTTTACCAGCGTGGCAGTCGTCAGATGAGCATCCGGAACGACGGTGCCGGTGACGGTGTAGGTGACCGAGCCGCCGGTCGGAATCGTCAACGTTTCGCTGAGATTGCCCGAACCGGTCAGCGTGTTGCCGGTCGCTCCACCGGCTGCGGTGCTGGTGTAGCTGACGTTGGTCAGAATCGACGGGAAGTTATCGCTGAAGACGGCTCCGGTCGCCGTCGCCGGACCGTTGTTCCCCACAACGATCGTGTAGGTGACCGATTGTCCGGGAGCGACACTGGTGACGCCGTCGGTCTTGGTGACAAACAGATCAACCGTCTGCACGATGTTGTTCGTTTGAGTCGACGAGTTGTTTTCGGGATTGGCGTCGGTAATTCCCTCGGGAGGAGTCACGGTGGCCGTGTTGCTGACCGACCCCGTCGCATCGCTCTTCACTTTGGCCGTGACGACGTAGACGATCGATGAACCCGTTGGCAAATTGACCGTTTCGTTGATATCGCCCGAACCGGACGCACTGTTTCCGGTGGCTCCGCCCGATGGTGTGCTGGTCCACTGGACGTTTTCAAGTTGAGCGGGGACGAGGTCGGCGATGACGACATCGTTGACGCTGGCTCCCGTGTTCTGGACGTTGATGTTGTAGGTGATCGTCTGTCCCGGAGTGAGATTGCCGGCGGCTGAGAACTTGGCGATTACCAGATCGACTTCGCCTTCGTTGACGAAGTTCTGGATGACAGGAGCCAAGGCGCCGATCAGGCTGATCTGACCATCGACGGGATCGGTGTCACCGATTTCCAGCTGAATAGCATCGACCTGGCTCGGCGGGACTCCGGCCGGATTCGAGAAGCTGGAGAAGGGGACGTAGACCGTGCCCGTCGGCAGGCCACCTTGAGTCTGAGGGATCTGGACTGTGGCCTGCGAGACAGTCGCGGCGTTGTTAGCGTAGAAGCGAATGGTGACGCTTCCGCCGTTTCCGTCCACACCGGCTCGCAACAGCAGCCCGGTGTTGACGCCACCTTGAGTGAGGTCGAGGTTGTTCAGGCCAAAGGCGAGCTGGTCGGGGTCGTTGTCGGTGCCGTCCCAAGTGACGCGGTAGGTACCTTGAGCGCCTGAGGTGGCGTCGAACGACAGGACTCCGGCGGCGCCCGGTTGATCGACCAGCAGGTTCATGGCGACGCCGGTGTTCATGGTGACCGACAGATCGCGTTCCCCGCCGACGGCTTCCGACGTCGCCAGGGAACTGCTGCCGCTGGGATCGCCCGAGGTGGCCTGAGCGATCTGGGGGCCGACGAACGTATCGATGGTCAGCCCGGTGGCGGCGGGGGTCAGCAATGAGCTGACTCGTTCGGGGAGCGTCTGGCCGTTGACGGTCTGAGCGGTCTGGCGGACGAAGTACTGCAGGTTGGCATCGAGGCTGCTGAATCCATATTCACCGTCGACGTCGGTGAGGACGTTGCTGCCGACTTGAGTATCTCCGGCGTCGAAGGCCTGATCGCCGTCGTCAGCAAACAGCTGCACCGTGGCTCCCTGGACCTGTTCGCCAGAGTCGAACGTCGTATCGCCGTCCATATCGACGAAGACTCGACCGGTGATCGCCGGCGGGACGACGGTCACGGCCAGCAGGCTGCGGTTTTCGAGTCGTTCGATCCGCAAGCGGCTGCGGCGGGCAGGATTACGGGTCAATCGTTGGCGAATCCGATCCCACAGGGAACCATGTTGGCGTTTCATGCTGACATCACCTCTGGATCTCTCTGCCCACTTCAACTGACGTGGCAGACTGGCGGACGGCGGGTCTTGTGCTTGAGGCCGGCGGTTGGGGGGTAGGCAGGCGCAGGCAAACGGTACCGCGCCCGATGTCCCCTCCAGCCGGTGTATTCCTTATCGGCCGTCCCGGGCCGCAGACTTTGCCGGCTCGGCTCGCATTGAGCCCCGCCGGTGAGGGGACCTACGACTGGCAGACGACCAGCCTTGAATTTAGAGACTCTGCGCGATTCTGGAAAGCATCCCGCCGGAGGTCGCACGTACCTCCACGGAGGTCGCACCTACCTCCACGCACTGCTAGCAGCGCAGGCTATTGGCTGAGTGGTCGGTCCAATCGCAGCGCAGAGGTCAGCTCAAACGTTAGCTCGGCCTAATGAGCCGGCTCGAGACGCCAGGCACGCCCCGATTTGCTCGGTCAGCCCAGCCCGTCCGGTCAGTCCAGCCCAGCGCAGCCCAGCCTGCGCAGACAGCCTAGCCAGCCCATCCCAGCCCGCCCGCCCCGCCCGCCCGGAGGTCGCACCTACCTCTCGCATGGCTTCAAGTAAGCTGAGTAAGTTGAGCTTGGGCGACAGGTAGGTGCGACCTCGGGCTGCTCCAAGTGAGCTGCAAGCCGGAGGTCGCACGTACCTCCGCGCAGTGCTAGCAGCGCAGGAGATTGGCTGAGTGTCGGTCCCATGGCAGGCAAGAGGTCAGCTCAAGCGTCAGCTCGGTTTGATGAGCTCGGTTCGAGACGCCAGGCACGCACTGATTTGCTCGGTCAGCCCAGCTCAGCCCAGCCCGGTCAGCCCCGCCCGCCCCGCCCGCCCGGAGGTCGCACCTACCTCTCGCATGGCTTCAAGTGAGCTGAGTGAGTTGAGCTTGGGCGACAGGTAGGTGCGACCTCGGGCTGCTTCAAGTGAGCTGCACAAGTTGTGAAGGGCGACAGGTAGGTGCGACCTCGGGCTGCTGCCAGTGAGCTGCACAAGTTGTGTAGGGCGACAGGTAGGTGCGACCTCTGGTTTACCAGTGGAAGTCGAAGCCGAGGTTCAGGCCCTGGACCCAGAGATTGGTGTCGTGCAGCACAAAGGCCGGATTTCGCGGCCCCACGTTGCTCGCCGGCGGAATCAGGTTCGGATTCACCTCCACGTCAATCTGATCTCCCGGCCGGACGACGTTCGTCCAGTACAACAGCGTGTAACCGACGATCAGCCGCAATCGGGGCGTCAGGGCATAGCCGAGGTTCAGGTCGAGCTCGGGAATCAACGAAAAATCGTCGTTGGTGTACGTGCCGATGTTGCTGGGCAACGCCAGCAGACCGCCCGGGTTGGTCTGAGTGATCCCCTGCACGGTGCGCGTGGTGCTCCCATTGATCGTCACATCACGCTGGTTGTTCCCCAGCGCCAGCCGAGTCAGCACGTCCATCGACCACGGGCCGCGATAGCCCTCCCAGGCCAAAGCAATCTCGCCGCCGTTGAACGTATTCGTGGTGTCAAATCGGTCCTGCACGTCAAAGAACCCAGCCGGATTCGTCGATGTCTGCAGTGTGTTCAGCTGCTCGCGGATCCCCAACGACTCGTCCAGGTAGACGTACCGGTACCCCAGCAGCACATCGAACCGGAAGCCCTGATAGGGGGCTACCTGGCAGGGATCGATATTGAACTTTTCACAACACAAATTGATCCGAAACCGCGGCGATGCCGAAATCATCTGGCTCGACGCGTCAAACGTCGCCGTACCCCCCATCACTCCAGGGTAAGCTACCAGCTCTGAATCCTGCTGGTTCGTCAAGGCGTTGAAAAACGGCCTGGCAAGAATCGGCGAACCGGTCGACGTGAACGAGGTCGTCTCGTCTTCCTGATTCAGGAAAAAGTACTCACCTTCAATCCCCATCCACTGGCACTGATCGCACCAGGCACCGACCACGAACCGCCCGCCGTTGCGATTGCTGTCCAGGATCGGACTGTTACCGAACAGAATGTCCGTTCCGTTCACCCCCAGCACCCCGGCCTGATTGCGCGAAGTCCCGGCAGGGCTGGTCGTCAGCAAGGGAGGCGTGTTCATCCCTTCCATCCGCCACATCAGGTAGTCGCCGCGGACCCATAGTCGTCCCGGCGGCCCGCACGGACACGACGCGCACGTCGCACAATCGGAGCTGGGCGACATCGGTATATGACCGCACGTTGGACAGCTTTCCGTCCCCAGATACTCACCCATCCCCATCATGTTGCCGCCGTCGCTGATGATCTCACCGACTCCCGGCGCCATGCCCTCAACGTCGGCATACGATTCGTTCGGAGGGGGGAGCGTTTCTTCGAATTCGACGGCCTGATGTTGAGCGGGAACGACGCCACCACCCACCGCCTGCTCGTCGATCGGCTCGACCGCCGAGGCGGGAACTACGGCCGACGACCGGCGCGGCGCTTCGTAAGTCACGTTGCCGACGGCCGGATGCGGATTCGCATGGCCCGGTCCAAACGTCGAAACCTGGTCAGCCAGAATGTACGGCGTGTCGGTGCGGAGCGATACGGAACGAGCCGTAATCGCCACCTCGCGCCCTTCAAACCGCCGCAGATCCAGGTCGGCCGTCGCCGCTACATAACTGCTCACCTGTCCCTGCTCGTCCAGCAGGGCAAATCGCGGCCGACCCTGGCGAGTGGTACCCCGTCGCGCCAATTTACCGACGGCGACGAATCGGCCCCCCGTCGACTCCTGGCCGGCCGCCGCCGGTTCGGCTCCCGACACCTGCCGCCACAGGGGACTGCCCAGCATCAGGCACCCGATCAATAACCACGTCCATGGTCGAATCTTCGATTGGTTCATGGGAATGCATCGCACCGGTTGAATGTCACACATTCGACAACTGAGGACCGCGGCACGCCCTGTCCGAGCGAACCAATTCCCCGTTGCCACCGCGTCAGTATTCGCGGCCGGCGGCTTGTAAGCGAATCTCGTCTCGCATGTCAAGACGAGATTTCATCCCCCGCAATCTCTCAGCAGAAATTCCCTGCCCCAGTCCCTGCTAGCGGACCCGCGCTCGCACAACGCACGCAGGCCGACCGGCCGCAAGTCTCCGTCGCGCCGGCCGGTCGTTCGTCAGGTTCCAACGACACTGTTCGCCGTTACGGCTTGAAGTCGGCCGGCTTGAGATCCTTTTTGTACGAGCCGAATCCATAGAAGGTCGGCTGATACGAGGCCGGGATCGAAACCTCGGCCCGCTCAGGAATCGAAGCTTCCATTCCCAGCGACCAGTAGCACGCATTGACCAGCATGCGTCGCAGGTCTTCGCACAGCAGATCGACGGCCGCTCCCATCGTGGTGCAGACAACGCGTGACGGCCGGCCCGAACGGCCCGTGTAGGACTTGGTCCAGACCAGCGGCATCAGCGGGCTGTTCTTTTCACCGTTCACCGCCTTATCGGTCGGATTCATTCCTTCCAGCACCGCGCCGAACATCACCACATCCGCATCCGCTCCCAAGTTGCGGATCCCATAGACATCCGTCGGCCCGAAGACATCCTTCACGCCTCGCAGAATCGGATGGTCGCGCAGCTGCCAGTTGATTACCCCGCGCGTCGCCTCGCTGCGGTGGTTGCCGTGATGGCTGATCCACGTCTCGCCCAACACCTGCTGGCCGAATCCGCCCGGCCAGGTGCTGCTGCGCCAATCATAGTGAGCGTACGGGCTGTCCTTCTTCTTTTCGTAATTGAACGAATGAGTCGCCGTGCGCAGGCCGATGATCGGCTTGCCCGAATTCACGTATTCGTCGAAATACCGCATCTGCTCGTCCGGCAACTCGCGGAATCGCAACCCCAGCACCACCAGATCGGCCTCAGCCAGATGTTCCATCCCCGGAATGTTGTTCTGATAGTCGGGCTTCACCTTCCCCGATTCGGGCTCAATCGGGAACAGCACCGTGCAGTGGAAGCCGTGCTGGGTGGAAAGAATGTGAGCCAACAGCGGCAGGGCTTCCTCTGATCGATACTCGTCGTCTCCCGCGATCAGCACAATCTTCTTGCCAGCACCCGGACCTTGGCCGCCAGGGAACGTCAACCACTGGCTCTCGTCCGCATGGACCAGCGCTGAGGCGCTCAACGCCAAGATCACAAAACAGCTGCGCAGTAAATTCATGTTGTTCTCTCCACGAGTTGAAAGCGTTCGGGTGGGCTACGATTCCAGCTGAGCGATCTGCTGAAAGTCCTGCTTGAGCGATCGGTACAGCTGCTGGAAGACCGGGAAGGCTTGGTCGTAGGTCTTCTGGGCGGGTTTCTGCACGCTCGTGCGGTCGACCACCTTGATCGTCGCCGCACAAGCTTCCTCAATACTCTTATACTCTCCGGCGCCGACGGCGGCCAGCAAGGCGACGCCAAAGGCCGGACCTTGTTCGGCGTTGATCGTGACCACCTTCTGGCCAAAGACGTTGGCCTGGATCTGCCGCCACAGAGCACTCTTCGATCCGCCCCCGCCCGCTCGAATCTCACTGACCGGCACCCCCAGGTCGCGCATGATCGCCAGGCTGTCGCGCAACGCAAACGTGACGCCTTCCATGATCGAACGAGCCAAATGGCCGCGGGTGTGCTTGAGTGTCAGGCCAATGAAACATCCGCGGGCATGCGGATCGGCGTGCGGTGTACGTTCGCCTGCCAGGTAGGGGAGAAAAAACAGCCCCTCGCTCCCGGACGCCACCTTCGCGGCCTCTTCGTTCAGCACTCGGTACGGATCCTGTTTCCCCTTGATCAGCTCAGCACACAAATTCTGGCAGAACCATTCCAGCGATCCGGCCGCCGACAGACTCACGCCCATCATATGCCACTTGCCACGCACCGCATGGCAGAACGTATGGAGTCGTCCCTGAGGATCGAACTCCATCTTGTCGCTGTGGACGAACATCACGCCGGAGGTTCCCAGCGAGCTGGCCAGCAGCCCCGACTTCACAATGCCGTTGCCTACCGCGTTCGCCGCACAATCCCCCGCGCCACCGACGACGATGCAATCAGTCGACAATCCCAGTTCGGCCGCCACCTCAGCCGTCAGTCGTCCGGTGACGTCGGCCGATTCGTGGCAGGTGGCCAGCAAGCTTCGATCGAGCTCCAGCGCCGACAGCAACTCCGTTGACCAGTCGCGCCGCGCCACGTCCAGCAGCAGCATGCCGCTCGCGTCGCTCACCTCGGTGGCAAACTCGCCCGTCAATCGCCGACGAATATCGTCCTTGGGGAGGAGCACCTTGGAGAGTCGAGCAAAATTCTTCGGCTCGTGATTCCGCAGCCAGAGAACTTTCGGCGCGGTGAATCCGGTCAGAGCCGGATTGGCGACCATCTGAATCAGCCGCTCCTTGCCCCCCGCACGCCGCTCAATCTCAGCACACTCCTCCACCGTTCGCTGATCGTTCCACAGCAAAGCCTTGCGGATCACCTTGTGCCGCTTGTCCAGAAATACCGAACCATGCATCTGCCCCGACAGGCCAATCCCCCGCACGTCAGCCTTTTTCAGCTTCGCCTTCTTCACGACCTGCTTGACGGTCGTCACGGTCGCCTGCCACCAGTCCTCCGGATCCTGTTCGCTCCACAGCGGCTTCGGGTGATAAGCCGGATATCCGGCCGTGGCCTCCGCCAGGATCCGACCGCCCGCATCCATGGCCAACGTCTTCGTGCCGGAAGTCCCTACGTCGATCCCGAGAAACACGCTCACGAAAAATTCTCCTTGCTCGTCGATGGCTTGTGATCGACTCGGATACGGGTTTATAAAAGCGGATTCGGCGAGAGCGAATTGTAAGGTGGGGACTCGGCCGCTGGCAAGCTGCGCGGTCGCCACCCGGAGGCCCTGGTGGGCCAGCAGAACAGGATGGCCTTTATGTGGCAACGGCCGGCACCCGCTGACCCGCAGATTCCAACCCCTCCGGCGGTCTCGGACTCCGGCACAGCTCCAGTTCGCCCCGCTGGCTCGCCGCGCACCCGGCCCGCCAGCCCCATCGGCCGTCGGCCATTTCTGCTGACCCTGGGATTGCTCGTCGCCCTGACCACCGGCTGCCCACCGAACGGCCAGCGGTCGACTTCGCCATCGAACGGCTCGGCGCCATCCACTGGCACAGCCCCCGACCCGGCCCAGCCGGACGGAGCCAGCTCCAGTTCGGTGCCGCTGCGCGTGCTGGTCCTCGACGACTCGCCCCTGACCGAAGCCATTCAGCGGGAAGTCAACGCGCGGCGTGAAGTCCCCATCCAGGTCACCGGGCAGACCTTGGCTGCCTGGAAAGAGGCCGGCGCGTCGCTCCGCGGCACCGATGCTCAACCCTTCGATCTCATGATCTTCCCGACTGCGGCATTAGGTGATTTGGTCAGCACGGGTGGCTTGCGCGAAGTCCCGCAGACTTTGCAGCGCGACAGCAAGCTCGACTTCGACGATTTCCTCCCTTTGACCCGCAAGACGGAAATCCGCTGGGGGAAATCGGTCATGGCGTTGCCGCTCAGTGGGCCGACATGGGTCCTCTACTATCGAGCCGACTTGCTGGAGCGAGCGGGGCTCCAGCCGCCGCGGACCTGGCAGGAATACGGTCAGGTGGCTCAGCAGCTAGCCGAACGGCCGGAGGGGATCGACGCGAATGCGAAGTGGCAAGCGGTGGCCGAGCCGACCGCCGCAGGTTGGGCCGGGCGCATGCTGCTGGCTCGAGCCGCACCGTATGTGCTTGACAAGAGCCAGTATTCCACGCTGTTTGATTTGCGTACCTTCGACCCGCTGATCACTTCGGCGGCCTTTGAACGGGCACTGAGCGAAATGAAGGACGCGGTGTCGGCCGAGCCGATCGATCTGGCGGAATGCGAGCGACGGATGATGGCAGGTGAGGCGGCTCTGGCGATCTCGTGGCCAGCGTCCGCGCGACCCGAAGTGTCGGCGACCGGTGCGGCTGGTTCGATCCGGCTGGCGCCGCTGCCGGGGGCGGGCCAGTGGTGGGAGACGCGGACCAGTTCCTGGCAAGACCGGCCGTCGGGAACTACGTCGTCGGTCCCCGTCACGGGTCTGCAAGGCCGACTGATCGGTGTCACGCGTCTTTCAGCAAACCCGGCGGCGGCCTGGGATCTGGCGAGCGTGATGAGCCAGCCGGAGTTGGGAGAGGTATTGAGTCGTCAGAGTGCGGCCGGGTTCCCGATCCGCACCTCGCAGCTGGCCAAGCTGGAGCCTTGGCTGTCGCCCGGTCTGCCGCAGTCGTTAGTGACCGATTTTCGAGCGGCCATTGAGCAGACTCAGGGGGCCGCGGCATCGATGCCCGTCCCAGCGGTGCGCGGGGTGGACGAGTACCTGGCAGCCCTGGACCAACACGTCCGCCAGTGCTTGCAGGGCGAGCTGTCGCCGGCCGATGCCTTGCAGGCGACGTCGACTGACTGGCGAGCGATCACCTCACGACTCGGCGTGGAGGCTCAGCTGCAGGCCTACCGCCGCAATCTGGGAATCGAGCCCTAAGTCCAATAGGGCTTTGCATCTGCGGGCTTTGCGTCAGCGGGCTTTGCGTCAGCGGCGTGCCACGGCCGGAACTCGAGCCGGCTGGAACCCCTGGACACCGTCCGAGCGGGTCTCTAGAATCGCCTGTTGTCTGATCGGGGACCGGCGAGCTCTTGAATGCCGGAACCTTTGGGGCGGTAGCTCAGTTGGGAGAGCGCAGCGTTCGCAATGCTGAGGTCGGGAGTTCGACCCTCCTCCGCTCCACTTTCTTCTTCCATTTTCTGGGGCATATTCGGCGAGCTCGCCGTTGCCGGTCAAGCAGGCTCGCCAGACCGATCAGTCCCAGCAAGCCAGTCGTCGGCTCCGGTACGACTGCGGAGCTGAGCGAACTGGCCGTCATGGCGATGGATCCGATCTCCGCTGTGTCACTCCCGGTCCACTGATTCATGATCACCAGCAAATCGGCCGAATCGATGTCCCCATCTCCGTCCGAGTCTCCGTCTCGCCAGGTCTTCGGAATGCCGTTGTGGTCCGACCCTGTCCAGTTCGACAGGAATTCCAGGCGGTCGGCTGAGTCGACGTCGTGATCGCGGTCGATATCCCCTGAAACGCCCAGAAAGGTAATCTCGCCCGCTCCATACAATTTCGATGTGTCCCAAATCTGGCCCGGCTCTTCGTCGAGGTTGAATTGCCCTTGCGGAGCGATGCCGGTCCAATCGAAGGCTTTGAACGTTCGCTCACCTTGACGCACGACATCGACATCGGGTGCGAATGACAGCTCGAGAGTGCCACCGAGCTGAACGGAAATTCCTGACTGAAATGCGATGGTGGAGTCCCAATCGTTGGGCGAGAACACCAGTTGCAACGTTCCGCCCGGACCGATCGCGAAACTATCGCGGACCAGGACTGGAATGGGGCCATGAGGGCTATCGCTGCCAAAACTGCGTGAATCGCCATCGTAGTCGCGGATCGTCAAGAGATCTCGGTCCAGCAATCGGACCTTGTGCACTTCACCAGAGGGTAAGATGGTATTTCGCAAGAAAGATCCCGCTGGACCTGACCAGACCGCGCCGCGCAAGTCGGCTGCTTCGAAATCGGCAAACGACAGGATGGCTCCATCGAACATCACATTCGTCGCATCGGCTCCAGCGAGTCGGGCATGGGAAAAGTCGGCGCCCGAAAAGACCGCGTTGTGAAGACTCGCTCGTGACAAGTCACTCCCGACCAAAGAAGCGGATCTGGCGTTCGCCTCATGCAGCACGGTGTCCGTCAGGTTGGCGTTGATCAGCCGGGCGCCGGACAGGTCTGCCCGCGTTAAATCTGAATTCTTGAGATTCGCCTTCTCGAGGACCGCGACGACGAAGCTCGCATCCGTCAGTCGCTGTTCCTGGAAATTCCAGCCACTGAGGTCACCGGAGATCTTCAGTCCGGACAGATCGCGAGCAGCGTAGCTGGCCGACGCATAAAGCTGAGTCGCTGCGAAGCCACTTTCGGCGACGTTGCCCAGATCGGTTCCGGACAGCACAGCTCCGGCGAAATTGGAATTGGAGTAATTCCTGAGCCTCACGTTCGTCAGATTGGCTCCAGCAAAGTTGGCGCCGGTCAACGTTGAGTCTAGCAGGCTGGCGCCAGTCAGGTTCGCGCCGGCGAAATTGGCGTCGCTAAGATTCGAGAGCTCCATCGTGGCGTTGACCAGATTCTGGCCGGCGAAATTCCAGCCGTGCAGATCGTTCATTGACAGCCCGATACCGTGCAGATCCTGCGCCTGGTAACTGGCGGTCGAGGCGAGTTGGTTCTCCGTGAATCCGAACCGAGTGCTGCCCAGAAAGATGGCTCCGGCGACGATTGCGTCATCGAACTTCGTGTCGGTCAGCTTGGAATCGGTGAATTGGACACCGCTTAGATTTTGCTGAGCAAGGTTGGCTCCCGTCAGGTCGATCACGGTCAACGTCACGCCGCGCAAGTCCTTGTCGGCGTAGCTGGCGGTTGAGTAGAGTTGCGGCATGGAGATCGAGCCATCGAAGTTCGCGCCCCGGATGATGGCTCGAGTGAAGTTCGCATTCTCGTTGGTGGATCGCACCACCGCATTGGTCAGATTGGCTCCCTCGAAGTTGGCGTTCGTGGTCCATGCGCCCAGAAGATTGGCTCCCGTGAGATTGGCGCCCTGAAAGTTGGCCCCCATGAGCCACGAATTGCCAAAATCTGCGCCGGTCAGATTCTGCCCGCTCAGGTCCCAGCCGACTTGATCTCCGTTCTTGAGGATGATGCCGTGCAGGTCCTTCGCACGATAACTGGCGGTCGAGTAGAGCTGAGCGGACGAGATTCCGACTCGGGGTCCATCGGTGAAATAGAGATAACTCAAATCCGCTGCGGCAATCACGGCATCGGTAAAGTTCGCGTTGTCCAGCGTCACACTGGGGAACTCCACGCCGGTCAAATTGGCTCCGGTGAAGTTGGAGCCCTGCAGATTGACTTCCCGCAAACGGGCGTTTGTCAAATCCTGCCCGGCAAAATTCCAATCGCCAAGGTAGGACTTGATCGTGATCCCTCGCAGATCCTTGTCCAGATAACTCTTGGTGGAATAGAGTTGCGCCGGTGTGAACTGGACGACATTGAGACCGCCGAACGTGCCACCCCGCACGATTGCCCCTGTGAAGTCCGCTCCGGAAGTGTCGCCAAGCGTGACGCCAGTGAGGTTAGCTCCCGACAGATTGGCGTTGGCCAGTGACGCATTGGTCAGGTCGGCTCCGATGAGATTCTGGCCGGAGAAGTTCCACCCGACGAGCGAGTTGTTCGAAAGATTGACTCCCCGCAGGTCTTGAGCCTGATAGCTGGCGGTGGAGTAAAGCTGAGCGGCCGTGAAGCCGTTGGGTGTCGTGCTGGCGAAGTTGGCGCCGGGGATACGAGCCCCGGCAAGGTCAGTTCCAGTCATCGTCGAATAGCTGAGGTTGGCACCGGATAGATCGGCGTCCCGCAGTACGGCGTTCGTCAGATTCGCTCCCTCAATCGCGCCGAAGGGAAACTTCTGGCCGACGAACGAAGTGCCGACCAGTATCGCGTGATCAAAATTAGCATCCGTCAGATTCGCTCGAGGCAAACGCGCGTCGGTGAGATTGGCTCGAGTGAAATTCGATTGGCTCAAGTTCGCGGACGCGAAGTCGGAGGACAGGGTGGCCCCGGACAGGTTGGCGTCGGCGAAATCGGTCTGGGTCATGGCTGCGGCGAACAGATTGGCGCCAGGCAGATTCTGGCCATGGAAATCCCAGCCGGCCATGCCGTTGTTGGCAATGATTAGCCCTGGCAGGTCCTTCGATTGGTAGCTGGCCGTAGCATAGAGTTGTGCGCTGGTCAGGCCCGGCGATGTACTGTTTGCGAAGGTGGCATTCGTTATTTTGGCGCCCGAGAAGTTCGTGTTCGCCAAATTCGATTCGCTAAACTTTGCGCCGGACAGATCTTGCCCCTGGAAGTCCCACCCCGAGACGTTGGTGTTCATGAATCGGACACGCCGCAGGTCATGGCCGCGATAGCTGGCCGTCGAGTAGATCTGCCCGGGCGTGATCTGCTTGGGCAGCGACAGCGAGGACATATCGAAAGCGGCGCCGTTGATAAGGGCCTCCTCAAAGTTGGCATTTGACAAGTTCGATTGGGTGAATTCGGCATCGCGAGCGTCCGTCCCTTGGAGATTGGCCTGGGACAGGTCGGACTGGAGAAATCTGGTTTCCACCAGAGTCGCTTGTCGGAAATCGGTGTGGGCTAAGCTGGATGACTGGAAGGTGGCCCTCGTAAGGTCGGCCTGTGCGACCACGACATCAGTCCACGTCGATTGGAAGAAAGCTGTCGCGTTCATTCGGGACTGCTGCAGATTGGTGTTGTTCAGCCGAGTTTGGAGCATGCTGGCGTAAGTGAGGTTCGCGCCGGCCAGATTCGTGCCACTGAGTATTGTGGAATCCAGGCGGGCCTCGGTCAGGTTCTGGCCACCGAAGTCCCAGCCCGAGAGATCGTTGTGCGACAGCGAGATTCCTCGCAAGTCGTGGTTGAGATAGTCGATGGTGCCATAGAGCTGATGGGGCGAAAAGCCGTTGGCCGTGGTGCGATCCAGGATCGCTCGTGACACAACGGCTCCCGCGAGTTCGGCACCCGTCAGCATGGACTGCGACATATTGGCGTACGCGAGGTCCGACGACGACAGGATCGCTTGAGTTAGATTCGCGCCAGTCAGGTTCGCGAACTTGAGGTTCGAACCATCCAGCCGAGCGTCGGTCAGATTGGCGTTACTCAGGATGATCTCGTGCAAGTCCTGGCCGGCATGATTGTGCCCGCTGTGGTCCTCACGTCGGTGATCGGACTGGGCCGTGAGCGGTTCGACCGGCGGTATGTACTGTGCCTGGGCACACGACACAGGCGCGACAGAGAGGGGCGTCAGGGGGAAGAGTAACAGAACGGCCAGCGTGCCAGTGAACAGGTGTGACGTCGTTGATTGGCGGCGCATAGGAGCTGGTGATGGATGGGGACGGCGTGCGGGGTGGGGCGATGAGGGGTTGTGAGGACATCATTTGTGCGATGAGAAGGTTCGGTGTCCCATCGCCGGGCTCGGGACATGATAACCACGGGCGGTCCTGGTTTCGAGTCCTGCTGGCCGGGAATCGGCCGAATCGGGCCGATCGAAGTTACCGCGAGGGCGTCAGGCACAGTTCGTCCCGAAGTTGATGTAGACTAGGTCACTTTGAGACGATGTATGCAGCGTACCCAAAGGTGTTTCTCTCGGCGTTCCTCGCTACCGACCTTCGAAGCGGGGTGATTGACGGCGGGCCAAGGCATTTCTTACGGGAAGAAGCCGAAGAATGAGCAGGAAGCGACGTAAGGCCAAACCGGCTGCTGCTGCGGGATCGTTGCAGTCGAGTCGGCGACCTCGCCCGGCAGCTGCTCCTGAGTTGGATCGGCGTATCGCGATACTGCCGTTCGCTTTCTTCGTAGCGAGTTGGATCATCATGGTTCTTGTTCCAGTCCGCCCGCTCAAGATTGTGGGTGCCACTTTTCTCGCCTTATGCCTGTCCATCTGGCTTTATATCATTTGGGTGACCGGTGAGATTCGGACCAACTGGGGTACCGTGCGACGACAGACTCATCCGCGATTGTTTTTGTGTGAGTTCCTGTTTTTGGCTGCCGTCTTCACGGTTTTTGCCGGCTTCTGGTTCTACGTTGCTATCCGAGCGGCCTTCTATCCCTCATCGACACCGCCAGCCAATTAAACGTCGGCGGCCATGGCAGTTGAGCAATAAGGCTGATTGCCGGGGCGGTCAAGGCAGAATGGTGCGAAACGTTTGGCCGCAGTTCATGTCATTGGTTTGGCCCTGGGAGGAGTTGGTTCGTTGTCCCGATCGGATCGTCATTCTCGGCTATGTTCTGCAATTCGCAGTTGTCTGGTGTCGCGTCGTCGCAGCGACCAGGTCAAAAGCGGCGGGGTTGCCAACGTAGTGAGCATGACCATGACGATAACTGCCGAGTAGATTCCGGGACTAATGACTGGCTGGCCATCGACTGTCAGCCCTCTTCCGATGGCTGCAAAAATCAAGCCCACCTCTCCTCGTGGTATCATGCTGATGCCAACGCTGAGACGATCGATTCGAGGGTCGAGCACTCCCAAGGCGCATGATTGCTTGCCAAGAACCGCCGCGACGATGAGCCCCGCCGCCAACAACAAAATTTCGGGATCGCGAAAGCTGGGCAGATCGACCTGAAAACCCATCATCACGAAGAAAATCGGCACGAACAGTGTCGTCACAGGTAGGATCCAGTCTTCCATCGAACGCTCATCTTTCGAGTGCAGAGCGGCGTAGTGCTTCTCATCCAGAATCAATCCAGCGGCAAAGGCGCCTACGATCGGTGCCAACCCAAACAGACTTGCACTCCAGGCCAATCCGAAGCAGATCACCAGCCCAGTGACCATCAACATACCATGTACTCTCAAGACAGCCGCTAGGCGAAAGAGTCTGGGGCTTATCCAATCTCCTACGGCCAGTGCAATGAATAGGAATCCAAAAGCCTTGGCGGACAGCCACATTACCTCCGCTAGACTAGCGGAGCCATTGACGATGATGGCTTGGACGACTGCCAGCACGACCAGCCCCAGGATATCGTCAATGACTGCGGCTCCGAGGACGATCTTAGCGACGTCGGTGTGGCTCTTGCCCAAGTCTTTCAGCACGCGGGCCGTGATGCCAACGCTTGTGGCGCACAAAGTCGCTCCGAGAAACAGGTGGACATGCCAGGACTCATCGGGCAGCAGCCAACGTCCGGTGGCCCATCCCAGTCCTATCGGAGCGACGACTCCGAAGATCGCGACAAGCAACGAGGACCATCCAACCTTGATCATCTCACGGACATTCGATTCCAAGCCAACCTCAAACAACAGCAGGATCACTCCGATGCGAGCCAGCATGTCGAGCGAGACGGCCACGAGATTCGGCGAGTCGCCCGGAAGATCGCCGAGCCGCAAGAACTCCAATCCGCTAAAGCCAAACAGAACCAGATTGCCCAGTACGACTCCGATCAGCAGTTCTCCTAGCACTGCCGGTTGTTTGAATCTGACCATCAGGTCGCCGGCCACCTTGGCAGCCAGGAGAATGACGGAGATACCCGTCAACAGTGGTATAACGGGGTCCGTGTGCGCTCCGGACTCTTGAGCCGCCGCGGATGCCGCTTGAGCGACGCCATGGTGAGTCCCGTCGCTGCAAACGAAAAACCACAGCAATGTCACCATGAATACTGCCAGCAGTCCCAGCGGCGAGAATGGCTTGGATTGTGGATCCGTTTTCTTACGTCGTGTGAGCCGCATATGATCGTGTTCCAATACCTGAGCTTGAAAATCATGAACCTGATTCCGGTGCGTGGCTCCGATCGGAGCAGTCGCGCAGAATTCAGCGACTGAACGCTACCAGGGCATGGGCGATCAGCCATCCCGATCCAGCCAGGGCGACGAGCTGGAAGGAGTATCGGCGCCAATCGTCGAGCGTCGCCGGGGCTCCAAGACTATCTGTCCCCGCGTAATAGCGTATGTCAGCGAACCGCGCGGCGATGATGAGGGCCACGACGAGCCAGTAGGCAACGTCGAACCAGACAGATGCCGGTGCCGACTGAACCAGATGCAGCCCGATCAGAACCAGGGCGGCGTTGCCCAGTGCCATCCAGATAAGACGAACCAAACACCCCGCGGGGCGGTCGTTGACTGCCATTTCGAACCTCGACAATTCGAGCGTTCGAATGGCGGCCCGACCATCCGCAATCCTGTAGCGACAAACGCTACACCCTGAAGCCGACAATTTTAGTCATTCCTGGCCGGGCATGCAAGTGTGATGACGCAGATCCAGGAGACATCGAGGCATCTCCACAGCGTTGAGGCAGTTGCCATGATGGAGATCGAGTGTTAACTGGTTTGCCCAGTTGTTGTTCAGGCTAAACGATCAACGGTCGGACGTGTCAAGTACGCCAGAATCTCCAATAGGTTGCTCGTAGCGACATGGTTCGCGGCCTTCTGCACATTCTCGGACTTCGGTTGAAACGCAACAGATTGCCCAGCCGCGGCCAGCATGCAGATGTCAGGTTCGCCGTCTCCCACGGCCAGGACGTGTTCCGGACCCAAACCGAATTGTTCGCACAAATGCAGTAACACATTCTGCTTACAGATCTTGTGCCGTTCGCAGCCGGCCGTATGCTGCATCGCCGGAGACAGCGTCACGTCGCCGGTCGCGATTCCTCGCCGGTACTTGATGAGATGAGCGATGCTGAAGTCAGCAAAGACTCTGCGCCGAACAATCTCAGTGGCCACAAAGTAACTGTCGCTGACAATGCCGACTCGATATCCCCGTCTGCGCAGGCCGATCACCACTTCCGCCGCCCCTGGCATCAATGGGACGCTCTTGGCCACTTCCTCAAACACCTCTTTAGGAATCCCCTCAAACAGCGCGGCAATACGTCTGGCCCGTTCGTCTGCCGGTAATTCGTTTCGGTCGAGGAGCTCGTCCAGACGGGCGACTTTGTTGGTTCGGTTGGCCAGGCTCACGACGAATCGACCCTTCAGCAGAGTTCCATCCATGTCGAATATGGCCAGCTTTTCCGGTTGACCCACTTTTCTCAGCATGACGTCGAGTTCCGCCTGTGCCCGGCGCTCAACTTCTCCAACCTCGCGCACATGGTCCAACTCAAGTCTGCCGTACCGGGCCGCCCGATCCAGAATGACACGTACCACCTGCGTTGCCATATCGCCAAGTTCGATGAGCGTCTGGCTGTCGTGGTCAATATGCCCGATGTCGACTTGAGCAATGGTGGCGCCCGACATCGCCACGTCCAACAGCAGCGCGACATCGACCCCATAATCGGTCTCGAATCGCAGATTCCTCAACAAGGATCGGCGTGAGGCGATGATTCCACCTAGAGGCTGCTCGATATGGTTCAATTCGGAGAAGAAAGTCTTGAGCAGTGGTTTTGCCGTCAACATCGTGACTCGTCCCGCGCTGCGCGAGAACCGAGCCTTCACAAAGTCAGCCTGATTGTCCAGAATCGGCCTGACCATGCGATCCACCAAGTCGTCTCGCAGGCCGCTCAGGTCACCGTCAAGGAATAGCACGATGTCGTTCTGAGCCGCCCACACGCCGTCCTCCATGGAGGCCCCTTTACCGAGCAACGTGCTGGTGACGACCCGCGCTCCTGCCCGATGGGCCAGTTCGGCGGTGTCGTCAATGGAACCGTCGTCCACGACAATCACTTCCGTCACCAGCGGCGAATACCGGACGAAATTGACCACCGAAGCTACGGTAGGCGATTCATTCAGGACGGGGACGATCACGGTCAGCATACTTGCCTCCTGGCACGCCGGCTAAGGTCGGTGCCGCCTACTTCACCGGTGTCTGGTCTCACGCACCACCATCCCGAAAAGTGGTGTGTCGACGGCAATCATCCTGTTCGAACGAAGGATGTTCCGGCAAGAAAGAATGCCGGCGACGCTGTTACCAGCCGCCACCGTTGGTGATGAATAGCTTGATATACAACTCGTGTTCAGAGCTCGGGTTGACGGTTGTATTCTGATACATCTTGGGCCGTTCCGGTTAGCGTTGGCCGATTCAGGCTAAGGGCTTCAAAGGGCCCATGCAACCCCCCCGTGGGTCTTCCGACTGCACCGTACCAACCGGCCCGGAGCACCAACTGTCCCGGAGCATCCATCCGCCGATGGACAGTCAGTTGGCTCGCCCGATTTCCAGGGAACCAAGACACAGGTATCGATCTGTTATTTGTGCGGATTTATTTTCACCGATCGTGTCGATGCACGGATTCATCTTGGGTGGCGCGACGTGTCCGAATTGTGGTCAGTTGCTGTGGTTCTTTCAGTCGCCCGAAATGCTGACACTCTTCGACGAACGCCAGACAGGCACGCTTACAGACAGGCCTGCGGTTTGGTCTCCAGGCCTCAGTGTCGTTATGTCTCCGTCTCTTGGTGTCTTCGTGCGAAACCTCAACCGGGTTCCCATTCCGTTTCAGCTAGCAGCGTAGCGGCTGCGGACGTTGCCTAACGTCAGATCGGGGCTTCCCCGATAAGCGGCTCGGGTGCAGAAGTTGGCTGAGGATTTGGCCCCTCGTGGCACGGTTGTCAAGCCAGTCGGTTAGAATGCTGAGTGTGGGAAGATGGAGTCGATGACGAGTCGAGGTCAGTGGGTGCAGCCTTTAAGGAGGGACAGCATGGCGGGCCGCTCGGTCTGGGACGTCCTTGGGCAACTGGTCGTGATCGTGACAGTGTGTGGGGCGGTGGCGTCGGCCGCGGCAGCAGGCCTCGCCGAAGGGGCTGAACCGCCGACGGCCCAGCAGTTGATGGACGGGGCTCCGGTGTTTTGGACCGCTGACCCTCAGTGTCAGGCGGTCACTTTTCAATTCGAGATGGGCAACGACAGTTCCCGGGTTGGTGGTCGGATCAGTTGGAATCGGGAGCGACGTCTGGGGTTTGTCATCTGGACGGGTGCGGCGCAGACTCCCTTCCTTTTCATTTCCGATGGACAGACGTTCCTGCTGGACCGGTCGAAGATGAAGGCCGTGGTGGGCTCCGGGTACATCTGGAGTCTGGGGTGCGAGCGAAATGGGGACAAGTTCAATTACACGTTTGGCGGGACGACCAACCCAGAGAGCGACACGGGGTGTAAGTTCGATTTCCGCTCGTTCATTCGGAATCCGGCGGATCAGCTTGTAGTGCAACGAGACGCCGACGGTGACTGGTTGCTGATCGGCACTCGGAGCGACGGCCAGGGTACATGGCGAGCCGAGTTTCTTGACGTCCCAGGATACCCGCTGCATCGCTTCGAATCGAATGAAGGAGGCCAGCGGTTTATTCTGTCTGACATTGCCGTGAATGAACGGGTCGACACCGTGTGGCCTGCCATGCCGGAGCCGTCGGAGTTCCCAGATTCAGTTCGCGTGCGCCGCTTGATCTGGCCCCGCTTGGGGTCCGTCAACCAGTTCGTGGCTCAGTGGTGGCGGATCTACAAGGCCGGTTGGGCGGTATTCGCCGTGGAGAATCCGGCGGTTCGCAGCCGATGGATCTTTGGCTTCGCCGACTGGGACCGCATCGCTCAGCGCAACGCCGAAGTCGCTCCAGCCCTTCGGAAACTGTTCGTTCCTGGCGAGCCGTGAACGCGGCTGACGGATGTGGCCGCGTTACGTGATCATCGACTGATGGCAGCGTCCCGGATTCGACTTCGATGACGGGTCCCGGTTTCCCAGGTGTGTGTGACGGTTACCCGCGCGCTCGGCGGCGACCTCGCAGCAGGACCGTCAGTCCCAACAGCGACAGGCAGCCGGTGCTCGGTTCGGGTACGACGCCGACAATGGTGTTGTCCAGCAGCACGCCGTCGTAGTCGAAGGATTCGATGAGGGTGACTTTGTTGAAAGGAGCCGTGTCGGTCACTCCGAAGAACAACACATTCCCAAACGGCGCCTTGGGACCGATCGTCCCTACGATGACATCCTTGCTGGAGCCGAGCAGCGTGTTTTCGAGTCGCAAGGTGATTTCGTTGGCGTCCCCATCGCCGGCCTGAGAAATGTACGTACCGAAAGCTGTGATGGGTTGAGCAAAGCTCATGCTGTCGAAAAACACCGGGTCGGTGGGGCCTTGAGGGCCGATTTCCAACAGCAGCTTCGTGGGGCTGACGGCCAGCGGACCGAAACTGACCACTTGCGCGAACGTGGTGCTGGCCTGATAGGGAGTGCCGACGAAGATCGTCGGATTGAATTCCCCGCCGATCCCTTCGTAGGTTTCTTCGTAGAACGCGCCCAAGGAAGCGACAAAGCTGTTGCGAGCGGCGTTGGAGTTTGTCAGATCCAGATTGGAGTCGTCTTGGCCAAAGTACGTCACTTGGGCTTCAGCGGCAGCAGCACACGACAGCAATAACGCCACACACAGACTACGAACCAACATCAGCGTTCTCCCCTCAAGGTTGTTCATTATTTTGTACGTCGGCTTGCCGCAAATTGTAATTCAGGCTCGACGCCGCCGCAAGGTTTCCGGCCGGAACCGAACGAGCGGAGATCGGGTCGCAGGCCGGCAACTTGGCGGAGAGGGCAGGGTGAGGGGGAAAATACGCGTGGCGGCGGTCACGATATTTTCATTTCAGCTTGTGTGGCAGCGTAACGTTTTATCTCGCGGCACGCGTTTGTTCTCGCAGTGGAGGCTGTTCTCGCAGTGGAGGCTGTTCTCGCGGCGCGCTCCGAGCCCCTCACCCAACCTCTCCCCGCGCATGAGTTGGTTGGCCAGGGAAAGCGTGTTCAGCGGGGAGAGGAGCGACCGAGTACGTGGACTTCTCGCTCTGCGTACCCTCGCCGTCAACACGGGTTGTGATTCGCAATTCTTGCGCGCGGTGGCAGCGCCGCGTTTGTTCTCGCAGTGGAGGCTCTTCTCGCGGCGCGCTCCGAGCCCCTCACCCAACCTCTCCCCGCGCATGAGTTGATTGGCCAGGGAAAGCGTGTCCAGCGGGGAGAGGAGCGACTGAGTACGTGGACTTCTCGCTCTGCGTACCCAGAGTTGAAGACCGCGGTCCCCCGATTCGCATCATGACTTCGTTTCGGCCAGCAGGGTTTCGATAGACTGAATGATCTCTTCGTTTTTGGGGACACCGTTCCATTGACGGCGGACGATGCCGGCCTGGTCGATCAAGTACATCGTCGGGTAGCTGCCGACCTGCCAATCCTCCGCGATGGGACCGCTGGGGCCGTCGGCCCAGCAACGCCAGGTGACGGTCTGCTGATCGACCAGCCGCTGCAGAATCTGCTGGTTGTCGGTGTTCACTCCGACCAGCGCAAAGGGCTGATCCTGGTACTTCTGCACCAGCTGCTGTTCGAACGCGTACATTCGCTTGCAGTGCGGGCACCAGTCGGCAAAGAAGTCGAGCAGCACGACCTTCCCCTGGTAACCACTCAACGTGAACTGCTCGCCGTTGATATCGACTCCCTTGATCTCGCCGGCAGGAAGTCCCAGGCGAACTTGAGCGAGCTGTTCCCGCAGACTCTTGGCAGCGGCCTTGCCAAAGTCAGCGTAGTCTTCCAGATCCTTGTAGTCCTGCTCCATGCTGACCGCCAGCTGCTCGACCTGTTTTCTCGCATCCAATATCCGCTGCAGATTCAAGTCGGCACCTTGGCCGAGCAGCCTCAGTTGCAACACGGCGACCGCGGCCGTGGCTATCGGCTGAATCTCTCGGATCGTGCTCCGCTCCTTGACCTCCCTGCAGAACTTCAGCGCGTCTTCATCGCCGTGCTCCATCACGGCGCGCAAAATCTGAGTCATATCTTCGCGATTTAGATGATGGTCGAGAACTACCTGCCGCGCGGCCGCACAATCCGCAAGGCTCTGAGGTGTCTCATCCGCCAGGCTGTTCAGAATGAAGTAGGCTCCTTGAAAGGCGGCCCAGCTTTTCGGTTCAGCCTTGACTACCGCCAGAAAATCCTGGCGGAACTTCGCTCGCAGCTGCTCGGCCTGCGACTCCATTTCGGCTCGCGGCAGACCGCTCGTCGTCAGCCGTTCGCTCGACTGTCGCAGCGATTGCACGATCGGGGCCATTTCACGGCTGAGCGACGCCAGGTTGGGTTCGTTCTCACCCGGTTCAATCGGCAGGGGCATCGGCTGACCCTTCTTGGCTTCCTGGTAGCTGGCCGACGCATGACTGACCTGCAACGCAAACCCGATCTGTTCCCCGAACACAAACGTGTTCATGCCGATGACTTGGCCTTCGGAGTTCAACAGCGGGCTGCCGCTGCTGCCATGAGTGATCACGGCGTCGGTCTGGATCCAGCGAGTGGCATCGGGGGCACGCAGGACCGACTTCAGTTCCTTCGGCAAATCCTTTGTGCTGCGATAAGCGTTGACGTCGCCCCAACTGGTCGTGTTCTTGAGCTGGTTGGGGTGGCCAACCGTCCAGACATCGTCGCCCGGTTTGGGCGTGTGTTTCGCTTTCAGCTGCAGAACGTGCGTCTCCCCAGGCAACTGCTCGACTCGGATCACCGCCACGTCGTTCAAACGGTCGACGGCCAGGCACTCGGCCTTCTTCCGCTCGGCGGCGTCCCGAAACTCCACGAAGATCTCGCCCGCCCCGGAGATGACGTGGTAGTTGGTCAAGATCAGCCCCGATTTATGAAATACGAATCCGCTGCCGAAACTCTGGTCTTCTCCCAGCACATCCTTGGTGTAGATCACCACCACACCGCTCCCCACCACACTTGCCAAAGCCTCCTTGCGGTCGTCGTCCGGGATATCATTCAAAGCGACGACACGCTCGGGACCTGAGTTGTCGGTAAAGGTCAGCTTGCCGGCCTTGAGTTGGCTGGGATGCCCGTTGAACTTCGTCTGCCCCTGCGGGGAATTCACCGTCCATTCACGGTCGGAGGGGGACGATTGCGAGTGAGCCAGCTCGCACCAGACAAGAGTTCCCATCAGGATGAACCCGGCGGCGAGAAGTCGGCATGCCATGACTGACTCCGGCGGCAATGCAAGCAAGAGGCAACTTAACGGAAGCCCCCATTCCGGTTCCCGGGACCATGATAATCGTTCGGTGGGATGGTGTCCAATCCGAGCGAACCAAGGGCCTGTCGGCTGCGTAGAAATAGTGGAGGAGCGAGGAGGCAAGGAAGTCAGGCGGGGCGAGTCGCCCGCCGAATGGCAAGATCGGTTCGGGAAGGAGGGTAGGTGACTTGGTGTATGAGACCGCGTCGTGGCTGACGGGCCTCGTGTGAAAGCCGAGTTCGCGTTCAATCCAGTGCCGGCGCGTGGGTGCTAAAGAAGGCCGGCAACATCCTGCCAGTGGGGAATCAGCGATCGGCAGCAGGCGCGGGGCCCGGAGGGCTGAGCCGGAAAGAACTGAGAAGAGCGACCGCCGATGAGGCGGTTTTTTATTGCGCCGATCTTCACGTGAACCAGACCGCACCCCGGACTCTACGGCCGGCGATTTTGTCAGGCCAGAATGGGCGTGATGACTTCGCCGGCCACATCGGTCAGCCGGAAATCGCGACCGTTGTAGCGATAAGTCAATCGCGTGTGGTCGAGACCCAGCAGGTGCAGGATCGTGGCGTGCAGGTCGTTCACGTGAACGCGATTCACGGCCGCCTTGTAGCCCACCTCATCCGACTCGCCGTAGCTGACCCCGCCACGCACGCCGCCACCGGCCAGCCACGCCGTGAAACAGTGTGGGTTGTGATCACGCCCCGGCTTGCCACCTGTCTGAGCGATCGGCAGGCGACCGAACTCCCCACACCAGATAACCAACGTGTCGTCGAGCATCCCGCGCTGCTGGAGATCCGACAGCAGTCCGGCGACTGGCTGATCGGTCTCACCGGCGAACTGCGTATGGTTCCCCTGGATGTCGACGTGGCCGTCCCAAGATCGATCGTTGTCCATGCCGCCACTATAAATCTGCACGAACCGCACGCCCCGCTCGACCAATCGCCTCGCCATCAGGCACTGTCGCGCGAAGTGATCGCATTCCGGCCGGCCGACACCATAGAGCTGATGAATATGAGCCGGCTCTTGTGCCAGATCGAGGACCTCTGGAGCGGCCGACTCCATGCGATACGCCAGCTCGAACGATTCCATGCGAGCCAGTAGTTCCGATTCAGCCGCGGCGTCGCTGGCCGGACCCGTGTTGAGTTGCCGGAGCAGATCGAGCTGACTCCGCTGTGCCAGATCGCTCACCTCGGCCGGACGCGACAGGTTGTCGATCGGCGGTCCTTCCGGTCTGAGATGCGTTCCCTGAAAGACGCCGGGCAAAAAACCGGAACTCCAGTTCCCCGCGTGGCCCTTCGGCAAGCCGCGCCCCTTCGGGTCACTCATCACGATAAACCCCGGCAGATCGCGACTGACGCTCCCCAGTCCGTAAGCCACCCACGCTCCGACGCACGGGAAGCCCATGCGGGGCAGGCCGCAGTTCATCATGAAGAGTGCGGGTGAATGGTTGTTGGATTCGGAAAAGCCCGAATGGACGAAGGCCATCTTGTCGACGTGCCGGCCAAGATACGGAAAGATCTGCGATACTGGCTTCCCGCATTCGCCCTGCGGTTCGAACCGAAACGGGCTGGGCATCAAGCCGCCGACCGAGTCCTTGAAGAAGCCGGTCGTATTCTGAAACGTCGGATCGAAATCGCGTATCGGCTTGCCGTTCCATTGGGCCAGGGCCGGTTTGTAGTCCCACGTATCAACCTGGCTGGGTCCACCATTGACGAAGATCCAGATGACCCGTGTCGCCCGTGGCGGGAAATGGGGCGGTCGTTCGGCCATCGGATCGCCGCTGGCGGCAGCAACGCCGGCAATCGGTGCGGCGTGACCGGCGGTCAGCAGCCGTTCGTCTTGCAGCAATCCCGCCAGACCAATAACGCCAAAACCGCACCCCGCTCGATGCAACAGCTCACGGCGACCCCAGCGACGGACCAGCTGGTTCGGTTCAGCAGCCAATTCGCCGGCAGACTCGGAACGGGGCATGGGGCTATGTTTTCGGTCCGACATGAGTTCGTAGCTCCGCCGCTTAAGGCTGAAAACTGAATTCGTTCATGCTCAACACCGTCTGGCACAGGTCCACACGAGCCAGTTGAGCGGCCTGATCGGGCTGCGTCATACGATGGATCTCGGTCTGTCGCTGCAGAAAATTTCGCGCGGCCGAGACTTCGTCGTCGCGGGCCGGTCGACCCAGCGCCAGTTGCACGACGGCCGTGAACCACTTCTCGACGAACTCCGGCTGATCTTCCTTCACGCCCTGCTGGTTCACTCCTTGCATGGCCCGTGTCGCCAACGCATCCGCACAGCGCCGGGCCTGCGGGCTGTTCATAAAGAAGAGTGCCTGCGGGGCGGTGGTCGTCGAACTTCGCTCACCCTGGCTGACCAGATGCTCGGGCCAGTCAAACAACATCATGCTCGGGGCCAACTGGCTGCGTTTCACAAAAAAGTAAACGCTCCGTCGCTGCATGGCGGGATCGAGCGATCCGGGTCCAAAGGGGGTCCGATCCAGCAAGCCGGAGACGGCCAGCATCGAATCGCGAATCACTTCGCCGTCCAGACGCCGCGGCGATTGGCGCCAGAGGAATCGGTTTTGCGGATCGACTTCCAATCGAGCCGGATCGGCCGTCGTGTCCTGCAGGTACGTGCTGCTGGTCATGATCAGCTTGTGCAGCGGCTTCAAGCGCCAGCCGCCTTTGATCAGTTGTCGGGCGAGCCAATCGAGCAGTTCCGGGTGAGACGGGCGGTCGCCTTGCAGCCCGAAATCGTTAGGAGTGCCGACGATGCCTCGCCCGAAATGGTGTTGCCAGAGCCGATTCACCATCACTCGCGCCGCCAGATGGCCAGCTCCGTGCTCAGGGTCGGTCATCCATTGGGCCAATGCGGCTCGCTGGTACCGCGTGCGGGTCCAGTCGGGCGGCGGTTGACGCCACTCGTCCGACGACTCGTGACCTGGCGCGGTGAGGACTTGCAGGAAGCCCGGCGAGACAGCTTCGCCCTTCTGATTGGCATCGCCCCGCTTCAGATGGAAGACCTGTTCGTAAAAGTGCGGATAGCCGCGGCCGTCGGCGTGGTTGAAGACGTGCGGCACATTCTCGCTGGCGACCTGGACCTTCGTCGGCTCAGCGGCTGGATTCAGCGTCAGGTCAATCTCACTGCGGATCGTCGTGGCGAAGTTGGCGGTCAGCCGATAGTAGTCGAGGCTGGGAATCGGATCGAACTTGTGGTCGTGGCATCGGGCGCAACCGACGCTCAGGCCCAGAAAGGCGACGCCCGTGGTCGAGACCATATCGTCGAGTTCATCGTACCGAACTCGCTCGAATTCCGATTCGGTAATCTGCGTGGGGAAGACGCCGGCGCTGAGGAAGCCCGTCGCCATCCATGCTTGAGGTTCGTCCGGAGCCAGTTCGTCACCGGCGATCTGCCATTGCACGAACTGGTCGTACGGCAGGTCGGTCTGGAAGGCCCGGATCAGGAAATCGCGATAGTGATAGGCAAAGCGACGATCGTCGTCGTGTTCGAATCCGCAGCTTTCCCCGAATCGGGCCACGTCCATCCAGTGACGAGCCCAACGTTCGCCGTAGTGAGGTGAATCGAGCAAGCGGTCGAGGAGCCGTTCGTAGGCCTGCGGATGCTTGTCGTTCACGAACTTGTCGATTTCGGCAGGTGTGGGAGGGAGCCCCAGCAAATCGAAATAAACTCGTCGAATCAATCTTGCACGATCGATCGGCTGGTTCGGCGTCAGGCCATGTTGTTGCTGAGCCAAACGCACGAACTGATCTACAGGATTACGACACCAGGCGGCAGCGGCTGGATCAAGCGAATCGAGCGTGGGTGGCTCCACGTCGGCCAGGCGCTGGAACGACCAGAACTGACGCTGAGCATCGGTTACGGCTGAAGCGGCGGAGTGTGAAGTGTTTTCCGAATCGGCTCCGACGAGCGGTCCATCGTAGGCGGCTCCCAGATCGATCCACTGGGCGATGGCGGCAATCTGTTCGTCGGCCAGCTTCGCCGCTCGGTGGGGCATGTGGGGCTCTGCCGTGTGCCGAATCACCTCCATCAGATGACTCGCCTCGGCTGATTGGCCGACGTGGCCGCTTTTGAGGAGCGATTCGCGCGTGTTGAGATCGACGTCCCCTTTCGGTTCGTCACCCGAATGGCAGCGGGCGCAGTGCTGAACCAGGATCGGGCGGACCTGCTGCCGGTAGAGTTCCAGGCTGGCTCGCATTCGCTGCGGGTGGTCAGGAGCGACGGCGGAGGGCGCAGGGCTTTGGCCACGTACGGCGTCGCCCGTGATTGAGATCGAAGCGACGGTCAGTCCACCGAGGATGGACGCCCGGACGATTCGCCAGACCCCGCGTGTTGCCGAAGTTCGTCCCATACGGTTGCTCACGAAGTTCCCACCGTCCGTTGCGACGCGCGGCGCGTGAAATATCACAGGCCCCGGATTTACCCTGGGGCCCATTATAGTTCAGCGCGAGGGGCCACGGTTACATGAACCGGGGGGCGTTCAGCGGCAGCACCATCGGCTCGGCCAAGGGTGGCTCGTGAGGCGAGATCTCGCGGATCGTCAGCACGGGGCAGCGGGCGTGGCGGAGGACATGTTCGGCAGTGCTCCCCAGGAGCGTCCTGAGGAGGCCGGTGCGGCCGTGCGTCCCCATCACGATCAGGTCGCATTTGCGATCCTGAGCGACCCAGCAGATGACTTCTCCGGGATGCCCGGCATGCAGAATGACTTCGGCCGTCAATTCACCTTGGGCACCGGCCCATTCGTCGAGCTGCGGTCGCAAGGCGGGGTCGAGCGGCGTGGTCTGACCGGCCAAGTCAAGCGTCGCGGGGAGGTCGAAGGCGTGGAGCAGCACCAGTTTGGCATGCAGGCTGTGAGCCAGCCCGGCGGCGTACTTGAGTGATTCGCGGGAACGATCTGAAAAATCCACCGGACACAAAATGCGCTGGACCATGATTCTGCTCCTCGTGTCTCTCCGACTTGCCGGCTTGCGGTCGACCTGGCCCTCCGCGTCGCGGACGGACTTCGCCTAGCTGACCCCGGAACCGATCAACGGGACAAACGCAAAAGCCCCCAGTCGTTCGGTCACCAGACCGTCGTCCGTCAAAGTATACCGAAACATCTGCTGGTCGAGGCCTGTGCGGCCGACGGGAATAATGATCCGGCCTCCCGGCAAAAGTTGCCGACCATAACTGCCGGGCAACTCGGCCGGCGCGGCGGTGACGATGATCGCGTCGAAGGGAGCTTCGGCGGGCAAGCCCAACGTGCCGTCGCCTACGTGGCAGGTGACGTTGCGCATGCCGAGACGCTGCAGCCGTTCGGCCGCCGTCGCACTCAGCTCGGGGATCCGCTCAATCGTGTGGACCTGAGCGGCCAGCAAGCTCAGCACCGCCGCTCCATAGCCAGATCCCGTCCCGACTTCGAGAACCTTCTCCCCGCCCTGCAAACCGGCCGCCTCACACATGAAGGCCACGGTGTAGGGTTGCGAAATGGTCTGGCCCGCGGGGATCGGCAAGGGACTGTCAGCATAAGCGGCTTCGGCCCATTCGGGCGAGACGAATGCCTCACGCGGTACCGTCGTCATCGCTTGCAGCACGCGGCGGTCGCGGATCCCACGCTCAGCCAACTGATCGTGCACCATCTCGCGTCGCAGATTTTCAAACAGATAGTCGTCGGCCATGATGGTGTCTCAATTGCTGTGTTTCGAAGTCTCTTGCCGGTCACTCAACGACTCAGCATCCTTCGTCAAGCCTGACTCTACCACGCCTTCTCGCAGTTTGCGTGAGGGCAAAAAAAAACCATCTGGAGACCTCCCGATGGCCTTGAACCAATGTGGGTGCTGGGTGTGGTCCACGGGTCGGGAGGCCAATTCCAGATGGCTTAGAGACAAACCTACCGAACCACTTGTTTACGGCTCAGGAGATCAGCCTCACGTGAAGATTCTTATTGCAAATCACATGCCACAAATCGCCAACGATGTTCGACCAACCGGCCACGTGACGCAGTGGTGAAGTAAAAGGTGGATTTTTCGAGTCTTGTGTCCCCTTTGTGTCAGTTGACTCACTTAGGGAGGGGCCATGAACTGCGGCGTGCTGGGCCGACTGAGTGCGAGTGAGTGAGCGGTTGTGCCGAATCCTGACGACATTGTGCCGGATCGCACAGCCATCCAGCTCAGCGGCGTCCCGGCCCCCCTGTCTTGGTCGCCTCCGGCGCGGAAATCTCCTCAGTACCCCCCCTAGAATGGATATCACAACGAGTCCAAAGGCCAGAATAACGAGTTTAAAGGCCAGGATGCTGGCACGGATGGCTGCTGGCGAGTGGTGCTGAGAGGTGGCCGGGAAATGGCGTGACGTTCTTAGGTCGGGTGGAGGAACCGCAGTGTCGAGCGGGTGAGTGGGACTCACTTGCTTGGCTGGCCCGACGGGCCTGCGTTAAGATGGAAGCGGGCGTAAGGAGGAGGAACAGATGACAGAGCTATCGATTCAGCAGATTGCGCGGGATGTCGTCGGCCGTCGGACGGCTCGAGGAACTGGACGGAACGAGGGGCGTACTCGGCCAGGACGTCGTCGGGATTTCGTCCGCGGTCCGCGGATGATGTGGGCCGAGTCGCTGGAGCGGCGTGAGGTGTTGGACGGAGCGGCCTGGTCGGTCTCCGGATCGCTGCAGTATGCGGGCGAGGCCGACACATGGTTGCAGGCTGTCCCTGACAAGCTGGAGGTCGAAGCGAACAGCGGCGGTGTGGCGTTGGCGGTGATGGCCAATGATCTGTACGCCCAGTCGGCTCGTATCAGTTCAGTCCAGCAGATTTCCGACTGGTGGGGCTCGACCGGTGACGGCAAGTTGTCGATCGCGGCGGACGGCCGCTCGATCTGGTACGTTCCGCAGGCCGATTACCGCGGGATCGATTCGTTTTCCTACACGATTCTGGATGCTCAGACGCAACAGGCTTCTCGCGCCATGGTGACGGTGACGGTCGCCAGTCGATACGAGGCATACAACGACTATTTTGGCTCGATACCCAGCACGTCGCGCGATTATCAACTGGATGTACTGGCCAACGATCAACATCTGTCGACCGAAGTGCCGGTGATTCTGGAGGTGTCGCAGCCCGAGGCGGGTGCGGTGCGGACTGACGGCAAGTTTGTTTACTTTACGGGATCGCCGGACTATCTGGGGGGGGCGAGTTTTCAGTATCGCGTACGTGATTCTCTGGGGGTGATCCACGACGGGCTGGTGACGGTCCAGACCAGTCGAGCGATTTTGGCTGTCGACGACTATCAGCGTGTCGATCCGGGATCCGATTGGGGGTCGGTGGAGGTATTGGGGAACGATTTCTGGCTGACGCTCGGCGGGGTACCGTACGCCGGTTCCCAGGGAACAACCGGTAGTGTCGCCAGTCCGCGTTGGTCGCTGGAGGTGTTGGCCAAGCTGGGGGCGAAGATCGATTCGGTCTCGGTCCCCAGTAGTGGCGGGGCTGCGCGAGTCAGCGGAGACGGGTTGAAGATCGAGTATCGTCCGGCGGCCGGATTCAGCGGTGTTGACAGTTTGAAGTATGGGGTGACGTTGCCCGACGGAACCCGGGACGAAGGGCTGGTCAAACTGGAAGTAGCCGCTCCGTTTACCGATGCGGCGGGACGGGCGGTCTATTCGTCGCTCGAGCTGCAGCAGGTTGCCATCGAGGAATCAGCGCGGCGGTTTGCTTACCAGTTTGGCGTCCATTATCAGCAGTCGGCCTGGTCGCCCATTTTCTGGCGGGACAGTTCGGGTGTTGTGAATGTCCTCAGCCCGACCGACACGATGGGGCCTCAGGCTGACAACAAGATCGACTACTCGAACACCAACGTGCAGGTGGCCGGTGTGGACGAAGCGGATCTGGTGAAAACGGACGGACGGTATCTCTATCGGGCCAGCGGACGGGAAGTGGTGGTGGTTGACACGGCCGATCCATCGCTGATGAAGATCGTCGCGCGAATTGAGCTGGACGGGTACAGCCAGTCGATCTATCTGACCGAGGGGCGGCTGGTGGTGCTGGAGAGCTCCGGGTACGACAACTGGCGGTTCGCCCCCGAACATGCGCTGGCCGAGCGTCCTCGAGTGTTGGTGTTTGACGTTTCGAATCCGGCCGAACCGAAGGAGCTGGCCGAGATAGGTTACTCGGGGCAGTTGACCGGTTCCAGGCTGGTGGGTGGGCGTCTGTATCTGATGTCCGACCAATGGCTGAATCTGCCCGAGCTGAATTCAACGTGCGACGATTCGGGGGAATGCGTTTATGAGGACGCCGACGCTTACTGGCAACGTCTGCGCGACGGGGGCGTCCAGCAGATGCTTCCCGAGTACGCGGTGCAGTTGGCTGGTGGGGAGGAGCAGAGTCAAGTGGCGGAGGCGATTTACAAGTCGTCATCGGCCCGCGGATTTCAGAGTTTCAGCAGTTTGGCGGTGATCGACGTGGCAGGGGCAACGCCCAGCATCCTCGGATCGGTCTCGGTCGACACGGGGGGCTGGAACGTCGTGAATTATGTCACGCCTGAGCACTACTATCTGCTGCGGTTGGATTCGTCCTGGATTCCGAACACCAATGGCTGGTCGCAATCGACGGAGATCTTGCGATTCGATATCGACGCGCAGACCGGTAAGGTGGCTCTGGGGGCGACCGGCAAGGTGTCAGGGCGTGTGTTGAATCAGTTTTCGGTCGACGAATATCAGGGTTACCTGCGAGTAGCGACGACCGTCGATCAGTGGAATTCACCGAGCACCAACCACATTTATGTTCTACAGGAACAAGCGGGCCGTCTGAATGTCGTCGGGCACGTCGGCAACTTGGCGCTGAATGAGTCGATCTTCTCGGCCAGATTTATGGGTGATCGAGCGTTTCTGGTGACGTTCCGTCGCATCGATCCGCTGTACGCTATCGACTTGAGTGTTCCGGAAGAGCCGCGTGTGGCGGGTGAATTGAAGATTCCCGGATTCTCCAACTATCTGCAGCCGGTCGGCCGGGACTACCTGGTGGGGATCGGTCGGGACGTCGATCCGACCAACGGAAGCATTCAGCAGCCAATCATCACGCTGTTCAACGTGTCGAACCTGAGCCGACCCGTGGAAGTCGATCGCGACGTGATTACTCGTTTGAATTGGGCCAGCTCCGAAGCGTTGTGGGATCACCACGCGATCAGCTTTTTCGATCAGCACGGCATCTTGACGTTGCCCTTGCAGGGATATCTGCCGAACGACGGGACGGGAGCCGCGGGGGCGTATATCAATCAGTTGAAGGTCTACCGTGTCGATCCGACGGCTACGGAGGCCGAGAACAGCCTGATGTTGCTGGGCAACGTCGAGCAGGATACCAATAGCCGTCGGGGTGTTCGGATCGAGGAAGTGCTGTTCGCCGTAGCCGATCAGCAGGTGACGGCGACCGATCTACTCAAACCCGACGATGTGAAGGGGACGATCTACACGGGCCAGATGGCCGTGGATGATTGGGCTGACATGAGTGTGGCTGGTGCCTCGGTGGTGATCCCCGTGCTGAAGAACGATTCATCGCCGGTGGCAGGGACCAACCTCAAGTTGCTGGGGGTGACAGCTTCACGGGCGGGGGGCGTGGTGACGCTGCTGGATGACGGGACGGTGAAATACGTTCCGCCACAAGGGTTCACCGGAACTGACCAGTTCTATTACTCAGTCTCGCATCCGATCGGAGGGCTCGACCGCGGGACAGTGACTGTTCAGGTACACGCGTTACCGGATGCGGTTGATGACGCGTATACCTTGCCGCGCGGAGCGGAAAAGACGGCGCTGAATGTGTTGAGTAACGATCGGGGTGAGTTCGGTTGGGACTATCCGATTCTGTATCGGACGGCCGATGGCGGTCCGGTGGCTACGGCGGACGCTCTTGATTCGCAGGGCATGTCGGCTGATTTCATGCGTCCGGGGATCTGGATGCCGATCTACAATAACTTGAAGATTCAGCAGGTGACGTCGGCCGGCCATGGCCAGGTCACAATCTCGGAGGATGGACGCCAGTTGCTGTATGTTCCTGCCGACGGTTTTCAGGGTCTGGATTCCTTCGACTACACGGTGGTCGACCCATGGGGCGGAACTGACCGCGCCACCGTCAAGGTCTATGTCGGCCAGGATGCCGTTGGCGTAGTCGACGTCACGGCGAACGAAGGCGGCATGGCCATCGACCGGCTACAGTCGATTCGCGTGAAGTTTTCTCGCGACATCAGTCATTTGCTGACCAGTCGCGCGTTGAAGCTGGTCGAAGGCCGGACGGGCCGAGCCGTCGATCTGAGCGCAGCGTCGATGACTTGGGACGGTCAACAGTTGACGGCTGAATGGGATCTGACCGAGCTCAATGTGGGCGTCGGGCAGTATGAGCTGAGATTGGACGGCGAGTCGCTCGGCCAAGTCCTTGATGGCAACGGTGACGGTCAGATGGGGGACACGCTGACGGAGAACCTGACGGTCGTCCATCCCGGCGATTTTGACTTTGACAGCGACGTCGATTCGAGTGACTTGCTGGATCTGGTGAGTTCGTACACGGGTGCGTCGGAAGAGCCGTTGCCCGGCATGTCGCTGACCTCGGGCGATCTGGACGGTGACGGGGACGTCGATTCGGCCGACGTGCTTGATTTCCTGAGCCGCTGGACGGGGAGTCTGGCGGCCGAGTCAGCCGACGCCGCGTTCGTGTCGGCCGGGAGGTAGGTGCTACCGGTCGAAATAGCCGGTAATTGCCAGCGCAATCCAGCCGGCGATCAGCGACATGCCGCCCACCGGGACGACGTGGACAAACTGGGTAGCGCCGGTCACGCCATAGCCGTACAGACCGCCGCTGAAGAGGAGTATTCCGGCCAGCCACAGCCAGCGCGGCCAGGCAGTGCGGCTGGAGAGGATCGGCACGGAACCGAGCAGAGCCAGGGCGTGCAACAACTGGTAATGCGCTCCCAGCTTGAAGTTCTCCAGTCGACGTGCGGCCTGCTCGGCCGTCACACCCGACTGACGCGCCAGCCACGGTTCGAGCGCATGGGCGCCGATCGCACCCAGGGCCACCGCCATGGCACCGGCCACCGCGGCAATCATCAACCAGCGTCGTTGCACGTTGTTGAGTGTCATCCGGGAGACATTCTAACGCTGAAGATGTTAACGCTGAAGACCGGGCAGCGCGACCTTCACCGGTTCGGCGGCCTGGTCGTCGTGGACCAGCAGCTGGTGCGGGCCGACGAAGAACGTGCCGTAGTCATCCACGACCAAGTGGTATCCGGCAGATGGGGCGGCGTCGAGTTGAGCTGGAGTGAAAGGCGTCAAACCGGTCAGCCCATAGATCGGCTGGTCGGGCTGGAGTTTGCCGAAGGGGACCCAGCCCTGGCCGGCGACCCAGAAGAGGACCCCGGCCGAAGCGGCGATATGTCGATCCCCCGTTCCCCAGCCAGAAAACTGGTCAGCCGATTTGGCCGACACGTGCCGCACAACTTTCCAGTCGATCTGACCGCTGGCGACATCCTGGGCCAGTACCTTATCGCCGCGTCGGATCTGACTGATCGGTCGTCGTCCGGTTTCGGTCCACACGGGCGTGTCGGCGGAGAGCCAGGTATGCCGGAACGGCGTCGCGGCAAACGGTTTGAACTGCAGATCGCCCGATCGGGCGTTCAGATAGGCATACCGGACGGGCTTGTTCTGCGGACTGACCGTGACGAGGTTCTGGTGATCCCACCAAGCGTGCCAGTCTTCCGGACGACGCTGCAGCAACACCCCGCTCGTTCCCTCCAGCGTCTCGAAGACCGGCGCATTCTGTTCCTGGATGGAAGCGTTGTTGGCGACTGCCTGCTGCTGTCGGGCCGCGGCCTGAGAGGCGAGCACGATGCCGTTGATGACACCTGTGCCATAATCGGGAGACATGTCGAACAACCGCGAACCGGCCACCACTCGACCATCGGCCGTACGCTGGGGAATTGTCAGCGGGACGACCTGATGGGGTGCGATCGGGCTGTCGATCTGCACGACACGACTCTCGTCCTTGTCGTTCTGCAGAATATCGTGCAGATAGCGGACATTACCGACCGCGTCGTGGTAGATGCGGAAGCGGGCCGTTACCGGCGATTCGATTTTGTCGAGCAGGTAGGGGACGTATTCCTCCATCGGGCGATCACGGAGCGCCTTGATCGCTTGTGCTCTCAGCGCACCAGCGCGGGGGGATGAGGCGATTTCGGCCAGGACACGGGTCCGCGTCACGGTATCTGATTTCAAGAGCGGCGGCAGGAGCGCGGCGGCCAGTTCATCGCCCAGATCGGGACCCATCAGCAGCACGGCCGTCCAGAGATCCTCGTCGGTGACCTGCGAAATTTCTTCCAGGGCGATCCGAGTCTGTCGAGTCCGACCGCTCCGCAGCCGCTCCTGCCAGCCATAGAGCTGTGGCAGCCACTTGGCCGCCGCAGCATTCAGTTCCTGCTTGACCTGCTGGTACTCCTCAGCCTGCTGAGCTGTCAGCAGGAGTCCGTCGACGGGCCGGATATCAAGCGCCTTGGCTGCCGCGTCTCGCTCAGCAGGAGTGCTGTCGGGATGCGTGACAACTTGTTCGAGATGCAGCTGTGCTCGGTCCGGCATCTTCGCATCTCGGCACCACAGGCCCAGTGCCAATTCATCGCCCGGATTCTGCATCTGGTCGCGTCGCTGGAGATACTGAGCCAGGGGAATGTTCCAGACGTTGGCCTGAGCGGCCTCGGCGACCGGTCGCCAACGATTGTCCTGGCGGAGCTGACCGAGCTGCCAGCGCGCAGGAGCGTAGTCGGGCCACTTCTGGATCACTTCGCGCAGCAGGATCAACTGCTGGGTCGGATCGCCGGCCAACGCACGCTGCAGTGCGGCCTGCGTGTGCAACTGAGCCTCGGACTGCGTGGCCGACGGGGGCTGGGCGCCGATCTGCGGTGCGGCCGTCAACAGGTAAATGGCCAGCAGGGAGATGGCCAGCAGTCGGGAAAAAGCCCAGCGGTTTCGGGCTAGAACAGGGGCGGTCGACCGCGACGGGATGCGGCGTTTGCCAACCTGACTTTGACTCTCAGCAATCGGCTGACATTTCGCCATATACCGGGTCGCCATATACCAGATCGCCTGCAAGGTGGGCCAGTGCGGGGGACGGTGGGCGTGACGGGGCGTCTTCCGGCGGCCAGTCACCGGGCGACCAGTCACCGGGCGGAATGCCACGCACTTCCTAGCGCAGCTTAACCCATTCGGGCTGGGTATGCCAAGCCTTTGGCTGGGACGACGAGAAATCAGTTTTTGCCGAGCTTTGCCAGATTGTTGAAGAGACTGTGAGATTGTACGAAGTCGAGAATCGACCGTTGCCGCCCGCAACATCTGGGTACGATTGGGCAAATACGATCACGAAAACGATTGCCCAGAGGTGATGGTCTGACTTTCCCGGGCTTGAGTTGCCAGGTTGAGGCGAGGGACTGGATTAGGGCCGGTAGCGTTCGGTCTTGAGCGTGGAGCTGGCCGAGACGATGTAGCCGGGGGAAAAGCGGGGGCTGATCCAGCAGTTGCGGTCGAGCGGGACGTTGACGGTCACGGTGACCTCGGTGGTCGAGTCCGTCAGGGTCGCCGGCGTGACTTCAGCGGTGGCGTCGCGGGCGGAGACTCGCGTCATGAAATCGACCGCGTGGTCACGAGTAGTGGTCGCCGTAGCGCCCGGAGTAATCGAGTAGCGTGCGGCTTCATACGCGGCGTTCTCGGCCGCATGCCTGATGAACTGGATTCGAGCCAGCTCCACGGCGCCGAACAGCAGGAAAAAGATCAGTGGTGAGGCCAGCGCAAACTCCACGGCCGTAGTTCCGCGTCGAATTGAATTCTTCCGGTCCATGTCATATTCCCTTTGCTGGAACATCTTACTTGATCAACAGGGTCGGTGAGTTGTCGGCGATTCGCTGGAATATGGCTTGCAGCGAGGCTCGATCGGGAGCGTGCCAGTACTGGCCGTTGCCGATCTCGGCCACCTCCCGCATCGTGGTCCCATCGGCTTCACGACCATAAGTAATCGTGTGAATCGTGATCCGCTGGCCGGCGGCGATCGTCGCGGCGTCGCGGACCGTCATCGTGCCCGTGTTGTGGAAGCCGTCGGTCATGATGACGATCGTCTGTTCGGCCGAGCCGCGATGGAGGCCGCGGTCCCGCAGAGTCTGCCGGCCCACGTCAATGCCGCCCGAAATGTTCGTCGACCCGTCGATGAACCGGTTCGTGATGGCATCGATCGACGTTCGGATCTGGTCGTAATTGAACGTGAGATCGTGATCCAGGCGGGCGGTTGACGCAAACGTGACCAGGCTGACCTTTTCGTCCAGCGGCGTGTTCTGCAGCATGTTCAGAAAGTCTTTCGACGCGACCGCCACGCTGTACCACCGAGTGGTATCGGGAGCCGGCGCGCCGTTGCGCCAGCCACTGGCCGCGCCGGTCGTTTCGTTGGTGTAGACCATTGAGCCAGATCGGTCGAGCACGAGGGCGATGTCGCGATCGATCTGGGCCGCAATCGCTTCTTGAGTCGGAGCAAACATCTTGTCGGTCAATGGCAAATCGACGGCGTCAACTCCCGAACGGCTGGCAATTACTCGACAGGCATTCGGCGACGTATTGTCGACTTCGAAGTTGTAGTGTCCGTCGCTGGTCCTGGCCGCTCGTCCCAGTTCGACCGCGCTCTCGGGCAGAACCAGCGGGCGACCAGCTACGCGGTTCGAGGCTGCCACTTCCAGAGCGGCGTGGACGGCCGCGGATTGATCGCCGGTGAGGGCCAGTTTGCGGGCCCCCGCCTTGGCGGCGAAATCGGTCGCTGTCCGCAGCTGAATACGGATCAGCTCCATGTAAGCCACGTTGATTGCAACCATCGCCATCAGCAGGAACAGAATCATCGCGAAAGCGAAGATCACCATCACGGCGCCTCGGCGGCGCGGACGACCGGCCCTGCGGACTCTCGATACCGGATAGCTCATGTTGCGGACTCCAGACAGATAGACAAATTCACATTTTTCGACGATGTGGCCGATCAATTCACTCTGAGCCGCCTGGGGCCTGTTCAGCTGATGGCCGGGCGTTGGAGAGTGATCCTCGAACCTTAGAACTCTTTCATCACAGTTACGCTGCAGTTCAGGTTGGCCGTGCGCCCGGTGAAGTATTCCAGCGGGACTATCGCGTTGCTGCGTGCCGGGACCGCTACGCTGACTGTCACCAGCTCACCTCGGCCCGTAGTAGCCACGTCGGCCGGTGAGATGGCAACGGTGTATTCGGTCACACCTCGGTCGGCCATCACCTGGTCGACGCTGCTGCGGACGGAATCCGAGCTCGCCCCTGGCATCGTCACCGCTCGGCCACCTTCGTAAGCCGCCACTGACATCGATTGTCGCAGGTGGATACCACGAGTCAGTTCGACCGTGCCAAACAGCAGGATCATGGCGACGGGGACGCACATGGCCGCTTCGACCACGGCCGCTCCCCGACGGGCAACGCCCCTGGTCCGCCATCCGCTCAGACGTTTACGTTTCATGTTCTTGTCTGGAGTGATCACTTCCGGCTTCCTGTGCTGACGGAATCGACGATTTTCCCATACAGTGTTTTGCCTGCGGCTCTTCTGCCGACCGCCCAGTGAGGCGCTGAAAGTGTAGGATGCGCCGCGGCCTGGCACCGGCGGCGGACAAGAAATGATCTCACAGTCGAGGAAAGTCGTGCCGGACGTAACGATTGTGCGGCCCGTGGCGTTCCCGGCAGCGGCCTCAGGTCAGCCTTTCGGCCACCATCGGCCCACGGCGCCGCGCAGATGGGACTTGGTTCGAGCCGCTCGTGTGATCAGCGTGTCTCCAACGGTCACATGCAGCAAACGCGGTTGCCGCCGAGCGAAAGGATTCGACCAAGCCAGGCGAAGATCCTGTGAGCAGTCGATGTATTCCACCAGCAGGCCTTCGGACCAGCGACAGTAATCCATCGGCGGCAGACGAACGCCCGCTTCGCTCCCGTCATAGTCGAGCTGCTGGACCCGTATCAATCCGTAGTGACCGTCATCCCAGACGACTACCTGCAGCGGGAGCCGTTCGCTCTGGGCTGTCAGCAGATCCAGACCGCACATGCGCAGGCCTCCGTCCCCGAGCACCGCGACAACAGGACGCTCGGGTGCGGCCAGTTGGGCTCCGATGGCGGCGGGAATGGCAAATCCCATCGACTGCAGCCCGGTCGGGAACAACAGTCCGCCAGGCGCATACGATCGATAGTGGCTCCGCCCATGTGTTTGATGCTGACCGGAATCGAGCACCAGGATGCCGTCACGGGGTAACAGGTTGCGCAGTTCATGGAACCATCCGGCAGGCGTGGCCGGAGTGACTCCGCTGACACGTGGCAATTGCGAAGCCGGTGTGGAAATCGTACATCGTGACCGCCAGATGTTCAGTTCGTGGTGTTCCAACGAATCCTCGGCACCGGCAGGGCCGATCCGATCGAGCCATCCGGCGATCACACCGGGTACATCGGCCTGTGCTGTGTAAGCGGCCGGGTAGTTGCCGTTGAGTGCCTGTGGGCTGGAGTCGACGTGCAGCAGCTTTTGCGGGTCCAGCCGGAGCTGAAAGGCCTTCGACCCGTTGTGGCTGAACTTCACCCCTAGGGCCACCACGTGATCGAATGAATCGACCCAGGGCTGGACCACGTTGGCTTCGATCAGGTCCCAGGGAAGACACAGAGGATGATCTTCGGGGATCACGCCGCGGGCCGACGAAGTGGTCACGACGGGCCACTGATGGTGTTCAATCAATCGACGCAGACCGGGGGCGGCCGCGAGCGTCCCGCGGCCGGCAAAGACCAGCGTTCTGCTTCGCGGAGCGATCCGCGAAACGAGCTCTTCGGCCACTTCGACCCCATTCCGGCTCCCACGTCGCCGCGATTCCTGCTGCTGAGCCCACAGCTGGTCAATCTGGTCGAGCTGGCTGACCAGATTCGGAGTTACAGGACGCGTCAGCAGTTCGGTATCGACGGCCGCCAGGACCGGACCGGGCTCACCCGCCGTGGTCGCGGCGAGGGCCATGAGGATGCCCGAGATCAATTCATCCGGCGAGGTAATCGAAATCACTTCCTTGCAGGTTGCCTGTCCCAGGCCTTGCAGGTCGATCTGTTGAGCTCCAAATTTCTTGCCTGGCGTGGGTGCTCGCGAGCAGACGATGCACAGCAGGGGAATGGAATCGAGGAGTGCTTCCAGCAAAGGCGTGGTGGCGAAACTGATGCCGGGTCCGCCGATTAGAGTCAACAGGGCGGGGCGTCCCGAAGTCGCCGCGTAGCCGAGGGCCATGAAGCCGGCCGACAGTTCGTGGGTTGCCGGGATTAACCGGACAGGACTGCGGCGGAGTTCGTTGTACAGCGGCGCGTTCTGAGTGCCGGGGAGGCCAAAGGCGTGTCGGAAGCCGAGTTGTGCCAGCAGGCGGCTGAGCAGTTGGGCTCCGTTCACGACGTTCCCTTCCCAAGTCGCCCCAGCCGCGACTGAATCCGTTCGCTCAACCAGGCGACAAACGGACGCATGTCATCGAGCACCAGGACTGATTTGTGCGAGGTGAACCATTGCCACAGAACGGTGGGCCAGCCGGGTCGATCGGCTGCCGGGAGGCTGGTGATGGTTTTTGAGTCGAGATAGACATTGGCGCAGCGAGCCCCGGGGCGGGTGATGACCGCGTCGGCGACTGGGAGGCCCAATGCATCTTGATAGGCCATCGAGCAAACGTCGACTCCGCACCTCGCGGCGAACTCGACAAAGACCCACACTCGTGTGTTGATTTCCAGGATCTTGTACTCGCCCGTCCGGGCGTCCCGTTTGAACTCGGCGCTGAAGATTCCCCGATACCGGGTCTGCTGGAGAATGCGGTTGAGCGAATCCCAGGCGGCCGCGATCTGTTCGACTGGGATGTTGATGCAGTAGGAACTGTTGCCGAAGTCAGGCGGATAGATCCGCATGCGTTGTCGCGCGAATCGGGCGCGGACAGTGCCCGTGCGGTCGCGGAATCCGTCGATGAAGAAATGCTGGTCGGCACCTCCGGTCACGTACTCCTGAACCAGCACACTGAGGTTGCTGTCGGCAATCATCTGCCACAGTTGTCGAGCCTCATCGCGGCTGTGGACCCACATCCCTTTGCAGTTGAATCGCTCCAGGAAGGGAATGCTGTTGGACGGTTTGAAAAAGGCCCGTTCGATCTGCTCAAACGGAACGCGATCCAGATCATTCAGGCTGGCAACCTGGTAGCAGCGGGGATGGGGCACCTGCAGTTCGACGCACAGGTCGGCGAACAGCCGTTTATCCTGCAGCACTTCCAGGGCGGCCGTATCGGGGCTGCTGGTCAGAAACCGGCTGCGGAGTTGTGCGGGGAGCTGCGAGGCCCACAAGGTGAAGTCGTCGGCGCAGGGAATCAGCACGGCGCGATCGAAGGGGAGATCGGCCAGAATCTGTTCGCCTACCGGGCCGAGTTCACATTTCCACGTCCGTCCTGAGCGAGTCACGGCCGGACGGTAGTAGCGCGAGAGGGGAACGAGCGGGTCGTCGCAAGCGGTGAATGTCGGAATGCGGCGCCGGCTGAGTGCGCGCAGCGCCCCGAGAGCGGTGATACCGCGTCCGAGCAGAATAACGGGAGGACGATCGCTGTCCAATTTCCAGTCCTTGTTACCGCGTCCTTGTTACCGCGTCCGTCTGGCAGGCCTTTCGGAAGCAACCGATCGGGACCGCATTCGATACGACCCCGCCGAATCGGCTCGTCCGTCCCCGCGGCGTAACTTGCTGACCACGCATGACTTGTTTGTCTATTTTGCGACAAGGATTGGCCAATCGCCGCAAATCGCATCCGACTGTCGATGGGATTCGCCGAGCGTCGGGGCCATCGGGTCCGGAAAAGGCGGTCATGCCGACGGTGCGGGTTGGCTGTGCGTTTGTGTCGCTAGCACCTGGGAGTTCACCGTGACAGCATGTGCTGGGCGTATCGGTTGTCGGGGCTGTAGGTGCTATGTGGCCGAATTGTGGCGGAGATCTGGTCGGTCTGAAGCAACTTAATATAACCCCTTGGGGGGCGACTCCGATGGACTACTACGTACCCGCGGTTACCGGACACGGAAGGTCTGGCCGACCGCTGGATAGAACAACTGCTACCTTCTGGCGTTTTATTTGCCTGATATACCGTCGGGTGAAACGACGCTCATCGATTACGACTTGAAGCGGCATGGAGGCCGACCAAGCATGACATCGTTCCATGGCCTGAGGGCTTTCTGCGGGGAATCTTGGGGGCGTCTCGGTGCGCGATTTGGCGCGGCGTGGGTGCTCTGTGGTGCGTTGAGCTGCGGGCTTCCCACTGCGGAGGCGCAGGAGTCGGTGCCGGGCCTGGAGGCACTGGCCGAGCGGGTCGCCGCCCTGGAGGCCGAGAACGCTCGGCTACAGCAGCAGATACGTTCATTGCCGGCAGTCTCCGACTCAACGACACCGACGCTTACGGCTCCCACATTGTGGCAGGAGCCGGACTCCGGCAACGCGGAGATACGGGCCGAGATTGAGCGCTATTTCGAAGAGAAGGAAGCGGCCGCGAAGGCGAAGGAGCAGGAAGAGAAAGACAAAGCCAAAGAGGAAGGCTACGAAGTCGGCTCGGATCTGACCATGACGGCCAAATGGAACAACGGCCTGGAGCTGTCGACGAAGAACAAGGATTTTCGCGTTCACGTCGGTGGCCGCACGCAATTCGATACTTCTTGGTTCTCGGCCAATCAGAACGTCCAGGACAACATCAATGTCCCCTATCAGGACGGCGTCGATTTTCGGCGCGCCCGTCTGCGAGTTGACGGGACGATGTACGAACAGATTGAGTGGGCAGCCGAGTACGACTTTGTGAATGCCATTCGCGTTCGCAACAACCAGGGGAGCGGGCCGTTTGATACGGGAGTGACCGCTCTCACGGACCTGTGGTGGACGATCAAGGATACACCCTGGCTGGGGAATATCCGTATCGGCAATCAGAAGGAGCAGATTGGCTTTGAGCACATCGTCAGCAGCCGATTTCTCCCGTTCATGGAACGATCGTATAACCAGGACTCCTTCTACGGCGGCTCCTACAACGGTTTCCAGCCCGGCATTCAGCTGCTGAATACTTACGGCGAGGAGAGGGGCTGTTGGGCACTGGGTCTATTCAAACCGACGGACAACGTCTTTGAGTTCAATGCAACAGACGGCGACTACGCGGTCGTAGGGCGTCTGACTCGGCTGCTGCGTTACGAAAACGAAGGAGCCGAGGTTTTGCACGTCGGCGTATCGGGCAAGCAGACCAAGAACGTGGACGGCCGGATCCGTTTCCGGACTCGTGACGCGATTCGAGCTGGTATTGCCTCTGTGTGGCCGATCCCGGCGGATACGGGCGTGATCGTCGGCGACGATATGCAGTGGATCAATGCCGAACTGGCTGCGGTGCGCGGACCCTGGACACTGCAGGGGGAATACCTGGTGAGTAATCTGCACAACGCTCAACTGCAGTCGGCTCTGGCGGGACCTGTTGTTGACAACCTGCAGTACGATGGCGGTTATCTCCAGCTGCTGTACTTTCTGACCGGCGAGCACGACGAGTACAACCGCAAGACGGGTGTTTTCGAACGAGTGACTCCGCGCGAGAACTTCTTCCGTGTCAAAACCACGGACGGACCCCAGACGGGGCTCGGGGCCTGGCAGCTTGGAGCTCGCTACAACTATCTCGATTTGAATGACGATCTGATCAACGGCGGGATTCTGCACAATGGAACGTTCGGCATCAACTGGTTCCTGAACCCGAACATGAAGATTCAAGCGAACTACATGATGACGTACCGGGACGCAGCTTTGCAAAACGATGCCGGTGACGGCTGGATTAACGGTTGGGGTATCCGGTTCGCACATGACTTTTAATCCGTTCATGGCTATCAGGCGGCGGCTTGTCTGCTGATCGGCGTAAGCGGGAAGGAACTGTCTGCAGGATTTATGGCAGTCAGCACGATACGAAGAGCAACGGAGAGGGAGATACGCTCAATGAAGACGATACTTGCCACCTTGTCGCTGCTGGTCATGGCAGCTGTCAGCGGAACGGTTGCGGCGGGCCACCTGCCGGGCCACCTGCCGGGCCACCACCACGGTGCGGGATGCCAGCAGCCATGCTGCCAGCAGCCGGCTCATATCTGCGTCCCGAAGGTGGAAAAGAAACCGATCAAGAAGACGGTGTACGAGGTGAAGTGCGTCCCCGTCTGCGAGCATGCTCCGAGCAAGCACTTGCACTGCGACTGCTGCCCGACGTGCAACCTGTACTACAAGAAGGTGCTGATCAAGAAGGAAATCGAGTGCGGCGAGAAGTGCCAGGTGGTGTGCGAGCCGGTACCGGCCTGCCAGCCGGCCGCCGCTGCCGCGGAACCCGCCGCCGCCCCGACCACCGAGCCAGCTCAGCCTTCCCAGCCGGCCCCTGCACCGGAGCCAGCACCACTCCCCGCCACCCGCTGATCGGCTTGGCCGTCGTCAGGTCGGTCGCGGTAATGCCTGTTCAACGGGCCGTCATGCCGGGCTACTTCCCGGCTGACGGCGCATCGTCCCGCTGCAGGACGATCACCGAGCTGTAAACGCTGTCGTGGTGCCGCCAGCGGTAGAGACTGCGCATCAGGGCCACGGCGCCCGGTGTGTAGAGTATCGTCTTCTTGATGAGGTTGCGGAAACCGCTGCGGCCGGGAGCTGACAGCAGACCGCGCGAGAACATCTCGAACGCCAAGGGGATCCGTTCGCGCCGTACGATCTTCATGCCGTGTTTGCGAGCCAGGAATTCCGTCGTTCCCATCCCCAGGAACTGGAGATGATCGGGGATCTGCCAATCGTAGATGGCATCCTTGCGAACCTTGGGTGAAAACTCGCCGACGCCCAAGATCAGCTTCCCCTGTGGCGACAACAGCTGCCTCAGAGCGGTGAAGACTTCGTTGATGTTGGGGACGTGCGAGAAGACGTTGATCATGGTGATCGCGTCGAACGGCTGTTCGGGGCGGTACTTCTCCAATGGCATCTCCACCACTTCGCACTTGGCGACTCGGCGAGCGTGGGGAGCTCGGTCGGCATTGAGTTCCAGACCGACGCGCCGGAGCTGCGGGAATTCACCAGCCAGTTCCAGCAGCCGTCCGGTACCGCAGCCGATATCGAGCATCGAGCTGGCCTGAATCAGGTCGGGGCGCACCCGCGGGTAGTACTCGGTGTAGAACCGCTGAGCGGTCGCATAATGCCGGGCGACGTTGAGGATCTCCAGTTCGTCGTAGTGGTAATCTTTGACGACTGAGTAAACTTCTTCGGCTTGCCGGGGATAAGGAGTGATGAACAGCAGCTCACATCCCGCACAGGCGACGAGCGTATGGCCGCGTTCGACAAACAGGGGTTGATGTTGAACGCTCCCACACAGCGGACACGATTCAGACGACATGTGCGGTTCCTGGGATTGCCGACCTGCCTGCGGATTTTCAACGGTAGCGGCCATGAACTGTTATCACTCTGCATCAAGTTACTGACGGCGCCCGTGGAGTGTCAACTGACGGCCGGCAATAAAGCTGTCGCACTCACGGACGGTCGCGAGGCCGGAATAGTTCCGGCCTCGCTGAGCTTTCTCAGGTACCGTTCAGCACCCGATAGGACGCTGAGTCTGGCGACGACGGAGGACCGTCAATCAGCCCACGCGGCGTCGGATGAAGGGGATCACGACCAAAGCGCCCAGCAGACCGAGCGAAGCCGGTTCGGGGACACAGTTAATGGCCACTTCCCGCCAAGCCGTACCGTCCATGCTCTCGATCGAGCCGTTATTGGCCTTGATCTGCAGATGGACCGAGGCCACCCCGTTGATCGGGCCGCCAAAGTCGATCGTGAACGGATTGCCATCGTTGCCTTCCGGAACCACCACGTTGGCCTGCGAGAAGAGCGAATTGTTCGAGCTGTCGCGGACTTCAATGTCCAACAGCCCGATACTCTCGCCGTCCGCCAGCTGGAAACCGGCGTTATTCCAGATGCTGAAGCCCGTGGCGCCGTTGACCCACGGAGCGAAGAAATAGTCGACCACTCCGGTCGAGGTCTCGGTCACGATGCCGGTCGACAGATCGCCGTCAATCGTGTTTTCGATACTGCCCAGATTCGGATCGTTCTGGAAGAACTCTCGGACCTGCATGTCCGTGGTCACGCTGCTCGGCGCCACAATGCCATACGCCTGAGCCAATCCGGAACTTGCCAACACCACACTCAATACGGCCGCTGCTTGACGAACTAACCTCATCGATTCTGCTCCTGTCCCTTGCTGATGTTCAAATCTCACCGAATGAGATTCAGCCTAATTGAGGAGCACAACGCGACAATATTCTCAGCCTGTTCCGCATAGATCTTTTGAATCCCGCAAAGTCCCCAGCCGGTACAATCGTCAGAATCAGCGCCGAGCGTGTCAGCGGCCGTTTCAGCCGTTTGACAATCGGGTCCGGGAGATGCAGATCGTGGTTCCGGGTTAGGCCAGAATCTCAGTCACGACCCGCGACGGCTCGACGCCGGTCAGCCGTGCGTCCAGGCCCTGAAACTTCACACTGAATCGATCCGCGTCGATGCCCAGCAGATGGAGCATGGTGTGGTGGAGATCGTGAACGGTGACGACGTTCTCGACTGAGTTGTACCCCAGTTCGTCGGTGGCGCCCCACGTCATCCCCCCGCGAATGCCGCCCCCCGCCAGGAACATCGAAAAGGCCTTCATGTGGTGATCTCGGCCGCTGCCCCCCTGCGACATGGGCGTGCGCCCGAATTCACCACCCCAGACGATCAGCGTGTCGTCGAGCATGCCGAGCGATTTGAGGTCGCGGATCAGGGCCGCGGTCGGTCGATCGACCTCTTCGGCCTTCAAAGCAATATCGTGTTTCAGGTTGCCGTGATGATCCCAGTCACGATGGTAGAGCTGAATGAAGCGAACGCCCCGTTGAGCCAGGCGACGGGCCAGCAGGCAGTTGGCAGCGTACGATCCGTCGGCCCCAGGTGTGCCGTACATCTCCAGCACACTGGCCGGCTCCTGCGACAGATCCATCAGCTCCGGAACGCTGGCCTGCATCTGAAAGGCCAGCTCGTACTGGCTGATTCGCGTCGCGATCTCAGGATCGTGGACCGATTGGTCCAGGAGTCGATTGAGCTGCTGCACGGTCTGCACTGTCTCGCGCTGCAGCTCCCGGTCGACACCGTTCGGATTCGACAGATACAGAACCGGGTCACCCTGGCCACGCAGTTGCACTCCCTGGTAACGACTGGGCAAAAAGCCGCTGTGCCATTGCCGCGACGCAATGGGCTGATTCTGTCCCCCGCGGCCGGTCGACAACAGGACCACGAAGCCCGGCAAGTCGGCAGCAGCCGAACCCAACCCATACGTCACCCAAGCTCCCATGCTCGGACGCCCCGAAATCAGCGAGCCGGTGTTCATGAAAGTATGAGCCGGATCGTGGTTGATGGCGTCGGTCACCATCGAGCGGACGATGGTCAATTCATCGGCCACTTCCCCCAGCAGTGGAAACAGCGAACTCATCTCCTGTCCCGATTGACCATGCTTGACAAACGGATACTGCGGGGCGAAACACTTCAGCTGCTGGCCTTGTAGCTGAGCGATGGGTTGGCCCTTGGTCAGCGAGTCGGGCATCGGCTGACCGTCCAGCTCAGCCAGCTTTGGCTTGTGATCAAAAGTCTCCAGGTGCGATGGCCCGCCTGCCATGCAGAGCCAGATCACGCGTTTGGCTCGCGCCGGCAGATGCAGAGGTTGGATCACGCCATTCGATCCCCCGGCGTTCTCCGGTCCGCCGCCCCCCGCGGCATTCACTTCGGCGGCTGAGATCGACCGGCCCAGGGTCGGATCGAGCAGGGCGGCCAAGGCCACAGCCCCCAAGCCACTGGCCGAACGGCCCAGGAAAGCCCGTCGCTGCAGGCGTCGCAAATCTTCGGCGTGCATGGTCCTTGGTCTCCGATCGGAACGAGTCTGGCGGGAGGATGGTGCCGGTGGAATTAGAATCGAGTGATCGTTTCGTGCAGGTTCAACAGGACTCGAGCCGTGGCTGTCCAGGCGGCCAGCTGAGCTGTGTCGGTGTCAGGTGGCAACGGTCGCGAACCGATATGCAGGAATTGATCGGCCTGGTCGCGATGTCGTTCGAATCGCTCGCGCTGTCGTCGGTGGAACTCCAGCAGGGCCGACGCTTCGTCATGCGTGGGGGATCGTTGCACCACCGTCTCCAGGGCCCAGGCAATCCGCGACGAGTCGTCGGCCCCTCCTTCCTGCTGAATCCGTTCCGCCAGCGCGCGTGCGGCCTCGACATAGGTCGGATCGTTCAGCAGTGTCAGGGCCTGTTGAGGCAGATTCGACCTCGGACGGTCGACCACACACTCTTCGCGAGTCGGCGCGTCGAACGCCAACAGGCTTGGATGGAGAAAACTGCGCTGCCAATGAGTGTAGAGTCCCCGCCGGTAGAGTCCTTCGCCTTGGTCGTTCTGCCATTCTCGGGTCGGGAAGTTCAGAGCCACCCAATACCCGGCCGGCTGATACGGCTTCACACTCGGGCCCCCAATGGTCTGGCTCAACAATCCACTGACGGCCAATGCGTGGTCGCGGACAACTTCGGCTTCGAACCGGTAGCGGTTCTGACGGGCCAGCAGCCGGTTGTTGGGATCGCGTTCGGACAGTTCAGGTCGAGGTGCTGAACTCTGACGGTAAGTCCCCGACATGACAATCTGCTTGATCAGCCGTTTCACGTCCCAACCATGGTCGCGAAAGTCGACCGCCAGCCAGTCGAGCAGATCGGGGTAGCTGGGGATTTCGCCCTGCAGTCCGATATCCTCCAGGGAACGGCTTAGACCGTAGCCAAAGAGCAGCTTCCAGATCCGATTGGCGAAGACTCGTGCCGTCAATGGATTCTCGGGGGCCGTAATCCAGTTCGCCAGGTCAAGGCGAGTCAGCCGCTCGGTCGAAGTTGTCGACGATTGACTTAATGTCCCCGGCGTGGCCGGCATCATGATCTCGCCACTTTCATCCAGCCAGTTTCCGCGCGGCAAAATGCGAACCGTCCGAGGCGTGCCAGCGACGGTGGTCAGGCACTTGGTGAGCGCAGCCACAAATCCCGCTCGTTTGGATTCCCATCGAGCCAGATCGTCCTTGGCCGCTGCGAGTTGCGGGTCGGCACCCAGTCGATACGACTTGATCGCCTCCACCTGCTCGGCCGTCCGCTGTTCGGCGGGAACTGCCAGCGCCGCCCGGACCGGCTCGGGAAGCTCACCGTTGAAAGGAGCCGTTTCCGATGACTTGGCGTCAGCCGAATCGGGGTCTGTGGGAGGCGGAGGGGCGGGAGTGGGAGGTGTGTGTTGTTGGACCCATGCGGGCAGGTTCGCCAGCGCCGTCTTTTCGGTCTCTTCGAGGTGGCGCCGAGCGGCCTGGATGGCGTCGTCGATTCGGGTCAGTTCTACCTGTTGTTCGGGGGTGGTCAGCAAAGTCCCTTCACCGCGACCTCCGACCGCCGGTTCCTGGATATCGGCGAAGAAGGCGGCCATGGAATAGAAATCCTTCATCGTGAAGGGATCGTATTTGTGGTCGTGACACTGGCAACATCCAAGGGTTATGCCCAGCCAGGCGGACCCCACATTTCGGACTCGATCGGCCGCGTATTTGGCTTCGTACTCTTTAGGTTGCGCGCCGCCTTCCTCGGTGGTCTGCAGCAGTCGGTTGTAAGCACTGGCTGTCTTGCCATCGAGCCCGCTGTCCGGCAGCAGGTCACCAGCCAGTTGTTCGCGGGTGAATCGGTCGAAGGGTTTGTTTTCGTTGAACGACCGGATGACGTAGTCGCGATAAGGGTAGACCTGCATCGGGTTATCGCTGTGATAGCCGATGGTGTCGGCATAGCGGACCACATCCAGCCAGAAGATTGCCAGCCGTTCGCCGAAGTGGGGTGAATCGAGGAGTCGGTCGACGAGCTGTTCGTAGGCTTGAGGGGATTCGTCATGCACAAACTGCTCGACCTCGGCCCAGGTCGGCGGCAAGCCGGTCAGATCGAGGCTGAGTCGACGGATGAGAGTTCGCCGTTCGGCTGCCGGGGAAGGCTGGATTCCGTGGCGATCGAGCTCGGCCAGCACAAACGCATCGATGGAGTTCTGGGAGAATCCTGGGAGTGTCGCGGAGGGGATGGCAGGCGCGCGAGGAGGAAGGTAGGCCCAGTGGGGCTGGTATTCGGCCCCTTCAGCGACCCACTGTCGCAACGTGGCCCGTTGCTGATCGGTGAGTGGTTTATGGGCCGTCGGCGGAGGCATCTGCGTATCGGGATCGCTGCTGTCGATCCGCGCAATCAATTCGCTCGCATCGGGCTGACCGGCGACCAGCACCTTCGATTCCAGGGCCGCTTCGCGCTGATCAAGTCGCAGGTCGGCTTGCCGTTTGTTCTTATCCGGACCGTGGCAGGCGAAGCAGTGATCCGACAGGATGGGGCGGATATCGCGGTTGTATTCCAGTTGCCCTTCGGCTGTCCGACCGCTGGCAGGCAACAACAGCCAAGCCCCTAGCACCATTGCACAGATACTCAGGAATCGACCCGCGGATCGTGTCATGGTCGGCAGTCCCTCAGGGATGGGGCGAGCTCTCAAGGCGGACTCGGGAGGCGCGAGGGGGCAATTCAGCGGCGGTCGGCCGCAAGAGGCCCTCGAAGTGAATTGTAGCCCCGGGAGAGAGCCGGAGCGAACGGGAGGTCGAGCGGGGGGGCGGGAGGTGTCGGCTGCCGCGTCAGTCGAGACTGACGCGGCAACCTGGAGCACCTTGAATATAGGGCCTAGCGAGTGCGTCGGCGTCGGCCGGCGATTACCGACCAGCCGACGAGTCCGACCCACAAGGGCAACGTGGGTTCGGGGACGGCCTGAGGGGCGGGGTTGGCAGCTGAGCTGGCTGACAGCGAGCCGGTCCACGAATTGAGGAAATTGGCCAAGTCGGCCGAGTCAACGTCAAGGTCACCGTCGGAGTCGCCGGGAGAGGGCGAGCCCTGACCGGGCTCCAGCGCGCCAGTCCAGTTCTCCAGGAAACTGACCAGGTCACTGGAATCGACGTCAGCATCGCCGTCATAGTCTCCGTAGATGCTTCCCGGCGTATCGACGTACTTCACGTCCAGGACGTTGAACAAACCGTCGGACGAGCCAGCTCGTGCGATCAGGTCTTGTGCCTTGCCCGGCTGGAAGGCCTTGCCCAGGTTCCAGCTGTTCCCGGCGGCCAGCAACGACGAACCCTGAAACGCCGATTCGATCAGCTGCTTGGCGGTCGGGTTGTTCTCCTGCCAGATTCCGCCGGAGAGGTTCTGATCGTCGAGTCCATTCCACTGGGTGGTGCTGAGCGATCCACCAGCCGAGAGGATCTCATAGTACCGCAAGTCGATATCAGTATTCGTCTTGTTCATCAGCTTCACACTACCATCGACCTTACTGACTTCCAGTGTCAGTCGCGGGATGTTGATCTGCGCCACATCTTGCCAGGTGGTGCCGATGGCAACATCGTCCCAGGCGGTCAAGCCGACGCCCGTGCGATTGTCCAGACGAAGTGAACCGCTGAGGTCGGTAATCTTCGAGATCAGGTCGGTGCTGATCTGCACCACCTGGTCTCCCTGTTCGGGGCCGGTCGGATTCAGCCACACGGTCAGACGGTCTTCGGCACCGTTGGCGTTGACTTCCAGCTTGCCGATCACCTGCTGATACAATAACGCCGGATCGACCGCACCGACTTCGTCAGTGACCGCTCCCAGGGTCGCCATCGCGCCGCCATTCTTTCCCAGGCCGATGGAGATCTCAGTCTCGGGATTGTCGATTCCGTCAATGATGAAGGCCTGGTCTTTGGGAGCCAGTTCACCGATGCCCAACTTGATACCGAAATAGATCGGTGTCCCGGCGGCGATTGACGAGTCGATTGAATACGGGCGAGTCAAATAGTTGACACTCAGGAATTTGCGAGTGATCGCGGCTTCTCGCTGACTTTCGGTGGCGTACGCCGGATCAGTGATGATCGCGTCGCCGCTGGAGATCCAGCGTCCACCCCAGCTCCCCAGCGGTCCGTTCTGGCCACCGCCGTAGTCCTGCAGGGTGAATCCACCACCGGGTCCCAGCTTCTTCGTTGGCTCGCGGTAGCGGAAATCCTCGGACACAATCACAGCAGCGTGCAGGCTGCCGGCCGCCATCAAACAGGCGGCCAAGGTTGTCATCAGTTTCGGAGTCAAGCGTAACATGGTATGTGATCCTCTACGACAGAGATGATTTTTCGATGAACTCGTCTTTGCTGCGGCCGAACTACGATCGACGACGGCGATGGCAGACCGCCAGCAGGCCGATCAGCAAACCTGCAGCACCAGCCGGCTCCGGCAGCAACTCCGGCAGTGGAGTTCCGGCGGCCTGGGCATATTGAATCAACAGGTCCAGGTCGAAATAGTTCACACGGCCATTGCGATCGATGTCACCTTTGAGCAGGGTGAAGGGATCGCCGGCACCGAGCTTATTGTCGTAGCCGGCATTTTTGGACCATTCCTGGTAGTCCTTCACGTCCAGCACTCCATCCTGCACGATGTCGCCGTTGACTCCCGTCAGAAGTCCCTTGAAGATGTCCAGGTCGGTCGCCGGATCGAATTTCGCGTCGGGAAAGCCGGCAATGTTGAAGTCGTCAATGATTCCCTGGAAATTCTGTGCACCCGTCAGGTTGCCACCCAACGTCTGAGTCCCCGGGCCGTTCCAGAAACCGGCTGAAACTTCGGACAATCCGCCGCCGATGTAAATCCGACCGTCGTTCCCCGTGCGGAGAATGGCGATATGAGTCCACTCGTCGAAGGCGACCGGAATCTTCGTGGTCTTGGTTTCGGCCGATCCCCCGGGGATCACCTGCCAGAAGCCGGCTGCGGTGATGCCCACCGAACCGTTGTCGGACCCCAGTTGCCAGACGACCTGCTGCTTCCCCTTGCCCGCCAGCGACGGCTTGACCCACGCCTGACTCAAGGCGTTGTACTGCTGGCGATTGGCCGCCATGTCGCGCGGGTCGAACGGAGACGCAGACATGAAATCGTTCACCCCGTCGAACTGCAAAGCCAGTCCACCGGTTCGTCCGGCGACGTACTTCGGCGCCGTCGTGTTGTCCTCGGCCGTCAAATTGATGATCGCTCCCGGGCCGTCCTGCACCTCAGCGCCCGTCGTGTCGGTGATCAACGCATCCTGAGTGTCGAAAGTCTCCAGAGCGAATTGCCCGACCGTGGCACCCGGATCCGATTCACCCAGTGGATAAACGCGAACCTTCACCGCGGCCGATGCCGATGCCGTCAGCACCATCAAGGCGGCCGCTCCGGCTGTCACGCCGGCCCAGGCCCGAGTTCGGTCCCGCCAGCTCAATAGGGTCTGCATGGAAGTCTCTCCCGAAATGGAATGGAATTAAGGATGAATCCGTGGTGTCACCGGCGGCTGAGCGGTTCGGGCCGTGATGTCGGCCGAGACATCTGCGCCGCCCTAGCCATCGCCAAATGCGTGACCAAAGAACGCTCCCACTGCGCTGGGCAGGTTCAGGTGACCGCCAGGAAGGCATGAATATAGTCAATTGACGAGCGAAAGACACCAAGCAGAGGGAGATTTCCCGGTCCTGGGCGACGGTGAGACGTTGTGTTACGCGCACCGCACCGCGGCCCCCTGGCTCACCGGTAGATCGTAATCCGGCCACCGCGGCCCATGGTGACGCCCCCAGTTGGTCAGTCTTATCGACCGGATTCCCCCCTGTGAGCCTGGTTCCAGTGGGGGGTGTCGATAGCGCATTTGGACTGGCCAAAGCGGAATGTGTGGTATAATCAGGAGATTTCACCGACCAGCCCTGAGCGGAGTCTGGGACCGTATTCAAGCGGTTGGGCCTTGGGGTCGGGCGGAGCGGAGCGAAGAGAGGAATCGATGGGGGAGCTGGGGAGCAGTTGGGCGAGATGGGGTCGGTCGCTGGCCCCGCTGGCCGTGATCGCCGGATCTGTATTTGTCTATCAGGCGTATGGCCATCGCCCGCCGGTGGCCGTCCAGGCTGACGATATCGCTCTGGTGGCCGACGTCGTGACCATCCGAGCTGAACTGTTTGACGGGACCTTCGACATCGTGGTGGAAGGGGTTGCCCGTCCGTTCCGACAGGTCACTTCGGCGGCCGAGGTGGCGGGGCGCGTGTTGTTCAAGTCGGACCGGTGCCAGGACGGCAACTACGTCCAGCAGGGCGAGCTGTTGCTGGAAATCGACCCGGCCGACTATCAGCTGGCCGTCGACCGGGCTCGCCAGGAACTGGCTCAGACCGAGGTCGCTTTACGGGAATGGACCGTGGAGCACCAGAACGTGGAAGAGCAGATCAAATTGATGGAAGAAGACGTTCGGCTGGCCGAATCGGACGCTGAACGAATCCGGCAGCTGGCAGCGAAGAGCAGTGCGTCGGCGGCCGACGTGGATCGGGCTCGGCGGTCAGAGCTGACAGCACGAAACGCTCTGTTGACACTGAACAATCAGCTGCGGTTGCTCGACGCCCGGTACGAACGGGCGATCAGTGCCCGCGAACTCGAGAAGGCTCAGCTGCGGCAGGCCGAACTGAATCTGCAGCGGACCAAGATCGTGGCTCCATGTAGTGGCACGATTGTCCGCGAGAATGTCGAGAAAGATGCCTACGTGCAGACCGGTGCCACGGTGTTTGTCATGAACGACACCAGCGCCGGTGAAGTCCAATGTCAGCTGGAGCTGAACGACATGTACTGGCTGTGGCGCCAGAGTGCCAGCCGGCAGGGAGCGGTCGGCGGGAAGGTTACCGGGGCGTCGGCCGATCCGTCAGGCGATCTGACGGCCGAACTGGTGCAGGCTCGATATCAGTTTCCCTCGAGTTCGGCAGTGGTGGAGTTTCCGCTGGATGAATTGCGGTGCACTTGGGACGGGAAACTGGCCCGCTACGGCGGCGAGGGGCTCGACCTGCAGACTCGTACCGTGCCGTGCGTCGTTGAGGTGGCTCAACCTCAGCAGGGGCGCGTGTTGCGGTCGACCGGAGAGCTGGAAGCCGAATTGCCCCCGCCACCGCTGACCCCTGGCATGTTTGTCACGGTGCGGGTGCCCGTCGATCCGGCGGTTGATGTGATCCGGATACCGGTCGACGGATTGCGGACGGGGGGTATGGTGTGGGTCTACCGGGATGGCGTCCTGCGCGAGCTGCCCGTGCGTGTGGCTCGGCGCGTCGACCGGGACGTCCTGTTGTACGTCGATCCGTCGGGACCTCAGGTCGGTGATGAGATTATCGTGTCGCCCCTGGCCTTCCCGCGCGACGGGATGGCAGTACGGAGAAAGCCGGCTGCATGAGAACGGCAATAGCCTGGGCCGTGCATCACCGCGCGGCAATGAACCTGATCCTGATTGCGACCATGCTGATCGGCATCGTGTCGCTCGGTCTGTTGCGCCGCGAGGTCTTCCCGAACTTTGAACTGGACATCGTGCTGGTCCAGGTCCCCTATCCGGGAGCGAGCCCGGAGGAGGTGGAGGAAGGGATCTGTCTGAAGATTGAGGAGGCTGTCCGTTCGATCGACGGCATCAAGCGAGTGACGACGATTGCTCGCGAAGGAATCGGCTTTGCCGTGATCGATCTGAACGCTGGCGTCGATGCTCAGCGGGTGCTGAACGAAATCCGCTCGGATGTCGACCGAATCCCCAGCATGCCCGAATTAGCTGAGGATCCTCAGTTTCAGCAGATAACGTTCCGCCAGCCGGCGATTCGCGTCGGCGTGATGCTGGGCGAGCCGTTGACGGAAAAATCCGAGCTGCAGTTGCGGGAATTTGCCGAGCAGATTCGGGACGAGCTGCTGGAGTTGTCGAGCGTCTCGCAGGTGACGATTGTCGGCGAGCGGCCATATCAGATTGACGTGGAAGTCTCGGAGCAGACGCTGCGGAAGTATGGCCTGAGTCTGCAGAAGCTGGCGAGCGTGATTCGGCGCGAGAACGTCGAGATTCCGGGCGGGAAGATTCAGACGGCCAGCGACTCGGTTCTGCTGCGGGGCAAGAACAAGCGGATCTGGGGCGAGCAGATTGCTCAGATTCCCGTCGTCACACGGCGTGACGGGACGGTGTTGACCGTGGGCGATCTGGGCCAGGTGCATGACGGGTTTGAAGACTCTGTCTCGTTCGCGCGGGTCAATGGCCAGCCGGCGATTGTCCTGTCGGTCGACCGGACGAGCTCAGAGGACCTACTGCGAATTGTCGATGAAGTGAAGCAGTACACAGCCGGCAAGCAGCTTCCGGCAGGCTATTCGCTCGCCCTGTGGAACGACACGTCGATTGACGTTCGGGAACGGATCGATCTGTTGACCGAAGATGGCCTGCAGGGATTGATCCTGGTCTTTCTGGTGCTGGCCATATTCCTGGAGTTTCGTCTCGCCTTCTGGGTGGCATTGGGGATCCCGTTCGCCATTCTGGCGACGTGTGCCGTGCTGTTCGGCACTGGCGACACGTTGAATATGCTGACGCTCTTCTCGTTCCTGATGGCGCTCGGCATCCTGGTCGACGATGCGATTGTGGTCAGCGAGAACTTTCATGCTCACATGGAGGCGGGCAAGGACGCATCGGAAGCGGCCATCGACGCCGCCTCGGAAGTCGCTCCCAGCGTGATCGCTGGCGTGTTCTGCACGGTAATCGCCTTTATCCCCCTCTTTTTCGTCACCGGCGTGATGGGGAAGTTCATTGCCTGCATGCCGTTGACCGTGGTCGTCATGCTGTTGATCTCCTTGGTGGAAGGTTTCACCATTCTCCCGTGCCACCTGGGACACGAAGGGATGCTGGCCGGGATGGTCTTCACGACCGCTGGCATCCGCCGCCGATTGCTCGGTATGGATAAGCTCTATCTGGTGCTGGGGGGCTGGGTCCTGGTCGTCATGGCATGGCTCTGGGAACAGGCCGTGCTGGTGATCTGGTCGATCGCCAGTCTGTTGAAGATGTTCTTCGATCGGGTGAATCGGCTGGCGGACAAGCTGGTGGTGTTCCTGGTCGAGCGGACATATATCCCGACGTTGAAATGGATCATGCAGCGGATTCCGCTCAGCTTTGCGCTGCAATTCGCCTTGCTTGTTGTGACGCTCACCTGCGTCAAAGCCGGCTGGACGAAGTACACCGTCTTTCCCGATATGGATGCGCGGAATCTGACCGCCCGCATCGTGTTTCCTGATGGCACGCCGGCCCACGTCACCGATGCGGCTGTACGGCAGGCAGCTCAGTCGATCTTGAAATTGAACGAGGCTTCGATCGCCAAGACGGGGCATCCCTTGGTGACCGTGGTGCTGGAATCCGTCGGGCATGTCGATGGTGGTCCCGTCGGCCCCGATGCTCGCACCGATGGTGAATTCCTGGGCAGCGTCACTGCCGAGCTGGTCGGCGCTGGCGAACGCACACTGACCGCTCAGGAGATCGCGGCCCAGTGGCGCGAAGCGACCGGACCGATTCTGGGGGTCGAGTCAGCTGTATTTGACGTCCAGCAGATGGGGCCGGGTGGAAAAGACATCGAGTTCAAGATGCAGTCGTCCAGCCAGCATTGGGCCGACCTGGAGCAGGCTGTGGAAAAAGCCAAGGAGGCCCTGGCTCGATTCGACGGCGTCTATGATGTCAATGACGATTCGTTCCAGGGGAAATGGGAATACCAGATGCGCGTCGATCCGCGCGGACACAGTATGGGTGTGTCGACCGCGGATCTGGCCGAGACTGTGCGAGCGGCCTTTTATGGTGAGGAAGTTCAGCGTCTGCAGCGCGGCCGGCACGAAGTGAAGCTGATGGTCCGGTATCCGCGCGATGAACGATCGGATCTGGTGAACCTGGAAAACATCCGCGTGCGTGGTTCGGACAATATCGAGCGGCCGATCAGCGAATTAGCGGCGATCGACGTGCGGCGAGGATATTCAGAGATTCAGCGAGTCGATCAGCAGCGGGCCATTACCATCTCCGCGTCGCTCAGGCCGGGCACCAACGCCGGTAATGTGCTGGCCGATTTTCAATCGAACTACCTCAACCAGATCCAGAAGGATTACCCCTTCGTCAATATTCGCTGGGAAGGGGAAAAGGAGCAGAACCAGGAGTCGGTGCAGAGTCTGGCAATCGGATCGCTGGTGGCATTGGGCGCCATGTGCGTCCTGCTGACCTTCCAGCTCAGATCTATCGTTCAGCCCCTGATGATCGTCTACCTGATCCCCTTCGCCGTAGCGGGAGCGATCTGGGGGCATATCGTCATGAGGCTCGACGTTACGCTCTTCAGCGTGTTCGGGCTGGTGGCCCTGATGGGCATGGTCGTGAACGACTCAATCGTGTTGCTGGACTTCATCAACGCTCGCCGCGGCGAGAATCCTCATGAACCGCTGCAGGACTCGATTATTGAGTCGAGTCGCCGACGAATCCGGCCCGTGGCACTCAACACGGTCACCTCCGTGATTGGCCTCGCACCGTTGCTGGCCGATCAATCCTTTCAGGCTCAGGCCCTGATCCCCATGGCGGTCAGCCTGGTCTTTGGTCTGGCGACCAGCACGATCCTGGGCTTGTTGATCGTCCCCACACTGTACTACGTCGTGAACACGCTGATGCCCGATGTGGGGCACCTTGAGTTGCCTCACTTGCATCGGCCGTCCGATTCTGGGGCGGCAGAGATCTCTCCGGGACGAGCGGCGGTGCAGTCGGGCGGGCTCCCGTCGCTCCACGAAACTCCCGGCCTGATCGCGGCGACCGCCACCAACCGACCGGCCCCGCCCCGAGCGTGAGGGGTCAGGCATCTCGATTCGTGGCTCCTTCCACCGTCGTCCCGGTGGAAGTCAGGCCGGGCTGGTTGAACAGCAGGTTCTCGTCTGGCTGAACCGCACCCGCTCCGACGTGGAATACCACCGATGCCGAAGCCGGAGCCGCAATCACCAGCGCGGCAATCACCAGCGCGGCAAATCCAGTTGCCAACAAATGCCCGATACGAAAACTCATGGCTGGACCCTCAGGATGAATGGATTTCTTGCGGCGAAATTCAGTCTAAATGCCTTGGCCGCGGCGCCAATATTCCAAAACTGCCACGCCGAAAATCGCCGGGATATACCGTTCAGCACAGGCCGACCCGGGGGAGCCAACAGTGCGAAATTTCAATGGGCGATGTTGCCTTTTGGCCAGACGGATTGCCGGCAGGCGAGTCAATCGGGACGACTGCGGTAGCTGAGCCGGCAAGTTACCGGCAAGTTGGCGAAAAGCAATCTTCGGGTGGCCTGTGAGCGGTTGTCGCTTGATTTTGGTCGGCTGGGCCGGTAACAACAAAGATGCTCGGTCGGTTTCGGACGTCGACGGGCGATCGATGAGCGCTAGTCATGAGGGCGAGGTGCAGGCATGGCGTTTCGGGATTACACGTATCGTGGGATGACACAGAGCCTGTGTCCCGATTGCTTGGCCCTGGTGCCGGCGAAGATCATCGAACGCCAGGGACGGGTTTATTTTCGCAAGACGTGCGGCGAGCACGGAGTTCGGGAGGACTTTGTCTGCAGCGACTCGCGCTGGTTCGATCGACAGGAGTTCCTCACGCCGGCCCGCCAGCCGCAGGCGATGGCTGTCGAGCCGTTGCGAGGATGTCCCTATGATTGCGGACTGTGCACGGAACACGAACAACACACCTGCCTGGGCGTCCTCGAAATATCCTCATCGTGCAACCTCGAGTGTCCGATGTGCTATGCCTCCAGCGCGCCGGGTGGACAACACCTGACGCTGGAAGAGTGCTGCCGGGCGATCGACCACCTGGTCGCCGCCGAAGGCCGCCCCGAAGTACTGCAGCTGTCGGGTGGCGAGCCGACCATTCATCCGCAGTTCGCTCAGATCCTGGAGTATGCCTGTCAACAGCCGATCGATATTGTGATGGTCAATACGAACGGAATCCGACTGGCTCGCGACGGCGAGTTTCTCGAGCGGCTGGCCGACTGGCGGCACCGCCTGGAAGTCTATCTCCAGTTTGACGGGTTCGGTGACGATGGCTGCCGTACGCTCCGAGGCGAGTCCCTGGTCGAAACCAAACTGCGAGCCATCGAACGGCTGGGCGCAGCAGGCATGAACACGATCCTGGTCTGTACCGTACAGACCGACGTGAATGAGGGTGAGATCGGTCCGATCGTCGAGTTCGCTCAGCAACGTCCCTGGATCACAGGGGTCAGCTTTCAGCCAGCAGCGTACGTGGGCCGGCATATGCTTCCGGACGAGCTCGAACGCCGAGTGACTTTTCCCGACGTCATCCGCCGTCTGGCCGAGCAATGCGGCAGCGTGTGGCGAGAGAGCGACTTTTCGCCACTCCCGTGCGCTCATCCCAACGCGCACACCCTGGCTTACGCTTACCGATCGGCCGGTTCGGTCGTGCCGCTGGCTCGATTTATCGACCTGGCTCAGCACATCGATCTCCTCTCCGGCGGAATTACTTTCACGCGCGGTCGAGCCCGCACGCTCATCAATGAACTCCTGTCCCGACAGTGTTGCGGTCCGGCTGGATGCGGACCGGCAAGTTGCGGACCGGCAAGTTGTGGACCGGCAAGTTGTGGACCGGTGCGTGGTGATAGGGAAGTTGGCAGTGCGGACGGCTTGGAGCTGGTGGAACTGGGTGGCTGGTCGGGTTCTGGCGAGCTGACGGGCGGTGGCCGAGGGGTCGTGCCGGGTTGGTCGCCGGTGGCGGCGGAGTTTTTCGCTCGCGTGCTGGCCGAGGACATTCATCCGCGCGACGTCTTTCGCATCACGACGACTTCGTTCATGGACGCTTATAATTTCGACGTCCGTCAGGCGATGAAAGATTGTGTCCACTTCGTGTTACCCAGCGGGCACATCGTACCGTTTTCGGCTTACAACATTCTCTATCGGACTGGTCGGGTGCCGTTGCCCCGATTGCGATCGACGGCCGAATCACCGGTAACGGTCTGAGCATTGAAGCGGGGGTGGGGACGGCGGGATCATGGCCGACGCGACCTATTCGTTGATCATTCTGAGTGCCATCGTCGCGGGAGCCTTGGTGGCGCGACGGACTCAATCGCGGCTGAATCTCTCGCGGGCTCAGAGGTTTCAGTTGGGTACGGGGGCGTTCGTGGGGGCGATGCTGGGGGCCAAGCTGCCATTTGTGTTTTCCGACTGGCAGGGGATGGTCAGCGGTGCGGCTTGGTTCACGGACGGCAAAACGATCCTGACCGGGCTGGTCGGTGGTTACCTGGGCGTGGAATTGACCAAATGGATCTTCGACATCCGAGTGAAGACGGGGGATTCGTTCGCCGCGCCGGTGGCAGTCGCCGTGGGGATCGGTCGGTTGGGCTGTTATCACGCCGGGTGCTGTTATGGTACGCCGACTAATCTGCCGTGGGGGGTGGTCTTCCCGGCCGTTGATTCCTTGCCTCGCCATCCGACGCAGTTGTACGAATCCGCCTTTCATTTGACCGCCGCTCTGGTGTTGATGGTGCTTTGGTCGCGACGGATCTGGCCGGGCCAGCTGATCAAGGCGTACATTCTGAGTTATCTTGGGTATCGCATGGTGACCGAGTGGATCCGCCCCGAGGCGAGTTGGTTGGGAGGTCTGACCGGCTATCAGTGGGCCTCGATGGTACTGGCCGTGGTGTTTGCGCTGCTGTGGATTCGAGACGCTCGAGCTCGCACCGTCCCTTCTTGAGGTCGCACGTACCTCCGCGCCGTTCGACAGGAGTCTATCTGCCATGAAATGCTGGATCGTTTGCTTTGCCTCGTGTCTGGTCGCTGGAGCCTGCGTCGCCTTGCCGCTCGATGCCCAAGCTCAAACCGCCACACGTCCGGCCACTCTCGCGTCACTCTTGGTCGCCAGCCGGTTGATCGATCTGACTCATCCGTTCGATGGCCAGACGATCTATTGGCCAACTGAACCCGGATTTCAGTTCCAGGCGGGGAAGAACGGCATGACCGCCAAGGGGTATTACTACGCGGCCAATCGGTTTGCGACCGCTGAGCACGGCGGCACGCATCTGGATGCTCCGATCCATTTCGCTGCCGACCGGCCGACAGCCGACCAGATCGATCTGAATCGGCTAGTTGGCGAGGCGGTCGTCGTAGATGTGACTCAAGCGTGTGCTGACAACCCGGACTACCTGATCTCGGTCAACGATCTGCACAACTGGGAATCGACTCATCAGCGTCGATTTGATCAGGTGATCGTATTGCTGCGCACTGGCTGGAGTGCCCGTTGGCCCGATCGCTTGAAATACCTCGGCACGTCGGCTCAAGGCCCCGACGCCGTTGCTCAGCTCCATTTCCCGGGCTTGGCTCCTGAAGCTGCCCGCTGGCTGGCCGAACAGCGAGCGATCAAGGCGATCGGCATCGATACGGCCAGCATTGACTATGGTCAGTCAACTCATTTCGAGAGCCATGTCGCGCTATGCCAGCACAAGATTCCGATTTTCGAGAATGTGGCTCATCTCGATCAGCTTCCCGAGCAGGGCTCCGTGGTGATCGCGTTGCCGATGAAGATCGCTGGAGGGAGCGGCGGGCCGCTGAGAATTGTGGCGGCAGTCGACGGTCAGTAAGGCGGCGGGGAGTGAGGCAGCGGTCAGCGAATGCATTCGATGAAAGCTACTGGCGGAAACTCCATGAACGGCCGCCAGTAATCAGCCCCCAGCTCATCGATGGCCGCGGCAGCCAGTAGTGGCGGATGCCAGTGGACTTCGCGGAATCCCGCCTCGCGAAACGCTCGTTCGTGGACCGCCACATCGATGAAGTAGTTCTCGATGAAGATCGGCCCCTCATCCAGCACGATTTTCCAGGTGATCGGCATTCCCTCGACGGGTGCTCCGTCATGGTAAGTCTCAAAGCCGTACTGGCGATACGAGGGCGCATTTCGGAAATCAAAGCCGGGTCGGTTGTTGACGGTCACGAACCGCCCACCCGGCTTGAGACTGCCGGCGATGCTCTGGCACATCTGTGACAGTTCGTCACGGTTCCGGGCGTAGTTCAGCAGGTATCCGGCGACAGCGATATCGTATGGCTCGGAAAGTTGCAGATTCCGGCAGTCTTGGACGACGTAGTTGATTCCGAGCGGTTGGGCGAGTTCCTGTCGCTGGGCCAGTTCGATCATCCCCGGTGACAGGTCGACGCCGGTGACGGGTGAAGCGCCATGCAAACGCAAGAGCCGGGTATAGAAGCCTTCGCCGCAAGCCAGGTCGATTGCCGACCGGCCGCTCACATTTCCGATCAAGTTCAGCAGCGTGTATCGCTCAATGTAGGTCCGCCACGGTTGCAGCTTGGCTCGTTGATATTCCTCGGCGATGTGGTCGTAATTGGTCGTCATGATTGATTCCTGAGGGCACGGTACCTTGCCAGCTGGCGGCCGATCAGGAACGACTCGGGGGCCGGTCAGTTGCCGACGCAAGGCTACCGGAACGGGGACGGATCTGCCAGCCGGCACGAAACAGGCCGTTTTCCAGTGACGGTCACCCAATTCGCTCGTCCTCGACCCGGAATGCAATTGATCGTTTAGCTCCAGACCGGTAGATTCACGGCCGTCGGCGGTTCTGGCAGGAAGTGTGGGCCAGTGAGAACACTGGGCGATTCCAGGGTCGGAGCTGTCCGGCACCGGGGATGATGGAATGTTGAGCAATCTGATGGCCGGAGAGATCTTCTCTGGGGAAGGTGCGGTCGAGCCTGCCAGCTTGCACTGGCGCTCTTACTTGCAACGCAACGTGTTGGCCGCCGAGACGCTGCGCGGGATGGACGACGCGATTCGAGTCTTCCGCAGCTACTCGCCGCGATTGCTGGTCAGCAAATGCATTGACGGTCGAGTGCACGGAAGTGACACCAAAGGGTATCCGCCCACTACTGTGACGTTCTCGAGGACCGACGGGAATCGAGTCGAATTGAACGGCGAGAATTCGCATTTCTGGAACCGCGTAAATGGTGTGATGCTTGCCGCTCGCCGACAAACGCCCGGTTGCCCTGCTTTGTTCATTGCGTTGGGGCACTTCGGCACCTTAGGACGCGGGTGTGCGGCTCACGGCGGAGATACTTCCGCAGCTTTGGCCACGGTGGCCGAACAAGCGACTGAGTTACGCAAGCGGTTCCGGTCGAGTGACTTGTATGTGCTGCATGGTTTGACGAACACGGATGACGGGGCTGAAAGCATCAGGTTTGCGGATGGCCGTGTGCTCGACACGGCCGTCATCATTGATACGCTTAACACTCCGGCATATCCACTCAACCGTCCCGAGCACGTTTTTCAGGATCAGTTTCTCGATCGACCGTTCGATGATCCGGCTACGGATCGCAGCGTGGGCTCACGAATCCTTCGCGATTTGTTCGAGCTGGGACTGGTAATGGACGATTTGCGGACTCGTATTGCCTTGCAGGACTACCTGCTCCGCGAAGTGACTCAGATTGTATTAAACCAGTCCCGCAACAACGTGGTCTTCGATCCTCGAGTGTTCGATGAAATCCGTCGGACGATCGATTGCGTACGGGATCTGCCCGTCACGCTGAAGGCTCCGCTGCTGTATCAGACCCTCTGGAACGTGATGTGGACACTGCAGTCCCGCAGCAGGCTCCCCGATTTGGGAACTGCCCAGCGGCTGCGGTGGCTGGAACATGGCGAAGACAAGGTGGCCTACGGAGATGGGTTTGAAATCGAGGAGCGGAATCGGCTGGTACTTGCCAAGCCAGGTCGCGGCGACGACCGGAAGGCGCTGGATGTTGCCCGCCGAGTGCTGTTGAACAACCGTCAGTCGATTCGTCAATCACATCCACCGCTGGTCCATGTGAATCTCGAAGTGGCCGGCGAGGTGGGCGACTGGGAGGCCTTCAATCACGACGTCCTGGCGCAGCTGCAGACACGCATTGATAACGTCAAAGAAGTATTTGCCGACGATTGTCGGATACTGGTGACCTATTCGCGATATCGTGAGAAGTGCTTTTACCCGATTCAGGTTGGCCTCAACTCGCGGAGTAACCATCACGACGACGGCGATCCGCGACTCAGCTTCCCCATCGATGTGACTCGCGGGTTGGAAGACAGCAGCTTCAATCGCGAACATCTGATGATTCGCGAACAGGTCTACCGCCAGATGATGCTGCTGGCGGCCGACGATTCAGATTCGGAAGGGATCGACGCGTAGTCTTTGCACACGTTAGACTCTGCGAAGATCGCCGATCCGGTGTGGCAGGGCAATCGACCTATCGGTGCCGCACCGCTCGAGCATATTGCACTGGCAGCAGGTTGGCGGCCGAGTCGCTGCCCAGTTTCAGGGCTGCGTGGTACGGCCAGTAGGGGTCACGCAGCATCTCGCGGGCCAGCATCACCAGGTCAGACTGATTGCTGCGAATGATATCGTCCGCCTGCTGAGGATCGGTGATCAGCCAGCCGACGGCGGTCGGTACGCTCGTCTCTTGGCGGATGCGGCCGGCGATCGGAGCCATAAACCCGGGCCCCCAGGGGATCATCGATATGTCGGGTGTGACGAACCCCTGACTTATATCCAGCAGATCAAGGCCGGCACCCTGCAGTCGACGAACGAGTTCGATGGATTCTTCCACCGTGACGCCGCCGTCGAGCCAATCGGTGACGGACAGACGCACGGTCAGTGGCAGGCGTTCGGGCCACACCTGGCGCACTGCCGTGAAGGTTTCCATCAGGAACCGGATCCGGTTGTCAAAACTGCCGCCGTACTGATCCGTCCGCTGATTGGCCAACGGCGAATAGAATTCATGAGCGAGATAACCGTGTGCAAAATGGAGCTCGAGCCATTGAAATCCGGCATCCAGCGAACGCCGCGCGGCCGCCACGAACGATTGTTGAATGCGCTGAATATCCTCAGCGGTCATGGCCTGCGGAACCTTAGGCAGATTGGCCCCGAACGGGATGGCCGACGGGGCGATCGTGTCCCAGCCCCCGTGTGCATTGTCAATGTGGTCGTCCCCTTCCCACGGTTTGTTGGCACTGGCCTTGCGTCCAGCGTGAGCGAGCTGGATCCCCGGCACGGAGCCATGTTCTTTGAGGAAGTCGACGATCCGAGCAAAGGCTGGCACGTGATCGTCAAGGTAGATTCCACTGTCCCCCGGAGAAATTCGACCCTCAGGCGATACGGCCGTCGCTTCGACCACCACCAGGCCCGCCCCGCCCACAGCCCGAGATCCCAAGTGGACGAAGTGCCAGTCGTTCGGGAATCCGTTGTCAGATGAGTATTGGCACATCGGAGCCACTGCGATCCGATTGCGCAACACCACGTCCTTGAGCCGAAAGTCGTCCAACAGACCTGCCACGGAAGAGCCTCCTGAGTTGCGATAACGACCGTCAGTGCCGTTCGGGAACTGTGGGGCATCATAGGGCGGTCGTCGCTATCGGCCAAGTGGTGACGGAATTGCGATTGGACGGGAGCGTCGAGGCCGGGTATGATGATCACCGAACTGGGGGGCCTGCGGGCCCTCGCATCCGACAGCGTGGGCCATAGCAGTGGGAATTCCAGCTCTGGCCGACTCTACAAAGGGAATTCAAGATGGCCGTGCGTTATCAGCACGAAGAACCTGTGGCAGTGGCCCCCGAGCAGGCCTTCGCCCTGATCGACGATCTGCCGGCGACCTCCAAATGGCTCCCGCCATGTGTCAGCCTGACGAATCTCAACGGCGGGCCGAATGCCCCGGGCGACAAGCTGCGGTACGTCTTCAAGCAAGGCGGACGCGAGTCTGAGATGGCCGGTGAAATCATCGACCGCGTCCCCGGTGAACGGCTTCATTGCCGTTACTATGATCGAGCCTTTGACGTGTCGGTGGATCTGCGCGTCCGTCGGGCGCCGTCGGGCGCCTTGACGATCCACATCATCGAGATCACTCCGAAATCGTTCGTCGGCAAGCTCTTCTCGCCATTGATCCGGCTGGGGCTGGGCAAGCAGACTCGGGACGCCGCCAGGAACTTGAAGCGGCTACTGGAACAAGGATCCGCCAGCGGCTGACCCGATGTGTTGCGATTGATCGGGTGATCGGAATCCGGCTTCTGCAGTTGTGGTAGATTTCAGGCCTCGGTTTCAGGGACCACGCGATGGACGAACCTCAGAATCCGTACTCACCTCCACTGGCTCAAGATGCATCGCTCGATCGGGTTGTCGTCGGCGACTCTGTGCAACTGGCCAGCCAGGGAGCCCGCTTCGTGAATGTGGTCGTCGACTACACGGCGCAGTTCGTGATTGGAATGATGGTCGGTATCGTCGTGACCGTGATTGGAGGGCAGGCGGGTGCAGATTGGCTGGATCGTACCCCCGGACTCTTCATCGGGATTCCCATCATGCTCGGGTACTATTTCTTGTTTGAGGTCACCACGTCGCGAACGCTCGGCAAACTACTGACAGGGACCAGAGTGGTCGACGAGTACGGTCACGTGCCAACTACGGGGCAAATCGCCGGGCGGACCCTATGCCGCTTGATTCCTTTTGAAGCATTCTCGTTTCTGGGGAAGCCGACGCGCGGTTGGCACGACAGCATTCCGAATACCTATGTCGTGAAAGTGACTCGTTGAAGTCTGCAGGCTGAATCGCAGAAGGCGAGGTGATGATGACCAGCGAAGCACGCGAATTGAGAGAGCGGGTCGAAGAACTTGAACGTGAGATCGTCCTGCTCCGACAAAGTCGATCGTTTCAGGGCGTGCGGCGGCGATCGAGGGTGAAAGTCTGGGGGCTGCCGTTATACGACATCGCCACCGGACCTGATCCCGAGCGAGGTGAGGTGCGCGGTCACGCCCGCGGAATCTTCGCCTTGGGAGATGTCGCTACCGGAGTGGTCGCGGTGGGAGGAATCGCCCGTGGTGTGTTCGCTATAGGGGGCGTCGCGGTGGGTCTGGTGGCCCTGGGGGGCTGTGCCATCGGTGGCCTGGCGATTGGGGGCGGCGCCCTCGGGCTGGTGGCCTTGGGAGGTGGAGCCGTCGGGCTGGTCGCTGTCGGCGGCGGCGCGATCGGTTACTTTGCCTGCGGCGGCCAAGCCTTCGGCCAGCATATCCTGTCGCCGTTGGCTCAGGACCCCGAGGCAGTACGGTTCTTTCAGTCGTGGACGCCGGGAGTCACCGGAGCGCTGAATCAGGCCAAGCCAAACTGAGCAGCGACCGGGCCTGGCTGCTGGAACTATTCCGTCGCGATCGGCACGTTCTTGTTGATCTTTTCCAGGAATTGGATCACGTCGTCGATCCCCGGTTCGATCGTCGCGTATCGAGTCCCATCTTCCAGCACGATGCTGACGTGCCGATCGTGCGTCTGCATCACACTTTGGATCTTGCCCGTGCGGAGAACCTCCTGAGCCTGCTTCCATGACAATCCAACGCTCCACGCGGCGTCCGACTTCACGGCGAAGACGTAAGTATGAGGCCGCAAGTCGCGTGTGCGGCCCGGCTCAAAACTGAAGACCACCTGGTCCCTTCGCCGGACGACATCGTTCGGCAGAGACTCGCTGACCGCAACTTCCAGTTCATCCTTGCCTGACCCTTGCCAGGCAAAGACCAAGACCATCTGGTGAGCAAAATCGACCTTCTGCTTCAGCTGGTCAACCGACGCATCTGTGAAGAGCGCCGCGGCATCCTGTTCCGACTTTACGACCGTCGGCTGACCAGGTCGGCCTGGCCGTTGGGGAAAGGCATTGTCCTTGAGCGTCAGGTCCGTCAGTTTGACGACGGCGGGGCCGGCAGGCTGCGGGGAATCTGGGGGGGAACCGACCGGGGGAATTGCCCAGCCACGAGTCGCCGTTCCCAACACGAACATCGTCATCGCCAACCACCATCGCATCGGTTATCTCCCCCGCCTCTCACGTACTGCTACTCGGCTGTTCCTGAGACGCACTCTGGCGACTCCAGGTTCCCCGTCGCGATTATATTATCCGGCCGGGCAACGTTGCCTAGGTGACTGGTGTTCGTGAGGTCGCTGTCCCGGCCCGGTTGCCAGGCCGCTTGTTCCCGGCGAATATGGGGTTCAGCTGAGTTGGCTCGGTTGAGCTTTTTGCTGAGGAGTCGGTCGAGATTCAAGGAGGAAATCAGGATGAGCGTCACGTATTCGCCGGGCCCGGCTCCGAACACGGTCCGAGCACCCGACGGTTCGGTCCGCACGGCTCCGGCCGGCTGGGTCCTGGTCCCTCCTGGCGACCCCGCTCTGACGCGACGGATCAAAGCGGCCGGTGACCACTGGGTCGTGACCGAGAAACGAGGCCGCAAAGTTTTTTCGCGAGGGATCTGGACGTCGGCGGAGACGGTTGAGCGGATTCGGGCTGAACTGGAAGTTGAACGTTCCAGTGCCACTTATGCTCGCAAACGAGCGGCCGATACTCGGCGACGTGAGCAGCAACAGGCCGAGTACGTCGGCGACTTTCACCAGGCTGTCGTGACATTTCTGGCCTTTCACGAACGGCACTCCCAAGTGGCCGATCGGTTAGCTCGAGCGGTGACGGAGCATGCGACGCCGGTGGGGAGCGGCACGGTCGCTCGGACCGAGCGGATTCCGATCGAACAGCGGGCCGAGTCGGCGGTGATCGCTTGGATGCGGCACCAGACCACCGGCTACGACGGCATGGTCATCCCCCGCGTTCGCGGCAAACGCCGAGAAGTCCGCCGCATGCTGGCTCAACGATCCAAAGAAATGCTGCAACGATACCGAATGGGCCAGCCTGCGGATCATGCTTGTCCCCTGCAGCGAGCCTTGTTTGGCAGGGGAACTTGATGCCTGATCGCGGTCTGCGACAAGCGTTGTTGATTCGACCCGTGACCATCTCAGGTATAGCCTGAATCCGCCGGAAACTTCGACGACTTGGCAACGCTTACCCTGGAACTCTGCCGCCGGCACGATTAGTCTTGGACTTCATCCGGAATAGGCAACTGGCAGACGTTAGGTCACCGGATTGTGCCGAATCATGGGAGTTGAGTATCGCAATCCGTATAGTACGCCAGAAAAGGTCGCAGGTCATCCATCAGTTGCTCGGAAAAGCTTTTCGCTGCTCCTGGGTGCTGCTGCGGGAATACTCGTTTGGTTGGCGCTATTTGAATTCCACGCCAACGTTAACCTGGGACGGGTCCCCTATCCTGTGTATAGCTTTTACGCGTGGTACGTCCAGGAATGGACGGTAGGGTTCGTCGGAAAGCTGGTCATCTCTCTCCTGAGTTGGCTAAAGATTGCTGACCCGAGGGCAACAGTCGTCGGATACCACTTAATTGGAGGGGCAGTGTTCGGCGGAATGGGTGTCTTGGTGCAGTGTCTTTGTCGCTGTTGTCGATTGCGCTGTACTCGATTGCATAGAGCCGATCGTAGCCGTTCAACGGCAGATGATGTGCAGGCCAACGAAAGGGCTCCTTTCGAGTAGATTCATTCGCGCTGATCGATCGGCGCGGGCGAGAGGCTTCGCGATCACGGAGGCGGGCGTCCCTTTGATGATGAAGGGGCTTGTCGTAAGTGTAAGCTTGTTTCCGAGTTGCGGCGTTGGATTGGCGGTCGGTTCTGGCAGTAACATTTTTTTGAGGCTCTTCGGCAGAATCTGTGGGTGAATTTGCATGAACCTGTGTTCAGTACCCAGTGAGTGGCGATTGCTTTAGAGACGGCGCGCTCTGTCAGGCTCGGGCTCTGGAAAGGTGTGCCACGGGGGGCCGCCCCGATTTCACCTTCCCTCCGTCGACCGTCGGTCGCTTCGCCAGTACCGGGAGGCCCCCCAAAGTCGGTGGGGCAATCAACGCTCCATCCACTTCAGACTCTCCAGCCCCACGACTTTGGCGGGGCCCAGGTGGCGAGCGATCGATGGCAGGGGCAGAGGGACAGCGCGCAGGAGCTCTAGCCGCCCCATTCCTAGAGCTTGAACCCGAGGGAGCGACGAGCCAGTAAGCTGCCTCTCGCTGACGACATCACCTCGACTCGCTACGAGAAAATCCGGCGGCTGGCCGGCTCGCAACTCGCCAGAATCGCCGAGCTGGATAACGTTGGCCGACCAAGAGAGTTAGAAACTACCCACAGATTCTGCTGAGGAGCCGAATTTTTTTGAAACTATTTCGGCCTTGGCGACCACTATCATGTACTTTCGGTTTGAAGAGTGGCGTCAGTTCGGGTCGCCGCGGGACGTTCATGGCGTGGATTGACTTTTCCGACACATCCGATGCGGAGCTGTTGTATCGATACGTCCGAGCGCGAGACGCTCGGGCGTTTGGGGAGATAGTGCGCCGTCACGGTGCCATGGTTCTTGGAACAGCGCGGAAGGTTCTGCGGCATGAGCAGGATGCGGAAGACGTCCTTCAAGCGACGTTCTCTGCGCTGGCGGTCAACGCCGCTAAGATCAGGAACCCGGAGTCGCTGGCAGCTTGGCTGCACCAAACCACGATTCGTTCGGCCAGAAATCATCTGAGAAGCAACAGTCGCTGGAGACGTCGCAATGAGGACTGCTGTGGATTGAGAGCGGAGTCATTGCAAGCCAGGGCGTATGACGACGCCATCGAGATTCTGCACGAGGAGCTAGGTCGGATCAGTCTGAAATATTCCGTCGTGATTCTGTTGTGCGATCTGGAGGGATTGAGTCATGCCGAGGCATCTCGCCGCCTTGCCATTCCCTTGGGGACAGTCAAGACACGTCTGGATCGAGGAAGGCGGCTGCTGCAGCGGAAATTGGTAAGCCGGGGAGTCACATTGACTGTTACGGCAATTGCCACGCAAGTGATCTCGCAAACTGATGCCGCCGAGTTGGTGAGTTCGTCGATCATGGGGCGAGTCGCGAGGAAGGCGATTCGGAACAAACGTCACGGGCACGGATGCAAGGGTAGAGGCAGCAACATCGATTTGTCGACGATTGAAGCTTCAGGAGCCTTGGGACCTATGAGTATCGCAAAATTCACAGCTGTCTTCATGTCAGCTGTTGCCATCATCATGTCGTCAACTCTCGTCAGCGGTTACTTGCCCTTGCCGTCATTCACTGCAAATGCGGAAATGATCTTCAACGATCAATTTGAATCGGCAAATGGAGCTTGGCTCGAGCTGCCGCCATCCGATCGAGGTGAGTTCTCGATTCTGGATGGTAAAATGCGAATTCTCCAGGCCAGCGATCGCTCTGACGAGATCGTCTATCCTGCCATCGCTCCAATTTCGGGCGATGTTTCGGTGCGAACTCAATTTCGGCAAACGCAAGAAGGTGGAGGATACTTCGCGTTGATCGTCCGAGGTGACGCTCAGATTGGCGGTGGCTATCAGGCCGGGATCGATACTCGAGGGGTGCTGTACATCGATCGGATGTTGGGTGGGCCACCTCATACCGAACTTGGATCAGCGTTTACCGATTTGGATCCCTACCGCGAGACGATTGTCATGCAAGTGGATGCCGTGGGCGACCGCATTGATCTTTATGCCTGGGCGGTCGGCGACCCAAAGCCCGCAGTGGCGAATCTGTCGGTAATCGACTCGACATTCACCGAGGGATTGCCGGCAATTCTGCTCGATGACCTCGGAACGTCGGTGGTCGCTGAGTACGATTATTTTCTGGTGGGCGACGCACCCATCGTGCCCGAACCGTGTCCGGCAGCCGGGCTGCTCCTGTTCGGGACTTCGTTTGGGTTGACTTGGAGGCGCCGTAAAACCTTGTCTCGGTGGGTGTCCAGTAGACCACGCTGAGAATCGAATTTCGCAAGCTCTTCTCCGCCGGGTCGCGCAAGAAGGATTCCGCTAGGAGCCAATTTTGTTTGACGGCCGGGGCCCACGCCGTCAACTGCGCCCAGCCAATTCTGCGCGGCCAATTCTGCCTGGTGGCAACTTTGCGGAGGCCGGATGTGTCGATTATTCTGGTGTTCGTCGATTGAATTCCTCGTACTCGTACTCAGCATCGCGGTACTCGTAATCGTACTCGATCGGGGCGGTCAGGCGGCAAGCAATCTTTGATCACGAGCAACTGGGCCTTTATTGGCGAGCGACCGATCCGATGCGGGGGAATGGTGCGCGAATCGGAGTTGTGTTGTGGCCGTAGTGGACCGTCTTTGCAGGGGCCCGGCCAACGTCGACCAGGCCGGAGGGCTCAGCACCTATGGCGTGATGGGGATGAACGGAAACGCGTGGGAGCTGGAAGAGACTGAGCGGGATCTGGTCAATGACACCAGCCCTTCGTTTCGAGGAGTCCGAGGTGGCGGCTGGTTCAATGACGGCAACAGTCTGTCTTCCTCCAGCCGTGTCTTTCATGACTCGGCCGACGGTGTGAGCAGCATCGGATTTCGAGTGGCCAGTATTGCCCCATTCGCCTGTGGCGATTTCGACACCGACTTGGATGTCGATTCGGCCGACCTGGTCAGCTTCCTGACCGACTGGACAGGGAGCTCGGGGGCCGGACGCGGCGATACCGATCTGAGTTTCATCGGTCCCGTTCGTAGCGCACAGCTGAACCTGACAGAGCTGAATCTGACAGTGGTCCCCGAACCGGGGAGCGTCGCCTTGTTGTTCTGCGGCGCTTCGCTCACCTGCCATGGGACTGGTCGAGTTGATGGAAGACGAGTGCATCCAGCCAGTCCTCAGCGGCTGAAGTATTCGTCTCTGTTGACGGTTGTTCGGCCATTGTTCCGACCGTGGATCGGCTCGCGGTCTTCCGGTTGACGCTCACCAGGAGATCTTTCCGAAGAGAGTACTGCAAGTCCCTGGGCAACTCCTTCGATTGCTGAACAGCTTTCGGTGCCGCTTTGCTCGACTTGGTACCGTGGCAATGGGAACTGGCCGTGGCGAGGATCGTGGGGCTGGCAGTCGTTTCTGCAGGGAGTTGCCATAGTTCCCGGCCGTGGTCGAGGTCGGTCGCCGCGAAATACAGATTATTGTTGGCCGTCGAAAAGTAGGCCGGAGCGGAGCCGGCCGATCCAGCTTGGACATCTCGGACCAGGGACGTGCCGGCGGCAGTGCCATCGCTCTGCCAAAGTTCTTGGCCGTAGACGCCGTCATCTGCGGCAAAGTAGATCCGACCATTCAGACTGCGCCCTGCACTTGGTGAGCTTCCTCGAGGTAAGGCTCCGGCATCCAGCCCTGGAGCAATGTCTTTGACGAGTCGAGTACCGGCTGCCGTGCCGTCGCTCACCCACAACTCGTTGCCGGTCAAGCCGTCATCGGCCGACAGGAAGACCCGATCGGCGACTGTGCCCACAACAGAGGCATTGGCAAACGACCGAACCAGCGAAGCTCCCATACCAGCGCTGTTCCACGACCAAAGGCCGACGCCCGTCTCCGATTTGGTTAGGAAGGCGAGCCGCCCGTTGAGTGCCGTCAGCTGACTGGGCGCTGTGGCGGGCGGAAACGACTTGATCAGAGACGTTCCGGCCGGCGTGCCGTTGGTCGTCCACAATTCTCCGTGCATATCGGCACTGGAAATTGTGGTGAAGGCTAGGCGACTTCCAGCGACGGTCAGCTGGTCGGGCCACGATGATTCGGCACCAGGGAGAACGTCTTTCACCAGCACCGTGCCGGAGGACGTTCCGTTACTCATCCATAATTCACTGCCGGTGCGGCTTTGCCAGGCTCGGAAATACAATTTGCCGTTGTAGTTCACCAGGCTCTCCGGATTCGAGTTTTGGTCTCCTTTAGCGATATCCTTCACCAGGACCGTGCCGCTTGCCGTACCATCACTCTTCCACAATTCGTAGTTGATCGATACTGGCCAGCCGCCGTTGGTGTTTTTCTGAGGGTACCGGACCGAGTTGGCCGCACTGAAGAAGAGAGTGCCGTTCACGGCGGTGAGTGATTGCGGGTTGGAGCCGAAACCGGCCGCTTCGTTGATGTTGCGCACCATCACCGTACCAGCGGCCGTTCCGTCGCTCTTCCACAGCTCCTGCCCGTTCCGGCCGTCGGTTGCTGAAAAATAGAGCGTGTTGCCAACAGCTGTGAGTTGGTAGGTATCAGAATCGCCTCTACCCGGGTTGATGTCTTTGACAAGACTCGTGCCGGCAACAGTACCGTCGCTCTTCCAGAGCTCGCGGCCATGACTTGGGTCAGTCGCGGTGAAGAACAGAGTACCGCCGACCGCGACGATGTCCCTTGGGTCGGAGGCGACGACGCCGGGGACCACGTCGGCCACCATGGATGCCGAGAGGTCGCCAGCAAGGGCCATTCTCGCTTCCAGTACTTCCAGCCCTGTTCGTCGAGCAGTACGGGGGGAGCGAAAGGAGCTGTTCCTGGCCGACCGGTGGGCCAATCGTGCCAACATGGAAACTCTGGACATGATGAATACTCCGGAATTGATGAGAAACTGCGACACGCAATGGCCATGCCAGCCAGCCCGGGTGGAGGGCCGCGCCAGATCGCACTGCACGGTCAAGTGCTAGTGCGAAGCTGGCAGTCCGATCTCTGCGGCACGTCTGACGATGGCAAGCCTGCTCACTTGAGGCCAGCGACGTCGTGAGACCAAGGCTAATAGTCAATCGATCCTTTCCCGGTGTAGGCGAAGCTGCCGTTCGGAAAGAGCTGCAACGCGAACGTGGCGGACCCGCTGGCTGTGGCAAATCGGCCTGTACCGCCCACGAAGGTCATCGTGGCCACTCCGGCCCCTGTCTGAAGGTTCAGGACACCCGAGATCTGTTCCACCAAGTGGTCGCCGTTGGCTGCGACCAGCGTGGCAGAGCCCGTAATCTGGACGACTGCCGGATCTGCCGTCGGCGCAAACTGGACGTTTCCAGTTTCACGATATCTCCCCAGATGAGTTGCCACGCCACACCCCACAAAGTCTGTCGGGCTGACAAACTGTCCGTGCCCGCGCACTTGATGTGGACGCTCGGCCGCCCACGTGATCGTGCCCATCAGCATCAGAGCCACAACCGAAAACACCAGTCTGACCATCGTTCGTCTCCTCAGGATCCGCTGGGAAAGTAGGGCGATTAGGGCCGGCGCGCGGACCTGGCGCCAGGCAATCGTCGTGATCCAGTTTGGGTCAGCACGTAGCGTCCCCGCACCGGTGATTCGAAGACCAGTTAGCAATCAGTTCCTGTCAACGTGACACAGCCGCCGAGAATGGCGAAGCTACTTTGTCATGGTGGATGCAGAGCGGCATCCGCCTCCAAGAAGAGGATCTGGACAGTCAGCGGTTGTCGATCGACGGGACGTTCGGGCGACAGCTGGGACTGGGCCATCTGGAAAGTGCGGTTGGCGTCGGCGGTGCGTCCCGCTTGTTGGTACGCAAGAGCTAACGCCAGATAGTTGCTCAATCGAATGTCGTCAGCCAAGTCGGCCCGTCGCTGGTCGTTCTCCAGACACTGAATCGCCTGATCTGTTTGGCCACCACGGACCAAGGCCAAACCCAGGACGTGCGGAGACCAGACGCTGTGGTCCTTCATTCCCGCCGTCAATCTGAATCGTTCCTCCGCGATACTCAGAACCCGCCCGGTATCACCGAGCGCATCGGGGCCAAGGACGCACGTATGGGCCAGAAAGGCCGTCTGAACAGGATCACCTGAATCACCATAGAGACTTTCCATGCGGCGGCAAAGCCGGCGATAGGCATCCAAGTCACGGGCTTGGATCAGCGTACTCGCATAGGTCAACCATACGGCCAGCTCCTGAGGAGGCTCGATCTCGAACGCTTGACGGAATGCCGCCCTGGATTCATCCCAGCGGTTGGACTGAGCATAGAGATTGCCGAGGGCGGTCAGGGCCAATACGGACTTCGGATCGACCCGCAGGACTTCACGACATGCGGATTCTTGCGATCGAAAGTCTCCCAACAGGTTCTCCGCTTCGGCCCGGAGTGCGAGGAGTTCTTCATGGAGCAATGGTTCGGATGACTGCAGGGTCGACCCGGCTATATCCATCCAGGAGGTAAATGGTATCCAATGCTGAAGAGCTTCCTGTTGGCGGCCCAGTCGCCAGTTCGTCAGCACCAGGTAGATGCGATGGAAATAGTCAGGCGGCCCCTCCATCCTTTCGGCCTTCTGCAGCGTGTCGGCCGCTTGTTGCCACATTCCGGCTCGGTACTCAATCGACGCCATGTGGTACCAGCTCAATCGGTTCTCTGGGTTGGCTGCCACCGCTGATTTCGCATGACGGAGCGCCTGGGGTAGATCATGGATGCTTGGCTCAGGGGAATTGGCATAGATCCAGGCGAGGTTGGAGTGGGCACTGTCCAAGCCCGGCCGGAGATCGATCGCTCGCTGATACGATTCCTTCGCACCGTCCCAGTTGCGCTGAGAGAACTGCAATGACCCCAGTGCGGCATGAGCCAGCGCGTTATCGGGTTGATTTTGGACCAGCTCCGCGAAGGCGTGTGTCAGCTCAGTTCGCTCCGCCGCTGTGGTGACCACCGACCGTAGCTTAACCAACTGTGCAAAGAGCTCGTATTCGAATTTCGGATCGGTCGGATGCAGTCGAATGGCTTGTCGAAGCTGGGCCAATGCTCCCATCGGATCCCCATGATTGGACAGGCTGATTCCCAGATTCAATCTGGCTTTCAAGTAATCCGGTTTCAACTCCAGCGCCTTCAGGTAGTAATTGGTGCTGGCTTGGAAATCGCCCAGCTCATTTGCCACCACACCGAGATTCATGTAGGTCGTCGGATGGGATGAGTTGAACTCGAGCGATTGGTGGAACGCCGCTGCAGCTTGAGCTGGCTTCCTGTCGAGCCACAGAGCGTACCCCAGGGCTTGATGCACGAGAGCGTTATTGGGGCGAAGGGAAGCTGCAACCCGATAAAAACCGACGGCGTCGGCAGTACGAGGCGCCTTCAGTCTGATCAAGCTGTTGGCCAGGTCGAAGTTCACCCAGAAGTCCGTGGCGTGCCGCATCTGGGACTTCTCCAACAACTCGACGGCGGCGGCCGTGGCATCGGCACTGTTCAGCATCGTCGCCAGCAGGCAAATCGTCGGCGCAGGTTGCTCAATCATTTCCGGTTGGCGAGACAGACGAATCAGTTCCGGTACCTCTCGGCGTTCAAATGCCGCTCGAAACCTGGCTCGCGCCGAGTCCCGGTCAATCTTTTGGAGTAAATCGAAAAGCCGCGAACGATCTTCGAGTTGGCCAGGGGATTTGCAGAGCCACCAATCGTCAAGTGCTGCCACGAGCCGTTGTCGGATGACCGACTGGGTGATTCGTGCGGCGGCAGCATCGGCCGAAATCTTGGCTAGATCCAGGTCGTATTGCTGGAACGCTTCGCCGTAGGCTCGGTCGGACTTGGCCCAGTCGATCGGGTCGCCTGCCGGCTGAATTCGCTCAAGACGTATCTCCTCACATCGCACGGCCATGGCAAGCGCCTCACGCCAACGCCGGACTGCCTGTTCGAGCTCGGGTTTCAGGTCGCCGCTTCCTTGGTTGACGTCCGCTCGCCTGAGATGAGCGATCGCTTCGGGCAACCGACCGTGTTCACTGGCGAGAACAACATCTTCCAGCGCTCGGCCGGCCTCCCGGTTGATGGTCTCCCGCCGGTTCTGACGATCTTGGGACACCTGCTGCTCGAGTACCGAGCGATTTCGAATTGCCCAGCCGAAAGCCGCCGCCACGGCTCCGACTGCGGCGATGAATGTCAGCGACAACAGCGTCGCCGTGGCCAGAGCAGCCTTGTTCCTCCGAGCAAACTTGCCGAAACGGTACCACAGCGTGGGAGGGCAGGCTTCAACAGGCTCGTCCGCCAGGTAACGCTGGATGTCGGCTGCGAAACGGTCCGCCGTCTCATAGCGACGGCTGCGGTCCTTTTCCAGTCCCTTCATCACAATCCAGTCCAGCTCGCTGCGAACAGTTCGCTCCAGCTTTACTGAATCGACTGGAATCGGTGTCGAGGCACCCGCGACGGACTTGCCAGCAGCCGTTAGCCGTGTGCTCGGTTTCGGAGGATCTTCTTCACGGATGATCCGGAGCATTTCGTCCAACGAGGCGGTCCGCAGCCGATGTCTGTCGAACGGCGTTGTCCCGGTGAGCAGCTCATAAAGCAGGACTCCCAGCGAATAGACGTCGCTGCGAGTATCAATGTCCAGCACGTTCAGAGATGCTTGTTCCGGTGACATGTATTCCGGCGTCCCCATCACCTGCCCCGGGCTGGTCAACATGGTCCCGTCCGCCAGCGGCTGACCCATCGCCTTGGCAATCCCAAAATCGATCACTTTGGCCATCGGGCAGCCGTCGTATTCCGCCGTCAATACGTTCGAAGGCTTGATGTCGCGATGGATAATCCCCTTCTGGTGCGCGTGTTGGATCGCCTGGCAGACCGACAGGAAAAGTTCCAGTCGCTCTCGAAGCGGTAGTTGCCGGACATCACAATACGTCGTGATGGGCTCGCCCTTCACCAGTTCCATTACGAAATAGGGTCGGCCACGGTCGGTGGTCCCTGCGTCCAGCACACGAGCGATATGCGGATGATCCATCAATGACAACGATTGACGCTCAGCCTCGAACCGAGCAATCACCTGCCGGCTGTCCATGCCCGGCTTAATGATCTTCAAGGCCACCGTGCGGTGTACCGGCCGCTGCTGTTCGGCTCGGTAGACAGTCCCCATTCCTCCTTGGCCAATCTCCTCCAGTAACCGGTAGGGACCAATCATGTCCCCAGACTTCTCGACCGAATCCCAATCGATGGCCCCATAGGGAAGACCGACGCCGGCCTCCAGGAAAGACTTCGCGTCAACATGCGATTCGAGCAGCATCTCGACCTCGCGTCTGAGCTCCGGGCGGTCGCCGCAGGCCCGTTCGAGAAAGCCCGGCCAGTCAGCCGGCTCGTACAGCTCGACTGCCTGCAAAAAAATCGATTTGGCGCTGGTGAGATCGACCGGCATCACAAGTTTCCCTGGCGATTCTGACTCGTCAAATCACAGTGCGACGCGGAAACTCAGATCGTCCCAACGTTGTTCACGATTTTTGCAAATCAAGCCGACCCTTTGTCGTCACGCAGCCGGCTGAATAGCCATGCCTTGGCGTAAGTCCAAAGCCGGTAAGCGTTTGTGCGAGACGTCCCTGTCAGCTCGGCGGCTTCATCCACCGAAAGCCCCGCGAAGCAGCGGAGTTTGGCGATTTCTGCCGCTGCAGGATCCTGGCTGGCCAACTCGTCCAGGGCCTCGTCCAACGCCAGCAGGTCCTCCGGCGACATCAGACTGGTCCCGCCGATGTCGTCCAAATCGACTCGGTTCCAGTCACCACCGTGCTTCTCGCGCTTCTTGCGTCGAGCCATCTCAATCAGAATTCGACGCATCGCCTCAGCTGCCGCCGCAAAGAAATGGCCTCGGCTGTTCCAGTGCTGAACCCGTTCGACGTCCACCAGGCGGATGTAGGCGTCATGGACCAGGCCGGTCGCTTGTATAGTCTGTCCTGGCTTTTCCTGGCTCAGCTTCGCCGCAGCCAACTTCCGTAGCTCGTCATAGACCAGCGGCAACAGCTGATCGGCCGCCGACGGGTCCCCCGATTCGATCCTCGATAGTATGCGTGTGACTTCAAACATGCCCCCGATTCTACCACGATTTGGTGACCCAATACCGTCCTGATCGGGGAATGGGATGGCTAGTCGGCCGCGCCCAAGGCCTGCAGAGCCTGCCGGACATGCTCGTCGGCGGCGAACTGAGCCGAGAAGACCTGGCGGATGATCCCCTCGCGGTCGATGACGTAGGTCACTCGTCCGGGCAATAGACCCATCGTGCTGGGCACTCGAAATGCCTTGCGAAGCGACCCGTCCTGATCGCTGATCAGCGGGAACGACAGCCGGTACTGACTCGCAAAGTCGCGATGGCTTGATTCCGAATCACTGCTGACGCCAACCACGTCCGCCCCAATCGCCGTGAATTGCTCGTACGAATCACGAAACGCACAAGCCTCTTTCGTGCAGATCGGCGTGCCATCCTTGGGATAGAAGAACAACACCAGCGCACGCTTCCCCAGGTAATCGCTCAACCGAACAGTCCGGCCATCATGTGTGGTTGCCGAAAATTCCGGCGCGCGATCGCCAACCACCAGACTCGCCGATTTGCTGCTTCCGACTGGCGATCCACCCATACTCCACACTGCCCACATCATTCCCAAGGCGATCACTCCTCGCAAACTCCAGGCAGCTGTGCGCCACCAGTTCGTTCCGACCAGTCGCCGATGCACGGCGGGGTCAAAGCCCTCCGCAAGCCGACGGTGCCGTGGAACCTGGACCACGAAAGTCGACAGCCAGATGACCGCCAACAGCACCAGTCCCAACCACACGGACCATGCCGGAATGCTCGAGGGTCGCATCCACAACAACAGTACGGCCGTCAAACCTTCGACCAGCATCGGTGGGCCGACGACCCATGCCGTTCGTGCTCGGTGACGCCGTTCGAACGACGTAAACTCATCACCCCCCACGCTGTCAAACAAGGGATAATGCACGAGCTGCACGAACCAGATCAGGCCGACCATGTACAGAGTGGCACCCAGATGGGCCAGAAGGATAATCTTGATCAGATCGTAGTTCATCGCCGGTCCTGCCATGCTCCAGATTCGATCAGCCGACGAGTCTTCTCGTGGCGGTAATCGAACATGGCCGCCAGCTTACGCCGGACCAGCCAGCCCCCACACCACTGACCGATGATCCCCAGCGGGACCGTATACTCGACCTCGTCACGCAGCAACGTGCCGCCATGGCCGTCATCGAGGAACCGATGTCGGTGATACCAGTAGGCGAACGGCCCCGATTCCTGGCGATCAGCAAACAAATGCGGCGGATCATACTCGGTATGCACGGCACGCCACTTCACGGGGATCCCCAGGACGCTCCCCTGCAGCACCACCTGGCTACCGGGCCGCAGCGAACCGGCCGACTGCACCACCTTCATCGCCTCCCAGGGCGGAATCAGCTCTTCCAAGGCGGTCGGGCTCTCGTGAAACCGAAACACCTCCTCGGGACGAGCCGGGATGGTGGACTCCTTCACAAACAGTTGTCGTCGCATGGGCGATGTTCCAGTCTTTCTGGCGTTTGTTGCCGCATCGCGCAGAATCATCGCGAACGGGATCCACCACAACAGGTCATTGGTCAGAATGGTCAGCCCGAACAGTGCGGGAAACGTTCCTCGTAGTAAGGCCACCGCAAAGCCAATCGGCCCGAAGATCTTGCCCAACAGTCCTACCAGTACAATCGGCCAATGGGTGCGGGAATCTCTTGCTGCGATGAGGTATCCAATTCCGTAAACCCCAACGATCATCCCCACGCACTGCCAGATCTCCAGATAGTTCGGTCGCTCAGCACCCGTCAAGTCAAACAGCAACTGCGGCCAAACAATCGCCAGAGCTCCCCACGCCAAATTGTAAACTCCGGCGGCCACCAGCCAACGGTAAGCCCAGGTTGGCGACTTGAGGGTATCTGGCGAGCCGTGTGTCGAGTTGGCCACGTTCTGCATCTGGTGGTCCATCAACGGGCTGACTCCGTCCCGTGCGAGCCGGCGGTCATCGGTTGAGCCCTCGCGTGATTCACGGGTGGCGACTGGTCGTGGCCGGAAGCTACGGCGGCTCGAGCCACGTTGCGCAGCATGCCAGCGAAGACGCATTGGTGCAGCGGGTAGATCCCGTACCAGTACAGCAGGCCGGCCAGCCCCAAGGGATCAAAAATGGCCGTCTGCCGAATCGTGCTCCCTGCATCACTCGGAGTGACCTCAAACTCCAGCCAGGCCCGTCCAGGGAGTTTCATCTCTGCTTTCAGCCGCAGTCGGTGTGGCGGCTCAAATATTTCCACTCGCCAGAAGTCGAGCGGCTCGCCAACCTGCAACTGCTCGGGATCCCGACGTCCGCGGCGGACACCCACTCCGCCCACCAATAAGTCCAGGAAACCACGTAGCGACCACAGCCAGTCACCATAGTACCAGCCAGTCTGGCCGCCGATCCGCCGAATCGGAGCGAAAGCCTGCTCGGGTGGGATTGCCACCGTCACGGTCCGCGAATCGACCAGCCGTGAGCCAAATCGGTCCCCACCCCAACTTTGCGGCTTGCCGGCCGATGACAGGGCGTCCGACCACCGTGTTTCGGCAAACTCGCGGTCTTCGTTGACCAACGCACGCGCGATGGCTTCGCGCAACGAACGAGGCCGAACGGCAAACACCGCTTCGGCCAAATTATTCGATACCAGGGTCGGATTGCGAAGGCTTTCTACCAGCTTCCGACCAACGCGAGCGTAGAGCGGAGTGACCAGGCCCAGCCAGAGACTCGACAGGTAGGGGGTGAGCAGCGGTACGGGAATCATCCAGCGACTCAGACCCCGCTGCTGTGCGTACTCCCGCATGATCTCACCATACGAGACCTGATCGGGCCCGCCTATCTCATAGACTTGCGATGCCGTACCCGGCAGCTGCCAGGCAGCAACCAGATAGGTGAGCAGATCTTCGATGGCAATCGGCTGAGCCTTGACGCGGACCCAGCGCGGACAAATCATCACCGGCAATCGTTCGACTAGCGCCCGAATCATCTCAAACGACAGGCTGCCCGATCCAATCACGATCGATGCGCGAAACTCGATCACCTGTCCGTGATGAGCTCGCAGCACGTCCCCCGTCTCCTGACGACTGTGCAAGTGTTTCGATAACCGCTCGTCAGGATTCCCCAGCCCGCCGAGGTAGATCAAGCGGCGCACACCGGCCTGAGATGCTGCCTTGGCAAAATTCTCGGCCGCGATCCGATCCTGGACCTCGAAATCCCGGTTATCGCCCATGGAGTGGACGAAATAGTAGGCGGTATCCACTCCGGCCATCGCCGCGGGGAGTGATGCGGGATCGAAAACATCTCCGGCCACAACCTCGGTGGTGTCGTTGACCCGATCACGCAACGCCTCTGGCCGCCGAGTCAGACAGCGCACGGAGACGCCCCGCTGCTGGAAGAGCGAAAGCAGGCGACCACCCACGTAGCCGGTGGCTCCAGTCAATAAGATCCGACCCGACATCCTCGAATCCTGTTCCCCTTGGCGCGAGCTCCGGAACCGAGTCCGGCCTGACAACATGGCAGTGCGAACAAGTTCGCGCGAAACTCGACGATGAACACGACGGTCATCTCCGCGGCAGAACGTGTCCCAGTCCACCGTCAATTCCGATCACCTGACCGGTAATCCAATCATTCTCGCTCTCCAGCAACCAATCGACAAGCGATGCAATCTGTTCGGGTTCTCCCAAGCGACCCAGGGCATGCAACTGCGTCGACAGCGCCACGGATGCGGGGTTGTCCCAGATGCGTCGAGTCATCTCGGTGCGGACCAATCCCGGGCTGACCACGTTCACGCGGATGTTGTTCGTGGCGTAAGTGGCCGCCGCCGATCGAGCCAACCCAATGACACCTGCCTTGGCCGCCGCAATTGCCTCGTGGTTCTGGACGCCGATCTCGGCGGCCGCCGAGGCGAACAGCACGATCGACCCACCGTGTTCTCGCATCAACCGAGCCGCCGCGCGAACGGCAGCAAATGAGGTGAAGAGGTTGGTCTCAACAATCTGCCGGAACTCGTCGTCGGTCGTGGTATGAGCCGGCTTCAGCAGCACTGATCCAATGCAATTGACCAGCGCGTGCAGTCCGCCGTGCTCCTCGGCTGCTGACCGCAGAGCTCCTTCGAGCGACGCTGAGTGAGTCAGGTCGACCGCGAAATACGGCTGCTCCAATTCGGCCGAAAGCGCGGCTAGCTTATCCGCATCGCGTCCCACCAGCACCAGTTGGCTGCCATGGCGGCGCACCAGCCGCCGAGCCAGCGCACTGCCGATCGTCCCCGTGGCACCGAGTATCGCAATTAGGCCCATCGCACGCCGTCCCTGTCTGGCAGTCTTCTGCAGGTTAAGCTGGTGAAAACACGCGGAATCTGTCGTCTGTCCCGCCCGCATTAAGGGGCTATCACATGGTATGGGGGCGGGCACGGGTGAGTAGTCGGTCGCCGGTCAAAATCGGCCAAATCATGCCAGGTGGAGAACCGGGGCGGGCCGGCCAATTGGATAAAGGCCGGCGGAAGGAGTTCTGGCCGGGGGCGTCACCCCGGTCCCGGGTGCGGATCGGAAATGCCGTCAGTGAGTTGCCATGCTCCAGTTGTCGAATGGGACGACAGTGCTTACCGAATTCAAAGAGGCGCCTGAATCTTTTCGGAATTCCGAACCGCCCCATTTTCGCAGATCTTGATTTGGAGTGCACCAATAGGATAATCAGGGCTACTGGCAGGCTCTTTGACGGAGCTGTCTTCGATCACCGTGTGTGCAGAACTGACGGTTGGCGAGGTCGACAAGTAGGCCGATTATGAGCGAGTTGAGTTCGGTGGACCAAAGCGAAGTTATGGCGGGGACGCTCACTGGTACCGAACGGGCTTTGACTTCGGAAATCTTCACGGCGATCTACCAAGAGCTGCGAGAGCTGGCGAAGCGCAAGTTAAATCGTGAGAAGACGGGGCAGACACTGCAACCGACGGCCCTGGTTCACGAGACGTTTCTGCGTATGGCCGCAGGTGGTTTGAATCCACCTTGGGAGAACCGAGGTCAGGCTTTCGCCGCCGCCGCCCAGATGATGCGTTGGGTAATCATTGACAACGCGCGTCGTAAACGGTCGCTGAAGAACGGCGGCAATTGGCACCGCGTCGACTTGCCGGAAATCGAGATGCGATTCAATGTATCGCCCGACTCGCTGCTGGCCATTGATGAGGCCTTCGATAGGTTGACCGAGGACGATCCGGTCGCTGCGGACGTCGCCAAGTTGAGGTTGTTCGCCGGAATGACGTTGGAAGAGGTGGCGGATTCACTGCAGATCTCCCCTACGACGGCGCACCGAAATTGGGTCTATGCGCGGGCCTTCTTGCAGTCTTGCCTTGTTGCACCTCGATAAGTCCGACGGTTATTGCTCGATGGCTGAATGATGCACGCCAAGCAGATTTTCCTGGAAGCCATTGAGCAGCATGCGCCGGATGAATGGGATCAATATCTCGACCGAGCTTGTGGCAACGACCTCGCTTTGCGACAACGTGTTGCCCAATTGCTCGCGGCTCACCTCCAGGAAAACCAGCTGCTGGACAATGGTGCTCTGGTTGACGTCATCAGCGCGTCGCCAGTTGTCGAGCGACCTGGAATGATGGTTGGGCCCTACCGGCTAGGCTCGGAAATCGGGGAAGGGGGCTTTGGGATCATTTTCGCCGCCGAGCAGTCGCAGCCGATGCGACGTTCGGTAGCCATCAAAATACTCAAGCCGGGCATCGATACGCGACAAGTCGTAGCTCGATTTGAAGCGGAACGCCAAGCGCTGGCGCTGATGGACCATCCCAATATTGCTCGAATATTTGACGGGGGCGTCGCTCCGTCGGGGCGCCCCTTCTTTGCCATGGAGTTGGTGGATGGGCTCCCCATCACAAAATTCTGTGAGCAACGCGGGCTGACTTTGAAGGAAAGATTGACCCTTTTCATCGACGTTTGCCAGGCGGTGCAGCACGCTCATTTGAAGGGGATCATTCATCGTGATTTGAAGCCCTCCAACGTGTTGGTCCAGCCTGGCGAGGATCGGCCACTCGTTAAAGTGATCGACTTTGGGATCGCCAAGGCGATTGGGCACACGAGACTTTCCGACAAGTCGATTTTTACCGAGGTAAGTCAGTTTGTTGGGACACCTGCCTACATGAGTCCGGAGCAGGTGGCCCTGGGGACCTTGGATCTCGACACTCGCAGCGATGTTTACTCATTGGGAGTGTTGCTGTTTGAGATGCTGGTGAGCGTTCCGCCATTCAGCGAAGGGGAGTTGATCGCTGTGGGCCCCGACGAGATGCGTCGCATGATCCGTGAGGACATGCCGCAGCGACCCAGCGTGCGACGCCGATTGCTGGCCGGGACCGTCGACCCGCAAGTTGGCTCCCCCAAGCCTGGCGACAGCCGCCAATTGCTTATCCCACGCGAAATTGACTGGATCGTCCTCAAGGCGTTGGAAAAAGATCGCGGCAGAAGATATCAATCGGCCGTCGATCTGGCTGCTGACGTTAAGGCATTTCTGCGTGGGGAAGCAGTGACTGCGTGCCCGCCGTCCCGAGTCTACCGCATTTCGACTTATCTGAGGCGAAATGGGCTGGCCGTTGCGGCGGTCTCTGCCGTTGCCATGGCGATGTTGCTCGCCGCCCTGATCAGTCTTCGGTACGCATATCAAGCGGATGCCGCAAAACGGCTCGCCGACAAGAATGCCTTGAACGAGCGTTTGGCTCGCAAGGAAGTTCAAGCTCGAGAAGCCAATCTACGTCTGGAGCTTTATCACGGTGGCATCTTCGATGCCGCACACGCGTGGCAGAATGGTGACTGGCAACAAGTCGAATCGATTTTGGACCGTTTTGTTCCGGGATCAGATCAACAGGATTTGCGCGAATTCTCCTGGCACTACCTGAAGCTTCGTTGTTCCAACCGGAATACCGGAGTCGCCGGGCATGATCGTGAGATTCTTGCCGCGACGATGTCACCCGATGGCAAGGTCCTGGCATCTGCAGATCAAGCCGGGATAGTCAAGATTTGGGATTTTGCGGCTCGGAGCGAGCTACATTCGTGGCGACCTTCGGAGCAAGAGACGTATGCCGTCGCTTTTGCGCCCGACGGCCGAACCTTGGCAACTTCTGGCCGAGATCGCGTGATTCGACTTTGGAAGGTTGCCAATTGGTCCGAGGAAGCAAGGCTGGAGGGACATACACAAGACGTACGGTCGATAAGCTGGTCACCCGACGGACAGCATCTTGCGTCGGGCAGTGCGGATGGCTCCGTCCGCATTTGGAGCCCGTCAACGCGGCGCGAAGAAGCCCGATTTCACGATCCTGAGAGGGGAGTTCGGTGCGTCCTGTGGCTGGCGGACGGCCGGCGAATTGTCGCAGGTTTCAAGAATGTACTTCGCTTGCTCAATGTCGAAGATCATTCACAGAATCATTTGGCCACTCATGCCGATGATTTGCTCGCCCTCGCCGCAGATCCGCAGAATCAGCTCCTGGCAGCCGGCGGATATGGCACGGTGGTATCAATCTACGACCTGACAACCGATCAGCTCATGGTAGAGCATGAAAGCAAGCCGATTTGGTCGTTGGCGTTCTCTACGGATGGGCGTGAATTGTATGCAGGGCAACAGAACAAGGGTTTGTTGGCATGGAGCGTTGGCAGGCACAGCCACCAGATGGTGATGATGCACGACGGGGCGCGGGGCGATGTTGGCATTAAAGCTGTGCTCGTCCACCCGACACAAGACGAATTGGTCCTGTTGCCACAGACCGGTAGCCGAGTTCAATGGGATCGACGCAACGAACTGGTTGGCTACACATTCGTCGCGTTGGATTCCGATCTGCTGGCAATCGATTTGAAGCGGGATTGGGCCTTCACCAGCGCATCCGATTTTGGCATCGTGGTCCGGAAGTATTCCGATGGTCAGGTCCTGCACCAGCTTCGTGGGCATCAGGCTCGAACACTGTCGGCGACTTTGTCATCATCGCGCCGTCGCTTGGCAACCGTCGGTGCTGATGCGGAAATGCTGGTCTGGGATCTCGATTCGCTGCAGTTACTGAACAAGTTCAAGTTGCCTTCTTCCGAGATTGGGCAGCTGGCAAGAATCGCCTTCTCGCCGGACGACAGCCTGGTAGCGGTGGGCAGTCTTGCGTCTCCCGGCATGGTCTGGAGGGTCCAGGATGGGGAGCCGATTTCCGAAGTCCCCGCTCAGGGCAAGATCCGCTTTGCGTTCTCACCCAACGGTGAATGGCTGGCGACGAAAAACGGTACTTTGGGCTGTACGCTAACCGGCTTGAGAAGCGGTAAGGTGAGCTTGTCCTTCGGGACTGGGAGATATTTCGAGGACTTGCTGTTTACTCCCGATGGCAAACGGCTCGTGGCGGCAGAGGATGAAAACCTCCTTACCGTGTGGGACGCCGCCACCGGTGAAGAGCTGCATCGGCTTCCATGCGGACGAACCACTTGCCATCGAATCGCCATCTCCCCGGATAGTCGCACTTTGGTCGCTCTTACCAGCGATCAATCGATTTTGCTGTGGGATCTCGCCTCCGGACGCTCCCTGTTCCGGCTCATGCAGCATTCAGCCGAGCTTGATTGGGTTGAATTCGTGTCCGACCGGAAGCTGGTGGTGGGAGCGACAGATGATTCATCGAGAGGATTGGTGAAATGTCCCAAAGGGGTGTTTGTCTTTGATGCCGATGCCAAGGGCCAGGAGGTTCCGCGGTTCGTGGAGACGGAATGCGAGCCGAACGCAGCTGGGATGGCGGTGCTCGCAGCGCCGATCTTCGATTTCTCCGTAGGATATTCTCCATTTGACGTAGCGAATCCCGATCTGAACGGCGACGGTAAGCCCGATCTGGCAGTCACCAATGCCGATACGAACACGGTGTCGGTGCTGATCAACACGACCGTGCCAGGTGCCACCGTGCCTTCGTATGCGCCCAAAGTCGAATTTGCCACGGGGAATTGGCCTCGGCGAATGGCGGTCGGTGATTTGAATGCCGATGGGAGGCCCGACCTGGTGATTGCCAACGCGCGATCCAACACGATGTCGGTGTTGCTGAATTCGACACCGCCGGGTGCGATCACGCCGTCATTTCAACCGCAGGTCAATTTTGATACGCAGTCGTTTCCATTCTCATTAGCAATCAAGGACCTGAATGGCGACGACCGACCCGATCTTGCGGTCGCGAATGCAGGCTCAAATACCGTGTCCGTACTGTTGAACACAACGGAACCAGGAGCTGCCACAGCGTCCTACGCTCCAGCAGCTCGCTTTGCCACCGGACCCAGTCCTTGGTCGATCGCGATCGGGGATCTTAACCGCGACGGTAAACCCGATTTGGCGGTGGCCAATATGGAATCAGATTCCGTGTCGGTCTTGTTCAATACAACGGCATCGGGTGCGGTCACACCGGACTTTTCCGTCAGAACTGACTTTGCCACGGAGGTCCATCCTTCGGACATTGGCATCGCCGACTTTAATGGTGATGGCAACTCCGATCTGGCGGTCACGAACATCAATTCCAACAACGTAACCATTTTGCCGAATACGACATCACCCGGTGCTGCAGTTCCAGCGTTCTCGAGTAGTTCCAACGTTGAGACGGGGACTGCTCCGCATTCCCTAGAAATCGGCGATCTCAACGACGACGGCAAGGTCGATCTGGCAATCACCAACTCGGCCTCAAATTCCGTATCGTTGCTGCTGAATACGACCAAAGGAGCGGCCACACCGTCCTTTGCGGGCAAAGCCGACTTGGCCACGGGAAGCCAGCCTTTGGGGGTGGCTATCGGGGACGTGAACGAGGACGGCAAGACCGATCTCTCCATCGCCAATCACGAGGCCGACACCGTCTCGGTCCTGCTGAACACCCCCGCCACGATTCGTGGGGCAGCGCGCTAAGCCTTATTGTCGGCTCCTCAGGCGAGAATGGCCGTTGTCGATCGGCGCTCTGCACCTTTTCGGGGGTCGGAAAGGCCTCGTACACACGCTCGGTTGAATTGCCCGCGGTCGCCCGGCCAAGTGGATCCGCGGCATTCTCAGAAAAACCCGGAATTTTCGGAATTTTTCAGGACCGATTCCGCTAAGTCCCACGGGGCCGCCCCGACTTCGATCTGGGGCCGGCCACGGAAAAGGATGGGATCGGTTTTTCACACACCCTCGAGGTAGCCCAATGAGAACGCGTTTTAGCTCGATCTGCCTGGCATTTGTCGCCTTGCTCGTTGCCGATTCATCCGCTCAGGCCGGATTGTTGTCGGGTAGCATAGCGGTCCCCGCTCGAGCCGATCAGATGATCCGCTTGTTCCCAGGCTCACCTCTAAATCCCGGTGCCGACGTGGTGGAAGTCCCCACCAGCGCGGTGGGGCAATTCGATCTCAAGTGGGCCAATCAGCAGCCCGGTGACGATTTCGCGACCATCACCAGCTTTTCCGCGCACTTCACCAGTGACCCAGGTGATCCGTTGGGCCTGTACACGATCGACGCGCCGGCCCCTCCCCCAGGCGATAGCTTTCGCGGTCGCTTGACGGAAATCGTGGAGTCCGCCGGGACATTAGTTTCGGCCAAGCTGACGATCGAAACGACCTTCGGCGTCACCCTGGCGGCGCTGGGAGGTGCTACCGTTTTCACGATCAATGATCCCAATTCCGGGAAACCGGAAGATCATTACTCGGTCTTCATTGGCAATCTCGATGCCGATCCGACTGCGGGTGAAATCTTCGACAGTCCGGCCAATAAGAACATCTATGCCGACATTCCGGGGGTCGGCCAAGTGGCCGTGGGGCAGAGCTTTAACCGACAAGTGATCGTCATTCCTGAGCCGTCCTCGGCCGTCTTGTTGATGATCGGCGTTTGTGGATTCGTGAGCCGCCATCGGCGCCGGGCAAACTCGACGGCATTTGAAAAACGTCCCTATACGACGTAAAGGACGGGTAGTATCGTACGCCAGCCACGACGTATCTGGCTCGCGTAATCGGGATGTCGACCTGACGCTGCGCTTCGGTGAGAGATTGCTGACCGGCCTCCAGATTTTGGGGGCCGGGACGTGCTCACGGATGCGAATCTATTTTGACGCCGAGCCCCGGTTCTGGGCCGCTTCCCGGATGCGTTTTCTGGCCTCACCGAGCCGTGGCGGAAACTCGAATCGAGGCGATCGGTGCGGGTCGTATCCCTCCAGGTGGCCCGTCAACCTGGTGGTCGGCTTGGTGTAGCGAAATTCGGTTTCACCGAAGACTTCACGGCACAGCTCCGCCAATCGCGGGTCGTACTGAATCAGCTCCACACGCGTGTTGACGTGATTGTGGTCGTGATCATCCTCGCGGTTGTCGTCGAACCACGACTGCACCCCTTCGGCAAAATACTCGTGATGATTCACCGACGCATACTTCCCGTGCCACAATCCAGTCGCCATCGCCGCCTCATAGGCCGCCTTTAACCGCCCGTCAAACGTCGGGTCGACGTTCGTCATGCCACGCAGATGGATGTTGTGAGCCAGTTCGTGGATCAGGATGCATTCCGCGCTGTAGGGGTCGCCTTCGAAACCCAGCAGGTTCTCTTCGGCGCAAGAGCAGTAGGGGTCCGTCTCGCTCCCTCCCATGCCGCGGGCGCGAGCGTCCCAGAAGTCCTTGGCCGGTAGATTCTGAAGCTCGGCATCGGGCGAGTTGATCAGCCCGGCCCACTCGGGCAGGTCGGTGGTGAACTCGTCATGAGCCAAAATGCTGAGCTGCGCGCCGCTTTGAATCATCGCTCGACGGACGTCCGGCCGCTGAGCCAGCATCTGGTTGATGATGTACACCGCTTCCCGCAGGGCATAAGGATTCACTCGGGCTGAAGCCACCACCGGAAATCCCTCGGCGCTGGCATGCTGTGTGTAGAGGGCCGGCAGCGGGCCGAAACGAAAGGCCTGTACGGGAACTTCACAAGTAACTTGCGCCTCGGAATAACTCTTCGGGTCCACAACCACGAATCGCTCGCCGATCGACGCTCGGACTAATACGTTCTGCCGCGGCACAACAGTACCGACCCACTTGCGTTCGCCACCATCGTTCAGCCGATACACTTGGGCGGTATTGTCTGTCTGGTTGAAGATCTGCAGCGTCGGCCGATTCACCGAGGAACTGGCCTGTGGCTGAGGGGACCGCGTTGTCGGATCCTTCAGATTGTTCAGCAGAAACTGCGTCATCGTGCTCATCAAATGCCGTTCGGTATTCTGCCCTTCGCTCACCGCGTGGGTGCGGTTCGGATACGGCAGCACCGTGAACTGCTTCCCTTCAGCGATCAGTTCGTTGACCAACCGTTCGGTGCCCTGGTAATGGCAATTGTCATCGCCCGTGCCGTGGATCAGCAAGAGCTGACCTTGCAGCCCGTGGGCGTGATTGATGGGCGAGCCGTCGAAGTATCCCGAGGGATTCTCTGGCGGCAGACCCATGTAACGTTCCTGGTAAATGGTGTCGTAGAGTTGCTGGTCAGCGACCGGAGCGATGGCGATTGCCGCTCGGTAGATATCCGGGTAGCGAAAGATCGCGTGCAGGCTCATGCTGCCGCCGCCGCTCCAGCCCCAGCTCCCGACTCGCGATGGATCGACGAACGGCCAACGCTTGAGCAACTCGGTCACGGCTTGCGCCTGATCTGCCGGCGCGACGATCCCAATCTTCCGGTGGACAGATTTTCTCCAGGATCTCCCTTTCGGCACATTGGCGCCGCGATTGTCGACGCTGGCGACCACAAAGCCTTGATTAGCCAGCATCCAGTGCCACAGGCCGATTTTTCCCGGCCAAGCGTCGCGCACCGTCTGGCCGTGAGGTTCGCCGTAGACGTACATCAACAGCGGCAGCTTGTCCGACGCCTCTCGGTTCTTGGGACGCAGCGTCCAGCCGTCGAGCGAATACTCGGCGCCCAGCTGCAGCTGGAAGAATTCGATCTCGGGGCGCTGGATGGTCGCCAACCGGTCGCGCAGTTGTTGGTTGTCGGCCAGCTTGCGGACGACCGACTGGTCAGAGACGCGGATCAAGTCCACCACGGGCGGAGTGGTGAAGTTGGAAAAAGTCCGTACTCCCCACTTCCCGTCAGGCGATAGCTCCAAGCCGTACCACCCCGGACGATCGGCGGGAGAGAGTCGCTGGTTCTGGCTGCCGTCGAGCCGGACTCGATACGAGTACTGCTGAGTCGCATTCTCGGGTGACGCCGAGTAAACCAGCCAGCCGTCAGACTGATCGATCCCAACGACGTCGATCACATCAAAATCACCCTGAGTAATCGGTGCCGCAGATTGTCCGTCGAGAGGGACGCGGTACGCATGACGCCAGCCCGATCGTTCGCTCAGCCACAGAAAGCTCCGACCGTCATCGAGCCATCGAACGGGATTCTCCGACTCCAGCCACGCGTCATCCGTCTCGGTCATGACCGGCCGCACATCCCCCGTGGTCGGATCGGCCAGCCAGACTTTGAGCTGATTCTGAAGACGGTTGAACTGCTGGACCAGAATCCGCGTCCCGTCCGGAGTCCACTCGGCATGGGGCAAGTAATGTTCGCGCGGGTCGCCCGGCAAGTTGATCCAGCGCCGCGACTGGCCGTCCGCCGCAACGATACCGAGCCGCGTGGCCGAGTTCTGCTGACCGACTTTCGGGTAGGCAAACGTCACCAGTTGCGGTGTCTGGCTGTCGGTATTGTTGATCAGATGGAACTTGGAAACGCCCGTAGTGTCGAATTGCCAGAACAAGAGTTGCTTTCCGTCTGGGCTCCACCGATAACAGTCGCGCAGATCAAGTTCTTCCTCGTTCACCCAGTCGGACGTGCCGTTGATCAGCGATTCCGAACCGTCGGTGGTAAGCGGGGTAATTATCAGGCTGGTCAAATCCTGGACGTACAGATTGTTGTCGCGCACGAAGGCGACTCGCGTGCCGTCGGGCGAGAACTTGGCGAACATCAGCGTCGACGGCGGGGAGTCGCCACCTAGCTTCTGCAGCTGGCCCGTCGCCACGTTCAAGACCCAATAATCACCCCGTGTGTTCCGCCGCCAGACGCGCCGTGTGTTCGTAAAGATCAGCAGCCGCGATTCATCGGCGGAGAATTCAAAGGCCGCGACGTCAAGTGGTTGCGTGGCGTCGCGGGGAATCATTGCTGCCGCGGGAACTAGTGTTTCCTGAGATCCCGTGGCCGGGTCGTGTCGCACCAGGTCCTGACCCGTTCCTTGGGACGATGGTTGCCAGACGAAATACGTCGACGACCGACTGCTCCAGGTCAAGTCCGGGACCGACTCGGTGTCGAACCGGTCCGAGGCGAAAAGATCGTCCAGGGTGAGGTTGCCGGTAGTGGCAGGGACGGTGATCGCAGCAGGCTGAGTGTCGGCCGCCGCGGGACCGGGCTGTGCAAATGGCAGGAGGCTGACGGCGAAGCAAAAGCTGTAGCGGAAGACGATTCGGCGAAGCAGCATCAATGGTCCCCGACCGCTGGATAGAGGGAGGTGGTATCAACGAGAGCGACGGCAGCCATTCTACCAGCTCGGGACGAACGCACGCAGCCGCTCCACGGACACCATTGGGTCCCCGAAACGCTCGGAGGTGGACGGTCGTCGGCGGCCTCGATAGCAAAACCCGCCGAGTTGCGGTAAGTTCGTGGTGCGGGGTGGGGTAGCTGAACAAGGCCCGTCGCTGCCGGTCGGGATCGCTCGGCAAGGAGGGCTGAGATCGATGGGACACCATTGGGTTTTCGCGCATGTGGAAGCTGAGTCGAGTCGTCTGTGTCGTGGGTGTCATGACATGTGGTGTCATTCTGGCCGCAGAGGAACCGGCTGAGCTTGGCACCAAGCCTGCCGATAAACGCTTGCGAGTCGTCGTGACGACCGACTTTCCTCCGATCGGTGTCGTCAAATCGGGGGATGTGCCCGCTGATCGCAAGAGCGACCCGGACGATATGCAGTCGATCGTACGGTTTCTGCTGTACGCGAACGAGTTCGACCTGGAAGCCATCATGGTGACTGCGGGCACCTTCGCAAATCGAGCGAACAAACAGAATATGATCGATGTCATCGATCGCTATGAGCTTGTTTACGATAACCTGAAACGCCATGATGCTCAGTACCCGACACCGGATTACCTGCGGTCGATCGTCTGGCAAGGCCGGGATGGTACCTGGGGGAAGCAGGGGACAGAAAACATCGGCGCTGACAAGAACAGCGAGGCGTCCGACCGGCTGATTGAAATCGTCGACCGACCCGACCCTCGGCCCGTTTACGTGAGTGTGTGGGGCGATTGTAGTGTGGTGGCTCAAGCCGTGTGGAAGGTGCAACAGACCCGAGCGCCAGCCGAAGTCGACGCCTTCATCGACAAGCTGCGGATTCATCAGATTGCCACTCAGGACGGCACGATCGGCTGGCTCCGCGAGAATTTCCCTCAGTTGTTCATCATCCACTCCGAGAAGACTTACCAGGGAATGTTTGGAGGAAGCGACCCGCTGTCGGACTTGGCCTGGATCAACCAGCACATTCGCTCGGGCCACGGCCCGTTATGCGACATCTACCCTCAGGAAGGGATCGGATGCACGGGCGTCTGTGAGGGCGACTCGCCCGCTTTCCTGTGGCTCGTCAGCGCGAATCGAGGATTGAACGATCCTGACGATCCGACTCAGGAGAGCTGGGGAGGAGCGTTCCGCAAAGTTCCCGACCGCAAACACTTCATCGATGGTCCGGGGCCGTCGAGCATTTCGAAATGGCGGCGGGAATTTCAGCGGGAGTTTGCCGAGCGAGCCGACTGGTGTGTGGATTAGTGACAGGAATGCGATTCATGGACATTGGATTACTTATCTGGCGATGGATGGTGCTGGCCCTGTTAGGCCCGCTGGCCCTGTTGGCTGGTCCGCTGGTCGCTACAGCGGAATCGCTGAAGCCACGAGTCGTTGTGCTGACCGACGTCTCGACCTGGGAGACCGATGACAGCGAGTCACTCGTGCGCTTACTCGTGCACGCCGACCTGCTGGAGATCGAAGGGTTGGTGTTTACGACGGGTTGGAGCCTCGATGCAACTCGCGATGATTTTCTGGGGTTGATCCAGGATGCGGTGAATGCTTACGAAAAGGATCTCCCCAATCTCCGCAAGCGGTCAAGCCAGGAAGGGCACGTGGTCGATGAGAGCCGGCAGCCAGTGGGGTACTGGCCCAGTCCCCAGTCGCTGCGCGATCGGACGGTGGTCGGCAGCCGGCGTCGCGGGGCCGCTCACGTGGGGGCAGGGAATGATTCGCCGGGGAGTAAACTGATCATCGATCTGGCTGACGAGGACGACCAACGGCCACTCTGGATCACCATCTGGGGAGGGGGCAATACGCTGGCTCAAGCGATCTGGCGTGTGCAGCAGGACCGAACTCCAGCCGAGCTGAAGGCGTTTCTTGGCAAGCTGCGAGTCTACGCGATTACCGATCAGGACCGCGATCAGAAGACACCGTTTGAGGAGAGTTCGCATCAGTGGATGCGCCGAGAGTTCGAGCGAGACCTGTTGTTCGTTTGGGATGAGTCTGCCTGGAAGTATCAGAATGGCACGGGGCGGAAGAACTGGGCGGAATACGAATCGCACATTCAGGGCCATGGACACTTGGGGCAGGTCTATCCCAAGTACAAATATGGCGTCGAAGGGGACACGCCGGCGTTTCTGCATCTGTTGCCAATCGGACTGAACGACCCGCAGATCCCGACGCAGGGCGGATGGGGAGGTTACTTTGCCTGGGGCCAGGGTGAGGACCGGGTGACAAAGTGCTACACGAACTGGCAAGATCCGGACGCCAGCACTTGCCGCCAGCTGATGGAACACTTCTACCCGGCGACGTTCGCCAATTTTGCCGCGCGCATGGACTGGGCCAAGGACGGAGCTGGGAACCGGAATCCAGTCGTCGTGATCGACGGCGATCGGTCACTGAATGTGATCTTGAAGACCGCCACGCAGGGAACCGATGTGACAGTCGATGCTGCAGGGACTTATGATCCCGATGGCGACCAATTATCGTTTCAATGGTGGGTGATCGACGCGGCGGGAACCTTTAAAGGTCCGGTGGAGATTCTCAATGATCAGACTGAGAAGGCCACTATTCGAGTCCCGTCGGAAGCGTCCGGCTACACTTTCCATCTGATCTGCGAAGTGGCCGATGATGGCTTACATCAACTGCGAGGCTACCGCAGAATTATCTTTCAGGCGACCGAATGAACTCGGCTGCAGGTACCTCCCGGCACGACGTTACGTCCGCGTCAGGAGTTTGTTCTACTGTTAGAGAGATCTCTTCGACTTACCAGTTTTGCTGGACTTCGATGAGGACTTCTGCGTGCGGGCCTTTTTCAAAGTGGCTTTCTCCATAGTGGCCTGGCGTCCTGCTCTGTGCTGAACCGCGGCCTGCAACTGCTCCGTAACGAAAGCATTCAGGCTCTTTCCAGCCAGGGCGGCCGTCATGTGTGCCTGTCGGTGTAATTCGGGCGAAACTCGCGTCACGAACCGGCCAGAGAACGGCTTGTCAGGAGTCTCGCCTCGTTGGTTACAGAAGGCCAAGTAGTCATCGATAGAATCACGGAATGCCTGGGTCAATTCCGTCACGCTTTCTCCCTGAAATGTGACGACGTCACGAGTGTTCACAACCTCCCCGTAGAAGATCTCCGCATCGTCATCAAAATCGACTTTGCCAAGGTATCCTTTGTATTCCATCATGGCGTGACTCCCGCCTCGTTCAGAAACCGACGCAAGGCTTTGACGGCTCCCTTTTCAGTTTCCTTCTGCGGGTGCGGACGGTGAAAGACTGCGCGCACACCGTTCAGGACGATTCTCAGCCTGGATCCAGCACCTTCGGTGATCTCGGCACCGGCTGCACCAAGCATGGCTTCAATGTCTCGCCAAGCAATGTTGGACCTGACCGGGTCCTCAAAAACCGCTGCCAGCGTGCGTCGGTGTTTCGGTCCCATGGCCCAATAGTATCATCGGAAGATACTATCGTCAAATTGCGGGATTCAATCGTCGTCTGCGATTGTTGGGTTCGAGACGACACAGGGCCGACGGTCTGGAACGAAGATGAGCGGGCATCACGAAGGCCCGTCGGAGGGTGTGTCTAGTAGCCGTGGGGGGTTGTGTATTGTTTGCCAGTAAAAGTATATTGCAAACCGATAAAATTCAGGTTAGGATCTGGCTATCGGGCCGGTTTGGCCCAGTGTGGCCGGACGGAGTTCTGGGGTGGGGCCGGGGCTGGGATTTTGGTCAGAAAGGGCCGGGGCGATCCATGACAAGAAGCTCACCGATATTCCTGCAGGCGGTCGTGGTGCTGATCGGAGTGGCCGCGCTGGGGCTCTTATTGTGGGAGCCGCACTTGGAGGGGCGCAACGCGCAGGCCACTGTGTTTCAGATCTATTTCCACGATCCGTTTCTGGCGTTTGTCTATCTGGGGTCGGTACCGTTTTTTGTGGCCCTCTATCAGGCGTTCCGTTTGCTGGGGTATGCCGGCCAGAATCGAGTCTTCTCGCCAGCAGCTGTGCAGTCGATGCGGACGATCAAGTATTGTGCGTTGGCCATCATGGCGTTTGTCGCCGTCGGTGAGGTCATCATTCTGATAACGGGCGATCCTGACGACCGGCCAGCCGGAGTCTTTATGGGGATCTTGATCACGTTTGGTTCGACGGTCATCGCCACGGCGGCCGCGATGTTTGAGCGGATTCTGCAGAGTGCCGTCGAGATCAAATCCGAGCACGACTTAACGGTGTAACGGAACCAGCATGGCCATCATCATCAATATTGACGTCATGTTGGCGAAGCGGAAGATGAGCGTCACCGAGCTGTCCGACCGGGTCGGCATCACGATGGCCAACGTCTCGATCCTGAAGAACGGCAAAGCCAAAGCGATCCGCCTGTCGACGCTCGAAGCCATCTGCCAGGCACTCCAGTGCCAGCCCGGCGACATTCTCGAATACCGGTCCGACTCCCAGCCGGATCGCGAGTGAAATCGCCACGGACGGTGTGAGGCGATGTCGATTGTTCTTTCGCACGGAGACACGGAGGCACAGAGGAAAGCCACGGAGATTCGGCTTAAGAGCGCAGCTTGGCAGCTTGGTCGAGCCCCGATCGAAGCAGTAATCGGGCACGCGTCTGTTTTCCCGGCCAAGGTTTGCGGTGGTCATCCGGAAGAGATCCAGAGTTTCTGAGTAAGTGCAGGACAGTCGGCACTCGATCGACGTCGGCAATGTCCTTTCTTCTTCCCTAAGCGGAAGTTGTTCCTGGAAACACTCTGGCGTCCCGACGCCGAGCTTTCATCGATAGTCTCCTCAGCAGAAGGCCAACGCACCGGCTACAATGACAGTCGAATCGGGCCGAGATCAACGTCCGCCTGACGGATCCCGGGGAGTTCCGGATCGGCTTGATGCCGTTGAGCCAATAGACAAGACACAGACTCGCGATCAAGACATGATTACTCCAGAGCAGTTTCAGCAGTTGTTGCCCCTTGTCTGCGAATGGGCCGAGGATCAGGAGCGCGTGGTTCTTCGCGACGGAGAGCCGCTGACATCGGCTCAGACGGCCGATGCGGTCGCGATTGGCGTCGCGCATCCGGACCGAGTTCGGTTGTTGAAAGTCGACAGCATTCCCGTGCCGCAGCATCCAGCTCTGCGTGCCGCTGGAGAGGCTACTCGACTGATTTCGCCCCTCACGGGGGGCCTTGCGCTCAGATATGGCATCTTTATCCGTGCCGACTGCTGGGGAGACCGGCGACTGGTCTTTCACGAGCTGGTTCACACTCGGCAATACGAGCGGCTGGGCGGGTTCCAGCCGTTCCTGCAACAGTACTTGCAGGAGTGCATCACGGTCGGATATCCGGCGGCGCCGATGGAGCAGGAGGCGATCGACACAACTGCCCGACTGTGCGGCTAATGAATCCAGTTCAGGAGCCCATAAGTCATGGGCTATCGGCTGCGGACAATTTGCGCCGGGATGTCGATCATCGCTGATCAAAAAATGCAAGCACCATCAGCAGGTATGTTTGGTGCTGAGCAACCCCGGGGCGAAGCAGTTGTTCGGCTCGCCTCGCTCAATCCGCTCCCACGAAAAGCTTGCCACGCTGATTCGTTGTCCGGGGATCGGGGTCAGTTCTATGCAACTGGCTTGCGATAGACGAACGTGAGCCAACCGCGATTTTCGGTCCAGGTGTCGACGAAATCACAGCATCGTATGACGTTTGCGCTGAGCCCCTGACTGCGGACCCGAGTCACTTCGGGGACCAGTAGTCGGGGCGGTGCACTGGTGATCTCACAGAGCTCCAGGCCGATTTCTTGACCGACTTGCACGAACTGTCGGCGACTCAGGCCGACGTCGACCTGCCTCCAGCAAATATGGTTCAACCGATTGATGATATTCAGTCTGTTGACCGGGAAAAGACGGTTGGCCCAGAGCGACATGCGACGAATCAAGCAATCCACGTTGATCGCCTCTACCACGAGGATGCCGCCGGGGAACAGCAAGTCGGCCATTTGGCGCAACGAGCCGACCGGGTCCGGGAAGATGCTGAACGCGCCGAAAACGCTGATTACCGCAAACCGCTCACCGGGAGCCGGCAAGACTGGTCCAAAGTATCCCTGAATGACCGGTACTCCGTACACTTCTCGCGCCCGCTCGACAGCTTGAACCGACGTATCGATGCCTAGGATTCGAGCCTGAGAGTGGGAGCGTCGGAATCTGTTCAGCAGCGTTCCGTCGCCGCAGGCGATATCCAACAAAGACAGGTGGTCGGGCGAGAAACGACCATGAGCGTCGATGGCTTGCCGGAGCCGATCATACAGATAGTCGGCCGTCGCGGCGGCGTCGCCATATGCAGCCGTGGTGTCGTAATCCTCGTAATGTGGGACGGAGTCATCCGTAAAGGTACGCAGTAACGTCCGGCAACGCCGGCAGCGGCGCAGAGCCCAGCCGTGAGGCGTGGGGCCAATCAGCCTGACGAACGGCCCGCGTGAACCGCAAATCCTGCACGTTGATTCCGCTATGTGCATCGCTAGATCTGATCGCCTCCCGGTATGACCGGACCATTTCAGTACCGAATTTGAGTTATGTCGACTAGCAAATACGCAATTCACCCGTGGGCTGCAACGAAGTCCGACAATGGACGCGGTGGGATTGATCACCGATCGCAGCGGCCTCCACATGTTTAGGCGAATTTCGCGCCTCAACCGGACGCAAATTGCTGAGAATTTGGCCGAACTAAGCTGCCGGCTGTTAAGTTCAGGGCGGATTGAGCCGTGCAGCTAAACTGATTGACGATCAAAAACCCTGTCGCTACCATCGGGACCGTGAGTGATACGACACGCATCCTCAACGCGATCGGACAAGGTGACCTCGCCGCTGCGGCCGAGCTGCTGCCCGTGGTCTACGCGGAGCTGCGCAAACTCGCCAAGCAGAAACTGGATCGAGAACATCCTGGGCAGACACTGCAAGCGACAGCACTGGTTCATGAGGCCTATCTGCGTCTAGTTGGCCCGGCCGACGCTCAGCGGTGGCGGCCGCCGCCGCGAGGAATTGGATCAGGAAGGCCCACCAGTGGGGGGGTTCGTCTCGCTGGACGATATCATTGCCGTCCACGAGGCGCTGGATAAGCTCGCGGCCGCCGATCAACAGGCCGCCGAGCTGGTGAAGTTGCACTACTTTGCCGGCCTCACCATCGATCAGGCCGCAGCCGTACTCGGCGTGTCACCGCGCAAGGCCTACTCCATCTGGTCCTACGCTCGCGCCTGGCTGTTTCGCTCGCTGGATGGCGGCCCGCCCGACAAGGTCTGAGCGTCTTGGGGAATTTTTTGCAGTCTCCGGCCCGGCACGTCGCATAGGGAGATAGAGACTTCCAGTCATGGGCCAACCGGCTATTGGCGAAGCGACGGAAGACTATCAGCAGATCACGGAGCGGCCTGGCGCGGTGATCGGTCCATACAAGTTGATGGAACAAATCGGCGAGGGGGGGATGGGCCTGGTTTACGTCGCCGAGCAGCAGCAGCCCGTACGCCGCAAGGTCGCGCTCAAGATCATCAAGCCGGGGATGGACTCGCGCGATGTCATCGCTCGCTTTGAGGCCGAGCGGCAGGCGCTGGCGCTGATGGATCATCCCAACATCGCGCGGGTCTTGGACGCCGGCAGCACCAGCAGTGGCCGGCCCTATTTCGTCATGGAGCTGGTCAAGGGGATTCCGATCGTCGAGTACTGCGATCAGCAGCAACTCACGACCCGCGCGCGGCTCGACCTGTTCCTCTCCGTCTGCCAGGCCGTGCAGCATGCTCACGGTAAGGGGATCATCCACCGCGACCTGAAGCCGTCGAACATTCTGGTCGCTCCGCACGACGGCGAGCCGGTGGTGAAGGTCATCGACTTCGGAGTGGCTAAGGCGATCGGCCAGCAGCTGACCGACAAGACTGTGTACACTCGTTTCGCCCAGATGATCGGTACGCCGCTGGCCGGCGGGTCGCGGCCACGCTCCACACCGGTCGCCCGTCTGACGCCGCCGGGATTCGTCGATGCCAGCTTGTGCTCTGGGACACGTCCAACGGCCAGCTCACGCGACTGGGGGATGCCGGCGGCGAGAGGGCCTTCAATGCCGATGGCTCACGCATTGCCGCTGTGTACGGAGGTCAGTACAGTGACGCCACGTCGGCCTCGGTCGGTCTGTGGGACGTCGCCACTGGGCGACAGGTACTGCTGCTCAAGGGGCACAGCCTCAACACGGCTCCCGCGGCAAACGGAATTGCCTTCACTCCCGATGGGCACCGAATCGTCTCGGCAGTCGGGCGGAGGACCGAGGCGAACGGCGACACCTTGCAAGTGGAAATCCGGACCTGGGACGCGACCCCAGGCGACGATAGGCCATGACTTGCTCAGTCAACCTGGTTCACACTCGGCAATTCGAACGGCTGGGCGGGTTCCTGCCATTCCTGCAGCAGTACTTGCAGGAGTGCATCACGGTCGGTTATCCGGCAGCGCTGGTGGAGCAGGAAGCGATCAACACGACAGCCCGATTGTGCGGCCAGTCGCCTAGCCTCTGACGTTGCCACGAAATTCTTAGCGAGATGGCAGACTCGTGCGCGCACGAACGCCAAGGCGACGTCGGTTGGGCGGCAGGATTCGTTGACGACCGGCGAATTGTTGACGGCCCTTCGGTGTAAGTTATATTGGCATCGACCTTGTGGCGGGGGCGGTCCTTAATTGTCTCCCCGTGTTCGTTGTCGCGGGTACAAGCCGGGCTGGAGCCTGAAATGAATCACAAGTTGTCGGCCACGCTCGTGGTGTTCTTGGCGACCGGTTGGGGGATGACGTTCTCGCCCTCGAAGGCCGAAGATGTTCCGAATGGGGCCATTTTCGAGCCACCAGTCCGCTTGAGTTCCGATGGCAAGTTCATCGATACGGGGAAGGCATGGGGACATTGTGCTCCGTGCGTTGTCGATATCGACGGCGACGGACTCGAGGACCTGATCGTCGGAGACTTCAGTGGCAAGTTCCGAGTCCACCGCAATGTCGGCTCGGCCCAGAAACCGTCGTATGAAGACCAGGGCTTGATTCAAGCGGGAGATAAGGTTGCTTCCGTGAATATCTATTGCTGCATCGGCAGCCAGGCTCGCTTTCATGATCTCAACGGCGATGGCATCCGCGACATGATTGCCAATTCGTACGACCCGGGACACTGCTACGTTTTCTGGGGGCAGCCGAATCACCGTTTTTCAGCCGCCGAGGAGCTTCGGGATACGGCCGGTATCCCGATTCGTTCGGTTCCCGATCAGAAACAGAACTTCCAGTCGTTTGGTAGTTTCTTTGAACTTGTCGATTGGGAGAACGACGGCGACCTCGATCTCTTGATCGGTTGTTTTGACGGCAAGTTGAAGCTTCGGATCAATCAGGGTACTCAGACCAAGCCGGAATTCGCGCCAGAGAATATTGAAGTGCTGGCCGCCGGTGAGCCACTCAAGGTTAAGGCTCACTTTTGCCCTAAAGTCGCCGATTGGGATGGCGACGGGATATGGGATATCATCGCCGGAAGCGACGATGGCAGCGTGCATGTATTTCGGAACGTGGGCACGCCAGAGAAACCAGCGTTCGCGCAGGGCAGCGTGCTGGTGGAAGCACATGCGGGAAATGGATACGACCGCAAGATTTGGGATGACTCACAAATCGTCCCGGGCATACGATCCCAAGTCGAGGTCGTGGACTACAATGGCGACGGTAAGCTGGATCTGTTGGTCGGTGACTTTTACACTGCATATGACTTCAAACCCGATCTAACTCCTGAGCAGAAGCAGGAGGTTGATAAGCTGATCGCTGATGCCGAGTCGTTGGGCGCGGCATTTCGCGAAAAGATGGATACCTTGCGGAAAGATTTTGCCGAGCGTTATCCAGGGGACCAGATCTACAGCGACGAAGCGACGAAAGCTTGGTCAGCCGAATATCAGGCCCTGAATGACAGCCCGGAAGCGAAGCAGTTGCAAGCCAACGAAGCTGAATTCGTCAAGTCACTGCGCGCGTACTTGGCGACGACCAGCGGTGCCGGGGACCGCAGCTTCGACCTTGCTCATGCTCATGGCCACGTGTGGCTGTTCTTACGCAAATGATCGCATCCTCGAAGACTTGCTGCGACTTCCACGTGGCTGCCCGACGATGGTGGCCGCGTGCTCTGGTCGTTGGGCTATCCCTGCTGGCCGGTTGTGACTTCCAGCCAGAACCGGCGACGACTTCGCCCAAGTCTGCTGATTCGCGATCCGCAGAGCCAGAATCCGGTAGCTCCAGCGCCGGGAAATCCGGCGAGCGGGTTCTGCAGGCCGAGCCGACTAAACCGCGGAGCGACGGCGATCCCGTGGCGGCGCGATTGATCACGTCCACGGAACGCGTTCGCGCCGGCGACGTGCTGGAGCTGGTGGTGGTGCTTACCGTCGATCCGGGCTACGAAATCTATAGCCTGGACGCGTCCGCGCCCAAGGTTCCGACGGCACTGCAGCTGCAGTTGCCCGCAGGCTTCACTGCGTTACAAGATTGGGAATCACCCGCTCCGGTTCGCTCCTTGAACCCTCCCGGCCATGCCGTCCATACGGGCGAAAGTCGCTTTGTGCGGCAGATTCGAGTGGCGGAGGACGCCGAGCCGGGCGAATACTTGCTGGCGTGCTCGGTCTCGTACCAGGCCTGCGATTCGCGGCAATGCCTGCGGCCAGTAGAATCGACGTTGAGCGTCGCCGTGTCGGTAACGCGGTGAGGGTTCACAGTCCCAGGCTTGGTCGACGGTCAGGTTCTGATGTCCGAAGCGGCGTTGGCCCTGCAGGTCGGTGCAGACCTTGCGGACTGCCCTCTGTGCCAACATGACGTGAGACAACTGCCTCCTCATTAATTAATGTAGAGGGCGAGGAGGCCGAATGATGAATGAGCGCAATGAAACCCCACGGGTAGGAGGGCCGGTTTGCTGTTGGGGTCGGGGCGGAAGGTAAGTATGCATAGTTCGGAACCCATCATCAGGCAATTTGACTATCGGCCACGAAAATGGCAGGTCGTGGGGATATTCATGATGGTCTTGGCGGGTTTCGGTTTGCTCACGTATTTCGCCATCTACCTTGATCGTCCGGTGAATTTTGGCTCTTCGGCAGAATCTGTGGGTGAATTGGCATGGATCTGTGTTCAGCACCCATTGAGTGGCGATTGCTTTATCGACGGCGCGCTCTGTCAGGCTCGGGCTCCGGAAAGGTGTACCACGGGGGCCGCCCCGTTTTCCCCTTCCCTTCGTCGACCGTCGTCACTCGCCCTGCCTCTGGCCCCGCCACAGTCGTGGGCTCGGCGAGGTCGGCTCTGAAATCCCAGCCCTTTGGCTCGCCCACAGACTGTGGGGGACCTGCGGCGTTCGGGCGAAGCGACGGACGGCGACGGTGACGGGAAGGTGAAACGGGGCTCGACCACTCGCCGGGAGACGGAATTCCGAGGGCCAATAAACGGCAGACTCTGCGCACAAAAAATCGAGTCGTGTAGGGTCGGCATAGTCTGCCAAGCCTTGGAGATGAACCCTCCGGACTGTCAGCCAGATCATGATGTCGTTCACACAGATGTTGGATGGAGGCGGCCGCTAGTCAGGGAGCGGATGTGCCTTCTGTCTTCGTCAGTAAAAGGGGCTAGCTCCTAGCCTCCTGTGTCCCATTCCCGTCGCCGTCGCCGTCGGTCGCTTCGCCAAAACCGGGAGGCCCCCCAAAGTCGGTGGGGCTTGAAGCGTTCCATCCACCTCCGGCCAACCAGCCCCACGACTTTGGCGGGGCCCAGGTGGCGAGCGATCGATGGCAGAGGCAGAGGGACGGCGCGCAGGAGCTCCAGCCGCCCCATTCCTGGAGCTCGAACCCGAGGGAGCGACGAGCCGGTAAGCTGTCACTCGCTGATGACGACGCCTCGACTCGCAGCTGGCAAACTCGTTGGCGTTCCAGTTCGCAACTCGTCAGAATCGCCGAGCTAGATAACCTTGGCCGACTAAGAGAGTCAGAAAATGCTCACAGATTCTGCCGCAGACTCCACAGGCCAAGGCGGGGGCGGCAGTTGGAGTGGAGTGCCGTCTTTGCAGATTCTTGCCGTGCATGTGGGCGGCGAGACGATGTGGTAAAATGGTGAGCGGACCGTGGTCAGAACCAAGTCGCTTCAATCTTGAGTCTCTAGATGTGGCCGATACTGCTCATCGTCGTCGCCATAGTGCTGCTCGGTCTGGCGGCGAGAGGTACTTGGCGAATGTCTCAGCGCAGCCGTGGGGTGAAGCAGCGAGCTACTGCGGTATTCGCCGGTCGCAGGCACCTTGATTCCGACGAGTTTCGCGAGCTCTTCCCGGAAGCGGCCCGGCCGATCGCTGGTCGACTTCGCGATATGTTGAAGGACATACTGATTGTCGACGTGAGATTCATCCGCCCCGAGGATCGGCTTATTGCGGATCTTGGATTAGGCCAAGTTGACGGGCTGGATGGTAATGTTCTCGATTGTGACACGAGATCCGAATGGCAAGTCTCTATCTTCCCTCTATTTGAAAACTCGAGCGATCCAACTGTAGCCGAGGTTGTCAGCTTTCTGTTCGATCGGAGCACGACTGAGTTCCGACGGACTTAAACAGCGAACGCAATGCGCGAGAGATCTAACCTATGTCACCTCCGCTGATCTGCCGGCGTAATCAACACGCTGTCTTGAATCGCTGGTTTTTAGTATTCGTCGCCGTGCTGGCCGTTGTGGGGTGCAATCGAGGTCGGGGGCAGGGGCCGTCAACGCAGTATCGGCTCGAAGCGGCCGTAGCGTCGGGCGCGACATCGTTCGATTTCGCCGACCCAGGGTTCGCGTGGGACAAGATGTATGTGTTCGGGTGCTACTCCAGTCGTGAGTCGGTGGAAAAAACGTTGGGGTTTTCGTGGCCTGATTTCGGACGTACGTCGATCGAGTCCTCGGATTCTGTCGTGCTGGTCGTCTTCGTCGAGCAGGGCAGAGTTGTCGGCTGGTACGAACAGCCTCGTGGCATTGAATTGGGCTATCTCGCGAATGACAAGGGATACGCTCGATCAGAGGCCAGATTCGATATCTCTCGCAGCACCGGTAGAGTTGAGCTGAGGCCGCGCACCTGCCAGACGCCGGGAACCGCCGAAGCCGTATAGCGAAATGCTTTGCCGCGCTGATGTCTCAGTCAGGACAAAGGGTAATCGGCTGGATAGCTGGGACGGCCCAGCACAACGAATAACCGGGAACGTAACAAGGCAAAGGACGCAGGCGTCGTACAGAACGGTGAAGTTGCTCACCTCAGTAGCCCATGTCGAGTTCCTGGGCCTGGGCGGCCAATTCGTCCAGTACCTTCAACCGGTTGCGATCCATCGCCTCCTTGTAGCTCATCAAGTCCTGGAAAAGAATGCGGCGATGAGTACCAACCTTGCGGAACGGAATGACCTTCTTCTCCAATTGCTCGACGAGGAACGGGCGTGAGACATTCAAGATATCGGCAGCTTGTTGAGTGGTCAGTTCGGCATGAATTGGGATCAAAGTTACCGCATTCCCCTTGGCCATCTGCGTGAGAATATCGTTCAAAAGGCGGAAAGCTGACGCGGGGATGGAGACAGTCTCTTCTGGGCCGTCCTCGGGTTGAATCCGCAGTTGGAGTGGCTTCTGACGCTTCGTAGCGACGAAACGAGCCAGCAGTCGACTGCTCTCCAGCGCGAGAACCGTCTCATCCGGAGTCGGCGCAACGGCTTCTGGAAAATCGCTGAGTAAAGTTGCCATGTCTCTTGGGTCCTCCAAGGGAAGCATACTAGGCATTCGAAATGAAAGCAATAATCGAAATAAACGAAAAACGGGTTCGGGCGAATCCCGCGTTGTTTTCGGTCGTTCACCGGATGCTCGATCAATGCTCGCAGTGCCACACGCTGGGCCCAGAATGTACGACGACCGCAAACGCTGACACTTTGAGCGTCATTTGGTCAAGCGCGCCTCCCGGGCACCTCGGCCAAGAGGTCCAACTCGGACCGTGATTCATTCGTTCAGCCCATAATCGAGCCCGCCGCTACGGAACGCTCGACCGGGCGGAAAAGGGCTCCGAACCGCCCTGGTGGCGTCTACTTGCACGACAGGCCCGTGGCCGAGATATTTCTGGCCGTCTCGACTTGAGAGTGGTCACAAGGGGGGCGTGAGGCATGGGAAAGACTAGACACCGGGCGACAGCCGATGCATCGAGAACCGGTCGTCGCTTTCCACGCCTGGAATGCCCCGCCTGCCAGTCATCCGAACCAAAATGGGACGAAGAAACCGGTCTCCGACCCCCTCCGTCTCGCCTGTTCGCAAGCAGGTGCTACAGTGATGGAGTCGGTATTTGTGTCAGGCGAGAATGTCGCGGACAACGCGTCCATGAACATCGGTCAATCGGTAGTCACGGCCCGCGTGACGATAGGTCAGACGCGTATGATCGATGCCGAGCAAGTGCAGGATTGTGGCGTGGAAGTCGTGGACGTGGACACCATCAGTCGCCACTGTGGCTCCGATCTCGTCCGTAGTGCCGTGCGTGATGCCACCTTTGACGCCACCTCCCGCCAGCCACGATGAGAAACAGGCGCTGTGATGGCCGCGGCCCTTTTCTCCGTCGACGCCGGGAGTACGACCGAATTCTGTTGTCCACACAACCAGCGTCTCGTCCAACATGCCGCGGTCTTTCAAGTCGCGCAGCAAACCCGCGATCGGCTGATCGATGTTTTTCGCGTGGACGGCATGCTCGGCCATGTTGCCGTGCTGATCCCAGTTATTGCTGCTGCTGCCGTCGACGAGTTCAATGAACCGCACTCCCCGCTCGGCCAGACGGCGGGCGACCAGACACTGCCAACCGAAGCCGTCGCTCTGTCCGCGTTTCAGGCCGTAGAGTCTGAGTGTTTGGTCGTTCTCTTTGCTGACGTCGAAAGCGTCTGGAGCATCGGCCTGCATGTGAAACGCCGTCTCGAAACTCCGGATTCGAGCGGACAGATCCGAATCACCGGCGCGCGCATTGAGATGCCGATTGTTGAGGACGTCTGCGAGGCCGAGTTCGAGTTCCTGAAGGCCGCGCTGCCTGGAACGGCGATCAAGATTGGCGATCGGCTCTTTACCGCCGATGACGCGTACTCCCTGATGGTACGCGGGAAGAAAATCATTGTTGAAAATCTGGGTCCCGGCATACGGCATCTGCGGCGCGAGCGCGATGAACGACGGCAGGTTCTGGTTCATCGTCCCGAGTCCGTAGCTGACCCAAGAACCAAGACTCGGACGCGAAAAGAAAAACGATCCAGTGTGCATGCCGAGTGTCGCGTTGTAGTGTTCGTTGTCATTGCCGTTCATCGAACGGATGACGCAGATGTCATCCATGCACTCGCGCAGGTGCGGGAAAAGATCGCTGACGAGCGTGCCACATGTTCCACCCGGTCGGAATTCCCACAACGGTTTGAGCAGCACGCGCTGTTGGTTCGACAAGCCTCCGCCCGCCCCGGTCTTCTTGCCGTCGGCTTTGAACAGTTCAGGCTTGTAATCAAACGTGTCCATGTGCGACGCACCGCCGTTGGAGAACACGAAGATCACCTGCTTTGCCTTGCCGGGAAAGTGCGATGGTTTCGGGGACAGCGGATCGGTCGGCGCGTCGGATGTGTCGGCCAACAACTCCGAGAGCAAACCCGGCATCAATAGCGAACCGCCGACCAGTGATTGAAGCACGGCGCGACGCGAAGTCCCGAGGGCGTGGTGTGGTGAAGTCATTGTTGTGCTCAATCGAGGTAAACGAACTCATTCAGTCGGAACAGCGTGCGCACGTAGGCTTGCCAGACTTCAGCTTCGACGTCACCCGCTGTCGTTCCGGTGTCGCGCAGTAGCCTGTCCGCGTGCATAGCAAAATCCCTCGCGGCGGCCACTTCGTCCGGTGTCGCCGGACGAGCGAACAGCAGTTCGTAAGCGAATGCCACCCGAACATTCACATCCGACGAGTGCTTGGTGATGCGCTCGGCAATCCGCCGAGATTGCTCATGAACGAACGGATCGTTGAGCAGATACAAGGCTTGCAGCGGCGTGGTACTGGTCGTGCGAACGGCCGTGCTTGTGGAAGGATCGGCGCCATCGAAGACCGCCTGAAAAGGATGCCGCTGGATACGCTGCGTCATCAGATATACACTGCGATGCTGTGTGTCATAGATCGCCTTGAATGGATTGTGTTGGGTGAATTCCCACGTCTCCTGATGCGGAAACGGATGTGGTCCGGCGGGGGAGAGATCGAGGTTTTCGCCGAGTGCCAGCAGTGTGTCGCGGATCGATTCGGCATCGAGGCGTCGTCGAGAGACGCCGCCCAACCAATCGTTTGCCGGGTCCAATTCGCGAGCACTTGTGTCGCGCTGACTCGACTGCTGATAAACGCGTGACAACATGATCAACCGGTGCATCGACTTGATCGACCAGCCACCGCGACTAAACTGCGTCGCGAGATAGTCGAGCAGTTCCGGATGCGTGGGCGGCTTGCCCTGTTTCCCGAAATCGTTCGGTGTCGGCACGATCCCGCGACCGAAGTGGTACTGCCAGATCCGATTTGCCATCACACGCGCCGGTAAGGGGTTGTCTGCCGAAACGATCCACTCGGCCAATTCACGGCGGCCACTTTCGTCGGTTGTGTCGGGCAGTTCGCCACCGCCCAGCACCGCCGGAAAATGGCGGCGAACGACATCGCCGGTCCGCGCCGGATCTCCCTTGATTTGGACAGCCGCATCGGAACGCAACTTCGCCTCGGCAACTGCATAGGCTGTCTCGAAGAGCGGCGGTTGATGGAGATGATCTTTGGAGCGCCGCTCCGCTTCCTTCAGCGACTGTTCGACAGCGGCCTTGTCCACGGGGGCGGTCTTCTTCAGTGACTCCCGCAGTTTGGTGACTTCGCCATCAAGTCGAGCCTGCTCCTTCGCTCGCGCGGCCTGGATCTGCTCCAACTCCGCCAACTTGTTAGTCGGGACGAGCGGCACGAAGTCACGTTGACGCTTGTCGAGTTCAATCCCCGGCCACGGATAGCGCGTGCTGCTGAAAATCCCGTACAGCCCATAATAGTCGCGCGTCGTAATTGGATCGAACTTGTGATCGTGGCAGCGGGCGCAACTCAGCGACAGTCCCAGAAACGCACGGCCCAGATTGTCGATCGAGTCTTCGATGGTCAGGTGCCAGGGATAATCATCGACGCGGGAGCCAAACCGGCGCGAGTTGGCGAGGTACCCTGTGGCGATGATCCGCTGACTGCGTTCAGCTTCCGTCGCTCCGCCGCGCAGATCGCCCGCCAACTGGTCGCGAACAAATTCGTCATACGGAAGGTCGCGGTTGAAAGCGTCAATCACCCAGTCGCGATAACGGTGGATCTGCGGGATCGGGTAATCGGAATTGTCGCCCGCCGTGTCGGCATAGCGCACGACATCCAGCCAGTGCCGACCCCACCGCTCACCGTAACGAGGTGAATCGAGCAACCGATCGACGACGCGGGCAAACGATCCCGATGAATCGTCGGCCAGAAACGCGGCGACTTCCTCGGGAGTCGGCGGCAAACCGATCAGATCATACGTCGCGCGGCGAATGAGTGTCCGCTTGTCAGCGTCGGGCGCAGGGTTCAGGCCGTGCGGTTCGAGCTTGGCAAGAATGAAACGATCAACATCGGTTCGCGGCCAGCCAGTATTCTTGACCATCGGCACGGAGGGAACGGCGATCGGTTGCAGGGACCAGAACTGGCGTGCTGCGGCAATGTCGATTTGTTTGCCAGTGTGCCTGGTTGCGGTCGCTCGCGGGTCCGGGGCGCCGATCTTCACCCAGTGTTCCAGATCGGCAATCTCGGCCTCAGTCAGCTTTGCGTCGGGCGGCATCTGCATGTCGGTGTTGTCGTAGCGAACCGCTTCGATCAGCAGGCTTTGGGTCAGATCACCGGGCACGACAGCTGGCCCCTTTGTCCCGCCGCGGCGGAGTGTCGCTCGGGAATCAAGCAACAGATCGCCCTGCAATTCTTTCGCTTCGGCGCTGTGGCACTCATAACACTTGCTGACGAGCAGCGACCGAATTCGCTTCTCGAAAAACGCGAGATCCTCGTCACTGATCGGCGCGCTGATGCCGTCATACTGACCTCGCCACAATTCGATTCCCGAAAAGTTCGCGGCGCCCCCCTGGCTGGTCACGACGATCTTGCCGTCGGCGGGCGATGTGTACCACGGGCCGAGCTTATCCCAGTGCCCGGCCTTGCCGCTGTTGACTCCCGCCGCGACCTGCCGACCATTGATCGCAACCGAATACGTCTCGGCGATGTTGTCTTCCCAGACGTACAGGAAGAGTGTGTAGGTTCCGGGAGGAATGTCGTTCAATTCAACGCGATTTCCTCCGTACCGACTGCTACGGATCATTTTGGCCCGCTCCGCATCCGTCGCGGGGTCGAGTACGACGGCTTGATTCTCGAAGATCTGGTCTTTGCAGACGTAGAGCTTGGAATCGCGGCCTTCCCAGGCATTGCCGTCGATTATCACCGGCGGCCCGTTCAGGTTCAGCCCACGGTAAAAGCTCGGTACCGGATCGGCCGCACCGACCGGATGCGCGAGACACGATGTGATGACCAAACCGCCGATCACTCTAACGACTGCGCGACAGCAATAATTGCTTGCCATAGGTCAAATGTTCCGCAAGGGTCACCGTGGCCTGATCCCCTGCTGCGGTGAGACCGCCACAAAGCTTTCCGCTTCCAGTCGCTCCAGCGCCGCCTTGACAGGAGTCTTGCGCGTCCCGAGCTGCGCCGCCAGTTGCCGCTCGGAGAGAAACGCCCCCGTCTCGAGCGTGGCGTTCTGGATCAAACCCTTCAACTCGTCGTCGGCCTGCTGCTTCAGCAGCGACTTTTCGTCACAGCAAATCTAACTGAGATCTCACCTGAGGTCAACCGGCTGGCATTGGTTTCCAAGGTGAGGTTGCTGAGTCATCACCGCATTCCTTTTCGTGGGGAATCAGGACAAACGGTTCTTTCATGGGTATTACCAGAGCTACTGCTTTTTGCCCTGGTACGTCTTCTGCGGTGATCAATTGTTGTGTGCTGATCTGCGGCCGAGCAATATTGACGGTGCCAAGCATTCCCGCGCCATCACCAAACTGCTCGTCGCGGCCATTCGGAACCGCTGGCCCGAGGTGAAGATTACCCTCCGCGCTGACAGCGGGTTCTGCCGTTGGCGATTCCCTCACGGTCACGACCAGTGGATCTCCGCAGCGGCGACTAACTGGGCCTCCCTGGCGATTGTGCCCGTCGCCGAACCGTGATCGCTGACATGATCGCTGACGTAGTTGCTGATATAGTCGGCTGGAGTCCTCTCACAAACAGCCTTGTCTTGGCGGTCTGCCGTATGCCTGAACCGGGAAAGAACAAATCGAAAAAGTGGCTGATAATCCGACTTGCCTGATGTGGCAAATTGACGTACAATTTGGAAGTCAAATTGCCACACGAACATGGAAAGCCCGTATATGGCGACCAGCAACAGCGATGCCCGGATCAACTTCCGTCTCAGCAGTGACCTGAAGAAGACGATTGAGGATGCTGCCGCCGAGATGGGGCAGTCGATTAGCGACTTTGCCATTTCCACTTTAGTGCAAGCGGCTCGCAAGGTTCTTCACGATCAGCACGTCACCCGACTCAGTGAGCGGGACAGGCAAGTGTTTGCGACCATGCTGGACGATGAGTCGAGCAAGCCGAATGATGCCCTCGTGAAGGCAGCCAAACGGTACAAAAAGCAGGTTGGCTGATGGCGGACTGGACGATTCGCCGACTGGACAAGGACCACGTCCGCTTGGCCTTCGATTGTGGTCAGCCGATGCTCAGCGATTGGCTCAAGGATCGGGCCGTTCAGTTCGACCGCCGTGATCTCTCCCGCACGTTTGTTGCCACTCGTCCCGACGAAGTGGTTGTCGTCGGCTATTATGCGATTTCCACTCATCGGGTCGTCTTCGACGCACTACCTGGCGCTGAGTCCAAGGGCCTGCCTCGCCTCGACGTGCCCGTGGTGTTGATTGGACGGCTGGCCGTCGATCAAAGCGTACAAGGCCAAGGGCTGGGAGCATTGCTCTTGGTCGATGCCCTGCGACGGTCGTTGCAGATTTCCGAACAGGTTGGCATTCGGGCCGTGAAAGTCGATGCCCTCGATGATGCCGCAAAAAACTTCTATCTCCAGTTTGGGTTTCGTTCGCTGCTGGACGATCCTCGGCACCTGTTCCTGCCCATGCACGAGATTCGCAAGCTGAAGCTCGATCCGCTTTAGAAGAACATCACGCTCCACGTTGATTCGAGCTACGACTTTGGTCCCGTTGCCGGATAGCTACCGCCGGCGTGACCGAGTGAAGGCCACCAGTCCCATGGCCAGCAGCACCAAGCCGCTCGGCTCTGGCACCACCTGAGCCCGCTCGGCGGCCTTGGCCCCGGTCCACTGGCTCAGCAGCACCAGCAGGTCACCGCTGTCCAGGTCCCCGTCGGCGTCCACGTCGCCGTGATCCACGCCGATCGGGTCGCCAGCATAATCCGCCCCGGTCCAGCCTTCCAGCATGACCAGCAGATCGGCGCTGTCCACGTCGGCGTCGATGTCCAGATCGGACTGGTAGAACCGCCGAAACTCGGTCGAGCTGGTCACCGGCGAATCGATCAGCCGGGCCTCGCCCGTGCTGTAAATCTTGGTCAGGTCCCACTTGCTGCCCGCCGGCACCTCGACGAATTCGAACTGATTGGCCGAGCCATATACCCAGTCGAACAGGTCGTAAGTCTTTCCGGCGGTCACCTGGCTGCCGTAGCGGAAGGAAATCCGCAGCGGGTGCTCGGTCAGGTCCATCGGTCGCCAGGTGGACGTGTACTGAGTGGGGCCGATATGGACTGGCTGCAGCCACTCCCCGCCGTCCAGCACCATCCACAGCCCTTGCTGCTGCGGGATGCCGTGGTAAATGTAGACCTCCCCGCCGAATTTGAACCCCGAGTAAGCTGGGATCGAGTCATTGAAGACCGACAGCCAGCGGTCGCCGTACATCGCCCCCTGCTGCAGCATGTCGCCCCGTGAGCTGATTCCCGACCAGTTAGCCAGACCGGCAGGCTGGCCCCACGGCAGATAGTAGGCCCCGCGCAGGTCAGTGTTGGCCCAGTTATTCGGCCGGGAGGGTGAATCGGACCATTTGGTGCCGCGCAGGTCGACCTTTGCGCCCTGGCTGTAGCCCCACTGAATGCCCGACAGATCCCGGCCGTGCAGGTCCGCATAGGACAAGTCGATCGTGCTCAGATTGTAGCCGGTCAGGTCCCCGGCCGCATAACGGGCCGGGTCCACATGCTCAGTCCCTGGGATCGGCTGCCCGTTGTCCCACCTCAGAATCTGACCTTGGGCCGCGCCCGAGGCCAGCACCACCGCTGCCACCACTGCCGCCACTTTCACGGTACACCTCCGCCACTCCGTCCCCACAATCGCACTGTATGTACGCCCTACAGCCGTCGCAAGGAAATTCCCAATTTCTTACTAATGGAGCCCCAGGAGCCCCGTAGACGCACGGAGCGGCCGGGTGACTCAGTGGTCGACCCGGGCCGCGATCGTGCGGGATACTCGAAGCCAGGTGGCCGTTTCTAATTGGCCGCCGGCGGATCAAGAGAGGATCCGGACGGGGCGACGACAAATCCGGGGCGTGTGGAGATGGATGAACCGCAAACCCTTGGAGGGCATGGGCTTGCGGGTGTCGTCAGAGGGGGCCGGCTTGGCCTGGCCGGTGCCGGTAGCAAATTGGTAGCAATCTCGGCCGCTGAACTTCGATTTTGTAATCGGGGTGGCGGGATTTGAACCCACGACCTTTTGACCCCCAGTCAAACGCGCTAGCCAGGCTGCGCTACACCCCGGACCCCGGTGCGGGACGCCCTGAGAGCCACCCCGAACCAGCGAGCAGCCCATTGTGCCGCAAATCGGACCTGGTTTCAACCGCAGATGGACCCCCACTCCTGACCCAGACTAGCCACTCGGGCTCGACTCGGGCTCGACTCGGGCTCGACTCGGGCTCAGCCAAATGTGCCGGGAGGTGCGGAGCGGTACCGCAGGGTGTCGGGGTCCTGTCGCAAAAGGCGTTACGCCGGTACGCTGGTGGCCAACTGGATTCGGCCCGGCAATAGCGCCCGGCAGGCAGTCGTGCCGTTCAAAAACGCTCAGCACCATACAGGGGACGTTGGGATGGAAATGAGCTTCGCGAAGCGACTGGAAGAAGCCCTTCTGCGCACACGAAGCCCGCTGTGCGTCGGACTCGACCCACGCCTGCAGTCGCTCCCCAAATCGCTCCAGCCAGCCCAGCCAACCGACCTGACCGCCGTCGCCAAAGCTTACGGTCAGTTCTCTCGCGATGTGATCGACGTCGTCCGGCCCCTGTGCGGCGTCGTCAAGCCGCAGGCCGCCTTCTACGAACAGCTCGGACCCGCCGGCTTCCAAGCTCTGGCTGAAACCGTTCACTACGCCCGCCAACAAGGACTAATCGTCGTCCTCGACGCCAAACGGGGTGATATCGGAACCACCGCCGAGGCCTACGCCGACGCGTTCCTCGCCGGTCCCCAAGCGCCCATCCCCGCCGATGCACTCACCGTCAACCCGTACCTCGGCGCCGATAGCCTCGAACCGTTCGTCGACCGAGCGTCCCGCTGCCAGACCGGCATCTTCGTCCTCGTGAAAACGTCCAACCCCGGCGGCGGTATGTTCCAAGACCTCGTCGCCAATGGACAGACGCTCTACCGCCACGTCGCTCAACACGTCGAACAACTGGCAGCCAGCTCAGCAACCAGCTCCGGCCAGCGCTTCGGCGCCGTCGGAGCCGTCGTCGGAGCGACCTATACCGAACAGCTCGCCGAACTGCGCGCCGTGATGCCCCACGCCTGGCTCCTCATCCCCGGCTTCGGCGCTCAAGGTGGTACCGCTGATGAAGTCCGACCCGGCTTCCACGCCGATGGACTCGGCGCCATCGTCAACTCGTCCCGCGGCATCATCTTCGCCCACCAACGCCGTGAGTTCGCTCACCTGGCCGATTGGCAACAGGCCGTCGAACAGGCCACGCGCGAAGCGACCCTCCAGCTGCGCGCCGCGGCGGGTTGGAGCTGAGCAGCATCGCCACGCCAAACGCCCCGCTGTAGCTGTCCAGTCATGTAAACCAGTGGGGCGAGCCCACTGGAGAATGGGGCCTTCGCGCGGTGGCGGCCTTGTAGCCGTCCAGTCATGAAAACCAGTGGGGCGAGCCGACTGGAGACAGCTGCCTCCGACCTATTGGCTTTCCGATCTTCCGGCCGCCGGCCAGCTCGCCTGGCCGGAGCCCCGGTCTGAGTGGCTAGAGGAAATACCCCCTATGAATCTATCTCCAGTGGGCTCGCCCCACTGGTTCTATGACTGAATGGCTCGAGCTGCTCGCGCTGCGACTCGGATCGCTCTGATACGGTTCTCTCGGCGAGACGATGGTTGCGAATTGGAGGCTCGTTTGCCGCCGCCTGTAGCCGTCCAGTCATGAAAACCAGTGGGGCAAGCCCACTGGAGATGAGGCCGTCGCGCGGTGGTGGCCCTGTAGCTGTCCAGTCATGAAAACCAGTGGGGCGAGCCCACTGGAGAATGGGAACGCAGCGGTCTAGGTCGCTCGCTCAGCCTTCTTCGTTCGAGCGGAACCAGGGAGTCAGCGACGGGGTGTACGCGAACAGCTCATTGATGCGGAAGTAGAGCTCCAGTTCCCGCTTGGCGGCCGCTTCACCGTCCGAAGCATGGACCAGATTCATCTGTCGGCTGCTGGAATAGTCGCCGCGAATCGTCCCCGGAGCGGCCTTCAGACCGTTGGTCGCCCCCAGCATGTCACGCACTACCTGAATCGCTTCCAGACCCTCCACCGCCAGCGCCACGATCGGCGACGCCGTGATGAACGATTCGAGCGCCGGATAGAACGGCTTGCTCACGTGTTCCGCATAGTGCTGCTTGGCCAGCTCGGGGGTTACCTGCAGCATCTTCATGCCGATGACATTCAGCCCCTTCCGTTCAAATCGGCTCAGCACCTCTCCCATCAAGCGTCGCTGGACACAGTCCGGCTTCAGCAGCACCAGTGTTCGTTGCATCCGTCGTGATCCTCTTGTCGGTCCGCCTGTTCAGCAGAAAGTCAATGGTTTTCGTCGCCAGGAATCCGCTATTGTGCGTCGCTCGGAACAGTTTTGCCAAGGGACCTGGGCAGAGAAATCGGCCTCACGGACCCAGCATGGCCGCTCGCCACCACCCCGACGACGCCTGGCCGTGAGCAGGCCGCTCGGCCACCGGTGGCAACCGCCGCTGCGGCTCAGCGGCCGACGGCAGGACCCGAGGGGCCGGGAAAACGGGGAGCCGCCGGACAGGCTCCGCCACCGGCTCGGCAACCACGACCGACTCCCGACGAGCCACCGCAGTCGCCCCAACAGGTGGCGCCGGCACAGCTTTCCGTGCCGTCGACGGAGCCGGAGATGTGACCGGAGCCGGCAGGACCGCTGATACCGGATTCGGAGCGGTTGTCGGAACTGAAGCCGGCACCGAGGGCGCGCTTGGCTCGGTGCCGTGAACCGTGTCCAAGATTACCGCTGAGCCACGGGACTGAGCATGGTAGCCGTCGCCCCACCCGTAACCGCTCCACCGACAAGCTCGGCTGCAGAGCTCGTGCATCGACCACTCCGCGCCAGCGACCGGCGCAGCGGTGATCAGCCACCCCGCCAACACGGGTGCCATGATCCATCGGCCTGCCAATCGTCGCCAATCGCTCATCGTCGTCGCCCGTCCCTTCGGCAGCTGCCATGACGGCCTGAAACGTTCCGTGTCGGTCTCTTCGGCCCGCCACGCCATCCCGCTTGAGCGTCCCCCTGGCCACACCGCCTGTCCGCTACGACCGGTCAGGTCCCATCTGGCGACGTAATCTTCGCTGCTGTTGTCGACTCGGTACGGTGGTCACGGCGCAGCGGTCTCGGGATGGTGGATCCGGACGATTGGGCAGCTTGTGCGGCACAGCTGACGACATGCAATTGACGTCAGCCTGTGGGCTGCGGGACAACTCGCAGGAACGACTCGTCACCGCTGCTGACCGGATTGACCCCGCACCCCGACCCGCTCCCCGGAGTAGCGGGGCGAGGGGGGCAGACGACTAGAGTTCGTCGAGCGGCCCGACGGCGAATGTGTTGTGTCGGCTGAGGGGATATTTCGCGAGCACGGTGTGGACATCGTCCAGGGTGACGCGGTCGTAGGCGATCACGACGTCTTGCAGTGTCTGGTATTCGTGTCGCTGGATCCAGCTGCTGCCGACGGCGAACATCCGGTTGAGTGGCCGTTCGGCGCGGAGGACGATGTGCGAATTGATCTTGCTCTTGGCCAGCTCAACTTCGCTCGCCAGCACTCCCGATCGCTCGACCTCGTCGTAGATTCGTCGCACGATCTCGAGGTTGCTGGCCGTATCTTCGGGCGCACAGCAGAGATAGCCCATGTAGATCCCGGTACCCTGGAACTCATAGGTGGATAGTCCAGCGTATTCCACCAGACCTTTATCCGTCAGTTCCCAGAAGAATCGGCTCCCCGAATCATCACCGACGCAAGTGGCGAGGATTCGCGCGGCGTAGCGATCTTCGTCTTCGGTCGCCGGCCCGGGCGAGATCTGAATGACATATTCCTGAGTGGCGTCGGGCTTCCGCAGCAGCTGAGTCCCGTAATTCGCATCCGCTGGCGGCGTCAGTCGTGCGGTATCGCCGACCGTCCAGTGTCCGCACAGCGACTCGGCATCGGCGATCAGTCGTTCCCAGTCGACGCGGCCCGCTCCGACCAACACCATATTGCCGGGGCAATAGCGTCGCTCGAAGTACTGGCGCATCATTTCCGGGGTCAGCCGCGAAACCGACTCGTTCGTCCCCAGGATCGTGCGACCCAGCGGATGCCGGCCGAAATAAGCCGCCATGCACTTTTCATGAGCGCCAAACGGCGGCTGGTCTTCGTACTTGAAGATCTCTTCCAGGATCACCTTCTTCTCAGTGACGAAGTCTTCTTCCCGCAGCGCCGGGCGCATGATATCGGCCAGCAGTTCGACCATGTCCGACTGGTATTCGGGGAGGACCGCAGCGTAGTAGACGGTTTTTTCTTCCGAGGTGTAAGCGTTCGCGTTGGCGCCGAGTTCATCGAGGCGTCGATTGACGTCATCGGCCGATCGCTTGGCCGTGCCGTTGAACGCCATGTGTTCCAGAAAATGGCTCACCCCCGACAGCTCATCCGTCTCGTCGCGCGAACCGGTACGCACGAAGAATCCGTACGCGCTGGAATAGGCGTCGGGGTTGCATTCAGCGATGATTTCCAGGCCGTTTGCCAGGCGGTGCACATGGAACGTCACAGTTGGTTCACCTCCAGGCGGCGACTGCCCACCGTGGCTACGGAAAAGTGTTGCGGAGGATGTTGGGCCAGGTACTTGTTGATGCTCTCGACCGACAAACCTTCGATCAGGGCCGAGACGGTTTCCAGCGACAGCAGCTCACCGCGATGGTACCAGTCCCCGGCCATCGACATGGCTCGAGCGGCACTCGATTCCTGCTGCATGATCAGCGCACTCTTGACGCGGGCCTTCAGTCGCTGCAGTTCGCTCGCTTCGATGCCCGACGTCAACCGATGCAGCTCGCCCATCATCACGTCGAGCGTTTCCTGCGCTCGCTCGGTCTGAGTCCCGGCGTAGCAGAAGACAGCGCCTTCGTTCTTGAGCGAATGGTAGCTGGCGTAGACGGAATAGCTCAAGCCGCGTTTCTGTCGGACTTCAGTAAACAGCCGTGAACTCATCCCGTCGCTCAAGACACCGATCGCGCCGCGCGCCTGATAGTAATCGACGTGGCGATACGGAACGCTGGGATAAGCGATCCCGATATGCGTCTGGCTCGACAGCTGCTCAATGTGCTCGTAACCGCGCGGCGGCGGAGTCGGCGCGACGTCGCTGACCTGAGGTGCCGACCAGTCGCCGAACAACTCTTCCGTCCAGTCCTTCAGCTCGGACCAGTCAATTCGGCCAGCGACACTCAAGATGGCTGAGCTTGGTCGATGGTGCGTGGCAACAAACTGCTGGATGTGTTTGATGTCAATCGATTCGACGGCACCCAGTTCGCCTTGAGTCGGCAAGCCCCAGGGGGATGGGTAGTGGAGCCGCCGCAGCAGCTCGTGGCACAAATGAGCCGGGTCGTCGGCGATCGAACGGATTTCGTGGATGCAGACCTGGCGAGCGTCTTCCAGCTGGTCGGCCGGCAACATCGGACGACGGACAAGGTCGGCGTAGATCTGCAGGGTAGGGTGGAGGTTGCGGGCCAGGACCGCCGCGCCATAACTGGCGTGCGTGGCACTGACCGAGGCACTCCGGTCGGCCCCGAGCCGGTCGAGGTCCTCGACAAACGCTCGGCTGTCTCGCGTCCCGCAGCCACGCTGGACCATTTCACAGGTGAAGCTGGCCAGCCCGCGCCGTTCGGCCGGGTCCCGAATGCTGCCCGCCGGCAACAGAATGGCGAACGCCGACGACTCCAGCCACGGCATTTCTTCGGCCAGGAGCACCAGTCCGTTGGGTAACTCGTGATGATACAGACGCTGGTGCACGGCCTCTTCCTTCCTGCACGCCGAGGACCCCACGGCGGGGGATCTCAATCCTGGGACGGACACGCCGCCCGCAATCCTGGGGGGCATCGTCAGGGTGAGGCCCTAGTGTGACGCGTGGGGAGTGCTTCGACAAGGGAGTGATTCTGCCGGGCCTGTCCGCGTCGGGGGAACCCCGCTCAGCAACAGTTACCCGGTCAACAGCTCCGCCCCGTCCGGCGACAGCTCGCCAATCGGCGCATCGACCGCCTTGTAGACCGTCTTGGTGCAGCGGAAGCCGAGCCGTTGGTAGAGCCGCAGGGCGCCCTGGTTGAGTGCGGTGACTTCCAGGAAGACCCGACGGACGCCGGCGACCCAAAAGCCGTCCAGCGACTGGAGCATCAGGGCGGTCCCCAAGCCCCGACCCCGGTGCTCGGGACTGATCCCCAGATTCTGAATCCCCCCCACGTCGTAGCCGTCCCGGACACCTTGGATCGTGCCGCAGTAATCCGAATCCTGACCATCGGGGCTCGTCCAGCGGACCAGCCAGGTGGACTCGCGACAGAACCCCATGCGGGATGAGATATCTTCCATCAGCCGTCGGCAGCCGACCGGATCACCCAGGCAGGGGAAGACCATCGAGTCGAGCTCGCCACGGAAGCTGCGGTACTTGGTATCCGCATGAGCTTCGACCAGCTCCTGATGCCAGGGGACGAAACTGTATCCGCTCGCCAGCTCAACCGGTTCGCGATGCCAGTTTCGCAGCGAGATCTCCATGCGGTATCGTTTTACGTAGTTCACGTCATCTCCCCCACATGGCGCAGGGCTGGCAGCGGCGGAGTGCGCAGACCCCCAGCGGCGATCTCCCAGCCCACGATAAATCTACCGCTCAGATAGGTCGCGGTCAACGAAAACGGGCCCGGTTGCCGGCGGCTTTCACCGGTCGTGGCCCTGCAGATAGGCGATCTGGTCAGGCGTCAGCTGTTCCAGGACGTCGGCCGGCCACCGGGTCGTCGCATCGATCACCGCAGCTTGCCCCGGACCGCCGAGCGTCACGCCGAAGACCGACGCCGATGCCAAATCGGCTCCCCGCAAGTCGGCTCCGCTGAAGTCGGCTCCTTCGACATCGGCTGCAGCAAAGTTGGCGCCCCGCAGGTCGGCCCCTACAAACGATCCATTCGACAAATTGGCGCCGGTAAAGTCAGCCTCCATCAGTCGACACCCGTCAAACTTCGCGTTGCGCAGCACGGCTCGCCGCGCACTGAATCGCAACCACTGCCCACCCGCCGCTTGCAGCCCCAGCAGGTGCGTGTCGTCGAACTGGCCCGCAATCAGACGCTCGGCCACTTCAGCCCCCGGCAGCAGTCGCGTCGCGTAACGCTGTTCCAGCCACGGGTCGGCCTGGTTGTGATACCCGGCCTCGGATTCCCAGTAGCCCAGCCGGTCTTCGGCCAGCAGCTCAATCTCCTCCAGCCATTTCACGCTCTTGTAGAAGTACCGCCCGGGAACTGCCAGCCGGAAAGGTCCACCGTGCTCTTGGGACAGCGGTGCCCCGTCGGCAGTGATGGCAATCAGCGGATCGGTTTCCCGCACGACGGCCAGGGAGAGCGATGAGTCGTGGGCCCGCTCGCTGCGAGCGACAAACCGCACGAAACGAGCCTCGGGAAGGGGTTGGGCCTCGGCAAGCAATAAGGCCAGTGGCACTCCCGACATCGGTACCTGCAGACGCGACCAGCGGGTCACACAGTGGATATCAATCACGCGATCGACGCGCGGGCGCCGCAGTAACTCGTCGCATGACCAGGTCGTTGGTTGGCTGACGAGTCCTTGAACGGTGAGAGTCCACGGGCGGTCACTTTGAAGCGGAGATCGCTCGCCAATCACCGGCCATTTGTCGCGGGCCACCAGCTGTTGACCCGGCGGGAGTTGAGCAAGGGCGGACGAGGATCGGTCGGCGTGGGTTGGCTCATTCATCCGCGGACGACTCCGGTGAGGAAGGCGGTGCGAACCGGCCGAGTTCACGCCAGAGGCGGAAAGCCGAGAGCTCGGCGCACGACCGACAACTGACCGCTGTGCAGCCCCTCGTGCCAGATCGCCATCTCAAACACGGCCGCCTTGTCCCGCAGGAAGTCGGGCGCTCCGGGCGGTGTAGCTTGTTCCAGGTCGGCGTCTTGGAGGTGGTCGAGCAAATCCAGCAGCACCGAGCGGCGCTCACGCATGTACTCCATCACCTCAGCGGCGGCGGGGTACTGAGCGGCGTCGGCTGACGGCTGCGAGCCCATGCCGAAACACTCGATGAACTTGCGTGGCTCATGAGCGCGAGCAGGTTCGATCAATGAAATGAAGAAATTGTCGATATGGCCCATGTGGCCCACGAACCAGAGAGCATGGTTGGACTGCGGGTGGACCTGATAGACCCACTGCTCAGGACGCTGAAAATCGGCCAACAGTTTCTCGCTGGTCTGTCGAGCACTGAGCAACTGGCGTTTGAGTCTTTCGACGTAGGTCATGAAGAGAGCTTCCCGTTCTGGAACCGCCTTTCGTGCTGTTCACGACCCGGCCTTGGTTCACTCCTGGGCCAGGTCGCGCACCCCGCCGAGTGTAAGTCGATAGGCCCCCCCGAGTCGATAGCCCGAGTCGATAGGCGGTGCGGACTCAGCAGTCGACCGCCCCGGTCGAATCAACTTACCCCCTTTCGAGGCGGCCTTGGGCGGAGTACAACGATGGAGGTCGTGCGCGGAATCGGGGAGGGACCGGCAGCCAGAATTGATGGCGGCCCAACGTCCCTGACTTGCTGTCCGCGGGTGACCCTCGCGAGGAGGAACCGTGAACCGGGTCAGGCCTTAACCGGAGCAGCCCTAAACGGGGTACTCTTGTGCGAGGGTCTCCCGTGGGCAGCTTTTTTTTTGGAGGGGCGGACGGGGCGAGAGCTGAGTGTGATCGGGGAGGAGTACATGAGTCGGCCGTTGGTTGAGGTGGACGGGGCCGAGTCGGACGTTCAGCAGCGGTCGGGTGGTGCGGCCGATCGCTATGTCGTGGTGGCTCGTCGGTATCGCCCCCAGGCATTCAATGATCTGGTGGGGCAGGATACGGTTTCAGCTGCCCTGCGCAATGCCATTCGAGGCGGACGGGTCGGGCACGCGTATCTGTTCACCGGGGCCCGAGGAGTCGGCAAGACGTCAACGGCACGTATCTTTGCCAAAGCACTCAACTGCCAGCGCGGTCCCACGGATCAGCCTTGCAACGAATGCGATATCTGCCAGGGGATTGCCGCCGGTGACGACGTCGATGTGCTCGAGATCGACGGGGCCAGCAACCGCGGGATCGATGAGATCCGGCAGCTGCGGTCGAATGTGAGTGTCCGGCCAAGTCGGGCCAGGTACAAGATCTACATCATCGACGAAGTCCACATGCTGACGAAGGAGGCCTTCAACGCGTTGCTCAAGACGCTGGAAGAACCTCCCGAGCATGTGAAGTTCATCTTCTGCACGACTGACCCCGAGCGGATTCCGATCACGGTCCTGTCGCGGTGTCAGCGGTATGATTTTCCGCCGGTCGAAACATCGCAGATCCTCGGACGGCTGCGCGAAATCGCCGAATCGGAAGGAGCCACCGCGGATCCCGAAGCACTCCAGCTGCTGGCGCGGCGCGCCGCCGGTTCGATGCGCGACAGCCAGTCACTGCTCGAACAGGTCCTGGCCCTGGGTGGCGAACGGATCACCGTCGAGCTGGTCCATCAGATGTTGGGGACAGCCGGGATCGAACATGTCGAGCGGCTGGTCGATGCGTTGATCGATCGCCATCTGCCCGAAGTCCTGCAACAGCTCGACCGGACCCTCCTCTCCGGCGTCGATGCGGGGCAGCTCTCCGAACAGCTGCTGGTCTATCTTCGCGATCTGCTGGTCCTGGCCGCCGGCGGTTCCGCCGATCTGATGCTGGCCGTACCACCGGCTAGTGCGGATCAGGCGACGGCTCAGGCGAAGCGGTGGGGATTCGAATCGATGCTGGCTGCTGTCCAGGTCCTCGACCAGGCGATCGTGCGGATGCGGCGCAGCATTCACCCGCGCGTGCTGCTGGAGGTGGCTCTGGTCCGCGTCGCGCGGCTCGAAGACCTCGATTCGCTCTCCGACTTGATCGGCCGTCTGCAGGACGGTTCACCGGCCGGTGACACGGGCGGGCCCAAAAAAAAAACTGAACTGAATCGCGTCCCGCCACCGGCCGCCACCGTTCCTGCGTCCACTCAATCCACCACCCAACCGCGTGAGCCGGCCAGCCAGCCTTTATCCGGGGCTCCGGAAGGTCGGCCGACCCCGCCGGCCGGCCCAGTGACTGCCGGCCCAGTGACTGCCGGCCCAGTGACTGCCGGCCACGCCGCTTCGTCGCCGAATGAGCCTCAGCCGGCTGATGATCCTCCAGAGGTGGGGTCTGTGCGGGCTGCGGCGTGGGCTTGGGAGTCGATCCCTCAGCGGTGGTCGGAGGTGACGGCCGAGCTGGACGGAATGTTGGCCGATTGTGTCGGTCATGCCGAGCGCGTAGCAACTTGCGCGCCAAAAAAGGTGGTCGTTACGTTTCCTTCGCGATATAATTCCAGCAAGATGTATTGTGAGCGGCCGGAGCGACGTCGCGAGCTGGAGTTAGCGATTGAGCGGGTGGCGGGGCACCGGGCGAGCGTGGAGTTTGGCTTGTCGGGCGAGCCGGAGCGGAAGGTGGCGCCGGCTGCGGCGGCGGCCAATACGCGGCAGCGGCAGCGGGAGCTGGCCGCGCATCCGTGGGTGCAGTCGGCTTGTCAGATCTTTGGGGCGGAGGTGCGTGAGTTGGTGTTGGGAGCTGAGCCGCGGGAGGAGCCGTCGAGTGGCGGCCGAGGCGCGGCGGGTGGCGCCGAAGGGGACTGAGAAAGGACGACGCGTGTTCAAGAGTTTGACTGGGCTGGGTCAGATGCTGCGTCAGGCGCAGCAGATGGGGAGTCGGATGCAGGAGGTGAACCAGCGGCTGGGGGCTCAGCGAGTGACCGGTGCGGCTGGGGGCGGGATGGTGACGGTCGAAGCGAGTGGTCTGGGACAGGTGTTGCGAGTCTCCTTGGATCCACAAATGATTGACCCGGCCGGCCGTGAACTGCTGGAGGATCTGGTCGTGGCCGCAGTCAACGACGCGCTGATGAAGGCCAAGGAACTCCATGTCGAGTCGATGAAGTCGTTGACCGAAGGGATCGACTTGCCCGGTTTGGACGGAGCCCTGGATCAGTTTCTGCAGTCGGGGCAGTTTCCCGGCCAGGGCTGAGCGTGGGTGGTGCGTGGGTGGTGCGATCGGGAGTTGGTGAGCCGGAGGGACCGGAGGTGCCAGCGTGGCTCAGTTGAGTGAATCCGTGACGCTGATGATTGACGAGTTCGCCAAGCTGCCGGGGATCGGCCGCAAATCGGCGGAACGTCTGGCGTACCATATTCTGCGGGTCAGCAAGGCGGAAGCGTTGGGGTTGGCCGACGCGATTCGTCGCGTGAAGGAAAACGTCCGGTACTGTGAGGCGTGTTTCAATTTATCGGAGGGTCCGCGGTGCGGGATCTGCGACGATCCGCAGCGGGATCAGACGATGTTGTGTGTGGTCGAGCAGCCGCGGGACTTGATGCAACTTGAGCAGGCTGGAGTCTACCGCGGGCTGTACCACGTGCTGTTGGGCCGCATCGCACCGCTGGAGGGCATTGGCCCGGATCAGCTGACGATCGAGAGCTTGGTCGACCGAGTGCGTGGTGGCGGCTTTCGCGAAGTGATCATGGCGACCAATCCGACAGTGGAAGGGGATGGCACATCGTTGTTCATTTCCAATCTGCTGGCCGAAGCGGGAGTGAAGATGACTCGGCTGGCACGTGGCATCACGTCGGGGAGCGTGCTGGAGTTTACCAATAAGGAGATCCTGGCCGACGCCTTGGTGGGTCGGCAGAAGTTGTGAGGAGCGGGGCGGGCGACCAATTCGCCGCACGTTCCGACGGTGGGGGCTATAATGGGATAAGCCGACCGGCTGGTTCCGCGACGGGATCCGCGGCCAGGCTCGGACGGCGGAGCCCCTGGCTGGGTTAGGGGTGGCGTATGCGGTTATCGTTTGGGCTCGAGCAAAAGCAGCTGCAGAAGCAGATACTGGCTCCGCGGATGATCCAGTCAATGGAGATTCTGCAGATGCCGGTGCTCTCGCTGGAAGAGCACATCGAGCAGGCATTGACCGAAAACCCCGTGCTGGAAGCTCAGGACCGCGATCCGGATCTGCCGGAAGAATCGGTCGAGCGGGACAATCCTGATGCACCGACCAGCGAAGAGAAAGAGCTGGTTGTTGACGAGAAGCACGACAACGCCGACGACTTTGAGCGGCTGCTGGAAATGGACGGCGACATGCCCGACCATTTCGACGCCGGCCCCGTCCGCTCGCGGGGATCGCTGGAAGAAGAAGCCGACCGCAAGCAGGACGCGATCGCGAACATCGCCGATCGCGAACCGACGTTGCAGGAACATCTCGAGTGGCAGTTGGCTGAGCTCCAGTTGACCGATGAGCTGCGGGAGATGGCTTATCGCGTCATCACCGGGCTCGACAGCAACGGTTATCTCCCGTCGAGTCTGGCCGATCTGTTGCCGCCCAACGCGGACGACCCGACGCTACGGCTGGCCGAAGAGGCCTTGATGGTCGTGCAAGGGCTCGATCCGCCCGGCGTCGGGGCTCGTGATCTGAAGGAATGCCTGCTGCTGCAGCTCTCCCCGGAAATCCCCTCGCATCAGGAAGTCCGGCGGCTGATCGAAGATCACCTCGAAGACCTCCGCGACAATCGTTTGCCGAACATCCAGCGTCGTACCGGATGGTCGATCGAAAAGATTCAGCAAGTCTGGTCGAATCTGCGACTGCTGAACCCCAAACCCGGCTCACGGTTTCAGGAAGTCGTCGCGCCGACGGTGACGCCCGATGTGTTTGTTGACCGCATGGACGACGGTTCCTATCGTGTGCGGCTGGAAGAAGGCCGCATCCCGACGCTCAGGATCAGCCGTTACTACCGCCAGCGATTGCTTAGCGGCGAAGCGACTCCGGAAGAGCGTGAATTCATCAAGCGAAAAGTCAATTCGGCTCAGTGGTTGATCGAATCGATCGAGCAGCGCCGCAACACCCTCGCTCGAGTCGCTCAGGCGATTGTCGATCACCAGCGACGGTTTCTCGAGGAGGGGCCGGAATCGATCGAACCGCTGAAGATGCAGCAGATTGCCGACAAAGTCGGCGTCCACGTGACGACGGTCAGTCGCGCGGTGGACGACAAATGGATTCAGACTCCACGCGGCCTGTTCCCGCTCAAACGGTTCTTTGTCGGCGGGACGACCGATGCTGAGGGCGAGTCGGTAGCGTGGGATGCCATCCGCGTGAAGCTGCAGGAAGTGGTCGACCACGAGGACAAGGGGAACCCGTACAGTGACGACGAGCTGGTGCTGCAGCTCAAACGCCACGGTCTGAACGTGGCTCGGCGGACGATCACCAAGTACCGCAAGAAGATGGGCATCGGCAGTTCTCGCCAACGCCGCGACTGGGCTCAGTCCGCCGGACACCCCCCCACAATCGGCTGATCCGTCGAGGGGGTCAGTCGCACAGTCGTTGTTTCAACGGCCAGCTAAAACTGCGACCGCCAGCTCAGGCCGCGGCGGCGAGCGGTTCAAGCCGCAGCAGTAGATTCTTGCGGTCGATCAGCTGACGGGAGTGGCGGTCGAAGATCTTGAGGACGCCCTGCTGAGGGAGCCACACGGCCAGCCATTTCGGGTATTCGATCACGTGCCGCACGAGCTGGCCATTCCGCAGCCGGGTCCGCTGATCGACGGGAAACAGGTCGACCGTCGATGAATGGTGGGCCATCAGGGTCCGCGTGATGATCCGGCGGACTTCGGACAGGGATGGAGCGATCGTCATGGGGGGGTATCCTTACCTCGGGGAGATCCGTGATTTCAGCGAGTTGCATACGCTAATCCATGGACGGTGGCTGAGGCAACGTCGATTTTCTGCTGGCACGCTGGCCGCTGGTACCTTCGAACTGGCCGCGATGGACGGCTATAATGACAGGCACTTTGCCGGGAGGGTGCGGCCACTTTCGCGGACCGCTCGTACCGGCCAGCTTTGACAGGGGTGGGACTGCCGTGACGTGCGTGCATTTGCAGGAACTGTACAAGCTGTGCCAGCAATACGAACTGAAGCTGGGAGCTGCCGACTTGGTTCGCGTCGTCTGCCATCAGTGTGGCGAACAAGAAGTCTGCCCATCGACGCTGATGGACGAATACGACTCCCGCCAACGCCCCACCGACGAACCCGAGGACTCACCGCCCAAGTCCTGATCTTGTTGTGGTGCAGGCGTCCCGCCTGCCTGGATTGAGCAGCTGGCAGGACGCCACCAACTGCAAAGTTGCCGCGCACCGCAAGCTCATCCAGTCGTGCAAACCAGCGTGGCGAGCCCATTGGAGATGGAGATACGCGGCCGGTGGGTGTATCTCACTTACACCGGTGTTCCGGCCGCCGGCCAGCTTGTCTGGCCGGAGCCCCGGTCTGAGCGGGATAGAAGGCGACGGCCCCGCACTCTACTCCCGCACTCTACTCCCGCACTCTGACCCGACTGGGATTCATGAATATTTCAGCTGGAGTGCCTCGCGGCCGATTGAGGATCGCTCAGTCGTGAAGACGAGTGGAGCGAAGCCACGTGAGTCGAGATGGATGTGCTCGACCGGCCAGTTTGGCCCAACAGGCCTGCAGCGCCAGCAAATCTCAGCTGCCGTCTACTTTCTCCTTTCTCCTTACTCCTATCTACTCACCGGACGCGGAAGCCGATTTGGACCAGGACTTGGCGGACGCGGTCGGCTTGCTGGCCTTGGATTTCGATCAGGTCGTCTTTGACGGTGCCGCCCGCGCCGCAGGAGTTCTTCAGCTGAGTCAGGATGGAGGCGAGGTCATTGCCGTCGGCGGGGAGTCCTCGGACGGTGGTGACGAACTTCCCTTTCTGCCGTTTCTCGACCGCGACCTTCGCCGTCTGGTCGCCGGGGGGGATCCGCTGGAGCGGGGGTGGGGGTGGCGGAGGGCAGACGCATTCCGACTCCAGCTGACCACACTCCTCACAGCGCGGCGGACGGTCGAACGGAGTTCCAGCAAACAGACGCATGCCCCACACCTCACCCGCCAACAGACCACGATCGAGCCCCGCCAATGACGCTCAACTGACCGACGCTATTGTAGCCCCGGTCGGCGGCTATGCTCAGCGGCCATGCTCAGTGCGGCTTGTCGGCCAGCTGGGGTGGTCTGGGGTGAGGGCGGGGTGAGCTTGACGCTAATCCGAACGGAGCCCTATACTTACGGACTTATTGCTACTCCAAAGTACGGACGCACAAGGGATGGACCAGGCCCTATGAAGGCTGATCGACGGCACGAACTGCAGCACAATGAACTTTCCGATTTGGTCGGCGATACCCTGCACGGGGTCGTACCGTACTGGCGAGTGATTGCCGGCGTGTTGGCGCTGGTCGTGGCCGCCGGTGTGGCCTTCAGCCTGCTGAGCCGCCGCACTCAGATGCAGGAATCGGCTTCCTGGACCGAGTACCTGTCGGCTCTGTCGAAGGACGACGTGGAACTTCTCCGAGATGTGGCCGAACGCCACCCGGGGACCCCCATGTCGATGTGGGCCTTCCTGCGAGTCGGTGATGCATCACTGGCCGAAGGAAATCGGTTGATGTTCGAAGACCGTGCCGAGGCTGCCAAAAAGCTGAAAGAGGCACAGGAATCGTTCGAGCTGGTTGCCGGCAAGGCCCAGGACTCGATCTTGCGTCAGCAAGCCACCTTTGGACTGGCCCAGACGCTGGAAGTCCTCAACAAGCTCCCTGAGGCCGAGGCGAAGTACGAATCGATCACCAAGCTGTGGCCCGATTCGACAATGGCCGAATTGGCCAAGCAGCGGCTGGAAGCTGTGCGTCAGCCGCAGACGAAGGAATTCTACACCTGGTTTGCCTCTCAGACACCGAAGCCTCCGGCGGCCGGTGCGGCGGCCGGCGGAGCAGGCGATTTCAATTACCTGCCGAGCAACCCGAATATGACCGTGCCTGGCCGGACGCCTCCGCCGTCCACTCCCCAGGCCCCTTCGGGTGCGCCGGCGACCTCGGCCCCACCAGCCGACGTGAACGACCTCGACCTGGCCCCCGCTCAAACCGAAAAGCCTGCCAGCGAAGCTCCTGCCACCGAAGCTCCTGCCACCGAAGCTCCGGCTGCCGCTCCGCCAGCGTCCGAAACCCCAGCTGCTGAGAAGCCGGCCGCTGAAGCTCCTGCCGCTGAGAAGCCTGCCGCTGAGGTACCGGCGGCTGAGGCACCGGCGGGTGGTGCGAGCGAACCGGGAGCGAGTGGGGCAGGATCAGCGGGAACTGCCGGCGGGGAGCCGACCGGCGAAGCGAATCCGCCATCGGCAGCTGGCCAGGAGCCCGCTCAGCCTGCCGGTGGGAACTGAGGTGGGATGGCAGGTGACGCTGGATCCCGCATCAGCTGCCGATTCGTCGCCGACCGACGTCGTCTGTCTGACAGTCGATCCGTCGGAATCGGGCAAACGAATCGACGCGTATCTCTCGGAACAGTTTCCGACGTTCTCGCGGGTACAGTGGAGCCACGCGGTTCAGTCGCATCAGGTGACCGTCGACGGAATCAGCCGCAAGTCGTCCTATCGGCTGCGAGGCGGCGAACAGCTCCGCATTCAGCTCCCCGAACCACGACGCCAGACTCCTCAGCCTGAACCCATTGCGCTGAGTGTCTTGTATGAGGACGAGCATCTGGCGGCGATTAACAAGCCGCCGGGCATGGTCGTCCATCCCGCTCGCGGGCACTGGTCGGGGACCCTCGCCAGCGCCTTGGCTCATCATTTCCAGCACCTCAGTCAGATTGGTGGTGGGAGCCGGCCGGGGATCGTCCATCGACTCGATCGCGACACCAGTGGTGTGATTCTGGTGGCCAAGACCGATCAGGTTCATCTGATGCTGGCCGAACAGTTTGCTGAGCGAGAGGTGAAGAAGGAATATCTGGCGATCAGCCGCGGACACTGCGACCGGGATCGCGATGTGATCGATGTCCCCATCGGACCTCATCCGTATCAGCGCGAGAAAATGGCCGTGCGTCGCGATCATCCGGAAAGTCGGCCGGCCACGTCATTTTACGAGATTGCCGAACGGTATCGGGGCTTTGTCGTCTTTCGCGTCTTTCCGAAGACCGGCCGCACGCATCAGATCCGCGTCCACCTGACTCATATTGGTTGTCCCGTCGTGGCCGATCCGCTGTATTCGGGGCAGAACCGTCTGACGGCCGGGGAACTGCAGGGCCGAGTGGCCGACCAAGAAGTCGTCATCGACCGATGTGCACTCCACGCACACCGGATCGCATTCGAACATCCCGTGACGCGTCAGACTTTGGAAATCGTAGCTCCCGTGCCGGACGATCTGCAGCACCTGCTGGCTCAGCTGCAGCTGCACTGTTCGACCGGACCGCCCCGCCGCGGCGATGGTCGCTCACACGCCTGAACCCGCCGCCAAGTCCTTTATTGTTACCAGCCAAGTTTCTCCTGACACCGAGGTAGTCCCCATGTCGCACGCCGGCGCGAGTTATCCCGTATCGCTGATCCCCGACGAGGGCTGGCACTGCACCCATTGCTTTTACCAGTGGGATCGGGCCGCTCTGCAGCAGATGAGCGTGGCCGATCGCTGGCTGGGACGCGCGGAAGTCGCCGCGATCCTCGATCCGTCGGCCGGTGATCAGCCGGCTCGACTTCAGACTTCGGTCGTCAGCGGGCATCGAGCCGATCTGGCCCTGATGATGATGGATGGCGATCCGCTGAAGATCGATCGCGTCCATCAGCGGTTGATGAATAGTCGGCTTGGCCAAGCCCTGCAGCCCACCTACAGCTTTGTGTCGCTGACCGAAGTGTCGGAGTATGTTCCCAGTGTTGAGCAGTATGCGGAACGGCTGGTCGCTGACGGCGAACAGCCCGGAAGCCCGTCGTATGAGGCCAAGGTCAAAGCTTATGTGTCGCGTGAACCGATGATGCGACGCCAGCGATTGACGCCAGACTTTCCGACGTGGCCGTCGACTTGCTTCTACCCGATGAACAAGAAACGCAAGGTCGGCGAGAACTGGTTCTCTTTACCCTTCTCCGAACGCAATCGGATGATGAACGAACACGCTCGCAGCGGCATGGCGTTCGCCGGTAAGGTCTCGCAGCTGATCACCGTATCGGTCGGACTCGACGACTGGGAATGGGGCGTCACCCTGTGGGCGGTCAATCCCCAGTACCTGACTCAGATCGTGTACAAGATGCGGTTCGACGAAGCGAGCGCGCGGTACGCCGAATTCGGACCGTTCTACGTCAGCTACGTCACGACGCCCGAAAAGATGCTCGAACATTGCCTCTGAACGCTGACGCCTCGCTCACCGATCTGCAGCGAGGTGTTTGAAGTTCAAAACTGGCTTTCAGCGCTGTGCGTGCAGCGCTGTGCGTTTATCGTTTAGCAGGGGCCGGCACGCGCGAGAGGATCACTCGGATCGGAGTCTCCAGCGGCGGGATGTGGTCGGTGAACGCTTCAAACATCAGGTCGGCGTTGTCCTGCGAACTCTGGATCGGCAGGTCCAGCAGCGCCGTGCCGAAATTCGACACGCAGATCACCTCGCCACCCTCCGCCAGATAGTGCTCTTTCCCCGTCGCCGTGTCCTTCCAGAAACCGCTGCCGGCGAAGACCCAGTCCTGAGTCATCGGCTCGCCCGACTTGACCTGGCGAATCCATTGCTGAGCGGGAACGGAATGCGGTTTCCCCTCGGCGTCCCGCCACTGCACGTCGACCTTGATCACCTCGCCCTCAGCCGCTTGGTACTCGGGCTGGTAACGGACCGGTCGACCCGGTTTGGCACCGACCGCCAAGAGCGCCGCGTGAATTTCGTAGGCCTTGGCGTTGAGCGACACAATGGACTCGTGCTCCTTCGTACCCCGCGGGCAAGCAAACATCTCCAGCATCCCGCGGTTCAAGCAGACCTTGCCCCCCACAATCACCCGCTGGCGTTCGACGTCCACCCAGACTTCCCGGTCCTTGCTCAGACGCTTCAGCCCCTCCAGGTTGACCAGGTTGGGAGCGTCACCCGCGCCCGACGGCTGGCCTTCCTTCGCCGGAGCCGGTGTCGTCGTCGGAGCCGGTGTCGTCGCCGGGGTGTCCGCTGTCTTGACGCCCGGTCGGGTCTCAGGCTTGGCGTCAGCCGGCTTGGGGTTCGCCGGCTGAGCACTGGCGGGGTTCTTGGACGGCTTGGTGGCTGCCGGAGCCGACTCGGTCTGAGCCCAGCCGGAGACGGCCCCTACCCCCATCGCCAGTCCCACGCTCACCAACCACACTAGACTCTTTCCGTGCCTCATCGACGGACCCCTCTTAACCCGCCGCTCCCCACCCCAAGACCCCGGGGCAGCGTTGCAGCTGGGAGTGAAATTGGTAAAGTAACGCAGGCTCGGCAATTTGTGTCGTTGCCAGTGAATCGAGTGTGGCCGAACGCTGCGAGGCATTATATCAGGTCGGCTGGCAGCTTCGAGCCCAACGTAGTGCGAGGGAAACGACGACCGATGAGCAAGGCGAAGCTGGAAGTGCCACACGAGGCGACCGATGGGCCGAAATCGTCTCGACCGGCTACGGAATCGGCGGCAGCGTTGGCCGACGAACGGAAATCGATCCGTCGCGTCGCCGGCAGTGCCTGGCGTCAGCTGATGCACGGCAAGTCGCTGCGGAAACTCCTCGGCCTGCGAAATCAGCCGGCCTTGTGGGGACTCAATGGCCTGGTCGACCCCGAAGTCTGGGCTCAGTGGCAACAGATTGTGTCGCTCAAGAAGAAGCCCGCCACTCCCGATACCGACTGGTCGAATCGCGCCGGTCAGTGGTTGCAGGCGTGGTCGAGCGAACCGTGGACGTTGGCCAGCGCGGGGACGGCGATCGTTGTCGCCCGGCATCTGCCGCAGGTCGCCTTGCATCTGGACATTGCCACCGGAGAACGGCTGGTGGAGTTTCTGGATGAGATCGCTCACGCCAAGGCGATCGAGTCGGCCGATCAAGGTGCCAATCTGATCCATGCCTGGCTGCAGGTTGAACTCCCGTTGCTGGTTGCCCACTGGCTGGCTCCATCCGAGTCGGCCACGGATCTGCACGAGCTGGGCGTGTTGCGCTGGGACGCGATGATGCGCGACTCGTTCGACGGTGAAGGGCAGCCGCATGGTCGGGATTGGCCGTGGCTACGTGCCCTGTGGGCCAGCGTCACTATGGCATTGGCTTTGGCCGATGCGGACCGAGGTCGCCGGAAGATGTCGAAGGTCAAGCCGGCCAAGGACGCGCGGCTCGTCTACAGCTGGCTCGTCAGGCAATCTCTGCGGTCGACTCGATTCGATGGACGTTCTACCGGCGGCATCGATGCGGGAAGCTGGGACGAACTGTTGGCCCTGGCGCGAGTGGCATTGAGTCTGGAAGGCGATCGCGATGATGAACGGATCCTGGAGGTGATGCGCGGGAAGGCTGGAGGTAAATCGAAGGGGCTCCCCGTGCCCGGCGATCATTCCGAGTGGGCTGAGACGGCCTTGCTCCGCGGCGGCTGGCAACGATCGGCCGCCGTCTGCGGTATCAACTTCGAGCGCCGCGGCTGGACGATTGAACTCTCTGCGGAAGGCCATGTATTGTGGCAAGGGAGCTGGATGCCGTCGATCACGGTGAATGGCCAGACCTTAAAGCCGGTTTCGGACTGGTCGAGCACCTGTTGGGAAACCGACAGTGAAGTCGAGTATCTTGAGCTGGAGATGGAGCTGGAGGGGGGATGGAGATTGCAGCGTCAGTGTTGCCTGGCGCGTCCCGATTGCCAGCTCTTCCTGGCTGACGCGTTGCTGGGGACCGACTCAGCTTCGATCCACTATTCCGGCCGCTTGCCGCTGGCCAATGGAGTGCAGCTTACGGATCTTCCCGAGACGACCGAGATCCATATGGGTGTCGATCGTCCGCTGGCGACTCTACTGCCGCTGGCTCTGCCCGAATGGAAGGGAGCTGCCGGGCCGGGATCGTTATCCGCCGCGACCGCTGAATGGACTCTGTCGACTCAGTCGAGTACGCTGTACGCACCGCTGGTCATCGATCTGGATCGGCGTCGAGTCGGCAAAGAGCTGACTTGGCGTGCGTTGACGGTTGCCGAAGGGTTGGAGATTGTCTCCAATCAGTGCGCGATGGCATTTCGCTATCAGATTGGCAAGCGGCAATGGGTCGTCTATCGTGCGTTGTCGCACGTAGGGAATCGAACCTTCCTGGGACAGAACCTGTCCTCTGAGTTCCTGTGGGCTCGATTCGACACGTCGGGCGATACGGAGACGTTGATCGAAATCGAATGATCTCAGACGTCGAACGCATCCGAGCGAATGTGTCGGCGGTCCGCGAGCGTATCGCTGAGGCGGCGCGGCGGAGCGGTCGAGCCGCGGATGCTGTGACGCTGGTGGCCGTCACCAAGTACGTCGACCTGGAATTGACTCGCGCGGTGGTGGCTGCCGGATGCCACGATCTGGGCGAGAGCCGCCCGCAGCAGCTGTGGACAAAGGCCGAGTCACTGGTCGATCCGGGGCTCCAGTGGCATCTGATCGGTTCGTTGCAGCGCAACAAGGTGCGGCGGACCGTCCGGATCGCCCACTGGCTCCATTCCGTCGACAGCTGGCAGTTGCTCGGCGACATCGATCGTGCGGCCGTGGAGTGGCAAGTCGCGCCGCGCGTACTGCTGGAAGTGAACATCTCGGGCGACACCACCAAGCACGGTTGGACGCCGCAGGAATTGCGGGACGCGCCGTTGCCGTTGAGTCAGCTGCAGGCGGTGCGAGTCAGTGGCCTGATGGGCATGTCCGGACTCCACGCCGATCCGCTGGCCGCTCGACGGCAGTTCGCCGAGCTGCGGGAACTGTTCGAGCGGTTGCAGGCGCGCGGCGACACGGGGCCCCACTGGTCGGCGCTGTCGATGGGCATGAGTGGCGACTATGAGCTGGCGATCGAGGAAGGATCGACCATGGTCCGAGTCGGCTCGGCACTGTTCGAGGGGTTGCCGGGCTGGGAATGAGTCCAGGGTGTGCGTGGCGAGTCGGGCCCGACCGTGGAGGGTAAACGCGGATTGTGTCGGAGGAGTTTGACAGGGGAGCCGTGGGATGAGCCAGGCGGGGGGCGAGCGGTTACCGATCGAGGCCCATGCGGAGGGCGTGGTGCTCATTGTCCAGGCTCATCCCGCCGCACGGTCCAATGGGCTCGGGCCGGTCGTCGGCGGCGCGCTGAAGGTGCGCGTGACGACAGCTCCTGAGAAGGGAAAGGCGAACCGGGCGCTGCGCGAGGTGATCGCCGAGGGACTTGGGCTGCGGAAATCCCAGGTGGAGCTGCTGTCGGGGGAGACGAGCCAGTCGAAGCGGTTCCTGTTGCGGTCGGTGACCGTCGATCAGGTACGCCAGTTACTGACCGACTGCGGGGCGTTGTGACTGGAGTATTCGGCACAGGCTGGTGATACGTTGCGCGCAAGCCGCAGACTCGACCGTCGGTTGTGTTGATCGGCGCGAAGATGGTGTGCATGCCAGCTGTGTCGTCTGTGGCGGTTGACCGACCCGGAGCCGGAACATCGTAGCTTCCAGCGCCAGCGGCCGAACTCTTCAGACTAGAGATTCGGCGGTTGGCAGGTCGCACGAGAGAGCCACGGTGGGCCACTTGTGTTCGATTGCGCCGCCACTCCACCAGCTCCAATCGGCTAAGGGATGGGCAGATGAGCATGAGCATGCTGAGCGTGGCAGGGAAGCTTCGTTGGATGTGGGTCGTCGCCTGGGGATTGCTGGCCGTGGCCGGCGGACTTCCTCGCTTGGCAGTCGCTCAGGAAGTTGACGACTTGCAGACGGAATTGCGACCCGAGCCCTTGGATGAGACGAGGCCGCAGTCGACACTGGACTGCCCCCCGCCGGGTGACCCAGCGACCACACCCCGACCGCTCTCTGCCATCCGGATCGCCATGCCGAAGTCAGACGAGCTCGTGCCGAGGGACTGCAGTGGCCATCTTTTCGCCAGCCAGTCGGCCCCCGGTGGTCTGAATATCGGCACTCAGTTTCATTGGCAGCCGACCAACTTCTTCCACCAGCCGCTCTACTTTGACGATCAGCCCCTGGAACGATACGGCCAGACGTCGCACCCGATGTTGCAGCCCGTCGTGTCGGGTGTCCGATTCTACTCCACCTTTGCCATCGTCCCCTACAAAATGGGATTCAATGGCATTCATGACGGGGTAACGACCATGGGTTACTACCGGCCGGGTGGTCCCGCTCCTTGTGTGCGTGAGCGATATCCGTTCACGCTCAAGGGGGCGTTTCTGGAGACGGGAGCCGCCCTGGGCCTGGTCTTCCTCACGCCGTAGTCCGCCATCTGAGGGTGGTGAGGCGGCCCATCGGTCACATACGGAACTGTCGTGTCGAGTTGAGCTGCTGAAACGGCCCCTCGCCCACCGGGGGGCCGCTCGACCCTACGGCGGTCCGGTCACGATGATCTGAGCAACGGGCGACACGGATCGCCGGTTCGCCCCGAACGTCGAGACGGACCCGTTGGCTGCCCCTAAAGTCTACGCAGATTCTCGCGTTGGGCCCGTTTTCGCCCCAGCCTTCGTCGCTAGCTCGCCAGCCGGTCGTGAACTGCGCAAAGATTGACGGCTGACGGTGTCGTGCGCCTTGTGCAGGTTGCACTCGGCGTTCGCTGGGAACTGTTTATCGGCTGACGTTTAATCCGATGGAACGGGTGACACGTGATGGGAGTGTTCCCCACCTCTTGTCGACATTGACGGTCAGTTGAGGTATCGCGACGCATGGATGCTAAGCGAAGACGGCTGGGAGCGACAGTCTGCCTGGTGACGATGGTCTGCCAGAGCCTGGGATGCCGGACGCACAACGAGTTTCGTTTTCAGAATCCACCCTTGCCCATACCGATGGCCTCCACGGCGATCGAGCGGCCCGACGTGGAGCTCGAGCTCGCGCAGGAGGCAGTCGACGCCGGCAAACCGTTCACCGTGACGGATGTGGAACCTCGCGAACAGTGGCCGCTGACGCTGCGCGAAACGATCCAGCTGACGCTGGAGAACAGCGAAGTGATGCGCGATCTGGGGATCCGGCTGGTCGGTTCGCCGGTGGCAGCCGTCACCGTCTACGATCCGGCCATCCAGCAGGTGGATCCTCGGTTCGGTGTCGAAGCGGCGTTGAGCGCGTTTGATGCGCAGTTGACGACCCGCACCCTGTGGCTTCGCAATGAACAGACGGTCAACAACAGCATCATCGTGGGAGGCATCCCGACGGGGCGGCCGTTCACGGTGACCCAGGAAGGAGCCAACTTCGGCGCTGAAGTGTCGAAGGTAACTCCGATGGGAACGCGGTTCGCGTTGCGGAATTTGACCGACTACAACGGCAACAACGTCCGTTCCAATCTCTTCCCGAGTGCTTACACGACGACGATGCAGGCCGAGGTCCGTCAGCCGTTGTTTCAGGGCTACGGGCTGGACTTCAACCGCATCGCCGGGCCGAACGGTCTGCCGGGCGTTTACAACGGTGTGCTGATCGCCCGCGTCAATACCGACATCAACCTGTCGGATTTTCAGATCGCCGTGCAGAACCATCTGCGGCAAGTCGAGCAGGCCTACTGGCAACTCCATTTCGCTTATCGCAATTACGCCGCTCTGCTGGCCGGACGCGAAGCGACTCTCGCGACCTGGAAGCAGGTGTTGAACGAACAGGATGTCGGTAATGCCGCCAAGCTGGAGGACGCGGCACCGCGTGAACAGTACTTCCAAGCTCAAGCGGCTGTGCAGAACGCGCTGACCGGTTCGCCTGAAACTCAGACCGGTGTCTATCAGGTCGAGCGCAATCTGCGCACGCTGATGGGACTCCCGGTCAACGACAACCGCTTGATTCTGCCGGTGGACGAGCCGTTGATGGCTCAGACTGTTTTCGAATGGGAAGACATTCTGCAGCAGGCTCTGGATCGCCGAGCGGAACTGCGCCGGCAGAGCTGGGTGGTGAAGCGGCGCGAGCTGGAGCTGATTGCCGCTCGGAACTTCCTGCTGTACCGAGTCGACTTGGTAGGCCGCTATGACTGGAACGGCTTCGGTAACGACCTGTTCGGCAACCAGAACGTCGAAAACGGCAGCGCCTTTCGCGATCTCTACGGGGGCGATCTGCAAGGCTGGCAGATGGGCTTCCAGCTGACCCGTCCTATCGGTAACCGAATCGGTCACGCGGCCGTGCGGTCAGCCGAACTGGTGTTGGCCCGTGAGCGGGCTCTGCATCGCGAACAGCAACGGTTGATTGTCGGCCAGTTGTCGGAGGCGTTTGCTGAGCTGGAACGGTCGCGCGAAGTGAGCCGCACGAACTACAACCGCGCGTTGGCCGCCCGAAATCGATTGGAATACACGCTGGCACTTTACGATGTGGGTGGGGCAATGGGTGGCAATAATTTTAGTGGGCCAATGAGTGGGACGATGGCCGGCAGTTCGCGAGGCGTGCTGATCTTCGACGTGCTCAACGCGCAGCAACTGGTCGTCGTCGCCGACTCACTGTATGCTAAGGCCCTGGTCGACCACACCCTGGCCGCGTCGGGGATTCATTATGCCCGAGGGACGTACCTCAACTACTTGGGGCTCGAGCTGGCTGAAGGGCCCTGGACCGAAGCCGGTTTGCGGTCGGCGAACAAGGAAGCCTATCGTTGGGGCCCGCGTCGGTTGAAGAATTACTGCTACATGGTTCCCGCGCCTGTGACGGCCGGACCCGTGGATCAGTCGCCCGAACCGGCCGGGGTATTGCCGAGGACGGAGCCGGTTGAGCCGCTGCCGGCGGCGCCGAATTCGAGCGGGGAATAGTTCTGTGGAGATTGACTGGAGCCTGACGATCGACGACCTGCAGGAAGCGGTCCGGCAGTGTTGGGAGGTCGCGGCACCTAAGGCTCTGCGGTTACTCGATCCGGCCATGGCGGACGGCGGCACGCCCGTGATGACCCGCGGCGGTAAGTACGCTCCGCAGGGCTGGACCGAGTGGACTCGCGGATTCCAGTTCGGACTGGCGCTGCTGGTCTACGACGCTACCGGGCGCCGCGAACTGCTCGACGCGGCCCGCGAACGCATCTGGGCCGAGATGCGGCCGCATGTGACGCACTTCGGTGTCCATGATCACGGCTTCAATGTGGTCAGTACCTATGGGCACTTGTGGCGACTGGCCCACGAAGGTCTGTTGTCGGCGTCGAGTGCCGAGGTGGCCCTGTATGAAATGGCGCTGGCGGCGAGCGGTTCCGTGCAGGCGGCGCGGTGGAGCCACGCGGCGGAGACGGGGGGCTACATCTATTCGTTCAACGGTCCGCAGTCGCTCTTCTGCGACACCATCCGGTCGTTGAGGTCGCTGGCCGTCGCCCATCGACTCGGCCAGTGGCTCTGGACCGAGAACGATCAGAAGGTCAGCTTGCTGGAGCGTTTGATTCAACACGCGCAGACCACGGCCACCTGGAGCGTCTTTTATGGCGAGCAGCGGGACATCTATGACGAGCGTGGTCGAGTTGCTCATGAAAGCCTCTTCAACACGCTGACCGGTCAGTATCGTTGTCCGTCGACGCAGCAGGGGTATTCTCCGTTCACGACGTGGACTCGAGGGCTCGCCTGGATCATGCTGGGGTACGCCGAGCAGCTGGAGTTTGTGAATGAGCTGGAGGAGGACGAGCTGGAAGCGTGGGGCGGATTGGCTCAGGTCGACCAGTGGATGCTGCGAGCGGCTCAGGCGAGCTGCGATTTTTACATTGATCACACGTCGTTGGACGGACTGCCGTATTGGGACACCGGGGCACCGGGTCTGGTGACGTTGGGCGACTATCGCCGTCAGCCGGCCGATCCATTTAACGATGTGGAGCCGGTGGACAGTTCAGCGGCGGCGATTGCCTGTCAGGGCCTGCTGCGGCTGGGCGATCTGCTGACCAATCGCGGCCAGGTGACGGACGGGAACCGGTACTGGCAGGCCGGGTTGACGGTCTTGCGGCGTCTGCTGGAGTCGCCTTATTTTTCCCGCAATCCCGAGCACGAGGGATTGTTGTTGCACAGCGTCTACCATCGTCCGCGGGGTTGGGACGCGTTGCCACCCGGCTCGCCGGTCCCGCACAGCGAATCGTCGCTCTGGGGCGACTACCACCTGGCCGAGGCAGCTCTGTACGTGCAGCGCTGGATTGCCGAGCGTCCCGCGTACCATTTCTACAACGGTCTCTTCGACTGCTAGCAGCCGTACGTCGCACCTACCTATCGCCCTAGCACAACTTGTGCAGCTCACTGGTAGTCATGCGAGAGGTAGGTGCGACTCCGGGGCGAGTGGGGCGAGCTGGGCTGGGCGAGCTGGGCGGCCAGTTGAATCGGGCCGGGCGCCTGACATCGAACCGACCTCTCGGCCAATCTCCCGCGCTGCTAGCAGTGGCCGGAGGTAGGTGCGACCTCCGTGGAGGTAGGTGCGACCTCCGGGTGCTAGCATGAGGCACGCCTGGCAGGGCAGGCCGGCCAGGCGTGAGGGTGGATGTCAGCCGATCAGGGGAAACTGTTCAGGCTGAGGTGTTCAGGCTGGGGTGTTCAGGCTGATTGAGCTCAGGCGGCGCGGCGGCGGCGAGTGGCACCGGCCAGGCCAACGAGGCCGCAGGCGGTCAACAGGCCGCAGGACGGTTCGGGAACCAGAGCCCCGATGTTGGCCGTGGCGTCAGCCGTGAAACTGGCCAGCTGGCCGTCCGAAATCTGCAGGCCCTTCAGCCCACCCGTGGAGATCACGTTGGTGAGGCTGATCGATAACGAGGCCGACTTCGGATTGACGTACGGCAGGAGCGATCCCCCGGTGAACGAGCCGAAGGTCGCCGTCAGAAATGAACCCGTCTGCGAGGCTCCAATCGGGCCGCTCAACACGCCGTCGATCAGAGTGCCGCCCAACAGCAGCGAGTTCGACGTGTCGTAGATGGCAAACGTACCACCCGATGTCGGCTGGAAGACCGTGTTGAACAGGACCGTCGGGGCCCCGTTGATCAGCACGTCGGACAAGGTCATCGACGCGTTGCCGGTCAGAATGTCGACCTGCTTGGAATCCAGAAAGTCCGAAACAATCAGGTTCGTGTTCTGCTGGCCGGTCGTCCCGGCCTGGCCGTCATCGCGAGTCGAAAAGATGCCGCCGGCCAGCTGCAGGTCGGCCGTCGAGTCGACGCCCAGGTCAATCTTCATCACCGTCTCGGCTCGGGCCACCGAGCCAAGCGTCAGGCAGGTCACCAGGAGCGCGCACAACACACGGGGAATGGCTCGAAACATTCGTCGTACCTCTTCAAAGTGGTCAATCAAGGAAGCTGTCGGGTCGGTTACGTCTTCGCGGGCCCTCGGTCACGTCCCGGCCAGCATTCCGCCAGCCGCCTCGGCCCGCTCGCTAATCATTCCTTACATGTGTTTCACCCTAATTTCGCCCTCCCCAGCGCCAAGGCTCGTTCCTTCAGAAATCGAAACACATTTCCACTCCGCCGCCAGCGGCGCAGGATGTATGGGTAATATCGGTGGAATGTAGGGAATGGGAGGAATTTGCTGAGGCCGGTGCTGGCGTAGCATTGCTAATCGGCGTAGGCCCGCAGGAGGGTTTTCGGCTAGACTGTGGAACCCTGGACGGGTGTTGGACGCCCGGGTCGGGGATTTGAGCAGGAGCGGGAGTCGCGAGGATCGAGGGATCGACCAGCGTTGGCTGGCAGGAGGTCGCAGCTATGGCGCCATCGGCATTTCGGATTCTGCATGCCGGCGACTTTCACTTGGAACGATGTGTCGGCGGACTCACAGAGATTCCCGATTCGTGGGAGTCGACGTTGGTCCAGGCACCCCAGCGCGCCGCGGCTCGAGTGTTTGAGCTGGCTGTCGAACATGAAGTCGATGCCGTGCTGTTGGCTGGCGACATTCTCGATGCGCGACTCGCTGGACCTCCGGCCGTCGATTTTCTGCGTCAGCAATTTCGCAAGCTGGCCAAGCGACACATACGGGTCTACTGGGTCACCGGCGAAGCTGAGCGTCGTGGTCCGTGGCCGGTGAAGGTAGCGCTGCCGGAAAACGTCAGTCTGATTGACGGCCGGCAAGTGCGCGCGATTGTGCACAAGCGGGGTGAGCATGCCGTGGGACGGATTCTGGCTCGCGGCGCCGATGAGCACGGTCGAGTGCATGTCGACGAGTTCTCGGCTCGGCGTGGCGAACTGCCTCAGATCTGTCTGGCCTACGGCCGCAGCACGAAGGCCGACTATCGCGGCTACCGCGGCCACTACTTCGCCCTCGGTGGACTCCACCACGCGGCTCGAGTCGCCGGCGTCCCTCGGCGCTGGGAAGCTCGTTATGCAGGTCCTCCTCAATCGTTTGGGCCTGTGCATGCAGGACCGCGGGGATGCGTGCTGGTCGAATTTCACGATTCCGGGCGCATGCGGTCCCAGCTCCTGCCGACGGACGTCGTGCGCTGGCAGGAGGAATCTGTGGACGCCGACCAGGTGACGAGTCTGGATGGCCTGATCGAACTGGCTCACCGGCGACTCGATCAACTCGAATCGCGAGCCGACGGCCGACATTTGCTGGTTCGCTGGAAGGTGCGAGCGCCGGGAGTCCTCGGGTACCAGCTGCGACGCCATGCTGCCGGGACTCAGTTCACGACGAAGCTCCGCGACGACAAACGGTGGCCGCACGTCTGGAGTGTGTCGGTGGAGTCAGAACTGGCAGACTCGCTGGCGCAGCGAGCCGAAGAGGACACGATTCTGGGCGAGTTCCTGCGAGCCATGGCGGCGTATCGGCAATCGCCTGACAAGCTTCCCGACCCGATGGGCTGGTTCCCGTCCGGGACGCGCGCCAAACAACTGGCCGATCTGATCGATGTTTCCTCCCCGGCGTGGCGCCAACGGCTGGTGCGCGACATGGAAGCCTGGGGATACGACCTCCTGCAGCCGGCACCAGACGAAGCGGCCTGATTGGCGAAGAAGCCCCCAGTAGAAAAAGCCCCCAGTAGCAAAAGCCCTGCGTAGCGGATGACACCCGAGTTGCGGGTTCCGACATCACCAGCAGTTTAAGGACGACCAGCGGTGAGAATCACGGATATCAAAGTAGACGGGTTCGGCATGTGGAAGGGGCTGGGCCTGGACGAGCTGTCCGCCGGGCTGACGGTCTTCTACGGCCCGAACGAGGCGGGCAAGACGACCTTGCTGCAGTTCGTCCGATCGGTGTTGTACGGAATCGACGACAAGCGTCGGCGTCGGTATCTCCCTCCGGTCTACGGTGGCCGGTCGGGCGGCGCACTGGCCGTGCGCTGCGCGACGGGGCGATTTCGAGTCGAACGCCACTGGGACGCTCACAAGAGTGGTGACCGTGAAGAGCAGGTGATCCGCGGCACCGACGACCGGCCGCTGGGGGCGGGCGTCTTGCGCACCGCGCTGGGTGGCATCGACGAAACGATGTTCAACAACGTCTTCGCCGTCGGGTTGACCGAACTGCAGCAGCTCGGATCGCTCAGCGACACGCAGGCCGCTCAGCAGCTCTACGGTCTGGCCATGGGGACCGACCGCGTATCGTTGGCCGAGGTGAGTCGAGTGCTGGAGGAACGCCGCGACCAGATCTGGGCCACCTCCGACGCGGATGCGGACCAGCCATGTCAGATCCAGCGATTGCTGAAAGAACGCCATCGGTTGCGCGAGGCGCTGAAGGAATCGCAGTCGAGCACCCTGCGGTGGAGCAAACTGGCTCAACGACGCGACGCCTTGGAAGCCGAGATTCAGCAATTGCAGCGCCGTGAAGCGCCTTCCACCGGAGACTTGCCCTTCGACCAGTGGGTCAAGAAGTGCCGGGCGAAATGGCGCAAAGCAGCCGAGCTGCAGCGCAAACTGCGAGCCGATCATGGCGTCGAGATTCCGGCCGCGGCGGTCGACCGGCTGCGAGAAATTTCGCAGCAGCTGGACCAGCAGCAGGAAAAGCTGGCCGAACTGTTGCGGCAACAGGATCTGCTCCGTCTGGAAATGGGCGTAGGCCTTGATCGGGAAGATCCCGTCTGGGACGTCGCTCCCGTACTCGAATTGGCCGACCAGCGGACCCGCGTCCGGTCGCTGATGGACTCGGTGCGCCAGAGTCGCCAGAAGGTCGAGGAGTGCGAGTTCGAGTTTCAGACCGAGCTGGAGAAGCTCGGCTTTCCCACGACGGACGGCACCCCCGGCGCCTTGTTGTGGGGCGCCAAAGCACTCGCCGCATTGGCCGAACCAGCTCGCATGGTCGAAGATCAGCAGGGCGTCGTCGAGCAATTCCAGCGGGACGTCGAACAGCGTCGGCGCGATGCGGAAGACCTTAAGCAGAAATACCGCGATGCTCTGGCTCGCATGGGCATCCACCAGGTCGATCAGGCGGAACAGGACGCTCGAGGGCTCGTCGATCTGCTCAATCATCGTATCGGCCTGCAGGACCGGTGGGACAAGTTGGGACGGGATCAGCGGGACCTGCAGCAGGAATCACGCTACTGGGTGAACCGGATGGTTCTGCCGTGGCGGGTGATCGTGATGTTCGGCGCACTCTTTTCGGTCGGCGCCACCATGGTGCTGGCTGCCTGGTGGTGGCGGCTGTTTCATGTGGCGGCCGAACAGCGGGGTCCCTTGGCCCTGATCGGCCTGTGCCTGCTGGGCGCTTCACTGATCATGCGTCGGGCCATGGAGTTTTCCGCTCAGCATCGGTGGGGCGAATGCCGCCAGCAAGTTCGCCGGCTGCAGCGTCAGAAAGAGCAGGTGGCCGCCGAGGCTGCTGAAATGGACCGTCGACTCCCGTCCGCTGGCGGGCCCTGGGTCAAACAGCTCGAGAAGGCTCAGCGCGAGCTGCGCGAAGTCCAGTCGCTCACACCATTGCATGACCGCTATCAGAAAGCGTTGGTGGAAGCGGAAGGTCTGCACCGCCGCGTGGCCGAAGCGAACTCGGTCCTCAAGGACGCTCGGCGCGGCTGGCAACAGGCCCTGCTTACCCTGGGGCTCCCGGAAAGCCTCACTTACGAACAGGTCCGGCAGATCATGGCCGACAACGGGCCCCTGATGCGCCTCCGAGCGCGTCTGGAAAGCCTCCGTCACGACGCGCGCACTCGTGAATCCGAGCTGGAAGTTGTCCAGCAGAAAATCAATCGCTTTGCCGAACGACTCGAATTGAATCTCCTGCTGTCCGAAGAAGACATCGAACAGCGGCTGGTCACCGTCGTCGAATCCGCTCGACGTCTGCGCGATTCCCAACAGAAACTGGCCGAGGCCCGCAAGAAGATGCGGGAATGGCAGCGCGATGAGCAGCTGGCGAGAGAGTCGTCCGACGTGCTGACCAAACGCCGCCAGCAGATCGTCGAGCAATATCGAGCGATCGACGCTCAGGAAGTAGAGACTCGCTTCCAGCAGCAGCAGGCGGACCGTGAGACTCGGCAGCAACGCGACGCATTGATCGAAGAAGTCTGCGGGCTGCTGGGCGAAAAATTCTCCGTCGACGAGCTCCGGCTCGCACTCCAATCGCTGACCACCTCACCCGACGCCGATGTCGTGGAACAGTCGCTGCAGAAATGGGATGCCGATCATCAGGCGGCTGAATTGTCGCTGAGCCAGCTGCACGAAGCGCGTGGCAAGATCAGCGAACAGATCAAGTCGCTCGCCCGCGACCAGCAGTCGGGCAAGCTCCGTCTGAAGCTCGATGTGGTCGAAACCCGGCTCAAGGAAGCCCTGCTGCAGTGGACCGCGCTGTCGACCATGTCGCAGGTGCTGGACGGAATCCGCACCAGCTACGAATCAGAACGCCAGCCAGAGACGCTGGCCGAGGCATCGACCTACCTGAACCAGCTGACGGCCGGTCGGTACACCCGCATCTGGACTCCGTTCGGTGAAGCTACCCTGTCGGTTGACACGCAGGACGGCAAGCCGTTGCCCGTATCGAAGCTGAGCCGCGGGACGCGTGAGCAAGTCTATCTGAGCCTGCGGTTGGCTCTGGCCGCCGAGTACGGTCGGCGCGGTTCGCCGATGCCGATCGTGCTGGACGACGTCTTTGTCAACTTCGACACGCGGCGTGCCCTGGCGGCCGTGAAGACGATCAAGGACTACGCCGACCAAGGGCACCAGGTCCTGCTGTTCACCTGCCACGACCATATTCGCGACATGTTCCACCGCCTCGGGTGCGATGTGCGGACCTTGCCCGACGCCCGCGTGGTGGCCGGTGTGCTGCGTCCTGAGGACGTCGCTCCGGTCGAACCGTTGCCCGTCATCACGCCACCGCCGGCACCGGTGGCCGAGCCGGTAGCCGAGGAGCCGACGCCTGAACCGGTCGAAGTCGTAGCGGCCGCCCCCGAACCCCAGCCCGAACCGCAACCCGAGCCGGTGCGCAAGAAACGGCGACGCATCCCTGAGCCTGTTGAGCAGGAATCGTTCGAGGAAGAACCCGTCACCATTCGGCTCCCCGTCGTCCCCACACCCGTCGAAACGGAAGAGTACACGGTTGAGGTGGTCCTGACTCCGGTGGCGGAGGAACTCCCGTACGAGCGGCCGGCGGAGTTCGAACTCGAATGGGGCCTCGCCTCAGAACCCGACCCGTGGTCGCAGGTCGACACGGTCTGGGTCGCTGGAGGGGATGAAGCGATGGCGGCCGGGGCCGATGGAATCGAAACGGTCTATTGGCAGCCGGCCGTAACAGCGGCCGTCGATCACGAAGATCGCGTGCGCGTCGATCGGCCCACGCTGTGGCAATCCCCGTGGCCCCAAGCTTGGGACGATCGCCCCTACGCCGGTCGCTGACCCCCCCCCCGCCGCTTCGCTCAGGGCCAATTGTTGCCATCGGCTCGCCGAGATGGCATAATCCCAGCTGCTGCCGGGACGGAAGCTCGTCTCCCGTTCCGGTCCTGCCACGCAGTCCTACCTGTCGAATTCGGCTGGCCAATCCCCTGGCCGTGCCGTTTCGTCGCGCCCACCACACCAGAGCGAACGAGGCAGACGATGAAGAGCCTGCGATTGATCGTGCAATGGATTTCTGCGACAGACAATCGGATGGCTGATCTTGGCGGTCGTCCGTCACGACACACCGTTCCGCCAAGTCTGGCTCAGCACCTGATGCTCGGCCTGCTGGTCGCCCTCAGCTGCTGCTCGCCAACTCAAGCCGACGAATCGCCGGTGGTGGAACTGCGAGTGCCGGCTGGAGCGGATGCAGCTGAGCGTCCCTTTGAGCTGCAGGGTGTCGACTCCGGCTTTCAGCTGGTACTGATCGGCCAGCGAGCTGACGGCACCGAAACTGATCTGACGCGTCAGGTGGCTTACGCGACGGAGCCGGAAGGACGCGTGCGTGTCGACGAGCGGGGCTGGGTGACTCCGATCTCCGAAGGGCCCGTGGCCATACGGGCCAGCTTTGGCGAGCTGGCGCCGGTAGTGGTGCAGTTTGAAGTGAGCGGTATTGCCGTCGATCCGACGGTGAACTTTCCGAATCAGGTGGTCCCCGTCTTCACCAAGTACGGCTGCAATGGCGGCGGTTGCCACGGCAAATCGGGCGGACAAAACGGCTTCCGCCTGTCGCTGCTGGGGTTTGAGCCGACTGAGGACTATCAGTGGCTGTTGAAAGAGACTCGTGGTCGGCGGCTGTTTCCCGCAGCTCCCGAACGCAGCCTGTTGCTGCTGAAGGCGACGGGTGTCGTGCCTCACGGTGGTGGCGGTCGGTTCGAGGTGGACTCAGCTCCGTACCGGTTGCTCTCCCGCTGGATCGCTCAGGGGATGCCGTTCGGCGCCAGCGACGCGCCGCACGTCACGCGTCTGGAGGTCCGGCCGCATCAGCGACTGATGCGCCCCAAGGACGCTCAGCAGCTGAGCGTCTGGGCTCATTACAGCAATGGCCGGATCGAGGATGTGACTCGGACAACTCAGCTGGAAGTCAACGATGCTGAGATGGCGGAGATCGATCCGCGGGGAATGCTGACCGTACGGGACCGTCCCGGCGTGGTGTCGGTGATGGCCCGATATCAAGGTCAGGTCGACGTCTTCCGGGCCACGATTCCGCTGGGAATTGAGACGAACGAGTTACCGCCGAGCCAGGGCTTTGTTGACGATCTGGTTTTTGCTCAGTGGCGTCGGCTAGGCCTGCCCCCGTCGTCATTGTGCGACGACAGTACGTTTCTGCGTCGCGTGACGGTCGACGTGGCGGGACGGCTGCCGACGCTGGAAGAGACGCAGCGGTTTCTGGCCGACACGAGCCCGACGAAGCGGTCAGCCTGGATCGAATACCTGCTCGACAGCGACTGCTATGCGGACCATTTCGCCAGCAAGTGGAATTCGATCTTGCGGAACAAGCGTCGATCGGAAGACGACAAGTCGGCCACGTTCGCTTTTCATCGGTGGGTACGGGAGAGCCTGTACGACAACAAGCCGTACGATCAGTTTGTGCGCGAGCTGCTGACCGCCTCGGGCGATCTGGCGATTGCGCCGGCCGTGGGCTGGTACCGGGAAGTGGCCGAGCCGTCGGCGATGGTGGAGGACACTTCGCAGCTCTTCCTGGGCCTGCGAATCCAGTGTGCTCGTTGCCACCATCATCCGTTTGAAAAGTGGAGCCAGCAGGACTATTACGGGATGGCAGCCTTCTTTTCGCGAGTGGGCCGTCGTCAGGGTCCGGGGCAGATTCAGGTGGTCCATCAGGTCGGTGCTCCGGGGGCGACGAATCCGAAGACGGGCCAGCTGGTGCAGCCGGCCGGTCTGGATGCCGGGGGAGTCCCCGTGGCCCAGGAAGCTGATCCGCGCGAGGAGCTGGCGGCGTGGATGACGCGGCCTGACAATCCGTTCTTCGCCCGGTCGCTGGTCAACCGTTACTGGAAGCACTTCTTCAGCCGGGGGATCGTCGATCCGGAAGACGACATGCGGGTGACAAATCCGGCCACCAACCCGGAACTGCTGTCCGCGCTGGCCGAGGACTTTGTTCAGCACGGTTTTGATCTCAAGCAGCTCGTTCGCACGATCTGCAACAGTTCGACATACCAGCTGAGTTCGCTGCCGAACGAACACAACCAGACCGACAAGCAATCATTTTCGCGGTACTATCCGCGGCGGCTGAGTGCCGAGACGCTGCTGGATTCGATCGACTCGGTCACCGGTGTGCCGACGGCGTTCAACGGGATGCCGGCCGGAACACGCGCCATGCAGCTCCCCGACACCGGCTTCGATTCGTACTTCCTGACCGTCTTCGGGCGACCGGAGTCGAGCAGTGCGTGCGAGTGCGAGCGGAGTGCCGATGCCAACCTGGCTCAGAGCCTGCATCTGCTGAACTCCAGCGACCTGCACGGCAAGCTGACTTCGGATCAGGGGCGGGCGGCGCGATGGGCCGCCGATCAGCAGCGTCCTCGAGCGGAGAAGATCGCCGAAATGTATCAGCTCTGCTTCTCGCGTCTCCCGGAGGCTGACGAATTAGCGGCGGCTGAGTCCTATCTGGAGCGAGCGGGGGCCGACAAGCAGCGGCAGGCCTACGAGGACCTGCTGTGGGCGCTGATCAACACCAAAGAATTCCTGTTCAATCACTAGTCCGGCAACGCCCCCCCATCTCCAGTGGGCTTTCCCCACTGGTTTTCATGACTGGATGGCTACAAACCCACCGGAGATAGATTCTTAGGTGGGGATGTCCTCTAGCTCACTCAGGCCGGGGTTCCGGCCAGGCGAGCTGGCCGGCGGCCGGAGATTGGAGAGCCAATCGGTCGGTGGCAGCTATCTCCAGTGGGCTTGCCCCACTGGTTTACATGACTGGATGGCTACAAACCCACCGGAGATAGATTCTTAGGTGGGGATGTCCTCTAGCTCACTCAGACCGGGGCTCCGGTCAGGCGAGCTGGCCGGCGGCCGGAGATTGGAGAGCCAATCGGTCGGTGGCAGCTATCTCCAGTGGGCTTGCCCCACTGGTTTACATGACTGGACAGCTACAAACCCACCGGAGATAGATTCTTAGGTGGGGATTTCCTCTAGCTCACTCAGACCGGGGCTCCGGCCAGGCGAGCGGCCGGCGGCCGGAGATTGGCGAGCCGTGGGTGGACCAACTGGCACGAGCAGCTACTGGCACGAGTTACACGAAGGTCCTTCGTAGTAGACTTCGTTGGCGTAGCCCGGCTGGCCGCAGACGGGTGCATCGTAGGCTGGCTGGCCGCATGAACCGGCGGGGGCGCCGTAGTACGGAGTCGCATAGCCGGGGAAATTGTTCGACGGCGGCGCCGAACCGGGGACGGGTACGGTGGGGGTGGTGTAGGCGGGTGTTCCACCGGGAGCAGCAGGTTGCGTGACGGTTGGCGACGTTGCCGTTGGCGGCGTATAAGGGGCTACAGGAGGCGTATAAGGCGCGGTTGCCAGCGGCGGGTTGGTCGTGGAGGGCAGGGCGGCCGAGGGGGACGTGGCTGGTGGCAATACGGTGGGCGGGATGGTCGTCGGGGGCGGAGTGAGTGTCGGAGGGATTGTGGCCGCCGGCGGCATGGTCGTTACGGGAATGGCCGGTGGCGTGTAGACCGGTGGGATGGTGGCGGGCGGCGTGTAGGGCGGCACTGTGGTGGTGGGTACCGTCATCGGCGGCATGGCGGCCGGTGGCGGATAGGGCGTGCCAGCGGTGGGAGCTGGAGCGGTAAACGGAGCGGTCAGGCAGCAGCCACGCAGCAGGCTGTTGGCCGGACCACAGCAGCAACCGGCGGCAGTCGGAACGATGGAACAGACGATCAGCAGCCGATGGAGCATCGGACGGTACCCCCCTCCAGAGAACATGCGCCGAACGATCAGGCGCAGGGCCTGACCTGGGGGCGCACGCAAATATACACGGCCGGTGAGTGGGGGCAAATAAAATGGGCCGAGTTCGCGGCGAATGAGTTCCTGGCGGACTTCGCAACTGGCCAGACCGGCAAATCAAGTCAGTAATTCGCGCAATTTTTCAACTTGGGCTCAATCCAGGTCGTAGCGGATGCCGATGATCTCGAAACGCAAGGTTCCGCGCGGCACCTGGATCTCAGCGACTTGGCCGACTTTTTTGCCCACCAGGCCCTGTCCGACGGGGCTGGTAGCGAGAATCTTCCCCGAATCGTAGTCTTCTTCGCCCAGACCGACGAGCGTGAACTCTTCTTCGTCGTCGTATTCCAGGTCCTTCACGGTGACCGTGGCTCCGAAGGCGACTTCATCTTTGGGGAGCAAGTTTGGATCGATGATGTGCGATCGGGCCAATTTGTCGCGGAGCAGATTGATCTTGGCCTGCAGCATCCCCTGCGATTCGCGCGCACCATGGTACTCGGCGTTCTCCTTCAGATCGCCCTCCGCCCGCGCATCGGCAACGCGCTGAGTGATCTTGGGCATCTCCTCATTTTCCATGCGACTCAGTTCCGCACGCAGCTTGTCATAGCCCTTGCGGGTCATGGGAATCATATCCGACATGACGAACGCTCCTTACCCAAAAAACTGCGGCCACCCCCATTGGCGGCGGCCGTGGCGAAATTGCAGGCTGAACTGATACCGAACTCACCCCGATCCGGACGCGATCCTGCCCGGACGCGATCCTGAAGGGACGCAATTCCTGACGGGACGCACGGGGAAGGGTGAGTCCCCGTCGTCGAAGGGACCCTCCGGGGACGGCGGGCACCAGTTGGGCAATTTTCCAGCAACCCGCAGCCACTGTAAAGCCCAGCCGGACCAAATCGGCGAGCGACCTCAGCTGGTTCCCCGCGGGTGTCGAGAATCGATCCTACCGTTTAAACTGGGCCGGTTGCCGAGCAGCCGGGTGGGCTGAGTCTGAGATTGACGAGGAGTTGCAGCTTGCGAGCAGCCGTGTTTGACGAGTTTGGCGGTCCGCTGGAAGTGCGGGAGGTCCCCGATCCCCGTCCGGCCCCCGATGGCGTTGTGATCCGAGTCGAAGCGAACGGGATCTGTCGCAGCGACTGGCACGGCTGGATGGGCCACGACAGCGACGTGCGGCTCCCCCATGTTCCCGGTCACGAAATGGCCGGCGTCGTGGAGGCTGTCGGCGCCGAGGTACGGCGGTGGCAACCCGGCGATCGAGTGACGGTGCCTTTCTGTTGCGGCTGTGGGACGTGCGGATCGTGCCGCCAAGGCGATCTGCACATCTGCGAAGACTATTTTCAACCTGGCTTCACGGCGTGGGGCGCTTTCGCTCAGCGCGTCGCCATTCGCTATGCCGATCACAATCTCGTGCGCTTGCCCGATAATCTCGACATGGTGACGGCCGCCAGTCTGGGGTGTCGATTTGCCACGGCATTCCGGGCTGTCGTTCATCAGGGGCAGGTTCAGCCGGGACAATGGCTGGTGGTCATCGGTTGCGGTGGAGTCGGCCTGTCAGCCGTGATGGTCGGTTTGGCCAGCGGAGCACGAGTGATCGCCGTCGATCGCCGCGAAGCTCCGCTCGAGATCGCTCGACGCTGGGGAGCCATCAGCGTACCGTTCGTCGATCGAAGGGCGACTGTGCAGGCCGTGCGCGAGCTGACCGACGGCGGAGCTCACCTGACGATCGATGCTGTGGGCAGTGGCGATGTGGGGCACACGTGTATCCAGTCGCTCCGTCGCCGCGGTCGCCACGTGCACGTCGGTCTGCTGCTGGGGGACGAGTTTCGGCCACGCGTGCCGCTGGAACGCGTGATTGCGTTTGAGCTGACGCTGGTCGGCAGCCACGGCATGCCCGCTCATCATTACTCACAGATGCTGCGCATGGTCTCGGCCGGTCAGCTGCGTCCCACCGAGCTCGTCACGGCCCGAGTGCCGCTGAGCCAAGCCGGCGATGTGCTCCGCTCCATGACCGATTTCGCCCCGATCGGTGTGACCGTGATCGACCAGTTCGACGCGTAGGTAGTGTGACCACGGATAGCTCGGATGTCACGGATACTTCATCGCCCCCTCCCTCCGCCGATCACGGTTTCCCTGGCCGGATGATTCTGCTGCCGTGGATGATCGTCCAGGTTGGCGACAGATTGAGTGCCGCGGAGGTTCCTGCGAGGATCTGGCATCTTTACAATGGTGTGGTGCCGGCGGCTGTTGACTTGAGTGGATTCAGTGGTCGACATGGTCCACCGGTCATCGCAGCGAGTCGCCTGGTTTTGGTTGATGGGGATGGACCTGGGATCACATCCCGCCGTTGCCGCTGAATTTGTTCGACGAAGACTACGTGTTCAATTGTCAGATCCCCGCTGCGCAGCAGGAGAACGTCGGACCAGTCGGTGTCCGCAGCGGGCTGAAACTGGCTTGCTAACGTCAACGACGCGACAGTGTTTTGCCGTTCGAGGCTTTCTCGATGAAAAATCATATCAAGCTGCGACTTAGAACATGGATGTTGGTGGTCGCTTTGTTGGCTTTGTTAGCGGCATATCAGGGCGAGCGGTATCGACGTTTTCGTATGGGTTATGTTTCGCTGGACGCAGTTGCCTACGAATACAATGCCAACATCGCTGCCAAGTCGCAGGGAGTGTTTCGCCCGCTTTCCGGTCGCGAAATTGGAACGGCGGCAGGGATCGTCTGCCAGGAGGGTTCTTGGGGACGCGACAGTGCGATGCGGGGGCAAGTTATGGAGCATATTCAAGTCGGAATGGTGCCCCGTGGTTCGTTCATCGCGGTTCATTTGGAACCGAGCCCACCGCCTCCAAATGCTATTTGGACGATTCCAGTGCAGGATCTCGATTTCCATTCCGCCACCGTTCTCAAGTCGATCGTTCAGCCATTTCGCGCGGAAGTATACGGTCGCATGGTCTTCTACATGCCGTCGATCGACGGGGCCACGGCAACGGGAACGTCAGTTGAAGAGTTTGCCATTCCGGCCCAAGGCAAAGCGCACGACGTGCAGGTCACCTTGCCGGCCGAGTGAACCGGGGAGCCAGCGTAGTTTCTTGGGCAGTCAATCATCACTTTTCGGCCTCGCCCCTCAGGTTCACCAAGTCTTCGTGTCTCTGGATCTTCCTGCGAAACCCTCATACCGGCCCGCACTGCCACACGAACTGACAATTCGATCCGGCGGTAATCTGAGGTGCGTAATCTGAAGTGATGGACTACTCGCTCGTTGGGTAGCTCACCCAGTCATGAAAACCAGTGGAGCAAGCCCACTGGAGCTGGAATTTCTAGCAGGGCTGTTGGTTCCAAGAAGCCCGGACCGATTCGGTTGTCGCGCTGGTGCCTCGCCTGCTTGAGACACCACTGGTCAGGTGATCGGTGTCACGCACCGGGTAATCGGCTAAATCACCGGGCACAATCATGCGACAGTCCTCAATTTGGCACGGTCCTTCCGGCTGACCGACGCGGAACGTAGAAGTCTAATTTTGAACCACGGAGGCCACGGAAGCCGCGGAAGCCGCGGAAGGGTGACCGTGGGGCGGACCACCCCGCCGTGATTCTTCACGCCTTTCGAAGCATCGGCAGGACAGTGGCACGAAGAGTGGAATCCCAGCTCTGCTCCGAGTCCTTAGTGCCTCCGTGCGAGAAAATGGACGAGTTTCGACGCCCTGGCAGTACTTCACTGCGGGCGGACGCTGATCCAGGGCTTTTGCGCCGGCCGTAGCGATGAATTGTCTCAGAATCGCGCTCGGTGATTTAAGCCAGATCGCGATCTTCGAACAGGGTCAGAGCCAACAGCATGGCGAGGACGGTGTAGAGCAGGCAATAAATTGCGGCGCCGCCGAGGTAATGCCATGGCACGACTTTGTCCGCCGCGACGGCCGCCTGGATGTTGAACACGTCCAGAATCGGCAGCACGGTGGCAATCAGTCGCGCCACGAAGGCCACCGGCTCGAAACCGTTCAAAGACGACTGGACAATCGACGGCGTCAGGTGACCCAGGACGTACACCACGAAACAGACGACGAAGTTGGCCAGCAGTGGCAGTCGCGTCGAAATGGCGACGCTGAGCGCCGTCATGACGCTGACTTCCATGAAGGCCAGCACCAGCCCGGGGACGGTCCGCGCGACCTCCAGGAAACACGACTGCCACTCAGGAGGCAGATTCGAAGTCTCTCGAGCATCGTAGATCGGCTTGTAGGCGACCACGATCAGCAGCGTGACGCCCAGCACCACAAACATCAACAGCACCGCCCACATGATGCCGAAGAACTTGCCGAGAATGAACTGGGCCCGTCCGATCGGTTTGGACAACACGGTCAGCGCCGTGCGCCCTTCAATCTCTTCGGCCACCGAGCTGCTGGCCGCCCAGATCGCAAAGATCAGATTGAAGACCAGGATTAAGGTGAAGCCCGTATCCTTGAGCATCTTGATGTCTTCGCCAAACGTGTGGTACGGGACGAACATGAACAGCACGATCGCCAGCACGCCAATCGACATCAGGATGATGTACAGGGGCTGAGCCGACTCGGATTTGCTGGTCGCCAGCGCCACGGCTCCCAGCTTCGGAAACATCGCATGCAATCCGATGTAGGCCAGGAAGACGGCCACCACGGAAATCGCCGTTACCGGGATCACCGCCATCTGCGGATAGCGCGGAGCTGTTTCAATCTGCACTCGCAGCGTCGTGGCAAATCCAGTCGGGTTGGTGATGTACAGACGCGTAATCGGAGTGTTCCCGAGCGGACTGACCGCCTCCGCGCCACGGTACCATTCGTAGTCCCGTACCCCCGAAACTTCGATCACTCCCGGCAGTTCCTCCGCCGGATTCGCCGTCGCGTCGGGACGCTGAGTCATCGACCGGGAACTGATCACCAGCGGCTCAGTCGACGAGACCGTAAGATGACGCAGCTCGTCGCCGCGGAAGGCGATGTCTATCGTCTGCTCGTCGGTCGTCGCCTTGATCGGGAACTCCTGGTCGATCGCGGTGGCTGAGTTCAGCCGGCGCATCGAACGGATCATTTCACCCGGATTGGTCACCACCAGCGGTCCCAGCACGCTGAATGCGGCTAAGCCCACGGCGATCCAGAAGACATAGATCATCAGCCCGTCGCGGATGTGCGCGACGGCCGCTTCGGCCGCCGGTCGGCTGATCAGCCACAAGACGGCCCACGCCAATCCCAAGATGGCCAGACCACCCAGCACTCCCAGCCCCAGGATCCACATCGGCGTGAGCCACGCGGTCAACCAGGGCGCTACGACGGCCAGCGGCATCGACGAAATCCAGAACATGGAATCAGTTCCTGATGGCGGGCCAGCTGCTCGGCCCCGCAATTATCTTCCGAGAACCCTCTACGGCTGGCAGACCACACCGCTCAGCCCACCCAATGAATCGTGCCCCAAATGAGGGAGAATAACCCAAACCCCTGCCGGTCGGAACCCCCACCACCTGTGACACGGCCATTTCATCACTACGTGCGGATCGTAAAATCGGACCAACCGGCCCCGGCCGGATGGCTGGTCGCCTGAGCCTGACGGATCCGGTGCCCCATCCGCCGCTCCAGCTCAGCCAAACACCCGTCCACCTCGGATCGCGGACCCTGAATCTCCAGGTGGACACGTCCGTCGTCCAGGTTCTCCACGTAGCCGGTCACCGCGTAGCTCGCAGCGATCAGGCAGGTCGTCTGCCGAAAACCGACCCCCTGCACATGCCCAGCATAAAAGACCTCCCGCCGCGTCAATTCCTCGCCCATCAATTCACCTTGACCCGCCCGGCCCGACTCCCGTACCCTCCGCCCATGAAGGGCCCTACCGACCATCGTCATTCCAGCAGTCCGCATTCTAGCAGCCGGCATTCTAGCAGTCCGCGCGGCCGACAGGAGTTCCCCGTCGCGTCGACCGGTCGGCCGTCTACGGGCAGGCACGCGACCGGTCGCCACCCCCATCCATGCGTTCCGTCGTCGCTCGCCAGCCTGGCACTCTGGCTGATCGCCTCAGTCGCTTCGGCCGACGTCCTGCTGCTGCACAACGGGAATGTCCTCAGCGGCCAGGTGACCCGACAGCCGACTCGGTGGCAGATCGAACTCGATGGAGGCGGCAAGGTTTCCGTGAACGCGGCGGCCGTGCGATTCCATGGGCCCGATGTCGAATCGGCTTACCAACACCAGCGACGAACCGTCCGCCCCAACGACGGAGTGGGGCTCGCCAAGCTCATCGACTGGTCACTCCGACAGGGACTCTACGAGCACGCTCGTCGTGATCTCGACCAACTCCAAAGGACCGACCCGAACAACGCGCGCCGAGTGACACTCGAACGACGCTGGCAGGAATCGTCTCAAGCCGCAGCCGCTCCTGAGTCCCAGCATGCGCCGCGGCTGGCTCAGCCCGTCGAGGAATCAACGACCGCCGATCTGCAAGGTTCCAGCCGAGCCGAACTCAGACTCTCAGGGCTTACCGCCGAACAACTGGTCGAGTTTTCCCGGCAGGCCTATCCGGTCCTCCACCAACGTTGCAGCGGCGGCGGTTGTCATAGTGCGGTCGCTGGTAACCTCGACCGTCCGTTTCGGATCTACGACCGCCAGGCACTGATCGGAGCCATGCGGCGGAACTTGGCCGCGGCGTCCAAGTTCGTCGACACGCAACAGCCGTCCGAAAGTCCGCTGCTGAGATACGCCCAACAGGCGCACGGAACTCGCTCCACGCCCCCTCTGGATGAATCCGATCAACGGGCGCTCGAACGACTCAAGTCTTGGGTCACCGTCTTCGCTGCCAGCATGGCGACACCCGCGGGGACCGGCGCCCCGGGCCAGGCGACGACCGTCGACGGACAAGTCACCGCCGCTTCGGCCACCGATCCGCTCGACCCGGCCGCCTTCAACCGCGTCACCACCGCCGCTGCTGCCACCGCTGCTGACCACACAGACACAGACAACGACAACGACAACGGCAACACTGACAGCGACGAAAGTGACAACGACAACGCTGACAAGCCTCCTGCAATCGATGAGTCGGTGCCGGCTGATGTGTCGGAGGACGAGTCGGAGGACGAGTCGGATCTGCGTGAGCCGGTCGTCAGGCGGTGAGTGATCAGCGGGGGAGCGGGAGTTCGAAGTGACCGGCGGTCCAGGCTTCGAAGAATCGGCGGTTGGTATCGAGCAGGGTTTCGAGGGCGAGGATATCGGCCACCGGGAGCCAGTGGATTTCAGCCACTTCGGCCGGATTGGCTTGCAGCAGATCGGGTGAGAGGAGTTCGGTGAGCCACCAGCCGAGCCGGACCCCCGATCGAGTATCGCTTTCCCATAGCCGTTCGACGGGTCGAGTGGCGATGTTGAGTTCTTCGTGCATTTCGCGCACCAGGGCGTCCGGTTCGGATTCGCCCGGTTCGAGTCCACCGCCGGGAAAGCAGTGCATGCCGGGGGCTCGCACGGTGAGTGACCGGCGGATGACGAGCAGCCGATCGGTTTGGACGATGACACCGACCACACCTCGGCGCCGCGGTCCCCGGACGGTCGACCCATGGAATCGGCCGCGTCGGCGGGGGCGGCCTGGGTCAGGCATGGATGGCCTTTCGAGCGAGGGATCAGCGGACAACAGCAGCGGTTGGCAATCGGCTTAATTCTGTGTCGTCAATTGACGGCGTTCTGTCCACCCCCTGACGCCGCTCACCCGGCTGATTCTCAGGTGTCCACCCCGGCCAGCGGGGTACCAAGTCCCCGCAAATAACCGTTCGGACAACTCGAAGTCCTTGTCTGGCAAGACGTTGAGTGTCCGGATTGGGGGGGCCGGGTTAGCCTGCCCGGACAGGGGGGTGCGCCGGTCGATGGACGAACCTTGGGGGGTATGCCATATTTCAAGGTGTCTGGAAACGTTTCAGAAACTTGGCCGAGGACGGGCGGGGGCGAAGCTGGACTTGCCGCCGGTCGTCGCGACGCAGTTCATTGACAGGTGGTGCTTATGGTCGGGTCCCAGGGAAATCCGGGGATGGGAAAGCCGGTGATGATGAAGCCGGCGTTGGCGATTGGTCTGAGCCTGGTGTTGGGAATCGGGGTCGCCGGTTCGGCGCTCGGCCAGGACGTGCGCGTCGATCCTCATCTGCACGACGGCAACTCAGCCGACTCGGTGTGGCATGATCCGGTCTCCGGCTGGTCGGACGCGCCCCGCGATACGAATCAGCGTCGAGCTCCGCAGACCTTGTACATTCAGACGACGGAAGAATTCAATCCGGACGATCTGGGCCTGGACGACGGTCCCGCCAAGCCGAAGAGTGACAAGCCGGCCGACGCTCCAGCGGCTCCCAAATCGGATCCGGCCGGGGCGAGCGGAGCGGCGGCGCCCAGCGGTGAATCTGCTTCGCCGGCAGCTCCCGGTGATGAGACGGGGATGATCGCGCCGGAAGAACCTATGGCCGTACCGGAGCTCGACAACAACAAGCTCCTCGCGTCACTCGACCTGAAGAATGCCGAAGAGAAGCTCGACCGGTATCAGGCGGAGGGGGACGAGCGTGGTCCGATCAAGTCGCGGGTGCAGGTGGTCAAGCAGGGAGAACGGGAAGTCCGTCACGGGAGTTACGTTGAGTTTTATCGTGAGGGTGGCAAGTTCTGTGAAGGGGTCTACGTGGACGGCCATCGTCACGGGGTGTGGAAGTACTGGTACCCAGACGGACAGCTGGCGAAGGTTGGTCAGTACGACGCCGATCGTGCGATCGGGATGTGGTATTATCTGCGGCCAAAGGCGGTATTGGAGCGAGTCGAAGTCTACTCCAACGGCATTCGTGATGGTCGCTGGTTGAACTTCGCACCGGACGGCAAGACGGTCCTGGCCGTGCGTCGGTTCAAGGACGGCGAGCCGAGTGGCAAGTGGTACGCTTGGTTCACGCCGAGCTACAAGCGATTCGAGTACGATTTCCTGGAGGGTCGTCAGCACGGACTGGCCAAGGCCTGGCATACCAACGGTAAGCCCTGGTTCGAAGGGAACTATGTGCAAGGCAAGCGCGACGGGGAGTGGACCGAGTGGGATCCGAACGGAATTGTCTTGAAGAAGAACGTCTGGAAGGACGGTCAGCAGGTAGCGGCTCAGAAATAGCTCAGACCGGTTGTCGGAAGGTTCACGGATGACCGGCTTGGCGGCGGAATACGATGTCTATCTCGGCCGGTTCGGGCTGAAAGATTTCCGGCCTGGGCAACGGGAAGTCGTCGAGGCGATTCTGCGCGGCGAAGACTGTTTGTGCATCATGCCCACAGGCGGCGGCAAGAGTCTCTGTTATCAGATGCCGTCGGTGATCCGCCAGGGTGTGACGTTGGTCGTGTCCCCTCTGATCGCTCTGATGAAGGATCAGGTTGACAGTCTCCAGCGGTTGGGTATCTCGGCGACCTGCATCAACAGCACCATCGCGGTGTCGGACCAGCAGGAACGGATTCGGGGTCTTGAGGAAGGTCGATACGATCTGATCTATGTCGCTCCGGAAAGATTCCGCAGCCCGACGTTTTGTGAGGCGTTGCAGCGGACTCGCGTTCAGCTGCTGGCCATCGACGAAGCTCATTGCATCAGCGAATGGGGGCACGATTTTCGCGTCGACTATTCGCGGTTGGGACAGTTCCGCCAGCAACTCGGTTCGCCGCAGACGATCGCTCTCACGGCCACCGCCACCGAGGACGTCCGGCGGGACATTCTGGTGCAGCTGGGCCTGGAGCATGCCCGGACGTTTGTCGCCGGTTTCGCTCGACCCAATCTGCACTACGAAGTCGACATGGTCGGTGGCAAAGCGGACAAGCTGGCTACGCTGGTCGATTTCCTGCGAGACGTGGAAGGAGTCGGCATTGTCTATGCCGCGACTCGCAAACAGTGCACGGAGACGGCCGAGCATCTGCGGCAGGAACTGGGTGAAGCCATCGTTGCCTACCACGGCGGGATGGTCGGCGACGATCGTCGTGTGGTGCAGGAACAGTTCATGAATGACGAGGCGCGTGTGGTGGTGGCCACCAACGCGTTCGGCATGGGAATTGACAAACGCGACGTCAGATTCGTTGTCCATTTCAACATGCCAGGGACGCTGGAGGCTTATTACCAGGAGGCAGGTCGCGCTGGCCGCGACGGACTCCCCTCACGCTGTCTCCTCCTCTATTCAGGGGCCGATCGTTACATCCAGGAATTCTTTATCGAGAACAGCTATCCGTCGGCCGATACCATCCGCCAGGTCTACGACTACCTCTGCCAGCGGACCGAGGATCCCATCGAGCTGACTCAGGATCAGCTGAAAGAAGCCATCGGGTTGTCGATCGGAGCCGAAGGGGTCGGGACGTGCGAACGACTGCTGGAGAAAGCTGGCGTGCTGCAGCGGCTGGAGCCCCAGCAGAACATGGGGGCGGTCCGCATCGATTCCGATCTGCCGACGCTGGTCGAATTCCTGCCGCCACAAGCCAAGGCTCAGCGGAAGGTCCTGCGGTCGATCGAACGGATTATCGGCCAGCGGCGGTTTGAGCTGGTGTTCTTCCGGCCCCACCTGCTGGTCGAACAGACGGAACTTGACGCGGCCGCCGTCACCCGCGCTCTGCGCGAACTCAAACGACTCGATCCGTTCGACTACGTCCCGCCGTTTCGAGGCCGAGCAGTGCACTTGCGTCGGCGCGATGTCCCCTTCGAGTCGCTCGACTTGAAGCTGGTCGAGCTCGATCAGCGGCGTCGGCTGGCCCTGAAGAAGCTCGATCGGATGGAAGAATTCTGTCTGGCTCGCCGCAAATGCCGACAACGTGTCGTGCTGGAGTACTTCGGCGACCCGGCAGCGGCCAATTGCGGGCACTGTGACAATTGCACGGCCCGCGGTGTCACTCAGTCCGATACCGGCCGCTCACACGGCAATTCCGTCTGGATCGTCGATCGCCCGGCGACCGGTTCGCGCTCGGAAGATGGGGCGAATGCGGCAGACGACTCGGCGGGGACGAGCGGGGCGGTGCCGACGAGCGGGGCGGTGCCGACGAGCTCCCATCCGCGGCAGGCGGAGGTGGTTGAGCTGCTGCAGAAGGTATTGAGCGGTGTGGTGCGGGTCAGCCGCAAGGGACAGTTTGGCAAGCATGTCGTGGTCGGCATGCTGTGCGGCTCGAAGTCGGCCAAGCTGTCGCGCTGGAAGCTCGATCAGCTCAGCACCTTCGGACTGCTCAGCGGTTGGCGGCGCAACGACGTCATGACCGTGGTCGACCTGTTGCTCGACGCCAGCCTGGTCCGAGCGACGGACGCGAATCGGTTCCGGCCGGTGCTGGAGATCACGCCGACGGGACACGAGCTGCTGCACGGGCGATGCCAGCCCGACGACGAACTGGTTGAGTCGATCGCCGCTCTGCTCCCGGCTCGACCCACGCCCCCTCGTCGCTCGGCAGCAACCCCTCGATCCAATTCAGCTGATCAGCCTCCAGCGGCTGCTGAGGTTGCTGAAGTTGCTGAAGTTGCTGAAATTGCTGAAATTGCTCCGGCCGTTCGACCTCACGCCACACTCTCTGGGGGCCGGTCGGCGCTGTCGTCGGAGGGCGAGCGGCCCGTGGAAGCCGAGCCTGATTGGCCGGCCGGGGTGAGACCGGGTTGGTACTGGACTTGGCGACTGCTGGCCGATGGCTATGCTGCGAGTGACTGTCAGGCGATTCGCCGGACCGACCGTTCGTCATTGCTGGACGATCTGAGCATGGCCCGTCAGCAGGGGCTGCGAGTCGATCCGCAGTGGCTCTGGAGTCCGGTTCAACAGGAGCAACTGGCTCGGTCGGAGCAATTGTCGGCGGAACGGCTGGGAGCCTCGGCGGTGAACCCGTTGGGGCTGACTGACCAAGATGTCCGGTTATATCGATTGTGCGTCCGGACAGCCGAATAACACCGCCACAAGTCGGGGTGGAATCGAAATCGGCTGACAATTGGGATAGAATTCCCGAGTGCCCCGGACGTGTTGAGACGTCGAGGACCCACGGGCTGGCCAGAGCCGTAGGAATGGGGGCGACGTCGGAGGAGAGGAAAAAGGGGAGTGCATGAGCGAGATACGGCCTAAGCAGACTGGCGATGGGGGGAGCGATCCGCGCCCAGGTGACGGTGGGGGTGCGGGTTCGCGCGACAAGCTGCCCCGTCCGCGGCCACCCATTCCCACGTTCTGGTTGATGGCCTTTGCGGTCACCGCCGCCGTGCTGCTGATGTTTTCCCATTTCGCCAGCAAGGCCGACCGGATCAGCTATCCGTTCTTCAAGGAACAGGTGATGGCTGGGAACGTCGAGTCGGTGTACTACATCGGCGAGACGTTTCGCGGCAAGTTCAAGAGTCAGGTCGTGGCTCCGCCAACGGTGGGGCCGGACGGTCGGAAGCAGGAGCGGAAGAACGCTAAGGGCGAGCCTCAGTATTTGAGCTGGGATTTCGTCGTCGAGCTCCCCGATTTTGTCAGTGACGAGGACCGGCGGTGGCTGACCAACGATCTTCCCAAGCATGGGGTCGAGGTCGACGGCAGTCCGGACCGGACGGGGGCCATCGCCATGTGGCTGACCATCCTTGTCCCGCTGTTGCTGGTCGGCTTCTTCTGGACGATGTTTCGGCGTACGCGCGATCAGTTCATGGGTGGGGGCTTTCTGTCGGGCTTCAGCAAGAGTCCGGCCAAGACGTACGAGAAGTCGGACCATCCGATCACTTTCAACGACGTGGCGGGCCTGGAAGGCGTGAAAGCGGATCTGGAAGAGATCGTTGAGTTCTTGAAGAATCCGGAGAAGTTCCAGCGGTTGGGGGGGCGAGTTCCCAAGGGCGTGCTGCTGAACGGACCACCGGGGACCGGCAAGACGCTGTTGGCGCGGGCCGTGGCCGGTGAGGCCGGGGTACCGTTTTACAGTGTGAGCGGCAGCGAATTCATTCAGATGTTTGTCGGCGTCGGTGCCAGCCGCGTGAGAGATCTGTTTCAGAAGGCCAAGCAGAATTCGCCCTCAATCGTCTTCATCGACGAAATCGATGCGGTGGGTCGGCAGCGCGGGGCCGGTCTGGGGGGAGGTCACGACGAGCGTGAGCAGACCTTGAACCAGATCCTCAGCGAAATGGACGGATTCACTCCGACGGAGACGGTGATTGTGATGGCGGCCACCAACCGTCCCGACGTCCTCGATCCGGCCTTGTTGCGTCCGGGCCGTTTCGATCGGCACATCACCGTCGATCGCCCGACGCTGCGCGGTCGCATTGCCATCTTCAAAGTCCATGTCCGCAACGTGCCGCTGGCCGACGACGTTGACCTCAAGCGGCTGGCGGAAGGGACGGTCGGATTGACCGGAGCGGACATCCGCAACTTGGTCAACGAAGCCGCTCTGTGGGCCACTCGGCAGAATAAGAAGAAGGTGGAGATGGAGGACTTCGAGCATGCTCGAGATAAGGTCCTCATGGGTCCCAAACGCGAAGAAATTCTGATGGGCGACGAGAAGGAAAAGACGGCCTATCACGAGGCTGGCCACGCCCTGATGGCTTGGCTCTCCAAAGGAGCGGATCGCATCCACAAGGTCACCGTGGTGCCGCGCGGGCGAGCCCTCGGCGTGACGCAGACTCTGCCCGAAGAAGATCGGATGAACATCACCGAATCTGAGCTGCAGGATCGGCTGGCGTTTCTGCTGGCCGGACGAGCGGCTGAGAAGCTGGTCTATCATGAATTCAGCGCTGGGGCCGAGAATGATCTGGAGCGGGCGACCGGCCTGGCTCGGCACATGGTGACCAAGTGGGGCATGAGCGAACGGCTGGGACCGGTCAGCTACAAGATGAGCGAACAGGATCCGTTTCTGGGTCGAGAGATGCACCAGCAGCGCCAGTTCAGCGAGCACACGTTGCAGACGATCGACGAGGAAGTCGCCAGGGTGCTGCACGACGCGGCTGACCGGGCGTTGGCGACGATGAGCGAGCATCGGGATCAGCTCGAGAAGCTGGCCGACGCGCTGGTCGAACGGGAAGAGATTTCGGAGAAGGAAATCGAGGAGCTGATTGGTCCGCCGGCTCGTGAAGAGGGGCGAGCGGCTGCGGCAGCTGCTGCGGCTGCGGCCGAACCACTTTCGCCCAGCGGTGTCAGTTCCCAGAGCTGGCCGTCCGTTGCGCCCGATTCCACCTGACGCGGCCGCCGGCTCGTGCGGCCCTCAGACGGTTCGGGTCGGCGACCAATCGGACGCTGAGGATTTGCGATGGCCCGCCACAAACCGACACGCAAAGTGCGGACTGACTTCCGCAAGAACCGCGAGACGCGTTCGCGCGAGCGGCGGTTGACGGAACAATTCACGCGGCCCGACGGTTACGATGCGCTCGATCAGGTCGTGCAACAGGAACGGCTATCCGGCAAAGGTGATGTCACTCGCCGACGGACCGTGGTCGGGACCGAGCTGAATGACGACAGCACGGGAATGGCCATCATCCCGGAAGTCGACACGTCGCTCTGCTTGGCCGGTACCGTCCTCAGAGCCGGTGGGTTGCACAGCGAAGTTCTCGGCGCCGACGGCAAAACCTACCGCTGCGCCACACGCCGGCTCCTCAAGACCCTCGCCACCGATCAGCGGCACGTGGTGGCGGCCGGCGATCGAGTGATGTTCCGGCCGGCCGGTGGTGTCGACGGGATTATTGAGCGTGTCGAACCGCGGTATGGTGTGCTGGCTCGCGACAGCCGTGGCCGCCAACACGTGATGGTGGCCAATGTCGATCAGCTGATCATCGTCGCCTCGGCCGCCGAACCAGGACTCAAACCCCACCTGATCGACCGCATTCTGCTAAGTGCCGAAAAGGCGTCGATTCGGCCTCTGATCTGCATCAACAAGGCCGATCTAATCGAACCGGCCGACCTGCAGCCGATTATCGGCTGTTACGGGCAGCTGGGCTATGAAGTTCTGCTGATCTCCGCCACGCACGGCTGGGGTGTCGATCGATTGCATGAACGAGTTGTGGGGCGAGCGAATGCGGTGGTGGGGCAGAGCGGTGTCGGCAAATCTTCGGTACTCAACGCCATCGAACCAGGACTCGACCTGAAAGTGCGGGCGGTAAGCGCCGAGAACGAAAAAGGACGTCACACCACCACCGCCGCTCAACTGGTGCCGCTGCAAGCGGGCGGATTCGTCGTCGATACGCCGGGGATCCGGCAGTTCGCGCTGTGGGACGTCATTCGCGCCGAAGTCTCCGGCCTGTTCCGCGAGATCCGGCCCATTGGCAACCTCTGCGGCTATCCCGATTGCACCCATACCCATGAAGCTCAGTGCGCCGTCAAAGACGCCGTGGCCGACGGGCTGCTCGACGTCCGCCGCTACGAAAGCTATTGCCACATGCAGGAAGAACTGGCCCGATAATTGACTCCATCAGGGATGCTCTGCCGAGCGAACCGCCATGTCTGAAACGGCTGACTCAAGCACCTACGATCCCAGGTACCTCGAAGGGATCAACTATTTCAATGTCTGCGATTTTTTTGAAGCCCACGAAGTGTGGGAAGATCTCTGGTCGGATGACGCCAGCCCCTCGCGGCGTTTTTACCAGGGACTGATCCAGGTCGCAGTCTGCCTGCACCATTTCGGCAACGGGAACATCCGCGGCGCTCGCAAGCTCTACTACAGCTCATGCGCCTACCTCGGACCTTACCGGCCCCATCACATGGGACTCGATCTCGACTCCTTTCTCGCTCAATTCGAGGCGTGTTGCCACGAGATCATCGCTTCCACCGAAGAGTATCCTCAGATCGAAATCGTCCCCGACCTGATCCCCGAAATTCATCTCCACGGAACGTCTTGACGCAGAGCACGCGGAGAAGGAACTGAAGCCCGCAGATCAAGCCACATCTTTTCGTGCGTTGATCCTCTCCGCTTCCACGCCACAACGATTCCCTCCGCGACAAAAAATCTCCCTTCCGCGGCCTCCGCAGCTTCCGCGGTCAAAAATCTCTTTTCCGTGGCCTCCGCAGCTTCCGTGGTCAAAAAACTCTTTTCCGTGGCCTTCGCAGCTTTCGTGGTCAAAAACGCATCTTCCCCAGTCGCTCAGCGATCGCAGCCGCGAAACGGTCGGCTGAGGGAGGGTCGCGTCGCAGCCACAGTTCGGGTTCGATGATTTCCAGTTCCATCACGGCCAGTTGGCCCGCATCGTCGACGATCATGTCGACTCGGCCGTAGGCTGGGAGCTCCGGGCAGGCCGCCATCGCTCGTTCGGCCAGCTCAATCTGCTCGGCGGTCGGATGGTGAGTGTGGACCGTCCCCCCGAAATCGTCCTGGACTCGGAAATCGCCCGGCTTGGCGATCTTGCGCACGGCATGCGAATACGATCCTTCGAAGACGATCAGCGTATCTTCGCCCTGTTGGACTACGTGACGCTGGAAGGGCTGCAACATCATCGATTCGGCTTGCAGTAGCTCACGCAGAATCGGTTCGTGCTGGGCGCAATTCGAGCGGTCGATGCGGTAGGTATGCCGAGCGGCTCCGGAGATGCACGGTTTGAGCACGGCGTGGTCCCAGCCGGTGGAATCCAGCAGTTGTCGCAGCGACTCGGTGCTCCCCCGTTCGATGTAACGAGTGGTCACTACGGGGATGCCGCGTTCAGCCAGATCGCGGAGGTAGTGTTTGTCGACGTTCCAGGCGATCAGTGGCGGTGAATTGCACAGCGTGGTGTGGTGCTGGACGTCGGCCAGCCATCGCTGGAATTCATCCCAGCGATGGAAGTAATCCCAGGTCGATCGAAAGACGCTGATTGGAAACGATGACCAGTCGACGTCCGGGTCCGACCAGTCGACGCGAGTCGCGCGAATGCCGTGTCGGGACAGCGACTCGGCCAGCAGTCGGTCGTCCTCCAGAATATTCCGCAGGTACCAGTCCCCGTCGGCAGCCACTGAGCCGACGTAACGGCTTTCGGTCAGCAGAGCGACGTCGATCATGGGGGTACGCTGGCCCCCCGCCGTACTACCGCTGAGGCAGGGCTGGCTGAGGCAGGGCTGGCTGAGGCAGGGCTGGCTGAGGCAGGGCTTGTTGATGAAGGTCGACCGGGACTTCGTCGATTACGTTTTCCGCAGTCGGTGCTGAAGAGCTGCTGTCGCGGGGCGGGCGCGGGACGTCGGTCAGCGACGGCTGCAGCATCGTCGGCTCTTCCGGGCCGACCTGCAGACTGGTCAGTCGCGACTGGTAGGGGCCCGGCTGACCACTGGCGGCCTCCGGCACCGCGGGGCTCAGTTCGGCCGCGCTGACGTTCAGATCGGGCAGCTGCGGCCCATCGTCGCCTCGCTGCCAGAGGGACCAGGAGGCCCACATAACGGTCGTCGCCATGCACACCATGCCCCATCGGCCAGCCGATCCCATGCTCTGCCCCCTCCCTGGGGCTTGCTCATTCCGAGTCGAATCCAGTCCCCAACAATTTCGTTCGTCTCATTTATCGGTCATCGACCGCCCGTGCGGCCACTCGCAACTTCGCACTCCGTGCCCGCGGGTTCACCGCCAGTTCCTCGTCCGAGGCTTCCAACGGCTTGCGCGTCAGGACTTCCCAGCGATGATCGTCGCGGAACGCCTGCTTGACCATCCTGTCTTCCAAAGAGTGAAAACTGATCACGGCCAACCGGCCGCCGGGTTTTAGGTAATTCGGGTAATCTGCTAGGGCGGTTTTCAGGTGTTGGAGCTCGGAGTTGACGGCGATCCGCAGAGCCTGGAACGTGCGGGTAGCCGGATCAATGACCGGTCGGTTCCTTCCGCCGCGGCTGGCCCGTGGCGGATAGCAGGCACGGACCAGGTTGGCCAGTTCGGTGGTGGTTCGGATCGGCTGGCGCCGCCGTTGGTCGACGATGCGTCGAGCGATCCGGCGGCTCAGGCGTTCTTCGCCAAACTCGTAAATCAGGTCAGCCAGCTCCTTTTCCGGCAGGTACTGCAGCAACTGCCAGGCCGGCTCTCCGTGGTCCGGATTGAACCGCAAGTCGAGCGGCCCGTCAACGCGAAAACTGAAGCCCCGTTCGGCGTCCGCTAGCTGGTCGCTCGACAACCCCAGATCCATCACGATCGCGTCGACCGCCGTCAGGCCTCGGTCAGCCAGGAATTCGCCCAGCTGCGTGTAGCTCCCGGCGATCGGCTCGACCTGACACGGCCACTTCGCCGCGGCGGCCCGGGCTACGGGGAGCGGATCGCGGTCAATAGCCAGGATGCGCCCGTGGGGGCCGAGCCCTTCGGCCAGCAGTCGGGTGTGACCGCCTCCGCCAAGCGTGGCATCGACCACTATCTGGCCCGGTTGCGGATCCAGCCAGTGAATGATTTCGGCCGGCATGACCGCCACGTGCTGTGTGGCCGGTACGGTCGCCCCGGGTCCAATCGACGGATCCGTCTCGGATTCTGTGGAGTCTGGGCGATTCGCCTCATCGGGAGAATCTGGGGAAGGCGAGTCGGGGGGCAGGTTCATAGTGGGCGGCGTGTGGGGGCGTTCGCCGGCACCTGAATCCGTCCGGCGGAGGATCGGCTGCGGCCGAGAGCATTCTACCCGGGACGCGTCCATGCGTCCCAGGTGGGTAAAATGCCTTGCGCGTCTCGCCGCTGCGGGATGGGCGAGCTCGCACGGATTCGCAACTCGGCCAGGAGTCCTTCTGGCGAGCCCGCGGTTCCTTCTGAGGCTGGGATTCTTGAAGAATGCCCCAGAAGCCCGTTCGTTTCGGTGGCCGCGATTCGAACGGCGCCGTTACCGCGCGGAGGCGAATCAACGGACGGACGTGTCTGCGATCATGCTCCTTGGTATCTCCTGCCGGTCAGGCAAAGGCCTGCTCGGCCAACTGGTCGTATTGATCCTGCCGCTGCTGCAAATAGGTCTGCCAGCGTCCGGCTTCCCACAATTCCATGTGGTCCCGGACCCCCACCAACACTCCTTCGGACGCCAAACCGTCTCCGCGCGGGAGCCCGATCAGCGGTGCCAGTTCGGGAGGTATGCGAATGCGTCCCTGCCGATCGAGCTCCACTCGCTGCGCCCGCGCATAAAACAGGCGGCTGAAATCCCGCACGGCCTGGCCGGTCGGGGACGCGCTGGAGAGTTTCTCGGCAAGTCGAGCGAACGCGTCCTCCGTGTACAGGGCTAACGATCCGTCGGTTCCGGGAGCCACAAAGAGGTGGGTCACCGAATCCGCCTTCATCCATTGGTCTCGCAGTGGCTTCGGAATGGCGATTCGCAGCTTCTCGTCAATCGACCGCGTGTACGTGCCGGTCAACAACATGCGTCACCACTTTTCACCACTGGCTCCCACAATGCCCCTAAGATATCCACTTCCCGGGCTCCGTCAACGGTCCGCCGACCAGAATCTTGAAACGTCGCTGACAGGGACCGCCGACGGCTGGATGTTGGATCGTCCGCGGGGGGGCACACCCCGGTGGCCGCGGTCCCCTACGGGCCGGCACGGTGGCCCTTTTCGCCAGGGCGGGATTCCCCGATACTTGGTCGACGTCTTCGGTCGGCAGTCGCTGGCCAGGAGTGGGAGCGGGCATGGCCGAGATTGACCAATACGACTATCACTTGCCGCGCGAGCGGATCGCCCAGGAACCGTTGCGCCAACGGACTGACGCCCGGTTGATGGTCGTCGATCGCGCCGCGAACACGATCGACCATGCTTATGTCCGTGATCTGGGCCAGTACCTGCGGCGTGGCGATGTCCTGGTCCTCAACGACACCCGCGTGATTCCCGCTCGGCTGGTCGGCCGTCGCCCGGCGACCGGCGGCCGCTGGGAAGGGCTCTTCCTGGACGAAGAATCTCACGGCATGTGGCGGGTGCTCTGCAAGGCCCGCGGGCGGATGCAGCCGGGCGAGATTGTGCAGCTGCTCGATCGGTCCGCGCGACCGGCCATGCAGCTGGAGCTGGCAACCAAGCTGTCAGACGGCAGCTGGGTCGTCCGTCCGCTGACCGGCGGCACACCTCTCGATCTGCTCGAGCAGATCGGCCGCGTGCCGTTACCCCATTACATCCGTCATGGCGAGATGGTCGATGCGGATGTCGACCGTTATCAGACCGTCTTTGCCGATATCCCCGGATCCGTCGCCGCCCCTACCGCCGGGCTCCACTTCACGCCCCGTCTGCTGAAGGAACTCTCGGATCAGGGTGTCGACATCGAGCGAGTGACGCTGCACGTCGGCATCGGCACCTTCCGGCCGATCAAGGCCGACACGCTGGCCGACCACGCCATGCACGCCGAATGGTGTCGCGTCAGTCCGGAAACGGTCGACCATCTGCGGCGAGCTCGTCGAGCGGGTGGCCGGATCGTGGCCGTCGGCACCACCTCGGTGCGAACCCTCGAAACGGCCGCTCAGTCGGGTGAGCTGCAACCGTGGACCGGACCGACTCAGCTCTTCATCCGGCCTCCGTACACTTTTCGAGCCGTCGATGTGCTGATGACCAACTTCCACCTCCCGCGCAGCACGCTGCTGGTGCTGGTCCGCACCTTCGGCGGCGATGCGCTGATTCGCCGAGCCTATCTGGAAGCGATCGAATACGAATACCGCTTTTACAGCTACGGCGACGCCATGCTGATCGTCTGAACACCACCTACGTTGAGGGCCAACACAAACATGTCGACCGCGACGACCGAACACGTGCTGGTAGTCCCGACCGCCAGGTTTCATGAACTGGGCTATTTCCAAGGGTTCTGCGGCGAACCCGAACGCTACTGGGACGCGCTGCTCGGGCCCCACCAGACCCTCTACCGACCCCGCTCGGAAATGGAGACCGATCCGAGCTTCAAGCAGCTGATTCCCTACGTCGTATTCCGGTACCGGCCGGCCGACGGCGAACCCCAGTTGTTCTGTTACCAGCGGGGCAAGGGGCAAGGCGAGCAACGGTTGCATGCCAAGTGGAGCGTCGGGGTCGGTGGCCACATTTCGCTCGGCGACGGCCATCTCGTGCACGAAGCCTACGCCGAAGGGATGCGCCGAGAGCTCGACGAAGAGGTCATCATCGACACTCCGTTCAGCCAGACCTGTGTCGGCTTGATCAACGACGACCAGACCGAAGTCGGTCGCGTGCACCTGGGCGTGGTCCACCTGGTCGACGTCGATCGGCCCGACGTGCGGCCCCGCGAATCGGAGCTGCTGGGAGCCGGCTTCCAGTCGCTGACCGCGATCCGGGACCGCGCCGAACAGCTCGAAAGCTGGTCGCGAATCTGCATCGAAGCCCTCTTCGGCCTCTAACCCTCCGCCTCCATTGTGGTGCAGGCGTCCCGCCTGCCTCCGTGACCTCCGTTGTGGTGCGGGCGTCCCGCCTGCCTCCGTGGCCTCTGTTGTGGTGCGGGCGTCCCGCCTGCCTCCGTGCCTCCGTTGTGGTGCGGGCGTCCCGCCTGCCTCCGTGCCTCCGTGCCTCCGTGCCTCCGTGCCTCCGTGCCTCCGTGCCTCCGTGACCTCTGGAGTTTCGACCGCTGCCTGTCGAACGGCGCTGCCGGAGTGGCTAAGATAGAGGGTTCCCAGGTTGAGTCTTCCCGTTCCACGGACAAGCCAAGTCGGAGAACTATGATGAGTGCTGATGATTGTCCTGATTCCGCCCTACAGGCTGGACCTGAAATGCAGTCGAGTCGCCGTCAGTTCATGGAAGGGACGTTGGCGGCCGGAGCGGCGGCTTGGGCCTGGTCGGCTGTCGCTCCACGCAGCGAAGGGGCGGAAAACGGACCGGCCAAAACGGGCCGCATCAAGGTCGGCGTGATCGGTTGCGGCAGCGTTTCGACGAAGTACTTTCCGCAGCTGGCCGGGAGCCCGTACGTGGAACTGGTCAGCTGCTGCGACATCATCCCCGAAAGGGCCGAACGGGCAGCGGCCGAACACAAGATCCCCCACCACTACCCGCACATCGAAAAAATGCTCGCCGGCGCCGAGTTCGACATGCTGGTCAACCTGACCGACATGCAGGAGCACGAGCACTTGAATCGGGAGGCTGTGGCGGCCGGCAAGCACATCTGGAGCGAAAAGCCGATCGCCAATTCGCTCCAGGCCGGCCAGGAAATCCTCGAGTCGGCGCGGCGCCAGGATCGAAAGATCTGGGGGGCGCCGATTCCGGTGATGAGCCCTCAGTTTGCGTTCATGGCCCAGACAATTGGCGCCGGCAAACTGGGACGGCTGGCCGCGGCTCACGCTACCTACGGCCACGAAGGTCCCAACTGGTCGGCCTTCTTCTATCAGAAAAAAGGGGGCAGTCTCCCCGATCTGGGCGTCTACAACCTGACGACGCTGACCGGATTGCTCGGACCGGCCCGCGAAGTCACGGCGCTGACCAGCATCGTGACCAAGACCCGCGAGATCTACGGCCGCGGCACGATCGACGTCACCGAAGAAGACAACGCCATGGTCCTCATGGATCACGGCAACGGCGTGATGTCGCACGTGCAGAGCGGGTTCAATTACTTCAATCCGCATGGTCACGAAGGGAAGAACGAGCAGCGGCACACGGTGTCGATCGTCGGCAGTCAGGGCTACCTGGGACTGGTCGGCTACGACTGGGAGCCGCTGGGAGTCGATTTCGCCAGCCACGACGAACGGGAGATGAAGCGTTACGCGACCGATGCTCAAGGGTATGTCTGGCAGCAGGGGGCCGTGCTGGCCGCCGAATCGCTCGTCAAAGGGAGCGACCTGCTGGTCACTCCTGAACACGCGCTGCACGTGCTGGAGATCATCACGGCCGCGCGTGAGTCTCAGGTGACTGGCCGACGCATCAAGCTCTCGTCGACCTTCCGCTGGCCAGTCGTCAGCTGAACGAAACGCGTGCCATGGCAGTGATCTACCTGGACCATCAATCCACCACGCCGGTCGATCCGCGCGTGCTGGATGCGATGTGGCCGTTCTTTACCGAGCGGTTTGGGAACGCGGGGAGCATTACGCATACGCTGGGAGAGGACGCTCGCGACGCCGTCGAACTGGCTCGTAACGACACCGCCATGGCCCTCGGCGCCCAGCCCCGCGAGATCGTCTTCACCAGCGGGGCGACGGAAAGCAACAACCTGGCCCTGCTCGGCGCCTACCAGCGCTGGTCGGCCCGCGGCCGACACATCGTGTCGGTGGCGACCGAACACAAAGCGATCCTCGATCCGCTCGAACGGCTCAGCCGCCAGGGAGCCGACGTCACGCTGCTGCCCGTTGCTCCCCACGGGCGGCCCGATGCCGGTCGCATCGATGTCGACCGCTTTCGCGATGCCCTGCGTCCCGACACGATTCTGGTGTCGGTCATGTGGGCCAACAACGAAATCGGCACGATCCAGCCGATCGCCGAGATCGCCGACATCTGCCAACAGCGCAACATCCTGTTCCATTCGGATGCCACTCAGGCCGTCGGCAAGCTTCCGATCGACCTGGCTCGTATTCCCGTCGATCTGCTGAGCTTTTCGGCGCACAAGTTTTATGGACCCAAAGGAGTCGGTGGGCTCTTCGTCCGTCGACGACGTCCTGCTATCCGGCTGATTCCCCTCGTCGAAGGAGGCGGGCAGGAGTTCGGACTGCGCAGCGGCACGTTGAACGTACCGGGCATTGTCGGCTTGGCCACCGCTCTCCGCTTGGCCACCAGCGAACTAATGGCTGAGACGCGGCGAATGAAAAGTCTGCGCGACGAGCTATGGGCTGAATTGCAGCGCCAGGCCGGGCCTCTGGAGCTGCGCGGTCCCGATCTCGAACTCCCCGACCTCCGTCTGGCAGCCAACCTCAACGTCGGCTTCAGCGGGCTCGATGGCCAGTCGTTGATGGTTCAGGTCCCCGACGTCGCCGTCTCATCGGGCAGCGCCTGCACGGCGGCGAATCCTGAACCGAGTCACGTACTGCGCGCGCTCGGTCTGACAGACGACCAGGTCCGCAGTTCGCTGCGGCTGGCCGTGGGGCGATTCACCACCGCAGACCAGATCCACCAAGCCGCCTCGGCCCTCGCCACCGCAGCTCAACGATTGCGAGCCGCCGGTGGATAGTTTGGCCGAGTCGGACGGCGACATGTTGTCCACCGCACTGATACAAGCACGCGGCGCCAGCCAGTGAGTTTCTCCGGAATACAAGCACGCGGCGCCAGCCAGTGAGTTTTCCGCGTAAGACACTCACTCGCTTGCGCGTCGTGCTTGTAAGACACTCGCTTGCTGGCGCGTCGTGCTTGTAAGACACTCACTCGCTGGCGCGTCGTGCTTGTAAGACACTCACTTGCTGGCGCGTCGTGCTTGTAAGACACTCACTCGCTGGCGCGTCGTGCTTGTAAGACACTCACTTGCTGGCGCGTCGTGCTTGTAAGACACTCACTTGCTTGCGCGTCGTGCTTGTAAGACACTCACTTGCTTGCGCGTCGTGCTTGTAAGACACTCACTCGCTGGCGCGTCGTGCTTGTAAGACACTCACTCGCTGGCGCGTCGTGCTTGTAAGACACTCACTCGCTGGCGCGTCGTGCTTGTAAGACAAGCAAGTTATGCCTGGAACGAGCTGCCGCAGCCGCACGACTTCACGGCGTTCGGGTTGTTGAAGGTGAAACCGCGGCGGTCGAGTCCTTCGTAGAAGTCGAGCGTCGTCCCTTCCAGGTAGAGCGCGCTCTTGCGATCCACCACCACGTCGACGCCGTGCTGGCTCTCGCGCGTGTCGGCCTTGTCGTCGACCTGGTTGTCAAAGCCCAGCGAGTACGAAAAGCCGCTGCAGCCACCACCGGTCACGCCGACGCGGAGCACCGTGCCGGCGTCCGACTTCTGCTCGGTCATGATCCGCTTTACCTCTTCCGCCGCTCGTTCGGTCAAAATAATCGTCATAGTCGTCTGACACTCCCATGCTGTGATGCACCCCGGTCGGCAATTTTTCGCAAGCACCGGTGTGTAAATTATTATATCGGGACGTGGAAATTGAAAAGTCCAGTGCCCGGCAGATATCCTCGGCCGGGGGGGATTTTCGGTCAATCTGGGGCCTGTTTCAGTCCTGGAACAGGAGCGGTGCGAATTCGGCCAGGTAGTCGCGCCAGACCAGCCAGGTATGGCCGCCGTCGGTCTGGTGGTAGGTGACGTCCAGGCCGTGTTTCTTGAGCATTTCGACGGTGGCATTGGAGGTCGCGACCAGGAAATCGTCCTTGCCGATCCCGAACCAGACGAGTTTCAGGCCCTGGCGGAGGTCGGCGTTATCGAGCGTTTCGCGGTGCGAGTCTTCCCACTGGGTGTTGGGCGCTCCGCCGCCGGGTCCGCCGGCGATGCCGAACACACCGGAGCTGAAAACTCCGACGTAGGCGTACTGGTCGAGCTGACCGAAGGCGACGTTCAGAGTCTGGGCTCCCCCCATGGAGAGCCCGGCGATGGCGCGGTGGGCCCGATCGTTGAGGGTCCGATAGCGGGCTTCGACCAGCGGCCGGATATCCTGGTTGAAATCCTGAGTGAACTCGTCCATCTGGCTCTGGAACGAGTTGCCGCCGGCACGGCCGAAACCGAACTGACCCGTGTGCCCGGCCGGCATGACGACAATCATCGGCTTGGCCTTGCCGGCCGCGATCAGGTTATCGAGGATCAGCCCGGCGCGTCCGACGGTGCTCCACGAAGCGTCGGAATCGCTGGCACCATGCAGCAGGTAGAAGACGGGATAACGCTGATCGCCCGATTCATAGCCGGGTGGCGTGTAGACGTGGAGTCGCCGCGGTCGGCCGAGTGATTGGGAGTCGTAGACGATCTGAGCGACGGCACCGTGGGGGACCTGCTTGGCGTCGCTCGATTCATGCCCCGGCACGACCACCAGGCTCCACGTGTTGCTGTTCGATTCGCTGGTCGACGGATTGCGGGGGTCGACCACGTTCAGTCCGTCGACCTGGAAGTGATAGCGATAAGCGCCGCCGGGGACCGGGCCGATCTGTGCTGACCAGACTCCGTCCGCCCCTTTGGTGAGTTCGGTTCCGGAGTTATTGCCGGGGATATCGCCGGCGGCCAGCCGGATGGCTTTGGCTTCGGGGGCGTAAATGCGGAACGTGACCTTCCGGTCGCCGTCGACCTCGACCGATCGGAAATCGGGCGGGCGGTTCTGTCCCTGGTTCTGAGCCTGTGCAGTGCGTGGCGTCGCGGCCAGGTTGACCATCAGAGCCAGCAGCGGCAGGGCCAGCAGCGGCAGGGCCAGCCGTCGATTTGTGTGGTGTAGCGGTGAGCGGTGCGGGTGAGTGGTGAGCATGGGTGCCTCGATCAGCCAGAGGGATGTGGGGAAGAACTGCTGCGGCGGCACGGCGGCGGCAAATAGAGTGGATCGAATGGGCTCAGTCAAGCTGGTGTCGCGCGGGGAGTTTCCGCACGGAGCCGGGGACGACTGGCGTGCCGGTCTCCGCGCTTTCGATGGCGGCGAAGCAGAGGGCGAGGCTCTCCAGGTTATCGCGGGCGCTGATCGTCGGTGCTCGCCGTTCGCTGATACTCAGCAGCAGTTCGCCCATGGTGCCGTGGAAGCCGTCGGGGAACCAGCAGCCGTGGAGCTGGGGTGTCCAGCTGCCGTGGCGGGTGTGGAGGCTGGCGGTCTGTTGTTTTTCGTTCGGGCCGCTGCTGACGTAAGTGCCGTGGGTTCCGACGACGAAGGTGCGGTCGTTGGCGCCGGAGCTGGTCCACGCATTGAAGCTCAGTCCGGCCACCGCTCCGTCGAATTCGGCGATGACGCGCGCGACCAGCGGAGGGTTGACCGGCTGGTGCGAGGCTCGGCTGAGGGCAGCGAAGACTCGGCGGGGAGTGCGGTCGGCCAGCAGGCAGTGGACCATATCGAACCAGTGGATGGCGTAGTCATAGAGGACGAGGTGGTAGATCTTTTCGAACGGCGTGCCGGCGACCCAGGTATGGTCCCAGTGGATCGACATTTCGATGCTGGAGATATCGCCGAGCAGGCCGGCGGCCACGGCTTGGCGGAGGTAGGCGAAGTGGGGGGCCCAGCGGCCGTTCTGGTTGACGGCCAGGTGGAGCTGTTGTTGTTCGGCCAATTCGGCCAGCCGCAGGCCTTCGTCCAGATCGGTGACGAACGGTTTCTGGCTGAGGACGTGTTTGCCGGCCAGCAGGGCTTGTTGGATCAGCGGCGGTCGCACATCGGGGTGGGTGGTGATATCGACCACTTCGATATCGTCGCGGGCCAGCAGCCGTCGGTGGTCGGTGTAGACCTGAGCGTGGGGATAGAACTCATCCCGCCGCGCTTCGGCTCGGGGTCGAGCCGGGTCGCAGAGGGCGACGACGGGGTAACCGGCCGACCGGTAAGCGGAGAGGTGATGGTGGGTAATCCCGCCGCAACCGATCAGGCCCAGGGGCGGTCGGTAGTCGGCCGGGTCGCGCGGCAAGTAGTCCAGCTGGTACATGGCCGCTCATCATAGTCGGTAGCTGGCGGCTGTCCACCGCTTGTCAGGCCCCTTGCCGGCCGCCTCGTTGAGCTCCACACTACAGGAGGAAATGGATAGCCTGTAGTTCGAACTCCTGCCCGTACGACTCCTGCCTGACACCTTGCCTCCGTTTTGCCGGGTCGATGCGCGGACGCGATCGGCCGGGAGGTCAACACGAGGTATGCTTGTGATGCTGACCGGGACTGACGACGCGGGTGAGAGCCTCCCGATACGGCGAACGACGATCAATGAGGGCAAGAGATGAGTGATCCAGGTGGGAAGGTATCGGCCGAAGTTGGCTCGGGGCCGGGCCGTCGCGTGCTGGTGGTGGATGATGACGCGGAGATCATCGAGTCGGTGAAGTACGCGTTGAGTTCGCGTGGTTACGAGGTGATGATCGCTCGGGACGGCAACCAGGGTCTGGCGTTGGCTGAGCGTGAGGAGCCGGACTTGGTGATTCTGGACATGATGATGCCCAAGCGGAGCGGGTTTCTGGTGCTGGAGAAGCTGCGGCGGACGAAGCGGATTCCGGTCCGGATCATCATGATCACGGCCAACGAGGGGAGTCGTCACAAGGCTTACGCTGAGATGCTGGGAGTGGACGACTACATCCGCAAGCCGTTTGCGATGGAGCGGTTGCTCGAAAGTGTCCAGAAACTGCTCGGCCCGGGGGCACCGTCGTGACTTTTCGGCCGCTTGCGCCGCATGTGCGGGGTCGGTCTTCAGCAAAAATCGCGAAATCTCTCTTGTCCGGCGCGTGGAATTGTTCGATACTATAAGTGATGTGGGATGGAGAGGCACGAAGCAGCGACAGCGGCCCCCTTTTCCCTAACCGCTGATCGCTAGGACGGGTTCTCCGGACAAGGCTCGCTCCTCACGATCTTTGCCAACTTTCTGAATCACCCGCGGCTCTTCCGGTCGGGTTGTTGCTCCAGCAGTTCTCGCCGAACGGGCATGTTTGTCCTGAGCGTATCCTGCTGCTGATCGTGGTCTCACGGCAACATGCCCCTCGTAAGCTGCTGCGCGGTCCGCAACCGGTCGCGATACCGGTTGCGGGGCCGGATTCAGCTCACATCAACGCAGCCATTCATGAGCAGTCGCATGGTCGCCGGACAGTCGCCTCGGTGGTGCTGGCCGGCGGGGATCGAGGATCGGTTCGGGAACAGAGGTTCAGATGCAGCGAGGAGACAGGCCGTTGTTGAATCATTGACGGGTCGCTAATACCGCCAATGCGCGACATCCGCTTGCCGAATCGGCTGGTAGGAGGTTTCGTCGTGACAATCGGGCACGAGATCGTATCGCTGGTAGCCACACAGCAGGACCTGGATCAGTTCCGTCGCAAGAACTGGGTGGGGACATTCCAGGAGTATCTCGATCTGGTCCGCGCCGACGGGCGGGTGACGCGGAACGCCTTCCAGCGGGTCTACGACATGATCATGTCGTACGGGACGCGAGTCTACGAAGTGTCGCGGGAACAACGGATCCACTACAACTTCTTTGACGACCCCGACCAGGACGGTCGTGACGCCGTCTTCGGGCTCGACGAGGCCCTGCAGCGGCTGGTTCATGCCCTGGAGAGTGCGGCCAAAGGGTACGGGATCGAAAAACGTGTCCTGCTTTTGCACGGCCCGGTCGGCAGCAGCAAGAGCACCATCGCCCGGTTGCTCAAGGCCGGCCTGGAACGCTACTCACAGACCGATGCCGGCGCCCTCTACACGCTCGGCTGGGCCGACGAAGCGACTAACGAAATCCACTGGTGCCCGATGCACGAAGAACCGTTGCATCTGATCCCCGAGCGGTTTCGGGAGGAGGTCTGCCGGCAGCTGAACGCCGATCGTCGGCCCGGTGAGATGCCCGTGTCGATCTCCGGTGAGCTCGATCCGTTCTGCCGGTTCATGTACGCCGAGCGGCTGCGGAAGTATCAGGGGGACTGGACCCGGCTGATCCAGGACGTGCGGGTCAAACGGCTGGTGTTGAGCGAAAAGGATCGGATCGGGATCGGGACCTTCCAGCCCAAGGACGAAAAGAACCAGGATTCGACCGAACTGACCGGCGACATCAACTACCGCAAGATCGCCGAGTACGGCAGCGACAGCGACCCGCGGGCGTTCAATTTCGACGGCGAGTTCAACGTCGCCAACCGAGGGATTATCGAGTTCGTCGAAGTCCTGAAGCTGGACGTCGCCTTCCTGTACGATCTGTTGGGGGCCAGCCAGGAGCATCGGATCAAGCCGAAGAAGTTCGCGCAGACCGACATCGACGAGGTGATTCTGGGCCACACCAACGAACCCGAATACCGGCGGCTGCAGAACAATGAGTTCATGGAGGCCTTGCGGGACCGGACCGTCAAGATCGACATCCCCTACGTCACCCGGCTCGACGATGAAATCAAGATCTACGAGAAGGATTACAACTCGCGCAAAGTCCGCGGCAAGCACATCGCGCCGCACACGGTTGAAGTCGCCGCCATGTGGGCGATCCTCACCCGGCTCGAGGAACCCAAGCACGCCAACCTGACGCTGATGCAGAAGCTGAAGCTTTACAATGGCAAATCACTGCCGGGGTTCACCAGCGAGAATGTCGCCGAGATGCGGGATACGTCGGTCCACGAAGGGATGACCGGCATCTCGCCGCGGTATGTCCAGGACAAGCTCTCCAATGCCCTGGTCGCCTACCCGGACGCTCGTTCCGTCAACCCGTTCATGGTCCTCAACGAACTGGAAAGCGGTCTGCGGCATCATTCGCTGATCACCAGCGACGAGGTCCGGGCCCGCTACCGCGAGCTGCTGACCGTGGTCAAAGAGGAGTATGAGAACATCGTGAAGAACGAAGTGCAGCGGGCCATCGCGGCCGACGAGGACGCGCTGAAACGGCTGTGCGCCAATTACATCGACAACGTCAAGGCGTACACGCAGCGGGAAAAGGTCAAGAACAAGTTCACCGGTCAGTACGAGGAACCCGACGAACGGCTGATGCGGTCGATCGAGGAGAAGATCGATATCCCCGACAGCCGCAAGGACGATTTCCGCCGCGAGATCATGAACTACATCGGCGCGCTGTCGATCGACGGCAAACTGTTCGACTACAAGACCAACGAACGGCTCTACAAGGCACTTGAGCTGAAGCTGTTCGAAGACCAGAAGGACACGATCAAGCTGACCAGCCTGGTGTCGAACGTCGTCGATGCCAGCACTCAGGCCAAGATCGACATCGTCAAGGATCGGCTGATCAAGAACTACGGTTACGACGACGAGAGTGCCACCGATGTGCTGACCTATGTGGCCAGCATCTTCGCCCGCGGTGATGCCAAGGAAGGCTGAACAGGCCGCTTGAGAACAGGCCGGAAGACGCCATGAGCAACAAGATTGATTCCGATGTGAACCGCTTTCGTCAGATCGTCCGCGGTCGGATCCGCGACAATCTGCGCAAGTACATCACTCATGGCGAGATGATTGGCCGGCAGGGCAAAGAGCTGGTCAGTATCCCCATCCCGCAGCTCGATGTCCCCCATTTCCGCTACGGCCAGAACGGGCGGGGAGGAGTGGGGCAGGGTGAGGGCGAGCCGGGGCAGCCGGTCGGCAAAGGAGACGGGCAGGGGGGGCCGGGTGGAGCCGGTGAGGCGCCTGGCGGACATGTGCTCGAAGTCGAAGTCACCCTCGCCGAACTGGCGCAGATGCTCGCCGACCAGCTGCAGCTGCCGCGCATTGAACCCCGAGGACAAGCGTCGATCACTCAGGAGGATCGACGCTATGACAGTATTCGCCGCACGGGGCCGGAATCGCTCCGGCACTTCAAACGCACTTACGTGCAGGCCTTGCGCCGTCAGATCGCGACGGGTACGTACGATCTGGCGCGGCCTCGTGTGGTCCCGGTTGCCGACGACAAGCGGTTTCGAGCCTGGTCGACTCATACCAGCCCCGAAGCCAGTGCGGTCGTCATTTATATGATGGATGTCTCCGGATCGATGACCGACGATCAGAAACAGATCGTCCGTACGGCCGCCTTCTGGATCGACACGTGGTTGAGGAGCCAGTACGCGGGGGTCGAACGTCGGTACATCATCCACGACGCGGCCGCCCGTGAAGTCGATGAACACACCTTTTATCACACTCGCGAAAGCGGCGGGACGCGAATCAGTACCGCTTACAAGGTCTGCCAGGAACTGATCGAGACAAAGTTTCCCCCCTCAGACTGGAATGTCTACTGCTTCCAATTCTCCGATGGAGACAACTGGGGGGACGATAACCGGGTCTGTCAGCAGCTGTTGCAGGACCACCTCCTCCCGGCCAGCAACCTGTTCTGCTATGGGCAAGTCGAAAGCCCGTATGGCAGCGGCGAATATCTGAAGATCTTGCGCAGCCGGCTCGGAGAGCAAGACAAGCTGGTCTGCGCGGAGATCCCCAACCAGGAGGCCATTTACGACACGCTGAAATTGTTTCTGGGGACCGGGAAATAAGGCACTGATAACCAGGAGACGCAGGTCATGATTCGAATCGAGCCGAAACGCTGGACGCAGCCGTACGTGGTGCGACTGGGGCATCTGCGAGTCGACGTCGTCGCGGAGGACGCCGATCAGGCTCGGCTGTTGGCCCGCCAGCAGCTCTGCCTGGAACTCCCCCGGCTGTGGGACCTGATCCAGGCCATGGAGGCCGATCGCTTCGAGGTCCAGCCCCTGGTGCCACCCGCCGACAGTCAGGCCTGCAGCCCCGCCGAAGGCCGGCTCGGCAACTGAGGACCGATGTCAGGAAACGCCCATGGCCATCGCTCAACTTAAAACCCTGCCGCCCGAACTGGTCGACGCTCAGGCCGAGATGGAACATCACGCGCGCCGCTATGGGCTCGACTTCTTCCCGACCATCTTCGAACTGGTCGATGTGCGTCAGCTCAACGCGATCGCCGCCTATGGCGGATTCCCCACTCGCTATCCCCACTGGCGGTTCGGCATGGAATACGAACAGCTCTCCAAGGGGTACGACTACGGGCTGCAGAAAATCTACGAGCTGGTGATCAACAACAATCCGTGCTACGCCTATCTGCTCAGCAGCAACTCGCTGACCGATCACCGCATGGTCATCGCTCATGTCTATGGACACTGCGATTTCTTCAAGTGCAACGCCTGGTTTGAGCACACCAGCCGGCACATGATCGACGAGATGGCCAATCACGGCAATCGGATCCGTCGGTACATGGATCGGTTCGGCCGGGAAGAAGTGGAAGAATTCATCGATGTCTGTTTGAGCATTGAGGATCTGATCGACATTCATTCGCCATTTATCCGGCGCGTCGAGCCTCGCAATCCGTACGCCTTTCCGGAACACACCGAGGAGGCTGATGGAACGGCGGCGGCCGGAGGGAAGTTCGCTGCCAAATCGTACATGGACCGGTTCGTGAATCCACCCGATGTGCTGCAGAAGGAACTTGACCAGCGGCTGCGGCGGGAAATGGCGGCCCACTGCGGACCCCTGCCGACACGCGATGTGATGCTCTTCCTGCTGGAACAGGCGCCACTCAAACCGTGGCAACTCGACGTGCTGTCGATCGTCCGCGACGAAGCGTATTACTTCGCGCCGCAGGGACAGACCAAGATCATGAACGAAGGCTGGGCCACCTACTGGCACTCCACCATCATGACCCGCCACGGGCTCGAAATAGGAGACGTGGTCTCGTACGCCGATCATTGCTCGGGGACCCTCGCCAGCTCACCCACCCGGCTGAATCCGTACAAGCTGGGAGTGGAGTTGTTCCGGGACATCGAGGAACGCTGGAATCGAGGCTGCTTCGGCCGCGATTATGAAGCATGCGATGATCTGGACGCCCGCGACGCCTGGAACACTCAAGCGGGACTCGGTCGCCAGAAGATCTTCGAGGTGCGGCGAGTCCACAACGACGTGACGTTCGTGGATGAGTTCCTGACGCTTGACTTCTGCCGGCGCCACAAACTGTTCCAGTTCGGCTACAACCAGAACACGGGGAACTACGAAATCGAGAGTCGGGAGTTTGCCAAGGTCAAGCAACAGTTGCTGTTTTCGCTGACCAATCTCGGCCGGCCAATCATCTGGGTCGAGGACGCCAACTACAAGAACCGCGCAGAACTGCTGCTGAAGCACGACTTCTGCGGCCCCGAACTGAAGCTCGATTACGCCCGAGCGACCCTCGAAAACGTCTTCCGGCTCTGGCGACGCCCCGTCCACCTGGCCACCGTCCTGGAAGACCACTACCAACGCCTCTCGTACGACGGGACGCAGCACGAAACGAGCCGAGGGGAGAAGTGGGGAGCCACGCCATGAACCCGAACCAGCTCCAGACCCAAATCGCAGAGTCGTTCCGTCGAGCCTGGCAGGGACAGCTCCCTGGGACCCCCGGCCAGCACGTGGTGCCGGTAAGTGCGGTGATGACGGTCAGCGCCGGCTCGCCACTTGACCACGTCCGCCTGGTCGGCCGGTGGGAAGTCGTCGAGCCACTGGCGACCCAGTGGTCGTGGCTGGGCTGGGAATCCGGGCCCCCGGCCGGGCCTGCCACCGCGTCGGCGGGGGTGCCGTGGGACGTACCCCGGCTGCAGAAGTGGGCCGACGAGGTGGTACGGCGGGTGCAGTACCTGCCGGAAACGTTGCGATTGTGGGAAATCGATCAGCCGGACGGGGTGGCCGTGGTGCGGTCGACGGACCCGGTACGAGTCGACGGCCAGCGGGAGTTCTTCGAATTGACCTGCCGGGCGGAGGGTGGAGGCCTGTGCCGCTGGCAGGTGGCCGCCGACGGGACTCGGACGTCGCAGTCGTTTCCGTTGGTTCACGCGACGGCCTTTCGGGCCCTGGCCGACCTGGTGTTGTCGCTCGGTTGAACGTCGAAGTTGCCGGCCGTTCTGGCCGGTGACCGGGCGGCGGGAGGGGGCCCAGCCGGGGTGCTCAGGAGCCGTCGGTCGTCCGGAAACGGCCGATCTTAAAGACTTTACTTGCATCGGCTTCGGCTTTCATTAGAATCAGGCTATGAGCGGGGGGGGTGCCAGGCTGGGCGACTGGCTGCGCGGGCCATCTGTCCGCTGAGCTGATGTGATCAGAAGTCTCTGTCGAGCCGATCGTTCGCTCGACACACGGGGTCGATAAGATTGGCCAGGCCGTTAGTTGAGCCAAGAGGAACGGAACGCCGTCGTCGGTTGCGGGTCGACCAGGAATTCACTCATGGGAGCAGGTGAGTTGTTTACGAAGCGAGCAGGTTGGGGAGGATGGATCGGACTGGCTGGATTGCTGATGTCGATCGCAGGTTGTTTCGGACCGAAGGCGATGCCGACGCCCGTCTGGAATCCAGACGTGGCTGCCGACAATTGCATGAAGCAGTACGACACGGACTCCGACGGGTCGCTCAACAAGAAAGAGCTGGCTGCCTCACCCGGTTTGAATGCTGCCGTATCGTATCTGGATGCGGACGGTGACAAGAAGCTGAGTCGCGAGGAGATCAGGGCGCGGATTCAGCTCTATCAGGAGACGAAGGTCAACAAGCAGCAGTTGTGCCGGGTGACGATCGGTGAGACTCCGGTGATGGATGCTGAAGTCGAGTTTGTCCCCGAGGATTTTTTGAAAGAGTTCATTGTCCCGGCACGCGGCAGCGTACCCCCTGGCAGTCAGGACGGGATCGTCATCATGTCGTCGGAAGGTTTGCCGGACGCCGTGCAGGTCGGGTTGTACAAGGTGAAGATCACTTCGCCTTCGATGAAGATTCCGCCGCAATACAACGAAGAGACCACATTGGGTTATGAAGTCAGTCCGGTGACCATCCAGGGTCGGGATGGAGTGCCGGAGTTCAAGATCAAGAGAAAATAATTGCTGAGGTGGCGGTGATGGCACGCCGCCACAAGATTGGTACTGTTCTTGGCCGGGGTCATTCCGGCGTCATTTTTGTGGAAAGGGTGGTGGTTATGAAGCGTAGGACGGGTGGTTTCACCTTGGTGGAATTGCTGGTCGTGATTGCGATCATTGCAATTCTGGTGTTGCTGCTGCTGCCGGCCGTGCAGGCGGCACGCGAAGCAGCTCGGCGAACTCAATGTATCAACAACCTGAAGCAGCTCGGATTGTCGATGATCAATCACGAGTCGGCTTATCAGTACCTGCCCGGTTCGGGCTGGGGCTGGCGATGGCAGGGGGATCCGGACCGCGGTTACGGTCCCGACCAGCCCGGTGGCTGGGCCTATCAGATGCTCGAATTCATGGAATACAAAGACGTCCATGACCTGGGCAAGGGGCTGACCGGCAAGGCTCGTGATCTCGAGCTGCTGCAAGCTGTTGCGGCTCCGATTCCGTCGTTCAATTGCCCGTCGCGTCGTGAGCCTCAGGCTTATCCGCTGGTGCGTAACGGCGACTTGGCCAACAACCTGACCGCTTGCCGAGTCCCGACCTGCGTCGTGGCTCGCAGCGACTACGGTGCGAACTCCGGCCACATCAACGCCGGTGAGACGGGTGGTCCGGGTTCGGTCAGTGAAGCGACCAAGCGGGCTCCGGGAGCCTGGGAATATTCGAACCAGAAGCCCGGTTCGGGGACTCGCCAGACGGGCATCACTTGGCAGCGCAGCCAAGTGAAGATCGGTGACATCACCGACGGCACCAGCAAGACCCTCTGCATCGGCGAGAAGTACCTGACCACGACCAACTACACCAACGGTCAGGATGCTGCCGACGACCAGAACATCACGCTGGGTCACGATCGTGACGTGAATCGTTACGGGACGTCGAGTTTGCGCCCTTATCGCGATCAGCCGGGTGTCGCGCGGGACTGGAACTTCGGTTCGGCCCACGATACCGTCTGGAACGGTGTTAAGTGCGACGGCTCGGTGGATTCGTATACCTTCAGTATCGACAACCTCGCACTCCAGGCGTTATGCGGTCGAAACGATCAGCTGACCGTGACGCCTTAGTTTGGGACAGGCCGTGCCAGCTCGGCTGGCGGCCTGTCTGATGGACCTTGAATCAGCCCTGGGCGGTTGCCGCCCAGGGCTATTTTTTTGGCCCGGCAGGCTCCTACGGATGTCGACAGCTCGGTGATCGGCTAAGCTGTTCGAATATCAAGTTGGTGGATTTGCACAAGTTCGTCTGGCGGCGTCTGGAATAAATTCAGTTTGAATTGGTTGAAGGAGTGGTGGGATGATCGGTGCTCGAGGGCAATTGTGGAGTCGATGCACGGCTTGGTTGGTGACCTGCGGCCTGATGATGGCCATGACGGGCTGCAGCAGGAGCCCGGAAGCGGAGGCCGATGCCGTCCAGCAGCTCAAGGCACTTGGGGTGCTGACCATCAAGGACAACAACACCGGATTTGTGAAAGTCGTCAACCTGTCGACGCTTGACGATCCAGCCAAGACGGCTGATGCCGTCAAGTTTGCCGCGCAATTGGTGCAGCCCGCCAGTGCTACCTTCAACAACCTGACTCTCAGCCCGGAAGATCTCGCGGCGATCGGGTCCATGAAGACACTCAACGAACTGAATCTCACCGAAACCAATGTCGATGACGCCGGCGTGCAGAAGCTGAGCGGTCTCAAGAAGCTCGGAACTCTCTATCTGGTCGGCACCAAGATCACCGACAACTCGCTCAATACCATCTCCGGCTTCAAGGAACTCAAGGTCCTGGGGCTCGGCCGGACCGGACTGACCGGCTCCTTTGCTCCCTTGAATGGTCTGAAGAAGTTGAACTGGATCGAGATCAGCGAAATGAAGCTCTCTGACGACCTGCTCAAGAGCCTCGGTCAGCTGCCGGCCCTGCAGACCGTCACGATGCTCGACTCAGAACACAATCCGAAAATCATCGACGAACTGAAAGCGACCAACAACAAGCTCCAGTTTGATATCGTCCGCGGCAGCCTCGGCGGCGGACGGGAAGAGCCCGAAGAGGGTGGAGCCGCTGAAGCTGGCGGTAAGGCTGAAGTCGGTGGTACGGCTGAAGATGAAGGGAAAGCTGCGTCGCCCGCCGCGGCCGAGGCGAGCGGCAAGTAGTACCGCCGATGATCGCCGGTCTCGTTGTTACCAGCTTGTGACACTCATGCGGGTGCCGCTCGGCTAGAATCCAGGCAGTTGAGTCGTCGGGCGGTTGCCGGCGACTGGTCGAGGACTGTACTGGGACGAGGCGCACCATGAATACTTACCGTGGGTCGGTGGCAGGCTGGACTGCCACTCTGGCGTTACTGATCGGCATTTCGACGGGGCTGTCCCGCATAGCGGTCGGGGCCGATCCTGAGCCGCTGGCGGTCACCACCAATCGCGTGGTGATCTTCAAGGACGGCTATGGGCTGGTTCACCGCCGCGGTATCGGACAGACTGACGCCGACGGAGCGGCCCGATCGACCGCCGTCCCGGACTCAGCTGTCCTCGGTACCGTCTGGGCAGCGCCCAAGTCGGGTAAGCTCCGCGGGATCTCCTCCGGCTGGACCTCCAAGGAGAGTGAATCGCAGCAGGAAGTCCTCTGCGAACGACTCGATCAGCTGTTGGCGGCCAATGAAGGCCAGTCCGCTCGCGTCCGATTGACCGACGGCTCGCTGCTGGAAGGAGTCATCGTGCGAGTCCTCCGCGGACCCGCCAAACCCCAGGTCGACAGCACGGCGACTGAGCTGGCTGCCGCCGTGGCCGCTGTTCCCGGTTTTCATCAGCCCCCCGCAGCACCGGCGACCGAAGCCGCCATCGTCTGGCGTCACGCCCCCGCCACGCACGTGGTGCTCAAGACGACCGATGGTGAAGTCGCCATCAGTGTCAACGAAATCCGTACGGTCAACGTCGAGCAGATGCGGACCACGCTGTCCGAAAAAGTCACTCGGAAATCCTCCGCGAAAGAACTTGTCTTTCACCACGATCAGCCGAACGCGGAACTGGACGTCTCGTGGGCCTATTTCCGACCCGGGTTCCGCTGGATCCCGACCTATCAGATTCGGCTTGATCGTGATCCCGAAGCGACCGAAGCTCAAATCGAACTCCAAGCCGAACTGCTGAATGAAGCCGAGGACATTCGCGACGCCGAGATCGACATCGTCGTCGGTGTCCCCCATTTCCGTTTCCGGGACATCCCCAGCCCACTGTCGCTCGAGCAGGCCCTGCAAGCGACGTTGCAGGCCATTGCTCCCCAACTGGCCAATAACTTTCAAGCCTTTGGCAACAGCATCTCCCAGGTCTCGGCCTACAGCGCCCGGTCGCAGGAATTTCGGCAGAGCTCAGCGGCAACCAGCGGAGCCTTAGAGGGCCAGACGCTGGAGCTGGGGGGGGACCTGTCGGCGGAAGGTTCCCAAGACCTATTTGTCTACAACCTCGGCCGCCGGACGCTGGAACGAGGCCAACGCATGGTCGTCCCCATCTTTGCCACCACCGCGAAATACAGAAATCTCTACACCTGGAATCTGAACCTGATGGACGCTCAGCAAGCCCAGTCGGGGCAGCCGGGCGCAGCTCCTCTGCAGTTGTCCGACAATCGCGTCTGGCGCCAGCTGGTGCTGACCAATCGCACTGACCTCCCCTGGACCACCGGCCCCGTGATGCTGATGGAGGGCGACCGACCCCTGGCTCAGGAACTGATGACTTACACGCCGGCCCGCAACGACGTCCGCGTCCCGGTGACGGTCGCCGTCGACGTCCGTGCGTCGTACCACGACAAGGAACTCCACCGGATCCCCAACGCACTGCAAGTGGCCAACATCAACTACGCGGATATCCAGAAACAAGTGACCCTGGACGTCTGCAACAACAAGAACCGCACGATTCCGCTCGAAGTCGAACTGACCTTCGTCGGGACCGTCACCAAAGCGTCGCACGATGGTCAGGTCGTTCAGCTACCCCTGCAACCCGATCCGAGCCGCGGCTACGATTCCGCCTGGGCCGTGAATAGCCAATCCCGTGTGGTCTGGAAAGTCGAATTGAAACCGGGCGAAACCTTCGCGCCGACGGTCGATTACCAGTACTACATCCGGCATTGAATGCGGAAAGGAATTCTTGACCACGGAAGCTGCGGAGGCCGCGGAAAGGGGGTTCTTGACCACGGAAGCCACGGAGGCCGCGGAAAGGGAAAGAAGCGACTGAGGAGTGATGACCCTCCGCAGGTTGCCACTCGCACTCGCACTCGTACTCAGCGCAGCGGTACTCGCTCGATTCACGCTGAGCGGCGAATCAGTAGCCGCCCTGTCCGATGGTGCCGCGGGGAGCGGTGTTGGCGGAAGCCGCGTTCGGTGTCGAGCCCGTGGCCGATCGCCGGTGGTACTCGTCCAGCATAGCGGCCGTGGCGCTGGCTCCGCAGCGGGAGGCGCCGAGCTGTCGTACTCGGATCAGCCCGTCCAGGTCGCGGACTCCACCGGCCGCTTTCACCTCGACGCGCGGTGAGACGCTGGCTCGCATCAGCGCCAAATCGTGTTCCGTCGCGCCCCGATAGTTGTACGACCCGTCAGGTTGCTTCACGAAGCCATAGCCGGTCGAAGTCTTGACCCAGTCCGCACCCGCTGATTCGCACAGCTGACATAGCTTTCGCTTCAAATCGTCCGCTGTCAGACCCGCTCCGCCACCGGCGAGGTAGTCGTTTTCGATGATCACCTTGACCTTGGCGCCCCGCTGATGAGCTTCTCGGCAGACCGTTTCGATTTCGTCGCGAACGTAGTCCCACTGGCCGCTGAGAGCCTTGCCGATGTTGATCACCATGTCAATTTCGGTGGCGCCGTCGCGACAAGCCAGCTCCGTCTCGTAACGCTTCGATTCCGTCGTCGAGCTGCCATGCGGAAATCCAACTACCGCTCCCACCCGGACACCGGTCCCCTTCAATAGCTCAGCGGCCAGCTTCACCGCATACGGCTTGATGCAGACCGATGCCACTCCGTACCGCACGGCCAGCCGACAGCCCTCCTCCAGCTCCCGGTCCGTCATGGTCGGGTGCAGCAGCGAGTGGTCGATCATCTGAGCCAGTTCGTCGTAGGTGGTTTCCATCGAGGATCCTTTCTTAGAGCGGGGTTGGCAACACCTTTACTTACGGCAGATAGGGAGCCAACACGTTGCGAGCCACGCGCAGCGCCTGCTGGCGACCGTGGAGCGTCTTGCCGAACGTATCGTCTTCGACTTCGATGCAGACCGGACCGCGGTAAGATGTCTCCATCAAGCAGCCCAGGAATTTCCCCCAATCCATCTCGCCGTAGCCCGGGATTCGCGGCTGATGCCACTCCAGCGGGTGATCGAACACGCCGACTTCGTTCAGCCGGTCGCGGCGAATCTTGACGTCCTTGGCGTGGAAATGGAACAGCTTGGACTGGAACTCCTGCAGCGGGCTGGCCGGATCCATCTGCTGCAGCACGAAATGCGACGGATCGTAATTCAAACCGAAGTTGGGGGAATCAATGTCGCTGAACGCCCGACGCCAGATTACCGGTGTCGTAAAGAGATTCTTTCCGCCCGGCCATTCGTCCTTGGTGAACGACATCGGACAGTTTTCGATCCCGATCAGGATCCCTTGGTCCTCGGCGTACTGAATGATCGGACGCCAAGTCTTAAGAAACCGCGGCCAGTTGTCGTCGACACTCTTGGTCCAGTCGCGCCCGACAAACGTGTTGACGTTCTTCAGCCCCAGCACGCTGGCCGCTTTGATCACCTTCTTCAAGTGACTCACGGCTACCTTGGATACCTGGGGATCGGGGTCGAGCGGATTAGGATAGTACCCCAGGCCCGACAGCTGGACCTGATAGCGAGCGCACAGCTCGTGCACCTTCTCGGCTTGCGATTTGCCAAAGCCATCGACATCGATGTGCGTGATGCCGGCGTATTTGCGTTCGGCCTTGCCGACCGGCCAGCACATCACCTCCACGCAGGCGAATCGCTCCGCCGCAGCAAACGCGAGGACTTCTTCCAGGGTCAGTTCGGGGAGAATCGCGGAGACAAATCCGAGGGGCAACATCGATGTTCCGTCCTGCTGGGCCACAGAATGCGCCGCCGGAGGGGCGCCCACAACGGCTCTGGTTATACTCCACCCATTGCAGACCGGCTAGTGAGCCGCCTCGTCGGCGACCGCCACCCAGCTTCCCGATTGATGGCTGCGCAGGATGGCTTCGCAGAGCATGATTTCACGGTGCCCGTCGGCGAACGTTGCGAAGGGCCGTGGAGCGGCAAAGTCGCCGGCGGCCAGGTAGCCATAGAAGGCCCGAAAGCACTGCTTGAACGAGTCGGCGTACCCTTCCACATGTCCCCCAGGATAATCGCTCGCCAGACGACCAGCTCGACCCAAGAGCGACGGGTCGCGGCTCAGCAGTTCGTTCGGCTCGTCACGCCGGCCCATCCAGAGCTGATCGGGCGATTCACTGTTCCAGGCCAGGGAACGCTTCGATCCGGCAATCTCCAGCCGCAGCTGATTCTTGTGGCCGGCCATCACCTGTGACGCCCACACCACTCCCCGCGCACCCCCCTCAAACCGCAGCAGCAGACAGCCGTAGTCGTCGGTCGTAATCGGTACGCCCGATCGCCGCTGGTTCTGATGGGCTGAACCTTGAAACGTCTCAATCTCCCCCTCAGGCCGATATCGGATCGGATGGACGGTCGTCAGATCGGCACACAGGGATTCAACGTTGAGCCCGGTGATCTCCTGAGCCAAATCGAGCCAGTGCGTGCCAATGTCCGACATCGCACGCAGTTCGCCTCCTTCACCCGACAGCACTCGCCAGTTGTAGTCGGTGTTGTGCAGCAGCCAGTCCTGCGAATAGCTGCCGCACACGTGCAACACGTCGCCCAGCTCGCCACTTTGGACCCGGTCGCGCATTTCACGGCAAAGTGGATAGAAGCGGATGTTGTAGTTCACTCCGGCGACCAGTCGCGGATGAGCATCTGCAAGTCGCACCAGTTCGGCCGACTCCGCCGCCGTCATCGCCAGCGGCTTCTCACACATCACGTGTTTGCCCGCCAACAGAGCGCGCTTAGAAAAATCAAAGTGCCAGCGATTGGGGACCGCCAGATGAACGACCGATACCGACGGGTCGCTGAGCACCTCGTCCAGGGTGGCGTGGATCCGGCAGCGACCCGCCAGCCCACTCCGCTGCGCCAGCCGCTCCGCCTTCGCCACAGTGGTTCCCAGCACGCTCACGACCGGCACACCAATCCGCGCCAGCGCTTCGGCGTGGACCCACCCCATGAAACCGGTCCCGACAATCGCCGCTCCGAAATCCCCTGATAGGCCATCCACAGGTCAAATTCCGATATGAGCCAGAGCGTCGATGACCTGGTTGAGCATGCCGGCCAGCTGCGGATGAGAACTCTCCATGTCCCGAGCGGACTCCTTCAGACGATCGAGCCAGCTGCCACCGCTGAGCGATTCAGAGGGTTGAGCCAATGCCCGTTCGACGTCCATCGCCAGCCGACGAAGCAATTCACGCGTCTCCGGCGCAGTCGCCTCGACTCCCGACAACTCGGTTTCCAGTTCACTCACCAGCTGTTGTAATTTCTCGAGCGATTGCGACATGATGCGATCCGATCCCCTTCTATTACAGACCTCCCACAGGTCCTCCCTTGTGGTGCAGGCGTCCCGCCTGCCTTCGCTCTCCCTACCCAGTCTCTTGTTGGCTTGTCCTTGGCCGCTCTGTTTTTGCCATCTGGTTCCTTGACGGAGCCCAGCGGTTCGCTGCCGGTCGACCAATTCAATTATATCAAGAATCCGCTGGACGAGGTCGCGCCATCTGCCGCCGACTGAACTCGGCACCCCTGATTGATTGCGGCGGACAACTTGAGTTGAATTTGGGGACGGCCGTCAGTCGTCGAACGGCCGACAGTACCTGCCGACGAGTCCGCTCGCTGATGGTTCCTCCCGCCCGGCTATCCGCCAAATTCATTCACTGCTTCCGTCAGGAAACTCCAACATGAATCCTGCCCGTCTGGTGACGACGCTGCTGCTGGCCGTGCTCTGTTCGGCCTCGATGGCTGCTGAACCGGTGACCGATTCCGCCGGCAAACCCCCGGGCTCGGGACCCGTTAAGGTCTACATTCTGGCCGGTCAGTCGAACATGGAGGGGAAGGCCAAAATGTCGCTGGTCGATTACCAGGCTGGACAGCCGCTAACGGCTGAGTTGTTCCGGCACTGGCGGCGCGGCGAGCAATGGATCGAGCGGGATGACGTGTGGATCAAATTCCTTGATCGCCAGGGACGGCTGACGGTCGGATACGGTTCGCCGGGGTGCATCGGCCCGGAACTGGAGTTCGGCGCGGTGGTGGGCGATCGCTCTGAGTCGCCCGTTTTGCTGATCAAGACGGCCTGGGGGGGCCGCAGCCTCTACCGCGACTTCCGGCCTCCCAGTGCCCGACTGCCGGATGAAGCCGTCCTGCAGCGGATGCTGGACGACGAGCGACGGCAGAATCCCGCCGCGACGCTCGACGACGTCCGCGCTCGCTTTGGAAAAGCCTACCGCGAGATGTTCGACGAAATCCACGATACGCTGCACCATTTGGCCGAACGATTCCCCGCACTCGACGGTCGGGAATATGAGCTGAGTGGCTTTGTGTGGCTGCAGGGATGGAACGACATGATCTCCGCTGATTACACCGCCGAGTACACTGCCAATCTGGCCCACTTCATTCGCGATGTGCGCCGCGATCTGAAGTCTCCTCGTCTCCCCTTTGTCATCGGACAGATGGGTGTGGACGGAGACCTTCCGTCGGAAGGGATTCAACGGTTCAAAAATGCTCAGGCAGCTGTCCTGGATCTACCCGAATTCCAAAACGGGGGCGTGACGTTGGTCGCCACCGACCAGTATTGGGATACCGAGGCGGAAGCCGTCTTCAAAAAAGGCTGGCGCGAACACTTGGACGAATGGAACAAAGTTGGGAGTGACTATCCCTACCACTACTTGGGATCACCTCGCACCATGCTGGGAATGGGACGTGGATTCGCTGAAGCTGTCATTCAAATGGAAAATTGAGCCAATTAGGGCTGATGGTCGTCTTTCGGGACGGCGAATTGGCGCTCCGAGATGACACAGCGCGGGCATATCGGTGACGCTCAACCGATGATTGACTTTGACGGTTGGAGAAAAGCGGCGAACTGGTTCCAGCTCACCTAGCGGTTTCACTTAACCCGAATCGGGTGTTTGCAGCCCCCTGAAGTTCTAGCTCGGCTCGTCGAGGGCAATAGTTCTGACTTTTTAACAATAGCGTCAATTTTTTTGGCGACCAATTCCGGCCAGCGACGTTAATTGGTACGTGGGGTGCTGTGATCTGATTTGGCGCTGATTGGGGAACGAATCAGCCCGCAGGCGTGGGAACGTCGTCTTGAGTTCACAATCGCCGATTTGAACGCGTGCGAATCGGCGAGCAGAGGTGGCCGGTGGAATCCGGACGGAGGGATCGATGAGGGCGAGGGGATCTCGGCGCGCACCGGCGCGGCAGATCGGGCGGTCGCGGCGTGTCGAGTTACGACTCGAATCGTTGGAAGCCCGGATGATGTTGACGAGCCAGAAGATCGTCAACGAAAACGCCCTGCCAGGGGCTCCTCCGAGCGAATGGCAGGTGACGGAGACGTCCGATTCGATCGTCGGGTACGCCGCTGATTTTAGCGTCAACGTCGGTGAGACGGTTCGGTTCAAGGTAAAGACCGACGCCACCGATTACCGCATCGACGTTTATCGCCTCGGTTACTACGGCGGTTTGGGCGCCCGAAAAGTTACCACGGTCGAGCCGACGGCGGTCTTGCCACAGATTCAGCCCGACCCGGCGATCGACGCTTCCACGTCGCTCAGTGATTTCGGCACCTGGAACGTCTCGGCCACGTGGCAGGTCCCCGCCGATGCCACCTCCGGCGTCTACGTCGGCAAACTGGTCCGGGAAGACAGCGAGGACGGGGAAAACTATATCGTCTTCGTCGTTCGGGATGACAACAGTCAGTCCGACATCCTGTTTCAGACCTCCGACACAACGTGGCAGGCCTATAACACTTATGGTGGGGCGAGTCTGTACACTCGGGTAGGTACTACCGGTCGGGCTTATAAGGTCAGCTACAACCGGCCGTTGGAGAACCTGGAGTTCGGCCAAGTTGGAACCGTCTTTTACGCTGAGTATCCGATGATCCGCTGGTTGGAATCGAACGGGTACGATGTCAGCTACTTCAGTGGCATCGATTCGGATCGGCGCGGGGCGGAGTTGCTGGAGCACCGGCTGTTCATGTCGGTGGGGCACGACGAGTATTGGTCGGGAGGGCAAAGGTCAAACGTCGAAGCGGCTCGGGACGCTGGCGTCAATCTGGCCTTTTTCAGTGCCAATGAGGTCTATTGGAAGACCCGCTGGGAATCGGCCATTGATGGCAGCGGTGAGCCATACAAGACACTGGTCTCTTACAAGGAGACGCACGCCAACGCCAAGATCGACCCGTTGCCGGACGTCTGGACGGGTACTTGGCGAGATCCGCGGTTCAGTCCGCCTGCTGACGGTGGTCGTCCCGAGAATGCGCTCACCGGCACCATCTACAGTGTCGATCCTGGCGCGACAACTTCGATTACCGTGCCGGCCGAATACTCCCAGTTGCGATTCTGGCGCGATACGGACATAGCCGACTTGGCGCCGGGAACGATCGCCACGCTGGCCTCGGAGACGTTGGGTTTCGAGTGGGACGAGCCGGCTGACAACGGCTTCCGTCCGGCGGGGCTCTTCACGCTCTCGTCCACCACGCGCGATGTTCCCAACCGGTTGCTCGATCAGGGAACCTATACGGGGCCTGGGCGCGCCACGCACAGTCTGACAATGTACCGCGCTCCGAGCGGCTCGCGGGTGTTTGGCGCAGGGACCGTGCAGTGGTCGTGGGGGCTGGGTGGCAAACCGACTCAGTCGTCCTATCAGACGGACGTGCGGATGCAGCAGGCGACGGTGAATCTGTTGGCCGACATGCTGGTTCAACCGCAGTCACTTCGCTCGGGGTTGGTCACCGCGACTCCCTCGACCGACTCGATTGCGCCGTTCTCCGGCATTACGGGCCCGACCACGCTGACTCCATCGTTGGGAATCGTGACGTTGTCAGGAACGGCAGAGGATGTCGGCGGGCACGTGGCCGGCGTGGAAGTGTCGATCGACGGCGGTCAGACTTGGCGCGCGGCGACGGGGACAACGAATTGGACCTATTCCTGGACGCCGACCGCGGCCGCAACCTTCAACGTCCGTACTCGCTCGGTCGACGACAGTGGCAATCTGGAGACGCCCGCTCAGCCGACCGTAGTGCAAGTCACCTCGGGTGTGGCCATGCAGTCGATCTGGGGAGCCGGTGATGTCCCGGCTTCCCCGGTCCGCAATGACGGTGGAACGTTAGAGGTCGGGGTGAAGTTCCAGGCCGCAACGACCGGGCTCGTCACCGGCCTGCGCTATTACCAAGGCACGCTGGCCGATACAGGTTGGCATAACGGGCATCTGTGGGCCTCCACCGGTCAATTGCTGGCTACAGTGCTATTCCCGCCGGCCACGTCGGTCGGCTGGCAGCAAGCCATGTTCAGCCAGCCGGTACGCATCAGTGCCGACACCACCTATGTCGTCTCGCAGTTTTCTCCCAAGGGCTACTATTCGTTCACGCTCAACTATTTCGGTACCGACCATCAGTCCGGATCCCTCAAGGCTCTGGCGGCCGGCGTGGAGGGTCCGAACGGTACGTATGCAGCCAACGGCAGCCGGTTTCCCACCATCGGTACGTCAACCAACTACTGGGTTGACGTCGTCTTCGCCCCGGATGTCATGACCTCACCGACCGACGTCCTGCCACCGACATCGACCATCGTCGACGTTGCTGCTGCAGCAGGCATCTATGAGGGGGCTACCGTCCAGATTTCTGGTACGGCTCGCGATGACGGTGGCGGTGTCGTGGCCTCGGTGGAAGTCTCGACCGACGGAGGAGCCACCTGGCAGCTGGCCAGCGGTACGTCTTCGTGGACCTACAATTGGATTCCTCCCGTAGCCGGCTCGGTCACGTTGCTCAGCCGCGCCGTCGACAACTTCGGCAACGCCGAAACGCCCAGCACCGGCCTGACCGTCGACGTTTCTCAAAACACCAGCTACTCGGTCTGGAACAGTATTCCGCCCGAAGGAGTGAAACGCTATTCAGGTCAGCCGCTCGAGCTCGGCATGAAGTTCCGAGCGAGTCAGCCAGGGCTGATCACCTCGTTGCGATATTACCAAGTCGATTCGCTCGACCTCACAACGCACACCGGCAGTCTGTGGACCAGCGGCGGACAGTTGCTGGCGACAGTTGAGTATCCGGGCAAATCGGGCGAGGGATGGCGCACCGCCAAGCTCAGCAATCCCGTCGCCATCAACGCCAACACGACCTACATCGTTTCTCAGTTCTCGCCCGGTGGCTCCTATGGCGTCAATCAGAACTTTTTCACCAGCAGCACCAGCAGCGGCCCGTTGAAGGCCCTCGCTGACGGCGAACAGGGTGGGAATGGTCTGTTCCGTTACTCCAGCTCGTCCGCCTTCCCCGCCAGCAGTTATCTGGCCAGCAACTACTGGGTCGACGTGGTCTTTGAACCTATCGAACAGGCTCCGCTGCCGATCATGTCGCTCTGGAGCAACTCCGAACTCCCGGCCATGCTCAACATCTTCGAGAATCGTCCCGTCCAGTTGGGGACGAAATTCCGAGCCAATTCCGGCGGAGTTGTCAACGCGCTGCGGTATTACCAGGGCCGCGCCGACGATACAACTTCCCATATTGGCAATCTCTGGAGCAGCACCGGTCAGTTGCTCGCCACAGCTACCTTCTCTCCCGCCGGAGGGACTGGTTGGCAGCAGGTCGAACTCACTCAGCCCGTCCGCCTGTTGCCCGGACAGACCTACATCGTCTCGCAGTATTCGCCACTCGGCTACTATTCGGCCGCCCCCGAATACTTCACGACCGCGGTCACCAATGAATCACTCCGGGCACTGGCCAGTGGTGAAGACGGCGGCAATGGCGTCTACCGCTACGGCGAGAATCTCTTCCCCAACTCCTCCTACCGGTCGACGAACTACTGGCTCGATGTGGTCTTTCTGGAGGACACCGAGGACCTGTCGCTGCCGGTCTCGGCCATTACCTTCCCCACCGACACCACGTCGCTTGTCAGCGGCCAGACTTACGCCATCGCCGGCACGGCGACTGACTTTGGCGGCGGCTCGGTCTCAAAGGTCGAAGTCTCAGTCGATGGTGGCTCCACCTGGCATCTGGCTAACGGTCAAGCGAACTGGACCTACTCCTGGACGCCTGCCGCGGCCGGCACGGCGACGCTGCTCAGTCGAGCGACGGATAATCACAACAACAGGGAGACGCCTGGTTCAGGTCTGATGGTCACTGTCGAACTCCCCGGCATTACGAGTTACTCGTTGTTCAACAACGGCTCGCCGACGGCCGCCACCGGTTACTCAGAATCGCCGCTGCAGATCGGCATGAAGTTCCGCGCCACCGAGCCGGGACAGATTACTGCGTTGCGTTTCTATCAGGCTGCCACTGGTGATTCGTCCCAGCATATCGGCAATCTGTGGAGCAGTACCGGACAGTTGCTGGCTACCGGTACTTACGCCGCTGCGACCTCCAGCGGCTGGAAGCAGGTCCAGCTTTCGCAGCCCGTGCGATTGGTCCCCGGACGGACCTACATCGTCTCGCAGTATTCGCCGGCAGGATTTTATCCGGCTACCACTGATTACTTCTCGGCCGCCGTTGTCCAGGATCCGCTGCGGGCGTTGGCCAACGGCGAGGATGGCGGTAATGGCGTCTATCGATACGGCGACAATCTGTTCCCCAGCAACTCGTTTCGATCGGCCAATTACTGGGTCGATGTCGTCTTTCAGAAAGACAGCTCCGATCTGTCGCCGCCAGTCTCGACCATTGCCTTCCCCACACCGACCAGCACGCTCGTTACCGGCCAGTCGTATGTGATCACGGGGACTTCGACCGAGGTGGGTGGCGGCACGATAACTCAGGTCGAAGTGTCGGTCGACGGCGGGGCCAGTTGGCATCTGGCGACCGGGCTGGCGAACTGGACCTATTCGTGGCAGCCAACGGTGCCAGGTACAACAACGATCCAGGTCCGCGCCACGGATAATCACAACAACGTCGAGCTGCCCGGCCCGGGCGTGGTCGCGACGGTTCAGTCGCCGCAAAGTGTCACCTATTCACTCTGGAATAACTCGACCCCCGCATCCGCTACCGGATACACCGGTGCGCCTTTGCAGGTCGGCATGAAGTTTCAGGCGACCCGAGCGGGCGAGATTACCACGCTCCGCTACTACCAGGCGAGTCCCGTTGATTCGTCTCAGCACGTGGGCAATCTGTGGAGCTCCACCGGGACGCTGCTGGCCAGTGTCACGTTCCCGGGCGGGACTGGCGTGGGTTGGCGTCAAGCGGTATTGAGCAACCCGGTACCGATCGAAGCGAACCGCACTTACGTCGTGTCGCATTACTCGCCCCAGGGCTACTACGCAGCCACCTACGATTACTTCACCACCGCTTGGGTGACCGATCCCCTGCGAGGGCTGGCCAGCGGCGAAAATGGCGGCAACGGAGTCTATCGGTACGGCGATAATCTGTTCCCCAATAGCAGCACCAGTCGCGCGACGAACTACTGGGTCGACCTCGTCTTCCGCGACTTACCTCCGGCCGACACCACCGCGCCGACATCCCAAATCACCTCCCCGGTCGCCGGCAGCGTACTCACCGCCGGTCAGGCTTACTCGGTCAGCGGCACGGCGACCGACGCGGGTGGCGGCACGGTGACGAAGGTCGAAGTGTCGATCAATGGCGGCTCGACGTGGGTGCAAGCCGTCGGTCAGACGAATTGGACGTATCAGTGGACACCGGCCCTCGGCGGCGCAGTGACGTGGCTGAGCCGTGCGACGGACAGCAACGGCAACGTCGAGACCCCCGGCGCAGGAATTTCGGTGACGGTGGTCGTGCCGGACACAGCGGCTCCTGTATCGCAGATCGCTTCTCCGGTCGCCGGGTCGATCCTCAATGCTGGCCAGATGTATGCGATCAGCGGCACGGCATCGGACACGGGTGGCGGCACGGTGACGCTGGTCGAAGTATCGACTGATGGCGGTGCGACTTGGGTACCGGCGGTCGGTCAGGCGAACTGGACCTACGATTGGACACCGGTTGTCGGTGGGGCCGTGAAACTGCTGAGCCGCGCGACGGACAGTAACGGCAACATCGAGATTCCTGGTGCTGGAGTGTCGGTGACGGTCGTGGTGCCGGACACGGTGGCGCCCGTTTCGCTGATCGTAACTCCGATTGCTGGGGCCGTGGTGGTCGCAGCCGAGACGCACACGATCAGCGGCACATCTTCGGACACGGGTGGCGGCACGGTGGCGCTGGTCGAAGTGTCGACCGACGGTGGCGTGACGTGGGCACCGGCCATCGGTCAGACGAACTGGACGTACGAATGGACACCGGTGTCGGCTGGAAACGTGGTGTTGCACTCGCGAGCCACGGACAGTGCTGGGAACGTGGAGTTGCTGGGCGCTGGGACGGCGGTAACGGTCAGTCCGCCCGACTTGGTTCCGCCGACATCGGTCATGACGTCTCCCGCAAGCGGCTCAACTGTTAACACGGGCTATGCCGTCTCTATTCAAGGGACGGCGGTCGACACGGGCGGCGGTACGTTGGCTCAGGTGCAAGTCTCGGTGGACGGCGGAGGCACATGGGTGATGGCCACCGGACTGGCGAACTGGGAGTACATTTGGACACCGACGGCCGCGGGTACGGCGACGTTGTTGAGTCGAGCGATCGACAGCAGCGGAAACGTCGAGACACCTGGCGCGGGAGTGACGGTGAACATTGAGACGTTGACCACCACCGAGAGTCTGTGGTCGGCAATCGATGATTCCATGACGCTCAGATCGGACGACGATCCGATCGAGGTAGGGGTGAAGTTTCAGGCGACTCGTAGCGGCCTGGTGACAGGGATCCGGTACTACCACGGTACTCTGTCGGACGAGGAGGCTCATGTTGGCCATTTGTGGAATGCAGCTGGCCAGTTGTTGGCGACGGTGACGTTCCCGGCAGCGGCGCAGGTTGGCTGGCAGCAGGCTCTGTTGTCGGCTCCGGTGCCCATTCAGCCGAACACGACCTACGTGGTGTCGGAGTTGTCGCCGTCGGGGGACTATGTCGGCTCGTCGAATTACTTTGGCGAGGCCTACACCAACGGCGCCCTGCAGGCGTTGAGCGACCATGCGGCCGACGGGAACGGGGTGTACATCAATCCGACCGGATCAGCTCAGATGCCCGACCAGTCCCACCGATCGACGAACTACTGGGTTGACTTGGTCTTCCAGCACGACCTGCCCTGATCGGCGGCTTGGTCTGGAGGGAAATGAGTGGCCTCGGGGACGGGGTGTCCGTCGCCCTTGGTCGGGACCGGCCTTCCGAGCCCGCCGGGAATCGCTTCTAATGGTTCCTCGCCATCCGGCCACGCGCCCATAGCTCAGTTGGATAGAGCATCGGATTTCTAATCCGACGGTCGGGGGTTCGAATCCCTCTGGGCGTATTCCCTACCTCGGCGATCTGGCCGGCTGCTTTCCGCACTTTCGGGGCCTTTGTCTGGTGGCCTGTGGCTGAGCTGACGGCCAAAGCAAAGGCTTGTCCCGGCCATACCCCGGCCACATAATTGTTTCACCGTCCCGGATTATGCAGAACCCGGCATAGTCCGGCAGTCCAGGATTCTGCAGACTACTTGTTCGGCCAGCAACATGGTGGGGTGCAGTCACGAAGTCTTTGTCGAGCGTTTCGACTGACTCGAATTGCTCTGACGTTGGAAAACATCCTCGACACGGACGCCAAACGTTTCTGCGATCTGGAATGCTAACTCAAGCGACGGGTAGTACTTACCCTGTTCCAACGCGATGACGGTTTGCCGCGAGATTCCAACACGATCTGCCAGCGTTTGCTGTGTCAACTCGCCGGCCGTGAATCGTAACTCGCGAATGCGATTCGAAATCTGAATCTTAGGCACTGGCGATTCTCCGATATCCTAAGACTATGCCTCCATAGTAGGCCATGTTTGCGATGACGAATCCAGCGAACAACCAGTGGACAGCGACCATCGCAGAGAACACAGGTATGGCGAAATTCAAGGTGGAAATTTCGTTGCCGGCCAGTTTTCCCTGTTCCACTGCACTGCCGCCGATCACGGGCGCTGAATACATGGCGATGGTAATCCATGTGAACACGGCGATCGAAAGAACAAAGCCGGCCCACTTCGCCGCCTTGAGTTCAATACGTTGGTCAAGCTCATCAACAGGCGGAACCTCGCCGTGAGAACGAATCGACTTTGTTGCGATCGCGTTCACTGTGTGAAACACAACAAGTATTGCTACCAGCGCAATCGCAGAAAGCCAAAAGAGACCTAGGGCGGCCATTGGGAAGCGAAGCACGACAGTGAAATAAGGAACGTAAACAACACCAATCCCAACCAGACACGCCCACGCGCTTTTCTCATGAAAACTCATGTGAATTACCTTTCGAGCAACGGAAATGTACGCCAGAGAAATGTAGTGTATACCCGACATAATGTCGCGTCAACATGACATCCGAAGATTCGTCTGATTGACCCGGAAAGCGGAAGGCAGAACAATCGGTTCAACCGGAGCCGCGGGCCGCGCGGTTTCTGAAATCAATGTCGGTAGGCCGCGGCCCGGTTAACCGTCGCGTTCGGACACGACGGACTATGAAGAAACCGACTGTTTACATCGAGACCACGGTGATCGGGCACATCGCGACATGGGATCAGACTGACGTGCTCGTCTATTCTCGACAGATTCAGTCGCGCAGATGGTGGGCGATGCGTGATCGCTTCGATCTTGCTGTGTCACAGGTTGTTGTGGACGAATGTGCGGCCGGGGACTCAAGCGCGGCTTCGGAGCGACTGAATCTAAGGGCCGGCATTCCAATCCTCGCCGCGTCGGACGACGTACAGGCGCTAGCAGAAGAACTGATTGATCACAGAGGAATCCCAGCATCCGAGCCACGCGATGCCCTTCACATTTCCCTCGCAGCGGTAAATGGAATAAAATATCTTCTGACGTTGAACTTCACACACATTGCAAACGCTGAGACCAGACTGCTAATTGAGCAAATCTGTCGAGATTCGGGCTATACGCCGCCCGTGATCTGCTCGCCGGACGAACTCCTGGGGAATTAACATGACTAACGATTCAATTAATGATGAAATTCTCCGAATCAAGCGGGCGCTTGCATCTAAGTTCGGCAATGACTTGGCTAGTATTGTTGCGGATACTCGTTCACGCGAGAAGGACGCTATATCAATGCCTAGCCGACCATGGAAGTCCGAACAAAGCGATGCACCGAAGTCGCCGATTGAGGCGATCTCGGATGGTGCGTCTTCACCGGCGGTTGGGTGATCGCGGTCGTTCCAATCGACCTAGAAAAACCGACATTTCTTACCGATGAGCGGTTCAAAACAGAAGCAGTTCACGCTTTGGCAATTAATGACTTGATTCAGGCACCGTTCCTGTTTCTGCCGAACTTCATCGACTGGATTTTCGGAAACAAACCGCGTGAACCATCGGATTAAGCGGATGTAGGGGATGGTGTTCGCAGGGGTCTGATCGGTCGCTCGCCGTGCATGTTCTACCGTCAGATGGTACGTCCGAACAGCGATTTGGTGCTCAGCGGACCGAGCGAGCCTGAAAATATCCGTGCATATCCGTGCTATCCGTGGTCTAACACATTTCCATCTTACCGAATGGCCAATCTTTGCTCGTGGGCCTGGCGTTCATTAGAATGGCGGCCATGCCGCGGATGGTTCTGGGAAGTCGACTCCGCCGGACCGTGCAATGCACGTGTGCGGCGAGGCGGTCAGGCCGGGCAGTGGATGGTCCATTGTCGCCGCTTCGTGATTGCTGGCGTTCGTCCCTCCGCTGCACGCTATGAGGTCTCTGATGGTAGTGAGAAGTTGCCGAGTCGTGATTCCAATCGCTGTGGCGGGGTGGCTCTCGTTTGCTTCAGCGTGTTTTGGGGAGGACGTGCTGTTCGAGGACAACTTTGATAAAGGGCTATCCGATAAGTGGCAGGCCGTTGGCCTGGACGAGAACGACTATCGAGTTCGCGATGGCGCTCTTGAGATCCGCCTGAGACCCGGGAAGGCAAGTCAACCTCAGCCGATGCTGAAAGTCGATCTGCCCTTCGGCACGGCTGATTCTGTCGTGGCATCTGTGGATGTCAGCGTCGAGTATGAAACGCTAAACCGTGGTGAGCGGGCCGGAGTCAGTCTCAATGACCGTGAGGGAATCTCATTCACCGGTCGTGTCACCAATAACGACGGCTACATTGTGCTCGCGCCAGGTCAGGTCGATTTCATTGGAAAGCCCGGAGAAGAGGGGAATCCCGGAAAGTACACGGTCAAGTATTGGCCAGCGGACAAGGAGTTCGGCCCACTGAGGATTCTCGTCCGTGGCCACTATGCCCATTTTCAAGTTGGGCCTTCCAAGGATGGCAAGTACCAGACGTTTTTTCACTCCGCCTTGCGCCAGTCGAACGAAGGGCTTGGATTTGGCTTGTTTGCAGTCGGAGTCACCGAAGACGCTGATCGCTGGGTCCGGTTCGACAACTTCCAAGTGAATAAGCACTAGGTAACCCGAAAAAGTCCGTGATATCCGGTGCTTTTATCCTTCCAGCTGTTTGACGTGCACGAAGATTTTATGCGGCGATTTCGCTCAGTTTCTGCGGTTTGGCAGAAGCTGCGGCGAGCAGTGCAGGGATGAGTTGTCGCCGTGCAGGACAGGCTGCTGATTGTCGTATATCTTGAGTGAGTGTTCATGGACGGTGAGCTGGACTCGAGTTCCTTCAGCGCGACTGCCAAGATGGGACGTGATTTCTGCTGAGCGATACAACTTGACGCGAGGGGATTCGCCAAGAAGGCGGAGCACCTCGCCACTGCGGAAGTTCAGCATCGCGTGGCGGGTTGACCGGGGATAGATGCCAGACAGATCGTCAGCCAAGCGGACCAGGACATCGGTCGTCGGGAGAAACTCGCGGAGACCTGAGACATTGGGAATCCAACGCACAGTTCCACGAAAACGAATTCGATCGAAACCGCTGAGTGATCCGTGGTTAAGCCCATTTCAAAGTCAACGACCGACAGGCCGACATTTGCTCTGGGGCTTGGCGTCCGTTACAATAGGCACTCGTATGGCCTCCGGTTGGTAGTGGAACGTCGTCACCCCGATCCATGCAATGCACGAGGGCGGTGAGACGGTGACGGAGAGAAGTGGATGGTCCATTGTCGCCGCCCGGTGATTTGTGGAGTTGGGTATAGATATGATTCCAGTATCAGATTGGCTCCCGCCGCTGGCTGCATCGTTAACATTCACCGCCATGGGGATTTGCAAGATCCACGGCTGGCGAAGACGTATTGTTGGCGGAGGCGGAGAGTCTTGGTCCTGCCGACTTCAGGGGAGGTGTCCGAGTTGGAGCAATGAGGTAAATGTTCTGTTCATAATTCTCCTTCTCTCTGTGGGGATGGTGAACTTTGGCTTGTTCGTGGTCAATCTCTACAGGACATGATCGCAGCGAATGCACCGCTCGCAGTGGACGCTGCTCCCTCCCCGTGGTCACATCTCAGGCCCACGCCGTTGCCGCTGTAGTTGGTGGTAAAAAAGTCATGAAATTCTCACTTCGTAGTCTATTCGCGATCGTTACAGGCGTGGCGCTTGTGCTCGCTGTCGGGGTGGTGCTGACGCTTACCTGGCGCCGACAAATCGCGATTCGCGATGACTTGAAGAAGCACGGTGCGGCGTGGGTTGGCTTCGCTTCTTCCGAAGGTCAGTTGATTCCTAATGTCCTGTACCAGAATTTGGTCGAAGACGATTTCCTCCAATATAAACGGGTTGGTGCCGTCGAGCTCAAGTGCTTTGATGTGACGCCGCAGTGCATTGACAGGCTGAGTAAGCTAGAGCACATCGACAGCTTGAGGATCATCTCGTGCGACCTTTGCGACGAGGACCTCGTGCACTTGCCGAAAATGAATGTGACCAACCTGCTTTTTTGGAATGCCGACATTACAGATTCGATTGTCGATACACTTGCCCAGACTCGTGGACTAAAGAGAATCACTCTGGTCTCCACCAAGATCACACGACAAGGAATTGACAGGTTGCAAGCGGCTTTGCCAGCCGTGAAGATTGTGTCGCGTCCCTAAATCCGAGGGACAATGCCGCACAAGGAAGCCCGCGAGCGGCCTGATCTAACCAAATGCCGCACCTATCGGGCTTGGTGACGGCCAACGTTCGTTCAAGAAGATGCACGCCGATGCCTGACGCTAAGAAAAAGCCAGCCGATATCGACGAGTACATCGCAAGCTTCACTCCGGAAGTTCGGGACGTGCTGGAGCAGGTGCGCAGGACGATCCGAGAGGCAGCTCCTGACGCGAAAGAAGTCATCAGCTATCAGATGCCAGCTTTTCGGGCCAGAACCATACTCGTGTATTTTGCTGCGTGGAAAAAACACATTGGTCTCTACCCGCCAGTTGCGGGTGATGTTCAACTTGAAAAGGACGTGAAGCGGTATGCCGGCCCCAAAGGCAATTTGCAGTTTCCATTGAATGAACCGATTCCATGTGATCTGATTTCGCGCATTGTCAAGCATCGTGTGAAACAGGACGGCATGCGAAAGTGACCAGTAGTCCCTGCTGGAGATGCACCCCAGCAGGAGGACAGCCGAATAGATGCGGTGAGCCCCCGCGGCGGACCGGGCGAGCCTGAAATATCCCTGGCATCCGTGCTACTATACTCCCAAATCTTTGCAGCGTGCGAAGGATAAGGACTCCGCAGACCGATAGCCAGTCGAGTACGAGTACCGTGTTGCTGAGTACGACTGTGACGGGGCCAGGGTGGCCGGCTGGTATGTCTTGTTTGTCTGGATAGATTTCTTCGGGGCGGAATAAACGGGGCGGGCATGGCCTGGTCTATACCGGGAAGCCGGGGTCTGGGGAGTTGATCGAAAAGTCGATGGTAAAGCGATGAACCTGCAGTTTGCCGCGCAAGTAGTTCTTTGGCAGCCGCCGGGGCTTGGGGCCGGCGATTGTCCCAGTGGTGATGGCTTTTCACCGCACTTTTTCTTTCACAGCGATGGTCGGTCGCTGCCTGTGCGATTGGTCGATTTTCGCGGTTCATGGAACGAATCAACTAACGTGACCGTCGCCATTTACAATTCGCCTAGTCGCTCAGCTGTCGCTGTCTGCCCGGGCGAAACGTTTGACATCAAGATGGGGCCCAAGACCGTTGGGCGAGGAACCGTTCTGTCGGAATTGGCTCCAATTTAGGCGCGGCGGCTCCAAACTCGGGTCGCGGGGCCAGCGGAAGGCAATCATCACGGTAGCCGGTCCGTGTTATCCGGATCGGCGTGGTGGTCGCCAAGCCATGACAAGTTTTGCTCGTGGCGGGAATTGTCGTTACAATCGGGCGGGGATTGCCTGCAGGCCTCGATAAGTCGGTGCATCTGTTGGGCAGGGCAAATCGTGGGCTGGTGAGGCGGTAGTGCGTGTCGAGAGGTTGCCCATTCGGATTGGCCCACGATCTTGATGTGGGGCCGGCCGTCGTGATTGACGCCGCAGTCGCGGTCGGAGTAGGCGTTCTTGTAGCCAGCGTTGCGACATGCAGGGCGGGGATGATGTTCAAGGAGTGTCATCGTGGTGGACAACTCTTTAGGTGACGCTGACTATTACGATCGGAAAGACTATGCAGATTTCGGGAAGCGGTTGCTGATCATGCTGATCGACTCAGTCGTCCTGCTTCTAATTGGGGCTTTTCTCTGGGCAGTGTTTGCATTCTTGTGGGATATTGGCGTCTTGCAGGCTGACGCGAGCGATAAGTTCTGGTTGGTTTACCTGTTGGCGATGTGGGTCTATCTGGCGCCGATCCGAAGATCTGAGTTTGGTACCGTCGGATATCGGATGCTGGACGTTAAACTTGTATCCGCTCGGGGCGGGCGTCCTTCACTGTTGAACATGACGTTTCGAATGCTGATGTGGATGTTTGGGCCATTCAACCTCGTGCTCGATGCTCTGTGGATCGGAGCCGACTCGGAGAGTCAATCGTTGCGAGATTGTTACCTCGGGACGTATCTGGTCGCTCGGAATGCGGTCCCGATTGGTCGAGCGCCGGTCCATCTCACCCGTTACCATGCCATGGGGTTCACTTTGGCCTATCCCAGAGTTTGTCGACCAAGATCCGAGTCGTGACCATGTATCACATGTCGCGGGCCGACATGTCAACGAGTCGTAACGTCAGGAGAGTTAGACAACCGGATGACAGATCGTCACGGCTGTCGTGGAATGAGCACCGATTGAGGATGCGGACCACCACGGAAGACGCGGACGCTGCGGAAGGAAGGCGAAGCAGTGGCGGCGAAAGTGACGGAGCATTGGACTGAGCTGCGATGTCTGGCCGGCGGTTGGGAGGCTAAGGGGATAAGCGTGATGGTGGAGCCGAATTGGAGCAGTTACCTGCGATCGACCAGCGTGATCGACTTTCACGACGCGGAAGTCGGCGCGCTGGCCGCGGAACTCGGCGCCGAAGGGGGGCCGCTGGAGATCGCCGCGCGGTCATTCTACTGGGTGCGGGACAGCATCCGGCACAGCGTCGATCATGGAGATCAGCAGGTAACCCTCTCGGCCTCCGATACCCTGCGCTACCAAACGGGGCTCTGTTATGCGAAGAGCCACCTGCTGGCAGCCATTCTGCGTGCCAACAAGATTCCCTGCGGGCTCGTCTACCAACGATTGGCGATCGACGATGATGGCGACGCTTTCTGCCTGCACGGACTGAACGCCATCTGGCTGGATGATTTTGGCTGGTACCGCGTCGATCCGCGGGGCGATCGGCCAGGCATCACGACGAAGTTCGAACCGCCTCACGAGCACCTCGCGTTTGCTCCCACACGGACCGGTGAACTCATCCTGGACGAAATATTCGCCGATCCGCTCCCCGTCGTGGTCAACGCACTCACGGGTTACTCATGCATGCCCGAGTTATGTTGCCATCTTCCCGACTTACCGAGCTCGGTCGGGTTCGGCCAGCTTGCGGCGGATCTGACGGACCAGGTTCTGGCTGACGATGGGGAGCTTGGATCTGAGTAGATTCGAACCGTTGAACCAACCACGCGGTTCGGCGAAGACCAGGTGGTATTCCAGCAACATCGCACCGGAGGGTTCCTGGAGCCGAGTTGCCTGCAGGTAGGATGCGAGCCCGTCGTACGGCTGCGCCTTGCCGGGCGTCGACTTGCCACTTGCATCTCGCACCAGCGGGCGCCAGACGTTCGGCGATTCGGCGTCCTTTTGAAACTCAGCGGCCAGTACCGACGCGGCCAATACGTGGTTCTGTCCCGAAGTGGCCACGGTGCGGGTCGTCGCTTGGATCTGCACTTTTTCCAGCAGAGTCACTTTGGCTGAGATGAATCGAGGGTCCGACGAGGCCACGGGAACCGGCAATTTGCGTCGTGTCAGTGCTTCACCGGTCAGCAGCACCGCCGTCGCCTCATTCTCGTCGTCCTCGAGCGAGCCGAGTTGGTCGGTCAGAAACTGCTCGCCCTGCAGCGATTCCAGCTTGCCGTAAGCGACGAACCACAAGTCGATCTGACGGGCTGATACGGTCGGGTCGTCGTCGTTGCTGGTCACCTTGAGCACGAACGGAGCCACCGCCGACTTGCGAGTCAGTGCCTCCCAGCTGTAACGGTCTCCTGCCACCGACTCAATGGCTCGCCGCTGCTGCTGAGCCGTCATTCCTTCGTGCAGGGTAGGCGACGGCAAACGGACGGTGACCCGCGGCGAGACCTGAACCCCGGACTTCAATAGTTCTGCCAGCAGACCGTTTTCATCTTCAGCCGCTCGCACGACTCCAGGTGAAAGAGACATGGCAAGCCAGCTCACGATCGTCATCGCGTTCAGAACAAACGGCAAGTGTCGCATGCGAATTCGAGCCTCTGTTCATGGTCGGCAAAATCGAAACCGGGGCTGGATAGCCGATGGTCACGGCGCGCTGCCCGGCTCGGCTGTCGGTTCCACTCCCCAAATATACAGGAAGCTGGGGAGTCGAGATCGGTTCAAACCGGGAACATTGACCGGCAAGATTTTGTCCTGCAGCGGGATGTTGGGTGTGACCGAGTAGCGTGAGCCGGCCGGATCGTCCGGGCGGCGGAAGAAGATCACCGAGGCCTGGGGACAGCCGGCCAGGCGGCGGGCATGAGCGACGGCGTGATCGAGATAGCCAATCTCGTCGATCAAACCCAGTTCCAACGCCTGTGACGCCGAGAAGACTCGGCCGTCAAACGTCGTTTCGAGACGGGCGTCGACTTGAGAACGCGATTTCACTACGACCTGCTTGAACCGACGGTGGAATTCGTCAGCCATCTGCTGCAGCATCCGCCGCGAATCCTCGTCCATCGTCTTGATCGGCGATCCCACATCGATGTACTTGCCCGCCTTGATCGGGACCCCCACGATGTTGAACTGGCCCATCATGTCTTCCAGATTGTAGACGTTCAAAATGCACCCGATCGCTCCTGTGACGGTTGTCGGGTGAGCGATAATCATGTCTGCCGCCGTAGCCAGGTAATAGGCTCCGCCCGTCCCGGTGTCCATCAGGCACGCCACCACCGGCAGCGTGGTGCGACGTCGGAATGCATGCAAGTCGCGCCACATGATGTCGGTCGCCGTCACGCTCCCACCCGGCGAATTGATTCGCACCACCACCGCGCGCACTCGACCATCGTGCTCGATCGCGTCCAATCGTTCGCGGAACAGCGATACAGCGTTCTCGCCACGGGAACCGAGCCCCGAGGCGTTCTGATCCAGCAGCACTCCGTCGACGTCAATAATCGCAACGGTGTCCCGTGTCGGGTGGTCCTGAGGCAAGGTCGTGGGAGTGACCGGTAATTTCGGTGGCTGAGTGATGACTTGAGCCGTCAGGTCGCCGACACCGTGGACTGTTAAAGGGGACAAAAAACGGACGCAGCCAGTTGCCGATGAAATCAGACTTGCGATCCAGATGGCCAACAACATGGGCCAGGGCCCGGTCCGTGTCGGCGCGCAGCGAAGCCCACGGTTGGGGTTCGCTTGCACGGCACATGATGTGAGGGGACCCATGGCGGCCCGCTGTTTCGGTTCGACTGTCGGCCAACACGTTGCAAGTGCGTCGGAATTCGCAGCGCCGTTAGCCACTCACCACTTCCGTTTGGCGGGAGGCCCCCCCGTCGGCGATCGGGGCGGGAGTCTATCAGACCCCGCCGACGCATCACAAGGTCACCCGACACCAACTCCCGTCCCTTCGCCCCCACTCGGGGCGGAATTTCTCACCGCCGGCCGGTTGCCCATCATTTTCTGGCCGCTAGCAGCCTCGTGCTGTCGCGTTGCCGACGAACGAGCACGGTCGGGAAGTGGCCTGGGTCAGGTGCTGGCTGACCGTTTAGACTGCACCCAACGGGCCGAGGCTGCTGAGTCGGCTGGCCCGACAACCAGTGCCGTCGGAGCCGGTGCCCATCGATGTCGTTTGCCTGGGTCGTGCTCACCAACCTCCTGCGCCGTCCGTCCCGAACGTGTTTAACCGTGTTCGGGCTGGCGCTGTCGATTGCTGCTACCGCTACGCTGATCGCGGTCGGCTGGGGATATGCCGATTCGCAACTGCAGGTTTATGGTCAGCGGGGGATCGACATTGTCCTGGTGCGGGCCGGAGTGGCCGAGCGGGCGACGAGCAGTTTGCGGGGAGCGTTGGTCGATCGTTTGAAACAGGTCCCGCATGTCGCTCGCGTTGACCTCGGGTTGATGGAGTCTTTGACGATCGGATCGCAAGGTTCGATTGGCGTCCCGATCCGTGGCGTCGATCCGAACGGATTCTCCATCGGCGGATATCAGATCGAATCGGGGCGGGCGTTGGCTGTCAACCTGGACCGCGAACTGATGCTCGGTGCCGGGCTGGCTAATGCCCTGAAGAAGAGCGTGGGAGAGACCGTCGAGGTAGAAGGCGAATCGTTTCGAGTGGTGGGCATCTATCGCGGTGTCGACGCACTCGAGTCGAACACGGCAGCCATGAAGCTGAGCGATCTGCAGGGACTCGTCGGCCGAGAAGATCAGGTGTCGGAGATCTACATTGATGCTGGACCCGAGGTCGTGGGAGGCGAGCAGTTGCAGGAGCTGTGTCGATCCCTGGAAGCCTTGCGTGATCCGACCGGCAATCCGCTGGGCTTCCGAGCGATGACCACTGGCGACTTTACCACATCTGCCACGGAAACGCGTCTGCTTAACGCCATGGCGCTGGGAACCTCGGTCCTGGCGGCATTGCTCGCCGCTGTCGGGATGCTGAACACGATGTTGATGTCGGTGTTGGAGCGAGTGACGGAGTTTGGCGTACTGCGCGCCTTGGGCTGGCCGCGCCGCCGGCTGATGCGCATGGTCTTGGGCGAAGCCATCGTGCTGTGGGGTGCGGCGACGATCATCGGGATTCTGTTGGCCGCCGCCGTCACGGCCAGTCTGGCATTGCTGCCGATGACTCGCACTATGGTTGGTTCGCGATTACCTTTGGGCTCTGTGACCGTTGGCAGTCTGGTCGGGCTTTTTGCCACTTTGATCGGAGCCTTCTTCCCGGCACTCTGGTCGGCCAGTATTCAGCCCCGGGAGGCAATTCATGACGAATGACCAGGCGGGGCGAGGGACCGAGTTGAACGAGCCATTGATGCGTGTGGCTGGAGTGACTCGCCGTTATCCGGACGGTGAAGTGCTGGCCTTGGACCATGTTTCGCTCGATATTTTCCCCGGACAGTATGTGGCCATCATGGGGCCCAGCGGCAGCGGCAAGTCGACGCTGTTGAACTTGATGGGGGGCCTCGACCGTCCCGACGCCGGCGAAATCCTCTTTCGGGGTGAATCGCTCCAGCAGATGCCGAACCTCGATCGTTTCCGATCCCGGCACCTGGGGTTTGTCTTTCAGTCGTTTCATCTGCTGCCGACGCTGACGGCGCTGGAGAACGTGCAGATCCCGATGCTGGAGGGCGACTTGAGTGCGAGGGAGCGGACGGAGCGGGCGACCGAACTGCTGAACCGCGTCGGCTTGTCCCACCGGCTGCATCATCGTCCGCGCAAGCTGTCGGTTGGTGAGCGCCAGCGGGTCGCCATCGCGCGAGCATTGGCGAATCGGCCTGAGTTGCTGTTGGCCGACGAACCGACAGGGAATCTTGACAGTGTGGCCGGTGGAGCCATTCTCGATCTGTTCGATTCGCTGCACCGGGACCTGGGCGTGACGCTTGTCGTTATCACCCATGGCCGCGAAGTTGCCGAGCGGGCTGAACGGATCGTCTGGATGCAGGATGGGCGACTGGTGGAACCTTCGCAGCGATCGAACCAACCATGAATCTGATCACGATCGCCTGGAAAAATCTCTGCCGCCGACCTGCCCGATCCGTGCTGACTGTCGTCGGTCTCGCTGCGGCAGTAGCCACGGTGGTGGCGCTGGTCGGAGTCGCTCGTGGAGCCCAGCAGTCGTTCCTGTCGCTGTATACCAGCCAGGGGGCGGACCTGGTCGTGCAGCGGCGCGGTGGCATGTCGCAGATCGCGAAGGGAATCCCGCTGAGTCTGGCGGACAAGATCCGGAAGTTTCCCGAGACTCACGAGGTCATTGCCGGCCTGATGGACATGATTGCCTTTGAAGATGCCGGTCTGTTCATGGTGATCGCCAACGGTTGGGAGCCCGATTCGCCCGTGCTGCGCCGAGTCAGGCTGGTGTCTGGCCGGAAGCTGCAGGTGGGAGACCGCGGCCAGGTGATGCTGGGCAGGATCCTGGCTGAGAATCTGCACAAGGGCCCGGGGGATACGGTCGAAATCTACGCGCGGCCATTTCAGGTCGTCGGCGTTTTCGACAGCTTCAGTGTTTACGAGAACGGCGCAGTCTTCATGTTGATGGACGAGCTGCAGGCTCAGATGGATCGAGCCGGTCAAGCGACGGGGTTTGTGGTCCAGGCGAAACCGCGTGGAGATGCGGCGGCGGTCGAGCGATTGCGGGGGCGGATTGAACAGCTTGATTCTGAAATTGCTGCTACGCCCTGTGCACAGTTCGTCGGCGACCTGCAGCAGATTCGAGCCACGCGTTCGGCGGCTTGGGTGATTACCGTGATCGCCACCGTGATCGGAGCCGTGGGGGTCTTCAATACGATGGCCATGACGATTGCCGAGCGTGGGGCCGAGATTGGTGTGCTGCGAGCGATGGGCTGGAAAGTCTCTCGCGTGGCTCGGTTGTTCGCGATCGAAGCGTTGATGTTGGCCGGCATGGCGTCGTTGTTTGGATCCCTGGCCGGACTGGTTCTGATCACCGGCATCTCGTGGTGGCCCCCGACGTCGGGGCTAGTGCAGGGAGCGTGGCCGTGGTCGGCCGTGTGGCTGGGCGTGCTGCTGGCCTTCTGCGTGGTCTTGATCGGTTCGCTGCTGTCGACCTGGCGAATCGCCTGCCTTGATCCGTTGCAGGCGATTCGCGGTCGATAATTGGCTCGTTTGGCACTACCGTTTACGGCGTCCGAGAGCAAAGACACTCAGTCCGATCAACGCCAAGCCGAGTGACGACGGTTCGGGAACTGGCTGACCGAGCACGGCCGCGACCATGTTCGCGGAAATGAATGCTCCACGTTCCGCCTTGAAAATCACGGCGCCACTCGCGTCCAGGACATCCAGGCCCGGGTCGATGGGATTGCCGAGCTCCTCCCACGTCGACACCGGTTCGTTCTCATCGTCGACCGGGCCGATGTATCGATAGAACTCGTAACGCCGGATGACGACCTTGTCCTTGTCCTCCAGTTCGACTTCCTGAACGGCCTCCTTGGGGTTGGCACCGCCTTCGAGCAGTTCCCATTCGGTTTCCGTTTCGGTTTCGCCTTGAGGGACGATGTTGGCGTAGTTCGGGTCGTTGGGATCGCCAGAGATCAGTTTTTCCAGCAGGTTCTGCAGGTCATCCGGCACGGTGTCGAGGGTCGTCTTGTAGACTTTCATCCAGGTCGAGTCGGGTTTCTGCACTTCCTGTTCAGCCGGCTCGGGGACTTTCACTACGGCCTGCAGCACCGGAGCGTCGCCTGGGTTGGCGGGCGGCACATAGTTCCAGTTCGGGCCGGGGACGATTTCGGGCAGGTTGCCGATACGGGAGTAGTTGCCGTTGTCGTTGTTGAGCCAGTAGAAGCGGGTGGCGGAGGGCTGAGCGGTGTTGAACCAGAAGCCGAAGTGTTCGCCGCCGGCGGTGTAAGTCAGCTCGTGACCGTTGGTCGAGGTCGGATTGGGGTTCGGCAGCAGCGAGCCCGGAGTGGGTGCTTCGGCAAAGTTGTAGTTGGTGTAGGTAACGCGGGTGCCGGCAAATTGGTTCTGAGCATTGAAGTATTCGGCGACCGAGCGGTCCGCGTAGTGCGGCAGGAAGAAGCCGCCGATATCCTCGGGGTGGACGCCCTCGAGTTCGATTTCGGCCCCTTCACTCGGTTCCGGGGTGGTGTTGTAGATGTCGAAGTTCGACAGCGTGCCGAAGATCGACCCGCCCCAGGCCGGCAGGCCTCCAGAGGCGGTACTGAGTGCGAGGGCGGCGGCCAGCCAGGTCTGCCGACTGGCGACGGCTCGCAGCAATGCGAAACGACGGGAATTCAAGAGAGACATTTCAGAAATCCTTCAGCAAGTAGGATGGTCCACCACGCCGGTGATGAATCTGACAGGTAGAGCCTGAGCGCGGGTCCGAATCCGCCAGTCACGACGAGAATTCGGGCCGAGTGGGTTAGCTCGGGTCACCTCTCGGGCGGATCGAGGGCACTGGGGGGCCCTGCGGCTCGCAGGTGGGGGGGCTGCGGCGTAGTTGGCGCAGGCCCCTTGGCGGGCTGAGTCGTCGCGTTTACGATCCGGAACGTAGTCAGGTGGTGGATGAGGGAGAGGGACCCCCCAGCATGGCGGCGCTCAACGCGGCTCAACGGACGGCAGTAGAAACGACTCGCGGACCTCTGCTGGTGCTGGCCGGCGCGGGGACCGGCAAGACGCGAGTGGTGACGTTCCGCATCGCGCGGCTGATCGAATTGGGTATCGCTCCCGATCGGATTCTGGCGGTGACGTTCACCAACAAGGCTGCCAGCGAGATGCGTCAGCGGGTGTCAGAGCTATTGGGCCGTCGCCAGGACCCCAAGCCCGAAGTCTCCACGTTTCACTCGTTGTGCGTCCGCGTACTCCGTCGGCACATCAGGTTGCTGGGCTATCCGGAGAAGTTCGCGATTTTCGATGCGGGCGAGCAGGAGACGATAGCGCGCGAGGTATTGCGGGAGTTGAAAGCGTCGACGGCGATGTTGGGGCCGAGCGATCTGTTGTATCAGATCAGTTTCTGGAAGTCGCGCGGTTTGCGGCCCGCTCAGGCGTCGATGGTCGCGGACTCCGATCGGGCTCATCTGGCAGCCAGTGGCTATCGCCGGTACCAGGACGCGCTCAAGCGGGCGGGGGGTGTCGATTTTGACGATCTGCTGTTGTGCACCGAGGATCTCTTTACGGGGCACCCTGCGGCACGTGACGCGGAAGCGGGCCGTTTCGACCATATTCTGATCGACGAGTATCAGGACACGAACGCCAGCCAGTATCGGATCGTCAAGGCGCTGGCCGATCGGCACCGCAACCTGTGTGTGGTGGGGGACGACGATCAGTCGATTTATGGCTGGCGGGGCGCGGAGGTGGAGCACATTCTGCGGTTCCGTGAGGACTGGCCGGACGCCAAGGTCGTGCGGCTGGAGGAAAACTACCGTTCCACCGCTCAGATTCTCGGGCTGGCCAATCGTCTGATTCAGTTCAATCAGGTGCGGCACGACAAGACACTGATTGCCGTGAGTCAGGGGGGTGAGCGGCCGCAGATCAAGCAATTCGAGACGGAGACGGACGAAGTCAAGCACACCGTGCAGGATATTCAGATCCAGTTGAGGAATCACGTCGAACCGCGTGATATTGCGGTGCTGTTCCGGACCAACGAACAGCCGCGGGCGTTTGAGGCGGAGTTTCGCCGAGTGGGAGTGCCATATGTCCTGATCGGAGCCACTTCGTTCTTTGATCGGAAGGAAGTCAAGGACACGATGTCGTTCCTGCGGGTGATCGACCATCCGCACGACGAGACGGCTTTGCGGCGGGTGATCAATACGCCACCGCGCGGAATCGGAGCCAAATCAGTCGACCAGCTGATTGCTCACGCCACGGCGGCCGGGCAGAGTTTGTGGAAGACGATTGAGGAGCATCCGGAGGTGGCCGGTACGGCCGCCGCCGCCGTCCAGAAATTCCGCTCGGTGGTCCAAGCGTTTCACCAACGTTCGGCCAGGGGAGGGCTCTCTGAGTTGGTCGGGCAGCTGCTGAACGAGATCGACTACCGGGCCGAGATTTCTCGGTGCTATGAGGACGATCTGGAGCGGCAGACGCGGTGGGACACGGTGGAGGAACTGGTCAACGCGCTGGGGGCCTATGAAACTCAGACGAAGCGACCGAGTCTCCGCGAGTTTCTCGATCAGATGTCGCTGCAGGGACGCGAGTTTGAGAGTGGCAAGGAGAAAAAACTCTCTCGCAATGCCGTCGCGTTGATGACGTTGCACAGTGCCAAAGGTCTGGAGTTTCCTCACGTCTACCTGGTGGGGCTTGAAGAAGGGATCCTGCCGCACAAGCGATCGGTCAAGGAAGAAGGGCGGGCGATCGACGAGGAGCGGCGGTTGTGTTACGTCGGCATCACGCGGGCTCAGCTGCGGCTGACTCTGTCCATGGCTCGCAGCCGATTGAAATGGGGCAAGCCTCGGCCGACGGAGCCGAGCCGATTTCTGTGGGAGATGACGGGGCAGGCGGATCGGATTCCGCGGCGTCGTCCCGCCGGGGCGGCCAACTCGCGAAAAAAACTCCCCTAACCAACCCGACTTGTCGCTGGATCTGGAGTGAAATCGAGGCGCCGAGACGCAATCATCGAAGTGATAATGCCCCGTCCTTATCCTCCTCTGCAGGAAACGATTCGTCTCGCCAAATCTCGTAAGTGGCCGGTCCACAGCAAGATCTGAATTAGGCCCTCCTGGTGCAATCTATCGGACCCCTCTTGTGACTATCGCCGTCTGGGGTGGTTTGTTAGACTAAGCATATCGGCAGTCAATTGGCTAATTCTTGGTATCACAGAAGCAACTAAACGGCAAAGGGCTCGTGGCAGCTGAAGATGGTCGTTCCCGATTTCCGAATCTCCGTGGACGAGAAGTTTCCCGCACTCGATCATGCACCAATTGTGGAGGCGGTGATCGCTTTTAATGCGCCTCCGTCGATTCCATTCGATCAGCAGCGTCTCAGAGAGGATCTGGTCAAAGGATTTGTTGGTTGTGAGATCAACGAACAAATGCAGCACGAAACCGGAATCCGCAGTGACTCGGATGGTAAAGTCGAGATGCTCCACCGATTCCAATGGGACGGATACAGTGTGACTTCTGGCGACACGAAGTATATCTGTCAGTGGAAGCGTAATGGACTGGCTGTGAGTCGCCTGCAACCGTATGAGAGCTGGGAACGGCTTTTAGACGTCGTGATGGCGTTTTGGGGGCTTTACCGTGATTTGGGTAAGCCGGAGATCGTCGAAAGTATCGGCGTGCGATTTATTTCGCAGATTCCCTTGAAGTCGGATGAACCGCCGTCAAAGTTCATTCCACATGCGATTTCTCCGTTGAAGAATTTGGGGTTGCTTTCCGAGTCATTTATTCATCAAGACACGATTCCGCTTAAGGGCTATCCTTACGAACTTCGTTTGATTCGGGCTATGCAGCCCGCTGCGGAAAAATCCGGCAGTAAGCGAATGCTGATCGTGGACATCGACGTATCCACAATCGTGGCTGTGTCGTTCGACGAGATCGGAATGAAGCTGGATGAATTGCGATACATCAAGAATAAAGTGTTTTTTTCGGTCATGAAGGACGCTGGAAAGCGGTTCAAATAGCCGGAGCAGGTCATGTCAACAGTCTATGTCGGGGCGAGTGATGCAGCGCGATTGATTGAGCGGACTCGCGGCGAGATTCTCGATCGATTCAATCGTTCGGTGACAATGTCTCGTCAGGATGCCATCGAGGCGGTCTACCACATCTCTCAGGCCACCGACCAAACTGGATTGCCAGTTGACGGCGGGGTGGCAATCTCAGGCGATGTTAGAGATCTCGCGATTCGTTTCATCCGCCAGTTGCCACTAGCATTTCCTCAGCCACAAGTGTCCGGGGAGTCCGACGGCAATATCAACCTTGAATGGTACCGCAGTCCCCGTCGAGTGCTTTCAGTCAGCGTAGCGCCAGGTGGTCGCCTGCATTGGGCAGCATTGATTGGAACCGAATCGCCTCGTGGAGTAGTGCGGTATACTGATCGTGTTCCGCCGACCATACTTGACCAGATCGCAAGGGTCTTCGAGGGATGATTGATCCGTTGTATGTGCCGCCGGTGGCGGATAACGAATTGTTGGCGAGATTCATCGTTTATGATGATGAGAAACGGGCCGACGGCACGGTAAGGCACAAGCTCTTCATGCCCTACAGGCTGACCGAGTTGTCCGTGAATCGCCACCGCGAGGCGACCGCCGCAAAAACTGGCAGGTCGGATTTGGCGTTGCCAGCGCGCGAAACAGGAAGCTTTACGGATTGGCCAATATTCGGGCCGCAAGTTGCCGGTTCGACGGACTCGACGTTGTGGCCGACCCTATCCTGCCCACGAATCCGAACCACGCCAATATATGTGGCTTCCCAGTTGCCAAAGAAGATCAGATGGCAATTGCCAAGGTGCTCGCAGCATCGATTGTGGGGAAGTGGCAGTCGCCACCCTCGGGAAGATCTGATTCTTGAGGCGGGATAAAATGAGCCTAGGGATTCATGGCCATTCAATTGTCGGCACCCGCTGTCGGATCCGCTCCCTGCTGGAAAGTCACTCCTGTTTGCTGTAGTGTCATAGCAATCTGGACACCCAAACGCGAAGTGGAGTGAGCCCGGTCAAGTTCGCATTTGATAATCGTTTAGCTCACCGCTTGACTTAGACTTCCTAGTTGCCAGCACTCAAACACAGGCAGACAGCTCCGTGATCAAACCCGTGCCGATTCCCGCTGAACTCTTTGTCGAAAACCGCCGACGTCTGGTCGAACGATTGGGCGAACGAGCCCTGGCGATCGTCCATTCCAACGACATCATGCCGACCAACGCTGACGGGACGCTCGGCCACCACCAGAACGCCGATCTCTTCTACCTGTCGGGCATTGGTCAGGAAGAATCGATTCTGCTCCTCGCGCCGAACGCCTTCGACGAGAAGCTTCGTGAAGTGCTTTTTCTGCGGGAACCGAACGAGCACTTGTTGATCTGGGAAGGCCATAAGCTCAGCAAGGCCGAGGCGATTCAGATCTCGGGGGTCAAGCAGATCCGGTGGCTGAGCGAATTCCCGACGGTGCTGCACCAGCTGATGTGCGAAAGCGACTCGGTCTACTTGAACTCGAACGAGCATCCGCGGGCGGTAGTGGAGGTGCAATCACGGGACGCGCGGTTCATCGCCGATTGCCAACGCCGCTTTCCGCTCCATCAATATCGCCGCCTGGCGCCGATCATGCGCGAGCTGCGAGTGGTCAAATCGGCCGCTGAAGTTGCTATGATCCGCGAGGCCTGCGGTATAACTCGCGACGGGTTCCAGCGGGTCTTGAAGATGGTCCGGCCGGGAGTGAATGAAACGGAAATCGAAGCTGAGTTCGCCTACGAGTTCATTCGACGTAAGGGATTCTTCGCGTATCCGCCCATCATTGCCGCCGGGGCTAACAGTTGCGTCCTCCATTACGGCCAGAACGATCAGACTTGCGAAGACGGCCAGCTCGTGCTGCTCGACGTCGGCTGCGGACTGAACTACTACATGTCCGACATGACGCGCACTATCCCCGTCAACGGTCGCTTTACGCCCCGACAGCGGCTGGTTTACGACGCCGTGCTGCGGACCATGAGGTCGGTCATCGAGGCGATGCGTCCCGGCGTGCTGGTGCGAGATCTGCGATTGTTGACGGAAAAGCTGATCGAAGAAGAGCTCCTCCGACTCGGCCTGCTCACCCCGCAGATGATCGCTCAGCAGGATCCGGAGAACCCGGCACTGCGCAAATACTTCATGCACGGCGTGGCCCATTCGCTGGGGATCGACGTCCACGACGTTTCCGTTCCCGGTCAGCCTGTGCAGATTGGCTGGGTGCTGACTTGTGAACCGGGCATCTACATTCGGGAGGAAGGGTTCGGTATCCGTTTGGAGAACGACATCCTGGTGACTGAAAACGGGCCAGCCGACTTGATGCACGACATCCCGGTTGAGGCGGACGAGATTGAGCAACTGATGAATCAAGGGGGGCGGTGACATGTTGCGACGAGCGCGGGCGGTGATGGTTTCGATGGCCACGGGATGGATGAACCGGGGGATCGTGTCGGCAGTCCTCGGCGTCGCGACCCTGATGGCCGCGCCGTGTGTGGCTCAGGAAGAACAGTATCCTGTGCCACCGGAGGCCGAACGTCAGGCGGGGGTGCCCGAGGGGGCGGTGCTCGGGCCATTCAACTGGTCCAGCAAAATCTTTCCCGGCACCGAGCGCAAGTACTGGCTCTATGTGCCGGCTCAATATGACGCCAGCCAACCGGCCTGTCTGATGGTCGTTCAGGATGGCCTGAATCGCGCTCAAGAATGGCGACTGCCGGTGGTGATGGACAACCTGATCCATCAAAAACAGATGCCGGTGACGATCGGCTTGTTCGTCGATCCAGGCGTGGTGCCCGCTCTGACCGAGACAGCTCAGCCGCGATTCAACCGCAGCTTCGAATACGACGGTATGGGCCCTCGCTACGCCCGATTTCTGATCGAAGAGCTGCTGCCGGAAGTCGCCAAACAATACAACATCAGTTCAGATCCGAACGACCGGTCGATCGCTGGGGCCAGTTCGGGAGGCGTCTGTGCATTTACGGTCGCCTGGGAACGGCCTGATCAGTTCCGCCGAGTGCTCAGCACGATCGGCACGTTCGTCGGACTGCGCGGCGGAGATGCCTATCCGACGCTGGTCCGCAAAGTTGAGAACAAGCCGATTCGCGTCTTTCTGCAGGACGGCAACCACGACCTGAACATCTACGCCGGCGACTGGTGGATGGCCAATCAATCGATGCTCTCGGCGCTCCAGTATGCGGGCTACGACGTGCATCATATGTGGGGCGAAGGGGGGCATAACGGCAAGCAGGGAGCGGCCATCATGCCGGAGGCGCTGCGGTGGCTGTGGCGAGATTATCCGAAGCCGATTGAGCCGGGGAAGGCCGCCGAACGTCGCGTCGATCTGGTGATCCCGGGCGAGAACTGGCAGCTGGTCAGCGAAGGGCACGGCTTTACGGAAGGCCCGGCCACGAATTCGCGGGGTGAGGTCTTCTTCAGTGATGTGCCCAAAGGGAAGATCCATCGCATCGACTTGGAAGGGAAGGTCAGCGAGTTTGTGGCGAACAGTCCAGGTGTGAACGGACTGGCTTTCGGGGCCGACGATTATCTGTATGCCATCCAGAGCGGCACCGATCGGATCGTTCGCTACGATTCGTCGGGCAAAGAAGAAGTGCTGCTGGAAAAATCGCCCGGCAATGACCTCGTATCCCACGGCATGGGTGGTTTCTACACCGACCCGAAGAACCATAAGGTCTGGCGCGTCGATCAGGAAGGGGCGCGGGTGGTGGATGAAGGGATCGGCTTCCCGAACGGTGTGATCACTTCGGCTGACCAATCCCAGCTGTATGTGGCCAACACGAGCGGCCGATTCATTTACGTCTTTCGGATTCAGCCTGACGGTACGTTGGCATACCGGCAGGAATACGGGCATCTGCATTTGCCGGACGATAGTGGCGAAAGCGGCGCGGACGGCATGGCGATGGACGAGGCCGGGCGGCTGTATGTGGCCACTAAGGTGGGCGTGCAGGTGCTCGATCAGCTGGGCCGCGTCAATTTGATCCTGGAGAAGCCCAGCGACGAGTGGTTATCGAATGTGGCGTTCGGAGGACCGGAACTCGACACGCTCTATGCAACCTGTGGCGGCAAGGTCTACCGTCGCAAGCTGAAGACGCGCGGCGTCGTACCGTGTCGCCCGGCGGTGGCTCAGCCCAAGCCGTCCCTCTAACCGGCGGTGCGGCTTTGCGATTCGAACAGAAACGTGCTCCAGCCATACACCGCGGCCGCCGCCAGGCAGGCGATGGCCACGGTGACAAAGAGGGCGTTGAAACCCCAGGCCGCGGCGATCTGCCCCAAGATGGGCGCGCCGCCGATCATGCCCAGATCCTGAGTCATCAGCGAGAGGGCTGAGCCCGTGCCGCGGACCTCATCCGCAAACGGTTCGATCGACAGCGACACCATCGTGTGAAAGACGACGGCGTGCGCGGTGCCGCAGACCAGAGCGGGGATCAGCAATCGCCAGCTGTCGCCGGTCGGGACCCAGAGGTAACTCAGCATTCCCAATCCCATCAGGACCAGCCCCCAGATCAGGACGCGCCGGCGACACCAGCGGTCGGCCACGCGGGCGGATGTGATGCGCACAAACAGACCCCAGCCGGCATATCCCCAGAAGAAGATGGAGATGGCTGGCAGCGAACCGACTCGGATCTTGTAGGCGTCGACGTAGCTGGCCAGAAACACGAACGGCACCGCCATGCACAGGCCGAAGACCAGGTTCGTCACCAGGATCGAACCCGGCCAGTACTGTCGGCTGGTCCGCACAAAGTCCGACAGGCGAGCCGGGGCCGACACGCGAGTCTCGTGCATGGGCGTCTGCAGGAATCGCATGCCCAGTGTGGCGATCGTCAGGATGACCAGCGCGGTCATGAAGAGTCGATAGAAGTCGTCGGCCGAGCGGGGTGGCGGGCCGAGTATCCAATCACCGAGCGACGGGCCGGCGATCATGCCAATGAACCCGCCGGCGCCGAGCAATCCGATCGCCTCGGTGCGGCGGTCCGGCGGCGCGGCCAGTGTGATATAGGTCAGACTGCTGGTGAAGACCAGGGCCGAGCCCAACACGAGGGCCGCGCGGTAGGCAAACAAGGCTGTCAGCGTTGGGTAGACCAGGTTGCCGCCAATGCCAGCCGCGAAGACCGCGTAGCCGACCAGCCACACTCGAGTCGCGCCCCATCGATTGATCCATTGGCCGACCCACGGACGGGCGAGCAGGCCGAGGACCGGGCCCGTGCCCATGATCCAGCCGGCCATCTTGACGTCGCCACCGAGAAACTCGATCCACCGATTGAAGTGAGTCAGCAGCGTGTTGGCCATCACGAAGGAGGTCTGGCACGCCATGGCCCAGAGCAGAAGCTGGCGGTACGAAGGGGACAACGGGGCCTCAAAGCATACGGCGGTGGTAGCCAAGGGTTCTCTTTCTAATGAATGACTGTATGCCATACCCGGACAAAGGTCGAGGCCCGCATGTTCACCTCGGTCAGCGGTCGGGCTTTTCTGCGGCTGGATTTTATTCCGCCGCGCGGTTACAACGTGGGGCTGTTGAACGTCGGGTTCGGGCCAGTCGGGCCAGCCGCCTCGGGCCCCGTTTCCGACCCTCCCTGCGGCCCCTGGTTCCCGTGACGGAGAACGCTGCTGCCATGTCCGCTGATACCACGGCCTGTGGGCCCCTGGACCCGCCCATCCGACTCCTGCTGGGACCCGGTCCTAGCGCCATCCATCCCCGCGTCCTGCAGGCCATGGCCAAGCCGACTGTAGGACATCTCGATCCCTACTACCTCCACCTGATGAACGGGCTCCAACAGCAGCTCCGAACCGTCTTCCGAACGCAAAATCCCATGACGTTTGCGGTCAGCGGTACGGGCTCAGCCGGTATGGAAGCGGCCGTCGTCAATCTCGTCGAACCGGGCGATCCTGTCGTCGTCTGCGTGAACGGCGTCTTCGGTGCCCGGATGGCCGAAGTCGCTCGACGCTGTGGTGCCCAGGTGACGGTCGTCGAGCGGCCGTGGGGCGAAGTCTTTACGACCTCGGATCTGGAGCCTGTCCTCGCGAGCGTCCGGCCCAAAGTGGTGGGGATTGTGATGGCCGAGACATCGACCGGGGCCTGGCAGCCGATCGACAAGATCGCCTCCCTGGTCCACGACTCGGGCGCCATGCTGGCCGTCGACGCCGTCACGTCGCTCGGCGGTATCGCCGTCGAAACCGATCGCTGGAAGGCCGATGTCGTCTATTCCGGTTCGCAGAAGTGTCTGAGCTGTCCTCCGGGGCTGGCACCGATTACGTTCAGCCCGCGAGCGGTCGAGCGGATTCTGGCTCGCAAGACAAAAGTTCAGAGCTGGTACCTCGACGTGTCGCTGCTGGCTGCTTACTGGAACGAAGATCGGGTCTACCACCACACCGCGCCGATCAACATGACGTACGGGCTGTACGAAGCGCTGGCGATCATTCTCGAGGAAGGGCTCGAGTCGTGTTTTCAGCGCCACGAGCTCAATCATCGGGCACTGAAGGCCGGTCTGGCCGCGATCGGCATCGGCTACTCGGCGCAGGAAGGTCACCAGTTGCCGACGCTCAACGCCGTTCGTGTCCCCGATGGTATCGACGATGCATGGGTTCGCAGCCACCTGCTGAACCGGTTCGGTATCGAAATCGGCGGCGGGCTCGGAGCGTTCAAGGGTAAAGTCTGGCGCATCGGCCTGATGGGGCACGGTTCGCGTCCCGCGAACGTTCTCGTCTGTCTGGCGGCGCTCGAACAGCTATTGGCCGAACAGGGATACGAGTTCGAGCACGGAGCCGGTGTCGCAGCCGCTAACGATGTCTATGCCAGCTCACATTGACCGAGTCATGGCGGACTCGGTCCAGCTCGATTCGCTCAGCCGACAGCTGGCCGAAGCGGTGGAACTGGTGCCGTGGTGCGACGAACCGCCGGCCGAATATGGCGACGTGCGAGGGATCTTCACCTACGGACATCCGCTGGTCGACGGCCGCATGATGGATCGCTTGCCGCAGCTGCGTACGATCAGCAACTTCGGAGTCGGCATCGATCACATCGACGTGGCAGCCGCTCGAGAGCGGGGCATCACGGTCAGCAACACGCCCGGAGTGTTGGATGGCGCCGTGGCCGATCTGGCGATGACGCTGCTGCTGGCCGCGGCCCGAAATCTCGCGGCCATGACGCGGTATTACGCCCAGTGGTTCGCTGGACCGCCGCAAGTTCAGCTGGGTTCGGATCTCGAACACCAGACGCTGGGCATCGTCGGGCTCGGACGCATCGGCGGTCGGGTGGCTCGGCGAGCTCAGGCGTTTGGCATGCGGACGATTTACCACAATCGACGTCGCTCGGCCGAGGCTGGTACGGAACTGGAATACATGACGCTCGATCAACTGCTGAGTGAATCCGATTTCGTGATGCTGACGCTGCCGCTGACCGAAGAAACGCGAGGCCTGATCGGTCGTGCCGAACTGCAGCGGATGAAGCCGACGGCTCAGCTGATCAATGTGGCACGCGGAGCGATTGTCGATACGGCTGCCCTCATGGAAGCCCTGTCAGCGGGCTGGATCGCCGGCGCGGCACTCGATGTGACCGAACCAGAGCCGCTGCCGGAACGGCATCCGCTGCGTGAAATGCCCAACGTTTTTCTGACGCCTCATCTGGGGAGTGCGACGCGGCAGACTCGCGAGGCGATGGGAGCCATGTCGCTACGCAACCTGATGGCCGGATTGGCTCAGCAATAATCCAACCGAAGGAGGTCAAGCAGCAACGATGGAACGTGTCGATCTGGCCGTGGTGGGAGGTGGTGTCGTCGGACTGGCAACCGCTTATCGGTACCAGCAGAAGTTTCCCGGGCGACGGGTCGTAGTGCTGGAAAAAGAGTCCTGTGTCGGTCGGCACCAGACCGGTCACAACTCAGGAGTCCTCCACTCGGGGATCTATTACCGCCCCGGATCGCTCAAGGCCATCAACTGCCGCCTGGGCAAGCAAGCGATGCAGGAGTTCTGTGCCGAGCACGGAGTCCCGTTCGACCTGTGCGGCAAGGTGATCGTGGCGACCAGCGAAGCGGAGCTGCCGCGGCTGGAGATGATTTACCAGCGAGGTCAGCAGAATGGCGTGCGGTGCGAGTTGATCGATGTGCCCCGTCTGCGTGAGCTGGAACCGCATGCGGCAGGGATCAAGGCCATTCATGTTCCTGAGACGGGCATCGTCGACTACCAGCAGGTGTGCGAGAAGCTGGTCGAGGTGATCGAGGCCGCCGGTGGACAGGTGCTGCTGAACAGCCCGGTGCGATCCTTTCGAGCCGACTCGTTCGCCGCCGTACTCGATACGTCGGCAGCCACCGTGCATGCTCAGCTGGTGGTCAATTGCACGGGCCTGCAGTCGGACCGTGTGGCTCGAGTCTTGGGGGACCGGCCGAGCTCGCGAATCGTCCCGTTCAAGGGCGAGTATTATCTGCTCAAACCGTCTGCCTACCATCTCTGTCGCGGCTTGATCTATCCCGTACCCGACCCGGCGTTCCCGTTCCTGGGAGTCCACTTCACGCGGATGATCGATGGGTCGGTCGAATGTGGTCCAAATGCCGTGCTGGCCCTGGCTCGGGAAGGTTACAGCAAAATCGCCTTCAATCCGCGCGACGCGTGGGACAGTTTGAGTTACTTCGGGTTCTGGAAGCTGGCCGCCCAGCACTGGCGGATGGGCATGGGTGAGATCTGGCGGTCGTTCAGCCGTCGGGCGTTCGTGAAGGCGCTGCAGCGGCTCGTCCCCGACATCACTGCGAATCAGCTCGTCACCACCGAACCCGGAATCCGCGCTCAGGTGTTGCATCCCAACGGCAAGCTCGAAGATGACTTTCTGATTCACTCCACCGACCGCGTCATCCACGTCCTCAATGCCCCCTCGCCGGCCGCCACCGCGTCGTTACAGATCGGGCAGACCGTGGTCGAACAGATCGCCGGGCGCTGAGAGCCCCTCGAATGGCCGCAAGTTTTCTCAGGCTCGAGATGCCTCAGGATGGAATTTCACAACTGCGGTGGTTGGGGTAGGATACGGCAAGAGGAGGAGCTTGATGATGCATGGCCAATGGAATGCGGCGACAAGTTGGCGAAACTGGCGAATGAGCCTGCTGGCAACGATCGTGGTTTGTCTCACCGGGGCCGGGGGACTGAACCCGGTGTGGGCCGACGAACCGGAAAAGATTCCGGCGGCGTCGGGTGACGAGATCCCGGCCGCTCCGGGGCCCGAAACGGCTCAGGCCGCGAGCGAACTGGCCGAGGGAAAGCCCGCGGACGGTGATCCGTCCGAGGATGTCCCGGTGACCGCCACTGTCATCGATCCGGCGACGCAAGCAGCCGCGGATGAGTACTATCAGCTGCTGCGGGACTTCGCCGATGCGGTGGATCAAGTCGAGCGGAACTATGTTCGCGAAATCAGCCGCAAGGAGCTGATGGAAGCGGCCATCAATGGCGTGCTGTCGAAGCTCGACGAGTATTCGGATTTCATCCCCGAAGATCAGGTCGAGGGCTTTCAGAAGGAAGTCAAAAACAAGTTCGAGGGGATTGGGGTCCAGATCGCTGTCGACCCCCAGACTCAGCGAATTCGCGTCATCAGCCCGCTGATCGGCAGTCCTGCCTATCGAGCCGGGGTTCTGGCCGGTGACATGATTGTGAAGGTCGACGGCGAGGAGTTGAAGGAAGTCGTGCTGTCGGACGTCATTCGCCGTCTCCAGGGGCCCCCGGGCTCCAAGGTGGTCGTGACTGTTACGCGAGCGACTGAGCCCAATCCGATCGACATTCCGATCGAGCGGGGTGAGGTGCGGGTAGAGACGGTGCTGGGTTACGCCCGTCAGCCCGACGACTCTTGGGATTTCTTCTGCGATCCGCGGCGGAAGCTGGGGTATGTCCGAATTTCAGCATTCGCCGACCACACTCCGGAAGAGCTGCAGCGAGCCCTGGAGCAGCTGAAGAAGCAGCAGATGGCCGGTCTGGTCCTCGACCTGCGTTTCAACCCCGGCGGGATTCTGAATTCGGCTGTCGAGACGGCCGACCTGTTCTTGGAATCGGGCGTGATTGTGAGTGCTGAGGGGCGCAATGTCGCCAAGCGGATTTGGGAAGCGCGGCGGGAGGGTACCTTTGACGGTTTTCCGATGGCCGTGCTGGTGAACCACTACAGTGCAAGCGCGAGCGAGATTGTCGCGGCGTCGCTGCAGGATCACGACCGAGCGGTGGTGATTGGCGAGCGGACGTGGGGCAAGGGGAGTGTGCAGAACTTGGTCGAGCTGGAGGGGGGGCGAGGCGCAATCAAGTTGACGACGGCCAGTTACTTGCGGCCGAGCGGCAAGAACATTCATCGATTTGCCAACGCCACCGAGACGGACGAATGGGGCGTGCGGCCGAACGACGGTTTTGACGTAATGATGCGTCCGGGCGAGCAGGTCCGGTGGCTGGAATGGCGCAAATCGCGGGACATTTCCCACGGAACGCCGGCCGGGACCGGCAAGGACCGCGGCCAGGGTACCCGGGAGGCCGAGTCGGACCGGGTGGCCGACCCGCAGCTCGACAAGGCCATCTCCTACCTCACTGGCAAGCTGGGTAAATAACCGAGGTCGCACGTACCTCAACGGAGGTACGTGCGACCTCCGGTGAGGTAGGTGCGACCTCCGGCGTGGTCTAGGGGGTGGGCAAACCGTCCTGCAGCAGGGGTTGAACCCAGGCCGGAGCCGTCGGTAACGGCGGAAACTTCGGCGTCGGTAAGCCCTGCTGGCCACTCACCACGCCCATCTGAGACGTCGCCGGGCCCTGCCACTCGGGGACCATCGGCGGAAAATTCTGACGCGATGGCAAATGCAACATCGACGGAGGCGGCGGCGACTGCCAGACCGCTCGGCCCGGCCGAGAACCGCTCTGCCACCAACTCGGTGACGCCGCCAACCTTCGTCCGTCACGACGCCAAGCCTCACCCTCCGACAACCGCCCCAGCTCTGAAAACCGCCCCAGCTCCGATGTGGCCGATCCCGACCACCGACCCCGATTCGTCACTAAGCCCACGCCCAGCCCGTCTCGCACGCTCGACGTGACTCCCCACCCAGACCCGCTCTCATGGCCCAGTCTCTCAATACCCGCTGATGGCTCCACCATCTCCCGACCCACGGCCCATTCACCAACCGACGCCGCTCGCCCGGCCACCCCCGCAGCCACTTCTGATGCTGCTGAAACACTGGCCACCGCTGACCCCGAAGAGTAAGTTGCGACCGAGCCCGTATGGACAGCGTCTGTGGCAACAGCGTCGGCTGTCAGCGGCGAGTCGGTGGAAGGCTCAGCCGCCGACGGCCGATTCGGTAAGTCCGAATCCGTGCCGGCTTCGGCCGAATCGCTCGAACTCAAGTTGGCGTTCGTCTGCGACTGAGCATCGAACTGAGCATCGGACTGGTCATCGGTCGGCGCGTCCGTGTGAGCGTTGTGAGCGTTGTGAGCGTTGTTGGCGGTGTGATGCGGCCGAGTGAGGGGGCGGAACCGTTTCGGGATCGACGCCAAATCGCGATGGACGGCCCAAGCAGTGCCGACGGCCAGGAAGAGTGAGGCCAGGGTCAGCACAGCCCAGCGTCGCGCGGCCTGACGCTCCGACCGAAGAGCTCGATCCAACGGAGCTCTGCCGTCCCAGTTTCCCGCCGTCGGGGCTAGCACTGAACGGTTAGTGGACGGGCGAACGGGCTGCTGGCGATCGAATGCCGACCGCTCGAACCGGCATCTGGCCAACGCCCGATCGTAGGCCTGCCGCAGCCGCTTGAAGTCAGCGTCAGCGGTGATCGCGTCGGGGTGGAGATCGGGGTGAACCTCCTGAGCTCGGCGCAGGTAGGCCTGCCGGATTTCGCTTTCCGACGCCTGCGGTTGGATGCCCAGGAGTTCAAACGGATCGTACGCCATGATGTCCACCATTATATCCGGCGACCGATCGCGTCGACGGGGAGCGAAGGATTCGATCTTGTCTTCGACTGGCCGGGGCGTGTATGAGAGGCCCGAGGTAAAAAAGTGCGATGGGACCGAACGCACGGGGGCCGTGCCCGAAGGGGTGGGGCGTCCGGGATCAGGGAGAAACGGCCATGGTGGCTCGCCGACAAGTCTGCCAGTTGATCGCCGGCTGCGCCCTTTCCTGGCTGCTAGCCCGGCCGGCCTTTGGTCAGACCCCCGCCATCCGGGTGGGGGCGTCCCAGGTGTCGCTGCGCGACCAGCTGGCTCGTGGACTGCGAGCTCGTCGCCAGGCCGAGTTTGCCTTTGTTGATCAGGTCGTGTCGCAGGTCAATCAGGGCCATTTGCCCCTCTCGCTGGTGCAGAGCACTTATTTGTGGGCTCGCAAGAAGACGCCCTATCCCTTTCCGTATTTCATGGTGGCTCTGTCTCGTCGGGCCAAAGCAATTGGCGTCGATCTGAATAGCGACGTAGGGAGCTGAGCGGGTCTGATTCGGCTCCATCCACCAGCCAGAAGTCGTTCACCGTTCACCAGCCGACACTGAAAGCTGACGCCGGGCCGATTAGCCCTTGATGACTCCGATGGGCCGCATGCGAGCGACTTTGGCGGCCAGTCCGGCTTGTTCCACGACGTCGACGACGATATCGACGTCCTTGTAGGCATCGGGTTGTTCTTCGGCCAGTCCCTTCCAGCTGCGGGCGCAGGCGATCACGCCTCGCTGTCGCAGTTCGTCGTCGATGCGACGGCCTTGAGCCTTCTGCACGGCCGCATGTCGGCTCAGGACTCGGCCCGCGCCATGACACGCGCTGCCGAAGGTTTCGAGCATGCTGCCGGGCTGGCCGACCAGCACCCAGCTGGCTCGTCCCATGTCACCCGGGATCAGCACCGGCTGGCCAACCTCAGCGTACTCTCGCGGGACTTCCGGGTGATGAGGCGGGAAGGCGCGAGTGGCACCTTTGCGATGGACCCACACCATCTTGGACTGGCCATCGACCACATGCTGCTCGTACTTGGCGATGTTATGAGCCACGTCGTAGATCAGATCCATCCCCAGGTCTTCCCAGCTGCGCCCAAAGACCTGCTCGAAGACTTCCCGGGCCTGCCAGGTCAGCAGTTGGCGATTGCACCAGGCGTAGTTGGCCGCGGCGCGCATCGCACCCAGGTACTCGGCCCCTTCGTCGCTGTCGACCGGCGCACAGACCAGTTGCCTATCGGGCAGAGCGATTCCGTATTTCTGGGGGACGTGACGCAGTTTTCGCAGCGCATCGTCGCAGACCTGGTATCCGAGGCCACGAGAACCGGAGTGAATCATCACGCAGACCTGATCGGGGCTCAAACCCATGGCTTGAGCGGCGTCGGCGTGGAAGATACGGTCGACCACCTGGACTTCCATGAAGTGGTTTCCCGAACCGAGGCTGCCACACTGATCAAAGCCGCGGTCGAGCGCACGGCGACTGACAAAATCCGGCCGGGCCCCTTCGAGCCGACCGTGGCCTTCGGCATAAGCGATATCCCGCGGGACGGCCAGTCCGTATTGTTCGAGGCCGGCCGGTCCGACCAGCATCAGTTCTTGCAGTTGAGCGTGAGAAAAACGGTACTTCCCACCGCGTCCCACACCGGTCGGGACCTGTCGGAACAGCTCGGGGACTAGCCGTTGCAGGTGCGGCTGGACGTCGGAGCGGGTCAGATTGGTGCGGATCAATCGCACGCCACAGTTGATGTCGTAGCCGACTCCGCCGGGAGAAATCACGCCGCCTTCCTTGGGGTCAGTCGCACAGACTCCGCCGATGCAGAACCCGTAACCCCAGTGAATGTCGGGCATCGCCAGACTGGCTCGCTGGATACCCGGCAAGAAGGCGACGTTGGCCACCTGTTCCGGAGCCATGTCTTCGCGAATTCGTTCGATCAACCGATAGTCGGCATAGATCAGTCCGTCGACTCGCATTCCCGGCCGGTAGCTCTTGGGGATCCGCCAGCAATAAGGATGGAGTCGTTCCAGAGGTCCCTGATATCGATGTCCGGCCATCTCGTTTCACTCCTGTCATCCCCACCCAGGCCATCATAGCCGTTTGGCGATAGCCAGGGCGGCGGCCGGCGATTAGATTAGCCGGTCTGGGCCAGATCAGAGTACGGGGCGAGCGGACGGGTTCGGGATGTTCGAGATTTTTGCTCACACGGCCGACCTGGGGCTTCGCATTCGGGCCTCTGACCTGAACGAGCTGTATGCCGAGGCCGGTCGCGGGCTATTGGCTGTGATCGTCCGCAATCCTCAAGACGTGCGGCCCGACGTGGCGATCGAATTCCAGCTGGAGGAGACTCAGCTCGACTTCCTGCTGGTCGACTGGCTGACCGAGTTGCTGTTCGCCTTCGAATCTCGCCACCTGTTGCTCGCCCGATTCGAAGCTGAGCTCACCGACGGACGCCTGACCGCCAAGGCCTGGGGTGAACCGTGCGACGAGACGCGTCACCAGCTGGAGCACGAAGTCAAAGCAGTGACGTACCACGGGCTGACCGTCCGTCAGGTCGACGGCGAATGGCTGGCCGAGGTGATCCTCGATATCTGACGGTCGGTCAGTGGGCAAAGTCCGACAGCATCCAGCGGGGTTGATGCCTCCGCTTCCACCATAAGACCGAAGTCGTGGTACATCCGATGGCGAACGTCAGTCCGACGATGGCCAGCAAATACCAGTCGCGTTGGTCGCGGCTCGGATAGTGCGTCGCGGCAGACTCCACCGTCGGCGAAGTATGTTCGGTCGGTCGGGGCGAACTGTAGTTGCTCGGTCTGGGCCGGGGCGCGGTCATCCCGAGCTCGGTCGCTACGGCCGGCTCCGAATCAGTCGACCAGTGTCCCAGGCCACCTACGGCGAGGTAGGTTTGACCCGTAGCTTCCCAGCCAGGTCCATCCACCAGGGCAATTTCCGATTGAGCCTCACAGTGGCGTCCGCCACAGATCAGGCCCAATATTCCGGCCACGAAGACACGCAGCGTCCGGGTCATAGCGTCCTCCTTGTCCCGCTAGTCACCGCTCAGAAGATCTGGCCATGCATCCTGGGCCAGCGTCAATCAATATAAAACACCAAGCATCCGCCACCAATGCCAGATTTTTTGCCTCCTCAGCGGAATCTGTGGGCAGATTCCGGCTCCGATACGGGATCGCATGGCGCGTTGAGTCCTTTCCTTGAGGAATCGATCAGCCCACCCGGGGGTCTGGCAGGTCCAGAGTCGCTGGAAGTCCTCCCGCAGCAGGTAGGCTTTCACGGTCCGCAAGTTGTACTTCAGCAGCCAGCGAATTCAAGGGTGCCCGACACGTGTTTGTCCGACTTCTATTCTTCCAATTGAGAAGTGATGACAAACTCCAGCAAACCACGAACTTCGGCCCGAAGCTTTGAGAAATCAACGATCTGGTAGGAGTCGCCAATCTTTACACGTCCCCAGGGCCTGAAAAGCACGATCCTTTCCGGACCTGCCGGTGGAGGTTGTTTCTGAATAAGCAGTACGCCAAGGACCTCATAGCGGGCCGGAGCCCGGTCGGGTACCGACCTGGAAATGGGCTCGTGGACGAGTTCCTGCAATTTGCTTCCAGGAACTCGAACTAGGACCGCTGGTTCGTCATCTCCCAGGTGGATCCCAACTTCTGCATAGGGAGCAAATGTCACCACGTTTACTGCCCCGGATTCTGAGTTCTGGTGCTCAGATGATCTTTCGAAGGACTCATTTGGCGCTGATGCACTGTTGGACCTCTGACATCCGATGAAGACGATAGCGGACAGAAGCACCAACTTCCATTTCACACCCGCGATCATGGATCTCGGCATACCCAACTCCCATCACAAACATAACAAATTCCCCTATTGCCGCCCGACGCACTCCCCTTACAATCACAAACGTGTATCCCAATTTGCTTCGCCATTTGGCTCAAGCATTGACAATTATCTCGGCCTGGGTCAACGCACGCGTCTATCCGTACGTACCCAACGGGCTTTAGCTTCTTTTCGATACACGATGCGTCCTCGTCGAGTCTGTCATTGTAGTGCCGCTGATCGTCGTTGTCCCCTACAGAATTGAAATAAGAAGCCAACGGGTTTGTGCCGCCAACATGCCCTACCGGATCCCTCCACCGTGATAAACTTGCTCGGACATTTGCGGCATCGCCGACAGCGCACCACGCGCCCGTCACGCTGATGGGTCTTCATCACTTGATGATTGGTCGACAGGCACACCGGGCAACGTAGACCGGCGCCGATCGACGCTCGCAGACGTGGCACTCATCACGCCCTCCTCGAGGCGTTCAGATCGTAGGCTAATCGCATGCCGATACATTCGTCATGGTATTGGCTTCCGATCTCATATCGCTTTGAGACGGTGCAGTGGATCTTCCCATTGTGAAAGCAACCGCCACGCAACACCCGTTCGTCGCCCGGGCCAGTGTAAGCAGTCCCATCCGTTGGAATGAGTGACACGTCGGGGGTGTAGACATCCTGACACCACTCCCAGACGTTTCCCGACATGTCAAACAATCCCAGTTGATTCGGCTGCTTCAAGGCCACCGGCTGCCGATGGTCGCCGTGTTTGCGGTCGTACCAGGCCACGCTGTCGATATCGTCGCTGCCGCTAAACTGATAACCGTCAGACCAATCTCGCCCTCCCCGGGCGGCATACTCCCACTCCACTTCAGTCGGTAAACGAAAATGGCCCGACGGATGTCCCAGCGCGGCCTCGACTTGTCCCCGCGATGAACTATTGTTTAGCCGATCCAAGAATCCGCCTGGCCGAACAATTTCGTCCCACGACACGTCCACGACTGGCAAATTCGAAGACGGGCGTACTTCGGGCTGCCCTTGATCACGCATGATGGACGCCCAGAGAGACTCGGTGACCGTTGTACTGCCGATCAGAAAATCATTGACGAACATGGGACGAGTGGCCGGCGGCGCGCCGAAGTCAAAGGGATGACGTTGCCGTCCAAGCACAAGAGCCAGCTCGAGAGAAGCAGTGCCGCCTTCCACGGTCCAGACGAATCTTGTTTTCGGCATTCGACCAGCCCCTTTCAGGTGGTATGGAATCACTCTGCCATCATAATCGGTTTCGGCGGTGCTTCCTGGCCACCGTGACACCGATGCTGATGTCGATGTTTTCGGTGTGCTGGTGGGCCGACAGTTCATCCATCCGTCGCTTCATGACCACGAACTCCGCCTGCAGGGCCTCGATGTGCCGGATCACGCGCTGATGCTCCTCTCGCAGCTCGGCCGATTCGCCCTCCGGCAATTGCCGAATGTGCAGAGCACGGCCGCTCCCTGATCAGAGTCCTTCCGCAGGAGCCAGCACCAGCACTGGCAGTTGATGTACTCCTTGCCGCCTCGGACGACATAGCGATGAACCTGGTACAGGTGATCGATGCGGCCTTCGACCAGCCAGCGCCGCTCGTAGATCCACCTGAGCTGATCGTCTTGGGCCAGGATCGACGCCGATCGCCGGCCCACGAGCTCGAAGGTCGAGTAACTCAGCAGTGCTGCGAAGCCAATATTTACGTCCGTGTACCGGCAGTTTGGCTCGGTGTCGACCAGGGCCAGGGCCACGTGATCGGATCGCCAGAGAGTGTGGAATGCGTGAGGTTCAAGGACCGCGTCAATGGGTGGGCTCCTGCCGACCCGAGCGAAGGTGCTCGCTCACGCATTATATCAGAGCCACGGTCAAATGGTAGCAACGGGATGATTTGCAGACAGTCGCTACGCTCGCCGACGTCGACGGGTCAGAAGCAGGCCCGTGACAGCAACACCGCCGAGCGATGCAGACGTGGGCTCGGGCACGGTCGCAATTGGTGCAGACGCTGCTGCCCCCGTCCACTGGCTCAGAAACACCAGCATGTCGGCCGAGTCGACGTCACCATCCTCGTCACTGTCGCCCGTTTGCCATGTCTTGTCGGCTGCAGCGTAGTCAGAGCCCGTCCAGTTCGTCAGGAAGTCCAGCAGGTCCTCCGAGTCAACATCTTTGTCGCTGTTGAGATCCGACGAGATGCCTAGCAGCGTCACCTCGCCGGCAGTGTAGAGCTTGCTCGTATCCCACGCCGTCCCGGGCTGGCCGTGCACGGTGAACGTGCCTTGCGGTTTCACGCCCGTCCAGTCAAAGGCTTTGATGGTGCGGCCCGACTGGCTCGCGAGCTGAGTATCGTCCGTGAAGGTGGGTTCCAGTGTGCCGCCGAGCTGCACGGGGATGCCTGCTTCAAACGACATGGGCGAATCCCAGCGGTCGGAATCAAACGAAAGCTTCAGGATTCCCCCATTAGAAGTGTTCATTTCACCTTTTACCGTTATGGGAATTGGCTGTCGAGGTTTCAGCCAGATGGCTGGGGATGGGTGTGGCACACCGTCGTCGTCACGAACTTCGAGTTGCTGCGTACCAGCCATAACCAAACGCTGCAGGACTCCGTCTGGGCGAATCGTGTTGTTCAGAAGCCCTCCGCCATCCCAGCCTACGGCTCCACGCAGGTCGGCGCCGGTTAGGTTGGCATCGATGAGTATCGCCGACCCCAAGTTCGAATTGGCGAGATAAGAGTCGGCTAAGTTCGCGCCGCTCAATTTTGAAGATTGAAAATTGGCTGCGGTCAGATTCTGTCCTCGAAAACTCCAGTTGGAAAGGTCATTGCGGCCGACGTCGATTCCGGTGAGGTCCTTGGCTTGGTAGCTACGGGTTACGTAGAGCTGGCGAGCCGTGAAGCCACTCGCGGTGGTATCGGTGAACAAACCATGAGAGATTATCGCTCCTGAAAAGTTAGCGTTCGCCAGCGAAGAAGAAGCAAATGAAGCGCCGGAAAGATTTGCATTCGTCAGATCTGCACTTGTGAGTGTGGCGGAACTTAAAGAGGCATCCGAGAGATTTTGTCCGCTCAAGTCCCAGGCGGCAAGATCATTGCCGCTAAGCGAGATTCTTCTGAGGTCTTTGGCCTGATAGCTTTGAGTCGAGTACAGCTGTGCAGCTGTGAAGCCACGCGAAGTCGTGTCGGTGAAGTCTGCCCCTTGAACCTTTGCTCCAGTCAGCCTGATATTCGTGAGTACTGACCGTAATAGAGCGTTCGTGGACCTGTAAGCAAGATTGTGTCAGCTAGCAAAAAATGGTATTCCATAGAGACCTTTTTTGCCAATAGGAGTCTGACGCATGGACGTTTCCATTCGCACTCGAGCAGAGCAGCTAGCAGATGAGTTCGCCCAGCAGGCGACGACCATCGAGGAGCTCAATCAGCTGATGAAGCTGATGATGAAGTCCGGCCTGGAACGGATGTTGAACACTGAGATGGATGTGCACCTGGGGCGGCGACAGGTGTCACCGGCGACCCAGGCAACTTTGGCCGACCCGGCGGCGGCCGAGACCAGGGAAGACGGCCGACGATCTCCGAATCGCCGGAACGGCCATAGCCGGAAGACGGTGCAGGGCGATTTGGGCGAAGTCACGCTGTGTACGCCCAGGGATCGGGACGCCACGTTCGAACCTCAACTGATTCCTAAGCACCAGCGGCGCGTGCCGGGCTTTGACGAGAAGATTTTGAGTCTGTTTGCGAAGGGATTGACGACCCGAGACATCCAGGAGATCGTCAAAGACCTGTATGGCGTCGACATATCGCCGTCGTTGATCTCTGAGATCACGACGGACCTTGATGCGGAAGTGACGGCCTGGAAGTCACGTATTCTCGAACCAGTCTGGCCCATCGTGTACTTCGATGGCATTGTGGTTCACGTTCGCGGGACGAACGGGCGAGTCTCTCCACACACGATGTATGTGGCCTTGGGCGTGAATCTGGAGGGGCACAAGGAATTGCTGGGTCTGTGGCTCGGCGAGTCTGAGGGGGCCAAGTTCTGGCTCTCTTGCCTCACCGATTTGCGGAACCGCGGACTCCTCGACATCTTCGTGGCCTGCGTGGACGGACTCACCGGATTCCCCGACGCCATCCGCGCGGTCTACCCTCAAGCCAAGGTGCAATTGTGCATTGTGCATCTGGTACGGGCCGCCCTGCGTTACGTCAGTACTGAAGACAGCCGACCAGTGGCTCAAGACCTGAAGAAGATCTACCAGGCGGCGACCGTCGAGGAGGCCGAGCTGGCTCTGGAAGAATTTGATCAAGCCTGGGGCGCCAAGTATCCGACGATTGTCAAACAGTGGCGTCTCAAGTGGCACGACATCATCACCCTGTTCGACTATCCTCCCCCGATTCGCAAGGCCATCTATACGACCAATGCGATCGAGTCGGTGAACAGCGTGATTCGCAAATTTACGCGCAACCGGAAACAGTACCCCAACGAGGCCTCAGCCATCAAATTGGTATTTATGGCCATCAATGAGGCTGCCAAGAAATGGACCAAACCCATCCATCACTGGAAGCAGGCTCTCAACCACTTTGCCATCCTCTTCGAGGACCGGTTGCCGACGGCCAGTAGCAAATGACGTACCGCTAGGTGACACAGAATTCTTTACAGGCCCCGTTCGTCAAGTCCGCCCCTTCGAGGTTTACATTAGTAAGATTTGACTGCGATAGAATCGCCTTCTGCAGGACCTGATTGCTGAAGTTCCAGTTTGTCAGGTTGTTGCCATTGAGTACGATACCGGTCAGGTTCTTCGCCTGATAGCTGTGGGTCGAGTATAGTTGTTGCTCAGTAAACCCAAACTGTGTGGCGAATGCAAATCCGGTTTCGGTCACGATTGCCCCAGTAAAATCTGCGTTTGTGAGCGTAGCATGCCCGCGATGATCGCTGAAACTTGAACCTGAGAGGTTCGCGCCAGACAGATCTGCGTCAGTGAAATCCGACAGCAAGAACGACTTGGCGAGGTTTTGTCCGGAAAAATTCCAGTTGGTGAAATCGTTTCGGTCAAAACGGATATTCCGCAGATCCTTGTATTTGTAGCTGGCAGTGGAATAGAGTTGGTCTTGAGTGAAGCCGTTTGATGTTCCGTCGTACAGCTGCAATCCCTTGATCAGGGCTCCTTCAAAAACCGCGTCGGTCAGGGTTGCGTCGACGAATACTGCGCCTGTCAAGTCGGCTTTCGTGAAATCGGCATTCACCAGCGTAGTTCGAGCTAGCTCTGCTGCGACCAGGCTTGCATTGACAAAGCGGGCACTGTCCAGCCAGCAATCTGCGAATGTCGAGCCGTGCAACTGGCCCGAAAAATCACCAAACCGCAGATTGTGATTCTCCTGGTCCCATTCGAATAAGAAAACCTCCGGGTGCAAACTAATCTCCTCCGTCCCCGGAATGACTTGGCCATTGTCCCAGCGGTAGATCTGGGCGTGGGAAATGCTCAGGCAAGCGCAGAACGCCACTACGGCAAACAGGCACGAACGCCAAGTCATCAAATCACCTCACCGTAGAATCGCGAGCGTTCCCACCGCCCCATTATTGGCCCCCCACTGATGGGTCGCAAGCCTCAAGCTACACCCCCTCCACAATCTCCGCGATCAGGGTAGCTACGTTGTAAGCCGACTGCTCGCAGTTCTCAGCCAAGTTGGCGTAGCCCTTCTCCCGCCAAGCGTCCCGGCGCGCCAGCAGGTGCCGGTGGATCTTCCTGAGCAGCGGCAGCAGCTTGTGCCCCCGGTCCCGCAGATCGGCCCGACGTTGCTCGGGGCTGGAGGTCACGGCGACCTTTGATATTGGGGCTCTTCAGCAGAATCTGTGGGTGAATTTGAGTGAACATTAGTTGAGTCGCAGCGAGAGTCGCATGCCTTCATGACACGGCGCTCGATCAGGCTCGGGCTCCGGAAAGGTGGGGCAATCACGTCGTCATCACCTTCCGGCCAGCCAGCCCCACGACTTTGGCGGGTCCCCAGGTGGCGAGCGATCGATGGCAGAGGCAGAGGGACGGCGCACAGGAGCTCCCACCGCCCTATTCCTGGAGCTCGAACCCGAGGGAGCGACGAACCGGTAAGCTGTCTCTCGCTTACGACATTACCTCGACTCGCTACGAGAAATTCCGGCGGCCGGTTGGTCCGGCCGCCAGTCCTTGAAAAAACGGTCAGGCGGTGGCCCAATAACCGCCGCGGGCATGATCAAATACGGCCGCTTCACCCCGGCAGTCCTCAATCACCCGACCTTCGGCAAACACGCGGCGTCCCCGTACCCAGGTGGCCACTGGCCAGCCGGTGAGCGTGACGCCGTGCCACGGCGACCAGCCGCACCGCGTCAGCTGGTCTTCGTTCCGGATCGTGGCGACTCGGTTCAGATCCACCAGCACCACATCGGCGTCATAGCCCACCTCGATCCGTCCCTTATCGACGATGTCCCAGACGCGAGCCGGCGCATCACACAGCCACTGCACGACCTGTTCGAGCGAACAGCGTCCGCGGTGGACCTGGTCCAGCATCAGCGGCAGAAAATTCTCCACGCACGGCAGTCCCGACGGCGACTTGGGATACTCCTGCTGTTTTTCCTCCAACGTGTGCGGAGCGTGATCGGTGGCCATCATCTGGATGTCACCGTCCAGCAACGCTTGCCAGAGGGCCGCGTTATCCTCGGCAAACTTCAGCGACGGGTTCATCTGCACCAGCGAACCGAGCCGATCGTAGTCGTTGACGTTGAAGAAGAGGTGGTGCGGACAGACTTCGGCCGTAATCAATCGGCGATGGTCTCGAATCAGCTCGATCTCGCGAGCAGTCGAGACGTGCAACACATGAAACCGGTGATGGTGGCGGAAGGCCAGGTCCAGTGCCCGTCGCGTCGCAATCCACGCCGCTTCATGGTCGCGAATGCGCGAATGATCTCGCACGTCGTGCGTCGGGCTCAGCCGAGCGGCGTTGGCTCGCACTGTTGTTTCGTCTTCACAATGAGCAGTGATCGGAAGTGTGGTTTCAGCAAAAATCCGCTCAAGATCTTCCTGGCCATCGACCAGCAGCTCACCCGTACTCGAACCGATAAAAATCTTGATGCCCGGAGTCCCGGTCGCCAGCCGCAATTCATCGACGTTGGTCGGTGTCGCGCCCATGTAGAAGCCGTAGTTCACCCGGCTGGTTCTGGCTCCGATCGCCCGTTTCTCCGCCAGACGTTCCCGCGTCGTCGTCGTCGGGAACGTGTTGGGCATCTCCAGGAATGTCGTGACGCCCCCCTTGGCACAACCACGGCTTCCCGAAGCGATATCCTCCTTGTGGGTCGCCCCGGGTTCGCGAAAGTGGACCTGATCATCGATCACACCGGGGATCAGATACAGTCCCCGCGCGTCGATGACCTCGTCGGCCGCGGTATGCAGAGCCACGTCGATGGCGGCGATCTTCGGCCCCTCCAGCAATACCGAAGTCTGCAGCGTCTCACGAGGAGTCACGACCGTCGCGTGTCGAATCAGCGTTTTCATGGTGTTCCCGGCGGTGGGGGAAGGGCCTGAATCAGCCGGCTGCCTTCCTGCAACACAAACTTCCAGTCCATGAACGGCTCATAACCAATATCCTGCCAGCAGATCCGGCCATGGGCATCCAGTACCAGCGTAGCGTGCAGCGGCTGGTTCTCGAAGTCGTCATAGGCCCGAAATCGTTTGAATGTCCGTTGGTTCGAATCGGCCAGCAGCGGAAACGGAAATGCTTCCCCATACGCTTCGACCGATTTGCGGAGCCCCTCGGCGTCATCGGTGCTGATCGCGACCAGCCGAAATCCCGCCTGCTCGAATTCGGCTGTATGCGGAGCAAACGCCTTGAGCTGCTCAGCACAATGCAGACACCCAGAGCCAAGATACATGATGACAATCGTCGGGCGATCGGCAAAGTCGGCGCTCGATACCACCTTGCCGGACGCGTCCGGCAGCGAGAACTCGGGGGCCTTCGGCGGGTACCAGCGGAATGGCCCCAGTTCGGACAGCTCCGGTCGCTTGCCCACGTCCGGCGCCTCGGTGGCCTTCTGACGCCAGTCGTTCGGCCAGCCCAACTGGTCGGCCAACGGGCGCAGTCGAGCGAACACGGGTGCCTGCAGGTCGAGATCAGACGACATGGCCCGCAGCCGTTCCATGGCCTCCCGCGCGGCCTGATTCTGAGCTGGCTGAGCTAGCGTCTGCTGGTACAGTTCGTAGGCCAGCAGGGCCAAGGGGATCGTTTCCTGAGCGTTGTCGTCGATGTGCTTCTTCAGCAAAGCAATCCCCTCGTCAGCCTTCCCGTTCTGTCGCAGCAGCTGGGCTTCGTAGCCTGGATCACGAGCGTGGGCCGATCGAAACAATTCAAGCGCCTCGTTGGACCGTCCCTCCGCCACGGCCACATACGACTTCAGCTCAGCTTCAATCTGCCGCAGCAGGTCAATCCGTTCGTTGTACGGCCCCGCCGCCTTCTTCTGCTCAGCCGTCGGCTCGGTCGGTTCCTCTCCGGAAGACGGTGGCGGAGGAGCCGGCGCTACCGGCGCTTCACCGGTCGCCGACGAACTGGTAGCGGACGAACTAGCAGCGGAAGAACTGGTAGCGGAAGAACTGTTGGCTGTCTGGGCAGTGGATGCCGCCGCGGCCATCGCCTGGTCGCGCTCTTTTTCCTGAGTGGCGATTCGGTTCTGAATATCGGCCAGCCATTGCCGTCCGGCAGTCAGGTCGCCCTCCCGAAAATGAGCTCGGCCGACTAGCCTCAGCCGCTTCATCTCCAGATCCTGATCGTCGATCGGTGTGAGGTAATCGGTCTGAGCCAGCCGCCGCAGCTCGGGCCAGTTCTGCCCCGCGGCCAGCACATCGAGGAGCCGTTCGCGGCCAAAATAGCCACTCCCACGTTTGGTCCACGAGTTGTACTCGGGATGACGCGGCAGATCGCTCATGTTGATCGCCAGGGCTTGAGCGTCGCCGAGCCTGCCGAGGAAGATCAAGTTGCGGATCAGCCATTCGTTGTTGTGAGCGAAATTGTGGATCTGGTCAGGGAGGATCTGGTCGCGAATCATCCGCCCGTGATCGACTCGGGCCGACGCCTCCTGCTGCCACACGGCGTCGCGGTAGCGCTTCAGTCGCGAATAGATATGCCCAGGCATGTGCCACATGTGAGCGATCGACGGAGCCGCCTGGCCACACAGGGCCGACGCTTGTAATGCACGTGTCGCCTTGTCGTTGTCCCACAAGTGAATGCGGTAGTGGAGCGCAGGGTGTTGCGGGTTGCGGTCCAGCACCTGCTGGATCAACGCATCGACTGAACCACGGCTGGGCATCGGAAGTTCATTGCCGTTGTTCTTCCATAAATGCCAGACCAGCAACGCCTTGGCTTCGATGTCGTCTGGATAATCGTAAGCAATGTCTTCCAGTTCGCGAGCGTAGTTTTCGTTGCGTTCTTTGGATGGCTGCGTGCCGGTCAGCAGGTGGTCGAGCGCTTCGATGTACCGCCGGACTCGAGGGCTGGCCTGATCCTGATATTTACGAGCCTGCTCGATGAACTGCTTTGAGCGCTCGGCGTTGTCCAGATTGGCCATCGCCATGCCCCAATAAGCCGCCGCGCAATCGGGATCGAGGGCCGCTGCCTGACGAAACGATCGCTCCGCTTCGAAGAACCAGAACCCGTGCAGCTGACCCACCCCCTGATCGATAAACTGCTGCACCAGCTGGTCGGACGAATCGACCGGAAAATGGACATTTCCCGTCCCGCCCATCAGATACGCGCGCTGACGCGGTCCGCGATTGAAAACTTCGCCGTGATACGAATGACCGGCCAGCTTGCCCGATGCTTCCGCTTGACCCTCTGGAGCCGGCGACGCACTTGGGCTGGCCGCCGGCGCACCGGTGGCGCTTGGTGACGGTGCTTCAGGTGCAGGAGCGGTTGGGTTGGCGGTTGGCGTGACGGCTTCAGCGTGGACGGGGAAATGCGGTCCGGCAGATATCAGGACCGATCCGGTCAGCAGGATTCGGGCCATGCGGCAGCGGAAAAGTTCAGCGAGCGAGGTGGGGCGCAGGACATCGTGGTGGATCATGGCGGGTGCTCCTAGACGATCGTCGGGCAACCGCGCCGCAGCTCAGCTTTGGCCGTGAGCGTCAAGCGGGTCTGCCGAGCGACGGTCGTATCAGCGGGGATTCAGGCGGGCAGAACGGCCAGTCTACCACGCGCCGGCACCGGCTGCCACGAGTTCGCAGCTCACCCGGTCACGGACACCCTTCTGGGGAACGCCCAACGATGGAGAGGGGGCGGGGAACCAATGCCCAGCCGCTCCGCGCCCTCTGTGCCGATAATCGCCAACGCCCGCTGCGTTAAAAAACGCAGCAACTGCCTGCGCCGCTCGACGGCCGTCTGCTTTCTGCGTCGACTGAGGACTACTTGGCCTTCAGGTCAAACGAGAAGAGCAGGTCCTGGTCGCGGAGGTAGAGCCGGCCGTTGGCGATCACTGGATGGGTCCAGATGCGACCGTCTGGCTTGCGGAGCGTCGTCTGCGGATCGAGCGTGAACTTGCCGTGTTCTTTCCAGCCTTCAGTCGAAGCTTCGATCAACACGACGTCGCCCGTTTCGCTCATGCAGTAGAAACGCCCATCGGCGTAAGCGATGGAGCCCTTCGCCAAACCGTCACGCTCGCGCCAAGTCGCTTCGCCTGTCATGAAGTCCTGGCAGAGCCAGCCGCTGCCGTCTGAGTGGCCGAAGAGATGGCCGTTGAGCAGGATGACGCCGCCGTGGTGGTTCTTCATTTCCTTGTTTTCGTACACCGTCGAGACCTGCTGGTTGTCGTCGATCTTCACCAGCTTGCAGCCGACGCCGTAACCGGCCGTGATGTAGACATGCCCGTCGTGATAGATGGGGGTCGGAATCACCGCGACTCGCCCGCCCCATTCGGATTTCCACAGGACGTTGCCGTTCTCAGCATCGACGCCGAACAGGTACTTCTGAGTCAGCTGAATGTATTGACGCTTGCCAGCGTGGTTCACCACGATGATCGACGAGTACTGAGCACCTTCCTTGATGTCCTTCGACTGCCATACCAGCTCGCCCGTCTCTTTGTTCAACGCCGCCATCGTTCCCTGTTCGCCGCCCGGAGTGCAGAGGACGAGATTGCCGTCCACCAGCACCGACTCGGTGTAGCCCCACTGCGGAACTTCGCCACCCAGATCGGACATGGCCTTGGACCAGACGATCGATCCGTCTTTGCGATTCACGCAAGACAGCTTGCCGGGAGCGGCCATCGCGTAGATCCGGTCGCCGTCGACCGTGGGCGTAGCCCGCGGTCCGTCGCCCCAGTTGTTCTCCAGCACGTCACTCAGGTCGACCGCCCACAGCTCGGTCCCCGTCTGAGCATTCAAAGCAATCAGCTGCTCGTGGCCGTTACGGGCCCCCATGATGTACAGCTCGTCGCCGACAATCGCCGGGCCCGAGTAGCCGATCCCGCAGTCCTTGAAGAGCCAGACCTGGGGCGGGCCCCCTTCCGGCCAGTCCTGCAACAGACCCGTTTCTTGATTGACGCCGGTCCGGTCGGCGCCCCGCCACTGTGGCCAGTCGCCCGGAGCACTCCAGGCCGTTGCCGATCCGATCCACAGACTCAGACAGGTTGCAATGAACGATCGATACCGACTCATCGGCAGAAGCCTTTCTTGGAATGTTTCCGCTGCGGCCGCAGCAACGCGCAGATACTGACCCACTGGAGTAGCGCTGGAAGGACGATCGCTGGCCGCAACCTCGCCTCGGCAGGGCAGAGCCCTGGAGATCTCTGATTTTCCTGTCCCCTAGTGTGTGCGGCTGGCCGCTAAAGTCAAGCGGGGGGGAGACCGGCCTGAGCCCGGGGGGGGAATGGCTCCGGTCCCGGATCGGCACCCCAAAAGAAAGACCCCTGTCAGCCGCTGGGACTGGCAGGGGTCGTCGATGTCTTGGTTGTCTGTGTCTTGGTTGTCGGAGTCTCAGTCGTCTGGCCGAGGGCTTAGCGGGTCTGAGTCTCGGCCGGCTTAGCCGACATGGCCGACATTTCCCGTTGGGCCTGTTCGGCCGCCCACTGACGCTTGGCCAGGACGTCATTGGCGTCCTCGAAATCGATCACAAATTCATGCCGGAACAGGACGGTGGCCATGCCGGAGATGGCCCAGCCTTGAGCGTCCCGCTTCAAGAGCCACACGATGTCGTACGGCTCGGCCTCACCCTTCTCGTTGGTGTCGGTGATTACGGACCAGACTTGAGCGGCGTTGGAGTCCCCTTCCATGGTCGCCTGTTCGGTGATTTTGAAGGTCGCCTGCTTGCTGCCCGGGGCCTCCATTTCGATCCCGGCCTGCTGCGACGCGGCCTGAGCCTTCTCGGTCATCATCGCCATGGCCCGCTTGGTATCGCCAGCAAACAGGGCTGCCAGAAAATCCTGAGTCAACTTGCCCGGATCGGAATGCCGGACAGCGGAGGTCGCCGTGCCGCTTGAGGCCTTAGGAGCTTCCTTCTTATCGCTGCTAGCGGGCTGACACCCGATGCTCAACAGTCCAACCACCAACAGGCTGCCAGCCAGAAAACGCTTGGTCATGTGGGTTCTCTCCCAATCAAATGCGGGGGGCGAGTCGCGGGATGTGAAAAATGGTGGGAGTTCTTAGCGTCTGCCGGTCCCAGCCGTCAAGTCGGATCTGGTGAAGGGGCCCAGAATCCGGTCCAGTGACGGGCTCGTACCCGACCAGCGGGGCTTGTCGGTCACTGGGGCCAGCGATAGTGTTAGGGCGATCTCGATTGACTCGTGGCAGCTATCATTCAACCAGTACCCGAATAGCGGGGACGGAGCCCAATTCGCGTGAACCGACCGGCCAACACCCCTGCAGACGGGAGTGACGCGGCCGCGGCCGTGAGCCCTCAACGGCTCGATCCACCGGCCATCCCGTCGTGGCTGGCCGATCTGAGCCTGCTGATCACGGCGACCATCTGGGGGATCAACATACCGGTCGTCAAATTTGCCACGCGATTCATGGACCCGTTAGCCTTCAATGCCTCGCGGATGATCCTCTCTACCGCCACGCTGGCTCTGTTTGCCTGGATCGAAGCCAGACGCCAAAAGTGGTCGTTTGTCCCCTTCAGCTCGCCCCACGTCGACAATACCCGAGTGATCATCTTCGCGCTCTGCAGCGGATTGCTTTACCCGTTGTTGTTCATGTTCGGCATTCACCGCACGACGGCCGGGAACACAGCGCTGCTGTTGTCGTCCATGCCGATGTGGACGGCCCTGTTGTCGCTGGCGTTCTTGCACGAGCGGTTGCGGTGGGTGACGTGGCTGGGGCTGCTGATCACTTTCTGCGGCACAGCGATCGTGACCGGAGCGGGTGGCGAGTTGAGTCTGGCGGCCGATCACTTTCGAGGAAACCTGCTGATCCTGCTGGCGGCAATCAGCTGGGCGGCCGGGACGGTGATGAGCACGCCACTGTTGCGCGGAATCTCGCCGCTGCAGCTGGCCTTCTGGAGCAGCCTGCTGACGACACCGATTCACTTGTGGATTACTCGGCATCAGCTTTCCGACGTCTGGCTGGCCCTCGACTCACCACCTTTGCTGGCCACCTTGCTCTATTCGGGGATCCTGTCGACCGGTGTGGCTTATGTGACGTGGCATGTGGGGGTCCGGCGGTTAGGTGGATCGCATGCCGCCGTGTATCAGAACGTGGTCACGATGGTCGCCGTGCTGGGGGGCTGGATCGCCCTCCGCGAGAAACCTCTGGCTGCGCAGCTGGTTGGCGGGCTGCTGGTCTTCGTGGGACTCCTGGTGATGCGACGAGGCCGAGTGCAGTAGGGGGCGGACCGCGCGACAAAGTTGTTTGGCGCGAGGGAGCGTGTTAGAGTACAGGCTGGTCCTGTCCCCCCTCCTCCCACCACGACAATATCCTGCCCCATGTGGAACGCGTCTGCCACCGCGAGCACCGCAGGTTTTCGCCATCGTCGATCGGCCGCCACGCGTCCTCGGCGCTGGGCAATCTTCGGGACGATCTTGTGGATGGTGATGTCGGCCAGCGTGTCAGGTCAAACGGTGACCGACACGGAGCGCGTAGACTATCAGCGCGACATCCGGCCGCTGCTGGTCCAGCACTGCTATGCGTGTCACGGGCCCGAGAAGCAGGAGAGCAACTTTCGGCTCGATCACCGCGACCGCGCTTGGCAGGGAGGCGATCTTGAAACACCGCCGATCGTCGCTGGCCGGCATGCCGAGAGTCCGCTGTGGCAATTCGTGGCGGGGACAAGCGACTCGGGACGCGTGATGCCGCCGGATGGTGAGCGTCGTCTTGAGCCGAGCGAAATCGATCTGGTGGCTCGTTGGATCGATCAAGGGGCCGACTGGCCAGCCGATGCCGATCCGGCTCCGGTCGATCTGCCGTTGAAGTCGGACCACTGGTCGTTCCAGCCACTGCGACGAGCCACCTTGCCGCCACTGCTGCGACGAGCCACCGTGCCGCAGCTGCTGCACAACGCCAGTTCGGCCACGACGAATTCGTCAGAGCCATCGGCTGAGTCCAGCGCTGGCCGCTGGGGAACGAGTCCCATCGATGCCTGGATTGGGCACGGCCTGCAGGCTCAACAGCTGGAACCATCGCCCGAAGCCGATCGGCGGACGCTCATCCGACGTCTGTCGCTGGATTTGCTCGGACTTCCGCCGACACCCGAGCAGGTCGCGGCATTTGTGAACGATCGTCGGCCTCAGGCCTACCAACGGCTCGTCGACAGCATGCTGGCCAGTCCCCGCTACGGCGAACGCTGGGCTCGACATTGGCTGGACATCGTTCGCTTTGGCGAATCACACGGCTTTGAAACCAATCCCGAACGGCCGCGCGCCTACCCGTACCGCGATTACGTGATTGCGTCTTGGAATGCCGATAAGCCCTATGATCGGTTTGTGGTGGAACAACTGGCTGGCGATGCTCTGGGTGCCGATGTGGGGACCGGCTTTCTGGTCGGCGGGCCGTACGACCAGGTGAAGAGCCCCGACTTGGCTTTGACGTTGATGCAGCGTCAGGATGAGCTGGCTGACATGATCAACACCACGGGGACGACGTTCCTGGCGTTGACCATCGGCTGTGCCCGCTGTCACAACCACAAATTCGATCCGATCACGCAAAGCGACTACTATGCTCTGCAGGCCGTGCTGTCGGGTGTGCAGCATGGCGAACGGCCTGTCCCCGGCCCGCGGCAATTGGAGGTCCATACACGACTGCAGAAATTGGACGGGGAGCTGGAAGCCGAACGTCGTGAGCTGGCCAAACTGAAAGAGTTGGCTCAGGCACGGCCCGATCCCGCCCAGGGCCAGAGCTCGCTGCGGGACCCGGTCCGTTCTGACGGCAATCTCGAACTGTTTCCAGCGGTGAACGCGCGGTGGCTGCGGTTCACGATCCGAGCCACGAACAGCGGCGAACCGTGTCTGGACGAATTGGAAGTCTTGCGCGCTCACGTGAATGCGAACGCGCAAGGGGCGGCCGAGGAGGCGACGGCGGGCGCGGCGGACGAGAATGTGGCGCTGGCCAGTGCGGGGACGCGGGTGACCGCCTCGGGGACTCTGCCGGGCTATGCGATTCACCGTCTCGAGCACATTCAGGATGGGCTGGGCGGTAATGAGCACAGCTGGATCTCGGACCGGTCAGGGACCGGCTGGGTGATGCTGGAGTTTCCAGCGGCGGTGACGATCGATCGAGTGCGCTGGGCTCGCGACCGAGAGGGGCAGTTCCGTGACCGCACACCGATCGACTATGTGATTGAGGTGGCCGCGGAGCCTGACCAGTGGCAAGTGGTGGCCAGTTCGGCCGACCGTCGGCCTCCCGAGAATCAAGGGGACGATTCACCGCAGCAGCTGAAGCGGCTCTGGCAGCGACTTGATGAGGCCGATGCCGACAGAGCCCGTGAGCTGCAGAAGAGCGTAGCGGAACTTGAGCGTCAGCGGGAGCTGCTGGTGGCGGCCATGCCGACCGCTTATATCGGCACGTTTGCGCCACCGGCGGCCATTCATCGACTACACCGGGGCGATCCGATGTCGCCTCGCGAGCCGGTAGCTCCCGACACGCTGCGGGTGCTGGGATCGCTGCATCTGGCTGCTGAGCCATCGGAGCAGGAACGTCGACTCGCGCTGGCTCGCTGGATGGCCAGTCCCGAGAATCCGTTGACGGCTCGAGTGATCGCGAATCGGCTCTGGCAATATCACTTCGGCACCGGCCTGGTGGCCACGCCAAGCGACTTTGGGGCCAACGGGCTTCCGCCGACTCATCCTGAACTGCTTGATTGGCTGGCCGGTCAGCTGATCGACGGCCAATGGTCGATCAAGCGACTGCAGCGCGAGATTGTGCTCAGCAGCACCTATCGTCAGTCGAGCCAACCGCGGTCCGACGCGATGGCGGTCGACGCGGGGAATCGCTGGTTATGGCGATTCGCGCCGCGACGGCTGGAAGCGGAAGCGATCCGTGACTCCGTGCTGACCGTCAGCGGTTCGCTGAATCTGCAGATGGGCGGTCCGGGATTTTCAGTGTTTGAGGTGCAGCGTGAGACGGTGCACCATTATTTTCCGCGGCGTGATTTCGGGCCGAACGAGTGGCGGCGGATGGTCTACATGACGAAGATTCGGCAGCAGCAGGACGCTGCTTTTGGCGTATTCGACTGTCCGGACGGCGGCCAGGTGGCGCCGGTCCGCAGTCGTTCGACCACGCCTCTGCAGGCACTGAACCTGCTGAACAGCGATTTTCAGCTGCAGCAGGCGCGACTTCTGGCGGCCCGCATCGAGCGTGAGTGCGGTGCGGACGTGCCGGGGAAGGTGCGGCGAGCCTTTCAGCTGCTGCTGGGGCGAGATCCCTCGGCGGACGAGTTGGAAGATTCCCGGGCCCTGATCGAAGGCCACGGGCTGGAGGCCTTCTGCCGAGCGATGCTCAATGCCAATGAGTTCCTGTTCATCAGCTGAGTTTGGCCGGAGGTTAAGCGAGTTATCCGATGCACGATCACTTTTTGCTGAACCGCCGTTCGTTCCTGGGCCAGACGATGACTGGTCTACCGAGCATCGCGCTGGCTCAGCTGCTGGCCAACGACCGGCTGCTGGCGGCCGATCCGTCGGTTGCAACTTCTGGCGCGGGAGGAGCCGGTGGAGGTCGCGCGCCGATTCGGCCGCTGATCGACCCGGTCCGTCCGCTGGCCGCTCGTCAACCTCATTTTCCACCGCGGGCCAAGAACGTGCTGGTCGTTTTCTGCAGCGGTGCCTGCAGCCAGATCGACACGTGGGACTACAAGCCGGCGCTGATCGAGCGGGATGGGCAGCCGTTACCAGGGAGCGAAGGGTTGATCACCTTTCAGGGACAGCAAGGCAACCTGACTCGCAGCCCGTGGGAGTTCCGACCACGCGGCGAGTCGGGGAAGATGGTGTCGACGCTGGTCGATCATTTGGGTGAGCTGGCCGATGAAATGTGCTTCATTCATTCGATGACCAGCAAAACGAACACGCATGGTCCCGGCGAGAACTTCATGTCGACCGGTTACACGCTGGACGGATTTCCCAGCATGGGGGCGTGGGTGTCGTATGCGTTGGGATCGGAAAACGAAAGCCTGCCAGCTTACGTGGCGATTCCCGATCCGCGTGGCAAGCCCCAGGCCAGCGTCAACAACTGGGGGCCCGGTTTTCTCCCTGCCGTCTTTCAGGGGACCGATTTCAATGCGACCGTGCCGATCCGACATCTCGATCGTCCGGAGTCGATCGGTGCGCCGACCGATCTGGCGACGCGGGAATTCCTGGCGCGTCAGAATCAGCGCCATTTGGCTCAGTTTCCCGGCGACTCCGAACTCGCCGCGCGAATCGCCAGCTACGAACTGGCAGCGAAGATGCAGTTGAGTGTTCCGAAGATCGCCGATCTGTCGACCGAACCGGCTCATGTCTGGCAGCTGTACGGCGCCGATGACCGCCAGAACCCGCTGAAGGCCGACTTTGCTCGCAATTGTATTCTGGCTCGGCGGTTGATCGAAAGCGGCGTGCGGTTTGTGCAGCTCTTCAACGGTGCCTATCAGACGGGTGGTGAGGGGACGAGCAACTGGGATGGCCACAAGATGCTGAAGAAGCAGTACGACGTCCACGGGCCGATTCTGGACCAGCCGCTGGCCGGACTGCTGATTGATTTGCGCGAGCGTGGGCTGTTATCGGAGACCCTGGTGGTGTGGTGTACGGAGTTCGGGCGGATGCCGACGTTTCAGCTGGGCGCCAGCGGCCGGGACCACAATCCGGCCGGTTTTACTTGCTGGCTGGCCGGAGCCGGGGTGAAGCGTGGTTTCAGCTACGGGGCGACCGACGAATTCGGCTACCGGGCGGTCGAGGAAGTAGCGACGGTCTACGACCTGCACGCCACCGTGCTCCACCTGCTGGGCCTCGACCACCAGCGGCTGACGTACTACCACAACGGCCTGGAGCGTCGTCTGACGGACGTCCACGGCACGGTGCTGCAGCCCGTCCTGGCCTGATCGGGGCGGCCGTTTCCGTCGGTGTCAGCCGTAAATCCTGATTTGGCAGGGACTTGCGCCCGAAAACCTGCCGTCTTTCTCCTTGACTTCGTAAAACTCCCAATTTATCATCGAAGGTGAGTATCGCGGCCACCCTGCGGGGAGGTGTCATCGCGGCTGACGAGAGAGCGCTTGGAGAGAGTCCCGGCAGCGGGACGGGGAAGCCGAGGAATCATGGTTTTTCTGGCAGTGATCGGCGTGTTGGCGCTGGCCTTTATCGTGGCCTTGATTCTATCGTCGCGCAATCTGACGGTGGCTCAGATCCTGCTTTGGATCGGCCTGTTTCTGACGACGATCGCGTTCATGTTCGTCAGTTCGGTCGTGATGGCGGCGCACGCGAAGTGGAAGAAGTCGTCGGCCGATCTGCAGAAGGAGATTGTGGCGGCCGAGAAGACTCGCGACACGCTGACGCGGGGGAACAGTTCGGTTCGCGCGGTGGCTCAGAAACTGAATGTCGAAGTGGTCGGTGCGGGGCAGATCTGGAACAACTTGATCGTCGAGAACATTGATCCCAACGGGATCGTGTTGAACTCGCGAGTTTGGGGCTTGGACCGTTGTGTGGGGCAGCCCGATGAGGGCGGCGCGTTGGAGCCGGTGCCGGCAGCCGAGGAGACTCCGGCTGCTGAAGGTGCACCGGCCGACGGCGAGGCGGCGGCTGATGGAGCTGCGGCGCCTGCGGATGGTGCTGCGGCACCGGCCGATGGCGCAGCGGCTCCTGCCGAGGGTGGTGCGGCTCCTGCTGAAGGTGGAGCGGCTCCGGCAGGTGGCGTGCCGGCGGGTAAACCGACCGGATTGCAGCCGAACATGGAAGTCTTTGCATTTCGAGAAGTCCCCGTGTTCGGGCTCCCCGAACCGCTCCAAGGTGCCCTGTTTCGACAGCGGGAAGAGTGGGTGCAGGAGCAAGAGCCGTTCTTTAACGAGGAGACGCGGAAGGCTTACTGTCGTCTGCCGCTGGTCTATCTGGGTCGATTTCGAGTCGCCGGCGTCGCCGGTCCGAACGTGACGCTGGTGGCGATGGACGAACTGACTCCGGCCCGCATCGAGAAAATCAATTTCGCTCAGCGAGGTACGACTTGGGCGCTGTTCGAAAAACTGCCGGCCGATTCGCTGCAGGTTTACAGCGGCATGACGCGTGAGCAATTGGCGGCGCTGGCGGCCGTGGCCATGCAAGGCGTTCCGCCGCAACAGATTGAAGCCTGGTTGGCCGAGGTGCTGGCGACCGGATCGCCGGTGCAACCTGGTCAGTCGAGTCCCGAGGCGTTGGTCAGTGTGCAGTTTCTCAAGCCGCACACGGTCGAGGTGGATGCCGGGGCCGTCGATCCTTCGGCCAGTCAGCCCTACGACGCCAGTGGTCGGGCGATCAGTGCGGCGTATGTCGCCGGCCAGCCGACCGTATTCCAGGAAGGGGATCAGGCGGAGCTCGATCCGGCCACCGCTCAGGCCCTGGAGCAACAACAGATTGTGAAGCGAGTGAACGTCGTCAGTTCACGCATGTTGAGGGACTACCGGACACTCTACAGTGTGATCTCCGATCGTTCGGCCGAATTGAACGACCTCCTCGGGGTAGCCCAACGGGATCTGACCATCATCCAGGAAGCCAATCAGAAACTGCAGGCTCAGCAGACGGCGTTGACCGAGGAGTCATCGCGGCTCAAGCAGGACACCCAGTCGTTGGGTCGTGAGCACCAAGTGCTGGGGGGATATTTGCAGCAGCTGCGTCAGCGATCTGAGCAGTTGAAGGCTCAGGTTTCCAAGCTCTATCAGGAAAACGTCCGGCTGCGTCAGGAGTTGGCGGCTCGGCAAGGCGTGAACTGATTCCGCCTCTTTTTTTCGGTCCGGCTTCGGGTTCGCCGGCGCCACGGCGTTGGCGGACCGCTTCCGTTGTCGCGATGGTCTTTCAGCTGAACGCGTCTTGCCGTACCATGGTGGAAGTCGGCGCGATGCGGCAAGGGGCTGGCACCCGTGGTTGATCACGGTCCAGGACGGTAATGGGAATCTACGACCGCGACTACTATCAGGACCGCCAGCCGGGCGTGCGGCTCGGCATGCCGCATTCAATTGTCGGCCAGTTGATTCTGGCCAACGTCGCCGTCTTTCTGGCGACGGTGCTGACCGATCCGAAATGGATCAGCAACACGTTTGCGCTGTGGCCGTCAGATCTGACGCAGCCCTGGATGTGGTGGCGACTGCTGACCTACGGCTTTCTCCACGATTCGTCGATGGCCATGCATATCGTCTCGAATATGCTCGGTCTGTTCTTCTTCGGCCGTGAAATTGAAACGATCTACGGGCCACGCAAATTCCTGGGATTCTACCTGACCGCAATTATCGTGTCGGGGTTTGTCTGGCTCCTGCTGGCTCAGCCGTTGGGCAAAGTTGCACCGGTCATCGGCGCTTCCGGAGCGGTGACCGCGGTGGTGATGTTGTTCATCTTCCATTACCCGCATCGCACCGTCTTGATGAACATGCTGATCCCTGTCCCCGCGTGGGTCATGGGCGGCTTGCTGATCCTGTACAACATGGTTGGATTAAGGTCGCCGGGTAATCGCATTGCCTTCGATGTCCATCTGGCGGGGGCCGCCTATGCCTGGCTGTTTTTTCGGACGCAATGGGAGTTCGGTTCGCTGCTGGGGGCGGGCGGCTGGAAGATCTCGCTGCCGCGTCGCAAGCCATCCCTCAAGATTCATGATCCCGCCCGGTCAGCCGGGTCGGCGCGATCGGTCAAGCCGTCCGAGTCGCTGGCCGAGCAAGCGGATGCCATCCTCGACAAGCTGCACCGCGAGGGCGAGTCGAGCTTGAACGCTCGCGAACGTCGCATCCTCGAAGACTACAGCCGCAGTGTCCGTAACCGCCGCGACTAACCTCCCTTGTGGTGCAGGCGTCCCGCCTGCCTCTTCGCACTGCTAACTGTAAGCTTCTGGCACCGACTCCCCTGTCCGTGGCTCAATTCTGCATGCCGTAGAGCAGCATGTTGGTCCCCAGGCGAGCGGCGTCTTCCTTGGTGTAGCCGAGGCATTCGAGCGTGGCGAGGTTTTCCAGCGCGCAGCTGAGGTCCCACGGTGAGAAGAGGACGACGTAGCGATCGTCGACCAGAAGTCCTTCGAGTCGCGGAGCGACAGAGCGAGTCTGAGCGGTGATCCCTTCGCCATTGTTCTGGCGCGACTGAGGCTCGCGCAGCTTCAGCTGTCGGACGTCAAAGCCGTTCCACTTGGCGGTGAACATCGGGTGATCCGCGGGTACGGTCTGCCAGACGGCTCCTGGAATCAGCGACTGCATTTCCTGGCGAAAGGAATCGGCAAACTGAGTGTTCGCGCAAATCGCATCGCCGAACAGGAAACCACCTTGAGCAAGGAACTTGCGGAGTCCTTGTCGCTGAGCGTCGTTCAATCGGAACGTGCGTCGGCCGTGGACGAAGGCGACCGGGTGATCGGTGAGTGTGATGCTGTCGGGAGCCACCACGCGTTTGGTCAGGTCGACAGGCAGCCGCGTCTCTTTCTGGACGCTGCGGAGCAGATTGGCCAGCGCCGACGGAGCGTCATCGCTGCCCCCACCGTGCTGCAGTTTGACCACGGTCAGCGTGCCGCGATTGGGCGGGCCTGAATCTGAAGCCACGGGGATCAGCTCGGGCGTGTCGAGCTTGCCGCGGAGCTGGCGATTGGTGGCGTAGGTCAGCACATTGGCGCCGATCGCCAGGCAGGCTTCCACATCGGCGCGGATATCGGCCGGGTATTCGGCCATCTGACGCGATCCGGCGAGTTCCCAGTAGCACGAGAGATTCTCTGGACAATAGACAATGCTGGTGCGGCAGCACGCTTCGATTCCCCACAGAGGTCGCAGGTGATCGGCCGAGACTTGTTGTTCGGCGTACCACACCGGGTGGTCTGGGGGGAGGAGCCGCAGGGGGCTGTCAGGAAACAGTTCTTCCATCAATTGCCGGAACTGCCGGTCAAAGCCTTCTCCGCTGCAGGCCGCGTCGGCAAAGATGAAGCCTCCTTGGGCGACGTATTGCTTGAGCAGTTGCTTTTCCTGATTGCTCAACGTCAGCCCATCGCGTCCGGAGATGTAGATGACTGGCGTGTCGAGCAGATCGGTGATGGAGGCCTGGCGAGCGTCGATGGTCTGCCAAGTGAGGAGTTGATCCCAGCGAGTTTCGACGTGGCCGGTCAGTTGGGCCAGGTCCAGTCGATGGCGATTCCAGTCGACAGAATCGCCATGTCGAAGTTTCGACGCGACGACTGGACGACGCCCCTTGGAGAGAAACAGCAGAGCGAAAGCTGATTGAGCTTCGGAGGTGAGTCCGCCGATGCCGGATGGCCACGCGCCCCCGATCTTGTCCTGCTCGGCAATCAAGAACTCCGCACCTTCCCGGTACCAGTCGTGTTTGCCAATGAACCGGCGGCCCGACATGCGGCCGACTCGTTCCAGGCCGTAGAGATAATAGTAATGCCACTGCAGGCCACCGCCGACCTGACCGCCACGTCCGGCGTGCGGGTTGGTGCGGACGGAAAAATGTTTGGCCAGCCAATCGAGCCCCTTCTCCACAGGACTGATCGCTTCCTGGTTGCCACAGCAGACGACCTGGCCGTCGACAACCCGTGCGTCGGCCTCAGCCACTTCACCGCTGGCGATGATCAGCGAAGCCAGCCCGGCACTGGTCATGCTCCCCGTTTCGTCATAGCCCTCTTTGTACCGCCACGCACCACTTGCCAGTTGCTGCTTCTGCCAATACATGAGTGCCCGGCGCCAGGTACTGTCCTTCACTTCAATCCCACGCCGCTCGGCTTCGTGCAGGGCCAGCAGGGCAAACTGAGCATTGGAATTATCTGCCGATCCGGTGGCGCCTTGGCCGAATCCGTAGTCCCATCCGCCGTTGCTGTCGCCTTCTTTCAGCTGCAGCCGTTCGAGCTCCGTGACGTGCTCGCGAATACGAGTCCGATCGACTTCGAATCCGGCCGCGCACAGAGCCATCACCAGGAGCGATTCCGTGTAGGTCTGCTGGCCCGCTTCGACCTTGCGCAGATACTCGAGCGCCTTCTGGATCGGCTCGCTGTCCGGGGGTTGGCCGGCGCTGATCAGGGCCAGCGTGCACAAGGCGGTCATGCCGACCTGGTGCTGGCCGGCCAGCCCATCCCAGTCGCCCCGGGAGTTCTGCCGGCGGATCAGGTACGACCGGCCTTTTTCGATGGCCCGATTGACATCCGATTCCGTGATCTGGCCATGCACTGGCCCTGCGCTCCCCAGCCACCCGAGAATCGCTACAATCGCCAGGATTGGAAACAGGCTCAGACGCATTCCAGCTCTCCAGCGACGCTCGGTCGCCTCCTTTATCTTAGGTTTCTATAGTTGAAGGGGTCCAGCTGGACATGGCCCGGACGCGTCGGCCGGTGGTGAAATTCGGCCTCCGGCGTCCGACCGGATATAATTACCCCGACCGGGGGTAAATGCCGTGGTCCTCACCCGCTCGACCCATTTCCCGCTCGGAACTAATTGAGGGATCGCCGTGACGACAAAACAACGCCACTTGGGGGATATCTTACAGGAGTTCCGGCAGCACCGGTTGGTGATGCAGCAGGAACTGCAGCGGGTGATCGTCGGGCAGGATGAGGTAATCGAGCAGTTGTTTGCTGCCGTCTTCACCCGAGGACACTGCCTGCTCGAAGGTGTTCCCGGACTGGCCAAGACCTTGATGGTCAGCACACTGGCCCGGATTCTCGACGTCGGCTTCAAACGGATCCAGTTCACCCCCGACTTGATGCCATCAGACATCACGGGGACGAACGTGCTGGAAGAAGATGAAGCAGGCCGGCGTGAGTTCCGGTTCGTCGAAGGGCCCGTCTTCACCAACATCCTGCTGGCCGACGAAATCAACCGGACCCCACCCAAGACTCAGGCCGCGTTGCTCCAGGCGATGCAGGAACGTGAAGTGACCGTCGGACGGATGACCTATCCGCTCCCGGACCCGTTCTTCACCATCGCCACGCAGAACCCGATCGAGCAGGAAGGGACCTATCCGCTCCCCGAAGCCCAGCTCGACCGGTTCATGTTCAATATCAAAGTCGGCTATCCGTCCGCGGACGAGGAAGAGCAGATTCTGGCGTCGACGACTCGTAACGAGAAAGTTGAAGTCCGGAAGATCCTCTCCGGCAAATCGATCGTGAACCTGCAGAAACTGGTCAGCAGCGTCGCGGTCACCGAGCATATCGTCAAGTACGCCGCGCGGCTGGTTCGAGCCACACGGCCGACCGATCCTTCGGCTCCGAAGTTCGTCCGGGAGCTGGTCGATTGGGGAGCCGGTCCGCGTGCCGGTCAGTTCCTGATCAACGGCGGCAAGGCGCTGGCCGCCATGGATGGCCGATTCTCAGTCGCCATCGCCGACGTCAAAAAGATTGCCGTCCCCGTGTTGCGGCACCGCATCAGCACCAATTTTCAAGCACAGGCGGAAGGCCTGGGGGCGGACGACGTCATCAAACGACTGCTGACCGAGATCGCCGAACCGGAAATCGCCAAGTTCGAAGGGTGAGTCTCCGGTCAAAGGAGGTTCTGCAATGACTGCAGTCGAAAGTTACCTCAAGCCGGAGGTGGTGCGCCAGATCGCAAGGCTCGACCTGCGCGCCCAATTCGTCGTCAAAGGATTTCTGCAGGGCCTGCATGCCAGCCCCTACCACGGGTTTTCGGTCGAGTTCAGCGAACATCGCCGCTACGCTCCCGGTGACGACCCCAAGGACATTGACTGGCTGGTGTTTGCCAAGACGGACAAGTACTACGTCAAACGATTCGAAGCGGAGACGAACATCACTGGCTACCTGGTGATGGACCTGAGCGAATCGATGGGCTTCACCTACCGCCAGCAGCTGACCAAGTTTGAGTACGCGATTTCGCTGGCGGCCGCGCTGGGTTACCTGATGATCCTGCAGCAGGATCCGGTCGGACTGGTCGCGTTTGACGAAAAGATCCGCCGCAGCGTGGCTCCGAAATCGAAACGAAGCCAATTGGGGAATATTCTCAGCCTGCTGGCTCAACTGAAACCGGCCGGGCAGACCAATATCGGTTCCTGCCTCAACCAGCTGGCCGCCATGCTGCGGCACCGGTCGCTGATCATGATCTTTTCGGATCTGTTGAATGACGAACCGGAAACGCTGGAGGCACTGCGGCGGCTCAGGCACGAAGGGCACGACATTATTCTGTTTCACATCCTGGACGAAGCCGAAGTGACTTTCCCGTTCGACGGGCTCGTCGAGTTCCAGGATACGGAGACCGGCCAGCGGCTCGATACGGACGCTCAGGCCGCACGCAGCGATTATCTGGCCGAGGTGGAGGCTTTCCGGAGCCGATATCGGCAGGAAGCCTTTCAGCTGGGGATCGATTACGTCGAGCTCGATACGAGCATTCCGTTTGACAAGGCGCTGGTGCACTACCTGCACAGTCGCAAGGCGAGGTTCTGAGGCGCGGCAGATGGCGTTTGCCAATTGGTTCATGGTGATGGTGGGGGCAGGGGCGATCAGCGTCCCGATCCTGCTGCACCTGCTGCTGCGCCCTCAGCCCCGGCAGATTGTCTTTCCGGCGGTGCGATTCCTGCAGGCTCGACAGAAAACGAACCAGCGTGAACTCAAGTGGCGACATTGGCTGCTGCTGTTTCTGCGAGGGGCCATCCTGTTTGTGCTGGCCCTGGCGTTCGCCCGGCCACACATTCCGTCCGCGGCGGCGAGTGCCTGGGCCGCCTTCACGCTCGGGTTGGCCGTCACCACCACGCTGGCCGTCTGCTGGGTGCTGGCGATCAGCCGTCGGTTGCCAGCCGGTTTGACGCGGTCGCTGGCCGCCGCCACAGCCGCCGGTCTGTTGTTCAATCTGTTTGGGCTCTTCCAGATCGTTCGCCACGGTGCTGCGCAGGCCGGCTTTGGGACGCAACAGGCTCCTGTCGCGGCAGCCTGGGTCGTCGATACTTCTCCTCGCATGCTCTACCGGCATCGCGGAGCCACGCGGCTGGAACGAGCCGATGAGCTGGTGAAAGATCTGCTCAGCGATTTTCCCGCGCAAAGCGAATTTGTGGTGATCGATCGGCCCGATGCGGCATCCGCCTTCACTCAAGATGCCAACGGAGTTTTGAAGCAAATCCAGTCACTGACGGTCACCGGCCGCTCCCAACCACTGCAAGATACGGCTCGCCGCGCCCTGCAAGTGTTGCGAACCAGTCAACTGAAGCAGCGAGAGCTGTACCTGATGACCGACCTGACGGCGGCCGCGTGGGAATCGGGCGATCGTGACGGTCTGCTGGCCGACCTGAAGCAGAACCCGGACGTGCGGGTCCACGTGATCGATTGCGGCGTCGTCGATCCCGAGAATAACTCCGTGCTGGGACTGACGCCCAACCGTGAACGGACGTCAGCCAACGGCGAGGTGGAACTGACGGCTACTGTCCGCCGGCTGGGTGGGCCTGCCACCTGCCGTGTGGAATGGCTGCTGGAACAACCCGATCCGTCCCGGCCGTATGTGCAGGATGGCAAACTGCAGCTGCCGCAAGCCGATGTGCGCTCGCAGGCGACGTTGACGTTTGATGGTCCAGGCGAGCAGGAGGTGAGTTGGACGGCTACCGGACTGACGCCCGGAGTCCATCATGGACGAGTACGTATTATCCCCAGCGACGCGTTGCCGATCGACGACGAAGCCTATTTCACCCTCGAGGCTCAGGGAGGCTGGCGAGTGGCGGTGGTGACCGGGGCCAAAACCGTGTCGCAGTTTCTGACCGCCGCGCTGAGTGACCCGAGCGACGCCCAGGCTGCCACGCCTCGGTACGTCACCTCCGTGTACGCGCAGGATGGTAATTTGCCCAACGACTGGTCGACCTACTCCGTCGTCGTACTGCTCGATCCGGCCCCGCCGACAGAAGCTCAGTGGGCTGCGTGGACCGAGTACGTACAGCAGGGGGGGCGGCTGATGATTTTCCTGGGACGCAACGCGCGGGCCGACCAGTTCAATTCGGCCGCCGCTCAGAAGCTGATGCCCGCACCGCTCGGACGGTTGTGGCGCACAGAAGGAGTGTATCTCCAGCCGTCGCGCGATGCGCATCCGTCTCAGCAGCTGTTCCAGCGGCAGCCGACCACGTGGGAGAACATGCCCATATTCCGGCACTGGTCGTTTTCCCACCGACCCGCCGATGTGGTGATTCCGTGGTGGTTCACCAACGGTCAGCCGGCGATGGTCGAAAAGAGCGTCGGGCGCGGCAAGGTGGTGGTGATGATGACCCCCATCTCCGATGCGGCCAGTGACCCGGAAACCTGGAACCTGTTGCCGACCGGTCTGGAGAACTGGCCGTTCGTCGTCATGATCGATCAGTGGTTTACCTATTTGGTACAGCAGGACAGCGCGCCGCTGAACTATCGAGTCGGTGAGCCGGCCAGCGTGGCGGTGACGGCGACGGATCAGCCGGTGCGATACCAGTTGTTCACCCCTCGCGGTGAATGGCGGGAAGTGGCGGCCCGTGGGACCCAGGTCGACGTGGCTCTGACGGACCAGCCGGGAACATATCGCTTGCGGTCGACCGATCCGGCGATTCCTCCGCAGGGCTTTTCGGTCAATCTGGCTGACGAAGCGGGTGACCTGAAACGCTACGACACCGCTCAGCTCGATGCCTGGTTGAAAACGACCGGTGCTCACTTGGCCGATCAGCAAGGGAAGCTTGAGCGAACCGTATCGGAGGCTCGCGTGGGGGTCGATCTGCTGGCCTACCTCCTGGTCGTGCTGGCCATTCTGTTGTTGCTGGAAGGGACGCTGGCGGCCCGGTTCTATCCTGGAGCGACGGCGCCGGTGGCAGCGGCCGGGTCCGCCGGAAGTGCTGCTCGTGAAATGGCCGATGTGGTGCGCGGGGCGACACCAGCTGAGGTCATCACCGCTGAGCCATCGAGAGGTTGATCGGGTGAATATTCCCTGGCACCTGCAACCGATCTTCGAAAGCTATGCCCTGGTGCTGGGCGTCGCAGCCGCTTTGTTGGCACTTACGTGGTGGACGCTGCGCGATCTGAAAGTCGGCGGCCGGCAGAAACGGTGGCTCAGAATATTGCGACTGGCCTGGATCCTAGGGCTGCTGCTGTTGATGCTGCGTCCGACATTAGTCCTCGATCGGCAGGAACATGAACAGCGGACCGTGGCCGTGATGATCGACCAGACGCTCAGCATGACCACCACCGACGTCGACGGGCGGTCGCGTTGGGAGGCGGTGCATGCCTTAATGCGTCGCGTGTGGCCTGACATGGAGAAACTCGGACGGGACCTGCGTTTCGATTTTTATCGATTTGACGGGAAGGCGCGGGCCGTGGAGGCGGAGTCGGCTAACCAGCTGACGCGGCAGCCGCCGACGGGAGAAGAGACGGACCTCGGCACTTCGCTGCAGGAGGTGATTCAGCAACAGGCCGGATCACAGCTGGCGGCCGTGTTTATTCTCAGCGACGGCGCCCAACGGGTCGCTCAGCCGAAGATTGAAATGTTCGACGCCGCACGCCAGCTCGATCGGCTCGGCATCCCCCTCTACACCATCCCGTTCGGCCAGGCGACTGACCCGACTGAGGCTCGGGACGTGGCCCTGCTGGAGCTTCCCGATCAGTATCGCGTGTTTGCCAAGACCGAATGGACATTCGGCGGTCAGGTTGAGATTCAGGGATACGCGAACCGGACCTTGCCGGTGAAGGCCATCCTGGAATCGGCTCAAGGCGAACGCATCGTGCTGCCGACTCAGGAAGTCACGGCGACTCCGGAAACGCCGACGGTCGGGTATCAGTTCACGTATGTCCCCGAAGTACCCGGTCAGTACAAGCTGACGGTCAGCGTCCCGCATCAGCCTGGGGAGGCCGTGACGGACAACAATCAGCTGACTTCGTACCTGACGGTGATGGAGGGTGGGATTCGAGTCTTGCAGATCGAGAGCAACTGGATCGGTCCGGAATACAAGTTTCGGCGTCGTGCCATTGGGTCTTCGGCGGCCCTGGAGGTCGACGAATTGCTGATCGACTGGCGTCGCAAGTGGCCGCAGGCGCTGGAGGGCGACGTCGATCTATCCAAGTACGATGTGTTTATCCTTGGCGACGTGCACGCTCAGGCGCTCAGTCCCCAGGTGTGGCAAGCGATTGCTCAGCGGGTCTATCAGGGTGCCGGTTTGATCATGACCGGCGGCGTGCATTCGTTCGGTGCTGGCGGTTTCGCTGAAACGCTGATGAACGAAGTCCTGCCGGTCGTGATGAATCGGTTGGAACGGCAGGAGCCCGATCCGAAGGCTGCTCCTCCCGCCGACCTGCAGCTGTCGGGCGATGTGCGGATGCTGCCGCAGAGCGATCATTTCGTGGTGCGGCTGGGCGTCGGCGAACGGAATCAGGCGGCGTGGGACGCCTTGCCGCCGCTGGCCGGTGCGTATCGGTTCGGCCAGCTCAAGCCGAAAGGGATTCCGCTGGCCGTGACTCCCGACAAGCAGCCGCTGTTGGTGGCCGGCCAGTTCGGGACCGGGCGAGTCTTGGCGTTTGCCGGAGATTCGACCTACCGCTGGTGGCTGCACGGACAGGCCGATCAGCATCAGCGATTCTGGCGACAGGTCGTCTTGTGGCTGGCCAACAAGGAAGACCTTTCGCGGAACGAACTGCAACTGAGGCTCGACCGTCGCCGAGTCGTGGCTGGGACCGACCTGGGCCTGATGGTGATGGTGCGCGATGAAGGTGGGCAGGCGATCGCTGAGGCGGAAGTGAAGCTGGAAATGAAGCAGCCCGACGGCCAGCGAGTGCCGGTCCGGTTACGTCGCACGAAGGACGGGTGGGCCGCCGAACTGAAGCAGTTGACGGCGGTGGGCGACTATGAACTGCTGGCCAGTGCGACGGTGGCCGGCGACACGATGACCGAAACGAGCCCGTTTGTCGTATTTCGGCAAGATTGGGAACGGCTCGACCCGGCAGCCAATCCGGACCAGCTCCGTCGATTGGCCGAGGTGACTCGCAGCCAGGGGGGACGCCTGCTGGCCAACGAAGAGTGGTCGCAGATCCTGGCCGATATTGCCAGCCGTCCTCCAGCGGAAACGGCCGGCCTTCAGCGTCGTTGGCAGTTCGGTGACACCTGGTGGGATTCCCTGCTCGGCTTCACCGCCATCGCCACGGCTTTGAGCGTCGAATGGTACCTGCGCAAAAAGTGGGGCCTCGTTTAGACCGCTACTTACATTGGGGTGCAGGCGTCGAGCGCGCACACCATCGGAGTCAGCCGGAGACCTGCACCTGGAAAAGGGCAGGGGGCGGCTACTGGGTCGGGCAGTCGCAGGGCATTTCCTCGGTCATCATCATCGGGCTCGAGCATTCCATGCACTCAGACTGGCTGGGCCGCGTACCGAAGTGGCACATTCCCATGTTATCGCACTTCCATTGCTCGATGGAACGGAAGGTCGAGCAGCCAGACGAAGCGCCTAGGACGACAACCAACATCAGACTGAACAACCGGCGGTTCACAGCTAATCTCCTGAAAGACGAATTGAAGTGTTCGGAAAACACTACACGCGCGCACCGGCATGGCAAACGACAACGAGCGGAAAAAGGTCCCGATGGTCGGCGAGCATGCCGTACGGAGCGATAGAACCGACAATTCTTCGTCACTGACGCGGTCGTTACGATCGTCAGAAGTTCACGGTGACCACCTCAGCTCCCGCGGTTCTAGAACCCCACCGCGGACGCCGCGAACGCCAGCCGCAGGCCAGTCGGTAGCGATTCGCCAAACAGCTGTTCCTGTTCCTGCTGGTTCAGTTCGCCCCCGCGCTCGACCAGATCGATCCAATGGACGGGTGCCGATTGAGCCTGCAGCCATTTCACCGACTGCGTTCGTATGCCAGGTGATATATCGCGATAACGATCGTCCGTCCGACGAGCCAATTGAGTGACGGCGAACTGGTTCATGGCGTCGACTTCGTCCGTGGCCATCAGAGCCTTCAGCCATTCGGCAGCCGTTTCGGGGGGGACGATCGTGTTCAGCGGTCCATGCACTGGAACCCGCTGACCTAATCGCCCCACGGACCACCGTAGAGCCGGCCGGACGGCATCGAGCTTGCGACGCGACACCAGATCGCTCAGCAATCGCCCCAACTCGGCCTTAACCTCCAGACCTAACAGCTCCAGGGACCCCAAGAGCCGAGCGACTTCGGCCAGTTCATGCATGGCGAGCCCGACGTCGGCCGGACGCGATTGCCCCACCACGATTCGTTGATGCAACTGACGCAGGTTGGGGAGGAGTGGTTGAGCGATTGCCCGCTGCTGGTTGGCCGTCAGACCGCCAGCCAGCCGCCGCCACAGGATTAACGACTCGTTGCGAATGGCCGGAGTGCCAAAAGCCAGCTTCCCCTGGACGACTCGCCACGTCTCGCTGACACGCCAGTCGTCGACCGCCATGCCGTACCCGGGGCGAAGTGCGTAACCGACGAGATTCAACCAGCGAGCTTCATGCGCGGGGCTCTTGCGCCTACCCGCTTCCAGTTCCATCGCCGACTCCCACATCCGTCGCAGCAGCGATGGAGGCCATTGAGCCCGTTCGGTCGTGGCGGCCTCAGTCAGCAGCTTCATCAGCGAATCGGGTTTGGCCGTGCCGGAAGGGCCGAATGTGTCGGTCAGCACCTGCTGGCAGGCCTGCCAGACCGTTTCATCGACAAATCCGGCCTGCTCCGCCACAGGGACATGCGACTCGCGGTCAGTCTGAGTCGTGGCTCGTACGTCGAACTGCAGCCGCCAGCTCCGGTCTCCCGACAGCTCGCTGCACCACAGATCGAGCGTTCCGATTTCGGTCAGTCGGGCATGGAGTTCCACAGGTACGCTCCCCGAATCACCTCGGCGTCGCGTCCGCAGGACGGTCCGGATAGGCGGGAGCGACGTCAGCTGGTCCGGATCAACATCGACCAAGGCGCCCGGACGATCGGCCAGCCGGATACTCGATACATACAGCGGAAATTCGGCCGGCTGAGAGACGAGCAGGTCGAAACGACATCCGGAAAGGTCGACCTCGTCGCCCGGTTCCGTGTTGCCAGGCACAATGCAGACCGCTGTCGGCGTCTGACCGGCCACCCCCAGATAATAGCTCCGCGCCAGACTGGCCGCGATTCGCACTCCGGCACCCCGGCGCACCATACCGTAATAGGCGGCGCCGCGCGCAACGGCCAGGTCGAGCCGATCGTTGTCCAGCAGCTGTGGCTGCCAGTGAGTCCCGTCGGACGTCTCACCAGCGAACCAACTGCTGATCACTTCCAGTAACCGGTCGCGCAAGATCCGAGACTCGAAGACACCGCCGTTGTAAAGCACGATGTCGGGACGAGCTGTGTCGGGACGGGCCGGATCGGGACGGGCCGGATCGGTATGAGCTGGATCGGGACGGGCTGTGTCTGTCGAAGCTGACGCATCTCGGTGGGCCGTTGACGCTGAGCTGCCCGACGGCGACGTCGACGGTTCCGGCCCGTCGTCCCCGGCATGGCGATGAGCGGTCAGGAAGGTCGCCAGGTATCGTGTGATCCCCGGGTCGGCGGCGTAGGGGAGACCAAATTCCCGAAACCCCGACGCGTGACGCTGGGGCCGAGCGTCGAGTGCGACGCGCGGGAAGAAGCCTTCGACCAACAGCTGCTGAACTTCGGACCGATCGACGGAGACTTGCAGGCTGCCAGCCAGCAGCCGCGATCCCGTCGCCGGCACGTGAACGGTCCACGAGTCGGCATCCCCCTCGCTCAACAAGCGTTCTTTCGCCACACGAGACGCTCGCAGCAGCACGTCCCATTGTCGAGCGGTGATGGGTTCGGTTGGGTTGAGTTTTTGTTCCAGGTGACGAGCGAGTGCCAGATCGAGATTGTCGCCACCCAGGATCAAGTGTTCGCCCACCGCCACTCGGTGGAACTGAATCTGACCGTCCGGCGTCCGTCGTACTCGAATCAGCGTGAAGTCGGACGTGCCGCCGCCGATGTCGCAGATCAGAATCTTCTGCCCCGGAGTAACGAACTCTTCCCAGTTATCCGAATGCTTGTAAATCCAGGCGTAGAACGCGGCTTGCGGCTCCTCAATCAACATCACGCGTTTCAGGCCGGCCAAGGCGGCCGCCTGAACGGTCAGTTCCCGAGCGACTTCGTCGAAGGACGCCGGGAGCGTCACCACGATGTCCTGATCGGCCAGCGGTGAATCGGGATGGCGATGATCCCACGCGGCACGAATATGGTCCAGGTATCGCGAACTGACTTGAATAGGTGAGAGTCGGTCGACATCTTCGGCCCCTTGCCAGGGGAGCAGATTGGCTGTGCGGTCGACACCCGCATGACACAGCCACGACTTGGCAGATGAGATCAGTCGGCCAGCCGTGCGGGTCCCCCAATCACGGGCCATGAATCCCACGACATAATTCGGATCGGCCGATTGCCAGGGGAGCCGCAGGGCCCCATCGGAGACTTCACCCGCGCCAGGCTGGTAGTGAAACGACGGCAGTGTGTCCCGCGATTCGACCACACCCGCATCGACCAGCTGAGGAATCTCCAGGACTTCAATCCGCCAGGGCTGCTGGTGAGTGTCAACGTAGCAGACGGCCGAATTGGTGGTCCCCAGGTCGATGCCCACCACGTAGCGGCTCGGCAGCAACTCTTCATCAATCTGGGCGACGTCTTGGCTCATGGGTGACGCTGGCTAGTTCTCTTCCCGCACACTGAACTCCAGCTTCCAACGCTGGTCGCCGACCGTGCTGACACACCACAGCTCGAACACACCCAATTCCGTGATCCGCGCGTGGAAACGGACTGGAACGTAGGGATCTTCCAGCGATTCGTCAGCGGGCAGCGTGGTTTCCAGCGGCGCCGTCTCTTCCAGTTCGTCAGCCGATATGACCGGCAACAGGTCACCTGGCCGATCGTGTTTGCGTACCGAGGAACTGAAGAAGCGGAACTGAGCCGGCTCGCCGACGATCAAACCGATCTCGTCACTCGGAACATCCAGATCCGTCCCCTCCTCCATGCCAAACGGAACGGCACACAGCGCTCGCAGGGGACGCGGTGCGCCCGGTATGGCGAGCCCTGCCGACTCAATCCCGACGTAATACGAACGGGCCGTACCGCCGCGAATCCGCACGCCACCCCGCTGCTTGGACCATCCGTAGGCCGCGGCGCCGCGCGCTACCGCGTGATCGAGGTCGTGATCGCCTTCCAGCCGTTGCGGCGGGGGAGATTGAGGCGCCCAGGCCGTGAGGACTTCCAGGATCCGCTCCTGCAGCGGGACCGATTTGAAGACGCCGCCGTTGAACAGGACGTGCGTCGGACGGACTGGTTGACCGTCGCTTCCGTGTGCTTTGAGGAAAGCCGCCAGGTGTCGCGTGATCGCCGTGTCGGCCTCGAAGGGCAAACCGAGTTCACGAAATCCGGATGCTCGCTGACGAGCGGGCATGGCCTGCGGTTCGCAGACAGGAAAGAAACCGTCCCGCAGCAGGTCGAAAACCTGCTGACGCTGCAGCTCAGTCTTAATCGTTCCGCCAATCAGACGGCTCCCTCGGCCCAGCACGGCGACCGGATAGCTGTCTGGTCCGTCCTGCCCCAGCAGCGTCTCCTTCGCCGCTCGACAGGAGTGCCATAACCCAACCGACTGCCACGGATCGAGCTGTGTGCCTTGCGTGGCCAATTGACTGGCGACAAGGTGAGCCAGCGCCAGGTCCATGTTGTCGCCGCCGACCAGCAGATGATTGCCGACCGCCACGCGTTGCAGCGACAGCTGACCCTGATCTTCGGTCGCTCGGACCAGCGTCAAATCGGTCGTACCGCCGCCAATGTCGCAGACCAGCAGAGTCTCGTCGACCTTCACGATCCGCCGCCACCGATCGCCCATCACTGCCAGCCACGCGTAGACCGCCGCCTGCGGCTCCTCCAGCAGCACCAGCGACTCCGGGAGCCCCGCCGCCGCGGCCGCTTCCCGAGTCAGCTCGCGCGCCGCCGCGTCAAACGACGCCGGAACGGTCAGCACAACTTGCTGCTGATGCAGAGGCGATTCGGGGAAGCGGGCGTTCCACGCTTGGACGAGGTGCTCGAGATAACGTCGCGCCGCAGTGACCGGTGAGACTCGCGGTACGTCGTCAGGTGCTCCCCAAGGGAGAATCGGCTGGTGACGGTCGACACGATTGTGGCACAGCCATGATTTGGCGCCGGCAACGGTTCGCTGAGGAACTTCGGCGCTCTGACGTTGAGCGAACTGGCCGACGGCGTAGGTGAGATCAGTGTCCCAGGGAGTGCGACACGCTCCACCCGCGACTTCGCTCGGGCTGGCCAGATACAAGAAGCTCGGCAGACTGCTCCGTGATTCCCACGTCCCGGCCGCCACCAGCTGAGGGATCTCCAGCAGGCTGACGTTCAATTGATCCGAATCGAGCGGCGCGTAGGCCACCACGCTGTTGGTGGTCCCCAGATCGATGCCTACCACATAACGGGCCGTCATTACGAGCATTGCCTTCTGCATGACCGAAAGTTGGTGGCGTGTCAGTTCATTTCCAGTTCGGCCGGAGCGATCACATCGGCCGCCGACGGCGAACCGGTCCACGCCGGCAGCTCACATCGTTTGGCCCGCCAGCCATGGTGGACCAGTCGACCGCGATAGGGAGGTTGCCCCGGAACATGGCCGGTCAGCCGATACTCGCCACTGTCAAATTCCGCTCCCAGCTCGACCGAGGCGCCCTCAGGTCGGTCAACCACCGGCTGCAGGTCGAACATTCGTTGGAGTACGGCTCGAGTGTCCCGCAGCACATCACGAGCGGCGGCCCCGATTTGAGCGTCCTGGTAGGCGTCGAGCGATTCCTGAACCAGATCAATCAGCCTCGCCTCGCGCTGCAGTGCGGCGAGCAGTGCCACGGCGTCGTTGCGGGAGGCGCGAGGCGGCGCGGCAGGAGCCGAACCGCGGCCAGTTGGCGGCGCCGACTCTCGAGTCGCCGTCGACGCGGCAGCGGGCGCCGCTGCTGCTGCTGCGGCAGGCCCGGCTGTCGGTGTTGCCGGTGCACCGAGCGACTCGCCCAACAGAATGCGATGGACCAGCTGTGCTGTGTCGTGAGAGAAAAGTGTCAGGAAAAAAATGCGGATCGCCCAGATGATGCGCCCCATGTCCGGTCGCTTGCCCCCTGCACGTGATTCTGATCGTTGCCAGCCTCATCGTTCCGTCGCGCGACGGAACTCGACAGCCGGACTCCTGTGCCGCCGGTTACGAAATCTCCCAGTCGAACCAGTCCTCGCCACGGTCGTCTGAACCGGAGGGTTCCCGGCCTAACCGGTGCCAGGCTTCGACCGCCCACGGGCTGTCGGGACTGAGTCGCACGAATTGTTTCCAGTGATCGTGAGCCGATTCGATGTCGCCCTGGTCTTCCAGCAGATGCGCCAAGTGATAATGGGCATCGGGATACTCAGGATGAAGTTTCAGCGCGCTGCGGAACGCCGCGATGGCCAAGTCGATGCTCCCCAGATCGGCCAGCACGCAACCCAAGTTGGCTCGCGCCTCGACGAAGTCGTCCTCCAACTCAATCGCCACGGCATAACGTTCGCGGGCCGCCGGCAGGTCTCCTTCCATGAACAACAGTTCGGCCAGCCGAAAATTGACTTCGGCATTCGGTCCCCCCGCCATCAGCACCGTTCGATAAACCTCGATCGCCGTCGCATAATCGCCGACGTCCTCGAGGTCCCCCGCCAGCCGCAACATGTCCTCAATCGATTGAGCATCATTGGCCCGCACCAGGACGTCGAGCGAACGGAAGGGAAGCACGGCTGGTTGAGTCGGTGAGGGCTCGGCTGGTTGCTCGAGCGCCTCGAAGTCGAACCGGAGCTGCCCGCCGGGTTCAATCAGTCCAGCACCCTGACGCAGCAGCAGATGTCGACCTTCCACAATCACCGACAGCTGAGCCAGCGGACGTTCCACGCCAGGGACCAGCTGAGCCAGTTGAGCTAGGTCCTGTTGGATCTTCTGCGGCGAAGCGCCGGCCGCCAGCAGTTGAGCCAGTCGCCGTGCGCTGGCGACCTCCTGGAAATCGAAGTAGGGGAGCCGGTGGACTTCCCGCACCGGAGTGATCAGCTTGTGGCGGTGCCAGCCTCGCACCACCCGGACGGTCACTCCCATCAGGTCGGCCAGCATGGCCGGAGTGTACAGCCGCCGGACCATCCCTTCGGCTTCGACCAGCCCCAACCGCTCCCAGAACTGCGTCTCATGCACCAGCTGGATCTGGCCCGACGCCACCGCGGCCTGAGTTTCGGCGTCCAGCAGCTCGGACTGAATCCACGGCTGCTCGTCGGCTCCCAGCACAACCCAATCGGCCTCAATCGGTCGGCGCACGGGGACCCCCGCGTGCTCACGTACCAGACGCTGAGCCTCGGGCCGACTGAAGCCTCCGAGCTTGCCCACAAATGCGACTCGAAGTCCCTTGATCTCGCTCACCGCGGTCCGGGTTGCCATGCGGCCATCGTACCGCCAGTGGCCGTCAGCGGGTAGGTGCCCCCTCCGATGAAACAGGTCCAATCACGGAAGCGGCAATCCGTTGGCCGCGCTAAACAAAAAGCCCAGTGGGTGCGATCCACTGGGCTTGATGATTGGGTGAGCTCAAGGCGGACGATGCTCGCCGCCGGATCAGATCTTGCGGCGGGGGAGTTCGGGGGCCTGAGTGATTGTGCGGCGGAGTGCGGGCGAGAGCCGCGGCGTGGCGCCGACCGGAGCGGTCAGGTCGAGCCGCGACGACTTGGTACCGGCCTTGGAACTGTCGCCGTTGACCGGCTCCGTCTGGCCTTGAGTCGCGTCCTCGACTTCGGCCTTGGTGCCGTCGTTGGCAGCGCCCTCAGCGGCCTTCTCTTGAGTCTGGGCCGGTTTTTCGGCCGGCTTGTTCGATCCGCCGGTCGTTCCTTCCGAGGCCGGCTTATCTTCGGCGGCCGGTTTGCGGCTGGTCACCGTCTGCCCGCTCCCCGGACTGGCCGGTGTCGGTGTTTCGCTCGGCACAATCCGGAAAGTTTCGGTGACAGCCGGAGAATCGGCGACAGTGGTGACACCCGAATCCCAGCTGACCGCTTCATCTACGGGCACACGCATCACCACCTGTCGGGAGACGCGCTGAGTTGTCTGGACGGGGACCCAGCGGGGGACTTGTCGACGGACTTCCATCGTCTTCTGTTCGGCGACGGTGCGCAGTACCTGGACGGGAACCGACTCCACGCGTTCTTCGACTTCCATGCGGTACGTCTGCACGGGGACCGTCCGCTTGATCTCCTGACGTTCCCACTGCATGGTCTGCACAGGGACTCGGCGGACTTCCTGACGCACGACAGGTCGTTGAACGGTTTGTGGCACCTGACGGACTTGTTCTTCGGGAACCATCCGCATGACCTGGACGGGAACCTGTTGAGTGACAACTTCGTCGCGGAATGACGTTACGGGTACGGCGACTCGCTGCACGACTTGCTGCTGAACCAACGAGGTCTGAGGAACGAGCTGCGTCTCAACTTGGGGGACCCAGACGCGTTCCACCTGGAAGGTTCCGCGAGCGGTCTGCTGCGGGACCCAGTAGAATCCGGCTCGCTGCACAGCGGGCAGGCCGGTCGCCGGGTTCACGAAATTGGTGCGGGGCATCCATTGCAGCTGTGAGCGAGGTTGCTGCTGCTGGACAGTCCAGCGGTCCATGAAGCCGCCTCGATCGACCGTCTGCTGATTCATGGTCGTCACGGGCTGCCAGACGGTGCTGACCTGGTCCTGCATGACGGTTTCGGTGACGGGGCGTCGCACGACGGTCTGTTCTTCGCGAGTCTGAGTCTCCCAGACGGGCCGCATGACCGTACGAGTTTCCTCACGCGTGCTGGTCTCGGTGACGAATTCCGTCCGCTCGACGGTCTCTTCCCGCCATTCGGTCGTCCAGACCGGTTTCATGACGGTGACCGTCTCTTCACGCGAGGCCGTTTCGACGACGGGGCGTGAGACGCGAACGGTGCGTTGCCGCATCTCGGTTTCCCAGACCTGGCGGTAGACGGTGACCGGACGCTGCTCGACAACCGTGTCGTACTCCAGCCGATGGACGGTCACCGGGCGTTCCTCGACGACGGTCTGAGGTACCAGCCGGAAAGTCGTCGTCGGCGCACAGGCCGACGGGCTTTGAGCGATCGATGCGGGCATCTGCCAGCCGGATACCAGCAAAGTACTGGCCGTCAGGCAACGAACGATCGTAGGGCGGCGAGAACGCGAAGCTGCAGCGAACATGCTAATCCATCTCCCCCGGCATGATCTGACGGCGCCGGCTTGCCAAATCGCCGATCAGTCCCGCGGACTGCATCCGGCAGCGGCTGCCCAGTCAGGCCTTCCGGCAACTGAATCGATTTTGCGATCTATGTCAACTCGCGGCTCAGACGGCCGTCGGGCCCTCGACGGATGATGCAACTATCCGCAGCAGGGAACTCCCGATCAAGGGCGGCCGCCGGTCACCGGTCTTCAAATATAGAATACTCAAAGACTTAAATTTCTGGTCGGAATTCAAGTTTTTGGACACCGCGGCCGACAATCGCCCGCTAGCGGACCTGAACGACCGCCTGGGGAAGGCTGAGCGGAAAAATATTTTTTGGAAGACCGTCCGCTACAATCGTCATAATCGACCCGGTTTGACGGTAGGGCCGAGCCCGGACGGCACGCGCCGTTGGTGGTTCCCCTACCGTCGGGCGCCGATAGCAATGAAATTGCTGTCAGCCAGCTGATTGTGTAAGACCCCAAGAATGTGGTCCACGATACGAAACGATAAGAGATGCCCCAGGGACTCGGTACGGTCCCACGGGGAATAGGCCAGCAGGGGTGAGGAGATCCATGACACGCCCAACCGACACCGACCCATCCGACCGCCAGGGGGCTCGCCCCACGATCCGGTGGTCGCTCTTCCTGGCCGTGTCCCTGGCCCTCTCAGCCCCCCTGGCCCTGGCTCCAGCTCCCGAGGTCTGGGGGCAGGATCTGTTCGAAGGCTCACCATTCGAAGAGACTCAGCCGGAAGGCGAACCGGAGGGTGAACCGGGCGACGCCGCCAACGAAGATGGCTCAACGACTCCGCAGATGCAGGAATTCACGCCGCGAAATCGGATCGAATCGATCAGCCCGCGCACCACTTCCGAGGCTCTAGCTGCCTACAACGAAGGCCTGGCACTGAAGGAACGTCAGGACTTGATGGGAGCCATCGGCAAGTTCCAGGAAGTCAAACGGCTCGACCGCATGTTCGTCCCCGCCTACTACGAACTCGGCCGGGCTTACATTGAGCTGAAGGATTACGCCAATGCTCAGAGCGAATTGGATTTTCTCAAGCAGATGATGCAGAATCCGCCGCCGGAAATCTTCGAAGCTCAGGGCGAATTGGATATCAAGTCCAAGGCCTACACCCAGGCCGCAGAGGTTCTCAGCTATGCGGCCAACTTGGACTATCTGAACGTCGAGCTAGCGACGAAGGCGGGCGAGGCTCGGCTGCTGGAAAGTCTCACCGTGCGCGGTCGGACCGCCGTGCAGCAGGCGATCACGCAAGCGATTGCCTTGCTCGACCGTGCCCTCAAGATCCAGCCCGACAACGCTCAAGCACTGTTGCTGCGCGGACGAGCCAACCTCGTGAAGGCGCGGGGAGGCGACGAACTCGACCTGGACAAAGCGATCGCCGACCTGACGAAGGCCGTCGAACTCGAACCCAAAAACATCCAAAGTGCCGCTCAACTGGGCCAGGCACTCTACAGCCGCGCTCAAACGGAAGCGACACGCCATCTGGGGAGCACCAAGAAGGTGCTGGCCGATTTGCCGAGGGCCGTCGAGCTGTTGCAGCGGTACGCTACTGAGGAATTGGCCGCCACCACCAAGGAGCAGCGGCAGGAGAAGAATAAGGAACGGGTGCCGGACGAGCCGTCTGCGTTTCAGGCGCTGGCGACCGCCGGAGCAGCCTCCATCAAGCTGGCGACCGAACTGCAAGGAGCCGAACGGAAGAAGTACCTGCAGCTGGGCGAAGAACTGTGCCAGAAGTCGATCGCCGAAGAGCCGCGGTCGCCCGATGGCTACTTTCAACTCGGTCTGGCTTACCGCCTGATGGGCGATTACCCGCGGGCCATCGAGTCATTCTCGCACGCCATCAGCATCGACGAGGGGAATCCGGAGTCGTATCTGCGGCGCGGGATCTGCTATTACTACGCCGGTCAGCGTGGGCAGGCCGCCTCGGACCTCCGCCGAGCACTCGATTTTCAACCCGACGCTCGTGCCTCGTTCTGGCTCGGTTTGATCAACGCCAGCAACGGTCAGCACGAAGAAGCAATCCGGCTCTTCAGCGTGGCACTCGACCTGACCCGCAACAACTACCCGTTGGCGTCGTTGAATCGAGGGTTGAGCTACCTGCAGCTGGGCGACTACGACCGGGCCGAACGGGATTTCGGTGATACGCTCAAACGCGATCCCCAGAACCGCCAGGCTCAGCAGCTGCTCGAGTCTCTCCGCCGCACCCGCCGCCTGACCGCCGACAACTGACCCCCCCCACTCGCCACGCTGCTAGCACTGCTGGCAATTCTCCGGAGGTAGGTGCGACCTCCGTGGAGGTACGTGCTACCTCGTCGATGAACGCTCGGCCCGGCTCCCGCTGAAATCTTCCCGGCCCCTCCGCCGCTCCATCGACCCAAAACTCCCGTGGCCACCGTTTTTCGCCCAAAAGCCGACCCACTCGCCCCCCTCCAGTATGCCCCCGCCACGAGCCGCTCCACGCACTAACCAGGCAGCTAGCACTGCTGGCGCGGCGGCGGAGGTAGGTGCGACCTCCGTGGAGGTACGTGCGACCTCGTGGTGCGGGGGGGACGCGTGTGGCTCAATGGCCACGTCGGTGTGGCCGTGTGGCTCAATGGCAACGTCGCCTGGCAAGCGAATTCCCTTTTTCGCTGAGCGCCAATTCGAAAGCGGGTCCAACGTGAACTAGGGTTGCAATAAGCCACAAAGGGTAGGCTGGAGTTTCCATGCTGTGTGCCTGCCTGAGCGACAAAGACAATGGTCGGAAAAACTCTACTGGGAGACAACATCATGAGTTCCTCGCGCCGTCCGTCCCTGCTGGCTGCTCTCGTGGCGGCTGGGCTCTGCTGGACCGGTGTGGCGACCCCGCTCGCCATCGCCGAAGAAGGGAGCGGTGATTCGTTCCCCACGATCGTCAAAGTTGAAGAAGACTGGGAGCTGGAAGTCGGCGAACCGTCGACCGCCTCCAACGCCCCGCAAGTCACCATGGTCATGACGCCGTTCGCCAATATCGACGGCTACTACTTCCTCACGACCGTCAACCACCAGACCCACCCCGACTACGTGGCCGGCGGCTTGCAGGTCCAGCTGTGGCGCGGTGAGGACGTTCAGTCGTATCACAACGGCAGCGAAGGTGTCCAGTTGGAAGCAACCGGCGAAAAAGTGAAATGGACTCAGCGCATGGAACTGAAAGACAGCCGCGTGCGATTCTCGGTCGAAAACGGCCACGGGAACACCTGGGGCTCGTTCGGCGGCGACGGCAACCTGAAGGCCTCGTTCCCCACCACCATGACGAACCTGATCTCGTACAACCCGTACGTCTCGATCACCTCGTCCGGGATCTCCTTCGCCGGGAATCGAGTCGCCTCACTGACCTTGAAACAGATCCGTTGGTATTCCGATTCCGGCCAGGTCTACTCGGTGTCGGCTCCGATTGACATCGATACCGACCTCGACCCCTGGAACTGACCACCCATCACAACCGTCTGACCCCATCGGCGTCGGCCAGACGGTCCGTCAAGCAGGCCTGCTCACACGAACAAGCCTGGAAACACCACTGGACAATCGCTCAAGCACCTTAGGATGACAACCATGTTGCGGCAGTCACCTCGACGTCGTCTGGCGCGCCATCGCCGCGGCGGAATTCTGATTCTGGCTCTGGTGTGCCTCACGGCCATGTTCGCTTTCGCGGCCCTGGCAATCGATGTCGGCTACCTGATGAACGCTCGTACTGAATCCCGGCGCGCAGCCGATGCCGCGGCCCTCGGCGCCTGCTGGGAATACTCCAAGGCGGTCGCGGCTGGCAAGAGCGTCATCGATGCCACCACCATCGCGACTACCAAGGCCAAGGCCTACGCCAGCGGCAATCCGGTCGCCTCTGTGGCTCCGTCGTTGGCTACCAGCGGCAGCAATGCGGACATCAAGGTCGGCTACCTGTCCGACCTGACGAATCGCTCCGCGCCACTGGACTTCTCGAATCCGGCACGTAACAACGCGATCGAGATCCGCGTCCGACGCACCGAACAAATGAACGGGGCCGTCCCCGTCTTCTTCGCTCGCGTGTTCGGGCTCGACAGCCGCGACGTCGTGGCGTCGGCCACCGCCGCCATGCTCCGGAACGTCAACGGCGTGAAGACACCCTCGGACGGCTCCAATCTCGATCTGCTCCCCTTCGCCCTCGACCTGCAGACCTGGAATCTGCTAATGGCGAACAGTTCGACCCTGACCGACACCTGGAAGTACAACGAGAGCACCAAAACGGTCAGTGCCGGCGGGGACGGCATCAAGGAAGTCAATCTGTACCCCCAGGGGACCGGTTCGCCAGGTAACCGCGGTACCGTCGACATCGGCAGCAGCAACAACTCGACCGCCGACATCGCCCGCCAGATCCTCAACGGCGTCTCCGCCGCGGATATGGCCTATGTGGGTGGTAAGCTGGAATTCAACTCGCAAGGTTACTTTGAGCTCAACGGCGACACGGGTATCAGCGCCGGCATCAAGGATGAACTGGCGTCGATTATCGGCAAGCCACGAGTTATTCCGGTCTTCTCGCAGGTTACCGGGCCGGGCAACAACGCGGTCTTCCGCATCGTCAAACTGGTCGGCATCCGGATCACCGAAGTCAAGTTGACCGGGTCGAACAACACCAAGCGAGTGATGATCCAGCCGGCTCCCGTTGTCTTGAAGGGAGCCATCCAAGGGACATCCACCTCGTCCAGCGACTACGTCTACTCACGCGTCGTCCTGGTTCGCTAACCCATTGCCCTGGCGTCCCGCCGGTCCCACCGGCGGGACGCCCCGCAGGGGCCCACGCCCCTGAGACCGTTGAAGCGATCTCGTCATAAGGATTCTCCAAACATGTCCGCTGACAACCACCAAGCCTGTACCCCGACCGGCTCGCTCAACGAGCGCCCCACAAACGCTCGACGACAGTCGATCTGGCGACGCGGCGGCAGGAAACGTCGTCGAGGAGCTGCGATCGTCGAATTCGCTCTCCTCTCGCCCATCCTGTGCATGCTGCTCATGGGCCTGTTTGAATTCGGTCGCGTGCTGATGGTGGAGCAGATCCTCACCAACGCGGCCCGCGAAGGAGCCCGCGAAGCCAGTCTGCTGTCCACCAGCGACACCGCGGTCCGTACCGCAGCGCTCAAACTGACCAACGCTGCGCACCTGAAGAGCGTCACCGTGACGATTTCGCCCGCCGTGAATACGCTCAAGGCCGGTGACACCGTCTCCGTGACCGTCTCGTCACCCCTGAACGCCGTCTCGTGGATCTCCGGCAACTGGTTCCCCGCCGGCTATACCCTCTCGTCCGTGTCACTGATGCGGAAAGAAGGATTCGAGTAGTCGTCGGCCCCCCTCGGTGTGCCGCGACCATCGGCAGCCCCTCGATCCCCACCATCGTTCACTTCGACCAGCCCTGGATCTTCGACCGGGGCTGGTTCGTTTGTATGATGATGGAGGAACGTCTTGGCGACGCCGAGAGTGATTCAGCTAACCGAAGGACAGGCCATGTCCGAAGAACAGCCGCCGGCGACGGCCCACCACCGCTCCCGCTGGGGAATTCCCGACGCGGATCCCATGGAACCCGTCGCGGCCGACCCACCACACGCCTCCCCCTCGATCGGCTCAGCACAACACGCTCAGCCCGTTCAGCACGCGGCGAATGTCCAGCTCGCGGCGAATGCTCAGCAGGCCCAGCCACCCGGCATCCGAGCGACCGCCACCCGTCGTAAACCGTCCACGCTCGTTCGCCGCCGGTCGCGTCACTGGGCCGTGCTGCTGATCGTCTGCTCGCTCGTCGGATTCCTCACCGCGCTCGCCTGGCAACGTCACGCCTTCGACCAGCTCCTCGGCCTCGCCCCGCCGCCGCCCGCCCGCTCCAGTTCCGCAGCGGCCCCGCCTGCCGCCGCCAACTCTCCTCCGGCAATCCGTCCCCCAACCCGCCCGCCGAATCGCCAGCCAGATGAGCCACTCGACAGCCGGCCAACTCCCGCCCCGACGGACCCCGATCGGCCAGCCGCAAATGAATCCAACATCACCGAACCCGGCACCACTGAACCCGGTACGACACAGCCCGGCATGACAGAGCTGCCCGCAATCGAGCCCAGTGACAAAGAGCCTAGCGCGGCAGAGCCCAGCGCGGCAGAGCCCAGTGACAACGAGCCCGCCCCGTCCGAGCCAGCCATGGCCGATCCGGGCCAGGTTGGAGCTATCGGTCGCCAGCTGTTGGAGGCGCGGCAGGCGGCCGTGGGGAGAGACTGGGACACGGCCCGCGATCGCCTGGCTGCCGCTCAGCAGGCCCTGAAACAAGCACCGGCCGAGGACCCCGCCGTCCGGCAGCTCGCCGAGGCCGCTCACCGACTGGCCCAGCTGATCGACGACGCCGTGGCCTATTGGCGGGCCGTGGATCAGGCGTGGGAAAAGCTGCAGCCGACCAGCGAACTGGTCATCGATGATCGCCCGGTGGCGGTGGTGGAGGTCGGTCCCGACGAGATCGTCGTTCGCTCGGCGGGGCAGAACCGCCGCTTCCCCCGCCAGAAGCTTCCCGGCAAACTGGCCCGAGCGATCGCCGCCTCGTGGCTCGATCCCCAGCGTCCCGACAACCTTGTCCTGGAAGCTGCCTTCGAGGCCCTCGAGACGGACTTTGCTTCCCCTCGAGCTGCCGAGTTATGGAAAGCGGCCGAACGAGCCGGGGCTCAAGTCGGCGATCTCCCGCAAGTGCTGACCGATCGGTACGGGTTGCCTTAACCCTACCGCTTCATCGCCCCCTGCACGCGTTTGAGCTCGGTCTTCAAGTCGGCCGGCAGGTTCTCCTTGGCCAGGCGTTCGACGGCCGCGGCCAAGTCCGGGTTTTCGGCCACCGCCGGGTTGGCTTTCAGCAGCAATTGCACGGCCTGCATCCCATTGCGGAGGACCAGATTCCGCTTCCACACCAGACGCGTCTGGAAATTGGCCTCACGCTGATCGTCGGTCATGAACTTCAGACTGGCGGCATCCTCCGGCTCGCGCTCATAAGCCTCAAACGCCTTATTCTCGGGGTTCAGCATTTCCAGCAACACAGGCAGAGCGCGCGGATCACCGGCTCGAGCCAAACCGGTGGCGGCGTTGTACCGCGCGTCGGGGAAGGCGTCGCCAACCATCAGAGCCAATTGTTCGGACGCATCCGCGCTCCCCAGAATGCCCAACGCAAACGCGGCGATCGCTCGCAGCTGACCCCGCGGTGTCTGTTCAGCCGGATCGTCGCTGGTTGACCGCGCCGCTTCCACCACGGCCCCCAGCAGCTTGGGGTCAGCCTGCAGCATCGCCTCACCTCCAAGCCGTCCGGCCATCAGGCTGATAGCCTGCAACGCGCCGCGCCGCACGTCGACGTCTTCACGCCCGGTCTCGTGTTCCACTGCCGCCCGCAGCGCCGGCACGCCATCGGTGACGTCAAACGATCCGATGGCCCGAGCCAGATAAATGCGGAAATCGGTATGAGCCAGGGCCTGGTCGCCCGAGCCGAGATTCTGCTGGAGGTCACGCTCCAGAATGCTGCCCAGCCGACTCGCCATCTGGCTGTTTTTTCGCAGTGCTTCCTGCGACGGGTCTCGCAACAGCTGGGCCAGCGTCGTCGCTTCCTGCCAGCTCTTTTTGTCGAGGTTTTCCAGATCCTGCACGAGATCTTCGGGCCGGGTCGACATGTGGGCCACCCAGCTGAACAGCAGCCAGATCGACACAATGATCGACACAATGACCAGCGGGATAAAGAACAACTGGACCAGGAAGGCGGCCGATGGCGGCTTCACCGGCGGCAGATTCTGCTCGGCAGTCAAGTTCGGCGGACTCCCCGGCGTGCGAGGCGATGACGGGGCTCCCGCGGACTTGGCAGTCGACGGATCAGTCGGACGGTCCGGGTTCGACATCGGCAGTTCACCTCCGCAGATCACCTCACTGGGCAGACCGCGGCCGTCTCACGTCCCACCGGAAGACCCACGCAGCCACCAAGAGCACGGTCGGGCTCGCCGACCCGTGTCATCCAACGCCCATCTTGGCACGATTCGTGACGAATGGAAGGGCCCCCCCCGGGGGCTATCGAACCCGAACGGCTGTCGGTACAGTGCCCGCATGCAATGGATCGACCTGACACTCCCCTCGCCGGCGGAGAATCTGGCACTGGACGAAGCGTGGCTCGAACAGGCCGACCAGGGGGGACTGGCCTCGGATCTGCTGCGCTTCTGGGAGCCGACCGAGCCCGCCGTGGTGGTGGGCCGAGCGTCGCGAGTCGATACGGAAGTCGACCTGACGGCGTGTCGAGAGCGAGGAATCCCCGTGCTGCGTCGTTCGAGCGGCGGGGCGGCCGTGGTCGCCCTCCCCGGATGCCTCATGTACGCCGTCGTGCTCAGCCACCCGGCGGCCTACGGCTGGCAACAGCTCGACCAGATCCATGCCGGAGTCCTGGAGCGCGTGGCGGCTGGAGTGGCGCGGGCCGGCGCGACGGTCGAGCGGCGGGGGACCAGCGATCTGGTGCGTCCAGACGGATTGAATCCAGACCGGTCATCGGGAGACCGGAAGGTATCGGGGAACAGCGTGCGGCTAAAACGGCGCGCCGTGCTTTACCACGGCACGCTGCTGTATGACGCCGATCTCGAATTGATCGCCACCTGCCTGCGGCACCCGCCTCGTCAGCCAGACTATCGCCAATCCCGCTCGCATCGCCAGTTCATCGTCAACCTCCCAGTCACCCGCTCGGCCCTGGTGGCCGGAATCGTCGAAGCCTGGCGCGCCGAGCCGTTTCAGGGCGATTGGCCGCGGGGTGACGTCGGGCGGCTGGTCGAGGATAAGTTCAGTCAGGACCAGTGGAATCTCGAGCGATAATCGCTTCTGATGGATCACGCCACCAAGCATGGCGGGAGAAAAAGGTATGTCGGGGTGTTTCTTCTGTTTCGATGGGCTCGACGGTTCGGGCAAGAGTACGCAGATGGAGCTGTTTGGAGAGTGGCTGGCCGAAACGGGGGTCCCCTACATCACCTGCCGCGATCCCGGGTCGACGCCGCTGGGAGAAAAACTGCGGGACCTGTTGCTGAATCACCATGAGCTGTCGATCAGCATGATCAGCGAGATGTTGCTCTACCAGGCCGCCCGCGCGCAACTGGTCGAGGAGGTGATACGACCAGCACTAACGGCCGGCACGACGGTCGTCTCCGATCGATTCCTGCTGGCCAACGTCGTCTACCAGGGTCACGCTGGGGGCTTGAGCGTCGCCGATATCTGGCACGTGGGGCAGCTGGCGACCGGCGGATTGCTCCCCGACCTGACGTTCCTGTTCGACCTGGACGCCACCGCCGCCCGCAACCGGCTCTCCGGTCCCGCCGATCGGCTGGAGAGTCGCGGCCTGGACTATTGGCAACGGGTCCGGGATGGTTACCTGGCCGAGGCTCAGGGGAGAAACGACGTGGTGGTGGTCGACGCTCAGCAGACCGTCGAAGCCATCCAAGCCGAGTTGCGTCGACTGGCCGCCCCGCGGATCGAACGACAATAGGCCGGCGCAGATCGAGCCGTTCAGGGGCAGTTGGTTCAGGTGAGGCAGTTCAGTAAGGCGGTTCAGGTGAGGCAGTTCAGGTCGAGTGGTTCAGGAGTCGTCGAGCATGGTCTGGATGGACTTGTTAGGGCACGACGCGGTGGTCGAGCGATTTCGGCGGATGGTCCAAGCTGGCCGCCTGTCGTCGACTTTTCTGCTGGTCGGCCCCGCTGGCATCGGCAAGTCGCTGTTTGCTCATCGACTGGCCCAATCTCTTTTCTGCCAGAACCACGCGGAGTCCGAGCTGTTGGCGTGCGGCACCTGTCCGGCTTGTCAGCAGGTAGTGGCCGAGACCCATCCCGACCTGATCGTCATCCGTCGGCCGCCCGATCGAGCGGTGATCCCCGTGGAGTTGCTCATTGGCGAGCGTGAGCAACGCATGCGGGAGGGGATGATCTGTCAGATTGCGACCCGTCCGCTGCTGGCCAAACGCAAGGTGGCCATCATCGACGATGCGGACGACCTGAACGACGAAGGGGCCAACGCCCTGCTCAAAACCCTGGAAGAACCCCCGCCCGGAAGCGTGATTCTGTTGATCAGCAGCAGCGAGCAGCGTCAGCTGCCGACGATCCGGTCGCGGTCCCAGGTGATTCGCTTCCAGCCGCTTGGCGAAACCGACCTGCAGACGCTGCTGAGTCGCCACGGGGTGTCGGTCGATGCCGCGCGGGTGGCCGAGCTGACGCGGCTGGCCTTTGGCAGCTTCGGCGCGGCGCTGGAGCTGGCCGATCCCGATGCCGAAGGGTTCCGCCAGCAGTTGTGGAGCGAATTGACTCGGCTGGACCGCGGGACAAGCCAGCTGGCGAGTGTGGTCAACGGCTACCTCGACGGAGCCGGCAAGGAGCCGTCCGTGCGACGCGACGCACTGGCTCGGGTGGTGCAGTGGGCGACGATGTTCTATCGCGACCAGTTGCGGCAAGCGACTGCGCCGGGCGGCTCGGTGGATCCCGAATGGGTCGCCGCTCGGATTGAGCGTTGCGACGAGGCACTGGAGCAGGTCGGCGCGAACGCCAATCTGGCGACGCTGATCGAATGCTGGTTGGACGATCTGCAATAAGCCTGCGGTCGATCGACAGCCGGGGCTGATCTGAACGCACTGGCTGACCTGAGCGCATGAAAAAACCCGGTGTCTGCGGGACACCGGGTCTGGGTCGAAGCATCGCCGGAGTCGAACTCAGTCGCTCCGCACTAACTTTCCGCGGAACTGTCTTTCCGCGGAACTGCCTTCCTACGGAATTGACTCCCGCAGACCGGGGCGACTACTCGCGGGGCCGGACTGCTCCGGTCAGGCCGCTGTAATCCTTCCGATCTTCCTTGTGCCACAGGGGCAAGCCCAGCTCGACTCGCCGCCGCAACATTTCAATCTTCTCTTCCGACCCCGCCGGAGCGTCGGTCGCTTCAAATTCCAACGTCGCCTCCGGGGCAAAATCTTCATCATGCCCGTACTTGACGATGGCCTCAAACACATTCCGAACCTTCGATGACTGCATGGCTGTTTCCAACCTCACCCCAAAAAACCGATTGAACTCTATATCCCCACCCAGTACCCGCGGAAACGACCTGCCGAAGTCGGGGGCCACTTTTCAATAGACCACCAACCGTCTAGACCGCTGCCAGGGCACATCACACTCGCTTTGGCCACGTCCGCCCCGTGAACCCCAACGCTCATTCCATCAGCTGCCAGATTACTCGTCAGCCGGTACCACCAGGGTCGCCGAACTTGCTCTCTTGAGGCGGACTGCTCAACCGCTCGTCGCGGCTGAGGCGTTCCTACACGAACGCTACTCAGAATCTACGACTCGACGACTCCTGCGATTATTGTCGTTGACACTGGAAAGTCAACGGTTTGGCTAGCGGTTTCCCGGGAATTCCGCTGAGCCAACCAGGCGACTTTCCGCGTCCTGCCACGTAGGCGAAATGGGGGTGTTAGGGGCCATGGCTCGACCTCGACACCCCACCCCCGCTCGACCCACCGCAACCCACCCCACAACCCACCCCGAAAAACGCGCCTCACCACTCGCCTCGCCACTCCCCAGGGCCACCCGTCCAAGAACTGTTCTCAGGCCGGCCAACTGGACACTTAGTCGAATCTTCATGAGCGAACGAGTTGAGCTCAAAGCGGGCGCGGAAATCTGAGTCAGAATCTTGGTCCAAGAGGGAACCAGAACCGGAGCGGCTGGGCCACCCCTGGCGTGCCAGGGGACCGTCGCCGACAATCCCGCCCAGAGCCCCGCTGGTAAGCCGTGGGCCTCACCGGGATGGAGGACCCGTCATGCACTGGTTACAGGCGACATTGACTCTAAGTCCCCGCACGAGGGGTTTTCATCTGATCACGGCCGATGTGCTCAGAGCGGTCCCCGAGCTGGGGCAGATCCGCGTCGGGCTGCTGCACGTCTTCATCTGCCACACGTCGGCCTCCCTGACGATCAATGAGAATGCCGACCCGGACGTCCCCGCCGACCTGGAATCTGCCCTCTCGGCGGTCGCTCCGGAGGACTTCCCATACCGCCATACGCTGGAGGGGCCCGATGACATGCCCGCTCACGTGAAGGCCTCCCTGCTGGGTTCCAGCTTGACAGTTCCGGTCCGGGACGGCCGGCTGGTCCTGGGGACCTGGCAGGGGATCTACCTGTGCGAGCACCGGGACCGGGCCAGCGGGCGACAGCTGGTCCTGACCGCCTGGGGCCAGCCTCGGTAGCCCGGGTCCGGGGAGCCGCCAGAGCCGAGCGGGGGCCGAGCGGGGGCCGAGCGGGGGCCGAGCGGGGGCCGAGCGGGGGCCGAGCGGGGGCCGAGCGGGGGCCGAGCGGGGGCCGAGCGGCGGGGGCTGAGCGGCGGGGGCTGAGCCGTAGGCTAGACTTAGGGAGTGGCCTGTCCGGGCTGCCAGTTGAGCTGGTGGGGGGCGGGCAGGGAGTGTCTGGAGCGGGGAGGGACGCGGGTATGTCGGAAGCAGTGGCAGTCGTGTTGGCGGCCGGCAAGGGGACTCGGATGGAGTCTGAGCTGCCGAAGGTGCTGGTGGAGGCGTGTGGCCGGCCGTTGGTGGAGTACGTCCTCGAGGCCCTCGATGCGGCCGGCGTAGGGCGGAAGCTGGTCGTCGTCGGCTACCGGGCCGCTCTGGTGCGGGAGACTCTGGCCGGTCGGCCGGGGGTGGAGTTTGTCGAACAGACTCAGCAGTTGGGGACGGGGCATGCGGTGATGGTCTGTCGCGACCAGCTGGCCGGCTATGACGGTCCGGTGGTGATTGTGACGGGCGATTCGCCGATGATTCAGACCTCGTCGGTGCGGCGACTGCTGGACGAATACACGGCGACGCGGGCGGCCTGCGTGATGGGGACGCTGGTCAAGGACGATCCGACCGGGCTGGGGCGGATTGTGCGGGACGAGCGGGGTGAGTTCATCGGGATTGTCGAAGAGAAGGACGCGAGCGTCGAGCAGCGGGCGATACGGGAGGTGAACATGAGCACTTACGTATTCGACTGCCAGCGGCTGCTGGGGGTGCTGGGTCGGCTGGGGAACGACAATCGGCAGGGCGAGTACTACATCACCGACTGTCCGGGGCTGCTCAAGCGAGATGGGCTCACCGTGCGGGCTCTGCCCGTGCTGCAGCCCTGCGAGGCGTTGAGCGTGAACAATCTGCGTGATCTGGCGGTGGTGGAAGCGGCCATGCAGGCGGGCGTGTGAGCGGGTGTCGGGGGTGCGGCGGCCCGAGGTGGGATGGGGGTTGAGCCGGTTGTGAGCGGGGTTGGGGGCGGTCTTCATTCTTAGATGCCGGGTCGGGGACTCTTTTGGACCGTCGCCGGGCAAGTTACACTCAATGGTTCGAGTGTCGACGGCCGATGGTCGGGGTCTGGTGGGCCGGGTGTGTCTGGTGGGCCGGGTGTAGTCCGCGTGGCGGTCGATCGTCGAGTGGGGATGTGGCCGGATGGGGACGTCGCTGGACTGAGGTGGCATGCGAGAACTGAAGATTTTCAGTGGCCGAGCGAATCCGGCTTTGGCGCAAAAGATCTGCGATTTCCTCAACTTGCCGTTGGGACGCATCTATCTGTCGAACTTTCCGGACGGCGAGATTGCGTGCAAGATTGAGGAGGACGTGCGGGGGCGCGACGTCTTTCTGATACAGCCGACGTGTCCGCCGGTGAACGATCATCTGATGGAGCTGTTGATCATGATCGACAGCTGCAAGCGGGCGAGTGCGGCGCGGATCACGGCCGTGTTGCCCTACTTCGGATATGCTCGCCAGGATCGCAAGGACGAGGGTCGGGTGCCGATCACGGCCAAGCTGGTGGCGAACATCATCACGCGAGCGGGTGCTGACCGAGCGTTGACGATGGATCTCCATGCGGCTCAGATTCAGGGCTTTTTCGACGTTCCGGTCGACCATCTGTATGCGGCGCCGGTGTTGAATCGATACTTCCGCGAGATGAAGCTGACGGGTGACCAGGAGATTGTGGTGGTCAGTCCGGACGTGGGGAGCATCAAGCGGGCGGTGGGGCATGCCAAGCGGATGGGGGTGCCGGTGGCGATTGTCGACAAGCGGCGGAAGAGTGCTTCGGAGACGAGTCAGGAGAACATCATTGGCGGGCCAATTGCCGGCCGGATCGCGCTGATGTTTGACGACATGATCAGCACGGCCGGATCGATCTGCGGAGCGGCTGAGGCCGTCCATCGGGCCGGAGCGAAAGAGATCTACGTGGGGGCGACGCACGGCGTGCTGTCAGGCAAGGCGATCGAGAGCATCCGGCAGTCTCCGATCAAGGAACTGGTGATCACCAACACCATTCCGCTAACCCCCGAAAAATCGCTCGACAAGATCCACGTCGTCAGCGTCCACGGGTTGCTGGGCGAAGCGATCAAGCGGATCCACCAGGACGAGTCGATCAGCGACATCTTCCGGCAGGATTAAATCGTCCAACCGGACTGTTGGGCGATTGAATCCCTCTTACTCTTACTCTTACTCTTACTCGTAGTATCTACCGATACTACCCTAGTATCTACCGATACTACCCTCGGGCGAGCCGTATGGATAGGCTCTTAGCAGAGCGTAGTGCGTTCTGAACGCACTGTAGATCGTTTACTCGTGGTTCCATGAGAACGTCGAGTAGCTGGATCGCAGTGCGTTCTTGTTTCAAACCCGAACCGTTGCAGGTACGGACAGAATTGTTCTGTTCAGTACGAATATTACTAAGTACACCCGCTTTTGAAGTTGGGTAGATCCCAGAAATTGTTTAAACTCTGTGCGAAGGACGACGTCTTACTCGCACGGAGGTGATTATGGCCCGGTTCAAGTTGTCGAGCAAGCAATGGGACGCACTGGACGAGTTTCGGTCCTCGGCTCGAGATGCCAAGGTGTTTCGGAATGCCACGATTATTTTGCTGTCGTCCGCAGGAAACTCGAAGGCTCAGATAGCCTACGAGTTGGGGTGCTCGCTCGGTACGGTGGACAATGTCCGGCGTCGATATCGGGAGCAAGGTCTGGCGGGGCTGGTGCCCCAGAAATCTACCGGCCGTCGCTCGCGCGCCGACGCGGAGTATCGCCGGTCGTTGCTCAAAGCAGTCCAAACTTCGCCGTTGAAATTGGGATATGGCTTCAGCGTCTGGTCGTTGGCGCGGTTGGCTCAGCACATGAAGAAGCAGACGGGGATTTCGCTCTCCGACGATCAACTGGGACGAGTGCTCCGAGCGGAAGGATTTTCTTATCAGCGTCCCAAGCACACCATGAAAGGGAAGCGGGACGAGTCCGCCTACGAGCGGTCTCGGCGGCAGTTGAAACAGCTCAAAAAAAAGCGATCGAGCCAACTCCCGGTGAAGTGCTGATTTTTCAGGACGAGGTGGAAATCCATCTTCATCCGTCGCTGGCGCGCCAGTGGGCGCCCATCGGACAGCAGCCCGAAGTGCCCGCACCAGGAAAGAATGAGAAGAAAGTGGTCTATGGCGGTGTTGATTACCGTACTGGCGCGCTGACCTATACGGTCGCCTCAACCAAGTGTGGGGCAGAATTCTTGATATTCTTGGCGCTGTTGCTGAAGAAGTATGCCGGACACAAGATCTGCGTGGTGTGCGACAATGGCCGATTCCATCACACCAAGGCTGTTCAAGAGTGGCTGCTCGAACATCGCGATCGGATTCGGATCTACTGGCTACCACCATATTGCCCAAGTCTCAACCTGATCGAACGATTGTGGGGGCACATCAAGCGTACGGTCCTGGCCAACGTCCTCTACTCTCACATTGACGACCTCGTCGCCGCCTTCCGCCACGGTGTGCGGCGAATGACTGGCGACCGCGAACGCATGGGATTTATGTTTGATCACGACGATCTTACCTGCGAAATACGTCAACAATCCCGAAAACGTGTTGCATAAGACATTATGCGGGTGTACTTAGGATGGGATGAAATGAGTATTCAGGAAGTGAAGGTCTACGTTGGGGTGGATGTGGCAAGCAAACATCTTGATCTGTTCTTCCCTGACACTGGTCAGAGCGAACGGATCCGCAATGACGCTGCATCGATAGAATCGCTCAGCAAGCGACTGCAAGGTCAGTCGCGATACATGGTCGTGATGGAGGCGAGCGGTGGGTATGAGTCGCGTCTGTGCGCTCAATTGGGCGCTTGCGACATCGAGTATGCCGTTGTTAACGCCAGGCGTGTTCGCGAGTTTGCGCGAGGGATGGGCATCGATGCCAAAACCGACCAGATCGATGCCAAAGCCATCTCGAAATTTGCGTCCGCACGCCAGCCGATTGCGACAGTGAGCCAGTCAGATGACGAGCGTCGGCATTGTGCGCTGGTAACGCGCCGTACGCAGTTGGTCGACTCAATTACGCAGGAGAGAAATCGACTGAAGCAGACTTGGGACTCAGATGCCAAAAGGAGTATTCAGAAGATGCTCAAACACCTGCAAAACGAGCTCAAGCTGATCGACGGCAAGCTGGCCAAGATGCTGGAGAGCGATTGGATCGATAAGCGTAGAGTCGAGATCCTGTTGTCCGCCAAGGGAATAGGTCCTGTGGTGGTCTCAGTACTGTTGGCGCATTTGCCGGAACTGGGCCGACTCAATCGCGAGCAGATTGCTAAACTGGTTGGTGTTGCGCCGATGAATCGAGACTCCGGTGGCGTCGTAGGGAAGCGGTTCATCATGGGCGGGCGTGGCACCGTGCGAGCTGTGTTGTACATGGCCACGCTCGTCGCCATGCGATTCAACAAGAAAATCAAGAGTTATTACAAACATTTGAAAAGCAAAGGCAAGCAATCCAAAGTTGCAATCGTGGCATGCATGAGAAAGTTTATCACGACGCTGAACTATTGCCTGAAGACAGATCAGTTGTGGAATGGGAATTGAGTGCGTCAGAGAACTGACGCACTCGCGATGACTTCCCATCGACAGGATTATCCCTTCGAAGGTTGTGTCCCCACAGAGCCTTCGTCCGTTTCATCCTGCGCAAGAATTAGACTCAAGAAGATGATTTCAGGAAAGATGATTTCTCGGAGCCATGCCTCAGAAAATCCTGGGGGTTTGGGGGTCAGCCCCCAAATTCAGCCGGCGAATTGACCTCGTTTCGTTAAACAATTTGGTCCAAGATCTTTCTTGGACTATTGGAAAAATTAAAGACCGTTGCTACTCGTACTCGTACTCGATCGCGGCGCTCAGTACGAGTACGAATGGTGTGCGAATCGAGTTTGTGTGCCGAACGCAGTCGGCGGCGTTGGCAAGGGCCTGGTCGGGCCGAGCGAACGCTTCGGTTAATCGGGCCGCGGCCAACCAATTCTCAATTGACAAACCACGCGACCCGCAGCTCCGGTTGAACCGATTGTTCGTCGGCACTTCGCATCGTTCAGGTTGTTATTGGCCAAGTCAATCCTCATCACCGAACCAGACGCAAGCGGCTATGTTGTCTGCGAGAGCCAGGACCCCACCGTCAATGGTGCATTCTGTGGCCGGAACCCACTGCATTCCTGGCGAGATTTGATGATCACCGATCGTTGACCTGTTGTCCCAGTTTCCATTGGTGAAGAATCGCGTGTTGTCTGGCAGCATCTCCATCAAAGAGACGATGATTGCCTCAGCCATCTCATCCGTCATCAATTCTGAGCCGTACGCCAAGTCAAATCTGAGTAGGTAACGCAGTATCGCTCTTGCTCGCATTCGGTCAATCGGCTTGAAGGCACGCTCGTCAGCACGTAAGCCAAATTCTCGTGCCGCATCAACTGGGGTCGCAAACGATCGAGGAATGCATCGCGCATGCACATCGAACGCGGGCCGATGCTCCCCAATAGTCGCGAATGGATCATTCATGTTGCCGACGAACGCGTGATATCCGTGATATCCGTGATATCCGTGGTATCCGTGGTATCCGTGGTATCCGTGGTATCCGTGGTATCCGTGGTATCCGTGGTATCCGTGGCCCAAACCATGTCAACGTTGTCGACCGGCCGATCTTTGCTCGTGGGCCCGTTCAGTCAGTCTTCCGCGCGTTCTTCGCGGCGGAAGACGGCGACGACATCCTCGACGGGGACGACGAAGAGCTGGTTGTCGGGTTCGAAGTCGACCGGGATGGCGTTTTTGGGGTGGAACAGGATCCGGTCGTACTGGCGCAAGGGGACGTCTTCGTCGTTTTCGATTTGCGCCGAGATGGTGACGATCCGGCCGGTGATGGTGGGGATTTCCGCCTGATCGGGGAGCGCGATGCCTCCCTTGGTTTCCCGCTTGGGTTCATCCTTGCGGACGACGACCCGGGCCCCGATCGGCTCGACGTACTCGAATACTTTCTTCCCCGCTTTTGGCATCGATGTGGACCTGATCCGTGTGAAATGCGTCGTGGATACGGGCGTCGCGACCACGGGGCAACGCCAGGTTTTTCCCCTGACGGGGGGGCTGGTCGGTGTAGGACCAGCGGTCCGTGGTGGACGAGTGCATTCTATCCACAAACGGGCCGGCGGTGGTAGGACAATCGGCTGGAGGAGTCGCTGTGGGGGGGCGGGCGGACGGTCTTGCAATTCGTCGGCGATCTGCCACAATGCGAGGTTTCATGTTGGCCAGTCAGACGAAGTGATGAGGGTGGTCATGGCGACCCATGTCGAAACGTTGCAGGTGGGGATACGGAAATCGGAAGGCACTCGTGAGGCTCGGCGCTTGCGGCGTTCGGGGGCGGTGCCGGCCATCTTGTACGGCCGGGGGCAGGACCCGGTCTATCTGTCGGTGCCGACCGACGCTTTCACCATGGCTCTGCGTCATGGGACGCGGGTCGTGAAGCTGGCGGGCGAGTTGGCTGAGGATGCGTTGATTCGCGAAGTTCAGTGGGATGCGATGGGGGCGAACGTGCTGCACGTCGACTTCACGCGTTTTGCGGCTGGCGACCGGATCCAGACGACGGTGGCTTTGGAATTGCGGGGCGAGGCTCCTGGCGTGCACGAAGGGGGTGTCGTGCAGCTGCTGGTGCATGAGCTGGAGTTGGATTGTCCGGTGGTGGACATTCCGGACGTGTTGCAGGTGAACATCAATCACTTGCATCTGGGTCAGACGATCATGGCGGCCGACCTGAAGCTCCCCGAGGGGGCTCGACTGGTCCACGGCAACGTGCCGATCGTCGAGTGCGAAGTGATGACCGAAGCGGCCGAGGAAGAGGCTGTGGAGGGTGTGGCGGCTGAGCCGGAGGTGATTGGCCGCAAGGAGAAGGCTGAGGAAGAGGAGGATTGAGCGGGGAGGTTTGAAGCGAGGCCCGTGCGGGAGCGTGCATGAAGCTGGTCGTAGGCCTGGGGAACCCGGGCAAACAATACGTCGGCACGCGGCATAACATGGGTTTTGCGGTCGTCGCCGGGCTGGCTCGGCGGCATGCTGCCGGACCGGTGAAGGCTCGCTTCCAGGCCGAAGTGGCTGAGGTGGCGGTGAGTGGCCAGCCGGTGTTATTGATGAGCCCGTTGACGTTCATGAACCGCAGCGGGCAGTCGGTACGGGCGGCGGTGGACTTTTACAAGTTGGACCCTTCCCAGCTCCTGGTCGTCTGCGACGACCTCGACTTGCCGCTGGGGGCTCTGCGGTTCCGCTCGCAGGGCTCGGCCGGTGGTCAGAAGGGTCTGGCGGACGTGGCTCGACACCTGGGGACTTTGGCCTTTGCCCGGTTGCGGCTGGGAATTGGCCGGCCACCGGAGCCAATGGACGCGGCAGACTACGTGCTGCAGCGGTTCGGCGGGGCCGAGCAGGCGGAAGCGGATCGAGTGGTGGAACAGGCGGTGGTCAGCGTCGACGACTGGGTGGCGCGGGGCGTGGAATACTGCATGAATCGGTACAATGCGAGGACCGACCAGGGAAAAGGAGATTGAGTCTTGAGCAGCCGGGTGTATGAGGGGATGTTTATCCTGGATTCGAATCACTACGCGCGGGATCCGAGCGGAGTGTCCGGGAAAGTGGCGAAGATGGTCCAGGACTGTGGTGGCGAGATTCTGGTCAGCCGATTGTGGGCCGAGCAGAAGTTTGCCTATCCGATCAACGGCCACCGCAAGGGGACCTATTGGTTGACCTATTTCCGCATGGAGAGCTCCAAGCAGAAGGATCTGGTCCGCCAGTGCCATCTGAATGAGAGCGTGCTGCGGAACCTGGTCCTGACCGTCGACGAGCGGCTGGTCGAAACGCTGGTCCAGCACGCTCTGTCGGGCGGGCCGACCCGGTCGAGCTCGGATGGGGGAGATGAACCGCGTCGTTCGCGTCGCGTTGAGATCGAAGCCGACGTCGTGGACATCGTCGACGATGAGGATGTCGATACCGAAGCCTGAGGTGACCCGCGGCCGCCCGCTCGACTGCCGACCCCGCCCAGGAGTCCTCAGTCGGCGTGAACTCGGCTGGCCGACCACCCCCCACCGGCTGACCGGGACGCTCCAGGTTGCCCCCGACGATGTTCGACCCTAAGATTGAGGGTGACATCTGTACAGTGGACTGGCGGACGGTCGTGGCCGACGGAGGCTGGGGCCGACGAAGGCTGGGGCCGAGCCGGTTCGCGACTGGCCGGCAATACCGGGCCCGCGGGCGTCACCGACGCCCGCTCGGGCCAACAGGACGAAAGGGAGTAGGCATGTCGAGCTACAATCGAGTCATTTTGATGGGGAATGTCACGCGCGATATCGAGCTGAAGTATTTGCAGAGCGGTATGGCGGTGACGGAAATGGGCCTGGCCGTCAATGACCGGCGGAAGTCGGCGACCGGCGAGTGGATCGACGAGACGACGTTTGTGGATGTGACTCTGTGGGGACGGACGGCCGAAGTGGCCGGCCAGTACCTCTCCAAGGGTTCCCCCGTCTTCGTCGAAGGACGCTTGAAGCTCGACAGCTGGGAGACCAACGACGGGCAGAAACGATCGAAACTGCGAGTGGTGGGAGAACGCATGCGGCTGCTCGGCGGCCGTGGCGGCGGCGGCGGCCGGCCCGATGCGGGCGGCAGTGACGGCTTCCAGCACTCCGCCGAAGAAGCTCAGATGGCGTCGGCTCCGGACGATGACATCCCCTTCTGAGCGTCACGGCTGTGGTTTGGTAAACGGCAGTGGCTTGGTGAACGGCAGTGGCTTGGTGAACGGCAGTGGCTTGGTGAACGGCAGTGGCTTGGTGAACTGCGCCGTACGACCGGAGCCGCTCGAACTTAGGAAATACCATCGATACCGCGAGGACCGTATCCCCCGGTATCGGCATTGTTGATACAGTACCAGGAACAATCGGACTACGACCTTCAGCGTCAAGGACATCTGCGTCATGGCTCAATCCTCGGCAAAAAAACGACATCGTCACAATCAGCGGCTCCCGCGCGGACCGCACGGCGGCATCCAGCTGTTGCTGGTCCATTCGGTCGAAGACTTGGGCAAGCAGGGCGATGTGGTGGAAGTGAAGCCGGGCTATGCCAACAACTACCTGCTGCCGCAGGGCCTGGCGACGATCGCTACCGACCACCACAAGCGGATGGTCGACAAGCACCGCGCCAAACTGCTGGCCATCGAAGAGGCTCGGCTGTCGAGTCTCCGCGATCTGGGGAGCGCGATTTCGCGGCAGAGCGTGACGATTGAAGCCAACGTCAACGACGAAGGTCATCTCTACGGCAGCGTCGGTGCTCCGGAAATCGTCAAGGGGCTCAAGGGCCTCGGATTCACCGTCACCAACGACCAGATCCGGCTCGAAGGTCCACTCAAGGAAGTCGGTCTCTACACGGTCAAGGTTCAGCTCCATTCGTCCGTGCAGACCGAGCTGAAGGTCTGGGTCGTGCCGACCGCCAGCGACACCAAGCCCGCCGGCGCCTAAGCCAAAATCGCTTGTATTCAGGCCGCCTGTGCCGAACTCCATCGGCACGCGCGGCCTTTTTTTGTTCCCTCCCTTACGGCATCTGCAGCTGCTGACATGACTGAGTGAGCTTGAGAACTCGAACGCGGTCTTGTTTTCTGCAGGTTGTTTTGACGCTGGGTGTCCCCTCTGTGCCAACATGACCTGAGACGACTGCCTCCTCATTAATTTAGGTAGAGGGCGAGGAGGCCGAATGATGAATGATCGCAATGAAGACCCACGGGTAGGTGGGCCGGAAGTGCCTGAGAAGGCTCAGCGAAGGAAGTTCAGCGCAACCTACCGGCTGCGGATCCTGCAGGAAGTCCGTCGACGCTGCCGAGATTCGCTGCAGCGAGCGATTCGGTGGTGTGATGCGCTGCGATCATCGCCAGGAAGGCTCGTTCAGCCATTTGCATGCCGTCATTCCCGGCCGATAACGGTCCACGCCGATTTGCAATTGCCAGTGACTGAATATCGGTCGCTTATCGAGAAAACCAAGCCACCAGCCTGGTTCGACCTTCTTGACCGGGTGGGTTGTACGGGGGCGGGCGTAGGTCCTTTGCGAGACGGATGCCGTCGGCGCGTTGGCGGTGTGCGATGTTCTTGCGGTCAGCTGAACCTACCCAATTCAGCTGCATAACGTGCGTAATCGCTAAGGTCTGCCGCGTGCATCGCCGAAGAACTTGAATATGGGAGAAGTGCGACTTTGAATTCGAGCGCGCATTTATGCACTTTGTCCAAGGCTCCATGATCTGCCTGTCACTAGCGGCTTTGCTAGCAAGCGGCTGTGCTTCTCCGGCCTGCTTCTGCGGACGCGACAGGGTTTACAGTAAAGTGCTGGAGCGAACCCAAGTTGACACTGTTACCAACTCACATCTACCCAACGGCGCGGCCTTCGAGGATGGGCTCACCGAAGAAGAAGCCATCCTCATAGCCATATGGAATAACGCGCTCTTTCAGGAGACGCTAGTCGATCTCGACCTGGCAGCCAGCGACTTGGTGCAAGCCGGCTTGCTTCCCAACCCGGAAATCATCTACTTCTTCCCCGTCACCGACAAGCCCTTCAAATACGCCATCGAATTCCCGCTCGAAGCGCTGTGGCTGCGTCCTATTCGCGTAGCTGCTACTCAGCGCGAGTCCGATCGTGCGTGTCAACGTCTCACGCAAGCGGGGCTGGATTTGATTCGTGATACGCGGCAGGCATATGCGGACGTGCTTGTGGCGCAGGGTCAGGTTAAGGTTGCCGAGGAGGCGCTAGAGCTCAGAAAGCGCATCGCCAAAATCGCAAAAGCTCGTGTGGATGCTGGTGATGCATCACCGCAGGAGTCGTCGGTAGCAGAGATCGACGTCGATCTGGCGGCGCAGGCATTAGCTCGCTTAGAGTATGACGTTGGCATTGCGGAGGAACGACTGCGCAACCTGCTCGGAGCCGCTGACGACCGTCAACCTCTAATTCTGGTTGACGTTACTCCACCTGTGGCCGGTCCGCTCGATGCTGATTCATTGGCGCAAGAGGCGGTTGGCAGTCGTCCTGACCTCGTCGCCGCGAGAATTGCCATAGCAGCCGCCGATGCCCGCGTACGGCTGGCTGAGCGGAGCTGGATTCGGTTTTTGGGGCTGATCGATGCCTCCAGTGGCCGACGAACTGGACACGAGTTGTCCCCGGCGTTCCGGGCCACCTTGCCGATCTTCAACTGGAATCAGGGGGGGGTGCTCCGGGCTGACGCTGAGCGGGAACGGGCGGCCCGTCAGCTGCAGACCCTGCATGATCGGATTATGCTGGAGGTGCATCAGGCTCACCTCCGGTACGAGCAAGCTCGGGCGGAGCTGCAAGTCCTGGACGACCGCGTGATGCCTGAAGTGGAGACTGGAATCCGGCGAGCGGAATCGGCATTCCGGGAGGGGGACGCCGGTTACCTGGTCGTCCTCCAGGCATCGCGGCAATTATTGGACAGCCTGGCGCGCCGGGAACAATTGCGTGGCGAAATCCGACGCGCTTGGGCAGAATTGGAACGAAGTGTGGGGAGGCACATCCCACCACAGTCGGCCGCGGAAGCCGACGGTACACAGCGTGCCGAGGCGCTTGCGACGCCTGCCAAGGAGGGCGTGACTGAGGAGTAGTGCACGAGATGAGCTATCGCGGAATCGTACGGGGGCTAGGCATTGCGACCGTGATGGCAGCGATTATCGGAGTCGCGTGGTGGCTAATTGCCTACCAACCCAAGGCAATAGAAAAAACCGGCCACAAGCCTCCGGCTTCAATTACGCTCAACGAAGCAAAGCTCAACGAGATCACTCTGACATCCGAGGCTGTTGGCCGGTTGGCGATCTCTACCGCTGAAATTGAGTGGCGGCCAGTGACGCTTACCCGCTCGTTCGGCGGGGAGATCGTCGTGCCGCCTGGTCAGTCGATCATCGTATCTGCGCCGGTAAACGGTCTCTTGAAGGCTCCTTCGCAGGGTGAGGTGAAACCGGGTCAGGCGGTACGAATCCATGCACCCGTGTTCGACCTAATTCCGCTGCTCACACCGGAAGGACGTGCCGGCCTGACGACATCGTTGGTCGATGCTGTCGGACAGGTGAAGGCGGCGACGGCGCAACGCGAAGCCGGGCAGATTGCCTACGAACGTGCGAAGCGCGTATTCGACAATGAAGCCGGCAGCCGTCGCGCCGTCGATGAGGCGCAAGCGCAACTTCGCGTAGGCGAGGAAGTGTTAGCAGCAGCCATCGCGCGGCAGAGACTTCTCGAAAAGTTGCTGGATGACGCCAGCAGCGGGACGGCTGCGCCGCTGGCCATCGAAAGTCCCCGCGATGGAATCATCCGAAGCCTTTCCGCGCTGCCTGGACAGCAAGTGCCGGCAGGATCGCCATTATTTGAAGTCGTCGACCTGTCTGAAGTCTGGGTGCGAGTGCCAGTTTTCGTCGGTGATTACGAACAGCTTGACGAAGAGGCAGAGGCGATTGTCACCGCGCTAACTTCAAAGCCGGGGATGACCGGCGTCGCTGCCAAGCGTACCGAAGCACCACCCACGGCCGACCCGATGGCGGCGACGGTGGATGCTTACTTCTCGATTGAAAATGTCGGCGGCAGGTATCGACCGGGCGAACGCGTCGCCGTGCAGCTGTTGCTCGATCGCAAACGAGAGAGCTTGGTCGTTCCATGGGCGGCGGTCGTTTACGACGTCTATGGCGGCACCTGGATTTATGAACGAACGGGCGAGCTAACCTTCGTGCGACGGCGAGTCATCGTTCGGGAAGTTTATCGTGAACAGGCGATACTCGACAATGGGCCTCCTGCCGGTACCAAGGTTGTTGTCGCCGGGACGGCTGAATTGTTTGGGACCGAAACTGGCTTCACCAAATAAACTCGGAAATCTTTTTCCCGGAATCTCCGTATGTTGTTGTGGCTGGTTTCAAATTCTCTCCGTTTGCGAGTTGTTCTGGCATTTGGTTGCGTCCTGGTGCTTGTCGTCGGATATCGGTCGTTGGAGCGAGCGCCACTTGACGTATTCCCCGAGTTTGCACCGCCGATCGTAGAAGTGCAGACTGAGGCGCCCGGTCTTTCCAGCGAGCAAGTGGAGAGCTTGGTGACAATCCCTCTGGAGAACTCGCTGACCGGCATTCCACAAGTGAAAACCGTCCGCTCCAAATCGGTGTTGGGACTGTCGCAGGTCGTGCTGGTTCTCGAGCAAGGCGGCGATCACGAGCGCGTGCGTCAACTCGTACAGGAACGCGTGGCGGCTCAGACTCGACTGTTGCCTCAAGTTGCCAATAGCCCGGTCATCCTCCAGCCGCTGTCTTCGACCAGTCGTGTCATGAAGATTGGCATTTGGTCCGAGAAGCTTTCGCAGCAGGATCTGACACTGATCGCTTATTGGACGATTCGCCCTAAGCTGATGACTGTGCCCGGCGTCGCGAACGTCGCCATTTGGGGTCAGCGGGACAAGCAATACCAGGTGCTCGTCGATCCGGATCATTTACGCGCGAGCAACGTTAGCCTGGATTCAGTCACGAGTGCGGCGCGGGATGCTGCCACGCTGGAAACCGGAGGCTTCCTCGATACTCCGAATCAGCGTTTAGCCGTGCGACACCTTTCGCCGGTGATCAAGCCGGAGGATCTAGCGTCCACGGTAGTTGCCTTCCGCGGCGGATCGCCGATTCTCTTAGGCGACGTTGCCCAGGTGACCACGGGGTCGCCGCCGCCGATTGGCGACGCCATCATCAACGATCAACCTGGACTTCTGCTTATCGTGGAGAAGCAGCCTGAGGGAAACACACTGGACGTGACTCGAGGAGTTGAGTTGGCGCTCACCGACCTTCAGCCCGGCTTGAAGGACGTCCTGGTCGATTCGACCATCTTTCGGCCGGCAACTTTCATCGAACGGGCCCTCCACAATCTGTCGCGAGCGTTGTTGATCGGTTGCGGCTTGGTGATTGCTGTTTTGCTGGCTTTTCTATTCGACTGGCGCACGGCGTTCATCAGCTTGACAGCAATTCCTCTATCCCTGATTGCCGCAATTCTTGTCCTGACGTGGTCGGGAGCAACCATCAATACGATGGTTCTCGCGGGCCTCGTAATTGCCCTCGGTGAACTCGTGGATGATGCCATCATCGACGTGGAAAATATTGTCCGCCGCTTGCGCCTCAATCAAGAGGCGGGAAACCCGCAGTCAGCCTTCTCCGTAGTCTTGCATGCCTCCCTCGAAGTTCGTAGCGCCGTGGTATATGCCAGCTTAATTGTGATTCTGGTGTTCATGCCGATCTTCTTTCTCGACGGGCTGGCCGGCGCATTTTTCCGGCCGTTGGCCACCGCCTACGTGCTGGCGATCTTGGCATCGCTCCTGGTGGCACTCACGGTCACCCCGGCACTCTCGTTGCTCATGTTAGGTGGAAGGCGAGCGCCGCGCTCGGAATCGCCACTTGCGGCATGGCTGAAACGCCTGTACGCTCCGCTACTCCCTCCGTTGCTCACTCGGCCGCATCTCGCACTTGCCGGGATTGTGCTCGCTTTCGGGCTGACGACACTAGCCGCACTGCGCCTGGGGCAAGAGTTTCTGCCGCACTTTCAGGAAACGGACTTCCTGATGCACTTCGTAGAAAAACCAGGCACCTCCGTAGAGGCCATGCGCAGAATCACTGAACTTGCCAGCAAAGATCTGCGTGCGATCCCGGGCGTCAGGAACTTTGGTTCGCACATCGGACGTGCGGAAGTCGCCGACGAAGTTGTCGGACCCAACTTCACCGAGCTTTGGATCAGCATCGACGAAGAGCACGATTACCAATCGACTGTGAAAAAGGTCGAGGACGTGGTCTATTCCTATCCTGGCCTCTATCGTGACGTGCTGACGTATCTGCGTGAACGAATCAAGGAGGTGCTTACGGGAAGTAGCGCCACAATTGTCGTGCGACTCTACGGACCCGATCTCGAGGAATTGCGGGCCAAGGCCAAAGAAATTGAGGCCGTCATGGCCGATGTACCAGGCACTGCCAACTTGAAGGTTGAATCGCAGGTGCTCGTGCCGCAAGTTGAAGTGCGCCTGCGGCCGGAAGCAGCCGAACGCTTCGGCTTGACTGCCGGCCACGTGCGGCGCGCTTCTACGACTCTGCTGAAGGGTGCGAAGGTCGGGGAAGTTTTTGAAGGCCAGATGAAGTTTGACGTGATGGTGTGGGGAGTGCCCGATGTACGTACCGATATTGCCGCGATACAACGCCTGCCGATCGACACGCCGCTGGGACAGCAAGTGCGATTGGGTGATGTGGCCGATGTGTCGATCGTTCCTACTCCCAACGAAATCAAACGTGAGAACGCTTCCCGGCGGTTGGATATCAGCTGCAATGTGGCGGAAGGTCGCGACCTCGGGTCGGTGGCCCGCGAAATCGAAACGGGTGTTCGCAAGCTCCAGTATCAAGCCGGCTATCATCCCGAATTCCTGGGCGAATTTGCTGAACATCAGCAGTCCACTACCAGGCTCTATGGCATGGCGGCACTAGCCGTTGCCGGTATCATCTTGTTGTTGTATGTGGACTTCCAGGCGTGGCGACCGACACTCATCGTCGCACTGACCATTCCATTCGCCCTGATCGGGGGCGTCGTCGCCGTAATGATGGCCGGTGGAGTTCTGTCGCTCGGCTCACTGGTCGGCTTCGTGACCGTACTGGGAATTGCGGCGAGAAACGGCATCATGATGGTCAGCCACTGGCGGCACCTGGAGGTCGAAGAAAACGAGGCATTCGGGTTGCATTTAATCCTGCGGGGCTGCGAAGAGAGGCTCACGCCGATCCTGATGACGGCGCTGACCACCGGACTGGCGCTGATCCCTCTGGTCGTCGCCGGCAACCGACCGGGGCACGAAATCGAGTATCCACTGGCGGTCGTGATTCTGGGCGGATTGGCAACTTCGACGGTCTTGAATCTCTTTCTGTTGCCACCTGTTTACCTGCTCTTCGGCCGATCCGTCCACGGCAGCGCGGGAGGTGATACATGAATTGGCTCCATTGGTCGCTACTGTCAGCCATTTTTGCCGGTGCCACTGCCATTCTGGCCAAAGTCGGGACAAAGGACATTGACGCGAATCTGGCGACGGCGTTTCGGACCGTCATCGTTTTGGCAACTGCCCTCCCACTTGCCCTGTGGACCAACAAACTACCGATCCGGGCAATTCCCGGTTCGACCTGGGGTTGGCTCACGCTCTCAGGAATTGCCACGAGTGCCTCGTGGTTGTGCTATTTTCACGCCTTGAAGGTAGGCGACGCGTCCAGGGTGGCACCGGTCGATAAATTGAGCGTGGTCGTCGCGATGGCCCTGGCGGCGCTATTGCTCGGCGAAACAGTGACCGCGATGCACTGGCTGGGAGGTGTCCTTATTCTGGCTGGATCACTGCTCATTGCTTGGAAGTAGCAACCGGAACTGAATTGCCAAAAAGTCCTGCCAACTCGTGCGATCCGCGAAGAAAATGGGCTGCGGGCGCTGGAATGCACCTCAAAGCCCCTGGCGTCATTGACGCACCCTCGGCTCGGTTATCCCTCGTCGAGTTGCATCGTGCGCAGAGCTCGACTTCGTTTCACCAACCGCAAATCGAACTTATAAATCTCAAGCCTTTGATCAAGTCATTGAACACCCGAGTCATGCCTTAAAAATCCCGGGGGCTTGGGGGCTGGACCCCATCTCCGAAGAAATCGAGAGCGAAGCGATTCAGTTAGTACTCTAATTTCAAGAAGGCCGCTGTCTCAATGTTGTCGACGTATTCCGGAACCAATGCCGGCAGGGAATCCAGCCGTAGACGGGAATCAGCCCTGAAACGGCCAGTCAATTTTTGAATGCCTGCCGGGGCCTCGGAATGAGGAGCAAAGCCGGGACTGCCCGCCGTTTCGAGAAATCGGTCTTGACGTGTCACGGCGGGCGGTGTATCTGTGCCGGCCAACTGAATTTAGGCCCCGTCTCTCCCAGACCAAATATGTACATCGACCCCAATCTGCCTCCCCCCAAGACGTTTTTTGGTAAGTGCTTACGATTTATCGAACTCCGGCGAGTCCCCATCACGGTCGTGCTGATAACGGTCGTGATCGGGTACGACGTTTTCCGACTGCACCAGCCGCACTTCATCCTGAACCTGAACGACCACGCCACTCAGCTGGGACTGCTGCTGATTGCCAGTGGCCTGTTTCTGCGCAATTGGGCAGCCGGGACTTTGCACAAGAACGACAAACTGGCGACCACCGGTCCGTACGCATTGACGCGCAATCCGCTCTACCTCGGTTCATTCTTGATGATGTTCGGATTCTGCACGCTGATTGGCGATTGGGACGACTTCGGTGTCATCAGCCTGCTGATCGCCAGCCTCTACATCCCGGCCATCCGACGCGAACAAAAACGATTGTTTGACATCCATCAGGATGCCTGGCTGGAGTACTGCAATCAGACGCCCATGCTGTTGCCGCGTAGATTGAGCGTTTCGCTGGAGGATTGGTCGATCAGCAAGTGGCGGAAGAACAACGAGTACCGAGCGCTGTGGGGAACTGCTATTGGGCTGTTAGCCATGGGCGCGTGGTACGAAGTCGTCCAATTCTGGGGCCGCTGAATTCTGAAGGCGAGCTACAAGGCGAACCTCTGGGGCAAAACACTAGCTGTAGTTCGGGTCTTGCTGCACCTGCTGGTGCCCGTGTTGGGAATACAGTCGGGAATCCAAGAGAAGGGTGAGGCTGTAAAGAACCATGGCCATCGGGGCCGGGCTCGATTCAGACCATGGCACGCGGTTGGCGGGGTCTTCCAACTGGTCTGACTGAAGAATCGATGGCCGTCCGAAAACGATCTTATCCCCCCAAAAACCGTTCGATATCATCCGGTCCGTGACAAACCGATGCCGGTGGGAGAGAATCCAGTCGAACATGAGCAACCCTAAAATGACAAAACTCAGTCCTGCAAAAACGCCATGAAACGCTTCCAGCAAAACCATGAACGTTGCCGTAAGTTCCTTGTGCGGCCTAAGTGCTGGGCGAATTGAGTTGTCAGTCCGACCCTATTCTCTTTCCACGAATCGCTCTTCTCCCCGGTCAATATTAGCGCCGTCAATCTGCAATACGTGAACTGAGCGAGCCCGAGCGGGGTTGTTCCGGAAGACTTTTAACGCTGAGGACGCAGAGTTTGGCAGGGCCGGAGCTCCGGTCTGGCTCGCTCAGCACCGAAGAACTCGCCGCCGCTCACCCGGAATTCATCGCGCTGTGGTGTCGTAGAGCGGCAGGTGTCGGTAAGTGACTTCCAGCGACATCAGGTTCATGGCGGTGACGTAGAGTCGTCCGGCGTGGCGGGCCCATTTGTCGGCGACGGGGCGGTGAGGGTCCCAGCTGCCGGCCAGCGGGCCGCGTTGGGCTTGAGTCCGAAGCAGCAGCGGGTGGAGCTGATCGTTCCACGATTTCCAGTAGTCGCCGCCGAGGTGGAACATGACCTGCGTGGCGTAGTACCAGTAGTACGTGTCGCGCTGTTCGCTGGTCGCCGTCCCGAGCGTGGGTGGGTGGTCGAGCAGGTAGTCGCCGATCCCTCTCAATTCGGCACGCCGTCGGTCCCAACCGGAATACATCCGCATCAATCCGCCGACGGAGGTCATGGCCGGGGTCCCCTGTCGACCGTGCCGCTGTTCGACTGTGTCTGGGGCCAGCGGGTTGTAGACATAACGCACTCCCTCGGTCGTGCGTACTTCCGCGCCGTCCAGCCATTCACCAATCCGCTGATAAACGCCCGGATCGACGGTCAGTCCGGCCAGCTCGCCGCTCTTGAGTGCCATCATCATCCAGCCGGTGACGGACGTGTCGCTGCCGAGCAGCGGTGCATAGCGCCAACCGCCTCGTTCCGCATGTTGGCTCGATGCGATGAATCGCAGCCCGGCCTCCGCCGACTCCTTCAGCTTCGGATCGCGGGTCATGCCGTAGGCCTCACAGACGGCCAGTGTGGCGATGGCGTGGCTGTACATCCAGACGCTGCGATTGGAGACGGGATCTTCCGGAGCGAAATAGTCCCCTTCGGCCGTCTGGCGAGCGATCAGGAACTGCAGGCCGCGGTCGACGTGGTCCTGGTATTTGAATTCGCGATGGTGGTAGCCCGCCCCGAGGAAACTCAGCAAGGCCAGGCCCGTGGCGGCCGTATCGGAACGGAGCGTGGGAGCGGGGCCGGCGTTGGCGTTACCTGCTGTCGGATCCCCCTCGGTCTTCTCGGCCAGGGTCCACCGACCATCGGCTCGTTGTTGCCGAGCGAGATAGGCCAGCCCCAGCTCAATCGCTTCTTCGGTCTTCGGCCCTTGAGCGCCACCGGGCGCGGCACCATTGCGGCCGCGTCGTTCGGACCGCTGCTGGAAAGCGGCGGCCGGATTCACGACCGACGTTTCGGTCGCGATCGGACTGGCGATTTCACGCCGCACGAAGCGATCCACCGGGGCGGCAATCACCTGGCTCTCTTCCTGAGCGCGTCGGGTCAGCATGCCGGCGTCGGTGGAGGCGAGTGTGCCGAGTCCACCCGGTCCTTCTTCGCGCTGATTGATCACCACGATCGAGGACGGCTCGTCCCCTTGGGGACCGCCGGTCGCCAGTTCACTGGCCATCAGTTCTTCCATCAGGCTCGGCGCGTCCTCGTCCTCACGTCGGACGCCGGGGATCACCAGTCGGACCGGCTGTTGGGCACCCGCCGGGACCTGATTGCTGGGCTGACGCGGGGCGGGGATGCCGGAGTCGGCTGAAGTGACCTGGAAGGCTGAGCTGCCATCGGCCGCGGAGGCTCGGGGGACCGTCAGCGACGGGATCGAATCGGGGGCGATCGTCCCCGGTTCATTGGGATCGCCGGCGGCGGCGCCGGTGCGGTCAGCCGGCAGCGCCTGAGCGGCTCCCGAAAGGCTCCGTTTGGGCGAGACCGCCGATGCTTGGAGCGGGTGTCCATCCGAGGCCGCTCCTAGGATCGGTTCTCCTGTAATCTGAGGAACATCGTCGACATTCGGGGTCGGCAGGCTGGGAGTGGCAGCCGTTCGACCGGCGGCCCCACGGCGCGGTACATCAGGCCACGCCGGAGCTGGTTCGGCGCCCGTCATCTCGCCGGGCTGGTCCGATTCCGTCGCGCGTCGAACGGCCGGACCGTTGGCCAGGGCAGCGGCCGCCCGATCGGCCGAATCGCCCGAGCTATTCGCCGACGAGTCAGAGGATGCAGCAGCGGGTGCTGGCGGGGCTGCGGCAGACGGGCCGTTCGGTGCGGGCTGATTGGCCAGCGACTGAGGTGCGGGGTTGGCTGAGTTCTCGACATTGTTTGCCGACGGGGTGCCGGCTCGCTCGAATTCGCTTGGGTCGACCTGGCTGGCCGTAGTCGCTGCCCGTGGCCCGGCCGCTCGGCTGGGTTCGCGTCGCGCAAGATTGGCTGCTGACGAGCGTCCATCGGCGGCCGGTTCACCGATGTCGGGCCGATCGTCGCCGCCGCTGGCCCCGCGACGCTGTCCGACGCTGGAGGCGATTTGTGGCGGACCGACGTCGATCAGCTGCTCGCCTGCCGCCGCGGTGATCGGTCCGGCTGGCACGTTGTTGGCCGACGCGGCGACCGATGTGGCGCTGGCCGACACGCTCTGCTGATCTTCACGAGCTGCGGCGACGTCGGAGGGGACGTTCAGCGGTGTGGCGTCGCTGGAGGTGGTTGGCTGAGCCGATTCAGCGCGGAACCGAGGCTGGGGGCTCAATGCCGAGGGAGTCAGTGCGGTCGAATCGGCTTCAGCTTGAGTCGATTCGTCGCGCTGAGCTGTGCTGGAGGCGAGTTGACTGGGAGTCGGCGGCGATGGCAGGTCGTCGTTCAGGCTGGGGCCGGCTCCCGAAAGCGATCGGTCGGCGGAACCTTGAGCGAGGGCTAGTGGCGCGGGTTCAGCGGCCGGTTCTCGTGCCGATCCATCGTCGGTACCCGCCGGCGACGCTTGCACCACGATGCGCTCCGCGGTGGCCGGCATGGGAGCTCGTTCAGCGGTGATCGGGATCTGCTGACCGCTGGAAGCAATTTCGGTGGCGGGCGAATCGTTCGGTTCAGCCGGTGACTCTTCAGCCCGAGTGACTGTGGGCTGGCTGCGCAGAGCAGCCGTGGGATCGGGAGTGGCGGCGGAGTTGGAAGTGGCGGTTTGCGGGTCGACCTGCGTCGGTTGAGTGGGATTCGAGCTGGGTGCCGAGCGGTCTACGGCGGTATCGGCGGCGGCGAGTTGCGGTTCGGTCGGCGTTGGCGTTTCGCTGTCGGAGTTATCGGCGACGGCGCGAGGTTCGGAGCGCGGGACTCGGGTCGTGTTGAGTTCGGGTGGAGCGGTAGGGGCGCGTTGGATGGTCAGGCTGGCCAGGTTTTCATCGGTCGAGCTGATTTGTCGGTCGTCGCTGCGGCGTTGCTGCAGGCGGATATCGGTGGACGGAGTTGGCTCGACCGCATCGGGCTCGAGAACGACCAGGGCAGGGGCCGGCGAGGCGGTTGGCTGGCGCGAAATGCCGGCGTCGAGTGGTGTGGGTTGGAGTTCCTCCTGGGCGGTGGCGGAGGGAGTTTGGCTAGGTGCGTCGACTGGGAGAGCGGCTCGGGGTGCCGAGCGAGGTTGCATGATGTCGCGAGGCATGCGGGCCGGCTGAGAGCTGGTGGTCGGGACGACTTCTGGTTCCGATTCGGGTCGTGCCAGTTCCAGGTTTGCGTTTGGAGTGGGGGTGGCGGCGTTGGCGAGTTGTTCCAGGGGCGGGGCGGCGGGCGTATCGGTGGAGCGGGCGATGTCCGCTGGCCGATCGGTCGAAGTGGCGAGCTGCGGTGGCCGCGGCTGTTGTTGTTCGGCGATCCCACGAGCCGCTCGGCTCGTTTCCGGGACGGTCTGGGCGATCGATCGGCTGAGCAGATTGGGGAGTTCGCTGAGTCGCGGGGCTGAGGGCATTTCGCGCCGGCTGGGCTGTTGGAGTTCCACGGAGGGCGTTTCGGTCGCTCCGTCGGACCGGCTGACGAGTTCCTGAGGTTGTTCGGGGCCGTCTGGCTGGTGCTCGACATCGACCTGTTCTGCTTCAGCGGGGCCGGTGGCCGCGGGTTCATCCCAGGGCTGTTTCGCGTCGACGGGTTGTTCGTGGACACGATCGTCGTAGATGGGGAGGGGGACGACGACGTCGGCAATCTGCCGCTGGTCGCTGACTGGTTCGCGCAGCGGCGAATGGCCAAAGACATAGACAAAGCCCATGCCGACCATCAGGCTGAGGTTCAGCAAGAGGCTGATCACCAGGGACAGCCACATGCTGCGTCGGATCCCGGGGCGATGGGTGGCCCAGGCGGCCAGCCCCATCAGGGCCAGTGTGCCGGCGACGGCGATGGCGATGCCGGTCGCGGCGCGCGTCAGCAGGGGGCCGTCCCACGGCAGGAAGTTGGCCGCCAGGGCAGCCAGGTATCCGCCGAGCACCAGCAGACCGGTCTGAATCGGCCACAGTCGTTCATCGACGGGTCGATGGACGGCCGGCTCGATCTTCCGCAGTTGTGGTGAGGGCTGAGCCATGTCGAGCCGCGGAGCTTATTTGGATTGTGAGTGGAGCCGAATGTCGTGCAGTCCGACGCGATGGCACGCGTCCGTCGCCACCGCGATATAGTTGAACGGGCATCGTCCATCAGCTCGGACGATGACGGTCTGCGCCATGGGGTTCTGCAGGGCGAGTTGTGCGAGTCGTTGTTCGAGCGTGTTGAGGTCGAGTTTCTGGCCGCTGACGATGTACTGGCCCGTGTTGTCGATGTTGATAAAGATCTCCTGGGGTCGGGAGATCAGCGGACGTGCTTCGGTGACACTGGGGAGCTGGATATCCAGCTCTTGTTCTTCTTCTGAGAACTGGGTGGCGAGGAGAAAGAAGATCAGCAGCTGAAAGACGACGTCGATCAGCGGCGTGAGGCTGAGTGCCAGAAACGTTGCCGGTTGTCGAGCGCGAAAGGCCATGGGAGCCACCTGTCCGGATCAGTCGGGAAAAACGTCGAGTGTCAGTGACTGGCAGCGCCGGGCGCTGCGGGGCTGGGATTGGTCGTTGCCGGCGGCGCGGGCGGGGCAGCGGTGGCTGCGGTGGCTGCGGTGACGGGAGTCGCCTTAACCGGTTCGGCGTTCGACTGCAGCGACTGCTGACTGACTCGCAGTCTTCCTTCGTAACGTTCGACTTGAGGCATCAGGTTGAACAGCAGTTCTTCGACACGGTGCATCATCGCTTCGACGCGCCCTTCGAAGTAATAGGCCAGCATGGCGGCGGGAATCGCGACGGCCAGGCCGGCCAGGGTGGTGACGAGCGCTTCGTAGATCCCTTGGGCGAGAAACGTGGCCTTGTTCTGGCCGGCGGTCAGGTTGCTGTAATCGAAGAACGCGCGGATCATGCCCCACACGGTGCCGAAGAGGCCGAGCAGCGGGGCGACGGCGGCGATCAGGTGGAGCCAGCGGACATTGGCGTACAGCCGCAAGCCTTCACGCTGGCTGGCTTCGCTGACCGCCGTCTCGATCTCGGACAGTGGGCGACCGACCTTCAGCAGCATGGCGCGGATCACTGACGCCGCCGGCGACGGATATTCCTGCGTCAACCGATACGCTCGACGCGGGTCAAATCCCGACGGCGTGATGGAGAGTTGGTTGAGTCCATCGAGGAGCCCCGCGGGAATGACTTTGCCCGTGCGGAGGTTCAGCATACGTTCGAAGGCCAAAGCGACGGCCAGAATCGACGTGAAGTAAATGGGGATCATCACCGGTCCGCCACGCTGGAGCAGCGTCAGCAGCCGCAGGCTTTCTCTCTTGTCGGGAGCGGCGGCCGTGTCCGCAGCTGCGGACGACGAGCTGTCGGGCGTCGTGGCCGTGTCGCCCGGCCGAGCCAGCTCGCCGCTTGGCCCTGCCTCGTCCCATGGCTCGGGCTGTTGCGACAGGACGAACGGATGGAAAAGCATCAGCCAGGCGGCCGCGCAGAGCATCAGCGATCGAACAGACCGGCACGGGGAGAGGGATGGCATGGTGGCGAACCTTACTGAGCCTCGGATTTCGAACTGCCGGGTGAGCCCTCGGCTTTAGGGTACTTTTCGAGCTGCTTGGTGGCGGCCTGCGCTTCGGTCGATCGGGGGTGCTGAGTAGTGACATAGCGGAAATACTGCTGAGCTCGGCGGAGCAGATCGGCCTTCTTGGCGGCGTCCTGTTCCTGGCTGGCCAGCAGCTCAAAGCAGCGTCCGGCCTCGACGCCCGCCCGTGCCTGCCATGGTTGGACGGGCTCGGGCGAGTCCTTGCCTCCGTAGCCGAGAACGACGCGCTGAAATTCCCGCACCGCCTCGGCGTACTGCTTCTTTTCGAACTGGATTTCGCCCATCAGGAATCGAGCCTGAGCGCCGACTTCATTCCGTTCGTCGTCGGCGACCTGAGCGTACAAGGTGAGTGCTTCGTCGGCCTGACCCAGGTTGCGTTTGGCTTGAGCCCGTTCGAAGCGAGCTTGTCCGGTCAGCTTGGACTGCGGATAACGGCTGGCAAGTTCGTCGAGCCACTGCAGCGAGGTCGGCCACTGCCCGAGCTGACCGGCCGATTGGGCGCCGTGCAGCAGGGCGAGTGTGGCCATCGATTCACCGAGCGACTCAATCGCCTTGGCCTCACTAAACGAATTCAAGGCCGATTTGTAATCCTTCTGCTGGAACTGGCATTCGCCCCGCATGAAGCGGGCGTCGGTCGCCAGCTTGCTCTGCGGGAATTCCTGCAGCAGGTTTTCGAAACGGCCGAGTGCTTCGGCATACTGATGTTGCTGGAAGAGTGACCAGGCCAGTTTGTAGAGCGACTTCTCCCGCACGTCGGCTGAGGCATGAGGCTGGAACGCCTTGGTATACAGCGTCGCCGCTTCGCCATACGACTTGTTGGCGTAGTTTCGTTCGCCCAGGTGGTAGAGCGCTTCGGCTCCCAGATCGGTCTCGGGGAATTTCTCGGCCAGCTGCTGGAACCGGGTCTGAGCCGACTCTTCATCGCCCCGCGATTTGGCTCCCCACGCCAGTTCGTACAGCACTCGATCGGTACGAGGGTATTCGGGCGCCTCCTTCAGGATGGTCTGCAGAGTTTCTTCGGCGGCCGGAAACTGCTTCAATCCCGACAGGCAGAGGGCTCGCAGGTAGAGGACGTCGAAACGGCGGTTCGGCGGAGCGTCGGGCGGGAGCGACTTGAGCAACTGGTCGGCGTCGGTCAATCCTTCGGTGAATTGGCCCGATTGCTGGTAGGCCATCGCTCGTCCATACAGAGCCTCGGAATGCAGGCGATGCGTGGCGAACCGCTGCAGGAATTCGTTCCACACGGCGATCGCGTCAGCGTACTTGCGCAACTGATTGAGGCTCCAGCCGCGACCGTACAGGGCCAGCGGGATCAGTTCCGCGGCGTCGGCCGGAGGGTCGGTTCCCAGCCCCAGCAGCAGCTGGGAGTAAGCATTGGCGGCTCGTTCGTAGTCACCGTTGGCGTAGGCCATCTCAGCCCAGCGATGTCGAGCCTGATAGCGCTTGGGGCTGTCGGGGAGTTGCTTGAGCATTTCGGCCAGGGTCGCTTGAGCGGCTGGGGTCTGCCCTTGTCGATTCTGAGCAACAGCCAGGTTCAGCATCACTTCGTCACGCTGTTTCCACTGGGGGCCGGCCTCGAGCGATTTCTGCAGAGCGGCCGCTGCCTCGCCGGGCCGCTGGCTGGCCAGATGAGCCAGCCCGATCAGATAATAGGCCTCGGCCTGCTGATCGGCTTCAGTCAGCTTGGCCAGCTCCTGCGTCCCCGTGGCGATCGTTTCATCGAACTTCTTCGCCAGATAGAGACTCAACAGTTGGCGGAGCGTCCATTGGCCCTGCTCGGTCGGTTCGTCGACTTCAGACCGCAGTTTGCCAAAGATCGATTCGGCTTCGGTGAACTTCCCCTGTTGCATGAGCGATTCGCCCAGGACGCGTTCCACGTCCGGACTCAATCGATGCTCGGCAAACCGCTGCTGAAACTGTTTCGCCAATTCGCTGGCACGGTCGAACTGCTTGAGCTGCAAGGCGCCATAAGCGGCGTTGTAGAGTGCTTGCGCGGCGATCGGCGCGTCGGGGTGCTGTTCGACGAGCTTCAGGTAGGCGTCGACTGCGGCTCCCCGCTGGTCGGGGATTTCGTACTGAGCATCAGCTGCGTCGAGCTTCAGGCTGGGGGCGTAACTGGAATCGGGGGCTGCGGCGAGCCCCCCCTGGGCGATCTTCAGTGCCTCCTGCGGCTGCTGACGCTTGAGCCGAATACGGGCGCGCCAGTGAGCGATCTCGGGCAAGTTGGTCGACTCGGGGACCTGGCTGGCCCGAACCAGCCACGCTTCGGCCGGCTCCATCTGCTCGGCCCGGTAGAACGACCGAGCCGCAGCCATGGTCGCTTCCCCGACATAGGACGACTTAGGATATTTCTCGACAAGTTGAGCGAAGAGCTGGCCGGCCGGTTCGTATTGGTTCAGCTTCGACAGACAGAACGCCTGTCGGAACAGAGCGTGATCGGCCAGAGCGAAGCCAGGTAGCTGGCTGACCGCCGCAAATCGATTCGCGGCGTCTTCGTAGTTGCCCAGCCGCATCACGGTTTCGGCCTTGCGCATCTGCACTTCACGAGCCGGTTCGCGGTCGGCGAATTTGGCGAGATACTCGTCGTACAGCCGATCGGCTTCGGCAAACTTGCCCAGTGATTCGAGGGTGGCGCCGAGAGCGTAGATGGCGTCGGCTCGGAGCGGGGAATCGGCGTGTTTGTCCAGCAGCTGCTGGTAAGCGTTCGCCGCTTCGGCCGTATCGCCCGACGCCGACAGGGCTTCACCGCGGAAGAACAACGCATCGTCGTGGTATTTGCCGTCGGGGAATTTCTCGATCAATTGCCCGAAGGTCCCTGCAGCCGCCTGGAACTGGTCGGCGTGATTCTGCAGCGCCAAGCTGTATTGGGCTGAGCCGAGATTCAGATAAGCGTCCTCGAGCCGCTCGAACTGCGGAGGCGCTTGAGCGACGGTGTCGCGGAGCGATGCGATGGACTTCTCATAGTCTTTGGTCTGCAGCTGGCAGACGCCCAGGTTGTACCGAGCTTCCGTCGCCTTCGGATCGGCTGCGAACTTCTGCAGAAACTTGGTCCATTCCTCGGCCGCCAAGCCGAACTCGCCGGCGTTCTGCATCGTCGCCGCGTCCGAGTAGGCAGCCAACGCATCAGCTGACGAACTGCCGGCCGCTTCGCTCGCTGCCGGTCCACCAGAGCCAGGCGGCTTGGCGTCGGTTGGTTTAGCGCCGGTTGGCTTAGCGTCGGTCGCTGGCGGAGGGGGTGTGGGACTGGCAGGGGGCTGAGCCAGAGCTGCCGACGACCACCAGCCGGCCACCGCCAGGGTCACCCAGGCGGCAACCCGAGCGCCCGCGAACCTCGGTCGCGTCATCCACCACATCATCTCTGTTCCTCCTCCGAACTGTTCCCGGCCTGTTGGCCAGTTAGGCTTCGTCGCCCAAGTCGTAAGCTTGGCACCCTGTTTCGTTTTCTCATCCACACCGCCACACTCGGTCAATCCAGTCGTGTTTCCTTCTGATGCCGGACCGTCCGGTAGGCGTCACACGGCTGGGGAGCGGTCGGTGCCGGCCAGCCCGGCGGCAGGTACGTACCAGCAAGGGGAACCGGCGGGGCCTGAGCCGAGGTCTTGGTTCACGGTCGGTCGCTGAGCCTATCCTAGCTGTTGGCTGAACGACGGATAATCCCCGATTGAGGGGCTCGGCGGCCGTCCTCGGCTGGTGGGCGCCCAGTCCCCGTAACGTCCAACTGCCCGTCCCTGGAGATGGCGCACTGGCAATTGCTGTCAATTCAATTGACAGTCCATTCGTTCTTAAGTCGAATTATAGTGACATGTTCAGGCTGCACGCCATGCGCTCGTCCCGTCAGCTGGAATATTGTGGTGCAGGCGTCCCGCCTGCCTTTCGGTCAGCAGTGGTGTCCGGATCCTTCTGGCTACTGGTACGGCAGCTGGTACTGCAGCTGGTACTGCAGCTGCAGCTGGTACTGGCACCGCTCCTGGTACTGCAGCGAAATCTGGCTGGGTTCGGCTGCGGTCAGTCTGAAATAGCAGAAAGAAGAAAGAAGATTGAGGGGTGGGGGAGAAGCGATGCAGGCGAGACGCTTGCACCACGATCATGATATAATTGGGGATCGGGGGCAGAGGAGCTTGCGCATGTTGGGTGCTGTTGGGCGGAAGAAATTGCGAGTGTCGGGGTTCGGTGGTCGACGGTCGCCGAAACGGCCGGGCGTCCGCGCGGGCTTCACGCTGCTGGAACTGCTGATCAGCCTCGTGCTGACCTTGATGCTGGTGGCGGCTCTGGTCCAGGTCTTTGCGTTGCTGGGCGAAAACGTCCGCCGCACGCGCGGGCTGATTGAAATGTCGACTCAGCTGCGGGTGGCGATCAGCCAGCTGAAGAAGGACTTGGCCAGCATCACCGTCGACGGTTCGGCGTGGAGCACTGGGCGGGCCAACAAGGGCTACCTGGAATTGCTAGAAGGGGCGGGCCGCGACGGCGACTTGAACGCCAACGGGGTCTTTTTCGAAACCCAGGAAGTTGCGCCGACGCTGATCCAGCCGGCATTTCCCACGGTGGCGACCGGCGCCTTGTTCGGCGATGTCGACGACGTGTTGATGTTCACGGCCGTCTCGCAAGACGAGCCTTTCCGGGGTCGGGTTCTGAAGAAGCTGATCGATGGCACTTCACCTGGCTACGTCACGATCGAATCTGATACGGCGGAGATCGTGTACTGGGTCCAGCGGACGGCGAACGGGACGGTGGCCCTCTATCGCCGAGTGATGCTGGTCAAGCCCGAGCTGAATCAGCTGATGGCGGCCAGCCTGTCGAAGATCGACTTCGACAATCTGGCCAACTGGAAGGTCTTTTACCTGCAGAACGATCTGTCGGTCCGTCCGCGGCCCAGCGGCAAAGGAGTGATCGCCAATTCGCTGGAGGATCTCGTCCGCCGCGAAAACCGTTTCGCTCACGATCATGTAATCGCCAACTATCCGTACCCGATCTATCGAGAGCTGCTGGCTCGGGATGAATCAAGCTTGGTGGCCGGCGCCACGGTGCTTGAGACGGGCCCGGTCTTGATCGGCGACTTGTTGGGCTTCGACATCAAGGTCTACGATCCGCAGGCCCCGCTGCAGTTGCTGGCCGTGGGAGCCAATTCGGCGGGTCAGGCATTGTCGTTACGGCCGGGCGACGCCGGCTTTGACGTGAAGACGCTCACCGCCCCCGACGCGTCGGCGGCCGGAGCGTTTGTCGACCTCGGCTACGATTCTCAGTGGAAGTTTCCGACGTGGCGCGGATCGCATTTTTCGGGTCCGCCCCATCGGACTCGACCGGCCAAACAGCGATTGGCCGAGAAGACGTTCAGCACCTGGCCGGAGGTTTACGAGCACGATGGGATCGATCAGGACGCCGACGGGCTGATCGATGAGGGACGCGACGGCATCGATAACGACAATCCCGCTCAATTGGGATTGGGCGTGGCCGGCGTTGTCGACGATGTGGGCGAAGAGGAAACTGCGCCCCCCTATCCCTATCCGCTGCGCGGGATTGAGATCACTGTGCGAATTCTTGACCCATCGACCCGTCAGCTCCGACAGGCCAGCGTCGCTCACGATTTCATGGGAGGGTAACCCTCGGAGCTGGGGCGAGGGGCGTGGAGCCGCCGGGACATGCTGCATCGCATTCGACTGGCCGGACCGTGGGAGATTGGCCGGCGAGAACTGAGCGACGACGACGCTGGCGCTCGACCGAGTGTGAGTGTTGCCGTCGACCCGGACGCCCGGGGAGCGCCCGCCGTTTCTGGCGGGGTGGAAGCTGCTCGACTCCGTCTGCCGATCGAATGGAAATCGCTGATTGCCGCGGTCCGCGAAGAGTTTCCGGTGGGCGGGCCAGCTCGGATGACTCGCATCTTTCATCGGCCGACCGGACTCGAGGCCGGCGATCGTCTGTGGGTTGGAGCGGCGGGGTGGCCAGCTACGGTCCACGTCTCACTCAACGGTCACCCGCTGGGGCGGCTCGACCCGTGGTGCGACGACCAGCGCTGGCCGATCACCGATCGACTGGAACTGACGAATCGCCTGTCGGTGGAGTTTTCGACGGGCGACGGCCGCCTGGATGATTTCCAGGTCGAAGTCGGCCAGTTCTGGCTCGATATCGAATCGTCCTGATTACCCGGCGGGCTCTGGTCTTGCGCCGGTTGGCGTTCTATGCTCAGGCGAATTCTGGCCGACAGGCGATGATCAGGGAGAGTTCGATGAGACGTACGTGTCCGGACTGGGGTGTCAGTCGACAGGGTCTGACGCGGGTGTTGATGACGTTGATGGCGCTGGCGACTTGGGGGCTGGCGGGGAGCTTTTCCTCTGTCGCGATCGGCGCCGAGTTGGCTGAAGGACTGACTGCGGAGGAACTGGCCGACGGCTGGATTTCGCTCTTCGACGGACAGACGCTCGACGGCTGGAAGCAGGTCGGTAAAGCCGATTGGCGCGTTGAGGACGGGGCGATTGTGGTCAGCCAGGGTGAAGTCAGCTTCCTGCAGACTACGGCTCAGTTTTCCGACTACGTGCTGCGAGTGGAATTCCGCGCGGACCCGGGGACGAACAGCGGAGTCTTTCTGCGCACCAGCCCGTTGCCGAAAGATGTGCTGCAGGAATGTTATGAGCTGAACATTGCCGGGCAGGACAATCCGTTTCCGACCGGGAGTCTGGTGCAGAGGATCAAGCGGGCGGGCGCACCGACGACGGGCGAATGGCAGCAATTTGACGTGCGAGTCGAGGGGGCTCGAATCACCGTATCGCTCGACGGCCAGCAGATTGTCGAATATGAAGACCCTCAGCCGCTGGGCCGAGGTTACATTTCGCTGCAACACAATCAGGGCCCGGTGGCGTTCCGCAAGATTTATCTGAAGCCGTTAGGTCTGCAGCCGATATTCAACGGCCAGGACCTGTCGGGCTGGTCAGAAGCTGGACGCCGTGAGGCCCAATTCGCAGTGACCGCCGACAAAACTCTGCAGGTCACCGGCGGGCCAGGTCAGCTGGAGAGTGCAGGTCAGTATGGTGACTTTGTGCTGCAGTTCGCCGCACGCACGCCGACCGCTGAGACAAACTCAGGGCTCTTCTTTCGTTGCATTCCGGGCGACCAGCTGATGGGCTACGAGAGCCAGATCCATCACGGGTATCTTGAGGGGGACCGCAATCGGCCGGCCGACGGTGGTACCGGCGGCATCTTTCGGCGACAGCCCGCTCGTCGCGTGATGACCGATCCCGGCGAGTGGTTCTACGAGACGCTGGTGGTGACCGGTCCGCGGATGAGCGTGTGGGTCAATGGTCGCCTGGTAACCGACTGGGTTGATACGCGGGGGGACGATCCCAATCCGCGTCGCGGCCGGCGCTTGGCTGCGGGTACGCTGATGTTGCAGGGCCACGATCCGACGACCAGCGCAGAATTCCGAGGCGTGCAGGTCGCCGAGTTAGCGCCGCGGCGTCCAGCGGGGACGGGAGCAGGTGCAGCAGCTGGAGCGGCAGTGGGAGAGCAGCCGGATGGAAAGTAAGGGAGCCGCAGGAGGAGTCGGGCGAGGTGAGGCTGGCGTGCGGACCGGTGCGCTGCTGGGGATCGTCTTCGTGGCCGGTGCCGTATTGATGGGGCTGGAGATCGCCGGCAGCCGGGTACTGGCTCCGTATTTCGGGAATTCGGTCTATGTCTGGGGGAGCCTGATCACGGTATTTCTGATGGCGCTGAGCCTCGGCTATTACGTCGGTGGACGGGTGGCCGATCGGCATCCCTCGTACGGAGTGCTGACTCTGATCTGCGCTGTCGTGTCGGTGATGATTTTTGTCGTGCCGTTCGTAGCGCCGGGGCTTTGCACTCGTCTGGTCGATGCGGGTTGGGGCGAGCAATCGGGGCCGCTGCTGGCGTCGCTGGTGATGTTTCTGCCGCCGAGCGTCGGGATGGGGATGGTTTCTCCCTACGCGATCCGGCTGGCCGCTTCATCGATCAGCTCGGTCGGAAAGATCGCCGGAACGCTCTACGCCATATCGACCGCCGGCAGCATCCTCGGGACGCTGGTCACCACTTTCGTACTGATTCCGAACTGTTCGCTGTCGTCGATCCTCAAAGGGTTGGGGATCGCTCTGCTGGCCGGGGCGCTGTTGACAATCCCGGCGTGGCGGTCACGCAGAACGGGAGCCAGTCTGTTGTTACTGGCCGCTCTGTTGCTGACCGGAATGGTGTTTCGCGAGCCGTTGCCGCCGCCGATCAATGCTGAGGACGAGCTGTTGGTGCGAGCAGACACGCCGTACCACAGCATCAAGGTCTACAACAACCGACTCTTTCGGCTCCTCTGTTTCGACAAGCTGGTGGAGGGAGCGGTTCGGAACGAGCCGCCGCATCGGCCCGTCGGCGAGTTCACCAATTACTTTCATCTGGCCTTTTTGCTGGCCCCTCAGATCGAACGGACGTTGTTCATCGGCGCTGGGGTGGGGCTCGGACCTCGCTCGTTCCATACTCACAGTCCGCAGATGAAGATCGATCTGGTCGACATTGACCCGAAGGTGCTGGAATTGACCTTCTCGCATTTCTTTCTCGAGCCAGGACCGCATCTGAATGTGGTGGCTGACGACGGGCGGATTTTTCTCAGGCGGGCCACAGCCAGTTACGACTGCATTGTGCTGGACGCATTTTCGGCCGGTGGCCGGATTCCGTTTCATCTGGTGACGCGTGAATTTCTCGAGTTGTGTCGAGCGAGGATGTCGGCGCGTGGGGTGTTTGTGATGAACATCAACAGCGCGATCGAAGGTCCCCGATCGGGAATTTTTCATGCGATGCACCAGACTTGCGCGGCCGTATTTCCTCAGGTCTATGTCTTTGCACTGCCGCACCCGACGGGCGACCCGAGGGAATCCCGCAACGTCATTCTGATCGCCTCGATGGACACTCAACGATTGACCGATGACCAGTGGCTGGTGCGTGCGGCGCGGCACCAGTCGGCGTCGTATGTCGGTTCGGCACAGATGGTCAAAATGGTCGGCAACCTGCTGACCAAACTCCCCGACATGTCCGCCGCTCAGGTCTTCACCGACGATTTTGCTCCGATCGAGACGATGGCCTTCTGAACGGCCGCACGACGTCTTGTCGCGTAGGTGGCTCGGTTCGTGTCGCCGGGGCCGGGGGGGCGGACGGTGTTCAAATATTTGACCGGCTTGGGGGGGCCGGGTATGGTGAAGGCTGTTGCTGAGCTGGTCGTGACGGGGGAGAGGCGAACGGGGCTGGGGTGACACGTGCGAAACGGGTCATGCCGGCCGGGCGGCGTTCGAAAGGCCTGGTCACAGGAGCCCGACTCATGCGGCTACGCGACATCTTGTCGGACAAAGGGAGTGCTGTGCATACGGTCGGATTGCAGGACAGTCTGGGGACTGTCGTCGACCGGATGGTAGACCGTCGGTGCGGGTCACTGGTGGTCGTGGAGGGTGAGCAGGTGGTGGGGATCATCACCGAGCGTGACATATTGCGAGTATCGGCGGCTCGGTTGGGGAGCCTGGACGGGTTACAGGTCGCGGATCACTTGTCCCGCGACCTGGTCGTCGGGCATCCGGACGACCTGATTTCGGACGTTATGGGGGTCTTGACCCACCGTCGCGTCCGGCACCTTCCGGTGCTGGAGTCGGGTCGATTAGTAGGGATTATTTCGATTGGGGATGTCGTAAAGGCCCAACATGACGCGCTGAGTATCGAAAACCACTATCTGAGGACCTATCTGGCCGGTTAAGATGGCGGTTCAGTTTCAGGATTTTCCGCCAGTCTGGGCAGGTTCCTGCCCGGGCGGCAGTCGTAAACTCTCGTTTCGTTTTTGAGAGGATATCCGTGAGCATGCAGATCTTGCGAACTTGGAAGGCTGGGGGCCGATCGCTGGCCTCGGCTGGTATCGTGCTGCTGGCCTGGGGCGCCATGGGGAGCCTGGGGGCCCCGGTGGCCGTAGCTCAGGAGGGGGCCACCAGTGGCTCAAGTGCGGCAGCTTCAGCACCTGCTCAGCCGACTGGTGCTGCGGGTGCCGCCGCTGCGGGGCCGGCATCTCAGCTGACGGCTGAAGCCCTGATCGGCAATCTGGTCGACGATCTGGGACCGAAGTATCACGACATTGAGGACGGCATCGACTTGTTCCTCAAGGGTGATTTCTCCGGTGCTCGCAATGCCGTCGACCGATCGGTCAAAGAGAATCCTCAGCTTCCGCCGACCAGCATGATCATGGCGCGGATGTATATGATGGCCAACAACGCCAAGGAGACGCAGGCGGAGTTGGAGCGGGCAGCCGTCGAAGCGCCCAACGATCCCGAAGGCTACATCATCCAGGGCGACATCGCGCTGCAGCGGTCCGAGAACGTGCAGGCCAACGCGATGTACGAAAAGGGTCTGGAGAAAGCTCAATCGTACGCTGCCAACCCCAAGCGGAAGAACTTGCTGCTGTCACGAGCCTATTCCGGCCTGGCGTTCGTCAAGCAGGCGGCCTCAGACTGGACCGGTTCCGAGAAGCAGCTGCGAGATTGGCTGAAGATCGCCCCCGAAGACAACAACGCTCGGGAACGACTGGCCTATGTCCTGTTCCGTCAAGGGACGGCCGACTCCAAGAAGGCCGCCTATGTTCTGTTCGGTGAAATCTGGAAGTCGGATCCGACCAACCGGCTCCGCCCGGAAATCGCCATGGCCCGTCTGTTCGATCAAGTCGACAAGGACCTGCCTCGAGCCAAGAACCTCATGTCTCAGGCTCAGGAAAAAGATCCCGGCCTGCAGACGCAGCTGGCCGTGGCTCAGTGGGCTCTGGAATCCAACGAGATGGAGTTGGCCAAGAAGGCTTCGGATGCCGCCAACGCAGCCGACGCCAAGTCGCTCGAGGGCCGTCTGATCGCCGGGTTGCTGGACCGCTACAACGGCCGCGATGCCGACGCACTCAAGAAGTTCACTGAAGCTCACTTGCAGTCGCCGATGAATCCCATCGCACTCAACCAGATCGCTCTGATTCTGATCAACAGCGACAACGCCGACGATCGGAAGCGGGCCGCCGAATTCGCTCAGATCGGCGCCAGCGTCTACAATCGGTTTGAACAGAATTACGCTCGTGAATCAGCACTGGTCTACGCCTGGGTGCTGCACAAGATGGGCCGTCCTCGCGACGCCGCTCAGATCGTCAAGACGGTTTTGGAAAAGCCGGGTGCGGTTGATTCGGCCAGCCTCTACTTTGCCGCCGAGATTCTGCACAAGATGGGGCAGGATGAACCGGCCAAGAAGATCCTGGACGCGATCCTCTCGCCCAATAAGAACTTCCTGAATCGGGATAAGGCAGCCGATCTGCGGAAGTCACTGGGCTAGTCGGCAGGCCGTCAGGCAGGGAATAAAAAAAGGTCATGACACGCCGCTCCGTCGTCGTGTCATGACCTCCATCCTGAAACGAAACGCATCCTGGGCGGGATGCGTTTCGCCCTCCCGGAAATCGTTCAGAAATTTCATCGGCCACACTGGCCGGCCGCCTTCAATCGAATCGCCCTCCGACGGCAACTCATCCGAGCCGACCGGGGGCGCCGCTGAGCGAGAAGGCTATTGAGCTTCAACCAGCCACTCGAATTGGGGGCCGGTTTCGGCGTCAAAGTTTCCCCAACCGATCGAGATGCCGTCCTGCGGCGCGAAGACTTCCTCAGCAAAGGCGGCCGCTTCCTCGCGACCCATGTTGGCAGCCGCTGTGCATAAGGCCAACGCTTCAAGAGCGGTGGCGGCGATCACCGTGCACTGCCCGTCGGGATGCCGTGAATTGCGAGATCCAGCGGCGGCCGACGAGGGGACGCCGTCGAGCGTCAGCCGGCTGGGAACGGGGAGCGTGCACAGGGCACATTCGACCAGCCCGATATCGCCCAGCGATGGCACGGAGTCGGGGTCGACGAGGTTGGGGACTTGGGCCACCCACGGCTCGCCACTCGGTTGCGGACCGATGGCCAGCGACAGCGGACCGACCGACAGAAAACCCGAAAAGACGGCGAACTGCAACAGCACGTGGGTCGCCGAATCGAGGGCGTATGCCTGGCGGTATCCGTCCAGATCGAGCTGAACCGACGGGTTATTGAATCGTACAGTCCGCAGCCGTCGATCGACGACGTACGGCAGGCCTTCTTCGCCACTGTGGACGTCGATTCCTGCCCAGGATTTCTGGCAGAATTTCTGATGGTGGCCCGCCGTGACGTCATAGTAGCCGCCCGTGCGACGGTACCATCGCTGACAGTCTTCCAGAATGGCGACCATTTCGTAGTCGAGCTCGACGTCGTGCCGCCCCGCCTCGCGATTCAGCTGCAACAGCGTCGATCGTTCGTCGTCGGGTGACAACAGCCGTTCCAGCCGTTCAATCTCCGTCCACACGGCTTCCATCACCGTCTGCACGTGCTCGCGATACTCGCTGGTCAGACGCGCTTCATAGAGCGAATGGGTCAGAAACCGTTCGTCACGGATCCAGTGGATGGTCTTGGTGGCACTCACCGTCAGCCCCTTACTCGACGGAACATATCCCCCGCTACTAACGAAATATAGGTCCTCACCACGGCACCGGCCGCGGGAACACTTCGAGGGGGCAAACGACCGCCCCGCTCAACCGTTACCGTCGCTACGACTCCTACCAACCGACCGGGCAGGGTCGAATCAGGGGACGCCTCTCGGCCCATTCGGATCGCGGCACGCAAGGCCGCAGTTGTCGACCGCAGTGTGCACCTCTACTTCAGGAGTTCACCCGCTTGCTTCATTCGCTGTACCAAATCAGCGCGCTTAAAGATGTTGATCTGCCATTCGGGCACCTTGCTGGCCGAGGCTTTGCCAGGTGGTGCAGAGAGGGTTACGCCTGTTAGCTCGTCGCCGGCTACTTCTGCCTTGATGGTCGCAATCGCGTCGGTCGTTCCTTTTGCATATAGGATGGTCTCAGCGACTAATCGATCTTCTTCTCGATACACCGTCACAGGCGTGCCATGCCATAGGTCCACGAGGAAGACGTACTTTCCGCCCTTGCCCGTCAGCTTGTCGACCATCTCGAAGTGGTCGGGATCCGCGTGCAGGAATGGGAGGTTATTCAGATAAACACCATTCTTGTCTGAGACGACTTGATAGCCGTACGGGTCGTGCAGAATGAGCTTGCAGGTGCCGGCGTCGAGATGTGGCTGGGGTTGACCGCTGCGATAAACGCTGGTTGCGTCCACTGCGATGAACGAGTCGCCCAGCACTTTGAATGTGGCTGGATCCGCCTTCGCTATCGGCTCACTGCCCCAATAGACTCCATTCACGTCGGTGTAGTATGCAGAGCCGACTTTTCGGAATGTCTCAGAATCAAGGTGGGGTTGAGGCTCGCCGCTGTTGTAGACGCGTTTGGAATCCTTGACGATTCGGTCGCTGATCAGTTCGGCGGTCGCGGGATCACTGTGCGGAATCGGAAGATCCAGATACCAGATTGTGTTTTTGTCGATTGCGTGAGCGAAGTTGATCGCTTTGAATGTTGTGACGTCGGCTTGCGGCAGTTCAACGACGAGGAAACGTCCAGGGCTGATCCACTTGTAGTACACCATGTTTTTGTCCCTGGAGTATTCTTCAGACAGTGCCGTGAAGCTCGCGGCATCCGGTGATGTGCAAGCTCTCAGGTTCCTGCCGAGTGCGCTACTGAATCCGTCGATGTTCTCGCGTGACGGCTGGTCAATCCGCGTACTGTCAACTCCCGTCTTGCCGCCCCCTTCGAAGTGGATATGCTCACCCCGCCGCACGTATCCAAATCCAAGGTCCTCAGCAGCGACATCGCGCACAGTGGAAAGAAAGCCCAGCGTAAACGCGAGGATGATGGTTGACGGTGACTGCTTGATCATCTTGCCAACCTTTCATGCATCACGCTCCGCATCGTGGAGCGTGGGGAGTTGACTTACCGTTAAAAGGCGGCTGGTCCGCACGCTCCAGTGCATGCGGTTGTTCGGCCAACCATCGGTAGTCACTGATCATACCAGCCTATGCCGGGTTCCGAATAATCCGAATTCCCGCTGACCATTATCGGGCCGCATAATCGGTGGCCGCAAGAATGGTGACAAGCATCGCCTGCCGTGATTCGTGACGCAGCCTGGGACGCTCCCTGGGAAAATGGCTTGATGGACGCGTCGTCCCACAGGCGATTCTTGGGAGTTGCGAGCTGAGTCCTCGTCGTCAGCGCGAGAAAGCTTTGCGACTCGTCGCTCCCTCGGGTTCGAGCTCCAGGAATGGGGCGGTTGGAGCTCCTGTCCGCCGTCCCTCTGCCTCTGCCATCGATCGCTCGCCACCTGGGCCCCGCCAAAGTCGTGGGGCTGGTTGGCCTGACGTGGATGGAACGCTTCAAGCCCCACCGACTTTGGGGGGCCTCCCGGTTTTGGCGAAGCGACCGATGGCGACGGCGACGGGAATGGGACAGGGGGCCAGGAGCCTGCCCCATGTGCGAAAGAAGACAGAAAGGGCATGCGCTTCATGACAAACGGTAGTCTTCATCCGACGTTTGTAGGAATGGCATGATCTGGTCGACCTTGGTATGGTGGCCAAGGTTCGTCCATGTTTGGTGCTCAGCATTCCCGCCGGGAATCAGAATGACCGTGTGCTGGCAACGCTTGTGCCGCACACCACGAGTACTCGAGATTCAAGGTTCGAAGTGTCTTCGAGTGTTCGGTTTCTCAAGCCGGGAGCGATCGACGCGCAGAACATCATTACCGTTCCCACAGCCAAACTGGTACGCCGCCTGGGGGCGTTGCCCGACGACCAAATGGAGGCGGTTGAAACCTCGGTCAAACTTTGGCTCGGGTTGGAGCCACGGTCTCCGAACAACCGACGAACAGACGGTTGAGTCCGAATGGCGGACCTGGCGGGTATTGGAATGATAAGTCCCTCACCGCCGACGGTCCGCCGCGACTTTGAATCAATGGACATTTGATGGCGAGTGGCGATGTGTTGGACGGCAGGAGCGGCCCTTAAGGCGTTGGTAGGACCTATCGCTGCTGCTCTTTGGCAGTTTGTGGGCTGCCATTCATTGCGATGGTCTGTCGGCGACCGTGCCACATCCATTCTCGGGGAATCGCCACGACCGCATCGTATTAGGGTCATCGACTCGAAGCTGGGCGACCGGTTCGCCCGTTGCCGTTGTATGGCTCACGCCCAGACTCATCAGTGGCCTGCCTTCGACATCACAGATCCCAATTCCGGCATTGCGGCCCGGATGGACGACGAGTGTTATGCCGGGGGACCAGTTCGTCCCCAGAATCTGAATTGACGCTTCTCCCAGGTCATTGACCTCAAGGGCCAGCCTCGAATTGTCGTCATCGCCGTAAATGTGCAGTCGAGTATTGGCACCGCGGTCTGTAGCAATGCAAGTGAATTGGCCACGGCGGACCCCATTTGAGTCAATCAAATAGTAAGCCCGTGCCTCGACGGCATCCACTTTTAATAGGCTGTCCGATGAGCGTCGTTTCTTGGACATGCTGCAATACTTTACTAACGGACGCGCCAAGAACGGATACTGCTGGTCCCGGCGAGCGGCGACATGCGCCTATTCGCCGGACTTTCGGCGAATTATACCACGGCCTCCTGGGCCGTCGACTGCACGAGCGGCCTTCAATGCGTGGGAAGAAGCCATCGTTCACAGTCGTGGGGTCGATGAGGTCGATTCTGAAATCCTTGTCGTTCGGCTCGACCACTCGCCGGAAGACGAAACTCCGATGGCCAATGAACGATAGACGCTACGCGCACAGAATCGAGTCGCGTGTAGGGTCGGCGTAGCCTGCCAAGCCGCGGAGGTGAACCCTGTCGACCGTCAGCAAGCTCATCGTTTTGTTCACCATGATGTCGGATGGCGGAGGCCGCTGGTCACGAGCGGGGACCCTTTCTGTCTTCTTTCGCACGAGGAGCTGGCTCCGCGCTTCCTGCCCCATTCCCGTCGCCGTCGCCGTCGGTCGCTTCGCCAAAACCGGGAGGCCCCCCAAAGTCGGTGGGGCAATTAGCGTTCCATCCACGTCCGGCCAACCAGCCCCACGACTTTGGTTGGGCCCAGGTGGCGAGCGATCGATGGCAGAGGCCGAGGGACGGCGCACAGGAACTCCAGCCGCCCCATTCCTGGAGCCCGAACCCGAGGGAGCGACGAGCCGGTACGTTGTCTCTCGCTTACGACATCACCTCAGCTCGCTACGAGAAAATCCGGCGGCTTGCCAGCTCGCAACTCGCCAGAATCGCCGAGCTAGATAACCTTGGCCGACTAAGAGAGTCAGAAACTACCCACAGTTTCTGCCGAAGAGCCAAATCAATAAACCTCAGCAAGATCCAACTCCACTCCGTCGGCGTAACGTACGCCGCAGGCAAGGGTTGTGGCGAAAAACGTTGCTGCTAATCGCATCTTCTAAGTCCCCCAAACTGACGAAAATCGGTAAATCTGCCGACCGAACGCTCGGTCGACTATGAACAATGCACGCGAAACAGCTAAAGACAATTGACTTTTTAGCCAATTATTACATAATGCTACCAGGGGGACGAAGATGAGCGCCGGTAAGAAAACCATGACGTTGAACCTGACCGAGGCGGAAATGGCCGCCCTGGAAGAACTTTGCGAGAAAAAGGACCTCTCCAAAACCGCCGTCCTGCGCCAGGCATTGAGGCTGTACCAGATGGTGGACACTCGGCTGGACCGAGGCGAGAAGCTCTTCTTCGAGGACGACAAGAAGGCCAAAGCGGAGGTGATGGTTCTTTGAGCGCCGAGACAGTTCATCTGATTCGACGGTCCGATGAAGCCATTATCGAGGCACACCTAGTCGATGGCTTGAAGCCGTCCGATCTGCAATTGGTGGAGCGCGAATGGGGCCCCGTCCGGTCGCAGTTCGCCCAGCACTTGCTTTCCAGAGGCATCGAGCGGCGCAGATGGCCTGAGAGCTTGCACTGGGACTGGGGCAAAAAAGCGCCCGAACTAAAACTCCTCGAGGCGTCAGGTTTTGGTGTCGTTTACGGGGATCGGTGGCAAGGTGTCATGCTAACGAAGACCGTTTCGCACGCGGCGCGATTGGCAGTGCAGCGCGGGAAGCCCTTGGTGTACGTCGATTTTCTCGAGGCCGCGCCGTGGAACTGGAACGTTGTGGCGTTGGAACGCCAAGGCGAACTCCGTGGTGTTGGTTCCTTGTTGTTTAGGAAGGCCGTGGTTCAGAGTAAGGAGGAAGGATTTCGAGGGCGAGTGGGCCTTCATGGTTTGCCGCAAGCGCATGGGTTCTCATGAGAAGGCATGTGGGATGACGAGTCTCGGCTCGGACGCCACAAAGCAGGGCCTTGTCTATTTCGAACTCACCGCCGAGCAAGCAGAAGAGCTCTTATTGGAGGGGAATAACGATGACTGATGTGAAACATCATGCAAGTCCGAGTCGCGAATGGCTTAAGCGGATGGCGGACATGGAAGATCATTGTGAGTCGATTTCGGCCGGCGGCATGGCCGTAGACTTGGGGCTTGTACTTCCGAAGCGGGAAGATACACCCCGGGTGCTTGGGCGATTGATTGAGTTTGCTCGGCGCGGAAAAGGATGGTCAGTTGAGAAACTTTCCGACGCTGCGAATGTTGATCTCGCTGATTCCTTGGCTCTTGAGAACGAGGAAGGCCAACCGAGCACACGCACAGTGTCTCAAGTGGCCCAGGCCCTGGGGCTTCCAGCCAAGACACTCCTTGAACTAGCTGGATTAATCGAGCCGCGTCAGAAAGAAAAACTGAATCGCGCTGCGATTCGCTTTGCAGCGCATTCCGAGCCGACGGCGCAGTTGAGCACTGAAGAAAGGTCGGCATTGGACGAGTTCGTGAAGGAGTTGGTGGAGGCTTCCGACGGAGGATGAGTCGTTGGAGAATGTCTACTTGAATGGACGAGCGGCGAAAGACATCGATACGTTCGTTGACAAACGTCTCAAGGATGCTGGCGTTCCCTATTCCCACTTGCCGTTGTCTCTACCACGCCGCGTTCACCTTGATATGATTCATCTCAGTTCGCGCAGCCATGAAGGGCTACGCAATCACCGCGCCAACTCGGGATATTGCAGTGCCGCAAGACCAAGCTCCACGGGCCTTGACGGATTTTTCGGACGACGCAAAAGGAAACCTTGGACTAACTTCAAGGATCGTCAAGATAGCGGCGTGCGTGTCGGCGTTGGCGTCACCCGTACCTTTTTTGCAGCTTTGGGCGCTCTTGACGATGTACGGGTTCCCGGAGGGATGGGCTGTAGTGCATACGGTCACTTGCCTTCGGCTGGTCTTCACGCCTTGCCTGCTGTTGCTAACGTGGATACTCTGGCGATACGCCAAATCACTTGACCGGTTGAGTGTCAACGGTCCTTCGGACGCGGAATACAACATTGAGTGCCTGACGAAGCTTTGGCTCTCAATCGGTTTGTTCATCTTCGTGCAACTATTGTTGCTCGCATTTGCATTCGGCTGGTCCATGTCGCTGGCTCGGCGAATTTAAGGCTGACTCGATTGCTGGACCCGTGATGATCCAGCCATTCATCATTCGGCCTGCTCGCCGTCTGCCTTAATTGATGAGGAGGCATCTGTCGTACGTCGGCACAGGGGGGGCGCGTTGGCCGGAGGGCAGTAGACGACCCCTGGTTACCTCGGATCGCTGCACGCAAGGCCGCATGACGCGATTCTGTGTCGCTCGGGGGGGCAAACTATCGTCGCCGTCGGCTTGTCCGAGTGATCATTGCCGCCATGCCAATGCCGGCCATGGATAGAACGCTGGGCTCGGGTACGGTTGCTACTCGCGACGTCTCGGCAGTCGCCGCCCCCGTCCACTGGCTCAGAAAAACCAGCATGTCCGCCGAATCGACATCGCCGTCCTTATCGCTGTCGCCCGTTTGCCACGTTTTGTCCGCCGCGGGGTATTCGGAGCCCGTCCAGTTGGCGAGGAAGTCGAGCAGGTCTTCAGAATCCACATCCTTGTCGCTATTGAGGTCCGACGAGATTCCTAGCAGCATGACCTCACCCGTAGTGTAGAGCTTGCTGGTGTCCCACGCCGTCCCGGGCTGGCCTCGGACCGCGAACTGGCCCTGAGGATTCACGCCGGTCCAGTCGAAGGCCCTAAAGGCGTGGCCCGATTGTGTTGCCGGTTGGGTATCGTCGGTGAAGTTGAGTTCCAGCGTGCCGCCGAGTTGGACGGGGATGCCGGGCTGAAACTTGATGGTGGAGCCCCAGTCGTTGCCAGCAAAGACCAACTGCAGAACACCGTCCGGGGCGACGGTCATCTTGTCGTGGATAGTGATCGGAATCGGGCCGCGGGGCGTGAGCCACCGGTTGGGAGCCGGATCGGGGACGCCGTCGTCGTCACGGATCTGCATAGCACGGAAATCACTGATAACGAGACCGCTCAGTACACCGTTCGGCAAAACGGTATTGTCCAGTTGTCCCTCACCGTTCCAAGCATTAGAGCCTCGCAAATCAGCTCCATACAGATTGGCGTCTTTCAATTTACCTGCAAGGTTCGCACTAATGAGACTCGCTCCTGCCAGCCGGGCTCGCGTCAAGTCAGAAAAAGAGAAGTCGGCTTCGGTAAGGTTTTGGCCACTGAAATCCCAGCCGGAGAGATTATTGCTGAAGAGCATGATACGCTGAAGGTCCTTGGACTTGTAGCTGGCCGTCGATTTCAGCTGCTCTTCCGTAAAACCCGTCTCAGTGGTCCACCCGAAATTAGCACCTGTAATGATTGCCCCGGTTAGGTCTGTTCGACTCAGGTACGCAAAACTCAATTTCACATCGGTGAGATTGGCGCCGCTCAGGTCGGCGTCGGTTAATTTCACTTGGCTGAAATCGGCATCCGAAAGATCTTGGTTGCTGAAGTCCCAGCCGGTCAGGTCGCTATTGTAGAGATGAATGCCGCGCAAGTCGTGAGCCAAATAGCTTGCGGTCGATTTCAGTTGGTCTTGGACGAATCCCCTTGATGTGGCATTCCACAGGAACGCATTTCTGATCAACGCTCCGCTGAAATCGGCTCCCGAGATGTTGGAATCTCCAAACATCGCGGAAGTTAGATTCGCGTTGGCCAACTTCGCGCCAGAGAGATTGCACTGACCGAGGTCTGCAAAAGCAAGGTCCTGAGCCGTGAAGTCCCATCCCGACAAATCGTTCGCCTGCAGCCCAATGCCCCGCAGATTCCTGGCTTGGTAGCTTGCTGTCGACTTTAGTTGTGGTTCTGTGAAACCACGCTTAGTGGTAGCGGCAAGTTGGGCATTTGATATCACGGCACCGGCTAAATCAGCGTTTTTCAAGACTGCGCGCATAAGATTCGCTGCTGCAAGGTCGGAGCCACGAAGGTTTGCCTCGGATAGATCAGAATCGACCATTAATGTGGACGAAAGGTTTTGATCGCTGAAGTTCCACCCCGCGAAGTTATTGCTGCTTAGCTCCATTCCTTGCAGGTTCTTTGTTTGGTAGTTCAGAGTCGACATTAGTTGGGATTGCGTGAATCCTCGGGAAGTTGCTTCCCTGAAATCTGCGTGAGTTATAGTGGCTCCATCTAAAGTGACGCCGGAAACATTCGACCCTGTAAAAGATGTGGAAGCGAGATTGGCACGAGCAAAGTTTGCATCCGTCAAGTTCGCATTCAGGAATTCAGCTGACGTTAGATCCTGATTGGTGAAATCCCAGCCTGAAAAGTCGCCGCTTATTAATCTAAGGCCATGTAGTTGCCTATTCTGGTAGCTGGCCGTCGATTTCAATTGGTGCTCAGTAAGACTCTTCCCGCTGGCGTCGCCGAACCACGCCCCGATGATGATTGCTCCACGCAAATCAGCGCCCGTGATATCTGCAAGGTAGAAGTTGGAATTTGATAGGTCGGCTCGAGCAAGATTGGCATTGGCCAGATTGGAAAGTTCAAACGACGCGGATGTCAGGTCTTGTCCGCTTAAATCCAATGCAGCAAGATCATTGCCATACAGCCCGATACCACGCAGATTCTTTGCCTGGTAACTGGCGGTCGATGCGAGCTGACTTTGGGATAGGCCGGAGCCAATCCACGAATTGCCGGACTGCTGCCGATTAAACGTAGCGCCGGTTATGAAAGCTCCATCAAACTTGGCTCCGGTCAGGACAGATAAATCCAGGTTGCCCGTTTCGAGGTTGGCTCCACTAAAATCCGCATTGACCGAATTGGCTCTTGTTAGATTCGCTCCGGACAGCTTGGAGTCGGTCAGATTTGCGCCGGTGAGTTGTGACGAAATAAAGACCCCGCCGGTAAGGTCTTGTTGACTGAAGTCCCATCCGGAAAGATCGTTCTCCGTCAGCCGGATTCCCCGCATGGATTTCTGCTGGTAGCTGCCGGTAGATTGCAGCTGATTCTGAGTGAAGCCGCGGGAAGTCACCCTGCGAAACAAAGCACCCGTTACAGCAGCGCCCGTCAGTTCAACTCCGGTGAAAGTCGTACTGTGAAATTCCGCTTTGGTGAGATCTGCCCCGGCAAAGGATGAGTTAGTGAGATCTGAATTTGTTATGATGGCATCCGTCAGTCGGGAACCCGTAAAATTGACGTGGACCAGCGTTGAATCGGATATCTTCCCGCCCGATAGATTGACGCCAATCCATCTGCCATCAGACAAGATTGAGGATGATATCGCCACATTCAGCAGGCTTGCATCAGTGAAATCTGCCCCGGTTGTATTTGCTCCACCAGACAGACTGGCGCTATCAAGGAATGCTCCTGAGAAGTTGGCGTTCATCAATTTTGCACTGGGGAACTTGGCAGAGGTTAGAATTGCATCGACAAAGCGGGCGTCTTCCAGCCAACATCCTACGAAGTAACTCTTGGTCAGATTGCCCCGGAAGTCGCCGAACCGCAGATTTCTGCTGGACGAACTCCATGAATCAAGAACGATTCCCGGCCCCAGCGTGATCAGTTCCGTCCCCGGAATCACCTGCCCGTTGTCCCAGCGGTAGATCTGGGCGTGCGAATACGAAGCAGTTAACAGACATATAGAAGCTGTTAAATTGAGCAACAGTTGTCGGCTCATGCGATCCCCGAATATCTAACCGCTTGTCCCCGGGGTTTTATTATCTGGTACGGCTGACCTAGCGGCAAGGATTAGGCTACTGGCTTCCATAGGCTTGGCGAGGCCAGTCCCTATGAGAATAGCTTGTCGGTGACATCCTCCGACAACCTAGTTGAACGACAGGCACCGGACTTTACACCGCTACCGGCACCCAATCCGGCGCCGTCGTAGCCACGCTGCCACTCGCTGGTTTATTGGGACCATCCGGGCCTTACGCCCGCCCCCCCCAAAAAAAAAACCTGGATTCTCTCCGGAACTCCTGGCTCCTGTGTGTGTCACGCCCCCGCCGTTCCGGTCACGGGCATTTCCTGATCACCAACGCAGATACGGAGAAATATAGATGTACGAACACGACCGACCCGGCCCTCCCTGATCCGCCGCTGGGAGGCCGAAGGGAAATGGATCCACCCAGGCTCCTGGGTGCGGACGAAGCGCGGGGCACTAGAGAATTGCCCGACGTTGGAGGAGGTTGAGGCCAAGTGCGCGCCGCTGCGGACCATCGACAACTTGCGAGGCGCTCACCAGTGGGCACCTCGTGGCGGCAAGTATGCCGTGATGACGTTCGCCAAGTCTTGAACCGAACTCAAACCATCATTCGGAAAGGAGAATCCCTTGATCGCAAAAACCGAGCCCGCCGGGGGCTACATCCGCATGAGGACCGACAGGCAAGAGGATAGCCCCGAGCAGCAGCGGTGGAGCTGTGCCAAGAAGCACAAGCGGTCCCTGGTCCGCCGCGGGCCGATCAATCGTCCCAGGGGCTGACGTCGACCGAGACGGACATGCGGTGGCGACCGCCGCCGACGGCGACGCCCTGGATGGGGCAGACATCGCCGTAATCGCGGCCCCAGGCCACGGTGATGTGGTCGGTGCGGGGGATCACGTTGTTGGTGGGGTCGAGGTCGACCCAGCCCGCTTCGCCACAAAAGACCGACGCCCAGGCATGCGACGCGTCGGCGCCGATCAGACGGGGCATGCCGGCTGGCGGGTCGGTCCGCAGATAGCCACTGACGTAGCGAGCGGCCAGGCCGAGCGAGCGGAGGCAGGCGATCAGCACATGCGAAAAGTCCTGGCAGACTCCCGCCCGCAAATCGAAACTCTCGGTGACGCTCGTGTGCAGCTCGGTCGCCTTCGGGTCGTATCGGAAGTCGCGGTGAATGCGTTCGTTCAGCTCGACGGCGCCTGCTAGAATCGGCCGGCCCGGCAGGAAGCTCTCCCGCGCATAATCGGCGAACTGGGGCGATCGGTGAGCGAACGCGGAGTCGAACGCGAACTGATAGGCTCGCAACCAGTTCGGATTCCGCTCTTGGGGCATCCGGCGAACCAGCGATTCCCAGGCGGGGGTCGAATCGAGTGAACGGGGAGGCGGGATGCGCACGTCGACCTGACTGACCGCGGTCACCGTCAGCCCGACGTGCGCGTCCAGGATCGAGAAGTACTCCACCGGATTGCCAAAATAGTCCGTGCGACGAGCTCGATCGGTCGGCTCGGGAGTGATGACCAGCCGGAAGTCTTCACAGAACTGATGCGGCAAATGACGCGGCACGAGGTGGACCTGGTTGTGGCACACGGCCACCGGTTCCGCGTAATGGTACTCGGTAATATGAGTGATCTGGTATCGCACGGCGGATCAACTCTCTATTCGTTGTACGGCAGCAGTCCGCCCAACTGGTGGGATGGTTTCGCGTGCACCAGATAGCGCAGGCTGATCACGTTCGCCAACTGGCGTATTCTCGTCTGCAGGTCGTGGACCAGGTGCTGCAGCTGACGCGGTTCCGGATGGCCGGCCGACTCGCCGACTTGATTGATATCCAGCATGCGGATGCTGTGCAGAATGCTCATCGCCAACCGCTGCTGAGGCGAATAAGTCGGCTGATCCCGATCATGCGGCAGGCTGCTGACGTGGTGATCGAGGGCCACCAGCTGGAAGGCGAGCGAGCGCGGGTTGGTTTCGTCGGTCAGCAACAGGTCGAGGACCGGGCCGAGCCGCAGGTTGGCCAAGTATCGAGTACGGTAGGTCATCGAACTGTCGGCGATATCGAGAGCGGCTTCCATCACGCGAGTCGGGATGGCCTGCTCGGACAGCAGCAATTGCTCGACCTGCTGCAGAATCTGCAGCGCGCGTTCCAGGCGGCGGCCCAGATCGAGCAGCCGGAAGATGTGCGTCCGTGTCATGCTTTCCATCACCATACCGCTGAACGCCGCCAGATGCAGGATCAGGCCATTGGTCAGGTTCAACAGATTGGTCAGGTCGTAGCTGTCGTCGGCCGGCGGTTGAGCTTCTTCGTCGATGCGGACAATGATGCGCCAGCTGTCGACGGAGATCCGGTCCCGCACGTTCGATGCCGTGCGGACGACTTCGTTCAGACAACCACGCAAACTCCCGGCCTGCTGCGGATCGTACACCAACCGCGGCAGAGCCGATTCGATCGATGGCAGCTGCTGACGGACTTGATCATCGGTGTAGCCATGGACGATCTGGCCCTGCTCGGCCAACAGTCTCAGCAAGGCCGGCAGTTCCACGTGAGCCGCACCAGCAGCTTCGCTGGTCAACCGCAGCACGACTGTGCGCAGCGTTCGCGCTGAGACTTCAGTCCGCTCCAGCTGACGTCCCAGCCAGAACAGATTGTCCGCCACGCGACTCGGCAAGTCGGCTCGACCACGCAACAGAGTGATCGGCGCCGTCGGAGGCGGCAGCAGCGAGACGGGTTCGACAAACGCGTCGTCCAGCACCCACGTGTCCTTGCTCCCTTCACCCGCCTGCAGCGAAGCCTCCAGCGAATCGGACGTCGTCGATGTCCGGGTCAGTCCGCCCGGCAGGACGTGATACGAATCCTCGGCCGCTACCAGGTACGACCGCAGAGCGATGTAGACTGATGAGATGCGTCCTTCGTTCCACAACGGGATCGTCGATCGCTGGACTTTTTCCTGAGCGACAATCGCGCCCGGGTCGGAATCAATCAGTTCGATCAACTGCGGGCGGGGGAGGTGATTGAGCCATTGCGTGTAATCATGCCCCTGACCACGGAGCCGGAAAGCCGGTTTCAGCACCAGATCGTCAAGGTGCAGTTTGACGTAGGCCAGCGATTCGGGATCGCCACACCACCACGACGAAACGCTCGGCAACTGCAGTGGCTCGCCCAGCAGCCGCTGACAGAGCCGCGGGAGGAAGGCCAGCATCACGGGCGATTCAACGAGCCCTGATCCGAGCTGATTGACGACCGCCAGGTGGCCACCGCGGACCGACTGCATCAGACCGGGAACTCCCTGATCGGCCGGCCCGTTCAATTCCAGTGGATCGGCCGTCTCGCTGTTGGGCCGACGGAAAATGACGTCGACCGGCAGGAGCCCATCGAGCGTCTTGAGGGCGACCGTGCCATGCCGGACCGACAAGTCGCCACTCTCCACCACGGTGTAGCCGAGATAACGGGCCTGATAAGCGTCTTCAAAAAAATTGCGGCTGTTCGGCCCCTGGCTCAACACGACAATCCGCGGATTCTCCTTGTTCCGCGGCGCCAGATCTCGCAGCCAGTTCTGCCAGGCGGCAAAGAATGGCGCCAATCGCTGCACGTAGCATTCCCGGAAAACGACCGGCCACATGCGCGACATGATGACGCGGTTTTCCAGCGCAAACCCCATCCCCGACGGGGCCTCGGTGCGGTCCCCCAGGACTTGCCACGATCCGTCCGCCGATCGAGCCAAGTCGGCCGCGTAGTAGTGCAGCCACCGGCCGCGTGGCGCCGGGAGACTATGATACGGAAGCAGATTGGCCGGATGCCGGTAGAGCACGTCGGCGGGCAGGGTACCGTCAAGCAGCAGGTGCTGCGATCCAAACAGGTCCTGCAGGACCAGATCCAGCAGCAAAGCCCGCTGACGCAGGCCGCTGGCTACCCGCTCCCACTCGTGCTTGCTCAAGACCAGCGGCAAGGCGTCGAGCTGCCAGGGCCGCGCCTGGTGAGTCGGATCGCCATAGGCACTGTAAGCCATGGCGTTTTCGTCGGCCAGCAGCTGAGCTTCATCCCAGCGCCGCCGAATCTCGGGACTCCCCAGCCGCTGCAGTCCGTCCAGAAAACGCGACCAGTGCGGGCGCACCGTGCCGTCGGCCGCTAACAGCTCGTCGTAGGTCCCCGCCGGCGCAGTATACCCCGCCAGGATGGACGATCTCAAAGCAGCGACCGCCGAACCCGGTTCGGGAGAGAATGGCTTCGATGTATCCGGCGATAACAAGCGGTGTTTCCCGATCTCTTTCCGGACCCCGTCGCCTGGCGAAAACTCATGGCCCGCACACTCGACGCTGAACGTGTCCGCGTGCCCAGCATCTCTATCAACGAGCCTAACAGAAGTCGAGCGAGTTTCAAAGAGAAGTTGCCCCGTTCAGGTCAGCGCCGTGATGGCTCCTTTGAGCCGCTGGGCCGAGTCGGGAATCGTAAAGAAATCGTGCTGAATGGCCATGCCGACCTGATTCAGCTGAGTCTGGAACGTGTCAATGAACTCGTGCAGCCCGCGGTCCAGAATGTCCTGGATCCCGGTGTAATCCAGTTCCGCCCGCAAGCGGCCCAGGAGCTGTTCGCAGCGGAGCCGGAACGTGCCGACCGGGTTCCCCGTAATCCGCCGCAGCGACTCCTCGGCGTGAATCACGCAGAAATGAATCGATCGCGGAAAACTTCGGTCCAGAATCAGGAAGTCAACCACCTTCAACGGCACGATCTTGCCATGCTCGCGGCGGTACATCTCCAACGCCGTCGTCGACCGCAGCAACGCCGACCAACGGACAACGTCCAGCGACCCATGGATCGCCCCCGATTCGGGCTGCAGCAGATAGTACTGCACGTCCAGGATCCGCGACGTGTTGTCCGCCCGCTCGATCATCCGGCCGATCCGCGCAAAATTCCACGCCTCACCGTGCGACATCGTGGAATAAGTCACGCCCAACAACGCATGACTGGCCAGCTTCACCTGATTGCAGAACGAAGGGATGTCATGCAGCACCTCCTCGTAACGCCAAGCATTCGTCACCAGAAAGTAAAACTTGTTCAGCTCCTCCCACATCGCCGCCGACATCACCTCCCGGACCGCTCGACCGTTCTCTCGCGCCCGAGCGATACTCGAGAGAATCGAGTTCGGATTGTTGGTGTCGAAGGTCAGGAACTTCAGCACGTTTTCGCGAGTCGGTTCGCCGTACTGCTGAGCGAACACGGTGTGGTCGCCCGAGGCATCGATCAGCGGTGACCACTGGTCGGCCGCGTTGTCTTCGCCCCCCAGCGTCAGATTGTGATAGACGTCGATAAACCGCGCCACGTTCTCGGCTCGCTCGACGTATCGATTCATCCAGTAAACCGCATCAGCCGCTCGACTCAACATCGCTCCGCCCGCCTGTGGTTTTCAGTTCTGTCGTACCAATATGCCAGCCCCGCCGCTGCCAGCCATTCTGTCGCCAGCCATTCCGTCGCCAGCCCGGCTATCGCCAGCCCGGCTATCAAACAGTTGTCAGTCGACGTAGGCAGCGCCAGCCGCCTGAGCCTGTTGCTGGACCGACGCCCGACTGGCCCGCAACACCCACGTGTCCTTGCTTCCGCCACCCTGCGATGAATTCACGACCATCGAACCGGCGCGCAGCGCCACGCGGGTCAGGCCCCCCGGCATCACGTAGATGTCCTGGCCACAGAGCACAAACGGTCGCAGATCGACGTGCCGCGGCTGCAGATCGTCCTCGACCAGCGTCGGCACGGTCGACAGCTGCAGCATGGGCTGAGCAATATAATTGCGCGGATTGGCTCGTACGGCCGCCGCACACTGCTCACGCTGTTCGGCCGTCGACATCGGACCCATCAGAATCCCGTATCCACCCGATTCGTTCGTCGGCTTCACCACCAGCTTGTCCAGATTCGCCAGCACGTGTTCGCACTGAGCCGGATCGTCGCAGACGTAGGTCGGCACGTTCGGCAGAATCATCTCCTCGCCCAGGTAATACTGGATAATCTGGGGCACATAAGCGTACACCGCCTTGTCGTCCGCTATCCCCGTCCCCGGTGCGTTGGCCAATGTCACTCGGCCCGCCAGATAGACCTCCATCAGGCCGGGAACGCCCAGCATCGAGTCGGGACGGAAGAACTGCGGGTCGAGGAAATCGTCGTCGATCCGACGATAGATCACGTCGACCTGCTGGAGCCCCCGAGTTGTGCACATGTGAACGCGACCGTTGTGCACCACCAGGTCCGTCCCCTGCACCAGCTCGATCCCCATCTGCTGAGCGAGAAACGTGTGCTCGAAATAGGCCGAGTTGTACGGTCCGGGCGTCAACACCACCGCCCGCGGATTGTCGACGCCCCGCGGCGCACAGGCCAACAGTGTCTCCAACAGCCGCTCCGGATAGTCCTCCACCGGCGCCACCGACATCCCCTCAAACACCGGTGCAAACGTCCGCTTCATCACCTCCCGGTTCTCAATCACATACGACACACCGGACGGGCATCGAGCGTTGTCCTCCAGCACGTAAATCGTTCCGTCCGCGTCCCGTACCAGGTCGACCCCGCTGACATGACACCAGACGCCCCCCGGCGGCTGGAATCCCAGCAACTGCGGACGCAATGACTTGGCCGACCGAATCAAGCTCTCCGGGATCGCCCGGTCCTTCAGTATCCGCTGGTCGTTGTAAATGTCGTCCAGAAACAGATTCAAAGCCCGAATCCGCTGCTTCAGACCACGCTCCACCCGCTGCCACTCACCGCCATCCATAATCCGCGGCAGAATGTCAAACGGCCAGACCTTCTCCGTCCCGTCCTGGTGACCGTAGACGGTGAACGTGATCCCCTGAATGTGCATGCTCATCTCCGCCGCCCGCTGGCGACGTTTCAGCTCGGCCGATGTGACCGACTGCAGACGCTCCACAAACGGAGCACTCGCCCGCCGAGGAAGTCGCGCCTGGTCAAACATCTCGTCGAAACAGTCCGGTCGAACCGGGTAGCCTTGAGCATCCATCTGCGCCTCTCATCACCTGGGGCCTAAAACACCAGCTCAACACCCAGCAATTCCCAGCAATTCCCGTGCCGCACGGATTTTAGCCGGTCCGAGCGACCGTGGCCGGCCTTAGATGCCGCCGACAGGTCCGCGGCCCGCTCGGGGTGCTCAAAAACCGAGCAACCGTGCTGGTACGGCGGGCGGGCCATCAGCGACCAGTATCTGCCCCCCAGGGCCTTCACGACAACCCCAGTGAGGGTGGCCAGTGAGCACTTCACTCGCCACGACAACTCAAAATTGCCTTTTCCCCGCCGCTCCGGCTAGAATGAGGCGACGAGCAGCCCCGCCTGCCCACCCGCCTGATACTCGCCCCGAACCACGCCGCCGCGCCTGCCTTCCGGCTGTTGAGGATTGAGGAGACTCGTGCATGTTGCAGATCGTCGGTCGATCGGATCGATTCTGTGGAGCGGTCAGCCGTCGCCGGTTCATTCAAGTGGGAGCCCTCTCGGCCTTCGGTATCTCCCTGGCCGACGCCCTCCGCAGTGAAGCTCGGGCCAACGATCAGTCCTCTCGACGGTCCCCTCGGTCGATCATCCTGATTTGGCAGCACGGTGGACCCTCGCAGCTCGATACGTTCGACATGAAGCCGCTGGCGCCGGCCGAGTATCGCGGTCCCTACCAGTCGATCGCCACGTCACTGGCCGGCGTCCGGATCTGCGAATTGATGCCCGAACATGCCAAGGTGATGGACAAGGTGACCATTTTCCGAGGCTTCACGCACAACAACGGCGACCACTGGGCCGCAGCCCACTGGATGCTGACTGGATACCTCGGCGCCACCGGCTCGGACCGTGTCCCGCGCCAGCCGTCGATGGGCGCCATCGCTTCCCATCTGCTCGGCCCCCGTACCCCCGGCGTTCCCGCTACGGTGAATATCAATGACGGCGGGTTCGGATTCCACGGTGCCGCCTATCTCGGCGTCGCTCACAATCCGTTTCGGACAGGCGAGTTTAGCTACGGCAACGAAGCGGGCATGCTGCCGGCCGGCAACACCAGCAGCTTCACGCTGATCGACGGACTCAGCCGCGATCGGCTGATGAACCGGCTAGAACTCCTCTCGCAGTTCGACCGGCTGCGCCGTGAGGCCGACGCTTCGGGGACTTTCGACAGCATGGATTCGATGAGCCAGCAGGCTCAGCAGATGATCCTCTCGGGACGAGCCCGTGAGGCGTTCGATCTCGAGCGCGAGGATCCGAAGATTCGCGAGCGGTATGGTCCGGGGTGGGGCGAACAGGCTCTGCTGGCCCGCCGGCTCGTCGAGGCCGGCGTCCGCTACGTGTCGCTCAACACGGGCTACTGGGACGATCACGGCCGGATTGAAGGGGCACTCAACGACAAGCTCCCTCGGCACGATCGGGCGGTGGGCGTGCTGATCCAGGACCTGGCCGAACGCGGCATGCTGGACGACGTGCTGGTCGTCACTGCTGGTGAGTTCGGTCGAACGCCGCGCATCAACAAAGACGCCGGACGCGACCACTGGCCACAAGCTCAGAGTATTCTGGTGGCTGGCGGCGGCTATCGGCACGGTCAGATTATCGGCGCCACGAATTCGAAGGCCGAGTACCCGACCGATCGGCCGATGCACCCGGCCGATCTGAACGCGTTGATCTATCACGCCGTCGGTTTGCGTCCCGACGATACGATCATCAATCCTTCAGGCCGCCCCATGCATCTGGCTCCTGGGGGACAGGTCCCGCTGGAATTGCTGTAAACTGACACCCGACGCCGACGGTCAAGTCGGGGCGGACCGACAGAGGCCATGCCCAAGGCTCCACTCAACGTGGAGCCATCACGTGGACGAATGAGGAAGCCAGCATGTTTCGCAAAGCGGGTCGAGCAGGGGTGGGGCAACTGATGCGAGCCATCATCTGGCAAACGTTGATCGCCGCCGGTAGCGGTGGTCAGTTGATGTGGGCCGCAGACGGAGCGACCGGCGGAGGGGCCACGCCGAACATCCAGGCTCCTGGTCCGCTCCAGCTCCAACTCCGTACCCGCTCCACCGACGAACGCGGAGTGGAACGAGTCAGCTATCTCGACGAGTCGTGGGATCCTGCTCATACGGCAGTCATCGTCTGCGACATGTGGGACGCTCATCATTGTCTCAATGCCGTCCGTCGTGTCGGTGAAATCACCCCGCGAATGAACGCGTTTCTCCATGAAGCTCGTCGCCGAGGAGCTACGATCATCCACGCCCCGTCGGAATGCATGGAGTTCTATCAGAATCATCCGGCGCGGCTGAAGGCTCAGCGGGTTCCGCGAGCGGCCACGCTCCCCGATCAGATCGAGCAGTGGTGCCACTGGAAGGATCCGAATGAAGAGCAGGTCGGTTATCCTATCGACCATACCGACGGCGGCGAGGATGACGACATGAACGAGCACTGGCGGTGGCACGAAGTGCTGGCCGCCGCTGGCCGCAAACCGGGCTCGCCCTGGAAACGCCAGACGCCGGGAATCGATATCCTCGATACCGATTACATCTCGGACGACGGAGTCGAGAACTGGAACATCCTGACCGCTCACGGCATCGACCACGTGATGCTGGTCGGCGTCCATACCAACATGTGCGTCCTGGGACGACCCTTCGGCCTGCGGCAGCTGTCCAAGAACGGCAAACGTGTGGTCCTGGTCCGAGACCTGACCGACACGATGTACAACCCGAACCGCCGACCGTTTGTCAGCCACTTCAGCGGCACCGATCTGGTCGTGGAACACGTCGAACGCCAGGTCTGTCCGACGATCACCAGCGACCAGCTGCTCGGCGGACACGAATTTCGATTTACCGGCGACCGTCGTCCCCACATCGTGATGATGATCGGCGAGGATGAGTACCAGACCGAACGAACGCTCCCCGAATTCGCCCGCAAATTCCTGCAGCGCGATTTCCGGCTCTCGTTCGTCCATGCCTCGGCCAGCAATCCGAACAATTTCCCCGGCCTGGAAGTCCTCGACGATGCTGATCTGCTGGTCGTCAGTGTCCGGCGGCGCACTCCCACAGTCGATCAGTTGCAGCACGTGCGAGATTTTCTGGCTGCCGGTAAACCCGCAGTGGGCATTCGCACGGCCAGCCACGCGTTTTCGCTCCGTGACGGTCAACCTCCGGCCGCAGGACACGCCAGTTGGCCCGAGTTCGACGCCGTCGTGTGGGGTGGCAATTATCAAGGTCACTACGGACACAACGAACCGACCGAACGACGTTCATTCGTACAGATCGTCCCCACGCAGAGCCTCAATCCGCTCCTGACCAACATTTCTGCTAACGAACAGGGTGTCGTCTCCTGGCTCTACAAAACGAACCCCCTGGCTCCCGGGACGAATCTGCTGATGACCGGCCGACATGACTCGTCGAAGAACGTCGAGCCGGTGACGTGGACGTACCGCCGAGCCGATGGCGGACGGTCGTTCTACACCTCGCTCGGCCACCCAGCGGACTTCGCCGAACCCTGGTTCCAGCGCCTGCTGCTCAACGGTACCTGCTGGGCCGCAGGGCTCTCCGTCCCCGCCTCCCTGCCCGACGTTCCCGTAATCGGAGCGACTCCCGATTCACGGGCCGCCAGTGTCGATTGACCCACTCGTCCGCTGAGCTTGCAACCCCGCGTTGCCCGGCCGCGTTACGACGCGCCGTGGCACTCGCCGCCGCACGTAGTTCCATCCGCCTCCGCTCCCACCGCACGCATCCAGGAAACCACACCATGACAGCGGTCAACGTACGGCTGGAACGCCAACCAGTGTTGTGGACCGGGAGAGGAGCTCAGTTCCAGCGCCCTGCTCTCAGTCAGTACCGTGCTCTCAGTCAGTACCGTGCTCTCAGTCAGTACCGTGCTCACAGGCTCTGGTCGCTGATCGTGCTGATGGTTGGCTGCTTCGCCGCTCCGGATTGGCTCGGTGGACCGGCTCTTTCATCTGCGGCACCGCCGATCGAAGTCCAGCAGTACCGCAGTGGCGGGTTGCCGCCGGCGGAGTCTCTCGCATTGCTGAAAGTCAGTGACGACCTGCGGGTGGATCAGCTGTTTGCTGAACCCGAAGTTGAACAGCCTGTCTTCATCAACTTTGATGAACGGGGCCGCATGTGGGTCGTCCAGTATCGGCAGTACCCGCATCCGGCCGGACTGAAGATCCTCAGCCACGACGTCTACTGGCGCAATGTCTACGACCGGGTCCCCGATCCGCCTCCGCGGCACGTCAGCGGTCGTGACCGGATCACGATCCACTCCGATACCAACGGCGACGGCCGCTACGATCGCACTCAGATCTTCGTCGACGGACTGAATATGGTCACCGCGGTCGAGCGCGGGCGAGGCGGTGTCTGGGTCCTGAACCCTCCCTATCTCTTGTTCTATCCCGACCGCGACCAGGACGATATTCCGGACGGTGACCCGCAGGTCGTCCTGTCGGGCTTCGGACTGGAAGACAGTCATTCGCTGGTCAACAGCTTGCGCTGGGGTCCCGACGGCTGGCTCTATGCCGCTCAAGGGAGCACCGTGACGGCCAACGTTGTGCGCCCCGGACTTGATACGACTCCGCAGTTCTCTCAAGGTCAGCTGATCTGGCGTTATCACCCGGAGCTGCGGATCTACGAGATCTTCGCCGAAGGAGGTGGGAACGCCTTCGGACTGGAGATGGATGCTCAGGGTCGTATCTTTTCCGGGCACAACGGGGGCGACACACGCGGTTTCCATTACGTGCAGGGAGGATACTTCCAGAAGGGGTTCACGAAACACGGTCCGCTGTCGAACCCCTACGCATTTGGTTTTTTCGCCGCGATGCGACATCCGGCTGTCGAGCGGTTCACGCATACGTTTCTGGTCTACGAGGCTCCTGAGCTTCCCGAACGCTACCGCGGAAAGATCCTCGGCGTCGAACCGCTGCAGGGGCGAGTTGTCTTGAGCGAGCGGGTGAGTCAGGGGAGTTCGTTTACGACCAGCGACATCGATCGGCCAGTCACTTCGGGCGACAGCTGGTTCCGACCCGTCGATATCAAGGCGGGCCCCGACGGTGCTGTCTATGTGGCCGACTGGTACGACGGCCAGATCGCTCATTTCCGCAGCCACGAAGGACAAGTCGATCCCGACAAGGGACGCATCTATCGATTGTCAGCGCGAGAGCCGGCGGCGGGCGGCGCCGAAGCACAGCCAGCATCGGCGGCCGATCTGGCGTCGCTCTCCTCCGAACAGCTCATTCAAAAACTTTCCGATCCGAACAAATGGATCCGCCAGACCACCTTGCGAATCCTCGGCGATCGGCGCGATCGGTCGCTGATCGGCCCCTTGAATGCCATCTTGAATGGTCAGACGGGGCAGGCGGGGCAGACGGCCCTCGAAGCCCTCTGGGGACTCAATCTCAGCGGCGGGCTGACCGACGGGCGACAGCAGGAGCTGATCGAACACGACGATCCTCAAGTGCGGCTGTGGACCGTCCGTCTGGCCTGTGATGATCACCACGTGTCGGACGCATTGGCGCGACGACTGGTCGAACTGGCCAAAGACGAGCCGAACGTCGAAGTGCGTGTCCAGCTGGCCTGTTCGGCGAAACGGCTGCCAGTCGCTCACGGTGCTCCCGTGGCAATCGCCCTGGCGCGCCGCGCTGAAGATGTCGGGGACACCTACCAGCCGCTGTTGGTCTGGTGGGCACTCGAAAGTTTCTGCAGTCGGCAGCCAGACGAAACGCTGAGCATGATTGAGCAGCAAGGGTTGTGGCAAGAACCGCTCTTCCGCGATCATCTGGCCAGCCGACTGATGCGTCGGTTTGCTCAGCCAGGGACCCGCGACGATCTGTTGCGCTGCGCCCGATTGTTTCAGGCCGCGCCGGAAGGAGAGGTCGCCGACAGACTTGTTGAAGGCTTTCAGCAGGCGTTTGAAGGGCGAGCTGTGGTCGGGTTGCCGTTGGAGTTGGCCGAGGAGCTCGCTCGGCACAGTCGCGACGACTTGGTCTGGCAAGTCCGACTCGGGCACGCCGCCGCCCTCGAACAGGCCCGCCAACGCATTGGCGACGCCGGCACCGAAGTCGCTCAACGGATTCGTCTGGTGCAGGTCCTGGGCGAAACCCGGGCTCCCGGTTCGGTCCCAACACTGCTGGAACTGTTGCCAAGCGACGCGGCGCCGGAACTCCTGTCGGCAGCAATCGCTTCGCTCGCTAACTTCGATGATCCCACGATCCCCGTTCAGTTGCTGCAGCGTTACCCGGCCTGGCCGAACGGCTTGCAACAGGCCGTCCAGTCGACATTGGTCGCACGCCCTACCTGGGCTCAGCTGCTAATTCAATCCGCTCGTGAATCACGCATCGATCCGCTGACGCTCAGCGTCCAGACACTCCGGACGTGCTTGAGCCTGGGAGACGACCAGCTTGCTCAGCAGGTGCGCGAAACGTGGGGCGATGTGGCCCGCGAGGATACAGCGGAAGGCGAAGCAAAAGTCGCTCGGCTGGTCGCCATCGTCGACGCCCAGCTGGGCGACCCGTATCAGGGCCATAAGGTGTTCGTCCAGCAATGTGCGAATTGTCACCGCCTGTTTGAAGAAGGGGGCCAGGTGGGACCGAACCTGACCTCGTACAACCGTACCGATCTGTCGAGGATGCTGCTGAGCGTCGTGCTACCGAGCGCCGAGATTCGAGAGGGCTACGAGAACTATGTGGCCATTCTGGATGACGGACGCGTGGTCAGCGGCGTGCTGGTGCAGCGAGACCCAAGTTTTGTGACGATCCGCGCGGCCGACGGACAACTGGTGACAGCGGAACGGAGCACGATTGAGTCGTTGCAGGTCCAGCCCCAGTCGCTGATGCCCACCGGTTTGCTCGATAAACTCGACGACGAACAGCTCCGCAACCTGTTCGCCTACCTCCGCAGCACCCAGCCCCTCAACGAATCTCAGTGATTCCCTCTGGCTCTACTCTCTATTCACCACGTTCCGTTCCTTCTGGCCCAGCAGGACGCGGCGGCAGCATCGTGCTGCCTTTTGACGCATCTCTTTCAGTCCTTCTTCGCAATAGAAGGCTGAATGGGGGTTGATAATCAGGCGTCCGGAGCAGGGATGGGCCAGATCGTGCCAGATGGCGAGCAGCCGGTCGTCGGGTGCGGGAGGTTCGACCGGCAGCACGTCCAGTGCCACACCGGCCAGATGGCCCGATTCGAGTGCTGCGGGGAGTGCTGAGGTGTCGACGATCGCGCCGCGAGCCGTGTTGACGAGGTAGCTGCCGCGCGGGAGCCATTTCAGGGTCTCGGCGTTGATCATGAACTGAGTCTCCGGCGTGCGCGGACAGTGGATACTCAGCACATACGATTGCTTACAGAGTTCTTCCAGCGTTTCGACTCGACGCACCCCCAGCGACTTGTCGTAACCGTCTTCGATCAACGGATCATAGAAGGCGACATCCATCCCCAGCGCTTTGGCTCGTAAAGCCGTCGCCTTGCCGATTCGCCCCAGACCGATGATGCCGAACGTGCGGCCGCGGAGCCGATACAGTGGGGCGCCGTGCTGGTAGTCCCAGATTCCCGAGGCCGTGCGGAGTCGCAGATCCATGCGCGTGATGCCGCGAGTCAGCGCGAGCATCATGCCGATCGCTGAGTCGGCAACTTCTTCCGTGCCGTAGTCAGGCACGTTGGTCACATCGATCTGCTTGGCTCTCGCCGCCCGCAGGTCGACATTGTCAAAGCCGACTCCGACTCGGGCAATCACCTTGCAGCACTTCAGTCGATCGATGCTGACATGAGTCAGTGACACGTTGTGGAAGACCATCAGGGCATGAGCGTCATCAATGCGCCCAGCGAGTTGGTCTTCGTTGTAAGCATCTAACGCTTCGATCTCAGCGATGTCCCCGAGTACGCTCTGCTCAATCGCCAAGTCGTCACGGATGTAGTCGGTCAGCACCAGTCGAAACGGCTTTGCCATCTGTGTTGTTCTCCATCATTCGACGGCCGGGGAGGATTCCGGCGGCTCAGCGCAAGCGAGCCAACCGGTCGAACGTGGAACTTACCCCAAGACGTCCCGCCTCGCCAGATGGGTTGGATTTGCATGATTATTGTGGTGCAGGCATCCCACCTGCTGAACTATTGTGGTGCAGGCGTCCCGCCTGCCTCTGTGTCCTCCTCCTGCCACTGTGTCCTCCTCAAAGGTGATCTGGACTGCTCGCCGGCCTGGAGTTGTGCTTGGGATTTGTCAATCTCTGGAGAACATGCCGGGAGTGAGAAGGGAAGAGAGTAGAAAGGAGAGAGTAGAAAGGAGAGAGAGAGCAGAGAGCAGAGAGAGAGAGAGAGAGAGAGAGAGAGAGAGAGCGAGAGAGAGAGCAGAGGCAGCCGAGACGGCCGCACCACAAGCAGCCGAGATGGCCGCACCACAAGCAGCCGAGACGGCCGCACCACAAGCAGCCGAGACGGCCGCACCACAAGCAGCCGAGACGGCCGCACCACAAGGGGAGGAAGAGGATGATTCGCGGCTTAGCGCGAGGAGGTGTTGAAGACCCAGTTGCGGGCGATCAGGAAGTTGGCGATCAGGCCCAGGACGATGCCGAGCGTGGCGGACCAGAGTGGCCGGCCGTGCAAAGCACTGATCATTGTGGGAGCCAGTAGTGTGGTCAGGTAATTCAGCGCCGACCCGAGGCTGCACGCGGCCAGGTACTGCACGAATCGCCGACCCCGGCCCGGCGGACGCTGGCCAAAGGTCACGCGGTCGTTCGCCACAAAGTTGCACGCCAGGGCCAGCAGGATCGACAGGCCTCGAGCGACCGGTAACGTCACTCCCGCCCGCAACAGCCAGGCCAGTGTCGCCAAGTCAATCGCCGCACCGACACTCCCCACGGCACAAAACGCGGCCAGCTGCCACACCGTGCCGAACTTGAATCGCCCGAGTCGCACCAGGTGCCGCAGATAGTTCACCTGCTCACGCCAGGAAAGTTTGCTCTGGCCTCGACGTCGATCGGCAAAATGGATCGGCACTTCGCAGACTCGACGGCAACCCGATTTGACCAAGATCTCCAGGCCGATCTTGTAACCGATCGGGTCCCATTGGTTCGATCGGTGAAAGACGGTTCGTGGCAAAGCGAAGAAGCCAGCCATCGGGTCGCGAAGGCGTGTGAAGGGACGCGCCAGCCACGTGGCCACGCGACTGTTGAGCTGTCGGAACCAGCCCCAATGTTCATCGGTCGACGCCCCCGCCACGTACCGGCTACCGACGACAAACTCCGCCGAGCCGGATTCGAGCGCGTTGAGAATTCCAGGGAGAGCCTCCGGCGGGTGGCTCAGATCGGCGTCCATGCAGACCAGCAGCTCGCCCTCCGATTCGGCAAACCCGCGCAATACGGCCGAACTCAGTCCCCGCTCACCCACCCGCTGGATCAACCGCACGGGCAGCCCTTCGGCCTGCAGGCGTTCAATCTCTCGGTCCGTACCGTCGTTGGAGTTGTCGTCGACAATAATGATCTCGTACAGACGGTCAATGCGGTCCAGCGTCTCCGAGATACGATGCACCAGCTCGTCGAGATTCTCCACCTCCCGATAGGCCGGTACGACGACCGAAACCGTCTGGCCGGCGGATGCGCGCGATGGTTCGGTGCGAAGGGACGGCATAAGGCCTCGCGAAAACGGGCGAGCGGCTGGTGTGAGCTACAATTTCGGGTCCGGGGATTGGCTGACGAGATTCAGCGGCCCAGTCCACTGTTGGCTGGCGTGCACCCCCCGGCGGCCTCCCTCACTCGGAAGCTTACGTCACTTCGCAGGCCCGCCCTCATGATTCCGATCCGGAAGTCACTCCCGAACGTTTGGCTGGGCCTGCCGATTGTGCTGGTTTTGCTGACCGTATGGACCAGCACCGATTTTCCGCTCGACTACTGGCTGCACGTCAACGCCGGACGGTGGATCAGCGACCAGGGGCAGCTGATCGAAGCCGACTCCTTTTCACACACCATCGCCGGACAACCGGTGCAGAATCAGGCCTGGCTCGCGCAGTGGGCCATGTACGCCATCCATCGGATTGGCGGCTATCCGCTGAGTCAGTTCCTGGCTGGTGTCAGTTACGCCGCCGCCCTGGGACTGATCATGGCTCTCTCGCGACGAAGGGCACGCCGGCCAGCCGTTGCGGCCCTGTGGGGACTGATCGCCTTCGCGCTGATGGCCTCCAACCTCGGAGTGCGACCGCAGGCTGCCTCGGTTCTGCTGTTCGCACTCCAGCTGACTTGGCTCGATCGGCTCCGTCGACCGGTGTGGCTGGCCCTGGCGTGCTTTGCCACCGAAGCCATCTGGACCAACACCCACGGCGCATTTCCGCTGGGTGTCGTCATGCCAGTGTTGATGATGAGCGGCGCGTTCAGCGAAGCGATCCGTCGCGAGATTCAACGCGACAAAGGCTGGCCGGCGCGACTCATATCCGCCGCCTGCTCGCCTCGTGTCCGTCGCTTGGCTATCGCCAGCGCGGCCGCGGCATTGGGGGCCTTCATCAATCCTCATCCCGAAAACACACTGTCGTATGTCGCTGGAGTCAGCTCGGCCTCCGCTCAACGTGGTCTCGAAGAATGGCTGCCGCCGCACGTCGCAATGCCAGCCGGCGCCGCGCTGGCCATCGCTTCGCTCGTCGTCCTGGGAGTGATCGTCATATCGAACCGGCGTCTGCGATGGGACGAACTTGCCCTGCTCGTACCATTTGCCATCCTGGCCGTCGGTTCGCAGCGCATGGTGGCCTGGTGGGGATTAGTCCTCCCCTGGGTGATGGCCCGATCCTCGGCCACTGTGCGATTCTCCCCCACGCTGGTCCGACTTTGGCAACGATGGTCGGGCGGACCAGCCGCGGCAACCAGCCCTGCACTCGACGCGGCATTCGTCGCTGTCGCTGCGCTGGGAGTCCTGTTCTGCACACCTTGGCTGCGGCCCTACAATCTCCTCCTCCCCGCCGCCAAACGGACCGCCGTACCGATCGACGAGCCGTGGCAGCTGGCTGAGGCCTTGCCCCGTCTGATGATCGCCGCGTCCCATGACGACGGTCAAAAGACAGACGAACCGACTCGTCCAATCACCTGGTTCGATTCGGCCAGTTTCATACCCAAGGGTGGCCGAACGTCAGTTCGATCGATCGCGCCGCTCAGCTGGGGATCGTACCTCTCGTGGCATTCTCAGGGCCGCATCGCCTCGTTCGTCGACTCGCGAGTCGATTTCTTTCCCGACCAGGTGTGGGCCGATTATCAACGGATCCAAGGTGCCGCGCCCGACGCGCTGAAAATACTCGATGACTATGGGGTCGACCTCGTCGTCTGCGGACCTCACAATCAGACCTTGGCCGATCGACTTACCAACTCCAACGCGTGGCGTGAAGTGTATGGCGACTCGCTAGCCCGAGCCTTCGTCCGCCGCAATACGGGGCCTCTGGCGCCGGCCCAATGAGGCTCAAGACCGATTCGCGGCAGACAACGCGACGCAGGCTTGGGCGATATCAGCTTGGGCGGACTGCGATCCACGGGCAGAGGTAAACGCATGGGACCCGAGCTTCCGTATCAAGTGGTGGAAGCCACGGCACGAACTCGGTGGCTGGAGGCCGATCCGCGTCAGCTGGTGACCCAGTGTCAAGTGACGCGGACTCGAGGGCAGGGCCCTGGCGGCCAGCACCGCAACAAGGTGTCGACTGCCATCGTGTTGATCCACGAACCGACGGGGCTCCGGGCCGAGGCGGCTGAACGACGCAGTCAACACGAGAATCTCCAAGTAGCACTCGACCGTTTGCGGCGCGAGATTGCTCTGCACTGTCGTGCGGTTGTCGATGCCGAGCATTATCAGCCGACGGAGTTGTGGCAGAGTCGTTGTCGGCAGGGAAAGGTCTCAGTGAGTACCGACCATCGAGACTTTGCGGCACTGCTGGCCGAATCACTCGACCTGCTGGCCGCTCACGGGTGGCGGCCGGCACCGGCGGCAGCCCAGCTGGGATGCTCCAGTTCGCAGCTGGTGAAACTGGTCCAGCAACATCCGGCGGCGGGGACGTGGGTCAACCGGATGCGGATGGACGCCGGCCTGGAACCGCTGAAATAGATCATGAAACACGACATCGGGCTGAATGGGCTGGCACGATACCGTCGAATTGACCCAATCAGGAGTGACGGACCGAGTTGGCTGATCAGGGCGAGCCGGTTAGACTCAAGGAATTGCAGTTGGCCGGTCGGCCGAAAAGAGGAACCACGCCAGTGAAGTTGGTGAAGACGGCAGTCGCCGCAGTCAATCAGACGCCCTTGGATTGGGATGGCAATTATCAGCGGCTCGAGCGTTTGATCGCCGAAGCTCGGCAGGCCCGTGTCACAATGCTCTGTTTGCCCGAGCTGTGTGTGACCGGCTATGGCTGCGAAGACGCTTTTTACTCGCCCGGAGTTCAGCAGGAAGCATGGAGTCTGTTGCAGGAACTGTTGCCGCAGACTCGGGGCATGATCGTTTCGTTCGGGCTCCCGCGGCTGATTCGAGGCGGGCTGTACAACCTGGCCGCCTTGGCTGTGGACGGGCGATTGGTCGGGATGGTGGCCAAGCAGCATCTGGCCAGCGACGGATTGCACTATGAACCTCGGTGGTTCAAGCCTTGGCCGTCGGGTGTGCATGTGGAAGAGATCATCGACGGCCAGTCAGTTCCGGTGGGCGATCTGGTCTTTGACGTCGGTGGCGTGAGGATCGGATTTGAGATCTGCGAGGATGCCTGGGTTGCCGGTCGCCCCGGCGGACGGTTGATGAAACGCGGCGTCGACGTGATTCTCAATCCCAGCGCCAGCCATTTTGCTTTTGGCAAGCACGACGTGCGGCAACGCTTTGTGCTCGACGGTTCCCGAGCTTTCTGCGTGGTCTACCTGTACGCCAATCTGTTGGGGAACGAGGCTGGACGAGCCATCTACGACGGTGATGCGATGATCGCCAGCTGCGGGCAGGTGGTCGCCTTCGGCCCGCGCTTTTCACTGCACGATTCGCAGCTGACCGTCGCTACGGTCGACCTGGACGAAGTCCGAGTGCGACGAGCCATGGTGGGCAGTTTTACGCCGGCGCTGGAGCCGGATAATCCTGGGGTGGTGCGATGCGAGTTTGAGTATCCTGAGGCTGAGCCGGAACAAGTGGCCAGCGAAGTCCCCGCCTGGGAGTCGGGACCTTACCGCAAGGAAGAAGAATTCACCCGCGCCATGACTCTTGGCCTGTGCGACTACATGCGCAAGAGTCACTCGCGCGGATTCGTCGTGTCGCTCAGCGGTGGAGCCGATTCGGCGGCTGTGGCCTGTTTGAGTGCGATGATGGTCGAGCGGCTGTGGCGAGAGCTGGGCCCAGACGCCGCGTGCCGTCGGCTGAATCTCGAGCTACCACCAGCTCCCGTCGAAACGTCGGGGCGCACCATGAAAGTCGCCAGCTGCAAGCCGGTGATCGCCAAACTGGTGACCTGCGTTTATCAGGCCACACGACACAGTGGAGACGTCACCTTCCAGGCTGCGCGCGGCGTCGCCGAAGCTATCGGGGCGACTTTTTACCACTGGAATGTCGATGAGGTCATCGATCAATACGTTCAGCTGGCCTCCACAGCCACCGGACAGGAACTCAACTGGCGCGATCACGATCTGACGCTGCAGAACATCCAGGCTCGAGCCCGAGGACCAGGTGTCTGGATGCTGGCCAACCTCAGCGGCGCACTCCTGCTGGCCACCAGCAACCGGTCCGAAGCGGCCGTCGGCTACGCGACGATGGACGGTGATACCTGCGGCGGTCTCTCACCGATCGCCGGCATCGACAAGAATTTTCTCCGCTACTGGCTCCTCTGGCTTGAAACGCAAGGACCCGAAGGACTGTTCCCCATCCGAGCCCTGTCGGCCGTGAATCGACAAGCGCCGACCGCCGAGCTGCGTCCGCGTGAACAGAACCAGACCGACGAAGCCGACCTCATGCCCTACGAGTTGCTCGACGCCGTCGAGCGGGCCGCCATCCGCGATAAACTCATCCCAGTCGAAGTCTACCGTCTGATGCGGAACCGCTTCCCGCAATTCCCGCCCGCTCAATTGAAGATCTGGGTCGCCCGCTTCTTTCGACTCTGGTGCCGCAATCAATGGAAACGCGAACGCTATGCGCCCAGTTTCCACCTCGATGACGAAAACCTCGACCCCAAGACCTGGTGCCGGTTCCCCATCCTCTCCGGCGGCTACCAACGCGAGCTGCGTCGACTCGAAGCCGAACCCGAGTGATCCACGATTCTCCTGCCGACACCGTCTCCTCAGTAGCGCTCAGCCGCCTCCTGCCCGGTCGTCTCTTCTCCGTTGTGCCTTAGCGCCTCAGGCCCTTAGTGCCTCTGTATCTCCGTGTCTCTGTATCTCCGTGTCTCTGTGCGAAAAAACAATCCGGTCGGCATCTCAGCCTGACTCGGCCGCTCGACCGGCCTCGTCGCCGCACGCTGGCCCGTTTCCCACCCCTCCGATTCCGGACCTGGAAATCCAGTAGCAGTCTCTAGTTTCTGGCCGGGCGGGTTGGTAACCTGTAGGGGCTGGACGGTCCCGGTCCCTGGGGCTGTCCGGATCCCGCCTTGTTACCTACCTGGTTTTGCCCACCTTTATCCCGGATCTGGGGGTCAGATGACTGGTGATATCAACCAGAACGTATGGCGTCGTTGGCTGCCTGGACTGGTTTCTGTGGCGGTGTGGACGAGCGTGTTGGTCGGCAGTTCGCTAGGCCAATTACCTCGCACCGTGTTGACCACGGCCTTTCCACCTGGGGGACGAGCGGGCCAGACGGTGGAAATCGAGCTAGGGGGCGCCAATCTCGACGGTGTCGATCAGATCGTCTGTTCCCATAGCGGCATCGTTGCCCAGCCGGTGATGCGTGATCCAGGCGAGTTCGAGACGGGACAGCAACCGGTACCGAACCGTTTCCGAGTCGCCATTGCGGCGGATGTCCCGACGGGCCGCTATGAAGTTCGTGCGTTAGGTCGGTTTGGATTATCGAATCCGCGAGTCTTTGTGGTCGGGCCTGGCGAGGAGGTTGTTGAACAGGGGGATCACGGTCAGGCCGATAAGGCTTTGTCGTTGGCAGTCGGCCAGACCGCCAACGGTCGACTCGATGCCGCTCAGATCGATTGGTACCAGGTGGCCCTGGCCGAGAACCAGACAGCTACGTTCAGGTGTGTGGCCGCCGAGATCGACAGTGACGCGCGTCCGATCATGACCGTCTACGATCCGGCCGGTCACCAATTGGTTCGAACCACCGACCTGCGGGAATCGAAGGCCGTGGTCCAAGCGACTGCGGCTGGAAACTACCGGGTCAGTCTCCACGATCACACGTTCAGCGGTGGTGCTCAGCACGTCTATCGACTGAGCATTACTGACGGAGTCGTACCGGATGTGATCTATCCGCCGATGTTGTCGGAGAGTGGCGAGCCGGTGAACGAGTTGGTTGGCATTGCCCGCGCGTCCAAAGTGCAGGGACGAAAGGCTCCAGCGGCAGCTATCTGGCGCCCCGACCCGGCAGCTGCGAAAGAGGCTCACTGGTGGTTGACCGAATCGCCGATCAACAGTGCCGGATCGTTGGGTTCAGTCGCGGACGCCCTGGCGGATCCGCCCGCCCGATGGCTCCACCAGCCGAATTGGGTCCAGCCTCTGCCCCTCTGGAAACTGCGGGCCGGTGAACAGCTTACGGTCGAGACGCTGGAAGAAGTCGATTCGTTGCGGGGGCTGCGTCGCGGCACCGAGTCGACCGTGTCGACGGCCGTGCCGGCGACAGTCGTCGGTCGATTTTTCCCGCATGGCGATGTCGACTGGTGGGAATTCGACGGTCGTCAGGGAGATGAGTACTGGATTGAAGTCTACAGTCACCGACTTGGCGCCCCGAGTGCTCCGCGGTTGATGGTGCAGCGGGCCGAGCCGCCTGCTGCCGACGCTCAGCCGAATGCCACTCCAAAGTGGTCCTCGCTGGCCGTCGTGGAACAGTACCTGGTCGGCGGCGATCGCAATGAAGGTCGCCCCGTAGATCCGAATGCCCGCGATCCTCGCTATCGACTGCAGATCGATCGCGACGGTCGTTATCGAGTCGGGTTGTACGATTTGTATTGCGAGTCACGCGACGATCCGGCGGCCGTCTATCGCGTCGAGATCCGGCGACCGAATCCCCATGTCCGCTTGACCGCCTGGGTCGCCGATCCCAACACGGGGAACGATCGTCAATTCGATCTTGATGCGCCCGTGCTGAGGCCGGGTGAGACGATGGTCGTGCATGTGATCGCTGATCGCGTCGACGGCTACGATGGCCCTATCACGCTCTCCCTTGTCGGGCTCCCCGAACACGTTCGCACGACTCCGCTGACCCTGGGTGCTGGCAAGTATTTCGGTCAGCTGTTGATTCAAGCCAGTCCGGATGCCGCTCCCTGGCATGGCTCGGTGCAGGTCGTCGGCCACTATCCGCCGCCAGCTGCGGCCTCTGGCACGACAGCAGTTGCCGGCACAGCTTCGACTGAGTCGCCCAATGGCTCGCTCAATTGCACGGCGACTGTCGTGACGCTGTCGGGTTCGTCACCCGATCTGGGACGCAACAAGCCGGCGTCGCGGTTAGCGAGTTCGCTGTGGCTGAGCGTTCTCGGCAACGAGCGGATGCCGGTCGTGGTACAGACGGGGCAGGTCCCCGACGCGGCGAGTCCGGCTGAGTCGATCTGGCAGACGGCTCCCGGCGGGCGGCTGACCATACCAGTGAAGGTCGGACGGACGGAGCTGTTTCCCGGACCCGCTGAGCTGGCAGTGGCTGGAGTCGTTGACGGACTGCAGGCCGACCCAGTGAAGGTCGCTGAAAAGGCTGAGCAGGCTGAGTTGGTGGTGCAAGTCAAGAAACCCGATCTCCCACCCGGCGACTATCAGCTTTATCTGCAAGGCAAAGTCCCCTTCAAGTATCCGCGCAACCTTCAGGCGATCGAAGCTCAGACTACCGAGAAGACTCGGGCCGATCAGCTGGTCGAACAACTGAAGCAGGCCGTGGCAGCGGCCGATGCCAACGGGACTTTGGCGGCCGAAACGCTGGCGAAAGAGAAAGAGAAGCTGACGCGGGCCGAAGCATTTGCCAAGCAGGCATCGGATCGGCTGGAGCAGATCCGGAAAGAAAACGAGCCGAAGGACGTCACGGCCTGGGTTCGGTCACCGACGATCGACGTTCGGATCCACAAGTCGCCAGTCCACACCGTGTTGGCAGGTCCGGCAACGGGGCAGGGGGGTGGCGTGGTCGAGACGACTTGGCAGATCGAACGACGGTTTGGATTTGCTGGGCCCGTGAAGCTGCAATTTCAAACGGCCGAAGGTCAACCGGCTTTCACCGCTGATGCCGTAGAGGTTCCAGCCGACCAGACAAGTGCTGTGTGCCGAATCCAAATTCCGGCGGGGACTCCGGCCGGCAAATATACTGGAAAGCTGAATGTGCTGGCCAAGTTCAATGACGTCGACACGTCAGCAACGCAGACTGTCGAAATCCAGGTAACCGAACCGGTCGCCGCGCAGTGATGATTCACGACGGGCGCAGCCCAGCGGATGCAGTCACAGAGCGTGAATGCGATGGCATGGCATCGCATCGGTGGACGAACAAGGAGTGCGTGAGCATGGGAATGATGATCGAGCGAATTCTGGCCAGCCGTCAGGCAATATCGCGTCGCATGGGATCACTGGCTGTCGCCGGACTGCTGGTGGCCAGTGGCGTTGCCATCGATCTGATCGGCACTTCGGACGCGTGGGGTGCCGATGACGGGGCCATCGCGTCTGTCGATTTCCAGAAGGACGTACTCCCCATCCTGCAGCAGAACTGCATCGCCTGCCACAATCGTTCCAAAGCCGAATCCGGCGTGGTGCTGGAAACCGCCGACACCATCCGCGCCGGAGGTGACTCCGGACCGCTGGTCGAAGCAGGCAAGGGAAGTGCCAGCCGGCTGATAGAGGTCGCTTCGCATGCGTCCGAGCCGGTGATGCCGCCGGAGGATAACAAGGTGGGAGCGAAAAAGCTTGACGAACGGCAACTCAAGCTGATCGCCAGCTGGATCGATCAGGGAGCTCAAGGGAGCGTCAACGCCGTCCAGAAGATCAGCTGGCGAGCCGTCCCGCAGCAAGTTCATCCCGTCTACAGCGTCGCCATCGATCGGTCTGCATCGTGGGTCGCCGGGAGCCATGGCAATCGAGCCACGATTTACAGCCTGATTGACGGTCGCCCCATCTCGGAGCTCGTCGATCCGGCCGTCACCGCTCAACTCGGCCCGCAAGCCACACCCGCAGCCGATCTCGATTTCGTTCAGTCGCTGGTCTTCAGTCCTGACGGAAAATGGGTCGCGTCCGGAGGTTACCGCACGGTCAAGCTTTGGCGGCGCGACGATCCCAGCCTCTCCTGGTGGCCGGGTAACCCCGCCGGACAGGTCACTGCGGCCACGATGGCAGCCGACGGTCAGTCGATGCTGGTGGGCTATGCCGACGGACGCGTTGAGCGGCGTCGGGGACTGTCGGCCGATCCGGCCGCCACCAGTACGCTCCGCAGCGCCGATGGTCGGGCCGTCGCGGCCATCGCAACGATCTCGGCCGACGCCGCGCTGGTGGTAATCGACAGCGGTGCCCAATACCAGGTGTTGCGCGGCGATCAGTGGCAGCCAGTCTTCGTTGGGTCAAGTGTCGGTTCTGTCGCGAGCGTTGTTGTTGGTCCTGGTGGACGAGCTCTGGTGGTGACTTCCGACCAGCGGTTGCATGGCGTCCAACTGACCGATCAAGGTTCTTCCTGGACGCTGACCGACCGCGCTGATGGGCTGCCGGAAGGATCGACGAACGCCGTGCAGGTGCTGAAAACTCCTCAGGATCAGCTCTTGATCATGGCTCCCGATGGCCAGGCCCGACTGTACGATTGGGCTCAGCCCGCACCACTGCGATCGTTTGCCCATGGCGAACAGCTCTCCGGCGCCACCGTCTCGGCCGATGGTCAGCGTCTGGTGACCTGGGGTGGTCCGGCCGGCGCCAAGCTTTGGAATCTGGCCGACGGCGCTCAGGTCGCCGAACTCAAGGGCGACATCAGCCTGCAGACGGCCGCCAAGCTCGCGGCGCTGCAAGCCGACGTGGCCGCCGAACGCGTTGCCAATGCCAAGAGCGATCTGGACGAAGTGCAGAAGCAAGTGACCGAAGCCGATACCAACCGCAAGAAGGCAGTTGAGGATCGCGACAAGCTCCAGGCCGATCTGAAGGCGAAGGCCGAGGAAGTTGCCAAGCTGCAGGCGGAACACACGGCCGTCACAGCTCAGGTTGCTCAGCAGGAACAGGCGATTACTGCCGGTCAACAACAGCTGGACGCCACCGCCGCTCAACTGACGCAACTGGCCGCTACAATCGCCGAACTGCAGCCGAAGACGCAGGCTCCAGCCGATCAGGCCGATCCACGTCAGCAGTTGGTGCAGGAGATTCAGCAGAAGTTCAAGTCACTGGCTGAGATCGCTCCGCAGGACTCGACCGTCCAACTTCTGCAGCGGGAGACCGAGCGATTGAGCGGTCAGTATCAGCGCGAGCAGGAAGCGAAACTGGCCGTGATCAAGCAGGCGGTCGACCAACTGCAGAGCGTGCAGGCCCAGCAGCAGAAGCTGACCACCGATCGCGATCAGGCTGCTCAAGCACTCGAGAAACAAAAAGCGGACCTCGCGGCGCTCAAGACTCAGGTTGAAGCGAAACAGAAAGCCGTCACCGACGCCACCGCTCAACAAGCCGATCTCGACAAGAAACAAACCGTCGCCGCTCAAGAGATTGAACGGACCGAAAAGCTGTGGACCGAAACTCAAGCCCAGGTAGCACCGGCCACCGAACGCGTGACCGCTCAGGAACAGCAGCTCGCCGCCGCCCAGCAGTCCAAGCAGGCGTCTGAGACCAAGGTTGCGGCGCCGGCAGCGAACGTGGTCGCCGCCGGTTTCTGGGGTGCCGAGCGAGTGCTGGTCTGGGTCGCCGCTCCGGAGGGCCCGCAGTTGCGAGCTTTTGCCGTGGCCAACGGCGGACCGTTGATGTCGTTCCCGCTGCCAGCGGATACCGCCAGCGTGAATCCGTCACCCGGCAGCAATTCCGGACCGAGCGCCGGCGCGAAATCGCCGTTGATTGTCTGGAGTGATCAGATCGTTGTCGCCGGTCCTCAAGGGCTCGGGACACTCCCCGTCTATCCGCGCTGGTCACTCGCTCAAACTTGGGGCCAGGCGGAAGGCGATTCGCCCTTTGCCGATCGGGTCACTTCACTCGATTTCTCGCCCGATTCCCAGTTGCTGGCCGTCGGCGGCGGTGAGCCGTCGCGGAGTGGTCAGCTGCAGATCTGGAACGTGGCGGAAGGCAAACTGGTCCGCGACATCAAGGACGCTCACAGCGATACGGTGCTGAGCGTCGCGTTTTCGCCCGATGGCAAACTGCTGGCCAGCGGCGGGACCGATCGATTTGCTCGCGTCTTCAACGTCGAAGATGGTGCCGTCAAGAACGCGTTCGAAGGGCACACGCACCATGTGCTGAGCGTCGCGTGGCAGCTGAACGGTCGCCGACTGATTACCGGCAGCGCGGACAAGACGGTCAAGGTCTGGGACGTGGTGAAGGGTGAGCAGGTCAAGACGATCGAAGGCTTCGGCATGGATGTGACTCGCGTGCAGTTTGTCGGTGCCGGCGGACAGTTCCTGGCTGCATGTGGCGACAAGTCGCTGTCGTTGTGCAACATCGACGGCAGCCGCAACGTGATCCGACAGCTGGATGACTACGTCTACTCGGCCGATGTCGTTCCCGCCTCGGATAACATCGTCGCCGGGTCCCACAGCGGCACCATCGTCGTCATCGGTACCGACGGCAAAGATCGACGGCAGCTTCCCTAGCCCTGCAGTCGGCACTTGCTAGCCCCCACTCAGGGATGGCAGAGTTCCAGACGCAACAGATTCAGCGCCGTCTTGGCGGCTCGGTCGATGACAATATCCGGGTGTCCGCCGTACGACCGGGGGACGACCGTGACGCCGTTCGGCGTGGCAAGTCCCACGACCATGGTCGCTTCGCCGTGTTGAGATTCCGGCAGGCCGCTGTTGGCGATGTCGCTCGGTGCCGGGCCGATGACCAGTGCATAGTCGGATTGAAACGCGTCGCGCAGCCGTTGGGCCGTTTCGGCGATCAGCGGATCGAGGTGTGAGTGTTCGTCGGTCAGCCGCAACAGAACACGCGCGGCTGCCTGATCTCGCAACACCAGACCGCCTCGATACGATTGCCTCGTTTCGGGAAGCTGGCCCAGCAAGGAGGCGAGCGCCCCGTGGGTTCCCCATTCGGCCGTCGCCAGTGTCGCAGATCGCTCGGCCAGCAATCGTCCTACGGCATGATGCAGCTCGTCGTCGCCCGTACCGAAGACCAGCTCACCTAAGGACTGATGGATCACGTCGATGGTAGGCTGCATCCGGTTCTGGCAGTCGATGTCGTCTCGCCCGCGAGCCGTTATTCGCAAAGTGATGGTCGCCTTGTGGACCGTGATGCCGACCTGTGGATCTCGCCCACGCTGGATCAAGTTCGGCAGCATCGCTTCCAGATCACTCTCCCCAACACCAAAGCACTTGATGCAATGGTGGCGAATCACCTGGCGGTCGTGGCCGAGCAGTTTGGTCAGCTCAGGGACGACATATCCATGCCACATCTCGCGCATCTCGGCCGGGACACCCGGGAGCGCAAACGCCCTGGCCGGCTGACGGTTGGTGCGGGGGAGCAGCAGGTCGATCCCCGGTGCCGTCCCGTGAGGATTGGGGATGATCTGGCTGCCGAGCGGAAAGAGGGCCTGGATACGATTGGCCTCGGGCATCGGACGCTGGCGCCGCGCGAAGAGCCGTTCGATGTGTTCGAGCGCGTCGGGTCTCAGCTCCAGCGGCCTGGCGGTGGCCTCGGCCATGGCCTGCCGGGTCAGATCGTCGGCCGTGGGGCCCAGCCCGCCCGTCACCAGCACAATGTCGGCTCGCTGAACCGCTCGGCGGAAGACGTCGATCAGCGTGTCGAGCCGGTCGCCGGCCGTGGAGTGGTACCAGACTTCGATCCCCAGCTCGGCCAGCCGCTGGCTGATCCACTGGGTGTTCGTATCGAGCCGCTCGCCGCTGGTCAGCTCGTCGCCAACCGAAATCACCTCACCGCAGAGCATATTTCCCCCACACCTGGCCACCAGCCCGGTCGTCGGCCGGACGAAAACGGGCATCTTACCACGATTGTTGGCTGCCGGCGCAGTCTGGCCAGCCAGCCTCAATCTGGCCAGCCAGGTTCAATCTGGCCGGCCAGGTTTGAGGGGTGGGCTACCCAGGCGGGGGCCGCCGGGTGACAATTAGCGACCAGCGGTTATGGCTGCGGATACTGACTCAGCGGGACGAGTCGCCGCGCCACATGGGGAGGCAGCTACGATATGTCGACGTTGGAAGATTTCGGAGCGTTGCAGGCGATTGTGCGGGAGGAAGAGCCGCTGGGCCGTCACACTTGGCTAGGCGTCGGAGGGCGGGCCAAATGGTACGCCGAGCCGACGACCCAGCAGGAACTGATCGACTTGGTTCGGCTGGCGGCCCGCTTGGGACAGCCTCTGCGGGTGATCGGTGGCGGTTCGAATATTCTTGTCTCCGACCATGAGGTGACCGGCGTGGTCGTGGCCCTCGACGCACCGGCCTTTGGCCATCTCGATGTTGCGGGGCTCAGGATGACTGTCGGCGCCGGCGCTCGGCTCGGTCATGTCATCTCCACCGCCGTCCGCGAAGGACTCGCCGGACTCGAAGCCCTGGTCGGCATACCAGGGACCGTCGGTGGGGCCCTGCGGACGAATTGCAGCAGTCACGGGGCGTCGATCGGCCAGTGGGTCGAATCAGTCACCGCTCTCAACCGCCAAGGCGAACTACTCACCCTGCAACGCGGTGACCTCCATTTCGGGTACCGCCACAGTAACCTCGACGGGTTAGTCGTCGTCTCGGCCGTCTTGGTCCTCGAATCGGGCGACCCCGCTGAAATCACTCGCCGCATGCAGAAGCTGTGGATCGTCCGCCGGGCATCGCAACCCTCAGGTGAGGTCCCCTACGCCCGCCTGTTCAAGGACACTCAAGGCGAATCGGCCAGCAAGCTGATCGAAATGGCCGGCCAGAAAAATGCCCGCGCCGGAAAGGCGCTGCTCCATCAAGCCGACCCGAATTTCGTCGTGCTGGAGCCCGGTGCGACCAGCACTGACGTGCTAGCGTTGCTGGAGCGGGTCAGCAGCGAGGTGACGAATCAGTTGGGAGTTGACCTTCAGCCGGCGATTCAAATCTGGTAATCACTGCGGCGAGCGAAGTCTGGCGTTGTATGGAGGGATCGGCCAGGTGGGTGAGCCGCAGCGAGAACAAGGGCGTCTGGAACGAATCGCCGTGCAGCTGGTGCGCGGTCGCGGATTCGTGTGGACGATGATTACCCTGTCGTTCGTGGCCCTCGGAGCCCTGGCGTTTCATTCCTGGGAGCAGGTCCAGCCGCTGTTGATGGAAGACCCGCGGTACCAGGTCAAGCTGGAAAACATTCAGATCACAGCGCCGCCCGAATGGATCCGGACAGAGCCCGATCAGATCAAGCAACAGGTCGCCGAAGCCGCTCAATGGAAGCTGCCGATGTGGCTTCGTGAGCCGCAATTGACCTGGGATGTAGCTCGAGCCTTTCGGCGCCATCCTTGGGTGCGGGAAGTCAAACGAGCTCACAAGTCGTTTCCGGCCTCGGTCCAGGTCGATCTGGTCTATCGCAAACCGGTCGGGATGGTGGAAGTCCGCGAGGTGAGTGGTTCGGTTGGTTGGTTGCCGATCGACGGCGACGGTTTCTGCCTGATCACGGACGATTTCCGCGAGCAGGACCGAACGCGTTACGTGGAGATCAAAATTCCGGGTATTGCTTCGCGGTCCGAAACCGGGCCGTGGGGCGACGCACGAGTTCATGGCGCCGCTCGGATAGCCGAGACACTGGCACCCTATCGTGACGCGTTGAATCTGGAGGCGATCGTGGGCCCCGAATTCGATCCGACGGCCTCCGATCCGCTGGCCAACTTCACGCTCGTCTTTCGAGACGGTGCCACTCAAGGCTGGGGACATCCACCGGGTAATGAGGGGCCGGGTGAGCCGGCGGCGAAGGACAAAGTCCGCGTTCTGCTCAAGGCACGCGGCATTGGCCCGGTCGACTCGCGTCAGGCAATGTTCGAAGAGCAGCACTGGTCGGTTCCCGATCCGACGGCCGCTTCGACGACCGGCGGTTCGATCGAACGAACGGCTCAACAGCCCATTCGTCAGCCCGAATCGGTCTCCCGCTGAAATCGCTGATCGGCCCGACGCGAATCGAGGAACGAGCATGACCGAGCGGCGAACGGGAGTCCGGCTGCAGGATGTGACCGTTCGGTTCCGCATGCGGACCGGGTCGGAACAGACCGTGCTGCATCGCGTGAGCGTGCAGGTTTCTCCGGGCCAGATGCTGGCCATCGTCGGGCCATCCGGCTGCGGCAAATCAACGCTGCTCAGGCTCGTCGCCGGATTGCAGAGTGCCACGACTGGCGAGGTGGTCTTTACTGACGATGGGAATTCCACCGTCGCCAGTCGTCCGCGAGTCGGCTTTGTTTTTCAATCGGCCAATCTGCTCCCCTGGCGGAATGTGGCGGCCAATATCGGCCTGCCGCTGGAGCTGGCCGGAGCCAATCCCAGCTCACGTCACTCAGCCATCGATGCCGCGCGCCAACTGGTCGGGCTGCTCGACGGCGACGTCCCCAAGCTCCCACGACAACTGTCGGGCGGGATGCAGATGCGAGTGTCGCTGGCCCGAGCGCTGGTGACCACGCCTCAGATTCTGCTGCTCGACGAACCCTTCGCCGCGCTCGACGACATTCTGCGTCAGCAATTGATCGACGAACTCAGCACACTCAGGCAGCGTCACCACTGGACGACTTTGCTGGTGACTCACAACGTGGCCGAAGCCGTCTGTCTGGCCGACCGAATCCTGGTGTTGGGGAAAGTGCACGCGGGGGACGAGCCTTCGCCGCAGGCGGTCGTCGATTTGCCCTGGGCGGCGGCTCGGCCAGCGGATCTGCGGTCCGAACTTGAGTTCGCTCGTCAGTGTGCACACATCCGGCAGTTGCTGGAGGAGGTGGCCAGTGAATAGGCTGCCCGCTTTCAGCCGCCGCTGGGTCCGCCGCGTTGTCCCGCCAATGATCGTTTTGATTGGTGTGCTGACCGTCTGGGAACTGGCCGTCCGGTGGTGGGAGGTCCCTGCTATGGTCCTCCCCGGCCCGTGGCTGGTCGGACAGGCCGTCGTGCGGCACGCCCAAGCACTTGGCTTCGCCACGTTGCTGACTGCGACGGCTGCCAGTCTCGGGCTGTTGAGCAGCTTCGTGCTGGGAGTCGCCATCGCGATGATCTTCTCGCAGGCCGCCGTTATCCGCCGCAGTCTGTTTCCCTACGCGATCTTTCTGCAGACGGTTCCCATTGTGGCCATCGCGCCTGTGATTGTGATCTGGTTGGGCGAGGGACTCCTCGCGGTTGTCGTCATCGCCGCCATTGTCAGCCTCTTTCCCATCATCACCAACGTGACCGAAGGATTGACCAGCGTGCCGCAGAGCTGGCAGGACCTGTTCCGACTCAACGGCGCCACGCGCTGGCAGACTCTGTGGAAGCTGCAGGTCCCCAGTGCCCTACCGAATCTGGTAATCGGCCTGAAGGTGGCAGCCGGCGCCGCCGTCCTGGGCACCATCGTCGGTGAAATTTTTGCCGGCGCCGGGGCTCGGTCTCCGGGCCTGGGTTATCTGATCTTCTCGGCTAAATCCCAGTTCAAGCTCGACTTTCTCTTCGCGGCCGTCGGTTGTTGCACGCTGCTGGGCATCATCTTTTTCTCATTCGTCGCCTGGGCCGGCCAACGCTGGCTGCTGAACTGGCAGGAGCCCAAGATCCACGACGACTCGACCGACGACCCATAACTGGACCTCGCCACATTGTCCACCATACTCTCTGATACAAGCACGCCGCGCAAGCAAGTGTGTGGCTTGACTCACTTGCTTGCGCGGCGTGCTTGTAAGCCCACTCACTCACTCACTCACTCACTCACTCACTCACTCACTCACTCACTCACTTGCTTGCGCAGCGTGCTTGTACGTCACTCACTTGCTTGCGCAGCGTGCTTGTGAGTTAGGCTAATCTGGCGAGCTTCGGTTTGGCTCTTCTCCCTTTCCGCGGCCTCCGTCCTTTCCGCGGATCAAGAACTAACCCTCGAGGGGTGCCTACCGGTGGGGGCGATCAGCTGGTATGGTTCCAGCAGTCGACGCGAAGATTCAGGCACAGCGGAGCGAGCTTGGGCAGGTCATGCGAGTCTCTCCGCCGGGACGCCAGCCGTGGTCCGCGCCATCCACCGCATCAGGAGCAGGCATTATGTCCGAGCTGCAACCGATTCCCCAGCCATTCGTCACCCGTCGCCAGGCAATGGCCCGGGCAGCTCGGTGGAGCGGTGCGAGTTGGCTGGCCGCCAGCGGTCTGTCGGCTTTAGGGTGTCAGCGTGGCGGGAATTCGTCGGGAGGAGCCGGTTCTACGCTGCAGCTGAACTGGTACCCGGACGCTCAGCACGGTGGCTTCTATGCGGCCGATACGTTGGGGCTGTTCCGTGAAGCGGGCCTCTCAATCAAGATCGCTCCAGGCGGGCCGTCCATCACGTCGCTCAACAAACTGGTCCTCAAACAGGTCGATTACGCGATCGCCAATGCCGATCAGATTCTGCTCGCTCGAGCACAACAGGCCGACATTGTGGCCGTTTTCGCCGCACTCCAGCAGAGCCCGCGGTGCGTCATGGTCCATGCCGCCTCGGGAATCGAAACGTGGGATCAGCTGAACGACGTAGTGCTGGCGATTGGCGAGGGCCAGCCGTTTGCCGAATACTTGAAGCAACGCATACCGCTGAGAAACGTTCGCATCGTACCCTACACGGGCGACATCTCAGCCTGGACGCTTGACCCGCGTTATGCTCAGCAGGCTTATTCATTCACCGAGCCGTTGCTGGCCACTCAGCGCGGTGGCGATCCGCGAGTGCTGATGGTCAGCGATCTCGGCTACAACCCGTACACCAGCGTCGTGGTGGTGCGGCGATCGATGTGGCAGGATCAGCAAGCTGAAGTTGAGAAGGCAGTGCGGGCAATTCGAGCGGGCTGGCAACGCTATCTGCAGGACCCGGCGGCAACCAATGACGTGATTCACCAGGTGAATGCGACCGTCGATCGTGAACTGCTTGCCAAATCGGTCGATGCCATCCGGCCGCTCTGTCTGGCGGGTCTGGCCGGCGAAGATCAGCTGGGGACGATGACCACCGAACGCTGGGCAACACTGCACCAGCAGCTGCTCGACCTGAAAATGCTCGATCGGGCCGAGCCAGATATCAACCGGGTGTTCGTCAGCGTGTGAGCCGTATCGGGGACGGTGGGAACCTCCGCCAGCAGCTACTGGCCGAGCCAATCGCGGACGTAACGCTGCAAACGATCGCCGATTTCCTCTTCGTCGCCGAAAACGGCCGTGGCACCAGCGTTCTGCAGCAGATGCGAATGGATCTGGTAACGCGACCGGACGATGATCTCGGCGCTGGGGGCCGCATGGCGAGCCAATTCCAGTACTTGGGTCGCCGTGTCATAGTGTGGAACGGTGATGACCACCAGCCGGGCACTCGACAAATGAGCATGCTCGAGCACATCAGATTGACGCGCATCGCCGATCTCAGCGTGGAATCCGTACTGATGAGCCTTGGCGGCTCCTGCCTGATTCAATTCCAGGACCAGCACCTGACGGCCGCTGCCGACCAGCGGCGCGGCGGCCAGCTCGCCAGCAACTCCGAAGCCGACCAGCACCACTTCCGGGGTGTATTGATTCGACGACGCAGCCGCAGGGTTGAACCGGTTGGCGCCGCAGAGCCGAGCCAGGGCGATGCCCCAGGACGCTGCGCGAGCGACCAGCAGGGGCGTGGCGAACAGACTGGCAATCGTAACGGAGACGATCAGCGAATGCGTGTCGGCGGAGATCACACCGGTGCCGCGCGCCATGCTCCCCAACACAAAAGCGAATTCCCCGATCTGAGCCAGACACAGACCGGCCGCCAAGCCGACTTGAGAGGGTTGCCCCAGATACGTATAGACGGCCCAGACGATCAGTGCCTTGACAGCGATCAGCAGCAGCGTGCATCCCAGCACGAGATGCCAGTGTTGAGCAATCCAGGCGGGATCGGCCACCATGCCAGCCGCACCGAAGAACAATGTCAGCAAGAGCATTCTCAGCGACGAAACGTCGGCACGGATTTGCGTGGCAAATCGTGAACTGCCGAGAAACATCCCGGCGACGAACGCACCCAATGCCGGCGATACACCCACCGCATGAGCGGCCCACGCGGAGCCTAAGCCGGCTGAGACGGCGGTCAGCAACGTCAGCTCGCGATTGCGCTCGAGGGTCAGGGTGCCCAGCGTCGCGACCGCGATTTTGCTCAGCACCAGGTACAGCACCACGATCAGCCCGCCGGCGAACAGCAGTATGCGAGCCACGTTGGTGGCGATCTCCAGCGGAGTTCCCGTCCCCTGCAGGATGGTCATCAGCGACGCCAGAGGAACGACCGCGATGTCCTGGACCAGCAGCACACCGATCGTAATCCGACCATGCGGCGTATCCGTCTCGGCTCGGTCCATCAGCACTCGCAAGACACAGGCCGTGCTGCTGAGTGACACCATGGCGCCGACCGCCGTCGCTTCACGCATCGCCAGGCCGCCGAGCAGGGCGATCAGGCCGCCGACCAGCAGCGTCACCACGACCTGCAGGACACCTCCCAACAGCAATCGACTGCCGAGCGCCTGCATGCGCTGGAAGGAGAATTCCAGGCCGAGACTGTAGAGCAGCAGAGCCACCCCCAGCTCGGCGATAAATTCGATTTCCTCAGCCGAGCCGACCAGATCGAGGCTCCCAGGCCCCCCCAACACCATCCCGGCCAGCAGGTACCCGAGCAACGGACTCTGGCCCCATCGGGCCATCAGCCCCCCCAGGAGCAGCGAGGCACTGAGCAACACCAGGATATCGAACAGCACCTTCCATGATTCCATGCCAATCCCCGTGTCTGCTCGCGATTCTCCCTGCCCGCTGGGCTTCCGGCGTCGGTCCGTCTGGTGATTGGGTTGTAGCAGTTCCACGGCCGTGCGGCTAGACGCAGGTAGCCCCCCTCCGGAGACCTCAGACTTGTTCCAGCCGCAGCGGGACGATATCATCGGCTGAATGCCGAGTCGTTTGCCGAGGCCCTGCTACCTCGGTGCTACCTTGCGATGAGTGCTCGGCGAGTCCCACCTGTCAGCGGAGTGCCGATGAGTCAGCGAGAGCGCCTGGTTTCTGTCGACGCACTGCGTGGCTTTGACATGTTCTGGATCATCGGCGCCGACGCGCTGGTCGGTTCGCTGAAACACATCAGCGACGCGCCGTGGGTGCAGCTGATAGTGACTCAGTTGGAACACGCCGAGTGGGAAGGGTTCCGGTTCTACGACCTGATCTTTCCGCTGTTTGTGTTCCTGGTCGGACTGTCGTCGGTTTTTTCGCTCGGCCGCATCGATCGCGAACTCGGACGCCAGGCAGCCTACGAACGCTTGGCTCGGCGAGCCATCCTGCTGTACCTGCTGGGGCTCTTCTACTACGGCGGATTGCCTCCTGAGAGTACTACGCCCATGTTCCGGTACGTCGGCGTGCTGCAGCGGCTGGCCATCTGCTATTTCTTCGCCGGCCTGATCTTTCTGAATCTGCGCTGGAAAGGAATACTCGCCACCACCGTTCTGCTGCTGGTCGGTTACTGGGTCCTCCTGATGTGGATTCCCGGACCCGGATTCGCCGCCGGTGCGCTCAGTGAGCCGGGGCAGAATTGGACCCACTACGTCGACCAGCACTACTTGCCCGGATACAAGTGGGATGGCCAGTGGGATCCGGAAGGTTTGCTCAGCCATATTCCGGCCGTCGCCAGCGCCCTGCTCGGCGTGCTGGCCGGACTCGTGCTGCGAGATGAAAGCTTTCAGCCGTGGAGGAGAGTGGGATTGTTCGTCGCCGCCGGAGTGGGCTGCCTGGTGCTGGGTTACCTGTGGGGATTGCAGTTCCCCATCATCAAGAAGCTCTGGACCTCCAGCTACGTGCTGGTCGCTGGCGGTTGGAGCCTCCTGCTGCTGGCCCTGTTCTACGTCGTCATCGATATCTATCAATATCGGACCTGGGCTCAGCCGTTCGTCTGGATCGGCCTGAACCCCATCGCCGTTTACATGGCCACCGGGCTGGTCAATCCTAACGACCTGGTGCGCCGCGTCATTCACAGCGATGTCGAGGCAGCGATGGCCCCTTACGGTGAACTGGTCGTCAGTCTGCTGGGGCTAAGTCTGGCAGTCGGATTCTGCTACTGGCTCTACCAGCGACGCATCTTCATCAGGATCTGAATGGAGGAACGATCATGCTCAGAATCACTTGCGGAAGTCCGTCACGCGGGCACTGCGATGGAGTCTCTCGCCGATCGTTTCTCCAGATCGGCAGCCTGGCCATGGGTGGCCTCTCCTTGCCGAACCTGCTGCGCGCCACCGCCGCGGCCTCGAACGACAGTTCCCGCCATAAATCGATCATCATGGTCTTCCTGCCCGGCGGACCCCCTCATCAAGACATGTACGACTTGAAGGTGAACGCTCCGTCTGAGATTCGCGGCGAGCTACGGCCGATCGCGACGAGCGTTCCGGGGATTCAGATCAGCGAGCTGCTGCCGGGCCTCGCTAAGCGGATGAATCGACTGGCCGTCATTCGCTCAGTGGTAGGCGCCAAGGATCGTCACGAATCTTTTCAGTGCTTGACCGGCCGATTGACCGATAATCAGCCCCTCGGCGGCTGGCCCGAACTCGGATCCGTCCTGTCCCGCTTGCGAGGTCCGGTCCGCGATGCGGTCCCTCCGTTTGTGGGTCTGTCACCCAAGATGCAGCACCAGCCCTACAACTCCGGTAAGCCCGGATTCCTTGGCCGCGCCCATGCGCCGTTTGAACCCAACGGTCGCGGACGAAGTGACTTGACGCTCAGCGACATCAGCGTCAGCAGGCTCGACGACCGACGCCAGCTGCTCGATGGACTCGACCGCTTCCGCCGCTGGTCCGATCGGATGACCGAATATCATGGAGCGGATCATATTCAGAAGCAGGCCCTGGGAATACTGACATCCAGCCAACTGGCCGAGGCGCTCGATCTGCAGCGCGAACCGCAGGCGGTGCGAGACCGATACGGGTACGGTACCGAACAGATTCAGGGCGACGCCGCCGCGCGGCTGAACCAGCAATTCCTCATGGCTCGCCGACTGGTCGAAGCCGGAGTGCGGTGCGTGACGTTGAGCTACAGTTTTTGGGATTGGCACGGCGATAACTTCGGCAACGCGCGACGTAATCTCCCCGATCTCGATCAGGCCGTCTCGGCACTCGTCGACGACCTGTACGAACGGGGCCTCGATCAGGATACGACGGTGATCGTGTTCGGTGAATTCGGGCGGACGCCTCGAATCAACAAAGATGCTGGTCGCGACCACTGGCCGAACGTGTCGTGCGCCTTGCTGGCCGGCGGCGGTTTGCGAACCGGCATCGCCATCGGTCAGACCGACCGGTGGGGCGGTGAGGTCGCCGAACGCCCCGTTCACTTCCAGGAGATCTTCGCTACCCTGTACCATGCCCTGGGCGTTGACCCGCACCAAGCTACTGTCCAGGATCTGTCAGGTCGCCCGCAGTATCTGGTCGATCCAAGTTACCAACCGATTGCCGAGCTGATCTGATCGGCCTCGATCCGACACCAACTTGAACTGTCGCCTGTGATCAGCCTGGTCGCTCAGCTTGCAGTATTCCAACGAACAGCGAAACCTGTCAGTGAATCAGCCTCCCAGATCTGAGTCGAGCAGTGGGGAAGACATGCCGGTCGGCAAGCGGCTCCGCCACGCGCTCAACGACACCCCGGCGGATCAAGCGTGGTCCGACGATCATCCGTTGCCGGAGGGTGTTTCCATCCGACCGACCACGCTCGACGATCTGCTGGGCGTCGAACATGTCCTCGAACCGATGGTCAAGGCACGACGGCTCCTCCCCCGAACCCACGAAGAACTCGCCAAACTACTCCCCACCGGTTTCGTCGCCATGGTGGGTGATGACATCATTGGCTTTGCGGCCGTGGAGATCTATTCCAAGAAACTGGCCGAAATCCAGGCCCTCGGCGTCACCTTGCCCTGGCGCGGTCGCGGGCTCGGCAAGAAACTCGTCCTCGAATGCGTCCAGCTCGCGCGGGACCATGGCATCTACGAACTGATGGCCATCACCGCCTCCGAGAGCCTCTTCGTCGACTGCGGTTTCCACTACTCGCTCCCCGATCAGAAAAAAGCCCTCTTCATTCAGCTGTACGACAAGCACTGACCTCAGCTGGAGCAACTCGGGCGATGATGCTGGTCGCTCGGGGGGGTGTCGCGAATCGGTTGCCTATGATTTCGCCGTGTGGCTTGATCGTATTGAGCATTGCTTGGTAGGCTTATGCGACGATTACGATTTGGAATTCGAACAATACTTGCCATGACTTTCGTCGCGGCCGTGCTCCTGGCTCACTGTTCGTGGCACAGACACATGCTGCACCGGGAGCAGCGCATACTTCAGACTACCGAGCCCTACGAAGTCGGCTTTGCGGACAGCATTTCGGCGAAAGCTGATGGTAGATTCGACTTGTCCGTGGGCGCCTGTGGGTGGCCGTCGCTTCTCTGCAGGGCTTGTTTCGGCGATGACCATCATGTGATTATGATTACCGTGTACGAAAGCACGCCAAAAGAATCGATCGCCGAGTTTGCAGAACTGCCCTATCTTCAAGGGCTGATTTTCCGTGGGGACATCAACGCGTTCGAACGGGACCTGTCTCAACTGAAACACCTGCGGTACTTGGGCCTGCAAGGGACGAATGCGACTGACCAAACGGTGGCCGCCATCAGCAGCATGAAGGGACTTCGACGACTCCGACTCGGGCATAATCATGTTACCGATGCATGCATCGACGATTTGTCTGAATTGACGAATCTGGATAATCTGGGCATTCAGAACACACGGATCAGCAAGGAGGGCCTGGAAAAGCTCAGGCAAGCACTTCCCCACTGCGAACTTAACCATTAGTACTGAGAGGTCGCCGGGCCGTAAAGGGCCCGATTAAGGACTTACGAGACTGCCAAATATGCATTGCAAGTTCCCGCACTCGTCCTGGTCGGCTCTCCTCGTTTTCAGTTGCTGTCTCATCAACGCCAATGGATGCTCACGCGAGGCTAAACGTGCCCAAGCTCTAGGCGGATCAAAACACGCCTTTGACATTCACTGGCCGCCAATTGCGCCCGAATCGAAGAACGCCTCAGCGCAGATTCCGCTTCTTCGTGGTGATATTTCGATCGAAGGATCGGATGCGAAAGATCAATCCAGCTCGATCGCGATTGTCGTGACCATCACAAGACCTTCAGATGAGGTCGCACGTAACTTCTGGAACTCAAGATTGGCGTTTTCGGATGTTCCTTGGATGGACGAAGTGCGCATATGGGATTCGAACTCGCTATGGCAGTGGCCCAATCTCCCCTTTCTATTGCGGCGGCACGGACAAGAGCGCGTCGAACGATATGGGGGCGTCGATCCTGTCAAATTGGTCGATAACGATTTTGCGGCTGTATTGATTCGAAGCTTTGATGCCGAGGGGAAGAATGAAACCTCCGGCACTTACGACTTCCCATTGGTATCTGCTGAATGGCGGGGCGACGTCGATGGGGAACATGATATCCACACATTGGTACACGTTGCCCGTTCGGATCGATTTACAGTGCACGTTGGGGCGGCTGACGAACATACGTCGGGTTTGCTGAAACTCTGGCTGATTTACGCCGACTTTCTCGGTTCGCGGCCTCCCGCGCAATGGCCGAAGGAGCCCGAGTGGGCAGGGGGCATCCTGACGTACTGCGAAATCCATTGGGAAAAGCCGCCTGGCGAACTCTGTCACGGAACGGTCGTTTTCCAGACGCCGTCCGCCGCAACAGGATTCGATTGGGAGCAATGGTCTAACGACCCACTCGCACCAGCAGAATCTCGACTGAGTGATTTGCCGATGTTGAGTGCAGCGCAGAAGGAAGGTAGTCGATGATGAATAACATGCCCTCGAGGTGCAGAAATACTTTCTGGCGGTGGTTCGTAATCGTTGGGTTCACGGGGTCACTGGGTGTCGTGGCCGCCCAGGAGCAGGCTACGCGTGGCGTGCGAATGATACTTGATACCGACAATCGAGTGGTCGGCGTTGATTACTTCGGGGAAGCTGGCCTCCGGGCGGCACAGCTGGAAAAGCTCCCGCATCTCCAGATCGTGTCGATCATCTACGGCTCGACGCTGACTGCCGATGACATCGCCTATCTTTCCACCTTGTCCGGCGTTTCTGAATTGAATATCGGAGGGCTGACGATCGACCCTCCGGTGGAGATCAAGTCGGACTTGAAGCCCTTGGAAGGAATGAAAGGACTGGAATTCGTACACTTGTGCAAGCACGACATCAAGGATGACGACCTTCAGTTCGTAGCGGCGTTGCCTAAGCTGGCCGATATAGAATTCAATGGTCGGGGTGATGGCCTGTATTGGCAGCATTCTGTTACCGATCAATGTGCCGACCACCTGGTCAAAGCCAAGGGACTCAAGGGTGTGTGGATTGACGGTTACGGCCCGCTCACCGACAATTTTTTGGAGAAGTTGACGGCCGGTCTGCCCGGCTTGGTTGGGCTACATATGGGTTCCCCGCAGTTGACTGACGAATCGTTACGGCTGCTGGCGACACGATGTAAGCATATCGAGCACCTGAACATGCGCTCAGACCGTTTCACCGACAACGGCATCCAGCATCTGGTGAGTGCACAGCGGTTGCAGAGTCTGTGGCTTGAGGCGGATTTGCTAACCGGTCGATGTGTCGAACCGATCGGCCAGCTCAAGTCGTTGAACCACTTGGGTCTGTCGATTCGCAATATCTCGGACGAGGGCGTTCAAGCTCTGGCAGGCCTGAAGAATCTGCAGATTCTTTCGCTGCGAAAGCCCGAATTGACGGATGCTCAATTCGCGAAATTCCGCGGCCACGATACCTTGGAGGTCGCCTATATCAATGGAAAATCGCTGTCGATCGACCGAACACTGGAGACGATTGCCGCCATGAGCTCGCTGAGGATGCTTGAAGTAGAAACAGGCGTGTTGGAGCCGAACGAACTGCAGAAGGCTGTGAATCGCGCTTTGTCTGGTCGTAAGCCGAAACCGTGATAATCGATGCGCTGTGAACGCAGCGATGGCCGTCTACTGCTGGAGTGAGGCCAAGGGAGAGTCCGGAATCGCCAGGCAGCTCAATCATTTGCCGTCAAGTCCTTCAAGTCAAACGGCGCCACTTGTCTCAGGGCATGTTGGCACAGAGTTATTCTCGTTACAAAGTTCGATTCAATAGGAACATCGCAGCATATGCCGAGCACCACGCTGAAACTCGTACGCTACCGGCTCGATCTGCGGCTCATAGCCAAGCTGCCGAAGGTGTTCGCAGACCGGAGCGACGTAGGCTGACGGAGTGCCGTCGAGTTTGACCAGCGGGAAGATCCGCACCTCACGAGCGACTCGTAACAGCTCGAGCACCGACTGCAGATGAAACTCCAGCGATAGCAGCTCGGAGTAAAGAAACAGAAAATGCGAACTGATGGTCAAATCGAACTGATTGTCGGCGAAAGGAAGAGCCGGTAGTTCGGCGACTTGATAGCGGCCGGCCGATCGACCTGTTTCGTAGTCGGCCAGAAACTCCGTCATCGCCGCTCGGCGCGCTGCAGCCAGCTGATCGACCGATTCAAAGTCGGTCCAGACGAAACTGGACTGATTCTGACGAGCCTGTTCGACGACCGTCGGAAACGTTTCGTCAATCCGCCGCTGAATCTCCTCGGCCGAGCAGGCGTACAGCGGGTCCGCCGAGATGATCTGGTGGCCGAGCGCCGTCCCCGTCGCGTTGAAACTGGCCGGACCGTCACCGCAACCAAGCAATCGGCCCGACAGGTCGGCTGCGGTGAGCGAAAACATTCGGACGTACTCGTTGTACGAACGGCCCCACGGCACGACACGGTCAAGAGAAAAAGCCAAGCCACGACTCCCGGTATGCGCTCGGACTCCTTCAGCCGTCACGGCGCTCGTTCGGCGCAGCGCACGTTACCCGATGCGGCAACCTACCAGGGCATCCGGATCTGGTAACCGAATTGATACGGCCCGATTCGGTAGTTATACCCGGCCGCCGTCGGCAGCGCTACGGGTATGCCGCACACGTAGCGGATCGGCCGATACTGGTACATCGCCTTGGTGTAGAACGGGCGTGACACGTAGTCGACTTCGGCCATCGGTGTCCACATGTAGTACTGGTAAGTAGGCCAGCTGTACATTGGCAGCGACGGATAGACGTACGCGTTGTACGGGAACGGAGCCGGAGGGTAGGGGACCACCGAGTTGGAACTGAGCGAATCACTCGGAGCCGGTTCAAGATACGGATTGGCCGCCAATGGCACCGGTGACGGGACGTCCGCGCCCCATTGCGCCACGCGAGCTGCATGACGACGAGCGGCAAAGCGGCGGGAACGGGGCGTCGATTCGCCGACCGAGTCCCAGGCCTTCAGTTCCACTGAACTGGCCGGCTTCGTCTCGGCCGCCCGAGCTTCCTCCAAGTCACGCGGCAGCGGCGGATCCGCTCCCCAAACACTCAGCCCCGTCGAACCCAACAGCAACCCGGCGACGACCAAGAGCCGCCGAAATGTTGAGCATCGCATGGCAACCTCCTCCAGCCACCCCCGGCTGGCGGGTCCGGCGATCGACCTCACCGGCCCATCGCCGACCAAGTCCCGCAGACTCATCGGTGCCCACCCACGAGCTCGGCACCTCTACTGAAAATTCTATGCAAACCATGGGCCGAAGTCACGAAAGGAGATTCGCGGGAAGTGGGAACTTTGGGCGGCGAGGAGGCGTCTTTAGCCTGACAGATGCGGCGGGTGACCCGCACCAGCCGGTATTTTCGGTACGTTGGCGGTCAAGTTCTCCCCCTTTTCACGGCTCACAGGATCATTCCTCAGCCACTTCGGGGGGTGTCGCAATCGGCCGATGGCGCGGGCTATATTTGACGATCAGGGTGGGCTGGGCCGGACCAGACGCGAGTGGGCGGTGAGCCGATTCGGTACGGCGCGGAAAAAGGCACTGAGGGGAAGGCGAACATGAGTGGCAAGTGGAACTGGCGTCGCATGTCGGTAGTAGGCTGTGTATGCGGGCTGATCGTCTCGGCCGCCGTACCGACACTCGGCGGTGCCGAAATCGGATTTGTCGAACAGTTTGTCCTGTCGGCCGATCGCGAAAAGACCCTCCTGCAGTTGGTCCCCGGCACGGAGGATTACTACTACTACCACACCCTCTACTACCAGACGTCAGGCAATCTGGACAAGGTCCAGCCGTTGCTCGACGAGTGGGCTCAGCGCCTGGGACAGACTCAGCGCTGGTTGACGATGAACCGGCGTCAGCAACTGTTGACGTATGACCGCCATCCTGAGCAGACTCGCGAATACGTCCGGCAGCAGTTGGGCGTCGAGTTCAATCATCAACGCCAGAGCTTTGACAGCAGCCCCGATCTGCCGACGACGCTGCCGCCGGCCACGATCAGCCGTGAGACGCTGGAAGCTCGCGCTCGTGCACAGGCCAATCTGCAGGGCTTTGAAGACCCCGCTCTGTTGTGGTTGATCGATCAGCCGCTGACCGTCGAACAGCGCCGGGAATTGCTGCAGCGGTGGACTTGGCCAAGCCACGCGAAGCTGGTCGGAATCGTGCTGGAGGATCTGCGCGATCCGAACAGCCCCCGTTTCGGCGGCTATCCTATCCATCTGCAGCTGCTCAAAGACCAGCTCGATCAGCTGGCCGGTGCGATGCCCGAGTTGCTGTCGAATGATGTCTTTGTCGGTGCCTATCTGCGAAGGCTGATGCCAAGTCCGGCCGAGGACATCGTCGCCGACCTGGACGCTCGGCAACGTTATCTCGATCGGCTGACGGAGTTTGCCGACCGACTCCCTCCCAGCTTCAATTCGTTGCGGGCTTGTATTCTGAATCACCAATTGAAACTTGACATGCGCCGCGGCAAGCCGAATCGCGAGACATTCTTCCGCTACATCCGGCTCCCTCGCAACGCACCCTATGTGAATCCGAAGTTTCTGGAGTTGCCGGAGAACCAGCGGGCGATGGTCGATCTGGGGGCCAATTACGGCGACAACATCGTCGTGCCGCCGATCGGGTCCGACGACGACCTGGTGCGCGAGTACCTGCTGTATCTGTTGCCCAGCGAGAATTCGCTCCGCGAGTTTCAGCCGTATTTTCGCGAAGAGTATCTCAAGCAGCTGTATGCCGAGGCAAAACTGGTGGCCGGTGTCGGTGCGGCCAACCAGTGGGCCGGCATGCTGACCCCCGAGCAGTTTCAGGCTCTGCGCGATCGAATTGACATCGATTTTGCGGCCGACAATCAGGAATATTTCCGCGCTTCGGATAAGGTGGCCCTCGATCTGTGGGTCAAGAATGTCGACTCGCTGCTGGTGAAGGTCTACCGTATCAACGCCCTGAAGTTCTTTCAGGACAAACAGACTCAGATTAATACCGATATCAACCTCGACGGGCTGACTCCCGGCCATGAACTCCGTCTGGAGTACAAAGATCCAGCCATCCGGCGCGTGCGCCGGACGATCGAACTGCCGCAGATCACCGAGCCGGGGACGTACGTGATCGATCTGATCGGCAACGGAAAAAGCAGTCGGGCACTGATTCGCAAGGGACGACTCAGCTTTACCGAAACTGTCACCGCCGCCGGCCATCGTCTGCGGGTCTACGACGAGACGGGCGCTCTGCATGCCAAAGCCTCGGTCTGGATCAGCGGGCATCTGTTTGCGGCCGACGACCGCGGCGACATCGTCGTTCCGTTCACTCGGGAACCGGGGCCCCAGTCCATGGTGCTGATCTCCGGACGTCAAGCCACACTCGCGTCGCTGCAGCACCTGGGTGAAAACTACCGACTCGAAACGGGATTCCTGGTCGACCGCGAGCAGTTGCTGCAGCACCGAAAAGCCACGATCGTGCTCAGAGCCGGCCTGTACCTCAACGGCCAGGTCGTGCCGATTGAATTGTTGAAAGAGCCCGTTGTCGAAGTCACCACGACCGACTTGGATGGCATCAGCTCGACCAAGTTCTTCCGCGATCTGAAGTTTGAGAATCTGCGCGACACGGAACTGCAGTTCCAGGTCCCGCCACGAGTCGTGACTTTGAGGGTAAAGGTCAGCGGCAAAGTCGAAAACCTCGCTCAACGTGACCGCCAGGATGTTGTGTCCGAGCGGACTTACCAGTTCAACGCGATCGATCAGACCGACCAGATTGAGGCTGTGCACCTCGTGCGCAGCGGCCGCGAACATCAGCTGCACGTGCTCGGCAAAACCGGCGAACGTCAACCGGGCCGAGTTGTTGACGTGCGCATCAAGCACCGTGACTTCCGTGATGAGGTCATCGTGCAGTTGAAGACCGACGAACAGGGGATCGTTCGACTCGGTACACTGGCCGATATCAATTCAATCACCGCCAGTGCTCCCGCCGGCGGTGCCCGGACATGGGTGCTGATCGGCGATCAGGCCCTGCAGTACGCTGTGCTGCACGTCGCCGCTGGGGAACCGTTCACGGTGGCCTACAGCGGCCGAGCGACCTCGTTGAGCCCCGATGAGTTCGCGCTGGTTGAGACGCGAGCCGATGTGCCAGTGGCCGACCACTTCAAGACGCTCAAGCTGACCAATCATTTGCTCGTCTGTTCGGGTTTGCCCGCTGGCGAGTACCGTTTGAACATCCGTTCGACGGGTGAGCAGTTCGTTGTTCGGACGGCTGCCGGCAAAGCCGACGGCGGATGGCTCGTCGGGCCGACGAGACACCTTGAAGTCCGTCCCGACGTGCCGCTGCAGATCGGCCAGGTCCAGCGTGATGGCGAAGTGCTGGTCATTCAGCTGAGCGGTGCCAACGAGGGAACTCGGGTCGTCGTGGCGGCCGACCGCTTCGAACCCAGCTTCCCGATATTCCCCCAGATGGCCGCTATGCGGACCAATGAGCTGACCGCGCGGATCTTCCCGCAGCTCCCCAGCGCGCTGACCACCGGCCGGAATATCGGCGACGAGTACCGCTATATCCTCCAGCGTCAGTTCGCCAAACGTTATCCCGGCAATATGCTGGCTCGACCTGAGTTGCTGCTCAATCCTTGGGAACTGCAGGCTACGGCGACCGCGGTGCAGGAACTTGAGGCGGCCGAGGCCCCGGCCGCCGCCGCCCCCGCGCCAGCGGCCTCGCTGGCCGAACAGCAGGCCGATCAGGCAAAGATCGCCGCTCAGGGCGACCTGCCGAATCTTGATTTTCTCCCCGATACGTCTCGAATCTTGTTGAATCTGATCCCGGACGAAAAGGGACAGGTTCGCGTGCCAATCGAACAGCTGGGTAATCGCCACGATATTCACATTCTCGCCTACAGCCCAACACGGGTGACTTATCGACGAGTGACCGGCGAGGCGCCCGCTATCGATTCGCTCGACCTGCGATTGGCCAAGTCAATTGACGTGCAGCGGCACGTGATCCTGATCGACCAGGCGAGAGTGCTCAAGCAGGGCGAGTCGCTGGTCTTGCCGGCGGGCCGCGACGCGAAATGGGAGATCTACGACGATCTGACCAAAGTCTATCAGGTACTCGTGTCGGGCTCGGGGAACCCGGAGCTCGGCAAATTTGAGTTTCTGCTCAGGTGGCACAGCCTCTCGCAAGAAGAGAAACAGAAGTTCTACACGCAGTTCGCCTGCCATGAGCTCCACTTCTTCATCTATCAGAAGGACCGCCCGTTCTTTGATGCTGTGGTCAAGCCTTTCCTGCAGAACAAACGGGAGAAGACCTTCGTCGACCGCTGGTTGCTCGAGGAATCGCTCGACGCCGACGCGGCCCTCCCGCTGTTCAGTCGTCTGAATGTGTGGGAACAGGTGATGCTCGCTCGGCGGCAGCCCGGTCAGCTCGACCGAACGCGACGCCGTCTGGACGATCTGTTCGCCATGCGGCCGCCTCAGCCGGAACAGGATTCGGCGCTCTTTGAGCTGGCAGTTCGCGGTCTGATGGTGGAGAGCGGAGTGCGTCAGGAACTGACAGCCGAGTCGGCTCCGATGCTCGCCAAATCCATGGCGATGGAAGGCCGTGCTATGGCCGGGGAAGCATCCATGGGTGGCGGTGGCTATGGCGGGGGACTCGGCGGGGCCGCTGGGTTTGGTATGCCCGCAGCTGGTGAGGTGGCCAATAATCAGAATGGAAGCGTCGCCGCCGATCGACTGGAACGATTCGGCGGAATGGCCCAACGGGTGGCGGATGAACCGGCCGCTCCTGGTGGAGTGAACGGTCCGAGCGATGCCCGGAAAGATGTCGACTTCAGCGCCAGCTTCGCCCGCGATCTCGATGCGAAACGGCGGTTGCGGGAAGATCTGAAAGCCTTCTATGTGCCGCTGGAGGCAACCAAAGAGTGGGCTGAAAGCAACTACTACCGAGTGTTGCGGACGCAGCAGCCCGCCGAATTGGTGCCGTTGAGCGGTTATTGGCGCGATTTCGCCCATCATGACCCGGCTTCGCCCTTCATCTCGACAAAGTTTCTACACGCCAAGTCGACCATCAATGAGATGCTGCTGGTTCTGGCGACCATGGACTTGCCAGTTAAGGCCGGTGAGCACGACATCAAGATGGAGGGCGACGCGGTCAAGCTGACCGCCGGCAGTCCGCTGGTCGTCTTTTACGAAGATCTGCGCGATGCGCAGCCCGAAGCCAGTACCAGCGGTGTGCTGGTCAGCCAGAACTTCTTCCTGCAGGGCGATCGAACCACGTTTGTGGACGGTCAACAGGCTGAAAAGTTCGTGACCGGTGAGTTTCTGACCGACCGCGTGTACGGGTGCAAGGTCGTCGCGACGAATACGACGTCGGTCCCCAAGACCGTTCACCTGCTGCTGCAGATTCCCGCCGGTGCCATTCCCGTCCAAGGCGCCAAGCAGACTCGGTCGGCGCCCATGAGGCTTGAGGCTTATCAGACTCAAAGCGTCGAGTACCTGTTCTACTTCCCGCTGCCTGGTAAGTTCCAGCAGTATCCAGTCCACGCTCGCAGCGACGAACGGTTGATCGCCTTCGCCGAGCCGCAAGCATTGAACGTTGTCGATCGACCGACGCAGGTCGACAAGACCTCCTGGACCTTCGTGTCGCAGGAAGGATCGAACGATGAAGTGCTGGAGTTTCTCCGCAAGGCGAACCTGTACCAGCTGAATCTCGATATGGTCGCCTTCCGGCTGAATGATCGTGAGTTCTTCACCAAGCTCACCGAGCTCCTCAGCCAACGCGAATACTTCCACCCGGTTATCTGGTCTTACGCGATCAAGCACGGCGACGTGCCGCGGATTCGCGAGCTGCTGGCTCAGAATCCGAGCTTCATCAGTCTGTGCGGTCTGCAACTTCATAGTCCTCTGCTGGATGTCGATGCCGAACAGTTGGGGTTGTACGAACATCTTGAGTACAAGCCGCTGGTCAACGCTCGAGCCCATCAGGTGGGTAATCGGCGTGAAATCCTGAACGACCGATTCCACGCTCAGTACCACCGATGGCTCGATGTGCTGAGCTTCCAGTCGGGGATGAGCGACCGGGATGAACTGGCGACGGTGTATTACCTGCTGCTACAGGATCGCATTGAAGAGTCGCTCAAGATGTACGCCGGCATCGATGCCGGACAGCTGAAGACTCGGATTCAGTACGACTACGTGACCGCTTATCTGGATTTCTTTGAAGACCAGCCGCAGAAGGCTGGAGCGATCGCCGACCGATATCGCGATTACCCGGTCGATCATTGGCGGAAGGCGTTCGCGGAAATCCGGCAGCAGCTGGCTGAGATTCAGGGTACGGAATCTGACAAGAGTCGCCCCGACTCGAACGATCCCTTCCCCCGCCAGGAAGACCTGGCCAATCGTGAGCCGGTGGTGGGATTGCAGCTCGATGGGCGGAACCTCAAGCTCACAACGCAGAACCTCGACGCGGTACGGTTGAACTTCTACCTCGTCGACGTCGAACTGCTGTTCAGCACTCAGCCGTTTGCCCATCAGCAGCAGGGGCAGTTCGCGCTGGTAGAACCCAATGCGACGAAGGAGGTGCAGATTCCGGCCGGAGAGACTCAGACGGTCGTCCCGATGCCCGATGATTTGGCCAGCAAGCACGTGTACGTCGAAGTGGTCGGTGCCGGCAAATCGGCCGGACAGCTCTACTTCGCTAACTCGCTGCAGCTGGTGATCAGCGATCGGTTCGGTCAGCTGTCAGTCCGTGACGCTCAGACCGGTCGCCCGCTGCCGAAGACCTACGTCAAGGTCTACAGCCAGATGCAGGATGGTTCAGTGCAGTTCTACAAAGACGGCTATACCGACCTGCGCGGCAAGTTCGACTACGTTTCGCTCAGCACCAATCAGCTCGACAACTCCACCAAACTGTCCGTGCTGATCCTGAGCGAATCGCATGGCGCCGTCGTCCGGGAACTCGATCCCCCCAAGCGATAACTCACCCATCGCCCTCAGCTCAACTTGCGCAGGAGGTCGCACCTACCTATCGCCCTCAGCTCAATTTATGCCGCTCGCTGGTGTAGGAGGTCGCACCTACCTATCGCCCTAAGCTCAACTTATGCCGCTCGCTGGAGGTTGTGCGAGAGGTAGGTGCGACCTCCGGGTAATTGGACACGGTGCGCAGCGTGCTCCGGTGCAACCACGTAGGTAGGTGCGACCTCCGGGTAATTGGACACGGTGCGCAGCGTACTCCGGCGTAACCACGTAGGTAGGTGCGACCTCCGGGTAACTGGACACGGTGCGCAGCGTACTCCGGCGAGCCCACGTAGAACCCACGTAGGTAGGTGCGACCTCCCGGTAATTGGATACGGTGTGCAGCGTACTCCGGCACCACTCGCGTCGATCGGCCGGCGCCCGGGCCCGAGCAATCTAGCCACTGCCGGATGTCGGTGCGTGCAAGCCGAAGTCGGGGATCCGCTGCCACAGAATGCGCAGCCCGTTGAAAACGACCAGCACGGTGCTTCCTTCGTGGCCCAGGACGCCCAACCACAGCGGAAGATTGAAGAAGCTGCCCAGGACCAGCACACCGATCATCGAGAACGCGAAGATCATGTTCTGGCGGACGCGTTTCCGAGCGACTCGGCTGAACCAGACAGCCAGCGGCAGATTGCGCAGGTCGTCGCGCATCAGCACGACGTCGGCTACTTCCAAAGCGACATCGGAACCGGCTCCCCCCATCGCGATGCCGACTCGAGCGGCCGCCAGAGCCGGTGCGTCGTTGACGCCGTCACCGACCATCGCCGTGAATCCCCCGTCACTGGTCAACCGACGTAACTCAACAACTTTCTGATCGGGCAACAGGCCGGCGCGAACGTCGTCAGCCCTCAACTGGCTGGCGATCGAACGGGCCACTCGCTCGTGGTCGCCGGTCAGAATTACCAGCTGGCGAAGCCCGAGTTGTTTGAGTGCGGCGAGTGCAGCAGCTGCTTCGGGACGCAACCGATCGGCTACGCCAATTACGCCTACCAGCGATTCTTCCACGGCAATCGCCAGCAGTGCGGTCTGTCCGTTACCGCGAATTCGTTCGGCTTCGGCCACCATCGCTGGTTCCACGACCACATCGTGCGATTCGAACAGCTTCTCACGGCCGACGCCGATCCAGGTCCCAGCGACACGAGCATGGACGCCGAGCCCCGTGTGACTGTGGAATTCCTCCAGCGGTATGTCGAGTCGAGCAATGCCGCGACGTCGCACCTCTTCGGTCACCGGGACTGCCAAAGGGTGTTCGCTGCGGCGTTCCACGCTCTCCGCCAGACTCAATAATCGATCCGCATCGGTATCGTCAGGTACCCAGATTTCCGTGACCGTGGGTTTGCCCTCGGTCACTGTCCCCGTTTTGTCGAACGCCATGACGTCGACTTTGCCGAGCGACTCCAGGTGCGTGCCACCTTTAAACAGGATGCCGTGCCGGCCCGCTCTGGCGATAGTCGATAAGAGGACGGACGGCGAGCCGACCACGACAGCGCACGGTGAAGCGGCGACCAGCAACACCATGGCGTGATAAAAGGCATCGTACCAGCTGGCCGTGTGTAGCCAGCGACTGGCCAGAAACACGAGAGTCGCGGCCGTCAATACGCCGATTACGTAGGGCCGCTGCCAAGATTCGACCAGGCGTTGCGTGGGGGTCTTCTGAGCTTGTGCGTCCTGGACCATGTGGACGATCCGCTCGAGTGTCGTGTCGGCCACGGCCTTGGTCATCTGCACGAGGACGCTCCCTCGGCCATTGATCGTGCCGGCGAACACGGCGGAACCGGTCGGTTTGTGAATCGGTTCGCTCTCGCCTGTCAGAGTCGATTCGTCGGCCCACGTCTCACCTTCAGTGATCGAGCCGTCGACGGGGAAGCGGTCGCCCGGTTTCACGCGAACCACATCGCCAATCTGCAGTGATTCAATCGGCACACGCCGCTCATCGGCTCTACCCGGCATCACCAGGTTCGCTTCGCGCGGACGCAACCGGATCAGCGATTCAATCGATCGCGTGGTCCGATACATCGCGAAGCTTTCGAGGGTGCCGCTCAGCGAAAACAGGAACAGCAGCACGACGCCTTCCAGCCAGTCGCCGATAATTGAAGCGCCGATGGCCGCCACAATCATCAACAGGTCGACCGTCAGCTGGCCGTGCGACAGAGCCTGCAGAGCGTTCAGTGTCGGACCGATGCCGCCGGCGACATAGGCTAGGAGACAGAGAGCCAGATAGGCCCAGCCGGTTTCGGGTTGCCACCAGTGAAGAGCCGTGGCGGCCAGGCCGGCCGTTGCGCAGATGGCCGTGGCCACCGTGCTGCCAATCGGCGGATCATGGTGTTCACCCGCCGGACGGTTGGTTGCTCCGCCCGTTGCGCTCGTCAAGAGTTGCTCGCTTTCCAAGCCCGGACGTGGCTCGTTTTCCAGGTCACGCCCGGGCAATGCCCGCGTCCTTCGGGAACTACGGCAACGCACCTTCCGGAAGATGCAGCTCGTTGCTCTTGTTCGCCGCAACCTCCGGCGGCGTGCCGGAATCCCACGATCGCGGAACCTCTTTCCCTTCCTTATACATCGCCTGCATCGGATCCCAGACCACATCGACCTTATCGGTAAACAAGTCGCCGATCAACAGGTCCGTGATCGTGCCGCGCAGATGTGGATGTTCGCGTACAAACCCGCCAAAACTGAAGCCTTCATAGTACTCGCAGACCAGCCGTCGCATGCGGTTGATCCCTTCGTTCAACGATGGGCCGAATTTTCCCAGTTGAGCGGCCGAGGTGTCGCCGTTCTGCAACCCCTCGCAGATCGAATCGGCCGCCATCTCGCCCGAACGAAGAGCCAACAGGACCCCCGACGAGTAGAGCGGATCGAGGAATCCAAACGCATCACCGATGACGACCCAGCCGTCGCCAGCCACTTCCTGGCAGCGATAGGAATAGTCTCGCGTGGCGAAGTAGCCGGTGATTCGCCGAGCGTCCTTCACACGGTCCTTGACCGCCGGCGAAGCTTCCAGCTCGGCGTTGTACGTCTCCTCGTGAGTCCCGCGCTCCTTGCTGAACAGCTTGTCAAACGGTTTCACCACCCCCAGGCTGACCCGGTTGTCGTGTAGCGGGATATACCAGAACCAGCCTTCCCGGTCCCCCGTCTGGAGCACGACCGTCGCCCCCTCGTCCTTGCCCGTATCGCGATACGCTCCCTCCCAGTAAGTCCAGATGGCTCCCTTGTTGAGCAACGGGTCCCAGATGCGCATCTTCAGCCGGTTCATCAACATGCCGCTCTGACCACTGGCGTCGACGACCACTTTGGCTCGCACTTCCCGCGCTGAGCCATCCGGCTGCTGAATACGCACCCCGACCGCTCGGTTCCCTTCCATCAGCACGTCCAGGACGCGGACGCCTTCATGAGCGTTCACGCCATGCTCGCGAGCGTTCTCCAGCATCATCTGGTCGAATTCGCTCCGGACCACCTGCCACGTCTGCGAACATTCGTGCGGCTTGTTGTCCCAGAAGTAAAACGGCGCCGACTGACGCCCGTTGGCACTCACAAACTGCACGCTGTATTTGTGCACGAATCGGCTGGCCTTCATCTTCGGCAACATGTTCAGCCGCTTGAGTACCCAGTACGTTTCGGGAATCAGCGATTCGCCGATGTGGAATCGGGGGAACTTCTCGCGCTCGAACAGCTCGACGCGATAGCCCTTTTGAGCGATCAGCGTGGAAGCGGTCGAGCCGGCTGGCCCGCCACCAATGACAATGACGTCCGGATTCTCGTGAATGCTCTGCCCACTCGAGATCATCTCGAAACCCTTTCTAATCCAGGTAATCCTGTCGAGTCAGTTCGTGAAATGTTGCCCGACCGTCGTCGTCGCCGGACGGCACCGTCGGGGGCAAGTCCAGCCGCACCCCAGCCGACGCCTCCTCAGGCTCGCCGGCCCGAGTCCCCTCAGACCACGGACTGCCAGCCACCTCGTGAGGCGATCTGGCTGCGCGGAGCAATTCGATCAGCTGGTTCAGCTGAGGCTCGGTCAGATGCCCAAGCTGCCGCTGATGGCAACCGTCCAGCGGATCGCCGATGCGCGATAACAGCTCGCGGCCGGTGGCGGTCAATCGCACCTCCACCACGCGGCGGTTGCTGGCCAGCCGAGTCCGGTCGATCCAGCCACGCTGCTCCAGCTTGTCCAGCATCCGCGTGATGTCGGGGGCCCGCGAGATCAGCTTGGTGGCCAGTTCCAGCGTCTGGAGCCCAGCCGGGGCGTGCAGGTCAAGCAGCCTCAGGACGTTGTACTGCTGCGACGTCAGATCGAACTGCCGGAAGAGCCCGTCTTCGATCTCCTTCAGCCGGTCGTACGTCCGCCAGAGGTTCAGATACACCTCCTGCCGGAGCGAATCGAATTTCTGCCGTCGTCTGGCCGCTGCCATCGTGTCCCCCACGCAGTCCGCGTCCCATCATCGGCATGATAGGCGTCTCGACAACAATTGTCCAGACAATTATCCGAGGTCGCACCTACCTCGTGGGAGGTACGTGCGACCTCCGTGGAGGTACGTGCTACCTCGTGGGCGAGATATAGCTCAGGCGGGTGGTTTGGTAAATGCACCAGTTGGCGGGGTTGGCCGGTGAGCCGCCCAGCAGCTCGGCGGCGGTGGCCGTACCCAGTGGAAGCTGGCGGCCGTCACGTAAATCGCTGTTGGAAAGTGACTTACGTCTACAAGCGACGGGCCTCATTGCCACAGGCATCGGCCGACTATTTCACCCAGCTTGCCCATATTTCGCCATCAAGCAAATTTCGGAGGTCGCACAGACCTCCGTGGAGGTACGTGCGACCTCGTGGGAGGTACGTGCGACCTCCGTGGAGGTAGGTGCGACCTCGGGGGCGGGTTTAGGGGGTCAGGCCGGCGACGGCCTTCTGGCGTTCGGCCGGGGAAGCGCTTAGCAGTTGAGCGGTGGCGGCCGAGCCGAGCAGGGGCTGGTAGCCGCCACGCAGCTCGTCGTCCGTCACCAGCTTCCGCGAATGATAGAAGGTCATCTCGGCCAGAGCGACCAGCGGGTTGTCGTAGCGGCCCTGAGCCAGCTTGGCCACTCGGCTCGCCGCATGCTGCGGCTGAATCTTCGCCGGCAACTCGATCCCGCGGAAGTTCTGGTCGAGCAGCGTCTCGACCTTCTTCATCTCCACATCCACTGGATCCTCCCCCGCGTTCCGCTCACGCATGCGCTGCACCAGCAGATTGTTCATCAACTTGGTCGATCCCACCACACTCTGAGTCGCTACGTCCATCACCACGACTTTCGTCAGGTTCTGCACCTGCTCTGTCCGCGGATTTCGCTGCAGCTGGATGTCGATCACCAGCAACACATCAAGCCCCTCGCTCCGAGCCCGCTCCAGCAGCTCCGTCCGCGAGGCCTGCCCCAACATGACAATCCCCGGGCCCACACTGCTGACCGAATCATCGTCCGGCTCGCCACCTCCGCCACCGAGCCCTTCGCCTCCGAGCGCCTCGCCCCCCAGTTGCTCTTCAGCACCACCCGTTTCGGCACCTGCACCCGCTCGTGGACGCCGCCGTCCGCCTGCTCCCCCGCTCGCCACTCGTTGCAGAGCGGCTCCGTAATCCCCTCGCTGCTGCCGCTCCTTCAACCGCTTCACTAGCTCCGCGCCAACTTCACCGGCGTAATAGTCGAGCGTCGCATTGCCCGAGTTCGCCGAAGCCGTTCGTGCTCGGCGCGGAGCCCCCGGAGTCGGACCGCCATCGCCGTCCCCGCCACCGCCACCGCCACCGCCCCCGTCGCTCGCCGATCCAATCGGTTCAGGGTCGCCGTCCCACCGTCCTTCTTTCTCCACGGAAGCGCCAATCCCCACTCGGACACCCAGCGCGGCGCGACGCAGCTTGGGGTACCACCGAAATTCGCCCAATAACTTGGCTCCGTCGGGCTCCGACAGGGCGCTGGCATAGAGCAAGTTGAAGGCATCTTTATCGCGGCCGCCGAGAAATGCCTGTTCGGCTCGATCGGCTAACGTCGCCGGCGGACGTGGCGGAACCGGTGGCGTTCCCGGCGAATCGCCGCGCGGACTGCCACCCCCCGGCCGACCCGGTGGTCCCGGCCGAGCATCGCTTCCCGAGGAGCTCCCACCGAACGCGGCGCCCTGCTCAATCCATTCCCGCAGCGCCGTCACTTCTTCTTCGGTCAGCCCAGGGCCCTGCGGCGGCATAGCCCCTTCGGTCCCCCGCTCCATCGTCACCCGCGTAATCAACTCACTGGAATCAGGCTGTCCAGCTACCACCGCTCCCGAAGCGGTAATCGCCTCTTCGCTGTGCAACCGCAGGCCCCCCGCGTCGGCTCGAGGCCCCGGTCCGTGACAGCGGAAACAGCGCCGCTGCAGAATCCCTTGAGCGGCCGTCTCAAACGTCACACCACCGCTCGCCGATCCACCCCCGTCAACCGGCTCACCGCTGGAATCGGCCGAGCTGGCCGACTGGCTGTCGTCAAACGACGCTCCCTGCTCAATCCACATCCGAAACAGAGTCACTTCCTCCTCGGACAGCCTGGACCCGCGCGGCGGCATGGCGCCCCGTGTCCCCGCCGGCAAGGTAATGCGTTTGAATAGCTCGCTGTCGTCGGGCTGTCCCGGTGTGATGATCGGCCGAGCCTGAATCGCTTCGGCGTTGTGAAGCCGCAGATTCCCCCGCGCAGGCCGAGGTTCCGGACCGTGACAGTTGAAGCAGCCGCCCCTCAACAGCGGCAGAATCTGGGTCGCAAAGCTGACTTCCTGACCGGCCGCTCGCGAGCCCGGCCCGGCGACTCCGACCAGCACCAGCACCAGCCACCAGCCAAGTCGGCCCAGCCCACATCGGCCCAACCCACAGTCCAGCCATCTCGATCCCGCAGCGAATGTCATCATTCCAGCACCCCAAGCTTGCCCCGACCCGCCCCTAGGGCCCATCCATCGACCGTCCGGAGACCAAATCCCCTTCCCATACGCAAATCAGGCCGGGATTCTACACGCCGGCCGACAGGAACCCCCGGCCAGGAGCCTTCTAGAGCCTAATTCAAGGCTCCGTCCAAGTCGACCACGAACCACCAGGGCCCGATAAACTCGTGTTGTCGATTTTGGCCCCAGTCGACACAATGGGCCGCGGCCGGGATCGGGGTTACTGCCGGAAGCAGAGGACGGTCCGGTTGCCAACAGGAGAAGGAGTTCTCGATGGATCGCCGCGATTGGCTGGGTGCCGTAGCCGCTGTGATGTGCCTGGGGAGTCTGACCGCCACGAGCTCGGCTGCCGGACCGGAATACAAGGAACTGGCCGGCAAGTGGCAAGTGATTGAGCTCGTGGACAACGGCCGCGTGGTCCCGCGTGAGTCGATTCCCTATTGGCTGCCGTCCGGCGGTCAGCTGGAAATCGTCGACAACGCCATCGTCTTCACCTCGCCCAAAGACGGCGAGCGTCATGCCCGTACTTTTTCACTCGATGCCACTGTCTATCCCCGGGCGATGAACGCCATCAACGAAGGTCAGGTCACCGGCCAGGGTATCTACGAACTGAAGGATGGCCGCCTGGTCGTCTGCCTGGTCGCCGTCCAGGATGGGGCTCGACCCCAGGAGTTCTCCGCTCGGGCCGGGTCCAATCGCGTTCTGATGGTGCTCGAGCGACCAGAAGCAGCAGCCACCACCGCCGCTCGTCCCGCCACCACAGCAGCCGCCACACCGCCGGCCACTCCGGTGACGGCTCCCACCAGCACCCAGCCCCTCAATACACTCCCCGCACCTCCGACCACCCCGGCCGCGCCCGCCACTCCGGTCTCCAAGCTGACCGACGCTCAAATGGTCGCCATGCTCCCCGGCACGTGGAAAGTGATCGACGCTTACGGAGCCATGTTCCTGACACTCGACAAGAACGGACTCTACTCGACCTTCCGCGAATCGGTGCAAACCAGCGCCTTCCAGAAAGTCTTCGCTCGCGTCCCGGTCTCGAGCGGCACCTGGACCGTCGACAAAGCCCGCCTGGCGTTCCGCTGCACTTCAAGTGTCCAAGTGGAACGGATCAACAAGACGTTCCCGTTCACCCTGCAGTCGATCGGTCAGACCGAGCTGACGTTCGTCGACTACGCCGGGAACAAGGGCCGCGCCGAACGCGCTCAGTAGATTCGTCCGCCAACTGGCCCTCGCAAGTCCCACAAAAAAACGCCCTCGCCAGCTGTTCTGGCGAGGGCGTTTGCATTTGCCAATTCATTCCACTCGGCTCGGCCGATCAGTTGCCGCCGCGACGGCCACCACCACCACCGCCACCGCCACCGCCACCGCCACCACGCAGCTGGCTCAGGTCGATCTCGATCTTTTCGCCCTTGAGCGATTCGAGTTGCGGGCGCTGAGCGTCCGTCAGCACGCCCATCAGCTTCTCATTGGTCGAGTTACGCAGCTCAGTGATCTTCTCGCGACGGGACTCGCCCGCGCCGTCGCCCTGCATCAACGCGCGCAGCTCCTGGTTGTAAGCCGACTCGATTTCCTCAGCCTTCTTCCGCTGCTCGTCGGTCAACCCGAGCGTCTTGGAGACTTCTTCGTCGAGCACGGCCATCGCTCCAGCCGCCTGCACGTAAGCCTCGGTCAACCGCTTCCGCTGAGCTTCGTCGAGAGCCTCGTTGAGCTTCTTCGTGGCGGCAGCCGTCTGCTCACGGCGAGCCTGGCGCCGAGCGTCGGCGTCGCCGCCAGCTCCCGGACCACCCCCCCCGGGGCCGCCACCCTGACCACGACGCTGAGCTCGAAGCTCTTCATTGATCTGCGTCACTTTCGTCTTCTGCTCGTCACTCAGCTTCAGCGCCGCCTGGACGCTATCGAGCGTAGCCAGCGAAACTCGTGACACACCGCCTCGCCCGCCCCCTGGACCACCCTGGCCCCGCTGCGCTAGCGCCGCCGGGACCACACCCCACATCAACATCAACGCACCAAGTCCGCTACGGACCGCAATTCTCTGCCAGTTCATCGGTCGACTCCCCTGTACGACTGCCGGAGAAACCTGCGCGCACGCGATCACCAACTCCGGTGAGGTCCTGCGTGAGCCCCTCCGACACCACCTCGAAATGCAGCCGGAACGGTCAACATACCGCTTCGGCACACGCCTGTCGATCAGCGGCCACCCGCCCCCGACTCAGACGCTCTGGCCACCGCCGCCGCGGCTGGCCCGATGCGATAACATACGGCTTCCTGATCGTTGCGCAACAACAACAGCTCGCCCCCCAGGGCCGGATTGTTCCAAGTCTTGCTGCTCAGAGCCGGCAGACGGCCCTCTTCGTGCAGACCATCGGGAGCCGGACGGACCAGGACCAGTTCGCCCGATTCGGCCTGCACCAGGAGCCAATCTCCGACCAGCAGAATCTGGCCATGTTCGTACCGGCCCTTCTTCCATCGCCGCTCGCCCGACTCGGCATCAATGCAGGCGAGTATGCCATTGTCCAGCCCGTACAAGTGCCCCTGATGGAAGACGGCCGTGGTGAACTTCGTCTTCAAGTCCTTGCTGGTCCACTGCTCGACCGCCCGCCACGCACCGTCCGCCGCGCGGCTCAGCTGGATCATCACCGCCCCTTGGCCATATCCCACGCTCAACAGCACCCGGTCATTCCGCCCCGGAATCACCACCGGCTGCGATCCCACTGTATGCTCGCCGTTGCTCCACGCAAAATCCCACAGCAACTCGCCGCTTTCCACCGAGTGCCCTTCAACGCCCTGTCCGTTGTAGATCAAGAGCTGCGGTTCGCCGAGCAACGTGGCGAGCTGCGGCGAACTGTACGACGCGTCCCACTTCCCCGCTTGCCACCGCCGCTCGCCCGTCAGCTTGTCGTACGACACCAGCGAAATGCCAGGCCGACCCGTTACCGACGCAATCACCTGGCCTCCGACAATCAATGGCGAACCACACACGCCGTGCGATATCGGCTGGCCCTGGTTGTCCGCCAGCAGATCCTTCTCCCAGTACGGACGCCCCGTAGCCAAATCGAGCGACGCCAAGTGCCCCGTGCCACCCACCGTATAGACTCGGCCATCATCGATCGTCGGAGTGGCTCGTGGCCCATCGCCGCCAAGCACGCTCGTAAATTTGGTCGGCACAGCATGCACCCAGAGCTCCTCGCCGGTGCTCAACCGATAACAGACGACACATTCCTGCTCGCCACGCTGTTCCTGAGTGATCGCGCGGTCGCCAACAATCGCAAATGAACTCCACCCGGCCCCGACCGGCCGGCGCCAGACCTGCTGCGGCGCGTTCGACTTCCAGTCGGTGTTGAGTGGTCGGGGGCTGAGCGTCGCACGGCGATTGCCGAGAAACTCAGGAAAGTCCGCCGGCCCCGCCATGCGATCGGCCGGACCCAGCGTGTCGAGCGTTTCGGTGCCAGGTCGGTCCGCACCCACCAAGCCCTGAGCGTCAGCCGACGATCTCTGCGGCCCCGCGCCACCCGTCACCGATTCGCCAGTCGCCGGAGTGCTCTGCGTAGTTGCCAACTCCGGGCGGCGCGCCGTGCGACGGACCCAAGCGAAATTCACCTTGGCATTGCCGGTCAGGCCGTCGAAACGGATCACTTGAGGATAGAACCAGCCCCACAGTCCGGTCACGATCAGGCCACCGACGACGACCGGCCACGAACGAGTCGAAGGGTAGCCCCAGACCAGCCAGTAGACCCACAGCGAGGCGGTAGCCAGCACGATCCAGACTTGCCAGAACGGGAGGTTCGAGCCGGTGTAGTACCACAACACGGAGGTGATGGCGCCCAGGTAGGCCGCGAGGCTCAGCAGGCCCATCACGATTCGGCGTCGCGGCGCATCGAGCAGTCCGCGGGTGAGCATCGTCACCAGCAGGGCGATGGTGGGAGCCAGGACCAGAAAGGCCCAGATCGGCGTCTTCAGCGGCAACCGCATCCGCACGGCCAGCGTCATGACCCACACCGACGGCAAGAGCAGCGTGACACCAAGTGCCATCAACAGGCGGATTGTTGCGCCGACCGACAGCCGATCCGTTGCCGAGATGTCCTGTTTTCGCCCCTGTTCCTTCGTCGACGCCGCAGCCATCAGCCTGTCCTCCTGCGCGATGCCACACCGTTCCGGTCTTCCATCCCGAGCTGTCCGGACATTTTATCGTTGCCGACCGGCAAGGGGTATGGCATCAGCTTGGTCGCGAATCTCATTCGATTCAGCAGATATTTCGCTCAAGTTGGCCCTGGTGAAGGTGATTGCTGATGACTTAGGTGGCCAATCAGGCTAAGCCAAGGCAGTTGTCGTCGAAATGGCAGCCGCCGTGACTACGGGGCGGCCGTCCGCTACGTAGCGGTCGCATGGTGGAGCCTGCCGCGGCGATTCGGATTGCGGTACCAACGGTTCGGAGATTGTTGACATTGCCAGGTCGATGTTAATCGGTAGACCAGATGATCACGGAACCGTCGTGCAACGCGGCGGCCAAGCACCGTCCGTCGGGCGACCACGACACGGCATTCACACGTGACGGCAGATTCCAGCACGCACATTCGGTGAATGTCGCGGCGTCCCATATTCGAACTGTTTGGTCTGGCCCGCCAGTGGCAATGAGCCGATCGTCGGGTGACACGGAAAGACCCAAAACCTCGCCCAAGTGTTTGCCGACGATTGCGAACGTAGAGCGGCTATCGAAGGGAGCTCCGAATCGCTGAACTAGCCCGCTGGAGTCGCCTACATAGATCGATTGACCGTCGTTCGACACCGCGACGGCATTCAACGAGTTTGACGTTGGACAATTGACCGAAGTATCTCCGGACCGCCAGTCATGGACCACCAGCGTTCGGTTCTCGTCCGTGGACACTACCTTGGATCCGTCGGGGGAAAAGGCCATTCCTCGAACTGTGTCACCAAGTCGCCATTCTCCCAGGATCGGTACGTCGCCAAGATGGTCCTGGGGTGTTAGATCCACGACCTTGCAGGTGTTGTCATTGCCGGCGAACGCACACCAATGGCCAGTCCGGTCGACGGCGATCGCCCGCACAATCTCCAGGTCCTTCATCATCACTTGATTCGTGCCTGTGGCCAGGTTCCACGACCGGATAGTACCGTCATAAGACCCAGAATAGAGCGTCTTGCCGTCGGGCGAGAATGCCGCACAGCTCACCAGTGCGGCATGTCCAATCAGCTGTCGAGTTACTCGCATTTCACGAACATCAGTCAGGCCAATTGAGCCATCATCAGATGTTGATGCCAGCATGCTGCCATCGGGACTCCATGCCAGCCCCCACGCTTCGATCTGATGAGGCTGAACCAGCCACATGCCCCCACGGGCGCCCAAATCTCGCACTCGAATATGATGATCAAATTCCGCGCGAGCAAACTTTGCCCCCCGTGAATCGAACTTCTGCGCACCGCTTGAATTATAGGGATTCAGCTGCCGGTGCCGCAGCTTTAGTGTTGCCAAGTCCAGGCAGTCGATAGAGTCCATCTGAAGGTCGTTCACGGAATACACGCCACCAAAGTAAATGCAATCCGACTGATCACCGACAAATAGAGTGCGCAGAGTGGAATTCGGGACGATTCCTTCGATCTGACCAGCCGAGTCCGGGTCCACCACGGCGAAATATTCAGCTCCGTTACAGACCGCAAAGTTGTCACTCGCAGGCCCGGGCACAACAAGGCCGTAGGCGGTACTCGGAGGAAGCGGCAATTCCATAATTGTCGACCAGTCGGCGGTTTGCCAGACGGTAATGTGATTGGTCCACTTGTCGCGCGGATCGGGCTGAACACCCCAGGCAACAGCAAGTCGCTCTCCGTTACGAGACCATGCCACGCCATGGATATGATTTGCATGAGCGATTGAGCTGGAATGTATGGGATGCGGATTCTGCTCCATCGGCATGGCATACACATCCACCGACATGCCCGTATCCAGTAGGCTTGAAATGGCCAACTGTTTGCCAGTTGGAGAAATCGCGGCCTCTGGATCAGCTCCTTTTCCTGAAAGCGGAAGCGGACCCCAGGTCACCCCACCTTGATCGTCCCAGACATACCAATGGCCCCGAGTCGGGGTGTGAGTCGGTGTGACAGCCGCAATCAGCGGACTCCCCCCCGGCGCGATCGTCAGGCATCCCACACCATTCGGCAGCGGGGCCAATTCCCGGACGAATGCGCGGTCTTTGATGTTCCAGACGGTGATATGACCATGTTTATGGCCGGCAAATAGTCGAGATCCGTTAGGATCGAAAGCTAATGCGAAAATCTGTGCGCTGTGAACACCCAAAGTATGCCAACCGCCCATTGATACGCTGCGTAGCAGGCCGATTTCAAACCGTTCGGACGAGGTCTCGCGGATCAGCGGATGTGCATTCAGCAATGTGGTCAGGCCAATCGTGTCACCAGACTGGTACAACCGGAATCCATCGCGAACCGCTGCCGCATAGGCAAACTGGCTGTTGCGTTCGGCTTCGGTGCGACTGATCTGTTCCTGCCGAGCAACTTGCTGCAAGAGCTCGTGTTCACGCACAATCCCTGTGTTCAACTCGCCATTGATGCGGCGTAAATTGAGGACGTACCATGCGCTGGTGATCACAAGCACGGTGCTGGTGACCAGCAGTGCCAGCAGCAAAGCCGCAAAAGGGCGATGACGGAGTCCCCATCGAACGAGTGCCTGTATCGGTCCGATTGGCCGAGCGAGTGTCACTTCGCCGTTCAGGAATCGTCGCAGGTCGTCGGCCAGCTGTCGTGCCGAGGCATAACGATGATTGGGGCTCTTGGACAAACACCGAATGCAGATCGATTCAAGATCAGGCGGGCAGTTCGGCTGGTACTTGCGACAACGCACTGGGTCCTCGTTGGCGACTTGCCGCAACACGTCGGCCACGCTCGGCCCCGAGAACAGGGCGCGGCCGGTGATCAATTCGTAGAGTACCGCGCCCAGAGAATAGATATCCGCTGTCTGGCTCACTGTCTGCCGAGACATCGAGAATTGTTCCGGCGCCATATAGGCCGGCGTTCCCATCATGGTTCCGCTGCGCGTAATTCCTTCGTCTTTTTCGCACAGCTTGGCCAATCCAAAATCAGTCAATACGGGGCGACAGCGGCTCAAAGACGCGCTCAATACGTCGTCATATGCCGGTTCGGCACTTCCGCTTTCCGGCTGGGCTACCTGTGAGCCATCTGCTCTAAGCGTCAGCAGGATATTGGCCGGCTTGATGTCGCGATGCAAGACTCCTTGCTCGTGTGCGTGGAATACGCCGTCTGCCAGTTCGGCAATAAACGCAGCCGCCTCTTGGCAAGTGGGCCAGTCTTGGCGATTGAGCAGCCAGGTAGCTAAATCAGTTCCAGCATAGAAATCCGAGACAATAAAGGTAATAGTGCCCATCTGAGCCACTTCATGCAGCCTGACAACATTGGGGTGAGACAGTCGCGCGGCGGCACGTCCTTCGCGAATAAACCTGTGCCGTGCTTCTTCGTTCAGTTGATGCGAAATCAGGGGCACTTTGACGGCCACGTCGCGGCACAACATCTCATCAAAAGCGGCATAGACGACGCCACTGCCGCCGCTGCCGATTTCCCGCAGCAGCTTGTAACGGCCAAGATAGATGGGGAAGGCCGATGATTTGTAACCATCGTCGCCAGATTGCCCGAGCGGTATGTCTTCGACAGGGCCAGACACGGCCGCACTCCCCCAGTGACGAGCGACACTCAGCATGTCCACGACGTGCCTGGCGGTCTGCCAATCGGCGCCCGCTTGTTCTAGGTTCTTCAGCGCGAGCCGGAATTTTGAGTTGTCCGGGTCGAACGCATAATCCCATAGGGCCGACTCAAGATCGGCTTCGACTTGTGCTTCGTCGTTCTTTCCGGGCTCATCTGCTGACACTGGTTGTTATCCCGTTCTCAGCTCACTGCCCGTCTCGGGGTCGATATCCCGCTTGCCTGGATTGCGAACAGATCGGGCCAGGGAGCGAGCGCGATTCATTAGTATTTGGCGCCGCATTGCCCGGCACTTGCGTTCAGGAGTTCCGTGAAAACCGAGCATCGCTTGATGAGCCAACATAAGTGCTTCCCGCACCAAACCGGATATGCCGATTTGGGACCTCAATTCTGGACCCAATTCGTGTGCCGCCAACCGCATTCTAAATGACCGAGCGTGAAGTTGCTCGGATTGACATGGGGGGAAAGGGAAATTTGACAGAAACGGTCCTCGGAAGCATTCGGGGACCGGCGTCGATCGGCCGCGATGCGACACGATTCCACTGTTCATGGTCCTGCTGAGTGGGCGCCCGAAGATTCGAACTGCGGACCACTTCGTGATCACCGATGCGTTCTCAACAACTAAGCGGTTGAACTTGACTTGCAGGGAGGCGATAATTCTGCGAAAGGTCACTTGGTTCAGTGGTCGACGAAGTTGAATATCAATTCATTTTTTCGACGCTGCTTCTCCTTTCGGCTGCGCACGCTACTAATCGGCTCCGTGGTCGTGGCGGTTTGTTTGGCGTGGGTGGCGAAAGAGCGGCATCAACCCCGGCTGGAGCATGATTTGGCCGACCAGTTGAACCAAGCGGCGCTGGGTTATAGTTTCTACCGACCATTTGACTCCCTGGAGGCGTCGCAGGAAACCTGGTGGTACGCTACCGTGGTCCGCGTTTCTGACAGGATCTCGCCTGCTTGGTACTCGGCGAGCGGATTCTGGAGATCAGCGGGGCATCGAATACTCGTGACTTGTCGCTGCTGCCTCAACTGAAGCGATTGAAGAAGCTCGTGGCCTTGCACTCTGAAGTTAACGATATTCGTCCGTTGGCCAAATGTCGAAATTTGGAGTATCTCGTACTGAGCGACCATGTCACCGACGTCAGTGCACTGGCTGGGCGCAAGAAGCTAAGATACTTGAATCTAAGCGTGAATGAGATTCGTGATCCCACACCTCTGGCCGAGTTATCTGGTTTGACGAAGTTCGTTGGCCCGACGACCGAGTCGGGGCAATTGGAGGCTCTCCGGAAAGTGCTGCCAAATTGCCAGATCGAAGGATAGGGTGCTGAATTCAGTCGATCGTTTTGACGTCGAGTGGGCAATTTGCGGCGGCTGTAGCCGTAGCTCGATGAGCGAGTCGATTGAGCATTTCCTAGATCATCCCCGGCCGCACTCTTGACGGCGCCGCTGGCCGCACAGGCTTGGAGACCGCGTTGTTTTTTCGCACGGAGCCACAGAGTCACGGAGCCACAGAGAAGAACGGGGTATTCGGCATCTGTCTGGAGTCTCGTCCGTTCCGCTGGTACTCGTGCGGGTCCTGTGGCTTCCGCAATCCGACTTAGCCGGGGTGCCGTCGACGTTCTGTGTGAGACTTTCGAGTGTCGGACGAATCGGACGAAGTCCAGGCGTACTATTCGCGGCGTGCTGTTCTTGACTGCCTCAGATCGGCGATGTATATTCAATGTAGATACATAGGAGGGGGTGATGAGAGCTCGCGTGCAGAAGTGGGGGAACAGTTTGGCGTTGAGGATTCCGAAGTCCTTTGCGGTTGAGGTCGGGTTGGCGGAAGACGCAGCTGTGGATCTGTCGGTGCGAGATGGCTGTTTGGTCGTCGAGGTGGAGAAGGACGAGCCCTTGTCGCTGAAAGATCTCCTCGCGGGCGTCACGGACGAAAACCTGCATGGCGAATGGTCTGGTGGACCAGCTGCCGGGAGGGAGGTCTGGTGAGCTCGAAGCGGAACTATGTCCCTTCGCGCGGTGACGCCGTATGGGTCACGTTGGATCCTCAGGTAGGTCATGAACAGCGGGGCCGGAGACCGGCTCTGGTGCTGTCGCCCGCTGCATACAACGGCAAGGTCAAGCTGGCGATAATGTGTCCGATCACCAGCCAGGTGAAGGGCTATCCGTTTGAGGTCCCTTTGCCGGCCGGATTGCCAGTCGAGGGCGCCGTGCTGGCGGATCAGATCAAGTGCTTGGATTGGATCGAACGACAATGTGACCGAATCTGTGTGGTCCCGCCGCAGGTTGTCACGCAAGTTCTGCGGCGGCTCAACACGTTGCTCGATGAACGCGTCGATTGAACAATTCTTTCTAGAACCCCACCCGCACCCGTGACGAAGCTGCTGGCCGCAATTGAGTTTCGTCCCTGAGAAGTTGTCGAGCAGGTGAAGAGCGTCGAACCAGTCGGGGACCGGCGTCGACCGGCCGCGATGTGACACGATTCCACTTGAGCCAACGGATGTACTGTGGCGCGCGCGCGAAGTATAATCGGCAAACGCACGGCCCAGGGCAGGACGATAGCAATCGTATCACGTCGTATGAGCGCAGTTCGTCGGAGTCCCCCACTAAGTTTGCACCTCGGAGCATCGACTCATGAACACGATCGGGAGCTCCGGCTCAGTACTTCTTCTGGCGTTCTTTACCTTGGTGACCCCTTCGTTCGCGGACGTCTTCGGCAGCGGAAAAAATCAATTCACGATTGACTTCGTGACGGTCGGCAACCCGGGCAATCGCGCCGACAGGAAGGGTTGGCCCCAAAACGCCGGGTCGGTGCCATACGTCTACAACATCGGCAAGTACGAGATCAGTCGTAGCGCAATCACGAAGGGTAACTCGGAAGGCAACTTGGGGATTACGTTGGACAGTATGGCATTCGTACCTGGCGGACCGCGTCCCGAAATGCCGGCCACAGGAGTGAGTTGGAATGAAGCGGCACGATTCGTGAATTACTTGAACACGAGCCAGGGGTATCCAGCAGCCTATAAATTCGCGAAACAACCGGGAGACGCTGGGTACAGTCCGAATGAAAACATCATTCTATGGACACCGGCTGATCCCGGGTACGACGCGAATAACTTGTTCCGCAACAGCCAGGCTCATTATTTTCTCCCCAATGTGAACGAGTGGTATAAGTCAGCTTTTTACGATCCGCACGCGAACAGTGGTGCTGGAGGTTATTGGGAGTACCCCACTGGTAGCAATACATTGCCCACTCCGGTGGCCAGCGGCACCAAGCCCGGCACGGTGGTATGGCATGTAGACAGCGACCCCACTGACATCATGCATGCAGGTGGGGTGAGTCCCTACGGTACAGTGGCTCAAGCCGGTAACGTTTGGGAGTGGGACGAAACCGAAGAAGATCTTCGGAACAATGATAGTTCGTCCTTCCGCGGAATGCGGGGCGGCGCTTCGAACAGCGGCAATCGCGAGTTCATCTCCGTGTGGTACCGGAGCGGCCTCCAACCGGCATCCGATTTCGCCAACCTCGGTTTTCGTGTGGCAAGTGTCCCCGAGCCAAGTTCAGAGTATCTGGGAGCGGTCAGTGCGCTAGGACTACTGCAGTTGAGACGACGAGCGAACTCACTTCCACGCTGACGTTGACGTTATCTCTGCCATTGCGATCGATCGGCAGACTGGCATTTGAGTGCCCAAGCCGCCCGATCTCCCGACTGGATGGACGTGTACTTCAATCTTCGGCGGCCGAGATGTTGCCGAAGGCGACTTGGCCGAGAAAAAGATAAAGTGGAGACGAGGGGGGTCGAACCCCTAACCCCCGGCTTGCAAAGCCGGTGCTCTCCCAATTGAGCTACGTCCCCGCGAAATTGTCCAGCAGGTGAGGAGTGTCGTGCCGCTCGGCGACCGGACGGCCCGGCCACGAAGTCTCACAGTTCCACTGCTCACGGTTCCTGCTCAAGTGGGCGCACGAAGATTCGAACTTCGGACCTCGTCGTTATCAGCGACGCGCTCTAACCAACTGAGCTATGCGCCCCCTGGATGGTGGGTTGTGGCTCCCTGTTATCGAGGGAGTTCGCCCGGCCAGAGTCCAGGCAGTACCGGGTCTCATCGACCCGAGCCGACTGGGAAGTCCAATATTCTAGTGTGCCCCGGCGGCCTGTCAAACGGGCTAGAGGCGGCCCGTGCCGGTGGTAAGGGTCCCAACTCGGCCCGATTCACCCACCCGCCCTATCGGAGGGGACGGTAAGCCCGATTTTCGTCTACGCCTGGAGTGGCCGGTCGTTATAGAATCGGGGCACGTTGCCGGCTGGCGGAGTCACGGGACGGAAGCCTGTGACCGCCAGCACTCTGCCCGATCGCACCGGCCTCGACGAGGTGGTGGCGGGGCGGGGTCCCAAGTGGTTATTCCCTACGCGAACAAGGATTCTGTGCACCATGAATTGGCGCTGTCTGTTCACCGGTCTGGCGGCCGTCTTGCTGCTGACCGCCCTGGCCCCAAGCTCCGTGTGGGCTCAGCCATCGGTCGACGAAGCATTGAAGCTCAAACCCGTCCAGCTCGACATCGACTACGAAACGCCCACCGAGAAGGCTGACATCACCGCTTCGACGATCGAAGGGGCCAAGATCGATGGCCATACAGCGTGGGTGGTGCGCGGGCCGAATTCCCAGCTGCTGCGTCGCTTCATCGACACCAACGACGACAATCGGGTCGATCAGTGGTGCTATTTCCAGAACGGCATCGAGGTCTATCGCGACCTCGACACGGACTTCAACGGGAAGGCGGACGAGTACCGTTGGATGGGAACCGCCGGCACTCGCTGGGGGATCGACAAGAACGAGGACCGGAAGGTCGACGACTGGAAGATGATTTCGGCCGAGGAGGTCTCGTCGGAATATGTAGCGGCCGTGCGTGACAAGGACGAGTCACGGTTTGCGGCGTTGCTGTTGCGGCCGGAGGAGGCTGAGAAGCTCGGTTTGGAGCAGGCCTTGCGCCAGCAGGTTCTGGACGGGATCGGCTCGGCGAAGGATTCCTTCGACAAATTTGCCAGGGCTCAGAAGCAGTTGACAGCCAAATCAAATTGGGTCGATTTCGGTGGCCAGCGTCCGGCACTGCTGCCGGCGGGGAAAGGTACCGGGGCTCAAGATCTGATCTTCTACGACGCGGTGATCGCGATGGTGGAGACGGACGGCGACCACAAGCAGCTACCGGTGGGAACGCTGCTGTTGGTCGACGGTCGCTGGCGGCTGCTGGCGAACGCTCTGTCGGATCAGCCGGCCGAGGGTCTGTTCAGCCAGGTCTCGACGGGCAACCGATCGGACTCGGGTGCTCCAGCCGAATCGATCAACGCCGACGTGCAGAAGCTGGTGACTCGGCTGGAAGAGCTCGACAAGCAGCAGGAGAAGGCCAATCCCAACGAGCTGACTCAGCTGAACCTGGATCGGGCCGACGTACTGGAGCAGTTGGCGGCGACGGTGCCGCCGGCCGACCAGGGGATCTGGTACCGACAGCTGGCCGACTTGATCTGTTCATCGACGCAGTCGGGGCAGTTCAACAGCGGCACCGAGCGTCTGCAGAAGCTGGTTGACAAGTTGTCGGCCGAGAGTGCTCCGGCCGATCTGATGGCTCATGTCCGGTACTGCCAGCTGCAGGCCGACTACGCCACCAAGATTCAGGATCCGAAGGCCGACTTTCCGAAGGTGCAGGAAGAATGGGAGAAGCTGCTGACTGAGTATGTGTCAGCTTATCCGCAGGCGACTCAAGCTGCCGAGGCGATGATTCAGCTGGCGGTGGCGAGCGAGTTCGCGGGGCAGGACGAGAAGGCCATTGAGTGGTACCGCAAGGTGGCGAGCGATTTTGCCGGGAGCACTTCGGCGCCGCAGGCGACGGGCGCTTTGCGGCGTCTGGAATCGGTCGGCAAGCCGTTGGAGCTGGCCGGCCCGACGCTGGATGGCCGTGGGCTGGACGTTGCCAAGCTCAAGGGCAAGACGGTGCTGGTCCACTATTGGGCGACCTGGTGGCCCCAGTGCACCAAGGAACTGGATACGATTGCCGAGCTGGCTGCGAAGTACAAGGGCAAGGGCTTTGTGCCGGTGGGAGTGAACGTAGACAACGCCCGTGGGGAAGCGCAGGCTTTCGTGAAGGCTCAGAAAATCGCCTGGCCGCAGCTCTACCAGGACGGCGGTTTGGACAAGAGCCCGCTGGCGACTCAGCTGGGTGTGTACACCGTTCCGATGATGGTCCTGATTGGACCGGATGGGACAGTGATCAGCCGTTCGCTGACGATTGGCGAACTGGCGGGTGAGCTGGAGAAGATCTACCGTTAGGTGATCTGAAGAGTTACCGAAGGACGCGGAGAGGTGCAGGGAGCCCGGCGGAGCCGAGGCTCCCGCACTTCTCCGCGTTCGTTTGAAGTCTGGAACGAGTTGGTCAGCTCGCTGCTATCATAGATCGCCACGACTGACGGTCGACTTGCAGACATTTCGCGTCAGTTTGGACTTGTCGCCACGGTAGCCAGGACGTACAAGCCTTCTCGCACTTCTGGCCCGCAGATCCGGTCTACTTTCGAGGCGACTGTCCATGGTTTCTGACGCTTATTCCGCCGAGTGCGGCATGTGGCTGATTCAGCTCCTGGGCTTGTTCGGACTCTGTCTGGGGCGGCTGAGTTTGCGGAGCACGTCTCCGACGGTGCTGCAGCTGGGATACTTCATCTGTTTGCTAAGTGTGGCCGGCGTCCTCTTTTGTGGCGTCGGCATTTGCAGTCCGTGGTGGATTGTGACGGGGACCACGTTCGCGACGATGGTCGTCGGCGCTGCCTGGCAGGGCCCTGAGTCAACGAGCTAGCGTTGGCAGAATGGTCACCTGCGGTAAAAGCGAAAAAATCCTTCCGGTCGGTACGGTCGTGTGCCGAAAACATACTTAGAAGCACCTTGCACTCGTGGCATCGGTGCGGGAATGACAGTAAGCAGTTTACTTGTTCGCTCAGGTACTGCCGCTGGTCCGACGCAATTCCGTTCAGGTCGACGAAATGAGATTGGGGTCGTCGATTTGAGCTGTCGGCAGCGCTAGTTCCGTCGGCGGGCAAGATCAACCGACTTGCTCAAGGAAGGATCAACGTTTCTCAGGAGGGGGGACCCATGAAACATTTCATGGCGGCTTTGCTGGCAACCATTGCGGTTGCCACTGGCGCGACACCGTTGCGCGCCAATGACGCCCAGATTGCACAGCAGATCATTGGTCAGCTGCGCGGGCAACAGGAAGCTGCCAATCTGCAAGGCTTTAACATTGGCGTGCAGGTTGAGCAGGGGACGGTGACAATGTTGGGCGATGTGGCCAGCCGAGAGCAGGCGACTTTAGCTCTGGAGATTGCTCGGCGAGTGCCCGGCGTGCAGCTGGTGGTGAACGACCTGGAAGTGCGGAATGTGCCCGCTCCGCTGCCTCAGCAGGTCGTCCCCGCCAATCTGACTTACGCCAGCTACGGCAACGCTCAGCTGGCTAACGCTCAGATCGGCAACGGACTGGCTCAGCCGGTTCAGCAGCCGGCTCAGCAGCCGGTGCTGCGTCAGCCCGCTTCGACGGCGCTGCGGCCGGCCTACCAGAAGGTGGCGAACAATCGCCCGGTCGCTTTGCGTGCCGCGGCTCCTCGCTCGGGCGCTCCGCGTCCGTATGCGGCGGCTGCCAGCTACAACTCGCCGGCAGCGGCGAGCTTGGCTGGTGGTGAAAGCATCGTCGAGGGCGGTCCGATCGGTGAAGGCTATGCTGGTGACAGCTATGTCGGCGGTGAAGTCGTCGACGGCGGCTCGTACTACGGCGGTGACCCGGTTCCGATGCAGTCCTCGTCGCTCGGCGCCGGTGCTGGCGGCTACGGCGGTGTCTACGGCGGTGGCTCAGGCTTGGCCTACGACAACGCTCAGATGCCCGGCTACGCTTGGCCCAGCTACGCAGCGTATCCGAACTACGGAGCCGTCTCGTATCCGACGCAGTACTCGGCTACGGCCTGGCCGTACATCGGACCGTTCTATCCCTACCCCCAAGTTCCGCTCGGCTGGCGCAAAGTCATGCTCGAATGGGATGACGGCTGGTGGTGGCTGGACTTCAAGGCCAAGTAAATCTGGCCTGAGCAGCTCCTGCAGCTGAAGACGAACCACACCAAGGCCCGGTCTGCCGTCAGACCGGGCCTTGTTTTTTGCTAGCAGGTGCCGAGCGAATTTCCGGCATATTCGGAAAAAGCCGCAAGTTCGGACTATTTTCACGCGATAACTATCTCCACAGGAACTTCAATCGCTACTTGCCGCGGGCTCGGCCGTGAGTTTCAGATCCCGCAGCGAGCTGATGTCCTAGAAGCTGAGGATCCCTTTCATGTTGTATCAAGCATTACGTCGCGTGGCGGGCCTGACATTGGGAGTAGCCCTCCTGTCCGGCGTCGGCTGTACGGCCGGCGGCGGCCCGTTCTTGGGGATCTTTGCGATCCCGATTCCGATCAGCCCTTACAAGCAGAAGATGCAGGAAAACGAATTTCACGACCACGAGCGTTATGATCGGGTGCCGATCATGGGGCCCATCCAGCATGGAGCGCCGACGGCCGCTCTCGATCCGCCCAGCGACGACGAAATCATTCGAGCTCTGGAACGAAGCCATCCGGTCGAAGGCGGGTTCCCGTGTCTGAATGAGGTTCAGCGGAACAACGTCCGCATCGTGAAGGATCTGATCGCCGACTACGTCGATCCGCCTCGCGTGATGCCGATGGTCGGACCCGTTCAGCTCCACCATGCTCACTACAAGTGCACGGTCTACTTCACCGAGACCACTCGCGTCGGCTGGCCGGTCCCCCATACCCTGGAGGATCAGGATTCGGTCGAAGTGCTCTACATCGACCACAACCACCTGCACATGGTGGGGAACCTCGACACCGGGGCTTCGGCTCACTACTAAACCCTCAGCGGAACTAACTCCTCAATGGCCAGGTCGCCCAGGTCCCCACATCGAACTGTGAACAAACACGGCAAGTAGCGAACTCACAGACGGTGTCGCTGATCACGAGGCGCACCCTGGCCCTCGGGGGAAATGAACCGAGTCCGGACCAGCGATCACGCGGAAGATTGGATGTCGAGAAGAGGCGAAACCTGCTCAGCAATGAGCAGGTTTTTTTATTGCGCTGTACCAGGCCGGCCGGCGATTGGCCCCGGATCGGTTCGGCCGCTCCGCAAAGTTTCACTCAGCCGCACAACGCGCACTTCCGCCGCGCGATCTCCCAAAAACTGCGCGACGCCGCACACAAAAAGATTGAATCGACTCCGGGCACAAGGTAAACCAGAATGTAGAGCGTTGGTCGTGAACAGAGTCGCTTCCAAAGGGAGGTGCACGATGCAAGATCCGCCTGGTAGTCAGCGATGGGCGAGCGATGTCGGCCGGCTCGCCCGATTCCAATCGTCCTCTGCTCGCAGGCTGACCCAACCTTGATTATCAGTTGACGCCAATTCGTGTAATTTTGTCGTTTCTGACATTTCCTGCATTACTTGACGACCCTTCCGAGGTCCATGCCTCGGGAGGGTTTTTTTGTCCCCAGTCCGAATTGTGGTGCAGGCGTCCCGCCTGCCTCCGCGTTCCTCCTCCTCCCATTGTGGTGCGGGCGTCCCGCCTGCCTCCGCATCCTCCTCCTCCCTCTGTGGTGCGGGCGTCCCGCCTGCCTCAGCGTCCCTCCTCCTCCCTCTGTGGTGCGGCCGTCCCGCCTGCCTCCGCGTCCTCCTCCTCCCGTTGTGGTGCGGCCGTCCCGGCTGCCTCCGCACTGCTAACCGTGAACTTCTGGCAGCGGCGCGAGGATTTTCATGCTGCTGACATGACATCGGTGGCCCACTCACTCTCTTCCATCGACCCGTAGTACTCCTCGTTCGGCCAGGATGTCCTGGACGTAGGCTTCCTTGTTGATGGCCGGACTGCGGAGATATCTGACCTGCATCCCCAATGGATCGGCCCGCGCCTCCACCGCTGACCGGATCTGGCGAGTCGTGGTGTCGGCCCACTCGCCAAAGTTCTTGAGCAGAACGCTGCGGACCGACAGGAAGGTCATCAACAGTTTGGTTGCGGCTGAGCGCAGCGGAGCCGGGCCAAGTTGAAAAAACTCTTCAGCTCCGCGCTCTCCGCGCTCACTGCCTCTCCGCAGCTCCACCCGTCTTGGTCAGGGAGTTGTCCGGTTCCAGTAGATGCGGACGTTATGCGATTGGCGACCGACGGCCACGATATCGGTGCGGCCGTCGCCGTCCAGATCGCCGGCTGCCAGGTCCTCGATGTTCACGCCGGCCGGGTCGATCAGCGTTCGCTGCCACTGAGTTGACTCGCCGCTGGTCTGCGGATCGTAGATTCGCAAGCCGCATGGGTTGGCTTCGTTCAGCGAATCGCGGACGCCGATCACCAGTTCCTGGTCTTCATCCTGATCGAGATTGGTGCACCAGACGGCGTGGCCCCATTGCAGTTGTTCGTCGAGCACTTCGCGGTGCCAGGGCTGGTCGAGCTGTTCGCCGGACGGACGGTAGACGACGACCTGATGTCCGTGCCACGGTTCAATCGTCGCGATGTAGGGTCGGCGGCCGCTGAGCCGTCCCAGCTTGATCTCGCTCGACCCGCGGTTCGGTGAGGTCTGCTGGTTCCCTTCGCCGATCCGCACGGCCGACCAGCCACCCGACGCCGTGGGACGCAGCCAGGTGACTCCTTCAAAGCTGACGACCAGCAGATCAATCTGTCCGTCGCCGTCGAGATCATCGGGCCAGAAGTTGTGGGTGACGTGCAGTTGGTCGTTGAGCACTTGCGGTTGCCACTGAGCCGGATTGGTGGGATCGGCTGGCAGGGGATAGCTGAGGAAGCGGACCGTTGATTCGGCGAAGTTGGGGCGAGTGGAGTTGCGGCCGAGGAGTGGCAGGACGAGCAGCTCGGGACGCTGGTCGCGGTTCAGATCGACCAGCCGCAAACGATGCACGGTCGGTTCTTCGCCGATGTCGTGCAGCTGCCATGGTTCTGCGGGACGTTCACCCTGACGGGCCCAGTAGAGCTTACCGCCCGACTGGGTGTTCAGCGTCCAGTCGGCGCCGAGGGCCATGTCGAGCCGTCCGTCGCCGTCGATATCGGCGAAATCAAAACAGACGTTGTCGGGCTTGGTCTGACCGGCCAGCAGCAGGTGCTCTTTCCAGTCGGGATTCTGCAGCCAGACGACACGGTGTTTGTCGACGATGGCGATGTCGAGCCGCTGGTCGGCGTTGATATCGACCATCTTCACGGCATAGCCGATGTCGAGCTTCGTCGGCAGCTCCTGTGGTGCGAACTCCAGTCCTTCTCCGTGCGCTGGCCCGGTTAAGGTGACCAGCGTCAACGTCACTCCCCACATCCAGAATCGTGTTCGGTTCATCGTCGGCCCTCCCGTCTGGACGCCCACTTTACCGGCTGGATGGCCCTGGCGATACCAGCCGACAGTTTGGACAGCGGTCTGCTAGGCGGCCAGAAATAGTGTCGCCCCACCCGTTTTTCGCGCCTGCTGGGCCGAGATGGGGAGACTATGATGCTAGGACAGGCAAACGGACGAGGAGGGGTGGGGTGGACGACCAGCGATTGCGGCCGCCGATTGAGGTATGTGGCCAGTCGGATGCGGAGCTGATCCACCGGTTCTTGCGGACCGGAGATGAGCCGGCGTTTCGATTGCTGGTCACTCGCTATCACGCCCTGGTGCTGGGGGTCTGCCGGCGCGTCTTGAGGCACCAGCAGCTGGCCGAAGATGCTTATCAGTCGACGTTTCTGACGCTGGCTCAGCGAGCGTCGACGATTCGTCAGCGGGAGGTGATCGCCAGCTGGCTCTATGGAGTCGCCTATCGAATCGCCTGGCGGGTCCAGCGACGGGAGGCACGGCGGATGAGCCATCAGCTGTTGATCGATGTGCCGGATGAGGACAATCCGCTGGAACGGCTCTCGCGGGATTACGAGCAGGAGATACTGGACGACGAGATTCAGCGTCTGCCGGAATCGCTGCGCGTCCCCGTGCTGCTCCGCTATCAGCTCGATCTGTCGAACCTGGAGGTGGCCGAGCGGTTGAAGTTGACTGAGGCGGCCGTCGAAGGGCGGCTGAAGCGGGCCCGGACTCAGCTCCGGTTTCGCTTGGCTCGTCAAGGAGTTTCGCTCGGTGCGGCCCTGGCTTTGCTGAGTGGAGCGCAGGAGTGCCTGGCCATGCCGGCCGGACGGCTGATCGAGCTGGCCGTGTCGGCCGCCGGATCGGGACGCTGGGGGCCGGTCGGCGGTGGGGAATCGGTGGTGAGTCAATCCGTTCGAGAACTGGTGGAACAGGAGATCTGGCAGATGGCAATTCGCAAGACGGCGATGTGGGCAGCACCGGCGGTCGCGGCCGGTTCGATGATGTTGGCCGTGGCCGGCCTGGGGTCGGCTCGAGGACAGGAGCAGGGAACTGGCTCGGCAGGTGCGGGGACCGTCCCGGCCGAGGTGGTCGCGGTGCCGGAAGCGTCGACCGAAAACGGTGCCGCTACGTCCGTCTCGGTGGCCGGAGCCGAGTCGGGCGGCGGCGATCCGTTTGCTGCTGGTGCCGCCGATGGGGCCGGTGCAGCTGGCGGAGGAGGCGTCGGCGGCGGTGCGGGTAGCGGATTTGGTGTCGCTCCCCCGGGGGGCGGTGCAGCGCCAGGTGGAGTTGCGGCGCCGGGTGCCGCGTACGGTGTCGGCTCGATGGCAGGGGGCGGCGTGGGTTCCGCCAGTACTGGTGGAGGCATGCCTGGTACTCCGGGGATGATTGGTGGCGGTGGTGGGATGATGGCCGGGATGGGGCCCGGGCCAAGTGGTTTGGAAGTGGGCGTCCAGAACGATTCGGTACGGCGCATTCGGTTTGCGCTGGAGGCGCCGATGGAAGTCGATTTCAGCAACGCGCCGCTGTCGGACGTGTTGAACTACGTGCACGAACGGCTCAACAGCACTGCGGGAAATATTTCGCTGGTGATTGATACTGGGGCGCTGGAGGATATCGGCATGACGCTCGAAACCCCCGTGACGATTCGTGTCAGCGGCGTTTCGGCTCGATCAGCGCTCAAGCACATTCTCCAGCCGCTGCAGATGCAGGCGGTGGTATCGGATGAGGTGTTGCGGATTACCAGCGAAGATAAGGCGAACGACATCTCCGAGATTCGGTTCTATCGTGTGCCAGCGTCGATGGAGGCGAATACGGACATGTCGGAGCTGATCTCGTTGATCAAAATGGTCGATCCCGAGCGATTCGGGCAACCCGACGCGACGAATGGCTCGACCGACCAGGTCCGGTTTGTGACCACGAACCGATTCCGCGGCGTGGCCGTGCGCACGTCCCCGCAAGTCCACGACCAGATCATCGACCTCCTCCGCCAGCTCGACTGACCCCGAGGTCGCACCTACCTCCGCGGAGGTCGCACGTACCTCCGCGATCTGCTAGCAGCTCACCCGCTGCGCCGGCACATTGCTGCAAGTCGACCGGTGCCGCCGAATTGCCCCGTCCGAGCGGCAGGTGTGGCGTTCTCCAGGCAGTTCAACCTGCGCTCGTTTCGGGCGGCAATGCTAATCCCAAGCTGCTAGCAGTTCCGCGAGGTCGCACCTACCTCCGCGAGCTGCTAGCAGTTCACCCGCTGCGCCTGCTCATCGCTGCAAGTCGACCGGTGCCACCGAATTGCCCCGTCCGAGCGGCAGGTGCAGCGTTCTCTAACTGACCTAGCTTGTGTGGCTTGATGGCCGTCGCGTGAGCAGCCGTGCCAGCTCCAGGCTGCTAGCAGAGCCGGGAGGTAGGTGCGACCTCCGTGGAGGTACGTGCGACCTCCGTGGAGGTACGTGCGACCTCCGTGGGGTGCTAGCAGCTTGGGAGATGCACGGGGGGCTCGCTTAAGTTCAAGCAGCTCCGCTGCCTTGCGCCGTGCGAGCGGTAGGTGTGGCGCTTTCTGGCTGGCCCAGTTTGCGCGGCTTGATGCCGTCGCGTGAGCAGGCAGTGCGAGCTTTGGACTGCTAGCTGCGATGAGAGGTAGGTGCGACCTCCGCGGAGGTCGCACGTACCTCCGCGAACTGCTAGCAGCTCAGTGGCCGCACTAGCTTCTCGCTCCAGCTTAACCGGCGCCGCGACTTTGCGCCGTGCGAGCGGTAGGTGCAGCGTTCTTCAGACAGTTCAACCCGCGCTCATTCCGGCCAATTACGCGAGCGGCAGTGCCAGCCCCAAGCTGCTAGCAGCTCAACGAGGTCGCACGTACCTCCGCGGAGGTCGCACCTACCTCCGCGATCTGCTAGCAGCTCAGTGGCTGCGACTGCTTCTCGCTCCAGCTCAGCCGGCGCCGCCGACTTGCGCCGTGCGAGCGGTAGGTGCAGCGTTCTCTGGCTGGCCCAGCTTGCGCGGCTTGATGCCTCGCGTGAGCAGCCGTGCCAGCTCCAGGCTGCTAGCAGAGCCGGGAGGTACGTGCGACCTCCGTGGAGGTACGTGCGACCTCCGTGGAGGTACGTGCGACCTCCGTGGAGGTACGTGCGACCTCCGTGGGGTGCTAGCAGCTTGGGCGATGCACGGGGTTCTCGCTTAAGTTCAAGCAGCTCCGCTAACTAGCGCCGTGCGAGCGGTAGGTGTGGCGCTCTCTATCTAGCCCAGTTTGCGCTGCTTTCTGGCAATCGCGTGAGTAGCCGCGCCAGCTCTAGGCTGCTAGCAGAGCCGGGAGGTACGTGCGACCTCCGTGGAGGTACGTGCGACCTCGTGGGAGGTAGGTGCGACCTCGTGGGAGGTAGGTGCGACCTCTTAGGCGCGGAGGATGAAGCACTTGAGGTATTCGGTTTCGGGGCAGGAGAGTCGGACTGGGTGGTCGGGGCCGGCGCCTCGCTGGTCCAGCAGCTGCAGGTCGCGGTGGCATTTGCGAGCCACGCCGACCAGCATCTGGCGGAAATCCTCACGCGTCACCAGCCCCGAACAGCTGCAAGTCACCAGAATTCCGCCCGGCTCCAACAGCTCCACCGCCAGCCGGTTCAGCCGATGGTAGGCCTGCAGCGCCTGCCGCAACGCCTGGCGGCTTCCGGCAAAGCGGGGTGGATCGAGCACAATCACGTCGAACCGCCGACGCTCGACACGAAACCCCTCCAACCGCTCAAACATCTCGCCCGTTTCGAATCGCACTTGCGGCAACTCGTTCAGTTCGGCGTGCTGCCGAGCCGCGTCGACCGCTCGCTGGCTGGAATCGATCCCCAGCACCTCAGCGGCCCCGGCCCGCCCGGCCGCCAACGCGAATCCGCCCACGTAGGTGCAGACATCCAGCACTCGCTTGCCAGCCACATACCGGGCCGCTTCACGCCGATTGTCTCGTTGGTCGACGTAATACCCGGTCTTCTGGCTTTCGTTCAGATCGACCTGCAGCCGCACACCGTGCTCATCAAACTCGACCGGTCCCTCGGGCGGTGTGCCATAGACCCAGTTCTGCCCCGCCTCCATCCCCTCGGCCTTCGCGGTCCGCTGGTCAATGCGGACCTGAATGGCCGTCGGCTGCAGGTGTTCGATCAACCACGGCACGATCAGCTCAGCACGCTGCTGCATCGCCAAGGCCGTGTACTGCACCACCAAGTACCCGGCGTATTGGTCGACAATCAGACCGCTCAGCCCATCCCCTTCGCTGAAGACCAGTCGTGTCGCCTGACGGGGTCCGATCAAACCGAGCTGTCGCCGCAGCCCCACCGCTTGAGCCAGCTGAGCGTGCCAGTAGCCGGCATCCAGGGCCTGTTGAGGGTCCCAGCTGTAGAGCCGTACCCGAATGCGGCTATGACCATTCCACACGCCGCGGGCCATCCAGCGTCCGTCAGGCGTCACCAGATCAATTACCTCACCGGGGCTCATCCCCGCCGGGGTCGCCTGCAGCGACTTGTCGAGCACCCATGGGTGCCTCGCCAGAAAGGTTCCTCGCTTTTCAGCCCTGAGCGTTACGGCCGGATATTCCATCAGTCGTTGTGTCCCACAGTCAGTTGTCTCGGTTCGGCTCGAAAGACTTGATCGACATTGATCTGCCTCGTCTCGACGCCGTACTTATCGCCGTGCTTATCCCGGTGCGGTCCCAACCCGCTGCTTCCACTTCGCTCTCACCAACACGATCCGCTCACCACTCCACGGCCACCTTCGCAACGGCCTTGGTCACACGAGTTTCCGTGGCCAGCGGGGCGTGAGCGTCGTCGGGGTAAAAGATGGCGAACGAGCCGCGAGGGAGTGAGAGCCACGTGTCGGGGCGGTCAGCGTAGAAGCCGATATCGCGCGCGTCGTCGTAAGGTTGCTGCAGCTGCCGACAGTCGGCCAGAGGACGCCAGCCAATCTCTTCGCACCCTTCCAGCACGACCTGGATGTCGATGTAGCGGCGATGGAATTCCAGCGGCGATGCGGCACGACCTCGCCCCTGATCGCGAGCCACAATCACCAACAGTCGCTCGCCGTCGATCCCATAGCGGCCATCGTCGGGTGGCTGAGCCAACATGCGCTCAAGCTCAACCTGCGCAGCCGCAAACCCTGGATGCAGCGAAGCATAGCGGCCGAGCAGGTTGAGTTGATCGAGGATCATGTCGGTCCGCCGTTACTGCTTGGCGTATTCCTTCAAGAAGCCGCGAAACAGCACCAGGTGCCCCTCTTCGTCACCCAGCAGCGTGATCGCCAGGTCTTGAGTCACATAGTCTTCACCCTCGCAGGCCCGAATGATCTTCTTGTAGTGGGCACAGGCATCCTCTTCGGCCTTGATTACCGACTTGATCACCCCCACGACGTCGGTGGTGTCGTCCGGGGGCTGGATCTGTGAGCCGATCTTCACGGCGGCCGAACCAGGAACGAGCCCACCTAGCTGCTTGATGCGCTGAGCAAGCTGCTGGGCGTGACCGATCTCGCCGGTCACATCGGCTGCCAGCGACTTCTTGATCTCCTCAGCCCGGATGCCGTCCAGATTCGTGCTGTTGGCCAGATAGTTCATGACGGTCTCCAGCTCCATGCAGTAGGCCGACTTCAACAGCTCAATGATCGCTTCACTAGATTCTGCCATGGTTGCCATCTCCTCCGTTCAATAGTTGTGTTGATTCGTGTCCCGGGGACATACGACTTTCCGTCCCCCGCCGAGGTGGAATTCGGCTGCCGGCCTCGACTAGCCGGCACGGACACCCTTTCCGGCGACGCCATTCAGGGGGCTGGCCCTTCGGCCGCCGTTCGAGCGGGCCACCGTCGCCGCTGTACGAGCCGATGGGCGTCCTTCGGCGAAGCGAAGTCGGACTCTGACCAGCAGAATCGACCCGGGAGCAGCGGTGCGGACCCCTCGGACACAGTAACCCTGGGGCGCAAGATCGGCAATGGCCCCGGCCGGTCGGCTGGACTAGAATGCCAGACACGGGGTCCGCCGTCAGTGGACCTCGGCTGGCGACCTTGGCTGGCGACCTCGGCTGGCGACCTCGGCTGCGGCCCGCCAGTGTTGAAACTGGTGCACTGAATGCGTACCCAAGACGGGGCCGCGCACCGCCAGGCTCGTGCTGCGCCCAGTCGCCGAGTCCGACCGGCCCGGAGTCGACCGCCTGCCACCACAAAACGCGAACCTCAACCCGTCCCGCTCGACCGATCCTTTCACACAACTCCACCTTTGCCCATGAATTGGCCCCTCCCCACGCTCAGCAGGAGTCGGCACAGGATGTCGGGCCGGAACGGTCAGCCAATCTCGGGCCGGATCGGCCAGCGGCAGCTAAGTGGTCTCAGCCAGTTCATCGCTCGAACCGCCCCAGCAGTTCTTTTCGCTTGCCTGCTATTGGCCGTCGCGCCGGTCCTGGCGCAGAGCACGGCCCTCTTGAGCGAAGGCGAGGAATTGTTCAAGGCAGGCAAGTACGAGGAGTGTCTGGAGACGAGCCTGGACGCGATCGAGCAGGGGGATGACGGAGTCAGCTGGTGGGACTTCGCACTGCGGTCCCAGCTGGAGCTTGGTTTGTACACCGACGCCGACGAGCTGCTCGATCGAGCCCTCGAGCGGCACCCGGAGAGTCTGGTGCTGCACTGGATCGGCCGCGATGTCCGTCGAATGCACAATCGACCCGACGACGCACGGGAGATGGAATCCGAAATCGAAGCAATGTTGCGTCAGTCGCCCTGGCGTTATCGCGACATCAATTCGCAGCTGGTGATGGCCGAGCTGCTGCTGGCTCGCGGCGCCGACCCGAAGCTGGTTCTCGATCGCATCCTGCGGCCGCTGCAAAAAGAGAACGACGGAGTCGCCGACATTCACCTGGCGATCGGTCGACTGGCTCTGGCCAAACAGGACTTTGCCATGGCCGCTGACGCATTCCAGCAGGCCGTGCGAGTCGACTCATCGAACCCCCAGGCCCACTTCGGTCTGGCTCAATCGTTTGCCTCCAGCGACGAAAAGCAGCTGCGCGCGGCACTCGAAGCCGCTCTGAAGGCCAACCCGCAATTCGTTCCCGCCTTGTTGCTGGCCACTCAGCAGCACATCGCGGCCGAGAACTACGACGAAGCCCTCGAGGCCTTAAAGGTCGTGGAACAGCTGAATCCGCATCATCCGCTGATGTGGACCTATCGCGCCGTGATCGCTCACCTGCGGAACAAAGCCGACGACGAGCGAGCCGCGTATGAGAAGGCGTGTGAGCCGTGGTCGACGAATCCCGAAGTCGATTATGTGCTCGGCCGCGAACTCTCCCGCAAGTACCGCTTTGCCGAAGGAGCCGCTCATCAGCGCCGAGCTCTCGACAAGGCCCCCGATTACCTCCCCGCTCGACTGCAGTTGAGCCAGGATCTGCTGCGATTGGGTCAGGAGGACGAAGGCTGGCAGCTGGCCGAATCGGTGTATGAATCCGATCCGTATCAGGTACTCGCCTACAACCTGACCGAGCTGCGGGGGCGTGTGGCGAGATTCAACACTCGCTACGGCGACGGCGTGATGGTTCGCATGGACCCGCGCGAGTCTCGCATTTTCGGCGCATACGCTCAGCATCTGCTGGAACGAGCCCGCTCGGAACTGTCAGCCAAGTACCATGTGCAGTTACGTCAGCCGGTGCTGGTCGAGATCTTCCCGCGACAGGCCGATTTCGCAATCCGCACGTTCGGGCTCCCCGGCGGCGAAGGTTTTCTCGGCGTTTGCTTTGGCAACGTGATCACTGCCAACAGTCCCTCGGAACGGCCCGAAGAGGCGACCAACTGGCAGGCAACACTCTGGCACGAATTCTGCCACGTCGTGACACTGAACAAGACGAACAACAAGATGCCACGCTGGTTGAGTGAAGGGATCAGCGTGTACGAAGAGCGGGAAGCGAGCGGGTTGTGGGGCCAGCGCCTCACACCTCGCACCCGACAGATGATGTTGGGCAAGGACTTTGTGCCGGTCAGCAAGCTCAGCGCGGCGTTTTTGAATCCGGCCAGTCCCGAGCACCTGCAATTTGCGTATTACGAATCGTCCCTGGTCGTGCAATGGCTGATCGAAACCCACGGCCGCCAGACGCTCAATAAGATCCTCGACGACCTGGGGCTCGGTCTGTCGATCGAAGAAGTGCTGACGCGTTATGTCGGCGCCAGCGAGTACGTCGACCGCGAGTTCGCTGAGTACGCTCGCCGCACGGTCGAAAAGTACGGTGCCGCGGCCGACTGGACCGAGCTTCCCGAAGAGACCAAGGACGAAGCGGCACTGCGGGCGTTCCTGGTCGAGCATCCCAAGAACTTCTGGGCGCTCCAGCGCTTAGCCGGAATCCTGGCCACTGGTCCTCGCGAAGGGATAGCTCCCGAGCCAGCGCCCAAGCCCGAAACCGAGCGCCAGGCGGAAGCCGAGCAGATCTGGCGTCAGCTGGTTGAGCTGTGTCCCGAAGATTCCGGCGCCACCAGTGCCCGCCTCGAGCTGGTCCGGCTCCATCGCCGCCGGCAAGAAATGGATCAGGAGCAGGCTCTGCTGGCCGATATCGCGGCTCACAATGGCGATGCACTCGACGTCCGGTTGCGGTTGCTCGAGCTGGCTCGCACGCCGACGGCCGAACGACCCCAAGGAGACACCGAAGCCGCTCGTCGCTGGGCCGCCGAGATCCTCCAGATCAATCCGTTCATCAGCGCGGCTCGCGAAGTCCTGGCCGATCAGTATCGCGATCAGCAGATGCCGGTCGAGCTGATTCAGGAGCTGCTGGCTCAGCTGGAACTGGCCCCGCTCGATCCGGCCGCCATCCATCTGGAACTGGCCGAGACTTGGCGTCCGATGGACGTCAAGGAATCGAAACGGCACGTCCTGCAGGCTCTGGAACTCGCCCCTCGCTACCGTTCGGCGTTGAAACTGTTGCTGGAGATCCAGTCCGCCGATCCGGCCGCGTCGGACCCTGTCGATCCAACACTCCCCGACGAGTCTCCCGGCTCCGGCGCAGGGGCTCCTGCCGCGACGCCACCTGGATCACCGCCGACGCTACCCGAGACAACTGCGCCGCAGAAAGCAGCGCCAGGGCAAACATCGTCCGAGAACACGGCAACTGATACAACTGAGACAGAATCGTCGAGTACGACTCCACCAACGGAACGACCTTAACCCCAGGACGGGCATGGCCATGGGACACAAACTGCTGGCTGCCATACGATCTTCGCGAATCGGGATCGGAGTCGTGGTGGGCCTGCTGTTGATGTACGTGGCGGGCGAAGTGGTGTGGGGGCAGTACGGTCAGCGTCGGCGCAATCGGGGTTACCGCAATCGGTACGAGGAATCGAGCGATCCGCGGAACGGTGTGCCGGATTGGCAGGTCGATCGCCGCCACCGTCGCGACGTCTTTACGTTCGTGCGAGGACGGTACACCTCCGCCGGTTGGCGCGACAAGTGGCAAACCGATTATCCGGACAGCGATTTGAATTTTTCGTACCGGCTGCAGGAACTCACCTCGCTCCGCACCGACCCGGACGGGCTGATCCTCGACCTCGACGATCCGCGGTTGTTGGAGTATCCGTTTCTGTACGTGATTGAACCGGGTGCCATGGCGTTGACCGAATCCGAAGTCGCCGGGCTGCGCAAGTACCTGCTGCAGGGCGGTTTCATGATGGTCGACGATTTCTGGGGTGAGGATGAATACCGCGAGTTTTACAGCAACTTGAAGCGGGTCCTGCCGGAGCCGGAGCACGAGCCGGTCGAGCTGGAGCTGGACCACAAGATATTTCACATGGTGTACGATCTGAAGGAAAAGCCACAGGTTCCCAGCATTCATGCCTGGTGGGGAGGCGCGCGGACCGAGCGGTGGGACGCCGATGTGCCGCACTACAAGGGCGTCTTCGACTCGAAGGGGCGGATGATGGCCATCATCTGTCACAACACCGACTTGGGGGACGGCTGGGAACGTGAGGGGTTGGATCCGGAATATTTTCGTGAGTTTTCTGAGAAGTGGTCGTATCCGTTGGGGATTAATATCGTTGTCTATGCCATGACTCACTGATCGCGTGTGCCTGACCGGCCGCGGACTGGCGGCCTGCGGCTGCCGCGTGGACGGATTGCATGTTCGGCACGCGACCGTTGTGGGTGGGGGCGACGAGAGAGCAACTTGAGGTCAATAAATTGTCCAGCACCGTGATGGGAGATCGCATGTCGAACGAATCGCCGGACGGATCAAACGGTGCACCTGGGGGTGCGTCGAGTGGATTGGATGCAGAATCGTTGAGCGCGGTGGTCCAGCAATTTGGCAACGCTCGCGAACGAGTCATCCAGCAGCTGAGCAAGGTGATTGTCGGGCAGGAGGACGTGATCGAGCAGATGCTGATCTGTCTCTTCTCGGGCGGTCACGGATTGCTGACCGGTGCCCCCGGCTTGGCCAAGACGTTGCTGGTCCGCAGCATTGCTCAGATCTTTCATCTGAAGTTTCGGCGCATTCAGTTCACGCCGGATCTGATGCCGGCCGACATCACCGGAACGGAGATCCTCAGTGACGATGCGACGGGCGGGCGTCAGTTGCGATTCGTTCCCGGGCCGGTTTTCGCCAACGTGATCTTGGCCGACGAAATTAACCGCACGCCTCCGAAGACTCAGGCCGCGCTGCTCGAATCCATGCAGGAGCAGCAGGTCACTGCGGCGGGCGTGACCTATCCGCTGGAGCCGCCGTTCTTCGTCCTGGCGACTCAGAATCCGATCGAGATGGAAGGGACGTACCCGCTTCCCGAAGCGCAACTCGATCGATTCATGTTCAACATCCACATCGACTATCTGGATGAGAACGATGAAGTCGCCGTGGTGACGCAGACGACGTCGCGCAAGGCCGAGCCGATCGAGGCTCTCTTTACGGGCGAGGACGTGTTGCGATTCCATGAGCTGGTCCGCAAGGTGCCGATCGCCGAGGATCTGGTCCGATACGCGGTGCGGCTGGCGGCGGCGAGCCGTCCGGGGCGTCCGCAGGCGCCTGAGTTCGTGCAGGAGTGGGTCAGCTGGGGGGCCGGTACCCGTGCGGCTCAGTTCCTCGTGCTCGGAGCCAAGACGCGAGCCCTGCTGCATGGACGGCTGCACGTCCAGTTGGACGATCTCGACGCGTTGCTCCTGCCGACGTTCCGACACCGCATTCTGGTCAGCTACCGAGCGGAGGCTGACGGCATCGACTCAGCTCAAGTCATTCGCCGATTGCGAGAAGCGATTGCTCCGCCGGTCACCAAAAAGTAAACGTCCATGACAGTGACTCCTGACCAATCCAGTACGCGAACAACGACGACCGACGGCGGTTCGATCCGTTCGGGGAGCCGTTGGGTCGATACGGAAGCGCTGATGCGCATCAAGTCGCTCGAGCTGCGGGCTCGGATGGCCATGGATGGCTACGTGCGCGGGTTGCACCGGAGCGTACGGCATGGGTTCTCGGTTGAGTTCAGCGAGTATCGCAACTACGTCATGGGCGACGATCCGCGGTACATGGACTGGAAGGTCTTTGCTCGCACGGATCGCTACTACGTTAGGCGTTTTGAGGACGAGACGAACCTGCGCTGCATGTTTGTGCTCGACGTCTCCCGCAGCATGGATTTCGGTTCCGGCTCGTATACCAAGGCCGACTATGCCCGCACGTTGATTGCGACGCTGTCGTATTACTTGACTTTGCGCCGCGACGCGGTGGGGCTGATTACGACCGACGAGCAGCATCGAGAGATGTTGCCAAGCCGCTATCGGCCGGGGCACTGGCGGCGTCTGTTGATGACGCTCGAACGAACGTCTCAAACTCCGCACACCAACCTCGTGGCGCCGCTGGACGAAGTTGCGCGGCTGGTTCCGCCACGCACTACGGTGGTTGTCGTCTCGGACTTCCTGACGCCGCTCGAGCAGCTCGCCAGGCCGCTGTCGCTGCTGGCCGCTCGACGCCAATCCGTGCAGCTGTTCTGGGTACTCGATCCGGCCGAACGGGACTTGTCGCTTGGCAAAGCAGCTCAGTATGAGGACATGGAAACTGGCGAAAGAGTGTACGTGCGACCCGATTTGCAGCGCGAAGCCTATCAACGCCGGCTGGCTGAACACGAAGCCGCTTTGCGGAATCTGGCCGACACGCGCGGGATCGCTTTGCATGCGGTGTCGACCGCCCACCCGCTGGACGGAGTGCTGATGGAATTCGTCAATCGCTTCGGCAACTACGGCGGTGCTCGCGGGACGCGGACAAGGGGGGCGAGATGAGCTGGCTGGCACCCTGGTTCCTGTTCGCCGCCGCTGGACTGGCCGCTCCGCTGATCGTCCATCTGATTCGCCGCACGCCGCAAGGTCAGCAGTATTTTTCGACGCTGATGTTTCTGCGTCCGAACCCGCCACAGGTCCAGCGGCGGAGCCGATTGCAGCATCCACTGTTATTGCTGTTGCGTCTGGCGGCGTTCACCGCCATTGTCGCAGCCTTCGCGCGGCCCTTCTGGCGATCCGAATCGCCCGTCGTGCAGCTCGATTCGCCCGGCCGTCATGTTGCCATCCTGGTCGACACCAGCGCCAGCCTGCGGCGACAGGGAATGTGGGACCGGTTGCAACAGCAGCTGCTGAACAAACTCGGCGAGATCGAGCCTCAGGATCGAGTGGCACTGTACGCCTTTGACGAACGTCGGATGACGCTGGTCGATTTTCCGTCTCCCACCGCTCAGCTGGCAGCCGGCGACAATGTGGCCAGCGTTCGGCGGGCGATCGAGGACTTGCAGCCCAGCTGGTATGCGACCGATCTGGCCGGAGCGGTGACCGAAGTCGCTGAACAAGTCTCGGCGCAGGCCGAGCAGGGACCGGCGGAACTGTGGATCGCCAGTGATTTTCAGGAAGGGGCTCAGTGGAACGAGCTGCGGCATTTCGCTTGGCCTGAGAACCTGACCTGTCACGCGATCCCCGTGGAACCGCCGGCCCAGTCAGAAGCCGTGGTGCGGGTTCTTGAATCGGCTGAGGACGAGACCAAATCATCAGGAGCAATTCGAGTCACGGCCACCGGTGCCGAGCGTGAACTGAACGTCATCGCCACGTGGCAGGGCCCCGAAGGCCCAGTCGGTGAACCGATTGCGCTGGTCGTAAACCAGCGTCAACCGACCATGATCAAAGCCGACCGGCCGCCCGTCGCCACTCGACTCGAGATTCGTGGCGACAGCGATCCGTTCGGTAACACGTTTTTCGTAGCGCCACGCCTGCCGCGCCGGGTGACCGTCGGGTACGTCACCTCGTCGCAGGGCGACGATCCGCACGAACCGGCCTATTTTTTCCGACGTGCCGTGGCCGATCTGCGCGGAGTGCAATGTGACGTGCAGCCCATCGCTCCCGCCCAGCTCGCTCAGCGCCTGGCCAACGCGGGCTCGGATTCGGCAGCGCCTTCGCCCGCAGCGACACCCTCCGGAGCGACACCGGCCTCAGTTTCTTCGCCCTCAGCGAACGATGACGCAAACAATGACGCTGACACGAAAACTGCCACTGCCAGTGACACAGCGACAACCACATACACTGACACTGCTTTGCCAGGGCAGGGGCCGGCGGTCGGTCAGCGGGAGCTCGACCTGCTGGTGGTAGCTGAACCGCTTGACCAGCTGCAGCTCGACGCCGTGCTGCGAGCTCAACAGCGTGGCCTCGATGTGCTGTTGCTCGTCCAGCCGTCGGTCCCTGGAGGCCGAGCATCGTCCGGCCGATCCGGCGCGACAGCAACTGATCTGTTGGACTCGACATCGAACACTTCTCCGAATTCGGCGGGCGGATGGGGTCCCGAGCAGGTGCGGCTGTGGGGATACACCTGGGGGACGGCGCCGATGCTGTCGGAGGGCACGAAAGCGAGCGATGAGCGGAAAGCGGGAGCGGCCGGAGATCTACCTCCTCATCTGATCTTGGAGACGATTGACTATCGCCATCCGCTCTTCGCGCGATTTGCCGAAGCTCGTTTTGCCGACTTCACGCGGATTCGGTTCTGGCATCGCAGTCCGTTGCTGGTGCCGGCCGCTGTGACGCTGTTGGCGAGCTTTGACGACGGCACGCCGTTTTTGTGGGAAGAGCGAGTTGGGCCGGCCAGACGCTGGGTGATGACGGCTGGCTGGCAGCCCGAACAGAGCCAGCTGGGCGTGTCGAGCAAGTTTGTGCCGCTGGTCGCTGCGCTGCTCGACGAAGCGGTGGGTGCGGTACGAAGCTTACAGTCGTACGAAGTGGGGCAGCCGCTGAAGATGGTCGACTTGGGCTGGCCCGAGGATGCGACGTTGACGGTGAAGAATCCGGCTGGTACCGAGTGGTCGGGCAAGGCGACCGAGTTGCCCGCTGAACTGTTGAGCGAACCGGGGAACTACGTGTTACAGCGGGAGAGTGAACGGGTGGAGCTGGCTGTGAATGTGGCCGGTTCTGAGGGCCGTCTGGCATCAGTCGATCTGACCGAATGGTTGCCGACGGACGATACGCCCAAGTCGACCGGACCCGCATCTCCGCCAGAAACCGCGCGTTTGCTGGCGGTCGAAGTCGAATCGAGGCAGAGACTCTGGCAATGGCTGCTGTTCGGCGCCGTCGCCGTGTTGCTCATGGAAACCTGGTTAGCCTCCAGGTACGATCAGCAGATGGCCAGTCAATTGGCCGTCGAAGGGGAAAGGGAGTAAGCACAATGGACGAGTCGCGACTGAGTTTTCTGCTGTTGCGGGTTCGGAGCCAGTTGGAACGATTCGACAACTCGCGCCATATGACTCGACTCTGGTGGGCCGGTACAGCCGTCGCGGTCGCGATGTGGCTGATGATCGGACTGCTGGCCGGTCAATCGCTGGTCTGGCCGATCCGCATCCTGGGGGTCGGCATGGCCGCCATGCTGGCTTATTTGCTCACCGCTACCCGCCATCGCTGGTCCGATATCAAACAAGTGGCGCAGGTTGTCGAGCGACAGCATCCGGATTTGAACTGGAAGCTGATGACGGTGATCGATCCGGCCGGTGATCAGGATCCGGCGATTCGCAAGCTCCTGGTCCGCGAGCTCTGGCAGTTAGGTGTGCGCCAGCGGTGGCAGGATGTGGTCAGCGAACACCAGCTGTGGCGGTCGCGGATTGCCAATTTCATCGCCGCCGCCGTCTGCTGTACGTTGATGGGACTGCTGACCGTCGTCTATGCGGCTCCGCGTGAAGCTCTGCCGGCGGTTGCCACCGAGGAGCCGATAAAAATCAAGCCGGGCGAACTGCTGATTGAGCCGGGGAACACTGAGGCCGAACGCGGTACGTCGGTGGTCGTTACGGCCCGTTTTTCGCAACAGCCGCAAGGAGCCGTGCGATTGATCGCCACGGACGCCGCGGGACAAAGCACCGAAATTCCCATGCAACAGGTGATGAAGGACGATCTGTTTGCTGCCCGGCTGGCCGATCTCACGCAATCGCTCAAGTACCGCGTTGAGTACGAGAGTGATCAGAGCGAGACTTTTCAGATTGAGGTCTTCGAGTATCCATCGCTCGAGAACGCGGTCGGGACGATCGATTATCCCGAATACACTCGGCGCGAGAACGAGCGTTTGGAGAACGTGAGGCAAGTCGCGGCGGTGGAGGGATCGGACTTTCAGCTGGAAGTCGTCTTGAACAAGCCAGTCGCGACGGCTCAGTTGGTCGCCGAAGATGGTACCACGATCCCATTAAAGCGAATCGAGACGCCGCCGGCCGAATCGGCTCGCCTCGCAACCGAAGCTGGTAGCGCCGCCGAAGTGACGGCTCCGGCCGAAGTGACCGCTCCGGCCGAACTGACTCCTGGCGCGAATGCTGACCCGGCGGCGAACGTGCCGGCCGGGCCGCGATACGCTGCCGACTGGAAGTTGCTGAAGAGCCAGAAGTTCAAGCTGCAGCTGGTCGATGACGCTCAGCGACACAATAAGTTTGACGAACGATTTGAAGTGCAGGTGCTGCCGAACCTCCGGCCGCAGGTGAAGGTCAAGTGGCCGGCGGGAGACGTCGCCGTCTCACCGCTGGAGGAACTGGAGACCCAAGTCCAGGCCTGGGACGATTTCGGCATCCTGCGGGCCGGACTGACATACCAGCTAGCCGGCGGCGAGAAGCGGACGCTGGAACTGGGTCAGGATATGCCGGCCGAGCAGCAGCACGAGCTGGCTCATCAGATCCTGATGGAAGAACTGGCCGCTCGACCCGATCAGCTGCTGGTCTATCACTTCTGGGCGGAAGATGTCGATCCGCGCGGGAAGCCCCGTCGGACGCAGGGCGAGCTGAAGTTTGCTGAGGTGCGGCCCTTCGAGGAGATCTTTCGACAGTCGGAACGAGCGGCCGGTCAGCAGCGTCAGCGCGGACAGAATCAACAGCAGGGGGGAGGAGGTGGTGGTGGCGGCCAGCAGACCGAAGAGATGCTGGAAGTCCAGAAGCAGATCCTCACCGCCACCTGGAACCTGCTGAATGCGCCCGACAGTACGTCGACGGGGATTCCTGCCGAGCCGTTGAAGGTATTGCAGGAGTCGCAATCGCTGAATATTCAGCAGGCCGAAGAGCGGCTGGGAGAAATGAGCGACGAAGCGTCGGCCGAACACCTGCAGGGAGCGGCTGAGGCGATGCGGAATGTGGCGAAGGCCATCGAAGCTGCGTTGGCGGCAGCTCAGCAACCCGAAGGGGATGCGAACCCGAGGTTGCAGCAGCTGGAGCAAGCGATTGCTCCCGAACAAGAGGCGTACGACCGATTGCTGAAGCTGCGGATGCGGGAATTCGACGTCGAGCAAGGGCAGAACAGTTCGTCATCGTCGTCGGGAGCAGCGTCGAGCCGAATGCAACGGCAACTGCAGAACTTGCGGCTGACTCAGGATCAGGATCGCTATGAGACGGCCACTCAAGCGCAGACGCCCGCCGAACAGGGACAGGCCGAAGAGCAGCGGCAGGTGCTGAATCAGCTTCGTGAGCTGGCTCGTCGTCAGCAGGATCTGAACGACCAACTGCAGGATCTGCAGATCGCGCTGCAGAAAGCCGACGAGCAGCAGCGTGAAGAACTCCAGCGGATGCTCAAACGATTGCAGGAGCAGCAGGAGCAGTTGTTGCGGGAAACCGAGCAATTGCAGATGGAGATGAATCAGCAGGGAGCGCGTCAGGAGATGTCGCCGCAGCGCCAGCAATTGCAGCAGACTCGTCAGCAGCTGCAGCAGGCGAACGAGGCCTTGCAGCAGGGGCAGGTCCCGCAGGCACTGACCGCCGGCACTCGAGCTCGTGAACAGTTCGATCAGATGCGTGAGCAGATGCAGGAACGGACGGCTAACCAGTTCGGACGCGAGATGCGGGATCTAGTGCGTCAAGCTGATCAGATCGATCAGGTTCAGCAGCAGCTTGATAAGCAACTCGATGATCCGGCCACACCAGCTGCCGGTCCCCCGTCGCTGCGCGATGAACCGACCGAAGAAACGGCCGTGGATCAGACGGTGCAGAACCAGCGTCAGCAGACCGACACGATGCTCAAGTCGATGCAGGATCTGGTCCAGCAGGCCGAGACGAGCCAGAAGGTGTTGGCTCAGGACCTGTACGACACCTGGCGCAGGGCTCAGCAGGATCAGCTGCCCCAGCGGCTGGAGATGCTGGAGCAGATGGTCGATCAGGGTGCACTGCCGCTGGCTCGCGATCAGCAACCGGCGGTCAGCGAGAGCGTGCGTCGGTTGACGGACGGTGTACGGCAAGCCGCCGAGAAGGTGTTGGAAAGCGATGGCGAAGCACTGCGCCGAGCCCGCAGTGAAATCGATGCACTGGCCGAACAGTTGCGAAATGAACTTGGCAACCAAGCCGGCCAAGCCTCGCCCGACAATCAAGCAGGACAGCCATCCGATCAGCAGCCCGGCGATCAGCAACAAGGCCAACAGCAAGGCCAACAGCAAGGCCAACAGCAAGGCCAACAAGGACAACAAGGACAACAGGGTCAACAAGGACAACAGGGCCAGCAAGGACAACAGGGCCAGCAAGGACAACAGGGCCAACAAGGACAACAAGGACAACAAGGACAACAAGGACAACAAGGACAACAAGGCCAGCAAGGCCAGCAAGGACAACAGGGCCAACAAGGACAACAAGGACAACAAGGACAACAAGGACAACAAGGACAACAAGGACAGCAAGGACAACAAGGCCAGCAAGGACAACAGGGCCAAGAAGGCCAACAAGGCCAACAAGGCCAACAAGGTCAGCAAGGACAACAGGGGCAACAGCAAGGCGGTGGACAACAGGGTGGCCAGCAAGGGCAGCAACAAGGCCAGCAGGGCGGTCAGCAACCGGGAGGTGAGCAACAAGGCCAGCAGCCGGGCGGCCAGCAACAAGGCGGCCAACAACAGGGGCAGCAGGGTGGTCAGCAGCAGGGTGGTCAGCAGCAGGGTGGTCAGCAGCAGGGTGGTCAGCGGCAGGGAGGGCGTCAGGTTGGGGATCGGGACAACGGAGGGATTACGGCTGGCAGTGGAGCGCCGATTGATTTGATTGATTCGGTGGGACGAGGGGGTCCGATTACGGGCGAGCAGTTCACGGAGTGGGTCGATCGGTTGCGTGAGGTGGAGGATTTGTTGCCCGACCAGGATTTACGGAATCGAGCGGCTGAGGTGCGGGACCGGGTGACGGAATTGCGTCGCGAATGGCGACGTCACTCGCGCGAGCCGCAGTGGGATCTCGTTCAGCGAGATGTTCTGGGGCCCCTGGTGGAACTCAGGATGCAGGTGCAGGAGGAGCTGGTGCGGCAATCGGGTTCCGAGAACCTGGTGCCGCTGGACCGCGATCCGGTGCCGCCGCAGTTTGTTGAACCGGTGCGCAAGTACTATGAACGGCTGGGGAACTAGGGAATATCAATGACGGGCCGATTGGTCTGGGAGAATCCGGAATGGCTCTGGCCAGCAGGTGTGCTGGCGGCGATCGGCGCCTTGCTGGCCGTCGCAGCCTACTCGCGCGCTCAGGCCGACGGTGGAGCTCGTCTGACCGCTTTCCTCTGTCGGCTCGCCGCACTGTTGGCCATCGTGCTGTTTCTCGGAAATCCGCAGTGGGAAACGACGCGGCCGGTTCCGGGAGCGAACGAGTTCTGGATGTTGGCGGACAACAGTGCCAGTCTCGGGCTGCGGTCGACCGGCGGCGACTCGTCGCGGGGCCAAGAGTGGCTGAAGACGCTGGCCGCCGATCCCGCCTGGCTGACGGCATTGGAACGCGACTTTCAGCTGCGTCGGTTCACGTTTGACGACAAGCTCCGTCCGCAGAAGGATCTGGTCGGCATGACGTTTGACGGCCAGAGTTCGTCGCTCTACGGCGCTCTCCAACAATTGGCGAGTCGAGTTCGCCATCGTCCGTGTGCCGGCATGGTGCTGTTCACCGACGGCAATGCGACCGACGAGTTGCTGGACGCAGCCGCTTTGCGTGACCTGCCGCCCATCTATTGCGTTGTCCCTCCAGTCCCACGGAATCTCGTCGATCTGTCGGTGGGGCAGGTTCAGGTTGCTCAGAGCAACTTCGAGTCGGCTCCGGTGACGATCCAAGCCAATCTGCAGACGCTGGGCGACTGGAACAAACCCGTCGTGGTGCAACTGCTCGACCAGCAAGGCAAGATGCTGGAACAACAGACGGTCAGTGCGACGCCCTCGGCGTTGCAGAAGCCGGTGCGGTTCCGATTTCGTCCCGAAGAGACCGGTGTGCAGGGGTACCGCTTACGAGCGTTTGCGGAAGGGGATCAGCCCGATTTCGAGCAGAAGCGAACCGATGTCGAAGTGACGCTCGAGAACAACGAACGCTGGTGTGTGGTCGATCGCGGCGGCGGGCCCTATCGCGTGCTGTACGTCAGTGGTCGAGCGAATTGGGAGTACAAGTTCCTGCGTCGAGCACTCTCGGCCGATGAAGAGATGCAGCTGGTCGGACTCATTCGCGTCGCTCGCCGCGAGCCCCGTTTTGCGTTTCGCAGTCGGGGTGGGGAATCGTCGAACCCGTTGTATCGGGGATTTGACGGTGAAGAAGAGGAAACCGAGCGATACGACCAGCCGGTGCTGGTCCGACTCGAGACACGCGACAACTCGGAGCTGTCGGACGGTTTTCCGAAGCAGCGCGAAGAACTCTTCGGATACCACGCGCTGGTGCTGGACGACGTCGAGGCTGACTTCTTCACTACCGACCAGCATCAAGCGGTGCGAGACTTTGTCACTCAGCGAGGCGGCGCACTCCTGATGTTGGGTGGGCCGGATACGTTCCGCGAAGGTAAGTATCAGGATACGCCCATCGGAACGATTGTTCCCGTCTATCTGGATGGAGCTGCTGACGAGCGTCCCGGGGCTTCGGTCGTGGCGCCGCAGGACGACCGGATGTTTGGCATCGCAGGTGACGATGCGGACTCGGATTCGTCTGCGAGCGTTCCTTATCGATTTGATTTGACGCGTGAAGGGTGGCTTGAACCGTGGCTGCGTTTGCATGACAGCGTCGATGTCGAACGAAGGCGGATTGAAAAGTCCCCGCAATTGTACGATCCGAGCATTGTGGGGGATGTGCGACCTGGTGCGAGCCCCTTAGCCGAACTCACCTCGGCGGACGGCAGTCAGAAAGTCCCCATGCTGGTCGCTCAACGCTACGGTGCCGGCAAGACCGTCGCTCTGACCACCGCCGATCTGTGGCGATGGCAGCTGCAGGGCGAGCCGTTGGAAGGAGCTGAGGAAGGCGAGACGTCGCTGAATCAGTTCTGGCGCCAGATGGCTCGGTGGCTGGTGAGTGACGTGACGCCTCGGATAACGGCCGACACTCGGACCGTCGACGGTCGGCTCCACATCGAGCTCAAGGCCGTCGATCGGGAATATGAGCCGTCGGGCGATGCCGAGGTCGAGCTGTCGGTGGTGGGGCCGGATGGCAAGCAGTTTCAGCTGTCGGCGCAGCCTTCTTCGAACGTGCTGGGGCTGTACGAGATTGACTTCAGCCCGAGTTTGGATGGCTTTTACCGAGCGACGGTGACGGCGCGATTTGCCGGTGAAGAAGCTCCAGTCGTGACTCAGTTGGGTTGGACGTGGAGCCCGCGGCGGAACGAGTTGGAGGCGTTGACGGTGAATCGTCCGGCGCTCGACCAACTCGCTCAGCTGACCGGCGGCGCGGTCCTCGAATTGGACGAACTTTCGGCTCGTCTGCAGAACCTGCCGGTCACCGGCCGCGAGGTGGTTGAGCCTGAACGTACTTCGCTGTGGCATCGCTGGTGGTGGATCACCTTGACTCTAGCCGCTCTCGCCGGCGAATGGACCTTGCGCCGCTGGAACGGCCTCGCTTGAGACGCGGAGAATTTAATGCGGAGGCGCAAAGACGCGGAGGTTTTGGCCGCCGGCCAGCTCGCCTGGCCGGAGCCCCGGTCTGAGCAAGCTAGAGGCTGCCCCGTGCGAAGACCTTCATCTCCAGTGGGCTTGCCCCACTGGTTTTCATGACTGGACAGCTACAGCCTGGCCCCGCGCGAAGACCCATCTCCCGCCGAGCCCAGCCCCGCGCGAAGATCTCCATCTCCAGTGGGCTTGCCCCACTGGTTTTCATGACTGGACAGCTACAGCCTGGCCCCGCGCGAAGACCCATCTCCCGCCGAGCCCAGCACCGCGCGAAGACCTTCATCTCCAGTGGGCTCGCCCCACTGGTTTTCATGACTGGACAGCTACGGCCGGGCGCCCGCGCGAAGACCCATCTCCCGCTGAGCCGCCCCGCGCGAGGACCTTCATCTCCAGTGGGCTCGCCCCACTGGTTTTCATGACTGGACAGCTACAGCCTGGCCCCGCGCGAGCCCATCTCCCGCCGAGCCGCCCCGCGGGGTCATCTCAGGGCTCGCCCACTGGTTTTCTGACTGGACAGCACAGCCTGGCCCCGCGCGAAGACCACTCCCGCCGAGCCCAGCACCGCGCGAACCTCATCTCCAGTGGGCTTGCCCCACTTGGCTTTCATGACTGGACAGCTACGGCCCGGGCCCCGCGGCCATCTCGCTGAGCCGCCCCGCGCGCATCTCAGTGGGCTTGCCCAGGTCATGACTGGGCTCGGGCGCCGCGCGGGCCCATCTCCCGCCGAGAGCACCGCCAGACCTTCATCTCAGTGGGCTGCTGGTTCATGACTGGACAGCTCGCCAGCGCCGCCACTCCCGCCGAGCGTCCCCGCGAGGAGCTTCATCTCCAGTGGGCTCGCCCCACTGGTTTTCATGACTGACAGCTACAGCCTGGCCCTGCGCGAAGACCCATCTCCCGCCGAGCCCAGCCCCGCGCGAAGACCCTCATCTCCAGTGGGCTTGCCCCACTGGCTTTCTACTGGATAGGCTACGCGATGTCAACCATCGCCCGATTTGTGGAGGCGTATCGCCCATCGACGTGCCGAACGCTCAGATAGGCACCATAGTCGAAGATGGGAACCTTGTCCGTCAACAAGCCGTTGTTCAATAGTGACAGGCGACGCTTGACGGGGCATCAGTGACGTGGCATCCCGCAGGATCAGGTGATTACCAACGATTCCTGTCGGAAAAATGTCCACGTTTGCGGCAGATGCCATGATCATTCGCTTCGAGATGTGCTGGCCGACATCTACTAAACGATCAGCGTTCTCCAGCACCACATGCAAATTGTGAATAAACTGGCCATTTCCTGGTATCGCCCGGCCGACAGATTCAGCTCGGGATTATGGATCTGAGCGGCCACATGTTCTGAACCGGGGGCTCATAGGATGCCGCGAGTTCTGTCGCCGACATAGTCCAAGATCGCGTTATGGACCTTTCCGCTTTTTGTTATCCGGTAGTGGCGGTAGAACGCCGGGATATTTGGATCGAACAGATTGACACCTTCCTTAATGGAACGTATGGCAGTGGACGGAGCTCAGAACGTACTCAACCAGAACTGGAAAGTCCGACGTGGCGGCCCTCAATCAGGTTCCCCCGTCTTGCTCCGTCACGCCTGAGCTCGTCCATAAGTACTTTGTCAGGAGCGATAGAATCTCAGTAAAACCGTCGCGACCAATTCAACTGGTACGCGAACCGGCAATTGTCCGCCCGATACCGGTTTGATGTCGCTGAGTCCATTGGCTCTGGTCTCTTCGCCACGAAGGTTGAGTCGGCTGTAGTAATCATTCGCGAGCCCACGATGAGTCAATGGCGACACTAAATAATTAGTCCAGAGGATTCTAATGACGGATCCCTCGGGTAGCTGTCCAGTCGAAACCGTGTGGGCAACCTCCACCGGAGATGATCCGGTGCCGGGCTCGGCTGGGGATGAGCGGGCTGCCGAAGACCGGCGGGTTTAGTGCGGGGCTCGGCTGTAGCTGTCAGTCATCCAGTGGGGCGCCCACGGAGATGGGCTGCGCGTGCGGGCTCGGCTGGGGATGAGCGGGCTGCGCGAAGACCGCAAGGTTTCGCGGGGCTCGGCTGTAGCCGTCAGTCATGAAACCGGGGGCAAGCCCTGGAGTTCGCTGGTGGTCCTGTAGCTGTCAGTCATGAAAACCAGTGGGGCGAGCCCACCGGGATGGGGCTGCGTGCGGGCTCGGCTGGGGATGAGCGGCTTTGGCAGGCTGTAGTGTCCAGTCAGAAAACCAGTGGGCAAAGAATGATGCGTGCCGGGCTCGGCTGGGATGAGCGCCGCGCGAAGACCTGGCGAAGGTTCTCGCGGGGCTCGCGCCTGGCTGTCCAGTCATGTCCAGTGGGGCAGCCCCGGGATGGGGCTGCGGGCCTCGGCTGGGGATGGCGGCTGCGCGAAGACCTGGCGAGGTTTTGCAGGGCTCGGCTGTAGCTGTCCAGTCGAAAACCGGGGGCGAGCCGAATGGGGTCGTGCCGGTCGGCTGGATGAGCGGCTTGCGCGAAGACTGCGGAGTTTCGCGGGGCTCGCGCTGAGCTGTCGTCATGTAACCGTGGGGCGGCCCACTGGAGTGTGCGCTGTGGTCCTGGCTGTCAGTCGAACCAGTGGGCGGCCCCGAGATGGGCTTTGCGGCGGGCTCGGCTGGGATGAGCGGTTTGGGGCCGCGAAGGTTTCGGCGGGGCTCGGCGAGCCGTCCAGTCATGTAAACCGGGGGCGAGCCCCGGAGATGGGGGCGGTGGGTCCGTAGCTGTCCATCTGAAACCAGGGCGAGCCCACTGGAGATGAACGCGGTGCCGGGCTCGGCTGGGGATGAGCCGAGCCCAGCACCGCGCGAAGACCTTCATCTCCAGTGGGCTTGCCCCACTGGTTTTCATGACTGGACAGCTACGGCCGGGCGCCGCGCGAAGACCAATCTCCCGCCGAGCGCAGCACCGCGCGAGGAAGCTCATCTCCAGTGGGCTTGCCCCACTGGTTTTCATGACTGGACAGCTACAGCCTGGCCCCGCGCGAAGACCCATCTCCCGCTGAGCCGCCCCGCGCGAAGACCCTCATCTCCAGTGGGCTTGCCCCACTGGCTTTCATGACTGGACAGCTACGGCGCGATAGTCAACCATCGCCCGATTTGTGGAGGCGTATCGCCCATCGATCATAGCTGCCGAACGTGCCTAGATAGGCACCATAGTCGAAGATGGGAACCTTGTCCGTCAACCAAGCCAAGTTGTTCAATAGTGACAGAGCGACGCTTGACGGGGCATCAGTGACGTGGCATCCCAGCAGGATGTGCAGGTGATTACCAACGATTCCTGCTCGGGACAGCAAATGTCCACGTTTGCGGCAGATGCGCATGATCCCCATTCCAAGCTTCGAGATGTGCTGTGGCCTGACATCTACTAAACGATCAGCGTTCTCCAGCACCACATGCAAATTGTGAATAAACTGGCCATTTCCTGAGTATCGCTCGGCCGACAGATTCAGCTCGGGATTATGGATCTGAGCGGCGCGAAGCATGTTCTGAACCCGAGGGTCAGCCATAGGATGCCGCGAGTTCTGTCGCGCGACATAGGAATCCAAGATCGCGTTATGGACCTTTCCGACACTTGTTATCCGGTAGTGGCGGTAGAACGCCCGGGGATATTTGGATCGAAGCAGATATTGACACCTTCCCTTAATGGAACGTATGGCAGTGGACGGAGCGCAATCAGGAACGGTACTCAACCAGAACTGGAAAGTCCGACGGCTGGCGGCCCTCCAATCCAGGATTCGCACCCCGTCTTGCTCCGTCACCGCCCTGAGCTCGTCCATAAGTACTTTGTCAGGAGCGATAGAATCTCGAGTAAAAACCGTCAGCGACCAATTCAACTGGTACGCGAACCGGCAATTGTCCGCCCGATACCAGGGTTTGATGTCGGCTGAGTCCATTGGCTCTGGTCTCTTCAGCCACGAAGGTTGAGTCGGCCTGTAGTAATCATTCGCGAGCCCCCACGATGAGTCAATGGCGACACCCTAAATAATTAGTCCAGAGAGGATTCTAATGACGGATCCTGGCGCTCGGGTGTAGCTGTCCAGTCATGAAAACCAGTGGGGCAAGCCCACCGGAGATGGGGAATTGCGCGGTGCCGGGCTCGGCTGGGGATGAGCGGGCTTTGCGCGAAGACCTGGCGCGAAGGTTTCGCGCGGGGCTCGCGCCTGTAGCTGTCCAGTCATGTAAACCAGTGGGGCGAGCCCACTGGAGATGGGAATTGCGCGGTGGTGGTCCTGTAGCTGTCCAGTCATGAAAACCAGTGGGGCGAGCCCACTGGAGATGGGAATTGCGCGGTGGTGGTCCTGTAGCTGTCCAGTCATGAAAGCCATTGGGGCAAGCCCACTGGAGTTGGCCTTGGCGTGATGGCAGCCTTGTAGCTGTCCAGTCATGAAGAACAGTGGGGCTCGCCCCACTGGAGACCAGGATGTCGCCGGCTATGTAATTGCAGCGTCCGTATTCAGCTGGCGGAGCCGAAGGCGTCGCGGAGCATCGCGAGGCTCTTGGGGATGGCCGTCTGGTATTCTTCCTTGCCTTCAAATTCCAAAGAGACGTAGCCGTGGTAGTTCGCTGCTCGCAAGATCTGAGCGACACGCGGGTAATCGATGTCGAGCGTATACCAGGTGCCGCCGCCGAAATAGGTCTTGGCTTGCACCAGCACGGCGCGCGGAGCAAGTTTTTCCATCTGAGCGTACGAGTCCTCCAGGAAGTTGCCCGTGTCGAGCGTCGCTTGTAGCCAGGGCGACTTGATGGCGTCGATGATCTTCAACACGCCGTCCGCCGTGCGGCCGAGCCCCCAGTGATTCTCGAGGCCCATCGTCACGCCATACTTCTCGGCGGCCGGCAAACATTCCTCGAGACTGCTGATCACCCACCCAAACCCGTCGTCGTCCGAATAACCGTCCAGCCGCGGTTCGATCCCCTTCTTCGCCATCAACTCGTCAAAGCTCTCAATCGTCCGCCAACGCCCGGTGTTCACTCGCATGGTGGGAATTCCCAGCTCATGAGCCAACTGCAGGCAGTGGACCGTGTGTTCCACGTTCTTCTTCCGCTCAGACGCCTCCGGGAATACGAAACCCTGGTGAGTGGAAAACCCGCAGAGATCCAGACCGTTCACAAACGCGGTCCGTTTCAGCTGCTGCAGGTACCCGTTCTCTTCCCCCTCCATCTGCATGTGCAGGATCTCGAAGCCGTCAAACCCGGCCTCGGCGGCCAGTTCGATGCACCGAGCCATCGGCAGCTTCGAGTCGTCCCGGAACCGCCAGTAGGAGTACGACGAAACGGCCAGCCGATTGCGGCGCCGAGCGGTATTGGTGACAGCGGTATCGGTGCCAGCGGTATTGGTGACAGCGGCATCCGCGGCCGGTGCATCGTCAGCAGCGGCTGCTGAACAGACGGCACTCGCCAGCGTTGCGGCGGATACCTGCAGCCACCGTCGACGGTCCCAAGGGGCTCCCGTTCGGTCCGATTCGATCGTGCGGTCGGTCTCCACGCTGTTTTCCTTTCTGGCGGATGGTAGCGGGTCCAGTACCCTGATGCGACCGCATTGTAGCACGCCCGCCTTCGATTAAGATGGTAGGACGTCGATCGCCCTACGGCCGCCGTTTCGCACTCGAACCCACGGTGCCCCGATGCTCCACAACCCCCTCCGATCTTGCCTGCCGCTGGCGATGGCTCAGTTACGGACCCTCGGCGGCCGGTACGGTCTGGTCGCTTGGATCGGATGGCTGTCGCTGACCGCTGGTCCGGCCTCTGCTGCACCCGCCGAATTGCTGATTGTGGTCGGGGCGGCCGGTGAGTCGGAATATGGCGAGCAGTTTGGTGAGTGGTTGCAGCGCTGGGAGTCGCTGGCCAAGTCGGCAGACATCCCGACGACGGTCATCGGTAGGCCAGTCGCCCAGCCATCTGAAGCTCAGCCATCTGAAAGCCAGCCATCTGAAGCTCAGCCCACGGTGACCGATCGCCAGCAGTTGCAGGATTTCCTCGCTCGGCAGTCGGACAGCTCACAGCCAGCAGACGGCGCGGCCGCAGCTCAGCCAAGTACTAACGCGGCGTCCGGGGCTGAGCCGACAGACAAACACTCTTCGCCATTGTGGATCGTCCTGTTGGGGCACGGCACCTACGACGGTAGGACGGCTCGATTCAATCTGAGCGGTCCCGATGTTTCGGCAGAAGAGTTGGCGAGTTGGATTGGGAAGGTCGAGCGGCCGCTGATTGTGATCAACGCTGCTTCAGCGAGCGCGCCGTTCCTGCCGGCACTCTCCGGCCCCAATCGCGTCGTCGTCACAGCCACTCAGAGCGGCGACGAACAGCAGTTTGCCAGATTCGGTGGTATGCTCGCCGAATCACTCACCAGCCCACAGGCCGATCTGGACAAGGACCAGCAGACATCACTGCTCGAAGGAATCGTCTACGCCAGCCGGATGGTCGCCCGGTATTATTCCGAGCAGGGTCGTTTGGCCACTGAGCATGCTCTGGTGGACGACAACGGCGACAAGCTCGGGACACCGCTGGAGTGGTTCGAAGGGGTGATGGCGACCGCCAAGGCCGACAAACAGCATCAGCTGGACGGCAATCTGGCTCACCAATGGCATCTGATCGCGTCGCCGACCGAGCTGCGTTTGACCGCCGAGCAGATCGCGCGTCGTACACAGCTTGAACAGCAGCTGACCGATCTCCGTCGCACGCGTCCCGATGTGGTCGACATCGACGCTTACTACGCACGCATGGAGCCCATCCTGCTCGAACTCGCCCGACTCTACGCCGATACCGAGTAGTTCATCGTCCGTCCCTGTCTTATTGTGGTGCGGGCGTCTCGCCTGCCTTCTTTTTCTTTATCTTCGTTTGGCTTGCCTCTAGCTCACTCAGACCGGGGCTCCGGCCAGGCGAGCTGGCCGGCGGCCGGCGCAATGACGAAGCCTTTTCTCCGCGCCCTCAGCGGTGAAAAATTCCGCAGAAAAAATGAGTTGCGTTTGGCTTGCCTCTAGCTCACTCAGACCGGGGCTCCGGCCAAGCGAGCTGGCCGGCGGCCGGAGCAATGACGAAGCCTTTTCTCACGCGCCCTCAGCGGTGAAAAATTCCGCAGAAAAAATGAGTTGCGTTTGGCGGCGTCTAGCTCACTCAGACCGGGGCTCCGGCCAGGCGAGCTGGCCGGCGGCCGGAGCAATGACGAAGCCTTTTCTCCCGCGCCCTCAGCGTTAAAATATCCTTCCTGAATCTCGGCGCATTACCGACTAGCGACACACGGCTGTTCCTGGCGGCCTTTGCGGGCTTCCTTTTCCGCTCGGTGGGCGAGGCATTCCTTGAGCGTGCTGGCGAGGTCGTCGCTGTAGACCTGAAGCTGGTTGCGTCCGAGCTTCTTGGATCGATACAGAGCCGCATCGGCTCGTCCCAGCACCAGTTCGGGCGTATCGCCGGGCCGTGGCACGGCGAGTCCCATGCTGAAGGCCACGGCGACTTCCGAGCCATCGACGCAGGCGTTGAAATTATGCTGAGCGATGCTCTGGCGGATACGTTCGCCGACGACGGCGCCGAGTTGTTCATCGACACCGGCCAGCACGACAGCGAATTCATCGCCGCCGTAACGAGCGACATAGTCTGCAGGGCGGATGGCGGCCGACAGGGCAGCGCCCAGCCCGGCGACGACTCGGTCACCCGCCTGATGTCCGTGCGTGTCGTTGATCCATTTGAAATGGTCGACGTCGCACATCAGCAGGGCGAACTTGGTGCCGTTGCGTTCGAACTTCGAGACGCAGTACCGCAGCTTTTCGTCGAATGACTTCCGGTTGGCCACGCCTGACAGAGCGTCGGTACGAGCTTCTTTGCGGGTCCGGTCGAGCTCCACAGCCTGCTCTTCCATCTGGTACTTAGCGACTTCCAGGTCGTTCTGCAGGCGTTTGTTGTTGCCGAGCGCGTATTCGATCTGGCCCAGCAACCGTCGCTGGACGTCTTCAAACACATCGTCGCAATCGATGTCCTCGACCGACTGCCCGACACTTTGCAACTCATTTGTACGAGTGTCAACGTCATCCGACAACTGTTCGGTGCTGCGGACGAGGGTGCCGAGTGCTCGCAGCATCCGTTCGCGTTCGTAGCGGACGGCATGGTTTTCGTAGATGGTATAGTAGCAGCGGCCGAGGTAGAAGCCGATCGCCAGGCTGCCGCCGATCAGCGGAAACAGCCAGCAGAGGACGCGCCACGGAAGAATGATTCCGTGGCCTGCCAGGCCACCATTGAGCAAGTTTCCGATTCCGCTGGCAAGATCCATCGGACAATTCTCCCCTGACTAAAACGATTCTGCCGGCAGGCCGTCCAGGTTGGCACCCAACACGCTCCCCAGACCGGCGATTCCGACCCCGGTATCCTTGCCGCTCCCTTCGGGTCGAGTCGGTTTCGGAGGGATCGCGTCGGGGCGAGCAAACAGGTAACCCTGAGCGTAATCGGCGCCGTGATCCATGGCCCATCGCCACTCGCCGAGGCTTTCAACTCCCTCGACGACCGTGGATACGTCGAGCTCATTGGCCAGCTCCAGCAGTTTGGCGGCCACACAGCTCTTGTAGATGTCCTGATCGACGTTGCGGATCAGGTTCATATCAAGCTTGACGAAATCGGGTTTGACGATGGCCATCAGGTGGAGCGAGCTGTAGCCGGCCCCCAGATCGTCCAACGCCACTCGGCAGCCGGCGTTGCGGCAGTACTTCAGGACGCTGATCAGCCGGTCAATGGCCACAATCTCGTCGCTTTCGACCACCTCAAACACAAACCGGCTCGGATCGATGTTCGTCTTCCTGATCGTGTCGATAGTCGTTTTGAGATAATCCGGGCTATCCATGAACCGCGGATTGAAGTTGATGAAGATCGATGTGTTGAGATTGATTTCCTGAGCGGTGGTGATGGCGGTCAGCTGAGCCAACTGGTCGACCTGCAGCATGGTCCCGGTCGCTCGAGCGGCATTCAGGATCCGGCCCGGCATGACCATCCCGCCCACCCGGTCGACTCCTCGCAGCAGACATTCGTACGCGAAGACTTCGGTCGGATTGGCGTTGTTCACAATCGGCTGGAAAAAGGTCACGAGGCGCCGGTCTTCCAGCATCGACGTCAACCACTGGCCGTCGACCCAGGCCTTGAGTGAGCCGAGGGAGGTGGCGTGCATCAGCTGAGCGATACTCGGTTCGTGAGCGTCGTCGATCAGCCGGCATTGGATCTGGCTCTGCTCGGCCGCCGTGAATTGTTTTTCCCAGTTGATACTGAGACGGGTGAGTTGTTCGACCGAACACCGGCAGCGGTAGACTCCCGGATAGGGTTCGGTCGTGGGAATCTGCAGGCAGGCCAGCGAGACGGCGAACGACTCACGAATCTCCGCCACGGCACTGGTGACATACAAGTCGTAATAGCCTGCCGCCGTCGGTGGCAACTTGCTCAGGTGATGCAATTCCATAGTTTCAGCGCTCACTGCAGGTCGTCCTTCATCCAGCCCCTAGTGGCCGCACACAAAAAGTATAGGTCAGCCTCTGAGACGCTTGCCGACAACCCGGACGGGGATAATTCCCGGGGCGTGAACGGCACAACCGGTACGGTCAGCAAATCCGCTACGGATGGGCTTCGGCAGGGAGCTGTTCGTAGATCCAGCGGGCGAAATAGCCGGCACCGAACATCAAAAGAATGTGCCACAGGCCGCCAATCAATGGGAGGGTCCGGTAGAGGGCGAACCCCAAGCCGAGTCCAGACAAGAGCTGCGAGTCGGCTCCTTGCCCGCCGCCGATCAGCAGCACCAGACCCATCGCCGTCACTCCCAGGGCAAAGGCCTGCGACCGCCCGCGGGTATAGACCAGCCGGGTGAGGAAGGCGATGGTGACCAACGCCTCCACCAGCCAGACCAAGCCCTGCAGCATGTAAGGGGGGAGCAGAGCGGGCAGGCCAAGCGCCAGTACGAAGCCGAGAATGGCGAACTGGAGTGTCTTGAGTGAAAATCGCATGGCCGGCGCGCGTGTTCAAACTCCGGTACACAAGTCCCAGAAATCCGCGGCCCAAGGTCGCAGACGCTCAGCCCGTCAATTATAGTGGCGGCGGATCACGGCGATAAGGCTGCGTGACGAAACAGGTGAGCCAGTAGCGAATGAGGTGGCGGACCATGAGCTGGAACAAATGGGGACGATGCTGGGCCTGGTGTGCAGTCTTGACCTGGAGCTCCGCCCTGCCAGTGACCGCGAATCCCGTCGATCCAACCCCTCAATCTGACTCGCAATCCGACTCGCAATCCGACTCGCAATCCGACGACGATCGAGCCCAACCCGAACGGGCCGATCGCGAGGATCGCGAGGACCGCGAGGACCGAGCCCGCAGCGAACGTCGCTCGCGACGCAGCAGGCCGAACCGCTCGAGCGACGATGCCCGCGAAGAACGCGAAGAACGTGAAGAACGTGAAGAACGTGAAGAACGTGAAGAACGTGAAGAACGCGATGCCAGGGGCGGACGTGGTGATCGAGAGGGACGTGGTGAGCGAGAGGGGCGTGGTGATCGAGCTCGGCGCGAGGAGGGACGCAGGAGAGAGTCGCGTCGGCGCAGGCGTCCGCGGCAAGAAGAGGCCCGGCCAGCCGCTGAACGAGCTGCTGAACCGGCCACGCCACCTGTAACGCCACCAGCGACTTCGCCCGACGCGCTGCCGACTTTGCCGCCCCCGTCACCGCCTGTGACGCCGCCCCCCGTGACACCGCCGGCCGTCATGCCCCCCGTTGCTCCACCAGTTGCTGAGTCGGCTCATGGAGTTGAGCGGTTGCCGTTGTCGGCCGAGGACCGGCTGAATCTGCAGTTGCAGGGCGAGTATGAGGGAGTGGTGGTCAGTCAGGTGGGGGGATTGGGAGGCGTGTCGACCGCCGGGTTGCAGGTCGTGTCGCTGGCCGGGAATCGGTTCAGCGGAGTGCTCTTTCCGGGAGGCTTGCCGGGGACCGGTTGGCGGCAGGGCGTGACGTTCCGCTCGACCGGGTCGCGCGAGTCGTCCGACAGGCTGGAGATGCGGGGCGAGGCGTTGGTGATCCGGGTCACGCCGGCCGGGGCCACGGTGCATGACGAGCGTGGGACGCTGCTCGCTCAGCTGGATCGTGTCCGCCGCCGCAGCTCAACGATGGGCCTGGCCGCTCCGCCGGGTGCTCGAGTACTGTTCGATGGCACCAGCACGGCTGCGTTTCACAATGGCCGCATCGACTCGGACGGGCATCTGATGGTCGGGACGGAGCTGGTCGATCTGCACCAGAACTTTGCCATGCATGCTGAGTTCCGGATACCGTACATGCCGGAGAAGGCCGAACAGGCTCGGGGGAACAGCGGCATCTATTTGCAGAGCCGCTACGAGGTGCAGATCCTCGACTCGTTCGGCTTGCCGCGGGCGTTCAATGAATGCGGTTCGCTGTATCGCCAGCGTACGCCGGAGATCAACATGTGCCTGCCGCCGACGGCCTGGCAGACGTACGATCTTCGGTTCCGATCGCCGATTTTCAATCAGCAGGGTCAGAAGCTTGAGAACGCTCGGTTGACCGTTTGGCACAACGGGGTGCTGGTGCAGGACAACATCGAAGTTTTGACCAAGACGGGGGCAGGGCAGCCGGAGGGGCCGGAGCTGTTGCCAATCCGATTCCAGGACCATGGTGATCCGGTCGTTTTCCGGAATGTATGGATTTTTGATCAACCGTAATTCGACAGCGCCATGTAGCCGGCCATACTCCGAGTTACAAGCACGCGGCGCCAGCCAGTGAGTTCCTCCGCGACACAAGCACGCGGCGCCAGCCAGTGAGTTCCTCCGCGACACAAGCACGCGGCGCCAGCCAGTGAGTTCCTCCGCGGCACAAGCACGCGGCGCCAGCCAGTGAGTTCCTCCGCGATACAAGCACGCGGCGCCAGCCAGTGAGTTCCGGAGTAAGTCATTCACTAGCATTCACTAGCTTGCGCTTCGTGCTTGGATTTGGTCCCAAAGTGACTGTGTCCAGTACAGCGGGCCCGTGTCAGCCGCGGGCCGACCGGCTATAATCGAGGGTGGGTGCGAACAGGGGTCGACAAGACGAGTCGGGTGGCGATGCGGTTCTGGCTGCGATGGCTGGTGATTCTGGGGGTGCTGGGGGCTGCGGGATGGGCGGCCTGGCAACCTGTGGCTAGGTATTTGCACGAGCGGAACCGGCCGGAGATCGTCAAGGAGAAGGTTTCGCGGGGGACGATCACCGAGGTGGTGAACGCCACGGGGACCGTCAAGCCGGTGTTGTCGATCGAAGTCGGCGCGGTCGTGTCGGGGCCGATCATCAAGCTGGACGGTGAATTCAACCAGCGAGTCGAGAAGGGGCAGCTGCTGGCCCAGATCGATCCTCGTATCTACAACGCCGCGGTGGCTCGTGATGAAGCCAATCTCGAGACCGCGAACGCGGAAAAAAAGCGAGTGACGGCGCTGCTGCAGCAGTCCAAGAACAATGAGAAGCGGGCGCTGGCACTGCAGGCCGAAGACAAAAAGTTCGTATCGCAGCAGGAGCTGGATCAGCTGAGGTTCAACCGGGAATCGCTGGAAGCTCAGCTGGCGGTGGCCGAGGCGGCGATCAAGCAGGCGACGGCCAATCTGGGGAATTCGCAGACCAATCGGGATTTCACCAGTATCAAGGCGCCTCGATCGGGGATCATCATCGATCAGAAGATTTTCGAAGGTCAGTCGCTGGCCTCTCAGTTCCAGACTCCCGTGTTGTTCGTGGTGGCGCCGGAGCTGGATGTGCGAGTGCACGTCCACGCCCTGGTCGATGAAGCCGACATCGGGCTGATTATTGAGGCTGAGAAATCGGATCAGCCGGTTCATTTCACGGTGGATGCTTATCCCGACAGAGTCTTTGAAGGACGCATTCATCAGGTCCGTTACAGTTCGTCGACAACTCAGAATGTGACCACTTATCCGGTGGTAGTGGAGGCTCCGAACAAGGAGCTGTTGCTGTTGCCGGGGATGACGGCCGATCTGTCGTTTCAGATCAAGAAGTCGACCGACGTGTTGCGAGTGCCGAACGCGGCGTTGAGGTTCTATCCGGATCGGAAGTATGTCCGTCCGGCGGACCACGCGATTCTGGACGCCAAGGATCAGGCGGCCAACGCCGGCGAAGACGACTTGGCGATCAACGCCACCGGATCGGCTACTGAACGGGCCGAAGCAACTCAGCGTCAATCGCGCCGCCATGTCTGGGTGCAGGAGGGTGAACTGCTGCGGGCCGTGGAGGTTCAGGTCGGGGTGACGGAGAGCCGTTACACGGAGCTGGTCAAGGGCGATCTGAAAGACGGCGACGAAGTGGTGGTCGACGTCCGCAAACAAGCGAGACGCACCTGATGAATCTCTGGACAACCACTCGAGTGGCCCTGCGGGCGCTGGCCAAGAACAAGATGCGCGCCGGCCTGACCGTGCTGGGCGTGGTGATCGGCATCGCGGCGGTGACGACCATGGTGTCGATTGGTCAGAGTGCCAGCCGGCTGGTGCAGCAGCAGCTGGAGGGGCTGGGGACCAACGTGATTCTGGTCTTTCCCGGGAGCCGCAGCCGGGGCGGGGTGCGTGAGTCGAAAACGACAGCGCTGACCGCGGCCGATTCGAAGGCGGTGGGGGATGAGTGTCCATCGGTGCTGGCCGCTTCACCCATCGTCGGCGACCGAGCTCAAGTGGTGTTTCGCAACACGAACTGGCAGCCCCGAGATTTGCAGGGTGTCGGTGAGGACTATCTGACGGTGCGGAACTGGCAGTTGGCGACCGGCTCTTTCTTTGATCGGCGCGAAGTGATTTCAGCCTCCAAGGTATGCGTCATCGGCTGGACCGTGAAGGTGCGGCTGTTCCAGACGACCGATCCGATCGGCAAGACGGTGCGGATCAAGAACATCCCGTTCCGGGTGATTGGGGTGTTGGCCAGCAAAGGTGCGAACATGGTGGGTGAGGATCAGGACGACATTGTGCTGATGCCATACACGACGGTCCGCAAGCGGTTGTGGGGATCGAGTTTCGACGACATCAACGTGATTTTTGCTTCGGCAAAATCTCCTGAGTTGATGGCGGCGGCCAAACGTGAGATATCGCTGCTGTTGTTCGATCGCCACAAGATTCCGCTCGATCAGCAGGCCGATTTCGTGGTGCAGGACACGACGGAGATTGCGGCGACGCTGGGGATCATCACCGGAACGCTCACCGTGTTGCTCTCGTCGATCGCCGGCATTTCGCTCCTGGTGGGCGGCGTAGGGATCATGAACATCATGCTGGTGTCGGTCACCGAGCGGACTCGGGAGATTGGCATCCGCATGGCGGTGGGAGCTCGTCCACGCGACATCCTGGTGCAGTTCCTGGTCGAAGCGATCATTCTTTCGTGTGTCGGCGGTTTGATTGGCTTGACGCTGGGAACTCTCGCGTCCATTGGCGCGACGGTGGCGATCAACACGTGGCTCGACGCCGCCCCCTGGCCGATTGTGATTTCCATCCCGGCGGCCATTGTCGCGATCGTTTTCGCCGCCGTCGTCGGCATCTTCTTCGGCTTCTACCCCGCCCATCGCGCCAGCCGACTCGATCCCATCGAAGCCCTGCGCTACGAATAAAACTATTGTGGTGCCATTGTGGTGCCATTGTGGTGCGGGCGTCCCGCCTGCCTGTTGGCTCAGGCCGCCGGCCAGCTCGCCTGGCCGGAGCCCCGGTCTGGGTGGGCTAGAGCTTGCCCCGCGAGAAGGCCCCATCTCCAGTGGGCTCGCCCCACTGGTTTTCATGACTGGACGGCTACAAGGCGCAAAAGAGTAGCTTAACAAAAGATGGCAGGCGAGACGCCCGCACCACAACGGAGGAGCCCCGGTCTGGGTGGGCTAGAGCTTGCCCCGCGAGAAGCCCCCATCTCCAGTGGGCTCGCCCCACTGGTTTTCATGACTGGATGGCTACAAGGCGCAAAAGAGTAGCTTAACAAAAGAAGGCAGGCGAGACGCCCAATGGCACTTACTTTGGATTGGGCGGCTGCCCTCTTGACCGTTTTCCGGTGAATTTTTTGCGACGCGGATACGCCTCCCGGGGGTATTTGCGTCCCGGTCGGTTGGGTACTTTTCGTTGCCCGGCCATCCGCAGGGTTTGATCGAAGCGTCGTTGCCATTCCACGGCACTCTCGGAACGGGGGCGAACAGCATATGCATGACAGTGTCCCACGTTCCGGTGAAGCTCAACCGACGGGGCTTTACGTTGGCCTTCTTGGCAGCCAGACGCCGGATCTGGACCACGAGATTGTAGGCGATCATCGAAGCTGACAATTCTTTTTCAGCATATCGATGTTCTTGGCGCGAACCTCCTCGGTCTTCAGTGTCACTTTGACGTCGCGAATATCCGTTTCCACATTGCCTCGGTGTCGATAGAGATCTGCGATGGCTTGGGTGTCTTCGTCGAGCGTCGTAACGATCATCAGCTGTTCCTTAGGTACCGGGAACTCGTGCAGCCAGACGCTAATCTTCGCGTCCGGGGGCAATTCCGGATGAGTCCTCCGGTCGTCGCGGGTCGGAGTCCAGTCGAGTTTCCAGCGTCGATGAGTTCCGTCTTGAATCAACTCGGCTCGTTTGAGCAGAGACTCGAACCTGCTTTTCGTCAGCCGCAGAACCACGTCGTGTCCCGTAGCCACTGCCGGAAACGCGAAGCCGAAGATCCCAAAATTACAGTCGGCCACGATGAGCGATTGCTGCGGAAGCCGTGGAAGCACTTGTTTGGCTAAGGCGACCTCACCACTCGACTTAGAACCGTACATCGGCCCAATTTCTGGTGATATGGCACACGCACTAGACAGTTCATGGGCTACCAGCATCAGCATGGTCGGCCAGATGCCATCCCCATGTTGATTGCTGCTGGGAGGAAAAGCGGATAGCAGTTCAGGCGTCGGAGAGACTAGCGATATCGTCGTCCCATCCAGCAGAAAGGCTCGGCGACCATTCCAGGTTGGCGGTGTCGTCTCGACGAACGATGAATACACTTTGTTCGCCAGCCAGTCGAGCGATTCGTGCGGCAGTCGCGTCCGAGCTCTACTGTAAGCGCCTGTATTCGACGACAGTCTCCCTTCACGCACCCGACGATTGTCGGGGAGCATCTGCAATCCCTTCGACAGCAATTCACTGACTACTTTCGACAGCGAGCATCCGGCTCGCATCCGCTGCAGAATCATCAGCCACGTGGTCACCGCGGTTGAGTACACTGCGCCGGACCCAGTGGCTGCATCCGGTCAATCTCATGCGGGTCCAGTACGTCCCACAATAGCTTGGCCGCGGCCTCGAATTCCTCTGCTAGCAACTCCGCCGACGATTCACGAGATTCAGCGTCCATGCCAAAATGGCCTCCTCAGGGGGAAATAAACCCTGAGTGCGCAAATGCCGTGCCAATTCCCGCCGGGCCTGCGGATTTTCTAAAGTAAGTGCCATTGGGCGAGACGCCCGCACCACAACGGAGGAGCCCCGGTCTGGGTGGGCTAGAGGTCGCCGAGCGAGATGGCACCATCTCCATTGGGCTCGTCCCACTGGTTTTCATGACTGGACGGCTACAAGGCTCAAAAGAGTAGCTTAACAAAAGGAGGCAGGCGAGACGCCCGCACCACAACGGAGGAGCCCCGGTCTGGGTGGGCTAGAGCTTGCCCCGCGAGAAGCCACCATCTCCAGTGGGCTCGTCCCACTGGTTTTCATGACTGGACGGCTCAAGCGCGCAAAAGAATAGCTTAACAAAAGAAGGCAGGCGAGACGCCCGCACCACAACGGAGGAGCCCCGGTCTGAGTGGGCTAGAGGTCGCCGAGCGAGACGGCACCATCTCCAGTGGGCTCGCCCCACTGGTTTTCATGACTGGACGGCTACAAGGCGCAAAAGAGTAGCTTAACAAAAGAAGGCAGGCGAGACGCCCGCACCACAACGGAGGAGCCCCGGTCTGGGTGGGCTAGGGCTTGCCCCGCGAGAAGCCCCATCTCCAGTGGGCTCGTCCCACTGGTTTTCATGACTGGACGGCTACAAGGCTCAAAAGAGTAGCTTAACAAAAGAAGGCAGGCGAGACGCCCGCACCACAACGGAGGAGCCCCGGTCTGGGTGGGCTAGAGCCTGCCCCGCGAGAAGGCCCCATCTCCAGTGGGCTTGCCCCACTGGTTTTCATGACTGGACGGCTACAAGGCTCAAAAGAGTAGCTTAACAAAAGGAGGCAGGCGAGACGCCCGCACCACAACGGAGGAGCCCCGGTCTGGGTGGGCTAGACCTTAAACAAGCGTAGGGGGAATGGTTCTTGGCGGCTGCGGCGGCGCGCAGCGTCACGAGAGCGACGAGGTCGCCGCGAAGAGGTTCGGGTTTGATGGTGGGCATGTTGGTGGATCTTTCTTTGGGTTTGGCGTGGCGGCGGACCGGAGCGTACGTACTCCGGCTTCAGTGAGCCGACGTCAGCATCTGAGCGGATGCTGAAGTCGTTCCCAGAGTTGGTAAAACGTGATCTGCCAACGATTCCAGCCCATGAGTCGATAGATCAGACGCCGTCCGCTGCGGAGAACTTGCGCAGGGATATTGATCATCGCTTGTCGAAAGGTAGAGAAATCCATTCGCAACAATGACTGCTTCTCCTGGTGCTGCTTTGAACTGACGCCACGACCTTCGGGTACCAATAGCGCTACCCAGATTTTCAACGACCATGCCAAAGATGCCATCACCATGTAGGCCCAGTTGCCGTTGAAGGTATCGACCGGAGCCGTGAGTGCCAGGACGTCGCTCTTGAGTTGCTGGATGACGTTTTCCTGGTTACAGCGTTTGTTGGCGTGCTGCGTCACGATGTCCTCGGCGGGAGTTTCCCAATCGTTGGTGATATAGAAGAAGCAGCGCCGTTCGTCGAATAGATATTGCTGGCCTTGGTGAACTTCAATGGCCTTCCAGAGAACCACCATCCGGTAGTCCCGTTTGCAGCGCCGGGGCGATACGGGAATTCGTTAATGTATTCCGATTCGAGCCGTAGATCTTTGAATTCCCGTTCCTCAACCACTTCCTGCTTCACGTTCTTCGGGCGTGTTCGCGACTTGGTTTGGACCTTATATCGAGGCTTCCGCTTCAGCGGTCGCCACGAATCGTGGCCTAATTCGTCGACTCTTTCGTACAGATTCGGCATGGCGTCGTAACCGAATACGAACAGTACCTTGTCATCATCCCAGCGATCCAAGTGCTCGGTCTGTGAGAAGTCAGTGTCTCCGCAGCCGAATCTGCCGGAATCCCGCTTGCCGGCAAACGTCGATCGCCCGATCTAGCCACCCTGCAGCCCGCTCATGACTGGGCCGGCTACCGCCTCGATTGGCGATGTACAACGGTTCGCCCGTATTCGCCAGGCTCACGACCAGCGGGTGATAACCCCACTGCCCATTGTGGTTGACATCGATCCCTTCCTTGCACTCGCCCTGAGTCTCGACCATGGTACCGTCGGCCTCGATGATCGCTTCGTCGAAGAATGCCTTCGGCTGACAACTCCACACCCGGCGACGTACTTCATTGAATACGTCCATCAACTTCAAGATCGACGTCTCACTATGGCGGCGGCAAAAGTCTCCGGCTGTCGTCGGATCCGGAATTCGTTGAGCGCCGAGGGCGTTCAAATAGGCCTCATCATTGCGGCGATACTCCAAATGCTCCAGACAGGTGCCGCCGGCCAACAGATTGTAGGCGATATTGAGCACGTGGTCAGACTCTGCATAGGGGAGTCGGATCTTGAACAGCGGTACGTTTTCATTGATGGACCGATCCAAACCAAGGTTCTTCACCAGGGAGTGAATCAGGCCCAGTCCGCCCGCGGCGATCGCCTGTTGACGATCGGATAGCTCATATTGAATGTTGGACGCAGCCATCACCGGACACTGGCTCGGGAACTTTGTTTTATCCAGTCGCTCCTCAATAGCCCGCTTGCGTGTCGATAACTGTCGTCGTATTTTGGTGTTCACTCGAAAGTTCTCCTCGGGTTCCGCGTGATTGGAAGTTGCGACAAACCAAGTACGCAAAAACCCCGAGAATTTTCGAGTTTTTTTGTCCCCGGACCGAAAAATCTCGGAAATCGAATTCACACTACGCTTGTTCAAGGGCTAGAGCTTGCCCCGCGAGAAGCCCCCATCTCCAGTGGGCTCGTCCCACTGGTTTTCATGACTGGACGGCTACAAGGCTCAAAAGAGTAGCTTAACAAAAGAAGGCAGGCGAGACGCCCGCACCACAACGGAGGAGCCCCGGTCTGGGTGGGCTAGAGGTCGCCGAGCGAGATGGCACCATCTCCAGTGGGCTTGCCCCACTGGTTTTCATGACTGGACGGCTACAAGGCTCAAAAGAGTAGCTTAACAAAAGAAGGCAGGCGAGACGCCCGCACCACAACGGAGGAGCCCCGGTCTGGGTGGGCTAGAGCTTGCCCCGCGAGAAGCCCCCATCTCCAGTGGGCTCGTCCCACTGGTTTTCATGACTGGACGGCTACAAGGCTCAAAAGAGTAGCTTAACAAAAGAAGGCAGGCGAGACGCCCGCACCACAACGGAGGAGCCCCGGTCTGAGTGGGCTAGAGCTTGCCCCGCGAGAAGCCCCCATCTCCATTGGGCTCGTCCCGCTGGTTTTCATGACTGGACGGCTACAAGGCGCAAAAGAGTAGCTTAACAAAAGAAGGCAGGCGAGACGCCCGCACCACAACGGAGGAGCCCCATGGTTACTGACGGGGCGCAGGTTGTTAAAATGGGCCGCTGAAACGATGGATGCAGATGCGTTAAGGAGCGCACAAAGATGGCAAGGAATGGTGCTCTGGCCAAGGACAAGCGGGATTTGTTCTGGTACGGCGACCGGAAGAAAGGGGAGCGTCTCTATCGGCGGGGCGCGGTGCTGTCGGGGGAGGTCCAGGGCCACACGTATGTGGGAACGGTCCAAGGGGTTCGGGGACGCCCCTACACCGTCAAGATCCACCTGGATGTAAACGACGGCGACCGGGAATCGTTGTTTGAGTGCGACTGCCAACGCGCTCGCGGCGGTAACTACTGTCCTCATCAGTGGGCCCTGATGCGCCAATTCGACGCCGAATCGGGATGGAAGATCGATCCGAGCGATGTCACGGCAACCATCGGGTACGCCGACAATGACGATGTCGATTTCCATTTCGAGGACGACGATGAATTCGACGCCGAAGATGACGATGTCGAAGATGACGATGGCGACGACGATGGCGAAGAGCTCAGGGGCCGGTACGCCGATCGAAATCGGGGAGGACGATCAACGTCTAACGGGCGTGGACGGTCGCGAGCCGTTCAGAGGGAAAGGCCGGAGCATTGGCGCCACGCGATGGCTTGCTTGAACGGGACCGTTCAAGACGCGATGGACTGGCAGGCGAATGATGCAGACGATGACGAATTACGGCCATTACCGCCCGGTTGCCGGCTGCTGTTGGCGATCGACTTGAAGCAGGCGTCCGGATATCACGAGTTTGACTTGATATGTTTTGTCAGCGAGCCGTTGGCCGACGGCGGCTGGGGAACCCCACGCCGCTGGACGTTGACCGACTACCAGATTGCTCGGTTGGAAGATCCGGCTCAGCGGGCCCGGTGGGCTGCTTTGCGACCCATGTTGCTGGAGCCCTGGGGTGGCGGTGGGTTCTGGGGCCGGAACGAGCAGTCTTCCTTTGGCGAGCAGCGGTTCAATTTGCCGGTGGCGTTGCAGGATGAGATGTTGTCGCAGTTCTGTCGCGACGGGACGCTGGTGACCGGTGAGCGAGTTGGTGCCGAGTTGCATGCCGTTCGGCCGGTCATTTGGGACGATGGGCCGCCGTGGGAGGTAACGTTTTGCTTGCGTCCGTCGAGCAGCGATGGCCGGGGGCGGTCGGGCAAGAACGAGATGGTAGCCGAGCTGAGGCGGGAGGGTGAGTCGAAGGCATGTCCTCCTGGGGCACGGATCTTCGACGAGGGCTTGATGCTAGCCGAGGGGCGGTTGAGCAGCCTGGCGGGCGACATGGAGCTGGTGCGAGCTTGGCTGAACACTCCGCGCATCGAGATCCCGCGGCGTGAGTTCCCTGAGTTTCTGCGGTTGCTGGCGGAAGTAGGGCAATTACCGGCTCTGGAGATTGCCGACGAGCTAAACGTGCAGCGCATCTCCGAACCGCCGAAGCCGGTCCTGGAGTTGACGTCGTCGGTTGCCGACCGGTCGGTATTGGTGGGATTGGTGCGGGCCCGCTATGGCCGGGACGTGGTCAGCGTGATGGATCATGGATCGATCGTGTGGGATACCGAGCGGCAGGCGCTGCTGATTCGCGACTCGGCCGCTGAGCAGGGCATTTGGGACCAATTGCAGCCGTTCGTCCACAGTACCGTGTGGGACTGGAATCTGCACGAAGAACTGTTGGCGTTCCAGGTCGATGGGTTGTCCGAACTTGTGCCGTCTTTGGGCGCCCTCGGGTGGGAGATTCTGCTCAAAGGTCAGCGGATCCGGGCTGCCAGTCGCTTACAGCTGAACGTGGCCACCGCGACTGACTGGTTCGACCTGGAGGGAGCGGCGGAGTTTGGCGACGAGTCGGCGACTTTGCCGGCGCTGATTGAGGCGTTGAGGTCGGGCCGGACGACGGTGGTGCTCGCCGACGGGTCTCACGGGATCGTACCTGCTGATTGGATCGACCGTTTTCGCCGACTGACCTCACTGGGGGACTCGCAAGGATCGTCGCTAAGATTTGGGCGAGCTCAGGCGCTGCTGCTCGATTCCTTGCTGGCCGGCGCCCCGCATGCTTCGCGGGACGTGCCGTTTCAGGATCTGTGCCAGAAGCTCCGGGCTTTCGACGGGATTCAGCCCCAGGAGGCTCCGGCCGGGTTCTGCGGTCAGCTGCGGCCGTATCAGCAGGCGGCCTTGGGGTGGTTTGATTACTTGCGGCAGTTTCGTTTCGGGGGCTGCCTGGCTGACGACATGGGGCTGGGCAAAACGGTGCAGGTCCTGGCCATGCTGGTCGCTCGTCGGCGGGAGTTGGCTGACGAGCCGTCGCGGCAACCGTCGCTGGTTGTGGTCCCCAAGAGCCTGGTGTTCAACTGGATTGAAGAGGCGGCTCGGTTTGCCCCCGAGTTGAAAGTGATCGACCATACGGGCGTCGGTCGCTCGACAAAGCAGCAATACTTGAGCCAATTCGACCTGGTCGTGACGACCTACGGCACGATGTTGCGTGACGTCACTAAGCTGTCGAAGTTTGAGTTTGACTATGTGATTCTCGATGAAGCTCAGGCGATCAAAAACGCCGGATCCCAGACCGCCAAAGCGGCGCGGATCCTGCGCGCTCGTCATCGGCTGGCCATGACTGGGACCCCGGTGGAGAATCATCTCGGCGAACTCTGGTCGCTGCTGGAATTCCTGAATCCCGGCATGATGGGCAATCTGGCGGCGAGGAATTCCAAGTCGATTCAGCTGGATGCCGAATGGCTGGAGCAGGTCAAGCGGGGTGTCAGGCCGTTCATTTTGCGGCGGACGAAGCAGCAAGTGTTGACTGAGTTGCCGGAGAAGATCGAGCAGACGTTGTACTGCGACATGGGGAGCCGGCAGAAGAAGCTGTATCAGGAACTCCGCGATCATTACCGGCGGCAGATTGGAGCGAAGGTTGAGCAGCTGGGGATCAAGAAGGCCAAGATTCACGTGCTGGAGGCTCTACTGCGGCTGCGCCAGGCCGCGTGTGATCCACGACTGCTGGACGCACGGCAGAAGGAGAGTGGTGCGAAACTGGAGCTGCTGGCCGAGCAGTTAGAGGAAGTCCTGGCAGAACGGCACAAGGTGCTGGTATTCTCGCAGTTCACCAGCCTTCTGGCGCTGGTGCGGAAGGAGTTTGACCGGCGCGGATGGAGCTATGAGTATCTCGACGGCGCGACCAGGAATCGAGCAGCTCGGGTCAAACGGTTTCAGGAAGACGACAGCTGTCAGCTCTTCCTGATCAGTCTCAAGGCGGGCGGCCACGGCTTGAACCTGACCGCGGCTGACTATGCCTACATTCTTGACCCCTGGTGGAACCCGGCAGTGGAAGCTCAAGCAATCGACCGCGCCCACCGACTCGGACAGACCCGCACCGTCAACGCCTATCGGATCATCTGCCGCGACACGGTGGAAGAAAAGATCCTGCAGCTGCAAGCGACCAAACGCCAACTGGCCGATTCGATCATCGAAGCCAACGAGAGCCTGATCAGTCAGCTTAGCCTGGACGATCTGCAGTTGCTGTTCAGCTGATCCGGAGCCCCGGTCTGGGTGGGCTAGAGCTTGCCCCGCTTGACGACCCCATCTCCAGTGGGCTCGTCCCGGGCCTCAGTCGCTCTTGGTGTCCCCGGCATTGAATTGTGCCAGCAGATCCTGCAGCAGTTCGATGCCTGGGCGTGGCGGCGACGTATCGGGGTGTTGAGCGGCCCATTCGGGGGCGAGGATCAGGGGGACCCAGCGTTCGAGGAAATGTGCGGAGGGAGGGACCTGCCAGCGAGCGACGGCGTGGAAGACGGTCAGCGGCAGAGTGACGCGTTCGACTCCTTCCGAGCCAGGTCGGGCGCAGTATTCGGGCGGGGACGTGACGAGGAACTCACGGCAGGTGATGGGCCGTTCGGCGTAGATCGAGCAGGCTCCGTCCTCGAGGAACGGGCAGTCGACATTCTGCCGGAAGTAAACTTCGCACAGGCGTGCGTAGTCGTCGTCGGTCAGTTGGTCCGGGTCCTGCAGGAGCTGCAGGAGTCCGGTTTGGTCGAGTTGGTGGCGAGCCTCGGCGAAGCGGCGGCGGATTTCGGACTGGCGTGGTTCGGGGAGTTCGGTCACCACTTCGCTGATCCGTCGTGCCTCGACTTCGGAAATCGCGACGAGATTTCGGCAGCAGGCGCCGCAACCGGCGCGGCATGAGATCCGTTGGCCACTGGCCTCAACGTTTCGGCACGTCTGGCTGACGACTTGGTCCGAGAGTGCTCGGGCCAGCGGCAGCAGCTCGATCGGCCGTATGGGCCCGGAGGGTACCGCGACTTGAGCCTGGAGGCGGAACTGTTCGTTCTCGATCGTGAAAGTGGCTGTCGCCATCGGTCGCGGCTCATGTGGCTCAGTAGTCATACGGAAAGCTCCTGGTTGGTCACGCTTCAGACTAGGCTAGTTGATCCTGGACAGCAACCGACTCCGTAATGCACAGCTGCTCCGGCCGCCGGCCAGCTCGCCTGGCCGGAGCCCCGGTCTGGGTGGGCTAGAGCCTGCCCCGCGAGAAGCCCCATCTCCAGTGGGCTCGCCCCACTGGTTTTCATGACTGGACGGCTACAAGGCGCACCACTTCACATTTGCTCCGGCCGCCGGCCAGCTCGCCTGGCCGGAGCCCCGGTCTGGGCGGGCTAGAGCCTGCCCCGCGAGAAGGTCCCATCTCCAGTGGGCTCGCCCCACTGGTTTTCATGACTGGATGGCTACAAGACGCACCACTTCACATTTGCCCCGGCCGCCGGCCAGCTCGCCTGGCCGGAGCCCCGGTCTGGGTGGGCTAGAGCTTGCCCCGCGAGAAGCCACCATCTCCAGTGGGCTCGTCCCACTGGTTTTCATGACTGGACGGCTACAAGGCTCAAAAGAGTAGCTTAACAAAAGGAGGCAGGCGAGACGCCCGCACCACAACGGAGGAGCCCCGGTCTGGGTGGGCTAGACCTTAAACAAGCGTAGGGGGAATGGTTCTTGGCGGCTGCGGCGGCGCGCAGCGTCACGAGAGCGACGAGGTCGCCGCGAAGAGGTTCGGGTTTGATGGTGGGCATGTTGGTGGATCTTTCTTTGGGTTTGGCGTGGCGGCGGACCGGAGCGTACGTACTCCGGCTTCAGTGAGCCGACGTCAGCATCTGAGCGGATGCTGAAGTCGTTCCCAGAGTTGGTAAAACGTGATCTGCCAACGATTCCAGCCCATGAGTCGATAGATCAGACGCCGTCCGCTGCGGAGAACTTGCGCAGGGATATTGATCATCGCTTGTCGAAAGGTAGAGAAATCCATTCGCAACAATGACTGCTTCTCCTGGTGCTGCTTTGAACTGACGCCACGACCTTCGGGTACCAATAGCGCTACCCAGATTTTCAACGACCATGCCAAAGATGCCATCACCATGTAGGCCCAGTTGCCGTTGAAGGTATCGACCGGAGCCGTGAGTGCCAGGACGTCGCTCTTGAGTTGCTGGATGACGTTTTCCTGGTTACAGCGTTTGTTGGCGTGCTGCGTCACGATGTCCTCGGCGGGAGTTTCCCAATCGTTGGTGATATAGAAGAAGCAGCGCCGTTCGTCGAATAGATATTGCTGGCCTTGGTGAACTTCAATGGCCTTCCAGAGAACCACCATCCGGTAGTCCCGTTTGCAGGCGCCGGGGCGATACGGGAATTCGTTAATGTATTCCGATTCGAGCCGTAGATCTTTGAATTCCCGTTCCTCAACCACTTCCTGCTTCACGTTCTTCGGGCGTGTTCGCGACTTGGTTTGGACCATATATCGAGGCTTCCGCTTCAGCGGTCGCCACGAATCGTGGCCTAATTCGTCGACTCTTTCGTACAGATTCGGCATGGCGTCGTAACCGAATACGAACAGTACCTTGTCATCATCCCAGCGATCCAAGTGCTCGGTCTGTGAGAAGTCAGTGTCTCCGCGCAGCCGAATCTGCCGGAATCCCGCTTGCCGGCAAACGTCGATCGCCCGATCTAGCCACCCTGCAGCCCGCTCATGACTGGGCCGGCTACCGCCTCGATTGGCGATGTACAACGGTTCGCCCGTATTCGCCAGGCTCACGACCAGCGGGTGATAACCCCACTGCCCATTGTGGTTGACATCGATCCCTTCCTTGCACTCGCCCTGAGTCTCGACCATGGTACCGTCGGCCTCGATGATCGCTTCGTCGAAGAATGCCTTCGGCTGACAACTCCACACCCGGCGACGTACTTCATTGAATACGTCCATCAACTTCAAGATCGACGTCTCACTATGGCGCCGGCAAAAGTCTCCGGCTGTCGTCGGATCCGGAATTCGTTGAGCGCCGAGGGCGTTCAAATAGGCCTCATCATTGCGGCGATACTCCAAATGCTCCAGACAGGTGCCGCCGGCCAACAGATTGTAGGCGATATTGAGCACGTGGTCAGACTCTGCATAGGGGAGTCGGATCTTGAACAGCGGTACGTTTTCATTGATGGACCGATCCAAACCAAGGTTCTTCACCAGGGAGTGAATCAGGCCCAGTCCGCCCGCGGCGATCGCCTGTTGACGATCGGATAGCTCATATTGAATGTTGGACGCAGCCATCACCGGACACTGGCTCGGGAACTTTGTTTTATCCAGTCGCTCCTCAATAGCCCGCTTGCGTGTCGATAACTGTCGTCGTATTTTGGTGTTCACTCGAAAGTTCTCCTCGGGTTCCGCGTGATTGGAAGTTGCGACAAACCAAGTACGCAAAAACCCCGAGAATTTTCGAGTTTTTTGTCCCCGGACCGAAAAATCTCGGAAATCGAATTCACACTACGCTTGTTCAAGGGCTAGAGCTTGCCCCGCGAGAAGCCCCCATCTCCAGTGGGCTCGCCCCACTGGTTTTCATGACTGGATGGCTACAAGGCGCAAAAGAGTAGCTTAACAAAAGAAGGCAGGCGAGACGCCCGCACCACAACGGAGGAGCCCCGGTCTGGGTGGGCTAGAGCTTGCCCCGCGAGAAGCCCCCATTGCCCCACTGGTTTTCATGACTGGATGGCTACAAGGCGCAAAAGAATAGCTTAACAAAAGAAGGCAGGCGAGACGCCCGCACCACAACGGAGGAGCCCCGGTCTGGGTGGGCTAGAGCTTGCCCCGCGAGAAGCCACCATCTCCAGTGGGCTCGTCCCACTGGTTTTCATGACTGGATGGCTACAAGGCTCAAAAGTGTAGCTTAACAAAAGAAGGCAGGCGAGACGCCCGCACCACAACGGAGGAGCCCCGGTCTGGGTGGGCTAGAGCCTGCCCCGCGAGAAGCCCCATCTCCAGTGGGCTCGCCCCACTGGTTTTCATGACTGGATGGCTACAAGACGCAAAAGAATAGCTTAACAAAAGAAGGCAGGCGAGACGCCCGCACCACAACGGAGGAGCCCCGGTCTGAGTGGGCTAGAGCCTGCCCCGCGAGAAGCCCCATCTCCAGTGGGCTCGCCCCACTGGTTTTCATGACTGGATGGCTACAAGGAGCAAAAGAATAGCTTAACAAAAGGAGGCAGGCGAGACGCCCGCACCACAACGGAGGAGCCCCGGTCTGGGTGGGCTAGAGCTTGCCCCGCGAGACGTCCCCATCTCCAGTGGGCTCGCCCCACTGGTTTTCATGACTGGACGGCTACAAGGCTCAAAAGAATAGCTTAACAAAAGAAGGCAGGCGAGACGCCCGCACCACAACGGAGGAGCCCCGGTCTGGGTGGGCTAGAGCTTGCCCCGCGAGAAGCCACCATCTCCAGTGGGCTCGTCCCACTGGTTTTCATGACTGGATGGCTACAAGGCTCAAAAGTGTAGCTTAACAAAAGAAGGCAGGCGAGACGCCCGCACCACAACGGAGGAGCCCCGGTCTGGGTGGGCTAGAGCCTGCCCCGCGAGAAGCCCCATCTCCAGTGGGCTCGCCCCACTGGTTTTCATGACTGGATGGCTACAAGGCGCAAAAGAGTAGCTTAACAAAAGGAGGCAGGCGAGACGCCCGCACCACAACGGAGGAGCCCCGGTCTGGGCGGACTAGAGCCTGCCACGCGAGACGTCCCCATCTCCATTGGGCTTGTGCCCCACTGGTTTTCATGACTGGACGGCTACAAGGCGTGTGTCTTCCAAAGTACCCCCGGCAGGATTCGAACCTGCGACCTACGGTTTAGGAAACCGTCGCTCTATCCCCTGAGCTACGAGGGCAAAATGGAGTTTTTGTCGGGTGTCCGCGGATTGTTCGTCTTGGAGTCGATGGTGCCGAATTCCCGGGTGCGCCAGCTGGTAATCGTTGCCAGCTGAGCCACCGGGCAACGCCAAGCGGCGAGACCTCAGGGCACCCGCCCGATCAACGGCCCTCCTGCTGTTCTCGGGAGTCAGCAGCGTGGCTCGAGGGCATTCTACCCGAAATTCTCGGGATGAAAAACGGCGGGGTCGTCGTGGCAAAAGTCACAGCGTTGGTAATCGAAGCGGGCCCCATGCATCTTTCGCACTGCAATGGCTGGCCCCTGGCCCATTCCTTGAGTCTGGGGCCCGAGCGAGCCCCCGCGGGAGCGAACCATGGGGCAAACCTAGGACGATGCGAAGGTTCATGCCAATTCGCCCACAGATGGCCTCCCGATCGGCGATCGGCGATCGGCGAACTGACCGATTTTGACAATTCTGAATGGAAATCCGGGATTCCGGGTCCGTTTTCGAGTCCGTTAGCGCCTCCGGTATTAGCGTTCGGAGTTTCGCGGCCGGCCGGCTTGTGTAGCGCTATTCGGCCAGATTCCATCGAAGCGACGCCAGGTCGGCGTTCGGGGGACGATCGGCAGGCGAACGGATTCGACCGTTGTGCCCCATGGTTAGCGGTCAATTGGGCGAACTGCAAAGGCGGGGACTGTCGGAGCGATACGAGCTGCCGGCGTGGGGTAGTGGCCGGGCAGTCGATATTTCGACGCTTGATCTAAGGCTTTGACCGGAGGGGGGTGGAGGATGTTTCGGACGGCCAGTTGCGTCCTGTTGCTTGGTATCTTGGGATGCAGCCTCTCCAGCGGTCAGGCGGCGATCATCGAGTCCAATGATCCGCGGTACCCGGGCACCGCCAATACCACGATCGATACCGCTACTAACCTGGAGTGGCTCGACTGGCCGCTTGCCAAGACTCCGCCTCCGCTCCCCGATTTTGGTTGGGATATAGAGACCCATCTGAAACCCGGCGGTTTGTACGAGGGATGGAGGTTAGCAAGTTATAGCGATCTGTCGCGTCTCTTGCGTGATGTTGGTCTCGGCGTGCCATCGATTGCCGGTTCCGTCCTGCAGACGTGGACCGCCGACTGGGATCCCCTTCCGATAGCCGCCCTGGATCCCTTCGTCTACCGTGTACCCGCGCCGAAGACAGCGAGCCGTATCAATCGGAATTACGAGACGTGCCTTGATGGTACACTTGTTTTTCGGTTTGGCGGTTCGGGGGCGCGACCCGGCTATACCACGACCCTGAGTATTGACCACATCTTTGCTCAACAGATCCGTTATTGCGGTCATACCATGGGCTACATGCTGGTGCGTCAGGCGCATCCGGTACCTGAGCCGAGCGGGCTGGCCATGTGGTGCGTCATGGTTCCAGCACTTGTCCGACGCACTCGGAGGTGCTTCAGCCACGAGTTGGCTTCAACGAGGCCGTGTTGACCACTCGCCATCGGATCGAAGCTCGGCTGCTGGGTTCCCATAGTGTTTTGGCAAGCGGTAAGGCAAAGAATATGTTTCGGACAGTTAGCTGCGCTCTGTCGATTTGTGCTTTGGGAGTCTGCTGCTCAAGCAGCCAGGGTGCGATGATCGAGTCCAACGATCCGCGGTACCCGGGCACCGCCAATACCACGATCGACACCGCTACCGGTCTGGAGTGGCTCGATTGGACGGTTGCCAAGACTCCGCCGCCGGTCCCCGATTTTGGTTGGGATATAGAGACCCATCTGAAACCTGGTGGTTTGTACGACGGGTGGAGGTTGGCAAATTATAACGACCTGGGGCGTCTCATGGACGATGTTGGTCTCCGTGTGCCGTCGATTGCGAGTTCCTCCCCGCCCCTGCCGTTATGGACCGCCGACTGGGATCCACTCCCGATAGCTGTCCTGGATCCCTTCGTCATGAATGTACCCGCGCCGAAGGTAGCGAATCGCAACGGTCGGAGTTACGCGACGTGCCTTGAGGATATGCTCATTTTTCGGATTGGTGGTTTGCCGGAAGGGCAAGGTTATACCTCGACCCTGAGTGTTGACCACATTCATGGCGGGGTGGACTCTTATTGCGGTCACGACTACGGGTACATGCTGGTGCGAACGGCGCATTCGGTTCCCGAACCGAGCGGACTGGCCATGCTGTGGGTCGCAACGCCGGCGGTTGTGCGGCGGGTTCGGAGACGGTGAAAGATTTCCGGAGCCTCACAAGCTCCAGTTCCGACCAATGGCCCTTGAAACCAATCACCAATCAGCAATCACCAATCAGCAATCAACGCATGTAGGCCGGGACGCGGTATGACGCACCCTATTCACAAAGCAACGCGGTACACTCTGGGATTATTATTGGCCTGTATCAGTGGATTCAGCGGCCCCAGTGTGCTGGCTGCCATCATTGAAGGGAACGATCCCAGGTATGGCACTGACAATAACATCACGATCGACACTGCTGCCGGCCTGGAATGGCTCGACTGGTCGATTACCAAACAGCCGTACGATGTGTTACAAGCACAGCTGGTACCTGGCGGCACGTATGAGGGGTGGAGGTTGGCTACTGACGCCGACGTGGTGACCTTGCTGAGCGATCTACGTCTGCCGACGGGGTTAGGGGGCGAGTGGACGGCTCGGGCCGACCCGAGCCTGATCAAGCCGCTGGCCCAGTGGGGGCCGTCCTATGAGACGATCTCGTATGACCGGGTGGCGGGAACTGTGAAGAAGGTTACATGGACTAATTACGAAGCGTGCTTTGCCGATCAAAAGCGGGTATTGGTGATGGGCGGTGCGGACGCGGCGGGAATTTATGTCGTTGCGACCAGTCGAGGTACCTGGCAGACCGGCCGAACTTGCGGGGTTTACGACGGCTGGGCCTTAGTGCGCGACGTCCACAGTGTGCCCGAGCCGAGCGGGCTGGCCATGTTGTCCGTGGTAGCTCCGGCGCTGGTGCGGTCGATGCGAAGACGGTCTCGTGGCTGAGGAGCTTCGCCACTGCGTGACCGAGGCCAGCCGCTCACGGCGGAGCCGGCCCGTCGACTGGGAATTTCATGTGAACTTGTTTTCAATTCCGGCTCCTCAGCAGAATCTGTGCGTAATTTCTGACTCAGTTGGTCGGCAAGGTTGAATAGCTCATCGCTCCCTCGGGCTCGGGCTCCAGGAATGGGGTCGGGGAGCCAGTCCCTCGTACTGTCGACGATAGCAGGGGCACCCGCTCGATGACCAGCGGCCGCATCATTTTTTTTCCACCTCGCGAGAATTGTTCCTGCAGGCGGGAGTTGTGCGGCGACCTGCCACGCGCGTGGAACTCGCTATGGAGACTGACTCAGTCGTCCGCCCAAGCAGCTGAGTTTTTCAGTGGGAAGCTCAGTAACTTGCTTTGAATCCGCCCGTAAACAACAATGGGGCTCTGGGAACCAACGCGGTGCGGGTGAGGAGTTAGAATGGCTTGGCGGCAGTCCTTTTATGTGGCGGTTTTGCTCGGCGCGTTCGTAAGCAGTGCTCATGCCCAAATCTACCGCTGGGACAACGGCCAGGTGATTCCGGGCACGGAGGGGATCAAGCTGGGGCCAGCGTTGCGGTTTAGCTTTTGGGAATCAGAGCCGCACAACCTGCGGTACGCGGACTTCTCCACCAACTTCAATTTGTCGAGTGGGGATTTCCATTACAGCTGGCTCGACTACGCACGCTTTCAGGGCGATAATCTCGCCAACGTAGACTTTGAAGACTCCGTTCTCAATCACGCGAATCTGAAGAACGCCAATCTCACCAACGCGCGCTTATACTTCGCCGCGCTCGATGGTGCGAACTTGACAGGAGCGGTGATAACGGGGGCCAATCTGGGTGAAGTCACCCTCCGTGGCTTTACGGCGGCCCAGCTCTACTCGACCAAGAACTATGCGGTCAAGGATCTACACGGCATTAAGCTCGGGGAAAACAATCTCGATGGTTGGGACTTCCACGATCAGAATCTCGCCAACGCCGACTTCGGTAGCTCTACGCTTGCCAACGCGAACCTGGCGGGAGCTAATCTCACCAATGCCGCATTGTCTGTACGTGGACTCACGAACGCGAACCTGACGGGAGCGGTGGTGACGGGGGCCAGCTTTGACTTCGCCACCTCGGTGGGCTTTACGGCGGCCCAACTCTACTCGACCCAGAGCTACGCGGCGAAAAACCTCAGCGGAATCCGACTCGGGGACAATAACCTCAGCGGCTGGGACTTCCACGAGCAGAATCTCGTCAACGCCTATTTGGTTAACACGACGCTCACCAACGCGAACCTGGCCGGAGCTAATCTCACCAACGCTCGCATGGAAATGTCCACGTTTACCAACGCGAACCTGACGGGAGCTAATCTCACCAACTCCGTCTTACTCTCATCCCACTTCACCAACGCGAACCTGACGGGGGCGGACGTTCGGGGAGCTTGGGTCACGGATCTGGCCGGAGCCATCAGTAAGAACACGATTCTGCCGGACAGCCAACTGAATGGGCTCAATCTGGCCAGCGGCGAGCAGCTGCTCGTGCGCAATTACCACGGCAACCCCGATCGAGGCATCAAAAAGATTCCCGTCAAAATCAATAGCAGCTTGACCATCAGCACGGGTGGTCTGCTGAGCCTGCAACTCGACGGACAACCGTGGGATTCGATCGTCAGATTCCAGACTGGCATCCCCGTGCAGCTTGGCGGCAAGCTGGAACTGAACTTCACCGACGACACTCAACTCGCTGCCCAGCCGGGCCGCTCGATCAAGGTCTTTGATTGGACAGGTGTGACTCCGCAAGGCCAGTTCACCGTGCAAGGCCAATCCGGCACCGAGTGGGATACCGGCAATCTGTACACCACGGGCGAAGTCACGCTGCTGGGGATCTCGTCCGACCTCGATGCGGACAGGGATGTAGATTCCAGCGATCTGACAGAGTTCCTGAAAAACTGGACCGGTTCCGCCTACGCAACTGCCGACAAGACCTGGCACGACGGCGACAGCGATCACGACGGCGACGTCGACTCGGCGGACACGCTGGTCTTCCTGAGCCAGTGGACGGGAGCGACGGCGGCCGAGGCTTTACCGGCTATCAGCGTCCCCGAGCCAAGCGGACTGGCCATGCTGTGCCTCATCGCTCCGGCGCTGGTGCGACGTAGTCGGAATCGCTCCAGACGCTAAGGAGCTGGAAATTTCGATTTTTTGGGTCCGTTTATGCCGGCAATCACGCCCAGAGTATAGCGGATCTATGGCTCTCGGCCGGCAAGAAGGCCATCAATCCGTCCCGTGAACCGTCGAGACTTGGCGTCAGGAGCTCGTATGGCTTGGCAGCGGCCTTTGTTGTTGGCGGTGATTTTCTGCGCGACGGCAAGCAGTTCCCATGCCCAGATCTACCGCTGGGGGAGTTGGCAATACGAGGTAATACCGGGGACGATGGGGATTACGCCGGGTCCCAAGATCGATCTGAGCAATTGGAATACGGACCAGTTCAATCTGCGCAAGGCCGTCTTTTCCCGTATGAATCTGGCTTCGGCCAACTTCCAAGGAAGTTGGCTTGACGGCGCCATGTTTGATGGTGCCAAGCTGATTGGCGCCAACCTGTCTGGCTCAAGCCTCACGAACGCCGACATTTCCGCAGCCTCGCTTGCGGGGGCCAACCTGACGGGCGCGGTGGTGGCCGGAGCCAATTTTTACCATGCCGGTGGCTTCACGGAGGGGCAACTCTATTCGACAGCCAGCTACCAGTCCAAGGACCTGCAGGGCATCGGGTTCTTCGATAATGATCTCCAAGGCTGGGATTTCCACCAGCAAAACCTGGCTGGGGCCAAATTCGGCCAATCCAGGCTCACCGATGCGAACCTGACAGGAGCCATCGTGACCGGGGCAAGTTTTTGGGACGTAGTATCGCAAGGCTTCACCCAGGCCCAATTGCAGTCGACCGCGAGTTACCAAGCCAAGGATTTGCACGGCATTGTGCTCGGCGGCGATCTCACCGGCTGGGATTTTCATGATCAGAATCTCACCGGTGCCAGCCTGGGTTCATCCACGCTCACAGGCGCGAACCTGACGGGAGCCGTGGTGACCGGGGCCTGGTTCAGAGATGCTACGACCCATGGCTTCACGGCCGCCCAGCTCTACTCGACCCAAAGCTATGTGTCGAAGGACCTCAGAGGCATAGTGCTGGATTCCCCTAATGACCTCACTGGTTGGGATTTCCACGATCAGAATCTCACGGGCGCCGGCTTTTCAGGTTCCACGCTGGCAGGCGTGAATTTGACCGGAGCCGTAGTGACCCAGGCACGGCTCGATGACACCACCTCACAGGGTTTCACTGCGGCCCAGCTCTATTCCACCCAAAGCTACGCGAATAAGGATCTCAGCGGCATCAAGCTTGTGCATAACAACCTTACCGGTTGGGATTTCAGCGGACAGAATCTCACGGGCGCCAACTTTGAGTCTGCCAACCTGACGAACGCCAACCTGACGGGAGCCGTGGTAAGGGGGGCCAGCTTTGTGAACACGGCTGGCTTTTTTTTCCAGGCTGAGCAGCTCTACTCGACTCAGAGCTATGTGGCGAAGGATCTCCGGGAGATTGAAATCGACGGCAACCTCTCCGGCTGGGATTTGAAGCAGCAGAATCTCATCAATGCCAACTTTGGTTCCGCCTCGCTCGTCAACACGAATCTGACGGGCGCGGACGTTCGTGGTGCGGGAAGCATCTTACTGGTGGGAGCCATCCTGAAGAACACAATTCGACCGGACGGCAGCGTGGTTGGACTTCACCTCGGGGCCGGCGACAGCCTCACCATCCGCGACTGCGATGCTGTGGGTAATCCAGCGCCAAAGCCTTGGATGCCGGAAAGACCAGCCATCGCTGTGAAGGTTAGGGATCAAATGACGGTGACTGACGGTGGCCAACTGCAACTGATCTTTGGTGCCAACGAGTGGGACTCGATCGTCTCGTTTCAGCGTGCCATTCCCGTTCAGTTGGGCGGCACACTGGAGCTGAATTTCGCCGACGACATACAATTGGCTGCTCAATCGGGCCGCACCATCAAGGCCTTCGACTGGACTGGAGTGAAACCCCAGGGCCAATTCACGGTAGCTCCGCAGCCTGGCACAACCTGGGACACGAGCAAGCTGTACACGACGGGTGAGGTGACGCTGCTGGGGATCTCGTCGGACTTAAATGGCGACAAGGACGTGGACTCGGAAGATCTGCTCGGCTTCCTCAAGCAATGGACCGGCTCCGACTACCCGGCCGATGATAAGAGTTGGCACGACGGCGACAGTGATCACGATGGTGACGTAGATTCAGCTGACATGCTGGTTTTCCTGAGCCAATGGACGGGAGCGGCGGCGAGCGGAGCTTTGCCGGCCGTAAGCGTGCCGGAGCCGATGGGGATGGGGCTGACGACAGTTGCGATGGCGAGCTTCTTGACGGCGCTGTTTTGGCGGCGCCGGTACAGATAGAATTACGATCGGTAAGCCGGGTGATCAGGCCCGTGGGAACTATTGCGACTAGGAGGATCGATATTGTGATGTCTTGGCGCCAACTCGTAGTCGTGGCCGTGAGCCTGGCGGGGCTGTTGGCGGATAGTGCTCAAGCCGATATTCGGTCCTGGTACAACGGTCAAACGATCATACCGTTCGTTGAACTCAAGCCGGGAATTGACTTGTCCGGCCATAGAACCGTGAATTTTCCGAATATTCCCCTCTCCTGGGCTGGTTTTTTCGGCGACTTAACTAAGGCCAATTTCGAAGACGGCATCGTCGATAATGCTCACTTCGGGGGAGCTAATCTCACGGGTGCCAACTTTACGGACGCGAATCTCACTGACGCATCGTTCAATAGCGGCGTAAGTCGGGGGACTATCCTGAAAGACGCGATTCTGGTGCGAGCGAAACTCACACGAGTTGACTTGGCGAATACGAATCTCTCGGGTGCTGACTTCACTGGAGCTGTGATCACAGAGGCTAAGTTTGGGAGTAACTCTGAATTAACACCTGAGCAGCTCTATTCGACTGGGAGCTATACGAATAAAAATCTCTCGGGAATCGAACTCTGGAATAAAGACCTGACTGGTTGGGATTTTCAGAAACAGCGGCTCACGAATGCCTATCTATCTGGCACAGCACTCAGCAATGCCAACCTTTCACAGGCCAGCTTGGTCCAGACTTACCTGCAATCAACTACGCTCAGCAATGCCGACCTTTCGGATGCCAATCTCACCAATGCGTACCTCGATTTTTCCATTCTCAATAACGCCAAGCTTGCCGGATCGAATCTCACCGGTGCCAGCTTGAACGGCTCTTCGCTCAGGGCCGCCGACTTGACCGGAGCCATCATCAAAGGGGCGCGCTTTGGCGACGTTGCAGACTTCACAGCGAACCAGCTTTATTCAACGCAGAGCTATCTGACCAAGGACCTCGCCGGCATCTCGCTTTGGTCCAATGACCTGAGCGGTTGGGATTTCCACAATCAGAATCTTGCGAACGCTCGACTTAGCTACGCGAAATTGGTCGACGCGAATTTAATGAATGCCAACCTGATGTCAACTTCTCTGGTCGGAGCTAATTTGATTGGCGCCGACACGCGTGGCGCTCTTAACGCAAACCTGTCCGGGGCGATTCTCAAGAACACGGTCCTGCCGGACGGTCAATTGAAGGGACTCAAGTTGGCTGCCGGCGACCGGCTTACCATTCGTGATGATGACGGGGTAGGGGCCCCAGTATCACCGTCCGGACTGGTTCCCCGATTGCCAATCGCTGTGAATGTGCAGGATCAGTTCGCCGTGAGCGACGGTGGGACCCTGCAGCTGCTTTTCGGGGCAAATGCTTGGGACTCGACCGTCAGATTTCAGCCCGGGATCCCCGTGCAGCTCGGCGGGAAACTGGACTTGGCCTTTTCCGAAGCTGCACCGCTGGCTCCACAATCCGGCCGGACGTTCAAGCTTTTCGATTGGACCGGTGTCATTCCAGAGGGTCAATTCACGGTCGATTCGCTGGCCGGTACCGTCTGGGATACCAGCCTGCTTTACACCACCGGTGAGGTCAAATTGCTGGGCATTTCAGGAGATCTGGACCACGACCAGGATGTGGATTCTCATGATTTGCTGGACTTCCTCAGCAACTGGACGGGTAGTAACGGTCCCGAGCATGACAAGACCTGGCAGGACGGCGACAGCGACACGGACGGCGATGTGGATTCGGCGGACATGTTGGTTTTCTTGAGTCAGTGGACGGGAGACTCGGCCGTCGCCATTTCGACAGCGGCGTCCGTTCCCGAGCCAGAGCGATGGGGACTGCCGGTGATCACAGCGACATGCATGCTGGTGGCTGGAATTCGACGACGTTCGAGTCGCTTCCACGTGCGACTAGCGGCGTTCCTGGTCTTTGTGGTCTGTGTCGGCACCTGCTGCAACGACGCTGTTGCGACCATTATCCAGGGACAAGATACTCGATACCCGGGGACTACCAACACCACGATCGATACCGCCACAGGGCTCGTCTGGTTGGACTGGACGGCCACCGTAAGCCAAAGTTACGACACTGTCCGATCTGAATTGGTCCCTGGCGGCCAGTACGAGGGATGGAGGTACGCTACAGGCCTGGAGATTTCCACCTTGATTCGCGATATGGGGTTGGTCTACAAGCCAGACGCGACCGGATGGGCGACGGAGTTTGGGTCGTCCGGCTCCAATCCTTCCGTGGTCAAATCGATTAAATATTTGGGCCAGACTTGGCGGCAGTATTCATACAGGTACCATGAATGGCACAGTGGTGTGGAAGCTATGTACGGCGAAGGAGATATCGTCGATATAGGCGTGTTTGATGACGTTAACCTAGTTTCTTATGTGGGTATCTATCGGGGCAGACGCCCTCCTCATGCACCACCGTCGCCGATGATTGGACATGCCCTGGTACGGTCCATCGTTCCACTTCCAGAACCGAGTAGTCTCACCATGATGTTGGTATTGGCACCGGCGCTGCGGCGATTTGTGCGCGGACGATCTAGACGCTAACGAACTTGGCCAGGGGACGGTCGAGGCGAGTCACTCCAGCCCATAGTGCTGGCGTCTGGCCGACCGCTCGCCCAACCGCTGCGCCAGAGGGACAGCTGCATTTTTCGGTTCGCTCTAGCCGGCTTTAACGGGGTCTTTCGGGGCACACCGTTCAGAGTGGAGCCCGAATTACCAGTCGGTTCAGTCTAGAGAACCGGGTCTGAACTCCTTCCGACAATCCATGGTTTGACACCAATAGATCACCGAGCGCAATTCTGAGATAACGACGTGTTGCCATCGGCGCGAGGGCCGGTGATCAGCTTCGGCTAAATTACATCAGCGGTCATAGGACGGCCCCTCCATTTACTCGCACGGAGACACCAAGGACACGGAGCAGAGATTGGGTTCAACGTTTCGGTCTATTATCCGGTCGAAACCTCGCCATGCGCGCGGAATCATGTCGGCGTGGTCCGGCGGCAGGGCGATCTCGAGCACCGCTGCGCTGAGTGCCAGTGGCTAAGACCTGACATCGTTTGCCCGGCGGGTCCTGTCGTGGCTCATCGGGTCCGCCCGGCGGTCAGCCCTTCCGCGGCCTCCGCAGCTTCCGTAGTTCAAAAACTGACGACTTGCCGAACCGCGACGGCCTGAGCGAATCATTCGATAAGGGAGTGGTCGCGGCCGGCCGTGTTTCCGCTCTTCCTGGAAATCCCCGAATTTTTTCGTCCGTTCCGGCTGGGAATCACGCCCAGAGAATAGCAGAAGGATGGCTGTCGGCCCGCCCGCAGGCCAGTAGTCAACCGCGGGAGCCATCGTGATTGGTGTCAGTGGCCCGACCAGCACCGCGATCACTTTTGCCAAGCGGTGAGGGAGAAGACATGTTTCGGACGACTAATTGGGCTCTGTTTTTCTGTATGGTCGGTTTCGGCGGCTCAACCTGCCAAGCGGCGATGATTGAGTCCAACGATCCGCGGTACCCAGGGACCGCCAATACCACGATCGACACAATTGCCCGCCGAGAATGGCTCGACTGGTCGGTTACCCTCAACGAGCGGTACGATGGGCTACGAGCTAAGTTATTGCCTGGCGGCGCGTACGAGGGTTGGAGGTTGGCGACTGACGCCGACGTGGTGACTCTGCTGAGCGATCTACATCTGCCGAAGGCGCTGACGGGGTCGGAGAGCGTCCTGGGTCGCCCGGACCAGATCAAGCCGTTAGCAAGCTTCGGCCCGTCCTACAAGACGGTCTACCATGAAATATTGATGGGAAATTTGCAAGAAGTCACCGTTACCAATTACGAGGCGTGCTATTCAGACCAAAAACGGGTATTGGTGTGGGGCCATGCGGACGCGGCTGGTTCTATTTATTTGGTCGGGACCCGTCGAGGTGCTTGGCAGGCTGGCCGAATCTGCGGCCTTGATAACGGTTGGGCCCTAGTTCGCGACGTCCACAGCGTCCCCGAGCCGAATGGCTTGGCCATGCTGTGCGTCGTAGCTCCGGCGCTTGTGCGGTACGTTCGGAGGCGGTCTAGTCGCTAAAGAACTTCGCCACTGCGTGACGGGGGACAGTTAACCATGGGCCGGCCTGCCCGCGTCCGATCGACGACTCATCGTGAATTGTGCCTGCCCGTCCAAAACAATAGGTCCGGGAACCAACGCGATTCAAGTAGGGTGGCTGGTATGACTTGGCAGTCCTTGTCGGTGGCGGTGGTGTTCTGCGCTTTGGTACCCAGTGCTCACGCCCAAATCTATCGCTGGGACAACGGCCAGCTGATTCCGGGCACCAAGGGGATTGCTCCGGGACCGGGGGTGGCGTTAAGTGGGTGGAAAACCGATAAACGGAATCTCCGCTTTGGCGACTTCCAGGGAGACCTCACCGCCGCCAAGTTTACCGACAGTTGGCTTGATGATGCCAGATTTGTTGGTGCCAAATTGTCACATGCTCAGCTGGACCATACTTCATTGCAACGAGCCAATTTCCAGGGCGCCGACCTGACCTATGCCAATCTGAACCAAGCCGACCTCAGGGAAGCTAACCTGACGGGAGTGGTGCTGAACAGGGCAATCATCACCGGCATCACACCCACTCAGCTCCAGTCAACGCAAAGCTACCAGTCCAAGAACTTGCAGCAGACCCATTTCAACTATTCTCTTTTGCAGGGAATGAGCTTTCGTGGTCAGGATCTGACCGGATCAAGTTTCTGGCATGGAAGTTTGAACAGGGCCGATTTCAGCGACGCGAATCTCACCGGCGCAGGCTTCTCGACAGTTGACCTTCGAGACGCAAATTTTTCTGGAGCCATCGTGACCGGGGCACGGTTCGATGGAGACCCGCAGTCGCCAATTCAGGGCTTTTGGTATCTTCAGCAGAAGCAGCTTCAATCCACGGCCAGTTACAAGGCGAAAGACCTGCGAGGCATTTCGTTGACATACCAAGGTTGGATGGCCGGTTGGGACTTGAGTGGACAGAATCTTTCGAATGCGAACTTTTCCGGGTCCTGGCTGTTCGGAGCAAATCTGACCGGGGCTAGTCTGTTGAACGCGGAACTGCCGGACACCATGCTCGACAGCGCTAAGCTGGCTTTGGCCGACATGCGGGGTGCGCAGGGCTGGAACGGCGGCGGGGATTTGTGGAATACTATTCTGCCTGATGGGGTGATGCGGAATCTTGAACTTGATCATCAGAGGCTGAAAATCCGGGACGACGACGGCGTACCCGATCCGGGTCCTAGCGGCTGGCGCACACCGCGCAGTCCCATCCCGGTGACCGTCCAGTGGCAGATGATCGTGGCGGACGGCAGCGTGCTGGAACTGGAGCTGGATGCCGACGCGTGGGGCTCAACGATCCTATTCGAGCCCGGCATCCCCGTCCAACTCGGCGGCACGCTGGAACTCAACTTCACTGACGACACTCAGCTCGCGACGCAGTCCGGCCGCACCATCAAGGCCTTCGACTGGACGGGTGTGAATCCGCAGGGCCAGTTCGCGGTGAAAGCCCAGCCTGGAACGGCCTGGGACGCCAGCAAGCTCTACACTACGGGGGAAGTCACGCTGCTGGGAATCTCGTCAGATCTCAATGGCGACAAGGATGTCGATTCCGAAGATCTCCTGGCCATCCTTGAGAACTGGACCGACTCTGACTACCCATTGGCCGACAAGACCTGGCAGCAAGGTGACAGTGATCGCGATGGCGATGTCGACTCGGCGGATATGCTGGTCTTCCTGAGCCAGTGGACCGGTGCGGCGGCGGCCGAAGCTCAGAGCATGGTGAGCGTCCCCGAGCCAGCTGGCGGAGTGCTCGCCGTTGTTGCTGGACTGGTGTTCACGGCTCGCAGAAAGAAAAGACGGTCCCTCTGTGCCAACATGACGTGAGACAACTGCCTCCTCGTCAAGGAAGGTAGAGGTCGAGGAGGCCGAATGATGAATGAGCGCAATGAAACCCCACGGGTAGGTTGACCAGAAGTGCCTGAAAAGGCTCAGCGACGGAAGTTCAGCACAGCTTACCGATTCGTCGCTCTCTCGGGTTCGAGCTCCAGGAATGGGGCGGCCAGAACTCCTGCGCGCCGTCCCTCTGCCTCTGCCATCGGTCGCTCGCCACCTGGGCCCCGCCAAAGTCGTGAGGCTGGCTGGCCGGACGTGGATGGAACGCTATATGCCCCACCGACTTTGGGGGGGCTCCCGGTTCGGGCGAAGCGACCGACGGCGACGGCGACGGGAATGGGACAGGGGGCTAGGAGCGAGCCCGTTTTACTGACGAAGACAGAAGGTCTACCCGCTGCATGACCAGCGGTCGCCTCGATCCGAAATCTTGGTGAACGAAAAGATGAACTTGCTGACGGTCCGCAGGGCTCACCTCCAGGGCTTGGCAGATAATGCCGACCCTACACGCGACTCGATTCAGTGTGCGCAGCTTTTGTCGCTCATTGTCCGTCGGAAATCCGTCTGCCGGCGGCCCCCGTGCCACACCTTTCCGGAGCCCGAACCTGACACAGCGCCCCGCCTCAAGAACAATTGCCACTCACTGGGCACTGAACAAAGACTCATGCAGTTTCTCCCATAGATTCCGCCGAAGAGCCACAATTGCTTTCCTTTCAGCACGCAGGCGGGCGAAGTCATTGCCAGCACTCAGGCTGCTGGGGTAAGCATCCGCATCGTTTGCGTCCACTTCGCGAGAACGGTTCTTGCAGGCAGGAGTCGTGCGGCGACCTGTCACGCGAGTGGACCTCGCTCCGGCGACTTGCTCTCTCGCCCACCCAAGAAACTGGGTTTTCCATGGAGTGCAGTTCCGTAACTTGTTTTGAGTCCGCCGGTAAACAACAATGGGGCCCTGGGAACCAACGCGGCTGAAGTGAGGTGCGAGTATGGCTTGGCAGCAGTCCTTTTATGTGGCGTTGGTGCTCTGCGCGTTCGTCACCAGTGCTCACGCCCAGATCTACCGCTGGGACAACGGCAAGCTGATTCCGGGGACGAATGGGATCAAGCCGGGACCGGGAGTGAAGTTAATCAATTGGAACACAGACTCACACAACCTGCGCTACGCGGACTTCTCCGCCGGCCTCGATTTGTCGAACGCGGATTTCCATAGGAGCTGGCTCGACTACGCACACTTTCAGGGAGCCAATCTCACGAGCGCCAAATTGAACGATACCGTTCTTACCAAGGCGAACCTGAAAGGAGCCAATCTTACCAACGCCAACTTGTACAACACTCACCTCGAAAACGTGAACTTGACGGGAGCGTTGGTGAACGGGACAAACTTTGCTGAAGCCACCGGGTGGGGGTTCAAAGTGGCTCAGCTCTACTCGACCCAGAGCTATGCGTCGAAGAATCTCAGCGGCATTGTACTAGACTACAATGTCCTCAGCGGAGCGGACTTGCACGAGCAGGATCTCACCAACGCCCACTTATACTTTGCCGCGCTCGACGGTGCGAACTTGACAGGAGCGGTGGTGACGGGGGCCAATCTTGATGAAGTAACTGTCCGTGGCTTCAAGGCGGCCCAGCTTTACTCGACCCAGAGCTATGCGGCGAAGGATCTTCACGGCATTCAACTCGGGGATAACAATCTCGATGGTTGGGACTTCCACGATCAGAATCTCGCCAACGCGAACTTCAATGGCTCCACTCTCGCCAACGCCAACCTGGCGGGAGCTAATCTCACCAATGCCGGATTGTCTGTCCGTGCACTCACGAACGCGAACTTGACGGGGGCAGTGGTGACGGGAGCCAACTTTGACTTCACCACCTCCCAGGGCTTCACGGCGGCCCAGCTCTACTCGACCCAGAGCTATGCGGCAAAAAGTCTCAGCGGAATCCGACTCGAGCACAATAACCTCAGCGGCTGGGACTTCCACGGGCAGAATCTCGCCAACGCCAGTTTGGCTTACTCCACGCTCAACAACGCAAACCTGGCCGGAGCTAATCTGGCCAACGCCCGAGTGGAAATTTCCACGCTCACCAACGCGAACCTGACGGGGGCGGACCTTCGTGGATCTTGGGTCACGGATCTGGCCAGTGCCATCAGCAAGAACGTGATCCTGTCGGACGGTCAGCTGAATGGACTCAACCTGGCCAGCGGCGAGCAGCTGCTCGTGCGCAATTACCACGGTAATCCCGATCAAGGCTTCCAAAAGATCCCGGTCAAAATCAATAGCAGCTTGACCATCAGCACGGGTGGTCTGCTGAGCCTGCAACTCGACGGACAACCGTGGGATTCGATCGTCAGATTCCAGTCTGGCATCCCCGTGCAGCTCGGCGGCACGCTGGAACTGAACTTCACCGACGACACTCAACTCGCTGCCCAGCCGGGCCGCTCGATCAAGGTCTTTGATTGGACGGGTGTGACTCCGCAAGGCCAGTTCACCGTGCAAGGCGACGGCCTCGAGTGGGACACCAGCCAGCTCTACACCACGGGCGAAGTGACGCTGCTGGGCATCTCGTCCGACCTTGATACGGACCAGGACGTAGATTCCAACGACCTGACAGAGTTCTTGAAAAACTGGACCGGCTCCGCCTACCCAACTGCCGACAAGACCTGGCACGACGGCGACAGCGACCACGACGGTGACGTCGACTCGGCGGACATGCTGGTGTTTCTGAGCCAGTGGACGGGAGCTGCTGCGGCCGAGGCTCTACCGGCTATAAGCGTCCCCGAGCCGAGCGGACTGGCCATGCTGTGCGTAATCATTCCGGAGCTGATGCGACGTGTTCGGAAACGGTCCAAACGCTGAGAAACGTCGCCATTCCGCGGTCGGCCAACGGTCAGGGCGGTGCCGCGAGAGCCTGGTGGCGCACCGGCCCAATCGGAAACGGCACCATTTTGGGGCTCTTCGGCCAAATCTGTGGGTAGTTTCTGACTCTCTTGGTCGGCCAACGTCATCTAGCTCGGCGATTCTGGCGAGTTGCGAACTGGAACGTCAACGGGTTTGCCTGTAGCGAGTCGAGGCGTTGTTATCGGCGAGAGACAGCTTAGCGGCTCATCGCTCCCTCGGGTCCGGGCTCCAGGAATGGGGCGGCTGGAGCTCCTGCGCGCGGTCCCTCTGCCTCTGCCATCGGTCGCTCGCCACCTGGGCCCCGCCAAAGTCGTGGGGCGAAGCGACCGACGGCGACGGTGACGCACGAGGTGAAACGGGGCTCGACGACTCGCCGGGAGACGGAACTTGCGGACTGTCAGCCAGTTCATCCTGTTATGCCCACAATCCGGCGGTTTATCCCCTGACTGGCGATTCGGCCGGATTGGGCAATCTTGGAAAGAAATTCCGGATTCCATGTCCGCTTTCGAATTCCCGTAACGCCCTTGGTAACGGGGCGTGGCGTTTCGGGTTCAACCGGCATGTGCAGCGCCATTCGGCAAGGCGCCATCGAACTGACGCCAGGTTGGGACGGGGACCGAGCCGTCGTCTTGCGGAGCACGGGCGGAGGGACGCGTGATTTGCCCAGGTAAGCTTACGATTCAACGTTGAGGTGTATGTTCCATGCGACTTACTACGACTTGCCTGACGCTGCTGCTTGCCGCGTTTTTCGGTTCGCCCACTCTGCTGGGCGACACGTTCGGTAATGGCGCCGACCAGTTCACGATCGACTTTGTGACGATCGGAAATCCAGGCAACCGTGCTGACAGGACAGGCTCCCCGAATCCTGCCGGCGGGGTGCCGTACGTCTATCGGATGGGCACGTACGAGATCAGTCGGAATATGGTGCAGCAGGCGAATAGACAGGGCCAGCTGGGGATTACCTTGGACAGTCCTGCAGTGCCAATTTTCGATCCCGATGATCCGGCGACAGGAGTGACCTGGAATGAAGCGGCTCGTTTTGTGAATTTCCTCAACACGAGTCAAGGCTATCCGGCGGCCTACAAGTTCAGCCGCCAGCCGGGTGAACCTGGCTACATCGCTAATGCCAACATTGTTCTCTGGCAACCGGGAGATCCTGGGTACGACGAGACCAACCGGTTCCGCAACAGCATGGCCCATTACTTTCTGCCCAGTATGGACGAATGGTACAAGGCAGCCTTCTATGATCCTCAGAAGGATGGCGGAGTCGGGGGGTATTGGGATTACCCGACGGGGAGCGATGATCCTCCGGGGGCGTTAGACCGACCCTGGACCGGTGGCACCAACGCCGGCTCAGCGATCTGGAACTGGCCGTTCCCCATCGGTCCAGCCGAAATTACGAAGGCAGGTGGACTGAGTCCTTATCGAACGATGGGGCAAGCGGGGAATGTCAGTGAATGGGTGGAGACGGAATTTGACGGCGTGAACAATAACGGTTTGGCTGAACGCGCTTTACGGGGCGGGTCATGGTACTGGACGCACTACAACGAACTGGGCGCTCGTTACATCGGCGGCGGCAGAAATCCATCTGCCGAGGGCGATAGCTACGACATTGGTTTTCGCATTGCAAGTATCCCCGAACCAAGTTCGGCGCTGTTGACGCTAGTCGGTGTGCTGGGACTTATCCACCGGAGTCGACGGTCCAGCTAACCCCAATGGCCGCGTGAATCGATGAGCTGCTGTGGCGGCATTTTTCCCAAAGGGGTTGGGGCCGAGTGACCTGATTTCGACGCTGAATCCAATACTTCGACTGGAGAGGAACTGATCATGTTTCGGACGGCCAATTGCGTTTTGCTGCTCTGCGTTATGGGATTTGGCAGCACGAGTGGTCAGGCGGCATTTACGGAGTCAAGTGATCCGCGGTACCCGGGCACCGCCAATACCACGATCGACACCGCCACGGGCCTGGAGTGGCTGGACTGGTCGGTTACCGCCAACCAAAGTTACGACTTGGTAAAATCCCAATTGGCACCTGGAGGGCGATACGAGGGTTGGAGGTTGGCGAGTGACGACAACATGGCCAAGCTATTGGTCGACTTGAAACTGCCTTACGGGCCGCTTGAGCGGGACGCCTATGCTTTGGGGACGGTGCTCAGTGGCATGGGCCCATTATCGCCTCTCACTCAATTTGACAAGCCGTACATGACGGTGTGGCAGACGGTAGTGATGGGCAATGTTCACAACATGGACGTCTACAACTTCGGGGCGTGCTATGCCGATAGCCTCCAGTTGTGGGTTTACGGACATCACGACTACCCAGAAGCCATAGTTTTTGCTTATGGTTCCAAGCGAGCGCGTTTTGCCGGCGAACGGGACTGCGGTGACACGATTGGGTGGGCGTTAGTTCGCGAGGTCCACAGCGTCCCTGAGCCGAGCGGACTGGTCATGTTGTGCCTCGCCATTCCGCGGCTGATGCGGCGGATTCGTCAACGAGTCACGCGCTGAGGATCGTCGCCCATGAGCCGTACATGCGTTGGTTCAGCCCTCTTCGGTGCGCTGCTTTTCACACCGGCCGTTCGAGCGCAAGATCTTCCCGCCGTCGAGCCCGGAATACGTCAACGACCTGGAGACAGCTGCCATCTTGAAATTAGAGTACTAACTCAATCGCTTCGCTCTCGATTCTTTCAGAGATGGGGGCCAGCCCTCAAACCCCCGGGATTTTTGAGGCATGACTCGGGAGTTCAATGATTTGATCAAAGGTCTGAGATTTATTGGTTTGTTTTAAGATTGGTGAAACGGGGTCGAGCTCTGCGCACACCGCAACTCGACGACGGAGTCCCCAACCCATCACCTGTCAGTTGGCTCACACCGCGCAGTCCGATTCCGATCACGGTCAGCAACCAGATGACGGTCGATCCGGGCAGCACGCTGCAAATGGTCTTGGCGGGCAATGCTTGGGGTTCCAAAATCAAATCTCAGCCCGGCATTCCCGTGCAGCTGGGCGGCACGCTGGACCTGACCTTCATCGAAAACACACCACTGGCCTTACAATCGGGCCGCACGATCAAGGTCTTCGCCTGGGCCGGGGTGCTTCCGCAAGGGACGTTCCATGTGGCCAGTCAGCCTGGCCTGGTGTGGGACACCAGCCAGCTGTACACCACGGGCGAAGTCACGCTGCTGGGTATCTCTTCGGACCTTGATGCCGACAAAGATGTCGACCAGGCTGATCTGCTCGACTTCCTGGCCAGCTGGACCGGCCGACGCGCGGCAAAGGGCAAATCTGGCGGGAAGTGACCGCAGCGAGCCGCCGTGGACGGGTGTGAGATCGTCCGCGCGGCGCTGAGCGGTTCTGACCTCAATCTTCCTGCTGCGGTTCAAGCGGGTAGGCATCGGGGTGGTTCGCGAAGCGCGGACACCAGTGGGAATGGCTGCCGCTGATACGCGGGCGGCGACACTAGGACGGTCCTAAGGTTCGTCCGCGGCCAAACGCTGATAGAGGGAGCGAAGGCGCTTGGATCAGGACTGAACGCTGGAACAGGAGAATGACAACCCGGGCAGCGCCAGCGGCAACTAAGTCGTCGCCCCAGTAAGCACTTCGAGCAGAAAGCCGTCGTTCCAAGCACATCCGCGTCGTTTGCCAACCAGGCTTTTCTTGCTGGGATGCTGCTTGAGCAGCGACAGAAGAAAGCGGTTCATCCAGGCAAAGTTTTCTCGAATCGTGTGATCACACGGATACTCGATTCATCTTCGCGGAACGCCCTATCGCGGCTCCAATGACAGGTACTCTCGATGGCCCAGTGACATCGTACAGCACGTGCGAATCGTTTGACTCCCAACGCAAGCTGCTGATGTAATAACGAATCTTAACGATCTCCTTGACGTCCCGTGTGCATCCGGAAATGACCATGCCGATAGTCTTGATACCGTCCCAATATTCCCGGTTCGGCAAGTCATCGGGGACGGCTAGTTGAGTATAACATCGGACCTCCTCTCGCCCGTGTTTCAGTTCGATGGTTTCGAATCGACGCTCCGAGACCCTTTCGAAGTCGTTCTCGATCAGATCGCTGATGTACTCTACGACTGCTTCGCGCATCTTTTCCTGATTGCCGTTGAGAGCCAGTACGTAGTCTGCTTCCTGCTTGATGATCTGAGCCGCAATAGTTTCTTGCATTCCCATCGCATCAATGGTGATGATGGCCCCCTTAATGTCATTCATCCGCAATAGCTCGGGAATCGCCGTGATTTCGTTCGACTTGTCATCGCAGGCAACTTGCCTCAGCGACAAGCCGTACTCACTGGCCCACACGCTCACGGAATGCAATGAGCCCAGCCCCTTCTTGCGATCATGGCTCCGCCGCACCGTCTTGCCGTCGACGGCGAAGATCGGCTGGTCAATCTCAGATTTCGTCGCCGCCAGACCACGCAAGGAATCGAGCCATGCCACGAAGCTCGCCTGAAACGCTTGAGGATTCAATGCCGACAGAACCCGGGAAATGCGTCCTTGGCTGGAACGCCATGCGGTAAATCCAATATCTTCAACAGAAATGGCTCTTTGCAATTCGCCTATTCGGCGACCCAGGTCGGACCGCGCGCTCCTGCCAGCACGGCCATCAAGGCGATCACCACAACGCTCACGAACGGATGCCTGAGGTTCACCTCGCTTCGCGGGTCTTCCCGTTCATCAAAGTAACCAACGACCTCTTTCAACGTGATGCGCGCCGTGGCCATAATGAAACTCCGGGCTTGGGAAAACGTAGCTCAGCTACGGAGCAACCTAACCCCAAAATCACCGGTGCGCAATTCTACTTATATTGCCAGGATCCCCGAGAGTGCGCGCCGGCCCTGCTTCGCCACCAATGCTGAGAGGTTGGTATGCGACCCTAAGAGCTTCTGCATTCCGCCTGCAATTGCGCGGCATTGCTCACATTTAGGGGTGGCCCATTCACGCGTTACTGACTCGCGACGGCCGTCCGGTCCGCAGCGGAGAGGGACTTCAGCAGGCTGAATCATGTCAAGAAACGCCAATCCTTCCGCTGCTCAATCGTCATCGTGGCGAATCGGCGGTCTACGGTACCTGGGTCGTTCCCGGGGAGGTACGACTTTGAGACGGAGGTTGAGGGAGGTGTAAGGAGCCCACGCCGTAGATCCTATCGGATTTGGCGCTCGGCGTTCCAGCCAAGGATGTCTTCCAATGGGACCTCTCGGCGGTAACTCCGCGGGCGTTTCCGGCTAGCTTCGTGGCTTGTCTCGATTCTTGGCATAATCTGATGGCCGGCGAGATTTGTTGTCCGACGGTGGCGATCGGGGGGCCTGATTCAAATTGGTCAGCGGCCGCGATAAACGTTACGATTTCTTGACACGCGGCGGGATGTGGACGGTGTCAGGGAGCGCCAGACGCGTTCCGGGGGCTTATTCCGGGAATTTGTTGGGAGTCGATAGTTGGCAATAGCTATTCCGGTGGTTTATAATCTGAGCCAAGCGGGGCAGCAGTACCCGGCTGGATTTGTTTCACCCGACATCGATACCGCAATATGCTTCGGTGGCTCCTACTTTTCGGCTGGTTGTTGGCGTTCGGCTTGGCACAACGTGAGTGTCAGGCGGGGATGAGTCTGCCGCCGATTTCTTCGATAACTGGGATCTCCAGCTCGGCAGAACAGCAAAAGGGGTTGCCGGAGCGGCTTAGTCCGAGCCAGCAAATGGTTGAGTCGAACGCCAAAGCTTGGCCGTTCTCTCCGAACGGCAGTTCCTCAGGCACAACTGCCGGCCTAGGAGCGCTGGGATCGATCCAGTTTGCCTCCGGTCCATCAGGCATCTGCCTGCCGAAGATTGACATGGACCACTGGTCCGCCGTCTGCGAAATCTATCCTACCTATCGAGCCGGCCCCAAGTCCCGGTTGCGGCGTCCGCCAAAGTCCGTGAGGCTGAGTGATGTGTGGGAAGAGTTTGCGAAAACGTCAGTTAGATTGAGTTTGAGAGAAACAACATGAAGAAGTCTTTGGTTTGTAGTTCGTGGGTCCTGTTGGCACTGGTGCTCACTTGCAGCGTTGCCTCGGCTGGAATGGACGTGAAGCAAGGAGACCTGATAAAGCTGTCTGATGGGGACGGCGACCATGGTGGCGGTGCCTTTAACGTTGACGTGAAGCCCTACGGCACCCCGTTGGCCAGCGAGTTTCAGACGTTTTGCGTTGAGAACGGAGTGAATCAGTTTGTTTCATTCAATACTGAATACAGGGTCGACAAGATCGACGACCGCGCGTCGACGGCTGATGCCAACACCGGTCGAGGTGTGTTGACCTCAGTGGCGGCTTGGGTCTACTCCGCCTTCCGGGACGGATCACTGAATAAGCAGGTGAAGGACCAGTCAAACAACGATGTGACGGCCAACGCTACGCAAGTTGCAAATGCACTCCAAAACTTGGTGTGGGGGCAGTTGAAGTACTACACCACCGGTGCCGCGTCGCCGCCGTCGATGACGGTCGTTGAGAACAATCTGTTGACGTCGTGGATCGGTAACACCAATGTCAACGCTACTTCGGGCTTTGGTGGCCAGTACGTCTCGTCCGGCTTCGCCGGCCTCGGCAATGTGCGGATCATGCAGTTGGTGGATAGTAACGGTGGCACGGCCCAGGATCAGCTCACCCTGATTCCCGAACCGGCCAGCATCGCCGTCTGGTCGATGCTCGGTCTGGGCCTGTTGGGCGCTTGGCGTCGCCGCCGGATCGGCTGATCGACCCGGGTAGCTCGCCGCTGAAAGGCTCACGGATAAAGGGCCACTGGAATCCCGTTTCCGGTGGCCCTTTTTTTTGTTGTGAGGGGGGGACGAAGGACCGTTGGAACTGATCGACTGCACCGGCGGAGGCGGTGGAACGCCCCCACGCCGACCGGATCCAGAACGAGCTTATTGTTGCGCGAAGGGGCGCCCTGCTGATCTCGGCTCGCCTTGGGAACGGACGTGGATCACCCGGACCGTCGTATGCGGAATGCATTCCGCCAAAATCGGAGTCATACTTGGTGCGCCGACCACGGGCGGCATTGGTGGCGCGGTAGAGCTCGTCAGATAGGGAGCGGTCAGAACGTTGTCCCTGGCTTCGATTTCGGCGTCCATCCCCAGTTCCTTTTCCGTCCCTTTTGCGGATGCCGCGGGAAGGGGCGGTACCTCGAAAACGGGTGCGGGCAGCCGCTCCTCACTCATGCCCGGCGGTGTCGAGAAGGCCGGCGCGGTCAAACAGATTGGTTCCAGCGGTCGCCACTGCGTTTCAAAGTAGGCCGGAGGAGGGAGTAGAAACTGGGAGTGAGGATGGCAAGGCTGCAGACAACACGAATAGTGTTGGCAGCCGGTGGCCAGCGTCGCTGCCGCCATGAAAAGCACGGTCATTCGGACAGGTTGCTGGCGGTTCATGGTTCGGTGTCTCACACGTTGGGATGCCGGTCACACCTTCGCACTGGCACAATTTTCTTTCCCTGGATCGCTCGCCGACGTCAATTCGTTCCGCCGCCGCGAGGGTTGCCACCCCCCTGGAGCACTTTGCCCGAAAGACGCGTCACAGTCCCTGTGCCAAGCAGGGTGAAACCAAACAGGCGTTCCAGTGGCGCGGTCATGAGCGCCAGCCTGGTGTCGAAGCGGATCAGCTTATCGGCCGCGATGTAAACTCGGTCCCCCGGCAGTACTTGGTAGTTTGTTTCCGTGTCTCCCAATTGCGTGACTCCATACCAATCCACAGGCATCACCTGGTGCGTGCCGGATTCGGGGGTCGGCCGGGCCACCCATATATTCAGCGACGCCTCCGGTTGCAGGCCGTTAATCTGCGAAATCGCATCGAGAACGGTTTCATTTCCCGTGTTCGAGAACCGATAGACGCCGTCCCCGACCGCTGCCCCCTGAGTGATCACGTAATAGAACTTGCTGTTGTATCCAAAGACATCCACAGCGACCTCGGGCGACTCCAGATATTGCGAGAGATGGCGTTCGATAGCCAGCTTAGCATCGGGGACGGTCATGCCGATCACTGACACCTTGCCGTAGGTCCCGAGGGTCACTTTGCCGTCGGGCCCCACGAGATGCTCGCCCGCGATCTGCTGACGGCCGGCGATATCGACCAGCGTCAGTCGCACCTTCGGTTGCCGCAACGTACTGCGCAGCTGAGTCTCGATTGACTGTTTCGCCTCCTGAGGCGTCTGGCCCTTGACGCTCACCGTACCGTAGATCGTTCCCAGGTCGATCGTCCCGTCGAGCTGGATCGGGAAGTCCCCAGCTATCGGGGCCTCGGGCAACGTACCGTCGACTGTAATCTGCACCGTGTCCCCCGGCCGTAGCTGGTACGGCGCCTTGGGAACAATATTGATGGCCTCAATGCTCAGCAGATCCGGCGGCTCGATCACGTATTCCGGCAGGATTGCCTTGTTCAGTTCCCGGGCGGCCTCAGGGGCTACGACCGGCGGCGGGGCATGCTGCAGGTGATGGCAGCCTTGTGCCATCATTAGCAGGGCGGACACGATCCAGTGCATCATGTTGGGGGATTTGCGTGTCGACATGGCTGACCTGTGGTAAACTGGAACGGACCTGCTGTTACCATCGGCAGAACCGCTCCAATCCTTAAATCTGGAATCACCGGAAGGGTTTCGCCAATATGGCCAAAGGGAGACTGGGACGATTGCCGATGGCATCTGCTGAGCCGTTGGAGCTTGGCCAAACCCGCCGGGTTGAGCCGGGGATAGGCAGAAACCGTCGAGCCAGAAAGGGGCAACAATGGCCAAATACGTGCGAATCGCCGCGGTGGCTGTGATAGCATTCGGATTTGCCCACCTGCGCGCGGAGGCGCAAGGGACCTGGACTCCGCGCCCGACGCTGAGCCCCTATCTCGATTACTTCCGGACCGACACCGGATTGCTCCCGCAGTACCAGCAGTTTGTTAGACCCAAGATGCAGCTCCGTGATGAGCTGGTCCGGCAAAACGGGCAATTGGTCCAGCAACAGCAACAGATTTCAAACGTTGGGCGGAACCTCAGCCGGTTCGTCGAACAGGGAACGCGGCCCACCGGCAGTCGATCGGTCTTCGGAAACCATTCCCACTACTACCAGCTGGGTCCGGCAGGTCGCCGCCGTTAGCTACGAACGGCTCCCGGCCACCAGCGAGTGAACTCCCGTCCGTTTTCTCTCTTGGGGTGGCAGGCTTGAGGAGAATATCCGAAGAGAACGCTTCATTTTCAGGTCCTGGTCTAACCGAGCAACACGCGGTGCCCTACAGCTTCAGACGCTTGAAGATCGGCTCGGGAATGGCACGGATAACCGCCATGATTGGCCGCCAGTACCATGGGACATAGGCTACATCACGGCGACGCACGATGGCGCGTTCAATGGAGTGTGCGACGGTTTCTGGTGAGCTGACCTGCCACGACGCCGGGTCGAGATGACCGGCGATCATCGAAGTGTCGACCGGCCCAGGTTTGATCGTCAGGACGGCGACGCCGGCCGGGTGGAGTCGGTTCCGCAGTCCGCTGAGGAAAGTCGTCAGTCCTGCCTTGGCGGCGCCATAGACAAAGTTGCTTTGCCGACCCCGATCGCCGGCCACCGACGAGAGAACTGCCATCCACGACCCCCGGCGGGTGGTGAGTTGTTCGGCCAGGGCCAGCAGAATCGAAGCGGTAGCGGTCAGGTTAACGTCGAACGTCTGACGCAGCTTATCCGGATCGCGTTCCGCAGCCCCCTGATCGGCCAAGTAGCCGACGCAGTAGACGACCCCGGTGAGAGCCCCGCCGAAGTGATCACCGCATTGTTGTGCGAACTGGCGATGGTGGGCGAAGTCGAGCAGGTCGAGGGTGAGTATGCCGGGGCGACGGCCGTAGCGAATCTGTAGATCGGCCGCAATCCTTCGCAATTCCTCGGCGTCCCGGCCGACCAGCAGCAGTTGCCAGCCTCGGGCGGCCAGGCGGGCGGCCAATGGGCGGGCGATCCCTGAGGTGGCACCTACGATCACCACGTTCTCTGGCTCGCTCATGTCCGCTCCGTGATCCGCAATCTTCTGGCCAACGACGAGGAAAACCGCTGCTGGGGATCATACTCGTTCTTGATTGCCTGGAATTCGGCCAGCCGCGGATACGTCGCGGCAAAGGTCTCGGCCGACATCAGGGCATCCTTGGCCAGATAGAGCCGTCCCTGGTAACGGAGGAGAATCTGGTCCAGTTCATTCACCAGCTCCAGCGTGGGTTGGCCAGTCATGGGCAGATCGAGGGCCAGGGTGATCCCCGGGATGACAAACGACAGGAGTCCGGGGCCCGGCCGGGCAGTCGATTTCAAGACGCCGAGGGTGACTAGGTGTCGGCGACCGTGGATCGTCTCGAGCAATTCCTGGATGGCTTTGGGAGCGGTGGCGTGGGGGAAGAGGGCTTGGTATTGGATAAATCCACGGGGACCGTAGAGTCGATTCCACTGGGCCGCTCGATCGAGCGGGTAGAAAAACTGGTCGAAACTGACGATCCGTACACCGTTCCGGTGATGGTGGTAGTAGGCCCCGTTGAAGGCCGAGAGCGTGGTGCGGTTCATCATCCCGGCCGGGACCCAGGCGGGCCAAAGCCGGGTGGGGCGCGACGGCTGCCACAGCGGATGGTGGCGCAGTCCGGGGGGAAGCTGATCGATCTGGGCGTCGTGTCCTGACATAAGGACCGCTCGGCCGAGCGAACTCCCCGACTGCAGGCCGTCGATCCAGGCGACGCCGTAGCGATGTCGGGACTCGGCTTCCGCCAGCAGGGATAATGTCTGTTCGAGGTCCCTGGTCCGCTGGTACGTCACCTGGCAATAGGCGGTGGCGATGCGAGACAGCTGAATCTTGGCGTTGAGAATGATTCCCGTCAGGCCCATACCACCGAGGGTAGCGGCGAAGAGTTGCGGGTTTTCAGTGGCGGAACACCGGCGGACCTGGCCATCGGAGGTCAGCAGGTCGATTCCGAGCACGTAGTGACCGAACGTGCCGTCGCGGTGGCTGTTCTTGCCATGGACGTCGGCCGCGATGGCCCCCCCGACCGTCACGTGCCGTGTGCCGGGGGTCACCGGCAGGAACCACCCTCTGGGAAGGGTCGTGGTGGCGATCCGTTCCAGGGATGACCCGGATTCGCAACTGATCGTCCCGGCGGCGGGGTCGAGTTCCAGCAAGCAATCTTGCTGTCTGAGGTCAATTACCGCACCGGTTGAGTTGACTGCGGCATCTCCGTACGACCGTCCCAGACCACGTGGAATGAAGTCTGGGTACTGGCTCGCCAGGATTGCCTGTCGCAATTGCCCGGCCGATCTGGGAGACAGCCGCTGGCACGCCTCCATCCGGAATCTTCCCCAGCCGCTCAACCGAGGCGCAATTGTCCTGTCGCACGATGGGGCCAGTGGAGACTTGGGGGGATATAGCACGGGGTAGTTCTGACCAGTTGGAGGTGTCGATTTTCGAGGGCCGAGGCCACTGGAATCTTGCCAAAACTCAATCATGGCCGATCGGCCTCTCCGCGGGCCGGGTTCGACGACGGCGCCCCGGGGGAGGCCCGTCGCGGCACGACCATGTGGCGAAGTCGGGTGTCCCGGAAGCTGATTCGCCTAATCTAACGAAAGATCCACATCTGGACGAATGCAGGTAGTCGGGCCGCGGCCCGGGGATGGCTTCGCCCATCGCTGCCGCTGTTCTTCTCCGAGCCATTTCATAATCGACTGTTAACGATTCTTATCATTGCTGGCCTCGTGTCGGTGGGTGATCAAAACCGGAGATGCAAATTCGGATCTGCTCAACATACACTGATCGATTGTCCAACGCGTCGAAACAAACCGACAGCGCTTGACTTTAGCTCTCGATCGATTAGACTCGGGACGACTGGTTTGACTAGGTAGTCTTTGCCGATTTTGGTCACCGGATGAGCGAATTCATGCCACGGCTGACAGCCATCTTGATTTTCGCATTAGTACTGCTGATCCTGGCCAGTTCGAGACGGGCAGATGCGGCCTTGTCGCTGCCATCGATTGGTGCGGCGTGCCAGTCGAGTGTCGACCATCCCGAACCGGCCGATGAAGAATCCAAAAATCGTGTCGATTTATCTGCTGTGCCGTCGCTACCATCCCAAACGATGACACCGACGGGCGATGGGGACGTTGGCGGGCCGCGTGTTCCGGGGATGTTTCTGATGGGGCGATTCGTGACCCCTCCAGCCTTTTCTTTCAGTCGTTTCTCGGCTCTGGATTACTCACTTTATTGGCCCGCTCCGCCGGTCGTCGATCTTTTGCGACCGCCACAATCTGCTTGACAATCGTTTGAGCATGGCGTTGGCAGTCTGTCGGCAGATTTGGCGATCAATCGATCTCCGTGTCGGCGACCTGAAGTCATGCAGGTCACGCAGTAGGGGACTAAGACGTGAAACAGACAGTATTTGCTTTATCTTGTGTGGTTTGTGCGTGTTGGGCATCGACCAGCCAAGCGGGCCTTTCGCTCGTTTCCGCCGTCGGCGGGCAGCCGGCGAACGGTGTGAGCTACATCAATTTCGACGATCCATTGCCCGCGGGCGTGAGCTTGGCTACGGCGGGTGGAGGGGCCGTTGTAATCGTTCCACCGGCTAACGTACAATACGCTCCTCCGGTGGTTTCCAACGGCAATGGGGCATTGTTTGGTAATCCCGACGGCACCGATGCATCAAAGTTCGTGACGACGGGCATTGGTTCAGCCACTTTGACGTTTACCACTCCGCAGCAGTATCTGGGCCTGCTTTGGGGCTCTGTGGATAAATATAATACGTTGACGTTTTACGACAGCTCTGATTCGGTGATCGATGTGCCGATCACCGGAGGCATGGTGACTCCTGGCGCGACCGGCGATCGGGGGACGGACGGCACGTTCTACGTCAACATCAACTCGACGGTGGGTTTCACCAAGGTGGTTGCCACCAGTTCTGAGTATGCCTTTGAGTTTGATAATGTGGCGTATGGACCGAACATGATTCCGGAGGCGTCCGCTTTGTCGATCTGGGGCATCCTGAGCCTAGGTGGACTGTCGTGGGCTCGGCGGAAGCGTCTGGCCTGATCGAGGCCGCTGCAATAACTCCATCGCTGGATGCACATCTGGTGAGGAACCAAGGCCCACTGGCGTGAATGACGAGTGTGACTCGTCCTTCGCCCAGTGGGTTTTTTCGTTTCCGGGGATGTCGGCGATTTGGCCGTCTCAGATCCGTTCGAGCATGAAGTCTTCGATCTGCAGCGAGACACCTTGATGAAGGAAGCTGACGACGACCAGCAGGACGGCGTTCCGTCGGCGGCGGACGACCATCCCTTCTAGGCCCATGAGGGGGCCTTTGGCCACTCGGACCCGCTGACCCATCTCGATCTGATTTTCGACTGCCAGAGGGACGCCACTGTCGATCAGCCGTTGGATATTGGTCAGTTCATTAGCTAAGGCCGCGCCATCGCTGACCTCAATCACCGACGAAATGCGTTTGGAAGCTCGGAAGCAGCGGAGTCGTTCATCTTCATTGACGCAAGTGAAGATGTATCCGGGGAACAAGGGGAGGAACGAGGTCATTCGTCGTCCGCGGATGGAATAGCTGCGCGGGACGATCGGGAGGTAAAAGGGGACCTCATCGCTGGCCAGTTGACGTGCCAGGGCCTTTTCCTGGCGAGCCATAGTGTAGATGACCTGCCAGTTCCGGCCGAACTGCGGCTGGTGATCTTCCAGCAGGTTGGCCGGGTAGAGGCAGAGTTCGGGTGACAACAATCCCATCGGTGGATCCTGATCGGTGAAGTTCTCGACCACACTTCCGGGCCATGACCAGGCGCATCGACACCTGGTCACTAACTATTTAGAACGCGAATGCTCCGCTTTTGGCAGGCAATTCCCTGAAAAAAGGCCGGAATCGGGTGGCGGGTTGGGTGGGCACCTGCGGGGTGGATCGTACGTCTCGTTCAGGATTCTTAGCATTTGCAAGTTACTGTGATGTGAAGCGAGATCATTTTGGACTTGATTTTCGGCCGCCCTGATCTTGCCATAGGGGATCTACCGATTCTGCCGAATTTGATTGACAGCGCGGGATGAGGGATTAGAATCTAGCGGCGTGGGAACAACATACAGATCAGAAAACGCCGTAGAGTCTCTGCGCGATGTTCCCTCGTAAGCACATCACCACTGGACTGGTGATCCTGGTATCGGCGGTTGCGATGAGCCGATCCGGGGCGGCGTCGATCGTGCTGCCGACGACGCCGGTGTGCCTTTCTCCGACCAGTGTGCACACGACCGCGAATTCGGATCTTCCGTGGCCCCGAGGGGACCAGTCGAACGGTCAGGAAGAGCCCTGGCACGAACAGAAGTTGACCGAGGTTGTGGTTAATCGTTTGGTGTCGGCCGAGAGTCCGACGGGGGCCGGGGGCGCAGGCGGAGTTGACTCGGGTGGCGGAGCGGGCTTCGGCCAGCATCTGCTTCCTTCGCGACGTTCGCCATTGACCCAAGATGGCCCGTCGACGTGGCTACGACTCGCAGAATTACTCCGCATCCCCATCTCCCCCGTCACCGACCTGCTCCGTCCTCCGCAACCTGTTGTGGCATACGTTGGATAACTTTTCGCGTTTTGTTACACAGGTTTGAAGATCGAGTAAAGGTAATTCGGATGCTTAAGAATTTTAGTTGGATCCTGTCGGCCGCCCTGGCCGCTCAGATGTTCGTTTCGACCGCCCATGCGGGTTTGACGTTTTCGCTCACTTCCAACGAGGGTGCTATTCCAGGGGTAAATAACTTCTCGGGGGATCTGACTGGACTCTCGTTGACGCAGATACTGAACGGACAACTGACCGCGTCCAGTTCTGGTCAGGTGCTGTTCTACTACCATGGTTCAGAAAGTGGTTACAGCAACAGCTTTACCGCAAGGAATCAGGACAATTCCGTGGCAGTGAGCTACACGGAGAATACCAGCTTCGACGCCTGGAATCCCGGTGGCTCTTTCCTGGGGTCCTTGAATGTCAATACGGGCGACATCCTGAAGCTGGAATTCAACAGTAATGTTGGTCCAGTTCACGCCATTAACACGGCCCAGTTCGGCATCTTCGCCCAATCGGGTGGGAGTGTCTTCGCAAATAATGGCCGCATTTACTTCGGGCATGATGATGGTGGCGCCGGGCCGGATGATAATCATGACGACATGATGATCAGTGCGGTCTTTATTCCTGAGGCTGGCAGTTTGGCCATGTGGGTCGGATTGCTCGGTTTAGGAACTGTACGCCTGCGACGCGCACGCACGCAAGCCTAACCTGTCTTTTCATCGACGACTTGTCAGCTAACCGGCAGGATCCGCCGCAAGGTGGTTCCTGCCTTTTTTTCTGCACCTGTTCCGGCCTTTCCGTCAGCCCCGGTATGCATGGCATTTGGGATGTCCATGGACTGTCTGTACACGGCCAGCAGGCGAACAGACCGCTGCGAATTGGTACCTGAGACACTACAGTTTGGGCTTCTGGTCGCTGCGGGTCGCAGGGATCGTCGCCGACTTACCGGCTTGCACGAAAAAGCCGCAGCACGTCAGATCGTCCTGGCTGATCTGCTGGAATCGGTGGCTCAGCTGGTCGGGCCGTAAGTTGGATGGCTTGGTGTACTTCTCGTCGGTCAGCACGCGAAACCCGCAATCTTCCATGGCCCTGATGTGGTCGGAATGCCTGGCAGGATTGATGGTGTAGGCCGATTGAGCTCGGAGGCTCATCCACTTGGCCGCCGAGTATGCCAGATGCTGATTCCATTCGCCGGCAGACAGGTACCATCCCAAGTCAATCTGATGCGACATGATGCCATTGCCCGACATGCACGCATATATTGCCTGGTACGTTCTGGGGAGATTGTTGACCAGTTGGAGAACGGCCTGAGAAAAAACCATATCGACATTCACCGCCTGCGGTGGCATTCTCCCCTTCCAGGGAGCCATGTAGTGTACTGCTCCCCCGCTCTGGTTGGGATTGAGGATGCCATGCCTGATTTTCTCGAGCGACGGCGCCTGCAGCCGACTGTCAATCATCGCGTCGCTCAGCAGGTGGCGTGGGAACGCATAGGAGTCCAGTTTGGGCCTGATGCGAGGAAATTCTTCATCGCCCGGTATATCCTCACGATTCCGGAATAACTCGATCAGGGTATCAAAAACAGCAAGGTTGCGCTCGTTGTCAACATGCCGGAACGCATCCAGGCCGATGTAAATGTCGGCGCCGCTCAGCAGTGCCGCCAGCCCGGTGCCAATAGAGTCGCCCGGGCCAAGCTCAAGTACGGTGCGCGGAAATGAAAAATCCGGCAAGTTCGAAGCTCGACAGAGATGCCGCATCCACACCGAATAACAATATCGAGCATTGTCGGTACCGCGTGTAGCGGCTGCCGTGGGTGAAATGAAGTTGCGCAAAAGCGCTAACCTGCGAAGCAGTCCCATATGGTCCCTTTTTCTTGGTTCACCGTGAACGGGACGCGGCCTATGGCAAGGGGAACGCAACCGGTAAATGGACTTGTGATCATAGTCCAACCGGATCTGGCAGACAACGTTTGCCGCGTGGAGACGCCGTTCCCATCCCGGTTCTCGATTCCCCGGTGGCGCCCTCGCGCATCGGTCGGCAGACGCGGTCGGAAAGAGGGACTACCTCGAAGATGGGCAGGGCATGAAGGGGAAGAGCCTGGGGGCCCGACTGCGGGACATAGATTGACCCGCAGGTCGCATGCCATGCCGACGGTGGTTCGGCCGTCAGGGTCTAACGTTGGCGGTTGTCGGTGGCCAAGCGGTACGTGTCGAGCCACTTGGCGGCCACGGCTGCGGGGCCGTAGTGGGACGACGACTTCCGCAGGCCAGCCTCCCCCAGAGTGCGGCACTTGTTGAGGTCCTGATAGAGCGAGCGAATCGCCGAGACCAATTCGTGGGTGTCGCGGGGTGGAAAGAGGAGTCCGGAACTGTCGTGTTCCACGATTTCCGGGAGTCCTCCGATGCGCGCGGCAATGATCGGCTTACCGTGCAGCATGGCACGAGTGATCACGTTGGGAAAGCCTTCGAACCAGCGGCTGGGAAAGACGAGGATCCGCGAACGGGCGTAGACCTGATCGAGGGGTTCCGCGGGAAGGAATCCCAGCCACTGCACGTTGGGCGGGGCGGCGGCGACCAGTTCGGGCATCGCCCCGTAGTCGCCAGCCACGGCGAACGGCAGGTCTGGCAGGGCTCGTGCCGCCGTTACGAAGTCCTCAATTCCCTTCTCGGCACTCACGCGTCCCACGAAGGTGACCAGGTCCCCTGGGCCGATCGGGTCGGCAAAGTTAGCGATCGGAGGGCTCTCGGCGATGGATTTGAAGGCTTGAGGTCGGGGATTAAGTGGAGCGGCCAGATTGGGAATCACGTCAATTCGTTCGGCCGGAATGCCCCCTTGGATGAACCGCTGCCGCTGAAACTCAGTCAGGACAACAAAGCGGTCGACTTGGTCGAGGATGGCTCGAGACCAGCGGGCCGTCAGGGCTCGCGCGGAGTAGCTGAAGCTGCGCAAGCGGCTGCCGCCGATATCGCAATTCTTGACGGCACACCACCATTCCCGGCCGCCGCGGCATTTCTCGCAGATTTCGCCGTGGGACAGATGGAGCCCGGTCGGGCAGAAGAGGCGGTAGTTCGGGCACCGCATGACCACCGGGACGCGCGCTCGGCGGCAGGCGGTGAGGATCGAAGGTGAGAGGAGTGGGTAGAGATTCTGGACCTGAACCAGATCATAAGGGACGGACCGCAGCAGGCTTGCCATCTCTCGGGCCGCCTGGCGGCTGTGGATACCGGAAAAAAAGGCGGTGACTTGGCCCCATCCCGGCGGAATATCGGCCGATGACCGCCAGAACCAGTCCACCTGATGCCCCTGCCGGGTGACCAGATCGCCAATCTCCCGCACCGCCTGCTCCTCGCCTGACGGCTTCGCATAAGCATTATGGGCAAAAAGGAGGCGCATGGGCTCAATGTTGGGGATGATGGACGGTTTGTATTCGTACGAAGTTAGTTGCGGTGTTATGCGATAGCTGATCGCGTCGTGCCAGCCTCTTGATGATGTTCAAGCTCGGCAATTTCGCCGAGAATTGCTGGCGAAATCTCAATCGCCACGAACTTCTGATCCCACTACCCTAGGGAGAACTCTTCGTCGGCGGACTGCTGCAGGATGCGGGCCTGTAAAGAATTCTGTGTCACCTAGCGGTACGTCATTTGCTACTGGCCGTCGGCAGCCGGTCCTCGAAGAGGATGGCAAAGTGGTTGAGAGCCTGCTTCCAGTGATGGATGGGTTTGGTCCATTTCTTGGCGGCCTCATTGATGGCCATGTATACCAATTTGATGGCTGAGGCCTCGTTGGGGTACTGTTTCCGGTTGCGCGTAAATTTGCGAATCACGCTGTTCACCGACTCGATCGCATTGGTCGTATAGATGGCCTTGCGAATCGGGGGAGGATAGTCGAACAGGGTGATGATGTCGTGCCACTTGAGACGCCACTGTTTGACAATCGTCGGATACTTGGCGCCCCAGGCTTGATCAAATTCTTCCAGAGCCAGCTCGGCCTCCTCGACGGTCGCCGCCTGGTAGATCTTCTTCAGGTCTTGAGCCACTGGTCGGCTGTCTTCAGTACTGACGTAACGCAGGGCGGCCCGTACCAGATGCACAATGCACAATTGCACCTTGGCTTGAGGGTAGACCGCGCGGATGGCGTCGGGGAATCCGGTGAGTCCGTCCACGCAGGCCACGAAGATGTCGAGGAGTCCGCGGTTCCGCAAATCGGTGAGGCAAGAGAGCCAGAACTTGGCCCCCTCAGACTCGCCGAGCCACAGACCCAGCAATTCCTTGTGCCCCTCCAGATTCACGCCCAAGGCCACATACATCGTGTGTGGAGAGACTCGCCCGTTCGTCCCGCGAACGTGAACCACAATGCCATCGAAGTACACGATGGGCCAGACTGGTTCGAGAATACGTGACTTCCAGGCCGTCACTTCCGCATCAAGGTCCGTCGTGATCTCAGAGATCAACGACGGCGATATGTCGACGCCATACAGGTCTTTGACGATCTCCTGGATGTCTCGGGTCGTCAATCCCTTCGCAAACAGACTCAAAATCTTCTCGTCAAAGCCCGGCACGCGCCGCTGGTGCTTAGGAATCAGCTGAGGTTCGAACGTGGCGTCCCGATCCCTGGGCGTACACAGCGTGACTTCGCCCAAATCGCCCTGAACCGTCTTCCGGCTATGGCCGTTCCGGCGATTCGGAGATCGTCGGCGGTCTTCCCTGGTCTCGGCCGCAGCCGGGTCGGCCAAAGTTGCCTGGGTCGCCGGTGACACCTGCCGCCGCCCCAGGTGCACATCCATCTCAGTGTTCAACATCCGTTCCAGGCCAGACTTCATCATCAGCTTCATCAGCTGATTGAGCTCCTCGATGATCGTCGCCTGCTGGTCGAACTCATCTGCTAGCTGCTCTGCTCGAGTGCGAATGGAAACGTCCATGCGTCAGACTCCTATTGGCAAAAAAGGTCTCTATGGAATACCATTTTTTGCTAGCTGACACAATCTTGCTTACAGGTCCCAGGATGCCGCTTCGCAGTTAATCAAATCACAAATGTTGACGAAACATATCGCCACCTCCCGACTCTCGCCTCACGCCGTAAGTCTCCACGCCCGTCCATTCGCCTACCACTTGGGTTAAGACATTCAGGCAAACACCGCAGCTTAACCCCAACGCCCAGATTGAAGTTACCGAACGCTCATCTATCAGGCGTCTCAATGCTTTGCCATCATTTTTCTCCCTGTCTGGTGAAAATGGCATCTACCTGCCGTAGTCGTCCATCGATGGTGCAGTTCATATTGTAAACATTGTACAAGTCAAATCCTCGATCATAAAATGCAGCTAATGCTTCGTCGAATCGCTTTTGGCCTGCATAGGTTGGTTGGATGATGATCTCGGAATATATAATGTGAATCATCCTGGAACTGCAGGCCTTGGTCGATCCCAACATCACCATTGGTTCAGCGCCTTGTACATCTAACTTCAAGATGTCGATTTCACGGATTTTGTGCTGGGCGACGAACGAATCTAACGTTTCAAATCTTGCGTTGATGATCTTTTCTGTGTTGAGAAGGCCTTCTCCCCACGTTGCCGAACCAATCTGGTCGGTTTGCAATAGAGAGTTAGTTGCTGAGCTGAGGTTGCAATTGAAAGCAAGTGACCCAATGTGATCTGAGAATCCGAAGTTGAAAACGTGGACAGCCGGATCATTGGTTGTGTTCTCCGATAGTCTCTGAAACGACTCGGGGAATGGCTCAAAACAATAGATTTCGGAGTTGGGAAACGATGAGCGAAAGTGCCGTGCCACATGACCGTGGTGTGCCCCAACATCGAATATTATTGGCTTCGCCACACAGCCTAGAAGATGCTGCATCGCAACGAATGGATCCGAAGCGGCTTGCAATCGCGAACTTCGATTAATATGGTATCCAAGCTTGTTCGCAATTGACTGAATCAGCTTTTTCACTTTACGCCGCGCGATTATTTTCGCGCCACCAGGTGGTTTATGAATCTGCCGGCAGTTTGGCTCGCCGTTTTTGGGATGCGGGGCGTCCGCGTTGGTTTTTGGTGGAATACCCGGCCGGGTTTGTCGCGACGGAATGTGGAGTCTCAGGATATGCGTCGCCGATTGGTGTGCAGGCCCCCATGCACCACTGTGGCCAACTCCGCCTCGTCGTAATGCGAAGTAGCGCTGACTGGCATGGTCTAGTCTCAGTCTAATTTAATTGGATTCAGCTGCCCAGCTTGGGATATTACTTCTGCTGTCACATTTCACGATGAATTTCTAGTAACAATAGCCGCGTAGCCAACTCAGTTGCCGGATCAGTTCGGGGCATTTGATGCTGCAGCGAACGATTACAAAGTTCACAATAGCCGTTCATCGTTTGGTTTAAAAAGTACTCTGGGTTGCGCTGCCGAAGTGAGTGCTTGTATTTATCTACTGAGTCTTACTTTGAAAATGGAATCGCGTATCCCGCAAAACACCTGTTTTCTTGGGCTTTCCGCGGCCAAGTTTTCCATTAACTAGGTAAGACTCAATAAGACCGCTGGATGTATTGTAAGATTATCAAGCTCATGAATCGGAACGAATCCAGGTTGCGGCGCCACATGCGAAGTGGTTGCTGGTAGAGCCGATGGAGCCACTCCAGGCCGCACTTTCGCATCCAAGCCGGCGCCCATGGGACGGTCCCCGCGTGGAAATCGAAGGCAGCGCCGACCCCAATCATCGCTGTCGCCCGGACCTGATCGGCATGGTCCGCCATCCATTTCTCCTGCTTCGGCGCCCCGAGGCCAATCCAGACAATGTCCGGCTGAGCTCGGTTGACCGCTTCGCAGAGCTCAGCATCTTCCGCCGTTGGCAAGGGCCGGAACGGTGGCGAGCAGGTCCCGACAATCATGATGCCAGGATATTCGCTCTGCAGTCGCCTAGCCAATTGCTCCGGTACACCCGGCTTGCCTCCTAGCAGGTAATGCCGCAGCCCATGACGGCGCCCCCAATCACAGATTTTCAACATCAACGTCGGCCCAGAGACCCGGCCGTGGCAAGGCCAGCCAAGCATTCGGGCCGCCAGGACCATGCCCACTCCGTCCGGTAGGATCAGCCCGGCATTCGAAGTCGCCTGGTGCATCTGAGGGTCCCGCTGGCACATCATCACACTGTGAGGATTTGTCAAGCAGACGTAGCCGCGAGATCCGAGCTGGCGCCAGCGGATCACCGACTCATAAGCCATCTCGTAATCAACAAAGTCGACCGGTAAGCCGGCCACCGGATATCGGCAATTCATGGATGAGGATTTTACGTGCAATTGAGTGGATTCGATTCCGCCAAATATAGGGCAGCGACAGATTTCTGGCATACCACGAGGTTCATGGCTGCTGTTCGTTCCGGGGTGACGGTTCGGCTAGAATCACCAGTCTTAGGTTCCTTCCAAAACTGATCTCTTCCCGGTGCCGACGAAGTTGCAATTCGCGGAGCAATGCTGCTTGAGGATCGACGCCATTTCGCATCGCTTCCTCGTCGATCAGGATAATTCTCGCGCCCTGCTGGTCGAGCCTCTCTGCTATGGCATCGAGGGATCCCTCCGACCGGAGTAGTTCCCTCAGGCTGTATCGTCGCTCGGCTGGAACACGGATCTGCAGACGTCTTTGATTGCCGGGTAGATGGTAGTAGATAACCATATCCCCGGGTTGCCAGATCGCCTCGATTCGCTGGCAAAGTCCATTCCAATCAGAGCGACGTGAATAGAGATTTGGCCAGAAGAGAAAGTGTACCAACGATAGACCGACGGCGATCCAGTAGCAGGCCACTGCCAGTCTTCCCCAGGCCATCTGGCTCAGGTAAGCGATGGCCGACACTGTGATCAAGAGCCATGCCGGGTAGACGATTGCGAGGTACTTCTCGCGGACTAGAAATAGCCCCATGGAACTTGCCAGGACAGCCAGGCATGTAGGTAGGATCACCAGAGCGACCAGCAACCTCCAGGATCCAATCCTCGCCAGCCATCCCCGGGCCGCCGCGAGGCCGCAGCCGGCCAGCCAGCCCCCAGCTACCACCACGATCGCTGCATTGTCGCGAATAACCTGAAGTTCAATATTCCGTGAGACATCCAGCCGACTCATGGCAAAGGTGCTGAAGCCAAAACTGAGGGCTATGGGCAGACGGGCGAGGAAGTTTGCCAGGTTGAACTGTTGCAGTGCGTCTGACCAGGTCCGCGTCTGCTGTGCCACATGCATCGCATGGGGCCACGCGATGGGAAGAATCACCATCAGGCAGGCCGCGATCGCCAGAAGATAGAGGGTTGCGTAGCGGGTGAGGCGCTTTCTGACAACTAGATAGACTACGGCCCCGGCAGCAACCAATAACGCAAAGAAATGATGGGTCGATACTCCGATCAGGGTCACAGACAACAGCGCGGCCAGCGATGCGATTGACTCCTCATGCAGAAACCACCACAGGGCATCAATATAGAGTAACGAAAATAGAATCACCAACGCATACGGGCGACCTTCCCCTCCGAACTCGATCAGAAAAGGGGCGGTGGCCACGACCCAGCTTGCGGTGCCTGCTGATCTCGGCCCCAGGATGCGTCGGGCTGTGTACGGGAAAATGCACACGGAAGCCATACCGGCCAAAAGACTAGGGAGGCGGATAGCCCATGGCTGACCCACGATGGAATGCGCGCAGCGGGCGAGCAGGAAGAAGAGGGGGGGGTGTGACATACTGGGAGACAGCAGATTGCCCCAGAAATTCGGATGGTCCACGGCGTCCATTGCATGCCACTCGTCTCCATACAGCGACCCCCGAATGTGGTAGCTTTGGAGAGCAAAAGCTACGATCAGGGCTGCAAAACGGATCCACGCAATAGTGTCATGTTGGTGCGATCGGCCAGGATCAGCGGCTGGACGGTCAGCTTGTGGCGGCTGATCGATCATCTCTTGCGTAGTCAGGGTCATCTAGGTGCGGCTGCAGGATAGATTCATTTGGTAGAGGTCGGTTCCGCCGCAGATCCTGAGCGGGTGGCTCTCGCGGCAAGCTGACAGGCTCGGAGTATGGAACGGGCCGCCTCCGTGGGACTGTACCGAGCGACAATGCGACGAGATTGTTCTCCCATCGCTGCCAACTTGGCTTGGTTGGCCAGGGCTCGTTGAAGAGCGTCGATTGTGTCGGTCTGACATAGGGGGTCGAAGGTCCAGCCATTTTCATTGTTATGGACGAGTTCCGGCCAACAACCATTGTAGACTGAGCAGAGCACAGGGAGGCCACATGCCATCGCCTCGGGGACGACGAGGCTCCAGTTGTCTTCAAGTGTCGGGATGACAAAGATATCGGACATGGCATAGAGCTGAGCAATCTCCTCGTACGGAATAGCGCCGAGGAGGCGGACGTTGCCGAGCTTGCATTCCTTGGTATAAGCCTCCAGGCTCTCTCGTTCGGGCCCGTCTCCAGCGATGACGAGTGTCGCAGCGGTATTGCTGATTCGTAGTTTGTTCCACGCCGCCAGAAGTTCGTGGACTCCTTTCAGACGAATTAGCCGGCCGATGTAAAGGAAGCAGACGCCTTGGATGTGGTGTCGAGCCCTGAGACGCACAATGTCGTCAGTCGTAACTGCAGCCGCTTGGAGAGAGAGCGCCGAGTTATCGGCGGCCATGTGTCCGAGCGTAATTCGCTGGGCGGGCATGCCGAGGGATTGAGTGTATTCCTGGCAGAGCTGGCCGTTGCAACACATGGCGTCGGTCATGCGCACGACCAGTCGCCGGTGTAGGGTACGATACCACTGCGCACGACGTTCGGTGTGTCGGGTTCGTTCATAACAAATGACCAGCGGGGTCCGGCAAAAGAGCTTGTATCTGAGTGCGGCCGGAGTCCAGCGAAAGAAGCCATCTGCGATCAACAAGTCAGGCTGAGTCCTGGCGATCGCTCTATACAGTCCCGGCTGATACGGAATGCAAATTCTGGAATTGGCAAATTCACTTCGCGCATCATTGCCGAGTCGCCGTTCGCCTGCCAGGGGTATTGCTCGCAGTCCCAGGACCTCCTGCAACTTGGAAGTGACCCGCGGCGGGGTCCATTCGCTGGAAAAGATCACGTGCAGGTCGCCCGAGAGGAGTTCATTCAACTCCTCAAAGACGGGTATGCGATAATCAAGAAACGAACGTGTGACCCAGGTAACTCGCAATGACATACTAATCTTGTGACTGATTTGAAACCACTTTCAATTCCGACCACGCGACGGGATATATGGTATCGTTGGGGAGATTACGACATTTGGCTGTCCGTTGTAAGTTCATGTACCACAGAAACTAGTCCCGTCAATGCGGAACTAGGGATATAAACCGTAGGACTGCATGTGTTCTACATGGCCCAAATCACTTGCGAGGCGAAATCGTCGGCCAACACCCCAGAGGATTCTGGGGTTAATTCTTCGTTTGAGCCGTTGGCTGGGACGTAAACGTCCTTGCATTGTAACGGGCCGGCAGGCAGCAAACTGGGGCCTAGCTTTCCCGGACCCGCCGAAACAGCAATTGGCCGCCCGCGCAATGCAGGCGGCTGCGTCTTAAGTAGGCAACCGCAATCGGAACATTGGTTCAAATTCATTCTTTGCCGATTGCAAGTCCATCCTTCTTCATGCATTTTATCCATGGAAGTCAGCCTTCCATCGCCACGAATTGAGCGACATCACGACTGCGAGGTTGGTCGCAATCTCGTCAATTCAGCCAGAGATCAGCTACCAGATCCGTGGTTTCCGCCAACTTTGCAACAAATGTTCTTAACGAGATTTGAGACAGCGACAAAAGTTTACTCGACCATCAAGGAATTGACCGTTGGCCCAAACGGCCGCCCTTCGACCGTGCCGGACTCCAGTATTGGACAGTCTTAGTAAATGCGCCGGGTGCAATGGTGCGTGATGACGCCACAGCTAGGTGATGTGTCGGCTCACAATTCGCGTCGAAAGTGTCCCGTCGGGCTTCAGAATGCGATCACGAACTTGAGAAGCACTTTGTCACGGATACTCTAGAGACGTGCCGCCAATTTCGGCTGCAACAGCGGAGAAGGAGGATGCATGGCTGCCAATAATTTTGCTTGTCCTAGAGAGCAGGAAAAGGTCGATGACAGCTTCTTGCATTCCTGCGGTGTTTGATCGGGAAAGTGGGATCGATCGGGTGAACAAGCGATCTCCGAACTCGGATTGAAGTTGTGTCTTGACTTGTTCATCGTCGGTCGATAGATAGTATGCCAACTGTGGTTCGGCGGCGGACATCTCCCGCATAGCAACGACAAATCGCTTCGTCGGACTTTGAGATTTTGCCAGCGCGTGATCTGTTCGCCGTATATGTATTCCGATCACAGTTCGTTGAGCCCATTTAGAACATTCGGATGTGATTGACTGTTCCAGAGTGGGAACTGGTCGGAATAACCCAAGCGAATAGGCCGGTGGTCGATAAAAGTGATTGCATGACGCGAGAAAACGGACTGGACCACTTATTCGCTGTAGCAACTCGCTTTCCTCGAAGCCTCCATTGCGGTGTGGCTTTAGTCGTTCAAGTTCCGATTGGCCCAGCCCGACACGTGGTAAACGAAGGATTCGATTGAATAATCGATCGCAAATACTCTTTTTTCTGAAGTTGTAGACTCGGCACGGCAAGGGTTCGAAGAGCATGTTGAATGGGGCGCCCAATTCAGAGTCCACGCACCACGCAACTATAAGTGGCTGTTTGCTTCGCAGCGCGAGATGCCAAGCCGATGCAATAGCGCGCATTCTATTTGCCAGTCCGAACAATGGTCGAAAAACAATCATTCGTGCCATCACCTCCAGCGGTTCGCGGTAAATCGCTTTTTCCCGAATTGTAAGAGGTTGGTGCCGTAAGTCGGCAGGTAGCTGCGATGAACAAAGAAGCAATCTAGGCCCGGAATCTCCTTAATCAGGACGTATTCATTTGCTGTGAAGACTTGCCGAAGTGACCTGGAGGGCCGTTCAATTGTAATGCAGTTGAATCGATAATCCTTAAATGGGAAATCGAGTAGTGCGCGATCTTCGGCACCCTCAATGTCTACGCTTAGGTAATCTATGGACGACTTGACTTCCAGTTCTCGGAAGAGTTCTGCTAAGGGTGTCGTCGGAACTTTGATAGTATCGCATTTCAGAGATGTCGAGTTATCACAGTCGGTTGCAACGATTCCACCCATCATGCCTCTGGAAGCAAATGATACGGTTCCTCGATCTCTATCGATGCATGCGTTTACACATTTGCAAACGCGGTTTCTACGAAGGGTCTGAAAGGTCACCGGGTTGGCTTCTATGCAGATTCCCGACCACCCGTATCGTGACTCGAGGAGAAAGGTGTTGCTTAAGTCTATGCCGTCATGAGCGCCAAGGTCGACGAAATAGCCGCCGGTGGCCTCATTGAATACTTCGCCATACACCCAGAAGTCCTGTCCGGCCTGTGATAATGAAATTGCTTTCAGTTCTCTGCCGCGTTCTTGCCTGCGGAGAATGGCGCGGCCCATTTCCATGACGGGGGCTGGCAGAACTTTCTTTAGAAATCTTAGGGCCACAGGAATCTCCGGAATAGCTGTTTCTTGCACGCCACGATCTGGAAAAGGTTTCGCTAAGCCAATTACTATTTGAGAGTCTGGCTAGTCTCGCCTGCGGAATCTGGATAATTGCGGAGGTGTCACGTCGCCGCTGCGGTGATCTTGGTTTAGGGTCTCAGCGTCGGTTTATGCAAATAGTGCTCCAACCTGATTTCGTCTGCCGCCAGCGCGCTGTGGCAGAGCGTTGGTACGGCGCCGAGCCGAGGGACATATCCAAATTGCATGCAACGCCAAGATTGCCGCAAAGGCAAGAGTGGAACTGCGCCATGTTTCTCCCAGGATTCCAATTCCCATGCCATTGACAACTCCGGATACGACGGCGCTGGCCACACCAACGCTGCCCTGAATTCCTGCCTTTCGATTCCGCTTAATCTCGAATGTGAACCTAGCGGCCGCAAGACTGGCAAGAAGAACTCCCACGAATCCCATGCCAAGTACCACGGAAAGGAACGAGTTGTGGGTATTGGTAGTCACGATCTGAAAATCTGAACGCATACTGCCTAGCTTTGCTCCCATCGCAAATCCGTGGCCGACGATTGGGCTCTCCCAGATATAGCTAGCTAAAGCACCCCATAAATGTTCTCGGCCGTGGAGGGAAGTGACCTGATGCTCCGTCTTGCCCGGAAAAAGTATGGAGAACGCAACATCGGGTGCAAGCGCAGCGCCGATCATCGCGATTGCCGCGATGGCAATTAATGGCCATCGATTGCCTTTTAGCAGCATCGCGGTTATGGCGAAACCTGTTAGTGCGGCAATGATGCTTGTTGCACTGGTGCCCAGGAGCAGTGCGAACGCGGCGAATCCGCCGAATGCCATAAGGCGGATTCGTCGACGCCCGGAGCTGGCGAAAAACTCGGCGAAGCAATAGCTCAACAAAATTGCGGCTGTCGCCGTGTAATGGTTCGTATGCCAATCCGAAAGCTGTGTGGAGAAACCATACAGCTTAACGTATTGCCCAATACCGCAAAGAGTTGCAATCATACTCACCCAAAGCACCGATGTCTCGGCCGTTGCAACTGTCGGGGCGTAGCTGACGGCGATCAACACGATTGCTAGCTGGCTGAGTACCTCCAGTGCCTGAAACAGCGAATATGAGGGTTGTTCGGACCATATGCTGGAAATGAGCCCCCAGCCGTACATTGCGAAGAATGCAGAGAGGGAAGTGCCGGAGATCATCCGGAGCGTAGGAGCGAGTTTCCGGTTCGTCAGGCAATAGGCACACGAAGCTAGGACAATGGCAATTTCAAGTGCCGCGTAGCTGTCGACTGAAGTATAGTCGAGTGCTCCCCATCGGAATCTAATCATAACGTCCTTGCGAAAACAGAGTGAAAGGGCCAGCCCCCATGGCAATACCGCTTTAGCTAGTGGATAGGCTCTTAAGCCGGTAGCCGTACCGGCCGCTCGGTTGCTAGTTTGCCGGAGACTGGTTTCCTGCACTGTCGCTCCACTCAATTCGACGCACGTAGACGGCGCATCAGGTATCTAGTCTGGATCGAAAGGCTCTTTGTAGCCTCACGTCCTGAGATTAGTGCGCAGCACGCTGTCCATGGCCATCTACCGGCTTTCGCCGCCACTCGCATCGCAGAACCGGTCCAGGATGAATCGAAGTCAGATCCGTACTTCAATGCAATCTCATACGCCTCAGCGTGTTCACCAATCAAAATCTTTGAATGTGCAAAATTCCTTGCCACCCTCCCTCTGGCCAGGTTAAAGCCCCGGACATCCTCAGGACGAAGTCGAGGCAAAATCCGCCGTTCCCACTGTTCGACAGTAGGGCAGCGCTTTCGCCTGGCGTTGTTTTTCTTGGACCATCCCGCGGCGGCGGCCGTTTCCATACCGTCCGTAACGAACAAGGGCTCTGGAATGAAACCCCATGGTCCGAAGGTCGCCAGATAGCCCCAGTACTCCAGATCTTCACATACCCACAAATCCTCAAGTTGTGGTCCAGCGGCTCGAAGGACATCGCCCCGAATCAGAACCGAACCGGTTCGTACGTGATCAAACGAAGCCCAAAAATCAAAGAAGTTCGGCAAGGGCCGGCAATGTGTTCCGTTAGCAGCGAAATTAGGCTGACACTGCGGGACAATCGCATCGGGGCGTCCCCACTTCTTTACCAATGCCGCCGTGTTCACTGCGACGAGCTCAGGATGGCGAACTAACTCCTTTAGGCAGATTCGAAGAAAGCTGGGCAACCAATAGTCATCGGCATCAAGGAATGCAATGTATTCCCCCGAAGATGCAGATATGCCAACATTTCGTGCAGTCGCCTGTCCCCGGTTTTCTTGCACAATGAGTCGTATTCGTGAGCCGTATCGGGCGACCTGCGACTGCGTATCGTCGATAGAGCCGTCGTCTACGACAATTATCTCAATTTCGGAAACGCTCTGACTGAGTACGCTGTCGAGTGCCCTGCTAATGCAGCCCGCCGCGTTGAATGCAGGGATCACGACGGAGATTACATAGCTACTGGTGGTATAACTCAATTTACCGCCTGCTGGCGCTACGGTCGTGTTTTACAGCAATTCTTAACCGTCAAGGGCACGAAGACGGTAGATTTTGTCCGCAATTGCGTCGGCGCTTGAATAATTCAAAAAGACGCGACATATTCTCGCCGTCATCCGAGGCGACGCAATCCGTGATAGAAGTCGAAGTGAGGCACGGACGATGTGACCGCGTACCGTGGTACTTCGAACAAACCGGTCGAGCATTGAGACCCAACGATTCCAGCTTTTGGATCGCTCCGGCCCATCGCTTTCGCTAATCCATTCACAACCGGTAGCGAATGCCTTCAAGGACATTAAATCTGCAAGTTGTTCCCCGTTGTTGCCGGGATAACGCTTCATCAGGGCTGTTCTGATTGCGGCGTCGGACTCGGCTAGGGTATCAAGGTAACTCCAATTCTTCACGGCCCGCCCCGTGACGGAGTCCGGATAGCGCATATAGTCATACCCAATGTAGGAAGTCGTCACATAAGTCGCGCACTTGCAGAGGGCCTCTACATTGAAAAGTGCATCTTCGCCGATGTTCACACTAAATTGGGCAAAGCCTATGTCAGAAACCATTGACCGCCGAAACAGCTTGTTCCACAAGGCAAAATTAAGGCGACTGAATGCGCGGATCCGGTGCCTTTGGATAGAGAGATCAAGTCGCAAATCCCGATAGACAATCGATTTAGAAATTGTTCCGTTTGGTGTGGTAACACGCCATCCACAAGCAACGATGTCGGCACCGCTGTCCTCAGCAGTACCCCGTAGAACTTGGCATGCGTCAGGCCTTAAATAGTCGTCTGAGTCGGCGAACAGGAGGTAGTGGCCTTTCGATCTGTCCATTCCCTGTTGACGACATACGCCGGCGCGTCCGTTGATGTTGCGGTGTAGCACTTGAATTCGAACATCGCGGCTCGCATAGTCGTCCAGGACTGCTGAACATGAATCGAAAGATGCATCATCTACGGCAATGAGTTCCCAGTCAGTGATCGACTGTGCCAGCACGCTCTCTAGAAACCTGGAAAGTCGGGGGGCCGGAGTTCTGTATACTGGGACGATTATCGACACGAGAGGGGTGTTCATTCGCTTCTCTCGATTGTTTGCGCGCGGCGCCTTGAGCTGACATTAATGATCTTAGATCGGATTCTTTGGAAGTGGAATGTCACATCGGAGCCGAAGATCTGTCGCCGAACCAGGGTCGACATCTCCCGATTTCGGTCGTATTGATGCAGTACGCAATATGGAATTCCCTGTGGATTTACCAGCCTTCCGTTCTCGATTCTGTAGTTGGATCCGTGGTGCATCGTACAGATCGGGCCGCATTCGTTATCGTAAATCCGGTAGTCGTCTGTTAGCATGTCGTTGTAGATGATAAAATTGTGCACGCCCTGGTCCATTACGGGGCGATTCAGCTTCTTTGTGGTGTCAATTAGGGTGGTTAGGTACCGGAGGATGGCTTGCGTCTCGCCAATCGTGGTGCCCGCACACAATATTCTTCGCGACTCAATTTCCGCTAAAGAGTCTGCTCCGAACTGCGAGCGGATCCACTCTGAATTCAGCGCACAGTCCCTGATCTCTCTCGGTTCTGCGAAGAACTGAAGCGTCCGATCGAATGGGTGCGAGAATATGTCCCTCTGAAAAACGACGTCCCGAGCATCCGCGATGAAGATGTTTCTGTACTGGGATGCATTGCGTTCAATGAACGCACGAAACAAGAGATGTCGCATGAAGAAGATGTTGCTCGAACTTGCCAATGCGGAATCGCTGGGGTCTGACAATAGCTGAGAAACCGGCCTCCGGAACGTAAACGGTTGCAAAAGCACGCTTTGAGAGGCAAGTTGGGCAAGTGTTCGTTTGTCAGTTGATTGGTGAAAGAATAGGCAGATGTCGGCGCTCGGCGAGTTGTAGCGAATCGACTCAACGAATGCCTTGATGTGAAAGTACGTGTAGCCGCTTACGAGGCTGATTACGAGTTGGGTTCCGGGCATAGATGATGGTTATGGCTTTGAAGTCGGCTGGTTTGCAAGATCTACGTTAGTGCCGTTTGGTTGTCGTGTTCTTGATAAAATTCTGTGCGCCGCATTTCTTACTTGTAGGTACCGCAAGGAGGCCCCGAATAGTGCTCGGTATGCGAGATTTCGGGGATTTGGCGAAAGTATCGCTGATTCGTTGATCGCTAGTGTGGCGTTCTCTGGGTCCTTCAAGCGAAATAGTTTTTTTGCGATATCCTTAAAATTTCTGGAAAGTTCCTGGCGTTCTGCGTCACAATCATATTTGCTATGCATCACCAGAGATTTAATGGCGAGAGTCATTCGGTATGTTGAAAGCCAGTACGATCGTGAGTTGTCGAAAATCGACTGTTGGCTGTGTCGAACGTACGCTGCGACATCTTGTTCAATAAATGCCGCCCTGGTTGTAAAGAACTTCATTCGCGCAAAATACTCGTATTCGAGGGCCGCAGGGTCATCATCTCGCCAGCGGCCAATAGCTTGGCATACGCTGCGTCGTATCAACGGGCCACTTGTATGCATTGTGTATTTCGCAATGTGCGGTTCTCCCGCGTCGGGAAGCGGTTGCCCGATTTTTTGGATCGGGCGACCTGAGTGGTCAACTACCGAGCATGGCCCGTAGACATAGTCAAGACCGGGGTCCTGCAAGAAGGGCTTAACTCTAGCTTCAATCGAACACGGCATGAGGTAATCATCCGAATCAAGAAATCCTATGAGGTCCCCGGTGGAGTTTGCCATGCCCAGGTTTCTGGCTGAATTTGCACCCCGGTTTGACTGGGTTATAGTTCTGAGAATTGCATTGTCGGGGCATCGTGTTGCTAAGGATAGCAATACCTGCTGGCTGTTATCCGTTGAACCATCATCAACCACAATGCACTCAATCGGGCGGTAAGACTGCTTGAATACCGACTCGATGGCTTTAGGAAGACTTCCAACGCGATTGAAGGACGGGATAATGATACTAACAGTCGGGTTATCCATTTCTCGGTCTTACTTCGTGAAGGATATTGCGACAAGGATTAAGCAGGAATCTGGCGTCGACGTGGTTTACCGAACGCTCAATCAGCCGTCGCGGTTGGCATCGTCAATGGTCAGGTTTTTCAATGGTGGTGTCCGAGGCTTAGCAGAGGAATATCGGCAGCTTCTCTGTGGCGATGTTGATATTTATTGTTCGTGCTCGGAATGGCCGCCCAGGAGAAGCCTGCTTGGATTTAGGTGCTTCATTTTTGTCGCTAACTCGGAAGGCTACGGAGTTTCGGGTTGCATGGCTAGACGCCGGAGGTGGGCGAGAGGCGACGGGATGAGACGCAATCCCCAAATTGGCCGTAGCGAAATCGCGTCCGTCGTCGCCTGCACTGAGTGATGGGAATTTTGGACTATCGATCGCCAATTTGAGAGCTAGTTTGCGATAACGCGACGACAAAGCGATGGCACATATTATCAATGCCGTATGCCTGTGTTGCACGCTCTTGATTCGCTGTTCCAATAATTCGGCGCAGTTCCGGATTGTCTAAAAATTGAGCAATTGCCGACGCCATCGCCTGGGGATCTCGCGGTGGAACGAGCTTGGCGCCGCCGTGGTGGAGAAACGGTTCCCGGCATCCGGGTACATCTGTGGCCACGACGGGCAATCCACACATCATGTACTCGAGTATCGCATTTGGCAGGCCTTCATCATCGGTTGCGAGTACGCCGATGTCGCTTGCTTTTAGCAGGCCGGATATGTCGTCGACGGGGCCCGGAAATCGAACGGACGGCAATAGGCAGAGTTCTTTGGCAAGTTCTGTTGCGGAATCAAACGTTTCCTCTGGGGCCCCGGGCAAGATTAATACTGGTTGGTAGCGCGAATTGTGATCAGCTGATTCCAGCAAGGTTTTCCAGGCTCTGAGGAGGGTGGAATGATCTTTTCCATTCCGGAAGTTCGCGATCATGACCACAACTGGGGTATCGGCGGGAATCTCTAGCCGGCTGCGCCAAGCTGGACGATCGGCTTGAGCTGCTGCGAGTCGCACGCCGTTGGGGATTACGTATATTGGACACTTCGGGATATTCAATCGACTCCTGAGGAAATCAATTTCGTGCTGCGCATTACAGACGACGGCGGTTGCTCTCTGGATGGCCATTTGCGGAATACGTCCTGCCGTCAACCGAACGTCCCGTTGACTCCAAATAAAGGAACCTATTCGGACCATACTTCTCGCTAGCCCGATTGCTACGCACGGCCGTTCGCAATAGGCAATTGCGATGTCCGGACGACTGCGCCAGAGAAAACGAGCAATTCTAAGGAGCCGAAAAATTGAACGAGGAACGTTTCTTCGCTGGCAGGGCCACGTGGGCGGAAGAATTGACCAAGGAATTCCCAGCCGGTCGCAGATATCCGCCACGTTTCCCGGGCCTGTGCAGGCGCATACCTCAACAATACAACCAACTTGAACTAAGTGTTCCGCTAAATGCATCGCCTGACGCTCTGCGCCCCCGAGCGTCATGCCGGGCAGGTATAGTAGTACTCGCTTCCCGCGAAGCAGGCTATTCGCTGTTAATGATTCAACTTGTCCCAGATTGCTATCCAAATAGTTCAACCTCAAATTCAGGCATGGTCATGTCTCGGCCGACTCCCACTCGGTACAGTCTAAACGGATCGGAGTTTTTGCGATTCAATCCGTGAATTGTCGTTACGGCGCCGTAATAGCCGAGTTGCCGCAAGATTCTGGAAGAGTCAGGGTCCAGGTCGGCAGCTCTTCCGTTGGGATAAGCGAATAGTTTAGGATGGAGTCCAAAATCCAGAAGTATCCGGTGGGCGAGTTCGATTTCCCACTTCCGCTGATGAATCGGGCACTGCGATAGTATGGGATGGCTGTGCGTGTGCGATCCGAACCTTGTCAAGGGGTCTGCCTGCAAACGACCTAGATCAGCTTGGTCCATTGGTGCGAACGGTGAGGACTTTGGTACCTCCGGCAATCCAATTTGTGACGCAACCTCTTCAGTCGCTTGGATTCGTCGCTGATTGGGCAACGACTTGAGAGCCGTTGCAATCTGAATGTAGGCCGACTCTCGTTCGTGCTGGCCGATTAGCGAATACGTTTGGCCCTGAAAATCAATTGACGATTGCTGGGTGTTCGCCAATGCGAAGAACAGGCGATCCGGCCATGCGGGTTGCCCAGTCAGGATAGACTCGGTAACAAGAAAAATTGTGTGTGGCGCAGCATGGCGAAGAAGTACGGGATGAGCCGTTGTGGCAATGTTTCGGAAGCCGTCATCAAATGTAAGACATGCTGTCCGTCTTGGAATCGGTTGGCCGTTGGCCAGTCGCGTCAGAACGTCATCTAGGTGAAGTATCTCGTGTGTATCCGCAGTGAAACCAATTTGTTGTGAGAACAGTGCGGCGTCAACCTGGCACCAGTTATTGATGGGCAATTGTGACGAAGTTACACCGTGATACATGAGAATCAGGACGGAAGTTCCTGTGAAAGTCCGGAAGGCCTGCCTAATGACTCGGTGCTTGAGCGTGTTGCGTTTCAGCCGGCGAAGGGCGTTTTCGGGATACAGTTTCATGCTAGATCGACGACTGTTTGGGTATCGCTCGCCGTTCACTTACGGCAGTGGCTCGTGGTGATGCCTTGCGAAGGTGTTCTATCAATTTCTAAAGGAATCTCCGCCGGCGGTGCGAGCAATAAACATCTTCAATCACCGAGACCGTTTTGATACACATGGCATTGAAAGAAAAGAGCGATTCAGCCCGCTCGCGATTTCGAAGTCCCAACTGGATGCGCAAGCCTTCGTTTCGCGAGTACTCTTGCAGGAGGCGGGCGATGGCGAACGGGGAACGCTGTGGCACGGGCGGTTGAAGCAAATCGTCCCCCAACGCTTCGCGATTTCCGGGAAGGTCGCTGGCGATAACTGGTAGACCGGCGAGCATGTACTCGACGATAGAATTTGACAATCCCTCGTAGTGGCTAATCAGGATGCCCACGTCAGATGCAGCGAGTAGATCTGAGATGTGCAATACGCGTTGAAGAATTCGTACGGAGCCCGCTAGTTGGTGCTCCGATATAAAACTCTCAACGGCAGCGTATGTGGTTTGGGGCGCGCCGGCCAGGACGAGCACTGGTTGCGGTTCGTACCGTGAAAAGCCTTTCTGCGCCTCGAGCCAGCCTCTCAGAAGCGCAAGGTGATCTTTCTGTTCACGAAAGTTTGCAGCCATCGTAAAGACGACTGCATCCGCAGGAATTCTGTGTTGCGCCCGCCACTGCTGTCGTGCTACTCGTACAGGTGGCAGGTGTACTCCGTTGTGCACGACATATGTGGGTGGAGAGGCAGGTCCGAGCGTATTGCGAAGATAATCGACTTCATGAGATGCGTTGCAAACGACCGCCGACGATTGCTGGTATGCGAATCGCTCGACTCGATCTCCCGTCAGGCAATTGACGTTTCGCTGGCTCCAGATACATACTCGTGCTGGAGAGAAGCGCCAGAAGAGGCCGCACGCAACATTTGGGAATGTTGTGTAGGGCAGGATTATGTCCGGTGCGAGCTTCCTCAGAGCACGTGCAAATTTTATGCCATTTACTACGAAGCTAGATTTTCGACAAGGCCATATGAAGTGTTGCGACGACACTGGAATGTTGGCCGCATTCCACACTTCGGTCACGGCGCCAGGGCCTGGCAGGCAGTTCCAGATGTGTACTGAGCAATTCCGATCCTTAAGGTGTTGGGCAAGATTAAGGATCTGGCGCTCAGCGCCGCCGAATTCGTGCGATGCAAAAGCAAACAATATCCTTTTCGCGCCGATTGTCATTGCTTCTTTACGACACCGACATATTTGGTCCCGGTGGACGTTGGTGTTGATACAACGATCGGGTGCACACCGCGAAGCTCACAGAATCTCCTGAAACTCAGATTGTCGTCGATGTCATCAGAGATGAAGAAGCCTCCGGCACGCACTGCTCTCCACAATAGGGGATAGGCCCAGTTTCGCCCTTGTCGCGACTTATCACTATCGTAGTGACAAAAATCAATCCTAGACTCCATTTCAAGGGCGCGGGGCAACATCGTTCGATCCGGGCCGCGAAGGATGGTCCAGTTGGTGTGAAGCTGAGGGGGAACAACGCAACCCACGTACGTTGTCGCGTCGAAGTGCGAGTACGGAAGATCAGTACTGATCAATTGGCTCGTCGGACGCTTGGCAAGGGAGAGCAGTATTGCCAGACTTGACCATCCGTAGGCGATTCCTGTTTCAACAATTCTGGTTGCTTCCAGATATTCGGAAAGGTGATACAGCAGATCTAGGTTTCCGGCGCCTCCCATTTTGGCGGGACATTCGGCGGCAACTTTGGACGCGCGTCCAAAGGCCTCTGGGTACAGGCTAGATACAGTGGATACGTCTCTGAGCCCGGTTAGGCTTCGAATCGCTTCGGCCGTAGGCATCGCATGCTTAGTGCACCAGTCGACGGCGGACCGCCGCTCTCGCACATCGACTTTTTTTCGAACGAGTCCTCTTGCTTCGCCAATCAATCTACGAAGTACGCTCGGAAGCATCGGAAAACCTCGTATTTCTCGCGCTAATGTCACTCATGCCGATTCCCAATTGGCAACGGTGTACTAGTTTGGTGGGCCCTGCTACCCATCCACCCAGATTAATCGCGTTGCCCAACGACAACAATATGCATGCCCATATTCAATAGGTACGGCAACCGTTTCCATCCCGGTATCGTTCGCTGCAGTCGTCCGGAGGTGGCTATTCTCGCCAGTCCATGTTTGAACGGAACATTGATTACTGTGTATATCTGTTGAATTTGGAAAGCTTGACGAATTAGGGAACGCGTCTCGAGGACGGAAAGCATATTCTCCAGCGGTTGATCACCCAACTTGTCGGTGTTCAGCCCTAACGCTTTTCGACGATGCAATTGGGCCCATTTGTTCGGAGTAGTTAGGACCAGTAACCCGTTCCGCACAAGTCGCCGCCGACAGACCTGAATCAGTTCCAGTTGCTTGTTCGTATCGACATGTTCGAGTACTTCATGGCACACCACCACATCGAACTGTTCATCAAAGATGTCCTCGTCGAACAGTGATCCGACGGCGAACCGGTGGTCAGGATATCGCTCGCTGGCTTGACGAATGCCTTCCGGGCTGAGGTCAATCCCGGATACTGTGGCAAAAGGAGCGAGAAAGCGAGTCAGCCATCCATTACCACAGCCCAGATCGAGGACTTTGAGGTGGCCGAGTTCGTCAAAGCGTAACACGACGTTCTGTACGATGCTGGTGACCCGCGGCCGATCATATGCGCTAAGGAAGTTGTGGCGTGTAATTTCGCCGCTCCATCGCTGGTCATAGAAGTCTGCTTGAATCTTGCGATCCAGTTTATCTCCCATCGCATCCTCATGCGCTCCGGCTACGGCGTTCATTAAATTTATACTCCTATCGCTCTTCAGTCGCAAAATTGGCTTGTTGTTGGCGGGCGACAGTATCCCAGTGATGCCGACAAAGTACGCCTCCATAGGCCGGCATTGTTCCGGTGCCGAAATAGTCCCCTGCGGCAACTTCAACGATTGCGGCACTCTGGATATGATCAGCTCGAATGCCGTTGTGTTTCACATCGATGTTTAGGCGGTACCGCCCGAGTTCGAGCGGAAGCGTTGGAATGGTACAGCGAATCTGGCCAGATGAAGGCGCGTTACGGAATGAGGTCTGAACAGCCCGTGTCGATAGGTAGAGGAGTGGCTGGTCAGAGAATGATCGCACGCCAATGGCGACATCGAGAGTCCCGGGGAGGGTGTCGTTTGCCGACGCATACGATAGATCAATGACACAATCCTGTCCAGATATCCAGTATCCGGCATTCGTCACCTCCGATGTGCCGAATTCTATTGCAGTCATTCTGATGGTGCCATCGCCAAACCGGTCCGTCCTGGTGGCAAGTTCGCTATTTGACCGACTTACGCTGGCGAGATATCCGCAGATTGCAGCTTCACTTGAATCATCTGCTCGAATTTTACCTTCCTGCAGCCATATTGCTCTGGTGCAAAGGCCCTGAACGGCTGGCAAATTATGGCTGACGAACAGGATCGTTCGCCCGCTTCGGGCTACATCGTTCATCTTTCCGATGCACCGATTTTGAAAGTCTTGATCGCCTACCGCCAATACCTCGTCGACAATCAAGATTTCAGGATCTAGATGTGCCGCGACGGAAAACGCTAGTCGAAGTTTCATGCCTGACGAATACCACTTGATTGGTGTGTCTAGGAACTTTTCGACGCCAGAAAAGGCAGCAATCTCGTCGAACTTATAATCGATTTCCCGCTTTTTCATTCCGAGGACGGTACCATTCATGTAGACGTTTTCCCGTCCAGTGAGTTCGGGATGAAACCCGGTACCCACTTCCAGCAGACTGGCTACGCGCCCGTGTATCACCGCCCTGCCGCTAGTTGGCTCAGTGATTCTGCTGAGTATCTTTAGGAGTGTAGACTTCCCTGCGCCGTTGCGGCCAACGATGCCAACGACTTCACCCACGCCGATTTCAAAGCTTATGTCCTTTAGTGCCCAAAAAATGTCCTCAGTGTCGATTGGAAGTCGCGAAGTGTCTAATCGGCGAAGAGTCCGCCATCGTTGGGCCGGACTGCGGATCCAGGCGCTGATTGCCCCAGCGAGCGTGTCGTGGGTCTTAGATCGAACGCCGAGCAGGTATGCCTTGCATAAACTGTCGACGCGAATTGCTGGATGCATCATCGGTGGCTACGCTACGTCTGCGATTAAACGTTCTCGGGACTGGAAGTAGATTAGGCCGCTGGCCGCAATGCAAGCAGCCGACGCCGACCCGATCGCAATTAGGCCCCATGGCATTTCTCTGGTGCCAAGAAGGGACGATCTGAAGCCTTCAATGACGCCTACAAGGGGGTTGATGGCGTAAACCGACTGGTATTCTGTCGGAACGAGGCTTGCCGGGTAGACGACAGGGGCTAGGTACATCAGAAGCTGAATTCCAAATGCCATAGCATACTTAACATCTCGGTATTGTACCGCCAGTGAGGCGCACCACATGCTCAGACCCGCCGCCGTAATCGCAAGAATCAATATTAGGTATGGTAGGAGCAGGATTCCCCAGTTAGGCAGTCGCGAATTGAAGACGAGCACGATGAGTAGGAGCGTTAGGGCGATCAGCAGGTCAAATAGCCGCGAGCAAACGGCAGACAGAGGAAGAATTACTCTCGGAAAATATACCTTGCTAATCATGTTGGCATTAGTGATAAGGCTGTTGACTCCCTCCAGAACGGCGTTCGCAAAATATGTCCATGGCACAAGGGCGGCCAGCGCAAACAGCGAGTATTTTTCCCCGTCAGATGAAACCTGGGCCAATCGACCGAATACCACAGTGAATACGAGCATTGAAAAAACTGGCTGAATTATGGCCCATCCTACTCCGAGTACACTTTGAGCGTAGCGAATTCTGACATCTCTGAAGACCAGGAAGAAGAAAAGATCTCGGAACTCATAGAGTCCCTTCCAGTCCAGGGCACGAAGCCCTTTTCTCGGGATAATTATCGTAACATTGGATGACGGAAACGGTTTAGTGTATCCGTCTGTGTTCTGGAAATTCATAGTCGTCGGTCGCGTTCGGCATGGTGCTGTGGTCATGGACTGCGCAGAACAGGCTGATTCTGATTGGGTTTTTGCGCATCGTCTTCGTTGACGTACGGGTCGGCAGTTATTAGATAGTTTGAATCTTTTTGCTTAGTTAGGCGAATTGCCATGTTCTGAAAGTTGTCTTGGACGTGCTCCAGGAAATGGAGGAAGTTGCTGAATGATGCTAGTGATTGACTTTTTGTTGCCATGCCGACGACATCAAGACGGCCGACAGACCGTCCCTCTAATACAAGTGGTGTTGATAGTTGCCACTGCATGTCACGGTTATCTGCTGATGGGTCGTTCCAATTTGCGAAATATCCTTCCTGCATTGCTGGTAAGTGAATATTGAGTTGAATTGAGGTCAGGTCGTACCGCACGGCGGCCTCGGTGAGACCGGCCCAGAAGATTTCCCACTCGTGTGTCCCCTGTAGCCTGACACGGCTCTCTACCTGATGGGGAGCGCCGGGGCGGGGGCGAGTCCAGCCCTTGGCCACCGCTTTGCGGACACTCCCGGTCACCAAGGCCATCTCGACGTGACCGAAGATCCGAGTGGCTGCCAGGGCGGAAACCAAAATTCCTGCCGTGAGAATCGCGATCCAGTCCTGCTTGAAATGGAACGCCAGCAACGCCCCACCACATGTCCATCCGGCCAGAATCGCTACAAACGCCAATGTGCTGCGCTGCGTCCAGCCACGCTGCAATAACACGTGATGCAGGTGGCCACGGTCGGTACAGAATAGGCTCCGACCGGTCAGTTTCCGCCGCAAAACGGCCGCCGAAGTGTCAAGAATCGGCACCGCCCAGACCGCCACCGGTACGGCCAGCATCATCGTTGCGGCACCCTTGGTCGAACTGCTGATCGCCATCGCTCCCAACACCAGACCAATTAACATGCTCCCTGCATCACCCAGATAAATCGTCGCCGGCGGAAAGTTGTAACAGAGAAAGCCCAGCAAGGCTCCCGCCAGCGACAACATCACCATCCCGTCAGCCGGATTTGACTGAGCAATCGACATTACCGCAATCGTCAAACACAACACGACCCCCACGCTCGATGCCACCCCGTCCGCGCCATCGATCAGATTGAATGAGTTGATCGCCCCCACCAGCCAGAACACAGTAAACGGCACCGCCAATAACCCCAGCTCCACCGTCATCCCCAACACACTCACCCGCTCAATCAACAGCCCTGCACTGATCACCAACAGGGCCGCGACAAACTGAGCCGCCACCTTGTAACGGACCCGCAGCCGCGCCGTGTCGTCCAGTACCCCTACCACCGTTGTCAATAAGGCCGCCCCCGCCAGCCCCCACAGCTCCGTCGCCCGCTCCGAAGTCAACAGATTCGGCCAACCGCGCAACCATGCCAGGCCGATCGTCGCCATAGCGGTTGTCAACGCGGCCAGGAATACCGCCGTGCCGCCCCCCAGCGCCACCGGTACCCGATGATGCTTCCGCTCGTCGGGGCGATCGACAAAGTGCCAGCGCACGGCCAGCTGCCGCACCGCCGGCGTCAAAGTTAATGCCAGCAAACACGACAAGGCAAAGGAAATGATGAAATAGCCCAAGGAATCTCCCTATTCGACCGAAGTCGCGATCAATCCCACTTGCATCCGTCCATCACCGGGCCCCCACGATCAACGCTCCGCAAAGGGCGACTGCCAGCCAACTCACTCGGTCTGTCACTGCAAAGACCACCGGATCCTGATGCAACTCGCCCCGACGCGCCAACAGCCATAGCCGACTGACCCAGTAGAACACAACCGGGCAGACCAGCCAGAGCAATTGAGGTTGATGGTAATGCTGTAGCGCCGTCAGACTGTTGATGTACAGGGCCAGCACCAGCACGGACAAATAGCCACAGTTCGGGCCGGTCGCCAACAGAAACGCCAAGTCGTCCGCACGGTAGCCCCGCCCTGTCAGCAGTTCGTCTGCTGCCAGTTCCGAGCCCGACAGTTCCACAAAACGCTTGGCAATCGCCAGCGATGCAAAAAAGAACATGGCAAAGGTCAGCAGCCAGGCCGAAACCGGAGTCTGGGTCGCCTGTCCACCAGCGATCAACCTCAGGGTGTAGAAGCCGGCCAGCATCATCACATCGACGATCGGCAACCGCTTCAGCCCCAGTGAGTAAGAGGCCGTGAGGAACAGGTAGATCCCTAAAGTCGCTGTGAAGGTTCCCGGTAACCGACTCGACAAGCCGACGGCTAACAGGACCAGGGGCAGGGCCAAGCTAAGCCCGGCAACAGGTGAGATATGACCGGCCGCCAGACTCCTGGATCGTCGATAGCCGTTGGCCCGGTCGGCACCCAGATCGCACCAGTCGTTCAGGATATAGCCGGCTGAAGCGGTCAAGCTGAAGGCCGTGATGGCCTGAAACAGCAGCCAAATCGTTCCAGGCCGCGCCAGGTCGTCCGCCAGGAAACAAGGAAGCACCAACAGTCCGTTCTTGGTCCAATGCAGGGGGCGCAGCAGGGCCACTGCCTGCCGTACTGCGGACCCGGCTGGCGTTGACTCGCAAGATGACTCAGAGGAGACGACTTCTGGCATCACAATGTACTCTGTGGGCCGCAAAAAATGTTCATTCGGTCGTCGGCGTCGACAACACGTGTGCGTCCCAGACGGGAAGAAATTGTTCCAAAAACGAGGTGACGACCTCCGGAGTCTCCGGTTTCTGAGGCGTGTCGGTTGTCCTCGGAGCCTGTTCTTCGGCTACCAGCCCCGCGTCAAGCTGGAACTTGTAGAGGACCGGGGCACCACCAAAAGCGAATCGCGGCGTGTCCGGGGCTCGAAACGGCCCACCAGTGCTCCATCCGTAATAAACTTGATGGATGACCGATCCAGCGTCGTTTGACTTGAACTGAGCCGACCAGAAATCGTGCCCGACGCCGCCTGAATCGATCGTTTTCCGTTCGGGCGGGCGGACTGGCAGCAGCCCGAGGTTTGGGTAGCAGACTGACGGCTTATGAACCGACAGTGGGCCGTAGGGGCCGGCCATCAGCGTCACTCGCAGTCGCTGGTGCGTGTCGGTCCGCTCGTAGTCGCGGTCGAACACAGCGTCACCGCACTGGAGCATGCCGGCCGCTTTTTCGGAAAGAGGATGGTCGCCCACCATCTTCCATGGGCCCAGGGTGGCGGGGAACGATGTAATTCGACTGCGGGCCGCATCGTAGGCCGCGGTCGTCCCCCAGCGGCGGGTGAGCGATCCGGCCCATAGTCCCGATGCGATCAACAGTCCAGCGGCTGCGGCGACCGACAGGACGAGGGGAACTGGACGAATTCTAATCAGCACGTTTGTCTCGCTTAGTGACTGGCCAGGCGGGTCAGGTGATCGCGTTCCACGGGGGTCAGAATTTGCTGGGCCAGGTTGCCATGGAGTGCCAAGCGGAGGTACTTCTGAGCATCGGCAAAACGCCCCAAGCGGTCCAGGGCGATGGTGCGATGGAAGTGATACCTGGGATCGGTACTGGCTTGCGTCGCTATCTGCTCAAAACACTCCAGCGCCTTTTCAAACTGCTCTTGCTGCAGGTAGATCATCCCCTTGGTGTCAATGAAGTTTGGCAACTCCCCGCCGGCTTCTATGGCTCGCATCAACTCGGTCATCGCCCGCTCCGCCATCCCGGGCTTTTCAGCCAGCGCTGTCGCCAGGTTGTTGCGGACCATGCTGTTGTCAGGGCGGACTTTCAGGATGATCTCATTCAAACCGATGGCATCGTCGAGTCGTCCCTGCACATGACGAACTGAGGCGACGAACGACAGTACCTGGACGTCCTGTTCCGAAGGGGCGGCCGCCTTGCCGGATCGCTGGGTGATTACCTGCTGCAGAATCGGTTCACCCAATTGCTGCGCCTGATCGTCCTGCGGTGCCGACATCAGCACCACGCAGAGTGTCAGGCAGGCTCGGACGTCGTTCACCGGATCGTGTTTCTGGCAGAGCTGCACGGCGTCGACCCCTTTGCCCTGTTGGGCAAGGAGTACAGCCAGCTGGCTATACGAGTCGGGCGATTGTGCGGCCGTGGATGCCAGATGTCGAGAGGCCTGGGCGGGCAGTCCGAGGCCCGAGTAGATCTCGGCTATTTGGACCCGGATCGCGGTAACGGCCCCCGCGTCCTGGATTCCCGTCAGTTTTTCGGTGGCAAACTCCTCCACGAAAGGCTCGATCTCTGCCGTCCGATCGGACAGACGCAGCCACTTGGCATGGAGCGCACAGTACTCGTACGACATGGGATCAAGTTCCCGCAGGCGGGTGATCCAGCGTTCGGCTTCTGACAGGTCGTCATTTCGCAGTAGGAAAGCGATGAAGACGGTCAGATGTTCGACGCGCGGATTGGGAACACTCGCCAAAGTCAGATAGTGGTCTTTAGCCAAAGCAGGCTGGTTATCGGATTCCATCAGATTGGCCATCAGCAAGCGGTCAGCGTCGCTGACCACTACGGATTGCTGAATCAGCTCATCGACAATCTGTCGTGCCGCTTTGCGGTCGGCAGGATCACCCGTCTTTGACAACAGTACGGCCTTCAGCCGCTGGTCCTTGACGTTGGTCCCTTGGCCTTCAAGCAATTGAGCGATACGGTCCCAGTTGGCCCGTCCGCCACTGTTGGCCAGTACGAGGGCCAGGGCCCGCCGAATGGCGGTCGACGGATTCCCTTGTGCTGCGTCGGAATGCAAAAGACCTTCGAAGCGCTCTTCGGCTTCCTCGGGGTGACGGCTCAGCATGAAGCGCGCAAAGGCTTCGAGGACGACTTCGTCCTGGGGGGCTTCGGTCACGGCACGGTCGTAGTGCCCGCGGGCCGTCGTCAGGTCTCCCAGAAGTTCATGCCCCTGAGCCAGCGCCAGTTCACGCCTTGCGGTGTCCAGTGGGACGTTTCGCACCAAGTGGTCCAAGGCCGTCTTTGCCTGCCCCTTCTGCCCTTGGGCCACCAGCAGACCAAAGAGGACCTTCCAGGCGTCCTCCGATTGTGGAAATCGCTTGACGGCCTGGAGGAGAATCTTCTTGGCCTCTTCGGGGCGTTTTTGCAGGATCAGGACCTGTGCCAACTGCAGGTAGCTCGCCGGATCCGTCGGCGCCGATTCGACTCCCTTCTTCGCGCGTTTTTCTGCCTCCTTCCAGTCCCCCACCCCCATGGCCACAGCCACCCGCAGCGGCGAGAGATCGCCTCCGACCAGGTCGGTCGACGGCATCATCGCCAGGTAGCGATCGGCTTCGGCGAACTCTCCCTTCAGCGTATGGAGCTCCACCAGGGCTCGGAAGATGAACGGATTTCGTTCGCCTAACGCGTAGGCGCGCTGCAGGGCGGCCGACGCCTGGTCGAGTTTTTGGTCGCGCGAGGCGATCAGGCCGGCCAGCACATGTCCTCCCGGCCAGCCGGGGCGAGCGGTTTCGATCGCCTGCTGGAGGTCGCGGACCTCCTGCGTTACGTTCGGTTGTTGCGACAGCAGACGGGTGGCGCGGTAGAATCGCCACGTTGTCCCGTCGGGGCCCTCCAGCTCTTTCAGGCGTGTCTCAGCCGCCTCGGCCTCAGCCCAGTCCCGCATCTGTACTGCCAGCATGACCGTCTGTTCCAGCAGCGGCAGAGGCTGTGAACTTTGAGCGGAAAGTGTTTTCAGCCGCTGGAGGTTGGCCTTTTGCGCTTCGAGCGATTGGGTGGTGGCCGACTGGGATTCCACCGGGCGAGTGGCGATCTCGGTCTCGTAACGTGACAGGCTGGCCAGCTGTTCTGCGGGAGCCTTGGCGCGATCCTCGGCCGAGATGCTCGCGAGCAGCTCCGCCGCCTCGTCGTACCGTTTGCGACTGAGCAGCAAACGGGCCCGCACCAGCGTGGCGGCTACGCCGTCCGATGTCGATTCGCGATACTTGCTGGCGACACGGTCGGCCTCGTCCGGGAGTCCGGCCAGTTCGTAGACGGTCAGCAGTCCGTTCCAAAGTTCCGGCGATGCAGGACCGGCCGCCTCTGCTTGACGCAACAATGCGATTGCGGACTTTCTGCGCTCCTCGGCCTTCTCTGGGCTGTTGGCCAGCGGCGACAAGTAAATCTGCGCGCTGAGGAGGGGGAGTTGCCACGAGTTTCCAGTCCAGCGTTCTGCCTGTCGTATTGTCTCGAACAATTGTGCCCACAACCGCTCCTGGTCGGCCAGAGCAAGGGTTGGCGCAGCTGCCAAGTGCAGCTGCCATTCGCTTTCGACCAGCAACAGCCACGCGGCGGGGAGCCATTCCGGTCCCTGCTGGGCCTGAGGGGGAACGCTGTTCACAGCGGTCTGCAGATGTTGGCGCGCCGCGGCGTACTGTCCGGCCGATCGACGAGCGGTTGCCGCTGCCAGGCGATGGGACAGTTCATCCGGTCGGATTTCCATCGCCTTCTCGTACGCCTGGGCCGCTTCGTCCCAATGTCCCAACTGACGGCAGGCTTCGCCCAGTAGCAGCGTGGCCGGCAATCGGATCCCGATTTGTGACTGGGTGTCAGACTCCGCTGGCCAATCCGACGCCGCCGGCTTCAAGACTCGCATGGCCGCCAAGGCGTTCCCCCGCGCCATGTGAACCCGTCCTTGCAACAGCGCAATGGAGGCATCCCGCGCCAGGCGTCCGGCGTTGGTCAACGAACCGGTCTCCTGGTTGGCTATCTCTCGCAGTTTGGCAATGACCGGCTCGGCCCGCTTAATCCGTTCATCACGGACCTCCGGCGACTCGGCCGTCTGGGCACCGGCGCTGAGCAAATTGCCCAGCGCGGTGTTCAACGGCCAATCGGAGGAGCCAACCGCGCCGAGACCTCGCTCCAGCACCGACACGGCGTCATCCAGATCACCGGCGGCGGCGCGAGTCTCAGCCAGTACCAGGTAGGGATCACGCTGCTTGGGGTCGATCCGTATGGCCTGCTCCAGGTGTTCCACGGCCGTGGCGGATGCCTCGGCTCGCGCTGCTTGCGACCGGGACTGGTCCCTGGCCTGCTGGCTCGCCAGCAGGCCCGCTTCCATGCGGGTAGCAAAATCGTCCGGCGCCGTGGCAATCGCAGCCCCGAGGAAAGCGTCGTCGGCGGGAGGATGAAATTGGGTCTGATAGGCATGGACCAAGCGGAGTGCGGCGGCGGTATTTTCCTGGGTGCCGAGACTTTCTGTGGCGGGAATGGGTGGTTGTTGAGCAATTCGGTGGGCGATCTGTTCGGCCGTCTCTTCTGGCGCCGGCACGGCTCCGCACACGCGCACCAGCAGCCTATCGATGACCTTGTCAGCCTCGTCGGGCTGGTTCAGGTTGAAACGGTATAGATTGGCGGTGGCGGTCACCAGCTCCAAATCGGCCGGATTCAGATCCAGCACCTTTTGGCAGGCGGCCAGGGTCGTTTCGGAGACTTTGCTGTCGGCAATTCGGGCCTGTTGGGCCAGGGAGATCGCGGCCAGACGCAGAATTGGAAGTTGGTCGACGCCAGCCTGTGCAATGATTTGGATCTTGTCGTTGTCCAGCAGTGTGGAAGCGGACGCCGCGCGGTCAGAGGAAGTCGACAGCAGTTCCCAGGCGAGCTGTTCGACAAGTGTCAGCCGCCGAGGGTCGTTGGTGGCCACTTCCAGCTGCAGTTCGGCTTGCCGCTGCTGCAGTTTCCGGCGGAGTTGCGGGTCGGTGGTGGCCCCGATCGCCAGATCGTACTGGGCAATCGCTTGGGTCTTGGTCGACAACGATTTGGCGGTGTGGTCAAAGGTCTGTGCAAACTGGACATGCGCCTTGGAGTCGGTCGGCCGCAGCTTGCGATATTGTGAGATATACTTCAGGGACTCGTCCCATTTCAATTCCGCCGACAGGTTTTCGGCTCGCTCGAGCAGGCTGTCGGCCATCCGCACCACTTGCATTCTGTTCCAGGCCGCCAAGGCGGCAATCAGGCAAGTGGCGGCCAGAGAGGTCACGATCAGGAACCGTAGATCGATGACCGTAGTCGTCTCGTTGTCCTGTCTCATGGATGCCATCTCAACAGAAGAATTAGGGTGAGTGAGTTTGGCAAGGATTGCGTTGGAAGTGGAAAGCTCGATGGACCCTAGGATCGATCCGAGGAGCAGGCCGGACCGTCGCCTGCTTGAATCGCGGGTTCGCCGCGTTTCTTATCGGGCCAACCTTGAGGCAGCAACTCAGGTATTTGGCCAGGACTGTGATCCCTTCCGCGCTCGATGCCGCTTTCGTCGCCGTCGTGATCGGCATCGCTCTCATTTTCGTCTACGATGTCGCTTTCGAGGACAGTGGATTGCGCTGTCGGTGGGACGTAGTAGGAGACCTCGCAGGTTGAGGTCGGCACGCCCACCAGGATTGCCCCCAGTGGGCGGACGCCTGCGGTGTAGAGTCGCATTAGTGCCTTGCGTGTCTTGGCGATGCGGCTGACGTCCCGCAGGGCGCAAATCAGTGCTCCGTCGGCCACTTTACTCAGGCTGAGCGATTCGCCGGCCGAGAGGACCGGCGGCGTATCGATGATGATAAACCTGTATTTGTCGCGTAGTTCCTGCACGGTACGGGGGAGTACCCCGTTGCGGATCAAATCGCAGGCGCCATCAGTCGGATTGCCAGCAGGAATCACATGCAGTCCGATGTCCGGGATCTCCTGTATCGCGTCGAAGACGGAACAGTCGCCTCGCAGTGCCTCAGATAGCCCTGGGCCGGTGGTCGTCCGCAGCAACCGCTCAATCGTCCGGAACCTAATGTCGCCATCAATCAGCAACACCTTGCCAGGGAGGACGCGGGCCAGATTGACTGCCAGTTTGGCAGCCACGTGTGACTTCCCTTCCCCCTTCATGGCGCTGGTGACCGCCACAACTCGCACGTTCTTCATCCTGGTCGAGTGCGAGACGTTATCGCTCAGGACCAGCGTGCTCTGTTCGTACACCATAGCCGCGTGGTCGGCCCCGGAGGCGACCGATCCGAAATAGACACGACGCTTCCCTGGCAACCGGGCGACTTCACCAAGGATGGGAATCCCCAGTTCCTTGGAAAACTGGTCGGCGTCCGAGATTCGTTTGACGTGCCATTCCCACAACGTTGCCAAGCCGGTTGGGATCCCCAGGGCGACGATCGCTGCCATGATCATGTTGCGGAAGGGGGGCGGATTGACCGGATTCGGATCGACCGAGGCTTCCTGGCGAAGCTGTACGCGGTCAAGCCCCGCTGCCTCAGTTTTCAATTCCAACAGTCGTTTGTTGAGTTCTTGGTAGAGTTCCTTTTCCAGCTCATAGCTATGGCGAGCAAACTCCAATTCGATCGTCTCCTGGCCAGCACGGCGGACAATCGTTTGGTGCTGCGCCAGCTTCGTCTCGTGTCGCCGTCGCAGCACATCGTGCTGATTCCTCGCGTCCTCCGCGTCAGCGACGAGTTTGTCAAAGTGTTCGAGCCGTTCACGGCGGGCTGCCGCACTGACGGCCGCCGTCAGTTCGTCGATCAGCTGCTGGCGAAAGTCGGCGGCCGTCTTCTGGAGCTCGGCGTGAGTCTCCTTGAGTCGTACCATCTCGGGCGTCTCCGTCCCGTCCGGCAACAGGCTGGCGTAGGATTCGACTTGCTCCTTGTGAGCTTCGGCCCGCGCCCGGTGCTCGGCCAGATCAGGGTGCCGATCGACGTGGGCGCGGATTTCTTCGGGAGAGGGTACCGCCGGGTATTTTTCCAGGACCTTGCGCCAAGCCTGCACCTCCAGGGCCTCCCGCACCCGCCTCTCGCGCTCAATCGTCGTGTGTTCTAGTTGCCGCTTCAAGACTTCGATTTCCGCTTTGAGCTGCGAGATCAATCTGGCCCGCTCGTCCCCCTCAGCGGCGTTGGCCCCTCGTGGATCGCCGACGGGCTCATCAATCTTCTTGGCGGGAGTCACCGTCAGCCTTTGCAGATCGCGGTGTTTCTGGCGGATTGAGTCCTTCAGGGTTTCCAGCGACTTATCATCAGCCAATGCCCGCGCCAGCTCTTCATCGGTCACTTCAATCTTTCCGGGAATTTGAGCGATGAAAGCCTTGAGGGCTGCCTCGGCCATTTCCAGCCGCACACCGGCTTGAATGACCAGCGGCTCAAGCATAGAACTCGAGGATGCTGGCTCCTCAACACCGGTCGCGGGTTCCGGACCTGCCGCGACGGCAAAGGGGTCGCGCCCTGTCTGTTGCTGAAAGAGGGTTCCGTAGCGGGCCCGGAGCCCCTCGATTGTCACAGCTCGTTTGCTGATTTCCGTTTCCACCATCGTTTGCATGTTGTGGTGGCGTAGCTTGCTATCGGAACTGTAGAGCTGGATGTACTTGTCCGAAACTGCCTTGACGATCTGCCGTGCTGTTTCCGGGTCGGTGCTGACAAACTCAATCTGCATCAAATCCGACTGGCCGACCGGGACGACCTTGATTTTCTTGGAGAGCCAATTGAGCGGCGACTTTTGTTCGCGGACTTCGGGGAGTGCGGCGATACTGGCGACCACTTGCCCCAGCACCAGCGGGCTGCGGACAAGTTCGACTTGTGTCTGGACGAAGTTGTCGTAGGCTTGCTGTTTGTCTGGGCTGAGCAGCCCGTCAAAGGTGTTGTCAGTGTCGACCTGAAAAAAGGCTGTGGCCTTGTATTCGGAGCTATGTGTGCACCAGACAATGGCCGCCGCAGCGGTCGACGCGATCAGGCCCAGCGGGATTGAAAGCCATCCCCAGCGGCGAAGGGCGGTCAGCGCAATGAAGGCGATCGAAGTCGACTCGCCGTCCGATTGTTCCAACCCCTCTTGACCCCCGGCGAGCTCGATATCGCCAGGCGGCTGCGTCGACGTGGAAACGAGAAACTGCTCGTGGTCCGTTCGCAAGAGTTGATTCATTGTTGCCGCGTCAAGGTTGTTTGTCGAACAGCGTTCAGGCAACGGGCTGCATGGTCCGCTGTCGAGGGACTTGGATAAAAGCCCTGTCCAAAAACCAGATTCCGCCCAGAAACAGGACGGCGGCCATGGGGATGACCAGCCAGCCGGCAAAGTCGTGGGCGAACTGGCGACCGAATTCGCTCGACACCCATTGGTACATCAGACCGGTAACCACGATGCGCGCGCTGTTGGCGACTACGGCTACCGGGGCGACGAAGGCTAACAAAAACAGCTTCTGCCACCAAGCACGCTGGCTGACCATCAAGTAGGCACACACCAGGGCAAAAACACCGATGAACATGCGCAGCCCGGCGCACGCCTGCGCCACCTCCAGTCGTTCGGCGCCGAGGCTGATCGTCGTCCATTCAGGGATCGCCGGCTGGCCGAGGCACTGCAGGAACCAGCTGGCCAGATGGCACGAAAGTCGGCGCAAGGGGGTCCCGAGCAGGGTTTCCGCCCGAAACGGGAGCTTGGTCATAAAGAACAGGAACAGGATGGACGGGAGTGCCCACAGGAAAAACTTGCGTCCGGCCAGGAGCCAACAGCAGCCGGCGATGAAGGGGATCAAGGACCAGTTGGCCACTTCCGGCAAGAAGAACTTTTCTGCCAAGACCCGCCAGGCAACGCTCAATAAGATCAGCCCCAGTCCCCAAGGGTCGGGGGCCGTCAGTTCGGTGGGGATCGCGTCGCGACGGGCCCACAGGCAGAACAGGGCGATCGGAACGACCAGGATCCCGTGGGAATAGTCGGGTTCCGTACGCCAGGCATAAGCCAATTGGCTCAGGTCGGGGGCGTACGACCACAGAAAAATGATCCCCAGCACTCCGGCCAGGGAGGCCAGGAGGCGGATATGACGTTGTTCCAGCGGCTGCGGGGGCAGCCGCTGCAGAAGCGGTTGAGTGGATTGGGGGGCGACGGCGGCCCGTGCCGTGGCCGTTCGCTGACTCGGGCGCGTGACCGGTCTAGGTTTACCGTTCATCGTGTGGTCGATCTTCCGTCCAGAGAAGCGGGGATATGGGCAAGCGAGAATCGCAGGGCTGAGTTGGATATCGGCCGGTGGTCGCGGATGCAGATGAAGCTAAGGGGTTCGCAGCTCGAGCCGGCCAAGGCGCACCTCGTCCCCGTGGGTTGCGCTGGCCCGCGCGAAAATTTCCATACTCGAATCGCTAGTCCCGCTCCGCTGGGGGGGGGCGGCGTCTAGCCCGACTCACTGATAGAGCTTAATTGGCTGGGGTGGGGCGTCAAGTGGACAGAGCTGTGGGGTTGGAGCGAATGGCGGCAACGATCGGGTTTGTAGCGATTTTTTGGGACACAGGTAGCTGACGGCGACGCACGGGTCGCACATGGTGGTTATCCGAAGTGGGGGGGGCACGTGCGGAAAAGGGGGGACCGCGACGATCGTTGGGATGGGTCTCGGGAGCGAAACCTGCTAATTCAGGGTCGGGGAGGAGGCTGCGTTGGACGGCTGTGACGTAGAGTTGAGCGGGTCATTGGGCCCGCCGCTCATCCGTTCGAGTTCTTCGAAACAATTGACAGTATCCGCTGGTTGGTAGGCGATTTGCTTGCGATAGACGGCAGCTATCGATACCTTTATGGCGGACGGCTGGAGGGACGCATCGATGTTTGGACTGCCGAGTCACCGCCGCAAAGTAGCGGATCGGGGCCGTACGTATCGTCGTCGTACGGGCCATCGCCGTTCGGGTCGTGCGCGCGCTGTGGGGCTTTCGGGTGAGCAACTGGAATGTCGCCGGGTGTTAGCGGCGGCCAGTGGCGATCGTTGGTCGGACTCGGACATCAGTTACAGTTTCGTTCCCGACGGGACTCAGCTGGACGGGGGATCGAGCAGTCTGTTTGCCAAGCTGAACGCAGTGGCGCCGCGTGAGATTTGGCAGGGCGAATTCGAGCGGGCCTTGCAGACGTGGGCTGCCGTCTCAAATTTGAACTTTCATCGGGTGTCCGACGATGGCTCAAGCAGCACGATACCCGCAGCCGGACAACGGGACCCGCGATTTGGCGATATTCGTGTGGGTGCCCGACCTGATGCCGGCCAGCCGGCGCGGGGATATCGCTCTTCGCTCGACACTGTTTTGGCGGGTGACGTGTTGTTGAGCTCGAGTGCAGCCTTGAGCGTGGGTGGCGCTACTGATCTGTACTCTGTCTCATTGCGGGCCATCGGCGAGTCGTTGGGCGTTGATTATTCCGTGGGCATCGATCCCGGGTTCGCGAAGCGTACCGGATTGATCGCCGAAGAGATTACGGCGATTCGCGAGATTTATCGGTCGCGAGACTCTGACATAATGGATCGACAAGGCGATAACGGCAACTTGTCGTCGCCTACTCTTGTGGCCGTCGGCGACGATGGGCGATTCGCAATCAAGGCCGACATATCCGGTGCATCCGACGTCGATGTCTACAAGTTCGTTGCTCCCAATAAGTCAGGGGAGGTTGTAAAGTTGGAAATGACATCTATGGGGTTGAGTCTCCTAGCGCCACTCCTGATGGTATACAGCAGTACTGGAACCCTAGTTGGCTGGGCGACGGGCAATAGTTCCGCTGCTATCGACTTGAATTCACAAAGCAACGGGTTGGCGCCGCCAATCCGCGAGGCTGCTGTGTCGGGCGTCTGGAGTTCATCAGGCGTTGCTCGGCCAGTCGTCGGCGGATCGACTTACTCAACCAAAGTCGGACTATCGTTCAAGGACTTGATCCCCGGTAATTCGTATTTTGTGATGGCGATGGGCGGTACAACGGATGCATTCGGTATTGGTTCGTACTTGCTCACGAGTGTAATTGAGGGCGACTTTAAGTCGACGGCTGGGGACTTGGTTGCTGGGAAACTGTCGAAATCCGCTGGATCGTATCTCGTACGACAGAAAAGCGACCTGAGGAATCTGCCAAATTACTCGACCAGCGACTTTGCTGTCGAGATAGCAATCCGAGTCGACGGCGATGACTATATCGGTGATTCCGGTACTTTCATTTGGAATGGTGCACGGGAATCTGCATTCAATGTGAATCGGCCGGGTTGGTCAATTTCGGATTCCAATGGATTTGGCCCAACCGGAAATGTGACCTTAATGTCGGTTGTATCCGATGGAAAAGGCAACAATATCGTAGTTCAAGCGGAGCCGACAAATGGTGCCGTTCACGTGGTGCTTTCGTTCGAGAATGCTACGAAGACGTTGGCTATGTACGTCAACGGTAGAGAAGTCGGTCGAAAGGCAAACGCGAGCCTCTCTCTCCCGTCGGAATTGGGCGATTTCTCGATCGGAAGCGTTAATAAGGAAGATGTGTCATATAACGGCGGTTCAGCCACTGCTATGCCCGAATTTGAGATGTACTTGGCGCGCGTCTGGAGTGATGATCTATCGTCTGATGCCATCGTCGAGTTGTACAATCACTGGCATGATTCGGGACGAGTCGATGTGCCGAATGGTATAAATGCTGTGCCTTTGGCTGCTTACACCATGGCTGAGCAGGTCGGAGACGCCAATGGAAAGGTTGGGTCAGGGTGGCTTAAGGACTCGGTAGGCGGTAATCACCTGAAGATAGTGGATTTGAGTGCCGGCAATAGCCCCTTGACAAGCACTCAATCTCCTAAGGGCGTAGTCCGTGGGGTAGGCCCTTTCACGAATAATGGGCTTGTTGGTGGTAGTGCCGTTCTCAAGGCAGACGGCATTGTAGGCACTGGAAGGGGGATGCAGTATTTTTTTGAGATAGATGATGACCCCAGTTTCGCTAGTCCAAAACTCAGGCGGTCTGGATGGAAGGGGGCGGATGGGCAGTGGAAGCCTTTGTTGAAGCCATCCACAGTCTACTACTGGCGAGTAAAGGGTCGGGATGCAGTCTCTGGCGTGGAGTCGCCGTGGACGAATGTGTATCAGGTCACGACGCGTGCGCCGGTTGCGTGGTTTGTCCGGCCAAAGGCGTCGCCAGGCTCATACGGGAGAGAAGACGGAACCTCGTTTGCCGATGCGTGGAATGATCTTCCGTGGAAAGGCGGGAAGGGCGGCCTGCCACTTGCGTCTCTAAATGCGCAACTTGATATCAATGTGGTTTCCCCTGGGGATACCGTCTATGTGACCGGCGATTGGGGCCTGATGGATGGAGCCAGTGCTACCTTGGATACAACTTCCCCATCCGTGCGATTTTTACATTGCATCGGTCTTTCGGAGGATTTTCCGATCTATGTCAACCTCAATCATCCAGATCATCCCGGTCGGCTCTTTAGCAACTTCTACCGGTATTCGGGCGACTATGCATGGCGAAGTGAAGGTGCTGGCGTTTTTAGCACTTCGACCTTCATTCAAGCCAATTGGTTGGCAGTCGATCAGAATGGCAAGCCAAACATTGATATGGCGAGTGCGGACGCCGATACACTGCTGTATCAGGATTCAGCCAAGACCCTGGCGACGCCGGGGTTCTACTACAATAACGGACGAATGTACGTTAGAATGCCAGACAATGCCGTTCCAGGCAATCGACTCTGGTCGATTGTCGGTAGCCCGGCAACTTTCGGTTTAACGTTGGCCCGATCAAAATATCTGCATTTTGTTGGTGGAGACTTTATCGGAGCAAGTCCGGTCGGATATTTGGTGGGTTCTGAATCTACTCACATCTATTTTGAAGGCAGTCGTTTCAAGTATAATGTCGGCAACACCGCGATATACATTGGAGACAACGTCGACAACTGGACGTTTGACGGAGTGGAGATTTCCTACGCGGCAAATGGTATCTATGGTTGGGCTACCGGGGCTGGAGATGTTAGTCGCACGGGTGATTTTATTACGGTGAAGAATTCGTACATTCACCATATCGGTGTAAGGGGTTGGGAAGACGGCGATGCGCATGGAGTCGGATTTCAGGCAGCCTACGGTTGGGTCATCGAAGACAACTTGATTGTGAATACTGGCACGGCAATTGAGAATTGGGAGAACTTTAAGGAGAACAAGGATCATAAGATTCGCCGAAACGTGATCATGAATTCAAAGGCGATGCGGGTGACGTTCGGGGCGGGAATCGCCCTGACCGGAGGCGGCGTGGACCTTGGCCGTCGAACGGGCATTGAGATAGTCGACAACGTTATTGTGAATACCGAAGGAAGTGGTATTCACATTGCGGTGGGCGATCCCGTGTTGGTTAAGGGCAATCTAATAATAAATTCCGGAACCGGCTCGCAGAGTTGGAGTTGGGATGCGATTACTTTTCGGAATGTTCGATCGAATCAGCCGGTTCAAGGTATTGTCACGGATAATGTGATCTACAATCCTCGTAGCCAGTTTCTGGATTATGGGGGAAATGGTGATTTGTCGAGGTTGGCGGTCAATTCAAATGTCTATTTTGCGGATCCTCCCGCGTCGTCGAACGACGCCAGAAAGTTTGGGCGTTTGTATTCATTCGGGGAATGGGTTTCCGCGACGCCGTTTGACCATAATAGCCGGTGGGGAGATCCGAGGTCTGGCTGGCTGCCGAGCGGCTTCGACCCCGTTAAGGTGGACTATTTTATGGCAAAGGTGATGGGGGATCTGGATGGAGATGCGGATGTCGATGCCAACGATTTAGCAGCCTTAGTTGCATCTCCCGGTGTGCCGAGGACGCCAATTGTCCGTTTAACTCAACAGGCTTTGGCCAAATGAATTTGACGATCGTTTTATTCCATCGAGAGCACGCAATTGGCCTTTCCCGGTCATGCGTTTTTCGTCCGGCGCCGTTCAATTAAGAGTTGCGTTTGGCAGTTTGTTATCGTCATGGCATCCCTACAACTTCCCGGGTATGCCAGTGGCTTGATGTCAGGGGGTATTTCTAGCTTCGCTGTTGGGCGTTCTTGTTTGCGGAATTATTGATCGCTCTTGGTGCGGCTAAACTACTGATCACGTGGCGAGGGCTAATAAGTGTCGCAGGAGAATTTGTTCAGCCGTCAATCGCTCTCCCGGGTTCGGTGGTGTGGTAACTACCTTATTTCAGGAGAGCCATTTTTGTTGCAAGACCGATCACGGGCGGAGGCAGAGACAATCGGCTAAGGAGCAGACTCCAAAAGGGCTCTTTTTATTCAGTTTTCGAGACGCTGTTGAACCCCCGCTCGACCTCATTCTCTGGATTTGTGTCATAGCCGTGGTCGCGCCAGAGCCAGCGGAGCATGTCGGGGAGGATGGCGCCGCCGTGTTTCGTGTTGTGAGCGCCGATGCCGAAGACGTAATTGACGTCGTAGCCCTTCTCGGTCATCGCGGTCACTAGACGGGTGTTCTGCAGGAACCAGTCCCAGTTCGGGTCGTAGGCGCCCCCGCGACGCTGGCCACGGTTGTCGTTCCGGCCGTCCTGGAAGAAGACCCGGATCGGCTTCCGCTCGCTCTCCCGCACCTTGTCCGCATACACGTGCCCGCCCCGGATGTTCGTGTAGCTCCCAATCAGGCTCAGCACCTTCCGGAACTGGTCCGGACGCTCCCAGGCCACCGTGAACGCGGCGATCGCCCCCGAACTCGCTCCGCCAATCCCCCGGTCCTCCGGTCGGTCCGAGATGTTGTACGTCTTCTTCAGCTCCGGCAATAGCTCGTCCGCCATCACCCGCGCGTACTTGTCGTCCAACGCGTTGTACTCCTGCGGACGGTTCGTACCCCGGTCCCCCCACTCCTTACCGTTCGGCTCAGGCTGCTCCGGCGTCCGGCCCGGATTGATAAACACGGCCAACATCACCGGGATCTCTCGCCGGTAGATCAAATTGTCCAGCACATTCGTCGCTCGGACGCTCCCCTGCGGGTCCATAAACGCGTGCCCGTCGTTGAAGACCATCAACGCCGCTGGCTTCGATGCGTCGTACTGAGCCGGCACATAAACCCAGTACGTGTGCTGAGTCCCCTCATACGCCTGGCTCGGCAAGACGTTCGGACCGTCTACTTTGCCACGCGGTACGCCCTCGTGCTCAAGCGAGTCCGGGCCTAAACGGTAATGGTCGTCGGGCTCGGCGGCGGTGAGAGGGCTCGCAGTTGCGAGTAGCGAAGACAACACAAGACAGCTCAGATACCAGCCCGTTCGATTCATCCGCCTGATCATCGGTTGTTGCTCCTGTACCAGGATTGCGGCCTGAGAGCGTCATGGTAGGAGACGGTGAAGAGACAAGCAAGAGTCGGGAGGAGAGAGAGAAGAGAGAGAAGAGAGTAGGGAGTGCGCGGAGAGCGCGGAGGACGCAGAGAAGTAAGGAGAAAGTAGAGAGGAGAGCCCGGGGAGAGCCCGGGGAGAGCGCAGAGATTGGGCCGGCGCACAAGAGAGGCGCGCGTTGCGGGTTGAAGTCGGAATGGGAGAGTAGAGAGTGTTCGTGGTGTCGCGGCGTCTAGCTCACTCAGACCGGGGCTCCGGCCAGGCGAGCTGGCCGGCGGCCGGAGTGCGCTGTGGTGTTGTGCTCTAGCTCACTCAGACCGGGGCTCCGGCCAGACGAGCTGGCCGGCGGCCGGGGTGCGCTGTGGTGTTGTGCGTCTAGCTTGCTCAGACCGGGGCTCCGGCCAGACGAGCTGGCCGGCGGCCGAGGGGCGCTGTGGTGTTGTGCTCTAGCTCACTCAGACCGGGGCTCCGGCCAGGCGAGCTGGCCTGCGGCCGGGGTGCGCTGTGGTGTTGTGCGTCTAGCTCACTCAGACCGGGGCTCCGGCCAGACGAGCTGGCCGGCGGCCGGAGTGCGCGGTGGTGTTGTGCGTCTAGCTTGCCCAGACCGGGGCTCCGGCCAGGCGAGCTGGCCGGCGGCCGAGGGGCGGTGTGGTGTTGTGCTCTAGCTTACCCAGACCGGGGCTCCGGCCAAATAAGCTGGCCGGCGGCCGGAGTGCGCGGTGGTGTTGTGCTCTAGCTCACTCAGACCGGGGCTCCGGCCAGACGAGCTGGCCGGCGGCCGAGGGGCGCTGTGGTGTTGTGCGTCTAGCTTACTCAGACCGGGGCTCCGGCCAAGCGAGCTGGCCTGCGGCCGGAGTGCGCGGTGGTGTTGTGTTCTAGCTTGCTCAGACCGGGGCTCCGGCCAGACGAGCTGGCCGGCGGCCGGAGAGCGGTGTGGTGTTGTGCTCTAGCTCACTCAGACCGGGGCTCCGGCCAGGAGGGGCAGGATTGAATTGGAGGGGGAGTACCACGGGTTGCGAATGGGGAAGTGCAAGAGATGCTACGGATTCTCTGCATTCCTTTTTTTCGTGGTCCTCCTCTTCAACCATTTTTGGCCAGGGAGGACTTAAATCAGCTGCTCAGTCCAGGCAGGCGGGACGCCTGCACCACAATGGAGGAGGACGCGGAGGCAGGCGGAGGCAGGCGGGATGCCTGCACCACAACGGAGGAGGACGCGGAGACAGGCGGGACGCCTGCACCACAAGGGAGGAGGACGCGGAGGCAGGCGGGACGCCTGCACCACAACGGAGGATGATGGGATTGTGGTGCGGGCGTCCCGCCTGCCTGGAGCTCGCAGCTTGGGACAGGATCCTTCTGGCGAGAGGGCAGGATTGGAAGAGAGGGGGAGTACCACGGGTCGCCAATGAATCAGTGTGGAAAATACTTTTAAATTCCAGAGTTCCCATTTTCTAGTGGTCCTCCTCTTCAACCATTTTTGGCCAGGGAGGACTTAAATCAGCTGCTCAGTCCAGGCAGGCGGGATGCCTGCACTACAAGGGAGGAGGGCGCGGAGGCAGGCGGGATGCCTGCACTACAAGGGAGGAGGACGCGGAGGCAGGCGGGACGCCTGCACCACAACGGAGGAGGACACGGAGGCAGGCGGAGGCAGGCGGGACGCCTGCACCACAATGGAGGAGGACGCGGAGGCAGGCGGAGGCAGGCGGGACGCCTGCACCACAATGGAGATGAGCGAGGGGAGGAGGGCGAGCAGGGGAGGGGAGAGCTGGGTGTCGTCGAGGGCGAAGGAGTAGCCGCGGGTGGTGATCAGAAATACGCGGGGAGCTCGGCCGTAGAGATCGTGGGCCAGTGTGACCGCCAGGGACGGGGTCAGGATGTGCGTGGTGGCAGGTGCCGAGCCGGCCGGCGTCAGCTCGCGGCAAATGATCTCGCCCGGCTCACCGTCCACCGAGGCGTCAACGAAGATGGCCACGTCGTAAGGTTGTAGCTCGGCCGCGATTTCCGGACCGAGCGCCGCGCGCGACACCAAATCCACTCGAGCCAGATCCACATGCCGAGATAGCTCGTCCACCACCAGCGGCCCTAAGGCGTCGTCGCCTCGCAGGGTGTTCCCCAGCCCCACGATCAGCACGCGACCTGACTCGGTACCCCGAGACTCAACCGTCATGTGCTGTCTCGCACCACCTGGTCGACCAGCTTACCGCTCGCATCCAACAGCTCAATCCGCAGCGGCATCTGACCCACGGCGTGCGACGCACAGCTCAAGCACGGATCGTAGCACCGGATCACCGCTTCCACCCGGTTCGTCATCCCTTCCTGCAGCTCGTTCCCCTTCACAAACCGCTGAGCTACCTGCTTGATCGACTCGTTCATCGCCAAGTTGTTGTGACCGGTGGCAATGATCAGATTCATCCACTTCATCCGGTCCTGGTCGTCGGTCTTGTAGTGGTGGATCAGCGTCCCGCGCGGCGCCTCGGCGATCCCAATCCCCTCATTGCGGTTCCCGCGAGCACGGGCCCTCACCCGCGGACTCAGGATCTCGCCGTCCCGCAACAGCTCGTCGATCCGCTCCAGCCCGTACAGAATCTCGACCAACCGGGCAAAGTGATAGTGGAAACTGCTGCTGACAGCTCCACCCTTCTGCAGGCCCAGGAAATCGCCAAACGCCTCGTCGGCCAGCGGCGTCCCGCAGTGCTCGCAGTTATTCAAGCGAGCCAACGGGCCTACACGATAGATGCCGGCTGGATAACCGGTTCGCTTGTAGTACGGAAACTTCATGTACGAATACGGCTCGACCGCTTCGCCAATGATGTCCTGGTAATCGTTGCACGGTACCTGATCCTCGACGATATTCCCGTCCCAGTCCTTGATGCGGATATTCCCGTCGTAGTGCTCCAGGCCGCCCGTCGGCGTGACGATGCTCAGGTAGAGCGTCTTGAAGTTCCCGAAGTACTCGACTTCGTCCTGAAAACGGCTCAAGAGCGGCTTGAGCATCTCGCAGGCACGCTGAGCGATGTCGAGCCCCTCCGGAATCATCTGGCGGATCGTGTCTCGCTTCTCCCCCGTCAACGGCTCGTTCACACCACCGGGGACCATCCAGCCCGGGTGAATCTTCTTGCCACCCAGCATCTCAATGATCGTCTGACCGATCTGCCGCAGCCGAATCCCGTCACGGCCGAGCTGCGGATGGGCCTTCAGCACGCCAAAGATATTCCGCTGCGACGGTTCGCTGTCGAAGCCCAGCAGCAGGTCGGGGGACGAGAGATGAAAGAACGACAGCGCGTGGGACTGCACCAGCTGAGCCAAGTTCATCACTCGCCGCAGATTGGCCGCCGTTTCCGGAATCGTCACGCTCAGCAGCTCGTCGCACGCCTTCGACGACGCCACCAGATGGCTCACCGGGCAGATGCCGCAGGTGCGAGCGGTCAGCGAGGGCATTTCGGGGAACGGGCGTCCCTCGCAGAACTTTTCGAAGCCCCGGAACTGAGTTAGATGGAACTGAGCTTGTTCGACTGAGCCCGCATCGTTCAGATGCAACGTGATGTGGGCATGTCCTTCGATCCGGGTGACCGGATTAATTGTGATCTTGCGGCCCATGTCAGGCTCCAAATCGCGTCACGGCGGTCGGATCGGGGACCCGGCCTGCCAAAAGTTCGGTGATGACAAACCAGATCGTGTCGGCGGACGGCGGACAGCCCTGGACAAACAAGTCGACCTTAACGACCGCATGCAGCGGCAGGACTTTCTCGAGCAGCTTCGGGAGTCCCTCTGTCGGCCGCTGCGGGTGGACCTGCACGTTCTCCTGGAACGCCCGATCGAAGATCTCGTCCAGCGTATACGTGTTCCGCATCGAGGGAACGTTGCCGCTGACCGCACAGTCGCCCAGGCTGATCAGGAACTTGCAGTGCTTGCGGAACCGATGAGCCTTCTCGATGTCTTCTTCGGTGCTGACCGCTCCTTCGATGATCCCCACGTCGACCGATTCGGGGAGCTGTTTGGTGTCGACCAGCGGGCTGTAGACGATGTCGACCTTCTCTGCCAGCTCGATCAGCCGCTGGTCGAGGTCCAGAAACGACATGTGGCAGCCCGAGCAGCCGTCGAGCCAAGTGGTGGCCAGCGTGATTTTCTGAGTGTCGCTCATTGGTGGTTGCCTCGCATCTGCGACAGGTACGGCAGGAACTCTCGTTCTTTCTCCATCTCGCCCGTGGCCGTCCCCTTCTTCACCAGGGCGCCGGTCGGACAGATCTGCACGCACTTGCCGCAGCTCGTGCAACTGGAACTCTCGCCCCAAGGCTGATTCAGGTCGGTCACCACCAGGCACTCAATGCCGCGGCCCATGACGTCCCAGGTATGAGCGCCTTCGATTTCGTCGCAGACCCGGACGCAGCGAGTGCAGAGGATGCACCGATTGTGGTCGACTCGGAACAGGTCGTGGGACGAGTCGACTTCGTACGATTGGTTCCGGTAGGGGACCCGCACGTGGTCCACTCCACATCGCTGAGCCATCGACTGCAGCTCACAGTGCCCGTTCGAGACGCAGACCGAGCAGACATGGTTTCGCTCGGCGAATAGCAGCTCCAGGATCATGCGGCGGTAGTCCTGGAGCTTGGCCGAGTTCGTCTGGATCTTCATTCCTTCGGCGACCGGAGTTGAGCAGGCGGAGAGCAGCTTGGAGCTCCCCGACACCTCGACCAGGCAGAGCCGGCACGCGCCCCAGATCGAAAGTCCTTCGAGATAACACAAGGAGGGGATCCAGATATCCTGTTCCCGGGCGGCGGTCAGAATCGTCTGATCGCTGCGAGCACTCACCTCGTGACCGTCGATGGTCATCGTGATGACTTTGGGTGAGGGGACGGGTGTGGCCATGGGGCGTGAATTCCTTTTAGCTCGCTTAAGACCTTGGCTCCGGCCGGGGGCGGGAGTGGGTTGGGTTCAGGCGCGGAGTTTTTCCTCGTATTCGTGACGGAAATATTGCAGGGTACTGAGGACCGGGTTGGGAGCGGTCTGACCGAGACCGCAGAGGCTGGTCATCTGGACCACTTCGCACAATTGTTCGAGCAGGGCCAGGTCGGCGTTGCTGGCTTGGCCGCCGGTGATCTTCTGCAGCAGGCCGTGCATCTGCCACGTACCCGCTCGGCACGGGATGCACTTGCCGCACGATTCGGTCATGCAGAATTCCATGAAGTATCGAGCGACGTCGACCATGGAGGAGGTTTCGTCCATCACGATCATACCGCCGGAACCCATGATCGAGCCGGCTTGGCGCAGGTTGTCGTAGTCGACGGCCATATCGAGGTGTTGAGCGGGGAGGCAGCCGCCGGAGGGTCCGCCGGTCTGGACGGCCTTGAACTGCCGGCCGCCGGGAATCCCGCCACCGATCTGCTCGATAATCTCGCGTAGCGTGATCCCCATGGGGACTTCGATCAGGCCGGTGTTGTTGATCGCTCCGGCCAGCGCGAAGACCTTCGTCCCTTTCGATTTTTCGGTGCCGATCGAGGCGAACCATTCTCCGCCGTTGCGGATAATCGGTGCGATGTTCGCAAACGTCTCGACGTTGTTGATCAGGGTCGGGTAACCGTGCAGTCCGTATTCGGCCGGGTAGGGCGGGCGGGGCCTCGGTTGTCCGCGCAGGCCCTCGATCGATGCCATCAGGGCGGTTTCTTCACCGCAGACGAAGGCGCCGGCGCCGAGCCGGATCTCGATTTCGAACGAGAACTGTGTGTCGAGGATATTTCGGCCGAGCAGTCCCAGCTTGGTCGCTTGGCGAATGGCCGTTTTCAGGCGGTCGACGGCCAGCGGATATTCGGCACGGACGTAGATGTATCCGTGATTTGCGCCGACGGCATATGCGGCGATCGCCATGCCTTCGAGGACTCGGTGCGGATCGGACTCGAGGACCGCTCGATCCATGAACGCGCCGGGATCGCCTTCGTCAGCGTTGCAGATGATGTATTTTTGGGGCGCGTCGACTTTCGAGACGGTCTCCCATTTCAGTCCGGTCGGGTAGCCGGCTCCACCGCGCCCTCGCAAGCCACTGGCACGGACTTGCCGCACCACTTCCGCTCGCGGCATCTCGGTCAGGGCCTTGAGCAGCGCGTGGTAGCCGTCGGCGGCGATGTAGTCTTCGATGTGTTCCGGATCGATCACTCCCGAGTTCTCCAGCACAATCCGCTGTTGGCGGGCGAAGAACGGGATATCGGTGGGGCAATGGAGCCGCTCGAGGGATGAGCCGCCCAGCGTCTGAATCACCTCGGCGGCGTCGGACGGCTGGACATCGCGGTAGAGCGACTTACGGCCGTTGCTGCGGTGAGTGACTTCGACCAGCGGCCCGGCGGCGCACAGGCCCATGCAGCCGACACATTTCACTCGGGAATTCACTGCGTGGGGGGAAGCCGCGAGGGCGCCTTCCAGTTGTTCCACCACCCCCGCCGCTCCGGACGACTGGCAGCTGGCAGCCATGCATACGCGTACGGTATGCTCGGTGGCCGATTCCTTTTCCTGAGTGGCGGCGGCCAGCTTGAGGAGTTCTTCTTCGGTCATCGGAGGGCTTCCTCTAGGTGAGCGAGCAATTCGTCCGGGGTCTGTTTGCCGACGACCGTGCGATCGACAACGGCGGCTGGGGCGAGTCCGCAGGCGCCGAGACACCGGGCCTGCATGACGGAGAGACGTTTGTCGGCGCTGGTTTCGCCCGGTTTCACTCGGTACCGGTCGGCCACGGCATGGATCAGTCGATCGGCCCCCTTGATGTAGCAGGCCGTCCCCGTGCAGATGACGCAGGTGTGCTGACCGGTCGGTTTGAGCGAAAAGAGGTGGTAGAAGGTCGCCACGCCGTAGACTTTGCTCAGCGGCAACCCGAGGCAGCGTGCCACGTACGTCATCGATTGATCGTCCAGAAAGCCGAAGCATTCCTGGACTTTGTGGAGCGATTCGATGAGTGCTGAGCCGGCGTACCCGTTCCGACTCATCACCACATCGACCAGCTTCCAGCGTTTGTCGTCGGTCGGGGCTTGCGGTTTTTTGGCTCGCGAGATCACCAGCCCACCTCCTTGCCATTGCAGTTTGACGTGTCGCAGCGACCGGCGGTCAGGTCGCCGCCCAGTCAAGTGCAAACATCGTGCCTAACCTACCGGTCCGGATAACGCCGAGCAAGTAGCGACCCGGCTGGGGCTCGTCCGGGGGGCCACCTTTCCGGGGTTCTGGGGGTGATGTGCGAATAACCTCAGCAAATAACGCAAGCAGTGTGCTCGATCTGCTCGCATAGTTCATTCCGGATGCCGCTGCGGAGTAAGTTCGCCGCGATGACGGGTCCAGAAGAGTGTGCGTTATGTAGGGCTGAGTGTGCTCGGAGAGCACATGGAGCGGTGGGACCAAATGTTGCGCGAAGTCTTCGCGCGGGGCCGTAGCTGTCCAGTCATGAAAACCAGTGGGGCAAGCCCACTGGAGATGGGAATTGCGTGGTGGTGGCTGTAGCTGTTCAGTCATGAAAACCAGTGGGGCGAGCCCACTGGAGATGGGGATTTGCGTGGTGGTGGCTGTAGCTGTTCAGTCATGTAAACCAGTGGGGCAAGCCCACTGGAGATGGGGATTTGCGTGGTGGTGGCCGTAGCTGTCCAGTCATGAAAACCAGTGGGGCGAGCCCACTGGAGATGGGAGTTTTGCGCGGTGGTGGCTGTAGCTGTTCAGTCATGTAAACCAGTGGGGCAAGCCCAATGGAGATGGGGATTTGCGTGGTGGTGGTTGTAGCTGTTCAGTCATGAAAACCAGTGGGGCGAGCCGACTGGAGATGGGAGTTTTGCGCGGTGGTGGCTGTAGCTGTTCAGTCATGAAAACCAGTGGGGCGAGCCCACTGGAGATGGGGATTTGCGCGGTGGTGGCTGTAGCTGTTCAGTCATGAAAACCAGTGGGGCGAGCCCACTGGAGATGGGAATTTGCGCGGTGGGGTTGTAGCTGTCCAGTCATGAAAACCAGTGGGGCAAGCCCACTGGAGATGGGGATTTGCGTGGTGGTGGCTGTAGCTGTTCAGTCATGAAAACCAGTGGGGCGAGCCCACTGGAGATGGGAGTTTGCGCGGGGCGAGCGTTCTAGCCCGCTCAGACCTGGGCTCCGGCCAGGCGAGCTGGCCGGGGGCCGGAGTCTTCGCGCGGTGGTGGCTGTAGCTGTTCAGTCATGAAAACCAGTGGGGCGAGCCCACTGGAGATGGGAATTGCGCGGGGCGAGCGTTCTAGCCCGCTCAGACCTGGGCTCCGGCCAGGCGAGCTGGCCGGGGGCCGGAGTCTTCGCGCAGGGCCGGGCCGTAGCTGTTCAGTCATGAAAACCAGTGGGGCGAGCCGACTGGAGATGGGAGTTTTGCGCGGGGCGGGACGCTCTAGCCCGCTCAAACCTGGGCTCCGGCCAGGCGAGCTGGCCGGGGGCCGGAGCAACTCGGCAGGGCTAACTCTCCGCGTCCTCAGCGTTGAAAACTCCCGTGTCTCCCGCGCCCTCAGCGTTAAAAATCTTCAATGAATCCGAAGTGCGATCGGCATCGCGCCAAGTGGACGCGGTTTTCGGTCAGCGGGAGGTCAGTTCGCGGGCGAGGTCGGGGGTGAGCAGCTGGTGGCAGTGGGCTTGCCAGCGGTCGTCGCAGGTTGACTGGTCAGTGGCGATCGCGTGCTGAAGTTGTTGCGCCTCGGCGTCGAGCTGCCGCAGCCACTTCGCGGCCACTTCGGGATCCAGCACGTCGGCAGGTTGCGATAACTGCGGTCGCCGGCCGGTCAGCTGCACTTGGTGAAGATATCCGTCGATAGCACCTCGAAGCTCACGCCAGGTCGTCGGCCGTTGGCTGGTCAGCTGGTGATCGTCACGCTGCAATTGCGATTCGGATTCGGATAATTGCTGCTGCTGACGCTGAACGTCGTCGAGCTTCTGCTGCACGCTGCGCGCCCGAGCCAACTCGTGCTCCGATTGGGCTCGAGCCGCATCGTAGCTTCGCTGCAGACCGTTCACATGCTGTTGAGCGACCTGCAACGCCTCCTGTAACCGCCGATACTCGACGGCCACCGGTGAATCGACCTCTAGTTCAGCGGGATTCGCCACTTCGGCACTTCCCTGCTGTTTCAGGTAAGCGTCATAAACCTGCCTGCCGGCCGCCAGTCCGCTCTGAGCTCGTTCCAATTGCATCCGAGCCGCGTCGTAGATCTCCGACTGACGCCGCAGTTCAGCTTCGGCTCGAGTCCGATGGACTTCAGCCTGCTGCAGCTCGTCCCGCAAGTGCTCCATGTTCTTCTGCAGTTCGCTCAGCTGTTGCGGCAACCGACTCAGCTGATGACGCAGGTCGGTCAACCGCTGGTTGGTCGACTGCCATTGGTCGGCTGTCGTACGGGCTCGGTCCAGCAGCGAGGCGGCGTTGCGCGACACGCCCAAACGTTGGAGCAGCCCGCGGTACTCACCGTCACGACTCGCCAAGTCGTCTCGCACCAGTTCCTTGAGACGCTCGATGCCACTCGACCGCAGCTTTCGCTCCTCGTCCAGTTCAGTCTCGATCTCGTGCAGGTCTTTCCTGGCCGTGTCGAGGTTGCGGTCGCGTCGAGCCACGTCGTCGCGGTCGGCGAATCGGGCATCCGCGAAGGCGTCGATGTCGGTCTTGAGCTGAGTGACGAACGATTCCGATCGCCGTAATTCATGGCCGAGCCGTTCGATGGCTGCCGCATAGGCCGGTAAACTCTGCGATTCGCCATGTTTCCGCAGCTGCTGATGCCACTCGGCCGGTCGGTACCCCAGGGCTCGTGTGTCGGGAGGGAGAAGCTGTTGCTTGAGCATTTCTGCTCGAGCGATCACGAAGTTGTCGGCGAGGATCTCCGACTGTTGGTCCGATACCTGACCGCGCATGTTCAGTTCCTGGCGACGAGTCTCAGTGAACGGCAGATGGCGTTTGAACCATCCCACCATTCCCTGTTGTGTCTCCCGGAACGCATCGTATTGCTGCTGGAATTCGGCCAGCTGAGCGGTGTCCCGAGCCCGCTCTTCCTCAATCCGTCGGATGGCCGCGTCGATGGCCGCGGCCAGCGACTCGGCGTCGGCGCCAGGCCGACGTGCCTCGGCGGCCATCTGCGAGAAGAGTTCGTCGAGCTGGCCGTAATCCGTCGCCGCGGACAAGCGGGCCAGCCAAGTGGGGTCGGAGTTCGCCATGGTCGCTCCAGCGCGGTTTGGGTTAACAGATGCGGGGCAGGGGTGAGCCCGGCGGTTCGTCGAGGGCCAGTTCCGGGCCGAACGCCCGCTGGATGGTTACTGGAGCAGCCTGACGATCAACAACGCGTGCGACCGTAGCTGCCCAGTGAGAATCGGCGTGAAGTCGCAGCTGTTCGATGGCAATCGGCGCCGCCTCGGCTGGCAGCCCCACCACCATCACGCATTCGTTGGCGATGAACAGCGGGTCGATCCCCAGCAGCTCACACGCGCCTCGCACATGCGGTCTCACCGGTAACGACGATTCCTCGACGCGAATCGAATGGCCGCTCGCTTCCGACCACTCGTGCAGCACGGCCGCCAATCCGCCTCGAGTGGCATCCCGCATCGACTTCACTGGAATGCCAGCTGCGCGCAGGGCAGCGGCGACTGGTGCCAACGATCCGCAATCGCTGTGCGGGGCCGGATCGAGCTGTAACCCTTCCCGCTCAGCCAATACCGCCAGACCGTGTTCCGCCAGCGGTCCGGAGACGAGCACCACATCGCCGGGGACCAGCGATTGCGGGCCGGCGGGAGCTGGCCAGTGGAGCTGGCCCAGCCCCGACGTGTTGATGAAGAGCTTATCGGCCGCTCCACGCGGCACCACTTTGGTATCACCCGTCACAATCGAGACACCTTCGGCCGCCGCCGCGGACTGAATGCTGTCGAGTACCCGCTCGAGCAGGCTCATGGGGAGCCCCTCCTCGACGATCAGCGACAGTGAGAGCCACAGCGGCTTAGCGCCGGCGACCACGAGGTCGTTCACCGTGCCGTAGACAGCCAGTTTGCCGATATCGCCGCCGGGAAAGAAGAGCGGTGTGACGACGAAGCTGTCGGTGGTGAAGGCCAGCGGTCCAGCGATCTCGGGGAGGAGTGTGGAATCGCCCAGTGACTGCAGCAGCGGGTTGGCGAAGCGGGGGACGACACGCGACTGGATCAGCCGTCGCGTCATCCGTCCTCCTTCGCCATGCGCCAATTGCACTCGATCGCCGATCTCCTGCGGCACCGGGCACTGAAGCGACCACGAGTGTTCGTTCATGCTCGCCGCTCCTGCCCGTGATACCGGAAGTAAGCCGCACAGGCCCCTTCGGCGGAGACCATCGGCGCACCGAGCGGTGATTCTGGCGTGCATTCGCGACCGAAGTACTCGCAACTGGTCGGCAGGATCTTCCCTGCCAGCACCTCGCCACCGCGGCAGGGAGTCGTTTCGTCGAGTGCGTCGGAGAGTGCGAGCTGAAACCGTCTCCGCGCATCGAATTGATGGTAAGGCTCACGGAGTCGGTATCCGCCCTGGCGGACGACCCCGAAGCCACGCCAGGCCATGTCGGCCGGCTCGAACATCTCGGCGATCAACTGCGTGGCGGCCGCGTTGCCGGAGTACTGAGCGCTGCGCGAATAGCGGTTCTCGACCGCCGCCGTGTTCGACTCGAGCAGCTCAACACACCGCAGAATCCCGCCGAGCAAATCAGTCGGCTCAAAGCCGGTGACAACCACCGGTTTGCCAAACCGCTGGACAAACTCCTCGTAGCTTTCAAATCCGACCACGGTACAGACGTGGCCGGCGGCCAGGAAACCGTCGACATGAACATCGGGTGCCGCGGCGAGCTGTTCCATGGCCGGCTGCACTCGTACATGGGCGATCAGCGTCGTGAAGTTCGTCAGGCCCATCTGCTGAGCCTGCGCGATGGCGAGCGCCGTGGCCGGGATCGTCGTTTCAAAGCCGACGGCAAAGAAGACGATCTGGCGATCAGGTGCCTTGGCGGCCAGCTGCACGGCATCCAGGGGCGAGTAGACCATCTGGACGCGTGCTCCGTCCGCTCGAGCCTGCAGCAGGCTGACTGTCCGGCCGGGGACTCGCAGCATATCGCCGAAGCTGGTGAGGACCACGTCGGGACGTCGCGACAGCTCGATGGCCGCTTCAATTGCCCCGAGTGATGTGACGCACACGGGGCAGCCGGGTCCGTGGATCAGACGGATGTGCGGTTCCAGCAGCCGGTCGATTCCGTACTTGAGCAGCCCATGGGTCTGACCGCCGCAGACTTCCATGAGCGTCCACGGTCGAGTGGCCGCCGCCCGAATCCGCTCGACCAGCTTCTCGCAACTGGCCGAGTCCCGAAACTCATCGACGTATTTCATGGCGGTCATCTTCGTCGTCACCTAGTTGCAGCTGAGCGAGTATTTCCAGTGTGCGATGAGCTTCTTCGGGGTCGAGGACCGCGATGGCGATTCCGGCGTGGACGAGGACGTAGTCGCCCGGCTGAGCGTCGGGCGTGCAGGCGAGGTTCACTCGCCGTCGCGTCCCCGAGAAATCGACGAGTGCCTCGCGGAACGGTCCGTCCGTCGCTGGCAGTTCGACCAGTTGACCTGGAATGGCAAGGCACATGGCGTGGGCACAGCTCCGGCGTCCAATACTCGAATCGACTCTCGTGGGTCGCGTGGCAACACCTCGAACTTACCGCAAACCGGGTCCCCCGGCCAGAGCCACGGTCGGGATGACTTGTGGTGCAGGCGTCCCGCCTGCCAGGAAATTGTGGTGCAGGCGTCCCGCCTGCCAAGAAATTGTGGTGCAGGCGTCCCGCCTGCCTGGAGTTGGCAGCTGGATGGAGATTCTCCTGGCCGAAAGTTGTAGGGTGATTGAAGATAGAGGAAGCGTGGAAAGGGAGATGAGGCAGAGGAGAGAAAGAGGAGAGGCAGCGGCAGAGGCAGAGGCAGGCGAGACGCCCGCACCACAAGGGAGGAGGACACAGAGAGGCAGAGGCAGGCGAGACGCCCGCACCACAAGGGAGGAGGACACGGAGAGGCAGAGGCAGGCGAGACGCCCGCACCACAAGGGAAGAGGACACGGAGAGTCAGAGGCAGGCGAGACGCCCGCACCACAAGGGAGGTGGAGTGTTAGTGGGCGAGTTCAAGCAGTACGGTGGCAAGTTGCCCGGCGGCCAGGCCGCCGTCGCCGGGCGGTATCACGTGGTTCGCTTTCCAGTGGCGGCCCAAGTCGTCGAGCTGCGAGCCGAGCTGGTTCAGCAACAGCTGGTTCTGAAACACGCCGCCGCTGAGCATCACCGGCAGGCTCGGTTGAGCGGCAACGATCGAAGATAATCCGGTTGCTACCGCCAAGTGGAACTTGACCGCCATCAAACCGGGTGACTCACCCCGCCGCACATCCTCCACCATCTCGATCAACAGCGGACGCCAATCCAGCTCGTCAAGCTGCGCCCGTTCGTTCCACACAAGCGGGAAATCATACGCGGAACCGACGTTCGCAAACGGCGTCGCTGTTGCCTCCAGCTCCATCGCCGCTTGACCATCGAAGTCGACTCGCGCCAGGCCGGTCGCGAGAACCGAGGCCACATCAAACAACCGACCGAGGCTGGAGGTCTGAGGCCAGAAAGTCGCAGAGCCTCGTACGACCCTCAGCCGGTCCTCGTCGTCCAGCGTCATCGCTCGAAGGCCCAGTCCACTCAGCGTCGGTGAGCCCGGCAATTCACTTAGCATCAGGCTGGCGATCCGCCACGGCTCACGAATCGCCCACTCACCGCCCGGTAACCCAAACTGACGCACTCGAGCTATGCGACGAAAATCGTTCCGCGTCGCCACCATCGCTTCGCCACCCCAGATCGTGCCGTCAGGGCCGTAACCGGTTCCGTCGCACGAAATGCCGAGCACTTCGCGGTCGAGCCACTGATGCTCCAACATCCCGCTCACCACGTGTGCATGATGGTGCTGCACGGCCACTCGCTCGCCCGGCCGATCTTCGCTCCACTGACTGGTGAAGTACCCGGGGTGAAGATCGTGCACCCATCGCTCGGGCCGAAACCTGTACAGCCGCAGCATGTCGTCCAGATGGGACAGCCACCGCTGGCGGGTCGCCAAGTTGTCGAGGTCGCCAATATGCGGTCCGAGCGCCGCTTGCGTGCCGCTCGACCAGGCAATCGCTCCCTTCATATGCCCACCCATCGCCAAGCACGGTCCCAGTGGCTCCCCAGGAAACTCAAGCGGCAGTGGTGCCATTCCCCGGCCAAGCCGAATCGTCTGGACGCCGTAAGGAGTGACTTGGACCACACTGTCGTCCACGCCATGCACGATCTCGCGGTCATGATGGAGCAGCAGATCGGCCACGTGCGCCAGCGCTCGCGAGGCCGACACCACGTCGACTTCCAGCGGATTCCCCTCGATATTGCCGCTGGTGCAGATCAACGGCTCACCCGATCGTCGCACCAGCCAGTCGTGCAGCGGAGTCGTGGTCAACATGATGCCCACTCGATCGAGCCCCGGGTGGACCGACCGATCGAGCCGACTGTCGCTGCGAGCCCGGACCAGCACAATCGGGTTGGCGTCCGATTCCAGCTCATCAGCCTCAGCCTGATTCAGATGAGCGACCTCGCGTGCCTGTTGCACGCTGGAGACCATGACTGCCAGCGGTTTGCGGTGCCGCTGCTTGCGAGCTCTCAGTCGCGACACCGCCTCACTGTCGCACGCTCGGGCAATCAGCTGGTAACCTCCCAAACCACGCATCGCGACAATCCCGCCCGCTCGCACAACCTCCACAGCCTGCTTCACCGCAGCCGCTCCTCGCGACACTTCCGCACCGTGAGGTCGCTCGGCCCACACCGCCGGACCGCAGTCGGCGCAAGCGACCGTTTGAGCGTGGAAACGTCGATCGGCCGGCGAACTGTATTCCGTCCGGCACCGCTCACAGGGAACAAATCCAGCAAACGTCGTACGGCATCGCTCGTAGGGGAGCCCCGTCACAGTGGAATATCGCGGTCCGCAAGCCTCGCAGGTGGCAAACGGGTACCCGTACCGACGATCGCCAGGGTCATCGACTTCGCGGCGACACGCATCGCACGTGCGGCGGTCCGGAGCGACCTCCGTATGCAGCACACTTCCCGGTTCGCTCAACTGAATTGCGAAGTCGGGCCACAATTCGGCGTCAGCGACCCATTCGCGGTGGAGTGAAGTCAGCCGTGCGTGTCGAGGGAGCGCTCCAGGCAACTCGGCCGCAAACGTTTCAATTACAGAAGTCGGGCCTTGTACGAGCAGCTCCACACCGCGGTCCGAATTGCCGATGCGGCCTGTCAGCTGATGACGTGTCGCCAGTCGGTAGACGGCCGGCCGGAGCCCCACGCCCTGCACTCGGCCCTGCAACACCAATCGCAGCGTGCCGATCTCTGGCTTGTCAGTTTCAGCTGTGCCGTTCATTGGGTTGCGGCGTCGCGCAGCAGTTTCGCTCGAGCCGCTCGCAGATGGTCCAGCCAGGAGTCCAGTCCGAGCTGTTTCCAGGATGAGACGCTGAAGAAAGTCAAGTCATCGCGAATTCGTCGCGCATCGTCAATCGCTCGGTCGACTGAAAACGGTACGTACGGCAGCAGATCGATCTTGCTGATAACGACGGTGTCGCTGGTGCGGAATGCCTTGGGGTACTTCCCCGGCTTATCGTCCCCCTCCGTGACGCTCAGCAGAATCACTCGCAGGTGTTCTCCCAAGTCATGTGAGGCCGGGCAGATCAAATTGCCGATGTCTTCCAGGAACAGGTAGTCCCAGCGCTGATTGCCCAGCGTCGGCAGAGCCTGTTCGATCAGCGGCAGCTCCAGGTGACACGCCCCACCCGTGGTGATCTGGTGGCTGGGCGCGTAGGGAGCCAGGCGTTGGGCGTCCCGGTCGGTTTCGACATCGCCGACCAGCACTCCGACTTTCGCTTCGCGGGCCAGTGCCTGAGTCGTGGCTTCCAGCAGGCTGGTCTTGCCCGATCCGGGAGAGGAGAGGAGTCGGACGACCAGCGTCTGTTGGGCGGCCATCGACTGCCGAAACTTCTCGGCAGCCGCTCGCCGCTCGGCTCTCACATCTTTGACCACCGGGACGACAATCTGTTGCGATGGAATACTCATGTCACCGGCACTCGGGCCATCCCTGACGGTTGAAGGCATTCAGCGAACACTCAGCCTTCAATTTCCCCGACACAGGCTCGGAGGTCAATCCGCGGTGCCGCTCTAGGCGTCGGGCAGGAGACCGTCTTCGTCCGATTCCAGCGTCACCGACTCGAGCACCAAGCTTTCCCCCTGCTCGATCGAGACGTCGCGGCCGCCGCACCGCGGGCACTCAAACCGGAACCGTTCGACCGCGAATGGCTGGTCGCAGGAGCGGCAATTAGCCTGTAGAGGGACGGAGTCGATGTCGATGGCCACTCCTTCGTACCCGACCTCGGCCAGGACTTCCGACGTCGCGTCGACCAACAGTCTCGCGTCAACGCCGGCAAACTCCCCGACAATTAACTTCAATCGCACCGGGCGTACGGCGCCATGTCCGGCCATCAGTTGCTGGACGTTCTGCAGGATATCTTCGGCCAGCGATCGTTCGTGCAAGGTTGGGGTTCCTGCTGCGGCAGTCTGCTTGAGATCATCGACCTTTCAGTCTACCGTCGCTGGAAGGGCGCGTCAGGATTGTTCCAGGAATTTTTAACGCGGAGGGCGCAAGAGACACAGGAGTTTTCAACGCAGAGGGCGCGGAGAGGGCAGAGATAGGGAGGGAAGGGCAGGCCGCTCGCCACTTCATCGTTGCTCCGGCCGCCGGCCAGCTCGCCTGGCCGGAGCCCCGGTCTGAGTGGGCTAGAGGGTGCCGCCCCGCGCAAACTCCCATCTCCAGTGGGCTTGCCCCACTGGTTTTCATGACTGGACAGCTACGGCCCGGCCCCGCGGGAAGTCCCATCTCCAGTGGGCTTGCCCCACTGGTTTTCATGACTGAGCAAGCTACAGGCGGCGGCAAGCGAGCTTTCAATTCGCAACGATTCTCTCGCCGAGAACGCCCTTACGGGAGCGATCCAAGCCACAGCGTGAGAAGCTCGAGCAATCCAATCATGAAAACCAGTGGGGCAAGCCCACTGGAGAAAAGATTCCGGCGGATTCGCCAATGTAGCCGTCCAGTCATGAAAACCAGTGGGGCAAGCCCACTGGAGTTCAATACCAATTCAAAGTCTGACTCTGCAGAAGACATCTTGTCTCATTCTCACCGCACCGCACACAGCGCTCCGGCCGCCGTGCCAGCTCGCCTGGCCGGAGCCCCGGTCTGAGTGGGCTAGAGCCGCCGCCACCACAACAAACTTCTTATAGCGCTTCCACCGCGCATCAACCTGCGCAACGCGCGTCTCCTCTCCGGCCGCCGGCCAGCTCGCCTGGCCGGAGCCCCGGTCTGAGCGGGCTAGAGGGTGCCGCCCCGCGCAAACTCCCATCTCCAGTGGGCTTGCCCCACTGGTTTTCATGACTGAGTAAGCTACAGGCGGCGGCAAGCGAGCTTTCAATTCGCAACGATTCTCTCGCCGAGAACGCCCTTACGGGAGCGATCCAAGCCACAGCGTGAGAAGCTCGAGCAATCCAATCATGAAAACCAGTGGGGCAAGCCCACTGGAGAAAAGATTCCGGCGGATTCGCCAATGTAGCCGTCCAGTCATGAAAACCAGTGGGGCAAGCCCACTGGAGTTCAATACCAATTCAAAGTCTGACTCTGCAGAAGACATCTTGTCTCATTCTCACCGCACCGCACACAGCGCTCCGGCCGCCGTGCCAGCTCGCCTGGCCGGAGCCCCGGTCTGAGCGGGCTAGGAGATGTGCCGAAGAACGCTTTTTCGATGATGACGTTTGGCGCAGTGCCGGGAAGAGAGGAGAGAGTAGAGAGGAGAGCAAGCGGAGAGGAGAGAGAGAAGAAGTCCGAGAGGGCGGTGCGGAGGGAGTCAGCTTGTGGAGGCTGGGCGAGTCCGAGCGGCTCGCGAGTTTTCATCCCAATCCCGCTCCGCTCTCTCGGTCATCTTCTCAGTCGTATCCATCGGAAGAGCGGAGAAGGCTTCCGAGGAGTAAGAAAAGACGCCGACGATGGGCGACAGAGAACCCATCGCCGGCGTTGGTCAGGGGGGCTGGCAGGTGAACCGATCGTCCAAACCGGTTCACCTGACCCCTGGCCATGGTGGGGAGACGAGAGTGGGCTACTTTTTAAGGATCACGAACCGCGATCCCTGGTGGGTTTTCACCAGCAGCAGGAGACCTTCATCAAGGTCGGCCTGTTGCATCAGCTTCTGACATTCCTCAACCGACTTCACCGGTTGACGTTGGACCTGAGTGATCACCATGCCCGACTCGAGTCCGGCCGTAGCGGCCAGGCTGCCAGCCTGCACATCGGTAATCACCACACCGTCCGTCCCTTTCATGTTCAGCTTCTCAGCGACGGCCTGATCCAGGTTGCTCAGTTCGAGCCCCACGGAATTGAGGACGGCTGGAGCCTTTTCCTCTGACTTCTCTTCCGCCGACGGCTTGCCGCGACCGAAGCTCTCCGGCTGTTCCTCCGGAGTGAAGTTCAGCGTCATCGGCTTGCCATCTCGCATGACGTTCAGCACGTGAGGACGACCGAGTTCGGATTTCTCGACCACGACCTGCAGTTCCTGCGGGCTGGTCACCTTGACTCCGGCATACTCGACAATCACGTCACCAGACTGCAGTCCGGCCTTGGCGGCGGGCGTGTCGGGATAGACATCCGTCACCACCACACCTTCCCGAGGCTTCACATGGAACTGCGAGGCGATGCTGGCTGTCACGGGCTGGATGCCGACACCGAGGTACGCTCGTTTCACCACGCCGCCGTGAGCCAGTTGATTGCCGACCCAGTTCGCCATGTTGATGGGCACTGCGAAGCCCACTCCGTCGTTTCCGCCGTTGCGAGACGAGATAGCCGTATTAATTCCGATGACTTCGCCGTCCAGGTTCACCAGCGGACCACCACTATTTCCCGGATTGATCGCCGCATCGGTCTGCAGGAAGCTCTCGCGAGCCGCGATGCCGACACCACGATGCTTGGCGCTGATAATCCCGGCCGTGACAGTGCTCTCGAGTCCAAACGGTTGACCCAAGGCCAGTACCCAATCACCGACGGAAACCTGGTCGCTGTCGCCGATCTTGGCGGGGGTCAGCCCGTCCGCTTTGATCTTCACAATGGCGATGTCGGTTTTCGGGTCGGTCCAGACATCAGTCGCCTGAAACTCACGACCATCCGACAGCCGAACGAGGATATCCTCCGGGGTGCCGCCCGCCACCACGTGGTTGTTGGTCATGATCAGCCCGGACTTGTCGATGACGACACCCGAGCCGGTACCATGTTGAGGTGGCTGCGGACCTTGGGGCGATTCAAACTTGAATCCCTGTCCCAGCGGTGCGTCCTTGAAGAAATCTTCGAAGGGGGTGCCGCGGAAAGGATTCTCACCGTCCTTCGGGCCGTGCGGCTTCATCGGCGACTCGGCCATGGCTGGAGCCTTGACCGTGGTTTCGATGGTCACCAGCGACGGCAGGACGCGATCCGATGCGACGCGAAAAGCAGTCGACAAGTCCTTGGCCGATGCCACAGCTCGTTCGGCTTGATCTGAGTTGATAGCCGGAGCGGTGTTCATGGCGATGTGCGTGACAGGTGTCGGCAATCCGGCAGTCAGAAAATGCGACTTGCCGGAACCCGACGTGACTGCCGCTGAGCCGAGGGCCAGCAAGCCCATCAAGCCCATGCCGGCGAGCCAGCGGTGTTCGAAAAATACCTTCTTCATTGTCTTGACTCCCTTGATGTAGTGCGGCAACTCGTCGTAACGAATTACTGTGTATGGTGCCCGGCGACCGTGACCTCTGTTCGCTCCCCTCGAGCACGTCTTGGATGACGTTTCATGCCTTATGCACTCGGTGTGCCAAAAAACTTTTTTTGTTGCCGCTCGCCGAAGTGACTCCGACTCAATCGTCGTGTAGGCTTGATCTATAGGTCCTGTTCCGTGACGATTGCCCGGAAGAAATCCACGCCGTTGATTGTCAGCTCACACGCTCGTACGGGCTCGATCGCCTAGGTGTAAGTCGTTGAGCTGTCTTGGTTTGAGCCCTGGCTTACCAGCGCTGCGGTGGTCGTGCCAAGTGTCGTACGGTGGCCGGCCAACGAGTGGTGGGGGCGGAAGTTGTTGGGTGGCGCAGGTCCCTGTTCCGCCGCGGAAGAAATCATGAAAATCGCCTATTATTTCCCCAGCCCCACGCTCAACACTCGCCGGGGCTGGGGCACTTTGCCCCGCTGAGGAATTCTGCCCCAACGGCAATTCGCCCCATATGAAACTGGCCACTCGCATCATCGGTGTCTCGCTCCTTTGCGTCGTCTGCATCACTTATCTGTCAGGCTTTTTCGCCGCGCGCAGCTCGTACGAGGAATTCGAGCACCAGCAGCGGGATGTCGCCAATCGGATCGCTCAAACGATGAGTGAATTGATTGTCGACGCCTGGAAGACTTCTGGACCTGCTGGTGTCGCCCGAGTGATCGGTAAAGGGGGACCCGCTCGTAATCTTGGACTCAACGTTCGATTCGTCCGTTTTGCGGAACAAGCGGGGCCATCCGACCGGCCGCTTCTCCCGCGTGAGGATTGGCCGACCGAGAAAACGGATCAGTTGGAGTCGTTCGTGACGAAAGATGATGACGGGCAACGATACTTGCACACGTATGTGCGACTGCCGATTGGTGACGGGGCGGCCGCTTTGGAGTTTACCGGGTCGCTCGAACCACTCGAACGCCAGAACCGCCGCACGCTGTGGCTGGGATTGTTGAGTGTCGGGATGCTCGCCATCATGTCGATCCTGCTGGCCTATATGGTCGGCTTGGTCTGGGTCGCTCGGCCATTGAACGAGCTGATCGCCAAGACTAAGCGGATTGGTCGCGGAGATTTTTCCGAGCCGTTGCGGTTGAACACTGGTGACGAACTGACGGAATTAGCTACTGCGCTGAACGAGATGTGCAGCCAGCTGGAAACGCAGCAGGCCGCTATCCGTACCGAGTCGGCTCAGCGCGTCGCGGCCCTTGAGCAGCTGCGGCACGCCGATCGGTTGAAGACGGTCGGTCGGCTCGCAGCCGGGATAGCTCACGAACTGGGGACGCCATTAAACGTGGTGGCTGGGCGAGCAGCCCTGATTGCGTCGGGCAAGCTGAGTGAGAATGACGTGCAGGCCAGTGCGCGGACGATCAAGTCGGAGGCGGATCGGATCACGTCGATCGTCAGCCAGTTGTTGGCGTTCGCCCGACGCCGCGCTCCGCAGCGGTCGGAGACCGATCTGCGGGCTCTGTGTGTCAAAACGATCGAGTTGCTCAAGCCGCTGGCCGAGAAGCAGCGGGTGGAGATCGAAGTGACTCCTGATTCGCCGCCGGTGACCGCTCTGATTGATGCCAGTCAGATGCAGCAGGTGCTGACCAATCTGCTGATCAACGCCGTCCACGCGATGCCCGGCGGCGGTGAGATCCGTGTGCGGCTGAGCGAAGTGCCGACCGCAGGGCTCCCCCCAGGTGCCGGTCCGGCCGCCGAGTCACCGCTGACTGAGAAAGCTCGGAATTGGGCCATCCTGGAGGTACGCGACCGGGGGACGGGGATTGCGGCCGAGAATCTGCAGCATATCTTTGAACCGTTCTTTACGACCAAGGACGTTGGAGAGGGGACCGGACTGGGGCTGTCGATCGCCTTGGGTATCGTGCAGGAACACGGTGGGCGCATTGACGTGACGAGCGAGCCGGGGCAGGGAACTTGCTTTACGGTTATACTTCCGCTGGAGGCGGGGTCATGAGTGGCAGTGTGTTGATTGTGGACGACGAACGCAGCATGTGCGAGCTGCTGGAGACCGACCTGAGGCTCCGCGGATTCGAGCCGACCTGGTTCACTTCGGCCTCTGCGGCCTGGGATTCGCTGCGGGCTGGCGACTATGACGCTGTGCTGACCGACGTGCGGATGCCTGGCACGTCGGGGATTGAGCTCTGCCAGCAGGTGGCTGACGCACGCCCCGATCTCCCGGTGGTCGTCATGACGGCGTTTGGCAGCCTGGAAACGGCCGTCGCCGCTCTGCGGGCCGGCGCCTATGACTTTGTGACCAAACCGGTCGAGATGGATCTGCTGGCAGTTGCGCTCGAACGAGCCGTCAAGCAGCACCGGCTGCAGCGACAAGTCCGGGAGCTGGCGGAGACCATTGACCACCGCACGTCGTTTGGCGAACTGCTGGGCGACAGCCCGGCCATGCAACGCGTGTACGCTCAGTTATCCCAGCTGGCTCCGACCGATATGTCGGTGCTGGTGACGGGCGAGAGTGGCACGGGCAAGGAGCTGGTCGCGCGATCGATTCACCGCCGTAGCCGTCGGTCTGCGGGGCCGTTCGTCGCCGTGAACTGCGGTGCCATCCCGGAAACGCTGATCGAAAGCGAACTCTTCGGACACGCCAAGGGGGCGTTTACCGACGCCCGCCAGGAACGGCAGGGACTGTTCGTGCGGGCGGAAGGTGGGACGCTGTTCCTGGACGAAATCGGCGAGTTGCCGCTGGCGATGCAGGTCAAGCTGCTGAGAGCACTCGAAGAACGAGCCGTGCGACCCGTAGGAAGCGACCGTGAGATCCGCATCGATGTGCGAGTCGTATCGGCCACCAATCGAGACCTCGAGGAAGCCATTCGGCAACAGCAGTTTCGCGAAGATCTCTACTATCGCGTGAACGTGGCGCAGATCGAACTCCCTCCGCTGCGAGCTCGGGGGACCGACGTCCTGCTGATCGCTCAACATCTGCTGAACTCCTTTGCCGAATCGATGCAGAAGCAGATCACCGGGCTGCACGAGTCGGCTGCTGAGCGGCTGCTGGCCTATCCCTGGCCCGGCAACGTGCGGGAGCTGCGCAACGTGATGGAACGTGCCGCCGCCCTGACGACGCATCAGCTGATCATGCGCGAGGATTTGCCTGAGAAGATTCAGCAGCATTCCGCTCGTCAAATGGTCCTGCACGGCGACGATGCGGCGTCGCTGGTGCCGCTGGACGAAGTCGAACGCCGCTATATCCTGCATGTCCTCGACGTCGCTCAGGGAAACCGCACCCAGGCCGCCCAAGTCCTCGGGCTCGACCGCAAGACCCTCTACCGAAAACTCAAGCAGTACGGTGTTGAATAACGCCTGGCGGAGAGAGTAGAGAGTAGAGAGTAGAGACGCGTGTGTTGGCTTGATCGTAGTTGAGGTGAGGTCGAGTGGTGCTGAGTCGAAAAATTCAGATCAAATGGAGAGCAGTTAGATGGCGTTGATCGAAGTGTTGCTGCTGTCGCGTCAGGACGTAGTCGATCTGAATCTGGAGCCGCTGGTCGTGATGGGGGTCGTGGAGCGGGCCTTGCGCGAGCATGCCGAGGGTGCTTACGAGATGCACCCGAAGATCGGCGTCCATCCGACGGAAACCGACCCGGCGAATTTCATTCATGCCATGCCGGCCTATTTGCCAAGGCTGAGGGCTTGTGGGCTGAAGTGGGTCGGTGGTTTTGCGAGGAATTTTGAACGGGGGCTGCCGAACGTCACCGGCGTGCAGGTGCTGAACGATCCCGACACGGGTGTTCCGTTGGCGGTGATGGATTGCAGTTTCCTGACGGGGATGCGGACGGCGGCGGTCAGCACCATCGCCGCTCGCTGTTGTGCTCGGTCCAATCCCCGCACGCTGGCGCTGGTCGGCTGCGGGTTTGAGGGGACCAAGCATCTGGAATATCTGGTAACGGCTTTTCCCGGGCTGCAGGAGCTTCGGCTGCGCGACGTTCGCGACTCGGCCATGAACGCCCTGAAGGAACGTATTGCCGAGCAGTTTTCGGGGCCGGTTCGGGTCTGCTCGGACGAAGCGAGTTGCCTCGAAGGTGCTGACATTATCTGCACATGCACCAATGGCGAAGTGCAGATTGTGCGGCCGGAGTGGTTTGGGCCGGGGGCCTTTGGCGTGGCGATTGAAGGTGGATGCGCGTATACGGCCGAGGCGTTGCACCAGGCTGATCGGTTTCTGGTCGACGACGTGCCGTTGGCTGAGTATTTCGATCGGATTGGCCGCGATCGTCTGACAGCTGACGGTCGACCTGATCCGGAGTTCCCGGGCGGGATGCCTGAAGTAGCTGCGACGATCGGGCAGGTGGTGGCCGGTCAGCGACCGGGGCGGCTGCGGGACGAAGACCGAGTGATCGCGGTGCCGATTGGCATGTCGATCTGCGATGTGGCCGTGGCTCAGCTGATTTACGAAACGGCCAGCAATCTGCAGGTCGGTGAGAGCTTTGCGCTGGCTTGAGCGGTCCCCGACTGGGCTCAATCTGTTCGATCAGTTCGATCAGCTCAATCAGTTCGATCGGGGACTGGATACTTGCGCGCGTTCTGAATCAATTTGGCGGCCAGTGTCGAGGCGAGATCGATGTCGAATCGCTCGGCGAATCGGACGACGAACGTCAGCACATCGGCCAGTTCGGCCTCAATTTCCGCGCGACTGATCGGATTGGCCAGCAGTTCCAGCTGCTGGCGCTCGTTCTGGAACCGGAAGTGTTCGAGCAGTTCGGAGGCTTCTGTGATGACGCCGATGGCCAGATCTTTCGGGTTGTGGTAGCGGTCCCAGTCGCGAGCGGAGCAGAAATCGCGAACGGTGGCCTTCAGCTGGGCGACCGTCGTCTGGTCATCGTGAGGATGTGTGGCGGACATAGGAGCGGTTCCGGCGGAGGCCAGCGGTTCAGGGAGATGATTTTCGGACGGCGGCGAATTGTTCGAGGGCGAACTCCAGGTCCTGCCGGGAGTGGGCGGCTGACATCTGAGTCCGGATGCGCGCCTTGCCGCGGGGCACGACGGGAAACGAAAAGCTGATCACGTAGACGCCGCGTTCCAGGAGCTGCTGGGCGAACCGGGCTGACGTCTGTTCGTCGCCGAACATGACCGGCACGATCGGGTGTTCGCCCGGCAGGATCTCAAACCCTTGTTCAGCCATGGCTTGGCGGAAGTACTGCGTATTGTCGATCAGCTGTTGGCGAAGTGCGGGGGACTCATCGACCATCTGGAGGGCTCGCAGCGATGCCTTGACGATCGGAGGTGCCAGCGAATTGGAGAACAGATAAGGTCGCGAGCGTTGGCGCAGCAGATCGATCAACGGCTGACGGCCGCTCGTGTAACCGCCGCTGGCCCCTCCGAGGGCTTTGCCCAGCGTCCCGGTGACGATATCGATGCGATTGGTCACTCCGAAATGCTCGGGAGTGCCTCGCCCATGCGGGCCGACAAACCCGACAGCGTGCGAATCGTCGACCACAATCAACGCTTCGTATTTGTCAGCCAGCTCGCAGATCGCCGGGAGATTCGCGAGGTAGCCATCCATCGAGAAGACTCCGTCGGTCACGATCAGCCGGTGGCGGGCCGAGCTGGCGGCCTGGAGCTGGAGTTCCAAGTCGTGCATGTCGCCGTTGCGATAGCGAAAACGCTGAGCCTTACAGAGCCGAATCCCGTCGATGATGCTGGCGTGGTTCAATTCGTCCGAGATCACTGCATCGTTTTCGTCGAGGAGTGTCTCGAAGAGTCCGCCATTGGCATCGAAGCAGGACGAATAGAGTATCGTGTCGTCAGTCCCCAGGAACCGGCTCAATTGCGACTCCAGTTCCCGGTGGACCGTCTGCGTGCCGCAGATGAATCGGACTGACGAGAGTCCGTATCCCCACTGATCCAGTCCCTGATGAGCGGCCGCTACAATCTCAGGATGGTTGGCCAGGCCCAGGTAGTTGTTGGCGCACAAGTTGAGCACTTCACGTCCGCCGGATGCGATGTGAGCTCCTTGCGCGGAATCAATCTGCCGCTCGACCTTGTAGAACCCTCCCTGACGCATGGTCTGCAGTTGCTGAGCGATCTGATCCTGCCAGTTCCGGTGGAACATGAACGTGTTTCCCGTAAACCAAAAAAACTGCTTGTGGTGCTACTTGTGGTGCAGGCGTCCCGCCTGCCTTCGTGCCCTTCGTGCCCTTCGCGGTTCCAGCCAAGAGTCCTGGCCAGGGAAGCGCTAACTCAGCTGCCGACTCCAGGCAGGCGGGACGCCTGCACCACAAAAGAGGAGGACGCGGCATCATGTGTCGCGCCAAGTGAGGATAATTTTGCCGGACTGTCCAGATTCGATGAGGTGGAATGCTTCCTGGAATTCGGTACAGGGGAGTCGGTGTGTGATCACGGGTCGGATATCGAGACCGCTTTCGAGCATGACGGACATTTTGTACCAGGTCTCGTACATTTCTCGGCCGTAGATTCCTTTGATGGTCAGCATATTGAAGACGACGAGGTTCCAGTCGATGGCGATATCGGCGCCGGGGATGCCGAGCAGAGCGATTTTGCCGCCGTGGCACATGTTTTCGACCATCGATCGGAAGGCGGCCGGGTTGCCGGACATTTCCAGGCCGACGTCGAATCCTTCTCGCATGCCAAGTTGTTGTTGAACGTCAGTGAGCGAGGTGTTACGGACGTCGACGGCGAGTGTGACGCCCATTTTGCGTGCCAGCTCAAGGCGGTACGGGTTGACGTCGGTAACGACGACGTGTCGAGCGCCGGCGTGGCGGACGACGGCCGCGGCCATCAGGCCGATGGGTCCGGCACCGGTAATCAGCACATCTTCGCCGAGGACGGGGAATGACAGAGCGGTATGAACGGCGTTACCGAACGGGTCGAAGATCGAGGCGACGTCGCGGTCGATGGTATCGCGGTGGTGCCAGACGTTGGTCATGGGCAGCACCAGGTACTCGGCGAAGGCTCCGGGTCGATTCACACCCAGACCGACGGTTTTGGCACACAGGTGTCGTCGGCCGGCCAAGCAGTTCCGACAGCGACCGCAGACGATGTGCCCTTCGCCGCTGACCACTTCCCCTGGGAAGAAGTCCGTCACGTTGCTTCCGACCTCGACGATCTCGCCAACGAACTCATGGCCGACGACCATGGGAACGGGGATCGTTTTCTGGGCCCACGCATCCCATTGGTAGATATGGACATCGGTGCCGCAGATCCCAGTCCGGTCAACTCGGATTAACACGTCGTTGATACCCGGTTTGGGCGGCGGAACGTCCTCCAGCCACAATCCCCGCTCAGCTCGGCTCTTGACCAGTGCACGCATTGAAGGCTCCTCCTGAACATCCTGGGCCTGATCAATCATCTTATCGCTTCGCGATGCTCCCTAGAATGGCGGACGTCACCGGTTCGGCTGCGAGATCGTCTGAGAGATTAGCTGGGGATCGCCCCGTTCCGAATTGGCTGAGTGCGCCACGTCTGGGGGGGGTGAGTCCATTGCGGAGTTGGGAGGTCAGAGCTATTCTGGAGTGGGGTGCTTCGCTGACGAAGCTGCTTGGTGGAACGGGAGAGTGGAACATGTCCGACGCGTGTAACGCGGGTTATTGCCGGTTTGGCGGGCGGTTGAGGCGTTTCCGGGTGCGGGCATGGGTGATGGCCTCTCTGTTGGGCTGGTCGCTGTCTGGCGGAGCGGCGGTGGTACGCGCCGACATCACGACCTGGGACACGGGGACGGTGATCCCTGGCACGACGGGAATTGTGTTGAGTCCGACGGTGCAGCTGGACTATCTCGATCTTCAGTCGGCGAATTTGTCGAACACGAATCTGTCGAAGGCCGATTTTCAGGGGGCGAACCTGACGTTGGCCGATTTGACGAACACTTCGCTGTCAACGGCGACGTTCACCAACACCAGCATTGAGAACGCCATCTTCTCGAAGACGACGTCGCTGGGTTTCAAGTCGAGTCAATTGTATGCGACTCGCAACTATCTGGACCGGGGACTGCAGGGGCTGGTGTTGACGAACAACACGTTGAACAGCTGGGACTTGCGGCGACAGTATCTGTGGGAAGCGAATTTTGCCGCATCAGCTGCTCGCAGCATGAACCTGACTCAGGCCGATCTGACCGATGTCAATTTCACCGGCACGGATCTGACGGGCGCGTTGCTGACGGATGCCAAGCTGGACGGAGCGAACTTCACTGGCGACGTGGCGTTGGGGCTGACCCGTAATCAGATCTACGCATCGGCCAGCTACAAGCAGCTGAAGATGCGGGAAGTGATCCTGGACGGCAACGAGCTGGCGAACTGGGATTTGCGCAAGCAGGACATGACGGGCGCGAGCTTCCAGAACACGCGGCTGAACGGTTCCAATTTTTCGCAGACGAATCTTACGCTGGCCGACTTTCGTAATGCGACAATCGTGTCAGCTCCGATGACTGACTCAATCATCGTTGGCGCCAATTTCACCGGTGCCACGGCGAAAGGTTTGACGACGTCGATCTTTTACAGCACGGGGAGTTACCGGACACTGAATCTGCAAGGTGTCGTGCTGGCGAACAATAACCTGCAGAACTGGAATCTCCGGCAACAGAACCTGCGCAATGCGGTTCTGTCGGGCTCGCAGCTGAACACGGTCAACTTTTCGTCGGCCGACCTGACGAATGCCGATCTGGGCGGGTCGACATTGACCAGCGCGATTTTCTCCGGGGCTCAGGTGAGTGGAGCGAATCTGGCGGGAGCGGTGGCGAAGGGTCTGACGACCAGCCAGTTCTATTCGACGGCCAGCTACGCCGGCAAGAGCATTCGCGGGGTAGCGCTGGACAATAACCAGCTGACCAGCTGGAGCTTTCCGAGCATGGATTTGCGGGGAGCGACGTTCAACACGTCGAATCTGACCAGCGCCAGTTTTCGGCTGGCCAACCTCGATTGGGCTGACCTGACCGGCGCGAACCTGACTCGTGCCGATTTCTTGAATGCTCAGATCATCGGTGCCGACCTGACGAATGTCACCAGTCTCGGTTTTACTCAGAGTCAGCTGACCTCGACCGCCAGTTACGTCGACAAGAATCTGCGTGAGGTTGTCTTGGACGGCAACACGATGACGAGCTGGGTCTTTCGGGACCTCGACATGGGGGCTGCCAGTTTCCGCAACGCCACGTTGACCAACGCCGATTTCCGTCGTGCCAACCTGACGGACGCGGATTTTGGAGGAGCGACGCTGGGGGGAGCGAACTTTACGACGGCGCTGGTGCAGGGGGCGAAGCTGGACAACGCGACGTCGAACGGATTCACGCAGAGCCAGCTGACTTCGACGCTGAGTTACCAGAACAAGGATCTCACCGGCATATCGCTGAACCTGAACAACATGACCGGCTGGGTCTTCCGCGATCAGAACCTGACCGAGTCGTTCATGGCCGGCGCCACGTTGACCAACGCCGATCTTCTGCGGGCCAACCTGACGGAAGCCAATCTGACAGGTGCGAATCTGACCAACGCCGTGTTGACGAACGCCGAGGTGCGATGGGCGGCGCTGCGAGGGACGGTGTCGAAGGGATTTAAGGCCAGCCAGCTCTATTCGACGGCCAGCTACGTCAATCGGGATCTGCAGGGGATCGATCTGGGAGCGAACGACCTGACTTCTTGGAACTTCCGCGATCAGAACCTGACCGAAGCGGTGTTTGACGGATCGACGCTCGCCAAGACCGATTTCACTCGGGCCAGTCTGATTGAAGCCGACTTGCGTGGTGCCACGCTCGGCACGGCCATCTTCACCGATGCGGTGGTACGGGGGGCGAACTTCACGGGAGCGGTCGCCAATGGTTTCACCAAGACTCAGCTCTACAGCACCGGGAGCTACAAGAATCAGAATCTGCGGGGCATGATCCTGGCTGGCAATGATCTGACCGCCTGGGATTTCCGCGGCCAGGACCTGACCGAAGTCGATTTTACCGGCTCGACCCTGACCGACATCACCTTGAATAACGCGATTATCGCGGGGGCCGATTTCACGGAAGCCTTTTATCATGGCCTGACGAAGCAGCGTTTCACCTCCACGGCCAGCTTTGTCAACAAGGATCTGCACGAGGTGATTCTGGCCAAGAACGATCTGACCGGTTGGGACTTCCAGAATCAGAGTCTGATTGACGCGGACTTCTCGGAAGCCGTGCTCCGCAATGCCAAATTCAACGGGGCCGTGGTGCGGGGGACCGATTTCCAGGCGACCACGCGGCGCGGTTTTACCTCCAGCCAGCTCTATGCGACGTCCAGTTACATCGCCAAGAACATGCAGGGGATCGGATTGTCGGAAAACACGCTGACCGGCTGGAATCTGGCCAACCAGAATCTGGCCGAGGCCAGTTTTGCCGATTCGAACCTGATCAGCACGACGTTCACTCAATCCAACGTCACCGGTGCCGATTTCTCGCGGACAACCATGCGTGGCTTCACCAGCGCTCAGCTCTATTCGACCAGCAGCTACATCAACAAGCAGCTCGGCGCGATCGGTCTGGCGGAGAATGATCTGGCCGGGTGGAACTTCAATGGTCAGCAGATGCCGGAATCCAACTTCGAGCATGCATGGCTGACGGGAGCGACATTTACTGGAGCCGAGATTGTCGGGGCGAACTTCAATCAGACGACCGAACGCGGGTTCACTCAAGCACAACTGGCTTCCACGGCCAGCTACGCGCGGCGCGACCTGGCAGGGATCCGCTTGATGGATAATGACCTGACCGGCTGGAACTTTGCTTCTCAGTACATGGTCAACGGTCATTTTTCGACCGGTACGATCTGGACGGCGGCCAATTTGAGCGGGGCTGATCTGCGGGGATCGACGGGGTTTGTGATCGACTGGACCGCCAATCTGGATAACACCATTCTCCCCGACGGCAGTGTGCGGGGGATGAATGTCGGCAATGCACAGACGATGATCGTGCGAGACTATGACGGTGGGCTGGATGACAACGACGAGCCACTGCCGTTGCTGCCGGTGCTGGTCCATCAGCAGATGACGTTTACGCCGACGGCGGCCCTTGAAGTCGTACTGTTTGACAACGACTGGAACTCCACCATGTGGGTCGATTCCAGCGCCAAGATCAACCTGGACGGCACGTTGAAGATTGCGTTCGGCGATGCTTCCGGGCCCACGACGGTCGATACAAGCTTTGATCTGTTCAACTGGCCGTCGACGTTTCCCACCGGTGACAAGTTCGCCAGCGTTACCTGGCCGTTGTTTACCCGGTGGGATTTGAGTGACCTGTACACGACAGGCGAGATCACGCTCCTGTCACTGCTCGGCTCCGACCTCGACCGCAATGGTTCGATCGGCAACGAAGACCTGGTCATCCTGCTGAACAACTACACCGGTCCGTCGGCTCCGAATCCGCCCAAAGCATGGTACGAGGGGGATGCGGACGGCGATGGTGACGTCGATACATCGGATCTGCTGGTCTTCATGGAAGAGTACGACACGGCCAATCCGGTACCGGCCAGCCTCAGTGTTGTCGGTGCCGCTCCGCTGGCAGCTCAATCGGTTCCCGAACCCTCCAGCGTCGGTCTGATGCTGCTGGGACTAGGGATGCTCGTCGGGCGTCAGCGTCGCCGCTCCTGAGCTTGTCGCTGCAGGTCGTCGAGGAGCTGAGCGCTGACCAGCAGTCCGCGGCCGTTGTGGTAACCGCCTTGCCACATCGACGTGCGCGACATGCCTGGCGGGACGTTGCCTTCGGCGGATAGGGTGGCCCACCAGCTTCCGCCGGGCGCCACTTGATGACGGTCGATGAAATCCAGCGTCTCAGCAAAGGCCCGGTAATACTCCGGATCGCCGGTCAATCGGTACATTTCCAGCATCGAGACAATCGCCTCGGCCTGCACCCACCATTCCTTGCGCCGATCCTCTGCCGGCTCCCCCACCGGTCCGGTATAGAAGAAGCCCCCGTGCTGGCGATCGTATCCATAGCGGAGGCTGTAGTCGACCGTCGCCTGGGCCCAGCCACGCAGCAGGGAATCGGGCCGTTCGATGGCCCTGGCAGCGTCAAGTGTCAGCCAAACACACTCCACATCGTGGCCGTAACTGGCGCGAAGATTCTGCGGCGACTCGATCACACGCCAGTCGCGATGCCAGCCGTCGATGTTGCATGGGTGCTGTGAGTGCTTGACGGTGGTCGTGTTGACGGTGATCAGCTCGGCGAGCCTGTGGCGCACCAGCGGGTCGGGCCACACGCGGTAAAGTTCGGCCAGGGCTTCCAGAATGTGCAGATGGGAATTGTAGGTCTTGGTCTGCACGGCGCCGACGTAACCCGCTTCGGCCGGATCGTCGATCAGCCGCCAGTCGCGATGAAAGAACTCATCGTATCCGCCATGCTGACGATCGTAGGCCTTGGACTCGAGGATCTGGAACTGCTGTTGAGCGGCTTTCAAGACGTCGGGGCGTTGAGTGGCTTGGTAGTAGCGGGCCAGGGCGTACAGAGCGAACGCATTCAGGTACACATGCTTGCGGTCGTCCAGCACTCGACCGTCGTCGTGCACTTTGCTGAAATAGCCACCGTGCTCGTTGTCGAGAAAGTATTGCTGCAGGAACTGGTATCCGTGGTCGGCCGCCGCCAGCGACTCGTCGCGACGGATCCCCGCCTGGGCCAGCGTACTGAAGAACCAGAGCTGGCGAGCTTGCAGCGTGAGGAACTTCGAATCATTGCCGACGAAGTTTCCGGTGTTGTCGATGTTCTCGAAATAGCCGCCGTACTCGCGATCCACGGCCGCCGGCAGATAGAAATCGACGACCGACGTTTCCAGCAACTTCCGACAGCGTTGGGATTGACTGGACAACGTCTCGGCCGTCGGGTGCTCGTCGGCCAGCAGCTCACCCGCGCAAATCCAGGACGCGGAGGCGAAACACAATCCGGCGACACGACCGAAACCGGTGGGGAGCCACGGTTTTGTCAGGCAGGGCGCGGTCAGGCACCAGACGATCGTGGCGAGGTACGCGCTCGGTGAGCGGCCTGAGGTGAGCCGGGCTGGGATTTGTTCGGAGTGGTTGGAGATGGGCATAGTGTCACCACGGCGAGGTCGAATGAGTTGTGAGCGGATCAGGGAGCTTTCTGGTCGACGGGCGGAATGGCTTACAGCCGAACCTCGACGGGACGGCCGTGATTGTTGGCCGAGTCCAGGCAGGCGTCCATCACCAGTTGGGTGCGGAGGGTGATATCGGGCCAATAGTCTTCGAGCTGGCCGGAAGTCACGATCCGGGAGAAATGAGTGAACATGCGGGTTTCCTGCGCGGTGGGGTGACCACTGCCGTATTCGCGGACGGCCATGCGTCGCGTGTGTTCTTCCATGTCGAATTTGACTCCGGAGACATGGAACTGGGCCTGGCAGACGTTGAACGCGAGTTCGCTGCCGACGAAGGGGAGGACGAAATCAGAGATGACGGCAAAGCCCTTCGTACCGCCGACGTTGACCCACTGCTGGTTTTCGGTCAGGAACGAGCAGTAGAAATGAGCTGAGACGCCGTCACCGAAGAGCAGTTCCGCGGAGATTTCCAGCGGTACCTTGCCGGGACTGCTGGCCGACCCGCCGGCGGTCAGCAGCCGAGCGATGACGGATTGCGGGAGTTGGCCGTTGAGCATCCAGAGGATGATGCGGATGCTGTACCAGCCCAGGTCGCCCAGACAGCCTTGGGGTTCGAGTTCGCTGTGAGCACGAATGTTTTGTTCGAGGAATCCCGGTGGAGCGGCAAAGGCATGATGGGTTGCGATGCGTTTGATCTGACCGACGGCCTGTTGTTCGAGCACCGTCTCGCGAAACAGCTGCATGCGGGCGCTGTGCATGAACATGAGTCCGTCCATGAACTGGACGTTGTGTTGTCGGCAGGCGTCGAGGACATTGCGCAGCTCGGTCGCCGAGACGGCCGCCGGCTTTTCGGCCAAGATGTGCTTGCCGGCTTCGGCGGCGCGAATCAGCCAGGTATGTCGCAGGCCAGTCGGCAGGGGGACATAGACGGCGTCGACATCATCACGATCGAGGAGTTCCTGGTAGGTACCGCAGGCCGCAACTGGAGCCGGCATCGGTGCCCACTGCTGACAGCGATTCACAAATTCGGCCGCTCGCTGCTGCGAGCGGCTGGCAACTGCAGAGAGTGACGCGTTTTCCGCCAGTTGGATGGCCAGCCAATTCTTTTGAGCGATCTCGGCGGTGCCGAGGATGCCCCAGCGACAGGCATTCATGTCAGACAGTGCTCCTTTCAATGAGCGGGGATCACGCGGAAGGTGCGTCGGGAATCGAGTTGCTGACCGTGCATGTCAATTGTGCGGACTTCCAGCAGGTAATTGCCGGCTGGCAGTTCCTGGCCGACCTGGCCCTGCCACAGATGTGCGGAGACTCCGATTTTCGGCAAGGCGACGCCGAGTGACTCGAGGACGGCCGGCTTGTCAGCTACCGCCGTACGAATCGACGATTCCTGGGTGGCAATCGCGGCAAAAGCCGGGTCGTCGCCGGGGGCGTATTCGAGTGGTTTCCAGTCAGCGCCGGCTCCTACCACTCGTGCCATGACTTGTGATTTGGACGAGCCATTAAACACATTGACTTTCAGTTCCGTCCCGGCCACCTTGCCGACCTCGATGGCTTCCGGCAGGTAGATATTCATCTGGTAATCGGCCGGACGACCGGCGGGGAGGAAGTCGAGGGCGTACTGGTGCCCGTCGAAACGAATCACCGAGTGTCCGTTCGGAGCACCGTCAGGCATCAGCGTATGCGGAATCCCCCGTTCGTCTTTCTGGCCGGACCACCAGCCACCACAGACGGTGACATTGACCAGATGGTGGTGAGGTTGAGGCCCGCGCCAGCCATCCTTGTCGTCGATGAAGATGTGCTGGTGAATATGTCGATGAGCGGAGATCGACAGGCAAAAGGGACGCTGTTCGATCAAGCGGTACAGCTCGTGACGGTCCTGCACGTCGACCAGGGGGATGTGCATCATCAGGACGACCAGCTGATCGGGAGGGATCATTTCCAGGTCGCGTCGGATAAACGCCATCTGTTCAGGACCGAGCCCGCCCTCGTATTCGCCTTCGGTCTTGCCGTCGGCGATGAACCACCGAACGTCGTCGAGGACCAGGAAGTGGACCGGGCCGTGGTCAAAACTGTAGTACGCCGGTCCGAAATGTCGCTCAAACGTCTCGTCGCTTAACCGATCGTGCGGAGCGTCGTAGTTCATGTCATGGTTGCCGATGACGTTGTACCAGGGGATGCCGATCAGCGCCACCGCTCGTGCCTGGGACTCGAACAAAGCCAGGTTATCGAAGACGATGTCGCCCAGCGTCACACCGAACGCTGCATCCGAGCCGATCAGTGAATCGATTACATCGTGAGCGATGAAGTCGACTTCTTTCTGGTCCCGCGGTTGCGGGTCGCCGAACAGGATCGCTTTGAACTGATCCGGTTCATCCTGCGGATAGAGTGGAAAGTCGACACTCTCGGGCAACGGGCCGGTCGGAGCGACGCCAGCGAACTTGCTGGCGGGCGATCCGTGCGGTTTGTGGATGTAATAGAACTCGGGGAGCTGTTTGTCGGAGATGGGTGTCCGCCACCCGCGTGGCTTGATGACAAACAGAATTGTGTCATCGGTAATCGGCAGCTGGTACGAACCGTCAGCCGAGGTGACGACAATATCTCGGCCGTTGGAGACGCGGATTCCCGACAGGCCGGGTTCACCGTCGTCTCGCTTCCGGTCGCCGTCCTGATCGTGAAAGACGATTCCTTTGGCGTTGCCGGCGGCTGCCGATGAAGTTGCCGGCGATGGAGGCGATTTCTCATCGGCCGTCGCGGGCGAAGTCCAGACGCCCGCGAGCAGCCACGACAGGCCGACGGCCAGCAACAGTATCTTGCGAATTCCAGGGTGCGGCCAGCTGCTGCAGGGCTGCGGATCGGTCAAATGGCAGGTGGTCGTGGCCAGTCGATCGGTGTTCGCTGAGTTGTTGTTCATCATCGCGCTTTCTGGGATTAAGTCCTGCGATAGCCCGAGCCTGCGATTACTGAGGATTTGATTTGGGCGGGGTGTCCGGCGCGGGCTCGATCGAGTATTCCACGAAGCCTGTCATCTGTCTACCGGGAGGGCAGATCAGCAGATGAGCGGCTTCTTTGTGGCCGGCGGCGTGGAGATTGTGGGCGTCGGTCGAGCAGGTCTGGTTTTCGACGCAGAAGAATGGCTGATCGGGTGTGTAGAGTACCAGATGAGTGAACTCGCGGCTGGCAGTCAGTTTCAGCTTCAGATGTTGATCGGTGAAGACGACCTCGGTTGGTTCGTTGGGCTTCATCCCCTCGTAGACGTCATCGGCGTGCAGCTCCGAGAGTGGGCGGGGTTTTCGGGCGTCGAGCGGATGACCGTCGAGCGGCAGGAGTTTGGCGGTGGGGAGGAGGTCGCGGGCTTCCATCACGTGTGCCGCCGGAATGCGGATCGTCGTTGCCTGCCGTGGGCTCAAGTAATTGAAGTACGGATGGAGTGCGAATCCGAACGGGATAGGCTGCTGATTGCCCCGATTGTCAACGATGTAGCTCCACCGGATCGCGTTGTTCGTCACGGACAGCGTGACGGAGAGTGCATGGGGGATCGGGAACAGGTTCAGCGGTTCTTTGTCCTCGCCGAAGACAAGCCGCCCGGTGACCCGTTGAGAGGGTCCGCCGGGTCGGATGCTGCTGATCTGCCACGGCGTGCTGTGGACCAGTCCGTGGATAAAGTTGCCGCCGTTGTTGTCCGGGAACTTGAATTGCCGGCCACCAAATTCGAAGGCCGCGCCGCGAACTCGATTCGGAGTCGGGTAGAGGATGGGGACGCCGTAGCCGACGCCACGGAGTTCGTCCATGCGCGGCGCCTGACGCAGAATCTCCTGGCCACGGTACCGCCAGGAAGCAACGTTGAATCCGGCCTCCGGGACCAGTGCCACCTCGGAATCGCCTTGCTTGAAACGGTAGACGGCCCAGCCGGTGTCCGGGTCGCGTTCGACCTGCAATCCGTCGCCGCGGCACCATACCGGCGAGACAATCAGCGATACGGCCGATAGAATGAAACCGGCAAGTCTGCGAACTGTTCCGGTCATGTCGAGGCTCCCGAGTTCAAGCAATTCGGCTGAGTGGCGTGCAGTTGGTTTGGGTGTGGTTGGAATGCGTGCGGCAAGTGTCGGAGCGGGTCGTTGATTGTAACGGTTTCTTAGTGTGCGTGCCGGGGGATTTTGATTTGGGCGGTCGGAAATTGACGAGTGGCGAGGGACGAGCCGGCCGGCTGCAATTCGGCCTCTTGTGGTTGGTCGTCGGCTGGGCCGGCCTGTGGATCGGCTGCCATCGTTCCGTCCCTCCAGCCGCGGCTCCTCCAGATCGTACGGCGACGCGCACGCCGGCGGCCGAGGTGCGGTCGGAGAGCCCGCAGACGCCAGCTCCCGTCGGCCCTCGATCCGGCTCGACTCCTTCGCCCGAACGGAAAAACGGCGGTCGGCCAAGTGCGGGTCGAAGTGATCCCGGCCGGGAAGATACCGCTCGGATCGATGTGACCGACTGGAACACGTTGCGAGACCGCGTGGGGCAACGGGTGACGGTGTACGGGAAGATCAGTCGTGCGACGAAGTCGAGGGCCGGCGATGAGTTTTTGAATTTTGCTGGCAGCGATTTGAAGCTGGTCTGTTTTCGCAGTGACCAGCGACAGTTTACGGATGGGACGCCGGTCGATCGCTTTGCCGATCAGGATGTGGAAGTATCGGGGCTGCTGGAGCTGTATCAGGGCCGACCGCAGATTCGGTTGAAGGTTCCCGAGCAGATTCGAGCGGATCGGCCGGCGGATCGGCCGGCGGATCGGTCGGCGGATCGGTCGGTGGAGCGTGTATCGCGGTCGAGTCCGAACGGCGCTGGGGATACCGAGCGATCGCAGAATGTTGGCTCGGCGACCGGCGAGCTGGAACTGCAAAAAATTGGCGACGACGAATGGCTGAGTCCAGCCGGGTTGGTTTATCGTGGCCGTGACGCCGAGGGTCGGACTCGACTGGAGCACGTGATGCGGCATGCGGCGGATGAACCGGAGCGTGTCGGATCGCATGGAGTGTTTGAGGGGGGGCGAGACGGAGCCTTGGCGGTGATTGACGAGGCCTGGGAGCGGATTCGTCGGCTGAAGATACGTCCTCAGCGCGACGAGGGGCGTGAGGCTTATCTGGTGTCGATGGGGCGACGGATCGGTTATTTGGGCGGACAGACGGGGCAGGACCGCGGCAATCCGCCGTTGAATCGAGTGCGGCTGGTCGTTCGTGAGGGGACCAGCGAGGTAGTGACGGCCTATCCCGATTGAACGCATCGAGATGATATCGTCTCGATCCCGAGGGTGCGGAGGACAGCATGAACCGATCAGCGGCTCCTTACTTGGGTTCGTGCCACTTCTGTGGCCAGGGCCTGTTGCGGTTTTGGCAATGTGGCCAGTGCGGTACTGTACTGGCGATGTGTGACGAATGTGAGTTGATCTGGCGGGACTTGACGCAAGTGAGTCGTGAACCGGCGACCAAGGCAGATGGTGTCTACCCGATGTGTCCGGTCTGTCGGTCGGCGAGCCGGCACTGGATTCGACCCGGCGAGGACGATCTGGCCGCCGCCGGACTTGAGCCGCTGGTCAAGGGCTGGTCGGTATAACTAGCCCATTCGCTCTCCTCCCGTTCTCTCACTCCTTCTCACTCCTTCTCACTCCTTCTCACTCCTTCTCACTCCTTCTCACTCCTTCTCACTCCTTCTCACTCCTTTCTCTCCCCGCCAGCGAAATCGATTGGCCCGGGAGATCGTCTTCAGCGTGGCGAGGGTACGCGTCGGTGGCGGCGTTTTCTCCGCGTCCTCAGCATGCTGGCAGGGCTAGCACGCGTGGGTGGCTGACCTGGAACCGTGGGGCGTGGATTGCTATAGTTCCTGCCGCGCCGGACAGGCGTTCGCTGCGCTGACGCTCAGTGCGTCGCCGTTGGTAGGCGCGGTCGATCAGCGGAGCGGGAGCGAGTTGTCCGGCGAGTGGCGTGGACGGAACGGGATTTTTTTGAGTTCGCCGAGTTCTTGGGTCGTCATGCAGCGGTTACTGCGAATCGACAGACAGGAGCTGGAAGGGGGCCGGGAGGCAGATTGCCGCCGGTCGGGGATGTTTTGCGCCGTGATGGGCTGGGCGTTGCTGCTGGTTTTGACCGGCTGTGGCACGATGCGTGACAACACGGCCACTCAGCAGCTGTTGCTCTCAGACGCCGTGGACCGCGCCGTAGCTCATATCGACTTTGCACCGCTTGACGGCGAGCGGGTCTATCTCGACACCAAGTATTTGAACGACGACAAGCCTCAACCGGGCCAGAAGTCTGGTGGATCGCTGGTCAATTCGAACTACATCATCAGTTCGTTGCGTCAGCAGATGATGGCGGCGGGCTGTATGTTGCAGGAGAAGCCCGACGACGCGGATTACGTCGTCGAGGCTCGGGTGGGGACGTTGGGAGCTGACGGCCACGACGTGAATTATGGTGTGCAGGGGAGCGGTGCGTTGTCTGCGGCGGCGATTGCGTTGTCGAGTGTGCCGGCGATGCCGACCTTGCCCGAGATTTCGCTCGCTCGCAAGACGGAAGACGCGGCGGTGGCCAAGCTATCGTTGTTTGCCTACCATCGCACTTCGCGCACACCGGTCTGGCAGAGCGGCATGTCGCTGGCCAGCAGCAAATCTCAGCGCCGCTGGGTGCTGGGCGCCGGGCCATTTCAATCGGGGCAGGTCTACGCGGGGACAGAGGGCTCGGGTGACCATTTGGTATCGAACCCGTTCAGCCGAGACCGCAACCAGATGGCTGACCGCGAGGACCGGTACCGGAAGGCCAGAATTTTCGAATCGCGTCTGCGTGAAAAGATGCTCTCGAAGCTCGATCTCTCCAGCGACTCCGAACGAGTCGCTCAGCGCAAAGATGAAACTCCGCCGGCCCAAGACTCCAAGCCCGCCGAACCGGCCGCCCCCGCCCCCAGCTCACCCTGACCCGCTCCTCCTCCCATTGTGGTGCAGGCGTCCCGCCTGCCTCTGTGCCTCTGTGCCTCTGTGCCTCTGTGCCTCTCTCGTTCTACTTTCAACTTTCAACTTTCTTCTTTCTCTACTGTTCCCTGTCCTCTGCATGGCTAACCGTGAACTTCTCGGAGTAGGCCAGGGCGGTCAGGAGGCAGGCGGGACGCCCGCACCACAATAGGAGGAGGAGGACACGGAGAGGCAGGCGGGACGCCCGCACCACAATAGGAGGAGGAGGACACGGAGAGGCAGGCGGGACGCCCGCACCACAATAATAGGAGGAGGACGCGGAGAGGCAGGTGAGATGCCTGCACCACAATAATAGGAGGAGGACGCGGAGAGGCAGGCGAGACGCCTGCACCACAATAATAGGAGGAGGAGGACACGGAGAGGCAGGCGAGACGCCTGCACCACAATAATAGGAGGAGGAGGACACGGAGAGGCAGGCGAGATGCCTGCACCACAAGGGAGGGCAGAGCTGGTGCTGGTGTGATATGATGGCGGGTCGGTTGTTGGGGCCGGTCGGCGATTCGGCCGGGGCTGAAGAACTAGTGGTCGGGTGATTTGGAAAGGGAGTTGCGATCGATATGTCGGGACGGACGTTGCAGGTTCATCCGCAGGATGATGTGCTGGTGGCGCTGGAGGATCTGCCGGCGGGGGCATGGATCGAGCACGGTAACCAGAAATTGCAGGTGCTGCAGCCGATTGCAGCCAAGCACAAGCTGGCCACTCGGGATCTGGCCGTCGGCGATCACTTGAAGATGTACGGGCAGGTGGTCGGTGAAGTGCGCCAAGCCATTGCGCGCGGCGGCCCGGTCACTACTGGGAATGTCGTTCACGCGATTGGCGCTGTCGACGTGCCATCCGAGCGATTCACGTGGCAAGCGCCGAACGTCGATCGTTGGCGCAACTCGACGTTCGACGGGTTCCATCGAGCGGACGGCAAAGTGGGGACGGGCAACTACTGGATCGTCATCCCCCTGGTGTTCTGCCAGAACCGCAATCTGCAGATGCTGGGCGATGCCCTGGCTGATGAGCTGGGGTATGGGCGAGCGGGTCGGATCCGACACCAGGCGCGGTGGCTGGTCGATCAGCACCGGCAAGGAACGCCTGCCGAACGGCTGATGGGGCTTAGCTGGGACGAGCTGCCGGCCGACGAACAGCGACGGCAGATCTTTCCGAACGTCGACGGCATCAAGCTGCTGCGTCACGAGGGAGGTTGTGGCTGTACCTATGAAGACGCCATCAACCTCTGTCGGCTCTTCGCCGGCTACATTCACAATCCGAACGTGGCCGGCGCGACGGTGCTGAGCCTCGGATGCCAGAAATCAGAGATCCGGACCCTCGAAGAAGAACTGCAGCGGCTCGATCCTCAATCGACCAAGCCGGTTTATATCTTTGACCAGCAGAAGATCGGGACCGAGCAGACGCTGGTCTTTGAAGCGATGAAGCATACGCTGGCCGGGGTCGCTCTGGCCAATCGCCAGCAACGGGCTCCGGCTAAGCTGGATCAGCTGGTGTTGGGAGTGGAATGCGGGGGCTCGGACGGGTTCTCAGGCATCAGCGCCAATCCGGCGATGGGCCATACCGCTGACCTGCTGGTCGCTCTCGGCGGGACCGTCGTGCTGACCGAATTCCCTGAGCTGGCAGGTTGTGAGTCCGACCTGATGTGGCGTTGCGAGCGACCCGAGCTGGCTGAGCGGTTCCTGCAGCTGATGCAGGAGTACGATCGTCGAGCGCAATTGCTGGGAGGAGGATTCCATCAGAATCCGTCGCCAGGCAATATACGCGATGGTCTGATCACCGACGCGATGAAGTCCGCCGGAGCGGCTCGTAAAGGTGGTACGTCGCCCGTCGTCGACGTGTTGGACTACCCCGAAGTCATCCGGCGCCACGGCCTGAACCTGCTCTGCACACCCGGGGGCGACATTGAGTCGACCACGGCCATCGCTGGTGCGGGTGGTACCGTGCAGATCTTTTCCACGGGCCTCGGAACGCCGACTGGCAATCCGATCAATCCGATGATCAAAGTGTCGACCAACACTCCACTCGCTCAACGCATGCCCGACATCATCGACCTCGATGCGGGGACGATTGTGACGGGCGAAGAGACGATTGAGCAGGTGGGCGAGCGATTGCTGGATTTGGTGATCGAAGTCGCCAGCGGTCGCTATGTCACCAAGGCTCAGCGGTTAGGGCAAGACGACTTCATGCCCTGGCGACGCGGCATGTCGTTCTGAGCCGTTCGTCGATGATGCAGAGCCGTGGTCAACTCGATTGGTTCGAGCTGTTGAGGCAATGGGGAGCGGGCGGGGAGTATGGGAGCCGAGACTGAGCAGCGTAGTGTGTTGGCCGTATCGGCTCATCCGGACGACATCGAATTCGTCATGTCGGGGACGATGATGCGTCTGGCCGACGCCGGTTACGCTTTGCACTACATCAATCTTGCCGATGGATCGTGCGGTTCGGTCGAAATGGACGGGCCTCGGACGGCGGCCGTTCGGCAACAGGAGTCGCAGCGGTCGGCAGCCATGCTGGGGGCGAAGTTCTATCCCAGTTTGACGAAGGACCTCGAGATCTTCTACGAACGGAGTCAGCTAGTGCGGCTCGCCTCAATCGTCCGCCAAGCTGCGCCGAACATCATGCTGATTCATTCCCCGGACGACTACATGGAAGATCACATGAACGCCTGCCGGCTGGCCGTGACCGCAGCGTTCAGTCGCGGAATGCCGAATTTTGCGGTCGACCCGCCCGCGGCGCCCCTGGACGGGCCCGTTACACTTTATCACGCCCAGCCCCACGGCAACCAGGATATGCTCGGTCGGCCGGTCCGCCCCGATTATTTCGTCGACGTCGAAGAGCTGATGGGACGCAAAGCCGAGTTGTTGCGGTGTCATGCCAGCCAAAGCGACTGGCTCGACCGCAGCCAGGGACTTGGGTCGTATGTGGATGCCATGCGGGACTTGATGCGCCAAGTCGGGCAGTGGTCGGGACATTTTGATTGGGCCGAGGGGTGGCGCCGCCACTCTCATCTGGGCTTCTGCGAACCCGATGCCGACCCCCTGGTCGACGCTCTCGGTGACCACCTGTTCCGGGCTGATTGACCGTGCGGAACGTAGCGATTATCACGTGCTAAAGAGGAATCCTGATGCGGGGGCCCGCATCCATCCGCTCTCATGGAAAAGTGCTAGATTTGCCTCGTAGTGACGGGACATCGTAGCGGCTGGTAGGGATCAACGGAAACGACAACCATGCGCAACATAATTCAGATTTTGACGACCTTTGCGATTGGCCTGATGTTGACGACTGCGGTCCGCGGAGCGGCGAACGAACCCGGTTGGACTCCTCGTGTGATCAAGACCGGGGAAGACCGTGAGGTGAGTGACCGGACACCGATGATCTATCGGCCCTACCGTCCGCTCCATTTCTACGGCAACACGGTCCGCCGAGTCTACTACCGCGGACGCGCGCTGCCCAACGGACAGGATGTTCGCATCACTACTCGACTGCTGATTCAACGCTGAGACGGTAACGCTTCCCATTCGTGGAAGATTTTTTAACGCAGAGGGCGCAGGAGGCACAGGAGTTTTCAACGCAGAGGTCGCGGAGAAAACGGAGAGGGGGGGCTGTCGTCTACTCGCTACTTTCTCGTCTCTACTTTCTCTTTGCCGCTTTCTGGTTCCAGCGTTACGGCGCGGAGGTCGAACAGTTCGCGGCGGATGGGTCCGGAGTTGGTGACGGTGACGTCGGTGAGCCCGGCGGGGAGCTCGATGGTCCCGGCGTTGAATTCGGCGTAACGATCCCAGCTGCCGGTAGAACTCGTCTGGCTTATCGCCTTCTGATTGCCCACCAGCACGGCAAAGCTCGCTCCGGCCGAATCGTCATCGCAGGCGTATTCCAGTTTGATGCGGTACGTGCCGGCCGTCGGGACGTCGACTTCCCACACGGCGTAGTCCCCTTCACGTTCCCACCAGCCCAGGTTCTTGTGCTTCTGCTCAAAGATCAGACGTCCTCCGTAGATGTAACTCTGATCGGCGGACAGTTTCAGCACTCCGGCCGCGTCGGCCTTGATGAGCTGGGGTTCGTGATTCTCGTACTCCTTGGATGGTGGACGATAGGATCGCACGAAGGTCACCAGGTCGGCCAGCTGGCTGGGGGATAGCTCCTGTTCAAAGCCCTCGGGCATGAACGACTTGCCGGTAGCTCGCAACGCGGCCAGATCGGATTTCAAAATCGCTTGAGTCTGGCCATTGGGCGTCATCACCACCAGCTGATTGCTCGTCTCCTGCTGCACCAGCCCTGATATCTGCTGGCCCTGCTGAGTCTCGACGATAAAGCCGATGTACTTGTCGTCTACTGCTCGGTTTGGATCGAGTACGGCAGTGGCCAGCGTCAGCGGCGAACGATCGGATAGGGCAGCCAGATCGGGCCCGACGGCTTGGCCGACGGTACCCAGTCGGTGGCACGCACTGCAGTGCTTTTCGAACAGCTTGGCACCGCTGTGAGTATCGCCGGGGAGCTGCCAGCGCTGGATGTAGCCGTTGACGAGTTCCTGCCGATTCTGGCTGGCCGTGTCGACCAGCAACTGCTGAGCCTCCTGACGGACGTGGAGATCGGCCGATTCGAGTAACCGTTGACGATAGAGTGTTGGAACGTCGGTCGGCGGAACCACTTCATCACGGACCAGATGCAGGAAGAGTTCTGATGTTTCCGCTCGCCCCAATACCTGCTCGAGTAACTGGCCTCGCATGGGTGGGCTGAGTGTCGGCCAGCAGAGCCGGATAACTCGCTCCAGCTGTTCGGCCGCTCCGCTGGACAGGATGGCGTCCATGGCTGCGCGTTGCACCTCTGGCGCCGTATCGCGTGATTGGATCAGCGACACCAGTCGGTCGAAATCCTCGGGGTGCTGTTCGAGGGAATCGGCCAGCAGGCCACAGGCGTCGATGCGCAGAGCGGTCTTGGCGGCTGGATCGGCTACCAGTCGCGCGGCAACTGGTCGCTGGTCGCTGACTGCCTTCCGTAGCGATCGATAAGGATCCGAATCATCCGGCGGGAGATCTTGAATCAAGTGGGCCAGCAGCTGGATCTGCCAGGCCTCGCGGTCGGAGCCTGGCGCTGGTGCCAGAGCGGGGAGCAATTGGGCCGCAGCCTGTTCCGGGGTCAATCGCCAGCCGATGCTGGCCACTTGTCGGACCACGTCCAGGTTGACTGCGTCTGGCGGCAACGCCAGGACTCGTTGCAGCACCGGGCCGATGTTGTGAGGGCCGAGTGAGCTGGAGGCGGCGGCCAGCAGTTCGCTCGAGTCATGCGCGGCCAGCAGCAAGTCAGCCAGACGTTGGGTCGCCAGTTCCGATTTTGACTCGCCCAAACTGTAGGCCAGCTGCAGTTGAAGCCGCGGGGCGATTCCTGATTGCTGGGCCAATTCACCCACGGCTGCCAGCAGGGTCGGCTGCTGGTCGAGCCGAGATTCACTCAACCGCACCGCATGTCGAGCGACTTCGGGGTGCGAATCCTTCAGAGCGGCGGCGAGGATGGTTGTGTCGAGCTGTTGCAGGCCGGCCAGGGTATACATGGCCTGCAGCCGTGCCGCCGCCGACGAACTGTGCAAAACGACCTCGGTCAGCAGCGTCTTGTCATCCGGCTGGGGTTGCCACAGAACCATTTGCTGAACCATGTCTCGGATCCAGCCGTTCGGGCTTTCGAGCTGACGGATCAGGTCGGCCCGGGAGAGTTGCGTCAGGTTGGGCCAATCTCGAGGCTGTCGGTTGCGGGGATAGACTCGGTAAATGCGTCCTTGATCTGAGCCGGCCCGGACGTCCATGCGTCGCTGGAAATCGGCTGGGATCCAGGTCGTATGTTCGATGACATAGCGATACATGTCGGCAAACCATAGGGCCCCGTCGGGACCGGTGCGCACCATCACTGGCCGACACCAGTTGTCACGCGAAGCGAGGAATTCCCGTTGCTGTTCCTCTGCCGCTCGGCGGCTCCGATACGACAGTCCGTCTTCCGATACCACTTCGCGATGGATCAGGTTATGAACCGGCTCGCACACAAACGCGTTGCCGTAAAAGGATTCTCCCAGCAGGTTGTCGCGATAGATCTCCGGGCTGCAGGCCGATGTGAATCGATTGGCGGCGTAGAGGTCGTTGAATCGTTCCAGGGTGCGGCTGGCAGGATACACCGGTGCGATTCCGGCCTGCTCGGGGACATCCCGTTTCACCGCGGGGGGCTGCACAAACGGATTGCGGCGCAGGTAATGGTCGTCGAGCACATAGTGCCAGAGCGGGTTGCTGTTGTCGTTGCCGAACCATTCGCCCCAATCGTTTTGAGTGCGGCCGAACTGGGTCTGCCCTGATTGAGCTTCCAGGCGACCAGGGCCTTCGGGACGCATGCGCAAGTCTCTTCCGCGGACGCTGAGCTGATCCTGATCGGCCTCGATGACGTCACTGCCGTCGCCGATCCCCAGGTAGAGCCAGTTGTCGATACCCCAGCGCAGTCCATTCGCTCGGTGCTGCGGGTTCCCTTCGGCGAACCCGTGCAATACGGGCTTCGTTTCATCGCTGCGGCCGTCGCCATCGGTGTCGCGCAGCAACAGGACATCCGGGGCGACCGAGACCAGCACCCCATCGCGCCAGACTTTAATTCCTGACGGGAAGGTCAATCCGTCCGCAAACACGCTCGATCGGTCATACACTCCGTCTCCGTTGTCGTCATCCAGGACCACGACTCGGCCGCCTGGTGCTCCGTCGGGACCGATGCCGAGCGGATAGTCGTGCATCTCGACGACCCACAGCCGACCATCGGGACTCCAGTCAAATGCGACCGGGTCGCGAATAAGCGGTTCGGAGGCGACCAGCTGCACTTCCATCGCTTCGTGCACGTCCATCGCTGCGACGCTGGCTGACGGGGCGACTGGTGCCGGGTACCGTTCGCGGAGCTTTTCACCGTAGAAGCGATGGGGCGTGAGCCGCTGGATTGTGTCCATGATCAGGTCTTCGCATTCCGGCACCAGCGGGGCGGGCTGGTTGTAGTAGACCATCGCTCCTCCCCCTTCGTAACCTCCTTCGAGCCGAATGCGACGGGACGGAATGTAGCACGGCGCGTCGTTGGCATATGCATGGACCCAGACGCGATCCGGATCGTATTCCTGCACGATGCGCAGGGCGTAATCGACCACGACTTCGCCGGGCAGGAAAACCATTTCCAGGTCATCACCAAAGGACCAGGTGACGATTCGGTACTGGAGATCGCTTGGCAAGGACCCTTCGGCGTTGTATCGGGCGACCTGAAGTTGAGCGCGGTAGCCTTCAAACTTCGGCTCGTCGATTTTCTCGCGCCACTGGTCGATAGTGGGAGGGGCATCGTAGGGGAGACCGATGATGCCGCTGCGGCAGTCGGGGCCTTTTGAAACGGGTCGGAACTGATTGGCGGTCAGCAGACGGTCGACTTCGGCCGCCAGGGACTGGCCGTGCCGTTCGGCCAGTTCGATCCCCGTGCGAGGTGCCGGATTCGCGTCGGCTCCGCAGCCGATCGTAATCATCGCCACGCAGTCGGGGTATTTCGATTCCAGGGTCGCGGCCGCTACTCCAGCCCAATCGCCGTGCACCACGTTGGCTTCAGCGCCGAGCGTTGTGCAATGACACGCGTAGGTGGCCAGCACCGACAGCACTCGACCGTCTGCCGAGCGGGCTATGAGGACGGGTAGACGGTGGTCGACAGGTCCTCCGGGTGTGCGACGGTTCTGAGCGAATTCGACGCGGCCGGTGGACCAGCTCAACGTTCCCGGCTCGAGTCGATCCAGGGCCTGCTGGGCGACAGCAGTCAGCTTGTCGATCAACGCCTGGCGGTAATTGGTGGACTGGCGGTCATCGGACTCCGGAAGTCGTCGTCCAAAAATGACGGGCGCCACGTCGGGAAGAAATGGGCCGTTATGGGTATGCGTCGCGCAGATCGCCAGACGCTCGGCCGGCAATTGATGCGATTCCCGCAATCGATCGGCCACGGCGGCCACTATCTGTTGAGAGACTCCAAGTCCGTCGAAGGCGATCAACACGGCCGGCAGCGATTGCGGATCGTCCATTGCCAAGGCCCGCGCGTGGATCGGCTGGCTGGCTGAACGAGCCGGTTCGGTGCGAGCGGCGTAGCCGTTCAGCCAGATGGGGAAAGGGGGCGTGATATCGATCTTGGCACTGCCGACTCGGGGCGTATTTTCGGAGCTCGGCACGGTAGCTGGCGTCGGCGATTGACCGGTCGCGGCGGCCGTCCAGATGCAACACGTCCAGATGCAACACGTCCAGATGCAACACGTCCAGATGCAACACGTCCAGATGCTACCGCTCAGCGACACCAACAGGAGACTTAGCCACCAGCACGGGACCGTGAGTTGACGCATCAGAGTGACTCCGGTTGGACGAGTGCCGACAGAATGAACTGTCGACTCCGATGGATTGTTCGGTGGCGGGTTATCGGCGGACCTGTCGCAGGGGGGCGCTGATCGAGGCGTTGGCGCTGATCGGGGCGTTGGCGCTGATCGGAACGATGGAGCGTGTGGGGGGCGTGCGTTCGGTCGCCAGAGCGGGGTTTTGATTCTGAATTGCGCGGACCAGGAAGGCCGCTTTGATGAACTGAATACCGCCGCGGAAGACGAACAGGCCGACGAAGGCCGTCACGCCCGCTTCGACCACCTGCCGGTTCTCGACGTAGGACAGTGCGATGCGGAAGGTATTCAGTCCCATCAGCAGCAGGACCCAGCCGACGATTTCACGCAGAATCAGTCCCATCGCAATCAAGCTCCTCGGAAATTGAATCGTTTGAACATTATTTGGTCGTTCGGGTGGAGTTGCCTGGGGCAGATTTCCGAGGCTGAGTATACCATTGAGACGACGTCGATGTCCAAGTTGGGTGGTTCGGGGGCGATCGCAGGTGGTTCTCGTTGCCGGCGGTTTGGATCTTGGATTCGGCTCATTCACGGGTCTGGCGGCGAAAGCTTGGCCAGAACCGGACCGGCAGGTGTCGATTGCCGGCTCTGGAGGCAACGCGGTACTCAGCCAGGTGTCCCTGCAACAGTTCGCGTCGCATGGAGACGGCGGCGACCAGCGGTGACAGGCTGCGGAGGCTGAGGTAATTCAGGCCGACATTGATGAGATACCAGGCGAGGCAGCCGAAGACGATCAGCACGACCAGCCGCATGCCTGACCCTTGCATGCTGAACGCATAGGCATGTCGGTCGACGGCTGGCAGGCTGGAAACGGTAACGGCTGAAATGACGGCGACGGCGATCACTAACCCGAGGATACCGGTCGCTTCGCTGGCCACAAACGACGCTTCATCGCGATACGAGGGTACTCGTCGGCTCGGCAGCAGCCCGCGCACGAAATTCCCTATGCGACGAGCGAGCCAGCCCAGCAGGAGGTAGCTGGCGAACCTTTCGAAAGGGCCCTTGCGTCGTGGCGTCTTGTGCGGTGGTGAGACTCGATCGTCGTCGGTACTGGTGACGACGGTGGGATCGGTCTCGGTAGACTCGCGTGGCTGAGGAGTGGTGCCGAGGAGTTGACTGAGGGGTTGGGGGGCGAAGGTGCAGCAGCGGAAGCTCAGCAGCACCAGAGCCACCGTCATTACTGGCAGCCAGCTCATTGAATGGAACAGTGGCGGGTAGGGTGGGAGCGTCCACCATTGAGAGCGAGCAAAGATCATCATCAGAGCCATGAGGCAGAAGACCAGCGGAACGGTGCGGAAGCGGATGATCAACACGGCGTTCAAGACCAGCCACACAGCGAGGAGATTGGCCTGGTATTGGCTGAGGAGCCACGCGGTGATGAGCGTGATTCCGGCCAAGGATGCTGGATACAGGTTGGAACCACGGAGTGCAGGATGGAGTTGAGTGGGGAGTGGGCGATCGTTCATGCGACGCTCCTGCCAGCCCGCAACAGCTCGGCTTGTTGCAGGATCAATTGCGGTGCGTCGTCGAGAGTGGCCGCGACGACGGGGACTCGAAAGCGGCCGAATCGCTGCCGCAGGGACTCCAGCAGCGTGGTGCGGCGGGCGAGCTCGGTCTGTCGAGCGAATTGGGCGAAGCGGTAGGGGTCGCCTAGTGTCATCAGGTCGGGTGTGGATTGAGCCGCATCGAGGGGGCCTGCGAGTTTCGTCGGTGTGTCCGGGGGCCAGGCGGTCAGCAGGATCACTCGGTGATGGCGGGCGACGGCCAACTTGACGGCTTGTTCCAGCCCGGCCAGTCGATCCTCGAGATCGGCCAGGTCGGCCATCAGCACCAGCAGCTCGTTGTCCCGAGCGTGGGCTACGGCGTGCGTGACCAGCCGAGCCAGCTGATCCGGCTTGGATGGATCGGCCAGGAGTGCCTTGCCGTCGTCTCCGTAAAGTGGTCCCAGGTAGGGTACCTGTTGTTCGTACAGGAATCGCTGGAGGTACAACCCCAGGCGGTCGTCGAAGGCGATGAGTTGCGAAAGTTCGTGGTGCGGCAGGCGAAAGTATCCCGACAGAAAGAGACTCAGTGCGTAACGCGTTCTCAGCGTCGCTCGTCGTTTCCATCCCCATGGCCTCCAGCCGACGGGGATTCCTTCCAGCGGGCCGTGGCAGAGTTCCGGGAACCGCGACTGGAGGACCCGCAGTGCGGCGGGAATCAGCTGATCGACGGGAACGCGTGGCGTCGTCCAAGGTGTGTCGAAGGCGTTCAGCATCTTCTTCACGATCTGCAGCGGAGTCTGACGGCGCGAAGCGGGTTGAATGATGTCGATGCGTCCTTCGTTCCAGAGGGACAATCCGACGGAGTCGCGGTTGGCGACCATGGTTTCGCTGATCAGCCCCGCCAGTTCAATCAGTGCCGTGTAGGGGCAGACATAGGGGAACCGCCACCGAACTGAGGGGCCGGCGTCGACGATCAGTCGCACTCGTACGGGTACTTCGCTTTCGTACTGCTTGGTCATCAACGTGTCGCGTCGAGCGGAGAGTTTCCAGGCGATGGAGCGCGGTGAGTCTCCGGGGACATATTCGCGGATCTCCAGCAGTTCGGAACCCATGCCGGGCCGCACGTGGCGGTGATGTCCGGGCGGCGGGAGTTGATTCAGGCGTTTGTGCAGTCGGTCGGCGTTGCGGATGCTCAATAGCGGCGGCAGGACCAGCATGTGCTGCGGGGCCGGGAGGACGCGGTCGGCTCGGAAGAAGCCGTGCAGATCAAACATCCTCACTCGCACTCCGACCCAGTGCAGCGAGCCGGCGTGGTCAGGCCGCACGGAGTATGAGAGCTCGGTTTGACCCGGCTGGCCCCAGACCAGACGCTGTTCCAGTTTCCCTTCGGCGGGGATCGGGGGCGGGACGAGATCGGTCAGTTCGACGTAGAGGTGACCGAAGAGTCGGGGCCAGGCAATCTGCACGACGACCGACGCCGGGCGGTTCTTCCAGAGGGTTTCGACGGTTGTGTCGTCGATCTGCAGTTGTCGAGTGACGCGGACGCGAGGGATTTCGACGACCAGATTCCAGCGAAAGGCGAACCATTCCCAACCGATCCACAGCAGGATGGCGAGGCTGACCTGAGTCAGCATCCAAACTCCGGCGGCGATGCCCAGCACGGCAGCACCGGCACAGATCAGAACCAACCAGCGGAGCCGCGGGGCGAACGTCATGGCGTTTAGCCTCGCGGGTGGCCGGTCGATGGAGACATCACGGGGACCTGGCCGACGATCTCCTGCAGAATCTGCTCGATCTGACGCCCTTCGATTTCAGCTTCGGGACGCAGTATCAGTCGGTGTCCGAGGACCGATGGCAGGACCTTCTGCACATCGTCGTGCGTGACGTAGCTTCGACCGTACAGAATCGCTCGACCGGCGGCCGCCTTCAGGACATTGATCACAGCTCGCGGGCTGGCACCGAGAATCAGTTCCGGATGTTCGCGGCTGTGTCGTGCCAGATCGACGATGTACGCGCGGATCTCGGGGCTGGCATAGACCTGATTCAACTGTCGCTGGATGGCCAGCAGTTGTTCGCCGCTGGTGACCGCATCGACGGTCGCCGTCGGCCGGGAATGGATATCCAGCATCAACAGCTCGGCGTCACGGTCGGGATACGATACCTGCACGCGGAGCAGAAATCGGTCGAGCTGGGCTTCCGGGAGCCGATAGACACCTTCCTGTTCGACCGGATTCTGCGTCGCCAGGACCATGAAGGGGCGGGGGAGGGGGAGTGTGGTCCCTTCGATGGTGACCTGATGTTCCTGCATGGCTTCGAGCAGTGCCGACTGAGTCTTGGCCGGCGCTCGATTCAACTCGTCGGCCAGCAGCACTTCGCAGAAGATCGGGCCCTTCCGCAGGGTGAAGTCGTTGGTCCGTCGATCAAAGACGTAAGTCCCCGTCACGTCGGCCGGCAAGAGGTCCGGAGTGAACTGAATGCGGTGGAAGTCGATACCCGCCAGTTGAGCAAACGTCTTGCAGAGCGTCGTCTTGGCCGTCCCGGGGACTCCCTCCAGCAGCACGTGGCCTCCCACCACCAGCGCGATCAGCAATTCCTCGACGACATTGTCGAGTCCCACGACTACCTGGCGTACTCCACCCAGGATCTGTTGATGCAACTGCTGGACCTGCTGAGCCAGCGATTCGATGGGCGCGGTTATCGGCACCGTGGTCTCCATTTCCTGCGATTGAAAATCAGCTCCATTTTAGTCGAATCTGCTGGTTCTTGTGCAGCTGCTTGAGCCAGGTCAGCTGTTCGGTCAGCTTCTGCAGCTGACGGTGGTGACGGACGGGGGCGATCTGGCCGCTGGCAATCTGCCACAGTTGGCGCACGGTCCAGTTAAGTCGCCGGCGCCGGTAGAACGGCTGTGTGGTCACCAGAGCCGGACACTGAGACTGTTGCCAGTTCGGATCGACCGGTGGCGGATCTGACAGGGCCAGCAGGCACTGCTGAGCCAACGTGCGCGCCGTACGCGGGATCGTGCCACCTCGCAGCAGTTGTTCGGTCGGAGGTTTCCAGACGTCATCTGTCGCGATCGCGGCGGCGGCCATGGCGGGATGAGCGACGCCTTTCGTACGCCCCGCTCCGCCCGTTCCCCGTACGGACAGCGGGCCAAGTGGCCGTCCCGTGACAAATAGCTGCATCACAAAAACGACAATCAGAAAGAACACCACTGCGGTGATGAAGGCCCGCCGCAAATCATTGATCCGCATGTCGTGGGGACGGTTTCGCAACAACTGGTTCGGCAGGTCTTCGTCTTCCGCGGCAATGATCGCGTCGTTGGCCAGGGCCCGCAACAACTCGGCCGATGGAGTCGGCAGATTCTGAGCCAGTTCGTCGAGCGGGATGGGAGGAATCGCCGGATGATTGAAATTCACCGCGCTCAGTACCATGCCATCCTGGATCAGGATCAACTTTCGACGCTGACCACCTTCGGTCAGCCAGCCGAGCGTATTGAACATGAACCGCGCGTTGTCGCCGTGCCGCAACATCTCGTTGACATAGATGCTGTGGTCGGCAATCCACATTGCTCGTCCACCGGAAGCTGCGACGTCGACCGCGGCGGCCAGACCATCTCGGGCTGTCAGGGGTTGGTCCGCTGTCGCACCAGCAGGGAAGCGGATCAAGGGGCCTGTCGAGTTGGCCGAGACCGTCAGATAGCCAGGTCGATTGCAGATCAGACGTCGAACTCCCGCCGTCAGCGGGTGATCGGCGCTGAGCAGGTCGCCTTCGATCACCGGGCAGTCCGCGAAATCCTGGTACTCAAACGCGGGACCGACCAGTACCGGGCCAGGGTTCAGCTGCGAAATATATCCGCCAGTGACCGATACCTTGCCCCCTCGGTCGGTAGCAATCAGCACGCGACCACCGGCATCCAGAAACTCTTGCAGCGGCAAAGCCTTGGCCGGATCGGATGAAATCTCGCCAGCCAGCACCACCACCATCTGATCGGCTTCGTCGAGTATCCGACGCGGATGTTCCTGCACCGGCTGCAGACCCATGCGCTGAGCGGTCAGCAGGAACGCGTCCCACCCAAACCGATCTACCTGCGGCCAGGTCGTTCGACCCGATGATGATGGATTCGATGGCGATGCATCCGCCGGCCTCGATCTCCCCGATTGCGCCAAGATCCCGGCGCCGACACTCAGCCAGAGGCTCGCCGCCAGCCATAACAGAGATACACGGCGCCACGGATCAGCCATCCGCTGAACCCCCGTCTCGCCGTGACCACCATCCGCCGTCAGCTGTATTGTCACGCTGAGTGGCCGGGCGCTGCAGATGGTCGAGTGCCGAGCGGGCTTCGGCCAGCTGAGCCTCGGACAGTTTTAGCTCCGGACGCGCGTAGCGGGAAAAATTGTAGAGGTCGAGCAACCGTTGAGTGAGGGCCGTGGCGGTCGGTTCGGGGCGGGCGGACCCAGTGTCGGTTCGGTGGTCGGTTCGGTGGTCCGGCTCGCCGCCAGACTCCGAGTGGCCCGTCGTAGCCGCCGCCGCTAGTCGCTGGATCGTCCAGTATTCGGCGGAGGGACCAAACTGACGTCGCGCCGTTCCATGCACGGCAGCAATCAACGTCTGGCGATCTTCGATCGGCGGGATCGAGATCCACGTTGGCAACAGGCTGCGGCCGCTGGCGAGTTGCCGACGACCCCACACGACGGCCGCCGCCAACGCCGCGCCAATGGCGACCAGGATCGCTAGAGTCCAGAAACCCGTCATATCCCAACTCATGCTCGGCATCGACGAACCGCCCCATCCGCCACCCCAGTTCGGTCGGTTCGGCAGCGTGACGTCCGGCGAGTTTCTGGCGATCTGATGACGCATCGATACTTTTTGCTTCACCAGCCAGTTATTGATCTCTCGACCTCGCTGCATCCATTTGCCGAATCGCTGCTGATTCTCGGGCTTCTGCAGGTCCCGCACGATCTCGTCGCTATGAGCTGCCGCAGCCTTGAAGACTGATTCGAAGACTTGCTTGGTCCAATCCCCATTGAGCCCACTGGAACCACTCGGATTGTTCTCCAGCTTCCTCCTGAGCTGTTCCTTGACGATGCGATCGAAACCTTGGGGCGTTATGTCCGACCAGTTACGTCCCCGACTTTCGTCCGGTGAATCTGTGTCCTCGCCTTGGCTCCCTCGCGAGTCCTTCGTTGCTCGGCGACTGCCCTTCGTACGATTGCCGTCCCCTTTAGGAGCCCAGTCCTGCAGCCGCTCGGGGAGAAAACTGCCGTCGCTGGGGATCGGCAGGCCGTTGAGATTGAAGTCGGACGGGAGTGTCTTGGCGATCTGATTCAGCTGTTCGATCAGCTCCTTCATCTCGACCTGTGAGCTGCCCTCAAACTGCGGATCGGACAGCGGCGAACGCATCGACGGATCGTTCCCGGTCCCCTGTGGCATGACTCCGTTCTGCCGCAACTGTTCGAGCAATTGCTGAGCTCGCCGAGCCTGCTCCATCGCATCCGAGCCAGTCAGATTGAAATCACGCAGTCCGGAATCACGCATCCCGTTATCGGGCAATTCGGCCCCGGGAATCTCAGACCCGGGCAGCAAACCGTTGCCGCGCGCATTCGGGCGATTCTGGCCGTTTTGCCCTGTTGATTGCTGCGGTTGAAGCCAGTCCCACATCGAACGGTTGGTTGGAGCGTTGGTGGTCGGCGAGCCGTCGTCAGCTGGCGAGGAGGTGGGATTGCCCGTCGGGCGTGGCCCTGCGGAGGGTGTCGCCGGTCGTGCGCCCCGATTGGATCGGTCGCCGACCCAGGCTCCCAACTGACTCCACACGTTCGAACCAGTCGCATTCCCTACTTCGGCAGCTCCGCTGCCACGTAGCGCGTCGTTCGCCCCCGATGCTCGGCGCTGGAACTCCCTTCCGACAGGCCGCGGAATGCCCCTTGGCGTTTCCAAGACTGGCGGTCCAGCAGATTCCGCTGGTTCTGTGAAGCCAGTCGATTTGTCGACACTGGTCATGTCGACACTGGTCTTGTCGCCACTTGTTGGGGCGTCCGGCTGAATCGACGGGCCGAAGTTGTTGGCGTCGGGAACTGAGTTGCCGAGCTGGCGAAGAGGGCTCGTCGGGCTAAGCCACTCGGAAAGATTGGGCATCTTGGGGAAGCCCGACATGCCGGGCAGACGCGGTAGTCCGCCCAATCCGTGGGGACTTGGCGGCAGGAGTCGGTGGGACGGGTTGTCAAACGCTTCCGGCTGCTGGGCTGCCAGGCGATTGTTTCCACCGGAAACCATGATCAGGCCGCCAAGCCAGAGGGCGCAGGCGAAGTTAGCGACGGTATTTCTGCGCGCGGCACCGCTCCGAGGTGGTGTGAAAACTGAACGCCCTATCGAGCTGTCGGCCGCCATACTCATGGCCACATCGATTTCGTCGGAAGTAGGACCGGCGGCCGCGGACGACGCCCTGGTCCCGACCACACTCCCAGCATAGGTGGATTCGGAGTTACCGGAAAGTCCTTGCGGCCAATTCAACCAGGAAAGCCGGCCGGGTCGAACGCTCGATCTTCGCTGACTTGAACCGACCCTGCCGAGGCTCTACGCTGGTCGTGTGCCAGCGATGCTGTCGGACTCGACTGGGTTGGTCGGCAGTTGGGCCGAACTATTTCCCCACACACCGGTAAAGGACCCTTTCATGGCGGTTCGATCCAGGTCTTTGCTGTTGGTGGTGCTGGCGTTCGGCTCGATCGCTGGAGGGGCGATTGGGGGGGGATCGGCGGGGGGTGCGGAGAGCGATTCCTTTCGTGCCGGTGCGGCGGTGGTTGATGTGACTCCGCGACAGTTGCCGGTGATTCGTAACGGAGGTTTCACCGAAGCGACGGACGATCGCGTTGTCGACCCGCTGCACGCTCGTTGTCTCTGCCTGGATGGGGGCGATCGGCCGGTAGCGTTGGTGGTGGTCGACAGCTGCATGATCCCGGTCGACGTGTGCGATCGAGCGAAGGAACTCGCCCATCAGCTGACCGGGATTCCTCGAGACCGGATGTTGATCTCGGCCACACACGCTCACAGCTGCCCTAGCGTCATGGATTATTGTCTGGGGTCGCGAGCAGATCCGGCCTATCGCGATTTTCTGCCGGGGAAGATTGCCGAGGCCATTCAGGCGGCTTATGCCAGGCTGGAACCGGCTGGTGTCGGCTGGGTCGCTGCCGATGCGGGGGATTACACCAAGAACCGTCGCTGGATTACTCGGCCTGATAAGCTACTAACGGATCCATTTGGGGACCGGTCGGTGCGCGCGATGATGCACCCGGGTCATGAGAATCCCGAATACATCGGTCCTTCGGGACCGGTCGATCCATGGCTGAGTCTGTTGGCGGTTCGCAGCAACGGCGGGCGTCCGATTGCCGTGTTGGGGAACTTCTCGATGCACTACTTCGGTGGGCATCCGGGGGTGTCGGCCGACTACTGCGGGCGATTCTGTCGTGGTCTGGAGGAGCGGTTTCAGGGTGAGAACGGTGCCTTCGTCGCTCTGATGTCGCAAGGGACCAGCGGCGATCTGTGGTGGGGCGACTACGCTCGTCCGGCCGTCTCCCCCACGATCGATGAGTTCACATTGGGGCTGGTCAAGCTCGCCGCCGACGCCGTCAATCAAGTGACTTATCGACTGCCCGACCGGCTGGATATGGTCGAGCGGCGGTTGACGATTGATCGTCGTCGGCCATCAACCGAGCGGCTGGCGTGGGCCAAGCGTACTTTGGCTCTGATGGGGGACCGTCGGCCAGAGAATCAGCCGGAGGTGTATGCCGAGCAAGCGGTGTATCTCGACAGCCAGCCCACGGACGAAGTGGTGCTGCAGGCGATTCAGATCGGCCCGTCGGTGATCACGGCGATGCCCAACGAGGTCTTCGCGTTGACCGGGCTGAAGCTGAAGGCTCAAAGTCCGCTGGAGCAGACCATGAACATCGAGCTGGCCAATGGCGCCAGCGGATACATACCTCCTCCAGAGCAGCACGCATTGGGCGGGTACACGACGTGGCCTGCGCGAACGGCTGGACTGGCTGTCGACGCTGAACCGAAGATTGTCGAGCAGTTGCTGGAGATGCTGGAACAGCTGACTGGCAAGCCGCGGCGAATCTACATTGAGCCGGAGTCGTCGTACTCGCGGGTTGTGTCGGCCGATCGACCCAGCGCGTATTGGGGTTGTGGCGATCAATCGGGGGCGACGCTGTCGGGACGAGCCAGTGAGGGTCGACTGCTGACGATCCAAGGCCACGTCGCTTATCATTTGCCCGGCGCCGAGGGGGCGGGGTTGGGTGACAAGTACCAAAGTCGGTCTGTGCAGCTGGTTGGTGGGTATCTTGAGCAGCCCGACATCAAGCTGGACGGAGACTACTCGGTCAGCGGCTGGTTCTGGAACGGGATGCCGGGTGACGTGCGTCCGACGACTGGCGAGTTGATCGCTGTTGGCACGGACGTGTTGGCGTTGACCGGTACTTCCGGCTCGGAACCGCTGCGGTTGGCTGTGGGGGATCGCAGGGGCAACACGGCGCTGGAACTTCGTACGTGGTACCACGTGGCGCTGGTCCGTCGTGGCCAGAAGGTCGAAGTCTATTTGAATGGTGTTCGTCAGGACGAACTGAGTGGTGACCTGGCGCGTGAGGCCGTGCCGGCTCGGGGCGGTCTGCGTCTGGGCCAGGCCGACGACGCGAACGGTTCGTGGGAAGGTCGCATCGATGAAGTGGCGGTCTTTGATCGTGCCCTGTCGTCGGCCGACGTGGCTCGGCACGTGGCGGCAGCTACAATCCGAACGGACGAGGTTCGCTCGGCACCTCTGCGCGCGACGGAGACACCGCCGTTGGAACCGGCCGAAGCTCAGCGGCAGATCTCGGTGCGCGATGGCTTTCGGTTGGAGTTGGTTGCAGCTGAGCCGCTGGTGCGGGACCCGGTGGCGATCGACTGGGGGCTGGATGGCCGATTGTGGGTGGCCGAGATGGCTGACTATCCCAGTGGCATGGATGGTCAGGGGAAGCCGGGTGGCCGGATTCGTTGGCTGGCCGATACCGACGGAGACGGCAAGTACGACCAGTCGACGGTGTTTCTGGAGGACGTTTCGTTTCCCAATGGTGTACTGGCGTGGCAGGACGGTGTGCTGGTGACGGCGGCGCCTGAGATCCTGTGGGCGCGCGACACGGACGGCGACGGGAAAGCGGACCAGCGTGTGCCGTTGTACAGCGGGTTCCTGGCAGGCAATCAGCAGCTGCGAGTGAATGGTCTTCGCTGGGGTTTGGACAACTGGATTCATTGTGCCAGCGGTGGTCATCACGCCGGTTATGGAGCCGACAATACGGTCGTGTCGCTGGTGACGGGCCAGCAGGTGTTATTGGGTAGCCGTGATTTGAGGATCCGGCCGGAACAGGGATTGTTGGAGCCCGAATCGGGTCCGTCGCAGTTTGGCCGAGTGCGGGATGACGCTGGGGACTGGTTTGGCGTGCAGAATAGCATGCCGCTGTGGCACTACGTGCTGGAGGATCGTTATCTGGCCCGTAACCCGGCCGTCGCGGCTCCGGATGTCCGGCATCAGGTGCGCGTGCCGCTGCAGCCTCCGGTCTATCCCGCCAAGACACCCGAAAAACGCTACCACGGTTTTGATCAGACTGGCCATTACACTTCGGCGTGCGGGATTGAAATCTATCGCGATGAGTTGTTATTTCCGCGCGAGTCGGGACGTCAGCAGGCGTTCACGTGTGAGCCGTTCCATAACCTGGTCCAGCATCATTGGGTGGACGACGACGGAGTGACGTTTCGCGGCCAGCGGGCGGCCGACGACGGTCCGCTGGACTTTATCGCCTCGGCCGATCGCTGGTGCCGGCCGGTGATGATCCGCACGGGTCCGGATGGTGCCCTGTACGTGGTCGACATGTATCGTTACATGATCGAGCATCCCGAGTGGTTGCCGCCGGATGGCAAAGAGGAGCTGCGTCCTTTCTATCGTGCGGGAGAGGCGCAAGGTCGGATCTATCGTGTGGTGCGAAATGGCCAGCCGCTGCGTGAAGTCCCGAAGCTGGTCGATCGGACGCCGGTCGAGTGGGTTGCCTTTCTCGATCATCCCAACGGTGTGGTCCGCGACTGGGCTCAACGATCGCTGGTCGCGATCGACGATCGGAGTGCGGTCGACAGTTTGTCGCAGATGGCTCGTAGCGGCGCGACCGTATGGGGTCGGCTGCAGGCCCTGTCAGTTCTGTCAGCTTGGGATGCCCTCCACCTGGCGACTTGGCATGACGCCGTGCAGGACAACGATCCGCGAGTGCAGCGCTGGGCGATCCGGTTATCCGAGACGTGGGCAGCCGAATTGGACGACGAGTTACGAGCGGAGGTGGTGACTGAGCTGGCTCGGCTGGTAGCTCACCCCGACCCTCGTGTGCGGCTGCAGCTGGCCTGTACGCTCGGCGAGTTTTCTGGCCCGGAAGCGGCCCGAGCACTGGCTCGGCTCGCCAGTCAGGCGGAAGGACCGTACGAACGGGCGGCGGTGTTGAGTTCCCTGCCGACTCATTGGCGTCAGTGGTTGCCCGGAAGTGGCGAAGGCGACGCGGCAGCGACGGCCGTCTCGGATGGAAGTTTGCCCGATTACGTGGTGCAAGCCTGTTTTGCCATGTCGGCGGCCGACGGCGATCAGGCCGCGCAGCTGGGTGTGCTGGAGGGCGTGTTGGGAAGGCTGGATCGAGCTTGGACCGCTGACAATCTTCAGCTGCTGGCGAGCGGACTGGAGACCTGGCAGCAGCGCGGTGTCGACTGGAAGTCATGGGTCCATCAGCAGACCGGTAGGGAAGACCAAGCTGAAGCCGAAGTCAGCGACGACGATGGTACCGAAGCGGCGAGACTCGATACGAGTGGAGTGAAGGAATTGACGGCGGTACTGGCGCGTGCGGCCCAAGTGGCGGCGGATGTCGGAGCGGAAGTTGGCTTGCGGACAGCGGCAATTGGATTGTTGAGTCTCGACGATGCGACTCGAGAGGACCAGCAGCAGGTGTTGCTCAACTGTCTGTCCATTGCTCAGCCGGTATCGGTTCAATTGGCGGCCGTGCAGCAATTAGTGCGGAACGCTGACACTGCGGTCGCCGATCAAGTCCTGGCTCGGCTGTCAGCCTTATCTCCTGAGGTCCGTCAGGAGTTGATTCGCGGGATCTTGCAGCGTCCGCAGTTGATTGGCCGTTTGCTGGCTTATTGTGTCGAACATCGAGGAGTCGTGCAGGAGTTGAGTCTGGCGGATCGGCAACGGCTGTTGACGCACGACGATCCGTCGATCGCCGCAGCCGCTCGGGAGTTGTTCGCGGCAGCGGTGATGCCCGCTCGGCTGGCTGTGGTGGACGACTACAGCCGACAGATAGCGGCGATGGACATGTCGGCGGAAAAGCAACGTATCGAGTCGGGTCGGCAGCTGTTCGCTCGACACTGTGCCGTCTGTCATCTGGCCAATCCGGCTGATCGCGGCGACAGCAATCTTGCTGGCGGCGACGGTGTTGGCTTGTCGTCGGTGGGGCCCGATTTGACTACTTTGACGGATCGATCGGTGCGGGGGTTATTGACGGCTGTGCTGGACCCGAGCCGATCGGTGGAGCCGAAGTACGCCGCCTATACTGTTGTCTTGACGGACGGCCAGGTGCTGCAGGGGGTGGTAGCCGCTGAGACGGCGACCTCGTTGGAGCTGCGTCTGGCGGACGGCAAGCGGGTATCGGTGGTCCGTTCGACGATTGAGGAGATTACTGGCACCGGTCGTTCGCTGATGCCCGACGGCATGGAGACCGTCATGAATCCCGCTCAGCTGGCCGACCTGATCATCTACCTGGGCCAAATCGGCAAAGAATAATCCCTCCCCCATTGTGGTGCAGGCGTCCCGCCTGCCTCTGTGCCCTCCGCACCTGCCTCTGTGTCCTCCGCACCTACCTCTGCGCCCTCTATGTCACCCCGACCTCGTCTCCGGCCATTTCTCTGCTCTCTCCGCTCTCTCCGCTCTCTCCGCTCTCTCCGCGTCCTCCGCGTTGAAACCTCCCGTGCCTCCCGCGCCCTCTGCGTTAAAAAATCCACCCCGAACTTGGACCGCGGCTGAGTGTAGCCTTCAGCTCATCCGGCCCGGTGTTGTGAGTGGCTGTACCGGCTGTGCGGGCTATGCGGGCGGGGAATCGTGCCAGCTGGTTCAGTCGTTGTGACCGGGCTGAGCGAAAGTTGAAGTTCGGGGCGGGCTGTCGGTCCGTGCGGATTTCGCAACCTAAGGTTTCTCTAGTAGTAAGTCCGATAGGCGCAGACCGGCAGCGGTGACTGCGAGACATACAGAGCGAGGAGTCTGCAAGTGGGAATCCGATTCGGCTGGCTGGTGATCTTGGTCGTCGGTCTGGCCCAGGCCGCCTTTCTGGTCTGGGGCGGGCACCGTGTCCACGAGTGGTTAGGAGAACGGACGACGTATGCGATTGAACGTCAAGCGATTGAGGACAATCAGACGACGGCCGGCATACTGGCTCAATTGATTTCGAGCATGAATCTCGATTCGATTGAGTTTGGTGGGCCGGGCTGGCATCGTCTGCAGTCGCTGGTCGAGACGACTCGCATTCCCAATGGCGGGTTTGTGACGGTGGTGAGTCGGGAGAGTGGTCAGTTGCTGAGCCATCCGGACCTGCGTCGCAACGAGAGTCTGCTGCGGACTCGTCCGGGGCAGGTACTGTTCCGCGTGGAGGGCAAGGAAGGAATTCTGGTCGACCTGGTCCGGCGGTATCAGACTTCCGAGCCGGTTCTGTCGGGATACATTGATCAGACCGACGGCGTTTATCTGGCTGCGGCGACCACCGTGGACAACCTGGATGCCGTGGTGATTGTACAGCAGAGCATTGAGCCGATGCGAGCCGGGCTGAGCGACTGGTTGTCGATGATTGAGGAGCGTGGTGGCTGGCTGATTGGCAGCATGGCGTTCCTGACGATGTTGGTCAGTTCGCTGGTGTTGTGGGGATTCAGTTCTCAGTTGCCGCGGATCCAGGACGACGCGGTGGCGGGAGTGGAAAAGAAGAATCGCCGTCTGATCGAATCTCGCGAAGCGGTGATCTTTGCTTTGGCCAAGATGGCCGAGGCTCGTGATTCGGATACGGGCGACCATCTCGATCGGGTTCGTTTCTTCACTGACGTGCTGGCTCGTCAGTTGCAGGGCACCAATCCCGATATCACTCAGCCATTCATCGACGACCTGTCGTTGGCGGCCGCTTTGCACGACATCGGCAAGGCGGGCATTCCGGACGCGATCCTGTTGAAGCCGGGTCGTTTGACGGAAGAAGAGCGCCGGGTGGTGCAGAAGCACTCGTTGATTGGCGGAGCGTGTCTGGCTGGAGTGCTGCAGCGCAGCGGTCAGGACCATCTGTTGCAGTTGGCTCTGGACATTGCCACCTACCATCACGAACGGTGGGACGGGGCTGGCTATCCGACTCGCCGCAGCGGCGAGGACATTCCGCTGGCCGCTCGAATTGTGGCTCTGGCCGACGTCTACGACGCGTTGACTTCGCAGCGGCCGTACAAGCCGGCGATGACTCACGAGCAGGCGAAGGAGATCATTCTGGCCGAGTCGGGCAAGCACTTTGATCCGCAGGTGGTCGAAGCGTTCCTGGAGCAGGAAGCTGCGTTCGAGCAGATTCGGCTGCAGTATCAGAACAACAACGTTGACGTGGCCGAGTTTGCGCAGAAGGCGACTCGCGGTCAGGCTCAGCGTAAGGGAGCCAGCTCGGTGGCCAAGCGTGGGACCAAGGTTGCCGGTCGCTCGACCAGCACCGCCGCACCGATCGATCTGCCGGAGAGCAGTGATTCGGCGACGGTTGGAGTGTGATGAAACTCTATGGCGGCTGAGGATCTGACCTGCGGGATATCCGGGGTCAGATCCAGCCTGCCAGTTGTCTCGCTCGCCGCACGCGGTCAACGCCCAGCATGAAGGCGGCGACGCGGAGCGGCACGTTGCGTTCTTTGGAGAGCGTCCAGACGTTCTCGAAGGCTTGAGACATGACGGCGTCGAGTTCCTGACGGACGCGGTTCAACCCCCAGCGATACTGCTGGCGATTCTGGACCCATTCAAAATAGCTGGCCGTCACGCCGCCGGCATTGGCCAGAATATCGGGCAGCACCAGCACGTTGCGTTCGCGCAGGATGTGATCGGCTTCGGGCAGGACCGGCCCGTTGGCTGCCTCGATGACAATCCGAGCCTGAATGTGGGGAGCGTTCTCCTCTGTAATGACGCCGCCGAGCGCGGCGGGGATCAGGACGTCGACCGGCATCCGCAATAGCTGTTCGTTCGTCGTGGCGTCTCCTCCGGTAAAGCCTTCCAAGGCTCCGCGATTCTTGAACGTGTAGCGGAGAGCTTCGCCGATATCGAGCCCCTCTTCGCGGACGAAGGCCCCGGTGTGGTCGCTGATGGCCACGATCCGGAAATCGGACTCGGAGAGGAACTTGGCTGTATGAGTGCCGACGTTTCCGAAACCCTGGATGGCGACTCGCATGTCGCGAGGTTTCAGGCCCAGTCGTCCGGTCAGCTTGGTGGTGAGAATGCCGACCCCGCGTCCGGTTGCCTCTTCGCGGCCCGGCATGCCGTAGTACTCGACCGGCTTGCCGGTCACTACTCCGGGCTGAAACCCATGAAATTTGCTGTACTGGTCCATGATCCAGGCCATGACCTGAGCGTCGCTCCCCATATCAGGAGCGGGGATATCCTTGTCGGGGCCGATCATGTCGTGAATCTGGTCGACGAACGTTCGAGTCAGCCGTTCCTGTTCGCGGAGGCTGAGCGACTTGGTGGAGATCGTGATTCCCCCCTTGGCTCCGCCGAACGGGAGATCGACGACGGCCGTCTTCCACGTCATCAACGACGCGAGCGACCGGACTTCGTCAAGATTCACTTCGGGATGGTAGCGGAGCCCGCCCTTGTAAGGTCCGCGGGCGTTGTCGTGCTGGACGCGATAGCCGATGACGTTGAGGATTTCGCCGTTATCCTTTTCCAGCGGGATCTGCACCTGCAGTTCGCGGCGAGGAGTGGTCATCAGCAGACGCAGCTCGCTGGGGATGTCCAGTCGATCGGCGGCCTCATTGAAATACAGATTCGTCGCTTCGAATGCGTGCATGCTGACGGATTCCTTATCGTCGAAAATCGCCCGCTTTAGTGATCGCCCGCCTTGGGCTCTTTCAACGTCGTCAAGTATTCCACCAGGTCACGGAGGTCGGCCAGGGAGAGCTGTTTCAGCAGATCTTCAGGCATGGCCGACTTGCCGGTGACTCGTTCGTCAATCTCTGCCTTGGCGATGCGGGTCACACTGCCGTCTGCCAGGACGAGCGACACCGAATCGTCCGCTTCCTCACGCACGATACCCGCCAGAGTTTTGCCGTCGGCGGTGACGATGATCGTCGTCTCGAAGCCTTTGGCAATTTTCTGGTTCGGCGCGACAATCGACTCGAGCAGATAATCTCGAGCGTATTGTTTGCCGATGGTGGTCAAATTCGGACCGACCGAAACCGTCTCACCGGTCACGTTGTGGCAGCGGCGGCAGGAAAGCTCACTGCGGCCAGAAAATATCGTCTGGCCCCGAGTCGCGTCGCCACCTTCCAGGCAGATGCGGTACCGAGCCAGCGGATCGTCGGTCGGCAGATGCGATTCGTAGGCCGTCAGCAGTTCAGCGAAGGCGGGCTCGGCCTGAGTCAGTCGTCGAGCGGCGTCGATCAGGTCGAGCTGGATCGCCGCGGGGGGCGGATCACTGGTCGTCATCCGGCGGAGCTGGGCGAGCAGCGGCTGATGAGCGGCCGGATCGTTCAGCTGACTCAGCAGACGGACCGCTTGCTGACGTTCGGCTGTCGTCCCCTGTTCGAGGGCCTTCACCAATGCCGCCAGGGCCTGCGACGGTTCTTTCTGAGCCAGGATCCGTTGGGCTGACAGCCGGACTTCGGGGTGACTCGAGGCGAGACCGCGATCGACGTAGGCGGCCCAGTCCCTGAGCTGGAGAGCGGCGATGGCCTCCAGCGCGGCGGCTTGAGCAGCTGATGACTGGCTATCATCGCCGACAATCGATCGGAGTCGCTCTTCGGCGCCGGCCACATCGTAGAGTGACGCCAGCTCGACCACCTCCGGCATGGCCGGCTGGACGGCGGCCAACATCTGCTGGACCAGCGGGGCCAGCATGACCGATACCGCTTGTTGGTCGCGCGGAGGGAGCGGATGGAACTGGCCCAAGACCGGATCGACGTTGCCCGGAGCGCCCCAGCTCTTCAAGGCCGCTACCGCCTGCAGTCTCAGCTCGGGCGCCTGAGCCGTATTCGTAGCGAAGGCCGCGACGCGCTGAGCACCTTCGGCAGTGCCGGCGTTCCGATTGGCAAAAATCGCGCGGCGATAGAAGGCGTCCGCCACGTCCGGCGCAGTACCTTCGGGCAGAGGGACGGACAGGGCGGCAGCCAGTGCGTCACGAGCCGGTGCGATAGGTTCGTCGTAGATGGCTCGAGCCGCTTCGAGTCGGACGAGTGCTTGCGCGTCGTTCAGATAGTTGGCGATCAGCGGATGTTGCAGTCGCCGCAACGCCACCACCGCCGCTCGCCGCACGGCGACCGATTCGTGGTTCTGCAGGTTGACCAGGGGTTCGGAACTGCTGAGCGACGCCAGGGCCATCACACCGGCATGGCGGATGATCGGGTCGCGGTCGGCGTGCTGAGCGAGCATGGCGACAACCGGCTCATACGACTGAGCGTCGCCATACGAAGCCAGCGACAGGGCTGCCATGGCCTGGACGCGAGGTTGCTGGTCCCGCAGCAGCTCGACCAGCGGCTGAATGGCCTCCGGGAACGGCTTGCCGTCACCCAGCACCTTGGCTGTCTGGGCACGCACTTCGGGTTCCGGGTCCTGCAGCAGCCGCAGCAGGCCGCGCATCGCCTGAGCATCCTGTTGGCCAAGCTGGCCGACGCCCCAGATGCCGTGCAGGCGGACTCGGAGTGGATTGTCGGGCGAGGCGGCTTGCAGCAGCGTCGCCAGTTCACCTCGCTGGGCTAAGGCAAACTGAGCTTCCAGGCGGACTCGCATGTCGGCATCATTCAGCAGCTTGGCCAGCGACTCGACCGTCTGCGATTGCCACGCTTCGCCGAACAGCTGTGGCGCGTCAGTGCGCAGATGCTGAGCGTCGGTGAACGTGTAGAGCCGTCCCTTGCCGAGCCCGTTCCAGCCGTGGACCCAGTCGCTGACCATCAGCCGGCCCTGCGGGTCAAACGCCAGATCGGTCCCCAGGATCGACCAGATCATCTGTTGTGAATCTCGCAGTTTGAAGAAAGCTCCGTCGGGCTCCACCGCGAACGATCGAACACCGCTTTGTCCGGCCGCTCCGCGGAAGTCGCACATCAGGAAGTGATCGTCATAGGCCGAGCCGAGCCCGACGCCCGGATAGTAGACCAGTCCCGACGGTCCGTCACCGAGATTGGCGATGGGCGGGACGATATACGCCGCCTGACCTTCAAACTGAGGATGCCACAGCCGTTCCCGGTTCCACGGTCCTCGGTCCGATTGGTACTGATAGTGCATGCGCCAACCGGTATCCGACCCGCGCACGACATTGACCCAGCGGGCTTTGTCGCCACCATCGGAATTGTTGTCTCCGGTGAACAGATTGCCGTACTGGTCGAAGGCCAGCTCCTGCGGATTGCGCAGGCCGTAAGCAAACTCTTCCAGCTGGCTGCCGTCGGGCTGACAGCGGAAGACGGCGCCGGTGTACGGCCTCACGAACTGACGTCCTTCCCGTGTTGTCAGGTTGAAGCCGCGGTCCCCGATACTGAAGTAAATGCGGCCGTCGGTGCCGCGGCAGAAACCGTGCATGTCGTGGCCGCGGAACGCGACGCGGATGCCGAAGCCTCGTTGCAGCTCTTCCCGCTCATCAGCTTTCCCGTCTCCCGTCGTGTCGCGCAGTCGCCACAAACTGGGAATGCAGGTGTAGAAGACATGATCGCCGACGACCAGCACGCCAGCTCCTGTGCCGTCGAGAATGCCGTTGAATCGATCGGCAAAGACGGTGTCGAAATCGGCCGAACCGTCACCATCGCGGTCCTCCAGCAATCGGATCCGGTCGTCCTGCCGTGTGTACTGATCGATCGAGTCGCCAAGATGTTTGCGGAAGTAGGCCAGGCGATCTTCCAGTGTTTGAGCGGCCAGGTCGTCCTCCAGCCAGTCCATGTGCCCGCGGTTGTCTTCCACTCCGCGTTCCTGCCGGAAAGATTCGCAGACGAAGACTCGACCTCGAGCGTCAATGGTGAAGGCTACCGGGTTGGCGACTTGCGGTTCGGCGGCAAACAGGCGCACTTCCAGCCCTGGCGGGATGCGGAACCCAGCCTGCGCCAGGCGTCCTTCGTCCGAGGGTCCGGCGATGGCCGGCACTTCCGGCGGCGCCACCGCCTCCGCTCCTCGCGCACTGACTCCAGCAACACAGATTCCCAGGACCACAGCGATGTGGCGAACGATGACGGTCGGATTCATAGTCGGTAGGTTTCGATTCGGCGGTCGGAGAGAATTTCGTGTGGAGTGCTGACGTGCGCGAAGGTGTCGTCGGTCGCCACGGGGCCACCATGGCACTGCTCGGGAATCCGGGACCCGCACCACGGCAGATGACCCGTCGTACAGCACAGCCCCACGATTATAGGCAGAAACCGCGTCGGCAGGAGGGAGGGGCGACGATTCTTGGTCCGCACAATGGCTGCCGGGGACGGGCACGCTGCGGACGGGGCCGCCGGGGACGGGCCTTGGGCGTCAGGGCGAACCGACCAGGATCTGCCCGATGGGCTGGAGGTCGGGGAAGTAGCCCAGCACATAGGTATTGCGGCCGTCCAGGATATCGACCGTCACCGGTATGGCCGGGCCCTGCTCGCCGGTCGTCGCCACCGCTCGCAGGGGGATCTGATACCGGCCAGCGGGCAGTTCGCATCGGCGGACCTGGATGGCTCGGGGGAGGAGGCCCCAGCAGCGGGTATCGGCCGACTCGGTGGCTTCCCAAGCCACGCCGGCCGCGGTCATTGCCAGGTCGGCGATGGCCGAATTCGCGGCGACCTGATCCTTGGCCACGACCACGGCCGATTTTTTTACCACTCGCCGCACCACGGCTCGAGCGATCCGGTCAGCTCGCGCCGCTTCGTCGTATTGCACGGCCAGCCGACCGATGTCGCAGATTGTCTCGGTGGCATAAACTTGTTGCGGCCCCAGCTCGATGGCCAAGTGACTGACCACGGGGTAGGGTACCTGGACGACGGGAATCTTGACCGGAGCGAGGGTCGGGGGGATCTGGTGCGGGCCCATGGCCGACAGAACTCGGTCGGCAATCAGCAGTGCCTCACTGGTCGCTACGGCCGCCTGTTCGACTTTGATGGGACCGCGGTCGATCAATCCGATCACGTAGAGTGCGCCGTGACCTCGCTCGCTGTGATGGCCAAACTTGGCTCGCTCCAGATCAACTGGGCCCGCGGTGAATTCGGGGGCCAGTTGCACAACCTGCTCATAGGCTCGTTGAGCATCGTCGTAGTGTCGGTGGGTGGCTTCTTTGAGCACACCGTTCAGGTAGGGACCGACGGCCAAGGGCTGTAGGTGCAGCGGTACGGCCGGGGGCAACGCTTCGGCGACGGGAGGTGGCGGGGTCGATTCGGCGTTCGGATCGGCCGATGGCGGTGGTGTGGCGTTCTCGGCCGACTCGTCCGTTCCCTCAGCGGCCTGATTCGAATTGGCAGCGGCCTGCGCCGCCAGGAACAGTTGTTCCTGTTTCTCGTTGATCTGCAGGCAATAGCTTTCGACATCGCCTCCATCATGCATCAGATTGCTCAGCGCCAGAAAGACTCGGACCAGGACCTTTTCGTAGTCTTCACCGGCGTATGCGTGTCGCTGGTCGTCGGTCATCAGCGCCGTGAACGACTCGGCAAGGCTCGCCTGTTCGAGATGATCAAACTGGTCGCGGACGTGGCGCAGCACCTGTTCGGCTTCGCGTGGCTGTCCCTGGCACAGCTGGACGATGGCCAGATCGAGAGCCACGACATCGCGGTCGCGCGAACGGCGTTTGTTGAGCTGTTCTGAGAGCGATTCTTGTGCGGCCAGAAGATCGCCGGCCAGGAACTGCTGGCGTGGTTTCTGCAGCCGGTGGACGTGCGAGCTGCAGCCTGGCAGCAGCGTCCAGCCGACCAGCCACACAAGGATCCATCTCACCGGAACACCTGTCGCAGAGCTGAAGGTTTGCTGAGTGGGTCCATGTCAAGCACCAAGGGTTCCCGTCTCAGCGATGAAGGTGGAGCGACTGGACGGGATCGATCAGCGTTGGGTGTGGCTGCCGTAATTCAACCACGCTCCGACGCGCGACTTGTGGTAGCCCTTGCGGATCTCGGCCGATTCCTTGTCAGCGTGGCCGGTGTGGACGTCGACCAGTTCCAGGGTCAGCGTATAGTCACGCTGCTGCGAATGGTTCCGCTCCGTGGTCCCGGAAGTGACGGTGGCGAACAGCAGGTAGTCGAATGGCTGGCCGTTCTGTTCCATCACTGCGGAGAAGGCTCGCATATTGTCGGGGACCATCAGTGAGTCGGGGCGGAGTCGTTGCTGTTGAAGTGCCGCATCGACCCAGCGGCGTGACACCGGCCGGAACATCTCGGACTGGACCAGCATCGTGTCGATCTGCTGGTAGATCTGTTCCTTGAAGTCCCCCAGGTCTTCGATGCTGTGGTTTTCCACGCCGACAAAGCAGATCGCCTTGGGGGCGGGTGGGCCGTTTTCGATGTAACCGACCTGTTGGAACGAGCTGGCCTGGCGAGCGAGCAGTTTGCCGACAGTCTCTTCGATCAGCGGGTTGTAGACCTCGGAACCCGCTTCATGGCTGCCGACCAGATCGGGCTTATCGGGCGAGATGATATGTCCGTATTGAGTCCCTCGGCAGCCGACCAGCCACGCGGAACCGACCAGTATCAGGGGGCCGAACAGCGGCAACGCGACGGCGACTGGCAGGCGACGTTCGTTCAGGATCACGGACGGGTTCCTTCCCTGGTTGTGCGGCGAAGCAGATTTACCGGCTGCGGGGCCGAGCGGCTTCCTTGCCGACACTGACGCGGCCCCTCCCTGTACTTCATTGATCGGCCGGCAACAAGCTCGATTGGTAACAGGACCCCCGAAATCGGGACTGCTGTGCTATCGTTGGCAGCACCGTTCGGGGCGGCTTTTTGGGGATGCAGGGGGCGCGAGCGGGCGCAGGAGTTTTCACCGCCGAGGGCGCGGACATCGGGCAGCCGGCTTACGATATGAGCGGGAAGTCAAGTAATCTATCGGGCGGGCAAGCGTGAGGGCTGACGGCCCGGGCGCCAGAATCCATGGAGCTGAATGATGGCAGACTCGAATCGGCGCGACTCGACGGACGTCCGGTCGCATCGCCGCCGGCAGTTGCTGGCGATCGGCGGAGTGCTGATCGGTTTGGCGGCGATTTTCGGTTGGACTAGCCGAAGCTGGTGGCGGCCGATGTCGCCAGAGGCGAGTCACCAGAGGATGATCGACCGATTGTCGGTCTACCGGACTCAGTCGCAGCAGGACAACATCTATCTCGGGCGCGCGAAATTGGATCAGGTGTCGGCCCGGCTGGACGGACTGGAACCGACAGCCCCGGTCAGCGCACGCTGGACGCTGCTTTATCTCAAAGGCAAGCTTCAGCTCTATCAGGGTGACGAGGAGTCGGCGATTGCGACGCTGCATCAGGCTGAAAAACTGCTGGCCGAGGCGACCGAGTCGTTGCCGCCGGAAGCGGTGACGCAGTTCCGGTTTGACATGGGCATGGCCTACCTGCGATTGGGTGAGACTCAGAACTGTTGCCAGCGCGTGACTGCGGAAAGCTGTATTGTCCCGATTCAAGGTGCGGCCATTCATCGGCAGCGTGAGGGTTCGGAGCGGGCCGGAGATTATTTTCGGCAGGTGTTGCGGACCACGCCCTCCGACTCGACGCTCCATCTGTCGGCCCTGTGGCTGTTGAACATCGCTCACATGACCTTGGGCGACTATCCGCAGCAGGTCGAGCCAGAGTATCGAATTCCGGAGTCGATTCTGAGTTCGGAGCAGGAGTTTCCGCGGTTTGAGAACGTGGCCAAGGAGCACGGGGTCAATACGTTCAGCTTGGCGGGCGGCGTAATCGCGGATGACTTCAACAACGACGGCACGATCGATCTGGTCGTTTCATCCTGGGATCCGTCGGAGAGTCTGCGTATTTTCTGGAACCGCGATGGCAAGTTTGTGGATGGTTCGGAAAGAGCCAATCTCCGCGAGATTTGCGGCGGATTGAATCTGATTCAGGCCGATTACAACAACGACGGCTTTCAGGACATTCTGGTGTTGCGTGGTGGCTGGCTGGTTCAACAGGGACGCGTCCCCAGTTCACTGTTGAGAAACAACGGCGACGGGACGTTTGTGGACGTGAGTTACGCCAGCGGATTGGCGGTGGTGAGCCATCCCACTCAAACTGCCAGCTGGGCGGACTACGATCTGGACGGCGACCTCGATCTCTATGTGGGCCACGAGTGGCTGCCGGAAAACCCGGCCCCCGGTTCACTGTTCCGCAACGAGGGGAACGAGAAATTCGTCGACGTGGCTGCTCAGGCCGGTGTTATGAACGGGTTGATGGCCAAGTCGGTGATCTGGGGTGATTACGATGGCGATCGCTGGCCCGACCTGTATGTCTCCAACTTCGGCGGTCCCAATCGGCTCTATCACAATCAGCAGGATGGCACGTTTGAAGATGTCGCTCCGCAAATGAACGTCACTGAGCCGGTTCACAGCTTCCCGTCGTGGTTCTGGGACTATGACAATGACGGCGATTTGGATCTGTTTGTGGCGTCCTACTCGGGCGGTATTGCCGAACTGGCGTCACAGGCCCTTCACGGTACTGTTCCGGGAAAGACGGTTTTGCCGAAGCTCTACCGCAATGACGGAGCGGAAGGGTTTCGGGATGTGGCTGAGCAAGTGAATTTGCGCAAACCCCATCATCCGATGGGAGCCAACTTTGCCGATCTGGATAATGACGGATTCCTCGATTTCTATCTCGGCACGGGCTGGCCGGAATACCACGAGCTGATGCCGAACGCTCTTTATCGGAATGACGGCGGCAGGCGTTTTCTGGATGTGACTTCAGCGGCGGGTATGGGACATCTTCAGAAAGGCCACGGCATCGCGATGGCCGATTTTGATGCCGATGGCGACCTCGACGTCTTTGAACAGATGGGAGGGTTCTTTCGGGGCGACCGATTCTACGATGTGCTTTACGCTAATCCTGGCTTCGGACACCATTGGATCGGTGTGAAGCTGATTGGCACGACATCGAACCGTGCGGCGATCGGGGCCCGTATCCGAGTCGAATTGCGAGATGGCACCACCAGCCGCTCGATTTACCGTTGGGTGAATAGCGGAGCCACATTCGGCGCCAATCCACTGCAGCCATTGATTGGAATCGGTGCGGCTGAACAAGTGGAGCTGGTCGAAGTCTACTGGCCCAAATCGGATCAGACGCAGCGATTTGAAAATCTGCCTGTGGACCGCTGGACCGTGATCACGGAAGGATCATCGCAGACGACCGAGATCGCTCAGCCAGCCGCGCGCGGCTGGCTGAGCCCAGCGTTCGGCCGTAAAGCTGGCTGAGAAATGTCAGCGATCCGAAGTCATGACCGATTGCCGATCAGTCTTCCTGTTATGTGGGGGGGCTGGCGAAACAGCCTGTGACTCATTGTCCCCAACGCTGGACGACTTCGTACCAGACTGCCATGGCCAATAGGCCGACAGCAGTCCCCCACAGCGCTCGGTGCTCGTTGTTCTTCCGCCACTTGCTGGTCGACCAGCCCTCGAGCGAAATGCTCAGACGTCGAGGCAACAGCATGGGCGTCTGATTGCAGTACTCCAGCCAGGCATCCTGATGGATGTCAAGCAATCGTTTCTGTTCGCGTCGGATGGCCGGGATGTAGAGACTGGCGATCAGCAGGCTGATGATGCCGAAGTCGTCCCAGTCGCCGATCAGCGTGCAGAATCCGAACATCATCAAGAACGAGCCGAGGTAGAGCGGATTGCGCGTCAAGGCGTACGGTCCGCTGGTGGCCAGTTTGTCGTTCTTGAGCAGCGTCCCGGCTGCCCAATTGCGCAGAAACAGGCCGCTGGCAATCAGCAGCAGTCCCAGTTGAGTGGCGTGGTCGTTCAGGTTCAGGATGAAATGCGGTTGCTGCAGCCGGAACACATCAATCCCGATCACGATCGTAATCAGTACGACCGTGATGGGGACTCGCCGGAGCTCCACAAACCTTAAACACTTGCCATAAAACGTCTTGGGAGGAGGCAGATTAGGGTCGATGTACATGTTGGTGCTGAGAACCTTGGGGGGGCAAAAATTGAGTGGTGGGGTAAATACTCGTGCCTCCCTGCTACGTCAAGACCGTTTGCCCGATTCGTCCTAGGACGTTCGTCGGAACTGTTCTCCACCTTTTGGGTGACTCCACGTCCCGGCCGTGGGCTGGGAGCGTGAGTGACCGATCTAGGGTTGGAGTCCGGTCTAGGGCTGGATTCCCTGCCAGCATTGGATCAGTTGACCTCTCAGCCATGGTTCTGCTATGGTCCGGCCGAATCAGTGGGGGGGACCCATCCATGGGAGACTGGTTGGGTTCTGGAATCGACACATTCGGCGCTTAAATGAACCTTTGAAAATGACTCCCTGCAGACCGTCATAACAGTGAAACTCATCACCCGATACGTTCTGTTTGAGGTCATCACAGTCTTCGTACTCACGTTGCTCAGCATTACCCTGCTGATGGTCCTGGTCGGCATCATCCGCGAGGCCATTCGCGAGGGGATGGGGCTTGGGCCAGTGATGCGGATGATTCCGTTCGCGCTCCCCGAGGCTCTGCAGTTTTCCGTCCCTGCCACCATTCTGTTGGCAGTCTGTACCGTGTATGGTCGGATGTCGGCTGACAACGAGATCGTGGCTCTGAAATCGATGGGCATTAATCCCTGGGTCGTCTTCATTCCGGGTCTGGTGCTGTCGTTTGCGTTGAGTATTCTGGCGGTGCAGCTGAGCGATATTGCTGCCACGTGGGGTCGGGAGGGGATGTGCCGCGTCGCCATGGAGTCGCTGGAGCAGATTGTCTACGGCGTCTTGCGAGTTCAGAAGAGCTATTCCACTCGGCGACTTTCCATCTGCGTCAAGTCCGTGCAGGACCATTTGCTGATTCAGCCCTACATCGCCATCTATTCCGAGAACGACCAGCCGATCACGATTTCCGCTCAATCAGCCGAATTGTATGCGGACGCCGCGAAGGGGCTGTTACGGATGACGCTGACAAAAGCGTCGGTGATGCAAGGCGTCTATTCGTACCAGTTCAATGCACCGCATGAATTCGTCATACCGCTGACCGACGTTCATCGCAAAGGTCCGCAGGTACGCCGAGCGGCCGATTTCGCATTGCACCAGATCAACGGGGAACTGCGTCAGGAAACGGTTCATTTCGCCGAACTCCGGGAAGCCATGGCAACGCAGGCGGCCTTTGACATGGCCATGTGGCGGCTGGAGCAGGTCGGGGCGGCCGGCCAGCACGAACAGCTGGTTCAGTTACATACGTCGCGCAGCCGGGTTCAGCGTTTGAAGGTCGAGCCCTGGCGGCGCTGGTCGAACGGCTTCAGCTGCTTCTGTTTTGTCCTCGTCGGAGCTCCGCTGGCGGTCAAGCTGCGGACGACGAATTACTTCACCACCTTCGCCGCCTGTTTCCTGCCCATCCTGCTGATCTACTACCCCCTGATGACGCTCAGCGCCGATCACGCCAAGGATGGTCTCATGCCCAGCTGCAGTGTCTGGTCGGGGAATCTCATCCTGGCTGTCATCGGCAGCATGCTGCTACGCCACGTCATTCGGCGCTGATGGCGCCGTCGACGAGCGATTTCCAGACATGGGGCGAAACATGCCACGACCAGCGACCGGCTCGTTGAGTCACCTGCACCGGGCAATCGAAGGTGGCTGAAAGCGTTTCGGCCTTCAGGACCGACTCGGGAGGTCCCGCCGCGACGACCGATCCCTGCCGCAACAGCAGCACGTCGGAGGTGTTGGGGAGGAGATCTTCCAGGTGATGGGTGACCATCAACATGGTCAGCTCGGGGCGAACTGCGGCGATCTGTGACAAAGTGCCCAGGAACGTTTCGCGCGCCAACAGATCGAGGTCGGCCGTGGGTTCGTCCAGCACCAGCAGATCGGGGCCGTGCACCATCGCTCGCGCCAGCCAGACTCGAGTCTGCTGGCCTGACGAGAGTGTCAGGAACTGCTGGTCCGCGCGGTCCGACAAGCCGACTTCTCGCAACGACTCCAGACCCCGCTGACGTTCCGCGTCCGTCGGCTGGTCGTAGTAGGGCGTGAGGCTGGCGTAGAAGCCGGCGGCGACCAGCTCCAGCGCGGTGATCTTCGGTTCGACCCACCGCGCCAGACGCGGATCGACAATTCCCAGCCGCTGCCGCAGCTCGTTGATGTTCGTCTGGCCGATCGTCTGGCCCAGCACCGACGCGTGACCTGAGGTCAAATGACCGTAGCCGGTGATCACTCGCAGCAGCGTCGATTTGCCGCTGCCGTTGGGACCTAGGATCGCCCCCCGAGCCCCACGACGCACCCGCCAGCTGATCGACCGCAGTAACGTGGCCTGCGGCAGACTGACGCTGACATCATCGAGTTCGACAGCCGAGGGAGAGTCAGCGGTGGTTCCGACGGCGGAGTTGAGCGTGGGCACGGGGTGTGAAAAAGCCAGGGGCCTGTGAGATGACTACGGGACGATTTTACCGTCCGCCATCTCCAGACCGTAGGCCTCACCCAGCAATCGGTTCTCCTCAGCCTGGTGCTGACGCAACCGGTCGGCTAATTCGCTGAATCGGCGCCCACCTGCGTCCACGGCAATCCGGCGACCGCGAATCCCGTCAATCAGGTCGGTCAGGTCGACGATCAGCGACCGAGTCTCCTGTTCCCAACGCGTGGCTGCTTGAGCCAGCTCAGGGCGGCCACAGACGGCGTCCTCCAGGCAACCCCCCGCTGATTCCTGATTGCAGTGACGCTCCAGCTGATCCCGCAACGCGATCAACTTTTCAATCGCCACGCCAGATTGGCCGAGGTCCGAACGGCCTCGATTCCAATGCGTCCGCATGATCTGCTCGGCATCCAAAGCCAAACGATCCAGCTCACGGTGCTGGTGACGCAAGTGAACAACGTAAGCACGCGATACATGGGCATGAGTCGCCATAGAACACTCCTTTAGAATTGCTGCATCCAAGTTGCCGTGTAACGGGACATCCCTATCCGCGTGGCCTGACATCACCGTCCGCTGGCATGGTCCACTGAGCGGCAATCGATTGCGCTCAGACGATTCAGTCGCTGATCACGACTGACACCACAGCTGGCAATGGCTTGTGCCGTACACCTGTCTTGACATCCAATACGCGAGCCGTGGAAATGTTATTCGCCCAGCAGGCGTCGTATCTTGTCCCAGAGATTCCCACACCAGATGACACCTGTCGCAAGTCCATCCACTCTCAGGCGCTCGCTCCTTAACCTGTCCCCTATCAGAACGGTTTCCGTGTCAAAAGTAAAGTCCGGCCTGGCTGGTTCACAAGTCTTTTCACCATGGGCTCACAGCCACCGCTCAAGCCACCGTTCCCGTCCGCTCACCCCCCCGCCCGGCTTTACCTGCCGCCGCACTCGCTCCACAATCAAACTCCTCGCCGGTCGTCGGAGCTGCACAGGTCCAACTCCCACCCCCCACCCCACCACACGCCTCCCCCAGCGCCCCGCAGGACTCCCATGCCAACACTCATCGACGGACATCTCGACCTGGCTTGGAATGCCATCTTCTACGACCGCGATCTGACCCTGCCACTCACACAGCTCAATGCCGTCGAAGCCGACATGGAGGACGGACGGTTCCGTGGGCGGGCTACCGTCTCACTACCCGAGCTGCGCCAGGCCGACTGCAGAATCGTCATCGCCACCCTCCTCGCCCGCTCCGGTCGCCAGGTCACTCCCAGCAAAGCGTATCGCCGAGTTGACCTGGACTACCGAACTCCCCTGGCTTGCCATGCTGCGGCCACCGCTCAGCTCGATTGGTACCGGCAGATGGAGCGGCTGGGCGAGATGACGATGTTGCGTTCGCGAGCCGAGCTGGACGCTCATTGGGACCAGTGCCGACGCGGCGGAGGGGAGTCGGTCGGTCCGGTGGGCATGGTGCTGTCGATGGAGGGGGCGGACCCGATTCTGGGGGCGGACGAGTTAGCTGACTGGGTATCGGCCGGTCTGCGGCTGATCGGTCCGGCTCATTACGGGTTCAGCCGCTATGCGGCGGGGACGGGAGTGGACGGTCCGTTGACCGACGCGGGGCGCGAGTTGTTGGCGGCGATGGGTCGGCTTGGTGTGGGGCTGGACGTGACTCACTTGAGTGACAGCAGCATGGCGGAGGCGTTGGAGCGGTTTGACGGTCCGGTGTTGGCCAGTCATCACAACTGCCGGACGCTGGTGCCGGGCGACCGGCAGTTGACGGACGGTCAGATCGAGCAGTTGGTGGGGCGCGACGCGGTGATTGGCATGGCGCTCGATGCCTGGATGCTCTATCCCGGCTGGGTGCGTGGCCAGACGCTTCCCGAGGTGGTGGGTCTGGAGGCGGTGGTGGATCACGTCGATCACATCTGTCAGCTGGCCGGTTCGGCGCGGCATGTGGCGATTGGCAGCGACCTGGACGGCGGGTTCGGTCACGAGCAGACTCCGCGGGACGTGCGGGCGATCTCGGACCTGCAGCGGTTGTCCGGGAAACTGGCCGATCGAGGCTACAGCGACGCCGACATCGACGGCATTTACCACGGCAACTGGTTACGGTTTTTGCGGCGACTTCTGACGTAGCCCTGGCTGACCGGGAGTCCGGATTCTGATACAACGGCTCTGCAAATCGAGCATGATTTTTCGAATGATTTATGGGTGAGGGGGGAGAAATCGATGGCGACCAACGGTGATTTGAATCGCAAGCTGCGGATGGCATTGGTCGGAGGCGGCCAGGGTTCGTTTATTGGTCGAGTGCACTGCACGGCGGCCGTGTTGGACAATCGAGCGGAGTTGGTGGCGGGGGCGTTGTCGTCGAATGCCGAGCGAGCCAAGGCGTCGGCTCCTGACTACGCGATTTCAGCCGATCGAGCCTACACGTCGATTCAAGAGCTGGTCGAGAAGGAGAGTAAGCTGCCCGCGGATCGGCGAGTTGATTTCGTGTCGGTAGCGACGCCGAACCACACGCATTTTGAGATTGCCAAGACGGCTGTGGAAGCCGGTTTCAATGTGATCTGCGACAAGCCGATGACATTTGACCTGGCGGAGGCTGAGGAATTAGGGCGAGTGGTCGACAAGTCGGGTGTGGTGTTTGCGGTCAGTCACAACTACACCGGCTATCCGCTCGTCCGCCAGGCTCGTCAGATGGTTCTCTCGGGTGAGCTGGGAGAAATCAACGCGGTACGATCGAACTACATCCAGGGCTGGTTGCGGACTCGTCTGGAGGCCGACGAGCAGAAGCAGGCCGCCTGGCGGACCGATCCGAAGCGGTCAGGAGCGGCCGGCTGTTTCGGCGACATCGCCACGCACGCATATAACCTGGCTCGTTACATGACCGGTGTTCTGCCGGCCGAGATCAGCTGTCACTTGAAGACGTTTGTCGAAGGACGCCGATTGGATGATTACGGCACAGCCGTAATTCGCTTGGCTAATGGCGGTCTGGCGACTGTCACCGCGTCTCAGATCAGCCATGGTCGCGAGAACGATCTGTTCATCGAGATTGATGGGACGAAGGGATCGCTGCAGTGGCGTCAGGAAGAGCCCAACGTGCTGGTCGTCCGTCGCAACGGGCATCCGCATCAGCTCTACACACGAGATCCGAACGCATCGTTCATGAACGACGCCGGCAAAGCCGCTTGTCGTCTCCCCTCGGGACATCCGGAAGCTTTCTTCGAGGCCTTCGCGAACGTTTATCGCGCGGCGTATGACGCCATGGCTTTGCGAGCGACGGGCAAGTCGTTTGAAAAGCGTGACACGGTCTATCCGAACGTGCACGACGGCGTGGAAGGGATGTATTTCATCCAGCAGTGCGTGGCCAGCAGCCAGCAGAATGGTGCGTGGCTGCCGCTGCGCCATGAACGGGCTCGTCAGTGACCGCGTCGCCCGAGCCGGGCGACGCGTAATGGTGAGTGGACGCGTTAGGGCTGGGCGCAAGTGGTGTTGCGCCGAGCGAGTTGGTTTGGTGTTCGGGGCGTGATCGGGCGGGTTCAAGATGAAGCGAATCGGGATCCTGACGGCTGGCGGTGACACCCCGGCGCTCAACGCGACGCTCCACGGTGCCGTGGAGCGGGCGAATCAGCTGGGCGTGGAAGTGATCGGTCTGATGGGCGGGTTCGACGCCATGTACGACCCGGTCGTCCCCCACGTTCGGCTCAATCCGCTCTTCACTCGCATCCCCGAGCTGGACTGGACGCGGGGCGGGACAATTCTCGGCGCTTCCCGGCGGTACATCGATCCTGATGAACCGCAGACGCTGGATGAAGTCTGCGAGCGTTTGCGCCGCCTGGGGCTCGACGGGCTGGTCTGCATCGGCGGCGACGGTACGCTCAACGGCATGCAGCCCCTGGCCGAACGCATCCCCACCGTGCTCGCTCCCAAGACGATCGACAACGACTTGGGGTTGAACTTTCTGGGCGAATCCGACAAGTGGAATCGGGTCGCTGACCCGGCGGAGAAGGATGGCTACCGTTATTTTCGAACCGATCGACCGCTGGTCCGTGAACAGGTGGAGTTCGCACCCGAGCGGATGATCAACTACGCTACGCCCGGATATGCCACCGCGGTGTTTGTGTCAGCGTCGGGCGTGGGACGCATCCGGACGACAGCCGAAAGCCATCGGCGAATCGCCATCATCGAAGTGATGGGACGGCACTCCGGTTACATCGCACTCGGCACGGCCTACGGCCAACCCGATTTGATCCTGGTGCCGGAGTATCCGGTCGAGATAGATCGACTGGTCGAGCGAGTGAAGGAGATCTACGACGTCCAGCACAACGTCGTGATCGTCTGCGGCGAAGGTGTGGTCGATGAGACCGGCCACGAGCTGGGTGCTCAACGAGCATCGACCGATCCGGCCGGGAACGTGATCCTGTCCGGAGCGGCCGATCATCTGCGTCAGGAATTGATTGAGCGGATCGGCGATAAATTCTTCCGGCATCAGAACCGACAGGATTCGGCGAGCGCTGCCATTTTCACCCGCAAAGTCGGTCACACTCAACGGGGTGGTCGACCGCTGGCCTTTGATCGCTTCCATGCCGCTCAGCTGGGCGGCCACGCCGTCGATCTGCTGTACGATCGCCAGCAGAATCGGGTAGCCGTACTGCAATGGACGGCCGACCGCGGCTTCTTCTACGACAGCTATCCCTGCAATGCGTTCCGCGACCGATGGGGAGTCATCCACGCTCGGACGGTCCACCCCAGCTTTTACGATCCGGTCCGGATGCAGCCCTCCACCGCCGGCATCAAATACCTGCTCCCCATCTTCACCAACGCCATCGGTCCCGATGACGTGGAATTCATCCACCAGACCGTCTTCGATTCGGGAAACCTCTACCACAGCTACCATTCCTCCAACGTCGATGTGGCCAAACGTATCGAGTTTCTGCGACCGTCTGAATGAACCGGGCGAGAGGGGGGTGAGAGAGTAGAGAGTAGAGAGTAGAGAGTAGAGAGTAGAGAGTAGAGAGTAGAGCGAGCTGATGACAACGGGATCCGTAAGTGCGAACGTCGGTGTGGGCGAGCGTCGCAGCTGGAGTCGCATCTGGATCGCTGTGGCCAGCGCGTGGTGCGTTATGGCGACGGCATGGGGTGCTGAGCCGGATGCCGAGCCGTCTGTTGATCCGCCGGCGCAGTGGATCTGGGGCGCGGGGGGCATTTCCAGCAACACGGGACAGACGGTGGCGGAGCCGGAGGCATGTCACTTTCAGCGGAAGTTTGCACTCAGCGACGTCGGGTCGATCACCTCAGCCGAGCTGCAAATCGCCTGCGATGACCGCTACGTATTGCGGATCAACGATCGTCTGATCGGGATCGGTCACCAGTGGCAACAGATTGACCGTTACGACGTCGCCGCGGCTTTGCGCGACGGCGAGAACGTGATCCATGTCGTGGCGGGCAATGATCAGGGGCCAGCCGGTCTGCTCGTGAAACTGATCGTGCGAGGTAGTTCGGGAGAGTGTGAGTTGGTCAGCGACGGCAGCTGGCAGGCGGCCGTGCAAAAGGCGGGGACGTGGGACCCTCGCGCCGGATTGACTCATGACTGTCGTCCGGCGGTCGCGTTTGGGCCCTTCCCGACCACTGAGCCTTGGGGTAGCCAGCCGCAGTTGGCCGAACGGCTGGGTGGAGTTCGTCGGCTGTCGGCAGACGATATCGCTCGGTCGCTGGAGTTGAAGGATGGCGACCGCGTGGTATGGCTCGGCGCGACGATGATTGAGCGTGAGCCGCAGTCGGGGTACTGGGAGTCGCGATTGACGAGCCAGTTTCCCGGTCGGCGGATTGTGTTTCGGAATCTGGGTTGGAGTGGCGACACGGTGACCGGTGTCGCTCGAGCTCGGTTCGGCACCGAAGCGGATGGCTTCCGCGATCTGGAGGTGCAGACTCACAGTCTCGAGCCGACCGTGATTTTCGTGGCCTACGGCGCCAACGAATCGTTTGCCGGTCAGGCTGGGCTGGACGCGTTCGTCGCCCACTTGGATCGACTGCTGCTGGCCCTGGCCCCGACCGGCGCGCAGATCGTTCTGGTCTCACCGATTCAACACGAGAACTTGGGACAACCGTTGCCCGAGCCGGGATCGGCGAACGCTGATCGGCAGCTCTACCGTGACACGATTCGACGCGTGGCCGAGCGAGACGGGCTGCGTTACGTCGATCTGGCTCAGCCCCAGGAGTCGATTGATTCGCCCGGTCATCACTGGACCGAGAACGGGATCCATCTGAGTCCTTATGGATATTTTCGTACCGGGGCCATGCTGGCCGAACAGCTCGGCCTCCAGCCTCTCGACTGGAAACTCGATATCGACGCCGCGGTGGGGGCCTACGATGCTGGGGGAGCGAGTGTGCAGGCGGCGAAGTTCGAGCCGAACCGAGTGGAGCTGGTGCTGACCAGTCAACGTCTGCCGTACACGTCGGGTGCCGACGCATCATCGCCGACGGACGGTTCCGCGGCAGCTGATGGGCCGGGCGCCCAATGGGTTCGCATTCACGGTCTGGCGGAGGGTAACTACGAGCTGACGATTGACGGTGTCCGCCAGCGCGTGGCCTCGGCTGCGGAGTGGGGAACTGGAGTCGTGTTGCGGTCGGGACCCGATTTTGAGCAGGCTGAAGAGCTGCGTCGATTGATCGTCCGCAAAAACGAGCTCTTTTTTCATCGCTGGCGGCCACAGAACGAAACTTATCTGTTTCTGTTCCGCAAGCATGAGCAAGGGAACAACGCGGTGGAGATTCCTCAATTTGATCCGCTGATCCGGGCCGCCGAAGACGAGATTGTCACGCTCAGTCAACCGCGGTCGCACCGGTGGATATGGCAGCCGGTGGTTCGGTAACTGTTCCGCGTCCTGAGTTATTCTGTCCGTCGTTGAAAGTCGGGGATATGGAACTGAATTTGACCTGGAGATTTGGCGCGAGCTGCCGGGTGATTGCCTGGGCGTCGGTGCTGTGCTGGTTGATCTCGGGAGCGAACTTATGGGCTCAACGAGAGCTGCAGGAGATCCCCGACCCAGATCCCGAGCTGGAACGGACATCGTTCGAGCTGGCGCCGGGGTTTGAAGTGAATCTCTATGCGGCCGATCCGTTGTTGGCCAAGCCGATTCAGATGAATTTCGATCATCTCGGCCGGCTGTGGATTGCGTCGAGTTCGGTATATCCCCAGATCAAGCCAGGTGAGACGGCCAACGACAAGGTGATTGTGCTGTCGGATGACAATCGTGACGGACGAGCGGATACGACGACCGTCTTTGAAGATGGATTGCTGATTCCGACAGCCGTGTTGCCGAGCGGCCGCGGGGCCTATGTCGCCAACAGCACGGAACTGCTCTATCTGGAAGATACGGATGGAGACGGACGAAGCGACCGGCGTCAGGTCGTGTTGTCGGGATTCGGTACCGAGGATACGCACCACATTCTGCATACGTTCCGTTGGGGACCCGACCTGCGAATGTACATGAATCAGTCAATCTACATCCACAGCCATATCGAGACGCCGTGGGGAGTGCGGCGCATGAATGGCGGTGGAATCTGGGATTTTCAACCCCGATCGCTGCGGTTGCAGACGTTCGCGTTGGGGTTGGTGAATCCCTGGGGAACGGCCTGGGATGACTACGGTCAGACGTTTGCGACCGACGGCGCGGGGGGCGACGGTATCAACTTCATCTTCCCGGGATTTGTCGGCGTCACATCGCCGGGCGCTCGGCGCGTGTTGAACGGATTGAACCCGGGCAAGCCGAAGCTGTGCGGGCTGGAGCTGCTGGGGGGCGAGCACTTGCCGCCGGAGTGGCGTGGCAATCTGATTGCCAACGACTTCCGAGCGCATCGAGTCTGTCGGTACGAAGTCCGCGACGATGGGAGCGGCTTTTCGGCGCGGGAGCTGGACGAGCTGATCAAAACGCGGCACGTGGCGTTCCGGCCGATCGATGTCAAACAGGGTCCTGATGGAGCGATCTATATCGCCGACTGGTACAACCCGATCATCCAGCACGGGGAGGTCGATTTCCGCGATCCGCGGCGCGATCATGTGCACGGTCGAATCTGGCGAGTTACTTATCGAGACCGAGCCGTGGTGCCTGTGGAGCCGGTGGTCGATCGGTCGAACGAGGAGTTACTGGAGTGGCTGAAATCTGAAGAACGTTGGCGGCGGGAACAGGCGAAGTTGGCGCTCGGCAATCGTGGGCAGGCTGTGGTGGAGCCCGTGCGGGCCTGGTGGCGCGCGTTGCCGGCCGAGTTGACTCAGTCACGCTATCGGCTGGAGGCTCTCTGGTTGCTGACCTCGTTGGAGCACGACGACAGTGAACTGTACGATTCGTTGCTGTCCGATACCGACTTCCGTGTTCGCGCCGGCGCCACTCGAGTGGTCGGGCAGCGGCTCGAGGATCTGCCGAACGGCTTGCAGCGCCTGGCGACACTCGTTCGCGACGAACATCCTCGAGTGCGGCTGGAGGCGGTGCGGGCGTTGAGCGGATCGTCGGACCCGGCTGCCTGCGGTTTGGCGCTGGAGGTATTGGATCAGCCGATGGATCGGTTTCTGGAGTTTGCGCTGTGGCGGACGGTGAACGATCTGCAGGACATCTGGGTGCCCGCTCTGGAACGAGGTCACTGGGACTTGGCTCAACGGCTCGATCACTGGATCTATGCTTTGCAGGCGGTCGATCGAGCGGATGTGGTACCGATGCTGGTGAAGATGTTGGACGGCCCGAAACTCGATGCGGCCGCTCGCCGATCACTGCTGGTTACGCTGTCGCGATTGGCGGCGCCGGACCAGTTAGCGCCGGTCTGGCAGCAGCTGACGTCACAGGATTCGGCTGGCGACGTGAAATTGGCAGTGCTGACGGAGTTATTGAAACGGCCATCGGTCGGCGATATCGACTGGTCAAAATGGACGGCGCTGATTGAAGGAGCTGACGAATCGCTGCAAGTAGCCGCGTTGCAGGGGATTGGTCAATGGCATGGCGCGCCCATGTTGCCGATAGTGCGCCGATTGGCCCAGGAGTCGGACAGCCAACTGGTGCGACGCGCGGCGATTGCAGCGCTGGGGCGAGTGGGGAGTGAACAGGATCAGAATTGGCTGCGGGAGTTCGCGGCCAGTGATGCAGGTGCCGAGCTGCGTGGTGCCGCCGTAGTGGCGTTGAGTGACCACGATTTACCGGCGGCAGCCAAGTTGGCCGTGCAGTGGCTGGGTGACCAGTCGATCGACACCGATTCGCAAGATCTGGTGCTGGGGCTGATCCGGCATCGCGATGGTGCACGGCGGCTGAGTGACGCCTTGGCCGATCAGCAGATTCGGCAGGACGCAGCGCGACTGGCTCTACGAGCGCTGGAGAGCACTGGGCGGCAGGAGCCGGGACTTGCGGCCGCCCTGTCGACCGCCGGCCGACTCGACCAGCCCCGCAAGCACTGGACGGCTGCCCAGCGCGAGGCATTCTTGCGAAGTGTGCTGGAAGAGGGAGATCCAGGGGTGGGCGAATCGATTTTCCGGCGCACGGCGATGAACTGCCTGAAATGCCATGCGATCGGCTCCGCCGGTGGTGCCGTGGGACCGGAGTTGGCCAGCGTGGGGGCGAGTGCACCGGTTGATTATCTGCTGGATTCATTGCTCGATCCCAACCGCAAGATCAAAGAGAACTATCACAGCCAGATTGTCGTGACCAAAGACGGGCAGATCCTCGGTGGTATCAAGTTACGACAATCGCAGTCGGCACTGATCCTGCGCAACGCCGAGAATCAAGTGGTGGAAGTGCCGCTGGATGACATCGATGAGCAGCAGGACGGAGGAAGCCTGATGCCGGCCGGGCTGACCGACGCCCTGACCGATACCGAACTGCGCGACTTGGTCAGGTTTCTGAGCGAGTTGGGCAAGAGCGGCCCGTACGCTTTGCCGACGCAGCGTTACTTGCGGAGCTGGGAAACGGCGGGTGCCAGCCCTGCGGATGTGGCCGCAGTCGCTCGGCTGGGCGTCGAGTTTCTGATGGCCAATCCCGATCAGCTGGTCTGGTTGCCGCTGGCCGCTCGTGTGAATGGCGAGGTGCCGGTCGACGAGCTGGCACGCGTGCAGGTGCGGCCCGGTGAACCGGCGTGGAGTTTTCTGCGGTCCAGCGTGGATGTTAGCGAATCGGTGCGTGTGAAATTGCAGCTGGTCGGAGCCGATGCGGGATTGCGATTCTGGCTGGACGGCAACCCGATCTCAGCGGCCGATCTGCAGGCTCGAGAGCTGTCAGCCGGCTCGCATACGTTGCAAGTGGTGATCGACAGGAGCCAGCGTCGTGGTGACTTGCAAGTGAAGGTGGTCGAGTGATTGTCGATCGCAATTGGTGAATGACGAGTAGGGCGACTGCCCTGAGCGGTACAGGACGGGAGCGACCCTGTGATGGGAACCGGCGAGCGTAATCAGGGGACGATACGGCTGGCCGTCCGTGACGATTTGCGGCAAATCGTCGCCATCTACAACGCGTCGATACCAGGTCGTCTGGCCACGGCGGATACTGAGCCCGTGACGGTCGATCAGCGGCGGGAATGGTTCGAGCGTCACGATCCGTCGACGCACCCGCTGTTTGTGGTGGAACGCGACGGCCGGATTGTCAGCTGGCAGAGCTTTGAGCGATTCTATGGCCGGCCGGCGTATCGAGCGACGGCCGAGCTGAGTCTGTACGTGGCGCACGACTGCCAGCGTCAGGGCTTGGGCCGGTTGATGTTGGTCCACGCGATCGAACGAGCGTCGGACCTGCAGCTGGAAAATCTGTTGGCATTTATCTTTGGCCATAACGAGCCGAGTCTGCGTCTGTTTCGCAGCCACGGATTCGGCGACTGGGGGCACCTGCCGGCCGTCGCTCGACTGGACGGCACACCGCGCGATCTCATGATTCTAGGCCGCACCGTGTAGCTCACCCACACCGAACCAAACCGACTTGCGTCCACCACTCCAACATCTCCGCAACATCTCCGCAACATCTCCGCAACATCTCCGTATCATCTCTGCGTCCTCAGCGTTGAAACCTCCTGTGCCTCCTGCGCCCCCTGCGTTAAAAAATCTTCCACGAAACTGACCTGCGACGAACCTGTGATGACCGGAACGGACCCGATCCTGGGGAATTCGGCACTGGTGATCTGGCACAGGGGAGAACGTTGGGGTAAGTTCGAGCGGTGGGGTGCACCAACGGGAATAGACGCAGGATTTCGAGAGCGATTTTGATATGAGTACCACGACGAAAATTGCCGCTGTGCAGACGGATCTGAAGTTTGCTCAGCCGGACGCCAATCGCCAGATGATGGGCCAGAAGCTGGAGCTTGCGGCCGCTGCAGGGGCTCGGGTGGTGGCGTTTCCCGAATGCAGTGTGACGGGCTACTGTTTCGACAGCCGGGACGAAGCGGTGCGGGTCGCTGAGACGCTTCCCGGTCCGAGCACCGAGTATTTTTCGGCGCTCTGTCGTCAGACGGGGGCCTATGTGGTGTTTGGGACGCTGGAGCGGGCCGGCGACGACCTGTACAACGCGTGCGCGCTGGTCGGTCCTGAAGGATACATCGGCACGTATCGCAAGACGCACTTACCGTATTTGGGAGTCGACCGCTTTACGACGCCGGGGCGAGATCCCTACCGGGTCTGGGAGACTCAGGTGGGGCGAATCGGCATGAACATCTGCTACGACTTGGCGTTTCCCGAAGCGGCTCGCAGTCTGGCTCTGCTGGGAGCCGACTTGATTGTGTTGCCGACGAATTGGCCCCCGGGCGCTGAATGTACGGCGGAATTCATGGTGCCGGCTCGGGCGCTGGAGAATCATCTTTTTTATCTGGCGGTGAATCGAGTTGGGACGGAGCACGGTTTTCGATTTATTGGTCGCAGCCGGATCTGCAATGTTCACGGCAATCTGATGGCCGCTGCGGGGGACGTGGAAGAAGTGACATTGATGGCCGAGTGCGATTTGCAGTTGGCGCGGAACAAGCATATTGTGCGAGTGCCGGAGCTGCATGAGATCGACAGGTTTGAGGACCGTCGGCCCGAGCTCTACGGTCAATTGGTCGCTCCTAATCCAAAGTTCGGTTCGCTGCGTCGGAGCAAGCAGCAGGGCAAGTAAATTCGATGCGACGAGGTCACCGATGAGCTACTGCTGGAGTGCACGTTTTGCGGTGGTGTGCTGGCTGGCAGGTCTGGGATGGCTTGTCGGAGGGCTGAGTGCCGCCGGGCAGGCCGCTGAGCCGCACGATCGGACGGTCGATGGTGCGTTGGTCTTTCGGCAGCACGTGCTGAATGCCGATTCACGATTCAGCTCGGCCGCGGTAGCAGACTTCGATCGGGATGGCCAAGCGGAGATCGTTTCCGGGGCCTATCGTTATCGGGGTCCGCAGTGGCGGGCCGAGTCGTTTCGTGACGTGGCTGAGATTCGAGGGCGGTTCGACGATTACTCGAATCTGCCGCTGGACGTCGACCGGGACGGCTGGTTGGATCTGGTCAGTGTCAATTATCGGAGTGAATCGTTGTACTGGGTGCGCAACCCGGGTCGAGCAGTCGCGGAGTGGCAGCGGCACGAGATTGATCGGCCGGGGGCGAGCGAGACGGGTCGGCTCGTTGACATCGACGGCGACCGATCGCTCGATGTTTTGCCGAACGGCGCCGACTTCGCGGCCTGGTATCAGCTGCAGCAACCTGCGGGTGCCACCGCTGGTAACGCTGCTGAACCTGGTAACGCTGCTGAGCCTGGTGCTGGTACCGAATCGGCGAAGTGGGTTCGGCATGAGCTTCCACGGCAGCTGGCCGGTCATGGGCTGGGGGCGGGCGATTTGGACGGCGACGGCGACGTGGACATCGTGGGGCCGCGCGGGTGGGCGCGTCAGGATCGGCAGGCGGACGGTATTCGCTGGACGTGGCTGGAAGAGTTTCGGCTTCACCGTGACGCTTCGGTGCCAATTCTGGTTCTGGACGTCGACGGAGACGCTGACGCCGATCTTGTGTGGGGGCGTGGCCACGACATCGGTTTGTATTGGCTCGAACAACGTGTCGTCGACGGACGGCGTGATTGGGTGTTGCAGGTGATCGATACGACGATTTCGCAGGTCCATGCGCCGCTGGCCGGGGATTTGGACGGCGACGGTCGCGCTGAGCTGATTGCCGGGCGACGCTATCTTGGTCATGACGGTCGCGATCCGGGCGAGACCGATCCGCTGCGCATCGTGATCTATCGCTGGGACGGCCCATCGAGGACTTGGCATTCTCAAGATTTGACTCACGGTGGCCCGTGGGGGATGGATCTTGATCCGAAATGCGACGACGTCGATGCAGACGGCGATCTCGATCTGGTCGCATCAGCTCGTTCTGGGCTCTGTTGGTTCGAGAACCTCCGTTTGACCGCGGCGAGTTCGGCACCGGCGGTTGAGATTCGGCCGACGGAGTTGGTGGAATCGGCGAAAATGCCGAGCGGATACCGGCATGACCGGTTGCTGGAACTGATTGAGCCGGGTGGGGCGAGCGATTCGGGGCGCGCCATCACCAACACGCTCGATTGGGGCCGCCGACGCTGGCACATCCGTTTGGGGATGGAAGAGGTGATGGGAACGTTGCCGACGTCGGCTGATCGCGTGCCGCTGGAAGTCCAAGTCACGGAGGAACTGGAGACACCGCGGTGGGTACGGCGTCAGATCAGCTTTCAGGCCGACGCATCGCACCGCGTGCCGGCTTACCTTTACCTGCCGCGGGGCGAGTTGGCGGATGGCCGAGCGATGTTGTGTCTGCACCCGACGAGTCCGCTGGGCAAGGACATTATCGCTGGCCAGGGGAACGATCCTGGGCGATCGTATGCCGTCGAGCTGGCGGATCGCGGTTATGTGGTCCTGGCGCCCGACTACCCGAGCTTTGGTGAGTATGCGATCGACTTCGGCTCGCCACAGAATTCGTATGTCAGCGGTACGATGCGGGCGATCTGGGACAATCACCGCGCGGTCGATCTGCTGGAGAGTCTGCCGCAGGTCGATCCGAACCGGATCGGATGTATCGGCCATTCGCTGGGTGGACACAACAGTCTGTTCACGGCGGCGTTTGACCAGAGGTTGCGAGCGGTGGTCACGAGCTGTGGGTTCACGGCATTTGCCGATTACTACGGCGGTAACTTGAAAGGCTGGACCAGCGATCGGTACATGCCGCGGATTCGCGATAAGTTTGGTGGTGAACCGGAACGAATGCCGTTTGATTTTCCCGAAGTGTTGGGGATGATCGCGCCTCGGCCGCTGTTTGTCAGCGCTCCGCGAGGCGACAGTAACTTCGAGGTGCGTGGAGTGGAAAAGTGCATCGAGGCGGTGCGGCCGGTCTACGAGCTGTACGCTCGTCCGGACGCTGTGCAGGTCCGCTATCCCGACGCGGCTCATTCTTTCCCCGACGCTACTCGCGCCGAAGTCTACGCTTGGCTCGACCAGGTGCTGTAACGGACTGCCAGCATCGCTGACGACGGTGTCAGAATCGGCACGGTTTGCCAACGCGGCAGAACTGGAAGTCGTCAGGCTGGAATCCCACAGTGGAGAGTGTTTTTTTCTTGGCGGATTCGCAGGAATTGTTAGACTCGCAGGAGTCAAGGGGCGACGAGCGGTGAAGGGAGAAAGGGGTGTGTGCCGCTCGTGGAATGTAGGGTGTCAGACGGTCTTTCTGGTGGACGAGTTCAGGAGGGTTGAGTACATGCAGAACGAAAACTACAGGAACGAAAACCATAGTGTCGAGAACTCCTTGCGGATCCCACCCGATGCGCTGGCCAGGCTGGGAATGCTGGCTCAGGCGTCGCAGCAGGAATCGAACGCCAAAGACAAAGATGGGGGCTCCCAGGGAACCTGACAGTTCCGGAAATCGAATCGATTCAGGCGGGAACGCCGTTTGGCCTGCTGGGCTGAGCGGCGTTCTTTTTTTGGCGGAAGGTCGACCAGGATGGGGGAGTGGGGTGGGACGCTCGGACGTGGAATGGGGGGGTGAGCTGGAGTATAATGACGGGGGTTGTCGATCCACCTTCCGAGTCCTGCCTACCTGGACCCCAAGATGTCAGACGCCGAATTATCCAGGGGCCTGCGTTGGGCCGTTGGTCTGATACTGGTTGTGGCTACCCGTGTGCCTGTGGCCGCCGCCGAGCCGGTTGCGATCAGCTTTAACGGTCAGATCCGACCGATACTGTCCGACAATTGCTTTGCCTGTCACGGGCCTGACAAGCATGCGCGGCAAGCCGATCTGCGTCTGGATCAGCGTGATGCGGCGCTGGCCGCCGGCGCGATCGTCGCCCGGGATGCTCACAGCAGCACGCTGGTCGACCGAATCACTTCGGCCGACCCTGACCAGGTGATGCCTCCGCCCAAGACCGGCAAGAAGCTGACGGCTGAGCAGCTTGAGCTGTTGCGGGCGTGGATTGAGAGTGGCGCCGAGTATCAGCCGCATTGGGCGTTTGTCCCCGTCCCCAAGCAGATCCCGGTGCCGGTTGCCGACTCACGCTGGTCGAATTGGCCCCGAAGCGACCTCGATCGGTTGGTGCTGGCCGGTATCGTGGCTCACCAGATGGAGCCAGCCGCTGAGGCGGAAAAGTTGCGCTGGTTGCGGCGAGTGCGATTCGACTTGACTGGTTTGCCGCCGACCCGCGATGAGATTCGCGACTTTCTCGCCGACACGTCCGACGGCGCTTACGAAAAGATGGTGGAGCGGCTGTTGGCGATGGACAGCTTTGGCGAGCGGATGGCCTCGGTGTGGCTCGACGTGGCCCGCTATGCCGACACGTTTGGCTATCAGGCCGATGTCAACATGGAGGTGTGGCCGTGGCGAGACTGGGTGATCCGCGCCTTCAATCAGAATCTCCCCTACAACGATTTCATACGCTGGCAGGTGGCCGGCGATCTGATGCCCGGTGCGACGCAAGACCAGCGACTGGCAACGACCTTCAATCGATTGCATCGTCAGACGAATGAGGGCGGGAGTATTGAGGAGGAGTTCCGGCAAGTCTACGTAGCCGACCGGACGGTGACAGCCGGTACCGCGCTGCTGGGTCTGACTCTGGAATGTTCCCGTTGTCACGATCACAAGTACGATCCGCTCACGCAGCAGGATTTCTATTCGCTGGCGTCGTACTTTGCGAATATCGACGAGCACGGGCTGTATTCGCACTTCACTTCGGCCACTCCGACTCCTGCGCTGCTGCTTTACTCGGGCGACCAGCAGGCTCGGCACCAGGAGCTGTTGCAGCAGATTACCGCGGCCGAGTCGGAACTGAGCCGTCTGGTGGAGCAGGGCCGTGAGGCCTGGTTGGCAAACGGGCGGCCGGCAGCTCCGCAAGTCGCACCTCCGACAACTCCCTGGTCATTCCCGTTGGAGGGGACAGAAAGTGGCGTGGTGGGTCAAGCGACCAAGTTCAACGGTGACGATGCCGTTTCGTTCACGCTGGCGGGACCGGCCAATGTCAGCGGTGACGACGGGCGGCGGCAGCTGGGGCGCCGTGATGCATTTTCGATCAGTTTGTGGGTTAAGCCTGCCGAGCATGCTCATCGCGTCGTAATCGCCCATCAGTCGGTGGCGGCCGAAGATTCAGCGTTTCGTGGTTTGCAGCTGGTCCTGGAAGAAGGCCGGCCGCAGTTTTCGCTGATCCACTTCTGGCCGGGCGATGCAATTCGCGTGGAGGCCCTGGAACCGATTCCAGTCCACGAGTGGACTCACCTGGGAGTGGTGTATGACGGCAGCAGCCGAGCGGCTGGTGTGAAGCTGTATGTTAACGGCCAGTCGATTCCGGTCCGAGTGGACCGAGATCAGTTGAGTCGCGACATTCTGCATCGCTCGGAGTGGGGCGATTCGAGTGCCGGGCAAGTCGGTTTTTCGTTAGGGGCTCGATTCCGCGACATTGGGTTTCGCGATGGCGTGATGGATGAGCTGCAGGTGTTCGATCGGCAGTTGAGTCCGATGGAAATGGCCAGTCTGTTTGCGTCGGTCAGTGCGATCGCATCGGAACGGCGGGAGGCGGCGGTGGCGTCGGCCGGGCAGGACTTTGACTCGTTGAGCCTGCGGGGTAACCCAGCGTACGATTCGGCGTGGGAGCGCCTGGTGACGGTTCGGAAGTCGGAGAATGAGCTGGTAACTCAGGTGCGGCAAGTCATGGCGATGTCCCCGGCCAAGCAGCCCAGAACGACGCGGGTTCTCGCTCGGGGCGCCTACGATTCGCCGAGCGAACCCGTGGAAGCTCGTCCGCCGATGATGCTGATCTCCGCCGCCGGGCTCGATCTCCCGCCGGTTGCCGAGCGGGATCGGCGCCAGTTGGCCGAATGGTTGGTGAGCGACACGAATCCGCTGGTCAGTCGAGTGGCGGTGAATCGATTCTGGCAAGTCTTTTTTGGGCGCGGGATTGTGGCCAGTCTGGAAGATTTCGGGAGTCAGGGGCAGCCTCCGACGCATCCAGAGCTGCTCGACTGGTTAGCCCGCGACTTCATGGATCATGGCTGGGACGTCAAACGACTTTGTCGGCAGATCGTATTGTCGGCGGCCTATCGGCAGTCGAGTCAGCCGAGGCAGATGGAATGGCTGCAGAGCGACCCTGACAACCGCTGGCTGGCACGTGGGCCGCGGTACCGGTTGTCAGCCGAACAGGTTCGCGATGGCGCCTTGGCCGCGGCCGAACTGTTGGTGCCGACGGTTGGTGGGCCGAGTGTGATGCCTTATCAGCCAGCCGGTGTGTGGGAAGAGGCCGGGACGGGGAAGACCTACCATCAATCGCAGGGCGACGGGGTCTATCGGCGGAGTCTCTACACATTCTGGCGCCGCACCGCCCCGCCCCCCAATATGTTGACGTTTGACGCGACCAGTCGAGAAACGTGCACCGCTCGGCGCGAAGTGACCACCACGCCGCTGCAGGCCCTGGTGTTGCTGAACGATCCGCAATTTGTGGAAGCGTGTCGCGTGTTGGCTGAACGGTCCGTGCGCGACCAGCCTGCTCAGCCGGCTCAGCGCTGGGACGACTTGTCGCTGCGGCTGCTGACCCGCCCGCTGTCGCCCGAGGAGCTGAAGGTGGTCGAACGAACGTATCAGGAACAGCTGGCGTATTTTCAGGGTAACGGTGCGGCGGCCGAGTCGTTTCTGGCAGTAGGGCAGCATCCTCGCGACACTCAGCTCAATCCGGCCGATGTGGCGGCGACGACGGTCGTGGCCGAGTTGCTGATGTGTTTCGACGAGTTCGTGATGAAACGCTGATGGGATAAGTCGATTGGATAGGACGATTGGATAGGACGATTGGATAGGACGATTGGATAGGACGATTGGATAAGTCGGTGTCTGGTCAGGCCGTGGTTGTTGAAGTGATGAGTACTTGAGATGGTGAGGGGCGGTTTATGAACGGATGGAATGATCCGACGTCGGGACAGAGTGACCGGCGGCATTGGCTGTTCCGCACCGGCATGGGGCTGGGTGGCATCGCGCTGGCCGATCTGTGGAGCCGGGATGCTGGTCGGAGTCTGGCCGACGAGGGCGCGGGAGCGTCAGGGAGTTCTTCTTCCGGGGCAGGCGTCGGCGTGCCGTCGGCTGGGGTACTGAATCCGACTCATCATCGGCCCACCGCCAAGCGGGTGATTTATCTCTTCATGGCTGGCGGGCCGTCTCAGCTGGAGACGTTTGACTACAAGCCATTGTTGAACGAGCAGCAGGGGCAGCCGCTTCCCGATTCCGTCCGTCGTGGCCAACGGTTGACGGGCATGTCGGGCAATCAGGCGACGCTGCCGCTGGCCGGTTCGATCTTCAAATTCGCTCAGCATGGTCAGGGTGGGGCGTGGTTCAGCGAGCTGTTGCCGCACACTGCCCGGCATGCCGACGATCTGGCGATCATTCGGTCGATGTACACCGAGGCGATCAACCACGACCCGGCGATCACCATGCTGCAGACCGGCAATCAGATATCTGGTCGACCGAGCATTGGGGCGTGGGTTCATTATGGTCTGGGGAGTGACAACGAGAACCTGCCGAGTTTCGTGGTCTTGATCACCAAGGGCAAGGTCGACCAGCCACTGTACAGCAGGCTGTGGGGGAGCGGTTTTCTGCCGCCGAGGCATCAGGGAGTGCAGTTCCGGTCCGGCAAGGAGCCAGTGTTGTATCTGGACAATCCGCCGGGGATTGACGCCTCCAGTCGTCGCCTGATGCTGGATCGGCTGGCCGAACTCCATCAGCTCGAGCTGGCTCAGACCGGCGACACCGAACTGACGGCCCGCATCGCCCAGTACGAGATGGCTTATCGGATGCAGACCAGTGTTCCGGAAGTGACCGATCTGGCGAGCGAGCCGGAGTCGACGTTTGAGCGCTACGGACCGCAGGCCAAGACGCCTGGTTCGTTCGCATCGAATTGCCTGCTGGCGCGTCGGTTGGCGGAACGGGGAGTGAAATTCATTCAGCTCTACCATCAGGGATGGGACCATCATGGTGGAGTGCCGAATGGGATGCGGGTTCAGTGTGGCGAGACGGACCAGCCGACCGGTGCGCTGCTGGACGATCTGAAAGAGCGCGGGATGCTGGACGATACGCTGGTGATCTGGGGGGGCGAGTTCGGCCGCACGAACTATTCGCAGGGGAAACTGACGGCGACCGACTACGGCCGGGATCATCACCCGCGCTGTTTTTCGATGTGGATGGCGGGTGGCGGCGTGCGGGGCGGAACTGTCTACGGCGAGACGTGTCCGTATGGATACAACATTGTGGAAAACCCGGTCCACGTGCGGGATTTCCATGCCACGCTGCTGCACGTGCTGGGGATCGACCACGAACGGTTCACTCACAAGTTCCAGGGCCTGGACGCTCGACTGACCGGCGTCGACCCCTCCCGCGTGATCCGCGAAGTGCTGCTCTAAGTTAACAGCTCACCAAGTCACCGCGACCGAGAGCCGGTTGCCGGTGCGTGAGGGACTGCCAGACGACAGATCGCAAGGTCATTGTGTCTTTGTGTCGAGGAATACTCCTGTTGCCCCTTCAGGTCGGCTGGCATTCGTGATCCTGAGCAATCACGCCCCGCATTGCTAATCTTGATGGCTCTGCGGCAGAATCTGTGGGCGAATTTGATTGGACATTAGTTTCGTGGCAGCGAGAGGCAAGTGCGTTCGTGACACGGCGCTCTGTCAGGCTCGGGCTCTGGAAAGGTGTGCCACGGGGCTCAACCACTCGCCGGGAGACGGAATTCCGACGGCCAATGAGCTCCAGACGCTACGCGCAAAGAATCGAGTCGCGTGTAGGGTCGGCATAGCCTGCCAAGCCGTGGAGGTGAACCCTGTGGACCGTCAGCAAGTTCATCATGTCGTTCACCATGATGTCGGGTGGCGAGCGACCCGATGGCAGAGGCCGAGGGACGGCGCACAGGAGCTCCGACCGATCCATTCCTGGAGCCCGAACCCGAGGGAGCTACGAGTCGGTAAGCTGTCTCTCGCCGATGACGACGCCTCGACTCGCTTCAGGGAAACCCGACGGCGTTCCCTGATTCGCCAACACAGCGATCAGACCATTACCGCTCACGGCTTCTGTCCAGCGATTCGCGGTCATCCGGCTTACGTCACCAGGTGGTAGCCAGGACTGCCGATCAGCCGATTGTCGCCGAACTGCGTTCAGTCGCGTCTCCATGGCGTGGTGGCGATTACGTCTATGTGGGGACGTGTCGGTGGACGGACCAGAGTTGGCTGAGTGCTGCGAAGACAGCGTGGACCTGATCTTCGATGGATGCGGTGGCATCGACGGTCAACTGATGAGCGAACTGGCTGGGTTCGTATTCATGGGCTTGTCGTTCGAGCCATTCGGGTTGAGCGGCCGAATTGGAGTTGCCGAGCTGGAGTCGGCGTGTGACGCGATTTCGAGCAATCTCGGGGGGGCAATCGCAGCGGACCAGGAGGACTTCGGAGCCGGTCGCGCGGCTCGCCGCACAGAGAGTTTCCTGCATGGCGTGGGTGTTGTAGGTACCGTCGACGACGACACAGACGTGTCGGTCGAGGGCAGCCGTAGCGCGGCCGGCGACGGCGTCGTAGATCCGCAATCGCTGGTCCATGGCATAGCCGTCGGCGCCGTAGGTGGTGGGGTGAGCTGCTGCGGCGTGCAGTTCGTGGCGCACGTCGTCGGTGCCGAAACGGCTGCAGTCAAGTCGCTCGGCGACGGCCGTGGCCAGTGTCGTCTTGCCCGATCCCATCAGGCCGGTGATGGCGACGATTACCTGAGGTGAGAATTGTCGGATGAGGTCGCGAGCCGTCTCCAGGTACCGTTCCGCCTGACGCCGCGCCAATGCCGGGTCGGGGCCACGGTAGGGGGTTGGCGGAGCGGGTGAACTGGGACTGGCCGGACGGGGTTCGAGTTCCTGTCGGCAGCGGAGCGCGCAGACTTTGGCGCGAACGCACGCCCGGTACGACTTGAAGAACGCAATGACTTCATGAGCGATCACGTCGCCGCTGCGCTGCTGGTACCCGGAGAGGATCCGTTCGCCGAGTTCGCCGGCATTCAGTTGTTCGCATTCCATCGCCAGGAACGACAGCTCATCGGCAATGTCATTTTGACGAAGTCCGGCGTCGAATTCGATGCAGTCGATCACAACCGGGGGCGACATCAGGTAGATATGTTCGGGACGAAGGTCCCCATGGCCGTCGATGATCCGACCGTCGATGACGCGTCGAGCCAGGACGTCGGCCGCGAGGGCGGTGAAGAGCCGCTGAGCGGCGTGCACCCGCAAGGTCGTGTCCTGCCACTCGGGAAGATGTGTTTCCAGATCGGTTCGGTTCTGGTCGATATGCGCGCGAATCTGAGCCAGGAAGCGGTCGGCGTTGAGACTTAGCGGTGCCTGGCGAGCGTAAAAATCGCCCAGGAATCTCACCAGCCGATGCGATTGGGCCTCGGTCAACCCTTGATGAGTCAGCAGGTAGTCGAGCGACCTATCGGCCGGCAGACGCTGCATCTTCACCACCCAATCGATGGCCGGTCCTCGACCGTCGAGTTCGACCGCCGGGCCGACGCTGCTGTGCATCAGTCGGATATCGGCACCGACGGCCGATGATGGGACGACGGTCAGCGGTACGACTTGCAGGTAGGTCGTCGGCGCCAAGCGTCGGTTCACCTGCAGTTCGGCCACACACGCTCGGTGCCGTCGGTCCGGAGTGGAGAAATCCAGGAATCCGAACCGGACCGGCTTTTTCAGTTTGTACGCAAAGCGGCTGGTCAGAAAGACCCACGAGATGTGAGTTTCAATCACCTCGGTCAGCGGATCATGGTCGCCAAAAAAACCGGGCTGCTGCAGTTGCTCCAGCAGATCCGGTACTCCTTTCAGGTCGGCCATAGTGCGGAGCAGCTCTGCAACTGGGGTGATCATTTTCCTCGGCCTCGGCGTGCCGCGGTAGGGATTGCGGTGTCTGCAAGGTTCTCGGTGGAGTCTGAAATCGATCCGCGGCGCTGGCAGTAGCGCCGCGGATCGTCCAGACTTCGGTCTAGCCGGGATCGCCGTGAGCCGGGGTCACGTGGACCCGGTTCACCACCCGCTGAATCCCTGCCACGCGGTGCAGCACGTTCTGCACGGCGTGTTTCAGGAACTGATTGGGTACTCGTCCCTCGATCGTCACGACTCCGTCATCGATTTCCAGGTGCACCAAGCGGCTCCGGCCTCGAAAGCAGGGGTCGTTATCCAGAGCTCGGTAAGCTCGGCGCATGACCAGTGTCGTTTCGGTCTTCTGATCCAATCTTCCGGGGTGCCAATTCAATTGATCTTCGGTGGTAGTGCACATTGAGGACCTCCCTGAGGCCGGTGATCGAAATCGATTCCCTACCCTCGGGCCGTCGCAGCCGCCGAGCCTCCTTGCCGGCCGCGCACAACCGACTCCTGATGGAAGGTGGAGCAACTTAAGTGCCAACCGGGTACCCGGGTTCGCCAGATCGGCGGGGGCCCGGCCAGTAGTTTCGATAATCCCCGGAGTTTTTCGCCTGTCGGGCACACAGAGGCGGGCGTCAACAGGGCTGGCGGCGGCCCTCCAGGTGCCAGTCGCCTGTGCGGCCTGGAACCACTTGACCTGGCGCGCTGCGCCACAGCGGCACAATGTTTGCTGAAGTTAGGCTTGGTTCGCTGAGTGTGGGCCCGCCGGAGGATCGGACGCGGACTGTCCGCCAATCCGCGCCCGGGTGGCTCGGCTGCCAAGCCCCGATACTAGTAGTGTGGGGTGAACATTCTGTAGAATGAGGGGTTGGTCGAAGGCTGAGGCGGCCAGAGTGCCCAGACGTGCAGACGACCGGTCGGGTTGAGGCGTGCGAAATGGCGCGCAGTGTGCGTTTGGGACTCAATGATACAAGGAGCTGACCGTGGTGGAGGGAGAACGGGAAGTCAAGGATGCAAAAAAGGAAGCGATCGAAGGGATTGACCTGCTGTTGGTGGACGACGACGAGGAGTTGCGGGACAACATGGTCCGGTTCTTCTCGCGGCAGGGGTACCAGGTGAGCGACTGCAGTCGGGGCGAGCAGGCGTTGGAGTTGGCCGAGCGGCGCAATTTCGACGTGGTTGTGCTCGACATGATGATGCCCGGCATTTCCGGACTGGAAGTGCTGCAGCGGCTGCGATCGCGCGGCCACGAAGCTGAAATCGTCATGTTGACCGGGCAGGGAACGATCGAGACGGCTGTTGAGGCGATGAAGCTGGGGGCGACGGAATTTCTGACGAAGCCGGTCAGTCTGAAGGATCTCGACCGACTCGTGCAGAAATGTGTCCGGTCGGCTCGATTGACGCGAGAGAACCAGCAGTTGCGGGCGGCGCTCAAACAACAGCTGACGCCGACCGACATCGTCGGGGAAAGTCCCGCGATGCAGGCCGTCTTTCGGCTGATCGAACGGACGGCCAATTCGGACAAGCCGATTCTGATTCAGGGAGAAAGTGGTACGGGGAAGGAGCTGGTAGCTCGAGCCCTGCATCAGTCGAGCCCGTTGGCGGACAAGCCGCTGGTGGTAGTCAATTGTGCGGCGCTCCCCGAACATCTGCTGGAGAGCGAGTTGTTCGGGCACGAGAAGGGTGCGTTCACCGGGGCGGTCGCCACGAAGCCTGGCCTGTTCGAAGTGGCGGACGGCGGGACGCTGTTCATTGACGAAGTCGGAGAGCTTGCCGGTCCGCTGCAGGCCAAGTTATTGCGGGTGCTGGAAGACGGCACGATGCGGCGAGTCGGTTCGGTGAAGGAGCGTCGGGTACGGGTGCGGATCATCGCGGCGACCAACCGCGACATGGAGAAGGAGGTCCGCGAGGGACGTTTTCGTGAGGATCTGTACTACCGCATCAACGTGCTGACGATTCATTTGCCGCCATTGCGGGAGCGGCCGGGGGACGTCAGGTTGCTGGTGGAGCACAACCTGGGGTCCGACTGGACGATCAGCGAGAAGGTGATGAATGTGCTGGAGCGTTACAGCTGGCCGGGGAACGTGCGGCAGCTGTACAACGCGATTGAGCGGGCCAAGCTTCTGGCTCCGGAGGATTCGATCGAGCAGGAGAACCTGCCTCCTGAGATCCTGCAGGGGGCTCGCCAGATGCCTCAACCTGCCGCGGCTCAGACCTCCGATCTGGAAACCTTGAACAAAATGCACATTGCCGACGTCTTTCGTCAGCACAAGGGGAACAAGGCCCGCACCGCTCGTGCACTGGGAATCGGCCGTCGGACTCTGTACCGGCTGCTGGAGAAGTACGCCATTCCTGATGTGGCTGAACCGGAAGCGGGTTGAGTCGAGCAGTGACAGGGAGATTGAAGGATCGACGGGTGCCGGAGGAAGTCGCGACCGTGGTCAATGATGTGCTGAATGTGCTGATCGTCGAAGACGACGAGGACACTCGTCGCAATCTGTGCGACATCCTCGAGCTGGACGGGCATGCGGTGACTGCCGTTTCGAGTTTGTCGGAGGCCATGGCCTTTCGAGGCTGGGATTCGCTCGACGTCGTGCTGCTCGACCGCAAGCTGTCAGACGGTCACGCGGAAGATTTGTTGCCTGAACTGCGCCGGCTGGCTCCCGACGCGGACGTGATTGTGATCACGGGCCACACGGATCTTGACGGAACGATCACGGCGTTGCGGTACGGCGTCTCGGATTACGTCATCAAGCCGGTCAATCCCGACGTGCTCCGCGCTGGGCTCGATCGGACCGCCAAACGCCGACGGACCGAGAGGCGATTGCGTGAGGAGCGGGAGTTCGCCGAGAAGATCCTGCAGACGGCCGAAGCGATCGTTTTGATCCTCGATCTTTCCGGCCGCATCATTCGCGTGAATCCTTATCTGGAGCTGCTGACGGGCTACGAGCGTCGCGATCTGATCGGCGAGGACTGGTTTCGCAAGCTGATTCCGCCCGGGGACTACGACAAGGCGCGGCTGTGCCTGGACGTTTCCGACCGGCACCGGGAACTGAGAGGGATTGTGCAGCCGATACTGACGCGAGATGGCCGGCTCTGTCAGGTTCGCTGGTCGAACACCACGCTCAAGGACGAACGGGGCGAAGTCCATGCCATGCTCTGCATCGGACTGGACATTACCGATTTCGTTCAGACTCAGCAGCAGCTGTTGCAGGCCGAGCGACTGGCGGCGATCGGTGAGACGGTCGCCGGGTTGGCTCATGAAAGCCGCAATGCGCTGCAGCGGATCCGGTCGGGGATCGAAGTGCTGGAGCTGACGATCGGCGACCATCCCGACGTCCTGAAGGATCTGCGGCGGATCGACAAGGCGGCCGAGGATCTCCGCGCGCTGCTGGACGAGGTCCGCAGTTTTGCCGCTCCGATCGTGCTGGAACGTCAGCCGACCGACATCCGGCGGACCTGGAAGTATTCCTGGGACCAGCTCCGGCAGGCGACTTCCCCCGATCGGGTCATGTCGCTGGAAGAGCACCTGTTGGGCGACTTCGAGCCCGTGTATGCTGATCGGCGGAAACTGGAGAGCGTCTTTCGGAATCTATTTCAGAATTCGATGGAGTGTTGCCAGGGGCCAGTGCGGATTGAGGTCCACGCCGAGCAGAATCAGCAGGGGACTCGGATCGAAATTGTCGATCACGGTCCCGGCCTGACCGTCGAACAGGCGAATCAGGTCTTTCGAGCCTTCTACACGACGAAGGCTACCGGAACCGGGTTGGGGCTGGCCATCTGCCGACGAGTGGTTGAGGCGCATGGCGGGACGATTCACGTCGACACCGGCCGGCCGGGTGGGGCGTGCTTCGTGTTGTGGCTCCCTCGACCTGAAACGACAACTGAGAATTTTTATCGGGACGGAGCTGTAGCAGGATGAACGATGCGAACGGTGTGTCCGCAGGGGTGGGGCGATGTCAGACCCTGGGATTAGCGCCCAGTTTCGGTTTCGGCGACCGGACGGGACTGGCGACGCCCGGCCATGTGGCGGCTATGCAGGCGGCCGGCGGCCCGATCCAGCCGATCTTTCCTCAGCAGTCCATCCGGGAAATGACCCGCACTCGGCGTTCGCCTGTCGACGTCATGTCCGATGCGTGGCGAGGGATCCGCCAAGCTGGTTGGCACGGGGCCGTCGGTGCCGATGCTGACCATCTGAAAACACCCGCCGACGTCGACGTCACCGCGGCGGCCGGTTTCACCTTCTTCACCATCGATCCCTCCGGCGATGTCGATCCTCAGGCGGACGATTACCGGGCCGACGAACTGGCCCAGCGATACCAGCAGGTGCGCGCTGTGGCTCCGTGGACCGAGACGTACGGCGGCCGCACTGTCCGCCTGTCGACCGGTTCGGTCATTGAAATGACCCCGGAAGTCTGTCAGCGGGCCGCCGTGAAGTATGGCCGCGCTGTGGCCGCTGCTATCGACATGGCGAAACATATTGACAGCGTCCAGCAACAAGCGGGCCGTGACTACGAAATCGAACTGTCGGTCGACGAGACGCCTCAGCCGACCACCCTGGCTGAGCACTACATCATTGCCGATCAGTGCCTGTCGGGGGGCATGAAGCTGATCAGCCTCGCGCCTCGCTTCGTCGGCGAATTCGAAAAAGGAGTCGATTTCAAAGGCGATCTGGCGGCGTTCGACCAGTCACTGCGAGATCACGCTGAAATCGCCCGGTCGCTCGGCCCGTACAAACTCAGCCTCCACTCCGGCTCCGACAAACTCTCGATCTACGGACTGTTGGCGCAAGCCACCGCCGGGTGCTACCACGTGAAAACCGCCGGGACCAGTTACCTGGAAGCCCTGAGAGTGGTGGTGCGTCACCAGCCGCAGCTGTTCCGCGAACTGGTCGAATTCGCTCGCGGTCGCTACGACACCGACAAGGCCACTTATCACGTCTCTGCTCAGCTGCCCGATGCGCCTCCGCCTGGCGAGATCAGCGACCTGCGGCAGCTCGAACAGGTTTACCTCGGTCTCTGGGATCATGTCCCCGCCGGTCAAGGATTTACCGACCCCGGACGCCAGATCCTGCACTGCACCTTCGGTTCCGTGTTGACCGACCCCCACTGGGGATCCGTCGTCCATCAACTCCTCCGCGATCACGCCGACACTTACCAGCAGGTCCTGTGCGATCACTTCGTCCGCCACCTGCGAGCGCTGCAGCCCTCCCGGTGAAGCATGCGCCCCGAGCTTTCCGCGGCTTTCGCGGCGTGCACGGTTGAACGTTGAACCACGGAATGGACGGAGGCCGCGGAAAAATCGCAGATTGGGGAAACGAGCCGGGCGCTGAGCGGTCAGGCTCCCTCGGGGAGCTGGCCCTGGAAGCCGGATTCCTTGAAGATCTCACCCTTGATCGGATCGATGATCTTGATCGCGGCGATCTGGGAGATGGGGAGGAGCATCTTGCGGGCGCCGAGATTGTCGGGGGTTTTGCGCTCCAGCATCAGCATGTCGCCGGCGATCAGAAACCCGTTGAACGGAAACTGCTCGTCGAAACGAGTCACAATCAATCCGCGCTGCGGAAGCTTGGCCGGCCAATGCTGGAAGAACTTGCGCCACAACGTTACTTCATCCACGGTTGTCTCTCCTCGCTCGCCCTGCCACTCTCGGCCCCTGCTGAACCTCAGCCGCACGTCGCTCGACACCCGCTCAGCCGGTGCGACCGCCGCCCGTCGGTGGGCCATCGTAGCACCAGCCGCTCGTCCGGCGTAGGCCAATGCTCGACCCCGGGGCCCCCAGCAACGTTGACTGCGCCCCCCAGGATCGCTAATATGGACAAAAAGGTCCGATTTAAAGTAGCGGCTCTTCGGCTCAGGTCCCAGGCGACGAAGGGGGGTGGGTGATGGGAGGTGTTGGCAGGCGGCTGTGGGTAGTGGCCGGTGTCGGGCTGGTGGCTTGGTATTGTCTGGCCGTTGGCAATCGCGCGTGGGGCCAGGTTGATTTCGAGGGGGAGCCGTTTCGGTACCACACGGCCGAGACGGACAATCCGATCGCAAGGTTGCAGCGGGGGCTGGAGTCGGGCGAGGTATCGCTGGATTACGAGCCGGGGACGGGCTACCTGCGGTCGTTGCTCAAGGCACTCCAGATCGATACCGCTTCGCAGACGCTGGTTTTCTCCAAGACCAGTTTCCAATTCCGCAAGATATCGCCAGACAATCCGCGGGCGTTGTATTTCAACGACGACACCTACATCGGTTGGGTACCGGGTGGCGAGGTGATTGAGGTCTCGACGGTGGACCCGCGGTTGGGGGCGATCTTCTATACGTTTCCGCAGGCGCGGACGGAGCAACCGCGATTTGAGCGGGACAAGGGTCAGTGTCTGACGTGTCACGCGACCTCACGGACTCAGGGAGTGCCAGGCCACGTGGTGCGGTCGGTGTACGCTGATGCGACGGGCCAGCCGGTCTATCAGTGGGGGACATTCAATACGGACGACCACAGTCCGTTTGTGGAGCGATGGGGCGGGTGGTATGTCACGGGGACTCACGGGTCGATGCGTCACATGGGGAACCAGACGCTGACCGCCGGTGCCACGCCGCAGTCGGTCGACCTGGATCGCGGGGCTAATCGAGTCCAGCTGGACGATCAGATTGATACGAGTGTTTATCTTGAGCCGACGTCGGACATTGTCGCGTTGATGGTTCTGGAGCATCAGGCTCAGATGCACAACGTTCTGGCCAAGGCTCATTACGATGTGGGGATGGCTTTGCATTACAACTCGATCATGAATGAAGCCTTGAAGCGGCCGGCCGATTATCAGAGCGAGTCGGTGGAAAGACGGATCGTCTCGGCGGCGGATCGGGTGTTGAAGTCGTTGTTGTTTGTCGGCGAATTCCAGCTGACTTCGCCGGTCAGCGGCAGCAGCAAGTTTGCCGAGCGGTTTGCCGGACGTGGTGCTCAAGTTGGGGGGCGTGGCTCGCTGCGCGAGTTTGACCTGCAACATCGGCTGTTCCGGTACCCGTGCAGCTACCTGATTGATTCGCCCGCCTTTGCTCAGCTCCCTCCGGCCGTCCATCAGCGGGTGATCCGGGACTTGCAGCAAGTGTTGTCGGGCGAGAACAAGTCGGCCGACTTTTCCGGTCTGTCGGTCGAAGACCGAGCGGCCTTGCGCGAGCTGCTCGGTCCGAAGCTGACTGCCGTGCAACCCGCGGCCAGCGATCTGGCCCAGTAGTCGCTTCTCTCGCGGTCGACTCTTTCCGCCACCGGTGGCGCCGGGTACAATCTCCCCAACCGAAACGGGGGGGACATGAGTCAGAGCTCTGCGGCCACAGAATCAACGATTACGACTCGAGCGAGCTGGAGCGCATGGATGGCGCTGATTGCAGCTCTGTTAGGGTGGATGTTTGACGGCGCCGAGATGGGCGTCTTTTCGCTGGTCGCTCGGCCCGCGATCAAGGATCTGCTGGGTCCTCAGCGTGAAGCGGAGATTGCGTTGTGGATTGGCGTGATCACGGCCATTTTTCTGGTAGGGGCGGCGACGGGCGGCGTGATCTTCGGTTGGCTGGGGGATCGTGTCGGTCGTGTGCGCGCGATGACGCTGAGCGTACTGACCTATGCTCTGTTCACGTCGCTCTGCGGTCTGGTGAATCATCCGGTGCAGCTGGGGCTGTTGCGTTTCGTTGCGGCACTGGGGATGGGGGGCGAGTGGTCGCTGGGGGTGGCTCTGGTGATGGAGGTCTGGCCGAACCGATCGCGGGCTTTCATGGCCGGCCTGATCGGCGCCGCGGCCAATGTCGGCTATCTGCTGGTCGGCATGGTTGGCATTGCTCTGGCGACGGTGATCGCGAGGCTGGAGTCGCTGATGTTGACTTTGGGGCTGCCGGTCCCTTGGGTCGAGCGGTTGGTGGCCAACGATGGCTGGCGGATCATGATGTTGTTGGGCATTCTGCCGGCGATCCTGACGTTTTTGATTCGGTTGTTCGTCCCCGAATCACCGCGGTGGAGTCAGGAGCAGCAGAAGGGGCACACTTCGCACTGGGCGGCTACCGATCTGTGGGGTGTCTTGATCGGTCTGTTGGGTCCGATTGGTATGGTTTACCTCTACGCGCGGGGGGACCGTCCCGCTTGGATGTTGATCATCGGGACGGTGCTGGGGATAGCGCTGGCGGTGTGCGGTTACACGTATCCGGTCTATCGATTTCTGCAGCGACAGCGGGAAGCGGGGATTGTGCGGGATGCCGGTGAGGCCTCGGCGACGGTGCGGCGGATGTTGCTGGCTGCGGCGTTGAGTGGAGTTGCCTTGCTGGGGACGTGGGGTGCGACGCAGCAGGCGCCGAGCTGGGTCGACAAGCTGACGGAAGCCGATCGCCAGGCGGGACTCGTCCGGCACGCCAAGGAATACACGCTGATATGGCTCTCGGCCGGAGCGGTGGTGGGGACCATCGCCGCCGCATTGATGGGAGACTGGTTGGGGCGGCGAGTGACGTACTTTTTGCTCTGCGTGGCCGCCCTCGGTTCGGTGCTGTTGCTGTTTCACGGCAATGACCGATATGGCACCAAGTTATTGTTCTGCACGTTCATCACCGGGGCGTGTACGGCTTCGTTCTACGGTTGGCTGCCGCTGTATTTGCCGGAGCTATTCCGCACCGGCGTGCGGGCGACGGGGCAGGGGTTCGCCTTCAATTTTGGCCGAGTGCTGGCGGCGGTGGGGACGTTCCAGCTGGGTGGGTTGGTGAAGCATTTTGCTGACGGCCTGACGTTGGGCCCGTTGCAGCTGGCCGGCGGTTATCCATCCGCCTGCACGTTGCTCAGCACAATCTACTTCGTGGGGATGGTGCTGATCTGGTTCGCTCCGGAGAACCGAAGTCGGGAGTTGCCCGATTGATGGGAGTTGGAGTACGGGCGATCGCCGTCGCCAATTCGTTCACTTACACCGGCAGGCAGCTCGATAGCGAGTCGGGCATCTATCAGTATCGGTATCGGTATTATCACGCGCAGTTGGGGAGGTTCGTGGCGAGGGATTCGCCAATAACGACGGATGGGCCCAGCCTTTACGCGTCATACTTCGCCGTGATTGGCGTCGATCCTTTGGGACTCTCGGCAGTACGATACTGGGACGAGTACCATAGCGTGTATGCAGTCGCGTATATAGCCCCGAACAAGGAACAGGCATCTGTAAGGCATCTGTAAGACACGTAATGGAGAAGGGGCAATCAGAAGTCATTCCTGTGGTCGGGGAGGGGCAGTTTCTGTGGTAGCGGCATCACTGAGCTACCAGATGCCGTGGACTAACACTAACATGTCAGAAAAATCAAAAATGAGTCTCATTGATGTGCTGGTCGGGGTCGTTGGTGTGAGCGTTGGCGCCGTAGTTCTGCTATACGTAATTGAAAAAGTGTGCGGTTTCGAGTTAGCACGCTTTCCACGGAAAGCTGTTATGTTCTCTGGTGCAATCGCGGGGTACCTTTTCATAGCTTACCTCTGGTATTTCCAGCCCTGGAAGAAACGATCGAACGTCGATGAATAATGTCGTCTCGCCGAAAATGATGGCCGCTTGGTGAGGATAAATTGGTGGATCAATGACCTGCTCACAGGGGGCGGAATTCCGCCCGTGGGAGGTTACGATGTTACCACGATTCTTTCGCACGACAGGTACCTGGCAGGATGCACACCATGTTAACCCGGATCAGTTGCCCGCGGGCCAGGAGCTGCTAGCTCCAGCGGACTCTGCGCTGCCCGGCGAGCCGCTGAACAGCTACAACACCTCCACCAATGCCTACACCGCCTCGGGGCCCTTCACCGTGGCGGATGTCGATTGGATGGGCCGGTCCGTGGCTACAGCCCGATACATCACCGCGCCGACGTGGACCACGGTGATCGGCGATGACGACTATGCGGCCACGATCGCGACCAATCGGCGCACGCTCGACAAAAGCTTCTACGATGAACTGGGGCGGGTGTATCGCACGGAGTTTTACAAGATCAGCGCCGCAGACGGTTCGACGGTGGGCTGTATCCAGACCAATAACTACTACAACCGCAACGGCCAACTGGTCGCCACACAACAGGCCTACGGAGCCGCCCGGGAGATGGCCTATGACGGATTGGGGCGACAGTACACGACACGAACCGTGATCGACCTCGAGGCCACTAAGTACGTCAGCGGCGCCTTCGCTTACCGCGATCCCCAGCCGAATTCAGCCCTGGCCAGCATGACCGGTGGCGATGACCAGATGCTGGAGTTCACCAATCAGGAGTACGATACGGCCGGAAACGTGATCGCGGTGCATAACCTGGAGATGACCCACGCCGACACCAATGGCTTGAACGTCGGCACGGCGGCCAGTTTTGTAAGAGCGACCAGCTACAACTGGTACGATGCGGCCAAACGGTTGACGACCGCCGGGAACTACGGCACCGCCCACGGCTCCAACCAGTGGGGATTCGCCAGCATCCCCACGCGCCCCGGCACGGCGCCCACCGCCAGCTCCAGCTCGGTGCTCGTGACCAAGTACGGTTACGATTCGACCACGGGCCGCCAGGATCAAGTGACCGATCCGATCGGCAAGGTGTCAAAGACCTATTATGATGCGGCCGGTCGCACGACCTACGTGGTTGACAACTACGCCGACTTCAACGCCAGTACCGAAGCCAATTCGGGCGGCGGGACCAACGGCGATCAGGACCAAGTCGTCAAGACGATCTACAATGCGGCTGGGCAAGTGACCGAGCTGGTGGCCCTGGACCGCACCGGCGACGGGCTGACGACCACGAACGATAACGAGTCGACCAAGTATCTGTACGAGGACACCAACGATGCGTCTCTGGTGACCAATGAGATCTACCCCGACTCGAGTGACACCGCCAGTTCCGGCACGGACCAGGTCAAGAAAGAGTACTTCTTCAATGGGCAGCTCAAGCGGAAAACCGACCAGCGGGGTGTGGTCATCGACTATGAGTACAACGCCGACCGGGCCCTGGAATGGGAGAAGGTCACGACGCTCCCCTCCGGAGTCGACGGCACGGTCCGCTCCATCCAGCGGACCTATGACAGCTTACGACGCCCCTTGGAAGTCCGGTCGTTCGCCACTTCCACCGGGACGACCTATGTGAACGAGATCGAGTACACCTACGACGATAATCTGGGAGTCAAGTTCTCGTACCAGGATCACGATTCGGCCGTGTCCACCGGCTCCACGCCTTACGTTAGCTACTTCTATGATGTCAGCGCGGTGTCAGGGGTGTTCGACGATGGGCTCCGGCGCTATGCCTACGGGCTCCCGTCTGGTGGGGGGTATGTGTGGGAGTATTACACGAGTACGATCGCCGACCGGCTCAACCGGATCGAGGCCATCACGGAGACATTTTCGACCGGAACCTCGAAAGATATTGCCTCCTATGCTTATAATGGGACGGGGCGACTGGTGTCGGTCAGCTATGCTCAGCCCGCGTTCAAGCTGCTCCGGGATGAGGGGAGTGACGGGACCTACGAGCACCTGGACCAATTCGGCCGGGTGAAGGTCCAGCACTGGAAGGCCAACGGCGGATCAACGGTGGACCGCGTGGAATACACCTACGATTATGCCAGCAATCGCACGCTTCGGGATATCCCGAGTTCGCTCTATGGCACGAACAATCTGGATCAGACCTACGGCTATGATGGCCTGAACCGGCTGAAGAATTTCGACCAGGGGGTCTACACAACCTCGATCGCCAGTCCCACCCAGGAACAGGACTGGACGCTCGACATGCTGGGGAACTGGTCGAACCTGCTGGAGAAGACCAGCGGCTCCACGACCCTCAACCAGAACCGAACGCACAACAACGCCAATGAGATCGCCACGATCGCGGGTGCCTCGACGTATGTCGGGCACGACGCGGCCGGGAACATGACCAAGATCCCGAAGCCCACCAACTGGTCGGCGGCCTACGACCTGGTGTTCGACCCTTGGAACCGGATCGTGCAGGTGAAAGATGGCGGGTCGACGGTCGCCACCTACGGGTACGATGGTCTCCATCGGCGGATCACCAAGACGGTGGGCGGCACGACCGAGCAGCACTATTACAATGAGAACTGGCAGTGCGTGGAGGTGCGGATCGGGACCGAATCGGGGCCGGCGCGGCAGAAATATATCTGGCACCCCTATTACATCGATGCGTTGGCCTGCCGGTTCGCGGATGTCGATTCCAACGGCAATTTCTCGGGAACGGATGAGGTCGAGTTCCCGACGCATGATGCCAATTTCAACGTGTCCGGCCTGGTCAACGCCTCCGGGACGGTGTTCGAACGCTACTACTATTCACCGTATGGGAAGCTGAGTGTCCTGGACGCGAACTTCGCCGCGGATGCTGATGGCGCCAGTGATGTCGCCAATGCCTTCACTTACACCGGTAGACAGTTCGACAACGAGTCGGGGATTTATCAGTACCGTCATCGGTACTATCACGCGCAGCTGGGGAGGTTCGTGGCGAGGGATCCGATCGGGTATCAGTCATCGGCTAACTTTTACGAGAATGTAGCTTCAAATCCCGCGGCATTCTTGGATCCCTTCGGGCTGGAGATTTTCGACTATCCGGACCCGGATCGCACTCAGGGTAATGCATCGATTGCAAATATTGATATCACTGCATCGGCCGAGAATCTGTGTGGCATCGGGCCGGGAGTAATTACGATAAATATCGTTATTAACGTACATGCCGGTGCCGGTCCTCCGTGGAGTGGGATGAATCTACCAGGTGCGGCAAACAGTTTTGGCGAAATACATATCGACCGATGCCGCCTCAAATTCGACGAGGACACCGCAGGGACTCCTCCAACTGCAACTGCTGGACTAACGTTCTCTTATCAGGTGCCCGAGTGTCCGCCTAACGGCAAAGGGTCGCTATCAGTTCGAATGGTCGATTTGACGCGAAGTGTCCTGTCCGGACGACATCCGTCGTGGACTGGCGTGTCGCAAATCTATCGGGTTGGATGGGAATACCAGTGTCAGCATGACTGTGCGCCTTGTCGCATGAGCCTTCCGTTTTCCTACAAGGTCGTCAAGGAGACTGAGAATACGGTAAACCCAGATCTCCCAGATCCTGGACCACTCCGCACATGCAGTACGAACAGCTCGACTGATACCCAATAATGCCACGAACGCGAATAAGGACCACCATGATGAACAGACTGCCTCGTTTCTTGGCCATTTTGACTATTTCAACCTCGGCTCTCGCCAATGCCGAAGAGCATGTCTACTCGCCTTGGATATTGCCCATTGCGATAGAATCGAAGGCCACACAAAGGACTGCTGATACAGCAGCGGTCTTGGCGCGTGGCCTGGGGTTGACGATACCGCCAATTAAAGCAGACGCTTCACCTGGATGCGTGCTATGGATCCGAGTCAATTCTGAACTGCTTCCACCCAATTCGCCAGGCTACCTCGTTGTTCTTGCTCGCGACGGTGCCGTGGTCATGGCATCGGATGATGATCAACTTGAGAAGGCGACGCAGAGTATCCTTGCGGCAATACGTAAAGACCGGACGGGAAAGATTTCTTTGCCGTCGGGACTTATAACTTCGTTTCCGATGGCGACCGAACGAGGTGACTCCCCGGTTCCACCCAAAGCAGACGGTGAATAGCGACGACCCACCGCAAGCAGGTGACGCACCGCGACCGTAACGCTGACGAAAGCTGATGACGAGAGACCACAGAGCCACTGATCAGCGGCCTGTGGTTTTTTCATGCGCCAGAGATGGCCAGTCGAGGGGAGAGGCGACCAGCACACGAAAACCGTGCGGACCGCAAGTCGGCGAAAAGGTCTCGGCACGAGAGCAAATTCTCAGTCTGGCGATCCGAAAGTGATGCATCGAACGACCATAGCGAAACAAAAATCCACGCTCGGCGCGGACCGCGAACGATACCAGCCATGGGAATGGCTGAAAAGTTGACGCCGCGTCGCGGGATGTGAACGAGTGGGTACGTGTCATGACTTCCTACGGTGGTCGAGCGGCGGCGTTGGACGGACAGACGCTGTGGGCGATCATTGATTTGAGCAGCAGCGCTTCGGCGAGTGTCTCCGGCACAAAAGGCCGCAGTCGCGTGAAGCGACGCGTGGTGCGGTGGCCGGGCACATAACCGAGCCAGCGCAGGGGAATCTTTTGGCAGGCGGGACAACGCGGCAACGTTTCGTTGACTTGCTCATCTTCTTCGCAATCGGTCACATCATCTTCGCCGTCGTGGTCGCCAGCGTGATCGGACGCAGCAGGATCTGAGGCGGCGCTCGCAGAATCCTCAACCGGATTCGTCTCCGCCGCGTCGAGCTGCAACAGTTCTCGGCACTGAGCCAGCTGGGCCTGACACCGACCGGCATAGAGCCCCACGCGACGGAACCGCACCATGCCCTTGGGCGGGATGTGCTGTCCCCAGAGCCGCGACGCAAGAATGGGCCATTTTTTCGTGAGATGTCGTTGTAGTTGTAGTGTTTGCGTTCACGCAGCAGCCTACAAGCACGAAGCGCCAGCGAGTGGGTGAGTTGGGGACTGAGAATGGGAATGGAATGGGGATTGAGAATGAATTCCTGTCGAAACTCAGAAAGTCACTCGCTGGCTCGTCGTGCTTGTAGGCCTGGTCGACTGAGCTCGCTACTAGGTCGTTTCGAGATATCGGCCGGGGAAGATTTCGGCAACAGAGGCCCCAGTCGCTGTCGCGCCTGGCAGGACACGGGTCGTCCGCCGAAGTTCGACAACGGCCCGACACCGTGGTAGAATGCCGAGGATAGAGGAGTAGTGTATGCCATCCATTCAAATCGATGACCACACGGCCAAAGCGCTCGAAGCCATCGCTTCTTCGCACCAGATGTCCGTAGCCGAGTATCTCGCCGCCCTCGTATCCCAGCAGCCAGTGGATGCCCGGTCGTTCGTCAGTGTGGATCAATGGCAAGCTGAGCTGGATGCCTTGTCCATCGATGGCCCGACCCTGCCGTCGGACTTTTCACGAGCTGACATTTACGTTGATCACGACTAATGCAATATTGCCTTGATACGGGGGTGCTGCTGCGTGTCTTTGACCGTGGCGATGCCGCCAATCCGAAAATTCATCAGGCGCTGAGACGGCTCCTTGACCGTGGAGACTCTGTCGTCACGACCGCTCAGAATATCGCCGAGTTCTGGAACGTCTGGACACGCCCCACATCGGCGCGTGGTGGATATGGGCAGTCAGCTGCCAGTGCCGCTCGGCACGTTGATTTCCTGCTTCGCTTTGGCCAAGTCCTTACTGAGTCCAGCGCCTCCTTCACTGAATGGAAGCACCTCGTGACGAAACACTCGCTTCAGGGCGTTTCGGTGCACGACGCTCGTATCGTCGCGGTCATATCGGCATTCGGCATATCGCATCTGCTCACGCTGAATCCGGCCGACTTCCAGCGCTACACTCACTTGGTTGTGCTGACTCCCGCCACCCTTCTGGCTCAGGCGAATTAAGCAGCAACTCGTCCTTCTTTCAGAAGAACACTGGCCTCCTGCTGACACATGAACGCGGCTGCTGGTGCGCGAAGACGATCCGACATTTTTGCTGACGCGGCTCGGTGACTCGTTCTCGGGGAGCTCGATGTCGATTCTGGTGAAGGACTATCTCCGTCTGGCCGAGCTCGACAGGGCTGGCGCGTGCCATTTACTGCGCCACGCCATGGCGACGGGCATGCATGACAACGGGGCCGATGTGAGATGGATTCAGTCGATGCTCGGCCACGCCCGGCTCAGTACCACCGAGATCTACACGCGGGTCTCGATCGAGAAGCTGAAGGAGGTCCACCGCCGCACGCATCCCAGCGGTGACTGTGGCGGCAGTGGCAGTAGTGAAACATCCTGAGCCGCTTCGTGGCTGCTGCCTGGCGGGCCGGGGTCGGTGCGTCCTTCCCATGGGGAAATTCGCTTGGCTCCGGCCTGCCAGGGCGGCTGCAATCAAGCCTGTCCGATCGTTGATCTTTGGCAAGTCACGGCCTGTCACCGCTACCTGACCTCGCACGCGTGCGCGCAGGAGCCGCTCGACCGCCATTACGATTCAAGAGACTCGCTGGGCAACTGCAAACATTCATTAAGAGCCGCTCAAGGATAGCATGCCTCGCCAATTCGTTCACTTACACCGGCAGGCAGTTCGATAGCGAGTCAGGTGTCTATCAGTACCGGTATCGGTACTACCACGCGCAGCTGGGGAGGTTCGTGGCGAGGGATCCGATTGGTGTGCGGGGCAGTGGCACCAACCTTTACAGGTACGTGTCGAATAGTCCGATTGACGCAACTGATCCGACTGGCGAAGAACAGAGAGACTATCTGGTTTACGACATGGATCTATACACCGGTGAAGGTAGTCCGGATAATCCACCCGAGACGATAATTGCCACCGCAAGTGTAGAAGTATTTTTGGATACAACCAAATGCCGAAATGACTGCGCTGGGTGTGCCGGTGATGCCAAAGTCTATGTGAGCTTCACATGGTCACCAATGACCAACGGCGAGCAGCACACACTCGGATCAGGTCCAGGATTTGACTGGGGACCTGGACAGGGCTATCACATTGATATCTGGTGGGGTGAAGGTACATCCCACGAACCATTAGATTGGAACGGCATCGTCGAACAGGGCGGCCAGCGCGTGCCATTCGGCAGCGAGATTTCAAAGACCGTGTACGTGGGTACGCTCCCATGCGACGGACATGCTCCCAACTCTACCGACGGGTCTGCGTGGTTAATTGGGACAACAACGACGATTGCTGCCACTAGTTCTAACCTTGAAGAGGAAGGCACGCGAGCGTTGGATACCGCAGCACAATTCAAGATTAACTACGGCATCTCGGTCAATAGCTGTGGCGTAACCTCTGGTGACACCATTGAGTTAATTGCCAATGCGAATGCTTGGGGCAATCGACGACTGACCATAAGAGACCGCGCAGCTCCGGACTGAATTCTGCGGGGGTCAAATACTCCGATCTGTGTATGTCCAACAGGTGCTAGTGAACGATTCTAGTGGTAAACGCCTTCATTCGACGGTCGACGAGGTGAGTGTTGAAATATTCTCGGTTGTGTGACGCACGAGGTTCGAGAAGTGGTAAACTGGCGGTTTATTCGGAGATTCTTGATGCTCGGGGGACTCGTTCTGTTCTTCGGCGCAGCCTCGGGCAGGATTGTCTATCTGCAGCACGTTGCTCGACGTCGTGCAGGCTTTGCTGAGGATAGTCGCAAGTTGCGAGATGCACTTGCGGACTTTGCCATAGTGAATCCGAGCCACTTGTGTATTCGAGCTATCCCAACGTCGGATCCACTAGAGTTCGCCTGGTGCGTATACGCTCCATCTGGGTCGTACGCGTCAATTGAATATCGAGTGGACGATCGCTTTTTGGGTATGTTGGATTCGCGGCCGCTATTTACGGGTAGGCCAACTCTGTTTCGGGTGCGGTTTGAAATCGACGCTGAAGGTCGGCTTTTTTGGAATTGGTCCGTCGGATTGGAGGTTAGCGGGCAATGGGTCAGCGATCCGACTATCGGTCGCTTCCTGAGGGCTGAGAGAAGTAGGCAAGCTGCTCAAGGCGAAGTTGTGGAAATGGCAATCGGCAATCATGTTGTTCTCCTTGAGGTATCTCTTGACCGCCATAATGGTCGGCAGTCGACTTTTGTCGTGGAAGTGAACTACCGGAGGTGAAACACTGGACGGTGAAGTTTAGAGTTGGTCTGATCTTCGAATACTATGCTCCGACAGGTTAGCCTGAAATGCGGGCAATTAGTTCTGAGCCGGATGAGTGATCCTATGGTAAGCGCCGAGGGTAATCGCTGTGGCTGGAAGTTGACAATTAGTTCGATGCTGCTGCTCATCACAGTAGTAGGCGCTTTGCTAGCAGTCCTTGCTGCGGAGTGGCGCCATCGCGTACTCACCGAGGAGTACAGCCTTTTGTTGCTCGGAGATGGTTTAGATGCACACGATGCCAGGAACTATGCAATCGTCCATAAGCCATCTGGCCTCCGGAAACTGCAGTGGGATGTACATGTACCGCCAGGACTTGACCGACGATTGCATTTTCGGACCGGAGTAAGGCCGACGTACCGAACGGAGTCAAGCAGGATTTCATCGGGGCGTCATAGAATCGAATTGGTGACGAATGTGGAGGACCCTGTCGGACATACGGCGACTATCTTCGTTGACGGATTGGCTCAATTCTCGGCACGGCCACTCCCAAGAGAGGCAAGCAGTCGACTGCTTAGGTCAGGAGGGCTCGATCGGCGGTATGGGAAGCCCGAGAGCAGGTTTGCGGTAGTTGAGTTCAGCGTGCCGGAGTGGGGTCGTGAGAGCGATTTTGAATTGTCGTTGTGGATACAATGAGGCCAGAGGCACGTGGGGGGCAGGGACAGCGGCAACTAAGCTGTTGTCCCGGAAAGCATTTCGAGTGGATAGCTGTCGTTCCATCCAAAGCAGACGGTGAATAGCGACGACCCACCGCAAGCAGGTGACGCACCGCGACCGTGACGCTGACGAGAATTGAAGCCGAGAGACCACAGAGCCAACGATCAACGGCCTGTGGTTTTTTCATGCGCCGGAGACGGCCAGTTGAGGGGAGATGTCATAAGCGATCGAGGAGCGTGCGAGTGACTGATCGCGGCAACGAGCTCGGCGCGAGAGCAAATCCCCAGTGCTGCGAGCCAAATTTGTGGCATCGGAAGATCGCAGCGACGCGAAATATCCCGCTCGGCGCAGACCGCGAACGATACGAGCCATGGGAGTGGCTGAAAGGTTGACGCCGCGTCGCGGGATGTGAACGAGTGGGTACGTGTCATGACTTCCTACGGCGGTCGAGCGGCGGCGTTGGACGGACAGGCGCTGTGGGCGATCATTGATTTGAGCAGAAGCGCTTCGGCGAGTGTCTCCGGCACGAAAGGCCGTAAGCGCGTGAAGCGGCGCGTAGTGCGGTGGCCGGGCACATAGCCGAGCCAACGCATGGGAGTCGGCTTACAAGCCGGACAACGCGGCAACGTTTCGTTGACTTGCTCATCTTCTTCGCAATCGGTCACATCATCCTCGCCGTCGTGGTCGCCAGCGTGATCGGACGCAGCAGGATCGGTTGCGGCGCTCGCGGAATCCTCAACCGGATTCGTCTCCGCCACGGCGAGCTGCAAGAGTTATCGGCAATGAGTCAGCTGAATCTGACACCGACCGGCATAGAGTCCGCCGCGACTCGCCGGGAAATTCGCTTGGCTCCGGCCCGCCAGGGCGGCTACAATCAAGGCTGTACGGTCGTTGATCTTTGGCAAGTCACCGCCTGTCACCGCTACCTGACCTCGCACGCGTGCGCGCAGGAGCCGCTCGGCCGCCATTACGATTCCAGAAAACGTGCTGGGCCACTCCAAGCATTCACCAAGAGCCGCTCAGCGATAGCGTGCCTCCTCAGGTTTCGACTCGCAGATGGAACGATTTGGGCCGCGTGAGATACTCGTAGCCAATTCTGGAGAGGGTGCAGCCGCGCCCCGAGTCTTTGATGCCGACCCAGGCGAGGCCCGGATCGAGATAATCACAGCGGTTCATGAACCAGGTGCCGGTGTTGACCAGCCGGCCGAGTCGCAAGGCGGCTTCCGGGTCGCCAGTCCAGACTGCGGCGGTCAGTCCGTACTGGCTGTCGTTCATCCAGTGGACGGCCTCTTCGTCGCTCGCCACCGGCATGATCCCGATGGCCGGTCCGAAGGTCTCTTCGGTCATGAGGCTCATGGAGTGGTTGACGTTGATCAGCACTTGCGGGGCGAGGTAGGGTGTTCCCGGCTGATGAGCGGGGAAATGAGCCGGGTCGATCAGTGGAGTGGCGCCTTGAGCAACCGCTTCATCGATCTGGCGTTGCACAGCGTCGGCTGCGGAGGTGCGGACGAGGGGTCCGAGATTGGTGTTAGGATCGGTGGGGTTACCAAGCCGATACTGGCGGGTCAGGGCGACGAAGGCTTCGACGAAGCGATCGTAAATGTCGCGGTGGACGTAGATCCGCTCGACGGCGCAGCACGACTGGCCCGAATTGAAGAACGATCCGTCGACCAGATTTTCAACGGCGTGATTGAAGTTCGCGTCGGGGCGGACGTAGGCGGGGTCTTTGCCGCCGAGTTCCAGTCCGGTGCCGATGAATCGCTCGGAGGCAGCTCGCTGGATGACATGTCCGCCGCGGACTGAGCCGGTGAAGGCGACGAAGTCGATCTGGGGCTCGGCGACGAGCTTTTCGGTAGCGGCGTGGTCCAGGTGGAGATACTGGAAGACGCCCGTCGGCAGTCCGGCTTCCTGCAGGACCTCGGCGATCCGTTCCGCGCACAGCGGAGTCTGGCTGGAGTGTTTCAGGATGACGGCATTGCCGGCCATGATCGCCGGGATCACGCTGTTCACTGCGATCAGGTAGGGGTAGTTCCACGCGGCGATGACCAGCACGACGCCCAGCGGGTGGCGTTGGATGAAGCGTTGAAATCCGGGTTTCGGTTCGAGGACCACATCGGCCAGCGCCGATTCGGCTGCATCGATCATGAAGCGGGCTCGTTCGGCGAAGCCACGGACTTCACCGGGCGAAGCGGCGATCGGGCGGCCCATTTGCCAGGTGAGTTCCAGCGCGATGTCGGCCGTGCGTTCGACAAACAGCTCGACGGCTCGTCGACAGATCGCACTCCGTTCGGCCAGCGTCGACTGTTGCCAGTGCCGCTGAGCGTCCGCGGCTCGTTGCAGCGTTTCCGCGACCTGAGCGGGAGTGGCGTAGGGACGCTCGACGTAGATCGATCCGTCGACCGGAGAAATGGTGAGCTGACTGGGGGCCATAGTGTGGGTCTTGCCGAGTAGGAGCGCGGATGGGAATCGACGAGCGGCGTAGTTTGGCGGAGACGAGCGGAGGGGTGCTCGAACTCGACGTCGCGGCTGCCGGCCGACCGGCGGCAGCAGGAACTTACCCCATCTGGCTCTCGTCCGCCAGATCCCCCGTCGGTTCCGCTGGCGTCAGGAATTCAACGCCGAGAGTGCCTGGCAGAGCTGGTCGAAGGCCGATTCCAGTCGGCCGGTCAGCTGTTCGGTCTGAGTCGGGTCTTCGGCGGTGGCGGCCTGTTCGAGCGATCGGGCGACGGCTGCCATTTGGAGGCCGCCGAGGTTGCCGGCGGTCCCTTTGAGGGTATGGGCCGTTTTGCGGATCGCGGTGAAGTCGTGTTCGCTCAACGCCAACTTCAGGTTGGACAGGCTGTTGGTGCCGTCGGCCCGGAACGTCTCCGTCAGGTGCTGCACCAGTTCCAGATCGCCGTCAACTCGAGCCAGAAACGAATCCTGATCGAAAACGGCTGGAAGCAGTTCGGCCGCTGGCTCGTGCCCCGTTGTTCCCCCAAGATGGTGACTGGTCTCAAGGGCAAGTGCTGACGTCGATGGAGGGGCGAGTTGCGTCGTGGAGGTAAGTGGTGGGGTGGTATCCGATGGTTCTTCGGTGCGGGTGACGGGAGGGAGGTGTCGGGCGATGGTGGTGAAGAGTCGGGAGAACTCGATCGGTTTGGAGACGTAGTCATCCATACCCGAAGCGAGGCATTTCTCTCGATCGCCCTTCATGGCGTTGGCGGTGAGGGCAATCACTGGGACGGGCTGTCCGCCGCGGCTGAGGTAATTCGTCTGTCGAATGGAGCTGGTGGCTTCGTAGCCATCCATGTGGGGCATCTGGACATCCATCAGGACGACGTCAACGGAGGTATGGTCGAGCACATCGATTGCTTCTCGGCCGTCGTTGGCGAGGAGGACTTCGTGTCCGTCCTTCTGGAGGACTCGCAGCAGGAGCTGCTGGTTGACGAAGTTATCTTCGGCGACGAGGATCCGCAGTGCGCGTCCGACGGTCGAGTTGCGTCCGGCGCAATTCCGTCGTTTTTCCCAGCGGGATCCGCCGGCGGAGTTCGATCGCGACTTGCGGTGCAGGACTTCCAGGCAGGCCTCCAGCAGTTCGGACTGCTTGAGCGGTTTGCTCAGATAGGCTCCCAGTTCGAGTTCCCGGAGGTGTTGTTCGTAGTTGATTGTGTCGCAGGAGCTGATCATGATCACAATCGTATCTCGCAGCATATTGTGATCACGGATCAGGCGCGCGACCTGTAGGCCGTCGATATCGGGCATCTGCAGGTCGAGCAGGACCAGGTTGTAGGGCTCGCCCGCGGCAGAGGCTCGTTCCAGTTCCGGCACCACGAGTTGCCCGTGATCGACGGCCGAGGCGTGGACTTTCCAGGAGTGGAGCATTTCGGTGAGGATCAATCGGTTGGTGGCGTTATCGTCGACCACGAGGGCCCGCAGGTTGTCCAGGATCACGTCCCCACCTTCCATCTGGCTGATGGTTTTGGGGTCTGCTTTACCGCACTGAACGGTGAAGCGGACGGTGGTTCCCTGGCCGAGTTCGCTTTCGATTTCAATCTGGCCGCGCATCATGTGGACGAGCCGGCTGCAGATGGTCAGGCCGAGGCCTGTTCCGCCATACTTGCGGGTGGTCGATCCGTCGGCTTGCCGGAACGGCTCGAAGATCTTCTGCAGATTGTCGGCGGCGATGCCTATCCCCGTATCGCGAACGGTGAACTCCAGCATCATCGATTCGTCGGTTTCGGAGACTCGTTCGACGCCGACGACGATTTCACCCTGGTGAGTGAACTTGATGGCATTGCCGACGAGGTTGATCAGGACCTGGCGGATGCGGCCGTCGTCAGCGACCAGTATCGAAGGGATTTCGGGGGGGATACGGAAGGCCAGTTCGAGTCCGCGATGATGGGCACGGAGGCCGAATAGCTTCATGGCGTCGCCGAGCATATCGCGCAGATCGAACGGGTGCGGGTCGAGTGTCAGTTTGTTGGCTTCGATTTTGGAGAAGTCGAGGATGTCATTGAGGACGGTCATCAGGGCGTCGGCCGAGGACTGGATCAGTTCCAGGTGTCGACGTTGTTCGGGTGTCAGCTGGCTGTTGAGTACCAGCTCGATCAGTCCGACGATACCGTTCATCGGTGTCCGAATCTCGTGGCTCATGTTGGCCAGAAACTCGCTTTTCGCTCGGCTGGCCGATTGAGCGGCATCGCGTGCGTGGGCCAGTTCGTCGTTGGCAATTTTGAGAGTGGCGGCGTAGCGTTGAGATTCATCGGCCACGCGGCGTCGCTGTTCGAGTTCACCTCGCAGGATGGCAGAGACGCTGGTCGCGAACAGGAACCCCCACACCATGGCCAGTACCAGAGTCAGGGCCGCTGAGCGAGCCAGGACGATGGCTCGGATCCAGGTGTCGCCGGCGAAATCGACGCCGACCACGGCTTCGGGCTGACCCGCGGCGTCGCGCAGCGGCGCGTAGGCGCTGAACCACGACTGGACGCCGTCGGTGTGAGCCGTGTCATCGAAGATATGTTGTCCGTGCAGGGCGGACAGGACAACGGGGGTCAGGTTGTCGCGTTGTTGGCCGATCCGCACGCGGCGCTCGACCGGGCTGTCGATCCTGGAGTTGCCGTTATGATCGGTTTCGCAGTCGACGATGGTCGTCACGTTGCCGCTGGGGGTAAGGCGGAGCGTGTAGATGTCTCGAACGGCCGGGTTGACTGCCAGCCACAGGCGTTGTCGGTTGACCAGCTGCAGATAGTTGGGGTCTTCGGCGGTCGTCTGGAGAGAGATCTGGCTATGGCCGCTCGATTCCAATTCGGCGGCATACGTCGGCACGAACCCGGCCACGCTCTCCTTGAGTTGGTCTCGCTGAGACAATCCGACCATCAGAGCTCCGGCGGCACCGGCGATTGCCAGCAGGCTGGCCAGGGTCCACGTCCGCGCGCGTTGCCGCAGCGGCTGGAGGCGGCTGAGGAACCAGCGGTCGGCGTAGATCAGTCCGGCCAGGTTGAGGAGCAGGTAGGCCAGAAAGTCCAGTCGGTAGTCAAAGACCAGTCGAATCAGGGCTTGGTACATGGCCGTCGTTCCGGAGTGGTTTCCCGGCGGGCGTCAGTCTGTCGCGAGTTGATGGCGGTTAGTGAAGTGCCGCCTCACGACGTCGACGCTGCCGATTGATCGAAAGTTAGCGGCGGTTCGTTCAGCGTCGAGGCTGACGGCCACCCGGGGCTGGAATAGGGGACCAGCGACGTAGCTGGCCAGGCCGTCGGTGACCCTCCCTGCTGTTCCCGCTGCAGGTATCGATCGACCATCAATCCGCTCACAGGACGAGACCACAGGTGTCCTTGAGCGTGGGTGCAGCCGAGTGACACCAGCGAGTCACGCTGTTCCGGAGTCTCGACTCCTTCGGCGACCAGCTTGAGCTTGAGGCTGCGACCAAGATCAATGATTGTGCGGACAATTTCAAAGCTTTCCTCCGACTGGAACATGGTTCCGACGAAGGAACGGTCGATTTTGAGCATGTCGAGCGGGAAGCGGTGGAGGTAGGCGAGCGACGAGTAACCGGTCCCGAAGTCGTCAATGCCGATCTGGACTCCCATCTCCCGCAGACCGCTCAACACTCGACGCGCCTGATCTGGCTTGTCCATCAGGGTGCTTTCGGTGACCTCCACGCAGATCTGTCGCGCGTCGGCTCCTGTCCGCTCCATAACCAGCTCGAACTGCCTCAGGAAGTCGGCCTGATAGAGTTGCCGGACCGAGCAGTTGACGCTGACCATTTGCGGACGGCCGGGTCCGAAGCAGTTGCGCCATAGCCGGAGTTGTTCAAAGGTCCGCTCGATGATCCACCAGCCGAGCGGCACGATCAGCCCGATTTCCTCAGCCGTCTCGATAAACTCGGACGGCATCAGCAGGCCGCGAGTCGGGTGTTGCCAGCGGACCAGCGTCTCGACACTGGTCAGCCGGCCACTGGGTAAATCCACGATCGGCTGGAACTCGAGAAAGAACTCATCGTCCTGCAGCGACCGGCGGATATCTTTTTCCATTTCCAGTCGAGCGGTGGCGCGGTGCTGCATTCCAGGCTCGAACTGCCGATGACGGTTACGTCCCTCGGATTTGGCGTGGTACATCGCTGTGTCGGCTTCGCGGAGCAGGTCTTCGGTCGAGCGGGTTTCGTGGTTGCCGACCGCCCAGCCGATGCTGACCGTCGGGAAGACTTCCAGCGACTCGACGGCAGCCGGCTCGGAGAGCGACGCCAGAATTCGTTCAGCCACCATTTCCACAAAACTCGGATCGCGGACCTCTTCCAGCAAAACGGTAAACTCGTCTCCCGCGTGTCGGGCCACGGTCGATGAGCGTCCGAGGCGAGCTACGGTGTCGACCGATCGCAAGCACTGTTCCAGCCGATTGGCCAGGGTGATCAGCAGCTTGTCGCCGGCCTGGTGGCCCATGCTGTCGTTGATCAGTTTGAAGTTGTCGATGTCGAGAAACAGAATCGCAAAATAGCCGCTCCGCGTGCGCCGAGCCCGTTCAATGGCTCGTTCCAGGCGGTCGACGAACAGGAGTCGGTTGGGGAGTCCGGTGAGCGGATCGCCGACCTTGCCTTCGGTGATGTCGGTCAGCGAACCGGCCATCCGGAACAGACGCCCGGTCTCGTCCCGCAGATTTACTCCTCGGCAGAGCATCCAGCGGTAAGTCCCGTCGCGATGCAACATGCGGACTTCACACTCGAGGTGCGTCTGGTGCGAGTCCCGCTTGTCGACGATCGTCTGCTGGAACTTTGCCAGGTCATCGGGGTGGATGCGGCTGAGCCATTCATCGGGCGAAGTGCCGACCTCGGTTTCACGATACCCCAGCATCGACTTCCAGCGGGGCGAGTAATAGACGTGGTCGTAAGCGACATTCCAGTCCCACAGGCCGTCGTTGGCGCCTCGTGCTGCCAGTGCGTACCGTTCTTCGCTCTCTCGCAGTGCTTTCAGCGTCTGACGCAGCTGCGTATGAGTGGCCATACGGGCCAGGGTGATTTCGCGGTCAATCGGTTTGGTGACGTAATCGTTGGCTCCCTGGCGAAACGCAGTCACCACGCGATCGCGGTCAGCCTCGGCGGTGACCATGATGATCGGCAGTTCACCCACCGGGTGCGTCTGGCGGATCAGCCGCAGGCATTCAAACCCGTCCATTTCGGGCATCACAACGTCCAGCAGGACGACGTCGAAGGGATGGAGGGCGAGCAGTTCGAGGGCCTGGTGGCCGCTGGAGACGGCTGTCGGCGCGTAGCCCTGTTTCTGGAGCATGTGCGCGAGAATCTGGCGATTCACTTCTTCGTCGTCGACGACCAGCACACGTGGAGGCGCATCGGGGCCCCGCACGCTTTCAGCTCGCGAGCTTTCGTCAGGTGTTTGATCCAAGTTGCCAGGTTCCAGCACGTTCCCACGTTCCTTTCGCCGTCGAGCGTTCGCGGAGCGGACACGGTCCGGCGGCTCCGAGATTGACTCAGCCAGAAGCGACCAGACACGACGCGGCGCGATCAGCTCGGCTGATCCGCGCGGTCGGGTGGTACTAAAGATTAGGTCACAGAAACCCCAGCCGCGCGGGGCGGCTTATCCACTGCGGCCAGCGGCCGAAATGCCGGCAGGACCGTCACAACCGGACCACCTGCTGGCGGGAGATATCGGTCAACGTACCGAGCCGTGACCGAAACGAATGCGGGGGGGCCGAGTTAGTTCAGGGGTTAGTTCAGCTTAAAGCTGATGATATCGGCGACCTGCGGGATGTCATCGGTCGCTTCGTAGCCGAGTGTGGTCTCGGTGTTGTACTTCGCCGGTACCGCTTCCTTGCCATTCGCCGACTTGGTGATGCGGACCCGATAGAAGCCCAGGTAGAGTCCGGGAAAGCCGGCGTCATGGCCGGTAATGCTGGCGACACCCGTTTCGTCCGTTTCACCACTGCAGGCGGTGAACTGATCGCCGAGGAACGATTCGGGCTCGAAGGTGACCGTCGCTCCGATCAGCGGCTGGCCCTTGTAAGTCACCCGAGTGCTGCCCTGGACGATGGTCGTCGGAGCCGTCTTGTAGTATTGGATCCGTTCGGCGATTTCAGCCGCCGTCAGTTTTCCGTCGTTGTCCTTGTCGGTGCGGGCGAAGGCTTCCCGCAGCCCGGGCGACGACTTGACTTCGGCCTTGCTGATGGCTCCATCCTTGTCCGTATCGTACAGCTCGATGGCTTTGGCCGCTGATGACTGGGGATTGAACGACGGCCGAGCCGGACCGGTATCCCGGGAGCAACCAGCCGCAACAACCAACCCAAAGACCATGCCGAACCGAACCCATCGAACTTGCACCGCGATCCCTCCCGTGGTTGGACGCCGATCGTCGATCGGCGAAACAAACTACGCCCCGCTTCGGCCAGTCGACTGCCGCGGGGCGAATTGAAACTGACTGGACAATCAACGGCCGCTGGCCCGCGGTCTGGCAGGTAGTCTGCATCACGCCTGCCAGTTCGGTCGAGCCTTAGTCCCCGAAGACTTCCTTGCCGTTGCGCGAACCGAGTGCCGAATAGACAAACTGATCGATCTGGTATTCGACAAAGTGGACCGACCCGTCGCAATAGACCATGTTCATGCCGATCTGATGAGCACTGCCGAAACGCTGGGTGCAGTCCTCAAAGCCGGGCGTGTCTTTGCGCGGGCCTCGCTCGTTCCAGCCGCTGACCTTGGCCGCGTTGTTGCGGGCCGACGGGAACCAGCGATTGACGTCCCAGTCGTTCCCCTGAGTGTCGGCGTTGTTGTTCGTGCAGCCGCTTCCCGTTTCGTACTGATTCGGATTCAGATACTTCTCGCCGATCAGCACCGTCTTGCTGGTCCCGTCGGTGATCTGTCCGATCGTCACTTCGCTGATCACCGTCGAAATCCCGTCGAAGGTCTTCTTGATGTCCGGGAAACCGCACTTGGGGTACTTGGTAAAGCAGGAGATATCGCCGTACGAGCCCAGGAAGTGGTCTAGCGTCCCGCCGTTGGCAGCATAATCGGCCTTCGATTCCGAGGTCGGGTTCGCGGCATTGATCGACGTTTCAGTCACCGGATAGCCCTTCGCTTCGCGACGACTCGGGCAGTTCATGATCGGCACGATGGCCGCTCGCTGCAGTGCCAGTGCCTTGAACTTCTCACCGCCGCTCCCCGGTCCCTTCATCCCCTTGCCGATCTGCCAGATGTCGGTCGATTCCATGAAGGGGAGCAGGTTGTAGAACCAGCCACCAGGCTGCTTGGCGCCAAATCCCTGATCCGGGTCGCCCGACCAGAGAAACCCCCAGCCGCTCGATGGCAGAATCCCGTGAGCCGACTCGTGATTGAGTGCCGCCAGTCCCATGTTCCGCACATTGTTGGCGCACTGGGTTGTTCGAGCTGATTCGCGGGCGGCCTGGACGGCTGGCAGCAGCAGCGAGACCAGGATGCCGATGATCGCAATCACGACCAACAGCTCGACCAGGGTGAAACCTCGTCGTTTCATAATGGAGCAGCCTTCTTTGTCAGGGAAAAACAGGAGGGAATGAATGCAGGGACCGCCGCGGAGCCGATAATGGACTGGTGGGTATTCCGAGACGGGTCTACGATACTTTAACACAAACCTCACCGGGTTCCAAACGGAATTCGGGGCCGGATTCAACCGGTCGACCTGCCGAAATGACCGCCGCAGTGGGCCGGATATCGAGTGGTCCAGATTTCGACCGTTTCAGTTGCCCGCCGGCTTGCCGTCGGCTGCCGAGCTCGATTCGGCAGGCTGACCGTCGTCGGCCGGTTCCGTCCCCTGATCGACACCTTCGGATTCCGCCGCTGCGGGGGCTGCGCCGGGATTTGCGCGAGCCGCGCTGGCATTTGCGGGACCCGCGCCGGGATTCACTGTCTTGACGGCCGAACCCGAGTCGATCTTGAGGGCCGGCTTGGCCGACAACAGGCGTTTGAGGGCGTCTTCGGGGATATTCGTCCGCAGCACGCTTAACCGGCCCAGCATGGGCATTTGAGCGAGGCTGTCGAGCGTCTGCTGGTCGATCTTGCTCAGGTCGACGTCGTCCAGCACGATCCATTCGAGCTTGGGAAGTTTGGTCAGCGCGGCGACGTTGTCCTGGACGGCCGTTCCGGCCAAGCCGACGATCTTGAGCGACTTGATCTGGGCCAGCTGGTTGAGCGATTCGCCGGTAATCTTCGTCCCGGCCAGGAAGATCGTCTCCAGCGGCACGCCCGTCAGCTTGGCGACCCCGTCGTCGGTCAGCTGGGTGTTGCTGGCGTCGAGCGAATAGAGTCGCGGGAGCCCGGCGATCTGGTCCAGATCGCTGTCCGTCAGCCCGGTGTCTGCCACATCGAGGTGGGTCAGGTAGGGGAGCTGCCCGATCCAGGGGAGGGCCTTAGCGAGTTCCTTGCGGACCATCAGCGTGCCGACATGCTTCTGGCTGGAATTGAGCTGCACGATCGCCTCCAGCTGCTTCAGCTGGTCGCGGGCCTCCATCTCGGCACGGTGCTGACGCTGTTGGTTCCACCACCACAACCCGGCACCGACCACCAGCAGGGCCAGGATCACGAGCAGCACGGAAAGGCTCGACCCGCGACGGTGTCCACCTCGTCGGCAGAAGGAACTGTCAGACAAACGGCCGACAACGCGGCGCGAGGACAGCAGCATGGAACGAGCCTTTCAGGCTAGAGGGCTGAAGCACGTGTGCCGAAACCGCCCTCAATTTAGCTGCCGCCCGGAGGTGACGCCAGAGTGCGTCAATCGTGCGTCTGGCGCGACTTCGAGCTGGCGAAAACCTGATCGACGGCGGCCGCCAGTGTGGCGAGCTGTTTCGAGTCGATCGGTACCGGGCCCACTGCGGGGGCGACGACTTCCTCGACCAGCGATTTCGGAGCCACGGTCGACGTACTCGACAGACTGGAGCTGGGTGGAGGAGCGGGGGCGGTCACGGCCGACCACTGACCGGCATACGGCCGATCCGTGTTCAGTCCGAACTTCGCCGTGACGTCTCCCGTGTTCCAGCTGTTGCTGCCGTTGGTATCGAGATAGAACGTGCCGCTCCGCCAGACACCGAGCTGATCCTTGCCGTCACCGTTCCAGTCACCCACCAGCGCCGTATCGGTGCTGAGCCCAAACCCGAAGCTGATATCTCCGGTGTTCCATCCGTAGTTGCCGTCCTGATCAAGGTAAAAGATGTTACCCCGTTTCACGGCGATCTGGTCGCGGCCGTCACCATCCCAGTCGCCGACCAGCGGTACGTCTGTCGAGAGACCGAACTTGGCCGTCCGGTCGGCGGCGTCCCAGGCCAAGTTGCCATTCATGTCGAGGTAGAATGTGCCGCTTCGCCAGACACCGATCTGATCGCGGCCGTCGCCATCCCAGTCTCCGACCAGCGGCCGGTCGGTCGGCAGGCCGAACCCGATATTCACATCCCCCGTGTTCCAGATGCCGTTGCCGTTGGCGTCCAGGTAAAAGCGTGCTCCGCGCCACGAGCCGATTTCGTCGCGGCCGTCACCGTTCCAGTCGCCCGCTAGAGGCGTGTCGCCCGAAGCGCCGAAGTTCGAAGACACATCGGTGGGACTGTCCCACAGACCGTTGCCGTTGACGTCCCGGAAGTAGGTCACGCTGCGCTGCACACCAATCCGGTCCGGCAGCTTGGTCGGCGTTGTGGTCGAGCCGACTTTGAAGTCGACCTTCACGTTGTTCGTGCCGACCACCACATTGTTGACGACCATCGGTTGAGTCAACGAGCCGCCTGAGGCGGTCACGGTGTAGGTGCCGGCGGGAAGCTGCAGCTGGTAGCCACCGGCCGTCATCGAGGTCGTCGTGAACGTGCCGTTCGGGCCGCTGACCGTGATCTGCACCCCACCGCGCTGTTCGCCCGCCTGGTACTGTCCGTCCGAATTGCCGTCGGCAAAAACCACACCCACCAGGGCGGCATTGCCGTAATTCCCGCGCCGACCGAAATCCTGGGTCACCACCAGTGGCCCCACGCTGGTCGACGAATTGCTCTCGGGTGTGATCGAGATGCCGACTTCCTGGAACGACGAATTCATCATGTTGACGCGGTGCCCCGCGCCGGTCTGAATCCCGCCCGTCCCCGTCCCCCAGTCGATGGCGAAGCCGGCATGTGCGTAGAGTACCGATGTGGCATAAGCGAAAATGTTCTCGCCCACACCCACGCTCCCCGACCAGTTGTAGCCGGCGTCGACGATGCGAGTCAGCAGCGACGATTCGCCGGCCAACTGGTGTGACTGCTCGTCGTTGGTGATCATCTGCTGGTTGTGACCAGCCGCGGCATCGGTCAGAGCCGAATTCCAGGCCAGCGGCGGAGCGGCGGTCAGCGAAGCCCATTGCGACTGCAGCACATTGCCGTCGACTCCGAAATAGGTGATCGCACTCTGCACGCTGGAGTCGCGAGCGACCAGCGGCGACGGCCGACTCGAAAACAGCACGTTCAGCTCGCCCTGCGGATTCATCCGCATCCGGTTCAGGTGCTCGAGCATCTCCTGTTCCATGGGCGTCGGATCGAACGCCATCATTTCACGCGGTTCGAGCGATTCCAGACGCAATCGGGCGCGGCGGCGCAAGGTCAGTGAGGTGCTCATCGTGTGGCTCGGCAACGTGCCAGGTGAACGAACTGTCGGAAACGGGATCTGGTCCCCAGCCCCATCCGTTGGTAGCGGGCTAGCAACACCAGCCGGGCGTATGACTGAGCTAGCAGTCACGAGCCCTGTGGGCGATTAGCACTCAACTCTAGCTCACAGGACGCTGCCAGCAGCGGTTTTTATTGAGCTGGTCAGTCGGGCGAGCCGATAGTACGATTGGCAACGATTGTGCCGATCGGAAGGGCCGCGCCTCTGTACTGCGCGGCCGTACGGATGACTTGGGGAGTCAATTTCATGGCCACCGCGAACAGCAGCGAATTCGATTTTCTTCAGATGCAGCGGTCGTTCTACAACCAGTTCTCGACTGAGCATCAATTCAAGCACTGCGTCGTCGGATGCTGGGACGTTAACCAGAGAATTCCCTACGTGGAGTGGCTGCTGCACTATGGCGGCGATACCACGCGTCCCCTGTTTGCTGATCCCAGTCAGGTGGTCGCCATCGACTACGGCTGCGGGATCGGCCGCATGGTCGACAAGTTCGCCGGAGTCCTCCAGCGCGTCGACGGCGTCGATCTGGGCGTGAAGATGATCGACTACTGCAAGGAACATTATCCGCAGTCGAAGTTCTGGGTCTCCGATGGTGAAACGTTCCGCGGAGCCGGGGAGAGCCAGTACGACCTGGTCTACAGCACGATCTGCCTGCAGCACATCCCCTGCCACACCATCCGCATGAAGATTCTCAAGGATGCCACGCGGGTCCTGAAGCCGGGCGGCAAGCTCGCCGTGCAGATGCTGTATTTCGATTCCGAGCAGGGCGCCCGACGCTACTATGCGTCGATCAAGGCTACGGCGACGTTTTCCCGCTGGGATGAAGACGCCTACTGGGCTGAGGACACCAACAGCTGCCACGACGTCGCCATCTTCGATACCGATCTGCCCAAGATCCAGCGCGATCTGCAGACGATGTTCCGCGATGTCGAGGTCCACATCGAACGCTGGAATCCAAACGCCAGCATTCACCAGATTTATCTGTACGGGACCAACCGGAAGTCCTGATCGCCGCTGTCGGCCCGACCACGCTCGTCAGACTTTCTGCAGTCGATAGACGCGCAACGCGTTGTCGTGCCACAGCCGCCGCTGTTCGTCGGCCGGCCGCTGACCGATCACCTCGGTCAGCAGGCCGACCCACTGAGCGTACGTGCGGCCCAGGAGACAGACCGGCCAGTCGCTGCCGAAGACCACCCGATCCGGGCCGAATGCCTCCAGGCAATAGTCAATGATCGGCGCCAACCGATCGCTCCCCCACCCCTCCGGCAAGCTCGCCACCACCCCCGAGATCTTGCAGTCGACCCGGTCATGGCGAGCCAGGGCGTCGAGCGATCGCTTCCAGGCGTCGACCTCGTGACTGGGAGCCGTCGGGGCCTGGTCGGGGAACCACGCCTTGGGATCGGCACCGCCACAGTGGTCGAGAATAAAGCGAGTGTCGGGGGCCTGTTCCACCAACCGGATGACCTCGTCGAGCCGACTGGCGGCAATGCACAGGTCAAACGACCAGTCGAACTCGGCCAGCCGGCGGATCGAATCGACAAACTGCCGACTCGTGCAATGACCGGGTGGCGTCGCCGGGCCGTTCAGCACCTGACGGACCCCCTTGATCTCGGGCGCCCCCCGGTGCCGCTCAATATATTTGGCAAACTCCTCTGCACCCGGCCGACCACCAATCACCACCCCCCGCGTCGGTGCCGTCTGGCCGCGGCTCAGTTCCACCAGGGCCTCGGCCTCAGCGTCCAGCTGGCTCGCGTCGACATCGACCTCCAGGTAGACCGCCTGCCGGACATTGATCCCCTGGGTCGCCGCTCGGTAGTCCTCCACGCCGTAGGAGCGACGCAGTACCGGCTGAGCCTCCTCCAGCCACGGGAGCCGGAAGCGGTCGAGATCCCACAGGTGCTGGTGGCAGTCGATGATCGCTGGCCCGGTCGCTTCGGCCGCCCGCCCGCCAGAAACCAGACACGTGGCTCCGGCCGTCGCCGACGCCGCTGCCACGGCCATCCGCAAGAACTCACGCCGGTCCGTACCCGACTGTGCCTCGACTCGACCGACCATTGGTTTGTCCTCCTCGATGACCGAAACCACGTCGCGGGCGCGCGATCTGCCGCTAAGCGTCCGAGTTTAACAGATTCCTGACACCGGCTTGGTAGCAGAGGCGGTATATAGAGTCACCGGCCGTCAGGGCTTCGGGGCGAGCGGCCCGGTCCTCGGTGGGTTGACCGCCCGAATTGGGGCCACTACGGCGAGAGATCGTTCTTGCGAGCGGCGGCACCTCCCCCCGGGGGTTGCTTTTCGGGGCGGGGGAACTGAATCGAGGGTCGAAGCGTCAGAGGGTCGAGCCGTCAGCCAAGCCGGTGTGGCGGCCCCGGATTCCGGAATTGGGGGGGCAAGCGTGTGGATGGCGGGACGAAAACTTACCCGGAAATCATTGCGGCTACCCAGAGTGACCATTAGACTTGTTAAGGCCGCAAGCCCGCCGCTGAAGTAACGACGAAAGATCGAAGAGGCATGCATGGTTGATGCATTGCCGCCAGGGGGTCTCCATCGGGAGACTGCCGGCGGTATCCGGACGTTAGTCCGCACGGTGTGCGTCGGGGTGATCGTCATGACCGTGGCTTTCACGACGGCCGTCGTGATTCCCTCGGTTCTATTGGCCGCACCCGACGAAGCCCCAACCCCCTTCGCCCCGCTCAAGCCGGCCGCTCCGGCTCTCGGCGCTGTCGTGGCAGTCGCCGAGGAAAAGCCCGCCGAGGAAAAGCCCGCCGAGGAAAAGCCCGCCGCCGATAAGCCAGCGGAGGAGAAGCCCGCTGAAGAAAAGCCCGCCGAAGACAAACCCGCGGAGCAGGCTGCGGTAGCTGCCGGGGAGGCGGATGTGGCGGTCGCGGCGGATGTGGCGGTCGAGGCGGTGGCGCAGCCGGTTCCGAACGTGGTGAACTGGAACTATCTGTCGGACGGCATCATGCGGTATGGGGTGAACGGTCAGATTCGCGAGCAGCGGACGGACGCGGTGGAGCAGGCGTCGACGATGTATCCGAACATCAAGATTGCTCGAGTGATGCCGGGCGACACGCTGGTGAAGGTTGCCGAACAATATGGCGTGCCGGTCGAGCGACTGGCGCTGTTGAATCGGACCGAGGCGGGGCGGGTTTTTGACGCGGTGGGCGTGCTGGTCGTCGACTGGAAGTACCAGTGGCCGGCCGGTCAGACGCTGGACGCGCTGGCCGCGATGCTGGAAGTCCCGGTCGAGACGCTGCGGAAGCTGAATCAGATGTCGGAGACAGACCAGCCCAAGGTGGGCCAGGAAGTGCTGATTCCCGGTCAGCTGATGTATCACTCACAGGGCCGTGAGGGCTACCTGCAGGTTGCCATGTATGGCGTGCAGACGCCGCAGAACATTCCGTACAAGCCGGAAACGATCCGCATGCAGCAGCAGCCGTTGGCCAAGGACCAGACGCTGACCGAATTTGCTGAGAAGCATGGCGTGAAGGAAGCGTTTCTCCGTGAGATGAACGGACTGAAGGCCGACGAGGAAGTACCCGCTCATACGATGCTGCTGGTCGAGTACTCCTGTGAGCTGACCGACAAGGCGACGGTGGACGCGATTGTGACCACCTTTCAGGTCGACCGGGATCGATTTCTGTCGGTCAATGGCTGGAAGGAAGACAAGGACTTTGACGTCAAGCAGCGGGTTCACCTGCCGATTGGCGAGCGGATTCGGCACCAGGTGGTCCAGCAGGCTCAGCAGTCCGAGCCGTTTGTGCCGGTCGAGTTTGAGATTGAGGTGAGTCAGCCGGCGGCGAACCAGGAGTGATTGGTTGCCGGGTGAATTGACGTCGGTATTCGAGTCGTTGTGATTTTTGTTTCAGGCAGACGGGGCGGAGGTTGGCTGGCGAGTCGGCCGCTGCCGTGGGGAGCGATCGTCGGATCGAGCTGCGAACTACTACTCAGGAACCTTTTTCGTGACCACATCGAACACACCACATGAAGCGCAACTCGACGATCAGGACGTCCAGGCGATTGACCAGCTGCGGGCCTTTTACCAGCAGTTCCGCACGGAACTGGCTCAGGTGATCGTGGGCCAGCAGTCGGTGATTGAGCAGTTGGCGTTGTGCATGTTCTCACGCGGCCACGGGCTGCTGGTCGGCGTCCCCGGCTTGGCGAAGACCCTGCTGGTCAGCTCCGTCGCACAGACGCTGGATCTTTCCTTCAGCCGCATTCAGTTCACTCCCGACCTGATGCCAATGGACATCACGGGGACGGACATTCTGCAGGAGACGGGGGGCGGTCGTCGCGAGTTTGAATTCGTGCGGGGACCGGTGTTTGCCAACATCGTGCTGGCCGACGAAATCAACCGGGCGCCTTCGAAGACCCAGGCCGCGATGCTCGAAGCGATGCAGGAGCACCGAGTGACGGTGGTGGGGCGTGCCTTTCATCTCGATCCTCCGTTCCTGGTGCTGGCGACGCAGAACCCGGTTGAACAGGAAGGGACCTATCCGCTCCCCGAAGCTCAGCTCGACCGGTTCATGTTCCTGATTGAAGTCGACTATCCGACGCGGGCCGAAGAGATTCAGATCGCCCGCACGACCACTGGCGTGTCGACTCCCAAGCTGAAATCGCTGATCGACGGCCAGCAGGTACTGGCTTACCAGAACCTGATCCGCCGGGTGCCGGTCCCCGAGCACGTGTATGAGTACGTGGTCGATCTGGTGCGTCAGACGCGGCCCGACAACGAGCATTCTCCGGCGTGGCTGAAGGGATTGGTCAGCTGGGGTGCGGGTCCGCGAGCCGTGCAGTACATGATTCTGGGGGCGAAGGCACGAGCTGCTCTGTACGGGAGCTACATGGTGCGGCTGGAAGACGTCGAAGCGGTGGCGGTTCCCGTGCTGACCCATCGTGTGCTGACGACTTTCAATGCCGAATCGCAGGGGATGACCAGTCGGGACATCGTACAGCGACTGTTAAAGGAGCGGCAGCGTGGAAGCAGTGCAGCATGAATTCCTAGATCCGGCTGTGCTGACCAGGCTCGGCAACCTCCCTCTCTGCGCGCGCAAGCCGATGTTGGGGAACGTTTCGGGTCGGCATCGCAGTCCGCACCGCGGATCGAGCATCGAGTTTGCTCAGTATCGCAAGTATGTACCGGGGGACGATACGCGCCGGTTGGACTGGCGCGCCTACGGACGTTCGGACCGGTTCTACGTCAAGGAATACGAAGCCGACACGAACCTGCGGCTGATCGCCGTCCTCGACACCAGCGGTTCGATGCGCTACGGCCGGCCCGGCTGCAGCAAGCTCGACTACGCCAAAAAACTGCTCGCCACACTCTCCTACCTCGCTGTGCAGCAAGGGGACGCGGTCGGGCTCACCTGTTCGGGTGAAAAAGTGCACAAGACCATCCCGCCCCGCCGCAATCCGGCTCATCTGCGCAATGTCTTTTCGCTGATGTCCGAGCTGCCGGCCGAGGGTGAAACGGGCATCGTCGAGGCGCTGCACGCGGTCGCCGATCAGGTCCCGCAGCGGGCGCTGATCGTGGTGGTGTCGGATCTGTTCGTCGAACCGGCCCGGCTGCTCGACTGCTTCCAGCATCTCCGCTATCGCAAGCACGACGTGTCGGTGTTTCATCTGCTGGAAGAAGCTGAGCTGAAATTCGACTTTGAGCGGCCGACGCGGTTTATCGATCTGGAGGGCGGACCGAGCCTGTTGATCGAACCGTCGCTCATCCGGCGCGAATACCAGACGGCTCTGCAGCAATACATGAGCGGCATTGATCAAGTCGTCCGCGAAACGGCCCTTGATTACCATCGGATCAGCATTCACGAGGACGCGGGCGACGTGCTGGCCAGGTTCCTGCTGGGACGGTTGCCACGGAGGAAGCTCCGATGACGTTCCTCCAACCCTGGCTGCTGATCGGCCTGCCGCTGGCCGCTCTCCCCATCATCATCCACCTGATCAACCTGCGGCGCCACCGCAAGGTGGAATGGGGCGCGATGATGTTTCTGCTGGCCGCTCAACGCCAGCGCCGCGGCCATACGCGATTGAGGCATTTTCTGATTCTGGCCAGCCGAGTGCTGGCCGTGCTGGCGCTGATGTTCGTGATCAGCCGGCCGATTGCCGGACGCTGGTTCGGGATCCTGGCCGGCCAGCCTGACACCGTCCTGGTGCTGCTCGACCGATCGGCCAGCATGTCGCAACAGGACGTGCAGACCGGCGTGACGAAGCGGTCGGTGGCTGTCGAGCAGATTGCTTCGGCGCTGGAACGAGCCGGGGCGCCGCGGAACCTGGTGTTGATTGAAAGCACCGGCCGCCAGCCCGCGGTTCTCAGCGGTCCCAGCGCGCTGCGCGAGGTGCCGGAAGCTGGTGCGACCGACGCTTCGGCCAACGTCGCCGGGATGCTGCAGTCGGCACTCGATTACATCACGGCCAACAACGCCGGGCGGACTGACATCTGGATCTGCTCGGATCTGCAGGCCAGTGACTGGAACGCCGAAGGTGGACGCTGGGCTGCCTTGCGGTCGTCGTTTCAGGAGATGAAGCAACCTGTTCGCTTCCATCTGCTGACCTACGCCGACCCGGCCCCCGACAATTTGTCGGTCCGAGTGACGTCGCTGCGCCGCGACAAGACGTCCGATGGCGATCGGCTGGTGATGGATATTAAGGTCCAGCGTCCTCAGGGGGGCGCTCCTCAGCAGTTGCCCGTGACGATCGAAGTCGACGGTTCTCGCTCGGTCGTCGACATCGAACTGGCCGGCGATTCTTTCGTGCTGGCCGATCACCTCGTGCCGATTGACGCTCAGCGAAAATCGGGCTGGGGGAAAGTCGAACTGCCGCAGGACGGGAATCCTCGCGACAACGTCTATTATTTTTCGTACGGCGATACGGCCCAACAGCGGACGGTCGTCGTTTCCGACGAGGCCGGAGCCGCTTGGCCGCTGGAGTTAGCGGCGGGACCGCAGCGCGAACAGGGTGCGGCGGCCGTGAAGGTGATCTCGTCGGGTGAACTGGATGGAGTGGAGTGGGATAAGCTGTCGCTGCTGCTGTGGCAGGCCGAGCTGCCGTCGGGCGACGTGGCCAAGCAGATCGAAAAGTTCGTGCAGCGGGGCGGGAATGTGATCTTCTTTCCGCACAGCGCCGAAGACAATGGTTCGATATTCGGCATGCGGTGGGGGGCCTGGGATCGCGTCGCCGCCGATGCCGATCCGGTGGTCGAATCGTGGCGTGACGATGCCGGACTGCTGGCCCATTCGGCCGCCGGTCAGCCTCTGCCGGTCAATCTGCTCGCCGTGCAGGATTTCCGCCAGCTCGAGGGGAATGGGCAGGTGCTCGCCCGGCTGGCCGGCGGAGCGCCGCTGGTGACGCGAGTCCCCACGGATCGCGGCGCAGTCTATTTCGTGACGACCCTGGCTCAGGAGCCCTATTCAAGTCTGGCTCGAGATGGTGTGGTCTTCTTTGTGATGATCCAGCGAGCCCTGCGGGACGGTGCAGCGCCGCTGTACGACGCCCAGTTTGGCGAAATCGGCAAGACGGCCTGGAAGCACGATTCGTCGCCCAACGCCCCGGAGGTGCTGGCGGTCGACGCCTGGCCCGAAGGGACGTTGACCAGCGAACAGCCGTTCGTAGCGGGCGTTTATCGGCAGGTCGAAGACGACTGGCAGGCACGAAATCGGCCGGTCAGCGAAGATCAGATCGCCGTGCTCCGCAACGATCAGCTCGAATCGCTCTTCGCCGGACTCAATTACCGGATTGTCCGCGACACGATGCAGACGACTCGGTCGCTGGTCTCGGAAATCTGGCGAGTATTTGCCGCGACGTTGATCCTGGCACTGATTCTGGAATGTGTGTTGTGTCTGCCTGAAGTCCAGCCGATGAAGCCGGTGTCTGCATGAATGTGACCCGCGAACTGACGTTCGATACGTCCCCAGCAATCCTGCTGGCAGGATGCCTGGCTGTGGTGCTGGTCGCCGCGCTGTCGGCCTACGCTTGGCGCCGCAGCGGCTATGACCGTCGGGTCGGCGTGCTGGAATTGCTGCGAGTCATCCTGGCTGCCATGGCCGCCATCACGCTGGCTCAGCCGGAATGGAAGGAAACATACGAGCCGACTCAGCGACCTGTGCTGGCTGTGCTGACCGACGGATCGGCCAGCATGGATACTCGCGACGTGATGAACGGCGGGGGTGTGGCGTCGGGGAGTGGCGATCAGACCATTTCGCGAGCTACGGTGATCAGCCAGGAGCTGGGGAAGATCGACTGGACGCCGCTGCAGGAAAAGATCGATCTGGTCCGTGAGTCGTTCGCGGCCACGCCCGGGACGCAATCGGCGCCGCCGACCAAGGCCACGGCGGTCAGCCCGCAGGACTCGGCCGCGGCCGCGGTAACGGAACAGGATGGACAGGCGGAGAAGCCTGCCGCTGCGGCCAGCGTCGATCGGATGGGGACCGATATCAACTCGGCCCTCAACCGGCTGTTGTCCAGCCATACCCGCCTTCGCGCCGTGGTGCTGGCCTCCGACGGCGACTGGAATATGGGCGAAGCACCGGCCACCGCCGCGACTCGGCTGCGAGTGAGCAACGTACCGGTCTTTGTCGTTCCGGTCGGCAGCGACGAAGCCCTCCCGGACATTGAGGTGATGGCGCTCGAACCGCCGACGTTTTCGGTCGTCGGCAAATCGCTCCAGATCCCCTTCAGCCTCCGCAGCACGCTGGCCGTCGACTATCCGGTGGAAGTGACTTTGACCGTCGGCGGCGGTACCCAGATGACTCGGCAGGTTGTGGTGCCGGCCAAGGGGCAGGTGCGCGACGTCTTTTTCTGGACCCCGGAAGATGTCGGCGACGTCGATATCTCGCTCAGTGTCCCCGTCCATCCTCAAGAAGTTCTGGTCGAAAACAACAAGGCTTCGGTGACGGTGGGAGTGCGAGCCGAGTCGATTCGGATTCTGGTCGTCGAATCGGTCCCCCGATGGGAATATCGCTACCTGCGAAACGCACTCGAACGTGATCCGGGAGTCGAAGTGTCGTGTCTGCTGTTCCACCCGGGGCTCTCCAAGCCCGGTGGCGGAGCGAATTACCTGAAGGAATTCCCGCCGACTCCGGAAGAGCTTTCCAGGTACGACGTGGTGATTCTGGGCGACGTCGGCGTGGTCAACGGTCAGCTGACTGCCGAGAACTGCTCTCAGCTGCGCGGGCTGGTGGAAAAGCAGGCCAGCGGTCTGGTCTTCATGCCAGGGATGCGAGGTTACCAGCAGACGCTGATGGACACCGAGCTGAATGATCTCTATCCCGTTGTGCTCGACACTTCGCAACCAGCCGGGATCGGCACCAAGATCGCTTCCCAAGTGATTCTGACCGAGATGGGGGAGACAAGCCTGCTGACCAAGCTGGCCGATACGCCGCGGGAGAACGCGGCGGTGTGGCGGGGACTCCCCGGGTTCCAGTGGCGAGCGGCCGTGCTGCGAGCCAAAGCCGGTTCGGATGTGCTGGCCGTCCACGAACAGTCGCGATCCCCGTTGCTGGTGACCAAGACGTTCGGCACGGGCAAGATTCTGTTCATGGGGACCGACGGTGCCTGGCGCTGGCGCGAAGGGGTGGAGGACAAGTATCATTACCGGTTCTGGGGGCAAGTTGCGCGGTGGATGGCCTACCAGCGGCACATGGCCGAGGGTGAGTTCCTGCGGATGTTCTATTCGCCCGATCGGCCGTCGGTCGGCAATACGGTCCTCTTGAACGTGACGGTCCTCGATCCATCGGGCGCTCCGTTCAAGGAAGCGACCGTGCTGGGCGAACTGACCGATCCGCAGGGGGGCGTGCAGAAGCTGCGGTTCCAGCCGACCGGTGCCGAGTGGGGCCTCTACACGGCCCGTTTCTCGCCCAGCCAGGTGGGCGACTATCGGCTGGCGTTGAAGTGCACGGAGACGGCCGCGGTGCTCGATACCAGCATTCGCGTTCAGGGTCAGCAGCGGGAGCAGGTCGGCAAACCGGCTCGTCCCGAGGTGCTGCAGGAAATCGCCAAGATCACTCGAGGACGCGTGGTGGAGGTAGCTCAGCTATCGGACCTGCGGGACGAAATCCTGCGGTTGCCGCCGCCCGAACCGGAGGTGCGTCGGACTCAGATTTGGGCCAGCCCCTGGTGGGCAAGTATTTTTCTGGGCCTGTTGGGGATATTCTGGGTAGGCCGCAAGGCGGTCGGTGCGATTTAATACGGTGAGGACGGAAGGTTCGAGTCGGTTAGCGGTAAGCGGTAAGCGTCGATTGGCAACAGCAGTGAATTCAACCAGTGGTCGGTCGAGCGGGGGTGGGTGCGGATCTCAATCCATGGAAAATCGGAGGACGTGAGATGAAACTGCAGCATGGCAACATGCACTACGAGTTGCCGAGCGATTTGCGCGACAAGTTGCTGGCCTTTCGAGGGAAGCTGTGGGCCAACAAGACCCTGGAAGGGATCTTCCTGGCCGTGGTGCTGATGATCAGCACGTATCTGCTGGTCTTTCTCGGCGACCGACTGACCGAGACGCCGGCCTGGGTCCGGGCTGCCTTGCTGCTGACCGGCTTGGCCGGGTGGCTGGTCTACCTCCCCTGGCAGGTCTATCAATGGGTATGGCGGCACCGGGAGCTGAACCAGCTGGCCCGTCTGATGGCTCATGACCAGCCGCGGATCGGCGACCGGTTGCTGGGTGTGATCGAGCTGGTGCAGACCAGCGGCGACGGGAACGCTTCGCCCGGGCTGATCCGAGCCGCCATTCAGCAGGTGGCCGACGATACCAGGTCGATGGATTTTGACGCCTCGCTGCCACGTCCTCGGCACCGTTATTGGGGAGCTTGGGCAGGAGCTGCCGCCGTGGCTGCGCTGGCTGCGTTGCTGGTCCCCGCCGCTGGCTGGAATGCCCTGCAGCGGTGGGCCATGCCGCTGGCCGGAATTCAGCGTTACACGTTCACCCAACTGGCCGACGTCCCCGCATCGAAAGTGATTCCGTTGGGCGAGCCGGTGACGCTGTCGATTCCGTTGGCCGATTCGACTCGCTGGCAGCCGGCGGTCGGCAAGGTTCGCTATGACAACCAGAGCCCGCTGAAGGTTGAGCTGAAAGATGGTCAGTACGAGATTCAGCTCCCGCCGCAGACTGAGCCCGGATCGTTGTACGTGTCGATCGGTGATGCTCGGCATACGATCCGTATGGAGCCGAAGAATCGTCCCGAGCTGACGGCGTTGACCGCGCACGTGAAGCTCCCCGATTATCTCGGTTATTCCGATCTCGATCGTGACGCCCGCAGCGGCGTGCTGTCGCTGGTGAAGGGATCGCAGGCCAGTTTTCTGGCTACGGCCAGCCGCGATCTGGCTCACGCCACGATCAATGGCAAGGCCGACGGAGTGAAGGTCAAGGGTCCGGCGATTGAATCATCGCAGGTAGGGGCCGAAGAACAGGAAGCTCATGTCTTTTCGTGGCAGGATGTCGACGGTTTGTCGGCGAAGAATCCGTTCCGGTTGCGAGTCCGAACTGTCAGCGACTATCCGCCGACGGTGCAGTGTGGCGACCTGGCTCTGGAACAGGTGCTGCTGGACGAAGAGACGTTGAGCTTTGAAGTGCAGGCCCGCGATGATTTCGGCGTGCGTCAGGTCGGGGTGGAGTGGACGGGGATTGAAGATCCGCGTCGGAATCCGAAGCCGGACAAGGGTGAGTTCCTGATTGCCGGTGGCAAGCAGGACGCCACGCAGCTGACCTCGAAGGGGGCTTTTTCGCCGAAGCAGCTGAATATCGAACCGCAGCCGATTCTGCTGCGGCTGTACGCCGAGGACTACTATCCCGGTCGTGAACGAGCCTACTCGCAATACTTCCGTGTCTATGTTCTCAACCGCCAGCAGCACATGATCTGGATTACCGAGCAGCTGGAGCGATGGGAGCGTCAGGCTCTGGAAGTGCGTGACGAGGAAGCTCGGCTGCTGAAGGTGAACGAAGAACTGCAGAAGCTGACTCCGGAAGAGCTGGATCGCGAGTCGACTCGACGGCAGCTGGCTCAGCAGGCGGCGGCCGAACGGGCCAATGCCCGCAAGCTGACCGGGCTGACGACGTCCGGCGAGAAGCTGGTGGCCGAAGCGGCTCGGAATACGGAGTTCAACGTTCAGACGCTGGAGAAGTGGGCTCAAGTACTGGCCGCACTCAAGGGACTCGCCGGGCGGAACATGCCGAGCGTCGCCTCGCAGCTCGCTTCGGCAGCCAACGCCTCGGCGGGAGCGGCCAAGCCGGCTGGGGCGCCGAGCGTGAATGACTCGGTGCGTGCGGCCAATCGCGACCCGGACAAGAACGCCGGCGGGTCGTCATCGCAGTCGCCTCCGTCGCCTCCGGGCGGTTCGCTGCAATTGCCGACGACCACCATCATGGGGAAGGCTGGCAAGAGCAGCGGTGGTGGCGGTGGGGGGAGCGCCGCGCACGTCAATCAAGCGGTGGAAGAACAGCAGGAATTGCTGGCCGAATTCACTCGCCTGATGGATGAACTCTCCAAGGTGCTGCAGGATCTGAAGGGGAGCACCTTCGTGAAGCGGCTGAAGGCAGCCGCCGACTATGAGCTGAAAATGGCGGCCGAACTGCACGGCGAGCTCCCCGAGAGTTTCGGTGTCGCTCGTCCGGAAGTCACGCCCGATCAGCAGGAAATGGTCAAGCGTCTGACGGTGGGCCAGATGGACACATCGACCGACGTCAGCTTGATTCAGGAAGATCTGTTGGCCTACTTCGAACGGACTCAGAAGCCGCAATTCCAGCGGGTTCATGAGGAAATGAAGCAGACCGAAGTGGTGGCCAATCTGCGGTCGATGTCGGATGCCATGAACCAGAACCGGACGGGCGAATCGATTGGTCTGGCCGAATACTGGGCCGATCAGATGGATCGCTGGGCGGAAATTCTGGTGGGACCCGGCTGCCCGAACTGCAGCCCGGGTGCCTGCTGCAAGGGTGACAGCCTCCCGCCGTCGATCGTGCTGGAAGTGATGCGGATTCTCAAGGCTGAGGTCGATCTGCGGGACAACACGCGAGTGGTCCAGCAGACTCGAGGCGTCCGTCAGCCGGTCGAACACAAGACGGCTGCCGCCGAACTGGAGACTGTTCAGGATCAGCTGGTCGAACGGACTCAGCTGGTGATCGACGCTCTGGAACGGATGCAGGTCGAGCAGAAGAAGAACTATGGCAAGGCGCTGGCCCAGCTGGCCGCGGCGTCGAAGGCCATGAATGATGCTGGCGACCTGCTGGCCGCTGCGGAAACCGGACCGGCCACCATTGCGGCTGAAACCGAAGCCATCGAATCGCTGCTGATCACCAAAAAGATCAAGCCGGGTTCGGGCGGCGGCAGCGGCGAGACGCCGGGCGGCGGCACCGGGCAGGGCGGCGCTGAAGACGCTTCCGCTCTGGCCGGACTGGGTGACGAACTGATGACCGAGTCGCGCAATGTGGCCCAGGCCACCGGCAACACTCGGATGAATATTCCGGAAGAATTCCGTTCCGGGATGGATGCCTACTTCTCGACCCTCGAAGGGCGAGCCGACGGAGGTTGAAGTGTTGAGAACTGAGTCAGCGTCGCTCGGCCGTGGCTTCGACCGGAGCTGGTGGTGGTCAAACTCTGCCAGCTGGATGCTGAGTATCTGCGCGGTGGCGTGCTGGGCCGGCGATCTGCCGGCCCAGGCGCCGCAGCTGCGATACGGAGCGCCGGTGCCGGTGGAAGTGGAGGCCGTGTACGAGAAGGGGCTCGAGTACCTCGTATCGACTCAGAGTCCCGACGGCGGATGGGCGAACAGTTCGTACGGCTCCGGACCGGGCGTCGATGGCCTGTGCATTCTGGCCATGCTGTCGTCGGGCGAGGATCCGAACTTCGGACGCTATGCCGAGCCGATCCGCAAGGCGCTGCGATCGATGATTACCAAGCAATCGGCTGAGACGGGGCTGTTGGCCGTGTCAGGCGATCACGGCAGCATGTACCACCATGGATTCGGCACGCTGGCGCTGGCCGAGGCCTATGGCGCAGTGAACGAATCGCTGCTGTGGACCGGTGAGGATGTCGGCAAACAGCGGTCGCTGGGCGAGGCCCTGGAACTGGCAGTGCGCTGCATCATCGAGTCTCAGAACAAGAATCCCTATGGCGGCTGGCGCTATACGCCCGACGCTCAGGATGCCGACGTCTCGGTTTCCGGAGCGAACATTGTGGCGCTCCTGGCAGCCCGCAACGCCGGGATAGAAGTCCCCGACGAGAACATGAACAAAGCGATGAAGATGCTGGAGGATTCGACCGACGATTCGGGTTCGGTCGCCTACCAGGTCGGCAGCGGCGTCGGGTTCTCGTTCGGCGAATCGAATGCGCGGACGTCGATTGCCTGCCTGGCCTTCGCCATCTTCCAGCGGAAGGAAACCAAGGCCTATCAGGCGACAGTCAAGTACCTGCAGGCGCGGGCCGATGAGCCCTCGTCCGGATCGTGGCCCGAATACACCCGGTATTATATGGCTCAAGCCATGTTCCAGGCCGACTACGATGCCTGGCAACGGTGGAATCAGGTCAACACCGAGGTCCTGCAGCAGGAACAGCAGCCTGACGGGTCGTTTGCCAATAACGCCTATTCGACCTCGATGAATCTGCTGTCGATGGCGCTCAACTACCGATTTCTGCCCATCTACGAGCGATAATCATGCGTGCGTTCACGTTTCGAACGGCGGCCCTGCCAGCCGCCCTGCTGGGGTTGAGCTTGATGCTGAGCCCCGAGATTCTGTCGGCGCAACCGCCGGCCACTCCGGCCGTCGACGTGGCACCCGCTGCGGCCACGCCCGCCGCGCCTGCTGAAGCCGAACCAGCTCCGCCCGATGCGCCAGCGCTAGGTGACGCGGCAGCGCCCGTCGAGGCTGAGAAGCCGGCTGAGGGCGCTGTGCAGGTTGAAGGCCAAGTGCAGGCGGTAGGCCAAGTGCAGGCGGTGCAGATTCAGGTTCAGCAAGGAGGTGCCATACGGGCCATCCGGTTGGCACCGGCGCAGGTTATCAATGCCGCGGGGGCAGCCGCTGCGCAGGCCGAGGGAGCTTCGCCCGCTGAGCCGGCTCAGCCGACCGGGCCGCAGCCCATCGATCAGGGAGTGGGACCGCTGGGGACGCTGCGGCTGATCAACGGCGATTACCTGTATGGGCGGTTAGCCGTACTGGACGATCCCGGGCGGATGGCCTGGGCATCGAACGTTTTTCAGTTGCCGGCGAAGTTTGACTTTCGCGGCGTGGAACGGATCGATTTCGGTCCGGTCACTGTTCCGCAGAATGCGGCGAATCCTCAGCCGCAGGGTCGAGTGATGGTGCAGGCGGTGAACGGGTTTTTCAACGCGTTGACGGCCGCGGCGCCCAACGTTGCGGCCACTCAGCCCGCAGCGGCACCGACGCCGATTGAGCCTTCGGTCCGCCTGGTGGGCGAGTACCGGATCGCCGGGCGCGTGGTCGGTATCGATGAAAACTGGCTGACGGTAAAGAGCGAACGGCATGGCGAGGTCCGGCTCCATCGATCGGCGGTGGTGGAAGTCGAGGGGGTCGGCAGTGGATCGTCGCTTTTGTCGGGCGGTCTGCAGCAGTTTGGTCGTTGGGAGACGATGGTGAACTTGAACCAGGCGCAGGCCAACGATGGGACTGCAGCGTGGGAGCAGGGATCATCGGGCTGGAATTCGGTAGTCCGCGGTGCGGCCCGTTCGTGGAACGCCGGTCTCGAGCAGCGGCTGTTGCTAGAAGTCAAACTCTCTGGCAAAGCGAAGCCGGAGTTGCAGGTGATGGTGGGAGGTGGACCGGCGGCGAGCGAATTGTCGCACGGGTTTTCGGTCGAGACGTGGGACAACCAGCTGGTGTTGTATCGGCAGGTTGGCGATCGGATCTTCCAGAAGAAGCTCGACGTCCCTCCGCTGGAGAGTGGCAACTGGTCGGTCGATCTGAAGATGTTTGTCGATCTGTCAGCCAACAAGGCGGCCGTGGTGGTGCGAGATAAGCTGGTCGGCGAATTGGAAACAACTGCGCCCGCCGCCGGTCTGGTTGGTCCCCAGCAGGCTAGTGTCGTGATCCGCAACCGCGGCACGGACCTGACGGTCTCGGCCATCGAACTGCGCCGCTGGAACGGACCGCTGAATGCGGTGGGCGTCAAAGCGGAAGCGAAGGACGTGGTCGTGTTGTCCGATGGCCAGACGGTCGTTGGCGATCTGAAGTCGATTGACATCGATGGCGGGTCACTGGTGCTGGTGCCGGCCGCCACGGATGCGGGGAGCGGCGAGGCTGCGGGCGAGCGGAAGATCGAACTCGCTCAAGTCGACCGTGTTCTGCCGGGGCGAAATGCCGAACAGGCTCAGCGTTGGTCCGACGCTTTGGCTCAGGCGCCCGTCAAAGTCGAATACAACCAGGGGACGAACCTGCGGGGCGAATTCGGCGGCGTACGAGCCGAGGGGGTGGTGCTGAAGGTGCCGGTGGCGGCCGATCCGGTGTTGATGGGCTGGGACGGTCTGACGCAGCTGACGGTGACGCATGCCGAGCGACTGGAGGCGGAATCGGCCAAGCACGGTGTGGCCGCGGCCGACTACGCGCGGATTCACGGCAAGATCGTCAATTCCAATGAGGCGACTGCGCTGAATTGGGAGCCGGTGTTCTGCGACCAGCCGATGGCGTTCGCTGCATCAGCGGGGACGAAGATTCATTTCGATCCGGTCGCCACTTCGTTCGGTGCCAGCCAGCTGAAGGATCGACTGTCGCTGGTGACCGGTGACACGATTCCTTGCGATCTGGTCGCCATCGACGGCACCACGGCTCAGGTACGGCTGGCTGACGGACGCGTCGTGCAGATCGCCAAAGATGACGTGAAGATGCTGCAGCAGTCGACCGAATCGCAATGGCTGTACCAGGGATTCTCCAAGGGCGACAAATGGCTGGTGTCACCCAAGCACAAGGATGCGATTCGGATCGAACAGGGGGGAGTGGGGTTTGTGAAGTCGGGCCAGCTGGCTCGTAAAGTCGAACTCCCGACTCGGATGCGGATCAGCTTTGATGTGCAGTGGCGGCAGGACGTTCCCGTGACGGTGGGATTTGGTGCCGACAATCCGGAGAATGCCCTTTTCAGTCCCGAGAACATCGGCTGGACGCAGGAGATGATAGAACAGCTGCAGAAGCAGCGGCCCGATTACGCCGGCGAAGTGATGTTGCAGAAGCAGGGGAATGCACTGACCGCGACGGGGACCTCGAAGGCCGCCGGAATGCTCGGCCAGATGGTGCAGCGCAATTTCGGCTTCAATAACGGCTATCAGCCGACGCCGCTGGTGCTGGGCGATTCCAGCCACGCTCACATTGACATTCTGATCGACCGTGCCCGCCGCGAATATGTGGTTCTCGGTAACGGCAAGGAAATGGTCCGCTGGCGTGATCCGACGCAGATTGATGGTGAGTACCTGTCGCTGGGAGTGATGGGGCTGGGTGGCGAGCAGGGGCAAGTGGTCTACAGCACGAACAGCGACGGGACGGTGACTGCGAATGGTGAGCAGAAGCCAAACGATCTGCCGGCGGTCGTCATTCACAATCTGCGTGTCGGCCACTGGCAGGGCGCCTTGCCGGAAGACGACCGCAAACGGTTTCTGACCCGGCGGCTGGGGAGTCTGCCGAAGGCCGTGACGCATATCATTCGCGCCTTCAACGGCGACAGCTTGCGCGGCCAGCTGCTGCAGATCCAACCGCAGACGGTGCTGTTCAAGACACGCCAAGAGACGATCAGTGTGCCGCGCAACGTCGTGGCGGAAGTCATTTCGTTGCAGCCCGTGGACTCGTCCTCGGCCGCTCCGGCCTCGGGCGATCCGATCGCAGCCGTCCGTCTGCGGACCGGCGAGACGCTGATGCTGAAACTACCCAAGACATCCGAACAGTATCTGGTGGGTGATGTTGACCGAGTGGGGACTGTCAGTGTGCCGTGGGCGTTGGTCGATTCGGTGCAACTGGCCAGCCAGCGGGACCAGTCGACGGACCTCAGCCTCTGGGCGCTGATCGAACCTCCTCCGTTGCCGGAAGACGAAGCGCAGCAGGGCGGGGGTGGCACCAAGTCGACTTGGCTTGATCAGCCGATCCCCGAGATGAGTTTCACGATGTTGGCTGGCGGTGAGAAGGTCGCCATGAAAGACCTGCGCGGCAAGGTCGTGGTCCTCGATTTCTGGGCTACGTGGTGCGGTCCGTGTCTGGTCAGCCTGCCAACCATGATGGAATTGGCGAATGAATTTCCGGAAGAGGTGCGGCTGATCGCCGTCAATCAACAGGAGGAAGGGGCCGACATCACTGAATTCCTGGCGTCGCGAGAATGGGATTTGCCCGTGGCCCTGGATGAGGACGGTGCACTCGGTCGGCTGATGCAGGTCGAGGCCATCCCCTTCACGGTAATCGTCGACCAGGAAGGGATTGTGCGGCATGTTCACGTCGGTGCCGCTGCCGATCTGAAGGATCAGTTGACCGCCGTCATCCGCAAACTGCTCGACAAACCGGCCAATGGCACCACGCCAGCTCCTCAGACGCCTTGACCTCCCGACGACCCTCATCGCGGCCGCCTTCGTCCTGTTGGCGGTCGGCACTCTGTCCTGGCGTTGGCTCGGCACCGATCGCCACGACGCTTGGTGGTCGATCGAGACCAGGCGGGCCGAGCCGGATCGGCTGACCGCCGCACTCAAACTGGCTGAGCCCCATCTGGTTCGCGCTCGGCAGCGGTCCCATGACGCGGTCGACGGTCATCTCGATACGATCCGCCGATTCTTTCGGTCGGCTCAGCGCCGAACCCCCACCTTCGCCACCACAGCGCTGGGCTGGGGGAGCAAGTGGCGGCTGATGGTCGACCAACTGCCGAACTCGGGACGACCGCGGCAGCTGGAATATCTGCGGACCCGATTTGAAGAGCTGGTCTTTTCTCCGCGGCAAGTTGAACAAGTGGTGGAGCAGGCGATTGGCGAGTACCTGCGGGAGGTCGACAGCATCGAAAGCGAGATGCTGGTCGCCTTGCGGGCCGACCTGGCCGATTTCCCGGCTACGAAGCTGGCCGCTGGGATCAGCGAAGAGGCGTTGAAGGCGGAGTTCGAACGGGCCGTTCAGCGGGCGATGAACGCCAGTACGGGGCAGCTGCAGGCCGACATCGGACAACAGCTGGTCGCCATCATCTCGGCCGAAGTTCTGACACAGGTCGCCGTGCGGTTGGGCGTCTCAGCGGGTATCTTGAGTACAGGAGCTGCTTCGGGATGGGCTACGTTTGGAGTGGGAGTCGTGGTCGGGCTGATCGTTGACCAGCTGGTGGCTCGAATCTGGGACTGGTGGTCCGACCCGGACGGCGATTTGGCTCATCAGTTAAATCAACAACTCGACCAATTGTTGCAGCTATTGTGCGAAGGAGATGGGCAGGTGCAGGGGTTGCGTTCGCGGCTGGAGCAGTTGTCGGCACAGCGAGCTGACGTGCGCGAAGCGGCCATCCGGCAGCTGCTGCAGACTCAGTTGACAGGAGGGACACGACCATGACCGGTCAATGGAGTCGTCGACTCGGTAACTCGATCCTGTGGACGCTGGTCGTTCTGCTGATACCCTCTTTGCGCGCCGACGCTCAGGTTTCGAGCCAGGTGGCTCGTGAGACAGCCGAGTACGTGCTGCGGACGTTTGGCAAGGAAGCCGCCGACCAGGGTCTCGATTCACTCACTCGACAGATCGACAACATCATCGCCAAGTACGGTGACGACGCGGTGCAGGCCGTTCGGAAAGTCGGACCGCGGGCGCTGCGAGTGGTCGATGACGCTGGCGCGGAAGGTTTGACGTCAGTGCGACTGCTGGCCCGCTATGGTGACAGCGGGTTGTGGGTGGCCGGTGATCCGCAGCGACTGAAACTCTTCACCCAATTCGGCGACGATGCGGCTGAGGCGATGATCCGGCACGGAGCGGTGGCGGAGCCGCTGTTGAAAGCGGTCGGTCAGCCGGCAGCGGAGGCCCTGCGGACACTCAGCACCCAATCCGGGCGCCGACTGGCCATGCTGGCCGACGAAGGAGACCTGGCTCGCATCGGTCGTACGCCCGAGCTGATGGCGGTAGTGGCCAAATACGGCGATCAAGCCATGGACTTCATCTGGAAGAACAAAGGCGCTCTGGCTGTCGGAGCGACCCTGACCGCTTTCCTGGCTGATCCCGCTCCCTTTCTCGACGGGACTCGGCAGCTGGCCCAAGTCGCCGCCGACCGGGTGGTGGCACCCGTGGCGCGAGAGATGGGACGCAACACCAACTGGACGCTGCTGGGGCTGGTCGCCATACTGCTGGCCGCCGGTTATGTTTTCTGGCGTTCACGTCGGCCTCGAACGGCGACGTGACTCGATCTCCGCGACCGTAGCGACAACTCTGCGTATCTCGAACATCCCTCGACTCGTCGCCATTTCCATCCCTCACGAAACCACAAGGAACCTGACATGCTGACCTGGCTTATGCGATGGAATCTGGCCACGGGTTGTTGCCTGGCGATCGCCCTATCCCTGGCGACGGTGGCTCGAGGAGCTGACGACGACGGTTTCGTGCCCCTGTTCGACGGCCGGACGTTGGACGGATGGGTGAACATCAACTGCGGCCCCGACACGTGGTCGGTGCGCGATGGCATGATTCACTGCACCGGCAAGCCGATTGGTGAGCTTCGCACGACGAAAATGTACCAGAACTTTGTGGTGGAACTCGAATGGCGTCACCTCGAGCCGCAGGGGAACGCCGGACTCTTTGTCTGGGCCGATGCGCTCCCCGCTCGAGGACAACCCTTTCATCGGGCCGTCGAGGTGCAGGTGCTGGACGGCCGCGAGGGCCAGGGGTACACCTCCGACGGCGACGTCTTTCCGATTCACGGCGCCACCATGAAACCCGACAACGGTCGGGGCGGGATGCGGGCTTTTCCGACCGAGCGTCGAGTGAAGGCGTCGCCAGAGTGGAATCATTACCGGGTGACCTGCCAGGACGGCGCCATTCAGCTGGCCGTCAATGGCAAGGTCGTGACGACCGGGAGTGATTGCCATCCACGACGAGGATACATCTGCCTGGAATCGGAAGGTTCGCCCGTTCAGTTCCGCAATCTGCGCATTAAAGAACTCCCCGGTGGCGATCTTCCGGCCGAGGATGTGGCCGAGCCGGAAAGCGGTTTTGTCAGCCTCTACAACGGGATCGACCTGACCGGCTGGAAGGTTCACGACGGTCTGAATGGCCACTGGCAACCGACTGACTGGCAATTGATCTACGACGGTCAAGCCACCGGGGAGGACCCGAATCTGTGGACTCAGGAATCGTTTGGCGACTTTGAAATGATCGTCGATTGGCGCTGGCCCGGAAAATCCGAGCAGACCACGCCGCGACCCGTCGTGCTGCCAAATGGCGATGAAGCAGTGAATGCCGACGGAACACCCCAGCAGATCGACGTGCCGGTGGCCGATTCGGGGATCTTCCTGCGCGGTTCCACCAAGGCTCAGATTAACATCTGGCAATGGCCCATCGGTTCGGGTGAAATCTGGGGCTATCGTACGGATCGAGACCAGCCGGCTGAAGTTCGCGCCGCCGCCACTCCGCGCGTCGCCGCCGACGAGCCGGTCGGCGAGTGGAACCGCTTTCACATCACCCTGATCGGAGACACGATCACCGCGAAGCTGAACGGTCAGACCGTCATCGAAGGCTGCCGACTGGCCGGTATCCCCGCCACCGGTCCCATCGGCCTGCAACACCACGGTGACCCGATCGAGTTCGCCAATATCTTTATCCGGAAAATCAAGAAGTAGCCTGGAAAATTCGGCTCTTCGGCAGAATCTGTGGGTAGTTTGTGACTCTCTTGGTCGGCCAACGTTATCTAGCTCGGCGATTCTGGCGAGTTGCGGGCTGGCAAGCCGCTGGGTTTTCTCGTAGCGAGTCGAGGTGATGTTGTAAGCGAGAGACAGCTTACCGGCTCGTCGCTCCCTCGGGTTCGGGCTCCAGGAATGGGGCGGCTGGAGTTCCTGTGCGCCGTCCCTCTGCCTCTGCCATCGATCGCTCGCCACCTGGGCCCCGCCAAAGTCGTGGGGCTGGTTGGCCGGACGTGGATGGAACGCTAATTGCCCCACCGACTTTGGGGGGCCTCCCGGTTTTTGCGAAGCGACCGACGGCGACGGCGACGGGAATAGGGCAGGAAGCGAGAAGCCAGCCCCTTGTGCGAAAGAAGACAGAAAGATCACCACTCTTGACAAGCGGTCGTCTTAGGGCGGCCCCCGTGCCACACCTTTCCGGAGCCCGCCAGCCTGACAGAGCGTTTCCCAGCGACAGTCGAGTTCACTCCGCATCGGTCTGCTGGACGCCGTGGCGTTCACTCCCATCGCGGGTCGGTCAGGAAGTAGTGGTAACGTTTGAGGATCTGTTCACGTCGGATATTGAAGAAGATCATCAGGCCGATCACGGCCAGTCCCAGGCCAATCAAGATCGTCGCTCGCAGCGCGCCGTCATGAGTCAGATGGAATTGCAGTCCGAGCTGTCCCAGCACATTGACCATCAGGAAGGCCACGCCGGCGAAGACGAACGGCCGGACGTACGTCGCAATTCCCGCGGCGATGGACAGCAGGCTCAGGGTCAGCACCAGTATGAACTGCGGGAAGTTCTGCGTTGATGAGCTGAAGAGTGCATCGAATGTGGATACGGCGAGAATTGCCGATGTGGCGGCTAGTCGGATTGAGGTCAGCGTACGGTGGTTCAGGTCGTGGCGGTGCAGCTGAGCCAGTACCAGCACGGTGAAGGCCGCGGGGATCACGTACAGCTGCAGCAGATTCAGTGAGCTGCTGGCCGTGGGGATCCAGAGATAAATTCCCACGTTGTACAGAACCGCCGCAAGGTACTCAGCCTGGGAGAACTTCGACCAGTGAGCGATGACCGAATAGAGCGCTCCGGTGCTGAAGATGACCATCGACACTCGCCAGTCGTGCCACTGCAATGGAGTGGTCAACAATAGGGCCAGGGGCGCGGCGAGCGCGAACACCAGCATCGGCCGACGGAAAAGCTGTAGCCGCGGGCTCGATTGCCGCGCCAGAATCGTATAAACGCCGAACGCCAGGAAGCTCGCCCCCACGACGCCAAATGAACTGTCATACGCGCGTTGCCAGCTCACATCCAGCAACTGGTAACGCGAGTAGAGTGCCACACCGGCGACCGCAGCGAGTGCCATGTAAACAGCCGGCTCGTGCTGATTGGTCCACGCCAGGTAGATCCAGCAGCAGGCGAGCAGAGCTAGATTGGCAGCCGGCCACAGAGTATGCATTGACATCGTTGGGACCACCAGCGCTGTGGCGGCGATCACGGCCAGCACGCTGACGCCGCTGAGCGCTTCGGCCGTCTGCTGAAGGAAACTGGCCGTCACCGCTTCCGGGTGGGCTGAACTGCGGAACTGGCTCGTCAGCCACAAGAAGCAGGCGGCGAGCATCGACACAGCCAGACCCGTCTGACCGGACCACTGGATCACCGTCGACGTTGGGTGGATGCCGGGCGAGCCGTTCCAGTACCAAAGGCCGGCGGTGACGCCAAGCAACATCAGCAACGCAGCGAGTGTTTCCGCAATCACGGCCGCACGCAACCAATCGAAGTCCTTGGGGACCAGAGTCGACACGTCGACTTCAGCCCCAGGTACCGGTCCACGGTGCCAACGATAGCCCCACCACGCACAGGCCAACGCAGTGGCCAGCCACGTGATGCTGGTTGTCGGGTAGGGAGGCTCCTGCAGGACCGAGCAGGGGACGGTCAGGACGACGGCGAGCAGACAGAGTCCGATCGCCCAGAACAGTGTGGCGACCGCAAACTTGCCGAGCGACTCGGTGCCGACCAGCGCCCGCGCCAGCCAGTTGGGCCTGGCCGCTGAGCGTACCGTCGACGAAGCCAGGCTGCCCCACAGCAGACCGCCAGTCAGCAAGACAAGGTCAGGTGTGATTCTCCAAAGTGTCGAGCCGGCGATCAGGAACAGACCGACCAGCGACGTGGCAATGGCCAGATGCGGCAACCATTCTCGCCACCGCAGCTTGGCGACACGCAGAAATAACCAGGCGGTCAGCATAGCGGCGGTCGGCCAGGCCCAGAACGGTGACGCCGGCACCGGACGTTCATCCAGCATACGGATCAGGTAGTAAGTCTGAGCAATCGCACCGATCATGCCCACCACCATGGGCCATTCATAAAAGGCCCGTTCGCACTCCACTTCGCCAAGTCCGAGCCACGCCGAAATCTGAGCCCTGCGGCTACGCACCAACCAACCTACGGACAGCAAACCGTGCATCATCACGATGCTGGTGAAGATCACCATGGCCGGAGTCAATCCCCACACCTCCGCCACAACGTATTCAACCGCCACACTCGCCGAGATCACGGCCGGATGCAACCAACCCACGTGGCCGGTGGCCCGGACGGACAACAAATAGACCAGACTGGCGGCACTCAGCGCCCAGCCAAGCACAGGCCAAGGAGCATCGTCCGCGCGAGTGACCACGGCCAGCGAAATGGCCAGTGGCGGAATCCATCTGGCGACCGCGGCGATCGGCGGTCCGAAGAGCTGCAACAGGCCCTGCAGCGCCGGCCACCGACTCCGCTGGGCCGATTCAACCAAGATCAGGCCCAGCAGCGCCAGCACCAGGCTCAGCCCGGCAGCGGACCACGGAATGCCGTGCACCCCCCACCACGATAGCCCAGCCACGATCCAGCAAGCACAGGCCGCCAGCGTCCCGAGATAGACCAGCAGTCGAGCGCGGTTGATCAATTGCAGCAACAGCATGGTCCGAGCAGCCAGCAACAACGTCACCGCGGCTAGCCCCGACGTCAGGAACAGATTGCCCGACTCAGCCGACCAACCTGACTGAGCGCTGTTCATCAGGCTGTGCGCCAAGGCAATCAACGCACAGAGTGATCCGCCACGAACCAGCGGCCGCTCGTAAACTTCCGCCAAGATGAGCTTTCGTTCGGCGGTGACCTGGTCGCTGGTCCGCCGCCGCTTCAAAGACCTTTCGATAACAAAGCTCGCCAGCCAGAGTCCGATCGACAGACCGGCCAACCACGGTCCGACCTGCATCGGGGTCATTCCATAGATGGCCCCCAACGGATAGGCCGCCAAGACGAGGCACGCCGTACCGACATACGACAGCGCCCGGCTGCGGAAGATCGACGCCGCGGTCCACGCGGTGGCAGCGGCTATCGCCGGCACGGCCGTCAGGTACCAAGTGGGACGGGCTTCGGGACCAAACGTGATCACCAAAGCAAACATTATGGCGAGACCATTCAGCAAGAGGCCGATCACGGTCAACGTGGCCGACGCTACCACGACCGGAATCTGCCACAGCTGAGCGAAACTTGTGACACTCAGCGGCAAACGTGGAGTCGGCCAGGGCGAGGGAATTCGACTGATGGGGCGACCTGCATCGGGAACACTCGCTGGGCTCAGAGCCGTGGCCGCCAATGTCATGGCTGCCAACCCGGCCAAAGCGACGATCGTCGCCGTGGGGGCGGCATTAGCGGGCACCAGCAGGCCCGTGATTTGCAACAGGCAGAAGAAACCGATGCCCAGCGTCACCAACGTCAAGTAGCTTCCCACCTGCGACCGATACGTTGATGCTGAGCCAGCAAAGAACAACGCCAACAGCACGACGCTCGCCATGACAGAGTACGAGGGCAAAACTTCTGCCGTCCACACGACGACCATCAGCCCCAGCAGACTTGCGACGCCCGACGCCAGCAGCGTATCGTTCAGCAGTCCGGCGTAAAGCGTCAATCGGCGAGTGTCAGGACTCGCGCCTGTCAATAGGCCACTCGTCAATACGCCACTCGTCGACACGCCACTGGTCGACAACCTCTTCGCCAGGACGGCCGCCAGCGACCAGCCCCCCAGTGCCAGCACTCCTTGAATGACGACGTGCATGGCGAGTGCAGAAGGGGTGCGGTCGTTCTGAGTTGCGGCATAGCCGATCCACGCTACGTGCACCGCGGCGAAAGCGGCAAGGATCGAGCAAACGTAGAGCTGGTGGGCGAGCTGATTGAAGGGCTGCCAACGCCCACGCAACGACAGTTCGGTACCGACCAACCAGATGACCGCTGCTCCGATCAGTGTCACCACCGTCCATACCGGATTGATTTCACCCCAGCCAGTAACCGTATGCATCACCGCGATCCCAGCCAGGGCAGCCGACATCAGTTCGAGCGGCTGGGTGACCAGATCGCCGAACGTAGACGCTATCTGGCTCCGTGACTGGTCTTCCGACGGCGAATCAGACTGTGCCCCAGACTGCGCCCCAGACGGTCTCCCGCCCGCTTCATTCAGCATCGTGGGCTGCACGCCGCGAACGTTCAGCGATGCGGCCACAGATGCCGCTGAAGTGATCAAGCCGATGGTCGCCAGCATCAGTCCGTCGGCCGTTTGCCAGGCGTCGACAGGAACGACAGCGGTGACGGCCGCGTAACCGGCCACGCCAGTGGCGATCACCGACAGATAGACAAGCAGTTGTTGCGAATACTGAATCGACTGCCAAGCCAACAGAACGGCCAATACCAAGCCCGTGGCCGTCGTCGTCCATGAGGCAGCCGACGATAGCGGGAACGGCCTCCCAGACCCCGTGGTTAGATCCTGTTGAGCGACGGTCAGCAGTCCGGTCAAGATCAGGCCGACGATTGTTGTGGCCAGCGCAAACTGGCGCAGGATGCCGGCGTAGAACTCGTCGTTCGATCGCAGCGCGATTTCCCGTTCGGCCGATACGCGCCGTGACAGCGCCTGCCACCAGCGGCTCAAGCCGGCCGCTGTCGACCAGGCGACGGCCGATAATAGGCTCAGCAGCAACAAGTGTCCGGCGCCCGCTACGACAGCAGGCAGACAATACAAGCCGTACGATTGGACGGCTGAGTGCACGGCCACGAAGGACGTGGCGATGGCGACGACGTACAGGATCGCTTGGCGGTAGACCCGAGTCCCCAGCAATAAGGTGACGGCCGCCAGCGTGATGCTGATCACCGCCAGCGTGGGAATCTGCAGCTGGAGCCAGCGTTCTGACGGGCCACTCAGATCACGCAGCGGCTGATGAATCGAATCACCCGTCACGGCCAGGGCGCAGGCCGTCAAGGCGAGCGCTGTGTGGACCAGCGGATACGGCCAGAGGCCGATATGTTCGGCTGGCAATGGCAGGAGCGAACCGGACCAGGGGCGAGCTAACGTTACCCAGCGACGGGGTTGCGATGTAGCCGTTGGCCGCTGACGCCAGCGATTGGCCAGCAGGCACATCGCGAGGGCTAGTCCCTGCAAGGCCAGGCTACGAGTGATCTCGGTCGGGTTCGATGGACCGCCGATCGCTGGATGCACGAACCCTGCGACACTCCACGTGACCAGGCTCACCGCCGCCAGTGCCAGATAGCTTAATAACTGCGAGCCATAAAGGCTGCCCGCCAGTGTCAGCTGAATCGCGAGCAACACACCGGCTGGAGCCAGCCATACGGGGCTCGGCGATCCGCCGGAACTCGCCGGCCAACCGGGCACCAGCACTCGCCCAGCCACCAGACCAAGAGCGACGATGCTGGCCAGCGTGGTGAGGTGAACGGTCAGACCTCCATAGAAGTCGCGGCGATCGCGATATTCGGCTTCTTTCGTTTCGGCCACGCGCTCGATCAACAGGCCGCACCAGATCGCGTATCCGGTGGCCAGCAGCCAGGCGGCCATCGAGATCATGGCGGCGACTAGCAGATGCAGATCGGGAAGCTGAGGCGTTCGTGGGGCCACGGCCTGCACGGCCGAATGGATGCCGAAGTAGCCCGCCGCCACAGCGACCACATACAGCGCCGGCCAGCGTCGTTGGCGAGTGAAAAGGCCGAGGACTAAAGCCGAGATCATCAGTCCGGCGACTGCCGACCACGGCGCCGGCCGCGTGACCGCTGTGGAAATCGAACCAAACAGTCCCGACAGTTGAATGTGGCAGACGCCTACCAAGAGCCCCAGCAAGGAAATCGGTAGCGTGCCTGTGGTCAACGGCGCGGCGAAGAGTTCGGGGGCCGAGTCTTGAGCGGGGAGCAACCACCGCTCGGCAACTCGCAGCGGCTCGACGGCGAAACGCGACTTGGGCCCTGCGAACCATCGGCGGAGCCCGTCGGCGGCGACGACGGCCAGGAGTCCGATCGCCGGCGTCAATTCGAGCCCGATCCCGGCCAGAGCGCCGAGTGCTCCGTAGATCGGCAACCGCGAACCGTAGAGCCAGCTGGCCATGGTCAAAGCAACGGCCAGGAGGCTCAGGGCCAGAGCGGTCGTGCTGTCGGCCCGGTAATGGATCAGGTTCTCGAGGACCAGTGACGGAGGTCCGAGCGTGGAGAAGGCCCACACCAATCGGCCGGCAATCAATCCCAGACCGGCGGTCGCTGTCACCAGCCCGGTGTCGGCCAACGCACTGCGGTAGTTCGACTTCAGGCCGACTCGACCGCTGATCGTCGCCACCGTCATCCAGACGACACTGGCCAGTGCCAACCACAGCACTGTCGCGGCTGATCCGATCGGTTGAGTACCAAAGATAGCGGCTACGGCGAGTAGTCCGCCGGCTGCATAAATCGACCGCGGTTGCCGTCGGACGACCGTCGCCAGCAGGTAATACATGGCATAAGCCACCAGCGTGACGGCCAGCCACATTGGGGATGAGGGTGTGAGCGTACCGACTCGCACCCAGATGGTGAACAGAGTCAGCCCGGTCACCAACAGACTGCTGATCACCACAAACGGCGTCACCAGCCGCGGGCGGGCCCCCGCTACCTGCTCGGCTTCGTCGCGACCCAGCTGGCGATCGAGTCGCTGCTGGTGTTTGTGGTCCCAGGCCAGGAAGTAATGGGCGAGGGTATCCAGGCCGATCACCAGCGGCAGCGAGACCAGACCGGTCGCGATCGGCCCCAGAAGATCGTCGCGGATCAGCCACTGGGTTACCAGCACGAAATACTCGCCACAGATCGCCAGTAACATCAAATACAGAGGCGGGATCGAATCGCGGTACCAGACGAGGGCGCCATAAATGAGGATGGCCAGCAGCAGGGTTTGAGCGGAGCTGAAGTTGGTCAGCAGCAGGCGTTCGTGGGGACGCCACCCGAGACTAGCCAGGACATTGCTGAAGTACGGCATCAGCGACAGGCCGATGGCCGCGAATGAAATCGCATAACCAACAAATGTGAACCCGCTGAACTGACGGACGCTCCGACTGGCCCGCTTCAAGTAATGGTCGGTGTGGAACACGAGCCCCGCCAGAATCATGATCAGCGGCGCGTAGTGCCCCGCCACGATCGGCGCTCGGTCGACGCCGGTCGTCCCCGCGTCCAGTCGCGCCGATACCTGGAGCATCACCAGAGTCGCGAGCGCGGCGTAGGCCAGCGTGCCAAAAGTGAAGTAGACGACTACCGGACGATCGACCGAGAGCTTGGCCAGGTACTTGCGATTGAACAGGATGATGCCGTAGCCAAGTACCAGCATGACGGCGTAGTCGGCCACCATCAGCACCAGGTGAGCCGCAATGGGCCACGAGGCGACCAGCCGCAGGGCAGGGGAGACCATCATCACAGCGCAGATGCCGATCAGGACTCGCGCGTAGATTCGGTAAAAGGGCCGAGCGAAAAGTCCCGCAGCGAGTTGCGAGACGTAGTAGCCGCCTGCCGCCGCAGCGGCGCCGTAGGTCAGACCGATGACGACGGCGATCGGATTCAAGTGCGCGTCCATCTTTCAGGCCCTTCCTCCAACGACTCAACTACTCAACTACACGGCCATGGTGGTCAGCGCTGCAGCAGCGAAGACCAGCGGGATCAGCAGGGCGACGATCGTCAGCAGGACGTTGCTGGTAGTCTCCAGCTGCGGATACCGCCGGCGGATCAAATACGCCAGTGCGAAGAATGCTCCGGTCGTCGACATCAACGTCCAGAAAACGATCGACCACATCAGAATCGGGTTCTCACCGATGTCCTGACGGAAAGCGACAATCAAGACGACAAAGCCGGCGATAATCAGGAAAGCGCCAACGAACCAGCCGACGTTGTCCAGCAGAAATGGCTTGAGCAACGACGACCATTCCGAAGTCGTCTCCACAATCCGCTCCCACGTGCTCGGCCCCAGCTCGCCAACTTCCGGCTCGGCCGGCTCCCGCGGTCCCGACACGTTTACCGGGGCCACTGTTGCCGGGGCGCCAACTTCCGCGGTGAGCGGCGACGAGGTGAGCGGAATTGGCTGACTGGGAACTGACTGACTGGGAATGATCTCGGCCGGAACCAGTTGCTCCATCACGGACCTGTCGGCCGCGGCTTTGTTCCCAGCGGCGGTCGCTGTGGCGCGGGCGACCGCCAACTGCTGCTCGACTTGATGCAGCGTCTGGAGGAGTTCCGGGTGTTGGGGCGACAGGTTCAGGCCTTGGACGAGTAGTTGTTTGGCGGCGGCCGGTTCGTTGCGAACGAGCTGGCGGGCGTTCTGCAGCAGCCGCTGGGCTTCCAGTTCGGACTGTGCCAATCGCTGCCGACGCTGCTGTTCGGCCTCGATCTGCTGGACCAGGTCCGTCAGGACGGGATCGTCGGGAAAATCTCGGCGGGCCTGTCGGGCGATATCGAGGGCCGAATTCAGCTGGTTCACGTGAGGTTGAATCAGCAACCGGATGCGGTTCAGGCCATGTTGGCGTGCGTCGCGAAGCTCCTGTTGCCGCAACGCTTCTTGCTGGCGTGCGAGGAGTCCGCCGTAGAGCCGCTCAATGGTGGCCAGGTCCGAACCGTTGATGTCGTGTTGCTGGGCCAGTCGAGCGGCGTCGTCGAGCACGCGCCGGTACAGTTCGATCGACTGGCGGAGTGGGCCTTGAGTCTGGGTCGAGCTGGGGGCGGAGTGCCAAGTGTCGGCGGGGAGCGGGTTGCCGCACCTGGTGCACCACAGCTGATATTGGGCGGCCGGCTCTTGGCAGCGGCCGCATCCGGATCGAGATGCGGTATTCATCGTCGGTCTTTGCGGAAGGACTGGTGGATGTAAACTCAGATCGGGCCGGGGGCTCGATCTGAGCGGCGCCTTCAGCGCGGGGTGTCCATCCGGGAGCTGCGCCACAGGTGCGCTGAAGGCGCGCTGTTCGAGCGGCTGGGGTTCCAGCCGTCACGGGTCACGGTCCGGTCGGCGACGATGGGCTGACCGTGGTCTTTGTTTTCATTTTCTCCTTCAGGGCCGACAGTTCGATTTCCACTTCGACGTTGCGTTCAACCGTCGCCAGTTCGCGTTCCAGGTTCCGACGCTCAGCCGATAGCTCGGCCAACGCTGTCGCCTCGGCCTCCATCTCTTCAACGCGTCGCTCCATCCGGTCGAACTTCCCGAACGATTCCTGGATGCGCGACAGCCCCGGCCCCATGCTGGCCACATCCTTCTGTGCGGCGGCCGCCTGCTGTCGGGCGATCAGGACGTCGCGACGGCGCCGAGTTTCGTCGAGCTTTTCTTCCAGCCGACGAAAATCGGAACGCAGCGTGTCGCTTGTGCGCCGAGCTGATTCCCACTGCGGCTGCAGGCTGCGAGTGATCGCGTCGTATTCCTTCTTGCGCTGCAGGCACTGACGGGCCATCGCCTCGTCGCCTCGTGCCAGAGCCGATTCGGCCTTGGCCTGCCATTCTGCTGACGCTTGACGATTCTTCTGCAGGTTGGCTTCCAGCAGCTTCTCGCCGGCCATCGCCCGAGCCACGCCCTCACGCGTCTCTTCAATGCGTTCCTCCATTTCGGCGACCAGCATCTTGACCATCTTTTCCGGGTCTTCCGCCCGGTCCAGCAAGTCGTTGACGTTCGCCGAAATGATGTCCGCCACTCGTGTGAAGATACTCATCTTGCCCTCCCGCGGATCCCTGACGTCCGCTGTAAGTGAAATAGTCCCGCGCTATTGAACTGCAATTTCCATGCCCCTGGGGGCCCATGTCCGGCCAGATGGCCGCCTTTTTGCTCCCCCATGGCCCGTCCCGAACCGGGGCTCCCGCAGCCAAGTCGCTCGGCCAACCGGCCAATTCCCACTGCGCTTCCCCGGCTCCTCCCGTTAAGAGATCCCGGCGTTGCCAGCGTTGAGCGCGAAAAAGGATCCCGATTGGGAAATTCATGAGCCCGACTTCACGTGTCCAGCGTGCCTGGACGCACATCGCGGACGTCGCCACTCGCCGGTTGGCAAGTCGGATTTCCCGCCGCTTCGACGGAGCGGCCGGGGAATCTGGGTGGACATTTCCGCCAGTCGATGGAAAATACAGGTTTGCTCGTAGAAATGGGGGCCCGGATTGCGTTTGAGCCCATGAGCGGGACATGTGAGCCAGAAGTTGTCGATAGCGGACTTCTATTTTGCCCCGCCTTATGTGAAGATTGCATGAGCTTGCGGTGGGGATTACAAGAAGCCGGGGCGGTCAGGTCGTGGCCGGCTGAGCGGGCGGGCTGAGCGGGCTGGCAAGGGGTTGAATGGTGCGGGGGCCACGGAAGTCGAAATGAACGCGGAATTTCAGAAAGCCTTGCAGTCGCTGCAGCAGTCGGTGTCGCTGGCCGAAGGGCGTTCGGTCCTGTTGCTGGTGGTGTACCTGATCCTGGGCGGGGTCCTGTCGCTGTACCTGAGATGGCTCTACGGCCGGTACGGTGCCGCGGCCTCGGATTCTCAGGCCATCACGCGTGTCTTCCCCCTGCTGACGATCGTGACGACGGCCGTCATCGCCGTCGTGAAATCGTCCCTGGCCCTGTCGCTGGGACTGGTCGGCGCCCTGTCGATCGTCCGGTTCCGCTCAGCGATCAAGGAACCCGAGGAGCTGGTCTATCTGTTCCTGTGCATCGCGGTGGGGTTGAGCCTAGGGGCGGAGAAGCCGTTCCTGGCGGTGGCCCTGGTCCTGGTCGCCACCGGCTTTGTCATGATCATGCACCAATACGGGGGCCCGGCCGCGGCGCCGCGAACCCTGTTGACGATTACCGGTGATTCCGACCGCTACTTCCAGCAGACGGACGGGAACGCCCTGGCGGCCATCAGCGAAGTGACCGGACGTTACACCATCCAGCGGCTCGATATCGCCGACGGACAGGGTCAGGTCCGGATCGTTATCCCGCGGTCGCAATCGGCGAATATCGATCGGCTGGTTAGCGACCTGCGACAGCGGTTGCCAGACTGTGAGTTCTCGTTCATCAACCTGGATTCGGCCATCTAGGCCCGATCCGAATACCGAGGACGGATGGCTCGACAATTGACTGACGTGCGGGCCAAATGTGTGGGAATGTGGTCAGCCGACGAGTTTGATGGTGGAGTTTCGCGGGAACGATGTTGTACCAGCATTCGACGGATGCCGAGCTGAAATTTGTCGTGACCGACGTGACCGAGGAACGGGCCGACCTGGCTCGGCGCAAGGAATTCAAATTCGTCGTTCCCGGCACCGACTGGCTGAAGCTCCGCCGACTGCTGGAAGTCAACGCTCGGCCGGTCGTCTACAACCGACGTGAATCGAAGGTCCGCAGCATATACTTCGACGACGCGTCCCTGTCGGCCTGCTACGCCAACTTGAACGGGCTCGGCCAACGCGACAAGCTGCGGTTGAGATGGTACGACAGCCTCGTCCCCGCCCGGTCGTTCTTTGTCGAAATCAAATGGCGACGCAATCGCGTCACCGGCAAACACCGGCTGGCCGTAACTTCCTCCCAACCGCTCGGCGAACTCAGCTACCGCCAGATCACCGCTCACCTGCTCGATGACCTGCCGGTCGAACTGCGTCCCGTCGTCCTGCGTTACCACGAACCAACCGTGCTGGTCGAGTACTCCCGCGAACATTATCTGTCCACCGACGGCGCCGTCCGGTTGACTATCGACCGCGATATCGCCTTCTTCGACCAGACCGGCCGCCGAGGGATCAACACCCGGTTTCGTCAGCCCCTGGAAGACCTGGTGCTGGTCGAGGCGAAGGTCGGCGTCGGACAGGAACACCTCGTGCAACGGATGTTGTATCCGTTCTGCCTCCGTACCGAACGGTGCTCAAAATATGTCCACGGCTGCCAGACCCTGGGACTGGTGTCGAGCCGCCTGGGATGAACAGCTCGCGCCACCCCCACGAATGTCGAGTCGCCCAGATTGCAGTCCCCCCGATCGCGGTGGCGCTAACCTGTTCGGCGATCGAATTCCTCGTACTCGTACTCAGCACCGCGGTACTCGTACTCGGTCGCGGCGATCATATGGTGTGCGAATCGACGTTGTGTGCCGAACGTAGTCGGCGGTCATTAGAATGGAGGACGTGCCGCTGATGGCTCGTAGTGGTACGTCATCTCCGCCGAACACGGCAATCCACGGGAGTGTCGAAGTCGTGCGGCCTGGCCGCTGACTTGGTAGAAGCTGGCCTGGTAGAGGCTGGCGGCGGAGGCTGAGATGGTGAGGACTCAAGGCTGAGAAACGGGACGGACGTGGAGGGGGGCATGGTTCGGATGTTACGAGCTTGGCTGTGCACGGTGCTCTGGTGCGGCTGCTGCCTGGTCGCCGACGCGCAACTGCAGCCCGTCGGTGAGCCTGTCGCTGCGCCGGAGGTGCCGACCGCGGCGGCGCCGGGTGAGCCCGATCTGTACACGCCCCAGGTGCTGCGGACGATCGGCCTGAAGTTTGATCCGCCGGCCGGCGACGCCGCTCGCGTGACGGCCGAGCTGAGTGTCGACGGGCGACCGCAGCGGACGATCGGCGTTGTGGTACCTCCCGCAGCCTCCGGCGAGAGTGTCGTCTCCGGCGAGAGTGTCGTCTCCGGCGGGTTTCCGGCTTCCGGCGAGCCCTCAGCGGCTGGCCGTCCCTGGTCGCTGGTCGTGGATAGCGACGATCACCAGGCTCAGCTCTTCGGCTATCACTCAACGCAGCTCTGGCCCGGAGCGTCCCCCGAACATCTGTGGCGGCGACTGGCCGCTCTGGCCTCCGCTCGTCAGTACATGCCGGCCCCCTTGGCCAACCTGGTACTTCTCGATATCCCCTCCCGATCACTGGGCCTGCACGTCAATCAGCAGATCCCCGACAAACACTTCACGGCAAAATGGTTCGATTCCCGTGGCGGGACCCGCTGGCGCATCGTTGCCGACGGCCAGAGCGCACTGCAGTATCGCGGAGTTGAACTGGCTAAGTATGCGGGCTATCAGGTCGAGTCGGGCGATCAGCCCCAAGCCTGGACGGATTTGCTACAGCTCTGTCAGATCCTCAGCGAAGCCCCGGTCGAGGAACTCGACATCCAGCTCGAACCGTTACTCGATCTTGATGGCGTCGTGTGGATGCTGGCCTGGGAACAGGCCTGGCAGATCGCCGACGGTTATGTCGCGACTGGCGGCGGTTATGAGATCTGGCGCGATCCGCAGTTTGGACGATTCCATTTGATTCCCGTGTCGGGGGAACCGATCGTCGGCACGGATACGGCAGATGCCGATCCCGCCCTGGCAGATCCGCTGGCGGGAATCGATCGGGCGAATCGGCCGCTGATGAGCCGGCTGCTGGCCAATCCCAGGCTGCGCGCGCGCTATGTCGATCATCTGGCGACCATCGCACAACATTCCATGGATTGGAATGTCCTGCAACCCATTCTTGAACCACTGCGAGAGGCCGTTGCCAATCGCCTGCCGGCCGGCGACACCGAGCGGGATCTGTTCCTGGCCGCGTGCGAAAGTGGCGACGGCGCCAACCGTCAACCTACGTTACGGGACTTCTGCCAACGACGGCGGGAATACCTGCTCACGCACCCGGCCATACGCCGCGACGCTCCCGAACTGATGCGAGTTCGACATCGAGTCCTGTCGGCCGACGCCGATGGCAAACTCACGGAACGTAATCTCGAGCCGCGGTCGGGAGAGCCTCGCCAGGGGCCACGCGTGGGCGACACGATCGAAGTCATCGCCGAACTGTCCTCAGACGTGACGCCCGAATCGGTGCTGCTGTATTACCAGTCCGCTCGCAATGGTCCGTTCGAATATGTGCCGATGGAACTGCAGGAACTCACCTCCACAGCCACCGCCGACACCGCTGACACCGCTCGCCGGTCAGGCCACGACTCGGCCACAACGCTGGTCTATTCGCTCACGCTCCCCAAGCTCCCTGCAGGAGCTGATCTGGCGTATTACGTCGAAGCTCGATCGGCCGTTGCGGACGGAGACAATGTCAACGACACTCTGGCGAGTCGATTTTGGCCCTCAGCCACGATCCTGGAGGCGGCTCGCTTGCACATCGAAGCCGTCAAGGCCGGCAGTTCGGTCGTGCGGATCAACGAATTGATGCCGTCGAATCACACGGCCATTCAGGACCCGCAAGGCGAGTACGAGGACTGGGTCGAACTGGTGAACCTGTCAGACGAACCGGTCGACGTCTCCGGAATGTATCTGACCGACGATACGGTGAACTTGCGGAAGTGGCAATTCCCGGTCGGCACCGTCATCGCGCCCCGCGGTCGACTCGTCGTCTGGCTGGACGAGCACACCAAGTCGCTCGAAGGGCTCCACGCCAGTTTCAAGCTGTCGGTCCGCGGTGAACAGCTCGTGCTGGTCGACCGCGATGAGATGAATAATCAAATTCTCGACCAGATCGAATGGCCTCCGCTGCGAGCCGATGTGGCGTTCGGACGGGTGCCGGACGGGCAAGGCGATTTCCATCCGGTGGTGGGGACGCCAGGCGCCCCGAACCCCGAGCGGCCGTGATCGACGAATGGACGAGACGAACGTTTTTCTGCGGCTGGGAATAGGACTGGGACTCGGGCTCCTGGTCGGTATCCAGCGACAGTGGAAAGCGTCGCAGCTGGCCGGCATCCGGACTTTCCCGCTGATCACTTTGCTCGGCGTTCTCATGGCTGTCGTCGATCAGCACGCACAAACCCCTTGGCTCACTGTCGCCGGACTCCTGGCCGTCGCCGCGATGCTCTACGTCGGCAATCAGGCTCGAGCGGGGACGGCGCCGCGAAGTCCCGGGCTGACGACCGAGATGGCCGCTCTGCTGATGTACGGCGTCGGTGTGGCCACAGGTTACGGATTGCTCGGGCCGTCCATTGCGCTCGGTGGAGCGGTCGCCGTGCTGCTGCAGTTTAAGGACCAGCTGCATGACATGGTGGGCCGGCTGACCGAGAAAGATCTCCGCGCTGTCATGCAGCTGGTGCTGACGGCGCTGGTCATTCTCCCCGTCCTCCCCAATCGTTCGTTCGGCTGGTACGACGTTCTCAATCCGTTCAAAATCTGGCTGATGGTGGTGCTGATCGTCGGCATCAGCCTGGTTGGCTACCTGGCCGCCAAGCTGGTTGGACCCCGAGCCGGTGCCGTCCTGGCCGGGCTACTCGGCGGACTCATCTCCAGCACGGCGACCACCGTCAGCTACGCTCGGCAGACGGCTCTGGCACCGTCAACTACGGTCGGCTCGGCCGCCGTCGCCGCCACCGTCATCATGATCGCCTCGACGATGATGAATTTGCGTGTGCTGTTCGAAGTGGCCGTTGTCTCTCCGTCGCTACTGGCGCACGTGGTCATGCCGTTGGGTCTACTTTCGACTGCCATGGCCATACTCAGTCTCCTCCTGTGGATCCGCTCAGCACGGTCCGGTCATCAGCCCCTCGAGCACACGAATCCGGCTCAGCTACGCCCAGCCCTGCTGTTCGGCGCCCTCTACGCGGCGATCCTCTGGCTATCGGCCATGGCGAAGGCCAATTTCGGCCATCAGGCGCTCTACCTCGTCGCCGGCCTCTCGGGGCTAACCGATATGGACGCCATCACGCTCTCCACCTCCGAGCTGGTCCGTTCGCAACAGCTCGATCCATCCATCGGATGGCGAGTGATCTTCGTAGCAACAATCTCCAACATGGCCTTCAAGACGACCCTCGCCGCATTGCTCGGATCGATCCAGTTGCGGTGGCTGATGATTCTGGCGATGGGCCTCGCACTGGCTGCTGCCGGTGCGATCTGGTGGTACGGCCCTATCCCGTTGACCACGTCCTGATTGGCTGGCTGACCAGCGCCGACGGTCTCGCCCCGCAAGCGCTCTTGCACGATTTCCGGTGCGGCGATACGAAAGTGGGTTATCGGGCTGGGTGGACGGTCTACCGCCGGTCGATAGGGGATGAGTTCAATGCGCCGCACCTTGGTCACAGGCTCCACGGGGCTCGTCGGTAATAACGTCTGCCGCCTGCTGCTGGAACGCGGCGATCACGTCCGTGTTCTTGCTCGGTCGACCAGCGATCCTCGGCCGCTGGCCGGACTGGAAATCGAAAGGTTCGAAGGAGACATTCGAAACCGCGACGAGGTGGCGCGAGCTGTCTCAGGTGTCGAACGAGTGATCCACTGCGCTGCCCATATTCATCTGGGCTGGAAGGAACGCGATTTTTCTCAGCAAGTAAACGTCGTCGGGACGCGAAATGTCGCCGAAGCCGCTCGTCAAGCCAACGCCAAGCTGGTCCACGTATCCACCGTCGATGCGCTCGCCATCGGTCACCGCGACCGTCCGGCCGACGAGGAGATGCCTCCGGTCGGTGCAATCCCATGCACTTACGTGGTGACCAAGCGAGCGGCCGAGGAAGTGATCGACGCCGAAGTCGCTCGAGGACTCCACGCCACCATCGTCAATCCGGGCTTCATGCTCGGACCCTGGGACTGGAAACCCTCCTCGGGACGCATGGTGATCGAAGTCGCTCGGCGATTCACCCCCGTAGCACCGAGCGGCGGGTGCAGCGTTTGTGATGTCCGTGACGTGGCAGCCGGGATCCTGAGTGCGGCCGAGCGAGGGCAGGCCGGCCGACGCTATATCCTGGCTGGCGAAAATCTCACCTACTTCGACCTGTGGCGCCGGATCGCTCGAATGACAGGCGGCCGCGGACCCCTAGTACGGTTGGGACCCGCCAATGGCTGGTTGGCCGGCGCCGTGGGCGATCTGGCCGGTCAGATCACTGGCCGCGAACCGACCATCAACTCGGCCGCCATCGCCATGTCCAGCCAGTACCATTACTACTCCAGCGACCGTGCCCGACGCGAATTGGGCTATTCACCCCGACCCGCCGACGATGCTATCCGCGTCGCCTGGGATTGGCTGCGACAGCACCACGGTTGGTAGAGAATCAAGGATCGAGCTGACCCGATTCGACCAGCTTGTGCAGCCCGCTAAGGTTTTCCTGCAGGCCGCGCTGAGCGTCAAGTTCTTCGCGGTGGTGAATGATGCCGATCCGACCGCGATAGCCGCTGGACACGAGCGTCCGCAGCATCTGCAGCTCATGACGCCCCTGGCCAATGCCGAGAATCTTCGGTTGAGCGCCTGGGTTCATCCCGTTGATGTTGACGCACAACAGATAGGGCAGCATCAGCTGCAAATCCTGAGGAAACGTCTCGATGCGGTCGTGCGCATGATGGAAATTGTAGACAATGCCGATCTGATCCGATCCCGTCGCCGCTCGCAGCCGCTGACATACGGCCACCAGATTCTCCGGCTCGCCACCCCAGCCCCCGTGGTTGTACAAACCGAGCGGGCAACCAGCTGCAATCGCTCGTCGGGCCATCGGCAACAGTTCGTCCGCCGCCCGTTGTACCCGATCCGACGTTCCATCTGCCGGACTCGGATTGATCACCCACCACTGCGGATGCAGATCGTATTGGCGAAACAACTCAGTCGCTCGCGGATGCTCCGTCCAGAACGCAAAGTATTCCAGCCCCTGACGCTGATAGGCCTGAATCTCCTGCTCAAACTCCGCCACGTGCTGATCACGCCAGTCATAAGCCACACGCTGGAACCCCAGCCGCACCAGCATCTCCGCCCGCTCAGCCGGCGTCCGGTGACTGGCGTCAAACGGCACAATGCACCAGGCCACCAGATTCTCCGGCCGAAAGAGCTCCGCCGCCGTCATCGGCTCACGTCGCTCAGCCACCTGTTGAGCCCCTGCCGCTGGAGTGGCCGCCGCTTGAGCTTCGGTAGATTGAGCTTTGGTGGCCTGAGCCGCGGCGGGTTGGGACCAGAGGATGCCGAGCAAAAGGGCCAAGCAGGCCGCAGTCGTTTGCCAGGCGATTGCGCGGCGATCGATCAGCTTCCGTCGTGTGTCACAGCCCGCGCCTGGATGAGCTCGTCTCATGGTCAATCAGATCTCCATCGCATCCCGCCTCGCATCCCACCTGCCGACAATCGTTCTTGCTAGCCGACGGGCGAGCTGATCGCAAGAGTGGATTCACGAGTCAGCAGGGAGGTAGAGTTTGTCGACGGGCGATCGACGCAGGGCTCGCCCGAGAAACGGTCAGGCCAGCGAAGCCGACGGTTCCAGAATCCGCGAGATCAGCGGCAACAGCTGCTTTTTGCGGCTGACAATTCCAGCCAGTTCGTACAGATGACGGTCGACTCGCGGGTAATTGATCTCATCCCAGCCACGGGGCTCACGCGACATCAGCAGCAGGCTGCCGTTGGTGGAAATGTCGGTCACCAGCAGAGCCGAGAAATCGAGCCCCCGCCGTCGCGATAGCTCTTCCAACGCCGATTGCAGCTCTTCTCGCCGCTTCCAGAAGAGGTCGAATCCGATCTCTTCGATCTGTGAGATCGAGAATCGATGCCCGTGGTCCTGGAACTCCTTGCAGTCTTCGCTGACCACCTGCACCGGCGTGCACGTCCTCAGAGCCGACCCGATCTCAAAGAAGTCCTTGGCGAACTGGTCGAGGTCGTGCGCGCACAAATCCCGCAACCACTCCAGCATCGCCCGGTCGACGTCGGTGGCCGTGGGCGAACGCAGAAACAGCGTGTCCGAAATGATGCCGGCAGCCATACACAACGCGATACCCGCTGTGGGCTTGAGCCCGCTGGTGTGATAGTGTCGAGCGACCAGCGTGCACGTCGAACCGACCGGCTCGTTGACGAATCGGATCGGCTGAGCCGACCGGAGTGATCCTCCCAGTCGGTGGTGATCGAGCACCTCCAGAATGTCGGCGTCTTCGGCACCCGGGACGGCCTGCCCCAGTTCGTTGTGATCCACGAGGATCAGTTGAGGCTTCGGCGGACTCACCAGATCCGACTTGGACACAATTCCGATCATCTGCCCTTCGTCGTTCAGCACCGGGAAGGTGAACTGGTCCATTCGTTGCACGTTCAGCCGAGCTTCCTCAACCATCTGCTTGGCCGACAATGTCGAGAACTGTCGGTTGATGGCTGAGTCGATCGAACGAGCCGACTTGATCCGCAGCACCGTAGTGGCCGTGTCCAGCGGGCTGATGATTACCGCCACGCCGTTCACCTCGGCCAGTTTCAGCAGACCCGGCGACAGCTCGTAGTTTCCCGTTACCACCAACGCTCGTACACCACGTTCGATCGCCGGCAGGTGGATTGTCGGCCGGTCGCCGCTGACTACCAACAGCTGTTCGGCCGGCAGACAATGCAGCCGCCGAGTGAATCCCTCGGCACTCATCGCTCCCACCATCATCAACATCTGTTCACGCCGATGGGGGTCGATCTCGTTCTGGTATCGACCATTCACCGCCGCACAGATTTTTCCCAGACTGCTGTGCACCTGCCGCGACTTGATCGGATCGTTGTCGTCAGCGTGGAAGACCAGCTCCAGCAGGTCCAGCAGCGAGAGGATGCCCACCAGCCGACCCGCTCGCGACACGATCGGCATCGACCTGAGTTTGTGCTCGCGCAATCGAGCATAGACCTCGAAGAATGCATCCTCGTCGCAGGAAGTGATCACCGTCCGCTGACAGACGTCTTCCACTTCCGGGTGCACGTTCATGATGATCCGGGGCGCCGCGACGCCCGCCGTACGCAGAGCAAACTCCGTGCGCGCGTTCGCCGGGCCACATGAGACGGCGACTGCGTCGGGACGCGTCGTCCGCTGCAACAAGTCCGCATAAGCAATCGCCGAACAGATGGCGTCCGTGTCCGGATTGAGATGCCCAAATACGTATACCGTCATGCTGATCCCTGTCTCTGATGGCCTTCCCTGCTCGTCCCGCCCCACCCAACTTCCCCGTACCGACTCCCCGTACCAACTTCCCCGCCGCAACGATTCGCGGCTCAGGTTCTTCCGGTCACCCGCCCAGCCGGTCGGGCAAACCCGACATTCTATGACCAGCGGGCGGGGGTTGAGTACCCGAGGGCCACCCATTCGGGGTGAGCTTCCCGGCGTCGGCCCAGCCGGCCACTCGGGCCACCGCGGCTCGCCAAGCGTCGGCACTCACAAAGGTCAACCACCCGGCAATCATGATCCAGTGGAATAGAAACAGATTCATCGTGTAGTCGATCGCCAGGTGGAACAGAATCAATACCACTAGCGTCCAGGTGCGCGTCTCACGGAACCAGATCAGGATCGGGGCGGACAGTTCCAGCAAAATGACCATCCAGCCCATCCACTTCAACAGCGGCATCGTTTCCCAAAGGAACGCCGGTGACGGGAATCGGTCAAACAGATCGTCCAGCCGCGAGGCATAGAACAGGGCTCGCCCATCCAGCCAGTAATCGCCTTGAGCCTTACTGTATGCACAGCCCAGAAATATCAGACACATCTCCAGCTGCCACAGCCGCAATGCCCAGCACGGGCGGCAAGTCGGCTCGCCACCCCATAGCCGTCCATGCCGCCGCCAGCTGTCCCAGGAGAGATAGTTGCCCAGCGGCATCAGCATCATCAGGAAACTTAAGATCCTCAACACCGAATCTTCGGCGTCCAGAATCAGCAGATTGCGGTGATTGAACGAGACCAGCCACACATAAGCGCCAATCGCCTGCCAGGTCGATGCGACACCGACGAGCAACAACAGACTGTGCAGCGTCAGCAACCCCATGCCGATCACCGCCGTCATATTCGTATTCGGCAGCCACTGGAACAAAGTCAGGCAGTCCGGGTCGATCAGCTGGCGGGAGACATCCAGCGGATAGACTCCGCCCGCCCCGTACCACGTGATGACATAAGGCCAGGCCGCCAGACAGTAGACCAGCAGGATCAGGGCGTAGCCAATCCGCAGCAAGTCACACGGCAGCGTGTCGACCGGCTCGTGGAAGAACCGTTGCCATAACTCGGCAACCTTTCGCCAGCTCCACCAAGGTGTCATTCCCACGACTCCTCGTACAGAACTTCCACAAACGTGTGCTCCGGGTACTCGCCCCGCGGTTGATACGGTTCGTCGGTCGGCGGGGAGAGCCGCACCGAGTGGCTCGTCAACTGCACCCACACCGGACGCGCCGTCGGAGTCGGTTTGAGCCGCTCAGCCCAGTATCGCACCATCCCCGGGCGGGCCAGCGAATTCCGATTCGACCGGAGGCTTTCACAGTACTCGGCCTCCCGGAAACGGATGAACTTCTCAGCCGCCGAGAGCTTCTGCCAGTCAGGCGAACGCCAGGTACGTACTGAGCCGTCGTCGTATTCGACCTGCAGCTCCAGATGGAAATTCTCGCTGTCGACCTCCGGTGCAAAAACGCTCCACGACCCCTGCCAGATCCCCAGCACGTCGACGATTGGATCGAGCCAGCCGATCGCCCGATCGTGGAACACGCCATGGTTCGGGCAGCCGTCGACGCAGATGCACAACAGGAAAACCACGATGGTGGCGTTGGCCAGGATCGGCCGCAGTCGTGCCATGTTTCTTGCCTTTGAACCCCCGCAGGGTCCCCGTGCCACCCCCGGCCTTCCTCGGCCGGCCCGCTCGTGGCAAGTCTACGTTTCAAATCGGCCCGCCGGCAGGCTCTCCACCAGCCCAGCTCCCACCCCTTCCAGTCCAGCCCGGCGGCCCGTCTCGCCCCCCGGGGGAAGGCGCCCCGTTCCGAGTGTTCCAGCCAATCGGTCCCCCGACCGGGCCTGGATCCCGGCCTTCCCCCCTGAGCTGGTCGCCGGTCGAGGCAAAATACAAGCTACAATTCAGCGGCGCCCGGAGCGACCTGCCGGGCCGGCTACCGACCCCGCTGGAGGCTCATCTCAAGTCTCGGCGGCCCGGCTACCCGGTACTGGCCAACCGTCTCAGCCGATCGAAGTCCCCCGGCGAGCCCCCGTGGCTCGGCAAAATCGTAATTTTTGGTGCTACTATGCCGCTCCATGGCATGTTAAAATCGGGGTTTCGTGGAAGGCTGGTAATGCGCGCACTGGGGCTGAGCGACCAGAACCAAGAGATGAAGACACCGAACTGGAACACACGGAACTGTCCGATGGGAAATGGGGATCAGGCCATGACGGGGCTGCGGCGTTGTCTGTGCAACTGGGCGGGGTTTTGGGCGCTGACTCTGATGGTGGTCGGCGCCGGCGTTATGACGGCGTGTCCAGCGGTGGCCGTCGCTCAGAACAACAACAACAATAACAATAACGCCAACAACAACGCCAACAACAACAATAATAATAACAACAACAATAACAATAATAACGCCAACAACAACGCCAATAACAACACGAACAACAACAATACGAACACGAACACCAACACCAATACGAACACCAACACGAACACCAATACCAACTCGAACAGCATCTCGTTCGGCGGTATTGAGATCGATGCGGGCCGGTTGTTGGACAAGCGTCGTGCGGGCGATCAGAACGGGCTGAAGTCGCGTCGGCGAGCGGCCAGTCGGACGGCCGAAGGGCAGGATCCGCAGCAGCCGAGCCAGTTGCGTAAGGTATCGCTGAATCGTCTCGAGTCGTACGTCTCTTCGCTGCAAGCTGCCGGCCAGAGCATTCCTGACGAGGCCTATTACCTGGCCGGTCTGACGCAGATTCAGGCCGTCTATCTCTTCCCGGAAACGGGGGACGTGGTGATTGCCGGACCGGCTGAGGATTTTGTCGCCGACGGCGACGGGAACGTGCTGGGAACGCGATCGGGCATGCCCGTGTTGCGGCTGGAAGACCTGGTCGTTGCCTTGCGGGCCTTCCCGCCCGGAGCTCGCAGCAACACGGTGATCAGCTGTTCGATTGATCCCACGCCCGAGGCGCTGGCGAACATGCAGCAGTTCCTGTCGGGGATCGGGACCAACCCGCCGGCCGCTGAGACGATTGTCCAGGGGCTGCGTCAAGCCATGGGGAATCAGGTTGTCACGGTCGGTGGCGTTTCGCCCCGGACTCGCATCGGGCAGTTGCTGGTCGTGGCCGACTATCGCATGAAGCTGATCGGTATGGGGCTGGACCGGGTCCCGGCCGCGAAGATTCCCAGCTACGTCGACCTGGTGAAGGGCGGAAGCCGCCAGAATGCACTCACCCGCTGGTACTTCACCCCGCTCTACAATTGTGTCCGTGTCACCGATGACGAGGATGCCTTTGAGCTGGAGGGGGATCGCGTCCAGCTGCTGACGCAGGCTGAGTTCGTCGCTCAAGATGGCAAGCGGACCGAGTCGGGGTCGAAGGACAAGGCCAGCGAGAAGTTCGTGACGGAGTTCACCAAGCAGTATCCGGTGCTGGCCGCCAACGTCCCGCTGTATGCTGAACTGAGCAATGTGATGGACTTGAGCATCGTGGCGGCCGCTCTTCAGCACTTCGATGCCTATGGCCGCTGTCACTGGGGAGCCGATTTCTTCGGCGCTGAGGGGTCGTTCCCGACCGAGACCTACCAGGCCATTGAGCAGGTCGAGACTGTGGTCACGGCCGTCTGGAAGGGCCGGACGCTGATGACGCCAGTCGGCGGCGGGGTGGCCATCCAGGCCAACCAGGCCCTGAAGGCCGAGAACCTCAAGCCGGACACCGACAAGCGGCTCGACCGGCAGCGCGATCAGCTGTCATTGGATCAGCTCCAGCCGAACCAGTGGTGGTGGGACTGATCCCGCCAAACTGGTCTTGGGATTCGGACCCGGCCAGCGCTATACTATCTCCCGATCGGTCCCGACTGGGCCGTCCTGGCTGAGCAATGGCCTCACCGGGCGCCTGTTGTCGGGAGCCCTTTGCCGGGAGCCCTGTGTCGGGAGCCCTGTGTCGGGAGCCTGATTCGCGACGCTACGGATCGGCGATATCCACATCAAGGACGGACCCACATGATTGCTTGTTTTCGGATGCGTTCGGTTGTCTGCACCGGGATCGCCTGGTGTCTGGGCCTGGGGCTGATCGGGCCTGTCGTGGTGAACGGGGGGAGTCCCCAGCAGACACTGCAGGACGCCACGCGGGTGATACAAGAGACGCGTCAGCTGAAGATGCAGTCGATTCCCGACTCGCTGCTGGCGAACGCTCAGGCCATCGCCATCATCCCGAACGTGGTGAAGTTGGGCTTCATCGTCGGCGGTCGGCACGGCCGCGGTGTCGTGATGGCCCGCGATATCAACGGAGCCTGGTCATCGCCGACCTTCATTGAGCTGACGGGCGGCGGGATCGGCTGGCAGGTCGGTGTGCAGAGTACGGACGTGGTGCTGGTCTTCAAGAATCGTCGGGGAGTCGACGATCTGTTGCAGGGGAAGAAATTCACCTTGGGCGCGGATGCGGCCGTGGCGGCCGGCCCGGTGGGCCGACAGGCAGGAGCCGCGACCGACGAACAGCTGCGGGCAGAAGTCTACTCGTATTCTCGATCGCGAGGATTGTTCGCCGGCGTGTCGCTGGAAGGGACGATCTTGAGCGTTGATGCGGCCGCGATGGCGCAGCTGGCTCAAAACGGTGCGGCCCTGCAACCCGACATGGCTCGTTTGGCCGCTGCGTTGCAGCCCGCTCCGGCAGCTCCCACAGCTCCGGTGGGACTGAACACGCCTCCCGGATTGCCCACGATCGAACAGTCGCAAGCTGCCGTCGGACAGAGTATGCAGCATCTATCACCCTTGTTGCCGGATGTCTGGCGTCAGTATCTGGGAGTGCCGCCGCAGCTGCTGGCCCCGAATTCGGCCAACCTCGCTCAGACCGAAGAGATCTTGGCTCGGTACGATCGAGTAGCCGCCGATCCTCAGTACGAAAGCCTGGCAGGAACGCCCGAGTTCCAAGCCACTCACGTGGCGCTCGGCAATCTCGTGGCTCAGCTGAAGGAAAGCGGCGCCATCGCGCTTCCCGCGCCGCCGCAATAGCCAGCCGGGGAATTGAGTGATGTCCGGTCGTCAACGTCAAACGGCCCGTCAACCGGCCACCAAGTTTGCTCATCTGCGCAAGAAAATGCGGCAGAACCAGACGCAGGCCAAGATCCACGCCCGGCCGGGCCGCGGGGCCTCCAAGCCGCAACCCCCGTCGGGCAAGTAACCGATGGCCCCAATCATCTCGTCAAGTCGTTTCCGACCGCGCGGCTTCAGCGCCCGGTAATGGTCTTTCCAGGTAGCTTTCCCTCTGTGCTACCAAGTGAGCAACACGAGCTGATCTGATCGCCTGATGCGGTCGGTTCGGTTGGGAGGTTGAGTGAAGGGCTAGCGTCGGACGAAATCTTCTTGCGTGGTTGATTGTTGAAGTTGCCGCGCGGGGCCGTTAGATTGGGGCCTGTCCGACCCGCCTGTCCGGCGAGGCGATGGTGTCGATCGAGGGGCCCATCGGTCGCCGGCCGTTCGATTCCCTCCCTCCGACTCACGGGAAAGTGAGGCTGCCGATGACCGTCACTCGACGTGCAGCGTTGCAACTGGCCGCTAGTCTGGTTGCTTTGCCGGCCGTTCATTCGGCCCTGGCAGCCGCGCCGCAGAAACTGCGTTTGGGGCTGATCGGCTGTGGCGGAATGATGTCGGGCCATCTGTCGCGGCTGGTTCAACACCCCGACTCGGTGTCGATCGGCTGGTTGTGCGACGTCGACCCGCGCCAGATGGATGCGATCAGCAATCATCTGAATGGGACTCAGTCGAAACCGCCCACGCGCACTGGACGTTTCGAAGAGGTGCTGGCCGACCCCGACGTTGACGCCTGTGTGATCGCGACACCCCATCACTGGCACGTGCCGATTGCCGTGCGGGCGATGCAAGCCGGCAAAGATGTGTACGTCGAAAAGCCGATGTCGCATGTCTACAACGAAGGTCCGTTGATGATCGCCGCGGCGCAGAAGTATGGCCGCATCGTCCAGCAGGGCTCACAGATGCGCAGCAGTCCGGTGACGCTCAAAGCGGCCGAGATTCTGAAGTCGGGGGTGTTGGGCGAGATCAAAGTGGCTCGAGCGTGGACGGCTGAGAAACGTGATCCGTTCCCCGCGCTCCCGGATGCGCCAGTCCCCGACGGTGTCGATTACGATCGATGGCTCGGACCGGCTCCGGTACGCCCGTTCAATCAACGCCGATTCCACGGCAGCTGGCGGATGTTTCGCGATTACCGCAACGGTGAAATTGGCGACGATGGCATTCACGACCTCGACATGGCCGCTTGGGGGCTGGGAATCTCCGGACCGCCGAGCAAGATCACTGCGCGCGGAGGCCGCATGATGGCCTTTGAGAACGCCAGCGAGTATCCCGACAACATGCAGGTCAGCTACGAGTATCCCGATGGCCGGCTGCTGATCTACGAAAATTTCCCCTTCACCGAATACGGCTTGCACGGCTTCGACAACGGCAATGTCTTTTACGGCACCGAAGGCTACATGGTCTTCTCGCGACGCGGCGCGTTCAGTGTGTTCCTGGGGCCCAAGAACAAACCGGGGCCGACGGAAGGGAAGGAGCTGCGGGGCCAGGTCGGCTATTCGGAGCACATGGCGGAGTTTCTGGATGCGGTCCGCCATCGTTCGATCACTCGAGCCAACGCGACGACCGCCCACCACAGCTGCGCGCTGGTGCATCTGGGCGAAATCGCTTTTCGGATCGGCCGGAGCCTGGAGTTTGATCCGGCAGCTGAGAAGTTTATTGAATGTCCGGAAGCCGATGCGATGCTGACCAAGGACTACCGCCAGCCGTGGCTGAATCCCGAAGTCGCGTGAGTCGGATACACAAACGAGGGCTGGCCATGCGAAGTCGTGCAGCTTTTACTCTGGTCGAACTGCTGGTGGTGATCGCGATTATCGCCATCCTGGTCACTTTGCTGCTGCCGGCCGTGCAGTCGGCTCGCGAGTCGGCGCGGCGGACGCAGTGCATCAACAACCTCAAACAGCTCGGCCTCGGCTGGCTCGGCCATGAATCGGCCATCGGCCATCTCCCGACTGGCGGCTGGGGTTGGACGTGGGCCGGTGAACCGGAACTGGGAGTGGGCCCGGCTCAGCCCGGCGGCTGGGTCTACAACGTCCTCCCCTTTATCGAAGAGAGAGGCACGCACGACATGCCGCTCGGCACCACCGGCGCCGACCGCAAGAAGGCCATCTCGGATATGCTCCAGATCATCGTGACGGCAGTGCATTGTCCGAGCAAACGTGAGCCGGCTCTGAGTGTGGTGACGGGGCCGGTCAGCAACGGCAACCCGATCCGCGTCTCAGCTAAATCCGACTACGCCACCTGCGTCGGCGATGCGCCGTTCAGCGACTGGAGCAATTTCCCCGGCTCGGCGAACGAAGCCAAAACCTACAAATGGCAGAAACACCCCGGGCACAACGGGGTCTGTTATCAGATCAGTCAGGTGACCATCGGGCAGATCACTGACGGCACTTCGAAGACGTATCTGGTCGGTGAAAAGGCCCTCGATCCGCTCCGGTATACCAACGGCGACGACTGGGGGGATAACGAGTTTCTGTTGGGAGGCTATAACCGGGACTTCCATCGCACGGTCGCACTCCCTCCGGCTCGGGATCAGCCCGGGGTGAGGATGGACTTTCAGTTCGGCAGCGTCCACCCCCTGAACTGGCACATGTGTTTTGCTGATGGTTCCGTCCGTCCGATTCCGTATTCGATTGATCGTGCGGTGCACCGAGTGTTGGGTGTGCGCAACGACGGGAAGACGGCCGAGAGTATGCCTTAAGCGAGCGGAGACCGAACCGGTTCGTCGGTCGGTGCCCGCTGAGTTTCGTGGCGGTGGTGTGTGCGCAGGTGGTTATCCGAGTCGGTTATCATGGAGTGGCGGTCCGCATGCGAAAGCCGATGCTGTTCATCTGTCTGCTGATCGCTGGCTGTTCGACGCAGTTGCCGCGAGTCAAGCCGCCGCAGATCGACGCGGCAGCGGCTGCTGAGGGAGCGATCAGAGCATTCGATAAGGACGGCGACGGCGCGCTGTCGCGCGACGAGTCGGCCGCGTGTCGCGGTATTCAATCCGCCTGGGGACGCTATGATCGCGACCGGGATGGACGAGTCAGCCGCGAGGAACTGACGGCGCGGTTTGCCGAGTGGGGGGCCAGCGATACGGGGATGATGAACCTGCGTGTTCAGGTTCAATACCGCAAGCAGCCTCTTCCCGACGCCCAGGTTCGGCTGACTCCCTACGAGTTTCTCGGCGACCAGTTCCTGGCAGCCGAGGGGGTCACCGACCAGTACGGTTATGCCTTCCTGTCGATCCCCGCTGACCGTCTCCCACCCAGCCAGCAAGGCATCTTCGGCATGCAGGTCGGGCTCTACCGAGCCACGGTCGAACATCCCTCGATCAAGCCAGCCGACAAATACGCTGCCCAATCGCCGCTGAGCGTCGACCTGTCGCCCGCTGAGGCCAATACGGGCGTCTCGCTCGAGCTCGACTGATCCCAGGCCCTCGGCTGTCGACCGCGGAACGGACGAAAGCCGCGCAAAGTTCCGAGGTGCCCCTTCCGCGGCCTGCGCGGCATTCGCGGTTTGTCTTCCCCGGTCTTTTGCCCCTTGACGGAATTGTAGCCGTTGCTACATTTGGGAGACGGTTGTAGCCGAGGCTACAAGTGGGTGGGGATGACGCTCTGGGGCGGCGGAAGTGCTGGCGAGGAGGTCGAGCCATGCGGCGACGCGCGTTTACGCTGATCGAGCTGCTGGTGGTGATTGCCATCATCGGAATGCTGGTCGTGCTCCTGTTGCCTGCCGTCCAGGTGGCTCGCGAAGCCGCTCGGCGGACCCAATGTGCCCACCATCTCAAGCAGCTCGGTCTGGCCGTGCTGAACTACGAAGGGGCCCGCAACCAGCTCCCGCCGGGATATCTCACGGCTGCTTCTGCCGGTCCGTCCCAAGCAGGGACAGGGGCGGGGGCGGGGACAGCGGCGGGGGCAGGCGACCGGGACCCGGCGACCGGCGACGGGCCGCCTGGCTGGGGATGGGGCGCGCATTTGCTCCCCTTCCTCGAAGAATCAGCCCTGGCCGACCGCGTGTCGCTCGATCAGCCTCTGTGGCGGCAGGAGTACGCCGAAGTCGTGCGGTCGACGATCAGTGTGTTTCTCTGTCCCACCTCGTCGGGAGGGACCGAGCCGTTTGCGGTGACCGATCCGGCCGGCCAACCGCTCAGGATCGGTGGGCGTACCATCGAATTGGGACGTTCGCACTACGTAGCCAGTCACGGCCAGGAATCGTGCTGGGGGAATTGCGGTGGGGCGTCGACGGCGCGCGTCTTCACCAGCATTTACACCGGTGAGACGGCGGTGGTCCGGCATGAGGGAGACGTGTCGAAGATCGCTGATGGGCCCTTCTATCGCAATTCCCGGACAGCACTGCGTGGAGTCTCGGACGGACTGTCGAAGACGATCTTTCTGGGTGAGCATGCGGCGCGGTTGAGCGACAAGACTTGGGTCGGTGTGGTGCCGGGGGCGCTGACGCTGCCCAAACTGAAATCGCCCGTCAACGGCGACGACGCGGCCGCCACGCTGGTCCTGGTCCATGCCGGTCCCTCGGGCGGGGAGCTCGATATTCTCGGCACGCCGATCATCCATCCGATCAATTTTCCGACTTTGCATGTTGGCCAGATGTACTCTGAGCATCCGGGCGGGGGGCACGTGACCTTGGGGGACGGCAGTGTTCATTTCGTCTCGGAAGACGTCGACTTGCTGCTGTGGGCGGAGATGTCGAGCATGAACGAGGGGGAAACGTCACGCGGAGGATTGGATTGATGAATTCGCCAACGAAGATGCCCAGTTGTGGGATCCGACCATTCATTCGTGGATGGGCAGGCTGCCTGGCCCTGGTGCTGGCATTCACAACCGGTTGTGGTGGTTACGGCGAGGTCTCTCCGGCCGCCTATGATCATGCGGTCGCCCTGTATGGCCTCAGCCAGCGTCAGACGGAGGCTGGGTTGGCGAAGGTGGAGACCAGCATCGCCGAGTCGCTGCAGCGGGGTGCGTTGACTGATCGCGAGGCGAAATGGCTGCGGGCCATCGTCGACCGCGCCGGTGGTGGTGACTGGACTGCCGCTCGCGGCCAGGCTCGCCGGCTGATGCAGGACCAGGTCCGCTGATCGGGTGCCAAGCGAGCTCCGACCCGGCCGCCGTGGTTGACTTCTGAGGTCCCTTCGCTAGGCTGTACGGGCAAGGATGGCCGGATAGGATCAATCGGCAAAGCGGCGAGTGCAGCTGGGCCGATGGACGATCTTGGCGGCGGTCCCTGGCGATGCGGAGCTGACGGGCGGCACGTACTCTGCTTGGGCTTATCTCTCGACCCTTCAAACACTTGCTGCCCGAATCGTAGAGCGGAGCGCTCGTATGAACGGAGGCCGATCCTGGTGCGCTCATCTGGCGCTGGCCGCGCTGGTGTCTTGCGCAAGTTCAGGTTGTCAGCCGGAGGTGCCGGAAGCTCGAGATGTGGTCCGTCCGGTCAAGACGACCGTGGTGACGGCCGGCGATCATCTGCGGGTCCGAGTCTTTCCCGGCCGCGTCGACGCTTCACGCCAGGTTGAGCTGGCGTTTCGAGTCCCGGGGCTGCTGGCCAGTCTGCCAGTCAAGGAAGGCCAGACGGTCAAGGCCGGTGAAGTGATCGCTCAGCTGCGTCAGGACGAATTCGACGCCCGCCTGAAGACGCTCCAGGGGGAACTCGATCAGGCTCGAGCAGGACTGCGAGCGGTGCTGGCGGGTGAGCGTCCGGAGGAGGTTCAACGCCGCGAGGCCGAGCTGCGCAGTGCCAGGTCTCAGCTGGCCAATGCCCGCACGAACTTTGAACGCAACGCTCGCCTCGTGGCTCAGAACGCCGTGTCGCGGGCCGTGTATGAGCAGAGTGAGACGGCGTACAAGGTAGCACAAGAGCAATACACGGCCGCTCAAGCCATGCTCGAACAATCCTCGGTCGGCCGTGAAGAGGACGTCGAGGCCATGGAGGCTCGAGTTCGTTCGCTGGAAGGACGAGTCGTCGAAGCGCGAGTGCAGCTCGACGATTCGACGCTGCGAGCCCCCTACGACGGCGTGATTGCTCAGCGGTTTGTGAACGAAGGCCAGAACATTGTCCCCAACGACCGAGTCGTTCAGTTTCAGGATCTGCAGGAGATCGAAATTGCGACCGACATTCCGGAGTCGGTGATGGTGGGTGAGATCGATACGGCCGACATTGTGCAGATCACGGCCGAATTGAGTGCGGCGCCGGGCGTGGAGTTTCCGGTGCGCATTCGAGAGGTCGGCAAGGTGGCCGACCCGGTGACGCAGACGTTCAACGTGCGAGTGGCGATGCCGGCGCCGACCGATTTGCGGGTCTTGCCCGGGATGACGGCCTCCGTGCGTTTGGAATATCGACGCTCGGCGGCCCTCGGTCAGCGGATCCTGGTCCCCGTCGAGAGTATTGCTCAAGTGGCCGGCGGTCAGCCGACGGCGTGGCTGTTGGGCGAGAACGATTCGCTCGTTCCCCGACGAGTTCAGGTGGGACCGACGACCGGAGAATGGATTGAAGTGACGGAAGGTCTAGAGCCCGGTGACCGGATTGTGGTGGCCGGTGTGCGGTTTCTCCGTGAAGGGATGAAGGTCCGCGATCTCGGGGACGAACTGGGAGGAACCCGATGAATCCGGGCGTCTTCTCGGTACAAAACAGCCGCGTCGTGTTCGTCGCCATGGCGCTGGTGCTGGTCGGCGGCCTGGTCGCCTACCAGGAACTGGGGCGTCTGGAAGACCCCGAGTTCACCATCAAGGAAGCCCTGATTATCACGCCCTATCCCGGGGCCAGCGCCGAAGAGGTGGCTCTGGAGGTGACGAACCCGATCGAGTCGGCTTGTCAGCAGCTGGGGCAGCTGGATCGAGTCGAGTCCGAATCGTACCGGGGCCGATCGGTCGTCAAGGCGGTCATTCGCGCTCGCTATGACAAGCATCGCATTCCGCAGGTGTGGGACGAGCTGCGGCGGAAGATCTCGGATGTCCAGGTCCAGCTGCCACCGTCAGTCCGGGGCCAGTCGATCGTGGTCGACGACTTTGGCGACGTGTACGGTATTTTTCTGGCCGTCGGTGGTCGCGGATTCACGTATCCCGAGCTGCGGCGTTACGCTGAGTTTCTGCGGCGCGAGTTGTTGCTGGTCGACAATGTGAAGAAGGTCGAGCTCTTTGCTGCGCAGCAGGAGCAGGTCTTTCTAGAGATTTCCCGGCAGCGTCTGTCGCAGCTGGGTATTCCTGAAGACCAGATCTACCGGTTGCTGCAGGCCCAGAATCTGGCAGCCGACGGCGGTCGGATTCGGGTGGGCGACGAGCATCTGTCGATTGATCCGGCAGGGGGCTTCAGCCGTCCCGAGGAGATGCTCGATATCGTGATTGGTTCGGACCGCTCCGGCCGTCAGTTGACCCTGCGCGACGTCGCCACGCTCGAACCGGGCTATTCCGATCCTCCCCGCCGCATCCTGCGGTTCGACAGCGAGCCGTCGATCGGGATCGGCATTTCGACCATCCAAGGTGGCAACGTCGTCCGGATGGGTGAAGGGGTCCGACGGAAGCTGGCCGAACTCAAATCCAAGCAGCCGATCGGCATCGATATTGGCGAGATTAACTTTCAGCCCGAAGCGGTGACGGAGTCGGTCGACGACTTTGTGTTCAATCTGATCAAGGCGGTCAGTATCGTCGTCGTCGTGCTGCTGATCACGATGGGCCGCAAGACCGGGATGATCATCGGCGTAGTGCTGTTTCTGACCATCATGGCCACCTTCCTCGTGATGTACATGAAGGGCGATCTGTTGATGGAACGCATTTCGCTCGGCGCGCTGATCATCGCCCTGTGCATGCTGACCGACAACGCGATCATTGTGATTGAAGGTGTCAAGGTCCGGATTGAGGCTGGCGACGACAAGCTGACCGTCGTCCGCGACGTGATCGCTCAGAATCAATGGCCCCTTTTCGGCGCGACGGCAATCGGCGTGCTGGCCTTTGCCGCCATCGCCTGGTCGGACCATTCGACGGGCGAGTACACCAATTCGCTCTTCTGGGTGATTCTGATCGCACTCAGCCTCAGTTGGGTGTCGTCAGTCACGGTCACGCCCCTGCTGGGTTCGCTCTTTTTCAAGCCGTTGCCAGTGGCTGCCGGAGGCGAAGCACAGGCCGATCCGTACCAGCGGGGCATCTTCAAGGTCTATCGCAACATCCTGGCGCTGGCCCTGCGTTATCGCTGGGCGGTGCTGATTTCTTGTGCGGTGATGTTTGTCGCCGCCCTGTACGGATTCACGCTGGTCAAGCAGAGCTTTTTCCCGCCGGCGACGCGGCCACAATTCATGGTCGACGTCTTTCTGCCGTCGGGAACCCACATTCGTCGGACGGAACAGTTTGCCGCCGAGATCGAAGACTGGGTCCGTGCTCAGGACGGTGTGCGGCACATCGCATCGTTTATTGGCGGCGGGGGCTTGCGCTTTTTGCTGGTCTATTCGCCCGAGTCCGAGAACAAGGCGTACGTGCAGTTTCTGGTCGAGGTTGACGATCCGGACAAGATCGACAGCCTGATTGCCGCGATTCAGACTCGGCTGGATGAATCGTATCCCGATGCCAACGCGGTGGCTCGCAAGTTCCTGCTGGGACCCGGCGCGGGTGGTCGCGTCCAGGCGCGACTCAGCGGTCCCGATCCGAACGAGCTGCGACGATTGGCCGACCAGGTGAAGGACATTCTGGCCGACCAGGGACGCTCGATGGGCGTGCGCCACGATTGGCGGGAACGCGAAAAGGTGGTCAGGCCGACTCTGCTGGAGATGCAAGCTCGACGCAACGGCATCACGCGCGTCGATGCGGCTCAGGCGCTCGAGACCAGCTTTGAAGGACGCGTCGTGGGCTTTTATCGGGAGCCGGGGAGCGAAGGGTCTGGAGCGGGGACGTATCCACAGGAGACACGCTTGATTCCAATTGTGGCCCGGCCACCGCTGAGCGAGCGATCGGATGTGGCGGCGATCAACAGCCTGCAGATCTGGAGTCCGGTGGCCGGCCGGATGATCCCGATGAGCCAGGTGGTGTCGGGAGTCGAGACGGTCTGGGAGGATCCGGTCGTCGTGCGTCGAGACCGCTTCCCCACGCTCACCGTTCACGCCGATCCCCGCACCGGACTCCCCAGCCAGTTCTTTGGCCGAGTGCGGGCCGCGGTGGAGGCGATCGAGCTCCCTCCGGGATACAAGCTGGAATGGGGAGGCGAGTACGAAGATTCCGGTGACGCTCGAGCAGCGCTGGCAAAACCCCTCCCTTACTTCCTGGCCCTGATGGTCTTCATCGTGGTCTGCCTGTTCAACTCGATTCGCGTCACTGCGCTGATCTGGTTAATCATGCCGCTGGCCATCATCGGTGTGACTGCTGGCCTGCTGCTGACACGGCAACCTTTCGGCTTCATGGCCCTGCTGGGTGTGTTGAGTCTGGCGGGCGAGCTGATCAAGAACCAGATTGTCGTGCTGAGCAAGATCAAGACGGAGATTGATAGCGGAAAGCCTCCCTATGAGGCCGTGCTGAAGGGTGGCACCAGCAAGCTGCGTCCGGTGTCGATGGTCGTCTTCACCACCGTGCTCGGGATGATCCCGCTGCTGTCGGACGCGTTCTTCGGGGCGATGGCCGTCTGCATCATGTTCGGTCTGTCGTTCGCAGCCATCCTGTCGCTGATCGTGACCCCCGTGCTGTACGCCGTGATGTTCGGCATCCATGAGCCGGCATCTAAGAATGCCTGAAATGAGCCTGCCATGACGGACCCCGCTCCGAAACGCCCCGTCGGTGACTGGAACCATGTTTCCACCGGCGTGTTGCCCGAAAGTGGTCGAGTCGCCGAGCTGGTGGAGCGTGCCCACGCGATGTTTCGCACCAACACGGATGGCAAAAATTCGCAAGTCTACCCGGCGCTGGCCCGAGTCCCCAGTGAACTCTTCGGGGTCTGTGTTGTCGGGACCAGCGGACAGGCACTGGCCGCGGGTGACGCCGACTATCCGTTTGCGATCATGAGTGTCTCGAAACCGTTCGTCTTCGCTTTGCTGTGCGAGCGGCTGGGGCCCGATCATCTGCGGCAGTTTATCGGCGTGAATGCCACCGGGCTGCCATTCAACTCGCTGGCGGCCGTCGAGCAATCGGCGGACGGCCGTACGAATCCGATGGTGAATTCGGGAGCGATTGCCGTGACGAGTCTCACGCCCGGCGAGTCGCTCGACGAACAATGGAACCTGCTGCTGAGCGGGCTGAGCGAGTTTGCCGGTCGCCCGCTGAAGTTGAATGAGGAAGTCTTCGAATCGGCCATGAAGACGAACTTCCGCAACCAGGGGATCGCCGATCTGCTCTATTCGCTTGGACGTCTGGGGGTCGAACCGGCCCGCGCCATCGAGCTCTACACGCTACAGTGTTCGCTCGATGTCACCGCTCGCGATCTGGCCGTGATGGGAGCGACTTTGGCCGCGGGTGGCGTGAATCCGCTTACCGGCCAAACCATTGTCGATCCGATGGTCTGCCACTACAGTTTGGCCGTGATGGCGACCGCCGGGCTCTACGAGACCTCCGGCGATTGGCTCTATGAAGTCGGCTTGCCGGGCAAGAGCGGCATTGGTGGGGGCATCGTTACGGTGTCGCCCGGCAAGGGGGCTCTGGGGACATTCGCTCCGCCCCTCGATGCGGCCGGCAATAGCGTGCGCGGCCAGCTGGCAGCTCGGTTTCTGTCGCAGCACCTGGGGATGGACCTCTTCTTGTCCCGGCCCGTTCGCTGACCGGAATTTTCGTCACAACCGCGAGATATTCTCTATCTTGCCGGACTGGAACGACGATATGAGGACCGGGAGCACAGGATGATCCAACGCGCTGACGGCAGCGGAGGCTTGCGTACGGCCATGAAGCGATACTCGGCAACGATCGGAGGAGCCAGATGGGCGGTCGTCGACCGAACGCTGGAGCTAGTTCGTTCGAGCGTGCTGGCATCGATACTGCTAGCCGCCATGGGATCGTCCGTCGTGGCGCAGCAGACTTTGTCACCGGTGATGGCCGAGACTCAGATCGGTCCGGTCCCTGATGCATCGGGGTTGCAGCCAGCCGTGCAGCCGCTCGTTCAGCCACTCGCGCAGGCTGACATGCCATCGATCCAGGACGCCCCCGGACAGTCGTACGATCGCGATGACGACGATGGACTGGAGTCCGATCTGTTTCCCGATTACGTCTATTCGCGCCGCTACTACGATTCGACGACCGGCGGAGCTCGAGCGATCGCCGACTACGGTCCGGCCGGTTACGTGCCGCGTGAGATTCAGGACGCGCCGGGTGCGCCGGAGTTTGAGCGGATTGCGCCGCCGGACCGGGTTACGGACGACGAACGGGACAAGTTTGTCACGCGCGGGATGTTTCCTGGATCGTATCTGGTACCCGGTACGAACACGTCGTTTCGCTTTCGTGGTTTCGTGCGGTTGACGGGCCTCTACGATTTCGACCCGATCGGCAGCCGCGATGACTTCGTCACGAACACGATCCCCGTGCCACAAGAGGCGGGGCAGAATTTCAACATGAGTGCCAGGTACAGCCGGTTCGCGCTGGAGACCTGGACGCCGACCGATTACTGCGACTGGAACGTCCACACCTTCATTGAAGGAGACTTCTTCAACGGTCCGGCTCAGGCGGTGGGCGGCGGGGCGAATCCGTACCGGCTGCGATTTGCCTTTATCGACTTCGGATATATCCGGGCCGGTCAGCAGAACACGGTCTTCATGGACGGCAATGCTTGGCCGAGCACGGTCGATTTTGCCGGGCCGCGGGGGCTGGTGAATCAACGTCGCCCCGGTCTGCGGTTCACCCTACCATTGACCGAACATGTCTTCTGGGCGAGTGGGCTCGAACAGCCCTTTTCGGACATCACCACCAATGGGCTCGGGACGGGCGTGCAGGACGTGCCCGATCTGGCCACTCATCTGCGATTCGAAGGGGTGGCGGGGAGCCATCTGCAGCTGTCGGCGATCGGCAGGTCGATTGGATACCGCCCAACCGGTGGTGATGTGACTCGGTTGACCGGTTGGGGCGTGAGTGCCAGCACGGTCCTTCATCCGTGGGCCATCCTGGCCGGGACGAATCCGGTGACCGATGAAGACCCGAGTGGCTGGGCACGGAGCCGGATCTTGTTGCAGTACACCTACGGCGACGGCATCGGACGCTACCTGCAGGACACGGCCGGTTTGGGTGAGGACGCGCAGGTGGATCCGATCTCGGGTGCGTTCGACACCGTTCAGGCGTCCGGATGGAGCGCCAGTTACGAACATTGGTTCAGCTCCAAGTGGCTGTCGAACGTGACTTATACTGAGCTGCAGACGGATATTGCCGCCGTTCAACCGGCGACGACCTACACCGGAGCGAGCTACTTGGCGACCAGTCTCTGGTGGATCCCCGTGACACGGCTATCGATCGGTACCGAGTACGTATGGGGCGAGCGCACCAATCTCGACGGTCAACGTGGGCGAGCGGATCGGGTCAACGCGTTGATTCAGTACAATTTCTGAGACGCTCCGCGACGCAAACTAGCCCCCCCTTTACCGGTTCCGCGGGTCCTACTTGTCGGTCCTGCCCGGGTCGGATAAGACTAGGTGCGTGGGACTAGATTTTCTCGTGCCCGAGCGACGTGGGGGACTGCGTGCACCAGGGCAGGGGAGAGGCAAGCCAGCAGGACTCTTTATGACCGGTGAATTGGCGATGGTCGTCGTGCTGCTGGCGGCGGCGATTGTCATGTTTGCCATGAATCGGCCGCGCATGGACGTGGTGGCCTTGATGATGCTGATCGCGCTGCCGCTGACCGGCGTCATCACAGTCGGTGAGGCACTCGCTGGATTCAGCGACGGCAACGTGGTTCTGATTGCCGGACTCTTCGTGATTGGCGACGGCCTGGTCCGAACTGGAGTCGCTCGTCGACTGGGCGACTGGCTTTCCTCGAGTGCCGGCAGCAACGAAATCGGGCTGATCGCGCTGCTGATGGTGGTCGTTTGCGGGTTGGGCTCGATGATGAGTTCCACCGCAGTCACAGCGATCTTCATCCCGGTGGCCCTGCGCATTTCCCAGTCGACCGGTGTCTCGCCACGTCGTTTGCTGATGCCGATCAGCATGGCGGCACTGATCAGCGGCATGACGACGCTGATCGCCACAGCGCCGAATCTGGTGGTCAGCAGCGAGTTGGAGCGGCGCGGCCATGCGGGGTTCCATTTTTTTGCCTTCACGCCGTTCGGCATTCCGATACTGTTTCTGGGGCTGATCTACATGGCCGTGGCCCGACGTTGGCTCGGTTCCAGCGCCGAACAGAATCAGACTGCGGCGACGGGCCCGACCTTTGCCGAATGGATCGAAGACTATGGATTGGCACGCCGTGAGATGCGAGTGATTGTGCCCGCCGACTCAGAACTCACGGGACATCCGCTGTCTGAGTTGCGTTTGAGGAATCAATATGGTGCGCGGCTGATCGCCATCCAGCGCCGATCGAAATTGATTGAGCCCACGGCTCAGACGATGCTGGAAGCTGGCGATGTGCTGCTGGTCGATTTCAGCGGGTCGACAGCCGAAGCCGATCGGCTGATCCGCGAATTCTCGCTCCAGCAGCTCCCGTTGACCGGAGGATACTTCACCGACTACGCACAGGACATCGGGATGGCCGAGGTCATTGTTCCGGCTACGTCCGATCTGGTCGGAGTCACGTTGGCCGAGACGAACTTCTACGACCGATACCGTCTGCGAGTTATCGGTCTGCGACGCGGCCACTCGGCCATCGAGTCGGAGCTGGAACAGCAACCGCTGAAGATCGGCGATACGCTGTTGGTGATCGGGCCGTGGCGGGCGATCCGGAAGCTGAACGCCAACCGGCAGGAACTGGTGGTGCTGAACCTGCCTGCCGAGCTGGAGGAAGTGCTGCCGGTCCCGGGCAAAGCCTGGCACGCCGTGGCTTGCCTGGTGCTGGTCGTGGGACTGATGATCAGTGGCGTGGTTCCCAACGTGTTGGCGGCATTAATGGGCTGTCTGCTGATGGGAGCCCTCGGTGTCACCGACATGAACAGTGCCTACCGTTCGATCGACTGGAAGACCCTGGTGCTGATCGTCGGCATGCTCCCCTTTTCGCTGGCTCTCGACCGGACCGGTGGGGTGGACCTGATGGCCGACGGACTGACCCGAGTAGTGGGTGACTTCGGCGCGTATGGCATCCTGGCGACGATCTTCGCGTTGACTGCCGTGCTCGGGATGTTCATTTCCAACACGGCCACCGCGGTGTTGATGGCACCCGTGGCCCTGGCCATGGCCGAGGATCTGGGCGTGTCACCCTATCCGTTTGCCATGATCGTGGCATTGGCGGCGTCGACGGCCTTCATGACGCCCGTTTCCTCGCCAGTAAATACCCTGGTGGTGACGCCCGGCGAATACACGTTTGGTGACTTTGTCAAAATCGGCGTGCCGTTCAGCATTTTGGTCCTGATCGTCAGCGTGGTCCTGGTGCCCTGGCTGTTGCCGCTGTAGAGTAAATCGACTGTTATCGGGCCAGCAGTTCGCATAGACGCTGGACGAACCCTTGCACGACCGGAGTTTCCCTATGGCCCAATCCGAGGCGAAGTCCTTCACCCAGAAGATGCTTGACGTCGTCGAGCGTGTGGGGAATAAGGTACCCCATCCGGTGGTGATCTTCCTGATTCTGATCGGGATCGTGATTGTGCTCTCGCACGTGCTGTATCTGGCCGGAGCGAGCGTCACTTATCAGGCCTTCAGCGAGGAGACGCATCAGATCGAGTCGGTGACGACGGAAGCTCGGAGTTTGCTGACGGCCAGCGGCATACGCGACATGGTGACGCGGCTGGTTCCGAATTTCATGGGTTTCACCGCGATCGGCCTGCTGGTCGTTGCGATGGTCGGCGTCGGTGTGGCCGAAGAATCGGGGCTGATCAATTCGCTGATTCGGCTCCTGGTGGCAGTATCTCCCAGCTGGGCACTCACGTATATCCTGGCGTTTGTTGGTATTCTGTCGAGCATCGCTGCGGATGCTGGCTACGTCGTGCTGATCCCCTTGGCTGGAGCGGCCTTTGTGAGTATTCGCCGGCACCCGCTGGCCGGGTTAGCGCTTGGTTTCGCCGCCGTCGCCGGTGCGTTCAACGTCAACATGATCATCAAACCGCTTGACGCCGTGATCACCGAGATCACCAACGATGCAATTCACATGAAAGATCCCAACATGTCTATCGACTTGACGGCCGGACTGTGGTTCTCCATCGCCTCGGTCCCCTTTCTGGCAGTCGTTATCGCTCTGGTCACCGAGCGGGTGATTGAGCCACGGCTGGGAGCCTTTACCGGTGACCTGGGTGGGGCCGGCGCCGATGCTCAGGCTGAGTTGTCGGCGGACGAGTACCGCGGACTGCGATACGCGGCTTTAGCTTTGATCGGAGTGCTGGGGCTGTTTGCCCTCCTGACGATCCCCGCCAACGCTCCTCTGCGGAACCCCGAGACGGGAGACCTGATCGGCAATTCGCCCTTCATGAACGCCCTGATCGTGCCGATCATGTCCATATTCCTGGCCACGGGTGTCGCCTACGGACGCGGTGCCAAGACGATTACCACGACCGACGGTGTGATCGCGGCGATGACCAAGGCAGTCTCCGGGCTCGGCGGGACGATCCTGCTGTTCCTGGTGATCAGCCAGTTCATTGCTTATTTCAACTACAGCAATATTCCGACTCTGATGGCCGTGAAAATGGCCGATGCCCTGAAGGCAGCGAATATTGGCCCCATCTGGTTGCTGATCGGATTCATTGCCGTCGTGACCGTGCTGAATATCGTCTTCACGCCGGCGATCGCCAAATGGGCGATCTTCGCGCCGGTCTTTGTGCCGCTGTTTGTGACGTTGAGCGTCGATCCGGCGGCCGTCCTGTCGGCGTACCGAGTGGGGGACTCGCCCACCAATTCCATCACACCGCTCAACGCTTACTTCGCGCTGGTCGTCGGTTTCGCCCAGCGATACGACAAGAACGCCGGCATCGGCACCGTGGTCGCGCTGATGCTCCCTTACGTCATCTGGATGGGCCTGTTGTGGACTGGGTTGTTCGTGGCCTGGTACCTGCTGGAACTCCCCTGGGGACTCTAATCGTCAAGCCCGCGGTGGCTCGAACCCGCTCGATGGACTTCATTGACTCGAAAGGAACTGTGATATGACTCCTCCTGCAATCCCCTTGGATGTGGACGCCGCCGTTAACCGGCTGATGAAATTCCTGGCCGTGGAAGGGGTCACGGGGCACGAAGCGGCCATTGGAAAAGCTGTCGTTGAAGACCTGAAATCGATCGGTGTGCCGGCCTCGGCCATTCGGTTCGATTCGGTTCACGAACGGATTCCGCTCCCCACCGAAACGGGCAATCTCTGGGTCGATCTGCCGGGGACTCGGCCCGGTCCGCGACTCGTCTTTTCCACCCATCTCGACACGGTCCCGTTGTGTGCAGGAGCGGTACCCATCCGCCAGGGGAACCGCATCGTTACCGACGGCTCGACGGCCCTCGGGGGCGACGACCGCACCGGCTGCGCCGTGCTGGTCACCCTGGCCGCGACGCTGATCAAGCACAAGCTGCCTCATCCGCCGATTACGCTCCTGTTTACAGTGCGTGAGGAAAGCGGCTTGCATGGCGCGCGCGAACTCGATGCCAAGGACCTGGCCGGAGCTGCGATGTGCTTCAATGTCGACGGTCGACTGGCGGCCGATCTGATTATCGGCGCCGTCGGCCAGCGGAACTGGGATGTCGAAATCCACGGCCGAGCCGCTCATGCCGGAGTCGCCCCCGACAAGGGGATCTCCTCGACGCTCGTCGCCTCACTGGCCCTGGCCAAGGTCAGCCAGGACGGTTGGTTTGGCAAGGTTGTGAAAACAGACGGGTACGGCACCAGCAACGTCGGGATCTTTGGTGGACGCGATGGCAAGGCGGCCGGTGACGCGACCAATGTCGTCACTGATTATGTCCACCTCGTCGGTGAGGCTCGCAGCCCCAGCGAGGAATTTGCTACACAGATTACCGACGCCTATCAGGCGGCCTTCGAGAACGCTCCGAAACTGGCGCCCGAAGCGGGTGGCGATACGGCTCAGGTGAAGTTCCAGTCGCGCAAGGCCTATCCGCCATTCAAACTCGAAGAAAATGAAGCTGCCGTCAAGCACGCTTGTCGGGCCGCTGAATCTCTGGGCCTGACTCCGACATTGCACTTCTCCAACGGCGGGCTCGACGCCAACTGGCTGGTCCGCCACGGAGTCCCCACCGTGACCATCGGTGCCGGGCAGTATGAGATCCATACAGTCAAGGAGTATGTCGATCTCGATGAGTTCGCTCAGGGCTGCCGCCTGGCGGTCGCGCTGGCAACGCTGGAGTAAGCTCGAGACCGACCCCCTACCTAATTGCTCCGGCCGCCGGCCAGCTCGCCTGGCCGGAGCCCCGGTCTGGGTGAGCTAGAAGGCTGCTGCGTCTCCCACTCATCTCCAGTGGGCTTGCCCCACTGGTTTTCATGACTGGGTGAGCTACAAAGCCTTGCCTCGCGCGAAGACCCCAGCTCCTAAGGAGGGACCGCTGAGGGCGCAGAGACGCGGAGAGGCAGGCGAGACGCCCGCACCACAATGGAGGCAGGCGAGGACGCCCGCACCACAATGGAGGCAGGCGAGACGCCCGCACCACAACGGAGGCAGGCGAGACGCCCGCACCACAACGGAGGCAGGCGAGACACCCGCACCACAATGGAGGCAGGCGAGGACGCCCGCACCACAAGGAGGCAGGCGTGCCAGCTCGCCTGGCCGGAGCCCCGGTCTGAGTGAGCTAGAAGGCTGCTGCGTCTCCCACTCATCTCCAGTGGGCTTGCCCCACTGGTTTTCATGACTGGGTGAGCTACAAAGCCTTGCCTCGCGCGCGAAGACCTCAGCTCCTAAGGAGGGACCGCTGAGGGGCGCAGAGACGCGGAGAGGCAGGCGAGACGCCCGCACCACAACGGAGGCAGGCGAGACGCCCGCACCACAACGGAGGCAGGCGAGACGCCCGCACCACAATGGAGGCAGGCGAGACGCCCGCACCACAACGGAGGCAGGCGAGACACCCGCACCACAATGGAGGCAGGCGAGACGCCCGCACCACAATGGAGGCAGGCGAGACGCCCGCACCACAATGGAGGCAGGCGAGACGCCCGCACCACAACGGAGGCAGGCGAGACGCCCGCACCACAACGGAGGCAGGCGTGCCAGCTCGCCTGGCCGGAGCCCCGGTCTGAGTGAGCTAGAAGGCTGCTGCGTCTCCCAGTCATCTCCAGTGGGCTTGCCCCACTGGTTTTCATGACTGGGTGAGCTACAAAGCCTTGCCTCGCGCGAAGACCTCAGCTCCTAAGGAGGGACCGCTGAGGGCGCAGAGACGCGGAGAGGCAGGCGAGACGCCCGCACCACAACGGAGGCAGGCGAGACGCCCGCACCACAATGGAGGCAGGCGAGACGCCCGCACCACAATGGAGGCAGGCGAGACGCCCGCACCACAAGGAGGCAGGCGAGACGCCCGCACCAAAAGGAGGCAGGCGAGACGCCCGCACCACAAGGAGGCAGGCGAGACGCCCGCACCACAAGGAGGCAGGCGAGACGCCCGCACCACAATGGAGGCAGGCGAGACGCCCGCACCACAATGGAGGCCGATTACTTCGCAGGTTTATCGAGTTCCGAACCGAGCTGGTAGACGCGGTACATCAGCCACAGCGAAAAGCCGACGACGGTCAGTTCGCCAATCAACGTGCACAGCTCGGCCAGCAGGCTGACCGCATCGATGGCCGATACCCACTCCGTGCGACCGATCTGTGTCTGGACGACCGGCACACCGGCCTGCGGTGCCTTGAGGAACAGGTAGACCAGCCGGATGACTTCGATCAGCAGCAGCAGCACGGAGACGCCAATCCCAAAGCAGCCGGCCCACAGACCGACCCACAACGTCCGCATCATGGACGCACTGGTCGGACGTCGCTCAGGGTCCAGCAAGCGGCTGCCGATTCGCGTGTAGCGGTACGACCAGATGATCGTAAATCCCAAAGCGGCCAGGCCAATCAATCCCAGGAAGTCGGTGATTCTCAGCTGAGTCTCACCGCCGGTCGCCTTGTTGATCAGGAAGTATCCCAGCATGAGCAGCGGGATGATCGCCAGGATCAACTGGATGAAAAAGCCAGTCCAGCCCAGGCGCCGGAACGACCGTGCCAACTTCTGAATCTTGTCGTCTGCCATCTAGTTTCCTTTCGGACGGTCTTTTGTGTCGGCCCCTCGGTGCTCGCCCTGCGCGGCACCTTTCTGGCTCAGACACCTCGGCGCACTGACCCCCATCGACATGTAGATGCCGATCAGGTCATCCAGTCCGCATTCAGCCGGCTTGACCCAATCAGCCCGCACGCACAGCAGGGCGCCGCCGAACGGGACCGGTGCCGTCGGGACGATCACGATCCGATAATCGATATCACCGATACGAACCACATCCTGAGTCGGCATCAGAGCGGGTGTGGCTGCACCCAGCCCCTCTCCAAAATAGCACATCACGGGAGTCATGCCCTGCATCGAATCCTTGCGGCGATCAAACACGCTCGTCACATTCTTCGATGCGTCGTAGACCGTGCCGAGCACGGGGACGCGTTGCAAGGCATTGTCCATAGCCTGGTGCCATTTGCCCCCCGCTGAAGTCTCGGCCCACCACCCCATGGCATAGACCAGGATTACTGTGAGCGCCAGACCGAATCCGTACGCGATCAGCTCGCAGCTCCACACCGTCATCCCGACTCGGCGCAGGATGCCACCAAAAGCGCTGTTCGGGCCGATCAGGTCGTGCAGGAAGACGACAATCCAGGCGACGACGGCCAGTGAAATGGCCAACGGCAGCAGGCCCACCACGCCCGTCAAAAACGTCTGCAGCAACCGGTCGCTCCACCGGCCTGCCGAGTGGGACTCGGCTACCTTTTGCGCCGGATTGAACTCCGTGCCCATCATGTCATGCGTCCTCTCGTTTTGCCCGTCGGCGACGGTTGGTCCGTTTCCGCTGTCGGTTCTGCGCCCAGTAAGATCCTATCCGCCCCAGTTGCAATTTCCACCAGCCGAACGTCTCAGTGATCCATTTGTAGATGGAAGCCCCCATCAACGTTCCCAGAGCAATCGAGGCAAACACAAAGACAGTCGTGACCACGCCGTCCAGGCCGGCCGCTCGATCCCCCAACATCTGCTTGACACTCAACAGCCCTAACGCCCCCGGCACCAGCAACCAGAAACTGGGGAGAAACGTGATGACCGCTGGAGGACCGCCGAAGCGGAGCTGAATCAGATAGCCCAGCGGCATCGCTGCCAGCATCCCGAAAAAACCACTCCCGCGATATCCCACCCAGTCGGCCGCCGTCTGCTGTGCGATAAAGGCCACCGACAGAACCAGCAACATCCAAGGTAATGACTTCCGCGGTGCTGAGAAGTGCAGATAAGCGCCCAAGCCGAAGACTATCACGCCCAGCCACGGCCACCAGAGCGGCACTGGCCCCGCCGGTGCCCCTTCGACCAGATCGGTAACTTCATAGCCGGCCGCTAAAGCACCGACCGCCAATCCAAACGCCAACAGCACCAGCTGCACAATCCCCGTCATCAACCGACTCGATCCACTCACCATGTCGCCATACGCCAGTTCGATCATGCCCAACGTCAACATGGCTCCCGGCAAAAACGAGACCAGGGGCGGGACGAGCAGATAGAGCGGATCGAGGGCCCAGCCGTAACGCATGGCGACAAAGACCGATCCCGATACGAGTGCCGAGGCGACGACTGGCAGCGGGACCGAGAGCAGCGGTCGGTCCCGGTTGATCGCTTTGAGCAGACCGACGACCGTCCCCAGGATCGCAGCGGCCAACAGACCCTTGGATGTCGGCGACAGCAATAAAAACACACCCACGGTCAGGATCGTGTGGCCGAAGATCATCCCCAGCGTCCCGAACCGGCTCTCCGTCCGCTGGATGGCCAACAGCCGCCGCAGACCTTCAGCCGGCTCAATCCGACCCCGTTCGGCCTCGTCCGCCAGCGTGTAGACCTCGGCAATCTGGTCGAGCCTCAGGCCGGACGTCGGCCCTTCGCGAAACGTCTGCCGTTCCTGCTGGCCGTCGTGCACGTTGACGAAGATCACTGTGGGAAAGGCCACCACGCGCGACGATCGCATGCCATACGCCGTCGCCGCCCGCCGCAAAATCAGCTCGACGCGTGCCGTCTGCTCGCCGCTGGCCAGCAAGGACTGGCCCAGCCGAGTGGCAAAGTCCAACAGCACCGCCGTCCGGTCGCCGCTGACACCTGGATCTTCTTGCTGCTGCATACGCCGTCCCCATCCAGGAACCCGATTCGCTTCGTCGCCGGGGGTCACGGTCCAAAAGGAATGCCCAGCAGGTACCAGGCGAAGAACAGGATCGTCCAAGCAATCAGCGTAGCAGCCGCGTAAGGCAACATCATGGCCACAATCGTCCCCACGCCGGCGTCCTTCTGCCATCGCTGAGCAAATCCGACCACCAGCGCGAAGTGCGGCAAGAGCGGATTGATGACGTTCGGCGGTGAGTCGCTCACTCGATATGCCGCCAACACCACCTCCGGATCAATGCCCAGCTTGATGAACAGCGGCACAAACACCGGGGCGATGATGGCCCACTTCGGCAGAATATTCGGCACGGGGATGCTCAATAGCACACCAATCACCAGAAAGGCCAGCAGCAGCGTCACGCTGTTCAGTTGAGCGTCCTGGAGCCAGTTGGCCAGCTTCACCGCCAAAATCGTCCCCAGATTACTGAAATTGAAATACGCCACAAACTGACTGATGATGAAGAACAGAAACAGCAATGCGCCCAGATCAGACAGAGTCTTGGTGATCGCGTCGATGGCGTCGGCCGATTTCCTCATCGTGCCGGCGCCAAAGCCATAGGCCAAGCCCGTGACCAGGAAGACGGCCATGATCAGGAAGACCAAGCTGTCCATCAATGGGGATCGCCCCAGCAACTCACCCGTCTCCGGATTCCGCAGCGGGCCCCACGCGGGGACCGTTCCCAGGCCGATCAGCAGCCCGCAGCCCAGCAGTGCCAGCGCGGCGTAGCCAAGGCCACGCGACTCGGCCGAAGTCAGCCGCTGAGCTCCACTGGCAGGCTGCTCACCTTCGTACCGCCCCAGTCGCGGTTCAATGACTCGAGTGGTGATCAGCGAACAGACGACGATCAGCATCAGGCTGGAGGCGATGCCGAAGTAAAAGTTGGCTGTCAGGTCGATCGAGCGGGCCGGATCGACGATGTGAATCGCGTCATTGGTCATTTCGGCCAGAATGCCATCGATCGGTTTGACCAGAAAATTGGCGCCAAAGGCCGCCGCCACACCGGCAAACGCCGCCGAGAGTCCCGCCAGCGGATGGCGGCCGAGGCTGTGAAAAGCGACCGCGCCGAGCGGAATCAGCACCAGGTAACCCGCGTCCGAGGCAATGCTGGACAACACGCCCAGCGTCACGACAATCGTGGTCATCGTCTGCGGAGGGGCCACCAGCACAATCTTGCGGATCAAAGCGCCGATTAAACCCGCTCGTTCAGCCAGGCCCACGCCGATCATCGCCACCAGAATGATCCCCACCGGACCAAAATTGATGAAGTTCGAGACGACCGAAGTGCAGATGAACCGAATGCCGTCCGGCGACAACAGACTGCGGACAGCCGTCGTCACTTCCTCGACGGCGTGCGTCTGGGCGTTAATGCGCTGGTAGGTGACGGACGTCCCCAGCAACTGAAAGACGTGCGAGAGCACCACCACCATGACGATCAGCATGGAAAACAAAATGGCCGGATGCGGAACACGGTTCCCCAGACGCTCAATTGCATCCAACATCCGCTGGAAGAACGTCTTCCGAGCCTTATCCGAACTCCCTGCCGCCATGTTCCGCCTTCCCTTGCCCATGGTGCGCGAATGTTCCCATTTCCCGCCGGCCCAAGCTGATCGATCGCCGCAGAGCCCCTACCGGCTCAGTCGCCGTACCGATCCGGCCAGGAATCCGGGATTCTGCAGCAGAGCGATTTCACTGGCCTGCAGGCTGTTGCGAGCTGGTACGACGACCCACATCGGCGGCGACGGATTGCCGATCGCCGGATAGAGTGTCACTTCCCAGGCACCGACGATTCCGGAATTGATCGCCTGCAGGTTCAGATTGATCAGGGCAATTTGACGATTGAGCTGCTGGTTCTGAAAATAGGCCGCCGCAAACTGTTCCAGGCGGTAGGCCAAGTCCTGGCGACGGTCCTGATCCTGCTGAGCATTCATCCATTCACTGAATCCCGCCCGCAAGGCTCGACGGTCGGCCGACGTAAAGACAAAGAACGGAATCGTGAACTCGTCACCATTGGCCATCTCCATCACCACGCCGTCGACGTGAAACGTCCGAGGCTGGCCACGCAGACTGGCCAGCCAACGCTGAAAAGCCGCGTCGTCCGGCAACTCCACTTCCTCGAAGTGCTCAATCAGCCGGGGAATGATCTTCTGATAAAGCTCGGGCAGATTGTCCCAGCGGCGGCCATTCACGTAGGTCCGGCCCCGCCGACGCTGAATAGTGACGTCCTTCTGCGCGTAGTCGACCACGTGCCCCGACAACTCGATCCCAATCGTCGTCGGCCACTTCTCGGTCAATTCTTCGTTCTTGGAATCAAGCTGCTGAGCTTCAGGCGACTTCAGATACTCCTGATCGGCCGCCGACAGTTGGCTGATCTCCAGCACGCCCAGCTCCTTGTCCGGCCGCTGCAAAATCACATGCTCGTCGTCAAACCCAAACAGCTCAGCCTCAATCACGTAGTTGCCGGATGCGTCCTTCCATTCACGGCCCTGCAGGCCCGAAGTCAAGGCAACACCCCACACCGTCAGGCACCCCAGCCATATCGGCATGCCCCAATCGCCAGTCCGCATCCCAGTCATCAGCACACCCGTTCCGCTCGACTACTTACCTGACAGACACTTTTTTCATTGACCCGGACCACCTCGCCACACGCGGTCCTGCCGCCGCCCCATTATAAGCAGGGCCAATCGAGCGGATAGGGCAATCTCGGGACCCTGGACTAACCGCCCCACGCCGAATCGGGTGATTCTTCCAGGTACCGGACCAGATACCAGCCCCCGCCCAGGGGCTCGGACCGGACCAGCACGTAGCGATTGGCCAGACCACCGACAAACGTCTCGGGCGACGATCCTTCCGGATGCCATTCCAGCCAATTGGCGGGGGCCGGTTCGAGCAGCTGGAACCGGAGTGCTCCGAGGGGTGAACGTTCGACGGCCGAAAATCGGGGGACGGGGAGCCCCGGAGCCGTGGGGCGACGCGCACCGGGCGTCAACAACATGAACATCGTCGGCTGGCCGATCGGGTAAGCCATGAACGGACCTGTCTGCGGCAAATCACCATCCGTCTGCGGCCAGGACGCTCGCAAGGGCCGAGCCACCTCCTCGAAAGCCGCCACCAGCCGGTCGGCCTGTCGCCGGCGCCCCCACCACGCCAGGTCGGGCCAACTGGTCACCAGTGCCGTCCAGATACCGATCAGCCCTACCAGGATCATCAGGCTCCGCAGGCCGCGATCCTGCGGCGCTCCGCGCCACAATCGGACCACCAGCCACAACATGCCGACCGCTGCCAGCGCCAACATCACGCCCAGCCCGATCGCTCGACCGTCGCCGACCAGCCCTCGCCAGGCATCGGCGCGCACCGTAGTGGAGGGTCCCATCACCAGTCCGCGAAATCGCAACACCACGATCTCCAGACCGGCATCGAGCGAAATCCAGAGTGCGAAGCCGACTGCCAGGGTCACCTCCAGAAGCCAGACCCAGGCCGGCCGGATGCGAGCGCCCCAGGATTGCAGTCGCGCCAGGAATCTCTTCACGAACCGCCTCGGTGACTCTTTTGCTCTGGGGGCGAACATCGCCAAACATGAATCGTCGCCGGCGTCCCGGCCGACCATGCTGCCAGGCGAGTGCCATCGGAACTGAATCGTACCCCCCGCAGACTACCCGAATCGGCGGACAACTGCAGTACCTGCTGATCACATTGAAGATCCCACAGTCGGACGGTGCCATCAGCGCCGCAGCTTGCCAGGAATCGATCATCCGGAGCAAACGCGATCCCAAGGACCGGATCCGTATGACCGGCCAGGGTGTTTTTGGACCCGAGTTTCAGATCATAGACGTTGATGATATCGTGTACCGCCACGGCTATTTGCTGATCGCTGGTGGAAAATGCGATCGCTGCCGGCGGTGATGAAAGCTTGCTCGACAGGATCGCCTTGCCATCAGAAATCGATCGGACCAAAAACTGGTCTCGCGAGTCGACGGTCGCCAGGTACTGGCCGCGATGAGCCAGATGGACTCGTTGCGGGGCGTGTTCCTGGAATCGTTGCCGCAGTTGCTGCGAGTCGCCGTCAACAACCTCGACGACGTTATCGTACGATACGGCGATCAGCGGGACCGATCTGGCTGCATCCCAAGTCGTTACGGGCCCTGGAAATCGGAAAGTCCGCAGCAATTTGCCCGATTCCTGACTCCACATGCGAAGGCAATCGTTGTCAGCAGGTTTGGCCTGGATCAGCACCTCGTGACGCTCATTCCATCCGATGGGGCACGGAGCGGCCGAATCATTGTCCCTCGACGGGCGGTCACGGCCATCGCCAAGCACGCTTGACTTGTCTGCGGGGCCATTCCCATCGGAGTCGTCTGGCTTCGCACATTCCAGCGGCGCCGACACGATGTCGCCGGTCGTCTCCATGTCGACCCTGAAGAGGCTCGGCGCACTGCTGGCCGCGATCATTTGTCGTCCGTCTGCCAGGAAGTCGAGTGATTCAATCGGCTGACTGCATTCATACGTCTGGTGGAACGGGTCGTGAATCGTCCAGAGCTTAATTTTGCCGTCGGCTCCTGCGCTGACGAACTCGGCGCGATTCGGCGAGCCGCTCAATGCCCAGATCGGACCGTCATGGCCATTCAACGATCTCGCGGGTCCGATTCGTGAGGGACTCCAGAAGGAGATGTTTCCGAACTTGCCTGAGGTGATCAATAGATGGGGATCGATCAGCAGAAAATCTGCGTGCCAATCCGAGTGCCGAAAGTGAATCTGTCGAGTTGCACCGGAGTGCATCTCATGGCAAGCGAGAAAACTCGACTCTCGAAAGAGGCAATACAGCAACTGGCCGTCGTCAGAGAACCGGAGTCGGCAAATCGTCGTGACCCCGTCCGTCAGACGCTCACGCCGGACCAGCTTACCTGTTGTCAGTTCCCAGATGCGAAGCACTCCATGATCGTCCCCGGCGGCCAGCACGGAACTATCGGGTGATATGTCCAAACTCGCGAAGGCAATTCCACTCTCACGAAACGCTTGAAGTTGGCTCCAGGTATCAGTGCGCCAGACCAGGCAATTCGGCCCGTGGCCGGCGACGAGGAACTTTCCGTCGGACGAAAAATCGATCGCGGCAGCTGCCTCTCGGTTGGCATGCCCCGTCTGTAAGGTTTGATTTATCGTGCCCGCGGGTATGTCCCAGATTCGGATCGTGCCTTCCAAACTGATGCTGGCCAGTTGCCTGCCGTCCGGCGACCACCGAACCGCGCAAACCTCGTCGGAACGTTCCTTCATTACCTGTAGTAACTCGTCGGCGCCGGCATCCCAGATGCGGACCGTTCCGTCGTCGCCTCCCGAGGCAAAGCGGCTACCGTCGGGAGCATATTCCACCGTCCGGACGGGCCCGGAGTGACCAAGGTAGGTCCGCCATTCCTGTTGGTTGACATTCCATAAATACTGCCAGACAAAACTTGAACGAAGTCGGTCGTCGGTGGGGTAGGCACTCAATCGATTCAAGACCGACTCCCGCAGATTGGCCTGCGTTTCCTGCTCAGCGATCTGCATGTCGGCTGCGAATCGGAAACGGTCAGCTTGATGAATTGCTCTTGCCCGCACGACCGATGTTCGCCACATCAGGATCGAAGACAGGCCAATCAAAGCCACAATTAAGGCTGTCGACATGACCGACCCTGGATGTCGCCAGGCCCGCTGGCAGAACTGCCACCAGCGATTGAGCGGCCGCGCAATTGTCCGCTTGTGATTCAGATATCGGTTCAGGTCCGTGATCAACTCGGTCGCGGTGGGATAACGACTGTCCGGGTCGGAGGCCAGGCATCTCAGACAAATCGCTGCCAGATCAGCGGGGATCGCCGGGTTCAAGCGGCGCGGGGAGACCAGTTGCTGAGTCGCCATCTGATTCCGGATCTCGGCTAGATCGGTACCCCTGTAGGGAGGTGCGCCAGTCATCAGTTCGTAGAGGATGGCGCCCAAACCATACACGTCGGTCGGTTTTCCGATTCGCTCGTCCTGCGCCAATGCCTGCTCGGGCGCCATGTAATTGGGCGTGCCCAGGATCGTCCCCTCGTGGGTCTGGTGTCGGTTCCCTTCGGTCAGTCGCGCCAGCCCGAAGTCGGTCAGCTGCGCCAGGAACGGAAACTCGTCCTCCGCGTCGCCGTCGCGCACCGGCATCAGCAGCACGTTGCTCGGCTTCAAATCGCGGTGCAACACCCCATGCTGATGGGCATGCTCAATTCCAAGCGCGAGCTGAACGGTGATGCGAGCGGCCAAGTCGGCGGGGATCGGCGTCGGTCGCTCGGCCAGCCACGTCGCCAGGTTGGGGCCCGGGCAATAAGCGAATACAATGAAGTCAAGGCGATCCAGCTGGCCGACTTCGTAGACGGGCAGAATGTTGGGGTGGTGCAGCAGCGCGGCCACCTGGCCCTCACGGAGAAAGCGTTCCCGCAGCGACAGGCTGGTCAGCATCCCCAGCCGCGGCACTTTGATCGCGACTTCCCGTTGGTGGACCGGGTCAAATGCCAACAAGACTACGCCGTGCGCACCGCGTCCCAGCTCACGCCGTAACTCGTAACGGCCAATGTGGCTGGTGATGCCGTTCAACAGCAAGGGATCGTCCAGCAGATGGGCGATAGTCGTGGCGACGGTATTTGGCAGTTCGCGTTGCCGACGCAGCCCTTCCAGCTGCTCCAGGCAATGCCGCACCTCGGCCAGCCGCTGCGGTCCCACTGTCAGGGGGGCGTCGACCGAGAGCCCCTGAGTCAGCTGCAGGTGCACTCGCGAGATCCATTCGTCGTCATCGTCGGAATCAGTCATCGGGATGTGGCTCCTCGGTATCGCGGAGCAGTATGCTCAGATTCGCGATCGCCCGTTGCCAACGTTTGCGGACCGCCTCAGCCGACAGGCCTAGCTCCCGGCCAATTTCATCATACGACCGACCTTCAATGCTTCGCCTCGTCACCACCGTCCGCGCTGGTTCTTCCAGTTTGTGGAGTGCCTGCAGCAACGCTTCTCGAGCTTCAAGTCGCCGCGCCACGCCGCTGGGTGTCGAATCGGGGGCCGTCAGTAGCGCTGAAACGCCGTGGAAATCGTCGGAATCGATGAATCGCTCCCGCCGAACATCTCGCTTGGCCGCCAATCGGTATCGCTTGACCGCATCCAAGATGTTGGCCCGAAGAATCTCGGCCAGCCAACCACGGAGCTGAGCACAATCCTGCCCATGGAAACGGTCAAAGGCAGCCGCCCCCTCGGCCAGTGTGTCCTGCACGACGTCTGACGGCGCGACCTTCCGAGCCACGTCGGCCGGAAGCTCGCGCTGAGCGACCAGCAGCAGGTGAGCGCGGACCATCTGCAGCAATCGTCCCAGCGAGTCGGACATGCCCTGACGAGCATCGGTCAGCAGTTGTTCTGCCGAGATCTCCGATTCGTGTTGATTCAACTGAAAACCTCGCGCCAGGGGATATGGAACCTATGCGTCGCGTCGACTTCCGGGATCCAACTCACACCGTCCGCAGTTCACACCGTCTCGGTCGATGCCGCCTCCCCGTTCTGGTTCCCCCCCCCCCGACCACTATTCTACGAAACCAGGGGAGGGTCTCGCAAGGAAGTATTTTTCCAGGCGACGCGTCATCCGTCGCGCCAGGTGTGCTATGTCGCACGATTTAGCGGTGGCTCAGGTCGACCGGTAGGCGAATTGGCACCCTGCTTTGACGTCGGTACCGTGGGATTGATCTGATTTCGGAAACTTTTGCAATAAGTGCGTCCGGTTGGTATCTTGTTTATCGCCTCATTTGCAGGGGACCTGTTGTGGGGTGACATGAAGACCATGGGTTCGCCAGACGGAGCTTGTGGGACGGATCGACTGACCACGTCTGTTGACAGATGGGACGAGCCGAAGGTGGACTGGAACTGCCGACTATGATTCAAGAGAATCTGACTGACATCGCGATCAAGGACTGCCCGATCTGTTCTTCGCCCGCGTACACCTATGCGTACGATTGCACGCGTCCGGCCGTCCATGCCGAGCGTGGCATACCGGGCATGATCCGTCGCTGCACTTCCTGCGGCATGCTCTACAAAGAGACGTCCGTACAACCTTCTCAGGTGTACGACGAAGCCTACGCAGTGTCATTCCAGAAGCTGGCGGTCTACGCGGGAGCCGAACCGACAGTGACGTTCTTTCGCCGAGTTATTTCGAATTCGCTGCAACGAGTCAAGCGGCGACCACCGCGACTCTTGGATATCGGGTGCGGCGTCGGCACACTGCTGGCCGTGGCTGAGGATCTAGGTTGCGAGGTGGCCGGCGTCGAGATTTCGCCACCATTGGCTCAAAAAGCCAGCGAGCGAGGCTACCAGGTTTTCGCCCATGATGTCGCGGAGCTCCACACGGAAAGCAAATACGACATCATCACCATGATGGATATTATTGAGCATTTGAGCGATCCAGCGCGGATCCTGCGCGAGCTTCGGCAACGGCTCCAGCCGGGTGGCGAGTTGATTGTCTACACGCCCAACCATGCCTCCATGTTGATCGACATCGCCGGCTGGATGTACCGCTTGGGACGCAAGTCGGCCGTCGAGAACATCTTTGCTTCGTCTCACACTTGCTTCTTTACCGCGCGAAGCCTGGAAGATCTGCTGATACGCAATGGCTTCCGCATCGTCGACAGTACGTTCTTTCTTTACGACACTGAACGACCCGGCCAGGAAGTCTCCGCTAAGGAGCAGCTGGCCATCCGTGCGATCGAATCGGTGGGGCGAGTGCTCGGATACCGTGGATTCCGCATGATCTATCACGCCACGCCATCCGACTGATTGTGGCTGCACGTACGTTTCGTTCTTCCTCGTTCGTGCCGCCCGGCATGACGATTACCGCCTGCGGCGCCACGTGCATGGGTCGGCGCGACGACCACGGGTTGGATTCGTTTTTTTTTGTGGCAACGCGTCCGGTTGGTGGTTGGTTTCTCGACATATTATCAGGGGACTCGTTTTGGGGTGATGTCGGCCTCATCGGTGCTCTGGACTGAGTTCGCGGGAGGGATCGACTGACCACGTCTGTTGACGGGCCCCTCGCAATTGCTTTGCTGCTGATGGTGGCCGTGGGAAGTTGTTCCTATTGGATCCATCCCTGGCATTGAGGGCTCTGCGGCTCAAGTCTTTGTTTCACGATTGCCTTGCCCGGCCCCGGACGGTTGCAATTCACAAAATTTCGCCGGTTTCAGCGGTTCCGGGGGCCGTAGAGGGGAATGATGGTACGCGAGACGATCGAAGAGCAGTTCCGCAGCGTATTTGACGAGCAGGTAGGCGAGCCGCCGCCGCCGTTGACGGATGATCTGGTCCTGCTGAAAAGCGGTCTGGATTCGATGGGGTTCGCCATTCTCGTCGCTCGGCTGGACGAAGAACTGGGCTACGATCCGTTCACCGAGTCCGACGATCCGTATTATCCGCGGACATTTGGCGAGTTTGTGACCTTTTACGAGCAACATCGCCGATGACAACCCTCTCCCAATGCCTTGGCCGTATTCCGTCAGAACGTCTGGCCATGAGTTTTCCAGCGCGGGTCACGTTTGGCGACCTCCAGCGGCTCCCGGCCGCCGATCGGGACCAGTTGGCCGGTGATGCGGTATTGCTGCTGGTCAACGATTTGCGGGTGGCCCTGGCGACTCTGGCCCAGCTGGATGGCGCGGTGCAACGCATCCTGATTGCCTCGTCGGCGCAATCGCCCGAGGTCATCTGGCAGCTTGGACGCCAAGCGGGGTGCACAGTCGTCGTGACCGACCTGCCGCTGAGCGATCTGCCGGCTGGCTGGCAGAGCGTTCGAGTGGCGTGGGAGCGGCCTCTAGCTGGCCGGCCAGCCGACCACCAGGGCTCGGAAGAGTCGACCCGCTGGCTGCTGTCGACCACTGGCACGACCGGCCTGCCCAAGATCGTCGGTCACGAGTTGGAATCGCTGACCCGCACTATTCGGCAGGAAATGCTGGCCGACACAGACGTCCGATGGGGCATGCTGTACGACTATACCCGTTACGCCGGTTTGCAGGTTGTGCTGCAGGCTCTCCTTTCCGGCGCCACCATCATCGCTCCCGATGCGGCAGACGGACTTGAGGACCAGATCGATGAATTAGTGGTTGGCGGCTGCACGCATCTCTCGGCGACGCCGACCCTGTGGCGCAAGATATTGATGACGGATGTCGTCGGCCGGCTGAATCTCCGGCAGGTGACTCTCGGGGGTGAAATTGCCGACCAGCGGCTGCTCAATGCGCTGAGGGTTCAGTTTCCTGCTGCCCGAGTCACGCATATCTACGCCTCGACCGAGTCGGGAGTCGGGTTTTCCGTCTCGGATGGACTCGCAGGATTTCCAGTCGACTACCTGGCTCAACCTCGGAACGGGATTGAAATGCGAGTCGTCGGCGATCGGCTGCAAGTGAAAAACACTCGCGTCGACGGGTCTTATGTGGGAAGCCAGATCCATTTCGCCGATCCCGCTGGCTTCGTCGACACCGGCGATATCGTCGAACAGCGGGGATCCCGGTTTTACTTCCTCGGGCGGGCGAATGGTCAGATCAACGTGGGAGGGAACAAGGTTCACCCCGAGCAAGTCGAGGACGTGTTGTTGCAGCACCATGCGGTCGCCGCTGCCCGCGTCACCGCCAGGCAGAGTTCGTTCACCGGGGCGCTGGTGGTGGCGGAGGTCGTCATCCGGCGCAACGGGAGCGACGAGCGATCGGTGCGGGCGGAGCTGTTGAAGTTCTGCCGAGAACATTTGAGTCGGCATCAGGTGCCGGCCGTCGTCCAGTGTGTCGAAGAGATTGAAATCAATGCCGGCGGAAAAGTTACCCGATAAGCCCCCTGGCCTGGTGCTGCTGACCGGCGCCACTCGCGGCCTGGGGCTGGCCGTTGCCCAGCGGCTGTTGCGCGACGGATATCGCGTTGTGGGCGTCGCCAGGTCGTGCTCGCCGGAATATGAGTCGTTGCAGAAGACTTCAGGGATCGGCCAGGCCCACTTTGTGACTTATGATTTTACCGACCTGGACGGTATACATGGGCTGGTCCGATCCATCACGGCTGAGCACGGCCCCCTGTACGGCCTGGTGAACAACGCTGCAATCGGCGGTGACGGAGTGCTGGCCACCATGCACAGCCGCGACATCGAGCAGACGTTGAAGGTGAATCTCCATTCGCCCATCCACCTGACGAAATACGCGGCCCGGTCCATGATGCAACAGCGACGTGGCCGCATCGTCAATATCTCGTCCATTGTCGCTCGTACGGGCTACAGTGGTCTGTCGGTCTACGCGGCGTCCAAGGCGGGCCTGGAAGGGATGACCCGATCGCTGGCCCGGGAACTGGGTAAAGTCGGTATCACGGTCAATGCCGTGGCGCCCGGTTTCATGGAAACGGCCATGACGGCCGGGTTGAGCGGTGACAAGCTGGCCAGCATTCAGCGACGCTGTGCGCTGTCGCTCCCCCAGCCGTCCGATGTGGCCGGCGCGGTCAGTTATCTGATGGGTCCCGATGGAACCCTCGTGACGGGGACAATTCTGACGGTGGATGGCGGCAGTACGGCATGAATTCAGCCCGGTGATGCCGGTGCTCGACGCAGTCGCGGCCGCAGACGGCTGTGCGAATCGATTCATCCAGCAGAAGGTTGTGTAAAGATGAAACAGATCGTCATCATTGGAGGTGGTAATCCTGACGCCATTCAGCTGGTGCAGGAACTCTTTGAATCCGATCGCCAATACCAGCTCATTGGCATCCTCGACGACGGCAAACCGGTCGGCACGATGGTGCTGGGGGTGCCCGTCCTCGGCCCACTCGATGTCTGGAGGGACCTGGATGGCACTCTCTGTTTCGCTCAGTCGATCGTCGCCAATCCGCGCACGTCGCGGGCCATTGTCCAGCGGCTGCAGATCCCCCACGAACGGTTTCCGAACCTGATTCACCCCCGAGCGTCTGTGTTTCGCAGCGGCCCCGGAGCCGCACGCATGGGGTACGGAAACCTGGCTCTGCACGGCAGCTCGATTCAGCCCGCCGCCGTGCTCGGAAACTTCAACTACGTCAATATCAACTCAGTCATCGGACACGATGCGGTCGTCGGCGACTTCAACAGCTTTGGCGTGGCTGCCGTCGTCACGGGGCGCTGCCGCGTCGGCCATGCCTGCTACATCGGCAGCTGCAGCGTGGTGACCAACGGCATCGCGGTGGACGATGAGTGCTTCATCTGTGCCGGTACCGTCGTCTCCAGCAAACTCAAACCCGGGGCCAAGGTCCTGGGGAACCCGCCACGGATGGTGCCGACCTGAGCCCCGGCGCTGTGGTGGCCTGCCGCACGACGCCCTGCCCCCACCAGCAGAGTCGTTCGGCCATGGAGACGCTGTTCAGCGGGGCGAGGGCACGTTGATTTCACGATCGGTGTTATCCGTGTTATCCGTGCTATCCGTGGTCAATCTGAATCTTGCTATGCGCCGATGATCGATGTCGGCAAGTTACTGCTTTACTCGCTCGACGGCCGGGGTGCCGCGTCCTTGGCCGGCACTGGCGGTGCACAATGCGACAGCGCCAGCAACGCAAAGCTGGTCGACAGATTCGCATCGTTCTCGAACCAGCGCTGGTTCTCATTGGTCCACGAGCCGTCCGGGTTCTGACGCTTGGCCAGCTCATGGATCAGGTCGGCTCGCCAGTCATGAGCTTTTCCGTCAGCATCCACCACGTCGTTCAGCTCAGCCGCTGCCAGAGCGGCAGCGAACGTGTGAAAGTAATAGAACAGACCGGCGCTCCCCTGGCCGGGGTTCTGGTCGACGCCGTAATGGTCCTTGATCCACTGCACGGCCGCCTTCACTCGCTGATCTTCGGCCGTCAGCCCCGCAAAGATCATGCTCTTGAGCCCTGCATAAGTCATCGATCCGTAACTGCGGAGGCCGCCGTTCTCGGTATACCGCTCAGGCGAAGTCGAAGGATCGACCTTGGTGGTGGGAAGCTCGTAATAGAATCCACCGTCCTTCACCAGCGCGGCATAAGGAGTCGTGTTGTGGGGCGATTCCAAGTTCTGACACTTCGACACAAAGGCCAATGCGGCCTGAATGGCCTGCTCGTTTTTCGACGCGTCGACCGTTGCCAAGGCCTCAATCAGATAAGCCGTATTCGAAAGATCGGGCCGGCCTTGAGCGCCATAACCCACGCCTCCCACCCACGCTTCGTCGCTCGTTCGGTCTTCTCCCTCCCGATACTGCCTGCCCGTGACGAACTCGGTGGCCCGTTTGAGCAGTTCGGTGTAACGGCCATCCTGATTCGCGGCTTTGAAACAGACCATCGCCACGCACGTCTCGTAGTTCTGCAATCGGTCGTTGGCGTAGATTCCACCGTCCTCATGGACGAAGCCCTCCAAGGCCTTCAACCCCTTGGCGACCATCGGGTCGTCAACGCCCCGCCCGTTCTTCAACGCCGCCGCTAAGGCCAGCGACGTGACCCCCGAGCCGACCTGTTTGGTAAACGTCCCGTCAGCTGCCTGGCCCGACTTCGCCAGGAAAGCCAACCCTTTGGCCACGATCTCTTGCCGCAGCGATTCGACTTCCGCCGGAGTTTCACCCCGAACCGTTCTCGGGAGATTCGACAGACCCAGGAAACTGACCACCGCCACCAACACCGTGCCACTCAGCCAGTTGCTTCGCATCTTCTCGCTCCTCGCTCCATATCTTGACGCCGCAGCCCTGTCCACATCACTGGTCGCCAATGAACCCGCTTAGGCTCCGAGTTGAACCAGCACTCTGCCGAATTATCGCAGCCTTCGGTCGGTGTTTTGAAGCGGCTGTCGGTATTTTCGCAGAGAGGTCGCTTTTTTCGACGATTTGCCGCAGTGGCCCGGGAGTGGGGGACGGGGTGTATTTCCCGTCGGGACCGGATCATAATGAACTCCCCAACGGGGGCGGAACGAGGTGGATCAGGACCGGGGGACGTCGAGGGGTCCGAGATGTTGATGCGAACCGTGGGCTGCTTGGCCCTGGTGGTGGCTCACTGCTTGGCTGGGGCCGGGATGGCCCAGGTTGCCATCGATTCGCCGAACCTTGTCAGTATCGATTTTCAGAGCCAAGTCTTGCCAATTCTCCGTGAACATTGTTTTCGTTGTCACGGCGATGAATCGACCGAAGGTGGCTTGATCCTGCACTCTCGGGAATCCGTGATCCACGGTGGCGATTCCGGGCCAGCGATCGAACCTGGACGAGCTGCAGAAAGTCTCCTGCTGCGCCGCGTCGAAGGACTCGATGTCGAGCCGATGCCACCCGAAGGCGAGCGGTTGAGTGCCGAGCAGGTGGCGACGCTGCGACGTTGGATCGAACAGGGAGCGGTCTGGCCCGAGTCGGCTGAGACCCATGCCGCTCAGCCAGTAGCTGCTGACCACTGGTCGTTTCAACCAATTGTCCGGCCCCCCGTTCCAGCCACCGACCGCCCAGATTGGGTCCGTTCGCCCATTGATGCCTTTGTGCTGGCTCAGCAGGCCTCACGACAACTGGTCCCCGCCGAAGCCGCTCGCCGCGAATCGCTCCTGCGACGCATCCATTTTGATCTGACTGGGCTCCCCCCCACGCCAGCCGACGTGGCCGAGTTCTGCGATCCCGGCAGCACCATGACCGTCGAAGAACTTGTCGATCGTCTGCTTCAAACGCGAGCTTATGCCGAACGTTGGGCCCGCCATTGGCTCGATATCGTCCGATACGCCGATTCGGGCGGGTATGAGACCGACATCTTCTACGAACAGGCTTGGCGTTATCGCGACTACGTCATCCGCAGTCTGGAGCAGAACAAGCCGATCGATCAGTTCTTTCTCGAACAGATCGCCGGCGACGAACTGTGGCCTCATCAAGCTGAGGCGATGCGCGAAGCAACGGCCGTCTGGACGCTTGGCGAATGGCCCAACTCGCTCGATTTGTTTCCCGAGCAGCTTGAATACACGCGTCGCACCGATCAGGTGATCACGTTCAGCGAATCGATGTTGGGGCTGACAATCGGTTGTGCGAATTGCCATCACCACAAGTTCGATCCGATTTCGCAGCGAGATTATTTCGGATTGGAGGCGATCTTCGCGGCCAGTGAAACCTGGGATGTATTGCGTGACAAGAAGGGGTGGGGGCAGGGGGAGTGGAGCCACTTTCGGATCTTGAGACATGCAGCGGCGCCGACCCCAATTCACCTGCTCGTGCGAGGCGAGCTGACGAAGCCCAAAGGGACTGTTTCACCGTCGGTTCCGGCTTCACTTCCAGGCGGCGGGCCCCATCGTTTCGCCGACGTGCCGCCCAACCGGTGGCGGGCTGAACTGGCCAAGTGGGTCGTAGCACCGGAGAATCCTTTGACGGCGAGAGTCTTTGTGAATCGGGTCTGGCAATGGCACTTCGGTACCGCACTTGTGACGACTCCGAATGATTTCGGTCATCACGGCGCAGTGCCTTCGAATCTGCAGCTGTTGAATTGGCTGGCCGCCGATTTCGTGGAACACGGCTGGGATCTGAAACGACTCCACCGCCAGCTGGTCTGTTCGTCGACGTACCAGCAGGCCGCTCAACGGACTCCTGAGTCAGCCAGAATTGACCCGCAGCAACACTACCTGGCCGGCTTCCCGTCGCGGCGACTGGAGGCCGAGGAGTTGTGGGATGCGATGCTGTCGGTCTCCGGTCGGCTCAATCCGGCCAGCTTCGGACCACCAGTTACGCCCAAGCTGACGAACGAAGAATTGCAGGGGCTGTTCGAGCTGGAAGGCAAGAAGGAACGCAAATGGCCCGTCTCGACCGATCCGAATCGCCGTGCGATTTACATCCTGAGCCGTCGTTCTTTCCGGTTCCCCTTCTTTGACGCGTTTGATCCGGCCAGTAACGCGGTCAGTTGCCCTCAGCGCCAATCGACTACGCTCCCCACTCAGGCCCTGTCACTGCTGAACAGCCGCATTGCCGGCGAACAGGCAGACGCGATGGCTGGCCGTCTGGAACGGATCGGAGAATCCGATCGCGACGCGTCAATTCGCACGGCCTGGCTGCTGGCCTACAGCCGTGAAATTACTGAGCCGGAACTGAAGCTGGCTCGGGAATTTCTGGATGAGGCGGAGTCGTCAGCGCGGGCTAACATGCAGGATGGCAAAACCGATGATGTCGATCGGAAGGCTCGCCACGCGGCGCTGAAAGAGTTCTCTCTGGCGATCTTGAACTCGGCCGAGTTTGTGACCGTTGATTAGGAGCATGACGATGGCCATAAGCCAACGATCGACACGACGCATGGCACTCTGGCAGGCCGGGATGGGAATCGGGGCGCTGGCCGCTTGTGATCTGCTGGCTCGCGAAGAGCTGCGGGCTGGCGAACGTTCGGCACCGAGATCGCATCACCCACCGAAAGCTACCGCTGTTATTTCTCTTTTCATGCACGGCGGGCCCAGCCAGGTCGATACGTTTGACCCGAAACCAACCCTGGAACGCTATGCGGGAAAGACATTGCCGGAGAGCTATGCCAGTTTGAATCTGGAGTTCACCAAGGCGACTGAGGCCAAGATTCTGCCGAGTCGCCGTAAGTTCCGACCGTGCGGCCAGTCGGGACTGGTGATCTCCGATGCCTTCACGCACTTGCCACGGGTGGCTGATGAGTTGGCGGTGGTACGAAGCTGTTACCATACCGAGTTCGCACACGCCCCGGCACTGTACATGGCCCACTCGGGAACCCGATTGTTGGGACGTCCCAGCATGGGCGCCTGGATGCTCTACGGTCTCGGCGCCGAAACCGACAATCTCCCCGGCTATGTCGTCATGCGGGAAGGGCCGCTGAAGGGAGGCCCGTTGACCTATGGTCATGGGTTTCTTCCTGCGGCGTATGCAGCGACCGAAGTACACCTGACCGGATCGCCGATCCTGTATCTGGACGGGTCGCAGACCTTGTCGCCCGAACGGCAGCGCCGAGTGCTTGACCTGACTCAGCAATTGAACCGCAATTACTTGTCCCAGCATAAGACGACGTCCGACGTGGAGTCGCGGATTGCCGCCTACGAACTTGCCTTTCGCATGCAGACCGCCGCTCCCGAGGCCGTTGATTTTTCTCAGGAATCGGCCGCCACGCTTGCTCTCTACGGGCTCGACCACGACGACACACGACCGTTTGGCCTGCAGTGCCTGACCGCTCGACGACTGGTGGAACGCGGAGTGCGATTTGTGCAGCTCTACCATGGCAGCGGCAACGAGGATTGGGACACGCATGGCAATAACGACCAGCGGTTGGTGAAGAACTGCCAACGGATTGACCGGCCGGTGACAGGACTAATTCAAGATCTGCGAGCCCGCGGACTGCTCGACTCGACACTGGTCGTCTGGGGCGGTGAGTTTGGACGTACGCCAACGACCGAAGGGTCCGATGGCCGCGACCACAATCCCTATGGCTACTCCGTATGGATGGCCGGTGGCGGTATCCGGGGTGGCGTGACGTACGGCGAAACCGACGAGTTCGGATTCAAGGCCCAGGAAAACCCGACTCGCGTGCGCGATCTGCACGCCACGATGATGCATTTGTTGGGCCTCGACCCCGAACGGCTCACCTATTACTTTCAGGGCGTCCAGCAGCGGTTGACCCAGGTCGATGGTCCTAGTCGTGTTATCCAGGAAATCGTGGCGTAAGGAATCGCTGTCGTCTCGCTTCAGGCATCGGGCTCGTCGTCCTCCATCGCTACGACTGACCAGCTAAGCGTGATGACATCAAGCTGAAAGATGGCCGAATTCTTGTGAGCATCCGGGCCATCCACAATCAGTCCCGATACGACTTCAATGGTACGATCGTCTACGGAACGAGCGTAGTGCCGGTGGATCCAGCCCGGTCCACCGGACGTCGTCAGTTGTTCTATGGCAAAGGTGTGAATGTTCAGCCGATACACGGGTGTTTCGCGGTAACGCCGATCGATCGGATAGCCCAGGCAGCCAATGATGTAGATCCAATCGCCCAGCAGATTGGCGGTGTGGTAATCGGTCGCGGGGAAGATGTCACGCGGGTAGCCGAAGAGGTCGAATGATCCATCCGGATGGTGAACTACCACGTCGTTATAGATGCAGAAATTGGGCGCGTAGTAATCTTCGTGTTCGCCCCCGATTTCAACGAACCGTCCATCCGGCAGTCGATTCAAGGTCGAGCCATATCGGTCAAAGCACCATACGGCCGGCCGCTGACGCTCGGGAAGCGACCAAGCCCGGGCGACCGGGCTGGGATTCGCTCGAGTTCTGACCATCAGATCCCAGAATGGATTGTTCATTCGATCGGGATTGCAGGTCCCCAAGGCGCGGTGAAGCCACGGACCGTACTCGGCGAGCGAAAAATCGGGAATCCGTAGCGTGTCATGTCCCAGCAGGACGCGCCGAAGCCTTCGACCCACATTGCTGTACTCGTCGTCGTGTTGGATCAGCATCTGCAGAGCCTGCACCGACTCGGCTGAGGAAATTGCACGTTCCCTGTAGTAGTCGACATGGTCGGCTGCCAAAGGGTCATCCAGCAGGAATTGAAGGCACCGGTAGGCTTTCTGGGCTGCGGCGCGGCACAAGGTCGGGTATTCGAACTTGTCGTCGAGATCGAGGTCGATTCCGCGTCGCAGCAGCCAGCTCAGCATCGCCACATCGTCGCGTCGAATGGCGAAGTGGGCCGCCGACTCATCCAGCTTCGACTGGGCCATGAGATTCGCGCCATGGTCGAGCAGCAACGAGGCTATTTCAATACGCCCAGACTGCACGGCGATTAAGAACGGTGTTTGCCCCCAGCGGTCCAGTTCCGCTGTTTCTTGCGAACTGTCAATCAGGGCGGCGACCTCGTCTAACGTGCCAAAGGCTGCCGCCATGCAGAGCGCGTTCCATTCTAGCGGTGACGCGTCAGCCCCCGCGTCCAGTAGAATCTTGACCCCGGCGAGATTGCCACGCCTGGAGAGCGTGGCAATTGCCGTTTCACCGTAGCAGTTGCGGCAATCGAGCGGGGCACCGCTTTCGACCAGAAACCGAAGGACGCGATTGGGCGCGTCGCGCTCCAGTTCGTCCGACCGCCCAGTCGCCGCCATGAGCACGCTGCTGCCATGGGTCGAACGAAAGGAAATGTCAGCGCCTCGCTGGACTAACAGCCGAACCTTCTCTTCCGAACCGTATTTGGCCGCGTAGGAAAGAACGCTCGACCCAGTCGAGAATTGAACGTGGGCCCAGTGGTCCATGCCGACATTGTCGTTGACATCGGGACGAGTGAATGTGGAACGGTAGTTGTCCGAAACGACCGCCTGGATGTCCGCTCCGGCATCCAGCAGAGCGTCCAGCATGTCAATACCCGCCAGAGGGCTCGCCGCGGCGACCATCAGCGGAGTTCGGCCGTAACGGTCGAGCGAATCAGCCCCTTGACCACTTAGTATTTGTCGGCGGACGAGATCCGTATCCCCATGAAAGGCCAGTAAATGCAGGTCCAATGTGTTCCGCGGCTTGCCGCGTGGCTGAAAGGATTCGGGAAAGCTCAGGCCGCATCGTCGGGCCACAACCAGTCTGTCGACCGGCGGCGCCCCAAACTCGCGGCGGCATAGCTCCACAGACCGCTCCCGTCCGATTGAGGTTCGCGCGCCGATGCAGTCTTTGGCTCTTCGTCAGAATCTGTGGATGAATTGGTGTTAGCATTAGTTGAGTTGCAGCGAGAGTCACATACTTTCATGACGTTGACACGTCGCTCTATCAGGCTCGGGCTCCGGAAATGTGTGGCAAGGGGCTCGACCACTCGCCGGGAGACGGAACTTGCGGACTGTCCGCCAGTTCATCCTGCGATGCCCATAAATGCCGCAGGAAGACGACCGCTGGTCACGAGTGGGGACCCTTTTTGTCTTCTTTCGCACAACGGGCTGGCTCCGCGCTGCCTGCCCCATTCCCGTCGCCGTCGCCGTCGGTCGCTTCGCCATAACCGGGAGGCCCCCCAAAGTCGGTGGGGCAATCAAGTCGCCATCACCTTCCGGCCCACCAGCCCCACGACTTTGGCGGGGCCCAGGTGGCGAGCGATCGATGGCAGAGGCAGAGGTATGGCGCACAGGAGCTCCAAACGCCCCATTCCTGGAGCTCGAACCCGAGGGAGCGACGAGCCGGTAAGCTAGTCTCGCTGACGACGTCACCTCAACTCCCTAAGAGAAAATCCGGCGGCTTGCCAGCTCGCAACTCGCCAGAATCGCCGGCCTATTCAACGTTGGCCGACTAAGAGAGTCAGAAACTAGCCACAGATTCTGGTGAGGAGCCGATTATTTTCGTCACGCTCCGGCCAGTCACATTCGCATGCCTTTATGTTTGGGTGAAACTGCTTCCTTTCGGCTGACCTTGTCATGCCGTTTTGCAGCTCGCTTTGTGCCGTAACTCAGCCTGTCTCGGCCCGCGTCTATCCTCAGACGGGACCGCGCTGGCCGGCTTGCCCGCAGCGATTGGCTCGTTCTGTCGCAATCCCGCCACGGCTCAGGTACCATAGGGCCCAAACGGCCGACGAACAGGATGGCTAGCTCGGCCAGCGGCGACGCAGCGTCACGGCGACGGTTGTGATGAGTAGCCGACGAGAGAACAGTTTAGATGGTCGAGACGAATCGATGAGCGCATATAGATTCATCTCCTGGTTCATGCCCTGGCTGGTCGTCGTCTTCACGCTCGGTACCGATTCGGTCCGCGCCCAGTCGACTCCAGCGGTCAACGCAACCGAACGCCAGACGACCGACTCAAGCACGGCGGACCACCAATCTGCAAATGGCCAGATCACGGATCTGCATGGTTCTGATCCCGTTGCCTATGAAGACGATGACGATTCTGATCGGGGCCCCGCGGCCGAACTGTTCGACGGGCTCGTCGCAGTCTACCGCTCGCTGGCCGATCCCACCGCGACCGTCACTCGCATCGATGCCAAACCAGCCTTCTGGTGGGCCGATTCGTCTCCCCATCCCCGCATTCCGCCCGGTCCCTGGGAAGCCGAATGGACGGGCCAGCTGGTGCTCCGCGAAGCCGATACGATTCACTTTCAAGCTCGAGTGTCAGGAGCCGTGCGGCTGGAGATCGACGGCCAGACGGTGGTTGAGGGAAATGGGACGAACCTGCAGTCGACCGTTGATTCGGCGCAACCCTTCACCCGCAGTGATGGCGTCTATCCCATTCGAATTCATTACCGTGCGTTGCCCGGCACGCCCGCCCGGCTCCAGCTCTGGTGGCGCGGCGAAACCTTCGGCGATGAACCGCTCCCCGCCTGGCAACTCAAACACCGCGCGGCTGACCGACCGAAGTCGCTGGCGGACGAGGAGCAGTTCGAACGTGCACGCAGCCGAGTCGTTCAGCTTGGTTGTGCCCGCTGTCATGCCGGAGCATTTCCGTCCGTCGCACAGGCTGAACCTGGACCGTCGCTCAACGAAGCCCGTTCGCGACTGAAGAGCGATTGGCTGATGGCCTGGCTCAAGCGACCCTCCGACCTGAGGGCGGAAGCCAGCATGCCGCAGTTGTTCGCCGACAGCCGCAGCGGTCTGGCAGAACGGGCCATCGTCACCGAGTATCTGCTGCAGCTGAAACGTCATCCCGGCGCTGAACCGTCGCCAACGAATGCCGGCGATCACCGCATGGGCCGCCGCCGCTTTGTCGAATTGGGCTGCGCAGCGTGCCATACCTTACCCGACGGCACCGAGACCCTCGAGAACGCTGCTCCCACTGGTCGAGGCCCGCTGGTTGGTTTGGGCGATCGGTATTCAGCAGCCGATCTGGCTGTCATGGTCGCCGACCCACATGGTCGATACCCGGACGATCGTATGCCGCGGATTCCGATGAGCGCCGAAGATGCACGCAACATCGCAGCGTTTCTGTTGCTGTGGTCACCAGCCACGGCGCCCGACTCGCCACAGCTGGCCGAGGATCGACCGACGGACGACGAGCGGGCTGCGGTACGCCAGCGATTGAAGGTGGCTAGTGACAGCGACGCGGCTCTAGCCTTAATCCGGGAAAAAGGTTGCGCTCAGTGTCATGAAGGACTAGGCCCGGCACCAACTGTCGACATGGCAATCGCACCGGGTCAAACCGACCGCGGCTGTCTGGCGTCAACGTCGTCAGTCAGTCCAAGATTTCGTTTGTCTGCGTCGGATCGAACCGATCTGATGGCCTATCGGGCCGTCGCACGGCAGGAAAAATTTCCCTCGCCAGTCCACGATCGTCAGCGACTGCTGCTGCACCTAGGCTGTCTCCGTTGTCATGCCCGTGATCGCGAGGGCCAACCGCCATTGGAAGTTGCCGGAAGCCGGCTCGGTGGTGCCTGGCTGCAGACGGTCCCTTTCCAACGGACGCCCCGCTTACACTTCGTTCACCAGAAGTTTGTCACTCAGCACCTCATCCAAGCCGTACGTGACAGCGTGCAGGTACGTGGTTCGGGCCGTTACACGTACCGGATGCCGAGCTTTGGGGGGCACGCCGAGCCCATCGTTCAAGCCCTGGCGGAAGCGGATGGGGATTTGCCCGACTCGGTGACCGAATCGAGCTTGGCGAAACCGGTCGCGACATCGTCGCCAGTCGATCCGACCTTCGGCCCTCTCTACGGACCACAAATCGCCGGCTTCCAAGGATTCTCGTGCGTCTCGTGCCACGTCTGGAACGGCAATCTGCTGGCCGATCCCGATCCGGGAGCTGTCGGCCCGGACTTGACCCGAGTCGCCGGCCGTATTCGACGCGGCTGGTTCGATCGATTCCTGGAGAATCCCACTCGCTGCATTCCCGGCACGCCGATGCCGAGTCCCTTTCCGCGCGACAAGCCCTCTCCGTTGACGACGGTGCTGCAAGGTGACGTCAGCCAACAGCGAGAAGCTCTGTGGGCCTACTTGTCGCTGGGTACTCAGGCCCCGGTCCCCAAGCCGGCTCCACCGCTGCCGGTAAAGGCGCCGAGCGCCGGCGAGCCGGCCATCGTGGCCCAGATTCCGCTGCGAGTCTTCGACGGGACACCGCTCGAATCGATCGCGCTGCTCACTGCCGACCAGGACCTGGTGGTGTACGATCTGGGAACGTCGTCGCTGCGTAGTGTTCGCGTCGGCGCTCAGATTCTGCGCAGCGTCCAAGGCCGTCTGCGAACCTACACCGCGTCCGGAACGGTTGTGGGTGGCGATTGGCAAGTCGATCCGGTGCTCGAAGTCCGATTGCAAGGTCGACCGGTCGAGGCGGTGCGAGCGATCGAATTCCACGGCTACGACCGGCTGCCCGATGGGATGAGGATTCGCTCCAAAGTCATGACCGCTGCTGGACCCGTATCGCTGTCCGAAACGTTCCGTATCGAACGCACCGACGCAGGGCGGAGACTGATCCGACGTTGGGAGCTGCGGGACCTGCCACGCGAAAGCGAAGTGGTGGTACACGCTCGCTGTCCTGTGCCGACGACTGTCGATCGGTCGCCAGGGATCGCTCAGCGCGACGTCGTAAGCTCGGACCATCTGTGGTCGATCACGGTGCGCCCTGACGCTGGGTCGTCGGCAGCCGTTCAGCTGATCTCGGAACTGCCAGCGGCCGAGACTGCGGGGGCTGAAGCCTGGACTACGCTGGTTGACCGTCCGCTCAAAGATGGTGCGCTGGAGCGTCCCGGTTATCGAGCGACGGTGTATCCGAGTCCGAAGTCTCCGGCCGGTGAGGATCTGGTGGTTCCGGTCGCCATTGCCGCAGATCCTCGCGATGGCCGGATCTTTGTGGCGTCGATGAAGCTGGGCGAGATCTTTGTGCTGAGCGATCTCACGGGTGACGGTCGCGAGGCTCGGTTCGAGGACTACGCGCGCGGGCTGTTTCAGGATGCCTACTCGATGCTGGCCGAGCCCGATGCGCTGTATGTGCTTCATCGTCGGAATCTGTCGAAGCTGGTCGATACGGACGATGACGGGCGAGCGGATCGGGTCGATCGAGTGTTTGCCGTGCCGCACGGCGTGGCCGACTCGTATGACTACGGTTACGGGCTGGTGCGCGACCCCAGCGGGGCGTGGATCTTCACCTACGCGCCGTACGCTCATACGGAGCTCCCCGGATCGGGCGGGGCGTTGCGGTTGGCGCCGGGCGCATCGCAACCGGAACCTGTTGCCTACGGTTTTCGCAATCCGCTGGGATGGTGTTCGGGTCCGGCCGGAGAAGTCCTGTTTACGGACAACCAGGGCGAATGGGTGGCGACGAACAAGTTGTGTGTGTTGACGCCGGGACGTTTTTATGGGTTTCCGAATCCCAAGCAGCCGGAACATGCGACCAAGCCGCGGGGCGAGGCGGCGGTCTGGGTCCCTTACGCATGGGCTCATTCGATCAACGGCGTCACGTGCGATCGGACCGAGGGCAAGTTCGGGCCCTTTGCCGGCCAGGTGTTCATGGCTGAGCTGATGTTTGGGGGGGCAATTGTCCGGGCCAATCTGGAGCAGGTGAACGGTGTCTATCAGGGGGCCTGCTTTCCATTCTGGTCGCGAGGGCTCCTGGGACCGACGTCGCTGGCCTTCGATCCGGCGGGGCGGATGTGGGTGGCCAGCCTGACCGAGCCGGGGTGGATGGCGCAGCCCGATCGTGGCGCCGTGTATCGACTCGATTACACGGGTGACGTGCCCTTCGAGATCAAGTCGATCCACGTCCAGCCGGACGGTTTCCGCATGGAGTTCACTCGGCCCGTAGATCCTCGATCGGCTGAAGTGGTCGAAGCGTATCGCGTCGAGCATTACCGGTACGAATACACGGGGGCGTATGGTTCGCCCGAGCTTGACCGTAGGACTGTACCCGTTGAGCGGGCCGAGGCCGCAGCGGACGGGCTGAGCGTCACGCTACGCCTGCCGTCGCTGGTCCGCGGCCGAGTCTACATGATCACAGCCGACGGCCTGCAATCGCCCGCTGGCGAACGGCTGGTTCACCCGACCGGCGCCTACACGCTGCACGAGGTGCCAGCGCGATGATCGACCGGACCGGAAAACGGCGCGCGGCCGGATGCCCCCGTGACTTCACTTGACTGTTTCTCTTGGTGACTTGCGCCGTTCAAACGTCTCGTTTCTCGGAATCTGTCGCGGACTCTCTAGCCCCGGAGTTGGTTATTGGCTGAATTGAGCACCGACGATGATTCCATGATTGCCGTGGCCGCTCTGGTCGATGGCAAATTCGCCAGTATCCTCGGTGAAGTCATACAGTCCGATAGTGTCCTTAGTGTTTTCCAGCCGCTCGATCTTGGCGAAGGAATCCGTGTATTCCGCTCCACGTGAGATGCGAACGCTGCGAATGTTCCCCTGGAGGAACCCATGGGCAATGACCGGGAAATCGAACGGAGTTGGATCGGCACCAATAAAGACGGGTGTGATCGCCAGTGAAGTGCACCAATCCACATCGTCGTGCTTGGCGACCAATTCACCATCCACGTACAACCGCAGTTCGTGCCCATCCCACACTCCTGCCAAGTGTTGCCAAACACCATCTCCGGGTGTGTCAGGTGCCTTGGCGGCGCTATACAGCTGTACCCAGTCCCGATGCGCGCCCTCCGCCGTGAACAGTTCGACGGACCAGCGTCGCTCATTGGTCGAAAGCGAGATCGATCCGCTGTCAGCTGCACTCACTAGCGAAATCCATCCTTCAGGCGCGGCATTGGCATTCGCCGTCCTGGCAATCGCTTCGAAGGTCCATGGTGGCCGACCATCAAAAACTATCGTCGGGAGAACCACATAGCTGCTCGCACCATCGAAAGCCAGCCCGTCGATTGCGGTTCGTGCATTCGGGGGCTTACTTGCCGAACCAGATTGATCCCACTTTTCACGCAACAGTTGTGCCTCAATGGTTGAAGTCAGCCCAAATCGCCATTTCCAAAGCTCGCCCAGTAGCTCGACACCTTCGTGGTATTTCCCCTGCCGAAGCAAGCATTCGGCAATTCCGAATTGACACTGGCGAACCAACAACGGGTCCGTCTGTCGGTCCGCCTTTTGACGGAAAAGTTCCTCAGCCTTGGCATATTGGCGGGCACGTTTACTGGCATAAGAAAGATCAAATTCAACGGTATCCAGTTCAGCCACTAAGGAGGGCGGGAAAAGCGACCGGCATTCTCGCAACAGCAGGTGTGTCAGGACAACGTCCACCCAGCCAACGTTCAACTCGCCTGAGTCAAGCGGTGGAATGGAGTCGGCGATCTCCGATTTGGCAGCTCGAAGTTCCGCGAGAGCGACGTCCTCCTGTTGACGTTTGGCTGCCACCATCGCTCGCAGGAGGTGAGTATAAGCCGACGTAGTCGCACGCCACTGCACCTCAACGTCTGCTTCAATCGCCAGCTGCGCATACTGATCACCGGTCTCCAGGTCATCCTGGCGATAAGCCGTCAATGCACGGCACAAAAGATAGTACCGGTAGTAAGTGGCCCCTTTCGTCTCAGTAACAGCAAATTCGGCCAGTCGAGTCGCAAGTGCCGGGTTGATTCTGACATCGGGCAGCAATGAAATGGCCTTCGCTGTTCGTTCGGCAATGGAGGGATCCACGGTTTCTCCGAATTCATCCGCCATCGCCTGGCAATGTCGGGCGTAGGCCTCGCGGTCTCCAGTGACGGCTAGTATATGCGCCAATTTGTACCAGAACGTGTGCTCACCGGGTGCCCGCTCGATTAACTGCTGATAACGTTCCCGTGCCGAGTTCCATGCACCCGCTTGTGCTGCTTGCTGGGCCGCTGCAACGTCGGCGACCTGCTGTGTTACAAGCTGGAGCAGTTCCTGAAAGTCGTGGCGGTCGCGCAGCGCATCGAGATCAGGATCAACTCGCAAGTGGTTGGCATCACTGAAACCTGCCGTCAAAGCGTAGTGCAGAATTCGCACCGCGCGGCGGCGATACTCATCCTGCTGATCCTTCTGTACCGCACTTGCCATTGAGTAGAGGCATGCAAAGTTGTAGAGGTCGAGTGATTCGACCTGTCGACGTTGCTTGATCAGGTGGTTGACCTGCTTGAGGGCTTCTCCGGTTTTTCCCAATTCGAACAGTGCCCAGGCTCTAGTCGATTCGAGCTTGATCCGCCAGTGAGTGAACTGGCGGACTACCGATGGTTCGTCGGTGGGCGCGTCGGCAAATGCCAGAGTCTGTGTGAGGCATTGCAGCGTCTCCTGTTGCTTTTCCAGTTCCAAGAGTTGATTGGCGAGCTCGTGGCCTGCTTTCAGGAGCTTCAGACGATGTTTCAACATGCCAGGGGCCGTCTTGACGGCCCGCAGGAGAACTTCATAGGAACGCTGACGGTAATCGAGATATTGATCCAGGTGGCCTTCCATCCACTCTAAGGTGCCGAGATTGTAGAGTGGCAAGTGAGTGTAGTACAACAGCTCGGGATCGTCGGGGAAGTCCTTGGCGGATTCGAGCTTGGCCGCAAGGGATTTCGTTAAGTGCTCACGTGCGGAGGCGATTGCGCCTTGTTGAATTTCCAGCACTCCCAGGTCGTGGTAGCAGTTGGCGAGGTTGATGCGGTCATGCAGGGTCGCATCAGCTGCCGAGGCCACCTGTTCGAACAGGGACATGGCCTCACGGACAATTTGCTCCCGGTCGGCCGAAGGTATTCGGCCTTGTGACTGAATATACAATGCCCGTTTGGCCTGCGCCAGATGGGACTTGTATTCAACGTTGCCAGGATCTATGCCGCATAGATGCTCTAGATCCCGGGTTACCTGCCGGCACAGTTGAATGACCTTCGTTTGATTGTCGTGGTGGGTCTCGACGCACATCAGCACGTGGTTCGCCATGCAGCGTAAATGCAGCACGGATGCGTTGTCCGGTTTGGCCTTGTAGAAAGTCTCAATTAGTGCGAGAGCCTTGGTGGTGGATTTTCGCGCATCGTCGACACGCCCCAAGGTCAATTGCAGATTGCCAACACGGTAAAGCCCTTCAGCCTGGATGAGGGACGCCTGCTCGGATGTGCCGCTGGCCTGTGCGAATGCATTCCACTGCGCTAGTGCTTTGTTCAGGATTGCGATTTCTTGCGGACTGAATTGCGTTCGACTAGCAATGAGGTTTTCCATCAATTCATCGGTGAACGAGCGTAGAGCTTCTAAGGTCCGGGCATTGGCGATCTCCGCCGCCTCCCGCTGTCGGGTCTGCTCTTCCTTGGCGGCTTGTTCAGAAATGGCAAGCTGTTTCGCCTTGGCTTCGCTCGCTTGCGCCAGCCGCGTCTGCTCCTCAGCGGTCGCCAGTAGACTGCGCGCCGTAGATTCAGCTCGGCGCGCGCGTATAGCCGACCAGCCGCTGATGACCGTTGCGACTACCAGGAGAGTCAGAAAGGCCGCTGCCGTGCGAATTGCGAGTCGGTAGCGGCGGGCGAATTTTGTCCAGCGGTACGCGGCACTCGGCGGGCAGGCCTCCACCGCTTCGTCGTTCAGATATCGGTCGATATCCCGAGCCAGCCCGTTGGCCGTCTCGTATCGGCGCGAACGTTCTTTTTCCAACGCCTTCATCACGATCCAATCCAGATCGCCGCGAATCGATCGACCCAACTGGCCGGGGTCGATACCCCGCTGCGCCGCGATGCTCGGCAGGCTCGCACTGCTACTGACCCGCGTGCTGGGTTTGGGTGGCTCAGCCTCCTTGATCAGACGCAGGACCTCGTTCAATACGGCGTCTTTCAGCTGTTGCCGTTCCAGCGGCGTGCTGCCAGTCAATAGCTCATACAAGACCACGCCCAGCGAATAGATGTCGCTCCGCGTGTCAATGTCCAGATTGTTGAACTCCGCCTGCTCGGGACTCATGTACAACGGCGTCCCCACCATCATGCCATGGCCCGTGTAGACCGATTGCTCGGTCAGCGATTGGTGCATGGCTTTGGCCAGGCCAAAGTCGATTACCTTCGGCACCGGTTGGCCGTCGTACAGGCATACCAAGATGTTGGAGGGCTTGAGATCGCGGTGGATGATCCCCTTCTGATGAGCATGTTGGACCGCCTGGCAGATTTGCACGAATAGCGCCAATCGCTGGCGAATCGTGAGTCGCGCCTGATCGCAGTACTCGATGATCGGGATCCCTTTCACATACTCCATCACAAAGTAGGATCGGCCCTGCTCGGTGATCCCGCCATCGAAGACCTTGGCGATGTGAGGGTGATCCATCAGTGCCAGCGCTTGACGCTCGGCGTGAAACCGCGTCAACACCTGCTTGGAGTCCATCCCCAACTTGATCAGCTTGACCGCGACCTTGCGGCGGACTGGTTCGGTCTGCTGAGCCACCCAGACGGAACCCATCCCGCCTTCCCCAATCCGCTCCAGCAATCGATAACGGCCGGCAATCACCGTGCCAGCCAGGTCCGTGTCAAGCTGCGGGCTGTCCACCGTTGCCGACGGCTCCAGATCGGCTACCGCTTCGGCCTGCGGCAGGCCGCCCGACTCGTCGTGAGCGGCAAGCAGGGCATCGACCCGCTCACGCAATTGACGGTCCTCGCCGCAGGCCCGATCCAGATAGTCGGAGCGATCCTGGGCTGAGCGAAGTTCCAAAGCGGCCAGGAAAATGTCTCGAGGAGTGCGTTTCTCCATGACGGAACGGCTCCGTGAAATGGGATTACCTGCCGGATGGCCCTTTTCGGGCGTGTCCAGCCATGCCAAGGCCAAGCTGTGATCTGGCGGGCTAGACGACCCAATTGCCGGCTGCCATGCAAGTTACGACTTGGACGCGTCGACACCACCGAGTTCTCGGCCTGCTAATCAAGCGTCGTTGCGTGCCAAGCAGTCTCAGAAACTCTCCACATTCAGGAACTTGACTCATCCCAGCTCAACACTGGTCCTGTCGGGCCGGTAGTCCAGGGCGCCAGCGCCGGGAACTTCAGGGGGTGAGGCGCAGCTTAAGCCACGCCCGAGCATAGGACCAGAGTCGATAAGTGGTGGCCCGCGAAATGCCCAAGACTTCACCCGCTTCGTCCAGTGTCAGTCCCAGAAAGATATGGTGCTTGACCAGATTGGCGGCCACGTCGTCCTCAGCGGCCAGCTGATCAAGTGCCTCGTGAACGGCGATCAGCGTCTCCGGGGCCAGTTCAGGTCTGCCAGCTATCTGACCGGCGACTGAGGCGTCGAGCGGCACTTGAGGCCGGTTTCCACCCCGCTTCAATCGTTGTCGGGCACGAGCTTCGTCGATCAGGATGCGACGCATCGCTTCAGCTGCCGCGGCGAAGAAGTGCTGCCGATTCGCCCAAGGCTGCTGACGTTCGGTGGCCGTCAGCCGCAGGTACGCCTCGTGCACCAGTGCCGTCGCCTGCAGAGTCATTCCCGGCTGTTCGCCTGCCAGCTTGGCTGCCGCCAAGTTGCGCAACTCGTCGTAGACCACCAGCAACAATCGGTCGGCTGCCGATTTGTCACCGGTTTCGAGGGCAGCCAGAATGCGAGTGACTTCGGTCATGTGACTCGGCAGGTCAAAGGCTGACAGGCATCACAACTGGGGGCTCAGTTTCCAGATTATAACGCCGGCTTGGTTTGCGGAGGTGAGCCGGCACGTCCATAGCTATTTCAGTTCGGCCTCGATTTCTTGTGACAAGATCTGGGCGAGTTCCCTCAGCAGGTGCGCTCCGTCGCCGTGGTAGGCGCTGCCGTGTTGGCAAGCGAGGGTGGTGGGGTTGAGCGACGCGAGGCGTTCCAGGATCGTGGCGGTTCGAGTGGAATGCGCGTAGTAGTCCATCGGCTTGCGCATGGCTTCGCTGGCAGTGAGTATTTCCGTTTCAGTGACTGGTGGCGTGTCGGCTCCGGGCTGAGTGAAGAGGTCGCCGCAGAGGAGTGTCTGGGTGGAGTGGTCGAACAGCACGCCGCAGTCCCAGCCGTGCGGGACGTGAGGGGTGTCGATCCACTGCCAGGTCTTCTGCCCCGTAGAAAATGTTTCGCCGTCGGCCAGCCCTCGGCCGGGTCGGTCGGCGAGATCGTTGAGCGACGTCATGACGCTGACATGGCTGGCGAATGGAACGGCCTGCGGGGCTGCCGCGAGAAACTCATTCATCGCCCCCGCTTCATCCCCTTCGAAATGCGAGTACCCGATATGCCGGATGCGGTCGATCGGTATGACTTTCGACACCGCCTCGGATACGAACGGGAACCAGCGACGCCAGCCGGTATGAAAAATCATCGGCTCATCGTCAACGATCAGATACTGGCTCAGATTGAAGCCCCCCGGAATCGCCTCGATCCGCAACGGCGTATTGATCCGATAGACCCCCGGCGCCACTTCGTCGATCCGCGTCCCCGTATGTGCGTTGGTCAGCATAATTCCATCTCTCCTCCCATATTGTGGTGCAGGCGTCCCGCCTGCCTCTGGTTGTGGTGCGGGCGTCCCGAGATATAACCAGAACTTGTGTTCTTTGAAATGAATGAAAGGTGGCGTATCCTGCTAGTTGATTCAACTTCCACTAGCCGCCCGACGAGGGCATGAGGAGTACGCCATGCGCAAGATTACCACGGCCGAACTGAAGAATCCATCCCCTTCGGCGGATCCGGAGGTCGTAACATTTCGGGCTCAGTTTGAGGGCAAGAGCCCGCTGGATGAAATTGTGCGTCGAGGAGCTCAACAGATGCTGCAGACGGCCATCGAAGAAGAGGTGAACGCCTTCATCCTGCAGCACTCGGACCGTTTGGATGCCGACGGACGTCGTCTGGTAGTCCGTAACGGCTACATCCCTGGGAGGGCTGTACAGACAGGAGCAGGTGCGCTCGAGGTGCATCAGCCTCGTGTACGTGATAATTCGCCCGACAAGAAGAACCGCGTGCGTTTCTCTTCCTCGGTTTTGCCGGCCTACCTCCGCCGCAGCAAGTCGGTCGAGGAACTGATTCCCTGGCTGTACTTGAAAGGCATTTCCACGGGCGATTTCCAGGAAGCGTTGCAGGGCCTGTTCGGTGAGAACGCCAGTGGATTGAGTCCCAACGTCGTCGTGCGACTGAAAGAGCAGTGGAGCCAGGAATACGAAGCCTGGTGCCGCCGTGACCTGAGTGACAAAGAGTACGCGTACGTTTGGGCTGACGGCATCCATGTCAATGTGCGACTGGAAGACGAGGCCAATTCTCGCCAGTGCATCCTGGTGCTGATGGGAGCGACGGCCGAGGGGGAGAAGGAATTACTGGCTGTCGCCGACGGCTATCGCGAGAGTGAACAGGATTGGTCGGAGCTGCTGCTGGACCTGAGGGGACGCGGCTTGAAGATGGACCCCAAACTGGCCATCGGGGATGGAGCCCTGGGTTTCTGGGCCGCCCTGCGAAAGGTTTTTGGCGAAACCCGCGAGCAACGTTGCTGGGTTCATAAGACGGCGAATGTGCTCAACAGCATGCCCAAGAGCGTGCAGCCTAGGGCCAAACAGGATATCCATGAAATCTGGATGGCGGAAACACGAGCTGACGCCCAGACGGCCTTTGATCGATTCCTGGAAAAATACGCCGCCAAGTATGAGAAAGCGTGCGAATGCCTCCGGAAAGATCGCGAGGTATTGCTGGCGTTCTATGACTTCCCGGCCGAACATTGGAAGCACCTGAGAACAACCAATCCGATCGAATCGACATTCGCCACGATCCGCCTGAGGCATCGCAAGACGAAAGGGTGCGGATCACGTCGTGCCAGCCTGGCGATGATGTTCAAGCTCGCGAAATCGGCCGAGAAGCGTTGGCGAAAGCTGAACGGTCACGAAAAGTTGACCCCACTACTCCAAGGAAAAATTTTCGTTGACGGACTGCTGCAGGACGCTGCCTAGAATTTTTTCAAAACACAACTCTTGACAATATCTCGGGCGTCCCGCCTGCCTCTTAGTCTTCTACTTGTTCCTCAGTATCCTCAGTATCCTCAGTATCCACTCCTCCTACTCCCCATCGAGCAGTGTCCCACATGCTGGGCCACTTTAGAAGAGTGCGTTACGGAAGCACACGGAGGCACACGGAAGCACACGGAGGCAGCCGAGACGGCCGCACCACAACCAGAAAGGCGTCCTTCCTCCATTGTGGTGCGGGCGTCCCGCCTGCCTCTTTGTGTCCTCTTCACCATCGTTCCTGAGCGCCGCAGGCCCTGGCCACTGCAGAAGGGCGGCCAATTGAACCACACGGAACCACACGGAGGCACACTGAACCACACTGAACCACACTGAACCACACTGAACCACACTGAACCACACTGAACCACACTGAACCACACTGAACTACACGGAAGCACACGGAAGCACACGGAAGCACACGGAAGCACACGGAGGCACACGGAGGCACAGGGAGGCACAGGGAATGCAGCCGAGACGGCCGCACCACAACCGGAAAGGCGTCCTTCCTCCATTGTGGTGCGGGCGTCCCGCCTGCCTCTGTGTCCTCTCTGTGTCCTCTCTGTGTCCTCTCTGTGTCCTCTCCCTTTTCCCAGTTGGCCCGGAAAACCTCACCGATTTTGTTCATCTTGGCTCGTTGATCCCCCACCGTGGACATTGCTTGCCAAGCCCATGGGTTGTGGATGATAATCGCGTGGGGGAACGATGGCCGAGTCGGATGGGGTTTCACGATTGGTAGCCGGATGGACAGCCCGGCTCAGCGGCAGGCAATGATGCGTCGTTCACTCACATGGATCGAGTTAGGGCTACTTGTGGGGCTCGTTCTATCGAGCCGCCTGGCGTTCGCCGAACAGCCGGCGCAACCGGCGTTTCGCGTCTCATTGATTGAAGCCGACGTGGTGTTAGGGGACGAATTCGTCGACGCTCCAGCGGATGAGTCGACTCGTCCCCGTATCGAAAAGGCGATTGCCGATTTGGCTGAGGTTCCTGAGGAAACCTTGCGAGATTACCTGGAAGACAGATCCGGATTGCTGTTTCACGAGTTTGTATTAGACCGAGATCGTCCCATCGATCGGACCAACAAAGCCGAGATGGAGCCGCTTAGGTACTTGGAATCCCAGGGCCCGTTGGCCATACCCCTATTGCTCGAACATTTGGACGACACGACGCCAGTCCAATTGGGTGAGGTGGTGTCGGAAAAGAGTCGATTTGCGTTGCCGCGACGGCCCGACTACAATCCGGCCAGTTACCTTGAAATGCGCCTTTTCAGCGCTCTGGGGCCGGGGTGGAATTCGAAGGTCAGCTTTCCGGTTGAGAACGGCAAGGTTCGTTTCAACGTCGGAGATATCTGTGGGGCCGTTCTGGGGGCGATTGCGGGCCGTAACTATTTCGATCACGGGGCGATGCCCTTCGATAATGGTGCTGTCCTAATCGGTTGTCCGTTCCGGCGTCCCGAAGTGCGCGACATCTTGCGAAAGCATTGGGCAGAGACACCGCTCTACGAATCGTTACTGTTCGATTATCGAGCTCGAATCGAGCCTGCGACTGGTGTCGGGCGGGACGATCGGCGTCAGCCGACATCGTTCAGTCGCTCAGAGGGAGCGTTAGAACGATTGTTGCGCTATTATCCAGAACTTATTTTGCCGGACATCATTCGCCGGTTAGATGGGTTGAATGCCGATTATGAGCCAAGTGGCTATAGCTCACTACTGGAAACCGTTGTTTGGTCGGACAATGTAGCTCTCCGGCCGGCATTGATTCGTTTGATCGAGCGTTCGGATGATGGGTATGTACTGGCTACGGTCTTGCGTAGTCCGGTACTTGGTGCCGATGCTCGTGAGAAAGCTCTGGTGAATTGTCGGAGTATTTTGGCGCAGGCCCAGTCAGCATTGTGGTGGGACCAATCGAAGGTGTTTTTTGCTATCGAATGTCTGATGGAGTATGAACCCGACGATCATCGGCTGTTGGAAACAATGCGGGACTTTATCGCTGCCGAACCGGAACGAGGCGTCAAATTGGTCTGCTGGTTGCGTGGGAACGGCAGTTCGCGATGGCCCGTACTGTGGCCGGTTTTTCGTGAACTCTTGCACGATGAGTCCGTGGCGTCAGAGGCTGATTTGCTCGACGATCCAGAGTTTCAAGGCGAGTTGGATCGTGGGGGGGTATTGGCCGAGGATGAGTACCGAATGCTGGACGTCGTCGCCTTTCATTTGTCCGGGAGGTTGACGATGGGGGGATTGTCCTATTCATTGGACCGCCGGGCTCGTCAGCGGCGGGAACGTTTGCGATTGGAATTGATCCGCCGCGGTGACTTATTGGCGAAAGCAACGGGGAATTGATCTGCAGAAGCGATCTAATGGGGCGATGGTCGGCCGAGAAGGCGCAAGTACGCTGGACGGAGCGTGTGCGATGCGGAGTTCGAGAGTGAATCAATTGAGCTGGTACCGGCGATTACTCCAGGTGCGTCTCGGTACGCTCCTGGTGATTTTCCCTTTGGCAGCTGGGCTCTTGGCTTGGGTCGCTTCTGAACGGCGGGAATCACGTCGGCAGTTGGATGTAGCCAGGGCGTTCGAGAAATCTGTGCCTAACGGGTATTCGTCACATTGTACCTTCGGAGGGCCTTACGACAAATGCGGAGTCTCCTCGCAAACATGGTGGCGACAGCTTGCTGAAGTGACGCTTGGTGCCAGAGTCACTGAAATCGACGTGAGTGCATTATCAACGGAACAGTTGAAGCTGATTGGGGAATTGCCGGACGTGGTGAAGTTAACCGTCGATGTCGGGCCGGATCTGAAGGTCGAGCTTACTCCCTTGGCGCGATTAACGAAACTACAGTCGCTGTCGATATTGAGTGCAGTTCGGATTGGCGACCTTTCGCCGTTAGCGGGGCTGAGCCGGTTGGAGACATTAACTCTATGGGTTGACGCCAGTAAAGATTTGTCGCCGCTGGCCAGCTTGAGTAGATTGAGGTCGTTGGAATTGGTTTGTGATGGTCCCAATGTCGATATCCGTGGAGTCGTAATTGCGCCTTTGGCGAATTTGAGCAACTTGAGGGAGCTATGGATCAAAGGGCCGGTTTTTGATCTCACTCCACTGGCTGAGCTGAATCGATTGAACAAACTGACTCTTTTCGCGATCGAAACTGATGACCTGACTCCACTGGCGAACTTGCGTCGCCTGGTTTATCTGGAAATCACAAATTGTCCGGTATTCGATCTCCGGCCGATCGCCAAGTTGGAGAACTTGGAGCGCCTGGAGCTTCTCGGGACAGGCGTTGTCGACCTCAGCTCGCTTCAGCCGTTGGCTCGGCTGACGAGATTGAAAATCAGTTCTACGGCCATTTCCGATCTGTCGCCCATCCTGGGGCTGAGCAATCTGCGTGAGCTCATTGTCGCGGACTATTCCAACATCGACGCCGCCGAATTGGAACCGTTCTCCAAGGCTCTCCCCAATTGCAAAGTAGTACGGTGACGGACCCAGCCTCCACCCTCCGATTGTGGTGCAGGCGTCCCGCCTGCCTCTCATTGTGGTGCGGGCGTCCCGCCTGCCTCTGGTTTTGGTGCAGGCGTCCCGCCTGCCTCTTTGTCTTGTTCTCTCCGTGTACCTCAGCAATTCTCCGCGAACCTCCGTGTTCCTCCTGTCCTCGTTCGCTTCGGCGTTCTGCTCTATCCAGCAGTGTTGCACGTCGTGGCTCCCTTCAGAAGAGGATCTGACGGAAGCACACGGAGGCAGCCGAGACGGCCGCACCACAACCAGAAGGGCGTCCTTCCTCCATTGTGGTGCAGGCGTCCCGCCTGCCTCTTTGTGTCCTCTTCACCATCGTTCCTGAGCGCCGCAGGCCCTGGCCACTGCAGAAGGGCGTCCAACTGAACCACACTGAACCACACGGAGGCACACGGAGGCACACGGAGGCACACGGAGGCACACGGAGGCAGCCGAGACGGCCGCACCACAACCGGAAAGGCGTCCCGCCTGCCTCTTGGTCCTCTCTGTGTCCTCTCCCTTTTCCCCGTCGGCCCGGAAAACCGCACCGAGCTCTTTCATCTTGGCCCGTTGACCGCCAACCGTGGACGTTGCTTGCCAAGCCCATGGGGGGTGAGCGATAATCGCCTGAGGGAACGATGGCCGAGTCGGATGAGGATTCACGATTGGTAGCCGGATCGACAGCCCGGTTCAGCGGCAGGAAATGATGCGTCGTTCACTCACATGTGTCGAGTTAGGGCTACTTGTGGGGCTCGTTCTATCGAGCCGCCTGGCGTTCGCCGAACCGCCGGCGCAGCCGGAGTTTCGCATCTCGTTGATGGAAGCCGACGTGGTGTTAGGGGACGAAGTCGTCGACGCTCCAGCGGATCAGCCGACCCGTGCTCGCATTGAAAAGGCGATTGCCGATTTGGCTAAGGTTCCTGGGGAATCGCTGGCGATTTATCTGCGTGATGGTTCCGGATTGTTGATCTCCGAAACTACTGAGGGCATGGCACGCCTCGTGGAGCGGGGCATGACCGCCGATATGGAACCGGTCAAGTTTTTGGAATCGCAAGGCCCCGCTGCCCTACCGTTGTTGCTGGAACATCTGGACGATTCGACTCCAACTCGGGCAGCGGAATTGGTTCTGCCAACCGATCGCTACGCGGTGCACATATGGGCCGCCTCTAATTCTGGAGGTATCCATGAGATCGTAATTTTCGAGGAGCTGGTGCCGGGGTCCAAGTCGATGGCGGATTTTCCAGTTGAGGCAGAAAAACTGCCGATCACCATCGGGGATGTTTGCGCCGCTATCTTGGGTTCCATTGTGGGCCATGATTATTTCTCGATAGGCTCGATACAGGGCAAACCTTATGCTGTAGGAGTCTTCTGCCCGGCCCGGCATGCGCCGGCGATTGCCATCCTGCGGAACTACTGGTCCAAGACACCTCTTCATGAATCACTGTTGCTGGACTACCGAGCTCGAATCGACCCGGCTTCCGGTATGGGGCGGAACGATCGCCAGCCGGTTCCTCGTCGCAGTCGCTCAACGGGCGCTACCGAACGTTTATTGCTCTATTATCCGGCACTCATCCTACCGGATATCGTACGCCGGCTGGACGAACTGGATGCCGGCTATTGGCCAGAAGATCAATGCGCGATTCTGGAGTGTGTGATCCGGCGTCACAACGAGGCTCTGCGGCCGCCGCTGATTCGTTTGATCGAACGATCGGAGGATGGGTATTTGCTGGCAGCGGCGTTGCGAAGTCCGTTAGTTGGGGCGGACGCCCGTGAACGAGCGCTGGCAACCTGTCGACATTTGGTGGCGACAGTCCGGCCGACACTATGGTGGGATGAGCAAAAGCTGCAGGCCGCCATCGACTGCCTGTTGGAACACGATAGGGACAACAGCCGACTTGTCGAAACCCTGCGGGGCTATCTCGCGGACGAGCCGGTTCGGGGCGTGAGGCTGATCACGAAGGGCAGAGGATTTGACTTGCGATTGCCTGAACTGTGGCCAGTCATTCGGGACGGCCTGCAGAATGAGTCAGTGGCTTCACGCACGGTGTTGCTGGACGACGAAAAATTTCAAGAGCAGATGAATAGTGACGAGGTGCTGTCCGAGGACGAGTATCAGATACGGGACTTGGTGGCCTTTCATGTGGCCGGCTCGTTGACGGCGGGGAAACTGCCCTATTCCTTGGACCGCCGTGCTCGGGATCGCCGGGCGCGCATGCGTGCCGAACTGATCCGGCGCGGAGACTTATTGGTATCGTCACCGGCAAAGTGATCTGGATCGGCGACCGGATCGAGCGATGGCTGGGGGATGTGGTGACGAGGAAGCCCTGGGCGAGGCGGCAACGATGTGGGGTGCGAAAGGAAATCAGATGAAGTGGTGCCGGCGATTCTTGCAGGTCCGCCTGAGTAGTCTCCTGGTCATTTGTACCTTGACCGGTGGGCTGCTGGCTTGGCTTGCCGCTGAACGGCGGGAATCGCAGCGACAGCTGGAAATAGTCCGGCTGCTCAAAGACGCCCAGGCTGGTGAAGTCTTGGTGGATTTCGTCCGCGGTGGGCCCTTCGATAAGTACGACGTTTACGAGCAATCATGGTGCCGGCGAATGGCGGAAACGATGCTTGGCAGCCGAGTTGTTGAGGTAACCATTGATGCGCCGACGCAGGAATCGTTAGCGATCGTTGGACAACTGCGAGATCTGGTGGGTTTGACGGTCCTAGACGCATCAGAGCCGGCGAGTGATTTGACGGCCGTGGGGCGTTTGCCAAAATTGCGATCATTGTCGTTGCAGCACGATGCTCACGGCCTGGACCTGTCGCCGGTCGGTGAGTTGAGTCAGTTGGAGACGTTGGAGCTCGATGTTGAAGCCAATGTAGATCTGTCGCCGCTTGCCTCGCTAACGCAGTTGACGACCCTGGACTTGATACTCGATGGTCCCAACGTCGATAGGCAGGGATGTGATATTTCGTCCTTGGCAAGCCTGAAGAGGCTGAGGAAGCTAAGCGTCTTTGGGCCGGTTTTTGACCTTGGTCCGCTGGCAGGGCTCGAAGAATTGAACAGCCTTATGTTGAACTACACGGAGGCAGACGATCTGACGCCGCTGGCAAACCTGCACCGCTTGGTCGGTTTGGATATCGGTTTCTGCCCGGTGTTCGATCTCAGTCCGATCGCCGAATTGGAGCACCTGGAGGTCCTGGAAGTTAGGGGTACGGGTGTCGTCGACCTGACTCCAGTTGGCCGACTCGCTCGATTGAAGGAGTTGAACATCTGCGAGACGGCCGTATCAGGTCTGACACCGATTTTGCAGCTCAAACACCTCACGAGTCTTCATGCATACGATACGAAGGTCGACGCTGACGAATGGAAACGGTTTGAGATGTCTCGACCCAGTTGCAAGGTCGATTGTTCTGAGCCGCCTTTTCCAACTTGCGTGTGGGGGCTTGAAACACAAGATTTCTGATGACGTCGGCGGGCGATGACAGTTCAGGTTAAATGGTATCGGCGACTGCTGCAGATCAGGCTGGCGACGTTATTGGTCGCCTGCACCTTGACGACAGGGCTGTTGGCCTGGGTTGCCGCTGAGCGACGCGAATCTCGGCGGCAACTCGAGGTCGCGCGTCGAGTGCAGGCTGCCTTGGAGGCCGACCGCGGTCAAGACAGTTCGATTGGCCTGACCTATAGCGGACCTTTTGACCAACCGGACGTCCGGGAGCAATCATGGTGGCGGCGAGTCGCGCGAGCCTGGTTGGGGACTCGAGTCGTTGAGGTCTACCTGAACACCGACGGAGGTCTTGTATCTCCGTTTTGACAAGAGCACAGATCTTGGGCCGCTCGGCCATTTGAAGCGACTTGAGGATCTTTATCTCGACTTTCTGTTCGGCGAATCCGTAGGAACCGTCGATATCGCATCTGTGGCAGGTCTGAGGCGACTGAAGCAATTGCAGGTCCACGGTCCGGTGTTGGATCTGAGTCCGCTGGCCGGGCTCGAACAGTTGGTCCGTTTGAAGTTGAGCCACATTCAGGATGACGATCTGACGCCGTTGGCTCAACTGCGACGCCTGGTAGATCTGGACGTCAGCATTTGTGGCGTGAGCAACCTGCAGCCGATTGCCGATCTGAACGAACTCAATCGCCTGAGGATCTTCGGCACTCAGGTCATCGATCTGACTCCCGTTGGTGGTCTAGCCAATCTTCGGGAACTGGATATCGGCAATACGGCCATCTCCGATCTGTCGCCCATACTGGGGCTGAGCAATCTGCGAGAGCTCGATGCGGCCGACTACACCTCGATCGATGCGGCCGAATGGGACCGATTCTTCAGGGCTCGGCCCAAATGCGTCGTACGGCGATAACCGACCTCGCCTCCTCCCTCCCTTGTGATGCAGGCCTCCCGCCTGCCTCTGGTTGTGGTGCAGGCGTCCCGCCAGCCTCTCTGCCTCTCTGCCTCTCTGCCTCTGCGTGTCCTTTGCCTTCTCCGTTCCCTCCTCTTTCTCCATCTATCAGTGCTACAGATTCAGTCCCACTTCCGAAGAGGGATTTACGGAACCACACGGAACCACACGGAAGGCAGCCGAGACGGCCGCACCACAATCGGAGAGGCGTCCCGCCTGCCTCTGCGGGACCTCTTCTCCTTTGGGCCAGAGTGCTGCAGACCCTGGGGCAGACTGTCTTTCTGGTTTTGGTTCCTGGGGCGGCGAGTTGCCGGCATTGGGGCGGCTGAACAGCCAATTTCCGCGATAATCAGAATTGGCGTTTCAGGCCAGCTAAATCGTCGCCTACCCCCCTCTAAAGATTGACACTCGATAAGTTGGGGCCCCATAATGGGCCTCGCATTTGGGGAACGATGAAACTTAGCCCCCCTTCGAACGAGTCTTGGAGGAGGGGCGTCGGACGGAATCGGCGAACGACAACGATGTGGGGATCCAAACATGCAACCGATTTCCAGACTCCGCTGCCTGTCTCGGACAGTCGCCAGCCGTGAGCGGCATCTTCGTGCAGCGGTCGCCGTCCTTCTGGTTTGGCTCGTCCTGGCCCAATCCGCCAGTCCGGCCACCGTTTCGATCACTGCGAGAGGACACGACCTGAGTTCACTCCAGGTAGGTGACCAAGTGGTTCTTGCAGTCGAAGTTCAAGGTTTGGCTCCGAGCGAACAGGTCGTCGGCTTGGCCGCAACCATCGTCTTTGAGGCTGCCGATTTCGAGGCCGACGCACCGTCGGCAGGACCGATCGTGCCCGATCCCACGGCTGATCCATTAGACTTCGTCAGTTTTGCTGACCAGGGAATCGTCGACGGCGTGTTCACGACGCTGTCCCCGGAAAAGCACCTGCAGATTTCCGATAACGGTGAGTTCTACGAGTTCACTGCCAAGGCTTTGCGTCCCGCAGTAGGTGCTTTTCGAATCTCATTCGCAGGCTTGTTTCTGTTCGACCCCATTAACCCAACACACCCGATCGAAGTCAACATCGAAAGCGGTAGTGCCCGGGATTATCGAATTGTCCCCGAGCCCGTAGTCGGGAATGTGCTGGCCGTGGCAGGCATGTTCTGCTGGTGTGTTCAGCGAAGGTTCCACCGCAATCGCTTTCGAGAGTCAAGATAGAATCGGAGTCGGAACAATGCAGTTCTCTAATCGGCAACGCTCCATTCGACGATCTCGGCGCCGACATCAAGCGATCTCGGAAGAGCTGGAAGATCGGAGTCTGCTGGCAGCATCGAATGCTTTTGCGGTCCTGGCGGGTACGGTGCTGAGCCCGACGATGACGGAACGCATACCGATAGAAATCCGCCAGCAGGATTTCCAGCTGGTTCGTGACACGGCGTCGCTCGCCTTTCGCGTGATCGCTGATCAGAGTCAGTTCGACCCGGCGCCGATCACGATTCTGGACGCGAGCCATCAGCCGGTAGCGGTTACTCGATCGGTGGCTGATGTTTCCGGCGCGAAAGACAGCTTGGTCCTGGCCTCCTTAGCACCGGGTGAATACACGCTGGTGGTCGCGGCCGAGCACAATACGGCGGGCCGTTTTCGAGTGGACGTCTCTTTGCCAGGTGACGCTGATGGCAATCGCGGAATTGACTCATCGGATCTGGCATTGGTCCGGCGAAGTTTCGGAGCGATTGCCAGCCAAGCTGGCTATGAATCGGCTGCCGACGCTGACCTCGGGGGCCAGATCACGTCATTCGATTTGCTCTACGTCATCCGCAATCTTGGTCAATCGACTGCTTTGCGGCCGCTCACACCACTTACCGCTGCCGTGGTTCCGCCCGTCACGACGTTGGCGGACGGCCGGACCGCTGTGAGCAGGAACACGATTGAGATCATCGGATCGACTTCACCAGGTCTGACAGTGGAGCTGGATGCTGACAGTGATGGGGTGTTCGACGATGGCAGAATCATCTCTGGTGAAGATGGCGGCTATCGCCTGACGGTCACGGATCTGAAGATTCTGAACCTCCTCCATGTCAGGGCCCGTGATAGTTTTGGCCAGTCGGTTCGGACTGAGCTGGAGGTAGTGGCGGATACCTCGCCTCCTCGAGTTACGCTGTTTCCTCGCGACTCTGAGGCTCCCACGAACCGACATGAAATCGTGAAGGGACTGGTAACGGACGACCTTACGGGGGTTGCCAGTCTGGAAGCTCAGGTCGACGAGGGCGCTTTCGTCAGCGTGCCAGTCAACGCCTCGAACGGCTTCGAGTTTACTGCCGGACTTCCGCTGGACGGCTCGGCGGATGGACGGCACGTTATCCGATTTCGCGCGTTGGATCGGGCCGGAAACCGGTCTGTGGTGTCAGAAAGCCACTTTGCGCTCGATACCCGCCCTCCCGTACTTTCTTTGCGGGGGCCCCTGCTCAACAGTCTGGTTCAGCCGGGTGACAGCCTGGCTGGAGTGGCTGATGCTACGGGTTCAGCTGGAGTCAAAATTGAGTACGGATTTGGCGCCAGTCGCACGTTCCCTGTTTTCACGAGCCAAGCGGTGGAGGAATTTGCCAGGGAACTGAACCTTTCGGACCTTGAGGCGGGGCGGCACGTGTTGAACATTGAGGCCACGGATGAGGCAGGCAACGTGGCTCGGATGAGTCTTCCCGTGATGGTGCAGATTCCGTTTGCGACTTCAGATTTTGTTCCGGGTGACGGTTCAATCGAAGTGGGCGTCACCGTGCGGCCACTTGTCCACTTCAACGCGCCGGTGGATCCGGCATCGGTCACCGCCGAATCGTTCTTTGCGACGTCACGTGGCGAACGCCTGTCCGGACAGACCGTCGTTTCGGGTGACGGTATGTTTGCCTGGCTCTTCTTCACTCATGCCATGCCCGAATCGTCGATGGTTGAGATGACAGTGGACGGCAACAAGATCCGTTCGTTGACCGGGCAAATGCTCGATGCCGACCAGGACGGACTGGCGGGAGGCATTTTTCAGTATCGTTTTTCCACCGTAAGTCTGTCGCCACTATTGGGCACTTCTTTGTCCGGTCGACTGGTTGATCCGGGACCGGACCAGATTCCGCATACGGCAGATGATGTCCTCGCCGGCCCCGATGGTCAATTGATGACGGAAGACGACGTCTATCTTTTGCCGATTGCAGGGGCCAAGGTTTTTCTGTTGGGGCGTGAGGCGGAGGCTGTATTCACCGACGCAGAGGGCAGCTTTCACTTCGACGCCGTACCGGCTGGCAACGTGAAAGTCGATACGGACGGCCGCTCCGCCACGAGTCCGCCCGCGGGCTTCTATTTTCCCGACATGGTGATGGATGCCCAGATGATGCTGGGGACGGACAACGCGATCATGCCGGGGATGCCCGTGATGTACTTGCCGCGACTGCGGGAGTCGATTTTGTCGCAAGTAGACGGGGCTGTGGGCGCGACTCTGGGAGTCGGGCCGGACGGAGCGCCGGAACTGACGGAAGAAGAGCGCCAATACCTGACTATCGAAGTCGCCCCGGGCAGTCTATTGGATGAGAAAGGGGAGCCTTTGGCAAGTGCTCGTATTGGCATCAGCACCGTGCCGCCGGAGCTCGTTCGCGACATGTTGCCGCCGGGGATCCTGCAGCATACGTTTGACATTACGGTGCAAGCGATGGGGGTCGGTGTGTTCTCGACTCCCGCTCCCATGACGTTTCCCAATCTCTTTGGCGCCGAGCCGGGAACACAGCTCAACTTATTGAGTTTCGACCATACGACCGGCCGGCTGGAGATCGAAGGTACGGCGACCGTCTCGGCCGACGGCAAGTCAGTTCGGACGGATCCGGGGGTCGGCATCAAGCACCCCGGTTGGCACGGTATGACTCAGGCGGGGAGTTCCGCCGGCGGCGGGCCCAATGGCGGGGGCGGAAGTCCCCCTCCTCCACCTTGCGGCCCGGGAAATCCACCCCCTGACGCCATTCCCTTTCGCAACATTACTGGTAAGCGATTCTATACCGATGATGGCGGCAGTTTCGAGATGTGGTTCGGTAACGGGGCGAAGAAGTCGACAGGAAGCTCCAAGTGTCCCCCGAACGATCCATCGAACCTTAAGGTTGAGTTTGAATTCGACAAGTCGATTGCAGAGAAGTTTTTGACCGGTATGCCGTCCGGTCCCATCACGCTGGGGCCCGGTGAGGACCGGCAGGTGAAAGTTCAGCTAAAGGATCTGCTCAAGGATATCAAACAGATCGAAAAAGACCGATTGTATGGAATCAAGATGAAGATTACCTACACGTCGGTCGGATCGGGCAAGATGGTCGGTAATGATGAAGTGTATATCTATCGATTTCTCGATGCGGCCGATGCCGACCACAAAGATGCGGTCGTGGAAATGATGGATACCGCATCAGGAGGTGGCGTCGATCGCGAACGCAAGATCGACACAGCGGCCTATCTGGATCCCAATGCGCGTCCCCGATTCCAGTTCGAAAAGGAGGAAGATTTTTCGGCCAGCGGCGTGACGGCCTTTCATTTCCACCCCCAGACGACCCAAAACGATGTGACGGCGGCTGTCCGCGTCTTTGACCCGGCCAATCAGGAGGTAGGTCGACTTACGATGCTAGGCGATGGCGTGATGCAGGAAGTTTACATAGATGCTCCCGGGATGATGCGGGCTCTGCAAATGGCGCTTGATGATGGCGATGCGGCGATCAGTTCGGAGATCAGAGAAATCATCCGCAACCACGCGAACGACATCCTCACGCACGCGGTCAGTCGAGCCAAGACGTTGTTCAATGTGGTGCCGAATGGGATACGATTCGTGGATCAGCCGACTGATAATTCAGTCAACGTGGAATCTGTCTACGAGAGTTTGTTCGATAACTCATTCGCTGATTCTGGAGGAGTTGACGACGGGACGCTGATCAACGGGGGAGTATTCGGCCGATACGGCGGCGTGCGCGATATCATCGGGGGCGAAGCAAACTGGTCGAAAAGCGAGCGCAATTTCCGACTAACAGAGGCCGTCAATGAATCGCCCGTCGGGAAGGTGCAGTTTCATATGAAGAACCTTCTCAAGGGGATTTCAGAGTTTGTTTTCGGCAAGTATGAGCATATCGGCAACCAGATCGGGAAAACGATTGCCCATGAAGTGGGGCATACCGTCGGACTCTTCCACACGGCCGGTAATGTCCCATTCGGTCCCACAATCATCTTCGATCTGAACGACGCCATGGCTCAAGGGATCGATCCACTTGCAGAAGCCAGGTTCAAGACGACGCTAAGCGCCCTGAAGGTGGCCGTCGGCGACAAATTTACCGAGACTGATCCAGGTAACGCACTGAATTACTATAAGAAATACTTCAGCCTCGGCGGGAATTTTGACGGGCCTTTGGACGGTACAACGGTCGACAGCAGCGTACCCACCCAGCCGAACTTTCCGGATCCGTACCTGGATATGATCGATGTCGTTCTTCAAGATAATCTCTTCGGCGGCGTCGATATGGGGTCTGTTCTGGCTGACGGCGCGGGCGCCGTCGTTGGATCACGGGAACTCCTGATCAGAAACCTAGGCGCCAAGCCGCTCTCCTTGATCCATCTTTCTCTAGCGGGCGACAGTAGCTTCTTTATCACGGGCGTTGAGGACGGGGCGACGATTGATCCGTTTGGTGAGAGGTCGTTCACTATTCAGTTCGATCCAATCGGTCCGGGGCAGTTTGCAGCCGAATTGCAGATTGCCAGCAACAGTTCGGCGGGAGACCTTTCGGTGTCACTCGTTGGCAGGGGCCAGTCGCCGACGGGTAGCCTGGAGCTCATCGTTCCCTCCAGCAATCTCGGCGGCGTTCGGCTCAGCGATTCGCCAAGAGCCGTAGCACCGTTCGCCACATTGAGCAATCAGGGGGCAGCGCCGCTCGAGATTCAGAGTATTCGGCTGGTCGATGACGGCTTGCAGCAGTTTTCATTGAGTGGATTGCCGGACGCTCTGACCCACGGTGGGACGGTTCAGTTGGCCGCCGGAGCTGAGCTGGTCTTCGGTGTTACGGTCGATATTGCAGCTTTGGGACTGCAAAGAGCCGTAATTGAAGTTCGGTCGACTGATCCCACCAGTCCGTTGTTAAGGCAATCGGTGATTGCCACCGGGATACCGGACGGTGGGCCCGCTGGCAGCCGTAATCGAAACTACGTGGTCGTCGAATCGGTATTTGATCCGACCCAGCCGCCGCTGCGTCAACGAAGCGACGAAGGAGGTGTCTGGACATTCTTCTTGCCAGTGGAAACTGCCATACACTATGCGGAGTTTGATTCAGCTTCTGGCTTGATCGCCCACGGTTATGATGTCACCTTGTCCTCAGGGCAAGAGAAACGATTCATTGCAGCGCCGGACTACCAGGCGAGTACCGCCGGTGATGCCGATGGTGACGGCCTCCCGGATGATATTGAATTGGCTATCGGTACGAGTCTCAGTCGCCAGGACACGGATAACGATGGAATTGACGATTATCTCGAGATCCGAGCTGAAACCGATCCATTGAGTGGTTTGGGGGCGACCGCTGGCGTTATTGCCAGTCTCCCGTTGCCCGGATCGGCCAGCGATGTGGCTGTGGGTCCGGATCCCGATGATCTGAGCCGATCATTGGCCTACGTCGCCACATCGGCTGGAGGCCTGTACATTGTCGACTATTCCGATCCGATCCGGCCAGTGACTGTCGGCGGTGTGCCGCTGGCCGGACTGAACAGCGATGTGTCCGTCGACTCATTCCGACAGATCGCTGTCGTGACAGCGGGCGACTCGGGTATTCATCTCGTAGACGTCAGTAACCCGAATCGGCCCCTTCGGCAAACTACGATTCAGCTGGCCCACCCCGCCAGTCGGGTCGAGACACACAACGGGATAGCCTATGTTGCCGCTGGTCAGACTCTGGCAGCGATCAACTTGAGTTCGGGGCAGACGGTGAATCAGGCTGACCTCGGCGCGGCTCCTATCCTGGACCTGGTCCGTGTCGGTGACACGCTCTTTACGACGGACAGCTCTCACGTGTTGCGTGCCATCAGCATTGATGCCGGCAAGTTCACAATTCGCGATTCATTGACCATTCCATCATTCTCGCTCGCGGGTCGATTGGCTGTTGGAGATGGAGTGCTGTATGCGACGACAGTCAACGATTCTATTGCCGCGGGTTTCGCCACAATCGACATCAGCAACACCGATGACTTGCGACTGATCAGCGATGCGGACAATGTCGTCTTTAGTTTTGCAAATACGGATCTTGCCGCAGATGGTTCCGGCCTACTGGTGACGGTTGGGCGACAGCTGAATCAGCCGGCATCCCTGGATGTGATTGACGTCTCTGATCCGTCGTTGACCGACAAATTTGTCACGAGGCATTTTCTGCCGTCGTTGCCAAGCGGCGTGGCCATCGGCAATGGCTGGGGACTGGTGGCCGACGGAGTATCTGGTCTGCAGATCGTCAATTTTCGGCCACGTGATCTATCCTCAAACGCCCCGAGAGTCACCATCAGTACCGCCGCGGTCGATGTCGATCCGGCGACGCCGGGAATTCAAATCCTGGCTCCCCAATTCGTTTCACTGGCGGCGAACGCAATCGATGACGTTCAAGTCGAATACGTGGAGCTCTTGGTTGACGGTCAGCCGGTGGCCAGAAGCCTCGCTTATCCCTTTGGCTTTTCGTACCAGGCACCATCGGTGACAGTCAAGTCGACGGTCGGGTTGCAGTTGCGAGTCACGGACACTGGTGGCAACAGCTCACTTTCCGCCTTGCTGTCCTTAGAATTGATTCCGACCAGCCCGCGAATTACGGGTGTTGTGCCAGTCCCACGATCCACTTCGATCAATCTTGATCAAGTCAAAATCGATTTCAACCGGCCGATAGCTACTCCAGATCTGATGGCCGACGATTTTCGGCTGTTCAGTGCTGGAGTGGACAAAACACTTGGTACCGCTGATGACGTGCGGGTGCCGGTGAGTGCCCTGTCATTCAATGCCGACCGCACTCAGTCCACTTTGCGCACATCAACACTCTTGCCTGCCGATGCCTATCGCTTAGTTCTCCCGGCAGGACGGTTTGTCGATTCGGCTGGCAATCAACTTGACGGAGAGTATCTGGGGCAATTCCCTACCGGTGATGGAGCAGCCGGAGGCGACGCGATATTCGATTTTTCAGTCGAAGTTCCGGTGCCACATCTGGCCGGTGACGCTTTTCCCTACAGTCGGTTGCGAATGGTCGGTCTGGCCGACAATGAGAAGCTGGATGATCGGTTCACGCTGATCGAGGGGACGGCGTTTGATCGTCGCGGCAGTACCAACGTTGTCACAGCAGACGTCAACCTCGACGGGAGGCCGGATGTCGTTCGAGCGACCTTCGGCACGGTCTATCAATTGGTTGGGACCACTACTCAGAGTCGTACAGTCGACACTGTCAGCGTGCGTTTGCAGAGGCCAGATGGCTCCTACGGCGATCCGCTCGACTATGCTGTGGGATCCCACCCCCGTTTTCTGCTCTCCACAGACGTGAACGGTGACGGGAATCCCGACCTTGTTACATTGAATGTCGACAATGCCCCGAATAGTCTTGTTTCTCAAGTGCCGGTGGACCTGTCGATCCTGTTGGGGGACGGCCGCGGCTCGTTTCAGCCGGAGATCCGCCAGAGCACTGGCAGGATGGTGGCGGTGAACCTTTTTGAGTTGCCGCGGCTGGCTGCGGGCGAGTTTGATGGGGACGGCAAGACGGATCTGGCACTGCTTGCATTGAACTCGGCCACAGCCGGTGCCGGGCTGTTCAATATTCAATCAGATCTCTGGATCTATTCCGGCCTGGGTGACGGCACATTTCGGATTCCGACGATCGCTCAGCCACTCACTTCTTCAGCCTTCACGCGCCGCAGGGAATTGTTCGTCGCCGATGTCAATGGTGATTCAACGGCCGACTTGGTAACTTCCGAGCAGTTGTTGATCAGCAACGGGCAGGGTTCATTCGCCGTATCGACTGTCCCTGGCGATGCGGGGGTGCGAGTCATCGGTGTCGCGGATTTCGACCGTGATAGTCGCAATGACATTCTGACGGAAACAATTCGAGGTGGTCTGTCGACTAATCTGATCTTGCTGCGTAACGACGGGGCTGGCAGCTTCACGCCGATATCGAGTCCAACGGCAGGCATACAGGCCGATGGGATGGGAACCGCTGCCGACATTAACGGCGACCAGCGGCTCGATTGGATCATCCCCAGTTCATCCTTGACTATCAGCTACTACTTGGCGAATCCCGACCTGACATTCCAGAAATATCAGACGCTGCCTATCAGTTCGATCTCGTTCACGGCTCGGCAGTTCGTCAACGTCGCAACTGCCGACGTGACCGGTGACGGAACACCAGAAATCATCACCACCCGACTGGGCGACGAGGGAGTGATTGTTGTTGAAGGACTTGGCGACGGTCGTTTCGCTGCTCCAAGAAACACAATTCCCCGCATCAACGGCCCCAACACGTTTCCAGTTCTCGCCGGTGCGCGCCGGCTTCTCGATATCGATGGCGACGGCAAATTGGATCTGGCCGGCTTCGGACGTACTTCGTCAATATCATCGGTAGAGTCTTTTCAGGTATTCCGGGGTAAGGGAGACGGAACGTTTGAAAACTCCCTCGGTAATTCCTCGGTGCTGTCGATCATCTCATTCGGGAAGGTTGACAACGACACTCGAATAGACCTTGTCTCGGCTGACGTGTTCGGAAACATTTACTTACTGCGAGGCCGTGGCGACGGGACCTTCGAGCCGCGTGAACTCCTCGTGTCGCTCGGTTTGGATGCCTTCAATGACGTTCTGCGTCTCCTCGAAGTAGCTGATGTCAATGGCGACGGTCGGAACGACGTGGTGGCCATGACGCGACGCGGCCTCACCGTATTGCCCGGACGAGGTGATGGGTTGTTTGACGCTGCGGTCTCCACCACAACGTCGCAGACTATCGATCGGAGCACATTGTATTCGGCGGATTTCAATCGGGATGGTCGGGCCGATTTCCTGGTGCCGCGCGCCGATGGACCGCATATACTCGTCGGCAACGCTGACTCGACCGTGACCGATATGGGCCTGTTGGGCGCTCCGTCCATCGGCGCCGATTACCGTGCCACCACGGCGGATTTCAATAGAGACGGAAAGACCGATCTGGCACTGATCACCAGCGCCAATCAGGTGGGATTCATCGGGCGACTGCTGCTCTTCCTGGGGGACGGAAACGGGATATTTGCGGCGCCAATCAGGCTGGCTGTCGACGACTATACCGACGTCCGTTCGGGTGATCTCAATGGAGACGGTCTGGCTGATATCATCACGGCAGGACTCCATGAGGCAGCACTGTATGCTGGGGACGGGGGCGGCAAGTTTGCCAGTGCCGTCCGTTTTGATTTGTCTGGTCCTCAAACCGGTTTTCCGACAGACCTGTTGGTGGGAGACATGACGAGTGACGGGCTCCCCGACCTGCTGGGCTATAGCTTCCTGCTCGAACAGGCTCCTCCTGCCGCGCAGTCCCCTCTGGAGCAATCGGCTGTTTTGGCACCAATTGACAACCGGGAACCTTTCAAGCGGGATCCAACGCACTCAGGCGAGACAACGAAACATGACGGTAGCCTGACGAGGGAAAATCTGGTTGACGCTATCCTGACATTGCTAAGCGAATGGACAGGTCCGCGATCAACTATCTCAGGTGTCGGCGACACACAGGAGGATCAGGCGGCTGTTGACTCTGCCTATCGCTATGACCTGAACGGTGATGACGCCGTCGACATGATCGACCTCATCGAACTCCTCGCCTCGGTGAGTTTAGATTCTTAGGTCGAGCGTCACAGCCTCAGTCCTTCTTATTCCGATAGACGGCCGGGTCTGCCATCGTCTGGAAGAACTCGTCGGCCATGGCGGTGACGTTGGTCTTCTGGCGAGGAACGGTGATCGCGGTGCCATCGAGATCTTCACATCCCTGGATCGAACGCGGCTGATAGAGTGCGAAGATCCAGGCGCCGTCGCCCCATTGGTTGGCTCGGCCCAGGTCGCTGCTGGCATAGTGACGCAGTGCGTCGCTCAGGGGATTCTCCGGTAAGGTTCGAAACCGATCGGGCGTCCAAGGGCTCCAGTCACCCCAGAAGTATCCCTTTGCCCAATTGACGAATTTGCACCGCTGCTGAACGATCTGCCACGACCATTCGTCCTGGCCGTTGTAAGCACCCCCATCGATCTGGAACACAATCATGCGGTCGGCGATCGACGAATCGGTCAGGTAGGCAGCGGCAACGGTCGTGCACGGTCCCCCCGCAAAAACCAACAGCGGTCGCTCGGCCGTCGCCTGCCGCGCCTCTTGCACGATCAATTGACTGCCAGCCGACGGCTTGAACCGAGTTTCCTCAATCTTGCCGCTCGCCGGCCTTTGAAGCGCCTCGTCGGCTCCCGCGATCGGCAAGGGAATGTTCTTCAAGCCGCTCTCAGTGGCGGCCTGCAAAAGCGACTTGGCGTCAGCCATTCCCTGCTCCAGCTGATAAGTGTACCCCTCACGCCAGTTCCACATGTCGCGCGAGACGATGTTGCCCCGCAGTCGAGCCTTTCCCAAGCTCGCCTTAGCCCACAAGTAGGCCGCGTCGGGCACGTCCTTCCACCAGTCGTTGTCGTAAATGATGGGACACTCAGCTGAAACGTTTTCGATTACCACACCGCCGTCAGCTACTCGATATCCGGGCGCTTCAGCCAGGACATCACCCCGTCCAATCAGCCCCATCAGCACCACGACCAGTCCCAATAACCTTCGCTTCCCTCGCATCACACTCACTCCCCATTCTCTCCATTGTGGTGCAGGCGTCCCGCCTGCCTTCATTGTGGTGCGGGCGTCCCGCCTGCCTCTTTGTCTTCTCTGCGTCCTCTGCAATTCTCCGCAATTCTCCGTGTTCCTCCACGTCCTCTTTCGCTTCCGCGTCGTGCTCTATCCAGCAGTGTCGCACGTCATGGCCCCGTTCAAAAGAGGGTCTTGCGGAAGCACACGGAGGCAGCCGAGACGGCCGCACCACAATCGGAAAGGCGTCGCAGCCTTCATTGTGGTGCAGGCGTCCCGCCTGCCTCTTTGGCCTCTCTGCGTCCTCCGCAATTCTCCGCGTTCCTCCGCGTCCTTCTTTCGCTTCCCGCGTCCTGCTCTATCCAGCAGTGTCGCACGTCATGGCCCCGTTCAAAAGAGGGTCTTGCAGAGATGCACGGAGGCAGCCGAGACGGCCGCACCACAATCGGAAAGGCGTCGCAGCCCGCCGCATGGGGCGTCAAGTGGACATGGTCCCCCGGATCGATGTCAACTTCAGCAATGGGACGCTTCGCCAGCCAGTCAAAATAGTCGGCCAGGAACCGGTACCCCCGGCGATTGGCAAAAATGGCCACTCCTTCGTAAACATCCGTCTCGCCGCTCCCAAACGGCCCACCAAGGCCGAAATTCCGCTTAACGATGATCTCGGCGTCTTTCCGCTGCTTGGGCGGATCGTGCTTGGCTTTGGCCATTAAGACTTCTCCTAACTTCGACATTTCTGAAAGTGAACCCGGAATACCCCATCCATCGAATCGCTGGGCGTCAGGGCATCAACGCCATGGGGGACGCCGCACCGGCGAGATAGTGCGTACGGTCACGGCACCCTCGACCGGATAACCTTTCCCTTCCCAGACGAACTCAGCCCGAAAATGGAGAGTAATCTGGATCGTTCCTGCAAGCGGTGTCGAGGAGTTCGCTTCGTAGTCTGCGTAGCTGGATTCCGGAAAGCCCTGCGTTTGCTGCCAAAAGTCTTCGAACGGTCCGCATTCCCAGAAGGTGACGAATTCGCTGGGCCGAATCAGCACATCGAGGCTGGACAGGAAGTTGTCCCAATCCCGCATCACAATCTTCTGCAGTGGAATTGCCGTGTTCGACGAGCCGAACCCGGTCTTCCGACGAATGGCCGATTTGACTTCCTCAACGGTAAGTGGTTTGATCACCCCCTGCGATCCTGGGGCCACCTCGCGATTGAATTGCGACACTAAGCGTTCGATGGTGACGTACTGCCTGTGCCAGTCATCATGCCGTTTCTTGGCCAGTAAGCAGGCGACTACCAATACCGCCAGTAGCATCAGCTTGAGACTGACTCGCGGAGCCCAGCGACGGGGCGGCGGACGCAGCTGGTCAGGAATCGGTTCCATGGGGGAGGCGCCTTGTCCTTGTGTTTTTAGCAGGCAATCGACATCGATCTACGCCGACCAACTCGCGGATGCTGGTGATCATGCCGCTGACGATTCCGGCAAAGCCTGCATAGACGATGCCGATCGGTCCGCGGGGGCCGCCAACTGCCGTCAGCACCGGCGCGGTCAGCAGCGATACGAATGCCACTCGCGCCGAGGGCTGCGATTTCCTTTTGTCGTTGCGGATTCTCGATCGGTTTTAAGCTGAATTCTGCCCGGAATCGAATGAAGTCGTCGGGAGTACACTCCGTGGCCCATACGCATTTGGAGGAAAAGAAAAATCGACGTTGGTATCGACCCTGAACCTGAATGACTTGCTGGTTGGTAATACGCGTCATTCTTTCCAGAGTATACGGCACTTGCTCTGTAGGAATCCATCCGGATGCATCCAAAAAACAAATGGTTCTTCGGCAGAATCCGTGGGTAGTTTCTGACTCTCTTAGTTGACCAAGGTTATCTAGCTTTGCGATTCTGGCGAGTTGCGAGCTGGCAAGCCGTAGGATTTTCTCGTAGCGATTCGAAGTGATGTCGTAAGCGAGAGGCAGCTTACCGGCTCGTCGCTCCCTCGGGTTCGAGCTCCAGGAATGGGGCGGTTGGAACTCCTGCGCGCCGTCCCTCTGCCTCTGCCATCGATCGCTCGCCACCTGGGCCCCGCCAAAGTCGTGGGGCTGGTGGGCCGGCAGGTGATGGCGACTTGATTGCCCCACCGACTTTGGGGGGCCTCCCGGTTATGGCGAAGCGACCGACGGCGACGGCGACGGGAATGGGGCAGGAAGCGCGGAGCCAGCCCCTCGTGGCACACCTTTCCGGAGCCCGAGCCTGACAGAGCGCGCCGTCAATAAAGCATTCGCTACTCACTGGGTATCGAAAACAGGTTCACAGAAATTCACCCTCTGATTCTGCCGAAGAGTCTTAAATTACGAGCCAATCACGATCATGGGAGGCTTCTGTTTGACATCCTGACGGCGCACGGCCAGAATGTGCCGTGTGGGGACTCCGGCGATAAGGAGTTGGTAAGATGAAGCGGGCCATATGGTTCTTGATGCTGAGTATCTGCAGCGCGGCGTGGGGGCAGGCCGCTGATGACTCATTTCTCGAGCGGTTGCAGGGGACGTGGAAGCTGACCGGTGAGAACAGCCATGGAAACGTGGTTCAGCCCCCGGCAATCGAACGAACCGGACCAGCTACCTGCAATGGCAGTACCTGGACGTTTGCAACCAGCGACGGTGATTCGGAGTACGATATTGCTCTGGTGGATGGTCAGCGCGATCCGGCAGCGGTCAAGTTTGATACGGCCAAGGGCAACAAGCGAAAGCTGTCGTTCGTGGCCATGTTGCATATTGAGGGCGACCACCTGACGCTGGTGCGCCGTATGCCGGTTGCTGGAGATGTTGAAAAAATTGAGCGAGACGAAGCGGGACGGGTGATCTATCCGGCGCCCCAGGGAATAGCACCTGGGCAGGGCCAGCTGATCCAGGTCTGGGAACGAATATCGCAAGAAGTGATCCAATTCGACAGGCCTACGTTGAATGTGCGGTTGATTGATGAGTCGGCTGAGCCCAAGACGCTGGTCGATTACTCAATCCGCACAGCCTTCGATGGACGGTTCAGTCAGGGTGGATTTACTCCCGAGGACGGGGGCCGGCTGCTGCTGCTGAGTTCCGGTCAAACGGTCTCCATCGGAACGCAAGTCACCGGGGCAATCGAAGACGCAGGAAACGAGAGCAAGCGGGTCGCTCTGAGCATCTATCTGGGGCGTGAGCTTCCCGCGGAAGGAACGGCCACCGTGGCTACGGCCGAGACCATCTCGTTGGATACTATCCTGAAGCCAGGCGAGAAGGCTCGGATTGACTGCGGCAACCATCGATGGTGCGAGCTGCGGTGGGAACCATGATCGCAAGAGGACTGAAGAGGCTACTGAGGATTTACGTGGCCTTGACCGGAGCGGTGACAGCGTACACGGTAGGTCTGCTGGACAGATACACCGCTGAGCATCGGCGTTTTCTTGCTTCTGGATTTGTCTGTGGTGCTTGCAAGGAGTTCTTGATCAAGAAGACCCTGGTTGCCGACGTGATGGTGCTTGATGCCAGCGGCAATTCAGTCCCCTTGCTGCTGGCTCGTCTGAAGGGGAAGTATTTTGTTTGTCCGAGGTGTGGGCACCGCTGGGAGTTGAGGCGTACGAAGCGGTTGGCGTGATTTGAACGCTCTCAAACGCTGCTCGGAAACAGCCAGGGCAGCGTGGCCGGGAATGTTGCGAACGTTTCGGCGGTCCGTTATGCTGCGGCTTACTTGGGACCTGGTAGTCTGGGACGCTGCACGACGGCAGCAGGGAGTTGCAAAATGGCCGAGCCTGTGACTCCTCGACGGCGTGGTTCCTACGGGATTGATGCGCCCATTGCACCGCTTCTGCTGGGCTGCTTGGCTATCCTGTACCTGGTACAGGCGATCGTCACGGGCAGGCCAATCTTCTGGTTCGCTTTGAGTTGTGTGCTGGCCGGCGAGGCTTTTTATCTTCACGGCACGTTGCGAGGCAAGTTTGTTCTCTGGGCGGAACTGCTCGAACAACTGAAGCTGCGCGGCGATGAGCGGATTCTCGACCTTGGATGCGGCCGTGGGGCCGTGCTACTGCTGGCCGCGCAGCATCTGACCACAGGGCGAGCTGTGGGGGTGGATCTGTGGCGATCGGTCGATCAGTCTGGCAATTCAGCCGAGGCCACTCGGCGCAACGCGGTCGCCGAGGGCGTAGCGGATCGAGTTGAATTGCACACAGCCGACATGACGGCGCTCCCGTTTGAGGACAATTGCTTCGACGCGGTCGTCTCCAGCCTGGCGATTCATAACATCCGAGGGCGAGCCGGGCGGGATAAAGCCATCAGCGAAGCGGTACGGGTCCTGCGTCCAGGTGGCCAGTTGTTGATTTTGGATGTGCGGAGCACTAGCCAGTACCAAGCTCAGCTTGTCAAACTCGGTATGCAAGACGTCAGCCGCCGTCGGCTGCAATGGTGGTCCTGGCCAGCCTGTCTGGTTACCGCCACCAAGCCGCAGACGGGCCATTGAACGGGCTCGTGGGTCAGTAAGTGGTTGTTTGCAGCCGACGAGCGAATTTGCCAGACAGACCAGCCGACCAGGCAGACGCCGCACGCGTGAATGTGAGGCTCGGCAACAACGACGCTCATCTTTACGACAAATTCATCGATGGGGCCGTGGAGTAGCTGGGCAAGTGACCGGAGTGCTTGGTGATTCGGTCGTGTGCCCAGTTAAACTGGACTCTCCTCGGGCAATTCTTCCGCGGCCTCTCGCCCTGCGTCCTCCCCGTACCAGCGGAATCTTCCCAACAGAAGACTCTTTCCCAGCGAAGAGAGCCTCCTCGAATCATCCGTGCCCATCCGTGCTATCCGTGGTGATTTCTTCCCTCCGGCGAACCAGAGCAAAATATCCTCGCCACAGTGCTCAAACCAGAAGCGTATCGTTGCCAGAATCGGTAGAATCACGGCGTGAATTGAGTCCCCCGGTCCTGGGTCCTGAAGGATGCGTATTATGTGCCGGCGATCACGACTTGCTCTGACCGTATTCCTGACGCTGATCGTTGCTACTCACCTAGGGAATACGAAGATCGAGGGTGCGGCACCAGTTGAGTCCGAAAGGCCCGAATTCGAATTGAATTTCACCGGGATTTGTGCCGTTGATTGGAAGGGTTCGTTTCGATATTACACTGAGGTGCTGGGATTTCGAGCCCACTCGAGGCTCGACAACTGGGCCCTGTTCGGCGCTGGTTGGGATCATTATGTCACTGGCCGTAGTCGCGGTTTGGTATGCGAGTTGTTCGAGCGATCGCGCCCGACTGGCCACGAGCAAGTTGGTCAAATTCAGAATATCAGGCTCGGAGTCCAGGTTCAGAATCTTGCCCAGGTTATGAGTGACGGGGAAGTTCGAGGGGTCCGATTCGCTTCAGCGGTGGAGGAAAGCGGAGAACGGCGTCGGGTGGAACTGGAATCGCCAGAAGGTGTTTACTGGATACTGCAATCCAGCCCAGGCGTCACCGCGTCGAATAATCTATCCGATCCCACGATCGGTTTTGTCGAGATGAAGACCCAGGACCTCGACGCGCAAGTAGCGTTCTATCAAGACGTCTTGGGGATGAGGATCATCGATCGGCAGCCTGAACGAGTGACATTGGCGGTAGCCGCGGATCGGCCTCCAGTGATTCTGCTGCCAGGTGGCCAAAAACAAGCGATTGACGTCGAGCGCCATCCGGATCCAGCGCTTGCTCAGCCAATCTTCCTGGGCTTCATGGCGCGCGACTTGAAACAGTCGGCGGCTCGGATTCGGAAAAACAACGTTTCGATTCTGAAGGATGTCGAACATCACGATTGGAATGGCACCGACATGATTCTTGCCGACGCTGATGGCAACGCGGTGCAGATCTTCGAACTGGATGAGCCTCATGAGTTTGGCTCACAACGTGCGGTGTCGAGCGATGCGGAGCGGTGAGTTTCGGGATTCTATCAGGGGCAAGCGATCAGGTCGGTCCGTGAAATCAAATCCGAGTGCGGTGCTGGCGTCGTTCGCAGCAGCGACAGGTCACCGCAATCGTCGCGGGCCGGTCAACGGTCGGAAGTTGCCGGTCAATAAACCGAGTTACGGGGCCGGAGCCTAGCTACTTACCATCAAATAAGCCGCCGTCGTCCAGCGTGATGCTTAACGGGACGGTATGGGAGGCGGCCTTGGGAGTCGCCCGAAATTCGCCCGAAGTCCAATCCAGGCCCCGTTGTGCCAGCTGTGGTCGCATGGCCGCAATATTCCACACCCATCCGGTCAAATCGCCGTCCAGCGGTAGGGTAATCAGGCGTTCTTGATCGGGGGAGAAAAAGATCTGTGACGCACAAGGCAAGTCGCGATGCGTCAACCTCGCCATGTCGATTCCCGTATCGGGGTCAATGATTCGAAGGACGCCGTCCGGTTGTCCAATGGCGACGGTGCGGCCGTTTGGAGAAAAGGCGAATCCAAGCCCGTTAGGGAGTATGCCGACGGCATGCAGCTCCCTCTCCAGTTTCCAATCCGTTGTTCTCCACAACCGGATTCCGTCGGAGGTGGTAGCGAGCCACCGTCCGTCGGGGCTGAAATGGACGTCCGCGTGTGGGTTGGTGGTAAGATCGACTACGCTTAAACCAGTTGATGCATCAAACACCACCGTATGGCCCAAATTCCAGTTCGCCAGTGCCACCAGCTTGCCATCATCGCTGACTGCGCCCCGACGCGCATCGGGGTCGGCGTTCAGTCGAACGATTCGGCTTTGTGGGCCATCGCGGTGGAGTACAGCCCATCCAACTGCATCCCGAAAAGCCATCGCCTTATTGACGCGACCGCTGGACAACGTCGTGCCGTCGACTTGCTGATGGAGTTGGCGTGGGGGGCCGAAGCGTACGATACGCGGCGATGTCGGCGAGTTCGACGACGGATCGTCTGCCGAGTTCTGGTCATTCCGTGGCAAGAGAAAGATGCCGGCCTCACAGGCGAGGACGAGGTCACCGGCGGAATCAAATTCTGCCATGCAAGATCCACACGGCATTTCCCCAAGCCGCCGGAAAGTGGCGAGATCCCAGAGCTCCAGTCCGCGATTTCGGCTCACCGCCAGAATGCGGCCGTCCGAACTGACGCTCAACCGATGGCAGATGCCAAGCGCCGGGTGCAGAGCGCTGGCCAGCGGCGAGCATTCGATGCCAGCCTCCATCTCCCAGAGTTCCATCGAGTTGGCTTCGCGCTTGGCCAGCAAGATGTTTCCCGACACCGTTGTGTCACACGCGCCGATGGCGAATCCCCGCACATCAAGCAGCTTATGCGCGGCCCCAACGTCCCACAGCATGAGGTGCTCGTCCCAGTTCGCATAGGAAAGGAGCCGCGAGCCGTTTTCGTTGAACTGCAATCGACAGGGGTACCCGAAGTGTCGTAACTCCAGCGCCTTGGATTTGGCATCGACATCCCACAGCGTGATCACGCCATCGTGAATGCTCCAACCGGCCAGATACTGGCCGCTAGGATGCCAGGCCAGTCGCAGGAGATAGTCGTTAGGGAGCGGCACTTCTGTCAATGTCTCGCCGGTGTCCCAGGAGATGACTTGGATCGCGCCTGAAGCAAAAACCGCTAGGCGATGTGAAGGAGCATGAAGGGCGAATGATGAACTCGCCGCGCCTCGTCCAATGTTGCGAATCACGGTCCCTGTTTCCAAGTCGGCCAAGCTCATGCCCGCGTTGTCATCGCTTATCAGCAGCTTCTTGCCGTCTGACGTGGTGGCAATACTTGTCGCGGCGAGACCTTGCCAGGCAAGCGTCGGCTGAGCTCCATCGATTCGCCATGCCTGGACTTTCTGGTCGACTACGGCCAAGAACCAGCTTGCGTCAGCTGAAGCATCTATCGCACTTGGCACGCCATTTAAGGGGATGGTCGCTCTCGCTTTATTCTCCGATATCCGAGTCAAGCGAATCCCGAGCGGAGTTTGATCGACTAGCCAATTGTTGGGAGTGAACTCCATGTAGACATCTGTGGAGGCCGAATTGATGCGCCGAAGATGGCGTAAATCCGGCAGAGCGAGAGAATTGAGCACCGCACTCCGCAAGTGTTCGACTCGCGATGACGCCTGACTTTCGGATTCCAGCAGTGCGGTTGCTTTGTCGGCCGCTTCCAAAGCGACAAATCGCTGTCCCTTTTGGCGACTGGTGTTGCGAGCAGTGATCTCAGCCAAATAGGCGTCCCAAAGTCGAGCCTCCGCATCGGCTTTGGCCTGTTTGGTGACGGCAAGTTGGCTACTCAGCTTCCCGGAATACCAAACAAGAACTCCTGCGATGGTGATGAGCAATACGGCGACGGATCCCAGCGCAATGGCCAGCGGAGTGTTGCGCCGACACCAGCGCCAAGCTCTTTCCAGTCGGCTGGTTCGTCGTGCCAGGATGGGCTGATCGTCCAGAAATCGTTGCAAGTCGGCGGCCAACGCGGCAGCGGAGTCGTACCGGCGGTCTGGTTCGCGCTGCAAGCACTTTTCGCAAATCGTCGTCAAGTCCCGTGGCACGTGGGGCACGAGGCTGGGAATCGAAACTGGCTCAATCGTCAGCAGTTGCTGCAGTGTTTCCAGTGAAGTTTCGCCTCGGTACGGCGGGCGGCCCGTCAACAATTCGTAGAGAATGGCGCCAAGAGCGTAAATGTCGGTGGGGGGGCCTATCCCGGACGTGTGTCCGCTGGCTTGTTCCGGAGCCATATAGCTGGGCGTCCCCAGCACCATGCCCGATTTCGTTTCGTGGGAAGCGGGAATGTCGCGGAAAATCTTGGCCAGACCGAAATCGGCGATCTTGATATCGATCGGAGTGGAATCGGTTGCCACCAGCAGATTGGATGGTTTCAGATCGCGATGGACGACGTGATTTTGATGAGCATACTCGACGGCCTGAGCAAGTTTCGCGATGATGCTCGCCGCGTCTCGGGGTGGCCAAGGCCGTCCGTCGAGACGTGAAGCTAGCGTGCCGCCGTCAACCCATTCAAGTGCCAGATAGGGCAGCTGCTGATGTTCGCCAAAGTCGAATATCCGGACGATGCGAGGATGATCGAGCCGAGCGACAATTTTCGCTTCGGCTCGAAACCTCGCCAGCAAGTCGTGATTGCCGCTGTCGGTGGCACGGACCATTTTCAGGGCGACCAGCCGGTTGAGGCTGACTTGCCTTGCCTTAAAGACCACGCCCATGCTGCCGCGCCCCACCTCCTGCAAGATGACATAGTCCGCTCCTTGCATGGGCAGCACATGGCTATTGCCATCGCCGGTAGGCTCTGTGGAACCTGATGGAGTCGGCTTTTGCGTCGACTGCTCGACCGATTCGCGATCGCAGGCGTTGATCGCAAGATGAAAACCAATCTGATCGCTCAGCTGCTCAGCCAGGTGCGGAAACCGCCGTTGATACTCGGACAATTCCGGCTGCTCACCGCGCTCTTCGCGAGCGAGATACTCCTCGAAGATCAAGTCTAATGCCAGTTCCCCATCGTCGGCCAATCGCGGAAACCTAAGCAGATAGCTCTCCGCACTGCAGGGCCGATTATTCCTCCAGCATTCCCGCAGGTCGATCCGAGCGACCGAGGCGAGCGATCGGTCGCTAAACGTCGGTTCGCCAGCCAGGAACAATTCCAGGTCAGCGTCCCCGGTGAGCCATAGTCGTCGGAACCGCGCGGAAAGCTGACTCGAATCGCCGGCATGCTGGCTGGAAGGCTGGCCGTCGGATCCGGTCGAACTCATCTGGATTCATTCCCGAACGAAGCGTGTAGAGCCGGACAGCAGAATCGTATCCCTGGAACGTTATCGTGAATGGCAGCCGAATCGCACGACCGAAATGCTATTTGGCGAACCCGAGCTGTCGGCCGACTCGTTCGATTCCCCGAGTCAGTTGCATCCGACGCGCCTGGCCGCTACCGCCGAGTTTCTCCGCTACTTCCGACCAGTTCAGTCCTTGGCCCCGCAGGTCGGCGATCTGCCGTTCCTCGTCGTTCAGCCCCGTCCGCAGTTGCTCCAATAATTCTCGACGGGAGAGCGCTTCGCTGGGAGAGGCGTGCTGGTCGGCCACATTTTCCAGCAAGCCGGGCGAAATGGCCTCGATACGCCGACTGTCACGACGCACGCAGTGTTCCCGCAGCGCTAGCGATGCGGTTTTGTTCCGAGCCATGGCGACGAGCAATCGGACCAAGTCGTCGGGATCGTCCAAGTTAAACTGGCCGTCGGCCATGCGGGCAAAGAAACTGGCTAGAACCGATTGGGATACGTCGACTGAGTCAAACGATCGCTTCAGCCGAGCATCCTCCATCCGCGCCCTCACCACTCGGCGAATCACCGGCTCGTACCGACGCACCAGGGTCTCGGCTGCTTTGTCGTCGCCAGCGCGGATGCGGTCCAGAAAGTTGACAAAAGATAGCTCGTCGGGCATCGGATCGAATGCCATGAATGAATTGCAACTCAGATATGTCGCATCAAACACCGCCCAGGAAAAAACGTCATCCCCCATTGGGGTTGTTCCTGGCCCGGTCCGCCAGCCGGCCACTTTCAGACTTATCTTACCACACCCAAATGGCAATTTCAGGTAGTCAGCTCCCGTAATTGTCAGCCGGCTGGCTTCCCCGGTCGGCCGGAGTCATCTGGCGCTTTGGGCGGTCTGGACGCAAATCTGAGCTTCCTGCCGATTTTTTCTGTGCGTTCGGCGTGCCGATCTGGATAAACCGCTGGATGACCGCCCCTAGACGGTTGCCCCGCGCCAACGGGGATTGGAACGACTGCTGCTGGGATCGAGCTCGTCGAGCGGAGTCCGATGGTCGTACGGATCCTTAATCACGCGTGACTTGAGCGCTGACCAATCACTTGGCCATTCGCGCGACGTTTTACCATTCGCGGATTGAGGATCAGCCGACATGCTCCAATCGAAAAGACCACGTTCTGTTAAAGTTTCGAGAAGAAGTCGGACCAGGCGGAACGCCCGTCAGCGAGGTTTTGAGGTCTTGGAATCGCGGCGGGTGCTCACCAACTTTGTGAGTATCGCCAACTCGCTCGATACACAACTGTTGGCCCAGCAGAGTCGCATCACGACGGCCCTGAATTCGTTTGCGACCGGGGCCACGAGCCACATTCCGATTGTCGGCAACAAGCTCGGCAACGCCCTCCAGGTCATTTCGAGTTTTGACACCAAGCTTGCCGCCGGCCTCACTTCGCTCGGTTCCAACGCCACGCCGACCGACGCCGAGATTCAAACGGCCATTTATGGCCAGCTGCAGGGCATGCTGGGCGCCGACGGCAACGGCGGTACCGACGCGGTCCGCGTCAGCCACTCGGGGGCCAACACCAGTATCGACATGCTGCTGCGCGGAAGCACCGACGTGGCGACGCTGCCGTTTGACGTGGGGCTGGGAGGTCTGCCGATTTCGTTCAGCGCGGCCGGTAAAATCAATGTGGAAGCTGGATTCGCATACGCTCTTTCGTTTACGTTTACCTCCAGCAATACCGTGACTCTAAACGGAGGCGGCACCGTCACCGGCGTGACACCTCCCGAGAACTTCGCGCTGGTCGACGCCAACAATCCGCTGGCGGTGTTTGTCTCCGCAACTCTGGACGATAGCTTTTCGGCACAAGCCAGATTTGGGTTTGTGCAAGGCAATGCCGGAGTCATCACCGGCGCTCCGAATGGATTATTCGCCACCGCCCTGGTGAGTAATCTGCTGACCGCTCCGGTGGTAAAGCTGGATGGTGCCGCTGATGCCAACTTGCGCCTCGTGGGTTCTTTCGCCGGAACAGCCGATGACTTTCCTGGCATTAGTGCCGATTTTCATCTGCATTGGGGGCTATCCAGTTCCGCACCAACATCCGGCGCACCATCGGTTGCGTTCGACAACGTGTCACTCACCTACGGTACGTTTCTAAGCAACGTACTCAACCCAATTCTCACTGAGCTGAAGCCGGTGCTCGATGAGCTTAAGCCGGTGCTCAAGCTCCTGTCGAGCGAGGTACCAGGGGTCAGCGATCTCAGCCAACTGGCTGGGGCCGGCCCGATCACGGTCCTGGACCTGGCGTCAGCTGCGGCCCAGGTAGTCGGCGAAGGGCCACTTGCCGACCTGGTCACCAAGGTGGTCAAGATCTCAAATATCCTGGCGAGTCTCAACGTCTCGTCGAATATCAGCATGCCACTGGGTGGGTTTGATTTGGCATCGATCGGGAACGGCGACTTGCGCAATGCCGTGTTGTCGGGTGACATTTCCGATCTGAACCTGAACAGTCTTACGTCGCTCGATCCGGCCAATCTGAATGCCGCGGCCCGGCAGGCCGGCGAGGCTTATCACAACCTGGTAAACAGCCTGGGCGTTTCTCAGGAAGCAAAAGACGAACTGAACAGCCTGGTCTCGATCCCCAATAACGGCTTTCAGCTGTCGTTTCCGGTTCTCGATAATCCGGCAGGCGTCATATTCGGGATGCTGTTAGGCCGCGACTCCGACCTGTTCTTTCTGAAAGCGGACGCTGATCTGACTTTGGATAGCCAGCGAGCCTCCGGTTTTTCTGCCTATGGGATGCCCATTAATTACCGTGGCACCGCCGATATCAACATGCATCTGAAGTTTGCGTACGACACCTTCGGTCTCCGCAGGCTGATAAACCATTTGGCAGAGGGCAACACGTCGGATATCTTCAGTGATATCACCGACGGGTTCTATATCGCTGACACTTCCTACTTCAAGATCGCGGGCGGACTCGAGGCGTTCGCTGGAGGTTCGGCCGGAATATTTGACTTTACTGTCGCCGGCGGGCTCTACACCACCGACCTTGGCGAATCACCGGTCAGCATCACAATCGCCGACCCCAATAGCGACGGAAAGCTTCGCTTTGCGGAGTTCGACGGCGGCAAAGCGTTTGTTACCAGCGGCGAGCTCGACGGAAATCTCGGCGTCCAAGTCAGCATCGGCACCGAAATCCTGGGGAAATTTTACGGGATACGTAAGCGGTTCGATATCGCCAATACGGTCTTGGTCTACTTTGGCGACGTGACGCCACCGGTGCTGGCATCTCAGCCCGACGCGCAGGGCATGATCACGCTCTACCTCGGTCAAAATGCTAATTTGCGGACCGGCCAAGGGCTTGACCAAATCGATGGCGACGAAAACTTTACGATTCGGCACAAAGCAGACAACCCGCTGGGGGGCGAAGATATTATCGTCAGTGCGTTCGGTGAGTCGCAAACGATCCAGAACGTGCGTCGGATTGAGGCCTACGACGAGCTGGGCGAGCTGATTGTGAACGTGTTGCCCGGAGTCACTTCCGATGTGAAGATCGTGGGCGGCAGCGGCGCGGCGAATCTCGCTTACTGGGGGACCGGAACCGCTGAGCTGCGAGGCGGTCTGCTCGCGAGCACGCTCTCGGGTGGAAAGGGGAGCAATGTGCTCATCGGCGGTGCCGACGACGACACCATCGTCCTCGGCAGCGGCACCAATACTGTTGACGGCCGCGCGGGACACAATACGATCGTGGTGGATGCGCCCGTGCTGCAAAGCGCTACGGTCAGCGGTGGCGACTCGCCCGATAACAGCCTGCAAATCCTGGGCAACCCGAATACGTTCGAGATCAGCCTGACGCCGATTGGAGCCGCGATTGATGTGGCAATCACGAATGCTCCGGGTGATGCGCCGGTACATCTGTTGATGAGCCATTTCGGGGATGTGTTCATCAGCGCCCAGGACAGCTCGACCAACTTTATCGTGGGCGACCTGTCGGTGGCAGGCATCACGCAGCTTACGATGAATCTCGTCGCGGCATTCTCCACGGCACGCTCAATTGATCTCGAAACCCGGGCAGGGAGCTTGTCGGCTAATGTCGCGGTGCATCCGTTTGAAAACTCGCATCCTGATCCGCAGGAGCCAACGAAGACGGTCATCGAACATGGCGCAGATATCGTGAACAGCACCACCGGACTGGCGGTGCGCGTCATCGGCTTTGGTGGAGCCGACAGGCTGACGCTGCGAGCCCACGGCGGATCGCTCGATTTTGATCCGCTGGGATTCACCTCCGGCAACTTCATTCTCGATACTTCCACGCGGGCCACTAGCGTCGGCGAGACCGTGAGTATCGTGTTGCCGGGGCGAGCGGACGGGCAGATCGTCGTCTCGAACGTGGGAGGCGATGTGCTGATGACGGTGGCCGGTTACACTTCGTTCCGAATTCAGGGAGAAACTGTCCTAGATACGTTGAATGTGGACGTCGGCGCAGCGCTGTCGGGGGCCAATACAGTCACGGTCGACGCGTCGAGCGTGCATGGTGTCTTCAATTTGCGGATGCTCGGTGACGCTTCGGCGATCGATCACCTGACCCTCAGCCACGTCAGCCCCGATGCGTCGGTAAGTATCTTTGGCCAGAACACCACGAGTGACCTGCTATTCGGTACAGGCCAGTTGGCGTTGATTCAGCACGATGTAAACATCAGCAACGTGCAGCTCGCCGTAGACAACTCGTCGGCGACCGTCGGTAGCCTGCTCAACGTCAATCCCACGACTTTCGGGAGCTGGGTTCTGCCGGCCATTCCAGGAGTCACGCCGCAACTCATTTACAGCGGCCTACATGGCCTGATGTCGATTAAGGCGGGTGCCGGAGATAACTTTAATCTCGAAGCGACGCCGGCCAGCATCACGTCGCTGAAGATCGAGAATGAATCCAAGAGCGTCCAGGATTCCATATTTATTGTGAAATGGGCAGTGCCGATCGCCATGACGGGGAACTTTTCGGTCTTCGCCGGCCAGCGAATGCTGCTTGACCGTACCGTCGAACGTCTGAAACGGCTGATCAACATCCAAAGCACGATCCAATTCGACTACGTGGGCGACGGCCCGTCGCAGGTTGTGTTTGACGGCGATAACGACCCGGCCGGCGCGCAGTACACGATTGCCAGCAGTCGGCCGCCTGGAGCGAGTCCGTCGCAACCTAGCGGATTTGTGGTTGCCAACACGACCGTGGGGCTTACCGTGGGTGTGAGCGGGTATGGAAAATCCGATTCGTTCTACGTCTATCTTCCCGGGGGAACGGTGGACGCGACGCTGCAGCAGGGCCCTCTCTCGAGCGTTTTCATTGATGGTCAGGCTCGCCTGGCCGGCACGAACGCGGCCGCACCGAACAAGATTACCATTGCCGGCCGGTACGGCACCAGCACGATGACTCCGATCAGCGAGTACCATTCGCAATTGTCGATTGGTAACGACGTCCACTTTCTCGGTTCGATGCCGCAAGATTCGCTGGCGGTGAGTATTCCGTCGCCTGTACTGATCACCGCTTCGCAGACGAATCAACTGGATATCGCCAGCAATCCGTCTATTTTCGCGACCGTTAGTGGCATGGCTTCGGGTAGGATCTATAGCTGGGACGATGGGGGACGTCCGACGTTCTTCTTGTTCGCCAACGTAACGAAGGCGGAATGGAGTTCGGCGGGGCTGGGCGGCTTGCCCAACCCGTTCCTTGAGCAGCCATACGGCATCATCATGCCCAGTGAGGCGGCAGACTTGACAGTAACTTACCATCAGGTCGGTGTTCTCAATGGTGTGCCATTCGACAATACTCGAGAATACTCCGGTAAGGCTCGCGGGTGGCTCGTCGATACGCACCCAGTCGCTCCGAATAACGACGTGCGGCTGGACGCTTCTCAGCTGCGGGGGACGTTTCAGTTCAACGTCACGGGTCCGGACTACGACTATGTGCGGAGTCTCAAACAGGCCTTTAAGTTCGCTGTGACAGGGAGCGTAAGCTACAACGGCTTTCACACTTGGGGAACTCCTTACGACATTCCGCGGATCTCGTTTGGCCAAAGCAATATCGTACTTTCGAACGTTCATCCGGAATTGTCCGTTGCCGTCCACAGCGATAACCGAAACTTCGCGTACACGCAAAATGCCAACGAAAGCGGCATCGCCACAGAAGTTCCCATTTCGACGGTCGTTGTAAGTCCCTACGCGCTGACAACACTCAACGTTGGCAACGGTGTCATAGGCAATATCCAAGGCAATGTTTCGGCCGATCAGGTGCAGCTTGAAGTCGACGATCGCAATGGCATGCAGCCTAACATCCTGTCGCTGACGTCGAATACGGTTTCTTGGCTCACCAGCACGGGGGCCCTCAAGACGCTGACCGCGTCGTCGCTCCGCAAGGACCTGACGCTAACGGGAGGGAATGCCGATCGATTTGCCGTTTCGGGAACGCCACTTACCGAAGGGAAGGTGCTCATTCGAAACCTGCTGCCGGCTGTAGTTGGTTTTGAGTCGCCTGGCGTCTATCTCATGGGCAACCGGGCCAAGCAAGTCCTGGAGGTCAACGGCAATTTAAGCCTTTTCGTCGGCAGGCAGCTCAATACGGACGGCACGGTCACGGAGGCCGGCGACGTCATCGGGGCCACGAGTTATGCCGGAGGGCCGACTGATGTGGATGACTGGCACTCGATCTCCTACAACTACACAGGAGCAGGGCGCGGAATACTTATCTATGACTCGTCCCAATCGCAGTTTCTGAATTTCTTTGGAGACATCTCGGGGGATGCTGGCAGTCAGGTCGCGTTCCATTTGGGATATGCCGAAACCTATCAAGGAGATTTAATCGGTACGGCCATCTCCGCCGGCAATCGGGTTGCTTTCGGGCCGAATACCGACTTCACCCTCCTGCAGTCGCAACTCATTCAGTTCGGAACTGGATTTCGGATCGACAATCGCACTGCGGCCAGTATTCGCTACATCCTGAACCCACTGCGTGCCGCGACCAGCTTTGACTCAATCTCCGTCGATGCATCGTTTGGGCCATTGGAGATTCAAGGGAACCGCGGTCGCAGCGCCGTGAACTTTGTCCCGAAGCTCACTAAGGACCTGCTCACGAGCGTGACCGGGGATGTTACGCTGAGTAACATCGGCGCGACTTTCGCGACGACCACGCTTGGCGCCCCGGTTCCTGCCGTACTGCCCGCGATTCAGCTCACCGACACTCAGCTAACCGGCGTGACCGGTGGAGTGATCCGGTTTGCCAACCTGGCAGACTACTCGGTTCCGTTTGGCAGGAGTTACCCGGGCCTGTATGTCGGGTTGCAATCCTACGGCGCAGCGTCACTCAATATCTCGAACTCCGGCGCGGGCTTCACCACTGCGTTTGAGACGGTCGCCAATGTGCCAATTGGAGCCACGTCGATCACGGGTACCACCGGGACGGTGCGGCTGAACTCGGTGGGATTCGACGCGGATACGTCGGTCATTCGTCGCGAGTTCCGCACGACGTCATTGAGCGTTGGCAAGAACGGCTCCATGACTGGGATCTTGGGAGATGTTTGGCTCGGCACCCCGTTCGGGTTCTTCAGCAGCGGTACCGTCACGATCGACGACCACTTGGATACAGTTTCGCGAAACGCAGAGTTCGCTGCCGACATCACTACTTCCGCGGTTGCGCTGTCGGGGCTTTCGATCGGGAGAATTCTCTGGAATCGCGATCTCACATCGCACGTGGATGTACTCGGAGCGCCTAATAGCCATTATCTGATCTCGAACAGTTCCGGGAATATGAGCCTGTATGCCGGAGCTCGCGGCACGGTGGATATTTACGATCCCAGCCGCGCACCAGGTGCGTCCGCGTTACGAGTCCAGGGCCTGAATATTCTGGGCGCCGATGCGGTGACGTTTACCTATTACCCCAATTACCGCCCGCTCACTCCGGCGTTTTTGATCACTCCGGATCCGAGCCGTCCGAATGACGTCACCGACCTCAAGGTCGATATGACTCGCGAAGGTGACGGTTTAACGTTGGACAGCGCTCCCGGCGGGCTGGGCCGGATTTCGACGGGGAGTGGCGCTAGCTTAGCCGATGTATTCCGATTTCAGGCGAACCGCACGAATCTCTCTCTATTGGGGTTTGCCGAAGTTTTGCCGAGTGGGTTTACATATGCCCTGCGAGTCAATGACACCCCAGCAATGACAACATTCATTGATACTGGCGAAGCCGCGGTGACTATCGCCAGGACGTCCAATCCACTGGAGATTCGTCATCGATCGACGCAGCCCTTGATACTGGGGAGCGGCGGACTGACGCAATCGCTGGTCGGGCCGATTACGATCGATGTCACAGGGACTACAGTTCCTGCGGCCGTGACGTTGGATAATTCGGCCGACAGTGCGGCCAAGACCTTAATCCTGGCCCGGGCGACCGCCGATCAATCGACCGTCTCGGGTTGGACTGCGGTCCCCGTTACCTTGAAGGGGACGAATTACGCCCTGCGGCTTAAAGCGGGTAGCGGCAACAACACGTTCGTTGGTCCGGATGTGGCCAGTATATGGAATGTTAACGCGGCCAACGGTGGGGTGCTAAGTCAATTCGTGACCTTTTCCGGAATGAAGAATATCGTAAGTGGTTCCGGTAACGACAAGTTCTACTTTTCTCCCGCTGGCTCTCTGGCCGGAAACCTCGATGCCGGCGCGGGGACGGACACCATTTACTATCAAGCGGGCATGTTAACAGGCAGTGACGTGATCGACTTGCCGAATCAACGAGCGCCGCGCGTGTCGGGCGGGACTGCCGGCCATGCTTTTAATCTGGAGTCGTCGGGGACGACGGCTCCTTTGGTTGTGACCAAACCCGCCGACGTTGTGACTCAGGTGTTCAAGCCCTTCGGACCCCTGGCGATTTCCGCGACCGGCGGCGACGGCACAAGGCAGTTTTCTGCGACGGGTTTGCCGGATGGAATCGTGCTGGACACTACGACTGGCGTCTTAAGCGGTACGCCGACTACCGAGTTGCAATTCACCACCATTACCATCACGGTCGTCGATGCCACCGGTGCTGCTTCCACGAGTTTCTCTTGGTTTACCGATACGGGGTTGATCGTTAAATATCCGGGAAACCAGACCAGTCAGGTCGGCACGACGATCTCGTTGCCAATCGTCGCTCAGTACACTTATGGCGGCACGTTGACGTACAGCGCCACGGGCCTGCCACCGGGATTGACGATAAATCGACAGACCGGCGTCATCAGCGGTGTCATCCCCGACGGGACGCAGTCGCAACCGCCGTACTCAGTGGTCATTACGGTGACGGACGGCACACGTACGGCCGAACAGAGCTTCGATTGGCAGGCCATTAAAACCTTCGCCCTCATCAACCCGGGCAATCAATCGCTGCCTGAACTGGTGCCGATCTCGATCCCGATAGCGGTGATCAACAACGTTGGCACCGTGAGGTACTCGGCCATCGGTTTGCCAGGAAATCTGACGATCAATCCCAATACGGGAGAAATCTCCGGGTCAATCTTCAGTTACAACCTTGCGAATTCAACGACGCTCTGGCACGTGATCGTGAACGCCTTCGATTCGCAACGAACGGTGGAGACACGGTTTGATATCAATGTGCTGCCGGGATTCTCTGTCTTTGGATTGTTCGGTCGACTGAATACGGTTAATGAGCCTGTGGATTTCCCGATCAGCATCTCGAATCCGTACGGGGCGAATATCACGATGGAGGTCGCCGGATTGCCTCCCGGAGTAACGTTCACGCCCGCCACAGGAACTTTTGGTGGGCGGATTGACCTGAATGCTGACGCCAATTCTCCATATCATCCGATCGTCACGTTCACCAACAATACGTTCCATTACACGTACTCGCTGAGATTTGACTGGGTCATTGAGCCCGCTATTGTGATTACGAGTCCGGAAAAGATCACGAGCATTTATGGGGATGTTGTTGACCTGCCGATTCCGCTGCTGCGTGATCTGGGGAGTCCTGTCGAGTTTTCGGCCTTTGGTCTTCCCGAAGGGTTGTCGATCAATCCGACGACCGGTCGAATCACTGGCACCATCGGGGCTCAGAGCTACAGTCCTTTTGAATCCTTTGTGGTGATCAATGCCAGCGATGCGCAGGGGCACGTTGGATACACGCAGATCGATTGGTCGATCAACTCCGCCGCAAATGTCGCAATCGTCGCTGATGCGATTCGAGGGACGACGATCAAGCTGACCTCGCCCGTGGGGACTCGCCTGAGCGTACAAACACTGGCCGACGTCAGCGCAGGGGTGCTCCCGCCCAGCGATTTCAGTTTCCCCTACGGCTTCTTCAACTTCACGATTGAAGGAGTGGATGAGGGAGGGGCGGCGGATCTGATCATTGCGGGCACCGACACATCATTGGTCACTGACTATTTCAAGCTTGGATTCAATCCGGCGGATTTCACCTACTATTGGTATGACTTTCTTTACGACGGTGCCACAGGTATGGAGATTGACGGGGACACCGTCATCCTGCACTTGCTGGACGGCGGCCGTGGTGACCTGGACTTGTCGGGTAATGGCATCATATTCGATCCGGGCGGTCCGGCGCTTAACGCCAGTACGGCTTCGCCTACGACGACGGTCGTGGTGTCGGATCGTCCCGCCGGTTCAGTCTACGGCCAGACCGATAACTTTTCGGTAACCGTCACTTCGGCCTCAGGGACGCCCACAGGGAAAGTGCAATTCCAGATCGACGGTGTGAATTTCGGCGCGCCTCAGGTGCTGGTGAACGGCGGAGCGGCCATCAGCACGAGCGGCCTGAACGCCGCGAATCATCTCATCACGGCTCTGTACATCCAGGACGTGGTAACGTTCGCAAGCTCCAGCGGTAGCGTGTCACAATTGGTGACGCCAGCCCCCGTCACGATCACCGCCGATGACATGACGAAAGTGTATGGCGCCGCTGTTCCGATGCTCACGTTCGTGAATTCGGCATTGGTCAACGGAGATACGGTAGCGACGGCCTTTACCGGTGAGCTGGCCAGTGCGGTCACCACATCCACTGGGGTCGGCGATTACCCGATCACGCAAGGAACGCTCGCCGCCGCGAACTATGCCATTACCTACGTCGGCGCGAATCTGAGCGTCACGCAGGCGTCGGTCACGGTGACCGCTGACCCCCAGACGAAGGTCTACGGCGCGGCGTTGCCGGTGCTGACGTTCTCGGCCTCGCCGCTGGTGAACGGCGACACGTTGGCGACCGCATTCACTGGCACGCTGGCGACGACGGCTACGGCGTCGAGCGGGGTAGCCAATTACCCGATCACACAGGGGACATTGGCCTCAACGAACTACGCGATCACTTACGTCGGCGCGAATCTGAGCGTCACTCAGGCGTCAGTCACGGTGACCGCTGACCCCCAGACGAAGGTCTACGGCGCGGCGATGCCTGTGCTGACGTTCTCGGCCTCACCTCTGGTGAACGGCGACACTCAGGCGACCGCGTTCACCGGCGGCCTGGCGACCACGGCCACGGCGTCGAGCGGGGTAGCCAATTACCCGATCACGGCAGGGTCGCTCGCTTCAGCGAACTACGCGATCACTTACGTCGGTGCGAATCTGAGCGTCACTCAGGCGTCGGTCACGGTGACCGCTGACCCCCAGACCAAGGTGTACGGCGCGGCGTTGCCGGTGCTGACGTTCTCGGCCTCACCTCTGGTGAACGGCGACACTCTGGCGACCGCGTTCACCGGCAGCCTGGCGACCACGGCTACGGCATCGAGCGGCGTGGCCAATTACCCGATCACGGCAGGGTCGCTCGCTTCAGCGAACTACGCGATCACTTACGTCGGTGCGAATCTGAGCGTCACTCAGGCGTCAGTCACGGTGATCGCTGACCCCCAGACGAAGGTCTACGGCGCGGCGTTGCCGGTGCTGACGTTCTCGGCCTCACCTCTGGTGAACGGCGACACTCTGGCGACCGCGTTCACCGGCACGCTGGCGACCACGGCGACGGCGTCGAGCGGCGTGGCCAATTACCCGATCACGGCGGGGACGCTCGCTTCAACGAACTACGCGATCACTTACGTCGGTGCTAGTTTGAATGTAGCCCAGGCTCCACTGACGATCACTGCCGACAACAAAAGCAAGCCGCAAGGCAGCGTCAATCCGCCGTTGACCTACACGGCAAACGGATTTGTCAATGGTGATGCCAACGCGAGCCTTGCGACACAGCCTGTACTGGAAACTACCGCCACGACAGCCAGCGGACCTGGTGACTATCCAATTACGGTCAGTGGCGCTGTGGCAGCGAACTACGCCATAACTTATGTCAACGGCACGCTCACGGTCACCGGCGCAAACAACGGCACGACGACTTCCATCGTGTCGACGGCCAATCCATCCGTGCCAGGTCAAACGATTAGCTTCACCGTTACGGTTTCGCCGCAGTCCGGTGGTGGAGTTCCAACTGGGGCTGTGACGATCAAAGACGGGGCGACAACTCTGACCACGCTTTCACTGACGGCCGGACAAGCGTCGTTCAGCACCGCCGGGCTCTCGCTCGGCCCGCATGCGCTGACTGCCATTTACTCTGGCAGCAGCAGCTACGCCGGCAGTAGCTCCACAGCACTGACTCAGACGGTGAAGACCGTTGCCGTTGAGCCGGACCCGCTCGACCCCAGTCGCAATGCCATCTTCATTGGCGGCACGGTCGGCAACGACACGATCAGTGTCAAGCCCGGTTCCACGAAGGGGACTTTGCAAATCGATGTTACCGAAGCGAACTTGGACAAGTACCGCTATAGCGGTGCAACGGGCCTGGCGAACATCGCGCGGCTGATTGTCTTTGGCGGAGACGGCAACGACATTCTGCAGATTGCCAGCAATGTGACGCTGCCCTCCGTTCTGGATGGTGGCGCTGGCAACGATGGACTCGTCGGCGGCGGAGGCAATGACGTTCTAATTGGCCAGGCGGGCAATGACGTCCTGAAGGGGAACGGCGGCCGGGATATTCTTATCGGTGGAGCAGACCAAGATGCCCTGATTGCAGGATCCGGACAGACGGTACTGATCGGAGGTAGGACGGATTTCGACAAAAACCTGGCGGCCCTCGCCGCAGTGATGCAGGAATGGTCTCGCACGGATCTGGGCTACGACGGCCGAGTTGCCAATCTGCTCAACGGCGGTGGCAAAAACGGCACCAAAGTGCTGAATGCGACCACGGTTCGTGACGACAACGCCTCGGACATTCTCTACGGTGGCAATGACCTCGACCTCTTCTTCGCCGCCGCTGGGGACTACTTGTTCAATCAGACCAACAAAGAGAAAGTCGTTCGGCCATGATCTAGCCGGGTCAATACTCAAATCTCGAATCTACTTACGGATTTGGTGGACTGCTGGAGCCGGAGTCTACACCCAGATTCTGCGGACGAGCCTCATATTCAAAGTCGGGCTCGGCAATCTCAACGGATAGCGGTCTTGTGCCGCAGATAGGACTTGACTGCGATGATGACGGGTATCGCGATCAACCCGGCTATTCCAGGTACGAACATCCGATAGGACAGCTGATCGACCAAGACGAAGCCTTGAGTTACAAGCAACAGCAACACGATTGCGGTGACGACGCTCGCAAGGCCAGACGCGGCAACAGCCCTGCGGAGCTCAACGCTCATCTGATACCACCGCTCCCCTCGGTTTGCCACCAACATCTGGGTGACCGTGGCTAATGCCGAGATGATCGTGAAGGCGATGATCGCCACGGCTAGTGCGGGCAGACCGATTCTTTGCGGATGCTGGGAATGCAAGACGGCAAGGGTGTGGTCGATATGCCAGCCGGTGACCGACCGCAAGTCGACGGCTGAGATATAAAACGCATCGTAGACTCGGACCAAGTAAGGGAGGTGGAAATCGTGTGGAGAATGAAAGTCCAGCGGGTAGAAGAGCCAGAACAATGGTAAAGGCACGCTCAAAACCATGAGCAGCTCGCCAAGCGACAGTTGGAGGCACTTTCTTGTGGTTGGCAGCTTCGGCTTCAAGGTGTGGCCGATGCGGCTCAGTCCTCCCGCCAAGACCACGAACGCGATGGGGACCAGCAGGGCTGCGAGACGCATGTCCATGGACATGGCATCGGAAATCCCTGTACGTATGAGGTCATTCTGAACGAGATAGAAGCCGACCGGTTGCAAAGCAATTCCTGCCCAGAGGCAAATGAGAAGAGGAATTCCGGCTAACCGGCCCGAAATGACCGTGGCGAGCACAATCATCAGGTAGATGGCAAAGTCGGTTACCACGTCGCCTCAGTGCTAAGGGGCAAGTTCTGAGTCTTGGACTTCGTTTCATTCTAGTGTGCCGTGGCCGTGGAATGTCAATGGGTAATGCGATCTTGCAGTAGTATCTGGAGCTTTGCTTGTGGGCAGTCGCTCCTCGCCGGGATGTCGTACTGGGAGTTGTCCGGTCCCGGCTGTCCGCCAACCGATACCTTCGGCCGAAACTACCTTTCTCAGCGGAGAAGCGAATTTGCGAAACCCGCGGTCCGGCAGCGTGGCTTGGTCTGCACCACGCAGTCTTTGCTCTTGTGGCTTGGCAGCGTTAGAATAGCTGGCGGACTGTCGGCGGTCGAATGGTGGGTAAGCGATATGTCAGAAGAATCGACAAGCTCCCGGTCCTGGCGGCTCTTGGTTAAGCGGTCGATGGTGGTGCTTGTACTTTCAGCGGCGGTGTGCGGGATCGGGATAGCGTTCTGCGCGATCTGGGGGGCCGTCCGAGCGGAGAAGAATCTGCAAGCGAGGCTATTTACGCTGAGTCTGGTGGATCAATTCATTGCCGAAGAAGGCCGATGGCCGCGTTCGTGGGCCGAATTGGAACGGGTGTCGATGCCAACGGATCCGCTACAGCCACTCAACGGCCAGATGACGGCCATTCGGATTGGAGGCCAGCATGGCTACGAGTGGCCGGCTGAGTCGGCCGAGATTCAGAAGCGAGTTCAGGTGGATTTTCAGGCCGAACCGGACGTGATTGTCCACCAGGACCCTAGGGCCTTTGAAGCTATCAAGCCGATCGGTCCGTATTACGAATATCGCCAGTATGGATTTGTGGAGTCACTTCAGATTGGCCTTGCCAGGTCAGTACGGACCAGCAGCCATTGGTGAGTGAGTTGTTGCGGCAACGCCGCATTGTAGATCGAGTTTTGATCAGCGATGACTTATAACTGGGGCTCTTCGGCAGAATCTGTGGGTGAATTCGTGGGAACATCAGCCGATTCGCAGTAAAATCGCATGCCTTCGTGACACAGCGCTCTGTCGGGCTCGGGCTCTGGAAAGGTGTGGCACGGGGCTCGACCACTCGCCAGGAGACGGAATTCAGAGGGCCAATGAACGGCAGACGCTGCGCACAGATATCGAGTCGTGCAGGATCCGCATAGTCTGCCAAGCCATGGAGGTGAACCCTCTATCTTCGTCAGTACCATGGGCTGGCTCCTAGCCCCCTGTCCCATTCCCGTCGCCGTCGCCGTCGGTCGCTTCGCCATAACCGGGAGGCCCCCCAAAGTCGGTGGGGCAATCAAGTCGCCATCGCCGTCCGCCCAACCAGCCCCACGACTTTGGCGGGGCCCAGGTGGCGAGCGACCGATGGCGACGGCAGAGGGACTGCGCACAGGGGCTCTCCCCGCCCCATTCCTGGAGTCCGAGCCGGAGGGAGCGACGAGTCGCTAAGCTGCCTCTCCCTTACGGCTAGGCATCAGCTCGTTAGGAGAAAAACCGGCCGCTTTCCGGCACGCAACTGCCAAGAATCGCCGAACCATACAACCCGGAATATGTCAACAACCTTGAGACAGCTGCCATCGTGAAATTAGAGTACTAACTGAATCGCTGCGCTCTCGATTTCTTCAGAGATGGGGGCCAGCCCCCAAACCCCCGGGGTTTTTGAGGCATGACTCGGGTGTTCAATGAGTTGACCAAGGGTCTGAGATCTATCGGTTTGATTTGGGCTTGGTGAAACGGAGTCGAGCACTGCGCACGACGCAACTCGACGAGAGATAGCCGAGCCGAGGGAGCGTCAATGACGCCAGGGGCTTCTAGGTGCATTCCAGCGCCCGAAGCCCATTTTTTTCGCTGATTGCCGCTGCCGCTGGTGGATTGATCCACACTGCTGGCGGCACCTGCTTAGGGCGTGGGCAGCCTTTGACGAACCGGTCGGGATGGCGCGCGTAGGCCGCTTGCGTCACCTGCTGCCGGAAAGCCGTCGCCAGTCAACGTCTGTTTTGAGTGGGACGACAGCTTTCCTGTTGGCTTCGATTTCGCTTGAGTAACGTTCATCAGGAATGATCGACCTGACGAGCGCGTGATGAGTTGACTAGCCGTGGTGGCGGCCAATTCACCGTAGCCTTTCGAATCGCAATCATACCAGCGGCTAATGTGTCCGAAGCTTTTCCAGTATTCGGATCCGCTCTAATAATTCAGTTTGTCCACGATCACTCAAGACCCCCGCAGCAGCCTGTGGGTCGTTTATTGTCTCCCGCACTATCTCGTGTAGCCTCTTCATGGCCGCGATCTCGCAACTGCGATGATACGCTGCTTTTCGCAAGTCACCTCTCAATTCCGCCAGGATCGCGCAACCTTCGTGCCAAAGAATTGCTGCGTCTTGCGGGCCAATCTCTCTCAGGACATTTGCAAACGGCCTTTCCAGTTCGTGGTCGGGGCTCAGCAACCCATTAGGCAAGTATCTTTTCCTCGCCTCGGCGCAAAGCGTATCCAATCGTAACCATGGGTCGATCTTTCGCGTCATGGTTGATTGTGCTCAATTCAAGATCCCGACTGCTCTTAGGACGCTAAAGAGTGGACGAACGACCCCCTCGGCCAAGCTACCGTCGTCAGCTCATGGCCGGGCTGGGACACACGGTCAGGTAGGGCGACAGCGATGCGCTCGTGTCAAACGCATTCTACCGCGTCCGATGGGCGCTTCGTACTTCATTAGTGGCGTTCTCGGCGTGTGCGTCAGCCGATGGATAACTCTGGTCAGGATCTCCTGTACGTTTGAGAGTCAGTCAGGTTCGGGGCAAGAGGGCGTCCAGGGTGTCACGGCGGGCCTGTCAGGGCGAGTGTCGGTAGAAATACCGACTACAGCCTTTGTCGGCATCGCGGTCTCGGTGCCTCGTCCGCAGAGTTCGACTCCGTTTCACCAATCGCAAGCCACACCAATAGATCTCAGGCCTTTGGTCAAGTCATTGAACACCCGAACAATACCTATGAAATCCTGGGCACTTGGAGGCTGGCCCCGATCTCTGAAGGAATCGAGAGCGAAGCGTTCAATTAGTGCATAAATTTGAAGATGGTCGCTGTCTCTAGGCCTTAAACAAGCGTAGGGGGGAATGGTTCTTGGCGGCTGCGGCGGCGCGCAGCGTCACGAGAGCGACGAGGTCGCCGCGAAGAGGTTCGGGTTTGATGGTGGGCATGTTGGTGGATCTTTCTTTGGGTTTGGCGTGGCGGCGGACCGGAGCGTACGTACTCCGGCTTCAGTGAGCCGACGTCAGCATCTGAGCGGATGCTGAAGTCGTTCCCAGAGTTGGTGAAACGTGATCTGCCAACGATTCCAGCCCATGAGTCGATAGATCAGACGCCGTCCGCTGCGGAGAACTTGCGCAGGGATATTGATCATCGCTTGTCGAAAGGTAGAGAAATCCATTCGCAACAATGACTGCTTCTCCTGGTGCTGCTTTGAACTGACGCCACGACCTTCGGGTACCAATAGCGCTACCCAGATTTTCAACGACCATGCCAAAGATGCCATCACCATGTAGGCCCAGTTGCCGTTGAAGGTATCGACCGGAGCCGTGAGTGCCAGGACGTCGCTCTTGAGTTGCTGGATGACGTTTTCCTGGTTACAGCGTTTGTTGGCGTGCTGCGTCACGATGTCCTCGGCGGGAGTTTCCCAATCGTTGGTGATATAGAAGAAGCAGCGCCGTTCGTCGAATAGATATTGCTGGCCTTGGTGAACTTCAATGGCCTTCCAGAGAACCACCATCCGGTAGTCCCGTTTGCAGGCGCCGGGGCGATACGGGAATTCGTTAATGTATTCCGATTCGAGCCGTAGATCTTTGAATTCCCGTTCCTCAACCACTTCCTGCTTCACGTTCTTCGGGCGTGTTCGCGACTTGGTTTGGACCTTATATCGAGGCTTCCGCTTCAGCGGTCGCCACGAATCGTGGCCTAATTCGTCGACTCTTTCGTACAGATTCGGCATGGCGTCGTAACCGAATACGAACAGTACCTTGTCATCATCCCAGCGATCCAAGTGCTCGGTCTGTGAGAAGTCAGTGTCTCCGCGCAGCCGAATCTGCCGGAATCCCGCTTGCCGGCAAACGTCGATCGCCCGATCTAGCCACCCTGCAGCCCGCTCATGACTGGGCCGGCTGCCGCCTCGATTGGCGATGTACAACGGTTCGCCCGTATTCGCCAGGCTCACGACCAGCGGGTGATAACCCCACTGCCCATTGTGGTTGACATCGATCCCTTCCTTGCACTCGCCCTGAGTCTCGACCATGGTACCGTCGGCCTCGATGATCGCTTCGTCGAAGAATGCCTTCGGCTGACAACTCCACACCCGGCGACGTACTTCATTGAATACGTCCATCAACTTCAAGATCGACGTCTCACTATGGCGCCGGCAAAAGTCTCCGGCTGTCGTCGGATCCGGAATTCGTTGAGCGCCGAGGGCGTTCAAATAGGCCTCATCATTGCGGCGATACTCCAAATGCTCCAGACAGGTGCCGCCGGCCAACAGATTGTAGGCGATATTGAGCACGTGGTCAGACTCTGCATAGGGGAGTCGGATCTTGAACAGCGGTACGTTTTCATTGATGGACCGATCCAAACCAAGGTTCTTCACCAGGGAGTGAATCAGGCCCAGTCCGCCCGCGGCGATCGCCTGTTGACGATCGGATAGCTCATATTGAATGTTGGACGCAGCCATCACCGGACACTGGCTCGGGAACTTTGTTTTATCCAGTCGCTCCTCAATAGCCCGCTTGCGTGTCGATAACTGTCGTCGTATTTTGGTGTTCACTCGAAAGTTCTCCTCGGGTTCCGCGTGATTGGAAGTTGCGACAAACCAAGTACGCAAAAACCCCGAGAATTTTCGAGTTTTTTTGTCCCCGGACCGAAAAATCTCGGAAATCGAATTCACACTACGCTTGTTCAAGGTCTAGGTCGTCGCATATTCCCGATCGCTTACTGAGTTTTACTTTGGAAATGGAATCCGGTATCCCGCATAACACCTGTTTTCTTGGGCTTTCCGCGGGCAAGTTTTCCATTCACTTGGTAAGAATCAATAACGTACTCCGAATCGCTAATTGATGGTGATATGTATTCTGCATGATGGCAGCGCCATTCGAATCGCTTCAGTCGCAAATTTGACCGCAGCCGACTGCGTTAGGGGCCCGATGGTCAGGTACTCTAGTTCTACTAACTCGGATAGATACGAAAAATCGCCTAGGTCTATGCCGATAATACTAAGCTCCTTGAGTCTCTTGCATGCTAAAAGAGGGCGAAAATCACTGCATGGCAGATTCGCAAACGCGCCGTACTCCAACTCAGTGCAGCTACTTATTGGGCCCAGGTCACTTACTGGCACAGCCATTAAATCGATCCTTTTTAGGCGTGTAAGTTTTGCCACCTCCGTAAGGTCACTGACTGGGCAGAGTCGAAGGTACAATGCGTCCAGATTTGTCTTGGCTCCGATCGGCCCGAGATCGCTCACGGGCAGTTCCTCGCAGGCGAGCTTCGAGAGAGACGGCATGCCAATTATGAACTCCAAGTCGCTCACGTTCATTCGATGCAATGCCAGCAACTGCAGTCGTTGCAGTTTCGCTACTTGCGACATGTCGCATTTAACACCATCTAACGATAACCATCGGAGTAACTGATTCGAACGGAGCGTCCGCAAGTCCAACGATGCATCACTTTCACTCTCAACGGATAGCTCACTTAGATCTTGAAGATTGACTAGCTCGTCCAGTATCAATTGGGTCGCGTTAGGACACACTACGCTTACAGCTCGCTCGCCAGCCAGCCAATTGAAGATCGGTGGCCGAAAGCCGCTGGGTAGTGCCTCTGACCAAGACACAGTAAACACATCGCAGCCGTGCGATCGCAACCGTGCTACCGAGGATGAGTCTCGCCGACCGGCATTCACAATTGGCATCAGCAAACTCATTAACAATCCAACGAACGCGAAACTAAACAGCAGACTAATAAGCCGAAACTGCGGACGGCTGATGCAGAGTAGCACCGACTTAAGCGTAGTCATTGAGTGTCGCAATCTGATTTGTTTCAAGGCAAGTGGGGCACTTTCAAGCCAACGGTAGGTGACGGCTTCTTCGGTTCCTGAGAGTAAGGGCTCTCTCAAGAGTCTTGGGGTGGATCTGTGTCCGTCCGTGCTGGGCCTGAGCGGTCTTCAGGCGTCGGGCGGACCGCAGTCGAGTAGGCTCGCGGTGGCGCTGAGACGCGCGGTGGAGCGCTTCGGCGGCCACGCGAGCGAGTCCATTTCATTCTACCGCCCTGACTGGACGCTTCCAATTGCAGATGTGTCCCGCCGGACGGGCAAGAATACTAGGCTTTGGACGGCTCTGACCAGGAATCGGCTAGAAACTTGGGGGCCAGGTAGAGTCGGGCCAAGCGAGTATCCGGGGGGCTAACACAGCGGCTTCTGGGGCGGGCCGAATGCTTGGGAGATCCCTGGTTGCGGTTGGCCCCTGTCACCGTCTCGGTGCCTCGTTCGCTTGTGGTAGATTGCCGCCGTCTGTCGTCTGTTGTCGGTGGAACGGCCGCCGGGATGGTCCAGCAGCATGTGAGCTATTCAGGTGCCAACTCGTCATTTGCTTCGTTCGCAGTGGTTACAATGATCTGCTTGAGCACTTCCCAATCAGCCTTTGGCATGTCTTTGAGTTCACCAAGGTCACCGGCGACGATAATCCTAGTTCCAGTGCTCAACGTCAAATAGAATGCGCGGCGAATTGAGTGAGGATCTTCACCAATATCAACGCGCGCAAGGCCGATGCCACCCGCTTCGCGGATGAAGCGAGTTCAGCGAGCAGTCTTGCATTTCGGCAAGGCATCTTTTATTCGTTTCCATTGTTCGGCATCGATTGTCGCTTCGCGAGCGGTTAGTTCGTTCAATTGCGTCAAGCCCAGTATCGGTGTCACGTCCAATACCGCTGTCCCATTAATGTTGAGACTTCGTAGATTGCTCAGCTTGGCAATCGGCGACAGATCGGCCACGGTCATACTCAGAATGCGCAGTTCCGTCAAGTTTTGAAGCTTTGCTAAGGGCCGCAAATCGCTGGTCGCAATCGGATTGAGTTCCAGTTCGGTCAGGGCATGGAGTTCGGATAGTGGGGTGAGGTCGCTGACCGGCGCGCTTATATACAGGTACCGCAGACGCTTTAATCCAGCCAATGGTCTAATGTCGGAGAGGCCGTCCACGTACAGAGCCAATGACTCCAAATTCTCTAGTGGTCCCAAGCCTGAAATGTTCTTGACGTGCAGATCCTGCAACCAAAGGTTGTTTAGGCTCGTCAAGCCTGCGAGTGGCGATAGATCCTCGACGTGCTCGGAGAAACCGATGACGTACAAGTCTTGTAGGTCCTGCAGTCTTGCGATCTGCCGAAGCGAATCGGATGAGTAGCAGAGAGAGACGTCCAAGACTCGCTCGCCGAGTACTGTCTTTGCTACGCGGCGCCACCAGCACTGCTGGTCAACACCATATTCGTCGAAAGGGCCGCCAAACAGGACCGTGGCACTGAATCCGGTCTTCAGCGTTTCGCCAATAAGCTTCTGCCTGTACGACTCTCGTCTTGCCGAAGAGATCCATCCTAGCGCGCCTAGGACCGCAATGCTGACTAAGAATAGCGTCGCCAAGCGAAACTGCGGGCGAAGCCACCGGGACGGCGCGAGTCTTGTCATGAGTGTGCACTGCCGAGTGGCTTGTTCAACGGAAGTAGGGCACTTGCGGGTCAGTTATAAGAGACGGTTTTTGGGTTTTCTAGGAATCTTTCGTGTGGCGAATCATAAAGTTGACTGGCTTTCGTCGGTACCACGTCTGAGCGACCTTCAGTCTTGGTCAGTATCGCGGCCGCAGTGCGTCGCCCGCTTGTGGTGAGTCGTCGCTATTTGCCGTCTACTTCTGGGGGAACATTATGGCTACACTTCAGGTAGCAACCAGCGTTTGATTGAGACCAGTCTACTTCGTGCTGCCTGCACGTTGAGGTGGCGTCTCGGAATAGACAAAATGTATACCACCTGCGCCAAAATCGAGGGTCATCGTTGCTGCGATGTTCAGTTCGGACTTCAAGACGCGAAAGTAATGACGTCTGTCCATCCATTCCGTACGATAAAAATAGTGATAACGATCATCGCTTCCAATATACCAAAATGCATTCAGGGGGTCATCGTCGTAGCTAGACATTTGGGCAACGCTCAAGTCGTCCACACTTGGATGCGCAGTGAAGTGCCACGCCAAGCAACCGGCGATTGAAATCGCAGCCGCTAAGAGAGCAATGGTTGATTTGGCCGTCATGTCAATTTTTTCGCATCGCTCGGTGTAGTCTGCGTATGCTGAAGGCGATAAATCCCTAGTTGCCCCCAATTGGATTGGCCGCAAATCGTATTGAGTGCGTCGGGACGACGATTGGAGCAGATCTGCAGTCGCTATTCATCGTCTGCATCGGATGGGTACATAGAGATATAACCAGAACTTGTGTTCTTTGAAATGAATGAAAGGTGGCGTATCCTGCTAGTTGATTCAACTTCCACTAGCAGCCCGACGAGGGCATGAGGAGTACGCCATGCGCAAGATTACCACGGCCGAACTGAAGAATCCATCCCCTTCGGCGGATCCGGAGGTCGTAACATTTCGGGCTCAGTTTGAGGGCAAGAGCCCGCTGGATGAAATTGTGCGTCGAGGAGCTCAACAGATGCTGCAGACGGCCATCGAAGAAGAGGTGAACGCCTTCATCCTGCAGCACTCGGACCGTTTGGATGCCGACGGACGTCGTCTGGTAGTCCGTAACGGCTACATCCCTGGGAGGGCTGTACAGACAGGAGCAGGTGCGCTCGAGGTGCATCAGCCTCGTGTACGTGATAATTCGCCCGACAAGAAGAACCGCGTGCGTTTCTCTTCCTCGGTTTTGCCGGCCTACCTCCGCCGCAGCAAGTCGGTCGAGGAACTGATTCCCTGGCTGTACTTGAAAGGCATTTCCACGGGCGATTTCCAGGAAGCGTTGCAGGGCCTGTTCGGTGAGAACGCCAGTGGATTGAGTCCCAACGTCGTCGTGCGACTGAAAGAGCAGTGGAGCCAGGAATACGAAGCCTGGTGCCGCCGTGACCTGAGTGACAAAGAGTACGCGTACGTTTGGGCTGACGGCATCCATGTCAATGTGCGACTGGAAGACGAGGCCAATTCTCGCCAGTGCATCCTGGTGCTGATGGGAGCGACGGCCGAGGGGGAGAAGGAATTACTGGCTGTCGCCGACGGCTATCGCGAGAGTGAACAGGATTGGTCGGAGCTGCTGCTGGACCTGAGGGGACGCGGCTTGAAGATGGACCCCAAACTGGCCATCGGGGATGGAGCCCTGGGTTTCTGGGCCGCCCTGCGAAAGGTTTTTGGCGAAACCCGCGAGCAACGTTGCTGGGTTCATAAGACGGCGAATGTGCTCAACAGCATGCCCAAGAGCGTGCAGCCTAGGGCCAAACAGGATATCCATGAAATCTGGATGGCGGAAACACGAGCTGACGCCCAGACGGCCTTTGATCGATTCCTGGAAAAATACGCCGCCAAGTATGAGAAAGCGTGCGAATGCCTCCGGAAAGATCGCGAGGTATTGCTGGCGTTCTATGACTTCCCGGCCGAACATTGGAAGCACCTGAGAACAACCAATCCGATCGAATCGACATTCGCCACGATCCGCCTGAGGCATCGCAAGACGAAAGGGTGCGGATCACGTCGTGCCAGCCTGGCGATGATGTTCAAACTCGCGAAATCGGCCGAGAAGCGTTGGCGAAAGCTCGACGGTCACGAAAAGTTGACCCCACTACTCCAAGGAAAAATTTTCGTTGACGGACTGCTGCAGGACGCCGCCTAGAATTTTTTCAAAACACAACTCTTGACAATATCTCGATGGGCGGTGCTGATCAGGAATCCCCTTTAGGTTTGGACGGCATGCAGACTGAAGGCCCGGCGAACTTCCGTCGGATCGAAGACGGTGGGACCTGTGCGATGGCGATTGTCCCGAGCGATGCCAGTTTCAGCTTCCGTCAGCGTCACGGTCGTTTTCCCTCGGCCGCTGGGGAAGGGTCGTCAAGATGCACTGACTGTTGCGGATGGAACGGCGTCTGCGACGCAATCCGTTCAACCCGCGGTAGGTTTGCCCAAACGTCTCGCCGCCACGGCCGAAGGAGGAATCGATAGAAGACCGTGACCCAGTCGTTCGCAAAGACAGATCGTTCGTAGAGCGGAAACTTCGGATCGGATAGCTCTACGTAGCAATGTTCAAATTGAAGATTGCTTGCAAAGAGAACTTCTCGCGGTTGACCTAGCTTGGCCGGACGAATGATTTCCTCAATTCCACACAAGGCCTCCTGTTGCGTGAATGAACCGAAATCTTCCCGCCAAGCCCAGACTCTGTCGGGAACGCGGTCCCGATAGCGACGCCAGAACAAAATAAACTCGCCAACTCGATCTTCGACCACCCATCCATGTTGCGCTGCTCGAGGATGCACGGTGTGATATCGGGCAGCTAACTGACCTGCAGCCAGAGCTGCCGTATCCAGATCATCCACGACAACGAGTTGCTCCAGCAGTTCCTGGCCTTCATGTGTTGGCTTTTCTGCCGCCACAGCCATAGCGTATACCCGCCCGGGTCGAGCGCCGGCAGCCATCATTTTTTGCGCAACTTGAATTGCATCCTCTCTGAAGAACCACTTTGCTAGCTGGCCTATGCTCCCAGGACCGAACATAAATCCGATATTGGGCTGTCGACAGAGGACGTCGCACAGCCTCGTCAAAGTCGTCGATAGCCTTGTCGTATTCTCCCAGTTCTAGCCAAGCACGGCCGCGACAATGGCGGACGCGACTCATGTCCGGGCGAATTTGCAACGCGGCGTCAAAGTCGGCAATCGCCAATTGCCATTTGTCGACGCAAGAATAGCATTGCCCGCGGTTAAAGTATGCCGATGCGCCGTTCGGATTGATCCGCAGCGCTGAGTCGAAATCGGCGATTGCTCGGTAGTATTCCTCGTTGTGACACCAAGAGATTCCACGGTCACAGTACGCCACGGACGAAGACGAGTCAATGCGTAGCGCTTCACCGAAGTCGGCAATGGCCTTAGCGTACTCCTGGATGTGGTTCCACGCGATGCCACGCTGGATGTAGACCCGCACACGTGAGGGATCTAGCTCGATTGCTGACGTTAAGTCAGCGATTCTCAGGTCATGATCGTTCAAAAACTCGAAAATGTAGGCACGCCGCAAGTACAAATCGACCGATGGCCACAAGCGGATGGTTTCGTTTAGTTGTTCCAGCTCCTCCTCATATGGATTGAACGGAAACGTCATGGCAATCGCCTAACTTCAATGACTACGACATCTATGGGGCAGCGGAAGTCGGACACTTGCGGGGCAACGATGAGAGGCGGCTTGTTTGGTGACTCAGGGTAAGGGATCTCTGATGAATCTGGAGGTGGAAATGTGGTCGTCGGTTCCGGGCCTGAGCGACATTCAGGCGCCGGTCGGCATGCAGTCGATCGGGTTCGGGGCAGAGCCGAGTCACACGGTTAGGTGGGTCGGCGGCCACGCCATCGGGTTCAACTCATTCTACTGCGCCGATGGGACGCTTCCAATTTCCGGCTCTTCGGCAGAATTTGTGGGTAGTTTCTGACTCTCTTGGTCGGCCAACGTTATCTAGCTCGGCGATTCTGGCGAATTGCGAGCTGGCAAGCCGCCGGACTTTCTCTTGGCGAGTCGAGGTGATGTCGTAAGCGATAGACAGCTTACCGGCGCGTCGCTCCCTCGGGTTCGGGCTCCAGGAATGGGGCGGTTGGAGCTCCTGCGCGCCGTCCCTCTGCCTCTGCCATCGATCGCTCGCCACCTGGGCCCCGCCAAAGTCGTGGGGCTGGTTGGCCGGCAGTTGATGGCGACTTGATTGCCCCACCGACTTTGGGGGGCCTCCCGGTTATGGCGAAGCGACCGACGGCGACGGCGACGGGAATGGGGCAGGAAGCGCGGAGCCAGCCCCTTGTGCGAAAGCAGGCAGAAAGATCACCACTCCAGGCAAGCGGTCGTCTTCCAGCGGCATTTGTGGGCATCGCAGGATGAACTGGCTGAGAGTCCGCAAGTTCCGTCTCACGGCGAGTGGTCGAGCCCCGTTTCACCTCGTGCGTCACCTTCGCCGTCCGTCGCTTCGCCCGAACGCCGCAGGTCCCCCACAATCGGCGGGCGAGCCAAATAACAAGGATTTCAGAATCGAGGTCGCCGAGCCCACGACTGTGGCGGGGCCAGAGGCAGGGCGAGTGACGACGGTCGACGAAGGGAAGGGGAAAGCGGGGCGGATCAGTGCCAGGTGGAACGTCCGGAGAGGTACCTGCTACGTTGTTGGCAGGCGTCACGTTCGGGGTGCGTCATCGGCTTGTGGTGGGTCGCCGTCAGTTGCCGTCTGCTTCGGATGGAACGGCATCTCCGATGCAATTCGTTTCACCCGCGGCAGGTTTGCCCAAACTTCATGATTCCAGGGGGAAAGGAGGAATCGATAGAACACTGTGACCCAGTCGTTCGCAAAGACTGATCGTTCATAGAGTGGAAAATTCGGATCAGACAGCTCGACATAGAAATCTTCAAATCGCAGATTGCTTTCAAAAAGAATCTGGAGCGGTTCACCTAACTTCGCTGGGCGAACGGTCTCTTCGATTCTCAGCAAAGCGTCTTGCCGAGTGAACGAACCAAAGTCTTCTCGCCAGCCCCAGACTCGGTCGGGAATTTCCTCCTGTAAGCGGATCCAGAACAAAACAAACTCGCCAACCCGATCTTCCACTACCCATCCTCGCTCAGCTGCTCGAGGATGCACGATGCGATATCGGGCGGCCAATTGACCTGAAGCCGATGCAGCTGTCTCCAGATCATCCACGACGACTAGTTGCTCCAGCAATTCCTTGCCTTCAATTGTCGGCTTTTCTGCTGCCACGGCCATTCTCCAGACCCACATGGACGGAGCGCCGGCGGCCATCATTTTTCGAGCAACTTTCGTGGCTTCCTCCCTGAAGAATCGCTTGGCCAGCTCGCCTATGCCCATCGGACCGAACACAAACCCGACATCCGGCTGCCGGCATAGGATGTCGCACAGCCAGTCGCCGAGTGGCACATCGGTCTGCCGACGCCAAGCCTCAAGCGTCTCTTCTCGCCAAGTAAACCAGCTGATAAATGGTCGGGCGACGTTGCCGTACCGGTGATTGACGTCAGCTACCTTTTCAGCAACATCCGTTAGCGGAACTGGCGTGGTGCGTTCTTTGGCGTACCATTCTCCCAGCTTTCCCGCGGCGGAATATCTCTCATAGGGCTCTTCGCTCTCCAGACTAGCCAGCAGTCTCTCAGCTTCGTCCATCGCCATATCCGTCTTTATCAACTGTCAAAAGCGTTGCCATCGGCGAGATAATTCCCTTTATAGCCGCCTGGGCAAACCTGTCACAAGCGAATTCCCATGCTGTGACGGGCCGGGCCTGTCAGGTCGAACGTTCGGAGAGGTAATTCTCGTCAGCGTCATGGTTGCGGCCGGTCGACCGCTTGTGGTGGGGCGTTGTTACTCGCCGACTGTTTCAGATGGAACTGTACGAATGCGGTGGCCAGCGCGAAAAAGGCTAGAACGCCAATGTCACTTGTTGTCATTGGGGCCCGAGAAAATTCATAGTCTCCATCAAGTCGAAATAACCCAGCCTGCCTGCTCGATAGTTGTTCGGCATCGGCTTCATTAGCGTCCATCGGTAAGTCGGCGGGCGATGTCCAAGGAACGCCTTTACCCCGAAGTTCCACGAAAGCGATGTTTCTGCTGTTGCGCCAGTCTGAATCGGAGTTGGGAGTCGTATCCGAAATCGTCCATTTGCCATCAGAGGTTGCCAGTGCGGCCACCGGAGTAAGTATGCCTGCATCGGCATTTACCGGTTGAAATTCAATTGGCATTTCTGTCAACAGCTGCCGATTAGCTGGACTGGTCCAGTCGCTGTTCTTGTCGAATCTTTCGTACAAGCTCTGGTACCCCAGGTCCGGCAGGATCGCCACCCGCCAGCTCAGTAAGGGAACTGAGGAAGAACTACTAATCGACAGGGATGGCCAATGACCGTTCCGGAGGCGATAGCGGTGAAGGGCAGAGACAATTGATGCACGTCGGCGGTAAACCATCGTCTCAATTGAATGTGCCTTTAGGCTTATTCTTGCATAGGAGTTGCCAGCCCACCACGTGGTACTCCCCGCCAGGATAATCGCTGTCGCCCAACTGAGAACTGCACCTCGCAGCTCTAATCGCCGGCCGATAACGGAACAGAATACCGCTTGCAGCGAAATCAATAGGGACGTCCAGGCACCGTAGACAGGCCCAAACGCGGCCAAGGCCGTGCTGACCAGGGTAATCCAATACCCGATACTGCTCAGCCGCCAAGTGAGTTGACTTCGGGGCATGATTTGCTTCAGCGGTAGTTAGACGCTTTCGGATCTGCTGGTGCGAATATTTGCGTCGGCTTCTAACGGTAGCGTCCGGTGGCAAGTCTTGAACTGGGATCGTTAATCTCGGTCACGAGGGTGAGTGACCTTCAATCGCGGAGGCGGCGTTCAGGATTTTCGTTCCATTCGAATCCGGGGACAAGCACTTTTTATGAGCGATGTTTGACTCGCGAGGAGATGTCTCATTCAAGCGGCGAAAGCGGCTTGGAGGCATCAAGAGGCGAGTTGACTCTCGAACATTGCGGATGCGTGAGCCCCTACCTGCCCGGGTGATACCACTTCGATTATAGTCGGCCCCGCAGGCTCGGGCCAAGCGGATCGCAGGAGGTGGTACGGGTCGGGCCGGCAGGTCGAATGTCCGGAGAGGTAATCTTCGTCAGCGTCATGGTCGCGGCGAGTCGATCGCTCGTGGTGGGGCGTTGTTACTTGCCGTCTGTATCGGATGGTACCATCCTCGTTCAAGCATTCGAAGCTGCCCGAGGTGGTCGACGTCTGTATCAATAATCCACCACGTTCGTCCGTATCGAGGCAATAGACTGTGCGCCTTGACGGCAGGGTCTCCGTAGTTGGTCCGAGGCGTTAACACCAGCTGATAGGGCCGATCTAACGGTCCCGGCGCCAAACCTAACTCCCACCCGCCGCCGTGAGGTCCGGCAAGGTTGTTTGCAAACCGTGACGGAACATCCCCTGCATCTGAGGAATAACTGGCGAATGGCATAATCGGTCTTGTGACGATATCAGCGCCCGCCAAACTCTCAAACAGGGCTTCGTCTACGTCTCGCCGGATGCGAATCCATGTGCATAGAACCAAGAATCTCGCCGCCGGAGACATGGTTTGGTCGCCAACTATTGTCCCGAGCTTTTCGACATCCATATCACCCAACTCCGATTCATAGGCGGCGGCAAGTTGATCGACACGCGTCAGAACCTTGTCGCCATATTCATCTTCGCCTCGCTCGACCGCCAATACCTCCGATTCCCGAATCAGGGCCTCAAATGATGAAGTTTTTTCGCGGCCCGCGGGGCCGTCGTTTCCCTCGTACCAACCTCGCTCAATCATTCGCAGGCTGGGCCTAGAAGATAATCTGCTGGTCCCGTTTGGAATCCACCAAATTCGACCGAATCGCGGCTCCTTGGAGCTTCCGATTGGCTCATAAAGAAGATGTTGACGAGGAGTCACGTAGAGTGAGAAGACCTGGTTGTCCTGAGTTTCATTGAAGGTAATAAACCATCCACCGCCCAGCTCATCGTTCCAGATAGCCCTTCTAGGCGGTTCATCACCGATGTCTGTGCGGCTATCTGACCACGCCGAGATTCGATGCCAGTTGAGAACATTCGCCCCAATTCCGGCCTTCATCTCAAGTTCGTCCACGTCTCGACGAACTCGAATCCAGGAACACAACAGCAAATGACGCACGTTTAATGGAATCGACTTGTCACCAAGCAAGTTACCTATGTCCTTTGCGTTCAATCCAGCCAAGCTGACAGAATATTTCGATGCGATGGTATCCTTGCTGGAAAGTAAAGTGTCGCCGAATCCCGCCTGGTCTGGCATGACCGCGAGTTGCCTGGCTTCAGCCAGCATCGCATCATCGTGTTGCTGCTTGGCTATGCGTTGACTGAACAGCATTACAGCCACCAAAATCAACCCCGACCTCAAAGTGATGGCCATGAAGAAACTCCTAGAACAGAAGTGAATCTGGCTGTTTCCAGTGTCGTCGCCGCCCGGGAACTGGGCACGCCAGTTGATGGGCTAACGACTGGCGAGAGGGCATCCGGCCATGCAAGACGCCGCATCGTGCGGCGAAGGTTTCTCGCATACGGCCAAAATCAGAAGGGAAAGAGGCGGCTGGTAACTGCCTCGCTATCCTTCCGACTGTGGACACCAGCACGCTCGGGTCGCACCTCTGCGGAGCCCTAGGCGTACTGTTGGTCTGTTCATCGTAAACCAAGATCAACGATCAAGCAACTTTCGTTGCCACGCGACGCAGTACGGTTTGCGGAGCTCGGGCTTCTCCGAAATTCGCTGGACACAGCGGGCGAATCGGCTCTTGCTGCAGAGTTCGACGGCATCGTTACAAGTTGTCGTCGGTCTGCGAATGGTAAGGACTGAGCGCTCTTGAGAAGAGGCTCACCTTGCGAATGGTGTGCGAGCGATCCTGTACGTGATACAGCTGAGAGCTTTGAATGGCGCAGCTCGAATCGGCGTACGCTCTCCCCGCCAGCGAGATCCATCGGCCAGGGAGATCGTGTTCAGCGGGGCGAGGGGGCAGCGTCGCTGGGTGAAAATGCTTGCCCATCGAACCGAGGAAGGCCAGTGAGACATCGCACCCCGCGCCGTTATTCACCGAATGTTTGGAGCGTGACTGGACTATATTCGCAACAAGCTGGCAAGGATGCTGCTCCCAATTGAGATAAACCCCAGGCGTTTGATCGTAGGATTTCGAAGCAGCTCACCGAGCATCCAACAGAATGCTCCGCCGAAGAATACTACGGCGCAACCGAATCCCGACATGGCAGCAGTCAGAAACAGGCACAAGCCCATTACGGCTTGCATCACGTGAGCCAAGGACACCGGAGAACCACTCATTCTGCAGCCTTGTATTGGCGCACGGTGATCCGGCGGGCCCTGGGGTCGACTCTCTTCTTCGTGCCAGTCGCCAGTGCCGCCTCGCCAGCAGCGATGAACTCATCACGTGAACGATACAGTGTCGGCTCACTAACCCCAACTCGCCGGGCGATCGCGGCCGCAGATTTCTCGCGCCGCAGCAGACAAAGCACGGCGTCTCGACGGTCCTTCAATTGTACATCCCTCTTCCGAGCCATGAATTCGACTCCTTACGGTACGTTGGCCTGTGCCCCAAATTGCCAAATGATGTCGCTCACATCACGATTCCCAAGAACCCTGGGCCTTAAAGACTCACTCAGTCAATACCGCCTTCAACTTCGCGAATTGTTCGGCATGCTTCGCTTTGTTCGCCTTCAACTTTCGGATATTCTGCAGTTTCCACTGAACTCCAGGCAAGGTTTCGATGCCGATTGCCGGTGCAAGTGCCCAGTCGGGGTTCCCTTGTTTGAGGCTAAGGAGGAAAGCCCGGTCGCGCTCGGTTAATCGTGTTCGCATTTCCCGAAATAGGCGGTCTCGCGTTTCCACGAATTCATCGTAGGTAAATATCAAGCGGCTCATGCCTTCAAATTGACTGGTAAAGGTCTGCCGCTGATTGATCGGATTGGGTAGCAGCAGTTCGTGCATTGGTCTGCTATGGCAGATGAGCGCGACGAGAAATCCCCGCACGACTTCTTCGGAGATTCCATCATGTCGATAGAGCTGATTGACGTCGAACAGATCGCGTGGGTGCTGACGATCGAGAGCGGCTGCGATCTTTCCGCCAAAAAGCTCCGCGTGCGACACCACGTGATTTGATGCGAAGAAACCAAAAGCATCTTGCACGCTGTCGACGATTGTAAGTTCTCTAGTTGGCCATACTGTCCCGCGTAGTGTAGTATTGACCTCAAGTTTCACATTCGCCGACCCAAGCTGAAAGACAAGTTTCGACTCTTCGGCCGCTTGCAATAGCGGTTGTGCGTGAACTCCTGGTATCGCGGCGAGAACTCGTTGATGAACGCGATTAAGCGCCGTTGCTATGCCGAGTAGAGAGGCTTTTCGATCTTCGATCGGAGTGTAGGTCAGATCGATATCGACCGAGAGCCGTGGGAAGTCTCGTACAAAAAGGTTGATTGCCGTTCCACCTTTCAGTGAAAAGCACTGCTCTTGAGCGACTTGCGGGAGAATGCGCAGCAGCAACTTCAACTGGTCTTCGTACGCGTATTGCTTCATGATCCGGCCAATTCTTCTGGAATCGTCAAATCGTACTCGCTGACGTAGTGTCCCCCTGGTTTCAATTGTCGATGCCCACTTCCTAGGTCGATCCGGGTGCGGTCTATGTGTTGTCTCCAAGGCGCGTGCGTGAGATCGCCGAGATAAAGCAGTAACCGTTTCACTTTTATCGACTTGCATTGTTCGAGCAGCAGTTGCAGCAGCTTGGGGCGCATGGCTGAGAGCCCGGTGAAGATTTCTCGCACTTCGACCAGGTCCATGTCGTCGGGCGCTAGGTACAAGCACTCCATCGCCGCTCGTTCGGCGCTGGAAATGCGAAGCTGAAACGAACCGATAACATGGTCTTGAAGTCCTACATGTTGCGGGAGGAAAGTCGTGTTGTAGTGCCGTATGTCCGTCTTCCAATCATGGTTCCGCAGCCAGCTTGGCAAAGTCTTTCGTGCCGGCGAAAAGAGCCAAACGTTGGTTGCGGCTAGACGCACGTAGTGCGCGAGCCCTAGAAGCTCGAGTGCGGTAATCGCCCCCGGATGGAGTTGTGAATCGGCTTGCTGTTGCAGGGTCGCCACAGCGCCCAGTATGGTCACTTCGTCCCCTGTCCGACGAAATGCGCCAGGGCCGATCGATTCCAGCCAGCCGCTATCGAGGTAGCGATGCTGCAGTGCTCGGGAAATCCCGTGTTTCTCCAGCCATTTGGCCAGTAACAACGTTCCGGGACGGTGACCGGCAAGTAGTTTGGTTATTTTCTGCATGGGATTTATACTTTAAGTTTAAATATGATGCATAAAACAACGATCGGCAACTCCAGTACCCCTCTGAATGGGTGGTGGAAACGGCCGATTCGTTGTTTTTGTCACAATTTTTCGACTCAAAGTATAAGCATTGCGTTGGTTCTAACGATTTGGGTCAGGGCTCACCGTTCGCCGCCCTGGCGGACTGCTACCGGCATAAACTCGACGTGCCGCGCCCAAGTCGTTGACCCACTGGTGCAGGTGATCCTAACCGAAATCTAGAGTTGATGAGTCGGCTAGCTTGGGGCGCGGAAGATCGCGAGCAGTACGCCGATCGTGCTGATCAGAGTCAACAAATCGATCAGATGAAGTTGCGAGAATGTTTGGCGATGTCGACGGCGCCATTCAGCCAGCCGGCCAGTGGTGATGCCGGGCAGGATGATGAGGATGCCGATATCGGTCACCAAGTGGGTGACGTTCCATTTCTGTTTTGAGCCGCGGAACGACCATGCTGACGGATGCAGCCAATCTGCCTGCTGGTACCTAAACGAAGTTTTCTGCCGGCGTCATTACTGCCAAACAAGTCACGGCGGAAAGCAGGGGCTTGCGCTACTGAGGCGTTCGTTTCCTGCACGCCACGGGACCTCAGTTGTGCATTTACTTGCCTCAGCGGGCAAGATCGCGTAGCATGTTATTCACTGCTAATTTCATGTCAGAGGGGGTGCTTATGCTCGATATCACCGAAACTCATTCGCTGACGGACTTTAACCGCAACACACGGGAGCACGTGGAACGGCTCAAAGCAAGTGGCAAGCCGGAGGTATTGACCGTCAATGGGAAGGCCGAAGTTGTCGTGCAGGACGCTGCGTCGTACCAGGAATTGCTAGTCAAAGCTGAATTCGCTGACGCCGTGAAGGCAATTCGTGCGGGTATGAAGGCCCATGCACAAGGTGGGGGCAAAAGCATGCGAAAGGCCATTGAAGAGATCGCGGCCGAAGTCGGACTGAAGCTGGAATGAATCGCTTCACCGTCCAAATTACGACGGAAGTCGAGTTGAGCATCCGCGATGCATTTTACTACATTCAGCAACGATCGCCATCAAACGCGCTTAAATGGCTCGTTGGACTTTATCAAGCCATTAACACATTAGAGACGATGCCCAATCGCTGTGCGCTGATTCGCGAACAAGATGCCTTCGACGAAGAGGTGCGTGAACTGCTCTATCACTCGCATCGGATAATCTTCACGGTTGACGAAGGGGCCAGCGAGGTTAGCGTCCATGCTTTTCGCCATTCGGCTCAGGATGATCTACGACGCGACGAATAGCTGATTCGTCGACGCGAGAATTAAGAATACCGGCGGGTCTCCCGTGATCGACTCAATCGATTGTTGAGGCACGGCTACCATCTACCGAATCACTGGCAGTACATGAACCTCGTGGCGATTTTCCCGCATCAGCGGGTCAAGAGGCCTCCCGTGCCGTGGCGGAAAACTGAGTCAAATCACCTGCCAAAGGCAATTTCTAGAATTTCGTGAATCGACGTAAGTCGTTGTGGCGTAAGAAGTACACCCCACTGGATTCGAACCAGTAACCTTCGGTTCCGTAGACCGATGCTCTATCCAATTGAGCTAGGGGTGCGTCTGGCCGACGTGGCGGCTGGATCCGAGGAGCGGCGGTGGTCGCGATGAGCCCCGCGTTAGGGGGGCTGGGCGTCGACAAACGGGCCGTTTTCCCGGACAGGCCGATCGGCGGATCGGTTCACCGCCGCACGCCTGGCAGGGGACAGCGATGAAGCTCCTAAGTCTAACAATCCCCCATCGGCTGACAAGCCCAACGGCCGGGCCGAGTTTTCCGGGCTCGGCCCACCGCCAGCACGCTCAGCACCAGCAGCCACCCGGTGCCGGCCGGCTCCGGCACCACAGCCGCTCGGCCCGCTGACAGCTCAGCGTCAGATAACCCGTCACCCCCGTCACCCACGGCTGCCTCCGCGGCACCCGTCCAGCCCGCGAGAAATTCCAGCAGATCGCCCGAATCAATGTCGCCGTCGACGTCCCGGTCGCCCTGCCAACGCGTCGTCGGAGGGCCGGTATTCGCCGATCCGGTCCAGTTGGCCAGAAAAACCAGCAGATCAGCGGAATCGGTGTCCCGGTCCGAATCCAGATCCGAGGCCATGTAGCCGGTCAGCTGCACGACCCCCGTCGCGTAGACTTGCGACAGGTCCCACTGCGTGCCAGCCGGGAGCGAGAAGCCGGCAAACTGGTTGGTCCCGGCCAGCGGACTGTTCCAGGCAAACAGCTGAAACGATTGCCCGACCAGCTCGGTCGGATCCGTCTGCTGTTCGATGTCGATCTTCAGCGTTCCGTTCAGCTGAGGGACGACCGGCGCCATGACGTTCAGCCGCGAGCCCCACTCGTCGCCATCCAGTCGAAACTCCAGCGTGCTGTCCGCCGACATGGTCATCGCCGATTGGACCCGGATCGAAGTCTGCAGGTCGTTCCGTACCACCAGCAGATCGCTCCCCTGGAGCTTCAAGCCATTGATCAGGCCGCTGGGGCCAATCAGATTGCGAGTGGCCGGGACGTTCCCGACAGCTCGACGCATATCGGCACCCGTGAAATCTCCCTTCAGCAGCTGATTCGTAATGAACTTCGCTCCACGCAAGTCCGCGTTGACAAACTTGGCGTTGGTCGTGTTGGCAGGCAACTTCGCGCGCTGCAGATCGGCCAGCGTGAAATCAGCTCCAGTCAGGTCGGCTCCATCGAACGACGCGTCAGCCAGTCGCACCTTAGCGAATTGGGCTCCCGGCAGTTTTCCAACGTTCAACTGCACTCCGCTCAGATCCCGCAGCCGGTAGCTCCGCGTAGCATACAGCTGATCGATCGTGAAATCAGACGTACCGATCTGTGGAAAGACGACTCCCTGCACGATCGCGTCCGTGAAATCAGTATCTTTGAGGATGGCCGCACTGAAGACGGCACCGGTCAGGTCCTGCGAGCGAAAATTCCAGCCCGTCAGGTCGTTCTTCGTCATATCGATCCCGGTGAGCGAATGATCGCGGTAGCTCCGCGTCGTAGCCAGCTGTTCGAACGTGAAGCCGCTGGCCGTGGTGTTTTCAAAGCTGTTCCGGTAGAGCACGGCGTCCCGGAACGACGCGCCGGTCAGATTGCTGCGATGGAACGTCGTCCGCTGCAGATCGGCTCCATCGAACCGAGCTTGTTGCAGATCGGCCTGAAAGAACACCGTCTGCCCCAGCTTGGCCGTGCGCAGGTCGGCCCCCGGCCAGATTGTCTGGCGGAACTTGGCGGCGCTCAGGTCGGCTTGTTGAGCCGTCACGTCGGTCAGCTTGGCCTGGTCGAACGTGGCGCCCCCGAGGACCGCCTGATTGAAATTCACTTGCCTCAGATCGGCCCCCTGGAAGCTGGCGAATGTCAGGTTCTGGCCGGTGAAATTCCAGCCGTTCAGCAGATTGTTGCCCAGCTGCACGGCGTGCAGATCGCCTCGCTTGTAGCTGGCGGTTGAGTACAGCTGGTCGGCCGTCCAGCCCGTATTTGCCGACTCGACAAAACTCGCCCCCACAATCTCCGCCTGCGAGAAATCGGTGCCGGCCAGTTGGCTGCGAGCGAAATTGGCTTCGATCAGTTCCTGCTGAGCGAAATTCCAGCCGGCGACATTCATATCCGACAGGTCGATTCGGTAGAGGAGTCGATCGGTGTAGCTGCGAGTCGAGTAGAGTTGTTGCGGAGTCAGGCCTTGAGCGCCCTGAAAGCGAACGGCCTCGATGACGGCGTTCTCGAACTTGGTGTCTCCGACCAATGCGTACGACAGGTCGACAAAAAACAATTCGGAGCCCGACAGGTCCGCGTTGTTCAGGACGCTCTGCCGGAACGTGGCTCGGGGCAACGAGAGGTCCTTCAGGTTGGCAAAATCGAGCTGCCGGTTGTTGGCCTTCATGTCGGGCCCCGGATTGATCGCCTCCGTCCCCGGAATGACTTGGCCATTGTCCCACCGCGTGATGGCCGCTGACGAATCGCCGATCCATCCGCCCCAGGCCAACCACACGCCTGCGGTCGCGAGCCACAGACGGAGCGTTGCGAGTCGGGCCACGGTGGCAGCCACCGAACGGCAGCGGGCAGCACGCTCGATCGACGCTGAAGTTCCAGTTGGCGACAGGTGATGGGATGCTGAGTTCATCATGCTTCGGGCGAGTCGGTTGCCGGTGGCGGGGTCCAATCGGACATCAGGATCAACAGGTCGGCTGAGTCGACGTCTCCATCGCCGTCCAGATCGGCCCACGCTCGATCGGCGGGTGAGTTTCCCTGGAGTGACGTTGAGCCCGTCCAGGCGGCGAGCAGTTCGGCCAAGTCCAGCGCATCGACGCGACCGTCGAAGTTTGCGTCGCTGGCCAGTCCCGCGACCGACGCGGCGTCCGGTCTCCCGTTGCCGGTCAGCGCGCCGGGTGAGGCGACCGGTGGATCGCCTAGCGGTACGGTCCAGACATACGGCTCAATCCCGAACAGCGGATCAACGGCTTTGAAATAGAGTTGGCTACCACGGAGGAGCAGATTGTCGCTGGCCGACATATATTGCAGGGCGATTGGGCTGTCGATGGCCGTCAGGCCCCGTTGGTCGATCTGCCAGACGGTCTGATTGGCCACACCGTAAATCTGGCCCCCTTCAGCAATCAGGAAGCGATGGTAGATGGTGGGGAAACGTGCCGGAGTCATTTCGGCGATCGATTGCGTGCCGGCTGCTGTGCCGTCGGTGCGCCAGACCGTTCGGCCGCTGTTGGCGAGGAAGATCACCTGTTGAGTGACGGCGTCGACGGCTCGCACGAACGAAAATCCTCCTTGATCCTGTTCGGTCCCTTCAGCGATTTTTTCCAAGCCTCCCGTGTCCGACACTCGCCACAGCCGCCACCGCTGGACGCCGTCCGCATAGGGCGTTTCGGCGATCAACGCTCCGCCCGCGATTGGCTCAACCCAAAACGTCCCCGTGAAGTCCGCTGGCAACTCGACTTCATGCCATTGCCGGGTGACCGGATCGAGCCGTCGGAGGATGCGGCCGGTGGCGAAGAGCATCTGTTCGGACATGGCCACAACCGTTTCGGCTTGGCCGCCGAGGAAATCGAAGATGCGGCGCGTTCCGGCCGACGTTCCGTCGGTCACCCACAGGGATCGGTTCCCGGCGCCGAGGTAGAACGAGAAGACGAGCAGTTGTTGCCATTTTCCCAGCGGTACGACATCGGAGCTGTTCGGGCCAATTGCCAGGTCTCGGACCAGGACGGTCCCAGCGGCCGTCCCGTCGCTGGTCCACAGTTCGCCGCCAGTTGCCGGGTCGCCTCCGCCATAGAAATACAGGCGGTCACCGACCATGAACGGCCGATCGACGCCTTTGGTGATGGCGACTCGTGAAGTCCCCGCCGGTGTGCCATCGGATCGCCACAATTCCACGCCGACCGAGAAGAAGAGGACATTGTCGCCGGCGATCAGGACTTCGCTGTAACCTGGGGTATTGGCGATCGGGTCGCTGATCGCCACGGTGCCAGCAGCCGTGCCATCCGTGCGAAAGAGCTGTCGCGACGCGACTTGACGCGGCTGAGCCAGAAAATAGGTCGCGTCGCCCAATCGCGCGAACGTCCCCGGGCCCGAACCGGGAGTTGGTGCCGGGACGTGCTTCAGTAACTGCGGCGTCGCTGTCGATCCATCCCACGACCAGACGGTCAGGTTCGTCAGCTCATCGCGCTGAGCCGGGAAATAGATCCGATTGCCGTGTCGAACGGCTTTCGTGAGCTCGAGTTGCCGGAATCCGTCCAGCACCTGCGTCCCTTCAGCCGTACCGTCGCTGATGACGAACAGTTGAGCTTGTGGTGTGCTGAGCTGCATCGCGAGCCGGCCGCCTACGAGCTCGGGCAAGGCGTCGGGGAGTACGGCGAGCGACTTCAGTTGCGGAGTGACGACTTTGGCAACTGATCCTGTCGGGACGTCCCACCACCACAGGTCATACCGTACGTTCCCCTGGGACATGGGATTCTGGCTGCGCGCCAAGAGTACTCGGTCGCCCACCACACCGAGTATTGAATAATTGTGGTCGGCCGGCGCGTCATTCCATCGCCCGGCATCGTCGAGAGCTTGAGGGACCGTTCCGGCGAACGTGCCGTCAGAGACCCACAGCGACGAGGCTCCGAATGCACCCGGTGCGCCGACAATCAGCAGCCGACCGGCTACCGTCATGAACTGTCGTGCGGTAATCCCCAATCCACCCGCCAGCAGTTCACGCTCAGCTCTCATCCCCGCCGCGGTGCCGTCGGTGGAATAAAGCTGCCTGCCGGAGTAGGTGCTGGCAAAGAAGTAAAGTCGATTCGACAGTGTGGCGAATTCACCCGGTTGGCTGCTGTCCTTTCCCGGGGTGATGTCCCACAGCAGGCGAGTGCCAGCCGGTGTGCCGTCGGTCCGCCACAGCTCGGTTCCATGGATCGAATCGGGGAAATTGAAATAAACCTGCGAGCCGTAGCGATAGTAGCTGATCAAGTCCGGCGAATACGACGTGTTGGGCGGCAGCTTCCAGGCAGCCAGGCGTACTGTCCCCTCCGCCGTGCCATCCGTGATCCAGGTCTCCAGCTGAGCGGCCTTCAAATCGAGTCGCGTGACGAGCGCCTTATGGTCCCAGTAAAACGGCGAGGCCACATCGCCCGAAAGCAACTGTGTGGTACCGTCCTTGTTGCCGTCGGTTCGCCAGAGCCCCGAGATGCCTCCGCCCGACCGGTAGGTGAACAGCCCGATCGACTGTTCCGTCCAGCTCTGCACATGCTGAGGCAGGGCTCCTGCGTTGTTGTTGACTAACATCGTCGACGTCTGGCCGTCGAAGGCGTATAACCGGTTGTTCTCGCCAAAGTACAGGAGCTTGCCGCCCACCGTGAACGGACGTGATGCGAGACCCGGTCGCGTGACAATCTGCGTGCCGGCCTCGGTCCCGTCCGATTCCCAGATCGCCGTACTCAGGTCGGACGCCTCAGCGGTCGCCACGAAGTACAGCTTGTTGTCGCTGGAGACCAGGTCCTTGGGGTCCATCAGACCGGACGGAAAGGCGACGGGATTGATATCGGCCAGCAGTTGGGGAGCCACGGCCGGACACCAACGTTCCTCCAGCGACTCCAGCTGGCCGGCGGCGATGCTGGCCAGGTATACGCGACGAAGCTGACGAGCTCGTTTCGATGAAGTCCTCACCCAGCACCCTCCCCGGACCCCGCCAACTCAACAGCGATGGCCATCAGGCCACCTGCCGACCGCTTCCTGATGGCCGCTGACCAGACATCATAATATGAATCCCTTTAGTTTGCAGGGCAACGCTCCTGTTAGTAGGATCTAACGAGCTAATCCGCGTTCTTGTCTGGTTGATCAGCCTCAGACCATCTGTTGGATCGGGCCGAGTATGAAGCTTCAGTTATGTTGGCGCCCTGGCCGTAGTGCCCTGCTGTGGTCCGTGATGATGTTCGCTTCAATTCCCTTGGCGAATGCCCAGGTCTCTCAGTGGCAGGGCGGTACGACCGGGAACTGGGGGGACTCGATAAATTGGTCGCCGTCGGTTCCCTCGGGACCTGGTGCGGCTGCTATCTGGCCAATTGCCGAGCTTCCGGCCGTTCAAGTACAGCTGACTGAACCTCGGACCGTGGGGCGGCTGGAGATGGCCAATCCGGAATCATGGCTCAGTCTGGGCGGGGCAGGGGGGCTGACGATCGCGACCACTCCCAGTCCGTCGGGGATCGCAGTCACGGCGCCGCTGGCCACGTTGTCGATTGCCAATCCGCTGGCCGTGGATGGCGCCGACCCACTGGTGATCCATGTAGGGGCGACTTCTCAGGTGCTCATCGGTGCGCCACTTCCGTCAGCGGCTGGTGGGCTCGTCAAAGCAGGACCTGGAACTCTGATTTTGCCTGCCACCAACTCGCCGTTCTCTGGTGAGCTGCGGATCGATGCTGGGCTGACGCTGGTTCCCGTGGGAGGTGGCTTGGGCACGGCCGATCAACCGACTCGACTGCGCGGAGGTGAGCTCGAGTTACGTGCGGGTGGAGCGGAACCGTTGGTTGTCGAAGGTGGCCGGCTGACGGTGGCCACTGAATTGCTTGACAGTCCGGTCTCTTGGTCGGGGGGGATGATTCGTTTGGGAGGTACGATCAGTCAGGTGTCGGCCACGTTGCAGGGCCCGGTCGATGTGACGGGGTCGGTGCAGATGTTGGCGCTACGTGAGGGAGGCCAGTTGTCTGGCGCCTTGTCGGGAGGCGGTACCCTGGAGACGATCGCGCCACGGTCAACGATTCAGTTCAGTTCCATGGGGCAGTTCACCGGCACGATTCGACACCGGATGGGTCAGCTCACCTTGCCTCAGGGAACGGCGGCTGGGAGTCGGTTGATTGTGAACGGTCAATTGTCGGTCCCCAGTCAGACGACTCTGGGTACGGTCCGTCTGGAAGGGAATTCGCTGTTCGCCAAATCGGGCTCGATCGTCCCGACGATTGAACGGCTGGAGCTGGCGGGTGGCACGATGGCCGCTCCGCTGGGCGGCGTAAAGCAGCTGGTCCTCGATGCCGACCGCACGATCTTCTGGCGCGAGACTTCGCTGGCCGAATTGCCTAACGTCGAGGTGGAGCGAGGGACGTTCCGTATTGACCGCGCGATCAATGACGCGGCCGGGGCTCGTAGCGTCCACGTCACCAGTCCGACCGAGGCCCGAGTGGTGGTGAAGGGCTTTACGGTGGGGCACGACATCTTCCTGAACAACTCGCAGGGCATCGACGGGCAGGGCTCGTTGATGCTGGCCGGATTGAGCCGTTTGAAGGGCCGGCTCGATTTAGGTGATATCGGATCAACGATTGGAGCAGCGAAAGGGGACGGCCAGCCGGTGCTGATTGAGGGACCCATTACGGGTGGCGGTCTGACGTGGAAGGGGCTCACCGCCGATCTCAGCAGTTCCCAGATCACGTATACCGGACCGACAAAGATCGACGTCGGGATATTGCGCATCGTTGGCGCCGCCAATCTGGCATCGACTTCGGAAGTGTTGATCGACGAGTACGGGACGTTGGAGCTGATTCGGAATCGTCAGTTGCCGCAGGTCGACCGGTTGGCGGACAACATTCCGGTGCGGTTGACGGGCGGTACTCTGCGAAGCGTGATCGATCAGTTTGTGGGGACCGAACCGTGGTCGACGGAAAAGATCGGAGTGGTGGAATTGGTGCGGGGGAAGTCATTGTTGTCGGCGTCCAATGCCACCAATTCCGACGTACCGTCGCTGGAAATTGCCGAGCTGCGTCGGCAGCCGGGAGCGGTGGTCCGTGTTGAGCAATCGGTGTCCCTGAAGGACCCAGCGTTCGCGGTCGGTCAGATCCTGCCCGGCTGGTATGGCGCTGGAACGGGTTGGTATCGGCTGAATGCGTCGGGTTGGGGCGACTCGGTACCGATGAGCCAGGTGGAGTTGAATGCGGCCGTGCCGAGCGACATCGTTGATCTTCAGCAGATCTCGTTCCTGGATCAGAACGCTGAAATCTTCGGACTGTTCGCGCGTAGTGGTGCGAGCATTGACCTGCAGGGGAACACGCTCACAATAGGTGGTGGCCTGATTACGACTCAGTCGGATCGCAACACTCCATTTCAGATCGCCGCTGGCAACCTGACGGCTGGCGACCAATCGGGCAATGAGTTGATGTTTGGCACGGGAGCAACGCGGGTATCAGGCTCGATCGTCGACCGTGGCAATACGCCGATCACGGTGTTGGTCGAGGACTATGTCAAGCTGGCCGGCCAGAACACGTACACTGGCAAGACTTATGTCCACGGAGACCTCGACCTGGAGACTCAAGGCGCCCTGTCGCCGCAGACTCGCCTGGTGCTGGACGGCGGCAGGGCGCGGATAACGACCAATCAGGCGAATCCGTTTCAGGTGGGTGTGGTCGACATCTTGGGCCAGCAGAGCTTTCTGTCGACCGTCGATCAGGGGCAGAAGGTCAGCATCGACACCATCAATCTGCATCGTGGGGGCATCGGGCTCCGTCTGACCGGCCAGGGAGTGATTCACAAGCTGTCGCCGGATAGCGCGCGCTTGAATCTGGCTTCCTCAGTCCAATCCGATTTCGCTGGAACGGTGGAAATCGAAGAGGGAAGGCTGGACGTCGTCGACGCCAATGCGCTGGGGCAGGCTGAGGTGAAGGTGCACGAGAATGGCCAGTTATTCGGAACGACTCCCTCGACGGCTCGTGTCACGATGATGGGAGGGACGCTTCGGGGACAATCGGTGATCAACAGTGCTGTGCAGGTCGTCTCCGATAGCCTGCTGCGTCCACTGCAAGTCTCAGCCGATGAACCCGACACGGTGGAACAGTCGGAGATGTTCATCAAGGGCCCGATCAGCGGCTCGGGGAACTTGAGACTGGTCGGTACCGACGCTGAGCTGTCGAAGGATATGGTCCACTATCATGAAGCCAGGGGGAAGGTGATTCTCTCGGGCGACAATTCGTCCTACACCGGCACCATTCAAGTCGACAGCGGCTCGCTGGTGCTGGATCACGAAAACGCCATCAAGAGCGCGACGGTGCGCGTGTTGCCCGGCGGTGTGCTCAACACAACTTATGGGCTCAGCCAGAACGAGAAACTGCGCAAACAGTTTGCCGGACAGATTGAGCTGGCCGGAGGAGTTCTGGCGGCCGACATCAGTCCTTCGAACACCGTCAAGCGATTGACGGGCAAGGTGAATGTCACAGCACCATCCCGTGTCGTGTCGCGGCCAGCCAACAATTCGATCACGCCGCTGATGCTGGACGGCGAACTGGTGCTCGGCGATCAGGCTGGCCTGACGTTCTTCAATCTGTCGCGTGCCGCCATCAACGGTCCGATTCAAGTGCAAGGTCTGACTCACATCACGTCAGAAGGTGGACGAATTGACTTGAATGGCAGCGTGACCGCCGCGGCGCCGCAGGCCACGTTGATGCTGAACGGGAATGTTGTGTTCGACAAGATTGTGTCGTATCAGGCACCCAATGGGACTCGACTGAGCGTCTGGCAGGATGGGCTTGTGCCGGAACTGATACTCAATGGCGCCGGCAAGTCGCTGCGGGGGGGCGGGACGTTTGAAAACGCGTACCGGCTGTCCGGTGGAGCCATCTTTTCGCCGGGAGACGGCATTGGAGTGACTCAATTCGACAGCGGTCTGGTTCTGGCGGCCGGTTCGACCGTCGACTATCAGCTGAATCTGGCCAGCGATGGTCAGCTGCCTCTGGCCGACCGTGTGCGCGTCGGAGGGCAGCTCCGCGTCAACGGCGCCCCGGATGTCCCGGTGACGATCAAGATCACTCCCGAGGGTTTTCTGAGTTCCAAGAGTATCTTGTCGCCGCTGCGTGCGTTCCAGACCACGGTAGCGGTCAGTCGCGAGACACCTGAGATCGACTTGGGAGTGGTGGTCGTCGATGCGGCTCAGTTTGGCAGCCTCTTCGGGATGCCGGACAGCGGTTCCATTCGAGCGACGACCTGGGGGAACTCACTGCAGCTGCGTTACGTGCCGACACCCTTCGCTGATGTGAATCAGGATCGACGAGTCGATGCTCAGGATCTGGCGACGATCGACGCCAATTGGACCGGAGCGTTATCGAGCCCACCAATTCCGGCGAAGACATTCAGCCAGGGCGATACCGACGCGGATGGAGATGTCGATACCGTCGATTTGACGCACGGCTGGATCGCTCGGACCGATCAGGGCGAGACGCCCCTCGATGATTCACCCGGCATTCTGGAGTACGATCCGGCGACTGGCAGCTTGCGTGTCCACTTGAATGGTACGGGGCAGTTGACCGCTTTCGCCATCGGTGCCAACAGCAACGCGTTTCAGCTGGGCGATGTCGTTCTGCCATTGTCGGCGCAAGGACGCGTCGATCAGACAGCCTTTCAATTGGGGTATGTGGCCGGCAACATCACGGATGCTGTTAGCCAATGGCAGCTTGATTACGTTCTCGCGCCGCAGCTGAAGTCGGTGGCGGCGGTGAGTCAGATCGTCAAACGGGCCGTGTACGCCGATGATCAGGGAGGCGGAGGCCGTTTGCAGATTACGCGTCTCTCGATGCCCGAGCTGGGTGACTTCAATCGCGACAACGATGTCGACTCCGACGATCTGCTCGCCCTGCTAGAAGGCTGGACCGGATCGTTGGAACCGGGGATCGGCAAGCAGACGTTCTATCAGGGCGACCTCGATTGGGATCGCGACGTCGATTCGAACGACATCCTGCAGTTCCTCGGCAATTGGACCGGTTCTCAGGCCGCGTCGACTGCGGTCGTCGTCCCCGAGCCGACCTCCGGGGCGCTCCTCGCCTGGCTCACGCTGCTTGCTTGCCTGAGCCTCAGAAATCGTCGGCAGTAAACGACACCATCGATTGGTTCCGCGGTTCCAGTTCGCTCTTGTTTCCGCGGCCTCCGTCCTTTCCGTGGTTCCAGAATTGACCACGGACGCCACGAACGCCGCGGAAGGATAGCGTTCGGACTGTCCTCGTACACCGAACGCACTCTTGGCAATACACGTGGGGCCGGCCGTTCCACCTTGCTCTTGTTTCCGCGGCCTCCGTCCTTTCCGTGGTTCAAGAATTGACCACGGACGCCGCGAACGCCGCGGAAGGATAGCGTTCGGACTGTCCGCGCACCCCGAACGCACTCTTGATAATACACGTGGGGCCGGCCCGTTCCACCTTGCTCTCGTTTCCGCGGCCTCCGTCCTTTCCGTGGTTCAAGAATTGACCACGGACGCCACGGACGCCGCGGAAGGATAGCGTTCGGACTGTCCGCGCAAACCGAACGCACTCTTGGCAAAACACGTGGCGCTGGCCGTTCCACTTCGCTCTTGTTTCCGCGGCCTCCGTCCTTTCCGCGGTTCCAGAATTGACCACGGACGCTCGTCCTGTGAGTGGCAGTCACGAAGCCTAGTCGATGGGTTGCGCGATCAGCCGCGCGGGGGCGGGCGAGGGGAGTTGTTCACGGGCAGCCAGGGATTCGCTGGCCGAGGTGATATCGAGCAGCCCGAGTAGTCGATGTCCGTCGACTACCGGGAGAAAAATCTCGCCCCGTTCCCAGCCCTCATGCACCGCATCGGCCAGCGGCATGTCGGCCGGCACGGTCGCAAAGTCGGTGTGCATGATCTGACTGACCGTCTCCTGCAAACGACCCTGAGCGACGGCGTCCATCAGTTCGCGGCGCCGCAGCATCCCCAGCAGCATCCCTTCGTGGACCACCGGGAACTCGGACTGAGCCACCGACAGGACTCCGGCCGCCACGCGTTCCAGCCGAGCGTACGCGGGGAGGGCGAGAAAACGAGTCAGCATCGCGTCGCGCACCAGCCAACCTCGCAGCTGCTCGCGAAAACCGGCCTGCTCCAGCTCAGCTCGCCCGGCGAGAAAAACAAACCCGGCCAGGATCACCAGCATCGGATTGTAGAACAGGCCGATCACGCCCAGCCCGACAGCGGCCACCTGACCCACACGTGCGGCCACTCGAGTCGCCTGCACGTAAGTCCAGCGGAGACCGAGCACCGCGCGGAGGACGCGACCACCGTCCATCGGAAAGATCGGCAAGAGATTGAACAACATCAGCATGCCGTTGGCCTGCGCCAACGTGCGGAACAACGGATCGCGCCATGCGACGTCCCAGTTCCCGCCGAGCAACCACCAACCGCCAAAGAGGACCACGAGGATCACCAGATTTACCGCGGGGCCGGCCAACGCGACCAGAATCTCCTGCCACGGTTTCTCGGGCATCCGCGCCAGACGAGCCACACCGCCAATGGGCATCAACGTGATCTCGCGCGTCGGAATGCCCATTTGCCGAGCGGTCAGGGCGTGACCGAATTCGTGCAGCAGCACGCAGGCAAAGACGCTGGCCGTTAACCCCGCTCCGCCCAGCACGGCCCAGCCCGATTGACCACTGGCCAGACCCGTCCAGATCAGCCACCCCAGCAACGCCCACAACGTCCAGTGCACATAGACGTCGATTCCAAACCACCGCCCCAGTTTCCAGTTTCCCAACATGATTGACGAATGTGTCCTTCCCGTTGCATTTGCCCGGGGCCGACGCCGCTGGTACCGGCTGTCAGCAATCCTACGTCCCCACGGGGCCGAGGCAACTTCCTCAGGTCCGTCCGGTCACCCGTCGCCACCGCGCCGCGCTCGCCCGACACCATGCCATTCGTTAATCGCCGGCCCTTCTTCGCACGTTTTCGGCCAAGCGGCTCCCCGGCCGGCAGATTTTTCCGCCGGACCCGCAAAACCGCTCCGATGGGGTGGTCACTTAGTCAGTTCCCGCTCAACTATCCCGAGTTGCACAAAACTTGTTGAGCCGTGGTGAACCGCTGGTCGCGACATGTCACCGGGGCGAGGGGATATGAGGCATGCGGTCGGACGTGGGGTGGTGGCCCTCCAGCTCCAGCAGCCGGACCTTGGTCGAAATGCCTCCGGGGGCCGAAAAGCCGACCAGCCGGCCCGTGCCGCCGACCACACGATGGCAGGGGATGACCAGCGGTATCGGGTTGCGTCCCAGGGCCGCGCCGACCGCTCGAGCGGCCTGCGGAGCACCGATGTGCCCGGCCAGCTGACCGTAGGTCCAGACTTCGCCCCAGGCGATCGACTGGCAGGCTGCCAACACGCGTCGACCGAACTCCGGCATCCCCTCCAGATCGCACGGAATGCCCGCAAAATCGACCCGCTCCCCGGCCACAAACCGCCGCAGCTGGTCGGCCAGCTCCAGCGAAATCGAGTCGGGACCGGTGTGAGCTACCGGGGGCGGCGAAGTTGACCGGGTTGTCGAATTTAATTGGGCCACCGAATTGGCGGGTTGCGACTGGGCCAGCTCCTCGAGTGTCCGGTAGCCGAACCGCAGCTGGCGGAGCCCGGCCGAGGACATGGTCCAGCCGATCCAGCCCAGCGGCGTGGCGATCGCCCAGGAGGTCCCCCAGTGGGGTGCGGCGGCTGAGCGGCCGGGTGACCAGGCGACGAGCTGATCCGAGTTCGGCCGGTCGGCCCGCACGGCGGTGACACGGCCTTCAGTGCCCGTCCTGGACATGATGCGCTTCGTCTGGCTGCCTGCGGTCACGGTCCGTCGTCCGGCGGTCGTCAGGGCCTGAGGCGATGTTGCGAGATGGGGCGTGAGCGGGCCTGGCATCGTGAACTCCAGTCGTTTTGAGCCGGCTTGGCAGCGATCAGCCGATTCGCGTCGAGGGCTACCCTCGGCCGACATCCTACTTATACTGGCCAATAGAGGATGGCTGACCCCCGTGGGGCTGGCGAGTGATGGGCAACGTCGGTAAAGGAACCAAGGGGTGAATCGCTACAGCGACTGCAGCGACGATTTCTACATCAATGTCCACCTGAACACGGAGATGGATCTGCCGAGCAACCGCGAGACCGTATTACACTACTTCGAACAGGTCCGCCGCAAGTATCCGACGATGCGGAACTTTTACGGTCGCGAACGGGGCGAGTATGTGCTGGAGGAAGAAAAAGAGGGTGGCCAGTACCGGTGGACCACGGTCGAGCCGCGGCGAGTCTGTACGGGGCAGGTGAACCCCGAAACGATCGAACAAGCGCTCGACTTGCATCGCTTTGTGCTCGAACTGGCCCCCTATTCCCTCTCTGCCAGCCCGCTCGATTGCGAATCGCTGAACGTCATGTTCGGCTTCGATTTCACTTATCGGGGGAATCATAACCAAGTAGTGGCCGAAGCCCTGGGAGTTCCGCCGGCGTTTGAAAAGCTGACCGATATCGGCGGCGCGAACGTGGTGGGATATGAGCCGGGGATTCAACTGGCGCTGGACGAGGATTGTCGAGTGCAGTGTCGGGTCGGCGTTGAAACTCGTACTGGTGGCATGCACATGCGGACCGGGCAGTTTCCTGAGGAGCAGCTGAGCGTCTACATCACGGCGCGGCGGTTCGGGAGTCTCGAGCCGGGGCAGGACTTTGTCACCACGCTCGACCTGCTGGCCGGCGTTTGCCGTGATCTGGCCGAAACCTACGTGATCGACGCCATCCTCCGGCCGCTGCAGAAGACGATCGCTCTGAAGTAATCCCCCCCTCCCGACCAAACTCGGTGTCGTGGTGCGGGATTCTGCCAGCCAAGTCGCACAAATCTTTTCCAGATCACTGGTTGCGGTTGGCCGCCGCGCGGCCTTGCTGAATCCCTCGGCCGGGTGGTATGGCTCTAATTACACAACTATTACACGGTGGTTACGCAGTGGGGACCGACCGGGGGGGAGTCGCCGGTAGAATTCGGACGATGGAATTGGGAAGAACACTTTTCCAAAGGACGAATGCTCATGTCACCGACACTCAATCCCCCGGCCGTTCCGGTCGCGGATACACAAGTTGAAGAACTGATTGGTCTCCCGCCTGGCGCCCATCTGGGCAGCCTCTCGGCGGAAGAAGTCGAGGTCACTCCCAAGTCGAAGCCCGATCTGGGTCCGACGCGGGATGAGATGCGATTGAACTGGGGAGCGATGATCTGGCTGATCGGGATCCACATTGGCGCCCTGGCCGCCTTCTTCACGTTCCACTGGTCGGTCATCCCCTTGGTGATCGTATTGCACTGGATCTCGGGGAGTCTGGGGATCTGCCTGGGCTATCACCGTCTGCTGACTCACGGCAGTTTCACGACGACTCCGCTGATGCGAGGTGTGGCGTCTGTGATCGGATGTCTGGCGGGCGAAGGTTCGCCGCTGGATTGGGTCGCGACGCATCGTCAGCACCATGCGTTGAGCGATCAGCCAGGTGACCCGCACTCGCCGCACGACGGTCCGTGGTGGTCGCATATGCTGTGGCTGGCCTGGGGTTACCACGGTGAAGCTCAGCAGCGTTACTGGAAGCGTTGGGCGCCGGATCTGTTGAAGGATCGAGTGGTCGTGAACGTCTCGCGGATGTTCCTGGTCTGGAATTTCCTGCTGGGTGGTATCCTGATGGCGGCTGGTACGGCCATCGGCGGCTGGTCGCTCGGCGTGACCTGGGTGGTGTGGGGGATGTTTGTCCGCTTGGTTGCCGTGTTGCACACGACCTGGTTCGTGAATTCGGCCAGCCACATGTGGGGCTACAAGAACTACGAGACGACGGACGACAGCCGGAACTTGTGGTGGGTCGGTCTGCTGGCACACGGCGAAGGCTGGCACAACAACCACCACGCCTATCCGCGCATGGCCGCTCATGGACATCGCTGGTGGGAGTTCGACATCACCTACGCGGCGATCTGTCTGCTGGAACGGCTGGGGCTGGCCTGGGACGTGGTCCACTATCAGCGCGGGACGCTGCTCAGCCCTCCAGCGAACGCTCAGCGTACGTCAGAAAAATCCAACGCCGCCGCTTAACTCGTTGGGCACCGTAGCCCGCGCTTGAGCCGATGGTGAGAAATACGAAGCGGAGAGGTTAATCGCCTCTCCGCTTTTTTTGTTGACGCGCGGAACGTGGCGGTTCGCGAATTCGCACAAAGACACAGAGAAGACCGCGGAGAAGAGTCCTCGCGCAAGAAACGCTCGTTATCAAGTCCCAGCTTCGTGCTTCCTCTGTGCCTCCGTGCCTCTGTGCGAAATCCTCGACCGAGCCCTTCATTCCCCAGGTGACAGCAGCGATGCTACGGGCCGCTTCTCGCATCTGACACGGGCCCCGCCGGCAGGGACGACTCCGTTGCTTTTTCGCACAAAGGCACAAAGACACGGAGAAGACCGCGGAGAAGAGCCCTCGCGCAAGAAACGCTCGTTATCAATTCCCAGCTTCGTGCTTCCTCTGTGCCTCCGTGCCTCCGTGCGAAATCCTCGACCGAGACTTTCATTCACGGTGACAGCAGCGATGCTACGGGCCGCTTCTCGCATCTGACACGGGCCCCGCCGGCAGGTACGACCCCGTTGCTTTTTCGCACAAAGGCACAAAGACACGGAGAAGACCGCGGAGAAGAGTCCTCGCGCAAGAGACGCTCGTTACCAAGTCCCAGCTTCGTGCTTCCTCCGTGCCTCCGTGTCTCCGTGCGAAATCTTCGACCGAGACTTTCATTCACGGTGACAGCAGCGATGCTACGGGCCGCTTCTCGCATCTGACACGGGCCCCGCCGGCAGGTACGACCCCGTTGCTTTTTCGCACAAAGGCACAAAGACACGGAGAAGACCGCGGAGAAGAGTCCTCGCGCAAGAGACGCTCGTTACCAAGTCCCAGCTTCGTGCTTCCTCCGTGCCTCCGTGTCTCCGTGCGAAATCTTCGACCGAGACTTTCATTCACGGTGACAGCAGCGATGCTACGGGCCGCTTCTCGCATCTGACACGGGCCCCGCCGGCAGGTACGACCCCGTTGCTTTTTCGCACAAAGGCACAAAGACACGGAGAAGACCGCGGAGAAGACCGCGGAGAAGAGTCCTGACGCAAGAGACGCTCGTTACCAAGTCCCAGCTTGGTGCTTCCTCCGTGCCTCCGTGTCTCCGTGCGAAATCTTCGACCGAGACTTTCATTCACGGTGACAGCAGCGATGCTACGGGCCGCTTCTCGCATCTGTCACGGCCGCCGGCAGGTACGACTCCGTTGCTTTTTCGCACAAAGGCACAAAGACACGGAGAAGACCGCGGAGAAGAGCCCTCGCGCAAGAAACGCTAGTTATCAAGTCCCAGCTTCGTGCTTCCTCTGTGCCTCCGTGTCTCCGTGCGAAATCTTCGACCGAGACTTTCATTCACGGTGACAGCAGCGATGCTACGGGCCGCTTCTCGCATCTGACACGAGCCCCGCCGGCAGGTACGACCCCGTTGCTTTTTCGCACAAAGGCACAAAGACACGGAGAAGACCGCGGAGAAGAGCCCTCGCGCAAGAGACGCTCGTTATCAAGTCCCAGCTTCGTGCTTCCTCTGTGCCTCCGTGCCTCCGTGCGAAATCCTCGACCGAGACTTTCATTCACGGTGACAGCAGCGATGCTACGGGCCGCTTCTCGCATCTGACACGGGCCCCGCCGGCAGGTACGACCCCGTTGCTTTTTCGCACAAAGGCACAAAGACACGGAGAAGACCGCGGAGAAAAGTCCTGACGCAAGAGACGCTCGTTACCAAGTCCCAGCTTCGTGCTTCCTCCGTGCCTCTGTGCCTCCGTGCGAAATCTTCGACCGAGACTTTCATTCACGGTGACAGCAGCGATGCTACGGGCCGCTTCTCGCATCTGACACGAGCCCCGCCGGCAGGTACGACCCCGTTGCTTTTTCGCACAAAGGCACAAAGACACGGAGAAGACCGCGGAGAAGAGCCCTTGCGTGAGAGACGCGAGCGTGACGCGTTCGGGGGTTGATTCAGGGAGTTGGCGGCTCGGGTTGAGCGACGAAGCGGTAGCCGGCGTCGCGGAAGGTGAGGAAGTGTCGCGGTTCGGACGGGTCGGGCTCGAAGACCTTCCGCAGTCGTCGCAGGAACTGATCGACGGCTCGGGTGCGAACGTCGCCGGGGAGATCCCAGACGTTCTCCAGCAGTTCCTGCCGCGAGATGACGCGTCCTTCGTGGTCCCAGAAGTACTTGACCAGCCGGAGTTCGAGCGGGGTCATTTTCACCGGTTGATCGTGGACGCGGACTTCGTGTGTGTCGAAGTTGATGGTCGCGTTAGCGAACCGCACGACATCGTGTCCGTTGCCGCGCTGGAGTTCGACCAGGGGTCGGCGTTCGACCAGCTGCCGATGGCGGCTCAGCAGTCCCTTGATGCGGCTGAGCAGTTCATCCAGATCAAATGGTTTGCTGAGGTACTGATCGGCGCCGACATTGAATCCGCGGGTGCGATCTTCTGAGAGGGTCCGCGCGCTGAGCATCAGGACGGGGATATCGTCGCCTCGTTCGCGCAGTTTCTCGCACACCCCGTAGCCACTCATGCCCGGCAGCATGATATCCAGCACCACCAGATCGACGGGCGGATCGGCGCTGGCCAGCATATCCAGAGCGCTTTGGCCGTCGCCGACGGCCGTTACCAGATAGCCTTCGGCCTGCAGATTGAATTTGATCATGTACGCCAGGTGTTGTTCGTCCTCGACGATCAGGATATGGGGCGTCTTGGTTGGCGAGCCGAACATGGTCAGAGTCTGCCTGAAGGAAAAATCAAGTGTCTCAGGAGCCGGCCGGAGCGGGTTGGATCGACAGTTGCGGTGAGGCAGCCTGCGTAAGTTTGGCTTCGGGTTCGTCGATCGTCGCGGGTCGAGGCAGCTTCACGACCACTGCGGTGCCGGTGCCGTCGGGGCCGCTAGTCAGCCGGATCTGACCTCGCAGCCGTCGGACCAGCGTGTAGACGATATAGAGTCCCAGGCCGGTCCCCGGCTTGTCGCGTTCCAGTTCGCGCCCCAAGCGGACGAAGCGGCCGAAGACTTTGTTGCGGAGGTGAGCTGGCACGCCGCGGCCGTTGTCGACGATCCGCACCACGCTATGGTTCCGCTCGGTCCACGTGCTGATTGTCACCTGAGGCGGTTCGCCGGCGTATTTGATCGCGTTGTCGATCAGATTGCGGAAGACCAGTGTGATATCGACGCGGCGCGCCACGGCTTGAGCGGGGCGCAAATCAAACTGCAGCGAATCGACCGGACGCTGGTGGACCTGGCAGACGGACCGGGCGACTTCGCGGAGGAGCTGCGGCAGATCGATCAGTACTTCGGGCTCGGCGCCCATCGAGTGCTTTTCGATCCGAGCGGCATCCAGCAGGTGATTGATCAGCTGGTCGAGCCGTTCGACGTCTTCCAGCATGGCTCGATAAAAATGCTGCTGCTCGTCAGGAGTGACCGGTCGCCGGGTCAGCGTCTGCAGGTAGAGCTTCAGCGAGGCGATGGGCGATTTCAGTTCGTGTGTGACGCTGTCAATGAAGTTCGATTGACGCTGATTCAGGTTGATCGCTTTGATCGACAGCGTCAGGTAGATCACGACGCCGACCAGGACCAGCGCAAAGAAGACGGCGCCGACCGACAGCAGCGCCCAGTTGGCCGACTGGACCAGCATCACGACCCAGACGATGGTCAGGGTGATCAGCAGGACGATCATGACGACCGCCAGGCCGATCGGAAGTCCCAGGGAACGACGTGTAATCATGGTCGAGACCTCACGTGTTACCTAAGGGGCGTTGGCTTCGGCCAGTCGCTGCTGCCAGAACTTCAGCCCTTCCTCGGCCGCGGTCCGCACTTCTGGTTGCTCAGCATCAGGTTCCTTCAGCCGTTGCTGGACCCAGTCGACGAAAAACTGCGCTGACTTGGCACTCACTCGTGGCTGATCGCCAATCTGGACGTAAAACGGCGCCGATTGGGCGAATTCGTAGGTGTCGGCCGTGCTGGTGACGGCCTGCACAGCCAGCCAGCCACTGGAGGTGAACGGCACCTTGGGGAGCTGGCCCGACGATTTGGCCAGTTCGGGGAGCCGGATGTGGTGCAAGATCTGGCCGTCCTGAATGATCTCGAGGTAGTCGATCCGCGTGCGGGTCGAGAGGGTCAATTGCAGCTGCAGTTCGAGTGTGGCTCCTGGCTCGGCCGTAAACGTGTGCCCGGGATACTGGCCGTCGCAGCGGGGGCGGAGCAGGGGGCCGTTGGTGATACTGGTCCGGCCCTCCTCGAGTGCTCGCCACCAGGACGGCAGATCGGCTGTCGAACCGCAATGGACGTACGTGCGGGCCTGTCCGGCGGCGGCGGCCGTCACCCCACTGCCGCTCCCCGCGACGCAGGGGATCTTCAGGCCGCAGTTGAGCAGATGGAAGTAGATTTCCTGGGACCAGCGTCCCTGGCCTCGCGGGGCTGGATATTTCCGTTTGTCGGGGATGCGACCGACGGGACTCGCCGGTTCGGTCGCCGCCGTCTGGCGATTCATCACGGCCACCGAATCGACCAGCTCGTGAGCCACCAGCACCGGCAGGTCCCAGCTCGACGGAGCTCCCACACAGACATGGCCACCCGCCGAACGGGCTCGGCGGGCCCAAGCTACCGCGCCGAGCTGTTCAGTTCGGTCGACCGTGGCGGACTCCGGATAACGGCACAGCAACAACACGTTCGACTTGTCGGCCACCACCAGGTTCCGCTCGTCAAAAAGGCGATCCTCGCCAATCGACGTGGGGCCCTCGGCGGTTGAGCCGCCGACGATGCCGACGTAGAGGTCTTCGGCGTTCATCAGCAAGGGGAGCTGATCGTGGGGACGCTGCAGGTCCAGATCGCCCGACCACCACCCCTCGTCACGCAGGTTGGCGAATCGGGTGAGCGTAATCTGTTTGATGTCCTCGCCGTTCTGAGCGATCTCGATGTGACCCCGAACGGCCCGGTACTCCAGCCCCCGTTCGACCACAAACGAATTCTTTCCGGGGGGCATGCGCAAAGTCAGTGTCCCGTCGGTGACGAAATGGCCTTTCCACCCGATCGTGCCGCGCGGGCGGAGCGGTGTGCCGCGGGGAGTGATCAGCGTCATGCGGGCGGCTACCGCGGATCGAGTCGTCGCGTCGGTGATCGTCAGGTCGATCTCTCCCGCGCCGCGGGCCGAAGCGACCAGCGTCAGGGCGGCGACCACCGTGACAATGTTCCTGTACCACGACCCGGTGCGGCCGGAGCGGCGGGCTGGGGCCCAGTTCCCGGCCAGCCCGGACGGATCTCCGTGGGGCCAGGGTCGCTGCGGCCCAACAGGGCGATTTCCAGCCTCCGCTGGAGATAAGTCATGACAATTCGGTCCCAAGCCGTCGGCCTCGCAGCTGGTCTTCTTGCTGATCAGTCAATTCACTTCTTACAATTGATTATGACATAATCGTCGATCGTTCGGGGAGCAAGGAGAGGAAGCACGAGTCGCCAATGGCCGAGGATTTTTATCAAACGTTGGGGGTCGGCCGGACGGCCAGTGAAGACGAAATTCACAAGGCCTACCGGAATCTGGCTCGACAATATCACCCCGACCTGAATCCCGATGACAAGTCGGCGAAGGCCAAGTTTCAAGCGATTCAGAAGGCCTATGAGGTGCTGAAGGATCCCAAGAAGCGGGAGATGTACGACCGCTACGGGAGTTCCTTTGAGACGGGACCGGGAGCCGGACCCTACCAACAGACGTGGGGAGCCGGTCCAGGCGCTGGAGGGCCGGGCGGACCCGGCGGGCCCGGTGGCGTCGAATTCGACATGAACGACCTGAACGATATTTTGGGAGGCATGGGGGGGCGGGGCGGTTCGGGGGGATTCGCCGATTTCTTCCGCCAGTTCACGGGCGGGGAAGCGCCGCGAGCCTCGACACGTCCGTCGGGACGCGCTGGTCGCTCGGCCTCGCGCGGCCAGGACATCGAACACGCGCTGGAGATCCCCTTCCAGACCGCCGTGACGGGGGGCGAAGTCGAACTGAACGTGCGGCGCGGCGACGGGCGGAACGAATCGATCACCGTGAAGATTCCCGCCGGGATCGAGGACGGCAAAAAGATCCGGCTCCGCGGCCAAGGTGATGCGACGGTTCGCGGTGGCCAGCCAGGAAATCTGATCATCACCGTCAAGGTCGCCCCTCATCCCAGTTTCCAGCGTAAAGGCCGTGATCTGATCGTGCGGGTCCCGATCAGCCTGCTCGAAGCGGTCGACGGGGCCAAGATCGATGTCCCCACGCCGCGCGGTACGATTTCGTTGACAGTGCCGCCGGGGACGTCCAGCGGCAAACGATTGAGGGTCCGCGGTCACGGTGTGCGGGGACGCGAAGGGGAACCGGGCGATCTGTACGCGGAAGTGATGATCGTTCTGCCGGATTCGATTCCCGAGGGAGTCAAACAGGGACTGCGCGCTGCCGGGGGCCCGAGCCCGTCCGAATTGCGCGGCGGTTTGGCTTGGTAGAGGAGCTGTTGCTTGATGGATACGCCCAGTGAGCAGAGCCAGCAAATGATCGAGTTGACGAAGCTCGACATTCGCATCTACCTGATGTTCGCGCTGGTGCTGATCGTGCTGATGGGCCTGGTGTTGATCGTGTTCACGTCGGCAGGGGCCAAGGCTGTCCGGCGGCTCCGACGTGGTCCGCGCAGCCGTGGTGTCCCCGCCGACGACTGGGCCCGCACCCCGATTGTCTCCAATCCGCTCGATTCCGATCGCGACGACGACAGCTCGACGCCGCGCGGCCCGCGGTAAGCTCGCCTTTCGCCGATGTAGGGGACGATTTTGACCCGGGACGAACGCTTTCCCCCCAGCTGCCGGCTCCGTCACCAGCGCGACTTCGATCGCGTCTTCCACGCTCGCTGCTCCGTCGGCCAGGACGACCTGGTCGTCTATGCGGCGGCCAACCAGACCGACACATCGCGACTCGGACTCTCCGTCTCACGCCGCGTCGGAAACGCCGTCCGTCGCAACAAGTGGAAACGATGGCTGCGAGAAGCCTTTCGGCGACAGCGCCCCGAGCTGCCGGCCGGATTTGACTTCGTGATCGTCGTGCGAGCCCGTTCAAAACCCAGGGGCGCGACGCCTGCTGGCCCGAGCACGGCCGAAGTGACGTTCGCCGGCGTCCATCAGTTGCTGGCGCAGCTCTGCTGGCGCGCCGCTCGACGCTGGGAGCGGCGGCGATGAGCGAACCTGCGCCAAATCAAGCTCTGCCTGCTGAAGGCCCGGCAGCGCAGGCCGAACGAAGCCTGGCGACACGTTGGGCGGTCAACGTGCTGGTCGTGCTGGCTCGCGGGTACCAGATGATGATCAGCCCGCTGTTGGGTCCGAAATGCCGGTTCACACCGACCTGCAGCGAGTACTTCATTCAGGCCGTCCAGAAATATGGAGCGGTGAAGGGGGCCTGGATGGGGGTGTGTCGGATCCTGCGGTGCCATCCGTGGCATCCTGGCGGCTACGATCCGCCGTAACGGCCCGCAGCGTCACTGACATCACCGGGGATGAAGGGCTCGGTCGAGGATTTCGCACGGAGGCACGGAGGCACAGAGGAAGCACGAAGCTGGGACAGGAGCGTCTTTTGCGCAAGGGCTCTTCTCTGTGCCTTTCTCCGTGTCTTTGTGCCTTTGTGCGAAACAGCAACGGAGTCGTACCTGCCGGCGGGGCCCGTGTCAGATGCGAGAAGCGGCCCGTAGCATCGCTGCTGTCACCTGGGGGGTATGAAGGGCTCGGTCGAGGATTTCGCACGGAGACACGGAGACACAGAGAAAGCACGAAGCTGGGACTTGGTAACGAGCGTCTCTTGCGCGAGGACTCTTCTCCGCGGTCTTCCCCGTGTCTTTGTGCCTTTGTGCGAAAAAGCAACGGGGTCGTACCTGCCGGCGGGGCCCGTGTCAGATGCGAGAAGCGGCCCGCAGCATCGCTGCTGTCACCGGGGAATGAAGGGCTCGGTCGAGGATTTCGCACGGAGGCACAGAGACACAGAGAAAGCACGAAGCTGGGACTTGGTAACGAGCGTCTCTTGCGCGAGGACTCTTCTCCGCGGACTTCCCCGCCAGCTTACTTGCTAGCGACATGGCTAACCTTGACGCAGCCGGCCTTGACCCGGCGCTCTGCAATCAATACCGTTGGCCGGCCCAAGGAAGGGTAGATCGAGCGGGATGTGGGAGACATGGCATGAAGCCGGCGAGCGAGCGGTTCTTTTGGGGCGGGTTTCTGGCCGCGCTGTGGGTGCTAAGCAGTTCGGGTTGCGCCCTATGGAGCGGGCGGGAGGCCGAAGAAGAGCTGGCTGCGCCGATTGATGTCGAGGCGGAAGAGAAAGACGACCGGCCGAAATTGGTTGGCGACTATACCAGTGCGTGGGGCCGCCACTATCTGGCGGTCGAATCGGTGGCGTTGGTCACCGGACTGGCCAACACGGGGAGCGACCCGCCGCCGAATTCCCAGCGTCGGGTGCTGATTGCCGAGATGTTGCGTCGCGACGTTCGGTATCCGCAGAAGCTGCTGGCCGACCCGCGCACGTCGCTGGTCGTGGTGCGGGCCTTTCTGCCTCCGGGGGCTCGTAAGGGCGATCCGGTCGATATCGAAGTTCGGACTCCGTCGAAGAGCGAAACGACCAGTCTCAAGGGTGGCTGGCTGATGCCGACGCGGCTGCAGGAGATGGCCGTCATGGACAACCAGATCCGGACCGGCAACGTTGGCGCTGTGGCTCAGGGGAACGTCCTGGTCAATGCGGCTACGGAAGGCGAGGGCGATCCGATTCATCTGCTGCGTGGCCGAGTGCTGGGGGGCGGAGTCGTCACCCGTGATCGCACGTTGGGTCTGGTGATCCGCGAGGATTCGCGGTCGGTGGCCTTGAGCAGTCTGATTGGTGGCGCGGTGAACGCTCGGTTCCACGTCTTCGATGGCGGCAGCAAGCGAGGGGTGGCGGTACCGAAGAACGACGAATACATCCAGTTGACGACGACGAAAGTGTACCGCGACAACATTGGCCGGTACCTGCGGGTCGTCCAGGAAGTTCCCTTGCGGCTGACTCCGCAGGCTCAAGTCGAGTGGCTGGACCGGCTCGAGACGGACTTGTTGAATCCTGAGACGAGTGCGTTGGCCGCTCTGCGGCTGGAAGCGATTGGTCGCGACGCGATTCCGACTCTGCGCAAGGGTCTTGCTTCCGGTGACGCCGAAGTTCGGCTCTACGCGGCCGAATCGCTGGCCTACTTGAACCAGGCCGACGCCGCCATGGCGCTCGAAACGGCAGCTCGCAGCGAATCGGCTTTCCGCTGGCATGCGATTACGGCGTTGAGTGCCATGGATGACCTGGCGGCTTATGAATCACTGCAGGATCTGATGAGCGTACCGAGTGCGGAGACGCGGTATGGTGCCTTTCGAGCCCTCTGGATCCGGAACCCCGACGACCCGCTCGTGAAGGGGCGGGCGATGAAGGAAGAGTTCTACTGGCACGAGATTCCGTCGACGGCCGACCCGCTGTTGCACGTCTCGACGATCAAGCGACCCGAGATTGTCGCCTTTGGCGGTCCGCAACGGCTCGAGCGTGGCTTCGCTTCGCTCAACGCCGGCCGTCAGATCATGATCCAGCCGTTGACCGACGAAAAGATCCGGGTCACCCGCTATCGGCTCGATGGCGACAGCGAGGTGCGCGACATTCCCAATCAGCTGGGCGAGTTGATGCAGACGCTGGTCGCGCTGGATGCTCGGTTTAGCGACGTCATTGAGATGCTGATTGAAGCCAGCAAACGCAAGGTATTGACCGGCCGACTGGTCTTCAACGCCTTGCCGAGGCCGGGTCGAGCCTATGTCCGTGGCGAAGAAGGCCATTCCGAAGAGAGTGCGGACGGGCTGACGACGCCTTCGAAGGACACGGAGTCGATGGGTGACCTGCCGAAGGGCGTCGAGACGGGGGATGAATCCGAATCGGACGATGAAGGCTCGTCTGGCCGAGGTAAGGGCCCGGTCGAATCGCTCGGCGAACCGCTCGAAACCCTCCCTGACGTCGCCCCGGCGGACGAGTCAGGTGAGGAGGGGGATTCGTCGGCGGACGAGTCGGGTGGTAAGGCGGGGACCAAGTCAGGTACGGGCACGGGGGTTCGGAAGGCGTCCCAACGTTCACGTGGCGTAGCGCCCCTGCCGGACCTGTTTTCCGAACCTAGCGCCCGGGAGCGGCGGGTGGGTGACCGGAATTCGGAATGGGCCGACTAGTGGGCTCGTTTGTGATAGAATGAGCGGTGGAACGGCCTCCCGGCGGGATGGTGGGGAGGGCATTGTCGTCTGATTCTGGGAATCCCCGCGCAGGGTCTCTCGCCGCATGCTCAAAGCGCTGGAACTTTTTGGCTTCAAGAGCTTCGCCGACCGGACGCGATTCGAGTTCCCGGCTGGAATCACCGTGGTCGTCGGTCCGAACGGGTCGGGCAAATCGAACATTGTCGACGCGATCAAGTGGGTGTTGGGCGAGCAGAGCGCCAAGAGCCTGCGTGGTCGCGAGATGTCCGATGTGATCTTCAAGGGCTCGGGGTCGGGCCGCCGCAAGCCGGCCAACGCGGCCGAAGCGACTCTCTTTTTTGACAACTCACTACGGCTGCTGGCCAGCGACTCCGACGAAGTGCAGGTGACACGTCGTGTCTACCGCAGCGGGGAAGGGGAGTACCTGATCAATGGCCAGCCGTGCCGGCTGCGCGACGTGCGGGACCTCTTCCGCGGAACGGGCCTGGGGACGGATGCTTACAGTCTGATCGAGCAGGGCAAGGTCGACATGCTGCTGCAGGCCTCGCCGAAGGATCGCCGGGCCATCTTCGAGGAGGCGGCGGGGATCAGCCGGTTTAAGGCCAAGAAGGTCGAGACGCAGCGGCGGTTATTGCGAGTCGACCAGAATCTGCTGCGGCTGGCCGACATCGTCGAGGAAGTTGAGACGCGTTTGAAGAGCGTCCGGGCTCAATCGACTAAGGCTCGACGGTATCAGGAGTACACCGAGCGTCTGCGGCAGCTGCGAACGCACACCGGGCGAGTCGATTGGCGGCGGTTGACGGCCGAGCTGGAAGTCCAGCAGCAGCGGCTGGAGAAGCTCCACCGGGACCAGGACGAAGATCGCCAGCAGCTGGTGATTGCTGAGCAGGGTCAGCAGGAAGCTGAGCGGCAGGTCGGCGAGCAATCGGAACTGCTGCGGCGGCACGAATCGGATTGGGTTCAGGCTCATGCCCGCGTTGAGGCCGCTCGACAACGTCGGCTGCGCGAGGCCGAACGCGTCGACGAACTGGCTCAGGAATCGGTGCGGCTGGCTCAGCGGTTGCGGGACGCTCGAGCCCGAGCGGCCGAGTTGACGGGCCGGATGACCGAATGCGAATCGGGAGTGCGGCAGGCCGAGCAGACCTATGGCGCGATTCGTACCGGGCTGGTCCAGCAGGAAGATCAGCTGGGACGGCTGGCCGCCGAGCTGGAAGAGGCTCGAGTCGAATACCGGCGTCGGCGGGAAGGTCAGACCGAAGCGATGCGGGCGGTAGCCGCGGTTGGCAATCGGCTGAGCGTGCTGGAGACCGAACACCGAGGGCTCGACGATCGCTTGGCGGTACTCAGGCCACGAGTCGAGCAGCACACGGAGCAGCTGGCCGAGCTGACTCGAGGGCTGAGCGAGCGTGAGGCGGCCGAATTGACGCTGGCCGAGCGGGCTCAGGCCGCTTCGGCCGAGCTGGGGCAGGCCCGGACGCAGCTGATGAATCAGCAGACGGACGTCGAGCGGTTGCAGGAGCAGCAGTCGGAACTGCGGGCTCGGCGGACGGCGGCGATGGAGCGGGCGAAGTTATTGACCGAACTCGAACAGAAGCAGGAAGGGGTCGGCGCCGGAGCTCGCGACGTGCTGCTGCGTGCCAAACGAGACACCTTCGGGCCGTTCCGTGAAGTCGTCGGGATGGTCGCCGATCTGGTGCAGGTGCGCGTCGAGATGGCTCCGATGATCGACGCCGCACTCGGGCCGTTGGCTCAGCATATCGTCGTCGACGGCACCCAACTGCTCGACCAGCTCACCCGTCATGAGTATCTCCCTCCGGGGCGCGTGGGGCTGATGTTCGTCCAACAGACGGTCGCCCGACCGGCCACCGAACTCGAACCACTCTCGCGTCAGCCCGGCGTGCTGGGTCGAGCCGATCGTTTTGTGACGTCCGATGACCGCTATGTGGAATTGATCCGGGGCTTGCTGCAGCAAACCTGGTTCGTCGAATCGCTCGCCGACGCACTCCACTTGCGTCAACAGGGCTACCGGCACGTGCGGTGGGTGACGCGAGCCGGCGACCTGATCGATGTCGACGGCACGGTAGTGGTTGGTCCGCGGCATGCGGTCGGAGGACTGGTATCGCGTCGCAGCGAGCTGGCTGAACTGAAACGGCAGCTGGATCAGCTCGAGCTGGAATCGACGGGTATTGACCGGTCGTTGGAGGCCGCGCGGGCTCAGTTGGTGCGGTGGCAGCAGGAGCTGGTTCAGTTGGGTCAGCGTCACGACGCGGCGGCAGCCGAATACACGCGAGCGACGGTGGCCGTGCAGAGTCTGCGGCAACGGCGAGCCGATCTGGTGGGCGTGCAGGCTGAGCTGAATCAGGAAATCGACTCGCTGGTAGTGCGCCAGTCAGGGCTGACCGGACAGCGCGACGAGCTGCGGGGTGAACAGGACGAGCTCGAACAGCGTCTGGAGCGGCTGGAACGGCAGGTGACTGAGCAGCAGGTCGTGATTGAACAGAACGAGACCCGGCATGGCGAATTCCTCCGCGATATCACTCAGACGCGGATCGAACTGGCCAAGAGCGAACAGTTGCTCGAATCGCTCGCCTCGCAGCTGGAAGCGTGTCGGGCGGAACAGGACGAGCGGCGGCAGGCCGAGCTGGAGCTGATGCAGCAGTGCCAGCGGACTCGCCAGGCGCATGGCGCCACGGAACTGCTGGTACTGGCCGCGACCTCAGAAATCGCCGAACTCACCTGGCTGCTCGAACAGATCGGCGATCAGGTCGATCACATCCGCGCTGAACTGGCCCGCGCCACGGCTCAGCGGAGCCAGTGGACCGACCAGCTGACTCGGCTGCGCGAACGGCTGAACCGGAAATCGGGCGAGTGCCATCAGTGTGAGCTGGCGCTGAGTCAGCTGGAGAGTGAGCGGACGAACCTGGTGCGCCGCGTGCGGGACGATTACGGGATCGATCTGGCCGAAGTCGCTTCGCAGCCGGTCGACGATCTGCCGGCCGAACATCGCGATGTCGACGCGGAGATCGAAGACTTGCGGCGGAAGATCAGCAACATCGGCGCGGTGAATATGGAAGCGCTGAGCGAGTTGGAAGAGCTGGAGCAGCGGTACGGCAGCCTGTCAGGTCAGTATCAGGACCTGGTGTCGTCGAAGGAGATGCTGGAGAAGATCATCCAGCGGATCAATCGCGAGAGCCGTCGGTTGTTCCAGGAGACGCTGGAGGCGATTCGCACGAACTTCCAGCAGCTCTTTCGTCGCGTGTTCGGTGGCGGATCGGCCGACATCGTGCTGGAGGAAGGGGTCGATATCCTGGAAGCGGGGATCGACATCATCGCCACACCGCCTGGCAAGCAGTCGCTGAACATCTCGTTGCTCAGCGGTGGCGAACGTGCCCTGACGGCCGTGACGCTGCTGTTGGGGATCTTCCAGCATCGTCCGAGCCCGTTCTGTGTGCTGGACGAAGTCGACGGGCCGCTCGACGAAGCGAACATCGGACGGTTTGTCGATGTGCTGCGCGAGTTCCTGCAGTGGACCCGGTTCGTCGTCGTGACCCACTCCAAGAAGACCATGACGGCCGCCACGACCTTGTACGGCGTGACGATGCAGGAGTCGGGTGTGTCGAAGCGGGTATCGGTCCAGTTCGACGACGTCTCGGACGACGGCCAGATCCGCTCGCAGTCCGACGAATCGCTCGCTGATGCTGGTTAAAACTCTACTTTCTGCTTTCTACTTACTTCTTCCCGCTTGCTGCCTTGAGCTGCCCAGTTGAGAGAGGAGAAAGTAGAGAGTAGAGCAATGGCATGGCCGCTCAGGTTTTCTTGCCGTTGGTTGAGCTGAGCGCAAAAAAAAACCGCCTTGTGGGGTCGCACAAGGCGGATCATGCGGCGATTTGGACGCGACGGCGTTGCTCGGGACTAAACGAGTTCTTTCTTCGAGCCGATGAGGGTTCGGAGTCGTTCGGCCAGCAGAGCTGCGTCGAACGGCTTCTTGAACGTCTCATTGATGCTCGAACGATCAAAGCTCATCGGGCTGCCGTCATCCGGCAACAGAGCAATCAAAATCGTATCCGAAAAATCAGGGTTCCGTTTCAGGTTCTGGCAGATCTGCAACGCTTCAACCTTACCGATTGAAAAGTCACAGATGATGCAGTCCGGGTGAAAGCTCTCCGCCTGAATCCCCGCTTCGAAGCCACTGGCGGCAACAGCCACCTTGAAGGCTCGTTCAGGAGGAAGCTCCCGGCGTAAGTTTTCAATCAGCACTTGATCTTGAGCTACGATCAGCACCTTGGCCATGGCCTCGTCTTCGAGGTCTCCCAAGGGCATCCCATGCTCCTTCAAGAACTTGATCAAATACTCACGGGGGATGCGGCGATCTTGCGACCCGGGAATCCGGTAACCCTTCAGCCGGCCCGAGTCGAACCATTTGCTAACGGTGCGCGGGGCCACCTTGCAGATCTTTGCGACCTGACCAGTTGTGAAGACCTTCATTCCAGGCTCTCCATACACGCTCGGTGAGTTTACATGCAACACGTTGGCAGCTCTGGGAGCTGCCGGCGCGGTTTCTGAGCCCCTTATACGGCTGGTCGAACTGCAAGTCGGGTCACCCGGCGGAGTGACACAAGCCCGCAGTTCGCCCGGACGCTTCTGGGTCGGGGCAACTTGGGAAATCGCTAGTACGGGTCTGTGGCTCAGGTCCCTCTGAACCACCACCAGTACCAGTTCTGCTAGCCAGTTCCCCGGTCGGGGATCGCTTGCCCTTTCCAGATCGCTTTTCAGCTGCCTGGTCAGGCAAGGGGGTTCCGGCAAGGCAGAACCTATGGGCAGGGAGAGAACGTACGCGCGAGTCCGCTCCAAATCGATCCGTCAATTTTTAGCGGACCCGTTGCAAGGCAGGAGCCTATGGCGGGTCGCCCCCCTGTGGATCTTCATCCGGCTGCCACCCGCTGTCGGGCAGGTCGCAACCGAATCAAGCTCCGCAAGTAAGTTTCGATTCGCGGGGGGGTGCGACTTTAGAAAGATTCGACAGTCGTGCCGAACCCGCCTGTCGCGACGACCGTAGCGGCCCCAGAAGGTCCGGTCGTAACGATTGCACCGACCCGGTTATCTTCGGCCAGCGGTTGCGGTCCGTTTCGTAGGGTTCAGCGGCGACAACCCGCCCCGATTGGGGCCAGATCGGCCCGAACAAATGTTCTTCAGGGCTCCTCGGCTCGGAAGGGCGTCTAGTTCGTGGTGATGAGTGGACTCGTGGGGGGGCTACTGGGGGAGTCGTCGAAAAGTTCCTACAATGCGTCCCAGGTTGTCCAGCGGCCTGGCGGGGGGAAATGAGTCCCGGCGAGGGCGGCACGCACGGTCCGGGAGCCGGTGATGGCGGGAGACGGGTTGAGCCATTTTGACGAGCAGGGTGCTAGCCGCATGGTCGACGTGGGGGCCAAGCCTGAGTCGTCGCGGATGGCCCGGGCCTCGGGGCGGATTGCCATGCGTCCGGAAACCCGGCAGCGAATCCTGGATCGGGGAGTGTCGAAGGGAGACGTCCTGGAGGTCGCTCGGCTGGCCGGTATTATGGCCGCCAAACGGACCTCCGACCTGATCCCGCTCTGCCATCCCTTGGCCCTGACCGCCGTCCGGCTCGATTTTGCACCCGACGGCTCGGATCAGTTGATCGTCGAAGCGGTGGTGGAGACAGTCGGACGGACGGGTGTGGAGATGGAAGCATTGACAGCGGTCACAGTGGCCGCCCTGACGGTCTACGACATGTGCAAGTCGATCGACCGGGGGATGCGGCTCGGGCCGTTTCAGTTGGAAGAAAAGTCGGGCGGACGGTCGGGTTACGTGCGGGGGCCGGGTGACCGGTCCGGCGAACGGCTCACCAGCCCCCCGGCCGTCGATTTGGGCCAGTAAGTACGGAAGAGCAACTAGCAACCAGCCGGCACCGGGGCGGAGTCAGTTCCGGGCTTGAGGACTTTTGAAGGATTCGCAATGCACCAAGTCACATCAGCCACGGCAATTGGCGGCCTGGATGTTTTTGCTCCCGTGCGAGCCGAACTGGGGCAGGTCGAAGCACGGCTGGCCAGCGAGCTGAACAGCCACTGGCCTGAGGTCGACGAGATTCTGCAGTACGGCTGCCTGCTGGGAGGCAAACGGCTCCGACCCGCCCTCCTGCTCCTCACCGCTCAAGCTGCCGGTGGCGTCCGACCGAATCATATTCTGTTGGCGACCGTGATTGAGATGATCCACACGGCGACGCTGGTCCACGACGATGTCCTGGACGAAGCTCAGATGCGCCGCCACCTCCCCACGGTGAACGCTCGGTGGGGGATTCAGACCAGCGTCTTGCTGGGCGATTATCTCTTCACGCATGCGTTCTATCTGGCCAGCACCACCGGCTCGGCCTGGGCCTGCCGTGAGATTGGCCAGGCGACGAACAAGGTCTGTGAAGGCGAACTGCAGCAGACCCATTCCCAAGGCCGCTGGGACCTGACGGAAGACGAGTACTACGCGATTGTCGATGGCAAGACAGCCGCCCTGACCGAATGTGCCTGCCGGCTCGCCGCTCAGCTCTCGGAATTGCCGACGGAAACTGTCGACCAGTTGGCTCGGTACGGCCGCCATCTCGGCCGCGCCTTCCAAATCGTCGACGATCTGCTCGACCTGGAAGGCGAGGAACCTCAGGTCGGCAAGTCGCTCGGGACCGACTTGCAGCACGGCAAGGTCACCCTGCCGTGGATCTTCTGCCGGCAACAGCTCAACGGCCCCGAGCTGCGTGAGTTCCAGGTCGCCTGGGAGACGGGCGACCATGGCCGGCTGATGGGCTGGCTCCGCGCCTCCGGTGGTGTGGAAGCCAGTCGCCGAGTCGCTCAGCAACTGGTCGAGTCGGCCATCGACGACCTGCAGGGGCTCCCTCCCTCCCGCTCACGAGATGCGCTCCGCCAACTGGCCGAGTTCGTCGTTGTCCGCTCGCACTGATCGGCCATTGACACTTGGTCCGGTAAGCGGGGCCGGTCAGGGGAGCAGCTCGTCCAGCATGGCTTGGTAATCCCGTCGAGCTTCGATGCCGTTGTGTCCGGCGAACTCAAGCGGCAGGAGTCTCGTGCGGTCGGAGGCCAAGGCCTGCAGGCGACGGCTGTGGTCGAACGGGATGAGCTCATCGTCCGTGCCGTGAATCAGCGTGATCGGGCACTTCACTTGAGTGATCCATTCGTTCGTCTTGAGCGGGTAGCTCAACAGGAGATCGGTCGGCAAGTACCAGAATCGCTGCGCGGCCAACGATCGGAAGCTGAAATAGGGCGACTCCAGGATCAGCTGGTAAGGCGAATGTTCGGCGGCCAGACGGGTGGCGAGCCCGGTGCCGATGGAGCGGCCGACCAGAGTGATCTTGTCTTCCGGATAAAGCTGAGCGAGGTAGTCGTACACCGCTCGCATGTCGGCGTGAAGTTCGGCTTCGCCCCGAATCGTCAGGCCGCTCTTGCCGTAGCCTCGGTAATCGACGAACAGCACGTCGTAGCCTCGCCGGAGGTATTGATTCGCCAGCAATCCCCATTGGTCGACCGCTCCGCCGTTGCCATGCAGGAACAGGACGACGCCATCGGGATCGGGAGCGGCATCGGACGCGGCATCGGGAGCGGTAAAGAGGAGGCCGTGCAGTTCGGTACCGGCGACCGGAATGCGGACTTCACGAAAGTTGTGGGGGAAGTGGAACTGATAGTCGTCGTTCAGACGAGAGGACAGGAAGATCAGCTGCGTCTGGCTGGCGTACATGAACAGGCAGAGCGTCACGTAGACGACGAGGCTGACTCGCAGGACGGGGAGCACCAATGAGCGCCACAGACGTCGCATGAACCGGCTTCCGGAAGGGTGGTCAGTTCCCTCCTGGAATATAGCACATGAGGGGCGTTGGGGCCCGGGATTAGCGGGGCAGCGGGCTCAGTCGAGCTGGCGGGCTCAGTCGAGCTGGCGGGCTCAGTCGAGCTGATTTCCGGGGGTGCCCCGTGAGCGGCGCTGGTCTTCGAGCATCGGCTGGACTTCTTCCACGAAGTCGCTGGCGTCCTGGAACTGGCGATAGACGCTGGCAAAGCGGACGTAGGCGACCTGGTCGAGCTTGCGGAGATGGCGCATGACGAGTTCGCCCAGCGACTGGCTGTCGATTTCGGCGTCGTACTCGGAAAAGATCTCCTGCTCCACCGCTGCGACGACGGCCATGATCTGTTCGGTGCTGATTGGCCGCTTCCAGCAGGCCTTTTCGAGCCCCACTCGCAACTTCTCGCTGTGGAACGGTTCCCGCGAACCGTCTTTCTTCACCACCCGCAGTTCCATTTCATCGGGACGTTCGTAGGTGGTGTAGCGTCGAGTGCAGGCAACGCACTCGCGGCGCCGGCGGATGGCGAACCCGTCCTGAACGGCACGAGAGTCGATCACGCGGTCGTTATCCGCCGAGCAGTAAGGGCACTTCATGTCGAACCTGGCTCACTCCGTTTTCGCGTTACCGCCGGCAGCTGGCGTTCCGCCCGTTGGTTCCGAGCGAGTTGCGGCCGGGGTGTTGGTTTCAACCGGCAGCGGGTGGATCAGCCGCACGTTCCTCAGCTCAGCACTGGTGTGCCACGTGGCGATTCCCAGCGGCCGCATCGGTTCCATTTCCCACCACACGTTGAACTTGTGCTCGCCAAGCGGATGTTGGATCACGCGTTTGTCGTCGAGCCACATGCTGAGCTCAGCAGTTGTGACTCGCAGCCGGATCTTGTACCACCGGTTCGCTTCGAACTCCCGAAACGTGCTGGTCGAGTTCTCGGCCGCCGACGCCCCGTCGATGTTGGAAACGCCAATCACGCCCCCGCCCCAGCCACCTACGATCAGCGTAGCGAATGAGTCGCGGATGGGGAATGTCAGGCCGCAGAAGAAGTCGCGGCCGTCGGTCCTGCGCGCTTCAAGCTGCAGCTCATAGTCGATCTTGGGGAGCTCGTCCGTCCGGACGATGCCTGTCGCCGGGTCGCCTTTGGTCAACACCAGCAGTCCGTCTTTCACCTCGACCGCTCCGTGGTCGGCAAAATCGAACTGGTCGGCAATCTTCCAGCCGTCAAGCGACTTGCCGTCAAACAGGACGCGGTCAGCTTCTTTCGCGGCCGCCGGCCCAGTCGCCGGCCCGTCTTCAGCTCGGGCCGATAAGACGGCCGCCAGCATGAGGGGGGATAGGGTCAGCAAGGCCAGGGGAAGCCCGACCCAACTCGCGTTGCGCCGGCACTGGTCGGCTCGATCAATTCGCCTCATCCGTCCGTCTCCTCGACTGGCCCAATTCTCAGGTCGCCGCCGCCACCCGCGTCGCCTTGTGTCTCGTCCCACAGTGTACCCCGTCGCACCGCCCCGCGATATCCGGACCACCCACCTCTCCATTCTGGTGCAGGCGTCCCGCCTGCCTCTCTATTGTGGTGCAGGCATCCCGCCTGCCTCTCCATTGTGGTGCAGGCGTCCCGCCTGCCTTCGTGTTCTCCCTCTGTGTCCTCTGTGTCCTCTGTGCCCTCTGTGTCCTCAGTGCCCTCCTTCCTCTCACTCCCGCTCCCACCTCTGTCTCCTACTTCCTCCACCCCCGCAGTCGACACGATTGGCAACAAGTCCCCCGCATCGGCTCCTTGTCCGTCCGGTCATGAGCCACTCTCGCTCGGCCGTGGGGCACCATTTATGATCATGGCGAGCGTTCCTTAATCTCAGCACTTTCAGCAGCACGGACTGGGGCGGCCGTCGAGCATGGTGGATCATCAGCAGTTCGAGTCAACCGCGAGCCAAGTGACGTCCGCGTGGAGTTGTCGATTCACCGTCGGGCCGTGGTTCCTGGTGTGCATCGTCGCACTGGCCGTCGGTTGCCGTCGGCCGGTGACTGTTCCCGCTCAGCGCGGCGCCGACGAGTCACCGGCCGCAGCGACACCAGCTCCAGCCCCAGCGGTAGAAGCGTCTGGTACGGGTGCGACAGGGCAGGGGGGAGCGACTGCGTCGGCCGGCGGTGATGCGGCCGAGCGGGCTGGTGAGCCGGGGGTGGCGGCATGGCAGGGCTATGTCGCCGAATCGACATGTGCCGAATGTCATGCGGAGATTGCTGAGCGATATGCGGGGCATCCGATGGGCCGGTCGATGTCGGCCAACACGCCCGATCGAGCGTGGCTGGTCGGGGAAGCTCAGCACGTGCCGTTCACCGCTGGCGGGTTTGAGTATTCCGTCGCTCAGACGCCGCAGGGACTTGAACAACGGCAGGTTCGCCGTGCGTCGGATGGGAGCGTGGTGGCTGAGGTGGTTCATATTCCCAAGGCTGTGGTTGGCAGTGGCCAGCACGGCGAGTCGTTTCTGGTGCAGCAGGACAATTTTCTGTTCATGTCGCCTATCACGTGGTATCCCGAACGCCAGGTGTGGGATCTTTCGCCCGGTTACGAACGCCGCAACTCGGAGTTTTTCCGGCCGGTCGTTTCCGAATGTGTGTTCTGTCACGCCAATCGGGTCGAGCCCATAGCGGGTGGGCTGAACCACTATCGCGAACCGGCTCAGGTGGCTGAGTCAATTGGTTGCCAGCGGTGTCACGGGCCGGGCGAGCAGCATGTGGCTGAGCGTCGAGCGTCGGCGCTGGCAGGAGAGGTTGACGCGACGATTGTGAATCCGGGGCGGCTGGAGTCGGCGTTGCGAGAAGCCGTCTGTCAGCAGTGCCATCTGTCGGGGCTGGTCCGTTTGGTGCGCTCCGGGCACTCGTGGCACGATTTCCGGCCGGGCCAGCCTCTCGAACAGACGATGCTGGCCTACGCGGTGGCCGAAGGGAAGGGAGCCACAGGCGGTTCGCCGACCGACGGGGCGCAGACGCGGTTTGTCGGGCACGTCGAGCAGATGCTGGTTAGCCGGTGTTATGTGGCCAGCGACGGGGCGCTGGGATGCATCAGCTGCCACGATCCGCACGGCAAGCCATCAGCCGAGGAGCGAGTGGCGTTCTATCGGCAGAAGTGTGTGGCCTGTCATGAGCCGAGTGGTCCGCGGGACTGCGGGCTGGCGGCCGACGAAGCGTCGCGTCGAGCGGCTGGGGACGACTGTGTGCAGTGCCACATGCCGCGCGAATCGAATCAGGTCCGCCACACGGCGATCACCGATCACAGAATCTTGCGCCGCCCTCTGGCCGCTGGAACGGCCGGCAGCGATGGCCGATCGGGCGAGAGTGGCGGTAGCGGCTTGGGGGGCGTGAAGGTGCCGGACTGGGGGGGCGAATTGCCGCTGCGAGCGGTGGTGGCGGGGACCGATCACCGGACGGACACGCAGCAGCGGCGGGACATGGCGGTCGGGCTGGTGATGGCCAAGGGAGAGCGGCCGGAGCTGGTGAGTCGCAGCCAGTTGCGGACGGCGGCGGGTTGGCTGGAGACGTCGCTGAAGGACGAGCCGCGCGACGTCGACGGTCGGCTGGCGCTTGGGCAGATCAAGCTGGAGCTGGACGATCTGGCCGGAGCGCGGGAGCTGTTTCGGCAGACGGTGGCCGACCATCCCGAATCGGAGCTGGCCTGGGTCTGGGCCGCTCGGACGCTGACCGCCATGAACCAGCTGGAGCCGGCGGTGGCGAGCTGGAGTCGAGCGATGCAGCTGAACCCGCACATGGCAAATTACTGGTACGAGCTGGCTCTGCTGGAGGGCCGGCTAGGTCGCTGGCAGGAGACGTTGCGGCTGAGCCAAGCGGCGGCGGAGCGGTTTCCGACCAGCATGGGCGCTCGGCAGCTGTTGATCCAGGCTCATCTGCAGCTGGGCGACCGGGCGTCAGCCGAGTCGGCGTTCCAGTTCATGCGTCGCTTCCAGCCACCCGGCTTCGACCGCGTCGACGCCTGGTACCGCGAGCAGCTCTCCCGCTAGCACCGCCCAGAGGTCGCACCTACCTCCCGCCGGTTGTGGTGCAGGCGTCCCGCCTGCCTGGGCGCTGCCGCGCCAAATCCGTCTTACAGAGTGAACAAGCGGGCAGCTGAATACCACCCCCGCACCTCGGCGGCCGCTGAGTTACGGCGGGTATCCCGTCTGGATGCCTGTTCTCTCGCTGCTAGCTTCAGGCAGGCGAGACGCCCGCACCACAATTCCAAGGGCAGCACCCTCGGAGGTTGCACCTACCTCCCGCCGGTTGTGGTGCAGGCGTCCCGCCTGCCTGGGCGCTGCCGCGCCAAATCCGTCTCACAGAGTGAACAAGCGGGCAGCTGAATACCATCCCCGCGCCTCGGCGGCCGCTGAGTTACGGCGGGTATCCCGTCTGGATGCTTGTTTTCAGCTGCTAGCTCCAGGCAGGCGAGACGCCCGCACCACAATTTCAAGAGCGGGAGGTAGGTGCGACCTCCGGGAAAGAGCCGAGTGGGGCTTTACGAGCTGGACTCGGTGCGGATAGAATGTCGATAGCTGAATTGAGACTCAGTTTCAATTACCGGCCCGATGGGCGGTCGGGGAGGGGTTATGGCGCACGTCTTACCGTTGGAGTGTCTGCCGGCTGGTTGCGGAGGCCGGATTGTGGACGTCGACGGCGAACAGGAGTTCGTGGCGCGGCTGCACGAGATCGGCTTGAGGCCCGGAGCGGACGTGGAGTTGGTGCAGCCGGGCAACCCGTGCATTGTCGCCATCGGTCCTCACCGGCTCTCGCTGCGTGGTGATCGGCTGGCCACCGTGCTTGTCGAAACGGTCTAAGCCCCCATGCGGACGCTCGACGAGCTGGCCGTGGGGGCCAGTGCACAAGTAGTGGCCGTCGTCGGCGACGATCAGATCGCCCTGCGGCTCCTCGAAATGGGCATTCTGGAAGGTGAGCCGGTCGAGTTGATTGGCCGGGCCCCCTGGGGCGATCCGCTGGACGTGCGTGTCCGTGGGTACCGAGTCTCAATTCGACGCACCGAGGCCCAGCGCGTCCAGCTGGCGGATGGCTGAACCATGGTCGCCGAGGTTTCATCCCCCATCAATGTCGCCATTCTGGGGAACCCGAACACTGGCAAGAGCACGCTCTTTAATGCGCTGGCCGGGGCCCGAGCCCGAGTCGGCAATTTCCCCGGCGTCACGGTCGAGCGTAAAGTCGCTCAGCTGAAAACCGACCGCGCCACGATCCAGCTGATCGACCTGCCCGGGACCTACAGCTTGGCCCCCCGATCTTTGGACGAAATGGTAGCCGTCGACGTGCTGCTCGGCCGGCAACCCGAGACGGGGCCGATTGACTTGGTGATCTGCGTGGTCGACGCGTCGAATCTCGAACGCAATCTCTACCTCGTCACTCAGCTACTTGAATTGGGGCGCCCGCTGCTGGTCGTACTGAACATGTGGGACGTCGCCCGCGCACGAGGCATCGACATTGACGTGCGATTGCTCAGCGAACGCCTGGGTGTCCCCGTGGTCTGCACCTCAGCCGCTCGGCGTGAGGGAATTGCCGAATTGACCACCCAGATCGAATTGGCGGCGCGGCGTCAGGCACCGCTGGTCCCGGCCATATTTCCGCCGGCCATGCAGGAGGCGGTCGCCCGTCTGTCGGCCACACCTGGCGGCGCTGGCGTCCCCGAGTTCCTGTGGCGCCGACTGCTGCTGGACGTGGGTGGGTACGTCGAACGACTGATGCTCGAACAGTTCGGTGGCGTCTCCGCCGATCGGCTCAGCGACTTTCGCCGGGAACTGGCCGCTGCCGGCTGTGCCGTGCCGCTGGTTGAAGCTCGCGCCCGCTATGCTTGGATTCGCCAGCAGCTGACGGGCGTGGTCCAGCAGCCGACCGACGGCCCGACTCGACATTTCAGTGACCGGATCGATCGCTGGATCACTCATCGCTACATCGGTCTGTTGATCTTTGCCGCCGTGATGTTCCTGATCTTCCAGGCCATCTATCGGCTCGGCAGCGGTCTGGCCGGCTGGATTGAGGGGGCCAAGGGGGGGCTGATCGACCTGGTCCAATCGCACATGGGGCCCGGTCTGTTCCGCAGCCTGATTGTTGACGGAGCGATGGAAGGTGTGGGTGGTGTGCTGGTCTTCTTGCCCCAGATCGCGCTGTTGTTCCTGTTCATCGCCGTGCTGGAAGATTGCGGGTATATGGCTCGGGCGGCCTTCCTGATGGACCGCTGGATGTCCCGCCTGGGGCTCAGCGGCAAGTCGTTCGTCCCGTTGATGTCGTCGTTTGCGTGTGCTGTGCCCGGGATCATGGCCACGCGTGTGATCGAAAGCTGGCGAGAACGGCTGGTCACCATCCTCGTGGCGCCTTTGATGAGCTGCTCGGCCCGTCTGCCGGTCTACCTGTTGCTGATCGCTGCCTTCATCCCGCCCGTCAAGTATCTCGGCGGCTGGGTCACGCTCCCGGGACTCGTTCTCCTGGCGATGTACTCGCTGGGAGCCCTGGTCGCGATCCCGGTGGCGTTGGCGCTGAGCCGATTTGTGTTTCCCGGCCAGCATTCACCGTTCGTGCTGGAAATGCCCTCCTATCGCTGGCCATCGCTGCGCGTCGTCTGGGCTCGGGTCTGGGACAGCTGCGTGTCGTTTGTCGCTCGAGCGGGGACGTTGATCTTCGCGACCTCGGTTGTTGTCTGGGCCTTGGGAACGTTTCCCGGCGATCGCAGCCAGCTTTACCAGCTGCAAGCCGAACAGCAATCGCTGGCCGCCACGGCTCCCGAAACGGCATCGGCCGAGATCGAGCCTAACGACGCCCGACTGGCCGAACTCGACACGCTCGTCCGTGATGAACAGGCTCGGCTGGTTCAGTCGAGCTTTCTGGGACAGATGGGCCACGCGATCGCGCCGATCGTCCGACCCCTGGGCTGGGACTGGAAGCTGGGTGTGGGAGTCCTCGCGTCTTTCCCGGCCCGCGAGGTGGTGATCGCGACGCTTGGCACCATCTACAGTCTCGGCGGGGACGTCGACGAGTCGTCCGAGGGATTGCACGGAGCGATGCGCGCGGCGGCTTGGCCCGACGGTCGTCCGGTCTACACGATTCCGGTGGCGCTGAGCGTGATGGTCTTCTTTGCCCTCTGTGCACAGTGTGCGGCCACGCTGATGGTCATTCGGCGCGAGACGAATGGCTGGAAGTGGCCGATCGTCACCTTCGTCTACATGACCACGCTGGCCTACGTGGGCGCCTGGATCGTCTATCAGCTGGGGACATGGTGGGGAGCCGCCTCATGACCGACTGGCAGAACTGGGCAACAGGGCTGAGCGTCGTCGCTGCGGCCGGATACCTGATCTGGCGCGTGCGGACGTTCTGCCGAGCGACGGGGCAAGCGACGGGGCAAGCGACGGGCGGGTGTGGGCATTGCCCTCAACGTCCCTCCGCCGAGCCCGACCGCCAGCTTAAGGTCCTCCCGCTGGTGTCGCTCGACGTCCAGCCCCCACGGCGCGCATCCAACTGACGTCCTGCGGCGTGTGACGCTTCGCGCTGGCGTCGGCTGGGCCGAGCAACTATGATCGGGATCTAGCAGTGGGAACAGTTGCCAGAGGACTTCACCGGCCACCGACGCGATCGATTGCGGCGGAGTCGGCAAGGTAATTTGAACAGCCTGTGCTCGGACGGACGCGCCGATGACCATTGCCTTCGACTGTCGCCACTGTGGCGCTCGCCTGAAGGGCCCCGCCACCCTCAGTGGCAAAACGCTCCCCTGCCCGAAATGCCGGCAGCAGATCGAATTCCCTCAGCCAGCCACCACGTCTCGGGACGCTATTGAGCATTCATCGCGTCCCACATCGGCCAGTCCCGCTGCAACTCATCAGTCAACAAGCTCCGCTGCCAGCTCCGCGAAATCTAACGGCACAGCGAAACCCGGAAGTGCCTCCAAGCCAAATGCTCCAGCTGGCCCAAACGCCACAGCGAAGCCAAACACTACAGCGAAGCCCAACGCCACAGCGAAGCCCAACGTTTCCGCGAAGCCCAACGTCTCGGCGCCGGGCCCCAACACAGCCAAGACGCCTGCCGCGGTGAAATCTAGCAGTAGTGGCGGCGAATCGAATCTTCCGCCGGCGCGGGATCCGCGGTTCCGCCAGCGGTTACTGGCTGAGCTGGAGGCGCCGATTCGGCCGGTCCGACGGTCGTTGTTCTACCGGTTGGCCCTGGTGCTGGTCACCTTGGTCGTGCTGGTCCTGCCCCTCGTGTACTTGGCCTTCATCGGCCTGGTTGGGTACGGCGTCTATTGGCATGTGGTGAACGACCAGTGGCTGCTGACTGCCGTACGAGGGCCACGGGGAAGGCTGCTGATGGTGATCGTCTACGTGGCTCCGCTCGTTGTCGGCGTCATTGCCATCTTCTTCATGTTCAAGCCCCTCTTGGCTCGTCCTGCTAAGAAGGACCGCACTCGTTCGCTGACAGAGGACGGCGAGCCGCTGCTGTTTGAGTTTGTCGAGCAGATTTGTGAGCTGGTCCATGCACCGGCGCCGTCGCGCATCGATGTGAACTCAGACGTCAATGCTTCGGCCGGATTTCGGCGAGGGGTACTCAGCATGCTGGGGAACGACCTGGTGCTGACGATTGGTGCGCCGCTGATCGCTGGGCTCAGCCTGCAACAATTCGCCGGCGTGGTGGCTCATGAGTTCGGGCATTTCAGTCAGGGCCTGGGAATGAGGATGACCTACATCATCCGGTCGATCAACTTATGGCTGGCACGAGTCGTTTACGAACGTGACGAATGGGATGAGGCCCTCGCGCACTACACGGGCGAGCTCGACGTGCGGCTCAGCTGGGTGCTGATGCTCGCTCAAGGCTGCGTTGTTATCTCCCGCGGCCTCTTGTGGGTGCTGATGATGTTCGGCGCGGCCGTCAGTGGTGTCATGCTGCGACAGATGGAATACGACGCCGATCGTTACACCGCTCGTCTGATCGGCCGAAAGGGGGCGGCTGAGACGCTGAGCCGGATTCCCGCCCTCGATTTATCGCACGACATCGCCCTGCGGAAACTGCTCGATCTGTTTCACGACCAGAAGCTGGCTGACAATCTCCCCGAACTGACGCTGCGAGTGGCCAATTCCATGCCGGCCGAAGTCCGCCACAAGATCCACAGCGCGGTCTCCGAGTCGTCCAGTGGCTGGTTCGATACGCATCCCAGTCTGAGGGAACGCCTCAACAACCTCAGCCAAGAGGAGGACGAGGGCGTATTTAATATCGACGCGCGTGCGGTCGATCTGTTCCGCCATTTCGAACCGCTCAGCCGCAACGTGACCTGGGATTTCTACTGCACGGCCCTCGGTGGCAACGTGCGGCGTGAGTTCCTGCTGCCGCTGGACGAAGTCCTCGCGACTCCCAGCGGCTCAGCCTCCCGTTCGGACATCCCGGAAACCATCAAGCTGGACGATTGATGCTCGGCGGAACGATCCAACCAAGGTCGAGCGGCCCGATCACGGTCCGCTGCGCGGCTTGATCTCGAGCTGGACCAGGTTGGGGGGCTGAGCGGGGCTGGCACCCGTGGAATGCCCATGCCCATGCCCATGCCCATGCCCATGCTCATGCGATTGGCCGTGCATGGTGACGTCGCGGAGCCAGGTGCCCAGTTTGACGAGAGCGGCAGCGGCCAGCACCAGGGCGGCGAGGTAAGTCAGGACCGGTGGTATGTGTTCGCCGTGGTGATGATGGGCGTGACCGGCCAGCGGTTGCCAGCCGGGCCAGAGCCAGTCGACTAGCAGTCCGGTGCCGAGCGACGCGACGGTGATCCCAGCCAGGTAGGCGACGACGCTGCGCGTGCCGATTTCTCGTCGCACGACGGCGATCGATCCGAGGTTGGTGGCTGGGCCGGCGAGCAGTAGGACGAGCACCGTCCCCGGGCTGACCCCGCTGGCCAGCAGTCCGGCGGCCAGCGGCGTCGATGCACTGGCACAGACGTACATGGGAATGCCGACCAGCAGCATGATCAGCTTAGCGATCGGATGGGAACCGACTTCGGCCAGCCAATCTTTTGGGGCGAGTGTCTGGATGATCGCGGCCATTGCCACGCCCAGCACGAGCCATCCGATCAGGTCACCGAGGAGTTTGGTGAACGCAAAGTATTCGCCTTGGCGGAGCCGCAGCCACCAGGGATCGGTTCGTTGGCCAAGGGGCAGGTTGGCGGCGGTCGGACCGGCCGAGCCAGTTGGGCTCGGGGGGGCGGTCTGGCCAGCTTCCGATTCGGGTGTTCCCCACCAGTCGGTCAGCAGTCCGGCGAAGATCGAACCGACGGTGGCGCCGACCAGGCGCAGGGCGGTCAGGGCTGGGCCGAGCAGGGCGTAGGAGAGGAGCATCGAGTCGACACCGTTTTCGGGGGTCGCGACCAGGAACGACACAGTCGCTCCGCGGCTGGCGCCATGGCGATGGAGTGTCACGGCGGCGGGGAGGACACTGCACGAACAGAGTGGCAGCGGTGCGCCGATGATGGCCGCTCGGACGACCGGACGCAGGCCACGACCGCCGAGCCAGCCGGCGATCAGGTGGGCCGGCAGGAAGGCTCGCATGGCGCCGGCAATCGCCAGGCCGATGATCAGCCACGGCGCGGCTTCCAGCCACAGTTCGACGAAACTCGTCCCAATTTGCGACACGACGGATAGCATTCCGGAATTGTAGCACTCGGGGCCGAAAGTGTCTGCGATCGGCCCGTATCTGCGATCGGCGGTCGGCTCGCTATGTTCGGCGTGGCGGGGACCTCGTATAATCCGGTTCCAACGTACCGGTCGAATACGCGCCAATTGAGGGGGTGGAGAGTTGATTGTAGGGCCCATCTTCAGCCGCGAGCTGGTGACGGCTCCGCGGCGTCCCCACCTGTTCCTCTACCGTGCGCTCTACGCTCTGGCCGTGCTGTTGCTGATGGGGACCGCGTGGCTGGTCGTGTTTGGCACGCAGACGGTGCGTGGAGTTGGCGACTTGGCGCGGTTTGGGGCGATTCTGTTTCGCGTCCTGGCGCCGCTGCAGCTGGCTTGGGTTGTCTTCTTTTCAGCGCTTCTCACTGCCAGTGCGGTCGGTCAGGAGAAGGATCGGCGGACGCTGGTCTTGCTGTTGATGACACGGCTGAACAATTCGGAGCTGGTGTTGGGCCGTCTGTTGGCGAGTCTGCTGAACGTGCTGGTGATGATTCTGGCTGGTCTGCCGGTGCTGATGTTGTTGCCCTTGCTGGGCGGCGTGAGTTTTCAGCAGGTGGGTCGAGTGTTTGTGGTGACCGTGGTGACGGCACTGGCGGCCGGGAGTCTGGGGGTGCTGGTCGGCTATTGGCGAGAGAAGACATTTCAGACGTTGGCGCTGACGGCTCTGATCCTGGTCTTTTGGCTGGGGGGCTGGGAAGCGGTCGCCAGCGGCATTTGGGGAGAGCGGCTGGGGGGAGTGACATCTCGGGAGCTGGCGGCGGTGATGAGTCCGTTGCGGGCGGTGGTGGAGGCGGCCAGTCCATTTGTGGAGCCATGGGGGTCGGCCGGGTGGCATCCGACGGCCGTGTTTGTCGTGGTGTGGCTGGTGATCACTGGGCTGTTGGCCGGTCTGGCGATTGTCCGGCTGCGAGTCTGGAATCCGTCGCGGCAGGTGCTGGATAAGGGTCTGGAAGGCCGAGCTGGGGCTGAGGGTCGAGCGACGGCTGGAACGTGGGACGACGGCGAAGCTGGGCGGGAGGAGCGTGAACGGTTATCGGCGGCGGCTCGTGAGGGGCACGTCGACGCGGGGGTGGCCTATGCGGGGAGTCCTGGTTCATCGCGTGAGGTGTGGACGAACCCGGTGTTGTGGCGCGAGGTGTGCACGTGGGCTTATGGCCGCAAGGTCGTCTTCATTCGGCTGGCCTATTGGCTGCTATGGGTCGTGACGATCCTTGCACTGCGCTGGCTGCAGGCGGGGGTGGTGGAGACGGAAACGTTGGGGCTGGCGAGTCTGGTATCGCCTGCTGCGCGGCCGCTGTTGCCGTTGTTTCTGGTCAGTCTGGTGATCATCAACGCGCTGGCCGTATCGGCGATTACCAGCGAGCGGGACACGAAGTCGCTCGATCTGCTGCTGGTCACTGACCTGTCGCCGGCCGAATTCCTGTTTGGCAAGCTGGCTGGTGTCCTGTGGCTGGCCAAGGACATGATTGTGCTGCCGTTGTTGGCCGTATTGATTGCCTGGTGGTCGGATCAGACGCGGACGATTCAGCTGGAAGACGTCATCTTCATCACGCTGGGGCTGCTGGTGCTGGTCATCTTTGTCACCATGCTGGGGATGCACTGCGGGATGATCTATGCCGATTCGCGGACGGCGATCGGGGTGAGTCTGGGGACGGTGTTCTTTCTCTTTCTGGGCGTGATGACGTGTCTGTTGATGATGGTGTCGTTCAGCGGATCGTTTGAGAACCAGCTGCCGCCGTTCCTGGCCTTCATTCTGGGTGGCGGCGTGGGGCTGTACGTGTCGCTGGGAATTCGCAATCCGTCACCGGCCATCTTTTTGGCGTCAGTGGCGTTGCCGTTTGCGACCTTTTACGCGCTGATCAGCTTCCTGCTGGGGAACAACCTGGCCGTGTTCCTGGCGATGGCGGTGACGTATGGATTCGCGACCGCCGCGATGATGGTCCCCGCCCTGGCTCAGTTTGATTTCGCGATGGGGCGGAGTACGACGGCAGAGGATTGATCGGGGAGGAGTCGCCGATCAGGAGCGGCTGTAGCCGAGTTCCCGGACGATGGCCAGGATTTCCTCGAAGTTCACGAACCGTCGGCGATGTCGGAGCTTGTAGCTGTCGACGGCCTGAGCCAGTTCGCGAGCTTCGGGTGAGAGGTCTTGGTGAGTGCTGGCGAACTGCCGGCGTTCCAATCCGTTGGGGCTCCCCGAGCGGACTCCCGAGCGACGTTCGACGAATCCGGCTTCTTCGTTGGTGATCATGTTGGTCTCGAGCATCCGAGGGTTCCCCTGGTGGTGAGAGAATCTGCGGGTCGGCGTCAACGAACGCCCGAAGTGCGACGGATCCGGCCGCCTTGTTGTGGGCGGTTGCCGGCGCGAATTCACTGGCCCGCTGAAACCCTAGCTCATGGAATACGGGCAGGCAAATTGCGGTCGTGCGGGAGCCCGGCGAAGGTGGTGACTGGGTCGGTCGAGGATAACGCGAGGCCGCGGAGATTCACGCCGGAGGGTGGGTGATGTTCACGCCGGTTGACGCATTTTGCGGCCCCCCCTATGATCGATTTGAAGGGGGGCACGGAGGAATCGCTGCAATCGTCCCGGGCGGCATGACCGCTCCAATCTGGCTGGTCCGATCGTCGATTTGCAATTCTTGAATCATTCGAGCCGTCAGCGGTCAGTGGAAGGATGCCACAAATAAGGAGACGCGCGGGGCACGGGTGCTTGGCGGCAGGGTGTCAGAGAACGACTGATTCATGAATACTATTCACGTCGGTGTGATCGGGTACGGCTACTGGGGTACGAACCTGGTCCGGAACTTCTTCAGTGCCCAGAACTGTTCGCTGGTGGCGGTCGCCGATGGGCGGCCGGAGCGGCTGGCTCATCTGGCGAAGCTCTACCCGTCGGTGCAGGGGATGTTGCGGGCCGAGGAACTGATTGCCGACCCGCGAATTGAAGCGGTGGTGATTGCCACGCCGGTCTTTTCGCATTTCGAGCTGGCTCGGCAGGCGCTGTTGGCCGGCAAGCACGTGCTGGTCGAGAAGCCGATGACGGCATCGGTGCGGGAGGCCGACCAGCTGATTGAGCTGGCCGAGTCGCGCGGGTTGACGCTGATGGTCGACCACACGTTTCTCTACACGGGTGCCGTGCAGAAGATGAAGCAGCTGATCGACGACCACACGATCGGCACTCCGCAGTACCTGGACTCGGTCCGTATCAACCTGGGTCTCTTCCAATCGGATGTGAACGTGCTGTGGGACCTGGCTCCGCACGATATTTCGATCCTGACGTATCTGTTTCCGCTGAAGCCCTACAGCATCAACGCGACGGGCATTTCGCACACGCACAACGGCATCGAGAACATCGGTTACATGACGGTGAACTACGAGCAGGACTTTATCGCTCATTTCACCGTTTCGTGGCTCTCGCCCGTCAAGGTTCGGCAGACGCTGATCGGCGGCGACAAGAAGATGATTGTGTACAACGATCTGGAGCCATCGGAGAAGGTGCGGGTCTACGACACGGGGTACACGCACAAGACGGATGAAGACAAGAAGATGATCATGGTCGACTACCGGACGGGAGACGTGTTCATCCCGAAGTTGCCCGGTCGCGAGGCGTTGGCGGGGCTGGCCGAGGACTTTGTGCAGTCGATTCTGCAGCGGCGGCCGCCGTTGGCGAACGCTCATCTGGGGCGCCAGGTGGTCAGTATCCTGGAGGCTTCGCAGGTGTCGATCAAGGAGCAGGGGAAAGAGGTGCGGCTGAACGGCTAGACATGGAAACCATCACGACGCGAACAGAGAAGCAGAGCCTGGTGAACGTCCAGGTGGGCAGCAACGTCCGGATCTTCGATTTCGTCAACGCTTACGGTTGTTCGATCGGAGACAATTCCCGGGTGGGTGCCTTTGTGGAGATCCAGAAGGGGGCTTCGATTGGCCGGAACTGCAAGATTTCCAGCCATACGTTCATCTGCGAGGGAGTGCACATCGAGGACAACGTGTTTGTGGGTCACGGAGTGATGTTCACTAACGACCTGATTCCGCGGGCGACCAATGCCGACGGGAGTCCTCAGTCGGAGGCGGACTGGAAACTGGTCGAGACGTTTATCAGACGCGGGGCGTCGATCGGTTCCAACGCGACGATTTTGTGTGGCGTGACGATCGGCGAGAATGCGCTGGTCGGGGCTGGAGCGGTGGTGACCCGGGACGTGGCTCCCAATACGGTCGTAGCCGGCGTGCCGGCGAAGGTGATCAGGAAGCTGTAGCATGAGCACACTTATGGCGACGCAGAAGATTCCGTGTCTTGATTTGAAGGGCCAGCACCAGCAGATTCGGGACGAAGTCCTGGCGGCGATGGCTCGAGTCTACGACCAGACGGCCTTTTCAGGCGGTCCGTTCGTTGAAGAGTTCGAAGGGGCCTTTGCCAGGTTCTGCCAGACTGGCCATGCGATCGGCGTGAACAATGGCACCTCGGCTCTCCACCTGGCCATGCTGGCGCTGGGGATCGGCCCGGGGGACGAAGTGATTGTCCCGGCCAACACGTTCATTGCTACGGCTTGGGGAGTCACCTACTCGGGTGCCACGCCGGTGTTTGTCGATTGCGACCCGCGGACCTGGGAGATTGATCCAGCTGGCATCGAAGCGAAGATCACTCCGAAGACCAAGGCGGTGATCGGCGTCCATCTGTACGGTCAGCCGTTCGATATTGAATCGGTGCGAGCGATCTGCCAGGACCATGGCCTGTGGATGGTCGAAGACGCCGCGCAGGCCCATGGCGCCACCTACCGCGGCGTGCCGGTGGGGGGCTTTGGCGAGATGGCCTGCTTCAGTTTCTATCCGGGCAAGAATCTCGGCGCGTGTGGCGAAGCGGGTGGGATCACGACGAACCGCGAGGATTACTGTCGTCATCTGCAGAGTCTCCGCAATCATGGCTCGGTCGTCCGCTATTACCACGACGAGGTCGGCTACAACATGCGGATGGGGGGCCTGGAGGCGGCGTCACTGGCGATTAAGCTGAAGTACCTGCCATCCTGGAACGCTCGCCGTCAGGAGATTGCTCGTCGATACCTGTCGTCGATCACCAATCCGAAGGTCACCATGCAGCATCAGCCGGCGGACCGCGAATCGGTCTACCATCTGTTTGTGGTCACGGTGGAGGATCGCGATGAGATGGTGAAGTACCTGAACGAGCACCAGATCTATCCGGGCTTCCACTATCCGGTTGCCTGCCATTTGCAGAAGGCGTACGCGTCACTCGGGTATCGCCTGGGCGATCTGCCGGCGGCCGAATACCTGGCGGCTCACTGCCTGTCGCTCCCGATGTACGCTGAGCTGACGGACGAGCAGGTGCAGCACGTGATCCAGGTGGTCAACGGATATTGATTCCCATGGCGTCGAAGCGTCTATTCATCTTCCCCTGCAACGGCAACGGCATCGAAGCGCTGGACTGCGTGGACGGAGATGAGTATGAGTTTGTGGGATTCCTGGACGACGATCCGATGAAGCTGGCCTCGGAGAAACGGTGGCCGATCTTCCCGCGTTCGGTCTTGGCTGATCACCCGGACGCTTATGTGCTGGCGGTCCCTGGCGGTCCGCGGACATTCACCACGCGTGCGGCGTCGATTGCCTCGCTGGGGTTGCCGGCCGAGCGTCTGGCGACGGTGGTTCATCGGCAAGCGGCAGTGGGGCGAAGTGTGTCGCTGGGGCGGAACTGTCTGGTGATGGCCGGCGCGGTGATCACCAGCAACGCTCGAGTCGGCGATCATGTCTGCATTCTGCCCAACAGCGTCGTGCACCACGATGCGGTGATCGGCGACTACACGCTGATCGGCTGCGGGGTGGGGATTGCGGGCGGAGTGACGGTGGGACGTAACTGTTACATCGGGAGCGGTTCGAACCTGATCCATGGCATCGAGGTCGGTGATCAGACGCTGATTGGACTCGGAAGCAACGTGATTCGGAGCGTACCGGCGGGGTCTGTGGTGGCCGGCAATCCGGCTCGTCCCTTGCACAAGCGAGCAGAGGTCGATGGATAAGCCGTTTGACATCACGATCATCATTCCCTTCCTGAACGAGGAAGACAATATTCAGCGTCTGAGTGACGAGCTGGGCCGGTTCGCTGGTGCGCATCCGGAGCTGAAGCTGGAGTTTCTGCTGGTCAACGATGGTTCGACGGACCGGTCGGTGGAGCGGATCCGGGCGGCGACATTTCCCGCAGGCACTCGGCTGATCAGCCTGTCGCAGAACTACGGGTCGCACGCCGCCTTGCGAGCGGGGATCCAGCATGCTCGGGGAGCCTACATCACGTTCCTGTACGCCGATCTGCAGGATCCGATCGAAAACGTGCTGGCCATGGCGGCCAAGGCCGAACAAGGAGCCGACATCGTTTGGGCTCACCGCGCGGGAACTCAGAATTCGCTCTTCGAACAGCTCTTTTCCCGCGGTTACGCGCGGCTGATGCAGTGGTACGTGAATCCGCGTTATCCGGATCGCGGGTTTGACGTGGTGCTGTTCAATCGCAAGGTCGCCGACGTGGTGAATCAGCACGTCGAGTCGAACTCGAGCCTGTTTCTGCAGATTCTGAATCTGGGATTCCGGCAGGACTTTATTGAGTATCACAAGGTGGCCCGGAAGGCGGGGAAGTCGAAGTGGACTTTATCGAAGAAGATCAAGCTGTTGATCGATTCGTTTGTCGCCTTCTCGTACGCGCCGATTCGGCTGGTATCGCTGCTGGGGATCCTGTTCTTCGTCGGCGGGACGTGCTGGACGGCTTATATCATCTTCCGCAAGCTGATTTACAACGATCTGTCGGCTGGCTGGCCGGCGCTGGTCTCGATCCTGATGATTGGCTTTGGCGTGACGAATATCTCGCTGGGGATCATTTCCGAGTACCTGTGGCGGGTGCTGGACGCCAGTAGGCGGCGTCCGGTGTACATCATTGACGATCTGTCGGACGTGGGGGCGAAATGATCCGCGCGACGATGTTTTGCTTTTTGTATGCTCTGCTGAATGTCAGCGGCGCGGCGATGATCAAGTGGAAGCTGCGGGGCCGGTCGCTGGTGTCGCTTGACGACTGGATCCGCCTGTTGATGGATGTGCAGGTGATCGGCGCCTTTGCCCTGATATTCGTTTCGGCTCTGGTAATGTTCAAAGCCCTTTCGACCGGCAATTTCACCTTTGTGATTCCGGTCGCCACAGGGATCAATTTCGTCTTGACCGTTCTGGCCGGGTACTATCTTTTCAAGGACCAGCTGAACGTATTGTCGTTTGTCGGTTTCGGGCTGATCATTTCCGGAATAATCCTGCTAGGTGTCAACAACGCTCATGTCAAATAAAGTCGAAAACAGCACGATTCTGGTGACCGGCGGCGCAGGATTTATTGGATCCTATGTGATCGAGCAGCTGTTGCCGCTGAGGCCCCGCAAGATTGTGATCGTCGATAACTTCATCCGCGGGTCGCAGGACAACATGCGATCGTTCTGCGATGATCCTCGCGTGGAGTTTCACCAAGGGGATATCCGCGACCGGGAGTTGCTCAGCCGGTGTGTGGCTGGCGTCGACTATGTCTTCCACATGGCCGCTCTGCGGATCAATGCGTGTGCGGCCAATCCTCGCGACGGCTTCGACGTGATGCTCCGGTCGACCTTCGACCTGGCTCAGCTCTGCGTCGAACACCAGGTCCGCAAGGTGATCTACAGTTCGAGCGCTTCGGTCTACGGTCTGGCGACTCATTTTCCCACTCCCGAGACCGATCCGCCCTACGACAATCAGACCTTCTACGGGGCGGCGAAGATGTGGGGCGAACAGCTGTTCCGCAGCTTCAAGTTCATGTACGGACTCGAGTATGCGGCGCTGCGGTACTTCAACGTCTACGGTCCGCGGATGGATACCGACGGCAAGTACACCGAAGTGATGATCAAGTGGCTCGACTGCATCCGCGACGGGCGCAATCCGCTGATCTACGGCGACGGATCGACGACCATGGATTTTGTCTACGTCCGGGATGTGGCTCGTGCGAATGTGGCCGCCCTGCAGGCCGATGTGACCGATGAGTCGTTCAATATCGGCGCTTGTCGGGAGACGAGTCTCCGGCAGTTGCTGGACGTCCTGCTGCAGGTGAATCATTCGGCGCTGACGCCGGAGTTCCGGCCCGATAACACGATCAATCCGGTTTCACGCCGGCTGGCGGATATTTCCAAGGCCGAACGGCTGCTGAATTTCCGCCCCTCGGTATCGCTGGAGGAAGGGCTGAAAGAACTGAGTGCCTGGTATTTCGAACGGCAGAAGGCGAACGTCAATTCATGATCCCCATTGCCAAACCCTACCTGACCCGGGACGAAGCCCAAGCGGCTTACGACACTATCCTCACCGGCTGGATCACTCAAGGTCCGCGAGTGGCCGAGTTTGAGGAGAAGTTCGCCGCTTACACCGGTGCCCCACATGCCGTGGCGGTCTCCAACTGCACCACCGCTCTCCACCTGGCGATGATTGTCTCCGGGGTGGAATCGGGCGATGAAGTGATCTGTCCGTCGATGAGCTATGTAGCGACGGCCAACTGCATCCGTTACGTCGGTGCGACTCCGGTTTTCGCCGAGGTCCATCCGGAGGACTACAACCTCGACGTCCGGGATGTTGAACGCCGCATCACGCCGCGCACCAAGGCCATTCTGCTGGTCCACCAGATCGGCATGCCGGCCGATATCGACGCGTTCCGTGAACTGGCCGACTCGAGACAGCTGAAGCTGATCGAGGACGCCGCCTGTGCCGCCGGATCCGCCTACAAGGGACGCAAGATCGGGGCTCATTCCGAACTGGTCTGCTTTTCGTTCCATCCTCGCAAAGTGATTTCGACTGGGGATGGCGGCATGATCACGACCAGCCGCCCCGAGTACGCTCAACGCCTGAAGCTCCTCCGACAGCACTGCATGTCGGTCAACGATCGAGTGCGGCATGAATCGAGTCGAGTGATCTTCGAAGATCACATCGAGCTTGGCTACAACTACCGCATGACGGATATTCAGGCCGCCGTGGGGATTCAGCAGCTCGCCAAACTCGACTGGATCGTCGGCGAACGCCGCAAGATCGCTCACCGCTACCAGCAGGCTCTGGGGGATATCGATTCCATCCGGCTCCCGTCGGAGCGGGCGGGATACTTCAGCAACTATCAGTCGTTCAGCGTTTACCTGCTGGACAACGCCAGGATATCCCGGAACGAGCTGATGCAGGCCATGCTCGACGCCGGTATTTCCACTCGGCGGGGGATCATGACTTCACACCGCGAGACGGCCTATCGTGAGCTGTGTGCCGGGGTGTCGCTGCCGATCTCGGAACGGGCCTGTGATCAGAGTATTATTCTGCCGTTGTATGTCCCCATGCAGAATGAAGACATCGAGCAGGTGATTCGGACTTTCCGGTCGCTCGTGGTCGGCTGAGGCCCGGTGAGTCCATACGACTCTCGCTGTTTTGGTCCCTTCGTTGTCATGGTTGCCAGTTCGGCTCGCAGATCGCACACGGGAGAGACTTGTGTCAAACCGCCAAGACGAATGCCTGGACGGGGGCGGCGCTGAGCCGTTTCGCTGGATCCATTGGTCCGCGGTGGTGCTGATCTTCGCACTCGGCCTGGCTGCCCGGACCTTTCATACCCGTCCCGACAGTGCGACTTACGGGTCCGACGACCAGCGATACATTCTGTGCAGCCGAGAGATGTTCGATGGTCAGCCACCGACGTTTTCACCGGCTTACAGTCAGCGCAGCGTCTGGAACGGCATGGGCTACCTGTTCCACCGCGCTTACGGGTTAACGACTCAGTCGGCCTATGTCCTGCTGATCGCCTATTATGCGCTCGCTGCGGCGGGCATGCTGTGGACGCTGCGGCCTCTGGTCTCACCTTGGGCCGCTGTGATCGGCTATGCGTTCTTGCTTCTGCATCCGCTGATGGTGAAGTACGACAGTGTCTACTGGCCGGAAACGCTCGGCGTGGCGCTCAGCACGGTGATGTTCGGAGCGGTTTTGCGATACTCCAAGCGTCAAGCACTCGGTTGGTTGGCGCTGGCTGCCTTCCTGCTGGGGCTGAGTTACGGCATCAAGCAGTACTTTGTCCTTCCGTTCATGCCGCTCGGTCTGTCGCTGGTCTGGTACCAGCGGAACGATCGGAAGCGTCTGATGGCGGCCTGTGGTGTGGCGATCGGCATGTTCGTGGTCGGTATGGCGATCAAGACGGTCATCGTTCGGCTCGACGGCCAGACGGCTCAAGGAGCCTTGTCGGCCATGACCGTTTACGGTCAGCGGATGGGTGAAGTCGCGGCCAGTCCGATCGTCAAGCAGCTGTTGCAGCGGGTGCGGTATCCGTTCTGGATCCTGACGACGTGCGGTGGTCTGTTCGGCATCGCGACGCTGTGCAGTCTGTATTACCTGGCTCGGTCGGGTGGTCGAGGTTTCTTCGGGGCGTTTGTGGGGGGGACGACGTTCCTGTACATCGGATTTCTGGCTCTGTTTCCCGCGTCGGTTTCGCCTTGGATTTTTGTCGAAATGGTGCCGCGGTACCTGCCGATTGTCATGCCGCCTCTGGCGATCGGAGTCGGTCTGGCCGCACACGAGTGGCTGCGGCGATCGGCTTGGCCGTCACCCGCTCAGACGGCGGCGCTGGTGATCTTGGGTTTTGCCGTGGCGGGGTTCACCGTGGCCGATTCGGCGGAAGCTTATCCGGCGTACATGCAGAACGAGTTTGTCGCGATCCGCCAGATGCTGCGTCGAGCTCCCGACTGGGAGATTACCGAGATCTGGTTTCCGCCCGGCTACGAAAATCGACTGCCCGATCACTTCTATCAGATTCCCGGCGTGCAAGTGAAACTGGCTCGGGATGTGGACGACTTGCAGCAGCGTGGCGAGCGGGGAGCGATTTATGTCCCGGACGACTTGGCCCGTTATCTGCTGTCCGCCGACCCGCGGCGAGCTCTTCCGCCGCCGAATCTCGGGGTCGACAAGGACCGGCATGACAGGTTCTTGCGGGCGATGGACCAGCAGATTCGGGACGGCGTTTATCAGGTGGTGCTGATTTCAACCGCTCGCGGTTCGACTCGATACTGGGCCGACAAGGCGGGCGTCTCGATTGGCGGCAGCGACGAGATTGTCGGCGTGCTGCTGGTCCCCAGCTCACGCGGCTGAGCCCGGAGGTCGCACCTACCTCCCGCCCTAAGCTCAACTCCAGCGGCTCACTGGAAGTAATGCGGGAGGTAGGTGCGACCTCCGGGACGCAATGCGGGAGGTAGGTGCGACCTCCGGGACGCGATCGTCACGACCGGCAGGCTTGTGCCAGTCGCTACAGGCCGACTTGCTTCCGGGCGCAGTTTCCCTCATCAGATCACTCGTCCCGGACGCGACCAACGTAGAGTTGGGATGTGGGGGTACCGGACGGCAGGAGTGACAACGGTGAGCTGGCAAATCGAAAAATTCTGGACGCGGAGCGGAAATCAGGGCGGAGAACCCGAGCCGGGGGCCAAACGGAGCCCGGCGGCGCGCGTGGCGCTCGATCTGGCCGTGCTGGAAGACCGTACGCTGTGCAGTGGTACGCCCCTCCCCGCCGCCCCGGCTCCCGATCCCAATACGCCTCAGATCACGCAAATCGACGATCAGCACGCGAAAGAGGATCATGGAGTCGGTTCGTTTTCATTTCAGCTGGCGGATGCCGACACGCCCCTCGACCAGCTTAAGCTGTCGGTCCATACCTCCAACGGCGCCCTGATTCCACTCGACAAGATCCTCCTGGAAGGTGAAGGGAAATACCGCAGCATCACGCTCGACACAGCCGACAACGCGTTCGGCGACGCGCGGATCACGTTGACCGTTTCTGACGGCACGCATTCGTCGGACATGTCGTTCAACGTGAAGGTCGATCCGATCAACGACGCGCCGGTGACGGTGGGGCTCCCCGATATTCGAGTGAATGCGTCGGCGGGCAAGGTGGTGATCGATCTGTTCGCGGCCTTCCAGGATCAGGAAGACGCCGACAGCCAGATGACCTACAAGGTTTATTCCAACTCGAATCCAAACCTCTTCAAATCATCGGTGATCGATACGGTCGCCGGGACGTTGACGCTGTCCTTCGATCAACTCGCCTCCGGGACGGCCGATCTGACGATCGTGGCGACCGACTCGCAAGGGGCCTCGGTGTCGCTCGACCCGACAGCGACGGACGTGAAGGTCTACAATCTGGTCAGTGTGGACAATCTGATTACGCCCGACATGGGCCTGCAACGGCTCGACCTGTGGACGAACTGGTATTTGTTCGATCAGGTCAATGGCGTCTATCAGATGGACCACGTGAATACCGAGAAGCTGGCTCGATATCTCGAAGCCTTCGTCGTACCGGGCGTTCCGATTGTCTACAACATCGAAGACCCGCTGTACGAAAACAATCCCGACGGCCGTGACCGGCTGGCGGAGGTCTTTTACCTCTCTCAGTTGCACAAGCCGGACACCGATTTCGGGCTGTATCGGATTCTGCCCAGCACCGAGTATCACTCGCTGGTGAACTGGTTCTACGCTCAGTACGATCAGCAGCGGGACCTGAATACCTGGTCATCCCGTCAATTCGACGAATTCAAGGCTGACTTTGACAACTTTGTAGCGCAGAACGAGCTGTTCCGGACGCAGTTGGTGTCGGCCGAGTTTGGCGGGAAGAGTCTGGCGGAGCTGATCGATACGATCAATCCCAGTTTCTACACTCCTTACCGCAATACCGACACGGCCGTGTTGGGTGAGTATCGCGAAGTGGGCGTCGATGCAGTCCACGATATGTGGACGCTGGCCGACGGCACCCACGTGCAGAATGGGCAGACGGTCCGTCTGCTGGCGACCAATTCTGGACGCTTGCCAACGGGGCTCACACCCTGGGTCGACTACTACGTCGTCAATTCGACCGGGAACGAGTTCCAGCTGGCCACCACGATGGGCGGCAAGGCGCTCGACGTGGCCGTGCCCACAGGAACCGTCTATCTGGCACTCAACGGCACCTTCGCCGACCCGCTGCTGGACCCGGCCATCATTGGCTGGCAGCACTGGGTGGAGGGGACGATTGCTGAAGCGCGGAAGTTCGGCAAGCCGGTCAACGGCTGGATTTCTCCCAGCTTGCAGGCGGTGGGCGAGCAGTATCTGGAGAAGGAGGCATTCCGCCTGCAGCTCGATACGCTGGCCGAACTGGCCGATTCGATTGTGGTCTACGAAGAGCCCCATCATAGCGCCGCATTCCACCAGAACGCTGGCTGGATGCAGGCTCTGCGCGAATTCATGAACGACCATCGGCTGGAGATGCCGACGTTCCGGATCACCATCGACAAAGCGACCTCCGTGCCCGCGCCAGTGGCCAACAACGATCTGTTGAACGGTCTGGAAGACACGCCGTTGAAGGTTCTGCAGAGCGCTCTGCTGGGGAACGACCAGTCGCTGTCGGGGCGAGCTCTGACCGCGTCTCTGGTCAGCGGTCCGCAGCATGGTCAGTTGACGACCAACAGCGATGGTTCGTGGACTTACACGCCGACGGCGAATTACAACGGAGCCGACTATTTCGAGTACCGAGTGTCGGACGGGCTCAGCAATTCGAACATCGCCCGCGTAAATCTCCAGTTGGGGGCTGTCAATGACGCGCCAGTGGCACGAGCCGACTCCTACGGCATTGCCCACAACACGCCACTTACCGTAGCGGGAGCTGGCGTGCTGGGGAACGATGTCGACGTCGATCTCGATCCGCTGACCGCTCAGTTGCTGCAGGGACCCGCTCATGGGACACTGCAGCTGCAGAGCAACGGGCAGTTCACCTATACGCCGCACACGGACTACGCGGGTGCCGACAAGTTCACCTATCAGGTGTCCGACGGCCACGGTGGGCTGTCAACGGCGAGCGTCGACCTGGTCGTCGCCGCCGCTCCGGTCTACGCGGCGCCTTTCGCTCAGAACGACACGCTGGCCGCCACCGAAGACACGCCGCTGAAGTTTGCGTCTTACAACCTGTTGACCAACGACACGTCGTACTCCGGGAAACCGTTGACCGCGAAAATTGTCAGCGGCGCTCAGCACGGGCTGCTGACGACCAATTCTGACGGGACCTGGACTTATACGCCGAATGCCAATTTCAATGGCACGGACTATTTTGAGTACCAGGTTAGCGACGGTCTGCGGACGTCCAACACGGCGCGAGTTAATCTGCAGGTCAACGCGGTGAACGACGCTCCCATCGGCAAGAACGACGCCTATGAAGTGCAGCACAACACGAAGCTGGCCGTCAGCGGTGCCGGCATCCTGGGGAACGATGTCGACGTCGATTTCAACCCCCTTACCGCTCAGCTTGTCCAGGGCCCCGCTCATGGGACCCTGCAGCTGTTAAGCAACGGGCAGTTCACCTACACTCCGGTGGCCGGGTACTCGGGCGCCGATCGATTCACCTATCGAGTGCTGGACGGCTTCGGTGGTTCGTCGACCGCGGTGGTCGATCTGAACGTCGCTGCCGCTCCGGTCTACCCCGCTCCTGTCGCTCAGAACGACGCCCTGAACGCCTCCGAAGACGTGGCGCTGAAGATCCTGCCAGGCACGCTCCTGGCGAACGATTCGACGTACTCCGGCCAGCCGTTGACGGCTAAGCTGGTCAGCGGAGTGCAGCACGGGACACTGACGACGAACTCCGACGGCACGTGGACCTATACCCCCAACGCGAACTACAACGGGACCGATTATTTTGAGTATCGGGTCAGCGACGGGGCTCGCGATTCGAACGTTGCTCGCGTCAATCTCCAGGTCAACGCGGTGAACGACGCTCCAGTCGCCCGCAATGATCAGTACGAAGTGCAGTACAACACGCCGCTGAAAATCTCCAGTGGCGGCGTGCTGGCAAACGATTCGGACGTGGATGTGGACAATTTGACGGCTCAGCTTGTGCAGGGCCCCGCTCATGGGACACTGCAGCTGCAGAGCAATGGGCAGTTCACCTACACGCCGGTCGCCGGGTACTCGGGTGCCGACCGATTCACCTATCGAGTGCTGGACGGGTTGGGCGGTTCGTCGACCGCGATCGTCGCGCTGAACGTCGCCGCTGCTCCGGTCTACCCCGCTCCTGTCGCTCAGAACGACGCCCTGAACGCCTCCGAAGATGCGGCGCTGAAGATCGTGCCCACCACGCTCCTGGCGAACGATTCGTCGTTCTCGGGCCAGCCGCTGACGGCCAAGCTGGTCAGCGGAGTGCAGCACGGGACGCTGACGACGAACTCCGACGGCACGTGGACCTATACCCCCAACGCGAACTACAACGGGGCCGATTATTTTGAGTATCGAGTCAGCGACGGGGCTCGCGATTCGAACGTCGCTCGCGTCAACCTGCAGGTCAATCCGGTGAACGACGCTCCAGTCGCCCGCAATGACCTGTATGAAGTTCAGTACAACACACCGCTCAATCTCTCCAGCGGGGGAGTGCTGGCGAACGACGCGGACATCGACGCGGACGGTTTGAGCGCTCAGCTTGTCAAAGGCCCCGCGAACGGGACGCTGGCTCTGCAAAGCAATGGGCTGTTCACGTACACACCCAACGCCGGATTCAGCGGCAATGATCGGTTCACGTATCGGGTCAGCGACGGGCAGGGAGGATTCTCGTCGGCCGATGTCGTGCTGAAAGTCGCTACGGCTCCTGTCGTCCCCGCTCCGACAGCCGGCAACGATTCACTGACCACGCTCGAGGATACACCGCTGAAAATCTTCGGTACGACCCTGCTGCAGAACGATCAATCGTTCTCAGGGCGGCCACTCACCACATCGCTGGTCAGCGGGCCGCAGCAAGGCAAGCTGGTCACCAACAGCGACGGGTCGTGGACTTACACACCCGGAGCGAATTTCGCCGGGACCGATTATTTCGAGTACCGTGTGAGTGACGGACAGAAAGTATCGAATATCGCGCGCGTGGAACTGAAGGTAGGAGCGGTCAACGATGCGCCAGTTGCTCGAGCCGACTCGTATGCCGTCAAGCACGGCACGCTGCTCTCGGTGACCGGTGCCGGCGTGTTGTCCAACGACACGGATGTGGAACGCGATTCCTTGGCCGCCGAAATGGTCGACGGGCCCGGACATGGCACCCTGGTGCTCCGGACCGATGGGCAATTTGAATACCGGCCGGAGGCGGGATTCAGTGGTCGCGATCAGTTCACCTACCGGGCTTCCGATGGACGAGGCGGCTGGTCGACCGCCCAGGTCGCTCTGAATGTTGCCGCCAGCCCGATACCCGATCCACCCACCGGTGGCGGTACGGGTACCGGCGGGACAGGCAGTGGTGGCTCAGGATCCGGTGGCTCAGGATCGGGGGGCGCGGGTTCTGGTGGTGGTACGGTGACCGGCAACCTGATCGCTCTGACCGACGTGATCGACCGCGTGTCGAGTGACGTGACGGGTCAGCGGCAGACGTTTGTCCGGTTGACGGCCGAGCCGTTGGAGCGGGTTCTGGAGCCGGTGACGGGCTGGACGGCCGCTCAGCCACCCGGCTGGGAAACCGCCCCTTTCTCGATCGATTCTGGCTGGAATAGCGGCTACGAATGGTCGGATGCCGGTTCGGATGCCGGTTCGGATACCGAGTCGGCCTCGACGAGCATCTCGTTCGGGCCGCTCTCCAAGCACGCCAACGTGGGCGCTTCACTCCGGGAGATCCTGGACGGCCCTGAGGACTGACCCTGGCGGGGTACGGCCCCCCCTCAAGAACGTTAAATTGCGCACTTGACGGCAACGGCGCGGATTGAGCACAATACGGCCCTTGTCACTGGACTCCGGCCGAGGGTGTCGGGAGTCGGGTGTCACCGTGAGCCGCGGGATCGAGTGCCGGTCGGAGGTTCGTTGCTGCTCCCCAGCTTATCTCATTCGGGAGCCGGACGGGCCGGGCAAGTCCGACATGCACAAGGTTGTGCTCTGAGACTCAGAGTGCGCTCGACCGCCGAGGAACTCACGCCGACTCGTTTCGGCGGGCTCATCGAAGGCAGGATTAGTTCGAGCGGGTGACGGGCGAGGGTCGGCGGTTCCGCCGATTCGATCATCGATGTCGTACGACGTGTCGCTGGACGTTGCGCGCTGCGCGCATGTCGATCGGGCGTCGATTCGATGTTGAGGAGGGGAACGCGAAGCAGAAGAGGAGCAGGCGGAGGGAAACAGGGGAGCGTCCATCGTCGCATGTCGTCATGTGAGGGAACCGATTTAGCTCGCTGAGGGAGTCCACCGGATGATGGGAAATCGGCCGCAAAGCCAGGGTGCGTTTGAGGGGGCGGAGTCAGACAACGGGGAGAGGCGGGGCCAGCGACGGCGAAATCGCCGCGCTGGCCGCCGGTACTTGAGCTGCGAGTCGCTGGAGGTTCGGGACGTGCTGGCAGGTCTCGGGCCGCTGGGCGACTTCAACCAGGACGGCGTCGTGGAAGCGACCGACGTGGATCTGTTGACGGTGGCTTATTGGCAGGGCCAGCTGGACGAGAGTTGGGACTTCAACGGTGACGGCCAAGCTGACCTTGGGGACCGCGACTATCTGGTCCACCGATTGTTGCAACTGATCCCCGGGTCGCTGGACGACGATACGGACGTCGATTCGGCCGACTTGCTGGTCTTGGTAGAGAACTGGACGGGTCAGTTGCAGCCCGGGACGGGTCAGAGCCGATTTACTGGCGGCGACCTGGACGGCGATCTTGATCTGGACACCAACGATCTGCTCTCATTTCTGGCCAACTGGACCGGCAGTCTGTCGCAGCCGTTCCCTTCCGGTCCGACAGTCACGGGCATTGCCGACCAGGTTCGTTTCGAGGACCGGGGTGTTGGTTCGTTTGCCTTCCAGGTCTCCGATTCGGACACACCGCTGGACGAGCTGACGATTACGGCTCGTAGTTCCAATTCGGCCTTGATTCCCGCCGACAAAATTCAGCTGGAAGGGACGGGCCGCTATCACAGCATCACGCTGAACTCGCTGAAAAACGCCTATGGCAGTACGCGGATTACGATTCGAGTCTCGGACGGCAAGAATTCGACGGAGACGTCCTTTGACGTCGATGTCTTGCCGGTCAATGACCCGCCCATCACGGTGGCCATGCCCGACGTGCAGGTCGACGCGAGCGAGGGGAAGGTCGTCATTGATTTGTTTGCTGCGTTCCAGGATGTCGAGGACGCCGATTCGCAGATGACTTATGCTGTGCGTTCGAATACCAACGCTCAACTTTTTCAGTCGGCGGATATTGACCAGCAGACGGGCAAGCTGACGTTGACGCTGGCGCCAGGTTCCAGCGGCGTGGCCGACATTACTCTGTTGGCCACCGACTCCGGTGGGCTCTCCGTGTCGCTCGATCCGTCGGCGACCGATGTGACGGTCTACGACCGGATCCGAGTTGACGGTCTCGTCTCGCCGTCGTTGGGCCTGAAGCCGCTCGACCTGTGGACCGACTGGTTTTTGTTTGACCGGGTCAATGATCAGTACGTTCACGATCAGATCGATGCGCCGAGATTGATACGAAACGTCCAGGACCCCGAGTTGGTGAAGCCGGGGGTGCCGATCGTCTTCAACATCGAGCTGCCGAATTTCGGAAACGACCCGTCGGGGCGCGACAATCTGGCCGAAGTCTTCTATCTGGCTCAGAAGTATGCTGCCAACCAGGACTTTGGCATCTATCGAATCCTCCCCGAGACGAACTGGCACGCGATCTATCGTTGGGCCATGCTGCAGTACGACGCTGCTCGTAACCTGGACAGCTGGTTCACGCGGGCCGAAGGGGAGATTAAACGCGAATACCTGGCCTACCAGCAGCGCAACAGCGATTTCCGGACGTTGCCAGTGAGTGCCGAGTTTGGAGGGAAGAGCCTGGCTGAGCTGGTCGACACGATCAATCCCTCGTTGTACACGCGGTACCGGAACTGGGAACCGGCCAATCTGCGCGATTACCGGCACGTGGACGTCGACACGGATACCGACCGGCTGACCGTCAGCGACGGCACCTCGTACGAACAGATTCAGCGAGTCGGACTGACGGTGACCCGAGAAGGGAATCTGCCCAAGGGTCTGTCGCTGTGGAATCCCTATTACGTGGTCAACGCTGATGGGGCCAGTTTTCAGATATCCGAGACACCGGGCGGGCCGCCGATCGATATTGTGCCGGGGATGATTGGTGAGATGTTTGCGGCCACGACGGGGCCGTGGGTTGACCCCTTGATGGATCCGGATGTGATCGGCTGGCGCACGGTCGCCGCCGGCACCATTGCCGATGCGAGGATGTTCGGCAAACCCGTGAACGCCTGGATTTCACCCAGCATTGATGCGATCGGCAATACCTACCTCGAAAAAGACTTCTTCCGCATGCAGCTCGACTATCTGGCGACGCTGGCTGACGGAATCGTCGTCTACGACATGGTGGGGCTCGACGCCGCCTTTCATCGCCAGCAGGGGTGGTGGTCGGCGTTGCAGGAGTTCATGGACGACCATCGGCTGGTGATGCCGGAGTTCCGAGTGACCGTGACGGGTGGCCAGCCGCTTGTGCAGCTGACCGCTGTCGATGATCAGCTGGTGGCCGACCAGGACATACCGCTGAAGATCACCGGCGACATGGTGCTGGCCAATGACGATCTGGATGGCAACGCCAATGTCTACGCCGCCATATATCGCTCGCCCGAGCACGGTCACTTGAAGCTCGACGCTGACGGATTCTGGACTTACGTCCCCGACGTGGCGTATTTCGGCGCCGACTCGTTTGAATACCGGTTTGCCGCTCAGTCCGCTGAGTCGAATGTCGCTCGAGTCAATCTGGTCGTCCGGCAGAAATCGATCGATCCGCCTCTGACGCTGCTGGCACGCGATGATCAGTTCACGGTCACCAGCGGGTCGACACTGCAGGTCGGTCTTCCGGGCCTACTGGCCAACGATCAGGCACCCGACCAGCAGTCGCTGACTGTTCGCCTCGTCAGCGGACCGGGGTATGGCACCCTAACCCTGAACTCCGACGGCAGCTTTGATTACTCGGTCGGCGATCGCTTTGTCGGCGAGGATACGTTCAGCTACGAAGCGGTGGACGAGCAGGGGGGGAGCAGTCTGGCGGTGGTGACCATCGTCGTCAGTCCTGCCGCCACTCCGGTGTTGGAATCCGAACTGACAGCCAGCGCCGTGGACGCAGCGCTGAGTCTGCCGAGTTAACGTCGAGTCACGCCGGTGACAGGCGCCGTTGCCAGCCGCTGCGACTCGATCTGGCTGGTGAGCAGATCGAGCTGGGCGATTCCGGCGGCGTCGGGTTGCATTCTCCTGGCTTCGGAAACGGCCCAACTGGCGCGGGCCAGATTGCCCGTTGCCAGGCTGGCCTGCGCCAGTTGCTGGTACAACTCAGTGTCGGGCGTCCCGGTCCGTTCGAGGGTTGATTCAAGCGTTTCGAGGGCGCGGTCGGGTTGGTCAAGCGCCAGCAGGGCTGCGGCCTTCATCTTGCCCACCGTCGATGGCAGTTCAGGTTCGGCGACCTGCGATTCCATCACCGCCAAGCTCGACAAGGCCCGCTGCGGGCGACGTTGAGCCAGATAGATCCGAGCCATGGCCATTCGGGCTGGCTGGTGATCAGGGGCCAGCGACAGAACTCGCTGGTAGGCCGTCAGGGCTTCGGGGAGCCGGTTCTCGCGTTCCAGCACGGCTCCGCGGAGCTGCCAGGCGGATGGGGACTGAATGTCGTGGCTTTGAGCCTTATCGGCCATCCGCGCAGCGGCTGCCGTCTCCTGCATCGCCAAATGCATTTCGCCTAGCCGCACGTAGGAGTCGGCGGTGACGTTCCCCGACATCTCCAGTGCCCGAGTCATCTGGTCGACCGCCTCCGCCTTTCGACCGGCATGCCACAAGGCTTCGGCGTACTGCTGCCGAGCGGTGCCGTCGTCAGGGCAGGTTCGCACCGCTTGCCGTAAACGGTCTTCGGCTTCGTCCCAATGCTGCTTGACCATCGCCGACATTCCTTGTCGGGTCAGTTCGCGAGCGGCCAGTACTTTATCGTCCACAGTGCGAGTGGGACGAAACGTGCGGCAGCCTGTCAGGAGGCATCCTGCGAACGCAAGCCAGCATGTGAAGGAACGCGCGTTCATCGGACCGTCGATTTCCAGCGCCAGCACCAGGCAGATTGGCGGGCCGTACCTGCCGACGGACCATCCGCCGGAGCGGACCTTACCAAATCCCCGCCCTTGAGCCCAAGGCCGTTCCGGCAATTTGACCAGCCAAGTTGCCCCCTTTCCCGCTCGACATGGGTTTGCTAGCAACATTTAGGAACGTTCGCGCTTCTCAGCCAGTTCTGCTCAGCCAGTTCCTGCCAGGACCTCTCGACCGATGCCCACCACCTTTGACCGACACGGCATTCGCTTCCTGTACGCCGACGACTGGAATGTCGTCGACGACGAAGATGCTGGCGGACTCAAGACGGTCAGCGTCGAATCCGAATCGGGGGCCCTGTGGTCGGTCTCAGTGGATCTCTCGGCCCGTTCACCCCAGGATTTGTTGCGAGAGACGCTGGCAACCATGCGGGAAGTCTATGAAGAGGTCGAGGTCTCGCAGTTCCAGACGGAAGTTGCCGATCGGCCCGCCAGCGGCTGTGAGATGGAGTTTTTCTGCATGGACCTGGTGATCACCGCCCGAGCCATTGCTTGGCGCGACGGAGCTCGCTCGGTGCTGGTCCTGTCTCAAGCCGAAAGTCGCGAGTTCGAACGGAAGTCGCCCGTTTTTAACGCCATGCTGGCCAGCCTGATCCGCGCAGAGGATTAGGACGAAAAAACGACGCAAGTTGAAATTTCCTGCCATCTGGGACCTTGTCGAGATCGCCGCGCAAGGCTAGCTTGACGCCCAAATAGTGGGGCGTGCAATCTTCCTTGCAGCTGGAAAGGGCAAATACGGTGGCCGTAGATCTTTTGCAAATGGCGTCGGAGTTATTGGGGAGTCCGCAAAACCTGAGCATGCTGGGGAAATACCTCGGAGTCGACGACGGCAAGGTCAAGTCGGCGGTGGCGCTGGCCGGACCCGCACTGCTCGGCGGACTGATGAAAAAAGCGTCGACGCCCTCCGGTGCCGGCGACCTGTTCAAGTCGCTCAACGACATCGACGACGGGCTCGCGGGAAACCTGGGCAATCTGCTGGGGGGCGGTGGTCCGAACTTGGCGAAGGTCACCGAGATGGGTGGCAAGCTGCTGGGCGGGCTCCTCGGTGGACAGAAGGATTCGTGGATTGGTGCCCTGGCCAAGATGGCCGGCCTTGGCAACAGCTCGATCGTCTCCCTGTTGAGCTTGGCGCTGCCGTTGCTGTTGAGCGTGATCAAGCGTCAGGTGAAGGCTCAATCGCTGGATGAAAAAGGCTTTGCCAACCTGCTGGCCGGACAGAAGTCGTTCTTGTCGGGCAAGTTGCCGGCCGAGCTGACCGGCGCCTTGGGACTGGCCGACTTGGCCGGCTCAGCGGCGACTCAAGTTCAGCGGGCCCCCGCCGCCGCTCAGGCTGGGCTGGGCAAGCTGTTGTGGCCGCTGGTCGCCGTGGCCGCCCTGGCCGCCGTCTACTTCTTTTGGCCCAGCGGCGATCGTGCTCAGAAAGGCGTTGCTCCAGGACCCGGGACCGCCGACACCACGGGTGGCAAGGACGTGCCGCTCGGAGACCTTACCGGTTTGACCACCGGCCTGACGAAGACGCTGACGGACCTGACCACCGGTCTGGCCGGTATCAAGGACGAAGCGGGTGCCAAGGGGTTTGTCGAGACAATCACGAAGGCCCAGTCCGATATCCGCGGGATGGAGCTCGATAGTCTCAACGGAGCAGCCAAGACCACCGTCGGCGGGGTCCTTCGACCGTTGCTGGAAAAGATCCAGGCAGCCCTCGCTACCGCCTACAAGATCCCCGGTGTCCAAGCGGCCATCGAACCGGCGATCAAGCCGCTGCTGGAAACTCTACAAGCCGTGGCCGGCTGATAGTGGCGCTGGCGACAGCATTCGGTCGCCGGATTTGTAATTCTTACAAACCGGCGGCCTGGGAATCGGCCTGCCCACCGGCCTTCCGGGCCGATCAGGCTCCAAAAACCCGGGCATTTCCCCAGTTGGGCCAAAAAAATTTCGTTTGGCACGCTCTGTGCAATAAGGTTCTCGCATCAGCGACGGGTCGCGGGGTCAAGCCGCGATACGAGGCCGATCGAAGCCGGTCGGCGACAACCGTTGAGTACTGGGAAGGAACAAGGACGCGAATTCTCGAACGCCGTGAATCTTAGGCACCCGACCCCGGTGGGGGTCAACCAAACACGGGAGTCACAGCCCCATGGGCCTCAACCTCCCGGCCAGTTTTTCACGGCCCGAAGTTGATGCGGATGCCAGCTGGAGGATGGAAACGCCAGCTGGCAATTATCCTTGGATCCAGCCCAGGGTTTCCCAATAGCGATAGAGCCACGGATGGACCCATGGGTTCAAGCTGGCATAGTGTGTCGAGAAGACCGACACCGCCAGGCAGCCCCAGGCAAGCCACCGGGTACGAGAGTTGACGAGCCAGCGGTCGGCGGTGGGCAGCATCAGGATCAGCCACAGCGGCGTGAACCAGAACATCCACCGGAACCCGCAACTGACCCCGCCGTAATTGCGGTCGATCAGGGGTCGCGTGATGTAGAAGATCCAGCAGACGGCCGTCATGGCCAGCGTGGCCCATGTCAGCCACTGCACAACCCGCTCGGAGTGCTGCAGTGATCGGCGGATCCCCAGCAGCGCCATGATCCAGATCGGGGTCAACGAAAAGATGCCGTGGTGCCCGACCAGCGTCTGTACGGCATAGACGGCCGGCGACGGCTCGCCTCGGTCGACGCCTTTGCGCACCCCATCGCTCCAGTACGACCCCTCGTACTCATACCAGTTGTCTCCCTCGGTCCGGTGCATGTAGGGCGGTTTCAGGCTGTCGTGGACCCAGTAGTTGAGTCCGAAGACGGGGAGGGCCACCACCAACGCTCCGGGCAGGAACCACAACAGCGTCTGCCGGGGGGAATAGAGCCAGCAGAGCCCGGCGGCACAGACCAGCCACGAGAGGGCGGGGAGTTCATTCGAAGCCGTCCAGGCCGAAGCCAGTCCGCACAGCGCGTACCAGCGGCCGGCCGGTTCGCGCCCACGAGCGATCATCAATAGCGCCGCGACGCTCAGCGCCAGCCCAATCGCCGCCGGGACGTGATTGTTGAGCGTTACGCCGAAGGTCGTCACGAAGGTAGCGAAGCTCGCGCAAGCCGCGGCGAAAATCTTCCCCGCGTGGCTCCCACCCCAGGCTTCGATCAGGGCAAACATCACGGCCAGGTAGAGGGCCAGCGGCACGACGTTGGTCAGCACCAGCAGCACCCGGGCCACAAAAAAAGTGTCGTCCGCCAGATTGGCCCCGGTCAGCCGTTGCAGAAGCCAGTAAGGCCCGGCAACCAGCGTGGGGAACAGCGGCGGTTTGCTGGAGTAGAACTTGGGCTCACCAGCCGAGTTCTTATGCCGGACCTTATCGATGGTGTTCCAGCCGCGGCGAGCGATCACGGCATCAATTTCGTAGGTGCCGTAATCTACCAGCGAATGGATCGTGCACCAGCGGCTCCGGTCGTTGGCACTCAGGAACGGCGTCAGCCGATCCTGCGACCGCACCGAAGCGATGCGCGCCGTCAGGCTGGCCAAGGCGATGATCCCCAGCAGGACATAGACCAGTCGCCGCTGAGTTCTTTCGAGCTGTTCGTATTCCGGTCGGCTGGTGTCATTCATGGTGGCGAATTATCGACCGGCCGACGGGCCTTGACCAGCCCGGATGGCCCCCCCAGGGCGGAGGCGCCGAGGCGCGGAGGTGACTAGCCCGGAAAATTCATCCGCCGATGGACAAATAGAAGTTGCTAGCGGGCCGCGACTCGGGTATGACAGTGTTTTCGACGACATCTTCATACCAAAAATCGAGGTCCCGCCAGCATGACAGAGTGTATCGCAGCGACCGTCGATTTCACACCGCTGGGACGGCGGCAAGTCGTGGCCGATTTCCTGGGAGGTCGGCTGACCTCGGATGCGGGTGCCTTGTTGTTGCGGGAGGTCGATCGGCGCAGCGGGCTCCTGGACGCCATGAACGAGGCGATCCCCGATCCGCGGGATCCTCGCTACACCATTCACGACCAGCGTGCCATGCTGGCCCAGCGGGTGATCTCGCTGGCTCTGGGCTATGAAGATCTCAACGATCAGCAGACCATGCGTACGGACCCGGCGCTGCAGACCGTGTCCACGGCAATCAGGAGAAACGGTTCTTTCATGGGTATTACCAGAGCTACTGCTTTTGGCCCTTGTACGTCTTCTGCGGTGATCAATTGTTGTGTGCTTATCTGCGGCCGAGCAATATTGACGGTGCCAAGCATTCCCGCGCCATCACTAAACTGCTTGTCACTGCTATTCGGAACCGCTGGCCCGAGGTGAAGATTACCCTCCGCGCTGACAGCGGGTTCTGCCGTTGGCGATTGATGCGATGGTGCGACAAACACGACGTCTCGTACATTCTGGGGGTGGCCGGCAACAAGATCCTGGAGCGACGCGTGTTGATGAAAGCCGAACGACTCCCGGCCGGGCCGAATACACGCTTCGTGGTCACCAATCTCTCGGGAACGCCCCAGTCGTTGTACGACGATGTGTACGTGCAGCGTGGTGAGATGGAGAATCGAATTAAAGAGCAGCAACTGATGCTGTTCGCTGACCGGACGAGCTGCCAGGACCTCTTCCGACGCGTGGTCGCCTCGCTGATCGACGCTCCGCCAGTTCAGCCCGTTCCCGGCTAGCCGCGAGCAACTCGAAGCTCGCCGGACCCGTGGGGGGAAGAGGGGTGGTCTGCGTATCCGCTCGCAAAAGCCCGCCGCCCCACCCTCAACTCGCCCCATCGCCCCCCTATAGGGCTGTCCGTGATCATAAGTCCATCGGCGGATGAATTTTCCGGGCTAGTTGTCGGGCGAATCGGTGGGGTCGGGTGTCGAGTCGAGGCGGGCGGCGATGGAGTAGGGGGGGCGGCCGGCGCCGATCAGCGCCGTCATCAGCTCGGCCAGGAAGCCGACGGCCAGGAACTGAGTGCCGACGATCAGCGCGCCGAGCGAATAATAGAAAATGGCCCGCTCGTGCAGATGGACCGGATGCCAGCCACCCACCGTGCGCGACACGACCCACCACAGCGACAGCCACAGCATGCCGATCAGGCCAACGGCGAAACCGATCAGCCCGATCATACCCAGCATGTGCTGCGGACGCTGGCCAAACCCCGTCAGGAACTTCACGGTCAACAGATCGAGAAAGCCCTTCGGAATCCGTTCGATGCCGTATTTCGAACTGCCATGAGTTCTGGGCCGGTGATGGACTTCGGTCTCGGTGACTTTCCAGCCGCGGGCGGCGGCCAATACCGGGACGAACCGATGCAGCTCGCCGTACAACCGTATCTCGTCGAAGATCTCCCGCCGGTAGGCCTTGAAGCCGCAGTTGTGATCGTGCAGTCGCACGCCGGTCATCCAGCTGACCAGCGAGTTGAAAACCCGCGACGGCCCGACCTTGTGCCACGGGTCGTGACGACGACGCTTCCAGCCACTCACCACGTCGTTCCCGGCATCCAACAATTGCAGAAACTTGGGCAGTTCAGCGGGATCGTCCTGCAGATCAGCGTCCATCGTGACGACAATGCGACCGCGAGCGGCTTTGAAGCCGGCGTCGAGTGCGGCCGCTTTGCCGAAGTTGCGCCGAAAGTTAATCCCCCGCACACGCCGGTCGTTGCCGTGAAGCCGTTCAATGGTCGACCAGGATCCGTCGGTCGAGCCATCGTTGACGAAGATCATTTCCAGCTCTAACCCTTCGCGGGTCGCCACTTCCGACAGCTGACGGTGCAGCTCCGGCAGACTCGCCTCTTCGTTCAACACAGGAATCACGACCGAGATCATGCGATTACTCTCCACGACGGCGGGCTACCAGGAACAACAATCCGGCCATGATCAACTCACCCGCCAGCCACGACGCTCGTAACAGCAACGCTCCGCCCAGGGCCCGCATCGGATCAAAATACTCCCGAAGCAGCTCTACCAGAATACCGTCCCGCACCACCATGCCCCCCGGCAGAAACGACAGAAACCCGGCCACGACCGACATGCCGACCCAGCCCGTCCAGTGCAGCAAATGGGGCCGCCAGATAGTATCACCCGGCGGATTCAGCCCCATCATCACGCTGAACAGGCTCAGCCCCATCAGCGTCCAGCCGATGGCGTTCAGCAGCCACCCTTGCGCCAGCAGGCTGTAGTTGAGCCGATGGATGGATGTGGTCAGCAGCTCGCGGTCAGCCGGCGTACGAGCGATTCTCAAGACCAGGATGCGGAAGACTGGCGGCAGTGTCGGCAGAGTCGCCAGGCAGAGGAAGCCGAGCGCGCCGACCAACATCCACGGCTGGTCAGACGATTGCCAGGCCAATAGTACGGCCCCCACCAGCGATCCGACCGACATCATCGTCAGTGTCTCAACCACCACGCTCACCGACAGCGGCAGCGCCGGGACCGTCCGGTTCTGCAGCAGGCCGATTCTCAACATCACCACCATCGCCTTGCCCGGTACGTACTTGCCCAGATGGCCCACCGAGAAGGCGTAGTAGGCGTTCCACCATTCGGTCGGCTGGCCCAAGGCGGCCAGAATTCGTCGCCAGTAAACAAACATGGGGAAGAGACCCGCCCAGTAAAGCACGACGCTGGCGGCCAGCCAGCCCCAGCGGAGGTCGTGCCACGCGATGGGTTCTGCCGAGAGCCGACGATAAGCGTTCAGCGCGGTCCGACCCAGGAACAGGCCAACGACCACCAGCAGTACGATCTTGATCAAGGTCGTCACCGAGCGGCGCTGCAACACGGCAGGTACATTCATGCAGGTGTCTTCATTCCCTTCCCGTGTCTCGCCGACCCCTGGCCGCTCTGTCCGCCGCTGCGACTCCACTCGCCTCCCAGGCGTTGCCGCCCATTGTGCGGGGCACTGCCCAAGCATGCAAGATCAGCCCTCCGGGCCATTCAGCGCACGACGACGTGCCGGATCGCTCGCCGAACCACTCCCGGCTCCGCGCACGCACTGCCCGTTCCGCATGGTCAGCAGGCCTCTGATGGATTAAGCTGCCGTGCACGACAGGGCGACGCGGGGGGCTCGCCCCTATTCAGGGAGGTCCGGGATTGATGAAAAACTCGCGTCTGGTGACATTCGTCATCCTGCTGCTGATCCTGGCCTTTTTCGGCATCCTGTTCTACCGGGTTATTTCCGGCTTTCTGCTCCCGCTGTTCCTGGCCGCCATCCTGACCGTCGTCTTTGGACCCTTTCATCAATGGGTCCTGGCCCGCTGCGGCGGACGACGGACCCTGGCCGCTATCGCCACCACACTCGCTATCCTGCTGGTCGTCCTCGGTCCGCTGGCCCTGATCGTCGCCCTGGCCATCCACGAAGGGAATGAATTGCTGGTCCGCCAGCGGGGCGATCTGCTGGGGCAGCTAAAGTCGCAGGTCGCAAAAGTCTCCGATGAATACGGGCTCCATCGCCCGTTCTTCGCGGAATTTGAATTAACTCGCCGCCCTGCTGATCGGCTCGAAAGCCTCATTAACTCCGATCGCTGGGACGATTCCACTCGAGCAGCAGTGGCCGTTGAATTTCACGCACTGGCTCAGCCCTGCCAGAAGCTGGCCGATGGGATCCAGGCCGTCGATCGTTACCTGCAGGATCTGAAGAAAGCCAATGTCTCGTGGCCCGATGCCTTTCATTCTCCACTGATTGGGCAACAGCATGGCGTCGAAGTCCCGGCAAGAATTCTCTCCAGCGAATGGGGGCTCGCCGAACTGCAAGGTACCGCTCGGCTCGACGCCGAAGGCGAAACCCAGCTGCGCCTTGATCAACTCGGCGAACTCTACACAACCCTCAACGAATCGGCCGTCCGGCTGGAGAGCCCTGAATCGGCCATGGACTACGAGCTTCCCGATCGACTCAGCGATCAGATTTCCCTCGCGCGGCTGGCCCTGGTGAATCTGAACACCGAGCTGCGGGGAGGGCCCATTCGCGCCTGGGCCTCGGATCTGATCAGCCCGGGGGAATCGCAATACCGAGTCCTCGAGACTCAGGTCCGGACCTTCCTGCAACGCTGGCTGCCGGCAGTGACGGGCCAAGCCACCGCGCTGATCGGTTCGCTGATCGTCGGTGCGGCCATCATGACGATTTCGTTGTTCTATTTCTTTCTCGACGGCCCATCCATGGTCCGATCGCTCATGGCCCTCTCGCCCCTGGACGATGTCTACGAACAACAACTGCTGGAGGAGTTCGATCGAGTCAGCCGAGCGGTCGTCGGAGCGACGCTCCTGTCCGCCCTGGCTCAAGGAGTGCTGGCAGGTTTCGGCTACTTCCTGGTCGGCGCTCAGTCAGTCTTTTTGCTCACCTTCATGACCATCATCATGGCGCTGGTCCCGTTCGTCGGTGCGGCCGCTGTCTGGATTCCCATCTGCATCTGGTTGGTCGTCGCCGAAGGTCGCTGGCCGGCCGCCGCTATGCTGGCTATCTGGGGTGTCGTCGTTGTGTCGATGGTCGACAATGTCCTCAAACCCATGCTGCTCCACGGTCAGTCCAAGCTCCATCCGCTGCTGGCCCTGTTGAGCGTCCTCGGTGGCGTCCAGGCACTCGGACCGATCGGGATCCTGGTCGGGCCAATGGTCGTTTCTATCCTCCAGGCCGTCCTGAATATGGTCAATAAAGAACTGACGCAGATGAAGCTCAATCCACACAGTCCCGCGGGCGAGTCGTCGACGAGTCTGTTGGCCTTGCCAGCCACCGTATCCGGGCTGCCAACAACTGGTCCAGCAGCAACTGGGCCACCAGCAACTGGGCCACCAGCAACTGGCGATTCGGCATCTGGACCTGCGAGTTCCTGAAATCCGGTGGTGTTCTCGGAGCGGGGCCCGATGGCGCTGGCCAGGTTGGAGATGTTCGAGCCGACCTGGTGCGGCAGCGACTGGCCGGGGAAGCTAGCTTGCCAGCTGAAACTTCTCTTTACTTGCTGCTTGCTGCGGCGATAGGATAGGCCGCCATGGTCCCGGGGAAGGCCCCCTCGGGGTGGCATCGACATGGAAGGATCGGACATGAAGCTTGGTACGGTAACGCGACGAGCGGTTGGCCTGATTGGCGCTGGGATCGTGATAATCATGGCCGCTGCACCGGCGGTGCTCGGTCAGGCGCCCTTTGACAGTCACACGTCGCGGATCTGGGGGAGCCCCACGCCGGCCGCCAGCTCGACGACTCCCATGCGAGGACTCCCCAACCCACCCGGAGCGGCCCCCGCGGCCAGCAATCCATTTGGGACAGTCCCCGGAGTCGCTCAGCCGACAGCCGGTGCCATGCCGACCACGAGCGCCGTGCCGCCGGCCACGCAAGGTGCCCCCGGAACGCCCCAATACGGCCCCTCATCGACCGTTCCCTACGCGAACCAAAACACGGTCCCCTACGCCAATCAGACCACCGTCCCCTACAACAATGTGACTCGAACCCAACCGGCCGCGGCCGGCGCGAGCCCGAATGCGGCCACGGCGATGCCGCCCAGCCTGTTGGAAGATTCGCCCCAGTACCGGATCGGTCCCGGTCAAGTCGCACCGACCACGCCCATGGCCGGTCCGGTGTCGCCGAACAGTCCCGCTGGGCTGAACCCCAACGGTGCCAGCCCCTGGACTCGACCCGGCTCACCGGCCGCGGCCACCGCCGGTACTCGGCCCGGAAACATCCCGTGGTCGGGGAGTGGCACCGCACCCGTCCCTACCGCCGGTCATGGCTCACGCGAAGAAGCTGCCGGTTCAGCGACGGTCTACAAGCCGACAGCGGAAGCCGGATCGCCCGATGTCAGCATGTGGGTCGCCCTGCTGGCCGGTCTGTTCTTCTCGTTGTGCGCCAACGCTTATTTCATCTGGCAGGCATGGGAAACCTACAACCGGTATGAGGATCTGGTCGCCGAGATGGCCGAAGACCGGGGCGGCACCAGCGGCCCCGTCGTCGCTCGACGCCGCTTCCGCGACATGCGATCTCTGGCCGATGATGACCACGATTCCCACCGCGGCCGAGATGAATCCCTGGCCGCCTCTTAAACCCAGCTCGCCGCTCAAGCTGGCTCGTCGCCGCAACCGCTGGTCCTCGGTGTGGGCTGGAGGGCTCGACACTAACCTGTTAGCTTGTTGGCTCGTGGTCAGACGCTCCACGCCTGTTTAACCCGAACCCAGCATGAGGCCCTATGTCTGAAGTCGATCCACCAGCCGGCGAGCCCGAAGTTGAAGTCTCCGGTGGTGCGGCCCAGGAGCGACCTCCGCGCACCCAGACTCCCGACGGATTACCGCTCGGTCCCAAAGTCTTTGGGCCCTGGGCCTGGATCACCGTCATCCTGCCGCTGATCGTCTACCTGTGCGGCAATACCTTCGGCGGGTACCTCGAAGGGATGCGGGTCGAGCACGTGAAGAAGGAAGAGGCCAAGAACGGGGCGACGGATCCGGTCGCTGCGGATGATCTGTTTACCGACACCGAATCCGCCAAGACCGACGTCCCCGAAGGGATGACCAGCTGGTTTCAACGCTGGTTTCCCTGGAAACAGACTTGGTACCCATCCACCTACACTCTAACGATTGCCCTCGTGACCGTGCTGATCCTGTGCGGATTGCCGGGATACTTCCGAGCGCCATTCCGGATTACCCCCTGGGGAATCGGTGTTGGTATCCTGGGGATCGTCGTCTGGTTGGGGTTATGGTACCTCGATGAAAAACTGCTGGGGCTCGGCTCCCTCATCTCGCCATTCCTGGGGGGGAAACGGAGTGAGTTCAATCCGTTCGAGGCACTTAAGGATAACCCCACCTGGATGTACCAGTTCCTGGGCATCCGGCTGTTCGGGATGATCCTCGTCGTGCCCTTGATCGAAGAGTTCTTCATTCGCGGATTCCTCATGCGGTACGTCGATGACCCCGACTGGGACCAGATCCCGCTCGGCCTCGCCACCTACAAAGCCGTCGTGGGCGTGATGATCTACGCCGCGGTTTCTCATCCCGGTGAACTCTTCGCCGCTGTCGCCTGGTTCGGCCTGATCACATGGCTCTACCTGAAAACCAAGAACATCTGGGACTGCGTCATCGCCCACTCCATCACCAATGCGCTCCTGGCCGTCTACGTGCTCGTCACCAAAACCTGGGTCCTGTGGTGAGCGTCTAGCAGGGCCAGTGCTGCGATGCGGGCCGTACTCGGTCGCAGGGTTGGTCGTTTTTTCGCACAGCGACACCAAGGCACAGAGAGGACACAGAGACCGGTCTGCGCTGAGTCCTCTCCGTGTTCCCTTCTTTGTGCCTCCGTGCCTCCATGCGAAATCTTCGACCGGGTGTGCCTCACCAAGCGGCCTGTGCTGCGATGCGGGCCGTACTCGGTCGCAGGGTCGGTCGTTTTTTCGCACAGAGACGCCAAGGCACAGAGAGGACACAGAGACCGGTCTGCGCTGAATCCTCTCCGTGTCTCCGTGCCTTTGTGCGAAATCTTCGACCCGGTGCGCCTCGCCAAGCGGCCTGTGCTGCGATGCGGGCCGTACTCGGTCGCTGGTTCGGTCGTTTTTTCGCACAAAGACACCAAGGCACAGAGAGGACACAGAGACCGGACTGCGCTGAATCCTCTCTGTGTCTTCTTCTTCGTGTCTCCGTGCCTTTGTGCGAAATCTTCAACCCGGTGCGCCTCGCCAAGCGGCCTGTGCTGCGATGCAGGCCGTACTCGGTCGCAGGGTCGGTCGTTTTTTCGCACAGAGACACCAAGCCACAGAGAAGACACAAAGACCGGACTGCGCTGAATCCTCTCTGTGTCTTCTTCTTCGTGTCTCCGTGCCTTTGTGCGAAATCTTCAACCCGGTGCGCGCCGCCAAGCGGCCTGTGCTGCGATACGGGCCGTACTCGGTCGCAGGGTCGGTCGTTTTTTCGCACAGAGACACCAAGCCACAGAGAAGACGCAGAGAGACTGCGGATCCTCTCTGTGCGTGTCTCCATGCCTCCGTGCGAAATCTTCCTCTCTGCCTGTGTCTTCTTCTTCGTGTCTCCATGCCTCTCTGTGCGTCTCCGTGCCTCCGTGCGAAATCTTCGACCCTGCCTCGCCAAGCGGCCTGTGCTGCGATGCGGTCGCAGGGTCGCCAAGCGGCCGTGCGCTACTCGGTCGCAGGGTCGGTCGTTTTTTCGCACAGAGACACCAAGGCACAGAGAAGACACAGAGACCGGAAGGCCTCTCTGTGTCTTCTTCTTTGTGTCTCCGTGCCTCCGTGCGAAATCTTCGACCCGGTGCGCTCGCCAAGCGGCCTGTGCTGCGATGCGGGCCGTACTCGGTCGCAGGGTCGGTCGTTTTTTCGCACAGAGACACCAAGGCACAGAGAAGACACAGAGACCGGACCTGAATCTCTCTGTGTCTTCTTCTTCGTGTCTCCGTGCCTCCGTGCGAAATCTTCGACCCGGTGCGCTCGCCAAGCGGCCTGTGCTGCGATACGGGCCGTACTCGGTCGCAGGGTCGGTCGTTTTTTCGCACAGAGACACCAAGGCACAGAGAAGACACAGAGACCGGACTGCGCTGGGGCCTCTCTGTGTCTTCTTCTTCGTGTCTCCGTGCCTCCGTGCGAAATCTTCGACCCGGTGCGTCTCGCCAAGCGGCCTGTGCTGCGATGCAGGCCGTACTCGGTCGCAGGGTCGGTCGTTTTTTCGCACAGAAGACACAGAGACCGGAGAGAAGACACAGAGACCGGACGTTTTCGCACAGAGTGCTGTCTTCTTCTTCGTGTCTCCTCTCTGTGTCTTCTTCTTCGTGTCTCCGTGCCTCCGTGCGAAATCTTCGACCCGGTGCGCCTCGCCAAGCGGCCTGTGCTGCGATACGGGCCGTACTCGGTCGCAGGGTCGGTCGTTTTTTCGCACAGAGACACCAAGCCACAGAGAGGACACAGAGACCGGACTGCGCTGAGTCCTCTCTGTGTCTTCTTCTTCGTGTCTCCGTGCCTCCGTGCGAAATCTTCGAACCGGTGCGCCTCGCCAAGCGGCCTGTGCTGCGATACGGGCCGTACTCGGTCGCAGGGTCGGTCGTTTTTTCGCACAGAGACGCCAAGGCACAGAGAAGACACAGAGACCGGACTGTGCTGAATCCTCTCCGTGTTCCCTTCTTTGTGCCTCCGTGCCTCCGTGCGAAATCTTCGACCCGGTGTGCCTCGCCAAGCGGCCTGTCAGCGGGAGGTGTTTATTGCCGGATTCAAGTGGTGGATCGTATTGTGGATCCGGCCACTGACCCGTTTGCCAGCGGGGGACTGCACCGTGTAGCGAATCTCCATCGACCAGGTGGGGCGGATGTCAGGCATGAGCAGACGCAGGGTCCGGCCGTCGGCGAGCACTTCGGCACTGGCGACTGCAAGCGGGTGCTGGTCGACATGCGGCGAGCCATAATTCTCGCTCCGCTTCAACCCCCAGACTTCGACATGATAGTGGTCCGTGTCTCGAGCGAACTCGCCGTCAATCGGGTCGCTGAAGACCAAGTCGATCCCCTTAGTGTGAGCGTGGATCTGCAACGGCAGGTAGGCTGGTTCGCCCGTGTAGCGTACCCGGTACATCCCGCCCGGTTGCTCACGGTTGCCGGCCCAAGCGTACATACCGCAGACGTACAGCTGGCCATCGACGGGTGAGAATCGGCCGCGAATCAGGCCAGTGGGAGCGTCTGGGATCGGGAGCTGAATCATCCCGCCCTGCATCTGACCGTCGATCGATTCGTGCGGGACGAGGAAGATCCGCCCGTAGCCGTACGACAGGTTCAGCAGCGAACCCTGGAACGGGCCCCACTTCGGGCTGTCGACCCACAGCAGTTCGGCCGGCGATCGATCGAAGTCGTTCGTGATCCAGCACAGCGGTTGCTCCATGGCCTGGTCCGAGCTGTCGGTTACATCGTGGTAGCCGAACATGTTGCCATAGAAGCCGCCCTGTCGGACCCAGTTGATACGGTTTTTCGGATTCCAGTGTCCCTCCTGATCGGTGACGATGAAGGTCCCGTCGGGATTCAGGCAGACACCGTTGGCCGCCCGGAAGCCTCGGGCCACTATCTCCGTTCGCTGGCCGTCGGGAGTGATTTTCAGTAGCGTGCCGTGATGGGGTACTACGGCCGGCAGAGCATGACGAGCCGACTTGGCGTAGTAGAAATTGCCCGCCGCATCGACTTGCAAGCCCATGGCAAATTCATGGAAATGCTCAGTGACCTGATGATCGCTGTTGAAGCACTCGTAGAAGTCGGTCTCCAAGTCGTGGTTCAGGTCATGCAGTCGCACCAGTTGATCGCGGCAGGTGATATGAATCACGTCGTTGATGATCTTCAGGCCCAGTGGCTGGAATAGTCCGGAAGCGATGCGGCGCCAAGTCAGCTGGCCTTCGTTCCCCAAGAGTCCACTGACCAACCACACGTCACCGTCCCAGGCGCACACCACCGCTCGATTGCCGTCCGGGTAGAAATCAAATCCGGTCAGCCGCAGTCGTGAGTTCCACGGGTTCTGCACAGGGTGCTCGAGAATATCGACTTCAAAGGGGCCATTGGTCACCGCCCGCATCTTGGCGGTGGTCAGCTGTTCTGGCCAGCGCGTGGGGCTCCCCGACATCAAGAAGTCGAGGTCCAGTTGCGGCAGTTGTTTGACGATCTGCCGGGCGGCGTAGTCGAGCGACTCGCCCGCTCCGGGCTGTCCCGACCAGATCACGCATTCGGTCGTCTGGTCGCTGGCCGGAAACTCCAGCACCAGATCGTGATCGGCGGACATCAACCAACGCGCTTCGGCCGATGATCGCTCGGCATGGATTCCCTGCCAGCCCGCCATCAATCGTCGCTCGGCGTGCGGCAGACTGGCCGTTCCGACTACTACGCGACCGTCCTGTCCGACCGGCGCCAGCTCGTCACTGGTCAGCCTCGCGATTCGCATCCGCAACGGTCCGGCATGAGGAGCCAGTCGCAGGCTGCGCGTGATCACTGGCGAGGGGCCCGGCGTTGGAGTCGGCACATTGGCTTCGGCTGGCCAGTTCAGCATCCCGGGCGATTCCCACACGGATGTGCCGCCGATCGTGTAGTGCAGCACGACGCGTTCGCCATGCTGGTAGAGTCCACGGAACTGAGCCCAATTGCGGGGCAGGGGCCCGTAGTGCCGACCATCCCGTCCCTCGACGCGGACTTCATCGGACCACGATTGCGTGTCCGGATTGGCCCAGCCCGGTCCGGTCGGATTGGTCAGAATCAGGTCCCCCACTGCGTGAGGATGGACTCCATGTTGGCCGTCCATCAAGATGCTGGTCCAGTCGATAAACCGATCACCCGACCATGCGCCGGCGACTCGCATCGTATCGTGCTCAAAGATCAGCCACGTTCGGCCGCGGGCTACTCCGCCCGTTCCTTCGTCCAGCCGGACGGCAATTCCCTTCTGAGCGATGTTGCTGGCGTCGTCCCCGAATTCGTACGATGCCGTCAGGAACTGGCCGTAGTCCATCGCCGTCCACGGTTCTACTTCACTAGGTTCCGGTCCCCACGTGATCCCTAGCGGCAAGGCGCCGAGATACGTGTCGGTGATGGCGAAGTACTGTGTCGGATTCTTGGGCTTGAGGTAGGTCTCACGGATGTAGTGGATCACATCGTATTTCTGACGGGGGACCATCCAGCGCTGAGCGACCATCAGGCCGAAGCCGTGGGTCAGCGTCCGGTACATCGTGTACGGATCGGACCCGTTCTTGAATCGTCCTTCGGCGAACCGGAGTGAAGTGGGGAGCGACCCGACCTTGTCAATCGTCCCGTGACAGCTAGCGCAAACTCGCTGATAGATGGCCTCGCCTCGCTGCAGGCTCTCCGGGTTCTGCTGCACGATCAGCGATTCGATCAGCCCGCGATGATCGACCTGACTTTCGTACGCTGGCAGAGGAGTGGCCACCAGCAATTCGGCTGGCCGCAGCTCAGCCGCTCGGCTCGGTCCACCCTCACGGATCTCCTGCAGGAACTTCAACAGGTCCAGAAACTGCTGCCGATTGGCCAGCAGGTTGGCCAGTCCGGCGGGCATCAGCGACTCGGGTTGCACCACACGTTGGGCGATCTCGCTGGTGGGAATCTGCAGCTCCTGAGTCGGCTCGGAGGCGTCTCGCAGCGTCAGCTCTTCGGGAGTTTCTGAGACGAGCGTCCCGGTTTGCACTCGGCCATCTGCGCGCTCGACGGTGAGTGTCTGGTAAGCCGGTCGGATTACCGCGCTGGGCCGCAGCAGTGATTCGACTAGATTCAAATCGGCTTGTTGTCGCAATTCGACCGCCAGATTCGGGCCGAGCGATCGAGTGCCGTCGTCCAGCTGATGGCATTTCGCGCAGCCGAGTGTCGATTGGTAGAACAGGAGCGCGCCTTGTTGAGGGTCGCCCAGTCGAGCGGCATCGGCGAGCAGCGTGGACGTCGATTCGTCCGACAGTTGGGTCTGCAGGTCGTCGGCCGCGACGGCGATTTGGCCGACGAGCGTTCCCGCCACAGACCAGACTATTGCAAGGATCAACCAGAAGTGTACGAGCCTGAGTCGACTCGGAGCGTGCTTCACGGCCCCAACTGACTGATTGGTTGAGCGACCCGCCAGATATCGGCCAGCTGCCGATAGACCCTCACCCTTCGCCTGCATGCACTACCCTTTCGTCCCCAAGGGTCGCGAGCAACAGACGCGCCGAACGTGAAGTTGGAGACGCTATCGCAGGCTGATCACGCGGCCACGCTTGGTGTCGCAGATCTCAATCTTGTCCTCGCGCGCCAACCAGCCGATCGCCATCGCCACCGCGTCTCGCGACAATTCCGACTGCCGAGCCAGCTTGGCTACGGTCAACGGACCGTGCTGGTCCAGCAGCTTCCAAATCACCCCCGATGCTTCACCAATCTGGTTTACAGAGATTTCGCCGTCCAGGGTCGCCATCGTCTTGCTCCTTATTCGACGTTACCTCGGGATTAGCAGAGTATAACCGACACGACCCGACCTTCAAGGACGGCGCGGGGCGGCCGGCCAGGCGACCCACCCCCGCTCAACCCCTCCCGACACTCGCGGCTGCTCAGCGGCCGGTGTCGCGACAAATCGGGTCGGCAGTTCGGATGTGACCTGGGCCCGACGCTGCCAGAGCTCGGCCGTGCTGTCGGCGTAGACCAGCTCCCAGCGGTCCGCCTGACGGGCCAGCTGCTGGCGGGCAAATTCGTTCTTGCGAGCCAGCAGCACGAAGTCGGGTTGAAGATAGTCGAGTGCCCGCTGCGGATCGCACGGCGGCGAATCCGGGCCCCGCCACCGACGGTCCGGACCTCCGGGGCCCCGATCGAAGTCGAAGTACATGTCGATGACCGGCTGAGGATAACACGTGTCGTACCGCCCGTCGAAGGCGACTCGAATCCCCCCGTCGCCCGGGAACCGACCCCCCAGCGTCGCTAACACGTACTGAGCCCATTGCGCCGAAACCAGGCACTTGCCCGTCAGCCGCTGGTCGGCCATGTGCTGCACCGCGGCGACCGGAAACACTGCCCGATCGACCTGCATTTGTGCCAGCCGACTCCAGAGACTGACACTCAGCGCCGCTCCCAGCACACACGCGCTGAGAACTCCGCATGTCAGCCACGCCGTCGAGAGTCCGGTCGCACTCTGCCGTCGTCTGAGGTCGGCCGGAATCTGAATCCACCGTGCCACAGTCGATTCCAGGTGCGGCGCCAGCCAGTACAGCACCAAGATCGTCAGGAACGGCAGGTGACGCCGATGCTCGGTCGACTGCCAGGCGACCACGACCAGCAAGGCGACGTGCAACGGATCTCGCCGCAGACGAGTCCCGGCCAAGGATACAACCAGCGTGGCGATCAGCAGCCAAGTTTTGGTCGAGCCGGGGCCCCACCAGTCGGGCGGCATCCATTCGATCACCTCAGGCCGAGGGTTACGGAGCGAACCATACAGCCACGCGTGGAGCTGCCAGCCGTACGGATTGATGAAAGTCACCCCGATTGTCACCAACAGCACCACCGCCAACGGAACCCACACGCAACGCGGCGCGACGCGTGCCTGCCACAGTCGGCCCGCCAATAGCACGGTCGTCACGGCAACTCCGGCCAGAAAACCACCGTGCGTGTTGGTCCAGATCAGCATCAAGGGGGGCAGGAGCCAGAGCCATCGCAGAGATCGCTGCACTTGGTGTCTGGCCGACAGCGCGTGCCACTCGGCGGTGGCTTGTGAGCGATAAATCAGGCCCCGCCAGCTCAGCTCGGTTGACCAGGCTCCGAACGCCAGCTCCATGGTCAACAGCATCCACGCAAAGAACGTGAAGCTGAAGATCTGCGGCCGAGTGGCCCAGTAGTAAGACAAATTGCAAGCGGTCAGGATCCACAAGGCGGCCCAGCACAGCGGATGCACTCGGCGCGATACTGTCGCCAGGCCGAGCACACTCAGCCCCAGCAGGCACTTGAGACCCAGCAGCACGCCGGTCCCCCAGTGATCCGTCACCACCGCAAACACCAGCTCACTGAGGTTCTCGTGGTTGACCCACCGGTAACCCTCGGCCGTGTAGGTGTACGTCGCCGTTCGGTCCAGGCCGTGGCGGAGCGCGTCTCGAGCGTATTGGACGTGGCCCCAGAAGTCACCGTCGGTCGTAGCAGGCGACAAGGGAACGGCGCACCATAGCAGCACTACGGCCAGCCACACACCGGTCAAGATCCGCAGGCCCGCGCCGCCACGCTGGTCCGATGACCCATCGTGGCCAGGTAAGCGGCCATGTGAATTGTCTGCCGGTTGGCATTCCATGAGTCACTTCGTTGGGCTGGGCAGGCTGGACAGGCGGTAGTTGGCGGTAGTCTACAGGCGGCTGACAGCGAACTGGCGGTCGGCGGAGCGATCTTCGTCAGGCCCCGTCGGTCTGGTTGTTCGTGTGCGAGTTCCTCGCGCCCTTGGTCTCGGCTTTGTCCGGCGCGGCATCGTATTGCGAGCGTGAACTCTGTTCGATCGCCGGTGCCGTCACAGGCTTGGTGGTCGCCGTGTCCGCTGGCCGGTCGACCTCATCGCTGGACCCGTTCGGTGCGGAGTCTGCGGCCGCAGCGATGGCTTGCGTGTCGGTATCGGTTACCGGCTCGATCGGCAGATAGCGGAACGGGAACGCTGGCCACGACACGCTCCCCGGTCTGGTCGTCTCCTCGACGATCAGCGGTACCGGCCATCGGCCGTTGGGAGAGGCGTTGGGCAGAGCGAGCTTGACGGTGGGATCTGCAGAGTTGCTGGTAACGTTGGCGGTGTTGTCTGCCTGCTGAGAAGACGTCGCCACTCGGCCCCACAGCTCGCTGATCTTATCCTGATACAGCATCGTCCAGGCGTCGCCCTGCTGTCGCATGACACGGCAGCTGTGAGGTTGTTTGCGATCGATCAGCACCAGATCCGGCTGTCCGTCCTCGATCGCTCGTTGCGGATCGAACGGCGGCGAATCGGCCGAACGGCTGCGCTGGCCGGGGACCATGCCAAGGATGAAATCGAAGTGGGTATCGAGCACCGATTCGGGGTAGCAGGTGGTGAACCGCCCGTCGAAGGCGACTCGCGTCGTGGGAGCCAGACGCTGGTCGTCGGCCAATGCGGCCAGAGCGTATTGGGCCCAGTTGAAGGCCACCACCACTTTGCCGCCGAGCTGGTGTCGGGTGATGTATTCGATGGCTCCGACCGGGTAGTCACCTCGCGACACACGAATGTCGCTGATCCGATAGCCGAGCCAGCCGGTGAGTGTCAGGGCCAACAGAGCGGTCGCCCAACGCCAGCCGCGGCCGGGCGTCGCTTCGGGCGCCGAGTGGCGTGCGTATCGCTGCTGCAACTGAGCCCACACGTCCTGGATGTGAACGGGCATCCACAGCAACCACAGCAGGACGAAGAAGGCGATATGGCGGCGATGTTCGATCGCCTGGTAGGCCACCAGCAGACCGACGCACAAATGGGTCGCGTCGAGCGGTCGGCGACTGTAGTAGAGCACGGCGACGGACAGGCCGAGCAAGGTGAAAAACAGCCACGAGAAGGCCTGCGACAGGTCCATACCGTGCCATTCGGTGATTTCAGGCCGAGCGATCCCGATATTGCTGAGCCACAGCGGCAGGCGATAGCCGTACGGATTGATCAGCGTGACCAGGGCGAGGGCACCGAAGATCAGCGACAGTCGCAGGATCCAGCCCCAGCTGCGTCGAGGGTCGCTCAGCCACAGCTCGGCCGCTCGGCAGCCGAGATAGGCGATCGCGACCGCCAGCCCGGCAGCGAATCCGCCGTGCGTATTCACCCAAACCAGCAGCAGAGGAACGATCAGCCAGAGCTTCCACAGTGACTTCGTCTTGAATGTCGATGGTTCATTGCTGGCACGTCCCCAGCTGCGCAGCCAGGGCAGATGCCAATCACCGGCCCAGCCGCGGAAGGTCAGTTCGCACCAGGCGATCAGCAGGAAGAACAACGAATAGGTAAACAGCTGTGGTCGAATGGACCAGTGGTACTTGAGGTTGGCCACCAACAGCGCGAAGCAGGCCAGGGTCGGCAGCAACGGCACGCCGCGGCGATACCACCAGACAAGCGACAACCCAAGTACCGTAGCGGCCAGCACCAGGCGAGTCGTCTGCAGTCCGGCTGCGCCAAATCGCTCCTCCATCGTCGCAAACCACAGTTCGCTCAGATGCTCGTGATTGACCCACGGATAGCCTTCGGCCGTGTAGGAATAGGTGGTGGTGGCTGGCACCCCTTCGCGGAAGACGTCACGCCCGAATCGGATGTGTCCCCACAGATCGGGGTCGGCGCCGCCGGGGAGCAGCATGATCAGGCAGGCCAGCAGGAAGAGCAGGGCCAGGCTCCAGTCCCAAGTGGTAGCCTGAGCGGTGCTGCGTGGAGTGTCGGCGGTCGATGGAGCGTCCTGCGATGCGTCGACTGGAGGATTCGCGTCGGTCATTTTCGGGCCACTCGCAATAGTTCCGGTCATAACGGATGTGCCGTGTCGTACCGAGATCGGGCGGATCGGAATGTTGAGTACTCGCTCGCGTTCAAGCTGGGCGTTACTCAGGTGGAGGCAGGGCCATCAACACCACACCGGCTCATCGTCGCAGCCATCCGACGCCACTGGCGCCGATCGTGCCGATCGTAACGAGCTCAGCCGCTGCCCCTAGCCCCACCCCCGTGGACACCTCAGCGCGCAGCGGAACGACTGAGGCTCGGAAAACATACCTCGCTCCCGCGAAAAAACCAGAAAATTCCCCGCCAACTACCCACTTTCCGCCCCCTTGTGGTGCAGGCCACCCGCCTGCCTTCTTTGTGGTGCAGGCGTCCCGCCTGCCTTCCTTGTGGTGCAGGCGTCCCGCCTGCCTTCCTTGTGGTGCGGGCGTCCCGCCTGCCTGCTTTCGTGCAGCTGCAACGGGCATCCACTTCCAGCAACATCCCCCAGGTGTAACTTTCTTGCTTGAGACCAGCGGCATCGCACCATGAGTCAATTGACGCTGCGGACCGCATTGAGGATTTCGCACGGAGGCACAAAGACACGGAGGAAAGACAGCACGGAGCAGAGACGACACGGTGGGGTAGAGTCCGTAGCGGCGCGGGGATGCTGTACTCCAGTGCCCACGTCCCGGCGCCGGCCTTCCGCCCCCTTGTGGTGCGGGCGTCCCGCCTGCCTTCTTTGTGTGTGGTGCAGGCCACCCGCCTGCCCTTTGTGGTGCGGGCGTCCCGCCTGCCTTCCTTGTGGTGCGGGCGTCCCGCCTGCCTGCTTCCGTGCAGCTGCAACGGGCATCCACTTCCAGCAACATCCCCCAGGTGTAACTTTCTTGCTCGAGACCACTGGCATCGCACCATGAGTCAATTGGCGCTGCGGACCGCATTGAGGATTTCGCACGGAGGCACAAAGACACGGAGGAAAGACAGCACGGAGCAGAGACGACACGGCGGGGGTAGAGTCCGTCCCGCCTGCCTTCCTTGTGGTGCGGGCGTCCCGCCTGCCTGCATCACTTCAACATCCCCCAGGTACGGACCGCATTGAGGATTTCCACTTCCAAAGACACGGAGGAAAGACAGCACCAGAGACGACACGGCGGGTGTAAGTCCACGCGGCGGGGATGCTGTACTGCAACGGGCATCCACTTCCAGCAACATCCATGAGTGCCCGGACCGCATTGAGGATTTCGCACGGAGGCACAAAGACACGGAGGAAAGACAGCACGGAGCAGAGACGACACGGCGGGGTAGAGTCCGTAGCGGCGCGGGGATGCTGTACTCCAGTGCCCACTTCCCGGCGCCGGCCTTCCGCCCCCTTGTGGTGTGGGCGTCCCGCCTGCCTCCCTTGTGGTGTGGGCGTCCCGCCTGCCTTCTTTGTGGTGTGGGCGTCCCGCCTGCCTGCTTCCGTGCAGCTGCAACGGGCATCCACTTCCAGCAACATCCCCCAGGTGTAACTTTCTTGCTTGAGACCACTGGCATCGCACCATGAGTCAATTGGCACTGCGGACCGCATTGAGGATTTCGCACGGAGGCACAAAGACACGGAGGAAAGACAGCACGGAGCAGAGACGAGAAGCAGGCTGGTCGGGGGACGCATCGTGGCGCGAGTCGCTCGGCGCCGAGTTATTCCTTGCCGATCACGCCAGCATAGAAGAAGAGCTACGTTCCAGCGGCCACCACGACTGGACCCAGGCATCCCAGCTGATCGGCGGTTCGGCGAGGTGCCCGATTTCGGTCTGGGCGGCATCGACGCTGGTCCGCTGAAACAATCCGGTCAAGCTCAGCGCCAACGCCTCGGCTGTGCTGCGCGGGAGGCAGGCGAGCAGGCCATCGTGGGTGACGCGGCTGGTCAATTGTCCGTCGAGTTCTTCCCAGACGATCGTCAGTTGCAATTCGGGGCGTCCGGACCATTGCAGAGTCGATTCCACTCGGTTGGTAGCCACACGGACTTCCCGCACTTGAAAGTGTTCGGATTCGTGTGGCGTGACAAGCCGCAATGGGCCGAGCACTTCGCGATCGATGTAGCGTCGCAGGGCAAGTTCCACGTTGCTCAAGGCACTCAGCTGCCGATTCACTGGCTTCCAGTCGTCCGTGTTCCGAGCCTTGCGCGTCGCTCGGCGCAGACGCGCAAAGAGCTTGGGGAGGGTTCCCGAGTGGAAGCTGGATCGGAGCAATCCGACCATCGTCTCGCCGTGATGTCCGATCGACTGTGGCTGCAGCAGTGCCGAGCGGTTAGCCGCGTAGAGCCGCCAGTTCTCTTTCAGTTCCCAGACGAGAAAGCCAAAGACGCCGGGAATCAACCAGATCGTCGACAGTACCAGAATGTTTGCTTCCGCCTTGCCGATGTAGGGCGTCAGCTGTTTGATCAGCATCGGACCCATCGGCAGGATCAGCTTGTGCGATACGGTGACGACTGGAAAGTGTTTGATCGGATTGATTTGCGGTTCGATCAGCAAGGTCGAGACGAAGACGATGAAGTACGACACGACCGACCAGATCCCACCGCCGATCAATTTGAAGACCTTCATCACGGGGTTGTCGCGGGCTCGGAATCGAGTCCATTCGTCCAGAGCGAACATCAGCCGGTCGAGCCCGGTCATCAGCCGGTGGAACACGTCCATCACCCAGTGGAAAAACGCCGCGATCACTCGCACTCGCAATTCTTCCCACGATCGCAGGATGACGTCCGTCAACCATTCGTCGGCGTAGCGTCCCACGGGCGAGTTCAAGAACAGGCTGAAGACCAGAAACAGCTCAAACGACGTGCGGGCTGACCAGTGATCGAAGAACTGATACAGCACGGCCCAGGTGAGTCCGGTCAGCAGGACCGGCTTCAACAGATAACTTCTCAGCGTGGCATACGCCGGGCTGTGGAGGATCTGTTCGATCAGCGGTATGCGCAAGAGGCTCATCGGCAGTTCGATCAGCACTCGCCGGCTCCAGACGGCCAGCTGAGTCAGCACGCCGATCAGCCAGTCCCGGAATCCGCGGTGGTGCATCAGCAGCAGGATCAGGATCCCCAGCACCAGGACGGCCGGATAGAACCAGGCTCGAGTCGCTTCGGCGTGCTTCGCAGCGGCCGCGGCTGCGATCGCTTCTCGTTGCAAGGCCTCGGTGTAGTTGTCCGGAATCGAGATGGGGTGCGACTGAGTGAACCAGCCGACCATGTGCTGGAGGCCTTCGATGATCAGGAAGGCGCCGCCGAACGGGATGGCGAAGTAGAGCGTCAGGAATCGGCCCAGCGGTGTGCCAAACGCCACACTGCTCAATCGCTGCGACCACCGCAGGTAGATTGCTGCCGGTCGATAGACGCCGTCCAGCACCTGCGACATCCGGCGATCGGCTCGCAACAAGATGTCGCCGCTCCAGAGCTCACCCAGCCCCGCGACGTCGGGTAGCTTCAGGTCGCTTTTGGAGAGAGCGTCGCGGAAGATGCCGGTATTCAAATAACCGTGCTCCACGACCTGGTCGAGGAGTTCTTCGACCAGCTTCGTACGGGCGACCCGTTCGGGGACGTTGCGAGGCTCCAGGCCGACCTCATCCAGCACCTGATTGATGCGAGGACGCAAGGTCCGGCGCAGGTCATGTTCGAGATGTTCCACCGCCGTCGACAGCAGCTGTGAGATCCGGCCGCGATCGGCCGCTCCCAGCTGAGACTTCACCAGCCGCCGTTCTGCCGATCGCAGATGTTTGGTCAACAAGACCTCACGCAACAATGGCAACGGCCGACGCCACGGGTGACGGAATCCAGAGAAGAGCCAGCGTCCGATCGTGGTGCGTATCGGGCTCGACTCGTATTCCAGGCAGACTTTCTGCAGATCAAACAGCAATCGCGCGTCGGCCGACCAGATGCTGCGGGAAGCGAGCTTCAGCAGCGGTCGCAGGCCCTGGATCCAGCTCTGAACTTCGTCGTCGGTCAATCGCAGCACATCGCGCAGACTGTGGACCAGGCCGGTCAGCTGACGTAGAGCCGAATTCTGAAACGGCTCCTGCTGGCTCGGAGCCGCGGCGTCCGCTGTCCGCTGCCAGAAGATCGCAGCACGAGCTCGGTTGCCCAGCCCTTCAGCCCGAGCGGCCCGCTGCTGCCACTTGCGAGTTCTCGTCGGAGACGGACCATCGTCCTCCTCCATCCTCCACTCCGGCGCTTCGCTCGTCGCACTCGCCGCCTCTTCGGGCCGTTCGGCAGCGATGGCGGTCAGTGACTTCAGCGGACGCACCGACTCATATAGCTCCGCATGGTACACGTCCTGGCTGATGATCCGCCCCACCAGTTCCCAATCTCGTATGGACGGGAAGTAGGTCGACAAATCGTCCGGCTGAAAATACCGCAGCTCCAGGTACGTCGCCGCAAACTCAACGTACGTCTCCCAGTCGCTCGGTTCCGGGAAGAGGAGATCTTCCTGCGACAGCACCGAGCGGATCTCGGCAAACTCCACCTCGCCCAGCTGCATGCGGCGTTGAGCAGGTAGATACTTCGGCGGCTGGCGGTCAGGATACCGCTGTTCCATCTCGAGATGGACCCGGGCATGGAACAGCAGCCGCCAGTAACGCCGCAGCAGATCCTCCATCGAGGGACGCTCAATCGCCTCGTCTTCGGTCGGCTTGCTCAACAAGATCACGACCGGCGGCAGTTCGGTGGCCGGTGCCAGTTCCAATTCCGGGCGGTCCACATACGCCAGCAATCGCTCACGTTCGATCGTGTAAACATGCCGGTGAGGGACGTGAAAACCAAGCCCCGTCAGACGCCGGTCCATCCGAATCACGCGGCGCATGATCCAAGGGTCGACCAGCAGAGCCTTAGGTTCCACGGCGTTGATTCGGCGCCGCAAAGCGTCAGCAGACTGGGACGACGGCCCAGTGAGCGTCTGAAGATCCGCGTCATCCATACGGGGGCTGTCAGCCTTCTATCCCTGCTCCCTCCGAGTCCCGGCTCACGCTTCCGGCAATTGGAAGCGATGGCGTGCCAGGTCGGCGACCATCCGAGCCGCCAGCTCGTGGCCCAACTGTTCCACGTTCACCACCAGATCAAAATTGTGCGGGTCCGAACTGTCCTGTCCTAAATAATACTTGCACAGCTCCGATCGGCCACTGTCGGTGGTGTCAACCACCTGCTCAGCCTCCCGCTGCGCAATGCCACGACGCTCCATTATCTGCCGCACCCGCCACCCGCGCGGCGCAATGAACCGGACCGCCAATCCGTGCTCACGCGGCAAGACACAATGAGCCCCGCGGCCCACAATCACCACGCGACCATGGATGGCCGCCAAGTAGATCACATGCTCCACGTTCATCACGTACTGATCGTTGCTGACCGACCGACGGACGAAAAAATTGTGCAGCAGCTCCTGAATCACATGCGCCTTCTTCTCGTCGACGATCTCCAGCAGATCGCGCGGCATGTGATAACGCTCAGCGACACAATCCAGCAATGACTTGTCGAGGACGTCCCAGCCGAGCTGCTGGCCGATCAGCCGAGCCAGCTCGCCACCTCCGGCACCCGATTCGCGTGAGACCGTGATGTAGGGGCCCAGACGCCGGGGATGAGTCTCAGGTTCCCGGTGGAGCCGAATGAAGTCCCGCAGCTCGTCCGACAACAGCCACCGCTCCATCCGCTCGGCCGCCGCGCTCCCCAGATCGACCTTCCGCTGCGTATCGCTTCCCATCTTGCACCGTCCCTTCCGGATAGCTCACTCGGCCACCACCTCCACCCCAAGTCCGCTGACAGCATCTCAAGGAGTCAGTATCGGCGATCGAGCGATTTGGCTTGTCATTCACGCCCCCGTTGGGGGTGCCCAGCTACCCGTCGTCCTGACCTCCATCCTACCGCTCCCCCCGTAGAAACTCAACCAAGCTACCCAGCTCGTCGTCCGTCAACTGGTCCGCCAGTCCCTCCGGCATAATCGAGGTGGCCAGCGACCGACGCGCGGCGACTTCCGACGGGGCCAGCGTGAACGTTTTCCCCTGCGAGTCGACATACGTCGCCCGGTTCTGGTCGTCCTCGCCGATCAACATTCCCGTCAACACGCGACCATCCTCCAGCTCAATCGACCAGGGGACATACTGCGGCGCAATCTCGCGGCTCGGGTCCAGCAGCGATTCGACCAGCCGCCGACGATCGCTCGACTGACCTATCGCACTCAGGCTTGGACCCAACTCAGCTCCCCGACCCTGCCACTGATGACACCGATAGCAACTCGCCACCCGCGGATGAAAAAACAACCTTTCGCCCAACTGCCGATTCCCACCCGTCACACCGGCGATCGTGTCGATCCGCTGACGGCGTTTGGCTGCCGTGGCGTCAGTCGAGCCGTGCGGCCCGGCTAGCCGCAAAGTGCGCCGCGACTCGGCACTCACTTCCTCGCTCTGGTCGGCCGCCAACCGGTTGAGCGCGTCGCGCTGAGCCTGATCGTCCGGATCGAGGCTCGCAATCGCCTCAGCTCGCACGGCTGACGGCTGATCGGTGTCGGCTGCCAGTTCCAGCAGACGCTTCACAACGTCCGGGCCACTCCGCAATCGCCAGCTGCGCACCGCATCCACTCGTACCCCGGCATCCGGATGCGACCATAGCTCGTTCCATCGCTCGGCCGTCAACGCCGGATGATCGGCCGGCAGAATGCGCAGCACTCGCACCAGCAGACTCGGTTCGAGCTTGGCGTCGCTCAACAACGGCGCAGCGTACTCAACCCAGCTCCGTTCCTCGTCAACATCGTCCTCGGGATGATCCAGCCGTTCGAGTGTCGCCAGCGCCGCGGCGAACAGTTCTCGAGTATCACAACGGCCGCGCAGGGCGCTATCGACCAGCTCGCGACAATCGGTCCGCACCGACTCGGCGATCCACTGCAGCGCCACAAAACGCGTCTGACGATCGTCGGCGTCCAGCCACTGGCCGAAGGTCGCCGCGTCGGGACGTTCGTGGCGGTTGCGCCGAGCAAGAATGGTGTCGGGCAGCAGAGCGACGCGCGGATCGTTCACAATCGCGGCATACTCGGCGTCCGCCAGACGTTCCAATCCCACACGGGCCGCTTGCCGGACAAACGGATCGGTCGATCCGAGCCGCTCGACGATCGCCGCCTGGGGAACCCGAGCTGGCCAGCGCCGCAACCAGATCGAACGGAGCTCTTCGCTCGCCGGGAGCTTTTCCCAGGTCAGCTGTTGCGGCGAGTACTCCGCGGCACTCAGCAACGCGTGCCAGGCATCGCCCGACTTGGCCCCATCGCCCGACACGGCCGCATTCCCGGTCAGTTGCTCGGCACCGGTCCACTCGCGACGCGCGATCTGTGCGCGCATCGCTGCCAGAGGGTCAGCGGTTGGTCTGGTCGTTGCCGTCGGTTGCGGCGCCGGCGAACTGTGCTGAGCACTCAGTCGCCAGAGCCGGCCCTGCTTGTGCAGCGGGTAAGACTTGTCGACCCAGTCGGTGAACCAGAGGGCTCCGTCGGGAGCGACCGCCAAGCCGACCGGTCGGAAGCGTTCGTCGCCCTGCACCACACTCACCCGTTCGCCCTGCCACGACGCGCCGCGCGGGCTGAGCCGAAACTGTTCGATGCGATGGCTCCCCCAGCTCCCGCCCAACAGCGTGCCGCGGTAATCGGCGGGCCAGTTGTCGGCCGAGTACCAGACGAGTCCGCTGGGGGCCTCGCCCGTGCCCGCCACCATCGGCAGCGTGCCGGGGATTTCGCCATTCCACGCCGTGAAGGGATAGACGCCCCGGCGGCCGTTGCGAAACCGAAAGCCATAGTCGCCGTGTTCGACCACGTGCAGCAGTCGGCAGGGTGGCCGCGAATCGGGATCGTTGTCGACGGCAAAGAGCCTCCCCGCCGGATCGGATGCCAAGGCGAACGGATTCCAGAACCCCGTCGCGTAGTTCCTCATCTGACTCCCGTCCGCACGACACCAGAAGAGATTCCCCCCTTCGCCTCCTCCCTCCAGACTCGTTCCGTCGCTCCCGACCAGCCGATATTTGGCCCCGAGGTTCTCGCCCATGCCGACCCACAGGTTGCCCGTCGCGTCGAACAACATCCCCGACAGGCCGTTGTGCGGGTAGTCGCCAGCCGTCTCCAGTTTCAGCAATGTCTGGCGTTCGTCGGCTACCTGGTCGCCATTGGTGTCGCGCAGCCGCAACACTTCGCTGCGCGTGGCGACGTACAGCCACGGTTCGGACGGATGGATGGCCAGCTGCATGGCGTACCGCAGTCCAGTGTAAAAGACGCGGGGGACTTGTCGAGCGTCACCGGTGGTGCTGGTGAAGACAACGATCCGGTCGCCGGCCGGACCGTCGTAATCCTCGGGCCGGAAGTGCGTGTGGTTCTCGACGACGTACAGCGAGCCACGAGTGTCAGCGGCGATGCCGACCGGCGTGACCAGGTCAGGCTCGGCCGCGATCAACGCCAGCTGCAGGCGTTTGTCCAGCACTTGCGGTACCGCGTCGGCACTGCGGGCGGCGGCTGGGAGCAGAGCGGTGGTGAGGATCGCGGCGGCTAGCATGGTGCGCAGCGTGTACGGCGGTAGGGGGGAGGCGGGTTCCATGGCGGATTCGGTCCCGGGTTGGAGGCGGTGGGGAATCAAGCGAACGGTGGCCACAGTGTAGTCGCGAGCGACGGAGGTCGCACCTACCTCCCGAATCAGAGCCCCGACTGCAGCCGACTCTTGACGCCAGCCGATACCCCAGTAAAGTAAACGCATGTACACCATTCGTGCTAGCACTCGGGCCGGCAGATCGGAGGGGACGCGATGTTGCGATGCGGACGGCGGGACGAACAGGTAGCGAGGTTGCTGGCCGAATCCTCCGGCAAACTGCAGCTGGGACGCAGCGCCGGGAGTACCCGAGATCAGCCAACCCGAGATCAGCCTAACCGGGCGGGCCAGAGCCAGGTGAGCCAGGCAAGTCAGCCGAGCCAGGCAAGTCAGCCGCGGTGGCCCGCCGAACTGTGGCAGCGTGGGACGCTGGTCGAATGCTTCAGCCGAGGCTGGGGGACTGGAGCGGCCGGGTTCGCCCTGTGGATGGCCTGCCAGGCGTGCGGTGCTCGCGGACGGCTGGTCGTCGTCGATCCGCGCGGATGGTGCTACCCGCCAGCACTCATTCCCTGGGGAATCCGCTGGTCCCAGATCTGCGTCGTCCGACCCGCCAATCAGGCCGAACTGCTGTGGGTCGTCGATCAGGCCTTGCGCTGTGAGGCGGTCGGGGCCGTCTGGGCTGAGATCGATCAGCTGGCTCCTCATCCGTTCCGCCGCCTGCAGCTGGCCGCCGAACAAGGGTCGGGCTGGGGAGTCCTGGTCCGGCCAGCCCGAGCGCAAGGTCAACCCTCCTGGGCTCAACTCCAACTGGCCGTTCAGCCCCGGTCGACGTCGGCCAACGCCGCTGAGCCAACCGGTTCCCAACACCCGGCCGGTGATCCCTGGCCCCTGCAGCTCCAACAGCTCCGCTGGCGCGGCACCACCGGTCCCACCGAGCTCAGCATGGATGTCGATTTCCCGCCGCAGCCCGTCTTCAGCCACGAGTGAGCGGCCCATCAGCAAGGCGATGATTGAATTCGCTCGTCCACCGGAGTCTCCACCGTGACCGTGCGCTGGCTGTGCATCGAGTTTCCAAGATGGCCCATCCAGCGTTGGGTCCGCGATCAGATGGTTGAGGCCGATTCGTGCGCCGAGAATCAACCGCGTGTTGTGAGTCAACAGCGTGATGCAAATCCACCGCGTGACACGCCTCAAGTGTGTGCCGGTGGGATGGAGACGCCCATCGTGCTGCACGTCCCCGATGCGCGGCGTGGTCAGCGTGTCGAGTGTGTGTCGGTGGCCGCACAACAGCTGGGGATCGTCCCGGGGATGGCGGTGGCTGAAGCCTCGGCGCTGGTGGCCGGCGATCGCCGTCGAGTTGTCTGGCGGGCCGCCGATCCGCAGCGCGATCGCGAACGGTTGCTGGAACTGGCCGAAGAGTGCCGGCAGTTCACGCCGCTGGTCTGCTGGAGTCCGACTGAGCCGGTGAGTGGGCTGGGACTGCAGATTCAAGCGACGGCCGGGTTGTGGGGGAGCGAAACCGCGCTGCTTGATGCGGTCGCCACTTGGGTCGCGCGACACCAGCTGCTGGCCGATCTGGTGATTGCCGATACGCTGTCAGCTGCCTCCGCCTGGGCGCGGTGGGGACCTGTCCTCCGTCGCTGCGCCGCAGGAACGCTCCGTCAGATCCTGGCCACCGGGATCGCACCCGACGAACTGCAGGAACTCCCCCTCCAGGCACTGCAGCTCCCCGAACAGCTCCAGCAGGTGCTGCACCAGCTCGGTTTGGACTGCTTGGGCCAGCTGTGGCAATTGCCTCGAGCCGGACTCAACGATCGTTTCGGTTCCGAGCTGACAACGGCCCTCGATCGGCTGGTCGGGCACCAGTCCGAAGTCGCTCAGGCCTGCCCTCAGCGATCGGTGTGGGAGGAATCGTGGGAGGGTGAATATCCCGTGGGAGATCTGGAGGGCGTGTTGCAGGTCTGCCAGAGTTTGTGGGGACGTCTGGAGGAGCGTCTGCGGGCGATCGGCGAAGGGGCGCTGCAGGTCGTCTGTCAGCTGAAGTGCGTGGAGGGTGAGCAGCTGGAGTTGACCGTCGGCATGTTCACCGCCACCGCTGACCGGGATAGCTGGATCGATCAGCTGCGAGTTCGTGCCGAGCGTCTGGTGTTGCCCGGCCCTGTCGCTCGCGTTCGGCTGATCATCACCGCTCGTCAACGCGTGGGCCAGCGCGTCGGTGGTCTGTGGGACGATCCCGACGAGCGTCTGGACAGCGTGCAGCAGCAGCGGGAGTGGGGTGATTGGGTGACGCGAGTCAGCAATCGGCTGGGAAGCGACCGTGTGCTGGGAGTCGTGCAGCGTACGGCGTGGCTGCCGGAAGATGCCTGGCGAGCGATCCCTTGGACCGGGCCCGAACGTGCCACGCTGCAGCGCCAAGTCTCACGCCAAGCCTCACGCCCGGCAACTCGCTCAGCTCGTGCGTCTCGCACATCAGGTCCATCCAGTGCAGCAGCTCGGCGGATGGCTGAGCGTGCGGTGTGGAGTGAGTCGAACGAGTGGCGGCCGCTGTGGCTTCGTGCGCCGCTGCAGGTGACCGTGATGGTGGCCCATCCGCAAGGTCTTCCAGCCGCGATTGTGCTGGATGGGATCAGCAGCCAGGTGCGGCGGGCGATCGGACCGGAACGAGTCGAGACGGGCTGGTGGCGAGGAGCGTGTGTGCGGCGAGATTACTACCAGCTCCATCTGCACGATGGTCGGCGGCTATGGATCTTCTATCAGCGCCCGGACGGGCCCTGGTTCCTGCACGGGTATTTTGGCTGACCACTGACTTCAGTGAATTACGGGAACCGGCCACATCATGCGATACGCCGAGCTGCAATGCAAAACGAACTACTCGTTTCTGGAAGGAGCTTCGCATCCGCACGAGCTGGTCGAGCAGGCGGTGTTGCTGGACTACCTGGCGCTGGCCGTGACCGACCGCAACAGCTTGGCCGGGATCGTGCGCGCCTACTCAGCCGCACGCACGACCGGCCTGAAACTGCTGATCGGCTGCCAGCTGGAATTCACCGACGGAGTTGAACTGGTGGTGTGGGCCACCGATCGTGCCGCTTACGGCCGGCTGGCGCGGCTGTTGACCGTCGGCAAGCGGCGGGCGGCCAAGGGATCGTGTCAGTTGGAATGGAGCGATTTCGCCGCTCATCAAGCAGGGCTGCTGGCAGGTCTGATTCCCCGTCGGCCCCCGAGCGCCGCCGAACGTGCCGCGACCGCTCAGCACAACCGACACTGGGCTCATCGCCTGCACGATCTGTGTGGTGACCGTTCGTATCTGCTGTTGCAGCTCCACTACGGAGCCGACGACCAGGCCTGGATCGACTATGCGCGGAAGCTCGGCACGGCCAGCCACCTGCCGCTCGTTGCCGCCGGAGACGTCCACTATCACGTCCCCCAGCGGATGGTAGTGCATGACGTGCTCACTGCCATTCGGCGCGGCGAGACGGTCGATGCCGCTGAAGCTCATCTGCGTTCGAACGCCGAGCGGCATTTGCGGCCGATCGATCAGCTGATGAAAGTCTATCGGTCGGTTCCGGAAGCGTTGGAACGCACGGCGGAGATCGCCGATCGCTGTCGGTTTTCGATGGAGAGTCTCAAGTATGAGTATCCCGAAGAGCTGGCTCCGCCCGGCTTCACGCCGCTGGAGTATCTCCGCCAGTTGACCTGGGAAGGGGCTCGGCAGCGCTATCCCGAGGGACTGCCGGAGAAGGTCCGAGGATTGCTCGAGCACGAACTGGAACTGATTGCTCAGCTGCAGTACGAAGCGTTCTTTCTGACGGTGTGGGACGTGGTCCAGTACGCGCGGCGTCAGCGGATTCTGTGTCAGGGGCGAGGATCGGCGGCCAATTCGGCTGTCTGTTATTGCCTGGGGATCACGGCCGTCGATCCGAACCAGACGGATCTGTTGTTTGAGCGATTTGTCAGCCGCGAGCGGAACGAAGCGCCGGATATCGATGTCGATTTTGAGCACGAGCGGCGCGAGGAGGTGTTGCAATACGTCTACGAAAAATACGGTCGCGATCGAGCGGGACTGGCGGCCGAAGTGATCACGTATCGACTTCGATCGGCCGTACGCGATGTCGGCAAGGCACTGGGCTGGTCTTGGGATTGCGTGGACGCGTTGGCCAAGCATGTGGAGGGACGCAGCAACGACGAATCGCTGGCCGATCGCTGCCGACAAGTGGGCGTCGATCCCGATTCGCCCACTGGCCGGCGTTTTCTCTATGTGGTCGATCAGATACTCGGATTTCCACGCCATCTGTCGCAGCATGTCGGCGGGATGGTGATGACGCGCGGGCCATTGTGCGAGCTGGTGCCGATCGAGAACGCGGCCATGGCTGATCGCACGGTGATCTGCTGGGACAAGGACGACCTGGACGAGCTGGGTATCTTGAAAGTCGATTGCCTCGCGCTGGGAATGCTGACCGCGCTGCGGAAAGGTTTTGACTTGATCCAGTCAGCCACCGGGCGTCAGTGGACGCTGGCCAGCGTGCCGACCGAGGATCCGGCTGTGTACGAAATGATCTGCCGAGCGGACACGATGGGTGTGTTTCAGATCGAGAGCCGGGCTCAGATGAGCATGCTGCCGCGTTTGCAGCCCAGGTGCTATTACGATCTGGTGGTCGAAGTGGCTATCGTGCGGCCCGGACCCATTCAAGGCCAGATGGTCCATCCCTATCTGCGGCGGCGGATGGGGATCGAGCCGGTGTCGTATCCGAACGACGCGATCCGCGATGTGCTGCACAAGACGCTGGGCGTCCCCATCTTTCAGGAACAGGCGATGCGGCTGGCTGTGGTCGCGGCTGGATTTACGCCGGGCGAAGCCGATCAGTTGCGTCGAGCGATGGGGGCGTGGCGCAAGACGGGAGTGATCGATCAGTTCCGGCAGAAGCTGGTCGACGGCATGCAATCGCGGGGGCTGAGTGCCGAGTTTGCCGAGCAGGTGTTTCGGCAGATTCGTGGCTTTGGCGAGTATGGTTTCCCCGAATCGCACGCCGCCAGCTTCGCGTTGCTGGTCTACATCTCGGCCTGGATGAAGCACTACTATCCGGCCGTCTTCACCGCGGCGCTGATCAACAGCCAGCCGATGGGCTTCTACGCGCCATCGCAGCTGGTGCAGAACCTCGTGCGACACGGCGGAAGTGTCGATCCGATTGATGTGAACCACAGCAACTGGGACTGCACCGTCGCTTATGACGCCACGAACGACAACTGGCGACTCCGGTTGGGCCTGCGGCTGGTCCTGGGGTTAGGGGAAGAGCAGGGGAGGAAGATCGAGCGGGCTCGGCGAGCCGGTCCTTTCACTTCGCTCGATGATCTGGCACGCCGCACGAAGCTCCCTCGAGATGTCCTCAAGCGTCTGGCGGCTGCCGACATCTTCGGGTCGCTGGGGTATCAACGCCGTGAAGCGTTATGGCACGCGCTGGCTCAAACCGGGCCGAAAGAGCAGTTGCCGTTGTTTGATCTGTTGTCGAGCGAAGACGATTCGACGGCCAGTCTGCCAGCGAGCAGTGCGGTGGAGGAAGTCTTTGCCGATTACCAGACCGTGGGCCTGTCACTCAAAGCTCATCCCATGCAGTTCTACCGCGACGGGCTCAATCAGCTCAACGTGCTGACCGCCGAACAGCTCGACGAACTCGCCGACGGCGCGCCGGTTGTGACCGCCGGGCTGGTGATCCTCCGCCAGCGGCCGGGAACTGCCAAGGGGATCACCTTTGTGACGCTGGAGGATGAAACGGGCTCGATCAACCTGGTGATTCGGCTGGAGGTCTGGGAGCAACACTACCGGACCGCTCGGACCAGCCCGGCCTGGATCATCCGCGGCGACCTGCAACGCCGCCACGGAGTGACGCACGTCGTGGTCCGCACCATCGAAGATCTCACCAGCCAGCTCCGGCAACTCAAAATCTCCTCCCGCGACTTCCGCTGAATCACCTCCAATATTCTTGTCCTCTCCATTGTGGTGCAGGCGTCCCGCCTGCCTCTGCATTGTGGTGCAGGCGTCCCGCCTGCCTCCGTGCCCTCACCATTGTGGTGCGGGCGTCCCGCCTGCCTCTTCGTCTCTCACACGCTCCCTAGCTCACTCAGACCGGTGCCGCCGGCCAGGCGAGCTGGCAGGCGGCAGGAACTCTCTGCTCTCCTTTTCTCTCAGTTGGATCTGGTGGTCCGGCGTGGTACGATAACGGAGCACGGTCCCGCCCCGACCCCCCGCCTGCCTACCGCTGCCTGAACGCTTACCTACCTGAGTGCCTGCCGATGACTGGTCGCCATCGCCAACTTGTCGCCTGGATGCTGCTGAGTGGCTGCTGGTTGGGTTGCGCATCGGGTGCCATGGGCGCCGAGCCGGGGGAGGTTGCCGAGCCGAAGGATGCCCAGCAGCTGGAGTTCTTCGAAGCCGAGATTCGACCGCTGCTGGCTGAGCACTGTTACGATTGTCACAGCCAGCGAGCCGAGAAGGTCAAGGGCGGACTGCTGCTCGACTCGGGACCTGCCGTCTTGCAGGGAGGCGACTCGGGGCCGGCCGTGGTGCCCGGCGATCCGGCGGCCAGCATGCTGATGTCTGCCGTCCGCTACGAGGGGCTCGAGATGCCTCCCGACCAACGGCTCAGTGACGCGCAGGTCGCTCAGCTAGAGACGTGGATTCGCATGGGAGCTCCGTTCCCGGCCGCTCATGCCGCACCAGCCGGTTCGGCCACCGCTCGTCGTACGACCGGGATGCAGGTGACCGACGAGCATCGCGCGTACTGGGCCTACCAGCCGGTTCGTCGCCCGCCGATCCCGCACGTTACTGATGACCCGTGGTCCGAACATCCGATCGACGCTCTGGTGGCCGATCGACTTGTTCGCGAGGGGCTCAGCCACAACGGACCGGCCGAGCCTCGGCAGCTGGTCCGACGACTCTATTTTGACCTGATCGGCATCCCGCCCGACGCCGAGACGATCGCCGAGTTCTGTCGCGACCCGTCGCCACGAGCTTGGCAGTTGATGGTCGATCGGCTGTTGGCCAGTCCGCTCTACGGCGAGCGTTGGGGCCAGCACTGGCTCGATCTCGTTCGGTTCGCTCAGACGAATGGCTACGAGCGAGACGGTGAGAAGCCACAGGTGTGGCGGTACCGCGACTACGTGATCCGTTCGTTCAATCAAGACAAGCCCTACGATCGGTTTGTCAAGGAACAGCTGGCGGGCGATGAGCTTCCCGACGGCGACGCGGATGGAGTCATCGCGACGGGGTTTTATCACCTGGGCGTTTGGGACGATGAGCCCGACGATGCTCGAGCGGCTGAATACGACGGGCTGGACGATATGTTGTCCACCATCGGCCAGGTCTTTCTCGCGCAGACGTTGGGGTGTGCCCGTTGTCACGATCACATGTTCGACCCGATCCCTCAGACCGACTACTACGCTCTGCTGGCGTGCATTCGCAACGTGCGCCAATTCGAAAACGCTCGGTACGATCTGGAATCGGGAAGTTATCTGCCGCTGGCCCCCGTGCGCGACGTGGCCGGTCTGCTGACCCGGCGCCGTGAACGATTGGCCGAGCTGCAGAAGACGCTTGAACAGACGAGCGACGCCGAACAGCGGAAGAAGATCGAGGAACAGATCCGACAGGTCAGTGCTGACAACGGAGGCTACCAGGAATGGGCACTGGCGGTGCGCGAGCACGGTCCGCAACCCAAGGAAACGAACGTGCTGGTGCGCGGCAATGCGGCCACACCCGGGGCGGTCGTGACGCCCCATTTTCTGACGGTGATGTCCGACCGGACGGTTGAGTCTGACGGTTCACCCCATGGCCTATCGTGCGGACTTCGCTCGCAGATGGCCAACTGGATCGCTTCGCCCGACAATCCGCTGACCGCTCGTGTCATCGCCAATCGTGTCTGGCTGCACCATTTCGGAAGAGGGATTGTCGCCACACCGAACGATTTCGGCAAAGCCGGTTTGCTGCCGACGCATCCCGAACTGCTTGATTTTCTGGCCGACGAGCTGATGGCCCATAATTGGTCGATCAAGCATCTCCACCGGCTGATCGTTACGTCTCGCACTTACCAGATGTCATCAGCGGTGGCGAATCCGGATGCTCAGTTGGCCGATCCGGACAATGTCTGGCTGTGGCGTCAGAACGTCCGTCGATTGGACGCCGAGGTGATTCGCGACTCGATGTTGTGGGCGGCCGGTGAGTTGAATCTGCAGATGTTCGGCCGGGGAATCTTTCCGGAGCTCAGCAGCGAAGTGCTGGCCGCTCAGTCCCGTCCCGGTTGGGGTTGGGAAGTCTCGGGACCGGCCGACCGGCGTCGCCGCAGCGTCTATGTCTTCACCAAACGGGGCGTCCGCGATCCATTGCTCGAGACATTCGACTACGGCAACACGACGTCATCGGTGGGGGCGAGGCCCGTGACGACCGTGGCGCCGCAAGCCCTGGTACTGCTCAACGGCCAATTCAGTTACCAGCGGTCGCAGGCGATGGCTCGGCGCGTGCTGCAGGAGTCGCAGGGAGATATCGGGCGCGCGATTGAGCGAGCCTACCGGTTGGCTTACGGTCGGTCGCCGACTCCAGCTGAACAGGAGTTTGCCAGGGACTATCTGTCCCGACAGGAAGTGGCGTGGGGGCAGTTGCAACACGTGCTGACTTTCCGGCCGGATGTGCCGACCGCATTGCAGGAAGAATACCGACGTTTGTTGGCGGCCGCCGATTACTATGTCGGGCCTCGAGTTGGCTGGACCTACGGCAAAGGGCAGTGGGTCGGCGGTTATGAAACGATCGACGCCCTGGATGACGACCGAGTCCCTTTCGCGCTCTGGGAAGGGACCGATCGGATCGTGGAGCAGATCAGCGGCAATCTGCTGCTACACGGTGGGACTCGGTTCGCATCGCTGCTGGTCGACGCCACGACTCGCGGCGACTTGCTGGATGGCCTGGAGGTCAGGCTCGACCCGCGCGAGCAGCAGATCCAAGTCTTCCGGCACGCGGAGCAGCTGGTGACTCTCGCGTCCGCGCCCGCTCAGTTGCCGACTTCGCGCTGGATACCCTTCCGGGTAGCGCGATCGGACCAGCGTCTGCAGCTATGGTTGGGTGAGGCAGCTGAGCCGGTGTTGACAGTCGACGTGCCAGCGGCGAACGTTGCAGGGCCGGCAGCGTCAGGAATCAAGCGGTTCGGTATTGCGGTCAGTCGAGGGGCCGTGTCGTTGGATCGTCTGGTGGCTCGTACGGCCGATGGCGAGTTGAGCGTGGAGCCGGTCGGCACGGACCGAGCGCCAGTGTCGGTGCAGGCCATGCAGTCGTTCTGCCATGTGTTGCTGAACGCCAATGAGTTTGTCTATGTCGATTGATGTAGGGAGAGACCGATGAGCGGTCAGTTCTGCGGTCGCACGCGACGCGAGCTCCTGTGGGAATGCGGGGCCGGGTTTTTCGGTCTGGCTCTGTCGGGCATGCTGCAGCGCGATGGCGTGCTGGGGCTGCCGAGCCAAGCGGCGGCCGCGACGATTGGACCGGACTCATCTCCCTTGGCTCCCCGCCCAGCCCATTTTCCGGGCCGCGCCAAGCACTGCATTTTTCTCTACATGTACGGCGGTCCGTCGCAGATGGATCTGTTCGATTACAAGCCCGAGTTGCAGAAGCGGGACGGCGAGAAGATACAGATCGAGACGCGACGTCGAGCGGTCACGACCGGAACGTTGCTCGGCTCACGGCGCAAGTTCCGGCAGTACGGCCAGAGCGGTCAGTGGTGCAGCGACGCGTTTCCGCATATCGCTCAGCACATGGACAAGCTGGCGGTGATCAAGAGTCTCTACATGGACTCATTCGCTCACGGTTCCGCCAATCTGCAGATGAACTGCGGCCGGATTCTGCAGGGCTATCCGTCGATCGGTTCGTGGCTCAACTACGGCCTGGGAACGCTGAACGAGAACTTGCCGGGATTCGTCGTGATGCTCGATCCCCGCGGCGGTCCAATCCCCGGCTCGCCCAACTGGGGAGCTGGTTACATGCCGGCCGCTTATCAGGGGACCGTATTCCGCACGGGCGGTGAGCCGATCTTGAACCTCGATCCGCCGGGATACCTGACCGACTCTATGCGACGCGATCAAGTGTCGGCGATTCAGACGCTGAGCGAAGAACACCAGGCGTCACATCCGGGCTATTCGGAGCTCCAGGCTCGAATCGCCAGTTACGAGCTGGCGTTCCAATTGCAGAGATCGGCCCCCGAGGCGCTCGATCTGTCGCAGGAAACGGAAGCCACCAAGCGCATGTACGGCCTGTACGATCCGAAGCCGAATCACAAGCTGGCGGTCGGACCCGCTCCGTTTGCGCGGCAATGCCTGACCGCTCGTCGCTTGATCGAACGCGGCGTTCGCTTTGTGCAGATCTTTCATGGCGGTGGACACCAGCAGCAGAACTGGGACGCTCATTTCGGAGTGGAAGAGAACTTGGCCATTCACTGTCCGGAAGTGGATCGACCGATTGCCGGTCTGCTGGCCGATCTTCAGCAACGGGGGTTGCTTGACGAGACGCTGGTGGTGTGGGGAGGCGAGTTCGGGCGTCAGCCGGTTTCGCAGGGTGACAATGGCGGGCGCGATCATAATCCGAAGGGCTTCACGTACTGGCTGGCCGGCAAGGGAGTGCGAGCCGGGACCAGCTACGGTGAGACGGACGATTTCGGTCACGAAGCGGTGGTGGACCGCCATCACGTCCGCGATCTGCACGCCACGATCCTTCATCTGATGGGGCTCGACCACCAGCAACTCACCTACTTCTATGGCGGCTTGAATCAGAAGCTGACCGGCGTCGTCGAAGCTCACCCGATCCAGGGCGTCATGTCCGTATAACCTCCATTGTGGTGCAGGCGTCCCGCCTGCCTCCGTGCCCTCACCATTGTGGTGCGGGCGTCCCGCCTGCCTCCGTGCCCTCACCATTGTGGTGCGGGCGTCCCGCCTGCCTCCGTGCCCTCACCATTGTGGTGCAGGCGTCCCGCCTGCCTCCGTGCCCTTCTCTATTCTGGTGCAGGTGGGGCACTGGTTTTCATGACTGGACAGCTACACGGCCACCACCTCGCGAAGGCCCTATCTCCAGTGGGCTTGCCCCACTGGTTTTCATGACTGGACAGCTACAGGGCCACCACCTCGCGAAGTCCTCATCTCCAGTGGGCTTGCCCCACTGGTTTTCATGACTGGACAGCTACACGGCCACCACCTCGCGAAGGCCCTATCTCCAGTGGGCTTGCCCCACTGGTTTTCATGACTGGACAGCTACACGGCCACCACCTCGCGAAGGCCCTATCTCCAGTGGGCTTGCCCCACTGGTTTTCATGACTGGACAGCTACACGGCCACCACCTCGCGAAGGCCCTATCTCCAGTGGGCTTGCCCCACTGGTTTTCATGACTGGACAGCTACACGGCCACCACCTCGCGAAGGCCCTATCTCCAGTGGGCTTGCCCCACTGGTTTTCATGACTGAACAGCTACAGGGCCACCACCTCGCGAAGTCCTCATCTCCAGTGGGCTTGCCCCACTGGTTTTCATGACTGAACAGCTACAGGGCCACCACCTCGCGAAGTCCTCATCTCCAGTGGGCTTGCCCCACTGGTTTTCATGACTGGACAGCTACAGGGCCACCACCTCGCGAAGTCCCCATCTCCAGTGGGCTTGCCCCACTGGTTTTCATGACTGAACAGCTACAGGGCCACCACCTCGCGAAGTCCTCATCTCCAGTGGGCTTGCCCCACTGGTTTTCATGACTGGACAGCTACAGGGCCACCACCTCGCGAAGTCCCCATCTCCAGTGGGCTTGCCCCACTGGTTTTCATGACTGGACAGCTACACGGCCACCACCTCGCGAAGGCCCTATCTCCAGTGGGCTTGCCCCACTGGTTTTCATGACTGGACAGCTACACGGCCACCACCTCGCGAAGGCCCTATCTCCAGTGGGCTTGCCCCACTGGTTTTCATGACTGAACAGCTACGGCCATAAGGGCCATTGTTGCGGAATTGAAACGGAAGAATCGAAGCGGCAGGCGGGACGCCCGCACCACAACATTTCAGCCGGCTCCCCTGGGCCAGTCGGCGGTATCCGTTTATTCTGAATAAGAGAGCGGAGCGAGGGAGATGGGGATGAATTCAGTCACGGATTGGTCGAAGCTGCTGGAGGCTGAGCTGCCGGGCCGATTGGCTCAGCGTCGCTGGTCGCCGCGGCTGGCCTACGGTCGACATTTCTCCCGGCCGCGCGACCCGAGGACTCGTGAAGCGGCGGTCGGCATGCTGGTCTATCCCTGGCACGATGACTGGCACCTGGCACTCATCCGCCGCCCCGCCACGATGGCCCATCATGCGGGGCAGATCGCCTTGCCGGGCGGCATGGTAGAACCGGGCGAGACGAGTGACGAGGCGATGCGGCGGGAAGTGTACGAGGAGCTGGGGGTTGAGACCCTCGCTGCCGATTGTGTGGGGAAACTCAGTCCGCTGTACGTCTTCAACAGTCGGTTCTGGGTTCAGCCGTGGCTGGTCGTTCTCCCGGGGCGCCCGCACTATACGCCGGCCCCGGGCGAAGTCGATACGCTGATCGAATATCCGCTCAGCGAATTGCAACGGGCGTTGCCGAGCGACTGCTGCCGGATCGACCGCTGGGGAACTCGCTGGCACGCTCCCTGTTTCCGCTGGCACGACCACGAAATCTGGGGGGCGACCAGTCTGATGCTGGCCGAGCTGCAGGCGGTAGTGGAACACGGGCTGCCGACGGTGCCGAGGGCTTAGAGTGGCACTCGAGCGGGGGCTGAGCCAGCGAACCTGTACGGGTTGGCTTCTGTCCGCTACACTACTCCGTCTTGTCGTCGGGACTGTCTGCTGGAATGGGGGAAGATAGACGCCATGGTACGAATCGCCGTTTTGGGAGCGACCGGTTACACCGCCCTGGAGCTGCTGAAGATTCTCGCTCGGCACCCCCAGGCCGAGGTGACGACGTTGACCAGTCGCCAGGAAGGGCGTCCTCATCTGGCGTCAGTCCATCCCCAGCTGAACGGCCTGTTCGACCTTCATCTGGAAGACCTGCCGCTGGAAAAGGTGGCCGAACGAGCGGACTGTGTCTTCAGCTGTCTCCCGCACGGCGCATCGGCGGCCTCGGTCCATCAACTGGCTCGGCTGGGATGTCGAGTGGTCGACTTCAGCGCCGACTATCGGCTCGGAGACCTCGCGACTTACCAGCAATGGTACGACGAACATCATCCCGACCCCGACGGACTGGTGGAGGCCCCGTACGGCCTCCCGGAACTTTTTGCTGACAGCATCGCGCCGGCCAACATCGTCGCCAATCCCGGCTGTTATCCGACGTCTGCTATCCTCGCTCTGGCTCCGCTGCTCAAAGCCGGCCTGATTTCTGGCGAGGACCTGATTGTCGATTCGAAGAGTGGCGTGAGTGGAGCTGGTCGAACTCCCAAGCTGACGACGCATTTCCCCGAGTGCAACGAAAGCCTGGCCGCGTACAACGTGGGCCAGCATCGGCATACGCCCGAGATCGAGCATGTGCTGAGCGTCGTGGCGGGGCGCAAGATCGAGCTGATCTTTACGCCGCACCTGATTCCCATGGATCGGGGCATTCTGACCACCGCCTACGCTCGTCCCTCAACTGCCGTGACCAGTGCGCAGCTGATTGAGACGCTGCGGGACTTCTATCGCGACCAGCCGTTTGTGCGAGTTGTCGATGGGCTGCCGGCCACCAAGCACGTGTCGGGGACAAACTTCTGCGACGTGACGGCGCGCGTCGTCCGGGACCGAGTCGTCACGATCAGCTGCATCGACAATCTGATCAAAGGGGCGTCGGGCGTCGCCGTACAGAACATGAATCTGATGTACGGTTACCCGGTCACCACCGCACTGTAACGACTAGCTTACCGCAGATCGCAAAGGGATTTCCAATGACTCATCAGGTACCGCGGGGCTTCCGAGTGTCAGGCGTGGCGGCCGGCATCAAGCGTTACGCTGAACGCGAGGATGTGACGTTGGTCGTATCGGACCATCCGTGCACGGCCGCGGGCGTTTACACGACGAATCGCGTCTTTGCGGCGCCGGTGGCCTTGGATCGAGCTCGTACGCCAAGCGACCAGATGCGAGCGGTCGTGGTCAATTCGGGAAATGCCAACGCCTGCACTGGCGAACAAGGCGATCGCGACGCGCTCGAGATGACTCGTTTGACCGCCCAAGCGTGTAATGTGCCGGCCGAATCGGTGCTGGTGATGTCGACCGGGATCATCGGGCATCATTTGCCGATGGAGAAAGTAGCAGCTGGCATCAGCAAAGCAGCCGCTCAGCTCGGCGCCACGCCGGAACATCTCATGGCCGCTCAGCGTGGCATCATGACGACCGATACGCGCGAGAAGATGGCGTCTCGAACGCTGGAACTGGCTGGCCGGACGATCACGATCACCGGGTTGGCCAAGGGAGCGGGGATGATCGGTCCGAAGATGGCGACGTTGCTGAGCATCGTCATGACCGACGCGCGGCTGGCTGCTGCCGAAGCTCAACAGGTGCTGGGCCGAGTGGCCGAGGCGTCGTTCAACAGCATCAGCGTGGAAGGGCACATGAGTACCAACGACACGCTGCTGCTGCTGGCCAGCGGCGCAGCGGGCACGGAGCCATTGCAGGGCGAACAGTTGGCGCGGTTTGAACGGGCTTTGCTGGAAGTCTGCACCGACTTGGCTCGTGCGATTGCCGACGATGGCGAGGGGGCAACGCATCTGGTGGAGATTGAAGTGGTTGGAGCGGCCGACGATCAGGGTGCTCGCCGAATCGCCAAGACGATTGCCGACAGCCCGTTGGTGAAGTGCGCGATTGCGGGCAACGATCCGAACTGGGGCCGGATTGTCTCGGCGGCCGGCTATTCGGGCGTCGAGTTCGATCTGTCGGCCACTCAGCTGATCGTCAACGGCTTCTGTCTCTTCCGGGCTGGCAGTCCGGTCTCCTTTGATGCGGCCGCTGTTTCCGGATCGATGCGGGACCATCGTGAAACCAAGATCCAGCTCCAAGTCGGCTCCGGACTCGGCCACGCCCGCTTCTGGACCTGCGACCTCACAACCGAATACGTCCACATCAACGCCGACTACCACACCTGATCTCATTGTGGTGCAGATTATTGTGGTGCAGGCGTCCCGCCTGCCTGGATGCAGCAGCTGAGCCCCGGAGCCTCCTGCCGAGCACCTCTGCTGCGGAGCCAGTTTTATCCTTAATCTGTGGATACTGCCTGTGCCCGGCGGAGTCCGGGCAGGCGAGACGTCCGCACCACAACGGAGGCATTAGTGTGCTAGCTGCCGGCTGGTCTTGACCGTCGGCGACGGGCGTTGCTAGAGTCCCGCTCCTGGACCTGCAGATCTTGGTAAAGGATTGGCCATGCTGGTGGTACACACATCCCGGACGGTCACGGATCCTGCGGCGGCGGTGGAACCGCCCGAGCAGTTATTGGACATCCAGTGGCTGGCATTTGATCTCGATAACGTCCTCTACGATGCCACCGGTTGGTGGCGTTGGATGGTCCACCAGCTCATTCGGTTTGGTCTGCACACCGACGCCGACTCGCTGCGCCGGGTCTGGGAACTCGACTGGTTGCGGGACGTGCAGTATGGTCGAGCTGATCATTGGGATCAGTTCGGGCAGTTTTTGAAAACTCTGGGGCTCAGCCGGGGCCAGGTGGGCGAAATGCTGGTGGCCGCTCGGCCTCGCTACGATCATCTGGTGGAGCTGGTTCGGCCGTTTCCACTGTTGCTGCGTACGATGCAGGGGCTGAAGTCACGACGCTGGCGTCTGGCTCTGGCCGCCGCCACCGCTCACAATCGCGCCGAAGTCTCCCGATTGCTCGATCGGCTGAGGGTCCGCGGGGTCTTCGACGAGACGCTGCTGTCGACCGAGATCGGACCGGCTGGCGTTGCCGAGGGCGTCGCGCTGCGTCTTGCCGAACGGCTAAGCTTGCCGCCCAGCCAGATTGGGTTTGTGGGGAGCGGTTGCGCTGAGCTGGCGGCTGCCCGACGACGGGACGCCGTCACGATCGGTCTGGCGACCCCTGTCCACGTACCGGTCTGCTGGCGCATCGAGCATTTCGAGTACCTCTCGCGGGTCCCCGCTTGGCAGACCCTGCGCCAGGCCGGTTGAACCACCCGTCTCAACGGTTTCCGGCACATCCCGGCCCAGTCGGACGTTAATTTTATCCCTCGAGCGATCGTGGTCGATTGGTGAGGGGTCTGATATATTGGTCCCGCCGCGCCGACCGCACCGTCAGGCCGCGGCTTGCCAATCTGGCGAAGGCAGTCCCGGGGACGTGATTCAGCGGCAAAAGGGGGAGCGATGCAGAAGGTCGTCGTGTTGGTCTTGGGTGGTGGTCGAGGTACCCGTCTGTTTCCCTTGACCCAGTTTCGGTCCAAGCCCGCGGTGCCATTGGCCGGCAAGTACCGACTGATCGATATCCCTCTGTCCAATTGCATCAACAGCGGCATGAACCGCATCTATGTCTTGACGCAGTTCATGTCCGTGTCGCTCCACCGGCACATTCGCCAGACTTACCGCTTCGATTCATTCGGCGGTGGCTTCGTCGAAATCCTCGCCGCTCAACAGACGATGGAGCAGGGGACCGACTGGTACGAAGGGACGGCCGATGCGGTGCGGAAGAACTTGCGGTACATCGAAGAGAGTCGTTGCGAGCATGTGCTGATTCTCTCGGGCGATCAGCTCTACCGCATGGACTTCGACCAGATGCTCGACACGCACGTGTCGCTCAACGCCGATGCCACCATCGCGGGCATTCCCGTCTCGCGCAGTGCCGCCCGGTCGCTCGGTATCATGCGGCTGAACGATCAGGGCCGAGTGATCGGATTTGTCGAGAAGCCGCAGACTGATGAAGCGATTCAGTCGGTCACCATGGACCCGGCGTGGATCGACGCCCGTGGGATTCCCAGCCAAGGTCGCGACTGCCTGGCCAGCATGGGCATCTATCTCTTCCGTAAAGATGTGTTGATCGACGTCCTCCGCTCGACCTCCTACGAAGATTTCGGCCGTCAGGTATTCCCGTCGCTGATCGAACCCAAACGAGTGCAGGTGCATCTGTTCGATGGCTATTGGGAAGATATCGGCACCATTCGAGCGTTCTACGACGCGAATCTGCAGCTGGCCGATTCCAACCCGCAGTTCGACCTGGGGCTCCCCGAAGGGCCAATCTACACGCAAGCCCGGTTCTTGCCGCCAGCTCGGATCGATAACGCTCAGATTTCCCGCAGCTACATTGCCGACGGATGTCGCATCGGCAAGGGTGTGGTGATTCAGAACAGCGTGGTTGGTCAGCGATGTGTGATCGGGAACGACGTGACGATCCGCAACTCGGTCATCATGGGTGCCGATTTCTACGAAACTGATCTCGACCTGCAGAAGAACCATTCCGAGAACCGGCCGCCGATCGGGATCAGCGATAAGGCTGTGATCGAGAACGCCATCCTCGACAAGAACTGTCGCATCGGCGCCGGCGCCAGAATCTTCAACCGCGCCGGGATCCAGGAATCGCCTCACGCTCATGAACTGGTCCGCGACAAAGGCTACCTCGTCAGCGACGGCATCGTCGTAGTCGTCAAAGACGGGACCGTCCCCGCCGGCACCGAAATCTGAGCCTGCGACTCCCTACGTTCCGCCTAATCTCCTCGTACCCTCGCCACGCTGAACACGATCCCCCTGGCCAATACGTTCCACTGGCGGGGAGAGGCGATGAATGACCCGTAGCGCCGCTGCCGTCACGCGGATGAAGGGCTCGGTCGAGGATTTCGCACGAAGGCACGAAGGCACGGAGGAAGCACGGAGGCAGCACGGAGCCGGGACTCGGTAAAGTGCATCTCTTTCCCAAAAGCTCTTCTCCGTGCCGTTCTCCGTGTCTTTGTGCCTCTGTGAGAAAAAACAACGGGTTTGTACCTGCCGGCGCGCTGCAAAGCCCTCATCTCCAGTGGGCTCGTCCCACTCGTTTTCATGATTGGACGGCTACAAACGCCGGATGTGGAACCCACCATCAATATGCAGTGTCTGGCCGGTGCAGTAGTTCAACTCACCACGCGCCAGCACAGAAACGGCCGCCGCGACGTCGGCCGGCGAACCCCAGCGAGCGATCGGCAACAGACCGTCGGCGATCATTCGATCGTAACGCTCACGCACCGGAGCGGTCATGTCGCTGTCGATGATCCCAGGGCTGACGTCGTAGACCAAAATGTTGTGCGGGGCCAACCGAGCGGCGAACAGCTGAGTGGCCATCTGCAGCCCGGCCTTTGCGACGCAGTAATCGCCCCGGTTCGTCGAGATCGTATAACTCGAGATCGACGACACGTTCACAATCGTCCCGCGAGTGATGCTTCGCGATTCGAGCAAGCTCAGCATCGTCCGCGCTGCCAGCTGTGCCAGAAAATACGGCCCTCGCAGATTGGTGCCAATCACGGTGTCCCAGTTCTCGGGAGTGGCGTCCAGCAGGTCGGATCGGCCGGGTGAACTGATGCCGGCGTTGTTGACCAGCAGGTCGAGCCGGCCCCATTGATTGATGACGGCTTCGATCAGTACTCGATGATCTTCGAGCCGTGCGACGTCCGCTCGTACGGCAATCGCTGCGGCGGGGCCCCGAGCGGTCAGGTCATCGGCCAGTTGTTGCGCTTCGTGTTCGCTCCGCAGGTAGTTCACCACGACGTGGAACCCGTCGCTGACCAGCCGCTCGGCAATTCCGCGGCCGATCCCGCGAGCCGATCCGGTGACGATCGCCACAGGATGCACCGAGGCTCGATGCCCGGACCCCCGTTGCTGTGAAACGCTGGTCTCAGATGACGTTCGGTCGGTCATGATTCGATACCGTCCAGGATCCCGCGCAATTCACGCACGGTCGCTTCGTCGCATTCGGGCTGTTCCGTGGCGGCCATACTCTCAGCCACCTGCCAGCGGCGCGACCCGCACTCCGTCGGCTTGGCGGGCGCTCGGCGGGCACTGGCGTGATACTCGGCGGCTCGGATCTGTCGATCAAGGGTCAGCAGATTGGCCGGCCGGACACCCGAACCGGGCATGACGACGATCCGACCCGCCGCTTGACGAACTAGTTCCGTCAACACAGCAGCGCCTGCTTCGGCCATCATCGCCCCTCCAGACGTCAAAACGCGCGGTATGCCAAGCTCAACCAGGCGTTCGAGGGCTTCAGTTTTGTCGGCGATCAGGTCGAATGCCCGGTGGAAGGTGATGTCCAGTCCGTGAGCGGCCTCGCAAAGTCGCCGAGTGGCTTCGATGTGCAGCGTGAAATCGTCGTGCAGTATGCCGAAGACCACTCCTCGCGCTCCGCTATTCCGGGCGACGTGAATGTCTCGCTCCATTCCCAGCAGCTCTTCCGACGTATACGAAAAACTCCCCGCTCGCGGTCGAATCATCACCATCACGCGATTCGGTGCCAGTGCACAGCATTGTTCGATCAGCGAGACCGGAGGGGTGATGCCGCCGGCTGCCAGGACGCCGCAGAGCTCGAGTCGGTCGGCGCCGCCAGCGATGGCCCGTTGAGCGCTGAGGAACGAATCGACGCAGACTTCAAGCAGTTTCACCGGGAATTCTCACTTCAAGCGTCTGCGGTTGCTGGCCGTAGCGATGGGAGGCTCGGCCAGATCAAGGGGCATGTACCGCGTTAGGGTTTTTTCTCATGAGCCAGTTTGCTGTCGGCGTCGAGCAGTCGGTTGCCGCCGGCCTGATCGCACAGAGCGTAATTGAATCCGGGGGCGATGGCGTACGCACCGACTTCGCCCTGCTTGTTGATGGCGATGAAGCCGACCTGGATGTCGCGCCAGTTGGGGCTCTTCTTTGCCACTCGGTCGACGGCCATCTGGCAGGCTTCCTGGGGCGAGTGGCCCTGTCGCATCAGTTCCACGACCAGGAAACTGCCGACGGCTCGGATGACCGCCTCGCCGACGCCGGTCGCCGACGCCGCACCCACTTCATTGTCAACGTAGAGCCCTGCGCCGATGATTGGCGAGTCGCCCACGCGACCGTGCATCTTGAACGCCAGGCCGCTGGTCGTGCAGGCTCCTGACAGATTGCCCGCGTGATCGATGGCTACCATGCCGATCGTGTCGTGATTGTCCTGCTGGCCCGCCGCCGGCCGGTTCTCGATATTCTTCACCGGCTCGAACTTGGCGTCGTTGTTCTTGAGCCACTCCTCCCAGGCCTTTTTCGCATCGTCGGTCAGGAGATTTTCACGGGGGAATCCTTCCGCCACGGCGAAGTCTTCAGCACCTTGGCCAACCAGCATCACGTGGGGCGTCTTTTCCATCACGCGCCGCGCGACCGAGATAGGGTGCTTGATGTTCTGCAGGAAGGCCACTGAGCCGCATTGGCCCCGCTCGTCCATAATGCAAGCGTCCAGCGTGACGCGTCCAGTGCGGTCGGGCCGTCCGCCATAGCCGACCGAATCGACGGCCGGATCGGCCTCCGACTCCCGCACTCCCGCTTCGACGGCATCCAGCGCCCGTCCCTGGCTGCTCAACACCTTCCAGGCAGCGTCATTGGCGGCCAGGCCGTGGTTCCAGGTTGAAATGACGCGCGGCAGCACAGGAGACTCCTTCGAACGGGTCACTTGTCCGACTGGGGAACCAGTGGGCTGCTGAGCCCTGACGCTGGGGGTGGCCGCGACCAGCATGACGAGTGCTGACAGGAGCGGTGTGTAGCCGCCGAGTGCGAAGCGAATCATCTGCGTGACTCCGAAGTGAAGCTCGAGTACCGGTCGCGTGAATGACGAGTTTATCTCGCCGCAGGTGCTCCGCCAAGTATCGACGGGCCGTCGCAGGTGGAGGGGTGGCGACATTCGGCGGACCGGGCGGCCCTTCAAACGATGGCGGGCAGCTTATATGCTGGACGATCGACGCGTTAAGTTCGGCCGTGTGCAAGTTGTGACGTGCGGGCAGAATTGGAATCAGGACGTAGTTTGACGAGGTGGTGTGGTGTCGCGAGCGGACTCGGGGAAGTCGGAGTGGGCGAGCGGCGGGGCGGTCAGCGATGTCGATCCGTGGCTGCATGTGGTGCTGCACCAGCCGGAGATTCCACCGAATACAGGGAACGCTGGCCGGACGTGCGTGGCTTTAGGAGCCAAGCTGTGGCTGGTCCGACCGCTGGGGTTCCGGACCGACGAGCACGCACTGCGGCGGGCGGGGATGGATTATTGGCAGCATCTGAACTGGGAAGTGATCGATTCATGGGCGGAGCTGACTGAGCGGCTGGCGGGGCACCGATTCTGGCTGCTGACGAAGTCTGCCCCGAAGAGCTACACGCAAGTCGCCTTTCAGCGAGGCGACGTGCTGGTCTTCGGCAGCGAATCGCAGGGGCTGCCCGAGTCACTGCGCAGCGAATATGCCGATTGGTGCTTGTCCATTCCCATGTTGCCGCCAGCTCGCTGTCTCAACCTCGCCTGTTCCGTCGGCGTCGTCACCTACGAAGCCCGCCGACAACTCTCCGATTGTGGTGCAGGCGTCCCGCCTGCCTTGGGCCCGCAGCTGAGCTAAAATCTCTCCTCCGATTGTGGTGCGGGCGTCCCGCCTGCCTGTAGCAACATTGTGGTGCGGGCGTCCCGCCTGCCTGGAGCAACATTGTGGTGCCGGGCGTCCCGCCTGCCTGGAGCAACATTGTGGTGCGGGCGTCCCGCCTGCCCGGAGTTCGCAGCCGCACTTGGACGTCCGTCTCGTTCCTTGCCGAGCACTATCTCCTGGCCGAAAGTTCCTGTTGTCGCGCGGCGAGTGAGAAAGGTGAGAGTGGAAAGTAGAGCTACCGACAGCACAGCATCCAAATCTCGGGCAACAGCGGCCCCTCATGCACCACCCGTCATCCCCAACAAACACCTTCCTGACGTCTCCTCTCTACTCTCTCCTTTCTCCTCTCTCATCAAGTTCCTTCTCGCGCGGCGTGAACGGAGCGGTAGAGAGGCAAGTGCCGGTAGTAGACTTCCAGCATGTAGGTATTGAGGCAGGTGATGAAGAGCCGTCCGGCGTGCATGCCGTAGGGGTGATCTTGCGGGTCCCAGCTGCCGGCCTCTTTGCCATCGCGGACTTGCATGGAGGGGATCTTCTGGCGCATGACGGCGTTCCATTCGTCCCAGGCTTCGCCTTCGACATGATGGAGCACTTGGGTGGCGTAGTACCAGTAGTAGGCGTTCATCTGGTTGCGTTCGTCGGAGATCGGGTTGTCCAGCAGGCTCTGGATACCTCTTTGCAAGCGTTCGTCGTCGCGGTGCCAGCCTAGGTATTGTCGGCAGAGGAGTCCTTCTGCGGACATGGAGTCCGTCGCCTGTTCGTAGGGAGTGTAGCTGTAGCGAGCGCCGTCTTCGTGCTGGACCGAGTCGAGGAACTCGTGGACTTTCAGCAGGGTTTGCGACGGGACGTGGAGTCCGGCCATGCGACCGCTCTGCAGGGCCATCACGAACCAGCCGGTAACCGACGTGTCGCTGTCGAGCCCTGGCTCGTAGCGCCAGCCGCCAGCGTCGGACTGGATGGCGACGGCGTAGTCGAGTGCTTTCTGGGCGGGGAGTTTGAGTTTTTCGTCGTGCGTCATGCCGTAGAGTTCGCAGATGGCCATGGTCGCCAGAGCATGCGTGTAGAGAGCGTGGTTGCGGACGCCGGAGCCCTTCCAGAACGAGCCTTCGCTGTCCTGGGAGGCGATCAGCCATGCGCGAGCTTTGCCCATCAGCCGCACGTAGTCGCCGCTGGTATGCGTGTGCCCGGCACCTTGGAAGGCGAGCATCGCCATGGCGGTGGCAGCGACTTCGTTTTCGTCGGTCCCCGCATCGCGGTAAGGACCAATCAGGCTCCAGCTTCCTTTGCGGCGTTGTTGGCGGGCGAGCCATTTCAGGGCGTCGTCGACGGCGGCTTGAGTGGTGGCGTTACCGCCGTAGCGGCCAAGCATCCCTTTGCGCGAACCCGACTCACGGCCCTCCAGGGCGTTGCCGATTTCGGGGAGCACAATCTCTTCGGTGCGGAAAGCCTTCGTTTCCGGCGCGATCGCTTTGGGAGGCGGCGCGGCTTGAGGGCTTTCGACTTCTGGAGCCGGAGTTTCGATCGGCGCTTCGTCGTCCTGATCGTCTGGGTTTTCGACCGGGATCTGGACGGAGTCATCGACGAGCTGTTGTCCGATCTGTTCGGCGAAGGCCAGTGTGAGTTCGACTTGTTTGCGGACGTCGCGCGAATAGACCCAGAGCGCGGCGATCAGCAGCAGCACCAGGTGCGCGAAGGTGCTGATCATCCAAGCCGGGACGCTTTCCCAGTGCGGGAACTTGGATTGCCGGTCCTTGCCTGCTGATTGCGAGTCATCGTCCTGTTGGTCGTTGGCTGAGCTGGTGGAGCTGGTGGAGCTTTTCGCACTCGAGCGGACCGTGTTGCGCGGGTTCACCGTGAGCGTGGAAGATGGATTGCGACGGTTGATGTCGATCGCGATGGGCTCGGTGACGTGCGTCGGGCCGAACGCTGCGGGTGCTGAGGGGGCAGCTGGCGCTGGCGGAGCGGCACGCGGTGCGGCGGGCGGCGGAACGGTCCGCGCCTGGCCGGCCGGAGACGCTAGGGTTGCGGGTGGCGGAGCGGTGATGGCTGGCGGCTCGATAGGGCTGCTGGCGCGAGGCGGAATGACCGGCGGCGCGGGCGGGACGCTCGGCGCGGGAGGAGCGGATCCGGTGGGCGGTCGCACACCTGACACGGTGGAATTTACCTCTTGCCTGCTGTTCCGGCCGCTCGTGCGGCGTGCTCGACGAGCTCTCTCGTGGGCGAAAACGGCCTACGAGCGGCATTGTCGAGCGTTATTCTGGTGAGCCCGCCCGAAAGTGGCTCCGCCGGGATGTCCTCGGAGACCCGTACCCTCGGAGGCGCATACCCTCGGTGACGCGCATTGCTCTCTTCTACCATAATCGGGGTTCGCCCCAACGCGTCCGGCTCCCTGCTGGCAGCTTACCAAACTTCCCCCAGATGCTCCATATTTGACGATTATTCCTGCAATTCGCCGCATCTTGCACCATCTAGTCTCGGATTCCCGCTCCACAGGACACTTGGTTTCTTCTCCCCCTAGACACACCCGCCGGCGCCTGATACCTTTTAATTAACACTTGACGCGGGGTGGAGCAGTCCGGCAGCTCGCGAGGCTCATAACCTCGAGGTCACAGGTTCGAATCCTGTCCCCGCAACTTTCTCCCCTACGGCGAACTCTCGCCCTACCAGGGGTTAACGAACTAAGCTCAGGCTGGACGGCCTGGGCTTTTCGCGTTCTAGGGCCTTATCTGGCAACAACTTACGGTCAGCGACGGTGAGGTGGCGACTCTCTCAAGATCTCGCCGTAGACACCAAATGACGCCCGCCGTGACGCCAGTCGGTCCCGTTTCGGCCCCGACTCTCTGTTGTCTCTCCCATAACCCGCCGCCGGGTTAATTCGTTGTGCGGTGTCCTTAACGAACTGGAAAGTGCCATTTCGGATAGGTGAGGGAAGTGGACACGAAAATAACGGTCGCGTGTTACCGATCTCCGGCCCAAGATGGAGGGCGTCACATTCGCCGCAGCTGAACAAGTGCCGGAGTTAACCAGAACTTCTCGACTATGGCCACCTTATCCCTCAAAGTATGCGTCAAATCAATTTGAGATATGGTTATGCCTTCGTAGTCGATCATTACCTCTTCACCCAGGGCAAAAAACAGACGTCGGGTCCCATCCTTTGCATCATGACCAATCTGAATATTGCGGTTACCGAAGTGCTCCGAATTCTTTCCTCCTGTTGCGGCCTTTGTGCGCAATAAGTACTCCATCTCGCGCTCTAAACAGTAGCCGGCTATGCTAACCTTCGGTTCATAACATGTATTGCCGACAAGCACGCAGAAGCAATGAACAGGTGTAAATTCGGTGGGAGGCATGCGTTCCGCCTCTTCCTCGGGAATGATCAGGTGTTCAACTGTTGTGCCCCGCAATCCAAGGTTCTGCATTTCGGTAGTTGTAAGATTGAGCGAATAGAGTGGGTTTTCAGTTGGGTTGGCATGGTGCACGAGCCCGAATCGCCAGCACATATAATCACTGGTTATAACCTCAGCCATTTTTGCGAACTGTTCAAATACGTCATTATCCCACGTTAGAATTGTGGTCGTCCGGCCGGTCATGATTGCATTGATGAACGCAGAAACGACAATCTCTTCATCGGCCGTGTAGTTGCGTTTGCCTTTATCAGTCCAGCCCTTGGCGGCTAGAGTGGCTGCCCTCGGGTGGTGGTTTTCGTGTACCCATTTCTTAACTTCGGATTCAGTGGGCGGTCGTCCGATCGCCGCTTGCAGATTGCGACCGACACGGATCCCGAGTCGTTTACGTACCGACAGACGGTTTACGTAATACTCAAAGCCGTACTGCTGCATTTCTCGGTAACGCAAAATGGCGACGTTGAAGGGGTGCAGAAGACCACCGACCAATCCAAGTACGTGCGACTGATGAAGGGGGCCGTCGACATAGGGTTCCGTGCGGCATTTATCCAGAGCTCGCGGTAGCCAATTGTGCAAATACTCATTGTGAATAGGACTCCTAAGCCATCCGCTCAGTTCAGCTACTGTCATCTCTGGAAAAGTCAAAACTGCGCTGGAACGCAGCAGCCAGAATCGTTCTTGCAGGCGAGTAGTGATAAAACTGGTATCGGGAAATAGATAGTCCGATCGCATTTTTCCATCGGTAATGAGGCGATTCAAGTCGGTGATCGGCATATCCATTTTCGGTGTCAGGATTCCGAACGTAAGCCGGGCCATGGGATGATGGTAACTTGCCGTTGGCTGCGGAGCTGGAATTTGCCGTTCCGTGGGCTGACGCCGATTCGCAACATGGTGCGCAAACGGCGTAGCACGAGCCTTTTTTGACGGGTCAATAAGCATCTTTTGGGTCGTTCCAGATAAGCAAATCAGTGCGGGCGTCACGTTTCCAAATGACCGTCACTGTCTTGGCTCAGGCAGATACCGTACTGCGGGTGCGGCCCGTTCGCCGCAGTAACTCAATTGGGTAATCAGTGCGGTGGTGAATTCCTCCGATCGGATCCTGAATTCCGAAAAACCCGCACGTATTCTCGACGTTAAAACACGTCAGCGACATACATAACTCAATGGGCGGCGCGCGTCGCCCATTGGGAGATGCACGCGAATGTCAATTTCTGACCGACCAAAACTCGTCGTCATTTTGGCACAAGGCCTTATCCGATCTCTCGCCAGACCGGTGCGCTCAGGGGTTGAGCCGTCGGCAGAAGTGAGGCTAAGTGGTCAGCGTGTCGACGGTTCAAATGGCCCAAACAAGAGAATGTTATGACAACGAGCGCCCAAATGCAACTGTCAGGATTATTGGATCTGACAACAGCCGAACTAGTCCAGCAGTACCAGGAGCTTTTCAGCGAGCCGACGCGGTCGCGAAACCGATTGCACCTCATTCGCAAGATCGCCTGGCGCATCCAGGAACTAGCCGAGGGTGGGTTGAGTGAACGGGCGCGACGGCGTGCCGAGGAGCTGGCTAAGGACGCCGACGTGCGCGTTACGCCACCTCGGGCTAGATCCCAAGCCCCTACTGGCCCCAGCCTTTACATGCCCACTTCCTCGGATCGCCGCATTCCGCCGCCCGGATCGGTGATCGCGAAGCAGTACAGAGGCCGGACGATACGAGTTTTGGTGACTGAGGACGGTTTCGAGCACGACGGGGTACGGTACAGATCTCTCACCGCCGTGGCGAAAGCGGTGTCGGGCTCACATTGCAGCGGAATAAGGTTCTTCGGGCTAGGAGGCAAGAAATGAATCGGAAGGCAAGTTCTAAGCCGGGTGTCCCGACCATGCGGTGTGCGGTCTACACTCGCAAGAGCACCGAGGAAGGTCTCGACCAGGACTACAACTCGTTGGATGCCCAGCGGGATGCGGCCGAGGCGTATATTGCTAGCCAGGTACACGAGGGCTGGGTCTGCTTGCCCGGCCGTTACGACGACGGGGGATTCACTGGCGGAAACATGGACAGGCCAGCCCTGCGGCAGCTCGTGGCCGACATAGAAGCCCAGAAGGTCGATTGCGTCGTGGTCTACAAAGTGGACCGACTCAGCCGTAGCCTGCTGGATTTTGCGCGGATCATGGAAGTATTTGACCGGCACAAGGTCGCATTTGTCTCGGTCACTCAGCAATTCAACACAGCCACCTCCATGGGGCGCCTGGTCCTCAACGTGCTGCTGTCATTTGCCCAGTTCGAACGGGAGATCATCGGCGAGCGGATTCGGGACAAAATCGCGGCTCAGAAACGCAAGGGCAAATGGACGGGAGGCACCCCGGTGCTCGGGTACGACGTCGATCGGTCTGGGCCGAGCCCGAGGCTTGTGGTAAACGGCGCGGAGGCGGCCCGAGTACGCGAGATCTTTCAGCTGTACCTCCGCCTCGGCTCACTGCTCCCCGTCGTCCAGGACCTGGCCCGCCGTGGTTGGACCAATAAGACTTGGACGACCAAGGCTGGCGTGGCCAAAGGCGGACAGCCATTCGACCGTGGAAGTCTTTACGCTCTGCTGACCAATCCAATCTACATTGGCCGACTTCAGCACAAAAAGAACCTGTTTATTGGCGAACACGATTCGATCGTGACAGAGGCGGTGTTCCAGCAAGTCGCTGAATTGATGCGGAAGAACCGCAGAGAAGGGGGGAGCACGGCCAGGAACCGCTACGGGGCTCTCTTGCGGAAGATACTCTACTGCAAATCGTGCGGGCACACGATGGTGCACAACTTTACCGGGCGGAACGGACGACACTATCGGTACTACACCTGCACTACGGCGATCAAGTCAGGTCGCAAGTCGTGTCCAGGCAGCAGCCTGCCAGCTCAGCCCGTCGAGCAGGCCGTGGTCGATCGGATCCGCGTGATTGCCGAGGACCCAGAATTGACCGTCGAAGTGGTCCGCCAGGCCCAAACTCTAGCCGACTCTGAATTGATCGAACTCCGGACCGAACTAGGTGCGCTGGAGCGGGAACTCGGCCGTTGCGAAAAGGCATTGCGACAGATCGCCAAAGGTGGGCCTGGAGACGAGAACGCAGTCGCCCGCACTGCGGATCTAAATGAAGCATCAGCCCGGGCGGAGCGTCGATTGGCGGATCTGCGAGAAGCCATCCAGGAACGCCAGAGAGAACAGTGCAGCGAAGATGAGTACGCCAACGCGTTTCGAGAGTTTGACGGTATGTGGAACGCTCTGAGTCCTCGGGAACGGGCTCAAACCATCTCTCTGCTCGTCGAGCGAGTCGAGTATGACGCAACGGACCAAAGCATCGAGATTACGTTTCATCCCAATGCCATTCAGAGGCTTACTGAAGGTCAATGTCAGGGGGTAGCATGACACCTGTGAAGCAAAAGGTCCACTTGGCATTAGACCGGCGGCAGCCCCAGCGGCCGCGGGATGTCCCACCGAGCCCCGGACCGGTAGGCCGTATACCTCGCATTTCCAAACTGATGGCACTTGCGATTCGGTTCGACCGCATGATCCGAGAAGGAGTCGTCGCCGATCAAACGGAGCTTGCCAGACTTGCCAAAGTGTCGCAGCCCCGGATGACGCAGATCATGAATCTACTGCACCTGGCGCCCGACATTCAGGAATCTTTGCTGTTTCTTCCGGTGGTGGAGCACGGCAAGGCCAAGATTCATGAGAAACTGATGCGGCCTATTGCGACTCACGTGCACTGGGAGACGCAACGCCAGATCTGGAATGGCGACCAACTTCGGTTGCGGCTGAAACGTTGATGTGGTCGCTTGGGCTAAAATTCAGGGGAAACGGCGTCCGTGTCGGAGGTGCCGAGAGCGTCAACGTGGTTCGAATCTCGTTTGAGTTCCAGTAACTCCAATTCAGGCTTAAGGGCATTCTCGAGTCGTGTCATCGCGTTGACCATATCCGATTGAATTTCCGGCCACTCGGACTCAGAGTTTCGGTAGCCACCTCGGTCGACGACCGACTTGACTCGGGATGCACGCTTCGTGTCCAGACGGTCCCAGCTAAGTGGTCCGCCGAAAGACCGCTCAATACAGTCCTTTTTCAATTGTAACTGATCAAAGATTCGCTTGTTCTGAGTGACGTCGCCACGGTCAATGTAGAATTCTACTGCCCCCTCATCCTGAGAGATCACGTAGTTGAAGGCTAGGCCGGGTATTCCTGAGCTAGCGCCCAGCCAATTGTATGAGCTAGGTTTTCGACCTGCATGTCGTGTCGTTCGGCTACGACAAACGGCCACTAATCCTTCCCAGAATTTCAGTCGCTCATCGTATCGCTCCGCACGCTTCTTGCGGCCCACCTGTTCCTTTTCGCGGATCTGCACTTGATACTCGTTTGCCTCGGGCAAGGGAATGATCTGCTGAACGTCGATCAGCTTCTTCTGGCCATCCAAGTATGGCCGTAGGCGGATACATCGGATGTCAATATCTCGATCACGTAGCCAGAGGACGGCTGTAGTCAATTCCTTACCGAAATCTTCCGAGACGAGCACAATACGCACATCTTGGGCAAAGCTATCTTCCTCGGGCTCCTCCCAGCCGAGGAAGGCCAATATCCGATTCCTTGATTGTTCGGGAGGCTCGCCGATCCGAGCAAGAAACTGAGCGTGAATCTGTTCGGCCCGGTCAAAGGTCATGGCGGATATCATGGCGGCGTAACGAATCGCCTGGAGCTCCATGTGACCACCGTCGGCCGTTCGCTTGAGTTCAATCACGACGAGATTGGCGTCCAAGTCGATGGCCAAAAGGTCAATCCTACGGCGACTATCTTCCCACTCGCCGAATTCCTCAGTGAGTACGTAGAGGTCGTCACCGAGAACATCGATCTGAGATCGCAGCATTCGCTGAAGGTCGTCTCGTTCCCGAATCCGTAGATCGGAAAATGATGCCTGACTGAGCAGCCGAAACGCGTCGGCGGTCATCTCATAGAGTGCCATAGCGTAAGTCTCTGAAGAACAGCTAAGCCTTAACCTTGCGACCGCGTTTGGCCTGCGGAGCGGACATGGATTGCGTGTTGTGTATTCCCTCCAGCAATTGCTCAGCCGACTCATAATCCCGCCCTTCACGCTCGGCCAGGTTCGCTTCGGTCGGCACAAGTTCGCCACTGAAGGCTTTGGCTAGAAGCGACGGAGTGAGCTTGTCAACGTAAGCGTTGGTATGCTTGAGCCGCGCCTCGATCTGGTCGGCGAACGCGAAGAGCGTTTCGACGCGGCGCACGATTTCTTGTTGTTCGAAAAGCGGCGGCAAGACCATCGGCAGTGATTTTGTCACCGTAAGGTTCAGGAAGTTCATAGCGCTTCCACCGTTTCTGTCCCTCATGACCTCTTTAAACTGAGAGGTCCGCATCCAGAAGAACAGAAACTTAGGGACGAGTAATTCTGGATTCGCGGCGAGTCGCGTCACTTGCGGGCCAATGTTCGATATTTGGAAGCGACTGTCGGTCAACAGTGTGGTTGCTCCGACTCGAGCCCCGCGGTTCGTGAAAAGGACGTCTCCTATCGTAGTCTGAGCCTTCCGCAATGCTGCGTGTTTTTCGGGTGAAATGTAACGTACTTCAGTGTCAAGGACGCCGCCATCTTCACTAATGGCCGCTGAAGTCAAGAATGGGATTCCGGATGAAATGAACTCATCCTTTTTCGGGTACTCTGCACCGTAGTTCCCGTCAATGATCTTGGCACAGCAATCATTCAGCGTTTTCACGTGCCAACCGTTGGGCAGATCAGTAGCAACCAAATCTGGAGTTGCGGCATCAAGATCGGGAGCGTTTACCGGTAGTGAGTGCTCCATTCGCCAGTGGGCGGTGAGTTTGCCGGAGCAGGCGGCGGCGAGGACGGATTGGCGAAAGCGTCTGAGCAGTGTTGGCAGGTGCGATAGCCGCGCCTGGGCGGTGGCCACCTTAGCGAGTACGGCTTCGAGCTTCGCCACGATGCGACACTGCTCGGCGAAGGGGGGAAGGGGGACGAACGTCTTGGTCAAATAGTCCGTGAAGTTCAAATTCCGAAGGTTCGTCGTTTGCGTTTGGAACTCATCGAATGCACCGCTTCGAACCGAAAAGTTCAGGAAATGGTTCACGAACGCGGACTCGACGCCACCACGAAGCCGGACCAGGCGGAAGAAGTTAGAGCAGACGAGTGGTTGGTCGCTTGATTCAATTGCCGCCTCGTCGATCAACACGCTCCGGCCCACTGGCTGAGACGGTCCTCCGCCGGATACTTCAACGACGATGTCACCGGGCTTGAGGCTACGCTTCTCAAGGCTAGATTTCTTGACTGCACGTTCAGCAGCCGTCGCAGCTCGCGACTCTTGCCAATGCCGGAAGTCAGTTCCTCGGACGACGCGCACCTTGACATAGTCGGGAGAAGCCTCGGCCGCTTCTGTCCCCCAGTCGCCACCGAGCATGAAGGCTACCAAGTCACCAAGTGCTGCGCTCGTCCATCCCTTCGGAAAATCGCTTTCGACTCGCTTCGACTCAGCGGGAGCCTCGACATCCTTGCTGCTTTTGGACCGGCCACTCATGCCTCGATTCCCTCCTCGCGTTCGATCAACGCCACGATTTCCCGCAAGTTGCCGACAATCGCTTCCAGCTCAGTGATCGCCTCCGTGGCCAGATCCTGCGGTTCAGGTAGGTCGTCACTCGACTCCAGCGAGTCGTCTTTGAGCCAGGTGATGTCGAGCTTGTAGTCCCGCTCCGCGATTTCCGAGGCAGAAAACTTTCGAAACCGTCCCTCGGGCCCTAGGTCCTTGCGTTTGGATTGGCCATTTGGATCGCTGCCGTAACACTTCTCGAACTCTGTGAAATGAGCTGCGCTGAGCGGCCGGTCCTTCTTCGTTATTCCCGGTACGTTGCTTCGGCCGTCGTAGATCCATACTCGCTCGGTCGGGACACCTTTCTGGAAGAAGATAACGTTCGCCTTCACGCCCTGGCTGTAGGGCGTGAACGTGCCGCGTGGCAATCGAAGAACGGTGTGCAGGTTGCAATCCTGCATGAGGATCTCGAACACCTCGCCCGCCTTGCCTTCGAACAGGCAATTGTCCGGCAGCACCATCGCGGCACGTCCTCCCTTCTTCAGGGTATTAACCACATGCTGCACGAAGTTGAGCTGCTTGTTGCTCGTCTCGATGGTGAAGTCATCGCGGGTGGGAGCCTGATTGGCGCCTTTGGTCCCAAATGGCGGGTTTGTAAGGACACAGTCGAACTTTCGGCCGTCAGGCGGGTCGTAAATCGTGTCCCCGAGCGTGATATGCGGCTCGACGCCATGCAGGTAGAGATTCATGAGGGCCATGCGTCGGGGGCGGGCGACAAGGTCCGCCCCGTAGTAGGTTGACCGCTTGACCCGTTTGGCCAGTTCTCGTTCCATTGCTCCCTTGGTTTCGTCGACCAGCCACTCATAGGCCGCCACGAGGAATCCCCCGGTCCCGCAGGCCGGGTCACACACCGTGAAGTCACGGTGGATGCGAGGGTCGGGCTTCATCACTCGGACGATCGACTGGATCAAGACCCGCGGCGTGAAATACTGCCCGGCTCCCTTCTTGCCTTCGTTGGCGGCTTGCTCGAGCAGCCCCTCGTAGGCGGCCGCTTTGATATCAACCCCAAGCGATGTCCATTCGGTCTCGTCGATCAGGTTGATCAGGCGCTTCAGATTGACTGGGTTATTGAACCGTGACTGGGCGTCAGCATAAATATCGCCCAGGATCCCTGGCTGCTTGGCCAGCTTCCGAAGCAGGTCGACATAAAAGTCCGTCAAGTCGGACCCGGACTTGTTTCGCAAGGTGCTCCAACTGCATCCCTTGGGAACCTCAACGCCTTTCTCGTCGGCCATCTTTAGGAACAGCAGAAACGTGATCTGCTCGATGTAGTCGCCATAGTCGATGCCATCGTGCCGCAGGGTGTGGCAGAATCCCCAGAGTTTGCCTACTACATCAGCCATAACCTACCTTGTCATCCAGCATTGCCCGGGACGCAGTTGCGCGAATCGGCATCCAATTAACTCGGGATCAAGCAGCGATGGCCTCGTTCAATTGCCTCAGGATGGTGGCGAGCTGTCCGTCAAACACCCGATTCGCTTTACCCCATCCACCCGCACCTTCCAGAGTGGGGATGATATCAAAATCCTCCTGGTCAATGGAGAGGTTCTCCGCGAGATGGTCCTCGATTCTCTGGAGCCACTGCCGCTGCTCGGCAGTAAATGTGCGTCCCGCCGACACCTTGGCTACCGCCTGTGCCGCTCGCTCGGCTGCCGTCAGCAGAGGGCTGACTTCGGAGGCAGCATGCTTGACCATCGAGATAATGTCCACGAGGGCCTTGTCGTACTTCAGCCGGTGGGCCTTTTGGAGTGCGTCCTCCGTGAATCGTTCGGGGGCGATCATTAGTTTCTGTCGTAGTTCCTTCAGGGCGTCGGTGTTCCACTCCCTGGGACGTTGTAGCAGGATCTGCACCGCTTCGATGTGGGCGGGGTTCTCGCGGATGAATCGGGCAAAAAGCTCCAGATAATCTTCCGGCTTGTGTTCACGACCCTGGCCATCCCGAATCAGGTATGCCGACGATACGGAGTCCTGGTTTTCAATGGCTCGGATAAACGTCCGTTCCCGTCGCTGGTAGTTCTCCAGCAAATGCTGGAACTGCGGGTTCCGCAGCAGGCCCATTGTTCCTGTGAAGTCAGTTCGCAGGGCGGTTGGAAGCTCCCGGGCGTACCGGCCCAGATCCCCATTGGGGATTCCGAATGCCGCAAAGTCCTCGCGGGCGTCGCCGGCCATCTCCTTGTCGATGCGTTGGAGCCGCTTGACCAGGCACCGCACATTGTATTCGCGGTCCCGATTGGCCCAGATATCCTCGATGATTTCACTGATGGTCCGGCTAGGCTTGGCGGGAGGCTCGGTCGTCATCGTGGTCGAATTGCGGAAGTACGCGACCAGAGTGCCATCGAAACAATCGAAGACCGTGAAGTGCGATTTGTCCGGGTGGTGTTCTCCCTTGCGAGTGCCTCGGCCGAGCATTTGTTCGAAGAGAATGCGGGATTTTACCAGCCGTAGGAAGACGATGAACTCGATGTCGGGCACGTCGACGCCTGTCGACAGGAGATCGACTGTCACTACCACGCCCGGGTTCGGTCGATTTCTGAACTCGCGGATTCGTTGCAGCGGCCGGTCGACTCGGCCTGTGATCTTTCGCACGAAGCTCTCGCCACGACCCAGGATCTCTACAGCAAGTTCTGTCAATTCATCAGCGTGAGAGGTGTGTGCCAGATCATTGGCAGCGAAGATCAGCATCTTGGGAAATCGGCCGTATCGCCGCTCGTGCTCGTCTGCGTACTTTTTCAGCTCGAGCAGGATCTTGCGATTCGAGTCCGGTGATGTCACCTTGCGTTCAATCTCGGTGTTGGAGTATTGGCGCTCATCCTCCAGGGTATCCAGGCGTTCTGCCCCGGATACCGGGTCCACTTGTTCGATGGTCTCACCTTCTCGCAGGAAGATGCCGTTGACCAGGACGTCCGATTTGACGGTGACCAAATCCCAGTCAACCAAGTGCCCGTCCCGGACAGCCTCCTCGTAGGTATAACGGTAAACCACTTCCTTGAAGTAACTCGTCGTATGGCTCGCTGGCGTCGCGGTTAATCCAATCTTGACGGCGTCGAAATGATCGAGAACGGCTCGCCAGACGGATTGCTCATCGGATGTGTAGCCGCGATGGCATTCGTCGGCGATGATCGTGTCGAAGGCGTGGATGGGAATGCGGAGTTGCTCAGCGTCTGAATCCAACTCGTCTCCGTCGCCCGAAAATACCGCTTGGCGGCCCAGGATGGACACGGCCATACGCTGGATCGTGCAGACGTACACGAAGACGTGATTGCCTTCCGGATCGAGGAGGTAAGCCTGTGGCATCACTTTGGCATCGAAATTTTCGTCGTCGCCGAAGTCTTCCTTCTGAAACCGGTTGCTGTACACCTCATAGAGCTTGTCGAACTTGAGGTTGGGCTCAGGCTCGAACGAGGCGAAGGCACGGACCGCCTGGGCTGCCAGAGCTCGCCGGTCGACCAGGAATAGGATCCGCTTAGCCGCGCCGGACTTCAGCAATCGGTAGGCCTGATTGACGATGGTGAACGTCTTGCCCGTGCCAGTGGCCATCGCGACCAGCATCTGGCGCTTGCCGGCGATCAAGGCATCCTCAACGGCATTGTTGGCGGCAATCTGGTAGGGGCGCAGTCGCGGATGCTGGTTAGGGTGACCCTCAAACCACCCGAAAGCTCGGTGGAAATCGGTGGCCAGGAGCTCGGTCAGAGCAGCCGGAGTGTGAAACTTGGCCAGCTGACGTGACACGTTGGATTCGTGGCGGACGTCGTGAAAGTGGATGACCTCGCCATTGGTCGAATACAGGAACGGGACTCGGTACCCGTCGAAGTTGAACCCGGAGTTTGTCACCCCTCGTGAATACCGTTCCGCCTGCGTGAGAGCACCCTTGGCACCAATGGTCAGTCGCTTGGCTTCAACGATTCCGAGCAGATGGCCCTCGGAGAACAGGGCGTAGTCCGCCGGTCCGTTCCGAGTCGGATATTCTTCGACTGCATGATGACGAAGTTTGCTGACGTCCTGCCGCTCGCGAAACGGAACGATGGTCCAGCCGGCGTCCGTCAGACGCGTGTCGATGCGAGTCTTGCGAGTGCGGGCTTCGGATTCCATGGTACGAAAGGTTCTGCTCGTATGTACTACGCAAGTTCCGTGTCGAGTTCGCCTTGCAGGATCGCGACGAACACCTTATCTACATAATTGCCACGCCGAGATAGTCTACGCAAATGCCGGTCGCATAAAGCCTTGAAGTTCGCCTATCATAAAATATTCCGATTGCTCTTGAAAACCCGATCCTGCGTGTTAGCATAATCGACCGTGCGGGTTGACATCAGGTCATCTCGCCCAGGCCTTTCCGGTGCCGGGACTGACGGGCTCCGGGGAATATCGCGGCTCACCCCGTTCTAACGCCGCCCAGCCAACCAGGTGTGTTGGCCGGCATTCTGTAGCCAAACACGGTCGGCATCAGTCCCATAGCTTTCGCCCTAGGCACCGCCACGCAGTGATGTCGTGATTCGTGAACATCGAATCCTGACAGTGGTCGCGCTGCGCCCTAGCGGAACTTGCAGACTGTTTGCCGCATGTGACACGTTTGGTCACCGGTACCTGTCAATGCGCCTCGAATTTGCGTGCGCCTCGTCATGGTGGCGATGGCGTGGATCCAGGTTACTGAGGGATTGGCACTTCGCTGCGGAAGTGCCGCAAGTTGGGAGGCTTTGGAAGCATGAGTAAGGCATTTGATTTGCGCAAACAATTGAAGCTGCACGACAAAGGGCTCTTGTGCCGGCTCTTCGAGGGGCAAAGAGAGATGGCCGATGTTCCTTGGGAGACGCTCAGGCCGCATGATGTGGAACCGATCGTTCGAGCCTGGGAGACTTTAGGAGATGGCCGCCGGCGCTTTCAGGTGGTGCTGCAGGATGTGCAGGAGCTGACTGATCCACGGGCCCAGCGGGTGCTGCTGGAAGTATTCGAGTATCGGTGCCCCGACAAACTGTCCGAGTTGCAGAAACTGAGTAGTCCGGCTGATAGAGCCCTTTGGGCGTATCTCGATGCACGGGACGCGTTTGAGGAGGCACTGCTCTTCGGTCGAGCGGAGGCGATGCGGACGGGCCAGTATGCCAACCGGTGGAATAGTCTGCCGAAGCAGCCGGTGGATGTTACGCCGGAGAAGCTCGCCGACCTGGAAAAGGCTCTCACCGGTTTCTACTGGGGCCGGGAGCTGCGTGGCGAGATCTGCCGGGTGCATCACTATTCCCGCGCCGGAGGATCGGAGTTCTTTTTTTCCTACTTGCCGGATTGGCCCGACAAACAGTTGACCTTTGACAACGAAGAGAATTTGATCCCCACCGACGAGCGTCGTACGTTCACCAATGTGTTCGTCTATGAGCCGGACTCCGGGGCCGTGGAGCTGATCGCTAAGGGCGGTCGGAAGGTCCATTCGCCGCTGCGCAAGGCATTCTGCCGGGCACTCTTGGGATTGGACGTGGAAGACGCTCCACCGCTGAAGCCGGCGTATCAGCTGGATCACCTGCTAAAGCCGGAGTTTGAGTTTCCCACGGATCCACAGGACCGGATCGCCGAGGTACGGCTGCGCAGACTGCGGATTTTTCCACGGCGCACCAGCCCCTTGCTGGAGTATGTGGAATTCAAATTCGCTGGCCAAGCCGCTCGCCTGGATGGCTTATCGGCTGTATATCGCACCCTGATGGAGCTGGGGCTCGGCACGGATCAGGTCACCGTGTCCCATGCGGGCATCCAGGTGCAGTTTCTCGGGGACTCCGAGCGTCGATCGCGAACTATGATGTTCACGATCGCGGCACCCAGTTCCTGCGATCTCAAGTCGAAGTCGGACGATGATCGCCTAGTCGGAGAAAAGTGTCTGCGGCAATGGGGTATCCTCAGTGCCTGATCCACTGAAACTCTGGTGGTCGCTGGTCGACGCCAGCGATCCCTCCATCAGTGCGCTGGAGCTGGCGGCCTGGCCCGAAGAGCTGCGCGAGTGGCTGTTCGGCGCCGGGCTGCTGGTCCCGGCGGCCACGGCCAGCCGTGTGCGCTGCCCGGAGTGTCTGGACCACATCGAAGATGTGGTAGTGCGCGATTACCCTGACGGGACGACGCGTTACTACATTGCCTGCCCCGAGCATCTCCGCGTCGAATTGACAGCTACGCAGCTGCAGCGGTGGACAGTGAATGTCGGCGAACTGGCCCATCTACTGGCCGCGGCACTCGCGCTTTCAGGCCGGCCTCGAGAGTTGGTGCCAGCCCGAATCTGGCGACTGGGCCGCACCGTGTGGCAGGGAAACGTGCGGGATGTTCTCTGGGCCCTGCGACTGCCATTGGAACCATCGACCCAGGTCCGATCCACAATCGTCCAAAGTCGTCGACCGGTTGTCTTGGTGCCCTATCGGCTTCCACCTCCGGACTTCTGGACGGGCGTTCCACCGCTGATAGCTCTGGCCGAGATAGCTGACCTCCAGCAGGGGCAATTGGTGATTGATCCGCTGGCTGTCGCGGCGTGCCTCGATGCGACCGGCACACCGGCAACATCCGACGTGGTCACACCCGATGAACTGGCGGTAATGATCCGTCGGCAAGTGACAGCGGTGCATAAGTCGGAGCTGTCGGATCAGGTGTTCCTGTCGGCGTATCTGCAGTTCCATTCCCTGCGGAAGGCGGCGGAATACCTGACGGAGCAGCTCGGTCGGGGGGTGTCTAAGGACCAGGTACGGCGAGCTGTCGATCGGGCCGGAGGTGCGGCAGCGCTGATGCGGACCGAGGATAGCAGTTCAGTTGTGAGGGGTGTCGCGTCGCACTCCTGCGACAGCGCCAGAAAAATTCGAGATAAGTCGCAAAACGCCAGGAGACAATGACTTAGGTGCTGTCGCACGACCGCTAAAAATCGTGCGGGATCGTCGCAAAGTGCGACAGCACAGCGGCCTTCCGAGGCCGTGAGGCAAACATCCGGCAGTCGCGACGAGTCTTTCAGGCGGTGATGCACCGCAGCCCGTCGCGCCCATTCTGGCTGCCTCCGGACCTCGGAGGTAGCTATGTCTGTTGACGCCATCCGAGCTGAGATTGTCTCCGAGTACACCCAGCGGCTGATCCGCCTGAAGGCCAGGCAGTTATCGCGACGACGCGACTTCCGTCGAGCGGATCTGGATGACCTGGTCCAGGAACTGACTCTCCGGATTTGGGAGCAGGCTGAACGATTTGATGCCAAACGGTCGTGCCCGCGAACTTTTATCCAGTGCATTCTGGGTTCCGCCGTCGGCATGATCGTGCGGCACCGCCGTCGCCAAGTGCGACTGGCACCACCCGGTACACAGGTCCTGTCGCTCGCGCTAGCCATTCGTCACCGGTCGGATTCCGAGGTGGAACTAGCCACCTTGATTTCTCACGACGACCTGGCCCGTCGCACGGGCGTGTGTTCGCAGTCACCGCTGGAACTCTTCGAGCGGCAGGCGGACGTCGAAACTGCCATCACTTCTTTACCTGCTCAATTGCAGCCAATCTGTCGGCAACTCATGCACCACCGGCCGGCCAAGGTAGCTCAGTCGCTCGGCGTTTCGCGATTCAAGGTGGGAAAGGCCATCACGGCGATTCGGCGGCACTTTACTCGCCTGGGGCTGTGCCAAGAAACGTGTGAATTATTCGGACATCTTGCACCGTCGAGGCATATATAGCCAGGTGGGCAGTTCGCACGTTCTCACTCGCCATGGAGACTCGCATGACCACCAACGTGTTTCGCTTTGAGATCGCACCGGAGACGTCCATCGAGGAAGCCGAGATGACGCTGCAACTTTCCATCTTCGCGGTGGAGGGGCTCTGCGGCGTTGCTCGCATGCGGCTGGATTTCGGCTACCACGTCGATGAAGAGCACCGGTCGATCGTGGTCGACGCCACGACGAAGGTGGGCATGTGGGTGCTGCAGGTCTTCACGAATCTGCTCGTCCGTGAATTCGGCGAGGAGTCTTTCCAGGTGCGTCGCGTCGCCGACGGCTCGGCCCCGCATACCGATGGGCGGGCATCATGAGCGGCTCGGCGCACCGTTTTCTTTCACAGATTGTCCGCCAGTTCCGGGAGGTTCACGTATGAATATCACGCAGGTATGGAAACAAGCGCCCGGGACTGGCGGCGACGTTGACTGGTCTAGCGTCCTGCTCCGCGAACCGGCGGACGTTTATCACGCCCAGTCGGGACGATACCTCAGCAGCCATCGCCTGGCGGCCTTTCGCGAATGCCCCATGCTCTACCGAAAGTGGCAGCTGGGCCAGATCGTGGACGAGGACCGGCCGGCGTACCTGGTGGGCCGCGCCGCGCACACCCTCATCCTCGAGGGCCCCGAGGTCTTTGACGACCAGTACGCGGTGGGAGGACCCATCAATCCGAAGACCGGACAGCCGTTCGGCGCGAGCACCAAGGCCTTCGCCGACTGGGCCGCCGAGGTGGGCAAGCCCGTGCTCTCCGAGGATCAGGCGGAACTGGTCCAGCGGATGAACGACGCGGTCCGCTCCCACGAACTGGCGGTGGAACTGCTGAGCGATGGGATCCCGGAGGGAGTGCTGCGCTGCGACTGTCACTCCCTGGCGTGTCAGGCGAGGCTCGACTGGCTCGCGCCGGACTACGGCATCGTCGATCTGAAAACGTCGGACAACCTGACGTGGTTCGAGGCCGACGCTCGACGGTACCACTACCTGCACCAGCTGGCATTCTACCGGTCGATCGTGACCGAGGTGACCGGCCAGACGCTGCCGGTGTATCTGATCGCGGTGGAAAAACGCGAGCCGTTCCGCTGCGGCGTGTGGCTCGTCGGGCAGGACGCGTTGGGATTCGCCGAGCGCGAGAACACCGAGGCGATGGTCCGCCTCCGCAGCTGCATGGCCACCGACTCCTGGCCCACCGGCTATGAGTCGCTGCGCACCTTTGACTGGCTCTGAGCAAGTCGCTCGGACGCCGATTCCCGTCCCTCAATTCCCATTTGATAGGAGATCCCCTGTGTCCAGCGACACCCTGTACGACATCCGACTCAACGTAGCCGTCCGCCGCTTGGTGGAGGCCCAGGACCGCCTGGAGCTCGCCACGAAGGAATCCAATGCCGCTTTGCAGGATGTGCAGCGCCTGGCGGTACCGAGCAGCCGCTGTGTGGTCCGCGTTGATTACCGCAGCTGGCTGCTGGAAGCGGACGCCGACGGCCAGGTCCAGCTCAGCCAGATCGAAGTTCTGTAGACCCTATCAACTCACATCCATCGGAGCAATGACCATGAGCGAACTGTCCAAGATCCAGCGGGGCGTGTCCAACAAGCCGCCCAGGATCCTGATCTATGGCGTGGAGGGAATTGGCAAGTCGTCCTTCGCTGCGCGGGCGCCCAAACCGATCTTCGTCCCCACCGAGGACGGCCTGGACGGCATCGACTGCGATCGTTTTCCATTGGCTGAATCATACGAACAGGTGCTGGCTCACCTCCAATCGCTGCTGCTCGAAGATCACTCGTACCAGTCGGTCGTGCTCGATTCCTTGGATTGGCTCGAGCGATTGATCGGCGATCGGAGTGCAGCGGATCTCGGTGTGCGGAACATCGATCAAGTGGGTTTCGGAAAGGGCCACACACACGCGCTGAGTTACTGGCGTCAAGTCGTCCAGCTACTCGGCGAGCTGCGCGAACGTCGGGGCATGGCGGTAATCCTGGTGGCTCATTCGTGTGTGGTGCGAACCGATGATCCGCTGTGCCCCAGCTATGACCGCTATTCTCCGCGACTTCACAAGCACGCGGCGGCATTGGTCACCGAATGGGTGGACGCCGTGTTGCTTGCGTGCTGGAGATTTCGCGTTCAGTCGGAAGACACAGGATTCGGGCGTGAGCGGTCAATCGCAGTGCCAATCGGCGCGCCGGGAGAAGATCGCGTGCTCAAGTGCGTCGGCAGCCCGGCCTGGGTCGCGAAGAACCGTTTCGGACTGCCTGCGGAGATGGCGCTGGACTGGGACGCATTCATCGCATGTCTGTCGACTGTTCAATCTACCGGTGCGGCGGGGCCAGCCTAGGTTTGGCGCGGTGTGGCATGGCATGGCGTGGCTTTTCACTTTTTCAGTTACCAACCACTTTTCACAATAGGAGCGCATGAAATGGCAAATCTACAAGGTTTCGACGCGAATCAAGTGGAACCGCGGGTGGAGTTCGACCCCCTTCCGTCAGGTCTGTATTCGGTAGTGATCATCGAGTCGGAGATGAAGTCGACCCGGCAAGGCACCGGCAGCTTTCTCGCATTGACGTTCGAGGTGATCGAGGGGCCCTGCAAGGGCCGCAAGGTCTGGTCTCGGCTGAACCTCGAAAACTCGAACCCGAAGGCAGTCGAGCTCGCCAGGGCCGAATTGTCGAGTCTGTGTCGGGCAGTTGGAGTGATGCAGCCTCGTGATTCGGTCGAGCTGCACAACCTGCCGCTGGTGATCAAGGTGGCGTGCAAGAAGCGCGAGGACACGGGCGAGATCACCAACGAGATCAAAGGGTATTCCAAGCGGGAGTCGGTCAGCGGTCAACCGCCGCAGGCCGTCAGCAATACACCGCCCTGGGCACGGTGATCAGATTCTAGCGTGGCGAGGTCAGGATTGGCGAGCTGTGGCATGGCGGAACGAGTCTAGGCACGGAAAGGCATGGCATGGTCGTTTTACCGTTGGAGTTTTGGTTGGCACTTCCTCCAAGCCAAAATCACATTTGGCGGCGGGTTGGCAATCGCACGATTCTCAGTCGGCGCGGGCGCCAGTTTCGCAAGGAGGTGTGCGACTTCTTGCGAAGCCAGGGCGTGCGACCGATGAGCGGTCCGCTGGAGATCATGGTTGACGTGTATCCGCCAGACCGGCGTCGGCGCGATCTGGACAACTATTTCAAGAGTTTGCTGGACGCCCTCGCGCACGGAGGCGCCTATCACGACGACTCGCAACTGGAGCGAATTGTCATTCGGCGACGGTCCGTGGTGCCAGGTGGTAAGGTCCGTGTAGTGATCAAGGAGTACTCGAATGTTGACGAAACATAATCCGATTTCGCATCCCGCGCATTACGACTACAGCATCCAGCCGATCGAAGTTGTTGAGTCGTGGCACTTGGGCTTTCACCTGGGCTGCGTGACCAAGTACATCGCCCGAGCCGCCCGGAAGGGCTCACAGCTAGAGGACCTCAAGAAGGCTCGCTGGTACCTCGATCGGGAGATTCACAATCTCGAACGAAGGCTCAGCTCAAACGATGAAAGTAATAGGTGCGGCTAGGCAGGTCGCGGCACGGCTGGGCTTGTTTAGGCGTGTCTGGGAAAGGTCTGGCAAAACGAGGTTTTTCATTATGTTGCGTCCGTATCAAGAGCAAGCGGTCGCTGCGGTCTATCGGCATCTGCGGGAGCGCGACGACAGTCCGGTGGTAGTGCTGCCGACAGGGTCCGGAAAGTCCCTAGTAATGGCCCGAATCGCGGCCGACGCCACTTCATTGTGGGACGGGCGGGTGTTGATTCTGGCACACCGGAAAGAGCTACTTGCTCAGAACGCCGACAAGTTGCGAAGGCTGGATCCACAGTTGCAGGTGGGCATCTACTCGGCAGGCCTGAAACGTCGGGATCAGAAGGAGCCCGTGATCGTGGCCGGCATCCAGTCGATCTGGAGGAAGGCTTGCGATTTCGAGCCGTTCGATCTTGTGCTGGTGGACGAGTGCCACCTTCTTAGCCCCGAAGATGAGGGGATGTACCGCAAGTTCCTCTCGGACCTAAAGGTGGTCAATCCGCGTCTGCGGGTGATCGGACTGACGGCCACGCCGTTTCGGCTCAAGGATGGGCCGATCTGCACGCCAGATGGCTTTCTCAATCACATCTGTCACGAGGTCGGCGTACGGGAGCTGATTGTCGAAGGGTTTTTGAGTCCCTTGGTGACCAAGGCCGGGCGAGCGAAGGCGGACACGAGCCGGCTGCACGTGCGCGGGGGCGAGTTCGTGGCCTCCGAGGTGGAGGACCTCATGGACGACGATTCGCTGGTGGTCGCGGCCTGCGATGAAATCGTCGAGCACACACATGACCGCCAGGCGGTGTTGATCTTCGCCAGCGGGGTGCGCCACGGCGAACACATCGTCCGCGTCCTGGCTGAGCGGCATTCCATCGAATGCGGGTTCGTGACCGGCGCCACTCCCAGCCGCGAACGCGACCAGACGCTGGCCAGGTTCCAGGCGGGCCAGCTGCGGTTCATGACGAATGTCGATGTTCTGTCGACGGGTTATGACGCGCCGCACATTGACTGCGTCGCCCTGCTACGCCCGACCCAGTCAGCCGGACTGTTCTATCAGCAAGTGGGTCGTGGTTTCCGGCTCCATCCCGGGAAGCAGAACTGCCTAGTGCTCGACTTCGGCGGCAACGTGCTGCGGCACGGGCCCGTGGATCAGCTGTCGATCACAACCCGCTCAGGCGGTCAGGGCTCGGCGCCAGCCAAGGAATGTCCGCAGTGCCAAGCCGTCATCGCGGCCGGATTCGCTAATTGTCCCGAGTGTGGGTTCGCGTTTCCCCCGCCCGATCGGCAGAAACACGAGGCGCAGGCCAGTGCAGCCGGCATCCTCTCGGGCCAGGTGACCGACACCGAGTTCGAGGTCCACGACGTCTATTACCGGGTCCACAGCAAGCGCGGCGCGGCGGACGATGCCCCTCGCTCCATGCGGGTCGACTACCGGATCGGGCTCAATCGCTGGCAGAGCGAATACGTCTGTCTCGAACATCAGGGTTACGCCCGCCTGAAGGCCGAGGAGTGGTGGGCCAAGCGGTCGGCCGATCCGATTCCCGACACGGCCGAGCGGGCGGTCGACATCGCTTGCGGAGGCGGCGTGGCCCCCACCTACCAAATCACCGTGCGCAGCATCGCCGGCGAGAAGTACGACCGGATCGTCGATCACCAGCTGGGCGAAATCCCGGCGCCGGTGGATCCGTGCGGGGCGATCGAGGACGACGACATCCCTTTTTGAGTTGAAGGAGTGACCAACCATGCAGGACGCCGAAACGTGCCCGAAATGTGCTCAGTGCCAGTTTGAGTGCCAGGACTGTGGCCAGTGCGAGACGTGCTGCCGCTGCTCGCCGGGCGAGGCTTGAACGAATAGGACCAACGCCTTTCAGGAGGACGATATGCACAGTATGCTCGAGGCCGCCCTGGCCTACGCCGAGATGGGCTATCCCGCGTTTCCGTGCGCCAACCAGGAGGACCCGGCGCCGCTCACTGAGCACGGATTCAAGGACGCCGTCACGGATCTCGACCAGATCGAACGCTGGTGGGCGCGTCATCCGCACGCCTGCATCGGCCTGGCGACCGCGGGTCTGGTGGTGATCGACATCGACGGGCCGGCCAATCCGTGGCTGGCCGATCGGCCGGATCTGCGACTGCAGCTCATGGCGGCGCCGACGTCGCTGACCCCTGGTGGGGGCAGACACCATATCTTCCGCCAGCCGGCGGACAGGTCTTGGTCGTGCACCACCAGCCGCCTGGCGGAATGCGTCGACACTCGCGCCAATGGCGGATATATCGTCGTCCCGCCGTCGCGCCGGTCGGACGGATCGTACCGCTGGATCGACGACTGCGAGCTGGTGGCGCCCGACCGATTGCCCGAACCGCCCACCTGGCTCGTGGCGATGCTCGACAGCCTGAGCACTGACCGGAGCGGTCCAGGATCATCGACGACCCCGGCGCTCGGCGGCAACCCCATCCCCAGCGGTCAGCGCAATTCCACGCTGGCGAGCCTGGCCGGCACCATGCGCCGGGTCGGGATGGGCCACGCGGAGATTCTGGCGGCCCTGGAGCGCACGAATGCCGATCGCTGCTCGCCCCCGCTGCCGCAGCGGGAAGTTGAGCGGATCGCGCGGAACATCGCCAGGTACGAGCCCGACCAGTTGTCAGTGGCGATCGCCGAGAACCACTGGGACCAGGTATTCGCCGAGCCGGATCCCGAGCCGGAGACTCCGGCGGTCCACGATCCCGGGCCCACCCCCGAGCATCTACTGCGCGTGCCGGGGTTCGTGTCGGAGGTGATGGACTATACGCTCCGGTCTGCTCCGTACCCAGAACCGTCGCTCGCGTTCTGCGGGGCCATGGCCCTCCAGGCAGTGCTCGCCGGCCGCAAGGTGCGAGACGAGTCCGACAACCGCACGACCCTGTACCTGCTGGGGCTGGCCAACTCGGGCGCCGGCAAGGATTTTCCGCGCAAGGTGAATCAGCGGATCCTGGTTCACGTCGGCATGGGCGACTGCCTGGGCGATTCATTCGCTAGCGGCGAGGGGATTGAAGACCGGCTTTTCCTGAGTCCGTCGGTGTTGTTTCAGACAGACGAAATTGACGGCATGATGACCAAAATCAATCAGGCTAAGGATGCCCGACACGAAAGCATTATGAACGTGCTGCTCAAGATGTATTCGAGCACGAATGCCGTGTATCCCATGCGAGTCAAAGCTGGCAAAGAACACGGCGTCATCGACCAGCCTTGTCTGTGCGTCTTTGGAACAGCGATTCCCCAGCACTATTACGAGGCTCTGTCGCTCAAAATGCTCTCCAACGGTTTCTTCGCCCGGATGCTGGTTCTCGAGGCAGGTAAACGGCGGAGGGGGCAAGATGCCAAAGCCACTGAACTGCCGGAATCAGTTCTCAAAGCTGCCGAGTGGTGGGCCGACTTCCGACCGGGAAGCACGGGCAATTTTGAAAAATGGCACCCCAGACCGCGCGTTGTCGGCGACACTGCCGAAGCTGCCGACGTATTGCGGCGATTGCGAGAAAGGGGGGATGAGGAATACGCGTTCGCCGAGGGACGCGATGATCAAATCGGGATGGCGATCTGGGCCCGGGCGTACGAAAAGGCTCGCCGATTGGCACTCGTGTACGCATGCAGTGCGAATCGCGAACAGCCGATCGTGACCGTCGAAGCAGCCCAATGGGCAGCCGATTTTGTAGCCCACCAGACTCGGCGGATGCTGTTCATGGCCGGCAGCCACGTCAGCCGCAACGACTTCGACGCTATGGCCAAGGAGATGGTGCGAGTGCTGCGGGCCTGGCGTGACAGGAAAGGGGATCAGCCCATGCCGGAATGGGAGCTGAGCCGCCGGCTGCCCTGGAAGCCCAGCGACCACTGTGAAGTCGTCCGGTTGCTGAGGACTCAGCGGCTCGTCGAATGCGCACCGTCGCCCTCGAAGACACGGCCTGGAACCATCTACTGGCTACTTGGAACGTGAGCGATTCGCTGCGGTGCGATATCCCGCAGTCGCTGAATGGACCCGTCAATCCAATATCACGAGGAGGAATAGAGAATGCACCAGGATAGCCACAACGAGGGGAATGGACCTAAGTCCTTAAAGGGAAAGGGCTTAGATATATATAATAATAATATATCATTTCCTCATACACACTCACACACACCTGTGCCCGCGCGTACGCGTAAGAGCCCCGAGGATAAATTGCTGGATTCGCCTCCCCTCCAGCCCGCCTGTTGGGACTGTCGATTCTATACGCCGGAGTCGGGGCACGATGTGACGGGGCCCTGGCCCGACGAGTGCGAACCGGGCGAGTGCCATCGGTACCCGCCTCGGGTCGGGGGCTTGGTCAAGGATCGGCATGGCGACGACTGGCGCTGCTACGCCGACTTTCCCAAGGTCATGGCTTGCGACTGGTGTGGGGAGTATCAGCCCAGGCGTGGAATAGACCAGTCCACGAAAGGGACTGGGGCAGAAGAAACTTGCGACCCCACTGGGGAGGAGACCATAATAGCGCGAAGGGGTCGATAGTCGGTCTGACTGGATACCACTGGCCTTATCGGTGACGGAGCGGGAGATGACTGAGCGTCGTTGAATCCGAAACTGTGATCCGGAGGGTGTGTGCGATGGGCGATCAAGACCTAATGTGGCGGCTGGGGGCAGCGATCGTGGGGTCTGTCGGGGGCGCGCTCGTGGGAATTGCCGGCGGTATCGGTGGCGACTTGGCCCGACAGGGTAAGAATCGGCCTTGGATTGGAGTGTCGCTGAGCATCGTTTCGGCACTGGGCGTCATCACACTGCTGGCGGCCATTGTCGGTGTGCTTCTGGGCCGAGAGGCATTCACCTTCGCGTCTCTGTTCGTCGTCGGGGTTTCCCTGATCGTGGTATCGAGCAGGATCGGTCGAGCGCTGGATGGCATGCGGGCGACGGCTCTGAGCCAGATTCGCGGCCGACAGACCTTCAGCAGCTGACTCGCTGGCCCACCGCAGATCCTGTGCGAGTTATGGGGGCAAATAAATAGGGGCGCTTGTCAGCGTCGTGGCTGCCAAACGCCCCTGACTGGCCCGCTGTTCCCACTTGCGAGCCGTGTGCGGCCAAATGCCGTACTGGCGGACTGGATGCGATGCATCTCGCTGAGTAGTCTGCCCCAGTCAATCGAAGATATCAAGGTCTCTAACAGGTGCTGCATTTGCTGACCTGACAGGACAGGGACAATCCGAACCTGGCCGAGAGCTGCGAGCAGTCGGCCTACAACGTGGCCACGCTGATCGCGGAGATTGTGGAGGGGGCGTAGCTGGAGGCTTGCGGCCCACCAGTGGGGAGCCAATAATGGGGCCCTGGGAACTCTGGCGATCCACCGGTGAGGTATTGCTTCAATGCTAACTGCGAAGATTTGCCTTCTGTTGCTTCTTACCGCCCTGTGCACTCCGCCGGCCCTGTTGGCCGACACCTTTGGGGCGGGTAACAATCAGTTCACCATCGATTTCGTGACGATCGGTAACCCGGGGAATCCGGTCGATACGACGGGCGCTCCCAATCCGGCAGGTTCGGTTCCCTACGTTTACCGGATGGGGAAGTACGAAATCAGTCGGGAAGCGATTGAAAAGGCCAATGCGGAGGGTAACCTGGGGATTACATTGCACCCCATGTCGGGCGTGACCGGCGGAGCACGTCCAGCCACGCCGGCGACGGGAGTCAGTTGGAATGAAGCAGCTCGATTTGTAAATTACCTGAACACGAGCCAGGGTTATCCGGCTGCCTATAAGTTCGGTAAGCAACCGGGGGACGTTGGTTACGATCCCAATGGCGACATCATTCTCCGGAAGCCGACTGATCCCGGGTACGACGCGAACAACCTGTTCCGCAACAGCCAGGCTCACTACTTTCTGCCGAGTGTGAACGAGTGGTACAAGTCAGCTTTTTACGATCCGAACGCGAATGGTGGGGTTGGGGGCTATTGGAACTACGCCACAGGGAGCGACTCAGTGCCCACTCCCGTGGCCAGCGGCACCAACCCTGGCACGGCGGTATGGCTCCGAGAATTTAAACAGGGTCCCGCTGACATCACGCAAGCCGGAGGGCTGAGTCCCTATGGGACGATGGCTCAATCGGGTAACGTCTGGGAGTGGGAAGAAACCGAATATGATCTCCTGAACGATGGCCGTTCGTCCGTCCGCGGGTTGCGGGGGGGCTTTTGGAACTACAACGGCCCCGACTACCTGTCCGCGTCGGGCCGCGTCAGGGATGCCTCCCCGTCGCACGGGTTCGACGGCTTCGAGGGTTTTCGCGTCGCAAGTATCCCTGAGCCAAGTACGGGCCTATTAGGCATGTTAGGTATGCTGGGACTCATGCAGCGGAGACGACGGTCGCGGTGACCCTTGCTATTCGTCACAGGCAGCCGCCGACGATATTCAGATGTGATAGCGGCGCGACGCGGGCTCAATTGGTACTTCGCACTCGAGTTTCGTATTCCTGCGCCGCTGGCATCGTGTTGTCGCGCTGATATAATGATCTGATGAGCAAAGACGCTCCGCACGATGGTCGGCAGGAGCCCACCCATTGACGCGGTCCTCGGTTCTCACGCATTCCACACTCTCTGGCGATCCGACCACGTGGCCCTGGCCCTGGTCGACACTGAGCCAGACTGCCGGTACACGGACGTAAACACCGGCTTCGCAGCGCTGCTGCGTTACTCGACCTTCGAGCTCGTGGGCCGTCGATCGGCGTCGATCCTGGCCCAGGACGATCAGCTCAGCTGGCTTAACGAGCTGCGCTGGCTGGTGGAAGGCCGCATCGATCACCTGTATCAGGTCCATCGCTATGTCGTCCGAGGCGGCAAGGAATACGTCACCTGCCAGTGCTGGTGCTGGTTATTGCGGGATGACTCTGGTCAGGGGGCGGCCGTGCTCTGCCACATTCGGCAATTGCCGGAGGGCGAGTCGGCCGAGCTGCGAGAGGAGCACCAGCGCGTGATCCGGCACATCGAGGCCCTGCAGGCGGAGTTCGTGGTGATGAAGCGACGGATGGATGAGCTGTCGGCCCACCAGCACACCGAGAACATCGACATCAACATCGGTGACACGGTGGGGGGCGACGCGACGAAGAACGATGTGAGCGTGCTGAAATGGCTGGTGATCGGCTTGATCGCCTTGGCGATGGCCGGCGTGTGGTACGAGTACTATCGGCACGGTGGGCAGGAAGCACCGCCGAAACCTCCCGTCATCACGGAGTGACCATGCCACGTCAACGAGCATCAATCGGCGCCGGTCTACGTTGCCCAGTGTGTCTGTCGACCAACCATCATGTGATGAAGACCCATCAGCGTGACGGGCGCGTGGTGCGCCGTCGGCGTTGCCGCAAGTGCCAGAGCAAGTTTGTCACGGTGGAACAATCATTGACCCCGATTCGCGTTTTAAGGCCCCTAGGAGGCCACTATACGCACGTACAGTAAAAAGTGGACAGATTGTACCGTATCCGAATAAGTCGCGTCAGTGGGCTAGCTAGGGCCTTTTATGGGTCCTACCACCCAAAATAACCAAATACCCCCCCACGGGGAGCACGCCCAGTCCTACACAGACCTTCTTTGCTTTGTCCGGGTCACTGAATGGCCGTAATTCCGCAGTAATAAGGGAGTTTTGATGAAAATCGAGATGTGGGACATCGACCGGGTGCAGCCCTATGAGCGGAACCCGCGGCACAACGAAGATGCCATCGGACCGGTGGCCAGGTCGATCGAGGCCTATGGCTGGAGACAACCGATTGTCGTGGACGGCGACGGCATCATCGTGGTCGGACATACCCGTCTGCTGGCCGCGCGGAAGCTGGGGCTCTCGAAGGTGCCGGTCCACGTTGCCACCGACCTGACGCCCGAGCAGGTCAAGGCGTACCGACTGGCCGACAACCGACTTAACGAGATCGCCAGTTGGAACTTCGATCTGTTGCCGATCGAACTGGCCGATCTCCAGTCCGCTGAGTACGACCTGACACTCCTGGGATTCGACCAGGAGGAGCTCGCCAAGCTGCTCGGCGGCGACATCAAGGAAGGTCTTACCGATCCGGACGACATTCCGGAACCGCCAGACGAGCCGGTCACGCAGCCAGGCGACCTGTGGATCCTGGGCAACCACCGACTGCTGTGTGGTGATTCCGGCTCCGTCTCCGACCTCGACCGCTTGCTCGACGGCCAGCCGATCCATCTCGTGAACACGGATCCGCCGTACAACGTGAAGGTCGAGCCCCGGTCGAAGAACGCCATCGCCGCCGGGCTCAGTTCATTCTCCAACGATGCCGCCGCCAAGAAGCTGAAGAACGATCAGGGGATGGCGGCCTTCACAGCGGCCATGCAGAAGTCAGGCAAGCATAGCGGCACTGCAACTGTGGAAGCTCCGACTGCCAAACGCAAGATGAGAGCCAAGGATCGACCGCTCGTGAACGACTTCGTCAGCGATGAGGAGTTCGAACGGCTGCTGGATCAATGGTTCGGTAATCTCGCTCGCGTGCTGTTGCCAGGTCGCTCTGCATACATCTGGGGAGGCTACGGAAACATCGGAGTTTATCCTGGACCGATGAAACGAGCGGGTCTCTACTTCAGCCAGGCCGTGATCTGGGACAAGATGCACCCAGTTTTGACGCGCAAAGATTTCCTCGGTGCCCACGAGATTTGCTTTTACTCGTGGAAGGAGGGAGCGGGTCACAAGTTCTATGGCCCCAATAATATCACGGACATCTGGCACGTCAAGAAGATTCCGCCGCAGAAGCTCGAGCACTTAACTGGCAAACCTGCTGAGCTCGCAGTCAGGGCTATTCAGTATTCTTCGTTGCCTGGCGAGAACGTCTTGGATCTGTTTGGCGGGAGCGGCTCCACGCTGATCGCCTGTGAACAGACAGGACGACGAGCATTTCTGATGGAAATCGACACAGCGTATTGCGATACCATCGCTGACAGGTTTCAGAGATTCACCGGCATCCCCGCTGTCTTGGAGCGAACTGGCGAGTCACCGATTCCGATGAAACCACGTGAAGCCGGCATGCGGTGATGCAATGATCTACCTCGCCAGCCCGTATTCTCACGATTCCGCCGCCGTCCGCCAGCAGCGTTACGACGACGCCTGCCAGGCGCTGGTGCAGCTATTGCACGCCGGGCATGCCGTCTTCTCGCCCATCGTACACAGCCACCCGCTGGTAAGCTACGGTCTGCCGACGGACTGGGCATTCTGGCAGCGCGTCGACCAGGAGTATCTCCGCCGCTGTGACCAGGTGATCGTGCTGATGCTCGACGGCTGGGAAGATAGCCGTGGCGTCGCGGCGGAGATCGACATCGCCCGGGAGCTGAAGCTGCCGATTGATTACTTGTCGCCCGAGATGATTTCAAATTGGTCGGGGGGCGTGACCAGCATCAGCGTTCGGCCGTCATCCCAGGAGACATCGATTTGACACCAGGTGTCGCGTCCCGATCCGTGCTGCCAGACCTGATTGACGGTACCCATCTGACCAGGGGCGATCGGATCCGGATCGTCGGGCATGGAAATCAGTCGGACGCGGTCACCGAAACGTGGAGTCGTCATCGTAGGCGTTCTCATTCTTCATTCTCCGCTGCGAGCATGCGTTGATGCCATTGCCACAGGCTGATTTCGCCCGAGGTTGCCGGCCGAATCGTGCGGACGCGGACCAGGTCCTCCGGTGCCAATTGCCGCAGGGCGTCCACGGCGAGCTGTTGGGCTTCGTGCTCGTCGCTGGCTTCCACCAGCACGTAGCGGGCCAGGGTGGCCACGTAGTAGGTCGTCATAGAAGGTGCTCCGAACGGTTGGGGTCGGTGGGGCGTTACGTTGGCCCACGGTGCGATCGGTCCGTGAACTTGGCCAGCGACCCCCGTCACCAGAGCACGCCCGCACGTGGGCAACGTGGGGCGTGTCCTGGGGAATCGGCGAGTCTTGGCCCGTCAGGTGGTTGCGACTGTCGCGGCGAACTTCCCTCGGTCGGCCTTGCGGAACCGAGAGGCCTCACCCTTGCTGGCTATCTCCCGGCAGAGGGCAGAATGCAAAGTGCCGTGAGGAGTCTTCCCCCCGGGGCTGGTCCAGTAGCCCTTGCTTGCCATCGCCTCGATCATCTGCTTGGTTGTCAGCGGTTCGCTGGATTCACTCAGCACCTTGGCGGCGGCGTCCAGGGCGCTCAGCTTCTTGGGCCCCGGCTCGACGGCCGTCTTCGCCGGTTTCTCCGTCTTGGCCTTGGCGGGTTTTTCATCAATCATCTTCGGCACCGCCGGCTTCTTGCCCTTGGGTGCGACGGCCGGCTTGCCCTTCGCCTTGGCCGTCTTGCTGCTGCTCGAGGTGGTCTTCTTGGTTGCGGTCATCGTCATGCTCCTGTGAAAAGAAACGGAAATGGTTGTCGGAAATTCACGCGTCGTTCAGTACGCCAGGTCCCAGGCCCGCTGCGAGCCGTAGCCCAGCTGCTGGCCCTCGCAGATGTAGACCACGTTGTCGTCGTCCACATCCTCGTCGTCGTTCGGGTCGTCATCGTCCGTCGATTCGTTGATCTCCTCGCCGGACACCAGGCCCTCGATACTGTTCTCGAAGGGCCAGTTCTGCTGCGTCATCAGTCGGACGGCCGTGTCGCCGCCGAAGACCTCGCGGTATTCTTCGAGGCGCTCAATCAATTGGTCGATGGTCATGGTCTTGCTCCTCTGCTGAAAAATGGGTTACTCGCCGTAGACGTTGTCCGCCAAACCTGCGGCCAGGAAATCGACGATTCGCTGGGTGAGCTCGTCGGCGGCCGGTTGGTCCAACCCGCGGTCCCAGTTGAAGGTCGTCTGTTGATCGGCCATCCGCTGGATCCAGAGCTTCGAGATTCGGCTGCGACCCAGCTCGTATTCATCACTCTCGGCGTGTTCGGGAAACACCAGGGCGTCGAATCTGTGACCGGCGATCGTGCCGCAGATCCAGGTTCCGCCCCCGGAGGCTCGGCGGCTGACCTTCGTGACTCGCAGGTCGTCGCCCAGGTCTTCGTGGTCTTGATTTCGCGTGTTCATCTTTCGTGCTCCGCAATTTCGTTTCGTGGTCCCCATGACACACATCAGCCAGCGATTCGCCGAGACATCAAGCGCTGCTGGGCGACATTTTTTGGAATTCGGAAAAGTTCTCGGGCCGCCCCGCATGTGAAAACACCCATCCTCTGGCGTGCCCGAAAGCATGTTTCCGTGTTGGCCCACATTCGCCCTTTGGCGGACTGGGGATACGTTGGCCGATCGTCCGAAACCGTCGCGACACGTGGGCACCGGTGCGACGACGTGGGGCAATTGGCGGGGGCTGTGCCATGAGTGAGGACACCGGAACGCTGGATCCGAACCGGCTTAGCGCCGCGCAGCTGGCCAAGCTGCTGTCGGCTGCGGCCCGGATCCAGGTCCCCCCCGAGCAGATTCAGGAAGATGTGGAAGACGGCGCTCCGCAGAACGCCGATGGGACGCTAAGCCTGGTGCAGTACACCGCGTGGCTCGTGAAGGAGATGGGGCGTGGCGACTGACCCCCGCAAGCTCCGGCCGGCCGAACTGTGCCGCATGCTGAATTCCACGCCGCTGGGCGAGGTGGTCAGCGAACGGCAGCTCTTGCGGCATCGCAACCGAGCCGGACTGCGAATCGGGGAAGGTAGTACGGTCGATCTCCTACGCTACGCCGCCTGGCTGGTGCAGGAACGGCATCGGCCGAAACCCGAATCGGAAGTCGATCCCTACGAGAAGATTAAGGAACGGGCTCGAGCCAGGGCAGCGGCGCTGGCGCAGGCTGGTCGCGACATCGGCCAGCTGCCGTCAGTCGTCAATCCCGACCGCAAGCGTCAGGCCAGCGAGGATTTCCGCTACTTTTGCGAGTCGTATTTCCCGCTCTCGTTCAGCCTGGCGTGGTCGCCCGATCATCTGAAGGTGATCGGCAAGGTGGAGCAGGCGGTGCTGCGCGGCGGACTCTTCGCGATGGCGATGCCGCGCGGTAGCGGTAAATCGACGATCTGTGAGATCGCATGCATTTGGGCTCTGCTCTACGGGCATCGAGACTTCGTGTGTCTGATCGGCAGCGACGAAGGCCACGCAGAAGACAGCCTGGATTCGATCAAGGCCGAACTGGCCGGCAATGACCTGTTGCTCGAGGACTTTCCGGAGGTGGTCTATCCGATCCATTGCTTGGACGGCATCGCCAATCGCGCCAGCGGTCAGCTATATCAGGGCGATCGCACCCACATCGGCTGGACGGCTCGTGAGATCGTGCTGCCTACCATCGCCGGCAGCAAGGCCAGTGGCGGAGTGATCCGTGTGGCCGGCATCACCGGTCGGATCCGCGGCATGAAGTTCAAGCGGTCCGATGGCCTGTCGGTTCGCCCGTCGCTGGTGATCATCGACGATCCGCAGACGGACGAATCCGCTCGTTCTATTTCCCAGTGCGCCTCGCGAGAGGCCATTCTGGCCGGGGCGATTCTGGGTCTGGCCGGTCCAGGCAAGAAGATCGCTGGCGTGATGCCGTGCACCGTGATCCGCCCCGGGGATATGGCGGACAATATCCTCGATCGCAAGAAGCATCCGGAGTGGGATGGTGAGCGGACCAAGATGGTCTACGCCTTCCCCACCGACGCTGAACGCTGGCGGCACTATGCCGAGCTGCGTGTGGAGAGCCTGCAGACCTACGGAGACATTCGGCTGGCCACGGAGTTCTACCGTGAGCATCGGGAGGCGATGGATGCCGGAGCGATCGTGGCCTGGCCGCAGCGGTACGAGCACGATGAGCTGTCAGCGATTCAGCATGCAATCAATATCCGTCTGCGGGACGAGGCAGCGTTCTTTGCCGAATATCAGAACGAACCTCTGGCGGAATCCAATGCGGAGAGCGAGGAGGTGTCGGCCGATCAGATCGCCGGCAAGCTGAACCGGCTCAAGCGTGGCCAGGTACCGCTGGGCGTGGAGCACATCACGGCGTTCATCGACGTCCAGGCGACGCTGCTGTTCTACGTCGTCATCGGCTGGGAGCGAGACTTCACCGGCTACGTCCTGGACTACGGCACTTATCCCGACCAGCGGCGACCGTATTTCGTGCTCCGTTCGGCGCAGCATACCCTGAGCAGCAGCCTAGGCATTCAGAGCCTGGAAGGGGCGATCTATGGTGGTTTGGATGCGGCCACCAGGCAACTGCTCACGCGGGAATGGCCGCGGGATGACGGCGCCCGGCTCCGCGTCGAGCGGTGCTTGGTCGACGCCAACTGGGGAGCCAGCACCGACGTGGTCTATCAGTTCTGCCAGCAGTCTCCATTCTCCGCGATCGTATTGCCCAGTCACGGACGGTACGTCGGGGCATCGAGTAATCCGTTCTCCGAATACCGTCGCAAGCCTGGTGACCGCGTGGGCCATAACTGGCGGATTCCCAACGTGGAGGGGCGGCGGGCCGTGCGGCATGTGCTGTACGACACCAATTACTGGAAGTCGTTCGTATTCAGCCGGCTAGCCGTGCCGATGGGCCAGCGAGGATGTCTATCACTCTTCGGTGAGAGGCCGGATCTGCACCGGCTGTTTGCCGAGCATCTCAAGGCTGAATACCGCGTGAAGACTGAGGGGCGTGGCCGGACGGTGGACGAATGGAAACAGGGGCCGGAGCGGTTCGACAATCACTGGCTGGACTGTGTGGTGGGGTGTGCAGTGGGGGGATCGGTGCAAGGGGTGGCAGTGGCGGGAGTGCCGGCGACCGGCCTGCAGCGTAAAAAGATTAGGTATTGGAAACTAGCTTAACGAACGCCAACCGTGTCGGAGGAGTCCGGCAAAACTTTGGAAAGTTTAGTCATTGGCCGTCACCACCCGCGGCAGTCCGGCGAAGGTTGCAATAACGCTAGCGAGGCCTGCGTGTTGCGGATAGAATCAGCGTCTCACGCAGATTGTTATAGATCGGCATGGCCGTTGAGAGGCTAACAAAGAGATGCGAACTACGAGAAATCACCACAGATCAAAGTCAATTCGACGGAGAATCGAATCGCTTGAGCAGCGAATGACGCTGTCCGCCACCTGTTTTGAGGGAGAATTGGAGAGTTTAGAAAGTAGCGAACCAGTTTCTAACGGGCGGCATATCGAGGGCGTCTTTGGTGATGACTTTATCGTAATTCGAGTTGGGGATTACCGTTTCGAGCTGCCTGCGTCGCTAGAGGGCTCGATTTCATCGGGTGACTTTGAGCTTACCCACCGGTCGGATACGCCGGCGAGCGAAGGAAATTGGTTCGACGAAGTCAAAATCGCGGTCGATGCGGACGGTGTAATGTATTTGGGGTGGCATGAAATCCGCCCGGAGCCAAGGCCGGAGACAGGGTATTGGTACTTCGACCTTACCACAGTTTCGTGTGACCTGCGGGCGAAACAGGTCGTGTACGAAAGTTCAACCACAGCTAACGACGATTATTTGAAAATTGAATATACTCCACTCGATTTACTTCCCGGCAAGCCGACCGTTGACTTGGGACTTTACTGGTCAGTAGACGGAACATTTGAGGGGCGCCGTCAACTGGCGTATCAGTCCAGAGCAGAGGAAGACGGCAAAATGAGAGTGCCAATCAAAAAGTTGTCCATGCCTACCGAGGGCGTTAAGCCGACCCACCTTGTCCTCCATGTAGATGACATTCCTGGCGGTTCGAAAGAAGGCAAGCTTGGCCTCATCGATGGCGATGACGATTCGAACAACTACAGTACTCTGAAGCTGGAAACGGATTTGGTTTTAAAGTCATTGGTTTGGAATAAGATCAACGGCGGACTTGACATTGAGTATTCCGTGAAACAGCGCGGCTTTGTCACAGAAAAGATTCCTGTCGAAGTTTACTGGGCCGCGAACGTTTCAGCGGTAAACATGACAATAAAAGCAGATCCGGCCGAAACGGATGCATTCGTTACTGCTGCAGCGTTCAATCCGCCAACGATGCAAACGAGTTCCGTAACGGTAGTCTTCGATCCATGGGTTGGGGGCGATGGGCGCGGCACTATCTTCGAAACGAATGAACAGTCCAATAACCAGCTCAGTCTCGACCTTCCGAACCTGGCCCCTGATGTGAAAGTGCGCGTGACTGGGGACCTAAGCAAAAACGGCGATCCCCAGCGCAAAAAGCCGTACAGTGTTGGATTAGAGGTGACGAATAAGGCGCCTGTTCCGCTTAGCATCTGGATTGATTGGAATGAAGTCACGCGTCCCGACCTCGTACGAGACACCCATTCCGCGACGGACCGGTATGATGCGCTGACGGGGAGACTGGCAGACCGTAGTTTCCGCGGCTCGCCACTTTCTCCGATTCTTCTACCATTTGGTCATAGTGCGGTACCGATTGCGATTGGTGCTCTTGATGGACAGGGATCGTTTAATAGGACCTGGAACTGGGTGCCAACGGATTTTCGGACAGCCACCCAAGCGCTGCTTGAGGAGGGTGGATCACTGGCGGATGCGGTCTTTGGACTTGCAGACATTCTACTTGTCCTGCGTGGCAGTCCGCTGGCTGGGATTGGTGCAGAACTTCTCGAGGTCAAAGACGCAGTCGACGCGCTGGAGGTGTTCAATATGCCGAATACTCTTGACTCCGCATCGATTGCGTACACTGGTGTCGTTCATGTACAAGCAAAGGCAGGTGCGGACAAGTCTCAGTTCGACACCAAGGGCGAGCTCAAACTAGTTGTGCCACCCGAGAATCATTCGGCATTGAAGGCGTTGGAGGTGCATACTGCGCATATCAGACTCCAGGTACACCAGTTTCCGGATTATGCAGCCTTAATCGCTTCGGATGATGTAATCACCGACGATGAGGAGGCAGGGCTGACGCAGCGGAGCAATCGTATTCGGGACCTAGCGAAAACAAACAAGGAGTCGTTTGAAACAGCCGTCGATCCTCCCGATCCAAACTTTACGGAGGTCATTATTGCGGCCGATATTGTCAATATGCCGCCACCGGATTCTGGCTCTGGATTCGTTGGCTTTGGGAGTCACAGGTCTACGATAATGGCCAATCTCGATTCTGCCGTGGCTACTAGTTACGACCGAGCCGTCGGCGCACAGGACGCAGGCCGGACCGACTGGCAGGCGGCTCAACTGGCAGCCGTTGCTGAACTTGCCGCTGCCTCTGCTCGAGTGTTCTCCGACATCATAGTTCATGACTCGCTGATGCAGGCTCGCATTGACGGTCTCTTTTCCCAGCCGATAACTGCACCGCGTCCCACCGATCAGGAAGTTGTCGATTTGTTATTGAATCAGGGCTTGCCCGCGGAACTTGCTGAAATTGTGAAAGACGTGCTGGCAGCCGATGTAGATGATTCGTTGCCACTCGAAACTGATGTTACGTTTTCGCGTGTCTCGTCGGCGTATGCGATGGAGACTGCGATGCGGACGTTGCATGACAGCATACAGTTGCAAATTGACTCAGTTGGAAAAGTCGTTCGACCGATCACTGAGGCGGAGCAAGCTGCGCTCGATGACAAGGAAGCAAGGATTGCAGCCCTACTGGCAAATAGATTGCCGACATCGGAGACGGGGAATTCAATCGATCAATTTTTAATTGAGGTGATGAACTTAATCGTCGCAACGAACGACTATGCGGCATTGGAAAGCCATCTCCAGTTTGGCTTTGGCTCGCTGTTTAGTTTTCAGCAGTCAGATTTCCGATTTTCACATATATCAGAAGTGATCAAGAACTGGGGGCAATCAAATCTGATTTCTGATGAGTCCGTAGTCGCTAACCTCCAAGACGTACTGTCACGAACGACGCTGCACCTCCGTGATGGCAGGTACGATGATGTACTTTCTGGGCTCAGGTCATTCGACTCGCTAGTGAACGCAGCAAATGCATCGGTGATTCCGCAGGCCGAAAGAGAGGTTCTGCTTGGCTACTCCGATTTAATAAAGCGGTATTTTGCGAATATCGATGTGATTAACATCCCAGGCGACTTTGATGGAGACCGGGATGTCGATTCAGCCGACTTGCTGTCTTTCTTGGAGAATTGGACCGGTGCCCTCGACGCCAACACAGGCGGTAAGGATCGATCGACGGGTGATCTCGATGGTGATCGTGACGTTGACTCAAGCGACATTCTGGCATTTTTGGAGGCCTGGACCGGCAGTCAGAACGCGGATCTTCAGAGGCGGCTGAGCATGGCGGCGGTGGTGGAGGAATCCGATCCGGCGATGACACTTCAGCCCGTAGCTGCGGCGAATCAGGCGATATTTTCCGCACGACGAGTCGACGAAATGTTCGAGCGTCTCGTCTGACTTGGCGCGATTCGCGATCCAATTTCCATCTATACCCACTCATCCCTCGGATTCTACTTGCGACCGCTTATGATTCCCACAGGTGACGCGTGTTCACCCGTGGGAGACTCGCATGAGCGGCGATGGGACCAGCCTGCCGGATCCGGACGAATCGGTCGCCGAGGCCCTGAAAAGCCTGGGCCCGAAGTCCGCGACGATCGGCGGCAATAGCTTTGCCACGCACTCCGTGGCCGACCTGATCGCCTGGCAGCGCCATCAGGTGCTCCTACGGGCCGCCCGGAATCCTCTGGGGGCCGTGCGCTCGGTGCGACTGACCCCCTCGCCTTCGTGTCGCCGGATCGGCAGGTGACGATTGTTCGGAAAGCCCAAGACCAGTTCGACCTCCGCCAAACGCCGCGTGGAATACGTGTCGCTGGCGGACCGCCTCAGCCGAGTTTGGGCCAGCTTCTGGGACGCGACTCGCCCCGATCGGTTCGGCGACGACCATTTTCGGTATGCCGACGGCGCATCGGCCGACGCCCATGCCACGCCGCAGGCCAGGGCAGAGATCCGCAATCGAGCCAGATTCGAAGCGGCGAACAACGGCTGGCTCAAGGGGATGGGCCGTACCTATCAGAACGACCTGGTGGGCACCGGGCCGCGACTGCAAATCGTCGACACTGACCCGGAAGTCGCTCGGGAACTGGAGAAAAAGTTCCATCAGTGGCTCAGGGACATCCGGTTTGCTCGCAAGCTGCGGGCTTTGAAGCTGGCCAAGCGTGTCGACGGGGAGGGGATCGGCGTCTTCTACCCGATTCTCACGGACGAAGCTCGTGAGCGATTCTGCAACCCTGTGAAAATCGGGTTCCGGCTGCTCGAGTGCGATCGACTGGCCGACGCCATGGGGAGCCTGGGGATCGAGGACCGATCGGGCTTCGTGGACGGGATCAAGTTCGACGAATACGGCCATCCGGTCCAGTACCGTTTTCTGAAACAACATCCCGGGAGTCTGCAGGGCATCGCCCCGATCGAGAGGGATCCATACCAGGTCGTCGACGCGAAGTGGGTCGTCCACTGTTTCGAGCTCGATCGGCCGGAACAAACGCGGGGTGTGAGCGAATACCAGGCCATCCTGACGCCGGCCTATCTGCTGCGACAGTATGTCCACTCCGTGGTGCGAGCCGCGCGGAACGCGGCACGGCTCTTTGGCTTCATCAGCACCAACCTGCCGCCGATCGAGACGCAACTACCGGGCGGGGAGATCGAAGTCCCCCGCTGTGAACCCGGCGCGACGATGGCCCTCGAAGACGATCTGCTCAAAGTCCTGCCCGACGGCTACAGTGCGGACCTGGTGAAAGCAGAGCAGCCCACCAGTAGTCACAAGGATTTTGTCAGGCAGGGAGTCAACGAACTGGGGCGACCGGTGGGCATGCCGCTCAACAAGAGCTCCGGCAACAGCTCGGATTACAACTACGCCTCGGGGCGACTGGATCACCAGGATTGGCAGAAGGGGATCAGCGTCGAACGGGCGGATGACGAGATCGAGATCTGCGACAAAGCCTTCGAGATTTGGCTCACCGAAGCGGTGCTGGTGGAAGACTACCTGTCGCCGGCGGCTCGCAATCTGATCGGCCCGGACGAGTATCCGCCGCTGCCCGAACATCGCTGGCATTGGGACGGTTTTGAGCATGTCGACCCTCAAAAGGAAGCTAACGCCCAGACCGAGCGACTTCGAAATGGAACCACCCACTTAGGCAAAGAATGGGCCAAGGCCGGCTCGGACGCCCGGCAAGAGCTCGAAAGCGCCGCCGACTTCCTCGGAGTGAGCGTCGAGGAGTACCAGAGTTTGCTGCGGAACTACCTGTATGGCTCGGCCCAGCCCGCCGGCAAGGCACCTGCCAATGATCCGACCAGTGATCCGACCGAAGATGAGCCGGCCGTTGACGATGAGGAGGTCACCAGTGACCAGCAGTAAGCCGCATACCCAGCACCCGACGATCCTGCCCTGCCGCTGCTGCGGTCAGCCGGTCCCTGTCGGATCCGTGATCCAGGCGACGGCCATTCTCTGCGATCGTTGCCGAGCCATGCAGCTCGATGGCAGCTACGCCACCCGGCCGGTGATGATGGCGGTGGTCGACCGTTCGGGTCATTTCACGATCCACTCGGCCGCTGACGAGTCGGAGGTCGAGGTTCAGTTCTTCGGATTCATCGGCGGGTGGGAAGGGATTTCCGCCCGCAAGTTCATCTCGGATGTGAAAACGGCCATCGGTCAGGCCACCAAGCTCACCCTCGTGGTGAACAGCGGCGGCGGGGACGTGTTCGAGGCCACGGCCATCTATTCCTTCCTGACGAGCCTCAGCCAGGAAGTCCACGTGAAAGTCACGGGTGTGGCAGCCTCGGCGGCCACGCTCATCGCGATGGCGGCGGATAGCGTGTCAATGGCAGCCAATGCCTACTGGATGGTCCATGGCGTGCGGGGCGGCATCTTCGGCACGTCTCAGCAGATCCGCGACTATCTGAAACTGCTCGATGACGCCAACCAGAACGCCAAGTTGACCTATCAGGCCAAGACGGGTCTGACGGATCTCGAGCTCGAACAGCTGCTCTCGAAGGATTCGTGGCTCACCGCCGAGGAGGCTCGTGAGCTCGGGTTCATCGACGCCATCGACCCGATCACCAAGGTCAAGCCGCATGTGAAACCCAAGGCTGCCCTGAAATTCCAGTTTGACGCGGCCAAGTTCGACCGGGCCTTCGCCGAGTCGGAGGTCCAGCGCCTGGCCGCATGCTTTTTTGGCAACAGCAGTGGCGACGAAGCCGACGAGCTCTCGTCCCGCGTTCCCGTACTCGCCGCGGCAGACTCGGTCGATCGACCGATTGAGCGCGGCCCATCCAAGGAGAAGGGCATGAGTCTGGCAGAGAATCTTCCCGCGGCACCGTCCGCTCAGCCGACCGTCGATCCGGAAGCGGCAGCCACGGCGGCGCGACTGCGCCGGCAGAAGGCGATCATTGACAAGTGTGGGCCGACCTACGCGGATCTAGCGGCCGACGCCATCGAACACGGCTGGGACGATGCTCGAATCGACGTGGAGCTGCGAGCCCGCAAGGCGGAAGAGGCCCTGCGGCAGGCCACCGGTGACAATGATCCCGGTTTCGGCGGGGCCTTCAACATCCACGTGAAGCAGGGCAAGCCGGTGGACGACGCCGTAGTGCTTTCGGTCGCGCTGAGTCTCTCGGCCGGCGTGAGCGTGGACGACCTGCTCAATCCCTACGAGGGGCTGAGCCGATCGCGGCAGCTGAAGCTGGGCATCAATCAGCCTCTGCAGCCGGCCAGCGAGAAACAGATCGAACTGGCCCAGAAGTATTTTCCGGGGCTGGGTCTGCAGGAGGTGATTCTCCACTGCAATCGACTCCACAAGACGGATCTGAGCCAGACCTGGCGGGGTGACGAGTCCATCCAGGCTTCGTTCATGCCACCGCAGGCGGCGTTCAGCACGGTCACCGTGCCGGCCATCCTGAAGGACGCCGTGGATCGCGCGGTGATCGCCGGCTACAAGAAGGCCGAGCCGAAGTGGGATCAGTTCTGTTCCACCGAGCCGGTCCGCGACTTCAAGAAGCTCGAGCGGTTCCGAGTATTCGGTACCGGGCGCTGGGAGACGGTCGGCGCGGACGGCGAACTGAAGCACGGCCAGATTGGGGCGGATCCCGTCTACTCGATCCAGATCGAGACGGAAGGGCAGATCATGATGATCAGCCGCCCGACGATCATCAACAACGACGTCGGCCAGATCATGGAGATCGGCGAGTCGATGGCCGTCTACGGCCGGCTCGGTCCGGAATTCGCCGTCTTCGACATGATCAACAAGGCGTATGCCACGGCGACCAACACCTTCGCGTTCACCTACGAGGCGCTCGAAGCCCTGTGGAAGTCGTGGATCCTCAAGACCATGTACGACACCAAGGATGTGAAGAAGGACAAGGGCCGAGCCCTGCAAGCGGCGCTCGACATGGAACCGGCCGTCGTCTTGGTGAACAAGACCCGCGAGCTGGACATGAAGAAGATCCTCTCCAGCACCCTGGCGGTGGCCGGCGGGGGGAACACGGCGCAGCTGATCCCGACGATGAACGCCCTGGAAGGGAGCCTGCGGGTGGTGGCCAGCAGCTACTTCTTCCGCGGCGGCGCGACGCCCAACCGGGACGTGATCGCCATGATGCCTGGCCCGAGCATGGTACCGGCCTTCAAGGTGGCGTTCCTCAACGGGCGCCAGGTGCCGTGGATCCAGCAGGTCTCGCCCGAGCCCGACAAGCTCGGCTACGGCATCCGAGGCTACCTCGACTTCGGCGTGGCGCAGACGGAGAGCTTTCTGATCGCCACCCAGGACGACGTGGCGTAAGCCCGCCGGCCCAAACAACTCAACTCGCAAGCTCGCAGTAAGGACATCCAACCATGGCGTACGAACTGAACTATGTGGCCGACGGGACGGGGCTGAACTTTCTGAATGGCCCCAGCGACATCCCGGCCGGTCAAGTGCTGACCGTGGGCACGCTCAAGCTCGTGACGAAGGAGACCATCCTGGCCAATCGGCCTGGTTTCGCGCACTTCCTCAGCGGCCCGAAACCCATTTGGGAACTGTGGACCGACACGCCGCTGGCTGCGGACGTGACGTTCATCGACGCGGTCTCGCTGCCTGGCGGCGGGGCACAGGTGGGTTACGCCGTGCCGTACCCCAACGACAACGTGCTGTTGGCCGACGCCGCAGTGGTGGCCAAGGCCGGTCATTCCGTGGTGCGATTCATTCCCAACATTGCCTGACGGTGGCGTCTGATGGTGACGGACTACCTCGAGTGGGCGACCGACTGGTTCTCCGGGATGCGTGACGAGCATGCCAGTCAGTCGATCACCTACATCTGGCCAGGGGCCGGTGAGATCGAGGTCCTGCACGCCACCATCATCACGCCGATTCAGTCGATCGACAGTCCAGGGTTCGGCATCTCCAGCGAGGAGTCGGTGTGGATCCTCAGCCCCGAGGAACTGGTCCTGAACTCCGATGTTCGGTACCCGGAACCGGGTGATCGGATCGTCGCCACACTCCACGGTCAGCAAGTGACGTTTGAAGTGGCCAATCCCACCAACAGCACGACCTGCTGGGAATGGCTCGACGCCCATCGGCGACTCGTGAAGGTACACACCAAAGTGATTCACTGGCCCGAATACTTCGCAGCACAGCAGGTGGTTTGAACGTGAGCCTCGAGACTTCGCTATTCCGTGAACTGGGTGAGTTGCTGGCGGACAGGCTCCGTGAACAGCTCCACTCCGGCCGCTGCGGATGCCGGGTCCAAGTGCGGTATGTGGTCTATCCGGAAGTGAACCAGCTACTGCTGGCGGCCAGTCGTCATCCGCTGGTGCTGGTGCGGCCGCTGGCGCTCGAAGCCAGCTCCGAAGAGAACGACCGCTGTGATGCAGCATGGCTGATGGGCTTTCAGGTGCACTACCTCCGTGAACTGCCGAAGTTCACGCCGTGCGAGTCCGACACGGGAATTTCCGGCACGGTGCTGCAGGAATACGGGGACACCGGGGCGCTCGACGAATGCCTGGCGGCGATGGTTCAGCTGGCCGACATCCTGAGCAACGAGGTGGACCTGGCCGGCGCCGTGCTCGACTCGATCGACCCCAGCGAGCTCTTCGACGAAAGCTGGCTGAGGCAAGGCCGAGTCTTTGTCGGCACGGTCGACGTGAAGTATCTGGTCACGCTCGCGCGGGGAGGGGAGGACGCATGAAGTTCGAACTTCCCAGTCAGGCCCTGTTCCTCGATCGACCGGCTGTGAAAAAGCTGCTCGACGACACCACGATCGGGCCCATGAATCGGATCGGAGGCTTCATTCGCCGCACCGCCCGAAACTCCATGCGCCGTAAACCGTTCGACAAACACTCTCCGCCCGGCAGTCCGCCCTACGCCCACGTGGGGTTGATCAAGGAGCGGATGGCCTATTCGTACGATCCCCGGCGCGGCTCGCTGGTGGTGGGACCGATGGCGATTAACGGCGCCCCGTCGGACACCGGCGGCTACACGGTGCCGCAGCTGATGGAGTTCGGCGGAACGTTTCAGATCCGTGAGCCCAAACGGATCTGGGTGGAAGGGTCGGCGGCAGGAAAGAAGAAACCAAAACGAAAACAGCCGCGGGACAGGCAGAAGGTGCTGCTGACCGCCGGCACCAAACTCGAGTACGAGCCGCGGCCGTTCATGGGACCGGCTTTGGCCAAGGCCCGCCGTGCGGACAAGCTGGCGTCTGCTTTCAAGTCACTCAAGCTCTAGCGAGAAAGGCAATTCCTCCATGACGCATCTGGCAAGCATCCTCCGTGAACATGTGACGCAGTTCCCCACCGAATGCGTGCAGACGCTGATTCGCTGGTTCAGCGGGGACCGGACCGGTCTGACGCTCTTCAACGTGATCGAGTGCACGCTGATCTTGGGCGCCTACTTCGTGGGCCTAGTTGCCCGTGGGGATGGCGACGGGATCCGCACGTTCGGCGACGTGTCGGCCGATGCGGTCGTGCCGCTGTCGGCCAACGATCGGGCGCAGCTCGAGGAATTGGGACGCGTGCTCGGCGCGGCGCCGCAGAGCAACGTCAGCGGCAACATGGCCGTGTGGATCATCCGGCGACTGCTCGCCCAGATCCTGGATCAGCTGCACACCGACAATCCGGAGCTGGCGGAGATTCTGGACCAGATTCGCAAGTGGCTGGGGCTGTGAACGACTGATGGCAACCGCTCGCTCGATCTTCTGGTTCTGCTGCTTGATGATCGCGGGTCCACTCTGCGCCCAGCAGCCACAGGTCTTCGAACAACCTGCCGCTCAGGCGGTGCAGCTGGAAGTGATCCGTCCGATCGCCGACTCGATCGAGCCCGGAAAACTCGCCAGACTGAAGACGATCGGGCCCACCAAGTGGACGGTCTATGAGCCGGCCGACCTGCAGGTGGTCGTGGAATCGGACCGGTCACTGCTATTCGCGGCGCCGATTCAACCCTCGCGGGTCGTGGTGTTCGCCTCGGTGGAAGTGGACGGACCGGACATCTTTCAGCCGTTCATCATCCACGTCCGCGGCGAGGTGCCTCCAACGCCTGTTCCGCCCACGCCGACGCCACCCACTCCAACTCCGCCGACTCCCACGCCGCCGGTTCCACCGGTACCCGACGATATTCCCAATCAGCTGGGGCTAGGTAGAAACGCCTACCAGCAGGCCCTGGCTGTGAATAGTCCCACTCGTGCCGCTGAGGGCAAACAGATCGCCACGGCATTCCGCATGGCGGCGGCTACCACGGATACCGGCACGGCCAAGATCGACGAAATCTGGAAGAACCTGGTCACTCAGGTGCGCAGCGGCATGGGGGCCAATCAAGCCAGCTGGTCGGCGTGGGAGTCGAAGGTCTTCACCGCCTTGCTGTCGTGGTACGAGGCGAAACGGCCCGTGGCCATGACGACCTGGAATTCCGCGTTCACGGAGCTAGCTGCCGCCATGGAAAGGGTGCCGTAGATGAGTGTGCTCTACACCCCGGTCGGCCGGCACCGTGAGGATCCCGGCGAGGTGGGCGTCGTGCTCACTGACGAATCCCAGCAATGGATCCGTGAGCGGCTGCGCCCGATGCAGCGTCGCATGTCGGGGACACTGCCAGAGAAGATCGACCCGGCGCCGTGGATGCCTGTGGAGGATCAACTTCAACAGAGCTCGTGTAGAGGCAATAGCGGCTCCTCCGTCTACGAGATGGCCTTCTACTGGGCGACCGGGCATCACGTGCAGTTTTCCCGCCAGCACATGTATGTTTCGGCGCAGCGGGAGTCGGGGATCCGTGGCGATCAGGGGGCAACCATCGCCGGCGGCTTCAAGGTCATGCTCGAAACCCGCGGCATGCTCCCTGAGAGCTACTGGCCGTACACCGGCAGCTATGTGAGCACGCCGCCGATGGGCTGGGAAAAGGCTGACCAGATCAGCTCCAACTACCACGCCGGCGAGCTCGTGGAGATTTCCGACTTCAATACCGCCATCGAGTTCCTCGGCCGGCGGATGGGCGCCATCGACGTGGGCTTCATGTGGTCGGGCCTGATGGACGAACAGGCGGCGAGTACTGGAGTGATCGAACGCTGGGCACCGGGGAGCGGTGGCCACGCGATCTTCTTCCCGGGCTACGAACTGATCCAGTTTCGAGGTCGCGAGGTGCGGGCGATCAAGATGTTCAACAGTTGGTCGCGCCGCTGGGGAAAGAATGGAACCGTGCTGTGGCTGGAAGAAGCATTCAACGCAATGCTCAACCACCGCTGGACGGAAGTGGGTGGTGTGTCAGGTGTCCGGCTCGGCGCGCAGGCCGAACTACCGGCTTGGAAACCGCAGTGGTAAGGGAGATTTCGCAAGATGATCAGTCGAATTGCAGTGGCAATGGCAGTGGTGTTGTGTCTGACTCTTGTGGCTGGCGTGGCGCCCGCGCAGCAGTTGGCAATCGCTCAGTCGCCTCAGTTTTCGCGACAGGTGGTGCGGTACCCCCGTTGGTTCCGGCCGTCGGTGCGGATCCGGTCGTACAGCAACATTCCTCCGGCTCGGCCGGTGTGGGTGTTGCCGCCGGGGAGCATCCTACGTCCGCGGGCCGGGAGTTACTGCACGGGACCCAACTGTCAGCAGTGATCTGTGAGCGGTCCGCAATTTCACACTGAGGAGGGGCGACAACGATGGCAGTCAAACGCAGTCCCACGGGAGCTGGTGCTCGGCTCTACGTGGCCGACGGTAGCACGACGGTGACCGACCTGCATGGTCTGGGCACCTTCGTCGACAAATACAATCCCACGCCGGCCGAACTGGTGGCGCGGGATAACGAAATCGCCGAGTGGGCCAGCTGGGTGCTGACCTGCCCGGTAAACGTAGATCACACGGGCGGCACGGAGACGGCGGACGACAGCGACCGCTGCAATCCCGACGCCACGATCGTCACGAAGGTCACCAGCGAGATCACGTTCAACTTCCGCAAGAAGAAGGACAGCTCGAACGACCTGCCCAACTGGGTCAGGTTCCTGCGAGCGGCCTGGAAGTCCGGAGGCCTGGTGCATCTGATGATGCTCGACGCCCCCAAGACCCAGGACGGCGCCGACGGTTTCTGGATGATCGCGCAGGTGACCGACTACTCGGAAAGCCAGCAGCTGACCGAGGGGATCGAGATCAGCTGTACGGTGCGGCCTGGATCCACGCCCACCGACGTGACGGGTGTGCCGTACCTGAACTGGGACGTAATGACGGTCAGCGTACCGTAACCTTGGGGGATGAATGCAATCGTTCTCGGATCGTAGCGGTACCCACTGGGATTTGGAGATTACGGCCGGCAGTGTCCGGAAACGGATCCTGGCGCGCCTGGGGGTCGATGTCTTGGAGCCAGAACGCGACAGTGAAAAGCTGCTGGCGCTGGTGAGCTCGACGGCTCGGCTGATGGATCTCATCTGGTGCCTGGTCGAGTCTCAGGCCGCATCCAAGGGCGTAAGCGACGAGGATGCCTTCTGGGATCGATTCGACGCGGAGCAACTGGCTGCCGGGATCCGCGCGGTGAAGGAGGAACTAGATTTTTTTATCCGGACCTCTCAGCCGCAGTCCACGGTACCCGCCAGGCTGCGCAAGGCGGCGGTCGTGGAAGAGCTCGAGCGGCAGCACGTCGTGGCCTTCCTGGAGTCGGACGAAGTCGAGACGCTGGTGAGCGAAGGGCTCGGGCAACAGCTCGATCGAGCCGCCGAGCAGCTCAAGGAAAAACTTCGTTCGCCCGTATCGTCTACGAACTGGCCGGCTACGTCGGAGCGGACCTTGAGCGAGTGAATTTGCGAGAGCTGCTGTGGCTGGTGGCTGGCAAACAGCGGGAGGACTGGGGGCACACGTCGGCACTGTTGGCCAAACTACACAACTGCCACGTGAGCCGTCGTTCCCACGTGCGACGTCCGGAGGATTTCAATCCGGTGTGGCAGCGGGAGCGTCAGGCGGCGTGGCGAGGCGCTCGGCGGAGTGACGTGCGGCGACTGAAGTCCTTGCTGATCGAAACGGATGACAGGCACGAGGCATGGCGACAGCGAAAGAGATCAAGGCCGGGGCCGCGTTCATAGAGCTGCTGCTGGATAAGTCGCCGTTCCTGCGCGGTCTGCGGGCGCTTGAAAGCGATTTCAAGTCGATCGGTAAGAAGCTGGTCGGTGTGGGATCGGCCATCGCCGGAACTGCTACGGCGGCTCTCACCGGTTTTGCGCTGGCGACCAAGGAATTCGCCGACTCGGCCAGCGTGATCCAGGACATCTCCGATCGTACCGGTGTGGCGGCCAGTAGCCTCGCGGCACTAAAGTTCGCGGCGGACCAGACGGGCACGAGTCTCGAGTCGCTGGAGCGGGCCCTGGTGGGCCAGAACAAATTCCTGCTGCAGGTGTCGCAAGGGGGCAAGGAGGCAAGCGAAACTCTCACGCAGCTGGGGATCAGCGGCGAGCAGTTGCTCCGGGCCAATCAGGAACAGCGGTTTCTGCTGCTGGCCGACGGTGTGTCGCGGGTGGCGGACGAGGGGCTCCGCGCGGCGCTGGCGATGAAGGTGTTCGGCAAGTCCGGGTCCCAGCTGGGTCCGCTGATCGCGGGTGGTGCCGCTGGCGTGAAACAGCTGACCGATCAGGCCCGCCAGTTGGGCTTGGTGATGAGTGATGCTGACATCGCCGCCGGCGAGAGGCTAGGCGATACCTTCGACCAGGTTTTCAAGTTGCTGGCCGCAATTCGCCAGCAGGTCGGCGTGGCGCTGGTGGGGACGTTTCAGATGGGGGCCGAGGCGATCATCCGGTTCCTGGCGGCCGTGAATGCCTTCGTGGCCAGCAACCGTGAGATGGTCGTGGCAGCCTTCTGGACGGCAGTCCAAGTCGGAGCTTTGGGTGCGGCGGTGATCGCGGCCGGTACGGCGCTCGCCGGCCTCGGGATTACCATCTCGGGGACCTTCGCGGGCGTGTCGGCGCTGGCCAGTGCGGTGGCGTTCCTCGCGACGCCCATCGGAGCCGTCGTCGGGGCAGTAGTCGCCATGATCGCCGTCTTCACCGACTGGGGACACCTCACGGATCAGCTCATGGCGTCGTTGGGGCGAGATCTTCCGCGGGTGATGGACGCTTTCAAATCGTCGCTCGATGCCGGAGAGGTCGGGTTGGCCTTCGATATCCTCATCGAGACGGCCAAGGTGAAGTTCAAGGAAGTCGCGGCCGTGATCGTCACGGAACTTGTGAAGGGTGTGAGAGACGGCCTCTTGGCCTCCACCAAGCTGGTCGCCCAGTACATTGCACCGGGCACCGCTCAGGCACTCGACGCGGCCGTGAAATTTGGCGATCAGCTGATCGGAGAGAATCAGAATCGGGCGAATACCGATCGGCTCGACGCCTTGATCGGCAAGGCAAACGATCTGCGGGGAGCTCGGGAGCGAGCGGCCAAGGCGGCTGCGGCAGAGCCCGAACCTCGTTGGATGAAGTTGCAGCGACTGCGCGATCAGCTGAACGCGGAGAGTCGTCGCCGGATCGCCATGGACGAGCAGCGAGCGGCCGAGATGAGATTTCAGCGGGACCAGATCATGCAGCAGCGGCAGCAGGAGTCGGTCGAGCGCTCGCTGGCCCAGATTGCCGAGGCCCATCGCCGAGCCCTCGAGGCGCCGCTCGACCAGCAACTGGCCATGATGCAGGACATCCAGCAGATGGCCCAGCAGCCGCTGGACCTGGAGTTGCCGCCCGAGGATGATTTGGCGGCCAGGTTCGATGGCCTCTTTCAGGACGTGCTCGCTGAGCCGGTAGCGGACACGCTCGGTGAGCGGCTGCAGTCGGCCGTGGAGCTGGCGGCTGACGAAGTCCGCACGGCGGCCACGTTCAGCTCGACCGAGGCGGGTCGTACCGCCGGCTTCCTGCTCACCCAGAAGAAGAATCCGAACGAGCGGCTGGAGTCGCTGACCACTCAGCAGAATTCACTGATGCGGGATCAGCTCAACGCCCTCAAGAATCTGGAGGTGGCAGACTAATGACGGCCTCCGTGTGTCCCCAGATTGAACTGGTGCAGTCCTCGCGGGTGTCGAACTCCGGCTACAGCACCACGCGTCTCTACCGAGTCCACGGGGCGGCGACGCTGGACGAAGCCGAAGCGGCCGTGTTCGCCCAGACGCCGGCGTCGATCCCAGCCAACGGGACATTGGTGCCCGAGCGGTATCGCATCGGTTTCGAGGTGAAGGGCTCCGGTCAGCAGTCGGGCAGCTGGGAGGCGTCGGTCGAGTACCAGGCAGTCTGTGCCCCATCGGACATCACGATGAGTTTTTCCACAGGGGGCGGGACGGCGCACATCACGCAGAGCCTGGCCACCGTGGCATCGGTAGCGGCCAGCGGTTCACCGCCGAACTTCCACGGTGCAATCGGTGTGACGCACGATGACATCGAAGGAGCCGACATCGCCTCGCCGGATCCGAAGTATTCGCTCACGCGCTGTTACGCGCCAGGGTTCATCGACGAGGACGTGTTCGCGGACCTGGTGAACCTGACTGGCAAGACGAACTCGCTGGGCTGGCGGGGACTGGGCGTGCGGGAATGGCTGTTCTTGGGGGCCGACGGACAGTCGACGGTCTACGGCAACGATACGATCACCTTTCATTTCGCCGCCTCGAAGACCCTCTACAACGTGCCGGTGGCCGGGATGATCGTCCCCGTGAAACGCGGTCACGACCTGATGTGGACTCGCTACAGCCAGTCGGTCGACGGCGGGAGTAATTTTCAGGTGCTGTTGCCCACGGCCGTTTACGTCGAACGTGTCTTCCACGAGACGGACTTCAACGTGGAGTTCGCGCCGTACGGGATCTGATCAAGCGAACACATGCCCAAGAAGCGCACCGGCAACAGGAGCTTGCTCCTTTCGACGCCCGTTTACAACGAGCTGGCGGACGCGGCCGAGTGGGTGAAGTTCCACCGAGCGGGACCTCGATTCGACACGCGCCAGTCTGGTGAGACCCAGAGCTGGATCTGGCTGCGGAACGACACCGGCGCAAATCTCGTCCCCGGGAACATTGTCGGCATCGGTCCGCCCACGGTCACGGACAGTCAGAATCCGGTGTCGTTTCAGTACCAGGTGGCCCACCAGGCAGTGCTTCCCACGGTCGCGGCCCACGGCACCCGCATGGCGGTCGTGCTCGAGGCGTGTCCCCCGGGGGAGTGGTTCGCGGGGCTCGTGGCGGGCGTCGCGTCTGTCAATATATATGTGTCGGCTGCGCACCTGGCCGATTGGCAGGGCCGGGCCAGTGTGGATGGGTCGGTCAGCCAGCTGGTCAGCGATCCGGCGGGTGCGGTGATGGTCCTCTGGTGCGGGTCGGCGGCGGTTGGCCAGACGGCTCCTCAGACCTCGGGGCTGCAGAAGGCACGGGTGCTGTTGCCGGCGATGACCGGTGCCCCGAGTCGACTGCCACGGCTCGGTCGGCTCGAAGCGGATCTGACCTCGAACGGCACGGCATCGGTGCGGCTGCTCACAGGAGCGGTGGGGGCGGAGTCGCCGTCCAGTCCCGCTGTTTACGTCACCGCTCACAATCTGCTCTACCGCACGCTGTGGTCAGGGGCCAACGTGTCGCTGCTACCCCACGACGTGACGGGCGGTGATCCGGCAGTCTATCGCATCACCTGGAGCGATGCGGCTGCGCGAATTCGTGGTGTGTCGGATGCGGCCATCGGCACCGGTACATCGGGCTCGGTGAGCTCGCTGGTGCCGATCGACGGCCGCGTGGGCCCTGACAGCTCGATCACTGCCCACAACGTCCTGGTCAACTTCGGCATTCCCGGGAGCGTAGCGGTCTGGTGTGAATGGACCGAGGTGAACGGTCGCTGGGAAATCTACTCGGCGGATTGTCCGCCACCGTCACCGTAGGAGCAGTCGAAAGACGATGTTCTGCTGCTGTGGCAATCAGGGTGGTGGGGGCGGCTGCACGGAGTGTGCCTGCTGCGCTGGGCAGGTTCCCAGTCAGTTCATGGTCACCCTAGTCAACACCTGTGAGCTCGATCTGTGCATCGATGACCCGGGTCCCGAGGTAAATCATTGCCAAATCGCCGGGACCTATATCCTGCAGCGGGATCCGTGCGAGGAGGAAGACAACGGCACGTTCAACTGCACCTGGCGGTATCGTTTCCCCACGCCGGTGAGCCTGTGTGCTCCGGAGTCGCTGGTGCTGTTCATCAACTGTGGGACCGACTACGTGCTGCTCTACGTCGTCGTGAACTGGCTACCGCAGCCGGGTGGATCGGGACTGCCTGCCACGCTCAGCTGGCGGTTGCAGTGGCTCAGCCCTGAGGATTTCGTGCTCGACACAATCAACTGCATGCAGTTCAGCGGCACGTCCGTTCCTGTGAACACCGGCCCCGGCGGGATTCCGTTCTGGCAAACCAATGACGTCCCCTGCTTCCCGTTCACCGAGGAGCCGGCGGTGATCACGGCGCTACCTTGAGGAGTCTTTTCGATCGATGGCCGATTGCTACTGGGTCCCGGATCAGGATGGACTGCGGTGCAGCCGCTGCGGGGTGAAGGTGCCGAGCAGCGATGCTTCGATTCGGCGGAACTGCCGCAAGGTGTCGGTCGGCGACGTGGTGCAGCGGACTGCCTCGGCGCTGGGCTTCAAGATGTGCGGCGAGTGCGCCAAGCGGAAGGCGCTGCTCGATCGGCTGGACGGCAGGGTGCGCCGGCTGTGGCGATAACAGGAAATTCGAATGAGCGACGCTGGCTTTCTAGGGCGTTACCCGATGGCCGAGTAGGTCACAGTCTGAATTCGACGGCCTTGGCGTTGAATTGAGGAATGGGGCCTCGATCGGTGCCTTGCTGGCCTAGTTCAGATTGGTATCGATAGTCTCACGACCCGCCCGGCTTACGACGGCACGCAGCACCAGGTACGACATGTCGTTCGGCAGCAGAAGTGCATGTCCATCGCAGTAAACGGCATGTGCCCCTCCGGGATGAAAACTGAAGATCTCGTCGTTGGGCCCACAGTTCATGGTTTTCCAAAGGCAGTTCTCTGGTCCATCCCAGGGATTCATGTGGAAATTCGGCGTGAAAGAAACGCCGAACGCATTATCTGGGTCAGCCCAACGCCACTGTTTGCGTACTCCGCCTTCGACCGGATCTTCGTAGAGCGACCCCATGGTCTCATTCCTGCCCACGTCTTCGGCATACATGATCGTCTTGCTCGTGCCGTCGACGACCTTCTGCATCGGCTGAGGCTTCAGGCCGAGCGCACCGAGCGTCACGGCCGCGGAGTTGGGCAAACCGGTTTCCGGGTCGATGTTGCAGTGAATGGTAGCGCCGTAGTCCACACACCCGTACCCCAGGCTATCTGCCGGATCGGATCGCAGCGAATTCGTAGGACAGATAAACGAATCTACTACGTGCTGGGCCACGGCGCGATTGCTGGGCGTGGCGTTATACGCCTTGGATTGGTCAATCAGATTGTAGGTGTTGGTTTCTTCCATGAACGGCAGGATTAAGGCAAAGGACGATTGCAGGTTGAACGCCGCCTTGCGCGGCTGATCATCTGTCAGACCTTGACCTGAATGTGGAAGCAAAGCGTTGGCACTCTCGTAGCCCAACGTCGCCAATCCGATCTGACGCAAGTTGTTCAAGCATTGCGTGCGACGAGCGGCCTCTCGGGCGGCTTGCACTGCCGGTAGCAGCAGGAGTACCAAAAGTCCAATGATGGCAATGACGACGAGAAGTTCAACCAGTGTAAATGCGGCTCGGCGAAGAATCATGGAACGTAGACCCCGACTGATTAGAAAACGAGGAGACCGAAGGCTGCAGATGCAGCGATGGGCGAGCGGGGCCCGCGTCGGAAGAGAGCGGACGTGGCTGCTCATGCGACGCTGGATTCAGGGTGATCGGGGAACCGCGCCCTGTCAAGTTTCCTGCACGGATCGGAACAACAATTCAGTCGTTACTGCCGGCTCCACCCAAGAATGTGTAGGGAATTCCCTGGGGTGGTGACGGACGGCTTCCTCGGAGCACGTCCCGGGAGCCACTCTGTCGATTTTCCATCTATACCTGCTCATCCACTGAAATGGTCCTCTCGCCGCCTATCATGACCCATGGGAGGTCATGCTCACGGAATGGCCGCGGTGTACCACCTGCCGACGATCGATCGCGGGACCGACTACCGGCTCCAGTTCACCTGGTACCGGGAGTGCGAGGGCGATCCGCCGACCGTGGAACACTTCGACCTGACGGGCTTTCAGGCGCTGCTGGTTCTCCGCAAACGGGAATTCGCGCCGGCCGTACTGACGCTCGACGAAACAGCTGGCATCACCCTGGGGCCTGATGGCACGATCGTCATGGAGCTCGATGAGGTCCAGTCGCTGATCCCCGCCGGCCGGTACCTGTATGACCTGTACCTGACCAGCCCCGCTGGGATCACTCGCAAGCTGTTGCAGGGTCTGGTGAGCGTGGCGCCGAGGATGAGTTATCGCGATGTCGTGTAGGGAACTGATCGAAAGTTCGCACTGCGGCTGCGTGGAGGTCCTCGAGATCCGCAGCGGATTTCCAGGACCTCAAGGACCGGTCGGTCCCCAGGGGCCGCCAGGTCCGCAGGGTCCTGCTGGCCCGCCCGGGGATGGCAGCATCTTCTGGGTGCAGGATCCGCCCTACGTGCTGACCGCCGGCGACATCACTAACGGTTACGTCACCTCCGTGCAACCGCTGATCGACGCCGTGAACGCCGTGTTGCAGCTGGTGGGCGGTCCCTTGCTCATCTCCAACCTCGATTACAGCTGGGATGCGGGGAGTTCTCGCATCACCTTTGCCCCCCATGTGAAATCCCGCCTGTTGGCTGGGGACACCCTGTATGTCCGCAGGCTCCTGGCCACGTAACGCAAGCGAAAAGGACGTCGACCCATGAGTCTGCCAGTCTCCGCCAGGTTCTTGAATCTGCACGCCGACCATCTGAAGGTGGTGGGCACCGACCAGCTCGGGGTGACCGTGAACCCGGCCGGCGATCTCCAAGTAGGATCCGGTGTGGGCCTCGAACTGAAGACCACGCTGGCCGGCACCTACACCTTCACCAACCCGCCGAGCATCAGTGCGGACCCGTCGAGCGGCAACCACGCGGTCCGCAAGAGCTACGTGGACAACCTGATCTACGGTTTGGCCTGGAAGGACGCCGTGCGGGCCCACGCGTCGGCGAACATCACGCTCAGCGGTCTGCAGACGATCGACGGTGTGGTCCTGGTGGCGAACGACCGGGTGCTCGTTTCTGGCCAAACGACCGCCGCGCAGGACGGGATCTACCTGGCTGCCTCGGGGGCCTGGACCCGCACCGCCGACTGCCCCGTTGGCGAAACCCTCGGGGGGATCACCGTCCACGTGCGCGAAGGGACGCTGCACGCCAACAAGACCTACACCGTCACCAACGAAGGCGTGGTGAATACGGACGGCTGGAGCGTGGCATTGATCGCCGGCGGGGCCATTCCGATTGCGGGGGACGGCCTGGAGGAGTCCGGCGGCACGTGGCTGGTGAACGCGGCCGACAACTCGATCGACGTGTCCGGCAGCGGCATCGCCGTCAAGCTCAATGTGAGCGGATCGGGACTCGAAAAGTCCTCGGGGCTGCGGATCGACATCAACGGCACCACGGCTGAAACGGTGGCCGACAACGCCGACTCCATCCTGATCTACGACGCCACGGCAGCCGCTTTGCGGAAGATGACCCGCGGGAATTTTTTGTCGGGGATCGCCAGCGGATCGACCAAATTCGCCGAGTACTCGATCGTCGCGGGCGACGTGACGGCTAAGCAAGCCACGCTCACCGGTGTGGCCGGGAATGTGGGTGCAAACCACCTGGTGTTTTTGAATGGACTGCAGCTCAACGCGTCCGATGCCACGCTGAACACCGGCACCGGGGTCCTCACCTGGACGGGACTGTCCTTGGACGGCCGAATCGCGGCGGGCGACAAGGTGCAGGTCTGGGGCCACAACTGATCGCGGCAAGGACGTAGTCTAGATGGCGATTCCGCTCTCCCGGCGACTGCTGGCGTTCGACGAGGTCCGGTCCGTGGCCCACGGACTCTCCGCCTCTGCTACCGGCAAACCGATCGGCTGGAACGCCGCCGGCAAGCCCGTCGTGTGGCAGGACCACGCCACGCCCCAGGTCTGCGACCCAGTGGCGATTCTGCAGGGCGTGCTCAACGCCAACACGCTGAAGATCTCCAGCACGGGTGATGTGATCGAGGTGCCGGATACGCTGCTGCCGGCGAACATGCCGATCGACGGCGGGTCGACGAACAGCCGCTGGCTCTACTGGGACCAGTCGCTCGACGTCTACAAACACGCCGCCCCGGGCGATTCGCAGCTGATCACCGAGTCGATCTACTGGGTCGGGCCCTCGGCGACCTCTGGCTACTCGGTCTGTCTGACGGCCCATCCTAATCGCCCCAGCGCCGGCGTGGGCACGAGTCTCTTGAAGCTGCGTCGCGTGGTGGGCAAGCGAATCGGGGCCGCGCTGACGCCGACCAGCGGTTCCCCCTACAGCCTCAATCCAGTCGGCTTCACTTGGGCGCCCACCTCGCCCGCTCTGGCGGAGATGAATCTCAGCACCAATGGTTCGAACAATCGGCTGACCTACATCGGATCCGGTACCGGCTGGTACATGGTCACGTTGTCCGTCGAAGGCACCTGCACCAGCATCGCGCTGGGGAACCTGTTCTTCGAGTTCAATCTGCTGCACCGGGACAGTGGCGGGTTGCTGCTGACCACGCCGGTGCCGATCACGTTTTACCTCGACGACACCCAGTTCTATCCCAAGATCTTCGCCAACCTGATGGCCGGCATTGGCATGTCCAATGGCGATTACCTGGAGGCCTCGGCCCTCATTGTCCCATCGGTCGGCGCGGATTTCGACAACCTGGGCTACGTGATGAACCTGTCGGTGGAGCAGATGTATGGCTGAGCAGATGGCCACGCCCGCCAATGCCTTCGGGCGGATCTCCGTCGCCGGCCAACCGGACGTGGTTGCGGACAGCCCCGGCGCTACGGCCAACCTGGCGGAAGGGGCCAACGTGACGATCACCACGGACGCGGGTACCGGCACGGTCACTATCGCCGCCGACGCGGGCGGATCCTTGCAGGTCACCGCCACCGCTCACGGTCTGACGGCGGCCGACGTGGGCAAACCCATCGTACTCACCAGCGGCGGCTTGGCCGTCTGGGATGACGTGAACTTCGCGAACTTTCCCAGTGGTCTTCTGGCACAGCGGATCGATGCGGACCAAGTCAAACTGGCCCTCACCGGGGCGACGATCGTGCTGGCCGACACGCTGCTCGAGGGGACGAACCTGGCGGTGAACGGCCGCTGGTTCTACTGGGACAAAAGTCAGAACTCCGGAGCCGGCAAATGGATGTACGAGTTGCCGGACGACAGTTATTTCGACGTCCCGCTGATCGAAGTCGTGTCGATTGGCGGCGGCAGCGTCACGGCCATCGTTCATGGAGCCTGATTGCCGATGACCGCCACTCCGCAGCCCAACCTCAGCAGCGAACGCTACAACGTCCGGCGCCTCAAGGGTTTCAATCCCGGTGCCGCGGACATGGCGTCGATGCTCGAAGACGCGGCCGCCAACGCGGCTGCCCGCAAACAGATGCTCTGGCTCCCGGCGAGCATCGCCAGTTACCCGGTGAGCCGCACGGTGATGTTTCCATCGGGCCTCGACGTATGGCTCGACGGGGAGAGCGTCATCACCTACACCGGCAGCGACGGCACGATTCCAGTCGTCCAGCACGGGGCCGAGGACACCTTTCAGAGCCAGCGGACGGTGCGGCTCAATGCTACCCGATCTACGCCCACGGATTGGACCAATCCCACGGCCGTGGCGGTGCGGCTGTGCAATCTCAACGACAGCTGGCTCGACGTGGCGGGTGCCAACAGCACGGTCGGTGTGGAATGCTTCAGCCATCAGATCGGTCACGGTTTTGCCTACAACTACGTCCACCTGCGCCGGCTGGTAGACAACCGTTACGCCTTGCGACTGTGGGCCAAGGGGCGCCTGGGCTGGGTCAACGAAAACCAATTCGCCGGCGGTCGATTCGCGGTCACCTCCACGCGTCGTCAGACCTTGGGCTATCCGACGGCTAGCGGACCGGGGGCGATGTACCCCGTGGGCGTCTGGATGACGGGCGACTTCAATGGCATCAACTCCAACGTTTTCATCAAGCCGAGCTTCGAGATCGGCCCGCGCGACTATGCCGTCTCGGGCGAAGGTGGCTGGTACGACATGGCGTGCGTCCAGTTCGACGCTGTGCGCTGCGCCTACAATCGGTTCCTGCAGGCTCGGCACGAGAACACCGGTAACAGCGCGAAGAACAGCGTCTTCTTCCGGTTCAACGCACCGGGCTGCACGCGGAACCGGGCCGAGCTGAGCTATTACGGCAACTGGCCCCAGTGGCAAAACGGCACCACCAAGGGGATGATCGAATACTGGACCGAGGAGCCCACGCAGGTCCTCGACAACATCGTCATCCCCGGCGGGGGCGATGAGGAGCTGCGACCATCGTGGACCAGTGAGGAACTGGGCAAGGTCGCCAAACGCTGCAATGCGGCCGGCGCGATCTCAATCCCCAAGTGGCACTGGTTCGACGGATTCACTCGGCGTCGGCAGTCCAGTCAGGCCCACGTCGTGCCCAGCCACGGCCGGTACCTGACCATCGGCAAGGCGGGTTTCGGCAACGAGGGGATCGGAGTGCTGCTCGACACCAGTCTCTGCAAGCATTTCGCGGTGAAGGTCAACCCGGCCGAAGGCACGACGACCAACGCCCGGCTGTTCTTGATGGGGTTCAACTCGGACCGTACGACCATCATGAATAAGCACGGCTGCCAGATCCCGTCAACGAACCTGACGATCAATCAGACCACCGGGGCGATCGAAGCGGTAGCCGTCACAGGTGCCTATGCGGGGAACGCGTACAGTGCGGCGCCGAGCTATCGACTGTGGGGCGGCAACGGCAGTGGCGCCAATCTCACGATCAACATGAGCGGCTCGGCCCCGAATATGTCGGTCGCCTCGATCACGGTCAACAGTGGCGGGCTGGACTATGCCTTCCAAGGCGCCACGTCGCTCACGCACTTGACGCTGAGCCAGCCGTCGGAGGTCGACATCATGGTGGCCAGCGGCCTGCCGACGTCCTGGGGCGGCAAGCAGACGCAGCCGTCAGTGGGCTGGCGGCACGCGGTGATTGGCCCCAACGTGAAATTCGTGGAGCTGCTGGTATGGGTGGCCGGCGGACTGTCGGCGAACATCCATTCCGTGAGCATCCAGAGCCTGGATTATTATCCAGTCCTCGTCTCGAGCTACTACGAGGATGTGCCGCAAGTGCCCTGGGTCCTCGAAAAACCTGATTCCAGCTGGCTCACCGATGGCGGCTGCTGGGCGCCGGGGAGTTTTGTCGTGAACGCCGCCACGGAGACGGCCCTGGGAGCCAATCGTCCGCTGGGCTATCTCTATGCGGGTAACAACAAATTCACGGCGGTCCCGCACTATTACGTCGGCACGTCGGCCCCGTCCGATACCGACATGATCTGGATCGACATCACCGGCCTATGAGCCTGCTGCTGACCGAAAGCTTTGATCTCTACGCCGTCTCGAGCGACGCCACGTTGCGTGGCTGGACCCTGGCCGCCGGGACGCCCACCATCGAGACCACCGTGGTCAAGGACGGCCGGGCATGTCTGAGCGTGGATGGCAACGAGCGATTGAAGTTCACGTTCGGATCCGCCCAGTCGGTGGTGTATCTGGCCTGCTGGTTCCGGTTCAACTACGATCCGCTCACCGCCCAGATCATGCTGCGGATCGGCAACGCCACGACCGATGCAAACCTGCGGCTACAGCTGGGGACTGATCGCAAGCTGTCGATTCTGGATGCCGTAGGCGTGGTGCGGGGGACGTCCACCGTGGCCTACGCCAAGGATACCTGGCACTTTTGGGAAATGCGGATTGTCCATTCGGATTCGATTCTTGCCAACGACGTGGTCCTCTGGATGAACGGCCAGGAGGCGATCAACCTGCTCGCCGGCACGGACACGGCGTATGTCGGTACGACGATCACGGATTTTTCGTTCGTCGGCAGCGATACGGTCGGAAACAATCACTATTTCGATTCGCTCTGCGTGTGGAACACGGGCGGCACCGCCCCGTGGAACACCTACGTGGCCGAGTACCGCATGAGTTGCCTGCGGCCCAGCGGCAACGGTACTTCGAGCGGCTGCGTCGGGTCGGATGGGAACAGTGTGGACAACTACCTGCTGGTGGACGATCCCACGAGCGACGCCGACACGACCTACGTCCAGTCGGACGCCACGCTGGACGTCGATCTCTATGCTTGTGACGATCTGCCGGTCTCCGCCGGCACCGTGCTGGCGGTTCAAAGCCTGGCCCTGTGGAAGAAGACCTCGGGGGCCAGCAAGGTCTCGCGGCAGGTGTGCCGGATTGGCGGGACGAATTATGAGTCCGGGGATTCCAGTCCAACCACTACTTACGCCTGGCACTCTCGTCTGATGGAAACCTCGCCCGCCACGTCTGCTGCCTGGTCCGTGGCCGAAGTCAACGCGGCCGAGTTCGGCATCAAAGATCAGAGCGGTGGTTCGTCACTGCGAGTCACGCAGGTGGCGATGGAAACCATCTGGCAGTCCAGCCCAGCGGGGATGGTGAAGGCTTATGTCAGCGGAGCGTGGAAGAAGGCTCCTGTGAAGGCTTACGTCGGAGGCAGCTGGAAGACGGCGCCGGCTAAGGTGTATGTGGGCGGGGTGTGGAAGGGGACGGGGTAACTGGATCCGTAAACAGTCCTCCATTACCTTCTGGCCTTACCCCATCGATCACTGGCCAGGAGAACCGCTGCCCGACGAATACGATCCGCTGATCTACGCCAAGAACCTTGATGAGGCTTTGGAACGATTCAAGGTAGAACTTTTCGCGTCCTGTCTGATGCCAAATCACTGTCACCTTGTGGTCCGCCCAGGTGAAGACGGCGAGATGAGCGGTTTCGGTCACTACATTGGGCTGACTCATACTCAACGGTATCATGCTCACTACAAGACGACCGGAATCGGGCATGTGTACCAGGGTCGGTTCAAGTCGTTTCCCATCCAAAGCGACGAGCACTTCCTGACCGGCGGCCAGCGCCTCGTGAATGGCTCGAAGAATTCGGGATGTCCGTGGACCTACAAGCACACCCCCGACCAAATGCATCTTCCTCAGGCGAAGTAGCTTAAATGAAGGTGGTCATCTTAGGCGGTAGTGACTTAGAAACGCCAGAGAAATTGGGACATGAATAGGACGGCATTCGCATCGAGCGCGGGGGATACGTAGTTGGTCTTCCGATAGTCAACTTCGAAGCCGAATTGAACTGTCTTGCTCAAATCGTATAGGAGAGTGTTCATAAATGTCTGATTGCTCGCGATTTGACTCGCCGCGAGATCATTATCATAAGGATCGTCAATTCCGTATCCACAATGGAGATGAAGTTTGGGATTGAAGTACCAATACAGCTCACCGTAGGCTCCCTTGGTGCGGATGCCGAGAAAGGTCTCGGAATTGAAGTTCTGCAAGACTCCTGCGTTGTACTCACCCAGGGTGCGACCGATGAACAACTCGCCTTTCATGCCTAAGCGGTCGGTCATTACCCACTGCAAGTCGCATCCGAGAGCCCGGACGTCATCGACGACCCGATCTGGGCCGGTTGTGCCTGGTCCGGGGACGAGCTTCGAAATTCGAATTTGTCCCACGACACCCGAAACCCCAAACTCGACGGGACGTTGTTTGCGGCCTCCCAGGTATTCCTGTGTCTCTCCAAATCCCATTGCTACCCGACCTTCCAGGTTGGGCCAACCGTTGTCTTCGACCAGCGGGTCTTGCAATGATCTAACAACGAGCGTCGAAATGGACTCGCTCAATCCAGACTGCAACGTCATCAAGGAATCATTGCCGAAGGGAACAAACCGCTCGTATCGAATCTGACCTCGATAGGATCCCGCGTTGCCGGAACCGTAGAGCAGACTGAATGGCAAGACCGTGGGACCTACTGGGTTGAAGATATCCCGTTGGAGACCTGCTGCGAACCGCATCTGATCGTTCTTCAATTCGCCATAGGCGTAGTAGACTAACAAACCATAATTGTCGTCGGTAATATTATCATTGAAGAAAAGCGTCAGTATCTCGGCTCCAGGCGTAAGACCGAGAACTTCCGGCCCCGTAAACCGAGCATTGATCGAGCTCTGTCTCGCCTGCAGGTCGAAGGTGTTCGAATCCACGCCCAGCGGAGATGCAGGAAACAGGAACAGCGGCAGGCTCGCCGAAAAGGGCCGACTGGTGCTAAAAGTGGCTAGAGCCGACAAGCTCGCGCCGACGGTTAGCTTACTTGTATTGTTCAGCATCGAGATCGTAATGCCTTCGCCCGGCGAGTAAGTCGATGCTGAAGTTTGCCCGCCTATTGAGTTTTCATCACGATGAGCGTTAATCTGATCGAGCAACTGGGCATTCTGATTTAAGATGCCTTGATTTTCTCGCTCCAATTCATCGAGTCGATCATGTAGTCGGCTGAGGACTTCTGCGGTCTCCTGGCTTTCCAGGTCAAGAGGCGCTTGAGCCAGCGTGCGAGAAGATACAACGCAAACCAAGAAAGTCGTACAGATCGCGACCATCGCCCAAGCAGCGCGAGAGCAATTGATATGCGAACTCATTCTCTTGCCTCAAAGATTTTCAGAAGGACCTTTGAGGAAAATGCCCAAAAAATCTTCGAAAGTCTCGTGAGCAGTCAACGAACCTAAAATTGAGTATCGGATTTTCGATTGGGATGACTTTAGGAGTTGTCGCGGTTTTTCGGGGCGGCACGAAATGCCCCTCGCAGCGTGAGCGAGAACCCCTTGCCCGCCGCTGACGGCAGCCAGTTGGACTCCGGCACGGCGGCATTGGGCTTGGTGGCAAGGAGGGTTTTCAGCGAACCGTCGGCTTTTGAGGTGCGGCCTTCGCCTTGAAGGGTCCATCATCGGTTAGAATCACGCCATTCTGTGCGACGTATTCCTCCCAGAGTGCGAGCATTGCTTTCATTTTCGCAGGCTCTTGCTTGGAAAGGTCCGTCGTTTCGCCGGGGTCGTTCTTGATGTTGAAAAGCTCCCAATCGCCGCTGCCTCCTGCCGTTTTCTGGATGTAGCAAATCTTCCAGTCGCCCTGCCGTATCATGCGGTTTCCGAAAAGTTCCTCGCCGATCCAGTCCTCTTCCGTGCGCACCGATTCGGTCTTGCCGGTCAGCAGCGGGGTGAGCGACTTGCCGCGCAGCGGAACGAGTTTCTTATCGGTCTCGGACGGATGCTTCGCTCCGGCGAGTTCCAGGAAAGTGGGCACGAGATCAGTCACGTGGATGACGGCGGGCTTGATAGCTCCTGCGTTTTTCACACCGGCTCCAGCGAAGATCAGGGGCGTGCGGATGCCGCCCTCGGACGTCCAGGCCTTGTAGAAGCGGAACGGCGTCGAGCCGACCTGCGCCCACGCGGCACCGTAGTCCGTCGCCGATCCCTTGCGACCCCAGTTCTCGGGGCGGGTGTCGAAGTTCTCGAAAAACCATTTTTTGGCGTCCTCGCTGAAGACCGTCTCGACCAGTGCGGCGAGTTCCACGGGTTCCGCCCCGTTATCCGAGAGGAAAACCACCAGTGTGTTCTCATACTGCCCCGTTTGCTTGAGATGATCCACCAATCGCCCAATGTGATGATCCATGTTCGCCAGCATCGCGGCATAGACCTCCATGCGGCGGGCGGAGAGCTTTTTCTGCTCTGGCGTGAGGTCGTCCCACGCGGGAATCGTCGGCAACCTCGGCGAGGGCACCGTATCCTTGCGAACGATGCCCAGATCCTTCATGCGCGCGAGACGCTCCGCCCGGATGGCATCGTAGCCCTTGTCATAAACTCCCTTGTATTTGTCCAGCCAGTCGTCCGGCGCGGCGAAGGGCGAATGCACCGCCTGGAAGCTCAGGTAGGCGAAGAACGGTTTGCCGTCCCCCTTGTGCTCCTCGTTGCTCTTGATGATGAAGTCCGTGTAGGCCTCCGATGAAAAGTGATCGTCGGGCAGCTTGTCGAGCGGCTTGCCGTTGAGCGTGAAGGTCAGCTTCGGGTGGGCGGGGTTGGGATACGTCATGTCGCTCCAGTTGCTGCCGCCCCCTTGCAACAGCGTGAAGTCGCGTTCGAAGCCCATGGCTGCGGGCCAGTGTGATGGTTCGTAGCCCATGTGGGATTTCCCCGCCCAGTAGGTGTGATATCCCGCCTCGCGCAGCACCTTCCCCACCGGCACGACGCGATCATTCAAATAGCCCTCGTAGCCGGGTTTCCCCCTCTGCTTCGGCCCGGCGAGTTCATCCATATTGCCAAAGCCCGCGACATGGTGATCGCAGCCGCTGAGCAACATCGAGCGGGTGGGTGAGCAGGTGGGGCCGACGTAAAAATTCGTCGCTCGTATGCCGCTCTTGGCGAGTGAATCGATGTGCGGCGTCTTAATCTCTCCGCCGAAGCAGCTAATGTCTGAGTAGCCCATGTCATCGGCGATGATGAGCAGGATGTTGGGTTTTTTGGCGTCCGCCGCATAGGTGGACGTGAAAGCCATGGCACTAAGGAACGCGACGGCGAGGAGTTGGAGAGTTTTCATTTTCATGGTTTTCTTCTTTCTTGGTTGATTGGTTGGTTCACTTCACGAGTTCGATGTCCGGCAGTCTCCACGACTTGTCATCGTCTACTTGTCATAAGTAGGCCTCGGTCGGGCCGGTCGGGCCGTACCAGCGGAAGTAGGTAAAGCTCCCAAGGTGCTGTCAGGGAGCCGTCATCGCGACCGGCCGTTTCCCAAGGCAGCCCGTACGCACTGCACGGATTTTATCACGAAAGCAAAGATTACGACGAGTCGTTTGAGCTTCTTGAACTATCGAAAGAGTCTATTCAGACGAGGGTTACGCCAATCGCGCTAAATTGGCCCTGTCCACAGGGAGGGGTGTGGCCGTCCGGTCAAAAAACTGTGCGCCGTGCGAAGGCGGCGATTTCCAGTGGGTGCAGTTCCCACGCGACGACGGGTCCCTCCAACGTGGACAACTACCTGCTGGTGGACGATCCCACGAGCGACGCCGACACGACCTACGTCCAGTCCGATGCCACGCTCGATGTCGATCTGTATGTCTGTGACGATCTGCCGGCTTCTGCCGGAAACGTCCTGGCGGTTCACTCCCTGGCCCTGTGGAAGAAGACCTCCGGGGCGAGCAAGGTGTCGCGGCAGGTGTGCCGGATCGGTGGAACGAACTATGAGTCGGGAGACGTAAGTCCGACGACTGCCTACGCCTGGCATTCTCGTCTGATGGAAACCTCGCCCGCCACGTCCGCTGCCTGGTCCGTGGCCGAAGTCAACGCGGCCGAGTTCGGCATCAAAGATCAGAGCGGTGGTTCGTCACTGCGGGTGACCCAGGTCGCCATGGAGGCTGTCTGGCAAGCCAGCCCCGCCGGGATGGTGAAGGCTTACGTCGGCGGAGCGTGGAAGAAGGCCCCGGTGAAGGCCTATGTGGGGGGCAGCTGGAAGACAGCGCCGGCGAAGGTGTATGTGGGTGGGGCGTGGAAGGGGACGGGGTAACTGGATCCGTAAACAGTTTTCCATTACATTCTGGCCTTACCCCATCGATCCCTGGCCAGGAGAACTGCTGCACGACGAATACGACCTGCTGATCTACGCTAAGAACGGCCATCGGCCGCAATTGCTTGGGCACCTTGCCGAGCTGTTCCCACAGCACATCCAGATCCACTACGGCCAATACAGCCGCGAGGAGTTATTCGAGGCGTCGCTCCCTCGCATGTGCCTATCTGGCCGACGGCGACCACGGCCCGCTCGCGCTCCAGGAGATCCTCGTCTCTGAATGTCCCACGGTTGGCGTCCGCACAGGTGCTTCATTTGTCCGCGACGGTGTGACCGGCTTCGTGGTCGATCGGCTACCACCTGGCCGGCAGTGCATCGAGAACGACGCGGACCAACTTGCGGTGGCGGTCTACCTCGACGCCCTCGCCAGAGCTCAAGCTCTCGACCGCGAATCCGTCCGACCTGCAGCTGAGCTGGCGTTCAACTCAGTCGCGCTTATCGGAGCTGTTATCTCTGTGCCTTGGACCAGCTGCGGGCGGCCAAAGTCTCGATTCGCCCTTCAGCGACCTCATGACATTTCTAAGATTCTTCGTTTCTGTGTCGCCAAGCGTACCTCTATGCTGATACTCAACTCTCGACTCTGCTATACTTGCGTCAATTGTCAAACTGACGTTCGACTGAGGACACGGCTCGGCATTGAATTCAGGATAAGAGCACGCAACTGTGAAAACCAAAGTAACGAAACCATACACCCGCCGCGAATTCATCGCTGCCTCGACGGTTACCAGCGCAACCCTTTGCATGACCGGACATGTAGCTGCTGCAATTAAAAGCAAGCGGACCTTTACAATCCTGCACACCAACGACATTCATTCGAATCTCATCGGCGTGGGGCCCGCATCGGAATACACCCCAGCGTCGCTCAAAGATGATCAAACCATCGGCGGCATCGAACGACTCTCTACTCTTATAGCTGAGCGCCGGAAGGCACGCGAGATGGAGGGGCCAGTGCTGGTTCTCGACATCGGCGATTTCAGCATTGGCACGCCCTTCGGGGGTGCCATCCGCGAGACTGGAGCCGAACTTCAGTGCCTGTCAATAGCGGGATTCGATGCAACGACGTTCGGTAATCACGAATTTGATTCCGGCCCCGCCGCCCTCGCCGAGGCCATCGCGGTGGCGAAGAGAGCCGGTCACGTGCCCTCTATCCTCGCAGCAAACACCAATTTCGAAGCCGAGGACGTCGCACTTTCGGGGCTCAAAGATCTGGCCCGGGACAAGGTTCTCAGAAGCCACATGATCATCGAGCGTGGCGGCATCAAGTTCGGTCTGTTTGGCATGATGGGCCTCGACTCGATTCAGTTCACGATCAATCCTGGTTCACTGACCTTTCCCGACCCCATCAAGACGGCTCGGGAGATGGTCAGGCAATTACGCGATGAAGGCGCGGAAGTTATCATCTGCATGAGTCACGGTGGAGTGCTGGAGCCGAAAACTGGCCCGATTACCGAAGGCGATGACATCAATCTGGCCCGTGCCGTACCCGAGATCGACGTAATCGTCGGGGGGCACACTCACACCTTCTTGCGCGAGCCGATCATCGTGAATGGCACACCGGTCCTGCAGGCTGGTTGCTACGGTCAGGCGCTGGGCGAGTTGGTAATCGACTTGGACGGGCAAGACCGGAAAGTAGCATCCTACAAGCTACACTCCATCGATGACACGATTCCTGGCGACCCTCGATTCGCCAAAGCGATGGAGGGCTTCAAGGCAGAGACGTCGCGCATCGTGTTCACGCCGCGGGGCTTCAAAATTGACGAACCGCTGGCCGTGATCGATCGCGACTGGCCGAACACATTCTTCGACCTTGAGGTATCGATGCCACTTGGCAATCTGTCGGCGGATGCCATCCGACACGCCACCAGTGCGGACGTGGCTCTGAACGCTGCCGGCATGGTCCGTGCCGGTTTGAAGCAGGGAACGCATGGCGTGCAGACTGTGTATGACCTTTTCCTTCTGGCACCACTGGGCATCGGTGTCTCGGACCAGAGCGGCGGTGGATCGCTTGTGGTCGCTTACCTGACGGGACGAGAGATCAAGAACAGTCTGGAGTTTTTGCTCGTTGGCAACCCGAACCTCCCTGGGCAGTATTTCCCGCGTGTCTCAGGGATGCGTTTCCGTTACGACCCGTCACGGCCGGAGTACGACATCGTGACGCAGATTGAGCTCGGCGACTTCACCCGCGGGTATCGCGTCATCGATATGACGGAAAAGTCGAATGAACTCTACAGCGTTTCGTGCAACCTCTATTTCGGCCTCGTACTAGCTTCGATTCCCGCGAAGTCGAAGGGCAGACTGCCCCTCGCGCCTAAGAAAAAGGACGGAACGCCGCTAAAATCGCGAGCGGATGCTCTGCCCGATCTACCTCAGTCCGGACCGTATCTTTTGCCACCAAAGGGAACGATCGATAAGGATCAGATAGTGAAAGGGACTGGCACCGCGTCGTCGCTGGAGATCAAAGAATGGCAGGCGATCATGAATTACCTGAGAAGTCTGCCAACGAAAAATGACAAGGGGATCTCCCTGCTGGAGATGGACGAGCGATCGAGGGAGACTCGAGCGATCAAAGCCGGCTGATAGTCGATTGCCGACACGAACAGCCAATGGAGACCTTTATGAAAACCAACACGATCTTATGCGTCGCGTCGAGCTCATCGCTTGCCGAAAAGTGCGCCGAACGTTCTGGTTTTGCCAATCAACCACATCGGTTTCGGGGCCTAACACCTTCGGCGGCTTTACTTATACGCCCACACTCTCGAGGCTTGCATAGGAAGACATCAGGAATAACCGCTTCCATACGATTTCGATTTGTGCGCCGCCCAGAGCCGTATTGTTCACTGGACGCATTCGCCAGCGAGTTGGCAGTGGCACCATCGCCGAGCGCGCAGTGGATTCCCGCTGCGTTCACTGCCAGTGAAAGTTTCGAGGTCTGTACTGACCTCGGCTCCACGGTTTCCCGCGACTACTACGAACGGCGACCATTCCAAACTGAAGCGAAAACAAGAAAGTGCCTGTTGAATTGAAGTGATTCGATTAAGGGCCTGGACCGTATCCGTTAACCCCCTTGCGAGTCCACGAACCCGCCTCCAGGTTCCGGGCGATAGCGGCGCCTAGTCGAAATTCGTTCGTGTTCCTGGCGCGGACTGACGTTCCGTTTGATTGGCGAGCAGATTGCGACCGATTGCGGAACGGGATTCGGACCGGTGACTGCGGGGTAGAATTGGCCCCGGTTCTTAATCACGACAGCGGGTTATGAATCGTGGCGACATGCTTGGTCTCTGATCGCAGTTCGGAGGGTGCTGGCCGCACACAACTTTCTCTAAGTTGAGCCGATATAACGGCTTACGCATTCTGCCGCAGCTTGGCGGAGCGGTTAGTTTCAGCTGGGCAAAAGGGTAATTACCCTTTTGCCACTTCCCGGCTCGGCGAAGTGCCTCACGGATCGAACATCGCGGACTCTGCTACCTCGCGTAGGCTGAAAGTCCCGCGCACCGCTTCGCGTCGCTCCGGCCGCCGGCCAGCTTGTCTGGCCGGAGCCCCGGTCTGAGTGAGCTAGAGGATTGGGGACCATCACGTAATCTCGATTTGCCAATATTACTCGCTTTTGAGTGGCCGCGGGACTATTCCGTTGCTTGGGGAGTCTGGCAAGGCGGGAGGCGATGGAGATCTTGTCAAGCTCCGGCAGAGGGCTCTGCAATCGTTTCTTGAAGATGACGATGGTCGTCAGAGCTTCCACGCCCGGCCCTTACAGAGTGTCATACATTGGGAAACTCGCCGCTACCTTCAAGTGACGATTCCGGGACCCCAGGGTCCTGCCGTTCCGCCCTGGGACGGCAGCATCTTCTGGGTGCAGGCTCCGCCCCGTCGAACACCTACGTGGCCGAGTATCGGATGAACTGCCTGCGGCCAGCGGTAACGGCATTTCGAGCGGCTGCGTGGGTTCGGACGGGAACAGCGTGGACAACTACTTGTTGGTGGACGATCCCACGAGCGACGCCGACACGACGTACGTCCATCGGTCAATGGATCTTCGTGGAGCAAGCAGATCACATGCTCCAGACCCGCCACGAAGAGTGCCAGGACATTGAGCGGACTTTCGGTGAGAACCAGAGTCGGCGTGGTGCTAAGCAGCTGGCCGTTCACGACGGCCGGTCCCAGGTCACTCGGGCGCCGGTCGCCGGGCAGGTAACTGTGGAGCGTGCTCCCGGCCGTCAGGTATTTACCCGCTTTGCGACCGTAGATAGCGATTCACCGGCACCCCGGGCGTGCTGGAGCGGACCGGTGATTCTCCGATTCCGATGAAACCGCTTGAGATGGACGTGCGATCAGAGTGTATCCGAAAGCTCGACACTGCCACAGGCTCTGAAAGCCCGATCGGGCCGTAGCTCACCAGACACCAGCACCGGACGAATGGCGGAACTGTCGCATCATCGCGGGTCGTGACTTGGTCCCCTGCGGGCGGGTACGCCGGAATGGTATAATAGGAAGCGTTCTTGACTCGCATCGGTTTCGGCTGACTGTCACGCGTCAATTTTGAATACAAGGTGAAATATGGCCACAGAGCAAGAGATCGGTGCCGCGGCTCGAGAGGCCGGGCGACAAATGCGTCGTCTACGGTCGAGTATGCCGAGTTTCGTTGAATTGGCGGTGTTCCTCGTCCTGGCCGCAATTAGTGTCGGCCTGGCTATTGCAGTCGAGCGAGCCATTCCCAGCTGGGGCGTGATGACGGGTGTGGCCGGTGTGACGATGGCGGCATTCATTGCCGCATCGATCAAGGTCGCCAATCAATGGGAACGGGGGCTGGTACTGCGACTTGGTCAGTTCCAGTCGATCCGCGGGCCGGGCTTGTTTTTTGTGGTGCCAATTATTGATCGCGTCCGGATGGTGGACACTCGCGTGCTCGCCGCCGATATTCCGCGACAAGAGGCCATTACCAAAGACAATGTTCCCGTGTCGATCAATGGCGCGCTATTTTTTCGGGTATCGAATGTCGAAGATGCGGTGATGAAGATTCAAGACTTCGTCTACGGGATTTCCCTATTGGCTCAAACGGCTTTGCGCGATGTGGTGGGCGGTATGGTGCTGGATGACCTGCTGTCCGAGCGTGAGCGGATCGGCAAACAAGTGCAGAACGCGGTCGAGAACGATTCAAGGGAGTGGGGACTGCACGTCACTGGGATACGTTTGATGGACATCGACATGCCCGAGGATCTCAAACGCATCATGTCGCGGCAGGCGGGCGCAGAGCGTGAGAAGCGGGCCACGATCACGAAGGCCGAAGGCGACCGGCTTGCGGCCGAGAATCTCGCGGCCGCGGCAGCTACCATGCTGGCCAGCCCCGGCGCCATGCAATTACGCACCCTACAGACGCTAGACGGACTCGGCCCGACTGCATCCAACACAGTCGTGCTGGCCATTCCAGTCGAAGTACTGCAACTGGCACAACGGTTCAGTGCCGCCGAAAAGGCTTAGGTGACCTCGAACTAGTCGGGAGGCGTGACCAGCATCATCGTCCGGCCGTCGTCCCAGGAGAAATCGATTTGACAGCAGGAGTCGCCTCCGGAGCCGTGCTGTCAGACCTGAATGACGGTCCAAATACGGCATATAAGTGTGGTAGATGTGGTACACTGCGGTCTGCTCGACTATTGAACCGATCGGAGAAGCCATGACAGATACCGCGTTTACCTCTCCGTCGAGCACCGGCTTTGATACGAATCCGGTGCTCCGCGTCGGCCAACAATCTTCCCGCCCAAGAACTTGCCGACGGTGGACTGCATGCTGTCGTTTTAGCTTTAGTATGTTGTTTATCCTTTACGCACAAACAGTCGGATCCGCTGTAGAATTGGGCGAACCAACTTCTGCTCTCTTTGACACAAGTCGTGTGCTGGATATACAGCTTCGACTGCCCGACGAAGACTGGAATAACCTGCGGCAACAGACCCGGTCCATCTTCGCCGCACTCAATAAGGTTCCGAGCCATCAATCTCCTTTTACGTACTTTAAGGCCGATTTGACGATCGACGACTTAACCATCCGGGATGTAGGAGTCCGAAAGAAGGGTTTTTTGGGTTCGCTCGATAGCCAACGCCCGTCGCTGAAGATCAGGTTTGATGAATTCACCAAACAGCAACCGTTCGGGCCATTGCGTCGACTGTCGCTGAACAACAACAAGCAGGATCCATCTGGATTGAGCCAGTATTTGACGTACTGGCTATTTCGGAAGGCGGGCATGCCCGCTCCTCGATGTTCGTACGCCAAGCTGACCGTCAATGGAGATGATCTCGGAATCTTCACAAATGTAGAGTCGATTGAGGGTACCATGCTCAAACGGAGTTTCGGAGATGGCACCGGAAACCTGTTTGAGGGGACTGTTGCCGACTTTTCGCCTGATATGTTGCAGCGGTTTGAGCCCAAGTCCAAGGACGCGAATCGAGCTTCGATAGTGACCTTGGCAGAGATACTGGCCGAGGATGAAATCGATCTTGCTCGATTGCACGAAATATTGGATGTACCGGCGTTTGTCCGATACTGGGCCTTGGAGAGCTTGATCGGATTTTGGGATGGATACACGCACGATCACAATAACTTTTTTGTGTATCAGAATCCCGGCAATGGCAAGCTGTATTTTATTCCCTGGGGAGCGGACATGGCGTTTTCGGATTATATCCCGGCAACGATGCCACGTATCACCTACACGGGACTACATACCGATTCACTGTTGGCAAACCGGCTCTACCGCAACCCAGAGATCCGCGATCTGTACTGGCGCACTCTGCGGGAGCTGCTGGATCAGCATTGGCAAGAGTCCGATTTGATCACCGAAGTTGATCGCATAGAAACCATGCTGAAGGGTGTTCTCGGAGCAGAAATAGATAGATTTCAAGGTGCCGCCGAGCGGATTCGAAAGTTCATACTGGGACGTCGGGCGATCATGGAGCGAATCATCGAGCAACCTCCCTTGGTAATAACTCGAGGGCCACGTCGGCCGAGTTATACGGTCCAACTAGGAGATGGCGCAGGGGTGTTCGCGACGAAGTGGTTCGTCAAATCGCCTGGACAACCGTCTCACCATGGAACGATTGATTTGAAGCTCAAGATCGAAGGCGAACAGTTCGTGTTCAGCAAAATTGGTGTGACGGCAGAGCCGAGCCGAGATCCTTCGGCCAAGGGTCCTGATGGTATAGCTCCTCCGACGTTGGTTATCACTGGAATGCGGGAGTCTGACGGGAAGCAAATGACCATAGTGCTGGGGATGGAAACTGCTAGGTTCCACCCAACACCCGAGCCGGTCAGCGCCATTGGAGTAGTGTTCGAAGGGTCACCCATGTGGTTTTTTGCGCAAGCCGTTTTTCGCCCTGACCGCCTCATTTTCGTGGATGGACAGGTAACTCTGGATGCGGCGCAGATGAAAGCTGGAGAAGAGGTTTCAGGGAAGTTCGATTTTCGTGTCCTGAAAATGGCCGGTGGAGACGTCATGTTGGTCCCGGACGTCACAAAAGCGACGAAGTAATCGCTGCCGATTCGCTAGTTGTCACCCGAGATGATTTCGAACTGGTTGGGAGGCGTGGCCAGCATCAGCGGCCGGCCGTCATCCCAGGAGACATCGATTTGACACCAGGCGTTGCCTCCGGAGTCGTGCTGTCAGACCTGATTGCCGGTGCCCATCTGACCCGGGGGCGGCTTCCGCGTTGAAGGCGATCCCGCCCAGTGAACTCAGGTTCAAGCCAGCGTTGTAGACGCTGTTGCGATTGGTCCCTTTCGGGTCCACCGCGTTCAGGAAATCCCGGTACTGGTCGTTGGTGACTTCATGCTTGCTGATGCGGTAGACGTAACTGACCGCATCTAGTCCGGTGGCGTCTGGAGCATTGCCGGGGTTCCCTACCGTGGCCCAGTCGAAGGTGACCGCGGCGTACAGCGCTCCGGCAGAAGTAAAGAAGAAGCACGCGAGGAGGAGTTGCGTAAGCCGAAATTGCACACCGATAAACTGAGGCAGAAGAATTTGTTGGTTGATCATGCGTTTTCCGGACACGGGGCGAGGACATCCACGGGATCAATTTCAGTTCCACCGGTTCAGGGATTCGTTGAGACATCTATCAAGCGGATAGCTTCATTCTCCAGCCGCTGTAGCATGTTCGGGCTGGGGTGCGTTAATTTGCCTTCCTGAAGCCTTTCTTCGCTCCGCCGCTCATATCCCACAAGCCAACTCTGGCCACTCTGAAGCAGCTCGCCCGCTTCCGATTTGTGCCCAAGTTGCCAGTGCGCCATAGCCAGCACGAAATCACTGGCGGATCGATCTTTCAACGACGCGGCGTCCGCTACGCACTGACTCCATTCCTGATTCCTGAATAGTGCCCACACTCTTGACTGGATTGTTAGTTCATCTGCCGGGTTCAGCTTCAGGCAGCGTTCAGTCAGTTGTAGAGCGAGTTCCTTGTCGCGAAATCCATCCGGGGCGGTACTGAGAAAATCAGCAATCAAGTGGAGTGATGGATCATCCGGAAATTTTTTCACGGCGTGTTGTATCACTGAAGAGGCCAACAGCTGATGAGCCTCTCGCGTGCCATCCGGCTGATCTGGAAACAGATCGTCCGTCTGTTCGGCCTGTGACAGCAGGAACTCGCAAAGATCCACGATCGTCCAGCCGGCCATGCCAGGCTCAGCCTCGACAGTTGCTGCCCAGCGATTGGCCGATAATGCTGCCAGCTCGTGCCACGTTTCAGCTCGTGACAAATAGTCCTGAACAGCATGTTCAGTTCGCTCTTGCCGCTGATTCTGTTCGTTTTGTGCCAGGGTTACACAACTCAACAAGACAGCCCGGGCATGGAGCATGGCCCCAACTTCATCTGGCGATTCCCGCAGTTCGGTTTCGGCAAAGTACTGAGGCAGGTCGTCGATGGCTTGGGAGGCCTCGACGTGATTCTTCTGATGCAAGAGAATTGAGGCCAGTTGCAGCGAGCTCCTGATGACCTGAGGCCGAGTCCGTTCGGTGTTGCTATCTTGATGTCTCTTGTACATGGCACGCGAGTATTCCGCCCACCGCCTGTAAACTGCCGACGCTTCCTCGACTTTCCGTTGCTTGGTCAATTGTCCACTCAGGCCGTCAAGCATATTACACACTCGAATTTCAAACCTCGGCCCATCAGTGCTTGATTTTGCACAGGATTCGTAGATCTCCAGAGCCGCTCTGTAATGGGATTCACTCTCGGCATGTCGTCCACGTATGTGATCGATTCCGGCTAGCTTCGAATGCATGGTGGCCAAACCGTCTCGGTATTCAATGTAGTCCGGGAAGTCCCGGACGAGTCCATTGAAAATTTCCAGCGATCTACGGTACAGCCCTTCGAGGTCTGGATGCTGCTTTTGCTTCCTCGTCAGCACCACACCCAGATTCCAGAGAACCCCTGCCAGATTCTGACGGTTTCTGGCGTCATTGGGTCTCTGCTGCTCTAGTATCTCGAGTTGGCTTAAGGCCTTGCGAAATGCTGCTTCTGCTTCATCATTCTGTTGCCCCCACCAGAGCAAATGAGAGCCCAGCGTAGTGTAGCTGCCAGCGAGTGCAGATTGGCACTTGTAGTCGCCAGGAGATGCGGCAACGAGTGCCTGGCAGATGAGAAGCTCTCTGTCTGCAAGTTCCTTGGCTTCAGTCAGACACTTGGCCTGGGTCAATTGGTGGCAGGCCATTCCCAGCGTCGAGGCGAGCTCGACTTGATCCTTCTGCAGTGCGTCGGGGTCATGCTCCAGACGTCTCAGGTCAGCATGAGCGAGCAGCGCCTGCTCCTTTGCGAGACCGTCATTGCCAGATTCCCGGAGCGAGCTGGCGAGCTGCGTTCTGCAGGCTGCTAGTAAAAAGCGGTAATCCTGGCGATCAGGAAACAGCTGGACCAAGTCGTTGATTTCGGCGATGGAGTTGCGGTAAGCGATCATCGCAGCATCGTATTGCCCGAATTTGGCTTGAATGGCTCCGACTCGCCGAAACGCCTTCGCTCTCTCGTACCGTAGATCCGGGGTTGTGTCTTGCGTGGTGGCTAATCGATCGTAGAATGTCAGCGCCTTTTGCAGAAATTCATGTTGGACTTCCGTGAGATTGGGTTGTTGATTCAGCCACTCTTCTGCGACTCCTGTGTACATTTCATCGACAGCGTGTCGCGTTTCCGCCAGCAGAGAATCGGCCCTACGCTCGGCGCGAGTTGCTCGTATCGCCTGCCATGAGCTGATTCCGGTCCCCGTCGCCAGTGTCGCGGCGACAATCGCTGTGGTTGTCAGAGCGATCCAATTGCGGTGCGCGAATTTCGAAAACCGGTATCTGGCCGACGGAGGGCAGGCGAGAACGGCTTCGTCATTCAGATAGCGTTGGATATCGGCGGCCATCTCGCTGGCGGATTCATAGCGGCGACTGCGATCCTTCTCCATCGCTTTGAGCGTGATCCAGTCCAATTCATTTTGCACGGCCTTCGAAAAACTGCGCTCGTCCAGGCCTCGGCGATTGGCGGCGGTCGTCAATTCCGCTTTGGGGAGCGTCGTCACACGTTGGCTCGGGCGGAGCGGCTCGTCCTCGCGGATGATCCGCCGCATCTCATCAAAGCCCGACTTCATCAAGTGCTCGTGATCAAACGGGGTGCGGCCTGCCAGGAGTTCGTACAGCAAGACTCCCAGGGAGTAGATGTCAGTTCTTGTATCAATGTCGAGCCCGCTCAACTCCAATTGCTCTGGACTCATGTAGAGTGGGGTCCCGATGACCTGATTGAGCGCGGTGTAGATCGTGTGCTGAGACAGCGGCTGATGAAGCGCTTTGGCGACACCAAAGTCGATGACCTTGACGACCGGCTTCCCGTCGTGAAGCGTCACCAAGACATTGCTCGGTTTGATGTCGCGATGGATCACGCCCCTCAGATGTGCGTGCTGGATGGCGTGACAGACGTCGATGAACAACGTCAGGCGGTCGCGAATCCCGAGTTTACGTTGGTCGCAATGCTGAGTAATGGGGAGCCCGCGAACCAATTCCATCACAAAGAATGGAAGGCCCTGTTCGGTCGCTCCAGCGTCCAGGATCCGCGCGATGTTCTGATGATCCATCATGGCCAACGCTTGACGCTCGGATTCGAATCGCGAAATTACCTCGCGGCTGCCCATGCCCGGCTTGATGATCTTCAGGGCGACTTTGCGCCTCACAGGCTGTTCCTGTTCGGCTACGTAGACACTCCCCATGCCCCCCTCGCCCAACAGCTCTCGGATTCTGTAAGGGCCAATCTGTCTGCTGGAATGCGACAAGGGTTCGAAGGTAAGCGTGGATGGGTCTGCAGGATGCGGATGAGAATCTCTGGCGGATCGCGCTTGCCTTCTTTCAGCCGGCCGTCTGCCCTCCAGGAACTCCCCATCCTTGTAGTCTGCCAGTAGTTGCTCGACTTCGCGGCGCAATTCGGAATCTCCGCCGCACGCCCCGTCCAGGTACGCTGACCGCTCTCTGTATGAGCCGTGGTTCAGGGCTGCATTGAAGATCGTTTCTATTCGGGTATGCATTACTTCAGGTTCCTACTGCTCATCCCGAACATAGCGAGCCAGCTTGGCACGGGCATACCGCCAGTGTCGTTCAGCGGTAGCTACAGAAATGCCCAGAGCCACGGCTGCTTCGTTCATCGTCAGGCCGCCAAAATATCGCAGCTTCACGAGCGACGCCTTCTGAGGATCTTCTTGCGAGAACCTGGTAAGTGCCTGATCGACGGCCAGCAGCTCCTCATCCGACTCACCCTCAATCAGCTCATCCAAGTCCAGTTCAATGCGTTCGCGATCTCCGCCACGCTTCAGTCGATTTCGTCGGCGAGCGGCTTCGACCAGAATCCGCCGCATCGCCTCAGCGGCAGCTCCGAAAAAGTGTCCGCGACTGTTCCAATGCTGAGCCGGGGACTGTTCGAATGCTGTTCTGGACTCACTTCCCACTAAGCGGAGGTACGCTTCATGAACAAGGGCTGTCGCCTGCAAGGTTTGGCCGGGTGTTTCCCTGGCGAGCTTGGCCGCAGCGAGTTTTCGCAGTTCGGAATAGACCAGCGGGAATAGCTCATCAACGGCTTTCGGATCCCCCTGTTCGGCTGCCAGTAGCAACTGGGTGACGTCGGTCATGGAACATCTCAAGCAACTTAGTCGTCAAATCTGGCCCACTTACGCTGCCGAGCCAGATTCTATTACGCCTCGGGCAGGCTGAACAGCACGAGGCGTTCAAACTGCTGTGGCGCCAATCAGAATCCACTAACTTCTACGTAAACGCAAACGGTAGCCACTTCTGTAGGTGTTGCTGGCCGTTAGTACATTGCTGACCGGTCCGGAATCGAAGTCTACGCTGCCGTAAAAGAACCCCGCCACGTGCACCGTCTGATTTCCATCTACGGCAACCCCCATGGCACGGTCTTCGCCCGTTCCGTCAAACGTCTCGACCCACCCAAATGCGCCGGCCGAAGTCAGGTTGAGGACGTAACCATCCATACTCCCAGCGGAAGTTCGGGCGGCGGTACCAGCACTTGGATCGAAGTCCGTGGTTCCTGTGAAGGAGCCGACCGCATAGATGTTGTTAGCCGAGTCGACCGCCAACCCCGAAACTCCAGTGCTATCCGTTGATTCCATGGTCTTCACCCAAACCAACCCACCATTCCTATTCAGCTTTGTCACGTAGGCACCGTCACCGGTCACGTACTTCGTTGCTGTGCCGGGATTGAAATCCACCGTGCCGCTATACAATCCGCCGACGATAACGTTTCCATTGCTATCGACAGCAACTTCACTCGCCCACGAGTATGAGTTGGCCTGCCCTTTAAAGACACTAACCCATCCGAAGTTGCCTTGAGTATTCAGCTTGAGGACATACGAGCCCTGTCCTAGCCCGCCAGTCAGTTGATTGTTGGTCTTCGGTCCTGGATCGAAGTCAACGGTTCGAGAAGTATTTGAGAAAAATCCCGCGACGAAGACGTTTCCTGCGCTGTCAACGCTCATGTCGGCAATGGAGGAGCCCGTATTCACCGACTTGACCCATTGTGCCGTGCCGTTGGAACTGAATTTCAGTACGTCAATTCCCCATTTCGCCGAATCGGTGTCGTGTCGGTAATTGAGTGCATACACGTTGCCGCTTCCATCGACACCGACTCCCAGTCCCTGGTCATTATTCACACCGCCCAATGGGTTGACCCACTGCACGGTACCGCTGGAGTTCAGCTTCATCACGAAACCATCTCGCGCACCAACTGGAGTGAGCGTCTGTGAACCGAAATCAGCCGTTGCAGAATTGAAGGAACCGGCGACATAGAGGTTGCCACTGGTGTCAACCTGGATGCTATTCGCGGAGTCGCCGGCAATGCCACCTGACGTTAGTGCTGAGTCACCGCCGATACGTAGGGCCCACAGCAGGGAGTCGTCCGGTGCATACTTGGCAATGAAACCATCCTGGAAACCGAGAGCCGTGAGGAGGTCTGAGTTGTCGGCATGAGCTGCCAATGGATCAAAGTCCACCGTGCCAGCGAACCAGCCGCTGACATAGCTGTTTCCCGCAGCGTCCGCCGCAATGTCCATGGGCGAGGTTTGCCCCACCTCGTTCCCGTAAGCAAACGCGGACAGCAGGTCGGTGCTGAAGACCTCCCGCTTTTCGAGCGACTCAAGGGTCAGTCTGTGCGAACGTGTCCGACGAGCCGGTCTGGCCGGTTTTGTGGATTTGCTGGACGGAGCCCCAAACAGACGGTGGAGAGTGTCGGCCAATTTCATTCCAGAAGGCTCCTTGCGTGAGGTCGGTCGTGCACATGATTAGCGGACATCGCGACCCCGGCGCCCGCTGTGACGCGACTGCAGGGGTAGGTATTGAGGTCCTCTATGGAGCAGTGCGCCGCAGTCCAGCAGAATCCCTCATGGATTCTGCAAAAGAATCGATCTTTGCCCGTCCGGGCAGAGAAATCGCACGGGGCTGCAGGTCCGGCAATTGCCGATCGATCAGCGGGTTTACGAGTGGAATTGTCGGCCGTTTGGGCGAATCGCGGAGGCCGGTTCGATTTATTTGCGGCCAAATCCCCGAAGGCTGCGGTGTCGTTTAGGAGTACTTGCTCGACCAGCCGCGTTTTTCAACGCAATTACGACATTCGTTGCGGCTTTCGTCTTTCACAAGGGAGACGTTTCCGGCAGCGGGCTCCTTGGAACTGTGTTTTTCGCTACCACGCTGGGACTGACTTTACTGTGTCTCAGGGTGCGACGGTCCACAACGCCACAAGAGAGGAATGGTATGACAACGAGCACACAGATGCAACTGGCGGAATTGGCTGACATGACCACGGGCGTATTGGTCCGAAAATACGGGGAATTATTCGGCGAGCCGACTCGCTCACGGAACAGGGTCCATCTCGTCCGCAAGATCGCCTGGCGGATCCAGGAGCTGGCTGAGGGCGGGCTCAGCGAACGAGCCAGACGGAGGGCCGAGGAGCTGGCCAAGGACGCCGACGTGCGCGTTACGCCACCTCGTGCTAGATCCCAAGCCCCTACTGGACCCAGCCTCTACATGCCAACTTCCTCGGACCGCCGTATTCCGCCGCCCGGATCGGTGCTCGCGAAACTCTACAAGGGTCGGACAGTCAGAGTTCTGGTGACTGAGGACGGGTTCGAGCACGACGGGGAACGCTACAGATCTCTCACCGCCGTGGCGAAAGCGGTGTCGGGCTCACATTGCAGCGGGATTCGGTTTTTTGGGCTAGGAGGCAAGAAATGAATAGGAAGGCAAGTTCTAAGCCGGGTGTCCCCACCATGCGGTGTGCGGTCTACACTCGCAAGAGCACGGAGGAAGGTCTCGATCAGGACTGCAAGTCGCTGGACGCCCAGCGTGAGGCGGCCGAGGCGTATATTGCCAGCCAGGTACACGAGGGTTGAGTCTGCTTGCCGTGTCGATATGACGACGGTGGCTTCACCGGCGGAAACATGGACCGGCCAGCCCTACGCCAGCTCGTGGCGGACATAGAAGCCCAGAAGATCGATTGCGTCGTCGTCTACAAAGTCGACCGACTCAGCCGTAGTCTGCTCGATTTTGCGAGGATCATGGAAGTATTCGACCGGCACAAGGTGGCATTTGTCTCGGTCACCCAGCAATTCAACACAGCCACCTCCATGGGGCGCCTGGTCCTCAACGTGCCGCTGTCATTTGCCCAGCTCGAACGGGAGATCATCGGCGAGCGGATTCGAGAAAAGATCGCGGGTCAACAACGAAACGGCAAATGGACCGGCGGTACGCCGGTACTGGGTTACGACGTCGACCGGGCTGCCCGCCGGCACGTATACCGCGTATGTCGGCACGACGATCACAGATTTTTCGTTCGTTGGCAGCGATACGGTCGGGAACAATCGTTATTTCGTTTCGATCTGCGTGTGGAAGACGGCGCCGGTCAAGGCGTATGTTGGCGGGGCGTAGAAGGGGACGGTTTTGCAGGCCTTTCCGCAGCCATCTCGTACCGAGCCAGACCATTGAAACCGGGCCGCCGGGAGCCGATAATCGAGCCACGGGAAATGGCATTGGCGATCGGGGGATCTTATGTATTGGCGGCTCGTGTTCTTCGTGGCAGCATCTATCTGCCTGGCGCCCCTGTGCTCTCTGACCCAAGCACAGATCTTCCGTTGGGACAATGGTGAGTTGATTCCGGGAACCGAAGGAATCACGCTGGGACCACATGTCAGATTCGAGAACTGGAACAATGAACTGCAACAGCTTAGATTCGGCGATTTCCCCGGTGATCTGACCGGCGCAGTGTTCAGCAATAGCTGGCTCGAGAACAGCCGTTTTGCTGGGACCAATCTACGGGGTGCCTATCTGGGCCTCTCGATTCTCGACCATGCCGACTTTACGGGCGCCACGCTGGTTTCAGTCAATCTGAGCTCCGCGACACTGAACCATGTGAACTTTACCGCCGCAAATTTATCGAACGCTTATCTTGGCGAGACCACGCTGATTCATGCGAACTTTACCAGCGCCGATCTGACCAACACCCAGCTGGCATATGCAACGCTGAGCGATGCCAACCTGACAAACGCCAACTTGACGGACACGAACACATCACGAACACGTCTCGACGGAGCTGATTTCACAGGAGCGACTCTGACTCGCACTGCGCTTAGCGACACCACCTCCCGCGGATTCACCGAGGCGCAACTCAGCTCGACCGCCAGCTACCAGGCCCGAGACTTGCAAAAGATTCAGCTGAACCAGAACAACATGACGGGCTGGAACTTTCGCGCCCAAGACCTGCGTGGTGCATCGCTTTTCCAATCGATGCTAAGTCATGCCAATCTATCTGAATCCCAATTGTCCCAAGCCAACCTGGGTCAAGCGACTCTGACTCATGCCGACCTGTCCAACGCCGATCTCTCCCATGCCGGACTTACCCGCGCGACGCTCCAGGATGCCAATCTCACGGGCGCAATCGTCACGGGAACCCAGCTCAGCGAAACCACCATACGGGGCTTTACTCAAGCTCAGCTCGCATCCACAGCCAGCTATCTGGCTAAGGATCTTCAGCAGATATGGCTTTCCAAGAACGACCTTTCCGGTTGGAATTTCGGCGGCCAGAACCTGACCCGGGCCACCCTGAGTGGTTCGACACTGTCGAATACAAACTTCGCTCAGGCAAATCTCATCGGGGCCAGTCTATCGCAAGCGGGAATGACCGGCGCAAACCTGACTGGCGCCAATCTCTTCGGCGCCCAATTAAGCGGCGCCACGCTCACCAATGCCGATCTAACCGGAGCCGTAGTGGCGGGGACCGATCTGACGGACACGACCTCGAGAGGGTTTACGCAGCAGCAACTGGCTTCGACCGCGAGCTACCAGGACAAGGTTCTGGCACAAATTAAGCTCCGCAATTCGGACCTGACCGGCTGGGACTTCCAGAGCCAGAATCTGACTGAAGCGTTTTTTGATCAGTCAAGGCTGACCGACGCGGACTTCTCCGGTGCCAATCTCACACGGGCCCAGATGAATGAGGCGATCTTGCATCAGACTAAACTGCGAGGAGCCAATTTGACGTCTGCCAGCTTTCGCCTGTCGGACTTGACCGGCACAGACTTGACAGGGGCAGTGATACGCGGAGCCCTGCTGGCAGGTGCCGTATCACGTGGATTCACTCAAAGCCAGCTCCAGTCGACTGCCAGTTATCAGGACCGGGACTTGAGTGGCATCAATCTCGACGGCAACAACCTGACCGGCTGGGACTTCAGTGGCCAGAACCTGACCCAGGCAAGTTTTTATTCAGCTACATTGATCAATGCTAAGCTCAACAACGCCAACCTTACCGGCGCCCGGCTGCAGTCGTCTGCGTGGAATGGCGCTGATCTATCAGGAGCAACGCTGGCCAAGTCTGACTTGAATTCTTCGACGCTCAACAATGCCAGCCTCACAGGAGCCAATTTGGCGGAGGCCCGCCTGCAGTTTGCGAAACTGAACGGCACCAACTTGTCCAACGCCAATCTGCGCGGAGTCGATCTGGCCAACGCGTCATTGAACGATGCCATTTTAACAGGAGCCGATTTGACGAATGCCGGACTGCACGGGCGGGTCAGTTTGAACCGAGCCAACTTGACGGGTGCCAACCTTACCGGGGCCAGCCTCGACGGTGCCACGCTCACTGGCGCGGATCTGACTGGGAGCATATTGACCGGAGCTTTGCTTACCGACATCACCCAGCGAGGATTTACGCAGACACAGTTGGCGTCGACCGCCAGCTACCAGTCCCGGAACCTGCAGAGCATTCGCTTCAATTTCAATGACCTGACGGGCTGGGATTTCAGCCACCAGAATCTGGCTAATGCGTCGTTTGAAGACTCCCTGCTGAATGATGCGATCCTGATCAACGCCAATCTGACAGATGCCCAGCTGCCAAGAGTGCCGCTGAACAATGCGAATCTGACAGAAGCCAATCTCACGAACGCGAATCTGCTTCAAGCTTCGCTGAACAATGCCCGACTCACGCGAGCCAACTTGACTGGCGCGAATCTGCAGAGTGCGACCTTCAACAACGCCGATTTGTCCGGAGCCATTGTGACGGGCGCCAAAATGTTGGACGCGACCTCCCGGGGCTTTACGCAGGCCCAACTTGTTTCTACCGGCAGCTATCAATCCAGGAACCTGCAGAAGATCGTGCTAGCCCGGAAAATTCATCCGCCGATGGACAAATAGAAGTTGCTAGCGGGCCTCGACTCGTGTATGACAGTGTTTTGCACGACAACCTCATACCAAAACCGAGGTCCCGCCAGCATGACAGAGTGTATCACAGCGACCGTCGATTTCACACCGCTGGGACGGCGGCAAGTCGTGGCCGATTTCCTGGGAGGTCGGCTGACCTCGGATGCGGGTGCCTTGTTGTTGCGGGAGGTCGATCGGCGCAGCGGGCTCCTGGACGCCATGAACGAGGCGATCCCCGATCCGCGGGATCCTCGCTACACCATTCACGACCAGCGTGCCATGCTGGCCCAGCGAGTGATCTCGCTGGCTCTGGGCTATGAAGATCTGAACGATCAACAGACCATGCGTACGGACCCGGCGCTGCAGACCGTGTCCGGATGTTCGCCCGAGACGGACCGGCCACTGGCATCACCGTCCACGCTCTGCCGGCTCGAGAATCGGATCGATCGAGCCACGTTGGGCAAGCTTTCCGCGGTCTTGGTCGAGCAGTTTCTGAATTCCTTCCAGGAGCCTCCTCGAGAGATCACGCTCGATTTCGACGCGACCGATGACCGAGTCCACGGCAATCAGGAGAAGCGGTTCTTTCATGGCTATTACCAGAGCTACTGCTTTTTGCCCTTGTACGTCTTCTGCGGTGATCAATTGTTGTGTGCTTATCTGCGGCCGAGCAATATTGACGGTGCCAAGCATTCCCGCGCCATCACTAAACTGCTTGTCACTGCAATTCGGAACCGCTGGCCCGAGGTGAAGATTACCCTCCGCGCTGACAGCGGGTTCTGCCGTTGGCGATTGATGCGATGGTGCGATAAACACGACGTCTCATACATTCTGGGAGTGGCCGGCAATAAGATCCTGGAGCGACGCGTCGCCGGGTTGCTCGAGCAAGCCGAGCAGAACTTCACGGCCACCGCTGGCCAAAAGCAACGTCTCTTCGGTGAAACACGCTACGCCGCAGGAACGTGGGATCGTGAGCGACGGGTGTTGATGAAAGCCGAACGACTCCCGGCCGGGCCGAATACACGCTTCGTGGTCACCAATCTCCCGGGAACGCCCCAGTCACTGTACGACGATGTGTACGTGCAGCGTGGTGAGATGGAGAATCGCATTAAAGAGCAGCAACTGATGCTGTTCGCTGACCGGACGAGCTGCCAGGACTTCCTGGCGAATCAGTTCCGGCTGCTCCTTTCCAGCTTCGCTTATGTGCTGGTGGAGACCTTGCGTCGCGAGCACCTGGCTGGGACGGACTTGGCCCAGGCGCAAGTCGACACGATCCGATTGAAGCTCTTCAAAGTCGCCGCCCGTGTGGTGACTTCCGTGCGGCGAGTCGTGCTGCATCTTTCCAGCAGCTATCCCGGCCAGGACCTCTTCCGACGCGTGGTCGCCTCGCTGATCGACGCCCCGCCAGTTCAGCCCGTTCCCGGCTAGCCGCGAGCAACTCGAAGCTCGCCGGACCCGTGGGGGGAAGGGGGCGGTCTGCGCACCCGACGGCAAAAGCCTGCCGCCCCACCCTCAACTCGCCCCATCGCCCCCCTATCGGGCTGTCCGTGATCATAAGTCCATCGGCGGATGAATTTTCCGGGCTAGATGGCAGCCGACTGGATGGCTGGGATTTCAGTGGCCAGGATCTGACCTCCGCAGAGCTATGGTTGACTTCGCTGAATGGGGCCAATCTGGCAGCGGCCAACCTTACCAGCGTGTGGTTAACCGGCTCGAATTTGGCTAATGCGAATCTTGCGCAGGCCAATCTGACTCACGCACGACTTTTTCAGGCAACGCTCGGTGGGACAAATTTTGACGGAGCGGTTATCAATTATGCCGATCTCGGGAATACCGTTTCGCTGGGCTTCACGGCTTCCCAGCTTGCCTCCACAGCCAGCTACAAGTCCAGAAACCTTCAAGGAGTTGATCTGGCAGCCAATGACATTTCCGGCTGGGATCTCAGCGATCAGAACCTGACCGACGCGCAGTTCAATCAGGCTACTCTGAACAACACCAGCTTGACAGGAGCGGTCATAGTCGGGGCCAATTTCACTGGCACGACCTCGGGAGGTTTCACACGAGCTCAACTGGAATCGACGGCGAGCTACCAAGCCAAGGATATGCGGGGAATCCTACTTTCGGCGAATGACCTGGTTAACTGGAGTTTCAAGGGACAGGATCTCACCAATGCGGTACTGAATGGAGCGATATTGAACGGCGCTGACTTCACGGACGCGAATGTGGCGCGAGCCGCGTTCGCGGGCACTACGATGGGCGGGTTGACTCAGGCGCAATTCAAATCGACCGAAAGTTTTCGGTCCAGGGATCTGCGGCTCATGAACTTGTCATACAACGATCTATCTGGCTGGGATTTACGCGGACAAGATCTGAAGAGCACCAATCTGCAGCAATCGGCCCTGGATGCTGCCGACTTCACCGGCGCCGATCTGCGCGGTGTGTTCCGCAGTGACCTGACTGGAGCAATTATCAGAAATACAATTCAAGCCAACGGGGATGTGGCGGGGCTCACCCTCATCGCCGGCGAGAGCCTTTTGATTGGCGACGACGACGGAGTAGATACACAGGGCTTGTACGGATGGCCCGAACGACGGGATCCGTATCCCGTAACGATTCGCGATCGGATGGAAATCAAACCGGGCGGAAAACTGCAAGTGGTGTTCGACAGCGACGCCTGGGGATCCACCATTCGTTTCCAACCCGGAATTCCTGTCGAACTCGGCGGCGTCCTTGAACTTGGCTTTGACGACAACATCCCTGTCGCGGCTCAGTCCGGCCGCACCATGAAGATCTTCGATTGGACAGGAGTCACGCCGCAAGGAGAATTTGCTCTGTCCAGCCAGGCCGGCCAGATTTGGGACGCCAGCAAACTCTACACGACGGGTGAAATCAGCTTGCTTGGCATTTCGTCAGATCTCACTGGCGATCAACAGGTCGACTCCGAGGACTTATTGAATTTCCTGGCCAAATGGACCGGATCGGACTATCCGTCGGCCGACCGGACGTGGCACGACGGCGACAGTGACGCTGACGGGGACGTCGATTCTGCCGACATGTTAGTGTTCTTGAGCCAATGGACGGGCGCAGCGGCCGCCGAAGCCCAGAGCGTGGTGAGCGTGCCGGAACCGAGTAGACTGCCAATCGCAGGCCTTGGCATCGCTCCCCTGGTCGCTCGCATTCGCCGACGCACTTGGAAGCCAAAGAAGCCGTCTGCCATGATCGACTCGAAAGTGTCCCGCTTACGCTGAAACGAATCACGATCTGCTAACGACGGTAATCGAAGCGTCACCTGATGGAGGGCGTCCGCGCGGAAACTGAGTGATCACCATTGTTCGGCGAAGCTCGGGGCAGATTGCATGTCCCTGGCCATTTACTCCACTCGTACAACGTGCATTGCTATCCCAATGGTGAAATCGGCTTTTACCAACCTTGCCGTTCATTTCTGGGTCCATCCAGGAAAGCTTGGTGTCACCCAACCATCGCTTTGCCTGTTTCACGATTCCAAAGTTGTCGGATCTCCGATCCTCGACGCGATGAATGAATTGGCCAACGCGGCAAGGCCTGCACAGCGCAAGTTAACGTTCGTCAACTGCTCCCGCGATCAGGCTTTGCCGAGCCTGCGGTTGAGAGTCGTTCCCAGTCGCGATGAGCTACTCGTGATGAGCATACGCTGCGGCTCCGACGGTGCGACCATTGAAATGACGGATGAAGGGCTGAGATTGCTGACCAAGGCCTGTACCGCATGGCTGGGAGGAGCTGAGGATTTCGGTGTTTCCCCTCGCCATTCAAACATCAAGCCGAAGGACTTTGGTAAACTTGATCGCGAGTCAGGCGAACTCTGGTTCTGGGGGCCAAGTTATGCTGGGCCCTAAACGGCCAGCGAAGATTGGCATATGTCAACGACCTTGAGACAGCTGCCATTTTGAAATTAGAGTACTAACTGAATCGCTTCGCTCTCGATTCCTTCGGAGATGGGGGCCAGCCCCCAAACCCCCGGGATTTTCCAGGCATGACTCGGGTGTTCAATGACTTGTTCAAGGATCTTGAGATTCATTAGCGTGATTTGCGATTGGTGAAACCGAGTCGAGCTCTGCGCACGACGTCCATTTTTTTCGCTGATTGGCGCTGCCGCTGATGGATTGATCCACACTGCCGGCGGCACCTGCTTGGGACGTGGGCAGCCTTGGACGAACCGGTCGGGATGACGGGCGTACGCCGCCTGCGATCCCAGGCGATCTTTGCTCACGGGTCAACCGCCTGTTAGAATCGATAACGCTGTCCCGGTGGCTGGCGGTGGCACGTCATCTCCGCTGAACACGGCAATCCACGGGAGCGGCTCAGCGGAGCGACCTGGCAGTCGATGGACCATTGTCGCCGTCGCGCGATTGCCAGCGTTGATCGGATCAAGCATATCGTCGATGGATCTTATGACAATTTCATCGCGTACGCCTGAAGGCCAGCCGACATCATGCCCACTTTGTCTGGCAAACGTGATTGTCGAACCTTCCGTTTTCATCGGCGATGCGACATGTCCGCGTTGCGGTCAACTCCTGTGGTTCATCCAAGCTGCGGACCAATCGCACCTATTCGATGCGAAACAATCCCAGGAAATTAAGGACCGCCTACTTGACATTATTGCAGCCAACTTTCGCGTTGAACGTGATAAGATTGCAAACAATCCCTCGCTGTTTGAGGAAATTGACGCGGACTCGCTCGATGTCGTTGAACTCGTCATGGAGCTCGAAGAGGAGTTGGACATGCCCTGAGTTCAGGCGTACCTTGGTCCGCCACACTGTCGCGATAAACGTCGGCTTGATACGATAGAGGCTTCAATCGCAATTCAAGTCCGACGCACCTTGCATGCACAAGAGCAGTAGTGGCCAGCCGATTTTTAGTTCGCCGTCAACTCCAGCCCCCGCCGTGGTGCGTGTCGTTCGGCGACCGCCTGTCTTGAAAGTGAAACCGGATGAACGAACAATCTCACGCTGTTGTCCTTTCATGCGTAGTGCTCGGCCTCATTCTACTTTCCGTCGTTGCCATCGCCACCGTGTGGGCACGATCTGGAAGGATTCAACGATCGGCGCTTGTAAACCGGCGAGAGAAGAACATACGTCATCTGGTAACAATATCCACGCTCGGAATCGGGGTGGCTTGCACTGCGATCTTCGTCTTGATCGATTCCCGTATCGGGGTCTATTGGATATTCGGTACGGCCTTTTTCGGCTTGTTCATCGCCCCGATACGGACAGTGATCATTGAAATGGGGTTGCGTCGTACAAGCATAACATCGACCGGCCCTGCGCCGCCTTCGTCGAGCGCTGAGAGCTAACGTCGGCCAATCAACGGCAGCCTTTTGGAGACGCGAATGAAAGTCCTGGCCTTAATGCTGCTGAGCGTCACTATCATGGTCGCCGGATGTCGGCTCTGGTCCAACGCGCCGAACCCTCAATGGCTGACTGACTTTCAACGAACGGATGCGATCCTGGTAACCAAGAAGAACGCTCAGGTCACGATTTCAGATCCCCAAGTCATCGATCGGCTTCGGAATATTTACGCAAACGCGAAATGGAAACCCTATTGGCACACCCTGCCTGGATATATCGGCGACCAGACAATTTCACTGTTTGATGGCGAAACCAAGTTGAGACATTTCGATTACGACGGCGGGCTTTGGGAAACCGAATCATATAATGAGAATCGCACTGCGCAACTTGCGGATGCTGACAGGCAATTCATTGAATCACTGTTCAACGAAGTTTCTGATGGTTCGCAACCTCACGAACCAGACAATGAATAGCCCAATGCACCCCGACTCGGGTGGCCCTTGCGATCCACACTTTCGCTTGGTGACTGCTTTCGATGGAAGGATACTATGGCATTTCTAGTCTGTTACGTCGAGAACTCGCAGCACGATGACTGGAAAGACCAAGCTATGTATCTGCATCAGGAGTTCTATGCGACGATTTTCAGGCAATGTCGCCGAAACGCCGTCCGATACCCGATCCTGGCCGAGATTGCCTCGTTGGATTATGACGGTGAGCTGACGGTTGCCGTGAATCAGTGTCCAGCACTGATTTCCGAGCTGGCCGACCTGCAGTCAGCACTATGGTTTCGAAGGCAGCAGATTAGCGACCTTATTGCCGTCTGTGAGCGTGCGATCGAAAGGAAGTGCGACTTGAAGGTCGGGGGCGATATGTTTCCTGTGTACGGCCAAGCCAAGTTTTGGCCGAACTGGACGCCTGTTATCAGAGCCATCAATGGCCTTCGGCCAGTGACCTCGCGGCCTAAACCGGGCCGTGGGCCGCGCGGCTCTTGAATCAACCTTTGTGAGCGGCGGAGGCTAACGAGTGGGCATCGACGTAAGCTTTCGCCACCCTCGGATGCGGGAGTTGCTTTGCTCGAAAGCCAGATACTTATGATGGGACGATTGATCGCGTGGTTTCACAATTTGGTGGCAACCTTTACTAGCTGTCGCCATCTCGCAGCCAAGGCGATACGAAAAGGACACAGCGACCCGGAGAACCTGAGAGAGCTGCTAATTTGGACAACAGGCATCGACACGTGCCCGATGGTCGAGGCCTATTTTGCCAAATACCATCACGACAAAGATCTGCTGCGCAGACCGGTGGAAATTGCCCAAGAAGGATCCGATATGGGGGACACTCCCTGGGCCGCTGCTAATGTGATCGCCGACTTTCCGGCTCCCATGCTCGTCCCGCACAGAGCCGCCTTGGAGGAACTGAGCCGCCATGACTGGATGTACATCAGCGATCCGGCGAAGAAGACGCTTGACAAGATTGTTGGCGAATCGGCATTCCGGGAATCAACGCAGGGCAAATAAGTATGATCCCTGAGAATTTTGCTGAACGTCGCCTGACGGACTCAGCCCAGCGAGTGATCCGTCACATTGCCGACAGGGCGTTGGACCGAGGCATGGTTGCCGGCGAGTTGACGGAGGGGACCGCCGGAATGCTCGCTGTACTCTCGATTCTCCGCTGGGAGCGAAAGGTGGCGCTGGCGGTGCTCGAGCAGTTGGGGGCCGATCTCGACCGCTTGGCACGGGAGATCGATGAAGGGATTCGGGCAGAGGGGTTGGTGGCTCGAAATCCGGATGGCCCGCAGTTTCGTCTTTCGTCCACTGGGGAGCGTCAATTGGAGGTCGACACCGGGACTCCGCTTCATCCCCTCGTCGAACAGGCGGAACGTGAATCGCAGGAGATAGGGCATGACTGGGTCGGCACCGAGCATCTGCTGTTGGCGGCGGTGCGGTCTGCCTGCCCACGGTTCCGAGAAGTGCTGGATTGCCACCGAGTGACCCATGAGCGGGTTCGTGAGTCGGTGCTGGATCTTCTTGGGCCCCCTCCTGAGGCTGGCTCACTACCAGAATCCAGCACTGACTGACATGGTTGCCCGGTTGATAGCGTCCCTGCAGCCCATCGGGGTAAAATCGGCTGGACACAAACTGATTCAGCCACGGAACGGCCCCTTTCGTTCATTCTAGTCTGGATACGCCATGAACTCTCCTACTTCGACCAATGACGGATTTCCCATAGGTTGCGACGTTTGTGGCACGTTGTCCCTGGTCAATACATCTAGACCACCTGGTGACGCGGTCTGTCCTTCCTGCGGATCGTTTCTCTGGGTCACAGCCATTAGCGAGTGGACGAAGCTTAGTTCGTTTGAGCCGGATTTGCGGGTGGACCTGCCCAGTGCATTGAGTCGCGAGGATGCACGACGCAAAGTATCGAGGGCGGTGGCTGAGGCGTGGGATTGGACTTCGGAACAGGAATCCCAACTGGAAGCAGCCATGGCCGGCCACGAGCGGACGCTTCCCGCGCAGATTGGACCTGGATTGGCCGTATTTCAGGCAAGTATTGATTGGGTGGACGGATCCTTTACCGCCATCGCGACCGCTCCGGCGAGCATCCCTGAAAATGATTTGGACCGTGACCGCCTACACACTATATTCCTGGTCGTGTCGTCCGTGACCAGGCGGACCGAACATCTGCGATCACTGGAACGCATCTCTCGGTCGCTCCGGTGGATGATGCCAACCGAGTAAACTGGATTCTGTCCGCGGCAGTCAGCAGCCTGAGGATCACAAGACGCTATGGACATCAATCCGTACAACTCGTCGACGTATCCGCCGCACAACGGTGCGGCGCAAAGTAGCAAGACGAGCTGTGCGAGGAGTCCTTTTGATCCTCCCCCGAGCCGGACCAGCACGATCATAATGGGTGTGGGCATCTGGCAGTTGGTGTGGATCATTAGCTGGCTGATCTATTCCAGCTCGCTGGTATACCTTGTGACCACCGGGTATACGGCCATTTACGGCGACGTGCAGGCCAGTTACGGACGGTTCGATCGCGTGTCGATCTATATTGCTCTGTCTGTCACCACATTACCTGCCTGCGCGCTGACCCTCGCCTGGTACCATCGCTACACTGGACGGCCGGTCAACCGAATGAAGACGGCCATCGTCCTCGGGTGCTGGCAACTGTTCGTCTTGGGGCTGCTGGTGTGGTCGTATGAAGTCGGCTTGCCCTACCGAATCAGTCAGCTTCGCTGGAGACTGCTGGGGCCACCGGCGGAGATCTACAGCTTCTCGAATATGGTCCTGCCTCGGATTATCGCTTGGCTACTGTGTACGGTGCCAGTGTCGTGGGGGGCGCTGTGGGTCTACTCGCGTCGGCAAGAGATTCGAGATCGTTCTGAGGCGATAGCAGGGATGCCCGGCAAACAGCGGCAAATGACATGATCGACGGCCTTGGGAACCGAGATAGCCGGGCTGGATCGGTTCGGCGGCAATTCTCGAATCAAATAACCGGGAAATCAGGCATGTCGGCACAGATCATGAAGCGGGAACGCTCTTCACTCCAGCGGGGAAATACGCTCTTTGCGGTCACCCAGCCCGCTTGGCGAGGTTTCTGGTTCTGGTCGTTCGCAATTGGCTCGCTCATGATGGGATGCGTAGCCGCCGTTGACGCTGTCGATCCAGATTCGCCAGATCGAGTTCTACGCACAACTTCAGCGGTCGGGCATATGCTGTTAGCTGCGATGTGGTTATTTATTATCTGGAAGCAGCAGCACGTGCCGATCGTGACTTTTACCGATGAAGGCTTTGTCGTGGGCAACGCGCTCGGGGAGGACGGAGCTTTTATTCCCTGGTCGCGTGTTCGACGATGGACCTGGAACAATATTCCTCATCTGCAGCTGAATCTGTTTGATGGGAATTGTGTTTTCAATTTTCCGATCCCGGCTGCGCTTCGAGAGCCCGTTGACGAGATCTTGCGGAGCAGAATCATGCCAGCTCAACAACCGACAACAGGAGTAATGCCAGAAAGTGAGTAACTGTAATGCGGCATATTCAGCGGAGTTCTCTCTGTGCCAACATGACCTGAGACAACTGCCTCACCCCGTCCCTTTCCACGCCCCACCCACATACACCTTCGCCGGCGCCGTCTTCCAGCTGCCGCCCACATAGGCCTTCTCCCGGTGAGTTCGTCGGCCGCTCCACATGTGGAAACACTCATCCTCTGGCGAGCCACGAAGTATGTGTCCACGTCGCCCCACGGTGGCAGGACCGATCCCGAGGGGTCTACTCCGAGCATGGCGAAGCTGGCATGCGGGGAAAACTATTTGGGTGAAAAGTAGTTGCTGGTGTCCTGTGCGATTGCCTCGGAATAGTGCATCACTTAGACTTGGTGACACGAGCCTGGCTGTTGGCAGAGTTCCCTCATATTGGCACTCCTCTGTCGAACGTCGCTTGACCTGAATCTGAGCTCCGATCGACTCGCAGGAAATATTCGGCCAATTGGAGGTGCTCACCGGCAGCAGATTTCAATTGGTGAGCTCAGCTCGAGAGCCTATTATCGTTGCCTTACCGCACACGGATCGAAAGAGTTCTACTCACGAGTCCAGGGGTCAGCGATGTCCAAACCAGACCCGCGAATTCAAGCCTACGAGATCTTTCTCGCCGCAATTGCGCTCGGTCCTGCTACGGATCGACTCGATTTTCTCGCCCAAGCCTGCGGTAGCGATCGTGAGCTGTTCGATCGTGTTGCAGCATTGCTGAATGCACATCAAGGCGCGGGCGGATCACCACCAGTTCAGCCTGCAGACGTTTCCGCGGAAATGCCGCCTACCGACAAGCTGCCGTCATCGAGCTACGGGAGTAGTTCGACGCTCCTTGGCGGGCGCTACCGACTACTGGAGCAAATTGGTGAAGGCGGAATGGGGTCGGTGTGGGTCGCTCAGCAGTCGGAGCCCGTACGTCGCAAGGTGGCGGTCAAACTGATCAAGCCAGGGATGGATTCCAGGCAGGTCATCGGGCGATTCCAGGCGGAGCGTCAAGCCTTGGCACTAATGGACCATCCGAACATTGCCAAAGTGTTTGACGGAGGGATTTCTGACCAAGGACGGCCGTACTTCGTGATGGAGTACGTTCGAGGCGTGCCAATCACCGAGTACTGCGATCAAAGTCGCATGGCGCTGGCGGGCAGGTTGCGTCTGTTCGTGCAGGTGTGCCAAGCCGTGCAACACGCTCATCAAAAAGGAATCATTCATCGCGATCTCAAGCCATCGAATATTCTGGTCTGTTTATACGACGGTCAGCCGGTACCCAAGGTGATTGATTTCGGATTAGCCAAGGCGACCCACCAAACACTGACTGAACAAACGGCTTTCACGGCGCACGGCATGATGGTAGGCACGCCGCTGTACATGAGCCCCGAGCAGGCCGAATTCAGTAACCTCGATATTGACACTCGAAGTGACATCTACTCGCTGGGAGTTGTGCTGTATGAGCTGTTGACTGGAAGTACGCCCCTCGAGCGAAAACTGTTCAAGGATGCCGTGCACGACGAGGTTCTGCGTGTGATTAAGGAAGTGGATCCGCCCCGGCCAAGTACGCGACTGAGCCATTGTGAGAGCTTGGTAAGTATTGCTGCACAGCGAGGACTGGCGCCGGCACATCTGTGCAAGTCGATGCAGGGCGAACTCGATTGGATCGCGATGAAAGCCCTGGAAAAAGAGCGGAGTCGGCGGTACGAGACTGCCAACGGACTGGCTCGTGACATCGAGCGATACCTGAATGACGAGGCGGTCGAGGCTCGCCCGCCAAGTGCTCTATATCGCTGGCGTAAATTTGCCAGCAAGAATCGGATGGTAATACGGACGGCTGGAATATTGATAACTGTGCTGTCCCTGGCGACGGCAGTCAGCGCCTGGTTGGCGATCCGTGCGAAGCACGCTGAGGTGGTGGCCGAACAGCGAACAATAGCTCGAGATCACGCGATTGCTGGCCAGGCGGCGGCGCTGCGGGAACGAGAGCAGGCGCTGCAGGAGGCTGAAGGGCAGCGTAGCGCCGCAGTGCGCAATGCACTCCAGTCCGAAGAACTGGTCCGTACACTAACGACCGAGCGGGGATTGATGGCGGGTGAAAGACGGGAGACGGCGATTGCCGCGAGGTGGTTTGCCGAGTCTTCCCGGATGGCGGTCTCGGGTGTCCATGAACGCCAAGTCAATCTGATGCGAGCCCGAACGTATGGGAGGCAGTCCTTACGGCCGATCATGGCGTTCCAGCATGACACCGGTGAGCCTGGTCGTGTTCAGCGGCTCACCTTTTCGCCGGATGAACGTATGCTGGCATCTCGCGTGGAGTCGCCCTTGTATGAGTGGAATGACGTGCGCGTGTGGGATCTGAAGTCGGGACAGCAATTGGTAATACCTAAGATCCCGATCGCGACTGCGGTGGCATGGTCGCCCGATGGTTCGATACTCGCCGCAGGTGACAAGTCGGGCCACATTGTATTGATGCGCGAGAACACCGTCCTGGCGGAATGGGAAGTGAGAACAGCCGGCTGGTCGGCGATTTTCGAGAACGCGGCCAACACAGTTGTCGAGCTCTGCTTTTCGCCCGATGGCCGGCACCTGGCCGTCGGTGCTGGGCGACAGCTTCTGCTCTGGTCCGTGGAGGACTATTCGAAACCAATTAGGAGTCACTTACACGATGACCTAATCTTATCGATCGTCTTTAGTCCGGACGGGAAGATGATTACGACATTGTCGCGGGACCATATAGCTCGCTTATTTTCCTGTGCGGATGATTGGACAGCACCAAAACTAGAACGGCCGTCCTACGTATACCCGGGCGGTTGGGATCGTCCCGCTCCTTTTCGCCCTCGATTCCTGGATGGAGGCAAGACCTGGCTCACCTGGCCAAATTGTATGTCGATGACAGATCTGACCGCTGAGCAGCACAGGCAACGGCCATTGAGGGGAGGCTATGTTGCCCAGGTCAGTCCGAATGAACGCTGGCTGATCTTGGGATCCTACAATCATACCAATGGAATTGCGGATGTTGACAGTGGCGTGATTGAGAATACGATCAACTACGGTCAGAACCAAGGCACTGCGTCGGCTAGTTTCTCACCAGATGGTTCTATAGTTTGCGTCGGTGGTACTGATGGTTCAATGCGGACGTTACGTGTGCCCGAGCTGAGTGACGTTTTTCCGCCCATCGTAGGAATGTCATACGTAACGTATGTGGAGTTTGCTCCGTCGGGCCGATGGTTGGCGTCAGCCGAGTCTGGAGGGATGGTTCGACTCTGGAAGTATCCAAGAGAAACTGACTTCCGCCTTGTTCCCTTCGGCATGGATTCTGGCCACAGCTTTGCGGAGATCAGCGACGACGATCGCTTTGCGATCGCCGTGGGACAGACCGATCGAGAATGCCGACTTCAATCCACGCGGGTGATCGAGCTGGAGTCGACTGAAGCAGTGGGAGCCACGCTGGTACCCGGCGGAATTCTACTGGGAGGTAAGTTTCTGCCGAAGTCGCCGCAAGTCGCCCTGATATCTTCCACGTCTCGACTATTCGGAGGCAACTTCATCGGCGACGGTGTCGTCAGTGTGTTTAACTGGCGGACGGGCGAGCGGCTGCAGGAACGTCGCCTGAGCCCTGAGCCGCGTTCAATCGATATCCATCCGCAAGGACACGAGGCCGCCGTACTCACGGCCGATGGTGTCGTCCGGATATTGAACCTGCCGGACCTCACGGAAACATTTCAATGGCGGGCACACGCCCCCTACCTGGAAAACAACTGGTATAACAGTAATGGACACTTACTGTATTCCCGTGATGGCAGGTTTCTGGCGACATGTGGACGTGATCGTCAAGTACGGATATGGGACACCGCCAAAAGGCAACTCTGGCATCAGGTTGAACACGAAGGTCAGTCCGACGAGGCCGCGTTTTCGCACGACGGCCGATACCTGGCAACATCCAGCTGGGACAAGAATGAGGTGCGCATCACCGATTTGGAGACCAGGACACTGGCTGCTCCGGTACAGTTGCTCCCCGATTGGGTTTTTCAAGTGTCATTCAGTCCGGACGACCAGCGATTGGCTGCCGCCTGCCGCGATCGCCAAGTGCGAGTATGGAATTGGCGTACCGGCGAGCCAGTCGGGCGCCCGATGAAACATCCGCACGAGGTACATCGGGCGAGCTTCGCAAACAGCGGAAACTGGCTGTTAACGGTCTGCGACGACGGTACGGTACGGATTTGGGATGCACTAACCGGGCTACCCTTGGGTCCCCCCGTGGAGTCGATGGCAGTTATTCTGCCGAATCTGGTCATCACCAAGGACGATAGATTCGCAGTACTGGGGGGAGTGAATGGAAGGCTGCAGATCCTCGCGCTTCAGTCGTACCTGGAGGCTGGCCAAGGGGAGGTCAATGACGAATTGCTGGCCCAGCTCGACCTTCAGGGCAATATCCGATTGGAAAACGGCATCGAGTACCCGCTTACCTCTGCTGAGGCTATGCACCGCTTTCAACAGGTGTCGTCTGGGGATGCCGATACCAGTGCCGTCGATGGATCCGACTCGCGACAATTGCGATGGCATGCACACTACTTGGCCGGTGCCAGAGCGCTCGACCGAAAAGACACCTTCGCCTATCTGTGGAATTTGCAGCAACAAGTGGCACTCGGCTCGCCGATCCAGATTCTGGGACAGCTTGATAGGGACATAGACTCGGCAGATCATCTATTCGTTCACGACCGTGAATACGACCGGCTCTTGGCAATTGGTGCGGAACAATTGACCGCTCTAAGCATGCCCATGCCAGCCTTGCCAGATTTGTCGTCTCTCTGTTATCGCCTCGCTTACTGGGCTGGCCTGACCGAAAAACAGGCCCGCACATTGTTTGACATCGAGTCGTCCACGAACCTGACGCCCGACGAAACGGTCAAGACTGCGATTTTAGGGGCGCTGCAGTTTCGTGCTGGTGAGCATTCCAAAGCACTCGAATTGCTGCGGCAGGCGGCCGATATGGGCTACTCGGGTGTCGACCAGGCCCTGATTGAGTCGATGGCATTGCATCATCAGGGCGATAGAGCTCGTTCCGAAGTGTTGCTGATGCTGGCCGCGGCCTGGATTCACGAGCCTTCATCTTCGCCTGACGGGATATCAGTTCGCTTGCTGCGTGAAGCACGCACATTGCTGGGCCACACGGAACTGATCATTGATTGGGAGCGACTGGGGAGAGAAGTGACCGAAGACGTCGTTCAATCACTCATTCCAAAGCCGCCGCGATCGATTGACGACTACCGGCGCCGGATAGCACTGTGGGCCGCTTGTGGTAACTACGGCCAAGCTGAAAAGGAACTGATTAAGGCGATGCGGATTGACAATACGGCCGCAATCCTCTGGGTAGAACTCGCCACAACTAAGTTAGCGCGCGATGATGTAAAGGGATTTAGAGATGTACTGAGCCAGTTCATAGCGACGCAGTTCAATCCAGAAACGTCGGATCTGACTGATTCAGATTTTGTACACGTGGTGGAGCTGGCGATCCTCTTTCCAGGCGGAGATGCCAACTTCCTATCGGGAATTGACCAGGCAGTCGGCAATTCCCCGCTGGATCGATTCCTCAATGGCATCGGCGCTCTCAGCTTGTATCGCCAAGGAAAGTACACTGAAGCAATCCAGCTTCTCGACGCAAACGTACAGAATAATTCGATTTCCGCATCTGCAAATGATGCCTTCTCCGAAGAAAAGAGGGAGCTGTTGAGGTCGATGTGCCGATTTCGGCTCGACCCCAACGATCAGACCAGATCCGAAGTCGTTGCCGCCCTGGAAGGTTGGCGCAGGCGACATCGAGAGTGGAGCAAGAATTCGCCATGGTTATTGCCCTGGACAGTCCGCATTCGAAATCGATATTTGGAGCGGGAAGTTGAACAGCTGATCGAAACAGTAGCATCGACAGATGATTGAGTCGTGGTCGTGCGGTACGATGTCATTTGGCGCTTCAATAGGGACCACCCGTTGTCGCTTCAAAATCCCCCGCTTGTTTGAATTGGCAACTATTCCTTGTCCGTGGTCCCTTTTGAAGTTTCATGGCGATCGTGGAGCGGTAGCCGCGGCCGGTAACCTCAAGGATCTTGGCGCGGTGCAAGAACCGGTCCAGGATTGCTATTGCGGCCGGTACGTCGCCCAACAGCTTCCCGTCTAGCTCGTTGGCAATCACTTGGGCACGACGGGCGAATGCATTCCTGCTTCTGGGGCCCATGCCATCGTTCCAGCTTGCCGCTGTTCCGAGAATTTCTCCAGAGCTCGCTGCACGACGATCTCCAGGTCGGGCTCGGTCATCGCCGTGCGTATCTCCCAGTGCACGATAAAGCGACTGTAGCCATCCAAGACCGAAACCAGGAAGTAGAAAGTACCGCCGAAATTCAGGTAGCTGATGTCGGTATGCCATTCCTGATGCGGCCTCAGTGGCTGCACAAATCCCGTCCCTTTCTTGCTCGGCGAAAATCGGCCGCGATCGAGTCGACCGGACTGCTTAAGTGCCCGATACGTGGTGCTCGGACTGACTGCAACGACGTCCGCGTCGAGCATCATGAACGTCAGGCGGCGATAGCCAGCCAGCGGATGCCGGTCATGGTAGTCGATAATCGCCTGCTTCTCCCCATCTGTCAGCCACCAGTCACGAGGAATCTTGCCGTTATGCTCGTTCGCGCACCCATACCGATGTCGCCACTGATGGAACTTGCTGGCACCCAATCCGATCCAAGACAGTAATGAGCCGACCGGCAGCTCAGCACGTTGATGCCAGTGATTTACGTAATCGACAACTCCTCGGCCAGCGTGCTCACCGGGACCTTGTCCTTGAGATGACGGCGGACCTCCACCGCCTTCTGTTGCGACGTAAACGAACGACGGGAACGGGACATGATATCCTCCTTCTTTCGGGTTGCATTAGCCCAAAATCAGGGTCGTTCCAGTTCCGAGGGGGCAAAACACTGGGGCGACACAATTCGAACCTGCACTCTCAGGCTGTAACGCCCTGTAGCAGATTGTGTCCGGAGAGCCAAGAGAGCAACCTGATGGCGTTTTTCGGATTTTGTGCGAGGAGTGCGCGGCTGTCCCACTACGCACGGTCCTGGTTCGGTTTCGCTCGCCCGCAAGTCCCTCAGCAAGCCAGAGTCCGGCACTTACCGAGTGCGTCTTGGAACGCTTTCACTTGGCACAATTAATGCACCGTCATGGCCCTGGAGAGTCACGAAATGTTGACGAAACTCTAGCCCGTCGTCTGGCGGGTACATCGCGTGCTCAAGGAGCGTAGCCATGATCGGCCGAATTTGTGTTACGCTGTTGACGATCACCTTGGTGTCGGGCTGTGGTCCGCAGACAGGACCAAATGTCAAAACCCCCCAGGATGGTTCGCGCCATCTGGCTCTGCAACCCGGGAGTGGCACCCCCGAAGCAAACGCCGCGACTGAGTCCGAGAAAGTCCTGCTCGGATCGCCCGAACTGTTGGCAGGTATTCCCGGCCAAGGCGATCTGACCGTCGCGGAGATTCAAGCTTGGCTTGCCAAATCCACCAACCATGCTCCGCTCGATATCGGATTCCCGATGTGGCTCGAGCCAGGTGCGGGTCAGGCAAAGGACCTGAAGGACAACCCGATGACGAGAGCCAAGATCGAGTTGGGACGCCAATTGTTCTTTGACAAACGACTGTCGGCGGACAACACCGTCAGCTGCGCAAGTTGCCACGAACCCGAGAAAGGCTATACGGTTTCCACTCCCTTCGCCAAAGGCATTGGCGGACAAACCGGCAATCGCAATCCCCCGACCCTGCTCAATCGCGTCATGCTCGCCCTCGGCCATGACCAACAGTTTTGGGACGGCCGATCGACGTCCGTCGAGGATGCGCTGCTCCATGCCTTATCCGACAAAACCGAAATGGCGGCAGCCCCTGAGGCAACGATTACAAAACTCAAGGGAATTGACGGTTACCGGCTGCAGTTTGAACGAATCTACCAGGATGTCACCTGGGATGCGGTCGGTGACGCGATCGGTTGCTTTGTCCGGTGCTTGGTCACCGGTTCTTCTCCCTATGACTATTCCGAGCGCTGGGAAGTATATAAGGATCTCGATCCGGAACTCCTGGCAGAAGCCCCTGAATTGGCGGCCCGACGGGAAGAGGCGAAAGCCGCCGCTGAACAACACGTCATGTCCGACAGCGCACGACGTGGGGAATACCTCTTCTTCGGTAATAAGGCCTGGTGCAGCGCCTGCCACAATGGCGCCAACTTCACTGACGAGCGCTATCACAATACGGGGATCGGCCTGCAAGCGGAGCAACCTGACCTCGGTCGATACGTCATCACGAAAAGGGACGAGGATTGGGGTGCATTCAAGACACCTTCGATTCGAACTGCTGTTTGGACTGCCCCGTACATGCACGATGGCAGTCTGGCAACGCTGGAGGATGTGATCGCATGGTACGCCCATGAGGGCATGGCGAATCGAAATCTGGACTACCGCTACAAGCGAGTCGCAGGAGACGAATTGACGGAACAGGACAAAATAGACCTAGTTGCGTTCATTAAGTCCTGCAGCGGTCCGCTTCCCCAAGTGGAAACCGGACGGCTGCCGAAATAGAAGCGGGGCGAGGTAGCTCCCGCACGAAAAACCAACCAGAGCATAGGGGGCATTCATCATGACCGAGCTCATCGTCACCAGCGAATCAATGCAGGCCGACCATCAGACATGGCTCGCGGCGCACGCTCAATGGCAGCAGGATATTGCGCTTTGGCAGGCGGAGCACAAGTCGGCGGTAGCCCGTCTGGCTGAGGTGCGACGTGCCGTGCAGGAACATGCCAAGGGCCTGGAGGAACATGCGAAGGCATTCCGCGAGCTTGAACGGGCTGTTGCGGCACATGAGGCCGAGATTGCCAAACAATTCTCTGGTTCGAGCGAGGAACCGTACGACGTGGTTGCCAACCGCCATCAGCAGCAAGCGAGTGCATTTGGTCGCCAACAGGAGGCTCACATTCGCATCAAAAAGCATCATGAAGGGGTTATGGCCCAGTTGACAGCGCTCGAAGCATCGGCGGCGGCGCCGATGTAGCGGCAGACTCGCCCTTCGCCGGCGGATGCCGGACCTAGTGAGATGAGTTTAGAACATACCAGTTCATTACATGACACACAGAGGGATACGGCCATGCTTAGACTCAATGGTTTCATCAGCGCGTTCCTACTTTTGGCAGGAATTCTCGGAGGACGCCCCGTGACTGCGGCAGAGACGGATTCCTGGGACGGCCAAATTGTGCAATATGGCAAGATGCATGAGGCCATCGGCCAGCAGCAGCACCAAGGGCGCGTGCAACTCAACAGGCTCATCGACCAGGCTCACTTCTACGGCGTCGGTGCCCTGGCCAAGCTGGAAGGGGAAGTGACGCTCGTCGACGGCCAAGTCACGGTGACGCGTGTCAACAGGCAAGGTCAGCTTGCCCCGAATGAGAATGACGCGACACTTGAATCAGCCACCTTGCTTGTCGGCGCTTATGTCCCCTCGTGGGTCGAGCAGAAAGTAGCCAAGAACGTAAGTCCCGACGACTTCGACAATTATATTGCCGACGCAGCTGCCCAGGCCGGACTGCAAATGTCCAAACCGTTCGTTTTTGTCGTCGAAGGTGAGTTCCGCAACCTGAGCCTGCACGTTATCAATGGGGCTTGCCCGCTGCACGCGAGACTGAAGAAGATCGCCATTCCGCGGGAGAACCAACCGTTTGAGGCCGAACTCGAAAGGGTCAACGGAGCGATCATCGGCATCTATGCCAAGGATGCGGTCGGCTCCATCACGCATCCGGCCACCTCAACGCACATGCATCTCGTATTCAAGGATGAAAAAACGGGCAAACTGGTGACAGGCCACGTCGAGCAGATTGGATTGCAGGAAGGCGCATTACTGCGCCTTCCGCACGTGAAGTAGGCGGACACCGAATGAACATTCGTCGCCTGGCGACGGATACCAGTCGTCAATCGTTGGAGAAATTGCCACATCTGACTGGGAGCACCGTACGATGATCAACGAATGTGTAGTGGCCGTTTACGCTTCAATCGAAAAGGCCTGCGAAGCGATTCATCGACTGACTGATCAGGGCTTTCCCGCCGACCAGATTTCGCTGGTCACGGCAGGGTTCCAGGACGATCCGAAGGTCATGGAGGAGTTACAGTTGAACGACGACTCCATGCACGATGCCGCCACCGCCGCTGGGCTGGGTGGTATTCTCGGTACCTTGGCGGGGCTCAGCGTCATGGTGCTGTCCGGTCTGGGGGTTGTGTTCCTCTGCGGACCCATTGGCGGCGGTATCGTGGGAGGTATTGCCGGCGCCTACATCGGTGCGATGGCCGGCTGGGGAGTTCACGAGCATCAGATCTCACGGTATCAGCAACTCGTCGCGAAGGGCAATGCTCTGGTCATCGCCAACGGCGATCCGCTACAGCTGGCCCATGCCCATCAGGAACTTGACAAGACGACTCCCGAGGAACTCCACACTTATGCCAGAACGGAGGACGAAACGGCCGAGTCCGGATGACTACCATCCGTGGCGCGCCGCAGACCAGTCGGAGCTTGGCGAAGGATTGGAAAGTGAACCCGCAACAGATTGGTAAAGCACCGGTTGTGGAGCCGTGCGTTGCGTGGGTGCCCGGCTCTGCAAGCGCTCAGCGCGGCCCTAACTCGCGGGGATCCGGGTGCGGCGTGGATTCCGAGAACATGGTCGATCTGAAGCTGTTTCACTTTCTGATCGACAACCGCTCCAGGATCGCTTGCAGGCTCACCAGCCTGGCCACGATTGTGAGATTTTCCAACAACTGCTCACGTCAGCCAGGCGATGAAACATGGACCACGAGGAGTTGCCATGGCAGAACGATTCTGGATCGCCTTGATCGCTAGTGGGTTGGCGGCGGCCGTGACATCAGCCGGAATATTCACCATCCGGCGTTTCAAGAAATGGGCTCAGCAGAACAGCACCTACTTCATTTGCTTTGCCGCCGGAGTTCTCATCGCGGCATCGTTTCTGCACATTATCCCCAAGTCGTTCTCAATGAACGGGCAGGCCCCAGCGTATCTCCTGAGCGGTTTTCTCTTACTGCATCTATTCAATCGATTCATTACGGCTTTCGTCTGTGAGAAGGCTCCCGAGACTCAGTACGTGCTGGGGCTGGTTGCCATGCTGGGGATTGGTTTCCACTCGTTTATTGACGGCTTCATCTATTCCATCACGTTCACTGTCAGTGTGTTTACTGGAGTTCTAGCAGCTTTCGGCATGGTGCTTCACGAGTTCCCGGAGGGGATTATCACCTACCTGCTGCTGTTGCGTTCAGGATTCAGCGAACGCACGGCTCTTCTGCTTTCGTTCCTGGCCGCTGCTATCAGCACGCCCTTGGGAATGCTCGTATCTTACCCCTTCGTCAGCCAGATCGACGTACCGCTGCTGGGTACACTGTTAGCACTCTCTGCGGGAGCGCTGGTCTATGTCGGGGCCACTCACCTGTTGCCACAGGCCGAGCGGGAACCCAAGAAGTTCAGTCTAGTCGCGCTGGGAGGCGGCGTGCTGGTGGCCGTGATTATGGTGTTGTCTGGTGCGTAGTCAGCAGCCGACAAGTAATCTGACTTTCGCCGGGAGTCTGGGAATGACCGCAAAGCTGGAAAAAGGTGGCGCTACATTTCAGGGGATTAAGATGCTCCTGTGTGAGATCCGTTGCCGCCGTTGGACGAGGCCATATTCTCGCCTTACTTGATCCCGTGGCAGAGGAGAAGCCCGAAGAGTACAAGGCCCACCGAGCGCCTCGTACGTAAATCGAGATTACGTGACGGAGCCCAATCCTCTAGCCCGGAAAATTCATCCGCCGATGGACTTATGATCACGCACAGCCCTATAGGGGGGCGATCGGGCGAGTTGAGGGTGGAGCGGCAGGCTTTTGCCGTCGGGTGCGCAGACCGCCCCCTTCCCCCCACGGGTCCGGCGAGCTTCGAGTTGCTCGCGACTCGCCGGGAACGGGCTGAACTGGCGGAGCGTCGATCAGCGAGGCGACCACGCGTCGGAAGAGGTCCTGGCCGGGATAGCTGCTGGAAAGATGCAGCACGACTCGCCGCACGGAAGTCACCACACGCACCGGCGACTTTGAAGAGCTTCAATCGGATCGTGTCGACTTGCGCCTGGGCCAAGTCTGTGCAGAATCGATCAATACAGGCCAGGTGCTCGCGACGCAAGGTTTCCACCAACACATAAGCGAAGCTGGAAAGGAGCAGCCGGAACTGATTCGCCAGGAAGTCCTGGCAGCTCGTCCGGTCAGCGAACAGCATCAGTTGCTGCTCTTTAATTCGATTCTCCATCTCACCACGCTGCACGTACACATCGTCGTACAACGACTGGGGCGTTCCCGAGAGATTGGTGACCACGAAGCGTGTATTCGGCCCGGCCGGGAGTCGTTCGGCTTTCATCAACACACGTCGCTCCAGGATCTTGTTGCCGGCCACCCCCAGAATGTACGAGACATCGTGTTTATCGCACCATCGCATCAATCGCCAACGGCAGAACCCGCTGTCAGCGCGGAGGGTAATCTTCACCTCGGGCCAGCGGTTCCGAATTGCAGTGACAAGCAGTTTAGTGATGGCGCGGGAATGCTTGGCACCGTCAATATTGCTCGGCCGCAGATAAGCACACAACAATTGATCACCGCAGAAGACGTACAAGGGCAAAAAGCAGTAGCTCTGGTAATAGCCATGAAAGAACCGCTTCTCCTGATTGCCGTGGACACGGTCTGCAGCGCCGGGTCCGTACGCATGGTCTGTTGATCGTTCAGATCTTCATAGCCCAGAGCCAGCGAGATCACTCGCTGGGCCAGCATGGCACGCTGGTCGTGAATGGTGTAGCGAGGATCCCGCGGATCGGGGATCGCCTCGTTCATGGCGTCCAGGAGCCCGCTGCGCCGATCGACCTCCCGCAACAACAAGGCACCCGCATCCGAGGTCAGCCGACCTCCCAGGAAATCGGCCACGACTTGCCGCCGTCCCAGCGGTGTGAAATCGACGGTCGCTGTGATGCACTCTGTCATGCTGGCGGGACCTCGGTTTTGGTATGAGGTTGTCGTGCAAAACACTGTCATACACGAGTCGCGGCCCGCTAGCAACTTCTATTTGTCCATCGGCGGATGAATTTTCCGGGCTAGCTCACTCAGACCGGGGCTCCGGCTAGGCAAGCTGGCGGCCGGAGCTGTGCGCAGGGGCAAATGGGAATCTCGGCGGCGAAACGATGCAGAACCCGAGATATGCGATTGGTGAAGCTGCTGGCATATTTCGGTTCGCCCAGCCGGGAACTCGCAAGAGAGGAACAACCCTTTTGCAACTTCCCGGCTCGGCGAACAGCCTCCCCGCCCCCATTCTTGGAGCCCGAGTCCGAGGGAGCGACGAGCCGCTAAGCTGTCTCTCGCTTACAGCTTAGGAAGTTACTTGTTTCGATTCGTGAAGACATCATCGGGCAGGCCGTTACGGATGGTTGGGCGGGCAGTCCCGATGTGGAGGAGGATACATGACGACGAGAGCGGCAAAGTCATACAAGGAGGCGTTGGCGGAAATCGCAGATGAGGCCTTCGCGAAACGAATGGTACGAAAGCTACGGCAGCAGAAATTACTGAATGGTCGCTAGCGGCATCAACTCGAGGACATTGACACCCAATCGCTGCGGGTGATCGAGCTTCTGCACGGCCGCGGCAAACTTGTCTGACTTGCCATCCTCCTGGTCGTGGAAGGTCCCCAAGTGCATCTCGTAGATCACCAGCTCATTGACCGGCGGCAGGCGGAAGTCGTCGTCCCCCCCCAGTCGAAGTGGGGGTCATGGATGACACCGTTTCCAACGGAGCTGGTGACCTGGCGGGCGTACGGCCCCTTCTCGCCGCCAGTCGCACCAACCAACCGTGGCTGACAACGCTGCAAGTTGCGGTCAGGTCAGCTTCCCGGCTCATCCTTGGTGTGGTCCTTGGCCTTTTCTTCGATCATCTCCATTTGCGCTTTGCTGACGTATTCGTTCTCGGTAGTCTTACCGCCATCCTGACGCGCCTGGTCGTCAGTCTGCTCGGCACCATTCTCCGTTGAGTTTGGTACTGAGGTCTTGTCAGCTGTGGATTGACTTTGGGGAATGCGATGGGTCATTTCAGATCTCCAAAGGCAGGGCGCTTCGGGTGTCAGCTGTGCGGCGAAGCGTCTACGTCATTTCAGCCAAGCGATCCGCGACATACGGGCTCTCTTTGGCCGCGCCAAGGCACCGCCATCTATTGTACGCGAGATCGGACGCTAAAGCACCTCTCAAGAAGGAATTCAAGAGAAGGCCCAAGCGGTGTGAGGTGGCAGATGACCAGTTTTCCGTCAGGCTCCGTTCGGCGTTGACGCCGAAGAGGATTGACAGAATGGCGCGATGCGCCGACTCCCTCTAATGCGTTATTGAGCGTCGGGTTGTAGGTGGGATTCACCCATTGCTCCGCGAATATCCTCGAGGTTCACGGTGCCGGCTGAAACGATTGAAAATGATGCCATGGTGTTCGGGTTGGTGACGAAACTGGTCAAGTTGCTGAGCACTTGGTCAAAATAGATGTCAGCAACCGTTAAGTTCGTGGAGACAGTATGACGGCGACGCTCGTGGTGCGTAGCGCATCCTATGCCAGTAGGCACCGCTGCTATCAGAGAGCAGGCGAACCGGATCGAGTAAACGGTTCTTGCTGGCCTGCTGGAACATTCGTGTGCTTGAAACTGGCTGTTCAATGCTCATGCCTCGACTCAAACAGGAATGGACCCAGCGCCTGATCGAGAAACGTTGCGCCGTGCCAAGGGGTGATTTCCAGTGGGCGCAGTTTCCACCCGGCGCCGGGTCGCTCCGGTCGGACGTCATCAGAACGGTCGCGAAATCGCTAACTCGTTTGCCGTTAGCCGTTTACAGCCGGAGAAAAAGAGGCCATTATTACAAGCGGGTTCCGATTGGGGAGCTGAGATTTTCGGCTCGGAGAGAGCCGGTTAACCAGTTAACGCACGAAGCCGTGGACCAACGGACTCGGTGTTCTGCGTTACAGGCCGGTCTTTCAAGGGTTTGCGGCGATCCTTGCCGCGACGCGCGACTTTCAGTTCCGAGCGGAATGCTCTGAGGGTACGGAAACCACCATGCACATTGGGCTCGCACCCCGGGGAGCAACCCCCTCGGATTCACTCGTTAACACGCGTTGTTCCTTAACAACCCGATCGCTCTCCGACCCCGATAGCAACGCTGTCTGCGGGAAAGGCGGCACAGCCGAAGCCGGTTCTGTGAGAGGTGATTCTCACCGACGGCAATGCTCCAATTTCCATGGACGTTGCGGCCGTTGCAACCGACCATGAGCACCACTACGTTCAAGACAATCCTTCGGTGAACGGGAATTCGAAAATGTCGAATGGTAGACTTCTCTTGCTAGACGGTGCGACCGGCACGGAGTTGAACCGGCGCGGGGTGGACACCGGCTTGCCCTTGTGGTCAGCGAACGCTCTCACCACTGATATGGGGTTGAATGCGTTGCGCCAAATTCATCTAGACTACTTGAATGCGGGCGCGGACATACTCACCGCCAACACGTTTCGCACCCATCGCCGCGCGCTGGCTGGCAAAGGCCACGCCGCACGCGAAATGACCAGGCGCGCGGTAGCGACCGCCCAAGAGGCTGTCGCTGAATTTGGTTCACCTGCGCAAGTCGCGGGCTCGGTGGCCCCACTGGAAGATTGTTATCGCCCCGACCTGGTGCCGCCCGACGACGAATGCCGCGCCGAGCACTCCGAGCGCATCCATCATCTCGTGGAAGCGGGAGTTGACCTGCTGTTGATCGAGACGATGAATTCAATTCGCGAAGCTGTGATTGCGGCTGAATTGGCGACGAGCACTGGCCGGCCCGCCTGGGTCAGTTTTGTGTGCGACCGGGCAGGGCGACTCCTGTCTGGCGAGCCGTTGGCGGTTGCCGCTGAGCTGCTATTACCGCTGGGGGTACAGGCTCTGGGTGTGAACTGCGGTCCGGCTAACGCGCTGGCTAAACCCCTGGCCGAGTTGCGGGCGATCTGCGGCCCTGATTTTCCGCTGATTGCCTACGGTAACATTGGCTATGCCGACGAGTCGCAAGGCTGGATCAACACGGACGCCGTAGACCCGGAAAGTTACTTGCAATATGCTAGAGCTTGGCCCGCGCAAATTGTCGGCGGCTGTTGTGGCACCACACCAGAGCATATTCGCCGGCTAAGAGTGGGAAGAATCGATACGGCATGAAACAAGACCACGTCGCTGCCGAGCTGGGTCTTGCGGCGACCAACTACAAATCCTGATGACGATCAAACGATGACTACACGATCTTGGATGCTCCAACTGGTCAGCCTGTTATTTCTCTGCCATGCCTCGCCATCGTACGCGCAGGTCGATTACGGCACGGATAGTCCGTGGAATCAGCGGGCAGAAACGGGACCGGACGCGAAAGTACCCGGCTGGTTTTACAACCTCGGCATTACCGGATTGCGGGCTCAATTGGTAGCCGACGAACCGAAGGCCTTGCTGATCAAGTACGTCTTCCCCAATTCGCCTTCGGATGGCCAAGTGAAAGCGGGCGACTTGGTCGTCGGTGCGGGCGGCCGGATGTTCGTGGAGAAACACCGCAACGGATATGGTGAGGAAATGTTCGGGGCTGACGGACCGATCTTGGAACTTGCGCAGGTGCTCGAAGAGTGCCAGAGTGCCGACCGGAATGGGAAGCTCCCCCTCACGATCCGGCGCGGCAGGCAAATCCTCGAAGTCAGCCTCGACGTCGGGACCAAGTATGGAACCTATGCACCGACCTTCCCCTTTGACTGCCGAAAGTCGGACCTGATTCTCTCCGAACTGCTTCAGTACCTCGTGGACCATCAGCAGCAGGACGGTTCCTTTGGCAACGCAGTCCACGACACGTTCGCGCCTTTGGCGTTGCTGGCCAGTGGCGAAGCGAAGTACCTGCCGGCCGTCAATCGGAACGTGAAGTATCACTGCGGAGTGACCAACGCGAACGACTTGTCGCTGATCAACTGGAGCTACATGAGCGCGGCGATGGTGCTCAGTGAGTACTATCTGGCGACGGGCGAGAAATGGGTACTCCCTGAGCTGCAGAAGGTCCACGACCTCATTGCGAGAAGTCAATACCTTCACATGTCTCAGATCGATCCGAAGTCAAAGGAATCTCATCCTGATAGTTTTCCGAGCGGGCCGAGAGACTCACACGGCGGATGGGGGCACAATCCCGGCTTCGAGGGTTATGGCCCGATTGCCATGCTCACTGGCCAGGGCGCGCTGGCTTATTCGTTGATGCACCGCTGCGGAATTGCGATCGATCGCAAGAATCACGACGCTGCATACGATTTCCTCAAACGGGGAACGGGTGAGAACGGGTACGTCTGGTACGGGGACCAAAAGGGCGGAGGTCCGGACAACTGGGCCGATATGGGCAGAACCGGTGTGGCAGGTATCGCCAACTTCCTTAGCCCGTACGACGGCGCCGCCTACCGGGAGCGAGCATTGTTTCATGCTCGGGTGATAGGGAAGCACCCGCAGAGCTTCCCCGACACCCACGGTTCGCCGATGATGGGTATGGGCTACACGGCGCTCGCCGCCAGCGTCGATATCGGCAGCTTCCGCAAGCTCATGGACGCTAACCGCTGGTGGTTCACGATGGCCCACTGCACCGACGGCAGTTTTTACTACCAACCGAACCGTGATAACTCCTACTACGGATCCGACTCTCGCATGATCGCCTCGTCGGTGGCGGCGTTCATCCTGGCAATTCCCAAACACGGCCTGGTAATGACCGGCAAGGAAGGGAAATCCGTTACCGAGCGGGATGACGACACCGGCACTGCGGTTAAGCCACTCAAGGTGTTCATTCTCGCCGGTCAGTCGAACATGCAGGGACACGCCGCCATCTCGACTTTTGACTCGATGGCCGACGATCCGAAGACGGCCCCGCTCTTGAAGGAGATGCTCGGACCGGACGGCAAACCGCGCGTCTGCGAAAAGGTGTGGATCTCGTCGGTCGGTTGCCTTGGCGATGCCTACTCCGACTTGACGGAGGCGAAGGGCAAGCTGACGGCCGGGTTCGGTGCCCCGGAGAATAAGATCGGCCCAGAGTTCACCTTCGGCTTGACGATGGAGAAGCGATTGAACGAGCCGGTGCTCATTATCAAGACCTCGTGGGGCGGGCGAAGCCTGCACACCGACTTTCGCCCGCCGAGCGGCGGAGCGTTTGAGTGGAGAGAGGCCGAACTAGCTGAAAAGAGGGAGCGGGGCGAGGATATTGAGAACATCAAAGCGGAGAAAGTGAAAGCCACAGGAGTCTATTACCGCGAGATGATCGCGCATGTGAGGAAGGTACTCAAGGACATCAAGCGGGTGGTGCCCGACTACGATGAGAAGCAGGGCTACGAGCTGGCCGGGTTCGTCTGGTTTCAGGGGTTCAACGACTACGTCGACGGCGGGGTGTACCCCGAACAGAACCAGCCCGGCGGGTACGACCTGTACGCCGACCTGCTCGGGCACCTCATTCGCGACGTGCGCAAGGATCTGTCCGCTCCGCAATTGCCGTTCGTCATCGGCGTTATGGGGATCGACGGCATGAGGGGCAACAGCAACGCCCCCATGATGCAATTCCGTGAGGCTCAACGTAAACCGTCGACACTGGACGAGTTCAGGGGGAACGTGTTCGCTGTGGAGACGGCCCCATTCTGGGACGACGATCTTGAAATGCTTCAGGAGCGGATGGAGAGTTACTGGCCGAAAGTGGATGCTAAGGTGGAAGAGGAGAAAAAGAAGACGCCGGATGCGGATTCTTGGGAGAACAAAATGAAGCTGATGGCGGAGAATTTTACACCGGACGAATGGAAACGTCTGACGGGGGTGTCGAACGGCGGCTACCACTACCTTGGTGCTGCCAAGATTATGGCCCCCATCGGCAAGGCGTTCGCCGAGGCTCTCGTCGAAATCAAAGCGGTCAAATAGCGTCCCGAACCAGGCTGCGACTTGCCGCCGCGGAAGCGGTGTGAAATCGACTAGATTTGCATCTGGCATTCCGAAAACACGCCAAAAAGCAAGACTTTCCTGCAAGATCAATGTCGGTAATTGATTGTCTTACAGCCGCTGATCGATGAGATCGATGCCAGTTGACTTGTACTAACACATTGGTACAATAGGGCCATGGCTCTGCACGTTGTGGTCGAACCTGACGATCCGTTGCCGTTGTACGCTCAACTGGAGCGAGCTATCAGGCTCGCCATTGCCTCCGGGAAGCTTCAGCAAGGGGAGCAACTTCCGACCGTCCGGCAGTTGGCCGTCGACCTGCGAATCAATGCCAATACGGTAGCCAGAGTCTACGCCGAACTCGAACGCCAGGAGGTGTTGGTCACTCGCCGCGGAGTAGGCACGTTTGTCGCGGATCGCATGACATCGCCGCTACCTCGGCGTCAGCGGGCGATCGAGCTGCGGGCACTGGTGGACAGATTCCTGGCCGAAGCCGCCGGCCAAGGTTTTGCACCACAGGAGGTTTTGGAGCAATTTCAGCGGCTGGTAGATCAAGAGGAGAAGACTCATGCCCGACGGCAATAGCCCGACGACGGCGTCCCGGCGACCGACCTTGGAACTTCCCGAGATTCGCATGAATGTAGTTGCCGCGATTGGACTGCTGATTCCTTTGGCAGTGGGATTGTACATTGCCTGGCAGTATCAAGTGTGGTGGTCCGCAGCGGTTGGTCTGTTGATCGGATGGTTGCTGGCTCTGTCTCCGCGGGTTGCTCAGCAGTGGGAAAGAGGGGTGGTGCTGCGCCTCGGCCGCTACGTGGGGCTACGCGGTCCAGGGCTGTTCTGGATTGTGCCGCTTGTGGATGCAGTGTCGAATTGGATCGATCAGCGCACAATTACGACCAACTTCGCGGCGGAGCAGACGCTCACCTCGGATACAGTTCCCGTCAATGTCGACGCGGTTCTGTTCTGGATGGTCTACGATCCAGAAAAGGCAGCCTTGGAAGTCCAGGACTATGCACAAGCGGTGGGCTGGGCAGCCCAGACGGCGTTGCGTGACATCATTGGACGCACTTCGCTCACTGACCTGTTGCGCGGCAGAGAGCAGATCGAGCTCGACTTGCAGAAGCTGATTGATGTGCGGACGAATCCTTGGGGTGTTACCGTTCAATCGGTTGAAATGCGAGACGTCATTATCCCTGACGCGTTGCAGGACGCCATGTCCCGTGAGGCGCAGGCAGCGCGTGAGAAGCAGGCGCGGATCATCCTTGCGGAAGCCGAGGTCGAAATCGCACACATGTTTGAGACTGCATCACGATCGTATCATGAGAATCCAACGGCTCTTCACCTGCGGGCGATGAACATGCTCTATGAAGGTCTCAAAGAAAAGGGCGCGCTCATGCTCGTGGCGAGCACGGCAGTCGAGTCGATGGGAATGGGAGGGCTGTTGGGGGCCGCAGCTCTGCGGCAGCAAGCGTTATCGGAAGGTACTGACAGTGGAATGAATCCTGCCGAGCCAGTTTGAGGTTTGCGCGTCTTCTGGCTGGGGAGTTTGCTGACCCTTTCAGTGGTACTTCCGCAACGGCTCGCGAATCGGCCAGCGGCTAGGCAGCAATTTTCCCGCGGGCTCGGCGAATCGGCTATGCAGAGTGCCCAGGCGTTCGAAGGTGATCTCGATGTTGGCACCGGGATCGATGAAGTCATTGTGGTCACAGCCGGTGCAGTCGGGTATGGTGCCGAAACCGGCTACAGTGCCGGACTTGAGTGGAGCGATGAAGTTCAGCCAGGCAAAAACGGCTGTGGCCTGGTGGCTGATTTCTGATGTTGATCCCTGATACTTCACCCTTCCGTCCACGAGAACCTGGACCGCAAGGTTGTTCGGATCGCCGATTTCGTCGACTGTAACGAGGTACGGTCCGAGCTGATTGCCTTTCGCCATTTCCTTCGTCAGGCAGAACCCCCCCACAAACTCAGTGGCCTGAACATCTCGCGCGGAAACGTCGTTAAAGATGCAGTATCCGGCTACGGGCTGACGATCGTTCCCATAGACGACCGCCAGTTCCGGTTCGACATCGAGCTGAGATGTGTAAGCCGGCCAAGGTATCGACTCGTCATCGCCCACGATGGTATTCATATTGCACTTGTAGTACGACAGTGCCTCAGGTTGACCGGCGGGGGGCTTGGCCTTCGGCGCCATGACAGCCTTGGCGAACGCCTGCAGCAGCGGTGCGGTCTGCGGATTGTCCTTTTCGTACTTCCCGATGGTTTCGGCAGAATTCCTGAGGTGCCGCGGCGTTAAGCCGAAGTCGAATAGGGCGACCACTTCGATCGGTTCCAGCAGTCGAACGGCATGTAGCGGGAACGATTCGCCGAGTCCAAGTTCATCGAAATGGCGCTCGCCCCAAGCGAGCAGTTGCTTGGCGGCCTGCTCGCTGTCAGGAAGATTAGCGAGATAAGATCGGCTGTTGTCCAAATGTGGCGCAGGGATTGCCGCTTTGGATTGCAGCACGGCAAACGAGACCGCCTGTTCTCGGATGACGATGCCGAACTGAGGGTTCGGTGTGTCGGCAGTGGTGAAGCGGATCAGTTTCATGACGTAGTCCCTTGGATGTTTCTGAACCGGATCCTAGTTTGACTTCGAGTCGTTGGCCGTCGGCAAATGGCCGTGCTGTTTGGGTTCCTGGAACGATCTCAGAACTCGGCCGCGATCCCTTTCGCGTTGGCCACCCGATAAATCGCGTCGAACGTCGCCGCCGAGTCCCACGGTGCATCCGGGGCTTCATTGCGGAACTCGCGGTAAGCCCGTTCGACGTTCATGTAGAGCCGCGCCGGGGCACGCCACTCGCCATACGGTCCGAACTCGATTTTCTTGGCCGCTTCGAGTGATGTGAGCCCGGCTTCGAAGCACTTTCGCGACTCGTCGCGGACGTACTGCAGATACGCTTTCAGCTCCCTCGGGCCTTCGAGACCACACACCGGGCCATGTCCGGGGACAATGACCTCGGGATCGAGCTCGATCGGCAGATCGAGACACTGATACCACTTCTCGTAAGATCCGGTCCAGCCCATCGGCGTACACTGGCGGAATAGTACGTCGCCGGCGAACACCACTCGCTCCTCCGGCAGATGGATAATAGTGTCGCCCACTTGATGGCAGGGCCCGACGTAGATCAAGTCGACCTGCTTGCCGTCCAGGTTCAGTTCATAGCGTGCGTCGAACAGGGTTGTCGGCAGGACCAGCTCGATTCCGTCAGAGTTGTAGTCTTCCACCAGTTGCTGGCCGGCTGCGACGAGACCGGGATGTAGGTTCTTGAGGACCAGGCGCGTCAGGAACCGGCTAACGCCGTCGAGCAACTGCTGACTCTCGTCGGGTTCGGCGACTTGTTTCATGCGTTTGGGCACCGACCGGTGGGCGATGATCTCCGCCTCTTTAAACAGTTGTTTGCCCCATACGTGATCGGCATCCCAATCCAGCGATTCCTCGATCGCTTTGGCGAAACGAAGCGCGCCGAGTCGCGGATCCGTTTGGCTTGGTCGCCATAAACATATCGATCTGTCCGATCGACCCACTTTCGAATAGCTGCCGACGAGCGTGAGTATGTCGCCAACATGGTCGTCGAGTTTCCGGTCTGGGTGAGCTTATCGGTATTCTCATCCTCCTGGTCGACGAACGCCAGCAAACATTGCCGCCATGCCGATAACGGCCAACGATAGAACGCTGGGCTCGGGCACGCTCGCCACGCTCCGAACCTCTGCCGCCGCCGCCCCCGTCCACTGGCTCATGAACACCAGCATATCGGCTGAATCGACATCTCCATCCCCGTCGCTGTCGCCCGTTTGCCATGTCTGGTCCGCTGCGGGGTGTTCGGCACCCGTCCAGTTGGCCAGGAACGCCGTCAAGTCCTCAGAGTCGACATCCTTGTCGCCATTGAGGTCCGACGAGATACCCAGCAGCGTCACTTCGCCGGTGGTGTAGAGCTTGCTGGTTTCCCACGCGGTGCCGGGTTGAATCGCCACAGTGAACGCGCCCTGTGGATTCACGCCCGTCCAATCGAAGACTTTGATCGTGCGACCGGATTGGCTCGCGAGCTGAGTATCATCGGTGAAGGTGAGTTCCAGCGTGCCGCCCAGCTGCACGGGGATGCCCGATTGGAACTTGATCAGTGAGTCCCAGGGATCGGATTCAAATAAGAGTTGCAGAGTGCCGCCGTCGGCCATCATCAGCTGCTGCCCAACCGTCACTGGAATCGGTGGTCTGGGTATTACCCAAAAATGTGGTGAAGGGTTCGGCACGCCGTCCTCGTCCCGGATCATAAGACTTTCACCAGTTGCTAACTTAAGTTCGTTCAGCTGGCCGTCTGGCAGGATTGTGTTCTTGAGAATGGCTCCGGCGAGATTCGCGTCACGAGCACCGCGAGTGTCCGCCCCCGTGAGATTCGCGTTGGTGAACGTGGAAGAAAACAAGTAGGCGTTCACCAGGTTAACCCCCGTGAGATTCGCGTTCGTGAGCGTGGAAGAATACATGTAGACGCTCGCCAGGTTAGCCCCAGTCAGGTTCGCGTTGGTGAGTTCACTGCCGCGAAAGTCACCGGCGGACGGAACGTAGGTAGCCAAGGTGGCGCCCGTGAGATTCTGTCCGCTGAAGTTCCAGCCCGTCAGGTTGTTGGCGCCGAGTTCGATGCCGTGCAGGTCCTTCGTCGCATAGCTTTGGGTCGAGTAGAGTTGGGCCGCCGTGAAACCCCGGGAGGTGGTGTCACCGAACTGTGCCCCCGTCACCACGGCCCCCGTCAGGTTCGCGTTCGTGAGCGTGGAAGAAGACAAGTTGGCGCTTGTGAGATTCTGTCCGCTGAAGTTCCAGCCAGTGAGGTTGTTGGCCCCGAGTCCGATGCCGTGCAGATCCTGCGCGGCATAGCTTTGGGTCGAGTAGAGCTGCGCCGCCGTGAAACCCCGGGATGTGGTGTCACCGAACTGTGTCCCCGTCACCACGGCCCCCGTCAGGTTTACGTTCGTGAGCTTGGAAGTAGACAAGTTGGCGCCCGTGAGATTCTGTCCGCTGAAGTTCCAGCCCGTGAGGTCGTTGGCCCCGAGTCCGATGTCGTGGAGGTCCTGCGCCGCATAGCTCTGGGTCGAGTAGAGCTGGGCCGCCTTGAAGCCCCGGGCTGTGGTGTCTCCGAACTGTGCGCCCGTCACCACGGCCTCCGTCAGGTTTGAGTTCGTGAGCTTGGAAGAAGACAAGTTGGCGCTCTTGAGATTCTGTCCGCTGAAATTCCAGCCCGTGAGGTTGTTGGCCCCGAGTCCGATGTCGTGGAGATCCTTCGCCGCATAGCTCTGGGTTGAGTAGAGCTGGGCCGCCGTGAAGCCTCGGGAGGTGGTGTCACCGAACTGGGTCCCCGTCACCACGGCCCCCGTAAATTTCGCGCTGGTGAGCGTGGAAGACTCCAAGTTGGCGCCCGTGAGGTTCTGTCCGGTGAAGTTCCAACCTGTGAGGTCGTTTCCATCGAGTCCGATGCCGTGGAGGTCCTTCGCGGCATAGCTCTGGGTCGAGTAGAGTTGAGCCGTCGTGAAACCTCTCGACGTGGCTTTCACGAACTGTGCCCCCGTCGCCACGGCCCCCGTCAGGTTCGCGTTCGTAAGCATGGAAAATTGAAAGTCGGCGTTCGCCAAGTTGGCGCCCGTCAGGTTCGCGTTCGTGAGTGTGGACCCGTATAGGAAGACGTTCGCCAGGTTAGCTCCCGTCAGATTCGCGTTCGTAAGCGTTGAGTAAGAAAAACTAGCGCTCGTTAGATTCTGTCCGCTGAAGTTCCAGCCTGTGAGGTCGTTGGTCCCAAGTCGGATCTCGTGGAGGTCCTTTGCGGCATAGCTCTGGGTCGAGTAGAGCTGTGCCGGCGTGAAACCTCCCGACGTGGTGTTAACGAACTCCGCCCCCGTGACCACGGCCCCTGTGAGGTTCGCATCCACGAGCGTGGAAGAATCCAACCATGCGTTGGTGAGGTTCGCTCCCGTCAGGTTCGCGTTCGTGAGCGTGGAAGAAGACAAGCTGGCGCTTGTGAGATTGGCACCGGCGAACCGAGCATTGTTGAGCCAACTATACGCGATATTGGCTTCCCTCAAATCGCCAGTGAAATCACCGAAGCGAAGGTTCTTCGTTTCACTATTCCAATCGTTCAACTGCACGCGCGGCCCAAGCGTGATCCCATCGGTCCCCGGGATCAATTGCTGGTTGTCCCAGCGGTATATCTGGGCGTGCGAATAGGAAGTGGGCCACAGGCAGGCAAGAGCCGCCACGACGAGCAATAGCCGCCGGTTCATTGAATTCCCCGATCATGATGCCAGTTCCCACGGCCCGATTATCTGTTGCGGCAGCAATGGTGGCAAGCGTCGGCTGTGGGGATTTATGACGCAACCGGGGCTGTTCGCGCGGGAAATTGCCGGTCGGAGACAGGCTCCGACAAGCCAATTGGAACGGTTGCGGCCCCGCGATCTCCGTACTCGCACAATGCGTCAAGCATGATGGCCGCTGCTGAGGTTCCCTTTTCCGCCACAAAATATGTCACGGCGTGATGAAGGTTTACCAAGTCGGGCGGTTCGCAGAACATCCGGGCTACGACCACTCGCCGTAACTGGCCGGCTGGCCCCGGTGGCGTGTGAAGTCGAGAGCGAAGCAACTCAATTCGAACGCAAATTTCTAGATGGCAGCTGATGCCATGTTATTGACGTATTCCACTGCGCGAAAAACGTCTGATCCAGCCTCGTTCGAGTCTTGGGACGGGAGTCTTGGTCGAAAGTATCAGGTGTCTTGAGTCCGCGCTCTCGTCGTCTGCCGACTTCAATGCGGTCCGAATTTACTGTCGAACCTGGAAGTCGGTATGTCTCTTGCCGGCCGACGGTAGGTCAGTGTCACGCTGTTTCGTGAGTAACAAACTTCCGGACTTAATGAAGAGGCCGTCGATTTGGCAGTTTTCGATTGATAGGTATTCGATCGCCATTGAGTTCAGTAAGCTGGAAAGTAGCTTGCCGTCGATATTGGTTTCGGTCAGCTTGATGCTCTTGAGTTTCTTGAGTTTGGCCAGACGCAGACCCAGCTGAGAAACTCGTTCTTTTTCGTCCTCGCCAATGCCATTGCCGCAGTACACCAGCCAATTCACGTCTTTGTATTCGTCCAGTAGAAGATCGAATACATCCGACGAGTCGGACTGCCAAGACAGGGGATCGTAAGAAGGGTCAATTGACCCCGGGAACCCAGTCTGCCGCTCGTTGTCCGACAAGGGAATGTCAAGCGTCCCGTATCCCGGTGCAATCGAGTTGATCTGCACTCCGACGAGTTGTTTATGCTGGTCGAAGAACGCCGCAAAATTGCCGGAGTGGCCGGCACTGGGCTTCGAGGACGTGTCCTGCCCAAGGCCGGAGCTCAGCAGGATGGGGAGCATCACCAGAACCACAATCGAAACAGATTTGCTCATTTTCGGTATGCTCCCTGTTCGGTGGTATGGTCAAGATCATTCAATCCATTACTGGCGGAATGCGCTGGCTGTCACCGGCACCGGGAACCGGGAACCGGTGCGATTCCGGGGCTCAATAATGGAACTTCTACCTGGATGGCCGTGCTACCGGGACGTCCTCGAATTCGAAGGGCACGGCAACCATTGACTTGTCGGTGGCGACTTGGAACTTGACGAGACAGTCTTCCGGCGGCATGGATCGGAATACCACGGTCAGCTTCCTGGTGCCTCCGCTGCCGCCGCCGTAAGGAGTGCTGGTCGGGATCGTCCGGCCGTCGCGGTCGACGAACTCCGGGTCGCCAACAATCCTGCCATAGGGATCCTTGATCAGATAACTGACGCTCCACTCCTGGCGGGCGCCAGCCTCCTCCGAGGGGCCTTGCAATTCGTCAAACGTGATCTCGGCTACCGCCGCCTTGAGCACGGCGCTGTTGACCGGGGCACCGGCCTCCTTAGCGAAGTTGATCGTCACTACGCTCTCCGGGTCCCTGGCCGGCACCAGCAGATCGACTTCACCCCGCAGCACCTTGACGGTCTTGACGGGACCGGGAGCCGTGAGATAGATCTGACTGCCGCCGAAGGGTTGGAACCCGTCCTGCGAGTCCGGCATCGGCAGCGGATGGCCTTCGTCGTCCGAGGCTTCGAACACGAACGTCCGCATAGCCTTGGTTTCGGCGACCAGGGGGCCGGTGATCTTCAATTGGATTTCGACGACGTGGCGATCGCCATACCGCTGGTTATTGATCCGCTCGATGGAAACCTGAACGCCGTCGGCGATCGGTGGCCGTTTGGCGGCGGCACGCTTCACCGGATCATCGCTCGGGTCCACGCACAGAACCACACGGAAGCCCGCTTGATCACAGTCCCGGCTGGCCGGCCCGAGCCAGTGGCGCGAACTTGAAGTGCATTCCCACGGCCGGCTGTACCAGGAACCGCCACGGGCGACGTGTGCCTCCCGGCTGCGGTATCCATCGCCCGGGCCAGCGGGGTCATCGACCGGCGATTCTGCGTAGTAATCTGGCTTGTACCAATCCGAGCACCACTGCCAAGCACTGCCGTGCATGTCGTAGAGCCCGAAGGCATTGGGTTGAAATCTACCTGTCGGTGACGTGAACACATACCCATCGCTGGCCTTCAAAGCCCACGCGAACCGCTCAAATCGCGCCGCCGTCAAGGCGTCTGCCACGTTCGCCACGGTGGTCAGCGACTCGGGGTCGTCGCCGCTGTGGTACCGCGTCGTGGTCCCGGCGCGGCAAGCGTATTCCCACTCGGCCTCGGTCGGCAGGCGGTAGGCTTTGCCCTCCTTCTTGCTGAGCCATTCGCAGAAGGCTGCCGCATCGATCCATTCGACGATGACCGCCGGGTGTTCGTCGGTCTGTTCATAGCCCGGACTGCGCCACGAGCAGTCCTTTATGAAGCCGTACATGTTGTTTGCGATATCGAAGCCGAAGGTCCCCGGCATGAAGCCTTCGCCCTTCTCAACAAACGTCTGATAGCCGGTCGCCTCGACGAATTCGCGAAATTGGCCCCGCGTGACGTGATAGATTCCCATGTAGAACGGCCTGGTAATCCGCACGCGGTGCTGCGGGTGCTCGTTTTCGAAGCGGTCTGCTGTCATAAGGCCCATCAGGTAGTTCTCTTTGAAGAACTCGGCCTTGGACTCCGCCGACTCGGCGCTCCCCATCATGAATTTGCCGGGCGGGATGAGGGTCAACTTCATGCCGATCGAGTTCGTGATTTGCTGGCTGGCGTCGGTCACTCGCGGCGCGGCCCCCCGTCCGGTCTCTGGCTCATCAGCCATAACCGTGGGCAAACTGATCGCAATGGCCATGGCCACGAAGGTGGCGAGGAACGTTCGTGTCAACATGCGCCATCGCTCCTCAGGCAGGCAACTCTGCTGGCATCAACTCTGACAGGCGGCTTTGTTGCCGAACATCGCCGCGGGGGATCATCATGATCTATCGTTGATCGTTTGTTGTGTGCCATTGCCGGTAGTATAACGACGGACGCCCCTTGGAACATGGATCGTGTCACGACCGCCGGCCAGCTTGTCTGGCCGGAGCCCCGGTCTGGGTGGGCTAGGGGTACGCCGCCAGGCTAAGGGCGTGCAGGGTTCGTGATCAAGTGCGCCGGAAGCATCCGGAGATTGGAGGATGTAATCAACTGATCGCGAGTGCTGACGGGGGACGTCAGGCAATTCCGTTCGATGGTATCGAGCCCCTGTTGTTGGTCCTTGCTCGGCGATTGAATCCCTCGTACTCAGCGTCGCGGTACTCGTAATCGGACTCGATCGCGGCGCTCATGAGCCAGCCGAACTTGGATGCCGAGACGTTCGGCAATCGTCAGTCATGTTGGCACAGAGGGTTATGGTCGGGACTTTGCTGGCTCGTGAATGCTTGGTCTTAGCATGAACGCGGGACGAACACGTGTTCTGTTCGGTGTTCACCGGCATGAGCAATTCCAGGAACGTTGGTCGATTGCTGAGCGACGAGGCCGTGAATTCGGGTGGGGCGGCCAAGCTAGGGGTGCGGAGGGGCCAGGGATGCGTTAGTATGGTGCGGGCGGTGCCGACTGACCAATCAGCCACGGATCCGCGCAGCGCTGGGGAGCGATGTTGTCTCCGGCGAGTTATCCGCCACGCGTGCCAGCTCATACTCACGAATCGCTATGTCTGACGACACGCAGCGTCCGTCGCCCAGGGAACCAGAGGATCTTCAGGGTGCTGATCTTCAGAATACTGAGCAGTTGATGCTGTTGGGCAAGGCGAAGGGCGGCAGGACGGCGCGGTTGGGTGATGGTTGAAAGGGGACTTGCGGCGCACAGTGTCATGGACGTAGCTGATTCGTGATGATTCGGTGCGAAGAATTGCGATTCGCGGCGGGGCGAAATGGACGCTCGGCGCGCAGTGCCCTTGCGTTTCCCCTCACCCTGGCTCTCTCCCCGCCGTTTGAATTCATTGGCCAGGGAGGTCGTGTTCAGCGGGGCGAGGGTACGAGGAGGAGCGTGTGTCTGTGTAGAACTCAGACTGGTGATCCGGCCGCGTCCCTGAGATCGAGCATCAAGGGGCGGCAGCGCGGTCAGGGTGACCTAGAAACGGTAGCGTCGATCGAACGACTGTTTGACATAAGCTTCGAAGTCGTTCAGGCCGATCTTCCATGAGTCTATGCTCGTCGATGAACTGAGTTTCTCGAATTCTTCGCGGATGGCAGCCATACGATCCGAACGTTTGAAGGCCTGCTCGAGACGTCCGTCGACGAAGATCAATTCCACGACGATCGCATACTTCCAGGCGGCCTGAAAACCCATGTGATCGTAGAGCTCCCAGAAGAATCCATCGGCGATCAGCATGCCGCCCGTGTAATGGAGCGGGTAGTTGAGGCCAATGTAGTGATTATTGAAGAAGTCCTCGTTTGGGTTTTCCGGCGATTGCGGGAAGAGACCGTTGATGGGCGGGCCGTAAGCACCGTCGTCAGGCGAGCCGCGGCCAGGGAGCGAGACGCAGAGCGTTTCGATGACCAGTTGCCGGTCGATCACGGTGTAGATCGCCTGATAGCCTCGCCAGCAGGCCGTGCAAGGGCTGACCGGCGTCAGGCCCAGCCATGCCGGGTCGAAGATCTGACCTTCGCTGATTCCCGCTACTGAGTACTTCGTGCCGTCGTACCGAAAGCAGTCATCGATCTGGCCAGTCATCGTTAGGCTCCGAGCAACGTGTTTCGCCGGCAAGTCCGTCACCGTGGCCACAGAATTCTAACGGATGTCGGACACGGCGCGGACCGCCCAGCCAGTCAAGCTGTTGGCTCAGCGATAGCAGACCGATCGTCGACGACCGTGGAGCGAGTTGTTCGCCGAGGCTTGCCGCCGGCCAGTCCAATCGTCAAGATCATGAGTCGGCATTGCCGACGGCTGCAGGGAAGCGCTTTTAGCGAGCCGGCGAGTTACCACGGTCGGATACTGAGTGGGAGGATGTTCGATGCTGAGTGCTTTGGTTGCAGTTGTGGCTTTGCTAGCGGTGGGTGGTCCGCCGGCGGTTACGATCCCGGCTGAGAAGCATGCAGGACCGAATGCTGCGGCAGTGGCCATTTCGGCCGACGGAGCGCGAGTCGCCGCCGGTTATGGCGGGGACTGGACTGGATACCAGCCGCTGCGGGATCCGTCGGGAGGCGTCGCCGTGTGGGACCGACAGACGGGCCAGCAGCTATATTCGACCAAACAGATCGGTGATATCCTGCGCGTGGAGTTCTCCAAGGACGGCCGCTATCTGGCTTACAACTGGATCTACACTCCGGGCGACAGTGTGCACGCGAACCAGGTGGTGCTGGTTGATCTGCAGACCGGCGAGGCAATTCAAAAATGGGAATCCGAGAGTTTTGCCTTTTCTCCCACCGACAACCTGGTCTTGGTCGGACAACGCGATGGAATCGACGTCGTCTCGCTCCCTTCGCTGGAGAAAGTACGTCAGCTGCCGGTCTCCTATCCTCGGTGTATCGCCGTGTCGTCTGACGGCCAGCGAGTTGCGGCGCTGGGTGCGTATTGGCAAGATCGTCGCGGCACTCCCGACGGGCTGTACGTGGTGGCGCTGGACGGATCAGGCGAGCCTTGGGTTCGTCACGGCGAGCAACTGGGCAAGGCTCAGAGTCTGGCGATCTCCGCTGACGGTCGTTCGGTGGCGACTGGCCACGACGGCGGAGAAGTCCGCATATGGAACACCACCGACGCCAGTGCGCCGCCGAGATTGCTGGCCGTCGACACGCCGTTGGCTCTGTTTCCGCTCTTCTGGTCCGACGGCAGTTCGCTGGCCATCTTCACTCAGCCCGTGAATGGCGCGACATGGGATTACCGCCAAGTCGACTCGGCGGTCGTGCCGGTGAAGGAGGGCGAGTCGCCTCCGTGGGCTGAGGGGTACATCCATGACTTGAGTGTGGGGCCGGCCGGCGTCATCCACTGGCGGCTCGAAGATGCCAGCTACGTCACGCATTACGCTCGTTTCCAAACGACTCGCGGCCACCCCGAAGTCAACTCTCGCCGCTACGTACTGTCTCCCGACGGTCGAACACTGATCGCCAGTTGCAACGGCTGCACGCTGATCGACGTAGCGACCGGCAGGATCGAACGGAGCTTTGCGAGGAAAGAATAATCGACTTGGTGCTCTGATTGGCCTCTCCGCGTCACGGCATGATATGCTTAACAGGCCATCCTGCATTGTGGAGTACTAATCGATGTCCGATGACGCAAAGTCAGTCCTTCATCAGGCAGCCAGCGATCCGGCGAAGCTCACGGCGTGGCTGGATCAGCAATCGTCTGGCTGGGGCTCACTATCCCGTGAGGCTCAGGATCAGCTCGTCGCCCTGGTCCCGCAGCTGGCACAGCTGCTGGACGGCGAGCTGACAGAATCCAATTATCAGCTTCATGCCGAGATCTGTGACCTGCTGAGCCGCATGGGTCCTCGTGGCTCGGAGGCGGTGGCTGCTCTGTTCCGCCACGCCGAGCGATATCCGCGATTTGAATTGAATGTGTTGGCGATTGGCCGCATCGGCGGTCAGGGCGTCGTCCGTCGCTTGATCGAATGGACCTATTGGCAAGGAGGACGCCACGATCGCAAGCGGACTGATGCCGTGACGAGTGCCATCGGAATTTTGGGAGAGGAAGCCATCCGACAGCTGCTGGAGATCGCGAATTCCGAAGTCGAAGATTCCCACACACGAGCCGCAGCGCTTCTCAATTTGGCGGACGATACCGCCTATCCTCGTTTGGAGCTGATCCCACGGATGGTGCAGGAGATGGACCGATCCGAAATGGTTCAGTGCATCAAGGTGCTCGGCGACCGGCTGATCGAGCTCGGCCAGGAGTATCCGGAAAAGGTGGTGACCGAGATAAGTCCGCGTTTGCTGGCTAATTCCCGAGCAGCGTCAGAATTCATTCGCATCCTGTCTCAATTGGGCGATTCGGCCGTATCGACGCTATCGCAGTCGGTGATACGGAAAGTCGAGGTCATAGAGGCCATCAGCGCGCTGGCCGGTATGGGCGATGCGGGGCTTGAAGGACTGTATGAGCTGCTGGCGACCAGCGACGATTACGTGGCGTTGCTGACGGCAATTGACGTGATCCCGACAAGCGGCGAGCGATCGTTGACCGCTCTGGCCGACGTGATTCAACGCGTGTCCGGCGAAGATGGGTGGGGTGACGCGGTACGGCAGACCGCATTGGCAAGGCTCGACAGATTTACTGACCAGCGAGTCCAAGTCGAACAGTTATTGCGACGCTGGCGCGAAGATTAAGAGAGGGATTGTCGCTCAGGGTCGGAGCTTCCTGGGAAAACGGTGCGTCAAATGGGGAAGCGAAACACGTCGGCATTGGCCGGCTGGGGAATGGTTAGGGGCGGCCGACATGCGTTCTGTCTCATCCAGGCGAGCGGTTCGACACGAAGTCACCGTTCGGCGAACGACTAGCGGCAGAAGCAGGTTTCTGTGTAGGGAGTGAATTTAGGGGCGTGACAGTCGTTGCGTGGTGTCCGCAAATCAGGAGGAGAAGTCGATGCAATGCATCTTCAGATCGCTGTTGGCGGCGATGGTTGGTTGCGAGATGCTGTTTTGTGGAGGTGAGGTCGCAGCCCAGTTCGTGCCGGACAGCACGGCTGGGGTGACGTCATTGACTTTGGACAAGGCTCGCAGCATTGCCAATGGAGGCAGGTACAGCAACTTCATTCTCAACGAGCTCAAGACGCTGCCAGTAGATGTCGCTCAGGTTATGGGCAAGTCGGAGGGCCGTGTGTCATTGGACGGGCTCGATTCGATTTCGGACCAGGCGATGGCAGCGTTAGTGCAAGATCGGTCTTCGCTTTCGCTCAACGGATTGAAGTCCTTGTCAGATAATGGTGCCGCGTCGTTGGGTAGAATTCGCTGCGAGTTGCAGTTGAACGGACTGACGGAATTGTCCGAAAACGCGGCGCGCTCGTTGTCCAACCATCGAGGCTGGCTGTATTTGAATGGATTGACGAGCCTGTCGGATGGTGCCGCGGAGTCGCTGGGCAAGCACCAGAATTTTCTTTATTTGAATGGCCTGACGAGCCTCTCTGATCGAGAGGCTGCGGGGTTAGGTAAGTATCAGGGATTGCTTTACTTGAACGGCGTGACATCGTTGAGCGACGAGGCGATCGTGGCCTTAGCGAACCCGCATATCGAATCAGATTATGCCCGGTTGTGTCTGAATGGCCTGACCAAGATCTCGCCACGGGCTGCCGCGGGGCTGGCGAAGCACGCTGGCGATGTGTACCTCAACGGTGTGACGGAGATTTCAGACGAGGTGGCACAGGCATTTCTCCCTCACAGGAAACTGCTGTGTCTCGATGGTGTCGCAGTACTTGGGGATGACGTGGCGGCGATTCTTGCCAGCCGAGAGGGAGGGTTGAGTGTGGAGGGATTGACTTCGCTGTCTGACAAGACGGCGGAGTTGTTGGCGAAGCATCGTGGTGATTTGTACCTGGGAATTCCCCCGACGGCTTCGGAAAAGGCGGTAGAAGTTTTGGCGCAACACAAGGGCCGAACGGTGCTTAGCGGTTTGACGCGCCTGTCCGATGCGGCGGCGGAATCGTACGCTCGACACTCGGGGCAACTGGAATTCCCGGAATTGTGGCAAGTTTCCGATCGAGCCATGGACGCGTTGTCGACTCACGTCGATCCTGTGTACTGCTCGAGACTTCGATCTATCTCGGCTAATCTAGCGGCGAGATTTGCAAAGCAGGGAGTTTCCTCCAATTGGAATACGCTCACGACGCTCCATCCGGATGCGGCGGCGATTCTAGCGCCTGCGGCAGGATGGTTAGAGCTGAACGGTCTGAAGGAGTTATCCCCCGAAACCGCAGTCGCTCTCTCGGCCTGTCAGGGACCATTGCATCTTGAAGGACTGACATCAGTATCAGAAGCGACGGCCGGCGCTTTATCTGGCGGGAAGTTTCAGAGCTTGCATCTGAACGGACTGACGGAGATATCGGTTGAGGCAGCCAGGGCGTTGTCCAGATTCGAAGGTTCGTTGTATCTGGACGGTCTGAAGTCCCCGTCCGTGGAGGTGCTCGATGCCTTGGCTCGTCATCAAGGCTCATGGACGTCGCTCAACGGTCTGGAATCGCTGTCGCCGCCGGAAGCCGAGGCGCTCGCCAGGCATGAAGGTTATCTCAGTTGTGACGGCATCACGGCCATATCAGATGAGACTCAAGAGAAACTGATGACCCATCGAGGCAAATTCTTGTCGTTGTGTGGTATCGCGACGGTCAGTGACCCTGGAATCAGGGCTCTGGTCGGCTACTCAGGCGAAGTGCGCCTGCTAGGACTGAAGAGCATACCGTATGAGTCATTGCTGATGTTGCGCCAACGGGGAAGGATCATATTGCCGCTGCGGTTCCAGTGATCGGGTGCGGAATCGCGAGCAGCGTTCTTGCTCGGTCGAACCGGCCAGCCAAGCTGGCCGGCGGCATCCGAAGAGGAGGCTCTGGGGCACTACCGTCGGGTCCGGGACGAGATTCGGTAATTCGTGGAAGCTCGGTTGGAGCCGCTGCTAGGTGGCGATGGCGGCTGAGGTCTGGGAGAGCCGAGTACCTTGCTTGATTCCGGCAGTCCGGGGAAGCATAATCAGTACCGCTGGGGGGGCCGTATCATCGGGTGTGGGGAATCTATGGACTGGCGTCGGTACGTTCTGATCGGGATCTTGGTCGTCGCCAGTCTGTCCCGTGCTGAGGCTCAGGTGTTCCGCTGGGACAACGGCCAGCTGATTCCCGGTACGGAGCTGATTGTCCCGGGGCCTGGGGTTCAGCTCGGGAATCTGGACCTGTCCTATGCCGAGCTCAATGCCAGGAACCTTGCGAACGCCACGTTTGACGGATCGAATCTTAGAGCGTCCTTCTTCATTGGGTCGACGCTGAACGACGCCAGTTTCCTGTCGACGAACCTGACCCGAGCCAATCTGAGCAACTCCTGGTTGGGCGGAGCGAAGTTGACGGGTGCCGTGGTGTTGGGAGCGGATCTCTCGAACACGACCGCCAATGGGTTGGTCGCCAGTCAATTGAGTTCGACGGCCAGCTACAAGCTGAAGAATCTGCAGGAGATTCGGCTGAACAACAACAATTTGACCGGCTGGGACTTTCAGGGCCAGAATCTGGCTCGATCGGCGCTGTTTCGATCCCAGTTGAACGGCGCGAAGCTGAATCTCGCTAACTTGACCAAGAGCGACAGTACGGCAGCCGACTTTTCAGGTGCGAATCTCACTCGAGCGAATCTCACGTCCGGTGCGTTTCCGTTTGCCGTGATGGCCAACGCCAATCTGTCGCGGACGGTACTGATTGACACAGAGCTATTTGCCGCCAGCCTTGCCAATGCGAATATGACGGGTGCAGAAGTAGCCGGTGCGAGGCTGGGGAGTACCACAGCTCTGGGATTCAAGTTTGCTCAGCTGGCGTCGACGGCCAGCTTTGCGGCTAAAGACCTTCGTCGTATCGTCTTGTCGAACAACGACTTGACCGGCTGGAACCTGAGCGGCCAGAATTTGACCGAAGCTTCGCTCGGGATCGCCAATCTGACCAATGCCGATCTATCGCAATCGAATCTGAGCTCGGCCGTTTTGTCGTCGGCCTCGTTGAACGGAGCGAATCTGACGGGAGCTGTCGTGACGGGCGCCGATTTGCGTTCCACGACGTCGTTGGGGCTGACGTTGGGCCAGTTATCATCGACGGCCAATTACCAACAGAAGCAGCTGTCGGGTGTACGACTGGGCGACAACAATCTGACGACCTGGGATTTCCACGAGCTGAATCTGTCCGGCACGGATTTTTCATCTTCAATTCTGCTTGGCGCCGATTTCAGCAATTCAATCGTCTCTGGCGCAGTGTTGAACGATACGGCACGCCTGGGGTTTACTTTTGGCCAGTTATCCTCGACCGCCAGTTTCCTGGTGAAGGACATGAAGGGCGTTCAACTGCGCAATAACGACATGTCAGGTTGGGACCTTTCGGGCCAGAATCTGGCGGACGCCGGGATGGGGGCGAGCGTGTTGACGAGCGCCAGCCTGGCGGGTTCCGATCTGACTCGAGCGGATATGTCGAAAGCGAAGCTCAATCAGGCCGACTTTGCTGGGTCGAAGGTAAGTGGCGCTGATTTTCGTGAGACGGTAGGTCTGGGATTCACGGAGCAGCAATTGAAATCGACGGCCAGTTATCAGCAGCACGATTTGCGGGGAGTACGTCTGGGAAGGAACGATTTGAGTGGTTGGGATTTTCGCGGAAAGGATCTGTCGGGCTCGGATCTGTCCTTCGCGACATTAACGGGAACTCTGTTCAGTCAGGCGAATCTAGCGGATGCCGATTTGTCGTTTTCCGTCTTGGGCGCCGCCGACTTTACCGATGCGCGGGTGGATCGCACGAATCTTTCAGTGACTACGAGCGGAGGGTTTACGGCCGGGCAGCTCCAGTCGACGGCCAGCTACCGTACGGGCGATCTGCGGGGAATCGGTCTGGCGGGGAACGACTTGACTGGTTGGAACTTCCAAGGGCAGGACCTGAGTGGAGCGGATCTCAGCAATTCGACGTTAGCCGCGGCGACATTGTCCGGCGCGGTGATCGTGGGAGCCAATTTGGATGGCGTAACAGCCGGCGGCATGACCGCTCAGCAATTGGCATCGACCGGTAGCTACGTCGCCAAGAACTTGAGTGGAGTGATCTTGAGCCGCAATGATCTGTCGGGATGGGATTTCACCGGCCAGAACCTGACTGGTGCGAGTCTGGCTTCATCGACCTTGACGGGGACCATTTTCAGTGGTGCTAATGTGTCGGGCGTGAATTTTGGGGAGACGACATCGCGGGGATTTACTGAGTCTCAGTTGAAGCAGACTGCCAGCTACCAATCGAAGCAATTGGCGGGGATTGGCATGCAGGGGAACGATCTGCTGGGGTGGGATTTATCCGGGCAGAGTCTGGTTGGTGCCAATTTCAGTGCTGCAAGATTGACGGGTGCGGATTTCTCGGGAGCCGATGTGCGGAGGGCGTTTTTCGACGTCACGACCGATCGCGGTTTCACTCAGCAGCAGCTGGCCTCGACCTCCAGCTTCATCCAGAAGGACCTCTCGGGGATCGGACTGCAGGGGAACGATCTGACGGGATGGGATTTCAGTGGGCAGGATCTGTCGGGAGCCTGGTTGTCGGGCAGCACGCTGTTGGGGGCCCGTTTTGTGGGGGCCAATGTGGCCGGTGTCAGCTTCTTCGACACCACGACGCGAGGATTTACGCAGGCTCAATTGGTCTCTACGGCCAGTTACCAGGCGAAGGAGCTGCGCGGGATCGGCTTGAGCAGTAACGATTTGACGGGCTGGGACCTCCGAGGGCAGAATCTGATCAATGCGAATCTAACGGCTTCGATTTTGACGGGTACGAATTTCAGCCAAGCCGATCTGCGCGGTGCCTTGACGAACCATCTGCTGGGCGCTTCTTTGCAGAATACGATCTTGCCGACAGGTGTGATTGCCGGACTGAATCTAGTCAACAGTGACGTGTTGATCGTTCGTGACGACGATCCGGTGGTGCTGCCCGTTTTCACTCCATTGCTGTCGCGCGATGCGATTCCGATCAAGGTGGACGGGAAGTGGAGCATGGTAGCGGGGAGTCGGGTTGAAATGCGATTGGACTCGGATGCCTGGGACTCTCGCATCTCGTTTCAGCCGGGCATCCCGGTGTTGCTGGGTGGTGAGTTGGAGCTGGCCTTTGCAGAGGATGTCACGCTGGCAACTCAGTCGGGCCGTATCTTCAAACTGTTCGACTGGACTGGGGTGGCGCCGGTGGGTGAGTTCAGTGTGCTGACCCCGCCAGGGACGATCTGGGATACCAGTCAGTTGTACGCGACGGGCGAAGTGGTGTTGGTGGGAATTCCTTCGGATCTGAATGGCGATCACGACGTTGATTCGGAAGATCTGTTGAACTTTCTCGGCAATTGGACCGGGGCCGATTTGCCCGGTGCTGGTATCACTTGGCGTGACGGCGACAGCGATGGCGATCAGGACATCGATTCCGCGGACATGTTGGTATTTTTGAATCAGTGGACAGGCGCGACGTTGGCAGCGACGAAGGGTGTGGCGGTGGTCCCCGAGCCGTGTGGATACGCCTGCTGGGGGACGATGCTTGCGGCGATGGCGTGGCAATTCAGCCGGGGGAGGCGTGGTCGGGGCCGGCGCTAATTCTCTCACGCCCAGTGGGCCATGCGTATCGGACCGTTACAGCGGACCGGCAAACTCTGTGGGTGAATCTTTGTGAGCATTGGTTGAGTTGCAGCGAGAATCGCATGCCTTCGTGATTCGTCGCTCTGTCAGGTTCGGGCTCCGGAAAGGTGTGCCACGGGGGGCCGCCCCGCTTTCCCCTTCCCTTCGTCGACCGTCGTCACTCGCCCTGCCTCTGGCCCCCCAAAGTCGGTGGGGCAATCAGGTCGCCATCAATTGCCGGCCAACCAGCCCCACGACTTTGGCGGGGCCCAGGTGGCGAGCGATCGATGGCAGAGGCAGAGGGACGGCGCACGGGAGTTCCAGCCGCTCCATTCCTGGAGCTCGAACCGGAGGGAGCGACGAGCTGGTAAGCTGTCTCTCGCTTACGACATCACCTCGACTCGCTACGGGAGAATCCTGCGGCTTGCCAGCTCGCCACTCGCCAGAATCGCCGAGCTAGTTAACGTTGGCCGACCAAGAGAGTCAGAAACTACACGTAGATTCTGCCGAAGAGCCCTCTTTGTTCCGCGCGTCGAAGCTTTTCGAGCAATGCCGTTACAGGCCGACTTCGACCGGAGTGACGACACCGCTGGCCAGGTCGTAGACTCCGCCGGCGACGATCAGTTCCTGCTGGCGGATCAGTTTGGCGATCACCGGTGACGATTCGGCGAGGACCTGGGCCTGGTTGCGGACGTTTTCCCGGACGGCCTTTTCGATATCCCCTTGAGCGGCTTTGACGGCTGGGCGGATGTGTTGGAACAGGCCGCTGATCTGGCCGGGGACTTCAGCGCCGCGGGCCGTGGCGATGACAGCCCCGCAGGCAGTGTGTCCCAGCACGTAGAGGATTTTTGCTCCCAGGACCAGCGTGCCGAATTCCAGGCTGCCAATGTTTTCGCTCGAGGCAACGTTGCCAGCGATTCGCGTGACGAACAGGTCGCCGAACCCTTGGTCAAAGATGATTTCGATGGGGACTCGGGAATCGGCACAGCCCAGGAAGGCCGCGAAGGGAGTTTGCTTGTCGGCGACTGCCTTCACTCGTTCGATGTCCCGATGCGCCGCGAGGGGCTGACCGGCGACAAAGCGGCGGTTGCCAGCGTAGAGTGCGGCGAGTGCGTCAGCGGGTGACTGGACGCTGAGATCGGTTGGCGAGGCCGATTGTGCCAGGGCATGTTGCTCGGAGTGCCAAGCGGTGTGTCCGGCAACGGCGGCAGCAGCCGCACCCAGGCATCGCTCGACGAACCGGCGGCGATCGTGGCCTGCCTGGTCGGCAGATGACACATCTGATGGTGAACCAAATGGACGAACAGGCTGACGGTAGGCGTCACACATATTTATCTCCTCGAACGACGTGGACATCGGTGCCATAAGCGATCATGGCGTAATGGGGGAAGTACTCAGCGGCCAGATGAGCCAGCATGCGCTGAGCGACATCCGACGAGACGATGGTTTCCAGGCAGATGTTGTCGCCGGGTGAATCGCCGCTGCGAAAATGCCGCGATCCTTCTCCTTCTGCTGGCCAGACGGTGTAGCCGGTGGCCCCCGATTGCATGATTTCTCGAGTCAACCGTTCGCGGAGGACCGATTCCGTGACGATGGTGAGGCGTACCAGGGTGGTCAGTTGCATGGTGAGTCCTTTAGTTAGCGAACGATAAGCTGAGCCAACTGGTAGTAGATGGGGATGCCGGCCAGCAGGTTGAAGGGGAAGGTGATGGCCAGCGACGCGGTGAGGTAGAACGTCGGATTGGCATCGGGCAAGGTCATCCGGACGGCTGGTGGGGCAGCGATGTAGGAGGCACTCGCGGCCATCGTGGCCAGGACGGTGCAGCCGCCGATAGACAGGCCGGCCCAGTGTCCGAGCAGCACGGCCAGCGCTCCGTGGCAGATCGGCATCAGAATGGCGAATCCCAGCAGGAAGAGACCGGCGGATCGCAGGTCGCCCATTCGCGAACCGGCTACCAGACCCATTTCCAGCAGGAACAGGGTCAACACGCCCTTGAAGAGCCCTTCAAAGAACGGCTTGACCGGTTCGTACCCGTGTTCGCCGGTTAGCCAGCCGACGATCAGGCCTCCGACGAGCAGGATCATGGACCGAGCGGTGAGGACTTCGTGCAGGACTTCAGAAAGAGGTCGGGCGTGAGGTGTTGTGCCGCTGGCTTGACCGTCGTGTGTTGGTCGTGAGCCGGCTTGGGTGGCGCCGAACGCGCCGATGGCCAGGGCGATGTGAATGCCGGGGCTTTCGAGCAAGGTGAGCAGAGTTGGCATGAAGCCTTCGGCGGGGTGTCCGGCGGCCGCGACGAACTGCTGCGCAGCGATGAACGTGACGGCTGAGACCGAACCGTAATGGGCGGCGAGCCCAGCGGCATCGGCCACGCTGAACCGACCCAGCTTGCGCAGCACACCGTAGCTGGTGATCGGAGTGATGCAGCCGAGGGCGACGGTGACCAGGGCCGGCCAGATGATGGAGTCGAACGTGCAATGCCGCAGCTCCACCCCACCTTTGAGCCCTAGGGCCAGGAGGAGGTAGATCGAGATGGTCGTGTAGGCATCGCGGGGGATCGTCAGTTCGCTCTTGAGGAGCCGAGCGATCACTCCCAGGGCAAAGGCCAGGGCCAGCGGCGACGTCAGGTTCTGCTGGAGCAGGGACATTTCCCTCTCCCCCCTTCCTGTTGATGGCGACTTTAGAAACGCGACACAAATGTCACGAAATATATAGCTGATATGCTGCCGAAGGGCAAGTGGGATAGGGGAAGAATGTTGCAGAGCGGCGGGGAGAGGCGAGTCGAGCCGAGGAGGGGTGGGGGGAGCAAAAACGGTCTTTTTTGAGCAGAGCTGCGTGCGGTGGAGGCCTGTCTGTGCGGCTTAGAAGCAGTGGGATCGCGCCCGGCTGTTGGCTGAGGTGATACAGATTGCCCGGAGGCGGGCGCCAACAGTGTGGACGTCGACTCGACGGAGGCGATTGTGGTGGGGGGCCTCCCGGTTTTGGCGAAGCGACCGACGGCGACGGCGACAGGAATGGGGCAGGAAGCGCGGAGCCAGCCCCTTGTGCGAAAGAAGACAAAAAGGGTTCCCGCTCGTGACAAGCGGTCGGCACCTAAGGAGGCCGGCCGGATCCCGGTTTGACTGGCGATTATTGAGCGAGTTGACTCATGCGCTCACGCTCCAATCGTATTTCGGTACGCAATCGGAACGCGCGCGCTCGGATAGCCGCGCTGCCCGGACTTCGGCCCACCGCAGTCGATTGGTTCATCGTTTCTTCGAACTGCCGGGCCAATTCGAGAGCTGTTTCCAGTTGCTTGATTCGCTCGGCCGGCGACTGAGCCAGTTTCAGTTCCGCTTCGGCGAGCCGCTTTTTGGCAAAGAACAAATCCTCCAGACCAGACCCGCTCGGTCCTCCCATTCCGCCTGACGGTATGCCGTTACGAAAAACCGCCTCGAGATACTCGACGTCCTGCCTCAACGTGTCGCGGTATTCGGTCTGTAGCGTGCGCAAGCGACTCGATTCCGGAACTGGCTTCTGATGGTGAGAGCGAGAAAAAGCCAGACGAAGGCCACCACAGCTACCGCCGCGGTGAGCAGGCCCAGATTACTTGTCCGAAGAACCTGCGTTCTGAGGTCATGTGCAACGGCCCTCCGCCTCCGCGGAATGACGACGCACCCGCGGGGGCTGGATGAAGGGATCAGGTAAGCAGGTCCCGAATCACGTGGCCGTGGACGTCGGTCAACCGAAAGTCACGTCCGGCGTAGCGGTAGGTCAATCGCTGGTGGTCGAGCCCCAGCAGGTGGAGGATGGTCGCGTGCAGGTCGTGGATGCTGGTCGGCCGATCGACGGCCTTGAAGCCAAAATCGTCAGTGGCTCCGTGAGCCATTCCGCCGCGGACTCCGCCCCCGGCCATCCAGACGCTGAACCCATAGTGATTGTGGTCCCGGCCGAGCTTGGATTGCCCTTCGCCCGACAGCTCCACGGTCGGCGTGCGGCCGAACTCGCCGCCCCACAATATCAGCGTGTCGTCGAACATGCCGCGCTGCTTCAAGTCAGTGATCAACGCGGCAATCGGCTGGTCGATCTCCTGAGCGAGCTGGCGATGATTCGACTCGATCTGTTCGTGGTTGTCCCACGGCTGACCAGCGCCATGCCAGAGTTGCACATAGCGTACGCCGCGCTCCAGCAGTCGGCGGGCGATCAGGGTCTGGCGGGCGTGCACGCCTGAACCATACAGGTCATGAATGTATTGCGGTTCGCTGGCCGTATTCAAGACATCGGCTGCCTCTGCCTGCATCCGGAAGGCGAGCTCAAATGACTCAATCCTGGCGTCGAGGCGGTCGTCGGACCGTGACTGACGGTGTTCTGAGTTCCATTGATTGAGCAGGTCAAGTTGTCGCCGCTGCGCCGCCGGGGACGCATGGGTGTTTCGAATGTTCTCGATCAGCTTGTCGATCTGCTGGTGCTGAGGATCGATGTACGTTCCCTGGTAAACGCCGGGGAGGAAGCCCGATTGCCAATTCTCCGCATCCTTGATCGGCATCCCATGCGGGCACATGGCGACAAAGCCGGGGAGGTTCTGGTTTTCCGCTCCCAGCCCATACATCACCCAAGCGCCGACGCTGGGTCGGGCCTGGACCGAGTCGCCGCAGTTCATCAACATCAGCGACGGTTCGTGATTGGGGACCTGAGCGTACATGGAACGAATGACGGCGATGTCGTCGGCGTGTTGGGCCGTCCGGGCGAACAGTTCGCTGATCTCCAGGCCGCTCTGGCCGTAAGGGCGAAACTTGAACGGCGACGGAAAGGCCGCTCCCGTCTTTCGCTCGGTGGTCAGATTGACCGGCGCTGGCTGGCCGGCGTATTTCTCGAGTGCTGGTTTCGGATCAAACGTGTCGACATGCGACGGACCGCCGTTCAGGAAGAAATGGACGACGCGTTTCACTCGGGGAGCGAAGTGAGGTGCCGGCAGGGCGACTTGATATTTCGGCGACGATGGTGCGTCCTGTGTGTCTGTCGCACCACTGGCGTCGCGAGCCTGCTGGTCGGCCAGCAAGCCTGCCAAGGCCAGCGAGCCGAGCCCCATGCCGGAACAGTTCAGCAAATCTCGGCGAGTGAGCGGCCGCAGCGGGCCGCGTCGATCGGCAGTCGACTGGAGCATGCAATGACTTCCTGAAGAATGGATCTCGCGTTGGTGACTGATTACCGGACTTGATCAGCAATCGTCGTTTTGTTGGTGGTTGTTTCTCATGTCGCCGTCAATCAATCGACAAACAGGAACTCGTTCGACATCAGCAAGACCTGAGCCAGCTGTTCCCAGCCGTCCAAAACGACTGGCACGGGACCGGCGAAATCACGCTCAGCTTCCCATTCCCGCGTGGACCCTTCGGCCTCTATCGCAAGCTGGTCGCCAGGTGTGACGAGCGAAATGGTTGGCGACCAGAGGTGCTGGTCGTAACCCAGGTCTCCGTAGATATCGACGACAAAGTCGAGAGTCTCTCCGGCTTGAAGTTCGATCGATGCGACGTCGATTTCCTGACTGCGGTGATGGATGACGTGCGAAGCCAGCAATCCCTGTCGGCCCGCGATGATTGTGCATCGAATGCCGTTCCCTTGAGGGACCTCGTGCTTGGCCATCGATTTGACCCGGTACGTCCCAGCCGCAGGAGCCGTCCAGCGTCGGACGGCAACATGCTGCAGATCGTTTCCCGGATGACCGCCTTGAGCCGTAATCTGAACCCAGCCCAGTTCGGGGTCCGGCCACTGCGAACTGCCTTGCCACGCTGAGCCAGTGAAGTGGGGCAAGGGATGGAACTGAGTCAACCGCATGTTGGGCTCGTCCAGCTGACCGTATCCATACTGCCACGACCGCGCGGCGACCGGCGGCCCCGAGTGAACATCCTGGCGGACCGCGGACAGAAAACCTTGGGCCAGGTCGAGCTGCTGCGGCGTTGGCTCGCGGCCGTACGCCAGGCGAAACAGCCGGCGAATTCGAGTGGCGTCGTCGGTCGCGTGCGAGTCGGCAGCAGGCGGCTTGAGCGACGCGTCAAGGCTTCGCGCCGCCAGTGCTCGGGCATGATGCACCATGAACGGATGGTTGAGTGCGAAGAGTGCTTGCTGCGGTACGGTCGTTTCGCTCCGTACCGGGACGTGCAGGTCCGGGTTGGCGAAGTCAAAAATTCGCAGCGTCGGCGGCAGAAACTGACGATCGACCAAGCCGTAGATCGTGCGACGCTGGTGCGTCAGACCGTCGCTGGCGAATAGATCCGCTGCGCGGCCACCCATCGACAAGTCCAGGCGGCTGGTGACGGCCAGCAGGCTGTCCCGAAACTCTTCAAACGCCAGGCGCCGGGTATTCATTCGCCACAGCAAACGGTTTTCGGGGTCGAGCTCACTGGCTCGGGCGGCGTCGGTGCCAGTCACGCCGGATTGCTGCTGATACGTGCTCGAGAGCAACACCATGCGGTGCAGTCTCTTGGTGCTCCATCCGTTGGCGGTGAACCGCTTGGCGAGCCAGTCCAGCAGTTCCGGATGGCTGGGCGGTTCGGCTCGCATGCCAAAGTCGCTGGTCGTGCGCACCAGCCCGTTGCCAAAATGATGTTGCCAGACTCGATTCACCCAGACACGCGCCGTCAACGGGTTGGCTGGGTCGATGATCGCTTGAGCCAGCTCGAGTCGACCGCTGCCGTGCGAAAACGGCGGAGGATTTTCACCAGCCACGACGGACACAAAATGCTGTGAAACCTCGGCGCCTCGATTGGCCGGATTGCCGCGGCGAAAGATACGGGCCGGTCGCATGGTTGCGCGGTCGGTCAGATAGACGGCCTCAGGAGGAGCGATCGGCGATTGAATGAGCCACCGATCGACTTCGCCTTGCAGCATCCAGAGTGCCTGGCATGTCCCTGTGTCGAAAAAGCCTTCGATGGAGACGATCCCTTCGTCCGGGACGACACACGGCGAGTCGGCTCGGTAGAGGACCTGTCGGAGAGCTTCCGCTTCGGGCGATTCCAGGCGGTCGGGGGCCGGGCGACCGTTCTGTCGAGCCGCTTCGCAGGCGTCGCGCCAGGAACGGTCAATCTGCTCGAGCAACTGACCGTATCGTTGAGCCACCTCGCGCATCGTTGCCGGTGCAGGGACCAGTGCTTCCAGGACCAGCGGATTTACGCCGAGGTCAGGGGCCCGCAGCTCGTTCACCAGGGCCGGTGATTGCGCAGAAAGTTCATCGGCGGAGAGTTCCGAGAATCGCCGCCAGGGGAGGAACACCGGATCATGACGACGATCTGTAGAGGCGAGCCATGCTTCCCAGCGACGGACGAAGGTGGGGATTACGTCGGAAGTGCTCAGGAGTTGATCGAAGCCCTCCTCAGGGTACTTCGAGAGTTCGGTCTGAGCGACCAGATAGTCGGTCACTCGGTGTCGCACACGATCCGATGCTTCGGTTCGTTTGGCAAGCAGAGTTGTGTCGAGCTCGGACTGGCGTTTGTCGAGTTCCTGCTGAAATGCGGCGTAAGCCTCGGAGCGATCTTCGGGGCTGGTAAGTCGAGCCCGTTGTTCGCGGGAGTTGAGAAACACGCCGTGCAGGGCGTAGTAGTCGGACGTAGGGATCGGATCGTATTTGTGATCGTGGCACCGAGCGCAGGCGACCGTCAGCCCCATGGTGCCGCGGGTGACGACATCGATTCGATCGTCGATGATGTCATGCGTGACGCCGAGGAACCGCCGGCCCAGCGTCAGGAACCCCATGGCGGCCAAGTCGGTTCGTTCGGTCGAGGGGGCTTGATCGGCGGCAATCTGCAGCAGCAGGAAGCGGTCGTAGGGGAGATCGGCGTTGAACGCGCGCACGATCCAGTCGCGATAAGCGGGGGCGTGGACCCAGAAGCGTTCTTCGCGAGCATAGACATAGCCCTTGGTGTCGGCATAGCGGGCGACGTCAAGCCAGTGCCGGGCCCAGTGTTGTCCGTACTGCGGTGATGCCAGCAATCGATCGACCAGACGTTCGTAGGCATCCGGCGAACGGTCGTTGGCGAAAGCCTCCATCTGTTCAGCGGTTGGCGGCAATCCGGTTAAATCGTAGGTGACTCGACGAATGAGCGAACGTCGTTCGGCTGGCGGGGAGGGCGACAGGCCGGACGATTCGAGTCGAGACAGGACGAAGCGGTCGATTGGAGTCGCGACCCAAGTTTCATTCTGGACGGAGGGCAGGGGCGGATCGCTGACGGGCTGGAATGCCCAGTGTCGCCGCTGCAGCTCGGCTCGCTCGTCGGTCGGAACGGCTGGGTCGGCAGGCCATGGAGCGCCGCGGTGAATCCAGTGGGCGAGCCGGTCGATCTGGCCTGTGTTCAGGTGCCGGTCGGGAGGCATCTGCAGGTCGCCAGTTTGTCGAACGGCGGCCATCAACAGGCTTAGATCGGGTTGGCCGGGGACGATAGCCGGTCCTCGGTCACCGCCCTGGAGGATGGCCGAGCGGGAATCGAGCCGCAGGCTGGACTCTTGTTTGGCTGGCCCATGGCATTCCTGGCAGTGCTCGGTCAGCAGCGGACGGATTTCGGTTTCGAAGAACTGGAGATCGGTGTCATCGGCGGCGACTCGTGTGGCGGGAAAGAGGCCGGCCAATAGAGCAGTCAGGAATGCCAGCGTTATGGAGTCACCGACTGTTTTGTGCATGGCCATGCTGCCGCCCGCCGATCGCCCGCCACTGGTCGCCACCTAGCTTGATTGTAACCGAACGTCCGACCGGATCTGGAGTTGGCGAGTGGGAGGGCGCGGAGGAGTGTGGGCTCAAGTTCGGGCCGCAGAATGACGAATAGTGAAACGTGATCGGTAGTTGACGAAATTTCTGTCGTATATAGAATGCTGGCGTGGTGGGGCGAGCCGGCTGGCTGTCGGGATTGGAAGGGGGGGGCGAAGGTGGGACTGACCGAGTTAGGGACCTGCGAGCAGCGGGAGACGGGCTGGCAGCTGACCGCTCATTTGCGGCAGCTTGAGGCCGAGAGCATTGGCATAATCCGGGAGGTGGCCGAGACGGCTGAGAACCCGGTCCTGCTGTACTCCATGGGGAAGGACTCCAGTGTGCTGCTCCACCTGGCCCGCAAAGCCTTCTATCCGGGTACGGTCCCCATGCCGTTGCTCCATATTGACTCGACCTGGGAGTTCCGCGAGATGACGGAGTTCCGGGACGAGTACATTCGCAGGCAGCTGGGGCTGGACGTTTTGGCGTATGTGAACGAGTCGGGGCTGTCGGCCGGGGTGAATCCATTTGATTACTCCAGCAAGATCTACACCGACGTGATGCGAACTCAGGCCTTGAAGCAGGCCCTGGACCATTATCGCTTCGATGCCGCTTTGGGTGGCGGGCGGCGGGACGAAGAGCGATCGCGGGCCAAGGAGCGGGTTTTTTCGTTCCGGGATCGGAAGCACCGGTGGGATCCGAAGAATCAGCGACCTGAGTTGTGGAGCGTCTACAACACGTGGGTTCACCGGGGCGAGAGCATCCGAGTCTTCCCGCTGTCGAACTGGACTGAGCTTGATATCTGGCATTACATCCTGGTCGAGAACATTCGTCTGGTGGGGCTTTACTTTGCCGCGGAGCGTCCGGTGGTCGAGCGGAACGGCGACTTGATCATGGTCGACGACAACCGCATGCGATTGGCTGAAGGCGAAGAGCCTCGTTGGCGTAAAGTGCGGTTTCGAACGCTAGGGTGTTATCCGGTCACCGGCGCGGTGGAATCGGATGCCTCGACCGTCCTGGCGATCGTCCACGAACTCTTGACGACTCGCCGTTCTGAGCGGCAGGGTCGCACGATTGACCGCGATGAGGAAGCGGCGATGGAACGCAAGAAACGTGAGGGATATTTCTGACATGGCTCACCCGAATCTGGGTGTATCGCAGTGAATGGCCGCGACTTGAACCAGCTTGTAGGCTGCGGCCCTGCCAGGGCTGCATGGGAGAGACAATCATGGCGTTGGAACCCGTATCGGCGACGCTAACCGAGACCGCTCAGTTTCTGATGCACGACGGTACCAAGGACCTGTTGCGGTTCATTACTTGCGGCAGCGTCGATGACGGCAAGAGTACGCTGATCGGCCGCCTGTTGCTGGAAGCTGGCGCGGTGTATGACGATCAGATCGCAGCACTCAGGCACGAGACAGCTCGGCACGGGACGGTCGACGTCGAGCTCGACCCGGCTCTGCTGTTGGACGGGCTGGAGGACGAACGTCAGCAGGGGATTACGATTGACGTCGCCTATCGCTACTTTCAGACGGCTCAGCGAAAATTCATCATTGCCGACAGTCCTGGGCACGAGCAGTACACTCGCAACATGGCCACTGCGGCATCGACGGCCCACGCAGCGGTGATTCTGCTGGATGCTCGCAAAGGGATCCTCCCTCAAACGCGGCGCCACGCGTTCATAGCTTCACTGTTGGGGGTCCGCACTCTGATTCTGGCTGTCAACAAAATGGATCTGGTCGACTATCGCCAGGAGGTTTTCGACGCTTTGAGCGGCGAATTTCGCCAGTTCGCTGAGAAACTCAACTCCGTCGTCATTCACGCCGTTCCCGTCTCTGGGCTGCGGGGTGACAATGTCGGCCGGTTGAGCGACCTCATGCCGTGGTACCAGGGTTTGCCGTTGCTGGAGCTGCTGGAGAGCGTCCCCGTTCCCAGTGGTGACCAGACGGGTGATTTTCGATTTCCGGTGCAGCGGGTATCGCGACCGAATGCGGAATTTCGAGGCTACAGCGGGACAGTGGCGGGGGGCCAGGTAAAGCCCGGAGATCGAGTCATCGTGTTGCCGGGGCGGCAGAAGAGTCGTGTGCGATCGATAGTCACGTTTGATGGCGAGCCGTCGGAGGCGGCCGCCGGAGCCGCGGTGACGTTGACGCTGGAAGACGAGCTGGATATTGCCCGTGGCGACATGATTGTGCACTTGGGTCGGAATGCCGAGATGAGTCGCGAACTGGACGCCACCTTAATCTGGATGTCGAGTCAACCGCTGGTGGTCGGCAAAACGTACTGGTTGAAGCTGGGCCCGAAACAGGTCGCCGGTGAAGTGCAATTCGTTTCGCACCGCGTTGACGTCAACACCTTGAACCAGGTGGAAGTGGCCTCACTGGGACTGAACGAAATCGGCCGTTGCCGGATATCCTTGCAGTCGCCTGTGGCATTTGATCCGTATCGCCGCAACCGCAGCACGGGTAGCTTCATTATCGTCGACCGAGTGACTCACGAGACCGTGGCTGCGGGGATGATCGCCGATGCTCAGCACGACGTGGCACCGTCGGAGCACTGGAATGTGGAGCTGCGCAGTCGGCAGTTGCAGTTCAGTCCCAGCCAGATCAGTCCGGATCAGCGTCGGTTGCGGTATGGCCATCCGCCACTGACAGTGTTACTGACTGGGCTCAGCGGATCCGGCAAAACAACTCTGGCCTTACTGCTGGAGGAGCGTCTGTTTGCTGCTGGGCGCGCAGTGACAGTGCTGGACGGCCAGAATCTTCGGCACGGCATCAGCCGCGATCTGGGATTCTCCGCCGACGAGCGGTCCGAGAATCTGCGTCGAGCGGCTGAGATCTGCCGCATGATCAACGATGCGGGGCTGATTTGCATCGCCGCCTTTGTCGCTCCGGATGAAGTGAGTCGGCACAAGGCAAGAGACGTTATCGGTCGCCACCGGCTGGTTCACATTCATCTGTCGGCGTCGACGGAGATCTGTCGCGAGCGTGACAAGTCTGGCCGTTATCAGGCGGCCGATCGAGGTGAAATCGTCAACTTTCCAGGGGTCTCAGCGTCGTATGAGATTCCCCGCGATGCCGATCTGGTTGTGCCGACGGATGAGTGGGATGTGGCCAAATCGCTGAGCATCATTCTGCAGACGGTGGAGGCGAAGATCGCCGCCTCGGCGCAAGGTTAACGGGCCGGAATCAGTTCACGGCGCCAGTGGCCGTCCAACGGCTCGACCGCCATAGGTGGCAAGGTTCGGGTGGCGATCTTGTTGGGCCGATTGCGTCAGACCGTCCGATGGACGATAATCGAGCCTTGATTCGGCCACACCTGAAGAAAGGGGCGATCATGTCGCACAAGAGCTCAACCCCATCCGGCCAGAGGCGGAAGTCGATTGGTCTCTGGCTCTCGGATGCGGAGGTCGCCGTCCTGGCCGTCTTTCGCAGCTATCTGATGACGCCCAGCCAGATGCTGTGTCTGGATACTCGCAAGCAGATGCTGCACGAGCGAGGATTGCGGGAGCTGGTGCGTCGCGAACTGCTGGTGACCGAACGCTTTCGCGGTGCGTATTCGCTCACCGAAGATGGCTATTCCGCCATGAAGGCTGCCAAGGCCCGGCGGGTTATTCCGTCGCTGGTCGATCGCGTTGATTCGTCCTGCCGGCTGATGCAGTAACTGCACACGCCTCGAATCTTAGCCCGACTTCGCTGTTCGCTGAGCCATTCTGCGTCGAGACTCAGCAAACGTGATCAGCTCGTGCGTCGACTCGTCCCATAGCTTCAGCTTGCCATAGCGGAGGCCGTCCTTCAGGGTCAGCCGACGTGCCGCGTGGAGCTCTTGATGAGCGTGGTGGCATTCGACCAGCGAATAGTTGGGGATGCGGCTGTCGAGATGATGGATGTGGTGGTAGCCGATATTCGCGGTGATCCAGCGCAGCGGTGCCGGCAGGTCCAGGAACGAACTCCCCTCAATCGCCGCTCGGGCGAAATCCCAGGTCCCGTCGTGTTGCCAGTAGGTGTCCGGGAATTGATGCTGGACGAAAAAGAGCCAGCTGCCGACCGACGAGGCCAGGACGACCACGGGCAAGTGCAACGTGAGAAACGTCCAGGGGCCAATCCACCATGCAGCGGCTGAGTAAACGACCAGCAGCAGCACGTTCGTCCACATCACGCTTTGCCGTTCCTTGGGCCACGTGGTGGGTAACAGCCACGGTATTCGCTGCAAGACAGCGAAATAGATTACCGGACCCACGCCAAACAGGATCAGCGGGTTGCGATAGAGGCGGTACTTCAGTCGTTGCCACGGGGTCGCGGCGTAATATTCGGCAACCGTCCAGGTGGTGACGTCACCGATGCCGCGATGGTCCAGTTGACCGTTAGTCGCGTGATGTTCGGCATGCTGTCGACGCCAGCACTGATAGGGGGTGAAGGTCAACGCGCTGAGCAGGACACCGACGAGTCGATTCAGTTTGGGCGAAGCAAACATCGAGCCATGCCCGCAGTCGTGCTGCAGGATGAACAGCCGCACTAGAAATCCGGCCGTCGGGACGGACAGCAGCAGCGGGGCCCAGAAGCCGAGTTCGCGAGATCGCCACATGCACCACCAGCTGAACACAAACAGGAACGTTGTGACGATCAGCTGTGTGGTAGCTGCCCATGCGCGACTGCCACGATGAACGGCAATCGCTCGACGCAGCGGCTGAGACCCGGGCCTGTTAGTTTTCGGAAGTTCGGCTTGAATGGTGCTGTCTGACATCGATCAATTGGCAACCTCGTGACTGATGCTGGCCGCAGCGGCTGGAAGCATCGGTCGGACACTACTGGGGTATCGGCAGCCGAACCTGATACCGTGTCATCTTGTTGATTTTCTGTGGCAGCTCTTTGACTTCTCCATCCCGACGGCATTGGGCGATTGATAATGCAAATTCCACCCAGCTGCCGTTGCGATATTCAAAAGTCACTTTACTGGAGTCCTCCAGCAAGGTGATCGGCGGGCCGAACACCTTGGGTACTGGCCGGACAAAACTCTCAGCGGCCAGACGGGGCGCCGTCGAGTTTCGACTGTTTCGCGACGATCTCGATCGACGCTGGTCGCCGGCGTTTCGTTGGCCCATCAGAATTTACTCCATAGGTTCCCGGGAAACCAGCCCCGAACGCCGCTCATCGACCTATGTCCACGGCGGCGTGGATCGTCCTAGTTGAGTGCAATTGGGGGCTTGGGGGGGACTGAATTGTCCCCGGCCACTATCGAGGACCGCGGAAACGATTCGATCCGCTCGGACGTTCTTCCCGCGGACGCGCTTCGTTCACAACGAGACGACGTCCACCCATTTCGCGTTCATTCAGGCCCTGAATGGCCGCTGTAGCCGACCGGCTATCAGCCATTTCAACAAAACCAAAGCCTTTGCTCGACCCGGAATCGCGGTCCGTAATCACCTTGGCGGAATGTACAGAACCGAACTCGGAGAACATCTCCTCCAGCCGCGCATCGTTTACTTGATAACTGAGATTGCCAACGTAAAGCTTCGACGCCATGAAAGATCCCCTATCACCACAAATACTGACCCTTTCGGAGCTTTCCGGGCCATTTAGAAAGGAGCCTGCAGTGGAGGCTCGCCAGGTGGAGAGGCGATATGCAGGACAGAAAGAGGATTCCTGCGGGAATCAACGTTTAAGCTTACATAGTCCAAACGACCAACCGAAGTATAGCAGGTTGATGGAACAGCACAATCCCTGATCCGTACCAGCTGAGTGCAGGGCTTCATCATGCGAGAACAAGCAAGATCTTGGCTCCCGGTGGAATTCACTCGTAAATCACTCAGTCGCGGGCGGCACCGTGTACGACCGTTTCCCATCAGCATCCGTGATTCGGATGAACGGCGCTGAGTCGGGGGCAATGCCCAACGTCAAGCGAGGAAGTATCCCACCCGAGCCGTCGGATTGAGCTGGGCCGAGGAATGTGACCACCGGCCCGTCGCTCTCTGCCGTTCCTCCCTCAATGTTGATCGATCGTTCGCTGCCAGCTTGCGATAATGTCAGTTCGGCACTGCGTTGTTCCGTAGTTCCCACCGTAAACAGCGGTCGACCATCGCTGTCGTGGATCTTGATCCGACCGGTCCTGCCACTAGAGGTGATTTCCACGGACGGCGGACCCTGGATTCCGGGGCTGGTCACACCGCAGACCGGAAAGTTGCCGTTGAGAATCGCCAGGTAGGCACCGTTGTGGCCAGCTACGTCTCGGACGAAGAAGCCGTCAGCCTGCACCAGCGAACTGCCATGCCCTCCACGTAGTTCCAGTTGGGCTTGCCGTGTGCCGGACGATACGGTCAGCGATCCGGTCGGCTCTCCCTGGCTGTCCGTTAGTTGCAGGCCGGCCCATGACGAATTCTGGCCGAGGATTACCTGGGGCTTCCCCGCCGAATCCAGCAGACGGATTGTGGGTCCATCGTCGACGACCGACATCTGGATCCGCGGCCGATGCTGAGCGTCAATCACTACCAGCTGCTGAACCTCCAGCGCCAGTGCCTGTCGATTCGGGGCTCCAGGACCGTCCGTCGATTCAGCCCGCTTGTCTTCAGGCGATACGGCAGCAGGTTCCGATTGCTGGGGCGGAGGGCCCGGCACTGCGGCCATGCACATGAGGCCTAGGCCGGCAGCCAGCAAGCACCAGTTGGCGGCCCTCAAACGCCGACAGTCACCCTCAAGCTTTTCGACCCTTTCTTCCATCGTTCTCATCGGCGCACCTCCGTCGATCGGTTGGTCGTCTGCCATCAGCCGTTGATGTTAACGCATTTCTGGCCGCTGAGGTGGACGGCGCGATGTGGTTCATGCGGGGGGCCTGAGTTGCAGGGGGGGGTAAAGCGGGGGGGGGAATTTAACCTCGAGGGAATGCCCGCTTCACGCAATCTTCATGCAGCGAGCCGAAAATACATTGAGCTAAACGAGTGTGGATGGATGAAGGATCGAACTGAGTCTTTAGTTAGGATGCACAGCGATGAAAGAGCCTGTGGGTTGGTTGTTGGTGGCATTGAGCCTGGCCATGCTGGCCAAAGTGGACCTGTCTCAAGGACAGGTAGGCGAACCTTCCGGTATGGGCTCGGTCATTGCTGCCGACCGGAAATCGAATCGTTTGCGAGTCTACCGTTCGTCCGGGGAACTTGTGCAAGAAATCCGGATCACTCGTCCCGACGATAGCGCCCGTAACACTCAAGGGGACTTCGGGACCAGCGGACGGGAGCTGGTGGTGGTCAATCAACCTTCTGCAACTGACTCCGACAATTGCTTTCACCTTTCGCCCGTCTCGGGTGAGCTGATTGCGGCCGAGTGATCAGCGTACCGGCTGACGGGTGCGAGCTTGCCCCGTCATCGCTTTAAGCGGGCTCAAAAATCCGTGCGAGACACGTAGCGGCAGGCCACGGCGAGTACGACGACGACAAACGCCATGCTGCTGAGAATGGGCCCCCAGATATCGGTTCGGGTCGGAGATTGCCGCAAGTCGTCGATTGATCGTTCCCCGGCCGCCCCGGGCATCCCTGGCAGGCTCGGCATGTTGCGAGTCAGCAGATGATCGACCACGTTGCTCAACTGCCCCGGTTTGGGAAATACCCGGTAGAACGGGACCATCGCGTAACGATAGGCAACCTGCAGCATGTCCTGCGGCGGCTCGAAACGCTCGGCGGCCTTGAGTGAACTGAGTTCGTAGCGGGTAACTCGGGTTCCTCGATCGGCCACCAGCAGATTCTGGCTGTCATCCAGAGTCACCGCCGAGATGGAATCGCCGAGCCTCAATCGTTCGTTCCCTTCGGCGTCGAACACGACGAGCTGGCCATTATGAAACAGAATCGCCAGCCATTGTCCATCGGGTGAGCTGGTGACGACCCGCGGTTCGATCTTGCCGACCGGCGAGATCTCACGCTCTGTCGACAGATCGTCGCTCTTGAGCCAGCGGACAAGCCCATCCTGGTCGGCCAGGACCACGTGCCGACCCAGGGACGAAATCAGCGCAAGTTCCGGCGCCTGTTCCAGCTTACGCTCCTGGCCTGGCATGTAGGTTCCGTCCGGCTGGCGGCGCAACATGCGGATCGTTCGCGAAGTGTAGACGGCCACATCGCCATTATCGGCCTGCATGGAGGCGGAGAATGGTTCCTCGATGGGTGGTCCCTGGGCGGGGCCAAGTGAGACAAATGAGTCTCCGCCGCCAAGCGGGATCTGAAAGCCGAGAATGGTTGGGTTGCCGATCGGTGAGCCTGATGATTCCTGGATGCGCGAAACACCGTGGATACCGACCGTGAAGTGTTCATTGTCGGGACCCGTCAACAGCCAGGCCGATCCTTCTGGAGCCTTCGCTCCGAGTGTCTGCTTCCACGATCCCTCAGTCCAGGCAGCTGACGTCAGCCGAGGTGTCGCGGCGAAAAAGCCAAATCGGCGCGGAGGTGTCCGCCACATGAAGAGAATCTTCTTGAGTTTCGGGTTATAGACTGGTCCGACCAGTACGGGGCCGGGGCCAAACGGTGGTCCGTCGCGACGCTCCGACTGAAAGACCGGTACCCAAGTCCCGCCGCGCCATTCGAGGAACGCGCCGGATTGATTCACTGCCATCAAGTTCTCGCCGGTCGGCATGATACTCACAATCCGGCTCGGATTGATAAACCATTGCTCCAGCGACTCTTTGGCCACTCCTACCGAAAAGCAGGTCGCCCAGAACAGGATCGTCACCACCACCGACAGGATCGGGTTCCGCCACAGTACACCAGCCAGGGCAGACACCGAGTAGTAAATCAAGAACAGAAACAGGAATAGCGGAATGCATAGCAGCAACGATTGATCCCACGCCTGAAATCGCCACCCCATGATGGCCCACAAACCGACGATGAAATAGCCGCCGGTCAGCAGGATGAACGCACATCCGCCGAAGAACTTGACCAGGAACAGCAGCGGGCGCGATACGGGTTTGCTGAGCAACAGATCGACAGCCCCCGGCTCAAACGTTTGAGGAATCACCGCCGAGGTGACGAGGATGGCGACAAAGACACCGATCGTCCCCACAAAAAAGTTCATCACTTGACCGACGATCCTGCGGATGATCGGGTCGGCCAGACGACGATTTACTGGCAGCGGTGAACCAACCGGACGTCCAAAGTAGGTCACGACCAGCTGTTCTTCGGGGGTGTTGGCGATATCGGCCGGAAAAGCCGCCTTCAGCAGTTGTCGATTCACCAGAAAGACATCTTCCGGTGGGAGTTTGTCGACGCCGCGGCCCAATAGCTCCTGAGTTACCGAGGGGATCGTGACCTTCGACCACGCCTCTCGATCGTGGAACTCGCGCTTGGTCAGGACCTGGTTCAGGGCATCCAGCAACTTGGGGACCGTGTCGCGGGAGATTTCCTTGGGGGATACCGGCCGTGTCGTCTCCTCCACCGTACGGCGAAATTCGTCACCGGCCAGCTTCCAAATCTGCTTGCCTGGCGAGGATTCCGGCGCAGTCGACTGTTGACTGATTTGCTTCAGAAAGCTCGGCCAGTCACGGACGCTGCCGGGAAACAGCTGCGTCGCTCGCATCTCGTCCAGTCCCAGCGGAGCGAGGGCCGCCAGGACCAGCGTGGCCACGCCCAGAGCTACCCACAACACACGTGAGGCAAACGCTTCGTGAAATGAATCCTTGAAGACCGTCAGATAAGGGCGGATCATAAGCGATTGTCCGTCTTCTCCGTCGGCGGCGACTCAGATTGCTGGCCCACGACGTCCAGAAAGACATCCTCGAGCGTGTCCCGCAATCGGGCGATCGAAACAATGTCGATTTGGTGATGCCGGAGCTGGTCAATACAGCGATTGATCGTGGTCTGGTCGGGAGCTTTCAGTTGGAATTGGGTCCTGAGATCGGCCAGCACGTTCAGCGGAGATGGTGTCAGCCCGTCAATTGCCTGTCGAATCAATGCTTCCGATCCGACCACGGTGAACTGAACGTCGGTAATTTGCCGAGCCCGAATCTCGTCGACGTGGCCCATCCGACGCACCTTGCCGTCGACCAGGATGGCCACGCGGTCACATACGAGCTCTACTTCCTGCAGCAGGTGACTGTTGATGAAAATCGTCTTGCCTTCCGCTCTCAGTTGCCGCAGCAGGTCACGCAGCTCCGTCCGCCCCACTGGATCGACGCCGTCGGTCGGTTCGTCCAGTACCAGCAGTTCGGGTTCGTGTAGCATGGCTTGGGCCAGGCCGAGTCGTTGCAGCATCCCTTTGGAGTACTTCTTGACCGACGTCGTTCCCCATCGTCCCAAGCCGACTCGCTCGAGCAGCTGAGGTGCTCGCTGTCGGACTTCGCGGGGTGACAGGCCACTCAGGCCGCCATAGTACAGCAGCGCCGAATTGCCGTTCAGGTGGCGCGGAATCCGATGATGCTCGGGAAGGTAACCGACGCCACGCCGGCCGACGCGATCACCGGCCGGACGCCCCAACAGCGTGGCCTGTCCATCGCTCCGTCTCACCAACCCCAGCAGTATTTTGATCAGCGTCGTCTTGCCAGCTCCGTTGGGACCCAGCAAGCCGAAGATCGAACCGCGCTCGACGGACAGAGAGACTCCCTGCAGCGCACGCACGCTGCGCCGCCGGACGATTCCTTCGCGATACGTCTTCGCCAGATTTTCGACTTCGATCGCTGCCGTCGTCATCTCACTTCAATATCTGCTTGCCTGCCGCGGATCGCCCGAATTAATGATTCGAGAGCATTCTATCCGTGACCATGCCGTCCCGGATATCTCAATTTCCTGATCCCGGATCGCTCGACGCCGGCTCTGCTTCGGGTGGCGACACGTTCTGAGATGCTGCGTTGGCCGGAGCTGCCTGCGGGGAGTCGGCATCTTGCCGGTCCCCAAAACCACCACGGATCTCGGTCACCTTGAGGTCAAAGGTTCCTTCGCAGGCATCGCCGGCGGTGAGTCCAGCCTTGGTGAAGGTCATGGTGCCAGTCAAAGAGCGGCCACCGAAGGGATTGAACAAGCCCGACTGCGGATCCGTGCCGGCGATTGTGCCTTCGACAGGAATCGGTTGTCCCAATTTGCTCGTGAGAGCGGTCCGGTCGACGGAGAGAGTGAGCGTAATTGACCGTGACTTGGTGTCGGGGATGGCCATGATCACCACATGAGCGAGTTTGGCTAGTTGGTCTTCGGGGATGGGGAACCCGAACGGGAAGCGGGGGGATTGGGCCGGATGGGCACTCACACCGGCCTGCACGATCTTCACCGCTTGGCCTTCCAATTGCAGCTGCATCTGCACGCTGCCGACTTCCCAGGGATTGGGGGGCGCCGTGTCGGTCCACTGGCCGGCGAACGAACCCGACGTGATACCGATATCGGCGACGTACACCGGCGTACGAGGTCGGTCGGCAACCTTGGCCGGCCATCGATCCAGTTCCCGCTCAATGGCCGCTCGACGCTGACCGATGAATTGCCGCACCTGCCGCATCGATTGAGGTGCCTGCCTTTGTCGCTCGTGCAAGTCGGCCGAGACGAGTTTTTCGATGCGGTCCACGGTGGCAATCAGCTCGTCTTCGTGCCAGGTGTTGGCCAGCAGCCAACGCATGGTATCGCGATAGCGGTCCGCGACGCCCGGTTGGTGGTAGAGTCGATTGGCAAGGATGCCTTCGGCGTATACCGCAATGGATCTCTGCGGTCCGAAGCCGAACATCCCGGCGGGTTGCATGAATGCTCCGTCCGCCCCCCAAGGGAGAAAATAGAGTTTGTTGTTGTCGCGGTTTTCGTAAATCCAGAAGTTGTTTTGGTTGCTGGCATAGCCGTCCCAGAAACCGATCAGGCTCTCCATCGCCCAGAACTTGAGAAAGTTATCGACGTCCAGGACCCGTTCTATGTCGGCCAGTGGCAGTTCGCCCGGCTGATTGAGGAGTTCCGCCAGACGTTTGACTTTGAGGTGTTCCGGATCGCGGTCATCCGATTTGGCATCGAGTCGGCCGACCGATCGAGGATGGAAATCGGCCAGGGTTCCTTCATAGAGATTCCCCGAGCCGTTGCCGAACCGCCGCTTCACAAACGGCTTGCCGATCGATTCCACGTGAGTGTAGACGCCCAGGTACTGGCCGTTGACCGTGACCCGAACGTAACTGCAGCGCGGAGCATGAACTCCGGCGGCGTTGAACAGCCGATACGCCAAAAACTGGCTGACCAGCGACGGATCCTGCTTGTTATTGTTCAGCGTCAGAGTGTCGATGCCGCGGATCGGGTCTTGGTCGGTGTATTCGTCAAATTTGATCTTGAGCGACGGGAACTGATCGTCGAGCGAGCCTAGGAAGCCCTTCTTGCGGATTCCGACCGACTCAATCTTGACGCCGTCAACGGTGATATTGCCGCGGAAGTACGTGAACGGATTCTCACTCACCCCCGTAAACGCTCGCCGCACATCTCGGTTCTGTTGGCGCAGGGTGTCCCAGTCAGCCGGGTCCAGCTCGATTGAAATGTCGATCAGGCGGTCCGCATCGAACAGCCGATCAATTGCCAGGGGAGCTGGCTGAGCAGGGGGAGTTTGCTGAGCGGGAGTGGGAGGCTGAGCAGAAGTAGGGGGCTGAGCTGATGTCAGCAGCGGGCCGTAAACCAGCAAGCTGGCCGTGGCCAGAATGGTCCGGCTGAGCGTTCGAGCCCATGCAGGGGGCAGAGGCAGGTCTCGCACAAGTCTTTCTCCCGTCGAGGCTTCGTTGCGGCGAGCCTGGGTGTCGGTCCGTCTGTCTTGGTATGGTGGATATTTCTCGATCCGCCGTCGGTGATCGGCGGTGAACGAACACATATCCTAGCAGTCAGTACCCAGGAAATCTCGTGCCGGTTTCAGCGATCGGACGCCCGCACCTCAAGTTCGAGGGGGCGTGCGAACGATTAGTGATCCGACCGAGTGGATATTCCCGTGTCGGTGGGCTATTGGGGCCAGGTCAGCCGATCAGCGTCTGCAAACCGCTGCCGACAAGTTCCTGGGCCTCGGCCTGTCCGGCGGCCGGTGTGCCGTATTCGCTGGCTGTGACACGAGCCAAACCCATGAGGTGACGCCACCGGACGGAAGTTCGCGTTGAGTGGAAGTCATCCCACACGGTCTGGAAATACTTTTCGGCATGCAGAGCGCCGTCTTCACTGACCGCATATTGGACAAGTTTTCGAAAGATGGGATCGGGATCGTGTCCGAGTTGACCATATTGGTAAGTGATTGCCGTGGCGTGGCCCTGCAGGTTGGCGCGGATGGCTTCGTCGAGCTGATTCAACAGTCGGCTCGGGTCGGTCTCGGTGAGTTCTTTGACGTGGTGGGGAGCGGGGAGCGGATTGGCCATCAATCCGAGTGCATTCGTGCGGTCGTTGGCGATCTGCCACGAGCCGATCAGGAGGCACGTCAAACGGTTCTTGCCCGTACTGACCCGAGCCAGGTTCCGCCACGCGTTGGCTGCGTCGCTGGCATGGACGCCGACCGAATCGCCGTGCACGCAACCGGGTGGCTTCAAACGGTCTTCGAACTGTGGCAATCGTCCACCGTCGCGGAGTACCAGCAGATTGGCGGCCAGTGACAAGGCTTCGCCGATGGCCGCCGGGTCGAAGCCGTCGGCCAGCGTCGCTGCCACCGCTCGAGCCGCTTCGTCGGCGGGTGCCTGAGCGATCGCGTCAGCGAGTTGATGGAATTCCGTGTCGGGCAGGGGCTTCGTGCCGAGTACCAGCTCTTCGAGCTTAAACTCATCAAATAACTTGGCGACCAGTGCGGCTTGGCGGGTAACCTGCTGGTCTTGGTCGGTACGATATTGCATCAGGCAGTAATTGAGCGATTGTCGAAGTAGAGTCAGAGCGTGTTCGGTCCCCACGATATCGACCATTTCCCAGGCCCGAAACGGCAACACCGTGCGATGGACTTCGGGGGTGTCCTGTACGCTGGGCAGCAGCGCGTCGAGTCCATGGATGGGGTTTTCGGCAACCTGAGCGGCGAGCAGACGCTCGGCGGCCGACGAGTCGCGATGACGTATCGATTCGTAGAGACGCCCGTCAGAAACGGGATCGGTCGACGGTGTGGGGGCGGAATGAAGCCGTTCATGCTGACGACCGCCCACGGACTGGATACGGTTCGTATTGCGGTAGGCCACCTTCAGGACGGGGAGCGCCTCGGAGCCTTGCGGCATCAGCTTCGCCATGCGAAAGGCCGGTGCCAGGGCCATGAACGTGTGAAATCCGATGTAGTCCTCGCCTCCGAACGTGCGGGCATTGGCCAAGGCCGCGGCCGATACCAACGTCTTCAGGGAGGTCCCGGACTTGAGCTTCTGCACCAATACAGGCTGAAGTCGATCAACGGGCGTTTCCTGAAGTTCCTGCACCAACGGCTCGATGTCACCAAACTGCAGTGGCTTGTCAGTCGTCTCAGCCCAGCCATTCGATACGAGCCCCAAGTTCAGGGCTGCGGATGAACCGAGTGTTGCCAGCAGGGCCCCAGCACTCATTTCGGACAGAAATCGCCGCCGGAGAATGCGTGTTTCGCGCATGGCCATCACCTTTCGAGCCGCTGGTCAACAGAATGCAAGCGACCGAGTCTCGATCTTGCAAGGATCGAACCGACTCAACAACAAACCCTCGTCGGCTGATTCTCGACCCGCTGATGGTTCAAAGTCAAGCTTGTTCGGACACGATCTTCGCAAATCGATCCTTGGGGTGTGAGTCACCCGGCCGAGCGTCGAACAGGTTGGGGTGACGCTGGCACGGCGATTGAGGGAGCCGACGTGTGTCGTCGCAGCACAGCGGCCGTGGATCGAGAGAAATCCGCGGGTCGAGGACCGGCAGGCCGCCCCGGCGCGCTTTCCGTGTAACGCCGCCAAAGGACCCAGCCGTCGGATGACCAGTAACCCAGCTTGCCGCAATCGTGGCAACGAGCGCGATCGGCGTCCAGCCATTGAACGTGTAGATGTCGACAGGGGACGTGTTCCGGAATCATGTTTCACCTCAATGGAGGGGATGGTTCATGGCGGACCGCGGAATAGGGTGATTGCCTGTTCGACCGCAGGGACATGCCTGAGCCGACTTTTGTCTGGGCCGAGCTCTGCGGGCCGGCACTGGCTTGATCATCGGCGCGGCGATGACAAGTCTGGTCCCATCGGCTGAATAATTTCTGATCAAGCGGCCAAATTGCCTGGTCGGCGCACCCGATCTGCCTGACTCGTCGTTGTGAAGCGGGGAGTATCTACCTGAACGGGTTGCCCCGCTTGATTCCTGCAGTGGGGGTGGCCGAAAATGCGCCCCGCGTCGGCACGGCTGCTACGGTCCGTTGTGATAAGAGGCGATCGCCGAGATTGACTGGAGAGATGTCGGTTCCAAGGTGAGCTATGGTCGATTCCCAAGGGCGTGGATGGTCAGGAGCGGCCCGGGGACGTGAACTGGCTCCACTGCGTGGCGGTCGATTCTCAGGGAAATCTGTATTTGGGTGATATTATTGGGCAACGAGCTCAGAAGTTCGTCCGAAAATAGGGGTGCAGTCCCGTGGCCGGCGGTCGAACGGATCGATCGCCGTCGGGGTGGCAGGTCGACCGGGTGTCTGGCGACCGTAGAGACCGACAGGATTCGCGACAGGCCGTGCCGATGAAGACGATGTTGTTTCTGTGTACAGGCAATTACTATCGCAGCCGGTATGCGGAGATTCTGTTTGACTGGAAGGCCAGGGAACTGGGGCTCGACTGGCAGGCCGACTCCCGGGGGCTCGATCCTGATCCCTTGAACCACGGACCGATGTCGCGAGCGACCATCGCGGCTTTGCGGGAAGCTGGAATCCCGTACGAGCACCAACTGCGGATGCCGCAGCGGGCTACGGACGATGATTTTCAGCGGGCCGACCACGTGGTGGCGGTGAAGGAGGCCGAGCATCGGCCGATCATCGAACGCAAGTTTGCCAAGTGGCTGAGCCGGGTGGAGTTCTGGCACGTGCACGATCTGGATTGCTGCGGTCCCGATGAGACGATTCCTCATCTGGAGCGGGAAGTCCTATCGCTGCTGAACCGCCTGGTCGCTCAGGCCTGAAAGTTACGTTCAACCGAGTTCGCCCAGCAAACAGCTCAGGAGACAAGTCATGGTAGCGCGTCCAAGTTTCAATTCGATGTATTTGAAGTACCAGGAGTTTCGCGGCGATCCTCACCCGATCAGCGGTGTGTCGTCGCAATGTGCGGTGCGGATGAGCATGTCGCTGTCGGTCGTCGGTCTGTACTCGTACAAGCGGTTCAAGAGTGTGGTGCCCGATGGCGCCACGAAGGAGGGATGGTCGATTCGCGCTGAAGAGCTGTATCAGTACCTGAGACACTCGTCGGTGCTGGGGCCCGCTGACCTGGTCCCTCCGTCGGAACTTTGGAACAAATACGGTATCGTCTACCTGCGAAATTGCTGGATGCGTGATGGCGAATCCGAAAAAGGACGCAGCGGTGATCACTTCGATCTGCTGTATCCCCAGGCCGACGGTCGGCCAACTATCCTGTCGGCGCGGTTTTATCCGGCCGATGTCAGCAATTCGATCATCGACTTCTGCCGCGACGGCAAGGCCCGATTTTGGGAATGCCCCAGCGGCATGGCCGGCTTTTGATCTGCTCTTGGACCGGTCAGTGGGGCCCGACAGAGATGGCGCCAGTTGGGCAGGCCTCTGCGCAGCGGCGGGCGGCCGAACCGAAGGCTTCATCCAAGGTCACTCCGGGTGGCGGAGCAATGCGGATGGCCGTGCTGCGGCCGAGCACCGCGATACCGCGGGCGTCCGGCGTCGCTGCGGCGATCTGCACGCAGATTCCACAGCAGATGCATTTGCCGACTTCCAGCGTCACGTGCTGGCCCGTGATCCGGCCTCGAAAACGCTGTCCGTCGCCCGCGAACCGTCGCGCATCGCAATCGTAGGACTCAGCGTAATGATGGAGCTTGCAGTGGCCCAGTGCTGAGCAGTCGCAGTGCAGGCAGCGGGATGCCTCGCTGCGGACCGACGGTTCGCTGAGCTGCGCATCGAGCAATCGGTCTTCCATGCGAGATCGTTCGGGCTCGCCCGCGCAGAAATCGCACAGTTCGCCTGCCGTCATGCGCTGCAGTCGCGATTCGAAGGCGCGCCGACGGTCCGGGAGCGGGCGGTTGGCGAGCATCGCGTCGATGCACTCAGCGGCGAACTTTCCTTCCGCCACGGATTGCACAACCAGGCTGTAAGCTCGTACCGCGTTGCCCGCGGCGAAGACTCGGGGGCGGCTCGTTTGCCGAGTTGCCGAATCGGCTGCTACTCCGTTGCTGGTTCCCTTGAGTCCGAGCGGTTCGAGCCAGCCGTTAACGGGACGGCCGGTCGAGAGCAGGACGGCGTCATGAGTGCTGGTCATTTCATCCAGTTGTGCGGCGGTCGCCAGTGGCTGAGCGGCGCGAACGGCGATGCCGATAGCCAGCAGCGCCCGGATCTCGCCTTCCAGAACATTCGGCGGCAATTGATCGGCCGGGAATTCTCGCCACAGCCGGCCTCCGAGTCGTGGCTGAGCGTCGTAGATCGTGCAGGCGTGGCCGCGCTGCGCCAGATAATAGGCCGCCGCCAGTCCGGTGGGGCCACCGCCGATGATTGCCACTCGTCGTCCCGAGGGCGGTGCCACGGGCGGCTGGTATGGAACTTCATTGGCCAGGTCCTGATCGGCCACAAAGCGTTTGATGCGACAGATCGATGCCGGACTGTCATGCGCACCGCGTCGGCAAGCGGCTTCGCAGACTTCCGGACAGACGCGGCCCAGTGTGGCTGGCAGGGCGATATCCTGTTTGATGACGGCGATTGCCGCGCGGTAGTCCCCGGCCACCACGTGGCGCAGCATGTCGGGGATATCCATGCGAGCGGGGCAGGTGTGTTCGCAGGGAGCACGGCAGTCGCCCGCGTGGTCACCGAGAAGAAGCTCCAGTCCGGTGCGCCGCAGTTCGCGGATAGCCGACGATTCGGACTCCACTCGCATGCCCTGCCGAGCCACTGTCGCGCACGAAGGGGCCGGTGCGCCTCCGTCAATTCGCACCAGGCAGCACATGCACGACGTGTTGGGCGGGAAATCATCGTGGCGGCAGAGCGCGGGAATGTCGATTCCGGCACTGCGGGCGGCGTCCAGAACCGTGGCTCCGTCCGGTACTTCCACCATTTTGTCGTCGATCCACAGCTGTACCATCACACCACCCGAATCGCCTGTTCCGGGCACACTGTGCGACAGATGTTGCACCGCGTGCATACGTTGGAATCGATCTTGTGCATCTGGTAGGGCGTCGCCGCGATGGCTCCGACCGGACAATGTTGCGCGCAGAGGGTGCAGCCGACGCACTCTCGAGTCACTTCGTATCGGATTAACGCTTTGCATCGGCCGGCAGGGCAATGACCGGCCAAGTGCGCTTCGTATTCGTCACGGAAGTACTTCAGCGTGGTCAAGATCGGATTGGGAGCGGTCTTGCCGAGCCCGCACAGGCTGCCAGCCGTGACCGACGTGCACAGTGATTCAATTTCATCTAAGTCGCGCCGATGGCCATGCCCGCTGGTAATCCGCTCAAGCAGAGTCAGCAGTCGCTTGGTCCCCAAGCGGCAGAACGTGCAATGGCCACACGATTCCCGTTGAGTAAACTCGAGGAAAAATCGGGCGACGTCGACCATGCAGTCTTCATCGTCCAGCACGACCAGGCCCCCCGAACCCATGATGGCGCCGATGCCGCGCAAGGCTTCGTAGTCGATCGGAGTGTCAGCCAGTAACGCGGGAATGCAGCCCCCCGACGGACCCCCAATCTGCACGGCCTTAAATTGGCGCCCCGGCTGAACTCCACCACCAATCTGCTCCACCACCTCGCGAATCGTGATTCCCAGTGGCACTTCAATCAGCCCGCCGCGCCGAATCTTGCCGGTCAGTGAAAAGACTTTCGTCCCCTTGCTGGTGGCAGTACCCAAGGCCGCGAACTGGCCACCGCCATGTCGTATAATCCACGGCACATTCGCGTAAGTCTCGACGTTGTTAATCAGCGTCGGATTGCCCCACAGTCCTCGTTCAGCCGGGAACGGTGGCCGGAAGCGGGGCGTCCCTCGATGTCCCATCACTGATTCCATCAACGCAGTCTCTTCGCCGCACACGAAGGCGCCAGCCCCCTCCACAATCTCGACGGTCAGCGAAAACGGGGTGTCGGCGATGCGTTCGCCCAGCCAGCCGGCGTGCAGCATGTCGTCGACGGCGTGCCTGAGCCGTTCCACAGCCAGCGGGTACTCGTGCCGAACATAGATGATCGCACGATGGGCTCCGACGGCGTAAGCGGCAATCGCCATCCCTTCGAGCACGCGATACGGATACGATTCCATGACCATCCGATCCATGAATGCGCCAGGGTCGCCTTCATCGCCGTTGCAGACGATGTACTTGTCGCCCGTCGTGTTGGCCACGACTCGCCATTTACGCCCTGTCGGGAAGCCGCCACCACCACGTCCGCGCAGACCACTCGCCTCAATCTGATCGACTACTTCCCCAGCGCTCATCGATTGCAGGCATTTCGCCAGGGCGAGGAATCCGTCCTTCGCGCGGTAGTCGCCGATGCTGGTCGGATCCATCTCGCCGCAATGCTCGGTCACAATCCGCACCTGGCGGCCGATGTACTGTTGGATGCGGGTGTGAGCCATCGGCGTGATCTGGCAGTGGGCAGCGACTCCGCTGGAAGCCGCGGCAGAAGCCGGCTCTGCCGACAGCTCGGTACGGCTCGCCCAGAGGTCGTCGAGTCGATGACGTAGTCTGGCGGTCCACGGGGCTCGGCCCGGAAGACTGCGCAGGATGCGGCGTACGTCGGCCGGCGTGGCTCGCGTCGCAACAATTGGCTCAGCGTGCGGCGTACGAATCTCGACCAGAGGAGTCAAGTGGCAGATGCCAACGCATCCGACCGGCTTTACGACCGCCTGCCGACCCTCGCGCTTCAGCTCTCGCTGCAACGTCTCCCAGACTTCGCGGCTGCCACCGGCTACGCAGCACGAGCCGAGCCCGACGCGGATCTCGAGCTGTTGATCGGCGGGTGGAGCAGTTTCGTCGTGGACCGTTTGTCGGTGCCGGGCCGCGTCATGCAAATGTGCCGACGAGATCGTGTCGCCATTCGGCTTTCCGTTGGCAGCCGGCGATTGGAAGATGTCTTGTGCCATTTTCGCCAGCTGCTCGACGCGAGCTCGGCAGACTTTGCCATCAACGCTGACCACCGGCGCCAGCGTGCAGCAACCGAGGCAACCGACCGTCTCGACCGTCACGTGACCCGACGGGTCTGTGTCGGTCCCCGCGGGTATCCCGAGCCGGCGCAAGAGTTCGTCCGCGATGCGATGAGCACCCGCGACGTGGCAAGCAGTCCCCTGGCAGACTTGGACCAGATGAGTGCCCCGCGGTCGCAGCCGAAACTGCCCGTAGAACGAGGCGACGCCAGCTACCTGCGCCGAGGTGACTTGAGCGAGTTGAGGGAGACGCTGCAGGGCGGCCGGGGGGAGATGGTGATAGATGCGATCGATCTCGTGCAGGATAGGAATCAGCTGACGCGACTCGGTCCCCAGCTTTTCGACGATCGAATCAACTCGACTCATGTCGACCGTCACATCCGTGTGAGTTTCCTGCGCCTGTCTGGCGGGGCTGGGCGTTGTCGTAGCCGAGCTCCCGCTGGCTCCCCGCAATCGCTCGGCGACGATCTGCTCGATATTGGCTGGAGGGACGGGTTTGCGGTGCGGCGACCGGGGTGCCAGGACGATTGCCAGACAAGCTGCTGCCAGTGCTACAACTCTGGCTTGGTGTTGCCGGCGCGTGCGGATCAGCGAATCGTCGGTTTGACGGATTTGCGACTGAGCCCACTCGGCAGCCAGTTGCGGATCACTGCGGGCCGTTTCTTCGGCAGTGGGCATGTCGCGGCGCAGGCGACTGGCATGGAGATGGAACCAGGTGACATCGAAGATCAACGTGGCGGTACTGATTGCCAGAGCCGCGATGGCCAATCCACGTGCAATTCGGCGCAGCGAGTTGCCGTATGGAATCTTCATGCGACGGGCTCCTCGTGCCGAACAGCTGGCTTGGCTTTCGATAGGACAGTCTCCAGCTCGTAGTATTCAATCTCGCCCCACGCCAGCTGCTGTCGAGGGCAATGAGCAAAGCAGCGAGCGCAGGCCACACAGCGACTGCGGACGGCTCGCATGTTCTCAATCGCCCCGTACGGACATGCTTCGGTGCACAGTCCGCAATCGAGTTCTTCATCGGGGGTGATGCGCACTGGTTTCCAGGCTACGCGGGACACGATCCCCAGCAGGGCACCATACGGGCAGAGGAAGCGACAGTAAGGGCGTCCGACGACGGTGGCCAGCGACAGCAAGCCAACTCCGACGGCCAACATCGTTGCCGACCCGGCGAAGCGGAAGAATCCGACGAAAGGATCGAATCGGCAAATGATGAAATCGCGTCGGTCGGCCGGCAGGACGGCAAACCAAATCGCTAACGCCAGGTAAATGTAGGGGATTTTTCCGAGCCATCGATCGACACGCTTCGGGACCTCGATGGGACGCAGCAGTACTAGATCCTGAATCGCACCCAGCGGACAGGCTCCACCACAGAAGACTCGGCCGGCCACCAGCGCGGCGATCAGCGGCAGCAGGAAAAATGCCAACACCACCATAGGAACCACGTAACTGGCATCGAACAAGGCCGTCGCCACATTCTGCACCGACCCGACAGGGCAGACGCAGCCTTGGCGATAGAAGCCGAAATAGCCCAGCGAGAGGAGCGTGAGGGCGGTCGCCATCCAGCGTCGTCGCCAGCGATGGGCGACCAGCGCCGATGCAATCAGCACCGCGGTGAGGACGGCGACATCGACGGCGAACAGCCAAGCCGCTCGCGGTGACGTCCGCTGGACTGTTGGCGGTTGGTACCCGGCGCCGATGGAGGCTGAGTCCGGAGCGACGTTGACGGGACGCGAGTAATCCATCTGAGCTGCTGCGAAGGACGCTATTGAGAGCAGAGCGATTCCGATCAGCAGCAGCTGGGCAGCCGTTAGCAATCGGTCACGCGCTGCTGATCGATCAGACGGTATCGATCGACCGACGCACGCGGCGCAATTGCTGTCAGGCTGGCCGTTCACACATGGCCTCCTTCCAGAGTTGCCGCAGGGGCCGATTCGGGGCCGACGCGAGCATAGGCGTCTTGGGGGCAGTTGGCGGCGATGCTGCAGCGGTTGCAGCGCAGGCAGCGATCGTAGCGGACTTCGAGTCGAATAGCTCCCAGACCAGCCGGGTCTTTGCATTCCATCACGCAGCGGCCGCACCCATTGCAAAGATCTTCGTCGATTTCGTACTCGTAGTAATTGTTCAGCGGGTCATGGGGATCGATTTCACCGATGGCCTTGCGCCGGATTGCGTCACGCGGGCAGAGCTTTTTGGAGGGGAGCCCGTCTGGGCCAACCTGGCTACGGACGTCATAGTAAGCCGGACAGATGCAGCAGCGGCCGCATTGTGAGAAATCATTGACCGCGCGGACGGCTGACAGGGGAAGTACGCAGCTGTCGGCGCAGACGTTACAGACCTGGTCGAGACCGCTGACCCCCAGACGAATGTTGACGCATTTGTTGGGCGAGATGACCCAGGCATCCGACCCGCACGCTCGACGGCCGAGAACGAAGCCGATCCCGCCCAAAGCAATCGCGCAGGCGGCTTGGCCGGTGTGCTGCAGAAAGTCGCGTCGATCGGGTGCATCCTCGTTCATGAGTCACCTCGCTTCAATCTTCCTCACGCAGTTCAAATGTTTCCACGGTTAGCCTGGCCGTATCGATCACGTAGAGTCGTTCCTGTGCGTCGGCAGCCATCGGCAGGTTCTTCGCCTCGGCAGCAAAACTCCCGTCGGGTGTGGCGCCCAGGAACTGGCCGTCGTGTGTGTAGACTTTGACTCGTGGCGGAGCCTTTTCACTGACGCAGATACGGCCGGCCGGAGTCACGGCGACTGTGTTGGGATTACAGCAACCGCCGAAATCAGCCAGTTCCTCGTTGCCAAATTTGCCGAAATGACCGGCCGAACTGCCGTCCAGTTCGTACCGTTCCACGCGGTGCTTCTGAGGATGGGCTACGACGAAACGTTGAGATTGCCTGTCGTAGGCCACCGTCAGAACTCCGTTGGGGAGCATGAATCCGCGGGTGTTGACATCGAGTCCGACATCCCGCTGCCAGCGGCCTTTCTGGTAGAGTCGCAGCATTTTGTTGGCGGCGTCAGCCAGCATCATCCGGTCGCCGACCGCCGCGATCCCCGTCACCAGGCCCATGTGCGGTGCGTCGGCGAGTCGTTCCACCACTTCGCCTTGTGCATCGAGGCGTTCCACGGCTCCTGGCAGGCCAATCCACAACGAATCGCCATCGGCACAGATCGACCACACGACGCCGCTGAGCGGATGACGGCCGACCAGGTTGCCGTCCGCTGAAAAAATCTTCAGCTCGCGATCGCCGACGACGTAAATCCGTCCTTGCGGGCCGACAGCAATCCCCGTGCATTGCAGCTCGAACTGGTGCGGTTGGTCGCCGCGTCCCGCCATCGATCGGACATGGACCAGTTGCATGGGAGCCTCTCCGATTACGGGTGGGCCAACGGTTGTTCGGCAACAGCATTCGAGGCAGGAGGTAGGGTCGCAGCGGCAGCTTGCCCCGCCCCGGTAGCCGGACTGGAGATGTCGAGACAAACGAGTTTCGACAAGTCGCGTACCAGGAGTTTTCCATGAGATACAACAGGGGGCGCCCAGACGTCGGGGCCGCTAAGCACCTTCGCTGTACCGAGGACTTTGTAATCATCGGCGGTGGCGTCGAGCATTCGCAGTGTGCCGGTGCGGTCTTCGAGCAGAAAGAACTTGTCGTCGGCCAGCACATAGCCTCCCAATCCAAAGCTGCCATCGCGGCTGGTCCAGACTTCGGCCCCTGAGCTGTCGAGGCAAGTCCAGAGCCCGCGCTGCTTCTTTCCCACTCCATAGATGTGGTCGCGATAGACGATCGGAGTCTGGACTTCCGAGTTCCAGCCTTGGGTCGGCGCCGGAAACGCAGTCAACGTTTCCGCTTTCCAGGTTTCGCCCTGATGCCGCACCTGGACGATCACGGTCCGAGCGTGGTAACCGGCGGTCAGCAGCAGTTTGCCGTCGCCCAGCGGCACAGGCATCGTCGTCACGGCCGTATTGAATTGCCACGGGAAGGTCCACAACACTTTTCCCGTCTGAGCGTCGACGCTGACAGCACCTTTCAGCGTGATGTAGGCGTATTGAGCGATACCGTCGATCTCGAGCGGCATGACCGAAGCGTGGGACAAAGGCCAGTTCTCGGCATTCGCCGTCTCCCAAATCGGCTGGCCATTCTCCACATGGATCGCTGCCATCAAGGCTCGACCACCAAGTCCCAAAATCAGCTGACGGTTCACCAGCAGCGGACACTGACCGTTGTACCAGGGTGGAATCGAACAACCGTAGGCGGCGGGAAGATTCAGCTTCCACACCAACGAGCCATCTCGGCTGTCGAGGCAATGGACTTCGCATTTGGGGTCGATCGATACGACCAGCCCGCCGTCGGTCGCTGGAGCGGTGCGGGTGATGCCGTGATTGGGGCGGATGCGTTTGGGGACTTCGTATCGCCAGAACTCGTGACCGTCGTCCAAGGCGAGGCAGCGGACCATCCAGACGCTGCGAGCTTCGTCATAGTCATTCACGTAGACGCGGCTGGCCACGACAGTTGGCGCGGAGTATCCTTGGCCGAGCGAGACCTGCCACAGCTGAGCGGGACCGGTGGCCGGCCAGGTGCTGGCCAGTCCCTTCGCCCGACTGATGGCATCGCGCCGGGGACCGCGGTACTGTGGCCAGTCCTCGTCGGTCATTGTGACCGCGCCAGGGAGGTTGTCGGTGCGGGCGACGGTCAGCGCCGGGCCCTGCTGAGACTCATCAGTGATACTCGCGTCGGAGCCACCATCCGCATCCGGCGAGTTGGCCGTTGCGGCCGAAGTGTCGGCCCCCGTCGCCGCGGATTCACTTTGAGCTGCGTCGGTAGTTGCCGGGACTGCCCGTGTTGCTGACGTTGCCGGGGCCGCTGACGTTGCCGGGGCCGCTGACGTGTCTGTTGGCGCAGGTGATTTGGCTGGCGGCTGGGTGGGTTCCGAGTCGGTGCGGGAGGGGCTGGGGGTACAGCCGTAGCCGCTGAGGCAGACCACGATTGCCAGAGTGAAGAGTCTTACGTTCATCGGAAACTCCTTATGACCGCCAGGGAGTCGCGAACGGCGGAGCTCGAGGACCGCGGGCCGAGTGCGGATGGTGCAAACCGAGTGCCAATCGCGGGCGCCGGCGAGGCGAGCGGGTGGTATCGGCCCGGAGCGGAGTAGTTCAGGGGTTTGGCGGGGCTTTTGCGGCCTAGGCGGTATTTTGGACGGCGGGCCGAGTTGAGAGCGTCCCTGTGCGGCTTTGACGCACCGCTGTGTCTGTGGGGCGCATCGAATTAGGCCGATCTGTGCCGGTCACGACCTGTTGGGCGTCGCACCTGCTTTACGCGTCGGTTGGTGTCTGGTAGTTTGCGGCTCCGCCCGGTTGGCCGGAGGGGGCCGACGCGAATTCTGTCGTTCGGTGTGGAGATGTTATGTTCAGTTTCATTCCGTCGAACACCAAGTTTTACGACCATTTCAATCGGATCGCCGAGATATTGGTGAAGGCTGCCGAGCGATTCCAGGAGTTCACGTCGATGCCCGAGCACGTGGATCGGTGCGTTGCTGAAATCAAGAGTCTGGAGCATGAGGCGGACGAAGAGACGCACGACTGTCTGGCGCTGCTTTATCAGTCATTCATCACGCCGCTGGAACGGGGCGAAATCCGCCGGCTGACGGAGTCGCTGGACGATGTGATCGATCTGGTCGACGATGCTTGTCGCCGGATCATGATGTACGACCTGCGTGTACTCCTCCCGGAAGTTCGCGATCAGGCAAGAATTCTGGTCGAGGCGTCGCACCTGATCCGACAGGCGGTCGCCGAGTTGCCGCACATACAGAAAAAGCGAGATGCGATCATGCAGTCGTGCGTGGAGGTGCGCCGGCTGGAAAACGAGGGTGATCAAGTCAATCACGAGGTGCTGGGCCGACTGTTTCAATCCGGCTTCGAAGCACTCGACGTGATGAAATGGAAGGACGTCGTCGAGTACGTCGAATCGGCCATTGATCGCTGTCAGGATGTCTCGAATGTGCTTGAGAATATCGTTTTGGAAAACACCTGAACGAGTTTGATTTGGGGCGGAAACTCGCATGATCGACTTGTGGATGATGTTGGCATTGGTCGTCGTTTTTGCCCTGGCATTTGATTACATCAACGGATTTCACGACACGGCGAACGCGATCGCGACGGTCGTTTCGACCCGTGTCCTCTCGCCACGCACGGCCATCCTGATGGCCGCCGTGTTGAACTTTGCCGGAGCCATGGTCCACACGGAAGTTGCCAAAACGGTCGCGTCGGGGATCATCGACCTCGATCGAGCTCAGCCGGCAATGGCCCCGCCGACAGCCGCTTCCGCTCCGGCAGCGGCACCTCCGGCAGCAAATTCATCTCGAGCCAATCTGCGGCCTCAAATCGTCGTGCTGGCCGGGTTGACCGGCGCTATCTTCTGGAACCTGCTGACCTGGTACTACGGTATCCCCAGCAGCTCGTCGCACGCCCTTATCGGTGGCCTGTGCGGAGCCGCTCTGGCGTACGGCGGCGGCAACGTGATCATCTGGTACCGGGAGCCGTCTCCCGGAAGCTGGCAACCCCAAGGGCTCGTGTTCAAAGTCCTGTTGCCGATTGTAGTTTCGCCAGTGGGCGCCTTCATCGTCGGCTATGTGGTGATGTCGCTGATCTACTATCTCTTCGCCAACGCTCCTCACGGCCGCGTCAGCAAGCTGTTCCGGAGCCTGCAGATAGTATCTTCGGCAGCCATGGCTGCAATGCACGGCAGCAATGACGCTCAGAAGAGCATGGGGACAATTACGATGGCGATTGCCAGCTATCACATTGCCATGCTGCCGGCCGGCACGGCGGTCCCCGATCATTTGAGACGTCCCGAAGTCTCGGTGTGGGTCAAGATCGCCTGCGCCATAGCTATGGCGATGGGGACCGCCGCCGGCGGTTGGCGGATCATCAAGACGATGGGCCACAAGATTATCAAGCTGGAGCCCGTGCACGGCTTCGCGGCAGAAACTTCGGCCAGCTTGATGATCATGCTGGCTGATTATTTCAAGGCGCCGATCAGTACCACGCATACGATCTCGGGTAGTATCTTCGGGGTTGGCTCAGCCAAACGCCTGTCAGCTGTGCGGTGGAGCGTCGCCGAACAGATGGTCATGGCCTGGATTCTCACCCTCCCCGCCGCCGGCACCGTGGGTGCCATCACCTTCTTCGTGCTCGACGCAATCGTCATATAGAATCCTCCATCATCCAATCGCCCTCATCCCACCGATCGCGGGTCAGGGATTTCCTGATGGCCGGTTGTGGTTGCCGTCGATTCGTCAGCGCCAAGCGGCTGGGAATGGGAGTGGATTTGGTGATTGGTATGGATTGGGCGGATGAGTTGAATTAGGATGTTGCCTGCTGCCGGTGAGAATGGATGCGAACCGGTACCTCGTCGCAACTGGTGTCATCAAATCTTGTGAGTGGGAGACAGGTACATGAATCGCGCATTGGCCGCAGCTTCTGTTTTTACGTTCGCCGTTCTTTTCTCGCAGATCGCCGGGGCCGCAGATCCGCCGATCTCCGAAACCTACCCGATCGATGTCACGATTGCTCAGAATCAGCCGCTGGAGATCGTGCGGCCTAACGTCTTTGACCCGAAACACGAAAAACTGCTGACGCTCAGCGGAGTCCTGGCCGGTCCAGCGCCGGGTTCGCTCGCCATCTCGTTCGACTGGCTCGACGAGGCGGGAGTCAAACACAACTCGCCCGTTCAGGAGTTTCCCTTCTTGCCAGGTGGCGTGAATCAGGTTTCGATGGAGTACATCGTGCCCTTCTGTCCGGCTGAGGTGAGTGTCGATTTTCGGCTGGCCAACGCCGACGTCGTGCGGTTTGTCGGTGAGTTCAAGCACGAATGCCTGATTCCCGAACCCTCGTCGCTGGTGCTTGGCGCCATCTGTGCCGTGCTGGCCATCGGCACCCGCCGCAAGCGTTAATCAGCCTGCCTAAGCATTGTGGTGCAGGCGTCCCGCCTGCCTTCCGTGTTCTTGAATATTTGTTCCATGCCCGGCTCGCGTTGTCGCGAGCCGGGCTGTTTTGGTTATGGGTCTGCTTGAGTGGTGAATCTTGGTGCAGGGCAGAAGAGGCAGGCGAGACGCCCGCACCACAATAGACAAGGCAGGCGAGACGCCCGCACCACAATAGACAAGGCAGGCGAGACGCCCGCACCACAATAGACAAGGCAGGCGAGACGCCCGCACCACAATGGAGGCAGGCGAGACGCCTGCACCACAACGGAGGCAGGCGAGACGCCCGCACCACAATGATGGAACGAGCGGCGGGTGAGCTGCAACGCTCGGTCGATGACGGCCTGGTTGCCGCGGCTGTGATGTACGTCGTTCAGCGGGATCAGGTTTTTGCCCGTGCGTTCGGAACGGCCGCGTCCGAGCAGGCAATGTTCCTGCTCGGATCGATCTCCAAGCCGATCTGCGTGACAGCTCTGATGACGCTCTACGACCGCGGCGCCTTTCAGCTGGACGATCCGCTGCGGAAATTCATCCCCCAGTTCACTGGCGATGGTCGAGATGACGTGACCATTCGCCACTTGTTGACTCACGTGTCCGGGTTGCCTGATCAGGTGGCAGACAACCTGCAACTCCGGCAGCGTCATGCACCACTCGCTGAGTTCGTGGACCACGCCATCCGCACTCCGTTGGGGTTCCGCCCCGGCACTCAGTACGAATACTCCAGTATGGCCATTCTGCTGGCCGCTCGAGTCGCTGAGCTCATCAGTGGCCTTGAGATCCGGACGTTGGTGGCACAGGCCGTGTTCGCGCCGCTGAAGATGGAGCACTCGGCTCAGGGATTGGGCCCATTCCAGTTATCCGAAATGGTGCCATTGCAGACGGAACGAGCGGCACCGGAGTCGGGTGGCGGAGACCCTCAGGCGAAAGACTGGGATTGGAACAGTTTTTATTGGCGGTCGCTTGGCGCGCCTTGGGGAGGCACGCATGCCTCGGCCGTCGATCTGGCTGCTTGGATCGGTGAGTTTCTGGACGAGCGAGGGGAAGTGTTGAGCCCCGCCACTGCTCGGCTGATGATCGCCAACGCAAATCCGACCGGCCTGCAGCCGCGCGGTTTGGGCTGGGATGTCGGACCGGAAGCTGGCAGCCGGGGCTGTTCGGTTCAAACGTTTGGCCACAACGGTTCGACGGGGACGCTGGCTTGGGCCGACCCGGCGACACGGACCATCTGCTTGGTGCTCACCTCGTTACCCGCAGCAGCTGTGGACCCTCACCCGCGCCAATTGGCTGCCGATCGTATCGCAGCGGCTGTGGTCTGATCGGCCGGATATGGTGACTTTCGATGGTTTCTGTGGCCGGTTCCGGGGCCCGGTCATGGTAAACGATCACCAATGCTGTAGAATCCTCGCTGGGATAATGAGCTTGTGGCCCGAACAGGAGGATTGCAGGATGAATGGTGAGCGTGGTGGGATTGTCTGTCATTTGGCGAGCAATCTGTGTGAGCGTTGGTGGGTATTGCTGGTCCGAGGCTTGGCTGCCATTGCGTTTGGCATACTCTGCTTTGCTCAGCCCGGTCTGACCCTGAATACGCTCGTTCTGATGTTTGGTATCTATGCGATCGCCGATGGGGTGCTGGGCGTCTTTATTGCGGTGGCGGGTCGCAAGGAGATTGAGGACTGGTGGGTGCTGTTGCTGTGGGCGTTGGCCAGCATCGCGGCGGGTATCTTGACCTTCGCCGCGCCGGGAATCTCGGCGCTGGTTCTGCTGTTCTATATCGCTGCCTGGGCCGTGACGTCTGGGGTGCTCGAGATCGCTCTGGCGATCCGCATCCGGAAGGAGATCGAAGGCGAGTGGTGGCTGATTCTGGCCGGCGCCATGTCGGTGCTGTTCGGTCTGTTGCTGATGGCTCGCCCGGGGCAAGGTGCCTTGGCCGTCATCATGATCATCGGTGCCTATGCCTTGGCCTTCGGCGTGACGCTCGTCATCTTCTCGCTCCGCGTCCGCGGCTTCGGCAAGCAGCTGAAGACTCGGACCGCCTAAGCAGTCCGGTTTGAGCGAGCAGCCAACTCTCCACGGCACAATTACTCCGGCCGCCGGCCAGCTCGCCTGGCCGGAGCCCCGGTCTGGGTGAGCTAGAGACGCGAGCGAAAAAAGGACAAGGCACAGAGAGCACAGAGGCAGGCGAGACGCCCGCACCACAATGAGGAGAGCCCCGGTCTGAGTGAGCTAGAGCCGCGAGCGAAAAAAAGGACAAGGCGCAGAGAGCACAGAGGCAGGCGAGACGCCCGCACCACAATGAGGAGAGGCCCGGTCTGAGTGGGCTAGACGGCGCGAGCGAAAAAAGGACAAGGCACAGAGAGCACAGAGGCAGGCGAGACGCCCGCACCACAATGAGGAGAGGCCCGGTCTGAGTGGGCTAGACGGCGCGAGCGAAAAAAAGGACAAGGCGCAGAGAGCACAGAGGCAGGCGAGACGCCCGCACCACAATGGGGAGAGCCCCGGTCCGGGTGGGCAACAGGCACGGCCCCAAGTCAATTAAGCTGAAGTTTTTTTAACGCAAAGGGCACTAGAGTACGCAGGAGTTTTTACCGCAGAGGTCGCGGAGTTTGCCCCGCGAAGATATCTGCCAGGGCCAGACTCTTGTAATCAGGACCCCCGATTCTTATCAGTCTTCATGACTCCGTGGGAGAATTGACTTCCAGACTAAACTGGTAAATGACGTAGATGACCTGGAGGGTCTGGAGGAGATCACATCTTCTATCAGCGAGGGTGAGAAATGGCGGGTGGATTTGGGGATCGTGCGCTTGGCATGGAGAAATGCTTTGTCCCGGCGCTATTAGCGGCGACGATGCTGTTGAACTCAACCCTCGCTGCCGATCTGCAACTGACTGTGCAGGCACGTGATCCGGCATCTGGTGGGGTTGTTGAGTCGACTGAGCGGGTCGATCCGGCGAAGGTCGGGGTGATAGCGGTCGACGTGTGGAACTTTCACTGGTGCAAGACGGCGACCATGCGAGTTGACGCTATCGTGCCGCGGATCAACCGGGCGCTCGATGCAGCAAGGAAGCTAGGGATGACCGTGATGCTCTGTCCCAGCGACGTCGTTGAGAATTACGCTGGGTTCCCGCAACGCGAACGAGTGCTGGTGTTGCCCAAGGTCGCCGTGCCGAATGTGCTGGACGTCACCTGCCCGCCTGTTCCGGACGCCGGGGGCTGCGCCTGCGGCCGAGAACGGTGTGCCGTGAACTACGGTTGGGACGGTATGCACCCGGCACTACGTATCGGCGAACTGGACTTGATGCCGGACACCCGCGAAGAAGTCTACGCCATCTGCCAACAGCGCGGGCTCACTCATCTGATCTACGTCGGTTTCCACACGCAGGTCTGCCTGCTCGGCAAGCCGATGGGACTGAAGGCCATGAAATCCGCTGGCCTGCACTGCGTTCTCGCTCGCGATATGACCGACGCTCATCCAGGCTATGACCCGACCCGGAACTTCACGCCGGACTTGAATACGGAACAGGTCGTCGAGCACTTCGAAAAGCATCTGGCGCCGACGATCAGCTTTCAGCGGGAACTCGAGAAGCTGGGGATGTGGGACACGACCGAGCCAGTCGATCCGGTCCGAATCACGCCGTGGGGAACGGCGATGCGACCGCATCTGTTTGAGCAGTCCGTGACGGTGACGCTCACCGCTCCGCTCCAACCCGCAGCCGAGATCCGCTATACGCTCGATGGCACCCCGCCGACCGCCGCGTCGCTGAAGTACTCAGCGCCCCTGGAGCTCGATCAGTCGAGTCGTGTGCGGGCCGCGGCTTTTCAGGATGGCCGCGCGGTGGGGTTGGAGTCGGACGGCGTGTTCGTGAAGTTAGGGCCGGTCCCGGCTCAGCCCGCTGTGCGGCTGGGCGATCTGCAGCCGATCCGCAATGTGGGTTTCGGGCACACTTGGTCGGGGCAGGTACGGTATGCCGGTGATACTCAGCCGCCGCAGATCGATCGATCCAACCAGGGCAAAGAGTTGCGCATCGGACGACAAGTATTTCAGCACGGCCTTGGCGTCCACGCGCCGTGCGCTCTGGCCTATGAAGTGCGGCCGGAGTATCGACGTTTTGTGGCGCAGGCCGGTGTTGACGAAAACCTGGTCGATCGGAATAACGGGTCGAACCTGGCGAAGTATCCCAGCGTCGTCTTCAAGGTCTTCATCGACGGCGAGGAGGCTGCGGCCAGTCCGGTGATGCGCATGCAGTCGCTGGCGTGGCGTTTCGACGTGCCGATCCCGAATGGAGCGAAGGTGATCAGCGTGGTCGCCATGGATGCTGGCGACGGATCACGCGAGGATCTGGCGAATTGGGTCGACGCTGGATTCGTGGTCGAACGATAGTTCCACCGGCGATCACGGACGGCTCAGATGAGTTCCCGGATGGGCTTGGCGGCCGGATCGACAAGATACTGTGGTCGCCCGGTCAGGTCGTTCAAGGTTACCTGCTGAGTGTCGATCCCCAGACGCTGATAGAGCGTGGCAAAGACATCGCCGAACGTGACCGGTCGATCGACCGCTTCGGCAGCGATCCGGTCTGTGGCGCCGATTACTTGGCCCGTGCGGAGACCTCCACCTGCCAGGATCGCCCCAGAAACTTTCGGCCAGTGATCGCGCCCGCCGCCCGCATTGATGATCGGAGTTCGCCCGAACTCGCCCCAGGCAATCACCGTGACGTCCTGGTCGAGCCCTCGCTGATGCAGGTCGTCGACCAGAGCCGTAATCGCTTGGTCAAACGGTGGCAGGTCCTCACGCTGTCGTTTGAAGATTGAGTTGTTGGGGCCACCGTGCCAGTCCCATTTGCTGTAGGCCACCGTGACGACGCGAGCTCCCGCCTCGACCAGCCGCCGGGCGAGCAGGAAGTTCTGCGGGACTCGCGGTGCTCCATTGTCGTCCATGAACTTGGTCGGATCGCCGGTCCCGTATCGGGCCACGACACGCGGGTCTTCTTTCGACAAGTCGAGTGCATCGGCCAGCTGCGACGAGGTGAGTATCCCCAGTGCCTGTTCGGTGAATCGATCCAGACCGCGACGAACCTGAGCGTCAATTCCAGTACGCAGGGTGTCGAGCGAGGCGAGCAGTTGGCGGCGATCGGTCAGCCGGTCGGTGGTGATCCCCTGCAAGGTCATCGTCTCGCGAGCGGACGAGAGGGGCTGAAAGGCGGCTTGACCAATGCCGAGAAATCCTGGGCCCGGCTCGTTGTAGGGGCCGTGGGTGCACTTGTAGCAGAGGCTGACCATCGGCGGCACGGCCGCGTTGACGGGTCCTTGCAGCTGAGCGACCGCGGAGCCCATTTGCGGCCAGTTGCCCAGCGGCATCGGGCGGCGCTGGTCGCGACCTGTGTAACACTGAAACGCGTGGTGATCGTCCTGGGCATCGACAATCGAGCGGATGATGGCGAACCGATCCATCCGCTGCGCCATCATCGGCAAATGCTCGCAGATCTCAATCCCAGATACGTTGGTACGGATCGGTCGGAACTCGCCCCGAATCTCCAGCGGCGCGTGGGGCTTCAGGTCCCACATATCCTGGTGCGGCGGCCCGCCAACCAGATAAATCAAGATCAGTGCCTTGTGTTGCGGCCGGCCCGAGCTGGATTCTTGGGCGAGCAGCTGCGGCATGGTCAGCCCCGCCGCGCCAATTCCGCCAATCTGGATGAAGTTGCGGCGGGAAAGGCTGTACTTGCCAGACGCGGTTCGACAGCGATCGAAAATGGTGAGCACGGCGGGGGCTCCTTCCGGCGGGACGTCGCAGTGCCGTCAGCCTAGCCGATCGCACGAGCGGTCGCAACCAGAATCTCCCAGCATGTCTTGCCGACCGCAAACTATGGTGCAAATCTTCAGCGGCTAGTGAGAGGGACTTCACAGAAAGTAAATGCCGCCAGGCCGTTTTCGCCGCGGAGGAGTCTCTCCTGGCTCCAGGAATCGCTGTCGAGGTAAGTGATGTTGTGTGGAGTTGTTCCGGCGGCAAGTCGCAGCCTTAACGTCTTCCCATCGACTCGGCCGCTGACGACTCGGTCGCGTTGGCCGTCGATCCGGAATTCACTCGTGAGTTGCTCCTGCCAGGTGACCGGCTGATCGAACTCCAGAACAACTTCGTTGGGGTTGTCCGGATTCATGTGGGCACTCAAGAGATTAGGCGGAGTCAGCGAACGCGTGGGCGCTTTGCCGTAATGATCACGCTCGATGAGCGGTGCGATCAGCCGTGCGAACTGCGCGTATCCTGCGGCCGGATAGTGACATCCGCCGGGTGGTTCGATCCCCAGGGTCGACATGATGCTGAGATTCGAAAAGGCCGTGGGCAGTTGACGCTGGACCTCACGCAGCCGATTGTCGGAGCCGTTGATCCCCATCGCGCACGATTTGGGCCAGATCTGGAAGACGTAGTAGTGCTGGACGTTCGGATAGTCCTGCTTCCACGCTGCCGCCATGTCAATGAAGTATTGGCGATACGTTTCCCAGCCGAATTTTCCGGTGGGTCCGTCGGCTCCCTGGTCGTTCTCGCCTTGATGCCAGAGGATACCGCGAATGCCGTGGGTCAGTCGGGCCTGTTGCACTCGCCACAGCAGGCGGCCATAGATCGTTTCGAGATCGGTTGGGTTCAGCGGTTGGCGTTGATGCTGATCAATCCGAGTTCCACCGACCGCGCCATTGATGATGCAGATCGGAACGTGTTGGGTCTCGACGAGATGCTGCGCGAGATCAAAACCCCAGAAGCCGATGACATGTTTGTCTTCAGGGCCGCGACGGACGGCCAGCCCCCAGCCGCTGCTCTTGGGGTCGCCACCCATGCTGCCATAGGTGCGGATCCACGGATTGGTGTCGTTGAACTCGCCCTCACCCCAGTCGGTGGCCACGGTATTCGATTGGCCGTCGAGCAGATAGGCATCACCGCAAACGAGATTGCCAATTCGGCTCACGATCGTCTCCTGGCCGCCAGAGATTGACCCGAACTCGACGTTGTAAACCACCAGGCCGGCCTGAAGCGGAATGGTGAATGCATACGATCGGTCGGCCTTAAGCGTTTGTTTCTCCGAGCGATACGGCTTGCCGTCCGCCATCACTCGCAGGAAGACCTGGTCGGCCGGTCCATCAAGGACTCCGTTGTAGTGCAGGTTCCCCGTGCCGTCGGGGTTGCGAGCGAAGAACTGTCCGTCGACGGGCTTTTCGTCCGCAGCCGGTTGCCGATAGACCCAGGCGTCCTGTTCGGGTTCGGAGACGTTGACGTCGATCGATTGGGTCGAGGGAGTGCCGCCGTTGCTGATCGTCGCCGTTACGGTCAGCTTACCGCTGCGATGGGCGCGCGTCAGCGTGAGTTTGTGTTTGCCCGCCTCTTTGGTGACGGCGAACGGCTCGACGGTCCATTGGATGTCAAGCTCACGAGCTCGCGTGTCGAGCATCGAGTCCAGGTTGGTGACGTCGGGGACGATTTCGATAGTTGATCGACCGTCCCACTCGGTCGGGCCGGTGAGTTTGAACTGGGGTTCGGGAATCGCTTCCTTGACGTGCAACGTCACGGCTTTCGATTTCACCGAATCGCCATAGACGGCTTGAAATTCCACCTGGACGTCTTGATCGCCGACGACTCGGCCGGCATCGAACCGAAATCGAAATCGATCGGTGGCCTGACGCTGGCCGTTCACCAGCCAATAAGTCTTCGCAGCGCCTCCCGCTCTGCCCATCAGGTAAATATGTTCGCCTTCGGATACCGTCTGGCTATCCGCGGTCAACGAAAATTCTTCTCCCGGCTGCACGATGGGGCCGGTCAGTGTTTGCAGCGGTTGCTGGTTCTGGTGCTCGAGCCGAACCCAGTCGGGTGATCGAGCGACGTTGGAGACTCGGACCTCATCGAGATCTCCGATGAAGTCATAGTTGTCGTACCAGCCACCGATCCAGAGACGCGCGGGACTTTTGAGAGCCAGCGGCGCGTCGTTGGTGGCCGACTCGGCGGCGAGCTGGCCGTTCACATACAGCCGGGATTCACCCGGCTGGTACGAATGCACGACGTGAATCCATTCGTTCATGGCCAGCCGATCCGTCGTGGCCACGTTGGCTCCGGAAAAATAACAATCCATGCGAATATGCGGCGGGCTCTGGAAAATCATGGTGACCTTCCCTTGCGGCGCCTCGTTCCCCCAGCAAATCACCCGACCGTTCGGCTGCTCAGCGCGCAACCAGGCTTCGGTTGTGTGCGGGTGGGAGTCGGTCGGATAGTTCTTGATCGACTCACCTCCCGAGATTCCCTGTCCGCCGGCGAAGTGTCGAGCGGTACCGATGACGCCGGAGGTCGGTGTCGTCCCGGCGTTGTTCGTGTCGACGGTCGCGGTTTCGTCGATGACTTCCTCGCTCATGTGCCAGACGCTCAGATATCCGTTCGACGCATCGAAGACGGCGCGGCCGTTGGATTCAGGTGGCGCATCGGCGTTCCCCCAGTGCATCTGGATCTTCTGCATCGAGTTGCCGCGGATCGTCGGAATTCGGACCCAGATCGCCGCTGCTTCGCGCGATGCGTCCCAGTGCTCGATTTGGTAAGCCAACGGTTGGCCACTCTCGTCGGCGAACCGCAGGTCCTCGCCGTGCGGCCGTGACTGGCTGAAGTCAAAGAAATCGCCGTTCAGACGCACCAGCACAGGGAATGAATCGACCGCAGCACCGTCTGGCAGATCGGCTCCTTGCGGAGTCGTCAGCAGAAACATCTCCCCATGGTAAGCCCAATCGGCGTAACGGCTCGGTGATTCGGCAGCACCGATCGGCACCGCCGATCCACACAGGAAAATGAACAACGACAGACCGATACGGATGGAGTGCAGCATGAAGGAGTGCAGCATGAAGGAGGGCAACATGAGGGAGTGGTTCTGGGGTGGTAGGACGCCTCATTCTAGACCACTCGGCCGGTTGATGCGATAACCCGGAGGTTTGCCGGGGATGCCTGATGTTGGTCTACGGGCCCGGTCAGGCACGGGAGCCGTATCCGAGCTGTGACTCGCGGCATGGTGACGGCGATTCGCGAATAAAAGAAAACGTCCCCCGTCCGGCAGCGAGTTAGACCGGGCGAGGGACGCGTTGGCATCGCGAACTGGTGTCGCTGTCGGGAGTTGCCGCTATTCAGCTCCCGTCCAGTTCGCGAGCAGATTGAGTACGTCCTCGGAGTCGACGTCGCCATCGCCGTCAATGTCGGAAGTCTGATAGACGATGTCGACGGCCGTGTTGTCGAGACTTCCTGTCCACTGCGACACCGATTCGAGCATGTCCGCGGAATCGACATCCCAGTCGCCATCGGAATCACCGTAAAGCCCCGTCTTGGGGAGTGTGGGGCTGGGTGAATAGTACTGGGGCGGAGCAAACTTGGCCTTGAATCGCTCCGGGTCCAGTTCGAAGTTGTTGCGCGGCCCGTCGACTGAGCCGTGGCCGAGGTTGTTGGCGATCAGGACATAGTCCTTGCCGTCAAGCGACCCGTCTTCGTTCATGTCGACGCCGTCGACGCCGTGGTCGTCGGGATTGAAGTGATCGTGGAACAGCTGATAGTCGGACTTGTCGACGTCGCCGTCCGAGTCGAGGTCGCCAGACGTAGGTCCGGTGGCGATCGGCTGGTCGGTCAGCGATACGTGCACGATGTACTGCGAAGGATCAGCGTTGGTGCTTTTGACGCGAACAAAGATCTGCTGTCCGGCCGCCACGGCCAGCGACGCGGCATGGACTCCGTCATGTGGCTCAGATTCAGTCTCCGTGTCGGTCCCGTCGATTTCCATCTCGACCTGAGCCGCGTTCCCCTGGGGGGATTCGACTTGCACATTGAGGAATCCGGCCTTGCCCGGCTTCACCGAGTAAAAATCGACGTCCGTGCTGCTGGTGGAAACTCCGGTGAGTGTCGCGGTGTTGGTGTCGGAGAGGCCAAACGGCTGAGCCGTGTGCTCGGTGTTATTCGGTTCCGTGTCCTGCACTTCGCTGGAAAGTTGCGGTGTACCGGGATCGGACGAAGAGCTGCCCTGCAAGTTGACAATGTATGCCGCTGGATCCAGGTTCTCGCTACGCAGTCGCAGGAAGATCTGTTGCCCAGCGGTGGCGTTGAAGCTCAGTGAATTCACGCCGTCGCTCGGGTCGGTCTCGACGTAGACGCCGGAGGAGGACTCGACCTCGAGCTGAGCCAAATTGTTGTTCGGTGAGGTGACCGTGGCCGACCAGGTACCGGACTGGGTCGGCACGAAGGCGAAGAAATCTTTGTCTTTGGAGGAATCAGAGGTTCCGGTGAGCTGCATTTGCTGATCGGCCGGCTCCTGGAAAACGACCGCTGTGGGGGCCGAATCGTTGGGTTCGATGTCGGTGGCGGTGGCCGACAGCATGCTCCGATTCTCCAGGCTTTCTAATCCGCCAAATTTCAGCTTCTTTCTCATCATTCTTGCTTCCCCGGACCGGTATGGTCGACTGATGGCTGCTGGTTGGGCTCCGCCGCTTGGCAATACCCACGTCTGCAGAGAAGAGCCAGTTCGGGGGACGGAAACCGCCACCGGGGTCAGAAAAAGATTCTGAACGTCGGTTTGGGGGCTTTAGGGGGACACGGCGGCACAGGCGCGGCGGAGATACTCGGCAAATTGCCAGGAGCCGCTGGATCCCGTCTGTCGCGTGACGACCAGGTCGAGGCTGGGGACGAATGCGATCAGCTGGCCCCCCGAGCCTGGTTTGTAGCGCGCGTCGTCGGGAATGCCGTCACCGCGGATAGCGTCCTGGTCCTGGCCGTCCAAACGCGCTGGCAACTCCCAGCCGTGGGAAAAGATGGCCGGGTTCAGGCTCCAGCGGAGCTCTCGCGACTGGACGTGATGTGTGGGGCCAGCCGTTTCGTCGACGAACCATTGCGGGACAATCTGTTCATGGCCCCAACGGCCGTCGCGGAGCAGGCAGTAGGCGATACGAGCGAGATCGCGAGCCGACATGCCCATGCCGTGCGACGGATGTCGGCCGATGTTCGGGCCGCCGTCATAATACTGGAACCACCAGTGTTCGCAGCCGATGGGGCGAAACAGGGCTTCGATTGCGAATTCGTCATACGGTTTGCCGACCACGTTCTCGCATACCAGAGCGGCGTGGCTGAGGGCATGTGTGGAGTATCCGCAGCCTGCTCCAGGATCGAAAGCCAATTTCGATGTGCGCTCGTCGCCAGTCAGACCCAAGATGTACTCCCACGAACCATCGTTAGGAGCTCCGGTCGATTCGGGACAGATACCCGATGTGTGGTTGAGCAACTGCCGGACGGTGATTTGGGATTTGCGCGGATCGCTCAGCGGTTGAGCCCAAGGAAGGAAATCAAACGCACGGTCGTCAAAGCTCATCTTCTTGAGCGCCTTGTCGTGCTGGCTCTGTTCCGATGCGATGGCCAGCACGGTTGCGCAGATTGCTTTTGACACGCTGGCGACTCGCTGGGAGTCGGATACTGAGCTGCGGTTGCGTTCGACTTCCAGAACGATGTAACCACGGTGAATGACCACGGCCGCAAAATCGCGATCGTCGGACTGGAGGAGCCAGTCGCGGAGCGATGCGAGCTGAGTTGGATCGGCGCCAGTCGTCTGGCGGATCTCGTGCGAGTCGCTGAGCTTCCGCCATCCTCCTTGAGATTCTGGAGGCGGAAAGTAATCGGTTCGGTGAGGCATGGTCGCCCGTCGCAGGGCGTCGTAGACGACGGGATCGTCGTCCGCTCCGTGAAACTCGAACGGATATCGCTGGTTGACTTGTTCCGCCATCAGCCCCCATGACGCTTGGGATTGAACGCATAGCCGCGCGGCGGCCGCTGCGTCGCGACCCGTTTTGTCGTCTTCGTTGCAGACAATCGGTTTGCCCAGCGGACGCAGCTGGGCGATGCGGGCCGGAATCTCGGTCAGCGGTGTGGTGTTGAAATGAATCAACAGGTAATCAGCCGCCTCGGCGACGGGGCGCGGAATCGTGCCGTCACCCATGCCGCTTGTCGAAACCAGGAGCTGCGGATGGGTCTTGCGGGCCAGTTTGATGAGTTCTACTTGGCCATCGGTTGAGCGGAGCAGGGGGTGGTCGAAACCGCCGTGCTGGAACTCGTTGGCGATCTCCAGCACGACGTTTTGGTAGCCCGAGTCGCGGATCCAGCGAGCCACATTCGTGACTCCACGCCGGACGGCGTCTTCATCCTGCAGCAGCTGGTCCTGTCGCTGGTAATAGCAGCCCAGGATCACAACGATGCCAGCGCGGTCGCACGCTGTGATGACTCGGTGAATGCGAGCCAGGTAATCGGGTCGCAACGAGCCGTCGGCTTGGAAGGCCGAGTTATGAGCCCCTTCATAGCCCGGGTAGCCGCCTTGCAAGGAGAGCGTGATGGCGCGAATGCCGTGTCGGGAGTAGTTATCGAGTGCGGCTAAGAATTCTGTCGTGTTGGCGTCGGAGTCGAAGTCGTTGCGGAGCGCATCTTCGAAGGTGGCGTTGACCATTCGGACGTTCATCAGGAGCCCGGCGGCAGGTGTTCCGGACTCGGTCGGCAGGTCGTTGACCGTCCATTTATCTCCTTGGATGCCGACCCGGGTGCGGGACGGCTCGGCCTGGAGTACCCCGCCGAGCCCTCCGCCGACAATGGCCAAACCGCCGACCGCCGCCAGCACCAGTCGCTTCACGATCTCCACCCGTTTGGTCAACATCGCTCCCCCTCTTGCAACGCCGGAGGTCGCACCTACCTCCCGCCCAACTTGAGCTGCTTACCGGCCCCGGAGGTCGCACCTACCTCCCGCACTGCATCCAGTGAGCAGCTTAGGTTGAGCTTGGGCGGGAGGTAGGTGCGACCTCCGGAGGACCTCCGGAGTATGCTAGCAGCTCCGGAGGTACGTGCGACCTCGTGCGGGTCTACCCCTTTCGGGAGCGGGGGTCAGCCTTTGACGGAGATTTTCTTGGACTGAGCGGCTTCGCACTTGGGGAGCTTCACAGTCAGCACACCCTGCACATATTCGGCCACCACTTCGTCCTCGTGCACGGCGCAGGGGAGCGTGATGGTGCGCGAGAAATTCCCGCTGCGACGTTCGACTCGGTGGAACGTCCGCCCCTTCGTCTCGTGCTCTTCATTCCGCTGGCCGCTGAGCGTCAGCGTGTTGCCGTGGACCTGTACGTCGATGTCCTTGGCCTCCAGCCCCGGAATGTCCATCCGGATCTCAAACGCGTTCGGCTCTTCGATCAAGTCCACCGCCGGGGCAAGTGTTCCCGCCAGCCACGCCGGCTGCTCACCATCCCAGAACCTTGCCACTAGGTCGTCCATTTCCTGTCGCAACCGCACCAGTGGCCCGACGCTCGTCCCCTGCACGTCACCCTTGGGCTTCAACATTTTTGTCGACATGATTCGTGCTCCTTCCAACTAAGACCGCGATCCAACCCGAAACCAGTTCACTCCAGAACACACGAACACCAGCAGCAAATCAGATGCCAAAACACCCGGAGGTCGCACCTACCTCCCGCCCAACTTGAGCTGCTTACCGGCCCCGGAGGTCGCACCTACCTCCCGCACTGCATCCAGTGAGCAGCTTAGGTTGAGCTTGGGGCGGGAGGTAGGTGCGACCTCCGGGGAGGCTTAAAATGGTGAACATTCCCTTTCTTGGCCAGATTGCCCCAATTACTATGGAAGCGGGGTGTCAGCCGGTGGGTCTAGCGTCAAGCGGTGGTGGATGTTGCAGCGATTCCTGTCTTATTTCCAGCGGTCGCAGGACCGAGCTCGGACCGCTCAGGCCCATATGACGTTCGGTCAGTCGTCGTTCGGGCGGACGGTGAGCCGGACCAGCTTGTTTCTGAAGCGGCAGCTGTGGATCTGGCCCGTGGTCGCCATGATCGTCCTCTCCGTACTCGGCTACGGCATCCGCCGGTCCATCCAGCACACGATGGAGAACAGCCTGCGGTCCGAACTGCAGACGCTGGTCGATATCGAACGGTCGATGGTCGAGAAGTGGCTGAAGATCCAGGAATCCAACGCCGAAACGGTCGCCAACGACCAGCAGGTGAGGCGGATCATCCTGGACATTCTGGCCGCTCAGGGACGAGCCGAATCGGGAGCAGCTGAGGGACCGGATCCAGCCATTCAGCCCAAGCTGGCCGATCTCTATGCGAGACTCTCCCGGGAACTTGAACCGGCCATGACGGCTCACAAATTCGTCGGCTACGTCGTCGCCGACAAATCGCAGCAGGTGGTCGCCGCCTACACTCGTGACCTGATCGGCACGACAGTGCCGCAATACGAGGACTTTCTGGTCCGTGCGCTCGAGGGGACTCCGACCGTGTCGGCGCCGTTCCCGAGCGAAGTGATGTTGAAGGACGGCTCGGGGCGCTTGCGAAGCGGCACGCCGACATTATTCGTCGCCGCGCCGGTGCGGGATGAGAACCTGCAGGTGGTCGCCGTGCTGGCCTTACGAGCCCGACCGGAAGAAGAGTTCACCAACATTCTCCAGTTGGGACGGACGGGCCAGACGGGTGAGACCTACGCGATCGACCAGCACGGGCTGCTGGTCTCGAACAGCCGCTTCGACGAGGAGCTGATTCGGTTGGGGGTGCTCCCCGACGTGGAAAACTCGCGGTCGATCCTGACCCTGTTGGCTCGTGATCCGGGGGGCGACATGACGGCCGGATACCGCCCTGGGCTGCGCCGATCCGAGATGCCGCTGACTCGGTCGGCTGCGGCGGCCGTGGCTGGTGAGTCAGGGGTCGATGTGGCAGGTTACCGTGGCTATCGCGGCGCGAAAGTCGTCGGCGCATGGAGCTGGCTCCCCAAGTACAACCTGGGGATCATCACCGAATTTGATTACGGCGAGGCTTTCCGTCCGCTGACCATTCTCCGTCGAGCCTTTCTCGCCCTGTTCGCGCTGTTGACGATTAGCGCCGTCGCCATCTTCGCTTTCACGCTGGTCGTGGCCCGCTTGCAGCGCGAAGCTCAGAAGGCGGCCATTGAGGCTCGGCAGCTGGGGCAGTATCACCTCGAGCACAAGCTGGGGGCGGGGGCGATGGGGGTCGTCTACAAGGGCCATCACGCCATGCTGCGTCGTCCCACCGCCATCAAGATGCTGAATGTCGATCGAGTGAACGAGGCGTCGATTCAGCGGTTTGAGCGAGAAGTGCAGATTACGTGCAAGCTGAACAATCCGCACACGGTGGCCATTTACGATTACGGGCGGACACCCGAAGGAGTCTTCTACTACGCGATGGAGTATCTCGACGGCATCGACCTGCAAGGGCTGGTCGACCGTTACGGGCCTCAGCCGGAAGGACGCGTGATCAGCATTCTGCAGCAGATCTGCCAGTCGCTGTACGAAGCTCATCTGCTGGGCCTGGTCCACCGCGACATCAAGCCGGCCAATGTGATGTTGAATCGCCGCGGTGGCGCCTGCGATGTGGTGAAGGTGTTGGACTTCGGTCTGGTTCGAGCTTTGGATGAGGAGCGGCAGACTCGGCAATCAGGTGGACTGACCGGCACGCCGCTCTACATGTCGCCGGAGGCCATTCAGGATCCCGACATCGTCGACGCTCGCAGCGACTTGTACGCGGTCGGCGCCGTCGGCTATTTCCTGTTGACCGGTACGCCCGTCTTTCAGGCCGATTCGCTGGTGAAGCTCTGTCAGCATCACTTGACGAGCCTACCTGAGCCTCCGTCGCACCGCCTGGGCCAACCGGTGTCGGTCGAACTCGAGAGCGCTTTGCTGGCCTGCCTGGAAAAGAATCGAGCCAAGCGACCGCAGACCGCTCGCGACCTGATGAACCTGCTCGATCGAGCTCCGACGTCGAAGTCATGGCGAGCCGAAGACGCCGATGCCTGGTGGGGTCGGCATGAACGGGCCGTGGCCGGCGCCGCAGCCCCCGGATTCGCTCCGGCAGGAAGTGTCTCTTCATCGGCCCCACCAGTAGCTGCGTCTGCAGTCGCTCCGCCTGCCGCGCCCGCAGCCGCGCCCCCTGCCACGCCAGCGGGCGGATCAGAGAGCAAATCGGGTGCGTCGGGGTTTGATCAGACGATGGATTCGCGCGGTCGATAAGTCACGCTTCGGTGACCAGATCCTCGATCCCTTCCCGCGGCCGTGGCGGCTGCTGCGGAGGGACTGGCGGGAAGAGGAGCTTCAGCAGAGGTGGTGCCAGAAACGTCGTGACCATCACCATCAGGGTGACGGCGCTGAAGAGTCCTTTGTCGAAGACGCCGGCCGCCAGTCCCATCTGGGCGAAGATCAGACCCACCTCGCCGCGGGGGATCATCCCCACTCCGATCACCTTCTTGTTCCCCGGGAACCAGAATGGGGCATAGCCGGCCAGGAACTTGCCAACCACGGCGGCCAGGATCAGCAGTCCACCGACCAGCAACGTCGAATGGTTGGCCGCATCGAACGGATTCAACACGGTCACATCGACTTCGGCACCTACGGCCACGAAAAAAATCGGGACGAAGAAATGGCCCAGCTGAGCGACTCCGTGCTCGATCTCATGAGCGTTGGCCGCATCCCGCAGTAGGATTCCGGCGGCGAACGCGCCAATGATCACCGCTGAGCCGGCGACGGAGGCCAGCCATGCCAGCCCAAAGGCCAGGATCAGGGCCAGCATGGTCGGCGTACCGGGGAGGTCGATCCGGCTGACCGCGCGGGCCAGCGGCGGCACGATGAAGCGTCCGACCAGCAGCGTGACGATCAGGAATCCGAAGGCCGATCCGGCGATCCGAGCCACGCCGCCGGCCGTCACCGATTGGCCCTGCGTCAGGCCGCCGATTACGGCCAGCATGACCAGACCGATCACGTCGTCAATCACCGCTGCTCCCAGAATGATCTGACTCTCCGGTTCCTGCAGGCGATTCAGATCCGACAGCACGCGAGCGGTGATGCCGACGCTGGTGGCCGTCAGGGTCGCACCCGCCACGATTGCCACCAGATGGGAAAGATTGAGCATCAGGCAGACCGCGTAGCCCAGGAAGAATGGGAGAGTCACTCCCACGATGGCGACCGCCGCAGATGCGCCGCCGACTCGGACCAGTTTGCGCAGATCGGTTTCGAGTCCGATCTCGAACAGCAGAATGATCACTCCGAGTTCAGCCAGCAGGTGCACGACTTCGATTTTCGGGTTGACCAGCCCGCTGACCGACATCCCCAGCAGCACTCCGGCCATCAGTTCGCCCAGCACGGCGGGCTGTGCGATCCGTTGTGCCAGCCCGCCACACAGTTTGGCGGCTACCAGCATAATGACCAGCAGTCGCAGAAAATCGGGTACGTCGAGGTGTTCCATAGCCGGATCGGTTTGCTCAGTTCGCAGTGGGTTCCAGCCTGCAACTTACCGCACGATCGAGTCAGCGACCAGATACCTGTCATTGGCAGTGATTGACCATCTGGCGGTCCCGGTGGTAGACTCAGCGGCCAAGGTCGGCATTGCGATGCGGCCCCTATTTCAAAGCAGATCTGCTTATTTCTTACAGCTCGGACGTCACGAAATGTCTACGGCACGCAGGCTGGTTTGGCTCTCCCGATGGTTGGTGGCCTTGCGATTTGGTTGGTGTGTTTGGTGGGTATTGTGCCTGATGTTGAGCCCGGTGGCTTGGGGACAGCAATCCAAGCCTGAACCGGGATCGCCGGCCGCCACCACGACCATTGATGGTGGCCAATTGCCGCCGCCTCCGAGTCCTTTTGGCGGGCGCATCGAGCGGAATGTGACGTCGTCCAAGTCCTTTTGGCCTCCGCGTGTGGTACCGCCCGCCGGGGCTCCAAATGTCTTGTTGATCATCACGGACGATGTCGGTTTTGGCGCTCCGTCGACGTTTGGCGGCGTGATCCCGACGCCGACGCTGGACCGAGTGGCTCGTCGCGGGCTGCGTTACACCAATTTTCATTCGACGTCTCTTTGTTCGCCCAGTCGCGCGGCTTTGATCACGGGTCGGAATCACCATGCCGTAGGTTTTGGTGTGATTTCCGAGCAGGCGACCGGCTTTCCGGGGTACGACAGCTTTATCACCAGGGACAACGCCACGGTGGGGCGGATCCTGAAGGACAACGGGTATCGCACTTCGTGGTTCGGCAAGAACCACAACACGCCGGCCTTCCAGTCGTCGGCGATCGGCCCCTTTGATCAGTGGCCGCTGGGGATGGGCTTTGAGTATTTCTACGGGTTCATGGGTGGCGACACGAACCAGTGGCAGCCCGCCAATCTGGCTCGCAACACGACCTACATCTATCCGTTTCAGGACAATCCGAGCTTCAATCTGACCACGGCCATGGCCGATGAGGCGATCGCCTACATGAATCAGGTCCATACGCTGACTCCCGATCAGCCGTTCCTGGTTTACTATGCTCCCGGCGGTACGCATGCTCCCCATCACCCCACACCGGAGTGGATCGAGAAGGCGCAGCAGCTGAAGATGTTCGACGGCGGCTGGAACAAGTTGCGGGAAACCATCTACGCGAATCAGAAGCGGCTCGGGGTGATCCCGCAGGACGCCAAGCTGACGCCGTGGCCTGAAGAACTGCTGAAGAATTGGGGCCAGCTGTCAAGTGACGAGCAGAAGCTGTTCATTCGACAGGCTGAAGTCTACGCCGCCTACCTGATGTACACCGATCACGAAATTGGCCGAGTGGTTCAGGCGGTCGAGGACTTGGGCGAGCTGGACAATACGCTGATCATCTATATCAGCGGCGATAATGGCGGGAGTGCTGAAGGGACGCTGGTCGGGACACCGAATGAAGTGGCCATGTTCAACGGCGTGGAAGTGCCGGTCAACGTCCAGCTGGAGCGATTCTACGATGCGTGGGGGACCGACCGGACTTACAACCATCTGGCGGTACCCTGGTCGTGGGCCTTCGACACCCCGTTTGCCTGGACCAAGCAAATCGCCTCTCACTTTGGCGGAACTCGCCAGGGAGTGGCGATTTCCTGGCCGAAGATGATCAAGGACGAAGGCGGAGTGCGACACCAGTTTCATCACATCATTGATATCGCTCCGACCATTCTGGATGCCGTCGGCGTCCCTGCTCCAAAAACAGTCGACGGGATCGAGCAGACGGAGATGGACGGAGTCAGCATGAAGTACACCTTTGACAAGGCGAATGCTGCCGCTCCGACGAATCACAAGACGCAGTACTTCGAGATGATGGGTGACCGCGGCATCTATCACGAGGGCTGGTTCGCCTGCACGAAAGTAGTTCGCCCGTCGTGGCAGACCCTCGCTCCAGCCCAGGACCCGCTCACGTACCCCTGGGAGCTGTACGATCTGTCCAAGGACTGGACGCAATCGGAAGATCTGGCGGCGAAGGAGCCGGCGAGGCTGAAGGAGTTGCAGGATCGGTTCTGGGTGGAAGCCGAAAAGCACCACGTGCTGCCGCTCGACTCGACCGTCGCGACGCGGTTGGTTACGCCGCGGCCGAGCATCACAGCGGGGCGGAACGTGTTCACCTGGAACGGGCCTCTGACCGGAACGCCCAACGGTGATGCGCCCAGCGTGCTGAATGCGTCGTATGTCTTCAAGGCCGAGATTGAAGTCCCGGCAGAAGGTGGCGAAGGCATGCTGATCACTCAGGGTGGACGGTTTGCCGGCTACGGGTTTTACTTCCGTGACCGCAAGCCGGTCTTCACCTGGAATCTGGTCGACCTGGAACGCATCCGATGGGAAGGACCCGAGCTGACGCCAGGCCCTCACACGCTGGAGTTCGACTTCAAGTATGACGGTCTGGGGATCGGAACGCTGGTGTTCAATAACTTCAGCGGGCTGGGACGGAGCGGCACGGGCGTGCTGAAGGTGGATGGCAAGGTGGTGGCTGAGCGGAAGATGGAGCGGACCATTCCGCTGATCCTGCAATGGGACGAGAATCTCGATGTGGGCTCGGATACGGGGACGCCGGTCGACGACCAGGACTACCAGGTTCCGTTCAAGTTCAACGGTCGGATCGAACGGATCACGCTGACCATCGACCGCCCACGACTCTCGCCGGAAGATATCCAGCGGCTGGAGGAAGCGAGTCGGAGCAATCGGACGAGCGAGTAGTCCGACGCGACGGACCGCGGCCGGCGAAGTCTGACGGGACGTTGTTGCCCGTGGGCAGATTCGCTTGGGCGTGGTGGCCGGCGACGCGGGGGGACGCTTCCCCTCAAGCAGCGGGATTGCTGAGCCGATAAGTGAAGTGACTATTCGTTATGATCCGCAACGGCAACGCAGATTTCCGAGATGGACACGCCTGTTCGGGCGGCAAATGTGACGGAGCACCGGCGCCATGGCAGGCGACTGCAATGCTGGTGTGTCACTGCGCGCACTGAATGGGTTTCCCGCAGCGACCCAGATCGGGTCTTCCGGCCGCGTTTCTGGCTCCATTTCTGGCCGATCGTGATACTCGTCATGTGGCTGGCAGCCTGCCAGCTCGACCTGGGAGTGGCTGAAGTGTCGGCTGCTGAAGTGTCGGCTGCTGAAGTGGCCGCCGGTGATGAGAGGGACGGTAAACCAGGGGGCGGGGCGTCGGATGTGGCGCTGACGGCGGCGTTGAGTCCGCCACCGCCGGTGGTGATGCCCGAGCGGGGTGAGATGGAACTGTTGCCGCCGGCTGGTCAGGGGCCGCAAGTCGAACCGCTCTTGCCCGACGCGTATTCCTCGCACGGATCATCTCGGCCGTCGGACGGGCGGATGCCGTTGGAGCCCTACTGGGACCACGGTTTGAAGCTGATTTCACCGGACGAGAATTTCACGATTCATCCGGGGGGAAATTTGCAGTGGGACTCGGTCTGGCTGATTGGCCCCGAGGGTGTGCTGGCGTCGGGCAGCAATGCTGCCAGCACGGGGAATTCTGCCGCATCTTTGATCCGTCGCGCGCGGTTGCGGTTGGATGGGAGCATTTATCAGCGGTTCGATTACACGATGGAATACGACCTGGCGAATGCGGTCAACGACAACAGCGGATTGCAGAACCCGACTCAGGACGATCTGATTGGCAGTCCGGTGCCCTGCAATGTGTGGGTGCAGATCCGAGAGGTTCCCTGGTTCGGGCAGGTGCGGATCGGCAATCAGAAGACGCCGCTGGGCATGACCAACAATACGTTTCAGGGTTTCCTGCCGTTTATGGAACGGGCGGATAACCAGGACGGGTTTTACGGGCCATTCAATCAAGGTTACAGTCCGGGAATCTCGGCTACCAACTGGACTGAGTCAGAACGCATGACGTGGCGATACGGTGTATATCGTCCGTTGAAGAACGCGTTTGGGATCGGGCTTGAGGAGTACATGGTAGCTGGTCGCATGACGGCCCTGCCGGTCGACTCGGACGACGGACAGCGGCTTGTCCATTTCGGACTGGCTGCGACACAGGGAAGTCTGGTGAACGACGAGGTCCGCCTGCGGGTGCGGCCGTTGTTGCGCAACGGCCCTGGATATGCCGTGCCGGTCCTGATCAACACAGGTGTCTTTCCGGCATCGAGTCAGTACTTCGTGGGACCCGAGCTGGCGGCCGTGTTGGGCTCGTGGACGCTGCAGGCCGAGTGGACCGGGAATTTCATCCAGGACGTGCAGCTGGCCGGTAATTCGAGCCAGACGACGGCCTTCTTCCAGGGCGGCTATGTGCAGATGCTGTATTTTCTGACGGGCGAGCATCAGCGCTATGAACGCCGGTCGGGGGCCTTCGGTCGAGTGATCCCGCTGAATCCGTTAGGATCGGGTTCCGACGGCGGTTGCGGTTGTGGTGCCTGGCAGCTGGGTGCCCGCTACAGCTACTTGAACTTGAACGATGACGCAATTACTGGCGGACGCGTCGAAGACCTGACGATCGGTCTGAACTGGTACCTGAACCCCAACATGAAGTTCCAGGGTAACTACATTCTCGAGCATCGCGAAGTTGCCGAGGCAAACCAGTCGGGCTGGTTCAGCGGACTGGGGATACGAGCAGCTTGCGATTTCTGACGTCGTGGCGGTCGCGATTTCGGTCACAGCCGACGGCTCCCTCACTTGGAGGTCGATCGGCAAACCAGTGGCTGGGATTTGCCAAACTTCACCGGGTGACGGGCTGTCCAGATTCTGACCCCGTTCTGGACAGAGACTGGCCAGACCGACGTGCGGCCAGTCGGGGCTGGCGATCCGATTCGCGGGAATGGATGTTCGCTTGGAGCGAATGAGATTCTGGCACGCGATTTGTGGATGAGCTGATGGGTGCATGAGCTGACAGTGCTGACAGGTTGACGGGCAGCTAGCGCGGTTTGGTGTGGCCGGAAGTCCGTGAGTCAGGAGACTGGAGCGGTGATATCGAGTTTGGGAGTGATGCTCGGTCCGATAACTGGCGTTGACATGTTGGACTTGGCAGTGGTGGCCGTGTTGATTTATGGCGGATTGAGGATTTTGAATGCCGAGCGGCATCGTGGCGTGCTCGTGTTGGCTACCGGATTGGCGGGGATCTACTTTGCTGCCCGATCATTTGGGCTGTTGTTGACGGAGCGAGTCGCCGGCATCGCCATGCCGGTCGGCGCGATTGCCTTGGCCTTGGTCTTTCAGGATGACTTGCGCCGTTCGGTGCGACGATTGGGGAGTTGGCAGCTGGGATTTCGGCGGACGAAGTCGGTTGAGCGCAGGTGCATGGAAGCGCTGGTCGATTTTGCTTTCGACAGTGCGGCACAACGGGTGGGAGCGTTGGTGGTGGTAAAACGTCACGATCGGCTCGACGAACACATCAGCCGGCCGGTCTCGATGCTGTGCCCCGTGGCTCCCGCGTTGTTGCACGCCATTTTTGACCCGTTATCGCCGTGGCATGACGGAGCTGTGATTGTTGACGGGGATCATTTGACGGCGGTGGCAGCTCACTTGCCGTTAGGCTCGGGGGGCGAACAGCTGGCCGGTGGCACTCGTCATCGGGCGGCGGTCGGTCTGACAGAGCTTTGCGATGCCCTGGTGATTGTCAGTTCGGAAGAGCGTGGAACGGTGAGTGTGGCTCGGGACGGCCAGTTGCGCCTCGTGGAATCGCCGGAAGTCTTGCAGCAGATACTTGGATTAACTCACGATCCCGCGCCGTCGCTCTTGGCGATGGCGATCGAGTGGCCTTTGCGTCATGGACGGCTGAAACTGCTGGCATTAGCTCTGGCCGTGATTGTCTGGGTTTCGTTCTCGTTTGACGCCGATCTGGTGACGCGGAGCTACATAGTTCCGATCGAGTACCACAACGTGCCACGTTCCCTGAAGCTGGACGACGCCGCCCCGGACGAAGCGCGGGTCATCCTGTCGGGGCCGGCACCGGCCTTTGAGTTGCTCGACACCAGGTCGTTAGGTGTGTTTGTGGACTTGAGTCAAGTTGCGGCGGCGGGGGACGTGGACGTGCCGCTGAACGAATCGGCTTGTCGGCACCCGGCTGATCTGAAGCTGGAGCGTGCGACACCTGGGACGATTCATCTCCGACTGGAGGCCAGGTCTTAAGTGGCCCTGGCGGTGGCGGTCGCTGGGGTGACGGAGTAGACTGAATGGTCTACGGTGGAGTTATCAGGCGGGGAATGTGCATGCGGAGTGGCTCTAGTGCCAAGCAGGAATTCGGGCTGGCGCTCCATCTGGGGGACGATGTCGAAACGACATACGGTGGTCTTCCCCAAGCATCTTTGGCCGGTACTGCATCACGAGCGCCATCAGTCACGAGTTTCGGATAGCCTGATCCAAGTGGCTTCGGCTGCCGCCGATGATGTCTGGAGGCGATTGGCCAGCAGACCTGGCGGCTTGACCTCGGCCGAGGCCCATTCGCGGCTGGCAACGTACGGTCCGAACGTTTTGGCGAGGGATCGTCGAGCGGGTGTGGGTCGCCTGTTGGTTCATGCCGTCGTCAATCCCCTGGTGATATTGCTCGTGGTCCTGGCGTCGATTTCTTTCGTGACGGGGGATGTACGTGCCGGCGTCATGATGTCGCTGATGTTGTTGTTGAGCGTGGGCCTGAAGCTGGTGCAGGAGGTACGTGCTGACGGGGCGGCCGCGAAGCTTAAGGCCATGATCTCGATCACCGCGACGGCGATGCGGGATGGTGTGGCTCAGGAGGTCCGCGTCTCGGAACTGGTGCCGGGCGACGTGGTTGTGCTGGCAGCTGGGGATATGGTTCCTGCCGATCTGCGGATTGCGACGGCCAAGGATCTGTTTGTGATCCAGAGCGCGTTGACGGGTGAGAGTTTTCCGGTGGAGAAGTTCAGCGGTGCGATTGTCGATGCACCGGTCGTGCCTGCCGAGCTGGCCAATGTGGCTCTGTTGGGGACGAGTATTGAGAGTGGTTCGGCGACTGGCGTAGTGGTCGCGACTGGGCAGGAGACGTATCTGGGCGGGGTCGCTCGGCTGCTGTCCGAAATCTCTGGCGACACGGCCTTTGATCGCGGGATCGCCCGGTTTACCTGGCTGATGGTCCGGTTCGTCCTGGTGATGGTTCCGCTGGTGTTTGTGATCAACGGTGTTACCAAGGGGGATTGGCGGGAGGCGTTCTTTTTCGCGATTGCCGTGGCCGTCGGTCTGGCGCCGGAAATGCTGCCGATGATTGTCACCGTCTGTCTGTCGCAAGGGGCTTTGGCGATGAGCCGTCAGAAGGTAATCGTCAAGCGGATCGACGCCATTCAGAATCTGGGCGCGATGGACGTGTTGTGCACCGACAAGACGGGGACCCTGACGCTGGATCGGGTGATCCTGGAGCGGCATTGCGACGTGGTGTTGAAGGAAGATGACGGGGTGTTGGCTTTGGCCTACCTGAACAGTCATTTTCAGACGGGTCTCAAGAGCGTGCTCGATCGGGCCGTGCTGGCTCATACCGAGACGCATCAGCATGCGAAGATTCCCGAATATGGCAAGGTCGATGAGATTCCTTTCGATTTTCAGCGGCGGGTGATGTCGGTCGTCGTGCGGACGCCGGAAGGGAAGGATCGGATCATCAGCAAGGGGGCGCCGGAGGCCATTTTCCCGAGGTGTGCGAATTTTGAGCTGGATGGTCAGATGTATCCGATGGACCACGCTCACATCGAGGAGCTGAAGCGCGAGTATGAACGATTGTCGGCCGACGGGTTTCGAGTCCTGGCGATTGCGACTCGGGATCTTGAGCCACGTGGTGACGCCGGGCACCACGAGACGGCCTATTCCAAGTCCGACGAGTGCCAGTTGGTGCTCAACGGCTATGTCGCGTTTCTGGATCCGCCGAAGGAGTCGGCCATGGCGGCGATTGAAACCCTGGAGGCACATGGAGTGGCCGTGAAGGTTGTGACGGGTGACAACGATCTGGTAGCCCGTAAGATTTGCCGAGAGGTCGGACTGTCGACCGACCGAGTGATGCTGGGGTCTGAGATTGAAACGATGACTGACGAGCGGCTGGCAGAGCTGGCGCTCGATACGGTACTCTTCGCGCGAGTTTCGCCGGGACACAAGCAGCGGATCATTAAGGCGTTGAAGTCGAAGGGCCATATTGTCGGGTTCATGGGAGATGGAATCAACGACGCGCCGGCTTTGCGGGCGGCCGATATTGGGATCAGTGTCGACACGGCCGTCGATATTGCCAAGGAATCGGCCGATATGATTCTGTTGGAGAAGTCGCTGCTGGTTCTCGAGGCGGGGGTCGTCGAGGGGCGCAAGGTTTTTGCTAATATTCTGAAGTATGTCCGAATGGGGGCCAGCAGCAACTTCGGCAACATGTTCAGCGTTTTGGGGGCAAGTGTTTTCGTCCCGTTCCTGCCGATGGCGCCGATTCAGATTCTGGCGAACAATCTGCTGTACGATATCAGCCAGACGGCGATCCCGACGGACGCGGTAGATCCCGAGCAGATTCAGAAGCCACGGCCGTGGGACATTTCGAAGCTCGCCAGGTTTATTCTCTTCATCGGTCCGTGTTCGTCGATCTTCGACTACACCACCTATCTGATGATGCTGTATGTCTTTGGCTGCTGGAACGTCTCCACGCCCGATGCGGCCGCTCATAGCAAGAGCCTCTTCCAGACCGGCTGGTTCGTCGAGAGTCTGCTGACCCAGACCTTGATCATTCATATCATTCGGACGAACCGGATTCCGTTTTTGCAGAGCCGATCCTCCCGCACGCTGCTGCTTACTTCGCTGAGCATCATGGCCTTGGGGGTGATGATTCCCGATTCGCCGCTGGGGACTTACCTCGGCTTCACGCCACTTCCGGCGCTCTACTGGCCTCTGCTGGCACTCACCCTGCTGGCCTACATGCTGGTGACTCAGGGTGTCAAAATGTGGTTGCTGCGACGAGGTTGGATTTGAACTGTTCAGGAAATGCCGTGCGCGTGGGCGGCCAAACGGACGTCTTGCGAGCAACGCTGCGACGGGAAGGTAATGGCGAGAGGAGGAAGCGTGCTAGGCAATTGGATCGCGGGAACGTCCAACGGCAAGACATGGTCATCGTTATCGACACGGACACGGACACGGACATGGCGTGTCGAGCTGGGGGTGATGTTGATCGTCGCCTTGACTGGGTGGGTGAGGCCGGCCAGCGCCGAGTGGGAAGGTGGGACGGCCCGGGCCGTGATCACTCCTGAATCTCCTGTTTGGCTCGCCGGGTATGGGACGCGCCGAGCCCCTGACGGCAAGATCCATGATCTGTGGCTGAAAGTGTTGGCATTGAAGGACGGAGCGGGGCACCGTGCGGTCTTGATCACGAGCGACTTTCAGGGCGTCCCTCGCGGCATGAGTGACCAGGTCTTTGAGCGGCTGCGTGAACAGTATGGACTGGAGCGGGACGCGGTGATGTTCTCGTTCTCGCATAATCACTGTGGTCCGCGATTGGGCGACGACTTGATCGATTACTATCCAGTCGATGCGATGCAAGAGCGGCTCGTCGCCGACTATACGGCTCAGATGGTCGAGCTGACGGTGCGAACGGTCGGCGAGGCACTGCAGCGAATGGAGCCGGTGGAATTGAAGCAGGGGGCGGGGCAGGCTGGTTTTGCCGTGAATCGACGCAACAATCCCGAAGCAGAGGTTGCCGAGCGTATCGCATCGGGACGCCCCCTGGCCGGACCGGTGGACCATTCAGTCCCCGTGCTGAAGGTGACTCGAGAGGGCGGTGAGCCCATGGCGATCGTCTTCGGATATGCCTGCCATCCGACGACGTTGAATTTCAATTCGTGGTGCGGCGACTATCCGGGGTTTGCTCAACTGGAGATCGAGGCCGAGCATCCGGGCGCTGCGGCCATGTTCGTCAATACGTGCGGAGGGGATCTAAACCCGTTGCCGCGGCGGTCGGTGGAACTCTGTGAGCGCTATGGGCATGAGCTGGCAGACGCTGTGGAGCGGACACTGGACGGGCCGCTGGAATCGATCGGCGACCAGCTGCAAATGGAGTATCAGCTGATTCCTCTGGCCTATGAGCGGGGCGTGGACCGACCGACGCTGGAGCCGTTGCTGGCCGACGCGAATCCGATTCGTGCCCGCTGGGCTCGTCGCATGCTGGACCGGCTGGCGTCGAACCAGGAGTTTGAAGCGGAGTATCCCTATCCGATTCACGTGTGGAGATTGGGTAAGGAAATGACCGTGATCGGGATGGGAGCGGAAGTGGTGGTCGACTATGCGCTCAAGTTCAAACGGGAGTTCGGACCGGGGACGTGGGTGTGCGGGTACGTCGACGACATGGTGGCTTACATTCCGTCGCGGCGAGTGTGGGAAGAGGGGGGATACGAAGGGGGACCGAATCTGTTTGAATATGGTCGACCTGCCTTTCGCTGGTCTGGCGATGTCGAAGACCGCATCACGGCCGAGGTGCGTCGGCAGGTGAATCAGGTCCGCCAGGGCCCATGATCTCGACCGTTCCACCTCCGTTCCCCGCGAGCCTGGGCTGGGCAAAACGGCGGCCGACAGTTGCGTTTGAAGTGGTGCCCGCTATGATGACCGCCTGGGCGGGCGGACCCGCGGCGGGAGTTTCTGAAGCTGGCAGTCAGTGAGATCCTGAAATGTGGAACAAGTTGTGCGTTGGGGGCCTGGGACTAGCATTGGTGTTGTGTCACGGGGCAGTTTATCAGGAGGCAGTGGCGTTTGAACTTCCTCAGCCCGTGCGCATGGGATGCGGCATCATGACCTTCGATACGGTCCCCGGCTGGGGGCTGCGGCCTTCGGGCGAGTCGGCTCTGGGCCCGACGCACGGTGCCGTCGTCATCGACAAGGCGGGAAACATCTACACCAGTGCTCAAAAGGGTGTGGTGGTTTTCAGTCCCGATGGGAAGGTGGTGCAGGAATATCTGGGCGACAAGTACGCGAACATCCACGACATGGAGATCCGGACGGAGGGAGACGCTGAATTCATTTACGGCGCCCGCAACGCCAACGCTGAAGGGATTAAATTCAACGCTCATACCGGTGAGATCGTTCTGAAGCTCCCGTTTCCGAAGGATTCGGGGCTGGATCTGAAGCAGTTCAGTCCGACGGCCATTACGGTAGCTCCGAACGGCGACATTTTTCTGTCGGATGGTTACGCCAGCAACCACATTTTCAAGTTCGACAAGACAGGAAAGTACCTGATGCACTTCGGTCAGAAAGGAAACGGTCCGCAAGAATTCAATACGGCTCACGGAATGACGCTCGATACGCGTTACGAACCGCCGCGATTGCTGATCTGCGATCGTAATCACGAGCCGAAGGGACGATTGCTGCACTATGATCTGGACGGGAAGTTCATCGCCGAAGTGGTTACCGGCTTGGGGATGCCGACCTCAGCGAGTGTGCAAGGCGATTACGTTTCCGTCCCCGATCTGCAGGGCCGGTTGGTGATTCTGGACAAGAACAACACGATCATCGCCGTGCTCGGACACAATCCCGATCCGGAAAAAGGAGGGAATTTCAACATTCCCCAAGACCAGTGGATGGAAGGGATCTTCAGCGGCACGCACGGGTCGTACTGGGACGCCGACGGAAATCTTTACGTGCAGGACTGGAACGTGTCGGGCCGGATCATGAAGCTGGTCCGAGTGCGACCGGCCGACAACAAACAGGCGAGCCGATAGCCCGCGCGGCTGAGGCTACGCCAGTAATCGTCAGGGCTGCTGGTCTTAAGCGCGGCCGATGGGGAAATCTCAAAGTGGCGACCGAACCCGGCGCTTCATCACGGCGCGCCGGGCCCTCCGCCAATTCGCAAATCGGTGCACATTCTGGTTCATTCGGGACGAGTGACAGTCGGTCATGATCTTTGCTCCATTGATACTCGGGTGTCTGAATTCGGGCCGGGTGGTCCGCGCTCTCGGCATCAGATGCCGTTCGGCCCTGCAGTCCCTAGATCCAATCGAGCGAAGATTCTTGCGCGCCAATCCTGAAAAATTCTCCGCGGAGCATGAAGCGAGGCACCGGTCGGCCGACTCCTCGCACACAGCGCAGCGGTACTCGCACTCAGCGCAGCGGTACTCGTACTCAGCGCAGCGGTACTCGACCGGCTATCGGTCTACCGGGCCATTATTCTTCGCGCACTTCAAAATTTGGCTCTTCGGCAGAATCTGTGGGTGAATTGGCATGAGCATGCGTTCAGTACCCTTTGAATGGCGATTGCTTTAGCGACGGCGCGCTCTGTCAGGCTCGGGCTCTGGAAAGGTGGGCCACGGGGGGCCGCCCCGCTTTCCCCTTCCCTTCGTCGACCGTCGTCACTCGCCCTGCCTCTGGCCCCGCCACAGTCGTGGGCTCGGCGAGCTCGATTCTGAAATCCTTGTCGTTTGGCTCGCCCACAGACTGTGGGGGACCTGCGGCGATCGGGCGAAGCGACGGACGGCGACGGTGACGCACG